>JAHBYX010000001.1 GCA_019635735.1 Mesorhizobium sp.
AGTCCTCGGTCGTCAGGTCGACCCCCATGTGCTTGGCGACGGCGACGAGGTGCGGCGGCGCGTTGGTCGAGGCGCCGATGGCGCTGGCCGCCACGATCGTGTTTTCGAACGCCTTGCGCGTCATGATATCGGAAGGCTTAAGGTCCTCGTGGACCATGCCGACGATGCGTTTCCCGGTCGCGTAGGCCATCTGCGGGCGCTCGCGGTAGGGTGCGGGGATGGCGGCGCAGCCGGGCAAGCTCATGCCCAGCGCCTCGGCGAGGCTGTTCATCGACAGCGCAGTGCCCATCGTATTGCAGTGGCCGACCGAGGGCGCCGCGCTCGCCACCATGGCGAGGAACTCGTCATAGCTGATGCGTCCCGCCGCAAGCTCGCTGCGGGCATGCCAGACCACTGTGCCGGAGCCGGCGCGCTCGCCCTTGAACCAGCCGTTGAGCATCGGCCCGCCGGACAGCACGATTGCCGGGATGTTGACGGTCGCCGCGCCCATCAGCAGAGCCGGCGTGGTCTTGTCGCATCCGGTCATCAGCACCACGCCGTCGAGCGGGTAGCCGTAGAGCACCTCGACCAGCGCCATATAGGTCAAATTGCGGTCGAGCATCGCCGTGGGACGCTTGCCGGTCTCCTGGATCGGGTGGCAGGGGAACTCGAACGGTATGCCGCCCGCCGCTTCGATGCCGGCGCGGACGCGCTTGGCGAGTTCGATGTGGTGCCGGTTGCAGGGCGACAGGTCGGAGCCGGTCTGGGCGATGCCGATCAGCGGCTTGCCGGACTGCAGTTCCTCGCGGGTCAGGCCGAAGTTGAGGTATCTCTCGAGATAGAGGGCAGTCATGCCCGGATTGTCGGGGTTGTCGAACCACTCACGCGAACGCAAGCGCCTGGTTCCGTTTCCGACCGACATGTCATCCTCCGCAATCTGCCATACTAGTGAAATGGCGCCATAGGGATATGGCATCGCATTTGTGCCCGCAAGCGTGTCGAATGAACGAGAAGGGGCGGACTTTGGTGCGATAGACAAGCCGGACCCCCTCCGCTACTCCCAATCCGGATAGCAATCGGGAGGAAGCCATGGCAGTCGACATGCAGGGTGAAGAGCGGATCGAAGCCCCTATCGCGAAAGTATGGGCGGCGCTGAACGACCCGGACGTGCTGAAAGCCTGCATTCCGGGCTGCGAGTCGCTGGAGAAGAAGTCGGACACCCAGCTCGCGGCGACCGTGGCGCTGAAGATCGGCCCGATCAAGGCGCGCTTTGCCGGCGAAGTCGAGTTGCAGAACCTGAAGCCCCCCCATTCCTATACGATTGCAGGGGAAGGCAAGGGCGGCATCGCCGGCTTCGCCAAGGGCGGCGCGGACGTGGTGCTGAAGGAAGACGGCGCAGACGCGACCCTGCTGACCTATACCGCGAAAGCCGACGTCGGCGGCAAGATCGCACAGCTTGGCAGCCGACTGATCCAATCAACGTCGAAGAAGCTTGCCGGGCAGTTCTTCTCCGAGTTCAACAAGAAGGTCAGTGCTGGCTGATAACAGTCAGCGCTGACGCCGAATCCTGGCTAGACCAGCCGGCTCTGCTCGACTGCCGCGCCGATGAAGCTCGAGAAGAGCGGGTGCGGTTCGAACGGCTTCGACTTCAGCTCCGGGTGATACTGGACGCCGATGAACCAGGGATGGTCGGGGTATTCGACCGTCTCGGGCAACACGCCGTCCGGCGACATGCCGGCAAAGACGAGGCCGCATTCCTCCAGCCGTTCCTTGTAGTCGATGTTGACCTCATAGCGGTGGCGGTGGCGCTCCGAAATGGTCGTGTCGCCATAGACCTCGGCTATGCGTGAGCCGGGTGCCAGTCTCGCCTCATAGGCTCCGAGCCGCATCGTGCCGCCGAGATCGCCGGCTTGCTGCCGCTTCTCCAGCATGTTGCCCTTGAGCCATTCGGTCATGAGGCCGACGACCGGTTCCTTGGCCGGTCCGAACTCCGTCGACGAGGCTGCCTCGATGCCGGCGAGCGACCGTGCCGCTTCGATGCAGGCCATCTGCATGCCGAAGCAGATGCCGAAATAGGGCACCTTGCGTTCGCGGGCGAACTTTGCGGCGAGGATCTTGCCCTCCGAGCCGCGCTCGCCGAAGCCGCCCGGCACCAGGATGCCATGGACCTTTTCCAGCCATGGGGCCGGGTCTTCCTTCTCGAAGATCTCGCTCTCGATCCAGTCAAGCTTGACGCGGACCTTGTTGGCCATGCCGCCATGCGACAACGCCTCGATCAGCGATTTATACGCGTCTTTCAGCCCGGTATATTTGCCGACGATGGCGATGGTCACCTCGCCTTCCGGATTGTGGATGAGGCGCGAAACCTCATGCCAGCGTTCCATGCGTGGCTTGGGCGCGGGATCGATGCCGAAGGCGGCCAACACCTCGGAATCCAGGCCTTCCTTGTGATAGGCGATCGGCACGTCGTAGATATGCGCGACGTCCAGCGCCTGGATGACGGCGCTTTCGCGGACGTTGCAGAACAGCGAGAGCTTGCGCCTCTCCTCCTTCGGGATCGGCCGGTCGGCCCGCACCAGGAGAATGTCCGGCGCGATGCCGATGGATCGCAATTCCTTGACCGAATGCTGGGTCGGCTTGGTTTTCAGTTCCCCCGCCGCCGGAATGTAGGGCATCAGCGTGAGGTGGATGTAGACGGCCCCTCCCCGCGGCAGTTCGTTGCCGAGCTGGCGGATCGCCTCCAGGAACGGCATCGCCTCGATGTCGCCGACCGTGCCGCCGATCTCGCACAGGACGAAGTCGTATTCGTCGTTGCCCTCGCGGACGAAGTTCTTGATCTCGTCGGTGACGTGCGGAATCACCTGCACAGTTGCGCCGAGATAATCGCCGCGCCGCTCCTTCTCGATGATGTTCTTGTAGATGCGGCCGGTGGTGATGTTGTCCTGCTTGTTGGCGGAGCGCCCGGTGAAGCGCTCGTAGTGACCGAGATCGAGATCGGTCTCGGCGCCGTCATCCGTGACGAAGACCTCGCCGTGCTGGTAGGGCGACATCGTTCCGGGATCGACGTTGAGATAGGGATCGAGCTTGCGGATGCGGCAGCGGTAGCCGCGCGCCTGCAGGAGCGCCCCGAGTGCGGCCGCGGCGATGCCCTTGCCAAGTGAGGAAACCACGCCGCCAGTGATGAATACATATCGCGCCATGGGAGTCATCGCATAGCGCCAGGGACCTGATTCCGCCAGTCGAAAATCGCGCCGGCCGACTTTTCCCCCGCATAGCGGCCATGCAAAAAGGCCGGGCGAACCCGGCCTTCTGTTATCGCAGGGATTGCAAGGAGTTAGAGGACGACGACGTTGGCGCCCATGCGCACGCGATTGTAGAGGTCCATCACGTGCTCATTGACCATCCGGAAGCAGCCGTTCGAGGAATCGGTGCCGATCGTCCAGGGCTGGTTGGTGCCGTGGATGCGGATGTGGGTGTCCTTCTTGCCCTGGTAGAGATACATCGCCCGCGCTCCGAGCGGGTTGTCGGGACCCCCGGGCATGCCGTCCTTGTACTTGCCGTACTTCGCCGGGTCGCGCTCCTGCATTTCCTTTGTCGGAATCCAGCGCGGCCATTCCTGCTTGTCCTGGATCTTGCCGGTGCCCTTGAACTTCAGGCCATCCTTGCCGACGGCGATCGCGTAGCGACGCGCCTTGCCGGAGGACTCGACCAGATAGAGATATTTTTCGGACGTGTTCACAACGATGGTGCCGCGCGAATACGAGCTGCTAAAGTCGACCACCTGCGGCTGAAAATCGGCCTTAACCTTGAATTTCTTGCCTTTTTTCAGCTCGCGCTCGCGCAGTTCCTGGTCGCGCCGCTGGGTCTCGGGCAGCATCTGCGGAGGACCGCCGAAGAGCGCGCTGAACAGGCCGCGTTCCTGGGTGTCGCTGCGCAGTTCGGTCGGCGCGGTCACGACCGCCACTTCGACCGTCTTCTCCTTCTTTCGCGAGGCCGCGGCATTCTTCTCGGCCTTTGCTACCTTCTGCACCGACTTGCCGGGCTTCTGCTCAGCCTTCTTCTCCGCCTTCTTTTCGGGTTGCGTCGCAGAGGCCGTGTTCTTGACCGTAATCGTGAACGGTGAACCGCCCGACTCCGCGAAAGCCGGCGCGCCGAGGCAGAAGGACGAAACCATCCCCGCCAGAACGAAAGTCCTGAGTCTCATTTCAACAACCCCAATCCAAAAGTCCGTGGCCGCCCAACAGCCATGGCAGCAGGCCTCGCACTCGCGAGGCCTTGCAGACCTATGGGTCCTTATAGTTGCGAATCGGTTGAGGTCTCAAGCGGTTGCGAAGGTTGCCACCCTTCACATTGGCGTCAGATCGAAAGCAAATCGCCGAAAGGCCACAGTTTGTGGCACGGCGGCAACAATATATTCGGCCGCCTGAAGACGTGCGTGCTTGTCTAGGCGCTTACTGTCCGCTGGGCACGCTCGGCGTCGCAGGCGCCGGCGCAATCGGCGCCAGGGGAGCGATGGGAACCGCGCCCTGCCCTTCCGCCGGAGCGGCCGTGGACGGTGCGGGCTGCTCGCCTGCCGGCGCGGTCGAGGGGGCACCCTGGCCGCCCAGCTGGTCCAGAACGCCGTTGCCGGAGGGAGCCTGCTGCTGGCCGGTCGTCGAAGGCACCCGGTCGAGGATATCGATCGGCCGATCACCGTAGCGGGCCATGATCGACAGGATGAGCGAGGTCGCGAAAAATGCCGCCGCGAGGATCGCCGTCGCGCGCGTCAAGGCATTGGCTGCGCCCCGCGCCGTCATGAAGCCCGAGCCCCCGCCGATGCCAAGTCCACCTCCCTCGGAACGCTGGAGCAGCACGACGCCGACCAGCGCGAGCACGACCATGAGGTGGATGACGATGATGACGGTTTCCATAAGGGTATCCGGGCAATCTTGGCTGGGCCGACGCACAGACCGGCGCGTGGCCGCGGGTCAATACACGGCTTTGCCCGCAAATCCAACCCCTGCGGCGATCTGAGTGCCGGATATGGGAACTTCCCGGGCCGTTGCAATGGTCGAGGCTGCAAACCTCAATCGATCGAGACGTAAGCCTCGGCGATCGCAAGAAAGTCGGCCGCCTTCAGGCTCGCTCCGCCGACCAGCGCGCCGTTTACATTGTCTATGGCGAGCAGCTCGCGTGCGTTCGACGGCTTGACCGACCCGCCATAAAGTATCCGCATGCCGGAGGCTCGTCCGCCGATCAACTTCGACAACTCGGAACGGATATGCGCGTGCGCCTCGGCGACATCCTGAGACGTCGGCGTCAACCCGGTGCCGATCGCCCAGACCGGTTCATAGGCTATGACGGTATTGTTCGGCCCTGCGGACGCCGGTACCGACCCGGCAATCTGGCGCGAGAGTACGGCGAGCGTCTTGCCGGCCTCGCGCTCGGCCCTCGTCTCCCCGATGCAGATGATGGCGCTAAGCCCGGCGCGCCACGCGGCCTCGGCCTTGGCGCGGACGATCGCGTCCGTCTCCGCATGGTCGGTCCGGCGCTCGGAGTGCCCGACGATCACAAAGCTCGCACCGGCGTCCTTCAGCATCGGCGCGGAAATATCGCCGGTGTGGGCGCCGCTGTCGTTCACATGGCAATCCTGGCCTCCGACCTTCACCGGCGAGGACTCGCAGACATCCGCCGCCCGTGCGAGCAGCGTGGCCGGAACGCAGACGAGCGCCTCGGTTTCGGCGTCGAGCCCTTTCATGAATCCGTTGGCGATGGCATGAAGTTCCGGCATCGAAGCCGACGTTCCGTGCATCTTCCAGTTGCCTGCGACGAGGGGACGGATCGCGCGCGTCATTTGCTTCCTCCTGGCGTTCTTCGCCGGCGGTGACTACCAAAATGCGGCCATAAAGCAATCGACAGTCGCCCGGAAGGGCGCTATTGCCGGTCCGGCTACGCAGAATGTGCCGTTCGCGGCGGAAATTCCGGGAGTTTCGATGCTCGACTCATTGAGAAAAGCGGCTGGCACCTGGGTCGCCAAGCTCCTGCTGCTGTTGCTCGTCATGAGCTTCGCCGTGTGGGGAATATCCGGCCAGTTGATGACGGGCGGCGGCGGCAACGCCGTGATTACAGCCGGCAACACGGAGGTCACGGTCGCCGACTACCGGCTCGCCTATGACCGCCAGGTGCAGGTCATGTCGCAGCAGCTCGGTCAAAGGATCACCCGCGAACAGGCGACGATGTTCGGCATCGACCAGCAGGTGCTCGCGCAGCTGACCGCCGGCGCAGTGCTCGACGAACAGGCCCGGCGGATCGGACTGGGCGTGTCTCGCGACAAGATCGCCGAGCTGACCGCCGAGGATCCGGCCTTCCGCGGATCCAGCGGCCAGTTCGACCGCCAGCAGTTCGAATATGTCCTGCGCCAGGTCGGCATGCGGCCTGAGGACTATTTCCGCAACCGCGAGCAGGTGGCGGTGCGCCAGCAGATCGTCGAAGCAGTCTCGGACGGCATGAAGGCGCCCGACACGTTCCTCCGTGCGGTCTCCCTCTATCAGGGCGAGAACCGTACCATCGAGTATGTCACCCTGCAGAAGTCGATTGTCGGGACGGTGGCAGCGCCGGCCGACGACGTTCTGGCGAAATGGTTCGAGGCCAACAAGGCGAAGTACGCCGCTCCGGAGTATCGCAAGATCGCCTATGTGAAGCTCGAACCGGCGGACATCGCCGATCCATCGGCTATTACCGACGAGGATGTCGCCAAGGACTACGAGGCGAGGAAGAAACGCTTTACCACGCCCGAGACGCGCACGATCGAACAGCTGGTGTTTGGCGACAGGGCCACCGCGGACACCGCCGCCGAGAGCATCCGCGGCGGCTCGACCTTCGATTCCCTCGTCACCGCCCAGGGCAAGACAATGGCCGACGTGCAACTCGGCACGTTCGATAAGGACAAGGTCGCGGATCCTGCCGTCGCCGAAGCTGCGTTCAAGCTCGCGCTCAACGAGGTGAGCCCGGTCGTCGAGGGCGCGTTCGGCCCTGTGCTCCTGCGCGTCACCGACATCAAACCCGAAATCGTCAAGCCGCTCTCGGAAGTCGGTCCGCAGATCCGCCAGGACCTGGCGCTGGCCGAGGCGAACACGCAGCTGCTCGATGTCCATGACCGCTACGAGGATGCCCGCGCGGCCGGTCAGACCATGGAAGAGGCGGCTGCCGCCTCGAAGCTCCAAGTCGTCACCATCGAAGCCGTCGACCGCAACGCACAGGATCCGACGGGCAATGTCATCTCGACCATCCCCGCCTCCCGCGAACTGCTGCAGGGCGCGTTCGAGACGCAACCGAACATCGAGAACCCGCCGCTGGCGCTCGGATCGAACGGTTTCGTCTTCTATGAGGTCAAAGGCGTCACGCCGGCACGCGACCGGAGCCTCGACGAGGTGAAGGACAAGGCGGTTGCGGACTGGATCAACGAGGAAACCGACCGGCTGTTCTCCACCAAGGCGGCGGAACTCGAAAAGCGCGTGAGGGACAACAATTCGCTCGACCCGGTTGCAGGCGAACTCGGCCTGGAAAAGCAGATCAAGCGCGGCCTGAAGCGCGGAGCGGAGGACGTCGATCTCGGTCCCGACGGCGCGGCCGCCGTGTTTGCCGTGCCACAGGACGGCGCAGGCGTCGTGGCGCCCGCCGACGGCAACACGAAGCTGCTTTTCCGCGTGACGGAGGTGTTCGAGCCGGCGGGAGCGGGTGCCGACGCCGTAGCGGCCGAGGACCGGCAGGCCTATGCTTCCGGCATGGCCGACGACCTCCTCGACCAGCTCGTCTCGCGTCTGCAGGGCGAGATCGGTGTCACCACCAACCCCGCCGCGATCCAGCAGGCGCTGAGTTTCTGACGGGATCGCCATGGCCGACTTCAAATCCTTCATCGCCAAGGTCGCCGCCGGCAAGGCGCTGACCTTCGAGGAGGCTCGCGAGGCTTTCGACATCGTCATGTCGGGCGAAGCGACGCCGTCGCAGATCGGCGGCTTCCTGATGGCCCTGAGAGTGCGCGGCGAAACGGTGCCGGAGATCATGGGCGCGATCGCGACCATGCGCGACAAGATGCTTCGCGTCGACGCCCCGGCCAATGCGATCGACATTGTCGGCACGGGCGGAGACGGTCAGCACAGTCTCAATATCTCGACCGGTTCGGCCTTCGTCATCGCCGGCCACGGCGTACCTGTGGCAAAGCACGGCAACCGCAATCTCTCATCCCAGTCGGGTGCCGCCGATGTGCTCATGGCACTCGGCATCCGGATCGACCTCGCACCGGATGCGATCTCCCGCTGCATTGCCGAGGCCGGGATCGGCTTCATGTTCGCGCCGGCTCATCATCCGGCGATGAAATATGTCGGTCCTTCGCGGGTCGAACTCGGCACGCGGACGATCTTCAACATCCTCGGGCCGCTCTCCAATCCGGGCGGGGTGACGCGCCAGCTGGTCGGCGTCTTCGCGTCCGAATGGGTCCGGCCGATTGCCGACGCGTTGAAGGAACTCGGCGCCGACAGCGTCTGGGTGGTCCATGGCGACGGTTACGACGAGATAACCACGACCGGCGAGACCCGCGTGGCGGAACTCGCCGATGGAACGATCCGCGAGTTCACGATCACGCCGGCGCAGTATGGGCTCGGCTGGCACACGCAGGCCGAGCTGAAGGGCGGCGACAGCGCCTTCAACGCCAAGGCCCTCCGCGATATGCTGTCGGGTTCTCCCGGCGCCCACCGCGACACCGTGCTGATGAACGCCGGAGCCGGTCTCGTCGTCGCAGGCGTCGCCGGGGACCTGAAGGAAGGCATCGCGCTTGCCGCGCAGTCGATCGACAGCGGCAAGGCTCTGGCGCGGCTGGAGAAACTGATCCAGGTGTCGAACGCATGACCGATATCCTGCGCAAGATCGAAGCCTACAAGCGCAAGGAAATCGCGGCTGCCAAGTCGCGCGTGCCACTCGCTGATCTCAAGGCGCAGATTGCCGATGGCGATCGGCCCCGCGGCTTCCTCGACGCCCTCCGCGCCAAGCGGGCCGCGGGCCGGTTCGCGCTGATCGCCGAAATCAAGAAGGCGAGCCCGTCCAAGGGACTGATCCGTCCGGATTTCGATCCGCCCTCGCTCGCGGCCGCCTACGAAGCCGGCGGCGCGGCATGCCTGTCCGTTCTCACCGACACGCCGTCGTTCCAGGGCGCGCCGGAATTTCTGACCGAGGCCCGCCGCGCCTGCGCGCTGCCGGCGCTGCGCAAGGACTTCATGTTCGACGCCTATCAGGTCTTCGAGGCGCGCGCCTGGGGGGCGGACGCCATCCTGCTGATCATGGCGAGCCTGTCGGACGATGATGCGCGATCTCTCGAAGCCTGCGCTTTCGAGCTCGGAATGGACGTGCTCGTCGAAGTCCATGACGAGGCGGAGATGGAGCGGGCGCTGAAGCTCGACTCGCCGCTGATCGGCATCAACAACCGAAACCTGCGCACGTTCGAGGTATCACTCGACATTTCCGAGCGTCTTTCCCGGATGGTACCGCCGGACCGGCATCTCGTCGGCGAAAGCGGTATTTTCACGCATGACGACTGCCTCAGATTGGCGCGCCACGGCATCGGCACCTTCCTCGTCGGCGAAAGCCTGATGCGGCAGGCGGACGTCGCGGCCGCGACCCGCCTCCTGCTCGATGGCGCCACCGCCGCGGCGGCGGAGTGACCATGCACGCACCCTCCCTCACCCATATCGGGGCCGATGGCCAGGCCGATATGGTCGACGTCGGAGCCAAGGCGGAGACCCAGCGTATCGCGATTGCCGAGGGCGCGGTGATCATGCGGCGCGAAACCCTCGACATGATCCTCGCCGGCAACGCAAAGAAGGGCGACGTGATCGGCGTCGCCCGGATCGCCGGCATCATGGCCGCCAAGCGCACGCACGAACTCATCCCGCTCTGTCATCCGCTGCTGCTCGACAAGGTCGGCGTCGAGATCGAGCCGGATGCGTCGCTTCCAGGCCTTAGGGTCACTGCCACCGCGCGAGTGACCGGTAAGACCGGCGTGGAGATGGAAGCGCTGACTGCCGCCTCGGTGGCGTGCCTGACGATCTACGACATGGCAAAGGCCGTCGACCGCGAGATGGAGCTGACCGGCATAAGACTGGTCGAGAAGAGCGGCGGCAAGTCGGGCGACTTCCGCCGCTCGGAGCGCTGACGATATGGCGCTCATGCCCGTTTCAGAAGCGCTGGCGCGGCTGCTCGACGGAGCTGAGCCGCTTCTGGGCGAAACGGTCACGATCGACAAGGCGGCCTGGCGCGTGCTCGCGGCGGACATTGCCGCGCTGCGCACACAGCCGCCCTTCGACGCCTCGGCGATGGACGGCTATGCCGTGCGCGCGGCCGATGTCGCCTCTGCGCCGGTGCGCCTCAAGATCATCGGCGAGGCGCCCGCCGGCAGGGGCTTCAAGGGCCAGGTCGGCCCGGGCGAAGCGGTGCGCATATTCACCGGCGCTCCGGTTCCGCAGGGCGCCGACGCCGTGCTCATCCAGGAAAACACGAACGCCATCTCGCCGGGCCTGATTGAAGCACTCGAACCGGTCGCGGCTCTGCGCAACATCCGACGCGCGGGCCTCGATTTCCGAAAGGACGAGCCGCTGCTCGAGGCTGGCCGTATCCTCGACGCCGCGGCGCTGTCGCTGGCGGCAGCCGCCAACCACGCGACCCTGCCCGTCGTCCGCCGGCCGCTCGTGGCGATCCTGGCGACGGGGGACGAACTGCTTCCTCCGGGCAGCGAGACCGGCCCGGACCAGATCATTGCGTCAAACGCATACGGCGTCGCTGCGATCGTCGAGCGAACCGGTGGCGTGCCACTCGATCTCGGCATCGTCCGCGACGACCGCCCGGCGATCGATGCGGCAGTTCGCCGTGCGATCGATGCCGGCGCCGACATCATCGTCACGCTCGGCGGCGCTTCGGTGGGCGACCACGATCTCGTGCGCGAGGTGCTGACGTCGGCGGGAATGTCTCTCGATTTCTGGAAGATCGCGATGCGCCCGGGCAAGCCTCTGATGTTCGGTCGCCTCGGCGAGGTCCGCGTGCTCGGCCTGCCGGGAAATCCGGTCGCCTCGCTCGTCTGCTCGCATCTCTTCGTCGCGCCGCTGGTCGCCCGCCTCGCCGGACGGCCCTATGCGGTCGACCTGCGCGAGGCCGTTCTTGGAGTCGGCATGAACGAAAACGACCAGCGGGAGGACTATGTGCGGGCCCGCGCCGAGTGGCGTGACGGACACTTCGTCGCCTCGCCATTCCCGGTTCAGGATTCGTCGATGCTCAGAACTTTGGCCGAGGCGAATATCCTCATCGTGCGGCCTCCCTTCGCGCCGGCCTCCCCAGCCGGCTCACCCTGCCGGGTCGTCATGCTGCGCTGAAACGCCATTTGGGCGAACAGCCTGAACGAACGGTAAACAAATTCATTAAACTTTAAGCAGTTGCAGAACACATATCGAACAGATAGTGTTTGTTCTGGTTTTGTTTGTAAGCGATTCCCGGAGGGCGAGATGCTGACGCGCAAGCAACACGAGTTGCTCATGTTCATCAACGAACGGATGAAGGAGTCCGGCATTCCTCCGTCCTTCGACGAGATGAAGGAGGCACTCGACCTCGCCTCGAAGTCGGGCATCCATCGCCTCATCATGGCGCTGGAGGAGCGAGGCTTCATCCGTCGGCTGCCGAACCGGGCGCGCGCGCTCGAAGTGGTCCGGCTCCCGGACTCGATGTCGCCCGCCATGTCCGGCCCCAAGAAGTTCTCGCCCAGCGTCATCCAGGGCAGTCTCGGCCAGAAGGCGGCGGAAGCGCCGCGGGCACCGGTCGCCAGCAATGACGCAGGCAGCGCGATCTCGATCCCGGTCATGGGCCGGATCGCCGCCGGCGTGCCGATCGACGCCATCCAGCACCAGACGCACGCGATAATGGTGCCGCCGGAAATCCTCGCGGCCGGCGAACATTATGCGCTTGAAGTCAAAGGCGATTCGATGATCGAGGCCGGCATCTTCGACGGCGATACGGTGATCATTCGCAACACCAACAGCGCCACGCCCGGCGACATTGTCGTAGCCCTCGTCGACGATGAGGAGGCTACCCTCAAACGTTTCCGCCGCAAGGGCGCGTCGATCGCGCTGGAGGCGGCGAACCCCGCCTACGAGACTCGGATTTTCGGCCCCGACCGGATCAAGGTGCAGGGACGTCTTGTCGGGCTCATTCGCAAGTATTGAGCGGAGCGGCGCTTTCGGCCGGATGCGATCGAGTCAGGGAGCCGGTTCGGGAGCTGCCTTTTTGCTCTTCGATTCGTAGGGAGCAAGACCGCGTGCGGCACGTGAAAAGCGGCGATGATCGTGCCATGGGCGCGGCTTTCCGTCCGCGATTGCGTGCCTCACCGTCGCCTTGCCCGACCTGTCGAAATCGATCTCGGCGCTTCCGCTGAGGGCGAGCCGCCGCGCGGTGATGACGCTGGTCGTGCTGTGCGGACACGGATTGGCCGCCGTCGCATCTTCGATCACGATCACCCCTGCAATGCCGCAGGCCCGTTCCGCCGCGGGCATTGTCTCAGCGTGCGCAACGACGCCGCCCGATGAATGGAGGATCCAGCACAGGCCATCCGCGCAGGTGAATCTGTCCGGCGCGGGCTCAGTCCGGGCCGCCGTCGCATTTGCCCGCTTCTCCGGCCTGGCCAGTTGCGGTGCCGACAACGCGCGCGACCAGTCTTCGGTCGTGAACGCATTCGGCCGGGTTTGGTTGACCGCGAGCAGTCCGCCTGCTGCCTGCACGCCGATCAGCCGTCCGTCCTCGGACACGAGAGCGTCAGGCGGGTTTCGCAGGCCGATGGTCACGAGACCCGCCAGCAGGAACGGGATCGCGGCGAGCCGCATCGCGCTTGTCGTCGCCAGGGTGAGCGGCACGAGTGCGATGGAAAGCAGGACGACGGAGAGCAGGGGTATCGCACCGATCGCATCGATCGGCGTCCGTTCCGCGAGCCAATCGGCAATCGACAGCGCCAGCGACAGGCCCTGCCCCATCACCCCGAACGCCCAGCCATCGAGGCCGAACGGCATCAGCACCATGCCCGCGACGGCGGCCGGCATCACGACGACCGAGAACACCGGCATCGCAGCGAGATTGGCGACGAGGCCCAATGGCGACACGCGTTGAAAATGCCACGCGCCGAAGATGCCGGTCGCCGTTCCGGCAATGAGGGAGGTCGCGGCGAGCCCGACCGCATAGATCGCCACCGTCCGGACGATGCGGGCCGGCCGGCTCCGCGTCGCCGGATTGACATGCGGCATGCCGGCGCGGCGTTCCGCCCACCAGGCGTAGGCGGAGACGAGGGCGGCCGTTGCCGCGAAGGACATCTGGAAACTCGGTCCGACGACCTCGTGCGGCGAAACCAGGATGATCAGGAGCGCCGCGATCGCAAGGTTGCGCATGGTCAGCGCCGCCCGGTCGAAGATCAGTGCGATCAGCATCACTGCGATCATGAGGAAGCTGCGTTCGGCCGCGACCTGCGAACCGGAGATCAGGAGATAGGCGGCGAGAGCGCCGAGCGCTCCCACTGCTGCATATTTGCGCACGGATCGGCGCGAGGCATAGCCCGGAACGGCCGCGAAGCAAAGCCGCAGCGATCCGATCACGACGCCTGCCACCAGCGCCATATGGAGGCCGGAGATCGACAGGACATGCGCGAGGCCGGTGATGCGCAGCGTCTCGTTGACCTCTTCGGGAATGCCGGCGCGCACGCCCGCCACCAGTGCCGCGGCGATCTCGCCTTCGGGCCCGCCGATGTGGCTACGAATGCGCTCGGCGAGGTCGATCCGCTTCCGCTCGATCCACGCATTCAAGCGCTGGCCGAAGGAAGCCGTTGCACCGCCCTGTGCGAGTTCCGGTGCCTTCAGGAAGAATCCGTTCGCGCCGATGCCGTCGAAATAGCTCTCGAAGGCGAAGTCGTAAGAGCCAGGCCTCAGCGGCCCGAGCGGCGGCGCTAGCCGCGCCAGTCCTGTCACCACCATTCCCGGTTGGAGCCCTTGCGGCACGGCGCGGGCGGTCAGCCGCACCCTGTCCGGCTGGTAGCGCAGCTTCGGACGCTCGGTATCCAGCACCGCCAGGGTGAGCCGCACGCGGCCATTCTCCCGCTTCTCGATCGTCTCGACACGCGCGGTGACCCGGGTCGTGATCTCTCCCCCGATCACCTTGGTCCCGGCCCGCCATGTCTCGACCTTCCCGGCCGCGATACCGGCGACGATGAGAAGCAGGGCCAGCAGCGCGTATCGTGCCGGCGCAAATGCTCGCGCGAGCCATGCGCCGGCAGTCAGAAGCGAAGCCGAGGACAGGATCGGAGCCCAGCCCACTTCGGCGTCCGCAGCGAAATAGGCAACCGCCCCAACGCACAGAAGGACGGGCGCGAGCAGGAACGCCGCGCCGCGTTCGAGCTCGAGACTGACGGCGGAAGCTGCCGTTCGCCGATACGCAGACCAGCGGACAGACCGGGAATTGCCCTTCGCCTCGGTTCGACCGGCCGCCGCCGTGCCGTCACCAAGCAATTCGATCCTGCCCGGGCGCCACGGCGAAATCTCCGCTCCGCGACGGCCGAGCGGCGGCGGCGCGAACAGAACGCGCTCGTCCTGCCTCTGATCGCTCCCCTCGCCGTCCATGCGGCAGCCACCCGACGACCTTGCGCCCCAGACGCTTCATGCTACATGAACCACAACGAAACGCCATCCGCGCGGCCTGTGCGCCGCCATCCGGAACAATCCATGTCCAGTTCAGTCGTCACGCGCTTTGCGCCCTCCCCCACGGGCTACCTCCATATTGGCGGCGCCCGCACCGCTCTCTTCAACTGGCTCTACGCCAGGCACACCGGCGGCAAGATGCTGCTGCGTATCGAAGACACTGATCGCGAGCGCTCGACGGATGCCGCGACGGCCGCGATTCTCGAAGGCCTGACCTGGCTTGGCCTCACATGGGACGGCGAGCCGATCTCGCAGTTCGAGCGTGCGCCGCGCCATCGCGAGGTGGCCGAGCAGCTCGTCGCCATGGGCAAGGCTTACTACTGCTACGCGACCCCCGAGGAACTGAACGAGATGCGCGAGAAGGCAAAGGCCGAAGGCCGGCCGCCGCGTTATGACGGGCGCTGGCGCGACCGCGACCCCTCCGAGGCGCCTGCCGGCGCCAGGGGCGCGATCCGCATCAAGGCGCCCCAGGCGGGCGAGACCGTCGTGCATGATCGCGTCCAGGGCGAGGTTCGCTTCCCGAACAAGGATCTCGACGACTTCATCATCCTGCGCTCGGACGGCAACCCGACCTACATGCATGCCGTGGTCGTCGACGATCACGACATGGGCGTCACCCACATCATCCGCGGCGACGACCACCTGACCAACGCTGCACGGCAGACCATCATCTACCAGGCGATGGGCTGGGACGTGCCGTCGATGTCGCATATCCCGCTGATCCACGGCGCCGACGGGGCCAAGCTGTCGAAGCGCCACGGCGCGCTCGGCGTCGAGGCCTACCGTGCAATGGGCTACCTGCCAAAGGCGCTGCTGAACTATCTGGCGCGTCTCGGCTGGAGCCACGGCGATGACGAGGTGATGTCGATCGAGGACATGGTTTCCTGGTTCGATATCGAGGACGTGAACAAGGGCGCCGCGCGCTTCGATTTCGCCAAGCTCGAGGCGCTGAACGGCCTGTGGATGCGCCGCACCGACGACAAGGAACTGACCGACGCGCTGATCGCGACGCTTCCCTTCCTGCCGGGCGGCGAAGCGATCCTCTCCGCGCTTTCCGGCGAGAAGCGCGCACAACTGCTTGCGGCCATGCCGGGTCTCAAGGAACGCGCGAAGACACTGGTCGAGCTCGCCGACAGCGCCGGCTATCTGTTCGCGCAGCGCCCTCTCGATATGGACGAGAAGGCGGCCGCGATCCTCGACGCAGATGCGCGGTCGGTCCTTTCCAGGGCGGCCGACGCGTTGGCTTCGGTGAGCGACTGGACGGCGCAGGAGACCGAAGCAGCGGTTCGCACCGTCGCGGAGGCGGCCGGCCTCAAGCTCGGCAAGGTCGCGCAGCCGTTGCGCGCCGCGCTCACCGGCAGAAGCACGTCGCCTGGCGTCTTCGACGTGCTCGCGGTTCTCGGGCGCGAGGAATCGCTGGCGCGCATTCGGGATCAGGCACGATAGATAGAAGCTGAGGGGGACACGGATGTACAAGCTCTATGGCAGGCCGGGCTCCGGCTCGGGGGCGGTCGAAGCCGTTCTGCGCCTGGCCGAGATCGATTGCGAGATCGTCGATCTGTCGCGTTGGGCGGAAGGCGAGCCGCCGGCCGAACTGCTTGCAGTCAATCCCCTGGGGCAGGTTCCGACGCTGATCCTGCCCGACGGCGGCATCATGACGGAATCGGCCGCGATATGCGTCCACCTCGCCGACCTGCACCCGTCTTGCGGCCTTTCGCCGTCTATCAGCGAGCCTACGCGCGCAGCCTTCCTCCGCTGGATGTTCTATCTCGCGGCGAACGTCTACATGAGCGAGCTGAGATGCTACTACCCCTATCGCTACACGCTCGACCCCGGCGCCGCGGACGGGATCAGGCAGTCGGCGCTGGAGCGCAGGACGTTCGAATGGTCCGTCTTCGCCGATGCTCTCGGCGACAGGCCCTTCGCGCTCGGAGACAAGCTGTCGGCGGTCGATATCTACGCGGCCATGCTGATCAGTTGGGTCGATGATCTGGACGTGTTCTGCGAGCGCTTTCCAGCACTTCGTGCCCTCTATGCGCGCGTCGCGGAGGTGCCTGCGATCGCGAAAGTCTGGGCTCGGCACGGTATGCCGGTCTGACGCGGCGAAATCTCTCGGGCGACTGCAAAAAACTTCTGGACCGGCCCGATTTTGCATCGCAGCATGAGCCCAACGGTCAGCTTGGCACCTTGTCGTAAATGCGATAGCACATGCCGGGCATAACACCGGGGCGGGTTATCTCTTCGCGCCGCATCATCCTCCAGGCGCGTTCTTTTTGGGGCTTTCGAAGGGAGTTGCTATGACGAATAAAACTGCAAAACTGGAATTTGGCGGCAAGTCCCTCGATCTCAAAGTGCGAAGCGGGTCCGTCGGACCGGACGTCATCGACATCGCTCCGCTGTTCAAGGAAACGGGAGCCTTCACCTACGATCCGGGCTTCACGTCGACCGCGTCCTGCGATTCCGCAATCACCTATATCGACGGCGACGAGGGCATCCTGCTGCATCGCGGCTACCCGATCGACCAGCTCGCCGAGCACGGCGATTTCCTCGAGACCTGCTACCTGCTGCTCTATGGCGAACTGCCGACCAAGACGCAGAAGGAGGATTTCGACTATCGCGTCACGCGCCACACGATGGTGCATGAGCAGATGGTACACTTCTTCCGCGGCTTCCGCCGCGACGCGCATCCGATGGCGGTGATGTGCGGATCAGTCGGCGCCCTGTCGGCGTTCTACCACGATTCGACAGATATCTCGGATCCCCACCAGCGGATGGTGGCGTCGATCCGCCTGATCGCGAAGATGCCGACGCTCGCGGCAATGGCCTACAAGTATCACGTCGGCCAGCCTTTTGTTTATCCGCGCAACGATCTCTCCTATGCGGCCAACTTCCTGCGGATGTGCTTCGCTGTGCCTGCCGAGGAATATGAAGCCAATCCGGTGCTCGCCCGCGCGATGGAGCGCATCTTCATCCTCCACGCCGATCACGAGCAGAACGCGTCGACCTCCACCGTCCGTCTCGCCGGCTCGTCCGGCGCCAATCCGTTCGCCTGCATTGCAGCGGGCATCGCCTGTCTGTGGGGCCCGGCGCATGGCGGCGCAAACGAGGCGGCGCTCAACATGCTGTCCGAGATCGGTACGGTCGATCGCATCCCGGAATACATCGCCCGCGCCAAGGACAAGAACGATCCGTTCCGCCTCATGGGCTTCGGCCATCGGGTCTACAAGAACTACGATCCGCGCGCCAAGATCATGCAGCGCACCACGCACGAGGTCCTTGGCGAACTCGGCATCAAGGATGATCCGCTGCTCGACGTCGCGATGGAACTCGAGAGGATCGCCCTCACCGACGACTACTTCATCGAGAAAAAGCTCTACCCGAACATCGATTTCTATTCCGGCATCACGCTGAAGGCGCTCGGTTTCCCCACGACCATGTTCACCGTGCTCTTCGCCGTGGCCCGCACCGTCGGCTGGATCGCCCAGTGGAAGGAGATGATCGAAGATCCGCTGCAGAAGATCGGCCGGCCGCGCCAGCTCTACACCGGCGCCCCCGAGCGGGACTACGTGCCGATCGCCAAGCGCTGATCGGATCTCGACGGGAGAACGAACGGGCGCTCAGGCGCCCGTTCTGCGTTCTATCTCCGAGATCACCACACCGGCAGCAATCTCGCCGGGTGGGCGGTCCGTCGCGAGCCGACGGCGGATTTCGGCAAAACCCTGCTTCTGCCAGGCTCGCATTTCGGTATCGGCGAACAGGCACTCAAGTGAGCGCGCGATATGCTGCGGCCGGACGTACTGATGGTAATACTCCGGTGCGACCGGACGGTCTGCGATCAGGTTGGGCAGTAGAGCGGACCAGGCCGTGATCCAGCCCTCGACATGGCGGGAGAGCCAGTCGAACTTGTAGCACGAGACGAGGGGCACGCCGGCAAGCGCAAGTTCCAGCGAGACGGTACCCGATGCGATCAGCGCCGCGTCCGCCTCGCCGAAGGCACGCCATTTCTCGTCCGCGCCGACAACGATTTCCGGCGCCTGAGACCAATCCTTCACGCCCGCGGCCACGCGTTCGCGCAGGCGCGGCAGCGTCGGCAAGACGACGCGGAACCGGTTGCCGCGCGAGCGCAACACCTCGACAGTCTCGCCGAACGGCCCGAGGAGCTGGCCGATTTCCGATCCGCGCGACCCGGGAAGCACCAGCAACGTCTTCTCCCGTTCCGGATCAAGGTCGCGCAAGACGCTCTGTGCAGCGGCGGCCGACTGGAGGCCGGGATCGGCCGTCAGCCGATGCCCGACGAAGGTCCCTTTCGGCCCTCCAAGCCGTTGCAGGACCTCGGGCTCGAAAGGCAGAACGCACAGGATATGGTCGACATAGGGCTTGATCGCCTTCGCTCGGCCCGGCCGCCAGGCCCAGACGCTCGGACTGACATAGTGGACGATCGGGATGGACGGATCGGCGGCGCGCACTTTCCTTGCGACACGCAGGGAAAAGTCCGGACTGTCGATCGTCACAAGGCAGTCCGGCCTCGCTCGGACGATTTCGCGCGCAGTCTGCCCGATCCGGCGGATCAGCCGCGGCAGGTCGAGGACCACCGCCGTCACACCCATGAGCGCGATCTCGGAGGAATTGAAGAGCGAGGTCAGACCCTGGGCCTCGAGATGTCTGCCACCGAGACCCGTAAGCTCGACGTTCCGGCCGGACGAAGCGCGCAGCGCGGCGACAAGATCGGCGCCCAGCAGGTCCCCGGACTCCTCGCCTGCTACAACCGCGAGCTTCAGCGGCCTGCCGTTCATTGGACCCAATCCTCTTCGACGAGGCCGATGACGAAGAGCCCAAGCTCGTCCGCCCGAGACGCCACGGCGCCCATATCGAGGACGATCGACCGATCGGCTTCGATCCCGATGCCGGCAAGTCCGGCAGCATGCGCCAGTTCGACCGTTCCCACGCCGATGGTGGGAAGGTCGGCCCGCAATTCCTGCGAAGGCTTGGCGCACTTCACCAGAGCGCCGCCGCTGCGCCCCGCGATGCGGCCGTTGGATCTGAGGCCGACCATTCGCTGCAGCAGCCCGTCCGTCCCTTCGATACCTTCCAGCGCGACAGCCCTGCCCCCCACGGCAATAGCCGCCTGGCCGATGTCGAGGGCGCCAATGGCACGGGCGGCGATCGCGGCGGCTTTCAGATCGGCGCGGTCCCGCGCTTTCGGCGCGTGTGTCGTGAGGACGCCGGGCGGCGCCAGCAGATCGGGCATGATCTGGTGGGCACCGACCACGGTGATGCCCAGTCCCTCATAGTAGCGGACGATCGCCCGCAGCAGGTTGTCATCGCCGCGCGCAAGGGACGCAGCGACACGAGGCGCCATATGCAGGATGCCGAGACTCGGCCTGAGAGAGCGCAGGCGCAGCCGGCGGCTCACACCTCCTGCCATGACGAGATGGGTCACCCCCTCTCGCCGGAACCTCGCCGCCGCCTTGCCGATATGCTCGAGAGGCATGATCCAGTGGTCCTGCCCGGTCAGCACCGGTGAAGTCGCGTCCGCTTCGCCTTCGATGATAACCACGAAAGGCCGATGCCCCATGGCGACAAGTCTCTCGACCAGTTCGACCGGCAGCCGGCCGGCGCCCGCCCCTACGGCGATGCGCTCGCCGGGACGAAGCTGGAAAGAGGCGTGCGGCTCAATCCTCGCCATTGTCGTCGGATTGAACCTTCGCGCCCCGCCACGGCGTGGCGAAGGAGCGGTGCCCAGCCGAGCGCATGAAGCCGAGCACATCCTGCACCGCCGGCGAATCCGCGAATGCCCGCTCCGCCTCGGACATATTCTCGTCCATCGTGTGCGAACGGTCGAAGATGGCCTTGAAGGCGTTGCGAACCGCGTGGATCTCGGAGCGCGGCATGCCCGATCGTTTCATGCCGATCAGGTTCAGGCCGCGCAGTGCGCCGGTCGTGCCCCGTATCATTCCATACGGTATGACGTCCTCGAACGCCGCCGACAAGCCGCCGATGAAGGCGTGGTGGCCGATACGAACGTTCTGGTGCGCCGCGGAGAAACCGCCGAAACCTACGTAGTCGCCGACGACGACATGCCCTGCAAGCGTTGCAAGGTTGGCCATCGTGACATTGTTTCCCACCACGCAATCATGAGCGACGTGCGTGTAGGCGAGAAAATATCCATTGTCGCCGACGGTTGTCTCCCCCCGGCTCGTATCAGTGCCAACATGCATCGTGACGCCTTCGCGAATCATGCAGTTGCGCCCGACGACCAGTGTCGTCCGCCCGCCCTTGTGCCTGCTGTTCTGCGGCGGGGCGCCGAGCACGGCCTGCGGGAAGATCTTGCAGCCGGCACCGATGGTCGTGGCGCCCATGATCGACACATGGCTCACGAGTTCGACATCGTCCCCAAGCGTTGCGTCCGCACCGACGTGGCAGAACGGTCCGATCTTCACGCCGGTCCCGAGCGCGGCGCCCGGCTCGACGATCGCCAGAGGGTGAATGACTGTTTCGCCTGCCACTTCCTCAGGCTCCGGTCTCGACCACCGGGGTCGTCATCGCCGAAATCACGGCTTCGGCCACCTTGTTTCCGTCCACCATAGCCTCGCAGTTGAACTTCCAGATATTCGCGCGCTGCCGTTCTTTCACGACCCGAATCTCGAGACGGTCGCCGGGCAGGACGGGCTTGCGGAACTTCGCTCCGTCGATGGTCAGGAAATAGACCAGAGAGGGCTTGGCCGAACCGACCGAATGCAGGCAGATCGCGCCCGCCGTCTGCGCCATCGCTTCGATGATAAGCACGCCGGGCATCACCGGACGCTCGGGAAAATGACCCTGGAAATGCGGCTCGTTCATGGTGACGTTCTTGATGCCGGTGGCGGAACGGTCCCCGTCGATGTCGACGATCTTGTCGATGAGCAGGAATGGATATCGATGCGGCAGCAGCCGCAGGAGTTGGCCGATGTCGAGACTCTCCAGTTGCTTCGCACCGGGTTCAGCCATTGCCGTCTTGCCTCCTCGACTTGTCGCGTACCATGCCGCGGAGCACCGAGACCTCGCGCAGCCAACCCTTGATCGGCTGGGCAGGCGCCCCTCCCCATCTCTCGCCGGCCGGAACGTCATGCATCAAGCCGCTGCCGGCGGCAATCTGAGCGCCGCTGCCGATCGTCAGATGATCGCCGATGCCGACCCGTCCGCCCAGCATCACATAATCGCCGATCACGACGGATCCGGAAATTCCGACCTGGGCAGCGATCGCACAGCTTCGCCCGATGCGCACGTTGTGTCCGATCTGGACGAGATTGTCGATCTTGGTTCCGTCTCCAATGATCGTGTCGCCGAGGGCGCCGCGATCGATCGTCGTGTTTGCACCGATCTCGACATTGTCCTGAATGACGACGCGGCCGATCTGCGGGATCTTCTCAAGACCCGTCCGCCCGGAAATGAAGCCAAACCCGTCCGTCCCGATCCGCACGCCGGCGTGGATGATGACACGGTCGCCGACCAATGCCGCCTGGATGCTCGCGCCCGGCCCCACGTAGGTGTTTCTGCCGATCTGGCAGGACGGGCCGATCACGGCGTTCGGAGCGATCACCGCGCCGGCGCCGATCGTCGCACCCGGTCCGACGACTGCGCCCGCCTCGACGACCGCACTCGCCTCTATGTGAGCATCGTGCGCGATATGTGCGTTCGGCGAAATTCCGGCCGTGGCCAGCCACGGTCGCGGCATAGTCGCGTCGGGGAAGAGGTTACGCGCGACGAGGGCGAAAGCCTGCTGCGGCCGCGGCGTGATGAGGACGGCGATATCGGACGAAATCGATGCCGCGAGTTCGGCGGTGCAAAGGACCGCGCCGGCCCGCAGATTCGGCAGCAGTTCGGCCCCCCGACGCCCTTCGAGAAACACTATGTCGCCCGGGCCGCCCTGCTCCGCGGAGGCGACGCCGGTGATCAGGGTTCCAGCTGTGTCGGGATTCGCCAGCGAAGCTCCGCAAAGCTCCGCAACCTGTGCCGCATCGATCCGGCGGACGGGCGAGAAAAACACCGGATCGCTCATATATGCCCCAAACTTCCGGGCCGTACGCCCGGAAGGGTCGTCGAGAATTCCTAGAACTTCGCCGACATGCCGAAATTGAGGTTCTGCACGATATCGGTGTCTTCCTTCAGGACCGGGATCGCATAGTCGATGCGGATCGGACCGAACGGCGAAGCCCAGATCACGCCGGCGCCCACCGATGCGCGCCAGCGCATGTCGAACGAAGCTTGATTAGCCGCCGGCACAGCAGCCGCTACGCTATCGTTGACGCCAAAAAGAGTAGCAGCATCGGCGAAGACCGCACCCTTCACGCCAAGGCTTTCGGGAAGCGCCGGCATCGGAAACTGTGCTTCTGCCGTGGCATGGAAGTAGGTCGTGCCGCCAAGATGATCGTAGTTGTCTTCATTTGTCGAGCCGTTCGTATCGGCGGGGCCGAACCCGTTATACGCAAAGCCGCGAATCATTCGATCCGTGCCCTTGAACTGGTCGAAAACCCGAAGGCCAGTCGCGGTAAACGGCTCAATATGTCCGCCCCCGACCGTCAGCAAACCTACAATATCCTGCTGTTCGGACAGGGTACGATAGTAGTTGCCACGTGCCGTGATCTTAGCCCATTTGGCGTCACCACCGAGGCCCGCGACCTCGCCCGTCAAGGTGGCGTAGATACCCGAATGAGGGTTCTTCATGTCGTCGATCGAATTGTACTGAAGAGTACCACTTACCGACGACTTTATCCATTGCCCATAGGCTATGGCGTCCTGGATGGGCTGGGATATGAGACATCCCGGGTCCGGCAGGCCGTTATTATCCGCATCGCAAGCTTCGGTGTAATTATATTCTTCCGACGTCAAATTATACGCCAACTGCGTCGTCAGGTTCTGCGTGATCGGCAGACCGAAGCGAACCGTAGCGCCGGAAGTCGCCGATTCGTAGTCCGTATACCTCTGCGTCTGCCGGTAGACATCGAACCCGGCCGCGATCCGGCGGCCCAGGAAATACGGCTCGGTGAACGATAGAGCGTAGTTGCGCGAATTCTTGCCTCCACCCGCCGAGATGCGGATGTACTGGCCGCGACCGAGGAAGTTGCGCTCGCTGATGGAGCCCTCAACCGTGAAGCCGGCATTCTCGCCGCCCGTGGTGTAGCCGCCACCAACCGAGAATTCGCCGGTCGACTTTTCGACAACATCCACCACAAGAACGACCTGGTCGGGTTCCGAGCCAGGGGCCGTCGCGATGTTCACGGTTTCAAAGAAATCAAGGCGCTCCAGGCGGCGCTTCGCGCGCTGGATCAGCACCTGGTTGAACGCATCGCCTTCCGATACGTCGAACTCGCGGCGGATGACGTAATCGCGCGTGCGCTCGTTGCCGCGGATTTCGATGCGCTCGATGTACGTGCGAGGACCTTGATCGATCGTGTAGACGACCGAAATGGTCCGGGTTTCGAAGTTGCGGTCGCCGCGTGGGGTCACCTGGGCGAAGGCATAGCCCGCGCCGGCCACCCGTTCGGTCAGGCCGATGATCGTGTCCTCGACGTTCTTGGCGCTGTAGACGTCGCCGGACCGCGTTTCGATCGCGGAGTTCAGTGTCGTCGAATCGAAGCCGTCGATCGAGGATTCGATCGTCACGTCGCCGAACGTGTAGCGCTCGCCTTCGTCTACCGTGAAGTTGACCGTATACTCATTGTTCGCCTCGTCGAGCTCGGCCGAGGACGATACGACCTGGAAGTCCGCATAGCCGCGATCGTAGTAGAAGCGGCGCAGCGTTTCCTCGTCGGCCCGCAGGCGGTTCTCGTCGTAGATGTCGTCGCGGAACAGGAAGGACAGGATGTTCGAGCGCTTCGTCGAGATCACGTCGGCGAGACGGCGGTCGCCGAAGGCGTTGTTGCCGACGAAATTGACGGTGCGGATCTTGGTGCGGCCGCCTTCGTTGACGGTGAACACGACATTCACGCGGTTCTCGCCGAGGTCCATGACCTGGGTCTGAACCTCCGCATCGTCGCGGCCGATCGCGCTGTATGCAGCCTTGATCGCCTCGACGTCGGCTTCCATCTGCGCCTGCGAGAACGGTCCGCGCGGCTTGAGCTGCACGACACGCGCCAGATCGGCATCCTTGCGCTTCTTGTTGCCCTGGAAGAGCACCTGGTTGACGACGGGATATTCCTCGACCTGAACGACCAGCGTCCCGCCCGACTGCGTCACCCGCACGTCGGAAAACAGCCCGGTCGCGAACAGCCGCTTGACCGCCTCGTCGATATCGGCTGCCGAGAAACTCTGTCCCGGCTGGATGCCGATGTTGCCCCGAATCGTCTCGGCATCGACGCGCTGGTTGCCTCGCACGGAAATGCTGCTGACGACCGTTGCATGCGCCGCGGAAACCGCGGCGACCTGCACGAAGAGCGAGGCTGAAAACACCATTCCAGCGGTAAGGGCTACCGCGGATGCCGCGCCCATCAGTCTTTTAGTTGCCTTCATAGGGCTGTCTTACCTTGTTTTCTCGTAGTCCCCACGGCGAGAAACCGGACGTGACGGTCATACCGCCTACCGTAATAGCCGGATTTTCCCTACACGCAAGGCTTCTGGTTAATTTGCGTTTACGAAGCCATGGACCGTGGCTTTCTCGTCACGCCAAATCCCCGCCATGGTTAATAAGTGTCGAATTTTCATTGGCTTCAGCATCCGAAGAGATCGTTCCAGACGACAAAGCCCATGAACAGCAAGACGGCCAGAAGCCCGATCCTGTAAACCGCTTCCATCGCCCTCTCGGGCACGGGACGACGGGTCGCGGCTTCTATACCGTAGAAAAGCAGATGGCCGCCGTCGAGCGGCGGGATAGGCAGCAGATTGAGAAAGCCGATACCCACCGACAAGAGCGCCACGAGGTTTATCAGCCACAGGAATCCGAGCTGCGCGGCCTGCCCGGACATCTTGGCGATCTTGATCGGCCCTCCGAGCTGGCATTTGTCCTCGCGGCCGAAGGCGAATCGCTTCAGGAATTGTCCGGTCCGACTGATGATCGAGCCGGTCTCGACGATCGCCTGGCCGACCGCCTCGACCGGTCCATAATGCTCCACCCTGCCCTCGCCGACCTCCTGGTTGGTCGCGACTCCGATCACCCCCACCTTGATCGTGTTGCCGAGCGCGTCCTTCTGTTCGGTCAGCCTCGGCGTCGCGGTGAGGGTGACTTCTTTCCCGTCGCGCAGCATCACGAAGACCAGCGGATCGTCCGTTCGGCCGGAGACGTAGCGCTGAACGTCGGCGAACGTTTCGACCGGACTTCCGTCAACCGAAACGAAGCGGTCGCCCGGCCTGAAGCCCGCCGCTTCGGCAGCGCTTCCCACCACCACTTCGGCCACCACGGGCTGGATCACCGGCTTTCCGTAAGTGCCGAAAAGAACAGCGAAAACGGCAATTGTGAGCAGGAAGTTGAAGACCGGGCCGGCAACCACGGTCAACGCACGCTTCCACACTGGCTGGGTGTGGAATGCGACCTTCTTCTCCGCCTCGGTGAGCGATTCCATCTCCTCGAGGTCCGGAGTGGAGGTCGCATTCATGTCGCCGGTAAACTTGACATAGCCGCCGAGAGGAATGGCAGACAGCTTCCATCGCGTGCCGTGGCGATCGTTGAAGCCGAAAAGCTCGGGGCCGAATCCGACCGAGAATGCCTTGACGCCGATGCCGCACCAGCGGCCGACGAGATAGTGACCCATCTCGTGAACGAAGACGACGACGGTGAGCACGAACAGAAACGGCACGATCGTACCGAGGATCAGCCCGTTCGTGCCTACGATCGAATTGAGAATGTCACCCAAAGGAAAGTCCCGATATCTGCGGCGGGCCGCGAAGGTGTGAGGTTGCGACGCCAAACCGGGCGAATCCGTGACCTGTTCGACGCCGATCAGTTCGGAAACAGCCCCGACACCGGAGCAGCCGGACCGGCAAGAAGCCAGCCCGCGAGATACAGTGCCACCGCCGCCGCGACAAGCCCGTCGACCCGGTCCATCACGCCACCGTGTCCGGGAATGAGCTGGCTCGAATCCTTTGCGCCGAACCGCCGCTTGAAGCCGGATTCGAAGAGGTCCCCCGCCTGCGAGACGGCGGACAAAGGCAAGGCGAGCAGCCCCATGAGCAACGGCGAGGGGTGGCCGGCGACATAGGCTACGATCCAGCCGGCGACCAGTGCGGCGACGGCGCCGCCCACCGCTCCGCTCCAGGTCTTGCCTGGAGAGATCGACGGCGCGAGTTTTGGCCCGCCGACGGCGCGGCCGACGAAAAAGGCGAAGATGTCCGTGCCCCAGACGACCGCGAAAAGGTAGAGAATCGCCAACAGTCCGGAAGTGTCGCTGCCACGCAGGAAAGCCAGAGCGACGGCTGGGAGGACTGCGTAGGCCATACCGATCGCTGCGAGCGTGCCGAGCTCGCGAATTTGCCCGATCGCCAGCAGCGCGAGGCTTGGCACCACCGCGAGAATCAGCATCGGATAGCCGTTCAGCCCGGCGGCAAGCGCCACCAGCACGATTGCCACGAGAATCCACGCGGCGAGCCAGAGCGGCCAATCGCGCCTGAGATTCGAAACGGTCGTCCATTCGTAGAAGACCAGCGCCCCGATTGCGACGGCGAGCAGCCGGAACGGCACGCCCCCCATCCAGGTAAGCGCGAGCACGATGACCGCAAGGACGATGCCCGAGACGATTCTGAGCTGAAGGTTGCTCACGACGCGACGCCCGCGGCGGGCACGCCGCCGAAGCGGCGCTCGCGTGCAGCAAAGGTCTGGATTGCCTCGACGAGATGGGCCTTGCCGAAATCCGGCCAGTAGCAGGAAAGAAAGACGAGTTCGGCATAGGCCGCCTGCCAGAGCAGGAAGTTCGACAGGCGGATTTCGCCGCCGGTGCGGATGATCAGGTCCGGATCGGGAATGTCGGCGGTGTCGAGGAAGGCGCCGAAACTCTCGGGTGTAATATCGCGCGGGTCGAGCTGTCCCGCAACGGCGGCTTCGGCGATCCTGGCCGCGGCCCTCGCGATCTCGTCGCGCGAGCCGTAGTTGAAGGCGATGACGAGGTTCAGGGCGCCATTATCCCGCGTCAAGAGCTCGGCTTCCTCCAGCAGCGCGGCGATATCCGGCTGCAGGCTTTGGCGTTCGCCGATGACGCGCACCTTCACGCCGTTCTGGTGCAGTTCTGCCAGATCGCGCCGGATGAACAGTTTCAAAAGGCCCATCAGATCCGAAACTTCGGATTTCGGGCGCGACCAGTTTTCTGAGGAAAAGGCATAGACCGTGATCCAGCGGATCCCCAGATCGTCGGCGTTCCGGACGGTCTGGCGAAGCGCCTCGACACCCGCGCGATGCCCTGCCGCGCGCGGCAGGCCTCTCGCCTTCGCCCAGCGGCCATTGCCGTCCATGATGATCGCGATGTGCTCAGGCTTCAATTTCAATCGAGCACTCCGGGGTAGGCGGCATTCCCGCCGCCGACATTGCCGACGGTCGTCAGACCTGCATGATCTCGGCTTCCTTCTCGGCGAGAAGGCTGTCGATCATCGAGATCGTGTCGTCCGTCATCTTCTGGACCCTGTCCGAGCCGACGCGCATGTCGTCCTGGCTGATAACGTGGTCCTTTTCCGACTTTTTCAAGCCGTCGATGCCGTCGCGCCGCACATGCCGCGCCGCGACGCGCGCCGATTCGGCGTATTGATGCGCGATCTTGACCAGTTCCTTGCGCCGCTGTTCGTTCAGTTCCGGCAAGGGGATGCGCAGCGTCGTGCCGTCCATGATCGGATTGAAGCCGAGATTCGCCTCCCGGATCGCGCGGTCGACCGCTCCGACGAGCGAGCGGTCCCAGACGCTGACGCTGATCATGCGCGGCTCAGGCACGGTGACCGACGCCACCTGATTGATCGGCGTCGGTGCGCCATAGGCCTGCACGACGATGGGATCGAGCAGGTTGGACGATGCACGGCCGGTACGCAGCGAGGCGAGGTCGTGCTTGAAAGCGCTGATCGCGCCGTCCATACGGCGCTGGAGATCCTTGAAATCCACTCCGTCAGCCATGTGTTTCTCCCGGTCTTCTGGTGGTTGCGCCCTGCCTTGCGTCAGGCGTCCGCGACGATCGTGCAGTGGCCTTCACCACGCAGAATTGCGCCGAACCCACCTTTTTCGTGAATCGAGTAGACGATTATCGGAATGTTGTTCTCGCGCGCAAGCGCAATCGCCGCCGTATCCATCACCTGGAGGCCCTGGGTCAACACTTCGCGATGGGTGATGCGGTCGTAGCGAACGGCGTTCGGATCCTTCTTCGGATCGGCCGAGTAGATTCCGTCGACCTGGGTACCCTTGAAAAGCGCGTCAGCACCGATCTCCGCCGCGCGCAGGGCGGCCGCCGAATCGGTGGTGAAGAACGGATTGCCTGTGCCACCGGCGAAGATCACAACCTTGCCGGAGTTCATGTAGCTGGTGGCCTGGCGCTGGGAGAAGCTCTCGCACAGTTCCGGCATGGCGATTGCGGACAGCACGACCGCATCGACGCCGATCTTGACCAGCGACGTCCGCATCGCCAGCGAATTGATCACGGTCGCCAGCATTCCCATGTGGTCGCCGGTGACGCGGTCGCCGCCTTTCGACGCCACCGCGAGGCCGCGGAAGATGTTGCCGCCGCCGATGACGAGGCCCACTTCCACGCCCATTTCGCGGGCTTCCGCGACGTCGGAAGCGATGCGGTCGGCGACCGAGACGTCGATGCCGAAATGCTGCTCACCCATCAGCGCTTCGCCCGATGCCTTGAGAAGAACGCGGCGATAGAGAGGCTTAGCCGACATCGATTGCTTTCTCTTGAATACAGGCGTTCGGAAACGGTGCTGCGATACACGAAGGGCGCCGCGATGTCACGCGGCGCCCCTCTTTAGCAGGCAATGCGGTGAAGGACTTACTTCTTGACCGTCGCGGCAACTTCGGCCGCGAAATCGGTCTCTTCCTTCTCGATGCCCTCGCCGACGGCGTAGCGCACGAAGCCGGTGATCTTCGCCGGCGCGCCGATGTCCTTCTCGGCTTCCTTCAGCGCCTTCTCGACCGTCAGGTCCGGGTTCATGACGAAGGCCTGCTTCAGGAGCACGACTTCCTCGTAGAACTTGCGCAGGCGGCCCTCGACCATCTTCTCGATGATGTTCTCGGGCTTGCCGGATGCGCGCGCCTGGTCGGAGAAGATCGCCTTCTCGCGTTCCACGGCAGCCGGATCGAGCGCGTCGATGTCGAGCGACATGGGGTTCGTCGCAGCGACATGCATCGCGACCTGGCGGGCGAACGCCCTGGTGGCTTCCGCCTTGCCTTCGGTCTCGATCGCGACGAGCACGCCGATCCGGCCGAGGCCGTCCGCGACCGCGTTGTGGATGTAGGTCGCTACCACGCCCTTGGACACGGACAGCTTCGTCGAGCGGCGGAAGTTGAGGTTCTCGCCGATCGTGCCGACGGCATCCTTGATCGTCTCCGTCACGGTCTTGTCCGAACCGGGATAGCGGGCGGCTGCAACCTTTTCCGTCTCGCCGAATGCGAGCACCACCTTGGCGACGTTGCGGACGATGTCCTGGAACTGGTCGTTGCGGGCGACGAAGTCTGTTTCCGAATTGACCTCGACAACGGCAGCCTCGTGGACGCCCGCGTCGACGCCGACCAGACCTTCAGCGGCCGTGCGGCTCGCCTTCTTGTCAGCCTTTGCGATGCCCTTCTTGCGCAGCCAGTCGACCGCCGCCTCCATGTCGCCATTGGTTTCGGTCAGCGCCGCCTTGCAGTCCATCATGCCCGCGCCGCTCAGTTCGCGCAGTTCCTTGACCTGTGCCGCCGTAATGCTCATCTCAGCCTCTTCATCTCAAAAAATGACGGCGCGCGATTGGCATCGTGCGCCTGGAATGGGTGGGCGCGGCCGAAGCCGCGCCCGTCATATGGAACCGGCTCAGGCCGACGGGGCTTCTTCCAGTGCCGGCTCGACGGGGGCCTCGGCGGAAGCGCCGATGTCGATGCCGTAGTTGCCCTGCTGGCGTGCGATGCCGTCGATCGCGGCTCGTGCAATCAGGTCGCAATAGAGCGCGATGGCGCGCTGCGCGTCGTCATTGCCCGGGATCGGGTAGTCGATCTTGTCCGGATCGCAGTTAGAATCGATGATCGCGACGACCGGAATGCCGAGACGCTTGGCTTCCAGGATCGCAATCGCTTCCTTGTTGGTGTCGATCACGAACATCAGGTCGGGCGTGGAGCCCATGTCCTTGATGCCGCCGAGCGCCTTGTTCAGCTTCTCGCGTTCGCGATCGAGGTTCAGGCGCTCCTTCTTGGTGAAGCCCTGGGCCTCGCCGGCCAGCAGTTCGTCGAGTTTGCGCAGGCGCTGGATCGAGTTCGAGATCGTCTTCCAGTTGGTGAGCATGCCGCCCAGCCAGCGCGAATTGACGTAGTACTGGGCCGAACGCTGCGCGGCATCAGCCACGATGTCGGACGCCTGGCGCTTGGTGCCGACGAAGAGCACGCGGCCGCCCGCGGCGACGGTGTCGGAGACGACCTTCAGCGCCTGGTGCAGCAGCGGAACCGTCTGCGACAGATCGATGACGTGGATGTTGTTGCGGGCGCCAAAAATGAAGGGCGCCATCTTGGGGTTCCAGCGGTGGGTCTGGTGTCCGAAGTGGACGCCAGCATCCAGCAGCTGGCGCATGCTGAAATCAGGCAGAGCCATGTCTTATCCTTTTCCGGTTAGCCTCCACGGACACTTGACGCTCGGATTCCTCGTCGCGCCACCGGAGGCGTCAGCCGGATTTCTCCCGGAAGACCACCCAAGTCCGTGTGTGGAATGGCCGCGCATATAGAGGCGTTGGGCGGGAAACGCAAGCGGTCCGCCAATCCTGGACCGGCGGCGGCGCGTGTCAGGTTGTCGCGAGATGCGTCCCGAGCGCCGCCAGATCGACATTGCCGCCGCTGAGAACGATGCCGACCCGCTTGCCCCTGCATTCGACATGGCCCGACATGACGGCGGAGGCGGCGAGGCAACCGGTCGGCTCGACGACGATCTTCATCCGCTCGGCGAAGAAGCGCACGGTCGCGATGAGATCATCGTCGGGAACCGTCACGACCGCCTCGACCTTCTCCCGCATGATCGGGAACGTATGCAGCCCGAGCGCCGTCGTCAGGGCTCCATCGGCGATCGAGCGCGGCACCGGAATAGTCACGATCTCGCCCCTGGCCATCGATTGCTGGCCGTCGTTGCCCGCTTCCGGCTCGACGCCGATGACCCGGCAGGCGGGCGACAGCCCCTTCGCCGCGAGCGCGCTGCCCGCCAGCAGCCCGCCGCCGCCGAGCGGCGTGAGGACGATGTCGAGATCGCCGACTTCCTCGATAAGTTCGAGCACCGCCGTGCCTTGCCCGGCGATGACGTCCGGATGGTCGAAGGGCGGGACGATCGTCGCGCCGGTTTCAGCCGCGACCCGACGGGTAACTTCCAGCCGGTCCTCCTCGTATCGGTCGTAAAACACGATCTTGGCCCCGTAGCCGCGGGTGCCGGCGACCTTCACCGCCGGCGCATCGGTCGGCATGACGATGGTAGAAGCAACGCCGAGCAGCCTTGCCGCATAGGCGACCGCCTGGGCATGGTTGCCCGACGAAAAAGCCAGCACGCCGCGCGACCGCGCATCGCCGTCGAGCGCGGCGATCGCATTGTAGGCGCCGCGGAACTTGAACGCCCCTCCCCGCTGCAGATTCTCCGCCTTGAAGAACAGCGACGCGCCAGTGCGCTGATCGGCCGTACGCGAGGTCAGCGCCGGCGTCCGGTGCGCCTGGCCCGCGATACGCGACTGCGCCGTCCGCACGTCCGCGAAGGTCGGAATGCGCAGCCCTTCGGGCAGGGAATGTACGGTCACGATCGGCTCCCGGGTATGGAGGTTCGTCTGTGCGAAGCGCCTACTCGGGCTTCTTGCAGCCGTCCTTGCTGTCGAGCAGATCGAGTCCGACCAGCTTCGCCTTGATGGAGAACTCGCCGTAGCTCATCGTCAGGTCGCGGGTGAAGCCGTTGTCGTAGAGCTTGAACGAGATCGCATAGTCCGGCACTTCCTCGCCATCGTCCTTGCTCAGGTCGAAATAGGCGATCGAGACCGGCCAGTACTGCTCCGATTTTAACGTCTTGAGCGCCGGCAGCTCCGGGTCGTTGGCTTTCGGCGTCGTTCGCTTGCCGATCACCACGGTGGTCGTCATCACCTTGTTGGCGTCGTCCGACCCGTCGAAGATCGACGTCTCGTAGAAATTCTCGCCACCCTTCGCCTTGTCGATCAGCTCGATCATGTGCTGGGTCGGAAAGCGCGTGGCCGGGAGCTCGACCGTCTGGGCCTGCGGCTTCTGCAGCTTGACCGCCATTCCCTTGGTGTCGATCGAGGCCGAGCCTTTCGTCTCCTTGTCGAGCCCGTCGTCGACGAAGAACTTCGTCACGAAGTCGAACGACTTGCCCTCGCCGTCCTCGAAGGTGGTCATCTGGTAGTCGTTCATGCGCTGCGTCTCTTCCACGTTCATCCGGGAGACGAAGCGATAATTGGTCGAATAGCCTTCGCATCGCGAGCCTGTGAATTCGTAGACGATGCGTCCCGTCACGCCGGTTACGCCCGATTTCTCCGACGCTTCTCCGAGATCGAGGTCGTAGACCGCGCGGTGCGCCAGCAGTGCGCCGGCGGCGGAGGCGAATTCGACTGGGAAGACAGTGGCAAGAAGGACGGCGGGAAGGACAAGGCGCAAGGCGCTCATCTAGTGCTCTCCGGTAGCGCATCCGCTCGGGACCGCCAGTTAAGTTGACTCTGCCGCATCCTCCACAATAGTCGTGGCCGAAGCGAGGCGAGCGTAAAGGCTTCGTCCGCGCAGGATGCCACGAGTCTCATTCCCGAGGAAAGCAATTGGTTGACACGATCGAAGCCCGCCTTGCCGCCGAGGGCGTGACCTTGCCGGCCGCGGCAGCCCCCGCCGCGAACTATGTCCCGTTCATGCGCACCGGAAACCTGCTCTTCACCTCCGGTCAACTGCCCCTGTCTGGCGGCAAGCTCGTCTCGACCGGGCTGCTCGGCCGCGATCTCGACACGGCGGCGGGACGGGAAGCAGCGCGCGCATGCGCGATCAACATCCTCGCCCAGATCAAGGCCGCCACCGGCGACCTCGAGAAGATTGCGCGTATCGTCAAGATCACCGTCTTCGTCGCCTCGGCTCCCGGCTTCAGCGAACAGCATCTGGTCGCCAACGGCGCGTCCGACCTGTTGGCGAAGGTGCTGGGCGAGCGCGGCAGACACGCCCGCTCGGCGGTCGGCACCGCTTCGCTGCCGCTCGACGCGCCCGTCGAGATCGAAGCGATCGTCGAACTCGCCTGAGGCTCCCCCCATGACCGACATTTCCTGGCTCACTGCGCGTCCGATCGCCCATCGCGGCTATCACGATCTGAACAAGACGCGCTGGGAGAACACGCTCTCGGCTTTCGATGCCGCGGCGCGTCGGAACTTCGCCATCGAATGCGACGTGATGCTGTCGGCCGACGGCGTGCCGGTGATCTTCCACGATCACGACCTGCAGCGGCTTGCCGGCCAGGGCGGGCTCGTCTGGCAGAAGACCGCAGCCGAGATGGGTGCGCTCAAGATCGGCGGCACGGCAGATCATGCGCCGACGCTGAGGGAAATGCTCAACCTCGTCGCCGGGCGCGTGCCGCTCGTCATCGAGCTCAAGGGCATTCCGGGCCATGACGAGGGTCTCGTCGAGGCGGTCGCAAAGGAATTGCGCACCTATGAGGGCAAGGCTGCGATCATGTCCTTCGACCACTGGCTGATCCGCCAGTTTCCGGTCCATGCCGCGGGTATCCCCGCCGGCCTCACTGCCTGGGGCGACAAGCCGCATGAGGTCGAGGCGCATTTCTCGATGCTGGCGAACGGTATCTCCTTCACGTCCTACCATTATGGCCACCTGCCGAACCGGTTCGTCACCTTCCTTCGCGAGACGCTGCGGCTGCCGGTCATCACCTGGACGGTGCGAGACGGCGACGCCGTCAGGACCACATTCGCCAATGCCGACCAGATGACGTTCGAAGGATTCGATCCGGACGCGATCGCCTGAATCTCGCGCCGCGAAGCCCTTGCCGGATCGGTGTGCAGCGCACACATTGGTGCCATGGATACAGGGACACTCGGCGGGGCAGGTGGACAGGGCGAGGTCACGCTGAAGGTCGTGACCGGGATGTCAGACTTCACAAGCGAAGAATGGTCAGGCCTCCGCGGCGCCTCTCCCGATGACCAAGACACCCCGTACAACCCATTCATTTCGCACGCGTTCCTGTCGATCGTGGAAGACTCCGGAACGGTCTCACGCAGCACGGGCTGGCAGCCGCAGCATTTGCGCCTGGAAGCCGCCGACGGCACGCTCCTCGGCGCCGCACCCTGCTATCTCAAGTCGCACAGCCAGGGCGAATATGTCTTCGACCACGGCTGGGCCGACGCATTCGAACGGGCCGGCGGACGCTACTATCCAAAGCTCCAGGTCGCGGTGCCTTTCACGCCGGCGACGGGTCCCCGCCTGCTGGCGTCGCGCGCGTCCGCCACGCCGATCCGGGCGGCTCTCGCCGGGGGCCTGAAGACACTTACCGACCGGCTCGGCGTCTCTTCGGCCCATGTCACCTTCGCGATCGACGAAGACATCCAGCAGATGGACGCGGCCGGCTTCCTGCTGCGCACCGACCAGCAGTTCCATTTCCGCAACGAGGCCTATCGCGACTATGCCGATTTCCTCGACACGCTTGCCTCGCGCAAGCGCAAGGCGCTGCGCAAGGAGCGCGCCGCCGCCGTCCAGGACGGCATCACCATCGACCGGCTCACCGGCAAGGATCTGACCGAATCCGCCTGGGACGATTTCTTCCGCTTCTACATGGACACCGGCAGCCGCAAATGGGGGCGGCCCTACCTCAACCGCAAGTTCTTCTCGCTCGTCGGCGAGCGCATGGCCGACGACGTGCTGCTGGTGCTGGCGAGGCGCAACGGCCGATATATAGCCGGCGCGATCAATTTCATCGGCGGCGACCGCCTGTTCGGCCGCAATTGGGGCTGCGTCGAGGACCACCCCTTCCTGCATTTCGAGGTCTGCTACCACCAGGCGATCGATTTCGCCATCGAGCGCGGGCTGACGGTGGTGGAGGCCGGCGCCCAGGGCGAGCACAAGCTGGCGCGCGGCTATATGCCCGTCACCACCCGATCGGCGCACTACATCGCCCATCCCGGCCTGCGCCACGCGGTCGCCGACTATCTCGAGCGCGAGCGGCAGGAAGTCGCCCGGGTCGGCGAGTATCTGGAGGAGCACGGACCGTTCCGGCGCGGAGAATTGCAGGAACGGGAATAGGCAACGAGCGAATGCACCGCCGCTTGCCAATCGACGCCTTCGGCCATAGCACAACGCCATGTCTCTCGAATCCGTCCGCGCCTTCTTCCACGAACACGCACCCGACATCGACGTCATCGTCACCGAAGCCAGTTCGGCGACGGTGGCTCTCGCGGCTGCAGCGCATGGGGTCGAGCCGGCGCAGATCGCCAAGACCATCTGCCTGCGTGCCGGCGACGAGACGCTGCTGCTCGTCACCAGCGGCACCGAGCGGCTAAGCAACCGCAAGTTCAAGGACCGCTTCGGCGGCAAGCCGCGTATGCTGGATGCCGACACAGTACTCGAACTCACCAGCCATCCCGTCGGCGGCGTCTGCCCGTTCGGCCTGCCTGCTCCTCTCCCCGTCTACTGCGACGTGTCGCTGAAACGCTTCGACGAGGTCGTGCCGGCGGCCGGCGCCACCAACGCGGCGGTGCGGTTGCCGTCCGAGCGCCTCGCCGCGCTCACCGGGGCACGGTGGGTTGACGTCTGCGGCGAATAGCTGACAAGACATCGCTATCTTCGCTACGGAGTGGATGAACCAGATGGCTCCCGCCTACGATCCTTCGAACGTCTTCTCAAAAATCCTGCGCGGCGAGCTTCCCGCCTACAAGCTCTACGAGGACGCCGACACCTTCGCCTTCATGGACATCATGCCGCGCGGCGACGGCCACTGCCTCGTCATCCCGAAGGCACCGTCGCGCAATATTCTCGACGTGTCCGAGGACAGTCTCCTCGCTGTCGCGCGGACCACGCAGAAGCTCGCCCGCGCTGTCGTCAAGGCATTCGCGGCGGACGGCGTGACCGTCCAGCAGTTCAACGAGAGCGCCGGCGGGCAGGTCGTCTTCCACCTGCATGTTCACATCATCCCGCGCTTCCAGGGCGTGTCGCTGAAGCCGCACACGGGCCAGATGGAGAAGCCGGAAGTGCTGTCCGCCAACGCGGAGAAAATCCGCGCGGCGCTGCGGTAGAACCAGCGTCAGACCGGATTCGGCGCGGCGACCGGTCGCGGTTCGGCGGCAAGGGGCGTCTGCGCGTCGTAGATCTTCAGGCCCACCACCCACGAACCGATGGTGATGACGACTCCCGCCAGGACGTCGGCCAGATTGTGTCCGCCATGGACCAGGATCGCCGGGAAGAGCAGCAGGCAGACGCCGATCAGGACGAGGCGCGCGATCAGGTACGGCCAGAGCGCAATGAGAGAGATCAACGCCATCACCGTATGGAACGAGGGGAAACCGACCAGCCCGGTCACCCCCATCGCCGACAGGTCAGTCACACCCTCGCGGAACAGCCGATTGAGTTCCGCGCCGTAAGCCGGGCTCACCACGGGCCGGACGATGCGCTCGACCTCGGGATCGAGTGTCCAGAACGCCGCCGCGCCGCCGGAAGGAAACAGCGCCCAGCAGAAGATCGTCGCGAGCGAGGCGATGACGGTGCCGAGCGCGGCCGCATGCAGCCGCCGCCGGTCGAGCAGCGCGCCGAGAACGATGAAGGCGCACAGCAGTTGGATCAGCGTCAACGCGTAGACCCGCCTGACGATGTCGTTGAAGGCCGGATACTCCGCGAACCACGAAACCAACGCCGGCCAGGAGTAGCCGAGCCACGCATCGATCCTAACCAGCGCCGCGTCGATCGGGGCTGTCGGGCGCGGCAGAAGGACGATGTTGAACAGAACGCCAAAGGCCGAATAGGCTACGAAAAGGCCCAGCACGTGGGTCACCAGCGCGATGCGCTCGCTGTCGCGAAACTGCCGGTAGATCTGGCCGACGCCGATCATCACAGCTGCGAAGCCTACGGAAAACGTGAAGAATTCCGGCCCGACGGCAATGCCCTTCCACCATACGAGGAAGAAGCTCGCGACGCCGAGCGCCCCAGTTATCAGTAGGATTGTCCGTTCTGCCGGATGAAATACCAAGATCTTCGTCCTCGCGCTCGAGAGGACCATAGCGGCCTGCGGTTAAGCGGCGGTAAGCCCCAGGTCCGATTCCGCTACCAGGTTCGGCCTATGAGCATCCCTGCGATCAGGACGGCTTCCGCCGTGACGATGCCGGCCAGCATGCTGTGCCGCAGAGCGAGATAGGCGGCGAACCCGGCTGCCGCCGCTCCGACGCGCAGCGCCATTGACGTTTCCGCCAGCGCCCCGCCCGGAAAGACGATCAGATTGCCGATCACCGCGGCCACCAGCGCGGTCGCGATGGTGCGAACCAGCACCATCGCGTCGGAATCCTCCGACACGCGTCCGCCGATGAAGACGCCGAGGAACCGCCACGCGTCCGTCACCAGCCAGCCGGCAAGCAGGATGAACAGATAGGGCCACCACCAGGCGCCGTTGCCGAAGAAGGTCATGTCGCGTCCCGCCGCCGGCTGGCCAGATGATATCCGAACGCGCCGAATCCGCCGACGAGGCCGGCCGCCAGGAGGTCGAAGCCAGGCGTCCAGAGATGGAAGAGCGGGCCGAGCGCCAGGCCCAGAACCATCGCGACGTAGCCTGCCCTCTCCCGCGCCGAACTCCACAGAGAGGTTAGGAAGTAGATCGGCGTCAGAAGCAGCAGCGCCGCCGATGCGAGCGGCGGCAGATCGCCAGCGAGCTCGAAAGCGATACCGACGGCAATCATGTTCACCAAAACCAGCGTGCCGCCTAGGCCGGCATACCAGGCCGTGCGCATTTCGCGCGGCACGCCGCGAATGGCCTGCATGGCAATGACCCATGAGGTCACGGCAACGAAGTGGGACAGAAGGTAGAGAACCCATGTCCGCGTTCTGGAACCGCGCATCTCCGGAACCAGCGCCACCACCATCGGCGTCAGCCGGATGGAGGAGAGGGCTACCGCAAAGGCCGCGGCCGGCAGGCCGGCTCCGCCGATGATCGCGCCGACCAGCACCACATTGGCCGGCAGCGCCCAGACGATACCCGTCGCGAAAACGCTCTGCGTCAGCGTCAGCCCCGCCTCGCGCGCCAGCCCGGCAAAACCGACATGGGCCCCCGCCAGCATCAGAAGCGGCAGCGAGAACGCGGCGCGCACGCCGCGCCTGAACCAGGTCGCGGTCGAGAGATGCGTGATCGGGGAGGATGGACCGCCGGACATTGGCTCGATGCCTAGCCGAAGTTCTTTCGGTGGTGAACCGCCAATGTTGCAGGGCATGTCGGTCCAAACGAAAAGGCCGGCGACAGCTGCGCCGGCCTCATCGTATTGTTTACACGCCTCATTTCCTCGGAAGCTGGGGCACCATGCTGCGCTTGGCCGGCTCACCCGGCTTCCCGGGCTTGGACTTGGCGATCGGGACCGGCTTGGCCGCAGGTTTCGCCTTGGCTTTCTTCGCGGCCGGCTTCTTCGGCTTCGGCGCGGGCTCTTCCTTCTTCGGCCTGACCGGAACCTCGTCCGCGACGGCTTCGAGTTTGAGCTTGCTGTCGATGCCGCTGCCGCCGACGGTTATGCGGACCGTGCCGCCTTTCCTCAGCTTGCCGAACAGCACCTCGTCCGCCAGCGGCTTCTTGATGTGCTCCTGGATCACGCGGCCAAGCGGCCTTGCGCCCATCTTCTCATCGTAGCCCTTGTCGGCAAGCCAGGCGATCGCCTCCGGGGCGAGGTCGAAGGTGACGCCGCGATCGGCGAGCTGGGCTTCCAGCTGCATGACGAACTTCTGCACCACCTGATGGATCACCGGCACCGGCAGCGAGCCGAACGGGATGATCGCGTCGAGACGGTTGCGGAACTCCGGCGTAAACAGCTTGTTGATGGCCTCCACGTCGTCGCCTTCGCGCTTGGTCGAACCGAAGCCGATCGCCGCGCGCTGCGCGTCGAACGCACCCGCATTGGTCGTCATGATCAGGATCACGTTACGGAAGTCGATCTTCTTGCCGTTGTGGTCGGTCAGCTTGCCGTGGTCCATCACCTGCAGGAGGATGTTGAACAGGTCCGGATGCGCCTTCTCGATCTCGTCGAGCAGAAGCACGCAATGCGGGTGCTGATCGACGCCGTCGGTCAGGAGACCGCCCTGGTCGAAGCCGACATAACCCGGAGGTGCGCCGATCAGCCTGGAGACCGTGTGGCGCTCCATGTATTCCGACATGTCGAAGCGGATCAGCTCGACGCCGAGCGAGGCCGCCAGTTGCTTGGCCACCTCCGTCTTGCCGACGCCGGTCGGACCCGAGAACAGGTAGGAGCCGATCGGCTTTTCCGGTTCGCGCAGGCCGGCGCGGGCAAGCTTGATGGCGGACGCCAGTGCCGTAATCGCCGTCTCCTGGCCATAGACCACGCGCTTGAGCTCGGCCTCGAGATTGGCCAGCACCTTCTCGTCGTCGGCGGAGACCGTCTTCGGCGGGATACGGGCCATCGTCGCGATGGTGTTCTCGATCTCCTTGATGGTGATCGTCTTCTTCCGCTTGCCTTCGGGCAGGAGCATCTGCGAGGCGCCGGTCTCGTCGATCACGTCGATCGCCTTGTCGGGCAGCTTGCGGTCGTTGATGTAGCGCGCCGAGAGTTCCACCGCGGCCTTGATGGCCTCGTTGGTGTATTTCACCTTGTGGAAGTCCTCATAATAGGGCTTGAGACCCTTCATGATCTCGATTGCGTCCCCGATGGAGGGTTCGTTGACGTCGATCTTCTGGAAGCGGCGCACCAAAGCGCGGTCCTTCTCGAAGAACTGGCGGAACTCCTTGTAGGTGGTCGAGCCGATGCAGCGGATCGAACCGGAGGAGAGCGCCGGCTTGAGCAGGTTGGACGCGTCCATTGCGCCGCCGGACGTCGCGCCGGCGCCGATGACCGTATGGATCTCGTCGATGAACAGCACGGCGCCCGGATACTCCTCGAGTTCCTTCACGACCTGCTTCAGCCGCTCCTCGAAATCACCGCGATAGCGCGTACCGGCAAGCAGCGTGCCCATATCGAGCGCGAAGATCGTCGCGTTGAGCAGCACGCTCGGCACGTCGCCCTCGACGATGCGCTTGGCAAGGCCTTCGGCGATCGCCGTCTTGCCTACGCCGGGATCGCCGACATAGAGCGGGTTGTTCTTCGACCGGCGGCAGAGGATCTGAATCGTCCGGTTGATTTCGCCGGCACGGCCGATCAGCGGGTCGATCTTGCCGGACTTGGCCTTCTGGTTGAGGTTGACGCAGTAGGCGGTCAGCGCGTCCTGCTGCTTCTTGTTCTTGCCGTTTTCCTCCGGCTGTTCGCCGTTGCGCTCGCCGGGCTGGTCCTCCTCGGCGCCGCGCGGCGTGCGCGATTCGGACGCGCCCGGCCGCTTGGCGATGCCGTGCGAGATGTAGTTGACCGCGTCGTAGCGGGTCATCTGCTGTTCCTGCAGGAAATAGGCGGCATGACTCTCCCGCTCGGCAAAGATCGCGACGAGCACGTTGGCGCCCGAGACTTCCTCGCGGCCGGACGACTGGACGTGGATCACCGCGCGCTGGATAACGCGCTGGAAACCGGCGGTCGGCTTCGAATCCTCGTCGTAGCCGGTGATCAGATTGTCGAGTTCCTTGTCGACATAGCCCACCACCGTCTTGCGCAGTTCATCGAGGTCGACATTGCAGGCACGCATGACGGCGGCCGCGTCGGTATCGTCGATCAGCGCCAGGAGCAGATGCTCCAGCGTCGCATATTCGTGATGCCGCTCGTTGGCGAACGTCAGCGCCTGGTGAAGCGCCCGCTCTAGGCTCTGGGAGAAAGCCGGCATTCAATACCTCGCTTGTTCTCCGTCTTGGCGCGGTGGGAGTCCGCGCGGACGGACTTCATTTCTTTTCCATCACGCATTGCAGCGGATGCTGGTGCTGACGGGCAAAATCCATGACTTGCGTCACTTTGGTCTCGGCGACCTCGAATGTATAGACCCCGCATTCGCCCACTCCGTGATTGTGAACATGCAGCATGATGCGGGTCGCGGCTTCCCGATCCTTCTGGAAGAACCGCTCGAGGATATGTACGACGAACTCCATCGGAGTGTAGTCGTCGTTGAGAATGAGGACCCGGTAGAGGCTGGGCTTCTTCGTCTTCGTCTTGGTGCGCGTGATGACGGAGGTTCCCCGACCCGGAACGCCTCTGTCATTGTCGCCTGCCTGCATGCGTCCGTTCTGGAACCGCATTGGCGCCCCGCCGATCGTCAATCTCTGCCCACCCCTTTGCGTGCCCGGACTCGAACACGAATGTAGGTGTTCGAATGTTGATTTTAAGGCCTTCTTTCGCGCTGACAATATGCCCGGTCGGTCAGGTCGCGGGAAAACGGACGGGACGACAGGCGCAGGAGCGCAGGACCCGGCAATCCGCCGGGGCCGCACGGCCGCACGCAGGGAGAGGTGCACCTAGGATCAAGGAATTCGGGCGACAGCGGAATCAGGCGACGACGACAATCGCTTTCGGGCCGACGCGATTGTAGAGATCGATCACGTCCTGATTCATCATGCGGATGCAGCCCGACGACATGTTCTGGCCGATCGACTGCCATTCCGGCGATCCGTGGATGCGGTATCCGGTGTCGGCCCCGTCCTTGAACAAGTACAACGCCCTTGCACCAAGCGGATTGTCCGGGCCGCCTGGCTGGCCGCCGCGCCATTTTTCCAGTTCCGGACGGCGGGCGATCATTTCCGGCGGCGGCGTCCACACCGGCCACTCCTTCTTGTACTGGACGACCGCCCTGCCCGACCATTCGAATCCGGCCTTGCCGATGCCGACGCCGTAGCGCAGCGCGTCGCCGCCGTCCTGAACGAGATAGAGATGGTGTTCGGCCAGGCGTACGACGACCGTGCCCGGCGCCTCGCCGGTCGGATCCTGGACGATCTGACGCTGGAACTGGCGCGGAACCTGCTTGTAGGGAATCGCCGGCAGGGCAAAACCGCCCTCCTGCACCGAGGCATACATCACTTCGGGATCCGTGATGGCCTTGTCGACGCTGATCTTCGGCCGAATCGAGCCGGTCGTCGTCGTGTCGAGCCCCAGATCCGGCATGTCGAGACTGGTCGAGCAACCGCTCAGCGCCACGCCACCCAGCGCGAGGACGAAACCTCTGCGCGTCAATTCGACCCGATCACTCATGAACACGTCCACTCCAAACCCGGGTGAACTCTTACGCGATCATGGTTGATGAATGGATAATGCAGCCCGCCCCTGCTCGTGAAACGGCATCGTCGCCAGCGTCGCACGCGTCGCGGTTGATCGTACCGCGCGGCGATGGTTCACACTCGGAACCAAGCAGGTTGCGATTCGCGGAAAGACCAGACGATGGCAAAGACACTGACGAGCTTCGCGCTGACAGCCGTGCTCACGTCGATCCTCATGGCGCTTGCCCTCTATCTGGCGCAGAAGGCCTATCCGTTCGGCGCGACCGGCGTCGGCCGGCTCGAGAGTCTGGCGAGCTCCGCGACCTTCATCCCGCTGGCCGCGCTCTATTTCTTCTCGGCGGCGCTGTTGATGGTACTGCCGCTCCGCGCGGCGGCCTTCGTCCTCGTCAATGCGACCGACCGGTTCTACTTCGTCGCGGTCACGCTATTTGCGACCATTGTCGGCTGCCTCCTGGCACGCACGGCGTTCGGCATGCCGCGCGCGCTGTGGCAGTTGTGGGACTGGCAGTTCATCTTCGTGCCGGCCATGGTCGCGAGCCACCTCCTGCTCAACGAGATCAGGCGCAACGTGCTGTTGCGCGGTCTGGGGCTGGTGGCCTTTGTCGCCGCCGCGCTGGCCTGCCTGTTCTGGTCCTTCCGCTTCTGACGTATCGCAGTCATTCGTCGCGCGCCGGCACTGGCACGGGCGTCACGTCGATGGGCGGCTGCTCCATTGCGGCGGTCACCTCGAGTTCGTGGATCCATTCCCGCCAGATCGCCACCAGCAGCGCCATCAGCACCGGACCGACGAACAGGCCGAGGAAGCCCATGGTCTTCACGCCGCCGACCAGGCCGAAAATCGTCGGCAGGAACGGCAGCTTGATCGGACCCCCGACCAGTTTCGGGCGGATCGTCTTGTCGACTATGAACAGCTCGATCGTTCCCCAGGCAAACAGCGCCAGGCCGGCGAAGAGCGAGCCGCTCGCGGCGAGGTAGATCGATACCAGCGTCATCGACAGCGGCGCGCCGCCCGGGATCAGCGCCATGACGCCGGTGATGACGCCGAGCGTCACCGGAGATGGCACCCCGGCGATATAGTAGGCGACGCCGAGCACGATCCCTTCGCCAAAGGCAATGATCGTCATACCGGTCACGGTCGAGGAGATCGTCGCCGGCACGACGCGCGAAATCCGGTCCCATCGGCCGGGCAGCACGCGTTCGCCGATCAGATCGACCTGGTGCAGGAAGCGCGCGCCGTCGCGATAGGCAAAGAAGAGCACGATCAGCATGAACAGGATCGTCAGCATCAGCGAAAAGGCGCTGCCGCCCGCGGCCAGAACCGTCAGGTAGATGTTGCGGATGTTCGAGCCGCTGACCGTCTGTACGACCTCGCCGAACCCGCCGGGATGCCCGAAATAGTGCGTCCACTGCTCGCTCAGGACTTCGCCGACCCAGGGCAGCGTGGCGATCCAGTCCGGTGTCGAGACCCCCGTACGGTTCGCCTCCACGACCCACGTCACCCATTCCTGCGTCTCGGCCACCGCATAGCGGGCGACGAGCACGATCGGCGCGATGAGGAAGGCGAGAATCAGCAACAGGGCGATCGTGGCGGCGAGCGACCTGTTGCCCTCGACGGCCGCCAGCAGCCGCCGGTAGACCGGCCAGGTGGCCAGCGCGATCACCAGTGCCGCAAGCACCGGGACGATGAAGCCGTGGAAGAAATAAGCCCCGGCCGCGAAGACCAGGACGAGCAGCCAGCGCGCCGCCGTCAGCGGCGGCAGGACCGCTGGGCGGACGGACCGCGCCGGTCCGAACAGTGGTATCTGCTTCTGCATCCGATCTCCCGACGGCCGCGGCATGTTTGCCGCGGTCTGCCCCCCGCAAGCCTCCAGCACTAGCGCCGGATTTTTGCATCATCATGTCGGGCGAACAGGTTAGGTTCAACTCCTTACCGCCGAAAGGCTAAGCCGAAGGTCAGCCCGAACGCTCGCGACCGGCCTGTGGAACTCGACCGAGAGGTCGGGGCGACCGGTAGGCCATGACGATTCCGGAGACGAGGATCAGGAGTGCCGGGTTGACGATCTGAACGGCGAGCAAAGCATACCCGCCGAGCATTCCGTCCAGATAGGCTTTGAGCGACAGGAAGAGCACCGCATGCACGATCACGCCGCCTAGAAGCATCGCGGCGATCGCCGGCATGCCAAGTCGGGGACGAAACAGTGCAACCCACATCGTCCAGAGCGAGAGCGGCAGAAAAAGCAGGACCGATGTGAGCAGGCCGGGATTGTAGACCCCGTCCTTGATCGCGGGCGCGATGTGCGCGATTGCGTTGATGGCGAGAACACCGAAATAGCCGAGGGCGATCGCGGGCCATCGCCGTCCCAGAAGCGCGCAGACAGGACCGGCGATCCACACAACCGGAATGTTCACCGCCGTGATGAAGGCTTCGGGGACGCGGCACTCGGCAATGTCGCCGAAGCCGAACGTCGCGCAAAGCGCGCCGCGGAACGCGTAATGCACGCCCCTTGCATCGATGCCATGTTCTTCGAACTGATGGAGCATGTAGGCGGCGGTTGCCGCCCAGGTTAGCCAGACGACGTCCCTTGTGCGCGGGACAGACCGGTCTCCCCGAAGATCACCCCGGACCAGGCCGAACAGCAGGACCAGCGTCAGGCCGAGCCCGACCCACGGCCATAGATGTGCAAACGGCGGCATGGCCGGACGATAGCCGGACGTCGTATCGATGCAAGCCTAGGCATTCGAGATTTTGGAGCGGGTGAAGGGAATCGAACCCTCGTATTCAGCTTGGAAGGCTGCTGCTCTACCATTGAGCTACACCCGCATTCCGCCTTGTCCGCTCTGATCCGGCCATGGGGCCGGTATGCGAGGCTTCCGGGGCGCAGTGGTGGAGGGAGTTGGATTTGAACCAACGTAGGCTGAGCCAACGGATTTACAGTCCGTCCCCTTTAACCACTCGGGCATCCCTCCGTACTGCGCCGGAGCCTTGCAACGAGGCAAACGCGGCAGGCCCGAAAGGGCGAACCGCGATGCGCCTTATGGCGGCAAGGCCCTGGACTGTCAACACGCGCGGGGGCGAAAACCGGGCCCCGAAACGAACTTCCCCGCCGCCATAGGCAAGGTGCGGATGCAAGTCTATAAGCGCCCCATGACCGACGACAGCAAGCCCCGCACCGCCAAGGACACCCACTACGCCAAGCTGCGCCGCGCCTATCGCGACGAGAAGGCGGGCGGCACGCCGCAGTTCCGCGCCCGCCAGCCGGTCGCGCCCGGCGAGGCGCCTTCCGACGGGCTCGTGCGGCTTTACGGCCTGCACACCGTCCGCGCCGCGATCGATAATCCCAGGCGCAAGATCCAGCGCATGATGGTGACCCGCAACGCGCTGGAGCGGCTCGAGATCGCCGACGTCTCAGCCCTGCCCTTCCCAACCGAGATCGTCGAGCCGCGCGACATCGACAAGGTCACCGGCAGCGACGCGGTGCACCAGGGCGTGTTGATCGAAGCGAAGCCCCTGAAGCCGAAGTCACTCGCCGACCTGAAGGATACGCCGCTGATCGTCGTGCTCGACCAGGTCACGGATCCGCACAATGTCGGCGCCGTGATCCGCTCGGCGGTCGCGTTCGGCGCCGGCGCCCTGGTCGTCACCGCCCGCCACAGCCCGCAGGAGTCCGGCGTGCTGGCGAAGGCCGCCTCCGGCGCGCTCGAACATCTCGACGTCATCGAGGTGAAGAACCTCGCCGATGCGCTTGGCGAACTGCACGATGCGGGCTTCCGCACGATCGGGCTCGACTCGGAAGGCGCCGATACCTTCGAACGGGCGCTCTCCGGCGATCGCATCGCTCTCGTTCTCGGCGCGGAGGGCAAGGGCCTGCGCCAGAAGACGCGTGAGACGGTGACTGTCCTGGCGCGGCTCGACATGCCGGGCCCGATCCGCTCCCTCAACGTGTCGAACGCGGCGGCCGTGTCGCTCTATGCGGCCCGCCGCCGTCTGGCGGGACAGGGCTAAGCTCAGTTGAACTCGAAGATCGACCGGAAGATGCCCGGCGCGATCACCGATATCGGATTGACCTGCACCTGCGGCGACTTGGCGTTGCCGGCGACCTTGTAGGTGATCCCGATCAGGCCGCGGTCGCGGCCGTTCCCGAGCAGCTGGCCGAGCAGCGGTATTTCGCCGAACAGGCGGTTGAGGCCGTAGGCCGGCATGAAGGTTCCGGTGATCGCCATGTTGCCCTTCGCGTCATAGAGCGATCCCTGGAACGTCGAGCCGATCGACGGCCCTCTCAGCACACCGCTATCGATGGAAAGGTAGCCCTTTCCCTTCTCGATGCGGGCGAAGCCGCGCTCGAAGCGGACCCGTGACGTGTCGAGGTCGCCCCGCACCGCTTCGTTGAGGCTTCTGGAATCACCGTCCGGTCGGGTCGCCACGATCGACCTGAGCCGCGGCTCGTCGACGAGGGTGAAATCGCGCGCATCGATCTGGCCGCGCAGCGGTGTATCGCCCTTCGCGGCAAGTGAGAGGGTGATCCGGCCGCCCTCCATATAGGGGTAGATGTCGAGAAACCGCAGCACCGCCCCGGCATTTCCTGACGCCATGTTCACGGCACGCTGTCCCGCGTCCGTTCCGTCCGACACTGTGAGCTCGTCACCGGACCGGGTCGTCCCGGACGCCTTCAGGCTGAGCACGCGGGAGCCGGATCCGCGATAGGCGACCTTGACGTTCGTCAGCGCCTCGTCCTGGAAACCGGACACGTAAGCGACGTCGGCGTCCAGAGTCACCCTGGTCTGCTTCGCAGCGCCTCCGCCGCCTCCGCTCGTATCAAGCATCTGCTTGATGAGCGAACGTGCGTCGAACGCCTTGCCGCGCACGGTTACGGCGTAGCCATCATCGTTGCGCCGGATGTCGACGGAGATGTCGTCGTCGCGGTTGAGCTTCACCCCTTCGAACTTGGCGCGCGACAGGCCGGATTTGGTGACTGTCGCCGAGCCTGACAATGAGAAGGATTCGCCTGAGAGCTTGATGTCGGAGATGCGATTCTCCCCATCGACCGTCGTGTAGGCGAACGCCAGCTTTGCCGGGATGCCCGGCCCTTTCGACCATCCCGCCCATGGAATGCTCACCCGCGCATCTGCGAGGTCAGCGATGATCTGCCGCGTCGAGCCTTCTCCCGAGAGCTTCACGCTCACCGGCCCGTCCAGCATCGAGTCGAGCCCAGGCACGATCGCCTCCCGGGCTTTGGCGTCCAGGACCAGCGAAATGTCGCGTCGCCGCTCTTCGCCGCTTCCACCGAGCGGCTCCGAAATGTCGAGGGTGGCTGGAATCCCGTTGAGCTTTGCGGTTGCCTTTACGTACGCCACGGTCGGCACGACCTCGATGGTTCCCGACGCATCGCTGACGGTCTGGCCTTCGAACGGTTTCGCGATCGACAACCCGGTGTAGGACAGCTTCACCGCCCAGCCGAGATTGGTCATGTCGACGCCTGCCTGGAGGGGAATGCGAGCCTTGACGTGGCCGCTGACCTCGCCGGAAAGTTCCTCCGGCGCGAGCGAGAGATGCCGCATCGCGTCGATCGGCTTGTAGCTGGCCAGTTCGCCGACGGCGTCGGCGGAGCCTGCGACGTCGATATCGAGTTCGCCGATGACGGGGGGCAGTTCGCCGCGGCGGATAACGAACGTGCCGTTGCTCGCCGCCACCGTGCGGCCGGTCGGCAGGAAGACAGTGCCTGACGAGATGCTGATGTCGGCATCGGTCCCTCGGAAACTGATCGTGCCGACGCCGTCGCGGACGGGCGGTATCTGTCCCGTTATATCGAAACGGGTGCCGTAGACTTCGAAATACCCGGATATCTCGTTTTCGGTCAGAGCAACGCCGCCGCCGATCCGGCCCGGAACGACGGACATGGCGAGGCGCGAATTCTTGACGACGCCGCCGAACAGGTTCGCGTTCGCCCAGTTGTGCGCGCCATAGGCTGCGAACCACGGCCAGATCTGCTTGACGTTGCTGACCGACATTTCCGGCACGGACAGCGCGAGGTCGACACCGGGCGTGCGACCCTCGGCGAAGGCGATGATCGCCGTCCCCATTACCTGGCCGCTGGCCGTCCGTAACCCGATCTCGTTCGCGTTCAGCCGGCGCGTCTGCGGGTCATAGGTGCCCGCAATCCGCGCAAAGACAGTCAGGTCCGGTTCAGCCGATCCGTCGGGCGCAAGAAGCGAGCCATCGCTGACCAGCTCGTAGCGATAATGCGCCCCCACACCTTCGGCCGCCGGCGCCGGCCCTATCGCGCCGTGGCCAATGAAGCGCGACCGGCCGACCGCCAGTTCAGCGCGCTCGATCTCGATCTTGCGTGCATTCGACTGGAAGGACGCCACGATGCTGCCGCCGCCGCGCATCGCCTGACCGTTGGCAAACTCGAGATTCGCTTCGCCGAGCATGGCTTCGATGCGCAGTTGACCCGGTTCGCCGACGATCTCCCTGCCCGAGAGGGCAAGGCGAACGGCACCACCGATCCGCCTGACGGCGAACTGACCACTGTCCTTCAACGCGACGAGATCGCGTTCCAGTACCATCCGGTCGACATTGAGGTCAGCCTCGAACGAGACCGGTTCCTGACCGGTTCCGTCCCTGTCTGCGGTCCCTTCGAGCCGAAATGCCCGGCCGCCCCATGTCGCATCCGCCTCGAACGCGATGGCGCCGGAAGCCTCGCGCTCGATCTTCGCGGTTTCGAGATGCAGGCTCCCGCCTGGTACGCCCTTCGGCAGGACGACTTCCACGTTGGCGAAATCGACCTTGCGGGTCGACCCGGCGTCGAACCCGTCGAAGGCGCGGTGGATAGCCACGAACACGGCCTTCATCACCAGACCCGGATCGATCAGCCCGTCCGGGCCGGTCATTGCCCCGAGAGTGGCGTTTGCGCCTCCGCTTCCCGGAAGCGACGGAAGCCTGATGACCGCATCCTCCACCCCGGCGCTGCCAAGCTGGATCTTCCCGGAGAGCAGGGGAAGGAAACGCAGCCCGAACCGCAGCGATCCGGCTTCGACGAGGCTGGAGCCTTCCCTTCCGTCGCTGATGCGAACGTCATCGACCTGAAGCGCGAGGAAGCGCGACGCGTCGACGGAAAGGCGCGGATCGCCCATCGCGGCATCCACGTCGAAACCCGCCAGCCGCGTCAAGGCGGCTTCCGCTTCGGCGCGGATACGCTCGCCGCCGAAGCCGGGGATGCCGAACAGGAAGAGCGCTGCCGGAACTGCGCAGGCGACTATGAGGAGAAGGGCCAGAAACCAGCCTATGACGACCGCTATCCCGAAACCCGCCCTCGGTTCCGGGACGATGCGCTCCTGCGCTGCGGCGGACGGCAGATCGCCCAGCCGGACGATCTCCTCGCGGCGGAACCTGATCTTCTCGTGTTTGGGGGCGTTATGCTCCAACAAGCTACCTGGACGGCCTCGGGACTGCCTCTGACATGGACGAATCCTCCTGGATCACTGTATGCGCGAAACCCGGCCGATAATCATCAACAAGGGCGCAGTTATGGCTGATTTGGACGAAGGTGGCATCGCTCCCCACTTCGAGCTTCCGAAGGCAGGCGGCGGGGTGGGCAGGCTGGCGGACGCGAAGGGCAAGCCGCTGGTCCTCTACTTTTTCTGCAAGGACGGCGGCGACGCCTGCGTCAACGAGGCGAGGGACTTTTCCCGTCTGAAGGCCGACTTCGACGACATCGGCGTCGATATCATGGGCATCTCTCCCGACGGTTCAAAGTCGAAGGAACGCTTCCGCGCCAAACACGGCGTGACGGTCGACCTCCTCTCCGACGAAACACGGCAGACAGTCGAGGACTACGGCGTGTGGACGAAGAAGAGCATGTACGGACGCGAGTATATGGGTGTCGAACGTACCACCTTCGTGATCGACCCCGCCGGCCGAATCGTCCGAATCTGGCGAAAGGTCCGGGTCCCGGGCCACGCGGAGGAGGTTCTCGCCGCGGCCAGAACGCTCCGACACGCCGGATAGACGCCGCTATTGCCGAAAATCTGGGCAATTCCGGCTACCGAAAAACCTTTGTTAACCCTAACAATGTGTAATCGCACTCGTCTCCAGGTGAGAAGAGTGACCCCAGTGAGCCAGTCTCGTCAGTCCACGATCTTCGGCAAGCGCAAGGAACCGCATACTGTCATCATCGCCAGGGGCGACCAGATCCGTCACTTCACGGTCCGGCCCTGGATCGCGGCGGCCGTCGGATCGGCTCTCGCCGCGGTTGCAGTCGGCTATCTTCTGGCCACGTCCTATCTGGTGCTGCGCGATGACCTGATCGGCGCGACCGTCGCGCGGCAGGCCCGCATGCAGCAGGCGTATGAAGACCGCATTTCGGCGCTGCGCTCCCAGGTCGACCGGATCACCAGCCGGCAGCTCCTTGATCAGCAGATGATGGAAGAGAAGGTCGGCGAACTGATTTCCCGTCAGCAGGAACTGGCGGAGCGCCAGGCCAAGATCGGGCCTCTCCTCGACGGCACGGACGGTCTGAAGAGCCTGTCGGAAGACGCAGTCCCGACACCCTTGCCGCGCCCCGATGTCCGTGCCGGGCTCGACATCACGAAATCGCCGACGATCGCCAGCCTCTTCCCGGATCTGCGACCGGGAGACCAGAATCTGTCGGCGGCGGACAATGCCGACCGCCTTTTCGTGACGATCAATCAATCCCTGCGTTCGATCGAGACCGACCAGGTCGAGCGCCTGAAGTCGATGACGGAGAAAGCCTATCGCACGGCCGGCGCGATCTCCGACGCGCTCGAAGATGCCGGGCTGTCGGTCGCCAAGGAATATGGGACGAATTCGGTCGGCGGTCCGCTGGTTCCGCTCGACAGGACCATGCAGTTCGACGCCATCGTCGACGAACTCGACGAAGCGCTCACGACGCTCGACGCCGTCAAGTCCAAAGCCCGGCAGTTGCCGATTTCGAACCCGGCTCCGGGGAAGCAGGTGTCCAGCGGTTTCGGCGTCCGCAAGGATCCGTTGCTCGGCACCCCTGCCCTGCATGCCGGAATGGACTTCCGCGCCACGACCGGCTCGAGCGTCCGCTCGTCCGGTGCCGGCACCGTGATTTCGGCGGGGTGGAACGGCGGATACGGCCGCATGGTCGAGATCGATCATGGCAACGGACTGACGACCCGCTATGCCCACATGAGCAAGATCCTCGTCGCCGTCGGCGACAAGCTCGAACCGGGCGACGTGGTCGGCCGCGTCGGCACGACCGGACGTTCGACGGGTCCCCACCTCCACTACGAGGTTCGCCGCGACGGCAAACCTCTCAACCCGCTCAAGTTCATCAAGGCAGGCAAGGCAATCGCCGGCCTGATCTGACCGGGTCAGTCGATGTCGGCGACAGCTTCGCCGGCGCTGCCCGAGATCTTCTGCGCCAGCGATGCTTCCATGAAATCGTCGATCTTGCCGTCGAGCACGTCGGACGGGCTGGTACTTTCCGTGCCGGTGCGCAGATCCTTCACCAGCTGATAGGGCTGCAGCACGTAGGAGCGGATCTGGTGTCCCCATCCTATGTCCGACTTCGACGCCTCCGAGGCATTGGCCGCCGCCTCGCGCTTCTTGAGTTCTTCCTCGTAAAGCCGCGACCGCAGCATTTCCCAGGCCTTCGCCTTGTTCTTGTGCTGAGAGCGCTCCGCCTGGCAGGCGACCGCGATGCCGGTGGCGATATGCGTGATGCGTACCGCGGAATCGGTCGTATTGACGTGCTGCCCACCGGAGCCGGAGGCCCGATAGGTGTCGATGCGCACATCCGACTCGCTCACCTGGATGTCGATCGAATCGTCGACGACCGGATAGACCCAGACGCTGGCAAAGGACGTGTGGCGCCGCGCATTCGAATCATAGGGGCTGATGCGCACGAGACGATGCACGCCCGATTCCGTCTTCAGCCAGCCATAGGCGTTGTGGCCCTTGATCAGCACCGTGGCCGATTTGATGCCCGCCTCTTCGCCGGCGTGATCCTCCAGGTATTCCACCTTGAAGCCGCGACGCTCCGCCCAGCGGGTGTACATGCGCAGAAGCATCGACGCCCAGTCCTGGCTCTCGGTTCCGCCGGCGCCGGCATGGACTTCGAGATAGGTGTCGTTGGCATCCGCCTCGCCCGAGAGCATCGTTTCGATCTGCCGGGCGCGAACCTCGCCCGACATCGACTGGATCGAAGCTTCCGCCTCGTCCACGATGGACTGGTCACCCTCCTCCTCGCCCATCTTGATCAGCTCGATATTGTCATCGAGCTTGCGGGTGAGCTCGGTCACGGCGCGGATGCCGTCATCCAGGCTCTGGCGTTCGCGCATCAGGGCCTGAGCTTCCGCCGGATTGTTCCAGAGATCGCCGTCCTCGGCGCGGTTGTTCAGATAGTCGAGCCTCTTGACTGCCTGATCCCAGTCAAAGATGCCTCCTCAGCAGGCTTATGGCCTGCCTGATTTCGTCGACGCGTTTCTCGGTTTCGGCGCGCATGCGCTGTTCTTTTCCTGCACTGGGTTATGAATCGGCGCGGACCATAGGGATGGCCCGCGCGGGTGTAAAGGGAAGTCTGAAGAAGGAACCCAGGCTGTCCGGCGGGTCAGTAGAGCCCGCCGCCGCCGGTCTGGATCGCCCGGTTCGCCGAAGGCGATATCTCCTCGGCGGATCCCGCGGCCATGTCGGAGCCGATCACCCAGTAGGTGTCGGCCGGGCCAGTGCCGGGCTTGAACGCCTCGAGGATGGCGCCGGGCTCGCCCTTGCCCGCGCGCATGCCCGTCTTGCGGTTGACGGCGATGAGCTTCATCCCCTCCGGCACGCGGAAGTCGACCGGACGCTTGTCCTTGAGCACGACCTGCATGAACTCCTTGAAGATTGGCGCAGCGAGGCCGCCGCCGGTCGAGCCCTTGCCCATCGGGACGGGATTGTCGTAGCCCATGAACACGCCGACGACGAGATCGGGCGTGAAACCGACGAACCAAGCGTCCTTCTCTTCGTTCGTGGTGCCGGTCTTGCCGGCGATCGGGTGACCGAGGTCGGACAGGATCACCGCCGTTCCGCGCTTGATGACGCCTTCCATCATCGAGGTGATCTGGTAGGCGGTCATCGGGTCGAGCACCTGCTCGGAATTGTCGACGATCTCCGGTTCCGGCTGGTCCTGCCAGCTGTCGGCAAGGCAGCCCTCGCACGAGCGCGTGTCGTGCTTGTAGACGGATTTGCCGTAGCGGTCCTGGATACGGTCGATCAGCGAGGGTTTCACTTCCTTGCCGCCGTTGGCGATGATCGCATAGGCAGTCACCAGCCGCATGACCGTCGTTTCGCCAGCACCCAGTGCCATCGGCAGATAGGGCGCGAGGTTGTCGTAGATGCCGAAGCGCTCGGAGTATTCCGCAACGAGCTTCATGCCCATGTCGTTGGCCAGGCGCACCGTCATCAGGTTTCGCGAGCGCTCGATGCCGGCGCGAAGCGTCGACGGGCCGGCCGATTCGCCGCCATAGTTCTTCGGCTCCCACACCTGGTTGCCCTGGCGGATCGTGATCGGCGCATCGAGCACGACCGAGGCCGGCGTATAGCCGTTGTCGAGCGCGGCGGCGTAGACGAAGGGCTTGAACGAGGAGCCGGGCTGGCGCATCGCCTGCGTCGCGCGGTTGAACTCCGACGAGGCGAAGGAGAAACCGCCGGCCATGGCCAGAACGCGGCCGGTATGCGGATCCATCGCGACGAGCGCGCCTTCCACGGATGGCCGCTGCCGCAGAATCCATCCGTCGTTCTCACCGGCCTTCTCTACATAGACCACATCGCCCGGCGCGAGCACATCGGCGAAGGACTTCGCCTTGACGCGCTGCCCGTTGACCATATGGCGCATTGCCCAACTCGAATCGGCGGCGGACAGCGCAATCTCCTCGCGCTCCTTGGACAACTCGCCGGAAACCTCGCGGCCCGGCTGCAATCCGAGCCGGGCGCCGGCCTCGTCGGAGGCGAGCACAACGGCGAGCTTCCATTCCGGCACGTCGTAGAGCGCCTTTATCTCGCCCAGCGGAACGCCCCAGTCGCCCGAGATGTCGATCTGCTTCTCCGGACCACGATAGCCGCGCAGCGTGTCGAACTTGATCAGGCCATTGTGCAGCGCCTGGCGGGCCTCGATCTGCATCTGCGGATCGATGGTCGCGCGAACCGACAGGCCGCCTTCGTAGAGCGCGGTTTCGCCATAGCGCGAAATGATCTCGCGGCGGACTTCCTCGGTGAAATACTCGCCCGCGAAGAGATACGTGCCGTTGCGGCGCGGCTTCACGTCGAGGCCCGTCGCCTTCGCCTTTTCGCCTTCGTCCTTCGACACGTAGCCATTGTCGACCATCTGGTCGATCACCCAGTTGCGGCGTTCGATCGCGCGATCTGTGTGGCGGAACGGGTGATAGTTCGACGGTCCCTTCGGCAGCGCGGCGAGATAGGCGGCTTCAGCGACTGTCAGTTCGTTCACCGACTTGTCGTAATAGGTCAGCGCCGCACCGGCTATGCCGTAGGCGTTCAGCCCGAAGAAGATCTCGTTGAGATACAATTCGAAGATCCGGTCCTTCGAATAGGCCTGCTCGATGCGGAACGACAGGATCATCTCGCGGATCTTGCGGTCGTAGCTCTGCGTCGAATCGAGCAGGAAGTTCTTCGCGACCTGCTGGGTGATCGTCGACGCGCCGACCGGGCGGCGCCCCGAGCCCGCATTCTTGATGTTGGTGACGACGGCGCGGAAGAGACCGGTCACGTCGACGCCCGGATGCTGGTAGAAATTCTTGTCCTCGGCCGACAGGAAGGCCGCCTTGACGCGGTCGGGCACCGCCTGGATCGGCAGATAGAGGCGCTTCTCGCGCGCGAATTCGGCCATCAGCGCGCCATCCGACGCGTGAATGCGCGTGGTCACCGGCGGCTCGTAACTGGCCAGCACCTCGTAATCGGGAAGGTCCTTCGTCACCTGCGACAGGTAGACGGCGACGCCGCCGGCCACGAGCAGGGCCAGCGCGACGCCGATGCCGAAGAAATATCCGATCAGTCGAATCATGCTCGCTCCACTACCGATCCGGCCCTACGCGATTGCGACAGCGTCGCAGCAAGCGTCCGCCGCTCCCGGTCTGCGTCTCGGACTTTCCTTGTGCGCGCCTTGTGTGGAAATTGCGGCAAGGTCCAGCCTTCTTCGAAGGAACAAGGGCTTATTGTCACCGATGTAGCCTTCCTGCAACGCGATGCGGGACCGGCGTACTCATCCGCCGGCTCCCGCGCGATCCCCGGCGAAAGTGGCGATCGCGGCTGAAATGCTGCCTATGGCCTTCTTGCGCCATTCCGGATCATTCAATCTCATCTCGTCTCCGGCATCGGAGAGATAGCCGAGCTCGACAAGGACGGAAGGAACATCCGGCGCGCGCAGCACGCGGAATCCTGCCGAGCGATGAGGATTCTTGATCATCTCGATTTCGGTCGAAAGCTCGCCCACCAGCGACCGCGCGAACCGCAGCGAGAAGGAGTGGGTCTCGCGCCGGACAAGATCGGTGAGGATGTCGGCGACATCGCGATTCTCTTCCGACACGTCGACGCCCGCCACCTGGTCGGCAAGGTTTTCGCGCTCCGCGAGCGCACGGGCGTCTTCGTCGGAGGCGCGGTCGGACACGGTGTAGACCGTGGCGCCATTCACGCCCCGCGCGCGGATCGTGTCGGCGTGGATGGAGATGAACAGGTCCGCCTCGGCCTGCCGAGCGATCCGGACCCGGTCGTCCAGGCGCAGGAATTCGTCCTTCTCGCGCGTCATCACCGTGGCATACCGGCCGGTCTCATCGAGGTTCCGCTTCAGTTCGAACGCGAAAGCGAGCGTGATGTCCTTCTCGATAGTCCCCGTAAGCCCCGCGGCCCCGCCGTCGATGCCGCCATGACCCGCATCGAGCACGATGGTGAAGGGCTTCGGCGCGGCCGACGTCGCCGGCTCGCCGAGACGGTCGCCCTTCGGAGCCGCGGTCGAACCGGTCTTGTCCGCCTGGAGCAGGAGCGCCTCTTCAAACTGCCTCTCGCCCGCGGCCGTCATATCGACGACGAGCCGGTAGCCGGGCGACGTCTCGTTCCTGATCACATCGAATGCCTCGACCTTGAACGGGCCTTTGCCGCCGACGATCATGCGCGAACGGCCGGCGTCGATCTGGCCGTAGCGGATGTCGCGCACCAGTCCTCGCGACTTGAGGGCTGCCGGATCGATCGCGAATGTCGCCTCCGGAAAGTCAATCACAAGGCGGTGCGGCGAACGCAGGAGGAACCATCGCGCAAGCGGCTCGCGGTCGAAATGCATCACCAGCCGCACCCGGGTCGCGTCGCCTGCCATGGTGAACTGCGTGGCGCGCAGGAGCTGGCCACCCGGTTCTTCCGCCCGCGCGAGGCCACCAAGCATTGACAGACAGAAGATCGCCGCGAGAAGCCGCGCCGCAAAGCCAGGAATAGGCAGGAAACGGCCTGGCAGACTGGACAATTGCGCTCCCCCTGGTTGTGGCCGCCCGGCCTTCCTATGTTCTTGAGGCACCTACGCGTTCGTTAACGATTGGTAGCGACATTTGGTTAACCAAGCATTGCCATGGTCGGCCGGAGTGCGCCCTGTAGGGGTCGTTTTGCCGGCGTGGAAATCAGGGTTGCCATCGCCCCTGTCAAACCATAAAAGCAACCCTAGGGTCACTTCAATGCCCGGAGCCGCGCGGCTCCGCTGCCAGCATCCCCTCACTATGCCGGCCAGCAAAGTCCGCGAGCGACGCTCCGATCCCGGCGGAAGCGACTTTCTTGAATTTCTTCAGGGCGTTTCCGGTTTTTCGGAACCCTCTAAGTGAGGAAAACGGCCGAAACGCCTGTTTCGAGCCGGCTCTGTATGAGCAAAAGAGCTGGTCCGGCATTTTCGGGCCTTGGTTGAAAAAGGAGCCGCCGGGCCACACCATGTTATCAGGCGCTACCACGAGATTCCTGGGACGTTCCCGCGCCATTTCGGCCGCGCGTGCCCGGATTTCGGCGCCGACGAGCCCGAACGCGGACACATCATTATCCGGCACGATCGACGACCGCCCCTCGCAGCAGCCGCTGCGGCGTATGGCGCGGCTTCCGGCTGCCGGGGAGACAGGACATAATGCCCAACAAGATGCTGATAGATGCCTCCCACCCGGAGGAAACACGAGTCGTCGTCACCCGCGGTAACCGGATCGAAGAATTCGATTTCGAATCGAGAGACAAGAAACAGCTTCGCGGCAATATCTATCTCGCCCGCGTAACGCGGGTCGAGCCGTCGCTGCAGGCGGCTTTCGTCGAATACGGCGGCAACCGCCACGGCTTCCTCGCCTTCAGCGAAATCCATCCCGACTACTATCAGATCCCGCTCGCCGACCGGCAGGCGCTGCTGAAGGCGGATGCAGAGGACGCCGAGGAAGACGAGGCCGAGGAAGACGACAGGAAATCGCGCCGCCGCCGCGGCGGAAAGAATCGCGGCCGCAACAGCGACCAGAGCCGACGCGGCGCCGAACAGGCGGTGAAGGCCGATTCCGAGATCGAGGGCGGCGAAGAAGCCCAGCCAGCGGCCTTTGACGAGCCGCAGGAAGCGCCCGGCGATACATTCGCGGCGCCCGAGCCCGACTCGACGGACGCTTCGCCCGCCTTCGACGAATCGCCCGAACCGTCTGACGAGCCGGACGACGGCAAGACGATGCTTGCAGCGACCGACAGCGAGAGCGTTTCGGAGAGCGTCGAGGAGGCCGCGCGCAACAACGAGTCCGATTCGGACCACTCAGGCGATGTCGAAGAAATCTCCGGCGCCGGCAGCGGCGAGGAGGACGTCGAGTCCGTCGGGGCCGAGGATGCGCTCGAAGAGCTTCCGAGCCGCGCGCCCCGCCGTCCGAATCGCCGCCAGTACAAGATCCAGGAAGTCATCAAGCGCCGGCAGATCCTGCTGGTGCAGGTCGTCAAGGAGGAGCGCGGCAACAAGGGCGCTGCGCTGACCACCTATCTGTCGCTTGCCGGGCGTTATTCGGTGCTGATGCCGAACACCGCGCGCGGTGGCGGCATCTCGCGCAAGATCACCTCGGCAGTCGACCGCAAGCGTCTGAAGGATCTGGTCGAGGATCTCGAGGTGCCGCAGGGCATGGGCGTGATCCTGCGCACCGCCGGCGCTAACCGGACCAAGGCCGAGATCAAGCGCGACTACGAATACCTGATGCGGATGTGGGAGACGGTGCGCACGCTGACGCTCCAGTCGACGGCCCCTGCCCTCGTCTACGAGGAAGGCTCGCTGATCAAGCGGTCGGTGCGCGATCTCTACAACAAGGACATCGAGGAAATCCTGGTCGCCGGCGATGACGGCTATCGCGAGGCCAAGGACTTCATGCGGATGCTGATGCCGAGCCACGCCAAGGTGGTCCAGCCCTACCGCGACCCGATACCGATGTTCGCGCGCAACGGCATCGAAGCGCAGCTCGACCGCATGCTGCAGCCTCAGGTGACGCTCAAGTCGGGCGGCTATATCATTATCAACCAGACCGAGGCGCTGGTCGCGATCGACGTCAACTCCGGGCGTTCCACCAAGGAGCATTCCATCGAGGAGACGGCGCTCCACACCAATCTGGAGGCGGCCGAGGAAGTCGCCCGTCAGCTCCGCCTGCGCGATCTGGCCGGCCTGATCGTCATCGACTTCATCGACATGGAGGAGAACCGCAACAACCGCGCGGTCGAGAAGAAGCTTAAGGACAATCTGAAGAACGATCGGGCTCGCATCCAGGTCGGGCGCATCTCGCATTTCGGCCTGCTCGAAATGTCGCGCCAGCGCATCCGCGCCAGCGTGCTCGAATCGACGATGAAGCCCTGCCCGCATTGCGGCGGCACCGGCCACATCCGTTCCGACTCGTCGGTCGCGCTGCATGTGGTTCGCGCGATCGAGGAGTTCCTCATCAAGGACGCGCGCAGCCACATCACCGTGCGCACGCCGTCGGCGACCGCGCTCTACGTGCTCAACCACAAGCGCCGCAACCTGTCCGAACTCGAGGAGCGCTTCGGCCTGACGATCTCGATGGAGGCGGACGAGACGCTCGGCAATCAGCTCTACGCGATCACGCGCGGCGCCCCTGTCGAGCGGCCGGTCGTGACGACCATCACTGAACTTCCGATAGCCTCCGCGGTCGAGGAGGAAGACGAGATCATCGATGAGGGCGAGGAGGAGGAGGTCGAGACCGAGGTCCACGAGCGCCCCGCCCAGGCATCGCACGGCGATCGCCGCGACGGAGAGGCCGATGATGGTTCACGCAAGAAGCGGCGCCGGCGCCGGCGGCGGCGCGGCGGTCGCGACCGCGACGGTGCCGAACAGACCCAGCGCCCCGCCGATCAGGGCGGGATCGAAGCCGCCTCGTCCGAGGAAGACGGTGAAGGCGATGTCGAGGACATCGGCGGCGAAGACCATGATGCCGGCGAAACCACCGCCGCAACGGCTCCTGGAAGCGCCGAAGGCGAAGGCAAGAAGCGCCGTCGCGGCAAGCGCGGCGGCAAGCGAAATCGCCGCGATGCCGACGGACCTGCAGGCGAGGCTCCGAGCACCGAGGTGGAATTCGCCGAGGAGGAGGGCTTCGTCGCCCCCGCTCCGGTCTCGGCCGTGGAGGAGCAGCCCGAAGCTCCGGTGGTCGTCCTAGAAGTCGAGCCCGTGGTCGAAGCCGAAGCTGCGGCCAAGAAGCCAAGGCGCGCACCGCGAAAGGCGAAGGCCGCCGCGGAAGCCGAGGTCGCAGCCGCTGCGCCGGTCGCCGCCGAGCCGGAGCCCGTGGCTGCCGTCGCCGAACCGGCGACTGCCCCGGTCGCCGAGGAGCAGCCCGTGCGGCCGTCGCGCCGGCGTGTCACCGCCGCCGACATCGACGCCCCGGTCGTTCCGAAGGTCAGTTCGACCGTGGTCGAACCGGCGGCCGAGGATAAGCCCAAGAAGGGCGGTTGGTGGCAGCGCAAGAGCTTCTTCTGATCGCTGAAGACTTTCGAAAACCCGCGCGGCCGGCAGGTCGCGCGGGTTTTTTCATTTCTTAAGTCAGGATTCGGGCGGAAAACTTGCCGGCCGGGATTGCCGCAGCGCCTGGGGTCACATCGCCTGCGGTGGCCGGGGCGCGAAGAGCGACCAGTTCATCGCCTTGGCGAGCTTTTCCAGGGCGATCGATCCGAGCTTGGAGTTGCCGTTCTGGTTGAGGCCGGGCGACCAGACGGCGATCGATGCCACTCCCGGCACGATGCACAGGATGCCGCCGCCGACGCCGCTCTTGCCTGGAATGCCGACGCGAAAGGCGAAATCCCCCGAACCGTCATAGTGGCCGCAGGTAAGCATCAGCGCGCAGATGCGACGCGCGCGCTCGGCCGAGACCACCGAATGACCGGTGGCGGGATGGCGCCCGCCGTGAGCCAGGAAACGTCCGGCCAGCGCGAGCTGGCGGCACGACATCGCAATGGCGCAATGATGATAGTAGACCCCGAGCGAGAGTTCCGGCGCATGGGTGATGTTGCCGAACGAACGCATGTAGTTGGCCAGCGCCACGTTGCGATATCCGGTCGCCTGTTCCGAGGCGGCGACCTCGCGGTCGATGTAGATCGTCTCGTCATCCGCCAGGAACTGGATGAAGCGCAGGATCTCGCCGATTGCCTCTCGCGGTTCGTGGCCGGCCAGGACGACATCCGTGACGACGACCGCGCCCGCATTGATGAACGGATTGCGCGGAATGCCGTGTTCGTGCTCGAGCTGGACGATCGAGTTGAACGGGTTGCCCGACGGTTCGCGCCCGACCCGCTTCCACAACGTATCGCCGATCTTCCCGAGCGCCAGCGTCAACGTGAAGACCTTCGACACGCTCTGGATCGAGAACGGGATGTCGGCATCGCCGCTGGCGATAAGCTGGCCATCGTTCATGGCAACCGCGATGCCGAACTGGTCGACATCCACCTTCGCGAGTTGCGGAATATAGGTCGCGACCTCGCCCCGATCGGGGCGGGCCGCCATTTCGGCGGCGATGTCGGCCAGGACGGTCTCGATATCGGCGGCCGTCACCTGAGCCACCTCTTCAGCCGATCCATCGCGGTCTCCATCTCCGAAAAGCTTCCCGCGTAGGAGAACCGCATGAAGCGGTTGCCGTTCGCGACATCGAAATCGTGGCCGGGCGTCGCCGCGACATGCGCCTCGGCGATCATGCGCCGCGCGAATTCCATGCTGTCGTTCGTATGGGCCGACACGTCGCAATAGGCGTAGAACGCGCCGTCCATCGGCGCGGCGATGCGAAGGCCCAGCTCGGGCAGCCGGCGTAGCAGCAGCTCGCGGTTCCGGCGGTAGGTGTCCTTGATCGCCTCAAGCTCCGCCGTCCCGCCGAACGCCTCGCAGGCGGCGATCTGCGACAGTTCGGGGGCGGAGATGTAGAGGCTCTGCTGCAATCGCTCGATCGGCCGAACCAGTTCGTCCGGCACGATCATCCAGCCGACCCGCCAGCCCGTCATGCAGTAGTATTTCGAGAAGGAATTGATGACGACAAGGTCGTCACCCAGGCCAAGTGCGGTCACGTCGGCAGCGGTGTAGGCAAGGCGGTGATAGATCTCGTCCGAAATGACGGAGATGGCGAGCGCCCTTGCGTTCTCGACGATGCGGGACAATTCGTCCGAAGGAATGACCGCGCCGGTGGGGTTCGCGGGACTGGCGAACAGCACGCCCGCGAGCGGCGACTTCCTATGTGTCTGTTCCAGCAGATCCGCGGTCAGGTAGCCGGCGTCGCCGAGTTCGATCTCGACCACTTCAAGCCCCAGCGCGGCGAGGATGTTCCGGTATGCCGGATAGCCCGGCGACGTGATCGCCACCCGGTCACCCGGATCGAACATTGCCAGAAAGGCGAGGTTGAAGGCTGCGGACGAGCCGGTCGTCACGATGACACGCCCGGGCGCAACCTCGACCCCGTAGTGATCGGCGTAATGCTGCGCGATGGCGTTCCGCAATGCGGCCGTCCCCAGAGCGTCTGTATAGCCGATGCGTCCCGTGGAAAGCGCGCGGACGGCCGCTTCCCTCACGGCGATCGGCGCTGCGCCGGAAGGCTGTCCGACGGCCATCGAAATGACGTCCAGACCTTGCTGGCGCAGCCGGTTCGCCTCCGCAAGTACGTCCATCGCGTGGAACGGCTCGATATGGCTTCGGCGGGAGATCGATATGGCCATGAATGCTCCGGTCGGCATGGTGCGCCGCACATTTGCCGGAATGGTGTGGGGATCACAAGTTCAGGAACGCCCCGTTTCGCCTTTTAATCGTCCCGATGCTCGTCTAGGTGTAGCCTCCGACATGACCGTTCACAGACCGAACAGCAGCTGGCTGAAGCGCTTGTCGCGCGCCGCGCTCGCGGCTGCGGTGGCGGTTCCGGCCGCGTGGTTTGCGCCCGCCGCAAACGCGCAGCAGCGCAGCCTTCCGATCGTCCGCGACGCCGAGATCGAAGCCCTGGTCCGCGATTATGTGCGCCCGATCCTCAAGGCCGCCGGCCTGACCAAGGCCGGCGTGGACATCGTCCTGGTCAACGACGACAGTTTCAACGCTTTCGTTGCCGGACGCCGCATGTTCATCAACACCGGCGCGCTGATGACGGCCGAGACCCCCAACGAGATCATCGGCGTCATCGCGCATGAGGCCGGCCACCTCGCCGACAATCACCAGGAACGGCTGCGCGACCAGCTCGCCCGGGCCCAGACCATGGCCGTCGTCGCCTCCCTCCTCGGCATCGGCGCGTCGGTCGCGGGAGCCGCCACCAATTCCGGAGATCTGGGACGTGCCGGCACCGGCATCGCCATGGGCGGCGCGGAGGCCGCGCGGCGCTCGCTGCTGGGCTATCAGCGCACGGAGGAGTCCGCGGCCGATATCGCGGCCCTTCGCTACCTCGATGCGACCGGCCAGTCCGCCCAAGGCATGCTGAAGACTTTCGGGCGGTTCCAGAGCGCGCTGGCGCTGAGCGGTGCGCGCGTCGACCCCTATCAGGTCAGCCACCCCATGCCGCGCGATCGCATCGCCAACCTGACCGAGCGCGCACAGAAGAGCCCGAACTTCGGCAAGACCGACCCGCCGGCGCTTCAGCTCAGGCACGACATGATGCGGGCCAAGATCGCAGCCTTCACGGGCGGCCAGGGTGCGACGTCGCGCATGTTCCGCAAGGATGCGCGCGGCATTCCCGCCCTCTACGGCGATGCGATCACGACCTATCTCTACGGCAATCCGCGCGCTGCGCTGGCCAAGATCGAGGCATTGATCAAGCAGCAGCCGCAGAATGCCTATTTTCACGAGCTGCGCGGCGACATCCTGATGAAGGCGAACCGGGCGTCCGATGCTGCCGACGCCTATGCCAAGGCAGTCAAGCTCGACCCGTCTCGTTCCGGGCTCATCAATGTCAGCTACGGCCAGGCCCTGCTCGCCATCGGCAGTCCGGACGCGGTCAAACGCGCGGTGACTGAAATCAGCAAGGGCATCGAGCGCGACCGGGAAAACCCGTCCGCCTACCGGCCGCTTGCTCAGGCCTACGGGCAGATGGGGGAGATCGGCCTGGCCGAGCTTGCCAGCGCCGAAGGCGAGTACTATTCGGGCAGGTATCTCGATGCCAAGATCTTTGCCGCGCGGGCGCAGACGAAGCTCAAACGGGGCTCCCCCGGATGGGTCCGCGCGCAGGACATCATTAATTACCGCGAAGCGGGCAAAAAACGGAAATGACCCGGTCGCGGGCGCAGGAAGGACTGGAGCCAAGATGAAGAAGACACTCGCGCTCGGCCTGGCGGGGCTCGCAATCTCCGCCGCGATGCTTGGTTTCGGCTTTTACTCGGGCCAGCGGCCGGCGGTCGCCGCCGCGCCGGAGAGCGAGATGGCGACGTCGGGCGGGCAACGCGCCCAGATCGAGGAGGTCGTGCGCGACTACCTTCTCGCCAACCCCGAACTGATGGTCGAGGTGCAGGCTGCCCTCGAGGCGAAACAGGAAGAGAAGCAGCGGGTCGCCCAGCAGACGACCATATCGACCCAGAAGGATCAGATATTCAGCGGCGAGAACGACGGCTGGGGCGGAAATCCGCAGGGGAACGTCACTCTTGTCGAGTTCTTCGACTACAATTGCGGTTACTGCAAACGCGCTTTCCCCGACATGCAGGCGCTGGTGAAGGACGATCCGAACGTCCGCGTCGTCTACAAGGAGTTCCCCATCCTCGGACCGGATTCACAGAAGGCCCACGTCGTCTCAACCGCGTTCCGCACGCTGATGCCGGAGAAATGGTCCGAGTTCCATCTGGCGCTCATGGGCGCATCTCGCGCGACTGAAGAGAGCGCGATGCGTATCGCCCTCTCGCTCGGGGCGGATGAAGCCGCCCTGCGCAAGGAAATGGAGAACCCGAAGATCGTCGCCGGCTTCGAGGCAACCTACGATCTCGCCAACAAGCTGGCGATCACCGGCACCCCGTCCTACGTTGTCGGCAAGGAAGTCGTGTTCGGGGCGCTCGGCAAGGCAGTCCTCGAGGAAAAGGTTGCGCTCGCACGGGGCTGTGGTAGCGAAACCTGCTGAAAAACCCGCCATTGCCGCCGCGCGTTTGTGGACATTGCGACAAGGGCCTTGCGCTTGGCGGCGCACACTTTAAGCCGAACCGGTGGGTGGCCCGCGCCCGCGGCCATCGTGCCGGAATGGATTGCTGAATGACGAAACTGATTTACGTCCTCAACGGCCCGAACCTCAACATGCTGGGCGTTCGCGAGCCGGGAATCTATGGCGGCAAGACGCTGCCCATGATCGGTGAGGATTGCAGGGCCGAGGCTGTCCGGCTCGGCATCGAAGTCGATTTTCGCCAGTCGAACCACGAAGGTGTATTGGTCGACTGGATTCAGGAGGCCGGATCGAAGGCGAAGGGGCTCGTCATCAATCCCGGCGCCTACGGTCACACCTCCATCGCCCTCCACGACGCGATCCGCGCTGTCCAGCCGCTGCCGGTCGCCGAAGTCCATCTCTCCAACATCCACGCCCGCGAGGAATTCCGCCACAAGACCATGATCGCGCCCGTCGCGACCGGAATGATCTGCGGCTTCGGTCCGCTCTGCTATGTCCTGGCTCTCCAGGCGCTCGCCACGCGGATCTGACCAAACGACAAGGAAACGCCATATGTCGACCAAGAAAACCGGTATCGACCAGCAGCTGATCCGCGATCTGGCCAGCATCCTGGACGACACCAACCTGTCCGAGATCGAGGTCGAGCAGGGCGACCTGCGCATCCGCGTGTCACGGCAGATCAACGTGCAGGCCTACGCGGCTCCGGCCGCACAGATCCCGGCGACGGCGCCCGCCCCCGCGGCCGCGCCGATGGCGCCTGCTGCCCCGGCCGATCCTTCGAAGAATGCGGTTCCTTCGCCGATGGTCGGCACCGCCTATGCGTCTCCCTCGCCCGACGCCAAGCCCTTCATCGAAGTCGGACAGCAGGTCCGCGAGGGCCAGACGCTGCTCATCATCGAGGCGATGAAGACGATGAACCAGATCCCCTCGCCGCGCTCCGGCACGGTGACCGCGATCCTGTTCAAGGATGCCCAGCCGGTCGAATATGGCGAACCCCTCGTCGTTATCGAGTAGGGACGGAAAGGCGCACGCCATGTTCCAGAAGATACTCATCGCCAATCGCGGCGAGATCGCGCTCAGGGTCCTGCGCGCCTGCAAGGAACTCGGCATCCAGACGGTCGTGGTCCATTCCACCGCCGACGCCGACGCCATGCATGTGCGCCTCGCCGACGAGAGCGTCTGCATCGGCCCTCCGGCCGCGCGCGACAGCTACCTCAACATCCACCAGATCGTCGCCGCCTGCGAGATCACCGGGGCTGACGCCGTCCATCCCGGCTACGGCTTCCTGTCGGAGAATGCGAAGTTCGCCGACATCCTGCAGGCGCACGGCATTACCTTCATCGGTCCGTCCGGCGACCACATCCGCATCATGGGCGACAAGATCGAGGCCAAGCGCACCGCCAAGCGGCTCGGCATTCCCGTGGTGCCCGGATCCGACGGTGCCGTGACGGAGGACAGGGAAGCCAGGCGAATTGCCACCGAGATCGGCTACCCCGTCATTATCAAGGCGTCGGCCGGCGGCGGCGGCCGCGGCATGAAGGTTGCGCGAACGGAAGCCGACCTCGAGATCGCACTCCAGACGGCGCGCTCGGAAGCGGGTGCGGCCTTTGGCGACGACGCGGTCTATATCGAAAAATACCTGGAAAAGCCTCGCCATATCGAGGTTCAGGTGTTCGGCGACGGGATGGGCAAGGGTATCCACCTCGGCGAACGCGACTGCTCCCTGCAGCGCCGCCACCAGAAGGTCTGGGAAGAAGCGCCTTCGCCGGCCCTCAACGCCGAGGAGCGCGAGCGCATCGGGGCGACCTGCGCCAAGGCAATCGCGGACCTCGGCTACTCCGGCGCCGGCACGATCGAGTTCCTCTACGAGGACGGCGAGTTCTATTTCATCGAGATGAACACCCGTCTCCAGGTCGAGCATCCGGTCACCGAGGCCATCACCGGCATTGATCTCGTCCACGAGCAGATCCGCGTCGCCTCAGGTGCCGGGCTCTCCGTGACGCAGGATGAAGTGCGCTTCTCCGGCCACGCCATCGAGTGCCGCATCAATGCCGAGGATCCGCGTACCTTCGCTCCCTCGCCGGGCACCATCACCCATTTCCATACGCCCGGCGGTCTAGGCATCCGCGTCGATTCCGGCGTCTATTCCGGCTACCGGATCCCGCCCTACTACGACAGCCTGATCGGCAAGCTGATCGTGCATGGCCGCAACCGGGTCGAGTGTATGATGCGGTTGCGCCGCGCACTCGACGAGTTCGTCGTCGACGGGATCAAGACGACGCTGCCGCTGTTCCGCGATCTGGTCGGCAATCCCGACATTGCGAACGGCGACTACGACATCCACTGGCTCGAAAAGTACCTGGCCGACGAGGAGCAGTAGCCGGCGGCGATGTCGCGTCCGTTCGCGCCCGGAGAACGCATCCCGACTGACCTTCTCCTGAAGGCCTATGCGTCGGGTGTCTTCCCGATGGCCGACAGCGCCGATGATCCCGAAGTTTTCTGGGTGCGGCCGGAATCGCGCGGCGTCATCCCGCTTGATGCCTTCCACGTGCCGAAGAGCCTCGCCAAGGTCGTCCGCCAAGGCCGTTTCGAGATTGCCTTCGATCGCGACTTCTCCGGCGTGATCGACGGTTGCGCCGAGAGCCGCGACGTACGCCGCTCGACCTGGATCAACGGCCCGATTCGCGAAGCCTATGGCCGTCTGTTCGAACTCGGCAACTGCCATACGGTCGAAGCCTGGCGCGACGGCCGCCTGGTGGGCGGGCTCTACGGCGTTTCGCTCGGCCGCGCCTTCTTCGGGGAAAGCATGTTCTCGCGAGAGACCGATGCCTCGAAGGTGTGTCTCGTGCATCTGGTCGAGCGCCTGCGCGCGCGCGGCTTCGTGCTGCTCGACACGCAGTTCACGACCGAACACCTCAAGCGCTTCGGCGCAATCGACGTGCCGCGCCGGAAGTATGAGAGGATGTTGGAAGAGGCCTTGTCGGGCGAACCGGCACGGTTCTAGTTCGTCTTCGCCGCCTCGGGCGCCGGGACCTCGGACTTCTGCTTGCAGGATTTCAGCCACACGTCATAGACGGGATGTTCGACGGCGTTGAGACCCGGGCTCTCGGCCAGCATATAGCCGGTGAAGATGCGCCGGATCTTGCGGTCGAGGGTGATCTCGTCGACCTCGACGAAACTGTCGGTTTTCGGCTCTTCCGTGGCCGGCCGCGAGTAGCAGACACGCGGCGTCACCTGCAGCGCACCGAACTGCACCGTTTCGTTGATATAGACGTCGAAGGTGATGATGCGGCCGGTGATCTTGTCGACACCGGTAAATTCGGCGACCGGATTGGAAATCCGCGTCGGGCCCTTGGGAGCCTCGATCGTCTGCTCCTCGGGAGCGCCCTCGGCCGGGGCCTCGCCCTCCTGGGCATGCGCCAGCGACGCAAGAACCGCGGCGGCGCCAATCAGGATCGATGCTTTCAGGAAAGGCGGCATGGATGTCTCACCCCTGTCGGCCGAATCCACGCGACGGCCTCGCGACGGATTCCGGTAGCCGCGAATTATGGCGACAAAAGGCGGCGCTCAGCTGCCGGGCGTCCAGGCGTCGTAGTCGCCCGTCACGCGAGGGCGTTCCTGATGTCCGAGGATCGACCCCTTTGGCCGATAGGCCGCAGGCGAACCGGTCAGGTTCGGCTCGTGGGGCTTTTGCCATTCGCGCGGCTTGTAGTCTTCCTTGCTCGGCAGGACGTCGGTGCGATGGTGCATCCAGCCGTGCCAGCCGGGCGGAATGGCGGTCGCATCCGAGTAGCCATTGTAGATCACCCAGCGGCGCTGGCGCCCTTCTGAGTCGATCCCGCCCGTGTAGTAGATGTTGCCCATCTCGTCCCGGCCGACCTCGGTCCCGCGCCGCCACGTATGAAAGCGCGTGTTGAGTGTCTGTCCGTTCCACCAGGTGAAGAACTGGGTAAGGAATTTCAGCATGCCGGCCCCGTGGTCGAACGCTTAAAGCACCGCCGCTTATGGCCCCGTGGCTTGCGCAAGGCAAGAGGGTGCGGGCGGGACAAACCGGCGCGCCGTCGCCCGCCGCGCCGTCGCGTCCTGTCAAAGGACGAGCCTGAATCCGGCATGGCTCTGCTCGAAGCCGAGACGGCGGTAGAAGCGATGGGCGTCGGTCCGCGCGAGATTCGAAGCCAGCTTCACCTGATAGGCGCCAAGCTCCCTGCCCTTTTCTATCGCATACCGCATCATCGCCTCGCCGATGCCGCGCCCGCGCTTGTCCGCCCTGGTCTGCACGGCGGCGACCGTCAGATGGGCGGCTCCCCGGTTGGAGAGAGATCGTCCGAAAACGGTCTGGAAGGTTCCGACCAGCTCGTCCTCATGTTCCGCCACGTAGATCGCGTTTGTCAGGCTGGCGTCGATCCAGTCGAAGGCCGCGAGGTAGGCCGGCAAGGCGGACGGGTCCGTCGTGTCGGCGTGGCCGCCGTGCATGTCGTCCGCGAACAAGCGGACGAGCGCGGGAACATCCTCGCGCCGGGCCGCCCGGATGCTGACCGTCACCGCTGCTCCTCCCTTATATAACCCGGACAAAAAAACCTCATTATTCCAATGTATTAGTGGTCGATTGTGCCGGTTACAATCCCGCCTCATTCGCAGTATAACGCGGCTGCACCGGCAATGACCGGGGCTATGGGGGCATCCATGTTGACCGATAAGATTACGCGCCAGGGCGACTGGCTGTTCCGCTGGCGCAGCTATGTACTCCTCGCTTTCATTCCGCTTGGTGTCTACGCGCTCAGCACGCCTGAGCCCATAGAAGCGTATTTCGGCCCGACCGCTGACCGCCTATGGGAGATCGCCTGCATCCTTCTCGCCTTCGCCGGTCTCGGAGTGCGAATGCTGACCGTCGGCCACGCGCCCCGGGGAACGTCGGGCCGCAACACGAAGGAACAGATCGCCGATACGCTGAACACGACGGGAATGTACTCCATCACCCGCAACCCGCTCTATCTCGGCAACGCCATCATCTACATGGCGCTGGCATTGCTCACGCAAAGCCTGTGTTTTGCGCTGGTGATGGCGCTGTTTCTCGTCATCTATCTCGAGCGCATCATCGCCACCGAAGAGCAGTTTCTGGCGAACAGGTTCGGCGACAAGTACCGTGCCTGGACCGCGCGCGTTCCCGTCTTCTTCCCGAAATTCTCTCTCTGGATGCCGCCCGCGCTGACCTTTTCGATGCGCAACGTCCTGCGACGCGAGTATTCCGGCTTCTTTGGCATCATAGCCGCCGCCGTTGTGATCAACTATGCGCACGAGGCGCTCGGCGAAGGCGACACCCGGAACGGCGCTATCTGGATCGCATTCTTCCTGTTCGGCGCCGCGGTCTATGTCGTGCTCCGGTCGCTCAAGAAGCACACCGAAATTCTGACAGTCGAAGGCCGTTAGGGCAAATCAAGCCGACTGGGCAGACCCGAAATCCGTTTCCGGATTTCGGGCCTGAGCAGCAATGCGGCGCCGGTCAGGAGATCGGCGCGAGCTGGATCTCGACGCGGCGGTTCTGGGCGCGACCGGATTCCGTGGAATTCGACGCGATCGGCTGCGTCTCGCCGAAGCCGAGCACCGAGAAGCGGCGCGGATCGTTGCCCTGCGAGGTCAGGTAGTTGGCGACCGACAGCGCCCGGCGTTCGGACAGGCGATAGTTGTGGTTGTCGTCGCCGGTCGAGTCGGTATGGCCGTTCACGTCGACCAGCGTGCGGTTGTACTTCCGCAGCACCGTCGCCACCGCGTTGAGCGTCGGGTAGAAACCCGCATTGATCTGGTCCTGATCGGTGGCGAACGTAATGTTCGACGGCATGATCAGCGACAGGTTGTTCCCGTTGCGCACGACGCCGACGCCGGTGCCCTGCAGGCTCCGGCGCAGTTCCGCCTCCTGCTGGTCCATATAGGCGCCGATCGCCCCGCCCGTCAGTGCGCCGATGCCAGCACCGATCAGCACGGCATTGCGCTGAGCGCGCGGCGATCCGCCGACCGCGAGACCGGCAAGCGCGCCGACGCCCGCGCCGAGCAGGGCGCCGCCCGCCGTGTTCGATATCTTCTGTTCGCCCGTATACGGGTCGGTTGTGCAGGCGCTGGCAAACAGCGCGGCTGCGAGCGCCGCGGCGATCCTGGTCTTCATGAATTCCCTCTCCTTGCTCGTCCGCGCCCTCGCGCGGGCCTGTCCCCGTCATTCGCCTTGTAGCACGGAATGCGGCGGAAAATGGAAGTCGGTCGGCGTGCCTTCACAGGATAGGCACCGTAGGCTGCCCCGGAAACGACAGAGGGGCCTGCCGGCCCCTCTGCATGAGTGAAGTCTGCGAAGCCTAGGCGCTGGCCTTCGCCACCGCGCGCTTGGCCATGACCGTGATCAGGCTCGAGCGGTATTCAGCCGACGCATGCATGTCCGACATCAGGCTCCCCGCGGGGATCGCGAGGCCTTCGAGCGATGCCGGAGCGAACGCCTTCGTCAGAGCCTTCTCCATGCCGTGGGCACGGAAGACGCCTTCGTCACCGGCGCCGGTGACAGCCACGCGCACGCCGTCCTTGCCCTTGGCAACGAACACGCCGACGATGGCGTAGCGCGAGGCCGGGTTGCGGAACTTCTCGTAGGCCGCCTGCGCCGGCGCGGTGAACGAGACGCCGGTAACGATCTCGCCGTCCTTCAGAGCGGTCTCGAACAGGCCGGTGAAGAACTTGTCCGCGGCGATTTCGCGCTTGTTTGTGATGATGGTGGCGCCGAGCGCCAGCATCGCCGCCGGATAGTCGGCCGCGGGGTCATTGTTGGCGATCGAGCCCCCGATCGTGCCCTTGTGGCGCACATGCGGGTCGCCGATGTGGCTCGCCAGATAAGTGAGCGCCGGGCACACCGCCTTGAGCTTCGCGTCTGATGCCACCTCGGCATGCGTTGTGCCGCCGCCGATGGTCACGGTCTTGCCCGAGACCTTGATCCCCTTCATCTCGGCGATGTGGGCAAGATCGACGAGGTCCGAAGGGGCCGCGAGGCGCGATTTCATCGCCGGGATCAGCGTCATGCCGCCCGAGACGAACTTGGCGTCCTCGCCCTTCTTCTGCAGCTTCACGGCGTCTGCGACGGAGGAAGCGCGGTGGTAGTTGAGTGAATACATGGTCGTGCTCCCTCAGTGCTTCTTCGCTGCGCGGATCGCCGCCCAGACTTTCTGGGGCGTCGCCGGCATGGTCAGATCATTGTTGCCGATGGCGTCGGTGATGGCGTTCATGACCGCTGGCGGGGAACCGATCGCGCCTGCCTCGCCGCAGCCCTTGATGCCCAGCGGATTGGACGGACAGGGCGTGTTCGAGGTCGACACCTGGAACGACGGCAGATCGTCGGCGCGCGGCATGGCATAGTCCATGTAGCTGGCCGTCACGAGCTGTCCGGAGGCGCCGTCGTAGGATGCGCCTTCGAGCAGCGCCTGGCCGACGCCCTGGGCGATACCGCCATGCACCTGGCCTTCGACGATCATCGGGTTGATGATGTTGCCGAAATCGTCCGCCGCCACGAACTGGACGATCTCGGTCACGCCCGTCTCCGGATCGACCTCGACCTCACAGATGTAGCAGCCCGCCGGGAAGGTGAAGTTCGACGGATCGTAGAACGCGCCTTCCTTCAGGCCAGGCTCCATGCCGGCCGGAAGGTTGTGCGCCGTATAGGCGGCGAGCGCGACCTGGAACCAGGGCACGTTCTTGTCGGTGCCGGCGACCTTGGCGACGCCGTTCTCGATGACGATGTCGCCCTCGTCGGCCTCCATCAGGTGGGCGGCGATCTTCTTGGCCTTCTTCTCGACCTTGTCGAGCGCCTTGACGATGGCCGACATGCCGACGGCGCCCGAGCGCGAGCCATAGGTGCCCATGCCCATCTGCACCTTGTCGGTGTCACCGTGGACGATCGAAACCGAGTCGATCGGCACGCCGAACCGGTCGGCGACGAGCTGGGCGAAGGTCGTCTCGTGGCCCTGGCCGTGGCTGTGCGAGCCGGTCAGGACCTCGATCGTGCCGACGCCGTTGACGCGCACTTCGGCCGATTCCCACAGGCCGACACCGGCTCCGAGCGAACCGACCGCGGCCGACGGCGCGATGCCGCAGGCCTCGATGTAGTTGGACATGCCGATGCCGCGCAGCTTGCCCTTCTTGGCGGCCGCTGCCTTGCGCTTGGCGAAGCCGGCATAGTCGGCCGCCTTCATCGCCGCGTCGAGCGAGGCCGCGTAGTCGCCGGCGTCGTAGCACATGATCACCGGCGTCTGGTACGGGAAGGTGGTGATGAAGTTCTTGCGGCGCAGTTCGGCGGGAGAGACGCCCAACTCACGCGCCGCCGTCTCCATCGTGCGCTCGAGCAGATAGGTAGCCTCCGGCCGCCCTGCCCCGCGATAGGCGTCGACCGGCGCGGTATTGGTGTAGACCGCGCGCACATTGGCGTGGATCGCCGGGATGACGTACTGGCCCGACAGCAGCGTCGCATAGAGATAGGTCGGCACAGCGGAGGAGAAGAGCGACATGTAGGCGCCGAAATTGGCGATCGTGTCGACCTTCAACCCGGTGATCTTGTTGTCCTTGTCGAAGGCCATCTGCACTTCGGTGACATGGTCGCGGCCATGTGCGTCGGTGAGGAAGCTCTCCGTGCGGTCGGCAACCCACTTGACCGGCACGCCGGTCTTCTTCGACGCCCAGAGGCAGACGATCTCTTCGGGGTAGATATAGATCTTCGAGCCGAAGCCGCCGCCGACGTCCGGCGCGATGACCCGCAGCTTGTTCTCCGGCGCCACGTTGTAGAAGGCGCTCATCACCAGGCGGGCGACATGCGGATTCTGCGAGGTCGTCCAGCAGGTATAATGGTCTTCGGCCTTGTCGTAGTGGCCGAGCGCCGCGCGCGGCTCCATCGCGTTCGGAACCAGCCGGTTGTTGACGATATGCATCTTGGTCACATGCGCCGCCTTGGCGATCGCCGCGTCCGTCGCCTTGGCGTCGCCGATCTCCCAGTCGTAGATCAGATTGCCGTCGGCCTCGGGGTGGATCTGCGGCGCGCCCTTCTTCAGCGCATCGACCGCCTCGGAGACCGATTTCAGCTCCTTGTAGGTGATCTCGACGGCTTCGGCCGCATCGCGTGCCTGGCCTTTGGTATCGGCCACCACGATGGCGACCGCGTCGCCGACGTAGCGCACCCGGTCGACCGCGAGCGGCGACCAGGCACCCATCTTCATCGGCGTGCCGTCCTTGGAATGGATCATCCAGCCGCAGATCAGATTGCCGATGCCGTCCGTCTTCAGCTCCTTGCCCAGCAGCACGTCGATGACGCCGGGCATGGCCTTCGCCTTTCTCACGTCGATCTTCTTGATCTCGGCATGCGCGTGCGGGCTGCGCACGAATGCGGCATGCTTCATGCCGGGAACCACCATGTCATCGACATAGCGTCCGGCGCCGGTGATCAACCGGCGGTCTTCCTTTCGCGCAACCCGTGCGCCGATGCCTTCGATACCCATCTTACGTCTCCTCCCGGGAGTGATGTCTGGTGAACCGTGGGTCGCTGATCCGGATCGCCGTGTGCCGGCGACCGCGTCGATCAGGCAGCTTTGGCCTTGGCCTTGCCCTTGGACTTCGCCATCGTCTTCGATGCCGCGAGGACCGCCTTGACGATGTTGTGATAGCCGGTGCAGCGGCAGATATTGCCCTCGAGCTCGGCACGGACCGTTGCCTCGTCGAGGCCTTCGGGATGGCGGCGGATCATGTCGGTCGCCGCCATGATCATGCCCGGCGTGCAGAAGCCGCACTGCAGGCCGTGGTGCTCCTTGAACGCCGCCTGCACCGGATGCAGTTCGGCACCGTTTGCCAGCCCTTCGATCGTGACCACCTCTGACCCCGAGGCCTGGACGGCCAGCATCGTGCAGGATTTGACCGCCTTCCCGTCGACATGGACGACGCATGCGCCGCACTGCGACGTGTCGCAGCCGACATGCGTTCCCGTCAGGCCCAGATTTTCACGCAGGAAATGAACGAGCAGCGTTCGATCCTCGACGCTGCCCGACACTTTGCGGCCGTTCACAACCAGCGAAACGTCAGACATGAAACCTCCCATTGGACGAAACCGACACGAACCTCCCCGCGGCGGCCGGACGGAAGACGACGGCTAGGCCCGTTCTTCGTCTTCCAAATCACACGCGGTCGAGAATGCTATCCGACCTCGTGAGCGTATATTGTACTTTCGGTCGGAGCCCGGCAACCGCGCCATTGCCAACGCCGGTGATTATGACAAGTATGGCCGCCACCGCTCGGGCGTTGAGGCGCGACGGCCGGGCGCGCAAGGCTTCTGTGGGAGGAATGCCGCTGGTCCTGTCGAAAATGATCTATGGCTGCGGGGTCGTCGCGCTGGCGACGGACTCGGCGGATGCCGAGCGGTTTGCAGCCGACATCGGCATAGAGGCGCAAGCCGTCGATGCCGGGTTCGCGCTGATCTTCTTTTCGCAGGCCCTGATCGGCGCGGACCATCTCGCCACCGCGCTGCGGCGCCAGGCGCCGTGGCTCTCCTACGCGGCCTGTTCCACCGCGGGCGAGATCACTCCCGCCGGGCTGGAGGAAGGCCAGGCGGTCGCGATCCTGCTGCCGGCCTCCTCGTTCACGGTGGACAGCATCATGATCCGGGATCTGTCCGCCGCCGGCATGAGCCAGATCACCGCCGAGGTCGAAGCTCTCAAGCGGACGCGGCGCGAAAGCGAGGGTTTCGGGCAGCGGCCCGGCGTGTTCGCGCTGTGCTTCATCGACGGCATGTCCTTCGCGGAGGAAGCGGTGACCTCGGCACTGCACTGGGGACTGGACGACATCCCACTGATCGGCGGCTCGGCCGGCGACGATCTCAATTTCGAGACGACGACGCTGGTCCTCAACGGCGCAGTCGCGCGCGACTGTGCCATCGTGGCGCTCGTCTCGACCGACCTGCCTTTCCAGGTCTTCAAGACGGAGAACTTCGTGCCCACCGGCGAGAAGCTGGTGGTCACCGCATCCGACCCGGACCGGCGAGTTGTCAGGGAGTTCAATGCCGCAGGTGCGGCGGATGAGTTCGCCGCCGCGATCGGCATCGAAGCCGGCTCGCTGACGCCGATGAGCTTCGCCTCCCACCCGGTCGTGGTGCGCGTCGGCGGCGAATATTACTGCCGGTCGATCCAGAAGGTGAATGCGGACGGCTCACTCACCTTCTTCTGTGCCATCGACGACGGCATCGTCCTGACGATCGCGCAGCCGACCGGCATGGTGGAATCGACAAGGCAGGCGCTGCGCAACGTCGCCGACACGCTCGGCGGCATCGACATGGTGCTCGGCTTCGACTGCGTGCTGCGCCGTCTGGACGCGCAGAACAGACAGGTCTTCCGGGAGATGTCCGAACTCTACCGCGCCAACAATGTCATCGGCTTCGGCACCTATGGCGAACAGTACCGCTCCATGCACCTGAACCAGACCTTCACCGGCATCGCCTTCGGGCACAGGCTGGCAGCCGAGTGATGAGCATTTCGCAGATCGATGACGTCGACCGGCTGAAGCGTATCAACCAGGCGCTGATCAGCCGCGTCGAGCGTTCGATGGAGCAGCAGGGCAACGCCTTTTCGCTGTTCCAGACGGCGATCAACCTCGAAGGCCGCGTCAGGCAGCATACGGAGGATCTGCGCGGTGCGCTTCGACGGCTCGAGCAGTCGAACCTCGATCTCGTTTCAGCGAAGGAGAACGCCGAACAGGCCAACCTCTCCAAGACGCGGTTTCTTGCGGCCGCAAGCCACGACGTGTTGCAGCCGCTGAACGCCGCCCACCTGTCCGTGTCCGCCTTGTCGGAACTGCAGACGACGGTCGAGGGCAAGCAGCTTGTCGCCCAGGTCGAGCGCGCCTTGGAGACGATGGACGACCTGCTGCGCACCCTGCTCGACATTTCGAAACTCGACGCAGGCGTGGTGCGACCCGAGATCGGAAACGTTGCGCTACAGCCGCTCTTCCACTCGCTCGAATCCGATTTCCGGCCAATCGCCGACAAGAAGGGCCTCGACCTGCGGTTTCGCGCGACCAATGCGGTGATCCGCACAGACCGTCCCATGTTCCGCCGCATCCTGCAGAACGTGATCTCCAATGCGCTGCGCTACACCGAGACGGGCGGCGTTCTGGTCGGCGCGCGCCGCCGCGGCGACCATGTGCTGGTCACGGTCGTCGACACGGGCACCGGCATTCCACCGGATCAGCACGAGGCGGTCTACGATGAGTTCCACCGCGGCGCCAACGCGCTCGAAGGAGACCGCGCCGGCATGGGCGCGGGTCTGGGCCTCGGGCTGGCGATCGTTCGCCGGCTCGTCGATGCGCTGAAGCACGAGATCTCCTTCACCTCGCGGGTCGGCAGGGGAACAGTCTTCCGGATTCTCGCGCCTGCCGCCCCCGTCTCGAGCCGCGACTACCGAGCCGACGTCACGCCCGCCGCACCCCGCGGCTATGGGTTGTACGGCACCAAGGTGCTCGTCGTCGAAAACGACCACGCCGTCAGGGAAGCAATGGCGGCCCTTCTGTCACGCTGGAACTGCGAGGTGCAGGTCGCTGCAACCCGCGCGACCGCACTTGCCTGCCTGGACGGCGGCTGGCGGCCGGACCTGATCATCGCCGATCAGCATCTCGACCATGGCGATCTCGGCTCCCAGACTATCCGCCATGCGCGAATCAAGGCCGGCCGTGCGGTTCCCGCGCTCCTCGTCACCGCCGATCCTTCGGACGCGCTGGCGGTCGAAGCCCGACGCTCCGGCATCGAACTGATGCACAAGCCGGTCAAGCCGGCGGAACTGCGCGCGCTCATGGCGCACCTCCTCGCCTGACAGGCTTCAGACGATGCTATCGGCCTCGCGGAACAGATCCGCCTGGTCGAGGCGGGACACCTCGATCACCGCCTGGGTGCGGCTGTAGACATGCAGCTTGCGCAGGATTTCGGAGACATGCGCCTTGACCGTCGTCTCGCCGACCTGGAGCTCGTAGGCGATCTGTTTGTTGAGCAGGCCTTGCCGCAGCATGGTCAAGACACGCATCTGCTGCGGGGTCAGCGTGCTGAGCCTGCGCATCAGTTCCGACCGGTCTTCGTCGCGTGCCGCGCCCGGCTGCGGCTGGTAGGATTGCGGCACGTAGACCGCACCCTCCATCACGTCGCGAATCGCCGAGGCCAGGTCTGCCTTGCGGCTGGACTTCGGAATGAATCCCGCCGCGCCGTAGGACAGGGCCTGCGAGATGATGCGGTTGTCCTCGTGGCCGGAGACGATGACGACCGGCAGGCGCGGATGGCTGGTCCTGATCTGCAGCAGCCCGTCGAAACCCTGGACGCCGGGAATGTTGAGGTCGAGCAGCGCGAGGTCGAAGGGCGCGCCGCCCTTCAAAACCTCCAGCGCATCCGCCACCGTCGTCGCCTCGATCGTCTCCACCTTCGGATAGGCCATGCTGACCGCGCTGTGCAGCGCTTCGCGGAACAGCGGGTGGTCGTCGACGATCAGGAAGCGCGCGGTCGTGTCGGTCGCAAAAGTCGGACGGGTTTCCATGCTCGGTCATCCCTTCACGCCCGACGGTCTGAGCCAACCGGCGGATACCCGCAGTCTCGACCCCACCGCCGCTCGCCGCAACTATCAAATAGTGCAAGGGAGGGTGACGGTGACAGGCAAGGGAACGGCTGGTGCCCCCGGCAGGGATTGAACCCGCGACCTTCGGTTTACAAAACCGCTGCTCTACCGCTGAGCTACAAGGGCATGGCGGTGCGTTAGCAAATTTCCTCGCGGGTGAAAACCACGAACTCACTGCGTATCGAACGCTTCGGCGCAGGTGATCTCGGGCACCCAGGGCAACGCCGAGCGGCGCCAGAACTGGCGGCGGGGCGTCAGCTCACGCCGCTGTCTGATCGTGCCCGCCCGTATGCCGACGATCTTCGGCCCATCTCCGACCGGAACCGTGTAGAGCGATGAGCCGCAGTCGCGGCAGAAGTACTGAACGCTTCCCCTGCCGCTCGCTCCGGTTCGAAGATATTGCGCCGGCTGCCCGCGCGTGAGCCTGAAACTTGCCTGCGGCGTCGGTGCCGTGAAGCGAAAGGCCGTGCCCGTCAGTTCCTGGCAGTCGGTGCAGTGGCAGATTCGCACCTGCTCGGGATCGATCTCGGCTTCGTACCCGATCCTCCCGCAGTGGCATTGTCCGTCGATCTTCATCATGTCCCGATGTCCGACCCCCTCCTCGCTTTGCATAGTTAGAGCACCATGCTAGGCGGAAAAGTGGAGGAGCCGGCCGCCTTATGTCCACACCGCAGTTCGACAGTTTCGCGTTCGTTGCCTCCGACACGCCCGGAGCTAGGGAAGCGGCCGCCCGCCTCGCGGTGCTCTACGGCCAGAACGACATCGCAGAGGCGAGCGTCATCGTCGCGCTCGGGGGCGACGGCTTCATGCTGCAGACGCTGCGCGAGACGATGAACTCGGGCAAGCGCGTCTATGGCATGAACCGCGGCACGGTCGGCTTCCTGATGAACGAATATGCCGAGGAGCATCTGCGCGAACGCGTCATCGCCGCCGTTCCCGAAACGATTCGACCGCTCGAAATGCGAGCGGTGGACGAAGCCGGGCAAGTGACGACGGCGCTGGCGATCAACGAGGTCTCGCTCTTCCGCCAATCCTATCAGGCGGCGAAACTGCGCATCTCGGTCGACGGGCGCGAGCGGCTGAACGACCTGATCTGCGACGGCGTGATGGTGGCGACGCCCGCAGGCTCCACGGCCTACAACCTCTCGGCGCACGGTCCGATCCTGCCGCTCGACGCGCCGCTCCTGGCGCTCACTCCGGTCAGCCCGTTCCGGCCGCGACGCTGGCGCGGCGCGCTCCTGCCCAACAAGTCGGTCGTGCATTTCCAGGTTCTCGAAATCGACAAGCGGCCGGTCAACGCGGTGGCGGACAATGCCGAGGTGAAATCGGTCGTCAGCGTCACCGTGCGCGAGGCGCCGGACACCACCGCGACGATCCTGTTCGACGCCAGCCATTCCTGGGACGAGCGAATTCTCGCCGAGCAGTTCCGCTACTGAGACAGGTGCACGTTAGGGTAAATGGCGGAAATCTCGGCCAATTGTTCGAAACACGGTGCCTGGACGTTCCTGTTCTGTTGACATTTGGTGCGCCGCAACGTAACCGCTTGGTCAATCCTTGGATGGCGGACATTCCGCAGGTCCGGCATATGCGAGCAGCCGAGACGGCCCTCGCCACACGAAGCCAAAGACAACCAGCACCGTGTCATCAGACAATCAGACTGCGCAAGAAGCGCTCACCTTTGCGGACCTCGGTCTCTCGCCAAAGGTCCTCTCCGCCGTAACGGACGCCGGCTATACAGTGCCGACACCGATCCAGGCCGGAGCCATTCCTCACGCCCTTCTCGGCAAGGACATTCTCGGCATCGCCCAGACCGGCACCGGAAAGACGGCCGCCTTCGTCCTGCCGATGATCACCCGGCTGGAAAAGGGTCGCGCCCGTGCCCGCATGCCGCGCACGCTGATCCTCGAGCCGACGCGCGAACTCGCCGCGCAGGTCGAGGAGAACTTCGTCAAATACGGCAAGAACCACAAGCTCAACATCGCGCTCTTGATCGGCGGCGTGTCGTTCGACGAGCAGGAAAAGAAGCTTGAACGCGGCGCCGATGTGCTCATCGCGACGCCCGGCCGCCTGCTCGACCACCGCGAGCGCGGCAAGCTGCTGCTCAACGGCGTCGAGATCCTCGTCATCGACGAGGCGGACCGCATGCTCGACATGGGCTTCATCCCCGACATTGAGCGCATCTGCGAGATGATCCCCTTCACCCGCCAGACGCTGTTCTTCTCGGCGACGATGCCGCCGGAGATCACCAAGCTGACGGAGAAGTTCCTGCAGGCGCCGGTTCGTGTCGAGGTCGCCAAGGCGGCGACCACGGCCGCGACCGTCACGCAGCGTCTGGTGAAGTCGGGTTCGAAGTCCTGGGACAAGCGCGAGACGCTGCGCCGGATCATCCGTGAGGAAGACGCGAACATCAAGAACGCGATCATCTTCTGCAACCGAAAGGTCGACGTCGCCGAGCTTTACCGTTCGCTGGTGAAGCACGATTTCGATGCCGGCGCGCTGCATGGCGACATGGACCAGCGTGCGCGTATGGCGATGCTCGCGGGCTTCCGCGAAGGCAAGCTGAAACTGCTCGTCGCCTCCGACGTCGCCGCGCGCGGCCTCGACATCCCCGACGTCAGCCACGTCTTCAACTACGACATCCCGATCCACTCGGAGGATTACGTCCACCGCATCGGCCGCACCGGCCGCGCCGGCCGGTCGGGCAAGGCGTTCACCATCGTCACCCGCAACGACCAGAAATATCTCGATGCGATCGAGAAGCTGACCGGCCAGAAGCTCGAATGGCTCGACGGCGACCTGTCGACGGTCGTCTCGACGCCGGAAGACGAGTCCGCGCCCCGCCGCTCGCGCGGCGGCAAGCCGGAACGTGCGAGCCGCTCGCGCAGCGGCGACAAGCGCGACCGCGGCCGCAGCGGCAAGCTGCCGAGCGAACCGGCGTCGATGGAGAAATATGTTCCCGACGAGGAACTCGGGACAGCTCCCGTCGCCGACCTGCCGGGTGCAGCCCGGGCGGAGAAGCCTCAGCCGGCTCAGCAGTCCCGCGTTGCGGAAGAGCGCAAGCCGCGCGAAGCAGCCGAACGCAGGCCCCAGGACGCCGGTGATCACAAGCCGCAGGCGGCCCGCAACGACAACAAGCCCCGGCCTGACGACCGTCCGCGTCGCGACGACACGCCCCGTCCGCGTCGCCGTGACGACGACCTGGACGACGGCACCGTCGGCTTTGGCGACGACCTTCCGGCGTTCATGAAGGTGTCCGGGAAGGTCTAGACCTTCCCGCTCCGGCGCGCGGCTTCGATCGCCTTGCGCGCCCAGACTGTCATTTCATCGGGATCGTCGAGTGCGCTTTCGGGCGCGGTCCAGTAGGGCATGGCGACGGTCTTGCCGTGCCGCTTGCCGACATAGTGCCAGCGCTCCATCCCCGCCGCCTCGTAGTCGGCGGCCACCTCGGCATCGCCCTTCAGCATCAGCTGGTCGCGCAGCACGACGGCGAAGATCATCCCGTCGCGATAGATGCCATGCCCGCCGAACATGCGGCGGAAGGTGACTGGCGCGACGCCTTCGAAGAGATCGCAAAGACGGTCCTGGTCCATCCGGCAATTCTGTCCGAGTCCCGCCGTCTTGTCACCGGATCACCGATGGCCGCAGACTGTGTCGCCACGCCGGATGGAGAGACGCGATGCCGATGAGACTGAACGAGTCATGCCGCTGCGGAGCGGTATCGTTCGACGTCGACAGCCATACGCCGGTCCCCTACCAGCGCTGCTACTGCTCGATCTGCCGCAAGCAGCAGGGCGGTGGAGGCTACGCGATCAATCTCGGCGCGCTGTCCCGCACGCTGAAGATCAGGGGCAAACGGAACCTGGGTCTCTACAGGGCGGAGATCGAGGACGACGAACATCCCACTTGCGAGATTTCGAGCGGCGAGCGGCGCTTCTGCCGCAAGTGCGGTTCGGCGCTCTGGCTCTTCGACCCGACCTGGCCGGACCTGGTCCATCCATTCGCCTCCGCCATCGACAGCGACCTGCCGGTGCCGAAATCCAGCGTTCATCTGATGCTGAAATACAAGGCGAACTGGGTCGAGCCCGATATCCGCAAGGGCGATCTGAGCTTCGAACTCTATCCCGAGGAATCGATCGCCGACTGGCACCGACAGCACGGCGTCTGGGTCGAATAATCAGGCTGCGCTGGCGCGGGCTTCGGCCAGCGCCTTGAGGTCGGCGGGCTTCAGCTCGACCGATTCGCCGCAGCCGCAGGCCGAACTCTGGTTCGGGTTGTGGAAGGTGAAGCCGGTGCGCAGCGTCGTCACCTCGAAGTCCATCTGCGTGCCGAGCAGATAGAGTGCCGCTTCCGGCGCGACCCACACATCGGCGCCGGCGTGCTGGATGTGATCGTCCTTGGCATTGGGCTGGGTCACCAGGTCGACCGTGTATTCCATGCCGGCGCAACCACCCTTTTTGACTCCGACCCGCACGCCCTTCGCGCCGTCGCGCGAAGAGACGATCTCGCGCACGCGCTCCGCCGCGGCATCGGTCATGGTCATGATTGCAAAACGGCCCATCGGTCCTTCTCCATTGCCGCCGGGTTCAAGGCCCGGGGAACGAACATGCATCTAAGATGGTGAAGATTCGGCGAGAACTCAACCTCGCCGCTCAATACCACCCCACCGCCACCTGCGCCTCTTCCGACATGCGGTCCGGGGTCCACGGCGGATCGAACACCATCTTCACGTCAACGCCCGAGACGCCTTCGACGGTGCCGACGGCGTTTTCCACCCAGCCCGGCATCTCGCCCGCGACCGGGCAACCCGGTGCGGTCAGCGTCATGTCGATCTTGACCGAACGGTCGTCCTCGATGTCGATCCGGTAGATCAGGCCGAGTTCGTAGATGTCGGCCGGGATTTCGGGATCGTAGACGGTCTTCAGCGCCGAGACGATGTCGTCGGTCAGCCGCGCCAGCTCCTCCGGCGGAATGGCCGACGATGCCAGGATCTCGTCTCTTCCAACGGTCTCGTTCATGGCGTTCACCCGAAGAACTTTCGCGCCTTTTCCAGCGCATCGGCCAAGGCGTCGACCTCGGCAAGCGTATTATACATGCCGAACGACGCCCTGCACGTGGAGGTGACGCCGAAGCGTTTCAAGAGCGGCTGGGCGCAATGCGTGCCCGCGCGCACCGCCACGCCGGCCCGGTCGATCACCATCGACACGTCATGCGCGTGGATGCCCTGCAGTTCGAAGGACACGATCGCGCCCTTCCCCGGCGCGGTGCCGAAGATGCGCAGCGAATTGATGCGCGACAGGCGCTCATGGGCATAGGTCTTCAGATCCGCCTCGTGCGCGGCGATACGCTCGCGACCGATGCTCTCCATGTAGTCCAGAGCGGCACCCAGCCCGATCGCCTGCACGATAGGCGGCGTGCCCGCCTCGAAGCGGTGCGGCGGGTCGTTGTAGGTGACGATGTCCTCGGTCACGTCGAAGATCATCTCGCCGCCGCCCTGGAAGGGGCGCATCGATTCCAGCCGCTCCTTCTTGCCGTAGAGCACGCCGATGCCGGACGGGCCGTAGAGCTTGTGGCCGGTCATGACGAACCAGTCGCAGTCGAGATCCTGCACGTCGATCGGCATGTGCACCGCCGACTGGCTGCCGTCGACCAGAACCGGGATGCCGCGCTCATGCGCGATCCGCACGATCTCCTTGATCGGGGTCACCGTGCCCAGCGCGTTCGACATCTGCGTGATGGCGACGAGCTTCGTCCTCGCCGTCAGGCTCTCCTCGAAATCCTCGATGTGGAAGGCGCCCTCGTCGTCGACCGGCACCCAGACCAGCTTCGCGCCCTGCCGCTCGCGGATGAAATGCCAGGGCACGATGTTGGAATGGTGTTCCATGATCGAGAGGACGATCTCGTCGCCCTCGCCGATGTTGGGCATGCCCCAGCCATAGGCGACGGTGTTGATCGCCTCGGTGGTGTTCTTGGTGAAGACGATGTTGTCGACCGAAGGCGCATTCAGGAAACGCCGGACGATCTGGCGAGCCTTTTCGTAGGCGTCCGTCGCGGAGTTCGACAGGAAATGCAGGCCGCGATGGACGTTGGCGTATTCGAGGGCGTAGGCATGTTGGATCGTATCCAGCACCACCTGCGGCTTCTGGGCCGATGCTCCGTTGTCGAGATAGACCAGGGGCTTGCCGTAGACCTCGCGCGACAGGATCGGGAAATCGCGGCGGACCGCCTCGACGTCGTAGGGCTCCTGGCGAACGATCTGGTCCATCTCAGACATGCTCTGCGAACCACTGGTCAAGCATCGCTTCCAGAACCTCGACGGTGGCTTCGTCCTCAAGTTCCTCGATGATCTCGGCAACGAAAGCCTTCACCAGCAGGCCCCTCGCCGTCTTCTCGTCGATGCCGCGCGCCATCAGGTAGAAGAGATGGTTGCGGTCGATCTCGGTCACGGTCGCGCCATGGCCGCAGGCAACGTCGTCGGCGAAGATCTCCAGCTCCGGCTTGGTCGAGAATTCGGCTTCGTCGGAGAGCAACAGCGTGTTGCACGCCATCTTGGCGTCCGTCTTCTGCGCTTCCTTGGCGACCTTGATCTGGCCCTGGAACACGCCCTTGGCCGTGCCGTTGGCGACGTTGCGGACGATTTCGGTCGAGGTCGTGTTCTCGGCCAGGTGGTCGAGCATCATCGTCACGTCGCAATGCGTATCGCCGCTCAACAGGTTGATGCCGCGCAGCGTGAAGTCGGCGCCCTCGCCCGGCATGCGGACGCGGATCTCCTGGCGCACCAGCTTCGCGCCGGCATTCATGAAGAACAGCGTCAGCTTCGAACCCTTCGCCAGTTCGGCGTTGAACTGGCCGAAATGGGTCGCGCCGTCCGGCTGGTCCTGCACGATGATCCAGAGAAGCTCGGCGCCTTCGGCGAGCGTCAGGTGGCTGACCGAACTCGTCAGCGCATCGCCCTCGCCGGTCTGGCGCTCGACGATCGTCGCCTTCGCTCCCTGCCCCACCCGAACCGGGAAACGGCCATGGGTCTGCCCGCCGGCCTGGACGTTCTGGATCTCGATCGGTGCCGCGATCTCGGCTCCGGCCGGGATGTCGATGAAGTAGCCGTCCGCGACGAAGGCCGTGTTGAGCACACCGACCGTGTCGGCGGGCTCCTGGGCGCCGAGCGCCGGGGCAAACGACCCGTCCACCAGCTTGTCGACAAGCCTCGTCACGGAAATACCGTCGATCTTCGCGCCGGCACCGGAGACACCGTTGAGCACGGGCAGCACGGTCGAGCCGGCGAGCAGCGCCGGCTTCGCACGGGCGGCGAGCGTCGAGTCATGGCCCGGTACGGCTGTCAGCAGGCGACGCAGGTCCGTATAGTGCCATGCCTCGATGCGCCGCGTCGGCAGGCCGGCCTTCAGCGCCTCGATGGCGTCGTCGCGCTTCACGGCGACGGCGGCGTCGCCGGGGAGGTCCGACAGGCGTTCGCCGAAGGCGTCGATCAGCGCCGTTTCGGCCGCCGTCAGCTTCGGGGTGGAGTGGATGTTCATCTCGACCTCACGCCGCCTCGCCGATCAGGCCGGCATAGCCTTCCTTCTCGAGTTCGAGCGCCAGATCCTTGTCGCCGGACTTGATCACCTGGCCCTTGTAGAGCACGTGGACACTGTCCGGCACGATCAGGTCGAGCAGGCGCTGGTAGTGGGTGATGACGACCATCGCCCGGTCGGGTGAACGCAGCGCGTTCACGCCGTCGGCGACGACCTTCAGCGCGTCGATGTCGAGGCCGGAATCGGTCTCGTCGAGAACGCACAGCTTCGGCTCCAGCAGTTTCATCTGCAGGATCTCGGCGCGCTTCTTCTCGCCGCCGGAGAAGCCGACGTTGAGCGGGCGCTTGAGCATGGCGAAATCGATGCCGAGGCCCGCCGACTCTTCCTTCACGCGCCGGATGAACTCCGGCACCTTGAACTCGGCCTCGCCACGCGCCTTGCGCTGCGAGTTCATCGCGACCTTCAGGAACTCCATCGTCGCGACGCCCGGTATCTCCATCGGATACTGGAAGGCGAGGAAGACGCCCTTCGCCGCACGCTCCGCCGGGTCCATCTCCAGGATCGACTCCCCATTATAGAGGATGTCGCCCTCGGTAACCTCGTAGTCGTCGCGTCCGGCGATGACATAGGACAGCGTCGACTTGCCGGAGCCGTTCGGACCCATGATCGCCGCCACCTCGCCGGCCTTCACCGTCAGGTTGAGGCCGCGGATGATCTCCACGCCGCTCTCGGCGATACGCGCGTGCAGGTTTCTGATTTCAAGCATGTTCTTGTTCTTTCAAATCGCGTGGGTCAGCCGACCGAGCCTTCAAGCGAGATGCCGATCAGCTTCTGCGCCTCGACGGCGAACTCCATCGGCAGTTCCTGGATGACGTCCTTGACGAAGCCGTTGACGATCAGCGCGATCGCCTCTTCCTCGGGGATGCCGCGCTGCATGACGTAGAACTTCTGGTCCTCGGAGATTTTCGACGTCGTCGCCTCGTGCTCCACCTGGGCGCTCGAGTTCTTCACCTCAATGTAAGGCACGGTGTGCGCGCCGCAGTCGTTGCCGATGAGCAGCGAATCGCAATTGGTGAAGTTGCGCGCGTTGGTCGCCCGGCGGTTGACCGAGACCTGGCCGCGATAGGTGTTGTTCGAGCGGCCGGCGGAAATGCCCTTCGAGATGATGCGGCTCGACGTGTTCTTGCCGAGATGGATCATCTTGGTGCCGCTGTCGACCTGCTGGTAGCCGTTCGACACCGCGATCGAATAGAACTCGCCGCGTGAGTCGTCGCCGCGCAGGATGCAGGACGGGTATTTCCAGGTGATGGCCGAGCCGGTCTCGACCTGCGTCCACGAAATCTTCGAGCGCGCGCCGCGGCAATCGCCGCGCTTGGTGACGAAATTGTAGATGCCGCCCTTGCCGTCCTTGTCGCCAGGATACCAGTTCTGGACCGTGGAATACTTGATCTCGGCGTCGTCCAGCGCCACCAGTTCGACCACGGCGGCGTGCAACTGGTTCTCGTCGCGCTGCGGCGCCGTGCAGCCTTCGAGGTAGGAGACGTAGGCCCCCTCCTCGGCGATGATCAGCGTCCGCTCGAACTGGCCGGTATTCTTCTCGTTGATGCGGAAATAGGTCGACAGTTCCATCGGGCAGCGCACGCCCTTGGGCACGAACACGAAAGACCCGTCGGTGAAGACCGCCGAGTTCAGCGTCGCGTAGTAGTTGTCGGTCGTCGGCACGACAGAGCCGAGATACTTCCTTACGAGGTCCGGATGCTCGCGGATCGCCTCGGACATCGACATGAACAGCACGCCGGCCTTGGCAAGCTCCTCTCGGAACGTGGTGACTACCGAGACGGAATCGAACACGGCGTCGACCGCGACGCGGCCAGACTTGTAGACGTTATCGCTCGCTTCCCCGTCCTCGGCGGGCTTCTGCACGCCGGCGAGGATCTCCTGCTCCTTGAGCGGGATACCGAGCTTCTCGTAGACCTTCAGGATCTCGGGATCGACCTCGTCCAGCGACTTCGGGCCGGACTGGTTCTTCGGCGCGGCGTAATAGTAGATGTCCTGGAAATCGATCTTCGGATAGTGGACGCGCGCCCAGGTCGGCTCCTCAAGCGTCAGCCAGCGGCGATAGGCGCCGAGACGCCATTCAAGCATCCAGTCGGGCTCGCCCTTCTTGGCCGAAATGAAGCGGATCGTCTCCTCGGACAGGCCCTTGGGCGCCTTGTCCATCTCGATGAAGGATTCGAATCCATATTTGTACTGGTCCACATCGATGTTGCGGACCTGCTCGATGGTCTCCTGCACAGCAGGCATCAGCGTTCTCCATCCATGTCGGGTTCAAGGCCCGACCGTTTTCAAACCTGGCGGCGCCGTTGGGCACACGCCTCATTTAGTGTTTCTGGCGGGAAAATACAGGCCCATCTCGACACGGCCGGTATTCGCAAACCGCATCACGCGGCCTTGACCACCCTCCTCGCAATCAGCTTCCCGAGCGCACCGGCAAAGGCCGCGAGATCCTCGTCCGACGTCTGATGCCCGATCGACACGCGCAGCGCGCCGCCATACGCGCCATGGCCCATCGCCGCAAGGACATGGCTGGGTCCCACCTTGCCCGACGAGCAGGCCGAACCCGCCGAAAGGGCCACACCTTCGAGGTCGAAGGCGATCTGCGCGGTTTCGGCCTTGATGCCCGGAATGGCGAAGTAGGTCGTGTTGGGCAGCCGAGGTGCGGCGCGGCCGAAGATAACGGCGTCGGGCACGAGATCCAGGATCGCCGCTTCGAAGCGGTCGCGCAGCGCCGCGATCTGTTCCATCTTCGCGAGACCCACCCGCGCTTCCCGCGCCACCGCGCCAAGGCCGGCGATGGCCGCGATGTTTTCGGTGCCCGCGCGGTGGCCATGCTCCTGCCCGCCGCCCCGGATCAGCGGCTCGGGCATGAGGACGCCGCCGGCCGAGACGACCGCGCCCGCGCCCTTCGGACCGCCGATCTTGTGCGAGGAAAGAATAAGGAAATCCGCGCAACCGCTGGATATATCCAGCGGAATGCGTCCGGCGGCCTGCACGGCGTCCAGCACAAGGATACCGCCCGCCGCGCGCACGATGTCCGCGATCTGCGCAACCGGCTGCACGACGCCCGTCTCGTTGTTCGCGAGATGGATCGCAACCAGCACCTGGCCTGTGGCGCGGTCGTGCCCCGCCAGTTCGGACGTCAGTTCGTCGAGGCGAAGGATGCCGTCGGCATCGACGCCGAGGCGTGTCACCCTGTCCGGCGGAAAGTGGCCGCCGTTCAGCGTCGCCGGATGATCGGCAGCGCAGACGATCAGCCTGGATACATTGAGCGGCGCGCGGCCCATCCGCCAATTCGGCGTCAGCAGCCAGGAGGCTGCCTCCGTGGCGCCGGATGTGAAGACCACGTTGGCCGGGTCGCCGCTCACCAGGGCCGCAACCTCCCGGCGCGCAGTCTCGACGACCCGCCGCGCCTCACGACCCTCGGCATGCACCGACGACGGATTGGCGTCGATTGCCAGGGCATCGACCGTCGCGGCGCGCGCGCCGTCGCTCAGCGGCGCGCTCGCATTGTGGTCGAGATAGGTCCGTCTGGCCGCCATGACGCGCCTGGTTCGCTCCTGGAGCGACAATCGTGCGACTGCCGCGCAATTTCCTTGAATTTCAAAGGGCGGGCGTCCTATTTAGCCCCTCGAACGAGCGGACGACCATTCCCAGTTTTGAACTGTTCTAAACTGGTTAATAGGAAGAGCCCGCCCCGGCGTCAAGCTGGAACATCAAGAGTCGGACCGCAGCGGCGGTCTGGCAGTTGGAGTATACATGCCAGAAGTCATTTTCAACGGCCCTGCCGGCCGCCTCGAAGGCCGTTATCAGCCCTCGACGGAAAAGAACGCCCCGATCGCCATCGTGCTGCACCCACATCCGCAGTTCGGCGGCACGATGAACAACAAGATCGTCTACGACCTGTTCTACATGTTCCAAAAGCGGAGCTTCACCACGCTGCGCTTCAATTTCCGCGGCATCGGCCGTAGCCAGGGAGAATTCGACCATGGGTCGGGCGAGCTGTCCGACGCCGCCGCCGCGCTCGACTGGGTCCAGTCGCTGCATCCGGATTCGAAGAGCTGCTGGGTCGCAGGCTATTCCTTCGGCGCCTGGATCGGCATGCAGCTGCTGATGCGTCGGCCGGAGGTCGAGGGCTTCATCTCGGTCGCCCCGCAGCCGAACATCTACGACTTCTCCTTTCTGGCGCCCTGCCCTTCGTCCGGGCTGATCATCCACGGCGACGCGGACAAGGTCGCGCCGCCGAAGGATGTGCAGAGCCTCGTCGACAAGCTGCACACGCAGAAGGGCATCACCATCACCCAGAAGACGATCCCCGGCGCCAACCACTTCTTCTCCAACGACGCCGAAGTGCTGATCGAGGAATGTTCGGATTACCTCGATCGCCGGCTCGCAGGCGAGCTCGCCGATCCGCGGCCGAAACGGCTGCGCTAAGTACCTCATAGGAGCATTCCCAAGAACAGGCCGGAGGTCATCTTCCTCCCGGCCTGTTCTTCTGTGTGCGCCGCAGCAACGGCATTTCTCGACAGAGGCGTGACTAAGTGTCACTTTTTGCCGGTGAACGAATCACAGCTCCAACGAGGGGGACCCTGCAGTGAGCAAGTTCGAAGTCTACAAGGACAAGAAGGGCGAGACGCGCTTCCGGTTTCGCGCGGCCAATGGCGAGATCGTCTTCACGTCGGAAAGCTACAAGGCCAAGGCCTCGGCCATGAAGACCATCGAGTCGATCAAGAAGAGCGTCCCCGACGCGCCCGTCGATACCGTCGACACGGCTGCGAAGAAGGCTCCCGCCAAGGCCGCCGCAAAGCCGGCAGCGAAGGCTGCGGCCAAGCCGGCAAAGGCCGCCGCTGCCCCGAAGGCAGCGGCCAAGCCGGCCGCGAAGGCCGCGGCCGCCAAGCCTGCCGCTGCAAAGGCGCCGGCCAAGGCAAAGGCGCCGGCAAAGGCCAAGGCTCCCGCCAAGAAATAATCAGCGCTCCGCGGAGCCTGTCGGCTCGGACGGCAGGCTCAGCACACCGCCGGTCACGGGGATGCGGCAGCCCGTGGTCGTCGGGAATGTCAGCGGCAGGCCGCGCTTTGCGCGCACCGCGAGATAAGCCCACGCCTCGGCCTCCATCGCATCGCCGTCCAGTCCAGCATCCTCGGCAAGGATGACCTCTCCGCCAAGGCCCTCCGCGCCCCGGCGAAGATCGCCGACGATGTGCGGGTTCTTCCGGCCGCCGCCGCAGACGATCCACAATTTCGGCATCGCCGGCATGTGTTCGGCCGCGCGCAGGATCGCATTCGCGGATACGGCGGCGAGCGTCCGCGCACCGTCCGCGAGTTCCAGGCCCGCGACGATATCCAGCGTGAAGTCGTTGCGGTCGAGCGACTTCGGCGCCGCGCGGGAGAAGAACGGGCTGGCGAGATAGGCGTCGACGGCGCTCTGCACGACACCGCCCTCGGATGCGATCATGCCATTCTCGTCGAAGGGCAGCCCCCCTTCCCGTGCCACCCACTGGTCGATGAGCGCATTGCCCGGCCCGGAATCGAAGGCGACCGGATCGCCCGTTTCGGGCACCCAGGTGACGTTCGATATGCCGCCGATGTTGACGAAGACCACGGGCAGCTTCGCGCGCAGATCCGGCGGCAGCGAGCGGGCGAGTGCGGCGTGATAGGCCGGCACGAGCGGCGCCCCCTGCCCTCCATGCTGCATGTCGTTGGCGCGCATGTCGTGGACGACGGGAAGACCGGTCTTATCGGCGAGCAGCGCACCGTCGCCGAGCTGGACGGTCAGTCCACGCTCGGGCCTGTGCAGCACCGTCTGGCCGTGGAAGCCGATCAGGGCGACCTCGGCCCAGCGGCCGGTCAGCCGCGACCGGAACGCTTCCACCGCTCTTGCGTGGCGCAGCGTGATCTCGCGTTCGAGCGCGGCCAGGTCCCCCGGCCGCTCCAGTCGTTCGCCGATCGATTTCGCGTTTTCCAGCGAGGCCTCGATGTGCTGCCGGAATGCGGCCTCGTACGGGACGAAATGCGACGGGCCGCGTTCGACGAGATCCGCGCCGTCGGTTCCCACGACGGCAAGGTCGATTCCGTCCATCGACGTGCCGCTCATCAGCCCGATCGCACAGATTGCCGCCATGTCCCTCAATCCTTGTGATTCCGGGCGCAGTGATGCTAAACGCGCGGGCGCGCCGGGGCCAATGCCCCGGCGTCCAACACTGTCCGGAAAGCCGCCATGTCCGCCTTCAAGTCCGATTTCCTGCGCATCATGTCCGAGCGAGGCTTCATCCATCAGATTTCCGACGAGCGCGGCCTGGACGACCTTTTCCGCACGGAGAGCGTCTCCGCCTATATCGGCTTCGACGCAACCGCGAAAAGTCTGCATGCGGGGTCGCTGATCCAGATCATGATGCTCCACTGGCTCGAGAAGACCGGCAACAAGCCGATCGCGCTGATGGGCGGCGGCACCTCGATGATCGGCGATCCGTCGTTCAAGGACGAGGCGCGCAAGCTGCTGACGCCACAGGACATCGAAGACAATCTCGTCGGCATCCGCCGCAACTTCGAGCCTTACCTGACGTTCGGCGAGGGGCCGGGCAAGGCGACGATGATCAACAATGCCGACTGGCTGATGAAGATCAACTATGTCGAGTTCCTGCGCGACGTCGGCCGGCATTTCTCCGTCAACCGGATGCTGTCCTTCGATTCCGTCAAGCTCAGGCTCGACCGCGAACAGTCGCTGTCATTCCTCGAGTTCAACTACATGATCCTCCAGGCCTACGACTTCGTGGAACTGAACAAGCGCTACGGCACGCGGCTGCAGATGGGCGGTTCGGACCAGTGGGGCAATATCGTCAACGGCATCGATCTCGGCCACCGCATGGGCACGCCGCAGCTCTATGCGATGACGACGCCTCTGCTGACGACCTCGTCGGGCGCGAAGATGGGCAAGACCGCGTCCGGCGCCGTCTGGCTCGATCCGGAGATGATGAGCCCGTACGACTTCTGGCAGTACTGGCGCAATACCGAGGATGCCGACGTCGAGCGCTTCCTGAAACTCTACACGACGATGCCGCTAGACGAGGTGAAGCGGCTCGGAGCGCTCGGCGGTTCGGAGATCAACGAGGCGAAGAAGGTGCTCGCGACCGAGATCACCGCCCTGCTTCACGGCCGCGCGGCCGCCGAACAGGCGGCGGAGACGGCGCGCAAGACCTTCGAGGAAGGATCGGTCGCGGATGACCTGCCGACGATTACCGTTCCGCAGGCTACACTCGACTCCGGCGTCGGCATCCTGTCGCTCTTCGTGACGGCGGGGCTCGCCGGATCGAACGGCGAGGCGCGGCGCCACATCCAGGGCGGCGCGGTCAGGGTCAACGACAGGCCTGTGTCCGACGAGCGGATGCAGATCACGGCGGCCGACATCGCCGGCAACGGCGCGATCAAGCTCTCGCTCGGCAAGAAGAAGCACGTGCTGGTGCGGGCGGCGTAAGAGCCACAGCGCTTCCAACGCCGTCATCCTCGCCTAGCGATTGAATCCAGAAAAACAAAAGGCCCCTTGCGGGGCCCTTCGTCATTCTTTCCGGATACGAAAGCCGATCAGGCCGCTTCGCTCTCGGCGGCGGCTTCAGCCTCGGTGCGGGCGCGGTCGGCCGCACCCTTGGCCGAGGTGTCGCGGTCAACGAATTCGATCACCGCCATCGCGGCGTTGTCGCCGTGGCGGAAGCCCGCCTTCATGATGCGCAGGTAGCCGCCGTTGCGCGACGCGTAGCGCGGGGCGATCGTCTCGAACAGGCGCTTGGCGAGCTTGTCGGAGCCGATCGCCGCAATCGCCTGACGGCGGGCGTGCAGGTCGCCGCGCTTGCCCAGCGTGACCAGCTTCTCCACGATCGGGCGAAGCTCCTTGGCCTTGGGCAGAGTGGTGACGATCTGTTCGTGCTCGATGAGCGAGGCGGCCATGTTCGTGAACAGGGCCTTGCGGTGGCTGACGGTGCGGTTCAGCCGGCGGCCGGAACGTCCATGGCGCATGGCTTATCTCCTAAGGTTCTGGGCGCGTGCCCGGTGTTTCGTTCCGCGAGTGGGGAGTGGCGAGTGGCGAGTGGGCTACCCCATTTCGCCATTCGCCAATTCGCCATTCGCCTCAGTACTGGTCTTCGTAGCGCTTGGCGAGGTCTTCGATGTTCTCCGGCGGCCAGTCCGGCACTTCCATGCCGAGATGCAGGCCCATGGCCGCGAGCACTTCCTTGATCTCGTTGAGCGACTTGCGGCCGAAGTTGGGGGTGCGCAGCATCTCCGCCTCGGTCTTCTGGATCAGGTCGCCGATATAGACGATGTTGTCGTTCTTCAGGCAGTTCGCCGAGCGGACCGACAGTTCGAGCTCGTCGACCTTCTTGAGCAGCGCCGGGTTGAAGGCGAGCTCGGTGACGGTCTCGGCCGCCTGCTCCTTCTGCGGCTCGTCGAAGTTGACGAACAGCGAGAGCTGGTCCTGCAGGATGCGCGCCGCAAAGGCGACGGCGTCCTCGCCGGTGATCGACCCGTCGGTCTCGATGGACAGCGTCAGCTTGTCGTAGTCGAGAACCTGGCCCTCACGGGTGTTCTCGACCTTGTAGGAGACCTTCTTGACCGGCGAATAGAGCGAGTCGACCGGGATGAGCCCGATCGGCGCATCGTCGGCGCGGTTGCGATCGGCAGGCACGTAGCCCTTGCCGTTGTCGACCGTGAACTCCATGCGGATCTCGGCGCCCTCGTCGAGCGTGCAGATCACGTGATCGGGGTTGAGGATCTCGACGTCGCCGACCGTCTGAATGTCGCCGGCGGTGACGATGCCCGGGCCCTGCTTGCGCACGACCATGCGCTTGGGACCGTCGCCTTCCATCTTGATGGCGATTTCCTTGATGTTCAGAACGATATCGGTCACGTCCTCGCGCACACCGGCGATCGAGGAGAACTCATGCAGCACGCCGTCGATCTGCACCGCGGTGACGGCCGCGCCGCGCAGCGACGACAACAGCACGCGGCGCAGTGCATTGCCGAGCGTGAGGCCGAAGCCACGCTCGAGCGGCTCCGCGACGAGCGTCGTCAGGGTCTTGCCCTTCGACGAGAACTCGACCTTGTTCGGCTTGATTAGTTCCTGCCAGTTTTTCTGGATCATTTTGCGGTCCTTCCGTTACCTTGCCACCATCCAATCGTGGCAAGCGGTCTGGAAAACGCCTGCGGCGCCCTTCGAGGGGCGCCGTCGGCAAGTATGAAAAATATCAGACGCGACGCTTCTTGCGCGGGCGGCAGCCATTGTGCGGGATCGGCGTCACGTCGCGGATCGAGGTGATGGTGAAGCCCGCGGCCTGCAGAGCGCGAAGCGCCGATTCACGACCCGAACCCGGACCGCAGACCTCGACCTCGAGCATGCGCATGCCGTGTTCCTGGGCCTTCTTGGCGCAGTCTTCCGCGGCCATCTGGGCGGCGAACGGCGTCGACTTGCGCGAACCCTTGAACCCTTGAGCCCCGGCCGATGACCAGGCAATCGCGTTGCCCTGCTGGTCGGTGATGGTGATCATCGTGTTGTTGAACGTCGAATTGACGTGCGCGACGCCCGTCGAAATGTTCTTGCGTTCGCGACGGCGGACGCGTGCGGCTTCCTTGGCCATGTCTTACCTTTCGATCTCTACGCCGCCGTAGTGCCAGCGGCTACACCAGGGCGAATGGGGAGTGGCGAATGGCGATTGGGCATCCCCGTTCGCTATTCGCCATTTCGCTATTCGCCCGATTACTTCTTCTTGCCGGCGATCGCCTTCGCCGGGCCCTTGCGGGTGCGGGCGTTGGTGTGCGTGCGCTGGCCGCGCACCGGCAGCGAGCGGCGATGACGCAGGCCGCGGTAGCAGCCGAGGTCCATCAGGCGCTTGATGTTCATCGACACTTCGCGGCGAAGATCGCCCTCGACCTTGTAGTCGCGGTCGATGGCTTCGCGGATCTGCAGCACTTCCGAATCGGTGAGCTGGTTGACGCGACGCTCCGCGGGGATGCCGACCTTCGCCACGATCTCGGCGGCGAACTTCGGGCCGATGCCGTGGATGTACTGCAGCGCGATGACCACGCGCTTGTTGGTCGGAATATTGACGCCGGCTATACGAGCCATTTTCGTCTCCATGTGGGCCAGCCGTGCTGGCATTGTTGTTGACCCGCGTCCGGTGGAGGCCGGCCCATGCGGGTGTTCCGATCAAAGCGGCTGCACGTCCTTGCGGACAACCAACCATGCAATCTGATGGGAGACGCGCCGCTATAGTGCAACACGCCTTCTGCGTCAACAGCCGGAACGCACTAAATCTCGGACAGCAAAGCCTCGATCTGGCCGGTCACCTCATCGATCGATGCCATGCCGTCGACGCCCTTCAGCAGGCCCTTGGCGTAGTAGTAGCCGATCAGCGGCGCCGTCTTCTTGTAATATTCGCGCAGGCGCTCCTCGAAGACTTCCGGATTGTCGTCCTTGCGCACGGGAAGACCAGCGGCAGCCGTCTCTTCAGCACGCTTGACGATGCGGCCGACAAGCGCCTTGTCGTCGACGACGAGTTCGATCACCGCGTCGAGCCCGACGCCGCGATCCGCCAGCATCTTCTCCACCGAATCGGCCTGCACGAGGGTGCGCGGATAGCCGTCGAGAATGAAGCCCCTGGCGCAGTCGGCCTGGTCGATACGCTCCGCGACGATCGCGTTGACGATCTCGTCGGAGACCAGTTCGCCGGCATCCATGACTGCCTTGGCGCGCTTGCCGACGTCGGTTCCGGCTTTCACCGCCGCACGCAACATGTCACCCGTGGAGAGCTGCGGGATACCGTGCCTGTCGACCAGTCGCTGCGCCTGCGTCCCCTTGCCCGCGCCCGGCGGGCCCAGCAGTATCAGCCTCATCCTATCTCTTGCCCCCCCGGAGTTTCGACTTCTTGATCAGCCCCTCATACTGATGCGCGATCAGGTGTCCCTGGATCTGCGCGACAGTATCGAGCGTAACGCTCACAACGATCAGCAGCGAAGTGCCTCCGAGATAGAACGGAACGCCTGTCGCCGAAATCAGAAACTCGGGCAATAGACAGATCACGACGAGATAGATAGCCCCGACGAGCGTAATGCGCGTCAGCACATAGTCGATATATTCGGCGGTGCGCTCGCCCGGACGATAGCCGGGGATGAAGCCGGAGTGCTTCTTCAACTGGTCGGCCGTGTCCTTCGGATTGAACACGATCGCCGTGTAGAAGAAGGCGAAGAACACGATCATCGCCGCGTAGAGCAGCATGTAGAGCGGCTGGCCGTGACCGAGCGTCGCCAGGATCGAGTTCGCCCAACCCGGCAGGTTCGACGTGTTGGAGAAACCCGCGACCGTTGCCGGCAACAAGAGCAGCGACGATGCGAAGATCGGCGGGATGACGCCGGCGGTGTTGAGCTTCAGCGGCAGGTGCGAGGTGTCGCCCTGGAACATCCGGTTGCCGACCTGGCGCTTCGGATACTGGATCAGCAGCCGGCGCTGCGCGCGCTCGAAGAAGACGATCAGCGCGATGACGACGATCGCGAGTACGATGATGGCGAGGATGATGCCGGTCGACAGAGCGCCGGTGCGGCCGAGCTCCAGCGTGCCGGAGAGAGCCGAGGGCAGACCGGCGACGATGCCGGCGAAGATGATGAGCGAGATGCCGTTGCCGATGCCGCGGGCGGTGATCTGCTCGCCGAGCCACATCAGGAACATCGTGCCGCCGACCAGCGTGATGACGGCCGAGAGCTTGAAGAACCAGCCCGGGTCGCTGACGATGCCCGCGCCGCTCTCGAGGCCGACGGCGATGCCGTAGGCCTGGACCGTCGCCAGCAGCACCGTGCCGTAGCGGGTGTACTGGTTGATGACCTTGCGGCCCTGCTCGCCTTCCTTCTTCAGCTGCTCGAGCGTCGGGATGACCGACGTCATCAGCTGCATGATGATGGAGGCGGAGATGTAGGGCATGATGCCGAGCGCGAAGATCGCCATGCGCTCGACGGCGCCGCCCGCGAACATGTTGAATATGCCGAGCACGCCGCGCGACTGGCCCTCGAAGGCCTGCGCGAAGGCTTCGGGATTGATGCCGGGGATCGGAATATAGGTGCCGAGGCGGTAGACCAGCAGCGCGCCCAGCGTGAACCAGATACGTTTCTTGAGGTCTTCCGCCTTGGCGAAAGCCGCGAAATTGAGGTTCGAAGCAAGCTGCTCGGCTGCTGACGCCATGGGAATTCTCCGCTTCGGCAGGCGAAATGACACGCGGGGAGCGAGTCATGCTTTGAGCCGAAGCCTCGAAATAGGCTCCGGCCCGCAAAGTTGCAAGCAGCGGCGCCGTCGCACCGCTGCCGGCTATGTCACTCGGACTTGGCTTCCGGCAGTTTCACCGAGCCGCCGGCCTTCTCGATCTTCTCGAGAGCGGCCTTCGAGGCGCCGGCGACGTCGAGGGAGACCTTCGCCTTCAGCTCGCCATCGCTCAGCACGCGCACGCCATCCTTGGCGCGGCGGATCACGCCGGCCTTGATGAGCGCCGCGGCATCGACGGTCTCTTTCGCGTCGAGCTTCTTCGCATCGATCGCCGCCTGGATCTTGGCCAGCGACACCGTCACGAAGGACTTGGCGTGGATGTTGTTGAAGCCGCGCTTGGGCAGGCGCCGATAGAGCGGCATCTGGCCGCCTTCGAAACCGTTGATGGCGACGCCGGAGCGCGCCTTCTGACCCTTCACACCGCGGCCGCCGGTCTTGCCCTTGCCGGAGCCGATGCCGCGACCCAGACGCTTCCGCGAATGGGTGGCACCTTCGTTGTCGCGCAATTCGTTGAGTTTCATGTCTCTTCTCCTGCGCCTTCGCTCACGCCTCGTCGACGACGCGGACGAGGTGGGCGACGGACGCGATCATGCCGCGCACCGACGGGGTGTCCTCGAGCGTCCGGCGACGATGCATCTTGTTGAGGCCGAGGCCGACCAGCGTTGCACGCTGTTCCTTCGGACGCCGGATCGGGCTGCCGATCTGCTCGACCGTCACGGTCTTGGACTTGGTCTTCGCCATCATCCTGCTCCTTACTCTTCGCCGGCGGCAGAGCCGCGGCGCGCCTGGAGAGTGGAATACTTGATGCCGCGCTGCGCCGCGATGTCCTTCGGGTGCATCTGGTTCTTCAGCGCATCGAAGGTGGCGCGCACCATGTTGTAGGGGTTGGAAGACCCCATCGACTTGGCGACGACGTCGTGCATGCCGAGCGTCTCGAAGACGGCGCGCATCGGGCCGCCCGCGATGATGCCCGTGCCGGGCTTGGCGGCGCGCAGCAGGACCTTGCCGGCGCCGTGGCGGCCGGCCACGTCGTGATGCAGAGTGCGGCCGGAACGCAGCGGCACGAAGATCATTTCGCGCTTGGCTGCCTCGGTCGCCTTGCGGATGGCTTCAGGCACTTCGCGCGCCTTGCCGTGCCCGAATCCGACCTTGCCCTTCTGGTCGCCGACGACGACGAGGGCTGCGAAGCCGAAGCGACGGCCACCCTTCACCACCTTGGCGACGCGGTTGATGTGGACCAGCTTGTCGACGAACTCGCTGTCCTTTTCCTCGCGGTCACGGCTGCGCTCGCGATCGCGGCCGCCTTCCCGACGTTCTTGTGCCATGTCCTGTTCCTTGTTCTTTTCCGGAGGCACCGGGTTTCAATGTGAAGGCCGGCGTCTACACGAGCGCCGGCCCGGTTTCAACCAGAAGGCTGTCCCGACGGGCGGGAAGGCCGACTAGAAGTCCAGTCCGCCCTCGCGGGCGGCTTCGGCCAGCGCCTTGACGCGGCCGTGATAGATGTAGGCGCCGCGGTCGAACACGACGGCGGAGACGCCCGCCTTCTTCGCGCGTTCCGCGACCAGCTTGCCGACGGCAGCCGCTGCTGCAACGTCCGCTCCGGTCTTCAGCGACGCCTTCAGATCCTTGTCGAGGGTCGAAGCCGCGGCCAGGGTGCGGCCGCTGGCGTCATCGATGACCTGCACGTAGATGTGCTTGGACGAACGATGCACGGAGAGACGCGGACGGTCGCCGGCCACCTTGCGGATCTGGCGGCGGATGCGCTGCGCGCGCTTCTGAATGGAATCCTTGGAGGCCATGGCCTTCTTCCTTTGCCTTGTGAGACGGTGGCGGCTCTGCGCGGTCCCGATCGGCCCGCAACCGCCCTCCGTGGCTTTTCGGTGAATGGTGAATGGAAAAATGGTGAATGGTCACTACGCAGTCAGCGTAAGACCCTCGTCCATTTCACCATTCACCATTCACCATTCACTGACTACTTCTTCTTGCCTTCCTTGCGGACGATCTTCTCGCCCGCGTACCGCACGCCCTTGCCCTTGTAAGGCTCGGGACCGCGATACTCGCGGATCTCGGCGGCCACCTGGCCGACCTGCTGCTTGTCGATGCCGGCGACGACGATCTCCGTCGGCTTCGGCGTCGAGATCGTGATGCCCTCGGGCGTCTGGTAGACCACCTCGTGGCTGAAGCCGAGCGACAGCTGCAGGTTCTTGCCCTGCATCGCCGCGCGATAGCCCACGCCGGTGATTTCCAGGCGCTTCTCGAAGCCGTCCTTCACGCCGTTCAGGATGTTCACGATCATCGTGCGGGACATGCCCCACTTGGAGCGCGCGAGCTTGGTCTGGTCGCGCGGCTCGACAGCGATCTGGCCGTCGTCCATCTTGACCAGAACCTCGTCGTTGACGACGAACCGCAGCTCGCCCTTGGGGCCCTTCGCGCTCACCGTCTGGCCGTTGACCGAAGCGGTCACGCCCTGCGGGAGAGCGACGGGTTTCTTGCCAATACGAGACATTGTCTTGTCCTCGTTCCTGTTTCTAAATCTGCCTGATCAGAAGATCTGGCAGAGGATTTCGCCGCCGACGTTCTCTTCGCGGGCCTGGTGATCGGCCATCACGCCCTTCGGCGTCGAGAGGATCGAGATGCCGAGGCCGTTGGCGACCTGCGGGATCGACCGGACCGAAACGTAGACCCGGCGGCCGGGCTTGGAGACGCGCGCGATTTCGCGGATCACCGGCTGGCCTTCGGCATATTTCAGCTCGATCTCGATCTCGGACTTGCCGTTGTCGAAGTCGGTCTGGGTATAGTCGCGGATGTAGCCTTCCGACTTCATCACGTCGAGGACGCGGGCGCGCAGCGTGGACGCGGGCGTCGAAACCTTCGACTTCTTGCGGCCATAGGCGTTGCGGATGCGGGTCAGCATATCGCCGAGGGGATCACTCAAAGACATCTTCGTGCCCTCCTACCAGCTGGACTTCACGAGGCCCGGGATCATCCCGAGCGACCCAAGCTCGCGCAGCGCGATACGCGACATGCTGAGCTTGCGATAATATGCGCGCGGGCGGCCGGTCACTTCGCAACGGTTGCGGATGCGGGTGCGGGCCGAATTGCGCGGCATTGCCGAGAGCTTGAGCTGAGCGCGGAAGCGCTCCTCGAGCGGCAGCGACTGGTCCATGATGATGGTCTTCAGCGCCTTGCGCTTGGCAGCGGCGTTCGCCACCATCTTGCGGCGCTTGTTGTTCTTCTCGACTGAACTGGTCTTGGCCATTTCAAATACCCTTGTTATCGCTTGCCGTTACTGCCGGAACGGGAAGTTGAAGGCCTTGAGAAGGGCCCTCGCCTCGTCGTCCGTCTTGGCGGTCGTGCAGACGATGATGTCCATGCCCCAAACCTGATCGACCTTGTCGTAGTTGATCTCGGGGAAAACGATGTGCTCCTTGATGCCCATCGCGAAATTGCCGCGCCCGTCGAAGCTCTTCGGGTTCAGCCCGCGGAAGTCGCGGACGCGCGGCAGCGCGATGTTGATGAGGCGGTCGAGAAACTCGTACATGCGCTCCTTGCGAAGCGTCACCTTGGCGCCGATCGGCATGTTCTCACGAACCTTGAAGCCGGCGATCGACGTGCGGGCACGCGTCACGACGGCCTTCTGGCCGGCGATCAGCGCCAGGTCCTCGGCGGCGACCGTGGGCTTCTTGGAATCGCCGGTGGCTTCGCCGACGCCCATGTTCAGCACGATCTTGTCGAGACGCGGGATCTGCATCTCGTTCTCGTAGTTGAACTGAGTCTGAAGCTCCTTGCGGATCTTCTCGTCGTAAACCTTGCGCAGCCGCGCCTGATAAGCGGTCTTAGCCATCGATCGTTGCTCCCGAGCGCTTCGCCACGCGCACCTTCTTGCCGTCCTTCACCTCGAAGCCGACGCGCGTCGGCTTGCCGTCCTTGGGATCGGCGACGGCGATGTTCGATACGTGGATCGGCGCTTCCTTGGAAATGATGCCGCCTTCCTGGGTCTGCGACTGGCGCTGATGGCGACGGACCATGTTGATGCCGCGCACGATCGCCTGATCGTCCTTCGGCATCATGCGGATCACTTCGCCCGTGCGGCCCTTGTCCTTGCCGGCGAGCACGACGACCTTGTCGCCCTTGCGGATCTTCTGCATTGTTCCGGCTCCTTACAGCACTTCAGGCGCGAGCGAGATGATCTTCATGTGGTTTTTCGCGCGCAGCTCGCGCGGAACCGGCCCGAAGATACGAGTGCCGATCGGCTCTTTCTTGTTGTCGACGAGCACGGCCGCATTCTTGTCGAAGCGGATGACCGAACCGTCGGGACGACGGATGTCCTTGGCCGTGCGAACCACGACCGCCTTCATGACATCGCCCTTCTTGACGCGGCCGCGCGGGATAGCCTCCTTGATGGAGACGACGATGATGTCGCCGACCGAGGCATACTTCCGCTTCGAGCCGCCCAGCACCTTGATGCACATGACTCGGCGCGCGCCCGAATTGTCGGCGACGTCCAGGTTAGTTTGCATCTGAATCATGACTGACCGCCTTTATCTTCATGTCCGGGAAGCGGGGCACCGCTCTCCGGCCTGTCTCTTGTTCTCTATTTCGCAGCCGCGTCGGTGACGACGACCCAGGTCTTGTCCTTCGAAATCGGACGCGACTCCTGGATGAACACCTGGTCGCCGACCTTGCATGCATTGTTCTCGTCGTGCGCCTTGTACTTCTTCGACAGGCGAACGGTCTTCTTCATCACAGGGTGCGTGAAGCGACGCTCGACGCGGACGACCACCGTCTTGTCGTTCTTGTCGCTGACGACCGTACCCTGCAGGATGCGCTTCGGCATGATCTTGATCCTTAAGCCTTGTTGCCCGCTGCCTTCTGGGCGGCGATGGTCTTGATGCGGGCGATGTCGCGGCGGACTTTCTTCACGCGCGCGGTCTTTTCCATCTGGCCCGTCGCCTTCTGGAAGCGCAGGTTGAACTGCTCCTTCTTGAGCTTGGCCAGTTCGTCGTTCAGCTGATCGGGGCTCATGGCCCTCACGTCGGCGGCTTTCATGGCTCTCGACCTTCCTATTCTGCGATGCGCTGGATGAAGCGCGTCTTGACCGACAGCTTGGCGGCACCGAGGCGAAGCGCTTCGCGCGCCGTCTCCTCGTTGACGCCGTCGAGCTCGAACATCACGCGGCCGGGCTTGACGCGGCAGGCCCAGTAGTCGACCGCGCCCTTGCCCTTGCCCATGCGGACTTCGGTCGGCTTGGACGTCACCGGCACGTCCGGGAACACACGGATCCAGACGCGGCCCTGGCGCTTCATGGCGCGGGTGATCGCACGGCGGGCCGCCTCGATCTCACGCGCGGTGACGCGGTTGGGCTCCAGCGCCTTCAGGCCGAAGCCGCCGAAATCGAGGTTCGTACCGCCCTTCGCGACGCCGTGGATACGGCCCTTGAACTGCTTGCGGAACTTTGTGCGCTTGGGCTGCAGCATCGTTCTCTATCCTTCTTACGTCTGCCGCGCTTTTTTACGCGTTCTCGCGACGGCGACCGCCGCCGCTGGTCGGGGCTTCGGTCTCGATCGCCCGACGCTCGGAAGCCATCGGATCGTGTTCGAGAATCTCACCCTTGAAGATCCACACCTTGACGCCGCAGATGCCATAGGCGGTCTGGGCCTCGGACGTGCCGTAATCGACATCCGCGCGCAGCGTATGCAGCGGCACGCGACCCTCGCGATACCACTCCATGCGCGCGATCTCGGCGCCGCCGAGACGGCCGGAGCAGTTGATGCGGATGCCTTCGGCGCCGAGACGCATCGCCGACTGCACGGCGCGCTTCATGGCGCGGCGGAACGCGATGCGGCGCTCGAGCTGCTGCGAGATCGACTGGGCGACGAGCTTGGCGTCGATCTCGGGCTTGCGCACCTCGACGATGTTCAGGCTCGTGTCCGACTTCGTCATCTCCATCAGCTTCTTGCGCAGCTTCTCGATGTCCGCGCCCTTCTTGCCGATGATGAGACCGGGACGGGCGGCGTGGATCGTGACGCGGCACTTCTTGTGCGGACGCTCGATGACGATCTTCGAGACGGCAGCCTGCTTAAGCTCCTTCTCGAGATACTTGCGGATCTTGATGTCCTCGTGCAGCAGCTTGCCGTATTCGCCGGTGTTCGCGTACCAGCGCGAATCCCAGGTGCGGTTGATGCCGAGGCGAAGTCCGATCGGGTTGACTTTCTGGCCCATCAGGCGGCCTCCACTTTCTCTTCAACTTCGCGCACGACGATCGTGAGATGCGAGAACGGCTTCTCGACACGCGACGCACGGCCGCGGCCGCGGGCATGGAAGCGCTTCATGACGATCGACTTGCCGACATAGGCCTCGGCCACGACCAGCGCGTCCACGTCGAGGTCATGGTTGTTCTCGGCATTCGCAATCGCGCTCTCGAGCGTCTTCTTGACGGTCCCGGCGATGCGCTTGCGCGAGAATTCCAGATCGTTGAGCGCGGTCGCGACCTTCTTGCCGCGGATCAGCGCGGCCACCAGGTTCAGCTTCTGGGGGCTGACCCGGATGGTGCGCAGAACGGCGCGCGCCTCGTTGTCCGCAAGTCCGCGCGGAGCCTTGGCCTTGCCCATTGTTACTTCCTCTTCGCCTTCTTGTCCGCGCCATGGCCGTAATAGGTACGGCTGGGAGCGAACTCACCGAACTTGTGGCCGACCATGTCTTCGTTCACCGAGACCGGGACATGCTTCTGGCCGTTGTAGACGCCGAAGGTCAGGCCGATGAACTGCGGCAGGATGGTCGAACGCCGGGACCACATCTTGATCACCTCGGCGCGGCCGCCGTCGCGAGCCTTGTCGGCCTTCTTAAGCAGGTAGCCGTCGACGAACGGACCTTTCCAGACTGAACGGGTCACTTCGCTAACCTCTTCTTAGCTCTTGCGCGCATGGCGCGAGCGCATGATGAACTTGTCGGTCGACTTGTTGGACCGGGTCTTCTTGCCCTTGGTCGGCTTGCCCCACGGGGTGACCGGGTGGCGGCCGCCCGAGGTGCGGCCTTCACCACCGCCGTGCGGATGGTCGACCGGGTTCATGGTGACGCCGCGGTTGTGCGGCTTGCGGCCGAGCCAGCGCGAACGGCCGGCCTTGCCCAGGTTGATGTTGCCGTGGTCGGGGTTCGACACGGCACCAACGGTGGCGAAACACGAACCCGACACGAGGCGCTGCTCGCCAGAGTTCAGACGCAGGATCGCCATCCCCTGATCGCGGCCGACGAGCTGCGCGTAGGCGCCCGCCGAGCGTGCGATCTGACCGCCCTTGCCCGGCTTCAGCTCGACATTGTGGATGATCGTGCCGACCGGCATGGCCTGCAGCGGCATCGCATTGCCGGGCTTCACGTCGGCGCTCGCCGAGGCGATCACCTTGTCGCCGACGGCGAGGCGCTGCGGCGCCAGGATGTAGCTCAGCTCGCCGTCCTCGTACTTCACCAGCGCGATGAAGGCGGTGCGGTTCGGGTCGTATTCGAGCCGTTCAACCGTCGCCGTCACGTCGAGCTTGCGACGCTTGAAATCGACCATGCGATAGGTGCGCTTGTGACCGCCGCCCTGGAACCGCGCCGTGACGCGGCCTGCATTGTTGCGGCCGCCCGAGGATTTCAGACCCTCGGTCAGACCCTTCACGGGCTTGCCCTTGTAGAGGCCGGAGCGATCGACGATGACCAGCTGGCGCTGGCTCGGCGTCGTCGGCTTGTAACTCTTGAGTGCCATGTTCCTAACCTCTCAGCGCTTACAGGCCGGTCGTGACGTCGATCGAGTCGCCGTCCTTCAGCGTGACGATCGCCCGCTTGAAGTCGCTCAGCTGACCGGTCGTGCCGCGGAAGCGCTTGACCTTGCCCTTGCGCACCAATGTATTGACCCCGACGACCTTCACGCCGAACAGCGCTTCGACCGCGGCCTTGATCTCGGGCTTCGTCGCCTTCTTGGCGACGTTGAAGACGACCTGGTTCTGCTCCGAAGCCATGGTCGACTTTTCGGTGATCGCCGGCGAGACGATCACGTCGTAGTGACGGAGATCGGTCATTTGAAACGCTCCTCGAGAGCCTGGACGGCGGCCTTCGAAAGGACCAGCGTGCCGCGGCGCAGAATGTCGTAGACGTTGATGCCCTGAACCGGCAGCACGTCGATGTTCGGGATGTTGGCCGCGGCGCGCTTGAAGTTCGCGTCGAGCTCGGCGCCGCCGATCATCAGTGCGTTCTTCAGGCCGAGTGCCGCGAAGCTCTCGACCAGAGCCTTGGTCTTGGCTTCGCCCAGCACCAGGTCGTCGATGACGATCAGGCTTTCCGACTTCGCCTTTGCCGACAGCGCATGCTTGAGGCCGAGCGCGCGAACTTTCTTGGGAAGGTCGTGCGCATGGCTGCGCATCACCGGGCCGTGGGCCTTGCCGCCGCCGCGGAACTGCGGGGCGCGGGCCGAATGGTGGCGGGCGCGGCCCGTTCCCTTCTGCTTGTACATCTTCGCACCGGTGCGGGCGATGTCGGCGCGGCCCTTGGCGACGTGCGTACCCTGCTGGCGCGCGGCGAGCTGCCAGCGGATGACGCGGGCCAGGATGTCGTCGCGCGGATCAAGACCGAAGATCTCGTCCGACAGGGACAACTTGCCGGCGTCCTTGCCGGCGAGCGTGGTTACCTTGAGATCCATTATTCGGCCCCCTTCTCAGCGGCGCCGTTCTTGCGGACGGCTGCCGGCTTCGGTGCATTGTCGGGCAGCGCGGACTTGGCAGCGTCGCGCACCATGATCCAGGCGCCCTTCGATCCCGGAACCGCGCCGCGGATCAGGATCAGGCCGCGATCGACGTCGGTCGATACGACCTCGACGTTCTGCGTCGTCACGCGGGTGTTGCCCATGTGGCCGGCCATCTTCTTGCCCTTGAACACCTTGCCGGGGTCCTGGCGCTGGCCGGTCGAACCGTGCGTGCGGTGCGAGACCGAGTTACCGTGGGTTGCACGGCCGCCGCCGAAATTGTGGCGCTTGATGACGCCCTGGAAGCCCTTGCCGATCGAGGTGCCCGTCACGTCGACCTTCTGGCCGGCGACGAAGTGGTCGGCCGTGATCTCGGAACCGACCTCGATCAGGTTGTCCGGGCTGACGCGGAACTCGGCGACCTTCGCCTTCGGCTCGACCGAGGCGGCGGCGAACTGGCCGCGCTGGGCCTTCGCCGTGTTCTTGACCTTGGCAAGGCCGACGCCGAGCTGCACCGCCGTGTAGCCGTTCTTCTCCTGGGTACGCTGCGCCACGACCTGGCAGTTCTCCATGCGGAGAACGGTCACGGGCACATGCTCGCCCGCATCGTTGTAGATGCGGGTCATCCCCAACTTCTGTGCAATCACACCTGAACGCATCAGTTCATCTTCCTTCAGAGGAGCCTCTCGGCAGCTTGGCCGGCGGGCTCTTGTTCGTGCTCGTCAGAGCTTGATTTCGACGTCCACGCCTGCCGCCAGGTCGAGCTTCATCAGAGCATCGACGGTCTGGGGTGTCGGGTCGACGATGTCGAGAAGCCGCTTGTGGGTCCGCATCTCGAACTGCTCGCGCGACTTCTTGTCGATGTGCGGCGAGCGGTTGACCGTGAACTTCTCGATCCGCGTCGGCAGCGGAATCGGACCCCGGACGTTGGCGCCGGTGCGCTTGGCCGTCGACACGATCTCGCGGGTCGAGGCGTCGAGCACCCGGTGGTCAAACGCCTTGAGGCGGATTCGGATATTTTGTCCGTTCATGCGTCACTTCCTTGTCCGGACGGGCGCGGCGTATTCCGCGCCCCCAGGATCCGTTGATTCCGACTATTCTTTAATGCTGGCGACGACGCCGGCGCCCACGGTGCGGCCGCCTTCGCGGATGGCGAAGCGCAGCTTCTCCTCCATGGCGATCGGCACGATCAGCTCGACATCCACCGTGATGTTGTCGCCGGGCATCACCATCTCGGTGCCGGCCGGCAGCGTCACGATCCCCGTCACGTCCGTCGTGCGGAAGTAGAACTGCGGACGGTAGTTGGTGAAGAACGGCGTGTGACGGCCACCCTCCTGGTCAGATGTAGGCCTGGCCACGAACTTCTTGTGCGGCTTCACCGTGCCGGGCTTGGCCAGAACCTGCCGCGCTTCCACGCCCTCGCGGTCGACGCCGCGCAGCAGCGCGCCGATGTTGTCGCCCGCCTGGCCCTGGTCGAGCAGCGCCAGGAACATTTCCACGCCCGTGCAGGTCGTCTTCGTCGTCGGGCGGATGCCGACGATTTCCAATTCGCCGACCTTGACCACGCCGTAGCGCTCGACGCGGCTTGTCGCCAACCGTGCCGCGGCCCGAGATCGAGAACACGTCCTCGACGCATCAGAACGGCTTTTCGTCGATCGGACGCCCCGGCGTCGGATGAAGCTGTCCACCGCCGCCATCAGCTCGCGGATCGCGTCCTCCGCCGATCTTCTTGTCCTTGTCCTCAAGCGCGGCAACCGCCGAGCCCTTGATCATCGGGATGTCGTCGCCCGATATCGGCATTCGACAGAAGCTCGCGAACTCGAGCTGACCAGCTCCAGAAGCCCTGCGTCGTCGACGAGATCCACCTTGTTCAGGAACACGACCAGCGCCGGAACGCCGACCTGGCGGGCCAGAAGAATGTGCTCGCGGGTCTGCGGTGTGTGGCATCGGGTCGTCGGCGGCCGACACGACCAGGATCGCGCCGTCCATCTGCGCGAACGTGATCATGTTCTTCACGTAGTCGGCATGGCCGGGGGCAGTCGACGGGCGTAGTGGCGGCAGACGCCGTCTCGTATTCGACATGCGCCGTCGAGATCGTGATGCCGCGCGCTCTTCTCCAGGCGCCGGCGTCACTTGTCAGCGCTTGTCCACCGAAATGAGATCGCAGCCGTCAAAGACGTCTTGCCATGGTCGACGTGACCAATCGTTCCGATGTTCACATGCGGCTTCGTCCGCTCAAACTTGCTCTTAGCCATATCTGGCCTCCATTCTCTGTCGCCGGTTAAGGCGTTGAATTAACGTCTGATCCCAACCGGCGGGAACTATGCGTACTTCTTCTGGATCTCCTGCGCGACAGCTGTCGGCACAGGCTCGTAGTGATCGAACTGCATCGTGTACTGGGCGCGGCCCTGCGACATCGAACGCAGGTTGTCGACGTATTTGAACATGTTCGCGAGCGGCACCATGGCATTGACCACGACGGCGACGCCGCGCGATTCCTGGCCCTGGATCTGCCCGCGACGGGCGTTCAGATCACCGATGACGTTGCCGACGTAGTCCTCCGGCGTCACGACCTCGACCTTCATGATCGGCTCCAGCAGCTGCGCGCCGGCCTTCTTCGCCGCTTCCTTGAAGCAGGCGCGGGAGGCGATTTCGAACGCCAGCACCGACGAGTCGACGTCGTGGAACGCGCCGTCGATCAGCGTCGCCTTGACGCCGAGCATCGGGAAGCCCGCGACCGGACCGGACGACAGGACGCTCTGGATGCCCTTCTCGACGCCGGGGATGTATTCCTTCGGCACCGAGCCGCCGACGATCTTCGACTCGAAGACGAAATCGTCGCCATCGGGATTGGGCTCGAAGATCAGCTTGACGCGGGCGAACTGACCCGTGCCGCCGGTCTGCTTCTTGTGCGTGTAGTCTTCCTCGGTGCGGCGCGTGATCGTCTCGCGATACGCGACCTGGGGAGCGCCCACCGTCGCCTCGACCTTGAACTCGCGACGCATGCGGTCGACGATGATGTCGAGATGCAGCTCGCCCATGCCGGCGATGATCGTCTGGCCCGATTCCTCGTCGGTCTTGACGCGGAAGGACGGATCCTCGGCCGCCAGGCGATAGAGGGCCTGGCCCATCTTCTCCTGGTCGCCCTTGGTCTTCGGCTCGATGGCGATCTGGATGACCGGCTCCGGGAACTCCATGCGCTCCAGGATGACGGGCTTCAGCGGATCGCACAGCGTATCGCCGGTGGTGGTCTCCTTGAGACCGGCGAGCGCGACGATGTCGCCGGCGAAGGCCTCTTCGATGTCCTCACGCGAATTAGCGTGCATCTGCAGCATGCGGCCGATGCGCTCCTTCTTGCCCTTGACGGTGTTGTCGAGGGAAATGCCCTTGGTGAGCTTGCCGGAATAGATGCGGCAGAAGGTGAGCGAGCCGACGAACGGGTCGTTCATGATCTTGAAGGCCAGCATGGACAGCGGCTCGCTGTCGTCGGCATGGCGCTCGATCTCCGCCTCGGTCTTCGGGTCGATGCCCTGGATGGCCGGGACGTCGATGGGCGACGGCAGGAAGTCGACGACGGCGTCGAGCAGCGGCTGAACGCCCTTGTTCTTGAAGGCCGAACCGCAGAACATCGGGAAGAACTTGACCGCGATCGTGCCCTTGCGGATCAGAGCGCGGATCTCGTCGTTCGACGGCATCTTGCCTTCGAGGTAGTTGTTCATCGCCTCGTCGTCCATCTCGACGGCGGCTTCGATCATCTTCTCGCGGAACTGCTCGGCCTTCTCCTTGAGATCGGCCGGGATCTCGACGACGTCCCAGGCAGCGCCCAGCGACTCGTCGCGCCACACCAGCGCGTTCATCTCGATCAGGTCGACGACGCCCTTGAACTCGGTCTCGGCGCCGATCGGCAGCTGCATCGCGACGGCCTGCGCGCCGAGGCGCGTGGCGATCATCTCGTAGGAGCGGTAGAAGTCCGCACCGATCTTGTCCATCTTGTTGCAGAAGATCATGCGCGGCACGCGGTACTTGTCCGCCTGGCGCCACACGGTCTCGGTCTGCGGCTCCACGCCGGCGTTGGCGTCGAGCAGCGCGATGGCGCCGTCGAGCACGCGCAGCGAACGCTCGACTTCAATGGTGAAGTCGACGTGGCCGGGGGTGTCGATGATATTGAAGCGGCGGAGCCGGCCGTCGCGGGCCTTCCAGAAGGTCGTGGTCGCGGCCGACGTGATGGTGATGCCGCGTTCCTGCTCCTGCTCCATCCAGTCCATGGTCGCGGCGCCGTCGTGGACTTCGCCGATCTTGTGCGACTTGCCCGTGTAGTAGAGCACGCGCTCGGTGGTCGTGGTCTTGCCGGCGTCGATATGCGCCATGATACCGAAATTTCGGTAGTCTTCGATTTTGTATTCGCGGGCCATGTTGCTGCCTCTCGTCCTGTCCGCCGTTACCAGCGGTAGTGCGCGAACGCGCGGTTGGCCTCGGCCATGCGATGCGTGTCTTCACGCTTCTTCACGGCGGTGCCGCGGTTGTTGGCGGCGTCCATGAGTTCGCCGGACAGGCGGTCGATCATGGTGGTCTCGTTGCGGGCGCGGGCGGCAGTGATCAGCCAGCGGATGGCGAGGGCCTGGCGGCGCTCGACGCGGACGTCGACCGGGACCTGGTAGGTGGCGCCGCCGACGCGGCGCGAACGGACTTCGACATGCGGCGCGACATTGTCGAGCGCCTGATGGAAGACCGTCACCGGCTCCTGCTTGGTCTTGGCCTGGACCTGGTCCAGCGCGCCGTAGACGATCGTCTCGGCGACGGACTTCTTGCCGTGCATCATGACGGCGTTCATGAATTTCGTGACGACGAGATCGCCGAACTTCGGGTCCGGGTTGATCTCACGTTTCTCGGCAGAATGGCGTCGGGACATGTCTCTCGTCTCTCAACTGCAACGGCGGGTCAGCCTTGCGGTAAACCTTACTTCGGACGCTTCGCGCCGTATTTCGAGCGGCGCTGCTTGCGGTTCTTCACGCCCTGCGTGTCGAGCACGCCGCGGATGATGTGGTAGCGGACGCCCGGCAGATCCTTGACGCGGCCGCCGCGGATCATGACGACCGAGTGCTCCTGAAGGTTGTGGCCTTCGCCCGGGATGTAGCCGATGACCTCGAAGCCATTGACCAGACGGATCTTCGCAACCTTGCGCAGCGCCGAGTTCGGCTTCTTCGGGGTCGTCGTGTAGACGCGAGTGCAAACGCCGCGCTTCTGCGGGTTGGCCTGCATCGCCGGAACCTTGTTGCGCTTGACCGGCGCGATGCGCGGCTTGCGGATCAACTGGTTAACTGTAGGCATCAATACCTCGTGTCGTTCGTCCGATTGCAGGCGGCGGACCGCCTGGACAGTCATTTCCATACGAATTTCGGGCAAAAACCGCTTGCCGCGGTCTTGCCCGATCAAACGCAGAGGAAGCGAAGACCGCTTCGTGCACGCCGGAAATGTGTAGTTCGCGTAGCTTGAACCTTGTTTGAGACCAGATCCAGGGCGTGTCGCCCCGAAACGAATAGCCTCACATCGGCTCGGTTGGCGCGGGTGATACTCGCAGAGTCGCGGCGCGTCAACCCCGATCGCCGCATATATCTCGCCGTCCGGCGCATCGCAGCCATCGCGGAAACGATCTTGCCCCGGCAATCGGGCCAGCACAACAAAATGGCGCAGTCCGGCCCTATCCATCGGCCGGCGGCCATGTCATTGCGACCGCAGCCGCGCTCTCCGGAGCCCCTACCCTAATGGAATCAGCCAGGAGGACGCCGATGAACGACAATGAACAGCCGCATGTGACGATCCTCACCGGCCGGGTCTTCCGGCACAAGGGCGGCAAGTCGGAAGGCATCCATATCTTCCTCGTCGCGCCCGACGACGATACCGCCGTGAAGATGGCGCTGCAGGCGCTCGCGAGCGAAGGCTACGCGGAAGCCGAACTCGACCAGATCGGCGACATCGACGGAATGCCCGAGGAGGAACCCCACGCATCCGCCTACCAGGGGGCGCTGGAGGGCGAGGTTGCGATCGTCACGTTCGACGAATTCTAGGTCTGGAACGAAAAATGGCCGCCCGGAGGGGCATATCCCGGACGGCCAAGAAGCGGCAATGGGAGATGAAACCCGATCAAAAACCGCGGCCAACCCATCGCTTGCGGTGGGCCTGCCTGTCTGTGAACTCGTTCACACTTCTCCCCGCCGCGCCGCTTTTTGCCGACTGACCTCGACGAGGCCGTCTCTGAATCGACACGCCGCAACGAAAAAGGCCGCCGGATGAACCGGCGGCCTCTTCGATTCGCTGTCCGACGCCGACTATTCGGCGGCGGTCATATCCGCCAGCATCGGGTCCGCCATCGCAGCCCCCGAGGCCTTGCGGCGCTCGTCGAGGATGAGCTCGTCGCGCGACGTCGCGATGCGCCGGATCTGGCTCATCGTGCCGCCGGTGCCGGCCGGGATGAGACGGCCGACGATGACGTTCTCCTTCAGGCCCTGCAGCGTGTCGGTCTTGCCGGCCACCGCCGCTTCGGTCAGCACGCGGGTCGTCTCCTGGAACGATGCGGCCGAGATGAAGGACGGCGTCTGCAGCGAGGCCTTGGTGATGCCGAGCAGCACCGGCTGGCCCTGCGCCGGGCGCTTGCCGGCGTCGGTCAGCTTCTCGTTGACCTCGTCGAACTCGATCACGTCGACATGGTCGCCCGGGATGTAGACCGAGTCGCCCTGGTCGGTGATCTCGATCTTCTGCAGCATCTGCCGGACGATGACCTCGATATGCTTGTCGTTGATCACCACGCCCTGCAGCCGGTAGACCTCCTGGATCTCGTTGACGAGGTAGGAGGCGAGTGCCTCCACGCCCTTGATCGCCAGGATGTCATGCGGCGCCGGATTGCCGTCGAGGATGTAGTCGCCCTTCTCGATGACGTCGCCTTCCTGGAGATGGAAAGGCTTGCCCTTCGGGATGAGGTATTCCACCGGCTCGAGCGAGGAATCGTGCGGCTCGATGATGATGCGGCGCTTGTTCTTGTAGTCGCGCCCCAGACGCACCGTGCCGTCGGCTTCCGCGATGATGGCGTGATCCTTCGGCCGGCGTGCCTCGAAGAGTTCGGCCACACGCGGCAGACCGCCGGTGATGTCCTTCGTCTTCGCGCTTTCCATCGGGATACGCGCAAGCACGTCGCCCGGACGGACGGTCGCACCCGGCTCGACGGAGAGGATGGCCTCGACCGAGAGCTGGAAGCGGGCGTCGCCGCCCTTCGCCAGCTTGGCGATCTTGCCCTTCGCGTCCTGCACCACGATCGCGGGCTTGAGGTCCGAACCACGCGGCGTCGAGCGCCAGTCGATGACCTCGCGCTTGGTGATGCCGGTCGACTCGTCGGCCGTCTCCTGCACGGAGATGCCGTCGACCAGATCCTCGAACGCGACGCGGCCCTCGACTTCGGTGAGCACCGGACGGGTGTACGGATCCCACTCGGAGATGCGCTGGCCGCGCTTCACCTTGTCGCCGTCATCGACATAGAGGCGCGAACCGTAGGTGACGCGGTGCGTCGCGCGCTCCTTGCCGGCCTCGTCGAGGATGACGATCGCCATGTTGCGGCCCATGACCACCAGGTTGCCGTCCGAGTTGCGGACGACCGAGCGGTTGCGGGTCTGCACCGTGCCCTCGTACGAGGCTTCCAGGAAGGACTGGTCGGCAACCTGCGCCGCGCCGCCCATGTGGAAGGTACGCATCGTGAGCTGGGTGCCCGGCTCGCCGATCGACTGCGCCGCGATGACGCCGACGGCCTCGCCGATGTTGACCGGCGTGCCGCGCGCAAGATCGCGACCGTAGCAGACCGAGCAGACGCCGACCTTCACCTCGCAGGTGAGCGCCGAACGGATCCGCACCGTCTGGATACCGGCCTTTTCGATCATCTCGATGTCGCGCTCGTCCATCAGCGAACCGCCCTTGACGATGACGTCGCCGCTGACCGGATGCGTGATGTCCTCGAGCGCCGTGCGGCCGAGGATACGCTGGCCGAGCGAGGCCACGACCTGGCCCGCATCGACGATCGGCTGCATGGTGAGGCCCTTGTCGGTGCCGCAATCCACCAGATTGACGATGCAGTCCTGCGCAACGTCGACCAGGCGGCGGGTCAGGTAGCCCGAGTTCGCCGTCTTGAGCGCCGTGTCGGCCAGGCCCTTGCGGGCGCCGTGGGTCGAGTTGAAATACTCGAGAACCGTCAGCCCTTCCTTGAAGTTGGAGATGATCGGCGTCTCGATGATCTCGCCCGACGGCTTGGCCATCAGGCCGCGCATGCCGGCGAGCTGGCGCATCTGGGTGGGCGAACCGCGCGCACCCGAATGCGACATCATGTAGATCGAGTTCATCGGCGTCTGACGGCCGCTGTCGTCGAACTCGACCTTCTTGATGCGGGCCATCATCTCCTCGGCGACCTTCTCCGAGCACTTCGCCCAGGCGTCGACCACCTTGTTATACTTCTCGCCCTGAGTGATCAGGCCGTCATTGTACTGCTGCTCGTATTCCTTGGCGAGCGCCTCGGTGTCCGTCACCAGCTTGTGCTTGGTCTCCGGGATCAGCATGTCGTCCTTGCCGAACGAGATGCCGGCGCGGCAGGCATGGCTGAAGCCGAGCGACATGATGCGGTCGCAGAATATGACCGTCTCCTTCTGGCCGCAGTGGCGGTAGACGGTATCGATCATCTTGGAGATGTTCTTCTTGGTCATCTCCTGGTTGCAGATGTCGAACGGCACGTTGACGTTCTTCGGCAGAAGCTCGCCGATGATCATGCGGCCGGGCGTGGTCTCATAGATCTTCGAGACGGGGTTGCCGTCCTTGTCGACGGTCTTGAAACGGCCCTTGATCTTGGTGTGCAGCGTGACCGCCTTGGTTTCGATCGCGTGATGCAGTTCGCCCATGTCGGCGAACACCATCCCCTCGCCCGGCTCGTTCTGGTTCAGAATCGAGAGGTAGTAGAGGCCAAGCACCATGTCCTGCGACGGCACGATGATCGGTGCGCCGGAGGCCGGATGCAGGATGTTGTTGGTCGACATCATCAGCACGCGGGCTTCGAGCTGGGCTTCCAGCGACAGCGGCACGTGGACCGCCATCTGGTCGCCGTCGAAGTCCGCGTTGAAGGCGGTGCAGACCAGCGGGTGAAGCTGGATCGCCTTGCCTTCGATCAGGATCGGCTCGAACGCCTGGATGCCGAGGCGGTGCAGCGTCGGCGCGCGGTTGAGCAGCACCGGATGTTCGCGGATCACCTCGTCGAGGATGTCCCAGACCTCCGGCTTTTCCTTCTCGACCAGCTTCTTGGCCTGCTTGACGGTCGAGGAATATCCCTTCGCGTCGAGGCGGGCGTAGATGAACGGCTTGAACAACTCGAGCGCCATCTTCTTCGGCAGGCCGCACTGGTGCAGCTTCAGCTCCGGTCCGGTCACGATGACCGAACGGCCGGAATAGTCGACGCGCTTGCCGAGCAGGTTCTGGCGGAAGCGGCCCTGCTTGCCCTTCAGCATGTCGGACAGCGACTTCAGCGGACGCTTGTTGGCGCCGGTGATGACGCGGCCGCGGCGGCCGTTGTCGAACAATGCGTCGACCGCCTCCTGAAGCATGCGCTTCTCGTTGCGGATGATGATTCCGGGCGCGCGCAGTTCGATCAGCCGCTTCAGACGATTGTTGCGGTTGATGACGCGGCGGTAGAGGTCGTTCAGGTCCGAGGTCGCGAAGCGGCCGCCGTCCAGCGGCACGAGCGGACGCAGGTCCGGCGGGATCACCGGGATGATCTTCATGATCATCCACTCCGGACGGTTGCCGGACTCGATGAAGTTCTCGACGACTTTGAGCCGCTTCAGAAGCTTCTTCTGCTTCAGCTCGGACGTGGTCGTGGCGAGTTCGTCGCGCAGGTCGACCGCGATCTTCTCGAGCTCCATCGACGCCAGCAGCTCATGGATCGCCTCGGCGCCGATCATGGCGGTGAACTGGTCCTCGCCGAAATTGTCGACGGCGGTCATGTATTCTTCCTCGGACAGCAGCTGGTGCTGCTTGAGGTCGGTCAGGCCGGGCTCGGTGACGATGTAGTTCTCAAAGTAGAGGACGCGCTCGATGTCCTTCAGGGTCATGTCGAGCAGCGTGCCGATGCGCGACGGCAGCGACTTCAGGAACCAGATGTGGGCGACCGGGGCGGCGAGCTCGATATGGCCCATGCGCTCGCGGCGAACGCGCGACAGCGTGACTTCCACGCCGCACTTCTCGCAGATGATGCCCTTGTACTTCATGCGCTTGTACTTGCCGCACAGGCACTCGTAGTCCTTGATCGGACCGAAGATGCGCGCGCAGAACAGGCCGTCACGCTCGGGCTTGAACGTGCGGTAGTTGATCGTCTCGGGCTTCTTGATCTCGCCGAACGACCAGGAAAGGATCTTGTCGGGGCTGGCGAGCGAAATCCGGATGGAATCGAACACCTGGGCCGGGGCCTGGGTATTGAAGAGATTCATGACCTCTTGGTTCATGCCGTTCTCCTGTTGGGGACCGAGGTCCCTCTGAATGCGTCGGGGCTGGACTGGCCCCCTCGTCTGGCGGAACGAACCGCCGCATCGAAACCTGTGGCGCGCCGCGGGTCTGGCCCGCGGCGCGGCTCTTTCTACTCGTTACTCGGCGGCGTCCGGCAATTGTGCCGGCAGCTCGTCCACGCGGGAATCCTCGAGTTCCACGTTGAGGCCGAGCGAGCGCATTTCCTTGACGAGAACGTTGAAGCTCTCGGGAATGCCCGCTTCGAACGTATCGTCGCCGCGCACGATCGCCTCGTAGACCTTGGTCCGGCCGGCCACGTCGTCCGACTTGACGGTCAGCATCTCCTGCAGCGTGTAGGCGGCGCCGTAGGCTTCCAGCGCCCAGACCTCCATTTCGCCGAAGCGCTGGCCGCCGAACTGCGCCTTGCCGCCCAGCGGCTGCTGGGTAACGAGCGAATACGGGCCGATCGAACGCGCGTGGATCTTGTCGTCCACGAGGTGGTGGAGCTTCAGGATGTAGATGTAGCCCACCGTCACCTTGCGGTCGAAGGGTTCGCCCGTGCGTCCGTCATAGAGGGTCGACTGGCCGCTCGTGTCGAGCCCCGCCTCGGTGAGGAAGCGGTTGATGTCTTCCTCCTTGGCGCCGTCGAATACCGGCGTGGCGATCGACACGCCGTGCTTCATCTGGTCGGCGAGACGCAGGATCGACTCCTCGTCATACTGGCGCACCGGCTCGTTGCGGTTGTTGGCCGGAACGACCTTCTCGATGGTCGCCCGCAGCGGCTTGATGTCGCCTGCCTGCTTGTAGGCCTCGATCATCTCGCCGATGCGCTTGCCCATGCCGGCGCAGGCCCATCCGAGATGGGTTTCGAGAATCTGACCGACATTCATGCGGCTCGGCACGCCGAGCGGATTGAGCACGACGTCGACATGCGTGCCGTCCTCGAGGAACGGCATGTCCTCGACCGGGACGATGCGGCTGACCACGCCCTTGTTACCGTGGCGGCCGGCCATCTTGTCGCCGGGCTGGATCTTGCGCTTCACCGCGACGAAGACCTTGACCATCTTCATGACGCCCGGAGGCATCTCGTCGCCGCGCTGCACCTTCTCGACCTTGTCCATGAAGCGCTGCTCGAGCGCCTTCTTGGAATCGTCGTACTGGCCGCGCAGAGCCTCGATCTCGCCCTGGACCTTCTCGTCCTCGACGGCGAACTGCCACCACTGCGAACGAGGATACTCGTCGAGCGTCTCCTTCGAGACCTTCGAGCCCTTCTTGAAGCTCTTGGGGCCGGCGATGGCATCCTTGCCCGCCAGCATCTCGGCCAGCCGGCCGTAGACGTTGCGGTCGAGGATCGCCTGCTCGTCGTCGCGGTCCTTGGCCAGACGCTCGATCTCCTCGCGCTCGATCGCCATCGCGCGCTCGTCCTTCTCCACGCCGTGGCGGTTGAAGACGCGCACTTCGACGACCGTGCCGAAGGTTCCCGGAGGCATGCGCATCGACGTGTCGCGCACGTCGGAGGCCTTCTCGCCGAAGATGGCGCGGAGGAGCTTTTCCTCCGGCGTCATCGGGCTCTCGCCCTTTGGCGTGATCTTGCCGACCAGGATGTCGCCTGGCTGCACTTCGGCGCCGATGTAGACGATGCCCGCCTCGTCGAGGTTCTTCAGCGCCTCTTCCGACACGTTCGGAATGTCGCGCGTGATTTCCTCCGGCCCGAGCTTGGTATCTCGCGCCATGACCTCGAACTCCTCGATGTGGATCGAGGTGAAGACGTCGTCGGCGACGATCCGCTCGGAGAGCAGGATCGAGTCCTCGTAGTTGTAGCCGTTCCACGGCATGAACGCGACGAGCACGTTGCGGCCGAGCGCCAGATCGCCGAGATCGGTCGACGGACCGTCGGCGATGATGTCGCCCTTCTCGATCCGGTCGCCCATCTTCACCAGCGGACGCTGGTTGATGCAGGTGTTCTGGTTCGAGCGCTGGAACTTCATCAGGCGGTAGATGTCGACGCCGGACTTGCCGGATTCGAGATCCTCCGTCGCGCGGATGACGATACGGGTCGCGTCGACCTGGTCGACGATGCCGGTGCGGCGGGCGGCGATCGCGGCGCCCGAGTCACGGGCGACGATCGGCTCCATGCCGGTGCCGACGAACGGCGCCTCGGCGCGGACGAGCGGCACCGCCTGGCGCTGCATGTTCGAGCCCATCAGCGCGCGGTTGGCGTCGTCGTTCTCGAGGAACGGGATCAGCGCCGCGGCGACCGAGACCATCTGCTTCGGCGACACGTCCATCAGGTCGACATTGTCGCGCGGCGTCATCATCACCTCGCCGGCGTTGCGGCAGATGACGAATTCGTCGACGAAGCGGCCTTCCTTGTCGAGTTCGGCGTTCGCCTGCGCGACATAGTGCTTGGCCTCTTCCATCGCCGACAGGTAGACGACCTCGTTCGAGATCTTTCCGTCCACGATCTTGCGGTACGGGCTCTCGATGAAGCCGTACTTGTTGACGCGGGCGAAGGTCGCAAGCGAGTTGATCAGGCCGATGTTCGGGCCTTCCGGCGTCTCGATCGGGCAGATGCGGCCGTAGTGCGTCGGGTGCACGTCGCGCACCTCGAAGCCGGCGCGCTCGCGGGTCAGACCGCCCGGTCCAAGGGCCGACAGGCGGCGCTTGTGGGTGATTTCCGACAGCGGGTTGGTCTGGTCCATGAACTGCGACAGCTGCGACGAGCCAAAGAACTCGCGCACGGCAGCCGCCGCCGGCTTGGCGTTGATCAGGTCCTGCGGCATGACCGTGTCGATCTCGATCGAGGACATGCGCTCCTTGATCGCGCGCTCCATGCGCAGCAGGCCGACGCGGTACTGGTTCTCCATCAGCTCGCCGACCGAGCGGACGCGGCGGTTGCCGAGATTGTCGATGTCGTCGATCTCGCCCTTGCCGTCGCGCAGTTCGACCAGCGTCTTGACCACCGCCAGTATGTCCTCCTTGCGCAGGACGCGCACGGTGTCCTCGGCCTTGAGCTCCAGGCGCATGTTCATCTTGACCCGGCCGACGGCCGACAGGTCGTAGCGCTCCGAGTCGAAGAACAGCGACTTGAACATGGCTTCCGCGGTGTCGAGCGTCGGCGGCTCGCCGGGACGCATCACGCGGTAGATGTCGAACAGCGCGTCCTGGCGGCTCTCGTTCTTGTCGATGGCGAGCGTGTTGCGGATGTAGGCGCCGACATTGACGTGGTCGATGTCGAGCACGTTGATCTCGGTCACGCCCGAATTGATCAGGTCGAGCAGGTTGCCCTTGCGCACGCCCTTCGCATCGACCGTCAGGTCGAGCTCGTCGCCGGCCTCGAGATAGATCTCGCCCGTCTCGGGGTTGACGATGTCCTCGGCGATATAGGAGCCGATCAGGTCGTCGAGCGTCGCCTTGATGGCCTTCAGGCCCTTCTCGGCAAGCTGACGCGCCTGGCGCACCGTGATCTTCTTGCCGCCCTCGACCACGACCTCGCCGGTGTCGGCGTCGATCAGGTCGGTCACGGCCTTGCGGCCGCGGAAGCGCTCCGGCGAGAACGGCACGCGCCAGTCGTCGCCGTCACGCTCGTAGGTCAGCGTGTTGTAGAAGGTCGACAGGATCTCTTCGCCGTCCATGCCCAGCGCCATCAGCAGGCTCGTCACCGGAATCTTGCGGCGACGGTCGATGCGGGCGTGCACGATGTCCTTGGAATCGAACTCGATGTCGAGCCACGAGCCGCGGTAGGGAATGACGCGCGCGGCGAACAGAAGCTTGCCCGACGAATGCGACTTGCCCTTGTCGTGGTCGAAGAAGACGCCCGGCGAGCGGTGCATCTGCGAGACGATCACGCGCTCGGTGCCGTTGACGATGAACGTGCCGTTCAGCGTCATGAGCGGCATGTCGCCCATGTAGACGTCCTGCTCCTTGATGTCCTTGATCGACTTGGCGCCGGTGTCCTCGTCGACATCGAACACGATCAGGCGCAGCGTCACCTTCAGCGGCGCGGCGTAGGTCAGGTCGCGCTGGCGGCACTCGTCGACGTCAAACTTCGGCAGCTCGAACTCGTATTTCACGAACTCGAGCATCGAGGCTCCCGAAAAATCCGAGATCGGGAACACCGACTTGAAAACCGCCTGCAATCCCTCGTCCGGACGTCCGCCTTCCGGCTCGTCGACCATCAGAAACTGGTCGTAGGAAGCCTTCTGAACCTCGATCAGGTTCGGCATCTCCGCAACTTCCGGGATCTTTCCGAAAAAGCTGCGAACCCGCCTGCGACCGTTGAACGTGTGGGTCTGGGCCATCGTCGCTCCTTGCTGCCTTACTGGCTATTCCTGCGGCCGCGCGCGAACCGCGCTGCGGCATTTCAAAACGGTTAAAAACCCGTTTTCGGAAGGCCGTTCCCGGCCCTCGGAAAAGGGGTTTCCACAACTCGCCCAAGACGCGGGCTCCCTCGCCGGCGAGGGTCGGCGGACGGCGACATCGCCGCCCGCCGGCACGCGTTGTTACTTCAGGTCGACCTTGGCGCCGGCTGCTTCGAGCTGGGCCTTGATCTTCTCGGCGTCAGCCTTGTTGACACCTTCCTTGACCGACTTCGGAGCGCCTTCGACCAGGTCCTTGGCTTCCTTGAGGCCGAGGCCGGTGATCGCGCGGACTTCCTTGATCACGTTGATCTTCTGCGCGCCGGCATCCGTCAGGACGACGTCGAACTCGGTCTTCTCTTCGGCCGGAGCGGCAGCGGCGGCACCGGCGCCACCGGCAGCGGCGGCGACAGCCACCGGAGCGGCGGCGGAGACGCCCCACTTCTCTTCCAGCATCTTCGACAGCTCGGCCGCCTCGAGGACGGTCAGGCTGGACAGGTCTTCAACGATCTTGGTGAGATCAGCCATTTTTCACTTCCTTCAGTTGGTTCGTTTGCGTGTTGGTTAGGGCAGCGAGGACCAGCCTCATGCCGCCTCGTCCTTCCGGGCATAGGCGCCGAACACGCGGGCAAGCTGAGCTGCCGGCGCATTGACGACTTGGGCGATCCGGGTTGCCGGCGTCTTGATCATGCCGACGATCTTGGCGCGCAGCTCGTCCAGCGACGGCATGGTGGCCAGAGCCTTCACACCGTCGGCGTCCAGAGCAGTCGCTCCCATCGCGCCGCCGAGAATGACGAGCTTGTCATTCCCCTTGGCGAAATCGGAAGCGACCTTCGGCGCCGCAACCGGATCCTCCGCATAGGCGATGAGGGTCTGTCCCTTGAACAGGCCCGAAATGCCTTCGGAGTCCGTACCCTGAAGGGCGATGATGGCGAGACGGTTCTTCGCTACCTTGACGGTGCCGCCAGCGGCGCGCATTTTCGACCTCAGGTCGTTCATTTGCGCCACGGTCAGACCGGCATAGTGGGCCACGACGACTGAACCGGTGTTCTTGAACACCTCGTTCAGGCCCGTGACGAATTCGCGCTTTTCCGCTCTTTCCACTGCCACTCTCCAGTTGGCAGCCTCTCCCGGAGGATCGGCTGCCGGTTGCCTTCTGTCGCGCAGGACATCCAGTTAAGGACCTCCCGAACGACGCTCGAGGATCCTGTCCCCTTTTCGTCGTGGCGGTTGCCCGCCACGCTGACAAAAGGCACACGCGGTTCGAACCAAACAGACGCCCGAGGGCGTCGAAATCCGGGTCGATCCCCGTCTCATGCAGGCCCGGTCGGCTTAAGGAGAGAAGACTCTCCACCTGCAATCTCGGACAGGAGGCCGAGGGTTTCCCCTCGGATCCGGTCCCGTTGCCGGGACCGGAATTCTTGTCGGGAACAGCGCGTTACGCGCCGTTCCTCATTCAGCTCAGCTGGCGCTGAGCGTCGCTACGTCGATCTTCAGGCCGGGACCCATCGTCGAGGTGAGCGAAACCTTCTTGACGTAGTTGCCCTTGGCGCCCGTCGGCTTGGCCTTGATCACCGCGTCGGCGAAGGCGCGGATGTTCTCCTCGATCGCGTTCGCGTCGAAAGAGACCTTGCCCACGCCGCCATGCACGATGCCGGCCTTCTCGACGCGGAACTCGACGGCTCCGCCCTTCGAGGCCTTCACGGCGCCCGCCACGTCCGTGGTCACGGTGCCGACCTTCGGGTTCGGCATCATGCCGCGGGGGCCGAGAACCTTGCCGAGACGGCCGACCAGCGGCATCATGTCCGGCGTGGCGATGCAGCGGTCGAAGTTGATCTCGCCCTTCTGCACGATCTCGACCAGATCCTCCGCACCGACGAGGTCGGCGCCGGCGGCGGTCGCTTCTTCGGCCTTTGCACCGCGGGCGAACACCGCGACGCGGACCGTGCGGCCCGTGCCGTTCGGCAGGTTCACCACGCCGCGCACCATCTGGTCGGCGTGACGCGGATCGACGCCGAGGTTCATCGCCACCTCGATCGTCTCGTCGAACTTCACGCTCGCGCGCTCCTTGAGGAGCTTCACGGCGTCGGACAGGGCGTAGCTCTTGTTCGGGTCGATGCCCTCACGCGACTTCGCAACTCGTTTCGAAAGCTTTGCCATGATCTCAGCCCACCACTTCCAGGCCCATCGACCGGGCGGAACCTTCGACCATGCGCATCGCCGCGTCGACGTCGTTCGCGTTCAGATCCTTCATCTTGGCTTCGGCAATCTCACGCACCTTGGCGCGGGTCACCTGGCCGGCAACCTTCTTGCCCGGCTCCTTGGAGCCCGAGTCGAGGCCGGCGGCTTTCTTCAGGAAGTAGCTCACCGGAGCCGTCTTCATGACGAAGGTGAACGACTTGTCGGCGTAATAGGTGATGACCACCGGAACCGGCGATCCCTTTTCCATCTCCTGGGTCTGGGCGTTGAACGCCTTGCAGAACTCCATGATGTTGATGCCGCGCTGACCGAGCGCCGGGCCGATCGGCGGGGACGGCGTGGCCGATCCTGCCTTGACCTGGAGCTTGAGCTGGCCTGCAACTTTCTTAGCCATTTCTCATCTGCCCTTGTTTCATGCCGGACATCCTCGCGACGCCGGCGGTTGCAGTTCGGTGGTGCGGGACGCTCGGCCGGCAAAAGCCGCCATCCCTCCCACCAGTGCGGACATCCGGCGCGAGGCCGGACGCCTTCCGGTCAGGCCTTCTCGACCTGGCCGAATTCCAGATCCACCGGCACGGCGCGACCGAAGATCGAAACTTCCACCTTGAGCCGCGCCCTCTCCTCGTCGACTTCCTGGACGAAGCCGTTGAACGAGGCGAACGGACCGTCCGAGACGCGCACCTGCTCGCCGATCTCGAAGGTGATCGACGGCTTCGGACGCTCCACGCCCTCCTGCACCTGGTGCAGGATGCGCTCGGCCTCGGCATCCGAGATCGGCACCGGCTTGGAATCGCCGAGGAAGCCGGTGACGCGCGGCGTGTTCTTGATCAGCGAGAACACCGCGTCGGTCAGGTTCGCCCGCACCAGCACGTAGCCGGGGAAGAACTTGCGCTCGGCGTCGACCTTGCGGCCGCGGCGCACCTCGACGACCTTCTCGGTCGGCACCAGGATCTTCTCGAAGGACTCCCAGAGGCCTTTCTGCTTGGCCTTCTGCTCAATGTCCTCCGCGACCTTCTTCTCGAAGTTCGAATAGGCGTGGACGATGTACCACCGCGCGGTCATGTCTTGAACTGTCTCCGTGGTCGCCGGGATACTTAGCGCCCGAGGCCGAGGATCAGCTCGACCCCCAGCGCCATAAGCTGATCGGCGGCGAAGAAGAAGATTGCCGCGATGAATGCGAAAACGAGCACCATGATCGTCGAGATCATGGTCTCGCGACGCGAGGGCCACGTGACCTTCGCCGTCTCGGACCGGACCTGCTGAAGGAACACGAATGGATTGGATGTCTTCGAAGCCATATGCCGCTCTGTCTTAGGGGCCCGTTGACCGGACCGTCTTCTGAAGTTCCTGACGCCGGAACATGCTTCCTTCCGGAAGCCCACGGAAGAGGCGAATCAGCGCCTTGCTCCCATGCCATTAGGTGCGTAAAGCTGGCTGCCCAGCTCCACGCACCGCGTGTCTGTCCCGTCTACATAAAGAGGATTCGCCGCAAGCGCAAGGCCCGGTACCCGCTTCATGTTCTCGCGCCGTCGAGGAACCATCCAATCGTCCCAGGCCCGGCTATGGCATTCCAAATACCCCCCTTTCGGGGGAAACTCGACCTCCCCTTCCGGGGAGGATGGCACGGGCAGCAGGGCTCGAACCTACGACCTACGGTTTTGGAGACCGTCGCTCTACCAACTGAGCTATGCCCGTATTCCGCCCGTTCCTAATCGCTTGATGCCGAAGCTGCAAGCGGGTCGGGAAGAAAATGGCGGCGCGGACGCCGCCATTCAAGCGCCGAAGCGCCTATTCCTTGATCGAAGCGACGACGCCGGCGCCCACGGTGCGGCCGCCTTCGCGGATGGCGAAGCGCAGCTTCTCCTCCATGGCGATCGGCACGATCAGCTCGACATCCACCGTGATGTTGTCGCCGGGCATCACCATCTCGGTGCCGGCCGGCAGCGTCACGATCCCCGTCACGTCCGTCGTGCGGAAGTAGAACTGCGGACGGTAGTTGGTGAAGAACGGCGTGTGACGGCCACCCTCCTCCTTGGTCAGGATGTAGGCCTCGGCCACGAACTTCTTGTGCGGCTTCACCGTGCCGGGCTTGGCCAGAACCTGGCCGCGCTCCACGCCCTCGCGGTCGACGCCGCGCAGCAGCGCGCCGATGTTGTCGCCCGCCTGGCCCTGGTCGAGCAGCTTGCGGAACATTTCCACGCCCGTGCAGGTCGTCTTCGTCGTCGGGCGGATGCCGACGATTTCCAATTCCTCGCCGACCTTGACCACGCCGCGCTCGACGCGGCCGGTCACAACCGTGCCGCGGCCCGAGATCGAGAACACGTCCTCGATCGGCATCAGGAACGGCTTGTCGATCGGACGCTCCGGCGTCGGGATGTAGCTGTCCACCGCCGCCATCAGCTCGCGGATCGCGTCCTCGCCGATCTTCTTGTCCTTGTCCTCAAGCGCGGCAACCGCCGAGCCCTTGATCATCGGGATGTCGTCGCCCGGATATTCATACTTCGACAGAAGCTCGCGAACCTCGAGCTCGACCAGCTCCAGAAGCTCCGCGTCGTCGACGAGATCCACCTTGTTCAGGAACACGACCAGCGCCGGAACGCCGACCTGGCGGGCCAGAAGAATGTGCTCGCGGGTCTGCGGCATCGGGCCGTCGGCGGCCGACACGACCAGGATCGCGCCGTCCATCTGCGCGGCACCCGTGATCATGTTCTTCACGTAGTCGGCATGGCCGGGGCAGTCGACGTGGGCGTAGTGGCGGTTCGCCGTCTCGTATTCGACATGCGCCGTCGAGATCGTGATGCCGCGCGCCTTCTCCTCAGGCGCCGCGTCAATCTGGTCGTAGCGCTTGTATTCACCGAAATACTTGGTGATCGCAGCCGTCAAAGACGTCTTGCCATGGTCGACGTGACCAATCGTTCCGATGTTCACATGCGGCTTCGTCCGCTCAAACTTGCTCTTAGCCATCGTGCTCTTCCTTGGCGACTGTTGCGACGTTTCGGAGCCGGGCGATTAGCGGCAATGATCCGAAAACACAAGCCCTTTCGACGCCCGGACGCCTGCCCGGATGGCGGGACGCCGAAGCGGGCGGAAAGCGCCTGCGCAATTCGGCCCGCCGAACGCCCTCTCGACCGCTCATGGCTCGAATTCGATTCAAAGGCCGGTCGAGGCTTCAACAATCCGGTTACCATAAACGGAATGGTAACGCTGCCCCCTTAGCTTCGGTCGACATCCGCGCGGTGGCCTTTGCCGCGCAAGTCCCAACGAGAACACAAAGGGTGTAGCAGTGAGTTTCGCGTTCTCCGGCCTGTGCACGACCGTCCGCCAATCCCTCCGTCCCGTCCTTGGGCTGATCATCGCGGCAGCGGTGGCGACCATCGGCGCGACTGCCCCCTCTCTGGCCCAATCCAAGAAGGCGGCCGTCGTCATCGACGCCAACACCGGCAAGACGCTCTATTCATCGAGCGCCGATTCGCCGCGCTATCCGGCGTCGCTGACGAAGATGATGACGCTCTACATGACCTTCGAGGCCATGTCGGCGGGCCGCATCTCCAAGGACAGCCGGGTCGTCTTCTCGAAATACGCGTCCTCTCGCCCACCGACCAAGCTCGGCGTCAGGCCCGGGGGCTCGATCACGGTCGAGCAGGCGATTCTCGGCCTCGTGACGAAGTCGGCGAACGACGCGGCAGCCGCGCTCGGCGAGCTGCTCGGCGGCTCGGAATCCAACTTCGCCAGGATGATGACGGCCAAGGCCCGTAAGCTCGGGATGAACTCGACCACCTTCCGCAATGCCTCTGGCCTGCCGGATCCCGCCCAGAAGACGACGGCGCGGGACATGGCGATCCTCGGCATGTCGCTGCGCGAGCATTATCCGAAATACTATTCCTACTTCTCGACGCGCTCCTTCGCCTTCGGCAAGTCGCGCATGGCCAACCACAACAAGCTGCTCGGGCGGGTCAAGGGCGTCGACGGCATCAAGACCGGCTACACGCGCGCCTCGGGCTTCAACCTCGTCTCGTCGGTCAAGATCGGCGACCGCAAGATCGTCGCCGTCGTCATGGGCGGCGCCAGCGGCCGCAGCCGCGACGCGGAAATGGCCCGGCTGATCGAGACCTACATGCCGAAGGCATCGAGCCGAGGTTCGAACCCGCTCGTCGCCGCACGCACGATCGAGCCCCAGGCGCCGATCGTGGCCTCGGTCGCCGCCTCGGCATTCAAGGCTAAGAACGTCCCTGCCCCCGAAGCGCGGCCGGAGCCGGCCATGGAGACGGCCTTTGCCCGCCCGACGGCACGCCCCGCCGATCCGATCACCGACGCCGTCGCCAAGGCGGAACCCGTCGAGGAAGTGAAGGTCGACGACGTGACGACGGCCTCGGTCGCACCGTCCGCCGCCCCGAAATCGGGCTGGGTGATCCAGGTCGGCTCGGTCGGCTCGGAAGCGGAGGCGCGCGCGCTTCTCGACAAGACCAGCGGCAAGGCCGCGCATCTGCTTGCCTCGGCAGAGCCCTTCACGGAGCGTTTCGTGAAGGGCGGCACGACCTACATCCGGGCCCGCTTCGGCGGTTTCGCAAGCCAGTCGACAGCCACCAGGACCTGCGCGGCGCTGAAGAAGAAGTCGATCGCCTGCTACGCCGTACAGCAGTGAAGCCCGGAACCACAGGTATCTCCAGTCAAGTCACGTGTCGAAGGAGAACTAGCCGTGCAGAGTGAGCAAAACGTCCCGGGCTTCGTCTATCCGCGCCGCAAGGACGGACCTGTTGACGAAGTCGGTGTCCAGTCGCTGCACAAGGCGGCGATGCGCCTTGCGGATGTCCGCCGCACTGGCTCCCGGTTCAAGACCAAGGATCTGGTAGGCTTCCTTCTCAGTCATGGCGCCCGCACCTGGCGCGCCAGCCTGCCGCGCACCGACCTGCGCGTCAGCGTCTACGCGCCAAGCGGGGAACCTGCCTTGAAGATACGCCTCAAGTAGGCGGACGCTGTCGGCGTCGGACTGCAGTTCGGCGCGGAGTTTCACGAGCGACGGCAGATCGAGCTCGCTCAGTTCCCTGCCCTCGAAGCGCCCCGCAAGCACCAGCCCTTCAAGGGCACCGGTGGAATGGTCCAGCACCATCTCGAGAGCGGCTGACCGGACTGTCGAATGCTGTCGCTTCGACGCCCGCCGGCGCGGCCACGCGAACGTCACAAGCGCCCAGACCGTGGCGAGCCCGACCAGGGGAAACCCGAGCAAAGGCCTGCCGATCGCCGTCAGCGTCACGCCCGTCAGGCCGAGGACGAGGGGACCGGCAATCCGCAGCGTCAGGGCCAGCCGGCGCGGGTCGGCCGTCAGCAGTAGCCGCCCGCCAAGGGCGACGAGCCCGGCAAGGCCGAGAGCATAGAGCCAGATCATGCCGCAGCCTCCCGGCGCACCCGGCCATTCCGCCACGCGCCGCCTGTCACGCTATCCGTACTCTCCGCATCCATCCTGCGAAAATGCGGTCCGATCGCGACCGATTCAAGTCGGAGGTTCTCAGGTAACGAAAATATCGGGCATGGCGATGGGGCGGCCGATGGTCTCGGCGTAGCGTTGCCGGGCCTCGGCCCGCTTGCGTCCCATCTCGTCGGCGGGCAGCCTCAGGGCCGTAACCAGCTGGCGGATTTCCTGCCGCGCCGACAGGTGCGACAGCGTCGGGCGGCCGCCAAGCACGCGCTCGTCGAGATCGTCGAGCGCGGTCAGCCCGACCGGAAAGAATTCGCGGAAGATGACGCGTTCCGAAATGCCGTCGGCGATGCGGAAGCCGAGCTTCATCGACAGGTTGCGCAGGCAGGAGGCGACGCGCTGCTCGTTGCGCGAGGTGATGCTCGCCATGCGGTTGCGCACGACGACCCAGTCGAGGATTGCGTTGTCCGTCTGGCGCCGCTCGCGCCGCGCATCGCGCACCGACGAGGCATATTGCGAGACATCCAGGATTTCGTAGGTCACCGGGTCGATGCGGCCGAGCACGTCGAAGTCGATGAAGCTGTCGTTCATCGGCGTGATCAGCGTGTCGGCGATGCGGTGCGCGAGGCGGCTCAGGAACGTGTCGGAGCCGGGCGTGTCGATGACGACGAAATCATGCCGGCTCTCGACCTCGGCAAGACCGTCGGTCAGCTTGCGGAACTCTTCCCCTTCCGCCTCGGTGATGCTTTCGCGCCGCGCCGGCGGCACGTGGAAATGCGCCGGAACGGGAAGCGGCACGCCCGAACTGCGCGACCAGCGCGCGCGGTTCTCGACATAGCGGGTAAGCGACAATTGCCGGCCGTCGAGGTCGACGGTCGCGACCGAGCAGCCCAGCTTGAGCAGCGCGACGGCGACATGCATCGCCGTGGTCGATTTGCCGGAACCGCCCTTTTCGTTGCCGACGACGATCACATGCGCCGGCCGCCGGGCGCCGGCCGGCGAACCCCTGTAACTCGACAACAACATGACAATACTCCACGCCCGAATTCACCATGCGTCCAGTCGCTTATGGTTTCAATCCGGTAAATTGCGCGGGAGCCGTCTTTTGCGGCTTAAGGTTAAGTGCAAACGATAAGTTTAGAGAAGTCCGAGACTGGCCAGTTCGGAGCGCAGGTCGGACGGGAGAACCTGCCATCCCGCCGAATCGGCGGAGAGGTCTGCCGGCGCGTCGGCCGCGATCAGGTAGCGCCAGCCCTGGAACGCGCGGCGCGGCTGCCAGTGCGTGCGCACGACCGTCGGCTCCAGCACCAGATGACAGCGCGAAATGCCGTCACCGTCGGTGAACGGACGGATCTCGGTGAGCCGCTGCCGGCACTGCACATTGCCCTTGATGACCCAGTAGAGAGAGCCGCCGTCCAGGAGCTCGGCGCCTCTGGTCGGCATCATGCGGGTGGTGTGGAACTGCTCGGCCGGCAGCCCGCGCGCGCGTGCCTCGGCCAGCCGCTCTCCGATCCATTCCTCGAGGTCCTCGACGCTCTCGGCGCCGACGCAGAGCTTGATCAGGTTGAGCGACATGATGCTGAGGTAGGCTTCCGCCCGCAGGAGGTCAACCGAGACGGCGCTTGTCCACAGCCCCCAGGCTCAACACTCGACCACGTTCACCGCCAGTCCGCCGAGGCTGGTTTCCTTGTATTTTTCATTCATGTCGAGCCCGGTCTGCCGCATCGTCTCGATGGCCGCGTCGAGCGGCACGAAGTGCGTGCCGTCACCCTTGAGCGCCAGCGAAGCGGCGGTCACAGCCTTCACGGCGCCCAGGGCGTTGCGCTCGATGCAGGGCACCTGCACCAGGCCCCCAACCGGATCGCAGGTCATGCCCAGATGGTGTTCGAGCGCGATCTCGGCGGCGTTCTCGACCTGCATGGCCGTGCCGCCCATGACGGCGGCAAGCCCCGCCGCGGCCATGGCCGAGGCCGAACCGACCTCGCCCTGGCAGCCGACCTCGGCGCCGGAAATCGATGCGTTGTGTTTGATGATGCCGCCCACCGCCGCCGAGGTGAGGAGGAAGTCGCGGATGCCATCCTGGTCCGATTCCGGATGGAAGTGCAGCCAGTAGCGCAGGACGGCGGGAATGACGCCGGCCGCGCCATTGGTCGGCGCGGTGACGATGCGGCCGCCTGCCGCGTTCTCCTCGTTGACGGCCATGGCGTAGACCGACAGCCAGTCGTTGGCGAGCAGCGGATTCGGGCGGTTCTGGCGCCATTCCTCCTGCAGCTTGTCGTGCAGTTGGCGTGCACGGCGCTTCACCTTCAACCCGCCGGGCATCACGCCTTCCTTGGTCAGGCCGCGCTCGATCGAGCCGCGCATCGCTTGCCAGACACGGTCGAGGCCGGCGTCGAGCTCTTCGCGCGACAGGCGGGTCTCCTCGTTGGCGCGCTTCATCTCGGCGATCGAAAGTCCGCTCTTCGCCGCCATGTCGAGCATCTCGGCCGCATGCGAGAAGGGATAGGGCACATCGTTGGCAGCCGCTTCCGGTCCCCGCGCCTTCAGCCGCTGCAACTCCTCGTCGGACACGACGAAGCCGCCGCCGATAGAATAGAATATCCGCTTGAGAAGCACGCGCCCGTCGGCGTCGAGCGCGGAAAAGGTCATGCCGTTGGCATGGCCGGTCAGCGGTGTCTTCCTGTCCATCACCAGATCGGCCGACGGATCGAAGCGGTAGACCGGATGGCCGGGCGGGCTGACGGTCTTCGACGCTGCGACGCTCGCGATCATCTCGTCGACCTTGTCCGGGTCGACGGTCATCGGCGTCAGGCCGGTCAGGCCGAGGATGACGGCCCTATCCGTGCCGTGCCCGATCCCCGTATAGGCGAGCGACCCGTGCAGGCTGGCCGCAAGCCGCGCCACCTCGACGCCATGCGGTTTCGGCCAGTCGCCGGAGAGGAGCTCGTCGAGAAAGCGCGCGGCCGCCGTCATCGGCCCCATCGTGTGGGAACTCGACGGTCCTATGCCGATCTTGAACAGGTCGAATACGGAAAGAAACATCAGCGCGATCCCGGTGCCCGAGATAGCACTTCTGCGACCTTCACGTTTGAATTTCTAACCGCGGGCCGACCTCGGAAGGTCCGGCTACGACATCGGGCAAAGCCGGACGGGCTCAGCCCGCAGCCACGACCGCGGCGGTTTCGGCGCCGCCGATCAGCCAGGCCAGAAGAATGATGAAAGCAAAACCCGCGACTGCTTTGGCGGCGACGCCCCAGCAGGATTTTGGAACGATTTCGTCCATGATGTCCTGTGTCCGCTGGCGGGTCAGCCGGAGCGCCGTCTGGGGCGCAGTCCATCCCGCCGTTCTCGGCCGCCCTTTTACTTCGGCGAGTGTCTCTTCGCAATTGCAGAATGAGGCTAAATCGCGGCTCCGTTCCCTAACGGAACTCGACAAATCGGATTTTGTATATGTTTTTCATCCTGTTAGCAGAATGACGACGGTTAACAACGTGTGAACTGCGGTGGCAAAATTGCGGCGAGCTCCCGCGGCGCGACAGATTCTTGCGGTTTCGCTCCTGCGCGGACATGATCAGATCGGCCATGCTTCTCGAATCGTTTCACCTCAAGCCCGACGCCGCCGCGCTTGCCTTCTTCATCGCCGCCTGGGTGGCGTTCTCGTTCGCGGCGGCCGGGCGCCTGTCGCGGCGCACGACGCTCACCCAGGCCATGAACCGCCAGCGCGAGGAGTGGATGCGCACGATGGCGCGACGCGAACTGCGCATGATCGACACGGGCATCATGGCCGGCCTGCAGCAGGGAACCGCCTTCTTCGCCTCGTCTTCGATCTTCGCCATCGGCGGCTGCCTCGCCCTGCTCGGTGCGTCCGATCAGGTCATGACCGTGCTCGGCGACCTGCCGTTCGGCACGGTCACGTCGCGCGCGGAGTTCGAGCTCAAGGTGCTCGGCCTCGTCGTGATCCTCTCCTATTCGTTCTTCAAGTTCGGCTGGGCCTACCGGCTATTCAACTACTGCTCGATTCTCATCGGTGCGGTCCCGGTGATCAGGGACGAGAACCGCGAGGGCCACGACACGGCAAAAGCGGTTGCGCGCGCGGCACGGATGAACGTTCTCGCCGGCGGGCATTTCAATGCCGGGCTGCGCGGCATCTTCTTCTCGCTCGGCTACCTCGGCTGGTTCATCGGCCCGGCCGTCTTCGCGGCCACGACCATATTCGTCTTCGTCGTGCTTTTGCGGCGGCAGTTCTTTTCCGCGGCGCGGTCTGCCGTCATCGACTGAGTCGGCGCCTGAAGGAACCGTTTCCGCGCCTGCGCCGTTGTGTGGACTGCAAGGTCAATCAACACGCAAGGAGATTCACATGCTTCGCGGTATCGCGCTCTGGATGCTCGGAATCCCGATCCCGATCATCATCCTGCTCTGGCTGTTCACCTGACCCGTCACGGCGACGGGAAGACGCTGTCGATCCTTCCCGTCAGCCAGTAGGCGATCAGACCGATCCATTCGCGGATGCCGAGGGTAGCGGTCTGCAGCGAATCGACAGGGTTGTCCACGAACAAGCCAATCCCTTCCTTGCCGCTCGTTCGGTAGTCGACAGGCCACGGCGTCACCGGAAACTCTGCCTGGCGGAACAGCGCCATCGACCGGGGCATGTGGAAGGCCGACGTCACGAGCAACCAGGTGTCCCCCGGCAGAGGCGTGACAAGCTCCTTGGTGAAGAGCGCGTTCTCGTAGGTGTTGCGGGACTTAGCCTCGAGAATCAGCCGTTCGCGCGCGACGCCCAGCGCCTCGAACAGCCGGACGGCGGTCGATGCATCTTCCTCTCCCTCCAGCATAAGAGCGCCGCTGCCGCCGGAGATGACGATCTTCGCGTCCGGATAGCGACGCGCAAGTGCCGCCGCCTCGACATAGCGGTCGCCGCCTGAATTCAGTTCGTATCCGCCGCGCACGAGGTTGATACCGCCCTCGAAGCCGCCGCCCAGCACGACGATGCCGGCGACCCGATCGGGCAGAGGCGGTCGCGCGAAGCGATTTTCCAGAGGCGTGACCAGCATCGCGCCGAACGACGTCCAGACACAGACGACCAGCCACAACGCCGCCGTCGCGACCAGAGCGACGGCCGTCCGGCGCCACCGCAGCGCGAAAAGCGCCACTCCGGCGAGCATCAGGATGATCGAGAAATTGACCGGTTGGACGGCAAACCAGAAGATTTTCGAGAGGACGAAGAACATCGTTCAGCGCCCTCCCCGGCTCACCACCACTTCTGCGGTTCGAAGCGGCCGGCCGCCTGCTCGATCACATGCGCGGCGCGGAACAGCGTTTCCTCGTCGAACGGCCGTCCGATCAGCTGCAGGCCGAGCGGCAGGCCGTTGGCATCGACACCCGCAGGCACGGCGATTCCCGGCAGCCCCGCCATGTTCACCGTCACGGTGAAGATGTCGTTCAGATACATCTTCACCGGATCTGCAGCCATGTCCTCGTCGGCGATGCCGAATGCGGCCGACGGCGTCGCCGGCGTCAGGATCGCGTCGATGCCGTCTCGGTAGGCATTCTCGAAGTCGCGCTTGATCAGGGTGCGAACTTTCTGCGCCTGCACGTAATAGGCGTCGTAGTAGCCGGCGGAGAGGACATAGGTGCCGATCATGATGCGGCGCTTGACCTCGCGGCCGAACCCTTCGGCGCGGGTCTTCTCGTACATGTCGACGATGTCCTTGCCCGGCACACGCAGGCCGTAGCGGACGCCGTCATAGCGCGCGAGGTTGGACGAGGCTTCGGCCGGCGCCACGATGTAATAGGCCGGCAGCGCGTATTTCGTGTGCGGCAGAGAAATGTCGACGATCTCCGCGCCCGCCGCCCGCAGCCACTCGATGCCCTGCTTCCACAGCTTCTCGATCTCGTCGGGCATGCCGTCGACGCGGTATTCGCGCGGAATGCCGATCTTCATGCCCTTCATCGACTGGCCGAGCGCCGCTTCGTAGTCGGGCACCGGGCGGTCGACCGAGGTCGTGTCCTTCGCATCCACCGAGGCCATCGATTTCAGGAGGATCGCGGCGTCGCGCACGTCGCGCGCGATCGGTCCCGCCTGGTCGAGCGACGAGGCGAAGGCGACGATGCCCCAGCGTGAGACGCGGCCGTAGGTCGGCTTGATGCCGACCGTGCCGGTGAACGCCGCCGGCTGGCGGATCGAGCCGCCGGTATCTGTGGCGGTCGCCCCGGCGCAGAGCCAGGCGGCGACGGCCGCCGCCGAACCGCCAGAGGAACCGCCCGGCACCAGTTGCTTGTTGTCGGGCTTTCCGACGCCGTTCGCGCCGCGCCGCCAGGGGTTCACGACCGGCCCGTAATACGACGTCTCGTTGGACGAGCCCATGGCGAACTCGTCCATGTTGAGCTTGCCCAGCATGACCGCTCCGTCGGCCCAGAGATTGGCCGTCACGGTCGATTCATATTCCGGCTTGAAGCCGTCGAGGATGTGGCTCGCGGCCTGGGTGTGGAAACCCTTTGTCGCGAACAGGTCCTTGATGCCGAGCGGGATGCCTTCCAGCGCACCGCCCTCGCCCTTTGCCAGCTTCGCATCGGAGGCCGCCGACATCTCGCGTGCCCTGTCGTGCGTGACCGCGACATAGGCGTTGAACTGCGGATTGGCCGCGTCGATCGCCGCGAGATAGGCGTCGGTGATCTCTCGCGCGGAAAACTCCTTCGCCTTGAGGCGGGTCCGCGCTTCCGCGATCGTCAGTCTGGTCAGGTCGGTCATCTGTGGTCCGTTGCTACGGGCTTTTGCGGGGCGGCGGCGGGCGGTCGCTTACTCGACGACCTTCGGCACGAGGAAGAAGTTCTCAGCCGTCGCGGGCGCATTCGAAACGATCCTCTCGGCAATGCCGCCGTCGGTCACGGCATCCTGGCGCTTCTTCATCACCATCGGCGTCACCGATGTCATCGGCTCGACGCCGGCGACATCGACCTCTCCCAACTGCTCGACGAAGCCGAGGATCGTGTTGAGTTCGCCGGTCATGCGCTCGGCGTCCTCCCCGCTCACCGCGATGCGGGCAAGATGGGCGACGCGTTTGACGGTGGCGAGATCGACGGACATGGATGCGCTCCGGAAGGGCGGGCAGGCGGAAACCGGGCTATACCGCCCGCCTTTCCGCGGCGCAACACTTGACGGCAGGCGCGGCCGATCGACTTCGAGATGACTTGCCTTCGACGCGCAACGATATGTAGGCACTTACCTACGTGGAGGTCGCTATGACCATCAGCACACTGTCCAGCCGCGAACTGAACCATGACGTGAGCAGCGCCAAGAAAGCGGCGCAGAAAGGCCCCGTGGTCATCACCGATCGCGGCAAGCCTTCGCATGTGCTGATGACATATGGCGATTATCAGCGGCTGACCAGCAGGCGCCGCAATCTCGCGGAAAGCCTCGCCATGCCGGGACTGTCCGAAACCGATCTCGACACGACTCGGATCGAGATCGAGCCGCGTCAGATCGACCTGTCGTGAGCTACCTGCTCGACACCAACGTGGTTTCGGAACGGCGCAAGATCGGCGACGGCAAGGCCGACGCGAACGTGGTGTCGTGGGTTGAAGCCGAGGATGCGGATCGCTTCTTCATCTCGGCGATCACAATTCTCGAGCTGGAGCGCGGCGTGCTCAGCGTCCAGCGGCGTGATCCTGTCCAGGGCGCGCGGTTGCGCGCCTGGCTCGACAATCACGTCCGTCCCGAATTCGCCGGTCGGATCCTTGCCGTCGACGATGTTGTCGCGACACGGTGCGCGCATCTGCACGTGCCGAACCGGCGGACCGAGGTCGATGCACTGATCGCCGCCACCGCGCTCGTCAATGGCCTGTCCGTGGTGACGCGTAACGCGCGCGATTTCGAGGGAACCGGTGTTGTCGTCATCGATCCGTGGCAGCCGATGGCCCACCGCAACGATCTCGCCCAGCCGGTCAGCCGTCTGCGCTTCGCTGCGACGCGCGCCGCAGTGGCAGACCTTCCGTGAAAATGTTCCGCGACCTGAACTCCGCAGGGCTACTGTGCCACAAATATTCATTGATTCCGGGGCCGGGCCGGTCAGTCGTGAACCAGGGGTCGCGCAGCGTCCTTGATGCAGCGGAAACCCATTCCGGAACGTCAGTTCGAGAGCGCTTTGCGAGATATTCGGCGATGGCACCCGCCAAAGCGTTCAGGCGGACATCATCGGCAACCTCCGGCTCGGGACGCAGCGCCTCGTACCGCGAAGGCTCATCCGTAAGGCCGTAGAAGTGATCGAGAAACTCGCCGAGCGCCTTCTCCCGCGACTCGCCGCGCCCGATGCGATCAATTGCCTCTGCGAGGGTATTCGGGCGCATCCGATTGTCCTTCATCCGTCGACAGGTGCCTGAGCAGGAACAATAGCTTAGCAGGATCCGCCGCCGATCGCGGAAAATACTTCGCAAGGACGGCGACCGCCGCATCGCCGGTTTCCACTCCGGCGACCTTCATCAGGTTGCGAATATCCGCGCTTTCCTGAGGGCCTCTGACGGGATCCAGCAATCGCGCTGCCTTCAGCTTCAATGCCAGCATATATTCGGCCGTCGGCACATAGACGACCAATCCCGGCGACGCGTGTCGGCGGGGGAACGATCCGAATTCCACATGATCGTGCGCTCGCGAGGCTAATGGGCTGAGATAAACCGCGACCGCGTCGTTCAGCCAGTCGGTTGACCAGCCGTTCCGCGCGGCGATCTCGGCCACCACCTCCTGCAGCCAGTCGGGCTTCGGCTCCGGAATTTGAGCGATGTCCACGTCCTCCGAGCTGAACCGAAAGTTGCTCGCCAGGATCAGCGCGGAGCCCCCGTAGACTGCGATATGCAGGACGACGCTCCGCCTGGCCGCTTCGATTCCAAGTCGATCGAACGCGTCGAGAAGTGCTTCGCGATCGAACGCTTTTGCCATACGCCGCCTGCTTTCGCCTTGACCCCTTGGTCAACCATCTGCACGCCTCACGGCATCTCCACGCCCTCGCAGAGATAATAGCTGCCGCTATTGCCGGGGTCTTCCTCCGTCGTCGGCCGCACCGTGGCGATGTCGATCTGCGTATCGTTCATCCTGATCACGGAGAGCACATCCGGAAAGGCGTAGCCGGGCTCCTGGCATAGCGCGGTCACCACCCAGCCCGGCGCCCGCGTGGCAGGCGTTACGGTCAGGAACTCGCAGTTGTATTCGTAGCTCTCGAACCCGCGTTCGGTGAGCAACACATTGCCCTCCTCCAGCACCGATTCGATCCCGTTCTTTTTCGCCGCAGCGCAGAGGTCCGCCGACCGCATGTAGATGCCGGACACGAAAGCTTCGGCCGCGGCGGCCGGAAACGCAGCTCCTAGCATCAGCGCGGCCGCCGCATGGAACATGTGTCTCTTCATTGCCGTCCCCCTCGATCCCGGCCGCCCCCGGCCGTCATTCGTCGATCGCGTACCGATTCAGACCGAAAATGCCTCGCCGACCTTCGGCACGATCACCTTCGTCGACGATCCTTCCATGCCGGCGACAAACTTGTCGGCGCTCTGGTCGATCATCGGGAAGGAAGCGTAGTGGCACGGGATCGCCACGTCGAGCTTGAAGAAGCGCCGGCAGGCGAGTGCCGCGACCGCGCCGCCCATCGTGAACCGGTCGCCGATCGGCACGATGCCGATCTTCGGCTCGTGCAGTTCGTTGATCAGCGCCATGTCGCCGAAAATGTCGGTGTCGCCGAAATGATAGAGTGTCGGGGCATCGGGGAAATGCAGGACCAGGCCCGCCGGATTGCCCAGATAGGTATTGGTGCCGCCTTCGCCGCCGAAGGACGAGGAATGCCAGGCCTGGACGAAGGTCGTGGTGAAGCCGCCGCAGTCGAGCGTGCCGCCGTGATTGCCGGGATTGATCTTCGACCCGTCGACGCCCTTGCCGACGAGGAACATGCAGATCTCGTAGTTCGCCACCAGCATCGCGCCTGACTGTCTGCAGATTTCGACCGCGTCGCCGATGTGGTCGTTGTGGCCGTGGGTGAGAAGCACATGGGTCGCGCCCTGCGCCACGTCCTGCCATTTCTGTTTCGCGCCGGGATTGCCGGTGATGAACGGATCGATCACGATCTTCTTGCCCGACGTCTCGACGGTGAAGGCCGAATGGCCGTGCCAGGTCAGTTTCATCTCGATGTTCCTCGCCTTTGAGTCCGCCGGAAGATAGAACGCTCGCTCGTCCCTTCCAACACGAAAGGTCGGTCCGGAGCGTGGCGATCATCGACATCGAGGAACTCTCGCAGACACTCCCGCCCAACCGCACTATTGCGGCGATCGATCCGGGCACGACGACGATCGGGCTGGCGGTGTCGGATCGTGGCCTGTCGTTCGCCCACCCGCGGCCGGTCATCATGCGCAGGAAATTCGGGACGGACGCGGCAGCCCTGCTTTCGGCGCTCGCGCGCGACGAGGTGTTTGCGCTGGCGATCGGCCTGCCCATCAACATGGACGGCAGCGAAGGTCCGCGCGCTCAGGCGAGCCGGGCCTTTGCCCGCAATCTGGGCAGGCTCACCGACATTCCGCTCCTGTTCTGGGACGAGCGTTTGTCGACGGTCGCCGCCGAACGGACGCTGATCGAGATGGATTTTTCGCGCAAGAAGCGAGAGACGAAGATCGATTCGGCCGCCGCCGCCTTCATCCTTCAAGGCGTGCTGGATCGCCTTCGTTCCTTGCGACGACCGGCACCGGAATAAGCGTTCCACGCTGAGCCGACCACCAGGCCGAGATCTCGCGGCGACGGCGGAACGCCCAGATTGCGACGATCAGTCCGGTGTCGAAGATGCATGCCTTGGCGATCAGCCAGGGAATCGTCTCGGGCGCGACGCCCAGCATGTCGCCGTAGAGCTGGAAGACCAGATCGTGCAGCGCCCGGCTCAGATAGATCGAGCCGAAATTGATGTCGTTGGCGGAGAGGAAGAACCAGCCCCAGAAGAGAGCGAGCGGCGCCGCCCAGGCGGAAAAGACATATTTCATCTCAATCCGCTCCGCCCTGAGGTCCGTTTCGCCCGACGAGCCGCGTCAACATGCTCGAATGCGCGGCACCCAGCGCCATGTGCCGCGCGGCTTCGCGCACCTGATCCGATTCGCTCGGCGCGGGTGCATTCACGAGGACCCTGCGCTCGGCGATGACGGCGACATAGGAGGCCGCGAGTGCGGCGAGCTGGAACGCGCCTGCGCCCTGCACGCCTGCGCCGCCGCGCGCGGCGGATACGACAAGCGAAATCGTGACGAGTAGCGTTGCCCCGCCGAAGGCGATGCTGGCCACCTCCTCATATCCGCCGGGATATTCGCCCGCCCCCAGCACGGCCGTCAGGAACGCCCAGAGAAACAGCGTGGCAACGACGCCGAAGGCGATGGAGAACGCGGTGGAAATGCCCTGTTCCCAGGCCGGCCCGGAGTCGAGGAGGATCGCATCGGCGCTGCCCGCAACGAAAAGCTCGATGCCGGACGGCTGCGACGCGGCCTGCGAGGCCATCAGCGCGAAGGCGGCCATCCAGTAGACCGGCACGAGATAGGTGAGAAGCGGCCGCATGCTGACTCTCGGTTAACGGAGCCACACTGGTCCGCCTCGCCGTCTGCCGCAATCGAAACCATTTGTTAAGGTTAACGGCCGCTCCGAGGGCGACTACCCGATCTCCGGATAGAGCGTCTCCAGGATCGTGCGCGGGTCGTGGCGGCCGTCCAGCATGCCATAGGTGTTGCGCCACTGGCCGGCGAGCCTGGTCTCGATGAAGGCGTCGGCGATGCGTCCCGCCCCCAGCCGCTTCAGTTCGGCGGCCGCGGCGGAGAGCGCGAGCTGTTCCGTGAGAATGCGTGCGGAACCATCGTCGGCGGCGGCGATCTGCATCGCGGCGCGCAGGACGTCGGACGTCCCCCGCCCGCTTGTGCCGAGATCCTTGTCGATGCCGGCGATCACCTCCTCGAAGAGCGCCGGACCGCGCTTGAGCACGCGCAGCACGTCGAGGGCCATCACATTGCCCGACCCTTCCCAGATCGCGTTGACCGGCGCCTCGCGATAGTAGCGGGCAAGCGGCGATTCCTCGACATAGCCATTGCCGCCCAGGCACTCCATCGCCTCGTAGAGCAGCGGCGGCGCGGTCTTGCAGACCCAGTATTTGACGACGGGCGTCATGGCGCGGGCGAAGGACGCCTCGGCACGATCGACCGCCGCCTCGTCGAAGGCGCGGGCCAGGCGGAACGACAGCGCGGTCGCGGCCGCGACGTCGAGCGCCATGTCGGCGAGCACGCGCTGCATCAGCGGCTGATCGTACAGCGTCTCGCCGAAAACCTTGCGGTGCCGCGCATGATGGACCGCCTCCTGCAGGCCGGCGCGCATGATGCCCGACGAGGCGAGCGCGCAGTCGAGGCGGGTGAGCGTGACCATGTCCATGATGGTCTTCACGCCTGCCCCCGGCTCGCCGATCATCTCGCCCAGCGTGTTGTTGAACTCGACCTCCGACGAGGCGTTCGACCTGTTGCCGAGCTTGTCCTTGAGGCGCTGGAAGCTGAGTCCGTTGCTCGCTCCGTCGCCGAGGAGGCGCGGGATCAGGAAACAGGACAGCCCTTCGGACGCCTGCGCCAGCACTAGGAACGCATCCGACATCGGCGCCGACATGAACCATTTGTGGCCGGTGATGCGATAGAAGCCGTTGCCGGCCTTTTCCGCCCGCGTCGTGTTGGCCCGCACGTCCGTGCCGCCCTGCTTCTCGGTCATGCCCATGCCGAGCGTCAGGCCCGCCTTGTCGACCGGCGCCTTGTTCGACTGGTCGTATTTGCGTGCGGTGATGCGCGGCGCCCATTCGCGGAACGCCTTGGGGCTCGCCATCAGGGCCGCGAGCGACGCGCTCGTCATGGTGATCGGGCAGAGATGCCCGCATTCGAGTTCGGAGGTCAGGTAGAAGCGTGCCGCGCGGATCTGGTGGCGCTTGCCGGTCTCCGTTTCGCCGTTCTCCCAGATCGAGGAATGCAGCCCGTTGGTCACCGAACGCCGCATCAGCGCATGGTAGGCGGGATGGTATTCGGCGATGTCGAGCCTGCGGCCCTGCCGGTCGTGGGTCCTCAGCTTCGGCAGTTCGGTATTGGCGAGCCTGGCGAGATCCTGAGCTTCCGGCGAGAGCACGAAACGGCCGATCGCATCGAGATCCTTGCGCACCGGCTCGGAGAAATCCTGCGCCAGCTGCATCAGAAGCGGATCGCCGCGCCAGGCGTTTGAGCCTGCCAGCGGCGGCGTCTGGTTGGTCACTTCGTGGTTCACGTCGCACTCCACATGGCCGCCTCGCGGCCCACCTCGTCGACATATAGCCGAGTCCGCAAGGCGTGCACGTCGAAAATGCCGTGGGAAAACGCCGCGCCGCTTGCGGGTCTCCGGTCACGCTTCTATAGCACCAGCCTTGAGATGACCGACGCTCAAGCCCTCCCCCTCTACCCGCACCGGCACCTGCTCGGCATCCAGGGCCTGTCTCCTCCCGATATCGAACTGCTCCTCGACCGCGCCGACGCAGCTGTCGCGCTGTCGCGGCAGCCGGAGAAGAAATCGAGCCGTCTGCGCGGCCGCACCCAGATCAACCTGTTCTACGAAGCCTCGACCCGCACGCAATCGTCCTTCGAACTCGCCGGCAAGCGGTTGGGAGCCGACGTGATGAACATGTCGGTGGCAAGTTCCTCGGTGAAGAAGGGCGAGACGCTGATCGACACGGCGATGACGCTGAATGCGATGCGGCCCGACATCCTCATCATCCGCCATTCCTCGGCCGGCGCGGCGGCCCTCCTGGCGCAGAAGGTCGCCTGTTCGGTGGTGAATGCCGGCGACGGCGCGCACGAGCACCCGACGCAGGCACTGCTCGACGCGCTGACGATCCGCCGCGCCAAAGGCCCGCTGCATCACCTGACGGTGGCGATCTGCGGCGACATCCTTCATTCGCGCGTCGCCCGCTCGAACATTCTGCTCCTCAACGCCATGGGTGCCCGCGTCCGGGCGGTGGCTCCCTCCACGCTCCTTCCCACCGGCATCGCCAACATGGGCGTGGACGTGTTCCGCACCATGGCGGAGGGCCTGAAGGACGCCGACGTGGTGATGATGCTGCGCCTGCAGCGCGAGCGCATGGAGGGCGCCTTCGTCCCGTCGGTGCGCGAATACTTCCGCTATTTCGGTCTCGACGCGGAAAAGCTCAAGGCGGCGAAGGATGACGCGCTCGTCATGCATCCGGGCCCGATGAACCGCGGCGTCGAGATCGCCTCGGAAATCGCCGACGGGCCGCAGAGCGTGATCCAGGAGCAGGTGGAGATGGGTGTCGCCGTGCGCATGGCGGTGATGGAGGCCCTGCTCGACCCGCGCCGCAACGAGGGGCGCGACGCATGAGCCCGACGCTCTTCATCAATGCCCGCGTGGTCGATCCGGCCCGCGGCCTTGACGAACCCGGGTCCGTGCTGGTGGCCGAGGGGCGGATCGTCGCCGCCGGCGCTTCGGTCAGGAACCAGGGCGCGCCAGGCGGTGCTGCCGTGGTCGACTGCAAGGGCGCCGCGATCCTGCCCGGCCTGATCGACACGCGCGTCTTCATCGGCGAGCCGGGCGGCGAGCATCGCGAGACCATCGCCTCAGCCAGCGCGGCCGCGGCGGCCGGCGGCGTCACGTCGATGATCATGATGCCGGACACGAATCCGGTCATCGACAACGTCGCCCTCGTCGAGTTTGTGCAGCGCACCGCGCGCGAAACGGCCAGGGTCCGCGTCTATCCAGCCGCCTCGATCAGCAGAGGCTTCCACGGTTCCGAGATGACCGAGTTCGGCCTCCTGCGCGAAGCCGGCGCCGTCGCTTTCACCGAAGGCCGGCACACGGTCGCGAGTTCCCTCCTGATGCGCCGGGCGCTGAGCTATGCGCGCGATTTTGGCGCGGTGATCGCGCATGAGACGCAGGACTGCGACCTCAGCGCGACCGGCGTGATGAACGAGGGCCTCTATGCCAGCTGGCTCGGCCTGCCTGGCATTCCACGCGAGGCCGAGGCGATCCCCCTCGAACGCGACCTGCTGCTCGCCCGGCTGACCGGCGGCGCCTACCATGCCGCCAAGATCTCAACCGCCATGTCTGCGGCGGCGATCGCGCGGGCAAAGAGCGATGGAGCGAACGTCACCGCCGGTGTCGCGATCCACAATCTGGCCCTCAACGACAACGATGTCGGCGAATACCGCACCTTCTTCCGGCTGGCGCCGCCGCTGCGCGCCGAGGAGGACCGGCTGGCCATGATCGAGGCGCTGCGCGACGGGACTGTCGATCTGGTCTCCTCTTCTCACGACCCGCAGGACGTCGACACCAAACGCCTGCCCTTCGCGGATGCGGCCCCGGGCGCCGTCGGGCTGGAGACCCTGCTCGCCGTTACCTTGCGCCTCTACCACAACGGCGACCTTCCGCTCCTGAGGATCGCCGAGGTGCTGTCGCGCAATCCCGCGAAAGTGTTCGGTCTGCCCGGCGGCGGCCTCGCCCCCGGCATGCCGGCCGACCTGATCGTCGTCGACCTCGACGCGCCGTGGGTCGTGCGCGAGACCGAAATCCTGTCGCGTTCCAAGAACTCATGCTTCGAGGGCGCCCGGCTGCAGGGGAAGGTCTTGCAAACGCTGGTTGCGGGACGCACAGTGCACCGGGCGACGGAGGGAGCCTGATGACCGACGACATCGACTGGGCCGGGAACCTGCCGCTCTACGTGGCCGCGGTGATCCTCGGCTATCTGCTCGGCTCGATCCCCTTCGGCCTCATCATCACCCGCATCGCGGGCCTCGGCGACGTCCGCCGCATCGGTTCCGGCAATATCGGCGCGACCAACGTGCTGCGCACCGGCAACAAGAAGCTCGCCGCGCTGACGCTGCTGCTCGACGCCCTCAAGGGCACGTTCGCGGTGCTGATCGCGGCCATCTGGGGGCCCGCCTTCGCGCTGATCGCCGGTTTCGCGGCGTTCCTCGGACATCTTTTCCCGGTCTGGCTCGGCTTCAAGGGCGGCAAGGGCGTGGCGACCTATCTCGGCGTACTGATCGCGCTTTCTTGGAAGGCCGCACTGGTCTTCGCCGTCGTCTGGATCGCGATCGCATGGCTGACGCGCTACTCGTCGCTCGCAGCCCTTCTCGCGGCGGTCGCCGTGCCCCTGTCGCTCTTCTTCTGGTTCGGCCCGGCAAGCGTGGCGTGGCTGTTCGCCGCGATGAGCATCATCGTCTTCCTCAAGCACCATGCCAACATCCGCCGGCTGCTCGACGGCGATGAATCGCGCATCGGGGCAAGCGGGTGAGCAGCGGCTCGAGCGCCGGCATCGTTCTCAGCGACCGCCAGCGCCTCAACTGGCTCCGCCTCATCCGCACCGACAATATCGGTCCTGCCACCTTCCGCGATCTGATCAACCGCTTCGGTTCGGCCGAAACGGCGATCGAGATGCTGCCTGAACTCGCGCGCCAGGGCGGTGGCATCAGGCTGCCGCGCGTCCCGTCGGTCGCGGAGGCCGAAGCCGAGGCAGAGCAGGCGCGGAAGGCCGGCGCCCGGTTCGTCGCCATCGGCGAGCCGGACTATCCCGCCATGCTGCGCCGGGTTGAAAATCCCCCTCCCCTGATCGCGGTGAAGGGAAATGCGGACGTCTTCGTCCTGCCGCCCGTCGCCATCGTCGGCGCGCGCAACGCCTCGCTGGCCGGCATCCGCTTCGCGCGGATGCTGGCATCCGACCTCGGACGCGAGGGCTTCGCGATCGTCTCCGGCCTGGCACGCGGCATCGACACGGCCGCGCATGAGGGCAGCCTGTCGACCGGCGGCATCGCCGTCCTGGCGGGTGGGCTCGACCGGCCCTATCCGCCGGAAAACGCGGACCTGATGGAGACGCTGACGGCAAACGGCGCGGCCGTGTCCGAGATGCCGTTCGGCTGGGAGCCCAGGGCCCGCGATTTCCCGCGCCGCAACCGCATCATCGCCGGACTGTCGCTCGGGCTGGTCGTGGTCGAGGCGGCACTTCGCTCCGGTTCGCTGATCAGCGCCCGCATGGCCGGCGATCTCGGCCGCCTCGTCTTCGCCGTCCCGGGTTCGCCGCTCGATCCGCGCGCGGCGGGCACCAACGGCCTGTTGAAGGACGGAGCGACGCTGGTGACGGAGGCGCGTGACGTGATCGAGGCGATCTCGCCGCAGATCGGCCGGCCGGCCGGCGAGCCGGACACGTTCGAGGAGCCGCCTGATTTCACGGCGACGCCACCGCCCGGCGATTCTGACCGCGAACGCGTCATCGAGGCATTGGGGCCGGTGCCGACAGGGGTCGACGAGATCATCCGACACACCGGGCTCCACCCGGCGCAGGTCTTCATGATCCTCCTGGAGCTCGATCTCGCCGGCCGGCTCGAGCGGCATGCCGGCGGGCAGGTCTCACTGCTCTGAATCGCTCACCGCCGCACGTTCGTCGGACATCGCGTCGCCGCTCCTTCGCCGCGTCCGTTTTCCGCGTCCCGGCGCATCCTCACGCGCCAGCAGATCCGTAGCCTCGACATAGGCCATCTCGACCAGATAGGCGAGCATATCCAGCCGCTGCTTTCGCGCGATCGCGGAGAGCTCAGACAGGATCGTTCTCATGTAGTCGAGCGCGTCTCGCGGCGAGACGTCCGGCGCGGCTCGGTCCCGTCCGGACACGGAGTCCGGGGCTCGCGACATGTCTGGTAGCTGGTCCGAAGAACTGGTCGTCATGCGCACACCTTGATGCAACCCCAGATCAATCCTCGATCGTCCATAACACTTTTAATTGAATTTGTCGATGGAGTGCGACGGCCGGTTGCGGCACGGGGCGAATGGCCAAAATACGCCGCGCCACTTGACCGCAACCGAAAGCGCGGCCATTTGACGAACGCAATCGTCATTGGATCGCGGCGTGCGAAGATCTTCCCCGCGATCGGAAAGTACCGGACATCGGATGGACGTCGTCGTCGTCGAATCGCCTGCGAAGGCGAAGACAATCAACAAGTATCTGGGCAAGAACTACAAGGTTCTGGCCTCGTTCGGCCATGTGCGGGATCTGCCGCCGAAGGACGGTTCCGTTCGCCCGGACGAGGATTTCGCCATGTCCTGGGCGGTTGATTCGGCCTCTTCCAAGAGGCTTTCCGACATCGCCAGCGCGCTCAAGGATGCGGATGGACTGATCCTCGCCACCGACCCCGACCGCGAAGGCGAAGCCATTTCCTGGCACGTTCTCGAAGTGCTCAAAGGCAAGCGGGTGCTCAAGGACAAGCCGGTCAGCCGTGTCGTCTTCAATGCGATCACCAAGCAGTCGGTGCTCGACGCGATGGCCAAGCCGCGCCACATCGATGCACCGCTGGTCGATGCCTATCTCGCCCGCCGCGCACTCGACTATCTGGTCGGCTTCACCCTTTCGCCGGTGCTCTGGCGCAAGCTGCCGGGCGCCCGCTCGGCCGGACGCGTGCAATCGGTGGCGCTGCGCCTCGTCTGCGACCGCGAACTCGAGATCGAGCGGTTCGTCTCCGAGGAATATTGGAACATCGCCGCGATCCTGAACACGCCGCGCAAGGACACATTCGAGGCCCGGCTGACCGGCTTCGAAGGCAAGCGGCTGCAAAAGCTCGACATCAAGAACGCCGCCGAGGCCAATGCCATCAAGACGATGCTCGAAGGCGCGACGTTCACCGCGCTTTCGGTCGAGGCAAAACCGGCCAAGCGCAATCCCGGCCCCCCGTTCACCACGTCCACCCTGCAGCAGGCAGCCTCGTCGCGCTATGGATTTTCAGCCTCGCGCACCATGCAGGTCGCGCAGAGGCTCTATGAGGGTCTCGACGTGGGCGGTGAGATGGTCGGCCTGATCACCTATATGCGAACCGACGGCGTGCAGATGGCGCCGGAGGCGATCTCCGCCGCCCGCACAACGATCGGCAAGGAGTTCGGCGACAGTTACCTTCCCGAGAAGCCCCGCTTCTACACCACCAAGGCCAAGAACGCGCAGGAAGCGCACGAGGCGATTCGCCCGACCGATTTCTTCCGCACGCCGGTCTCGGTCCGCGCCCATCTCGATGCGGATCAGTTCCGCCTCTACGAGATGATCTGGAAGCGCGCCATCGCCAGCCAGATGCAGCCGGCCGAGATCGAGCGCACGACCGTCGAGATCGAGGCCAGGAACGGTGCGCAGACCGCGCAGCTCAGGGCTGTCGGCTCCGTCACCCGCTTCGACGGCTTCCTCGCCGCCTACGTCGATCCGAAGGACGACGATTCCGAGGACGAGGAGAGCCGGCGTCTGCCGGAAATCCGCGCCGGCGAGACGCTCGGGCGCGAGAAGATCACTGCCGAGCAGCACCGGACCGAGCCGCCGCCGCGCTATTCGGAAGCGTCTCTCATCAAGAAGCTGGAGGAGCTCGGCATCGGCCGGCCCTCGACCTATGCGGCGACGCTAAAAACACTGGAAGACCGCGAATACGTCATCGTCGACAAGCGCCGCCTGACGCCGCATTCGAAGGGACGCATCGTCACGGCCTTCCTCGAAAGCTTCTTCGACAAATATGTCGAATACGATTTCACCGCGAGCCTGGAAGAGAAGCTCGACGAGATCTCCGATGGCAAGCTCGCCTGGAAGGACGTGCTGCGCGACTTCTGGGTCGATTTCTCGGCCGCCGTCGACGGCATCAAGGAGCTTCGCGTCACCGACGTTCTCGACGCGCTGAACGAGGAGCTCGCGCCGCTGGTCTTTCCGGCGCGGGAGGACGGCTCGGACCCTCGCATCTGCCCGCGCTGCGGCTCCGGCAACCTGTCGCTGAAGCTCGGCAAATACGGCGCCTTCGTCGGCTGCTCCAACTATCCCGAATGCGGCTACACGCGCCAGCTCGGCGAGCCGGTCAACGGCAATGGCGAACCGGCGTCCGGCGAGAGCGGCGACAAGATGCTCGGCACCGATCCCTACACGTCCGAGGAGATCGTGCTGAAGAACGGCCGCTTCGGCCCCTATGTCCAGCGTGGCGAAGGCAAGGAGGCCAAGCGGTCGAGCCTGCCCAAGGGCTGGACGATCGACACGGTCGACCACGAGAAGGCGCTGGCGCTTCTGTCGCTGCCGCGCGACGTCGGACAGCATCCGGAAACCGGCAAGATGATCTCGGCCGGGCTTGGCCGCTACGGGCCTTTCCTGCTGCATGATGGGGTCTACGCCAATCTCGAATCGATCGAGGACGTGTTCTCGGTCGGCATCAACCGGGCGGTCTCCGTGCTGGCCGAGAAGGTGGCAAAGGGTCCCGGCCGGCGCGGCGGCACGCCGGCCGCGCTGAAGGATCTCGGCGAGCATCCGAACGGCGGCGGCAATGTCACCGTCCGCGACGGCAAATACGGCGCCTATGTCAATTTCGACAAGATCAACGCCACCATCCCGAAGGGCAAGGATCCCTCCTCCATCACCATGGACGAGGCGCTCGCATTGATCGCGGCGCGCGAAGCCGCCGGCGGCGGCAAGAAGTCCTCGGCGCGCAAGTCGACGGGAAAGACCGCATCCGCGGCGAAAGCTGCGCCGAAGAAGAAGAGTGCGGCCAAATCGCCCAAGAAGAAGGCGGCGACCTAGGTGGCCCGGCGCATCACCGGACCGAGACAGGCCGGCAAGCGCCGAGGAGAACGAGACTTTGCCCCGACGCAGCTGGACGCGGACGGCTTTCCGACCCGCGAGGCGCTGTTGGCCTATATCGAGGCCAATCCGGACCGGGCGTCCAAGCGTGACATCGCCAAGGCCTTCGACCTGAAGGGCGATGGCCGCATCTGGCTCAAGCGCACGCTGGCCGAGCTGTCCGAAGAGGGAAAGCTCGACGTCGAGCGCAAATCCTATTCGAAGCCCGGCGCGCTGCCGCCTGTCGTCGCTCTCGAAATCTTCGGACGCGACCGCGACGGCGGCCTGCTCGGCCGCCCGGTCGAGCAGCCGCCGGACACCGAGCCGGTGCTGGTCTCGATCCGCACCGCCCGCGGTGACCGCGCTCCGACCGCCGGCGTCGGCGACCGGGTCCTGGCCAAGGTCTTCGTGTCGAAGGAAAGGCCCGGCCCCGCCTATACCGGGCGCGTCATCCGGCTGATCGACCACCGCAAGGAAGTGGTCCTCGGTGTCGTCCGCAAGCTTGCCGACGGCTCGTTCCGCCTGGAACCGGTCGAACGCCGCCAGGCCGAACTCATCATCGACGCCGACGGGCTCGGCGACGCGAAGCCGGGCGATCTGGTCGAGGTCGAGCCGACCAGCGCCGGCCGCTACGGCCTGCCGCGCGGCAGGGTGACGGCCGTCCTCGGCTCGCTGGAAAGCGAGAAGGCGGTCTCGATGATCGCCATCCACGCACACGACATTCCTTACGTCTTCCCGCCGCAGGTGCTGACTGAGGCGGAGGAGATGAAGCCCGCCGGAATGGACAAGCGCGAGGACTGGCGCGACCTGCCGCTGGTGACGATCGATCCCGCCGACGCCAAGGACCACGACGACGCGGTCTATGCGGTTCCTGATCCCGACCCGGCGAATCCCGGCGGCTTCATCGCAACCGTCGCGATTGCCGATGTCGCGATCTACATCCGCCCCGGCTCCGCTCTCGACCGCGAGGCGCTGAAGCGCGGCAACTCCGTCTACTTCCCCGACCGTGTCGTGCCGATGCTTCCCGAACGGATCTCCAACGACCTGTGCTCGCTGCGCGAGGGCGAAGACCGCCCTGCCCTCGCCGTGCGCATGACCTTCTCCGCCGAAGGCCGCAAGATCAGGCACTCCTTCCACCGCGTGATGATGAAGTCGGCGGCCAAGCTCGCCTATCCGCAGGCGCAGGCGGCGATCGACGGCAGGCCCGACGACAAGACCGCGCCCCTTCTCGACACGGTGCTGCGGCCGCTCTGGGACGCCTATGCGGTCCTGAAGCGCGGCCGCGACGCGCGCCGCCCGCTCGAACTCGACCTGCCGGAGCGCAAGATCCTGCTCAAGCCCGACGGAACGGTCGACCGCGTCGTCGTCCCCGACCGCCTCGATGCCCACAAGCTGATCGAGGAATTCATGATCCAGGCCAACGTCGCCGCCGCCGAGACGCTCGAGGCGAAGCGCCAGCCGCTGATCTACCGCATCCACGACACGCCCTCGCTCGCCAAGCAGGAATCGCTGCGCGAGTTTCTCAAGACGCTCGACATCTCGCTGGCGCGCGGCGCCGAGCTGCGCCCGGCGCAGTTCAACGGCATCCTCGCGCAGGTGCGCGACACCGACCACGAAAGCCTCGTCAACGAGGTCGTGCTGCGCTCCCAGAGCCAGGCGGTCTATTCGCCGGAGAACATCGGGCATTTCGGCCTCAACCTGAGGCGCTATGCCCACTTCACCTCGCCGATCCGCCGCTACTCCGACCTGATCGTCCACCGCGCGCTGGTCGGCACGCTGGGCTTGGGCGCCGGCGGCCTGACGCGCGACGAGGAGGCGCGGCTGGAAGAGATTTCGGCGCTTATCTCCGTGACCGAACGTCGCGCCATGGCGGCCGAACGCGACACCGTCGACAGGCTCGTCGCGGCGCATCTCTCGGGCCGCAAGGGCGAGACGTTCGACGGGCGCATAACCGGTGTGACCAAGGCCGGACTTTTTGTCCAGTTGCCAATCTACGGCGCCGACGGCTTTGTGCCGGTGTCATCCTTACGTGACGATTACTATATCTATGACGAAACGGCACATGCCCTGTTCGGCGACCGCAGCGGAAGAGGATATCGGCTCGGCGACACGGTCGAGGTCAGACTCGTCGAGGTCGCGCCGTTGGCGGGCGCCATGCGCTTCGAGATGCTGACCGATCCGGCAGCGCTTCCGGGCATGCGCCAGTCGTTCCACAAGGCGCGCGGACGCCGGGTCGCGAAGGCGGGCAACAACCGGCTTGGCGGCCGGTCAAGGAGAAGATGATGACGCTCCAGTATGGCGGCGAACTGCACACCGGCCGGCCGGCTCGCGACCTGAAGCAGGCGATGATCCGCGGCTTCATGGGCCGCTGCCCGCATTGCGGCGAAGGCAAGCTGTTCCGCAGCTTCGCCAAGACCGTCGACGATTGCGCGGTGTGCGGCGAGCATATCGACCACCACCGCGCCGACGACCTGCCGGCCTATCTCGTGATCTTCATCGTCGGCCACATCGTCGTCGGCGCCTTCATGGGCGTCGAGGCGGCGGTCGAGCTGTCGACCTGGACCCATCTCGCGATCTGGGCGCCGCTCACGGTCCTCGGCTCGATCGCCCTGCTCCAGCCGATCAAGGGCGCGGTCGTCGGCCTGCAGTGGGCGCTCTACATGCACGGCTTCGGCGAGGCCGGGGACACGATCGAGACGCATCCGGAACTGTAGCTGGCAGGCATTTCCGCGGGGAGGTTCTGAGATGGAAGGCATGAGTCGCGCGCAGGTCGACAGCGCCGAGGCAAAGGACTTCGCGCTCGGCGGCAAGCCGATGCGGCCGCGCGACGCCGCCACCCTGATCCTGCTCGACCGGAGCGGCGGCGAGACCCGCGTGCTGATGGGCCGCCGCTCGATGAAGCATGCTTTCATGCCCGGCCGGCTGGTATTTCCGGGCGGGCGCACGGACCCTTCCGACAGCCGCGTGACGACGGCCGACGCGCTGCACCCTTCCGTCGAGGCGAAGCTCGTCGCCGGCACCGGCAGCCGCATGTCGTCGGCCCGCGCGCGCGCCATCGCCCTATCCGCCGTGCGGGAGACCTACGAGGAAGCGGGCCTCCTCATCGGGCGCAAGGGCGACTACCGGACGCGCCGCGAAGGCTGGCTTGGCTTCGCCGAGAACGGCGTCGAGCCGACGCTGTCCAACCTGCGCATGATCGCCAGGGCCATCACGCCGCCCGGCCGCGTGCGCCGCTTCGACACCAGATTCATCGCCGCCTGGCGCGACGACGTCGCCGTGGAGCTGGCCGAAGGCGGGCCGACCGAGGAACTCGAGGAACTCGTCTGGCTGCCGGTCGGCAATGCCGTCTCCGAGGAGATCCCGATGATTACCCGCAGCATTCTCGGCGACCTGGCGGGGCGTCTGGCGAAGGACCCGAAGCTCGATCCCGACTTTCCGGTGCCGTTCTACCGCATGCGCCACCGGCGCATGCTGCGCGATCTCGTCTGACCCACCTCTCGCCATGACCACCGCGCCGCCAGTTCCCCCGGGAGCGGACGAACCGCCGCTTCGGCTGCTTTCGCTCGCCGCCGCGATCGGCTCGATCAGTGTGGTCGGAATCGCCATCGGGCTCGGCGTGCCGCTGCTCAGCGTCGTACTCGAACAGCGCGGGCATTCCGCGACGATGATCGGGCTGAACACGGCCGCGGCGGGCCTCGCCTCGATCGCCGCAGCGCCGCTTGCGACCCCGCTCGGCGTGCGCTTCGGGGTCGTGCCGACGCTAGCGGTGTCGATGCTCGTCGGCGCTCTGTCCTTCGTCGGTTTCCACTTCGCGACCGAGTTCTGGATGTGGTTCCCGTTGCGGGCGATCCTGCATATCGCGCTGACGGTGGTGTTCATCCTGTCGGAATACTGGATCAACGTCTCGGCCCCGCCACGCCGGCGCGGCATGGTTCTGGGCGTCTACGCGACGATGCTGTCGCTCGGCTTCGCCTTCGGGCCGTGGCTGTTCGCCCAAATCGGCAGCCAGGGATTGCGGCCGTTTGCCATCGCCTTCGGCCTCGTCATCGCCGGCATGCTGCCGGTGCTGATCGCATGGCGGCAGAGTCCGCGCATCCCCAGCGGCCACAGCGAGGGCGGCCACTTCATGCGCTATGTCTGGCTGGTGCCGACGGCGACGGCCGCGGTGTTCGTCTTCGGTGCCGTCGAGACGGGAGGCTTCGCGCTGTTTCCGCTCTACGGCTCGCGCGTCGGCTATTCCGAAGCCGACGCCGCCCTGCTCCTGTCAATGATCGGACTGGGAAACGTCCTGTTCCAGGTGCCGCTCGGCATGCTGAGCGATCGGATCAGGGACCGTCGGCGCGTCCTCGTCGGCTGCGCCGCGGCGGGTCTCGCCGGCATGCTGGTCATGCCGCTCGTCGAGCAGAGCTGGACGCTGATGGCCGCGCTGCTTTTCGTCTGGGGCGGTGCGGTCGCGGCGCTTTATACGGTTGGGCTGGCGCATCTCGGCTCGCAACTGCACGGCCGCGACCTGGCATCGGCCAACGCCGCCTTTGTGTTCTGCTACGGCATCGGCATGCTGGCAGGGCCCCAGGCCATCGGTCTCGGCCTCGATGCGTTCGGACCGCCCGGCTTCGGCTGGACGATCGGCGCATTCTTCGCCGCCTACCTGCTGCTCGTCGCGGTTCGCATCGCACGCGGCCCGTCACGCTCTTGACTTTCCGCGGCCAATCCGTATGTGTCCGGCTCAGTTTTCCGCGGCCGGGCACGACGCTTGGCGCTTGCGCGCGAAGTGACCCACACTTAAGATACGGACACAAGTCATGGCAAAAGCCGCCAACATCAAGATCAAGCTTCTCTCGACCGCCGACACCGGCTTCTTCTACGTGACGAGCAAGAACAGCCGCACCAAGACCGACAAGATGTCGTTCCGCAAATACGACCCGGTCGCAAAGAAGCATGTCGAGTTCAAGGAAACCAAGATCAAGTAGGCCGATCGGGCCTGCCTGATAACGAATACGCCGCCTTCGGGCGGCGTTTTTCGTTTGCGGGCCAGCGATATCGCCTAACAGGCTCACGTTCGGGATGAATTGAGAAAGGGGGCCGGCCGACAACTGGCAGCGGTACGAGGAGTCCACTATGTGCCAGCGCCGGCCGGCCGACCCCACGGAACCCAGGAGATGCGGCGGACCTGAGCATCATGGGGCATATTCGGACGGATGCGGCTGTTTCCCCATCGCAATGCCGTCCCTACCCGCGATGACAATCGCGCAAGATCGCTTGAAAATCAATACTTTCTTAAGGTTTGAGAGCGAATCACGCAAAACACGGTAAATTCCGTCCCGGATCGACCGCTTTCAAACGTCATTCCAGGGTCGCGCAGCGGAACCCGGACTCCAGAGGGCTGACCTCGCTCGCTCAGATCGACTGATGCGTGAGCCCCGGAAGCGCAGACAACGCCATCCGATGGCCGCGAGAATGGACTTCCGGCAGTCTCTCAGGCGGCCTTGGCGACGACGCGATTGCGGCCGCCGTTCTTGGCCTCGTAGAGAGCCGCGTCCGCCCGCTTCACCAGGGTATCGACGCTGTCCTTGCCCGGGATCATCGATGCAACACCGATGCTCACCGTGACCTGCACGGTCTGCGTGCCTCCCCCGATGGCAAAGGGCTGGCTCTCGATCTCGTGGCGAATGCGCTCGGCGACCTTCTCGGCGATGTGCGGCTCGGTGTCGGGCATGACGACGACGAACTCCTCGCCGCCGAACCGGCAGGCCAGGTCGATGCCCCTCACGTTCTTGCGCAGCCGCCGCGCGAAATCGCGCAGCACCTCGTCGCCGGCGGCATGGCCGTGGGTGTCGTTGATCGGCTTGAACCGGTCGATGTCGGTGATCATGAGCGACAGCGGACGGCCCCGCGCGCCGGCCCGCTCGAACAGCGTCGCCAGGTGGCTGTCGAGATAGCGCCGGTTGTGCAGGCCCGTCAGCCCGTCCGTCACTGCCATCTCAATGGTCTGGGCGACGCTGGAGCGCAATTCCTCATTGTAGCGCTTGCGGCGGATCTGGGTGCGCAGTCGCGCCGTCAGTTCGAGTTCGTCGACCGGCCGGGTCACGTAGTCGTTAACGCCGAGGTCGAGGCCGCGCATCACCAGATTGTCCTCGCCGGGTTCGGCGATGAGCACGATCGGCAGGAACCGCGTGCGATCGAGCGAGCGGAGCTGCGAGCACAGGCGCAGCGGATCGAAACCGGTCAGGCCGGTGGCGATGACCACCGCTTCAAAATCACCCTCGACGGCCCGGAAGAGCGCCTCCTGCGGATCGGACACGGTCTCGACATCGGCGAAAGGCAGCAGCATGTCGGTGAGCCGCTGCTGCGAAGGGGCACGCTGATCGACGAGAAGCAGTCGAGCCCGGACATCGCCCAGCGGATCCTTCCTGCCGAGGAGCTCCTCAATGCCGATGCTGCGCGTGGTCGACGCGCGCAGCCTGAGTTCGTCCGTCAGCATCTTCAGACGCACGAGGCTGCGCACGCGGGTCAGAAGCTGCAGGTCGTTGACCGGCTTGGTGAGGAAGTCGTCCGCGCCGGCCTCGAGCCCGCGGATGCGGTCGGAGACCTGGTCGAGCGCCGTGACCATGACGACCGGGATATGCGACGTGTTGCGGTCCGACTTCAGCCGGCGGCAGACCTCGAACCCGTCCATGTCCGGCATCATCACGTCGAGCAGGACGACATCGACCTTGCCGTTCTCGCAGATGTCGATCGCGTCCGCGCCGTTGAACGCGGTCAGGACCTCGAAATACTCGGCCAGTAGCCGGGCCTCGAGCAGCTTCACATTGGCCGGCACGTCGTCGACGACGAGAATACGTGCTGTCATCGGTCGAATGCTCCAGGAAGACGGACGCGCATCAGGCGTCCCCGAGATAGGATTTGATGACCTCGATGAATTTCGGCACCGATATCGGCTTGGAGATATAGGCCTCGCAGCCGCCCTGCCGGATTCGCTCCTCGTCGCCCTTCATCGCGAAGGCGGTGACGGCGATGACCGGAATCGAATGCAGGTCGTCGTCCTGCTTCAGCCATTTCGTGACTTCCAGTCCGGATACTTCCGGAAGCTGGATATCCATGAGGATCAGGTCGGGGCGGTGGGCGCGGGCGAGATCGAGCGCCTCGAGCCCGTTGCGGGTGCGCACCGTCTCGTAACCGGTCGCCTCGATCAGGTCGCGGAAGAGCTTCATGTTCAGCTCGTTGTCCTCGACGATCATCACCTTCTTGGGCATTGCGCTATCGTCCCTCTCGACCGTGGCCGTGTTCGACACCCCGGTCTGCGCGCCCCGCCAGCGACGCGACTCTCCGGAGTGCACTATATGGTGATTTCATTGACGAAACGGTAATCGGGGCCGGCCGCGCTTGCAGTCCCGGCCGGCTGGCCATATTCGTCTGCCGCGATGGCGAAACCGGAGCAGGTGCGGATGGCGAAGACGGGGCAGGAACGCGAGGCAGCCGAAGCGCTGGCAATCCGCGCGCTCGGCTTCATCGCGTCGGACGCCGTGCTCTTGCCGCGGTTCCTCGCGATCACCGGCATCGAGGCGAAGGACATCCGCGCCGCGGCGCGCCAGCCGGGCTTCCTGGCCGGAGTGCTGCAGTTCCTGCTGGCGCACGAGCCGACGCTCATCCAGTTCGCCGAGGCAGCCGGCATCGATGCGGCCGAGGTCGCCCGCGCCTGCCGGGCGCTGCCCTTCGGCGACAGTGAATACGAGAGGTCCAGTTGAGCGACGATCCCGAAACGCTTCGCCAGATCGAGGAACTGTCGCATGACGACAGGCCGCTCCTGGTGCTCGACGTCGACGACGTTGTCCTCGACTTCATCCGCCCGTTTCCGCGCTATCTGGAAGGCCGCGGATACCGGCTCAACCTCGACAATTTCCGTCTTCATGGCAACGTGATCGAACTGGCGTCCGGCGTTCCGGCGGACCCGGCGCGGGTGAGCGAGCTGATCGACGCCTTCTTCGTCGCCCAGTCGGAGTGGCAGACCCTGACGGAAGGGGCGGCCGAAGCACTGGCGTCCATCGGCGACAGGGCGGAAATCATCCTCTTGACCGCGATGCCGCACCGCCACCGCGCCGCGCGCATCGCGCATCTCGACGGGCTCGGCTTCCAGTATCCGCTGCTCACCACGGAAATGGCCAAGGGACCGGCGATCGAGCGCCTGCGCGGACCGAACATGCGGCCGGTCGCCTTCGTCGACGACCAGCCGCGCAATCTCGTGTCGGCGATGGAGCGCGTGCCGGACGCGCATCTGTTCCACCTGATGTCCGACACGTCGCTCCGGGCGCTGATCCCCGCGCCTCCCGCCGGCGTGCACGTGGTCGAGGACTGGCGCGAGGCAACGCCGATGATCGTCCGCGCGCTGGGCATCTGACCCTACAGGTCGTAGCGCATAAGGGGCCGGCCCGCCTTGCGGGTCGCCACTGTCGAGAACCCGGCCGTCTCGAACACCCGGGTCGAACCGACGAACAGGCCGACCGAGCGCGAATCCTTCGAGTGGTCGATCGGGCATGCTTCCACCATGCGCGCACCTTCCGCCGCGGCGTAGCGCAGGCCCGCCTCGACCAGGCGATGCGTCAGCCCCCTGCCCCGCGCCGAAGAACGCAGGAAGAAGCACGAGATCGCCCAGACAGACGGATCGGCCGCTTCGTCGGGGGCGAGCGGCGCCGAGACCCGCCGCGCGTTGTTCCACTCGGGCACATCGGCGCGCGGGCCGATCTGCATCCAGCCGACGGCGCGGCCCTCGGAATAGGCGAGCAGGCCGGGCGGCGGCCCGGCCATGATCCGGTTGCGGATATGGTCCTTGTTGCGCTGCCCGTCGCTCTGCCGCCGCGCCGCCGGCGGCAGGCGGAAATAGGTGCACCAGCAGCCGTAGCATGCGCCCTGCTTGCCGAAGAGATCCTCGAAATCGGGCCAGCGCTCTGGCGTCAGCGGCAGGATGCTGTCAGCAGCCATCGTCATACCTCCGGCCGGGCTTGCCGACCGCCCCCTGCTCTTCTATCATCGCGCGTGTTCACTCTATGTTCTCAGGCATCATGCCGTCTGTCAACGACCCCGCGCATGGTTTCTGCCGCGATTGCCTGACGCTGCAATCGAAGGCGGCGCGGCGCTGCGAACGCTGCGGCAGCCCCCGCCTCGCAGCACACCCGGAGCTCTATTCTCTCCACCTCGCGCATATCGATTGCGACGCGTTCTATGCCTCGGTGGAGAAGCGCGACAATCCCGCGCTTGCCGACAAGCCGGTGATCATCGGCGTCGGCAAGCGCGGCGTCGTCTCCACCGCCTGCTACATCGCCCGCATCCACGGCGTGCGTTCGGCGATGCCGATGTTCAAGGCGCTCGAAGCCTGCCCGCAGGCGGTGGTGATCAAGCCGGACATGGAGAAATACGTCCGCGTCGGGCGCGAGGTGCGCCAGCTGATGCAGGCGCTGACGCCGCTGGTCGAGCCGATCTCGATCGACGAGGCCTTCCTCGACCTCGCGGGCACCGAGCGCCTGCACGGCATGCCCCCTGCCCTGGTGCTGGCACGCTTCGCCCGGCAGGTCGAGAAGGAGATCGGCATTACCGTTTCGGTCGGCCTCTCCTACTGCAAGTTCCTCGCCAAGGTCGCCTCCGACTTCAACAAGCCGCGCGGCTTTTCGGTCATCGGCGAGGCGGAGGCGGTCTACTTCCTCGCCGGCCAGCCGGTGACGCTGATCTGGGGCGTCGGCAAGACCTTCGCCGCGGTACTGGAGCGCGACGGGCTGCGCACGATCGGCCAGCTGCAGCGGATGGAGCGGACCGAGTTGATGCGGCGCTACGGCACGATGGGCGACCGGCTCTATCACCTGTCGCGCGGCGAGGACGAGCGCGCCGTCCATGTCGAGCGCGAGGCCAAGAGCGTCTCCGCCGAGACCACCTTCAACGAGGACCTGTCCACGGCGGCCGACCTCGTGCCGATCCTGCGGGCGCTGTCGGAGAAAGTGTCGGCACGGCTGAAGAAGTCCGGCATTGCCGGCCGCACCGTGGTGCTCAAGCTCAAGACGCAGGATTTCAAGCTGCGCACCCGCAACCGGCAGCTCGCCGACCCGACCCGTCTCGCCGACCGCATCTTCGCCACCGGCCGCGAGCTGCTCGCGAAGGAGACCGACGGCACTCGCTATCGGCTCATCGGCATCGGCGTCTCGGACCTCACCGACGACGCGCGAGCCGACCCGCCGGACCTGCTCGACGCGCAGGCCGGCAAGCGGGCGAAGGCGGAAGGCGCCATCGACATCCTGCGCGGCAAGTTCGGCCGCGCCGCCGTCGAGACCGGCTACACGTTCGGCAAGGGCCGCAACGCGCACCCGCCCGACGCGCTGGAGGATTAGGTCCGTCGCAGATCGATGCGGCTGGTAACGACGCGCTCGCCCGACTTCGGGTCCTCGTCCACCGTCGTCAGGCGCAGCCCGTTTTCGCCGACCTTCTCGACGGTCATCTGCGCCGCGCGGTCGCCGTTCACTTCCTTCGCCCAGCGGATGCCGAGGTTGATCGCATCGCCCGAACGCTTGCCGGAAAGGCCCGCCACGCCCGTGCCGGCGCCCGTATAGCTGCCCTTGTAGCTGGTGCCGCTGGCCGTCAGGTCGGCCGAAATGGCACGCGAGACGATCACGAGGCCGCGGCACTTGCCGTCGAGCGAAAGCGACGTGTCGCTGGTATCGGTCGAGAACGTGCAGTTGACGTTGATCGGATCGGAGTTCGCACGCACCTTGACGGTGCCTTTGCCCGCCCAGTTGCCTTCCAGCGATCCGAGGAATTCGCCGTCGTTCGCATGCGCGGCAAAGCCGCCGGCCGGGGCAATGCAAGCCGCCAGAAGAAGCACTTTCAGGGTTCTGGTCATCATCGGTCCTCGCTGTCCTTTGGTGCGGGACAACTTCCCCGACGCGTTCAGGTTCCGGACAAATTGACGCGACGGCATCGTCGGCGCCTGTGAGGAAAAGGCCCATCACGGCGATCATCGCTGGACGCGGCACGGCGCAATGCCCGACAATGCACCCTGAGTCGAAGCGGCGACGGCGGGCAGGATACGATGGCGGAAGAACGGCGGATCAGGGACCCGCTGCGGCGCGAGTTGGCAGGCCTCTCGGGGGCCGGCCAGCCTGTGGCGCGCGCGCCGGCAGTCGCGCGGCCCTTCATCCACCTGCGCGTCCATTCGGCCTATTCGCTGCTCGAAGGCGCGCTGCCATTGAAGAAGATCGTCGCGCATGCGCTCAAGGACGGGCTGCCGGCGATCGCGGTCACCGACACCAACAACCTGTTCGGCGCGCTGGAGTTCGCCCAATACGCCTCCAAGGACGGCGTCCAGCCGATCATCGGCTGCCAGCTCGACGTTGCCTTCGCGGGTTCGACCGCGGATGCAAGTCCAGGTCACAAGAAGCCGCGCAACGTCTTTCCCCTGGTTCTCATCGCAGCGACCGAGGCGGGCTACGCCAATCTCGTGCGCCTGGTCAGCCGCGCCTATCTCGACAATCCGCCCGACGCCGGCGTCCAGGTCGGCACCGCCTGGCTGGCCGAACTCGCCGACGGCATCATCTGCCTCACCGGCGGCGAAGGCGGGCCGGTGGGCGCTGCGCTGAAGGACGACCACCAGCACGTCGCGGCCGAGCGGCTCGACCTTCTCGCCGGCATCTTCGGCGACCGCCTCTACGTGGAGCTGCAGCGCCCGGCCGGCTACGACAGGGCGGTCGAGGCGGCGACCGTGGCGCTCGCCTACGACCGGCGGCTGCCGCTCGTCGCCACCAACGAGGCGTTCTTCCTGACGCGAGAGGATTTCGACGCGCACGACGCGCTGATGGCGATCGCCGAAGGCTCGGTCGTGGCGGTCGACGACAGGCGCAGGCTCACTCCGGACCATCACCTGCGCAGCCAGGCGGAGATGGCGGCGCTGTTCGCCGACCTGCCCGAAGCGCTCGACAACACGATCGAGATCGCGATGCGATGCTCGTACTATCCGAAGAACCGCAAGCCGATCCTGCCGCGCTTCGCCGGCGCCGACGTGGCGGACGCCGAGGCCGCCGAGCGCGCTGAGGCGGAAGAACTTGCCCGCCAGGCCCGCGAAGGCCTGGCGATGCGGCTGGCGACGCGCGGCCTGACCGAGGGCTTTTCCCGCCAACAATATGCCGAGCGGCTGGAATACGAGATCGGCATCATCCAGAAGATGAAGTTCCCGGGTTACTTCCTCATCGTGTCCGACTTCATCAAGTGGGCCAAGGCGCAAGGGATCCCCGTCGGGCCGGGGCGCGGTTCGGGCGCCGGCTCGCTGGTCGCCTATGCGCTCACCATCACCGACGTCGACCCGACGCGGTTCTCGCTGCTGTTCGAGCGTTTCCTCAATCCCGACCGCGTGTCGATGCCCGACTTCGACATCGACTTCTGCCAGGACCGCCGCGACGAGGTCATCCGCTACGTCCAGGGCAAATACGGCCGCGACCAGGTCGCCCAGATCATCACCTTCGGCACGCTGCAGGCCCGTGCAGTTCTCCGCGACGTCGGCCGCGTGCTGCAGATGCCCTACGGCCAGGTCGACCGGCTGTGCAAAATGGTGCCGCAGAACCCGGCCAACCCGGTCAAGCTGGCCGATGCGATCGCCGCCGAGCCGCGCTTCCAGGAGGAGGTCGACAAGGAGCCGGTTGTCCAGACGCTGCTCGACATCGCCCAGAAGCTCGAAGGCCTCTACCGCCACGCCTCGACGCACGCCGCCGGCATCGTCATCGGCGACCGGCCGCTCTCCGAGCTCGTGCCGATGTACCGCGACCCGCGCTCCGACATGCCGGTCACGCAGTTCAACATGAAGAAGGTCGAGGATGCCGGCCTGGTCAAGTTCGACTTCCTCGGCCTCAAGACGCTCACCGTGCTGGAGACCGCGGTCAAGCTGATCCGCCGGCGCGGCATCGAGATCGACCTCGCGCTCCTGCCGCTCGACGATCCGAAGACCTACGCGATGCTGTCGCGCGGCGAGGTGGTCGGCGTATTCCAGGTGGAATCGGCGGGCATGCGCAAGGCGCTGATCGGCATGAAGCCGGACCGGATCGAGGACATCATCGCGCTGGTGGCGCTCTACCGGCCCGGGCCGATGGAGAACATCCCCACCTACAATGCCCGCAAGCACGGCGAGGAGGAGATCGCCTCGATCCATCCGAAGATCGACCACCTGGTGAAGGAGACGCAAGGCGTCATCGTCTACCAGGAACAGGTGATGCAGATCGCGCAGGAGCTGGCCGGCTATTCGCTCGGCGAAGCCGACCTGCTGCGCCGCGCGATGGGCAAGAAGATCCGCGCCGAGATGGACCAGCAGCGCGAGCGCTTCGTCTCCGGCGCCGTCGAGCGCGGCGTGCAGAAGCCGCAGGCGGACTTCATCTTCGACCTCCTGGCGAAATTCGCCGACTACGGCTTCAACAAGTCGCACGCGGCGGCCTATGCCCTGGTCTCCTACCAGACAGCGTTCCTGAAGGCGCACTATCCGGTCGAGTTCCTCGCCGCGTCGATGACGCTCGACATGGGCAATACCGACAAGCTGTCGGAATTCCGCAACGACGCCATGCGCCTCGGCATCGAGGTCGTGCCGCCTTCGGTGAAAACCTCGTTCCGCGATTTCGAGGTCGACGGCAACCGCATCTTCTATTCGCTCGCCGCCATCAAGGGGGTGGGCGAGGCAGCGGTCCGCCACATCGTCGAGAAGCGGCGCGAGAAGCAGTTTTCCGATCTCGAGGATTTCTGCGAGCGCGTCGACCCCAAGATCGTCGGCAAGCGGGTGTTCGAGAGCCTGATCCAGGCCGGCGCTTTCGACTGTTTCGGCCACGATCGCGCGGCGATGATGGCGGGCATCGAGCGCATGATGGGCCTTGCTTCGCGCGCTTCCGAAGACGCCGCGCTCGGCATGTCGGACATGTTCGGCTCGGCCTCGGCGGCGCGGCAGCAGAAGCTGCATCTTCCCGCCGCCGAGGTCTGGCTTCCGGCGGAGCGCCTGCAGCGCGAATTCGCCGCGGTCGGCTTCTACCTCTCGGCGCATCCGCTGGACGAATACCGGGCCGTTCTCGACAAGATGCGCGTCCAGGGCTGGGCCGATTTCCAGGCCGCGGTCAAGCGCGGCGCGTCGGCCGGGCGATTGGCGGGAACCGTGACGTCGGCCAAGGAGCGCAAAACCCGCACCGGCAACAAGATGTGCGTGGTGCAGTTCTCCGACATGACCGGGCAATACGAGGCGGTGCTGTTCTCCGAGACGCTGGCGCAGTACCGCGACCTCCTGGTCGAGGGAAAGTCGGTGGTCATCACCGTCGCGGCGGAGGACCGGCCGGAGGGCGTCAACCTGCGCGTCAACTCCGTGCAGGCGCTCGACGAGGAGGCCGCCAGGCACCAGAGGGCGCTGCGCATCTTCCTGCGCGACCCCGCGCCCCTCAACACGCTGTCATCGCAGTTGCAGCAGCGCGGCGAGAGCCAGGTGTCCTTCGTGGTGCTCAAGGGCGAAGGCGAGGGCGAAGTCGAAATCGAACTCCCCAACCGCTACCGCATCGACCCCCGCATCGCCGCCGCCATGCGCGCGGTGCCGGGGGTGGTCGAGGTGGAGCTGGTGTAGCGATACTCGCCGGGCGTATTATTTCCGTGTCAGCGCGAGGCCGAGTCCGACCACCGCAATGTCCCTGAACAGCCGGAACGCTTCCATCTTCTCCTGGCGCTCGGCCGCCACGAGGTAGCTCGTCTGAGCGGCGTTGAGGAAGCAGTTTCCGTCGACGAGTTCATGGTCCACGTAGCCCGGAACGCCCGCATTCGTCAGGACGCGGCAATAGGCATGGCCGGTCATGGGCGACGCCTTCGTGCCGAGAAGGACGACTTCGGTGCCGTTGGCCAGTCTCATCACGATGCGCGACGATGTGCCGGGGTTTTCGCGGAGATTGGCGAAAGTGGACTTGGCGTTGCGGATATAGCCGGTCGGGAAGGATGGCGTCGCGCTGTTCTGGCTCGGCCATCCGGGCAGGCCTCCCGCCGATCCGCCCGGGTTCGTCCGGCCCATCGCCATCAGACAGCTTTCCCTGCTGTATCCTCTGCCCTGAGCTTCTTTGACCGCTCCCCACGCAGCGTCCGACAAATCCCATTCGCCGCCGACCTCGTCCAGCGCCTCGGCGCAGAGGCTGGCGCGATCGAGGCTCTTGATGCGCTGCTCCTCTTCGATACGCTTCCTCTCGGCTACCTCGTCCGCCAGCTTTGGAAGTCCCAGTACCATGCGACAGTCGTCGATCGACTTGAGGCGCCTTTTCGCTTCGGCGACATAAGACCGGAACTCGAATCCGTCGGACCAGCCATCATAGCCGGCATTGAGCCCCATCCTACAGACCTGGACGAGGTCGACGCCGCCAACCGGGAAGGGATGCGTCGGCTCCCCCGGCCCTGCGGCGGGCATCGACCCACATGTCCCAAGCAACCGGCAGAGCCGAATATCGATCTTATATCCAAAATACTCCGAAGACAATGAATTGACATTGACCGGAAACAGCAGCGCGTTGAAGACCAAAGCTGCGATGAAGGTTAGTCCCTTGGCCGTCAGACTCCAGGAAACGGCATACAGGCAGTAGGCCAGGAACGCGTTGACCACCAGCGACGCCGCCAGGAACACTTCGGTCTCCGTCCAGCTCGGCATTTTGCAATCCCCGCCCCCCCGAATGGATGCAATAATAGATTGCCCTATCCTTCTTATGCAAGCACCGCGTGAATTCTCGGAGCCTCTGCTGCTCTGGCAATCCCGTTGCCCGTGGCCACTGCCCGTCTCGGCACAGCCGACACGGCGTCACACTGGCGGCGAGGGAACGTGGCGAGGTCCCGCACTTGGCACGCCGCGTATATCCGCTCCACTATTTTCGGCGGTCCCCGGCCGGGGCGGTGGAGGGTCGTGACACACGAACCGCTGTCATGCCGGCGGTCGGAGGGTCGTCCCCCGCACAAGCCTCCGTCATGCCGGCGGCCGAAGGCCAGCCGGTATCCATTCTTCTCTCCGGCTACACGCCAAAACGCCTCCGCGGCATTTCCGGCAGTGCCCACTTACCGGCGGCCAATGGTTCCCGGCTGGCCTCCGGCCGCCGGGAAGACGGCGCGCGGCAGCCCATCCTCCCTTGCGAAGCGGGGGAGGAGGACCACGCGAAGCGTGGTGGAGGGGGCGGGCGAAGCATAAGCCACGCGAAGGATAACTAGCTCTCCTCGTGGACCGATTTCGCCCCTCTTCCCGCCAACCCCTTGTTTCCGTTCGACCTGCAAAAATACTTATCCCCACCCCTTCCGACCTGACGGACCATACGGCCGATGCAACGATTGGAGCCGGAGATGGCTTGGAGGGCGAAGACAGGGAGGCGGCAAGAGGTGCTGATGAGCATCGTCTCGACGCTGCTTGCCATTGCCGCTCTCGCCGAAAAATCCGCAGGTGACACGCCCTGGGTCCGCTTCTGCGTCCTGTGGGCCGCCCGGCAGGCCGACCTGATCGCGCGGGACTACGTCGCCGGATCGACATGGAACACGGCCGGCCGACTCTGGTCGCCCGCTCTGCCCAATGTCCGCTACGGCACCGACCCCGCCGATGCACTGGACATCGCCGCCTCGCTGCGCGCGCTGGCGCTGGTCATCAGCGGCATGGCCGCCTATCTCCGCCGTGTTTCGGTCTGGCGGCAGGGCCAGGCCTCCGAGGCCGGGGACGGCGCCAACCCGCTCCACGGGCTCGACGCGTTCATGCGGAGACTCCGGGAAGGTGCCTCCCGGCCGGTCGAAATCCGAGACACATCGTAGGGGGCACCCGGGGGAACAGTCTGCTTTGCTTCCGCCCGCGCAAACCTCGCACGGGCGACGCCTTCGTGCGAAAAAATCAAACCGTCCCTGGCACTTGCCGTCCGCGCCTAGCGTTTCGGGTCAGCCTCGCGTCGATATCTTTCCGCCCAGTCGCGGCTCGTTGCATCCGCCAGCTTCGCCACCGCCGGCTTCACGTCGACGGCATCGGGCGCGGCGATCCCGAGCGCAGCGCAGAGCCGCGCCAGTTCGCCGGCCGGATCGGCCGACAGGTCCTCATAGGCGATCCGGTGCGGCTCGATCCCCTGCTCCGCGAACCAGACGTTCCACGCCGCGTCGAAGCTATCCAGTTCCGTCACCTCGCGATGCAGCTGCGCGAAGTCGTATTCCGGCTCCTTCGGCGGGGCGAGGCGTTCGAGTTCGCTGCCGTCCGGAGCGACGTGCCACAGGCCGGACTGCTCGGCCTTCACCAGCGAGATCGCCTGACCGACCTTGTCGCGGCGCGACAGGTGGACGTAGAGCAGCGGCCCGAAGACGCGTTCGAAACGGGCACGGCCGGGGGGAAGGCCGGGATGGACGAGGTCGACGAATTCATCGAGGTCGACCACGTTCTCGCGCATCAGCCTCAGGCCGAAGACGTTCGTGCCGCCCTTCCCCGCCTCGATCGCCGCGTCGAGATAGGCTCGCGCAAAAGCCTCCGGCGACATGCTCTCTGCCCCCGGCAAGTCCCAGCCTTCCGCCCATTCGGGAATGAATCGCCGGCCGAAGAACGAGTCCGGATCGCCGGCTCCTGCCGCCTTCAGCAGGCGGCAGAGCAGTGTGCTGCCGGTGCGCGGCGTGCCGCAGATGATATAGGCGTCCGGCACCCTGTGCTCTCAGGCGAATTCCATGATCACCGCATCGACCGCCAGGCTATCGCCCGGCTTGGCGTTGATCTTGGAGACGGTCAGGTCGCGCTCGGCGCGCAGCACGTTCTCCATCTTCATGGCTTCCACCACGGCCAGCGTCTCGCCGGCCTTGACCTCCTGGCCCTCGGCCACCGCGAGCGAGACCAGCATGCCCGGCATCGGGCAGAGCAGCAGGTTGGACGTGTCAGGCGGAAGCTTCACCGGCATCAGGCGTTCGAGTTCCGCGGTGCGCGGCAGCATGGCGCGGGCGGTCACCGACATGCCCTTCCACGCCAGCCGGTAGCCGTTGGGCACCGTGCGCACCTGCGCCGAGACCTTGCGGCCGCCGATCGTGCCATTCCACACCGGCTCGCCCGGCCGCCAGCTGGAGATGACCGTGACCGGCCTGCCGCCGCCGAGCGACAGGTCGAGTTCCATTGGCACGGAGGCCATGCCGTCGAAGATCTTCGCCTTGACGTAGTCGTCGCCGACGCGGATCTCCCAGTCCGGCTTGATCTCGCCGGAATGCGGCGCCAGACGTCCGCCCAACCGGTCGAGCCGGTCGCGGCGCAGAAGTTCGGCGGCAAGCGCCACGGCGGCGAGGACGCGCTTGTCGTCCGGGTCCGGCGTCAGTGGCGCGAAGCCGTCCGGAAACTCCTCGGCGATGAAGCCCGTCGACAGCCGTCCCTCGCGCCAGCGCGGATGCTGCATGAGGGCCGCCAGGAAGGGGATGTTGTGCTCGATGCCGTCGACCACGAACTGGTCGAGCGCCTCGGACATGGCGTCGATCGCCTCGATCCGGTCGGGCGCCCAGGTGCACAGCTTGGCGATCATCGGATCGTAATACATCGAGATCTCGGCGCCCTCGACCACGCCGGTGTCGTTGCGAACGATCACGTCGCCCGTTTTCCCCTCGGCAGGAGGACGGTAACGCGTGAGGCGGCCGATCGACGGCAGGAAGTTGCGGTACGGGTCCTCGGCATAGAGGCGGCTTTCGACCGCCCAGCCATGCATCTGCACGTCGGACTGGCGGATCGAGAGTTTCTCGCCGGCGGCCACGCGGATCATCTGTTCGACAAGGTCGATGCCGGTGACGAGTTCCGTCACGGGGTGCTCGACCTGCAGGCGGGTGTTCATTTCGAGGAAGTAGAAATTCTTGTCCTTGTCGACGATGAACTCGACCGTGCCGGCGCTCTGGTAGTCGACGGCCTTGGCCAGCGCCACCGACTGCTCGCCCATGGCCTTGCGCGTAGCCTCGTCGAGGAAGGGCGACGGCGCTTCTTCCACGACCTTCTGGTTGCGGCGCTGGATCGAGCATTCGCGCTCGCCGAGATAGATGACGTTGCCGTGGCCGTCGCCCAGCACCTGGATCTCAATGTGGCGCGGGTCGACCACGAATTTCTCGACGAAGACGCGGTCGTCGCCGAAGGACGACTTCGCCTCGTTCTTCGACGACTGGAAGCCCTCGCGGCACTCGGCGTCGTTCCAGGCGATGCGCATGCCCTTGCCGCCGCCGCCGGCCGAGGCCTTCAGCATCACCGGATAGCCGATGTCGTTGGCGATCTTCACCGCGTGGTCGGCATCGTCGATGACGCCGAGATAGCCGGGCACGGTCGACACCTTGGCGGCATTGGCGAACTTCTTCGATTCGATCTTGTCGCCCATCGCCTCGATGGCTTTCGGCTTCGGGCCGATGAAGACGATGCCCTCCTTTTCCAGCGCGGCGCAGAACGAGGCGCGCTCGGAGAGGAAGCCGTAGCCGGGGTGGACCGCCTCGGCGCCCGTCTGCTTGCACGCGGCGATGATCTTCTCGGGAACGAGATAACTCTGGGCGGCCTGGGCGGGACCGATATGGACCGCCTCGTCGGCCATCTCGACATGGAGCGCGTCGCGATCGGCGTCGGAATAGACCGCCACGGTCGCGATGCCCATCCTGCGGGCCGTCTTGATGACCCGGCAGGCGATTTCACCGCGGTTGGCGATCAGGATCTTCTTGAACATGTCGACGCTTTTCCCCCGGGACGCGCGTTCCTTTTATGGACTGCGCGGCCCCGGTCAAGCGGGCACTGGGTACATCCGGCGTGCAGCAACCAGAAAGCCGGTATCGACAAGCCGTGCCGGCTCAGCTTCGGGGCGGTATCACAAGGCTTCGCGGATCATCTTGGCACGCAGCAGAAGCTGCAGCAGCGACTCCTCGGGGGCTTCCGTCACGAGATCAGACTCGGCCCTGAACCGGTCGACCACAGCCGCGACGCGACGGGCGAAATCCCTGTCCAGGACGACCAGTCCGTTCTCGGTGTCGTGGATGAAGCTGCGATTGTTGAGGTTCACCCCAGAGATGACGGTCAGCCTGCCGTCGATCGCCAGCACCTTGGCATGCAGCAGGATCTTCGGGTCGCGATAGTTGTAGATCGTCAGCCGGTCGAAGTAGCGCTCGACGAACTCCTCGTTGATCGCCGTCATGAGACTGCCGCCAAGGTCGCCCTTGAGCGAGATGCGGCCGACGATCGTCACCTCAACCCCGCGGTCGAGCGCGCGGTCGAGCGCCCGCCTGAGGCGGTCGGTGAGGTTGAGATAGGGGTTAACGATGTCGACGCGCGAACGGGCGGCGTCGAAAAGGTCGACGTAGTAGTCCTCCAGCGCCCGGCCGTCGGTATAGGGCACCGACAGGAAATGCCGTGCGAAGCCCTCGCGCGGGGAGGCATCGCCCCGCTCGGCGACCGAGAACGGACGCACCACACGGGTCACGGCGTCATCCTCCCAGAGCGTCGATAGGTGCGCCGTCAGAAGCCGCACCGTCCTGTCGTCGAACACGGCGAGATCGAGATCGCGCCAGTTCGAATAGTAGTTCAGCGTCAAGCCGCGCGCCTGACCGTACTGCTGGAGGGACGGATTGGACGACAGGTCCAGAGGGCGGTCGAACAGGAAGCCGTCATGGATGTTGCGTCCGCCGATAATAGCGACGGAACGGCCGGGCTCGTCGGAAATCGCCGCCAGCAGCTTGGCGTGATTGACCCGGTGGTACTGCGACAGGGCGACGGAGGGAGTGCTGAGGAGCGGCGGCTTCCAGAGATGCACCTTGTAGCTGACGTTCGGAAAGTCGGCCGCCAGCCGCCGCAGCATGGCCCTGTCCTTCTCCCGCTCCAGCACCTGCGAAGCGAGGATGCGGATGATCGTCCCGCGCGCCGCGTGGTGGCGCAGAAGCCGGTCGAGTATGCGACCGGAGAAATCGGCCTTTATGTCGAGATAGCTGATGAAGATCTGCGACAGGCGCGGGGCATGCGAGAAATCGAGCGGCAGTTCGGGATCGCCCTCGGCATAGAACCGTGCGGGAAGCCCGGTGCCGAGAAGCGACCTCACCTTCTCGTCGAACCCGGCCCGCTCGGACGCCAGCAGCATCGGCGAAGCGACGGGAAAGGGACACGTAACGGATAGCCATCCGCTCGCGTAGAATATGTTTGCGACCGGATCGTCTTTGACTTCCCGCGGAAGGACGCAGCGATGGTACTCCGCGTTGAAGCGGGCTACGGCCGGCTGCTCCGTCTCCTGCCGGACGATGCCGAACGGGCGCCGTCCTTCGGCATAATGCGCGTAGCCTTCGCAGCGCTTCAGCCCGGGCGACGGCAGAAGCGTGAGGTGCGCCCCGCTCCCGGCCTGGACGCCGGGACTGAGCGTCACCCACCGCCCTGCCCGATGCGAACTGATCCCTGAGGGAGAGCGGACTTTGAGATCCCCGTCGCAGGTGAATTCGAGACGAAAATAGATGCCGCCCACGGGAACGAGTTGGATTTCGACTGTCTGCGCCTGAAGGCCGGAGAAGACGAAAGGCGCATCGCCGGACGACTTGCCGCGCGGCGCGAGATAGAAGGTCTCGCGCGAGGTCCGCCAAGCAGCCGTCGTCTCGCGGCGCGTGTTCGATCCCGAGACTTCCCGGGTGTTGTGGCCGCGGTCGGCTTCGCTTCGCACGGTCGTCCGATCGGACGCGGCCGCGCCTCCCCTCCATCCCCGACGGACCCGTTCCCCGCGCTCCATCTGCTCCTCCAGCCTGGCGAGGTACGGGTCGGAGGTGGTGCGCTGCGCAGACTGCGGGTCGGTCATGGTGCCGATGCGGCTGACGCTCACGCATCCGGTCGCTACCACCGCGGTCACGGTCAGGGCATGCAGCAGGGCAATCGCTCTCACGATCGGGTTCATGGATGTCCCTCAATCCCGGAGCGTGCTGAGCAGATGATCTCGCGGGCGGGGAAACAGCCCGTGCGGAAAGACGCGGCAGTATGGCGTCATCGCGCGAATGGTAAGCCCGACCAGCCGGGCGCGGCGGCGGGCACGCTCATCCGGAACGCCATCCGCCAGATAGGCATCCAGCGCTGTCAGCAGGTCGCCATTGCAGGCACAGCGATCGCGGCCGGAGATGTAGCAGACGTCATGCGCTTTGCAGATCGTGTCGAGGCGATCGACGGCCGGAGCGCTCAGGTCTCCGAAGCGGCGGCCATAGCCGCAGTAGTTGCCGACAACGAGGGGCGACGGCCGCGCCTTGGGCTCATGCACGACGGCGGCCGATGCGCCCGCGCCGACCGGAGACGCGCAATCGGCCAGCGTCGCCGCAAGCGCGACGACCAACACGATCTTCAATGCGATGCCCGCCAAGCCGGTGATCTCCCCCGAAACCCACTTTGACATGAATGACTTGCCCACACAGCCGCCTTGACTTGCATCAAGCCGGCTAAAAGCGTGCGGTGGGCAAGGCGAGGAAAGTCGCCACCCCGGGAGGTTGCATGCGCTGGGGCGACTGGATAGCAAGGACGCAGCCGATCAGAGGAGGAGACAACACCCATGAAGGCCCGTGCCGCCGTTGCCGTCGCCGCAGGCAAGCCGCTGGAGATCATGGAGGTCGACCTCGAAGGGCCGCGCGAGGGCGAGGTTCTGGTCGAGATCAAGGCGACCGGCATCTGCCACACCGACGAGTTCACACTCTCGGGCGCCGATCCGGAGGGCCTCTTCCCCGCCATCCTCGGCCATGAGGGCGCGGGCATCGTGGTCGATGTCGGCAAGGGCGTGACCAGCGTCAGGAAGGGCGACCACGTCATCCCGCTCTACACGCCGGAATGCCGCTCCTGCCCGTCGTGTCTCTCGCGCAAGACCAATCTCTGCACCGCGATCCGCTCGACGCAGGGCCAGGGCCTGATGCCGGACGGCACCAGCCGCTTCTCGATCGGCAAGGACAAGATCTTCCACTACATGGGCTGTTCGACCTTCTCCAACTTCACCGTCCTGCCCGAGATCGCCGTGGCCAAGGTCAATCCGGCGGCTCCCTTCGACACGATCTGCTACATCGGCTGCGGGGTGACCACCGGCATCGGCGCGGTGATCAACACGGCGAAGGTGACGATCGGCTCGACGGCGGCGGTCTTCGGCCTCGGCGGCATCGGCCTCAATGTCATCCAGGGGCTCAAGCTCGCCGGCGCTGACATGATCATCGGCGTCGACATCAACAACGACAAGAAGGCGTGGGGCGAGAGGTTCGGCATGACGCACTTCGTCAATCCGGCCGAGATCGGCGGCGACGTCGTGCCCTACATCGTCAACCTCACCAAGCGCGGGGCGGACCAGATCGGCGGCGCGGACTACACGTTCGACTGCACCGGCAACGTCAAAGTGATGCGCCAGGCGCTGGAATGCGCGCATCGCGGCTGGGGCGAGTCGATCGTCATCGGCGTGGCGGGCGCCGGCCAGGAGATCTCCACCCGGCCGTTCCAGCTGGTCACCGGCCGCATCTGGAAGGGCACCGCCTTCGGCGGCGCGCGCGGCCGCACCGACGTGCCGAAGATCGTCGACTGGTATATGGACGGAAAGATCCAGATCGACCCGATGATCACGCACCGGCTGACGCTGGACGAGATCAACAAGGGCTTCGACCTGATGCATGCGGGCGAGAGCATCAGGAGCGTGGTAGTCTACTAGGAACCAATCGTTGCCTTGGGGATTTGGGCCACGACGCTTCCGCGGAGGAATAACATGACGACGTTCCGAACCTTCCTCATGGCCGGGGCGCTCTCCGCGAGCGCCCTGCTCGTGGCCTGCGAGGACGAGAAGGCCGTTCAGGCACCACCTAATCCGCCGCCGGCGGCCGAAGCCCAACCCTCCCCGCCGCCCGCCGCTGAAGCCGAGAAGCCGGCCATCGAAACCGCGAAGGAAGGACTGGACAAGCTGCGGGATGCGGCCAACCAGGCCTTGAAGGACGCCCAACCGGCGATCGAGGACGCACGCAAGGCGGCGGAACAGGCGCTGAAGGATGCTCAGCCCACGATCGACAAGCTCGGCGCCTCGATCAGCGAGATCGTCAAGAAGGCGCAGGACGACTTCAGGCAAGCGACCGAGGAACTGGAGAAGCGCCTCAACGAGTTGCAGGGCGACCGACCGGTGGTAACCGGCGACCCCGCGACGGCACTTTCGCCGCCCGAGAAGCTCAGGACCGACACGCGCGCGGCGGCGAAGGCGGCCGCGGCCGGCGTCGGCCCGGCCTATGTCGGCGTCTGGGTCGGCCAGGCGAGCGACTGCGCCAAGGTCGACCAGGAGCCGCTGGAGATGGTGGCCGTCATCACGCCGACCACGATCAGGCGCTACGAGAGCGTGTGCAACATGGCCGAGACGCCGCTGACCAACGGCTCCGCCACTGTCGAGGCGCAATGCGTGGCCGAGGGCGAGGCCGAGACGCGGACGCTGACCTTCTCCCTGCTCTCCCCCGACAGGCTGACGCTGACGGCCGCCGAAGGTTCTGGCGTCGATCTCATGCGTTGTCATCTGCCGGGATGAGGGATCCTGCGAGGCCTATCATCTATGTCGACGCCGACGCCTGTCCGGTGAAGGACGAGGTCGTGAAGGTCGCCGAGCGCCACGGGCTTGCCGTGACGTTCGTGTCGAATGGCGGTCTGCGCCCCTCGCGCGATCCGATGATCCGCAACGTGGTCGTGTCGGGAAAGTTCGACGCCGCCGACGACTGGATCGTCGAGAACGCCAAACCAAACGACGTCGCCGTCACCGCCGACGTGCCGCTGGCGGCGCGGCTGGTGCCGGCGGGCGTGCACGTGCTCGGGCCGACCGGCCGGCCGTTCACGCCCGACACGATCGGCATGGCATTGGCGATGCGCAATCTCGGTCAGCATCTTCGCGAGACCGGCGAGAGCAAGGGCTACAATGCGAGCTTCACGCCCCGCGACCGCTCCGCCTTCCTCGGCGCGCTCGACCAGGTGGTGCGTCGGGCGAAGAAGGCGGCCCAGCCCTGAAGCACGGCGCGTCTGGCGCAATCACCGTCGCTTGACGGCCATCCTTTACAGGTCGAAACCGGTGTAGTCAGCAGCAGAGGTACGTTCAGGAGCGCGCCATGGCCATTATCAGAACCTTGCGGAACGAGCCGCCTGACGCCGATACGCTCGGCGGGCGCATGTCGCGCACGCGCGAATCCAAAGGCCTGTCGATCGCCCATGTCGCGCGCCGGGTCGGGGTGAAGCCGAAGACCATACAGGAATGGGAAAGCGACCGTTCCGAGCCGAGCGTCGAGCATCTGAAGCTCATCGAGGGCGTCCTCAACGTCAACCTCGTCTGGCTGCTGCACGGCGTCGGCGACGCGCCGGCCGACGACATCGGCCCCGACCCGCTGCTGGCGATCGCCGCCCAGCTCGAGAAGCTGCAGCGCATGCATGCCGACAACGGCCAGATCATCCTTCGACTGCAGCGCGAACTCAGCAGGCTCGCCGAAGAGCGCGAATAGGCGGAAATGCCGCAATCGGAATATTCGCCGCCGCCGGGTGACAAGGCGGTCGCGATCGGCTAGCGTCCCGGGCGTCGGGAGTCGCAAGGCTCCGCCGGTTCGCGGGAGAGAGCAGCGAAAGCTGCCGCCGAAGGGGAAATCGCCCGAAATCTCTCAGGCAAAAGAACCGCTTGCCGGCTAAGACACTCTGGAAAGTCGGGGCATGCCCCCGCGCCGAAGGTGTAAGCGCCGCTGACAGGGTTCCGGCTGCGCGAGTCTCTCAGGCATCAGACAGAGGGGCGCGAGAATGCCGCGAAAGCGGCGGGTAACGCGCGACTCTGGAGTGCCTATGACCGATACGGGCGATCTCAAACGCCTTCCCCTCGAAGAGCTGCATGTCGCGGCCGGCGCCCGCTTCGGCGGCTTTGCCGGCTGGTCGATGCCGCTGACCTATCCGCCGGGCGTGATGAAGGAACATCTTCACACGCGACGGGCCGCCGGGCTCTTCGACATTTCCCATATGAAGCTGATCCTGGTCGAAGGGCCGCAGGCAGCCGCGCTCCTGCGCCGCGCCTGCCCGCTCGACCCGGAGGCACTTGAGCTGACCCAGTCGAAATACAGCTTCTTCCTCACCGAGGAAGCGGGAATCATCGACGACCTGATCATCACCAGGCTCGGGCCGGAACGGTTCATGGTGGTGGCGAACGCCGGCAATGCCGCGACCGACGTGGCGCATCTGACATCCCTGGCCGAAGGTTTCGATGCCAAGGTCAAGCCGCTCGACCGGGTATTTCTCGCGCTGCAGGGGCCGGCGGCGGCCTCGATCGCCGCGAAGGCCGGGCTCGACATTTCCGGCCTCACCTTCATGCACGGCGTCGAGCCGAGGCCCGGCTGGTTCATGTCGCGCTCGGGCTATACCGGCGAGGACGGGTTCGAGATCGGCGTCCCGCCCGAGGACGGCGCCGGGCTGGCGGAGGCCCTTCTGGCCGGCGGCGAAGCGATGTGGATCGGGCTCGCCGCCCGCGACAGCCTCAGGCTTGAAGCGGGCTTGTGCCTGCACGGCCAGGACATCACGCCCGAGACGAACCCTGTCGATGCGGGCCTGATGTGGGCGATCACGAAGCCGGTGCGCGAGGCGGGCGGTTTCGTCGGCGCCAAGGCGCTAGCTGCTCTGACCGCTCAGGGACCGCGCTCGAAGCGCGTGGGGTTCAGGCCCGAAGGTCGCCAGCCGGTACGCGCCGGCGCGAAGCTCTTCGACGCCGATGGCAATCCGGCGGGCGACGTCACATCCGGCGGGTTCGGCCCGTCGGCCGAAGCGCCGGTCGCGATGGGCTATGTCCCAACCGCGTTGGCAGCGCCGGGCACCACGCTTTTCGCAGAAGTCCGCGGCAACCGCCTGCCGGTTTCCGTCCACTCCCTTCCCTTCGTTCCCCACCGCTATTTCAAAGGCTGAGCGCACATGACCGTTCTGTTTACCCAAGACCACGAATGGATCCGCGTCGATGGCGACATCGCCACGGTCGGCATCACCAACCATGCGCAGGAACAGCTCGGCGACCTCGTCTTCGTCGAACTGCCCGAGGTGGGCCGCAAGGTCGCCAAGGGCGACGCCGCAGTCGTCGTCGAATCCGTCAAGGCGGCCTCGGACGTCTACGCGCCGGTGGACGGCGAGATCACCGCGGTGAACGACGCCGTCGCCGGCGAGCCGGCGCTCGTCAATTCGGGCGCCGAGGGCGACGGTTGGCTTTGGAAGATGAAGCTTGCCGATCCATCCCAGCTCGACGGGCTGATGGACGCTAAAGCCTATGCCTCGATGATTGCCTGAGGATTTTTCCGATGACCGCACCCTTCGTTTCCCGACATGTCGGCCCGCGCGCGCGGGATGAGCGCGAGATGCTCAAATCCCTCGGTGTTCCTTCCCTCGAGACGCTGATTTCGCAGGCGGTGCCGCGCTCGATCCGGCTCGAGCGCCCGCTGGACCTGCCGGCAGCGGCGAGCGAGGCGGAGGCGCTGGCCGAGCTTTCAGCCGTCATGTCCGGCAACAAGGTGCTCAAGAGCTTCCTCGGCCAGGGCTACCACGGCACGTTCACACCGCCCGTCATCCAGCGGAACATGTTCGAGAATCCGGCCTGGTACACGGCCTATACGCCCTATCAGGCGGAGATCAGCCAGGGCCGCCTGGAAATGCTGTTCAATTTCCAGACGCTGGTGGCGGAGTTGACCGGGCTGCCGGTCGCTTCCGCGTCGCTGCTCGATGAAGCGACGGCGGTGGCCGAGGCCGTCGGCATCGCCGTGCGCCACCACAAGGACAAGCGCCACAGGATCGCGATCGCGGGTGCGCTCCATCCGCAAACGCTGGACGTGGTCGAGACACGGGCGCGGCCGCTTGGACTTGAGATCGGCAACGCGCCGGTCGACGCGGAAACGGCGGCGCTGATCGTGCCGTGGCCCGACACGTTCGGTGTCTATGGCGACTACCGCAGCGAGATCGCGGCTGCCAAGGCTGCCGGCGCGCTGGTGATCGCGGTGGCGGATCCGTTGGCCCTGGTTCTGCTTGAAGCGCCGGAGAAATGGGGCGCGGACATCGCGGTCGGCTCGATGCAACGCTTCGGCGTGCCGATGGGCTATGGCGGGCCGCACGCCGCCTATTGCGCCGTCACCGAACCGCTGACGCGGCTGATGCCCGGCCGCATCGTCGGTCAGTCGGTCGATACGAAGGGGCGGCCCGGCTACCGTCTGGCGCTGCAGACGCGGGAGCAGCACATTCGCCGCGACAAGGCGACATCGAACATCTGCACCGCGCAGGCATTGCTCGCCAACATGGCGGCGGCCTTCGCGATCTGGCATGGCCCGGAGGGGCTACAAGCGATCGCCGAGCGGGTGCATCTGCTCGCCGCACGCTTCGCCGCCGCGGCGACGTCGGCGGGCATCGTCACCGTGGAGAAGCAGTTCTTCGATACAGTCACGCTGCATACGCCGGCGCGCGCCAAGGCGTTCGCCGCGGCTGCGGAGGCAGGCGGACGCATGGTGCGCGCGCTCGACAACAACCGCCTCAGCGTCTCCTTCGACGAAACGTCGACGGAGGAGGATCTTGTTGCGCTCGCCGCGATCATCGGCGGCACGCCCCCGGCTGTGACCGACGGGACCCTGCCGGCGCGCCGGAGCATGGACGGGTTCATGACCCAGCCGGTGTTCCACGACAACCGCTCCGAGACAGAGATGATGCGCCTGCTGCGCCGGCTCGCCGACAAGGATCTGGCGCTCGACCGCGCGATGATTCCGCTCGGATCCTGCACGATGAAGCTCAACGCCGCCGCCGAAATGGCGCCGGTGAGCTGGAATTCAGTCGCAGGACTGCATCCGTTCGCGCCGCGCGCGCATGCGGCCGGCTATCTGCGCATGATCTCGGACCTGGAAGCCTGGCTCGGCGAGATCACCGGCTTCGACGCCGTATCGCTGCAGCCGAACGCCGGCAGCCAGGGCGAGTATGCGGGGCTGCTGGCGATCCGGCGCTATCATGAAAGCCGGGGCGACACACACCGTACCGTCTGCCTGATCCCCTCCTCCGCCCACGGTACCAATCCGGCAAGCGCCACGATGGCCGGAATGCGCGTCGTCGTGGTCAAGTGCACGGAGAATGGCGACATCGACGTCGACGATCTGGAGGCCAAGGCGGAGCAGCACGCCGCCGAGCTAGCCGCCCTGATGATCACCTATCCGTCCACGCATGGCGTCTTCGAAGAAGGCGTGAAGGACATCTGCGCGACGATCCATCGCCATGGCGGCCAGGTCTATTTCGACGGCGCCAACCTGAACGCGCTGGTAGGGCTCGCCCGGCCGGGCGACCTCGGCGCGGATGTCTGCCACATGAACCTGCACAAGACGTTCTGCATCCCGCATGGCGGCGGCGGCCCGGGCGTCGGTCCGATCGGCGTCAAGGCCCATCTTGCGTCCTTCGTCCCCGGCCACGTTTCCGCCGGTTCCGGCCATGCCGTGGCGGCGGCCCCTTTCGGATCGGCCTCGATCCTGCCGATCGTGTGGATGTATATACGCATGATGGGGCCGGACGGCCTCAAGAAGGCGACGGAAAGCGCGATCCTCAATGCCAACTACATCGCCGAGCGGCTGAAGGAGCACTATCCGGTGCTCTATCGCGGCCGCAGCGGTCGCGTGGCGCACGAGTGCATCCTCGACACCCGCGTGATCAAGGAGAGCGCCGGCATAGGCGTCGAGGACGTGGCCAAGCGGCTGATCGACTATGGCTTCCACGCGCCGACGATGTCCTGGCCGGTGGCGGGCACGCTGATGGTCGAGCCGACCGAGTCCGAGCCGAAGAGCGAAATCGACCGCTTCTGCGAGGCAATGGTCTCGATCGCCAAGGAGGCTGCAAAGGTCGCGGCCGGCGAATGGCCTAAGGACGACAATCCGCTGGTCAACGCGCCTCATCCGGCGGCGGACGCGCTGGCCGACGACTGGGCGCATGCCTATGCGCGCTCGGTTGCCGCCTTCCCCGATGAGCGCGCCGACCCCGCCGCCAAATACTGGCCGCCGGTGTCACGCATCGACAATGTCGCCGGCGACCGCAACCTCGTATGCACATGCCCCCCGCTGACGGAGTATGTCGACGCGGCGGAGTAGGCAGCGAATTGATCGCGAGGTGAAGCTGCGCTATACCTTGTACAAAGGAGTACAAATTTATGCGCAGTTGGTCCATCAGCGAAGCGAGAGCGCGTATATCGGAGGTCTTTGACGCGGCGTTGACGGATGGCCCTCAACGGATCGAGCGGCGTGACCGGGACGCGGTCGTGGTCATACCGGAAGCAATCTGGGATACGATCGAGGGTAATTACGCCGACATTGCCGACCTGGTGCTGGGTGCACCTCTGGAGGAAGGCGACCTGCTACCGCGACGGCCAGCGCGCGTGCTGGCGCTCGACGATTGATGTATGTGCTCGATACGGATGTCCTGTCGCTGACCAGTCCGCTGTCGAGGATCGACGAAGCGATCGTTCGCCCTTGGCGCGAGTGGGTGCGGCACAATCGTGAGGGAATCCACTTCTCCGCAATCACGGTCATGGAAATCAGATACGGCCTGGAAAACCTGATTGCGAAAGGTGCGACCGAACGGTCGAAAGCCCTTCGTGGTTGGCTACTGGCTGCGGAAACTGTGCATGCGCGTCGGATCCTGCCGGTCGATACCCGCATCGCCCACAAAGCGGGAGAGCTTCTCCATCGCGCCGCGATGAATGGAGGGAAACCGGGCTCGGAAGACGCGCTGATTGCGGCTACAGCGGTCTGTTCAGGTTACAGGCTCGTGTCGCGCAATGGCAGGCACATGAAGCTGTTCGGAATCGACTGGATCGATCCGCTCGCAGACCTTCCCCGGTAATGGGCCTCACCCCTTCGCCAGCAGATTCAGGTTCGCTTCGACCACGACGTCGCCCGGCATGGCCGCCTGCGCTTCAGCCAGGAGCTTGCGGGCGGCTTTCTTGTCGCCGCGCAAAAGCTTGGAATAGCCCATGTTGTTGACGATGCGCGGCTGGCGGCCGGCGACCTTGATCAATTGGTCGTAGGCGCGGTCGGCGAAGTCGAAACGGCCGAGCTGGTCGTAGGAGGCGGCGAGTCCCATCCAGGCCTCGGCATTGTCCGCGCGAAGCTCTACCGCCTTGCGGAAGTGCTTCTCGGCGAGTCCGTAGTTCGCCTCGCGGAACTGCGCCTTGCCGGCCTCGAGGTCGGTTGCGCTGATGTCCTTCGATATCGGTGTGATCGCGGTGGTCTCGGTCGTATCGATCGCCGCCGACTGGCAGCCCGACACGACCAATCCAGCGCCCAGAACGGCGAGCGCGCCCCATTTCCTGCCAATCATGGCTGCCCCTGCCCCATTCGGCCGGCAATCCGGCCTGCCCGAATTCGAAGACTACAGCGACTGGATTAAGACTCGGTCAGGGAACGTCGTGAGCGAATGCTGAGCGGAATCGGTAAATTCCGAACGATCGTCTCACTGGCCGGACGTCACCTTCACGATGATCGGGATAATGGCGATCATCATCACCACGGGCAGGATGCAGACCGTGACCGGCACGGACATCTTGGCCGGGAGTGCGTGGGCCTTTTCCTCGGCATAGGACATGCGCTTGTGGCGCATCTCGTCGGAGAAGACGCGCAGCGCACCCGAGAGGCTCGTGCCGAGTTCCTTCGACTGCTGCAGAAGCGTCGCGAAGGAGCGCACCTCGTCGAGCGACAGCCGGTCGCCGAGTGATTTCAAGGCGTCGTCGAGGCTTCGCCCCGCGCGCAGTTCGATCGACACGAGCCTCAGATTCTCCGACAGGGACGGATAGGTGGGCCCGAGTTCCTTGGAGACGCGCTCGATACCCGCTTCCAGGCTCATGCCGGCATCGGAACAGACGATCATCAGATCCATGAAATCCGGGAAGCCGTTGCGGTATTCCGTCATCTTCGCCCGGATCTTCTGAGACAGGATGAAGCCCGGCACGAAGTAGGCAAGTCCGCCGGTTCCGACGATGAATACCCATCGGTTGAGGGTCGAAGAGTCGTCGCCATAGGTGACGCTCATGAGCAGCGCCGCCAGCGCGAAGACACCGAAGGCGGCAAAGCGGATCAGAAAGAACCAGCCGACGGCGCGCGGCTCCATGTAGCCCGCCTGGATGAGCTTGAGGCGCAGCCTTGCGACATTTTCCGGATCGCTCTTGGCGTAGAACTCCTGGGCTGTCTTCAGCGCCTTCTCGCGCACGGCCTCGCGGTTGCGCCGTGCAGCGCTCGACGGCTTCTCCTCATCGACCAGACCGGAATCGACCCTGAGCCTGCGCTTGATGTCGCCACGCGCCGAACGCTCAGCAAACAGCGGCCAGAGCGCGGCCATCCCGCCGCCCGCAAGCAGCAGCACGAAGGCGAGCGTCGCCATCGGGGAGAGCGAGATGCCGAGCATGGATCCGATCCCGTCCATGTCAGAACTTGAAGTTGGACATTTTGAACATGATGGCGTTGCCGAGGATCAGCCAGAAGATCGTGCCCGACAGCAGGTACCAGGTCAGCGGCTCGTCGATGACGCTGCCGTACATCTCGGGCATCATCACCTGCATCGAGCAGGCGAGCAGGATCGGCACCGCGGTGAGGATGTAGGCCGACATTCGGCCCTCGGTCGAGATCGAGCGCACCTTGCGGCGCAGCTTGCCGCGTTCGCGGATCACCTGCGACAGGCCGTCGAGGATCTCGCGCAGATTTCCGCCCGACGCCGTCTGGATCGAGACGGCGGTGACGAACAGCGGCAGGTCCTCATGGCCGACGCGCGAAAACATGTTCTGCAGCGCGGTGACCAGATCCGAGCCGTAGGTCACCTCATCGGCGACTATTCCGAACTCGGTGCCGATCGGATCGGCCATCTCGCGCGCCACCATCGAGATCGCGACGGGCACCGGATGGCCGGCCTTCAGGCTGCGCGTGATGAGCTCCAGCGCCTCGGGCAGCTGGATGCCGAACATCTTGTGCCGGCGCGAGCGGAGGAAGCGCAGGACGATGACGGGAAAAGCGACTGCCGCAATGAGGAAAATACCAAGGCCGGCTATGAGCGGCAAACCCAACCAGACAGCCATGAAGCCGGCGGCGAATGCCGCGCCGGAGGAATAGGCGAGGAAGCGCGGCAAGGGCGTCGCGATACCGGACTGGGTGCGCAGCGCCCGCAACCCGTCGAGCGAGAACATGGCGCCGTCGTCCAGGCCGCGCTCCTTGCGCAGCTGGATCAGCACCTGTTCCTGGGTGAGCTTGTTGTCCTGCAGCCTGACGCGGCGGTTGATGGCGTTGCGCCGGTCGGCCCGTCCGGCATGCAGGAGATAGACCGCCTCCGCGATCATGATCGCGGACAGCGCCACACCGGCATAGACGACGAGCAGAGGCGAAAACATCAGTCCTGCCTGCCCGGTTCGAAATAACGGCCCGGGAACTCGATGCCCATCGCCTTGAGGTCGTCGAGAAAGCGCGGCCGGATGCCGGTCGCCTCGTAATGGCCGAGGATCCTTCCCTCGCCGTCCATGCCGGTGCGCACGAAGCGGAAGATCTCCTGCATCTGGATGACGTCGCCCTCCATGCCGGTCACCTCGGCGACGCTGGTCACCTTGCGCTTGCCGTCGGACAGGCGCGTCAGCTGGACGATCACGTCCAGCGCCGACGAGATCTGGCTGCGGATCGACTGCACGGTCATCGGCATGCCGGTCATGCCGAGCATCTGCTCGAGGCGCGCCAGCGCGTCGCGCGGCGTGTTGGCGTGGATGGTCGCCATCGAGCCCTCGTGGCCGGTGTTCATCGCCTGCAGCATGTCGAAGGCCTCCTCGCCGCGGCACTCGCCGAGGATGACGCGGTCGGGGCGCATGCGAAGCGCGTTCTTGACGAGGTCGCGCTGTTTCAGCTCGCCGTGGCCCTCGATGTTGGCCGGCCGCGTCTCCATGCGCGCGACATGCGGCTGCTGGAGCTGGAGCTCTGCGGCGTCCTCGATGGTGATCAGCCGCTCGTCCTCGGGAATGAAGGCCGACAGCGCGTTGAGCATGGTCGTCTTGCCTGTGCCCGTTCCGCCCGAGATGATCGTCGTCTTGCGGGCATGGACGGCGGCGGCCAGCACCTCGGCCATGTTCTGTGTCAACGCCCCGAACTCGACCAGTTTGTGCAGGCCGAGCTTGTTCTTGGAGAACTTACGGATTGAAACCAGCGGGCCGTCGACGCCGACTGGGCGGATCGCCGCGTTGAAGCGCGAGCCGTCGAGCATGCGGGCGTCGACCATCGGCTGGGATTCGTCGACGCGGCGGCCGACGGCGGAGACGATCTTGTTGATGATGCGCAGCAGATGCGCCTCGTCCTTGAAGGGGACGTGCACCTTTGTCAGCTTGCCCTTGCGCTCGACGAAGCAGTTCTGATGGCCGTTGATCAGGATGTCGTTGATCTCGGGGTCCTTGAGCAGCGGCTCGAGCGGACCGAGGCCCACCATCTCGTCGACGATGTCGTCGACCAGAGCCTCGAGTTCGGCGACGTTGATCGCGAGGCGCTCCTCGCGGGTCTTCTGCGAGACGAACTCGTGCACCTGGCGGCGCATCTCGTCCTTCGGCAGCCGTTCCAGCGCGACCAGGTTGATCTCCTCGATCAGCATGCGGTGGATGCGCACGCGCGCGTCCGCGACACGGTTCGAGGTGGCCGCCTTCGCCGGGTCACCGACCGGCTGTGGAGCCGTCTTGGGCTGGGTTTTGCGCGTGGTCGGGATCACCACGGCGACATGAGGTTCGGAAGCCACCGGAGCGGGACGCGCGTCCTGCGGCTGGCGGTGCTGGAGCGCTGAGAAGCGGCTGCTCATCCGGCCCTCCTGAGAAGCCCGATGCCACGGCCGAGCAGTGATTTCTGTTTCTTGGCGACGGCGGCCGCCTCTTCGGGCAGGATGATGCGGCGCAGGTCGGTGATCACGTTCGCCTCCGCGTCGATCGCCTGGAGCGGCACGCCGCGATCGACCGCCTCGCGCACGAGCCTGTAGTTGTTCGAGATACCGCCGACGAAATGCTCGCCGAGGATCGCCTCGACATCGGCCTGGCGGATGCCGTTTTCGAACTTCTTCTGCTCGTAGCGGTTGACGATGACGCGCGGCTTCACTTCCTTGCCGACCGTCTCGTAGACCGCCTGGATCAGGCGCTGCGTGTGGCGCAGGCACGGGACCGTCATCTCGGCGACGATGTAGAGCTTGTTGGAGCCGAGCAGCACGGTCTCCGTCCACGGAAACCAGGTACGCGGCATGTCGATCACGACATTGTCGAAATAGGCCGAGACGAGATCGAGCACGCGCACGACCACGTCGGTGTTGAACGAACGCATCTCGGACGGATGGGTGGGGGCTGCCAGCACGCACAGCCCGCTCTGGTGCTTGGACAGCATGACGTCGAGCAGCTGGCGGTCGAGGCGCTCCGGATTGTTCTCGATCTCGGTGATGTCGAAGCGTGGCTCGAGGTCGAGATATTCCGCACAGGCGCCCTGCTGGAAATTGAGGTCGACGACGCAGGTCGAGGCGGCGCGTGTGGCCGAGTTATGCAGCTGGAATGCGGTCTGGAGCGCGAGGGTGGTGGTTCCGACGCCGCCGGCGGCCGGCATGAACGTATAGATCTGGGACTCGCTGCGTTCCTCGCGGCCCGAACCCTGCAGTGCGCGGATGCAGGAGCGGACGAGATCGGCCGTCGTCACCGGCTTGACCAGGAAATCGGCGACCTGCAGCTGGACGAGTATGCGGGCCGCTGCCGCGTTGAATTCCTGCGTTACGACGATGACCGGCGCCTTTCCTTCCAGCCGGCGCGTCACTCGCTGCAGGGACTCGATCTCCTCGAGACGCGCCGCGTCCATGTCGATGATGACGGCGCCGCAATCGGAATCCTGAACCTCGCCCCGCAGATCGGCGACGTTGCGCTCGACCACGCGAAGCTCAATCGCGTCGGAGGACGCGAAGGCGGTACGCGTTTCCTGAACGAAGTCCCTGTCGGCCGAGACAAGGAGGATACGGCGGTTCTTGGACTGGCTTGCCATCTTTTCCCTGCGTCAGTTGTCGCTGCTGTCGTCCTTGGCCGGTTCGTCGGATGGGGCTGCGGCCGCCGATCCGCGTTCCGCCGGGACTTTAAGGTCCGTGTCCTCGACACCCGGCTGCCAGGGGTCGACCATCTGCATCACCGTATTGGCGGCGATTGCGTTGCCGGCGCCGGACGTCACGCCTTCCTGACGGCCGACGCCGTCGCCCATGCATCCGGCAAGCGCGAGAACGGCGGGGCAGATGAAAATCAGTCCGGTGCGCATCTGTTCGTTCTCACTGCAGATCGAGGAAATGGCCGACGGTGGCAGTGCGGGCGCCGTTCACGGCAGCCGAAGCACGATTGCCGGCGAGCTTGACCTCCTCCTGGTTAGCCAGGAAGTAGTCGGCGTCGTTGGCGGGCGCGGTCTGATCGGCAGGGGTCGCGACCTTCTTCGTCGGATCGATCGGCTTGACCAGATAGGGCGTGACGATGATCACCAGATCTGTCTCGCGGCGCTGATAGGCCTTCGACGAAAACAGCGTGCCGAGCACCGGCAGGCGGCTGAGCCCGGGAATGCCCTGCGTCGTCGTATCGTTCTGGCTCTGCAGCAGGCCGGCGATCATGAAGCTCTGGCCGCTTTTCAGGTCGACCGAGGTCTTTGCCCGGCGCACGACGAAGCCCGGGATCGCGATGTCGCCGATCTTGTAGGAGGAGGAATTGTCGACCGAGGAGACTTCCGGTTCGATGTCGAGGCTGATCAGTCCGTCGGACAGGACATTCGGCGTGAAATCGAGACCCACGCCGAACTTCTTGTATTCGACCGTGATCTTGTCCCCGTCCTGAGACACCGGGATCGGGAACTCGCCACCGGCGAGGAAGCTCGCCTTTTCGCCCGAGCGCGCGATCAGGTTCGGCTCGGCCAGGCGGCGGGCGACACCGCGGTCCTCCAGCGCCTTGATCGCCACGTCGATCGACCAGCCGCCCGTGACGATGCCGCCGATGATCTCGGCCGCGGGCAGGTTGCCGGAGGCTTTCGGGTTGGAATTGAATTCGAACCCGCCGCCGGGACCCATGTAGCTTGCATTGATCTGGGTGCCGAGTTCCTTGCCGACCTGGCGGTTGATCTCGACGAAACGGACATTGAGCTGGACCTGCTGCGAGGACGAGATCTTGACCGAATTGATGACCTCCTCCTCGCCGGAATAGCGGTCGGCGATCCTCTTCGCCTTGTCGGCCGCAACGGCGTCCTCGGCCGACCCGGAGAGCACGATGCGGCCGTTGGCAGAGCCGACCTTGATGTTCGAGCCGGGAACGGCGTCGCGGATCGTTCCGGCGAGCCCCTTCGTATCGAGCGTCACCTCGATGTCGACAGTGCCGACAAGCTGCTTGTTTTCGTCGAACAGGGCGATACCCGTAGTGCCGAGTTCGTTGCCCAGAACGTAGAAGGATCGGTCGGTCAGAGGCGTGACATTGGCGATGGACGGGTCGCCGATGACGATCTCGTAGAAGGCGGCGCTGGTCTTGACCGTCTGCGGCTTGCCTTTCGCCACCTTGACGCTGGAACTACGCTCGGCGGAGATGGAAATCGCCTGCGCCGACGCAGGCTGCGTGGCGATCGGTATCGCAGTTAGCAGCGCCACAGCCAGACCGGCCGCGATCCGCCGCAAGACCGGCAGGCGCACCGCGCCCGCATTCTTCCCACTGTCCCCGTGCATCGCCCCTTGCCCCTGCCAGAAATTCCGCCGCCTAGTTCCCCTGCGACGGCACATTGTAAGACTGCGACTCGCCCTGCCCCCGCGTCACCATGATCGTGCGCGTCGCCGGCTTCTCGGGAGCGGCGAATACCTCGGTCACGCTCGTCGCGGCCGCGTTGACCACATCGGCGACAGACCCGCGGAAAGACGAAATGGTGGTCAATCCCTCCGCGCCGGCCCCACCTTCGCTCGCCGCGCGCAATGACAGCGACAATGTGCCGATGTTGCGGGCGAGCGCGATCTTCTGTGCGCCCTCGGCATCGACTTCGACCGTCACCGAGGAGGTTACCTGGGGGGCAGCCTGGCGCTCGTCGGCGCCTTGCCCGACGGAGACCACCTTGACGTTGTCAAGGACGATTTCCGATGTCAGCGTCGAGCCGGTCGCTCCCTGCGCGTTCTTCGCGACCTCGGCGATCTTGCCGGCGTCGCGGGTCAGCACCACGTCGACGCGATCGCCAGGGGTGATGAAGCCCGCCACGCCGGCGATCTCGTCGGTCTTGATCGTGACGGCCCGCATGCCGGGCGACAAAAGGTTGGACAGGCTCGCGCGGCCATTGGCGCCGGAGAGCTTCGCTAGCAGGACTGGTTCGTTCGGCTCGATCGGTGAGAGAACGATACGGCCGCCATCGGCCAGAAGCGCATCGATTTTGGCGAAAGACCCCTGCGGCAGCGCGTCCTGCGGCCAGGGGATCTCGGCGAGCTGCGCGGCTTCCAGCGTCATGCCGTAGCGCAACGGCTCCTTGGCGACGACGATGGATTTGAATTCGACCTTCGGCGCCGCCGGAACGGCGACTTCTGCCGACAGCCGCTCGACCTGCGCATTGGCCGAACTCCTGATCCAGTAGTCGGCTGCGAATATCGACACCGCGCCGATGACCGCCGCGATCCCGATCATCGGGATGATCTTGCCCTTCACTGCCCCACTCCACGCCCTGGCGGTTACCCGCTCTCTGGATGAAGGCTAGAGGGCAGTTCTCAACAAACTCCGATTGCGTTGATTCAAATGCCGGGAATTCGCCGCTTTTGGTTATGAAACGGTTTCGCAACCGATGCGGGATAGCGTCCGCCACCTGTATGAACGGAACACGAACGCAGTCGCGTGACGATGGGGTTATGTGTCATGCTCCCGCTGATTCGCAGATTGCGTCAGGACGTCCATGAACGAACGACCCAAAGACGACCTTTTTTCAGCGGCATCGCAGCCGCTGAAGCCGGCCGAAAAGCCTGCCCGCCCGCTCGATCCGATCCTGCAGGCGGCGCAGAAGCGCGTTGTCGCGTCGAAGGACGCCTCGGAAACCTACGACGCCAGCTCGATCGAGGTCCTGGAAGGGCTGGAGCCGGTCCGTCGTCGTCCGGGCATGTATATCGGCGGCACCGACGAGAAGGCGCTGCACCATCTCTTCGCCGAAGTGATCGACAACTCGATGGACGAGGCAGTCGCTGGACACGCGACCTTCATCGAGGTGGAACTTGACGCCGCCGGCTACCTGACCGTGACCGACAACGGCCGCGGCATGCCGGTCGACCCGCATCCCAAGTTCAAGGACAAGTCGGCGCTCGAGGTCATCATGACCGTGCTGCATGCCGGCGGTAAGTTCGATTCCAAGGTCTACGAAACCTCCGGCGGCCTGCATGGCGTCGGCGTTTCGGTGGTCAACGCACTTTCCGACGACCTCGAAGTCGAGGTCGCGCGCGGACGCCAGTTGTATCGCCAGCGCTTCTCGCGCGGCGTGCCGCAGGGCGGACTTGAGGTGCTCGGCGAGGTGCATAACCGGCGCGGCACCAAAGTGCGCTTCCATCCGGACGCGGATATCTTCGGCAAGAACCTGAGGTTCGAGCCGGCGCGCGTCTACAAGATGGCCCGTTCGAAGGCCTACCTGTTCGGCGGGGTAGAGATCCGCTGGTCGTGCGACCCCGCCCTCATCGGCGAAAAGGACCAGACGCCGGCCAAGGCCGTTTTCCATTTCCCCGGCGGCCTGAAGGACTATCTGCAGGCCTCGCTCGACGGCGAGATGCAGGTGACGCGCGAGGTCTTCGCGGGAAAGAGCGAGAAGCAGGCGGGACACGGCACCGTCGAATGGGCGGTCACCTGGTTCGGCGGCGACGGCTTCCTCAACTCCTACTGCAACACGATCCCGACTGCGGAGGGCGGTACCCACGAGGCCGGATTCCGCAACGTACTTACCCGCGGCCTGCGTGCCTATGCCGAGCTCACGGGCAACAAGCGCGCCTCGGTGGTCACGTCGGAGGACGTGATGATCTCCGCGGCGGGCATGCTGTCGGTATTCATCCGCGAGCCCGAGTTCGTCGGCCAGACCAAGGACAGGCTGGCGACCGTCGAGGCGATCCGGATCGTCGAGAACGCGCTGCGCGACCCGTTCGACCACTGGCTCGCCGACAATCCGCAGGAAGCGTCGAAACTCCTCGATTGGGTGATCGCGCGTGCCGACGAGCGCATCCGCCGCCGTCAGGAAAAGGAAGTCGTCCGCAAGTCGGCGGTCCGCAAGCTACGCCTGCCCGGCAAGCTCGCCGACTGCACCCAGAACGGCGCGGCGGGCGCGGAACTCTTCATCGTCGAGGGCGACTCGGCCGGCGGCTCCGCCAAGCAGGCGCGCGACCGCGCGACCCAGGCTGTGCTGCCGCTGCGCGGCAAGATCCTCAACGTCGCTTCGGCCGGCCACGACAAGCTGACCGCCAACCAGCAGATCGCCGACCTCATCCAGGCGCTGGGTTGCGGCACGCGCTCGAAATACCGCGAGGACGATCTGCGCTACGACCGCGTGATCATCATGACGGACGCGGACGTCGACGGCGCCCACATTGCCTCGCTCCTGATCACCTTCTTCTACCAGGAGATGCCCGACCTGATCCGCGGCGAACACCTCTTCCTCGCGGTCCCGCCCCTCTACGCGCTCAGACAAGGTGGGAAAGTGCTCTACGCCCGCGACGATGCGCATAAGGATGAACTGCTGCGGACCGAGTTCACGGGACGCGGCAAGGTCGAGATCGGGCGGTTCAAGGGTCTCGGCGAGATGATGGCCTCGCAGCTCAAGGAGACGACGATGAACCGCGCGAAGCGCACGCTTCTGCGCGTCGACGTCATCGACGGCGCGGAAGCAACGAAAACGGCGGTGGATTCGCTGATGGGCACGAAGCCGGAACTGCGCTTCAAGTTTATCCAGGAGAATGCCGAGTTCGTCGAGGAACTGGATATCTAGCTAGCATCGGGGAGGACGACATCTTCCCTTTCATCCTGCGTCTGCTCGTGGCCCTGGCGGTCGCCTATGCCGGGTTGATGGCCGTTCTCTTCTTCGCGCAACGCGCCCTGCTTTATCCGGGCGCGACCGGCGGCCCGGTCTCCGCGAACCATTGGGGACAGGTGGCGGATATCGTTACCTCGGACGGCGAACGGCTGCTTGCGTTGCACTCGCCTGCCCGCGAAGGGCATCCAACCGTACTCCACTTCCACGGCAACGCCGACCGCGTCGATCGCTTCGAATTCCTGGCGCGCAGCCTCGCCGAGCGCGGCACCGGACTGCTGGCCCTATCCTATCGCGGCTATCCCGGCTCGACCGGAACCCCATCGGAGACGGGCCTGATCGCCGACCGGATCGCGGCATATGACTGGCTCGTTTCGCGTTCGGGCGGGCCCGTCATTCTTCTCGGCCAATCGCTCGGCTCGGGTGTGGCCGTCGCGGTCGCCGCCGAGCGGCTGGTAGCAGGAGTGGTGCTGATTTCCGCCTACGACTCGATCCTGGAACTCGCGCGAAGGACCTACTCCTTTGTTCCTGTTGCGCCGTTCCTGAAGGATCCCTTCCGCTCCGACCTGCGGATCGGCGGGATCGATGCGCCTAAACTGTTCATCCACGGTCGACTGGATACGCTGGTGCCTGTCGCGCGCGGCGCAGCTCTGTACGACGCGGCGCCGGAGCCGAAGCGCATGCTGATCCTCGACGGAGCCGGCCATAACGACATCTGGAGCGAACGCGTCCTGCGCGAGATCGAAGGCTTCGTGGACGAAGTCTCGGTGCCCTGATCACGCGGCCTGGATCGCGACCGCATGGTCGCGTGCATTCTCGCGCAACGCGTTGAGATGGATCGAGGACAGGAGCGTCGCCAGCCTGCCGTCCGAAGCTGCCTCGTCCTGCTCGAGTTCCTTCAGCATCAGCCAGCTGACTTCCTGCGCACCCGCAATACGCTGACCGCGCGCGACCTCCCGCCATGCCTTGATCGCGCGCAGGATGACGCGATGCGTCGCTTCGGCAAGCCCGGCGGCGCGGAACAGCGCTTCGAGCGCAACGTCGCGACCGTCTGCGAGCAGCGAGCGGATGCGGCTTTCCTTCTGGCCCGACAGCGCCACGAGCGCGGCGCCGAAGAAGTCGATCTTTCCATGCGCGACCACGCGCACGAGGAAGGACGACGTCATCTCGCCGCGCAATCTGAGATGCTCGACAAGCGCGGCGCATTCGGCCGACGGCGTCGCTTCGATGAGTCTGACCGAGGCGCTGACACAGGCCTCCCGCGTGATGCGCTCGGCGCGAGCGGGGCCGATCAGGGCCCGGACCAGGGGCGCGCCCTGAAGCGCCTCGCCAAGCATCACCATCAGGATGTGGTGCACGTCGGCGGGCAGTTTGCGACCGAAGAGCATCGCTTCCCGAAGGTCGGCATCAGCGCCATGGCGTTCCGCGATCCGGCGCAGGCTGACAGCGGCTATGTCGGCGCCGTCATTGCGCAGCAACGCGAGGCAGGCATCCCGGTCGCCGGTTTCGGCGATCGCGGCGGAAACGGCATTCGAGAGCCGCGGACGCATGGCGATCAGTCGCTGCGTAGCCGCGCTTCCCTCCGCGACGCGATCGACGAGGTCACCGTCGGCGAGAAGCGGGGAGCGCAGCAGGATCAGCGCGGCGATTTCCGACTGGTCGGAGGCGAGCGCGGCGATGATCTGCGCCGGCGCGTGATGGCACAGCGACAGCGGCTCGGCCATGGCGAGCCTGACTTTCGGCGAGGGATCATCGAGGAGGAGCGTTAGTGCGGCTTCCGCGGCGCAGCGGTCTTCGAAGCTCAGGTCGGAAAACACATAGGCCCGCGAGAGCGCGCTCGCCGCGGCCGCGCGTTCTGCGACTTTCGAGGTGTCGACCCACTTCAGAAAGTGCTGGACGATCATGAATTCGGCCACTTCCCCTTTGCCCCGCTCCGACGCTAGGGAGAAATGGTTTACGAACGGTTCACCATTTTCGTTAACCGGCTCGAAACCGCGCGAATTGCGGGCATGGGCCCGTCAGTCGGCCTTCCACCGCGGCCTGCGCATCTCGAACACCGAATCGACCGTGAGATAATCGAAATAGCCGAGCCTCGCGACATTGCCCGCCTTCACCGCGTCGAAGCGGCCGTCGACCAGAACCGACTCGTCGATATAGACTCCGATCACTTCGCCGGCGACGACGACCGCGTCGGGTTCAGCGCCGCTCCAGGTCTTCGGAGTCATGATCTCGGTGACCTTGCATTCGAGCGCGGCGAGCGCCTCCCTGACGCGCGGCGGCTTGACCAGGCGCGAGGGCTCGGGCGTCAGGTCGGCATAGCCGAACTCGCTGACGCCACGGGGTGCGTCGACGGAACTGGCGACCATCTTCGAAACGAGATCGCGCCCGGCGAGATTGACGACGAACTCGCCGGTTTCGCGCGCAAACGTCACACTGTCCTTTTCTCCCTCCGAGGAGAACCAGACCAGAAACGGCTTCGACGAGAACATGTTGAAGAACGAATAGGGCGCGAGGTTCAGCGCGCCGGACGCGCTTATCGTCGAGATCCAGCCAACCGGACGCGGCGATACGATCGCCTTGGACGGATCGTGCGGCAGGCCATGGCCCTTTGACGGTTCGTAGAACATTCCTCACTCCCCCACCGGGCCGGCATAGTCGGAGATCAGTCCGGCGATGTCCGGCCGCGGTCGCTCGGGGATGTCTCCCCTGAACGTGCCGATATGGACGAAGCCGATCACGCGTTCCTCAGGCGCGAGACCCAGGATCGCCCTACCCTCGGGGATGTCCGAATACCAGTTGGTGATCCAGTTGACGCCGTAGCCGAGGGCATTCGCCGCCAGCAACAGGTTCATGGCGGCGGCCCCGCCGGACAAGAACTTCTCCCATTGAGGAATGTTCTTCGCATCGTCGCGTGCGACCGACACGACGCCGATCACCAGCGGCGCGCGCGAGAAGCGGGTACGCTCCTTCGCCAGCCGCGCTTCCGGCAGCGGCCCTTCCAGTTTTGCTGCCAGGGCCGCGAGCATCTCGCCGATTTCATGGCGCGCCTGACCGCGGTAGAGAATGAACCGCCAGGGCGCCAGACGCCCGTGATCGGGAACGCGAGACGCAATCCTGATCATCGTCTCGATCTCGGCGTCCGACGGTCCGGGCTCCGTCATCAGGTCGATCGGCGCGGACTTGCGGCTCGACAGGAAATCGATCACGGCGGCGTTCAACGGCAATCCTCTCGAAGCGGGAAACAGCCAAAGCCGCGGGTGGGGAGATGCCTTGCCGTTTGCGTCTTGAAAATGCCACCGCCTTGCGTTTCATGGCAAGCATGAAGATCGTCGCCAGACTGTTCATGACCGCCGTCGCGGCGATCCTTTTCGCGGTCGCGCCGGCGATCGTCCATGGCCAGGAGCTCGGCAATCCGCTGCCCGGCCTTTCGCTCGACGGACTGAACACCTACGCGCCGCCGCCGACGCTGGACAACATGCCGGGCGTCACTGCCGGCACGCTGACCCTTGCCGCGCAATTGACGACGGACGGTCCCGAAATCACGCGTGGACTAACCTGGCGGGTCTTCAGCCCGACGCCGGGCGACGACGGGAAATTGCCCCTGAGAGGCTCCGCCCAGGGCGGCACGGCGACCTTCGACCTCGAGCCGGGCAGCTACCTCGTCCACGCGGCGTTCGGACGCGCGGGGGCTACCAAACGCATAACGGTGGGCGCCGACAACAAGCGCGAGACCCTCGTTCTCGACGCCGGCGGGCTCAAGCTGGATGCCATGCTGTCGGGCGGCGTCCGGATACCCCCCGGAAAGCTGAAATTCACGATCTACGAGGCGAGCGAGAATGACGAGGGCGAGCGCGCCCTGGTCGTGCCGGACGTGAAGCCGAACACCGTCGTCCGGCTCAACGCCGGCACCTATCACGTCGTATCCCAATACGGGAACGTCAACGCCGTCATTCGCTCCGACATCCGCGTCGAAGCCGGCAAGCTCACCGAAGCGCTGGTCGAGCACAAGGCGGCGCAGATCACGATGAAGCTGGTGCGCGAGAAGAATGGCGAGGCGATCGCCGACACGTCCTGGTCGGTGCTGACCGATTCGGGCGACATCGTGAAAGAGACGGTCGGTGCCTTCGCTTCGATGGTGCTCGCCGAAGGCAAATACTCGATCGTCGCCAAGAACCGTGACCGCATCTACCAGCGCGAGTTCCAGGTCGACGCGGGTCGCAACGAGGATGTCGAGGTCATCACCGAGACCGATATCGCGGCGGGCAAGCCTGAACTGACGGGAGAAGAGCCCTTCACAGATACGATGCCGCTCAGCTCCGAAGAGTTTCCGGCCGAGGAAGAACCCGTCGAGTAGAGCAGTTCTGCATCGATCAGGCCGCGAGCCGGGTCGGCAGCTTCCGGCGAAAGAGGCCGCGACGACCGCCCTTCGTTTCATCGCCGAGCGAGAAGACCTTCGCGTGCAGGAACTCGATCAGTTCCCTTCGATTCCGCATCTGCCGCAGGTCCTGCCATGCGATCGGCCGACCGATCCGCGCTTCGATCGCCTTGCCGTGGAGCCGGGCGAATTCGCGGATGAGCAGCGAGGTCCGCAGCGTCAGCGACACGTCATAGAGGGCGCGCCGCAGCGGCGTTGTCGTCTCCGACATCAGCATCGGGCGGCTGACGAGATGGAAAAGCCGGCCGTTCTGCCCGGGAAAGTAGACCGGAACGACATTGGCGTGCGCTTCCTGGATCAGCTTGGCCGGGAACATCTTCCACGGCAGGTCCCTTGCGCGGCCAAAGCCGTTGGGAGCGGTCGCGACGCCTCCCCCTGGAAAGATCACGATGGTGACGCCGTCCTTCAGCAGTTCCAGCGCCTCGTGGCGAACGACCATGTTGTTTGCCAGCGCTTCTTTCGTCTCGTTGAAGTCGACGGGCAGCGAGTAAGGCTCGATTTCCGGAACTTTCAGGAGTTCGGCATTGATCATCACCCGGAACGGCCTGCCCAGCTGCTCCGCGAGGGAAAGCGCCGCGATGCCGTCGCCGATGCCGAAGGGGTGGTTGGCGACGATGACCAGCGGTCCGTCGGGCAAATCCGCCGGCGGCCAATGGCTCGCACAGTCGAACCGCACGTCGATCAGCTCAAGCATCCGCCCGAAGATTCTGTCGCCGCTCGGCACGATGGTCGTACGCCAGATCTCGTAGAGGCGCGCATAGCGGTCGCGGCCGGAGAGGCCCTCGACCGATCGGATGAACCACCGCTTCAAGCGCGGCTGGGAGGGATTTGCGTAGGACAGTTCCGGGAAGCGGTATGCCGGCATTGATCGGGCCTCCATCAGGGGGCCTTAGGCGCGATTGATGACAGCCGGATGAAAAAGGCCGGGCTAACCCCGGCCTCATTCAATTTAGGCGGCGGCCTTCCGCTGTGCCTTGCGCCGCCGGAGGTCTGGCGGGGTCGCCTCGTCGACGATCGCCGCGACTGCATCGTCGAGCGACATCGATACCTGGTCGCGCGAGCCGAGGCGGCGGATATTCACCGTCGCCTCCTCCGCCTCGCGCTTGCCGCAGACCAGCATGACCGGCACCTTGGCCAGGCTGTGCTCGCGGACCTTGTAATTGATCTTCTCGTTGCGCAGGTCGAGTTCGGCATGGATGCCCTCGTCGCGCAGCCGTTGCAACACCGCGGCGGCATAGCCGTCGGCCTCGGAGGTGATCGTCGCGACCACGACCTGGACCGGCGCGAACCAGAGCGGCAGGTGGCCGGCATAGTTCTCGATCAGGATGCCGAGGAACCGCTCCATCGAGCCGCAGATGGCGCGGTGGACCATCACCGGCTGCTTCTTCTCCGAATCCGAGCCGATGTAGAAGGCGCCGAAACGCTCCGGCAGGTTGAAGTCGACCTGCGTGGTGCCGCACTGCCATTCGCGGCCGATGGCATCCTTGAGAACGTATTCGAACTTCGGCCCGTAGAAAGCGCCCTCGCCCGGATTGATCGAGGTTTTTATCCTGCCGTTCGACTGGAGCGTGATCTCGTCGAGCACGTCGGACATGATCTTCTCGGCCAGATCCCACGCCTCGTCGGAGCCGACGCGCTTCTCGGGACGCGTGGACAGCTTCACCGACACCTCCTCGAAGCCGAAGTCGGCATAGGTGGTGAGGATGAGGTTGTTGATCCTCAGACATTCGGCACGAAGCTGGTCTTCGGTGCAGAAGATGTGCGCATCGTCCTGCGTGAAGCCGCGCACCCGCATCAGCCCGTGCAGCGCGCCTGACGGCTCGTAGCGGTGGACATTGCCAAATTCCGCAAGCTTGATCGGCAGATCGCGGTAGGACTTCAAGCCGTGCTTGAAGATCTGCACGTGGCCGGGACAGTTCATCGGCTTGAGCGCAAAGACGCGCTCGTCCTCGGTCTCGTCGCCGGCGACCGTCACCTTGAACATGTTTTCCTTGTACCAGCCCCAGTGACCGGATGTTTCCCACAGCGCCTTGTCGAGCACCTGCGGGGCGTTGACCTCCTGGTAGCCTTCGTGCGCCAGGCGGCGGCGCATATAGGAGACGAGGTTCTGGAACATCCGCCAGCCCTTGGAATGCCAGAACACGACCCCCGGCCCCTCCTCCTGGAAGTGGAACAGGTCCATCTCACGGCCCAGGCGCCGATGGTCGCGCTTCTCGGCCTCCGCGAGCATGTTGACGTAAGCGTCGAGCTGCTCCTGGCTGGCCCAGGCGGTGCCATAGATGCGCGTCAGCATCGGATTGTTCGAGTCGCCACGCCAGTAGGCGCCGGCGACCTTCATCAACTTGAAGGCGTTGCCGACCTGGCCGGTCGAGGCCATGTGCGGGCCGCGGCAGAGGTCGAACCAGTCGCCCTGCGAGTAGATCTTGAGGTCCTGGCCTTCGGGAATGGCGTCGACGAGCTGCACCTTGTAGCTCTCGCCCTTCTCGGCGAAGACCTGGCGGGCCTTTTCGCGCGGCCATACCTCCTTGGTGAACGGCTTGTTGCGGCCGATGATCTCCCGCATCTTCTTCTCGATCGCGGGGAAATCGTCGGGCGTGAACGGCGTCTCGCGGGAGAAGTCGTAGTAGAAGCCGTTCTCGATCACCGGCCCGATCGTGACCTGCGTGTCGGGCCACAGCTCCTGCACGGCTTCGGCCAGCACATGCGCGGCGTCGTGGCGGATCATGTCCAGCGCAAGCGGATGCTCGCGGGTCAGGATCTCGATCTTGCCCGAGGTTTCGAGCGGATCGCTCAAATCCCGCGGGGTGCCGTCGATCGCATAGGCAACCGCTTTCTTGGCCAGGGACTTGGAGATCGATTCGGCGAGTTCGAGGCCGGTCAGCGCCGCGGGATACTCGCGGACGGAACCATCGGGAAATGCGAGGGAGACGGAACGTGACATGTCTGCTTCCTTATCCAGTCCCGCCAACGAGCGCGGGTGGGGTTGATGCCGGGAATGGTCCGGCGAGCGGTCTCATACTCATTCGGCCGGTTCGGGTAAAGTCGGCTTCTCAGCCGCCGCGGGTGGCGCGGCTGACGGTCCAGTAGCGCCACGGCAGATACCATGCGAACCGGGGGTCGAGCGTCTCCGGCACGTTGTCGATCCCGTGCGTTCCGCCCGGGCCACAGCGCATGACGCGGAAGAGCCCCATCCAGCCGCCGGACCAGAGGCCGTGCCGCGCGATCGCTTCATAGGCGTATTCGGAGCAGGTCGGCATGTGCCGGCAGGAATTGCCGACAAAGCCCGAAAGCGTCAGCTGGTAGAGGCGCACGAAAGCGACGCCGAAGACGCGGCCGGGCGTCTTTCGCCACGGCCCGGCGTAGTTGCGGCCGTGCGCGGCATGCACATGATTGTGGCCGGTCACCTCGACGTGCCCTCTTTTCCATTCGCGGACAGTCTGTTCACTACCGGCCGCGTGCGAAGCTTCGTGCGCTTACTTATGTGCTTGCCAACATTTCCACCAACCGAATTGCGGAAAAAGCCATGTCCGACCAGATAGAACTCGGCCTCGACACGTTCGGCGACGTCACCGTCGATCTCGAAGGCAGTCTGAAGTCCCAGGCGCAGGTGCTGCGCGATGTCGTCGACGAGGGCGTGCTGGCCGACCAGGTCGGGATCGATTTCATCGGCGTCGGCGAACATCATCGCGACGATTTCGCCGTCTCGGCCCCCGAAGTGGTGCTTGCGGCGATCGCGGCGCGGACGCAGCGTATCCGCCTCGGCTCGGCCGTGACGGTGCTCAGCTCCGACGACCCGATCCGCGTGTTCCAGCGCTTCTCGACCATCGACGCGATATCGAACGGCCGGGCGGAAGTGATCCTCGGGCGCGGTTCGTTCACCGAATCCTTCCCGCTGTTCGGCTTTGCGCTGAACGACTACGAGAGGCTCTTCTCGGAGAAACTCGACCTCTTCGCCGAGATTCTCAAACAGGAGCCGGTCAACTGGAAGGGTTCCGTCCGTCCCGAACTGAGGAACCAGCCGGTCTACCCGCCGATCGAAAACGGCAAGCTCAAGACCTGGATCGGCGTCGGCGGCAGCCCGGAATCGGTCGTGCGCGCGGTCCAGTACGGACTGCCGCTGATGCTCGCCATCATCGGCGGCGAGCCGAAGCGCTTCCGCCAGTTCGTCGATCTCTACCATCGCGCCGCAGAGCAGTTGCAGCAGCCGGTCCTGCCGATCGGGGTGCATTCGCCGGGCCATGTCGCCGACACCGACGAGGAGGCGCGCGCGCAGCTCTGGCCGGGCTATCAGGCGATCCACAACCGTATCGGCGGCGAGCGGGGCTGGGGTCCGACCTCTATCGCGCGCTTCAACGCGGAAGCCGACATGGGTTCGCTCTATGTCGGATCGCCGGAAACCGTGGCGAAGAAGATCGCCGGCACGATGAAGGTGCTCGGCGTCAAACGCTTCGACATGAAGTACTCGTCAGGCACGCTGCCGCACGAGCACATGATGCGCTCGATCGAGCTCTACGGGACGAAAGTCATGCCGATGGTGAAGGACCTGCTGGCGTCGGAGCGAGCGACGAACGCTTCCGCTGCATGATGCCTGGGGTCAGGCCGCCTCGGCCTGGCGCTTCTCGATCTGGCCGATCGCATCGACCACCGCGTCGAAGGTCAGCATCGTGGATGCGTGGCGCGCCTTGTAGTCGCGCACGGGTTCCAGATATTTCAGGTCGGAGAAGCGGCCGCCCGGCGGCGGGCCGTTTTCCTTCAGCATCCTGAACATCGTCTCGCGCACCTCGCGCAATTCCTGGGCGGAGGCGCCGACGACGTTCTGCGCCATGATCGAGGACGAGGCCTGCCCAAGCGCGCAGGCCTTCACGTCGTGGGCGAAATCGGTCACCACGCCGTTCTCCATCTTCAGGTCGACGATCACCGTCGAGCCGCAGAGCCGGGAATGTGCCTTGGCGGTCGCATCGGCGTCGCTCAGCCGACCCAGCCGGGTGATATTGCCGGCAAAGCCGAGAATTTTCGCATTGTAGACGTCGTCGATCATGATTTTCCGGCCTCGACGCACATTTCGAAACGGAGCGTCTCATGCCGCCGTCTTTTCCTGACGGCAGCCAAGCATATATAGTGGTTCATAGTCGGTTGCGGCAAGTTGACCCTTTGACCAGCCGCCACCGACAGCAGGGAAGCGTGCCGCTTTAGGCCGGGATCGCCCGGACCACGGAAGAAGGCAGTGACCCGTTCAACTCGTTTCCCGATATGTGAGGGAAACTACGGGAGACGCCTTCGATGGACGCCGCGATCAAAAGACTTCTGCCGGACCCCGGCAACGACAGCCGTCAATCGGATCGGCCGACGGAGGCAGAGGTCGAAGCGGCCGTCCGCGTCCTCTTGCGATGGACGGGCGACAATCCCGACCGCGAGGGTCTGATCGACACGCCGCGCCGGGTGATGAAGGCCTATCGCGAGATGTTCAACGGCTATGGTCTCTCGCCGTCCGAGGAACTCGGGCGCACGTTCGAGGAAGTCGCCGGCTATGACGATCTCGTCATCGTGCGCGACATCCAGTTCCATTCGCATTGCGAGCACCACATGGTGCCGATCATAGGACGCGCCCATGTCGGCTACCTGCCCGACGGCAAGGTCGTGGGCCTGTCGAAGATCGCCCGCGTCGTCGATATCTTCGCCCACCGGCTGCAGACGCAGGAGGCGATGACCGCGCAGATCGCAGCGGTGATCCAGGACGTGCTCAATCCACGCGGCGTGGCCGTCATCATCGAGGCCGAGCACATGTGCATGGCGATGCGAGGCATCCGCAAGCAGGGCTCGACGACCATGACCTCAACCTTCACCGGCTCATTCAAGGACAGTCCGGAGGAGCAGGTGCGTTTCGTGACGATGGTGCGCGGCGCGGCCGCGCCGAAGTGACTTCGGGGCTGACAATCCGGCCGGCCCCGTGCGATAGGACCGGCCATGACAAGCCCCATCCGTTTCGATCCGCCGCCGTCAGACAAGTCGGCCCTCGAGGAAGGCCCGGCATTCACGCCGCGCTTCGACGCCAACGGCCTCGTCACCGTCGTGGTGACCGACGCCGGCGACGGCACGCTGCTCATGGTCGCGCATATGAATGCCGAGGCGCTGGCCCTGACGCTTCAGACAGGCATCGCCCACTACTGGTCGCGCTCGCGCAATTCGCTCTGGAAGAAGGGCGAGACCTCCGGCAATTTCCAGCACGTGAAGGAAGTTCGGACCGACTGCGACCAGGACGCGATCTGGCTCAAGGTCTCCGTCTCCGGGCACGACGCGACGTGCCACACCGGCCGGCGCTCCTGCTTTTACCGCGTGATTGAAACCAAAGGCGCTTCCGCCCATTTGAGTCATGACGGAAGCGAAGCGTTGTTCGACGCGGAGCACACCTACAAAGCGAAGACGTAGCCGGCGCCACAAGGCGCCCTCGTCCTTCTCGTGCCTGTGCGAGGCGATTCACGCTTCCGAAACATCCCGCGGCGTATAAGGCGAGCGGGAGAGGGAGAGTGACATGTCGATGCTCGACTGGGCATCCCTACGCGGAAGAGGCACCGGAGCGGACCAGTTTCCGCCCTTGCCGGACGAATTGACCAAGCCATTGAGGAAATCGGGCGTGGCGCTCGCGCTCGGAGGTGGAGCGGCGCGCGGCTGGGCCCACATCGGCGTGCTGAGAGCGCTGGACGAAGCCGGCATCCGCATCAACATGATCGCAGGCACCTCGATCGGCGCGCTTGTCGGAGGCTGCTATCTCGCCGGCAAGCTGGATGAACTGGAGGAATTCGCGCGCTCGCTGACAAAGCGCCGCGTTTTCGGCCTGATGGATTTCCATCTCGGCGGCAACGGGCTGCTCGGCGGCATGAAGCTCACTGCGCGGATGCAGCAGCATATGAACGGGCTGAGATTCGAAGATCTCGACCGGCCCTTCGTCTGCGTCGCGACCGAGATCAAGACCGGGCACGAGATCTGGCTGTCGAGCGGAATCCTCATCACCGCGATGCGCGCGTCCTACGCGTTGCCGGGCGTGTTTGAGCCCATCCACTGCAACCGCCGCACGCTCGTGGACGGGGCTTTGGTCAATCCGGTGCCGGTTTCGGTCTGCCGGGCACATGAGCAGCCCCTCGTGGTGGCGGTCAACCTGCACTACGACCTGTTCGGCCGCGCCGCGGTGGTCAAGCACAGCGCCATCGACGAGCCGGTCATGGCCGCGATGGAAGGGGTTCCAAGCGAGCGCGAGTCGCGGCTCGGCATCACCGGCGTGATGGTCGAGGCGTTCAACATTATCCAGGATCGCATCTCTCGCGCCCGGCTCGCCGGCGACCCGCCCGACCTTTCGCTGCAGCCGAAGCTCGGGCATGTCGGGTTGACCGAATTCCACCGCGCCGACGAACTGATCCGCCTCGGCTATGAAGCGACGCGCGCGCAGATCGGTGAGCTTGAACGCCTTCAGGGCGTTCTGGCTTAGTCGACTGCCTAGTCGGCCGGCGCGGCGTCGACGATGCGCAATTGTGGACTGGAACTGCCGTTCCAATAGTTGATCGACAGAGTTCCGGCGACATGGACTAGTCGGCCGCGACTGGCCGTCAGGAAGGCGCCGAGATCGGTCTCGGCCGCGCGGAACGCCATGGCGGCGATGCGTCCGCCTGCTTCGGAACGCAGCTCGACGCGCAGATGTCCGCCATTGCCGACCGTTCGGATATCGGCGACGCGATGGCGGGGCAGCGCCAGGATGGGCTGGGGATGGCCGGAACCGAATGGCCCCGCGCGCTCGAGTTCCTCGGCGAGGGTCAGCGTGGCGCCATCCGCCGACACGGCTGCGTCGATCTTCAGGCTGTCGGCGTCGCGCAGTTCGAACACCGTCTCCCCGGCATGTTCTTCGAAGAAGGCGCGAAGCTCGCCGAGCCGCGACCGCTCCACAGTGATGCCGGCCGCCATCGCATGCCCGCCGCCCTTGATCAGCAGGCCGCGGTCGACCGCCTCGCGCACCATGCGGCCGAGGTCGAAGCCCGCGATCGAGCGGCCGGAGCCGGAGCCGATGCCGGTCGAGTTGAAGGCGATGGCGAAGGCCGGCCGCCGCGCATGGTCCTTCAGCCGCGACGCAAGCAGGCCGACGATGCCCGGATGCCATTTGTCGTTTGCCGTGACGAGCACGGCCGGCCCCTGCCCTCCGATGAGTTCCGCATCGGCTTCCGCCTTCGCCTCGGCGAGCATCCCCTGCTCCATCGCCTGGCGCTCGGAGTTCAGCCGATCGAGCGTTTCGGCGATCTTCGCTGCCTCCATAGGATCGTCCAGCGTCAGCAGCCGGCTGCCAAGCGCGGCATCGCCGATACGACCACCGGCATTGATGCGGGGACCGATCATGAAGCCAAAATGGTAGGGATTGAGCGGCTCGCCGATGCGGGCGGCGCGCGCCAGGGTTGCAATCCCCGGATTTGTCATGCGCCGTGCCGTAACCAGTCCCTTCACGACAAAGGCGCGGTTGAGGCCGACGAGCGGCACTACATCGCAGACGGTCGCCAGCGCGACGAGGTCGAGCATGGCAAGCAGGTCCGGAGGAGGCGGACCGCCGGCTTCGCGCAGCAGGCGCGATACGTGCACCAGCGTCATGAACACGACGCCTGCCGCGCAGAGATATCCAAGCGCGGAAAGATCGTCCTCGCGGTTCGGATTGACGACAGCGCAGGCCGGCGGGAGCGCGCCGCCGACCTGGTGATGGTCGAGCACCACGACGTCGGCGCCGATTGCGTTTGCCGCCTCGATCGACGGGGCGCTGTTGGTGCCGCAGTCGACCGTCACGATCAGGGTTGCGCCGCGCGCGACGAGTTCGCGCATGGCTTCGGGGTTCGGTCCGTAACCTTCGAAGATGCGGTCCGGGATGTAGATTTCGGATTGAACTCCGAAATGGTCGAGATAGCGCTTCATAAGGGCCGAGGAGCAGGCGCCGTCGACGTCGTAGTCGCCGAAGATCGCGACCCGCTCGCGGTGCCGGATCGCCCGCGCAATGCGCTCGCCGGCCCTGTCCATGTCGGTGATCGTCAGCGGATCCGGCATCAGGTCGCGGATGGTCGGATCCATGAACCGTTCCGCCGTTTCCGGGCCGACATCGCGTCCGGCCAGAACGCGCGCCACGATGTCGGATATGCCGTGCCCCTGCGCGATGGCGAGCGCGACGTTCTCCTGGCGCTCGCTCAAGCGATGCTCCCAGGCGATGCCGGTGGCGGAGGCGCGGATACCGAGAAAGAGGCGTGGGGTCTGTGGCACCACGCTAACGTCTGTATCCGGGCCGCCCTGTCAAGCTTGCCGGATTCCAGCAGGGCGGCACGGGACGACTTGGATCCGCCAGGAACCACCGCCTAGCCGGGCACTCGGCAGCTGGCGCAGAGCTTGTTACCGTCCGGGTCACGCAGATAGGCGATGTAGGCCTTGCGGGATCCGGTCTGGCGAACGCCCGGCGGATCTTCCGCAGTCGTTCCCCCATTGGCGATCCCGGCGGCATGCCAGGCGTCGACCATCGCGGGGTCAGCCATCAGCAGACCGATGGTGCCACCGTTGGCGAATGTCGCGGACTGTCCGTTGATCGGCTTCGTAACCATGAAGCGGTAGCCATCCTTCGGATAGACCAGCCGCCCCTTTGCATCGATCGTCCCAGCACTGCCGCCAGAGGCCGCGAAGAGCGCGTCGTAGAACCGACGCGAACGCTCCAGATCGTTCGATCCGACCATGATATGCGTGAACATTGCGCGCCCCTTGCCGTCCAAACGTTCAGAATTTGTCGAGATCCTGATGCCGCGCGATGATCTCGCGCACGGTGCGGGAGGACGAACGCATGACGATCGTCTGCGTCTCGATGTAGTTCCTGGTGAACTTGACGCCGGCCAGCATGTTGCCGTCGGTGACGCCGGTCGCCGCGAACAGCACGTCGCCGCTCGCCATGTCGTAGACGCTGTAGATGCGCTTCGGATCGCTCACGCCCATCTTGGCCGCGCGGGCGACCTTTTCGGGCGTATCGAGAATAAGGCGGCCCTGCATCTGGCCGCCCGTGCAGCGAAGTGCGGCGGCCGCCAGCACGCCCTCGGGGGCACCGCCGGTGCCCAGATAGATGTCAATGCCGGTTTCTTCCGGGTCGGTCGTGTGGATGACCGCAGCGACATCGCCGTCGCCGATGAGACGGATCGCAGCACCCGTGGCGCGAACCTCGTCGATCAGCTTCTGATGGCGCGGACGATCGAGGATGCAGGCGGTAACCTCGCTGACCGGCACGCCCTTGGCCTTGGCAACGCGGGCGATGTTCTCCGTCGGCGACAGATCAATGTTGATCGTTCCGTCCGGATAGCCCGGTCCGATCGCGATCTTGTCCATGTAGACGTCGGGGGCGTTTAGCAGCGTGCCTTTCTCGGCAATCGCGATGACGGCCAGCGAATTCGGCAGGTTCTTGGCGCAGATGGTGGTGCCCTCGAGCGGGTCGAGGGCGATGTCGACGATCGGTCCTTCGCCGGTGCCGACCTCCTCGCCGATATAGAGCATCGGGGCCTCGTCGCGCTCGCCCTCGCCGATGACGACCGTGCCCCTGATCGCCAGACGGTTCAGCTCGGAGCGCATGGCATCGACCGCGACCTGGTCGGCGGCCTTCTCGTCGCCGCGACCGCGCAACCTCGCCGCCGCGACGGCGGCGCGTTCGGAGACGCGCACGAGCTCGAGCGTCAGGATGCGGTCGAGACCGGACGATTGGCTAGTCGACATTTGCGGGACTTCCCTCGGACTACGGCTGGAAAAAGGTGACAGGCCGGGCGCTTCCGGCGGCCTCCTTTTGTCAAACCGGCATGACAACGGCAAGACCCGCCGCAGGCTAAACGGCAGGTCCCGGGAGAAAGAATCGATTGAAAACCCGGACTTGTCAGTCCGCGCGCTCGATACGGATGACCTGCGGCTTGTCAGTGAGCAGTCCGTCGCGGGTAATGCCGTCGACAGCCTTGCGCACCGCAGCTTCCGTCGTTTCGTGCGTGACGAGGATGACTGTCTTCTCGCTCTCGCTGCCGGCCGAACGCTGGACGATCGATTCGAGCGAGATGTCGTTGTCGGCCATGCGCTTGGCAACGCCGGCGAAGACACCGGTGCGGTCGTGCACCGTCAGCCGGATGAAATAGCCCCCCGCATGGCTGCGCATCTGCGCCTTCTTGTACGGCTTCAGTTCCTTGACCGGGCGGCCGAAGACCGGGCCGTGCTGGAAGCCGGGGCGGCTCTTGGCAATGTCGGCGATATCGCCGATCACCGCCGAGGCGGTCGCATTGCCGCCGGCACCTGGCCCCGACAGCAGCAGTTCGCCGAGGATATCCGTCTCGATCGCTACGGCGTTCGTGACCCCGTGGACCTGGGCGATGACCGAGGCCGTCGGCACCATCGTCGGATGCACGCGCTGCTCGATGCCGCTGTCAGTTTTCTGGGCAACGCCGAGGAGCTTGATACGGTATCCAAGCTCGGCCGCGGCGCGGATGTCGGCCTGGGTGATGTTCGAGATGCCCTCCAGATAGATGTCGTTCGGCGCGATGCGGGTGCCGAAGGCGAGGCTGGTCAGGATAGACAGCTTGTGCGCGGTGTCGTTGCCCTCGATGTCGAAGGTCGGATCGGCTTCGGCATAGCCGAGCCGCTGGGCATCCTTCAGGCACTCCTCGAAGGAAATGCCCTCGGCCTCCATGCGAGTGAGGATGTAGTTGCAGGTACCGTTCAGGATGCCGAAGACGCGGCCGACCGAGTTGCCGGCGAGCGACTCGCGCAGCGTCTTGATCACCGGGATGCCGCCGGCCACCGCCGCCTCGTAGTTGAGCAGGACGCCCTTCTTCTCGGCGATTTCCGCGAGCGAGAGACCGTGTTTCGACAGGAGCGCCTTGTTGGCAGTGACGACGTGATGGCCGGCCTCGAGCGCCGCCTTGACCGACGCCCGGGCGGGACCTTCATCGCCGCCGACCAGCTCGACGAAGACGTCGATATCCGTCGACTTCGCCAGTTCCACTGGATCGTCGAACCAGGTCGCGGTCGACAGATCGACGCCGCGGTCGCGCGTACGGTCGCGTGCCGAGACTGCCGAGACGACGAGATCGCGGCCGCACTGGCGGGTCAGTTCGGCCGCCTTGGCGGCGATGACGCGCGCGACTGACGCACCGACCGTGCCGAGGCCGGCAATTCCAATACGCAAAGCTTCGGCCATCGTCCCCGCGCCCCTTCAGGTCCTTCGGATGGAAATGGGCTCAGCGGCGGGCGCTGAGCGGTATCACGTTGTCGGCGGGCACGCCGCTGGTCGCCAGGAAGCGTTTGATCGAACGCGCGGCCTGACGGATGCGGTGCTCGTTCTCGACGAGCGCGAGGCGGACGTAGTCGTCGCCGTGCTCGCCGAAGCCGATACCGGGCGCGACGGCCACGTCCGCCTTCTCGACCAGCAGCTTGGAGAATTCGAGCGAACCCATGTGCCTGAACGGTTCCGGGATCGGCGCCCAGGCGAACATTGTCGCCGCCGGCGCCGGGATCGTCCAGCCGGCCTTGCCGAAGGCGTCGACCATGACGTCGCGACGACGATGATAGGTGTCGCGCACCTCGGCGATGTCGGCGCCGTCGCCGTTGAGGGCAGCGGTCGCCGCCACCTGGATCGGCGTGAACGCGCCGTAGTCGAGATAGGACTTGACCCGCGTCAGCGCCGAGATCAGACGCTCGTTGCCGACGGCAAAGCCCATGCGCCAGCCGGGCATCGAAAAGGTCTTCGACATCGAGGTAAACTCGACCGTCACGTCCATCGCGCCGGGCACCTGCAGCACCGATGGCGGCGGATTTCCGTCGAAATAGATCTCCGAGTAGGCGAGATCCGACAGGATGATAATCTCGTGCTTGCGCGCGAAGGCGACCACGTCCTTGTAGAAGTCGAGCGTCGCGACGTAAGCGGTCGGGTTCGACGGATAGTTGAGGATCAGCGCCAGCGGCTTGGGTATCGAGTGGCGGATGGCGCGCTCGAGCGCAGGAATGAAATTGTTGTCCGGCTCGACCTGGATCGAGCGGATGACGCCGCCCGACATGATGAATCCGAAGGCGTGGATCGGATAGGTCGGGTTCGGGCAGATCACCACGTCGCCGGGCGCGGTGATGGCCTGCGCCATGTTGGCGAAGCCCTCCTTCGAGCCGAGCGTGGCGACGATCTGCGTCTCCGGATCGAGCTTCACGCCGAAGCGGCGCGCGTAATAGGCAGCCTGGGCGCGGCGCAGTCCGGGAATGCCGCGCGAGGACGAATACCGGTGGGTGCGCGGATCGCGCACGACCTCGACCAGCTTGTCGACGATCGCTTTCGGCGTCGGCAGATCCGGATTGCCCATGCCGAGGTCGATGATGTCGGCGCCGCGGGAGCGGGCGGAGGCCTTCAGCCGGTTGACCTGCTCGAAAACGTAAGGGGGAAGCCTGCGGGTCTTGTGGAAGTCTTCCATGACGGTGTCCGGCGATAGGGAGAAGGTTGGGCGGCGATATACACGCATTCGCCCGGGCGGGGAATAGAGCGGAAGGCGGCTATTCGCCCTCGATTTCCTTCAGCGTTTCGGCCTGGGCTTGCGCCGCTTTCTTCAGCTGCGACGGCGCGGTGGGCGCGGCGCCCTGCTGACCCTTCAGGCCCTGATTGGACTGCGCCGCCTTCAGTTCAGCGATCTTGGCGTTCTTGTCCGCGTCGCTGAACTGCTGGGTCGCCGCGGTCTGCGGAACGTTGAGGTCGGGAGTCGTCCCCGTATTGCGCACTCCCGGGAGCGGGGCGATATCCTGCAGGCTCGCCGTCTGGCATGCCGACGCCGAGAGCGCGGCGCCGACAGCGGCCACAATGAAGAAATTTCGCGCGGAGGACGATCTGGTCATATTCCTCACCTGCCACCGCGCTAGACGCAAGACAAGTCGTCGCGGCGCGTCCCAGTTAGACCCGGATGCGCGTGGCATGATAATATGTCAATAAAAGGCCTTGGGAGGCAGCGAGACATGGCCGAAAAGCAGAACGGCGACGATACGGTGCAGGATAATCCGGACGTCGCACAGTATCTTGTCAAGGACGCGGACAAGTTCGCACTCAACCTCGCCCGCATGGTGGAGGCCGCCGGACAGGCGGCGGCGGCGTGGACGGCGCCGCGCGAACGCGGCGAAGTGAAGGATTCGATCGGCGAGCCGATGGCCGATCTCGTCAAGACCTTCTCAAAAGTGACCGAATACTGGCTGTCGGATCCGTCACGCGCGCTCGAGGCGCAGACCCGGCTGTTCGGCGGCTACATGAACATCTGGTCGAACTCGATCCGCAAGCTGTCGAACGAGGAACCCGTAGCCGACCCTATCCAGCCCGAACGCGGCGACAAACGATTCCAGGACCCCGAATGGGCGAAGAACGCCTTCTTCGACTTCCTGAAGCAGGTCTATATCGTGACCTCACGGTGGGCATCCGAGCTCGTGACCGAGGCGGAGGGGCTCGACCCGCACACGCGCCAGAAGGCCAATTTCTACGTCAAACAGGTCATCAACGCGATCTCGCCCTCCAATTTCGTGCTCACCAACCCGGAGCTTTTCCGCGAGACGGTTGCCTCCAATGGCGAAAACCTCGTGCGCGGGATGAAGATGTTCGCCGAGGATATCGCGGCCGGCCGCGGTGAGCTCAAGCTGAGGCAGGCCGACTATTCGGTGTTCGAGGTCGGCCGCAACATCGCGACGACCCCCGGCAAGGTGGTCGCACGCAGCGCGGTGGCAGAGATCATCCAGTACCAGCCGTCGACCGACGAGGTTCTCAAGCGGCCCCTGCTGATCTGCCCGCCGTGGATCAACAAGTTCTATATTCTCGACCTCAACCCGGAAAAATCGTTCATCCGCTGGGCGGTGGCGCAGGGCCACACGGTGTTCGTCATCTCCTGGGTCAATCCCGACGAACGGCACGCACGCATGTCCTGGGAGGACTATATCCGCGACGGCCTCGAATTCGGCCTCGACACGGTCGCGAAGGAGACGGGCGAGACGTCGGTCAATGCGATCGGCTACTGCGTCGGCGGCACGCTGCTGGCAGCCGCGCTGGCGCTGATGGCGAAGAAGGGCGACAACCGCATCCGCTCGGCGACGTTGTTCACCACTCAGGTCGACTTCACCTATGCGGGCGATCTGAAGGTCTTCGTCGACGAGGAGCAGATCTCGGCGCTCGAGCGATCGATGGGCGAAAAGGGCTATCTCGAGGGCAATCGCATGGCGACGGCCTTCAATATGCTGCGCTCGGGCGACCTGATCTGGCCCTATGTCGTCAACAACTACATGCGCGGCAAGGATCCCATGCCGTTCGACCTGCTCTACTGGAATGCCGATTCGACGCGGATGAGCGCGGCCAACCATTCCTACTATCTGCGCAACTGCTATCTGGAGAATTCGCTGGCGACCGGCCGGATGGACCTCGGCGGTTACAAGGTGTCGCTCTCCGACATCAAGATCCCGATCTACAACCTGGCCGCCAAGGAAGACCACATCGCGCCGGCGCGCTCGGTATTCACGGGATGCGCGTATTTCGGCGGAGAGGTGGAATATGTCATGGCCGGCTCGGGACACATTGCCGGCGTCGTCAATCCACCGGCCTCGAAGAAATACCAGCACTGGACCGACGGGAAGCCGGTGGGTGATTTCGACGCCTGGGTGGCAAAGGCAACCGAGAATCCGGGATCCTGGTGGCCGCACTGGCAGCGCTGGATCGAGCGCCTCGACAATCAGCGCGTGCCGGCGCGCCGGGCGGCGAAGAAGCTCAAGGCGCTTGCCGATGCGCCCGGAGAGTATGTTAGAGTGAAGGCGTAACAGCGTCGCCAGAAAGGCTGGATGCTTGCTGCGTGGGCCGGCAACATGTTGTCGCCCCAATTGACCGGTAGCCGCCAGAGAGGCGGGCTTGCATTTTTATCGGCTATCGCGTCTTTTCGGCCACGGTCGAGCAGATGATTTGCCTGAGGGTCCAAGGTTTCGCCTTGGGGGGCGCGACGGGACAAGGGGACTGTGTTGAAAGCTGACGTATCGCGCCCCGCGATCAGACATGTTTTCGCTGCGGGCGCGGCGGCTCTGGCACTTGTTCTCGCCGGTTGCACGGCGGGCGGCCTGGAAAGCCTCGAAGTCACCAATCCTTCCTTTGCATCGCCCGCGACGGCGGAGACTGCCGATGCGGCCACAGAGCCGGCCGTAACGCCGCTGACGGTCGAGCAGGAGAAGGATATCGATGCGGCGAGTTTCGTTCCGGAGGCAAAGCCCGCCGACGCTCAGGTTCCCGCAGTCGATCAACAAGCCGCTGCCGAGCCGACCACCAAGCCGTTAATCGATCTTGCCTCCCAGCCCGCGGAAGTGACCGCGCAGGCCGAGCCGGCCGCGGAGGCGCCCTTGACACCGCCGGTCGTGCCGGCGCCTGCCCCGCGCGAGACAGCCGGAACCGCAGCTTCAGAGCCGATCACTGCGGTCAACAGCTTTGCTGCGGCGCCACAGCCCAAGAAGAAGGGGTTCCTCGCCGGCTTCTTCTCGCAGACGCCGCAGGCCGCGCCGGTGATGTCGACGCCCGCCCCGGAAAAGCCGAAGCCGGTGATCCAGTTGGCGGCGGTCGATCCGGAAGAGAATGCGCCGGTGAAGGCTTCGCTCGGCGTCGAGCGCATGGACGCGCTGCCCGGCGTCCGCCAATCCTCGCTGTTCGAGATCAAGCGGCGCGACAGCCTCAACGACGACAGCGACGTCGACGTGCACGAGGACGAGGAATCGCCCGTTCAATATGCCTCGGCGGCAGGGCTGGCGCGGCTTGCGCCGAACGGCCTGCTCAAGCAGCGCGAGAGTGTCGACGTCGCCTGCCTCAAGCCCTCGCTCGTGCGCATGCTCAAGCAGATCGAGCGACGTTTTGGCCGCCGCGTGGTGGTGACATCAGGCTATCGCAGCCCCGAATACAACAAGCGGGTGCGCGGGGCGCGCCGCTCGATGCACATGTACTGCGCTGCCGCCGACATCCAGCTCGAGGGCGTCAGCAAGTGGGACCTCGCCAACTATGTCCGCGCCATGCCCGGCCGCGGCGGCGTCGGCACCTATTGCCACACCAATTCGGTGCATGTGGACGTCGGCCCGGAACGCGACTGGAACTGGCGCTGCCGCCGTCGCAAGACCTGAGGGCGATCTCGCCTTTCCTGAGCCGTCAGTGTTTGCGCGCCTGGACCAGATAGGCGTCGATCTCGGTCTCGCCGAGGAATTTGGCCGCTTCCAACCTGTGCAGCCCTTCGATCAGCACATGTCGCTTGCCGTCGAAGCGCACCTGGATCGGCATCTTCATTCCGTTCTCGAGAATGTCCTCTGCCAGGGCCCGAGCGGTTTCCGGATGCAGGGTCTTGCGACGCTCCGTGGGAACGTAGATCGTGTCGATCTTGACGCGCTGGATGCGGAGCATTTGCTAGATCCTACCCAGCGCCCACTCGACGATTTCGTCGGTGGCAATGCGGAAGGCACTGTCCAGCGCGGCCGCATAGGCCGGATTGCCCGTCCCGTTCACGGGTGACTGCGCTGTGAAGCCGCGCGAGGCACGCACCGTGCCGTTGCGATCGTTGAGGATGCGGACGAACAACTCGACATAGGCATGGTCGCCACCGCCGAGCCTGATCTCGAAGGCGCGGATTTCCGTGATCACCTGATAGTCGATCGCAAGCCCCTCACCCGGCTTGCCGACCCCACCCACACGGCCGGTCGACTGAAACGCTTCGGCCAGCTTCGCCTGCACGACCTTCGGAAGACGGTCCGCCCACTGGGCGCCTTTCAGATACTGGATTTCTGCCGGGCCCGGCTTGATGACGATGTTCTGCCCGTCCAGCGACTTCAACGCCGACGGTTCGGCGATCAGGATCTGGGCGCGGGAACGGCGCGGCCCTGATTCGGACGTCTCGGCGGCCGTCAGCTCGTAGGTGTCGAGCGGCGACGAACCGCCGCCCAGCACGGCGCAGCCCTGCAGGACCGAGCAGACAAGTGCACCCGCGATGAGCAGCCGCCCATACTTCAAACCCAGCTCCCCGGCGGACGCCCCACCCCCTGAAGCGTCGAATACGTGACTAGCGCAACCTGTGTGAGGCGGCGGGCGGTCAATGTCAACGCCGGACGCGGCCGTCGTATTGGCGCACCTCGCCCTCGCCGCCCGCGATGATGCGCTGCGGATTGCGGCCGAGATCGGTGATCACCTGCTCGATCCGGTTGATCGAGCGGCGGCTGTCGCGGACAAGCGCCTCGACATCGCGCAGGCCCTGGCCGCTGAACCGTCCCAGGCCGTCCATGATCGTACCCATGCGCGCATTCAGCGTATTGGCGACCTCGCGATAGGCCTTCAACGTGTCGCTTGCCTGGGCCATCAAGCCCTCGGCGTCGTCGGATCCGAGGAGCGAGTCGATCTTCGCCAGGACACCATCGACGCGAACCGACGCGGCGTTGAGTCGCTCGGCAAGCTGGCTCGCATCGCTGATCATCTTGTCGATCTCTTCCGCGCGATTGCCGAACTTCGTCGTGACCTTGGCGATGTCGTCGGCGGCCTTTCGCGCCGTCTCGGTGGTCTGCTTGATTCCGTCGATGGCGGAGCGGACCGTCGCCGGATCGACGCTGGCGACGATCTCGTCGACCTTCGAGATCGTTCCCGTCGCGTTCTGCGACAGGGTGGTGATCGACGACACCGCCTTGTCCACTCCGGCCATGGTCGATTCAATGTTCTTCGATACGCCCTTCAGGTCGTTGGTGACCGCTTCGACATTGCCGACGATCGTCGTGATCTTTTCCCTGTCGACGGCCTTGAGCAGGTCTTCGACGGTCGCCAGCGTGCTGTCGAGCCTGCCCGAGACCGCGCTGAACGTCTTGGAAAGGTCGCCGACGCTTGCCAGAAACTGGTCGATATTGTCGGCGTTGCGGCCGAGCGCCTCGGAAAACTTTTGCGCATTCTCGGCAGTCGCGACCAGCGGCGGCTTGACGTCGTTGACGAAGCCCTCGACACCGGTCAGCACGGCGTCGGCGCGGGTCAGGAAATTCTGCGCCAGCTGGAGGATGTTGCCCAGCGCTGACGGATTGGCGGTAATCTCGGCGACGGTGCCATTTGCCTCGGCAATCGCCAGCAGATTCTCCTCACCGACGACGCCGCCCTTCAATTCGATGCTCGCCTGTCCTGTAAGACCGGCAAGGCCGACATCGGCGGTGGTCGACTTGGTGATCGGTGTCAGGCGGTCGATCTTGGTGTCGGCGAGCGCCACCGTCGGATCGTTCACGTCGATGAAGATGCGGGTGACGTCGCCGACCTTGACGCCGTTGAACAGAACCGCGCTGCCGCGGCCGAGGCCTGAGGCGGAACCCGGAATGCGCACGCGCAGCGTTGCGAAGTCGCCGCCGCCCGTCCCCGCCGTCCAGTAGACGAAGCCGAAGGCGGCCAGCAGCATCACCAGCGTGAATATGCCGACGGCGACGTAATTGGCCTTTGTCTCCATGCCGTCAGGCTCCGTATTCCTGTCGCGCCGTCAGATCAAGCTGTCGCGCCCGTTTGCCGCGGAAATATGACTTAACCCAGGCGTTCTCGCTGGCAAGCATATCCTCGACCGTTCCCTGGATCATGACTCTCTTCTCTCCCAGCACGGCGATCCGGTCGCACACCGAGAACAGGCTGTCGAGGTCGTGGGTCACCATGTAGACCGTGAGTCCCATCGTGTCGCGCAATTGCCGGACGAGTTCGTCGAACGCGGCGGCGCCGATCGGGTCGAGACCGGAGGTCGGCTCGTCGAGAAAGACGATATCGGGGTCGAGCGCCAGCGCGCGCGCAAGCGCCGCGCGCTTGATCATGCCGCCCGACAGTTCCGAGGGGAATTTCGTCGCCGCGTCTGCGGGTAAGCCGACGAGCTCGATCTTGAGGCGGGCAAGCTCGTCCATCAGCGGCTTCGGCAGGTCGAGATATTCGCGCATCGGAACCTGCACGTTCTCAAGCACCGTCAGCGCGGAGAACAGCGCACCGTGCTGAAAGAGAACGCCGAGCCGCATGTCGATCGTCATCTTCTGGCGCTCGTCCACCTTGTCGATGTCGACCCCGAACAGCTTGATCGTGCCGGAACGCTTGCGGGTGAGGCCGAGGATCGTGCGCAACAGAACCGACTTGCCGGCGCCGGACGCGCCGACGAAGCCCAGGATTTCGCCGCGCCTGACGTCGAGCGAGAGCTTGTCGAGGACGACGTTGTCGCCGAACGCAACGGTCACGTTCTCGGCCGAGATGACGATCTCGGGCGCGCCCTCGCCGGCGGAAGCGTTGGGATGTGACACGCCGTTCGTCTGCATCAGAAATCGATCGCCGCGTAGAACATGGCGAAGAGGCCGTCGACGACGATCACGACGAAGATCGACTTCACGACGGAGGACGTGACATGCGCACCGAGCGATTCGGCGCTGCCGCCGACCTTCAGACCTTCGACGGCCGCGATGACGCCGATGATCATCGCCATGAACGGCGCCTTGATCAGACCGGCGAATATGGTCGTCAGGTCGATTGCATCGCGCAGTCGGTCGATGAAGGTCGTCGGCGCGATGCCCGAATAGACCTCACTGACGAAGATCGCACCGCCGATCGCGGCGAAATTGGCCGCGATGGTGAGACAGGGCAGTACGATCACCAGCGCCACCAGCCTCGGAAAGACCAGCACGCCGACGGGATTTAGGCCGATGACCGTGAGTGCGTCGATTTCCTCGCGCATCTTCATCGAGCCGATCTCGGCGGTGATGGCGCTTCCCGAACGGCCGGCGATCATGATGGCCGTGAGAAGCACGCCGATCTCGCGCAGCACGAGGATGCCGACCAGATCGACGACGAAGATCTCGGCGCCGAAGTAACGCAGCTGGAACGCGCCCTGCTGGGCGATGATCGCGCCGATGATCGAGGACATCAGCAGCACGACCGGAATCGCACCGATGCCCATCTTGTCCATCTGGCTGACGATAGAGGCCGGGTTGACGGCATGGCCCCGCCCGAGCTTCATCTGCGCGCCGCGGATCGTCGCGCCCAGGATGTGCATGCTCATCAGGAAGTCGTCGCGGAAGTTGAAGACGCCGCGGCCGAACGTGTCGAACAGGCCGATGATGCCGGTCGGGCGGCCTGGCCCCGGTTCAGGAATCTCCTGATGCGCGGCGTCGTCTACGGCAACCAGCAATGTGTCGGTCGCTGGCGAGGTGCCACTCATCTGAATGCGCGCGCCCTGCTTTTCCAGAACCGTGGTCAGCCGTTTCACGAGCCAGGCACCGGCCGTGTCCATCGCACTGACCCCGGAAAGGTCTATCGTGGCCTCCAGGACGGTGGAAGCGTTCTCCAGCTCCCGCATCTCGCGGTCGACCTGCGCCACGGTCTGCGTGTTCCAGGCACCCGTCAGCCGGCAGATCAGGCGCGCGCCATCGACCTGCGCCTCGACGCGCGGAGCGTTCGAGCGCGCCCCGCTTGCGTCCGGAGGAGCTTTCGTCAACATGACCATCGTCTTAGCCCGACCGGGCCGCCCTGTCACTCGGACTGCCCCCGATTCGCCCGGAGCATCGATGCCGCGTACCCTTTTGATCACAGCCGAGTCCTTCCCGATCGCCGGCAGCTTCACTATCTCGCGCGGTTCCAAGACCGAGGCGCGGGTCGTGACCTGCACGATCCGCGACGGCGACAATGTGGGACGCGGCGAATGCGTGCCATACGGGCGCTATGGCGAGACGATCGAGAGCGTGCTCGCGCAGGTCGAATCGGTGCGCGCCGCAATCGAGACGGGCGCATTTCAAGATGAACTGGCGCATTTGCTGCCGGCAGGCGCCGCCCGCAACGCGCTCGACTGCGCGTTGTGGGACCTCGATGCCAAAGCGACCCGGGTGCCCGCTTGGCAAAAAATCTGCGATGCTGCCCCCTCTCCGCTCACGACCGCATACACACTCTCCCTCGGCGATGCCGAGCAGATGGGTGCGCAGGCCAGGGCGCAGGCGGCGCGGCCCGTTCTCAAGGTCAAGGTCGGCACTTCCGACGACGAGGCCCGCATCCGCGCCGTCCGTGCCGGCGCGCCGGAGAGCCACATCATTCTCGACGCCAACGAAGGATGGAGCAACGACAACCTCGTTCGCCACATGGCGATAGCAGCCGAGTGCCGCGTGTCCCTGATCGAGCAACCGCTGCCCGCCGGCAGTGACGGCATGCTGGCGGATATCGTGCGCCCCGTTCCCGTCTGTGCCGACGAGAGCCTGCATACGCGTGCGGATCTCGACCGCCTGCGCAGTCGCTACGACGCGATCAATATCAAGCTGGACAAGACAGGTGGCCTGTCGGAGGCGATCCTGCTTAAGGAAGACGCGCAGAAGCTCGGCTTCCAGATCATGGTCGGCTGCATGGTAGGCACCTCGCTCGCCATGGCGCCGGCGGTGCTGCTGGCGCAGGGAGCCGAGTTCGTCGATCTCGACGGACCGCTGCTTTTGGCGCGGGACCGCGAGCCTTCGCTGCGCTACGACGGCTCGCTCGTCTATCCGCCCGAACCGGCGCTGTGGGGATAGGCGAGCGCCCTCAGCGACAGGACAGTGCCGGCCAGCGCAACGACCGCCATCGCATAGAACCCGTCGACCCCGAACGCCTCGTAGAGCGGTCCGCTCGCCAATGTGAACACGGCGAGCGTTCCCATGACGAGGAAAAACGCGGCGCCCTGGGCGGCGCCCATGCGCTCCTCCGGGACGGTCTCCGAGAACATTTTCTGGCCGCCGAGAAAGGCGAGTGAGAAGGAGAAGGCGTGCATGCCCTGCACGAAAAAGAAGCCGGGGACGCCCAGCCCGGTCGGCCAGACGAGCGGGAAGAGCACCCAGCGCAACACCCCGATTCCGGTGCCGATCGCCAGCAGCACGCCAGGCCGCGTGCGCGCGAACAGCCGGCGGAACAGCATGAACATCAGCACTTCGGCGAGGACCGAAAACGCCCACAGCAGTCCGATCGTGCCGTCGCCGATGCCCAGGCTTTTCCAGTAGATTGAAGAGAACGCATAGGCGAAGGCGTGGCTCGACTGCGCGAAAGCCCAGGCCGTGATGATCAGCAGGAAGTATGGATGGCGGAGTGCAAAGGCCGCCTGCGGCAGCGCTTCCGACGGCGCAAGCGTCGCGACGCGCGGCTTGCCCAGGCGCGGCACGAACAGGGAGGCAACGACGATGGTCGACAGGCCGGCGAGCAGCAGCCAGGGGACGGCGCCCGCACCGGTCGCGGCAAGGATGTAGCCACCGGCGATGTTGATGAGAAGGAAGGAGATCGATCCCCAGATGCGCATCGACGCGTAGTCGACCTTGTAACGGCGGACTCCCGACAGAGCGATCGAATCCGACAGCGGCGTATGCGGCGCCCAGGCAATGGCGAGCAGGACCGAGACGGCCAGAACGATCGCATAGGTCGGCGGCAGGAAATAGCCGGCGCAGGCGATTGCCGAAAGCACCGCACAGGCGAGGAGCACCGGGACCCGATCCGTCGCCCGATCGGCATAGGCCGAGACGACGGGTCCGGCGAAGATGCGAACGAAATAGGGAGCCGCGATGATGGTGGCGATTTCGGACGGCGAGAACTCGTGCAGCTTCAGCCACAACGGGAAATATGGCAGGTGGATGCCGTTCGGCAGGAACAGGCAGACGTAGAGGATCGACATCCGCAGCTCGAAGTAGCGCGGCTTGATCATCTGTTCCGGGGAAAGCGGCGGCAGCATTCGGACGGGCGTGACCGGGTAACGTTGCCTCGCCCTAACATGTCTGTTCGTCCGCGCCTACACGGTATCCCCAACCAGCGTCCGGCAGCGGTTGCGCCAGTCGTCAGGCGGCTTCGGCGGGGAGCAGCAATCGCACCGGCCTGCCGTCTTCCCGGCCGGCCGAGGTCACCTTCGCCCAGGTGAGAATCTCGAAACGCCCGTCGTGGTGCTCGGCCACAGCCGTGCAGCTCTCCACCCAATCGCCCGTATTGATGTAGCGGACGCCATTGATGGTCTCGATGGCTGCGTGGTGAATGTGGCCGCAGATGATGCCGTCGACCTCGTGCAGCCGTGCCTCCTCGGCGACGATGTCCTGGAAGGCGCTGATGAAATTGACCGCGCGCTTCACCTTGACCTTCGCCCAGGAGGAAAACGACCAGTAGGACAGGCCGAAGCGGTATCGCACGAAGGCAACGACGCGGTTCACGACGATTGCCGTGTCGTAGGCCTTGTCGCCGAGATAGGCCAGCCATCGGATATTGTTGACGATCCCATCGAACTGGTCGCCATGGATCACCAGGTAGCGCCGCCCATCGACCCCCTCGTGGATCATCCGGTCGGCGACCACGACGCCGCCGAAATGCTCTCCCTGGAAGGAGCGCAGGAACTCGTCGTGGTTGCCGGCGATGTATATCACCCGCGTCCCCTTCCGGGCCTTCCGCAGCAGCTTCTGCACCACGTCATTGTGCGACTGCGGCCAATGCCACGCGCGGCGCAGACGCCAGCCGTCGACGATGTCGCCAACGAGATAGATCGTATCGGCATGGTGCCGACGCAGGAAGTCGATGAGGAAATCGGCCTTCGACGGCTTCGATCCGAGATGGACGTCGGAAATGAACAGCGTGCGAAAGGTGCGTTCTTCTGCGTCTGACATCGCGATTTCCAGGCGTTCCTTTGCGGATTGCCTGCCACGATTCATGTCACAGGCGTATGACGGTTGTGGTTTCGCATCGCTGCGGCTACCTCTGTCCGCCAGTGAGAAAAGAGGCATAAGATGGATTTGGGTATCAAGGGTCGCAGGGCGATCGTCTGCGCCTCGAGCCGCGGTCTCGGACGCGGCTGCGCCATCGCGCTGGCCGAGGCCGGGGTCGACCTGGTGCTCAACGGCCGCGATCCCGTCGCACTGTCGGCTACGGCGGAGGACATCCGAGCGGTCTACGGAGTCCAGGTGACGGAAGTTGCGGGTGACGTATCCCTGCCCGAGGTCCAGCGGACGCTGCTGTCGGCTTGTCCGGACCCGGACATCCTCGTCAACAACAATGGCGGACCGCCGCCCCGCGACTTCCGCAAGCTCGACCGCCAGGCGATGCTAGACGGCGTGACGCAGAACATGGTGACGCCGATCGAGCTGATCCAGGGCGTCATCGACGGCATGGCCGAACGCGGATTCGGCCGCATCGTCAACATCACTTCGCTGTCGGTCTATGTTTCCATCCCCGGGCTCGACCTCTCGTCCGGCGCGCGCGCGGGTCTGACCTCCTTCCTCGCCGGTGTCGGCCGAACCTTCGCAGCGAGAAACGTCACCATCAACAATCTGCTGCCGGGCAAGCTCGCCACCGACCGGATCCGCACCACGACGAAGTTCGGCGCCGAGAAGGCAGGGATGTCGGTCGAGGATTATGCAGCCAAACAGGCGAAGGAGATTCCTGCCGGCCGGCTCGGAACGACGGAGGAGTTCGGCGCGGCTTGCGCGTTCCTCTGCTCGGCGCATGCCGGCTACATTACCGGCCAGAACCTTCGCATTGACGGCGGTCTCTACCCCAGCGCATTTTGAACCGGCACTGTCGAAGCCGCTCGCCCAAGATCTGAATTCGGGAGGAAAACACGATGAAACTGTTGCGCTTCGGCGAGTTGGGCCTGGAGAAGCCGGGCATTCTGGATGGGAACGGCGTGATCCGCGACGCCTCCTCGATCGTGGCCGACTATTCGCCCGAGACCGTCTCGCTCGAACTGCTGTCGATCCTCCGGGACATCGATCCGGCGACGCTTCCGGCGGTACCCGCGGGCGTGCGCATCGGCGCGCCGGTGTCGCGTATCGGCCATTTCATCGCGATCGGCCTGAACTATGCCGACCACGCGGCCGAGACGGGAGCGCCTATCCCGAACGAGCCGATCGTGTTCTCGAAGGCGCCGAGCTGCCTCTCAGGGCCGAATGATGACGTGTTGCTGCCGAAAGGCTCGGTGAAATCCGACTGGGAAGTCGAACTGGCGGTCGTGATCGGCAAGCGCTGCGACTATGTCGAGGAGAGGGACGCGCTCGACCACGTGTTCGGCTATGCGCTGTGCAACGACGTGTCGGAGCGCGAATACCAGGCCGAACGCGGCGGCCAGTGGATCAAGGGCAAGAGCGCGCCGACCTTCGGCCCGCTCGGTCCCTGGATCGTCACTTCCGACGAGGTGGGCGACCCGCAGAAGCTCGACATGTTCCTCGACGTGAACGGCAAGCGGGCCCAGACCGGCAACACCGCGACGATGATCTTCACGGTCAGGCAGATCGTCTCCTACCTCTCGCAATTCATGATCCTCGAGCCCGGCGACGTGATCACCACGGGCACCCCGCCGGGCGTCGGGCTCGGCATGAAGCCGCCGGTCTTCCTGAAGGATGGCGACGAGATGCACCTCGGCATCGCCGGCCTCGGCGAACAGAGGCAGAAAGTCGTCGCGAGATAGGCGGGCAAAAAGCGCAACAGCTTTCGCGCTTTTAGCGACCGAATGCCGGTCGCTCATGCTAATCGTTTCACACGAAGCCAGAGAACCGCCATGACCAGCGAAGCCGAGAAGCCACGTCTGTCGGAGCTCGACGAAGCGGCCCTGTTTTTCCACCGCTACCCGGCGCCGGGAAAGCTCGAGATCCAGGCCACCAAACCGCTGGGCAACCAGCGCGACCTGGCGCTCGCCTATTCGCCCGGCGTCGCGGCGCCCTGTCTTGCGATCAAGGATGACCCAGGCGCGGCGGCGCTCTACACCGGCCGGGCCAACCTCGTCGGCGTCGTCTCGAACGGCTCGGCCGTGCTCGGCCTCGGCAATATCGGCCCGCTGGCCTCGAAGCCGGTGATGGAGGGCAAGGCCGTTCTGTTCAAGAAATTCGCCGGGATCGACGTGTTCGACATCGAGATCGACGCGCCCGGGATCGACCGCATGGTCGAGGCGATCTCGGCGCTCGAACCCACGTTCGGCGGCATCAATCTGGAAGACATCAAGGCGCCGGAGTGCTTCGAGGTCGAGGAGCGGCTGAAGGCGCGGATGGGCATTCCGGTCTTCCATGACGACCAGCATGGCACGGCAATCATCGTCGCCGCGGCCGTCCTCAACGGGCTGGAGGTCGCGGGCAAATCGCTGCCCGAGGTCAAGATCGTCACCTCCGGCGCGGGTGCGGCGGCGCTGGCCTGCCTCAACCTGCTCGTCTCCCTCGGCGCAAGGCGAGAGAACATTTGGGTCACCGACCGCTTCGGCGTTGCCTACACCGGCCGGACGGACGAGATGGACCGGTGGAAGGATCCCTACGTCAAGGACACGAACGCGCGTACGCTCGCCGACGTGATCGGCGGCGCGGACGTCTTCCTCGGCCTGTCGGCGGCGGGCGTGCTGAAGCCCGAACTGCTCAAGGAAATGGCGGAGAAGCCGCTGGTCATGGCGCTCGCCAATCCCACGCCCGAGATCATGCCGGAACTCGCGCGCGCCGCACGCCCCGACGCGATGATCTGCACCGGCCGCTCGGACTTCCCGAACCAGGTCAACAATGTCCTTTGCTTCCCCTACATCTTCCGCGGCGCGCTGGACGCCGGCGCCACCGCGATCAACGAAGAGATGAAGATGGCGGCGGTGCGCGCCATCGCAGCGCTCGCCCGCGAGGAGCCGTCGGACGTGGCGGCGCGGGCCTATTCGGGCGAAACACCGACCTTCGGACCGGACTACCTGATCCCCTCGCCTTTCGACCCGCGACTGATCCTGCGCATCGCGCCCGCAGTGGCGAAGGCGGCGATGGAGACCGGCGTCGCGACCCGGCCGATCGCCGACATGGACGCCTATGTCGATCGGCTGAACCGCTTCGTCTTCCGCTCCGGCCTGGTGATGAAGCCGGTCTTCGCCGCGGCGCGGACGGCGACGAAGAAGCGCGTGATCTTCGCCGACGGCGAGGACGAGCGGGTGCTCCGGGCGGCGCAGGTCGTGCTGGAAGAAGGCATTGCCGAACCGACGCTGATCGGGCGCCCGCACGTCATCGACGTGCGGCTCAAGCGCTACGGCCTGAGGATCCGGCCCGGCACCGATTTCGCCCTCGTCAATCCCGAAGACGATCCGCGCTACCGCGACTATGTCGACCTGCTCATCCGGCTCGGCGGACGACGGGGCGTGACGCAGGAGGCCGCGCGCACCATGGTGCGCACCGACGTGACAGTGATCGCCGCGCTCGCGCTGCATCGCGGCGACGCGGACGCGATGATCTGCGGGCTCGAAGGCCGTTTCGAGCGGCATCTGCGCAATGTCAGCCTGATCATCGGGGCGCGGCCGGACGTGAAATACCGCGACCTGTCCGCGCTCTCGATGCTGATTTCGCAGCGCGGCGTCACGTTCCTGACCGACACCTATGTCACGGTAGACCCCAGCGCCGACGAGATCGTCGAAATGACGCTGCTCGCCGCCGAGGCGATCAGCCGGTTCGGCATCGTGCCGAAGGCAGCCCTCCTGTCGCATTCGAACTTCGGTTCGCGCGACAGCGCCAGCGCGCTGAAGATGCGCGAGGCGGCGGCGACGCTGAAGCGTGTCGCGCCTGATCTCGAAAGCGACGGCGAGATGCACGGCGATTCGGCTCTGTCTGAGGAGTTGCGCCGGCGCGTCTACCCGCACTCGACGCTGAAGGATCAGGCGAACCTTCTTGTATTCCCGAATCTCGACGCAGCGAATATCGCCCTGACCACGATCAAGACGATGATGGACGCGCTGCATGTCGGCCCCATCCTGCTCGGAACGCGGATGCCGGCGCATATCCTGACACCGTCCGTCACCTCGCGCGGCATCGTCAACATGACCGCGCTGGCGGTCGTCGAGGCTTCGCAGGAGGCAGCGCGGCTGATCGCAGACTGAGCCCGGCGGCAACGTCCGGTTAACCAGTATCCGCAAGCCGGACCGGATGATAATCTGCGTTCAGACGGCATTCATGTTCAAAGCGCATGGATGTCGAGGCAAGAACCCATGTCGGGATGGCGGCCGAAATGATGCCTGGCGAAAACCAGAAGGCGAATTGGCGGAGCGCCCTGCGGCTGCTCGCGCCGGCGTTCGGTTTGCTGGCCGGCCTTGCCGTTTCCGCGACCGATGCAGCTGCGCAGTCGCGTGTCTGTCGACAGCTCGAATCCGAGCTTGCAAGCATCTCGTCCGGCAGCTCGGGCAGCCCGGCACAGGCCCGCAAATACGACCAGGCGATCGAGAAGCAGCGTGCCAATCTGCGCAAGGGCGAGCGCCAGTTCCGCCGCGCCGGTTGCGGCGGCGGCCTGTTCTGGCGCGACAGCGGCGGCGGCTCGTGCGAGGCCATCGCCCGTAGTCTCGACCGGATGGAGCGCAACCTCGCCCAACTCGAACGCACCCGGGCGCGGATGGGCGGTGCGGCCGGCAATCCGCGACGCGAACGCGCGCGGATTCTCGCATCGCTCGACGCCAATGACTGCCGGTCCATTCGCAGGGAGACTCCGGATATCGCTGCGCGTCAGCCGCGGGGCAATCTCTTCGACCAGCTCTTCGGCGGCGGCATCAGGCGTGCCGAGCCGCGAGAGGACGAGGAATTCCAGGCCTACGACGGGTCGGCGCGCGTGCGCACGATCATCGGCGGCAGCGGAAACATGTTCGAAGTTCTCCCCGGCGGCGGCGGCAGCTACCGGACGCTGTGCGTGCGCACCTGCGACGGCTACTACTGGCCGATCTCCTATTCCTCGTCGCGATCCGATTTCCAGCGCGACGAGCAGAACTGCCAGACCATGTGCCCCGGCACCGAGGTGAAGCTCTACTCTCACCGGGTTCCCGACGAGGAATCCGAGAACATGGTCGATGGATTCGGGAGCCCCTACACGGACCTGACAACCGCGTTCAAATATCGCGAAGTGGACTTTGTGCGGCCGCAGGGCTGCACTTGCACGCAGGCGAAGAAGAATTTCACGGTGGTCTCCGGCGAAGGAGCGATGAGCACGCGCGCGGACGCCGATAAACCGTCTACAGACGTTGTCTCGACGCAACCGGATCCGGCTGCAGACGCGAAGCAGAAAGCGGAAGACAAGCCGGAAGCAACGGGCGATCTCGCCGAACGCAAGGTCAGGGTCGTCGGGCCCGCGTACCTTCCCGACCCAGGAGAGGCAATAGATCTGCGAGCTCCGGCCCAGACGGCAATCCAGTAAGCGCCAGCCGGACCGGCATGAACAAGGCCTTGCCCTTGCGGCCGGACGCCGCCTTCACCTGATCCATCCACGTCCTGAAAGTCGTTCCGTCCCACGGCTCGGGCGGGAGCAGGTCGAACGCGCCACGGACGAAGTCGCGGTCTTCGTCGGATAGCTCGGGCTTTTCGATCGGGCCTTCGGCGACGATCCGCCACCAGGCCACGGCATCGGCGAGCCGATCGAGATTGCCGCGCACCGCCAGCCAGAACGGCTCGGCCTTGGCGCCGGCGATGCCGAGCGCGGCGAGACGTTCTGCGACTGCGGCGAAGGCCATACCGTGCAGCAGCGTCCGGTTGAGGACGACGAGGTCGGCCGGATCGAATTTCGAGGCCGAGCGGGAGGTTGCGGAGAGGTCGAAGCGGCCGGCGAGGTCGGCCATGTCGCGCGCGGCGACGACGTTTTCCGATGTGCCGGTCAGGAAGGCGAGCGACGCCACCGCCATCGGCTCGATGCCATCGGCGCGCAGGCTGGCGATCGACAGGGCACCGGTACGCTTTGACAAGCCCTCGCCCGTCGCCGCGGTGAGTAGATTGTGGTGGCCGAAGGCGGGCGGCTCGGCGCCAAGCGCCTTGAAGAGCGCGATCTGGACGCCGGTGTTGGTCACGTGGTCGTCGCCGCGGATGAGATGGGTGATGCCAAGGTCGATGTCGTCGGCGACGGAGGGCAGCGTGTAGAGATAGGTGCCGTCTTCGCGCACCAGGACAGGGTCGGACAGCGAGGCGAGGTCGACGGTCTCCTCGCCGCGGACCAAATCGTTCCACCTGATCTCCGTGCGCCGGGGCGAGAACGGATCGGTATCGAAATTCGGCAGGAGAAAACGCCAGTGCGGCCGGCGGCCCCCGGCTTCCAGCTTTGCCCGGTCGTCGGCCGTCAGCTTCAATGCTTCGCGGCCATAGACGGGCGGCAGGCGGCGCGTGAGCCGGATCTTGCGCTTAAGGTCGAGCTCTTCGGCGGTCTCGTAACATGGATAGAGCAGGCCCGCGGCCTTGAGCTTTACGACCGCTGCTTCGTAGATTGCGAATCGCTTTGACTGATACTCGACCGCGACCGGTTCGATACCCAGCCAGGCGATATCGGTCAGGATGTTGTCTGCGTATTCCTGCCGCGAGCGCTCGACGTCCGTGTCGTCGAAACGCTGGATGAAGCGTCCGCCGTTGTTCAGGGCGAACAGCCAGTTGAACAGGGCCGTGCGGGCATTGCCGATATGGATATTGCCGGTCGGCGACGGCGCGAAGCGGACGGTGACGGTCATTGGCGCGACGTATCGGACACCGGCCTGCTTGACAAGTTGCGTACCCTGACGCGCCGGGCGACATAAGCCAGCACCAGAGAGGCGGGGAAACAGTAGAGGCCCATCGCGACAAGCTGCGCGGGATAGCCGACGCCGATATCGATCAGGTATCCGGTGATGCCCGGTCCGGCTGCGGTCGCGAAAACGGTGGTGGCGACCATCATCGAGCGGATCGCGCCGAGATGCCTGAGCCCGTAGACCTCCGGCAGTACCGAACCCAGGGTGGTCGTCGCCGCTCCGCTGGAAGCTCCGAGCAGCGCCATCGCGGCGAAGGGCGTCCAGGTGGCCGTCTGCATGCCGAGAAGGAGGCTTGCCGCGCCCAGGGGAAGCAGGACGAATGGAATGACGGCCAGGCCAGAGAAGCGATCGATCAGATAGCCGGTGATAAGCGTCGACACGCTGTTGACGCCGGCCCAGACGACGAATGCCGACGCGAAGATGCCCAACGACCAGCCGCGCAACTCCACCAGATAGACCTGGTGAAAGAAGATGACCGTGACGATGAACCCCGGCGCCATGAAGCCCAGCATGGACAGATAGAAGATCGGATCGCGCAGGACTTCGGCACGCGTCCAGTCGCGCGCGTCGACGACACGCGGATTGACTTCGGTCGCGCGCGGCACGCGCTCGATCCGCGCGAACCACCACACCGCGGGCAGCGCGACGGCGAGAACCAAGGCGGCGAGCACCAGCCAACCCATCCGCCAGCCGATCACCGCCGATAGGGCGACGAAACCGGCGATCAGCACGGCTTCACCGGCATTGTGGCCGAGGATGACGAGCGACAGCGCCTTGCCGCGCTGCGCCGTGAACCAGCGCGCCGTCGCGGTATAGGCGACATGCGGAACATCCCCTGGCCGAAGAGGCGCAGCAGATAGATGGCGAGCGTCAGGCCGATCGCATGCGGTGACAGCGCCATCAGCGAGGCTGCCGCCGCCAGCGCCGGGATGATGATCAGTGCCACCTTGCGCACCGTCAGCCGATCCACGATCACGCCCAGGTGGGGCAATGTGAAAGCGCTCGCCAGTGTGCCGATCATATATATCAAGCCCCACTCGCCGTTTCCGAGGCCGTATTCGGAACGGATATGCCCCGCGGAAGCGCCGATGAACGACGTCTGGCCTGCGGTCGAGAAGAAGGTCAGGACGAAGGCCGCCGCGACCCAGCGCGCATTGTCACGGAGGAAGATCAGGAAAGGCATGGTCGGACCGGTTTGCTGCCGGTAGACCGAAAGCAGATCGGAGACAATGCACCAGCTCCATTGGACCTCGGTCCAGAGCCCCTACCCCCGATCCCTGAACCGGTTGGTGATCGGATAGCGCCGGTCGCGGCCGAAGTTCTTCTTGGTGATCTTCACGCCGGGTGCTGCTTGACGGCGCTTGTATTCGGCGACATAGAGCAGGTGCTCGACGCGGTGTACAGTCTCGCGGTCGTGTCCGCGCGCGACGATGTCGTCGACGCCCATCTCGTTCTCGACCAGGCATTCGAGGATGTCGTCCAGTACCGGATAGGGCGGCAGCGAGTCCTGGTCGGTCTGGTTGGGTCGAAGTTCTGCCGACGGCGCCTTGTCGATGATGTTCCGCGGAATCACCTCGCCCGAAGGGCCGAGCGCTCCGGGCGGCACGGTCGTGTTGCGCCAGCGCGACAGCGCATAGACCTGCATCTTGTAGAGGTCCTTGATCGGATTGAAGCCACCGTTCATGTCGCCGTAGAGCGTGGCATAGCCGACCGACATCTCGCTCTTGTTGCCGGTGGTCACGACCATCGAGCCGAACTTGTTGGAGATCGCCATCAGGATCGTGCCGCGGGCGCGACTCTGCAGGTTCTCCTCGGTGATGCCTTCCTTGGTGCCCTCGAAGATCTGGGTAAGCGCGTGACTGAAGCCCTCGACCGGCTCGAAGATCGGCACGATGTCGTAGCGGCAGCCGAGCGCACGCGCGCAGGCCTCGGCGTCGGTCAGCGAATCCTTCGACGTGTAGCGGTAGGGCATCATCACCGCGCGCAGCCGCTCTTCGCCCAGCGCATCGACGGCAAGCGCCGCGCAGATCGCTGAATCGATGCCGCCCGACAGTCCTAGCACGACATCCTTGAAGCCGTTCTTGTTGACGTAGTCGCGCAGGCCCAGCATGCAGGCGCGGTAGTCTGCCTCCTCCGTCTCCGGAATGCGCGACATCGGTCCGTCGGTGCACTGCCAGCCGCCTTCCTCGCGCTTCCAGGTGGTGACGACGACCGTTTCCTCGAACTGGCTCATCTGGAAGGCCAGCGACTTGTCGGCATTGATGGCGAACGACGCGCCGTCGAAGATCAGTTCGTCCTGGCCGCCCATCTGGTTGGCATAGAGCATCGGAAGGCCTGTTTCGATGACCTGCCTGATGACGACCTGGTGCCGCACATCGACCTTGCCGCGATAGTAGGGCGAGCCGTTCGGCACGAGGAGCATTTCCGCTCCGCTCTCCGCCAGCGTCTCGCAGACGCCCAACTCGCCCCAGATGTCCTCGCAGACCGGGATGCCGAGACGGATGCCGCGGAAATTGACTGGACCGGGCATGTCCGGTCCCGCCTGGAAGACGCGCTTCTCGTCGAACTCGCCGTAGTTCGGCAGGTCGACCTTGAAACGCTCGGCAAGGATCTTGCCGCCGTCGGCGACGATGATGGCGTTGTGGATGCCGCTCTTGCGCTCGAGCGGTGTGCCGATGATGATTCCCGGGCCGCCATCTGCCGTGTCCGCCGCGATCTCGCCCGCCGCTTTCTCGCAAGCCGCAAGGAAGGCGGGCTTCAGCACCAGATCCTCCGGCGGATAGCCAGCTAGGAACAGCTCCGTGAGGAACACGAGGTCCGCGCCGTGGCGCGCCGCTTCCTCGCGCGCATGGCGCGCCTTGGCGAGATTGCCGGCGATGTCGCCCACGGTCGGATTGAGCTGGGCAACGGCGATGCGGAGGACGGAGGGGGCAGACTGGCTCATGCGGGAGGCTTAGCGTGGCACGCGTCGGCTGACAATCTGCGCGACGCTCACTCTCCCATATAGGCCGCCAGCTCCTCCGGCGCGTGGTTGATGCCGGTCGACATGGCGAGGATGCGCGAAATATGCGTTCGACAGAGGCCTGTCGCGTCGGCCCATTCGTTTACCTGCCACTGGATTCGCGCCAGATCGCCCTTCGAGGTCGGCTGCTCGGCAATCTGGAGCCCGGCCTCGCGCAAAGCCGCCGCCATGTCGCGCGAGATGATGAAGGCGTCCCAGCCGATGAAGCGCAGGAAATACTGGCCCGTGTTGCCACCCAGCCGCGAGCCGTGCCTGGCCAGATAGGCCATGAGCCCGATCTGGTCGTCCGCCGGCCACTCGGCGAGGAAGCGGCCGAAACCGCCATGTTCGCGCGAGACATTGTCCACGAAGGCGGCATTGTCGCGCACCGACCTGATCTTCTGGGGGTTGCGCACGATGCGCTTGTCGGCAGCGAGATCGTGCCAGAACTCGTCGGGCTGGAACAGCAAAGCCTTCGGCTCGAAGCCGAGGAAGGCCGCCTCGAAGCCCGGCCACTTCGCCTCGATCACGCGCCAGACGAAGCCGGCGGAGAAGATGCGCGCCGCCATCTGCGACAGGATGCGATCGTCGGTCAGCGACGCGAGCTTCGCGTTGTCGGGCGGGGTGCCGAGCAGGCGCGCCAGAACATCCTCGCCGCCTTTCCGCAGGGCCGCGCGGGCACGGATCGCGGCAAAACTCTCCATTGATTTCTCTCCCGAACGGGGCTTTGTGACGGCGCAGCCGCCATTGTCGCCAATCGAACGACCCTTGCCAAGACAGCGCTGCGAGGAGGTCAGCATGAGCAGGACGATCGACGAGCTTTCCACCCGCTGGCTGAAGCGCAATCTCGACAGCCTGAGCGAGGAAGAACTGCACGTTCTGCAGAGCGCGCTCGACCGCAAACCTGTCTCACGCGACATGAACGAGGATTTGGCGGAGCAGGCACATTTCGGCGACCGTATCGCTGACGCCATAGCGCGCATCGGCGGCTCCTGGACCTTCATCATCAGCTTCGTCCTGTTCCTCCTTGTCTGGACGGTCGGCAACGTCTTCCTGCTAACCCGGGACGCTTTCGACCCCTACCCGTTCATCTTCCTCAATCTCATCCTGTCGATGCTAGCGGCGCTGCAGGCGCCGATCATAATGATGTCGCAGAACCGGCAGGCCGCCCGCGACCGCCTCGATGCGGCGCATGACTATGAGGTCAACCTCAAGGCCGAGATCGAGATCATGGCGCTGCACGAGAAGCTGGACGAACTGCGCCGGCGCGAGATCCTTGCACTGCAGACCGATATCGCCGAGCTCTCCGCGCATCTGAAGCGCATCGACGCCCGCCTTGGCTGGACCGCCAGTCAGTGATCGATCTCCTTCACACCCTGGTCGAGCGGTACGGGCTGCTGGCCGTCTTCGCCGGGTGCCTGGCGGAGGGTGAAAGCGCTGCGATCTTCGGCGGCTTCTTCGCGCATCAGCGGGTGTTCGACGTCTGGGCGACGGTGGCGGTGACGTTCACCGGCGCGTTTCTCGGCGACACGGCGCTGTTCCTCGCCGGGCGGCGCTTCGCGGACCATCCACGCGTGCTGGCACTGCGTTCGCGTCCGGGCTTCAGTCAGGCACACGGCATGGTCGAGCGGCATCCGAACATCTTCATCCTCTCCAACCGTTTCATCTGGGGCCTGCGAATGGTCGGCGGCGTGGCCGCGGGGCTGTCGTCCGTTTCCGTGCCGCGGTTCCTGACGCTCAACGCCGCCTCGGCTCTTGCATGGGCCTGCATCTTCGTCAGCATCGGCTACTTCTTCGGCCTGGGCGCAGAACATCTGATCGGAGATGCGCTGGTGAAGCACCAGCGATTGCTCATCGGGCTGGCGCTTGCGGCGGCAGTCGCCCTGACGGGACTGGGAGTCGGACGGCGCTATCTGAGGAAACGGGCCCGCTAAGCTGCAGCAGACAGCTTGCGCGGAAAATCTCGCCCGCTACCATCGGGGTCCAGGATTGCATTCCAGACCGGATTCCAGATGTTGCGTACACTCCTATTGTCTGCCGCGATCTCCCTGCTGGTTCCGGCGCCCGCAATCGCGCAGCAGACGAGCAACGCCCCCGCGCCGGGCGCGGAACCCCGTCTCGCGTCCGGCACCATCACCGGCACGCTCAGTTACCCCAGCGACCACATTCCGCGCGAAATCCACATCTGCGCCGAGGGCGTCGAGAGCGGGAAGATCGCCTGCACAAACGAACACATCACCCAGACGGGCAAGGACACGCGGACGACCTATCGCCTCGAGGTGGAACCCGGCCCGTACTACGTCTATTCCATCCTGCCTGAAAGCGCTGACTTCGATCCGTCCAGCGGTGTCGACTACCGTGCTTACTATTCTGAGTTCGTCACGTGCGGATCGCAGGCGAGCTGCCCGTCGCACGAGCCCATCGTGGTCGAGGTCCAGCCAGGAAAGACGGTCGAAAGGATAGATCCCAACGACTGGTATGCCCCGAACTGATCTCGTCTGCGACTGCTGATCGGTGTCGTCGTCTCGGTATCCAGGCGGCAATCGGCTTCACGCCCGGCGCGGATATCTGCCCGGAGTTCAAACCGGCAGCTAGGCTCAGTGCAGCCTCGCTACGTCAGCATTTTCCCGCCTGAACGGCTCGCAGCCGCGCTCTCGCCTTCGTAAGCTTCAGCTTGGCTGCTTTCTGTTGCGCAGCGGTACCCTTTCGCTTCTTGATCGTGGCAAGCGAGCTCTCCGCCTTGCGCACATCAGCCGAGGCACCCCCGACGAAATGGGCGCATGCTGGTCTCGGGGGCAGGAGCATCAGCTCCGAGCCTCCTCCTCCGTCACTGGCGCGTGATGAATTGGGTCCAATGGCGGCGACAAGAACAAATGCACTGCAGAGAGATGCTATCCTCTTCATGATGTTCCTCCCCAGCGGGATGGGAAGGATAGCACGCCGGGATGGTCGAACAAACAGATATTACGTAACGTAAGATTTCGTGTGCGACGTTCGCAAATCGAGTGTCGACATCGTCAACGAGATCATCAAATTGACGTTCCTGCGATCTTCTCCGCGACCGCGAGCAGCCAGACGCCGCCGGCGATGACGATCGAAATCAGCACGGCGAGAGAGCCGCAATCCTTGGCAAGCTGGATGTCGGTGTTGAATTCGCGGCTGAAGGCGTCGCACGCCGCTTCGATGCCGGTGTTCAGCACCTCGACGATGATCAGCAACAGGAGTGAGCCGATGAGGAGGGCGAAACCGCGCCAGCTGTCGGCCAGGAACCAGGCGACCGGCACGGCGGCGCCAAGCAGGAAGATCTCCTGCTGGAAAGCCTTCTCGGAGCGGATCAGCCGGCCGAAGGCGCGCAGCGAGTTCCGGAAGGCATTGACGAGACGTTGCATCGGCAATCTCCGCCCGACAAACCGGGCGGAGATCGTTTAGCCGATTTCACTCTCAATGGAACAGGTAGGAATCGTAGGCGAAGAAGCCGAGTTCCTTTGACGCGTGCACGCGCTCGCCATGCGCATCCCTGCCCGCCGCCCCGAGCGCGAAGAAGATCGGCATCAGGTGCTCGTCCGTCGGATGGTTCTCGGACGGGAACGGCGCGCGCTTCTTCCAGTCGAGCAGTGCGTCGATGTCGCCCGCTGCGATCCTCTCGGCAAACCAGGTGGTGAACGCATCGACCTTGCGCACGAGTTCCGGATCTGGCGCCTTGCCCTCGCGCATGACCGGGAAGAACGCCCGCAGATTGTGGGTGATATGGCCGGAGCCGACCAGAAGCACGCCCTCCTCGCGGAGCGGGCTGAGCGCCTGGCCGAGCCGATAGTGCCATGCCGCGTCGCGGTTGGGATCGATCGACACCTGGACGATCGGGATGTCGGCCTCGGGGAAAGCGAGCAGCATCGGCGTCCAGGCACCATGGTCGTAGCCGCGCTTGCCGACGGTGCACGGTGAGAGACCGGCCTTCTCGAGCAGCGCGACGACCTTTGCCGCCAGCGCCGGTTCGCCGGGTGCCGGATACACCATCTTGTAAAGCTCGGGGGCGAAACCCCTGAAATCGTAGATCATATCCGGCGCCGGGTCGGTGACGACGACGACCCCGTCGGTCTCGAAATGCGCCGACACCAGCACGATCGCTTTCGGTCGCGGCATGTGCTCCGGCAGCGTTTCGAGGAAGTGGCGCGCCTCGGAATCGGAGGTGACGATGTTCGGGCCGCCGTGGGAAATGAAAAGCGAAGGCATCGTGTTCATGGATATTCTCCTTGCCCATTACATACGCCTACCTTTCATGGACGGGCAGATCGCAGCCCTTCGACTGAGCGTTCAGGAATATCGAACACCTTTGCGGAGTTCGTGCATCAATCCATGATTACCGCGCGTTGTCCGCTGGCGCGTTGAGTGATGGTTCGCGCAAATTCCTCAGCAGGGCGATGACGGACGCGACGCGGAAGGCTAGCTTCGAGAAAACATGGGGGACGACATTGCCGGACGAGCTCGCACGCTTCCTCGAGGCGTATCCGCAAACCACGCATCTTGACGCCGTTCTGTTTGACCTGTGCGGCAACGCCTACGGCAAGCGCATGCCGCGCGCGCATATGGCGAAGTTCTTCGAAGCCGGCTCGCCAATCTGCGCGGCGATGTCGCTGGTCGACGTCCAGGGCAATACGGCCGACCCGATGGGCTACGGCTTTTCCGACGGGGATCCGGATGCGACGGTAATGCCCGTTGCCGGAACGCTTGCGCCGGTGCCGTGGAATCCCGGTATCGCCCAGGTCCTCTGCACGCCCGCAAGTGCGTCCACCGGCGAGGCGTTCTGGTACGATCCGCGAACGGTACTGTCCCGCACCGTCTCGATCCTGCACGAGGCGGGCCTGCGCCCGGTCGTGGCGGCCGAACTCGAATTCTACCTGATCGATCCGGCACGGGCAGAAGACGGGTCTCCCCTGCCCGTCCGATCGCCGAAGACCGGGGTCCCCGAGGCCGCAGGTAGGGTGCTGTCGCTGGCTAAGCTCGACGAATACCAGCCGTTCATCTCGGCCGTCGAAGCCGCCTGTGCGTCGCAGGACATCCCCTCCTCCACCATCATCAGCGAATATGGCGCCGGTCAGTTCGAGGTGAACCTGGAGCACTGCGACGATCCTGTCCGCGCCGCCGACGACGCCTGCCTGCTGCGGCGGGTCATCCAGTCCGTCGCGCGGCAGTTCGGCATGGAGGCGACCTTCATGTCGAAGCCGTTTCCGGACATGGCCGGCAGCGGCCTGCACGTCCATGCGAGCGTTCTCGGACCGGATGGGCAGAACCTGTTCGACGACCGCCGGCCCGACGGCCAGGCTATGCTCGGCCATGCCGTGGCGGGTCTGCAGGCGACGATGGTCGAGGGGATGGCGATCTTCGCGCCCAACCTCAACGTCTTTCGCCGATTCGCGGCCAACAATTTCACGCCGGTGACGCGCGACTGGGGCGAGAACAACCGCTCTGTCGCCTTCCGCGTGCCGGTCTCTTCGGGGGCGGCGCGAAGGGTCGAGCATCGTGCGTCGGGAGCCGAGGCGAACCCTTATCTGGTCATCGCCGCCGTGCTGGCCGGTATGCACCACGGCATCCAGAACCGGCTCGATCCCGGCCCGATGCATCCGGGCAATGCGGGTGCCGAGATCGATCCGGACCTGCCGCTGACGCCGTGGGCTTCGCTGAAGGCGCTGCGCGCGGCAGAAATCCTGCCGCGCTGGCTGGGCGAGGACTACCCGGCGATCTATGCCAGCGTGAAGGAAGCGGAATTCACCGCCTTCATGAGCGCGATCTCGCGCCGCGAATACGAGTGGTATCTCTAGGGTCCGCATTACCAAGATTTAACGGATAAAGAGCGCTACGCGCGTCGTAATCGGCCGACCAGCGGCCTATCTGCGTGGCAATAACAATCCGGATTTGACATGCCTCCAGAGAAACGACGCGGGTTGCTGCTCGTGAACCCGAAAGCGCGCCGCGGGAGCGAGGCGATCGGGCCGGTGGCCGAACGGCTGCGTGCCGGTGGCGTGGCCGTGACGGTGGAGCCTTTCGAGGCGTTGCCCGAGATTTCGCGCGACATCGTGCGGCTGCGCGCCAGCGCGGACCTGGTGATCGTGTGCGGAGGAGACGGATCAGTCTCATCGGCCGCGATGGCGGCGATCGAGAGCGAACTGCCGCTCGGCGTCATTCCGATGGGAACGGCAAACGACCTCGCCCGCACACTGGGCATTCCGGCGGATTTCGGCAAGGCCGCCGACGTGATTGCCGCAGGACACACCCGTCGAATTGATGTCGGCACCGTCAACGGCCATGCTTTCTTCAACGTCGCCAGCATCGGGCTTTCGACCGAACTCGCCCGCAGCCTGGACCCCGGCCTGAAGCGGCGGTTCGGCCGCTTCGGCTATGCGCTGGCGGCATCCAGGGTGCTGTCGAAGGCTGACAGGTTCAGGGCGCGTATCACCGAGAAGGGATTGCGTATCAACGCCTCGACCTACCAGATCGCCATCGGCAACGGCCGCCATTATGGGGGCGGCAACATTGTCGAGGCCTCGGCCTCGATAGATGACGGGCACCTGGACCTCTACAGTCTCGAAATGAAGAACGTCTGGAAGCTGGCCTTGATGTTGCGCTCGTTCCGGGCCGGTACTCATGGCGCCTGGAGCGAGGTGCGCACGGCCCGCTGCATCGAATTCGATGTCGAGACGGACGAGGAGATGGCGGTGAACGCCGACGGCGAGATCGTCACATCGACGCCGGCGCATTTCAAGGTGCTGCCAAAGGCGATCGCAGTCTTCGCTCCGCGCGACGGTAGCTGAAACGACGACGGGCGCCAGAAGGCGCCCGCCACGTTTCGAAACCGAACTGATCAGCCGTTCGCGGCCTTCTTGGCCGGAGCCTGCTTGCCCTTCTTCAGCAATTCGCTGACCAGGAAAGCCAGTTCCACGGCCTGATCGGCGTTGAGGCGCGGGTCGCAATGGGTGTGGTAGCGATCCTGCAGGTCCTCGTCGCGCACGGCGCGCGCGCCGCCGGTGCATTCGGTGACGTTCTTGCCGGTCATCTCGACATGGATGCCGCCCGGATGCGTGCCTTCCGCGTGATGCACGTCGAAGAACGACTGCACCTCCTTCAGGATGCGGTCGAAGGGCCGCGTCTTGTAACCGGCGGCGGTGATCGTGTTGCCGTGCATCGGGTCGCAGGACCACACGACCTTGCGGCCCTCTTTCTCGACGGCGCGGACGAGCTTCGGCAGGTGTTCTCCCACCTTGTCGTATCCAAAGCGGGCGATCAGGGTCAGGCGGCCGGGCTCGTTTTCCGGATTGAGCAGGTCGATAAGCTGGATCAAGCCGTCCGGCGTCAGCGAGGGGCCGCACTTCAGGCCGAGCGGATTCTTGATGCCGCGGCAGTATTCGACATGGGCATGGTCGGGCTGGCGCGTGCGGTCGCCGATCCAGATCATGTGGCCCGAGGTCGCGTACCAGTCGCCCGACGTGGAGTCGACGCGGGTCAGCGCCTCCTCGTAACCGAGCAGCAGCGCCTCGTGGCTGGTGTAGAAGTCAGTCTCGCGGAGCGCATAGTTGGTTTCCGAGGTGATCCCGACGGCGCGCATGAAGTCCATCGTCTCGGTGATGCGGTCGGCGAGCGCCTGGTAGCGTTCCGCCTGCGGGCTGTCCGAGACGAAGCCCAGCATCCAGCGATGCACGTTCTCGAGCGAGGCATAGCCGCCCTGCGCGAACGCGCGCAAGAGGTTCAGCGTCGCGGCGGACTGGCGATAGGCCATCTCCTGGCGCGCAGGATCGGGAATGCGCGACTTCTCGTCGAAGTCGATGCCGTTGATGATGTCCCCGCGGTAGGACGGCAGCACGACCTCGCCCTTCTTCTCTACGTCGGAGGAGCGCGGCTTGGCGAACTGGCCGGCGATGCGGCCGACCTTCACCACCGGCTGCGAGCCGGCGAAGGTCAGCACGACCGACATCTGCAGGAAGACGCGGAAGAAGTCGCGGATATTGTCGGCGCCGTGCTCGGCGAAGCTCTCGGCGCAGTCGCCCCCCTGCAGCAGGAAGGCCTGGCCTTCCGCGACCTGAGCGAGCTGTTTCTTCAGCTTGCGCGCCTCACCTGCAAAAACGAGCGGCGGATAGGTGGCGAGTGTCTTTTCCACCGCTTCGAGAGCCGAGAGGTCCGGATAGGACGGAACCTGCTGGATCGGCTTGCCGCGCCAGGAATTCGGAGACCATTTTGCCATTGTCGCACCCAATCACGCTGCGGGACGGCAGCCCGCGCCAGAAACCCCGGCTTTCCGGGAAGGCGGTCCTATACAGGAAGCACGGCCCTTCTTCCAGAGCCATTCGCCCCGCCGGTCTGTCCTAACGTCAGTGTGGCCGATCCGCCACCTCGGGGCGATGGCGTAAACCCAACGGGAATATTTCGCTATGACAATCAACGAACCATGTTAGCCTCAAAAGAAAAAACAAATCAGTCTCTGGGACGGGAACAAGGGTGGGGATGAGGTGAATCGGGTCTTCGGGCCACGATGGGTGTCGGCATCACAGCGGTGGTTCGGCGTCGACAGCGACGCGTCTCCGCATCGGACGCCCGTTTCGGCGATGCGGAGCTTCTGGGGCCTGCTCAGAGCCTACTGGTTCTCGGAATCCTGGAAAGAAGCGTGGGGATTCACCCTCGTCATCGCCGTTCTGACGGGGCTTTCCAGCAAGGCCAGCGTGTGGATGGCCGAGGCTTCGGGCGAACTGATCAACTCCATCGCCTTCTTCCACAGCGACGACAATATCACGCCGCTGCGGACGTTGCTGATGGCGGCCGGCACGCTGGTGTTGCTTGTGATCCTCAAGGACGCCGGCTTCACCGGGATCAGGCACCTGTTCTCGACGACGCTGCATAGAAAATGGCGCGCCTGGCTCGACAAGCGCTTCAATGACGCGCTGCTGGACGCCAACCACACGCACTACCACCTCCAGAACGGCGACGCGGGTGCCGCGCTCGACAATGTCGACCAGCGCGTACAGGAGGCCGTCAAGGGAATGACCGGCGGCGCGATCGGCCTGGCCATGGGCGTCGTCGGCGTCCTGATGTCGGTGTTCTTCGTCGGCCAGAAGCTGATCGAGACATCGACCTCGATCCCCGGCCTCGACGTCCTCGGCGAATATGGCAGCGCGACGCTCGCGTTCTGCGCCGTGCTTCTCTACGTGCCGGTCAACACCTGGATTGCGCTCAAGCTCGGCGGTCTGCTCGAGCGGCTGACGATCCGGATGCAGCAGGCGGAGGGCAGCTATCGCGGCGCGCTGAACACGCTTCTGCGGCGCAGCTTCCACGTCGCGGCGGCGGGCGGCGAAGGCGTCCAGAAAGACATCCACCGCCGGATCTATCGCGACATCGACGGCACCTGGGGCAGCCTCAACTGGGTGCACGCCGGATACATGTCGTTCGAGCTGATTTACAATTTCATCGCGGCGCGTATCGTCGCCTATGGCCCTGGGCTTCTGCCCTACGTCAACCAGCAGGTCAGCCTGAAGAGCTACGTGACCGGCGCTGAGTTGATCAATTCGATGATCCAGCAATGTTCGTGGTTCATCCACGTCATGCCCGCCATCGCGACGCTCAAGGCCAATTCGCGCCGCATCATGGACCTCGCCGAAGCGATCGAGAACGTGCAGGCACCGACCGATTATTACCGCCGCACCGGTCGCAGCGAGTTCCTGCGCACCCACCAGGACGCGGCTTTCGGCCTGACCATCCGCAATCTCGAACTGACGCATCAAGGGATGGACGCGCAGCCTTTCCTGTCGGCACCGTTCCTCAATTTCCGCCGCGGCGAATGGACTTTCGTGTCCGGCGAATCCGGCTGCGGCAAGACTTCGCTGATCAAGGCGATCAACGGACTGTGGCCCTACGGCGCCGGCAGCATCGCGCTGCCGGAGGGCGTGAGCACCTTCTATGCCTCGCAGGACATCCGGCTGCCGCCGATCACGCTCAAGCGCCTCGTCTGTCTTCCCGACCCGCCCGACGGCTTCCGCGATGCGCAGGTGGCCGCCGCTCTGCACGATGCAGGTCTCGGCAATTTCATATCCTATCTCGACGAGGAGGCACGCGACGGCCAGCTTTGGGACATGGTGCTGTCCGGCGGCCAGCGGCAGAAGCTCTTCGTCGCACGGATCCTGCTGCACAAGCCCGGCCTTCTGTTCCTCGACGAGGCGACAGCCGCGCTGGACGGCCCGTCGAAGATCGCCTTCCATCAGGCGATCAAGGACCACTGCCCGAATGTGACCGTCATCAGCGTCATGCACGAAGCGGTGCCGCCGCGGTCGCTCTCGGGCGAGAGCTTCTACGATTCGATCCTCTCGGTGGCGGACGGCCTCGCCTCCAAGCGACAGATCGATCCCATCCTGCCCGAGGGCGCGATCCCGTTCCCGTCGAAGCGCCAGCGCAGGCGGCGTCTGGAGAGCATCCGGGTGCCGGCCGAGTAAGGCTGTTTGTTCAAGTCAGAACAATTTTCTTGACTTTGACGTTAACGTCAATGGTAACTTCCCCTCGTCGATGGGGAGGTACCGATGACCGCACATGCCATGCCGCCCACGCCGTCACATACGGTGTCGAAGCGCCACATCCGCCTCGACGCTCCGGACGGATTCATGCTTGAAGGCACGCTCTTCGAAGGCGCCGGGACCGGTCCCCTGGTCCTGATCTCCTCCGCGACCGCGGTTCCGCGCGGTCTCTATGCGGGCTTCGCCGCCGCGGCGGTCGCTGCCGGCGCACGAGCCGCGCTGGTCTACGACTATCGCGGCACCGGTGGATCGACCGCGCCCGCCGGCTGGCGGACGAGGATCGGCATGAAGGACTGGGCGCTGCTCGATTTCCCCGCGGCTGCCCGGGCGCTCGACGCTGTCGCGACAGGTCACCCGATGGTCGGCGTCGGACAGTCCTATGGCGGCCAGGCGCTGGGCCTGAGCGGCATCTCGGACCGGTTCGAGCGCTATGGAATGGTGGCGACCATGTCGGGCTACTTCGGCGGGCTGAACGACCGCGCAGCGAAATGGCGGATGCTCGGAATCGGCGTTCCCGTCTCGCTCCTCTCCAGTCGGACGCCGAAATGGCTCGGTATCGGCGAACCGATCCCGGGAACGGTGTTCCGCGACTGGGCTCGGTGGTGCTCGAAGCCGGACTATTTTTTCGACGACCCGGCCTTCGCGGAGACCGCGCGGTATAGCGACGTGCGCACGCCGATCCTGGCGCTTGGCATGGACGACGACCATTGGGGCACGCGCCGCGCGGTTGCCGCGCTCATGCGGCACTACTCGAACGCACCGATCGAGGAACGCTGGATCTCGCCCGCAGAAGGCGGCTCGCCGATCGGCCATCTCGGCTTCTTCCGCTCTCGTTTCGCAGCCACGCTCTGGCCGGACCTGATCGGCTGGCTCCTCGAAGGCAGGCCAGCCGCGATCGGCAGGCCCGCCTGATCAACCGATGCGTTCGCCGCCTTTGAGACGGTAGCTCGGCTGGTACATCGTCACCAACTCCTCGGCCGCGGTCGGGTGCACCGCCATGGTCGCGTCGACCACGTCCTTTGTGAGCTTGCCCTTGATGACGATGCCCAGAAGCTGCGCCATCTCGCCGGCATCGGGGCCGAGGATGTGGGCGCCCACGACGATCCGTGTCTTCGCATCGACCACAAGCTTGGTCAGCATCTTCTCCTCGCGGCCGGGGAGAATGTTGCGCATGGGGCGGAACACGGCGCGGTAGATCTCAACCTCGTCAAATTCCTTGCCCGCGTCTTCCTCCGAAAGCCCGACCGTTCCGATCTCCGGCTGCGAGAAGACCGCGGTCGCGACCGCCTCGAAGTCGGGCCGCGTCGGCCTCCCCCTGTACACGGTGTCGACGAAGCACATCGCCTCGTGGATCGCGACGGGCGTGAGCTGCACGCGATTGGTCACGTCGCCGACGGCATAGATATTGGGCACGTTCGTGCGCGAATACGCGTCGACGACGATCTCCCCGGTCTTGCCCAGTTCGACGCCGGCCGCCTCGAGCCCGAGGCTCTCCGTGTTCGGCATGCGGCCCAGCGCCAGCATCACCTGGTCGGCGACGATCGGCTCGCCCTCGTTGAGGTGCGCGACGAGCTTGCCGTCGGGGCGCTTCTCGATCTTCTCGAAGATCGTGTGGCAGAGGATGCGTATGCCCTTCTTCTCCATCGTCTCGTGCAGCATGTGGCGCAGATCGTGGTCGAAGCGGCCGAGGATCTCCTTGCCGCGGTAGACGAGCGTCGTCTCAACGCCGAGCCCGTGGAAGATGTTGGCGAACTCCACGGCGATGTAGCCACCGCCTGCGATGACGATCGATTTCGGCAGTTCGGGGAGATGGAAAGCGTCGTCGGACAGGATGCAGTGCTCATGGCCCGGCAGCGACGCGTGCGGGTTGGGACGTCCGCCGGTGGCGATAAGGATGTACTCCGCCGTCACCGTGCGGTTCTCGGCCTCGATTCGCACCGTATGCGCGTCGACGAGCGTGGCGCGGCTGTGGAACGTATCGCCGCCGGCGCGATCGATACCGCCCTTGTAGATGCCTTCCAGACGCGCGATCTCGCGATCCTTGTTGGCGATCAGGGTGGGCCAGTTGAACGACGTCTCGCCGACGCTCCAGCCGTAGCCGACCGCGTCCTCGAAATGCTCGGGATACTGCGAAGCGTAGACGAACAGCTTCTTCGGCACGCAGCCGCGGATCACGCAGGTGCCGCCGAAACGGTATTCCTCGGCGATGCCGACCCGCTTGCCGAGGCTCGCCGAGACACGCGCGGCGCGCACGCCGCCGGAGCCGCCGCCGATGACGAAGAGATCGTAGTCATATGCTGTCATGGGATGCCTCGTTCCGCCCGCGATGCGCCTTGAGGCAGGTAGTCCCTGCGGCACGAAAAGAAAAGCCCGGGACATGCCCGGGCTCGTCACGAAACGGATAGGTCAGCCTTACTGGGCCGGAGGCGTCAGCGTCGGCGAAGCGGGAGCCTGGCCGTTCGCCGGAGGCGCCTCGACCGGGGCGGGCTGCTGGGCGGCCGGCGCGATTGCCGCGAGCTTCTTGCCGACAGCCTGGGACAGATCGCGGGCGATACCAAGCTGCCAGATGTCGACGGCCTTGCTCACTTCGCGACCGACGATCGGGCTGTCGGAGAGAAACTTCTTGCCGGTGGGCGAATTGTGGAAGTTCGCGATCTCGGTGAGCTCCTGCTCGGTGAAGGCCTTGGCGAAGGCGATCGCCACCTCCTTCTCTAGATCGCCGCGACGCGGCGCGATCGCCAGCGTCTCCTCGTCGACGATGCGGACAATATCCGCTTCCAGGTCCGGGTTCTTCTGGATCAGCTCGACCTTCAGCATCTGGTTGGCCTGCGGCAGGATCGCATCCATCGAATCGGTCGCCTTGATCGAGGTGATCGCGGCGCGGGCGGCCTTGAGGTGGCTGTCGGAAATCTCCTGCGCGGAAACCAGGGAGACTCCGGCCAGAACCGCCACGGTGGCCAGCGCGGCAATGACGCGGCGGGGATGGGTGAAAAGCACCATGTTAACCTCGAACTCCCTGTTCAGCGGGCGGGAACAAGCGTCCGGATTCCGGTGGAACCCGCTATGACGGCCAGGTCCGCGAGACCCAGAAAAAGACCATGCTCGACGACGCCGGGGATGGCGTGCAACGCATCGGACAGCGCTCTTGCGTCCGGAATGCGGCCAAAAGATGCATCGAGGATCAAATGGCCGCCATCTGTAACAAATGGTTCGCCGCCAGTCATCCGCAATGTCAAAGGGCCGGACAGGCCAAGCGACGAAGCCGCCTTCCTGACGGCGATTTCGGTCGCCTTCAGCCCGAAGCGATTGACCTCGATCGGCAGGGGAAAGCGGCCAAGCGTCTCGACGATCTTCGATTCGTCGGCGATCACGATCACCTTCGCGGAGGCGGACGCGACGATCTTCTCGCGCAGGAGCGCGCCACCTCCACCCTTGATCAGCGACAACTCGGCGTCGATCTCGTCCGCGCCGTCGATCGTCAGGTCAAGTTCCGGCGTCTCGTCGAGCGTCGACAGCGGCACGCCCAGCTCGGCGCAGAGCTTCGCCGTTCGCTCGGAGGTCGGAACGCCGATGATCTCCATGCCACCGGCGACCTTGACCGCTAGGAGGCGGACGAACTCCTCGGCGGTGGAGCCGGTGCCAATGCCAAGCCGCATCCCGTTCCTGACATGATCGAGCGCGGCCCGCGCCGCCTCGATCTTCATCGCCCTCGCATCCATCGGCAATCGTTCCGCCCCAAGTGTCGCGCGCTCCTAACATCTTTGCGCCATCCGGCAAAGCCTTGCCGTCTCGGGGATTGCGGTCTGCCGCGGTGCGGGCTATCCGCCAACACGCTCCATTGCCGGAGCAGGCGAGCAGGACCGGACATGGACAGGCCAACCATCGTTTTCGACCTAGACGGCACGCTGGTCGACACCGCCCCCGACCTGCTCGACAGCCTGAACCACACGCTCGGCGCCGGCGGCGCCACGCCCAGTGACGTCACTGGCTTCCGACAGTTCGTCGGTCATGGCGCGCGCGTGCTGATCGAGCGGGCCTACCATGCGCAAAGGCGCCCCCTTCCCGTCCACGAGCATGACCGCCTCTTCGCGCTGTTCCTGGAGCACTACGGCGCGAACATCCCGGGCCAGTCAAAGCCCTTTCCGGGTGTCGTCGAGGCGTTGGACCGCTTCCGCGCCGCCGGCTATCTGCTTGCCGTCTGCACCAACAAGACGGAGGATTTCTCCCGGCGCCTGCTCGTCGGGCTCGGGATGAGCGGCTATTTCGAAGCGATCTGCGGACAGGATACTTTCGCCTTCCGCAAGCCCGACCCGCGCCACCTGACCGAAACCATCCGTCTTGCCGGCGGAATGCCGGAGACATCAGTCATGGTGGGTGACTCGCGCACCGACATCGACACCGCCAAGGCGGCGGGAATCCCTGTCGTTGCCGTGGATTTCGGCTATACCGACCGCCACGTGCGCGAATTCGAGCCGAGCATCGTCATTTCACATTTCGAAGAGCTGACGGTGGCGCTTGCCGAACGGCTGATCGCATCCGTGCAGGGGTGAGACGCGCATGTACTGCCGAGCGAAGGATTTCTGGAGTTGGAGCAGGGAATGGTGGGCGATGTAGGGATTGAACCTACGACCCCACCCGTGTGAAGGGTGTGCTCTCCCGCTGAGCTAATCGCCCGCCGCGGGACGAGGTCCCGGACTGGCGGCGATATAGTTCGCATCCGGGCGGTTCGTCAACAGCGTTGGAACATCTATCTGAGGCGCGTAGGCAGCCAGGTCGTCCTGCCGTCAACCACCTTCGGCTCATGGACGTCGATACGGGGCATCCGGTCCCTGTCGAGTTCAAGCACGGTCACGACGACCGGCAGCGGCGTGCATCTCGTGCAGCGGAAAGAAAGCGAGCGAGGATCGCGCCCCGCCCCCACGACCTGCGCGAGGTCCAGGGCGCGAAAATAGCGGACATTGCCGCATCCGCATTCCGCCCGCACGATCATCCCATGCCGGGCGGCCTTGCCGAGCGTGTCGATTGTTCGAGTCATTCATCGAACAAAACAGGAACAAATTCCTGCGTCAACTCACCATCGGGAGATCACCAATATCTGTGTCGGACCCAAACAAGAAAAAAGCCGGGCAAGCCCGGCTTTGATCGGTCCGTCGAGGAGCGGCCGTGTCAGTTGACGGCGTCCTTGAGGCCCTTGCCGGCAGCGAACTTCGGCACGTTGCGCGCCGCGATCTGCACCGGCTCTCCCGTGCGGATGTTGCGGCCCGTGGACGCCTCGCGCTTGGTCACGGAGAAATTGCCGAAACCGACGAGACGCACATCGCCGCCCGACTTGAGCTCGCGCGTGATCACGTCGAACACCGCGTCGACGGCGGTGGCGGCGTCGGCCTTGGAAATCTTAGCCATCTCGGCGACAGCGGAGACCATCTCATTCTTGTTCATGAAGTATCCCTTCCCTGTGAAGACCGGAACTGACGACTCATCCGGTGAAGCGGCACCATAGTTTTTCGGGCGACCCCGACCAACATGGAAAGTGAGGCCAGACTGAGAAAAGCGCCGGTTTTCCAGCGTTTTTTCCATTACACCCCATAACGAAACGGGCCGGAAGTTCGTTCCGGCCCGTTTGCGTTCTATGCGACTGCGTCTGAAAGGTCTAGTGAGCGACCCCGATGCCGCCCAGATCCTCGACGATCGGAGCCTTGACGGCAGATTCCGCCGGTTCCGTCCACTCTATCGGCTCGGGCATCCGCACGAGCGCGTGGCGAAGCACCTCGCCCACCCTGGAAACCGGGATGATCTCCATCCCGCTCTTCACATTGTCGGGGATGTCGGCCAGATCCTTGGCGTTCTCCTCGGGGATGAGCACCTTCTTGATGCCGCCCCTCAAAGCCGCAAGCAGCTTCTCCTTCAACCCGCCGATGGGCAGCACGCGGCCGCGCAGGGTGATCTCGCCGGTCATCGCGACGTCTGCCCGGACCGGAATGCCGGTCAGGACCGACACGATCGCGGTGGCCATCGCGACACCCGCCGACGGTCCGTCCTTCGGCGTCGCCCCTTCCGGCACGTGCACGTGGATGTCGCGCTTGTCGAACAGCGGCGGCTCCACTCCGAAATCGAGCGCCCGCGAGCGGACATAGGATGCCGCCGCCGAGATCGATTCCTTCATCACGTCCTTCAGGTTGCCGGTCACCGTCATGCGGCCCTTGCCGGGCATCATCACGCCCTCGATCGTCAGCAGCTCGCCGCCGACCTCGGTCCAGGCGAGGCCCGTGACGACGCCGACCTGATCGTCCGCCTCGACCTGGCCGTAACGGAAGCGCGGCACGCCGAGATAGTCGGAAATATTGGCAGCCGTGATCTCCACCTTCTCCGTCTTCTTGCGCAGGATCTCGGTCACTGCCTTGCGGCCGAGCTTCATCAGCTCGCGTTCGAGCGAACGGACACCCGCTTCGCGCGTGTAGGTCTGGATGATCGCCCGGATCGCGTCCTCGGAGACCGAGAATTCGTTGGGCTGCAGCGCGTGGTCGCGGATCGCCTTCGGCAGGAGGTGGCGCTTGGCGATCTCCACCTTCTCGTCCTCGGTATAGCCGGCGATACGGATGATCTCCATACGGTCCATCAGGGCCGGCGGGATGTTCAGCGTGTTCGCCGTCGTCACGAACATCACGCTCGAGAGGTCGTATTCGACCTCCAGATAGTGGTCCATGAACGTCGAGTTCTGTTCCGGATCGAGAACCTCGAGCAGGGCCGATGACGGGTCGCCGCGGAAATCCATGCCCATCTTGTCGATCTCGTCGAGCAGGAAGAGCGGATTGGACTTCTTCGCCTTCTTCATCGACTGGATGACCTTGCCGGGCATCGATCCGATATAGGTGCGGCGGTGACCGCGAATCTCGGCCTCGTCGCGCACGCCGCCAAGCGCCATGCGCACGAACTCGCGTCCGGTCGCCTTGGCGATCGACTTGCCGAGCGACGTCTTGCCGACGCCGGGAGGTCCGACAAGGCACAGGATCGGGCCCTTCATCTTGTTCTGACGGCTCTGCACCGCGAGATATTCGACGATCCGGTCCTTGACCTTGTCGAGGCCGAAATGATCGGTGTCGAGCACCTGCTGGGCGAGGTCGAGGTCATACTTGACCTTCGTGCGCTTGCCCCACGGGATCGACAGGATCCAGTCGAGGTAGTTGCGCACGACGGTGGCTTCCGCGGACATCGGCGACATCGACCGCAGCTTCTTCAGCTCGGCCTCCGCCTTCTCGCGAGCCTCCTTGGTCAGCTTGGTCTTCTTGATGCGCTCCTCGATCTCGGTCGCCTCGTCGCGGCCGTCTTCGCCCTCGCCGAGTTCCTTCTGGATCGCCTTCATCTGCTCGTTCAGGTAGTATTCGCGCTGGGTCTTCTCCATCTGGCGCTTGACGCGCGAGCGGATGCGCTTCTCCACTTGGAGCACCGAGATCTCGGACTCCATATGACCCATCGCCTTCTCGAGCCGGTCCTTTATGGACAGCGTCGAAAGCATCTCCTGCTTCTCGGGGATCTTGATGGCGAGATGCGAGGCGATCGTGTCGGCAAGCTTCGAATAGTCCTCGATCTGACCGACCGCGGCGATGACCTCGGGCGAGATCTTCTTGTTCAGCTTCACGTAGTTCTCGAAGTCGGAGACGACGGAACGGGCGAGCGCCTCGATCTCGACTTCCTCCTCGGCCGGCTCGTGCAGAACCTCGGCGCGCGCCTCGTGATAGTCCTCGCGGTCGGTGAATGCGATCACCTTGGCGCGCGAAGCGCCCTCGACGAGAACCTTGACGGTGCCGTCGGGCAGCTTGAGCAACTGGAGCACATTGGCGAGAGTGCCGACGTCATAGATCGCTTCGGGTTCCGGATCGTCGTCGGCGGCATTCATCTGCGTCGCAAGCAGGATCTGCTTGTCCGAGCCCATGACCTCTTCCAGCGCGCGGATCGACTTTTCGCGGCCCACGAAGAGGGGCACGATCATATGCGGGAAGACGACGATATCGCGCAGCGGAAGCACTGCGAACGGGCCGCTTCCGGGGGAGCTGGGTTGTCTTGCCATGGTCTTTGCCTTTCTTTCGCGGCCGCCTTCAGCCAACCACGAATCTCATATTAGCGGCCGCTGGCCGATCCGCCTACCTTTGTATCTCAAAAGGCTCATTCAGCACGGATATCGGACGGGCGTCCTTATCCGGCTTAAGTGGATGCAGCGCAGCACAATATCAAGTGGCGGGCCGGTCCGCCGGACCGTCGCGCGGGCTGCCTCGCCATCCGGGCAGGTCCACTCGCTCGCGAAATGGCCGCGTACGAAAACGGCGCCCGCAGGCGCCGTCGTTCACCTCTCCCGCAGCCGGGCTGTTCAGGCGCTGGCGCTCTTCTGCTCCTTCTCGGAATAGATATAGAGCGGCCTTGCATTGCCGTTCACGACCTCGTCGGAAATCACGACCTCCTGGACACCGTCGAGCGCCGGCAGCTCGAACATGGTGTCGAGCAGGATCGCCTCCATGATGGAGCGAAGACCGCGCGCGCCGGTCTTGCGCTCGATGGCGCGCTTGGCGATCGCGACGAGCGCCGATTCGTGGAAGGTCAGATCCACGTTCTCCATCTCGAACAGACGCTGGTACTGCTTGACCAGCGCATTCTTCGGCTCGGTCAGGATCTGGATCAGCGCCTCCTCGTCGAGGTCTTCCAGCGTGGCCAGCACAGGCAGACGGCCGACAAATTCCGGGATCAGGCCGAACTTGAGCAGATCCTCGGGCTCGACCATGCGGAAGAGCTCGCCCGTGCGGCGATCCTCGGGCGAAGCGACCCTGGCGCCGAAGCCGATCGAGGTCTTGCGGCCGCGATCCGAAATGATGCGGTCGAGACCGGCGAAGGCGCCGCCGCAGATGAAAAGGATGTTAGCCGTGTCGACCTGCAGGAACTCCTGCTGCGGGTGCTTGCGGCCACCCTGCGGCGGCACGGAGGCGACCGTGCCTTCCATGATCTTCAGCAGTGCCTGCTGCACGCCCTCGCCCGACACGTCGCGGGTGATCGACGGATTGTCCGACTTGCGCGAGATCTTGTCGATCTCGTCGATATAGACGATGCCGCGCTGGGCGCGCTCGACATTGTAGTCGGCCGACTGCAGCAGCTTGAGGATTATGTTCTCGACGTCCTCGCCGACATAGCCGGCCTCGGTCAGCGTCGTCGCGTCGGCCATGGTGAACGGCACGTCGATGATGCGCGCCAAGGTCTGAGCCAGCAGCGTCTTGCCGCAGCCGGTCGGGCCGATCAGCAGGATGTTCGACTTGGCCAGTTCGACGTCGTTCGACTTCGAGGCGTGCGCCAGGCGCTTGTAGTGATTGTGGACGGCGACCGAAAGCACCCGCTTGGCGTAGGGCTGGCCGATGACGTAGTCGTCGAGCACCTTCAGGATTTCCTGCGGGGTCGGAACGCCCTCGCGCGACTTCAGCGTCGAGGTCTTGTTCTCCTCACGGATGATGTCCATGCACAGTTCGACGCATTCATCGCAGATGAATACCGTCGGGCCGGCGATCAGTTTGCGGACCTCGTGCTGGCTCTTCCCGCAGAAGGAACAGTAGAGCGTGTTCTTCGAATCGCCGCCGTTGCTGACCTTGCTCATCGTCCAAGTCCTTTCACTGCCGCGTATCCGCGATCACCGCTCCGAGACGGCCCACGATCGCGTTGGGCATCGGCGCTTCCCGACGCGGGAGGGCGCGATTCACGACATTTCCGAACGAAACACAAATCAGAAAATGCGGCAACGATTCGCAGCTCCCATGCCAAGGCTAAGGCGTCGAAACTCTACAGAAGCTTAACGTAGGGCCTCGCTTCGCAGGTGGGAACAGCAAAATGTGACAGAATTGACGCAGAACCGTGAAAAAGCGCCTTCTGTCGGCCGCACATCCGATCACATCATCCGGCGCCAGTCGCCTCGACCGCATCGCGCGAGGCGATGACCCGGTCGATCAGACCGAATTCCTTCGCTTCATCGGCGGTCATGAAGTGGTCGCGGTCGAGCGTGCGCTCGATCATTTCGTAGTCCTTGCCGGTATGCTTGACGTAGACCTCGTTGAGGCGGCGCTTCAGCTTGATGATGTCCTGCGCGTGGCGCTCGATGTCGGACGCCTGGCCGGAGAAGCCGCCCGAGGGCTGGTGCACCATGATGCGCGCATTCGGCGTCGCGAAGCGCATGTCCTTTTCGCCTGCGCACAGCAGCAGCGAACCCATCGAGGCGGCCTGGCCGATGCAGAGTGTCGACACCGCGGGCTTGATGAACTGCATGGTGTCGTAGATCGCCATGCCGCTCGTCACCACGCCGCCCGGCGAGTTGATGTAGAGGTTGATTTCCTTCTTCGGGTTCTCGGCTTCGAGGAAGAGGAGCTGGGCGCAGACCAGCGTCGCCATCCCGTCCTCGACCGGACCGGTGATGAAGATGATGCGCTCCTTCAGGAGCCGCGAAAAGATATCGTAAGCCCGTTCGCCGCGATTGGTCTGTTCGACGACCATCGGCACGAGGTTCATGTAGGTTTCGACCGGGTCTCTCATCGACTGTCCCTTTGCGAGGGCGATTTCCGTGCGGTTGCGGCGGAATCGCGAGGCGGATGGTTTGCCCTAGATATGTCCGGGGCTCTGCCGAGCGCAAGGGCGCCCGCACCCGTCCTGCCCGAAAGCGCAGGCATGGTTTACGCTACTTCAGCCCGCAGCCAGCGATGCAGCCTGGCTATGTCGCCATCCTCGACGGCATCGGCGACGCGACGGCCGACGGCCGCGCCAAATTTGTAGCCGTGGCCGGAACAGGCTGAGACGACGATCGCCTTTCCCTTGCCCATGCCGAAGAAGCGCTCGTCGGCCGTGAAGGTATAGGCGCAGGTGACCACCTCGAGCACCGTGTATTCCGACAGCCGCGCCATTGGCGGCGAGAAATGCGAGAGGATCTGCGCACCCTCTTCCGGCCGCGGCGCCCGGTCGGCGTCGGCGTCCGGATTGACCTTCTTGTGCAGGCCGGTGCCGAACTTCAGGCCGCCCCCGCCAGAGGGCGGAATGATGTAGCCGTCGACCGTGCCGCCGACGTCCAGAATCACGGGCGCGCGCTCCCAGGCCGCCTTCAGGTCCGCGGGAGGATCGAGGTAGACCACCGCGGTGCGCTGGGTAGACAAGGTACCGGCGAGGTCAGGGAACAGTTTCGTTACCCAGGCGCCGGCCGTGACGACGATCCGGTCGGCGCGGATCGTCTCGCCATCGGCGAGTGCAACTGTTCCGGCATCCGCGTCCACCGACACGACTCTCGCCTGTTCGCGCACGTCGGCACCGTTGGCGCGCAGCCATTCGCACAAGCCGTTCGCGATCCGCCGGCAGTGCAACGCGCCACCTTCCTCCGAGAAATAGGCATAGCGGATGGTCGCTGGATCGAAGAATGGCCAGCGCGAGGCGGTCTCTTCCGCCGTCAGCAGGTCGAAGGGAAAGCCGCCTTCCTTGAGGCCTTCGAGATAGTCCTCGGCCTCGTCGCCCGGCTCGCGCGAGACGCAGGCGAAGCCGCGGTGGTCGTAGTGGCACTGGCCGAGATCCGCCCACATCTCCTCCCAGGCAGAATAGGCCTCCGTGATCGCGCGGCCGTAGCCGCTTCCGGACGGATACGCGCGGCGAATGATGCGATGGTGGTCACCGGACGCGGCGAGGGGGTTGGGGATCGGACCCTGTTCGAGCAGGGTGACGCGATGCCCGCGCTTGGCGAGCGACCAGGCGGTGGAAAGCCCCGCGATGCCGGCGCCGACGACAACGACTTCCATCCGCCTCCCCTTTCCGCAGCCGGCTGTGCGGCAGAACAATACGGGCTGGTCCGGCCTTTGCAAGGCAGGCTACAACACCGTCATGATCCGCCCGCCATACCTTCACCTGACACCAGCAACGCGCCGTGTGCGGATCGATCCGCACGACAGCCAGTTCATCCAGAACCCTTACGCCGCCTATGCCTTCTTGCAGGGCACGGCGCCCGTGTTCTTCTGGGAAGACTATGGGTTCTGGTGCCTGGCCGGCTATGACGAGGTGAACCGCGCGCTACGCGACAAGCGCTTCGGCCGTGAACGCCCCGGCGGTTACATGAAGTCGGTTTCAGCCGGAGGAGACCGCGCGCACCTTGCCGATTTCGACGCGCTCGAGGCGGGATCGATGCTCGAGCTTGAGCCGCCGGTCCACACTCGCCTGCGGACGCTGGTGAACCGGGCCTTCGTCTCGCGGCAGGTGGAACGGTTGCGTCCGCGCATCGAACAGCTCGCCGGCGATCTGATCGACCGCTTCGAAGACGACGGCGCTGTCGACCTGCTGCCTGCCTTCGCGACCCCGCTGCCGAGCGTGGTGATCGCCGAGATGCTGGGGGTCCCTTCCGACATGGCTGCCCAACTCGTCGAATGGTCGAACCGCATGGTCGCGATGTACATGCACGCGCCGGCGCGGGCGACGGAACTTGCGGCCAATGCCGCCGCGCGCGACTTCGCCTCCTTCATACGGGGCGAGGTCGAAGCGCGTCGCAACGGCCCCGCCGACGACCTGCTCGGTCTCCTGGTCTCTGCACGCGACGATGGCGACCGCCTGTCGGACGCGGAGCTCGTATCGTCGGCGATCCTGCTCCTCAATGCCGGTCACGAAGCGACCGTGCACCAGATCGGCAACGCAGTGCGGACCATCCTGAACGAGGGCGGCGATCCGCGACGGTTCTTCGAGACGTCCGAGGCGGCGGAGGCGACCGTGGAAGAGTGCCTGCGCATCGATCCGCCGCTGCATATGTTCACGCGCTATGCGTCCGAGCGCGTCGAACTGACACCCGAGGCGATCATCGAGCCCGGCGAGCGGATCGGCCTGCTGCTCGGCGCCGCCAACAACGATCCGGCCGCCTTCGACGCGCCGCGGTTGTTCCGACCGGGTCGCCCTGACCAGAAGAACGTCACCTTCGGCGCCGGAATTCATTTCTGCATCGGCGCGCCGCTGGCCCGCCTCGAGCTCCAGGTTGCGCTGAAGGTACTGTTCGATCGGCTGCCGACGCTGCGTCTCGCCTACGAGCCGACCTATCGCGACAGCTATCATTTCCACGGTCTCGACCGGCTGAAGGTCGAGTGGTGGGTGCCGAAGTATCAGCCTTTGAATCCGATCGCGGACGAAGCGGCATCCGACTGAAACGGCGCCGCCCTACCCGGTCCGCGCAGACCGGGAGTGATGCCGTGATGTTTCGAACAGCTGCGCTGGCGGCAATGATCCTCGGCGTGGCCGTGGGCGCGGCGCGGGCGGACAGCGACTATCTCGCCTTTTCGAGCGAAGCTTCCCCGGCCCTGGAGGCGGCGCACGGCCATTTCGAAGCGGCGTCCGGCGCGACGATCGACCCCGCAGTCGTAACAGTCGCGCAGGTCGACCTCGACGGCGACGGTTCGAGCGAGATCATCGCCTATGCGAACGCGGCCGCCTTCTGCACCTCGGATGGCTGCGCCCCAAGCATACTGCGCATGGCGGGCGAGAGCTGGAAGGATATCCTCGCGGTCGGCGTGGTGCGCACGCGTGCGGTTCCCGGCAACATTTCGGTGATCAACGAGCGCCATGGCGGCTTCCTCGACCTGCTGGTCGGCTCGCACTACCTGATCCATGACGGGTCGGCCTATCGCGAGGACACCGGTCCCATCCCGACGCTACTCGACGAGAGCGCATTCCTGACCGCCTGCACCGCCAGTCCGGATATCGCCGACGAGGTGCGAAAGGCCGGCCCGCGCGGCGATATCGCCGAGCCCGTCGAGACGTTCTGCCTCTGCCTGGTCGACCAGTTCCAGACGGCCGGACTGCCCCAGCGCGACCTCGACGGCTTTGCCGCCCTGCTTGCGGGACGCACGGACATGGCTGACGCGGCGAAGCAGTCGTCAATTCCCGGAGATTTCGAAGAGAAGCTGGGCGATTTCCGGTTCAGCTGCGGGATCGAGCTCAGCGCCGACTGACGGTTTGTGCGGGGATGGCACCGACGAGCGGGCCGAAGCGGATTGCCCGGCGCAAAAACAAGAAAGCACCGGGATCGCTCCCAGTGCCTCCCTGTTCAGGCCTTTCCCCGATCCGCGCTGCAACCGAAGTCGCGCGTTGGCCGAGGGTTGGGCACCGACGGGTCTCGCTTCCTGCGCATCCCGAAAGATACGTTCTCCGCTCGACCATGCTCCGAACCGCGAGGGCTCTGCGAGCACTTCCGCCTTTCGCGTTCCAGACCGCTCTGGACGGATCCCGCTGGACGTGACGCCATCGACTTCCGGCTTTCGCCGTGGTCCGCCTGGTGCCGCGGGGCTCAGGTATTGCCTTCACGCTTTGACCCGCCGTCCGTGCGGAGCGTTCGTGCACCTGAGATGGCCTTAGGTTAGGCGCGGGCGGACGCTGCGGCAACCACCTGTCGCCTGTGGAGAACGTGGATAGCGGGTATTACCGAGACTTCCCGATGGAAGGTAACGCCGACAACGCAGCCGCGTCAGAGCCTGATCACATATTCCTTGCGAGTCGTTTCAACGACTTCCCAGGTTCCCTTGAAGCCGGGCCTCAGGACAAAACTGTCGCCGGCCTTGACGGTGGTCGCCTCGCCGCCCTCCTCCGCGATCACCGAAACGCCGGACAGGATGTGGCAGAATTCCCATTCGTCGTAGGCGATGCGCCACTTGCCCGGCGTCGCCTCCCAGATGCCGGCATAGAGGCCGCCTTCGGCCTCCTCGACGTTCCAGGTGCGGGTGCGGGGACTGCCGGAAACGATGCGGTCCGCCGGCGGGGCCCCGTCCTCGGGCGCCCCGCTCGCGTCGATCCTGAGTAGGCGCGACATCCTGATCAGCCGATCTTCGCCAGCGCCTGCCTGAGGTCGGCGATGATGTCGTCGACGTTCTCCAGGCCGACCGAGAGGCGGATGACGTCGTTGCCGGCGCCGGCGGCGGTCTTCTGCGCATCGGTCAACTGGCGGTGGGTGGTCGAGGCCGGATGGATGATCAGCGAGCGCACGTCGCCGATATTGGCCAGATGCGAAAACAGCTCGACGCCCTCGACCACCTTCACGCCGGCGTCGAAGCCGCCCTTGAGCCCAAAGGTGAACACCGCGCCGGCACCCTTTGGCGAATATTTCTGCATCAGCGCATGGTTCTTGTCGCCCGGCAGGCCGGGATAGGAGACCCAGGCGACCTGGGGCTGTTTCGACAGCCATTCGGCGACCTTGAGCGCGTTTTCGCAATGACGCTCCATGCGCAGCGACAGCGTTTCGACGCCCTGCAGAATGAGGAACGCATTGAACGGCGAGATGGTCGGGCCAAAATCGCGCAGGCCGAGCACGCGGCAGGCAATGGCGAAGGCGAAATTGCCGAAGGTCTCGTGCAGGACGATGCCGCCATATTCCGGGCGCGGCTGCGACAACATCGGATAGTTGCCGCTCTTCGACCAGTCGAACGTGCCCGCGTCGACGATGATGCCGCCCATCGAATTGCCGTGGCCGCCGATGAACTTGGTCAGCGAATGGACGACGATGTCGGCGCCGTGTTCGATCGGGCGCAGCAGGTAGGGCGAGGCCATCGTGTTGTCGACGATGAACGGCAGGCCGTGCTTGTGGGCAATCTTGGCGATGGCCGCGATGTCGACGAAGGTGCCGCCGGGATTCGCAAGGCTCTCGACGAAGATCGCGCGGGTCTTGTCGTCGATCAGCGCTTCGAGGCCGGCGAGGTCGTCGGTGTCGGCGAAGCGGGCTTCCCAGCCAAAATTCTTGAAGGCATGGCCGAACTGGTTGATCGAGCCGCCGTAAAGGCGCTTTCCGGCGATGAAGTTCTCGCCCGGGCGCATGATGGTATGGAAGACGAGCAGCTGTGCGCCGTGGCCAGACGACGTTGCGAGCGCGGCCGTGCCACCTTCGAGCGCGGCGATGCGCTCCTCCAGCACCGCCTGCGTCGGGTTCATGATGCGCGTGTAGATGTTGCCGAAGGCCTTCAGGCCGAACAGCGAGGCGGCGTGATCGACGTCGTCGAAGACGAAGGAGGTCGTCTGGTAGATCGGCGTCGCCCGCGCGCCTGTGGCGGGATCCGGCTTGGCACCGGCATGGATGGCGAGCGTGTCGAAACCTGGCATTGGGGTCCTCCCTGGAAGGCTTGTTCTATCCGCGCCAGTCTTGGCAAAGCCCGCGCGGGAAGGCAAAGACGAATTTTCCCTTTTTCGCGGTTCAAGTGGCCGGAAACCGCCTTGCCGAGCGTTGGCGCGGAGAACGAAAGCGCTATTTCTGGCGGATGCCGAAGCTCTGGAACCCCTGCCGCATCATCGGCTTCTTCGCGCTGATCGTGCCGGAGTTGACGCCGTTCCAGCCGATCTCGCCGGAAAGACGGCCATACTCGATCTTCGGGCAGCGGTTCATCACCACCTTGACGCCCTGCGCCTCCGCCTTGGCGGCTGCTTCGTCGTGGCGCACGGTCAACTGCATCCAGATCGCCTTGGGCAGCGGCTCGAGCGCCAGCGCCTCGTCGACGATCGGCGGCACCGCATTCGAGGCGCGGAAAATGTCGACCATATCGATCGCCACCGGCACGTCGGAGAGCTTCGCATAGGTCATGCGGCCGAGGATCTCCTTGCCGGCATGGCCCGGATTGATCGGATAGACGTCGTAGCCCTTGTCGATGAGATACTTGGTGACGAAAAAACTCGGCCGAACGTCGTTGGCCGAGGCGCCGACGATGGCGATGGTCTTCACTGAATTGAGGATGCCGGCGATGTAAGCGTTATCGTAGGAATCGTGGTTCATGCGGTCTCTTCGTGCTGCCTCGGCGCGTTTCGCACCGCTTTATGTAGGAGCTAGGCCTCCGGCGGAAGCGAGATCGTACCGTCTTCGGCGATTGGAAAGTCCGGATTATGGGCAACCTCCCAGAGATTGCCCTCAGGATCGGCGAAATAGCCGTACCAGCCGCCCCAGAAGGCCTTCTGCGCCGCCTTGACGATGCGCCCGCCCGCTGCCTGCGCTGCCGCCAGCACCTTGCCGACTTCCTCGCGGGTTCGGGTATTGTAGGCGAGATAGACGCGCGGGATGCCGTCGCCGAACTTCAAGCCGCTGTCGGCCTCGGCGGCCGGCCGCCCGAAGAGCCCCAGGATCACCCCGCCCATCTGGAAGAAGGCCACGCCGTCGGTGATACCCTCGTGCCGCTTCAGCCCCATGGCCACGTAGAACGCCGCCATACGGTCGAGGTCGTCGACCGCGATGGTGACGATCGAGATGCGGGGTTCCACTACTCCTCGCCCCACACCGGCTTTCGCTTGCCGATGAAGGCGCCGATCCCCTCCTCCGCGTCGCGGGCGAGCAGATTGTCGACCATGACGCGGCCGGCATGGGCATAGGCATCCTCGAGCCCCATCTCGACCTGCTCGTAGAATGCCTTTTTGCCGAATCCGACCGCCTGCGGCGATTTCGCGGCAATGGTTTGCGCATATTTGCTCACGACCTGAGTCAGGTATTCCTCGGGCACGACGCGGTTGACCAGGCCGAACTCGCGCGCGGTCGAGGCGTCGACCAACTCGCCGGTCAATAGCATCTCCATCGCGTGCTTGCGCTTCATGCCGCGTGCAAGTGCCACGCCGGGCGTCGTGCAGAACAGGCCCACATCGATGCCGTTAACGCCGAAGGTCGAGCGCTGCGAGGCAATCGCCAGATCGCAGGAGGCTACCAGTTGGCAGCCTGCCGCCGTGGCGATGCCGTCGACCTCGGCGATGATGGGCTTGGGATGGCGCACGATCGACTGCATCAGCGCCGAACAGGCGGCGAAGGTCTCCTCGAAGAAGGCCTCGCCTTTGTCCGGCGCGTTGCGGTGGGCGGTCATCTGCTTCAGGTCGTGGCCGGCGCAGAAGACCTTTCCGGGCACGGCGGCGATCACCACCACGCGCACGCCCTTGTCGTCGCGCGCCTCGTCCAGCGCCGCCTGCAAGGCGGCCATCATCTCGATGGACAGCGCGTTCGCCGGCCGGTTGGCGAGCGTCAGGCGCAGAACCTTGCCCTCGCGCGCCTTCCACACCAGGCCGTCCTGCTCCTCGCGCCTTATCGCCACTACCTCGGCCATGACCGCCTCCCTGAGAAATGCGCAGGGAGAAATAGCACGACCCGGCTTGATGGCCAGAGTGGAATTGGTGTCTCTTACGTTTACGCAAACGGAAGACCGCATCGGGAGGAGCGATTTGTCCAGGGTTCTCTACGAGAAGGATGGCCGCATCGGCCGCATCACGCTGAACCGTCCCGAGGCGATGAATGCCATCGACGACCTGTTGCCGGTCGAGCTCGCCGACTGCGTGGCGCGCGCCAATGGCGATGCGGGCGTGCATGTCATCGTCCTGTCGGGCGCCGGCCGCGCCTTCTGCTCCGGCTACGACCTTGCCTACTACGCACAGGCGAGCGGCGGGGCCGGCCACGCGGCGACCCAGGACATGCCGTGGGACCCGATGACGGACTATGCCTTCATGATGCGAAACACCGAGCTGTTCATGTCGCTTTGGCGCTCCTATCGGCCGGTGATCGCCAAGGTGCACGGCTTCGCGGTGGCGGGCGGCTCGGACATCGCGCTCTGCTCGGACATGATCCTCATGGCCGACGACGCCGAGATCGGCTACATGCCGGTGCGCGTCTGGGGCTGCCCGACGACGGCCATGTGGGTCTATCGGCTCGGACCCGAGCGCGCCAAGCGGATGCTGTTCACCGGCGACCGGATCAAGGGGCCTGAAGCCGAGCGGATCGGGCTGGTGCTCAAATCCGTGCCGGCAGAGGAACTCGACGCCGAGGTCGAGCGGCTCGCCGAGCGCATGGCCACCGTCCCGGTCAACCAGCTGATGATGCAGAAGCTGGTGGTCAACCAGGCGATCGAGGCGATGGGGCTGAAGCAGACGCAGATGTTCGCGACGATCTTCGACGGCATCACGCGCCACTCGCCCGAAGGCATCAACTTCAAGCACCGGGCGGAAGAGGTCGGCTGGAAACAGGCCGTGCGCGAGCGCGACCTCGGCACGTTCGACTGGACCGCCAACCGCCCGATCAACCACACGAAATAGACGGACGATCCATGCCCACCCATTCCGCCCTCACGCCGGTGATGACCGCCGACGAGATCAACGCCTATCTGAAAATCGTCTATCCGCAGCTCAACGACCAGTATTCGGACTATCTCGCCATCGACGTGAAGCCCGGCGAGTGCACGGTCCGCCTCAATGCCAACGAGCGGCACCTGCGCCCGGGCAACACCGTGTCGGGACCGTGCCTGTTCACGCTGGCCGACATCGGCGGTTATGTCTGCGTCTTGAGCCATCTCGGCCGCGAAGCGCTTGCCGTCACGACCAGCCTCACCATCAACTTCATGCGCAAGGCCGGTCCCGGGTCGGTCGACGGGCATTGCCGCATCCTCAAGCTCGGCAAGAGCCTGATGGTGTTCGACATCGACATCGTCGCCGACGGCGCGACGGTGGCGCATGCGACGGGGACATATGCGATACCGCCGAAGAAGCGCTGACGCCTTCAGTCCTGCAGCACCTCTACGTCCAAAGCCGCCAGTTGGTCCCTGTCCGCAATTGCGTCGATACCGGCGATCCGACCACCCTCGATGTTGAGCCGTAGTACGAGCAGAAGCCGCCCGCCGGGGACGACCGCGACATCGACCATTCCGTCGACCAGGGCGGGGCGCGCAGCTTGTGCGCGTCCATTGAAGACCTCCGCGACCGCCGGCGCGCCACGGACCTCGGCCCGGCCACCCAGCCTGATCGCGGCATCGTCGCCGCGCAGAACCGCGTCGGGAGCAAGCAGGGACAACAGCGCCGAAAAATCGCCCCCGCGCGAGGCTGCGACAAACGCCTCTACGATCTCGCGGCGGCGCGTGCGGTCGATTTCACCGTCCGGATTCCGACCCTGGACACGACGGCGCGCACGACTGGCCAGCTGCCTCGTGGCCTCGAGCGAACGCCCGATCACGGGCGCGATATCCTCGAACGGGACTGCAAACATGTCATGGAGAACAAAGGCGACCCGTTCCGCGGGAGAGAGCGTCTCCAGAACGGCAAACATCGCGAGCCCGACGGAATCCGCCATGGCAATTTCATCTTCCGGCGTGACAGACGGGTCGGCGAGGGAATGGTCGATCTCGACTGCTTCTCCCGTCAGGATCTCGAGCGATGCCTCGCGGCGCGACTTGCGGCTCCGCAACATATCGAGGCAGATCCGCCCGACCACGGTGGTGAGCCAACCGCCTATGTTACCGATCGTATCCGCATCGGCGCGGTCGAGCCGCAGCCAGGCTTCCTGGACGGCATCCTCCGCCTCGCTCCGCGAGCCGAGCATTCGATAGGCCACCGATTCGAGGCGCGGCCGATTGGCGGCGAACTGTGCCGTCAAAATATTCTTCGCCGACATGGTCACGTTCCTCCTTTTCGTTCCGTCATGGTGATGACGAACGGATCGCAGCCGATGTGACAGATGCGCTGCAGACGCCCGATGTCGAGAAACCTGGCGGCAATGTCGCCCGGACCAGTCGAAACGAAAAGAGGAACACGATCATGCAAGCTCGAATGAAACACCCCGTCTTCGTTCTTCCCGATGCCATGAAGGCCCTGCACGCTCTGGACAAGGCGACGTCGGTCGACGGACTTCCCGATGTCACGCGCAAGCTCGTCCATCTGCGCGCGAGCCAGATTAACGGATGCAGCGTGTGCGTGGACATGCACGCACGCGAACTGCAGCAGGCCGGACAGGACTACAAGCGTATTTTCGCTGTGGCTGCATGGCGCGATACGCCCTATTTCAGCGAGGCCGAGCGGGCGGCGCTCGCGCTGACCGAGGAGATGACGCGAATCGCCGATCGGCCGGAGGCGGTTTCGGATACTGTCTGGGCCGAGGCGTCCGCCCACTACGACGAAGCCGCGCTAGCGGCTCTCATCCTGCAGATAGCGCAGATCAATGTCTGGAACCGCCTCAACGCGGCGGTGAAGCAGGTCGCCGGGCAGAAGTGGAACTGAAAACGCCGCTGGGAAAGTTTGGGGTATTATAATACCTCAATTCTAACTCATTGGTTTTGCATATCTTCTTATCAGGAAGGCGCCGATTCTGGTATTGACGGCAGCGGCGACCTCACCTATAAGCCCATCCGGAACAGCGGCCTTCGGGCCGCCGTTTCATTGTTGGCGCCTCGCGCGCCAACGCAAGCAACAAGAAACGCCCCACCCGGCTCGCCGGCGGGGTCCCAACGAAGGCAATATCCATGTCCACATTCTCGCAGAAGCCTGCGGATGTGACGAAGAAGTGGGTGCTCATCGACGCCGAAGGTCTCGTCGTCGGTCGTCTCGCCTCCATCGTCGCCAACATCCTGCGCGGCAAGAACAAGCCGACCTTCACCCCCCATGTCGACGACGGCGACAACGTCATCATCGTCAACGCCTCCAAGGTGGCGCTGACCGGCAAGAAATACACCGACAAGATGTATTACTGGCACACCGGCCATCCGGGCGGCATCAAGGAGCGCACCGCGCGCGACCTGCTCGAGGGCCGTTTCCCGGAGCGCGTCGTCGAGAAGGCGGTCGAGCGCATGATCCCGCGCGGACCTCTCGGCCGTCGCCAGATGAAGAACCTCAAGGTCTATGCCGGTGCCGAGCACCCGCATGAGGCCCAGCAGCCGGTCGTCCTCGACGTCGCGGCGATGAACCGCAAGAACAAGAGGGCCTAACGATGGCTGATCTCAGCTCTCTCTCCCAGCTCGGCACGGTTTCGGCCGCCGCCCAGCCCGCAGCTCCTGTCCACGTGCAGAAGCTCGACAAGCAGGGCCGCGCCTATGCGACCGGCAAGCGCAAGGACGCGATCGCCCGCGTCTGGGTCAAGCCGGGTTCCGGCAAGATCGTCGTCAACGACAAGGAATACAACGCCTATTTCGCGCGCCCGGTGCTCCAGATGATCCTGCAGCAGCCCATCGTCGCAGCCAACCGCAACGGCCAGTACGACATCATCGCCACCGTCCAGGGCGGCGGTCTGTCCGGCCAGGCGGGTGCCGTGCGTCACGGCATCTCAAAGGCGCTGACCTACTACGAGCCGGGCCTGCGCGCCGTGCTCAAGAAGGGCGGTTTCCTCACCCGCGACTCCCGCACGGTGGAGCGCAAGAAATACGGCAAGGCCAAGGCCCGTCGTTCGTTCCAGTTCTCGAAGCGCTGATACGCTCCGAAATCGCATATGGAAAAGGCCGCCTCCGGGCGGCCTTTTTGGTTGTCGGCGGCGACAGCGATTATCCGGTGGAGCGCGAGAGGGCGAGGCCGCCGGCGGCCCCGCGAGAGCTTCCCGCGAAGAGCCGCTCGGCCCGGCGCCGGAACCAGTCGCGCCCCGGCCGTTCGATCAGCCTGTAGGTGACGGCGCTGACGGCGACTGTCAGCGCGACGATGGCGAGGATCAGGAGGTCCCCCGCAAAGTTGCTGCCGAGATCGACGCCCTGCCCGCCATGCCCCATCTGCGTCACCGTGTGAGTGCCCGTCAGCTTGTCCGTGAGGCGCGCCACGTTGACGACACGCATGAGCAGGAACATGTGGACCATGTAGATCGAGAAGGAGATGGCGCCCACCGCCACCAGCGGCTTCGCCCGCAGGAACGTGCTGACCAGGCCCTTCTCAGCGGCAAAGACCAGCACGACGACGGCGAACACGAAGGGGGCGGCGAAAGCGGCGACCGTGCCATAGGCATAGGTCATAAAGGCAAGCGCACCGGCTACCGTCCCCAGTTCGACCGCCGTCGAAGCGGCAATCGAACCTCTCGCCGCGGCGGGCAATCCGCGCCTGGCAGTCGCTGCCATCATGATCTGGTACGCCAAGACGCCGATGCAAAGGCCGTAGATCGCGCGGAAATGGCCGAAGTCATAGGTCGATTCCATGCCCTTCGGTGCGAGTGCCCAGAGCACGAATAGGGAAAGGACCGCGCCCGCCACGGCGGCGAGACCAAGGAGCCGGCCAAGAAACAGCGCGGCGACGCCGAAGACGATGTAGGCGACCAGTTCCGCCGCAATGCTCCAGGCGGGCGTATTCCAGGTGAGCTGGTCATGCGTTCCCACCTGGACGAGGAACATGTTGGTGAAGATGGCGCTGAAGTCGTTCGTGCCGGTGAAGGCTTCATCTCCTGGCGCGCCGAGGCCAGGCACGAACGCCTTGCCGGCTTCCATGGCGATGAAGAGCGCCAGCATGACGAGATGGAGCGGCAGCACGCGGCCAATGCGCAGCATCATGAAGCGCCCGAGATCCGCCCCGCCCGCGATGCGCCCGGCGTAGGCGTGAGCGATCACGAAGCCGGACAGGACGAAGAAGAAATCGACGAACATCTCGCCGGCCCGCACCAGCGCCGCGTCGCGGACATGGCTCGCCACCTGCGCATGGAACAGGATGATGAAGACGGCGGCGAGCCCGCGCCAGCTGTCGAGCGCCTCGAAGCGAAGCGTCCCGTCGCTGCTCCCCGGCGTGACACTACCTGTCGCAGTCGGTCTCCTCGTCATCGCCTGCCTCGCTCCCTTGGCTCGACCTGTCGCAATTGGGCACAGGTCCCCGGGATTTCCCGGTCCGTACCCAGATCGTCGCAAGTCGCGGGCCAATCGCGAGAGTGATGGAACGAGCCGCCCGATGGGAGTCTACTCGGCCGCGGCCGCCTGCTCGGCGCCGGCGGCGTAGGGTCGGCGATATCCCTTCGCATCGAGCCAGCGGATCGCCTCGCCGGGCTCGTCGGTCTGGATGATGGTCGCTCCCCGGTCGACCCAGAAACCGAACGCCTCGGCGGGCAGACCGGCGTCGACAGCGAGTTGGTTGCCGCGGCCGCCCGACAGCATGCCGGCGCTTTTGTTGACGATGGCGTAGGTGTTGACCCACAGGTGCCAGTCGCCGCGCGCAGCCACCGCCCTCGCTTTCGCACCGAAGAGCGGCCCGCCGTCGCGCGTCATCGGTTCGCCGCCGGCATGCCAGGCGATCAGTTCGACCGCGTTCGCCGCCACCGCGCGGGCGACCGTCTCCAGCAGCGCCGCATCGCGCACCGCATCGTCGGCTACGATGGGCATGAAGGTAACGCCGCGCGGCATGCGGCCGATCAGCCGGTTCGCCTCGGCGATGCGGGCATCGTTCCAGAGGTTCAGCTTGACCACGATCTGGTCCGACATGCCGAGACCTTCGGCAAGTTCGGCCATGCCGATCAGGTCCTCCGGCGCCAGCTTGTTGTCGATATTGACCATGATCCGCCCGCGCGCAGCCTCGAGCATCTCGGCCAGCGTCGGCACTGTCTCCGCCGTCACCTCGCCCGTCGCCTCGACCTTGAGGCGGCACTCCTGCAGCTCCGGGAGAGAGAACCGCACCACCTCGCCCTTGCAGTCGGTCGTGCGGTCGAGCCAGGTGTCGTGCATGACGACATAGACGCCGTCTGCCGACTTCTGCACGTCGATCTCGACCATCTCCGCGCCGGACGAAATGGCATCGGCGAGCGCTGCCGGCGAGTTCTCGGGAAAGCGCGACTTGCGCGACTGCAGGCCGCCGGCGCGGTGAGCCACCACCATCACGTGATCGCGCCACTGATTGGCGTTGAGCAGACGCTCGCGAATCTCGGCGACCCGGCCTTCAGCCGCCACGGCCGGGGACCATGCCGCAAGCGCCGACATCAGCAGCGCGCAGGGGGTGTATCGCATGCGTTCGAATCCCTTCGAAGCAGATCCTGTGGCGCGGGTAGCCCGCCGCGATGACAAGCGCGTGAAGCGAAGATGACGCTTTTTCCTGTTGCGATACCGTCGCGGACAGGGGATAGGTTCCGCCGCGAGAGGGGAAGGACGCCCATGGCTGCCAATTCGATCGACAATGCCTTCGTCGCGCGCGGGTTTTCCGGCGCGTCCTACGAGCCGACCTATGCCGGTGCGCTTTCCTTCATGCGGCGCAAATACTCGAAGAACGTGAAGGGTGCGGACGCGGTCGTCTGGGGCATTCCCTTCGACGCGGCCGTGACCAACCGGCCGGGCGCCCGCTTCGGGCCGCAGGGCATCCGCCGCGCCTCGGCGATCATGGACAACGACGCACAGTACCCATTCAATGACGAGTTCATCGACCGGCTCGCGGTGGTCGACTACGGCGATTGCCTGCTCGATTCCGGCAACCACCAGAAGACGCCGGCCATCATCGAGCGCGAGGCGGCCAAGCTGATCAAGGGCGGTGCGTTCCTGCTGTCTCTCGGCGGCGACCATTTCGTCACCTGGCCGATCCTCAAGGCGCATGCGGCGAAATACGGGCCGCTGTCTCTGGTCCAGTTCGATGCCCACCAGGATACCTGGGACGACGACGGCAAGCGCATAGACCACGGCTCCTTCGTGCTGCGAGCCGTGCGTGAAGGCGTAATAGACCCGAAGACATCGATCCAGGTCGGCATCCGCACACATGCGCCGACGGATTGCGGCATCAGGATCATCTACGGCTACGAGGTGGAGGAGATGCGTGCGGCCGAGATCGCGCACGAGATTCTGGAGCGCACCGCCGGGCGCAAGGCCTATGTCACCTTCGACATCGACTGCCTGGATCCCGCCTTCGCGCCGGGCACCGGCACGCCGGTCGCGGGCGGGCCGTCGTCGGCCAAGATGCTGTCGGTGCTGCGCCTGCTGGACCGGCTCGACATGGTCGGCGCCGACGTGGTCGAGGTGGCGCCCGCTTACGACCATGCCGACATCACCTCGATCGCGGCGTCGAACATCGCGATGTACTATCTCGGCCTTCTCGCTGCGCGAAAGGCGCGCGGCTGAGATGCCGATTCAACGGCTTGCCGGATTGATTCCGGCGGCCGGCGTAACCATTTGAGCGACTTACCTTTCCGGACGACAGGCATGAAACCGAAAATCTTCATCGACGGCGAACACGGCACCACCGGGCTGCAGATCCGGGCGATGCTCGCCGGACGCGGGGACATCGAGATCATTTCGGTTCCGACCGATCGCCGCAAGGATACGGCCGCCCGCGCCGAGTTCCTCAACGCGGCCGACGTCGCGATTCTCTGTCTGCCAGATGATGCGGCGAGGGAGAGCGTGTCGCTGATCTCGAACGACACGACGCGGGTGATCGACGCTTCGACGGCGCATCGTGTCGCCGACGGCTGGATCTACGGTTTCGCCGAGATGGACAAGGCACAGGGTGCCGCGATCGCCGGGTCGAAGCGGGTCGCCAATCCCGGCTGCTGGCCGCAGGGGCCGATCGCCACGCTGCGGCCGCTGATCGCGGCCGGCCTGCTGCCGGCCGACTATCCGGTGACGATGAGCGGCATTTCAGGCTATTCCGGTGGCGGCCGGACGATGATCGAGGACTATGAGGCCAAGGGCGAAGCGGCGCCCGAGTTCCTTCCCTATGCGCTGACGCTGAAGCACAAGCACGTGCCGGAGCTGAAGCACTATGCAGGCCTCAGGCTCCACCCGCTGATGCAGCCGGCCGTCGGCAATTTCGCGCAGGGCATGGTGACGATGGTCCCGCTGCAGCTCGGCGCGCTCGCGCGCATTCCCAAAGGCAGGGAGCTGCACGCGGCTCTTGCCGACCACTACGCATCGCTGAAGGACAGCGCCGTCGAGGTCGCGCCCTATGCGGAGGTCGACCGTGTGCCGGAGCTCGATCCCGAGACCTATAACGGCACCAACCGGATGATGCTCTACGTCTTCGCCAACGATGCGCGGGCGCAGGCGGTGCTGGTCGCGGTCTACGACAATCTCGGCAAGGGTGCCTCGGGCGCGGCCGTGCAGAACCTCGACCTGATGATCGGGGCCTAGGCCAGCGTTCCGACAGGCATCGGATACGGCCCTACCGTGCCGCGCCAGTGCGCGACGGCGAAGCCGAGGACGATGATCGCGAAGGCGTGGTGCACCAGCGCCCACCCGAACGGCACGACCAGCACGAGCGCGGTAATCCCGATCGCCGCCTGGACCAGAATCAGGCCGAGCAGCACGAGGGCGCGGTGCGCGTGCGTCGTGCCCGGGTCAGCCCGCCAGGCCGAAAACGCGTGCCAGATGGCTGCGGCGAGCACGACATAAGCGCCCAGCCGGTGGACGAACTGGACTGTCTTCGGGTTCTCGAACAGGTTGATCCACCAGGGCTGCTGGACGAACAGGTCGCCCGGCACCAAGCTGCCGTCCATCAGCGGCCAAGTGTTGTAGGCCATGCCTGCGTCTAGGCCGGCGACCAGTGCGCCGAGATAGATCTGGAACAGAACCAAGAACGCGATTGCGCCCGCGAAGCGGCGCGTGCCCTGCCCCGCCGGTCCCTGCGAATGCGGCGCCAGCCCGCGCGCGACCCACATGACCGCGGTAAAGATGATACAGGCCAGCGTGAGATGGGTGGCGAGCCGGTACTGCGAGACATCGACGCGTTCGGAAAGTCCCGACGACACCATCCACCAGCCGACGAAACCCTGGAAACCGCCGAGCGCCAGAAGGCCAAGAAGCTTCGGCTTGAGATGGCCCTCGAGCCGACCCGTCAGCCAGAAAAAGGCGAGCGGCAAGGCCATCACGAGGCCGACGCCTCGCGCCAGCAATCGGTGCGCCCATTCCCACCAGAAGATCGTCTTGAACTCCTCGAGGCTCATGCCCTTGTTGATCTGTTGGTATTCGGGGATCTGGCGATACTTCTCGAGTTCCTCCTGCCACTGCGCCTCGCTGAGCGGCGGGATAACGCCGTGGATCGGCTTCCATTCGGTGATCGACAGGCCGGAATCGGTCAGGCGCGTCGCTCCGCCGACAAGGAACAGCGCGAAGAGCACGAACAGAACGATATACAGCCAGACCCGGACGGCGCGGCGCGACCTCGTTGCGCGACGGCGCAGGTCTACGGCGGTTTCGATCTGTGCGGTCGTGGCCATGCTCTTCATTCCGGCAGCTTCGCTTCAGCCGATAGCCCGTTTGCCGGCCGGTGTCGCGCGACACGCCGTCGCGCGCAGGCTTTACGATGGCTGGCAGCGAGGACTATAGGGGGGCCGAAAGGAAGCCCCATGCCCGTCAGACTCCGCAAGCTCATCGGAACGGTCCTGCTGATCGCCCTGGTGATCGTCTATGCGTGGCTCGCAACCATGGTCGCCGTCGCGCAGCTCGCGGAATCCGGGCCGGTGGTGCATTTCACCTATTTCCTGCTGACCGGCCTGCTGTGGATCCTGCCCGCCATGGGCATCATCAAATGGATGGTGAAACAGCCGAAGGCCTGAGCCGTCACACCGTCACGAACGCCCTGCCGCGATTGGCGAGGGCGGTGGTGACGCCGTTGACCATCGTCCTGATGTGGCTGACCTGCTGGTAGCGGCCGTTGACCGATATGCGCGGCAGCGCAAGGAGGTGGTTCGCGTGGCCGGGATAGAGGACGCCGTGCCGCGTCGTCACGCCGGTCGCGAACCCGAGCTCGGCGGCGATGCGCGTCTCGCGTTCGCCCACCGCCGAAGCGTAGCCGTAGGGATAGGCCAGATGACGCGGCGCCTGGCCGAGCTCGATCTCGAGGAACTTCGCTCCGTCCCGCATTTCGCTGCGGGCGCGTTCGTCAGACAGGCGCTTCAGATTGTAGTGATGGAGCGAGTGCGCGCCGATGGCCAGGAGAGGATGTTCGGCGGCGAGCCTGATCTCGTCCCAGTTCATCAGGGTCTCGCGTGAAGGACGGGCGTGATCGACGCCAGCCGCGGCCGCGAGTGCCCGGATCACCCGGCGTTGCTGTTCCTCCGGCAGTTCGTTCGTCAGATAGTTGTGGATCGTGATGTTGGCGCGGAGCTTTTCGGCCGCCGTCGTCGCATCGATCGCCAGCCGTCCACCGGCCGTGTCGAGATAGATGCGCTCGCTGCGGCAGACGATCTCCTCGACGACATCCCACCACAGATCGACCGTCCCCTCGATCAGCGCCGGCGCGATGTAGATCGTCATCGGGGCGCCGTGTTTCTCGAGAATCGGCAGCGCGCAGGTGAGGTTATCGCGATAGCCGTCATCGGCGGTAATCGCGAGAAAGCGTTCGGTTCCGGTGCGCGCCGACAGGAGCTCCGGTATCTCGTCCATCGCCACGAAGCGGAATCCGAGCGCTCTCATCTCGGCCAGCACCGCGTCGAGAAACTCGGGCGTGATCGCTAGGTGCCGGTTCACGCCCGACGGCAAGGCGGGATCGCGGGTAACGCGGTGCAGCATCAGGATCGCACCGACACCGGCGGTAAACCGGGCCGCAATGGAGCCGAGCCCGCTGTATCGCGCCATATTGAGGGCGAGCTTTCGCAGCAACTCCCCTCTGTCGATCATTGATTCACCTTTTGCGCATAGCTTCATCGCACCGGAAGACGCGACAAGGCACCGTACCGGGCAAGGATTGAAGTATGGTTGACGCGGTTGCGCATTTCTCGCGCATGCAGACAAATGCTGCGGATCACGACCGTCGCGGAGCGTCAACCGCCGCCAGCCAGTGCGTGATTGTGGCAGCCGGCGACTACCCGACGCTGATTGCGGGAAAGGTAGTGGCGCCGGCGCAGACGTCCAACTGGGTCACGGCATGGTCGGAGGCGGCCAACGCCGACGCGTTCATTGTCACCGCGGGTCCCGAGGAAGGACCATCGGTCATTCTGCCGCTCGAAGTGGTGAAGAAGGGCCCCTTCCGCATCGCACGGTTCATGGGAGGCAGCCACGCAGCCGGCAACTTCCCGGCCTTCCACGACGGCCCGGGCCACCTGACCGCGGGGCATCTTGCGAAAGCGGTGCGGGCTTCGCGTCCCGACGTCGATCTCGTGCATCTCGAGCGACTTTGCGCCGAAATGGGTGGCCTGCCCTCCCCGCTTGCGGCCCTGGCTCATACCGAGAGCCCCAACATCGCCCTCGCCGTCTGCCTCGACGGCGGTTTCGAGGCACTGCTCGACCGCGCGAGCGGCAAGCGAAAGCGCAAGAAGCATCGCTCGCAGACGCGCAAATTCGAGGCGGCGGGCGGCATTCGCCGCATCGAGGCGCGCACGCCCGAGGAGGTCGACGAGCTGCTGGCGCATTTCTACGAGATGAAGGCCGACCGTTTCCGCAAGATGGGCATTGCCGACGTGTTCGCACCCCTCGGCGTCCGCGCCTTCTTCCGGCAGCTTTTCGTCGACGCCCTTGCGCAATCGCCGCCGCCATTCGTGCTGCATGGCCTGGAGGTTGGCGGCAAGCTTCGCGCCATCACGGGATCGAGCCGCTCGGGCGATCGGCTCGTGTGCGAGTTCGGTGGGATCGCCGAGGACGACCTGGCGGCTGCGAGCCCGGGCGAGTTCCTGTTCTACGAGAATATCCAGGAGGCCTGCGAACAGGGTTTCGATATCTACGACTTCTCGGTCGGCGACGAGCACTACAAGCGGCTATGGTGCAACATCGAGATACGCCATTTCGACATTGCCGTTCCGGTCTCGGTCAAAGGGCGGTTCCTCGCTGCCGGGTTGAGCGGCGTGACTGCGGCCAAGCGGTTCGTGAAGCAGAACCGAGTGGTCTGGGGGCTGGTGAAGCGGCTGCGCAAGCAGACAGCCGCACCGGCGACGTCCGAGGACGACTGAAGGAGTCCGGCGGCCTCAGGCCGCCGAGCGGTTCGGCACCGTCGGTGTCGGATTGTCGAAGGCTACCGGCTTCACCAGTTCGACATTGCCGTAGCCACCCGATCTCAAGTCGGACGCAGCCTCGTCGACCGCGCGGTCACCCGGGTCCAGCGCACTGACGAAGACACTGGTGCCCTCGCCAACCAGCCTGCGAATGCCCTCTGCCTTGGCCGGACCGCACTCGACGACGACGAGGTCGTAGGCGCTGCCGAGCGAATTGAGGATGATGGGCAGCCGGTCGGCCGCGCGCATCGCACGGGCCGGATCCGCGGTTCCGACCGGTATGACGTGGCATTCGGAATAGAGGTCGCCGTGGATCACCTGGGAGAATTGCGATTCGCCGGTGAGCAGGTTGGTGACCCCGGGAACGGCCGCGGTGTCGAGCGTCGGAATGGACGCTGCTCCGCCCGAGGTGAGGTCGACGAGAACGACGCGCAGGCCGGTGTCCGCGACTTCGCGTGCCACCAGAACCGCGCTCGCGGCTCCCTCGTCGCCCTCCGGCGATACGAAGATCGCTCGCGCAACGCCGCCCGAAATCAGTCTCTCCGCGGCGGCCGATACACTCAGGCGGTTGTCGTTCGGGGCGGTGCGGGCAAGAATTGGCGAAACCGGCCGTGAAAGCACTGGAGGCGGCACGACCGCAGGCTCGGCCGGCACGGCGGCGGTTTCCTTTGCCGGCGTGGCGGTTTCCGGCGGCGCGGCCGCGGGTTCGGGCATTGCGATCCGCTCGACGGGCTCCACCTTCCGTTCGTCCGCCGGACGCATCGCCCGGCCCGAGAAGAGCTCGCGCATCAGCGTGACGATCGCCATGACGAGCAGCGAGCCGACGAAGGCGGCGCCGACGATCGGCACGATCTTGGGGAAATACGGTTCCGACGGAACGGTGGCGCGCGAGAAGATGCGGGCGTCGGCCGGCAGGTAGGACCGGTCGCCGCGCGACGCCGCCTCGCGATAGCGGGTCAGGTAGGATTCGAGCAGTTCACGCTGTGCCGCGGCTTCGCGCTCCAGCGCGCGCAGCTCGACTTCCTTGTCGCCGACGCGGGCGGATTCCGCCTTCACGTTGTTCAGGTTGGCGACCAGCTTTGCCTCGCGCAGCTTCGCCGTCTCCGCCTCGGTCTCCAGTCCACGCAGGATGTTGCGTGCCTCGTTGCGGATCTGGCCGTCGAGGTCGGCGAGCTGCGAACGCAGCGACTTGATGCGCGGATGGTTGTCGAGCAGCGTGGTCGAGAGATCGGCGATCTCGGTGTTGAGCTGGACCTGTCGCTCGCGCAGGCGCTGGATCAGCGGCGAGGAGATCACGTCTGGCATCGAATCGAGGGAACGGCCGCTGGCGATGGCGTCGCGCAGGCTCTGCGCGTTCGCTTCGGCGGTGGCACGGGCGGCGCGGACCCGCGACAGCTCGGTCGACATTTCCGACAGCTGCTGCGTGGCGAGCGCCGAATTGTTCTGCCCGATCATCAGGTCGGACTGGGCGCGGAAATCGGCGACCTTGGTTTCGGCAGCCTTCACCCGTTCGCGAAGATCGGCGATCTCGGGTTCCAGCCAGTCGGTCGCCGAGGCGTTGGACTTCTGCTTGGCCTGCTGCTGCATGGCGAGATAGGCGTCGGCGATGGCATTCGGCACGTCAGCGGCAAGCTTCGGGTCTTCGGAGGAGAAGCTGACGACGATGACGCGCGAGCGCTCGACACGATAGACGCGCAGTTTCTCCCGCATCGTCTTGATGACGCGATCCTCGGCGGCGAGACCGTTTGGATCACTCTTCAGTCCGACTAGCACCATCAGCCGGCCGGCCAGACCCATGCTGGCCTGCTCGTCGAACTCCTTCAGCTTGCCGAGCTCGAGCTTGTCGGCGACCTGCCGCAGAAGGTCGCTCGAGGTCATGACCTCGACCTGGCTCGTCACCCCCTCCTCGTCGAGAATCGGCTTGTCGCTCTCGCCGGAGGGCGTCGGGCGCGTGAAGACCGATTCCGTGGTTTCGATCAGAATGCGGGTTTCTGCCCGGTAATGCGGTGTCGCGAGCCATGCGACGAGGAAGGCCAGGCCGGTGACGGCGATCGTCACGGCCAGGATCAGCTTCCAATCCCTGACTATGCTGGCGAAGAGGGTCCCGAGGTCGACATCGACATCGCTGCCCCTGACTGAACTGCCCGACATGGCGTCACTCCGAACCAATTCCGGCAAGAGGTAAACGACTATGGTTTCCGCCGGGTTAAGAATTGCAGGCACCTCGTCCGACCGATCGTCGGCGCCTTTACCGCGCATTAACCCTAACGGGGAGATAACGACCCGGTATCGCGCCGTCGGCTTGCCGGCGCGTCAATGTCGAAGGGTTCGCGTCCGGACATGAAACGCCCCGTTCTCGTTTTCTCCGCCTTGCTCGCCGCGGGACTTGCTGGCGGCTGCAGCAGCTACAGGCCGGCGCCTGCTGCCTTCAGTAAGGCGCTCCAGGCTCCCTATGTGCTCGATTCCGGCGATCGCGTCCGCGTCACGGTATTCGAACAGGAAGGCCTCACCAACACCTACAGCGTCGACCAGTCAGGATACATCGCCTTCCCGCTTGTGGGAACGGTGCCGGCTCGCGGCCAGTCCGTCGCGCAGCTCGAAGCGACGCTGGCCGCCCGGCTGCGCAACGGCTATCTCCGCGACCCCGACGTTTCGGTCGAGATCGACCGCTACCGCCCGATCTTCGTCATGGGCGAAGTCGGTGCGGCCGGCCAGTATTCCTACGTGCCGGGGATGACCGTGCAGAAAGCGATCGCGGCTGCCGGAGGCTTCTCCCCGCGCGGCAACCAGTCGACCGTCGACATCACGCGCTCGGTCAACGGCAAGGTGATGACGGGTCGTGTCTATACGTCGGACCCGTTGCTGCCCGGCGATACGATCTACGTCCGCGAACGTCTGTTCTGACGGGAGGCCGGGGTCGAGGTGGGGAGAAGCCTGCGAATCGTGCACTGTTTCCGCTCGCCCGTAGGCGGGATTTTCAGGCATGTGCGCGATCTTGCCCATGCGCAGGCGGCGGCAGGACATCTCGTCGGCATCGTCTGCGATTCCTCGACCGGCGGCGACTACGAAGACAGGCTTTTCGACCAGATTTCGGGAACGCTGGCGCTCGGCATCCACCGAACGCCTATGCAACGGCATGTGGGTCCCGGCGACATCGCCGCCGCCTACAGAACCTATCGTCTCATCAAGCAATTGCAGCCGGATATCCTGCACGGGCACGGCGCCAAGGGTGGCGTCTATTCCCGTCTGTTCGGCTCGCTTCTGCGGGTATCCAGGTCTCGCGTAGCCCGCCTTTATTCGCCGCATGGCGGTAGCCTGCACTATGACGGCGGCACTCTCATGGGGAAGGCGATCTTCGCCGCCGAGCGGGTCATGGACCGGTGCACGGACCACCTGTTCTTCGTTTCTGGTTACGAGGAGCGCGTGTTCAGCCAGAACGTCGGAAAGCCGCGCGCTCCGTACAGTATCGTCTACAACGGACTGGGAGAATTCGAGTTCATCGCGGTTCCACCGGCGCCCGACGCAGCCGATTTCCTCTACATCGGCATGATGCGCGACCTGAAGGGGCCGGACATCTTTATCGACGCGATCGCGCGCGCGGAACAGGCGCTGGGACGGACCCTCAGCGCCATGATGGTGGGAGACGGCGACGATCTCCCCCGCTACCAGGATCAGATTGCGCGGCTTGGGCTCGGCGATCGCTTCACGTTCCACCCGCCGATGCCGGCGCGCCAGGCCTTCGCGCTGGCCCGCGCGATCGTCGTGCCGTCGCGTGCCGAGGCGATGCCCTACATCGTACTCGAGGCGCTCGGCGCCGGCATGCCGATGATCGCCACGTCGGTGGGCGGCATTCCCGAAATATTTCCGAAGGATTCCCCCGCCCTCTCCCGACCGGACCCAGGCGAAATCGCCGAGCGGATGGCGAAACTCCTCGCCGACCCACCCGCCTGGCGGGCCCTGATGCCGACCACGGCCGAGCTGAAAGCCAAGTTCGGCGTCGAGGTCATGGCCCGCTCCATCGAGCGGGAATATTTCCGCGTGCTTGAAGGCTGAGACGCCGCAGCCCGAAAGGCCATTTCGATCACGCCGCACCTGGCGCATAATGCTTTCTTAGCACTGGCTTGATATGGCTGGTGCAACAGCCCACGGCATCGCGTCATGAACGAGATCGACCCCAGAAACCGCTTCTCCAAGAACGCGGTGCGAAATCACAAGGGGGAAGGCAAGACACCTTCCAAGTCGACCCTCAATCCGATGGCTGAGCAGGTCGCGACCCAGTACCGGCGCGATACGATGTCGCCGATCATGGTGTCTGGCACGCTGCGCATCGTCGAGTTCGCGCTGCTTGCCGTGAGCGGTCTCATCCTGCACGGCATGCTCATCGGCTACAGTACGCATCTCGTCTGGCACTATCCGACGATCGCCCTCGTCGGTTCGCTGCTCACCGTCATCCTGCTCGAATTCTCCGACTGCTACCAGATGACGGCGCTGCGCAGCCCGCTCTCGCACGCCGGCAAGATCATTCTCGTTTGGGCGGGGGTCTTTGCCCTGCTGGCGATCACCGGCTTCCTGTTCAAGGTATCGGCCGACTTCTCGCGCCTCTGGTTCGGTACGTGGTTCGCCACCGGTCTGGTGCTGATGTTTTCCCTGCGCTTCGTGATGGCGGTGCAGATCCGCCGCTGGGCCCGCAACGGCCGCATGGAACGGCGCGCGGTGATCGTCGGCGGCGGCAAGAGCGCCGAGGCCCTCATCCGCTCGATCGAGGCGCAGCCGCATAACGACATCCGCATCTGCGGCATCTTCGACGATCGCGACGACACGCGTTCGCCGCCGGTCGTGGCCGGTTATCCGAAGCTCGGCAATGTCGCGGAACTGATCGAATTCGCCCGCATCGCGCGCATCGACATGCTGATCGTGTCCTTGCCGCTCACCGCCGAAACGCGCGTGCTTTCGCTGCTCAAGAAACTGTGGGTGCTGCCGGTCGACATCCGCCTGTCGGCCCATTCGAACCAGTTGCGCTTCCGGCCGCGCTCCTACTCCTACATCGGCGCGGTGCCGATGCTCGACATCTTCGATCGGCCGATCAACGACTGGGATTCCGTCGCCAAGCGCGCCTTCGACATCGTCTTCAGCCTGCTCGGCATCATTCTCCTGTCGCCGGTAATGCTGGTGACGGCGATCGCGATCAAGCTCGATTCGAAAGGCCCGGTGCTCTTCACGCAGAAGCGGCACGGCTTCAACAACGAGGTGATCGAGGTCTACAAGTTCCGCTCGATGTATACCGACCGGTCCGACCCGACCGCGAAACAGGCGGTGACCAAGGGCGACCCGCGCGTGACGCGCGTCGGACGCATCATCCGCAAGACCTCGATCGATGAGTTGCCGCAGTTCTTCAACGCGCTGTTCGGCTCGCTGTCGCTGGTCGGCCCGCGTCCGCACGCGGTGGCCGCCCAGACGCACAATCTTCTATACAACGAGGTCGTCGACGGCTACTTCGCCCGCCACCGCGTCAAGCCCGGCGTCACCGGCTGGGCGCAGATCAACGGCTGGCGCGGCGAGATGGACACCGACGAGAAGATCAAGATGCGCACCGAGTACGATCTCTACTACATCGAGAACTGGTCGCTCTGGTTCGACCTCAAGATCCTGCTTATGACGCCGATCAGGTTGCTCAACACCGAGAACGCCTACTGATGAGCGCTGTCGCCGGCCAGTTACCGCGCGCGGCGGTCAACGACAAGGCGATCGCCATCATCGTCTCGGGCGCGGTGGCGCTCGGCGTCTTCCTGTCGGGCTTCGTCATCCGGGAGCCCGCGCCCTACGAACTCTACATGGCCGGACTTATCGCGGTGTGGGCGCTGTTCGGCCTGCGCATCTCGAAGAGCATCACCCCCCTTCTCGTGCTGCTCGTCACCTTCAACATCGGCGGCATGATCTCGATGACGCAGATGTCGGACCTGATGGACACGCCGCTCTACATCGCCGTGTCGCTGTTCCTGGCCTTCACCGCGGTCTTCTTCGCGGCGGTGACCGAATCCCGGCCCGACCTCTATCCGCTGATGTTCCGCGCCTGGGTTGCGTCCGCGGTCATCACGGGCCTGGCGGGCATCCTGGGTTATTTCCACGCGCTGCCCGGCTTCGAGATGTTCACCAAATACGAGCGCGCCGCGGGCGTGTTCCAGGACCCTAACGTGTTCGGCCCGTTCCTGGCGCTGCCGGGAGTCTGGCTGCTCTACCGCGTCCTCACCGGCGGACCGTCGGAATGGCTGCGCTGCCTGCCGCCGCTGCTGGTGATCGTGCTGGCGATCTTCCTCTCCTTCTCGCGCGGCGCCTGGGGCCTTTTCGGCGTCAGTACGATCCTCGTCACCGGCATCCTCTTCCTGCGCAGCCAGAGCGGCCTGTTCCGGCTGCGGCTGGCGATGATGAGCGTCGCCGCCTTCGCGCTGCTGATCCTGGCGATCCTGGTGGCGCTGCAGATTCCCTCCGTGGCGGAACTGTTCACGACGCGCGCGCAGCTCGTGCAGGAATATGACGGCGCGCGGCTTGGTCGCTTTGCCCGCTACCTCATCGGCTTCCAGCTGGCTATGGAGCGTCCGTTCGGCATCGGCCCGCTCACATTCGGCCAGATCTACGGCGAGGACACGCACAATATCTGGCTGAAAGCGCTGATGGACTACGGCTGGCTGGGATTCGCCTCCTGGCTGACGATGATCGTCTGGACCGTGGCCGCCGGCTTCCGCATCCTGTTCCGTGAGCGGCCGTGGCAGCCTTTCCTGCTCTGCGCCTGGGTGACACTGGTCGGCCATGTCGCGCTTGGCACCGTGATCGATACCGACCATTGGCGCCACTTCTACATCCTGATCGGCATGGTCTGGGGCGCGATTGCGCTGGAGCGGCGATACGGCGGGGAATCTGCCGCTAGGCCTGCCTGAACCGGGCCTATCTCGCTTCTCCGCCCTTCGCGCCGCGCGGCAGGTCCTGCCAGTGACGCTTCAGGTCGACCAACTCCGCTGGACGCTTGACCTGCAGGAGGACGAGGCCCGGACTGCTCGTCGGAAGCGTCGGGTAGAATTGCGGGTTCTGCCTGCTGGCCGACATGTGGAACACGTTCTCGTCACCGAAAGCAAACAGCTCGCGCTGAGTGACGTAGCCGTCGGCGTTCAGATCGGCTCCGCCGGAAATCGCCTCGGAGAAGACGTAGCTCGCGAGCCCCCTCATTTCACCGCCGAGACTCTTCTCGAGGGCCACCTCGTCTTCCTGCGAGGCGCCGAAGAAGGAGACATTGGCGAACTCGCGATCGAGGATACCGCCGGCATGGCAGCCATCGATCAGCACGATCACATTGACGTTCTTGCGTGCCGCAGCCGCCATCCATTCCGTGAAGATGTCGTCGGTCAGCTTGCGCTCCTCGTCGAACTCGGCGATCGAGGCATATTGGTCCAGCGGTTTCGCTCCTGGAAGGATCAGGAAATCGCGCAGGCCGTCCGCCTCGTTCTTCTTGTCCGGAGCCGGCTCCCGCGTCCCCTGGCCAGCGAAGGTGAAGGCGATCGTGTCGCCGGGATCAGCGTCGTCCAGCAAATCGTTCCAGACGTAGTCGATGAACTTCAGCCGCGCGTCGTGGTCGACGAGGGTGACTACCTTCTCCGCCCCGGCGGCATCCAGGGCCACCGACAACCGCTTGGCGTCGTTGACGGCGCCGGAGAGGCTGAAGCGTCCGCCGTAGTCGTCGACGCCGATCACCAGCCCATAAAGCCTGGGGCGCGGCGCCTTGAGGTAGAACTGGCCTACGACCTGGTCGTAATAGGCCGGGTCCTGGTCGTGCGGCACGGTCGCCGCCAGCGCGTGCACCTCGACCTGCGTACGCTTCGCGATCTCGACGGCTGGCATTCCCGGCGTCGCCAGGATCGGCCGGAAGGTTCGGGTGAACACCGAGTTGGGATCGGTATCCTCGGGTCCGAGGCGATCCAGCGCCTTCTGGCCGATACCGGCGGAATAGAGCACGAACGCGCCTTTCTGCGGCGTCATGCGCGCCAGCCCGCCATAGGCGCGAACCGCACGCGTATCCGGATCCGGCGGAAAGGGATTGTCGCGGCAGGCATCGAGCACGACGAAGGCGATCTCGACGCCGCGGCTGTAGATCCGGTCGACGAGATCCTGCGCGTCGACCGCGTAGCGCTCCAGCCGCGATTCCCTGACCGCATCGAGCGCCGGCATGTCTGCGGGCAGCAGGAAGTTGCGCTGCTGGTAGCTGACGCCGTGGCCGGCGAAGAAGAAGAACGCCACGTCGCCCCGCTCCAGTCCGTCGACGAACTCGTCGACCGCGTCGTCGAAATCGCGGGCCGAGATGTTGCGCTTCAAGGTCACGGTGAAGCCAAGCTCTTCGAGCGTCGCCTGCAGCGAAACCGCGTCGCCCTCGGCCTTGTTGAGGTCGGCCAGTTCCTCATAGTTGTTGTTGCCGATGACGAGCGCCCGACGGCGCTGGCCCTTGGCCGCCGCCTGCCCGAGCGAGGGCATGGCGCGAAGATCCTCGACGATTGCCGCGATATCGTCCGCGCGCCGCGCGACGTCAGCCCTTGTCTCTCCGTCGTCGACCACCATCGCGGCCGAGGCCGGCAAGGCCTGGACCATGAGGAGACAGGCGCAGCCCGCCCTCAGCAGAAGCTCTCGCGCCTCCCGCGCCCATCGCGACATGTGTGCGCCGGCCATACGCCCAACCCTAGGTTCCGCTGCGGACCTTAGCGGATTCCCGGTGTCGATTGAAGCGTGCCGGCAGGCGACGGCGGTGCGGCACCGTCTGCGAAACACGCCGATGCCCCGAAACATCGCGCCAGCCTGTCCACGGGCCGCCGACGATCGACTTCCGCACTCAAAGCCGAAATTGGCGCTTGCCTCTTAACCCCGCGTTCTGTAGGGCTTCCACCGGTTCGGAGCGTAGCGCAGCCCGGTAGCGCACTTGACTGGGGGTCAAGGGGTCGTGGGTTCGAATCCCGCCGCTCCGACCATTGAATTCCCATCGGATGAGGCCCATTCTCGGGCCGATCCACCCCCCGCCACACCTCGATCCGGCAAGGTCTTTCATGGAAATCTTCACCGCCGAAGGGTTCACCGCGCTTCTGCAGGTGCTGGCGATCGATCTTGTGCTTGCCGGCGACAATGCCATCGTGATCGGGCTCGCGGCCGCTGGCCTGCCGAAGGATCAGCGTAACAAGGCGATCGTCATCGGTATTCTCGCGGCAACCGTGCTGCGCATCGGCTTCGCGCTCGTCACCACCCAGTTGCTCGCGCTCGGCCCCGGCCTGCTCGTCGCCGGCGGCCTGCTGCTGCTGTGGGTCTGCTGGAAGATGTACCGCGAAATGACGGTAACGCACGAGCAGGAACACGACGCCGAGGAAGCCCTGCTCAACCGCGACACGGACGCCGACGGCAAGATCGCCGGCGGCGCGCCGCGCAAGACCTTCGCCCAGGCGGCCTGGCAGATCGTCATCGCCGACGTGTCGATGTCGCTCGACAATGTGCTCGCCGTCGCAGGCGCGGCGCGCGAGCATCCCACCGTGCTGATCATCGGCCTCGCCATGTCGATCGCGCTGATGGGCTTCGCCGCGTCGTTCATCGCCCGGCTGCTGCACCGCCACCGCTGGATCGCCTATGTCGGCCTGATCATCATCTTCTACGTCGCGCTGAAGATGATGTACGACGGGGCCATAGGCATCTGGCCGGAATACAGTTTCGAGGCGCTCTTCGGAGGAGCCTGAGCGAGGGCCGGCTCCGGCCGGCCTTCTCAGCGAACCTGGTCGAGCAGGCGCTTGCACTCGAGAAGATCGAACAGCGCCTCCTGCAAGAGCGCGCGATTGTCCTTCGACAGGCGCGACTGGCCCGGCGCCACCGGGCCCTCGTCGTCCGCCTTGCCCAGACCGAAGAAGCGGCGGCTCGGCCTCGCCTTCGGCTCTCCGACCAGCATCTCGTCATCAAGTCCGCGCGCTGGAGCGTTCGCGGCCGCGGTGGCCGCCTGAGCTGCCTCCTGCTTGCGCGCGGCTATCGCGGCGACGGCGGCCATGTCGCCGGTGCCGACCGCCGCGATGAACTGGTTGCCGTTCTCGCGCAGCAGCTTCTGCACGCCCTTGATCGTATAGCCCTGGTCGTAGAGAAGGTGGCGGATGCCCTTGATCAGGTCCACGTCCTGCGGGCGGTAGTAGCGGCGGCCGCCGCCGCGCTTCATCGGCTTGATCTGGGTGAAACGGGTCTCCCAGAAGCGCAGCACGTGCTGGGGCAGGTCGAGGTCTTCCGCGACCTCGCTGATGGTGCGGAATGCGTCGGGGCTCTTGTCCATGCGGCTACGACTCCCCAAATCCTGATTCGTCACGCATTCCAGCGATTTGCGCGGCGACATTCAAGACTGACGGTGAGACGGGGGAACTCGCCCCCAGCTATTTTCCGCCCTTGGACTTGGCCTGCTGGTGATTGCGCAGGATCTTGCTCTTGAGAACGTTCGACGCCTTGAACGTCATCACCTTGCGCGGAAGGATCGGCACTTCCTCGCCGGTTTTCGGATTGCGGCCGATCCGTTCGTTCTTCGAGCGCACCTGGAAGGTGGCGAAGGAGGACAACTTGACCGTTTCGCCGCGGACGATCGCATCGCAGATCTCGTCGAGCACCATTTCGACGAGTTGGGCGGATTCGGTTCGGGACAATCCGACCTTGCGGTAGACAGCCTCGGCGAGGTCGGCGCGCGTAAGTGTGTTTCCCCCCATGCGACCTTCCTACCGACCAAAAAACCAGACTAAATCAGCAATATAGCAACGTAAAAAATAGACCGCCCCCGGTCAAGAACCCTTCACGGCCAAGTTCATCCGCCGGTGCGGGTTCCGTGTCAAACCCGTCGTTACCACCGTAACAGAACAGCGCCCCACGTAAAGCCTCCGCCCATCGCCTCGATCAGCACGAGGTCGCCCTTCCTGATCCGGCCGTCGGCGACGGCGACGGAAAGCGCGAGCGGAACCGATGCCGCCGAGGTGTTCCCGTGATCGCTCACCGTCGCGACGACCTTGGACGGTGCGATGCCCATCTTCTTAGCCGAGGCGTCGATGATGCGCAGGTTTGCCTGATGCGGCACGAACCAGTCGAGATCGTCGACACTCACGCCGCCGGCTGAAAGAGTCGCCGTCACCACGTCGGTGATCATCCCCACCGCGTGCTTGAAGACTTCCCTCCCCTCCATCCGCAAATGGCCGACCGTGCCGGTGGTCGAAGGCCCGCCATCGACGAAGAGCTTGTCCTTGTGCGTGCCGTCCGAACGCAGCGCCGAGGCGAGGATGCCCCGGTCGGCTGTGGTTCCCTCCGTCTCGGCCGCCTCGAGCACGATCGCGCCGGCGCCGTCGCCGAACAGCACGCAGGTTGTCCGGTCCGACCAGTCGAGGATGCGAGAGAAGGTCTCCGCCCCGATGACGAGGACGCGCTTGGCCATGCCGCCGCGGATATGCAGGTCGGCGACAGAGACGGCGTAGACGAAGCCGCTGCAGACCGCCTGCAGGTCGAATGCATAGCCGTGGCGCATGCCGAGGCGCTGCTGAATCTCCACCGACGTCGCGGGAAATGTGTTGTTCGGCGTCGAGGTGGCGAGGATGATGAGGTCGATGTCGTCGGGCGACAGCCCCGCATGGGCAAGGGCAGCACGCGCCGCGGCTTCGCCCAGCGAGGCCGTCGTCTCGTCCTCGGAGGCGATATGACGCTGCTTTATCCCCGTGCGCTGGACGATCCACTCGTCCGACGTGTCGACCATGAGTGCGAGTTCGGCATTGGTGAGCACACGCCGAGGCAGGGCGGAGCCCACCCCCATCACTTGCGAACGGATCATCAGTCTTGCCCTTCGTCCGTAGGTTCCGCCGCCTTGCGGCGTGACAGTTCCGGCGCGCGGGCATGGAACTGGTCGAGATCGGCGCGTATCTTCTCGATGAGCCCGTTGCGCGCCATGTCGTAGCCGAGTTCGACGGCGGACGCGAAACCCTCGTCGTCGGTGCCGCCGTGGCTCTTCACGACGATACCGTTGAGGCCGAGGAAGACGCCGCCGTTGATCTTGCGCACGTCCATCTTCTCGCGCAGCCGGTCGAAGGCCCCTTTGGCGAACACGTAGCCGATCCTGGCCATCAGTGTCCGGCTCATCGCCGAACGGAGATATTCGGCGATCTGCCTGGCGGTGCCTTCCGCCGTCTTCAGCGCGATATTGCCCGCAAATCCTTCCGTCACCACGACATCGGTGGTGCCCTTGCCGAGATCGTCGCCCTCGACGAAACCGTGGTAGTTCATGGACTTCAGTTCGGCCGCGCGCAGCAGCGATCCCGCCTCCTTGACGTCTTCCTGGCCCTTGACCTCCTCGACACCGATGTTGAGCAGGCCGACCGACGGTCGCTCGATGCCGAAAACCGCGCGCGCCATCGCCGATCCGAGGATGGCAAAGTCGATCAGCTGGTGGGCATCGGCGCCGATCGTCGCGCCCACATCGAGCACGACGCTTTCGCCCCGCGTCGTCGGCCAGATCGCCGCTATCGCCGGCCGCTCGATCTGGGCCATGGTGCGCAGGCAGAACTTCGACATCGCCATCAGCGCACCGGTATTGCCAGCCGAGATGCAGACGTCCGCCTCGCCCGCCTTCACCGCTTCGATCGCCTTCCACATCGACGACTTCCAGCGGCCGTGGCGCAACGCCTGGCTCGGCTTGTCGTCCATCCGCACGGAGACGTCGCAATGGGTGAACTGGCTGATCGCGCGCAGGCGCGGATACTTGATGAAGTGCGGCGAGACCGCTTCCTCGTGGCCAAAGATCAGGAAGCGGACATCCGGCCGGCGTTCCGCGACCCGAAGCAGGCCGGGCATGACGATATCGGGGCCGTGGTCGCCCCCCATCGCATCAATCGAAATCCTGATCACGCGCGCCTAGTCTCTTTTTTGACGTTTCTATCCGCGGGATGCGGGACAGGCCAAGCCAGCGGCGAAAATAGCGGTTTTGCGTCCACGCACAACCTCCATTTGGGCTTCGTTCCCGGCTTTTCAGTTTTTCGGAACGAGACCGCGCAGCGTCGCGAAGGGAGAGCCCTCGCGGTCATCCGGCCTGGTCGAAGGAAGCTCGGCGCCGGGCTTGCGCGGATAGGGATCGATCGCCAGGGCGAACGCTTCCTCGGCCACGGCGCCGGCATCTATCGACACGCCGTCGAAGGTTTCCGGCAGGTCCGGCCCGTCGGCGGAAAGGACGAGTTCCCCCTCCTCGATCGTATCGCGCGCGAGCGCCGATCCTTCCGGCACGAAGACCAGATCCACTTCTTCGTCGATCTCTGCCTCGATCGGCTCCAGCGTGACGACGCACTGCTGGACGATCGTTGCGCGAACGCTTCCCGTGACGCTTATGCCGCCGCGCTTCCACGAGGTGAACAAAAGCTCGGCGCGGAACCGCTCGACCGAGACGAGGCCGTGAACGCGCGCAAGTTCGGCGCGCGCCTTCGCATCCGGCTCGACGACGACCGGAAATCCCTTCTGCGGCAGGCGCCGGACGTCGATCGGGTAAGTGATCGGACTTTTCGCCATCTGTGCCATCGTTCCCTCCTTATGCCGCCGGCGGAAAACGTACCTCGCCCGACAGCAGACGGTCGAGCGGCTGGGCAGCGAGGTCGTCCGAGGTCGCCAGAACATGGGCGGCAAGCTGCTTCGCCTGCGGCCAATCGGCCGTCTCAGGCCGAATATTGCGCGAAACCGCGGCCGTCAGCGCCTCGAGGTCGCGGGCGTCGAGCGCGTGGTCATAGCTCTTGGTTCGGCCGTAGAACATCCGCGAAAGGGTCTTCATGCGTTTCGGAATGCCCATGTCGCCGATGCCGAGTTCGCGCAGCGAATGATCGACGTCCTGGAAGAACGTGTCGGCGAGTTCCTGGCCGAGTGCATCCGCGGCCTCGCCTTCACCGCGGATACGGTGGAGGAAGAGATAGGTGTGCAGTCCCACCATCTCGAAACGGCCGAGCGGCGTGTCTGGGACGAGCCAGTCAGAATAAGGGACGGGCTGCCGTGCCGCCGCCACGATTCGGGCGTAGATGGCGTCCGCTATGGCGCGGTTCTGCCGTCGCGCCGGGTTGAAGAATTGCTTGAACATGCCGGGGAACTCCCGCCGATTGCGCCGCTTCGGTTGCATCGGCCCGAAAGCTGGTTTACCGAGTCTCCGGCTTCGCGCAAGCAGCAGCAGGAGCCGAGTGACATGGAGATGTCGTTGCACGCGTTGAAAATCAAGGCGAAAGCCTCCCGACTGGCACCTGCGTTGCTGGCGGTGGCGGCCGTCGCCGCTCTCTCGGGCTGCAATGCCGCGTCCACCCTGTCTGCCAGCGAGACGCTGACGCAGGGCTATGTCATCGATCCGCAGGCCATCGAACTCGTGCCGCCCGGCTCCAGCCGCGAACAGGTGCTGCTGGCGCTCGGTTCGCCGTCGACCCGCGCCACCTTCGACAACGAAGTATTCTACTACATCTCGCAGAAGCGCTACCGGTCGATGGCCTGGCAGAACCCGCACATCGTCGACCAGCGCGTGCTCGCCGTCTATTTCGGCCCGGACGACCGCGTCGTGAACATCGCCAACTACGGCATGCAGGACGGCAAGGTGTTCGACTTCATCTCGCGCACCACGCCGACCGGCGGCAAGGACCAGAATTTCCTCGGCCAGATCCTGGGCGGCTTCGGCGGCAAGAAGGGCAAGGCTCCCAACCTGTTCGGCAACCCCGGCGGCTGATTGCCGGCGGTCGCGCCGCGCAGGCCATTGTCGCCTTCACCGAATCGAAACCCCGCGGGATCGCTCCCGCGGGGTTTTTCGTTGAGGCAGTTCCCGCTCAGTGCGCGAGCACGGCGAGCAGAAGGAGCGCGACGATGTTGGTGATCTTGATCGCCGGGTTCACGGCCGGGCCGGCGGTGTCCTTGTAGGGATCGCCGACGGTGTCGCCGGTGACGGACGCCTTGTGCGCTTCCGAGCCCTTCAGGTGCTTGACCCCGTCCTTGTCGACAAAGCCATCCTCGAAGGACTTCTTGGCATTGTCCCACGCGCCGCCGCCCGAGGTCATCGAGATGGCGACGAACAGGCCGTTGACGATCACCCCGAGGAGCGATGCGCCCAGCGCCGCGAAGGCGGACGCCTTCGAGCCGGAGATCAGCAGCACGCCGAAATAGACGACGAGCGGCGCCAGCACCGGCAGGAGCGACGGGACGATCATCTCCTTGATCGCTGCCTTGGTCAGGATGTCGACCGCGCGCGCATAGTTCGGCTTGGTCGTGCCCTGCATGATGCCGGCGTTCTCGCGGAACTGCTTGCGCACCTCCTCGACGATCGAGCCCGCCGCGCGGCCGACGGCGGTCATGGCAATGCCGCCGAACAGATACGGGATCAGGCCGCCGAAGATGAGACCGGCCACGACATAGGGGTTCGACAGGTCGAACGAGACCGTCCCGATATCCGCGAAATACGGGAACTGCGCCGCGTTGGCCGCGAAATACTGGAGGTCGTAGCTGTAGGCAGCGAAGAGCACGAGAGCGCCGAGACCGGCCGAACCGATCGCGTAGCCCTTTGTCACGGCTTTCGTCGTGTTGCCGACCGCGTCGAGCGCGTCGGTAGCGTGACGCACTTCCTTCGGCAGGCCCGACATTTCGGCGATGCCGCCAGCATTGTCGGTGACCGGGCCGAAAGCGTCGAGGGCCACGATCATGCCGGCGAGGCCGAGCATGGTCGTCACCGCGACGCCGGTGCCGAACAGGCCGGCGAGCTGGTAGGTCGCGATGATGCCGCCGACGATGACGATCGCCGGCAGCGCCGTCGATTCGAGCGAGACGGCGAGGCCCTGGATGACGTTGGTGCCGTGACCGGTGACCGATGCCTGGGCGATCGAGTTCACCGGGCGCTTGTTGGTGCCGGTGTAGTATTCGGTGATCACCACGATCAGGCCCGTCACGAGCAGGCCGACGAGGCCGCAGATGAACAGGTTGGTGCCGGTGATCGGCATGCCGTTGGCGACGCCGATCTCGCCCCAGCCGACGGTGAGCGACGTCGCGCCGCCGAGGCCGATGATCGAGAGCAGACCGGTGACGATCAGGCCCTTGTAGAGCGCGCCCATGATCGAGCCGTTGGAGCCCAGCTTCACGAAGAAGGTGCCGACGATCGACGTCAGGATGCAGGCGCCGCAGATCGCGAGCGGATAGAGCATGACGGTCGACAGGACAGCGCTGCCGGCGAAGAAGATCGCGGCGAGAACCATCGTGGCGACGACGGTCACCGCGTAGGTCTCGAACAGGTCGGCTGCCATGCCGGCGCAGTCGCCGACATTGTCGCCGACATTATCGGCGATCGTCGCCGGGTTGCGCGGATCGTCCTCGGGAATGCCCGCTTCGACCTTGCCGACGAGGTCGCCGCCGACATCCGCGCCCTTGGTAAAGATGCCGCCGCCGAGACGTGCGAAGATCGAGATGAGCGAGGCGCCGAAGCCGAGTGCGACGAGCGAGTCGATGACCGTGCGGTCGCCAGGTGCGTAGCCGAGCGGGCCGACGAGGATCCAGTAATAGACCGACACGCCGAGCAGCGCGAGGCCGGCCACCAGCATGCCGGTGATCGCGCCCGATTTGAAGGCGATGTCCAGGCCTGCCGCCAGGCTGTTCGAGGCGGCCTGCGCGGTACGCACATTGGCGCGGACCGACACGTGCATGCCGATAAAGCCGGCGGCGCCCGAAAGCACCGCGCCGATCAGGAAGCCGATCGCGGCCAGACCCGACAGCAGCCACCAGGCAAGGAGGAACACGACCACGCCGACGATGGCGATGGTGGTGTACTGACGGGCGAGATAGGCCTGCGCACCCTCGCGGATGGCGCCGGCGATTTCCTGCATGCGTGCATTTCCCTGATCGGCCGCGAGGACCGACTGCGTCGCCCAGATGGCGTAAACGATGGAAAGCAGGCCGCAGGCAATGACGACGTAAAGCATGGTCATGCCGATTTCCCTTGGTTTCGTCCGGAAGAACCCCTCCCCGGACATTCGATAGGACCGTCTCCGACTGGTTACGGAGTCCGGCCCCTCGCTGCGGGCTTATGCGGAAGCGTCAGGCGAGCGTCAAGGTTTTGTTACCGTTTTGCCCCGGTTTTGCTGCAATGCCGCAGCCCACATGCGGCCTGCCCGCGGCCTCCACGGGAGTGCGGACATGCGGGGTCGCGGTTCAGGCAATCCGTGCACGAATCTGCACGGGACCGCCGCCTTTCTCGCGCTTCATCTCGACTGCCTTCAGGCTTGCGACGAGGTCGCTCAGCTTGCGAAAGCCGTGGTTTCGCGGATCGAAGTCCGGCAGACGCTTCGTCAGCATCTGGCCGACGGGGCCTAGATAAGCCCAGCCGTCCTCGTCCGACAGGTCCTCGATGGCGACCAGAATATCGTCGACCGGAACCCGCGCCTTCGGCTTTTCCGGCGCCTTCGCGTCGCTGCCGCCCTTCTCTTCCTTCAAGAGCAGGTCGCAGTAGAAGAAGCGGTCGCATGCACGAACCCAGCCGGTCGATGCCTTCTGCTCGCCGAAGCCGTAGACGGCGGTGCCGTCCTCGCGGATCCGGCTCGCAAGGGTGGTGAAGTCGCTGTCGGACGATGCGATGCAGAAGCCCTCGGCCTGGCCGCGATGCAGCAGGTCCATCGCCTCGATGACCAGCTTCATGTCCGTCGCGTTCTTGCCGACGGCGGCCGGCGGCACGTGGATTGGAGTGAGCGCATGCTGGTGCACGAGCGCTTGCCACGAGTTCATCGAGGAACTGGCGAAGTGCCCGTAGACCCGCTTCACCGTGATCGTTCCGAGCGCCGAGGCTTCGCGAATGATGATCGGAAGAAAGTCGGCACGCACGTTGTCTGCGTCGATCAGCAACGCGAGACGGGCGCGACGGATGGTCGGATCGTCGGTCATGGCGCTTCCTTTGGCGTAAGCCTAGCACGTTTCCCGAGTTCGCGAGGCGCCCGGAATGGCGGGTGGGTCAGGCTGCGACCTGTCGACGTTTCTGGGCCACAAGCCATCCCAGCGCCCCCAGGCACAAGACCGACACCGGGAAGATCACCCAGTTCAGCATGTTCCAGCCATAGGCATTGTAGGTGATGCCGGACATCAGCGAGCCGAAGGCGACGGTCGAGAACAGCACGAAGTCGTGGAAGCCCTGCGCCCTGCCCTTCTCCGAAGGACGGTAGGCGTTGGCCACCATCGCGGTCGCGCCGATGAAGCCGAAGTTCCATCCGAGACCGAGCAGGATCAGCGCCGTCCAGAACTGCCAAAGAGCGATGCCCGTGAGCGCAATGATGCCGCATCCGATCAGGAGTGCGAGGCCGAGCGCGACGATCTTCTCGGCGCCATAGCGTGTGATCAGCCGTCCGGTGAAGAAGCTCGGCGCGAACATCGCCATGACGTGCCAGGAAATGCCGAGCGTCGCCTCGTCGGGCGAGAAGCCGCAGCCGACCATCGCCAGCGGCGCGCCGGTCATGACGAAACTCATCAGCGCATAGGTCGAGACGGCGCAGAGCAGCGCGACAGCGAATTGCGGCTGGCGGACGATTTCCAGCAGAGGGCGGGCATCGTCCGCGACAGGCTGGGCGTTGGCCCGAGCGTGGGCGTGAGAACGAAGGAACGAGAGGATCACGGCTCCCACCGCCGCCAGTCCGATGATCGCGGCGAAGGAGCCCGCGAACATCACCGGCGCGAAGAGCTCGCGGGTAAAGATGACGATCTGCGGTCCGAGGATCGCCGTGACCACGCCGCCGGCCAGCACGAAGGAGATCGCGCGCGCCTTGAACTGCGCCGGAGCATCATCCGCGGCGGCGAAGCGCAGCTGCTGCACGAACGCGCCGCCGAGGCCGACGACCATCAGTCCGGCGACGAACATCCAGAAATTGCCGGCGAAGATCGCGGCGGTGCCGATGGCGCCGCCGAGCGCGGTGACGATCGTGCCGAACATGAAACCGCTGCGGCCACCCACCTTGCGAAGCACCGCCGCCGCCGGCAGGGCGCCGAGCGCCACGCCGACATTGAAGCCCGTCACTGGAGCGCTTGCCAGCGACTTGTCGGCATCGAGGAGGTAGTGGCCGGCAAGCGCGCCCATCGAGATCGCGATCGGCGCTGCCGAGCCAACGATCGCCATCGCGGACGCATAGATCAGCGCCGTTCGGCGGGCTTCGCTTTCGGCAGCGCCGAGCCGGTCGGAAATCGTCACCTAGGCGTCCTTCCCCCTGCCCTCGCCGCGAACGCGGCGCGCGACGCGATCGAGTACCGCGTTGACCAGCTTCGGCTCGTCCTCAGAGTAGAAAGCCTTGGCGATGTCGACATATTCGGAGACGATGACGGCCACCGGCACGTCTTCGCGCTTCATGAGTTCATAGACGCCGGCGCGGAGAATCGCGCGGAGCGTCGAATCGAGGCGCGACAGCGGCCAGTCTTCGGTCAGCGACTGGCGGATGACCGGATCGACGGTCTTCTGGTTCTCGACTACGCCCGCCAGGATGGCGCGGAACCACTGAGCGTCCGCCTCGCGATAGACCTGCCCGTCGATCTCCTTGCCGAGGCGGAAGGCCTCGTATTCCGACGCGATCTCGAGCAGTCCGGTGCCGGCGACGTCCATCTGGTAGAGCGCCTGGACGGCTGCGAGGCGCGCGGCGCCTCGCTTGTTGGCCGCACGGGGCGCGGATTGCGGTTTGGCGTCGGCGCTCATCGTCAGGCTCCGAGCCGCTCGCGGATGGCGATCATGGTCAGCGCAGCGCGCACGGCAAAGCCCCCCTTGTCGCCCTCGCTCTTCCTGGCGCGCGTCCAGGCCTGTTCCTCGTTCTCGGTGGTAAGGATGCCGTTGCCGATCGCAAGCGACTCGTCGACCGCCAGATCCATCAGGGCGCGGCTCGATTCGTTGGCGACGATGTCGAAATGGTAGGTGTCGCCGCGGATGACGGTGCCGAGCGCGACGTAGCCGTCATATTCGGTGCCGCCCTCGTCGGACGCGTCGAGTGCCATCGAGATGACCGCCGGTATCTCCAGCGCGCCGGGAACCGTGATCACGTCGAAGGTCGCGCCGGCTTCCTTTAGCGCCGAGGTCGCGCCGTCGAGCAGCGCGTCGGCCAGCGCGTCATGAAACCGCGCCTCGATGACGAGAATGTGGGCGCGCTCGGGTGTGGCGAACGCCTTGCCGTGGTCTGATGTGCCAGCCATGAAGAACTCCGGATTGGCGGCTGACTTAGGCCGAACGGCAAGTGCGGGCAAGCGAAACATGCGAATGGCAGGCGTGCCGATTCCTGCAAGCGACGCAGCAGTTCGTTACAGCTCGCGATCCGTGACTGGCGGCCCTCATATGTTGCGGCGCCCCTGCTGCGCGACGAAGACCATCACGTCCGCAAACATGTCATCAAGCTCGCTCGCCGGAACCCCGGCTCTCGTTAGATCTCCAAGCAGCTCGATCAGCGATCCGACGTCGATGGTGCCATGAATACGCGCAATATGGCCAAGGCCGGTGATGCCATTCTTCCTCAGCCAATACTCTTCACGGTGAGCGAAACTCATGCAGACTGCTTGAGCCTGTCGCCATTCCTCGTGCCACGAGATGGACAGTATGGCGGGGATGATACGGGCCTCGTCGCGGCTCTGTAAATCGGCATAGGTTCGTTGCGGGTCGAAGTCGTGAACGCCTTCGTAGGCCGGGATGCCCACTACAGCCCCTCCGCCGCCGCCTCGGCCAGGCGCGCTGCGTAGCGGGCCATCGTATCGATCTCCAGGTTGACGCGGTCACCAACCTTCAGTTCGCCCCATGTGGTCACGGTGAGCGAATGGTGGATCAGGAGCACGTCGAACTCGTCGCGGACGACCTGGTTGACCGTAAGCGACGTGCCATCGAGACAGACCGAGCCTTTCGGCGCGATAAACTTCGCCAGATGCGCCGGCGCGCGCAGGCGGAAGCGGACTGCCTCACCCTCCTCCTCGCGGGCAACGATTTCGGCCATACCGTCGACATGGCCCGACACGATGTGGCCGCCGAGTTCGTCGCCGATCTTCAGCGCCCGCTCGAGATTGAGCCGTGTCCCTTCGCCCCAGGCATCGGCGGTGGTCAGGCGCAGCGCTTCTTCCCAGGCCTCGACCTCGAACCAGCGGGCGTTCGAGCCCGTGTCCGGAAGAGCGACGACCGTCAGGCACGGGCCGGAACAGGCGATGGACGCGCCGATCTCGATCGATGCCGGATCGTAGGCGGTCTCGATGCGGAAGCGCTTTCCCTTCGGCAGCGGCTCCACCTTGGCGACGCGCCCGATATCGGTGACGATCCCCGTGAACATCAGTCCCTCACCCATTCCCAATACCGGTCGAGGCCATAGCGCGCCTCGCGCACCAGCCTGAAACCGTCCGGAATCGTCTCCGGCATGATCGGCGAGCGGATGCCGCCGTCGCCGATCGGGTTCGGCCCGCAAAACAATGAAATTCGGTCGACGACGCCGTCCTCCAGGAAGGCCCTCGCGGTCGCCGCGCCGCCTTCGACCAGGACGGTCGAGAAGCCCCGACCGGCCAGATCCTCCAGCAGTTCCGGAACCGCGATCCGGCCCTGATGCGTCTCGGTCGCAAGGAAGCGGACGCCCAGCATCTCGAGCGACGAGCGCCTCACCGGGCTCGCCTCCGGTCCGACCGCGAGATAGAGCGGCAGCGAGCGCGCCGACAGAGCGAGCTTCGACATCATCGGCAGCTTCGCCTCGCGGTCGAGCACCACGCGCACCGGCGACCGATCCTCCAGCCCCGGCAACCGGCAGGTGAGTTCGGGATCGTCGGCCTCGACGGTGCCGATACCGACCAGGATCACGTCGGACTCGGCGCGCATCAGATGCACCTGCGCGCGCGAGATGCCGCCGCTGATCTGAACCTGTCCGGCACCGTGCCTGCCGATCATTCCGTCGGAGGAAAGCGCAAGCTTGAGAGTCACTTCCGGCCGCTTCTTCGACGATCGCGCCAGATATCCGGCCATCAGGTCGGCCGCCTTGTCCGCCAGCACGCCCTCGACCACCTCGACGCCGGCGGCGCGGAGAATAGCGTAGCCGCGCCCCGACACCCGGTCGTCCGGGTCGGCAGCCGCGCCGACGACTCGCGCCACTCCCGAAGCCACCAACGCCTCGGCGCAGGGCGGCGTACGGCCATGGTGGGCGCAGGGTTCGAGCGTCACATAGGCGGTGGCGCCGCGCGCGGCGTCGCCCGCTTCGGCGAGCGCCTGCGTCTCCGCATGCGGCCGGCCGCCGAGCGCGGTGACGCCGCGCCCGACGATGAGGCCGTCCTTGACGATCAACGTGCCAACGGAGGGATTTGTCGAGGTGAGGCCCAGGTGACGTCGCGACAGGCGGATGGCGGCCGCCATGAACCGCCGGTCCGCGTCGGTCGCTGTCCCGGCCTCGGCCGGAGCGGCCTTTTTCCTAGCCCGCGCTTTCGTCACCCTTCAACTCGCCCAGCAGTTCGTGGAAATCCTTGGCCTCGCGGAAATTGCGGTAGACCGAGGCGAAACGGACATAGGCGACGTCGTCGAGCGACTTCAGCGCCTCCATCACCAGCCTGCCGATCTCTTCGGACGGGATTTCCGTCTCGCCCGAACTTTCGAGCTGCCGCACGATGCCGCTCACGGCGCGGTCGATCCGATCGGGATCGACATTGCGCTTGCGCAGCGCGATGTCGATCGACCGCTGCAGCTTGTCGCGATCGAAGGGAACCTTGCGCCCAGTCTTCTTGACGACGACGAGGTCGCGCAATTGCACCCGTTCGAAGGTGGTGAAGCGGCCGCCGCAGTCCGGGCAGACCCGGCGGCGCCTGATCGCGGCCCCCTCCTCGGCGGGACGGGAGTCCTTCACCTGCGTGTCCATCGACTGGCAATAGGGGCAGCGCATTCAGGTCCTCGGAAAGGAGCGAGTCGTGCGCGACCCTTAGCCGATTTTCGCGTCAGTCCATATAGGGATACATCGGGAAGCGGTCGGTCAGCGCCACCACCTTGGCCTTCACCGCGGCCTCGACCGCGGCGTTGCCTTCGTCCGAATTCGCCACCTTCAGCCCGTCGAGCACCTCGGTGATCAGCGCGCCGATCTGCTTGAATTCGGCTGCGCCGAAGCCGCGCGTCGTGCCCGCGGGGGTGCCGAGGCGCACGCCCGATGTCACGAAGGGCTTTTCCGGATCGAAGGGGATGCCGTTCTTGTTGCAGGTAATGTTGGCGCGCCCGAGCGCCGCCTCGGCGCGCTTGCCGGTGGCGTTCTTCGGCCGCAGGTCGACCAGCATCAGGTGGTTGTCCGTGCCGCCGGAGACAATGTCGAGGCCGCTGTCCTTCAGGCTCGCCGCCAGCGCCTTGGCGTTGGCGACGATGTTGGCCGCATAGGTCTGGAACTCCGGCTGCAGCGCCTCGCCCAGCGCCACGGCCTTGGCGGCGATGACATGCATCAGCGGCCCGCCCTGGAGACCGGGGAACACGGCCGAGTTCATCTTCTTGGCGATGTCCTCGTCGTTCGACAGGATCATGCCGCCGCGCGGGCCGCGCAGCGATTTGTGCGTCGTCGTCGTCACCACATGGGCGTGCGGGATCGGCGACGGGTGCTGGCCGCCGGCGACGAGGCCCGCGATATGCGCCATGTCGACCATCAGCCAGGCGCCGACCTCGTCGGCGATGTCGCGGAAGCGCTTCCAGTCCCAGATGCGCGAATAGGCCGTGCCGCCGGCGATGATCAGCTTCGGCTTGTTCTTGCGCGCGATCTCGGCCACCTCGTCCATGTCGATCAGGTGGTCGTCGCGGCGCACGCCGTAGGAAACGACGTTGAACCACTTGCCCGACATGTTCACAGGCGAGCCGTGCGTCAGGTGCCCGCCCGAGTTCAGGTCGAGACCCATGAACGTGTCGCCGGGCTGCAGCAGGGCCAGGAATACCGCCTGGTTCATCTGGCTGCCGGAGTTCGGCTGGACGTTGGCGAACTTCGCGCCGAACAGCTTCTTGGCGCGCTCGATCGCGAGCTCCTCGGCGATGTCGACGAACTGGCAGCCGCCATAGTAGCGCTTGCCCGGATAGCCCTCGGCATATTTGTTCGTCATCACCGAGCCCTGCGCCTCCAGGACGGCGCGGCTGACGATGTTCTCCGAGGCGATCAGTTCGATCTCGTGGCGCTGACGACCGAGCTCGGAACGGATCGCGCCGAAGATCTCGGGATCGCGCTGTTCCAGCGGCTCGGAAAAGAATGCGGTCGTAGCGGTCGCCATGTAGAAGATCCCTTGGTGCCTTGGTGAGACAGGCGCGGCGTTAACACGTTTCGTCGTGCGCTGCCACCTCGCCGCGGCAGGCCATTGCATCGTTTGCGACATGGCTAGCGCCCAGCGTCGCCCACCAGAAGGAAAGGTGCCCAATAGGCCGGATGCGCGGTCTCGGGCGAAGTGGATTCCGCGAGCATTTGCCGCATCGCGACCACGACCGCCTCGCCTCTCGTGATGCCTGGCTGCGCCGCAAGCGTCGCGAAGACCGACGTCGTAAACCGCGTCGCGGCCTGCGAATAGACCGGCCAGGCCGAAACGAGCAGACTGCGTGCGCCCGCATAGAAGAAGGAACGCGCCAGACCTGCCAGCGCTTCGGCGTCCGACCGCGACCCGGCGGCGGTGTTACAGGCCGATAGGATCACCCACTCGGCGTCAAGGTCGAGCGCTGCGATCTCGCGCGCGGTCAGCACACCGTCGTCGCTTTCGCTCGCGCTCGCGGGCGGCGTCAGCAACAGGCCCGGCTCGGCCTGGCCGAACTCGCCGCCCACCAGTCCATGGGTGGCGAAATGCAGGATTCCGTAGGTCCTGAGATCGCCCGAGGCATCCATCGCCTTGATGCGCGCCTCGGTCGCATCGGCGCCGAGGAGCAGGGTTGCTGCGCCCTCTGCGCTTACCGTCGCCGCGGTCGCCTCCACCTCGCAGCGCGAATCGTCGAGGCGCGGTTGACGCCGCACCGCCGCCACGTCGGCCAACCCGGCCGCCTCGCCCGAGACGTCCGCGAAGAGAGGCCCCACGACCGCCGCGCTGCGCGCCGCAGCCAGCAAGGTCGGCGCGGAAGGAGACGGCCGGCACGGGGCCGGATCGGCCTCGCGTTCGGCATCGGTCCGCCCGATCTCCGGATCGGCCACCCCTAGGTAGCGCCGCGCCCCGGTCGCCGCTGTCGGGGGCGAGCGGCGCGCGCCGTCGAGACCGGCGAGGCCCGGCACGACCGTGATCGACGGATGTTCCCGGAACAGCCAGGCGGCGTTGCGATAGACGGCGGCGAGGTCGTTTCCGCCGCCGGCCCATCCTTGGGCGGGCGGTCGCGTCACCAGCAGATGCCAGGGAAATCCCAGCAGTTCCGGCGACGGCGCGATGATCAGCCTCTTGCCTGCGATCAGTTCGCGAAGATTGGGCGGTACCATCAGCGAGTAGGCGCGGTGGGCTGCGTCGAGATCGTAGATATCCCCGGCTGTGGAGCTCTTGAAGGCGACGACCCCCCTCGCCTCGCCCGGTTGCCCGGCTTCGCGGCCCCGGTCGAGCGTGGCGCCTGCACAGGCCGGGTTCATATTGCGTGAGGCCTGGCAGAGCAAAGCGGCGGCAAGGCGCGGCAATTCCGCCGCATCGGCCGGGCTGCGTCCCCAGGCATATAGTCCGCCTCCTCTGCCGTAGGCGAACGTCATGAGGCTGCCCTCCATGATGACCGGCAGGAGCAGGATCTCGTCTTCGGCCAGCATCGCGATCACGCGTTCGGCAGGGACGGGCTGGGCACCGGCGAGATCGACGTATCGGGGGAAGTCGGCAAGCAGTTTCGCGTCGATGGCATCCAGACGCTCCCGCAGCCTTTCCGACTGGGAACGCAGGTCGCGGAGGGACGCCTGGCGAGAGGCCGGTTCCGACACGCCGGCCGAGACGGAGACGAATGCGGCTTCGACGCCGCGCAGCTTCTCGAGTACCCCGTCCTTCTCGCGCACGAGGGCGGCGAGTTCCTCTCCGCCCACCTCGGCGCGCGCCGCGGCGGCGGCCAGCACCCCGCCCGTATCAGTGGCCGCATGGCGCTGGAGGTTGATGAACGCGCTGCGCCGGGCCTCTACGACCTTCGTCATTGCATTGACCGGATCGGCCGCCTGTATCCCTTCCGACGCGACGATTTCGACGAGAGAAAGCAGATCCCAGTCGTCCTTGTCGGCCTTGCCCTTGTTCACGTCGGCGGAGAGAATCTCCACCGCCCGACGGGCTGCATGGATTGCCTCGTCCCACTTGCCTTGCAGCAGCGTCGCCTGGGCCAGCGCCTCGTACTGGTCGGCGACTTCGAACTTGCTCGGCGGCAGAGCCTCTTCCGCGACGGCCACTGCCTCGCGCGCACGCCGCTCCGCTTCCGGCAGGTCGAAACCGTCGAACGCAATCTGCGACAGGTTCTGCAGGAGGTAGGCGCGTAGCGGGTGGTTCGCGGGGAAACCTTGGTCGAGAAGGCCCGTGACCCTTGCGAAGGTAGCCGACGCCTCGTCTCGTCGTCCGGTCTCGTAGTAGAGTCGTCCGAGGTTCAGGAGCGCTGTTGCCTTCGCGACGACCACCGGGTCCTTCATGGCGTCCCACGCCGCAACCGATTTCAGCAGCAGCCGCTCCGCCTCCTCGTATCGTTTCTGCCCCATCAGTTGGACCGCCAGGTTCGCGGGCATGGCCGCTGCGACGACGGCATCGTCGCCGACAAGATCGACGGCCCGCCGATAGACGGCGTCGGCTTCTTCGAACCGTCGCAGCGCCGTGAGGATGTGACCCAGGTTGTTGAGCGATATCGCCAGCATCGAAGGGCCCTGAAGCCGCCCCCCGATCTCGATCGCCTCCCTGATCGTGGCCTCCGCCTCCTTGAGTCGGCCGTCGTCGGAAAGCACGTTCCCGAGCCGGTTCAGAACTTCGGCCAGCGTCCCCTCACCGGCATCCGGACGCCTGGCGATCTCGAGCGCCCGGCGCAGTACTCGCTCTGCATCGGCCAGGCGTCCGGTCTGCTGGAAAATCATCCCGAGCGTGGTCAGGCTGGGGACGATCGCCGGATCGTCGGTGCCGAATGTCGCTTCGGCCACCGCCAGCATCCGCTCGGCGCTCGTCTCCGCGCGATCGAATTCTCCCCGATTGATCATCGCAAGAATCCTGTCGTTCAACCGCGCGAGCGCGCCCGCGTCGCCAGGAGTCCCGGAGGAGGGTTTTGCGATCTCTGCGGGCCGCTCGGGCGGCGACAGACGGGAAGGCTCCGAGGCCATCGCGCACAGGGCCGGTAGTGCCGCCGACGCCACGACGCCGACAGCCGCCACCGCTCGACAACGCCCGACAATCGCGCGGGCATCGCCTGCAATCACCGCCCAGCTCGAAAACCCCATCGGCGCGGCCCGGTCCATCCCAAGTGCCGCGCCGATTGCCGTCTACAAATATGGCGTCACTAAGTCGTCCCGTCGCGGCGACACATGCAGAATGGGCGGGCCGATGGACCCGCCCTGTCGCCCATAAGCCTCGGATGCCTCAGAGCGCGGTGGACAGCTTCAGCTCGTCCACGCCGTCGCGGGCATAGATGTCGTCGCGGAAATGGACAACGCCGTCGCCGGTCGACCAGGCGGTGATGTAGGTGAAGTAGACCGGCACCGGATTGGCGAGCGCCACCGGCGTGTTCTGGCCCGAGCGGATCGTTTCCTCGAAGCGCTGGCGGTTCCAGCCGTCGGTGTCGCGCAGCAGCCAGGTGACGAGGTCGCGCACGTTCTGCACGCGCACGCAGCCAGACGAATCGAAGCGCATCAGCTTGGAGAACAGGCTCTGCTGCGGCGTGTCGTGCATGTAGACGGCATGCGGGTTGGGGAAGTTGATCTTCACCGAGGCCATGGCGTTGATCTTGCCCGGATCCTGGCGGAAGCGATACTTCACCGCCTCTTCGGTCGACCAGTCGACCGACGCGGGATCGACCTCCGTGCCGTCCGGCGCGATCAGGCGGATCGCGTTGTCGGTCAGATAGGTCGGGTTCTTCCGCATGTGCGGAATGATGTCCTTGATGACGATCGATTCTGGCGCGTTCCAGTACGGGTTGACGATCACCTCGTTGATCTTCGAATTGAGGATCGGCGTCTGGCGGTCGATCTTGCCGACGATGGCGGTGTGGCGCTGGACGACACGGTTGCCCTCCACCGCCTCGATCTGCGCAGCCGGGATATTGACCATCACATAGCGGTCGCCGAGGAAGCCGGACATCGAGCGCAGGCGCACGAGGTTGGTTTCGAGCTGGCCGAGCCGCACGTCGGCGGTGACGTTCAACGCGGCGAATGTGTATTTGCCGGTGACGCCGTCGGCCGGCAGCCCATGCCTGGCCTGGAAGCGCTTGACCGCCGCGTCGACATAGGAATCGAAGGACTGCGACATGCCGGCCGAGGTCGGCAGGTCGCCGCTGATCATCAGGCGGCGGCGCAGCGCGTCGACATCCGGATCGACGACGCCGAGCTGCAGCTTCTTGGTGGCGGGCACCTGCGGCCAGCCGCCCTGCGAGACGATGTTCGAATACTGCCCGATCGCCTGCTCGACATAGCTGATCGTCTCGGGGCTGAAGATCGGCAGGTGGGACGAGACCTTCGCCGCCTTGGAGCTGGCGCGCGCGTCGAACTGGTCGTCCCAGGAGCCGCGGCGGTTGGCGTTGAGGATCTCCTGGATGACGTCCTGGGCGCTTGCGGTCGCGGTCGTCGCAGCCAGCGCGCCCGCGCTGAGGAGAAAGGTCCGGCGGCTCGTCTTCATCTTCATTCCAGCTATCCCGTCTGTCCGTGCGGCTCGGCGTCAAACTAGGTCGGCGCGGTTAACATATCGCCAACCATACCGCCTGCCCGGTGCGACCGCCAATCGGCGGCGACTTGCACGGAAACCCTCTTCAGCGTCTGCGATTTCACGGAAATATGGCGCCAAGGTGGCCCGGACAACACACGAAGGCGTTATCCCGCCGAGCCGCCGACGAACAAAGGCCGGCGCGAGTGGCACCGGCCTTTGTTGGGACTACGGAAACTGTGGAGCGAACGGGTTCACATCCGATACGCGATGGTATCGTTCCAGAACCGGTCCAGCCGCTGCAGGGCGCGGTTCATCTGTTTGAACTCGTCCGCGTTGATGCCGCCGACCTGTTCGATCGAGCCGATGTGGCGTTCGTAGAGCTTGCCGACGACCTCGGCGATCGCTGCGCCCTTCGGCGTCAGGCTGACGCGGACCGAGCGGCGGTCGATGCGCGAGCGCTGGTGGTTGATGAAGCCGAGGTCGACGAGCTTCTTCAGATTGTACGACACGTTCGAGCCGAGATAGTAGCCGCGGGAGCGCAGCTCGCCTGCGGTCAGCTCGGCATTGCCGATGTTGAAGAGCAGCAGCGCCTGGATGGCGTTGATGTCGGAGCGGCCGTTGCGGTCGAACTCGTCCTTGATCACGTCGAGCAGGCGGCGGTGCAGCCGTTCGACGAGCTGAAGGGATTCCATGTAGAGGGTGCGGATGGCATCCTTCCGGTCGTCCTGAACCGGGGCGGCCTTCTGCGTGGGTCGCGGGTTGATCATGGTCTTGCCTCTCGTTGTGACGCCCGGTGACTTCTTTTTGTCTCACCTTGGCCTCACCCTAGCGCTGACCCATAAAATTCGACTTAAACCTCAGCCTTAACCAGTGCTTACGAGGCGCCTTTCAAAACGAAGACTAATTTGTGGTAAACGAATTGGTTAAGATGGGCGATTATGAAAAATTTAATTGATGCGCCGGGAGGCCCCTAGACCGCGGGCCGGCGCTGCTGCAGATGCAGCACGACGCGGAAACCGACATAGATTGCTGCGACCACGAGATGCGAGACGACGACGGAATATTTCGCGCCGAAGAGCTGCGGGAAGCCGGCATACATGATGATCTCGGCGCCCGCGCACAGGACCCAGATGACCGGACCCCATGACGTGACCATCCACAGGCCGATGCCGGCGAAGGGATAGAGCGCGGCCAGCACCGCGGCCGCGATCTGCCAGTGGACCGGCATCAGGTCGAAGCGCCAAAGCACCCCGTCATAGAAGCCGATCAGCCGGATCCAGTACAGCGTCCCGAACATCAGGCAATAGGCCGCGATGATCCGGTGGAACCACCAGAAGGCCTGCTGGACCGCACTGGGCCGCAGAACTGCGGGGCTCTCGCGATAGGGCATCAGATTATGAGTTCTCCGCCGGGAAGCGGATCAAAATAGGCGTCGATCGCCGCTTCGTCTATCTCCGCCAGCGTCGCGGGCTTCCAGCGGGGCGTATCGCCCTTGTCGATGATCGCGGCGCGGATGCCTTCGTAGAAGTCGTGGCCGGCGAGCATGCGGTTCAGGATGCGGAACTCCATCTTCATGCATTCCTCCATCGTCAGCGCCTCGCCATAGGTGATCTGACGGAAGGCGACGTGCAGGCTGGTGGGCGACCGCTTGCCGAGCGTATCGAGCGTGGCGGCGGCGAATTCGTCGCGGCCGGCGGCCTGGGTGAGGCTGGCGATCAGGTCGTTCATCGAGCCGAGCGAGAAGTGGAGCCCGATCGAAACCGCGTCCGCCTCGTTCAGCTTCTTCTCGGGCACGATGCACAGATCGCTCAGCGCCCTGTCCGGATCGCCGGTCTCGACGATCGCCGCCTCGACCGCGGCGAGGTCGTCCGACTTCACCGCATGCGTGGCGAGCCCTGCATGGAGCGCGTCGCCCGGTCCGATCCGCTCACCGGTCAGGCCGAGATAGAGGCCGTAGGCTCCCTTGACCCGCGAAAGCAGGAAGCTGCCGCCGACATCGGGGAAGAAGCCGATGCCGACTTCCGGCATGGCGAAGAGCGCCTTCTCACCCATGACGCGGTGCGAGCCGTGGAAGGAGACACCCACGCCGCCGCCCATGACCACCCCGTCGATCAGCGCCACATAGGGCTTCCTGAAATTGCGGATCGCCGCGTTCAGCCGATACTCGTCGGCGAAGAACTGCACCGGCGGCTTTCCCGCGCGGCCCGCCTGGTAGATGTCCATGATGTCGCCGCCGGCCGAAAACGCCCTGCCCTCGGCCTTGATGATCACGGCCTTTACGTCCGGATCGGCCTCCCACTCGGGCAGTTTCGCCGCCAGCGCCAGCACCATGGCATGCGTGACCGCGTTGAGGGCCTTCGGGCGATTGAGCGTGACGATCGCCGCGTGGCCGCGCTGCTCGAAACGGATCTCGTCGCCTGGATTCGCGTCCATCAAGTCTCTCCCTTTGGCGTTAGGTTGCGGTGCCTCAGCGGCTCGCCCTTCTTCCGCCGTCTCGTCGGCTTCTATGCGCGATTGTATCGGTCTAGGATCGCTTTCCGAAGCGCGTCAATGGCGCGCGGAGAGTATCCGCTTTGCAGGGGGCACCTTTGATCCGCAAACTGCTTCTGGCTGCGATCCTTGCATGCCTTTTTCCCGCTTCGGCCTTCGTCGCGGAGGTCGATCTCTACAGTTCAAAGGCCATCGTGACGGGTACCGGCGAGGAGAACCGTGCGCTCGGCCTGCGCGAATGCGTGGCGAAAGTCCTGGTGCGCGTGTCGGGCGACCAGCGGCTGCTTCACAACGCGGCCATGGACGCGATCGTCGAGGCCGCCGCCAGTCATGTCGCATCCTACCGCTACCGCGACCGGCTGGAGGGCGTTCCGATCCACGACGAACAGGGCAGCTATGCCCGCCCGCACGATCTCACCTGCATCTTCGATCCGGCCCATGTCGACGACCTCTTGGCCCAGCTCGGCTCGAAGCCCTGGCCGCTGCCGCGCCCGGGGATCGCCGTCTTCCTGCATGTCGCGCAGGGCACGCGGTCCTTCGTGCTCACCGAGGACGGCGGCGAAAGCCCCTATATGGGCGAGTCGCTGGCGCTTGCGGCCGAGCCGCTGGCGCTGGAGGCCAAGCTCCCGCGCGCGGCGGCGCGGCCCGAATTGAGCGGCGAGCTGCCCTCGCCGGAACAGTTCGAGGCGCTCCGCGAAGCCGCCGGCGGGGACGTTCCGCTGGCGATCACGCTCGAATGGAGCGACCAGGCGCTGGGCTGGGTCGCCAGCTACCGGATGGTGAACGAGAAAGGCGTGCAGGACTGGTCGGCGACGGGGATCAGCTTCGACGAGGCGTTTCGCATCGCCATGCGGGGTGCCGCGCAGGTGCTTTCGGGCAACGGTCCGCCGTGACCGGCGTTTGATGCGCGCGTCACCCGCGTGCTAAGGACGCGGCACGAGAAAGGGTCGCGCGATGAACACGCATACCAGGAAACTGTCCACCAGCCACCGCAGCGTCGACGAGATCACCGGCTCGCGGCGGATGCGGCGGATGCGCAAGGCCGACTGGTCGCGCCGACTCGTGCAGGAAAACAAGCTGACCGTTGACGACCTTATCTGGCCGATCTTCGTCATCGACGGCACCAACCGCCGCGAGGAGATCGCCGCGATGCCGGGCGTCTTCCGCATGACGCTCGATCTGGCCGTCAAGGAAGCCGAGGGGGCCGCCAGGCTCGGCATTCCTGCGATCGCCACCTTCCCGAACGTCGAGATGTCGCTGCGCGACCAGACCGGCTCGCACATCCTCGACCCGGACAACATCATCAACAGGGCGACGCGCGCCATCAAGGCGGCGGTGCCTGAGATCGGCATCATCACCGACGCCGCGCTCGACCCGTTCACCAGCCACGGCCATGACGGCATCCTGCGCGAGGGCATCATCGTCAACGACGAGACGGTGGCGCAGCTCGCGGCCGCCGCGGTCGGCCAGGCGGCCGCCGGCGCCGACATCATCGGGCCCTCCGACATGATGGACGGACGCATCGGCGCGATCCGCGACGCACTCGACGCCAACGGCTTCCAGGACGTCGCGATCATGTCCTACGCGACGAAGTTCGCCTCGGCCTTCTACGGCCCCTATCGCGAGGCGGTCGGGACGGCCGGCCTGCTCAAGGGCGACAAGAAGACCTACTACATCGACCATGCCAATTCGGACGAGGCGGTGCGCGAGGCCGAGCAGGACGTGCTGGAAGGCGCCGACATGCTGATGGTGAAGCCCGGCCTGCCCTATCTCGACATCATCCGCCGGCTGAAGGACGAGCTGCGCATGCCGACCTTCGCCTATCAGGTGTCGGGCGAATATTCGATGATCCGGGCGGCGGCGGCCAATGGCTGGATCGACGGCGAGCGCGCGATGCTGGAATCGCTGCTGGCCTTCAAGCGCGCCGGCTGCGACGGCATCCTCACCTATTTCGCGCCGCAGGTGGCGGCGCTACTGAAGAGCTGAGGCTCAGAACTCCACCTCGAGCTCGATGATCTCGTCGGGCTCGGCGAGCGCGCCTTCCGTCCATTCCTTGATCAGCGGCCAGGCGAAGATCGTCTCGCAATAGGCCTGCAGCGCCGGTTCGAGTTCCACCGCATAGGTGCGGAAACGGGTGCAGACCGGGGCATACATCGCGTCCGCCACGGTCGGCTTGTCGCCGAACAGGAACGGCCCGCCATAGGTGTCGAGGCATTCCTTCCAGATCGCCCGGATGCGCTCCACGTCCGGCCGGGCGCCGGAGAACATCTTGAACTTCTCGTGCCTGGCCTTGAGGTTCATCGGCAGCGCCGAGCGCAGATTGTAGAAGCCCGAATGCATCTCGCCCGAAACCGAGCGGCAATGCGCGCGCGCCACCTTGTCCTTCGGCAAGAGCCCGGCCTTCGGCCGCGTCTCGTTCAGGTATTCCGCGATCGCCAGCGTGTCCCAAACGGTCACCTCGCCGTCAGTCAGCCGCGGCACCAGCACGGAGGGGCTGAGCAGCAAGAGTTCCTGGCGCTGGTCGTCGGTGATCTCGACCAGCTTCTCCTCGAAGTCGATGCCCGACATGCGGCACAGCAGCCAGCCCCGCAGCGACCAGGACGAATAGTTCTTCGACGAAATCGTCAGTGTCGCCCGCGCCATGCCACCACTTTCCGCAACCGTTCACGCCGAAACAATCCTCTCGCAACGCAACACAAATTGCACTAGCTTTTTTGCAGTGCGACATCGGCCGGGGGACATCGACCTTGCTCTATCATGCGTACCAGCTGCAGGACGACCTGATCGCTCCCTTCCGGACATGGGCGCGGATGATGCGTCGGTCGGCGCTGCCGAGCTTCTGGGCCGCGGGCGAGACGTTCAAGTCGCGCTTTCTCGCCGGGCTCGAAATGGTCTCCCGTTTCGAGCTTTCGCATTCGCGCCCGGAGTTCGGCATCACCAGCGTGCGCGTCGGCAACCGCGACGTGCCGGTCACCGAGGAGGTGGCGCTCGACCTGCCCTTCGGCAAGCTGCTGCACTTCGCCAAGGACATCGACAGCGCCCAGCCGCGCGTCCTGGTGGTAGCCCCGCTGTCGGGCCATTTCCCGACGCTCCTGCGCAACACGGTCGAGACCCTTTTGCGCGACCACGACGTCTACATCACCGACTGGGTCAACGCGCGCGAGGTGCCGCTATCGGAGGGTGAGTTCGGCATCGACGACTACATCGACTACCTCATCCGCTTTCTCGACGAGATCGGGCCGGGCGGCCACGTGCTGGCCGTCTGCCAGCCCTGCGTGCAGACGCTCGCCGCCGTCTCGATCATGTCGCAGGACAAGCATCCCGCGACGCCGCGCTCGATGACGCTGATGGCGGGGCCGATCGATCCGCGCGAGAGCCCGACCGAGGTCAACGAGTTCGCCGTGGCGAAATCGCTCGCCTGGTTCCAGCACTCGGTGATCTCGACCGTGCCTTGGCGCTTCAAGGGCGGCGGCCGCCGCGTCTATCCCGGCTTCCTGCAGCTCACCGCCTTCATGGCGATGAACATGGAGCGGCACAGGAACGCCCACAAGAAGCTCTACGAGCATCTGGCCGCGGGCGAGACGGCCGAAGCCGAGAAGATCAAGACCTTCTACGACGAATATTTCGCCGTGCTCGACCTCACCGAGGAATTCTACATCGAAACGATCGACCGGGTGTTCCACAAGGCTCAACTCGCCAAGGGCGAGCTCACCTGGCGCGGCCGCAAGGTCGATCCGGCCGCCATCCACAAGACCGCGCTCCTGACCGTCGAGGGCGGACGCGACGACATCTGCGCGCTCGGCCAGACGACGGCCGCGCACGACCTCTGCCGCTCGCTGCGCCCGCACCTCAAGCGCCATCATCTCCAGGCCAATGTCGGCCACTACGGCGTCTTCTCCGGCAAGCGCTGGGAGCGCGAGATCTATCCGGTGGTGCGCAACATGATCCTGGCGATGGAGTAGGACGTGAACCCCTTCCTTCTTGCCGGTGGGCTCCTGGGCGCCGCCGGCGTCGCGCTTTCGGCGGCGGCGGCGCATGCGGGCGGCGGAAACGTCGCTACCGCCGCGAACTTCCTGCTGTTCCACGCGCCCGCCTTCCTGGCGCTCGGCCTCTTCGGCGTCGGCGCCGGCCGGGTGCTCAAGGCCGGCGGCTGGGTCATCCTCGCCGGGCTTCTGCTCTTTGCCGGCGACCTCGTCGCCCGACACTATCTCGGCAACCGGCTGTTCCCGATGGCGGCGCCCACGGGCGGGACGCTGATGATCGCCGGATGGCTGGTCGTCGCCCTCGCCGGCGTCTTCCACGCCGGTTCGGAGCGCTGAGAGCCTACATGTTGTTCAGGTGAAGGATATTGCCGTCCGGATCCTTGAACCACACCATCCGCATGCTGCCCGAGACATGAATGTCGCCGTCGAGCTGGACGTCCGGCATGCCGCGATAGTGCTCGAACGTCACGCCCTTGCGTTTCAGGTCCGCGGCTATGTCGTCGATCTCGTCGCCGACATCCCACACGACCGCATTCGCGCGGTTCGTTCCCGCAGCGTCCGACACATAGACCACCAGCGAAGTGTCACCCGTGCGGAAAACCAGAACATCTTCCATCTCTTCCCGGGCCAGCTGCAGACCAAGGACGTCGCGATAGAAGTCCCTGGCCGATGCAATGTCGCTCACTGCGACGATGGCACTCGATGATTTGTCCCTAAGCATGTCTGCTTCCTCCATCGGCCCCCGCATGGGGAACGCGTGGAGAGCAAACGGGTTTCACCTAATCGCCGGCGGCGCCTCAGACATACGTCCGCCAATCGTGCTCCTCGCGGAAGCCCAGCACCTCGCGGGCCTTGCGGTTCGAGATCGGCGCCTCGCGCTCTCCCATCGACCGTGTGATCGGCGTATTCGGACACCAGCGCTTGAGGAATTTCTCCGACGGCTCGTTCACGGTGATCGTGTCGTTGACCGCGTTGAAGACCTGGAAACCCAGTCCGTCCTTTTCCAGGCACAGGTGCACGATCTGGCCGAGATCGCGCGCGTCGATGTAGCTCCAGGCATTGCGCTTGCGCGACAGCGGGTCCTTCACGAAATCGCGGAACATCCCGTATTCGTGCGGCTCGATCACGTTACCGATCCTAAGCGCGTAGATGTCCGCCCCGAAGCGCATGGCAAAAGCGCGCGCGGTCTTCTCGTTGACGACCTTGGACAGACCATACGAATCCATCGGGTCGACGTCATAGTCCTCCTCGAGGGGAAACGAATGATAGTCCTTGTCGCCCTCGGCGAAGCAGACCCCGTAGGTCGTCTCGCTGGAGGCAATGATCACCTTGCGGATGCCGAGCTTCATCGCCGCCTCGATGACGTTGTAGGTGCTCGTCACGTTCGCCTTGAACGTCTCGTTGTCCGGCTTGATGAGAATGCGCGGCACGGCGGCGAAATGGACGACCGCGTCGAGCGGCGCCGGTCCTTTGCCGGTCTCCAGCCCCTTGAAATCGAAATGCATCGACAGCGCGTTGAACACCTGGCCGCTGTCGGTCAGGTCGGCGTCGATGGTGGTGACTCCCGGGCAGTCGAGAGGCTTCAGGTCGAGATTGAGGATCTCGTGGCCCTTCGCCTTGAGCCAGGGCACGACATGGCGGCCAGCCTTGCCGGATCCGCCGGTGAAGACGATGCGTTTCATGCTGCTTTCGGGGCTAGCCCCGTCCCATCCGGTTCCATGCGTCGAGGCCGGCGATCTTATAGGCTTCGGCAAGTGTGGGATAGTTGAACGTGTTCTCTACGAAGAAGTCGACGGTCCCCTTCAGGTTGATCACCGCCTGGCCGATGTGGATCAGTTCTGTCGCGCCCTCTCCCACGATGTGGGCGCCGAGCAGGCGGCGGGTGCCGATGGCGAAGATCAGCTTCAGGAAACCCGAATTGACCCCCATGATGTGGCCGCGCGAGGTCTCGCGGAAGCGCGCTACGCCGCATTCGTAGGCGATGCCGGACGCCCGCACATCCTCCTCCGACTGGCCCACGGTCGATATTTCGGGCACGGCGTAGATGCCGTAGGGAAACGCTTCCGGCGCGGGCGGCAGCGGCAGGCCGAAGGCGTGGCAGGCAGCGACGCGGCCCTGCTCCATCGAGGTCGACGCCAGGCTCGGAAAGCCGATCACGTCGCCCGCCGCATAGATGTGCGGGATCGCAGTCTGCAGCGTATGCGCGTCGACCTTCAGCCGGCCGCGATTGTCGGGCTCGATCCCGATCGTCTCCAGGCCGAGGCTCGCGACGTTGCCGGTGCCACCCGCCGCATAGAGCAGGATCTCGGAACGGATCACGCGGCCATCGGCCAATGTCACCTCGGCGCAGTCGGCCTTCGAGACGATGTCCTTCACTGCGCTGCCCAGCCTCACCGTCATGCCGCGGTCGCGCATCTGGTGGATGAAATCGTCGACGATCTCGCGGTCGACGAAGTCGAGGATCGTGTTGCGCGGTTCGACCAGAGTCACCGGCACGTCGAGAGCGGAAAAGATCGTTGCATATTCGACGCCGATCACCCCTGCGCCGATCACCGTCAGGCTGCGCGGCAGTCGCTCCAGTTCGAGGATCTCGTCGGAATCGAAGATGCGCTTCTTGTCGAAGGGCACGCTGTCCGGCCGGTGCGGCCTGGTCCCGACCGCGATCAGCCCGTAGTCGAAGCCGACCTCGCTGCGCTCGTCCTTCTCGGTGGTGAGCTCCACCCGCCGCGGATCGACGAAGCGGGCGGTGGCGGCCAGGCTGCGCACCATGTTGCGCATGAACTGGTGCTGCAGCACCTCGACCTCGTGATCGAGCGTCTTGTGCAGCCGGTCGACGATGTCGTGGACGGAGATGTCCTGCTTCACGCGGTAGCCGCGGCCGTAGAAGCCGCGCTCGCGGAAGCCGGACAGGTTCAGCACCGTTTCGCGGATCGTCTTCGACGGGATCGTGCCGGTATGGACGGAGACACCGCCGAGCCGCCTGCCCTTGTCGACCACCAGCACGGATTTGCCGAGCTTCGCAGCTTGAACGGCCGCGCGCCGTCCCGACGGCCCGCTGCCGATGACCAGCATGTCGAATTGATCCAACGCCGTCCCCCAGCGAGAGCAGATGCTGCAATGCACAATTAAGTCAGGAGTCCCCGCCCGACTCAAGCAGCTTCGCATGCAAACCTTGAATCAACCGTGACAATTCCCACCTGTCATTCACGCGGCGGCAAGGCCGCGCGAGAGAAGGATTGAAATGAACACTCGAATTCTCGAAGGCGAGATACTGGGAAGCAGGCTGGACGACCTCCGCGCCTATGACGGCGTGCGCACCAAGCGCGTTCTCGCCTTCCTTGTCGACTACATCCTGATCGGTCTTCTGATGATCCCCGTGGCGATCGTGGTCGCCTTGTTCGGCGTGCTGACGCTCGGCCTCGGCTGGATGCTGTTCGGAATCCTCGGGCCGCTGGTGGCGCTCGGTTACGTCGCGACCACGCTCGGCGGCCGCAACCAGGCGACGGTCGGCATGCGGATGATGGGCGTCCATCTCGAGCGGCTCGACGGCCGCCCGATCGACGGCCTTCTCGCCATCGTCCACACGGTGCTGTTCTGGGCCGGCAATGCGGTGCTGTCGCCGCTCATCCTGCTGGCGACGCTGTTCCTCGACCGCAAACGCACCGTGCACGACCTGCTGCTCGGCACGGTCGTCGTACGCGACGATCTCTGACCTGCCCTTGCTGAGCGTCGGCTGAGACACGGCCGGCGCGTTTTCCTGTTGCGTTCCGGTCGAATGTCGCCCAACTCTGTAGGCAGACGCTTCGTTTTGCGAAGGCCATGACGCATCATACGACCCAATCGCCGCAGTTCTTCCTGACCGCGCCGTCGCCGTGCCCCTACCTGGAAGGCCAGTACGAGCGGAAGGTGTTCACGCATCTCGTCGGCGACAAGGCGCCGGAGATGAACGACCTCCTGACCCAGGGTGGTTTCCGCCGGTCGCAGAACATCGCCTATCGCCCGGCCTGCGAAAGCTGCCGTGCCTGCGTGTCGGTGCGCATCCTCGCCAACGAATTCAAGCTCACTCGCAACATGCGCAAGGTTATCCAGCGCAATGCCGACCTGATCGGCGCGATGCACGACGCCGAGCCTTCAACGGAGCAGTACTCTCTCTTCCGGACCTATCTCGATTCGCGCCACCGCCGCGGCGGCATGTCGGACATGACGGTGCTCGACTACGCGATGATGGTCGAGGACACTCACGTCGACACCAAGATCATCGAATACCGCAAGCGCGGTCCGGACTCGTTCATCACCGGCAAGGGTCACGGCGAACTGATCGCCGTCGCCCTGACCGACAAGATGGCCGACGGCGTGTCCATGGTCTATTCCTACTACAATCCGGAACTCGTCGACCGCTCGCTCGGCACCTTCATGATCCTCGACCACATCGCGCGCACCCGTGCGATGGGCTTGCCCCATGTCTATCTCGGCTACTGGGTCAATGGCTCGCGCAAGATGGATTATAAGGTCCGCTTCACGCCGCAGGAACATCTCGGACCCAAAGGCTGGGAACGCTACGACGGCCCCTCCGGATGACCGACCCTCTCTCCGGCGCTGACCGGAGTTGTTCGTGAACGGCCAATCCCAGCAAGCCAAAGGCCTCCTGCTGTCAACGATAGGCGGGCTCGCGCTCACCTCCGACATTCCGCTGATCCGTCTCGCCGAGGGCGAGGCGTGGTCCGTGCTTGCGCTCCGTAGCGCCGTCACCTTCGTCGCGGCCATCGTCATCTGGCTGGTCTGGCGCGCCTTCTCGCCCAAGGTGCCGTCACTCATCCCCGGCCTGCCGGGGCTCGCGGTGGCGACGCTCTACGGATTGGGATCGATCACCTTCATCACCGCCGTATATTCCACCTCGACCGCCAATCTCGTCTTCATCCTGGCGTTCAACACGATGTTCTCGGCGCTGCTCGCCTGGATCTTCCTCGGCGAGCGGATGCGCCCGGCGACCATGATCGCGATGGCCGCGATGATCTTCGGCGTCGCCATCATCGTCTGGGACTCGATCGGCACGGGCAATCTGCTCGGCGACTTCATGGCGCTGTGCTCCGCCTTCTTCATCGCTTCGGCGATCACGATCACGCGGGCGAGCGACCGCGAGATGGGGTTCACGCCCCTGATCGGCGTCATCTTCCCGGCGCTGGTCGCGCTGCTGTTCATCGCCGAGGGCGGCTACCGCATCGACGCACCCTGGTGGATCATCCTCAACGGTGCGGTCATGATGCCGCTCGCCTTCTTTTTCCTCGGCACTGCGCCGCGCTACATCCCTGGCGGCGAGGTGGCGATGTTCTACCTGCTCGAGACGGTTCTCGCGCCCGTCTGGGTGTGGCTGATCTTCTCGGAAAAACCGACGGCCAACAGCCTGATCGGCGGCACGATCCTGATCGTTGCGCTCGTTGCGCATTCGCTCTGGCAACTCTACGACGGCCGCCGCGTGCGCACTGTCCCCGAACAGATTCCGCTCTGAAATCAGGCTTCGACGCGCAACCGTTTCGCATCGATGAGGCGGCCGCTTGCCTGCACGATGATCTCGAAATGGTCGGCCTGAACCACGTCCAGCACATTGCGCGGGCGGTAGGCCACGACATTCTCGCCGCCGGTAAGCCGCACGCTCGCAAACAGGATTCCGTCCTCGCCGCCCTTCCGCGCCGCCTCGCCGAAGGCTTGCGACGAGGCATAGCTGTCCGAGGCATAGAGATTGGGACGAGTCGCCGTCTCGCCGCGGATGTCAAGGTAGTCGCCGGCCAGCCGGGCGGAATAGGCGCGGTAGGTGCGCCGCAACTCGCGCCGGCGCGACGCGACCGCTTCGCGCCGCAGATGATGTCCCACCTCGGCGATCGCGGTGCGCAGGTCCGCCGCCGCATACCATGCACCGAGATCAGGGCCGCTGAAGCGCGAGCCTGTCGGCGCGACATGCAGGAACGCCGCCAGCACGACACTGGAGTTGGGCCGGCCATGCACCCAGTCCTCCTTCGGCAGCCGGCCCAGCCGTTCGGGCGTCAGCCGGTCGTTTGTCCAGCCGGCAAGCTCCATCACCGCCGGCAGGTCGTCGGCCGTAGCCACGGTCTCGAAGAGAGGGATCGGCGGGAAACGCGACGGTATCAGCCTGTAGCTGGGCTGCGGCGCGGGGGCATGCGGGCTCGTCACCGGATGACGATGTCCTCGTCGCGATAGGGCGCAAAGCCCGCATCTGCGGCGTTCGGTTCCATCGACAGGCCGCCCCGCGCGGCGTCGAGGAAGCGGCGCACGGAGAGAAGCCCATCCTGCGAGCCACTTGTTACGAGCGCCAGAGGCGGCCTGCCCCCGAACACCGTGCCGTCGTGCGGGCCCCGCAGCCATGCAACGCCTTCATGTTCGCCGAACAGGATGCCCAGCGCCTGGTGGATGCCCAGCACTGCCGAGATGCGCGTCAGCGTGTCGACGTCGAGCGTGAATTCGCCGCCCTCGCGCGCCAGCTTCGCCCAATTGTGATAGGTCGAGCGCGACGGGTAGCCCAGCACCAGCCGCCGCTCCTCCTCGCTCAGTCGCCACAGATCGGCGATGGCGAGAAACGTGCGCATGCCGGGCGCACTGAGGCGTCGGCGGGCCGCCGGCTCGAACCGCCCCGCATCCAGAACGAATGGCGCCGCCACTTCCCGCACGAACGGCGGCGCATCATGGACAAAGGGCGTCTGCGCGTCCTCGAACCCTCTTGCCAAGCCTCGGCTCATGCCAGCCTCCTATCCACATCTGATCATATAGTCCAAATCTGGATATCCGGCAAGCCTCCGCCCTCACTCCGCCGCGATTGGCATGTGCTGGGACGGTCCCGCCTGCATCGCATGCACGTTTGCAGGCAGCGCGACGTCATCCTGCGGATCGTCCTTCGGGTTCGGTCTCACAACCCAGCGGAACAGGCGGGAGGTGCCGCGCGCAGCGTCGTCCATGATCGTGTAGAAGGACGGCACGAAGACCAGTGACAGGAAGGTCGAGACCAGCAGGCCGCCGACGACGGCCACGGCCATCGGCGCGCGGAATTCGCCGCCATCGCCTAGCGCAAGCGCGGCCGGGATCATGCCCGCCGACATGGCGATGGTGGTCATGACGATCGGCCGCGCCCGCTTGCGCCCGGCGTCGACGATTGCCTCCTCGCGCGGTGTGCCCTCCTTCTGCGCCTCGATGGCGAAGTCGACCAGCATGATCGCGTTCTTGGTGACGATGCCCATCAGCATCAGGATGCCGATGACCACCGGCATGGAGATCGCCGAATTGGTCAGCCACAGACCGGCCACCACCCCCCCGATCGACAGCGGCAGCGAGCCGAGGATCGTGATCGAGTGGAATACCGAGCCGAACAGCAGGATCAGCACAACCAGGACAAGCATCAGGCCGGTCGTCATCGCAGTGGCGAAGCCGGCGAACACTTCGCCCATGATCTCCGCCTCGCCCGTCTCGGCCACCCGCACGCCGGCAGGCAGATTCTTGACCTCGGGCAGGTTCTTGACGAACTCCAGCCCCATGCCGATCTCGCCCGTGCCCGCCATGTCGGCGCCGATGACCACGCGGCGCTCGCGGTTGAAGCGCTGGATCGACGACGGGCCCTGTCCATAGGAGATGTTGGCGACGGACGACAGCGGCACCGACGCGCCGGCCGCGGTCTGGACCGGAAGCTGTTCGATGGTCGCAAGATCGTTGCGGGCATCCTGGTTCAGCTGCACCCGGATCGGAATCTGCCGATCGCCGAGCGTGTATTTGGCCAGGTTCGCGTCGATGTCGCCGATCGTGGCGACACGCAGCGCCTCGGAAACCGCAGACGTGGTGATGCCCAGTTCCGCCATGCGCGGCAGGTCGGGCGTGACGATCACCTCCGGCCGGTCGAGCGCTGCATTCGAGGACACCGCGCGAAACAGGCCACTCGCATTCATCGCGCTCTGGATCTTGCGCGCGGCGTCGTCCAGCACCGCACCATCGGTCCCCATCACACCGAACGCGAGCTGCCGCTCGCCGCGGTCGTTGACGAAATAGGCCTTCACATCCGGCACGGTGTCGAGCACCGTCAGGATCTCTTCGCCGATCTGCCATTGCGGCCTGTCCCGTTCCGACTTGTGCACCAGATCGACGATCACCGAGGCGCGGCGCGGCTCCAGCGTGCCGGTCGGGCTCGACCCGCCGATGACGTAGACGTTCTCGACCTCGGCCATCTGCCTGAGCTTCTCGGTAACCTCGTCCGTCGTGCCGCGTGTATCCTCGAGCAGGCTGCCGGGCGGCAGTTCGAGCGAGACGATGATGCGGCTCGCGTCCTCCTTCGGCATGAAGCCGGACGGCAGGAACCCCGTCGCCCAGATCGACGCCGCGAAGAAGACGATGCCGCCGGCGAGCGTAACCCAGCGGAAACGCAAGGTGGTCCGCAGCATCGACATGTAGCTGCGCATGATCGGGCCGGGTTTGGGCTCCTCATGGCCGTGGCCGCGCAGGAAATAGGCGGCGAGCATCGGCGTGATCAGGCGGGCGACCAGCAGCGAGAAGAACACGGCCACCGCGACGGTCAGCCCGAACTGCTTGAAATACTGGCCGGCGATCCCGCCCATGAAGGAGACAGGCGCGAAGACGGCCATGATGGTGGCGGAGATCGCGATGACGGCGAGCCCGATCTCGTCGGCGGCCTCCAAGGAGGCGCGCCAGGGCGACTTGCCCATCTTCACGTGCCTGACGATGTTCTCGATCTCGACGATGGCGTCGTCGACCAGGATGCCGACGACGAGCGTGATGCCGAGCAGGCTGACGAGGTTTAGCGAGAAACCCATCATGTCGATCGCCCAGAAGGCGGGGATGATCGACAGCGGCAGGGCGACGGCAGAGACGATGGTCGCGCGAAAATCGCGCAGGAACAGGAATACGACGATTACCGAGAGCACGGCGCCTTCCACCAGCGCCTCCATCGCGGAGTCGAAATTGCCCTCGGTGAAGGTGACGGAATCGTCGACCTTGGTGATCTTCACCTCGGGATTGGCCTTCTCCAGATCGCCGATCGCGACCTTGACGCGCTCGGAGATGTCGACGTCGCTCTCGCCCTTGCCGCGGAACACGCCGAAGGAAACGACCGTCTGGCCGTTGACCCGGGAGAAGCTCAGCGGCTCTTCCCACGAATCCGTCACCGTGGCGACGTCGGAGATCTTCAGCGTCCTGCCGCCGGCGACGGGGATCCTGAGCTCGCGCAGCTCGTCGATCGTGCGGGCCGAGCCGAGCGTCCTGATCGACTGGTCGAGCCCGGCGAAATCGCCACTGCCGCCGGTCAAATCCGCATTGGAGGCACGCAGCGAACGGTTGACGTCGGCGGCGGTCAGGCCGAGCGCGCTCAGCCGGTCGGGATCGACCTCCACCTTGATCTCGCGCGTCACGCCGCCGTGGCGGTCCACCCGCGCTACGCCTTTGACGCCCTGCAGTTTGCGGATGATCGTGTCGTCGACGTACCAGGACAATTCCTCGATCGTCATGCCCGGCGAGGCGACCGCGTAGGTGAGGATCGCCTGGCCTTCGACATCGATGCGGTTAACGACCGGCGCATTGGCTGTCGCGGGAAGATCTTCCTTGATGCGCTCGACGGCATCCTTGGTGTCGGTCACAGCCGTCTGCGTATCGACTTCGAGGCGGAACTCGACGACCGTCTGCGACCGCCCCTCGGTGATGGTCGACATCACGTTCTTGACGCCGGCGATGTTTGCGACGGCGTCCTCGACCTTCTTCGTGACCTGGTTCTCCAGTTCGGTCGGCGCGACGCCGGGATCGACCACCGTCACCGAAACGATCGGCAGGTCGATGTTCGGAAAACGCGTGATGGGCAGGCTGGCGAAGCTCATCAGCCCGAGCGTCATCAAGACGATGAACAGCAGGATCGACGGGATCGGATTGCGGATCGACCAGGCGGAGATGTTCCAGTTCATTTGGCGACGGCTCCGGTGGCGATGTCGCGGACGGGTGTCACCTTGTCGCCGTCGGTGACGAAGGTGCCGGCGCGGCTGACGACCTCGTCGCCCTCCGCCAGCCCCCCGGTGACCTCGACTTCCGCGCCGGCGCGCGCGCCGGCCGTCACCGGCGTTGTGCGGATCGTGCCGTCGACCACTTTCTGCACAAAGGCTTCGGTGCCCTTGTAGAGAAGCGCCGAGGCCGGCACCGCCAGCCCTTCCCGGCGCAGCGTCTCGATCGTGCCGCGCGCGAAATTGCCGGAGCGGACGCTGTCATGCGCCGGCAGCCTGATGCGCACCGTGCCGAGCCGTGTCCTTGCGTCGATTTCCGGGTCGATGAACCGAATCTGCGCGTCCAGGGGATCGACCCCGGCGACGTTCACCTTCACCGGCATGCCTGTCCTGAGCTTCGCCAGCGACGTCTCCGAGACGGTGGCGGCAAGCTCCAGTTCTCCGTTCATCGCGATCCGGAACAGGGGCCCGCCGGAGGCCGACACGATACCGCCCAGCGTCGCGTTGCGCGCCAGCACCACTCCGTCGGCCGGCGCCCGCACCTCAGTCTTGGCCAGGCGCTCCTCGACGTCGCGGCGTTGCGCCCCGATCACGCCGAGCTGCGCCTCGGCCGAAGCCACCGCCTTTGCGGCACTGTCCAGCTGCGCCTGCGCGCTGTCGAGGCCGTTGACCGCATTGTCCAGCTGCGACTGCGCGGCGACGCCTTTCTGCTGCAGCGCGCGGGCGCGGTCCAGCGTCTCCGTCGCCTGCCTGACGCCTACCTCCGCGCCGCTGACCTGCGCCTTCGCCTGCGCGATCGCCGCCTCCGCCTGCGCCTTGCTGGCGTCGAGCTGGACCAGTTGGGTCTCCAGTGCCGTGCGATCCAGTAGGGCGAGCACATCGCCCTTCTTCACCACGTCGCCCTTGTCGGCATTGAGTTGGCGCACGATCAGTCCGGCCACGTCGACGCCGACCGCCGCCTCCTGCCGCGGGACGATGCTGCCGGTCACGTCCAGTGTCTCGATCAGCTCGTGGCGCGTGACGGCCGCGACGCGGATCGCCGGCGCACTTTGCGGCGCCTCGGTCGCAGTCGCGACGGCTTCGGCCAGCGCCACCGGCTCGGCAAAGGCCAACGCGCCCAGGAGCGCGGTCGTGGCAAGGAAATAGGAGCTGAGACGATACATGAATGTCCTCGGTCGAATGCTGCGGCGCGCCGCGTCTTCAGGCAGGCACTGCTATGTCTTGCGGCGGGGCCGAAGCATCGCTTCGACGGTCACCCGCATCAGCTTCTCGATGCTCTCGAACGTCACGCCCTGGGCCGGCAGATCGTTGATCGCCAGCCCCTCGCCGATGGCGATGACCATCGGCATGAAGGCGTCGAGTTCGACCGCGGGCGCGATATCGCCGCGGTCGACGGCATCCTGGAGATATTTCCCGAATGCCTGCTGGACCTCGCTCATGGCCATGGCGCAGGTTCTGTCGATGGCCTCGTTGCGCATGGATTCGGCACGGATCTCCGCGAACAGCGGCGCGTTGCCGCTCTCGTGCATGTGGCGCACATGCGCCATCGCCGCCGTGACGAAGCCGTCGACGACGTCGGGGTTCTCGAACATCGCAGTGAATATCTCGGCGTCGTTGCGGCGATCGGCTTCGGTGATCGCGGCGATCATCGCCTCCTTCGAAGGAAAGTAGCGGTAGAGCGCGCCCGGGCTCATGCCGGCCTCGGCGCAGATCTGGTGCATCGACGCGCCCTGGAAGCCGGACCGGACAAAGCACTTCTTGGCCGCGTCCATGACCCGCTGGATCTGCAGGTCGCGCCGTTCGGCGCGGGACACGGGCGCATCCGCGTCTACTGCGCTTTCGCCGTCCATCACGAAGTCGAGCCCTGCCATCGCTGCATCCGGACGGAGCCGGCACCCTAATTTAACCGAATGATCATTCTCGCTTTATGCGAACGATCATTCTCGGTCAATATTGTGTGGGGTCGAATTTCCGCAAAGGAAGGTGCCGGACGCGCACATCTTCGTGAGATCCGCGTTGCCTTCGCCCCGCGCGATGGCCCAAAGTCTGTCCATACCAGGAGAGCCAGATGCGCCGCATGATCGTTCCGGAAGCCCTCGCGGGCGTTTACGCGCAGTGGCGCTATGCACCTGCCGTCGCCGCCAACGGTTTCATCCATGTTTGCGGCATTGTCGGCGTCAGCCCCGGCGGCGAGACGCCGGATGGACTGGGACATGAGTCATTCGAGGCGTTTGGCGGCGTATCCTCCACCGCTGCGCGAGACGGCGCGCCGCTTGCCGCGCTCGAAGCCGTGCGCGATCCGGAAGCACAGTTCGCCGTCGCCTTCGAGACGCTGCGCGCCATCCTGCGCGAAGCCGGCGCCGACCTGTCGGACGTCGTCGAGATCACGTCCTACCACATCGGCATCTCCGCCCACATGGAAGCCTTCATGAAGGTCTGGGCGCGCTACCTGAAGGAGCCCTACCCCGCCTGGACCGCCGTCGGCGTGGCGGAACTGATCGTGCCCGGCGGACTGGTGGAGTTGCGGGCTGTGGCGATTGATCCGGGGAGGCTCTAACCAAACTTCCCCGTCTTCGGGAACCCCTTCGGCACCATGCGGCCGGCGGCGGCGCGGTCGCCGAGCCACTCGGTCAGCTCCTCTTTGGTCCGGGTGAACGTCCGCTCGGCGGAATCCTGCCAGGAGAGGCCCGCCGCCATCGCGAACGTCTTCATGTCCGCCACGCCGCCGTCCTTGTAACGCTGCAGGCGCACGCCCTTGCCGCGCGCCATTTCCGGCACCTGGTCGAGCGGGAAGACGAGCAGCTTGCGGTTCTCTCCGACGATGGCGACGTGGTCGCCGTCGACGAACACGAGGCGAGCCGCCTCGTCCGGCGCCTTGACGTTCATCACCTGCTTGCCCTTGCGGGTATTGGCAACCACTTCCGCTTCCGGCACGACGAAGCCGTAGCCCTCGTGGCTGGCAAGGAGGAGCTTGCGCTGCGGGTCGTGGACGAAGGCGGTGACGATGTCCTGGTCGTTCTCCATGTCGACGATGATGCGCACCGGTTCGCCATGACCGCGCCCGCCGGGCAGCCGGTCGGCGCCGATCGTGTAGAACTTGCCGCCGGTGGTGAACAGGATCACCTTGTCGGTCGTCTGGGCGTGGAAGGCGAGCTTGAGCTTGTCGCCCTCCTTGAAGGCGAGCGTCGAGAAATCGGCGAGATGGCCCTTCATCGCCCGCAGCCAACCCTTCTCCGAGACGACAACCGTCACCGGCTCCTTCTCGATCATCGCATGGTGGATGTCGGCGACATCGTGATCAGGCGCGTCGGCGAAGGTGGTGCGGCGCGGTCCGAGCTCCTTGTTCTTCTCGGGCGAATAGCGGTCCCGCGTCTGTTCGACCTGCCAGCGCACCGCCTTCCACTGCTTTGCCTCGGAGGCGAGCAGCTGTTCGATCTGCTCCTTCTCCTTCGACAAGCCGTCGAACTCCTTCCGGATCTCGATCTCTTCCAGCTTGCGCAGCGCCCTGAGCCGCAGGTTGAGGATCGCCTCGGCCTGGGTGTCGGTGAGGTTCCACCTCGCCATCATCACGGCCTTCGGCTCGTCCTCCTCGCGGATGATGCGGATCACCTCGTCGATGTTGACATAGGCGATGAGGTAGCCGGCGAGGATCTCCAGCCGCCGCTCGATCTCGCCGAGGCGGTGCTTCGAGCGGCGCACCAGCACGTCCTTGCGGTGCTCGAGCCATTCGCGCAGCGCCGACTTGAGCGACAGCACGTTCGGCACCTTGCCGCGCGACAGCACGTTCATGTTGAGCGGAAAGCGCGTCTCCAGCTCTGTCAGCTTGAACAGCGATTCCATCAGCAGCGCCGGGTCCACCGTGCGGCTCTTCGGCATCAGCACGAGGCGGATGTCTTCGGTGCTCTCGTCGCGCACGTCGTCGAGCAGCGGCAGTTTGCGGTTGACCAGCAGGTCGGCGATCTTCTCGATCAGCTTCGACTTCTGCACCTGGTACGGGATTTCGGTGACGACGATCGCCCAGGTGCCCCTGCCCTGGTCCTCCTGCGTCCAGCGGGCGCGCAGGCGGAAACCGCCGCGCCCTGTCTCGTAGGCGTCGAGGATCGAGGCGCGATCGTCGACGATGATGCCGCCGGTCGGGAAATCCGGCCCCTGAACCAGCCCGTCCTCCGGCGTCTTCGACATCAGGTCAGCGACGGAGGCGTTGGGCTGCGAGATGAGCAGGAGCGCGGCGTTGCACAGTTCGTATGCGTTGTGCGGCGGGATCGAGGTCGCCATGCCGACCGCGATGCCCGACGAGCCGTTGGCGAGCAGGTTCGGGAAAGCGCCGGGCAGGACGACCGGCTCCTCGTTCTCTTCGTTGTAGGTCGGACGGAAGTCGACGGCGTCCTCGGTGATGCCTTCGAGCAACTCGGTCGCCGCCTCGGTCATGCGCGCTTCGGTGTAGCGCATGGCGGCGGCGCTATCGCCGTCGATGTTGCCGAAGTTGCCCTGCCCGTCGACCAGCGGGTAGCGCACGGCGAAATCCTGCGCCAGGCGCACCAGCGCATCGTAGATCGACTGGTCGCCGTGCGGATGGAATTTTCCCATCACGTCGCCGACGATCGCGGCGCATTTCGAGAAGCGCTGGCCGGGCTCGAGGCGAAGCAGCCGCATAGCATGCATGATGCGCCGGTGGACCGGCTTCAGCCCGTCGCGCACGTCCGGCAGCGCGCGGTGCATGATCGTCGACAGCGCGTAGGCGAGATAGCGCTCTTCCAGCGCCTTCTTCAGATCCACGCTCTCGATATTGTCGTCGTCGCCGGAACCGGGCGGATTCACGCTTTTTCCCATGGAATCCGACTATGTGACCCCGTGATTCGCCGCAAGGGCCGTCTCGACAAAGGCCCGGACCTGTGACTAAGTCTGCGCGTTTCATCCCGGCATGCTGCGGAGCGGCGCGCCACAATTTCGACCCGCTCCGCCGCGACTGTCGGCGATCCATTCCCGGCTCGGTCATTGCACTGCGAGCCATTTCGGAGGTTCCCATGCTTGCCCGGTCGTTTGCCATTGCCTTCCTCGCCTCGTCGGTTTCCCTTACGGCACTTTCGGCCGCGCAGGCGGTCGAAGCGCAGGATGTCGCCAACCGCTTCAAGGAGCTTATGGCCAACCAGGGCACGACTGCGTCCTGGTCGTCGGTCGACGAGCAGGACGGCGCGATCGTGATGCGCGGCGTGACGGTCAAGGGCGCAGGCGACGGCGAGACCGTGACGGTCGGCGATGTCACGTTCGAAGGCGTCGAGGAAGCGGACAATGGCGACTATGTCGTCGAGACCCTTTCCATGCCCGCGTTTTCGACGGTCAGCGAAGGCGCCACGGTCACGCTCGAAGGCCTGTCGATGTCCGGCGCGGTGCTGCCCTCGCCGACCTCGACCGACATCGTCAGCCAGTCGGGCTTCTTCGATTCCCTCGACGTCGAACAGGTCAAGGTCGAGAAGGACGGCAAGCAGGTCTTCTCGATGTCGGGCCTGAACTATTCGCTCGAGCGCGACGACGCCGGCAAGTCCTACGAGTTCACCGGCACGGCCGACGCCTTCACCGCCGACATGACGGCGAGCGGCGACGCGCAGACAACGGCCATGCTGACCGCGCTCGGCCTCGCCCAGCCGAAGGGCACCTTCGAGATGGCGGGGAGCTGGTCGCTCACCGACGGCAATCTCTCCGTCGAGCAGATGGACTTCACGGTCGAGAACGCCGGCACGATCGGATTTACCTTCGACGTCTCCGGCTATACCGAGGAGTTCCTCAAGGCCGCACGCGACATGCAGAAGAACATGGCCAACGCGACCGAGGAGCAGAAGGCCGCCGCCGGCATGGCCGCGATGGGCCTGATGCAGCAGCTCTCCTTCGCCGGCGCCTCGATCCGCTACGACGACGAGGCGCTGGCCGGCCGTGCGCTCGATCTGGCCGCCGGCATGCAGAAGATGCAGCGCACCGACATGGTGAAGATGGCGCAGATGATGATCCCCGCCGCGCTCGGACAATATGTCAAGCCTGAGTTCGCCAATCAGGTGGCGGGCGAAGTCGCCAAGTTCATCGAGAATCCGAAGAGCATCGAGATCAAGGCCGAGCCGGCTGCGCCCGTGCCGTTCATGATGGTCGGCATGAGCGCCATGTCCGCGCCGCAGGAAGTCCCCGAGCAGCTCGGCATCAAGGTGACGGCGAACGAATAGCCGCCAGGCCGGACATCCAATAGGTGAAGAGCCGGAAGCGCGAAGCTTCCGGCTCTTCGCGTTTCAGGCCACCGTGAAGGTGACGTCGATATTGCCGCGCGTCGCGTTCGAATACGGACAGATCTGGTGCGCCTTGGCGACGAGTTCGACCGCCTTGTCGTATTCGATCCCCGGCAGGGTGACCGTCATGGCGACCGCGATACCGTATCCGGGGCCATCGGCACGCTCGCCGAAACTCACCGCGGCATCGATCGCCGCCTCGTCCGGAATCCTGACCTTCTCGCCCCGTCCGACCGCCTTCAGCGCGCCGAGGAAGCAGGCCGAGTAGCCCACGGCGAACAGCTGTTCGGGGTTGGTGCCCGGGCCGTCGTTCCCGCCCATCGCCCTTGGCGTGTCGAGTGTGACCTCGAGGCGGCCGTCATCGGTCTTGCTGGTGCCGGTGCGGCCGCCGGTGGTGTGGGCATGCGTGGTATAGACTGCGGACTTGATCATTGCTGCTTCTCCTTGGGTGGGCGGCTATTCACTAACGCGCAATTAAATTGTGTGCAATCTAATTTTGTGCTATATGGTTCACGACGACGTGAGAGGACACCGCATGAGCGCCGGCACGATCAAGCTCGATTCAATGCTCTGCTTCGCCATCTACGCGACCGGGCACGCCTTCACGCGCTTCTATAAGCCGCGCCTGGAGGCGCTCGACCTGACCTACCCGCAATATCTCGTGCTCATCGTCCTGTGGGAACGCGACGACATCACCGTGAATGCGCTGGGGAACCGGCTGTTTCTCGATTCCGGCACGATCACGCCGCTGATCAAGCGCCTGGAGGCGCGCGGCCTGGTGAGCCGCAGGCGCGACGAGGACGACGAGCGGCAGGTGCGGATCAGGCTCACGCCGGAAGGCCGGGCGCTGCAGGACAAGGCGCTTGCCGTTCCGCTCACGATCGCGAAGGGCACCGGCCTGACGCGGGAAGACGTCGACCGGCTGCGCGCAGAATTGCTCACGCTGCGCGACCGGCTGGACGGTCAGGGCGAAGGGTCGAAGCCCGGCTGACGGACCCGCTCCGCCTATCCGGACGGCATTTTCGCAAAACTCGGCAAGGCCGGATCGACGCGGTCCCAACCATGGGCGCGCACCGCATAGGTCACCGCCTGCGGCCGATAGCGCGCCGGATCGTCGAGACTGGCCGCGTGAATGGTGAACACGTCGGGCATGGCTGCGAATCTAAGGAATACCGGCGAGCCGCAGGTCGGGCAGAACCCCTTGGTCTTCCTGCTGCCGCTGTCGCCGTGGAGATCCCAGGTCGCGGCCTTGCCGTCGAGGTCGACCTCTGCGCCGGCGAAGCTCAGATATGATCCATGGCCCGTGCCGCTCGCCTTCTGGCAGTCGAGGCACTGGCAATCGTTCGAAAAGACCGGCACGCCGCGGATCTGGTAGCGGATCGCGCCGCAGGCGCAGCCGCCCGTGTAGGGTGCATTCTGCATGGTTGTTCTCCTCGGCAAGCCGGCCGCGGCCGGATCAGTCCTGTTCATCCACGATCGAGTCCAGCCGCGGCAGGATGGTCCGCCATCCCCTGCTCATGTTCTCGAAGGCGGTGTCATTCTTCGGTGTCAGGAAGCCCGAATGGATGAGCTGCACCCGCGTCCCCTCGGCGAGCGGCGAGAGGATCCAGGTGACGACCGTGTCGAGCCGCGAGCCGTAGCCTACATTGCCCTCGTCCCCGCCCTGCCAGGAATAGGACAGGCGCCGCGCCGGCTTCACGTCGAGCACGCGGCAGCGGATCGTGCCGTCCCAGGCGCCGGCCGGCTTGGTGCGGAAGGTGAAATCCTTGCCCGGAACGGGCTCGAAGCCTTCCGGCGGCATCAGCCACCGCGCGATCAGGCTGCCATCCGTCAGCGCCTTCCAGATCGTCTCGGCGCTATGGTCGAACACCTCGTCCAGGACGATGTCGCGGCTGGTCTGCTTCGCCAACGTCTCGTTCATGGGTCGATTTCCTTGAGCAGCGCACGCAGATTGTCGAAGCGATCCTGCCAGAACACGCCGTAGTGGTTCATCCACTCGGCGAGCGGGTCGAGGCCTTTCGGGTCGACGCGGTAGTAGACGTTGCGTCCGGACGGCCGCTCGGCGACCAGGTCGGCGAGCCGCAAGGTCTTGAGGTGCTGCGAAATCGCGCCCTGGGTGACGCCGCTGCCGCGCGTCAGATCCGCGACCGTGACCTCCGGCGCGCCCGCGATCCTCTCGAAAAGGGCGCGACGCGTCGGATCGGCGAGCGCACGCAGGACGGAACTGATCGGCGTTGGTTCAAGCATGCAGTTTGATTAGCTGACACTAATCAATTAGTCAACGCTAAAATATAGATCTCCGTCACAGGCTGCTCAGGAGGGTGTCGAGCGGCGCGAGATAGACCGCGAAGCCCACCACGGCCGCCGCGAGCGTCGCGCCGAGATAGAGCACCCAGAAGGACGTCGGCCCCGCCGCGATCGCAAGGCTTAGTCGGCCGGCCGCGTTGGCGGCCAGCGCGGCGAGAACCGCCTGGCCGATGGTCGCGGCCGCGATCCCCTGCCCCAGCAAACGCAGTCCGCTCAGGACAGCGACGTCGACGTCGAAGGTGCCGGAAAGCGCGGATGTCCCCACCAGGCTGGCAGCGCCGAACTGGCCCACGACAGCCGCGCTCGCGGTCGAGACCACCGCGAAGAGCAGCGCGAACAGAAGCAGTGCGGACAGATCGAAGGGATTCTGCGCGCCGTCGCCGGCGGCTTCCTTGGTATCGCTGCGCAGCAGGAACAGAAGGCCGAAGGCCGCAAAACAGACTGCGGCCGCCAGCGCGCCCGGCACCACCGCCCCAAGAACGCGCGGCTCCACGATCGTCACGACGCCGATCACCCTGAGAATCGAGACCATTGCCGCGAGGCAGGCAGCGCCCGCAAGCGGCCTGGCGCTGGCCGCCGTCTGGGCGGTGCGGGCCATGGCGACAGTGACTGCCGTAGAGGACACCATCGCGCCGGCAAGCGCGCTCGCAATCAGCCCCCTGGTCGGCCCGAGAATGCGGACGGCGACGTATCCGACAAAGGACAAGGCCGCGGTCAGCACCGTGAAGAACCAGACTTCCCAGGGATTGAAGCCGCCCCAAGGGTCGATGGTGCGGTCGGGCAAAAGCGGCAGGATCACGGCCGTCATCACCGCCAGGACGATGGCCGAGCGCAGTTCGACCCAGGTCAGTTTCCGCAACCCGCCATGCAGCGTCTCGCGGCTCGCCAGCAGCCCGGCGAGGATCGCCCCGCCGGCCGCCGCCGCGCGGTAGTCGCCGACGACCGCAAGCGCGCCGAGGGCGAAGACGATGAGCGCCGCCACCACTCCGGTAACGCTGAAATCGTGGTCGTGCCGCCCTTCCTTGTATTTGAACCAGCCGAAGACGGCGGTAAACCCGATAAATCCGGCGACGAGGATCGAGGGCGCGGAGAGCGAGGAGGCGAGCGCTGCGATGACGCCGCCGAGCAGCCCCGTTGCACCATAGGTGCGGATGCCGGCGGTGCGGCTGCCGGCCGGCTCGGCGCGCTCGCGCCAGCCGCGCTCGAGGCCGACGAGCAGACCGATGGCCAACGCCAGCGCCAGCCTCGCAATCGTCGTGTCGGCGTCCAGGATATCGAGCACGGTCTTTGATCTCCTCGCCTCGATTACCCCGATCGGACCCGCCGCGCCAGCTTGCCGCTGCCATGCGGTCGTCTGTCGCGTTCACACCGACGGCGCTTGCATATCCCCGCCACGGGCTTCATCTGTCGGGATAGCGAATGCGGAGACGCGCCAAGTGCAACGGATGGTCCACAGCGATCTGTCGATCTGGCTTTCCGGCCTGACCGTCGCCGGCCTGCTCGTCGCGTTGACGGGACAATGGCTCGTCGCCGGCGAGCCCGGGCAAATGCTCTTGCTCGGCGGCTCGGCCCTCGCCTTTGCCGCGGGGGGGCTTCCGGCCGGCTGGCGCGCGCTCCAGGAACTCGTCACCGAGCACATCCTCGACATCGACCTCCTGATGGTCGTGGCGGCGGTGGCCGCGGCAGCCGTCGGCGCGCCGGTGGAAGGCGCGGTCCTGCTGACGCTGTTCTCGATCTCCTCGACCCTCGAGGAAAGGGCGCTCGGGCGCGCGCGGCGGGCGATCGAGGCACTGATGGCGCTGCGCCCCGAAACGGCGCTGCGCAGGCTGCCCGACAGTCGTGTCGAGGAAGTGCCCTCGGCTGAGCTTGCGGTTGACGACGTATTCGTGCTGCGTCCCGGCGCGCGGGTACCGGCCGACGGTGTCATCGTCGGCGGCCGCGGCACGCTCGACGAAGCCAACATCACGGGCGAGTCGATGCCGGTCCCAAAGCAGGTGGGTGCGCAGGTCTTCGAGGCGACCGTCAATCTTGACGGTGTCCTCGAAGTGACCGTCACCCGCACGGTCGCGGAAAGCACCGTCGCGCGGATGATCACGCTGGTGACCGAGGCCCAGGCAGCCAAGGCGCCGTCCGAGCAGTTCAGCGCCTGGTTCGGCCAGCGCTACACCGTGGCGGTGCTCGCCGGCGCGATCCTGGCCTTCCTGGCCTTCCTCTGGCTCGGACACGGTTGGCACACGGCGCTCTACCGGGCCGCGACCCTGCTCGTCGCGGCAAGTCCCTGCGCCATCGTGATCTCGGTTCCCGCCGCCATTCTGTCCGCGCTGTCGGCGGCGGCGCGCGGCGGCGTCCTGTTCAAGGGCGGTGCGGCGCTCGAAACCCTGGCGGCTGTCGAAACCTTCGCCTTCGACAAGACGGGGACGCTGACTGCCGGACGCGCGGCCATCACCGGCATCGTCACCGTGGAAGGAACGGAGAAGGACTTCCTCCGCCTGATCGGCGGGCTCGAAGCGCAGTCCGAGCACCATATCGCAGGCGCAATCCGCCGCGACCTCGCCGAGCGCGATCTGAAGCCGATCCCGATTGCCGACGTCACGTCACATCCAAGCGCCGGGATCACCGGCCGGGACGGAGCCGAAGAGGTCTGGGCCGGCAATCCGCGGATGGCGAAGCGCATGGGAGCCTCGGTCGACCGCGAGGCTCTCCGGCAACTCGCCGACGGCACGCACACCGTAATCTATGCCGGGCGCGGCGATACCGTCCTCGGCGCCATCACCATCGCCGACGAGGTTCGGCGCAGTTCCTCGCGCGCATTGCAGGCCCTGCGGCAGGGCGGCGTGCGCAAGATCGTGATGATGACGGGCGACCGCAGGCCCGTCGCACTCAGGATCGGCACCGAACTCGGGCTCAGGCCCGAGGAGATCCACGCCGAGATGCTGCCGGAGGACAAGGTCGTGGAAGTGGCCGGGCTCGCTACGGCCGGCAAGGTCGCCTTCGTCGGCGACGGCGTCAACGACGCGGCTGCGCTTGCCCGCGCCGATGTCGGCATCGCCATGGGCGCCGCCGGCTCGGACGTGGCGCTTCAGGCCGCCGATGTCGCGCTTCTGGCGGAGGACATGGAGCGCCTTGCCGACGCGCACCGACTTGCACGCCGCACGGCGCGGATCATCCGCCAGAACCTCACCTTCGCGATGGGCGCGATGGCCGTGCTCGTCACGGGCGGATTGTTCTTCGACCTCCCCCTTCCCCTCGCCGTTCTCGGCCACGAGGGTGGAACGGTGCTGGTCGTGCTGAACGGGCTGAGGCTTTTGACCGACCCGATCAGGAAGGACCGGCCCGCGAAGGTGGAATCCGCGCCAGTTGCCGCCGCGGCTGCACCCGTCGCCGGCTGAGCCGAGACGTTCATCTCGTGGCGCTGCGACGCCACTCCGCCGGCGGTATGCCGAAACGCCGGGCAAAGGCGCGGTTGAAGGCCGCCTCCGCGCCATAGCCGGCTTCATAGGCAACCACTCCGACGGGCTTGCCCGCCAGTTTCAGGTCCATGCTTGCCAGATAGAGCCGCCAGTCGCGCAGGTAGCGGATCGGCGACGTTGCAAGCACGGCGGCGAAACGTCTGGCGAGAGCGCTTCGCGAAATCCCCGCCTCCCGCGCCAGTTCGGCGGTCGTCCAATCGCGCCGCGGATCCCCGTGAAGCATGGCCAGACAACGACCGAGGACCGGATCCCGGATCGCCGCGAGCCAGCCTGTCGCGTCGATCTCCTCGCGCGCAAACTGCCGGCGAAGCACCTCCATGAACGTGACCTCCGTCAGGCGCTCGAGCACGGACGATCCGCCGCGCTGCGGATTGTCGACCTCCGCGACGATCTGGCCGATGGTGCCGGCGAGCCAGTCCCCCTCCTGCGACCCGGCGGTCTTGACGTGGATGAATTTCGGCAGGGACTGGCGGAACGGCGCGAAATTGGCGGCTTCGCACTGGATGTAGCCGCATAGGATTCGTATCGCCTTCCCCCGCGCTTCGTAGCGCAGCATCGGGATCTCGTTCCACGGCTTGGGCGGAAGGTCGGCGCCGGGATCTATGAGCCGCCCGCCCGACCCCACGCCGAGACGGTGCGGAGTGCCGAAGGGAAACGCCGCGATGTCACCCTCTTCGAGAACCGTTTCCGTTCCTTCGAACTCCAGCCAGCACGCGCCCCGCGCCATGATGTGGAACCCGATGGAGTCGGCCGGCTTGTAGGCGGCCGGCGTCGCATCGGTCTCCCACACGCCTTCCGGCATGAAGCAATACTGCATCGACCCGGTGATCCGGACGCGGCGCAGGGCTTCGGACAACAGGTCGCCCACGCCAGTCACGGCGGCTGGATTTTCGGTCAAGGCATTCGGAATTCCGGCCAAAGACGCACCGTCATCTTTGTTGGAGGATCGGTCGCATTACTTCGAGACAAGGAGACTAACATGGCTGATACGACCGACAAACTCGTGGTGCTGGTCACAAAGGGCATCGATTCCGAGCTTTCTTCGGTGGCCTTCACCATCGCCAATGGCGGCATCACCGCCGGGCTGAAGGTGTTTATTTTCCTGACGAGCACGGGGATAGATCTCGTCCGCAGGAACGGCGCTGCGATGACGCAGGTCGCACCGCTCGACCCGCTGGCGGTCCTGATCAAGGACTTTCTCGCCCGTGGCGGGGTGATCTGGGCATGTCCGCCCTGCGTCAAGTCGCGCGGCTACGAGCAGGCGGACCTGATCGACGGCGTGGTCATCGCAGGCGCCAGCGTCATGCATGCCGAGATCAAGGCGGGCGCCGCCACGCTCTCGTTCTGAGGCCTCCTGCCGGTCGCCCAGCCTTGCTGGCGGGCGGCCGGCTCGGCCGTCAGTCCTTCTTCTTCGGCATCACCCTCAGGCCGAGCTCGTTGAGCTGGCCGGATGACACCTCGGAAGGCGCGTTCATCAGCAGGTCGTAGGCCTGCTGATTCATCGGGAACATGGTGATCTCGCGCAGGTTCTTCGCGCCGACCAGCAGCATCACCACGCGGTCGACGCCCGCGGCCATGCCGCCATGCGGCGGCGCGCCGTACTGGAAGGCGCGGTAGAGGCCGCCGAAGCGCTCCTCGACCGTCTCGCGGGAGAGGCCGACCATCTCGAAGGCTTTGACCATCGTCTCGGGCAGATGGTTGCGGATGCCGCCCGAGGCGATCTCGAAGCCGTTGCAGACCATGTCGTACTGGAACGCCTTGATGGTCAGCGGCTGCTGGCCGTTCAGCGCGTCGATACCGCCCTGCGGCATGGAGAACGGGTTATGGGCGAAGTCGATCTTCTTCTCGTCCTCGTTCCACTCGAAGAAGGGGAAGTCTACGATCCAGCACAGCTCGAAGCGCTCGCGGTCGACGAGGTTCAGCTCCTCGCCGACGCGGGTTCGCGCATCGCCTGCGAACTTGTAGAACTTCGCCGGATCGCCCGCCGCGAAGAACACCGCATCGCCGGCCTCGAGGCCGAGCTGCTTGCGCAGGGCTTCGGTGCGTTCCTCGCCGATGTTCTTGGCAATCGGGCCCGCCCCTTCCAGCTTGTCGCCCTCCATGCGCCAGAAGATGTAGCCGAGACCCGGCTGGCCCTCACCCTGCGCCCAGGAGTTCATCCTGTCGGCGAACGCTCTGCTGCCGCCCGTCTTCGCCGGGATCGCCCAGACCTGCGCCTTCGGATCGTTGGCGAGGATGCCGGCGAAAACCTTGAAGCCGGAGCCGCGGAAGTGCTCCGACACGTCCTGCATCTCGATGGGGTTGCGCAGGTCCGGCTTGTCGGTGCCGTAGAGACGGATCGCATCGTCATAGGCGATGCGGCGGAATTCCTGCGTCACCGGCTTGCCAGCGGCGAAGGTCTCGAAGACCCCGCGCATCACCGGCTCCATCGTCTCGAACACGTCCTCCTGGGTGACGAAGCTCATCTCGAGGTCGAGCTGGTAGAATTCGCCCGGCAGGCGGTCGGCGCGGGGGTCCTCGTCGCGGAAGCAGGGCGCGATCTGGAAGTAGCGGTCGAAGCCCGACATCATGATCAGTTGCTTGTACTGCTGCGGCGCCTGCGGCAGGGCATAGAAGGTGCCCGGATGGATGCGGCTCGGCACCAGGAAGTCGCGCGCGCCTTCCGGCGACGACGCGGTCAGGATCGGCGTCGAATACTCCGTGAAGCCCGCCTCGCCCATGCGCTTGCGCATCTCGGCGATGATCTTCGTGCGCTGCACGATGTTCCTGTGCAGCGTGTCGCGGCGCAGGTCGAGGAAGCGATACTTGAGGCGGATGTCCTCGGGATAGTCCGGCTCGCCGAACACCGGCAGCGGCAGTTCCTTCGCGGCCGACAGAACCTCGATCTCGCGCGCGAACACCTCGATCTCGCCGGTCGGCAGGTTCTTGTTCACGACCTCGTCCGCACGGGCCTTCACCTCGCCATCGACACGGATCACCCATTCGCCGCGCACGGTCTCGGCCGTCTTGAAGGCCGGCGAATCCGGATCGGCGACGATCTGGGTCATGCCGTAATGATCGCGCAGGTCGATGAACAGCAGCCCGCCATGGTCGCGCACGCGATGAACCCAGCCCGAAAGGCGGACATTGCCGCCGACATCCGACTTGCGGAGGGCGGCGCAGGTGTGGCTGCGGTAGCGATGCATGGCGAAATCCAGTCCAGGAAGTAAGGCGGGAACGCGCCGAAGCGGCCCGAAAAGTCGCGGGAAAAGCGCATCAACAGCGCGTTTTGTCAAGCCGAAGCGAATTCAGAGCTTGAGGCCGCGAATGCTGCGGGAATGGAGAACGGCGACGATGAGAACTCCGACCTTCTCCTCCCGATAGAGGATCACATGACTGCCGTGTTCGTGCCGGCGCATGCCGGCCCGGATCGTCGGCGACGTGCGGCCGATACGCGGATGGCGAGCCAGCATGGCGAAACAATCTTCAAGCTCGACCTGATACGCCAGAGCTTGCGGCCGCCCGAACTGCTCAATGCCATAAAGATAGATGCTGTTCAGATTTGCGATGGCACGCTTGCTGATACGATAGTCAGTCATTCAACAGACCGCGCTCGCGCGCAATTCGGTCGCCCTCCGCGATCCGCTCTTCGAAGGTCATTGGACTGATTCCGCTTTCCAGCGCATCGTCGACGATTGCGCGCAACTCTTCCAACCGCCGATCCTGGTCGCGGCGGACGAGATCGCGCAGATAGTCTCCGGGGTCGGTGAAGTCGCCGGCCTCGATCTGGGCGTCGATGTATTCCTTCATTTTCTCCGGGAGGGAGACACTCATCGTGACCATGGCGCATCCTCTAGATCGAGATCCAGACTATCGAAATCCTATGCCCATGCAAAGAACCGGACCAGGCGGAATGGGCACACCTGGACCACTTTTCCGCAAATGCTGCACATGGTCTGCCGCGCGCGGCGGGCATATAGAAGACTGACATCCTGCCGCGAGTCGCCTTGTCCTCCATCCGCCCCCTGATCCCGCTCCTGCTCGCCGCCGGTATCCTGCTCGGCGGCAACGGGCTGCAGGGCACGCTGATCGCGCTTCGCGGGGCGCAGGAGGGCTTCAGCCCCGGCCTGATCGGCTTCATGGGCACCTCCTATTTCGCCGGTTTCCTGATCGGGTGCTTCACGATCACGCCGATGATGAAGGAGGTCGGCCATGTCCGTTCCTTCGCCTCGCTGGCGGCCATCGCCTCGGCCGGAACGCTGTTCCTGGTGCTGTTCATCAACCCTTACGTCTGGTCGGGCGTGCGCTTCGTCAGCGGCTTCGCCTTCGCCGGCCTGTTCACCGTCATGGAGGCTTGGCTGCACGCCGGCGTCTCCAACGACAACCGGGCGCGGGTGCTCGCCATCTACCGCGTCGTCGACATCGGCTCCGTCACCGGCGCGCAGTTCATCATCCCGGTCATCGGCATCGACGGCTTCGCCATCTTCGCCCTGATGTCGATCATGATCACGCTGTCGCTGGTGCCCGTCTCGCTCGGCGACCGGACGAACCCGAGACCGCCGGACGACGTCAAGCTGGATCTCAAGCGCGCCTGGGCGATCTCGCCGCTGGCAGCGATCGGCTGCATCGCGGTGGGCGTCACCAACAGCTCGTTCCGAACGCTGTCGCCGGTCTATGCCGAACAGATCGGCATGTCGGTCGCCGACGTCGTCACCTTCGTCAGCGCCGGCATCATCGGCGGCGCGGTGATCCAGTATCCGCTGGGCTACCTCTCCGACCGCTGGGACCGGCGCTCGGTTATCCTGCTGACGGCGGCGGCCGCCATGACCGCCGCTCTGGCGCTCGCCTTCCTCGCCGGCACGACGCCGCTCGCCAATTTCGCCTTCGTCTTCGTCTTCGGCTCTTTCGCCATGCCGATGTTCTCGCTCTGCGCAGCGCACGCCAACGACCGCGCCGGGCCGAGCGAATACGTCATGCTCAATGCCGCGCTGATGCTGTTCTACTCCTTCGGCGCGATCGGCGGGCCGCTGGCCGCCGCCTGGACGATGGAAAGCTTCGGGCCCTATTCGCTCTTTGTCTTCAACGCGAGCGTCTACCTGATCTTCATCTTCATCGTCCTCTACCGCATGCAGGCGCGGTCCGGCGTTCCGGCGGAGCGCCGCGGGCGCTTCGTCGCGCTGCTGCGCACCTCGACGGTGTTCGCGCGCCTCGCCGGGCGTCCGCAGAAGCGCCGGAAGAGCGACGACTGACGCCAAGCTTGACGAAACGGCCGCAGGCTGAAAGGACGGTGTCGTCCTTCCAGAGCCCGTCCATGCATCTCATCACCAAGCAAAGCGAACTCGAAGCGGTCGTCGCGCAACTTGCCAGGTCCGAATTCGTCACCGTCGACACGGAATTCATCCGCGAGACAACCTTCTGGCCGGAACTCTGCCTGATCCAGATGGCCTCGCCCGACACGACGGCCCTGATCGATCCGCTTTCGCCGGACATCGACCTCAAGCCGTTCTTCGACCTGATGGCAAACGAGGCCGTGCTGAAGGTCTTTCACGCGGCACGGCAGGACATCGAAATCATCTTCCACCTGGGAGACCTGATCCCGCATCCGGTGTTCGATTCGCAGATCGCCGCCATGGTCTGCGGCTTCGGCGACAGCGTCTCCTACGACCAGCTCGTCCAGCGCATCACCGGCACCCAGCTCGACAAATCGTCGCGCTTCACCGACTGGCGCCACCGGCCGCTCTCCGACAAGCAGCTCGAGTACGCGCTGGCCGACGTCACCTGGCTGCGAGACGTCTACCTCAACCTTCGCGACAAGCTCGCCAGCCGCAAGCGGGCCGACTGGGTCAACGAGGAAATGGAAGTCCTGACGTCGCGCGAGACCTACGACCTTCATCCGGAGAACGCGTGGACACGGCTCAAGATGCGCGTGCGCAAGCCGATCGAACTCGCCGTCCTGCAGCGGGTCGCCGCATGGCGCGAGCGCGAGGCGCGCGAGCGCAACGTGCCGCGCGGCCGCGTGCTGAAGGACGATGCGATCTACGAGATCGCCCAGCAGCAGCCGCGTGACGTGGCGGCGCTCGGGCGGCTGCGCACCACGCCGAAGGGCTGGGAGCGCTCATCGACCGCAGCCGGCCTGCTGGCGGCGATCAACGAGGCGCTCGCCATCCCCAAGGACGAGCTGCCGAAGATCCCGCGGCAGTCCTCCACCAGCGAAGGCGCCAACGCCGCCGCCGAAATCCTCAAGGTGCTGCTTCGCATCATCGCCGAAAAGGAAGGCGTTGCGCCCAAGATCATCGCCTCGAGCGACGACATCGAGCGCATCGCGTCAGAGGGCGAGACGGCCGAGGTCGAGGCGCTCAGCGGCTGGCGCCGCGAGGTCTTCGGCGACAAGGCATTGCGCCTCCTCCGCGGCGAAGTCGGCATCCGCTTCCAGAACCGGCGCATTAACGTCTTCGACATCGACTGACGGTCAGGCCGCCAGCACAAGCACACCAGCGGTCGCGACGGCGTAGCCGAGCATCTGCGTGCGCGTGATCCGTTCGGCGAAGAGCACCACGGCCAGCATCACCGTCACCGCCGGAAATAGCGCCGTGACCGCCGAGGCGACCCCCATGCTGCCGCGCGAGGCGGCATAGACATAGGCAAACTGCCCCATCACGTCGGCTGAGCCGGCAGCCACGGCGAGCAAGGCTCCGGCGCGCCAGATGCCTAAGTATGCAGTGATCCCCAGCCCGCCCGGCAGCGGCGAAGCAGCCAGGACAGGACCGTCGGGCGTGGCCGACCGCTCCCTCCCCGATTGTGATTGCGGGGTCGCGATCATCACCAGCGCAAATGCAAGCGCGACCGAGGCACAACGCGAAACAAGGACGACCGCCCCCGTGTCGGCGGAAGGAATGGAGGCCAGCATCATATCGGAAGCGCCGTATGCAAGTCCGCTCGACAGGCCCAGCCTGGCCGACCACCCGATGGGGCGAGAGTTGGCGGTCCGCTTGACCGAGCCTGTAATGAAGATGGCGGCGACGACACATAACCCGATGCCAGCGAACTGCGGCGGGGTAATTTGGCGACCCAACGCCAGATCGCCGATCACGGGCAGGAGGATGCTCGAAATGGCGCAAAGTGGTGCAACGACACCGACCTGTCCGCGCGAGAGGCCGACATAAAGCAGCATCAAGGCGGTGGCGTGGGCGATTCCACCGCCGAGCGCGAGCGAAACCTCTCCGGCGCCGAGGCCATTCATTTGCGGTTGGACCGCAAACATACACAGGGTAGCTACGGCGGCGACCTGCGATATCGCGACGACGTTCGCCGCGGAAAGGCGCCTGGAAGCACAGGCGCCGAGCATGTCGCCCGTTCCGAAGGCCGCCGCCCCGAGCAGCGAGGCGGTGAGGATGCCCAGCTCAAACATGGCTTGGCTCGCGAACACCTGGCCCCCGCGAGGTCAAGATCTCGGCGAACATCCAGCGCCACCATGTGGTGGAACGGCAGGCGGTCAGTCGATGCACTCGGAATGGGTGCGTCGTCGCGCGAGGGGCGAACGGCATGGCTTCCTCCACGGATCAACGCGGAGGAAACACGGCAGGCGCTCAGCCCGTATGGGACGCTTCACACAGGCTGGGTCTATTTTTTCGCTGGAGCGTGAGACGTGTCACAGATGGAAAACGTCTCGTCAGTCGCCCGCCGCCATCCGCAACGTCTTGCCGGTGATCCGGGCGAGTTGCGCCATGCGCCCGATCGGGCGCTCGCCGATCAGGTCGGCGTGGGATCTCGGCACGACCAGCGTCAGCGAGCCGTCCTCGCTGCGGTCCCAGCGCAGGCGCGGGATGATGCCGGGCATCGACGCCGAAAGCAGATAGACCACCCGCAGCATGGCGCCCAGGAAGCGGGCGCGCTCGACATAGCGCGGCGGCGCGAGCTGGATGATCTCGGGCGCCGCGCCGTCGCCGATCAGCCCTTCGTGGCGGTAGAGATTGGTCAGCGCAATGAAGACGCGGCCGGGATGGTCGACGCCGATGAAGGACGCATGCGCGATGATGTTGAGCGACTGCACGCCGCGATATTCGGGGTGCGCGCGCCAGCCGATATCCGCCAGGAGGCAGGCCGCGCGGCGATAGCGCGCCTCGTCCTCGGTCTCGTCGATGCCGAAGGCGGCGAAGGAATGGCCGGTCCATTCGGCCAGTTCGTGCGCGTGCGTCACCGACCGCGCGCGCAGCAGCGCCAGTTCCTCCGAGGCCGAGATCAGCGGATCCTTCTTCTGCTCCGCCGGCGAAAGCAGCGAATAGAGGAAGCCCTCGCGGACACCGAGCGCCGACACCACGATCTTGCCGGGCCTCATCACCCGCACGATCTCCTGGAGCACCGCGGCGCCATAGGCGAGCAGCGCGCGGCGGCTCTTGGAGACGCGCTCGATGCCCTTCATCTTCTCGATCTCGCCGCGGGCGACCTGCTTCAGGAAGTTGGCCGAACCCTCGACGCTCATCTCGTAATGATGCATCACGGCGAGCGGATAGTTGGTCGCCGCCATGTGCAGGCGCGCAAGGTTTCGCCAGGTGCCGCCGACGCAGTAGAAGGTGCGTCCCTCGCCGGTTTTCAACACGTCGGCGCGCTTCAACTCATCGCGGATGATCTTGGTCGCCGCGGCGATGGAGCCCTTCGACATGTCGTCCAGGCGCAGTCCGCCGAGCGGCAGGGTGATCCCGCCGCCGATCGCCTCGCCCTTGACGTCGACCACTTCGAGGCTGCCGCCGCCGAGGTCGCCAGCGATGCCGTCGGCCGGGTGAAAGCCGGAGATCACGCCGAGCGCGGAGTAATACGCCTCTTCCTTGCCGGTGAGCACGCGGATGCCCTCCCCGAGGATCTCCTCCGCCCGTGCGATGAATTCCGGACCGTTGACCGCCTCGCGGGCGGCTGCGGTGGCAATGACATAGAGCTGTTCCGCGCCCGCCTGCTCCGACAGCGCGCGGAACCGCCGGAACTCTTCCACGGCGCGCAGCATCGCATCCGGGTCGAGCCGCCCGGTCGAGACGATACCGCGGCCGAGGCCGGCGAGCATCTTCTCGTTGAAGAGCACCGTCGGCGATCGCGCGATGCCTTCGTAGATGACGAGACGAATGGAGTTCGACCCGATGTCGATGACCGACACCGGCCGGCGGTCCTGCAACCGCCCCTGTGAAGCGCCTATCATTCGGTCGCGGTCGCCTTCGCCTTCGAACGCCGCTTGTGCTGCGCGATCCGCTTGGGAGCGTGTGATTTCAGGGCGTCACCCCGCCCGGACAGGCTCGGATTCGTCATGAAATATTCCTGCGCGTTGAAGGGTTCCTCGCCCTCCTCGCGCGTCACGCGTCGGGAGGTGCCGTCAGGCAATACTTCGAAACTTTGCTGGTTGTCCATGATGTTTCCCAGCATGATCTGGCCCAGCACCTGCTCGTGCACCGTTTCGTTGGTCAGCGGCACCATCAGCTCGACGCGCCGGTCGAGATTGCGCGGCATCATGTCGGCCGAGCCGATGTAGACGATCGCCTCGTCGGACGGCAGGCCATTGCCGTTGCCGAAACAGTAGATGCGGCTGTGCTCCAGGAAGCGGCCGATGATCGATTTTGCCCGTATGTTGTCCGACAGGCCGGGCACCTGGGGCCGAAGGCAGCAGATGCCGCGCACGATCAGGTCGATCTCCACCCCGGCCTGGCTCGCTTCGTAGAGCGCATCGATCACCTGCGGATCGACCAGCGAGTTCATCTTCATCCAGATCTGCGCCGGCCGGCCGGCCTTCGCGTGTTCGATCTCGTCGGCGATGTGCTTGAGGATGCGCTTGCGCAGCGTGAACGGCGAGACCGCGATCTTCATCCTCTCGGCCGGTTCGGCATAGCCGGTGATGAAGTTGAACAGCTGCGCCACGTCGCGCGCGATCGCCGGATCGACGGTGAAGTAGGACAGGTCCGTGTAGATGCGCGCGGTGATCGGATGATAGTTGCCGGTGCCGAGATGGACGTAGCTGCGCAGCTTGTTGTCCTCGCGGCGCACCACCAGCGACATCTTGGCGTGTGTCTTCAGCTCGACGAAGCCGAACACGACCTGCACGCCGGCGCGCTCCAGGTCGCGCGCCCAGCGGATATTGGCCTCCTCGTCGAAACGGGCCTTGAGCTCGACCAGCGCCGTGACCGACTTGCCGGCCTCGGCCGCGTCGATCAGCGCGCGCACGATCGGGCTGTCGTTGGAGGTGCGGTACAGCGTCTGCTTGATCGCCACGACCTCCGGATCGAAGGCGGCCTGGCGCAGGAACTGCACGACCACGTCGAACGATTCGTAGGGGTGATGGACGACGATGTCCTTCTCCCGGATCGCGGCGAAGCAGTCGCCGCCGTGCTCGCGGATCCGCTCCGGGAAGCGCGGATTGTAAGGCTTGAACTTCAGATCGTCGCGCGGAACCGAGACGATCTCGGAAATCTGGTTCACCGCCAGCAACCCGTCGATGATCGACACGCGATTGGCCGGAACGCCCAGTTCCGTCGCGACGAAATCGCGCAGCGCCTCCGGCATCTCGTGGTCGAACTCGATGCGGATCACCGAGCCGCGGCGGCGGCGCTTCAACGCGCTCTCGAAGAAGCGCACCAGGTCCTCCGCCTCTTCCTCGATCTCGATATCGGAGTCGCGGATGAGCCGGAAGGTGCCGGAACCCTGGACCTTGTAGCCCGGGAACAACTGCCCGATGAACATCGAGACCGCGTCTTCCAGTCGCACGAAGCGCACGCAGTCGCGGTGATCGGGCAGGCGGATGAAGCGGCGCAGCGCGGTCGGCAGGCGCAACAGCGCAATCATGCTCTCCGGCTCGCGCTTGTGCTGCAATTGCAGCGCGATCGAGAAGCCGAGATTGGGGATGAACGGAAACGGATGCGCCGGATCGATCGACAGCGGCGTCAGCACCGGAAAGATAGTTTCGAGGAAATGTCCCTCGAGCCAGTCGCGCTCTTCCCTGCTGAGGTTCTCACCGCGCACCACCTCGATGCGGGCGTTTTCGAGCAACCCGAACAGGAGCGAAAGGCTGACCTGCTGGTCCGCCTGAAGGCGGCTCACCTCGCGCAGCAGCTGTTCGAGCTGCTGTTCCGGCGTGCGGCCGTCGGCACTCTTGGTGGTGATGCCTTCGCGCACCTGCCCGGCGAGGCCGGCGACGCGAACCATGAAGAACTCGTCGAGATTGGCCGCCGAGATCGACAGGAAGCGCACCCGCTCCAGAAGCGGGTGGCTCGAGTTCTGCGATTCCTCGAGGACGCGGCGGTTGAACTGGAGCCAGGAAAATTCCCGGTTGACGTAGCGGTCCGGATCGCCTGCGTCCGTCGCGGCCGCGGCCGCCGGTTCGATTGTGAATTCGTGGGGAATCGGTGTGATCTCGTTCATCATTCCGCCTTGGCGCGTGCCGCTCCAGCGCCGTCCCGACAATAGACGGCTTTGTTCTGTCCTGACAGGCATTTGCGACACTATGATTGCACCCGCCTTGCAAAGCGCCAAGAGTTGCGCCAAAGGCTTGGGCAACCGAACGAGGCACCCCCTGCGGCGGAGATTGCGATGGCTGGCCACGGTATCCCTCATTTCCAGAACGACGCCGGTCACCCGACGATCGCGATCGGCGTCACGGAATTCATGTGCGTCGGCGCCAATCCGCCCTTCGACCATCCGCATGTCTTTCTCGACATGGGCGACGACACCGAAAAGGTCTGCCCCTACTGCTCGACCCTCTACCGCTACGATCCGTCGCTGAAAGAGTCGGAAACCAGCCCGGCAGGCTGCCTCTACGCGCCGCTCGCGGCCTGATCCTCCATGCCACTCGCGGCTCAGCCGTCGCGGCAGATCGTCATTGCCGGCGGCGGAATCGCCGGGCTGACGGCCGCGATCGCATTCGCAGCGAGGGGCTTTCCGATTCGCCTCTTCGAGCGCGTCGCCAATCTGCAGGAGGTCGGCGCCGGCTTGCAGCTTTCGCCCAACGCCACCCGCATCCTTGCGAAGCTCGGCGTTCCCGAATTCCTGCGCGCCGCCTCGATCCGGCCCGAAGCCGTCATTCTCAGCCGCGCCTCTGATCTGCGCGAGATCGCGCGCGTCCCTCTCGGCGCCCAGGCGACGGCGCGCTGGAAGAGCCCCTACCTGGTCCTGCACCGCGCCGACCTCCATGCGGCCCTGTTCGCGGTGGCCTCGAGAATGCCGGAGGTCGAGATCGTGACCGGGGCGACCGTGTCCGACGCCGCCCTCCACGCCCGGGGCGTCACCGTGGCGGTCGACCATGAGGGACGGAGCCGCGAGATCGACGCTCTCCTCCTCGTCGCGGCCGACGGCGTCTGGTCCGGTCTGCGCAAACTCGTCGGCGGCAGCGAAAGCTCGTTCTCAGGCAAGATCGCATGGCGCGCCACGGTCCGCGCCGACGGCGACGCGGTGGGTATGCTCGCCGATCAGCTGCCGCGCGACTGCGTCAGCGCTTTCCTGCATCCGCGCGCGCATCTCGTCTCCTATCCGGTGCGGGGCGGAAGCTCGATCAATCTTGCCGCGTTCACCCAAGGCGGCGCGCAAGGCGCATCGTGGTCGCGCTCGAGCGAGGCGCGCCCGCTGATCGAGGCGCTGAGCGGCGCGGCACAGCCCCTGCTCGACTTCCTCGGGGCGATCGGCAGCTGGACCATCTGGCCGCTCCACACGGTCGATCCGCGGTCGCCCTGGATCAACCCGGACGGAGCCGTGCTGATCGGCGACGCAGCGCATGCCATGACCCCTTTCGCCGCGCAGGGTGCTGCCGCGGCGATCGAGGACGCCTATGTGCTGGCCGCCACCGTCGCGGACCAGCGCGACGACATCGGCGCAGCCCTTCGCCGCTACGAGAAGATCAGGCGCGAGCGCGTCGCCGCCGTCGCGCGGCGCGGCGCGTTCAACGCCTTCACTTGGCACGCGGCCGGGCCGATCGGCTTCGGCCGCGACCTCGTCCTCGGCCTTCTTCCGTCGGCAAAACTCGCCTCCGACCTCGACTGGCTCTACGGCTGGGACGCGGACGCCGCGCTGAAAGCAGTTCCCGTCAGCGTCGGCGTATCGCAATCCGGCTGAAGGCCGTCATCTCGGGTCGCGCGAACGCGCGTTCCGGGCGTCGCTTCCGCAATCTTTCCGTCGCCGCGTCGGAAATCGGCCGTGTTCGCGCCAGTCGCGCGTCACAATCCCGCATCACGCTCGCGCCCGGCTTGGGAGCATGTCGGGCATGGGCATCTGCAACCGTTCGTGGCGCGGCCTGACCGCGCTGGTTCTCACCTGTCTCGGCTTCGCGCTGGCGACCCCGCCATCGCGCGCCGAACCGCCGTCGGCCAAGGCGCGGATCGGCGACATCACCTTCAACTACGATCCATTCAGCTGGCGCTTCGAACCAGCCGGAACCGGGCTGACGGCCACCTGCCAGCAGGTCGACTGCCGCGGCGTGGTCATCGATGTCTCCGTGCGCGACACGGATGGCGAATGCGGCGAGGAGGCCGTCGAAGGAACGGCCGAACGGATGTTCCCCGAGGCAGACCGCCATCCCGTCAACATCGTGCCCGCCGGGCGCTTCGCTCTCATCAAGGCCGAGAGCCGTCTCGGCCCCGATCTGTCAGCGCCCACCTACGTCTACGCCTGCCTCGACTGGCAGGGGCGCGAATACCGGTTCGCCATGCGACCCGAAACGGTCGGCAGAACGTCTTGGGCCGGCGGCGCCCTGCACTATCTCGTCAGCCGGGCGACCGCACCTCCTGCGCGTATCGCGACTCTCCGGCTTCGCGATCTTGCGATCCCCTACTCGACGGAGATCTGGCGGGTGACGGAACTCGTACAGGGAGAAAGCTACATGCTGTCCTGCCTGCCGCCCACCTGCGACGGGCACGGAGGTTTCGTCGCCGTCTCGGCGAAGCCCGCGACCGCCGGATGCGAGCCAGATCCCGAGGCTGCTGGCCTCTCTCTTCCACAAGCGATCCTGACGCCTCTGAATTCGGAGGCCGACGCGCCGCGGTTCACCGTCACGACGGTCCACTCGCCATGTCGAAACTACGTCCCTCCCACACGCAGCGCCTGCCTCTGGCACAAGGGCATCGCCTACCGCATCGCGACCGGCGGGCTGGGAGGGTGCCGCTCGGACCTAGACGTTCCGGCCGGTGCCTTCGCCGGTCTGGTCGACGGCGCGCGGCTGGCGCCGTAGCGGCAATCAGGGCAGGTCGTTGAAGGCGCGAAGCGACCAGACGAGGCTCTGCGGCAGCGGGTTCCATAAGCCCGTCCTCAGCCCGGCGCGGCGCAGCACCGCTCCTGTCCAAGTGTTGCAGCCGACGATGGCGTTGAACATGCCGACGCCTTCGTAGAATCGATCGTACGGGCCGTAGGAGCGACCCTCGATCAGGATCGGTGTTCCCTGCTGGTTCCGGGCGAAGCCTTCCAGCGTCGCACCCATCATATCCGCGAACGCAGCCTCGCTCAGGTCGATCGCGATGACGCCCTCCGCCGCTTGGTCGATCTCGCCGGCGACCGCGACATGCATCGCCGAACTGTCCGCCGTGAGCGCGCGCACTACCGGCCCCGGTTTCAGGTCCGACCAAGTCGGCGTCTCAAGGTAGAAGGAGCGGCCTCCCCATCCCACGACGAGCCATTTGACGGCCGGATCCGTGACATGAAGCCCCGAATAGGTGAGAAAGCCCAGTCGCTCGATGACATCCGGATCGGCGGGAAGCGCGATGTCGGTGTGGATCGGGTTGGAGAGCACGAGGATGCGTCTCGGCTGATCGCCGCCCGCCGCCGCCGGGCCAAGCAGCGGCCGCGGCACGATCGCTCCCGCGAATGGCGCTAGCACCACCAGCAGGAGTGCGACGACCATGCGCCGGCGCATTGGCCAGCCGTCAGTGCAGGATCTGGCTCAGGAACAGCTTCGTCCGCTCGTGGCGCGGATGGTCGAAGAATTCCGCCGGCGTGTTCTGCTCGACGATCTGGCCCTGGTCCATGAAGATCACCCGGTTGGCGACCTTGCGGGCGAAGCCCATCTCGTGGGTCACGCACAGCATGGTCATGCCCTCCTCGGCGAGCCCCACCATCGTTTCCAGCACTTCCTTGATCATCTCCGGATCGAGCGCCGAGGTCGGCTCGTCGAACAGCATGATCCGGGGGTTCATGCACAGCGACCGCGCGATCGCCACGCGCTGCTGTTGCCCGCCGGACAATTGTCCTGGATATTTGTTGGCTTGCTCGGGAATCTTCACGCGGCGCAGGAAGTGCATGGCGGTCTCCTCCGCCTGCTTCTTCGGAATCTTGCGCACCCAGATCGGCGCCAACGTGCAGTTCTCGAGGATCGTCAGGTGCGGAAACAGGTTGAAGTGCTGGAACACCATGCCGACCTCGCGGCGGACCTCGTCGATCTTCTTCAGGTCGTTGGTCAGTTCCTTGCCGTCGACGACGATCTTGCCCTTCTGGTGCTCTTCCAGCCGGTTGATGCATCGGATCAGCGTCGACTTGCCGGACCCCGAAGGACCGCAGATGACGATGCGCTCGCCGCGCATGACCTTCAGGTTGATGTCCTTAAGCACGTGGAAGTCGCCATACCACTTGTGCATGCCGACGATCTCGACCGCGACGTCGGTATCCGAGATCTGCATCTTCGAACTGTCGATCTGGATCTCGTCGGCCGAAACGGCGTTCTCGATGGCCATTTGGTTCCCCTATTTCCTGTAGCCGGTGTCGAGCCGGCGTTCCATGTAGATCGAATAGCGCGACATGCCGAAGCAGAACACCCAGAACACGAAGCCCGCGAAGATGAGGCCGGTGAGCGGCGTCTGCGGCGTGATCCAGTTCGCGTCCGAGAAGTTGCGGCGCACCGCGCCCAGCAGGTCGAACATGTTGACGATGTAGACCAGGCTGGTGTCCTTGAAGAGGCCGATGAACGTGTTGACGATGCCCGGGATCACCAGCTTCAGCGCCTGCGGCAGCACGATCAGCCGCATCTTCTGCGGATAGGAGAGGCCGAGCGAATCGGCGCCCTCGAACTGGCCCTTCGGGATCGCCTGCAGGCCGCCGCGGATCACCTCTGCCATGTAGGCGGAGGCGAAGACGGCGACGCCGATCAGCACGCAGACGAAATCGTCGATCTTGGCGTTGTTCGGCATGAACAGCGGCAGCATCTTCGTCGCCATGAACAGCACGGTGATCAGCGGCACGCCGCGCACCACCTCGATGAAGACGACGCACAGGGCCTTGATAACCGGCAGCGTCGAGCGGCGGCCGAGCGCGAGCAGAACGCCCGCCGGCAGCGACACCACGATGCCGACATAGGACAGGATGATCGTCACCATGAAGCCGCCCCACTCGCGGGTCGGCACGTAGCGCAGGCCGAACCAGCCACCCGGCAGCAGGATGAAGCCGAGGATCGGCAGCACCACGAAGAGCCCGATCGCGTTGGCCACCTTGTAGGGCGCGCGAGGGGTGAGGAACGGCACCAGCAGGGCCACCAGCAGCGCGCCCAGCAAGGTCGGCCGCCAGCGTTCGTCGATCGGGTAGGTATTGAACATGAACTGCCCGAACTTGTGCGTGACGAAGTTCCAGCAGGCGCCCGACCAGCCCTCCGGCTGCACGCCGCCCTGCGAGATGGTGGCGCAGAACGTGCGGTTGTCGCCGGTGAACTGGGCGTCGACAAACAGCCAGCGGATCACCGGCGGAACGAACCAGGCCAGCACCGCCAGCGCGATGAGGGTCAGCACCGTGTCGGTGGGCGTGGCGAAGAGATTGGTGCGGGCCCAATGCACGATGCCCTTCTGGCCCGCCGGCGCGGCGAGCGGCCGCTCCATTTCGCTGCGCACATAGGCGATCTGGTTCTCTTGCATCGCGGGCTCCTCAGCGCTCGACCAGCGCGACGCGCGCGTTGAACCAGTTCATGAACAGCGACATCGCGAGGCTGATGGTGAGGTAGACCACCATCCAGATCGCCACGATCTGGATCGAGTTGCCGCTCTTGTTGAGGATCGTGCCGCCGACCGAGACCAGGTCGGGATAGCCCACGGCGATTGCCAGCGACGAGTTCTTCGTCAGGTTGAGATACTGGCTGGTCAGCGGCGGCACGATGATGCGCATCGCCTGCGGAATGATGATCAGCCGGGTCGTGGTGCCCGGCCGCAACCCAAGCGCATGCGCCGCCTCCGACTGGCCGCGCCCGACGCCCTTGATGCCCGCGCGCACGATCTCGGCGATGAACGACGCCGTGTAAAGCGACAGCGACAGATAGAGCGCCAGGAACTCCGGTCCGATCATCATGCCGCCGCGCGCCTGGAAGGTGCTCTGCACCGGCACGTCGAAGGAGAGCGGGAAGCCCATGGCGGCAAGCGCGATCAGCGGCAGGCCGACCAACAGTCCGACGCAGGTCCAGAATACTGGGAAGCGCTGGCCGGTCGCCATCTGGCGCGCCTTCGCGCGGCTGGCGACGAAGAAGCACATGGCGATCGCGACGACGAAGGCGACGCCGACGAGCCACGCCCCCTCGCCCCAGACCGGGACCGGGATCGTCAGGCCGCGGTTGCTCAGGAGCGACCCGAATGGCAGATGAAATGCGTCCCGCGGCTGCGGCAGGATCGCCAGCACGCCGAGATACCAGAAGAAGATGACGAGCAGCGGCGGGATGTTCCGGAACACCTCGACATAGACCGTGCAGATGCTGCGGATCAGCCAGTTCCGCGACAGCCGGCCGATGCCGATGATGAAGCCGACGATTGTTGCCGTGACGATGCCGACCAGCGCGATGACCAGCGTGTTGACGAGGCCGACCACGAGGGCCGTCGAATAGGAGGAGTCCGCCGTATAGGCGATGAGCGACTGGCCAATGTCGAATCCGGCACGCTCGTCGAGGAAGTCGAAGGAGATGGTGCGGCCGATGCGGCGCAGGTTCTCCTGCGTGTTGTTGACGATCCAAACCACCAGCGCGAACAGCGCGACGAAGGCAAAGACCTGGAAGGCGATCCCGCGGACGACGGGATTGTAGAAAAACGGAACCCGTGGCGCATCATCGGTGCGCAAGACCTGTTCGCTCGCCATCGCGGCCTCCTGTTAGGGACGTCCCGGGGGCGGCGGGTGCCGTCCCCGGTCTGCCTGCCAGAAGATCAGCGGATGGGCGGTGCGTACTGGAGGCCGCCCTTCGACCACAAAGCGTTCAGGCCGCGCTGGATCTTCAGCGGGCTCTCGGTGCCGATGTTGCGTTCGAAGATCTCGCCGTAATTGCCGACACCCTTCACGATGTTGACGACCCAGTCCTCGCCGAGGCCGAGGTCGGCGCCGAACTTGGCGTTCGCCTCCATGCCGAGCACGCGCTTGATCTCGGGATTGTCCGAACCCTTCATCTCCTCGACATTCGCCTGGGTAATGCCCAGTTCCTCGGCGATAACGATCGCGTTCGACACCCACTTCACGATGTCGAACCACTGGTCGTCGCCCTGGCGGACGAGCGGGCCGAGCGGCTCCTTGGAGATGATTTCGGGCAGGACCATGTGGTCGCCGGGCGACGAGAGCTGCAGGCGGATCGAATAGAGGCCCGACTGGTCGGTGGTGTAGACGTCGCAGCGGCCGGAATCGTAGGCGGCATTGACCTCTTCCAGCTTCTCGAACACGACGGGGTTGTATTCCATCTTGTTGGCGCGGAAGTAGTCGGCGAGGTTGAGCTCGGTCGTGGTGCCGGTCTGCACGCAGACAGCCGCGCCCGAGAGCTGCAGCGCCGAGTTCACGCCCGGAACCTTCTTCGTGTTGATCATGAAGCCCTGGCCGTCATAATAGTTGACGCCCGCGAAGTTGAACTTCAGCGAGGTGTCGCGGCTGAGCGTCCAGGTCGTGTTGCGCACGAGCACGTCGACGGTGCCGTTGGCGAGAACCTCGAAGCGGTCCTTGGCGCTGGTGCCGGTGTACTCGACCTTCGACGGATCGTTGAAGATCGCAGCCGCGATCGCCTTGCAATAGTCGACGTCGAAGCCGGAATACTCTCCCTTGTCGTTCGGCGCCGCGAAGCCGGCGAGGCCGGTGTTCACGCCGCACTTCAGCACGCCACGGGCCTTCACATCGTCGAGGGTGGCTGCGGATGCAGCCGATGCCGACAGCGCGAGAACAGCCGCGCCGGCCAGGCCGAAGAGAACGTTGCTTTTCATTGTACTGAACCCCTTTTTATTGGTACGGGGCGAGACGACCCCGGACGCTTCCCTTGGAAGGACACAGAGCGTTCCCCACCCCGTCGGAAATGTCCGTATTCGGATCACTCCCGGCACCCTTCCGTTCACAAAGTTCATCGAAGGCGATTATTCCAGCGAGGTCAAGCCTCGTATGGCAGAGCGGGAGCCGATGGCGCTGATTTCGCGTGCAAACGATCGGCCCGGCGGGAGTTCGCGCCCACTGCCGCCGGTCCGATGGCCAGCGGCGCGGCACGATGCCTTGCGATTGCGCGGCGCCTGCGTAGCGGATATGCACCCCTATCTCCACCGGAACGGCGCGATCATGGCAGGCAGCAAGCAGAGATTCGGAATCAACACGCAGCTCGCGCATTCCGGTCACAACCCGCGCGACTACCATGGTTTCGTCAATCCGCCGGTCGTGCACGCTTCCACCGTCCTGTTCCCCGACGCCCGCACGATGGCGTCGCGCAACCAGAAATACACGTACGGCACGCGCGGAACCCCGACTACCGATGCGCTGGCCTCGGCGATCGACCAGCTCGAAGGCTCGGCCGGGACGATCATCGTGCCGTCGGGCCTCGCAGCGGTGACCGTGCCCCTGCTCGCCTTCCTGTCCGCCGGCGATCACATCCTGATCACCGATTCCGTCTACAATCCGACGCGCCGCTTCGCCGACACGATGCTCGCGCGACTGGGCATCGAGGCGCAGTATTACGATCCCCTGATCGGTGGCGGCATCTCGGCCCTGATCAGGCCGAGCACGAAGGTCGTGTTCACCGAATCGCCCGCCTCCAACACGTTCGAAATCCAGGACATCCCGGCAATCAGCGCGGCCGCGCATGCCGGCGGCGCCATCGTGATGATGGACAACACCTGGGCGACGCCGCTCTATTTCAAGCCGCTCGAATTCGGCGTCGACGTCTCGATCCACGCCGCGACGAAATATCCGGGCGGACATTCGGACGTCCTGCTCGGCACCGTCTCGGCCAATCAGGCCTGCTGGCCGAGGCTGCACGAGGCCTTCCTGACGCTCGGCTGCTGCGCCGGACCGGACGACGTCTACCAGGTGCTGCGCGGCCTCAGGACGATGGGCGTCAGGCTCGAGCACCACCAGAAGAGCACGCTCGACATCGCCCGCTGGCTGGAAACGCAGCCCGGCGTGGCGCGCGTGCTGCACCCGGCGCTCGAGAGCTTTCCGGGCCATGACATCTGGAAGCGCGATTTCTCCGGCTCCAGCGGCATCTTCTCGATCGTGCTCGACGGCGGCGGCGAGAGACAGGCGCATGCCTTCCTCGACGCGCTGCAGATCTTCGGCCTCGGCTATTCCTGGGGCGGCTACGAGAGCCTCGCCGTCAACGTCTTCCTCGGCGACCGCACCATCGCCAAAGGCCCCTACGAGGGTCCCGTCCTCCGCCTCCAGATCGGCCTCGAGGACGTCGAGGACCTGAAGGCGGATATTTCGCGCGGACTGGCGGCGGCCCGGATCTGACCGAGCCGGCCGCCGGCGATCGTCGGCTGCGGCGCGGAAGCTTCGCTTACGCATCCGGTCAGGGCATCGGAAAACGCTGGCCCTGGAAGCGCAGTCGGACGTTGCACGACGGAGCGTCGACGTCGAAAGCGTTGATGTCGATCGTCGCCGTCACGAAGATGGTCGCCGCAGTCGGCGCGGCCGGGGCCATCGCCGGGATTCGCGCACTCGCGTTGTATTGGGAAGCACTCTGGCCGATGGCCGTTGCTTTGACGGGCTTGAACGTCGTGCCGACCAGGTTGCCGACCGGCAAGGTGAAGTTCATCGTCCAGAAGGGTACGAAGAGCGACAGCCGGGTGCTGTTTGACTGCCCGTTGTAGTCCGCCGGGCGAAGCCGTGCGTCATAGCAGTAGCCGGGATTCAAATAACCGCAGCGCAGCCGGCCGTAACCGTCTGCACGCAGGCATTGCCCCTGAAATGATTTGCCTGGGCCGACGCGCCCGTGGCCCCCGCGCCCAATAATGCCCCGACCAGGAACAGTCGGCCTGCGATACCCGTCATTCAACCCTCCAGCCTCTTTTGCCCCGGGAATAATGATACGACACCAAGAAGAAACCGCCATAGCCCATTTCGGCTGAAGGAATACAAAGTGCCGCATAGCAATACAAATCGAGTATGAAGCCGACGGCCAGACGAAGCGCATCGATTATGCGAACGGCGTCTACACCACCTTCACCTATTCGCCGACGCGCCGCTGGCTGACGCGTGTCATCACGACGCGGCCGAACGGCACCAAGATCATCGATAACACCTATACGCGCGACGCCGCCGGCCGCATCACGGCGATCGCCGGCATCGGGACAGTGGAGGACTGGACCTATAGCTACAACAATCTCTACTGGCTGCTGACGGCAACCAATGCCGGCAATGCCGCGCTTTCGGAAACCTACACCTATTCCACCACCGGCAACCTTCTCACCCGCACGCGGCAGGCGAGCGCCTTCACCTATCCGGGCACGCAAGCCGCGCGCCCGCACGCGCCGCTGACCTTGGGTGCGCGAACCTTCACCTACGACGCCAACGGCAACACCACCTATGACGGCCACCGCGCGCTGGTCTGGGACGAGGCCAACCGGCTGGCCAGGGTGACGATGCAGACCAGCCAGGTGATCGACTACGCCTACGGGCCGGACGGCGCGCGGGCCAGGAAGACGCACCAGTTCGGCGCGACGCTCTATCCGTCGGCAGACGTCGAGATCGACGACACGCTGGCGACGTCCGACGCCTACACCCGCTATCCGCACATGGGTGAGCGGCCGGTTTCGAGCGCAGCTCGAAAGCCGTGATGCCTGCGGCATCGCGGCAGGCCGGCGAACGCCGGGGAGCTGCGAAGCAGCGGGGACCCGGCCGGAAGGAAGATCGTCGGCTACAACGTCTTCTTCCTGCACCGCGATCATCTCTCCTCCGTCCGCACCGTCACCAATTCGGCCGGCGCCGTGCAGGAAACCACCGCCTACGCCGCCTATGGCGAGCGCACCAACGCGAACTTCGACACGCAGAAAGGCTATATCGGCGAGCGCTACGACCCCGAGACGGGCCTCCTCTACCTCAACGCCAGATACATGGACCCGGCCTTCGGGCGGTTCATCTCGCCGGATGACTGGGATCCGGTGCTGGAGGGCGTGGGGACCAACAGGTATGCGTATGCCCAGAACGATCCGGTTAATAAGAGTGATCCAAACGGACACATAATTGAAACTGGATGGGATGCAGCAAATGCAGCCTACGGATGGGCCAGCGCTGCTGATAATTATAGCCAAGGAAACTATGTGTCCGCAGCTGTCGACGCGGTCGGTGCAACCATCGACACTGCTGCAGCTGTAGCTCCAGGTGTTCCGAGCGGCGCAACCGCAGGGATCAAGGGAGTAAGGGCATTAGCCACAAAAAACGCAGATGCACTTGGCATTGGAAGAAAGGCGAACGAAGTTCCCTCGGTCAAAGGCGCGTGTAGCAGCTTCAGCGGGGATACGCTGGTATGGACCGAAACTGGTGCCAAGCCAATTCAGCACATCGCAGTCGGGGAAAACGTATGGGCCTTTGACGAAAAAAATGATGCCTCTACGCTCAAGCCCGTTATTCATGTTTTCAATGGTTCACATGATCATAGATACGAAATCACACTCCTGAACACTGGTAATTCAAGGCTTTCCACGGTAACCGCCAGCGCGGATCATCCAATTTTTGTTGAAGATAAAGGGTGGATCCCTGCATCAGAATTGTCGGCTGGACAAAAGATACTAGCTCTCGATAGATCGGAAGTTATTGTCTCGAACAATGTTCGAGTGCCTATTGGGTTTTCTTCCTTCAATCTAGATGTCTCTGAATTTGACAATTTCTATGTCGGTGAGTTTGGCATACTCGCACACAATGACGACAAAGCTGAAAAATCGTCCGGCGGAAAGAAGGCGCAGGACTCCAGCAAAAATGAACGACACGGCAATGAAAAGAGGGCCGCATCCTTACGAGCCCAGGCTGATGAAGCGCGCGCAAGGATAAAGGAACTTAAAACTCAGCCTGATATCAAGGCCCGCCAAGCGGCGGCAGGGGAGATCAAGGCTCTTGAAAATAAAGTGAAACACCTTGAAACTAATGCTGCAAGAGCAACAAAAGGAGAAACACATGGCCGAAGAGGAAATGGTAGCCCCTGTTAGTTTCGAACTTGTTAGTGGGAAAGGAATCCACCCATTCTACCTTGACATGACAATCGATCAGATTGTTGAGGTCGCTGATGGGTGGAAAATTACAAGTACCGAGCGTGATACTGCACTAGATGTATTGAAAATTACTCTCCGCTTCGGAAGTAAGCAGATGGAAATTGGTACTATTAACGTGCGCGCATCTGTTCCTGAGGCAAAGAGTCATTATCAATTATATGACATTTCGACACGCGACGCATTACTTTCAGATGGGAGATACGTTTCTAAAATGAAACGTAAGGATATTCTAAATGATATATTGTTTGAATATCACATATTTCCAATTAATACAATTTCCTCAAACGATGAAGAGACTGCATCGTACGAGAGCAAGGATGGTTGCACATATATTCATTTTTCTGAATCGGATAGACCGCTTTTACAGATTTCACGAGTTCCGCCTCTTGGGGATTGATATATTTCAGTAGTATTATTTCATTACGCTTACAACAAGTCGAAAAGGCATTCGCAATCCACGAATGCTCGCCATCCTCATCGGCCAGCTTCCAGGTACGCGCAATGCGCACATGGACGTGAAGATCGTCAGATTTAACGCTCTTTTTCCTCCTTCGCGACCATCTCTCGCCCGTCCGCTGACCGGAACCGTACTCGCCACAGACTCGCGTGGGCAATCAAAGATGATTCTGCTCAACTCGGCTTATTGCTCTCGTGGCTAAATTCGGTACTCCATAAACATCCTTGTATCCCTTCGCCTGCATCACCGCCTCATACGCTGCCCGTTTCAGCGCCAGGCTGGACAGTTTCGCCGTCGCCCGCCGTTTTGGGCTCGTGTTCTCACATTCGAGTGCGAAGAAGCGGTATCGCTTCTCGCCGTCCATCAGGTATTCGATTCCGCACAATGCGTCCGGCACAACATGGGTGCTCATCGCGGACGTGAGGCCCGGCAGGTCCTTGTTCGGATGGATGGTGACCGGAATGGCGAGCGGTTGCTTGGCCTTCCGAGTCCGCTCCGGCGACACGGCCGGACCTACACCACCAACGGCGACCTCCTGTCGATCCCCGGCCACATCGCCTCGATCGAGTATGGAGCCGACGGCCAGACGAAGCGCAGCGACTATGCGAACGGCGTCTACACCACCTTCACCTATTCGCCGACGCGGCGCTGACTGGCTGCCCGGGTCCCCGCTGCTTTGCAGCCCCCGGCGTTCGCCGGCCTGACCTGATGCCACCGCCATCCGGTCTGCCGCGCAAGGCGCGGAGCCGGCCGGTCACCCCATCCCGGCCCCAGGCCAGAGGAGATAGGGTCTCAGGTCAGAGGTGGAAGTATTATACGCGATCAATTGGCGATCCCGGCAGGATTCGAACCTGCGACCATCGGCTTAGAAGGCCGGTGCTCTATCCAGCTGAGCTACGGGACCGCTGCGGGGACGTCAGTGCGTCCACGGCACCTTGCGGTCATAGCGGAAATTGTCCGAATAGGAAATCTGCCGGCGCTTGGCGTCCTTCGGCTCCTGCACGCGGTAGTCGATGCCGTGCTTCTCGGCATAGGCGATCGCCTCTTCCTTTGTCTCGAAGGTCAGGCGGATCTGGCTCTTCATGTCGCCGGAGGTGGTGTAGCCCATCAGCGGATCGATCTTGCGCGGCTGCTCGGGATCGAAATCGAGCACCCAATACCCGGTCTTGGCTTTGCCGGACTGCATCGCGGTCTTGGCAGGGCTGTAGATTCGCGCGGACATGGAGACCTCGTGTTCAGCGGACAGCCGCTGCATCGCGCAGAGCAGGCCTTCCGTCAAGAGCCGATGCCCTTGCCCTTGGCGGCACGATCAACTAGGGGAGTGGCCGACCGGAGTGTAGCGCAGCCTGGTAGCGCACCTGATTTGGGATCAGGGGGTCGCAGGTTCGAGTCCTGCCACTCCGACCATCACTTAGCCCCGTTTTGGATTTTCTAATTTCGCTTCCGGGTAACACGACGGGTAACCAGCTGACGGCTACCGGGTGCGGAGGCTGAAACTGAAAAGACCCGTTGCAGCGCCTTGGGTCCAAGTATTCACTTCCTCTTCGGCTTGTTGCGTCGGGTGGGTAGAGCACGCGTTGTTGAAACGCGCCTGCACAACGTCCTTGCCGGCGATCGCGTGCGCCGTCGCGCATGGGGCGGAGCTTGCCTTCAACGCCTCCTTGCTTCACCCTGAACAAGCGCGAAACTGTCGTTGGGCGAAACCAAGCCAATATCATGCCGGTAGAACAAGTGAGCGGCGAGCCCAAGACGGGCGATCAGCGAGCTGCGTTCGCGCACAATATTGTGCTGATTTCGCCTCTGCCCAGCGAGGAAGATCAGCTCTCGGCCAAAATGCTTCTTGCAGTTCCCGTTTCACTGCGAGACGGCCGGAAAATGTCGGTTTCCGTACTGGGCACACCGAACCGGATTGCGGGAATCGGGTGCACGCTACCTGACATCCGTGTGACGCCGGAGAAGGGGCCATGTTTCACGACCATTGAATCGGGGTGGATCAATCGCGGCAGCGATCACATGTTGTCTGTGCTCCGCATGACGTTCGACCCAAATATCGACTACCTGCGATTCCCCCAAGGGATCATGTCTTTCTCGTATTTCGATGAAAAGGACACGGCCGAGTTTAAAATGCGACTGGCCTTTAAAGGCTCAGGACCCCAGATAAACCCATCACTAGTCGAAAGCACCTTTAGGCTGACGGCAAATGGGCCGTTAGAAACGATTCTTGCCCTCCTAGCTGAAGGGATGAGTGAACGAATTCCCGAGCACTATCGCTTTTTGTCATTATACAAGGTGATTGAACTGGAAAACCCAACGACCTCCGCAGCTTTTCACGATCGGTTGCAGCCCGTCGTCAATGCCATGGGGACTACCTCAAAACTTGCGCGGAATTTGCTGCCAGCGTTACGCGTTCGCGTCGCTCATGCACTTGCAAAAGGAGCTGAGGCACCGGGATTAACTGCTCAAGATCGAGACTGCATCCACACCCTCATTCCAGCAATGATCAACGCAATATTCGACGATCTGGGGCCGGCACACGGAGTGAAGATTCAGCGCTCCGCACCGGGGGCGTAGGATCCCCCTATGGTCATCGAGATTGAGAAATCCGAGCGCTATTTCCGAGACCGCTAGCAAGACGGTCGCGAAGCCGCTCGATGAAATGCACTTGAGCGCCCTTGCGCAGATCTAGGTCCGTCGTCACGCTACGCCATCGACGCGATATGATCCGAAAAATAACCCCTTGGAAGCAATCGAGTGCAAAACCTTCCCGAAAAACTGGATAGGATTCGGCGGCTCCACAATTCCGACCTATACGATCCCGCAGGGCGGGCGTTCATGCATGCATATGTCGCTTGCCTTTCTCCAGACGAGTTAATTGATGCGATCGAATTAACCCTCTGCGACCCGATAGCTATCCATCGTTCCGTGAGAGTCTGTCTATATCGGACATCTCAAACACACATCCTCCCGGCGCTAAGTGACCTGCTTTCTCGGCTATTGGGTCGAGCTACGGACGCATCACTTCGGCCGAGGGTCGAGTCTTGCCTGTCGCATCTCTACCTAGCGTTTGACGCTCCCGACCGGGCTCGCATTCTTGAGCGTTGGTTGGACAAGGCAACGGCGTCCTCTCGAGGACGTTGGCTGAAAGCAATCGATTCTGACCCTTTGCACTATTCAGACGCTGCAGTGATCGCATGCTGGGAGGCTTCCAGAGATCCGCGCGCGGCCAAGATCATTGTCAGACGTGCTCAGCCCGAGGCTGTCTCGCCTCTCTTACAGGATTTTATCACAGCAGGGATCGAAGGCTGGATTATCGCAAGAGGTTTTATTAAAGCTGGATCCGCGTCTGATGTGGTGTGGGCGTCTCTCCGCGAAGCAAATCCTGCCACGTATGCTTATCTCTGCGCGAAAGGCCTGCGAAGTCTGACAAGCAACGAGGCGGTCAGCATTATTCAGGATGCGCCCGAGAGCTATGAGGGAGGAAAGGCGCTCGCAATCTGGGCGGTCGGCCAATTGCGATTAGAGGATGCTCTTGACCAGATATGGCGCCAGCGGACGAAGCTCGACTAAGTTCAGTCCGCGCCTCACCCGGACCGGAAGCATCTAAGTTTACCTGAGGGCTTGCGATGCAGCATTAGACGCGCCTGCCCGGGTAATCTCCTACGCTCAAAACCTCTGGGGCGACCGTGAATGGATCCGCGAGCTGCGTCTGTAGTGTGCGACCGCAGCAAAGTCCCATCCCGACATTTCGCCCGATCTGCTGGAGCCGCCAAGCAGCTGCGATCATGTGGCCGCCAGTGGTAAAAACATCATCCACAAATATGATCCGTCCTAATGGCAAAGATCCCAGTATCGTTAAGTCTGGAAAGAGCAGTGACGGGTTTCTGGAAGCAGCATTGGTGCTTTTTGGCAGCTCGACACGCCAACGGAGTATATCGGAGACTGCAACGCCGCTACCGCAAGCCTTTGCGATAGAATGACACATTTCTGCTGTACGGGGTCTCGATTTCGAGCCTAAAAAGGCCGATCTATTCGGTATGGGTATCAGGATCTTTGGGCCTTGCCCAATACTACGAATCAGTGGTGCTGCCCATTCGGCAAACCATTCCAAGGCACGATCTCTGTTATTGTCCTGAATCCTAACCTCTCTGCCGCCAAGCGTCACTGAACAATAGCCGTTTATCGGCTTTCCTTTTACAGCTTTGACCAACATGGTCGCGTCATAGTCGACGCCACGCATCTTGTTCACGACCGCGGTTAGATATTGTGCTCGGAAATGAACGTCCATCTAGGTCCGCGGGCGATGAAGGACCCGGTCGGTGATATCGATCACTGAGCGCAACGGGACGCACTTTTCATACTTGAGAAATTTACGCGGCCACTCCAGCAATGAATCCTCGAAAAGAGAATTCGCGATAAACAGCCATCGCCCTAAGTTCACGCACTCCACCGCTTGATGTAGAGTACCCGAAGTATCGGACGCTTCGATGATGACGCTGGCGTCTGTGATTGCGGCCATAAGGCGGTTTCGCTTCGGGAAATCCGATGGAAAGGTCCGCTGTCCCGTACGAAATTGTGAAATCAAGAGATGGTTCAACCATATTTCTTCTTGAATTCTTGCATTCTCAATTGGGTAGCATTTGTCTAGAGGGGTCCCGATCACCGCAACCGTGTGCCCACCCGCTTCAAGGGTCGCGGAATGGGCTTCAACATCGACGCCCTTAGCAAGACCGCTCGTGACCACTACTCCAGCGTACGCCAGCTCCTTCGAAATCCTTCTCGCGCGCGCCGCGCCTTCGGCAGATACATTTCGTGCTCCAATCACAGAGACGCATGCTCTGGAGAGAAGGGAAAGGTCGCCGGCATAGTAGATTTCCGTTTCCACATCTGGCTGGCCTCGGAACAGGTTGCCTTGCGCCGTGAGCGGCGTCCTACCGATCTTACTCAGGAGATCCGACAGGTAGATCGAACGGCGTGATAACGGCGCACGATATCGCGCCGTCGTGACACTTTCCCTTGGAGACTGCGGCGATGGGCTCGGCAACATCTTCCCTTGTTCAATTGTGAGTCGAGGGAGTTTGACGGCGAACTCTACACGTTCAAGACCTTTGCGCCAACAAACGGCCCACTGTCATGGGGTGCGCAGCAAGACTATGATAGCGCTTGCGCCTATGACTGCAATTTGCGCCAGCCGATCGGCCACTCTGTTAGAAGTTGCAGACGCATTCCGACGTGCGGCGAGCACGGCCGATGCCACGCCGCTCAACGCGGTGATCGCCACCGTCACCCAAAAGATCATTCGCATCTCGACCATGACTTCCTCCTTTTCACAGGAAGGATGCCATCGCCGGAATAGGCGTGGATAAACCGGAAGCGGAAGCCGAGTAGTTCCCGGACGGCGGCGAAGATCGATCCACACCCATTGACGACTCAATCGGGATAGGAATAATTCCCTCGTTGCGGCGATCTTAGAACCACGAGGAGCTTCCCATGGCCCGCCGCCGAACCATGACCACGATGTCCGAAGCTGATCGCGAGGAGTTCATTCGCACCGCCGTCGCCTTTCACGCCGCGTGCATCAAACCTGTGTCGAGCATGCGGACCGACGCGCCGGATTACCCTGTCATGCGCGACATGGCGTTGGCCGTCAGCGATGCGCTTGGGAAACTGACCGGCAATCCGACGCCGTGGCACACTCCCCGAACCTCGTAGAGCTGGGATGTCGCCCGCTCTCTTTTCGCTCGTCGTTATTGTAGTGTCAGGCTTTGCGCTCTGGCACCGTTCCACCGTGGGCTGGATTGTCGCCGCCGTCGCAAATGCTGCGGCGGCATGGCTCCTTTGGCGCGGATACTGATCAATCATTTCGAAATGCGGTCGCTCAGAACCATCGCCAGTCGCGATGCTCGATCAATTTCGCGACACAAGGCGAGAACATAAGCGCGGTCACCGTCCAGTTCTGAGATCTCAGACTGCGCAACCGCCAGCGTTCTCTTCAAATCGCGGACCCGCGTCCGGCACATTGCAAAATCGGCGATAGAACCGGCAACTGTAGCCGAAATCGGCAATCCGGCCACCTTCCGCTCCTCGATCACCTGCTTGAAGATCAGCTTTTCCGCCCTGTTCAGCCAGCGTGGGGGTGGGGAATTATCCGGTTTGAGAGTGGTTTTCGACATCGGCAAGATCCGAACTGATTCCGAAAATTGAGGTCGGCGCTAAAAAAAACGCATACATGAGGCTGAGTGCGGTCACGACGCGGTTTCGCTCGGCAGATTTTGACCACCCCCCCGGTTTGGATCGTGGCGGCCGCCTCGGCCGCGCCTGACCGGTGCGACCGCCACTGGCGACGAGACAGGAGGGCGAGGCTCGTCGCAACTCTCAATCACTGGACAAGATGCGCCGCGGCGTCAGGATCGATCGCGAAGAGACGGCTCGTCTTCATGATCTCTTCGCGTGCCGCATCCATCTCGTCACGCTGGAGCGCGATCATGGCGGCGACCTCCTCGGGCGTTCCGCCGAGCTGGCGGATGACGTTTGCAGTTTCCTGCAGGCGGCCTTCGAACAGCCCTGTCAGATACAGGTCGAGCTCGTACTCGTTCTTAAAGCGCATTGTTGTCACTCCTTCCGGCGGCGACACGGACTCGCGGATGTGCCTTCGCCTCGCGGACGGTCGCCTCGAGCTTGTCGAGCCGTTCGATGATCGGGCGAAGTTCGCGGTCAACGAATTCACGCATCACGACGGCGATGCCTTTCATCAGTTCTGAGGTTTCTTCGATCGTCATGACGCACCTCAGCTGACCGGCAGCAGCCAAGCGACATCGGTGCGCGCGGCAATCGCAGAGCTGCGCAAGCGTTTCACGCTGAAGCGCACATCGGCCTTCATCGCGGTTGCGCCGGACTGCCACAATGAGACCAGCGCGGCCGCAGTCGGCACCGTCGAAGATCCCGTCGCCTCGTCCAGCATTTCGAGCGCGGCCTGTCCGCTCACATCGAACTCGATCCCTTCGAGCGCCGCTGCGATCTCCGCGCCGTTGACGAGATAAATCGTACCGGCGGGAATTGTCGTTCCAACCAGCGCTGGCAGGTTCAGCAGCTCGCCACCCAACGGGGACATGCTTCCCGCTTCGTCGAGAAGCGCGGCTGCGGTCGCGACATCGGCCGCCATGATCCAGAAAAGCGACCCAGCTCCATTGACGTTCACCTCTCCGAGAAGGGCGCGGAGATCCTGCAGCATGGAGGCACGGTCGTTGCCAACGCTCGGCTCAATCGCAGTCGAGCTGTCGACGATCGATGCGAAAAACGCTTCGTCGACCGCATCGGCGACCGCATCTCGCAAAGCGTTGTTGACCAGCGTCAGCGCGGCGGGATCGCTGTTTCGGGCGACTTCGTTCGTCACGGCGACGATGGCCGTCGCCGTCTGCGGCAGAAGAGGCGGAACATTCAACGTCAAACGGCTGATCGGGCGGGCGGCACCCTCGCCAGTCGTCCACGCGCTCGCGTTCAGCGAAACGACTCCCAGATGGGTTCGGGCGGGGACGCGGCGGAGACCCTGATCCCAGAGTCTGAAAAAGACGGAACGGGTGCGCATCGCGCCGAAAAATGCGGTTGACGCGATACGCCAGTCGCTCAGCGCTTCACCAAAACTGCCGTCGCTCAGACCACCGGCGCCGACAGCGCGTTCTAGGATCCGCAGCGCGCGCCCGGGCGCGCCATGCTTCATCGCCAGCGCTCGGGCCATGAAGGGATCGCCGGCACTGGCAAGCATCGCCTTCGCAACCGCAGGCAGCACAAGATGATCGTCCATCGCAAATCTCCTATTGAAGTTCAGGAGATATCCGGGACGAAACGCGACCGAGCAAACGCGACCAATCAAAATTTTTGAATGGTTTCGCGCATGTTTCTGTAGAAATCGGGAATTCGCGATTACGCCTAATACTAGCGAAGCTAGCCACGGCGGGTTCCCGATGGGACCGATCGGCTAGCTAGAGGTGGCCGCGGTCAGAGAATACGCAGCGCTGCTTCCCGGTCGATATCGAAGTCGACCCACTTGATATCCCGGTAGAGCCCGCCGACCATCGCAGCCTCCGGTGGGTAGAGGATGTCGATATAGGTGACAGCGGCGACCATGTCGTAGAACGGCTTCACCAGCTCGGGCCGGGTCCGGCCGATCTCGCCGGCGATCTCCTTCACCGCATCCTCCAGAATGTCCAGCCAGTTCTCCAGATCGGCGGCAACACGATCCGAGGCGATCCGGCGCAGCTTGGCGAAGGCGGTGCGAAGCTCCCACTCGTCCATGGTTTCCCGGTAGGAGAGGCCGCGATCACGAGCGTTCGCCATGAACCCCTCGTAACGGCGCTGCCGGCCACCGTCCAGATTGTACAAATCGTACAACGCGTCGATGAGCTTCGGGAAAAGCAGGAGGCCGATGCCGCCCAACAGAAAAACGAGAATGCCGATATCGTAGCCGTCCATGCCTCACCTCACTTCCTGTGCGCCGAGATAATGATGGCAGGTGAGAATCTACGAATCGAGCTGGCGGCGGTCAATATAGAAACCGTACCGCTTCAGCCCGTTTTTAATCTCCATCCTTCTCCGTTACGCTTTTCTCTTTCAAAGTATCTCTTTGCTGTCGGCATATGAACTACAAATCGCCCACCAACTCTGACCACGAAGCCATATTTCTTGCCCGCCTTTCGAATCGTGTCTTGTGGATAGTTCAGTCGCTCGGATGCTGTTGCTGTATCGCACCATTCATCGCTTGATGGCTCCTCCTTATCGACAATTGGCGCTACGTACTTTGCTAACTCGCTCCGCGCCTCGGCAATCTTGGCGATGACCAAGTCGATATCGTTGAGAATTTCGCGAAAATCTGGGGGCATTGTTCATCCAATACTGGAGGGAATTTTTTTGTTTTTTTCTATGTATCAGGACGCTTCGCCCTCGTCGGGAGCGTAGTGATAGGAGATCCGCTGCATTTCGTTCCGGACAGCGGACCAAAACATACTCAGCTGGCGGTCCTGCTCTTCCGCGGTAAGGTTGTATCGAGAGAGATTCTTGCGGAGAGCATCATCGACCAGACAGTGGTAATGGTCGGAATGCTTGGCGGTGGTCTTCTCCAGCATCTTCATGGCGACATCCCGGATCCGGCCGACACGACGGTTGAGCGGAAACGGCAGTATGCGGCACGGAGGCGGAGCCCAGGTGAAAAGATCGGGGTCAGACATCGTAGCCCCCTCCCAAAATATAAGAGATAGTTCCCATTGGGGCACCGGGAGACATGCACGAATGGGAACCGGCAACGGCCAATTCGATGCTGGAATGGGAACCGTGCTCATGCAGAAAAGGGAACTGGGGGGCTATTTTCATGCCGCCCTCCTTTTCACCGCCTTGGCACCGGCCGCGTCTTCCGCCTTGAACGCGGCAACGATGGTCATTGCACGCTCCTTGGTGATTGACTTCCATTCGTCTGTCGGCGCAGCGGCTCCCTTGGCGGGGACATAAGTCAGCCGGTAGCGGTTCGGCGGTCTCAAATCTCCAGTTAGCTCGCCATCCTGAACAACTTCCAACAGGCCAAGCTTCTCCCCCAGCTGGCAGGCAGACTTGATCGAGCGGCGGGAGACGCCGGCGGCAACGATTTGCTGGTAGGAAACAAACAGAAACCCGTTCTCCTGACCGCCATGGCGGAGGTGCTCAATCTCCAGCCTTTCGAGAATGGTCCGGAGCGGGCGCGGCGCGCGTTGCCACGCCGGGCTAAGAAGCAATTCAAGCCGGTGGGGGACAAAAGCAGTCAACCAACTGCGCTTCGATTTGGCCAACTATCGGTCCTCCAGTAATTCAATGTCAGGAAGCCTTGCGGGGCTCGCGGCGATCGCGCCCGCGACGGGGACGACGGTAGGCGCATCCATGAGATTGGGCTGAAAAGGGGCTCTCACGCTGGGGAGCAGCAGCCACGCGAAATCGTCAAAGCCGGTGACGACCGCGCGGGATATCTGCTCCAACTCCGCGTCGGCGCAAAACGGAACAAACGAGAGGTTCATCCCTGAAGACTCAAGAGCCCGCGCTCGACGTGATGCGGCGAGACCCCGACGCCTTTGCGCGCCGTCTCTCCCAGTCGACCACGGCGGCCTCGCGGAAATAATTGCGACCGCCGATCACCATCTCCGGATCCGGGAAGGCGACATCCGGATCATGGCGCCAACGATGAACTGTCATTGCGGAGACGCCGTACCGCCTGAGGATTTCCGGTCCTGAGAGAAAACGGTCGACGGTTTCTGAATTCATTGGATTGGCCTCCTCGGTTAAGGTTGAGGCCTTCCAATATTCACGTGGCGTAACGCAGCGCAAAAGTGCGTTTGAAACCGCCGGTGGCTATCTCAAACGGTTAAGAAGCGTTCCGGGCCGAAGTGAGGATCACGTTCCGCGCGATCACGCGACCGTTTGATAAAGCTGCCGATTGCTGTCGGGGTTCTTTCTGCTTGTGTAATGAAACTGGCATTTTCGGACATCGCAGAGATGAACGCTATAATCGGCCCACGAACTTCCCCACGGATCGGATCATCGGTCATCGTCAGCGGCCGACCTAGGTCATGATACCAAAAGGACATTAGCGCTAACCAAAAGATATACCGCCGGAGCGGGGCGCGGTTTCCGAGATCTTTGCGATCAGCAACCCTTGCCTCGTAGTGCCGTATCGAATGATCATCATGTTCGATCAGCGCTGTTAGCATCGCCTCGAATGTGGACGCTGATATCGTCCCCGGCGTTGCTGCTAGTGGTTCCCCATCGGGATTCGGTGGCTGCGGATAGTATGAGTAGGCGTTGCCACGAGGCATGAATTGCGTCCCGGGCAACGCGCGGAACTCTCTAAGTGCGGACCTAAAAACTTCGCGGCGGGCGCGGAGACGGTCTACTTCTTTGCGGTCCTGTTCAGATGGAAGTTCGAACCGTCTCGCCAGATGGATTTTCGCACATAGCGTGAATACCTCTTCGGCTGGGATTTCGAAGCGGGTGACGATCTCTGCCAGTCTCTCCGTAGGGACGACATCGCTGATCCATGCGGCCTCGTCCGAGTGTATCGCGTTCATCTGGCGCCACCGCGCAGCATCACAACATTGTCCGGAACCTCCGATGTAAGTGCAATCAGATAGTCCGCCCAAGCATTAAGCGCCCGACGCTTCTGATCGTTAAAATCGTGACGCTGATAGACCCCCACAATGCCGGCGAAGCTGCCTGACGTATGATTAAGAATCTTTTCGACGACCGGCAGGTTGATATCGAGTCCGGCCATCCGCGACGCCATTGTGCGACGAAGATCATGGAGGGTCCAGCGCGGTGCCGTCTCGATTTTCTTGGGATCTTTGCCTCTATCCTCAGCCTCTTTTCGAGCGATTTTCAGCATTGCCAAGTCAAGTCTATCCTTCGCCCGCGAATAGCCAGAAACCGATCCATCGCCTGTCGTCGTGAATACAAATCCCTTCTTCCCAATGGTGTGAATGCTGTTGATCGTTTCGATGGCGAGCTGCGACATTGGTACTTCATGGGCTGTATCGTTCTTCGCACGCTCCCTCGGGATCTGCCAACTAGGCGCGGCGCCTGTCAGGTGCAGCTCCTTCCGCATCATTCCGGCGACTTCTTCGCGTCGCTGGCCGGTAATAAGCAACAATCGAAACATCGGACCGAATGGCTGGCCTAGCGTTGCGGTCGCCTTCCAAAATAGCTTGATTTCCTCGTCAGTCAGAACGCGGTCGCGCGATATTTCCGCCGAAGGCGGCTTGACTCCAGTGCAGGGAGAATTGGGGATCACATCCCTATCTTCCAGCCGGCCGAAGAACTTCCTTAGTGTCGCAAATACCCGATTTGCCGAGACTGGCGAGCCCCGGTCTACGATCCTGTCGAGCAACTCGATGACATCTCGCTTCGTAATCTCTTTCACGCTGCGATCTCCCCACGATGGGAGTATGTCTGCCTTGAACTGTCGCTCCACCTCCCGCCAAGATCGATTTCGCGGCTTGCAATAGCGTTCGATGAATTCCGCCGCATGCGTCCGGACGTGGTCCTTCTTTGCCGCGTTCGGATCAGCTGCCTCCGCCGCAGCAGCCTTCTCTGCCTTCTTGACCTCTACCGGGTCCTTCCCTTCGGCAATGAATTGAAGCGCTGCCCTTGCCGCGGCCCGCGCTTCGACAAGCGTCATCGCCATACCCAAAGCCGGCTCCCCGGTTGCCGGTTCGCTTCTCTCCAATAGAACGGTTCCGAGGGTGAGCTTTTTCGGAACTCCACCTCGTCGATAGCGCAAAGCCCAGCTCTTCTTTCCGCTGGGCTGGACCACCAGATAAAGTCCCGGAAGTGCGCCGTCGCCGATTTCGCGGCGCTTCGTCGGGTCCGGTAACGCCGATTTTACACCCAATTGGGTGAGCACTTTTCCAGCCATCAAGTGCCCTCTGGGGTAACAAGGGGTAACAAATAGGGCTTGTTAGCCACCGTTACCCTGTGTTAGTAACTTTACCAAACGCTATTCATCTTTCGTTGGAAATGCAATACGTATGGTGGTCATATCTCGGTTTGGATCACCTGATTTGTTATGCGCCGTGAAGCGCGGTAAACTGATTTGGGATCAGGGGGTCGCAGGTTCAAGTCCTGCCACTCCGACCATTCCCCTCATGCCATTTTGCTGACATACGGGCGGGCAAGAACTGGCCGATGTCGGGAGCCGGCGATGTCTGGACGCAAGAGCATCCATAGCGCATGCGCCGAGGCGGGCGCCCTGCGCGGCCGGCCCGGCGCGCTTCTCCTCGCTGCGGCGATGGCCCTCTTTCCGCTTCACCGCGCCACTGCTGCGATGACGATCGACGGCGATGCGCAGGCGCTGACAGTGACCGTCTCCGAGGTCACGCGCCGGGAAGTGACGGACGAGATCGCCAGGCGTTTCGGTTTCGAGATTTCCGGCCCGGTCCTCGACGACGCGCCGGTCAACGGCCGCTTCCGCGGCGACCTCGGTGACGTGCTGGGCGCGATCCTCACCGCCAATTCCTTCCTCATCGTCTACGAGGGCGGCAGGCCGGCGAGGCTGCTCCTGTCCGACCGGGGCCAGGGCGGCGAGGCGCCGGTCGACCCGACCATGCGCTCGCTGCAGCCGAATGCGGGCATCGCGCCCGAGGTGCCGGGCGAAGGGACCTATGACGGCCAGGTCGTCGATCCCTCCATGCAGGGCGTGCCCTTCGGCGGAGAGCCCCAGCCGCCGGAACCGGAGCTCTAGAGGCCGAGGTCGCCCTGCCCGGCATCGACGGCGCCGATGATCTCCGCGGCAAGCGCACGCGTGATCCTGGTCTTGCGCGACAGCGCCGCCTGGTCCAGCCGCTCGACCACGTTCATCGCCGTCGACAGCGACCGCTCGATCCGGTTGACGACGTAGCTGACCACATGCGGCTCCACCTGCACCTGCCGGTCGGCGAACAGTTTCGTCACGACGGCGGTCAGGAGCAGATCGTCCGGCTCCGCGATCTCGACGATCGTTGCCGCCTTCAGCCGCGACGCCAGATCCGGCAGGCTGACGCCCCAGGCCGCCGGAAAGCGCCGCGAGGTAAGCAGCACATGGCCGCCGCCCTCGCGCGCGGCATTGATCAGGTGGAACAGGCCGGTCTCGTCGATCAAGCCCTCGACTCCGTCGACCAGCACGGCTCCGCCCGAGGCGGCCAGCGAAATCGCGTCCGGGCCGATGCGGCGCGGATCGGCCGCGCTCGCATGCGCCGTCTCGGTCCAGATCGCGGCGAGATGCGACTTGCCCGACCCGGCGGGGCCTGCGAGCACGACGACCGGCGTCTGCCAGTCCGGCCAGCGGTCGATCAGTGCTATCGCCGCCGCGTTCGCGCCGGTGACGACCAACTCGTCGCGGGACATTCCCGGTCCCCGCGCGAGATCGAGCGGCAGCTGGGCGGATGGGTGCTCGTCGGTCATCGCGCTCACGCCGGAGGCACGTCCTGCCGGTGCCCGTGGTAGAGCGGCGAGGCGAGATAGCGGCCGAGCGCGAAGCGGACGAGGACGGCGACCGCCGCGGCGGCCGGCACGGCGATCAGAAGCCCGACGAAGCCGAACAGCGATCCGAAGGCGAGAAGCGCGAACATCAGCCACACCGGATGGAGGCCGACGCTTTCGCCGACCAGTTTCGGCTGCAGGATGTTGCCCTCGATGAACTGGCCGAGGAAGAAGATGCCGGCGATCGCCGCGACCATGATCCAGTCGGGCCAGAACTGCACCAGGGCCACGCCGACCGCGAGCACCAGCCCGACCAGCGACCCGACATAGGGGATGAAGCTGATCAGGCCGGCGAAGAGGCCGATCAGCAGACCGAAGTTCAGCCCGGCGATGGTCAGCCCGACCGCATACATGACGCCCAGGATGAGGCACAGAGTGCCCTGCCCGCGCACGAAGCCGGCGGTCGCGACATTGATGTCGTTGGCGATGGCGCGCACGGTCTCGACATTGTCGCGCGGCACCCAGCCGTCGATCTTGGCGACCATGTGGTCCCAGTCGACCAGCATGTAGAAGGCAACGACGGGGGTCACGATGACCAGCGAGGCGACGTTGACCAGCGCAAGGCCCGAACTCAGGATCGACTCGAAGATGGTGGTAACGAACCCCGCCCCCTGCGACACCAGCGAGTTGAGAGCGCTGCGCAGGTTGTTCGGGTCGACGCCGAAGCGCTGCTTCAGCCATTCCGGATCGATGCTGGTGATCAGCGCCTGGAGCCGCGCCAGGTATTCCGGCATCTTCGAGATCAGGTCCGCGCCCTGTGTCGCCAGGATCGGCACGATCACCATCAGGGCGAGGATGAAGGCCACGACGAAGGCAAGAAGGATGACGATCGCGGCCACCAGCCGCGAACCGAGCCAGGCTTCCAGCCTGTCGGCCAGCGGATCGAGGAAGTAGGCCAGCACCATTCCGGCCGCGAAGGGCAGCAGGATGGAACTGAACAGGTAGAGGAAGCCGGCAAGCAGGATCAGCGCGCCCGCCCAGAAGGCGATCTGGCGGCGCAAGGCGTTTCCCACCACCGCCTCGACCAGTTCCTCGTTGGCGGCCAGCTGCGCCTCCAGCACCGGCACGGCCGCCGCATCGGCGGCGGGATCGTCAGCCTTTGTCGTCCGTGTCGGCATGTCCGCTCATGTGCCTCAGCCAGGCGACGAGATAGGCCGCTGCCGAAGCCACGGTCAAGAGGCCGGACAGGAACACGAAGGCGTCGCGCGCAATGTCGAGGCCAAGGCCAAACGACAGATCGGCGAGCACGAGTGCCGCCAGGAAGATCTGCACTGCCGTGTTCGCCTTGGAGACGTAGAGCGGCTTCACCTCCACCGGCTGTCCCATGATTGTCGACAGCATCACCGCCGAGACGATCAGCGCGTCGCGCGACACGGCCGCGATCACCAGCCAGAGCGGCAGTTCGCCCATGAAGCCGAGGACGACGAACACCGAGACCAGCAGAAGCTTGTCGGCCATCGGGTCGAGATAGGCGCCGAGCCGGGAGCGCTGGTTGAAGTGGCGAGCGATGAAGCCGTCGATGCCGTCCGAGACGCCGGCGAGCACGAACAGGCCAAGCGCCCAGCCAACCTGCCGGTCCATCAGGGCCCAGATCACGATCGGCACGAGCAGCAGCCGCAGGATCGAGATGAGATTGGGGATAGTGACTATGTCCGGCCTCCAGCAGCGCCCGGTTCCGCCTCTAGATGGCGCGTCGGAGCGGTCGCCGCAAGTCATAGACCGCCACGGCTTTCCCCAGCGCGGTGCAGGCAAGCGCCGACGACTTCTTGCGACAGGGCGGGGTTCATGCGAAGAGCCGCTTCGAACGTCGACGGGAGTCCCCATGGCCGAGGGCAGGAACAGCCTCACCTACGCGCAAGCGGGCGTGGACATCGACGCCGGCAATGCGATGGTCGAAAAGATCAAGCCGCTGGTGCGTTCGACGCGCCGCGTCGGCGCCGACGGCGAGATCGGCGGCTTCGGCGGGCTCTTCGACCTCAAGGCCGCCGGCTTCACGGACCCTATTCTCGTCGCCGCCAACGACGGCGTCGGCACCAAGCTCAGGATCGCCATCGAGGCGGGCCGCCACGACACGATCGGCATCGACCTCGTCGCCATGTGCGTCAACGACCTCGTCGTCCAGGGCGCGGAGCCGCTGTTCTTCCTCGACTATTTCGCCACGGGAAAGCTCGATCCAGACCAGGGCGCCGCCATCGTCTCCGGTATCGCCGCTGGCTGCCGCATGGCCGGCTGCGCGCTGATCGGGGGCGAGACGGCCGAGATGCCCGGCATGTATCACGGCGACGACTACGATCTCGCCGGCTTCGCTGTGGGTGCGGCCGAGCGCGGCGCGCTCTTGCCCACCGACGACATCACCGAGGGCGACGTGCTGCTTGGCCTCGCCTCGTCGGGCGTCCACTCGAACGGCTTCTCGCTGGTGCGCAAGATCGTGGCGCTCTCCGGTCTCGGCTGGAGCGATCCCGCGCCCTTCGAGCCTTCTAAAAGCCTCGGCGAGGCTCTGCTCGAGCCGACGCGCATCTATGTCAAGCCGATCCTTTCCGCCATCCGCGGCACGCACGGCATCAAGGCGCTCGCCCACATCACCGGCGGCGGCTATCCCGACAATATACCGCGCGTGCTGCCGAAAGACTGGGCGGCCGAACTCGACCTCGGCTCGATCGACGTCCAGCCCGTGTTCGACTGGCTGTCCAAGACCGGCGGCGTCGAGGCGAAGGAGATGATGCGCACCTTCAACTGCGGCATCGGCATGGTAATCGTGGTAGCGGCCGGCCAGGCGGCGCAGGTCGCCGCCGTGCTGCAGAGCGAGGGCGAGACGGTAACGCCGATCGGCCGCATCGTGCCGCGCCGCGACGAGGCGGTGATCTATCGCGGGAGGATCGCGCTGTGACTGTAAGGAAGCGCGTCGCCATTCTCATCTCAGGCCGCGGCTCCAACATGGCCGCCCTGATCGACGCCGCGGCGTCTCCGGACTTTCCGGCAGAGATCGTCGGCGTCATTTCCAACCGTGCGGACGCCAAAGGCCTCGCGATTGCCGCCGCCAAGGGCGTCTCCACGCAGGTGATCCCCTCGAAGGGCATCCCGCGCGAGGAGCACGACGCGGCGCTCGACAAGGCGCTGGACGGCATGAAAGCCGAGATCGTCTGCCTCGCCGGCTATCTGCGCCTCCTGACCGACGGCTTCGTCGCCCGATGGAGCGGCCGCCTGATCAACATCCACCCGGCGCTCCTGCCACTGTTCAAGGGCCTGAATACGCACGAGCAGGCGCTGGAAGCCGGCATGCGCATCCACGGCTGCACGGTCCATTTCGTCACGCCGGCGATGGACGACGGCCCGATTATCGCGCAGGCGGCCGTGCCCGTGCTTGCCTCCGACGATGCCGAGATGCTCGGTGCCCGCGTTCTCGCCGCCGAGCACCGCATCTACCCACTCGGCCTCGCCCTCGTCGCAGAAGGCAAGGCCAGGATGGAGGGCGGCCGAACGGTCTTTGCCGACTTCAGCGAGGAAATGGGCGCCGGCCGCATCGTCTCCTCCCCCGCGCCCCGCGCCAAGGCGCCGGATATCGAGAGCCTGGCGCGGTTCACGCCGTAGCGCTTCGTGCTCGTCGGTGGTAACATTTGCCACCAAACGGAGCGCAAGATGGGTCGCATCGAAAAGATCAGCATCGCCCTGCCAGAGGAGATGCTCCAATCCGTCAAGGAAGCCGTTGACAGCGGGCAGTATGCCTCCACAAGCGAGGTGATCCGCGACGCCCTGCGCGGCTGGCAGTTGCGCGAACCGCTGCGCAAGGCCGAGATCGAACGCCTTCGCAAGGCATGGGAAGAAGGGCTGGCCAGCGGACCGGCGAGGCCACTCGATTTCGAGGAAATAAAACGAAGGGGACGCGAGCGGCTGGCGCGGGCACAACAAGCCCCGGACGGCTGATGCGACTGATCTTCGCGCCGGCGGCCGAACGCGATCTGGACGACATCTGGTTCGCGATCGCCCAGGACAGTCCTAAAAGTGCGGATCGCGTGATCGACGGGATCAGGGATCGGACTACGCAACTATCGGCATTTCCGGAATCCGGCCCACTTCGTCCCGACATTTCAGACGGCGCGCGATCGCTCAACGCCGGCAACTATCTTATTCTCTACCGGATCGAACCGACGGAAGTCGTCATCGTCCGCGTCGTGCACGGCGCGCGCGACCTGACCGACCTCCTATAGCCCCCTCACCCACACCTTGTTGTCGTGGAACGCGGCACCTCCGTAGGGCGGTCCGGCGTCCGCTCCGGTCAGCACGTTGATGCCCTCGCCGCGCTCGTGCGACGAGTTGGGCCAGATCCCTTCCGCGATCACCACGCCGCGCTTCACCCCGTCGAACAGTCTCGCATGCAGCACCACCTCGCCGCGCGTGTTGCCCACCTCGACGCGCCCGCCGTCGGCGATGCCGAGCGCTGCCGCGTCCTCCGGATTGATCAGCAGTTCGGGCCTGCCCTCCTTCTGGCGCGACACCGGCGTCTCGGCGAAGGTAGAATTCAGGAAGTTGCGGGCCGGCGAGGTCGCCAGCCGGAACGGATGCGCCTCGTCCGCCACCTCGATCAGGTCGACATGGTCGGGAAACTCCGGCAACCGCGCGACGTCGCCGAACACGCCCATCGACTTCGGCGGCTTGTTGGGCGCGGCAAAGGTCGTCCAGTCCGGCTTGAAATGGAACTTGCCGTCGCGATGACCGAAGCCGTCGAGATAGTGCGCGCGCTCGAAGGGCGGCTGCATGTCTGCCCAGCGCGCCTCCTCCAGCGCGTCGAAGCCGCCCAGCCCCCGCTTGCCGAGGATGATGTCGATATGTTCGCGCTCGGTGAGCCCAAAGCCCGGCAGGTGCGAGACGCCCAGGCGCTTGGCCAGTTCCTCGATGACGAAATGGTTGGTGCGCACCGTCTCCGGCGGCTCGATCGCCTTCGGCCCGAGCGTGATGTGCTGGTTGCCGCCGCCCGTATAAATGTCGTCGTGCTCGAGGAACATCGTCGCCGGCAGCACGACGTCGGCGAGCTTCGCCGTATCGGTCATGAACTGCTCGTGCACGCAGGTGAAGAGATCGTCGCGCAGGAAGCCTTTCACCACCTTGCGCTGCTCGGGCGCGACATTGGCCGGATTGGTGTTCTGGATCAGCATCGCCGTCACCGGCGGCCCGCCGAACAGCGCATCCGCTTCGCCCACAAGGACCGGTCCGATGCGCGAGTGGTCGAGGTGGCGGATCTTGGGATCGATGAATTTCAGGCCTTCCAGCAGCGTCTTGTCGAACTTGAAGATTCCCGAATTCGAATGGAATGCGCCGCCGCCCTCATATTGCCAGCAGCCGGTGACGACCGAAACCGACAGCGCGGCGTGCATGTTGACGGAGCCGTTGCGCTGACGTGCGAAGCCGTAGCCGAGGCGGAAGAAGGTGCGCTTGGTGGTGCCGACGAGCCGCGCAAACTCCTCGATCTCGCCGACCGAAAGCCCGGTGATCGCCGCCGCCCATTCCGGCGTGCGGGTCGCTACATGCGCCTCCAGCCCCTTCGGATCGTCGGAATACTTTTCGAGATAGGCCCGGTCGGCGAGGTTGTCGCGGAACAGGATGTGCATCACCGCACAGGCGAGCGCGCCGTCGGTGCCGGGCTTCAGCACCAGGCCTAGGTCGGCCTGCTTCACCGTCGCGTTCTCGTAGATGTCGATCGCGACGATCTTGGCGCCGCGCTCCTTGCGGGCCTTTACCGCGTGCGTCATCACGTTGACCTGGGTGACGACCGCGTTGGTGCCCCAGATCACGACGCAGTCCGACTTGGCGATCTCGCGCGGGTCCGCGCCCGCCAGACGGCCCGTTCCCATCGTGTAGCCGGTCCAGGCGAGATTGGTGCAGATCGAATCGAAGAAGCCCGAATATTTCTTGGCGTTGCGCAGCCTGTCGATACCGTCCCGCTGCACATGGCCCATCGTGCCGGCATAGAAATAGGGCCAGACCGTCTCGCTGCCGTATCTCTCCTCCGCCTTCAGGAACTCTTCCGCCACCAGGTCGAGCGCGGCATCCCAGGACGCCTCCTTCCAGTTCCCCTCGCCCTTGGCGCCCGCGCGTACCAGCGGCTTCATCAGCCGGTCGGGATGGTGGATGCGGTCGGCGTAGCGGGCGACCTTGGCGCAGATGACGCCCGCCGTATAGCTGTTGTCCTTGGCGCCGTGCACACGCCCGATCCGGTTCGGCCCGACGATTTCGACGTCGAGCGCGCAGGTCGAAGGACAGTCGTGCGGGCAGGCCGAATGGGCGATGCGCGTCGTGGCGCTGGCCGTCTGGCCGAACGTGGCGTGCGTGTTCATGTCCCTTCCCTAGCGGTTTTCCGGCGGCAGGTGTAGAGGCCGTCCATGCGCCGGAACGCCCTTCGATGAACTACGACCACGCCTATCATGCCGGAAACTTCGCCGACGTGGTCAAGCACGCGCTCGTCGTGCGCATCGTCGAATATCTGAAGCGCAAGGACAAGCCGTTCCGCGTCATCGACACGCATGCCGGCAGCGGTCTCTACGACCTGTCGGGCGAACGGGCGCAGAAGACGGGCGAATGGCGCACCGGCATCGGCAGGCTGATCGAGGCCGACCTGCCCGAACCCGCCCGCGCCCTGCTCGCGCCCTACCTCGACATCGTCGGCGACCTCAATCCCGGCGGCGGCATCAAGTTCTATCCCGGCTCGCCGGTGCTGGTGCGCCGCCTGCTGCGCGGTCGCGACCGGCTGACCGCCATCGAATTGCACCCCGACGCCGCCTTTGAGCTGAAGAACCGATTCGCCGGCGATTTCGCCACCCGCGTCATCGAACTCGACGGCTGGCTGGCGCTCGGCGCGCATCTGCCGCCCAAGGAGAAGCGCGGCCTCGTGCTGGTCGATCCTCCTTATGAGATCGACGACGAATTCGGCCGCATCCTCGACGGCCTGCGCAAAGCCCACCAGCGCTGGCCGGGCGGCGTCTACGCGTTCTGGTATCCGATCAAGGACCAGAAAGAGGTCGAGCGGTTCAGGCGGGACCTCGCCGCCCTCGGCATCCCGCGCATCCTCGACGCGACGCTGACCATCCGCGCGCCGCTGCACTATCCGCGGCTCGACGGCACCGGCATGGTCATCGTCAACCCGCCCTACGTCATCGAGGAAGAACTGTCCGTGCTTCTGCCCGTCCTGTCCGGGGTGCTTGCCGAGGACGCGGGCGCCGGCTGGGCGGTGAAATGGCTTGCCGGGGAAGCGCCTGCGGATTGACGGCGAAGCCAAGTTGCAGGAGTGTCCGATGCGGATGCACGGATGGAGTTCGGGTGCGATGGCGCGATTCGGATTGGTTCTCTCAGTGGTCGCGGCAGTCGCCGCGCTGACGGGCACGGCCAGGGCAGCCGACATGGTGCTGGACTATGCCAATCCCGGCGTCTGCGCCGAAGAGCGCTTCCTCGGCAAGATCACCCACCGTTTCCGCCACCAGGTGAGGCATGTGCCCAACCTGCCCGATGTCGACATCGTCGCTTTCCACGACATCCACCAGCACCGCTACAAGGAGGCCTCGGAGAAATGGCCGATCGGGCGTCGCTATTGCGGCGCGACCGTCGCTCTCTCCGACGGCGGGTCCCGCTCGATCTGGTATCTGATCGAAGAAGGCATGGGCTTCGCCTCGATCGGCGACAATGTCGAGTTCTGCGTCTCCGGCTTCGACCGCTGGTACGTCTACAACGGCCGCTGCCGCGTCCTGAGGTAGCGTCCTCTTGCCGTTTCTCCGGGGACGCCTTGCCGCGCTCCTCCTGTCGCTGTTCCTGGCCGCCTGCGGCGAAGAGCAGGCGAGCGCCCCGAACACGCCCATCGCCGGCCCTCCTCCGCCGGCTCCGAAATCGAATCCGCAAACGCCGGTAAGATCCGGAAATGGCTTCGACTTCTACGTTCTCTCCCTGTCCTGGTCGCCGAGTTATTGCGAGGCCGAAGGCGCCGACGCCAACCGCCAGCAGTGCGCCTCGGGCCGGCCCTACGCCTTCGTCGTCCACGGGCTGTGGCCGCAGTTCGAGCGCGGCTATCCGGCCGACTGCCCCACCGCCGACCCGGACGTCGAGCGCGCCATCGTCTCCGACATCCTGCCGATCATGCCTTCGGCCGGTCTCATCCGCTACCAATGGCGCAAGCACGGCTCCTGCGCGGGCCTCTCCCAGGAGGACTATTTCGAGGTCCTGCGCGCCGCCCGCACGCGCATCGCGATCCCGGCGGAGTTCCAGCGCCTCGGGGCACACCGCACCGTCCGGGCGGACGACGTGGAGGCCGCGTTCCTCAGGAGCAATCAGGGCCTTGCGAAGGACGGCGTCGCCGTCACATGCGACAGGCGCTACCTGCGCGAGGTGCGCATCTGCCTGACCAAGGGCCTGGAATTCCGCGCCTGCCCCGAGATCGACCGCCGCGACTGCCGGCTCGACAGGGCGGTCATGCCACCCGTCCGCGGCGGCTGAACCAGCTTCCGGCCACTCTTCCGTTGGCGTTCGCGTGCGGCTAGTGTCGCGCAGCCCTCAACCCTTTCCAGGACCAAAGATGCCGCGCATCCTCTACTCCCCCGCCTCCCCCTACAGCGCCAAGGTGCGGATGGCCGCCGCCTATGCCGGCATCGCCTGCGAGGCCGTAGTGGTCGATACCAATGCCGATCCGGCGCTCCTCACCGACGCCAATCCGCTCGGCAAGATCCCGGCGCTCATCACCGACGAGGGCGAGGCGGTGTTCGACAGCCGCGTCATCACCCAGTATCTCAACCGGGTGTCCGGCAATGCGCTGTTCCCGCGCAACGCGGCCAAGCGGCTCGATGCCGAGCGGCTCGAAGCGCTCGCCGACGGCATTGCCGACTGCCTGCTCGCCCATGTCTACGAGCGCCGCTTCCGTCCCGAGGAGAAGATCCACCAGCCCTGGCTCGACCGGCAATGGTCGAAGGTCGAGCGCTCGCTCGACCATCTCGTCGCCAACACGCCGAAACTGCCGGCGAAGATCACCGCCGGCCACATCGCGCTGCGCGCGCTTCTCGGCTATCTCGCGCTTCGCTTCGAGGGAAAATGGGAAAAGGGCCGCTCCAAGCTGGTCCGCTGGGCGAAGAAGTTCGACGAGAAGTTCCCGGAACTCGCGGCCTACATCCCGAAATAGGGAGGCTAGAGCGGGTCGCATCAAGCAGAAAGGCCGGGGAGTCGCCTCCCCGGCCCTTCTGTTACGCGGTCACGCGCTGGTCTCAGAACTTCACGCCGAGGCCGAGCTGAACCTTGTTCGAGTGGGCATCGATGTTCTGCGGGCCGCCACCCAGATTGAAGGTCTGCGAACCGTAGTCGGTGAAGCGGTATTCGCCGCGGACGAACACCTTCTCGGTCACCTTCGCCTCGGCGCCCGCGCCGACCGTGTAGCCGAGCATGGTCTTGCGGTCCTCGCCGATGCCGTCGTTCGCCTTCAGGCTTTCGGCCGCGCCGCCGCCGGTGCCGTAGAGCAGAACGCGGTCGTTGACCGCGTAGCCGAGACGGGCGCGCAGCGAGCCCTCGACGCCGGACTTGGTAGCGATGCCGCCACCGACGCCGTCCGAGCCGTTGTAGCCGACGTCACCTTCGACACCGTAGACGATGCTGCCGTTCTGGCCCTGGACACCGGCAAATGCGCCGCCCACGAACCCTTCATGGTCGCGCGAGCCGACGCCCGGCAGGTTCGAACGCGTGCGGCCGAAGGCGTATCCGCCCTGCACACCGGCATAGGGACCGGCCCAGCCGGTCGATTCCGACGGAACCACCTCGACCGGAGCCGGCTCGGGAGCCTGCTCGTAGATCGCGTCGGCGGCGAATGCGGGAATGGCGCCGGCGAATGCGAGCGCGGCTGCCGCCACCAGCGGGCGACCGAATTTGAGATTGGCTTTCATTGTTCTCTCCTTAGCCTTCAGGAACTCGAAAACGCGAACCGAAGACCGACGTTCCATCGGGAGGTGACGGACCGCCGTTTCGGCATGGAGCGGAAGATGGGAGCGAAATGCGGCACGACCGCACCGCCAATCTGGTCATTGGCCGGCGGCGATGCGGCAGGAAAAAGGCGTTGCACATAGGCAACAAAGGCCTTTTCGGAGAGCGGACGATCGCAGGACCAGCGGGTTGGCTGGCCGGGAATCCTCTCGCCAAGTCATTGATTTTTCTTGGTTAATTTCTGCGTCTTGGGACGCCGCTTACGCAACGCCATCCGCCGTGCTCCACCAAGGTCAGGAATTGGCCGCAACGAGCGTCTCCACCCCTGTCGGCCTCCGTTTCGCCCCATATATTTCGTCAACAAGGCTTCGGGGGACCACGATTCATGATCCATCAACCACGAACGGCGCTGGTCACCGGAGGCGCGCGCAGAATCGGCGCGGCGATCGTGCGCGATCTGGCGAAGAACGGCTTCGCCGTGGCGATCCACTGCAACCGCTCGATCACCGAGGCCGAGGCGCTCGCCGCCGAGATCAATCGCGAGGGCGGCCGTGCCGCGGTCGTGACGGCGGATCTGACCCGGCTGGACGAGGCAGGCGATCTCGTCGCCCGCGCAGCCGAACAGCTCGGCCCTGTCGGCCTCCTGGTCAACAGCGCGTCCGTCTTCGTGCGCGACGAGATTGACAGCTTCGAGTGGGAGGTCTGGGACGCGCATTTCGCCGTGCATGTGAAGGCGCCCGTATTGCTGGCGCGAAAACTCACCGAGGCGCTGCCGGCGGACCTGGCCGGTCTCGTCGTCAATATCATCGACGAGCGGGTCTGGCGTCCGAACCCTCACTTCTTCTCCTATACGCTGTCCAAGTCGGCGCTGTGGGATGCGACCCGCACGATGGCGCAGGCGCTCGCGCCGCGCATCCGCGTCAACGCCATAGGCCCCGGGCCGACGCTGCCCAACATCCGCCAGCAGCGGGCGGATTTCGACCGGCAGGTGGCCGGGCTTCTGCTCGAGCGCGGTCCCGACCTGGCGGAATTCGGCGCCACGGTGCGCTATCTGTTCGAGACGATGTCAGTAACCGGCCAAATGATCGCCATCGACGGCGGGCAGCATCTTGCGTGGCAAACGCCGGATGTGACAGGCATGAATGAATGAGTCCCCGAAATCCCACGATCGACGACACGGCCCCCTATCCGGCCGACGATGAGGAAGCCGCCCTGCTCATCGCCGACGAGCAGGACGACGACGATGCCGATCCCGTCGAGGAAGCCGCCGCGCCGGAGATGGCGGCGCTTTGGGATCGCGGCGGGCGCGATACGGAAGGGCTCACCGGCGCCGAGCTGATCCAGGCGCTTGTCAAGCGTCTTCCCAACTCGCCCGGCGTCTACCGGATGATGAACGAGGCCGGCGACGTGCTCTATGTCGGCAAGGCACGCAGCCTGAAGAAGCGCGTCACCAATTATGCGCAGGGCCGCTTCCACACCAACCGCATCGGGCGGATGGTGCGCGAGACGGCGGCTATGGAATTCGTCGTCACCCGCACCGAGATCGAGGCGCTTCTGCTCGAAGCCAACCTGATCAAGCGCCTGCGGCCGCGCTTCAACGTGCTGATGCGGGACGACAAGTCGTTCCCCTACATCCTGATCACCAATGACGGCCTGGCCCCCGGCATCTTCAAGCACCGGGGCGCGCGCTCGCGCAAGGGCGACTATTTCGGCCCCTTTGCGTCGGCCGGAGCGGTCGGCCGCACCATCAATGCGCTTCAGCGCGCCTTCCTGCTCAGAAGCTGCACCGATTCCATGTTCGCCAGCCGCACGCGGCCGTGCCTGCTCTACCAGATCAAGCGCTGCTCGGGCCCATGCACGGGGGAAATCTCCGAAGCCGGCTATGCCGAACTCGTCTCGGAAGCGAAGGACTTCCTCTCGGGTCGCAGCCAGAAAGTGAAGGGCGAGATTTCGGCCGCCATGCAGGAGGCGTCGCAGCAGCTCGACTTTGAGCGCGCCGCCATCTATCGCGACCGCCTCTCCGCCCTCTCGCATGTGCAGAGCCACCAGGGCATCAACCCTCAGTCGGTGGAAGAAGCCGACGTCTTCGCCATCCACCAGGACGGCGGCCAGAGCTGCATCGAGGTGTTCTTCTTCCGCACCGGCCAGAACTGGGGCAACCGCGCCTACTTCCCCAAAGCCGATCCGGCGCTCGAGCCGGCCGAGGTGCTCGGCGCGTTCCTCGCCCAGTTCTACGACGACAAGCCCTGCCCGCGGCTGATCCTGCTGTCGCATGCGGTCGAGGACCAGGACCTGCTGGCGCAGGCGCTCGCGACCCGCGCGGGCCGCAAGGTGACGATTTCCGCGCCGTCGCGCGGCGAGAAGAAGGACCTCGTCGCGCACGCGCTGCAGAATGCGCGCGAGGCGCTCGGCCGCAGGCTGGCCGAAACCTCCACTCAGGCGGTGCTGCTGGAAGGCATCGCCAAGGCCTTCGGCCTGCCGTCCGCGCCGCGCCGCATCGAGGTCTACGACAACTCGCACATCATGGGCACAAACGCGGTCGGAGCGATGATCGTCGCCGGGCCGGAGGGCTTCGCCAAGAACCAGTATCGCAAGTTCAACATCCGCTCGGAATCGATCACGCCGGGCGACGATTTCGGCATGATGCGCGAAGTGATGGAGCGGCGCTTCTCGCGCCTGCTAAAGGAACATGGCGAGGAGCCGCCGGCGGCTGCGGAGAGCGACGATTCGATGCCCGCCTGGCCCGATCTCGTGCTGATCGACGGCGGCCAGGGACAGATGTCGGCGGTGCGAGCGATCCTCGACGAGCTCGGCATCGCCGACAAGATCCAGGCGATCGGCGTCGCCAAGGGCGTCGACCGCGACGCGGGCCGGGAGCGTTTCTTCGTGCGCGGGCGCGATCCGTTCACGCTGCCGCCGCGCGATCCGGTGCTCTATTTCATCCAGCGGCTGCGCGACGAGGCGCATCGATTCGCCATCGGCTCGCACCGCGCGCGCCGCAAGAAGGAGATGGTGCGCAATCCGCTCGACGAGATTGCCGGCATCGGCCCGTCGCGCAAACGCGCCCTTCTTCATCACTTCGGCACCGCCAAGGCGGTCAGCCGGGCGGCCCTCGCCGACCTGCGGTCGGTCGAAGGCGTCTCCGAATCGCTGGCGAAGCAGATCTACGACCACTTTCACGACAATGGCTGATACGCAGCGCCGTCTTGCCGGCCGGCGGTCGGTCGCTCGCGAATCCTGCGCTGGAGCAATCGAAAGCCGGATTTAGGCGCGCCGCGTGCCTTGCTGTTGACCCGAAGAGGTCACATCTGTTGAAACTGATCACGATGGAGAGCAAAGAACGGCCCGATGGCGAGCAAGGCGTATAACATCCCCAACCTGCTGACCTACGGGCGCATCCTCGCGGTGCCGCTCATCGTGGTCTGCTTCTATCTGGAGGGTCGGCTCGAATCGAGCGACTTCGCGCGCTGGCTGGCGCTGCTGCTCTTCGCGCTCGCGAGCGTCACCGATTATCTGGACGGCTATCTCGCGCGCATCTGGAAGCAGACGTCGAACATCGGCCGCATGCTCGATCCGATCGCCGACAAACTCCTCGTCGCCACCTGCCTCATGCTCCTCGCGGCGGATCCGGTAGAGACGATCCACGGATGGTCGCTCTGGGCGGCCATCGTCATCCTGTGCCGCGAGATCCTCGTCTCGGGCCTGCGCGAATACCTGGCCGAACTTAAGGTCAGCCTGCCCGTCACGCGGCTCGCCAAGTGGAAGACGACGATCCAGATGTTTGCGATCGGCTTTCTCCTGGCCGGGCCGGCGGGCGACAAGATCCTTCCCTACACGACCCAGATCGGCATCACGCTCCTGTGGGTGTCGGCAATCGTGACGCTCTACACCGGCTACGATTATTTCCGTGCCGGCCTGAAGCATGTCGTGGACGAGTGAGGCGGCCGTGAAACTCATCTACTTCGCCTGGGTAAGGGAGCGGATCGGTCTTCCGCAGGAAGAGGTCGAGCTTCCGGCCGAGGTGAAGACGGTGCGTGACCTGCTCCTGTGGCTGCGCGAGCGCGGCGAGGGCTATGAGGAGGCGTTGCGCCATCCCGAGGCCATCCGCGTCGCGATCAACCAGGAACATTCCCGCCACGACGAGCCGGTCGCCGGCGCACGCGAGATCGCGCTCTTTCCCCCAATGACGGGCGGCTAGCGGTGCCCGCCCGGATCGAGGTTCGGATCCAGACGGTGGATTTCGATCTCTCCGCCGAGGTCTCGACGTTGCTCTCCGGCCTGCGCGACACCGGCGCCGTCGTCACCTTCAGCGGACTCTGCCGCAGCGAGGACGGAACCCTCGCGGCACTCGAACTCGAACACTATCCGGGCATGGCGGAGGCCGAGATCCGCCGCATCGCGGATGAGGCGGCCGCGCGCTGGCCGGTGACGGCGCTCTGCGCAATCCATCGCGTCGGCCGCATCGCTCCCGGCGAAAACATCGTGCTGGTCATCGCCGCGTCCGCCCACCGCCAGGCGGCGTTCGACGCTGCCTCGTTCCTCATGGATTTCCTCAAGTCCCGCGCGCCGTTCTGGAAGAAAGAACACCTCCGCGACGGCTCCGAGGGCGGCTGGGTCGACGCCAAGGAATCGGACGAGGCAGCGCTCCGCCGCTGGTCCTGACGCGCGATGTCAATTCGTTCGCCTACATCCTAATCGCGCATTAACCGTGACTGCCATTTTCCGCAGCAGTTAGAGCTTTGGGAATTCCCCCATCGTAAGATTACCCTGATCGGGCGATCGATTTGGGGCCATGCAGGACGCATTCGTGTCATTTCCGGGGTTGGGGGCGGCGACGGGCTTGCTTGCCGCGTCGATTCTGCTGCTCGTGGCGATACTGGTTTCCACAAGCCACTACTATCGCCGGCGCTGGATCGAGGCCGCGGACGAGCACCGCAACAGCCGCGAACTCATCGAGCACCTCTCCGAAGGCATCTACCGTTCCTCCATCGATGGCCGCCAGCTTTCCGCCAACCGGGCGCTGGTCAAGCTCAACGGCTATCAGAGCGAAGCGGAGATGCTTCCCGCCGTCCGCGACATCGGCGGTGAATGGTATGTCGAACCCGGCCGCCGCGACGAGTTCCGCCGCATCCTTCATTCCCAGGGCCATGTCGAGGACTTCGTGTCCGAGATCTACCGCCACAAGACGCGCGAGCGCATCTGGATCTCGGAATCGGCGCGTGTCGTCCGGCACAAGCGGACCGGAAAGCCGCTCTACTACGAGGGTTCGGTACGCGAGATCACCGAGACGGTGAAGCGCCTCAAACTCGAGGAACACTACCAGAAGCTGATCTCGCAGATACCGGGCGGCCTGTTCCAGTACTGCCGTGGCGCGGATGGCTCGTTTCAGGTCCTTTACTACAGCGACGGCTTTCACAAGCTGACAGGGGTTCCCAGGGGCGCCGAAGCGAGCGATGCCGGGGCATTCACCAAGCTGATCCTGCCGGAGGACCTCGACGGCTACTATCAGTCCCTGCGCGAATGCCACCGGGAATTCAAATACTGGGACCACGAGTTCCGCATCCGCATGCCCGACGGCGCCGAGAAATGGCTCCGGGCCTCGGCGGCACCCGAACGCGTCGGCAACACGATCGTCTGGCACGGCTATGCGTCCGACATCTCGCTGCGCAAGCGGCAGGAGATCAAGATCAAGGAGCTCGCCTATTTCGATCCGCTGACGCATCTGCCCAACCGGCGGGCCCTGCTCGACCGCCTGGGCGAGACGCTGAAGCGGACGCAGGAGAGCGGGCGGCGCGGCGCCCTCCTCTTCATCGATCTCGACAACTTCAAATCCCTCAACGACAGCCAGGGCCACGATGTCGGCGACGCCTATCTCGTTCAGGTGGCGCAACGGCTTTCCGCCTGCGTCGAGGACGGAGACCATGTCGCCCGCATCGGCGGCGACGAGTTCGTCGTCTGCATCGACGATGCCGGAGCCACCGAGGCGGAGGCCGCGCAGCGCGCGGACCGCACGGCCGAAGCCGTGCTGCGCGAACTCGCGCGGCCCCACCGCATGGGCGCGGTCGAGCACCAGGCGTCGGCCAGCGTCGGCGTCGTCGTGTTCGACGGCAACGAGCCGCGCGTCGACGAGGTGCTGAAACGCGCCGACATCGCCATGTACCGGGCCAAGGCCTCGGGCCGCAACGCGTTCGCCGTATTCGATCCGGCCGCGACGCGGCGCGAGCAGGATCAGTTCCGCCTCCATGCCGACCTGCGCTCGGCGATCGCCGGGGACCAGCTTCAGCTGCATTTCCAGCCCCAGGTCGACCATTTCGGCCGTATCGTCTCTGCCGAGGCGCTGCTGCGCTGGTATCATCCCGTCAAGGGGCTGATCACGCCGGACCGGTTCATACCGCTTGCGGAGCGCTCCGGCCTCATCAACGACCTCGGGCGCGTGGTTCTTGCCAAGGGCCTCGCCACCCTCGCCGGCTGGCAGGCCGATCCCGACACGGCGCATCTGCGCCTGTCGATCAACATCTCCGTCAAATCGTTCGGCAATCCCGATTTCGTTCCGCATCTGCGCCGGCTGATCGACGAGCACCGGGTCGACGCCTCTAAGCTGATGCTCGAATTCACCGAGCATGTCATGGCCGAGAACCAGGACGCGACCGCCGAGCGGATGCACAAGCTCAAGGAGCTCGGCATCTGCTTCTCGCTCGACGATTTCGGCACCGGCTATTCGTCGCTCGCCTATCTGCGGCAGATGCCGTTCGACGAGGTCAAGATCGACGGTTCCTTCGTGGCCGACATCGAGACCAAGGAAAACGATCGCGCGCTGGTGCGCACCATCCTCGCCATGGCCGATACGCTCGGCCTCGCGGCCGTCGCGGAACATGTCGAGACGCCGCAGCAGGAAGCGCTGCTGCGCACCCTCGGCTGCCGGATGTTCCAGGGCTATCTCTACGCCCCGTCGCTGCCGGCCGATGAGTTCCTCCTCCGGGCGAAGGCGATGCCCTCCCTCGGCCCGGCCGCCGAAGTGCTGCGCCGCAGCGCATGAAAAAGCCGGGCGCGGGACCCGGCTTCTGTAGTCCTGTCAGTCCGGATCAGCCGACGATTTCGGTGCCCGAGAACCAGTAGGCGATCTCTTCCCTGGCCGTCTCCGGCGCGTCGGAGCCGTGCACGGAGTTCTCGCCGATCGACAGCGCGTGGACCTTGCGGATGGTGCCCTCGGCGGCGTTGGCCGGGTTGGTCGCGCCCATCACTTCGCGGTTCTTGGCGATGGCGTTCTCGCCTTCGAGAACCTGCACGACCGTCGGACCCGACGACATGAAGTCGACCAGCTCGCCGAAGAACGGGCGCTCCTTGTGCACCGCGTAGAAGCCCTCGGCCTCGCGGCGGCTCATCCAAACGCGCTTGGAAGCGACGACGCGCAGCCCCGCATCCTCGAGCATCTTGGTGATCGCGCCCGTCAGGTTGCGCTTGGTGGCGTCCGGCTTGATCATGGAAAACGTGCGTTCGACGGCCATTTCTCGTCCTTGTCAGAAGAGGTTTCGGAAGGGTGGCGCTCCATACACGCCGCCCCCGCGATTGCCAAGAGGCGCTGGCGTCACGCCGCCGCCGGCACTTTGGCCAAAAGTCCGCCATGCAGCTCGAGGCAGTGCCCGAACCACGCGGCCACTGGGTCGGCCGGATCGAGGAACGGAAACGGCGACGTGACTCGCGCCCACTGCAATGCCCCGGCAACGATGTAGTCGGGGTAGAGCGGCCCCGCGCCGCCGATGAAGGGCTGGTAGGTCAGCATGTTGCGCAGCGGCTCGAGGGCCACCCGCCAGGCGGCGAGCCCCGCGTCGCGGCCGGCCGCGACCGTCTCCAGCGGCCTGCCGTAGCGCGTCTCGCGCGAGGCGCGGAAATAGGCCTGGTCGGCGGGTGCCAGACAATCGTGGATGTCCATCAGCGCGGCCGCCCCCAGATAGGGATGCAGGGTCAGTTGCGACCAGCGTTCGATGAAGCGCGCCATCGCCTTGCCGCCCTCGCCGCCGAACAGGCTCGGCCGGTCGGGATAGGTCTCGTCGAGATAGACGGCGATGTCGAAGGATTCGTTGAGCACGCGGGAGCCGTCGCGGATCACGGGCACGGTCTTCGAAAAGCCGCCCTCGACCTTAGAGACTTCCGTGAACGGCACCGGCCGCGTCTCGAAGGGCAGGCCCTTGTGCGCCAGCGACAGCGCGATCTTCCAGACATGCGGGCTGAACGGGCGCGCAGAATCGGCGCCCACGAGTTCGTAGAGGAGAATGGTCATTGGCGCCTTCTTTGCAGCGGTCTATGACGCGAGTCATACCGGGACCGCTCGAAAGGGAAAGACGTGAAGCAGCATTTTCGCATGTTCGCCGCCTACAACAGCTGGGCGAACGCGCAGCTCTACGATGCGGCCCACGATCTTTCGGTCGACGAGTTCAACCGCGACACCGGCGCCTTCTTCCGCTCGATGATGGCGACCCTCAACCACATCCTCGTCGCCGACCGCATCTGGATGAAGCGCTTCACCGGCGAGGGCCAGGCGCCGGCGGCGCTGGACACGATCCTCTTTGCCGATTTCGGCAAGCTGCGCGCGGCGCGCGAGGCGGAAGACCGGCGCATCGCCGACTACGTCGAGGGCCTGACCGAAAAGGCGCTCGCCGGCCGCTTCACCTACATGACGGTGACCGACATGCGCACGGTGTCGCAGCGGCTCGCTCCGGCGCTGGCGCACCTGTTCAACCACCAGACCCACCATCGCGGCCAGGCGCACACGATCCTCACCAGCCTCGGCAAGCCGTCGCTGACGCTCGACCTGATCTACTTCCAGCGAACGGAAAACGGGCGGCAATTCGCATAGCCGCCCGTTCGAAAATAGACTGGTTGGTTCTGGCGATCAGGAGCCGGGACGCGGCGCCCGCTCGATGACCTTCTTCTTCGGCGCGGGCAGCAGGCCCTCGCGCTGCAGCTGCTTGCGGGCGGCCTTGCGGGTCCGGCGGATGGCCTCGGCCTTCTCCCTCGCGCGCTTCTCCGACGGCTTCTCGTATGCCTGGCGCGCCTTCATCTCGCGGAAGATCCCCTCCCGCTGCATCTTCTTCTTCAGGACGCGGAGAGCCTGGTCGACATTGTTTTCGCGAACGAGTACCTGCAATGGATGTCCTAACCTCGGTTTCAGGATGATGGATTTGCCGTCGACCTGACGAAACAGAGGCCGGCGAATTCAGCGGCGCGAATGTTAACAGGTTCGCCGCAAAAAGCACCCCGTCCCCGCAAAAAACCTTTCGAGCCCTTCCGGCCCCGAGCGAGCCGGTCGCAACCGCCCGATTCCGGCCGGATCGCCCGCGCCGTTGCGCCTTGCGAAGCCGGGCCCAGCGTGCAAAACGCTGGCCATGCTGACGATCACCGATCTTTCGCTCCGCGTCGCCGGACGCCTCCTCCTCGACCATGCCTCGCTCAGCCTGCCGGCGGGTGCCAAGGCGGGCCTCGTCGGCCGCAACGGCGCCGGCAAGACCACCTTGTTCAAGGCGATCACCGGCGATCTCGCCGTCGAGACCGGCTCGATCTCGCTGCCGAAGGGGCTGCGCATCGGCCAGGTCGCGCAGGAGGCGCCGGGCACCGAGGAGTCCCTCATCGAGATCGTGCTCGCCGCCGACAAGGAGCGGGCGGCACTTCTGGCCGAAGCCGAGACCGCGACCGATCCGCACCGCATCGGCGAGATCCACACGCGGCTTGCCGACATCGACGCGCACACCGCCGAATCCCGCGCCGCCACCATCCTCGCCGGCCTCGGCTTCGACGAGGCGGCGCAAAAGCGGCCCGCCTCCTCCTTTTCCGGCGGCTGGCGCATGCGCGTCGCGCTGGCTGCCGTCCTGTTCTCCGAGCCCGATCTGCTTCTGCTCGACGAACCGACCAACTACCTCGACCTCGAAGGCACGCTCTGGCTCGAAAACTATGTCGGGAAATATCCGCACACCGTCCTCCTCATCAGCCACGACCGCGACCTCCTGAACCGCGCCGTCAACTCGATCGTCCATCTCGACCAGAAAAAGCTCACCTACTGGCGCGGCGGCTACGACCAGTTCGAGAGGCAGCGCGAGGAACAGCTCGAGCATCAGGAAAAGGCGCGCGTGAAGCAGGAGGCCGCGCGCAAGCACATGGAGTCCTTCGTCGAGCGATTCCGCGCCAAGGCGTCGAAGGCCCGCCAGGCCCAGTCGCGCATCAAGGCGCTGGAGAAGATGAAGCCGATCGCGGCGGTGATGAACGAAAGCGTTCGGCCGTTCTCGTTTCCCGACCCGGTGCGCGAGGCGGCCTCGCCCATCATCGCCATCCAGTCGGCGACGGTCGGCTACCAGCCGGGCAAGCCGATCCTGAAGAACCTGACGCTGCGCATCGACCATGACGACCGCATCGCGCTGCTCGGGGCCAACGGCAACGGCAAGTCGACCTTCGCAAAATTCCTCGCCGGCCGGCTCGAGAAGGAGAGCGGCGGCATAACCATCGCGCCGCAGCTCAAGGTGTCGATGTTCGCCCAGCACCAGCTCGACGACCTGCGCCCAGAGGAGAACGCCATCGAGCATGTGCGCCGCCTCATGCCCGACGCGCCGGAAGCGAAGGTGCGCGCCCGCGTCGCCCAGATGGGCCTGTCGACGGAGAAGATGCAGACACCGGCGAAAGACCTGTCCGGCGGCGAGAAGGCCAGGCTTCTCATGGGCCTCGCCTCCTTCGAGGGGCCAAACCTCTTCATCCTCGACGAGCCGACCAACCATCTCGACATCGATTCGCGCGAGCAGCTGGTGCACGCGCTGAACGAGTTCAACGGCGCGGTGATCCTGATCTCGCACGACCGCCACCTGATCGAGGCGACGGCCGACCGGCTGTGGCTGGTCAAGGACGGCACGGTCGCGCCCTTCGACGGCGACATGGACGACTACCGCCAGATCGTCACCGGCGTGACGGTCGACCGCCGGGAGAAGCGGGAAGCCGACAAGGCATCCAAGGCCGACCGGCGGCGCGAGGCGGCGCAGCGCCGCGCGGCTCTGGAACCGCTCGCCAAGGAGATCAGGGCAACGGAAGCTCTCATGGAGCGCCTGCGCAAGCGCATCGACGCGATCGAGGAACAACTTGCCAATCCGGCCCTTTACGAGAAGGATCCGAAGGCCGCGACCCAGCTCGGCAAGGAGCGGTCCGACCTGTCGCACCAGCTCGGTGCCCAAGAGGAACGCTGGCTGACGCTGTCCGCCGAATATGAGGAGGGCATAGCCGAATGACGATCGAGGTCTCGAGCGCGGGCGACATCACCGTCGTTCGCATCAACCGTTCCGACGCCCGCAATGCGGTGAACCCGGAAATGGCCGACGCGCTGTTTTCGGCCTTCACCGCCTTCGATCGCGATCCCGGGCAGAAGGTCGCCGTCCTCACCGGCATTCCCGGCGCTTTCTGCGCCGGCTTCGACCTGAAGCGCGCCGCCGGCGGCCTGGACGAGACGTGGTTCGCCGAGCACGACCTCGACGGCGATTTCGACGGCCGCGACGACCGCCCGCGCAAGGGGCCGATGGGGCCCACGCGGCTGGCGCTTTCGAAGCCCGTCATCGCCGCGATCTCCGGTCCGGCCGTCGCCGGCGGCATGGAACTGGCGCTCTGGTGCGACCTGCGCGTCATGGAGGAGAGCGCCTACATGGGCGTCTATTGCCGGCGCTGGGGCGTGCCGCTGATCGACGGCGGTACGGTGCGCCTGCCCCGCATCGTTGGCCACGGCCGCGCGATGGACCTGATCCTCACCGGCCGCAAGGTCGACGCTGCCGAGGCGCTGGCCATCGGCCTCGCCAACCGCGTCTGTGCCGACGGAACGGCGGTCGAGGCCGCTCTCGACCTGGCGCGCGAGATCGCAAAATTCCCGCAAGCCTGCATGCGCGCCGACCGCTCCTCCGCCATCGCCCAATGGTCGCTCGATCCGGCCGACGCCCTGGTCAGGGAATGGCAGAGCGCCGAAACCTTCCGCTCCGAAGGCAGCTCGGGCGCCGCCCGCTTCGCCTCCGGCAAGGGCCGCGCGGGGGATTTCGGAGAGATCTGAGGCTGCTCTGCGGCTGCGCCCCCTCCACCAAGCGGCGCACCTCCGCCCAATACACCGCACACGCCCCCTCCACCACGCTTCGCGTGGTCCCCCTCCCCCGCAAACGGGGGAGGATAAGGGCGCGACCGCGCGGCCGGCATATCCTCCCCTGCGAAGCGGGGGAGGGGGACTGCCGAAGGCGGTGGAGGGGGCGCGAACCCCACGACCCCCCTCCTCCGTCATGCCGGAGGCCGAAGGCCATCCGGTATCCATTCTTCTCTCAGGTTACACGCCGAAACACCGTTGCATAGTAGGCAGCGCCTTTCTCCCAGCGATCAATGGTTCCCGGCGGCCTCCGGCCGCCGGGAAGACGCCGCGCGGCACCTCATCCTCCCCCGTTTACGGGGGGTCCGCAGGACGACCACGCGAAGCGTGGTGGAGGGGGCGCGCGTAACCCGCCCCGGTGGATCGAATCCCCGCTCCTTTCCGCCAACCCCTTCTTTCTGTTCGACTCGCAGAAATACTTATCCCCACCTCTTCCGACCTGACGGACCATAAAGGCCGGTGCAACGGAAGGAGCAGGCGGTGAGTTGGAAGGCGAAGACAGGGAGGCGACAGGATGTGCTGGCAAGCATCGTCTCGACCCTGCTTGCCATTGCCACTCTCGCCGAAAAATCTGCCGGCGATTCCCCCTGGGTCCGCTTCTGCGTCCTGTGGGCTGCCCGGCAGGCGGATCTGATCGCAAGAGACTACGTCGCCGGCTCGACATGGAACACGGCCGGCCGGCTCTGGTCGCCGGCCCTGCCCGATGTCCGCTACGGCACCGACCCCGCCGATGCCCTCGACCTCGCCGCCTCGCTGCGCGCGCTGGCAATGGTGATCAGCGGCATGGCCGCCTATCTCCGCCGCGTTTCGGTCTGGCAGACCGGCCAAGCTTCCGGCGAGGCCGCCGACGGCGCCAACCCGCTCCACCGGCTCGACGCAGTGATGCGGAGACTTCGGAAAGCAGCGGCGCGACCTGTGGAAATCCGCGATACGTCCTAGAAAGCGCCCCTCCCTTGCGAGGAAGGGTCGATTATCCGAACGATTTCAATTGCTTCCGCAAAACATGCCGCGCGGTCGACGACCTTGCGCGCCCGAACATCGGCACGCTCCGACGCCGCCCCCATTCCCCGTCATTCCGGGACCGCGCAGCGGGACCCGGAATCCAGAGTCGTGACGTCGGAGGAAAGGCCGTGTGCTCGAACCATGCACCGCCGGCACGCTGGATTCCTGTATCTTGCGACTGTCACTTGGCATAGTGGCGGCAGGTCGAGATAGCTCGTTGGATTCCTGGTCGCGCAGTGATCGTGATCCCGGCATGGGCGTCTGGATCTGTTTTGTCTGATCGAACAGTCGCAAGGGCGCCGGCTGGACCGGTAGCCCGCATACAGGTCTGATCCCATGACATCTGCACCGTTCTCGCACCCGCTTGCCCTTGCTGCCGGCATCGATGCCGGCCAGCGCTTTCTCGATGTCGGTCTGGCGCCGTCCGGCAAGACCTTCCGGATGCCCAATGCGGCGGAAGGCATCGCAGCCATCGTCGAACGCCTGGCCCACGAGGGCGTCCGCCGCGTGGTGCTGGAGGCGATCGGTCCCTATGCGCAGCGTCTGGTAGCAGCACTTTCGGTGGCCGGCTTCGAGGTCGGCATCGTCAATCCCCGCCGCATCAAGGCGTTCCGCGACGCCGAAGGGCGCCGCGCCAAGACCGACAGGCTGGACGCGCGGCTCATTGCACGCTTCGCTCTCGCCATGACCGATGCCATCCGCCCCTTGCCGTCCGCCGACCAGCTGACCCTGAAAGCGCTGTCGACCCGACGACGCCAGCTCACCGAGATGATCGCAATGGAAAAAACCCGGCTCAAACAGGCCGTCGAGCCGGTGCTCCAGGACAGCCATCGCACGGCCATTGCCGGCCTGACGGCGCAATGTGCGTCGATCGAGGCGGAACTTGCCCGTCATGTCGCGCGAGATCCCGCGCGTGCCCGTGTCCTGGATATCCTGAAGTCGATCCCCGGCATCGGCGAACGGGTCGCCACTGTCCTCATCACCGATCTGCCCGAACTCGGCCGGACCGATCGCAAGGCCATCGCCAGCCTGGCCGGGCTTGCGCCGCATATCAGCCAGTCCGGCAACGCACCGCCAAGAGCGTCCATCGCCGGCGGCCGGCCCTGCGTGCGCACGGCGCTCTACATGGCCGCTCTCGTCGCCAGCCGCCACAATCCGCGGATGAAGGCTGCCTACACAACCATGCGGGAGCAGGGCAAACCGGGCAAGGTCGCCCTTGTCGCCATCGCCCGACAACTGCTCGTCACGGCCAACGCCCTCGTCAAGACCAATCAGAACTGGACGACAAACGCGTAAATCACTTGACTAACCAAGACAGTCGCCGGGTCCCGCTGCGCGGTCCCGGAATGACGAGGAAGCCCGGGTCGCGAATAGCGTATCCTGCCAAGCCCTCAACCGATCCTCACCGCCCCCATTTCGGCGGCGGAGGCGCGGCGGGCGGCATCTTCTTGCGCCGTTGCAGCGACACGAAGAAGCCGACGAAGCCCAGCGCCATCAGGGCGTATCCGATCGGCACGGCCCGCGGGTCGAGGTCGAAGGCCCCTGCCCTCAGCACGATCTCGGCGGAGCGCATCTCGATGCTCTCGGCGTCGCCCGGCCCGAGCACGAAGCGGTAGCGGCCGCTCTCGACCGGATCGATCAGCCCCGCTTCGTCGCGATAAATCATGCCGCCCGTCTGCGGATTGTCGCTGCGCGGCTGCTGGTGCGCGAATGTCAGTGTGCTCGCCATCACCGTGCGGCCCTCGACCGTCGCTGTCAGCGTCAGCAGCGTCGTCGCGCCGTCGAGCGTCAGGCTGCCGAGAGACGACATGTCGACCAGCACCCGCACCGGCGCGTCGGCCGGCGCGAGGTTCTCCTCGACGACCTTGAAGCCGCCCTGCCGGTCATAGGCCGGGTAGCGCCCGATCTCGTAGCCAGAGACGTTCTGGACCGCAAAGGGATAGCCGATGCCGACGGCGAGGCCGGCGACGAACATGAGGAGGAAGATGATGCGCATGGGAAGGGTTCGACCGTGATGCGCCCCGATGTGGCACGAGCGCGCCGGTCTGTCGAGGGAACCCGGCGGCGGTTGGCGAATTGTCCGCCTACAACGACAGGAGACCGAGATGAGACGGATACTTTTGGCGATCGCCGGCTACGCCTTCGCGGCCTGGTGGACGCAGCGCACCGAGGCGAAAGCAAAACGTGAGGCTCTCGCCAAGGCGTCCGTGCGCCCGCCGCGCGGAGCCAACAAGCTGCAGGGTCACGCCGGCGAACGGGCCAGATAGGCTTAAGCCTTGCGCTCCCAGCGCCGGCCGTCGGTCTGCTGCCAGTAGGTGACCGAATGGCCGGCGTCCTTCATGCGCTTCCATTGCGTCCGCGCCAGGTCCAGCTGGGCCTGGTCGTGGCCGTCGAACATGAACACGCCGCGCTCGTAGGTATCGAGCGGCGGCGGCTCGGCACCGTCGACGACGAAGCGGACGGACGCGGCATTCGCGTTGCCGGTCGAAACGGTCAGAAGGATCGGTTGGTCGGCGGCGCGCGGGTCGCCGTCCGTGCCGTGGCCGAGGAAGCTGTCGTCCCTGAACGTCCACAGATGGGTATCGAGCGCGGTGCGCCGTTCATCGCTGCCGGTCTGCACCACCACCTTCCAGCCACGCTCGACGCTCTTCTCGAGGAGAGGCGGCAGCGCCTCCTCGAGCGTCGATTCGGTCAGGTGGTAGAAGAGAACCTCGGCCATCAGCCTTCGTAATGATCTTTCACGAGCCGGTCGAGCAGGCGCACGCCGAAGCCCGAGCCCCAGGAGATCGAATATTCGCTCGGCGGCGCGTTCATCGCCGTCCCCGCAATGTCGAGATGCGCCCAGGGCGTGTCCTTGACGAAGCGTTTGAGGAACTGCGCGGCGGTGATCGCCCCGCCGTAACGGCCGCCGATGTTCTTCATGTCGGCATTCTTCGATTCGAGCAGCTTGTCGTAGTCGGGTCCCATCGGCATCCGCCACAGCCGCTCCGCCGTCGCAAGTCCGGCCTCCGTCAACTGGCCCGCCAGCTCGTCGTCGTTCGAGAACAGGCCGGCGTGGTATTGCCCAAGCGCCACCATGATCGCGCCGGTCAGCGTCGCCAGGTTGACCATGAACTTCGGCGCGAAACGGTCGTTGCAGTACCAGAGCGCGTCGCACAGCACGAGGCGGCCTTCGGCGTCGGTGTTGAGGATCTCGATCGTCTGGCCAGACATGGAGGTGACGATGTCGCCGGGGCGCTGCGCATGCCCGTCGACCGAGTTCTCCACCAGGCCGACGATGCCGATGACGTTGGCCTTGGCCTTGCGCCGGGCCAGGACATGCATGGCGCCGATGACGGCCGCAGCACCGCCCATGTCGCCCTTCATGTCCTCCATGCCGGCCGCCGGCTTCATCGAATTGCCGCCCGTGTCGAACGACACGCCCTTGCCGATGAAGGCGACCGGCTTGTCCTTCGCCTTGCCGCCGTTCCACTGCATGACGACCAGCCGGGCCCCGCGCGGACTGCCCTGGGCGACGCCAAGGAGCGCGCCCATGCCGAGCTTCTTCATCTCCTTCTCGGCCAGAATCTCGACCTTGACGCCCAGCGCCTCGAGTTCCTTGCACTTCGCGGCCATCTCGACCGGACCGAGCAGATTGGCCGGCTCGTTGACGAGGTCGCGAGCGATCGACACGCCGCCGGCAACGGCTTCGGATGCGCCGAACGCCGCTTTCAGGGCAGCCGAGCGGCGGGTGACGACGGTGATCCTGGTCCGCTTCGGCTCCTCGTCGCCATCGTCCTTCTTCGTCTTGTAGCGGTCGAACCGATAGGTCCGCAGAAGTACGCCGAGTGCCATGTCGGCGACCGCCTCCGGGTCGGTCTCGAAGCCGGGCACGTCGGCGTGGATCATGACCTTCGTCGCCTTCTTCAGGTTGGAGGCGATCGACCCGCCGACCTTGAGCCAGCCATCCGTGGTGACTGCCTTGGGATCGCCCACGCCCAGAACGAGGACGCGGTCGACCTCCATGCCCGCGGGCACGATGACGTCGAGCGTCGACAGCGTCTTCGCCGTGAAGGCGCCAGCCTTGATCGCCTTTTCCAGGAGCGGTCCCGCATCGCCGGCGAGTTCGACCGATCCGTTCTCGCCGGGAGCCGCGAGGTATACGTGCAGGTCTGCCGCCCCTTTGGATGAGGTGGCGAATCCGATATCGATGGCAGGCGTCATGTCAGCTCCGGGATGCGAGTCGCTCGGCAGGATAGCGGCAAAAACGCCGATCGTCTCCGTAGCCGAGAAACTCAACCAGCTGGCGCTTGGGTCGGACAAGCCGCATTCACGACCATGCCGGCGCTTCCTTCTTCCGCCCTTAGCCGCTAGACGGGCGTCTGAATACCCAATCGCGTCGATCATCAGAAGCACGGACCACTGGATGCCCCGCCCCGAGGACGACTATCTCTGGCCCTTCGCCGGCCGCGCGCCGATCCTCGCGCTCGCCGCGCTGACGGTTGCGACGCTATTGTTCTTCAACGTCTTCCCGCAGATCGACATCGCGGTCAGCCGGCTGTTCTTCGAGGAGCAGCCCTGCGCCGCGGCCGGGAAGATCTGCGGCAGCTTTCCGCTGTCGTCGTCGCCGGTCGTGGCGTCGATCCGCCAGGTGCTGCAGGTGACGCCGGTGCTGCTCGCCATTCTCCTGCTGCTGGCGATCCTGTGGCGCATTCTGTCGCGCCGGTCGCTGGCGCACCCGTTCGACCGCGCGGGCCTCGCCGCCGTCGCCACGCTCGTCCTCGGTGCGGGCGCGCTCGTGAACCTGATCCTGAAAGAGCACTGGGGACGGCCGCGGCCCCTTCTCACCGATCTCTTCGGCGGACCCTACCCGTTCGTTCCGGCGGGCCACATCACGCACTACTGCGCCAGCAACTGTTCCTTCGTTTCCGGCGAAGCGGCAAGCGCGTTCTGGCTCGTGGCGCTGGCCACCCTCACCCCCATCAGATACCGGGTGCCGGCACTGATCGCGGCGCTAGCGGTGGCAAGCGCGACATCGCTGCTGCGCGTTGCCTTCGGCGGACACTATCTCTCCGACGTGATGCTCGGAGCACTGTTGTCCCTATTGATCTTCGCGTGTCTCGCTACGCTGATCCGATCCCTGACGAGACCGCAACAGAGCGATCACATTCGCACCTAACCGACTGATCTCCTGGCGTTTTCTTCGCGAAGGTTAACGCTTCACGTTCGGTTAACCTTATCTTTTCGCCTATTTTTAGCCAATCTGGCGTTCCATCCCCGCAACGGATGCGTATGCTCCCGAGCTTCAGCGCCCGCGCTGTCGACACACACGCCACGTGCAAGGACGGCTGCCCCAACCCAATGAACCTGATCGAGCGCTACATATTCCGTCGTGCGGCGCGGCTGACCCTGGTCACGCTTGCGGCGACGACGCTGGTGGTGCTGATCACGCAGGTGCTGATCTACGTGAACGTGCTGACCGATTCCGGCCAGGCCATCACCACGTTCCTGAAACTCGCGCTGACGCTCGTGCCTGCGATGATGGTCGTCGTCACGCCCTTCGCGCTTCTCATCGGCGCGTCGCAGACCCTGTCGCAGATGAATGCCGATTCCGAACTTGCGGTCATTGAAGGCGCCGGCGGGTCGCAGAAGATCACGGCGAAGCCGATTCTGATCCTCGGCATCGTCCTGACGCTGCTCACTCTCGTCACGGCGCTGTTCGTCGAGCCCTGGTCCAACCGCCAGCTCCGAACCATCATCAGCGAGGCCGGCGCCGATCTCGTGCGCCTCGCCGTCCAGTCCGGGTCGTTCAAGCGGCTCGACGAGGGGCTTTACATCCAGATCGCCGAACAGCAGCCGGGCGGCGGCTTCGGCGGCATCTTCATCGCGGACATGCGCGACGACAAGACGGAGCTGATCTACTATGCGCGGAGAGGCGTGATCCTGCCGCAGGGCGAACGCGATCTCCTCGTCATGAGCGAAGGCGAAATACAGCGCCGGGCAGTGGCGACCGGCGAGATTTCCATCATCCAGTTCGCATCCTACGCCATCGACTTCTCGCAGTTCAGCCCGGCCGGGAAAACCACGGCTTTCATGCCCAAGGAACGCAGCACCGCCTTCCTCCTCAATCCCGACGCGAACGATTTCTTCGCAAAGGTTAGGCCGGACATATTGCGTTCCGAACTCAACCGGCGCTTCTCCGAATGGCTGTTTCCTGTCGCGTTCGGTCTGATCGCGGTCTATTTCGCCGGCGGAGCGCGCTCTAACCGCCAGGAGCGCCTCTGGAGTCTCACGGTCGCCGCGCTCGTCGCGCTCGGCATCCGCGGCGCTGGCTTCTTTTTCATGAATGCGTCCGGGATAAGCCGCACGATGACGATGTTGACCTACGCATTGCCGCTCATGACGATTGCGGTCTTCGCGGGCCTGCTCATCTCGGGGCGACAGCTTAGGATTCCGGGGTGGCTCGACAATTGGGGCAGCGCGTTCCTGGCATGGGTCGAGCGCCAGCGCATCGCGCTGCAGCTCAGATTGGCCGGCCACCGCGCGGGTGGCGGCGCATGATCGGACGCACCCTCTTCACATACTTCTTCCGCCGCTACCTGGTGATCGTGGCGCAGTTCTTCGTCGGCGTCGTCGTCATCTCCTTTCTGGTCGACTTCACCGAGTTCTCCAGGCGCGTGGGCTCTCTTCCGGAATACACCGTCGCCGCGGGGATGATGGTCTCGGCGCTGCGTATTCCACTGATCGTCCAGACGGCGATACCGTTCATCATCCTGTTCGCCGCGATGTCGACCTTGATGTCGTTGAACCGCAAATACGAGCTCGTCATTGCGCGCTCGGCAGGCATTTCGGCGTGGCAGTTCCTTGGTCCGCTTTGCCTTGCGAGCTTCCTTATCGGAGCGGTCGCGATCACGGCACTCAATACGGTCGCGGCGGCCGCTCTCTCCTATGCCGAGGAAATCGAGACGTCCTTCAGCGGGAAGGCGCGCGGCGAGCCGGGCGGGCAGGCCCTGCCGTGGCTGCGCCAGCGGACAGACGACGGCGTCACGATCATCGGTGCCAAGAAATCCGCGCAGCGCGGCAGGGTTCTGGGCGAAGCGACCTTCATCCGGTTCGACAAGAACGGCTCGATTGCCGAACGAATCGATGCAAAACGCGCCGTACTGACAAAGGGCGCGTGGGCCTTGCAGCAGGTCCAGCGCCTGGATTCCAAAGGGCGTCGCAGCGAGCGCCCCAAGATGGTGATCAAGACCGATCTGCAGCCCAACTTCGTTGAGGAACAGTTTGCGAAACCGGAGACGATCCCCCTCTTCGAGCTCGGGGAAAAGATCGATTCGGCGCGCTCGTTCGGTCTCAGTGCCAATCCGTTTGCCATGCAATATCATTCGCTTCTGGCCCTTCCGTTCCTGCTCGTCGCAATGACGCTCATCGCAGCGACGGTCTCCATGCGCTTTGCCCGCCTTGGGCAGTCGGCACCGATGATTCTGGGTGGCGTCGGGGCGGGCTTTCTGCTTTATGTTACTTCGGTTCTCGTGAAGGCATTCGGCAGTTCAGGATTCGTTCCGCCGATGGTCGCCGCGTGGCTACCTGTCGTGGTCGCGGGCTTTTTCGGAGTGACGTTCCTGCTGCACAAGGAGGACGGCTAGTGGGGGTTAAGAGGGGCAGCGGGAGCGTATTCGCCCGCGCGGCGCGCCTGTCTGGCGCGAGCGCGCTGGCGTGCGTCCTCGTGTTCGCCGCGATCCCGCTGGATTCCGCCGTCGCCCAGACCGCGGAGGATCTCATTCCCCAGCCGAGCGGCAACGAGCAGATGCTGCTCGAAGCCGATACGCTTATCTATGACAACGATCAGGAACGCGTGACGGCGGCCGGTTCGGTCCAGATCGAATATAACGGCAACCGGATCGTCGCCCAGCGCGTCACCTATGACCGCAGGACCGGGCGGGTCATCGCCACCGGCAATGTGGAACTGGTCGACCGGCAGGGCACCAAGATCTATTCCGACGAAGTCGACATCACGGACGACTTCCGCGACGGCTTCGTCAACGCTTTGCGTGTCGAGACCGCCGACAAGACCTATTTCGCCGCCGAGAGCGCGGAGCGCCGCAACGGCATACTGACCACGTTCAACAATGGCGTCTACACCGCCTGCGAACCGTGCGAGGACAGGCCCGGCAAGCCGCCGATATGGCGCATCAAGGCGCAGCGGATCATCTGGAACGGCGAAGCCAAGACCGTCCGCTTCGAGCGCGCGAAGTTCGAGCTGTTCGGACTGCCGATCGTGCAGGTTCCGTATTTCACGATCCCCGATCCGACGGTGAAGCGCAAAAGCGGCTTCCTGATTCCCGGCATCGGCTACAAAACCGAACTCGGCGCCAGCCTGACGGTTCCTTATTACCTCGCGCTGTCGCCGACATACGACGCCCTGTTCAAGGGCACCTATTACGGCCGCCAGGGTTTCCTGGGCGAAGCGCAGTGGCGCCAGCAGTTCAACAATGGGGCGTATGAAGTCCGTGTAGCCGGAATCCATCAGCGAAACCCGGATGCCTTCACAAAGAACACGGTCGACAGCAGCGTCACCAACCGCGGAATGATCGGCACCAAGGGCCAGTTCAAGATCAATCCGCGCTGGACGTTCGGCTGGGATGTGCTGGTCCAGTCAGACAAGAACTTCAGCCGCACGTACGAAATCGACGGCTTCAACAAGATGGTCCAGCGCAACGAGGTCTATCTCACAGGCCTGAACGACCGGAACTATTTCGACCTGCGCCTGATGAAGTTCAATGTGCAGGAAACCGCGTTAGACTACCTTAATGGCAAGGAGGTCGCCGCGGCCCGCGATCCCAAGCAGCCCTGGGTGCTGCCATCGCTTGACTATACCAAGACCGTGGAAGACGTCGCCGGCGGGCAGGTCCGTTTCGACATGAACGTCACCGGCATCTCGCGCAGCCGGCAGGACATCGCGGTTGGCCTTCCGGATCATCCATCGCGGCCGCCGAGACCGCCGGGGATCGATGTCGGCGACACCTATCGCGTTAGCGGCATCGAGGGTGAGACGGGTCGGGTTACCGCCGAGGCCGAATGGAAACGCGAGATCGTCTCCGGCAACGGATTCGTCGTAACGCCGCTGCTGCATGTGCGCGGCGACGGCATTTACTCCAATCCGAGCGCTACATCGATCGACGCCATCAACGCGATGGCTGGCGCTTTGAACGGGACGCCCTACAGCCACGACCTGGCCCTCGCCTATTCCGGCGTCGAGGCTGACATCCGCTCGTCCTATTTCCGTCCGATGGCGACGGCGGGCCTCGAGTTCCGCTGGCCTTGGCTGTTCGCGGGGGCCAATTCCAGCCACGTGCTCGAACCCATGGCGCAGCTGCTCGTGCGCCCGAACGAGGCCTACGGCCGCACGCTCGATATCCCCAACGAGGACGCGCAGAGCTTCGTCTTCGACGCGGCGACGCTGTTCGAGCGCGACAAGTTCTCCGGCTTCGACCGCGTCGAGGGCGGCACTCGCGCCAATCTCGGCATGCGCTACACGGGTTCGTTCTGGAGCGGCTGGAGCGCCAACGGCATCTTCGGGCAATCCTACCACATTGCCGGAGACAACCCGTTCGCCTCGCCTGACCTCGTCAATGTCGGCGCCTATTCCGGTCTTGAGACCGACCGGTCCGACTTCGTCGCGTTGTTCGGCGTCGCTAGCCCGACGGGGTTCTCGATTTCCGCGAGCGGACGTTTCGACGAGCAGACTTTCGAGACCCGCCGCGCCGAGCTGAAGACCGGTTTCACCGTGGGACAGCTCACCACCTCTGCGCGGTATGCGTTCATTCAGAAGCAGCCGCTCTACGGTTTCACCGAAGATCGCAAAGAGCTGACCGTGTCGGGCAAGTTCGATTTCAACGAGAACTGGTCCGGTTTCGCCTCGGCGACGCATGACTTCATCCAGGACAGGCTCGTGCGCAACTCGATCGGCTTCCAGTATGACGACGAGTGCTTCACCTACCAGATGACCTTCACGCAGGTCCGGCCGACGGACACGAAGGAAACGATGACAGTCGGCTTCAACGTCTCGTTCCGGACGCTTGGCGACTTCGGATCGAATTCGAACGTGCTCGACCAGTAACAGGCTGGTCGCGGTCACGGTTTCGCCGCAGTAATCGGTCATTTCGCTCGACCATTCAATGAAAGCCGCGAAGCCCAGGACGGAAGAATGAGCTCAGCCATGAAGCGCGCCAGATTCGCGACCGCCGCAGCCCTCATGGCCGTATTCGGAGCACTCGCTGTGTTGCCCGCGGCGCCGGCGATGGCCAGCGAGATCAAATACATCGTCAACAACACGGCGGTGACGAGCTATGACATCCAGCGCCGTGCCGCCCTCAACAGGCTGTTCCGCCAGAAGGGCGGCGCCGAAAAAGCGGCACAGGACATGGTCGAGCAGGCGCTGAAGTCCGAAGAATTGGCACGCCGGAACATCCGCATCTCCAAGCAGACGGTCGACGACAGCTACAACCGCTTCGCAACGTCGAACAAGCTCAAGCCGGCGCAGTTGGACCAGATTCTCAGCCAGGCCGGGATCGGCCGGGAGCATATGAAGGAATTCATCCGCATCCAGATGGGCTGGAGCCAGCTTCTCGGTTCCCGCTACCGCGCCACCGAGATGATGACCGAGCAGCAGATGGTGCGCAAAGTGTTCGAGCTCGGGGGCAAGAAGCCTTCGGCAACCGAATACCTTTTGCAGAAAGTGACCTTCGTCGTGCCGCAGAAGGAGCGCGGCGCGATCCTCGGCAAGCGCAAGCGCGAGGCCGAAGCCATGCGCCAGCGTTTCAACGGCTGCGAGACAACGCGACAGTTCGCGAAGGGGTTGATCGACGTCTCGGTGCAGGACATACCGCGCATCCTTGAGCCCGAACTGCCGCCGGACTGGGAAAAGCAGATTAAGGCGACCAAGCCCGGCGCAGCCACCCCCGTTCGCGAAACAGCGGCCGGCGTCGAGTTTATCGGCGTCTGCTCCTCGCGCGAGGTTAATGACGACCGTGCCGCCCAGATGATGCTGCAGGCCGACGGGAAGATGGACGAGAAGGGCGAAGAGCTCTCCAAGAAATACGTCGAAGAACTGCGCAAGGTCGCGCGTATCGTCAAGAAATAGGGCTTCCCGTCCATGCTGGCCCTGAGCATCGGCGATCCGTCGGGGATCGGGGCAGACATCGTGATCGCGGCCTGGCTGCGGCGCCGCGAAGACCAGATCCCGCCGTTCGCCCTGCTCGCCGACCCCGAACATCTTGCTGCGCGTGCCCGGCGTCTGGGGGTCGACCTGCCGATCGCCGAAACCGCGATCGATTTCGCCGGATCGATGTTCGACAAGGCGCTTCCGGTCGTTTCGCTCGACAATCGCTTCATCGACACGCCCGGCGCCTCCAACGTCGGCAATGCCGCCGGAATCGTCGAGGCAATCGACCGCGCGGTCGATTTTGTGCTCGACGGCAAGGCGGATGCGATCGTCACGCTGCCGATCGCCAAGAAGACGCTTTATGAGGCTGGTTTTCGCCATCCCGGCCACACGGAATACCTCGCCCATCTCGCCAGCGAAGCCTCCGGCCGGGAGGAGACCGCCGTGATGATGATCGCGGGACCCGGTCTGCGCACCGTTCCCGTGACGATCCACATCCCGATCTCCGAGGTGCCGGCGGCGCTGACGACAGACGGGATCCTCACGACCGCGCGCATCGTCCACCGCGACCTTCGAGCGAGGTTCGGCATCGCCAGCCCGCGCCTCGCAATCCTCGGCCTCAATCCGCATGCGGGCGAAGGCGGAACGATCGGCACGGAAGACGAGGACGTCATCCTGCCGGCGGTGGAACAGTTGCGTCATGAGGGGATCAACGCCTTCGGGCCCGCGCCGGCCGACACGATGTTTCATCCGCGCGCGCGTGCCGGCTACGACGCGGTCCTGTGCATGTATCACGACCAGGCGCTGATCCCGGCCAAGATGCTCGCCTTCGACGAGGCGGTGAACGTGACGCTCGGACTCCCTCTCATCCGCACTTCGCCGGACCACGGGACGGCTTTCGACATCGCCGGAACCAGCAAGGCACGGCCAGACAGCCTGATCGCGGCGCTGAAGCTCGCACGCGCGCTGGCCGACAACCGGACGTACACTCGATGAGCGCCATCGACGGCCTGCCGCCGTTGCGCGACGTGATCGAGAGGCACGGCATGGCGGCAAAGAAGGCGCTTGGCCAGAATTTCCTGCTCGACCTCAACCTGACCGGCAAGGTCGCCCGCGCCGCCGGCGACCTTTCCGGCGCGACGGTGATCGAGGTCGGGCCGGGACCCGGCGGCCTCACCCGGGCGCTGCTTATGCACAACGCGGCAAAGGTGATCGCCATCGAGCGCGACGACCGCTGCCTGCCGGCGCTCGCCGAGATCGCCGGCGCCTATCCCGGACGGCTGGAGGTCGTCGCGGGAGACGCGCTTGCGACCGACTATGCCGCCCTCGCCTCCGGCCTGGAGGATGTTCGGATCGTCGCCAACCTGCCCTACAATATCGGCACCGAGCTGCTGGTGAAGTGGCTGACCGTGCTGGCCTGGCCGCCGTTCTGGCGATCGATGACGCTGATGTTCCAGCGCGAGGTTGCAGAGCGGGTCGTGGCGAAAGCCGGCGACGACGCCTACGGGCGGCTTGGCGTGCTCGCCGGCTGGCGTTCCGAGGCCCGCATCGCCTTTGACATCTCCCCGCAGGCCTTCTGGCCGCCGCCGAAGGTCACGTCTTCGGTCGTGCATATCGTGCCGAGGCCAAGCCCCCTCCCCGCGGACCTGAAGAAGCTGGAGCGGGTCACGCTGGCGGCCTTCGGCCAGCGCCGCAAGATGCTGCGCCAGAGCCTCAAGGGCATCGGCGGCGAGGCACTTCTCGCGAAAGCCGGGATCGACGGAACCCGACGGGCGGAGACGCTGAGCGTCGAGGAATTCGTCAGGCTGGCAGACGGGCTCGGATGAACGTCGAGATCCGCCTCAGCCGAGTTTCTCGTCCAGCAGCTTCGTCACGAAATCGAACAGCCCCGGCCGCCGGTCGCGACGAAGCCGCTCGGCGGTGACGACCGCACGCACTTCCGAGTAGGCCCGATCCAGATCGTCGTTGATCACGACATAGTCGTAGGAGCGCCAGTGCTCGATCTCGAGGCGTGCATTGGTCAGCCGCTTTTCGATGACCGCGTCGGAATCCTCCGCCCGGCGGCGAAGCCTGGTCTTCAGTTCGCCCATCGACGGCGGCAGGATGAAGATCGAGACAATGTCGGCGCGCATCTTCTCGTTCAGCTGCTCCGCGCCCTGCCAGTCGATGTCGAACAGCATGTCGCGGCCGTCTGCCATCGCCGCCTCGGCGGGCTCGCGGGGCGTGCCATAGCAATTGCCGTGCACCTCCGCCCACTCGAGCAGGGCCTCGCTGTCGCGCAACCGGTCGAACTCGCGCTGCGAGATGAAATGATAGTGAACGCCGTCGATCTCGCTCGGGCGGCGCGGGCGCGTCGTCACGCTGACCGACAGTTCCAGTCCGGGATCGTGTTCGAGCAGGTTGCGCGCGATCGTCGACTTCCCCGCCCCCGAAGGCGAGGACAGGACCAGCATCAGGCCGCGCCGCCTGATCCCGGTTGAGGCTTTCTCGGCCGCCATCGCCTACTCCAGATTCTGAACCTGCTCGCGAAACTGGTCGACGACCGCTTTCAGCTCGAGGCCGATCGCGGTCACCGACGCAGCGTTCGATTTAGAGCAAAGGGTATTCGATTCGCGATTGAATTCCTGCGCCAGGAAATCGAGCTTGCGCCCCGCCGCGCCGCCGGATTCGAGCAGGGCGCGACCCGACGCGACGTGCGTCTTCAGCCGGTCGATCTCCTCGCGGATATCGGCCTTGGTGGCGAGAAACGCGGCCTCCGTGTGCAGACGCTGTTCGTCCAGCGACGGCGCGGCGTCGATCAGCAGCTTCACCTGCTGAGCGATGCGCTCGCGAATGGCGGCCGGTTCACGCGAACCGTCCGCTTCGGCGCGCAGCGTCAACTGCTCGATCGCATCGATATGGCCGAGGAGAAGCTGCTTCAGGGCGGCCCCCTCGTGCTCCCGCGCCGCAGCCAATCCGGCCAGCGCATGTTCCAGAACGGCGATGATCTCCGCATCGGTCCTTTCGAAACCCTCGGCCGGCTCGGCGGTCTCCGGCACTTCGAGGACACCGCGCAGGGAAAGCAGCCCATCGGCTGTCGGAGGCGCGCAGCCGAACTGCTTTTCGAGCCGCTTCGCCAGCGCCGCGACATCCTTCAGGAACTCCTCGTTGACGACCGGCACCGTCGTCAGACCCATCCGCGTGAAAGTGAGCGTCGCCTGGACGTTGCCGCGCGAGAAGCGCTTCTGAACCGCCTGACGCGCCGGCATTTCCAGCCGGTCGAAGCCGGGCGGCAGGCGCAGCCGCACGTCGAGCCCCTTGCCGTTCACCGAACGCGTCTCCCAGGCGATGCTGGCGCCTTCCAGACTACCGCTCGCCCGGGCGAACCCGGTCATGCTCTGAAGCGCCATGTCCCCACCTGTCCCACTGCACCCGTCGAGACAGGCGCGATTACTGGCTCGTGCCGGTCGTCCCGGCGGTGCCGGTCTTTTCGGCTTCCGCCGCAGCCTTTGCCGCCGCTTCCGCTTGCTTCTTCTCGATAGCGCGCCAGCGCGCAACGTTCTCGTTGTGCTCCTCGAGCGTCGCCGCGAAGACGTGCCCGCCGGTGCCGTCCGCGACGAAATAGAGATCGTCGGTCTTGGACGGGTTGGCCACGGCCTCGAGCGCCGCACGGCCGGGATTGGCGATCGGCGTCGGCGGCAGGCCGTTGATGGCATAGGTGTTGTAGGGTGTCGGCTTATCGATGTCCGAACGTGTGATCGGCTTGTCGGCCGGCTTACCCTTGCCGCCATAGATGCCGTAGACGATCGTCGGGTCGGATTGCAGGCGCATGCCCTTCTTGAGGCGGTTGATGAAGACAGCCGCCACGCGCGAGCGCTCGTCGGCGATGCCGGTCTCCTTCTCGACGATGGAGGCGAGGGTGACGAATTCGTTGATGTCCTTGAGCGGCAGATCGGGCGAGCGCCTGGCCCAGATGGTCTCGACCAGTTCCTGCTGTTCGGCGATCATCTTGCTGATGACCTCCTTGCGGCTCGTGCCGCGCGTCACGCGCTGGGTATCAGCGATCAGGGCGCCTTCCGGCGGCATTTCCGCCGGCATCTCGCCGGTGAGCGCCTCGTTGGTGGCGATGCGCGCGAAAGCCTGCTCCACGGTCAGGCCCTCGGGCAGCGTCAACGAGTAGAGCACCGACTTGCCGCTCTTCAGCAGTTCCATAATCTCGCGCATGGAAGCGCCGGCCTTTACCTCATATTCGCCTGCCTTCAGTGCCCCGTCGTTGCCATAGGCGCGTACGCCCAGGCGGAAGATGTTGGCGTCGCTGATCAGCCGGTTGCGCTCCAGGATCAGGGCGATCTCGTTAACGCCGGTGTTCGGCTTGATGAGGACCGTGTCGTTCTTGGTCGACGGCCCAGGTCCTTCGAAGACCGACTTGCCGTACCAAACGGCCAGGCCGGCGCCGATTGTCACCAGCACGATGGCCGACATGAGGAAGTTCATGAAGATGATGAACTGGCCGCGAGCCCGCCGCGAACGGCGTGGCGGCATGGGGCCTGGCATCGGCCGCAGCGCTTCGCTCGCGGACTTAGGGATGATCGGTTTCGGCGGTTCGGATCGGCCGCCGAAACTGCCGGTGTCCGATGGATTGGTGCTCATCGTTCCGCGCTCATGGTCAGGTGACGACAGGGCGTCGACACTAATGTCGAATATGGCGAAATTGACGCGACGCGCGGGCTGCCGGCCGAACCCTGGGAGAAGAGTGGCTCAACCCGCATAACGCTGGAAGATCAGCGAGGCGTTGGTGCCGCCAAATCCGAACGAGTTCGACAGAACGGTGTTGATCTCGCGCTTTCGCGGCGTGTTCGGAACGAGGTCGATCGGGGTTTCGGCCGACGGATTGTCGAGATTGATGGTTGCCGGCGCGATGTTGTCGCGCATCGCCAGGATCGAGAAAATCGCCTCGGCGGCGCCGGCGGCTCCGAGAAGATGACCGGTCGACGATTTGGTCGACGACATGGAGACCCTCGAGGCGGAATTGCCGAGCAACCGTTCGACGGCCGCCAGTTCGATCGTGTCCGCCATGGTGGAGGTGCCATGCGCATTGATGTAGTCGATGTCGGCGGCCGTGATTTTCGCACGCTTCAGCGCGGCGCTCATCGAGCGGAAAGCGCCGTCGCCGTCTTCGGCCGGAGCGGTGATGTGGTACGCGTCGCCGGACATGCCGTAGCCGGTCCACTCCGCATAGATCTTCGCGCCGCGCGCCTTGGCATGCTCGAGCTCTTCGAGCACGACGACGCCAGCTCCCTCGCCCATGACGAAGCCGTCGCGGTCGCGGTCGTAGGGCCGGGAGGCCTTCTCGGGCGTGTCGTTCCATGAAGTCGAAAGAGCGCGACAGGCCGCGAATCCCGCCACCGACAGGCGGGTGATCGGCGCTTCCGTTCCGCCTGCCACCATGACGTCGGCATCGCCCAGCATGACGATGCGGGCGGCGTCTCCGATCGCGTGCGCGCCGGTGGAGCAGGCGGTGACGACGGAATGGTTCGGGCCCTTCAGCTTATGGCGGATCGAGACCTGGCCGGACACGAGATTGATGATATTGCCTGGGATGAAGAACGGGCTGATGCGGCGGGGGCCGCGCTCGTGCAGGATCAGGGTGTTCTCGGAAATGCCCTCGATGCCGCCGATGCCGCAGCCGATCATCACGCCGGTGGCGTTCTGGTCGTCGGACGTCGTGGGTGCCCAGCCCGCATCCTTCAGCGCCTCGTCGGCGGCGGCGATGCCGTAAATGATGAAGTCGCCGACCTTGCGCTGTTCCTTCGGTTCAAGGAACTGATCGGGATTGAAAGTTGCGTCGCTGCCGTCGCCGCGGGGGACGCTGCAGGCAATCTTGCACGGCAGGTCGGAGACATCGAATTTTTCGATGGGGCGAGCCGCGCTCTTTCCGGAAAGGAGCTGCCGCCAGCCATGCTCGACGCCGACGCCATAAGGCGACAGCAGACCCATGCCGGTTACGACGACGCGCCTCATCCAGGTCTCTCTTGTCTTAAGGAATCTGATGCGGCCGGAATGGGCGCGCCATGGCGCGCCCGAGCCGAACTCAGGCCGAAGCCTTGTCGATGTACTTCACCGCATCGCCGACCGTCAGGATGGTCTCGGCGGCATCGTCGGGAATTTCGACGCCGAACTCTTCCTCGAACGCCATGACCAGCTCGACGGTGTCCAGGCTGTCAGCGCCCAGGTCGTCGATGAAGCTCGCGCCCTCCGTGACCTTCTCGGCATCGACGCCGAGATGCTCGACGACGATCTTCTTCACGCGTTCTGCGGTGTCGCTCATTTGGGCATCCTCGTATTCACGTTTGTTTGAACCTCGTTAGCGACCCGATTGCCGCTAATCAAGCTGAAAAGACTTACCGTCCACGACGGTACCTGCAGCGTCGAAAAATGCTTCGCCGATGGGGTCGTGCGCGGGATTACACGAAAAAACCACGCCGTCCAAGGCGAAAACCGCGCCGCCGCTCCGGCTCAGATCATGACCATGCCGCCGTTGACATGCAGCGTCTGACCGGTGACGTAGGCCGCCTCGGCCGATGCGAGGTAGAGGACGGCGGCCGCGATATCCGCACCCGCGCCCATCCGCTTCATCGGCACAGCACCGAGGATCGTCTCTTTCTGCTTGTCGTTAAGCTTGCCCGTCATGGCGGATTCGATGAAACCGGGCGCGACGCAGTTCACGGTGACGTTGCGACTGGCGATTTCCTGCGCCAACGACTTGGAGAATCCGATCATGCCGGCCTTGGAGGCGCAGTAGTTGGCCTGTCCCGGATTGCCGGTTACGCCCACGACCGACGTGATGTTGATGATGCGACCGTAGCGGCGGCGCATCATCGGATGGGTCAGTTCGCGGGTGAGACGGAAGGCCGAGCCGAGATTGACTTCGAGCACATTGTCCCAATCCTCGTCCGACATGCGCACGAACAGCCCGTCGCGGGTGATGCCCGCATTGTTGACGAGAATGTCGACGCCGCCGAGATCGGCCTCGGCCTTCTGGCCGAGTGCCTTCACTGCCTCGCGGTCGGAGAGATCGGCGGGAAAAACCTGAACACGGTCGCCAAGCTCGGCCGCGAGTGTCTCGAGCTTCTCCTGGCGCGTGCCGTGAATGCCCACGGTGGCGCCCTGCGCATGAAGGGTACGGGCTATCGCCTCGCCCAGGTCGCCCGTGGCTCCGGTGACGAGCGCCTTGCGGCCTGTCAGATCGAACATGGAGAACTCCCGTCGGTTGTCGCGCCCGGTAAGCGCGGGCGGATATGTGCCTAAGCGAGCTGCGCGACCGCCGCGTCGATGTCGGCGGCCGTGCCGACATTCGCGGTGGCAATGTCGCGATTGATGCGGCGTGCGAGGCCGGAAAGTACCTTCCCCGAACCAATTTCATAGAGCGTCGAGACATTGTTGGCGGCGAACCACTCGACGGTCTCGCGCCAGCGGACACGACCCGTGACCTGCTCGACCAGGCGCCTGACGATCTCGTCGGCATCGGTGAGCGGCTCGACAACGACGTTCGAGATAACCGGAACGACCGGCGGGTTCCGGGCGACCTTCGCCAGCGCGTCGCGCATCGCAGCGGCGGCCGGTGCCATCAGGGCGGAATGGAAGGGGGCGGAAACCTGCAGCATCAGCGCGCGTTTCGCACCCTTCTCGGTGCAGAGCTTCGCCGCCTGCTCGACGGCGGCCCTGGCGCCGGAAATGACCAGCTGTCCGCCGCCATTGTCGTTGGCGATCTGGCAGACGGAGCCACGGCCGGCTTCCGCGCAGGCTGCTTCGACGTCGGCCGGCTCCAGCCCGATGATCGCCGCCATAGCCCCCTCGCCCACCGGCACTGCCGCCTGCATCGCATCGCCGCGGATGCGCAGAAGCCGCGCCGTGTCGGAAAGCGACAGCATGCCGGCGGCGCACAGGGCCGAATATTCGCCGAGGGAATGGCCCGCCACGTATGCGACATGGTCCAGAACGGTGACGCCTCGCGCCTGCAGAACCCGGATAGCAGCCATCGAGACCGCCATCAGGGCTGGCTGGGCGTTGGAGGTGAGCGTCAGCGTTTCCTCCGGTCCTTCCCACATGACAGCGGAAAGCTTCTGGCCGAGCGCCTCATCGACCTCGTTGAACACGGCGCGCGCCTCCGGAAAGGCGTCGGCGAGGTCCTTGCCCATGCCGACGGCCTGGCTGCCCTGGCCCGGGAATGTGAAAGCGACCGACATCGGCATCTCCCGCTTCGTCTGGATCGCCCCTGTGGCGCAGCGCGGTGCGCAAAGTCAAGGGCGTGCATTTTGGAAGGCCGCCCGTACATGATGACGCACTGCAACATTTCTTTATTGCGCCGGCAAGGGAACGCCTTTCTTTTGTGACAGTTGAATGACACTCGCATGAATATCGTTTGGCGCCATTCCGGGCCGGGGATACCGATTTGTCGAAGAGTGCATCCATAGGCCGGACGGCAGCAACGTCCGAAACCGCTCACCGAGGCCGGTTTTCCCGTCGCACCGCCCATTGGCTCGGGATGGCGCGCAATACCACGACGACGGTGCTGATCGCGGCGATGCTGACGTTCGCGGTGGAGGCGGTCGCCCGTGGTTCATTGGGCGAGGCGCTCCTGTTTTTCGTCGAGCCCTATCGGCCCGCGCTGGCGACGGTGGCACTGTTCACGCTGCTGCTGCTTGCACTGGACGGCCTGCTCGGACGGCTGCATATGGGCGTGCTGGTGCTTGCGCCCATCGTTCTCGGGCTGGCTGCGACCGGATTGCAGAAATCCTACTATCTCGGCGACCCGCTCTATCCCACCGACTTCCTCTACGGCCGGCAGATCCTCGAACTGTTGCCGCTGCTTGCCCGCGAACGGTTGGGAACGGCGGTGCTGATCGTCTTGATTTTCGCCGCGCTCGCGGTTCTCGTGCCGATGGCCTGGATCGGATGGCGCCGTCGCGGACGCGCGATCCTCCTGTCGGACCGGATGGTCCGGCTCGCCGTAGCAGTGCCGCTGATCGCGCTCTATGCGTCGATCCTCGACTATTCGACCTTCTCGTGGACCCGCGACCGGCTGCGCATCAGCCCCATGATGTGGGACCAGAAGGCAAACTACCAGCACAACGGCTTCACTCTGGCCTTCGCGCTCAACGTGCCGATGGCCAAGGTCGCCGCGCCCAAGGGCTATTCGCCAGAGGCGGTCCAGGCGGTCGGAAAGCCGGTTCTCCAGCCGATCAGCGTGCCGGAGGAGCGTCCCGACATCATCATGGTGATGAGCGAATCCTTCTGGGATCCGACCCGCCTGCCCGGCGTGACGCTGACCCCGGATCCGATTGCCTTCACGCGCCAGCACCAGTCGGGAAATATCTTCTCCCCGGAGTTCGGCGGCATGACCGCGAACGTCGAATTCGAGGCGCTCACCGGCTTCTCGAACGCCTTCCTGCCCTATGGCAGCATCCCGTATCAGCAATATGTGCGCAATTCGGCGCCGACGCTCGCCTCATTCCTGAAGAGCGAGGGCTACGAAACGCAGGCCATGCATCCCTTCGAGGGCTGGTTCTGGAACCGCGCCCAAGTCTACGAGGCGTTCGGCTTCGAGGATTTCCGCTCGGTCGAGAACATGCCGAAGCTGGAGACGCGCGGCACGCTGGTCTCCGACGATGCGCTGACCGAGCAGATCATCGCGCGGGCGGAACGGGCCAGAGACCCGCTCTTCCTCTTTGCGGTGACGCTGCAAAGCCACGGTCCCTACGAGCCCGGCCGGTACCCGCAGGAGTCGATCAAGGTCGGCGGCAGGATGGACGACTGGACGCGCGGCTCGATCGCGACCTTCGCGGAAGGCATGCACGACGCCGACAAGTCGATGCGCCGATTGATCGAATGGGCGGAAAAGCGCGAGCGGCCTACCGTGATCGCCTATTTCGGCGACCACCTGCCGCCGCTGGGTCCCGCCTATGTCGGGACGGGGTTCCTCGACGACAACGTGGCGCCGCGCACAGGATCGGCCGGCGAGATGAAGCGCGTGCGGGAAACGCCGCTGGTCGTCTGGTCGAACCGCAAGGGCAGCGCCGAGGACATCGGCACGGTCAGCCCTTCCTTCATGCCGCTCCTGGTGCTGAGGCAGGCGGGGATCGAACATCCCTACTACACCGGCCTGCTCGGCGAACTGCACGACCGCTACAGGGTCGTCGACCGGCATCTCCTCATTGGCGCGGACGGCAAAGGCATACGGGACTGGTCGCGGAGCAAGCAGCCCGACCGGTTGGTCACCGACATGCGTATGCTGCAATACGACGCATTGTTCGGCGAGAAATACGGCTCGAAGCGCTTCTTCCCGAAACGGTCGCCGGTGGGACCGCTTATCGCAGGTCCTTCGCCTGGTCCGCGCTTGCCATCCGGTCGAAACCCTGTATAAGCGCCCGCAATCTGCCGGTTCCAGCTGGGGGCTGAACGGAGGGCCGGAGGTTTGAACCTCCGCCGTGAAGGAAAAATCCTTCCGCCTCCCGTGTCTCCGCTCTCGACCGTCTCGTGATGCTCCTTTCTTCCCCCAAGAGGCCGCAGGGTCGCCTTAGGGTCCAAGAGAAGTTGCAGAGGCTTTTGCCGCCGGGACCGACAGTGAAACGAAGAAAGGCAAAGAACGAATGGCACTTTACGAGCATGTGTTCCTTGCCCGGCAGGACCTCTCGCCGCAGCAGGTCGATGCACTTGTCGAACAGTACAAGGGCGTCATCACCGCTGGCGGGGGCTCGGTCGGCCGGGTCGAGAACTGGGGACTGAAGTCCCTCACCTACCGCGTCAACAAGAACCGCAAGGCCTACTACACCCTCATGGACATCACCGCTCCGGCTGCCGCCGTGAAGGAGATGGAGCGCCAGATGGGCCTGTCTGAAGACGTCCTGCGCTTCATGACCATCAAGGTCGAGAGGCACGAGGAAGGCCAGTCGGCGATGCTGCAGAAGCGCGACCGCGACGACCGTGGCGATCGCGGCGACAGGGGTGACCGCCCCGCCCGCTTCGGCGACCGCGACCGCGGCGACCGTCCGCCCCGCAGCTTCGGCGGCGACCGTGACGGTGGTGACCGTGGCCCGCGCCGTCCGCGCGAGAACTTCGAAGGAGCAGCAGAATAATGGCCGAGACCGTTTCCGCGCCGCAGCGGCGCCCCTTCCACCGCCGTCGCAAGACCTGCCCGTTCTCGGGCGCCAATGCGCCGCGCATCGACTACAAGGACGTGCGTCTGCTGCAGCGCTATATTTCCGAGCGCGGCAAGATCGTGCCGTCCCGCATCACCGCGGTAAGCCAGAAGAAGCAGCGCGAACTCGCCCAGGCGATCAAGCGTGCCCGCTTCCTCGCGCTCCTGCCCTACGTGGTGCGCTGACGAACTGACGAAGCGGGCGGCCACGGCCGCCCGCCTCTCCTTCCGCGACGGGCGCGGCAGGCTTATGCAAATCCCGAGTTGGGCGACATAGCCCTAACTGCCGCGACGGCAGGACAGCGCATAAAGGCCTCACCGGCCGCTGCTTCCTTTCCGATCGCGCATGCCATCACCGCCGACCCACGGCGACACGAAAAGGAACGGAACCATGGAAGTCATTCTTCTCGAACGTATTCCCCGCCTCGGCCAGATGGGCGACACCGTCAAGGTCAAGGACGGCTTCGGCCGCAACTTCCTCCTGCCGCAGGGCAAGGCGCTGCGCGCCAACGCCGCGAACAAGAAGAAGTTCGAGGGCCAGCGCGCCCAACTCGAAGCCCGCAACCTCGAGCGCAAGACCGAGGCCCAGCAGGTCGCCGACAAGCTCGACGGCAAGTCGTTCATCGCCGTGCGCTCCGCCGGCGAAACCGGCCAGCTCTATGGCTCGGTCTCGACCCGGGACATCGCCGAACTTCTGACCGCGGAAGGCTTCACCGTCTCGCGCAACCAGGTCGAGCTGAACCAGCCGATCAAGGAGATCGGCGTGCGCAACGTCGCGATCATGCTCCACCCCGAGGTCGAGGTCACGATCACGCTCAATATCGCCCGCTCCGTCGACGAGGCCGAGCGCCAGGCCAAGGGCGAGACGCTGACGACCGCCGAGGCGATCTACGGCGACGACATCAACGAGAACGCCCGTCCGGACGCCTTCTTCGATCCGACGGCGGAGGAAGGCGACGAGGAGTAGTCTTAGACACTCCGACCGAACCAACCGAAGGCCCAGGCGGCAACGCCTGGGCCTTTTTTGTTGCCCGGCTGGCGTAATTGCCGAAACCGGCGGACGGTCTATAATCGACACCACCTGGATTTCGGGGATTGCGTGATGAACAGGCTCTTGAAGAGTGTGGTCAGCGGTCTGGTCCGGACGGGAGATCTGACAGTGACCGGTCCAAAGGGCATATCCGTCCATTTCGGCGACGGATCGGGCCAGCATGTCCACGTCGTCATCCGTTCGCGTCATGCGGAACTTGGGATCGCGCTGGACCCGTCGCTCGCACTGCCGGAAGCCTATATGGACGGCGACCTCGACATCGTCGAAGGCGATATCTTCGAATTGCTGCGGATCGCCTATCAGAACATGGGCCCGGCCGGGGTTGAAGCGGTCTGGGCGCGGGCGATCGAAGGCCTCCGCTACGGGCTGCGCCGGCTGCACCAGATGAACAATGCGGCCCGGTCCCGGGCCAACGTCCACAGCCACTATGACCTTTCGGGCGAGCTTTACCGGCTCTTCCTCGACACGGACATGCAGTATTCCTGCGCCTATTTCGAACGGCCGGACATGACGCTCGAAGAGGCGCAGGACGCCAAGAAGCGTCACATCGCGGCGAAGTTGCGCATGAGCCCGCGCCTAGATGTCCTGGACATCGGTTCAGGCTGGGGCGGGCTCGGCCTCTATCTTGCGCGCCATTTCGACGCGAGCGTGCTCGGCGTCACCCTGTCGACCGAGCAGCATGCGGTGTCCAGCCAGCGGGCGCAGGCCGAGCGTCTCGACAACCACGTCCATTTCGAACTGCGCGACTACCGCGACCTGCAGGAGCGGTTCGATCGCATCGTTTCGGTCGGCATGTTCGAGCATGTCGGCGTCAACCACTTTCAGACCTTCTTCGACAAGGCGGCCTCGCTGCTCAAGCCGGACGGCGTGATGCTGCTGCACTCGATCGGACGCACCGGCCGGCCGGTGGCGACCAACGCCTTCATCCGCAAATACATCTTCCCGGGAGGCTATATCCCGGCGATGTCCGAGATCCTGCCGGCGGTCGAACGATCGGGGCTCGTGGTCACCGACGTCGAGGTGCTGCGCCTGCACTACGCCGAAACGCTGAAGCACTGGCGCGAACGGTTCCTCGCCAACCGGGACAAGGCGAAGGCGCTTTACGACGAGCGCTTCTGCCGGATGTGGGAGTTCTACCTCGCGGCGTCCGAAGCCTCGTTCCGCTGGCAGGACCTCGTCGTCTTCCAGATCCAGCTGACGAAATCGAACGCGGTGCTGCCGATGACGCGAGACTACATCGCCGAGGCGGAACACCGGCTGCGCGACGACGCCGAGAACAATCGGCCGCGCGAGCGGTCGGCACAGTCTGGCGAGGAAGCCGATCAGCCGCCGAAGAGGCCCAGGAGCCCCTTGCCCGCAGCAAAGGCGAGCCAGGCGAGGACACCGAAGTAGACGATCGTCGCGACGATCATCGCGTAGCCGGCCAGGACGACGACGCCGTCCCGCTGCGACATTCCAATCGCGAGCAACAGGATCGCGAAGGCAGGCAACGTGTTCGAGAACGGGACGAGGCTGAGCGGCACCATCAGGAGGCTACCTGCGAGGATCAGCGCAAGGCCGTTGACGCGGCTGGCGAAACCGCTGCCGGTGATGGCCTGGGCGCGGGGGCGGATATAGGCCTCCACCCTAGCCACGACATTAGCGCCCCGCCTCAGGATGCCGGCGAGTTTCACCGCATCCATCTCCTTGTCCATCAGCCGGTCGGGCAGCCAGGGCAAGCGATTGGTGGTGATGCCGATGGCGACGAGGATGATCGCGGCGCCGAACACCGTGCTGACACCGGGAATCGAGACCGGAATGAGGAACGGGATGGTCAGCAGGGCGCACAGGAAGAGCAAGCCGTGCTCCCCCACGAGGGACAGCAGCCTGCGAAGCGTGACGGTCGGCCCGTCGATCGAATCGATCGCCCGGGTCAGCGCGGCGTAGAGCGTTTCTCTCGTGTCGGCGAATTCTATGGTCACGGCCGGCTTCTCCAGAGCGCGGTGCGTCCAGCCGGACGCACGAAAGAATGGTCGGGGATTCTGACTGACTGCAGTGCCAAGCTGTCCCAGGCAGCTTGCCATCGGGTTAAGGCGCGGACAATGCGCCGGATTTCCGGCGGCGAACTGGCGGCGACAATACTATTCCCGTTTTGTTCCTGATCCCTTGGCGCTATGCTCTGCGTTCGATTCGCGTCAATGGCGAATCTGTCCACTGTTTGCCGCGCCTGTGAATCGTGGGCAGTTCTGCAGGAAAATCGCCCCGGCGAGCGCGTCGTTCTGTTAGCTCATTCCCGAGGGAAGTGACGGGACATCATGGCTGAAGCACTGCGCAAGACCGCTCCTGCGGAGACGCCGCTCTATCGCGAGGCGCCGAACAACATCGAGGCCGAGCAGGCCCTCCTCGGCGCCATCCTCGTCAACAACGACGCCTATTACCGGGTTTCCGATTTCCTGAAGCCGGGACATTTCTACGAGCCGCTGCACCGCAAGATCTTCGAGGTTGCGGGCGAGCTGATTCGCATGGGCAAGATGGCCAACCCGGTGACGATCAAGACCTTCCTGCCCGCCGACGGCAAGGTCGGCGATTTGACCGTGCCGCACTATCTGGCCCGCATCGCGGCCGAGGCCGTGACGGTCATCAACGCCGCCGACTACGGACGTGCGATCTACGACCTGGCGACGCGGCGCGCGCTGATCACCGTCGGCGAGGACATGGTCAACATCGCTTACGACGCGCCGGTCGACATGGCGCCACGCGAGCAGATCGAAGACGCCGAGCGCCGCCTTTTCGAACTGGCGGAAACGGGACGCTACGACGGCGGCTTCGAGAGTTTCGGCGATGCGGTTCGCACCGCCATCGATATGGCCGCCGCCGCCTATCAGCGCGACGGACACCTGTCGGGCGTCGCGACGGGCCTGCGCGATCTCGACAACCGAATGGGCGGCCTGCAGGCATCCGACCTCATCATCATCGCCGGCCGTCCGGGCATGGGCAAGACGTCGCTTGCCACCAACATCGCCTTCAACATCGCGGAAAGCTATGTTCCCGCCCAGCAGGCCGACGGCTCGTTCAAGGCCGCGAACGGCGGCGTGATCGGTTTCTTCTCGCTCGAAATGTCGGCCGAACAGCTCGCCACCCGCATCATTTCGGAGCAGGCGGAAGTCCCCTCCTCCAAGATCCGGCGCGGCGACCTCACGGAAGCAGATTTCGAGAAGCTGGTGGCCTGCACGCAGACGCTGCAGAAGATCCCGCTCTATATCGACCAGACCGGCGGCATCTCGATCGCGCAGCTTGCCGCACGTGCGCGGCGACTGAAGCGGCAGCGCGGCCTCGACGTCATCGTGATCGACTATATCCAGCTCATGCAGGGTTCGAGCGCAAAGGCATCGCAGAACCGCGTGCAGGAAATCACCGAGATCACGACTGGACTCAAGGCGCTGGCGAAGGAGCTCGGCGTGCCGATCATCGCGCTCTCGCAGCTCTCCCGCCAGGTGGAAAGTCGCGACGACAAGCGGCCGCAGCTCTCCGACCTGCGCGAATCCGGCTCGATCGAGCAGGACGCCGACGTGGTCATTTTCGTGTATCGTGAGGAATACTACCTCAAGAACAAGGAGCCGAAATTCGGCACCGAGGAATATGTGAAGTGGGAGAATGAGATGAACGAGGCGCGCGGCAAGGCCGAGGTCATCATCGCCAAGCAGCGCCACGGACCGACGGGCACCGTGTCGCTCGCCTTCCACGGCGAGTTCACCCGCTTCTCGGACCTGGCCGAAGAGCATCACCTGCCCGAGAGATTCGAATAGACGTGGCTCCCGACAGCCAAAACGTCGCCGGCCCCGAAATGCGTTTTGCCGGCGCAAGCCTGACGATCGATCTCGAGGCGCTGAAGGCGAACTACGCGGCGCTGGCACAAGTCTGCGCGCCGGCCGTTACGGCCGGCGTCGTCAAGGCCGACGCCTACGGCCTCGGCATCGATCGCGTAGCCCCCGCGCTCAGCGATGCCGGCTGCACCCGGTTCTTCGTGGCGCTGCCGGAGGAAGGTGCCGCTGTACGGCGGGCGGTGCCCGAGGCGACGATCTATGTGCTCAACGGATTGTTCTCGGAAGAATCCGGCAGTCTCTACCTCCAGGACCGCCTGATTCCGGTGCTCAATTCGCCGGTCGACGTTCGTCTCTGGGAGACATTCTGCGGTGTGAGCGGTGTCAGGCTGCCCTGCACGATCAATGTTGACACCGGCATGAACCGTCTCGGCATGACGGTCGAGGAAGCGCTCGCCTTCGCCGAGGAGAACGCGCTGACGCAGGCGATCGACCCGGTGCTGGTGATGAGCCACCTCGCCTGCGCGGACGATCAGGCGCATCCGATGAACCGCCGCCAACTGGAGTCGTTTCAAGAGGTTGCGGCAGCTTTTCCAGCCATTGAATCAAGCCTGGTAAATTCGGCCGGCATCCTGCTCGGGGCGGAATATCACGGCTCGGTCACTCGGCCCGGCATCGCTGTTTACGGTGGTGCGATCCTGCCCGGCACCGCGAATCCGATGCGGGTGGTGGTGACCGCCGAAGCGCGGGTGGCGCAGATCCGTCACGCGCGGGCGGGCGAGACGGTGAGCTACGGCGCGACGCAGACGCTCACGCGCGACACGATCATCGCGGTGGCGGCGATCGGCTACGCAGACGGCTATCCGCGCGCGGGATCCGCGACGGGCGTGGCGTTCAGGCAGACGAATCGTCCGGCCGGCCACGGCTTCATCCTGGGCCAGCGCGCGCCGATCCTCGGCCGCATCACGATGGACCTGACCATGTTCGACGTCACCGACCTTGGTCCTGGCATGGTGGCAAAAGGCGACATGATCGAGCTCTTCGGTCCGAACCTGCCGATCGAAGAGGCGGCAGCCGCCGCGGGCACCATTTCCTACGAACTGCTCACCTCGCTCGGCCGGCGCTACCACCGGCGCTACGTCGAGAGCGGGCGCTGATGGCCCGGCCCCGCACCCAGTTCATCTGCCAGAATTGCGGCTCCGTGCATCAGCGCTGGGCCGGCAAGTGCGACGCCTGCGGCGAGTGGAACACGTTGGTCGAGGAAGGCACCGCCGGCGGCATCGGCTCGGGTCCGCAATCGCTGAAGAGCGCGCGAAAGGGACGCGCCGTCGCGCTGACCAGCCTGTCGGGCGAGATCGAGGACGCGCCGCGCATCGTGTCGGGCATCGGCGAGCTCGACCGTGCAACCGGCGGCGGCTTCGTCCGCGGTTCGGCGCTGCTGGTGGGTGGCGATCCCGGCATCGGCAAGTCGACGCTGCTGACCCAGGCGGCCGCCGCGCTCTCCCGGCGCGGACACCGGGTCGTTTATGTCTCTGGCGAAGAGGCGGTGGCGCAGATCAGGCTGCGCGCGCAGAGGCTGGGCGCTGCGGATTCCTCGGTCGAACTCGCCGCCGAGACGAATGTCGAGGACATTCTTGCCACGCTTGCCGACGGCAAGCGGCCGGACATGGTGATCCTCGATTCGATCCAGACGCTATGGACTGACCTCGCCGAATCGGCGCCGGGCACGGTGACGCAGGTGCGGGCCGCCGCCCAGGCGATGATCCGCTACGCCAAGTCGACGGGTGCGGCGATCGTGCTGGTCGGCCACGTCACCAAGGACGGCCAGATCGCCGGCCCGCGGGTCGTCGAGCACATGGTCGACGCCGTGCTCTATTTCGAGGGCGAAGGCGGCCATCACTACCGCATCCTCAGGACGATCAAGAACCGCTTCGGCCCGACCGACGAGATCGGCGTGTTCGAGATGTCCGACAAGGGTTTGCGCGATGTCGCCAACCCCTCCGAACTCTTCCTCGGCGAGCGCAGCGGCAAGGCGCCCGGCGCCGCCGTCTTTGCCGGCATGGAGGGAACCCGCCCGGTCTTGGTCGAAATCCAGGCGCTCGTCGCGCCCTCGCCGCTCGGCACGCCGCGACGGTCGATCGTCGGCTGGGACAGCGCGCGCCTGTCGATGGTGCTGGCCGTGCTGGAGGCGCATTGCGGCGTCCGCTTTGCCACCCACGACGTCTATCTCAACGTTGCAGGCGGATACCGCATCACCGAACCGGCCGCCGACCTTGCGGTTGCCGCCGCGCTGGTTTCGTCCCTGACCGGACTTGCCCTTCCGGCCGATAGCGTCTATTTCGGCGAAATCAGCCTATCGGGAGCCATCAGGCCAGTGGCGCACGCGGCGCAGCGTCTCAAGGAAGCGGAAAAGCTCGGGTTCCGGCAGGCGGTGATGCCCGCATCGTCGGGAGAACTTCCGACCGCGCTCGCGATCCAGTCGTTCCAGCCCGAGCACCTCGCCGATCTCGTCGCGCGGATCGCCGGATCGAAGCGCCGCCGCGATGACGACTGACGTGGCGGCCTAGACAGCGGGAGACACAATGCCGATCACATTGCTGGACGGAATTCTCGTCGGCTTCACCCTCGTCTCCGCCATGCTGGCGATGGTGCGCGGGCTCTCGCGCGAAGTGCTCTCGATCGCATCCTGGGCCGCGGCCGCGGCGGCCGCCTTCTTCTTCTACCCGATGGTGCTCCCCTATGTGACGCCCTACGTCGACCACGCGCAGCTGGCGCTCGCGGTCTCGGCGGCCATCGTCTTCTTCATCGCCCTGATCGTGGTGACGGTGATCACGATGAAGATTGCGGACTTCATCATCGACAGCCGGGTCGGCGCGCTCGACCGGACGCTGGGCTTCCTCTACGGCGCGGCGCGCGGCGTGCTCGTCGTCGCCGTCGGCCTGCTGTTCTTCAACTGGCTGGTCGGCACCAACCAGCCTGCGTGGGTGGCGAATGCGAAATCCCGCCCGCTTCTTGAGACGATCGGCCAGCGCCTGCAGGCACTGCTGCCGGACGATCCGGAGAAATCGATCCTGAGCAAGCTGCCGCTCGGGTCGAACGACGAGGCGCCGCCGGCGGGCGGCGATACGCAGGCCGAACCGGCACCGGATGCCGAAGGCGACACGAACAACTGAATCCATCCCCGCGGCCTCCGCGGGGTGTTTCTTTGAGGAGCACGACAATGGCTGACGTGCATGACACTCCGTTTTCCTCGGACGACGACCGCTTCCACGACGAATGCGGCGTCTTTGGCATCTTCGGACGGCAGGATGCGGCCGCAATCGTCACGCTCGGACTGCATGCACTGCAGCATCGCGGCCAGGAGGCGGCAGGCATCGTCTCCTTCGACGGCAACCAGTTTCATGTCGAGCGGCATGTCGGCCTGATCGGCGACACGTTCACCAAGCAAGCGGTGATCGACAGCCTGAAAGGCAGCCGCGCCATCGGCCACACGCGTTACGCGACGACCGGCGGCGCCGGCGTGCGCAACATCCAGCCCTTCTTCGCCGAACTCGCAGACGGCGGCTTCGCGGTCGCCCACAATGGCAACCTGACCAATGCGATGACCGTGCAGCGCACGCTGCAGAAGCAGGGCGCAATCTTCTCCTCCACCTCCGACACCGAGACGATCCTTCACCTGGTCGCGATGAGCAAGGAGCGGGACCTGAATTCCCGCTTCATCGATGCCGTCCGCCAGATCGAGGGCGCATTCTCGCTGGTGGCGTTGTCGTCGAAGAAGATGATCGGCTGCCGCGATCCACTCGGCATCCGCCCGCTGGTGCTGGGCGACCTCGACGGCGCATGGATCCTCGCCTCCGAGACCTGCGCTCTGGATATCATCGGGGCGCGTTTCGTCCGCGATTTGAAGCCCGGCGAGATGGTCGTGGTCACGCCCAAGGGTATCGAGAGCCTGTTCCCCTTCGAGCCGCAGAAATCGCGCTTCTGCATTTTCGAATATGTCTATTTCTCCCGGCCGGACTCCTCGGTCGAGGGCCGCAACGTCTACGACGTCCGCAAGAAGATCGGCATCGAGCTTGCTCGCGAGAACCCGGTCGACGCCGACATCGTAGTCCCGGTGCCGGATTCCGGCACGCCGGCTGCGATCGGATTCGCGCAGGCGGCGGGGCTGCCCTTCGAACTCGGCATCATCCGCAACCACTATGTCGGCCGCACCTTCATCCAGCCGGGCGACTCCATCCGACACATGGGCGTGAAGCTGAAGCACAACGCCAACCGCTCGATGATCGAAGGCAAGCGGGTGGTGCTGGTGGACGATTCGATCGTGCGCGGCACTACCTCGCAGAAGATTGTGCAGATGGTGCGCGACGCGGGCGCGAAGGAAGTGCACATGCGCATTGCCTCGCCTCCGACACGCTCGTCGTGCTTCTATGGCGTCGACACGCCGGAGACGGCGAAGCTGCTGGCGAGCCGTATGTCGGTCAAGGACATGGCAGACTTCATCCGCGTCGATTCCCTCGGCTTCCTGTCGATCGACGGGCTTTATCGCGCCGTCGGCGAGGCCGCGCGCGACAACGACCAGCCGCAGTTCTGCGACGCCTGCTTCACCACGCAGTACCCCACGCGCCTGACCGACCATGAAGGCGCCGACAATGTGCGCCAGCTCTCGGTGCTGGCGACGCGGGCATAGGGCCGGAAGACAATATGACCGAAATACCCGACCTCACGGGGCGCATCGCGCTCGTCACCGGCGCGTCGCGCGGCATCGGCTATCATCTGGCGAAGCAACTGGCTGCGGCGGGCGCGCACGTCATCGCGGTGGCGCGCACCGTCGGCGGACTGGAGGAACTGGACGACGAGATCAAGGCCGCCGGCGGCTCGGCGACGCTGGTGCCGCTCGACCTGACCGATATGGCCGGCATCGACCGGCTCGGCGGCTCGATCCACGAGCGCTGGGGCAAACTCGATATCCTCGTCGCAAACGCCGGCGTCCTCGGTGTCATCGCCCCGATCGGCCATGTCGAGGCGAAGGTGTTCGACAAGGTCATGGCGGTCAACGTCACCGGGACGTGGCGGCTTATCCGCTCGCTCGACCCGTTGCTGCGCCTGTCGGACGCCGGCCGCGCCATCGTGATGTCGTCGGGTGCGGCCCATTCCGCCCGTGCCTTCTGGGCGCCCTATGCGGCCTCCAAGGCCGCCGTCGAGGCGCTGGCGCGCTCCTGGGCCGACGAGACGAAGAATTCGCCGCTCAGGGTCAACATCGTCGATCCCGGCGCCACCCGCACCGCGATGCGCGCACAGGCGATGCCGGGAGAGAACCCGGACACGCTGCCCGTTCCCGCCGACGTGGCCGCGAGCATGCTGCCTCTCGCGAGCCCGACGCTGACGGACACCGGGCGGATCTGGAACGTGCGCAAGGGTGGCTGGACGGACTACCGCTTGCCCGAATAGAATTCCTGTCGCGCGTCAGCATCGCGCCGCGATCTCACATCAGTATGCGTCAATGCATCGTTGAGGAGCCGACATGTCCGCAACAGCCGTCTACATCTGGTATCTGGTCGTCGCCGGACCGGGCGGCGGAATGGCCGTCATGCCGAGCGCCTTCGACACTCGCGACGAATGCGTCGCGGCGATCGAGGAATACAAGAAGACTCCGACGGATCCGGGCTGGTCGCTGCAGTGCGTCCCGACGGCCTCGTCCTTCATGGAAGGCGAGACCTACGACGACTATCCGACCCCCGCCGGCCCCGGCGTCGAGCCGCCGCCTCAGAAGGAGCAGCAGTAGTCAGCGCAGGAACGGTCCAGCCTTGGCTTCAAGCAACCGCACCAGGGCGGGGTCCATGAAGTCGTAGTCGTCTGGAATCTCAAGGCAGATGACGCGCTTGCCGCCAAGATGGGCCTTGAAGCGCTGCGACAGCTTGTTCCGATGCGCCTTCTCCATGACGAAGATCACATCGGCCCACCGCAATTGCTCGGGCGAGAGCACGGTCGTAGCGTCGTTCGAGAGGCCGGCGGAATCCGTTTCGACCCCCGGCCATTGCGAAAACACCTGCTCGGCCGTCGGGCTTCGGAGCCGATTGGCCGAACAGATGAACAGAGCTCGTTTCAACGAGGACTCAGAGCGCCGCGACGACGATGATCTCGACGCGGTAGTCGGGGGTTGCCAACGGCGCGCCGCCGGTGGCGCGAGCGGGCGGGTTGGCCTTGTCGACCCAGCTGTCCCATACCGCGTTCATCTCGGCGAAGTCGCGCATGTCGTCGAGCCAGATCTGGGCTGTCAGGATCTTCGACTTGTCGGAGCCGGCCAGCGCCAGTAGCCGGTCGATCTCGGCCAGGATCGCGGTCGTCTGCTCGGTCACGCTCTTGCCCGGCGCGCCGACCTGGCCGGCGAGATAGACCCTGTCGCCATGGACGACGGCCTGGCTCATGCGTGTTCCGGGTTCGATGCGGCGGATGGTCATGTCAGTCTCCCTTGAATGGTGGCGCGCTTATCCGACAGGCCGGCCTTCCCCGCAAGGGTCAGTTCACCGGCCAGACCATCAGAAGCATCGGCACGGCGACGAGAACGACGAGGATCGAGAGCGGCAGCCCGAGGCGCGGATAGTCGGAGAACCGGTAGCCCCCGGGACCCATGACCAGCGTGTTGCACTGGTGGCCGATCGGGGTGAGGAAATCGCAGCCTGCGCCGATCGCCACTGCCATCAGAAAGGCTTCCGGGCGGTAGCCGAGACCCGCGGCGAAGCCCGCGGCTATGGGCGCCATGACGAGGACGGTGGCCGCATTGTTGAGGAAGGGCGTCACGGCCATCGCGGCGACCAGAATGAGCCCGAGCGCACCCCACGACGGAAGCGTCCGCGCGATATCTGCCAGTTCTGAAGCGGCGATGTCCGTGAGGCCGGTGGCGCGCAGCGTGTCGGAGACGGGGATGAGTGCCGCGAGCATGACCAGGATCGGACCGTCGATAGCGCCGTATACCTCGCGCACCGGCACCGCCTTGAACAAGACCATTGCAACCGCGGCGGCGAAGAAGGCCACCGGCACCGGCACCAGCGACAGCGCCGTCGCGCCCATCGCGGCCAGCAGGATGACCAGCGGCACCAATCCGCGCCGCACGCTGCCGAGCTTGATCGGCCGCTCGGCGAGCGGCAGGCAGCCAAGCTCTCGCAGGATTTCCGGCAGACGGTCGCGGTCACCCTGCAGCACGATCACATCGCCCATGCGCAGCACCGCTTCGCTGAGCCGTTCGGTGATCCTCTCGCCCTTGCGGCTGACGGCGAGCAGGTTGACGTTGAAGCGGTCGTGCAGCTCCAGCCTCTGCGCCGAGAGGCCGACAAGGAACGAACTCTCGCCGATCACGGCTTCGACCGCGCCGATTTCCGACATGTTGCGCGTGCGCTTCTCCCGGCGGTCGTTGCTGAGCTTCAACCGCCCGCGTGTCGTCAGCTTGTCGAGCGCCTCGGGATCGCCCTCGAGAAGCAGGATGTCGCCTTCCTTCAGGATCGCGTCCGGCAGCGGCGTGACACGCTGGCCGCGGCTGCGGATGATCGAGGTGACCATCGCATTGCCATCCGAAAGCTTGAGAAGGTCGGCAACCGTCTTGCCGAGCATGGTCGAATCCGCAGCGACGCGCGCCTCGGAAACATAGTTCTTGATGTCGATCGCCTCGTGGAGGGAAGCTGTTTCGCGCGTGCGCGACGGCAGCAGCCAGTAGAACAGCGCCAGAAAGACGAGGCCGACCAGCGCCAGGGCGGCGCCGACGGGGGTGAAATCGAACATGCCGAACGGCTCGCCGCCGATCTCAAGGCGCATGCGCGAGACGATGATGTTGGGCGAGGTTCCAATGAGGGTCATCAGGCCGCCGAGCAGCGATCCAAAGGCCATCGGCATGAGAAACACCGACGGAGACACGCTGGAGCGCCGCGCAAACTGAAACGCGATCGGCATCATGATGGCCAGCGCACCGATGTTCTTGACGAAGGCCGAGAGCACCGTCACTACCGCCACCAGCAGGATGAGCTGGCTTCGCACATGCGTGACCGCCGGAGCGAAGCGCTGGATGCCAACCTCCATGATACCGGAACGGGCTACGGCCGCACTCACCAGCAGGGCAGAGCCGACGATGACGACGATGTCGTCGCTGAAACCGGAGAAGGCCTTCTCATACGGCACGATGCCGCTCAGCACCGCGGCGAGCAGTGCACAGGCCGCGACGATATCGTAGCGGAACCGTCCCCACATAAACGCCGCCATCATCAGCACGACGACGCCGAGTGACAGCATCTGGTTTGTGGTCATACTAGGTTCCCTCGCCCACCCAAACGCACGAGCCGCAATTACGTTTCGTGGATCTGTCGGGCGGTCACTGGCCTCACGCCGCGGCGCTGGTTGGGCGTATCGCATTCTCGGCACATGGGCTACCGCCACTCAACACCTCCTCTCCCGCCGGCGCGGTCCCTGGACCCTTGATGGCTACGATATTCGTCAAAGATCCTCGTGCCCGGGTTCTCGGCGGTATCGCGCTGACGAGCCTCGCCTATCTGCTGTTCAGCTTCCACGACGCGGTGATCAAGCTGATCGTCGTGTCCTTCTCGGTGTGGCAGATCCTGTTCTTTCGCAGCCTGACGATTCTCGTCGGCTGCGTGATCTTCGGGGGCGGAACGCTGCTGCGCGAGACGCTGTCGTCGCGGGTGATCAGACCCATGTTCCTGCGGTCATTCCTGATCCTGTCGGCCTGGCTTGCCTACTACACGGCCGCCAAGGACCTGCAGCTCGCGGAGCTGACGACGATCTACTTCGCCGCGCCGGTGATCGTGACGGTGCTTGCAATCGCCATGCTGGGCGAGAAGGTTTCGCTGGTGCAATGGGTGGCGGTGCTCACCGGCTTCGTCGGCGTCTTCATCGCCTGCGATCCCGCCAATCTCGGCCTGTCCTTGCCGGTTCTCCTGGTTCTCTTCGCCGCTTTCGCGTGGGGTCTTTCGGTGGTGCTGCTGCGGAAAATCGCGCTGCGCGAGAAGACGACGGTCCAGATGATGCTCAACAACGTCTTCTTCCTGGTCACGGCGGGCATCCCCATGGCCTTTGTCTGGCAGTCGCCGGATCTGACGGGCGCTCTGATGCTGGCCGGGGCGGGCGTGATCGGCGGGGGAGCGCAGTTCTGCCTGTTCGAAGGCATGAAGCGCGCGCCTGCCTCGGTCATCGCGCCGTTCGAATATACCTCGCTGGTCTGGGCCTTCGTGCTCGGCTACCTGATCTGGGGCGATGTGCCGCGGGACGAAGTATTCGTCGGCGCGGCGCTTATCTTCGCGGCCGGCGTGCTGATCATCGTCAGCCAGCACCTGCGGCCTGCTCCGCAAACGGCGGATTGACGCTCGCGCCCAGCACGCTACCCTCTGCAGTAGTCTTTGGCTCGATTGAAACCCGCTCAAAAAGCGCGGCATCTGTTCGCCGCGGCCAGATTGATGCTCGGAGGACGGCATGATCCTGACCGGAATGATCGTCGCCGCAGTGATCGCGCTCTACACCGTCGCGGCTCTCGCCCAGGTCTACAGGTTCGGAATCAGCTTCCAGCAGGCCGTGCTCTATCTGCCGATGAAGGTGGCTTTCCGCATTTCCGACGGCGGCATGCGGATAGCCAGGCAGGCGGACGCGCCGGTGATCTACGCGATCAGCCACCAGTCGCGGCTCGATCCGGCGCTGATGCTGGCGCTGTTGCCTGAAGACACGCTCCACATCCTGGACGAGGAATCCGCCGGATCGTCCTGGCTCGAACCGTTCCGGACGCTTGCCAGGTCCATCGCGTTCAACGCCTCGCACGTATTCGTCAGCAGGCGGCTGGTACGCCATCTGAAGGGAAAGGGACGGCTTGCCGTCTATTTCCCGCAGACGGTCGAGCCGGACGCCAAATCGTTCCGCCTCTTCCGCGCGGTCGCGCGCATCGCGGTGACGGCGGGGGCCGATATCGTCGCGATCCATGTCGGCGGTAGCCGTCATCTGCCGATGTCGCTTGCTCCCGAAGCCGAAGCGCCCCGCCGCTGGCTGCCGCGGCTCAACATCGCCGCACTCGAGCCGATCTCGCTCGATACCTCGGTCGTCCGCCCCGGTCGTGCGCCGACGACCTCATCCAACGCGCTGTTCGACCGCGTGGCCGAGGCGCGCGTCGCGGCAACCCCTCAGCGGAGCCTGTTTTCGGCCATCGCCGGCGCAGCACGGCTCTATGGCCCCGAACGCACGATCGTCGAGGACGGGGTGAGCGGCGCGCTCAGCTATCGCGACATGATGATCGCCGCGCGCGTTCTCGGCGCACGCTTCGCAGCGATCAGCAGCGGCGGTGAGGCGGTCGGCCTGATGCTTCCGAGTTCCGTCGGCCTGGCAACGTCCTTCGTCGGCCTGCAGTCAGCCGGCTGCGTTGCGACCGTCCTCAATTTCACTGCCGGCCCCGCCAACGTCGCCACGGCGATTCGTTCCAGCGCGATACGCACCGTCGTTTCCTCCCGCGTCTTCGTCGACAAGGCGCAGCTCGCAGAGATCGTATCCGCCGTCGAAGAGGCCGGGGCGCGATTTCTCTGGCTGGAAGACATCCGCAAGGGCGTGACGACGTTTGAGAAGACTTCGGCCGCCCTTCTCTGGCGCTGGCCGTTGACCCGCGCCAAGCCATCCTCGCCGGCGGTCATCCTCTTCACCTCCGGTTCCGACAGCCGGCCGAAGGGCGTGGTCCTCACCCACCAGAACCTGATCGCCAACGCGGCACAGACCGAGGCTCGCATCGGCTTTTCGCCCGCCGATACGCTCTTCAACGTGTTGCCGGCCTTCCATTCGTTCGGCCTCACGGGCGGAACGATCCTGCCGCTCCTCTACGGCGTGCGGCTCTATCTCTATCCTTCGCCGCTGCATTTCAAGCAGATCCCTGAGACGGCTGCGAAGGTGCGGCCGACAATCATGTTCGGCACCGACACGTTCCTGGCGACCTATGCGCGCACAGCTCGCGACGATGACTTCGCAAGTCTGCGCCTGGTGGTTGCCGGCGCCGAGCCGGTGCAGGCCGAGACGCGACGGATCTGGCGTGAACGTTTCGGAGCCGAGATCGTCGAGGGATACGGGCTGACCGAAGCCGCGCCCGTCGTCGCGGTCAATACGCGCACCCATTCGCGGCCCGGCAGCGTCGGGCGCCTGTTGCCCGGCATTCGAAGCCGCGTGGAGCCGGTGGAGGGAATCGCGGACGGCGGCAGGCTGTGGATTGCCGGTCCGAATGTGATGCGCGGCTATATCTCGGCCCGAGGGGCCGAAAACGTCACCCCTCCCCCCGAGGGTTGGCACGACACCGGCGACATCGTCGCGTTTGACCGCGAAGGCTACCTTTCCATCCTGGGGCGTGCGCGCCACTTCGCCAAGATCTCGGGGGAAATGGTGTCGCTTGGCGCTGTCGAGGCGCTGGCTCAGGCATTATGGCCCGAGGATCGGCACGCGGCGGTCGCCGTGCCCGACCGCAAGCGGGGCGAGAAGATCGTGCTGCTGACGACGGCGGCGAGCGCTGAGGTTTCGGAGCTGCGCACATTCGGCAAGGCGTCCGGTGCCGCCCACCTGATGATCCCCGAGGCGATTCTTAAGGTCGAGGCCATTCCCCTCCTGGGAAGCGGCAAGATCGATTACGGCACCGCCCGGCGGCGCGCGATCGAAAGCCTGGGGATCGACAAGGCCGCCTAGGCGGACGGCTCCGCCGCCTTGGCCATGTCGGCGTCTCGCTTCTCGCGCTGCAGGCGGCGGGCGTAGAGCTTCACGCTGAAGGGCAGGAAGGCAAGATAGGCGAGCGCGGTCGCGGTCATCGTCTCCCAGGTGAAGCTGAATAGCATCAGCACGTAGAACACGGCCACCAGGATAAGGGGGAAGACGACGTCGCCGCGCACTTTCGTGCCCGAACTCTTGCCGGAAAAGACGGGAAGCGTCGATACGAGCAGGACCGCCACGATCACGGTGTAGGCGCAGGCGGCATAGGCGACGAAGAGATTGGCCTCGAAGCCGAGAAACCCGAGATAAACGGGCAGCATCACGAGAACGGCGCCGGCCGGTGCCGGGACGCCGGTGAAGTAGTCGGCCATCCAGGCCGGCCGGCCCGGATCGGCGATCTGGACATTGAAACGCGCGAGCCTCAGGCCGCAGGCGATGGCGAAGAGAAGCGCGGCTGTCCAGCCGAGGGAGCCTGCCCTGTCGAGCATGTAGGCATACAGGACTAGAGCGGGCGCCGCGCCGAAATTGACGATGTCGGCCAGCGAATCCATCTGCTCGCCGAACTTGGACGTCGCCTTCAGCGCCCGTGCGAGGCGTCCGTCGATTCCGTCGAGGAAGGCGGCGAGAAGGACCATCACGACTGCGATTTCGAATCGGCCTTCGAAGGCGAGCCTGATACCGGACAGGCCCGCGCAGATCGCCAGGACCGTGATCAGGTTCGGCAGCATCAAGCGCAGCGGAATGTCGCGGATCTTGGCGCCATGGCGGGCCGGCCCGCCATGCGGCTCGAAGGGAGGGAACGGCGTCTCCATCCTCTACGACACCCGAACCAGCGGGAAGCCCGGCTCGCCGCTGAAATCGGCGATGACACTCTCGCCCGCCACCGACGTCTGCCCGACCGCAACGCGGGGACGGGCGCCGGCCGGAAGATAGACGTCGACCCGCGAACCGAAGCGGATCAATCCGATGCGTTCGCCGATCGTGATCGAGGAGCCCTCGTCGACCCAGCAGACGATGCGGCGCGCAACCAGCCCCGCGATCTGCACCACGCCGATCGTCCCGTGCGGCGCATCGATGACCAGTCCATTGCGCTCGTTCTCCTCGCTCGCCTTGTCGAGTTCGGCATTCAGGAACTTGCCGGGCCGATGCTCGATGCGGGTGATGCGGCCGCGCACCGGCGAGCGGTTCACATGGCAGGAAAAGACGTTCATGAACACGGAGATGCGCAGCATCTCTACGGTGCCAAGACCGAGCTCGCGCGGCGGTACCGCCGGGCCTACCGCCGAGACGATGCCGTCGGCAGGACTGATCACCAGCGAATCGTCTACGGGGGTGACGCGTTGCGGGTCGCGGAAGAAATAGGCGCACCAGCCGGTGAGGATCAGCCCGATCCAGAACAGCGGCTGCCAGATCAGGCCGAGCACCAGCGAGGCGATGCCGAAGGCGGCGATGAACGGATAGCCCTCGCGATGGACGGGCACCATGGCGCTCTTGATACTGTCGACAAGGCTCATCGCGACGGCCGGCTCCGATTGGACAGGCGACTGATTAGACCAATCCCTCCCCTGCCGCAACGCGGCGGCGGCCGATCGGTTGCCGACCGATGCGTTCGACCCCGTGGCGTGAACGCCCGGCGCCGAAGATCAGTCCTGCACCTCCGCGGTGCGGCGGCGCACGATGATACCCTCCTCGTCGGTCTCGCGCGCCCGGCGCAGGCGCTCCTCGGCTTCCGTCGCTTCGCGCTGGCGGTCCCACATCGAGGCGTAGAGCCCTCGCAGTGCCAGAAGGTCGCGATGATTGCCGCGTTCGGCGATCTTCCCGTCGCGCAGGACGATGATCTCGTCGGCCGAGATCACGGTTGAGAGCCGGTGCGCAATGACGAGCGTGGTGCGGCCGCGGCTGACGAGGTCCAGCGCCGTCTGGATCTCCTGCTCGGTCTGGGTGTCGAGCGCCGAGGTCGCCTCGTCCAGGATTAGGATCGGGGGAGCCTTGAGGATGGTCCGCGCGATTGCCACGCGCTGCTTCTCGCCGCCGGAGAGTTTGAGGCCCCGTTCGCCGACCATCGACTTGTAGCCCTCGGGCAGCATCTCGATGAACTTCGAGATCTGCGCGAGATCGGCAGCACGCTTCACCTCCTCCTCGGTCGCGCTCATCCGGCCGTAGCGGATATTGTAGAGGATCGTGTCGTTGAACAGCACCGTGTCCTGCGGCACCATGCCGATCTGCGCGCGCAGGCTCTCCTGCGTCACGTCGCGGATGTCCTGGCCGTCGATGGTGATGGTGCCTTTCTGGACATCGTAGAAGCGGAACAGAAGGCGCGAGATGGTGGACTTGCCCGCTCCCGACGGGCCGACGATCGCGACCGTCTTGCCGGCCGGCACCTCGAAGGACACGCCTTTCAGGATCTGCCGGTTAGCGTCATAGGCGAAATGGACATCGTCGAAGCGGATCGCTCCGGCGCTTACCGCGATTGTCCGCGCCCCCGGCCGATCAGTCACCTCCTCCTTCACATCGAGCAGGTCGAACATCTGTTCGATATCGGTGAGACCCTGGCGGATTTCGCGATAGATGAAGCCGATGAAGTTGAGCGGGACGGAAAGCTGCATCAGCATGGCGTTGATGAAGACGAAATCGCCGATCGTCTGCGTGCCGGCCTGCACTTCGAGCGCAGAGAGCACCATGCAGGCGGTCATGCCGATGCCGAAGATCAGGCCCTGGCCGAAGTTGAGCCAGCCCAGCGAGGTCCAGGTCTTGGTGGCGGCGACCTCATAGCGCGCCATCGAGCGGTCGAAGCGCTGCGCTTCCATCTGCTCGTTATTGAAGTATTTCACCGTCTCGAAATTCAGCAGTGAATCGATCGCCTTGGTGTTGGCGTCGGTGTCGCTGTCGTTCATCTCGCGGCGGATGGCGATACGCCAGTCGGACGCCCAGACCGTGAACCAGGTGTAGGCCACCACCGTGACGGCGACGATCACCACATAGATGATGCCGTAGGCGACCGCGAAGATTACCGCCGTCAGCGCGAACTCAAGGATCGTCGGCAAGGTGTTGAGGATCGTGAAACGCACGATCGTCTCGATGCCCTTGGTGCCGCGCTCGATGATGCGCGACAGGCCGCCGGTGCGCCGTTCCAGGTGGAAGCGCAGCGACAGGCGATGCATGTGCACGAAGGTCTTGTAGGCGAGCTGGCGCACCGCGTGCTGGCCTACCCGGGCAAAGAGCGCATCGCGCAGCTGGTTGAATCCCCACTGGGCGATCCGGACAAGGTTATACGCAATCACCAGCATGACCGGAGCGAGCAGGAAGGCCGGCAGGTCCGGCATTGGTCCGCCGTCCTTGGCAAGCGCATCGGTCGACCATTTGAAGAAATACGGGACGAGGATCAGCACGATCTTCGCCACGACGAGGAAGAAGGTTGCCCACAGGACGCGCAACTTGAGATCGGTGCGGCCGGCCGGCCACATATATGGCCAGAGATTGAAAAGGGTGTTCCAGAGCGAGCCGGATTCGGCGGAGACGGTCTTGGCGGCCACGGGTGTTTCCTGGTCTTTTGTTGTCGTCAGCCGCAGCAGCCGGCCGCGGTGCATTCGTCGAGATAGAGCGTCATCGCGCGGGAGAGCCGCGCGACTTCCTCAGTGTTCACTGTGTAACGGGAGCGCTGACGCTCGGGGGAATATCGAACGAGACCGACATCGACGAGCACCTTGAGATGCTGGGAGACGGTGGACTGGGCAAGATCGAGTTGCTCGACCACTTCCTTGCAGCAGCAGGCTCCCCGGCCGGACAGGTGCCGCAGGATGCGCAGGCGGGCCGGATGCGACAACGCTGCGAGCCTGGCGGCCATCGCGTCCAGGGACGCAACCTCGACCGGCGCGGCGGGGGGAAGGAGTTCGATCATATTCATCGTTCATCGGCGATAAACGATGAATACAGATCGCGCAACCCGCGAGCGGGCAGGCCGCGGTAAAAATCAGCGAATGGCGCTCGACTTGCCGACCTCTTCGGGCGCGGCTTTCTGATCGGCGATCGCCTCCATGTCGGCGCTCTCGCCTTCGCTGGTCTTGACCGGAACCGAGAACACCTGTCCCGGCCAGATGCGGTCGGGGTCGGAGATCTGGTTCTGGTTGGCGAGATAGATCGTCGAATAGCGGACGCCGCGGCCGTAGACCCGGCGCGAGATGCGCCACAGCGTGTCGCCGCGCCGGATGATGACGGCGCCGTCGACAGATTGAAGCGGGGCTGCCGTGACCGACGGCGGCTCGGCAGACGCCTGCTGCTCGGGTTTCGCTGAAGGCTCTGCGGCCGCTTCCGCGGACGGTTGCGTCACCGCCGATACGGCCGGAGACGAGGCCGTTTCGGCGGCACCCGCCGGCTGGGCCGCGGACTGCGCGGGCGCGGGCGTAGTGGCCTGTGCGGGAGCGGGTGTTGTGGCCTGTGCGGGAGCGGGTGTGGTGGCCTGCGCCGGGGGCTCGGTCGATGCGCCTGACGTCGCAGGCGCCGGCTGCTGGGCCGGCGCGGACGGAGCGGCAGGCTTGGGCTCGGGCGCCACAGCGGCGACCGCCTCTCCCGCTTCGCGGCGGAAAGGTACCTGCGCGCGCATCAGCACCTTGTCGCCGTCGTCGGCGAGGAGGTCGGCACGGACGATGTAATCGCCGACCGGCAGATCGACCAGCGCCTCGATCAGGAACTCGCCGGTCTCGGAGGACCGTGCCTCGCCCAGCATGAGCTCGTTTGCATAGGCGCGCACCGGCTTCTTCGGCGTGGCGACGCCGGCGACGAATACCTTGTTGCCCTCGATCTCGATTGCCTTGACCTCGACGCGAAGGTCGGGCGCGGGAGCCGGAGTTGACTGGACAGGCTCGGGCTTGGCGACAGCAACTTCCGCGGGCTTCTCTTCTGGCTCGGCGGGCGCGGCGGCGGGTGTGTCCGGCGCCGACGGCTTCGCGGCCGCGGCCGGTTCGGCCGGCTGCGGCGGTGCGGTAGCAGCCGTCTCAGCCGGTTTCTGCGGCTCTGGAGTGGCGGGCTCGGCCGGCTTCGCCACCATGGGCTCGGGGACGGTGATCAGTTTACTCGGCTGGCCGGGCTGCTCGACCAAAGCAAGCACCTGCCCGTCCGGCTTCTCCGGAATCGAGACGACCGCCGTCTCTGTCGACATCGCGATGGAATTGTCCTCATCGGTCGCACGCAGCACGATCTGGTAGCTGCCCGGCGCGAGCGGATCGTCGACGACGACGGCGAAATCACCCTCCGGGCCGGCGACTGCCTGACCGATCACCTTGGAGCCGGCCAGGACCTCGACATTGGCTCCACCTGGCGCCTTGCCGGCGATCACGATCGAGCCGTCCGGCTCGACGCGCAGGATGTCGAAGGTCGGCGGCACGATCTCGGCCTTTGCGGTCTCGGGCTTGGCCGGGTCGGTCGCAACGGGCGCGTCGGCAGGCTTGTCCTGCGAGGGCACGTTCGGTTTCGCCTGGGTTGGTGTGGTCACCGATGCCGGCTGCTCCGGCTTGCTGTCCGGCGCGCTTTGGGGCGGTATCGCGGCGATCTGGGCTGGGGGAGCCGAGATGAAGCGGTCGAACACGCCGCTTACATAGCCGACACCACCGATAACGACGACGCTCCCGAGGACACCCAAGAAGGCCTTCAATGGTGTGGACAACATGTTCCCGCTTTCGTTAGCCAATTAGGTGGGGTCTAGACTGTTTTGGCAGTTGCGACAAGGAAAACGCCGCGTTTCCGGCGCGTCGCCGAACCATTCGCCGTGTCGGCGAAGCTTGACCTGCGTTGCGCGGAGTGGCCCCTATCGGTTTCATGAGCACGATTCGATCCATTTGCGTCTATTGCGGTTCCTCGCCCGGCCGGGGCGAGGTCTATCTCGAGGCCGGCCGTTTGCTCGGCCGCTCCATCGCGTCCTCGGGCCTGCGCCTCGTCTATGGCGGCGGCACCAAGGGCATCATGGGCGCGGTTGCGGCAGGCGCGCGCGGTGCCGGCGGCAAGGTCATGGGCATCATCCCCCGCTTCCTGATGAACACGGAGGCCACCGAATCGGCGCTGGCGCGGCTCGACGAACTCGTCGTCACCGAGGACATGCACGAGCGCAAACACAGGATGTTCGAGGAATCCGACGCATTCGTGGCGCTGCCGGGCGGCATCGGCACGGTCGAGGAGATCGTCGAGATCATGACCTGGGCGCAGCTCGGGCGGCACCGCAAGCCGATCGTCTACGGCAATATCGACGGCTTCTGGAACCCGATGCTCAAGCTGATCGACCACATGCGCGCCGAAGGCTTCGTCCACACCGCCCACCTGGTCCAGCCGCTGGTCGTCGACACGGCCGAAGGCATCGTCCCGGCGATCCTGGAAGCCGCGGAGCCCGGCCGCGCCGGAGGCGACAGCGCCGTCATCGAACGGTTGTGAGCGCCGTCTACGATTGCGAGGGGCGGCTCCGCGTCAGGAACGACCAGGTGTAGATCGCCAGGCCGATCCAGATCAGCACGAAGGCGAAGAGCTTCACCGAACTGAACGGTTCGCCGAAGACGAAGACGGCGATCAGGAAGACGATCGTCGGCGCGATGTACTGCATGATGCCGATGGTGGAGAGCGTCAGCAGCTTGGCGCCGGTCGCGTAGACGATCAGAGGCACCGCGGTGACGAGGCCGCATCCGATGAAGAGGGCCGCCTCGTGGCCGCCCCGATCGAAGAGATGCCCCTGCCCCGTCGCCTGGAACCAGGTCACGAAGGCCAGCGCGGGGACGAGCAGGATCAGAACCTCGAGAAAGAAGCCCTGAGCCGGGCCGACCGGAAGCGTGCGCTTGAAAAAGGCATACATCCCCCAAGTTGCGGCGAGCCCTAGCGACACCCAGGGCAGGCCCCCGGCCTCCCAGGTGAGCACGGCGACTGCGGCGACCGCGAAGCCGATCGCTACCATCTGCGCCCTGTTCATCCGCTCACCCAGGATGACGGCGCCGATCAGCACGGTCAGCAGCGGGTTGATGTAGTAGCCAAGCGCGGTTTCCAGTGCCCGGTCGACCGAGATCGCCCAGACATAAAGACCCCAGTTGACCGAGACGAAGGCGGCCGCGACCGCTGCCTGGAGCATCGTGCGCGGCGAGGCCAGGGCGCGGCGAATGTCGGAGGTGCGGCCGAGCCAGACGAGCAGGACCAGTGCGATGGGCACCGACCAGATCACGCGATGCGCCAGCACCTCGACGGTCGGCAGATGCGCAACCAGTTTCATGTAGAGCGGAAGGATGCCCCAGAAGAGGTAGGCGGCCAGCGCATAGAAGAAACCCTTGAGAGTGTCGCCCGATGGTGCAGGTTGCGCGGGCCGCGCGCCGGTGGTGGTGACCGTCGTCATGGTGCGCCTTATGCACATGTGCGCGCCGATATGCCATTTCAAAGAGCTGATGGCTCAGGTGAAAGGCGTTGATGGATCAAGCCCCTTCCCAGTCGAGGTCCACGGGGGCGGAAACGGACTCGGTGCACGGCCGCCCCGGGGAATCCGCCCGCCGGCGGCAATTCCCGCCCGACGCCTCGCATTTTAGGAAACGCTTTAGCCCGACCACAACATCCCTCGCCTAACACGTCGACGTTCCCGCGGCTCAAAGGCACCGACATGCACTCATTGCTGGATATCTCCGTCGTCACCCTCGGCTGGGTCATGGTCGCCAGCTACATCTGGTCGACGAAGAACCATTTTTCGGCGGAGCGCTTTCCGCTCGGCGCCAAGCTGGTCTCGGCCGCCGTCATCGGCTGCGCGCTGGCGCTGAGCAGGACGATGGCCGTCGCCGACCAACCGCTTCCCTTCGCGCTGGCGGGCCTGGCGCTGCAGGGGTCGAGCGCCGCGCTGTTCTGGTGGGCGATCGCGGCCTCGCGCGCGGCACGCCTGCGTTTCGTCTTCGACGCAGACCGGCCAGCCCGGCTCCTGACCGACGGCCCCTATCCGCCACCCGTTCTACGCGTCCTACCTGCTGTTCTGGACCGGCTGGTCGCTCGCCTCGGCCTCGCCCTCGTCGGCCGCGATCGTCGCCTTCTTTGCCTTCGCCTACACAATGGCGGCCCGAGAGGAGGAACTGAACTTCGCCCGCTCGCCGCTTGCCGACGACTACGGCCGCTACCGTGCTGTCACCGGCCGCTTCTGGCCGCGGCTGTAGGACCGCAGCGCGGCTTAGGCGCTTTCGCCGCACGTCCAATGCAGGCCGGGTCAGCGCCTCGTCGCGAACAAGCCGCGCACTGGATTGACCGGCAGATGCGGAATGCTAACGTCGCTGCGCGGCGCGTCGCAGCCATTCGGAGCCTGACGACGCGCCTTTCATTCATCTTGCCGCATGTCGTCGTCACGTAGCACGGGCTCGTGTGACATGCCTACACTGGGGGGATTTCCATGAAACGCATCGCCACCGCCTTCGCCGTCCTGGTCTTCGCCACGTTCGCGGCCTGGGCCGACCCGTCGGGCAATTACGACTTCAAGGGCACCGATCTTGACGGCGAAACCTACCAGGGCACGCTGCAGATCGTGAAATCCGGCGACGTCTACGAACTCGTCTACACGTTCGACGACGGGTCGGTGCAGGAAGGATCGGCCGTCGGGGACGACAGCTTCTTGTCCTACGGCTATGCCGACGAGGACGAATTGGGCGTCGGCCTCATGGTCGCCAAGGATGGCGGCAAGTGGGAAGGCATCTGGACTCACCTTGGCGCGAGCAAGATGTCGACCGAGGAATGGACGAAGAAATAGGCCTCTCGTTACACGCCGCTGAACAAGGGGAGTGCCCGTGGTCTATCTTGTCGAACACGGGCGCCCACCGTTTTGGTCACGTGGCTTCGAGCACCATGTTGAGCGGGGTCTGGGCCGCCCGCCGGACATGCGTGAAGCCGCCCGACCGGATGACCTCGGTCAGCCGCTTCTCGCCCGCCTGAGCGCCGAGCGCGAGCCCGGTCTCCTGTGCCAGCGACGTGGGCACGCAGATCATCGTCGAAGCCGAATAGTAGAGGCGCCCGACGGGGTTGATGTTGTCTTCGAGCGCATCGCCAGCCATCGGCTCGACCACCATCCATGTTCCGTCGTCCTTGAGCGCCTTCCGTATATGTGCCGCCGCGGTCTTCGGATCGCCCATGTCGTGAAGGCAGTCGAAGCAGGTGATCAGATCGAAGCCGCTGCCGGCGAAATCCTGCGCCCGGCCAACCTCGAATCTCACATTCGTCACACCGTGCGCCAGGGCATGCGCGGTCGCGGCGGCGATAGAGGCAGGGTGGAAATCGTAGCCGGTGAAGCGCGACCTGGGGAAAGCCTGCGCCATCAGGATCGTCGACAGGCCGTGCCCGCAGCCCACATCGGCCACTGCCGCACCTGCCTTTAGCTTGTCGGTCACTCCATCCAGCGCGGGAAGCCATTCCTGCACCAGGGCATTGATATAGCCCGGGCGGAACAGCCTCGCGACGGCACAGAACATACAGCCCGCCTGCTCGCCCCATGCGACGCCCTTACCCGTCTTGAAAGCCGCCTGCACCTTCGGCTGGTTCTCAACCATCGCGGCCGCGGTATCGAAAGCGCCGATCAGATTGACCGGGCTGTCGGGCTCGGCGAAGATGAAGGACTGCTCCGGCGACAGCGAAAATCGGCCGCGCTCATGGTGGACGTAGCCGGAGGCCGCCTGTGCCGACAGCCATTCGCGCACATAGCGGGGCGAACATCCCGCAGCGCCGGCAACCTCCTCGGCAGTTGCCGGCCCGATCCGCTTGAGAGTCTCGTAGAGGCCGAGCGTATCGCCGATCCGCACCAGCGGTACGCTCACCGCGCCTCCGAGGTCGCCAAGCACGCGACCGACCAGTTCATTCAGCTTGGTTTCGTCAACCTGTGTCATGCTGGTGTCTCCTCGCATCCGGTCGGCCTCGTGCCGTGCCGCAGAGGCGATCATGCCGCCTGTCGCGCCGGTTCGAATGAGGCGACTGTCCCGCTTGGCAACTGAAATCAGGCACTCGACGGGGACATCTGTCCCGGCGGCGATGCTGGGCTGACCGCCGACCTACCTGGACAGCGCCATGACAATTGCCTGCGAGCGGCTGTGCACACCAAGCTTGGAGAAGATCACCGACAACTGATTGCGCACGGTCTTCGCGCTCTTGCCGAGCCGCTCCGCGATCGCGCGGTTGTCGAGACCCTCCACGACGAGGTCGAGAAGCGCCATCTCGGCGGGCGTCAGTCCGGCGTCGCGGACCGCACGCGGGAGCGACGTCCGATCCTGTCCGAGGAAGGCGGCAAGTTCGGCGTGGAATACCGCCCAGGCGGGCTCGTCCGGCAGGAGGACATGATTCTCGCTTTCGAGCGGTACGAATCGCGCACCGGGGATGGTGGCGGTCAACCTGCAGCCTTCATCGAAGGGCACACGCATGTCGCCCCGGCTGTGCGCGATTAACGTCGGAACTTTGAGCCTGGCAGCAAGGTCGAGGACGTCGATCCCCTGCATTTGCCAAAGCAGTTCCGCCGCGACATCGGCAGTTGCCGTCACGCGCTCCAGATCGCCCCACCAGCGGTGCTGTTCGGACGTTCCGCCTGGTATGAACAGGTTGGTGAAGAACTGGCAGAATGCCGGGTTGTCGCGACCCCATCCGATGCGCACGAAGTTGACGAGGGTTTCGGCCTCTAGTCGCTCGGCCTCCGTCCGCGCCCTGGCCCGCCCGCCCTGCCCATAGGCATTGAGCAGCACCAGGTGCGACACCCGTTCCGGATGCTTCAAAGCATATGTGATGGCGAGGGCGCCGCCCTGCGACAGCCCGAGGAGGACGAAACGCGGCTCCTCAATGGAGGCGGCCACTGCGTCCAGGTCCGCGTGCCACGCTTCGATGGACAGGTCGGCAACGTGACGGTCAGACAGGCCGCAGCCGCGCGGATCGTAGCGGACGAACCTGTTGCGGGCCGAAAGCGCGTGCAGCCAGGGCCGCCAGATCGGGCTCTCGAGGTCATAGTCGACGTGGCTGAGCCAATGTGCGGCGCGCAGGATCACCTGCCCTTCACCACACGACGCGATAGCAATGCGGGTGCCGTCCGCAGAGGTGCAGAAGCCTATGCGCTGGCTGAGTTTCATTGGACAACACTATCGCAGCGGGGAATTGCGCGACAGGGTTTCATCGCCCGGCTGATAACAGAACCAAACAACGCCGTTGCGAGTTCGGCTCGGGACATACGCCCACCGATTGCCGGGTCGCCCCCTTCTTCAGCGATCGGTAGGGATTTCGGCGTATCGTCGAGCGGAAGGGAGGGAGGCGCGTCCAGACCCGGTAAAAACCGGCAGCGCCGCGGAAACAGAGATGCAGCATCCGAAAGGCGATGGCCGGCCGCATGACTCGGATCCGATCGACAGCTTCATCCGCGATCCCCAGATCACGGCCGACGTGGGGCGGCTTCTTTCGGGACGCACCCGCGACATCCGCATCAAAGGAGCCCTCGCTGCGGCTTTCCGGCGGCGCACCTGGAGACATACCGCGAGCGTCATCCGCTCGTGGATGATCTGGGTCGTCCTGATCGACGTGTCCATGCTGCTCCTGAGCCTCTACCTGCTGCCGCGAGATGCGGCTCTTGGCCTGATCGCTCCTGCAGGCGCAATTGTACCCGCTGCCCTCGGCGTCGCCTACGTATGGCGAAAACCGCGCTCCGAAGCGGTATCGGGCTCGGCCCTGATGCTCGGAATGCTGGTCATCCTGATGTCGGTGTGCTGGATGGGCGTCGCGGCGGGCGAGGTACTTCTCAATCGCTACCTCCATATCATGCTCTTTGTCGCGATCACGGCCATCGTCATCTTCAGCGTGCCGTTCATCCAGACGGTGGCCATGGCGGTCCTGGCGATGACGCTTTACCTCGGCTTTCAACTCGGTTTCGCCGATACAGATGCAGGCATAGCCCTGGCAGGAGTCCTGTTCTTCGGCAGCGGCATAGGCGCGACGGTCTTTGCGCGCAGGACGATGAACATTCTCGCGCACAAATCCTTCCTGCTCGAACTGCGCGATCGGCAGCGTCTGGCCGAGCTCGCGCAGACAAATCGGCGTCTCGAGCGGCTGTCGAAGATCGACGGGCTCACCGGGGCCGCGAACCGCCACCTCATGCGGGAGAGGATGGACGAGTTGTGGGGGCGCAACGGCAAGGTCGCCGTGCTCATGTGCGATATCGACGACTTCAAGGCGCTGAACGATCATCTCGGGCACCTGGAAGGCGACCGGTGCCTGGTGGAGGTCGCGCGCATCATCACCGCCTGCACGCGATCGGACGTCGACTGTGTGGCGAGATACGGCGGAGAGGAATTCCTGATCCTGCTGCCGGATACGAGCGAACCCGATGCACTCGCGGTCGCCGATCGCATCCGCCGCAAGGTCGCGGCCGCGGGGCTGCCCAATCCGCGCTCGCGCGTGCGGCCGACGGTCACGATCAGCATCGGCGTCGCCTTCGCGGAGACTGAGACCGAATCCGTTTCCTCGGAGACGATCCAGAAGCGGGCCGACACCGCCCTCTATCACGCCAAGCGCACCGGCAGAGATCGGGTGCGGTCATGGAACGAAGGCATGGAGCATCCGGTCAAGCTCGCGGACGCAGCGAGGGCGCGTCGCAGGGACCCGGTCAGAAAGATCTCGTGACTTGCCGGTAGTTGCGCGACGATAGTTTGCCGTCCGGTGGCGACGCCAACGAAGGCGATGATGGGGCTGGCTCGATTGTCGCCAATGACAACGACGAGTGCGAATATCAGCTCCGGCCGCCACGTAGCAGACTGGTAAAGATACTCATAAAGCCCGCCTTCTTCGGCTTTTGGGCATCGCCGGGGACAAGTTCGAAGAACTCCGGGCCTATTCGGTCGTGACGAAAATTCGTGATCTGCTCGGCGAGGTCGAGCGGGATTTCCGAGATGAAGTCGACTGCCGCCTCCCCCGCGTCTTCCTCCTCCTGCTCGGCCACTCGCTTTCGCTTGATGTCCTCGTAGGCCGGCGGCAGATCGCCTTCCACTTCGAGGTGACGGTTGCCAAGTTGCGCGTCATGCCAGACGCTCCAGACTCGCCGGCCGTCCAGCCAGCGCTCGCTGGTCTGAGTCATGGTCGTTTCGATCACGTGGACGACTACGATGTCGCCCCCGCGAGACAAGCGGGCAAGCTCCATTTCGTCGGTCAGACCGGGGTTGACGTCGTTGAAGATGACGATCGACCAGTCGCCGACGCGCGTACCGCTGAGGTCGTAATCGAACACCTCGTCGGACTGTCCGCTCAGTGTCAGGCCAAAGGCAAGAGCAGCTTCGGTGAGAGGGATACTCTTGAATGCGATCCAGGAGATCGAGAAACCCATCCTTCGAACCTCATCGTCGCACTTGGCAATACCTTCACCTTGCCATTCCTACTCCGCCGCGACCAGTCCTGCCATCTCGCGATTCTTCATCAGCTTGTAGACAATCGAGTCCATCAGCGCCTGAAACGAAGCGTCGATGATGTTGTCGGAGACGCCCACCGTCCACCACCGCGCGCCGGTGGAATCGTGGCTTTCGATCAGGACGCGCGTGACCGCCTCGGTGCCGCCGTTCAGGATGCGCACCTTGAAGTCCACCAATGCCATGTCGGAAATCTCGTCCTGGAAGCGGCCGAGATCCTTGCGCAACGCGATGTCGAGCGCGTTGACCGGACCGTTGCCCTCCGCCACGGACATGCGCTCCTCGCCGTCGATGTGAATCTTCACAATGGCTTCCGAGACGGTCTTGATGTTGCCCCTGGCGTCGTAGCGGCGCTCGACCATGCATCGGAAGCTTTCGACGCGGAAGAACTCGGGCACGGTGCCCAGCGTGCGGCGGGCGAGCAATTCGAACGAGGCGTCGGCCCCCTCGTAGGCATAGCCCTGCGCCTCCCGCTCCTTGACGATCGAGATCAGCGTGTCGAGACGGCGGTCGGATTTGCCGACATCGATGCCGCGGCGCTTCAGTTCCGCCAGGAAATTCGACTTGCCGCCCTGGTCCGAGACCATGACGCGGCGGCGATTTCCCACACTCTCGGGCGGCACGTGCTCGTAGGTCGCCGGTTCCTTGGCGAGCGCTGAGGCATGGATGCCGGCCTTCGTGGCGAAGGCCGAGGCGCCGACATAGGGCGCCTGCGGCTCCGGCGCGCGGTTCAGGAGCTCGTCGAAATTGCGCGACAGTCGCGATATGCCGGCGAGTGCATCCTTGGATATGCCAGTGTCGAAACGCTTCGAATAGGCGGGCTTGAGCATCAGCGTCGGGATGAGCGTTACCAGATTGGCGTTGCCGCAGCGCTCGCCGATGCCGTTGAGCGTTCCCTGGATCTGGCGCACGCCGGCCTCGACCGCGGCGAGCGAATTCGCCACCGCCTGGCCGGTGTCGTCATGGGCGTGGATGCCGAGGTTCCGGCCCGGAATGCCCGAGGCGATGACCCGCCCCACGATCTCGCGCACTTCCGATGGCTGCGTGCCGCCATTGGTGTCGCAAAGCACCACCCAGCGAGCGCCGGATACATAGGCCGTCTTCGCGCAGGCCAGCGCATAGTCGGGGTTTGCCTTGAACCCGTCGAAGAAGTGCTCGCAGTCGACCAGCGCCTCGCGGCCGGCGGCGACCGCCGCCCGAACGGACTCTTCGATCGCCTCGAGGTTCTCCTCGTTCGAACAGCCGAGGGCGACGCGCACATGATAGTCCCAGCTCTTGGCGACGAAGCAGATCGCGTCGGTCTTCGCCTGCAGCAGCAGGGCGAGCCCCGGATCGTTGGAGGCGGAGATGCCGGCGCGCTTGGTCATGCCGAAGGCGACGAAGGATGCGCGGTTCGTGCGCTTCTGCTCGAAGAAGGCGGTGTCGGTCGGGTTCGCCCCTGGATAGCCGCCCTCGACATAAGCCATGCCGAACTCGTCGAGCATCGTCGCGATCGCGACCTTGTCCTCGACGGAAAAGTCGATACCCGGCGTCTGCTGGCCGTCGCGCAGCGTCGTGTCGAAGAGGTAGAGGCGTTCGCGGGTCATCCCTTCCCCCCGAACCCATCCGTCGCCCGTACTAGCCGGTCGAGAATCCCCGGCTCCGAAAACGCGTGCCCTGCGCCCTCGATGAGGTGGAATTCCGCTTTCGGCCAGGCCTTGTGAAGCTGCCACGCGTATTTCGCGGGGCACGGCATGTCGTAGCGGCCGTGGACGATGACGCCGGGGATATCCCGGAGCTTCCACGCGTCGTGCAGCAGCTGGCCTTCCTCCAGCCAGCCGGCATGGACGAAATAGTGGTTCTCAATGCGCGAGAAGGCGAGCGCGTAGTCGTGCTCGGAATGCTGGGCATCGATGTCCGGCGCGGGCAGGAGCGTGATCGTCTGGCCTTCCCAACGGCTCCAGGCCAGGGCTGCTTCCAGTTGAACAGCGCGGTCGTCGCCGACGAGGCGCTTTCGGTAGGCCGCCATCAGGTCGCCGCGCTCCTCTTCGGGGATCGGCGCAAGGAACGCCTCCCATTTGTCCGGGAACATCTCCGAGACGCCGAACTGATAGTACCAGTCGAGCTCGGCGCGCGTCAGGGTATAGATACCGCGCACCACCAGTTCGGTGACACGGGCGGGATGCGTCTCGGCATAGGCGAGCGCCAGCGTGGAACCCCAGGAGCCGCCGAAGACCAGCCATTTGTCCACGCCCGCCATATCGCGCAGCCGCTCGATGTCGGCGACGAGATGCCAGGTCGTGTTGGCCTCGAGGCCCGCGTGCGGCGTGGACCTGCCGCAACCGCGCTGGTCGAACAGGAGGACGTCGTAGACCGCCGGATCGAACAGACGCCGGTGGTCCGGCGAAAAGCCGCCGCCCGGTCCGCCGTGCAGGAAGACTGCCGGCTTGCCGCCCTTCCGGCCGGAACGCTCCCAGTAGACGCGGTGGCCGTCGCCAACGTCCAGCATGCCGCTGTCGTAGGGTTCGATCGGTGGATAGAGGCCGCGCAGTCCGGTCACAGGCGCAATCCCTGCGTCGGCCAGTTGTCAGTGTCGTGGTCGGGGTGCTGGAACGAGATCATCCCTTCCTCCCGGTTTGCCGAGTCGCCCTCGGGCGAGCGCTTCGGCGCGTCGAATATCTCCGTCACCCAGGGAATGGCGGAACCGGTGTGGACCTGGATGCGCGGCTTCAGGTCGGAGCGGTCGTCGAACGCGCCGATGGCGATTTCCAGACCGTCCGGATGGCGATAGGTCAACGGCGTACCGCAGCGCTGACAGAAGCCGCGGTCGATATTCACCGAGGACTGGAAATAGGTCGGCTCTTCGCGGGTCCACTCGACCCCGTCCTTCGGCGCGCTGACCAGCGGGCCGAAAAAGGAGCCGAACGCCTTCTGGCACATGCGGCAATGGCAGATCGAGGCGCGCCCGAGCTTGCCGTGGATGCGGAAGCGCACCGCGCCGCACTGGCAGCCGCCTGTTCTGATCGTCTCGCTCATAACTTGGGCTCCTCTGGCCACTGGTCGGTGTCGTAGTCCGGATGCTGGTAGGAAACGAGATCGGCGAGGAAGGGGGCATCCGTGATGTCCGCCATCGTTTCCTGCTCGGGAAGGGCATGGATCTCGTCGACAAAGGGCAGTTTCGCCTCGGTGCCCCACTGGATCCGCGGGCGGATTTCCTCGGGATGGTCGAAGGAAGCGATCGTCAGGGCAATGCCGTCCGGCGCCTCGTAGGTCAGCGGCGTGCCGCAGTCGCCGCAGAAGCCGCGCCAGGCATGGTTGGAGGAGCGGAAGCGCTTCCGCTCGCCTCTCGTCCATTCGAGCTTGGCGTCCCGCACCGAGACCAGCGGCAGGTAGAAATTGCCCGACGCCTTCTGGCACATGCGGCAATGGCAGACCGAGGCGTCGCCGAGCGTGCCCTCGACGTGAAAGCGGACCGCGCCGCACTGGCAGCCGCCGGAATAGACGGGACGGTTGTCGAGGCTCATCGCTCACTCCGGCCTGTGGCAGACGGCTTCGACATTGTTGCCGTCGGGATCGAAGACGAAGGCGCCGTAATAGTCGGGATGGTAGTGGGCACGGATGCCCGGCGCGCCGTTGTCGCGACCGCCTGCAGCCAGGGCTGCCGCGTAGAAGTCGTCGACCTCGGCGCGGCTGGAGGCCGTGAAGGCGTAGTGGCGGCCAGGGCCGATCTCGGACGATTCCGTCAGCCAGAAATCCGGCTTCCTGCGTCCGTAGCCGGCGACCCATTTGCCACCGGTGACCTCCTTCGGAACGGTCATCAATATCTTCGCGCCGAGCGCGCCCATGGCCGCGTCGTAGAAGGCCTTTGCACGAACGGGGTCGGAGACGGGGATGCCGGTGTGGTCGATCATCGCTTCATCGTCCTTTCGCATCCAATTCTTTCGAGAGCGCAGCGATAAAGCGATCCATATTCAACAGAAGAACAGTCGCCGTCTCTGCATTCACGCTACGGGTATCGTAATCCGCGCTCGCCCGCGCCTCGCCCGCCTGATTCAGCCAGCGTCCCAAATCGACCGGGAGACCATCTTGCTTGACGCCCAGTCGGCTGAAGGCGGAAATCAATCCGGAATGTGTCTTGATGGCGTCGGTCGTAATTCCATGGCGGGCGATCAAAAAGGCTCGCGCTATATCGAACATGGCATAGTAGGCCCGATTTGCGCATCCGTCGAAATCCTGGGCGTCAAAGAGCAGGCGTGCTGCGCGGGCAGCTACCTCCGTCTTCCGCATCAGGTCGTCCCGAGTCATGCGGTCAATTCCATCGCGACGCGCTGCGCGGATCGCACGAGATCGTCCGGATCACTCGCCGTCCATTCGTCGACTCCGAAGGGGTGTGCCTGCACATGGATGTCGCGTGCAAGCAGTTGATCGTAGGCGAGGTCAGCGAGCCGCAGTCGTTCGGTCCAGAAGTCATCAAGGTTCTCAAGCACGACGGCCACATCATAGTCGCTGTCGGGCCTCGCATTGCCGCGCGCGCGGCTGCCGAAGAGGTGTACCCCGTGCAGGCGATCGCCATAGGCCCGTTCGACGGCGCTGACGAACTCCTCCAACTCCGGGAACCTTGCCGCTGCCTTGGTTCTCACCGCTTCACCTCCCAGGTCGTGACACGTTCACCGGTAGCCGGGTCCTTGCCGTCCTTGAGCTGGATTCCCTGTGCCAGAAGCTCGTCGCGGATGCGGTCGGCCTCGGCCCAGTTCTTGTCGCGGATAAAGGCGAGCCGGCGGGTGACAGTCTCCTTGACGACTGCATCGTCAATCTCGGCTCCACCAATGTCGAAGCCGAAAAAGGCGAGCGCGGCCTTGAGCGATGCGGCGGCGGCAACCTCCGACGAGGCGGAGGCTGCGAGTTCGTTCATCGCCTGGAATGCCCGGTAGGTGCCGAGATCGTCGCTGAGCGGATCGGCTACAGCGGCGGGTGGTGCGACCGTCGCGGCGTCAGCAACATCTGCCGCGCGTTTCCACTTGCGCAGAGTGTTCTCCGCCTCCTCCAGCTTCCGCACGCTGAAATCGATCGGCTCGCGGTAGTGCGTCATCAGCATCGCCAGCCGCAGCACCTCACCCGGCCACTTCCGGCCGCCGAACTTCTCCGTCTCCAGCAGTTCGTGGATCGTGACGAAATTTCCTTCCGACTTCGACATCTTCTTCCCCTCGACTTGGAGGAAGCCGTTGTGGAGCCAGTAATTGGCCATAACCTCGGTGCCGTGGGCGCAGCGGGACTGGGCGATCTCGTTCTCGTGGTGGGGGAAGATCAGGTCCAGCCCGCCTCCATGGATGTCGAAGACCTCGCCGAGATAGGCCGCGGACATGGCCGAGCATTCGATGTGCCATCCGGGCCGGCCGTGAATCGAGGCTGTCGATCCGTCCTTCGGCCGGAACGTCGCCTCCCAGCCTGGCTCCTCCGCCGACGATTCCTTCCACAGCACGAAGTCGGCCGGGTTCTTCTTGTGGTCCTTCACATCGACCCGCGCGCCGGCCTGCTGCTCGTCGAGCGGACGCCTCGAGAGCTGGCCGTAGTCGGTCATCGAGCCGACGTCGAACAGCACTTCGCCATTGGAAACGTAGGCATGGCCGCGATCGATGAGGGACTGGATCAGTGTCACCATGTCGGCCCTTCCGTCGGGCCTGGGCAGCACGAACTCCGTCGCACGGGGCTGAAATGTCGGCGGCAGGCAGCCGAGCGCGGTCACGTCCCTCTGGTACTGCTCGTAGGTCGGCTCGGTGACCTTGCGGATCGCCTCGTTGAGCGACAGCCGCCCCGCCTCGATGTCCTTGCCGTAGTCGCGCAGCGCGCGGGCGTTGATCTTGTCGTCCACGTCGGTGATGTTGCGGACATAGGTGACGCGGTCTTCGCCATACAGATGGCGCAGCAGGCGGAACAGTACGTCGAAGACGATCGCGGGCCGTGCATTGCCGATATGGGCGTAGTCGTAGACCGTCGGGCCGCAGACATACATGCGCACGTTTGCAGGATCGATGGGGACAAAATCCTCCTTCGTCCGCGTCAGCGTGTTGTAGAGCCTGAGCCCCTTGAAGCCTTCAGACATGCTTACTCCCAGCCTGCTGGCCGGGGCGTTGCTCGTCTGTGAGATAAGGCGAAAACGACCGGACCAGCGACAGCGCTAGCCGATAATGCAAATCCCGCAAATGGCGAAGATCGTTTTCATCGCGCGCTTTATGCGGCGCGGGCAAGCGTTGCGTCAAGAGGAGACGATGCCGGGCCTGCGCGACACGGTCCGGATACAAAGCGCGGCGAAAGAGGAGCGATCGTCGAGGCGATGGCACCTGTATGAGGTGTGTCGTTTCGGCATCGCCTCGTTGGCAAACCGTCAACCATGAATCGTTAAAAAGCCGGCGTCCGCGAAATGCCCATTCCGGGTCAGAATTCGGTCCCAATCGGACGTCATCCGGCGGCCTGCACACCGACCCAAACGGGACCAGAGGGAAGAGACATGACCCGCACGATCAGCGAAACCGAACGCGCCCGACAGCAATACGCGGCACTCGTCAGCCACTACCGCGCCATCGGCCCGGCCGCGATCATGGCCGCGCTCCTGTGCGCCCGGACGAAGAACGTCAACAACCAGGTCGTGCTGAAGCGCGCCGCCTAACGATTGTGCGGCGGCCGTCGCGGCCGTCAGAGCAGTTTGAGCTGCGGCGGATCGCTTGCCGTCGCGGCGGCTTCAGGGGGCCGGGTTCCCGGCCGGCAATGTCACGGGCTCGAGAATGTCGGGGCCGACATTGGCGACCTTGTTGACCTTGTCCGAGATCGGGATCGCTTCGAGATAATCAGGCGGCACCGGCGCAAGGAGGTCGGCCACGTCGCGCGGCTCGCTGGCGCGGCAATCGAGCCAGCGGGAAAAATCCTCCGGGCGGATGATCACGGGCATGCGGTCGTGGATGGCGGCGACGGCGCTGTTGGCCGCCGTCGTCAGGATAGCGCCGGTGTCGATCTCCGACCCGCCCGGTTCGGCGTAGGTTTCCATCACACCGCCGAATGCCATCAATCCGCCGCCGCGCGGACGGATGAAGAACGGCTGGCTCTTCTTCGAGCCGTCGCGCTTCCACTCGTAGAAACCGGAGGCCGGCACTAGGGTGCGGCGGTGGCGCATCGCGGCGCGGAAGGCGGGTTTCTCGGCGGCCGTCTCCGAGCGGGCGTTGATCAGGAGCGGCAGGTCTTTCGGATCCTTCGCCCAGCCGGGGACAAGGCCCCAGCGCACCAGCAGCGCGCGGCGATCCGGCAGGTTGGAGCCGGGATCGGGCCGCGGCCCCGCGACCACCATAAGGATCGGTTGGGTCGGCGCGATATTGTAGCGTGCCGGAAAGCCTTCCAGTTCGAGCAACGCGAACAGCGCCTCGACCTCCTCCGGCGTTGCAGTCAACGTGAAACGTCCGCACATGGGCGAGATGTGGCGGCAGGCGCGCGCATCGTCAAGCGACATCGCGATTGCGGCGGCTGCAACTGCCGCATAGGTTCGGCGCCGATGCAGCATCCGCCTCCGCTCCCTGCCGTCTCGATCGCGCTGGTCGACCGCGACCGGGTGCTTCTGGTGTTGCGCGGCCGCGCGCCCGCGAAGGGGCTCTATGCATTTCCCGGCGGACGCGTCGAGGCGGGCGAAAGTCTGGAAGACGCGGTGCGGCGCGAACTGTTCGAGGAAACGGGGCTCACGGCGGAGGCCGTAGAGCCGATCGAGACGCTGCTGATCGAGCGCGAGGACGCTGGCGCGGCATTCGAGTTGAATGTGTTCCGTGGTGTCTATGTCGGCGGAGAGCCGGTGGCCGGCGACGACGCCGAAACCGCGGGCTGGTTCACTCTTGCCGAGATGAGCGGCCTCCCGGTCATCCCCTCGGTGCTCTACGTCGCCCGGAAGCTCCTGGCGCAGCAAGGCGCACAAGCGGCCACATGACGCCTTGCGGCGGCCGGAATCTTTGGCGAGAAGAGGCGCATGGCGCGCAAGTTTCTCCTTTCAGCTGCAATCCTCAGTCTTGTGCTGGCAACGGCGCCAGTCGCTTCGCGCGCGGCCGAGGCGCCTTTCGAGAGCCGGCTGCTACGCCTGTCCGAAATCCTCGGATCGCTGCACTACCTGCGCAATCTGTGCGGCGAGACTTCGAACCAGTGGCGCGAGGAGATGGAAACGCTGCTGCGGACGGAGAATCCAGAGCCGGCGCTGCGCGCGCGCTTCGTATCGAGCTTCAACAACGGCTACCGTTCCTTCGCAGCCGGCTACTCGACCTGCACCGAGTCCGCCTACACTGCGATCTCGCGCTACATGAAGGAGGGCGAGGAACTGTCCCGCGATATCGCCGTCAGATTCGGCAATTAACCTAATGCTCACTTTTGCACAAAGTCGGGGGTGCGCGTTGATTCAATTGTGCTAAAAGTTTTAATCGTGCGTTAAGGATGGTTGACGGCCGGTGAATCAGGCACACTGGCGTCGACAACGAGTGGATTGAGTCGATGGGTCAAGGTTTAGGCGAACTCGACGCGTTGATGCGCGAGGAAAAGCGTCTGACGGCGCTCGAAAGCCAGACGGAAGCCTGGGCCGACGGTCTTTCCGCCGGAATCGAGCCGGAACTCATCGCCGAAGTGGCGCTGACCACCGCCCTGACCGAACTCCTGAGGTCCTGCGGAGAAGACGCGGCGGTTGCGCTCGTCGACCGTATGCGCGAGAGAATCGTCGGCGGCGAACTCACTCCGGAAATCCGGCGCCATTGACGATGCGGCGCTCCGGCGCTTTGATCGACCGGAAGCAGGCAGGCAGGACGAAATGGCTAACGCTTCGCGGATGTTTCGCGCGACCGCCGGCAAAATGTGCGTGGGGTTGATCGCCGCGTCGCTGTGGGCTGGACAGGGTTTCGCGCTGAGCGAGATCAAGCCGGACGAGACCGCACCGCCCGAGGTCACCGAGCCCACTCCCCTCCCCGACATCACGCTCCCGGGCGACCCGGCCGGCGAAGTGCCGATGCCGGATCCCGTGCGCCCGCCTGAAGAGCAGGCGCCTGCCGATGATGCCGCGCCAACGCTCGACGACGAAACCCTCGACCCGGCCGCGCCGGCGGGCAACGACGAGACCGCCGATCCGGCCCGGCCGAATGCCGATCCGGAAGCGCCGGTTCCGGAGGTGATCTACGACCTGTCGAAACTGCCCGGCCCGACGCGGAGGATGCGCGAACTCATCCTCGAAGCGACCAAGAGCGGCGACATCGAGAAGCTGCGTCCGCTGCTGGGCATGGGCGACGGCGCAACGACGCTATCCTTTGGCGGCGCCGAAGGTGACCTGATCGCCTTTCTCAAACAGCAGTCCGGTGACGGCGAAGGCCATGAAATCCTGGCAATCCTTGAAGAGGTGCTGGAGGCCGGCTTCGTCCATATCGATGCCGGCAAGCCGGAAGAACTCTACGTCTGGCCCTATTTCTTCGGTGTGCCGCTGGAGAAGCTGACGCCACCGCAACGGGTCGAACTGTTCCGCATCGTCACAGCCGGCGACTACGAGGACATGAAGAACTACGGCGCCTACATCTTCTACCGCGTCGGAATCACGCCGGAGGGGCGGTGGATGTTCTTCGTGGCGGGGGATTGAGAGGCCGGTCGGCGCAAGCGCGAAGCGTGGCGCCGAGACATCGACCCAGTGGGTCGATGTCAGGCCTCGAAAGCGGGGGAGCTGCCGGAGGCTACGGGCCCCCCGCCAGCGCGAGGCCGACCGTCAGGCCTCGTTGAACTCCACCGCCCTGCCCCGTCCCGCGGTCACGATCTCGCCCTCCCACATCACCCGCATTCCCCGCACGATCGTGCCGACGGGCCAGCCGGTGACCTTGCGGCCGTGATGGGGGGTCCAGCCGGCTTTCGAGCCCTGCTGTTCGTTGGTGATCGTTTCGCGGCGCTTCATGTCGACGATGGTGAAATCGGCGTCGTAGCCGGCGGCGATGCGGCCCTTGCGCGCCATGCCGAAGATCCGGTTCGGGCCGTGGCTGGAGAGATCGACGAAGCGCTGCAGGGTAAGGCGCCCCGCGTTGACGTGGTCCAGCATCAACGGCATCAGCGTCTGCACGCCGGTCATGCCCGAGGGCGAGTCCGGATAGGGCTTCGCCTTCTCTTCCAGCGTATGCGGCGCATGGTCGGAGCCGAGCACGTCGACGATGCCGTCTGAAATGCCACGCCAGATGCCGTCGCGATGGCGGCTGCTGCGCACGGGGGGGTTCATCTGCAAGAGCGTGCCAAGGCGGGCGTAGTCTTCGGCCGAGAGCGTCAGGTGGTGCGGCGTCGCCTCGCAGGTCGCGACGTCCTTGTGATGTTCCAGAAACTCGATCTCTTCGGCCGTCGAGATGTGCAGCACATGGATGCGGGCGCGAGCGCGTCGGGCGACGGCAACGAGGCGTTGCGTGCACTGAAGCGCTGCGATCTCGTCGCGCCAGACCGGGTGGGAGGCGGGATCACCAGGCACGCGCTCGCCGAGGCGCTGGCGCAGGCGGAACTCGTCCTCGGAGTGGAAGGCCGCGCGGCGGCGCGCGTTCTTCAGGATCGAATAGACGCCGTCGTCGTCCTCGACAAGCAGGTCGCCGGTGGACGACCCCATGAACACCTTGATACCGGCAGCGCCAGGCAGTCGCTCAAGCTCTGCCACATCCTTCGCATTGTCGCGCGTGCCGCCGACCCAGAAGGCGAAGTCGCAATGCATCCGGCCCGTGGCGCGGGCGACCTTGTCGGCGAGCGCTGCCTCGCTGGTCGTCAGCGGCTTGGTGTTGGGCATCTCGAAGACGGCCGTGACGCCACCGAGCACAGCAGCGCGGGAGCCGGTCTCAAGGTCTTCCTTGTGCTCCAGGCCAGGTTCGCGGAAATGAACCTGACTGTCGACCACGCCCGGCAGGATGTGCAGGCCGGTGCAGTCGATCGTCTCGCCGGCGCTGGCGCGGGAGAGGTCGCCGATGGCATGAATGCGCCCGCCGACGATGCCGACGTCGCGCACGCCCTCGCCGTCGTGGTTGACCACCGTGCCGCGTCTGAGGATCAGGTCGAAAGTCGCAGACATGCCTTTGCCCTTTGGCCAGCGCCCTTGCCGGAGAGATCGACGCGGCTTACGTAATGGCCCCTGCCAATGCAAGACCGGGATTCAGGATGCCCAGCGTATCTCTCGCAGACCGCGCGCTCGTGCGGGTCGCCGGCCCGGACGCCGAGCACTTCCTCCAGAACATCGTCACTGCTGATCTGACGGAGCTGCCAGATGGCGCGCTCAAGCCCTGCGCACTGTTGACGCCGCAGGGCAAGATCCTTTTCGACTTCCTCATCGCGCGCAGCGGCACGGACGCTTTCCTGATCGACTGCCGCTCCGATGTCGCCGACGATCTGGTGCGGCGACTGATGCTCTACAGATTGCGGGCGAAGGCTGAGATTTCCAAGCTGGACCAGCAGGTTGCGACGACCGAATGGGAGGACGATTCAAGCCCTTCAGACGTTGATTCATCTCCTTCAGAAAAAGAATCAACGCACCTGTTGCACGACCTGCGCTTCGCCGGACCGACGGTGCTTCGCCGCTATGGCGGCAGCGCCGGCAAGGACGCGCGCAACGCCTGGGACCGGCTGCGAATCGCCAACGGCGTCGCCGAAAGCGGAGTGGACTATCAGTTGTCCGACGCGTTCCCGCACGACGTTCTTCTCGACCAGAACGGCGGTGTCGGCTTCCGGAAGGGCTGCTATGTCGGCCAGGAGGTCGTCTCGCGCATGCAGCATCGTGGAACGGCGAGGCGGCGTGTGCTGGTAGCGCGGAGCGACGGCCCGCTTCCGGCTCCCGGCACGGAGATAGTTGCCAATGGGCGGCCGGTCGGGACGCTGGGGACTGTCGTTGGAGCCGAGGGGCTGGCCATCGCCCGTATCGACCGGGTGAAGGAGGCGATGGATAATGGCGTGCCGATCCTGGCCGGCGAGGTCGCGCTTGCGCTTTCGATCCCGCCGCGGGCGACGTTCGCCTTCCCCGACGACACCGTGGCCGGGGACGCCTGATGGCGGATCGTCCCAACGCCCCGCCCCGTGCCTGGCAACGCATGATCTCCGGCCGTCGGCTCGACCTCCTCGATCCGTCGCCGCTCGATGTCGAGATCACCGACATCGCCCACGGTCTCGCCCGCGTCGCGCGTTGGAACGGCCAGACCGCCGGCGACCATGCCTTCTCGGTCGGGCAGCATTCACTGCTGGTCGAGGACATCTTCCGCGCGATGCACCCGGACGCGTCGGCTACGCATCGGCTCGCCGCCCTGCTGCACGACGCGCCCGAATATGTCATCGGCGACATGATCTCGCCGTTCAAGGCGGTGGTCGGCGGCGGCTACAAGGACGTGGAAGCCAGGCTGCAGGCCGCCATCCACCTGCGCTTCGGCCTGCCGGCGAAGCTGTCGGAGAGCCTGAAGAAGGAGATCAAGCGCGCCGACCAAGTCGCCGCCTATTTCGAGGCGACGGAACTGGCGGGCTTCTCGACAGCCGAGGCGGCCCAGTATTTCGGCCGGCCGCGCTGGATCTCCCCGGAAAAGCTCGATCTTGCGCCGAAGCCGGCAAAGGCGGTGGAGAAGGCGTTTCTCGCACGTTTCGCAGCAGTCGAGCGCAAAGTATAGCCAAGTTCAATCGACCAGAGAGCCGCAAGACAGATTGGCGATTGCGCCTGTCATCGCGCCGGCGCGATCAGACGCAACGAAGGCAGCATAGTCGGCGATCTCCTTGAGCTTCGGCGCGCGCCGAAGGAGCGCGATCGTCTCCGCGCGTCGCGTGAGCAGTTCTTCCCCGGTCATTCCCATGCCTTCCGCCATGCGGCCGAACATGGGCCCCGTATACGACGTTGCGAGCGCATCGGGCATGGCGTCCGGACGAAGGCAGATCACGCGCACGCCGCTCGGCCCGAGTTCGCCCGCAAGGATGCGCGAAAAGGTCTCGATGGCGCCGCACGCGACACCGTAGCCGAGAAAGCCCGGCCCCGACATGCGCGCCCCCGGCGTCGAGATCGTCAGGATCACACCCGCGCCGCAGGAAACCATATGCTTCGCACTGGCCTTCGCGATCAGGAAATGCGCACGCATATAGGCACCCACGAGATCCTCGAAATCGGACAGTTCCAGATCGGCAAGCGGTATGCCTTGCGCATGCGGAATGCCGATCGCGTTGAGGACGATGTCGATGCTGCCAGCCTCGGCGGCAACTGCGTCGGCGTGAGTTTGAACCGCCTCGGGATCGAGCGCGTCGACCACGGCGACATGGGCAGTACCGCCCGCCCTGCGGATATCCTCTGCGACCGTCTCGAGTTTCTTGAGTGTGCGGCCAGCCAGGAAGGCTCTGGCACCTTCGCTGGCGAACGCGCGCGCGACCGCGCCTCCGATTGCACCGCCTCCGCCGTGAATCACGGCATTCTTGCCTTCAAGCAACATCAATCTCTCCATCATCTTGTCCTGGTCGAGCGATCGTTGCGCTTCAGCGGATCTATCCGCGTCGCCGTTACTCAACCATGTGGTTTAAGATCATGTCGCGACGAAATTGTCAACCAATCGGTTTAATGATAAAACTATGCGCACGTTGCGCCCCGGTAGGCGGCTGCGATGCAATTTTGGCAGCTGGGTAAAGGACGCGACGCTGTCGGAGAGCCTGAGGAAGGAGCGCGCCGACCAGGTCGCCACGTATTTCGAGGCGACGGGAACCGGCGGGCTCCTTCACAGCCGAGGCGGCCCGGTATTTCGGTCGGCCGCGCTGGATTTCCCCGGAAAAGCTCGATTTGGAGCCGAAGCCGGCGAATGTGGCGAAGAAGGCATACACAACCGATTTGCGGCGATAGACGAAGCTGGAAGCTGACTCAGCCCGTTTGCCGCTCGCTTTGCCTATTGCCGGAGAAACTCGCGCACCGGGGATTGCGTCCCGTCGACATAGGTGACCTGAACCGCCATCGAAGTCACGTCCTTGGTGACCTTGAAGTAGGGCAGCACACCGTCCGGCAGCGCATAGGGATCCTTTTCGTTGCATGGCGGCATATCGAGCGTCTTGTCGAGGGAAGCTCCGTTCAGGCTGTAGCGCACCTCCTTGACCGCGCAGCGGTAGGACAGGATGTGCGTGTAGTAGACCAGGCCGGTATTGCCGCTGGCGTCAAAGGCGACCCACGAGGTCCAGAACTGGTCGAGGATTTGCTTGTTGGCTTGTTGCAGCGCGCCCGTCGGGTCGAATGGCAGGTCGAACGGCCCCGCGAGATTGCCGCGAGGATCGACATAGCGGATCGAGATCACCGTCGGTTCGTTGACGGTCGGAATCTGAAAGGACGGGTTCGGCATTGGCTTGCCCGTGCGCTGGTCGATGCTCGCCATCAGACCGGTGTCGACATAGGACCCGTCATTGCCCATCCGCCATGAGATCGCGGTCGCGGCTTCCGGCAGCGAGACGGAGATGATCCAGCCCTCGTTGGAGCGCGTCGGAATGAGCGTCGGCGCAAAGCTCGCCGGATCGAGAGCATTGCCCAGCGCCGCCAGCCTGCGCCTGGAATCGTCGAGCCAGACCGCGAGTTCGGCGTGGTCGACGAAGAATCTCACGAGGCCGCCATCCTTCTCGTAGCCCAGGAATGTCTGCAACGCCTCGCCTTCCGCGCGCTTGTCGGCCAGCGACTGGGTGCCGAGGCGGTCCAGCGAATGTTCCTTCGACAGGAAATAGTATCCGGGTGCATAGGCGGGATTGGCGGCGATAAAGGCGTTCAGCCGCTCGATACGCTGGGCATCGTCGAACTGGAGGGCGTGAACCAGCTTGACCGCTGGCGACTTGCCCCGGCCGGCCAGTTCCCCGAAGACTTCGCGCGCGCCGGCGCGTCCGTCCTGCACCCTGAGCAGGGTCGCAAAACGCTGGTACGGGTCAATCGCGTCGACGTCGAAATTGGCGAAGGCGAGATAGCTGCGCCGAGCATTGACCATGTCGCCGCCGAGTTCCTGAACGCGCGCGTTGTGGTAGAATTCATCGGGCCGCTTGGGTTCGGCGATGGTGCTCCCCTGTGCGGCCAGCGCCGCGAAGCCCTTGGCGATCGCGTCGACAGACACTGCGATCTGCTCGGTCGACTTCTGCAATTCGGCGACCTGCTTCGCCTGAGCGTCCTGCTTGGCCGCGATCTCATCCGTCGACTGCCTTACCTCGCCAATCTGCTCTGTCTGCGCGTCCTGCTTCGTGGCGATCTGATCGGTCGACTGCTTGACGCCTTCGACGGCTGTCTGCGTCTCGGTCACGGTCTGCTGCGTCTCGGTCACGGTCTGCTGCGTCTCGGCCACCGTCTTCTGGGTTTCGGTCACCGTCTGCTCGATCTTCTCGACCCTCGCGGCGACGATGCCCATCGATTGCTGCAACTCGGCGACAGCGGGAATGAGCGAGGCGATCACGCCATTGTCGGCAGACCTGTTCTGCTGCAAGGCGAAGATGCCGCCCGCGATCGCCGCGGTGGTGGTCGCAAACACCAGCGCGGGCATGGCCCTTGCCGCAAGAACGAGCCGGAAAACGATGGCTGACGCGATGATCGCCGCCGCGACCGCCGCGACCATTGCGATATACGCGGCGAACGGCGCAAGCGGGTTGAGGATGTCGGAGACGATACCGGCGACGAAACCGAGACTTGCCGCCCAGCGGCCTGTGCGCGCAAGTGAGGCGCGCAGGAGACCCACCCCGCCGAGTGCATTCGAGATATCCGACATGTGCTCCCCCGAACCCGTTGCCGTATATTACCCTATCGGAAGGGCTACGAGAACGTGGCTATTGCCGCTTGTTCAGAGGCCAGTGACCTTCTTTACCCTCAGCGCCCGTTGCGCTCCAGGCGGTCCAGGAACCATTGGGTGAGCTTCACCCAGACCTCGTCCTTCTCGCCGGAATCCTCGTAGCCATGATCGAGGTCGGGATTGTCGTTGACCTCGATGACGAAGACGCCGTCTGGGGTTTCCTTCAGGTCGACGCCGTAGAGGCCGTCGCCGATGCAGCGCGCGGCCTTGACCGCCGTGTCGATGACGATCTTCGGCGTCTCCTTGAGCGTGAAGGCCTTGACGCCGCCCTGATCCGGCTTGCCCTCACGGTCGTGGTTGACGATCTGCCAGTGCTTCTTGGCCATCAGATACTGCACGGCAAACAGCGGCTCGCCACCGAGCACGCCGACGCGCCAGTCGAACTGGGTGGGGATGTATTTCTGCGCGATGATCAGGTCGGAATCCTCCAGCCACGCGGTGGCGAGCGCCTTCAGTTCGGCGAAGGTCGATGCCTTCTTCACCCCGCGCGAAAAGGCGCTGTCGGGGATTTTCAGCACGAGAGGGAAGCCGAGCGCCTGTGCTGCCGGCTCGAGATCGGCGATGCCGGCAATCGTCACGGTCGGCGGAACCGGCACCTTGTTGAAGGTCATCAGCTCGTTCAGATAGACCTTGTTGGTGCATCGGATCATCGACAGCGGGTCGTCGATGACCGGCATGCCCTCCTGCTGGGCGCGGCGGGCGAAGCGGTAGGTGTGGTTCGAGATCGACGTTGTCTCGCGGATGAAGAGCGCGTCGTAGTTGGCGAGCTTCGACAGGTCCTTCCTGGTGATCGGCTCGACCTCCACCCCCATCTTCTCGGCGATCCTGGCCCAGTATTTGAGGGAGGAGATCGAGGACGGGGAGAGCTCTTCCTGAGGATTGATCAGCGTGGCGAAGGTGTAGCGCGCGGGGGTCCGCTCCTTGCTGTCGCGCCATTCGCGACCGGTGTAGCGCTCAAGGCAGGCGAGGAAGGTCTTTTCCTCCTCGTCGGTCATACGGGCGAGCGGCAGGAAGCCGATCTTGCGGATCGAGGCCCATTCGCCGCCATCCCTGACCGATACTTCGAGCGCAGGCGCCCGGAACCAGTCGAAGAGCAGCTTGGCGAACTTGTCCCAAGCCTTCGAGGGGCCGATGCCGAAGAAGACGGCGACACGGGAGGGGAACTCGCCGCCGATCTCCTTGCGACAACGGTTGAGCGCCACCTCGAGCTCGGGCAGCGCGTGCTCGTAGAGCTTCTTCTCGGACAAGTCGATCATGGTCTCGACCGTCGGAATCACCTTGTGCCCGCGTGATCCTGCCAGCAGCGAGGCGTAGTAGCCGCGGCTCTGGTAGCCGACATTGTTGGACAGGTTGATGACCTTCGGCCGCACCCCGCGGAACAGCGAGGGATGGGTGAGGTAATCACGGGTCGTAATGATCTTGTGCGGCGTGGCGTAGGGATCGATGTCGCTCTGCCGGCCGGTCAGGATAACCCAGGTCATCTATCTTTTTCCGAGAATGACTGCGGCGCGCAGCTTCTTGCCGAACTGCGCCATTCGCATGAAGACGTCGTAGGGGATCGGGATATTGGCGGCGTCCGCCGTCGTTTCGGCGTGGGCGCCCTCGATCCACGGGTCGTGGATGACGATGTGCTCGCCGTCGTCGCCGATCGCCAGCACCCAGTGCGGCACCTTCTTGCCAAACATGACGAACCCGCTGATTAGCACCACGGCCAGCTTTCCCTGCGCGATCGCCTCGCGGATGTCGTCCAGCGTGAAGGAACGCGTCGCGACGGGAATGCCGTAATCCTCTGACCGGTTCCTGAAATCGACCTGGGCGAGTTCCATGACGCGTTTCTTCTCGGCGCTGCGCACAGATTGCAGGAACAGGGCGCCATAGAACGACACGATGATCTCCGCCGACAGGCCGTTCTCGTGCGCGGCGACGGCGAGGCCGAAGGGCTCGCAGCCGCCGGGGCCGGACATCATGAATACGGTGGTCGCCTCGCGCCACAGGCGCACTTCCATGACCGGGGACGGGGTGAAGCCCGGGAGGAAATGCGCCATCGCCATCATCAGGCACGACGGCCCGCAGGTGAAATCGGCGGTCTGCTCGTAGAACGGCACAGTCGTCGCGAACGCTGCGCTGCCGCGCAGCACTTTCTCGTAGCGCAGCGCCGGCGCGTGGTCTTCGTAGTAGTCCGGCTCCATGCCGATGCGCCGGTATCCGCCCTTCTCGTAGATGCGGATGGCGCGGGCATTGTCGTCCCTTACCTCGAGGCGGAGGATCAGCCGGTCATGGTCGTAGGCGATCTTTTCAGCAGCGTCGAGCAGCAGGCGACCGACGCCCGACCCTCCGCTCTCCGTGGCGACTGCTATGGAATACAGGCGCGCGACGCCGCTGCCCATCCGAAACAGGACCATGCAATAACCAACAATCTGGCCGTCGATTTCGGCGACCAGCGTCTCGGCGGTCTCGCGCTCGATCAACTGGCGGAACGAACGGCGGGAGATGCGATCGGTCGGGAAAACGGCGTTCTCGATCCGCACGAGCGCGTCGATGTCTGAAGCGCGGGCCGGGCGTATTGCGGCGGGCATGCGGGGAGGAATACCTCAACTGCCAGAGGGCATCGGAGCGTTGTGAGACGCCAGCGCGGCCCCGTCAATGGAAGGCGCTTTCGCGCCGCGATTCCGGCCGAATTGTGACAGGCGCCACCGCGGCTCGCTAGCTCTTGGCGGCGCCGGGAAGCAACTGCCGGTAAGCCGCGCGCGCCACCGCCTCCATCGTGGCTTCGGGCACCGCGCCGGCGATCGCGTAACCGAAGCCACCGTCCAGCCAGTAGAAGGCACGTGCATCCGCATTCTCGAACAGACGGAAGCCGGTCTCGTCGGAACCGGCGGTCTGCGTCACATAAAGCGAGATGCGGTTGCCCGAATAATCCTGGTACATGAACTGGGCGGCGACCTTCTCGCCTGACGGTAAGAGGCGACCACCGACGAGACTGAATCCCTCGGGCGTGAGATCTGGGGCCTGGAGTGTGGTTCCGACCCGCTTCGACAGCCAGCCGATGAGGTGGTCCTTCTGGTCGGCACCAACCTCTACCACATGCAGTTTCTCGGCCGAGTAGATGCGGTGTGCCGCGACCGCGCGCTCGGCGACCGGATCAGAGGCGCGCGCAATTCCCGCCGGACCACCGGTCACGCCGACCGCATATCCGCCGGCCGCAGCCGCGACGATGAGGCCGGCCGCGATCGCGCCCCGCCACCAGCTGCTCATGCCCAACAGATCGGACCCGTTTCCCAGTATCGCCTCGGTGAGTTTGCCCGGCACCGCCTCATAGGCGACGGGGCCGAGCGCGGACTGCAGGCGCTGGCGGTCGGCATCGAAGCGCGCCGCCTTGATCTTCATGTCCGGATTGGCCTCCAGCCAGGCGCCGAAATCGTTCAGGCGCTCGGCCGGCAGTTCGCCGTCCAGCGCAAGATGAATGTCGCGTTCCGTGAATTCCGCCGTCATCGCTCGACCACCCGTATCGTCCGCCGGCGCGAGGCATCCTCCAGTTCCTTGCGCAACTCCTCCCGTCCTCTCGCTATGCGCGACATGACCGTGCCGGCCGGGATGCCGAGAACTGTCGCTGCCTCGGCATAGGTCAACCCCTCCACGGCGACGAGAACCAGGGCCGAGCGCCGGTCGGGCGCGATGGCCTGCAGCGCCTGCAGCACCTCGCGGGCCGCGATGTTGTTCAGTTGCGAGGGTTCCGTCACCAAGGCTGATCCGCCCGTTTCCTCGTAGCTGACGGAAACGCCCCGGCGCTTCACCCTGCGCAACTGGTCGACGAAGAGGTTGTGCATGATCGTGAAGAGCCACCGGCGCGGGTTGTCGCCGCTCTGCCAACCCTCCATCCGCGTCAAGGCCTTCTCGATGCAGTCCTGCACCAGATCGTCAGCCACATCGCGATCGCGCACCAGCGCGCGCGCATAGCGGCGCAGGCGCGGCAGCTCTGCAAGAATGGCACCCCGCTTTTCGTCCATGTCCTGTCCGGCGTCGGCGGCCGGCTGATTCCGGTTTCGCCTTCGCCCTTGATACGCCCGGCCGGCCGCGAGACAAAGTGATTGCACGCGAAACGGCCTGCTGAGGATACTAACGCGGGGGACGGGCATCTATTCCCGGATCCAGACCGATCAACGAAATTGAACGAAGGCTCTCCGCAACTGATTGGACGTAGCCGTCCGTTCAGCTATTGTGCATATACACAATAGAGGCATTCCAGGAGATTCCCGTGTCCGAACAGAGCGCCGCGACCCGCCCGGCCCTATCCATGCCGTGGCTCATCATCATCTGCGGCTGCCTGATTGCGGCGCTCACCTTCGGCCCGCGTTCGGCGATGGGCTTCTTCCAACTGCCGATGCTCGCGGAAAAGGGGTGGGACCGGACCACTTTCGGTCTCGCCATGGCGTTCCAGAATCTTGCCTGGGGACTCGGAACGCCGATATTCGGTGCGATCGCCGACAAGTTCGGCACGTGGCGCGTGTTGGCCCTGTCGGGCATCCTCTATTCCAGCGGTCTGATCTTGATGGCGATTGCCGACAGCCCGGCCATGCTGCACGTCGGCGGCGGCCTGCTGGTCGGCCTCGGCATCGCCTCCGGCTCGTTCGGCATCGTGCTCGCGGCGTTTGCACGCAACGTCGCACCTGAGAAGCGCAGCCTCGCCTTCGGCATCGGCACTGCGGCGGGCTCCGCCGGCATGTTCCTCTTCGCGCCGCTGTCCCAGGGGCTTATCGACGCCTATGGCTGGTTCAACTCCCTGGTCGTGATGAGCGCCATGATGCTGGTCGTTCCAGTCCTCGCCATCCCGCTGCGCGGCAATTCGAGCAGCGGCAGGAACAGCCAGGCCGAGATCAGGCAATCGGTCGGCGAAGCGCTCAGGGAAGCTTTCGGCCACCAGAGCTACCTCCTTCTCGTCTCCGGCTTCTTCGTCTGCGGCTTCCAGGTTGCGTTCATCACCGCCCACTTCCCCGCCTACATCTCCGACATCGGCATCGAGGCGCGCTATGCAGTGATCGCTCTCGCGCTGATCGGTTTCTTCAACATCATCGGCTCGCTCGCCTCGGGCTTTATCGGCCAGCGCTATTCGAAGCCCGCCTTCCTGTCCCTCATCTATCTCGGCCGGTCGATCGTCATCACCTGGTTCCTGCTGGTGCCGCAGACGCCGTTCGTAGTGATCGGCTTCGCGGTGCTGATGGGCCTCTTGTGGCTGTCGACGGTGCCGCCGACCAACGGTCTGGTCGCGATCATGTTCGGCACGCGCCACCTCGGCCTTCTGGGCGGCATCGTCTTCCTGTCGCACCAGATCGGCTCGTTCCTCGGCGTCTGGCTCGGCGGATATCTCTATGACGTCTACGGCAGCTACGATGTCGTCTGGTGGCTCGGCGTCGCGCTCGGACTGTTCGCGGCCGTCGTCCACTGGCCGATCAGGGAGCGGCCGGTGGACCGTCCGGTGCTGGCGCCGGCGGAGTAATCTGATCGAATTCCATCGACCCGATCAGAGGAGCTTGCTTGTTCGAGCAATCTCGTCGAGGAGCGACATCGAGGTGGGGTCTATTCGCGAAAGATCGTGAGGCTCCATCTCGCGTCGCCATACGCCGTTGCGCGGCAGAATTGGTTTCATCGTGTTCTGCTGCTGCACGATCCGGGTGTCGTGGCTTACGATGAGCGTGCCATCCGTACCGTATCGCGCCCGGTGTTCGGTTAGACGCTGCGGTGAGCGAGTATAGTAACTCAGCATCGAGGGCTCGTAGCGCAGGCCGACGAACTCGCAGAGGTCCTGCAGCACTGCCGCGGGGTCGCAAACGAGGTCGGCATAGAACACCTCGCGATACTGCAGACCTACGGCCGATTTTCGCGCGCCAAGGATCGTATCCGTCCACGTTCGAACGAGCGTGGAGATGTCGTCAGATGGCGCGAACCAGGTCTCCCGCCATGACAGGGCGACGTCCCTGCCATCGCGGATGATGTGGATGAAGCGGGCTTCGGGCATCAGCCGGGCAACTGTGTTCATCGCATTGACATAGCCCGGCGTCTTGTCGCCCGCTCTGGGCTTGCCGTGCTTCGTCGCATACATCCGGTAGAACAGGCGCAGGACATCGCCCGGTCCCGATTCGGAATTCAAAGCCTCCGCCTTGTCCAGGAATTCGTCAGCATCGATGCCGAAGTCGGCCCAGGCAGGAGCCTGGCGAGGAAACTGAGTCATTTCCCGCGCAATTTCCCGACAACCAGGCAAGCTGTCGGCGATCCGATCGTCGAGGAGGAAGCCGGTCTCCGGCGGAATCGCGAGTTCGGAGTGTGAATCCAGCATCATCCGCAGAAGCGTGGTGCCGGACCGGGGGACCCCAACGATGACCGGAAAAGGCGGCAGCTGACTGGGATCGGAAGGCGCACCGCCCTGCATCTACCGTATCCAGATCTTCTGCTTCAACCGCCCATAGGATTGGACAGTTCGCCAGGCACGGGACGCCTTGATGCTCGCAATTTCCCGGTCTCGCAAGGAAAGCGTCGCTGTCGCGTCGGCCATTTCTCGACGTAGCGTCGATAACTCGTTCTCGAGAGCTGCGAGCCTTGCCGACAGGTCTGCATTGCGATTCGCTAGAGTGGACAGCTCCCGGTCGCGCCTTCCCAATTGACGTGATGCCTCTTCGGCGGCGGCCGCGAGACCGGCACGCTCCGCCTCGCGTTCAACCAATCGGGCAGAGGTCGCTGCGGCTTCGCGCTCGAGATTCGCCAGGCTCTCCTGACAGGCGCTTAGCTGGACCGTCGTTTCTACAACCTGCCGGCTGAGGGCGGAGTTGCGCTGCTCGGTCGAGGTCAAGCGTGCGGACAGTTTCTGATCGATCTCGCGCAGCGCCGGAATCTCCTGCGCCAACTTGCGCGCGTAGTGCTCGACACCGTGCCTGTCCTTGATCGTCGGGGCAAGCCAGCGCAGGTAGCGTGTAGCGTAGCCCATCGTCGCTTCGACGCTCGGTGCATCTCTGGCGGCATCCCAGTTGCTCAGGACTTCCCGGTAGAGATCCACATAGCGGATCGCAGCCTGGCTCAATTGCGCTTCGGCCCGCATCGTCCTGGACACGGCGTGGGCGTCGTCCGCGCTGTATTGTTCGAGTTCCAAGCGAAGCGCGTCGCGTGTCAACACGTTCTGGAGCGTCCGGACCCCGAAATTGAAACGCCGCAAATGGTCGAGCGTCTTCATCGTGACCAATCCCGCGAACCTCGAATAGTCGGCCACCACCACGGCGCATCCGCACGCAAGCGCCTCTATGGCAGAGCGCCCCTTGGCGAAGACGACATCGTACTGTGGCAGCAGGTCTTCTGGCCGGGAGGTCACGTTGCCAACCGCACCGCCAACGAGGTCGATACGCTCGATCCCGACCGACTGGCAGGCGGCGCGGATCTCGTCGTGCACGACGGGGGCATAGTTGCTGAATATCAATGCGCTTTTCGGGCGGTCCGGCAGCGGCGGACGCTCCCTGAATCGCTCCATATCGGCGAAATTGTAGATCGTCGTCACCTTGGCTGCGTCGATTCCCTCGGTCGTGAGCAGTCGCTCCCTGCACAGGTCGTCCACGGCGACGTAACGCTGTATCGTCGGAAAGACCGGCGGGCGCTCTTCCCATGGCAGCCAACCATGGCAGACATAGATCGCAGGCCGATCGGGAAAGCGCAGCGCGGCGGTCATCGTTTCATGATGATGCTGGCCGTGGATGATGTCCGGAGGGATGGCGAGCTTGTCGAGATCGTCGACGACGGGGATTGTCTCCTTCTCCAACTCCTCCGCCACGGCGCCGAGAATCGGGCTGTAGAGCACCGGGAGGTGACCGAGGCGCAGCAGAGACAGCGCTATGTCCCTCGCATACAGTTCGGAGCCGGCACGAGCCGCGAGTGTATTGTTCGTGATGAGGACACGAAGCGGACGCTCCGGAGAGTCAACGGACATGTCGCAGCCCCAGCATCTCGCGGGTTTCTCCCTGTGTCGCGAACCGTCGGTCGAGCAGAGCCGCCAGATCGACGACCCGACGCACCATATCTTCGTTTCGGGCAGGGAGCCGCCGCTCGGAATCGAGCCAGAGATAGTCTTCCAACCCCACCCGGGCACCGTTGCCGAACAGCAGGCCCAACATATTCGCGTCGAGTTGGCGGGCTCCGAGTCCTGCTCCGCACCAGTAGGATTGGGGAGGCAGTTCGTTCATCATGAGCCCGAGATGCGCGGGCGTCACCTGTGCGGACGAGACATTGCCAAGCAGGAAATTGAAGTAGAACGGCGGTCGGATGATGTCCCTGTCGGCCAGATAGCCGGCGTAATTGACCATTCCGGCATCGAACGCCTCCAACTCCGGTTTGATCCCCTTCTCGCCCATCAGTTCGGCAAGCCGCCGGATCATGTCGGGACTGTTGACACTCTCCACCTTGGCGAAGTTCATCGAAGACAGTGTCAGGCTCGCCATGTCGGGCGCAACGTCTCCCGTCAGTCGAAGCGGATCGCTTCTCTCTTCGAAGCTGCCAAACGTGCGGCCACTCAACGAAACGCAGATAATCAGGTCGGGACATTTCTCGCGAATTCCGCCGATGATCCGGGCATAAACGTCCTTGCGGTAGGTCGGCACGCCTGCATCGTCCCGCGCATGTATGTGCACGATGTTCACGCCCATCGCGGCTGCGGCGACCGCATCGGCGATGATTTCCTCAGGACTGATGGGTACCCAAGGACTCATCTGCCTCGTCGGCACCATCCCCGTCGGTGCGAGGTTCAGCAGGAGCTTTCCCGGACTGCGACTGCTGGTCATCATGAATGCGTCGGCCTCGATGGCCGCGACGGGTTGCCATAAGTGACCTCCCCGGCCGGGACGTCGCGCGTCACCACACTGCCTGCTCCGATTACGGCGCCTGCGCCGATGACAACGCCGGGAAGGATTATGCTGCCGCCGCCGATCCGGGCCCCGTTCCTGATGATCGGGAACAGAAGACCGGTGTCCTTCAGCGGATCGTTCAGAGTGATGACGCCGGGTCCGATAAAGACGCCGTCCTCGATCGTGACGCCGCGGGTGATATGGCAGCCGGTCTGGATCGAGACGCCGTCGCCGATGGTGCAGCGGCAGATGTTGCAATGCGATCCGATAGTGCAGCCCTGCCCAATCACCGCGCCTTCGTGCAGCAGGGTGAAGGAGCCTATGCGCGTGCCCGAGCCGATCGCGACGTCGTCCTGAACTTCGGTCAGTTTCTCGTTGTAGAACCGCACGCCGGGATATCGCAGTCCCAGGTTCTCATTCGCGCTGATCAAAAATCACCCCCACAATACTCAAGACAGCCGAAGCCCCACCGCGACCCTGCGAATGCGCTTTCGCATGGTTTCAGCAAATGGCCTCTGACCTGAGACCCCTGGTTCTCCTCCAAGGCGACTGAGCGCCTTCGGTCCCCACTCCATATGGCTACTTCGCCGGATTTGTCGAGCGCACGAGAAGGCGCTGGTAGAACAGACCGATGCCGATCAGCACCGCGCCGAGGCCGATGAAGGAGAGCGCGCGCAGCACGCCTTCCAGTTCGGACATGTCGAACAGGAAGACCTTGCCGACGGCCACCGCGATGACCACGGCCGATGCGATGCGGAGCACCTGCGAGCCTAAGCGCACGCCGACGACCAGCACCAGAACGCCGATGGCGAGCCAGAGAGCCGAGTAGGCGTAGGTTTCGACCTGGCCCATGTCGTTGACGAGGCCGATATACTCGCCTTGGAACAGGCGGCGCAGTGTCAGCGTCGCCCAGGCGAAGATGAGCGTCGCCGACAAGAGCGCCAGCATTGCCACATACCAGCGGGGCCTGCGGGGCCGCGCGAACATGGCAACAGCCGCTGCCGCCAGTCCGGGCAGCAGATAGCCAAGCAGAATGAGATCGATAAGCGGGATCGGCCCGACCGATTCGTTGGTGAAGAGCGGGTTCTGGAAGCCGAAATGCTGTGCAACGATCAGAAGGACCGACACCACGCCGGCCGTCATCGAGCCGATGCGAAAGACGGGGCTCGGCGAACGCATGTCGAGCGCGATCAGGATGGCGCCCGCTCCGAGCGCGATCAGCGTGTAGATCGACTGTTCGGCAAGCCGGGGCTCGGCACCGTCGATGATGCCTGCGTTCATCGCATGTCGCACCAGCATGGCAAGCGTCAGCAGCGCAAAGAGCGCGGCCGCCGCCTCCATGACGAGGCGCGGCGCGCCGCGGGTAGTGCGGCCGAGCTGCCATGCGGCAGCGACAAAGGCCAGCGCCGGCAGGCCGTAGCCGGGCAAGAGCGCGTTGAAGATAGGCATGGTGCCAAGCTGCGACGCGCCGACGATGGTCGGATCCGGCAGAATACGCGCAACCGTCACCGCCACGGCCGCGACGCAAAGCCAGCCGAGCGCCGGCCATGAGCGCAGGCGGGTGGCGAAGGCCGGCGGGAGGACGAGCAGGCCGCACAGGATCGTCGTCAACAGCGTGCCGAAGGCCGCGTGGAGGAAGAGGACTGCCGCCGCCAGCGCGCCGGCCAGCGCGAAGGATACCGCCCTGCCGCCCGACAAAGCGGGCACTTCGCGGCGCGAGATCAACTCGGCACCGGCCACCAGGATGCCGACGAGGAGCAGCGAAAGCAGAGCGTAGCGGATATCCAGATCGGCGTAGCCGAAGACGAACCACAGCACGGTAAGGATCACGGCGGGCACAGCGGCAGCCCATAGCGCCCATGAGGCCGAGCGCAGGCGGTCATCTGCCGCTGAGCGGAGCGCGGTCCACAGACCGACCGCCAAGAACAACAGCCCGAGTACGGCGCCGGTCAGGACAGCCGTCGACTGCGGCATTGACGGAAGGCCCCCGTCGAAAATCAGGATGCCGTCGAAGAAATTGAGCGAGAAGTCGGCGGCGAGCGCTATGCGGGCAAAGGCGACGATGGCGACAATGCCGGCCGCGTGAAGGACGGCAAGCGCCCTGCCGCGCAGCCAAGCGGCGGCGACCATGGCCACCACAAGCGCGGCGCCCCAGCGGCCCGATCCGGCAAAGACGAGATGGTCGGAGACGAGGAGTGCGCCCGCTGAGAAGCCGGATGCCAGGGCGGCGGCGAGCGATGGCGTATCGCGCCACGCGGCCGGCGCATCCGCGGGTTCGCCGCGCAGCCACAGGACGACGAGGGCCGCAAGAACGACGAGGTGAACGAACAGGATAGGCGCTGGATCGGCTGGCGACGCCTCGGCCAGATAGATGAGCGACCAGACGCCCGTGCCGACAATGCCGGCCGCGGCGAGCAAAGACCAGGAGCGGATCCGCGCCACGGCCGTGTTCGCGGCGACGACGATCGCCAGATAGCCGAACAGCGACCAGGGGCTGGGCGCCTGGGAGGCGACAAGCATGGGCGTTGCGAGCGAGCCGAGCAGACCGACGCCCGCCAAGGCCTGGCCGTGAATGAGAGCCGCCGCGATCGTGCCTACGCCGATGGCGCCGAGCAGGATGAAGGCCGCGGCCGGACCGATGAAGCCGTAAATGCCGTGGGCCGCGTAGACGGTACCGAACAGGGCGAAGGCGCCCGCAGCCGTGAGGATGCCGGGCACATAGGCGCCGGACGCTCCCTGGACGGGAACACGGAAGCCCGTGCGGCGGACGAACTCGCCGGCGCCGACGAGCACGAGGCCGAGAAGTGCCGCCATCGCCAGCCGCACGCGCGGCCCGAAAATGCCTGCCTCGATGGAATAGCGGATCAGGAAGACGGCGCCGAAAGCGAGGGCCAGGCCGCCGACCCATACCGCCCAGCGCGTGCCGAGCGCGGTTTCGATGTCGGGCTTGGTGGGTTTGGCCGGCTCGTCAGGCGCAGGAGGTTCGGATGCGGCTTCCGCGGCAGCTTCGCGGGCCGCACGCGCCCAAGGGCCGGGGGGAGCGTCCGGCGTCTCTCCGGTCGCGTCGTCGACCGGGACGTCGTCGACTACGGCGGTGGCGACAACTTCCTCACCCTCTTGATCGGCGATCTGCTGCGCATCCGCGGATGCTGCGGCCGGCGTCAGATCGGCTGCCACCTCCCGCCCCTGCTGGCGGGCGGCCGCCCGGAGCTTCGAGACCTCGGTCTCGAGGACGCCCACACGCGAATAGAGGCGCACGACGAAATAGATCAGCGCGACGATCGCGACCGTTCCGATGAGACCGTCCAGCATCAGCAGTTCTCCCCGTTCTGCGGGGAGTTACAGGCAAGGCGTATCGGAATTGTGTTGCCGCGCGGCTCAACCTGCAAGATTGGCGACAGGAAAGATCGTGCATGTCTCCGTTCCGAAGGCGAGCAGCTTGCCGTCCTTGTCCTTCAGCGTCGCCTCGGACACCGCAATGGTGCGGCCCTTGCTCACCACCCTGCCTTCGCAAACCACTTCTCCCGTCCGGCTGGTGATCGGCCGGGTCAGGTTCACCTTGAACTCGACGGTGGTGTAGGCCTCGCCCTTCGCCAGCAGGGTCTGTACGGCGCAGGCGAGCGAGGAGTCCATAATGGTGCCGGCCCATCCGCCATGCACCGATCCGAGCGGATTGAGATGGCGCTCGCCCGGCAAGCCGCGGAACACCGCCCTGCCCTCGGAGACTTCGGTGAGCCCGAAATTGAGACGTTCGCCAATTGGCGGGGCGGGATAATGCCCGTCGATGATCCGCTGCAGCAGTTCGAGACCCGAATAGAGCCCGACATCTTCGCGCGGGATCGTGCCGATGCCCCTTTGTGCGACATAGCCGGGGAAGAGTTCGACTGCGGTCATTCGGCTTAAGCTCCTGAATTGCTCGGAAAGGCGCGGCGGACCGCGGCGATGAAGCTCGCGCGCGCTTCGGGCTGTCCGATTCCGCGAGGTTCGTAGACATGGCGTTCGAAGAAGTGGCCGGTCAGGCGGAAGGCCTGCTCGAAGGCGGAGGCATCGGCCCGGATTCCCGAGTTGCGTGCGAGGAAGGCCGGCAACGGCAGCATGGCGTCGCGCCAGGGTTCACCCGCCTCGCGGGAGACAGCCCGACCCGACTTGGGCGAGACGTAGACGAGGTTGTCGCGCGTTCCGGTCGCCGCGCATTCGGAAAGGTCCAGTCCGAAACCGAGCTCGTCGAGAATCACGAGTTCGAAACGCACCGCCAGTTCGCCGGCGGCTGCCGGGTCGTCGAGATGGCTCAGAACCAGGCGCAGCGTCTCGTAGAGCGCCGGATGCGGATCGCGCTCGGGCAGCAGACGAAGATGCGCGGCGAGCATCTGCAGGCCAAACACCGCCGTCGCCGCGTCGAACAGGCGTGCGGCGTTCAGCTCGACCGGCTCGGCCTGAAAGGTGCCGAGATGCTCGTCGAGACGCGCGCGCCAGGTGAGTTCCACCCGGTTGCCGGGCTGGAGCATCGGCTGCATCTTCCGCGAACGGCCCCCGCGCACCAGGCCGAGATGCCGGCCGTGGGAACGCGTCATCGCCTCGACGATGGCGCTCGTTTCGCCATGACGCCGAACCCCGATGATGATTCCCTCGTCGCGCCATTCCATTGTTCAAGTCTGAACGGGTGGACCGTCGAAAGCAAGATGCCGAAAATCGAGCGGGCAATCGCGGGCACGACATTCGCGCGATCCCCGCAGGCAGTCTCGGTTAACAGATTGTTCTTCCCATTGTGGTCATTTTCGACATCCACTGTCGAACCGGTGATCGAATGGCGAAGAAGGCCAGCAACCTCCGCGATGAAGCATTCTGGGAGCTCGCGCTCGACCGGGCGCAGCTCGGCGTCTGGGACTGGAATCTCGAGACGGACGAGTGCTTCTACTCCCCGACCTGGGCAAGAATGCTGGGCTACCAGCAGAGCGAACTGCCGGCGGCAAGCGACCTGTGGCTGCGGCTGACCCACCCTGACGACCAGGAACGCGCGGTCGCGAGCGGCGAGAAGCATCTGGCCGGTCTTACCGAGATCATCGACACGGAACTGCGGCTGCGTCACAGGGACGGCCATTGGGTCTGGGTGCTCGACCGCGGCGGCGTGGTGGAGCGGGACGAGAATGGCAAACCGCTGCGAATGGTAGGCGTCCAGACGGACATCTCTCGCCAGAAAGCCGCGGAACAGGCGCTGGAGCAGGTCAATGCCCGCTTCAGGCTGGCACTGGCGGCCAGCGGTATTGGAATCTGGCATCATGACATCGACGGAAGGCGCAGTTTCTGGGACGACCGCACCCGGCAGATCTTCGGGGTCGAAGGCGGCGGCGACCAGGTCCCGAGAGACTTCTGGTTCCGATTTCTCCATCCGGAAGACAAGGAGGCCGCAGAGAAGGCGCATCAGATACCCATCGGCTCCGAAGAGGTCGCCTCCTGCTGCTACCGCATCATCCGCGCCGATGGCGAGATTCGCTACGTCGAATCCCTGATACGCTACATTCCCGACCCGCAGTCTTCGGGCAACATACTGGGCTCCGTCCGCGACGTGACCGACGAGGTGAGGCGCGAACAGGAACTGGCCTACGCCGCGAAGCACGACCCGCTGACCGGTCTGCTCAACCGGGCCGCTTTCGAGGAAGTGCTGGCTCAGGCGCGCGACGAGGGCGACCATTTCCCGCTCGCGGTTTTCTACATCGACATCGACTACTTCAAGGCCCTGAACGATTTCGCTGGCCACGCCGCGGGCGATGTCGCGCTGAAGCGCATTTCCGCCGAGATGTGCGCGGTGCTGCCGACCGGAGCCCATGCGGCGCGTCTCGGCGGCGACGAATTCGCGCTGATCGTTCCCGACTGCGATGTCGCACCGGCTGAGAAGATCGCCGCCGACATCCTTGACTCGATCCGCGACGCCGATCTGGGGCCGAGTTCGGGCTCGCGGCGCCTCGCCGCGAGCATCGGCATTTCCTTTGTCGCCGACGGTGGCGTCACCGTCTCCGACGCGCTCGCAAGCGCCGACGACGCCTGCTACGCCGCGAAAGCGACCGGCCGTAACCGCCATGCGCTCTTCTCCGCGCAGGGCAGCGGCTCGACCGTGGGTCTCAACGCGGCGCGCATGGCGTCCGACACGATGGATGCGATGGAGTGCGACCGCATCGCGCTCTTCGGCCAGAAGATCCATCGCATCGGTCATTCCTGGGAAGACTGCGGCCATGTCGAGGTGCTGGTGCGGCTGATCGCGAAAGACGGACGTCTGATTCCGCCCGGCGAGTTCATTCCCGCCGCCGAGCGCTTCGGTGTCGCGGCGAAGCTCGATCGCTGGATCTTCCGCACGACGCTGGAACGCTACGGTGCGGCGGCGGCGAGCCAGGACATGACGCTCGCATTCAACCTGTCGGCCCAGACGCTCAGCGATCCACTGCTGTGGGAATTCGTCGATTCCGTTCTGGATCAGACGGGGACTTCGCCCGATGCCATCATGTTCGAGATCACCGAGACTGCGGCTGTTATCAACTTCGAGGCTGCCGAGCGGTTCATTTTCAACGCGCGCGAACGGAAGTGCCGCGTCAGCCTTGACGATTTCGGCGCCGGGATGAGCTCGTTCGAATACTTGCGCCGCTTCCCGATCGATGCGATCAAGATCAACGGCTCGTTCGTCGAGCGGATGACGGCGAGCCGCTACGACCGCGAGATCGTCTCGGCGATCACCGGCATCGCGCGCAGCCTCGGCTACGCGGTCGTGGCGGAGAAGATCGAGAACCAGGAGACGCTCGACATGCTGGCCGAGATGGGTGTCGACTTTGCCCAGGGTTTTCTGCTGCACAAGCCGGAGCCGATTGGCGACATCATCGAACGTTGCCGCCAACGGACCGAGTCAGCCTAGCACTGTCGTCAGTGGGGGAACTCGAGCCCCATCTCGCGGTAGCGTTCGGGATCGTTACCCCAATTCTCGCGCACCTTCACGAACAGGAACAGGTGCACCTTCTGCTCGAGAATCTCGGCGATCTCCTTGCGCGCAGCCTGGCCGATCGCCTTGATCGTCTGGCCTTTTTCGCCGAGCACGATCTTCTTCTGGCTGTCGCGCTCGACGAAGATGACCTGCTCTATGCGCACCGAGCCGTCGGGCTTTTCCTCCCATTTCTCGGTCTCGACCGTGGAGGAATAGGGCAGTTCCTGATGCAGGCGCAGATAGAGCTTCTCGCGGGTGATCTCGGCGGCGAGCTGACGCATCGGCAGGTCGGAAATCTGGTCCTCGGGATAGTACCAGGGGCCGGCAGGTAGCGCCTCGGCAAGCCAGTCGAGCAGATCGCTGCAACCCGAGCCGGTGAGCGCCGAGACCATGAAGGTGCGCTCGAAGTCGGCGCGTTCGTTGCATTCGGCAGCGAGCGCCAGCAGCGTCTCGCGCTCCACGCGGTCGACCTTGTTGAGGATCAGAACCTTGCGCTGCCTGACGTCGGCGACGCGGTCGAGGACGGATCCGGCATCGCCTTTCAGCCCGCGCTCTGCGTCGATCAGCACCAGAACGATGTCCGCCTCCTTGGCGCCGCCCCAGGCCGTGGTCACCATCGCGGTGTCCAGCCGGCGCTTCGGCTTGAAGATGCCGGGTGTGTCGACGAAGACGATCTGCGCGTCGCCGTGAACGGCGATGCCACGCACGATCGAGCGCGTGGTCTGAACCTTGTGAGTGACGATGGAGACCTTGGTGCCGACAAGCTGGTTGGTCAGCGTCGACTTGCCGGCATTCGGCGCACCGATCAGCGTCACGAAGCCCGACCGAGTGACGCGCGCGGTCTCTCCCGCGCCTGCTTTCTCGTCGTTCAAGAGACCTTCTCCTTCATGGACCCGAGGCCCTCGCGCGCGAGGAATGCCTCGGCGGCGGCGCGCTCCGCCGCCTGCTTGGACCGGCCCGTGGCACGCGCCGGCGGGTATCCGGGCAGTTCGACCGCCACGGTGAAGACGGGCGCGTGGTCGGGTCCCTCGCGCTTCTCCACGGCATAGGCCGGACGGGCTCCGTTGGACTGCGCCGCCCATTCCTGAAGCTCGGTCTTCGCATCACGCGGCAGTTCCGCAAGCGCCTGCGAGCGCTTTTCCCAATAGCGCAGAATGAACACGCGGGCGGCGTCCATGCCGCCGTCAAGATAGATCGCGGCGATCAGGGCCTCCGTGGCATCCGAGAGGACATTCCTCGCTTTCGTGCCCGCGCCCGCCCGGACGGCCGAGTCGGCGAGAATGACGGTCTCGAGCCCGATCTCGAGCGCGACGTCGGAACAGGTTTCGGCACGAACGAGTGCGTTGAGCCGGACCGCCAGTTCCCCTTCCCTCGCGTCCGGGAACGAGGCAAACAGCATCTCCGAGACGACCAGCGCCAGCACCCGGTCGCCCAGGAACTCGAGTCGCTCGTTGTTGGTCGCACCGCCGGTACTGGAATGCGTCAGTGCGGTTTGAAGCAGCGCCAGATTGCCGAAGGCGTAACCGGTCCGCTCGCAGACGATCCGCGCGAGGTCCTCTCCCGTCGGCCGCTTCAGTGCCATCAGTGGACGGAGTTGAACAAACGGCTCGGACGCATATCGGTCGGCCACTTCCAGAGCTCCAGCGGGCTGGAGCCGTCGGCGATCGAGAAGAAGATGATATTTGCGCGTCCGACAAGGTTCTCAGCCGGAACGAAGCCGAAAACCCGGCTGTCGGCCGAGTTGTCGCGGTTGTCGCCCATCATGAAGTAATGGCCTGCCGGCACGGTGAATTCGCGCGTCTGGTCGCTGATGCCGTTGGGCGTCAGGTCGAGCGTATCGTAGGAAACACCGTTGGGCAGAGTCTCGCGATAGACGTCGACGGGGCGGTTTTCCTCGGTGATGTCGGGATTGTTGATCTCGCCGGTCTTCTCGCGCTTCACCGGCACGCCGTTGATGTGCAGGACGCCTTCGATCATCTGGACCCGGTCGCCAGGCAGGCCGATCACGCGCTTGATGTAGTCGAGTGATGGATTGGGCGGGTATTTGAAAACGACCACGTCCCCGCGCTCGGGATCGGAGCCGAAAATTCGGCCGGAGAAGAGGTTCGGCGAGAACGGCAGCGAATGGCGGGAATAGCCGTAAGCCCATTTGGTGACGAAGAGATAGTCGCCTTCGAGCAGCGTCGGGCGCATGGAGCCTGACGGGATCGAGAAGGGCTGGAACAGGAAGGTGCGGATGACCAACGCCAGGATCAGGGCCTGGACGATGACGCTGACGGTTTCGCCAAGCCCGCCCGACTTCTTGCCTGTTTTCTCTGCCACGCTCATCTCTTCCTCGGTTTCCGGTCACCTCTTAGACAGTTGCCTTGCGTGGGGCAACGCAATTGCGGCGAAACTCCGGTTAGTCACGTCACCGGCAGGGCCTCGATGATCACGAATGCCTGAGCGAGCGGAAAGTCGTCGGTGATCGTCAAGTGGATGACCGCGCGGCAGCCGGGCGGCGTGATGGCTTCAAGGCGCTTTGCCGCGCCGTTGGTCAGGTTCATGGTCGGCTTGCCGCCGGGCAGGTTGACGACGCCCATGTCGCGCCAGAACACACCGCGTGCCAGCCCCGTTCCCAACGCCTTGGCGCAGGCTTCCTTCGCCGCGAAGCGCTTGGCGTAGGAGGCCGCGCGCTCCTTGCGCCTGTCGGACTTGGCCTGTTCGATTTCCGTGAAGATGCGGCTGGTGAAGCGCTCGCCGAAGCGGGCGAGCGATTTCTCCACGCGGCGGATGTCGATCAGGTCGCTGCCGAGGCCGATGATCATGTCAAAGACTCCTGCTGCCAGGCTTCACCGGGGGAATCGCGGCGAGTTCGGGCGGCAGGCGGTCGGCCGGATAGGCCGGGACCTCGTATTCGGCGAGCGAGACCAGCGGCACGCCGACTTTCGTCTTGCCGGCGGAGCGGTCGACGATGCAGGCGGCGGCGAGGACGTCCGCGTCGATGTCGCGCAGGCAGGTGATCGTCTCACGGATCGAAAGGCCCGTGGTGACGATGTCCTCGACGATGACGACGCGCGCGCCTTTCTCGATCTCGAAGCGGCGCAGCCGGAACTCGCCCCCTTCGCGCTCGACCCAGATCGCCGGCACGCCGAGATGCCGAGACGTCTCGTAGGCGGGGATGATGCCGCCGACGGCCGGCCCGACCACGTAGTCGATCCTGCCGGGCACTTCCCGCCTGATCTTTTCCGCAAGCGCCTTGCATAGGATCGCGGTCTTGTCGGCGTGCATGAAGACCCGCGCCTTTTGCAGGAAGACGGGACTGCGAAGCCCCGACGTCAGGATGAAGTGCCCTTCGAGAACCGCACCCGTATCGCGGAAAATCTGGATGACCTCGTCCGTCGTCATGTCCCTACCCTATCCGTTTACCCGCTTGGCCATCCGCACCGCCTCGTTTGCCTTGAGCTGGGAGATCAGGCGATTCAAATGCTTGAGGTCCCACACTTCGAGATCGATGACCATCTCGGTGAAGTCCGGTGCCGGCCGCACCATCGAAAGCGTGTGAATATTGGCGTCGTTCGCGGCGACAATCTGGGCAATTTCGGCAAGCGAACCCGGCGCGTTGAGTGCGGTGACAGTGATGCGCGCGGGAAACCGCTCCTTCTTCTCCTCGGAGATGTCCCAGCGCACATCGATCCAGCGCTCCGGCTGGTCGTCGTAGGCGGTCAGAGAGGGCGACTGGATCGGATAGATCGTGATCCCGGCGCCGGGCTGAAGGATGCCGACGATGCGGTCTCCGGGCACCGCGCCTTCCGGGGCGAAACGCACCGGCAGATCGCCGCGCACGCCGCGGATCGGCAGGGCAGCGTTCTTGTCGCCGTTCTTAGCCCCTTTGCGGGACGAAAGGCCCGGTACCTGGAACAGCATGCCGGCGGCATTGCGCAGTTTCGACCAGCCCTCTTCCTTCACCTTCGGCGCCGGCGCGGGCTTCACCTCCTTGATGTCGGGATTGACCGCTCGCATCACGTCGATGGAGGATAGTTCTCCCCGCCCAACTGCGGCCAGCACGTCCTCGACATCCTTGCGCGCGAGGCGCGGCAGAACCTGTTTCAGCTCGGCCTTGGAGAAGGTGCGGCCGGAGCGCTCGAAGGCCCGTTCGAGAATGCGGGTGCCCAGCCCCGAATATTGCTTGCGGATGGCGGCGCGGGTCGCGCGGCGGATGGCCGAACGCGCCTTGCCGGTGACCACCACCGCCTCCCAGGCGGCCGGCGGCACCTGCGACTTCGAACGGATGATGTCGACCTCGTCGCCGTTCTGGAGTTCGGTCATAAGCGGCATCACCCGGCCGTTCACCTTGGCGCCGACGCAGGTGTCGCCGACGTCGGTGTGCACTGCATAGGCGAAATCGATCGGCGTGGCGCCGCGCGGCAGGGCAATGAGCATACCCTTGGGCGTGAAGCAGAAAACCTGGTCCTGGAACAGTTCGAGCTTGGTGTTCTCGAGGAAGTCTTCTGGATTGTCGCCGTCGGCCAGCGATTCGATGGTGCGGCGCAGCCACGCATAGGCGTTGGTCTCGCTCGACACCTTGTAGGCGGCGCCGTTCGGCTTCTTCGGCCCATCCTTATAGATGGAATGCGCAGCGACGCCGTATTCAGCGACGCGGTCCATTTCCTGCGTCCTGATCTGCAGTTCGACGCGCTGACGCGACGGGCCGACGATCGTCGTGTGCAGCGAGCGGTAGTCGTTCTGCTTCGGGATCGAGATGTAGTCCTTGAACCGGCCGGGCACCATCTGCCAGGTCGTGTGAATCGCGCCAAGCGCGCGATAGCAGTCGTCGATGCCCTCGACGATCACCCGGAAGCCGATGATGTCCGACAACTGCTCGAAGGACAGCGCCTTGGCCTCCATCTTGCGGAAGACTGACCACGGCTTTTTCTGGCGGCTTTTCACCGAAGCCTTCAGGCCAGCGGCCACGAACATGTCGGAGAGCGCATTTTCGATGCCGTGGATGACCCCGCGGCTCTGGTCCATGAAAGCCGCGAGGCGCGCAGTCACGGTCCGATAGGCCTCCGGATTGACATAGCGAAATGCCAGTTCCTCCAGCTCCTCGCGCATGTCCTGCATGCCCATGCGGCCGGCGAGCGGCGCATAGATCTCCATCGTCTCTTCGGCTATGCGCAGTCGCTTCGCCTCGGGAACATGGTGGAGCGTCCGCATGTTGTGCAGCCGGTCGGCGAGCTTGACCAAAAGGACGCGCACGTCCTCGGAGATCGCGATCAGGAGCCTGCGCAGGTTCTCCGCCTGCTCGGCGCGTTTGGACACGAGGTCGAGGCGCTTGAGCTTGGTCAGGCCCTCGACCAGCTTGCCGATGTCGGGACCGAAAAGTTCGTCGATCTCGGCGCGGGTTGCGGTCGTGTCCTCGATGGTGTCGTGCAACAAGGCAACCGCGATGGTCGACTCGTCGAGATGCATGTCGGTCAGGATCGCGGCGACTTCCAGCGGATGGGAGAAGTAGGGATCGCCGGAAGCGCGGCGCTGATGGCCATGCTTCTGCATGGCATAGACATAGGCCTTGTTGAGCAGCGCCTCGTTCACGTCGGGCTTGTAGCGCTGGACGCGCTCGACAAGCTCGTATTGACGCATCATCGGATGTGACCAAGCCTCAAATGAAACATGCGCCAGGCTGTCGCGGGGCGCATGGAATCAATAGCTGCGAATGTCGCGGCACGGAAGCGCCGCCCGGCATTCCAGGATCAGAAGTCGTCGTTTTTCTCCGGCGCGACGAGCCCTTCGATGCCGGCCAGAAGTTCCTCTTCGCTCATGCGGTCGAAGGCAACCTGGTCGTCGCCGTCCTCCTCCGCAGTCACAGCCGCGCCCGCAGCGCCCTGGCGATCGATGAGTTCGGCGGCGTCGGCCTCCGGTTCATCGACCTCGACATGCTTCTGCAACGAATGGATCAGGTCTTCCTTCAGATCGTCGGGCGAGAGCGTTTCGTCGGCGATCTCGCGCAGTGCCACCACGGGGTTCTTGTCGTTGTCGCGATCGACGGTGATCGGCGCGCCCTGGCTGATCTGACGGGCGCGGTGACCGGCCAGGAGAACGAGTTCGAAACGGTTCTCGACCTTGTCGATGCAGTCTTCAACGGTGACGCGGGCCATTGATGCCCCTTTCCTGCTTGAATGTGTCGGGAATATTGGCGCGCTGCATACCGCCTTCAAGGCAAAATTACAAGTACGGCGCGCCCACACCAAACGATCAGCCGTTTGGGCGGCCGGCCAAGCCACGTTGCCGTATCCGGTCACATTTTCTTGCAATTCATATGTGTGCCCTTGGAATGCCCCAACCGCAGCGCTAAGTCGGTTGAAGGGACCGGGGAACATTATTCGCAAATGGTCCGTTTCGATTGCCGACGCTTCATTTGAGGATTTTTCGAAATGTTCGATTCACGCGAAAAGATTGCCCTCTTCATCGACGGAGCCAACCTCTACGCGACCTCCAGGTCCCTGGGCTTCGATATCGACTACCGCAAGCTGCTCGCCTACTTCCAGAAGAAGGGCTACCTGTTGCGGGCTAATTACTACACCGCGATCATCGAGGATCAGGAATATTCCTCTATCCGCCCGCTGATCGACTGGCTCGACTACAACGGATACAAGGTCGTCACCAAGCCCGCCAAGGAATTCACCGACGCGACCGGGCGCCGGAAGATCAAGGGCAACATGGACATCGAGCTCGCGATCGATGCGCTGGAGCTGACGGAGTTCGTCGACCACTATGTGATCTTCTCGGGCGACGGCGATTTCCGTTCACTGGTCGAGGCATTGCAGCGGCGTGGCCGCAAGGTAACCGTCGTCTCGACCATGGCCTCGCAGCCTCCCATGATCGCCGACGACCTGCGCCGGCAGGCCGACCATTTCGTCGACCTGATGACTTTGCGGGCCGAGATCGGCCGCGAACTTTCGGAACGTCCGCCGCGGCGCTTCGAGCCGCAGGAACCGGCTGACGACGATCTGTGATCGGGGCATCATCTACGGATGAACGTCGCGATTCTCCGTGAGGCGGCCGAGCCTCCGCATGATTGTCCCCTTTGCCCCCGCCTGCATGGCTTCATTGCCGAATGGCGCGAGAAGGAACCGGCGTGGTTCAACGCGCCGGTCCCGACCTTTTCACCCGCGGCCCGGGACCACGAGGTCCGGCTGCTGATCGTCGGGCTTGCGCCCGGCCTGCGAGGAGCCAACCGCACCGGTCGGCCCTTCACCGGTGACTACGCCGGCGACCTCCTCTACAAGACGCTCGGTACGTTCGGTTTTGCCCGCGGTGAATTCCGTGCCCGCCCCGACGATGGCCTCGAACTGGTCGGTACCGCGATCACGAACGCGGTGCGCTGCGTGCCGCCCGGCAACAAGCCGGAGAGCAGCGAAATCAATACGTGCCGGGGATTTCTTTCAGCGACGATCGAACGTTTTCCCAATCTTCGCGCGATCGTGACGCTGGGCGTGATCGCTCATCAGTCGACCATCCGGGCACTCGGCGGACGCGTGGCCGCGCATCCGTTCAGGCATGGCGCCGCCACCGGGATCGCCGGGCTCAGTGTCTTTTCGAGCTATCACTGTTCGCGTTACAACACGAACACCGGCGTGTTGACGGACGAGATGTTCACAGCGGTGTTCGCAGACGTCGCCCGGATACTCGAAGCCGACTGAGGGTCGGTGGAATCGCCGGGCGAATTGACGCGGGGATGAACGCGGCTTACTGCGCTGCGACCAACGGCTCCGGACAAGTCCCCATCGCCATGCATGCGCCCAGCCTCCGCGGTCCCCTCTTCATGGTCGCCGCGACCTGCTCCTATGTGATCAACGATACGTTCATGAAGCTCGCCACGGAAGGGCTGCCGCCCTACGAGGTGCTGTTCCTGCGCGGCGTGGCAGCGACGCTGTGGAGCGTCCCGATGGTTATCCTTCTCGGCTACCGGCGCCATCTGCCGGCGCTGGTCGAACCGCGCGTGCTCGCACGCAATCTGCTCGAACTGTTCGGCGTGCTCTGTTTCATCCTTGCCCTGACCAACATGCCGATCGCGGACGCCACCGCGCTTGGCCAGATCACGCCGCTCATCGTGCTGCTCGGGGCGGCCTTCCTGTTCGGCGAGCGGATCGGCGCGATACGCCTCGCACTGATCGCGCTCGGCTTCGTCGGGGCGATCCTGATCGCACAGCCGACGATGGAGGGGATTTCGTTCTACGCGGTTCTGGCGCTGTCCAACGCCGCCTTCGCGGCCGCTCGCGACCTCGCCGGGCGGCGCGTCGCGGGGCATGTGCCGGGCATGATCGTCGCGACCTCGGCCGCGATCGTCGTGCTCGTCGGCGCCGGCGCCATGCATCTGGCTACGGAAGCCTGGGTGATGCCCAGCCTGCGGCACATGTTGCTGTTGGCCGGCTCGGGGTTCTTCCTGATCTTCGGCCACTTCTTCATCTTCATGGCCTACCGGGTCGGCCCAACCGACGTGGTCGCGCCCTTCTACTACTGCTTCACGGTCTGGGCAGTGATCTCAGGGCGGGTCGTCTTCGGCCATCTGCCGAATCTTGTGGCCTCGCTCGGCATCCTGATGGTGGTGGGAAGCGGACTGATCATCGTCGCGCTCGACCGCCGCCGGCGTCGTCCGACGATCATCGCGTAGACGGGGTGGGTCCCGCTGCCTCCGGCAGCTCCCACCCGGTCGCAGCCTTTCGTCACGCCACTGGCGTGACGAATTCGCTGTCGGCGAACCGGCTCCTTACCCCTTGTCGCGTAGGAGGCGGCCCTTCTCGCGGTTCCAGTCGCGCTCCTTTTCCGTCTGGCGCTTGTCGTGCAGCTTCTTGCCGCGGGCGACCGCGAGCAGCAGTTTCGCCCGGCCTTTATCGTTGAAATAGATTTTCAGCGGTACGAGCGTCATGCCCTCCCGCTCGACGGATTGGGCGAGCCTCGCGCGCTCGCGCTTGCTCGTGAGCAGCTTGCGGCGCCGGCGCGGCTCGTGGTTGAAGCGGTTCGCCTGCAGGTATTCCGGCAGGTAGGAGTTGATCAGCCAGAGTTCCCCGCCTTCGACGGAGGCATAGGATTCCTGGATGTTCGCCTGCCCCTGGCGCAGCGACTTCACCTCCGTGCCCGAAAGCACCAGCCCGGTCTCGAGCGTGTCCAACACTTCGTAGGAGAACCGCGCCTTGCGGTTCTCTGCTACGGTCCTATTGTTGGGATCGTCACGTCCTGTCGCCATGCTTGCTAATTCAGGAGACCGACACTGCGCATAGCGGCGTCGATCTTCTCCGCTGTCGAGGGTTCCACGGTGACGAGCGGCGAGCGCACGACGTTGGCGACGCGGCCAAGCTTCGACAGCGCGTATTTCGACCCGGTGACCCCAGCTTCGATGAAGATCGTCTTGTGCAGCGGCATCAACCGGTCCTGCAACTCGAGCGCACGCTCCTTGTCGTTCGCCAGCGTCGCAGCCTGGAACTCTGCACAAAGCCGCGGCGCAACGTTGGAGGTTACCGAGATGCAACCGACGCCGCCATGGGCGTTGAAGCCGAGCGCGGAGGCATCTTCGCCGGACAACTGGATGAAGTCCTTGCCGCAGGTGAGGCGCTGCTCGGACACCCGCTCGACCTTGCCGGTCGCGTCCTTGACGCCGACGATGTTCTTGAAATCATTGCGCAGGCGGCCCATCGTCTCGGGCGTCATGTCGATGACCGAACGCGGCGGGATGTTGTAGATGAAGATCGGCAAGGTCGTCGACCGGGCCACCGCAGCGAAATGCTCATAGAGCCCGCGCTGCGTCGGCTTGTTGTAATAGGGCGTAACCACCAGCACCGCATCGGCACCGGCCTTCTCGGCCCCCTGGGTAAGGCTGACCGCCTCGGCAGTATTGTTGGAACCGGCGCCGGCGATGACGGGCACCCTTCCTTTCGCCGCCCTGATGCACGCGCGGACGACCGAATGATGCTCCTCATGCGTGAGCGTCGGCGACTCGCCGGTCGTGCCGACCGGGACGAGACCGTTGGTGCCTTCCGCGATCTGCCACTCCACGAAGTCGGCAAACGCTTTCTCGTCGACCCCGCCATCGGCGCGGAACGGCGTGACGAGCGCGGTGAACGACCCCTGGAACATGATCAACGTTTCTCCTGATGCACAGTTACATGCGCGAAAGCGCGGCAACATAGTCTTGCCACGCGGATGCGGCAAGCAGGTCCCGTGCTCTATTCGATGACGCGGCGGGACGCCATAACCATTCATTCACCAAGTCTTCACGCTCGGCCGGTAGCCTTACCGATGCCCGCTCCAGATTTTGTCCCGAGTGCTGAAGAGGGATCCTCGGCATGACCGCCACCATGTTCCCCTATCGCCTTGCCGCCGGCAGCGCGCTGATCGCGCTGGTGGCCGGCGGGTTTGTCGTCTATCCGGATGCGCTGACGACGGCTGCTGTTGCCCGGCCGCCCGTGAACGCCGGCTTGCAGGGACCCCGGACAGATCCTGACGGCGCGCGGCTGATGTCAGTTGCTCCGTCCGCCGCAATCGTGCCCGGCCTGCCGATGCTGCCGGCGCTATCCACCTTTCCGCCAGCAGCGGCGCAACCGCCGCAGACGGCACAACCCGCTCGCCCGGCGGGCGATATCGCTCTCCTGAAGCTCGGGCTCGCCGCAATCGATGCCGGCGATGTCACTGGCGCGATCGCCGCGCGCAACCAGCTGCGTTTCGGCTCGCTCGACCACGACATCCTGACCTGGGCCATCGCAATCTCAAACCAACCGGCCGTGCCGAGCGGAGAAATCAAGACCGCCACCCGCGTTCTGGCCGGATGGCCGGGCATCGGCGATCTGAGACGCAATACCGAACGGGCGCTTTTGCGGGAGAACACCGACCCGAAGACAGTCATCGAGGTTTTCGGGGACAGTGCGCCCGAGACAGTCGAAGGCGCACGGATCCTTGCCCGGACGCAGGTGGCGCTCGGCGATGCGAAGGCGGCTCGCGCGACGCTTGCCCCATTCTGGCGCGGCGAGAAGCTCGAAGCTGCGACAGAGACAGCGATTCTGAGGGAATTCTCCGACGTGTTGGAGAAGGAGGATCACCGCACCCGCATGGAGTTCATGCTCTACAACGACCGCGCGAACTCGGCCATGCGCGTGGCGCGCCTCGCCGAGGCCGAAAAGCTCGCCTTTGCCTGGACGGCGGTGATCAAGGGCGACAGGAACGCGAGGAAACTGCTGGGCGAAGTGCCGAAGGACCAGCACGGCGCGGGGTATTTCTTCGCCAGTGCCAAGCAGTTGCGCCGGACGGGGAAATACAAGGAAGCAGCATCGGAGATGCTCAAGGCACCTGTGGACAAGGAGGCGCTTGCCGATCCGGACGCCTGGTGGGTGGAGCGTCGCGTCTTGGTGCGCGAACTCCTCGATATGCGCGACTACACCACCGCTTACGGGCTCGCCGCGGCTCACGCCGCCGAGTCGCCGGCTATGGCGGCCGACGCCGAGTTCCATGCCGGCTGGATCGCGCTCAGGATGCTGAACGACCCCAAGGTCGCTGCACGCCATTTCGCAAGGATCGCCGAAGTGGCGGAAGGGCCGATTTCTCGCTCCCGGGCTTACTACTGGCTCGGACGGGCAACTGATGCGGGCGCGCCTGGAGACGCGAAGGCGTATTATGAAATGGCGGCCGAGAACGGCACGGCTTTTTACGGTCAACTCGCCGCACAGAAGCTCGGGCGCAAGGCTATTCCCATCGACCTGCCCACCGCCTCGGATGCCGAACGCAAGGCGTTCGAGGCCCGCGACGCGGTGGCAGCGATCCGGCGCATCGAGGAAGCGGGATTCGCGGCCGACAGGCTCTATCGCGAACTCGCCGGTGAACTCGAGAGCGCCGGCGAGCTGGCGCTGCTCGCCGGCATGGCCGAGGCGCGCGGCGACCATTATCTGGCACTGCGCGTGGGCAAGATCGCCGCCGCCCGCGGAATTGCCATCGGATATCTGGCGCACCCGACGGGTGCCATTCCGGAGACCGCGAACCTGTCCGGTGCCGGCAAGGCGCTGGCTTATGCGATCGCCAGGCAGGAGAGCGAATTCAAGGTGAGCGCCGTGTCGGGCGCCGGTGCTCAGGGCCTCCTGCAACTCCTGCCGGATACGGCCAAGGAGATGGCGAAGAAGGCCGGCATGCCGTTCTCAAAGCTCCTGCTGACCACCGACCCCGGCTACAACGCGACGCTCGGATCGGAATTCCTGTCGGAGCAGCTCGGTCGCTTTTCCGGCTCCTATGTGCTGACCTTCGCCGGCTACAATGCCGGCCCCCGGCGCGCGCAGGACTGGATCAAGCGTTACGGCGATCCCCGCGGCAAACCCGTCGAGGAGGTCGTCGACTGGGTGGAACGAATCCCCTTCACCGAGACTCGGCACTATGTGCAGCGCGTGATGGAGAATTATCAGGTCTACAAGATGCGCCTGACTGGTACGTTCGACATCGTCGCTGACCTGGTCGAGGGCCGCTGACCGGTACCGGATCGCGTTCCGTGTGCAGCTTGCCTTTGCTACGCCAGCCTGTATCTCTTCGAATTCAATAGGTTCGGGAGAGATGTATGGCGCAGGCGGACGGTTATGAGGATTTCCACTACACCTCGACCGATGGGCTGAAGCTGCATGCGCGGATCTATGGCGAGCGCCATGTGGCGGCCCTCCCCGCTATTTGTCTCCCCGGACTGACCCGCAATGCCGCGGACTTCCACGATCTCGCGCTTTACCTGTCGCGCCATCCGCGCTCGCCGCGCCAGGTCGTCGCGTTCGACTATCGTGGCCGTGGCCGCTCGGACCATGACCGCAACTGGAAGAACTACGACGTCCTGGTCGAAAGCGGCGACATTCTTGCCGGACTTGCGGCACTGGGAATTGAGCACGGCGCGTTCATCGGCACCTCGCGCGGCGGGGTGATCATTCACGTTCTAGGCGCCATGCGACCGACCGTGCTGAAAGCAGTCTTGCTGAATGACATCGGACCAGTGGTCGAAGGTGCCGGCCTCGCACAGATCCGCGCCTATCTGGAACGCGCGCCGAAACCGAAAACCTTCGCGGAGGCGATCGAGATCAGCAGGGCGGCGCAAAAGGACAATTTCTCGGCGCTCAGCGATGCCGATTGGGAGCGTATGGCGCGGGCCTACTACCGCGAGGAGAACGGGACGCTGGTCGCTGATTTCGACCCGGCCCTGACCAACACCGTGACGACCGTCGACCTCAACAAGCCGCTTCCGCAACTCTGGCCACAGTTCGAAGGATTGCGCGGCGTGCCGATGCTGGCCATCCGCGGCGAAAACTCGAAGCTGTTGTCGGCCGAGACGCTGGAGGAAATGGCGAAGCGGCATCCGCGGATCGAGACGTTCACGGTCGAGGGACAGGGGCACGCCCCCTTGTTGGAGACCGGGGATCTGCCAGTGCGGATCGCGCGATTCCTGGAGAACGCCGAGCGGGGCTAAACGAACTCGGCGATCGCTTTACCCTTCGACATGATTGCCGAACCAACTCTGAGAACTTCACGGCTCCCGCCGCACCGCTCGACGGTTCAGCTTCACAGCTTCCGCGACGCCATTCGGCCGTGCCGACGCACGTTCTCAGCCTGGTTCCAGCGCAGAGGCCCTGCGAAAAAGAAAAGACCCGGCGGTTGCCCGCCGGGTCTCTCAAATCAGCTCGTGAGCCGATTAGAAGTAACGCGTGAAGCGCAGGAAGCCGGAGACGGTGCCTTCCGGATTCACGTGCGGGTAGAACGCGTTGGCCGAGACGTCGTCGTAGCGCAGTTCGCCGCGAACTTCGAAGTCCTTGACCGGGAACCAGACCACGGACAGTTCCGCAGCCCAAGCGTCGTTGCCGCGCGAGAAGTCCGTGCCGGCATAGTAGAGGTCGTTGAACCACTGGAACGCAACCGAAGCACCCAGCGTCTCGCTGAACTGCTGGTTGTACGAAGCCAGGATCGACCACTCGGCACCGCCGTAGAGCGAGGTACCAGCGACGCCGAAGATCGACGGGCTGCCAGTGCTGTAGGCGTGCGAACCGTCAGCGTAGAAGCCGATGACGCGCAGCGACGAGCCGGGCATGTTCGGGATATTGATCTGGGCGCCGAGCGAAGCAGCGAAGCCGCCGTCGCTGAAGCCGCCAAACAGGCCCGGGATGTTCGGGTTCACGGTGTACGGCGTGCCGTCAAACGACTCGTCGTAGGCAACCTTCAGCCAGACAGCACCCCAACCGCCAGCATAGCCGATCTTGGCCACGACGTCCGGCAGATAGCCTTCACCGGCGAGCGTGTCGTCTTCAAGCGAGATCGCGCCGAAGAAGCCGTTCGACTCGAAGCGATAGCCGATGAGCGCACGCTGCTGGTAGCCGTAGTACATGCCGGTCCAGGAGTGCGAACCCCAGTTGGACGCGCCGCCGTTGTGGCTGTCGTTCCAGAAGGACTCGGAGTAGCCCATGAAGAGGCCGCCGAGCGAGATCCAGGCCTGGTCGGCCGTGACCGCACCGTCGCCCACGCCGTTCCAGGACGCCTGGAAGCGGATGTAGGACTGCAGCGTGCCCCACTCGGTCTCCGAACGCGCGTCGAAGTTGACGCGGGCGCGAACCGTCTTGTACCAGCCTTCACCAGCAACACCACCGGCCGAGGGAAGCGTCTGCAACCCGCCGAGCGGATCGTAGCTGTTGGCAGCGATCTGGTACCAGACATAGCCCGAAATCTTCAGGCAGGTCTCGGTGCCGGGGATGTAGAAGAAGCCCGCGCCGTAAGCGTCGCAAACGCGGACGTATTCGACCGGCTCGGGCTCCGGCGCCATGACGGCGTCGGCGGCGCGAGCGCCGGTCACTGCGACGAGAGCCGCAGCGGAGCCGATGAGAAGGCTCTTGATGTTCATTTTCTGACCTCCAGTCAAAAGTTAAAAAACGGGTCTGGGTATTTTTTGCTGAAGGACAGCGTTCCCTGCCCCATCCCCTAGGTGAAAAGTCGCTCCCGAAGTCGCTTCTCTTCCCGACCGACAATTACCGAACCGACACGCCAGTTCAACCTTCAACTTGCCCCCGCCGCGATGTGCACACCGCTATGCCCAATTGCTGTTGCACAAATGACACGATTTGCCGGGGGTCCGAAAGGAAGCGTTAACCGAGCCAATTAACGAAGCCCGGCTATGCCCCTGAAGCGCCGGAAAACGGCGGATTCGTGCGGTCTTCGGGAGGCGGTTTCGGGTAAGTGTCTCTCCGGGGCGGAGACGGCAGGGGAGATTGCCTTGCACTCAACTCGGCGAAAGGCGGCTCAGCGCGCAGTCGACCCTCGCCATCCGTCTCGGCTTCCCAAAGACTTTCGATGTGTGCGGAAAGGAGAGAATCACCTGCTGATTCTCTCCCTGGTGCCCCTCGCCCCGCAGATGCATTCGGCGGACGCGGCCGGCAAGAGGTATCGCGCTGCCAGCGGAAAGACACTCAAAGAGAAAAGCACCGGACTGCCACCCGGCACCTTCCTGACCTCGACTGCGGCTCGCCTCAGCCGTTGGCAACCTTGAGCGCCGCGTCCGTGCCCAGTGCGCGATTCACGGCCGGGATGATCTTTTCGCCCCATAGGTCTATCTGCTTCAGCATGGTCTTCTCGTCGAAGTCGCCGAGTTGGGTCTGGATCGCGATCTGATCGCATTTGAGGACCTCGATCTCCTCGAGCAGCCGGTCGATGACGCGGTTGACGCTGCCGACCGGCAGGTTCGCCCGCAACGTGTCGAACGACAGGTCCTGCTGGGTCGGCGTCTCCTGCAGCATATAGCCGTCCTGGCTCTGCTGGCGCCGCTGGTGCAGCGCTTCCGAAAGGCGGCGCTGGTAACGGGCATTGTCGAGATAGCTTTCGACCTCGCGCTCGCTGTCGCTGGCATAGGCGCAGCGCAAAAGTGCGATCTTCACGTCGGACGCCTTCTTGCCTTCGGCTGCGGCCGCCCCTTCGATGGTGGTGCGTAGGCCCCTGATCGCGTCGAGGCCGCCGTGGAGCGCGGTAACGAAGAGATTATGGCCCTCTCGATAGCCGCGGCCCATCGATCTGGAGGAGCCGGCCGCGATCCAGATCGGCGGAGTCGGCTTCTGGACGGCGCGCACTGATATCGCCGTCGAGGGCAGTTTCAGGTAGGTGCCCTGGTGCTCGAAGATCTTCTGGTTCAGACCCTTCATGACGATGTCGAGGTATTCGGAGAAGACCTTCGGCGCGTCGTCGACGTTGACGCCGAAGCGCTCGAACTCGAACTGCTGGTAGCCGGAACCGACGCCGAGCTCGAGCCGGCCGCCCGACACGATGTCGGCGAAGCCGATCTCGGAAAGAAGCCGCTGCGGCTGGTAGAGCGGAAGCACGCAGACCGCCGTGCCGAGGCGAATCGTCTTCGTCACGCCGGAGCAGGCTGCGACCATCATCAGCGGCGACGGCACCAGACTATAATTATTGAAATGGTGCTCGGCAAACCAGGCCGTGCCGAAGCCGGCCTTCTCGGACGCGACCGCCTGATCGATCGAATGGCGGATGACCTGCTCCGAGGTCTGGTGATAGCCGCGTTGGGCGGCAAGGATGAATGTTCCGAATTCCATCGTTCAGTCCTCGATATGCTTGACTTGGGGTGATTCAGGAAGCGCGCTCGACATGCGCGCGGATCGAGTTGGTCGTCGTGTCGATCCAGCCCTTCTTCGCCGCGTAGTCGACCATCGCGCGATAGCCGGCCATCCATTCCGGCGTTCGCGGCGCGCCGGGCAGCGTTGGCACGAGATCGACGCCGATCAGCACGTTGCCGTCGTCGACGAAGGTGACGCCCGAGATGGGCGGGCGCTTTTCATCTCCGGCGAGGCGCAGCTTGAAACCCTTGAAGTCATCGGCCTCAAGGAGTGTGAGCCCTCTGGACGCATCGTAGCCGACGATCATTCCGCAGCCTCCGAAGCCGCCTCGTCCGAAAGGTCGCTGGCGAAGCCGGCATTGCCGAAGGAGGTCCAGCCGCCGTCGACATAGAGGATCGAGCCGTTGATGTAGGAGGCATTCTCGGACGCCAGGAAGAAGGTCGCGTCAGCGATGTCTTCGGGACGGCCGAGATCGCCCATCGGGATGCGGCGACGGATCGCGGCGGCGTCGATGCGGCCGGACTGTTCGAGCGCGGCGACGCCGGGCGTGCGGATGTATCCGGGTGCGACCGTCGCCATGCGTATGCCGCTGGGGCCGAGTTCAGCGGCCATGCAGCGGGTCAGGATGTCGATGCCCGCCTTCGACGCGCCATAGGCGTGGCGCGGGACAAAGGGCAGGAATGTGTTGATCGAGCCGGTATTGACGATGACGCCGCCCGATCGCATCGACTTCACCGCCTCGCGGGCACACAGGAACGCGCCCGTGAGGTTGATATCGAGCACCTTCTCGAGATCGGCAGAGGACTGCTCGATCGCCGGAACGAACACGTCAGAGATCGCGGCGTTGTTGGCCAATACATCGAGGCCACCGAAACGCTGGCGGATCATCGCAAAGAGGGCGACGACCTCAGCCTCGGACGAAACATCAAAAGCATGCGCGAGGTGCGCGGGCCCAAGCGATGTCGCGACGGCCGCCGCTCGGTCCCCGTCGCGATCCGCGACGACAACGGTGTCGCCATTGGCGGCGAACCGGCGCGCGACGGCCTCGCCGATGCCCTTGGCGCCGCCAGTCACCAGCACGACGCGCGCAGCCTTCGAGGCAGCCGGTCGGTTGAGTTCCAGATCTGGCGTGCCGTCCACCGGCGGATGCGCGTCGCCCGGCTGGTTGAACGACATCCAGCCGCCGTCGACCGCCAGAACCGAGCCGGTGATGTAGCGGGCGCGGCTCGACGCCAGGAAATGCAGCGCGGCGGCCATCTCGTCGGGGCGCGCCATCCGTCCCATCGGCACGCGGCGGCGCACGGCGGCGAGATCGGCCTTTCCGGTCCGTTCCAGTTCGGCGACCATCGGCGTGCGGACGTAGCCCGGCGCTACCGCGCAGACCCGAATGCCTTTCGAGGCCCATTCGCAGGCCAACGACTTGGTCAGGGAGATCAACCCCGCCTTGGAGGCCGAATAGGCGTTGCGGCGGGGATTGCCCAATACGCCGGCGAGCGATGCGGTGTTCACGATCGCGCCGCCATTCGGCATCCGTTTCGCGGCCTCGCGCGCCATGACGAAGGGTCCGATAAGATTGACCGAAAGCGTGCGGCGGAACAGGTCGACGCCGGTGTCGACCGTCGGCGTCATCGTCGGGCCGAGAGCGGCATTGTTGATCAGCACATCGACGCGGCCATAGCGCGCGGCGATCCTGTCGAACATCGCCACGATCTGGGCTTCGCTGCCGATGTCGCACTCCTCTCCGGAATGTTCCGGGCCAAGCGAGGCGGCGAGTTCCAGCACCCCGGAGCCCGCCTGGTCTACGGCAATGATCGTGTCGCCGTCGCGCAGAAAGGCCGCGACAAGTTCGCGGCCGATGCCGCCCGCCGCACCGGTAATGACGACAACGCGTCCCGATCTGTTCATCTGCAGCCCCTCCCAGGGTCGGCGAATTGATTGCGATACGTTGCTAGCCGATAGCCGCCAGCCGCCGGAACGAGCCGTCCCGATAAAGCAGGGCTTCCTCGTCGAGCGACGTGACCCCGACGACGCGGCCGAAATAGATGTGATGCGTTCCCGAAGGCACCGTCTCGACGACCCGGCAGTCGAAAGTCGCCACGGCGCCGTCGAGCACGGGCGAACCCGTCGCCAGAGCGGTCCAGCGACCCTCCGCGAAGCGCTCCTCCGAGCTCAGTTTCGCCGTCGAAAAGAGGCGCGCGATTCTGTGCTGTTCGTCCGCCAGAAAATTGATTGCAAACGCGCCGCTCTCATCGATCAAACCGTCGGCCGTGGCACTGCGATTGATGCAGACCAGCATCGTCGGCGGGTCGACCGATACCGAACAGACCGCGGTCGCCGTCAGCCCGTTGCGCGCCCTTCCCGACCGCGCCGTGATCACGGCCACCGACGAGGCCACCTGCCGCATCGCCGTCTTGAAATCGGCCTCACTGACGCTGTCGGAAGCGGGCATCTCCATGATCTCCGGCATGGGATCAGCGCCATGCGCGAGCGAGCGCGCCTGCACTGGAGAATGAGGGACCGGGCGCGTGTTGCGGGCGATGACCATGGTCGAACTCCGTTGCGGGAACACGAGATCCTTCACCTGTCCGCCTGGAGAGCATTTTGGCCGACGACCTGTCGCGTTCAAGCAATACAATCATGTGACGGCAACATTCATATTCTTGAATAACATCAGTCTTTTAGAAGCGTGTAGACGGGATCATCCGGGAAGGCCGTGCCGACCGGCTGGCGAAGCCCGAAACGCTCGGCCTCCGATCCCTCGGGCGGTGTCTGTTCCTCGACCCAATCGTAGACCACCGTTCGCTGCGCGACCCGCCATTCCCCGCCCCGCTTCTGGAAGGAATCGCAGTAGCGCCCCACGAGCAGGAATTGGCGAACCACACCGTCCTTGCCGGGGCCGCGCTGCAAGGCGTTGAAGTAGGTTTCGACACGCGCATCGGTCGCGCCGCGGAATTCGATCAGGATGTTGGAGACCTGGTGAACATTACGCGGGTTGGTCTTGAAGACGCCGAGCGCCATCTGGATGAAGCCTTCGACCGGTCCCGAATAGGCCCCGTGCCGATCGGTTGCGTCCGGCCAATAGGAACTGCGCAGCGCCGCCTCGTCACCGCGATCGATGCCGCGGCAGTAGCGGTAGAGACAATCGCGGATCGCTTCGCGGTCGAGCAGTTCCGTCAGTCGGGCCTGGTCCATCTCTCTCTCCCTAAGCCTTGCGGCGTGCCGGCACGATCAGAGCATCCAGAGCTACGACGCCCCTGCCCGTCTCCATCACCCGGACAGGGTTGAGGTCGATGCTCTCGACCGTGTCGGCGTTGGCAGCCGCGAAGACGGAAAGTGCCGACAGCATCTCCGCGAGCGCATCGATATCCGAGGGTGCCGCGCCGCGAACGCCCTCCAGCATCGCGAAGCCGCGGATCTCCCGGATCATTCGATGAGCTTCGAGCACATCGAAGGGGGCAGCGCGGAAGGTGACATCCTTCAAGACCTCGACGAACACGCCGCCGAGACCGAACATCACCACGGGTCCGAAGGCCGGATCGCGCACGACGCCTGCTATGATCTCGACGCCGCCCGAGATCATCGGCGAAACCAGGATTCCCTCGATACCGGCATCGGGCCGCTTCTCCCGGGCGCGGGCAAAAATGATCGCGGCGGCTTCGCGCGCCTCGGACTCGTCCTTGACCCCGACGATGACGCCGCCGATCTCGGTCTTGTGGGCAATGTCGGGCGACGAGATCTTGAGCACGACCGGGAACCCGACCGAGGCAGACACGACACCCGCATCGTCGCCAGGCTTGATGAGGGCCTCCTTCGGGAAGGTCACGCCGGCCTTCGCAAGGATCGGCTTTGCCTCCCGCTCGCTCAGAGGTTCTCCCGAAAGAGCGATCTTCTCGCCGGGCGAAAGGTCAGGCTTTCGGCTCGCGGCGCGATCGAAGCTCTCCTTGAAATGCACCATCGCGCCGAGCGTCTTCATCAGTGCCGAGCCGTCCTGGGCGACGATGAAGCCCTTGTCCTCGTAGGTCCGGACGATCTCGTCGGGGGCGGTCATGGTCAGCGCCATGATCGTGTCGCGCGCCGACGCGGCTGCCGTTTCCAGCGCCTGTCGCAGCTTGCCGGAGAATGTGGGGCTCGCGGGCCCGCTGCCGAAGATGCCGGCGAAGAAGCCGTAGTCGCCCTTCTCGAGCATGGCCGAGATGAAGCTCGTCATCAGCGGCAGGTCGGTGACGGCCTGGGCCGTGGCGTCGACGGGATTGACCGGCGAGGCGTAAGGCAGCATCGCCTTCAACTCCTGCTGCGCCTTTTCCGGCATCGGCTTGACGTCGAGCCCGGCTGTCTCCGCGTCGTCGGCCATCTGGATGCCGAAGCCGCCGGACATGGTGAAGATGCCGAGCGAATTGCTCTTCGGATAAACGCCGCGCGAGCAGGCGGCCGCGATGTCGATCTGTTCGGCTGTCGTGGAGGCGCGCCAGACGCCGTATTGGCGGAACACGGCGTCGAAGACCGCGTCGGAACCGGCCAATGCCGCGGTGTGCGAACTGACCGCATGCGCGCCGACCTCGGAGCGGCCGACCTTCATGAACACGATCGCCTTGCGGCGCTCGCGTGCGATCTCCAGCGCTTCGATAAAGGTGTCGCGGTCGCGGATGCCCTCGGCGTAGGCCATGACGACGTTGACGTCCGGCTGCTCGACCATCCAGCGCAACGCTTCAGCGACATTGATGTCGCACTCGTTGCCGGTCGTGACGAGGTAGTTCATGCCGAGGCCGCGCAAGCGGGCTAGGTACATGAGATGCGAGCCGTAGGCGCCGCTCTGCGAGACGATACCGATCGGGCCCGGCGTGACGAGGCCGCTGTCCAGCATGGCCGAGAATGTGCCGTAGAAGCCGATCGAGGAGTTGAACACGCCGAGGCAGTTTGGACCGAGGAGGCGCATGCCGGATCCGTGCGCGATCCGGACCATTTCCTCCTGCATCGCCCGGCCGGCCTCGTCGGTCTCGGCGAAGCCCGCCGAGAAGACGATCGCCGCCTTTACGCCGCGCTCGGCGCATTCCTGCACCGTCTGGACGGTGGCCGCCGCCGGGACAGCGAGTATCGCGACGTCCGGCGCCTCCGGCAGGGCCGCGACTGAGGAGAACGCCCTTAGTCCCTGCACGGTCTCGCGCTTGGGATTGACCGAATAGACTGCGCCCGCAAAGCCGCTTTCACGCAGATAGCGCAAAGGGCGCCCGCCGATGCGGGTGACGTCGTCGGACGCGCCGACGAGGGCCACCGAGTTCGGCGCCAGCAGCGCGGAGAGGGAATCGGTCCGTGTCAGCATTCAGGCGATTTCCGTCTTGTGGCTCTCGAGCGCGGATTGTCCGAATCGGGCCTCGGGAAGCCCGAGGACACCAAGCCCGTCGATGGCGAAGAGCATGCCGCCCTCGGGATGCTTCGATATCGCCCGGCCGGAGCCGGAATCCTTGATCGACGTGACGAAGAGCGTGGAAAGGTCGGCACCGCCGAAGGCGATGCAAGACGGCATGTCGGTCGGCGCATCGATCATCCGGTCGAGCGAGCCGTCGGGCAGGAAGCGGGCGATCTTTCCTGTCTGGATGAGGCAGACCCAGATGCCGCCCTCGGCATCGACAGTGGCACCGTCGGGACCCGAACCATAGGGCTCGGTATCGATCAGCACGCGATAGCCCGCCAGCGGCGCGTCGTCGGTCGAATAGTCGTAAGCGCGGATCTTCCGTTCCAGACTGTCGGCGAAATACATCGTGCCGCCGTCGGGGCTGAAGCAGAGGGCGTTGGAAATGCGGATGCCCGAGGCAAACACGTCTGCGCGTCCGGCCGGATCGACCCGGTAGAGCTTGCCAAGCGGATCGGCGTGAATGCCCATGGATCCGCACAGGAAGCGTCCCTGCCGGTCATTCTTGCCATCGTTGAAACGGACAGCAGGATCGGGCGGATCGGGGCGGAACATCGGCGAAAAGGCGCCTGTCACAATGTCCAGCAGGTAGATGCCGTCGACAAGACCGGCGACCAGCGTGGGGCCTGCGCCGAGCGCGATCGACCCAACCGTCGAAGGGGTATTCCACTCGAGGAAGGCGCCGGTCTCCGGATCGTGCGCGCGGATCAGCCGCGAGACGCCGTCGACCCAATAGAGGCGCCGACGTTCGGCATCCCATACGGGGCTTTCGCCCAAAAGGTCCGCCTTGGCCGAGACACGGCTCACTCGAAGCGACATCCGCCGGGGCCTTTCGATCGATGCGTTGGGAAAAGAGCGGCGGAGGGGACAAAGCCCCTCCGCCGCAGGCTTGGGAGCTTACTTGACGAGCGGGCAGGTGCTTTCGGCAACCGGCCGCCAGACCTCTTCGGCCGGGATGGTGGCCGTGACGGTGTAGTAGTCGTAGGGCTGCTTGACGTCCGCCGGCGCCTTGATGGTCACGGCATACATCGGACGCATCACCTGGCCGTCGGCGCGGATCTTGACGTCCTTCATCTGGAAGTCGTTGATCGGCATCTCGTGCATCTTGGCAACGACCTTCTCGCCGTCGTCGGTGCCGGTTTCCTTCACTGCCTTCAGGTAGTGGGTGATGGCGCTGTAGGTGCCCGACATGGTCTCGTTCGGGATACGGTCGCGGAACCGCTTCTTGAACTTGTCGGCGAAGGCGCGGGTCTCGTCGTTCAGGTCCCAATAGCCGGGGGTGACGATCGACATGCCCTTGACGGCTTCGAGGCCGATGCCGTGGACCTGGTTGATCTGCAGACCGAGCGCAACGACCTTCTGGCCGCCCGCCTGAATGCCGAATTCCTGCGACTGCTTGACGGCATTCGCGAAATCCGCGCCCGAATTGGCCAGGACGATGACCTTTGCGCCGCTGGCCTGCGCCTGCAGCAGGTAGGACGAGAAGTCGTTGGTGTTGAGAGGATGCAGGACCGAACCCAGCACCTTGCCGCCGCCCGCCTCGATGAACTTCGTGGCGTCGGCCTGCCAGGTCTTCCCGAACGTGTAGTCGACGGTGATGAAGTAGAAGGTGTCGTTGCCCTGCTCCAACATCGATTTCACCACGCCCTTGGCGAGCGAGTATGTGTCGAGCACCCACTGCGTGCCCATCGGCGAGCATGCGTCGTTGGTCAGTCCGGACGACGCCGTACCGGCGAGCATGTAGGGCTTCTTCTTCTCGGCCATGATCTTCTGGATGGCGAGCGCGATGGACGAGGCCGAACCGCCGACGATAGCGTCGACACCTTCCTGGTCGACCCACTTCTGGGCGATCGCCGCACCGATGTCGGGCTTGTTCTGGTCGTCGGCGATCACCAGTTCGATCTTCTTGCCGTTGACCTCGCCGCCGAAGTCCTCGATCGCCATCTTGGCGGCCTCGACCGTGCCCGGGCCGCCATTGTCGGCATAGGGACCGGACTGGTCGTTCATCACGCCGATCTTGACGACGTCGCCGGAGATCTCCTGCGCGAGGACCGCCCCCGCCGACAGGATGGTCGAGGCGGCGAGCAATGCCCCCGCGACCGCAAAACGACTGGATTTCTGCATGTGATTTCCTCCACTTGCGCTCCCCGGGGTTGCTGTCCCGCCCGCTGAAGCTGGTTGCACACCCGGCGCCTGCCGCCGGCTGATCTCACGAAAATGCGAACGTCATCGCGCCGTCGACGAGCATCATGTCGCCGCTGATCCAGCTCGATTCATTGCCGGCCAGGAAGACCGCGGCGTTGGCGATGTCCTCGGGCTCGCCGAGTCGTCCGAGCGGCACTTTCTGGCGCCGCCGCTCCCAGCCCACTTCGTCGACGACGAGATTGGCTCCGTCGGTACGGGTCGAGCCCGGCGCGATGGCGTTGACGCGGATGTTGAGCGGACCGAATTCCGCCGCGGCCGAGCGGGTCGAAGCCTGCACAGCAGCCTTTACGGCGCTGTACATGACGCCGCCCTTCAACGCGATCAGAGCTGCCGGCGAGGCGATGTTGATGATCGAGCCTCCGCCGGCCTTCTCCATCTGTGGCACGACCGCCTGGTAGCCCCAGATGACGCCCTTGAAGCCGACGTCGATCATGAGGCCGATCGTCTTCTCGTCCTGCTCCAGCAGCGAGCCGTAGCGGTTGAACATCGCGTTGTTGACGAGGATGGTCGTCGGGCCGAAAGCCTCCCGCAGCTTCGCTACCGCCGCGAACACGTCCTCGCGCTTGCCGACATTGCCGACGAGGGGGATCGCCCTCCCGCCGGCCGCGCTGATGGCGTCGGCGGCCTCACCGGCGATTTCGGGCTTGAGATCCAGAACGCCGACGGCTGCTCCTTCGCGGGCGAATGCCTCGGAGATCGCGCGACCTATGCCGCGGCCTCCGCCGGTCACCAGCGCGACGCGCCCTTCGAGCCTTCCACCCATGAATTTCCCTTCCAAGATGCGTAATGTTTCTCTGCGCTCAGCCGGCCCTGGCCGCCTTCGCGAAGGTTTCGCGCGAGGCCATCGGAATCGCCCCGCCGCGCGTCGGATCGGCATATGTCCCGCCGGCCGAGGCGTAGTCCTTGCCGGCGCGCCGCTCGAGGACGATGCCGATGGATTCGACGTTGGGAACATCCTGCGGCGCGAGCTCGGCCATGCGCGACTTGCGCGCCAGCGCCTTCTCGATGAAGGGCGCGAGTTCCTCGTCCTTCTTATGAACGCGCTCGTCCTCGCGCTCCTTCAGCACGGGCATAACCTCGCTGGCGAAGAGTTCGAGCGACTCGCAGATGTGCTCGTGCCTGTTCATCCCGGACTGCTGGATGAAGATCATCTGGTCGATGCCGACATCCGCGTAGCTCTTCAGGTGCTCGCGCACGCTCGCCGGCGTGCCGATGGAGCCGGAGCCGGGCGTCTCTTTCATGTCGTCCTTGATGGTGAGGAAACGCTTCCAGAGGTTGGTCACGCCCGGCTTGTGCTCGCCGTAGACCGCATAGTGGGCGATCGAGTAGCCGAAGAAGCGGAAGCCATCGAGGCCGCGGCGGATCGCCTCGTCATGGTTCTGATGCACCATCATGCCGTTGAGCGTAGCGAAGTTCGCGTTGACCGCGTGGCCAATCGGCACGCATTCCTCGGACTTGATGATGGCGTAGTACTCGTCGCGCCAGAGCTTCGCCTGGCTAGCCTCGACGAAGCCGAAAACCAGCGCGCCGACGCCGTGCCGGGCGGCGCGCAGAATGCTCTCGCGGCGCGAGCAGGCCATCCATATCGGCGGATGCGGCTTCTGCACCGGCTTCGGCACGACATTACGCGCCGGCATCGAGAAGAACTGCCCGTCGTAGCCCGGATATGGACGCATCGACATCATGTTGGCGGTCTGTTCGACGCCTTCGCGCCACATCGCCGTCTTCTGCTCCGGCTCTATGCCGAAGCCGTGCATCTCGATCAACGAGCCGGACTCGCCCGTGCCCCACTCGACGCGGCCGCCGGACACGAGGTCGAGCGTCGCAAGGCGCTCTGCGACACGGGCAGGATGATTGTATTTCGGCGATGACAGGCAGATGCCGTGGCCGATGCGCATGTTCTTCGTGCGCTGCGAGACCGCGCCCAGAAAAACCTCGGGCGCCGAGGAATGCGAATATTCCTCAAGGAAGTGGTGTTCGACCTCCCACATGTGGTCGAAGCCCAGCCTGTCGGCGAGTTCGATCTGGTCCAGCGCGTCGTTGAAAAGCTTGAGTTCGCTCCCCTCCTCCCACGGCTGGGGAAGCTGATGTTCGTAGAACACTCCGAGCTTCATGGTTTCCTCCGGAACGCGGGCGATCCCGTCGGGCCGCCCGTCTTGTTCTTGCGTCGAGCCGTCGCATTCGAGGCGCCGGACTTGACTGCGGGCACCATGTCATGCGCAGTCTTTCGAGGCCATAAGCATTGCGTACGTGCTGCGCAGTTTCACCAGTGTGAATAACGCGGGAGCCGGGAGGGACACACAATGCTGACGTCACAAGTCAAGTCGGCGACCCGCGCGATCGAAATACTCGAATATTTCAAGACGGTTAGGCAGCCACGATCGATGTCGGAGATCGCGCTCGCGCTAGGTTATCCGCAGTCGAGCAGCACGGTGCTGCTCAAAACGCTCGTCACGCTCGGCTACCTCAATTACGACAGGCGCGGCAGGCTCTATTTCCCGACCCCGAAAGTGACGTCGCTCGGCGACTGGATTCCGCGCGCGCTGTTCGGCAACAGCCGCGTCCTCGAGGCCATGCACGACGTCCATGCAGCGACCGGAGAGACGGTTTCGATCGGCACCAAGAACGATGTCTACCTGCAATACGTGCAGATCATCCAGTCGATCCACGCGCTGCGCTTCCATGTCGACGAGGGCACGCTGAGGCCGCTGACGCAGTCGGCTGTCGGCTGGACGCTTATGTCCACCCTGCCGGACGACAAGATCGACAACATTGTGCGCCGGGCCAACATCGCGACCGAAAAGGCGTCCGATCGGGTTAAGGTTCCCGACATGATGGCCAAGATCCGGGGAATCCGCGAGAACGGCTATTGCTCGGCCGAAAACGTGCCGTTCCTTGGCGGCGGGACGATCTGTGTGCTTCTGCCGATCACCATCCAGGGCCAGCCCGTCGTGCTCGGCCTTGGCGGCGCGGCGGAGCGCATCCGCGCCAATCACGACCGCTATCTCGCCGCGCTGCGCCGGGCGGTGAAATCGGTTCAGCCGAACGACCCCTTCGAACAGCCGATCGATATCGAATTCTGAACGCGAACGCCTATGTCAGTGCGCGGGCTCGATTCCGACCTGCTGCGCCTTGGCGTCGGGCGCCGCCTTGCGACGGCGCAGGTATTTCGCCAGCGCCGAGAATTCGCCGACGAAACCGCGGCGGAAGAAGACGATGACGACCAGCAGGATGACGCCCTGCGAAACCAGCGCCCATTCGCCGAAGCCGGCCAGATAGTCGTTGAGCAGGATGATGATGCCCGCGCCGAAGACCGGGCCGGTCAGCGTGCCGAGACCGCCGAGCAGCGTCATCAGGATGACCTCGCCCGAAACCGGCCAGGATGCATCGGTCAGCGTCGCGAACTGATAGACCACAGCCTTCATGCCGCCGGCCACGCCCGCCATCGACGCAGAGATGATGAAAGCCACGAGCTTGATCTTCTCGGGATCGAAGCCCAGCGATTCGACGCGGGGCTGGTTGTCGCGCACGGCCTTCAGCACCTCGCCATAGGGCGAGTGCACGACGCGGTAGTAGAGGAAGACGCACAGAGCGGTGATCGCGAGCACGACGTAGTAGAGGGTGAAGTTCGACGTGATGTCGACGAAGCCGAACAGGTCGTTGCGCGGGATCGCCTGCATGCCGTCCTCGCCGCCGGTGAATTCGGCTTGGAGGAAGATGAAGTATATGAACTGCGAGAAGGCGAGCGTGATCATCGCGAACTGGATGCCCTGGCGGCGCATCGTCAGGTAGCCGATGACGAGACCGAGCAGGCCCGCCGCCGCGCCCCCGCCCAGGATTGCCAGTTCGGTCGAGATCGGCGTCGTCTTCAGGATCTGCCCGGTGATGTAGGCGCCGCCGCCGAAGAACATGGCATGGCCGAAGCAGAGCAGGCCCGTGTAGCCTAGGAGCAGGTTGAACGAGCAGGCGAAGATGACGAAGCACATGACCGTCATCAGCGTCACGGAGTAGAAATAGAAGGGTGCGGCGATCGCCAGCACGGCCACGACGGCCAGAAGGAGCAACCGAACCATCAGACGGACTCCTTGTCGGCGAAGATACCGGCCGGGCGCAGATAGAGCGAGATGATCATGAACATGAAGATCACGACGCTCGCCGCTTCCGGATAGAACACCTTGGTGAGGCCCTCGACCAGGCCAAGCATGTAGCCGGTGATCGCGGCACCGACGATCGAACCCATGCCGCCGATGACGACCACCGCGAAGACGACGATCATCAGGCTGGAGCCCATCGAGGGCGAGACCTGGTAGATCGGCGCGGCGAGCACGCCGGAAAGGCCTGCCAGACCGACGCCGAAACCGTAGGTGAGCGTCATCATCTTGGGCACGTTGATGCCGAAGGTCTCGACGATCTGCGGCTTCTCATTGGCGGCGCGGAGGTAGGCGCCGAGCTTGGTGTGTTCGATCAGGATCCAGGTGCCGATGCAGGTGACCAGGGAGAACACCACCACCCACAGACGGTAGTAAGGCAGGAACATGAAGCCGAGATTGATGCCGCCCGGCATCGGATTGTCGTAGGGGAGGCCCGTCGAGCCGTATTTGTAGCGGACGAGGCCTTCGACGATGAGCGCGACGGCGTAGGTCGCGAGCAGCCCGTAGAGATGGTCGAGGCCCTGCAGCGGCCTGAGAAGCAGGCGTTCCAGCACCATGCCGGTGAGCGCCACCAGCACCGGTGCCAGAACCAGTGATGGCCAGTAGCCGATGCCGAGATAGTTCAGGAGCAGCCACGCGATGAAGGCCCCGAGCATGTACTGGGCGCCGTGCGTGAAGTTCACGACGCTCATCAGGCCGAATATGATGGCGAGCCCCATCGACAGCATCGCGTAGAACGAGCCGTTGATGAGGCCGAGCAGAACCTGGCCGAAGAGCAGTTGGGTACTGATACCTTCGAACATGGCTCACACCCCCAGATAGGATTTGACGCGGCCCATGTCGGCCTCGAGTTCCGCGTTGGACAGGATGTCGACGACCTTGCCGTTCTCGACGACGACGTGACGGTCGGCGACCATTCGCGCGAAGCGCAGGTTCTGCTCGACGAGGACGATGGTGAACCCTTGCGCCTTCAGTCGCTGGATAATCTCGCCGATTTCCTTGACGACGACCGGGGCGAGACCCTCGCTCGGCTCGTCCAGCAGGAGAAGCCGCGAACCGGTGCGCAGGATGCGGGCGATGGCCAGCATCTGCTGCTCGCCGCCGGAGAGTTTCGTTCCCTGGCTGCCGGCGCGCGCCTTGAGGTTCGGGAAGGTGGCGTAGAGCTGCTCGTCCGTCATGCCGCCTTCGCGCAATACCGGCGGCAGGAACAGGTTCTCCCGCACCGACAGCGACGAGAAGATCGCGCGCTCTTCCGGGCAATAGCCGATGCCGAGGCGCGCGATCTGGAAGGTGCGTTTGCCCACCAGTTCCTCGTCGCGGAAGCGGATCGAGCCGGTGCGTTTCTGGACGATGCCCACGATCGAGCGCAGCGTGGTGGTTTTGCCGGCGCCGTTGCGCCCGATGAGGGTGAGAAGCTCCCCCTCGCGCACGTCGAAGGACATGCCGTGCAGGACCTTCGATTCCGCGTACCACGCGCTGAGATTGTCGATCTTCAGCATCACGGCCGCGCTCGCACGAGCGTCGGGCTCTCGCGCCATCGCAAGACTATTCATCGACGCCTCCCATATAGGCGGTCACCACCGCGGGATTCTTCGAAACCTCTGCGTAATTGCCCTCGGCCAGGACCTCGCCGTGCTGAAGGACGGTGATGCGGTCGCACAGCGTCGAGACGACCGACAGATTGTGTTCGACCAGAAGCACGGTCCGCCCCACCGCCGCCTGCTTGATCAGATCCGTGATCGGACCGACGTCCTCATGGCCCATGCCGGCGGTCGGTTCGTCGAGCAGCATGACCCGCGGCTCCAGCGCCAGCGTGGTCGCGATCTCCAGGGCGCGTTTTTTGCCGTAGGAAAGCTCTGCGGCAGTCACGTCGCGGCTGGCGGCGAGGCCGACCTGCTCGAGCAGTTCGTCAGCGCGGGCATTGAGCGGGGCGACCGCCCTCAAGGAGCGCCAGAACCGGTAGGCAGTGCCGTAGGCGGACTGCAGCGCGACACGGACGTTCTCTCGGGCGGTCAGATGCGGAAAGGTCGCCGAGATCTGGAAGGACCGCACCATGCCGCGGCGGGCGACCTCGGACGTGCGAAGACGAGAGATGTCGTCGCCGTCGAAAATGATGCTCCCTCTGGTCGGTGCCAGCGTCTTGGTCAACAGGTTGAAGCAGGTGGTCTTGCCGGCGCCGTTCGGACCGATGAGTGCATGGATCGACCCCCGCTTGACGGCGAGGTTCACGTCCTTGACCGCGGCGAATCCGGCGAATTCCTTGGTGAGCCCCTTGGCCACCAGCACATTGTCCGCATCCTGTGCGGTCTCGGTCCTGGACAGGACTGCAGCGCTTGTCGCCATGTCTCCTCCCGTCGATCGTGCCTGCCGTGGCGGCAGGCCGATCGGTTTCTTGGGCTTCCCTCAGCTCGGCAGGCCGAGAACCGCCTTGGCAAGAATGTTCTTCTGGATCTCGTTGGAACCGCCGAAGATCGCCGGCGCCCGCGAATCCAGGAAGAGGTTCATCGCATCGACCACGCCGTTTCCGGCCTCGATGTCGTCGAAGTAGCGGGCGTCCTCGCCGGCCAGCAACAACATTTCCTCGGTGATCCGCTGGTAAAGCTCCGTCGTGAATATTTTCAGCAGCGAAACATCCGCGCCGAGTTCTCCGCCCTCGCGCAAGACCTTGGCGAAACGCTCGAAGGCGGACCCCAGATCATACAGATCCAGCCGGTGTTTCGCATAGCGCGAACGGAAGGCCGGATCGTCGAACGCGCCGCGGGCGCGGGCCAGCTTGTCGAGCCGCTCCATCGCGATCTCGGGACGCGTCGGCGCGCCGAGGAAGATGCGCTCGTGGCCGAGCACCGACTTCGCCACGTTCCAGCCCTGATCCACCTCGCCAACCACATTTTTGGCAGGCACGCGGACGTTGTCGAAAAAGACTTCGCAGAAGTCGGTTTCGCCACGCAGATTTGCAATCGGGCGCACTTTTACGCCCGGGGTCGTCATGTCGATCAACAGGACGGTGATGCCCTTCTGGCGCACCTTCTCGTCGCGCGAAGTGCGCACGAGGGCGAAGATCCAGTTGGCGCAGTGCGCCAGCGTGGTCCAGATCTTCTGGCCGTTGACGACGAAATGGTCGCCGTCGCGGACCGCCGCAGTGCGAAGGCTGGCGAGGTCTGACCCGGAGTTGGGCTCCGAATAGCCCTGGCACCAGACGTGTTCGCCGGACAGGATCTTCGGCAGGTAGTAGGCCTTCTGCTCCTCCGTGCCGAATGCGAGCAGCAGCGGACCGATGAGCCCCAGGCCGTGGTCGGGGATGCGCGGGCAGCCGAGACGGCCCCACTCCTCGACATAAATCATGTGCTTGGCCGGGTTGAGCCCCATGCCGCCATGTTCCACCGGCCAGACCGGCGACAGCCAGCCTTCTTCATTCAGCGCGTGATACCAGACGGCAACTTCGTCGAAGAGCGGCCGCTGCTTGCGCATGAAGCGCAACTCTGAAGGCAGACGCCGCTCGACCAGGTCGCGGAAGGCGGCCCGGAAGTCGTCGTCCGACATCGCATTCCAGTCGGTTGCCATCAGATCGTGTCCTTGAACACGGCCGGACGCTTCTCGACGAAGGCGCGCATGGCTTCCTTGGAGTCCTCGTGCCGCGTCATCTCGACCGTCAGGTTCTGCTCGAAGCGGTAGCCGTCACGCAGCGGCATGTGCTCGACGGTATTGATCGCCCGCTTGGCCAGGCTCAGTGCCTTCGGGCTCTTGGACGCGATCGTGCGGGCGATCTTCATCGCCTCGTCCATCAGGTCTTCCAGCGGCACGCAGGCCTCGATGATGCCGCGGCGATAGGCTTCCGCGGCCGGGACGCGATAGCCGGTCAGGATCATGCGGCGCGCGAGCGACTTGGGGAAGAGGCTCATCGTGTGGCGCGCGCCGCCCATCAGGCCGATGTCGATCTCGGGAAGTCCGAATACGGCATTGTCGGAGGCGAGGATGATGTCGGCGGCCACCACCGGGCCCATGCCGGCGCCGAGCGCCGGGCCGTTGACGGCCGCGATCACCGCCTTGCCGCATTCCATGATGCAGTTGGAAACCTCGCGGGTGCGGCGCAGATGGCGATAGGTCTCGCCCTTGATGTCGCCGACAGCCTGGCGGTTCTTGATGTCGGCGCCGGCCGAGAAGATCTTGCCGCGGCCGGTGACGACGATGCAGCGCACCTCCGGCGTATCGTTGAGCTCGTCGAAGACCTCGATCAGCTCTTCGGCGAATTCCTTCGAGTAGGCGTTGACCGGGGGGTTGTCGAGCGTGACGACGGCGACCTTGTCGGCGATGTCGACCTTGATGAGCTTGTTCTGCATGTTTTTCCTCCCGCGATCAGGCCGCGTATTCCAGTTCGACGAATTCCAGCCGCATCGCCTCCGGCTGGCCGAGCGTCGCGCTGAGCGCGATCGCCCGCTTCAGGTAGAGGCCGATGTCGTGCTCGTCGGTAAAGCCCATCGCGCCGTGAAGGTGCACGGCGCGGCGGCAGATCGAGGTGGCGGCGTCGCCGCAGCGTGCCTTGGCGGCAAGGACGGCGAGATGTGCCGCCTTGTCGTCGTCCTCGGACTGCTTCACCACGGCGTTGACCACCGAGGCGCAGGCGAATTCGGCGTCGCTCCACATCTCGACCAGGCGGTGCTGCACCGCCTGAAAACTGGCGATCGGCTTGCCGAACTGCACGCGATCCTTGGTGTAGGCAATCGTCATCTCGACCGCCTTGCTGGCGATGCCCGCCAGCTCGGCCGCGACGGCGATCCGCGCGTTGGTCACGGCGTTCTCGACAAGCGCCTCGATGCTCGGTCCACGGGCGATGATGCGGTTCGCCTCGACGCTGCAGCGCTCGAAGGTCACCCGGCCTATGGCCGATCCGTCGACCCCTGCCTTCTCCGACACAGAGATCCCCGATTTGCCTGCGGGCACTGAAACGACCAGAGCCTCGCGACCGGCGTCCACGACGACGAGGAAGTCGCTCGCCGAGGTCGCTCCATCGACAAAGTGGCGGTCGCCGGTGAGGATGAAGTCGTCCCCGTCGGCCACCGTCTTGAGCGCGGCGCCGTGCGAATGTCGGGAGGGATCCTGCCAGGCGGGCGAAACGAACAGTTCGCCGGAAGCGAGGCCCGCCGCGAGACGGTCCCGCTCGGCGGAAGCCGGGGCTTCGCGCAGGAGCGTCGAGGCGAAAACCGCGCCCGCGCTAACCGGCTCGGCAATCAGGGCACGGCCCAGGGCCTCGGAGAGCACCGCCTGCTCTGCCAAACCCAGTCCGGCGCCGCCGAGATCCTCGGGGAGCAGAAGACCGATCCAGCCGGCTTCGGCCATGGAATTCCAGAGTTCGCGGTCGATGTCCTTAGATGCGGAACGCTTGGCGCGCAGGGAGGCCGGGCCCGGCTGACGCGACGCCAGCGTCGCTACGCTGTCGCGCAGCATCGCGAGCGTGCCGTCGGGATCGTCGAATATTGTCTGCGGCATCATTCCTCCCGGATGGGGCCGAACCGTTGCGCCAAGGCTAGGCGATCAGTCGGCAAGTCACAATTGCTGCATCGTTGTGCAGGTTACATTCACGGATGTGAAACGGATCAGGCCGGCAGCGTGTGGTTCCTGAACTGCTCGCGCAGCTTCGTCTTGAGGAGCTTGCCTGTCGCAGTGTGGGGAAGTTCGTCGACGAAGGCGACATCGTCGGGCAGCCACCACTTGGCGACGCGGTCGGAAAGGAAGGCGAGAAGCTCTTCGCGCGACGCCTGCGCGCCGGGCTTGCGGACAATGATCAGGAGCGGGCGCTCCTGCCATTTCGGATGCGGCAGGCCGATCACCGCCGCCTCCTGGACTGCGGGATGGCCGACCGCGGCGTTTTCCAGATCGATCGACGATATCCACTCGCCGCCCGACTTGATCACGTCCTTCGACCGGTCGGTGAGTTGAACATAACCTTCGGCATCGATCTTGGCGACGTCGCCTGTGGCGAACCAGCCATCCGCGTCGAGTACATGACCGCCTTCGCCCCGGAAATAGCCGCTGGTAACCCACGGACCCCGCACCTTCAGATCGCCGGACACCGACCCGTCCATCGGCAGGTCGGAGCCGTCTTCCCCGGTGATCTTGATGTCTATGCCGTAGACCGGCCTGCCCTGCTTGGCCTGGATGTCGATTTGGCCTTTCTCGGGCAGGCCGCGATGCGCCGGCAGCAGGTTGCCGATCGTCGCGACGGGGCTCGTCTCGCTCATGCCCCATGCATGCAGGACGAAGACGCCGTGGTCGCGGCGGAAGCGCTCGATGATGGCGCGCGGCGCGGCGGAGCCGCCGACGACCACCCGCTCGAGCTTGAGCTTCGACACATCGAGTCCCGGATTGTCGTCGATATGCTTGAAGAACCCGAGCCAGACGGTCGGAACCCCCAGCGAAAACGTGCACTCCTCCGCGACCGCGAGTTCGAACAGGCTCTTGCCGTCGAGCTTCGGCCCCGGGAGCACGAGCTTTGCGCCGCACATGGCGGAGGCATAGGGGATGCCCCAGGCATTGACGTGGAACAGCGGCACGACGAGCAGCACGCTGTCCGCGCGGGCGAGACGGAATCCGTCCGCCGTGCAGACCATGAAGGAATGCAGGATGGTCGAGCGGTGCGAATAGAGCACGCCCTTCGGATTGCCGGTCGTCCCGGACGTGTAACAGAGCGACGAGGCCGTACGCTCGTCGAACTCAGGCCAGGCGATGTCCGCCGTCTCGGCCGACAGGAGATCTTCATAGGCATCGGCGCCGTCGATGTCCTTCGGCAGATGCTCCGCATCGGTCAGCGCCACGAAGCGCTCGACGGTCGCAAGCTTCGGTTTCAAATCGGAGACGAGACCGGCGAAGGTGATGTCGAAGAACAGGACGCGGTTTTCGGCATGATTGACGATGTAGTCGATCTGCTCCGGAAACAGGCGCGGATTGACGGTATTCAGCACCGCGCCGATGCCGGAGACCGCGAAATAAAGCTCCATGTGCCGGTGCGTGTTCCACGCGAGAGAGGCCACGCGGTCGCCCGGCTTGATGCCCATGCGAAGCAGTGCGTTGGCAAGCTTGGCCGCGCGGGCGCGCAGGCCGGAATAGGTCAGGCGCATCGTCGGCCCCTCGCAGGTGCGGCTGACGATCTCGGAATGGGGATGGAAGCGCGCCGCATGTTCGATGAGCGACGAGATCAGCAGCGGCTGGTCCTGCATCAAGCCTAGCATGGGGTTCCTCCGTTGCGACCGCCGCATTTCGCGCAGCCGCTTGTTTTGCGGCGGAAAATCCAGAGCACGGGCGGTCAAGTCAATTCCAACTCGAATGCGAAGGACAGTTTCACATGCGTGATAATCCGCCGGGTGAAAGGACGCGGGTTTGCAAGCCGGTGAAGGTTCGGGAACAAGCTGGGACAACGAGAACATGAACGACGGAGGAGACCGGGATGAGCGCGCTGTTTTCGCAAGGCAGGCTGGGCGGCCTCGAACTCGACAACCGCCTCGTCGTGTCGCCGATGTGCCAGTACAGCGGCGTGGACGGGGTGGCGCAGCCCTGGCACCTGATCCACATCGGCAACCTGATGATGTCGGGCGCCGGGCTCGTGATCATGGAGGCGACCTCGGTCGAGGCGGCCGGTCTCGGCACTCATGGCTGCCTCGGCCTCTACACCGACGCGCAGGAAGAGGCGTTGTCGCGCCTGGGCGCGGAGGCGCGGAAACTGTCCTCGGCTAAACTCGGTATCCAGTTGACCCATACGGGGCGCAAGGCCGCAACCCGGACCATTCCGGAGCGCTGGCGCGGCGAGCCACTGCCGCCGGAGGAAGGGGCGTGGAAGCCGGTAGCTCCCTCCCCTATCGCCTATGACGCCGGTTGGCAGGAGCCGGAGGAACTGACCGAGGACGGCATTTGGCGCATCATCCGGGCTTTCGCCGACTCGGCCGTGCGCGCTGACCGCGCGGGGTTCGACCTGATCGAGATCCACGGCGCGCATGGATACCTGATCCACTCTTTCCTGTCGCCAATCACCAACCTTCGCACCGATGGCTGGGGCGGATCGGCGGACAGGCGCAACCGCTTCGCCATCGAAATCGTCAGGGCCGTCCGCGCAGTCTGGCCGCGGGAGAAGGCGCTGGGCTTTCGCATGAACAGCACCGACTGGACACCAGAGGGCTCGACACTGGAGGATGCGGTCGAGCTGGCGAAGGCGCTGGAAGCGGAAGGACTGGATTATGTCGTCATGTCTTCCGGCAACATCAAACCGGGCATTGCCATCCCGCCGGCGACGCCCGGTCACCAGGTTCCGTTCGCAACCGCGGTCAAGAAGGCAACCGGCCTCACAGCCATGGCAGTGGGCATGATCGCGAAGCCCGAACAGGCAGAGGCGATCGTCGCCTCCGGCGAGGCGGATTTCGTGGCGCTGGCGCGGCCGATGCTCGACGATCCCCGCTGGGGGTTGCATGCTGCGGCGGCACTCGGCGCGGACATCCGCTACCCGCCGCAATACATCCGCGCCCGGCCAAACAACTGGCTGGGCTACGGCTTCGTTCATCCCGACGCCAGACCGCCGGCGACGACACAGCAGCTCGACCGGCCGAAGAGCGTGTCGGCGTGGGATCGCCCGGCGGCGCCGGAAAAGCCTTCCACGGCCGCTTGACGCGCGACGGGTTGAGGACAAAGATTTCCAGGAGCGGGGCAAAACGACAGAACAAGCACCCCGGGAGGAAACGATGGCCACCTCGATCCGGCTCTTCAGGGGCGCGTTCGGGCATGTTTCGGTCCTGAACGTCGAAAGCGACTTCGTCACCCACGCGCATCCCGAGGCGCACGTCATCGTCTGGATCGCCGGCGCGGCGGGCCGCATGACGGTCGGCGACGGCACCGTCCACCTGGGCGCGACGACTGCCGCGGCGATCAATCCGCTCGAGCCGCACAGCCACGCCCTCGCCGGCGAGGGCCGGCCGGGCCTTTTCCTCGCCTTCTACCTCGACCCGGTCTGGGTCAGGCTACGACGCGGCTTGCCGCCCGGCGCCCCGCTGTTTGTAGAGCCGACCATTCCGCTGGAGCCCTGGCTTCACCGCGCGGCCGCGTCCCTCCTCGACATGCTCTGCGACGAGTACGGGCTGGACGATCTGGCTCCCTATGAGATCGAACGCTTGATCGACAGCCTGTTCGACGCCGCCGAGGCGCATCCGCGCCGGCTGCGCAGCCTGGCGGCGAACGCCATGCTCGATCACCGCATCCGCAAGGCGATCGAAGTGATGAAGGCCAATGTCTGCGAGCGGATGAGCCTGGATGACGTGGCGCGCGAGGTCGGCCTGTCGCGGCCGCATTTCTTCGCCCTGTTCAAAGAGCAGACCTCACTGACGCCGAACGTCTACTGGAACACGCTGAGAATGGACGAAGCGCTGCGACAACTGCGCTCGACGCAGGAGCCGCTGATCTCGGTGGCCTGCCAGCTCGGCTTCACCACTGCAGGCAACTTCTCGCGCTTCTTCCGCGACCACGCCGGCGTGCCGCCGACGCTCTACCGCGAGGCGGCGCGGGCCGGCCTCTGAACGATTTTCAGACGGATCGATAAGCCGACAAGACTCCTTGATAAGCGCGGCCTGCGCTGCCGCCCTAACCTGACCTCATGCAATCCGCGAGGCAGGCGAACATGGCATCGGTCACCATCTCCAGCGTCATCGACGCTTCCATCGAAAAGGTCTGGGCGCGCATCCGCGACTTCAACGGGCTGCCGTCCTGGCATCCGCGCATGGTCGAGAGCGAGATCGAGGACGGCAAGAAGGCGACCGATATCGGCTGCGTCCGCAGATTCAAGGTGGCGTCGGGCGCGACCATCCGCGAGAAGCTCACCGCCTTCTCCGACGCCGACCACCTGACCACCTACTCGATCATCGAGCACCCTGCCCCGATCTCGAACCACACGGCGACGCTTAAGCTGGAGCGCGTCACGGACGGGGACCGTACCTTCGCGGTCTGGACAAGCACGTTCGACGCGCCGGCCGACAAGGGCGACGAGATCGCCAAAGGGATGGGTGACAACGTCTTCCAGGGCGGCTTCAACGCGCTGAAGGCGCACTTCTCCGGGCAAAGCTGAGCCGAGGCCGCCATGGGACTGACCTTGCAGAGCTTCCCCGCCGTCGCCGAAGCAGGTGCGGCGCTTACGGCTGCCGACTCGCGCTATCTCGGCGGTGGCACGCTCGCGGTGCGGGCGACCAACGAAGGCGACGTGTCGTTCTCGACGCTGGTGCGGGTCACCGATCCGACGCTTGGCGAGATCTCGGTCAACGGCAGTCAGGCGCATATCGGCGCATCTGTCACCATGTCGGCGATCACCCGCCATCCCGACCTCGCAGCAATCGCACCGGCGGCCCGCGCGGTCGGCGGACCGGCGGTGCGCAACATGGCGACCGTCGGCGGCAATCTCTTCGCGCCCGCTCCCTACGGCGACTTCGCCGTCGCACTGCTGGCGCTCGACGCGACCGTGCATTTCTCGGATGGCACTCAGCCGATCGAGGCGTTCCTGGCAATTCGGGAAATGCTGCCGCGCGGGCGGATCGTGACTGCAGTGAGCTTCACCCTCCCCCCTCCCGGCACGTTCCGGTTCCGCAAAGTTTCGCGGGTAAAGCCAAAGGGTGTGTCGGTTCTGACAATCGCCGCCGTCATCGGGGAGAAGGACGGCGCGATTTCGTCGGCGCGCATTGCGCTCGGTTGCCTGGCGGACCGGCCCATGCGGGCAAAGGCGGCCGAGCGCGCGCTGGCCGGCAAGCCGCGAACATCGCAGGGGATTGCCGATGCGCTGAAGGTTTCGGGCGACGGCACTTCTCCGATCACCGACGCGATCGCCAGCGGCTGGTACCGGGCCGAGGTCTTGCCCGTGCACCTCAAACGCCTGCTTCTGGAGTGACCTACCACCCCACGCAGCCAGAGCCACGCAGGGAGCAAACATGGCGAAGGTACCAGTCCAGCTCACGCTCAACGGAACGGAGCGCGCGGAGTTCATCGACGGCGGGCTGACGCTGCTGAACGCCCTGCGCGACCGGTTCGGCGACACCTCGCCCAAGGGCGGCTGCCACCAGGGCACCTGCGGCGCCTGCTCGGTCATCGTCGACGGCGACCTGAAACTCTCCTGCCTGACGCTGGCCGAGACCTGCAACGGCGCGCATGTCGAGACCACGGCAGGACTCGCCGCAGACGGAATCCAGCATCCTCTGCAGCGCGCTTTCCTCGACGGCTTCGCGGCCCAATGCGGCTTCTGCACGCCGGGCATGATCATGGCCGCCAAAGCTCTGCTCGCCCGCGTGCCGAACCCCAGCCGCGACGACGTGGTCGAGGCGATCTCCGGCAACATCTGCCGCTGCACCGGCTACGAACCGATCATCCAGGCGATCCTCTCGGCCGCGCGGTCGAACTCGCAGAACGCGGCCTGAGGAGGGTCTGATGGAACTGCGCAAGAACTATTTCGCCGACGAGCGCAAGGACGACCTGAACGAGATCGGCCATTCGCTGCAGCGCTCCGACGTGCCCAACCACGTCACCGGCAGGACCGCGTTCTTCGCCGACCGGACCTTTCCGAACCTCCTGCACCTCAAGATGGTGCGCAGTCCGCATCATCATGCACGCATCCGCAGCATCGACCTGTCGGAGGCGGAGAGGCATCCGGGCGTGGTGCGGATCCTCACCTCCAAGGACGTGCCGCAGAACCTCTACACGATCCTGATCCTGATCCAGGTCGGCCCGCCGGACGAGCACGTGCTAGCCGAGGGCAAGGTACGCTGGAAGGGCGAGGCGGTGGTGGCGGTGCTGGCCGACAGCGAGCGCGCGGCCAACGAGGCGGCGGCCAAGGTCAAGGTCGACTACGAGGTGCTGCCGGCCGTCTTCGACATGCTGGAAGCGCTGAAGCCGGGTGCACCGCTGGTCAACGAGCATCACGGCCAGAACTATTACCGCTACGACAGCGGCGCATCGCGAAAGGTGCGCTTCGGCGACGTCGAGAAAGGGTTCGCGGAAGCCGATTTCGTGCTGGAGGAGACCTATCATTCCTCGCCGATCGAGCAGGCGCCGACGGAGACGACCGGCTGTATCGTCGCCCCCGAGGGCAACGACCGCTTCACCTGCTACACCAATACGCAGGCGATGTTCTTCACGCTCGACAATGCCTCGATCATCCTGCAGATGCCCGGCCACAAGCTGCACATGGTTGGCGGGACGGCGGGTGGCGGCTTCGGCGGCAAGGTCGACGTGACGGTCGAGCCGATCGCGATCCTGGCGGCGCGGCTGACGGGCCGGCCGGTGTCGTTCATCTACAGCCGCGAGGAGGAGATGCAGATCTCCTCGCCACGCGCGGCCGAGACGATCACGATCAAGGACGGAGTGATGAAGGACGGGCGCATCGTCGCCCGCCAGGTGACGGGCTACACCGATGCGGGCGCCTATTCGCGCCACTCGCCCTACGGCGCGCAGAAGGGGGCGGCGCACTATCCCGGCCCCTACACGATCCCGAACGTCTGGGTGGACACCTGGTGCGTCTACACCAACCGCACGCCGTCATCGGCGATGCGCGGCTTCGGCGTCACCATCGCCGACTTCGCGCTCGAGGTGCAGATGGACAAGCTGGCGCGGCTGATCGGCATGGACCCGCTCGAGTTCCGGTTCATCAATGCCTATCGCGACGGCGACATGAAGGCGCATCGCCAGCCGACGGAGGGAGCGGCTCTGATCGAGTGCATGCAGGAGGCCTCGATCGCCGCCGGCTGGCCGGTGGCGGAGCGCTTCATGAAGATGTCGTCGAAACGCAGGGAGGCGTGACATGGCGCTGAAACGCGGACGCGGCGTCGCCGCGATCAACTATCCGACTGGCATGAACCTCGGCGGCGATCCGAGCCAGGCGCTGGTGCATTCGACGCCCACAGGAGCCTTCATGGTGACGCTGTCCTCGGTCGACCTCGGCCAGGGACTAAGGCAGGTGATGGCGCAGATCTGCGCCGAGACGATCGGCATTCCGACCGAACAGGTAACGATCGATACGGCCGACACCGACACCGGTCCGCACTGCATGGGCACCTTCGCCTCGCGCGGTACCCACCGCATCGGCAACGCAGTGGCGCAAGCCGCGCGCGAGGCGAGACAGGTGATGCTGGAAGTAGCGGCCGAGGCGCTGGAGGTGGATGCCGGCGACCTCGACACCGACGGCAAGGGCATGATCCACGTCAAGGGCGCGCCGCAGAAATCAATCTCGGTGTTCGACACCGCACTGGCAGCGCATTTCAAATATGGCCGCTCGATTTCCGGGCGCGGCATGTTCCTCGTGCCGCGCTCCTTCCCAGAGACCGAGACCGGCGCGATGAAGCCCGCGACCTGCTACGCTCATGCCTGCACGGTGGTCGACGTCGAGGTGGACGACGAGACCGGCGAGGTCGACGTCGTCTCGGTGAAGAACGTCTTCGAGGTCGGCCGCGCACTCAATCCAAGCATGGTCGAGCAGCAGCTCGTCGGCGGCTCCTGGATGGGCATCAGCCACGCGCTGTACGAAACGACGGAGCCCTACTATCCGGCGCGCGAGCACGGCGGGCGGGACTTCAACGAGTATCTGATGCCGGGGCCGGGCAACCTCGCCGAGACCGAAACGATCGTGCTGGAGCGGCCGGCGGCGGACGGGCCGTATGGCGCCAAGGGCGTCGGCGAGATGTGCGCCAATCCCCAGATCCCGGCGGTGGCGAATGCGATCTTCGACGCGGTCGGCGTGCGGATCGATTCGCTGCCGATCACGCCGGAAAAGATCTTGCGCGCGCTCAAGGCGCAACGGGCTGCGGCCTAAGGATGCGGATAGGTCCGCCCCCTCCACCACGCTTCGCGTGGTCGTCCTTCGGACCCCCCGCTTCGCAGGGGAGGATCCGGCGCTGCGGCCGGCCTCGACCTGAATCCTCCCCCGTTTACAGGGGAGGGGGACCGCCGAAGGCGGTGGAGGGGGCGCCACATCATCCCCGGGAGAAGCGGCCATGACGGCCCCTGCCCTCCCAATGTCATCGCCCGACGACGTCTCCGCCCTGCTCCAAACAGCGCGATACATCGCCGATGACGGCCTCGCCACCGCGATCTTCCTCGCGCTCCGACTGGGCAAGCCGCTGCTGTTGGAAGGCGCGCCGGGCGTCGGCAAGACGGAGGCCGCCAAGGCGGTCGCCACAGGGCTCGGACGTGATCTGGTGCGGCTGCAGTGCTACGAGGGCATCGACGCCGCGCATGCGCTCTACGAGTGGAACTACCAGCGCCAGCTTCTGGCGATCCGGCAGGCGGGCGAGCGCGAGGTCGACATCTACGACGACCGTTTCCTCATCGACCGGCCCTTGATGCAGGTGCTGCGCGCGCCGGAGCGCCGCGTGCTCCTGGTCGACGAAATCGACCGGTCCGACCACGAATTCGAGGCGCTTCTGCTGGAGTTCCTGTCCGACTTCCAGATCACCATCCCCGAGCGCGGCACCATCGCCGCGGCGGCGCGGCCGGTCGTGGTGTTGACCTCCAACCGCACCCGCGAACTCGCCGAAGCTTTGCGGCGCCGCTGCGTCTACCACTGGATCGGCTATCCCGACGCAGCGCGCGAGGCGGAGATCATCATGCTGCGCGCAGGCGACGTCGCGCGCGAAACGGCCAAGGCGGTGGCGAGTGCGGTGCGCGACATTCGCCGCCAGCCGCTCGCCAAACCGCCCGGTATCGCCGAGGCGGTCGAATGGGCGAATGCGGCGACGGTGCTGGAAAAGTCCGGCAGCCCGTGGCCGGAAGCCTTCCGCCGGGCGATCGGCGTGGTGGTCAAGGACGAGGAGGACCTCGCCTGCCTCGTACCCGAACTCGACGCGATCCTCGAGGAGGCGCTGGCATGAACGCGCTCCCCCGCGCCGCACGCCCCTTTCCGGGCTTCGCGCGACTGCTGCGCAGCTTCGGCTTCCGGATCGCGCCGGAGCAGGCCGAGGCCTTCATGCGCTCCATCAAGCTGCTCGGGCCGCGCACGATCGCCGACATAAGGCAGGCGGCGCTCGCCACCTTCGCCATCGACCCGGACCGGCGCGACGAGTTCGACGTGCTGTTCCGCGCCTGGTTCCACGGCGAGCAGAGCCTTGTCGCCAACGGCGACGAGGAAGAGACGGAGATTAAGGACGATCGCGGCCATCTCGAACAGGCAGCGGCGGCACCCAGGCTGGAGGCGGGCGGCGCGCTCGCGTCCAAGATCCATCAGGCCGGGACGCGCAGCTTCCAGCGCGACGGAGACATGCTGGCGGAGCTGCGCCGCCAGCTCGCCGCTGCGCTGCCGTTGCGCCGCTCCTTCCGGTCGCAGCGGAATCCGGACGGCACGACTGATCTGCGCCGGGCGCTCAGGCAGATCGTGCGCGCCGACGGCGACGTGCCGGATCCGCCGCTGCGGCGGCGTAAGGTCATGTCGCGGCCGCTGGTGCTTCTCATCGACATCTCGGGCTCGATGAAGCTGCACACAGCCGACCATCTCGGCGTGGCGCATGCGGCAGTCCAGGCGGCAGACCACGCCGAGGTCTTCACCTTCGGCACGCGGCTCACCCGTATCACGCCGGCGCTGCGCGTCCGCGACCGCGTGCAGGCGCTGGCAAAGGCAGCCGCCCTCGTCGACGACTGGGACGGCGGCACGCGGATCGGTCCTACCCTCGCCGCGTTCCTTTCGGTGCCGCGCTACGCGGCCATGGCGCGGGGCGCATCCGTCGTGGTCCTCTCCGACGGGCTGGAGCGCGGCGGGCATGACGAAATGGAGAAGGCGTTCCGGCGGCTGTCGGCAATCGCACATCGGCTGGCGCTGGCGACCCCGCTGGCGGGCGATCCGCGCTTCCGCCCTGTGACCGCGGCGCTGAAGGCGATCCTTCCCTGGCTGGACGACCTTGTCGACGGATCGTCGGTCGAGGCGCTATCCGGCTTCCTTCTCTCGCTCGCCCGTCCCACCCCTGACGCGGCGACACTCTGGAGGGCCTCATGACACAGAGGATCATCGATTCCCACTTCCACGTCTGGCGGCAGGCGGATCAGCCCTGGCTGGTGGGGCCGATGGTGCCACGCATCTTCGGGCCGTACGAGCCGATCCGCCGCGATTATCCGATGAGCGAGTATCTCGCGGACTGCGCAGGCACGGGCGTCGAGAAGGCGGTCTATGTCCAGACCAACTGGGCGAAGCAAGATTTCGAGAAGGAGGCGGCGTGGCTGCAGCAGACCGCCGAAGAGACCGGCTGGCCGCACGCCATTGTCGCCTATGCAGACATGACCGTCGACGACGTGCGCCCGCAGCTCGACCGGCTGAAGGCCTATCCGCTGGTGCGCGGCGTGCGCATGCAGTTGCACTGGCACGAGACCCCGCAGTTCCGCTTTGCCGCCTCGGCCGACCAGGTGATCGACGCGACCGTGCGGCGCAACGTGGCGCGGCTGAAGGACTACGGCTTCTCCTTCGACCTGCAGCTCTTCCCCAACCAGATGCCCGACGGCGCGGTGCTGGTCGGCGAGAACCCAGAGACCCACTTCGTCCTCACCCACACCGGCATGCTCGTCGACCGGGAGCCGAAGACGGTGGAGGCATGGGAAGCCGGCCTCGCCGCGATGGCGGGCTTCGACAATTTCTCCGCAAAACTGTCCGGCCTCGGCACGTTCGTCCACCGCAACGACGCGGACCTGATCGCCTTCATCGTCGGCCGCGCCAATGCCATCCTCGGCAGCCGCAAGCTGATGTTCGGCTCCAACTTCCCGATCGAGAAGCTGTGGACCGACTATCCCTCGCTCGTCGCCGCGCATCTGGCGGCGGCCGTACAGCTGTCCGCCGAGGATCGCGACAACATCTTCTGGAACACGGCCGAGCGTGTCTACCGCCCGGCGTGAACGCCGGCATCCGTCAAAGCCAGGCGCGGCTTATCGGTCGCGCAGCAGCCTGATCGCCTCCGGGACGAAGGCCTGGCCCTCGCCGCGTTCGACCAGTCCTTCCAGCGTTCCGGATACACCTCGGGCGACGAGGTCCGCCGCGCCGAGATCTCCCGCAAGCTGGCGATAGTAGGACAGGTCCTTCGCCGCGTTGGCGATGGTGAAGCGCAACAGAGACGAGTCGCCGCTGACGATGGCTGGCCTCAGACGTTCAAGCGCCACGCCGCCGCCGCCCCCCTTGGCCAGGCACTCCACCAGCGCGTCCATCGACACGCCGCCCTTCGCCGCGCAGGCGGCGGCTTCGGCGATCAGCGTCATGGTGCCGAGCGAAACGAAATTGTGGATGAGCTTGAGCTGGTGGCCGGTGCCGACGCCGCCGGCCTTGAAGATGTTCTCGGCGAAGGCCGACAACAGCGGCCTCACCCGCGCAACGGTATCGGTATCGCCGCCGACGAGCAGGTTCAGCCTGCCCTCCTCCGCCTCCTTCGGCGTGCGCGTCATGGCGGCGTCGACGAAATGCGCGCCCTTCTCGGCGACCTTCGCGGCGAGCGAAACGGTCGAGGTCGGATTTGCCGTCGAGCAGTCGACGATCACCATGCCGGGACGCAACGCGTCCAGCACGCGGCCGCTGCCCAGAAGCACGTCCTCCACCTGGGGCGTTCCCGTCACGCACAGCACGAGGATGTCGCAGGCGCCCGCCAGTCCCGCCGCCGTGTCGCAGCCTTCTGCGCCGGCGCGGTCGAGGTCGTCTGTCGGCTGGTTGCCGGGATGGCGCAAGTAGCGCAGGCTCCAGCCCTTGACCGCAATATTCTTCGCGATCCCGTGGCCCATAAGGCCCACGCCGATCATGCCGATCCGTTCGTTCATCCGCTTAGCTCCAGTGCCGGCTTCCCCGAAGATGCCGCGCGACCTATGGCGGGGCAAGCCGCGCTGAAGCAAGGCCCAGGCGGCGAACCGGATGGGTACAGCGGTGCATCTGCGCCGCCACCCGACTTAATGCCCCGCCGCGTCGAGCCTGGATCGTCGGGCTCCTGTCCTCGCTTTTTCGCCTGCAGGCTTGGGCCGCATCGCGTATGGTCGGCAAACGGAGCCGATCTGCCGCAACCTGGGCCGGCGTGGTCGAGAACGTCTTCGCGCAAGAGGAGGAGCGAACATGGCTGGCGGACAGGAAACAGTCGGATTCATCGGCCTTGGGCTGATGGGGCATGGCATGGCGAAGAACGTGGTGGAGAAGGGCTTTTCGCTCACCGCCCTCGCCCATCGAAACCGCAAGCCGCTCGAGGATCTGCTCGCCCGCGGTGCCCGCGAGGCGACCACGGCGCAGGAGGTCGCCGAGCGTTCCTCGGTGGTGGTGCTCTGCGTGACCGGCTCGCGCGAGGTCGAGGCGATCGTGCGGGGCGAACAAGGGCTCGCAGCCGGGCTCAGGCCCGGGTCTGTCGTCATCGATTGCTCGACCTCCGATCCGAATTCCACCATCGCCCTGGCCGAGTTTCTGGCGGGCCGCGGGATAGACTATGTCGATGCGCCGCTGTCGCGCACGCCGAAGGAAGCGTGGGAGGGCACGCTCGACACGATGGTTGGTGCGGAACCGGCCGTGTTCGACCGGGTGCGGCCGGTCATCGCCACCTGGGCCGCCAAGATCGTCCATATCGGCGGCATCGGCGACGGGCACAGGATGAAGCTCTTGAACAATTTCGTCTCGCTCGGCTATGCCGCCATCTATGCCGAGGCCCTGGTGCTCGCCGAGAAGGTCGGCATCTCGCCGCAGCGCTTCGACGCGGTGATCCGCGGCGGCCGCATGGACTGCGGCTTCTACCAGACCTTCATGGGCTACGCGATCGACGGCAACCGCGAAGCACACCGCTTCACGCTGAGCAACGCGCTGAAGGACCTGACCTATCTCGAATCGATGGCGGATGCGACGCGCGTCGCCAATCCGCTCGGCAACGCAACCAAGAACGCGTTCGGCATGGCGGTGGCCGGGGGCGGAGCCGGGCCGGAGGACTATGTCCCGCATCTGGTCGACCACGTCGCGCGCCTCAACGGCGCGGGGCCCGACGGCCTGCCGGGCAAGGGCAAGCCGCGCTCGTAGTGCCGCGCATTGCGAGGGTCTGCACGTGGTCGTCCCGCAAGGAAGCCCGCTCAGGAAAGGGCGCAGGCTGGCGGAGAGGAAGGGATTCGAACCCTCGAGAAGCTTTTGACCTCTACTCCCTTAGCAGGGGAGCGCCTTCGACCACTCGGCCACCTCTCCGGTGGCTTCCCGATACTGAAAAGGACAGCCACAATCAACAACGCATTCCAGAAATCGGCGGCCCCGCGCCCGGCGGCTCACTTTCTGTAGGTCAGTGTCAGTGAGAAGCGCGCGGTCCCTCCGAACCCGGCCGGCGGCTCGGGATAGGGGGCTGCGCGGCGCACCGTCGCCAGTGCCTCGCCGTCGAGGACCGGATAGCCGGAACTTCCCGTGACGCGGGCGGATGCGAGATTGCCCGACCCGCCGATGCTGATTGACACTTTCACCGCGCCTTTCATGCCGCCGCGCGCGGCGGCATCCGGATAGCGCTTGTAGCGCTGGACGTGGCGGTTGACCTTCCGACCGTAAGCCTCCTTGTCGCCCGACGACGCGGCAGCGGAAGCGACCGAGCCGGCCCGCGTCGCCTCCTGCGACTTGCCTTTCGCCTTTGCCCCGCCCGGTGGCGAAGCGCCCGCCTCGACCTTTGGCTTTGCGGGTTTTTCCACCCGCACAGCTGCGGCTGACCTAGTCTCCGTCTTGCGCGCCTTGCGCGGTTCCCGCGCTTTGTCGGGCTTTATCGACGCGGCCGGCTTTTCGGCCGTCCTTCGCGCAGGTGCCGCCGCTTCGGGCTTCTCTGAGGGAACCGACGCGACGGGATTGGCTTCGGCGGCCGGCGGGAAGAGCGGCTGCTCCGGAACAACAATTGCCGGCAGCATCGATTCCAGCGAGGGACGAGCAGCGAGCACCGGCTCCGGCGCGTCATGCGCCTCGGCCGCTTCTTCGGGCGGGGCCGTTGCGACCGGGGTTCCGGCCAGAGGGGGAAGCGGCGAGAAAACCGGGAGCGTCGCCGCAACGTCCATCTTTGGCTCCGACGTCGGTTCTGCAGGCGCGGCGGTAGCCACCTTCTCCCGCGCGGCTCCGATGTCGGTCAGCGGCGGCAGCGGTTCGAACCCTGGTGGCAAGACGGCAGCAGCGGACTCGAAGGAACGCGGCATTACGGTCTGCTCGAGCGCAGCTTGCGGCGTGTCCAGCGGACGGTCGGTGGTTCGGGTGCCCGGCTCCGGTGCGTCATCCGGCGCAGCTGCGTCGCGCGTTTCGTTCGCGTCGCCGGCGACCGACGCTTCGGCAGCTGTCTGCGGCGCGGACTCCAGCACGATCTCGACGGAGATCGCATCGGTTTGTGCCTCCAGTCCCTCATGCGCGACGAGCACGCCGAAGCCGGCGATCGCGACCGCATGAAAGATCACAGACGCGGTCAACGCCGCGGCGCTCCAGTGACTTCTCGCCGGTCCGGCGGCTCCTGCCTCACCGTGCGCCGCAACTTCTAGCGAATCCTCTTTCGCACTTTCGCCAATCGGCGCAAGTTGCGGAAAGTCAATACCAAATCCGCGTGCGTCGGGAGTCCCGTCAATCGGCAACCCGACGGGTTCGAGCGTCGCGCCGCCCGGTCCTGCCGGCAGGATCGACGGCCACTGGATCACGGCCTCCCTCCGTCCGACAGCGCCAGCGGGGCCAGCACCAGCTTGCCCGCCTCATGGGCGACATGGGCAGTGACCCCATAGACCGAGCGAAGCAGATCGGCGTCGAGCACCTTTCCCGGCTCGCCGTCGGCCGCCACCCGCCCACCGTCCAGAACGACGACCCGGTCGCACCAGCGTGCCGCGAGCGTCAGGTCGTGCAGCGAAACCAGTACGCAGCGTCCCTTGCCGGCAACGGCGCGAAATGCCTGCATCATCAGGATCTGGTGCGCCGGGTCGAGTCCCGACGCCGGCTCGTCGGCGATCAGGAACGGCGTGTCCTGCGCCACCGCGCGGGCGGCCAGCACCCTTGCCTGCTCGCCGCCCGACAATTGCGTTGCCGGCCGTTCGGCCAGCCCGTCCACATCCAGCAGGCGCATCGCCTCGGCCGCGGTTGCTTCGTCCGCCACGGACGGTTTCTGCCCGAAGGCGCGCCACGGTATGCGGCCGAGCATGACCAGTTGCCGGACCGCGAGCGCCCATCCGATTGTCTTCTCCTGCGGCAGGAAGGCGATTTTTCGCGCGCGCTCGCCCGACGCCAGGGTGGACAGTGCGCGATCCCCCAGCAGCACATCCGGCGTCTCGAGCAGGCTCGCCAGCGCCCGCATCAGCGTCGACTTGCCGGCGCCGTTGGGGCCGAGCAGGCCGACGACCTCGCCCGGCTGGAGATCGATCGAGACCCTGTCGAGGACCTTGCGGCCCGAAAGCTCGATCGAGAGATTCGTGGTCGACAGGCGCATCAGAAAGCCTCCCGTCGCGTCCGCGCGACGAGCCAAAGGAAGAACGGTGCACCAATGAGCGCGGTCAGCACGCCGACATTGAGCTCGCGGGCCGGGATGGCGACGCGCACCGAGACGTCGGCGGCGAGCAGGAGTGCCGCGCCGCCGAGACCGGCCGGCAGGATGAGGCTGCCCGGCATCCGGTCGGTGAGCGGCCGCACCAGATGCGGCATGACCAGGCCGACGAATCCGATCGCGCCGGCGACGGCCGTCGCCGCTCCGACCATCAGCGCCACGCCGCCGACGACAAAGAGGCGCGCGCGACGCAGGTCGATGCCGAGGCTGGCTGCACTCTCCTCTCCGAGAGTGAGCGCGTCCAATGCCCGGCTCGACGCGAACAGCAGAGCGGCGCCCGCCGCCATCAGCGGCAGTGCGATTGCGACATGCACCATCGAGCGGTCCTTCAGCGAACCGAGCAGCCAGAAGATGATCTCGTAGCTGGCGAAGGGATTGGGCGACAGGTTGAGCGCCAGCGAGGTCAGCGCGCCGGCGAGGCTGGATAACGCCACGCCGGAGAGGATCAGCGTCAGCGTCGAGCCGTGGCGCGCGGCGATGCCGAGCAGCAACAGCACCGAAGCGACCGCCCCGACCAGCGCACCGGCCGGCAGCGCGAGCATCGAGGCGCCCGCCAGCCCGCTGTAGAACACCGTGACCGCCCCGAGCGACGCCGAAGCTGAGACGCCGATGATCCCCGGCTCCGCCAGCGGATTGCGCAGAAAGCCCTGGAGCGCCGCGCCTGACGCGCCGAGCGCAAAGCCCACCATCAGGCCGAGCAGCGCACGCGGCAGCCTGATCTCGCGCAGGATGATCGCCGCCGCCTCGTCGCCACCTACGACGAGCGCGCGCAGGCTGTCGATCGGACCGTAGCTCGCCGGCCCGGTCAGAAGCGAGAGCAGGAAGAACACGACAACGCAGGCCGAGAGCCCGAGGATCAGCGAACGGCGGTTCATGGCAGGTGCCTGTCCGCCGCCTGACACGAGACGACGCGCCGCCGCGCATCGGCCAATACCTTGACCGCTTCGATCACGAAGGGTCCGCCGCAGGAGGCGGAGCCGCGCGGCAGATGAATGCGCAGCGTGCCCTCCCCCAGCGCGCGGATGGCCGGATGCGAGGCGATCAGGTCGGCGAGTGCCGGTGTTTCCGCCAAAGGCTCCGGCAGAACGATGATGTCGGGCTTCTTCTCGACCAGCAATTCCAGCGGAAAGGGCGCCATGCCGGAATAGCCGAGTTCCGCCGCGATGTTGCGGAGACCCGCCGCCTGCATCGCCGAATCGACCAGCGAGCCGGCGCCCATGGCGATCCCGTTCTGGTCGTAGGCGATCGCGGTCGGCGACGTTCCGCAGCGCTCGGACCCGATTCGCGACAACTCGCTTTCGAAGGCCTCCGCCATGCCTTCTGCCCTGGATTCGGCGCCGAGGATCATGCCCATGCGCCGGATCTCGCCCGGAATCGTGTCCAGCGTCTGCGAGTACTGGAACTCCTCGATCCGGTAGCCGAGGCGGCGCAGCAGCGGCGTGGTGTTGTGCAGCGAATAGGCGCCCGTCACCACGACGTCGGGCTTTGCGACGAGCACTTCCTCGGCCAGCCCGCGATTGTGCGGATAGGAGGCCGCGAGCGCCGAATGGAAGGACAAGCCGGGATCGGACGCGAGTTCCGAGACCGAGACAAGCTGGCCGGGCGCCGCCAGCAGCATGGCCAGCTGGTCGGTGCAAACGTTGAGCGACATGACGCGGGCGGGAGATGCGGCCTCCGCCTTCGCCAGGACCGCGAAGCTCAGCGTCAGCGCGACCGCAATCGACGGCGCTCTACGGCGCCCCCCTCTGTCCTGCCGGACATCTCCCCCACGAGGGGGGAGATCCGCCTTCAAGTCTGCCTTCGCCAATCGGCTGCGTCGCAGGAAGGTCGAAGCCACCGAAGCTGCAAATCTCCCCCCTCGTGGGGGACATGTCCGGCAGGACAGAGGGGGGCGCGAAAGAACGCTGCTTTCTCCCCCTGCTGCCGGACCTTTGTCCATCAGAAGGTCGCCTTGAAGCCGGCATAGACCGCGGCGCCCGGCGTACCGAAGCCGCGGACCAGCTGGTAATTCTGGTTCAATAGGTTCTCCCCGCGAAGATAGACCTCGGTCGTCTCCGTCGGCTTGTAGGCGATCCGCGCGTCGATCAGCAGATAGTCCTTCAGCTTCACGTCAAACGCCGATCCGCCGGAGCCGACACGGTCCGTCACATTGACCACGCCGTGGGCGGTAGCCGTGATGCTCCACTTCTCGGCCGGACGCACGGTCGCGGTCAGCCCGATGTCGTGCTCGGGGATCCTTGGGCGCGGCTGGCCGTTCGGCTGGCGCGTATGCGTATAGGTGTAGGCCGCGCCGAGGTCGAGCCAGGTCGCCGCAGCCCAGGTCAGCGAGGCCTCTACGCCGTTGCGGTGGGTGACACCTGGAACCTGGACATAACGGAACGTGGAAAAATCGTAGTCGATCAAATTGTCAGTATCGAGCTGGAAGTAGGTCACGTCCGCGACCAGCCGGTCGTCGAGGAACCGCTGCTCGACACCAATGTCGAAGCCCAAGCTCTCCTCCGGTTGAAGATCGGGATTGCCGGTCCCAAACGGGGCATAGAGCTCATAGAGGCTGGGCGCGCGGAAACCGGTTCCGACCGACGCGTGGAACTTGGTGCCGCTTCCGGGAAGAAGATAGGCGCCGGAGAAACGGTAGGTGCCGTAGCCCCCGAATTCATTGTGCTCGTCGTGGCGGTAGGCGGCCGTCAGCGTCAGGTTGTCGATCGGCTCGACGACCAACTGCCCCCAGGCGCCCGCGATCGACATGTCGTCGGAGGTGTTGGTGCCGAAATTGTCGGTCACATCTGCGAACTGCTGTTCGTAGTCGGCCCCGAACTGCACCGTCGCCCAATCGGTAGCGTCGTAGGCGCCCTGGTAGTCGACCTTGTTGCGGCGGCCGAGATAGGTGGCGGAGAACGGCCCGAAAGCGCTGACGCTCTCCAGGTCGCGGTCGATGTCGAAGATCTGCGCCGACACCGTGTTGCGGAAGCGGCCCTCCATCAGATCGAGATTGAAACCGACTCGACCCGCCTTCTGGGTCGAGCGCGTTACGTTGTTCGTATTGTCCGTCGGCGGGTTGCCGCTGTCGTCGTAGTCCGCGCTCGAATTGATGAACAGCGCCGAGCCGAAGACCGAGAATTGCTCGGAGAGCTTCTGCTCGCCGGCGAAAGTCGCGGTCACATTGCGATAGGCGTCGCGCTCGAGCGCGTTGGGATTGGAATCCACCGATGGGCTGCCGTTGACGAGCGCCGAGGAGATACCATCGGTCGACAGCCCAAAGATGCTGGCCGCCGCTTTGCCAGTATCGCTCGCGCCGCTCAACGTGTATCCGCCGCGCACCGTGCCGAAGGAGCCGCCTTCCACCATCACGTCGTGATGGACGCCGGGCTCGATGTCACCGAGCGTCGAGATGCCGATGACGCCGGCTACCGCGTCGGAGCCATAGAGCGTGCTCTGCGAGCCTTTTAGTACCTCGATCGCCGTGACCCCGCCGGACAGCAGATGCTGGTAGGAGGTCTGCACCTGGGTCGAGGTCGGGTCGGAGATGTCGATGCCGTTGAACAGCGTCTTGACGTATTTCTTGTCGGCGCCGCGAACCGAGACGCTGGCCTCCTGACCGGTGCCACCGGGCGAGGCGACGTGGACGCCGGGGACCAGTGTCAGATAGTCGAGGACGGTCGGCTTCTTCTGCTTCTCGATGTCTTCCTTCGTTATCTTCTCGACCTTCGAGCCCGTCTTGGCCTTGTCGCCGGGCGCCCGGTTCGGCGTCACGACGATCTCGCCGATGTCGATCTCCTGCCCGGCCGCCGGTGCTGATCCGGCGAGAAAAATCGCCGCGAGTGCGCTGTGCGCCGTCAGGACGAGTACCGATGTCTTATAGATTCTCATGTCATGACCCCCACCGGATCGCGCCGGCATAGACTGCGTTTGCGCTGGTGGGGTCTTGTCGATTCCCGTGCCAGCGATGACGAATGTCACCGCTGTTCGAGACAGCCCCGGAAGCTCCCCGCATCCGGAAGGTGACGTCGCAGGCAGGTCTCCTGGCTCGCGGCTCACCGGCGCATCCGCCTTCCCGGGCATTGCGCCCAGTGGCTTGTTGGATGCGCCTCACCGCTCACAGTTGCGGGGGCAGCTACGGACTGGGGACAGATCCCGCTCCGTATTCCCTTTTCATCCGCGCCCCGAAAGACGCGGAAACCTTCGACAGAGGTGTCGTAACAATCCGGCCTTGTTCGGTCAATCTGGCGGCCGCAATTCCCTCTGATCGGGTGAGAACGATGCGAGTCGCTAGCCGATCGGCTGATTCTCCAGCGATTCGAGGCTGTTCGGCCTTACACTCCATGCGCAAAAACTGCGCGCCGCGCGCAAAAAGCGGATGCAATGCGTCCGCAATCGCGCCAACTGCACAAATCGCAATCAGACGGCCGTCACATTTCCGCAACAGCATGGCCGCAACCCGCTGCGAATGCGGCGAAACCGCGACGTTTCTGTTGAATTGGCAAAGGAAGTTCCGCACTGATTGCGCAAGGGACGCGCGGCAGTCGACCGCTGGCGCTTTCGGGACATTCTAAACGGAGAGCATAATATGAATATCAGGGGCCTTCTTCTCGGCTCGGCGGCTGCCCTCGCAGCGGCGACCGGCGCAAACGCTGCGGACGCCGTCATGGCGCCTGAGCCGGAGCCGGTGGAATATGTCCGCGTCTGCGACGCCTACGGCGCAGGCTTCTTCTACATCCCCGGCACTGAGACCTGCCTGCAGATCTCCGGCTATGTCTGGTACCAGATCGGCGCGACGAGCGAAGGCCCCGGCGATACGACCAACTATTGGTTCTTCGCGCCGGACGGCTGGAACAAGAGCGTCCGCGCCCGTGTCAACTTCGACGCACGTTCCGAGACCGAGTGGGGCACGCTGCGCTCCTACATCCGCTTCCAGGCTGACTGGAACGGCGTGGGCGATGGCGCTGTCACGGCCGACCAGGCTTATATCGAACTCGGCGGCCTGCGCATGGGCTACACCGAATCCGCATGGGCCGAGACGGTCAACGGCATCTCCAGCTACGGTTCGCACACCTGGGGTGGCCTCTACTACGGCTACCAGCAGCGCGCCCTGATCCAGTACAACTTCTCGTCGAACGGCTTCTTCGGCACGCTCTCCCTCGAAGACGACGCGCTCGCCGGCGAAGGCTACCTGCCGGACGTGGTTGGCCTGGTTGGCTACGGCGCCGACTGGGGTGCTGTGTGGGTTCGCGCTGCCTATGACGAGAGTTTCGACGGCACGGCGAACGGTTTCGGCGGGTTCAACGACGGAGGCTTCGCCGCTTCCGTGGGCACGCAGATCAACATCCCGAACATGTCGGGTTCGTCTTTCCGCCTGATCGGATACTACGCAGATGGCGACCACTCCTACGGCGCCGGCAGCACGTGGACGAGCTACGCCACCATGGGTAACTCCGAGTGGTCGGTGCTCGCTTCGGTCTACTTCCAGTTCACCGAGACGTTCGGTGCCTCGGTTGGCGCCCAGTATTTCAACAACTTCTACTTCATCGGTTCTGACGTGAAGACCGGTGTGGACGGCTGGGCTCTCGACGCCTCGTTGGTCTGGGTGCCGATCACCAACTTCGAGGTTCGCACCGAGCTGAACTACGACGACAACGACGTCCAGGACGGCACGGTTTCGGGCTTCCTGCGCTTCACGCGCTTCTTCTGATCGTCTGATCGGATCGTGTCTCAAAGACCCGGCGGGCAACCGCCGGGTCTTTTGCATTCTGGACCAATCCCGCGGCATTGCGGCGGTCGATGGCGACGCCATAGTCTGGGGCCCTCAAGGAGCCCGCCATGACCACCCTTCCCTTTTCCCGCAAGGACATCACGCTCGCCAACTGGCGCGAACCGCCGTTCCACATATGGTCCTTCGCCAATGTCAGCGAGTTCGTTCCGACGGCAGTGATCTCCAGCGGGACTGAGGATGGGGGAGACAGTCCAGGCACCGGCCCTCTCGAAGGAATGATGCTCACCGCCCCGGATGGCACGCGGATCTCCGCCACCGATCATCTGGCCCGATCCCATGGAGACTGCTTTGTTGCGATGCGTGACGACCATATCCTCGCCGAGTGGAACGCACCGCACGGCTCGACGGTCCGGCCGCACCTCATCTTCTCCATCTCGAAATCGGTGACCGGCATGCTCGCCGGCATCGCTGTCGGCGAGGGCAAGCTCGATCCGGCGGCGCCTGTGTCGCGTTATGTCGGCGTTCGACCCGGCTCCGCTTACGAGACCGCCACGGTGCGCGACCTGCTCGACATGACCGTCAGTCTCGATTTCGTGGAGGACTATCTCGACCACGAAGGCGATTTCGACCGCTACCGGCGCTCGATGCTTTGGAACCCGGAACGACAGGGCACCACGCCCGAGACAATGGAACAGGTGCTCGTCTCGCTGCCCCGCTTGCCCGGGCCGCACGGCAAGGTGTTCGCCTACGCTTCCCCCAACACCGACATGCTCGGCATCGTCATCGAACGCGCGACCGGCATCCGCCTGCATGACTATCTGCGCGAGCGCCTCTGGCATCCGATGGGTGCGCGCGGCCCGGCTTATGTCTCGGTCGACCGCGTCGGTGCTGCGCGCGCCGCAGGCGGCATGTGCGTGACGGCGCGCGATCTCGCGCGGCTCGGCCAACTCGTGCTCGACGGCGGCCGGCGCGGCGGGCGCCAGATCATCCCGGCGGACTGGGTCGACGACATGCGCAGGAACGGCGACCGGCAGGCCTGGATCGACGGCAACTTCGCCACGTCCTTCCCGCAGGGGCGCTATCGCTCGTGCTGGTACCAGATCGGCAGCGAGCGCGATCATTTCGCCGGCGAGGGCATCCACGGCCAGCGGCTCTTGGTGGACCCGGTTTCACGTGTCGTGATTGTGAAATTCTCGACCGTCCCGCTGCCGAGCGACGAAGCCGCGACGGTGCTCGATTTCGCAATGCTGTCCCAGATCGCCGCCGCCTTGTGATCGGCCGCAAGCGATATTAACTTGATTATTATAATCAAGTATATTCAATAGGCACTGCAAGGAGCCACCGTGCGGTGTTGTCGGGGTGCACCGCCTAAACGCCTTCCTTTCGGGATGAAGGATCGCCACTTGCGGAACACGTCTCGCTTTTGTAACGTTATTACGTTACGATTTACGACTTGATGTAATAACGCGGCGGTGGGGCAGGCTGTGGATGAGTCCCTTCCGACCCGTCGCATTCCAACCCGGGGTAGAAATATGCAGTTCTTGAAATTCCTGTCGTTCGCCGGCGCGCTGGTAACATATGCCGGAGTTGCGTCCGCCGCGGACGCGGTCATGGCGCCTGAGCCGGAGCCGGTCGAATATGTCCGCGTCTGCGACGCTTATGGCGCCGGCTTCTTCTACATTCCCGGCACCGAGACCTGCCTCCAGATCTCCGGCTATGTCTGGTACCAGGTCGGCGCGACCAGCGACGACGGATTGACCGACACGCCGAACTACAATGGATTCGATCCTGATGGCTGGAACAAGGGCGTGCGCGCGCGGGTGAATTTCGACGCCCGCTCGGAGACCGAATGGGGCACCTTGCGCTCCTATATCCGTTTCCAGGCCGACTGGAACGGCGTCGGCGACGGTGAGGTCACCGCCCACCAGGCCTGGCTGAGCCTCGGCGGCTTCCGGGCCGGCTATTCCGAATCGGCCTGGTCCGACACCGTCGTCGGCGAAGTCGGCACGTTCGGTTCACATTCCGACAATGCGATGTCCTTCGGCGACCAGCGCCGCGCGATCATGCAGTACAATTTCGAGCGCAACGGCTTCTTCGGCGTGCTCTCGCTGGAAGACGACGCTCTCGCCGGCGAAGGCTACGTCCCTGACGTCGTCGCCGTGCTCGGGTATGCAGCCGGATGGGGCGGCGTCTGGGGCCGCGTTGGCTACACCGAAAGCTTCGACGGTTCGGCCTACGTCCTGCCCGTGCCAATCGGAGCCGGCGTGAACAGCGGCGGTTTCGCCGGTTCGCTCGGCCTGCAGCTCAACGTGCCGAACATGGAAGGCTCGTCCCTCCGCCTGATCGGCTACTATGCCGATGGCGACCATACCTACGGCACCCTGCACGGCCCCGCCGCTGCAGCGTTCGCGACCGTCAACGGTGGCAACGGCAATTCCGAATGGTCGATCCTGGCGTCTTACGGACACCAGTTCACGGACACGATCAGCGCATCGATCGGCTATCAGTATTTCAGCGACTTCTACTTTGGCGGCACGGACGTGAAGACCGGCCTCAATGGCCACGCGGCCGAACTGTCACTGGTCTGGGTCCCGGTCACCGACTTCGAGGTCCGCTCGGAACTCCAGTACGACAAGATCGAGACGCTGGACGGGACCGTGTCCGGTTACCTGCGCTTCACGCGCTCGTTCTGAACGGCTCCATCCGCTCGACGAACCGGAAGACCCGGCATGTCCGGGTCTTTCCTTTTTGTGGCGATTGTTGCGCGCGCGCGAATTCTCTAAGGAAGTCCCGCCCGCAACCGAGCCGCCGTCATGACCCGCCCTCGCCTCACCGCCCTTGCCGCTACCTTGCCCGCAACCGTCCCGTTCGTCGGGCCAGAGACTCAGGAGCGGCAACGCGGGCGACCGTTCCGGGCCCGTATCGGTGCCAACGAGAACGGCTTCGGTGCATCGCCGCGCGTCGCCGCCGCCATGACCGCGGCAGCGCCGGAGATGTGGAAATACTGCGATCCGGAGAATTTCGAGCTTCGCCATCTGGTCGCCGACCATCACGGAGTCGCCCCGGAAAACATCGCGATCGGCGAAGGCATCGACGGGCTGCTCGGCCTGATTGTGCGGCTCTTCGTCGAACCCGGACAGCCGGTGGTCACCTCGCTCGGTGCCTATCCCACCTTCAACTACCATGTCGCCGGCTTCGGCGGACGACTCGTCACTGCGCCATATCGCGACGACCGCGAGGACATCGGGGCGCTGCTCGACGCCGTGAAGCGGGAAAACGCTCCGCTCGTCTATCTCGCCAATCCCGACAATCCGATGGGCACGTGGTGGGAGGGCAACGAACTCCAGCGCTTCATCGAGGCGCTGCCCGAGACGACGCTGCTGGTGCTGGACGAGGCCTATACCGAAATGGCGCCAGCCTCGACGCGTCCTGCCCTCGACGTCGCCCGGCCGAACGTGCTGCGCATGCGCACCTTCTCCAAGGCCTACGGTCTTGCCGGCATGCGTTGCGGCTATGCTATTGGCGAGGCCGAGACAATCCGCGCCTTCGACAAGGTGCGCAACCATTTCGGCATGAGCCGGATGACGCAGGTCGCGACCGCCGCCGCGATCGAAGACCAGGACTGGCTCGCGCAGGTGCTCGGCCGCATCGCCGACGGCCGGCGCCGCATCGAAGCGATCGCCGCCGACAGCGGTCTTGCCGCTCTCCCCTCCGCGACCAACTTCGTCACCATCGACTGCGGCGGAGACGGCGCCTATGCCATGAAGGTCATGCAGTCGCTCATCGCCCGCGACGTCTTCGTACGCAAGCCGATGGCGCCGGGGCTCGACCGCTGCATCCGCGTCAGCACCGGGCCGGAGCCCGAACTCTCGATCTTCGCCGAGGAGCTGCCGGGCGCGCTCGCCGCCGCGCGGGGCAACTGACCGGTCAGGCCGCGACCCTCACCAGGAGCTTGCCGAAGTTCTTCCCCTCCAGCAGGCCGATGAAGGCGCCGGGAGCGTTTTCCAATCCGTCGACGATGTCTTCGCGGTAGTGCACCCTGCCTTCGGAAATCCAGCCAGCCATGTCGCGGTAGAACGCCGGACGCTGGTCGAGGAATTCGCGCTGGATGAAGCCGCGGATGGTGAGGCTGCGGGTCAGCACGGCGCGCATCAATGTCGGCAGGCGATCCGTGCCCGCATGTTCGGTTGCATTGTACTGCGCGATGAGGCCGCAGACCGGAATGCGGGCAAACTCGTTGAGCAGCGGAAAGACCGCGTCCCAGACATGGCCGCCGACATTCTCGAAATAGACGTCGATGCCGTTCGGGCAGGCGGCCTCCAGTTGTGCGGCAAAGTCGGGCGAGCGGTGGTCCACCGCCGCGTCGAAGCCGAGCTCGTCGCGCACGAAGGCGCATTTTTCCGGCCCGCCGGCGATGCCGACGGCGCGCGCGCCCTTGATCCGCGCGATCTGGCCGACGACGGACCCGACAGCCCCGCTTGCCGCCGCCACCACCACCGTCTCGCCTGCCTTCGGCTTGCCGATCGTCAACAGGCCTGAGTAAGCGGTGAAACCCGGCATGCCGAGCACGCCGAGCGCGGTCGAGACCGGGGCGGCGGATGGATCGAGCTTGCGTAGTCCCGCTCCGTCGGAAACGGCGAAGCTCTGCCATCCGGAATGCGCGAGCACGATGTCGCCGACGCTGAACCTGGCATTGCGGCTCCCCGCCACCCGCGCGACGGTGCCACCTTCCATCACGGCGTCGATCTCAACCGGCTTGGCGTAGGACTTCGCATCGCTCATGCGGCCGCGCATGTAGGGGTCGAGCGAAAGAAAGAGGGTTTCCAGCAGAACCTCGCCGTCACGCAGGGCGGGCACCTCGACCGTCTCGATGCGGAAGTCCGTCGGACTCGGCCGGCCCTGCGGCCGTGATGCGAGAACGATCCGGGTGTTGGCGGGCATGGCGTTTCCTCCGTCTGTCGCGGTTCCGGCCCTCGAGCGGCGCTCCGGGCCTGAGACTACGCTTCACATGCTCCAGCCAGCTCCGAAAGGCCAGTCCGGCCTGCCAGCTTCACATCCTTGCAAGGACTACTTTAAGGAAGTTCTGTGTTGCGGTGACCACCGCGCCCCTGGGAGACTGTTGAATGTTCGAGAATCCCACCAGTGAGCAGGCCGGCCTCTGGGCCCAGGTCGTCACCCTTTGGGACATGGCGGTCCGGCGCGATGTCGAATCCATCGTCAAAGCGCTCCATCCCGACTACAGCGGCTGGGTGACGGGCACCGACCGCCCGCATGACGCCCAGGCGGCGATCGCCGCCGTCGGCCCTTCGTCCCCGCAGATACGCCGCTACGATCTGAAGCCGCTGCACGTCGCCATCCTCGATGGCGTGGCCGGCGTTGCGCACTATGCCTACGAAGCCGAAGTCGATGCGGGCGAAGACCATACCCAGACCGTCGCGGGCAGATGGACCGAAATGTATCTGCGGAAGAACGGTGCCTGGCAGATGGTGTCGCGGAGGGCCTGACGGCCAGCGCTAGTGAGGCGCCGCCCTATCGGTCGACATTATCCAAGCATCTCTTGAATTAAATGAACGGTCGTTTTATTCTCTGAGCAGCGGAGGATATTGTGGCGCGCACGACCGGATCGGATGGCGAACGGACTGAGGCGGCGATCCGCGAGGCGGCGCTGAAGCTGATCGCACGCCACGGCTACGAGGCGATGTCCATGCGCCAGCTCGGGGAGGAAGTGGGCGTGCAGGCGGCCGCCCTCTACCGCTACTTTCCGAACAAGGAAGAGCTGCTGTTCACCCTCCTGCGCGAGCATATGGAAGGGTTGATCGCGTCCTGGGATGCGGCGCGGCCGGCCGCCCGCGATCCGTTCGGCAGCCTGTCGGCCTTCGTGCGCAACCACATCGGGTTCCACGTCGCGCGGCGCCATTCCACCCACGTTTCGAACCTCGAACTGCGCAGCCTTTCACCCGCGAATCTCACCGCCATCCTCAGGATGCGCAATTCCTACGAGAAAGAGCTGCGCCAGATTCTGCGCGACGGCGCGGAAACCGGCGCCTTCGCCATCGACGATGTCGGGCTGACCGCGATGGCGATCATCCAGATGATCACCGGCGTCATCGTCTGGTTCCGTCCCGACGAGCGGCTGTCGGTCGAGGAGGTCGCAGAAACCTATCACGCGATGACGATGCGGCTGGTCGGCGCGGCGGAGATATCCGCCGGTGCGTCGCCGCCCGCTCGGCGCGCAACCAGCGAAAACTAGGGAGGCACCATGTACAACAACACGCTCAATTTCGGCCACGGCGACGATATCGACGCGCTGCGGGACATGGTGCGCCGCCTCGCGCAGGAGCGCATCGCCCCGATCGCCGCCGACATCGACCGCTCCAACGAATTCCCCGCGCATCTGTGGCAGGAACTCGGCGCGCTCGGCCTGCTCGGCATCACCGCGGAGCCCGATTTCGGCGGCTCGGGCATGGGCTATCTGGCGCAGGTCGTCGCCGTCGAAGAAATTTCCCGTGCCTCCGCCTCCGTCGGCCTGTCGTACGGTGCGCATTCGAACCTGTGCGTCAACCAGATCAGCCGCTGGGGCACGGCCGACCAGAAAGCCCGCTTCCTGCCCGACCTATGTTCCGGCGAGAAGGTCGGCGCGCTTGCCATGTCCGAATCGGGCTCCGGCTCGGACGTCGTGTCGATGCGCCTGCGAGCCGAAAAGAAGAACGATCGCTATGTGCTGAACGGCTCGAAGATGTGGATCACCAACGGCCCCGACGCCGGCACGCTGGTCGTCTACGCCAAGACGGATCCGGAACGGCATTCGCGCGGCATAACGGCCTTCGTGCTCGATACGTCCACTCCCGGTTTCTCGGTCGCCCAGAAGCTCGACAAGCTCGGCATGCGCGGTTCCAACACCGGCGAACTGGTTTTCGAGGATGTCGAGGTCCCGTTTGAGAACGTGCTCCATGAGGAAGGTCGCGGCGTCGAGGTGCTGATGAGCGGCCTCGACTACGAGCGCGTGGTCCTCGCCGCTGGTCCTGTCGGCATCATGGCCGCCTGCATGGACGTGGTGGTTCCCTATGTCCACGAGCGCAAGCAGTTCGGTCAGCCCATCGGCGAGTTCCAGCTCGTCCAGGGCAAGCTCGCCGACATGTATTCGACGATGAACGCCTGCCGCGCCTACGTCTATGCCGTCGCGCAGGCCTGCGACCGCGGCCAGACGACCCGCAAGGACGCCGCCGGCTGCGTGCTCTATGCCGCGGAAAAGGCAACGCTGATGGCGCTCGACGCGATCCAGCTGCTCGGCGGCAACGGCTATGTCAACGACTATCCGACCGGCCGCCTGCTGCGCGACGCCAAGCTCTACGAGATCGGCGCCGGCACGAGCGAAATCAGGCGCTGGCTGATCGGACGGGAGATCATGGGGGAAGGATGACCCGCGCGACGTCGCCGCCGCGCGGAGTATTCTTACAGCGCCACTCCCCTCGCCTGCGCCCAGCGGTCGAGGATCTTCCTCTCGTCTGCCGTCGCCACCCGGTTGGCGAAGCCGCGGATCTGCACCGCGCGGTCGGCCCGGTCGAGCTCGATCGTCAGCAGCCGCGACACATCCTTGCCGCTGCGCTGCCTGAGCGACCAGATCGAGGCCTGGCCGGCGATGCACTTGCCCGCATAGGACCACACGCAGTGATGCATTGCACGGCTTTCGGCCACCAGATCCTCGGCGCTGGTCAGCTGCGCGACCACGAACTCCTCGCGCCTGGCCTTCGCCTCCTTGCCCGGCGGCTGCCAGGTCCAGTCCTGCAGACGCGATCCCGACCACCGCGCCTCGCGTCGCACCTTCTCGTCGGCGAAGCGCCGCTGCATCGCGTCGATCCGGGCGATCGTCGCCATGTCGCGATGCCACTCGGCCGACAGGCGCCGGAGCGAGCCAAGCGTGCGCCCCTTCAGGCTGAAGCCGCGGTCGCGCTCGCGCGCGGCGACGATGAAATCGCAGAGATCGTCGATCTCCTCGACCGTCGCCGGATTGGCGCAGAAGAAGCGCGCTGCCTCGCGCCAGAAGCCGAGTTCGGCCCTGGGCGTGCGCACGATCTTCGAGCGGGCGATCCGCGACGCGATGGCCGGGTCGGCCTTCGTGGAGCGGGCGATGGCCAGCCAGAATGCCTGCTCGAAGGACAGGTCGCCGGAGGCGTTGAGGAAGGCGTGCACCTCCTTGCGCGTCATCCACTGCGACGCGCCGGCCTTGTAGAGCGACTCTCCCTTCGCCGCTGCCACATACCAGCGCTTGCGCAGCATCGCCTCGTCCGCCTCGATCCCGTCGGGCTCGAGCCAGATCCGCTCGAGATGCGCCGGCACGGGATAGCGGGCGTAGAGATGGCGCGCGGCGGCGAGGCGCAGCCGTCCGGGGTCGCGCGTCTTCAACTTCGGCCGCCATTCGTGCGCGGGCCGCAGAACCGCGTCGAACAGGCCGGCCTTGGCTTCCTTCAGCGCATTTTCGAGATCGGGCGCGGGACGCGGAACCGCGAAAACGCGGCGCAGCGTCGCCTCATAGGCTGCGTTACGCTGGCGCTCGGCGTCGCGCCTCTGCTTCAACATGGAACGTGCCATGGTCGTTCATCCTGGAAAAGGGTCTGTCTGCCGGACGCAATGCGAGCGCCGGCGCGGAACGCGTGGCTCTCGGATTGACGGTCATGACAGTCTCCTCTCGGACGAACGGGCGCTTCCGCTGCGGAAACGCGGAGGTGCTGCTAAAGGCCGATCAGGGCGGGATTGTGGCCGGCATAGGCAGGTTGCCTGCCATGATTGAGGATGGTTGGCATTTTGTACGCGTCTTGGCAGTTCACAGAATTTCTGCCATCCTGTATGCAGGGATAGGAGAGTGCCATGGCCCAACCCGGCTTCGCGGAAGACCAAGGCCGTTATGATCATGGCGGCAGCAGCCTCGCTTCGGTCGGCTATGTCCGGCTCAAGATCGACAACGCCGGCCGGATCGTCATCCCGGCCGAAATGCGCGCGGCCATGCTTGTCGAGCGAGGCGACACCGTCACCGCGCAGGTGGTGGAGGGAGAGTTGAGGATTATCTCCCGTGCCCTCGTCATGCACCGGATCGCGGAGGAAGCGAGGCGGTTCAAGCACACCCATCCCGATGCAAGGTTCGAGGACGATCTGGCCGAGATAAGGCGCGAAGACGTTCGGCTCGATGAGGAGCATTGGGCACGTGTCGAGCGGGAGGCCGCGGCGGCGCGAGACGCTGGTTCGCGCGGCTGATGCCATACGTGATCGACGCCTCGGTCCTCATGGCCCTCCTTCGCCGCGAACCTGGCTGGGAAACCGCCGAAATTCGCGCGGAGGGAGCCACCATGTCGGCCGTCAATGCCAGCGAAGCACTGATGCGCAGCGTCGAGAAGGGCTTCACGGAAGCAAATGTCCTGCTTTTGATCGCTGACCGGCAGATTGCCGTTGCACCGTTCGACGCCGAACTGGCCGTCTCGACCGCGCGACTTCGGCCGGCTACGAAGCGGCTCGGTCTGTCCTTTGCTGATCGGGCCTGCATCGCCACCGCCCTCAGACTCGACGCGACGATCGTCACCGCTGACCGCGCCTGGGCAGGGCTCGACCTGCCTTGCCCGGTCCAACTGATCCGATAGGTAGACCCATGCCCGTCATCCAGTCCCAGATTTCCCCCTCCTCCGACGCCTTCCGCGCCAATGCCGAGAAGATGCGCGGGCTCGTCGCCGACATCGCGGCCAAGGCAGCGATCGTCGAGCGCGGCGGCCCTGAGGACCAGCGCGAGCGCCATGTCGCGCGCGGCAAGCTGCTGCCCCGCGAGCGTCTGGCGCAACTTCTCGACACCGCAGCGCCCTTTCTCGAGATCGGCCAGTTCGCGGCCTGGGACATGTATGGCGGCGACATCGCGTCGGCGGGCATGATCGCCGGCATCGGCCGGATCGAGGGCCGCGAATGCATGGTCGTCGTCAACGACGCCACGGTGAAGGGCGGCACGTACTATCCGCTGACGGTCAAGAAGCATTTGCGCGCGCAGGAGATCGCGCGCGAGAACAACCTGCCGTGCATCTACCTTGTCGATTCGGGCGGTGCCAACCTGCCCAACCAGGACGAGGTCTTTCCCGACCGCGAGCACTTCGGCCGCATCTTCTTCAACCAGGCGAACCTGTCGGCCGCGGGCATCCCGCAGATCGCCTGCGTCATGGGCTCCTGCACCGCGGGTGGTGCCTATGTGCCGGCGATGTCCGACGAGACGATCATGGTGCGCAACCAGGCGACCATCTTCCTCGGCGGCCCGCCGCTGGTGAAGGCCGCCACCGGCGAGGAAGTCTCCGCCGAGGACCTGGGCGGGGCCGAGGTCCACACCAGGCAGTCGGGCGTGGCAGACCATTACGCCATGAACGACACGCATGCACTGGCCATCACCAGGCGGATCGTCAAGAACCTCAACCGCACCAAGCGCCTGCAACTCGAGACCGAGCCGCCGCGCCCGCCGCTCTTCGATCCATCCGAAATCCACGGCATCGTGCCGCAGGACACGCGCCAGCCCTACGACGTGCGCGAGATCATCGCGCGCATCGTCGACGGCTCCGAATTCGACGAGTTCAAGGCAAACTACGGCACGACGCTGGTCACGGGCTTTGCGCGTCTGCACGGACTGCCCGTCGGCATCATCGCCAATAACGGCGTGCTGTTTTCCGAAAGCGCGCTCAAGGGCGCGCATTTCATAGAACTGTGCACGCAGCGCAAGATCCCGCTGATTTTCCTGCAGAACATCACCGGCTTCATGGTCGGCCGCAAATACGAGGCGGGCGGCATCGCCAGGGACGGCGCCAAGCTCGTCACCGCTGTCGCCACCGCGCGCGTGCCGAAGGTCACGGTCATCATCGGCGGCTCGTTCGGTGCCGGCAACTACGGCATGTGCGGCCGCGCCTACTCTCCCCGCTTCCTGTGGATGTGGCCCAACGCCCGCATCTCCGTGATGGGCGGCGAGCAGGCCGCGACGGTGCTTGCGCTGGTCAAGCGCGAGGGCATCGAGCGCAAGGGCGGCGCTTGGTCGGCAGACGAAGAGCGCGCCTTCCGAGCCCCGATCCTGGAGAAATACGAGCGCGAAGGCCACCCGCTCTATTCCTCCGCGCGCCTGTGGGACGACGGCATCATCGACCCCGCCCGCACCCGCGAGGTCCTGGCGCTGAGCCTTTCCGCGGCGCTCAACGCGGAGGTGGAGGAGACGAAGGTCGGCGTTTGGAGGATGTGACGTTTTAGCGAAGAGGTGAGAGCCAATGCCCCAGCACCGCATCTATTCGATGAGTTTCGCCAGCGTTTACCCGCTTTATGTCGCCAAGGCGGATAAGAAGGGCCGCACGAAAGCCGAGGTCGACGAGATCATCTTCTGGCTGACGGGCTACGGCCCCGACGACCTCGCAGGGATTCTGGACGACAAGACGGACTTCGAGACCTTCTTCGCGCAAGCCCCTCGCCTCAATCCCGCCCGCGCGGCGATCAAGGGCCTGATCTGCGGCATCCGCGTCGAGGAAATCGAGGAACCGCTGATGCGGGAGATACGCTATCTCGACAAGCTCATCGACGAGTTGGCCAAGGGCAAGGCGATGGAGAAGATCCAGCGGGCGGCGTGATCGCACATGTCGCGTTGACGCGGCTTACTCCCCACATCGGCAGGTCGGCCCGGTATTTCCTCGCTTCTGCCTCTGCATTGCCGCAAGAGCGGCAATGGAAAAAGATCAATTCGACCCACCCATCACCGTCAAGCTCGACGCCAAGGGTGCACTCCTCACCCTCCGAACCGCCCGCGACACCTCGGACTTCCTGCTGAACCGATGGCCAGGCAAGCGCACCGAGAAGCATCGCGCGGCACTGCAGGCCTGTTCCGACGTCCAGACTGCGGGCAAGCCCGCCATGGCCGCGCGGCGAGCCTTTGTCGCCGCGGCCCGCGAGGCCGGCGTGTTCACCGACCAGAAAGCAACGGCGGCGGGCTAGCGCTTCGATTCCGACGTTCGCAAGCCCTCGCGTGATGCCGTTTGGGACGCGAATGGGAGGTTCGTTCCACTACTCCTCGGCGTCCGCCTTCTGTTCGGCGTCAGCCTTGTCGGCGGCTCGCTCCTTGGCGGCGAGCTTCTCGGCCTTCTTCTTCGCCTTGGCGCGATCCCGCTCCTGGCGTTCGTGGCTGTAATTTGGCGGTCTCGCCATGTCTCGATCTCCTTGAGTGAACCCTGCCTATTGCGATAGGCCGCGCAAAGCAACCGCGCGGCCCGAGGACTTCCGCTTCACCGGGCGCCTCACCGCCGCGCGCCGGCCGAGGCTGTCATGCCTCGTACGCCGGTTTGCGCGTGCGCCACAGCGAGTAACCGATGCCGGCGGCGAGGATCGCGAACGTCACGCCCAGCGACCACTCGGCAGGAAACTTCGTCCATCCAAAGAGGTCGGCGACGAAAATCTTCGAGCCGATGAAGACGAGCAGTACCGCCAGCGCCTGCTTCAGATAGGCGAACCGGTGGATGATCGCGGCGAGCGCGAAATAGAGCGCACGCAACCCGAGAATGGCGAAGATGTTCGAGGTGTAGACGATGAACGGATCTGTCGTGATCGCGAAGATCGCGGGCACCGAATCGACCGCGAAGATCACGTCGGCGACCTCGATCATCACCAGCGCTAGAAAGAGCGGCGTGGCGAAGGTCGCCATCTTGCCCGCGGCGGTGCGCTGCCGGACGAAGAAGGCTTCGCCATGCAGGCGGTCCGTGACGTTGAAACGCCTGCGGATGAACCGCAACAGCGGGTTTTGCGACAGGTCGATCTCATGGTCGCCCCACCAGAGCATCTTGATGCCCGTGAAGATCAGGAAGGCCGCAAAGAGGTAGAGTACCCAGCCATATTCGGCCACGAGGGTCGCACCCAAGCCGATCATCACGGCACGCAGGACGATAACCCCGAGGATGCCCCAGAACAGGACCCTGTGCTGATACTGCCGCGGCACCGCGAAGAAGCCGAAGATCAAGGCGATGACGAAGATGTTGTCCATCGCGAGGCTTTTCTCGACGACGAAACCTGTCAGGTATTCTATCCCCGCCTGTTGGCCGATCTGCCACCAGACATAACCACCGAAGGCAAGGCCGACGGCGATGTAGAAAGAGGACAGCGCCAGGCTCTCGCCGACGCCGATCTCGCGCGAGCCGCGATGAAACACGCCGAGGTCGAGCGCGAGCAGCACGACCACGAGGCTCATGAAACCGAGCCACATCCACAAAGGCTGGCCCAGAAAGTCGAATAGAAGGAATTCCATGGTTCTCCCCTGTCTCGTGAAGGGGAACCCGAGCGGGCACGCATCGCACATGCGTTAGCGCCAGACCCAGCATCGAGTTCACCCGATGCGGTCCGACATCACGAGGACATCTCGTCAGAGGGGCCCGGTCCGCGCGAGGCTAAATGGATAGCAAGGTGGGACTCGTCAAGGGGCGCGCTGCCGTCTCTATCGCAACGCAGGCCGGAATCCTCAGTTGATCGGTACGACGACGGGTATCGCGGTTATCCCGACCTGACAGACAGCCACGAGCCAGCCCTTGCAACCGCCCGAGCGCGAAATACCTATAACTTGAAAGATATTCTTCGCCGTCCGGGATCGCCGCCATGCCGAAATCCTCCATCCGTCCGTCCGTCGTGGCGCTGCGCGCCCGCGTTCCGGACGATGCCTTCACCGCCGAAGTGCTCGGCACCGAGCGCGAGGGATCGGGTGTCGTCATCAACGCTGACGGGCTGATCCTCACGATCGGTTACCTGATCACCGAGGCCGAGGAGGTCTGGATCACGCGCCATGACGGGCGCGTCGTGCCGGGCCACGCCCTCGCCATCGACCAGGAGACCGGATTCGGCCTGGTCAAGGCGCTCGGACAGCTCGATTTGCCGCCGCTGCCGCTTGGCAATTCAGACAGCGCCAGGGTCGGCGCGAAGATCACGCTTGCGGACGGTATCGGCCAGGCGATCGAGGGCGAGATCGTGGCCCGGCAGGAATTCGCCGGCTATTGGGAATACCTGCTCGACGACGCGATCTTCACCGCGCCGGCGCATCCGTCCTGGGGCGGCGCGGCACTCGTCGGCGAAGACGGCCGCCTCCTCGGGGTCGGCTCGCTCAGGCTCGAGATGATGCAGGACGGCGAGGTTGGCGCCATCAACATGTCGGTGCCGATCGATCTCCTCAAGCCAATCCTCGACGACCTGGTGCGGCGCGGCAAATCGCCGTCCCCGCCGCGCCCCTGGCTCGGCGCCTATGCGGCCGAGCGCAACGGCACGGTCGTGGTGATGAGCGTAGCCGATGGAGGTCCCGCGGCGGCGGCCGGCCTTCGCAGCGGCGACGTCATCGCCGAGTTGCGCGACAAGGAGGTGAACGGTCTTGCCGACTTCTACCGCACACTCTGGTCGAGCGGCCCGGTCGGCACCGAACTGCCCTTGCGCATCGTTCGGGGCGGTCGCGAGAACTGGGTGCGGGTGAGATCGGCCGACCGTGCCGCGCTTTTGCGGCAGGGACGCGGCGCGCCCCGCCAGTGAGCGGCGCAAACCCGCGAGCGTTTCGAAACGGTTGCTAACCAGGCCCGCACGTGAGACACCCGGTGCGAATCATTCGCCCGGATCTCCGTCACCGGCGCTGACACATGTCGACAGCCGGCCTCGCGCGTTTACGCGCCGCCTTTGGAGTCCTGATGAACGTCCATATCGCGCCGTCCCCAACCGCACTGCCCGTCGGTGCCCCCGCAAAATCCTGGCTCAAGGTGTTGAACCGCTACCGCCAGCCCGATCGGCGGCGCAGTGTCATGGAATTGGCGGTCACGCTCGTGCCCTTCCTCGCCTTCTGGGGGCTGGCGCTCGCCTCGGCGTACTACGGCTTCTGGTGGGGCCTGGTGCTGATCGTGCCGGCCGCCGGCTTCCTGCTGCGCCTGTTCATGATCCAGCACGACTGCGGCCACGGCGCCTTCTTCGCCCACCGCAGCGCCGACGACTGGACCGGCCGCGCGATCTCGGTGCTGACGCTGACCCCCTACGACTACTGGCGCGCAGCGCATGCCACGCATCATGCCTCGGCCGGCAATCTGGACGAGCGCGGCGTCGGCGACATCCGCACGCTGACGGTGGCCGAATACCGGGCGTTGTCGCCCCGCGGCAAGCTGGCTTACCGGCTCTACCGCAACCCGCTGGTGATGTTCGCCATAGGCCCGATCTATCTCTTCGTGCTGAAGCATCGCTGGCCGTTCGAGACCTTTCGCGTCGCCGGCCAGCCGTGGCGCTCGACCATGCTGACCAATCTGGCGATCGTGGCGCTCGGCGCACTCCTGATCGGGCTGACCGGAATCGTGCCGTTCCTCGCCGTCCATCTGGCGATCTCGGTTCTGGCCGGCGCCGCCGGCATCTGGCTGTTCTACGTCCAGCACCAGTTCGAGGACACGCACTGGTCGTCCGGCGACGAGTGGGGGTTCGAGGAAAGCGCGCTCAACGGCGCGTCGAACTACGACCTGCCGCGGCCGCTGCAATGGCTGACCGGCAATATCGGCATTCACCACGTCCACCATCTGGCCAGCCGCGTGCCGTTCTACCGCCTGCCGGAAGTGGTGCGCGACCATCCCGAACTCGCCGACCTCGGCCGCATCACCATCCTTGAAAGCCTGCGCTGCGTGAAGCTCGTCCTGTGGGACGAACGCGCCAGGCGGCTGGTGTCGTTCCGCGAAGCGATGGCCTAGGCGCAGCCCCACAGGCTCGCAAAGCCGCCGACGTCTCAGTCACCTGCGGCCTTTGCCTGTCCCTTGCCAAGCGCCTTTCCGTTCGGATCGAACCGCAGCCGGACAACCGGACCGAGACGCTTGTCCCTCGGCGCGGCGGTGCCGATGGTCACCAGGGCCGCTTCCGGCAGACCCTCCTCCAGCGCATCCAGCACTCGTCTTCGCGCGGCGGCGTCGAGCGCGTCGAGCGCATCGTCGACGACGATGAAGTCCGGCTTCTGAGCCAGCACGCGGGCGAAGGCGAGCAGGCGCTGGTCGTCGTCGCCGAGTTCGCGGTCCCAGCGAACCGGTTCGGCAAGCCGCGCGCCTAGACGGCCAAGCCCGACACGCTCCAGGGCGCGTTTCGCCTCATTCTCCGAAGCCCGAGCGGCCAGAGGATAGGCCAGCACGTCCATGAGGGTGCCACGCGGGATAAAGGGACGGCCGGGAAGGAAAGCGACCGTCTTGCCCCTCGGCAAGCGGACTGTCCCGCCGCCCCACGGCCACAGTCCGGCAATGGCATGAAAGAACAGCGTCTTGCCAGCGCCGGGTTCGCCGAGGATGTGCAGCCGGCCGCCGGCTTCGACGCTTGCGGACGTCTCGCCCAGCCGCGCGCACCCGGTCGGCGACGCGGCCACCAAGCCGTCCAGGGTCAGGCGGGCCGGTTCGTCTTCGGCGAAGGCGATGCGTTCCTCACCGTGGTGAAGCGCGTCCATGGCAACCACGCTCGCCCTGAACCATGAAATACGAAGCAGCGTGGCGCGCCAGTCGGCGATCGCGCCGATATTGTCGATGAACCAGCGCAGCGCGCCGTTGACCTGGTTGAAGGCGGCGGCGGCCATCATCAAGCCGCCGAAGGACAGGCTGCCGGAGAAATAGACCGGAGACGCGATCACGATCGGGGCCACGACCGTGATCCAGCCGTATCCCGCCGTCACCCAGGTGAGCCGCACCGCCGCGGTCATGATCCTTCGCGCCGCCCCCAGCACCGTCTGCAGATCACGGTCGAGCTTCGCCCTCTCGTCCGCCTCGCCGCCGGCAAGCGAAATCGCGTCGACATGCTCGTTGACCCGCATCAGGGAGAAGCGCAGTTCCGCCTCGCGCGCATAACGCGCTTCGTTGAGGCGGATCAGCGGCCGCCCGGCGAGCCAGCTGAGCCCCGAGCCCAGCCCGGCATAGAGGAAAGCCGCCCAGACCATGTACCCTGGAATGTCGATGCTGCGTCCGCCGACGCTGAAGGTGAAGTCGTTCGAGATGGACCAGAGCACGCCGACGAAGCTCGCCAGAAGGATCGTCGCCTGCATCAGGCCGATCGACAGGTCCACCGTGAGATCGGCGAGATGGCGGGCGTCTTCGTGCATGCGCTGGTCGGGATTGACGCCGATCTCGCCGGCATAACCAAGTCGAAATGCGCGGCGCGGCTTCATCCATTCGCCGACGAGATCGCGCGTCAGCCCTTCCCGCATCTTGATGTGCAGCATCTGGTTGAGCCAGGCCTGGCCGACGTTCAGCACCAGCAGCGACCCGGCGATGTAGGCGAAGACCACCAGCTGGTCGAAAAAGGCGGCGAGATCGCGCCTCTCGAGCGAATCGTAGAAGGGCTGGTTCCAGCGGTTGAGTAATACCTGTCCAAATGCGGTCGCGACGATCACGAACCCCACGGCCAGATAGAGCAGCACTATTCTTCGCCTGACGGGCGAGGCTAGCAATGCGGCCCACATGGTCGTCAACTGCGCGCGTAGTCCCTGCGGGGCAGCGGCATCCATGAGTCTGAATCCTCGGGGTGGTCGGAAGCTGAACCTTACCTAGCCGAAGCGGACACGGGACGGGAGAGGCCGCGCTCTATCTCATCGCATTCCGATATTCGAAGGCCCTTCATATCCGCGCGCAACGCGGATAAGGATCGGTCATGTTCTCCAAGATCCTGATCGCCAACCGCGGCGAAATCGCCTGCCGCATCATTCGAACCGCCCGCCGTTTGGGCATCGCGACCGTCGCGGTCCACTCCGACGCCGACGCCGGATCGCTGTTCGTGCGCGAGGCCGACGAGGCGGTGCGCATCGGCCCGGCTCCCGTCGGCGAAAGCTACCTGCGTGGCGACCGTATCGTCGAGGCCGCACTCGCAACCGGCGCCCAGGCCATCCATCCGGGCTACGGCTTCCTGTCGGAAAATCCCGGCTTCGTCGACCAGGTCACGGCCGCCGGCCTGATCTTCATCGGCCCGTCCGCCGCCTCGATCCGGGCGATGGGGCTGAAGGACGCGGCCAAGGCGCTGATGGAGAAAGCCGGCGTGCCGATCGTGCCCGGCTATCACGGCGCCGGCCAGGCGCTCGTCCTGCTCGCAGGCAAGGCCAGGGAGATCGGCTATCCGGTGCTGATCAAGGCCCGTGCCGGCGGCGGCGGCAAGGGTATGCGCCGCGTCGAGCAACCCGACGATTTCGCCGACGCACTGGCGTCGGCCAAGCGCGAGGCGAAGGCCGCGTTCGGCGACGAGGCGGTGCTGATCGAGAAATATGTCGAGAAGCCCCGCCATATCGAAGTGCAGGTGTTCGGCGACAATTTCGGCAATGCCGTGCATCTGTTCGAGCGCGACTGCTCGGCCCAACGCCGCCACCAGAAGGTGATCGAGGAGGCCCCTGCCCCCGGCATGACGACCGAGATGCGCGCCGCGATGACGGATGCGGCGGTCAAGGCGGCCAAAGCGATCAGCTATTCGGGCGCCGGCACGATCGAGTTCATCGTCGACGCATCCGAGGGCCTCAGGCCCGACCGGTTCTGGTTCATGGAGATGAACACGCGCCTGCAGGTCGAGCATCCCGTGACCGAGATGGTCACCGGCGTCGATCTGGTGGAGTGGCAGTTGCGCGTGGCGGCGGGCGAGAGACTGCCGCTGTCGCAGGACGAGATCCGCCTGTCCGGCCACGCCTTCGAGGCGCGCGTCTATGCCGAGGACCCGACGCGCGACTTCCTGCCGGCGATCGGCACGCTGCATCATTTGAGATTCCCGGCCTCCGGCGCGGAGGGTTCCTTAATTCGTATCGAGACCGGCGTGCGCCAGGGCGATGCGATCTCGCCCTTCTACGACCCGATGATCGCCAAGCTCGTCGTGCATGCGGGCGATCGCGAGAGCGCGCTGAAAGCGCTGATCGGCGCGCTGGAGCAGACCGAGATCGCCGGATCGACCGTCAACACGGCCTTTCTCGCGGCGCTTGCCGCCGATCCCGATTTTGCCGCCAGCGACGTCGACACCGGTCTGATCGCGCGCAAGCAGGCGGCACTCACGGCGATTGCCCAGCCCTCTCCGGCGGCGGTCGCCGCGACGGCCCTCGCGGCATCGGGCGCAAGCCTGACGAAGGCCGGAACCGACCCGTGGGACGCACTCGCGGGCTACGCGCATTGGACCCCGGTGCGGCGCACCGTGACGCTGGCTTATGGCGAGACCGAGACGGCGGCCTCGGTTCATGCCGAAGCCGGGCGGCTCCTGGTCGAGATCGGCGGTGCGGAGCGCTCCGTTCCTGCCGCCTCCCGGATCGCCGTGTGGCCGGGACACGTCACGGTGTTCGAGGGCGCAGTCGCACACAACTTCAAGGTGCCCGATCCTTTCGCGGACGCCGCCGATGCGGCCGCCGGCGCCGGCAGCCTGCGCGCGCCGATGCCGGGTCTGGTCAAGGTCGTGAGGGCAAGTGCCGGCGAGCACGTCAGCAAGGGTCAGGCGCTGCTGGTGCTCGAGGCGATGAAGATGGAGCACACCATCGCCGCTCCCCACGATGGCGAGGTGGCCGAGATCGTCGCCGAGGGGCAACAGGTGACCGACGGAGCGGTGCTGGTGCGTTTCGTCGAGACGTGATTGCGCGTTGCAGCGGCCGCTGTTAGCAGTCGCAGCATGAGCGCCGAAAACTCCGACAAGCTGCCCGAACAGAAGCACCGCCTCTACGAAGATGTGCTCGCGCTTCTCATGGGGACGCTCGTCGCGGCTTTGGGCGTCACGCTCTATACCGAGGCGACGCTCGCGACCGGCGGCGTCGCCGGTATCTCCATGCTGTTGAACTACGTCACCGGCTACGGCTTCGGTCCGATCTTCTTCGCCGTCAACCTGCCGTTCTACGCGCTCGCGATCCTGCGCATGGGCTGGCCCTACACGCTGCGCACTTTCGCCGCTGTCGCGCTGGTTTCGCTGTTCTCGCGCCTGACGCCGGGCTGGATCGATGTGGCCGCGCTCAATCCGGTCTACGCGGCGGTGACCGGCGGCGGACTGATCGGCATCGGCCTCTTGATCCTCTTCCGGCACCGCGCGGGCCTCGGCGGTCTGACCATCCTTGCCCTCTACCTGCAGGACAGAGGCATCATTCGCGCCGGCTGGTTCCAGCTCGCCGTGGACGTGGCCATTCTCGTTGCCGCCTTCTTCGTCCTGCCGCTGGACAAGGTCGCGTTGTCGCTCGTAGGTGCGGCCGTCGTCAACCTGATCCTGGGCATCAACCACAAACCCGGCCGCTACATGGGCATGAGCTGAACCGGTTTCAGAGGAAAAGCCGCGCCGGCATTGTCCCCTGCCGGTCGCGGCCTCTCCACGTCGTCATAGCGTCCCCCGCCCAGACGACGCGAACCGCCCTGTGAAACTCTCTGATCAGTGCATGGTCATCCATTCGCGCGCCTCACGCAGCGCACGCGCCAGCTCGGGCTTGGACATGGTGGCCGCCAGTTCGGCGCGAAGCTCGGCGGCACGGGTCGAGCCCTTGATTGCCGCGATGTTGAACCACTTGTGAGCCGCCACGGGATCGGTTTCGCAGTCCCGGCCGGTCGCATACATCATCCCCAGCTCGAACAGGATGTCGGCCTGGGCGTTCGCGCCCATCGATCCAAAGCCTGCTTCAAACATCTCGAAACGTGCCATTTTCTGTCCCCTGTCTGTCCCTGTTGCCCGGCGGTGTCTTGTCCGTCCCAAGGCGTTGTCCGATGGGTCCGAGAATGGCGGCGAGGCTTGAATTGCGCGTGAACGGGCGTGCTTAATTTGCGGAAAACAAAGCTAAAACAAGAAGTAAACGGGAGATTCCGTTAAGCATCGGAGCCGCTGGACTTCCGGCGATTCCGTTCGAATGCTCGTAAAATCGCCGGGTCCGGGGGGAAAGACTCCGCTAACCACGGCTCGCATTCGGATCGCCACACATCGAAAGAAAGCAGGGAACGCGCGACCTCATGAAGCGCGCTGGCGAGGCAACGAAATTCCCGTTTCACGCCGGGGGAACCGCTTCCGTTTCGCATTTCTCTGAGTTACTTTGACGTTTGCGTAAGGCGAACGCGGAAGGAAAACCCTTCCTGCCGCCGAAAGAGACGCAGGAGGAGAACATGTATCGAATTGCTATCGCAGCGGCAGCGGCAACCCTGATGATGGCCGGTGCCGCGCTCGCCGACCCGATCGAGGGAACCTGGAAGCGCAGCAACGGAACGCTCATCAAATATGCCGGCTCGGGCGGCAATTATTGCGGCACGGTGATGACCGGCGAATACAAGGGCCAGTCCATCGGCTGCATGAAGGGCGCCGACGGCTCCTACAAGGGCAAGGTCAACAAGCTCGACGAAAAGAAGACCTACAGCGGCAAGGCCACCGTCAAGGGCAATACGATGACCCTTGCGGGTTGTGTGATGGGCGGCGTCATCTGCAAGTCGGAAAGCCTGTCGCGGCAGTAGCCAAGTCGCAGATCTGATTGTCAAAGGGGCCGCCCGGTTGCGGCCCCTTTTCATTTTCGACGACAGTCGCGAAAGCCTTTCGTCGCGCTTCGTCCGGCTCAACGGGATTGTCGCTGCGACACTCTCTACGCCCTGCGCAGTTGCTTCGGGCGCGTTTACCTCCCTGAACCCTTGATGAACGGCCGTCTCAGGCTGAGTTCAGTCCCGGTCTGGCATCTTCTCCTCAACACTTGAGGAACCAACCGATGCTCGCCCGCCGCCTCACCATCGTCAGTCTGATCACCGTCCTGTTCGGGATGATCTTCGCGATGATCGTGGCCGAGGCCGGGCGCGACCGCCGGTGGAAGACGGATCGGGTGATCCCATGCGTCTTCGACAACGGCATGAACTGCGGCGGCAAGTAAGCGGCCCGGAAAGAGATACGACGATGACCATCGACACCAACCCGATCACCGACATCCTGCGGACGCTGCCGCGGCTCGCCCTGATTGCCGCGCTGTTCGCCACGACGGCCTTTGCGGTCAGCAAGGTCAATGCCGCGACCGGATCCGTGGTGACGGACGCGGTGTTGGTCGGCGGGCAGATGACCAAGCCGAGCGGCGTGGGCTTCGTGCTCGCCGTCGGATTGCAGCGGATGCGTTGAAACTGATTCTCGCGAAGGACACTCCCAAGCGTCATCAGGCTCGACTATATTGGAGCATGGAAAAGAGAATCTATCCCAAGCCGATCGAAACAGTCGTCACGCCGGAGCCCTATGCCCGGCAGAGTTTTACCGACGCGCGTCAGGCGGTGAAGCTGTTGCGCCACCTCTACGAGCGCAACACCGCCTTCCTGCGCGAGTCCTTCGCCAGCCTCGCCAAGGATCAGCCGCTGCAGCGCTTCCGCGCCTTCTATCCCGAGGTGCGTATCTCGACGTCGTCCTACGCGCAGATCGATTCGCGATATGCCTACGGCCATATGTACGATCCTGGGCACTATTCGACCACCATCACCCGGCCTGATCTGTTCGAGACCTATCTCGTCGAACAGCTCGGGCTGATCATGCGCAATCACGGCGTGCCGGTGACGATCGCCGAATCCGAGACGCCGATACCGCTCCACTTCGCCTTCCTCGAAGGCACTCATGTGGAAGGCTCCATCGCCGACAGGCTGATGCGTCCGCTGCGCGATGTCTTCGACGTGCCGGACCTGAACGCGACCGACGACCTCATCGCCAACGGCACCTATGAGCCGGCGCCGGGTGAACCCATGCCGCTGGCGCCGTTTACGGCCCAGCGCATCGACTATTCGCTGCACCGCCTGTCGCACTACACCGCGACGAGCCCCAACCATTTCCAGAACTTCGTCCTGTTCACAAACTACCAGTTCTACATCGACGAGTTCTGCAACCATGCCCGCGACCTGATGGTCAACGGCGGCGGAGGCTACGAATCCTTCGTCGAACCGGGCAATCTGATCACGCGGGCAGGCGAATCCGGACCGTCGGACGGCTCGCATCCGCCGCGCCTGCCGCAGATGCCGGCCTATCACCTCGTCAAGCCCGGCCATTCCGGCATCACGATGGTGAACATCGGTGTCGGTCCCTCGAACGCCAAGACGATCACCGACCACATCGCGGTGCTGAGGCCGCACGCCTGGCTGATGCTCGGCCACTGCGCCGGCCTCAGGAATACGCAGGCACTCGGCGACTACGTGCTGGCGCACGCTTATGTGCGCGAGGATCACGTGCTCGACGACGACCTGCCTGTCTGGGTGCCGATCCCGGCGCTGGCCGAGGTGCAGGTCGCGATCCAGGAGGCCGTCGCCGAGGTTACGGGCCTGACGGGCTTCGACCTGAAGCGGATCATGCGCACCGGCACGGTCGCGACGATCGACAACCGCAACTGGGAACTGCGCGACCAGCGCGGGCCGGTGCAGAGGCTATCGCAGTCGCGCGCGATCGGGCTGGACATGGAATCCGCGACCATCGCCGCCAACGGCTTCCGCTTCCGCGTGCCCTACGGCACGCTGCTCTGCGTCTCCGACAAGCCGCTGCACGGCGAACTCAAGCTGCCGGGCATGGCGACGGAGTTCTACAAGCGCCAGGTCGCCCAGCATCTCACCATCGGCATCAGGGCGGTCGAGAAGCTCGCCGCGATGTCGCCGGAGCGGCTGCATTCACGCAAGCTGCGGAGTTTCTCCGAAACCGCGTTCCAATAGGGCATGTCCCTACCTACGCCGCAATCGCCCGCGATGAAGCAGGCATGAAGCGCACGTTCCATGTCCTGTCCGTCCTCCTGCTCGTCGCGTGCGGCGTGGCGGCCGCGGCGATCGGGCTCGGATTCCTCGGCCGCTTCCACCCGGCATTCGATTCGCTTTCGCATTTCCGGCTGCACCTGGCCGCCTTTTTAGCCATCGGCGCGACCGGCCTGATCTCGACCGGGTTCAGGCGCGAGGCCTTTGCCGGCCTCGCGCTGGCGACAGCCGCCTTCTTCGTGACGCCGGGAACCTGGCTCGACACGGTAGCCGGCAACCAGGCGAAGGCGTCGGCCACGCCGGACGAGCGCGCGACCTACCGGTTGCTCCACCTCAACGCGCGGTTCGACAATCCCGATCCGGGGCGCTTCCTGTCGCTCATCGCGCGTCTGCGTCCCGACGTCGTGACCGTCAACGAAGTGTCGGGGATGTGGCGGCAGAGGCTCGAGACGCTGGCGTCCGCCTATCCTCACCGGATCGTCTGCGATGCGCGAGGCCTGGTCGGCGGCGTCGCGATCCTGTCGCGCCGCCCTTTCGCCGAGGGATCCTCGCCCGAATGCGTCGACGGAGGCACGCTCGCGGTGGCTTCGGTGGATTTCGCCGGCCAGCCGGTCAGTGTCGCGGCTCTTCATCTCTACTGGCCGTGGCCCTTCGAGCAGCCGGCGCAGATCGACCGTATCGCTCCGAGCCTGTCCGGCCTGTCCGACGCGGCCATCCTCACCGGAGATTTCAACGCTGCGCGCTGGAGCCAAACCGTCCGGACGATCGCGGCGGCATCGCGAATGGAGGATGCGGGACCGGTAGGCCCCTCATGGCTGCCGCGCGCCCTGCCAGACGTGCTTCGACGGTCGGTCGGATTGGGGATCGATCACGTGCTCGCAAGCACCGGCGTCGTCGTCACCAGCGTCGAGCGCGTCGACGATGTCGGGTCGGATCATCTGCCCGTCATGACTGAATTCTGGGTGCCGACGCAGCCGAAGCCCGAGGCTTCCGACTCGACGGTCGTGCTGCGGCCCGGCAAAGGCGCCGCTACTTCGCCACCAGGCGCCTGACCAGGCTTTCGACGTTGCCGCCGCTCTTGTGTTCGACAGCATCGAACTGGCGCTGTCGCGCTTCGTAGCGCGCCACGATCGCCGCGACCACGCGTTTCATTTCGGCGCGCAACTTGCCACAGTCCTTGCCGTCCTGGACCTTCAGGCCGGCGATTGCCTTGTCGGCCTCCGCCGCCATCTCGCGCGCAAGCCGGCCGTGCTGTTCCTCGTGCTTGCGGATGCCGGCCATGAAGCGCTGCCAGCGGCCGCGCAGGTGTCCGCTCACCTCGCCTTTCACCGCCGGATAGATGTAGTTGATGTCGAGCCGTACCTGCGGCCGCGTCACCTTGCATACGCCGTCGGCATGGGTCCAGTCGGCCCCGGAATTCATCGTGTAGCGCGTCTGCGCGATGGCGCGCGAGGTGAAGCCGTGCTTCGGCCCTTTCTGTTCGAGCTGCCTGAGGAGCGCCTCTCCGGTCGATCCGGCGATCGGGAAGCTCGTCGTGCGCGACGTCACCTTCGGACCGGCCTTCGAAGGCGCGACAAAACCCAGAAGGGCGAGAAAACAGCACGAGCATGCAAGCAAACGCATGAGCACCTCCGTCCGAAGGCAAATCCAGCACAGGAATTGCACCGTTTCAAGACGGCGTTGACGGTTCGTTCACCAATTCGCTACCGCAAGGTGGTGACGCGACGGAAACACAGGGGTGGAAAAGCCGGTCGAGGATGCTTCCGACGGATAATTGCGTTGCGGGCCAGATCGGGCCGGCTACTTCTTCTTGCCGACGAGCGCCAGGACACTTTTCTCGACGGGTCCGCCATCGCGGTGCTCGCGCTTGTCGAAGTCCACTTGCGACTTGTTGTAGGCGACGATGATGCGGTCGAGTTCCTTCATCAGCTTCGCGTTGGCCTTGCGGCAGGACTGGCCGTCCGCCAGCTTGAAGCCGCGCATGGCGCGGTTGACGTCTGCCACCATCTTCTTCGCCAGCCGGCCGTGCATTTCCTCATGCACGACGTTAGATGCCTGGAATTTCTTCCAGCGGCGCGCAAGCGACGGATCGAGCTTGTCGACCGGACGCGGATAGACATAGGTGATCTGCATCACCATCTTGGCGCCCCTGGTGCGGCAGACGCCGTTCGAATGGACCAGGTCGCCCTTGATGTCGGTCTTGAACTGCGTCTGGGCGATCGCCTTGGTCAGGAAGCCGTGGCGCGGCCCTTTCCTGTTCATGTCGTAGAACAGTTCGAGGCCGGTCTTGCCCTTGATGTCGTAATACTTTGTCTTGACCGAGACGTCGGCCCGCGCCGCGGCCGTAAACGCCAGCAGCACCACGGCGAACACAACGCCAAGCTTCGCACCCAGACCCATGGCCCAGCTTCTCCACCCACCTCGGGTAGAAAATCACGGACCAAACGCGATGGCAATCCGCGCGTGCGGAAGGCTTACATGTTAACGTAAACGGGTCCCTCGCCACCCTGCGGCGGCACCCAGTTGATGTTCTGGTTCGGGTCCTTGATGTCGCAGGTCTTGCAGTGGACGCAGTTCTGCGCGTTGATCACGAACTTCACGTCGACGCCCATCTTGTCGGCCGCGGCATTGCCTTCCGCATCCACCCATTCGTAGACCCCCGCCGGGCAGTAGCGGGTCGAGGGACCGGCGAACACGTCGTGTTCGGACGCCTTCTGCAAAGCCATGTCCTTGACCTGCAGGTGAGCCGGCTGGTCCTCGGCATGGTTGGTGTTCGACAGGAACACGGATGACAGGCGGTCGAAGGTCAGCACGCCGTCCGGCTTCGGGTAAGCGATCTTCTTGTGCTTCGCCGCCGGCTCGAGCGAGGCCGCATCCGACTTGCCGTGCTTCAGCGTGCCGAACAGCGACAGGCCGAACAGCTGGTTCGTCCACATGTCCAGTCCGCCAAGGCCGATGCCGATGAACGTGCCGAAGCGCGACCAGAGCGGCTTGACGTTGCGCACGCGCTTCAGGTCCTTGCCGATGTCGCTGGCGCGCCAGGCTTCCTCGTAGGAAACCAGGTCGTCGTGCTGGCGTCCTGCCGCGATGGCCTCGGCCACGTGCTCGGCCGCGAGCATTCCGGACAGTACCGCGTTGTGCGAGCCCTTGATGCGCGGCACGTTGACCAGGCCGGCGGAGCAACCCATCAGCAGACCGCCGGGGAACGACACTTTCGGAACAGACTGCCAGCCGCCCTCGGTGATGGCGCGCGCGCCGTAGGAGAGACGCTTCGCCCCCTCGAACGTGTCGCGGATCGCCGGATGTGTCTTGAAGCGCTGGAATTCCTCGAACGGCGACAGGTATGGATTCTTGTAGTTCAGGTGGACGACGAAGCCGACGGCGACGAGATTGTCGTCAAAGTGGTAAAGGAACGAACCGCCGCCCGTTGATGCGTTGAGCGGCCAGCCGAAGGAATGCTGGACGAGGCCGCGCTTGTGGTGTTCGGGCTTCACCTGCCAGAGTTCCTTCAGCCCGATGCCGAACTTCTGCGGATCCTTGCCGTCGGACAGATTGTACCGGGCGATCAACTGCTTGGCGAGCGAGCCGCGCACGCCCTCGCCGATCAGCACATATTTGCCGTAGAGCGCCATTCCAGGCGCGTAGCCGGGGCCGGCAGATCCGTCCTTTTCGAGGCCCATGTCGCCGGTGATGACGCCGGTCACCGCGCCCTTCTCGTCATAGGTCAGATCGGCGGCGGCGAAGCCCGGGTATATCTCGACGCCCAGCGCCTCTGCCTTGGTTGCCAGCCAGCGGCAGACATTGCCGAGCGAGACGATGTAGTTGCCGTGATTGTTCATCAGCGGCGGCATCACGATGTTGGGCAGGCGCAGCGATCCGGCGGGGCCGAGCAGGAGGAAATGATCGTCCTTCACCTCCGTCGTGAAGGGGTGGTCCGCGTCGTCGCGCCAGTCAGGCAGGAGCCTGTTGATGCCGATCGGATCGACCACGGCGCCGGAAAGGATGTGGGCGCCGACTTCGCCGCCCTTTTCAAGGACGACGACGGAAAGCTCGGGATTGACCTGTTTCAGACGGATGGCGGCGGCGAGGCCGGCGGGACCTGCGCCCACGATCACCACATCGAATTCCATGCTCTCGCGTTCGACTTCGCTCATCTCGTCCTCCGGCCGGTCGCAGACCGTCTTGCCTTAATTCTTTTCCGCGCACCAGACCCGCTGCCGCGCGAAAGCGTCGCATTATTCTAACGCTTGTTAGTTTTCTGAAATATCAATTTACCTTAACGTAAACGTCAATTCAATCGCCTCGATTGCACGGAAGATTTGGCGGCTTCGCGCCGGACCCGCCGGCCATCGCGGATATGCCTATCCATTTTCCTCCACTGGTCTATCCTGCGGTCAACACGTTCTGCCGGAAGAGACGAGGGTGACTGCTCTCTGGACGACGATCGCGGGATGCCTTGCCGCCGTGACGCTGACGGCCTCGGCGGATGGCGGCGAAGGGCGCCTGTGGTTCACCGGCGCCTATTCCTTCTCCGATGAACTCGGCGGCTTTCTCATCCGCGGCGTGTCGGGCATCGGCACCAAGGCCAACCCGATCGTCATCGAACAGGAGATGCTCTCGGCAAGCCCGGTGACGCTGGTCATCCGGGTTGCGTCGAAGATCCGCAACGACGGACCGGTGGGCACCTTCGCCACGGGCATGCTGCATCTGCGCATCCGCTCTCTGAACAACAGCGGCATTGCATGGACCGAATACGAATTCGAGCTTCAGGAACAGCTCGGCATTCCGAGCGTCCACGGCGACGGCCTGTCCTTCGACCAGCGCCGCGTCAACCCGGAGAACCGCTCGTCGGATTCCTTCCGCATTCACGACACGGATTTCGAACCCAACGACCGCCTCGTCTTCTCCGAGGGGCATGTCGATCCGCTGGAGACCGCGGATTTCAAGTTCTTCATCACCGATTTCACGCCGAAGCTCGAATTCTACATCCGCCAGGATCCGAGGATTCCCCTGTCCTGAGGATGCCAAGGTTTACGTCCGACCCGCCGCGCCTTATTGATTGCGCGAGCCACGGCTTCGGCCGCCGCCCTTGGTGATCATGACCGACACATTCGACACCCGCGCCTCCCTCGAGGAGCTTTTGCGCTTCTACGCCGAGAGCGGCGTCGACGAGGCGCTTGAGGACGCGCCCGTCGACCGCTTCGCGCAAACGGCCAAGGCCGCGCCGCCGCCGGCACCGACGGCTGCCCCGCCCCGGGCATTCGAATCGCCGCGGCCGGAGGCGCCCGTCAGGCCGCCCTCGCCCGCGATCGCCGCCAGCGTGCCGGACGAGACCCAGGCTGCGCGTGCCCGCGAAGCCGCCCGTTCCGCCCGATCGCTCGACGAGTTGAAGGAACTGCTGGCGGGTTTCGACGGCTGCAACCTGAAATTCACCGCCAAGTCGCTGGTCTTCTCCGACGGCAATCCGGCGGCCCCGGTCATGTTCGTCGGCGAAGCGCCCGGCCGCGAGGAGGACTTGGAGGGACTTCCCTTCGTCGGCCGCTCCGGTCAGTTGCTCGACCGGATGCTGGCCGCGATCGGACTCGACCGCACGTCCGTCTATATCGCCAATGTCATCCCGTGGCGGCCGCCGGGCAACCGCGACCCCTCGCCGATGGAGACGGAAATCTGCCGCCCGTTCATCGAGCGCCAGATCGAATTGGTCGACCCCAAGGTACTGGTCACGCTCGGCAACGCGTCGAGCAAGGCGCTGCTCAGGACACAGACCGGCATCATGCGGCTGCGCGGGAGTTGGAATAGCCATACGACAGGCTCAGGCACCGAGATCCCGCTGATGCCGACGCTGCACCCGGCCTATCTGTTGCGCAATCCCGCGCACAAGAAGCTCGCCTGGCGCGACTTCCTCGAGATCAAGGCGAAGCTGCGGGATCTCGGCGCCATCAACTGATTCCGGACACGCGAAAGCCGGGGAGCGCCCTCCCCGGCTCCGGGGTCCGGATGGATCGTCTCAGGCCGCCGCGCCGGCGCGACGCATCACGCCAAGCTGCAACGCGACGAACAGCGCCACGGTCAGCGCCTGGGCGGTGACAAACAGCACGCCGAGCAGGCTCGGCTGGACGATGCCGGCAATCATGATGCCGAAGCTCGCGGCGACCCAGAGCGCGTTGATGCCGATGACGTCCAGCATCACCATCCGGGAAATGGCTTCCCGCCGCGCGAGGATGACGAGCGCCGCGCACCAGGGCAGCAGGACAGTCCCCGCCCAGAACAGGAGGTTTGTCGGCAGTGCCAGCCAGGGAGACAGGAGCGAAGCGCCGGCGGCCATGACGACGCCCGCGGCGCCGCTGACGAGACCGTCGAGAAGGAGGATATTGCGGACATAGGGAGTAACGGCGATGGACATGTTGCGATCCTTTCGGTTGCACCGGCATCTGCCGGATTGCCGCGGATCATTGACCGCGAGGATCGCGTTGGCGATTACGCGCCAGGTAATGGAAGCCATTTCCGATCCGCGCTAGCTTCCGCGGCATGGACACACCGCACCCCCCTCTTGGCCACCTGCTGCGCGAGTGGCGCTCGCGCCGCCGCATGAGCCAGCTCGACCTCGCGCTCGAAGCCGAAATCTCGCAGCGACACCTGAGCTTCCTCGAAAGCGGCCGCGCCACTCCCTCTCGCGACATGGTGATCCGGCTCGCCGAGCGCCTCGACCTGCCACTGCGCCAGCGCAACCGGATGCTGCTCGCCGCAGGCTATGCCCCCACCTATCCCGAACGGCCCGTGGACGACGAAGCGTTCGGGCCGGCACTGGAGGCGATCGAGCGCATACTGACCGCGCACGAACCGAATCCGGCGCTCGCCGTCGACGGCTGCTGGAACCTGATCCGGGGCAACGCGGCGATTGCGCCGTTCCTCGAGGGCATCGAAGAGGCGAGCCTGCTCGAGCCGCCTATCAACGTGCTCAGGCTCAGCCTTCATCCCGGCGGGCTCGCGCCGCGCATCGAGAACCTGGCCGAATGGCGCGCTCACGTGCTGGAACGGCTGAGACGGCTGGCAGACGAAAGCGGCAACCCGCAGGTCGCCGACCTCGAAGCGGAGTTGCGCGCCTATCCGGGCCGCTCGAGTGCGGGGCCTGTCCGGCACGACTATTCGAACATCGCCGTGCCGCTGCGCATCAAGGCGGCGGGCGTGAGCCTGTCCTTCATCTCGACGGTCACCGTCTTCGGCACGCCGCTCGACGTGACTGTCTCGGAGATCGCGATTGAATCCTTCTTCCCCGCCGACGAGGCGACCAGGGCGGCGTTGGCACGGATGGCGGGGAGATAGGCCTCGCCGGAAGACGATTCACGGCACGAGCAGGCTCTCGACCCGCGCGGCCGTCAGCGGATGCCGGTCGACGCTCCGCCCGCCCGGGATGGGCTTGCCCGCCTCCGAAACGCCGTCGTCGTCGCGATCACGGAATCCCTCGGCTTCCTCGTCGAAATCGTCGTGATGGTTGCCCAGCGTCCCGTCGTCCCAGCGGTTGGTCGCCGGCTTCATCTGCGCGAGATAGGCGTTGATCATCTGCCGTCGGATCATCGGATTCTTCGCCATCTGATCCTTGACGACCTGCGGCAACGGCAGTGTCTCGACGATCGCCTCGATGTCGGCTGCGGTGACCACGCGCCCTGAGGAATCGAAGGCATTGACCTGATTGCGCGTCAGCGCGTTCATCGCGACGAGATTGTCCGCGGAAACCCGCTTGATGACGCTGTCGACGCCGATGCGCACGCCGAATGCCTTGTTGCCGTCGAAGCGGTTGCGCAGGATATCGTTCTTCGAGGAGGCCGCGACGAGGATGCCGCTGCGGTTTGTCTCGACACGGTTTTCGGCGACCGTGTTGCGGTCGGCGAGGTCGAGGATAATGCCGTAGGCCAGGTTGTCGAAAACATGGTTGCGCTCGATGCGGTTCTCGTGAGCCAGGCAGAAAAGCGAAATGCCCGATCCGTACGGCTCGCGGTCGAACGTGACGGCAATACCGGACACCTTCGCCAGTCCGACCTCCCAGGCTTGGATGAGTGCGGGGTCGATTTCCCGGACGCGCCCGGTCATGCTGACGACATTGTCCTCGACGCGGTTGCCAAAGCTGTCCCAGGTCAGCGAGACGCCGTAGAAGCCGTTGCCGGCGATGCCGTTGCCGCGAATGACGTTGCCGGAGGACAGCGGTGCGTGCTCCCGCTTTTCGGCATAGTCCTTGACCACGGCCGGATCGGCAAAAAAGACCAGCGGCGCCTCGCGATCGGGGTAGAAGGCGTCGATCGAGACCCCGGTCGCGTTTCGGTCGATCTTGTTGTCCTCGATCAGGTGGTCGCGCCCTCCCATGATGCGCACGCCGTCGCGGGTGTTGTCCGAGACGTCCGAGCGGGAAAGGGAGGAGCCCGTGCCGGTGAAGAACAGGACGCCCCAGTCGCTCCCCGTCACCGCGAGATCGCGCATCGCGACGCGGTCGGCATGGACGGCAACGCCGGCATCGCCCCAGAGCGCGAACGGGCTGTCGGTGCGCGCCGAGTTGCGGATCGCCAGGTTCTCGATCACCGCGCCCGCGGCGTTCACCGTCAGGACGGTGCCGTCGCCGCCGCCGTCGAGAACCGGGCGCGCATCACCCGCACCGATGCCGCGCAGCGTGATGCGTCGTTCGACGACGAAACTGCCGACGAATGGGCCGCCGGACAGTTCGACGACGTCGCCGTCGTGCGTGGCGCCGAGAGCGGAGGCGAGGTCTTCGTAGGAGGTCTGCTGCGTCAGGTTGCGTACTACCCCGGCAGCTTCGGCGGACGGAGAAATGAGGATCAGCAATGCCGCCACGAGCGAAGCCGCAGCACGCCGCCGTCGACGATGCCGCCGAGCCGGGACCATGCCGATCGCGCGCCAGTTCATCGCCTCGCCTCCCGGCCGGGCAGCCTCCTCCCGGCTTGCGCGGACAAGGATGTCGCCGGTGCCGGCGCTTGGCAAGCCGGCGAAGCGCGACGAAGCGACGCCGTTGCCCCTATTGCGGCGGCATGACCTTCCGCGCCTTGCCGCGTTCGAGACCGAGGCGCTGCTCGCGCCAGATGATCATCAGCCCGGAACCCACGACGATCGCGCCGCCGACGATCGAATGGATCGTCGGGATGTCCGAGAAGAGCAGGTATCCCACCACGAGACCGAACAGCATCGAGCTGTATTCGAACGGCGCGACCGTCGCGACGCTGGCGTGGCGGTAGGATTCCGTCATCAGCACCTGGGCGATGCCGCCGCAGATGCCGCTCATGACGAGGTAGAAGATCTGCCAGCCCGTCAGCGGTGCCCAGCCGAACGGCAAGGTGAGCAGGCCGGCGACGGACGCGGTCATGGAAAACCAGATGACGACCGTGGACGACTTGTCCGTCGCAACGAGCGCGCGCACCTGCAGCAGCGCCACCGCGGAGATGGCGGCGGCGGCGATGGCGGCGACCACGCCCAGCGCCTCGGCGCTGCCCATCCCGCCCGGGGAGGTCAACAGGGTCAGCTTAGGCCAGGAGATGATCAGCACCCCGATGAAACCCATCCCGACCGCCGTCCAGCGGAAGATGCGCACCGTTTCCCCGAGCACCAGCGCGCTGATGACGACGACCAGCAGCGGCTGCGCGTAGTTGAGCATGATCGCTTCGGGGAGCGGCAGCCGCGTCAGTGCGAAGAAGCCAAGCGCCATCGACGAGACGCCCACCAGACCGCGCATCACATGTTGCCCGGGGCGGTCGGTGCGGAACGCGGTTCTCAGTTCTCCGGTCCAGGCCAGAAGGACCAGGATCGGCACCATCGCGAAGAAGGAACGGTAGAACACGATCTGGCCGGCGGGGACGACGCCCACCAGCTTGATGAAGGATTGCATCCCGACGAACACCGCAATGGACGAGACCTTGAGGAGGATCGCGGCCAGCGGCCGCGAGATCATCGAGTGCTCGGCCACCGTCAGGCCGCGTCCTGGATCGCCTGCCAGACCCTGAGCGGCGTCGCCGGCATTTCGATATGGCCGATGCCGTACGCGCGCCACAGGGCGTCGGTGAGCGCGTTCATGACCGCCGGCGTCGCGCCGATCGTGCCGGCCTCGCCTGCCCCCTTGATGCCGAGCGCATTGGTGGTCGAGGGCACATTGCGCGTCGAGAAGTCGATGAACGGCAGCAGGTCGGCGCGCGGCATGCCGTAGTCCATGAAGCTTGCCGTCAGCAATTGCCCGTCCTCGCCATAGACCGTGTCCTCGGTCAGCGCCTGGCCTATGCCCTGCACCACGCCGCCATGCACCTGGCCGGCGAGCAGGATGGGGTTCACTACCGCGCCGAAATCGTCGACGATCGTATAGCGCAGGATCTCGGACGTCCCGGTCGCCGGATCGATTTCGATCTCGCAGATGTGGGTGCCGTTCGGATAGGTCGCCTCGTCCTGGATGAATTCGCCGAAGCCCTTGAGATCGTCCGGGTTCTTGGCGGCCTTTGCGATCGCGGCAAAATCCAGCGCGCGGTCGGTGCCGACGATGCGCGCGGTGCCGTCGATCAGTTCGATATCCGCCGCGCCGGCTTCCAGTTCGTCGGCCGCGATCTTCTTGATCTTCTCGGCGAGGTTTTCGCCGGCATAGGCCGCAGAGACGCCGCCAAGCGGAATCGAGCGCGAGCCGCCGGTGCCGCCGCCCTTGGCGAGTTCGTCGGTGTCTCCCTGCCGCACGATTATCTTCTCGATCGGCAGGTTGAGCTTTTCGGCGACGAACTGCGAATAGGCCGTCGCGTGGCCCTGGCCGTTGGTCTGCGTGCCGATGAACAGCGTCACTGTCCCGTCGCCGTTCAGTGTCAGGTGGGCGGCCTCGGAGCCCGCGAAGGCGCAGGCTTCGACATAGGTCGCCATGCCGATGCCGCGCAGCTTGCCGGCCTGCATCGACGCCTTCAGGCGCTTCTCGAAACCGTTCCAGTCGGCCCGTTCCATCGCCAGGGTCATGTGGCCATCGAACTCGCCGACATCATACTTACGGCCCGTTGCCGTCGTATAGGGAAACTGCTCTGGCCGGATGAAGTTGCGGCGGCGGATTTCGGCCGGCGACATCTTCAGGTCGCGGGCACAGGCATCGACCAGCTTCTCCAGCAGATACGCCGCCTCGGGACGGCCCGCACCACGATAGGCGTCGACCGGGCAGGTATTGGTGTAGATGCCGTCGATCCCGACATGCAGCGCCTTGATGTCGTACACGCCCGTCGACATCGTCGCCCCGATATAGGGGATATAGGGCCCATACTGGGAGCAATAGGCTCCGAGGTTGGCGGCGAGGCTCACCCGCAGGCCGAGGAAGCGCCCCTCGGCGTCCATCGCCATCTCCGCCTCGACCTCGTTGTCGCGGCCCTGGGCGTCGGTCAGGAAGTGCTCCGTGCGGTCGCCCGTCCACTTGACCGGCCGGCTGAGGCGACGCGCCGCTTCAAGCACCAGCGCGTATTCGCGGTAGACGAAGGTCTTCGGCCCGAACCCGCCGCCGACATCGGGCGTAACGACGCGCAGGCCCGTCGGCTGGATCCCAAGCACCCCGGCGAGGATCTGCTGCATCGAATGGACGCCCTGGGAGCCGACCGTCAGGACGAGGCGGTTCTCCTTGGCGTTCCACTCGGCGAGCGCGGCGCGCGCCTCCATGTAGTTGCAGACCAGCCGGTTGTTGCGGAAAGCCACCCTGGTGACGTGCTTCGCCTTGGCGAAAGCCGCGTCCGTCTTCGCCCTGTCGCCAAGTTCGTAGCGGAAAGCGCGGTTGCTGCCATGCTCGGGCCAGATGAGCGGAGCGTCGGCGTCGAGCGCATGCGCCATCAGCGCGACGGGCTCCATGTCCTCGTAATCGATCTCGATCAGTTCCGCCGCATCCTGGGCGAGCGCGCGGCTTTCCGCCACCACGCAGGCCACCGCGTCGCCGACATAGGCAACCTCGTCACGGCACAGGACAGGGATGTTCCGTGCTTTGGGGCGCGTTCCGTCGGGCTGCTTCTGCATCGCGCCCGACTTGAGATCGCCCAGGTTGGCGATATCGGCCCCTGTCAACACGAGATGGACGCCCGGCGCCTCTCTCGCCGCCTCGACCGAAGCGATGGTGAACTTCGCCCGCGCCGTCGGCGAGCGCAGCACATAAAGATGCAGCGTGCCCGACGGGGAGAAATCGTCTGTGTATCGGCCGCGCCCGGAAATGAAGGCATCGTCCTCCTTGCGCAGCACGGATGCGCCCATTCCAAACTTGGGAGTTTGAATCGTCATGGTCATTCCTCGCGGGATATCGGCGGATGCGGGCGTGGGCCTCGAGCGGGTTGAGTTTTGACGAGCCCCGGTTTCGTGTAAAGACCTAGCATACCACTTTGTCGCGCCAATGGGTTTACCCTTGTTGGACCACGCGGCGAGCTTGCACGGAAATTACGGAATGCGGACAGATACAGGCCAGGTGTTCAGGCTCGAGGACTATCGCCCGAGCGACTGGCTCATTCCACGGACATCTCTGACATTCCGGCTCGATCCAGACCGCACGCGCGTGATCGCGGAACTCACCATCGAGCGGCGGGAGGGCGTCGCGCCTTCGACCCCGCTCGTGCTCGACGGCGACGGAATTGCCCTGCTCGCCGTCTCGGTCGACGGCGAGCCGCTGGAGGCGGGAAGCTATGAGGCAACCGGGCAGCGGCTCACCCTGCACAAGCCGCCGCGCGGCCGGACCTTCCAGCTGACGATCGAAACCGAGACCGCGCCTTCCTCCAACACGGCGCTGATGGGTCTCTACCGGTCGAGCGGAAACTACTGCACCCAGTGCGAGGCGGAGGGCTTTCGCCGGATCACCTATTTTCTCGACCGCCCGGACGTCCTCTCGGTCTATTCGGTGCGGATAGAGGCGCGGCGCGAGGAAGCGCCCCTGCTGCTCGCCAATGGCAATCCGGGCGCGACGGGCGAGCTTCCCGACGGCTGGCATTTCGCCGAATGGTTCGATCCGCACCCGAAGCCCTCCTACCTCTTCGCGCTGGTTGCCGGAGATCTCGCCGAAGTGTCCGACGCCTTCGTCACCCGTTCCGGGCGCGAGGTGCGGCTCGGCATCTTCGTCGAGCACGGCAAGCAGGACCGCGCCGCCTATGCGATGGACGCGCTCAGGCGCTCCATGCGCTGGGACGAGGAGACCTTCGGCCGGGAATATGATCTCGACGTCTTCAACATCGTCGCCGTGTCCGATTTCAACATGGGCGCGATGGAGAACAAGGGTCTCAACATCTTCAACGACAAATACGTCCTGGCCGACCGCGAGACCGCGACGGACGCCGACTTCGCCAATATCGAGGCGATCATCGCCCACGAATACTTCCACAATTGGACAGGCAATAGAATCACTTGCCGCGACTGGTTCCAGCTCTGCCTGAAGGAAGGCCTGACCGTCTTCCGCGACCACGAATTCTCGGCCGACGAGCGTTCCCGCGCCGTCGAGCGCATCGCCGACGTGCGGACGCTGCGCGCCCACCAGTTCCCGGAGGACCAGGGTCCCCTCGCTCACCCCGTCCGCCCGCGGCGCTACCGCGAGATCAACAATTTCTACACCGCCACGGTTTACGAGAAGGGCGCCGAAGTCGTCGGCATGATCCGCACCATCCTCGGCCACGAGACCTTCCGGCGCGGCATGGACCTCTACTTCGAACGGCACGACGGCGACGCGGCGACGATCGAGGACTTCATCAAGGTGTTCGAGGACGTTTCCGGCAAGGACCTGTCGCAGTTTTCGCTCTGGTACCATCAGGCCGGCACGCCGAACCTGACCGTGTCGGCGGCGCACGACCCCAACGCCGCGGCGCTGACCTTGGAGATCGAGCAGTCGGTTCCGCCGACCCCCGGCGAAAGCCGCAAGAAGGCGATGCATATCCCCCTCGCCTTCGGACTCGTCGGTGCCGACGGCAACGATATCGCCTGTTCGTCGGTCAGCGGCGCCGCCGTCGAGGACGGCGTCATCCACCTGAAGAAGCGCAGGCAGGTTATCCGCTTCGAGGGATTGCCCGAGCGCCCGGCCATTTCCCTCAACCGCGGTTTCTCCGCGCCGGTGACGATCGCCTTCGACCAGCCGCTGGCTGAACGCATGCTCCTGGCGCGCAACGACAGCGACCTGTATTCGCGCTGGCAGGCGCTGACCGGGCTGATGACCGGCACGCTGATCGAGGCGGCGGCGGCCATTCGCGGCGGCAAGACGCCTAAGATCTCCCGCGATCTGGCCCGGATCTGCCTCGAGACAGTGCGAAGCCAGGCGCTGGAGCCCGCCTACAAGGCGCTGGCGCTGACCTTGCCGGCGGAAGCCGACATCGCCCGCGAGATCGGCTCGAAGATCGATCCGGACGCGATCCTGGCGGCGCGCAACGCGCTCGCGGCGACGATCGCGGCGGCGAACGACGAAGCCTTCCGCGCCGCCTACGACAGCCTCGCAGACAGCGGGCCCTATTCGCCCGATGCGGCGAGCGCGGGACGGCGCGCGCTGCGCAACACGATGCTCGACTACGTCACGCTCGCGTCCGGCCAGCCGGACCATGCCTCTCATCAATACCACGACGCCGGCAACATGACCGACCGGGCGGCGGCCCTTTCCGTCCTGGCGATGCGCCATCCGGACGCCTCGGAGACGGCCGAGGCGCTCGCGCATTTCGAGGCACGGTTCGGAGCCGATCCGCTGGTCATGGACAAATGGTTCCAGATCCAGGCCATGGCGCCCGGCGACGGCGCCGTCGACCGGGTTCGCGCGCTGATGACCCATCCGGCGTTCTCGCTCGGCAACCCCAACCGCGTGCGGTCGCTGATCGGCACCTACACGACCGCGAACCAGACAGGCTTCCACCGGGCCGACGGCGCCGGCTACGAACTGCTGGCCGAGATCGCTCTGTCGGTCGATCCGAAGAACCCGCAGCTTTCCGCGCGGCTTGCGACGGCCTTCCGCTCGTGGAGGTCGCTGGAGGACGGTCGCAGGGAATGCGCGCGCGCCACCCTGTCTCGGATCAAGGCCGCATCGACGCTTTCGGCCGACCTGCGAGACATCGTCGAGCGGACGCTGGCCTGAAATCCTGCTCTTCCTGGCCTTTTTCGCCCTCATTCCGGAATTCGTGAAGAATTCCTGAACGAGCCTCTGGACAAGCCGAATCACCTTTGATTCTTATATGGCGATTCGGATGTGCGGCGTTTCCGAAGTATAGCCAGAAAAACAATTTTTGCGGGGCCCTTCAATGGGAAAGACAGGCGCCTGGGGGGCGACTGGTGGGCGTTTTTTTGCCGGCGGACGGGGCGGCGAAGGAACGAAGATCGGCAGCGGCGCTGGCATCGTCGCCGCGCCGGCATACAAGCGCCTGCTGGCGGCCGAACCCTATCTGCGCCGGTCCATTCCGGCGCTGATCGTCATCTTTCTCATCGTCGTGGCGGCGACCCGGGCGCTCTCGCTCCTGGCGCTTCGCGACGACATCGAGCGTGACGCCCGTTCGATGGCGGCCTTGGCGGCGTCCCAGATCGCCAGCACGCTCGCCGTCGAACTCGCCGCCTCGCCGGTCGACGCCGACCGGCGGGCGCTCGACGCCTCCGCGCGGATCGGCAATCTCGAGCGAAGCCACGTGCTTCTGGTCACCGACGAACGCTTCCGCGTCACCGCGGCGGCGCCCCGCGACATCGGCTGGGAAGGCCGCTGGCTCGAAAGCCAGTTCGACGGCGGCCAGCCTTTGTTCATGTTCGGGGCGCGCGCCGGCGTGATGGAGGTCGCGATCGGCAGCCAGCACTGGTTCGCCGCCGTCGACCTGACCTCGGACCGCAAGCATGCGGCGGTCGCGATGGTTTCCACCGACACCGTGTTCGCCGACTGGCGTAAGCTGGTCTCGCTCAACGTGACCCTGTTCGTGCTGACCTCGAGCGTGCTGATCGTCATCCTCTATGCCTATTTCGCGCAGGCGGCGCGGGCGCAGTCGGCCGACCGGATCTACTCGGAGGCGCACCAGCGCATCGACTCCGCGCTGCTGCGCGGACGCTGCGGACTGTGGGACTGGGACATGGGCCGCGGGCGCATGTTCTGGTCGCGCTCGATGTACGAGATGCTGGGCTACGAGCCCAGCAACGCCATGCTCTCCTTCGGCGAGGTCAACGAGATCATCCACGAGGAAGATGGCGACCTGTTTACGGTCGCGAAGGCGTTGGCGGCGCGCGAAGTCGACCAGATCGACCAGGTCTTCCGCATGCGTCATGCCAACGGCCAGTGGGTGTGGGTCCGCGCCCGCGCGCAGATCATCGATCCCGACGCGCCGGACGTCCATCTGCTCGGCATCGCCATCGACGTCACCGAGCAATATCACCTCGCCATGCAGTCCGAGGAGGCGGATGCGCGGCTGCGCACGGCCATCGAGAACATCTCCGAGACCTTCGTCCTCTGGGACGCGAACGGGCGCCTGGTCATGTGCAACACCCGCTTCCAGGAGCAGGCAGGCCTGAGCGACGACGATATCGAACCGGGCACGCCGCGCAGCGTGATCGAAGAGCGGATGACTGCCTTCGCGTCCGAGCGGCGGCTGGCCAACGGCAACGGCCGTCACGGCGCGGTGACCTATGAGCGGCAGTTCAAGGACGGACGCTGGGTACAGGTCAACGAGTTGGTCACGCGTGACGGCGGCACGGTGTCGGTCGGCGCCGACATCACGCAGATCAAGCAGCATCAGGAAAAGCTCGTCGACAGCGAGCGCCGGCTGATGGCGACGATCCACGACCTTTCCGTCGCCCGAAAGGCCGAAGAGGACCGTGCCCGCGAACTCGCCGACCTCAACCGGAAGTGCATGCGCGAGACGGAGCGCGCGGAAGCCGCCAACCGCGCCAAGTCCGAGTTCCTCGCCAACATGTCGCACGAACTGCGCACGCCGCTGAACGCGATCATCGGCTTCTCGGAGCTGATGCAGTCGGGTCTGTTCGGGCCGCTCGGTTCCGAGCGATATACGGAATATGTCCGCGACATCCACGGCAGCGGCAACTATCTGCTGGGCGTCATCAACGACATCCTCGACATGTCGAAGATCGAGGCTGGCCGTTTCTCGATCGATCGCGAGGAGATCGACCTCTGCCCGCTGATGCGCGAGACGGTCCGGGTGATCTCGCTGCAGGCGGCGCAGAAATCGATCACCGTGGAGACCAGCATCGCCGATTCCCTGACGCTCAACGCCGATCGCCGGGCAATCAAGCAGATCGCGATCAACCTTCTGTCGAACGCGGTCAAGTTCACGGGCCAGGGCGGGAAGATCGCAGTGCGTGCCCGCAAGACGTCCGGCGCGGTCATCCTCACGATCGAGGACAATGGCTGCGGCATCCCGCAGGAGGCGCTCAAGAAGCTGGGCAAGCCCTTCGAACAGGTCGAGAACCAGCTCACCAAGAGCCATACCGGCTCCGGCCTCGGCCTCGCGATATCGCGCTCGCTCGCCCAGCTTCACGGCGGCGCGCTCAAGATCCGCTCGACCGAGGGCGTCGGCACGATCGTCTCGGTGCGTATCCCGGTGAAGACGAAGGCGACGGGACAGCCGTCGCGAAAGGCCGCCTGACCTCAGACGGCCTGCGACCCGGTCGCCGCCGTCCTATTGGGCAGTCGGCTTTGGCCTGTCGCCTTTCGCCGAAGCCCGGGCGCGCATCTCTTCCTTCACCAGCTTGCCGTCCGCATCGGCATCGAGCTCGGCAAAGCGCTGCTTCCGCCGCGCCTCGACGTCGGAGAGCGTGATGCTGCCGTCCTTGTCGGTGTCGAACCGGGCGACCAGCGCCTCAGCCTGTTTGGTCGCCTTTGGCCCCTTGAGGGTCGCCGATATCTCTCCGACCGTCAGCTTGCCGTCGCCGTCCTTGTCCGCATTCTCAAGCCGGCCCGTGATCGCGGCCAGGAATTCTTCGAACGAGACGTCGCCGCTCTTGTCCGCGTCGAGGCGCTCGAAAAGCCTGTCGTCCGTCGCCGCCTGCGACGCGGTCGCGCCGACAGCCCCGGCAAATGCAACGAAGGCCCAGGCCAGAACAGTCTTTTTCATGATCTTCTCCACGTCTCGGGTTCGATCTCCACATGGGGACCGGATCATGTCATTTCCATCACCGCGACGCGGATTTTCCACTCAGGAGAGCGTCGAACAGTTTTCGAACGTTGATTGACGTGTCCTTCAACAGCGCGCGCAGGACGCTGAGGTCCGGCGCGTCCGCGCTGCGGATGAGCAGATCGGAAAGCCCGGGCGGAATATCGGCCGGATCGAGATTTCCCGTGAGGCAGAGCCGCATGATCTGCGTCAGGGTCGTGTAGAGGCGATGCGCTTCGAAGAGCTCGCCTCGCACTTGCAGATCGGCAAGGTCGTCGGCAAGATGGCGCAGCACTTCGGCCGTTGCAGTCGACCGGCCGGCTTCATCCACCCGGCCCGTCAGCAATGCGACCTGTGCGATGAACTCGAGGTCTATCAGCCCGCCCAGGGCGAGCTTGAGGTCCCACTCGTCGGCTGGCGGTTTCTCCTTCTCGATCAGCGCACGCATCTGCCGTGCCTCGCGCGCGACGTCGGAATAGACGAGGGGCGTGCCCAGGATACTTGCGATATCCGCTTCGATCACGCCGGCGAAGTCGGCATCGCCAGCGATCACCCGCGCCCGCGTCAACGCCATGTGCTCCCAGATTTCCGCCTCGGTGCGCTGGTATTTCCGGAAGGCGGCGATGTGGGTCGCGACAGGTCCCTTGTTGCCGGACGGACGAAGCCGCATGTCGATTTCGTAGAGCACCCCTTCGCCGGTCGGCGCGGACACCGCCGCGATCAGCCGCTGCGTCAGGCGCGTAAAGTAGAGCGCCGGCGCCAGCGGCTTTTCGCCGTCGGATTCCTCTGCGGCTTCCGAATGGTCATAGAGCAGGATCATGTCGACGTCTGAACCGGCGGTGAGTTCGCGGCTGCCGAGCTTGCCCATGCCAAGCAGGGCCACCCGCTCGCCCTCGACGCGACCGTGGCGGAGTGCGAACTCCGAACGCACGGCTTCCAGCGCGGCGCCGATGGTGAGGTCCGCGAGGTCGGAGAAGGCCTTGCCGGCCCTGACCGCGTCGATCGCCCCGGTGAGCAGCCTGACGCCGATGAGGAACTTCTGCTCGGCCGCGAAGATGCGCAGCCGGTCGAGGATCTCCTCATGCAAGGTTACGCCTTCGAGGAAGGCCTGCAGCCGGCCGGCCAGGTAGCGCCTGTCGGGCAGTTCGCTCATCAGCATGGGATCGAGCAGCCCGTCGAAGACATGCGCGCGCCGGGTGATGATCGCGGCTAGGCGCGGCGCCGCGCCCATGATCAATGCCAAGAGGTTCAAAAGCGCCGGATTGGACTGGAGCAGCGAAAAAAGCTGGATCCCCGCCGGCAGGCCGGCCAGGAAGGCGTCGAATCGCATCAGCGCCTCGTCGGCGCGGCGGGTATTGCCGAAGGCCTGCAGCAGCGCCGGTATCAGCTCCGTCAGGCGCTCGCGCGCCTCGGCCGATTGCGTCGCGCGGTAGCGACCGAAATGCCAGGTGCGGATGACGCGGCAGATGTCGCTGGGGCGCTCGAAGCCCAGCTGCGACAAGGTCTGCAACGTGTCCGGATCGTCGACGTCGCCGGTAAAGACCAGGTTGCCCACGCCCGCCGACAGTTCCGGCGCGGATTCGAAGAGGGCGGCGTAGTGCTTCTCCACCACTTGCAGGGAGGCGCGGAAATCGGCTGCGAACGCATCTGCGTCGCGATAGCCGCGCATATGCGCGATCCGCTCCAGGCCCTCGTCGTCCTCGGGCAGCAGGTGGGTCTGCTCGTCCGCCACCATCTGGATCGCGTGTTCGACATCGCGCAGAAACCAGTACTGCTTCCCCAGCGCGTCGCGCTCCTCGGGCGAGATCCAGCCACGTTCGCAGAGCGCGCCCAGCATCGCGATCGTCTCGCGGCCGCGCAGTTCCTGGAAGCGGCCGCCGGCAATCAGTTGCTGGGTCTGGACGAAGAACTCGATCTCGCGGATGCCGCCGCGCCCGAGCTTGACGTTGTGGCCCTTCACCGCGATCTCGCCATGACCCTTGTGCGCATGGATCTGGCGCTTGATCGAGTGGACGTCGGCGATCGCCGCGAAATCCATGTACCTGCGCCAGACATAGGGCTTCAGCTCGGCGAGGAAGGCTTGTCCCGCAGCGAGATCGCCCGCCACCGGCCGCGCCTTGATCATCGCCGCGCGCTCCCAGTTCTGGCCACGGCTCTCGTAGTAATGCAGGGCAGCGCCGACCGGGATCGCCAGCGGCGTCGAGCCGGGATCGGGCCGCAGGCGAAGATCTGTGCGGAAGACGTAGCCGTCCTCGGTCCGGTCCTGAAGGATGCGCACCAGCCGACGCGTCAGACGGGCGAACAGCTCGTTCGCCTCATAAGGATCGGTGATCGCCTCCGCCTGCGGATCGAAGAACGAAATCAGGTCTATATCGGAGGAGAAGTTGAGCTCGTGGGCGCCGAGCTTGCCCATCGCCAGCAGGATCCAGCCGGATCCCTTCGCCGGATCTGACGGATCCGGCAGAGCGATCCTGCCCTGGCCATGGGCGTCGCGCAGCAGGAACGACACGGCTGCGCCGATCGCCGCGTCGGCGAGCCTGCTCAGTCGGCGCACCGTCGTCTGCGCATCGAACACCCGCGCCAGGTCGCACAGCGCGACCAGCGCATGCGCTTCCGTCTTGAGTCGCCTGAGTTCGGCCATCAGCCGCGCCTCGGCCATATCGGGATCGCGGCCGAGCGCCTCGATCGCCTCCAGGACCGCGTCGATGCGCGCAGGCGCGTCGACCGAGCGCAGGTGATCGAGGATCTGCGGGGCGCGGCGCATGCTGTCGCGCAGGAAGGGCGAGAGGTCGAGCACGGCGGCGAGGAAGTCGACCGTCGCGCCGCCCGCCGTAAGGTCGGCCACGAGGGCTTCAAGGCCGGCCGCATCGGCATTCGAGATCAGTTCGGCCAGTTCGGCCTTCGCCGCGTCCGCGTCGAGTGGCTGAAGCCGCGTCGGACGTGCACCGAACCAGTTCCCCTCCCCTGCCGCCTCTTTCGCGGCCGCTGCCTTCGCCATCATCCCCCCTGACGCGGAAACACCATCTCGACGAGCAATCCTGGCTCCTTCCCGGACAGTTCCAGCGCGCCACCGTGGAACGTCATCACCGCCTTGGCAAGGCTCAGGCCCAGGCCCGATCCCGGCTGCGACCGGCTCTTCTCCAGTCGCACGAAACGTTCCGTCGCCTGGACACGATCCTCGGGCGGAATGCCCGGCCCGTTGTCGGCGACGCCGAGCCGGATGGCGCCGGGAACCCTGACGATCGACACCGCCACCTTCGCGCCGCCCTCGGCGCCGGCGGAATACTTGATCGCATTGTCGACGATGTTGGACAGCGCCTGGCCGATCAGTTCGCGATTGCCGGTCACCTTGGCCTCGGGGCAATCTTGGGCGGTCAGCGTCACGCCGGCCTCCTCCGCGGCGGGTTCGTAGAGTTCCACGACGTCGCGCATGATCGCCGCGAGGTCGACCTCGCTGGTCGCCTCCGCGGAATAGCCTGCCTCCAGGCGCGAGATCATCAGGATCGCGTTGAACGTGCGGATGAGCTGGTCCGATTCGGAGATCGCTCCCTCCAGCGCCTCGCGGTATTCCGCCTCGGTATGCGAGCCGGCCAGCGTCGCCTCGACACGGTTGCGCAGGCGCGTCAGCGGCGTCTTCAGGTCGTGGGCGACGTTGTCGGACACCTGCTTCAGCCCGTCGTTCAGCGCGCCGATACGCGCCAGCATCCCGTTCAGATTCTCCGACAGCCGGTCGAACTCGTCGCCCGTGCCGGTCACCGGCAACCGCCCCGAAAGGTCGCCGCCCATGATGCGCCGGCTGGCTTCGGAAATGCTGTCGATGCGGTGCAGGGCCTGGCGGCCGACGAAGAACCAGATGACGAAGGCGCCGATGCCCATCAGCGCGAGGGCGGCCGTCAGCGCGCGGCGCACGACGAGACGGAACTGCTCGGGCTCGCCGAGGTCGCGGCCGACCAGAACGATCATGGTGTTCGGCAGCCGCACCACCTGCGCGATCGCCTTGTGGCCCTCGGAATTCGCAGGCGTCGCCGCGGCACCCTCGCCATAGCGCTTGTAGGAAAACGGCCGCTCGGTCCAGCCGTCGGTTTCCAGCACCCCGGGCTCGAGGCTTTCGACGTTGCCGGCGAGCGGACGGCCGTTCGGATCGGTGAGCAGATAGAGATAGGCGCCCGGCTGCCGGGCGCGCTGCGCGACGACGCGCACGAGGCGGGGAAGTCCCCCCGACTCGTACGAGCGCGACAGGCTCAGCACTTCCTCGAGGATCGTCTCGCGCGTCTGGTCCGTCAGCATGCGCGTGGACAGCGACGTCATGTAGACGACGAGCACCAGGGCCGACGCCGCGAATAGAAGCAGGTAGAGCGCCGACAAACGGGCCGCGGTGGTGCGGAAGATCGCGGGAAGACGCGGCATCTCAGGCCTTGAGCATGTAGCCCGCGCCGCGGACGGTATGCAGCAGCGGCTTGTCGAAACCCTTCTCGATCTTCGAGCGCAGCCGCGAGACATGCACGTCGATGACGTTGGTCTGCGGGTCGAAGTGATAGTCCCAGACGTTTTCGAGCAGCATCGTGCGGGTTACCACCTGTCCCGCGTGGCGCATCAGATATTCGAGCAGGCGGAATTCGCGCGGCTGCAGCGCGATCTCCTTGCCCGCGCGCTTCACTGCGTGGGCCAAGCGGTCGAGTTCGAGATCGCCGGCGCGGTAGGTCGTCTCGCTGTCGCGCGCGCTCGCCCGGCGTTTGAGAACCTCTACCCGCGCAAGCAGTTCCGAGAAGGCGTAGGGCTTGGTCAGGTAGTCGTCGCCGCCGGCGCGCAGGCCGGTCACCCGGTCGTCGACCTCGCCGAGCGCCGAGAGGATCAGTACGGGCGTCTCGTTGCCCCGCGCCCTCAGGCCCGCGATCACCGAGAGCCCGTCGCGGCGGGGCAGCATGCGGTCGATGACGAGGATGTCGTATTCGCCGGAATCGGCTAGGCTGAAGCCGGTCTCGCCGTCCCGCGCGACATGGGCGGTGTGGCCGGCCTCGGTCAGCGCCCGCTCCAGATATTCCGCCGCCTCGCGGTCGTCCTCGATCACCAGAATCTTCATTGGATCACATATAGGCGATCTGTCGGGAAAACAGGACCGCCGAAAAGGCCGACGGCGGGCGATTGGGGGGAGCCCGCCGTCCCGGTGGGAGTTACGGATAGCCCGCACCGGCCCAAATGCCGGCCGCTCCTCACAAGCGGCCGGCGTCTGGATCACTCAGCCGCGCACAACCGGCAGGGCGACGAAGCGGTTGGTCTGGTCGCGCATCACCTGGAAGAGCACCGCCTTGCGGCCGGCCTTCGAGGCTTCCTCGACCGCTTTCTCGACATCGGCGGCGCTTGCCACTTCCTTCGAGTTGACGGCGAGGATCACGTCGCCCGCCTGCATGCCGCGGTCGGCGGCCTCGCTGTCGGCCTCGACATCCGTGACCACGAGACCCTTGCCATCCTCGGCCTTGGTCACGGTCAGGCCGAAGCCTTCAAGCGTGCCGGTCTCCGGCGTCGCCTTGTCCGGGGTCGCGTCGGCGCGGTCCTTCGCACCCGGCAGGGTGCCGAGCTTGACGTCGAAGGTCTGCGCCTTGCCGTCGCGCCACACTTCGACCGCGACAGACTTGCCGGGATCGATATTGCCGATCAGCCGGGCGAGTTCGCGCGGCGAGGCGACCGGCTTCTTGTCGACCGAGACGATCACGTCGCCTGCCGCGATACCGACCTCCTTGGCCGGACCGTCAGCCTGCGCCTCGCTCACCAGCGCACCGCGCGGCTTGTCGAGGCCGATCGATTCGGCGATCTCGTCGGTCACCGGCTGGATCTGGACGCCGAGCCAGCCGCGCTCGATGGAACCACCGTCCATCAACTTGGCGACGACGTCCTTGGCGGTCGAGGCAGGGATGGCAAAGGCGATGCCGACATTGCCCCCCGACGGCGAGAAGATCGCCGTGTTGATGCCGACAACCTCGCCGTTGAGGTTGAAGGCCGGGCCGCCGGAATTGCCGCGATTCACCGCCGCGTCGATCTGGATGAAGTCGTCATAGGGACCGGCGCCGATGTCGCGGCCCCGGGCCGAGACGATGCCCGCCGTCACCGTGCCGCCGAGGCCGAACGGATTGCCGACCGCGACGACCCAGTCGCCGACACGGATCTTCGAGTCGTCGGCGAAGGCGACATAGGTGAACTTGCGCTCGGCATCGACCTTCAACACGGCGAGGTCGGTGCGTTCGTCGGTGCCGACCAGCTTGGCGTCGAGTTCGTCGCCATTGTCCATGACGACCGTGTATTCGGCGCCGTCACGCACGACGTGGTCGTTGGTGACGAGATAGCCGTCCTCGGAGATGAAGAAGCCCGACCCCTGCGACGACGGGCGCATCCGCTCGGCGCGGCGCTGCTGCCGCTCCTGGCGACGCTCCGAACGCGGACCTTCGGCGCCCGGGCCTTCACCGCGGAACTCGCGGAAGAAGCGCTTCAGCGGATGGTCGTTCGGCAGGTCATCGAAGCCGGGACCGCCGAAGAAGCCGCCGCCGGGGCCTTGGAACAGGGAACCCGGATTGTCGGAGGCCGGCTCTATGCGCGACTTGACGCGGACGCTCACGACGGCAGGCGACACCTTCTCGACGACATCGGCGAAGCCGGGCGCCTGCGGGGCGTCGACGCGCACCGCCTCGGCGAAAACTGGAACAGTCACGCTGGTCACCGCGCCGACGCCGATCGCACCCGCGATCGCGAGCGAGGCAGCAGCGGCCAGCAGGCGCTTTCTCGTGGAACTGGAAGCGTTGGAAGTGGTCATCTCGATCATGTCCTTTTCAATTTCGGGATGCGCACTGCGCACCTTCGGACATGAGAAATAGGGGCCGTCACATTACGGCGTTCTTTCCGGGAAATGAAAGTTTCGTAATGTTGGCGGCCGGCCTAGGCTTCCCGCTTCAGCGCCTGGGCGAGCGCGGTCTTTTCCTCATCGCTCAGCGCCGCGATTTCTCCGACGGCAACGCGCCGTCGCCTCCTCGCCGCGACGATGAGATAGCCTCCCCCGATGGCGAGCAGCAGCACGGGAGTCCCCCACAGAAGCGCATTGCGCCAGTTGAACTCGGGCTTCAGCAGCACGAACTCGCCGTAACGCGAGACGACGTAGGCGATCACTTCTTCGTCCGTGTCGCCCGCGACCAGTCGCTGGCGCACCAGCACGCGCAGATCCTTGGCAAGGGCCGCGTCCGATTCGTCGATCGACTGGTTCTGGCAGATCATGCATCGCAGGCCGGCCGAGATCGCGCGGGCGCGGGCTTCGAGCGCCGGATCCGCGAGCACCTCGTCAGGCGTGACGGAAAACGCAGTCCCGGGCTGCAACGCCAGAAACAGACCGACCAGCAGGGCAAGGATGCGCGGCAGCCTCATTCGGCGGGCACTCCCGCCGCCGCCTTCACCTTGCGCCGCGCCGGCGCCCCGATGCGCAGGCGCCGGTCGGCGAGCGACATCGTTCCGCCCGCCATCATCACCAGGGCGCCGAGCCAGATCAGCGTCACCAGCGGCTTGTGCCAGACGCGCACGACCGTCCCGCCATTGGCCGCAGGATCGCCGAGCGAGACATAGACCTGACTGAACCCACGTGTAGCGATCCCGGCCTCGGTGGTCGGCATCTGGCGCGCGGTGTAGACGCGTTTGGAGGAGATCACCTCGCCGAGGTCGCGTCCGGCTTCCGTCGCGAGAGCGAAGTAAGCGCGGTCTTCGGTGTAGTTCGGCCCGCGCACCGGCTCCATCCGGTCGAAGGTCAGGACATAGCCGGAGATGTCCACCGTGTCGCCCGGCTTCATCGCGACGATCCGCTCCGCCTGCAGCGCCGTGACGCTGACGATGCCGAGCGCGGTCAGCCCCAGGCCGAAATGCGCGAGCGCCGTGCCAAACACGGAACGCGGCAGGCCGGCGAAGCGGCGCAGCGCCACCGAAGGGGCAACGCTGCCGATCCCGGCGCGAAGGACGAGGTCGGTCACAGCGCCGATCAGCAGCCAGGCCGCCAGTCCGAAACCGACCGCGGCGAACGCGGTGACCCCATCGACGAACAGCAGTGCGACAAGGCCGGCGAGCAGGGCCCCACCCGCGGCCGCGAACAGCCTCTGCCCGGCGGCGGCGAGATCGCCGCGCTTCCATGCCAGCAGCGGTCCGAACGGCATGGCGATCATCAGCGGAACCATCAGCGCGCCGAAGGTCAGGTTGAAGAAGGGCGCGCCGACCGAGATCTTCTCGCCGGTGACCGCTTCCAACGCCAGCGGATAGAGCGTGCCGACGAACACCGTCGCGGTCGCCGTCGTCAGGAACAGGTTGTTCAGCACCAGCGCGCCTTCGCGTGAGATCGGCTGGAACAGGCCGCCGGGCTGCAGCGACTGCGCCCGGAACGCGAACAGCGACAGCGAACCGCCGACGAAGAAGGCAAGCAGCGCCAGGATGAACACGCCGCGCGTCGGATCGGTGGCGAAAGCGTGCACCGAGGTCAGCACACCCGAGCGCACCAGGAAGGTGCCCAGCAGCGACAGCGAAAACGCCAGCAGGGCAAGCAGGATCGTCCAGATCTTCAGCGCCTCGCGCCGCTCCATCACGATCGCCGAGTGCAGGAGCGCCGTGCCGGCGAGCCACGGCATGAAGGAGGCGTTTTCCACCGGATCCCAGAACCAGAACCCGCCCCAGCCCAGTTCGTAATAGGCCCAGTAGGAGCCCATTGCGATGCCGCCGGTGAGGAAGATCCAGGCGGCGAGCGTCCAGGGCCGCACCCAGCGCGCCCAGGCGGCGTCGATGCGGCCTTCGATCAGCGCCGCGACCGCGAAGGAGAAGCAGACCGAGAAGCCGACATAGCCGAGATAAAGCAGCGGCGGATGGATGGCGAGGCCGACGTCCTGCAGTACCGGATTGAGGTCGCTGCCCTCGATCGGAGCCAGCACAAGCCGCACGAAGGGGTTGGAGGTCGACAGCACGAACAGGAAGAAGGCCGCGCCGATCAACCCCTGCACGGCGATCACATCGGCTTTCAGCACGGGCGGCAGGTTGCGCCCGAAAGCCGCGACCAGGGCGCCGAAGAAGGTCAGGATCAGCACCCACAGCAGCATGGAGCCTTCGTGGTTCCCCCAGGTGCCGGTGATCTTGTAGAGGAGCGGCTTGGCCGAATGGGAATTCTCCCAGACGTTCAGCACCGAGAAGTCCGACTGCACATAGGCCGCGACCAGTGCGAGGAAGGACAGCGCGGTCATCGCGAAGGCGGTGATCGCCACCGGCCCGCCCACCGCCATCAGCCGGTCCTGGCGCGTCCGCGCGCCGATGAAAGGCAGCGCCGCCTGCACGAGGCTCAGCGCGAAGGCGAGAACGAGGGCGAAATGTCCGATCTCGACCATGCCTGCTCAGCCCCCGTCTTTTTCCTGCCAGACGCCCTTTTCCTTGAGGCTGTCGGCAACTTCCTTCGGCATGTAGGTCTCGTCGTGCTTGGCCAGCACGCTGTCGGCGACGAAGTTGCCCGCCGGGTCGAAGGCACCCTCGGTGATCACCCCCTGCTCCTCGCGGAAGAGATCCGGTAGGAGGCCATTGTAGACAACCTTGATCGTCTTTTCCTGGTCGGTCACGGCGAACGCGACCTCGGTCCCCTGCCCGCGCTGGATCGACCCTTTCTCCACCAGTCCGCCGAGGCGGATGCGCTGGCCGGGCTCGACCGGCTTCGCCGACAGATCGCTCGGCATGTAGAAATAGGAGGTGCGCTGGCCGAGCGCGTAGAAGGTCAGCGTGGTTGCACCGCCGAGGAACACCAGCGCTCCCGCAATCACCGCCAGCCGCTTCTGCTTTCTGGTCATCCGTCCACCTTCACGCCAAGCTCGGCCGCAAACGCGCTCACCTGGTCCTTCTTGTCGCCTTCCAGGCCGGCAAGGGCGCGCGCGAGCGCCGCCTTCGCATCGTCCGCCCGGCCCAACACCACGTATGAACGAATGAGACGCTGCCATCCTTCCACATCGTCGGGATTGGCGCGCAGTTTCTCGTCAAGCCCGGCGACCATGCTCTCGATCATCTGCTGGCGGTCCTGCGGTGTCATCTCCTGCGCGGCGGTCACGTCATCGACATTCGGGCCCTTTGCGACGGGCGCCTCGAGCCTGGCCTTCGCCTCCGCGATCGCGCGGTCGACCGGCTCATGCCAGGGCGAATCCGCCGCAAGCGCCAGCTTCATCTGTTGCCAGGCGTCTGCGGCTTCAGCGAGCTTGCCTTCCTGCGCCAGTCCGCTCGCCAGCAGGAAGCGGGACTTCGGCTCGTTCGGGTCCTTCGCCAGCGCGCGCTCGAAGGCCGCGCGCGCGTCTGCCGTCACCACCCCGCCGGCCGCTGCCGCGATCGCTTCGCCAAGCGCGCTCTCGCGCTGCGCGCTCGATCCCGCGATGCGGATGGCGTTGCGCCAGGCGGTCGCGGCGTCGGCGAAGCGCTGCTGGCGCATATAGACCGGGCCCAGGATTTCCCAGCCGCGGGCGTCGTCCGGATTGTCGGCGAGATGCTTCTCCGCCCGCGCTATGAGCTCGTCGATGCTGCTTTCGGCGGGATTGCGCGCCATGCGCTGCGCCAGGGGTTCGCCGGGCACGCCCGGGGCACCGATCGCGCTGTAGAGGCCCCAACTGACGAGCGGGACGAGCAACACGCCCGCGAGCCCGGCCAGACGCACGACACCGCCCGATCCAGCCTTGCGCGCCGCCTGCCCGTCCGAATCGGCCTTCAGCAGTCGGCGCGCGATCTCGACCTTGGCCTGCTCCGCCTGCGAGGCCTCGATGACGCCGCGCGCGGCATCGCGCTCGACCTCCTGCAACTGGTCGCGATAGACCTCGATGTCATGGCGGCCGGCGGGTTCCGTGCCCGCTGCCTTGCGCGTCAACGGCACGAGCACCGCCAGTGAGGCGGCGAGCGTCAGCGCGGCGGCGGCGATCCAGAACAACATGGGCACCATTTAGACGCCGCCCTTGCCCCTGCCAACAGCGACGGGATGCGGCTTATTGCCGGTAGTGGCCGGCGATGATGTCCTATTGCAGGCGGAAGGCGCGATGCCCTTGATTTCCGTCAAGGAGCAGCCGTCAGGTCAGCGGCGTCCAGCTTCCGTCCGGGTTGCGGCAGGCCGTGCCCCGGGCGACGTTCTGCGCCGTGCCGACGCTGACCGTATGCGTATACTGGCGGCAATCCTGCGAGCCGACGCGGTAGGGCTGCGCCGCCACCACCTCGCCGAAGCGTCCGGAGGCCCTGTCGCCCCACGTCACCTTCTGGCCGACCGGGGAGTATTCGAGCGCGCGGTATTCGGCCTCGAGCGCCTGCACCTTCTCGCTGCTCGACAGTCCCGCGCCGGCATTGCCGCCGACCAGCCCGCCCGCCATCGCCTTGATGATCGCCTGGCCGGCCGGCTGCGCGGAAGGCCGGGTCGGCTGGCCGGCGAAGCCGGTGACGCCCGATGCGCCGGGATTGGTCGTCGCGCATCCGCCCAGCGAAAGGGCCACGGCGACGATGACTGCCGATCTCTTCATTCCATCCGGTCCTGATGCGTCCGCGGCCAAGCGCGGAAGTTACGGGAGCCCCCTAAGGGCTTTGTTTGGCCTAATTTTGTCCCGCTGTCATGCGGCTTTTCGCAGTTGCACAACGGCGCGGAGCCCGCCGAGTTCCGAGCGCTCGAGCCTGAGCGTGCCGCCATATTCGGCGACCAGGTCCGAAACGATGGCGAGACCGAGACCAGTCCCCGGTTTCGATTCGTCCAGCCGCCGGCCGCGCTTCAGCGCCTCTCGCGCCTGTTCCTCGGGAATTCCCGGCCCATCGTCCTCGATCGTCATGACGAAACTCTCGCCGGACTCGTCGGCGGCGAGCGTCACACCCACCTGCGCCCTGCCCCACTTCATCGCGTTCTCGAGCAGGTTGCCGGCGATCTCCTCCAGATCCTCGCGCTCGCCTGCGAACACGATGTCGTCATCGGGGTGCTCGAAGGCGACGTCGATCTTCGGGTTGAGCTTGGCCATCACCCTGGTCATCCGCTCCAGCACCGGCACCACCGGCGCGCGGAAGACCACGCTCTCGCGCTGGGCTGCGATGCGTGCACGCTGCAGATAGTGGTCGATCTGCTGTTTCATCGCACCGGTCTGCTCGGAAATCAGCCGGCCCTTGGCGCCGCCGATTGCCCTGCCCTCGTTGGTCAGCACCGCCAGCGGCGTCTTCAGCGAATGCGCCAGATTGCCGACCTGCGTGCGCGAGCGCTCGAGGATACGGCGGTTGTTCTCGATCAGCGCGTTGGTCTCGTTGGCGAGCGGCTCGATCTCGGCCGGAAAGGTGCCGTCCAGGCGCTTGGCCGTACCCTCGCGCACGCTCGACAGCGCCTCGCGCACGCGCCCCAGCGGCCTCAGCCCCAGCCAGATCGCGGCGGCGTTGATGGCGATCATGCCGGCGCCGAACAGCGCCAGGTAGGTGTAGAGCTGCTGGTTGAAGAATGAGATCTCGGCATTGAGATCGTCGAGATTGCCCATCACGCGATAGCGCGCGATGCGGTCGGTCGCGCCCAGCACCACTTCGGTTTCGAGCACGGCGAGGTTCTGGCCGTTCGGCCCGGTCGCCGTATAGCGGCGCTGGAAACCCGAACCGAAGGGCACCTCGTTCGTGGAGGGAGACGGAATCGTCGCCTGCAGCGAGGCCGAGCGCTGCTCGCCCGCCAGGCCGGCCGATTGTGGCTCGACCGACCAGTACCAGCCAGAATCCGGCGTGAGGTAGCGTTCGTCTCCCAGCTCGGGCGCGCCGGTCAGCTGGCCGTCCTCGCCCGCTCCGACCGAAGCCACGAGATTGAACAGGTTGGCCGAAAGCAGGCTGTCGAAGCCGCGCTCGCTCGCCTCGCGGAACAGCGTCGAGACGACGGTGGCGATCAACACCAGCGCCACGATCGCCCAGATGGTCGAGAAGGTGATGACACGCGCGGCGAGCGATTTCGGCAGCCAGTTCATCGGCCGCCCCGCGCCTTCGCAAGATCAGTGCCTGGGATCCGCCCGCTCACGCATCGGGCTCGCGCAGGCGGTAGCCCATGCCGCGCACGGTTTCGATCATGTCGATGCCCATCTTCTTGCGCAGGCGGCCGACGAAGACCTCGATCGTGTTGGAATCGCGGTCGAAATCCTGGTCGTAGAGGTGCTCGACCAGTTCGGTGCGCGACACGACCTTGCCGGCATGGTGCATCAGGTAGGCGAGCAAGCGGAACTCGTGCGAGGTAAGCTTCAGCGGCTTGCCGTCGACGTCCGCCTTGGAAGCGGCTGTGTCGAGCCTCACCGGCCCGCAGACCAGTTCGGACGAGGCATGCCCCGCGGCGCGGCGGATAAGCGCGCGGATGCGCGCCAGCACTTCCTCGATATGGAACGGCTTGGTGACGTAGTCGTCGGCGCCGGCGTCGATGCCGGCGACCTTGTCGCTCCAGCGGTCGCGGGCGGTCAGCATCAGCACCGGCATCTTGCGCCCGGCGCGGCGCCATTTCTCCATCACCGAAATGCCGTCCATCTGCGGCAGGCCGATGTCGAGCACGACCGCATCGTAGGGTTCGGTATCGCCGAGGAAATGTCCCTCCTCGCCGTCATAGGCGCGGTCGACGACATAGCCTGCATCGACCAGCGCTTCGGCGAGCTGGCGGTTCAGCTCCTTGTCATCCTCGACGACGAGAATTCGCATTCGACCCCCTCTGGCATTTTCTCGGACCGTGCGTCCCGGCGCCGCTCCTTCGGCGGCGGCCGGAAGCACGGTCTCAATTCGCCGGCACGACCACTTCGATGCGTTCGCCGCGCTGGCCGTTCTTGCCCTGCACCACGATGACGACGACGCAGACCTGCTGGCCGCCGCGGTTCTGCAGCGAGCCGCGCGCCTTGCCGCCATATTGCGCCGCCATCTGCTGCGCGATCGCGTTGCAATTGGCGGCGACCGGCTGGGCCAGCGTCGGCGCATGGAGAGGCACGGCCGCCGGGCCGGCAAACGCCGCCGGGGCCGATGCGAGCAGCGCGACCACGGCGCGCCTGAGGGTGAGAAGAATGTTCATGGAGCGCGTTCTAGCGCAGATCGGCTGAACGGGGAATGAATGGGAAATTCATGCCGCCTGCGCCATATCCGGCATGGAGAAACGTATGGTTTCGCCGAGCGCCTTGAATGCCGATTCGAGTTGATCCAGCCTCGACTTGTGATCGAGGCGGAACAGCCTGTCGACCTGCTCGCGGTGCCAACCCAGCCGTCGGGCCAGTTCTGCCCGGGTTACGGATTTCGCACGGCAGACGGTGTAGAGCGCGATCTTGAGATAAGTGAGGGCCGAGATTTCGACGCAGCGCGAGTCTCCGCAGGTTGCGAGCGGCGCGGGAATATCCTCGCTGTCCGACATCCGCGCGCTGATCGCCTCCTCAATGGCTTTGAGCCCGGCCACGCAAGCTTCGGCCGCTGTGTCACCAAAGGTCGTGATCTCCGGGAATGCCGGCACTGTCACCAGCCACGCAGGAGCACCGCCGTCCGTCTCGTCAATCTCAAGGGTGACTTCATAGAACATCGCGGTTCACTTTATTCCGAGATCCTTGAGGATCTTGTTGACCAGTCCCTTGCCGAGCTCTTTGCTCCCGCCATGAACCGGTATGACCGTCTTCCGGTTTCCGCGCCGCACCGTCTGGTGGCCGCTCCCGCCACGGTGAGTCTCGAACGTGCAACCGTGCCTGCGAAGCAGCTTCATCAGCTCGGCTGAGTTCATAGACTAGCGCCTTCAACACATCTGTGGAAGTCAACAGATATGTTGAAGGCTAGCGCTACCGAAGTCAATCCGCGCGTTCTTCTTATGTTCTAAAATTGCTGCCCCCTCACCCGATCCGGTCCTTCGCGCTCAGCCGCCCGACAATCGCCACCAGCCCCGCCACTGCCGTGACCGCCTGCAGCACGGCGTCGGTCAGCGCGGCGTTGTCGGCGCCGCCGATCGGTATGCCCAGGAAACCGGCGCCGCCGGACAGGACGGCGACGATCGAGGCCCAGATCGTGCGCGAGAGATACCAGGGTTTTGCAGTCGTCATGTCACGTCTCCTTGTTGGAATGCGCTGGAAATGGCCGGTCGTATCCGCCGGCGGCACGGCGCCCGCGCCGCGCAGCCACCGGGCGCCGGCGAGCGCCTAGCCGCCGGTGGCGAACACCAGCCGGGCGGCGATGCCCTCGCCGGCACGGCCGACCTGGCGAAGCTCGAGTTCCAGTTCGTCCGGCAGCACCGGGAAGTCGGCGGCGACGCTGGCGGCCGGATAGGTCCATGACGGCCCGCCGACCGTGACCTGCCTGACTGCCGGCCCGCCCGGCGCCCCGATCCGCAGCACGTAGCTCTCGAACGGCTCGTCCTCGGGGATCTCGACCGCCTGCCACGAATCCGCGTCGACGCGTCCGCGCCGCACCCAGGCGAAGGCGAAGCCGCCGTCCGCCTGCCTCGTCGCGCTCAGATGCACCGGCGATAGCGGGAGTGCGGCGCGCAGGCCGCCGATATGCGGCTCGGTCACGGCATGGTCCTCGCCGAAATCTCGACCTGCCGGCGCCACCCGCCACGTCAGTTCCAGCCCCGTCTCGCCCTCGCGCAGCCCTGCAGCCTGCACGGCGCTATCCAGCAGCACGACGTCGGCGCCCGCCGCAGCACCTGCCGCCGCCGCGTCACTGGTGCCGAGCTGGCCGCGCAACAGCCGCGTCAGCCGCCAGACGCCGGGCTCGATCTCGTCGGCCTCGGCGAACTGCACGATCTCCCAGCTTGCCGCAGTGGAGCGCACCGCAAGCACGTTGGAGCCGTTCAGCATCTGGGCCAGCGGCACGCTCGACAGCGCGCCGGCATAGAGCCCGACGACGAGCGCGCCGAACTCGTCGAGCCGACCCTCGGCGCCGGGCGGCAGTGTCTGCGCCAGTTCGCCCACGGTGGCGCGGCGCGTCAGCGTCGTGCGCAGTTCGAATCCGGTCTCGGCCGGCGAGCAGTAGACCTGCTGCGACACCCACGGCCTGGCATAGGCCGCGATCTTGAACCGCTGATGCACCGCCTCGCCGCCCGCCATAGGCAGGTCGAGGAACAGCGCCAGCGGTGCGCCCGGCTGGACGGCACTTCGCGCGCGTTGCGGCGGCAGCCGCGCACGGTCGGGCGCCGGCGGCAGGCGCACGATCCGACGCGCCTCGATTTGCCGGGTCAGCCCTTCCTCGATCGCGCTCACCACGAACTCGCCTTGCGTCCGCCCCGGCAGCGAGACCAGGCTTCCCGGAACCGGGCCGCGCTGCCTTGCAGGCACGGCAAAGCGCGCCGTTTCGCGGCCCGTCCAGGCCCGGCGCAGCCAGTCGGCGGCGAGTGCTTCGGCCTGCCCCGCCTCCATCGCGCCGGGCAGATCGAGGCTGGCGACGTTCTGACCGCCATCGCGCACCGCGCGGCCCGAACCCGACTGGTAGTCGTCCATCGGGTCGCCGAAGCCCAGCAGGGCCTCGGTCGGAAGGTCGAGGTCCGGCGGCCGCACCAGCTCGATCGCCGGCCGCCCGTCGTCTCCCGACACCGGGTCGTCCACGGCAAAGGCGGCGCCTGCCCAGGCCCGCGAGGTACCGGGCGAGCGCCTGCCCACGCGGCCGTCATCCCGGAGGCCGAAGGCCATCCGGGATCCATTCTTCTCTCCGATTACACACCGAAAACACCGAATTCGTCGCGGCATGGCAGGCGCATTTCCGCCAGCGCCAATGGATCCCGGATGGCCTTCGGCCTCCGGGATGACGTCCGAGCAATGACCGCCCGACTACCCCGCCGGCTCCGTCACCGCGCGGAAGCGCAGCAGGCCGTGATGCACCGACAGGTCCTCGTCGTAACGGGCCTCGGCGAATTCGAGCGTCATGTTGACGAGCGTATGGCCGTCCAGTTCCTTCGGCGCGGCGTCGATCAGCTGGCGGATCGTCTCCATGATTTCCAGCGTCTCGGTCTTGCCCTTGGCCTTCGACCAGACGTGCACCGTGAACAGCTGTTCCGTGCCGCTCTCGGTTCCGGTGCTCCAGTCGTAGATCGAGGTGCGTCCGAAGCTGACATAGGGAAAGGCGGCGTTGGGCGGCGTGGCGTCGAACACCTTCTGCCCGCCGAGCTTGGCGACAAGCCCGGCGTCCGCCGTCAAAAGCGAATGGATCGCCCTCTGCAGGTCAACGGCCGGCGACGTCATCGCGATCCCTCCCCTCGGTCCGCCTGCGAGCAATAGCGCGCGGTGCCTTGCGCGAAACAGGACGGGCGACGTGGCGACCGTACCTTGCCTCTGCGTCCTCCGCCAGTCCGTGGACGCGGGCGCGCAGCGCGCGGATCAGGCCCTCGGCGGTCATCCGCAAGGTGATGTTCATCGGCCCTGCTCCCGCGTCCGGCAGATCAGATAACGGCCCGTCTCGTCCGAGTCGTGCACCGTCAGGATTGAGAGAACCCTGTCTCCCATCACAAAGCGCATGCCGCTCGCGACGTCCGGCCGGTATCGGATCGTCACGCGATGCGTCACCTCTTCCAGCGTCTGGTCCGCGCCGAATCTCTCGCGCACGACGATCGGCTGCATTCCCCATTTCGCCACTCGCCATTCGCCATTTGCTAATCGCCACTCGCCCTCTTCCCGTATCCCACCGCCTCGCGCTTCTCGTCGTCGGTGATGAAGTCGGCCGCCTGCAGCCGGCGCCACAGCGCCTCGCGTTCGAGCGACAGGCCCTCGATCCCGTCCGGGTCGTACCAGATGCGCAATTCCTCGCCGAAGCGCGCCGACAGGAAGGCCGACAGCGCGGCGGCGACCTTGCCCAGCATCGGCAGCACGGTCAGGCGATAGAAGGCGCGGTTCGCCTCCTGGTAGTTGGCGTAGGTGTTGTCGCCCGGAATGCCGAGCAGCATCGGCGGCACGCCGAAGGCGAGCGCGATGTCGCGGCTCGCGGCGTTCTTCGCCTCGATGAAATCCATGTCCTTTGGCGTCAGGCCCATCGCCTTCCAGTCGAGCCCGCCTTCGAGCAGCATCGGCCGGCCGGCGTGAGTGGCGCCGGAATAGCCGTCCTCGAGCTGCAGCTTGAGCCGGTCGAACTGCTCGTCGCTCAGGTTGCCGCCTTCCTTCGGCGCATAGACCAGCGCGCCCGAAGGCCGCGCCGAATTGTCGAGCAGCGCCTTGTTCCAGCGCCCGGCCGCGTTGTGCGTGTCGAGCGCCATCAGCGCCGCCTCCAGCGGCGCGAACCCGTAATGGTCGTCGAGCGGATGGAACAGCGTCAGGTGCAGCGCGCCCGCTTCGTCGCCGAGCGCGATCCGCCGCCGCGCCTTGCCCGTGCGATAGTCGAGCGCCGCCGGCCAGCCGTCGGCATCCTCCACCACGCTCACCCGGTCGGGCCGCAGGAGATGCAGTTCGCGCGCGTCCTCGCCGGCTTGCGTCATCTCGACATAGGCATTGCCCGAAATCAGCAGATGGCCCGCCAGCGCCTCCATGAACGCTGCGCCCGTCTGGCGCGGGTTCGGCTTCGCCAGAAGCTCCAGCGCCGGATGCCGCTCGAGCTCCTGCCCGCTCTGGTAGAGCACCAGCGGCGCGCTCGCCGACGCCTCCGCCACCAGCCGCACGCAGCGATGCGCGACAGGGTTCAGCATGTAGCCCTGCCGCGCGAGCCCCGCATAGTCGCGCCTGGTCCACGCGGCCTCACCCTGCATGTGCAGCGCCACGAAACCGCTCGCCGCCTTCTTCTCGCGCCTCTCTTCAGGGCGCACGCGTCCGCGCCCGGCAAACGGCCAGGTCCAAGCCATCGAGGCTCCTCCTTTGGGATGTTGGGATCGGCTACCGCTTCACGGCGGCGAGCGAGGCGACGATGTCGTTGCAGGGCAGGATCAGCCGACGCTCCATGCCCTTCGTCTCCTGGAAATGGAATCTCTTGTAGAACTTCACCGCGTCGTCATCGATCGCATGAACGACCACACCGCGGAACGCGACCACCTGCGACGCCGAAACGATGCTCAGCAGCGCGTTCTTCAGCAGCGCCGGCCCGAGCCCCTTGCCCTGGTGCTCCTTCGACACGGCCAGCCGCGCAAGCACCGCTACCGGCAGTTCCGAAGGCGCGGGATGCCCCCTCACCGGCCGCGACACGTCGTTGCGGTGGATCATGCCCGCGCACACGGCATGATATCCGGCGACTTTGTCGTCCTCGTCGGCGATCACGAAGGTCCGCGTATAGCCCTGTACTTGATTGTACAGCGCCATGTCGCGCAGCCAGGCATCAAGCGCCGGCTTGCCGGACTCGAAACCTTCGACGCTGTGTTTTTCCGTCAGCGGCGTCGGCTTGCGGAAGCCCACGGCTCAGTCGACCCAGTCGACGCGGCTTTCGAACAGCCGAACCAGCCGGTCGCGCGCCATTCCGGGCGCCGCCAGCCTGTCGCTGACCTCGGCGAAGACGTCCGCCGATACGCCGATGAAGCGCTGGTCGAGCAGCTCCTCCTGCGCCGAATAGACCGACGCCTCGGTCATGAAGGCGGTGATCGACTTGCCGCAGATTTCCGCCGCGCGCGAAATCAGCTCATGCGCTTCCGGATCGATGCGCAGATTGACGGTCTTGGACTTCTTCAACGCGGACATGGTTTGGCACTCCGCCCACCTGGCGCGGGCAATGACGGGACGTCTCCCGTGCCGACGAGATAGGGTAATGGATGGGCAATGTAAATACATCCCTGCATGGACAACGTCCACTCACACCTACTGCCCTACTGCCCTACTCCCCTACTCCCCTACATCCCCCTCACCCGCGGCTCCGCCTGCCGCCGCAGCATCAGTTCCGCGACCGCCCACACCAGCGCGTCGACCCGGTCGGGCGAGCGGCCGTTGGCGAGGCCGTCCGGGCCGAAGTCGCACATCTCGTCCTCCAGCGCCGCGAAGCTTTCCGCGTGCCGTACCCGCCCCTGCGCATAGAGTGCCGCCACCGGTTCGGCGCGCAGCCATTTGCCCCGGCTGGCGCGCACCGCCTTCACCGGCACGGCCGGGTCCACCTGCGCGATCACGGCGGCCACCATGTCGCCGCCCTGGTTGGTCTCGGCGACGATGCAGTCGGCGCCGAGGCGATGGTAGAGCGCCACCGCCCTGCCCGCCCAGGCCACCGGCGACAGGCCGGACGCGCTCGCATCCGCCAGCACCACCGCGCGCCCGTCCGCCTCCAGCCCGGCCGCGACGATGCCGCAGGCGTCGGAGCTCTTGCGCGCCGAGGCCGGCGGGTCGATCGCCACGACGATGCGCCTCAGCTCCCCCGCCGGCGCGATCTCCCCTTCGATCTTCGCCCGGCTCCACAGCGCGTCGTCGCGGTCCTCGATCAGTTCCCCGTCGAGTTCCTGCCGGCCGAGCCGCGTGCCGCCGTAGCGCTCCTTCACCGCCGCCAGGAAACCGGCCGCGAGGTTTTGGGCGTTGTCGGCCGTCCGCATCCGCGTCACATGCACCCGCTCATGCGCCATCAGCTGCTTCAGCAGCTTCACCGGCCTCGGCGTCGTGGTAACCAGCTGCAGCGGCTCCCCGAGCCTCATCCCGAACTGCAGCATGTCCCAGGTCGCCTGCAGGTTCTTCCACTTGGCGAATTCGTCGCACCAGGCCGCGTCGAATTGCGGTCCGCGCAGGCTTTCGGGATCTTCCGACGAGAACATCTGCGCCACCGCGCCGGTCTCGTCCCACACGAGCCGGCGCCGGCTCGCCTCGAAGCGCGGCCGCGTCGCGCGCGCGATCGTCCTGATCCCCGACGGCCCCTCGATCATCACCTCGCGCACGTCGGCGATGCTCTCGCCCACCAGCGCGATGTTCCCGTAGGTCGGCCCCGGCGAAAAAGGCGAAAAGCCGCGCGCCAGCCCGTTGACCCATTCGGCGCCGAGCAGCGTCTTGCCCGCCCCGCGCCCGCCGACGACCAGCCAGGTCTCAGGCGGGTCCGGATATTTCCGCCACAGCGGGTATTGCGGATGCCTCGTCCGCGAGATCCACTCGGCCGCGATCTCGGCGGCCCAGTCGGCGCCGACGTTCGCATCTGAGAAGCCTTCGAGCTTCTTCCTCAGCCAGCTCGATGATCTTGTCGTCGATCTTGCGGAGGATCTCGCGGAGGTTTTCATTCTTGTTCTTCTTGTTGTCCTTCGCGCGCTCGGCCGCCAGCAGGTCCCAGCGGTCCATCATCTTGCCGAGCGCCGCCAGCCCGTCGACCTGCGCCTTGTCCAGCCGCCCCCCGCGCCGGTCGGCATTGGCGATCAGCCGGCCGACCTGCCGCGCGACGAAGCCGCTGGCATTGGCCAGAAGCTCGACCGGATCGAGCTTGTCCCATTCGGGCACGGCAAGGGCCGGCTCACCGGCAGGGCGGCCGCCCGCCGCGCCCACTCCGCCTGCCGCCTCAGGCTCTGCCGCCGCCGGCACATTTGTCCCGGCGGCGCACGCCAGGGTCTCCTCGGGCGACCGGGGAGCACAAGCTTGCGTCGCGGTCCGAGGCAATCCTTCATGCCCGCTCCCCGCGCGGGCGGCAGGCGGCAGGTCCGACACGTCTTCCTCCGGCGGCTCGCGCCCCGAAAGCGCCGCGGCGATCGTCTGGACCTCGCGATAGAGGCCGCGGATCTCCTGGTTGCGGTGGTCGATCGTCTTCCAGCCTTCGGCGGAAGACCGGGAATAGACGTGGGAATTGTCGACGCCCAGCACGGCCGCCACCCGCACCCTCGTCGGGGGCTGACCCTCCGAAAGCTCGCGCGCGGCCAGCCACTGCGCCTCGGTCAGCCCGCGGCCCATCCATCCTCCAGCGATGTCGGAAAAACAAAACGCCGGGGGCGTCCGCTCCGAGAGAGCTTGAGGGACACACTTCCGACGATAGGAAAAATCTACCAGACCACCGTCACGGTGTCAAGGGATATTTTCCTATCACACCTACACCCAGCTTGTATGACCACAAGTGCCGTCAGGCCGGCCCTCGCATGCAATGGCGCGAATGCCGGCGTCGTGCCGACAAGCGCCGCATCGCGGTCGCGCCCTCCCCGGCTTTCCGATTGGCGATTGGCACGTCTCCTTTTTAGATTGCGTTCGACATCTAACATCTATATAGATTATGAACGAACTCTATATCGGAGACCGGCGATGCGCGTAAGTCGCACTCAGGCTGCGGAGAACCGCGAAACCGTCATCAACGTAGCCAGCCGCCTTTTTCGCGAGCGCGGCTTCGACGGCATCGGCCTCAAGGACCTGATGAAGGGTGCCGGCCTGACCCAGGGCGCCTTCTACAAGCAATTCGAGTCGAAGGAGGACCTCGCCGCGCAGGCATCGATGCGGGCGATGGAAAGCGTGATCCACCGATGGTCGGCCGCTGCCGATGCCAATGCGCAGGATCCGCTCGACGCGGTTGTCGCCTTCTATCTCAGCATGGGGCATCGCGCGGAGAGGATGGACGGGTGCCCGGTCGCGGCGCTCGGCTCGGATGCCGCCAGGCAAAGCCCGGACGTGAAGGCGTCATTCGAAGCCGGAATCAGGGAATATCTCGAGATGGTCGATGGTTGGGTCGGCGCGGCCGATGGCGAGGAGCCCGGCGCGAAGGCGATGGCCATCCTCTCGACGATGGTCGGTGCGCTGCTCCTCTCGCGGGCCGTCAACGATCCCGGTCTCGCCCAGGGCTTTCTCAATGCGGCGGCCGGCCAGGTTCGCAAGGCAGTCGCCGCTTGATCGCCGTGCGCGGCGCCGGCGGCGGGTTGATGGATCAATAGATGCGACGGATAGTGGTCACGGGCATGGGCGCAGTCACGCCGCTTGCCGCCGATGTCGAATCGTCCTGGTCGCGCCTCCTGGCCGGCCGCTCGGGCCTTCGCCGGCTTGCCGACGACATGGTGTCAGACCTGCCGGCGAAAGTCGGCGGCATGGTTCCCTCCTTGGAAGAAGACCCCTATGCCGGCTTCGATCCGAATGCGGTCCTGGCGCCAAAGGACCAGCGCAAGGTGGACCGGTTCATTCTCTTTGCCCTGGCGGCGGCGGACGAGGCGCTCGAGCAGGCGGGCTGGAAGCCTGACACCGAGTCAGAGCGCCTGCGCACGGCCACGATCATCGCATCCGGCATCGGTGGCTTCCCGGCCATCACCGAGGCGGTGCGCACGGTGGACACGCGGGGCGTCCGCCGCCTGTCGCCGTTTACGGTACCGTCCTTCCTGGTAAACCTCGCGGCGGGCCACATCTCGATCCGCCACGGGTTCAAGGGGCCGCTGGGCGCGCCGGTGACCGCGTGCGCGGCGGGGATCCAGGCGATCGGCGATGCGGCCCGCCTCATCCGCGCCAATGAGGCCGACATCGCCGTGTGCGGCGGCACGGAAGCCTGCATGAACACCGTCAGCCTCGGCGGTTTCGTCGCGGCTCGCACCCTTTCGACCTCCTTCAACCACCGTCCCGACGAAGCCTCGCGACCTTTCGACATGTCGCGGGACGGCTTTGTCATGGGCGAAGGCGCCGGCATCCTGGTGATCGAGGAATTGAGCCACGCGCTTGCGCGCGGTGCAAGGCCGCTCGCCGAGCTCGTCGGCTACGGCACGACCGCGGACGCTCATCATGTTACCTCCGGCCCCGAGGACGGCGACGGAGCGCGGCGGGCCATGGAGATCGCGATCGCCCAGGCGGGAATCTCGCCGCGCGAGGTTCGACATCTCAATGCGCACGCGACCTCGACGCTGATCGGCGATCTCGGCGAAATGGAAGCGATCAAGAGCGCGTTCGGACGCGATTTTGCGATTGCCGTCAGCGCAACGAAATCGGCGACCGGGCATCTGCTCGGTGCCGCCGGCGGGATTGGCGCCATCTTCGCAATCCTTGCGCTCAGGGACCAAGTGGCCCCGCCGACGCTCAATCTGAACATGCCAGATCCGGCCGGCGACGGGATCGATTTCGTCGCAAACCGGGCTCGACCGCTGGAAATGGACTACGCGATCGCCAACGGCTTCGGTTTCGGCGGGGTCAATGCCAGCGCCCTGTTCCGACGCTGGCTCGACGGCCGGACATTCTGAAACACAATCCCACAGGACGAAGGGTGTGATCCCATGAGTAAGACAGATCTTGGCGTTGCATTAGTGACCGGGGCATCCTCCGGCATCGGGCTCGTAACGGCAAAAGCCTTGCAAGCTGCCGGCTTTCGCGTGTTCGGAACCAGCCGCCGCGCGATCGCAGAAAATCCGGACGGCATCACCATGCTGACCTGCGACGTGACCGATGACGCCTCGGTGGCGAAACTGATCGATGACGTGCTGGCCGCGGCCGGGCGCATCGATCTGCTTGTCAACAACGCCGGCGTCGGTCTGCTTGGCGGCGCGGAGGAGTCCTCGATCGACCAGGCCCGGAGGCTGTTCGACGTGAACGTCTTCGGCATCTTCCGCGTCACCAACGCGGTGTTGCCGGTCATGCGGCGCCAGGGAAAGGGCAGGATCGTCAATCTGAGCTCGGTGCAGGGGATGATTCCGGCCCCCTATTTCGCTCTCTATTCGTCGACCAAGCACGCTGTCGAAGGCTATTCCGAATCGATCGACCACGAACTGCGCGCCTTCGGAATTCGTGTGGCATTGGTCGAGCCCGCTTACACCCGCACATCATTCGAGGAAAACCTCACCACGCCGGATCGCCCGCTGGCCATCTACGACTCCGCGCGTGCCGGCATGAATGTGACGGTGCGCAAGGCGATTGAGAAAGGCGATGCGCCCGAAGTGGTGGCCAGGGGCGTTCTGGCGGCTGCGACCGATCCGGCTCCGAAGCGGCGCTATACGGCCGGGAAAACGGCGCGACAGGTCAGTCTGCTACGCCGTTTCGTCCCCGCATCCGCATTCGACAAGAGCCTGCGAAAGCAACTCGGTCTGCCGGACTGACGTATACCCGGCGCGTCGAACTGCCCCGCTCCGGCGCCTTCCCCCAAGCGGCCGCCCCCGGGAACACGTCACCGAATAATTTTCGCGCCCTGCCGCAACCATCTGTTTCTCCGCACATTCTTTGTTCGCCGTGCCTTTGTTTTTGGGGGGATGATGGACATTGCGACTTCGGGCCACGGGTTCCTGGCGGGGGGCGGCCACATGGCGGCGCTCATCCGCGACTATGCCTGGGCCTCCACGCCGCTCGGGCCGATCGATGCCTGGCCGTCTCCCCTGAAGACCATCATCGGCGCCATTCTGCGCTCGCCGGTTCCGATCGTCACCCTGTGGGGCGAGCAGGGAACGATGATCTACAACGATCCCTATTCGCGCTTCGCAGGCGAACGGCACCCGTCGCTCTTGGGCTCTGCCGTGCGGGAGGGCTGGCCGGAAGTCGCCGACTTCAACGACAATGTCATGAAGGTGGTGCTGGGTCGGGGCGGCGTGCTCTCCTACCGCGACCAGGAACTGACGCTCTTCCGGCGCGACGGCGCTCCGGAGCAGGTGTTCATGGATCTCGACTATTCCCCCATACTCGGCGAGCGCGGAGAGCCGATCGGGGTCATGGCCATCGTGGTCGAGACGACCGAGCGCGTGACGGCCGACCGGAAGCTCAGGGAAAGCGAGGATCGCTTCCGCAACATCGCCGATGCGGCCCCCACCTTCATGTGGATCTCCGATTCCTCGCACGGCTGCACGTGGTTCAACCGCCCCTGGCTCGATTTCACCGGCCGTCCCCTCTCGGCCGAACTCGGCGAGGGCTGGCTCGACAATGTCCACCCCGACGACCGGGACGAGGTTCTCGCGGCCTACGACCGGAGCTTCGCCGCGCGCGCGCCGTTCCGGCTGCGCTACCGGATCAGGCGCCGCGACGGCGAGTGGCGGACGTTCGAGGAGACGGGTGTGCCCCAGATCGCGCCCGACGGCACGTTCATCAACTTCGTCGGCTGCTGCAACGACATCACCGAGCAGCGCGCCGCGGAGGACGCGCTGCGGGAAAGCGAGACCCGGCTGCGGTTCCTCGACGAGCTCGCCCTCGAGACATCGGCCAGCGTCGATGCCGACGCCATCCTGGCGACGACCACCCGCATGCTGGGGCAGCACCTCGGCGTCTCGATCTGCGCCTATGCCGACATGGAGGCGGATCAGGATCATTTCACCATCCGCGGCGACTGGAGCGCACCCGGCTCCGCCAGCATCGTCGGCTACTACAGCCTCGCCGATTTCGGCCGTAAGGCCGTCGATGTCCTCGGCCGGGGCCTCCCGTTGATCATCGACGACAACCTGAAGGAACTCGCCCCCGAGGAGGCGGCGGCCTTCCGGTCCATCGGCGTCGGCTCGACCATCTGCATGCCGCTGGTGAAGGAGGGCCGCCTCACCGCCCTCATGGCGATCCATCACAAAGGGCCCCATCGCTGGACAAGCCGCGAGCTTTCGCTCCTGCGCGAGGTCACCGAACGCTCCTGGGCGCATGTCGAGCGCGTCCGCTCCGACCAGGCATCCCGCGATGCGGCGGAACGGCTGCGGCTCGCCACAGCCGCCGCCTCGATCGGAACCTGGGACTTCGACCCGCAGACGGGCGCGCTGAGGTGGGACGAGCGCTGCAAGCAATTGTTCGGCCTGCCGCCCGACGCGCATGTCACCTACGAAGGCAGCTTCCTCGCGGGTCTGCATCCCGACGACAGGGAGCGCGCCGACGAAGCGGTGAGGAACGCGCTCGCCCCGGGCGATCCTCGCCCGTTCGACATCGAATACCGGACTGTCGGCATCGAGGATGGCGCGCTGCGCTGGATCGCGGCCACCGGCAGCGCCGAGTTTCAGAACGGCAAGGCGGTTCGTTTCGTCGGCGCGGTGCACGACATCACGGCGCGCAAGGGCGCCGAGATGCGCCTGCGCATTCTCAACGACACCGGCGCCGCCGTGGCCGCGGAACGTGATCTGGCCAGCATCGTGCAGACGGTCACCGATGCGGGCGTCGAGCTCACCGGCGCGCAGTTCGGCGCCTTCTTCTACAATGTGGTCGACCAGGCCGGCGAGAGCTACATGCTCTACACCCTGTCCGGCGCGTCGCGCGAAGCCTTCGAAGGCTATCCGATGCCGCGCGCCACGGACGTGTTCAGGCCAACATATGAGGGCGAAGGCGTCGTCCGCTCCGACGATATCCTTCTCGATCCCCGCTATGGCCGCAACGCGCCGAACAGGGGCATGCCCGAAGGCCATCTGCCCGTCCGTTCCTACCTGGCGGTTCCGGTGGTGTCGCGCACGGGCGAGGTGCTCGGCGGCCTGTTCTTCGGCCATGGCGAACCGGGCCGTTTCAAGGACGTCCACGAACAGGCAATTCTCGGTATCGCGGGCCACGCGGCGAGCGCGCTGGACAATGCCAGGCTTCTGGCCTCGGCCGAACGCGAGCTGCAGGAGCGGCGACGCGCCGAGCAGGCGCTGCAGTCGCTGAATTCGACGCTGGAGGAGAGGGTTCGCGCCGCGGTGGCCGAGCGGACGCTGGCCGAGGAACAGCTGCGTCAGGCCCAGAAGATGGAGGCGATCGGCAACCTGACGGGCGGAATCGCTCACGACTTCAACAATCTGCTGATGGCGGTCCTCGGCAGCCTGGAGCTGTTGCGCCGGCGCCTGCCCGACGACCCGGCGCTCCTCAGGCTGGTCGACAACGCCGTCCAGGGCGCACAGCGCGGCAGCGCCCTCACCCAACGCATGCTTGCGTTTGCCCGCCGCCAGGACCTCAACATCCAGGACGTCGACGCGATGAGGCTTGTGGTCGGCATGACCGACCTGCTGCAACGATCGCTCGGTCCGATGTTCAGCATCGAGACGAGCTTCCCGCCGAGACTCCCGGCCGTTGTGACGGATCCGCACCAGCTCGAATCCGCCCTGCTCAATCTCGCCGTCAATGCGCGCGATGCGATGCCGGGGTCAGGATCGATCAGGATCGAGGGTCGTGAAGAGGTGGTTTCGCAACCGACGGGCGATCTGAAGCCCGGCCGCTATGTATGCATCTCGGTCACCGATACCGGCGAGGGCATGGACGACGAGACGCTCAAGAAAGCCGCCGAACCGTTCTTCACGACCAAGGGTGTCGGCAAGGGCACGGGTCTGGGCCTGTCCATGGTCAAGGGACTGGCGGAGCAGTCCGGCGGAACGCTCAGGCTCTGCAGCCGGCCAGGGGTGGGAACGACCGCCGAAATCTGGCTGCCGGCGGGCGGCACCGCTTCGCCGGTGGTAGACGAAGAAATCGTCCCGACGCCGGTCGAAACCGGGCAGCATCACAAGGCGCTGCGCGTCCTGTGCGTCGACGACGACGTTCTCGTCCTCATGAACTCGGTCGCCATGCTGGAAGATCTCGGCCACGAGGTCGTGGAGGCGAGCTCCGCGGCCGAGGCCCTGGAACTGTTCAGGAACGGGCAGTTCGACCTGGTGATGACCGACCACGCCATGCCGAAGATGACGGGCACCGAACTGGCGGGGGAACTGAGGGCGTTGCGGCCGGACATCCCCATCATACTGGCGACGGGCTATGCGGAGCGGACGCCCGGCGTCTCCGACGAATTGCCGCGGCTGGCCAAGCCTTTCTGGCAGACCGACCTCGAGGCAGCGATTCTGAGCGCCATGGCGGGCCAGGGTCAGGGTGCGAAATCGGGACAGGGCTAGCGCGGTCCGTGCGAGCTGTTCTCACCGCGTTGGCTGACCCTTCTGGGGTCGGCGTGAGCGGTGCGGCCGGAGGGTTGATGATGACCTGTCTTCCGTGGCCTTCGTCGACTTGGCGCCTCGGCAGAAGCCTTCGCCTCCGGTCCCAGCCGTGCGGCCCGCAGCTTGGCGGTCTTCACCTCCCGCCATCGCCGTAGAGCGGCGGAGTTGATGCAAATCAATACGTAGGCAAGATCGGTCCGGCATTCTTCCAAGCAACGCCGAAGCTCGAAGGATTTTGAGGAGCACCCTTATTCTGCCGGCTCGTATATGGGATGCGGCACTTCCGTTCTGGCGAGTCTCGGACGTTGCACCGATCGTGACTGATTTGGGCAATGGGAGGCTCGCGTGTCACTTACCGGCTTTATCCTCTCGGGGCGTTTCCGGCGGTACCGGCACATATTGGCGAAAGTCGTGCTCGCCGTCGCCGCTTTGGCGCTGGCGGGAGGCATGCCCTCGGCCGCGCCCGATTTCACCGCACCGTTCGCAGGTGTACGGCCTGTCACGGGCACGCTGCCGGTCCTCGTGATACTCCTGCGGCCGGACGATCCGTCGGATTCGCCCTATCTGCCGTTATCCACCCCGCAGATACAAAACCTCTCGCAGGGTCAGATCGAAGGGCAATCCAGGGACCGTATCCGAAGGCAGATCTTCGGACCCCGTAAAAGCGTCAGCACCTATTTCCACGAGACGTCCTACGGGGCATTCAACATCGCGGAAGCGATGGTGACTCCATGGTTGGTCGCCCGCGACGATCCGTCGACGTCGGTCGACGAATCCTCCCATGCTTTCATCCACACTTCGGACATCTACAAGAAGGGCGCATGGATCATCCGCCAGGTCGAGGCGATGACGACATTTCGGTTCTCCCGCTACGACAAGAACAAGGATGGCCGAGTGGCCGAGGATGAATTGGGAGTACTCTGGATCTATCCGGGAATCTATGGCGGCGTGGGCCGGGAAACCGATCCCGCTTTGGTCAAGGTGCCAAGCCTCTCGAAGGGAGTGCAGCTGAACATGCTTGCCCGGGCGGGAGACCAGTCCCATTGGTCTCTGCTGGCGCATGAACTGGCGCACCAGATCTTCAGGCTCGGCGATCTCTATGTGGACCATGCGGGCTATCCCGGCGTCGGCCCACTGTCGCTGATGTGCGATCAGGGCGAGGGCACACATCTCGACCCCTGGGCAAAGATGAAGCTCGGTTGGCTGAAGCCGACGATTGTCAACGAAGATGGATGGTACGCGCTCTCTGACGTCGAGACACGGCCCGAAGCGCTTATCCTCCACGACCCGAGGCGCGACCGGAGAGACTACTTCATCGTCGAGAACCGCTGGCCAGGCCAATCGCATGAGGACTTCCTGAACATGAAGGGGCTGGCGATGTGGCGGATATCGGAACGCGACACCTCCGGAAACTGGGCGCGCAAGACGATCAGCCTCATATGGGCTGCGGGTTTTCCGCCGTCCGAGCAACTGGAGCCGGGTCAATGTCCAGGCCGCGATGATGCGCTGTTCAATGGCGACGCCGCCGCCACGGGCTATGCGCCAAACGCCCACTCTTCGCCCGGCCGCCTCGTTTGGCAGGACGGCACTGCCAGCGGTATCGCGATCTGGCACGTTCCGCGTGCATCCAGGAATGTGCGCCTGTATGTCGACGTGCCGCCGATGCAGGGTCCTGCCATGGTTGGACCGGCAGTCGCCATGACCGGATCCACCCGCGATCTGGATAGCTACGAGCCGCCCTACTTCTTCCTCCTGCCGCCCGGGCGTCGCAGCGACGACATCGTCGGAATAGGCATGGCGGGCGATGATCACGTCTATGTCTGGTATGAAGACGGCATGGCGAGTTCGGGGACCACCGCCGATTTCGGCAGGTACAGACCGCCATACGCGTATTCCATCCCCGGCGGCCGAAAGCCGAAAGACATTCTCGCCGTCGACATCGCGAGCGATGATCACGTCTATGCCTGGTACCGCGACGGGACGGTTAGTGCCGGAACCACCCGCGACCTTGGCGCCTATCGCCCGCCCGCGCCGTTCACCGTGGCGCAAGGGCGCACCCCTGCGGACATCGTCGCGATTGGCATCGCCCAGGACGACCATGTCTATGCCTGGTATCGCGACGGAATGGTGAGTTCGGGGACCAGCCGCGACCTCGACGCTTTTCGTCCCGCGTACCGTTCGAGCCTACCGGTCGGCCGCGTTCCCCACGACATCATAGATGTCGGCATCGACACAAAAGATCGCGTCCGCAGTTGGCTCCATGCGAATGGATCCGGCGCTTCCATCGTGGTCACGGCCTATGCGACCCCCGGCGGGGTGGCCCCTGGCAAGCCCGCGACGCTGACTGTCAAAGCCGCCGACGCGCACGGACGAGTGCTGGAGAACGTCGCGGTGACGGTGTCCGGAACCTCGGGGGCCTTTTCGTCGTCGACGAGGCTCATCACCGGTGAAGAGGGACTGGCTGAATTCACGTGGATCGCGCCTGCCAGCGTGCCATCCACCTATGACGGCCGCGTCCTGATCGACATACGGGCAACCCGCCAAGGCATGTCGGATGGCCGGGGACTTGTCGACGTGCCGATACTTTCCGGCGCGCCGTAGCCCTGCAAGGTGAGCGATCCGGAAGATAGACCTCCCTACTTTGCCTTCGCCGCCCTCTTCGCCTTTGCCTTTGCGGGCGCAGGCTCGGCCGCGGCCTTCGCCTCGCTTTCGAGCCGCGCCTGGCGCAGCTTGGCGGTCTTGGCCTCGCGGCGCGCGGCCTCGTCGCCGATGATCGCGCGCGCGGCATTGTCGGTCGTCTGCGCCTTGGATTCGGCCTTCGACCGGGCCGGCTTGAACAGGTTGTGCTGGGTCACGTCGTTCATATGAGCATGTCCTTTCCGGGTGATCATGCCGCTTTCAGCTGCCTGAAAGCAAAAAGGCCGGGCGTTGGCCCGACCTCTCCTCTTCATCTCGACGATCCGCGCCGGTACATCCGTGGTCGCGGATCGAAGATGAAACTCATCGGCTGCTTACGCGGCCTGCAGGTTCTCGGCAGCGCTCTTGCCGCTGCGGCGGTCCTGGACGACCTCGAACGAGATCTTCTGGCCTTCCGCGATGGTGCGCATGCCGGCGCGCTCGACAGCGGAGATGTGGACGAAAACGTCCGCGCCGCCATTGTCGGGAGCGATAAAGCCGTAGCCCTTGGTCGCATTGAAGAACTTAACGGTTCCGGTGTTCATGACGATTTCCTTTCAATCGGTCATAGAGAAGTGCTTGCCGCGCCGAAGCACGTCAAACGGTTCAGATCGATTTTGAGAGAGGAAGATCGCAGACCGCGCTTTCGCGCCAGAAAGTCAGTTCAACAAGCAAGATCGATGCACGTCATATAGGCGTCAATGGTGTCCGAAGCAAGGCGGCATCGACGGCCACGCGCAAACTCCTCCGCCAGCCTTGCCGCCCGCAGCTCCGTCCTATCGTCCATTCGGTTCGGCTGCGGTGCCCCGCGCGGCGCCGTAATCGCGCGCAGTAGCCCTTATTGCGGCTTGAGGCTCGCCCGCGCCCGCCCGCCGCTCACCGCAGCGCCTGTCGTCCCCGTCGCGCAGGTATCGGCACGTCCATCGTCGCAGGTCGCCGGCACGCAGCCGTAGGAGGCGGCGGTGCTGAAGCCGTTGATGACGTTGTTGAGGCACAGACCGCCGCCGTCCAGGATGTCGATGCCGTAGACTGTGTCGGCCCCCGTCGTCTCCCCGTCGAGGATCGTGTTGTTGGCGATGACGACGTTTTCCGAAAATTCCGACACGCCGATGCCGGCGACGAAGGTTCCGGCGCGCAGGCCGGCGATGAAATTGTCTTTCACCGACACGGCCTCACCGGCGACGATCACGATGCCGTCCGCCTCGCCCTGGGCCGTCACCGACGAGATCGTGTTCTTCTCGATCACGCTGTTGGTCACGGCCGCCAGGATCGCCGCGACGCCCGACGAAGCGATCTGCGGAGCAGCGCCGCCCGAACTGGCGCGCGACCGGGCCGCGCGCATCGAGCGCAGCTGCCGCGCGACGCCGCCGGCGCCGGACCTGGCCAGCATTTTCGCCGAGCTCGCCGGGCTCACCCTCGTGTCGGCCGAGTTGACGATCTGGTTGTTGCGCAGCACCACACCGTTGCCGACGGCCAGGATGCCGTAGACGAGGCTTGCGTCGAGCATCATGTTTTCCACCAGATGGCCCGACGACCGCTCGGGACCGGACGCCAGCAGCCCGACGCTCATCATGAAGCCGCGGAAGTTGCCGTTGCGCAGAATGATGTTGCGCCGCTCGAAGGCCGCGACGCCGATGGCGACTGTCTCCTCGCCGCCCGCCAGATTGCCGATCTTGAAGCCGTTGAAGTCGATGGTGACGTTGCTGGCCGCGATCTCGATCGCGATGCCGTCGGCCATGCCCACCGCGAAGTTCTTCTTCAGGCAGTAGACGCCCGGCTGCGAGATCAGCGCCGGCAGCGTCGCGATCTCGACGCAGCTCGCCGACTGCGCATGCGCCGTCTGCGAAAGACCGAGCCACACGGCGCCGAGCGCCGCCAACCTGACGATGTTCATGTGAACCCCCACTTCCCCAGCGTCACCCTATCCCCTGGCGGAGAGGGAGTTCAAGGGCGGAGGTCCGCCGTTCGCCCCGGTGGCCGGTGGGTGCTCATCCCCTGAAGGTCGGCCGGCGCGGCGGGACGACGTCCATGAACGCGTCGAACTCCTTCCACGCGGGCTCGGGCGGCTCGGTGCCCGGCCGCGGCGCATAGACCGACGGCTCGACCAGTTCCATCGACGGCACGTAGCGCGGGCAATTGGGGAAGATCGCCCGCACCGCGACGCGCACGATCAGCTGCGCCCCCACCGTCTGGGCGAGCAGCGGGTCGTCACGAACCACCCTCGCCTCGCCGTTGACGCGCAGGCGCCGGGGCCTGCCGTGCATGGCGATGAACAGCAGCCCAACGCCCGGATTGACGAGGATGTTGCCGAGGCTCTTGAACATGCCGTTGCCGTCATAGTCCGGAAAGGCCAGTTCGCCCGGGCCGGTGACGCGGACAAAGCCCGGCATGCCGCCCTTGAACGAACAGTCCGGCCGGCCCTCAGCATCGGCGGACGCGAGGAAGAAATAGGGCATGCTCTCGATGAAGGCCCGGTCGTCGGCCGAGAACTCGCTGCGCGCAAAGCTCTCCAGCCGGTCGGCGATGCCGCGGCTGGCGAATTCGTCCTGCAGCTGGCGATTGCCCGCGTGGAACAGCGTCGTCATGGTCTTTCTCCCATCGATCTCTTCGCCACGACGGGGCACCGCGGCCGGGCCGCCGGCGCCCCGCGCTCGCCGCCGTCATCCGTGCGAATGGTGTTCGGTCGCGTAGTCGATCATGCCCTGGAAATCGACGACCACCGCCGGCTCGTCGCCGACCGTCCAGGCGTCGTGGCCGCTGGGCAGCAGCGACACGTCGCCCGGCCGGCAGTCGAATTCCTGGCCGTCGTCCATCTTCACCCGCAGCACGCCCGCGACGTGATACTGGAAGTGCGGCGCCTCGCAGCTCCTGGTCTTGGCCAGCGGCTGCACCGAGGTCGCCCAGCGCCAGCCCGGCTCGAACACGCCGCGGCCGATCGTGGCGCCGCCGACCTTGATCAGTTCCAGCCGCCCCTTCGGAAACGTGCGCACCTCGTCGGGTGTGCCGAAATTCTTCAGTTCCGCCATCTTCGCGTTGTCGACCAGCATTGTCCTATCCTTCCGTTGGTTGCGCCGCTCGACCCTCCGGCACGGGCGCGCGGCTTCTCCTTCCGGGCCGCCGCCTGGCGCCCGGACCCTCAATTCGACTGCCGGAAAATCCTGCTTGCGGCCTATTCGTCCCAGGCCTGGACGACCGTCTGGTCGACGATCAGCCCGTCCTCCAGCTTCAACAGCGCGATGCAGAACACTTTCGCGCCGTCCGGATAGGTGCAGGCCTGGGTGAAGGCCATCTGGTCGCCGTCGGCCAGCGTCACGTCGACCTTGTGCGTCATGGTGCGGCCGCAGATGTCGTCCCAGAAGGTCGAGATCGCGCCGCGGCCCTTGATCTCGCGCGGCTTGCTCGGCGGGTTGTTGCGGTCGACGATGCGCGTCACCGCGTTGTCGGCGTAGAAGGACGCGAGCGCCCGCCCGTCGCGCGCCTCGATGGCGCGCTTGATCCCCGCGCCCGTCACCTTGTTCGTCTTGGTCAGCATGTCGTCCTCCCGTCCTTCGCGCCGGCCGCCCAGATGGCGACGGCGCCTCGATCCGATGGACAGAGCGTATCCCTTCACGCTCCCCGCCGCTTCCGCCGAAAGCGCCATGCCGGCGATGGCCCGATCGGGCCAGAGGCTCACTGCGCCGCCCTTCGCGCCACCAGGCCTGCGGCCGCCGCCCTGGTCGGCATGTCGAGCTTGAGCAGGATGTTGGCGACGTGGCGCTTCACCGTATGTTCGCTCAAGCCCAGCTGCACGGCGATGTGCGGATTGCTCAGGCCCTCGGCGACGAGCCCCAGCACCTCGCGCTCGCGCGCGCTCAAGACGCCGAGATCGGCCGCATGCGCCTTGCCGCGGTTGATCGGCTCGAGATGCCGCTCGGCCGCCAGCGCGACGACCGCCAGCGGCTCGCGCAATCCCTCGACCGCGATGCTGCCCCGGTCGCGGAACTGCAGCCCCGAGCCCGACACCAGCTCGCTCGCCAGTTTTGTCAGCAGGATCTCGGCCTGCCGCGTCGAGGCCGCGATCTTCTCCGCGACCTCCAGCGCCTCGCCCGCCAGCGGCTCCCGCGCCGGGTCGATCTCGCCGACATGGATGCCCTGGCTGATCGCCAGTCCCAGCGAATTGGCGGTTTCCCTCAGCGCCACGGCGCAACTCGCCGCCCGCGCGGCGCCGCTGAAGAGCGCGTCGATCCGCTCCGCGCCCGCCCAGCGGGCATCGCCGCCGTGCCGCGCCGCGATCTTCGCCACCGCCTCGCGGAACAGGTCCATGCGCTCCTCCCGGCCCGCCGCGAGCTGACTGCCCGACGTGCCCACCACCCGCGCGACCAGCAGCGCCGCCAGCACCCGGTCGCCGCGCGCCACCGAGCGCTCGCCGGTCAGGAACTCCTCGGCGACGTCGGCCACCGCATCGACGTCGCCCAGCCAGACCGGATGCTCGCGCCCCGGCAGTTCGACCAGCCGCGCCTCCTTCAGCGCCCGCGCCAGCTGCCGGCCGGCCTCGACCCTCACATGCGCGTCGTCGCTCCGGTGCAGGATGAGCACGGGTGCCGCGACCGCCGGCAGCGCGCCGCGCACGTCGATCGCGGCCGCCGCCCGCATCTGCGTCAGCGCCGCCGTCGGGCTCGCCGACAGGCGCTCGAGCCGCCCCCACCACTCGGCAAAGGCCCGGTCGTCGGCCCGCCCCGGCGCCAGCCGCGCCAGCGTGGCGCCCGTGCCCCACGCCACCTCGCCGGCCTCCGCCTGGGCGCGCAGCCGCCTCGCGTCCGCCACCGCGTCGGCGAAAGAGGCATAGCCGCCGCAGAGCACCAGCGCCCGCGTCCGCTCGGGATATGTCGCGGCAAACAGCAGCGCCTGCGCCGCGCCGTCCGACGCGCCCAAGAGCGCGGCCCGTCCGCAGCCGGCGGCGTCCATGACGGCGCGGATATCGTCCACCCGCGCCCGCGGATCGGGCGGCGCGCGCGGGTCGAGCCCGTCGCTCAGCCCCGAGCCGCGCGGCTCGACCAGGATCAGCCGCGCAAAGGCCGAGAGCCGCCTGACCAGCCGGCCGTAGTCCGGATCCTCCCACAGGATCTCGAGGTTCGACGGAAAGCCCGGAACCAGCACGAGGTCGAGCGACCCGTGCCCGACCGCCTGATAGGCAATCCGCGCGTCTGCGCTCAGAGCATACCGTGTAACCGCGATGCGCACCTGCCTGCCCCACGAGACCAGTGACGGGGAGGTGTAGCAGGAAATGGGGGAGGTTGCGGAGGGGATGGGCGTGAGGGCGTTGGCGGACGGCTCGCGCCGCCCGGCGGTGGTTTGCGGGTCGGTCCACGCTTTTGATCGCCCTGCCGCTGTATCAGACGACGGATGAAGTCTAGCGACAACACCTAAAAGCATCGTAGTGTGGAACGTTGAGTTCAAGGAAAGATTGATTCCATTCCGTTGTAGCGGAATGCACCGGTTTCGGAGGTTAAGAGCGAAGCTTGGCGGCAAACTATAGACGTTTTGCTGACGTCATTCTCGCTGATCGCTCTAGCCGCAACCGTCTAGCTAAGCGTAGCCATTTTGTATCGGTATTTCGGGCTAATATCCGCGGCAAGATGCCAATTAATGCGGCCACACGCGATCGCCCCTCTGGTCGAGCTCTCGACCGCCCAGAATCAGCCTATTCCCGTATGAAGCCAGTAGCCGACCCGCACAAGCAAAGGCTCCCCACGGGCGCCGGCGCGACTTGGCAGGCGCCCCAGTTGGTTTGGCAGATCACGCCATATCGAACCGGAAACTGAGCATGCGCTATCGAAACGGCTCCCAGTAGCGAGGCTAATACTGCCGCTGCTATCACTCGACGTTCTAACCGGTTGTTCATCGCTTTGTCCTCGGCTCTAATAAGACGTACACGGTCCGTCAACTGGCGGGATCGACACCGCCCGTTGGGTCGGAGCGTTTGCGAATCCCTCGCTGGTCCAAACCATCAGCTTTCCAGTGATCCCTTCGGAAAGATTCTTCCCGAAGGTTGCTACCACCGCACTCATGTCCGGTAGGACCGAAATCTCGGATGCGCGGACACTCCCGATTGTCACTGCAGTGTTTCTCCACAGCCGCTGACCAATCAATGTCACACTGCGCGAGCCACACCCGGCCTTGCTTCTTCCCTCCTCGGTCAGGAGCACCTCGGTTACCACAGGCCCGCGACGATTCTGATCGAACACAAGCGGGTCTAAGAGCTCCTGATTGCGTGGCAACTGTACGCGGTAAGTTTTCGACTGGGGGGTTCGCTCTGGAAGCGGTCTGCCCCAACGGTCCAGCCAGCGGGTGTGGACTCTCAACTGAATTTCCGGCCACCAAGCGGGTACCGAAACGATCGCAAGGACAGATTCAGAAACAGATGCCAGCGAGGCGATCTTGTCCCCGAAAAGAACCGCCGGATCGACGATCCAACCAACAATCGGAGAGGGCATATTCTCTTCCTGAACCCCATCCTCCAGGTTGATTTCGCCAAACGTTGAAAGGAGTGGGCGAAGCGCCAATGAGGCAGTCTGATCTATCTTGCCGAGATCGTAGCCAAACCACGATGTTTGGGAAGACAGACCGATCTCTCTTTTAATATCGCTTTTTATCGCAACCGAGTTTTCCTTGGGGAGAACACTGTAACTATAGCTCCCGAACCGGGAAAGCCGCTCCATGAAGCGGACCAGTCCGACCTCCAGCGTGCCCCGCACCTCCGTTGCACATGCCTCTTTTTGCCCCGCTTTTTTCAACTGTTCTTCGAATTGGCCGTAATTCACTCCGGTCCAAAGGGCAGTTTTTTTTAGCTCCGCCCCTACCGTCGCAAGCTGCGGCTCAACATTAGTCCTAAAAAAGTCGATGGTGTCCGGCAATCCCCCCTCACTGCCCTCGAATATCACACTCTGGTAATCTTCTGTCTGCGAAGCGATAGGTAATTCCGGCGGCGTGGAACACTTCCTACCCCGGGATGTATATTGGACGACATGCCGACCGGCTTTTACCACCGGGGTGTCCGCCACACGAGACCGTGAGTGGAAATAGATGTGCAGTATCTTTGCGGGATCGTGGCGAATGGCGAGAAAGGATACGTTCGACTGGAACCCGGCGAGCTTCGTCACCGCCTCCGTCTTTGTAACGTCTATTTCGTTTAGATCTACACCGATGACTTCCGCAACCGCTCGAGTTGCCACCACGTTCGCAACGGCATCGAAGAAGGATGGGTCGTTTCTGAACAGCTCGTTCAAGGACCCTGTGCATTCGGAACTGAACTTGGGTGTGGCGTTACAGTCATTGTGCCGTCCTTCCCGCCCCCAGGCCTGAATAGCACGCCTAAACGTCGCCTCTAAGCGCGGTACACTGATCTCCCCCAGCTTAAGTCGCTCCATTTCCGTTTTTATGACGCGATTGATACGCTCTTCCACGTTCCGCAGCCATCGATCGTATATGTCGGAAAAATACGCTATACGCGCCTGCGCTTGTTCAGGCGCGAACTGGCGTTCCACTGTAGCGACCGCAGGAAGCCTGGCTGGGGGAAGGATGTTAATCTGCGTCAGCGCCTGATGTTGGTTTGAGGGGACGTTGAAAACCGTCGTATCGAACTTTAGTATGTAGAGAGAGTTGCCAGAAAGATCATGCCTGTCGTCAAGCTTGTTTTCGACAAGGCGTTGCCTAATCATGCTCCGATAGGAGCTCCTCAGCTTGAAGGACTGATCAAAGGTTATCCCCAGATCCCGGTCATCCCGTTTTCGAGGGCCGCGATGTGCATTCTCTGATACTTCTGACTGCCGGGCTGGACCAACCTGCTGAGGCGACGAAGCTGACGGAGCCGTCGGCTGAAGAGGATCGGGGTTCTCAAGTTGAGGAGATACTTCGAGCGGCTGAGGTGTCAGTGAAGTCTGAGGCTTAGGTTCTTGAGATCCTTCCTCTACAGTATCCGGGCCTGTTCCGATCCATACGCGGCTGCGGCCATCCCCGCCTACAATCGTCGAGATCTTCGGTTCGTATTTATCGACCTTCTCAAGTTCAGAGAGCAGCCAAGCTTCCTCCGACAAACGTTCGTTGATGAGCCGCTCACGGGTATACACCTCTGGGCTGTCCACATATATCTGCTCGCCTGCATCGCGTGGTGCGCGATCTTGACCCGCAAGCACGAATGCCAGCGCCGCCACCACCGCGGAGCCGGCAATCAGCATGCTCGGCCGCGCCACGTGCCGATAGGTGCTCACGACAGTCTCTTTCCAAACGGCTAAGCTCCACATAGCCGCCTCAACAGTAAGCGCTCTGGACGCAACTAAGGGCTTGCGCAGGCTTCCCGGTGCATCTCAAGTATTCCAGGCATTGGGTGGGGCATCGAACAGGGGCAACGACGACGTATACGATTTTGCACAGCTGATCCTGCGGTGGGGGCACCGCGTCATCGTCTGCAGGCTGAGCGTGAGCCCTCCAACCGCTCGAACTGAGCGTGGCACCTGCGCTGACTACGCAAACTAGTAGTCCAAACCAGAAGAAGAAGCGCTTCACAGCTCGGCCCTCTCTGCGGGTGGCTAGTTGCGACCTAGAACCCTCGACCGAAGCGCACCCATCGGAAAGGCCGGACCAGGGTCCGTCTTTCGTGGCCAAGAGACATCGTCGTGACCGAGGATATCTAGAAAGTTGAACTTCGATTGCAGGAAACCGGCCACTTCAAGCAGAGCGTTCATTTGCCCCTGAGTATACATATGCCAACCATGCACGGGCCCACCCATTGCATGTGCCGCCTCCATTACCTCAGCTGCGGGAACTGAGCCTCCCCACCAGGTGCGGTATGTTCCAGTAGCATCCCTTTTTAGGAGGCCGGCATTAGACAACTCAATCCCAATGGAGTGCTGATTCATTCCACTAAGGTTGCCCCAGCGGCTTTCGCCAGCATGCCAAGCTACTCGGTTGAACGGTACAATTTGAATAATTTCGCCGCTCCGCCCAATAACCAAGTGGACCGACGACTGGACAACGTCGGTCGATAGCGAGCGAACGTCAGATTCAAAAGATGCGCCCGCTGTATAGTGAATAATTAGAAAGCGAGGGTTCAGGATGCCGCCCATTTTCTTGGTTGCGACATATTTGCATGATCCGCCTACGAGAAATCCCTTGTTGATATTATACACAGCCCCCCTAAGCGGCACGATCTATTTATTAAATCGATGTGAAGGCAGCATTGATAGTACTGCATCTTCAAAATACTATCTTACTGTAAGAATCAGTGGCTGAATGTGAGGCGTTTCACATAGGCGTAATGTTTCCGTTTGATCGGCGTTTTAGCTCCGCAGGTTCCAACGCTTACGGTATTCGGACGGCGAACAAAGTTACATCCTTGACCCCTGTGATGACGGACTTGCCAATGCTGCTTAATCCAGCTTCCGACGCCAGCCGACTCAATGATCGCGGATGTACACATTCTGGCCAGCGCGGATTGGCAACGCGCGACGACAAGCACTGCAAAAGCCTCCGCTACCTCACCGCGATTCTAGCCGACGCGATTTGCATCGGCCGCAACCGCCACAATTTCCCGTGCGGCCTCTTGGCCGGCGGTGCCATGCTCCTGATGCATCGCGGCGGCGTACCGGGACGACAGCTTGCCTGATCGACTAACTGAAAGCCGACAGCACACGGCCCCCATCCAGACATTCACTTCCCCAACGCCGCCACCCTCCCCCCATCACCTTTCCGTATCCCCGCCCGAATCCGCCTTGTCCCTCTCCGCGAAATAGAAGACAAGGGCGGCCTGAGGGGCGGGGGCTGCCCCGAAATTGCCGCGCTTTGCCGCATTGCTGCGGCCGCCGGCGGCGGGCTGACGAGAGATGGACGATCCGTTCGAGACGAGGAAATCGAGAGCACCAAGGGCGACGAGGCTGCTCGAGCTCGACGCCTGGATCGATTCCTCGCTCTATGATCTCGGCTTCAAGCTCGGCCAATGGTGGGAAAATATCACCATCTTCTTCCGCCGCTTCCGCGTGTCGGGCTGGCGGCGCGGGCTGGTCGAGCTCGCGTCGGAAAGCTTCACCTTCGGCACGGCCGGCGCCGTCATCCTGCTCGCGCTCGCCATGCCCGCCTTCGAGGAGACGTCCAAGGACTGGCGCGCGCAGCAGGAATATGCCGTCACCTTCCTCGACCGCTACGGCAACGAGATCGGCCAGCGCGGCATCATCCAGCGCGATTCAGTACCCGTCGACGAGATGCCCGACCATGTCGTGAAGGCCGTGCTCGCCACCGAGGACCGGCGCTTCTACGAGCATTACGGCATCGACTTTCTCGGCCTCTTCCGCGCCATGAGCGAGAACGTGCGCGCCAATTCCGTCGTCCAGGGCGGCTCGACGCTGACGCAGCAGCTGGCAAAAAACCTGTTCCTCACCAACGAGCGCACCATCGAGCGCAAGGTGAAGGAGGCGTTCCTGGCGGTGTGGCTGGAGGTCAACCTCACCAAGAAGGAGATCCTCCAGCTCTATCTCGACCGCGCCTACATGGGCGGCGGCACGTTCGGCATCACGGCGGCGGCCGATTTCTATTTCGGCAAGGGCATCAAGGAGGTCAACCTCGCGGAAGCGGCGATGCTGGCCGGCCTGTTCAAGGCGCCGGCCAAATATGCCCCGCACATCAACCTGCCGGCGGCGCGCGCGCGGGCCAACGTCGTGCTCACCACGATGGTCGACGGCGGCTTCCTGACCGAGGGCCAGGTGCTGGCGGCCAGGCGCAATCCGGCGACGCCCATCGACCGGGGCGATGCCTCGCGGCCCGACTATTTCCTCGACTGGGCCTTCGACGAGGTCAAGCGCATCGCGGCCAAGGCGCCGTCGCACTCGGTCGTGGCGCGCACCACGATCGACCTCAACATCCAGCGCGCGGCCGAAGAGTCGCTCGAGTTCCACCTGCGCCAGTACGGCAAGGATTACGGCGTCAAGCAGGGCGCGATCGTGGTGCTCGACCATTCGGGCGCGGTGCGGGCCATCGTCGGCGGGCGCGACTACGGCGAGAGCCAGTTCAACCGCGCCACCAAGGCCGAGCGGCAGACCGGCTCGTCGTTCAAGCCCTATGTCTACGCGCTGGCGATGGAGAAGGGTTTCACGCCCGACTCGGTGGTCTCCGACGGGCCGATCTCCTGGGGCAACTGGTCGCCGAAGAACTACGGGCGCGGCTATTCGGGGCGGGTGACGCTGGCCACCGCGCTGATCAAGTCGATCAACACCGTGCCGGTGCGGCTTGCCAAGGAGCACCTGACGATCGCGCCGATCAAGAAGCTGGCCGAGGACATGGGCGTCGAATCGCCGGTGTTCTCGGACAAAACGATGGTTCTGGGCACGTCGGGCCTCACCGTGATGGACCAGGCGACCGGCTACCAGGTCTTCGCCGACGGCGGCATGGCCGGCACGCGCCACGGCATCACCCAGATCACCACCCATTCGGGCGAGGTGGTCTACGACCACGCCCGCGACGCCCGGCCGCCGCGCCGGGTGCTGTCGGAACAGGCGGTGGCCTCGATGAACTCGATCATGGTCCAAATCCCCGAAATCGGCACCGCCCGCCGCTCGGCGCTGCCGGGGATTAGGAGCGCGGGCAAGACCGGCACCACCCAGGCCTACAAGGACGCGTGGTATGTCGGCTTCACCGGCAACTATCTGGCGGCGGTGTGGATGGGCAACGACGAATCGACGCCCACCCGCAACATGACCGGCGGCTCGTTGCCGGCCATGACCTGGCAGCGGCTGATGGCCTATGCGCACCAGAACGTCGAGCTGAAGCCGATCCCGCTGATCGACAACCCGTTCGTCGACAAGCCGAAGGAGCCGGCCGTCGCCGCGGCGAAGCCGGCGGAGGACGCCGCACCCGTCGCCGAACTGCCGCGCGTTCTCTCGGCCGAAACCACGGCCTTTCTTCTCGGCCTGTCGAAGCGCTTCCACGATGCGCCGAAGATCGCGCCGCCGGCCAGCGAGACGCTGTCGGCGCTGTAACGCGGGCTTGCGCGCTGGTGCGCGATGGCGATAGACCGGTTGGCGTCTTCCTCCAAACCCTCCAGACCCACCCTCCCCGATGCTGCGCGATGCCCTGACCATACTCCTGTCGTCGGTGATCGCCGTGGGCGGCGGGGCTGCGAGCGCCTGGTACGCGCTCGAGAGCGCGGAGGGCGTCGGCGCGCTCACCGTGCGCGGCTGGACCGCCTATCCCGACGCGGGTTCGCCGCAGGCGGATCCCTACTCCAAGGCGCGCGTTGCGCGCGAGGCGGACCTGCCGCTCGGCCGGGCCGAGGGCATCTCGTTTTCCACCGCCCGCGATTCCGGCGGCGAGCCGCTGCGCCGTCAATGCAGCTACCGGATCGAGGGCGAGGTGCCGTCGGCGCGGTTCTGGACCGTGCATGTCGCCGCGGCTAACGCAGCCGACGGCGCGCCGGATGGTCGTGCGGCTGCGCTCTCCTCCCTTGCCCTGCTGCGCGAGGCCGACAGCTCGGTCGTGGTCGTCGCCAGCCGCCACCCCGCGCCCGGCAACTGGCTCGCTCTGGACGGCCAGGGTGCCATGCGCCTCGTGCTCACACTCTACGACACGCCGGTCGCCTCCAACGAGGACATCGCGGAGACCGAACTGCCGCAAGTCCTGAGGATCGGCTGCGATGGGTAGGTGGATCTACGCCCTGCTCATCGGGCTCGTCGGGGCCGGGATCGCGCATATCGCGATCATCCTGCTGATCCCCTATTTCTCCGAGCGCGATTCCTGGGCGCTGGTATCCGAGGTCGGGCCGCCCTACGCGGTTCACCGGCTCGACCGGAATGGCCCGGCCGCCAAGGCGGTGGCGGCCGCCGATCCGATGTTCGAGGTCGCGGCCTGCCGCTTCGACCTCCGCGACGGTTCCGTCCACATCTTCTCGGCCGGGTCTGTGCCCTATTGGTCGCTGTCGATTTTCGATCGCCGCGGACAGAACGTCTTCAGCCTCAACGACCGCACGGCGACCGGAGGCGTGCTCGATGTGGTCGTGGCGAGCCCGGTGCAGCTCATCGAGCTGCGCAAGGCAATGCCCGCCAACTACGAAAACGCCGTCTTCGTCGAATCCGACATCGGCGAAGGTATGATCATCCTGCGCAGCTTCGTGCCGGACCCGAGCTGGCGGCAGATCGTCGATCGGCATCTCGCGGCGGCGCGCTGCGAGACCGGAGCGGGGTGAGGATTCAGGCGGGAAGGGTCGACTGCGCGCCGGTCCTGCGGTCATCGAGTTTCGGATCGATCCTGCGTCCGTCGGCGGATGTGCCGCGCTCGTAGCGCACGCCGGTGAAGAAGACGACCTCGCAGGGGTCCCCGCTACGCGGTCTCGGGTTTGCTGCCGGTTTCTGCCTGAAATCCAGTATCGTCGCCATTTGTCCCGCCTTTCCGGTTGACCACTCCTTGCGACTGCAACTCAACTGTCTGCCGATCAGACCCTCATACGGTTAACGGACCGCTAACGGATCGCCACTACACTCCCGGGTGTCCGTGAAATCAGCCACATTCGGCCGGTCACGACCCAGTTCCGCGTCAAGTGTCAGCAGTGTCCGTGTCAACCTCCGATTTCAGACAGATCGCGCTCCGGGGCGAAGAAGGCAGGGCCGAACGGCTGTTCCGCGCGTCCGTCTCCGCCTATTGCGCGCTGACCCGGCCGACACGCCAGGACGCATCCCAGCTCGACGATCTCACCCTCCCCCACTACGAGCATGTCTCGGTCGAAGCCCGCCGCTATGTTGCCGCCGCCCTGTCCGAGTGCCGCCGCGCGCCGGTCCTGCTGGTGCGCCGGCTCGCCGCCGAGCCGATCGAGATTTCCGCGCCGGTCCTGATGCGATCTCCGGCGTTGAGCGACTTCGACCTCGTCTCCCTCATCGCCCACCACGGCATCGGCCATGCCCGCGCGATTGCCGGCCGCGGCGACCTCAATCCCGCCATTGCACGCCTCATCCGGGCGCTCGAGGCGGCGACGTCCGCATCCGAGCAGGCCGAACTGGTGCCGGAGCCGGAGAAGGCACCTTCGCTGGAGGAGGAGATCGTGCTGTCGCCCAGCCTGGAGCCGTCGCGCCCGGGCGGCAGGGGCGAGGAAGCCCGAGCCCGGCTGCGCGCGATGATGGCGGTGGGCGGCGACGCTCAGCCGGCGAGCGCCGACCGGAATGTCCAGGTCGATCCCGCCGTCCGCGACAAGCTGCGCGAGACGGCGCTCACCGGCGTTTCCGCCCTCTTCCAGACCGCGCTCGCCGACATCGCCGGCCTGGACTTCTCGCAAGCGGCACCGCTTTCGCTACGGGCGCGGCGGCGTTCACTGATGCTCGTGCTGCGCGGACTCGGTCTCAACGCCGAGCAGGCGTTCCTCCTCGTCAGCGCCATCGATCCGCAGGCGCATCCGAACACGGAGTCGATCCGGCTGTTCGTCGAGCATTTTGAGCTGATCCGTGTCGACGCCGGACGCGACGAGATCCGGCGGCTCTTGGCCGACAGCATCGCCGCCGTCCTGCGCCGGTCGCAGGGCGAAACCGCCCAGCCGCCCGAAGAGGGGCGGCGTCTGTGGGCGTCATGATCAGGACTTCATGAGCGGGAAGAGGTCCGCGCCGGGCTTTCCCGGCTCGACCTCGACCAGCCACAGGTCCGGATCGAACCGCATCTCCTTTGCCAGCCGTTCGTCGATCCGCGTCTCTTCGGTGGTTTTCATCAACTCTACAAACAGCCGGTCGTCGGGCTTGGCATCGTCATAGCCCGTCTGCGGCGCGGGCCCGTAGAGAACCGCCTCCCCCATCCTGTCGCGCATGACGATGAAGATCGCGCCGGCGCTGTCGCCACCGCGCCTCAGCACGGCGCCGAAGCCGCCTTCGGAAAAGATCCGCCGCAACAGGGCGGCAACCCACAGGTCGCTGGTGACGCGCATGGCTGTCCCTGCGCGATGGCTGTCAGTTGGTCAAGCCGATCTGTTTCATCTTGGCGATGAGCTTCTCGTCGGGCTCGCCGGTCACCGGCAGGCCGAAGAGCGACTGGAACTCGCGGATGGCGGTCCTGGTCTTGAGGCCGAGGACACCATCGATCTCGATGCCGTCATGACCGAAGGCCTTGAGCCCGGCCTGGATCTTGAGGATGTCGTCGCGGGGTTGGGGTGTCGCCAGCGACGCTGTCTCACCCCGCGACGGGCGGGGGGCCGGCGGGGGCGGCAGATCCTCGCCTGTTGCCTCCGGCGCGCGGCGCGCCATCAGTTCGTCGAGCAGGCTCTGGTCGATCTCGCCGGACGGGTCGAGGCCGACCAGCTTTTGGTAGTCGGCGATCGCCTTCTTCGTCTGCGGCCCGGCGATGCCGTCGACCGAGCCCGTGTAGAGGTTGAGGTCGTTCAGCATGCCCTGCACCTGCTGGACGGTCGGATCCGCCACGGGACGTGGCGCGGCGGAATGGTCTTGCTCGTCCTGGAAGGGTCCGCTCTGCGGCGCGGGCGCTGTGTATTCCGGCATGTCGCGGGTGATGAAGAAGGCACTGGCATGCGGCTGCGGCTGGTACCACAGTGCGTTGGCGGAAACGTAGAACAGCGTCACGAGAAAGGCGGTCGTGCCGCCGACCAGCACCGGATTGCGCGAGATCGCCGCTCCCGCCGCGAACATGCCGTCGCGCAGGAAGGCGGCGACGGGGCTGTCTTCTTCAAGCCGACTTTCGGAACGCCGCACTGTCGTACTCCTCAACCTCCGCTTCCGCTGCCTTCGGTTCGTGCACGGGCAAAGCCGTATGCGCCTCGATCGGCAGGCTGACCGTCACCACCGTGCCGGCGCCCGGCGAACTCTGGATCGACATCGCACCGCCGTGCAGCGCCACCAGGCCCTTGGCGATCGAAAGCCCGAGACCCGCCCCGTCGAACTGGCGGGTGTAGTCGTTGTGCACCTGCACGAAGGGACGGCCGAGGCGGGCAAGGTCTTCTTCGGAAATGCCGATGCCGGTATCCGACACCTCGAAGGTCAGCACGCGGCCGTTGCGGCGCGCATCGAGCGTCACCGAGCCGCCGCGCGGCGTGAACTTCACCGCGTTGGAAAGGAGGTTTATCAGGATCTGCTGCACGGCGCGCCGGTCGGCGCAGATCTCGCCGGCGGAGGGCGTGACGCGGTTCTGCAGTTCCACCGACTTCTCCGCCGCCTGCAGCGCCAGCATCGCATGGCAGGCCGCCGCCGCCTCGGCGAAGACGAACGGCTCCTGCCGGATCGGATAAGCGCCCGATTCGATCTTCGACACGTCGAGGATCGAGTTCACGACCCCGAGCAGGTGGCTGCCGGAATCGCGGATCAGGCAGGCATAGTCCTTCTGGCGTGGATCGGAGAACTTGCCGACCATCTCGTAGGCCAGCATGTCGGAGAAGCCGATGATGGCGTTCAGCGGCGTGCGCAGTTCGTGGCTGACGGCGGCGAGGAAGCGCGCCTTGGCGATATCGCTGCTCGCGACCTGTTCGCGCGCCTCGGCGAGCTGCCGGCGTAAGCCTTCGACCTCGCGGTTCTCGCGCAGCACGAGCAGGCGCGGCGCGCCGCCGTGCAGCTCGGCCGCGAACGACCGGAACGTGCCGGCGCTGTCGCCCGCGACGCGCAGGCGCAGTTCGAACTCGAAATGACCGCCCTCGGCGTCGGCCAGCGCGCGCATCAGCCCGACCCGGTCGCTCACATGCACGCGCTCGAAGAAGCCCTCGCCGAGCAGCAGTTCCGGGACGACGCCGAGCAGCGCCTCGGCCCGGCCGCCCGCGTCCACCGTCTCGCCGCCGCGCGCAATGCGCAGGATCACCGCGTCGAGGACGTCCTCGACCGCAGTCTCGCGTGGTTGGCGCATCGCCTCGATCTCCTCGCGCACCGCGCTCGCAAGACGCGGCGCGACCAGTGCCGCATAGGCCAGCGGCAGGATCCAGTACCACGGCGTGAAGAGGACGGGCGACGCGATTCCGGTCATGAACAGAACAGGCTGGGCAAGAATGGCCGCGACCGCGGAGAGGCCACCCCAGCGCAGCGCAGCGCCGGTCCGCATCACCCACCAGGATTCGAAGACGAGCGCGCCCGCGAGCAGGACCGCCGGCGACGAAAGGCCGCCCGCCCCCGCGATGGCCACGCCGAGCACGACCGCCGCGCCGGCAAGCGCGATCGGCGCCACACGCTTCAGGCTCGCCCGCGCGGCGACGAATGCGACGAGCGCCCACGCGAGGGCAAAGCCGAGAGCCAGGAGGCCGAAGCCGAGATCGCGCGCAAGGCCGGCCGCGAAGGCCGTCGGCCAGGCCGCTGCCAGCACGAACGGACCGGCGAGCAGGACGGCGATGAAGCGGCGCTGGCGGGCGCGTTCCGGCCCGGCGACCGAGGGCGCGACGAGACGGTCGCAGCCCGCGGACATTCCCGCCGAGAACCCTGTGACGCTGGAGGTTACTGAACTCAAAACCGGTCTACCCGAAACAGTTCCGCGAGGCGGATCGCTTCCTTGGTCCGACCCTCGCACCCAGCCTTTAAAGAATGAATAAGGCTGGCCCCTTTCGTGCTGCCGAACCGGCCAAACGCGGCCTCTCGGCGCACCGTTCGGGCGGGAAATTCGCTCATGGTAAACGTGGCGTTATGCGGCCGTGTCCCCGCTGGCGAACGCGAAAAGCCCGACCGGAACAGCAAGGAATCTGGATAAACTACGTGATTTCAATCGCTTATATGGTTATCCGGAAGTTAACGCGATGATTCAATCTTTCATCGAATTCGACTCAAATCCCGCTTTCTCAAACTTGAAGCGAATTCGCGCCAAATCGTCGCTTTCGCCGCAAGCCGCTATTTCCCCGGCCTTGCCATAGTGTCCGTGTCGAGGGCGAACCGCGTGGAGAAGGCGCCCGATACGGGGACTGGCACGATGGGCTTTCTGATCCGCTGCACCTTCTGGTTTTCGCTCGTACTCCTGATCATTCCGTTCGGCGGTTCGGGCGATTCGGATACCGACACGGTCGGCCCGATCCAGGCGCTTTCGGCCGCCCGCGAAGCGGTCGGCGACTTGAGCGGCATCTGCGAGCGCAAGCCCGACGTCTGCCTCACCGGCAAGGCCGCGCTCCATACGATCGGCGTCAGGGCCCGCGAGGCCTCGCGCATCGCCTTCGAACTGCTGGACGAGAAGGTCGGCGAACCCGATGCGACGACCACCGGCACGGTGGCGCCGGCCAAAGCCGTTCCCGCAGCGGCATCCGAGGCGCCGGCAAACTAGGCTCGACGGCTTCGCGCCGGTCTTCGCCCGCCGCCATTGTGACGACGGCCCCTTTCGCCCTATATGCAGGCCATGAGCGATACCCTGTTCAGCCCCGGCATAGAGCGGATCTTCGAGGATTTCGAATTTCTCGACGAGTGGGAAGACCGTTATCGCTATGTCATCGATCTCGGACGCGACCTGCCACCCTTCCCCGAATCGGCGCGCACGCCGCAGAACAAGGTGCAGGGCTGCGTCAGCCAAGTCTGGCTGGAGACGACGCGCAGCGACGGGCCCGATCCCGTGATGCGCTTCGCCGGCGATTCGGATGCGCATATCGTGCGCGGCCTGGTCGCCATCATGCTTGCCCTGTTCTCGGGCCGGCGCGCCAGCGAGATCGCGAAGATCGACGCCGAGGCGGTGCTGAAGCGCCTCGGGCTCGACGAGCATCTGACGCCCCAGCGCGCCAACGGTCTTCGCTCGATGGTCGCGCGCATCCGCCGCGACGCGGCCGCCGCTGTGTGAGTCCCTAGCCGGAAATAGACGGCCGATAGCCTTCGCCGCCCCAGGAGATGCTCTGGGACCGCCTCCGGTCGGTTCCCGGCGGCTCATAATGCCTCGACAGCGCGCCCAGGGCCGTCTTGAGCATGAGCTTGGCCGAACGCACCGGCCAGCCCCGCTCGCTCTCCACCGTCTCCAGACCCTTGAGAAAGCAGCAGACGTCGATCAGCACGCCGGACAGTTCCGGCCCGACGTCGTCGATCGCGCGCTCGACGCGCATGCGCGCCGCGATCGCCCCGTCCGACAGGTCGGCCGCCGTGCCACCGCGACGGCCGGTCGCGATCGGTTGCTCCCAATTGGCGCCGAGCCGGGGCATCATCTGCGCGCGCGTGTAATCGGCGCGCAGCCGCTCGCCCGCCTCAAACTCCCGTCTGGTCAGGAAGGCGTCCCCGTTCCGGGTCTTCAGCTGCATCAGTTGCCTGAGTGGCGATTCTGCCAAATTCACCAGGGCGGTCGCGCGGCCGTCCGGCGTCTCGATTTCGACGAGCTCCAGATCCTGACGCGGCGCCTGGAAGGGATCGGACCCTCCCTGCCGGCGCAGAAGCGCCCTGCCCAGCACCGTCAGCATCAACCGCTCCCCGCGGCGCTGGACCAGCGCCTCGCGAACGAGCGTGCGCAGTATCGCGGGGTCGGTGCGGTGTAGCCCGCCTTCCGCATCAGTCAGGATAACGTCCTGCGGACTGTCGCCCTGCGCGAGGCGGCATTTTCCGTTCGCGATGGCGCAGAGCGCCAGCCATTCTGCAGTCTTGTCGTTCGCCATGATCAGTATGCCCCGCCGCGGTTGCGCAGCGCCGCGCTGGCGACGCGCTCCGTCATGGCGATGATCCGGTCGAAGTCCTGGTCCTCGCGCATGTCCTCGACGAGGTGGCAGGCGTGCAGCACGGTCGTGCGGTCTCGGCCGAAGCCCCTGCCCACTTCGTTCATCGACAGGCCAAGGACGACATGGGCGACATACATGGCGATCTGCCGCACGCGGGCGACCGGATGCGACGAGCGGCCGGGGTGGCGCAGGTCGCGGCCGCTGACATTGTAGAGTGCGGCTGCGATGTCGATCATGCACTCGCACAGTTCGACGCTGCGCTCGAGGCGATGGACCGAACGAACGACGGTGAAACGTCGCGGTTGCGGGTCCGGCTCGTGCTTCGGATCGCTGCGCAGGGCCTGGGTCGTCGCCACTCGTGTCCTCCATCGGCAATAGGAATTTCTTCTTATATCGACAGGGCCGCGAGATGTGAACAGAAGTAGGAAAGATTTCCTCTCTTGTGATTGCACTTCCTTTGATTTGATTGACGAATTCGCGCTGGTGTCTTCGATCGTGCTGCAAATCTATCCGCAGGCTCCAGCCCGCGGGGCAGAGTCGGTCCGCAATCCACGGAGCGACGAGATGAAGGAACTATCCAGGGAGGCGCGCCGGTTCCGGCAGCAGAATGACGAAATCGAGAGCCAGGCGCGCCAGACCGTCGCCTTCTTCCTCATCTCGGGCATAGACCTCGACGATGCGCTCGCTTCCACCGGCAGCGAGCGCCGCCGGATCACGGCGCGCATCGCCCGCCTGATCGAGCGCGAACGGCTCAAGGGAGTGCGGCGGCACTGGAGCTACGACATCAACAGGCACATCGCGCTCAAGCAGGCGCTCGATCGGCTGATCGACTGATGCTGCGCGTGACGCGTCGCGAAAACGAAAATGGCGCCCGCGGGCGCCATTCCGATTCCGTCAGCCGGATACGGCTTACTTGCGCTTGCGGCCCAGGCCCATCTTCTTGGCCAGCTGCGAACGCGCTGCGGCATAGTTCGGCGCGACCATCGGGTAGCTCGCATCGAGACCCCACTTCTCGCGATAGGCGTCGGGCGACAGGCCGTAGTGGGTCATCAGGTGGCGCTTCAGCGACTTGAACTTCTTTCCATCCTCGAGGCAGATCAGATACTCGTCATGGATGGATTTCTTCGGGTTGACGGCCGGCTTCTGCTTCTCGGCCGGCGGTGCTTCGACGTTGCCGCCGACGCGACCGAGCGCGGCGTGAATGTCGGCGATCAGATTCGGCAGTTCGGATACGGGTACGGGATTGTTGCTCACATAGGCGGCGACGACGTCCGCGGTAAGTTCAATGAGCGTATCGCCGCTTCTTAGGCCGGTTTCGTTGATGTCCATTGCAGTGCCCCTTGGCTAGTACTTCAGGAAAGATTGGGCTTGGCCTGTATCCGCAAGGATTGCGAAGGCGCGGAAACAGATTGCCCTTCGATTCGCAATCCCGGCGTCACAAATGGAGTGGCTTACAGTATAAGTCAATTGCGATTTCGAAGATCTGAGCGGAAAAACATCGTTTTGCGGAGAACAGAATAGTCTGCGCATCACGGCATGCAACCAATACGGGATACTCCCAAGGAATTGAATATGCATAGCCGAAGACACCCGCGTATCGTTACCGCTTGGTAAACTACCGGATTCGCAGGCATTCCGCGGTGATTTCAGCCGGCTGCGGCGCGGAGAAGCTTCAACTTTTCCGACATCCGGCAAACGAAAGCGCCCCGCGGTCTGGCCGATCGGGGCGCTTCAAGGGAATTCGTTCTGGTCTTCAATACGGGCGAATGTACTTGCCGTAGACCCAGCCGGTGGTGAAATCGCCGTTCTGCTTCGGGTCGTGCCAGACCTCGCACCAGCGGTAGCGCACGGCCTGCTTCTGCGCCCAGTCCGACTTGCCGGAAATATCGAACAGGTTGAGTCCGTCCGTGCAGCGGCCCGTCATCTGCAGCACGGCCCCGTTCGGATAGGCCGACTGTTTCTGCGAATAGCTGGCTGGATACTTGCGTACGTTCAGGGTATCGCCCCACGGAACGTTGGTCACCTGCCAGGCCGAGAAGGCGGCGGCGCGAGCCTCGCCCGCTGCTGCGGCGACGGCGAAGAAGAGAGAGGCGGCGATCAGTGCGGTCTTCATGATGTCCTCTAGGTTTGGCGCAAGATGGCAGTGCGGGGTTTCGCGACCATGTCGGCACATCTAATTTCTGTTACTTGAACTCCACCTGATCGAACCGTTCATTCCGCATTCAACAGACAGAGACCCAGCCCGATGACGAAGAGCCCTTTCCCGGACATGCCAGCGCCGCGCACCGAGCGGCGTCCCGTCGAGGACACTCGCCACGGCATCACCCGCGTCGACGAGTTCGCCTGGCTGCGCGCCGACAACTGGCAGGAGGTGTTCAAGGATCCGGCCGTGCTCGATCCGGCGATCCGCAGGCATCTGGAGGACGAGAACGCCTACCAGTCGGCTCTGATGGCCGACACGGCGGAGTTGAGAAAGGTCCTGTTCGCCGAGATGAAGGGCCGCATCAAGGAGGACGATTCCTCCGTGCCGGTGAAGGACGGACCCTATGCTTACGGCTCCTCCTACAGGAAGGGCGGCGAGCAGCCGCGCTTCTTCCGCACCCCGCGCGACGGCGGGCCGGAGGACATCTATCTCGACGGCGACCTGGAAGCCGGCGACAAGGCCTATTTCCGCATCGGCGGCGTCGACCACACCTTCGATCACCGCAAGCTGCTCTGGGGCGTCGACGACAAGGGGTCCGAGTTCTACACGCTGCGCGTGCGCGACCTCGACACGCGCACCGACCTTGCCGACACGGTTACAGACACCGGCGGCGACGGCGTGTGGGACGCCTCCGGCGAAGGCTTCTTCTACGCCCGGCTGGATGCCTCGCACCGGCCGTCGAAACTCTTCTACCACCGCGTCGGCACCGACGCGTCCGCCGACCGGCTGGTCTACGAGGAACCCGATTCCGGCATGTTCATGAATGTCGGCGGGGCGCGCAACAACGACTGGATCTTCATCGTCATCAACGATCACGAGACGACGGAATACCGCATCCTGCCCGCCAACGACCCGGCGGCCGAGCCGAAGATCGTCGCGCCTCGCGAGCCCGGCCTGCAATACGAGGTCGAGGAAGGCGGCGACGAGTTCTTCGTGCTGACCAATGCCGACGGCGCCAAGGACTTCAAGATCATGTCGGCCCCCGCCGCCGATCCGTCGCGCGCCAACTGGCGCGAAGTGGTGCCGCACGAGCCCGGCCGGCTCATCCTCTCGGTCATGGGCTTCCGCGATTTCCTGGTGCGGTTGGAGCGCAAGGACGGCCTGCCGCGCATCGTCGTTCGTCACCGCGCGACGGGCGAGGAGCATATGATTTCCTTCGACGAGGAGGCCTATTCGCTCGGCCTCGGCGGTTCGGCCGAGTACGACACCACCGTCATCCGGTTCTCCTACTCCTCGATGACGACGCCTGCGCAGGTCTTCGACTACGACATGGCGACCCGCGAGCGCGTGCTGCTCAAGACCCAGGAAGTGCCCTCCGGCCACGATCCGGATCACTACGTGACCCGCCGCGTCATGGCGCCCGCGCCCGACGGCGAAACCGTGCCGGTCTCGCTCCTCTACCACCGCGACACGAAGCTCGACGGCACGGCGCCGCTCCTGCTTTACGGCTACGGCTCCTACGGCATCGCCATCCCCGCCGCCTTCAACACCAACTGCCTGTCGCTCGCCGATCGCGGCTTCGTCTACGCCATCGCCCACATCCGCGGCGGCAAGGACAAGGGCTATTCCTGGTACGAGGACGGCAAGCGCGGGAAGAAGGTCAACACCTTCACCGACTTCATCGCCGCCGCCCGCCATCTCGTGGCGGAAAAATTTACCAGCCACGACCGCATTGTCGCCCAGGGCGGCTCGGCCGGCGGCATGCTGATGGGCGCGGTCGCCAACATGGCGCCGGACGCCTTCGGCGCGATCGTCGCGGAAGTCCCCTTCGTCGACGTGCTCACAACCATGCTCGACGACACGCTTCCGCTCACCCCGCCGGAATGGCCGGAATGGGGCAATCCGATCGCCTCGGAGGCCGACTACCGGACGATTCTCGCCTACAGCCCCTACGACAATGTGGCAGCCCTGCCCTACCCGCCGATCCTGGCGGTCGCCGGCCTCACCGACCCGCGCGTCACCTACTGGGAGCCGGCGAAATGGGTGGCGAGGCTGCGCGAGCGTTCGACGTCGGGCAATCCCGCGCTCTTCCGCATCAACATGGATGCCGGTCACGCCGGGGCCTCCGGCCGCTTCTCCCGCCTCGAGGAAATCGCCTACACCTACGCCTTCGCGCTGAAGGTGACCGGAAAGGACCACGTTCCGCCGGCGTCATGACATGGCTGCGCGTCTCGGGACCCCGGGCATTCCGTTCGGAACCAATCCGGCAGCCGCTCATTCAGCAAAGGGGGGCGTTCCGAATGGATCGGCCGGAGAGGAGACCTCTCGATGTTTCTCAAGCTCACGACACTCGCCCTCACAGCCCTCATCGCGATTCCCGGCGGCGCACACCTGTTCGAGTTGCCCGGCAAGATAGGGCTCGGGCAGGACGACTACTTCACCGTGCAAGGCATCTACGCAGGATGGGCGTGGTTCGGCGTGCCCATGATCGCCGCGATCCTCGCCAATGTCGCGCTTGGAGTTTCCGAATGGGGACTTGATCGCACGGCCTCCGTCTCCGCGTTTGTCGCCGCGTCGCTGATCGCCATCAGCCTCGGCGTCTTCTTCCTCTTCGTGTTTCCCGGCAATCAGGCGACAGCCAACTGGACCGAAACGCCGGAGAACTGGGAGGCGCTGCGGCGGTCCTGGGAATACGGCCACGCGGCCAATGCGGTGATTGTATTCGCGGCGTTGCTCGCCACCGGCCGGGCCATCGCCGGACCTTCGGCAGAGGCCTTTTGACCGTCGCCGACTGCCGGCAATTCGTGAAGATTTTTTTGCCCGCTTGCGATGGACGGCAGTGCCGGTTTCCGCGTTGGAAACCACGAGCTTGCGGGCTCCATCCGCACTCCGCCGATCCCGGTCCGAGGGCCGTTTCGTTAACCTTTGATTAACCATGAGACCCATACTTGGACGACGCAACAGAGCGTTAACCAAGATGACCGAATCGCTAACCGAAGCGCGTCCGATCCGCCTCAAGGGCCGGTCCTTCCTCGCGCTGACGCTTTCCCCGGAACTCCCTCTCGACGCCTGGCTCGCCAGCCTCGACGACCTCGCCGGCCGGTCCGCCGGCTTCTTTCTCGGACGACCCGTCGTCCTCGATCTCGAAAACGTCGACATCACCAAGGCGGAACTCACCGGCCTCATCGCCGAGCTCGGCAAGCGCAACGTCTGGATCATGGGCATCGAAGGCGCGCGCCCCTCGCTCATCGGCCCCGGCATGCCGCCGGCCATGAAGGGCGGCCGCCCCGGCCCCGATTTCGAGGCGCCCTCCGACGAGCCACCGCAACAGGCCCCGGCCGAACAACCCGCCGCGACCGGGCGTCATCCGGCCCGCGCGGTCCCGTCGATCATCATCCGCGAGCCGGTCCGCTCCGGCCAGTCGGTCATCTTCCCCGAGGGCGACGTCACCATCATCGGCTCGGTCGCGTCCGGCGCGGAAGTCGTCGCCGGCGGCTCGATCCACGTCTACGGCACGCTGCGCGGGCGCGCGCTCGCCGGCACCGTCGGCAACACCTCGGCGCGCATCTTCTGCCGCAAGCTCGAGGCGGAACTGCTCGCCATCGACGGCCTCTACAAGACGGCCGAGGACATGGATCGAAAGCTGCGCGGCCAGGCCGTGCAGTTCTGGCTCGAGGGCAACGCGATCATGGCCGAGACACTGAACTGAGCCGGCACGAAACAGGGGGACAGGAGAGACACATGGCAAAAGTAATCGTGGTGACTTCCGGCAAGGGCGGCGTCGGCAAGACGACATCGACCGCGGCCCTCGGGGCCGCGCTGGCGCAGCGCGGCGAAAAGACCGTCGTCATCGATTTCGACGTCGGCCTGCGCAATCTCGACCTCGTCATGGGGGCGGAACGGCGCGTGGTGTACGACCTCGTCAACGTCATCCAGGGCGACGCCAAGCTTCCCCAGGCGCTGATCCGCGACAAGCGCGTCGAGACGCTCTTCCTCCTGCCGGCCTCGCAGACCCGCGACAAGGACGCGCTGACGACCGAAGGCGTCGAGACGGTCATGGAGACGCTCAAGCGCCACTTCGACTGGATCATCTGCGACAGCCCTGCCGGCATCGAGCGCGGCGCGACGCTTGCCATGCGCCACGCGGATGCGGCCGTCATCGTCACCAATCCCGAAGTCTCCTCGGTGCGCGATTCCGACCGCATCATCGGCCTGCTCGATTCCAAGACGCTGAAGGCCGAGAACGGCGAGCGGATGGAGAAGCACCTGCTGCTCACCCGCTACGACCCGGTGCGCGCCGCCCGTGGCGACATGCTCAAGGTCGACGACGTGCTCGAGATCCTGTCGATCCCGCTGCTCGGCATCATCCCGGAATCGATGGAGGTGCTGCGCGCCTCCAATCTCGGCACGCCGGTGACGCTCGCCGACAAGTCAAGTGCCCCGGCGCTCGCTTACGAGCAGGCCGCGCGCCGCCTTGCCGGCGAGATCATCCCTGTCACCATCCCGGGCGAGAGGCGCAGCATCCTCGCCAAGATGTTCGGAAGGAGGGCGGCATGAGCCTGTTCACGTTCTTCAATCGCAAGGGTTCGGCGCCGGCGGCGCGCGAGCGCCTGCAGATCCTGCTTGCCCACGAGCGCGTCAACATCGGCGGCCAATCCGACCTCGTCACGCTGCTGCGCGAGGAAATCCTCGCCGTCGTCGCCAAGCACGTCACCATCGATCCGGAAAAGGTGACGGTGACGATGGATCGCGGCGACAACGTCTCGACGCTTGAGGTCGACATCGAGATCCCGTTGCACGCGGAGAAGAAGAAGGCGGCCTGATCCATTCGTAGGCGGGGGACAACGCCTGACGCGAAACGCCCGGCGGATCGAATGGCCGATCCGACGGGAATTTCCCAGAACGAAGGAGATGAGACATGACCCGTGGCGCCCTTCTCATGCGGCTCAGGGAACTCCAGGCGATGCCGAAGTTCCAGGGCCGCGACATCTGCACCGTCAGCGCCGTGCTCTCCGTCGACGCGCTGCGCAAGCACGTCGAGCATTGCGAGAAGGTCGCCGGGATCTCTCCCGGCGAGCCGAGCCAGGCCGCCGCCTGATGCGGCGGCCTCCTGTCCGTCGTCAGAAGATCGAGGTCGTGGGCTGCCCGAGCGCCACTGCCCCGGCATAGCGCGCCTGCGGCCCGCTCTGCAGCGGATGGAAGCGCGCGCCCTGGATGTCGCGGAAGCGCCTTTCCAGGCCCGTCTTTCGATAGAACGAGGCGCCGCCCGCCAGTTCCATCGCCAGTTCGACCGCCGCGATCCCATGGCGCGCCACGAGCGTGCGGCCGATCATCACCTCGTTGACGGTGTCGGCCGACGGCGCATTGCGCGCCACCGCGTCGAGCATCCAGCGATGCGCGAGCTGGGCGGCACGCAGCTCCGTATCCATGCGCCCGGCGATTGCCGTATCGGCGCCGGGCCTCGCCTTGGCGATCCCGACGGCGATGTCCCGTGCGCTTTCGGCAATGCCGAGGTAGACGGCATAGATCAGCGGAAAGGCGATCGTCGCGATTGTCTGGAACACCGGATGCCACTCGCCCGCCTTGCGGGAGAACGAAACGCCGGCATCCGGCACGAACAGATCCTCGATGACGACGTCGTTCGATGCGGTGCCGCGCATGCCGAGGGTCCGCCACGTCTGCTCGATCCGCACATTGGCGGATTTCATCGGCGCCCCGAAATGGACGACCGAACGATTGCCGTCCTGGTCCTCGGCGATCGCGCCCGTCATCAGGATACTGCCCGCCTCGGCTCCGGACGTGAACGCCTTGCGCGCATTGATACGATAGCCGCCTTCGACCTTCTCGGCCGTGCCCGAGCCGCCGATCCAGTCGGACCCGCCGGACGACAGGAGTACCAGGCGCTCGGCCGCCACGCGGCGCAGCAGCGGTTCGACCGCGGCGACCTTCTGGTGCCGCCAGCGCCAGGCCGGGATCGCCACCTGATGGGTGTGCATCGCAAAGGCGAGCGCGGTGGAGCCGCAGGAGCGCGCCAGGATCCGGAGCATCTCGGCGAGTTCCGCGACCTCGGCCCCGCCGCCGCCGAGTTCGCTGGGCACGCCCGCCTCGACGAGGCCTTCCTGCTTCAAGAGGTCGTAGCTCTCGGCGACGAACCGGCCCGTCTCGTCGACGTCCTCGGCGTGCCCGGCAAGCATCGGGGCGATGCGATGGGCGGCCGCGACCACGTCGAGAGGGGTGGCGATCGCACTCGCCGTGTAGTCCTTCAGGTTGACAGTGGCTGACATGGAAACCTCCATTGGTTTGGATGCTCCATCATCTCTCCCGTCCAGGCAGCCATTCCAGTTCAGAAAGTGAACCTCTCTGTTTCCGCGGGCTCGCCCGTGGAGTATTATTCTCCGGCCCAACGGAGGCCCGACGATGCAGGAGCGCGGTGGCTACGGTCAGTTCTGCCCGGTCTCGATGGCGTCAGAGATCCTGTGCAGCCGCTGGACGACGCTGGTCGTCCGGGAGCTCCTCTGCGGCAGCACCCGCTTCACGGATCTGCGCCGCGGCGTGCCGAAAATGTCGCCGGCGCTGCTGTCGAAACGGTTGAAGGAGCTGCAGCAGGCCGGCGTGATCGTCGCCTCGCGCAAGTCCAACGGCTCCGTCGAATACCGCCTCACCGAAGCGGGCGAGGAACTGCGGCCCATCATCATGGGCCTCGGCAACTGGGCGCAGCGCTGGATGGAATCGCGCCTCACGCTGAGGAATCTCGACCCGTCGCTTCTGATGTGGGACATGCGCCGCAGCGTCAACACCGGCCTCCTGCCGGAAAAGCGCTGTACGATACAGTTTCTGTATTCGGAACTCCCGCAGGCCCAGAAGCGGTGGTGGCTGGTCGCCGAGAGCGGAACGGTCGACCTGTGCAATTTCGATCCGGGCCATGAGCTGGACCTCCTGGTCAAGAGCTCCCTGCGCGCGATGACCGCGGTCTGGATGGGGCTGACGACGATCAAGAACGAAACCGAGAGCGGCCAGATCAAGATCGAAGGCGACCAGCATCTGGCGCGCTCCATGCAGCAATGGCTCGGCCTCAGCGCCTTCGCACCCGTGCCGAGGCGCGTGCAGTAGGGGCGTCCCAAGCGGTTCGGCCGGTCGTCCCGCAGCTTGTTCCTGACGCAGGTCGAGCGCTTCGCGCGCATCTGCTGAAAGGTTCCCCTTGACTCCCTCTCCATCAACTGATTGATTGCCTCTCAATCAACTGATTGATGGCCGTGATCGACACGACAGAACATCCCCGCCGCGACACCGATTCCCGCCGCGCCGAGATCGCCGCCGCCGTGCGTGCGCTGATTGCCGAGCGCGGCTTCGAGGGTCTGCGGATGCGCGATATCGCCGATCGCGTCGGCATCAACATCGCCACGCTGCACTACCACATCCCCTCCAAGGAGGCGCTGATCACGCTCGTCGCCCAGTCGCTGCGCGACGATTTCATCGCCCAGCACCGGGCGCGGCCGCGCGAAAACCTGTCCCCGCTCGAACAGCTGCGGCTCGAATTCTCCGACTTCCGCGACAATTTCTTCCACAATCCCGAGCGCCTACTCGTCATGGGCGAGATGCAGGAGCGGGCGCGGCGTGATCCGGCGGTGGCCGCTGCGATGACGCCGATGCGCGGCTATTGGCATCAGCAGGTACGGGCGATCCTCGAAGCGGGTCGCGCCGACGGCAGCCTGCGCGCCGACCTCGACCCGTCGGCGGCGGCCGCCATCGTCATCGGCGGCATGGTCGCTTCCACCAAGCAGCCCAATCCGACCCCAGAGTCGCTCGACCGGGTATTCGCCGAGATCGAGCGCTGCGTCCGCAATCCGTCCTCCTGAACCGCGCAGGTTTTTCCATGACTGTTCCCGACACAGCCTATCCCCGCCGCTGGGCCGCACTTGCCACGCTGCTCGCCGCCGCCTTCATGAACATGGTCGACGTCTCGATCGTCAACGTCGCGCTGCCGCGCCTGCAGCAGAGCCTCGGCGCCACCTCGTCCGAGATCGAATGGGTCGTCGCGAGCTATGTGCTTGCCTTCGCGCTTGCGCTTCTTCCCTTCGGCCGGCTCGGCGACAAGGTCGGCCGCAAGCGCATCTTCATGCTGGGCGTCGCCGGCTTCACCTTCTTCTCCGCGCTTTGCGGCCTGGCGCCCAATGTCGAGGTGCTGATCGGCGCCCGCGCGGCCCAGGGCATAACCGGCGCGATGATGATGCCGCAGGTGCTCGCCATCGCACAGGTGATGTTCCCGCCGCAGGAGCGCGCGCATGCCTTCTCCTTCTTCGGCCTGACCGCCGGTCTCGGCTCCGTCGCCGGGCCGCTCATCGGCGGCCTGCTCATCGGCGGCGATATCCTCGGCCTCGACTGGCGGCCGATCTTCCTCGTCAACATCCCCGTCGGCATAGCCGTGCTTCTGGTGGCCCGCGCGATCGTGCCGGCGACCGACAGGCACCCCAGCCTCACCAACGACTGGGGCGGCATCGCCATCGCCACCGGCTCGATCCTGCTCGTCATTTTTCCGCTGATCGAGGGTCACACGCTCGGCTGGCCGCGATGGGTCTTCGCGATGATCGCGGCCGGGCTCGCCGGCGTCGCGCTGTTCGTCGTCTACGAGCGCGCCCGCGCGGCGCGCGGCCTCAGCCAGCTCCTGCCGGCCAGCCTGTTCTCCAACGCCAATTTCGTCCTCGGCGGCGGTATGGTGCTGATCTTCTTCTCCGGAGCGATGTCGATCTTCCTGTTCCTCGCGATCTTCCTCCAGCAGGGCTTCGGCTTCACGCCGCTCCAGTCGGGTCTCACCACGATCCCGTTCCCCGCCGGCGTGCTCGTCGCCTCCGTGCTCAACGGGCGCGTCGGCTCGCGCTGGCACCGCGGGCGCATCGTCGTCGGCGCGCTCATGCTGCTCGCCGGCATGTTCTGGCTGCGGCTGGCCGTCCAGGGCGTCGGCGATGCGGTCGACCACTGGCGGTTCCTGCTGCCCCTGCTGTTGTCCGGCCTCGGCATGGGCATTGCAATCGCGCCGCTGATGCAGACGACGCTCGCCGGCGTGCCGCCGCAGGATTCCGGATCGGGAGCCGGTTCGCTCCAATCGCTCCAGCAGCTCGGAGCGGCCTTCGGCATCGCGATCGCGGGACAGATCTTCTTCTCGAGCCTCACCGGCAGTTTTGCCACAGGCGCGGCACCGCATCCGGCGTTTACCGGAGCCCTGGCAGGCGCGCTGGTCTACAGCATCTGCAGCTTCCTCGTCGTGGCGCTGCTCGTGGTCTTCCTCACGCCGCCGAAGCGCTACGCCGCGGCGCAGGAAGCCGCGCGGCCGGTGCCGGTGGAGGCGTAGAGCGACCGCTCTACCCTACTTCTTCGCCGGGAAGCCGTTCGGGCGGCCCGGCACGGCCTTCAGGTAGGCGGCGATCGCGGCGCGGTCGTCGTCGGAGAGCCGGCCCGTGTTCTTCACCACCGCCGCCATCGCGCCGCCGGCCGAATCGAATTCCGGCGTGAAGCCGGACTTCAGGAACTCGGCGATGTCGCTCTGCGACCACTGGCCACTGGATGAACTCTCGGGCGTGATGTTGGGCACCACGCCGTCGCCTTCCGCCGCGACGGCGCCTGCCAGCCATTCGGATTTCCTGATGCCGCCGGACAGGTCGCGCGGCGTATGGCATTCGCCGCAATGGCCGGGACCTTCGACCAGATATTGCCCGGCCTTCGCCTGTTCCGACGCGTCGGCGAGCGCCAGCACCGGTTCCGGCGACAGATTCAAGAGCTTCCACAGGCCGAGTCCGCGCCGGATGTTGAACGGAAAGCCGAGCTCGTGGTCCGGCGCCCTGCCCTCCACCGCCGGCAGGGTCTTCATGAACGCGTAGAGGTCCGCGACGTCGGCGAGCTTCATGCGGGCGTAGGAGGTGTAGGGGAAGGACGGATAATAATGCCGGCCGTCTGGCGAGACACCCTTCTGCATCGCATTGGCGAGGTCGGCCAGCGACCAGCCGCCGATGCCGTCGGTCGGGTGCTGCGAGATGTTCGGCGCGACGAAGGTGCCGAAATCGGTGACGAGCCGCAGCCCGCCTGCGAGCTGCGGCGGCTCTGCCGGATCCGCCTGCGCCGCCGCATGACACGATGCACAGCCGCCGGCGTAGAACATGCGCTCCCCGCGCGCGACATCGCCGGCGCCGAGCGCTGCGATGTCCGCCTCGGGTATCCGCTCCGGCGCCGTCAGGAACCAGAATACCGCGCCCCCGGCGGCGGCGAGCAGCACGACGCCGGCGGCAAGCTTGCGAACCGTTCCGGCCATCGTCCCCTCCTCCGATCAGCCCCTCTTGACGCGGAAATCCTGGTGGCAGGCGCCGCAGTTCGAGGTTATCGCACCGAACAGCGGCCGGAAAGCGTCGAGATCCTGCGGCTTGGCCGCGAGCGCGGCATCGACATCCGTCTCATACTTGTCGACCGCCGCTTCGAAAGCGGGCCGGTCCTCCCACACCTTTGGCCCCGAGGTATGGTCGCCGGCTTCGCTGCCGGCGGGCCACAGCGCCGAGACATCCGTCTCTGCATTTTTCGACATCGCCTCCAGTGTCGAAAGCACCTTCGCCGCGTCGTAGGGCTGCTCGCCCTTGGCGATCGGGACCAGTTCGCCGACCAGCGCGCCGCGTGCCTTCATCTGCGCCTTGCGCTCGCCGACCGGGTCGGACAGGGCGGACGAGACGGTCAGGGCAAGAATGGACGCGGACAGGACGATCGATTTCATATGGTCTGGCTCCGGGCTGTGTGAGAATCGAGGGGAACCCCTCTAAGTCTCTCAAATCGCCCGGAATTCGACCGATGTCGCCTCACGCTTGATAACGCTTCGGTGATCGGCGCGGACGCCGATCACCGAGAATGGCGCGATCAGCCCTTCTTGACGCGGAAGGCCTCGTGGCAGGATGCGCAATTGCCGGCGACAGTGCCGAAGGAGGCCTTCAGGGCATCCAGATCCTGGGGCTTGGCGGCCGCCGCGGCAGCGACGTCGGCGCTGAACTTGTCCGCCGCCGCCTTGAAGCCCGCCATGTCCTCCCAGATCTTCGGCGAAGCGGTGGTGTCGCCCTCTTTCGAACTCTCCGGGAACAGCGCCGGGATATCGAACTTCGCCGCGTTCGCCTGGAGGGCGGTGAACACTTCCGCCACCTTGGCGGCGTCGAAGGGCTGCTCGCCCTTGACCATCGGGGCGAGCTGGCCGACCAGGCCGCCGCGCTCCTTCATGATCGCCTTGCGGTCGGCGATCGGGTCGGCGCTGGCGACGGAAAATGCGGTCGCGGCGATGGCAATCGAAAGGATCAAGGATTTCATGTGGCTGGCTCCCGGGCTTGCTAGGTCGGTGGGATCGATCTCCCCCACGCCGACAACGCCGACAATGGCCGCAAATTCCCGCCAACCGAACCGTTCCCGCTTCACGCTTGCGTGATGCCGCAACGCAAAAAGCCCCCGGCCGGGGCCGGGGGCTTTTAACGGTCTGCGCACACAGGTCTCAGAGACTGTTTCGAAATTCGCTCTGGCGAGTCATCTGGTGGCGGTTTCGAGAACCGGAGCGCAGCGGACATTTGGGTCCGTGAGCACCGGAAGCGCAGAAAACGCCATCAGATGGCCGCCAGAGTAGGATTTCCAAACAGTCTCAGGCCTTCTCGTACATCTCAAGGACATAGTCCCAGTTGATAAGGCTGTCGACGAAAGCCTCCAGATACTTCGGCCGCGCGTTGCGGTAGTCGATGTAGTAGGAATGCTCCCACACGTCGACGCCGAGGATCGGCGAGCCGCCGTGGACGAGCGGATTCTCGCCGTTCGGGGTCTTGGAGATCTCGAGCTTGCCGTTCTTCACCGAGACCCAGGCCCAGCCGGATCCGAACTGCGTCGTGCCGGCGGCGATGAAATCCGCCTTGAACTTGTCGTAGCCGCCGAGGTCGCTGTCGAACGCCTTCTGCAGCTTGCCCGGCAGCTTGTTGCCGCCGCCGCCCTTCTTCATCCACTTCCAGAAATGGATGTGGTTGTAGTGCTGGGCCGCATTGTTGAAGAGGCCGGCATTCTTGCCGAACGAGGCCTTCACCACCTCCTCGACCGACTTGCCTTCCATGCCGGCTTCGGCGGCGAGCTTGTTGCCGTTGTCGACATAGGCCTTGTGGTGCTTGTCATGGTGGTATTCCAGCGTCTCCTTCGACATGAAGGGCTGCAGCGCCTCGTAGTCGTAGGGCAGCGGGGGCAATTCGAAAGCCATGGCTCAATCTCCTGTTTGAAATGAAACGCGCGGACCTTGTTGTGAGGGCCAGGCCCGCGTCTCGCTCCGTCCCCTATCTAGGACGTCGGATGCCGGAAGGGAACGGCGGCCGGCAACAGATTCATGGGTGCAGGCGGAATAGGGTTCTCGTCCGTCACCCGGAATGCGCGAAATCCCAGTAGAGTTCGCGCGCCTTCTTGGCGACCGGACCCGCCTGCAGGTGGCGGTCCTCGATGCGGGTCACGGGCACGACCTTCGAGTGGTTGCCGGTCGAGAAGATCTCGTCCGCATCCATGAAGTCGCGAACCGTCAGCGCCTTCTCCACGGTCCTGATGCCGCCCTCGGCCAGCAGCGAGATGGTGCGGGCGCGCGTGATGCCGGAGAGGAACGTGCCGTTGGCCGCCGGCGTGAAGGCGACGCCGTCCTTGACCATGAAGATATTGGACGAGCCCGTCTCGGCGACATTGCCCAGCATGTCGAGCACCAGCGCATTGTCGAAGCCGCGCGACTTGGCTTCCAGGATCGCGCGCCCGTTGTTGGGATAGAGACATCCCGCCTTGGCGTTGGTCGGCATGGTCTCGATCGTTGGCCGGCGGAACGGCGACACGGTCACCGAGAAGCCCGACGAGGCGATCATCGGCGATTCGTAGAGGCACAGGCAGAAGCGGGTGGAGTCCGGATCGGCCGGCACGCCCATGTAGCCGCCGTGCTCGGCCCAGTACATCGGGCGGATGTAGACGGCGGTCTTGCCGTCGAACTTCTTCAGCCCGTCGAGCGTCAGGCCGACGATCTCCTCGGCGGTTTTGGAAGGCCCGAGCCCCAGCGCCGTCGCGGAGCGGTTGACGCGCTCGCAGTGCAGATCGAGATCGGGCGAGACGTTCTCGAACCAGCGCGCACCGTCGAACACGCTGGATCCCAGCCACATCGCATGGCTGCGCGGGCCGATCAGCGCCACGTTGCCCTCATGCCAGTCGCCGTCGACATAGGTCCAGGTCAGCGATTGGGCGGCGGTCGAGAGGCTCATGATATCCACCTGCGGATTGTTCGTGCTGGCGCCGTTCTATCCAATTCCGGCGAAATGCCAACGTCAAATACCTGCCCGGCCGGCCTTCTTGGTCCAAGGGGCAGCATCGGGAGGCGACGATCAGGCTTGACCCCGCCCGCTCGATGCAATCAGACTCGCCGCCGATGCAACCGCACGCTTCCTCCTATTCCGCCTTCGTCTTCGACGCCTACGGCACCCTGTTCGACGTCCATGCGGCGGTGAGGCGCCATGCGGCCGGAATCGGCCCCGAGGGGCAGATGCTGTCGGAGATCTGGCGCGCCAAGCAGCTCGAATATTCCTGGACCCGCACGCTGATGGGTTCCTACCTCGATTTCTGGCAGCTGACCGAGCAGGCGCTCGACTTCGCGCTGCGCAAGGTGCCGTCGGTCGATCCGGCCTACCGCACCGCGCTGCTCGACGCCTACTGGAAGCTCGACTGCTACCCGGAAGTGCCGGCAGTACTCAAAGAGTTGAAGTCGCATGGCGGGCGTGTCGCGATCCTCTCCAACGGCTCGCCGGCCATGCTCGAATCCGCCGTCAATTCCGCCGGACTGGATCTCGTCATCGACGACATCTTCTCGGTCGATCAGGTGCGCCGCTTCAAGACCGATCCGTCCGTCTACGACCTCGTCACCACCGCCTGGCGGCTCTATCCCGGCAAGATTTCGTTCCAGTCCTCCAATCGCTGGGATGCCGCGGGCGCGAAGAAATTCGGCTTCCGCACCGTCTGGATCAACCGCACCAACCAGCCGGACGAGTATCTCGACCTTGCGCCCGACCTCATCCTGACCTCGCTCGAAGGCCTCGCCGCGCGCTCGTTGTGACGTCCGCGCAACAGCTCCTCCGCGGTCACATCTTCGTCAAGCTTTCCTCACCCTCGCGCCCGATTCACCCCGCCTTAACCCTTAGGCGTTGCAACCGACATGGGAGGGTCGGCGTTGCGGCGGCACAAACAAGGGCATCGGCACAGAATGACAATCTCATCCACCTCCCATCTCTCGCGCAGGGCCTTCCTGGCGGGCGGCGCCGCACTCGCGGTCTCCGGCTGCACGACCATCGGGACCGCACCGCCGCCGCAACTGGCGCAGCGGCCGCAGCTCGGCGTCGATCCCTCGTTCGGCTCCTACGTGTCGATGTATGCCGCGCGCGAGGACGGCGGCTACCAGCTGCCCGCCATCCCGATCGAGAAGATGGACCGCCGCTTCCTCCGCCAGATCGTCGCCGATCCGACCGGCGAGCCGGCCGGCACGATCGTCGTCGATACGGCCAGCCACTTCCTCTACCTGGTCCGCGGCGGCGGCGAGGCGATCCGCTACGGCGTCGGCCTCGGCCGCGCCGGCTTCGAATGGTCGGGCCGCGCCGTCATCCAGTGGAAGCAGGCCTGGCCGAAGTGGACGCCGCCCGACGAGATGATCGGCCGCCAGCCAGAGTTGGAGAAATGGAGCGTCCGCAACGGCGGCCAGCCGCCCGGCCTCGACAACCCGCTCGGGGCGCGTGCGCTCTACATCTTCCAGAACGGCGAGGACACGCTCTACCGCCTGCACGGCTCGCCCGAATGGTGGTCGATCGGCAAGTCCGTCTCCTCCGGCTGCGTGCGCCTGCTCAACCAGGACATCATCGACCTCTACGACCGCGTCCCGAACAAATCGCCGATCCTGGTGACGAGCGGGCTGGGGACGGCGTGACAGGGTAGAATCCGACAGCTCCTTGCGCCTGCGTTGAACATCGATTACCTTTTGTTCAACACAGGAGGCTTGTATGGGCGAGCATATCCCCGCCGCTACGGACGCCGAGATCGCGCGGACCCGCAACAGGCTCGTCCTCGATCAGGCGAAGGCCGAGGGCCTTCTCGGCTCCGCCAAGAACACACGCCTGTCGGGGCGTGTGTCGTCGGAGCTCGTCGACGCCGCCAAGAAGCGCGCCCACGTGACGTCGGACACGGAACTGCTGGAGCTTGCCCTGTCCCGTCTGGCGCTGGAGGATGATTTCGGAGCCCGTCTCGTCGCGCGCAAGGGCAGCCTCCCCGCGGACCTAGACCTTGGGATTTGATCTCGCCGAGGCCCTTCGCTCCCTCAAGCCCCAGAAGCGCGGCGGCACGCTGGCCCGGCGCGACGATGCCAGCCTGAACTGGGTCGCGGACGAACCTCCGATCGGCGGCCCGCTGCTCCTCGACACGACTGTCTATCTGGATATCCTGCAGGGCCGCTCGCCGCCCGAGGTCGACCGCCTGCTGACCTATCGGCTCTGCCATCACTCCGCGACCTGCCTGGCCGAACTGACGCACGCCTTCGGCCGACTGGACCCGAAGCACGCCGCGACGAAGCATGTGCTGGAGGTGATCCGCAAGACCATCACCGACATCCCGGCCCACCGCCTTCATGCCCCCGACATCGCCACCTGGGGGCATGCCGGCATCCTGGCCGGCCTGGCGTTCCGCCTGAGCCATCTGCCCAAGGGCGAAGGCCACGAGCGCAAGTTCCTCAACGACGCGCTGATCCTCCTCCAAGCGCGGCAAATCGGGGCGAGCGTGCTGACGGGCAATGTGAGGGACTTCGACCTGCTTTCGCAGTTGGTGCCGACGGGGCGGGTTGTTGTCTATCGAAAGCCAGAAGCGCCGTGACCGGGCTTCGAGGGTGCAGCTGCCACCTCGGCGTCGTCCACGATGAACTTGGCCCGCGCGTAGAGTTCATCGAACGTCATCACCTCGGGCCAGCGAAGGGAGCGGCGGAACAGCTCGAACGACCTAAACTTGTCCTTGTTCGCCCCATTCTGGTTAACCAGCCCTCCAAGGTTGCCGATGACGAGAAAGGACCGGGGCTGGAATTGAAATAGGGTCTCGCCGGTTGGATCGCCGGTCTCAGGATTGTCCGGCCTGTGTACTTCCGTCAGGTCCTCAAGTGCTCTTTGCACAGTGACTTGAATCTGGGACACGGCGCCGGCCAGCTCGATGCTCGGGGCGAAGACGCCGGGCCGGTATTCCCTCACCAGTTGAGTTTCCGATGTTTTGATTTCGACAAAGCAGAGTGAGTTGATGGCGGCGACGGTCTTCATAAGCGCGTCTACCTCCTTGCCCCGGCCGGTGATGTTATAGCCGGCGACCCTCGCTTTCAGCGATTGGCCGTCCAATTTGTCCATCGGCACATAGGAGAGGCCGTAGCCGAATATCCACGTGTTCCGCTCAAAGAAGGCCTGCCAAGCATCCTCCATGCGACCGTGGACGGCTAGCTTCTCGCTCTCGCGGAAATCCTCGTCGTCCAGCATTCGCTTAAAGTAAGTCAGCTCCTTCTTGCGTCGGGCCAAGCTGTAGATCTCTTGCGCCTGCATATCTGTCTCCAGCACGGCGTTCAGGAGCGTGGGATCTTCCATCAAGACCTTGGCAATCTGGCGCCGGTCGAACGACGACTGAACGTGCGCACGGTCTGGTAGTCTCCCACCATCCTCATCCACGAAAATCATGGTCTCGCAGGTCTTGATGAAGGTCAGAAGCTCGTCGATTTCCTTGCCATAGAGGGGAAAGGACTCGACTGCGTAGGGCATGTCCTTGCTGTTCCATTTCTGAAACGTAAGCGTACTGACCTTGTGGCTGTCCTCATGGAGCGTCGCTTTGAACTGGTAACGTCCAGCACGGCTCCTGCGCAAGACGATTTCCTTACCTTCTCTCACCGCGATAATTCCCCCTTTGCCCTCAACCACCCGATGAATGAATCGCTTGGGCGGGATATCCGTCTCACCGGCTTTTGTTATCCGACGGGAGTAATAGGTGAAGTGAGGAAGTCGTCCCCAAAAATACTCCTCATCTCTGTGCGACATCGTCTCTCCGACATCAATTCAATGGCCCAATATACTGGGAATATTGGCCGGGAGTCACGAGATGCAGCAGAATCCACAGCTGCGCAATTGCTTTGCGCATCATCTGGAAAGGAGTCGGGAAAGCCCGATCGTTGGCCGAACCAGACCGTCGGTAAGCCACCCCAGAGCCAGACATTAGCCCCGGCTCCTATCGATGGCAGCCGCGGGGCTGACTCAAAACCCCTTCTTCAAACTTCCCAGCACCCCCCGCACGATCGCTCTGCCGACCGACGAGCCCACCGAACGCACCACCGACTTGATCGCCGCCTCGGTCACGCTCTGGCGGTTCGAGGTGCGCGGGCGCGGGGCGGATTGGGTGCGGCCGCGCGGGCGCGAGTAGCCGTCGTCGCGGTCCCCGCCGCCGAAATCCGGCAGCGTCCAGCGCGAGCGGCCGTGCTCTTCGCCCAGATCTTCCTTCTCGCGAGCCTTCGCCTCGGCCTCCTGGGCTTCCTTGGCGCGCTTCTGCAGCAGTTCGAACGCCGACTCGCGATCGACCGTCTGGTCGTATTGACCGGCGACCGGGCTGTCCGCGATCACCTTCCGGCGCTCCTCGGGCGAGATCGGGCCGAGCCGCGAAGAAGGCGGGCGGATCAGCGTGCGCTGAACCATGGAGGGAATGCCCTTTTCCTCCAGCGTCGACACCAGTGCCTCGCCGGTGCCGAGCTGGGTGATGGCGGCGGCGCAGTCGAAATCGGGGTTCGGCCGGAACGTGTCGGCCGCCGTCTTCACCGCCTTCTGCTCGCGCGGCGTATAGGCGCGGAGAGCGTGTTGAATCCGGTTGCCCAACTGCGCCAGCACGGTTTCCGGCACGTCGAGCGGGTTCTGCGTGACGAAATAGACGCCGACGCCCTTCGAGCGGATCAGACGGACCACCTGCTCGACGCGCTCGACCAGCGCCTTCGGCGCATCGTTGAACAGGAGATGCGCCTCGTCGAAGAAGAAGACGAGCTTCGGCCTGTCCGGGTCGCCGACCTCCGGCAGTTCCTCGAACAGTTCCGACATCAGCCAGAGCAGGAAGGTCGCGTAGAGGCGCGGATTGGTCATCAGCTTGTCGGCGGCGAGCACGTTGATCGCGCCGCGCCCGTCCGGCGTCGTGCGCATCAGGTCGGCGATCTTCAGCGCCGGCTCGCCGAAGAAGTTCGACGCGCCCTGCTGCTCGAGGATCAGCAGGCTGCGCTGGATCGCGCCCACCGACTGGCGGGTGACGTTGCCGTAGCGCGCGCCGATCTCGGCCGCCCGCTCCGCCATATCGGCGAGCATCGCCTGCAGGTCCTTCAGGTCGAGCAGCAGCATGCCCTCCTCGTCGGCGAGCTTGAAGGCGATGTTGATGACGCCTTCCTGCGCCTCCGTCAGGTTCATCAGCCGCGACAACAGCAGCGGCCCCATCTCGGAGACGGTGGCGCGGATCGGATGGCCCTGTTCGCCGAACAGGTCCCAGAAGATCACCGGGAACTCCTGGAACTCGTAGGGCTCGAGCTTCACGTCGGCGGCGCGCTTGACGAGAAAATCCTTCGCCTCGCCGATCGCCGCCACGCCCGAGAGATCACCCTTGATGTCGGCTGCGAAGACCGGCACGCCGGCATTGGAAAAGCTCTCGGCCAGGATCTGCAGCGTCACGGTCTTGCCGGTGCCGGTCGCGCCGGTGACGATGCCGTGCCGATTGCCGTATTTCAGCAGCAGCTCCTCCGGTCTCTGATACTCGTTGGACGGCGTGCGGCTCGCCCCCAGGAAGATCTTCTGGTCCTGCTTGTCCTGCTTTCCCCACATCGGGTCGGTCTCCGGCATGCGAATACTGATGTCGGCGCAGGCTTCGGGCGCCATCGACCGGTATAAAGAGGCCCCGCCCCGCCCACAATGGCTGTGCGCCGATTAAGCCGAAAGGACGGTTGCGCAAGCCCTGCGGTTGCGACTATCTGCTGGCGCAGCAGCGGGGGAGCGCGGGCCGTCACTTTGGCATTGCGGCGCTTTTCCCGGGACCGTACCCTGCTCACTGGGGGACGGGTCGAGAAAGATCGCCGGAGCCTAAATGGACGCATCGCTTCTGACGACCACGACATTCCCGACAGCCGGCCGCGAAGACTGGCTGAAGCTTGCCCGCAAGGCGATTGGAGAGGCGGATTTCGACGCCGCCCTTGTTTCCTCCACCGACGACGGCATCCGCATCGAGCCGCTGTCGGACCGGCGGGCCGATCCGGCCCATCTCGTGCGGGCCAATGTCGAGCGTCCCTGGCAGGTGATCCAGCGGATCGACGATCCCGACCCGGCCCGCGCCAACGCCCAGGCGCGTCAGGACCTCGAAGGCGGTGCGACCGGACTTTCCATCGTCTTCGAAGGCGCGCCGAACGCATTCGGCTATGGCCTGCCGGCAACGCCGGAGGCTCTGGCCGCGGCGCTCGACGGCATCTCGTTCGCCGACACGCATGTCCGCATCGACGTCCATCCCTCCAGCCGCTCCTCCGTCGACTGGCTGATGGAGGAATTGTCCTCGCGCCGCACCAATCCGGCGCGGCTGAGGCTCGCATTCGGCATCGACCCGGCCGCCGTGTTCGCAGGCACCGGACGGCTGCGCATGTCGATCGAGGCACTGCAGGCGTCGATGCCGCAGTCGCTGGCGCATTTCTTCGCGCTCGGCGTGCCCGGCGTCCTCGTCGAGGCCGACGGACGCGTCTATCACAATGCCGGCGCCACCGAAGCGCAGGAGCTGGGTGCGGTCCTTGCCACGGCAGCCGCCCATCTGCGCATGTTCCAGGAGGCGCGCCAGCCGCTCGTCTATGCCGCGCCCCATGTCGGCTTCGCGCTCGCGGCCGACCAGGACCAGTTCCTCACCATCGCCAAGTTCCGCGCCTTGCGGAAACTGTGGCTGCGCCTGCAGGAGGTCTGCCGCATCGAGCCGTCGCCTGCCTCGATCCACGCCGAAACGTCGTACCGGATGATGACCCACAAGGATCCGGAAACGAACATCCTGCGCACCACCATCGCCTGCTTCGCGGCGGCGGCCGGCGGTGCGGATTCCGTCTCCATCCTGCCCTACACGATCGCCCACGGCCTGCCCGACGGCTTCGCCCGCCGCATCGCCCGCAACACGCAGCTCGTGCTCGCCGACGAGAGCCATGTCGGCTTCGTCGCCGACCCGATGGCCGGCTCCGGCAGCGTCGAGGCGCTCACCGACGCGCTTTGCCAGTCCGCCTGGCTCGAGTTCCAGGCGATCGAGGCCGAAGGCGGCATCCTGGAGAGCCTTGCCGCGGGCAAGCTCCAGGCACGCGTCGGGACAGCGGCGGCCAAGCGCCGCGCATCGGTTGCCGAAGGCAAGCGCCCGATCGTCGGCACGACGCTCTATCCGATGGCGAAGGAGCGGCAGGTCTCGCTGCTCCACGCCGAACGGCGTCCCGCTCCGACCGATGGCGCCGTGTTCTGCGAGCCCTTGCCGCCCCATCGCCTCGACCAGTTCGCGGAGCCCGCCCGATGATCCCGGATTTCACGACCATCGACTGGAGCGCGCCGAAAGCGCCGCAGCCGGCCAACGCGGCATCCGTCTGGGACACGCCCGAGGGCATCGCCGTCAAGCGCCTCTACGGCGAGGCCGATCTCGCCGGCCTGCCCTTCCTCGACAGCGTGCCGGGTGCCGCGCCCTACCTGCGCGGCCCCTACCCCACCATGTATGTCCAGCAGCCCTGGACAATCCGCCAATATGCCGGCTTCTCGACGGCGGAAGAATCGAACGCCTTCTACCGCCGCAACCTCGCCGCCGGCCAGAAGGGCCTGTCCATCGCCTTCGACCTCGCCACCCATCGCGGCTACGATTCCGACCATCCGCGCGTCGCGGGCGACGTCGGCATGGCGGGCGTGGCGATCGATTCAATCCTCGACATGCGCCAGCTCTTCGACGGCATCCCGCTCGACCAGATGACCGTGTCGATGACCATGAACGGCGCCGTGCTGCCGATCATGTCGCTCTACATCATCGCGGGCGAGGAACAGGGCGTGCCGCCGGCGAAGCTCGCCGGGACCATCCAGAACGACATCTTGAAGGAGTTCATGGTCCGCAACACCTACATCTACCCGCCGAAGCCGTCGATGCGGATCATTTCCGACATCTTTTCATACACTTCGCGCGAAATGCCGAAGTTCAACTCGATCTCGATCTCCGGCTATCACATCCAGGAGGCGGGCGCGACGGTCGACCTCGAGCTCGCCTACACGATCGCCGACGGGATCGAATACGCGCGGGCGGGCGTCGCTGCCGGCCTCGACATCGACAATTTCGCGCCGCGCCTGTCCTTCTTCTGGAACGCCGGCATGAACTTCTACATGGAAGTCGCCAAGCAGCGCGCCGGACGCCTGATCTGGGCGACGCTGATGCAGAAGAATTTTGCGCCGAAGAGCCTCAAGTCGCTGGCGCTGCGCGCCCACACCCAGACGTCGGGCTGGTCGCTCACCGCGCAGGACCCCTACAACAACATCGTGCGCACCATGATCGAGGCGATGGCCGCGACCCAAGGCGGAACCCAGTCGCTGCACACCAATTCGTTCGACGAGGCGCTGGCGCTGCCCACCGACCACTCGGCCCGCATCGCCCGCAACACGCAGATCGTTCTGCAGACCGAATCCGGCACGACTAAGATGATCGACCCGTGGGGCGGCTCGGCCTTCATTGAGCGTCTCACCCACGACCTCGCAGCCAGGGCGCTCGCCCATATCGACGAGGTCGAGAGCCTCGGTGGAATGGCCGCCGCCATCGAGGCCGGCATTCCCAAGATGCGCATCGAGGAGGCCTCAGCCCGCACCCAGGCCCGCATCGACGCGAAGGAGCAGGCGCTCGTCGGCGTCAACGTCCACCGTCCCGAGCAGGACATCGAGGTCGACGTGCTCAAGGTCGACAATGCCGAGGTCCGCGCCCGCCAGCTCGCCAAGCTGCAGCAGCTCAAGGGCACGCGCAACGTGACCGCCGTCGAGACCGCGCTGGATGCGTTGACGGCAGCGGCCGCCGGCGACGGCAACCTGCTCGAGTTCTGCATCAAGGCGGCCCGCGCGGGAGCCACCGTCGGCGAGATGTCGCTTGCCATGGAAAAGGTCTTCGGCCGCCACGCGGCGGAGGTGAAGACGATTTCCGGCGTCTACCGCAAGGCGCTCGGCGACGTTCCCGCCGTCGACCGCGTCCACGACAAGGTCGAGGCCTTCAAGGTGAAGACCGGCTCGGCCCCGCGCATCCTGGTGGCCAAGATGGGACAGGACGGCCACGACCGCGGCCAGAAGGTCATTGCGACGGCCTTCATCGACCTCGGCTTTGACGTCACCGTCGGCGCCATGTTCCAGACGCCGGAGGAAGTGGCCAAGCTCGCCATCGAGCACGACGTCCACATCGTCGGCGCCTCGTCGCTGGCCGCCGGCCACCTCACGCTCATCCCCGAGTTGAAGCAGGCGCTCGACAGGGCTGGCCGCTCCGACATCATGATCATCGCCGGGGGCGTCATCCCGCCCGACGACTTCGACGCCGTGCTCAAGGCCGGTGCCGCTGCCATCTTCCCGCCCGGCACGGTCATCCCGGAGGCGGCGGAGCAACTGATCGACCGCCTGATGGGGTAGGCGCCGCCTGCTTGGCGGCATGCGAGCACGCCACCGCCGGATGTCGGCCATCCGGCGAAAGACACTTGTCAGGAGAGATAGCCTGCGCCCGCGCCGACGCCTCCCGCGTGACGGCGTGATCGGCTATCCACTGCTGGCCGGGTCAGCATAGCCCGTTCACCGGAGAGCCTCATGCCGATCTACGAACTTGCCGCACTTGGCGCTGCGACCTGCTGGGCTTTGACCGGCGTTATCTCGGTCTGGCCCGCCGGCCATCTCGGCGCCCCGGCCTTCAACCGGCTGCGCCAGGCCTTCGTCACCGTCCTGCTGGCGGTCTATGTCGTCGTGAGCGGCACGTGGCAGCAGCTCGGCGCCGACAATCTCGGGCCGCTGCTCCTGTCCGGGCTGATCGGCATCTTCCTCGGCGACACGCTGCTTTTTTCGGCGCTCAACCGGCTCGGGCCTCGCCGCTCGGGCATCCTCTTCGCCCTCAACGCGCCGATCGCGGCGGTGCTGGGCTTCGTCTTCCTCGGGGAGGCGCTGCCCATCCAGGCACTTGCCGGCATGGCGCTGGTGCTGGCCGGCGTGGTGCTGGCCATCCTCTACGGCCGCCGCCAGGGCCAGGCGCACGCCTGGGAGGCGGTCAAGGGCCCGCTCTGGCTCGGCGTGGCGCTGGGGCTCGGGGCGGCGACCGGCCAGGCGGTCGGCTCCATCATCGCGCGGCCCATCATGGCCTCCGGCATCGACCCGTTCGCCGCCTCGATGGTGCGCGTTGCGATTGCAGCCTTCTGCCTCAGCGTCCTCATCGCGCTGCCCATCCCCTCGGTCAAACCCAAGGGGCCGGTCACCTGGCCGGTCTTCCTGCTCACCGCGCTCACCGGCATCATCGCGCTCGCGATCGGCATGACGCTGCTGCTCTTCGCGCTTTCCGGCGGCAAGGTCGGCATCGTCTCGACGCTGTCGGCCACCTCGCCGGTCCTTATCCTGCCGATGATCTGGCTGCGCACCGGCGAGCGTCCCGCCGCCGGCGCCTGGCTCGGCGCCGCCCTGGTGGTCGCCGGCATGGCGCTGCTGTTCGTGCGGTGAGTGTCCAGTTCTTGATCGGCTCTTGCGATGGAACGTCAGTTATAATTGCCGTTGAAACTATCCCGACTTTGCGTTATAAGCTCCGTTAGAACATGCACGGAGTCTCGCCATGAATACCGTTGTTCGCAAGATCGGAAATTCGGAAGGCGTCATCCTTCCGAAGGACTTGCTTGAACGCATGAATCTCAAGGCCGGCGACTCGCTCGTCATATCGGAAAACAAAGGCGATATTGTCCTGTCCAGGGCAGACGATTCGTTCGAGCGTCAAATGGATGCAGCGCGCGACATCATGGACCGTTACAAGGTGGCGCTTCAGAAACTCGCAGAATGAGTTGGGAATTCCCGACACGCCAAGTGGTTGAAGCACTCCATGCCGAACAGTTGCGCCGGCATGGAGGAGCGCAAGGTCTGCGCGATGAGAATGCGCTGGAATCCGCACTCCGCCGCGCCGAGAACAAAGCCGCGTACGGCGCGCCGGACATCTTCGAACTGGCCGCCGCTTACGCATTCGGCCTGGCCCGTAATCACGCGTTCGTCGACGGCAACAAGCGCACCGCAATCGTCACCGCAATGCTGTTCCTCGCGCTCAACGGCTATCGCATGACCGCCGACAACGGGCGGGTCTACCTGTTCACGATGGCCCTGGCCGCCGGCGAGATCGACGAGGCCGGCGCGGCTCAGTTCTTCCGGGATCATGCCGAGAGCACGAAGGCCTGACGCCATCGCGTCTCCGATCACCCTTCCTGCACACGCGAGCTGCAGAGCCCGTCATTGGCAGGAATACAGATCGATTTGTCATTCACGATAGCAGGCCGAGCGCTACAATGCCCACAGCATTCAGGCGTCGCGACGGCCGGCCCACCTCTCAATGGCGCCGCCTGGAAGAGGGGCATTCGGACGATCTGGGGAGCGGGCAGCCGTCAGCGGGCTGCAGCGGAGATGCCTGCTTCAGTCGGAGCAATTCAGATTAGTCCGCGCGGACCCTTCAGAAGCACAGGATTGGAGGCCGAACTATGACGACTTCATCTCGGAACGCTCAATGGGACGAACTGCGCGGATTGCAGACGCCGCCGGTGGTGTCGGCTGATGAGTGGAACTCCGCCTTGGAAAGCTTGTACGCCAAGGAAAAGGCACACTCTCGCGCTCGCGATGCCCTGGCCGCCGAACGCCGGCGGATGCCGTGGCTAGCTGTCGAGAAGGAGTATGCGTTCATCGGCCCTCGCGGTAAGCTGAAACTGCTCGATCTGTTCGACGGTCGTCGACAGCTGATTGTCTATCGCGCCTTCATGGAGCCCGGCGTCGGGCACTGGCCGGAGCGTGGCTGTGTGGGCTGCTCCATGGTCGCCGATCAGGTCGCCCATCCGGCCCATCTTGGCGCCCGCGACACCAGCCTCGCCTTCGTCTCGCGCGGATCGCAAGACGACCTTCAGCGTCTGAAGGCGAAGATGGGTTGGGGGCACATACCGTGGTACACGCTGACCGACGATTTCGACGCCGACTTTGGCGTGGCCGAATGGCACGGCACGAATGCCTTCATCCGTAACGGCGACCGCGTGTTCCGAACCTACTTCGTCGACGGTCGCGGCGACGAGCAGATGGGTAACACCTGGAACTACCTCGATATCACCGCACTTGGTCGCCAAGAGTTGTGGGAGGATTCGCCGGTTGGCTATCCTCAGACGCCGCCATACGATTGGTGGATCTGGCATGATAACGGCCTAACGGAGGCCGATCGCGATAAAGTCTAGGGTGAGCCTTTGTCCTTGCCCCTTGTCAGCTGAGGTCGCTCCCGAGAGTGCCGACCGAGGCGCCCGCACCCTCTCGGCTCGACGCCGTATTCGGCTGCCTCGATCACAGCCACCGTGTCGTCATCCAATTCACCCACGCGCAGCATTTCGATCGCGGCGCTTGACAACGCGGCCGCTGATGACCTTGGCCGAGATCGCCTCATGCTGATGTGGCGAAGTTGTCGGCGAGGGCTGAAAGTCGTCGACCTCAAAAGAGGTGTGAACATTTTCCCCCCCCACCTCCAGCAAAATCAACGTCTTCCACGATTTCCGCCCCCATTCCATCCCCACCTAAAACACCCGCGCGAGAATGTCCGAGGTCGAAGGAGGCCCGGGTATGGGTGCTGAAGGACGGGACATCGAGGCGCTGAGGGGGATCGTCACCACGCTCGTCTCGCTCGCCCGCCTCGCCCAGGGTGCGGCCGGCCTGTCCTTCCCGCTGTGCTTCGTCCTGCTTGCCATCCTGCGGCTGGGCGAGACCGTGGCGAGGGAGTTCGTCATTGAAGAGACGGGGGCCGACTGGTTGGGCGGGAGTCCGCAGTTCGGGAGCCGTCCCGCCGATGCCACCCTTCTGGCCATGCGCTTCTGCGCGCTGGCCGAAGCGATCGTCGTCCTCATCCGTCTGGAGTGGGCGTGCCTGACCGCGCGGCCCGACGAGGCGCTCCCGGCCATCGTGAGCGAGGAGCGCCGCGTCGCCGCCATCGCAGCGCGGCGCCTGCCGCTTCCGCCGTTGCGCGGCCCGCCGGTGCTTCGCGGCACAATCGCACCGACACTCCAGTCTCGACTGGCCGCGCGGCGGAACCGCTTCGCGACGCGCCGGCGCGGGCTCACCCCAGCGCGACCACCTCCCATTCCCTGCCCGCAACCGTCACCACGTCGCCCACGCGCCTGCCGAACAGCGCCTGCGCCATCGGCGATACGTGGCTGACCGAGCCTTTCGCCGCGTCGGCCTCGTCCTCGCCGACGATCTTCCAGGTCTTTCGTTTCCCGGCCTCGTCCTCGATCGTGACGCTCATGCCGAAACGCACGACGTCGCCGCCGGGCTCCGGTTCGGACAGTTCCGCGCTCTCGCGCCGCGCCGTCCAGTAGCGCAGGTCGCGCAGGATGGTTGCCACCGCGACCCGTTCCGCCGCCTTCTCCGCATGGGTGAGCTCGTCGCGCAGCCGCGCCATCTCGGCCTCGATCTGCCTCAAGCCCTCGGGCGTCACGAGATTGCGGTGCGGGCTCACCGGCCGCTCGCCGACCATGGCGATAGCTTCGGTGTCGTCGTCTTCCTTGGTGAATGCCCTGCTCATGCGTCACGCTAACTCCTGTTCCCTCGCGGAACAACACCGCGACGGCTGGCACGGTTCCTGCTCCGCTCCCATATCCACTGGGAGAGCCGTGCCAATGCTGGACAGACGCCGTTTCCTCGCCGCCTCGGCCGGCATCGCAGCCGGCGGTCTCGCGCTGCCCGCTTCCGCTTCCAGCCTCTTCGCGGAGCCGCTGCGCACCGCCATGCGCGGCTCGATCAACGCCGGCGAGCTCGGTGTGCACCCGGCCGCCTTCGACGACCAGAGCCGCGCTTTCTCGGCGATGCTCGACAAGGCCTCCGACGGGGACCAGGCGGTGTTCCTGCCGCCCGGCCAGTACAACCTCTCCAACATCACCCTTCCCCGCCGCGTGCGCCTTTCCGGCGTGCCGGGCGCCACCCGCCTCGTCTATGCCGGCGACGGGCACATGCTGGCGGCCGAAGGGGCCGACCATCTCGAATTCACCGGCCTTCTGATCGACGGCGCCAACCGCTGGTTCGGCGACAGCGCTCAAGGGCTGATCGATGCGCGCGGCGTCGCCACCTTCGTTCTCGACAATTGCCGCCTGATCGGTTCGTCGAAGAACGGCCTGGCGCTGGAGCGCGTGTCGGGTCGCATCGAGCGCAGCGAGATTTCGGGCGCGGCGGATGCCGGCATCTGGAGCGTGGAGGCCGGCCGAATGCGCATTTCCGGCAATACGGTGATCGACTGCGGCAATGGCGGCATCCTCGTCCACCGCTGGCAGCCGGGCGAGGACGGCACGATCGTCACCGGCAACCGGGTCGAGCGCATTCTCGCCCGCTCCGGCGGCACCGGCCAGAACGGCAATGGCATCAACGTCTTCCGCGCCGGCAACGTGATCGTCTCCGGCAACCAGATCGCCGACTGCGCCTTCTCCGCCATCCGCTCCAACTCCGGCGGCAACGTCCAGATCGCCGGCAACACTTGCCTGCGCTCCGGCGAGACAGCGATCTATTCGGAGTTCGCCTTCGAAGGCGCGGTGATCTCGGCCAACATCGTCGACGGGGCCGCCAACGGCATCTCCGTCGTCAACTTCAACGAGGGCGGGCGCTTGTCGACCGTCACCGGCAACTTGGTGCGCAACCTGTCCGCGACCGGCCCCTATCCCGCCGATCCGCCCGGCTTCGGCGTCGGCATCTCGGTCGAAGCCGACGCCTCGGTCAGCGGCAACATCATCGAGACCGCCCCGCTCTACGGCATCGCCATCGGCTGGGGCCCGTTCATGCGCAACGTGGTCGCGACCGGCAACGTCGTCCGCAACGCCGGCGAAGGCATCGCCGTCTCGGTGGTCGAGGGCACCGGGTCGGCCATCATCACCGACAACGTCATCGACGGTGCCTTGCGCGGCGCGATCGTCGGCCACCGCTGGGCCGACGCCGTCACCGGCGATCTTGCCAAGGAGAGCCCCGACCTGCCTGGCCTGACCGTCGAGCGCAACCGGGTCAGCTGAGTTGACCGGGGTCAGCTGAGCGGCAGGCCCCTCACCTGCCCGACCTCGATGCCGTTCCAGTTCTTCATCGTGACCGCCGCCATCCCGGCATAGCGCGCCGCGAGCGCTTCGTCCGCCCTGAGCAGCCAGGCGAGCAGCGACGCCACCGCGGCCTCCGCCCCGCGTCCCGCGCCGTCGTCGATCTTCAGGGCAAAGCCGAGGCCAAGCTCCGGCACCGCGCCGCAATAGACCCCCTCCGCGCCGACCTTGACGAAGACGCGCCCCTGGCCGGCTTCCATCATCGCGGTATCCGCCCGGCCGGTGCCGGCGACATAGAAGGGCTCGGCCATGCAGGCGGCAAACAGTCTCCGCGCGGCGCCGGCGCGTTCCGCCGCCAACCCCTCGCCCGTCGCCAGCTTCGCAAAGCCGGTCGCGAGGTTGGTCAGCGGCACCGCATAGGTCGGGATCGAGCAGCCGTCGGTGCCGGAATTCTCCTCGCGGTGCGGCGCCCCCGTCACCTCCTCCATCGTCGCCGCGATCAGGCGCTGGTAGTCGTGGCCGATCTTCACATAGCCCCTGTGGTTCAGGCCGAGATGGCGGCAGGCGCAGAGGAAGCCTGAATGCTTGCCCGAGCAGTTGTTGTGCAGCGCGCTCGCCGTCCCGCCCGAGCGCGCCAGCCCGATTGTCGCCTCCTGGCTCGACGGCCAGTGCGCGCCGCACTCGAGCGCGTCCGGCCCGAAGTCGGCCTTCGCCAGGATCTTGCGCGCCAGCTCCGCGTGCTCGACCTCGCCGCTGTGCGAGGCGCAGGCGAGCGCCAGTTCCTTTTCGTCGAAGCCGAACGCGTCTGCCGCGCCGCTCTCCACCAGCGGCAGCGCCTGGATTACCTTCACCGCCGAGCGCGGGAAAACCGGACGCGCCACGTCGCCGCGGGCGAGGAAGATCCCGCCATGCGCGTCGCACACCGCGATCGATCCGCCGTGGCGGCTCTCCACCCTGCCGCCGCGCAGCACCTCGACCAGAACCGGGTTCGTCATGTTTTCACCAAACTGGCTGCCCTAACTCACCGGCTCATGCACCCGATGGCACGGGTTCGGCAAGGCTAAGGTTGTCGAATTGAAGCTGCTCAAGCTGGTCCTCCTGTTCGTCCTGATCGTCTTCGTGACGCCGGCGCTTGCCACCGCGGGATGGTGGATACTTAAGGATCGGCCCAGCACCTGGAGTTCCGCCGACTGGTCGTCCTCGGGCGTGCTGCCCAGGGCCGACGCCGACAGCGATGCCGCGATCTATCTGCTCGCCGCGCGGACCGGCGGCCTCAAGGGCGCCTTCTCTCTGCACAGCTGGATCGTCACCAAGAAGGCTGGTTCAGCCTCCTACGACCGCTACGACAAGGTCGGCTGGGGCTCGCCGATCCGCAGGAACAGCCGTCCCGCCGACGGGCGCTGGTATTCGAACGAGCCGTTCATCGTCCATTCGCTGCGGGGCGAGGCCGCTGCCGACGTGATCCCCAAGGTCGAGGCCGCGATCGCGTCCTATCCGTTCTCGAAGCCCGGCGACTATCACGTCTGGCCGGGGCCGAACTCCAACAGTTTCGTCGCCCATGTCCTGCGCGCCGTGCCCGAACTCGGCGCGACGATGCCGCCAAATGCGACCGGCCGCGACTTTGCCGCCGGCTTCGGCGAGATTGGCTGGTCCTCCGCGACGGGCGATTTCCATGCCACGCTGCACGGTCTCGCCGGCTTGTCGGTCGGCGCGAGCAGCGGGTTTGAGCTGCATTTCTTGGGACTCGTGGCCGGGATCGACGTCGCCCGGCCCGCGCTCAAGATCCCCGCCTACGGGCGCTGGGAGATCTTCTGATCCCTATTCGAAGGCTTCGGCCAGCGTCTTGCGCAGTGTGCCGCCACCGCCCTTTTCGCCATAGAGTACGTCGTCGATCCCGAGCGTGCCCCTGGTCCAGCCTTCGCCAAGGACGATACGGTCGGAATAGTCGGCGCTCGGGGCCTCGGGAAAGCCGTGCCTGATCTCCACCACCGCGCCGGCACCCTCACCCTCGACCTTGCCCACCTCGCACTTCGGCGAAACGTCGGGATAACTCTGGAAGGGGATGCCGTCGCCAAGCGGCGGCTTCTCGTCCGGATGTGCCTTCTGAATCTCGTCGTTCTTCGCCAGCGCCTTGGTAATCTCATCGGCCAGCGACGGCGTCACCAGCACCATCAGGTCGGCCCCCGGCGGATTGTCCTTCATCAAGCAGAACGTCGCGCCGAAGGCGGCCGCAGCGGATTTGGGGCGGTCCTCGGCGGATGCGCCGGAAGCGGCCATCGAGATCAGGACGGCGGCAAGCAGGCTGCGCTTCAAGGTCTTCCCCCTCATTGGTCAAACGTGTCGGCCAACACGCGGCGGAGGCCCGCCTGGTAGGTATCGGTCGGAAACGACGCGAACAGGATGTCGTCGATGCGCATCTCGCCCGTTTCCGGCTTCAGCACAAGCCGGTCCGTCCACCGCTCGCCGCCATCGGAGGCATAGGCGATGTCGACGATCGTCACATTGGCGGCCGTCGACACGCCGGATGCGATGCAGGAGGCCGGCTGCTCGACCATGCCGCGATAGGGGATACCCGCGGCCAGCGGCGCGCTCTCCTGTCCCGAAGTCTCGGCGATGGCCGCGTTGCGCGCCGCCGCGTCGTCGACGACGGCGCGGAGATCCTCGGTCATCAGGTCGCGCAGCGAGGAGAGATCGTCGGCCGTCTGGAGTTCGCAGAATCGGTTGGCCACGTCGCCGATTTCGGGCCCGGCCGAGACCGCCGGCCCGTTGAGCAGCAGCGCTGCGATCAGAGCGGCGGACGCCGAAGGTCTAGTCTTCACGAATGATGCCACCTGCCATGAACCCGCCATCGATAGCGACGGTCTGTCCGGTGATATAGCTTGCCTCGGGGGAAAGAAGAAAGGCGATGGCGCCGGCCACCTCGTCCGGCCGGCCGTAGCGGTCCTGCGGCACGCGCTCGCGCCAGAGGCCGCGCTCGCCGACCCCGTGCAGGCGCGCCACCATCGGCGTGTCGATCGGGCCGGGAGCCACGCAGTTGACCCGCACGCCCTGGCCTGCGAGTTCCACCGCCATCACCTCCGTCATCAGCTTCAGTGCCGCTTTGGCCGAGCCGTAGGCGAGCCTGCCGCGATTGGCGCGCAGGCCGGAGACCGAGCCGAGATTGACGATCGCAAGCGTCTCGCCCATGCGTTCAAGTGCCCCCTTGGAGGTGAGGAACGGGCCGACCAGATTGGCCTCCAGCATTTCCCGCATCATCTCCGCCGTCGTATCCTCGACGCTCGCCGCCTTCGCGACCGCCGCCGAGTTCACCAGTCCGCCGATCAGCCCCAGCCGGTCGACGATCTCGTCGAAGGCGGACGCCACCTCGTCTTCGTCGGTCACGTCAGCCTGGATGAAGATGGCGTTTTCGCCCTCCAGGTCGTTCTCGGCCTGAAGGAGCGCTTCGGCGTTGAAGTCCATCACCGCGACGGGCCAGCCGTCTTCGAGCAGCCGCGACACGACCGCCAGCCCTATTCCCGATGCGCCGCCCGTCACCACCGCCGCATGTCTCATGACCGCAGAATGGACGCGACTGGGGCCGGGGTAAAGATCGTATCGCGTGGCGCAATCGAGGCATCGCGTGGCGGTATTTTTGTTGATTGGCGCGTCAATAAAAAATAGCCTCCGCCAATGCCGAAGATCGGAATGGAACCTCTGCGCCGCCGCGCGCTGATCGACGCCACCGTGGCCGCCATCGGCGAGCACGGTTCGCTCGACGTGACCATGTCGCAGATCGCCGGGCGCGCTGGCGTCTCCTCGGCGCTCGCGCATCACTATTTCGGCGCCAAGGACGATCTGCTGCGCGCGACCATGCGCTCGTTGCTCGCCGATCTCGGCCGCGAGCTTCGCTCGGCGCTCCACCGCGCGGCCACACCGAGGGAGCGCCTTTCCGCGATTGTCGCGGTGAACTTCTCGGCGCATCAGTTCGGCGAGGAAGTCGTCGCGGCCTGGCTCGCCTTCTATGTCGAAGCGCAGCGTTCGCCGGAGATGCGCCGGCTGCTCACTGTCTATGCGCGCCGTCTTCACTCCAACCTCACGGCTGCCCTCACCGAGGTCATGCCGCGTTCGGAGGCGATCCACGCCGCCGAGGGCATCGCGGCGATGATCGACGGGCTCTACATCCGCCGCGCGCTGAAGAACGCCGCCCCCGACCCCGCTTCGGCCATCGCGCTCGTCGAGGACTACATCGCCTTGCAGATCGCCTCGAAGGGGGTGCGCCGATGACCCGCCCCAACATCCTCATCGTCATGGTCGACCAGCTGACGGGAACGCTGTTCTCCGACGGTCCCGCCGGCTTCCTGCATGTGCCGAACCTGCGGGCACTCGCCGCGCGCTCGGCCCGTTTCGCCAACAACTACACCGCCTCGCCGCTCTGCGCGCCCGGCCGCGCCTCGTTCATGAGCGGCCAATTGCCGTCGCGCACGCGGGTCTACGACAATGCCGCCGAATACATCTCGTCGATCCCGACATTCGCGCATCACCTGCGAGCGGCCGGCTACTACACCTGCCTGTCGGGCAAGATGCATTTCGTCGGCCCCGACCAGCTGCACGGGTTCGAGGAGCGCCTGACGACCGACATCTACCCGGCCGACTTCGGCTGGACGCCCGACTACCGGAAGCCCGGCGAGCGGATCGACTGGTGGTACCACAATCTGGGTTCCGTCACCGGCGCGGGCGTCGCCGAGACCACCAACCAGCTCGAATATGACGACGAGGTCGCCTTCCTCGCCAACCAGAAGCTCTACCAGCTGGCGCGCGAGCGTGACGATGAGAGCCGCCGGCCCTGGATGCTGACCGTGTCCCTGTCGCATCCGCACGACCCGTTCGTGGCGCGGAAGAAATACTGGGACTTGTACGAGAACTGCCAGGCGCTCGATCCCGAAACCCCGTTCATCCCGCACGAGCAGCAGGATCCGCACTCGCAGCGTCTCTATCTCGCCAGCGACTATGCATCCTTCGAGATCACGCCCGAACAGGTGCGCCGATCGCGGCGCGGCTACTTCGCCAACATCTCCTATGTCGACGACAAGGTCGGCGAGCTCCTCGACACGCTCGAGCGCACCCGCATGGCGAAGGACACGGTCATCCTGTTCTGCTCCGACCACGGCGAGATGCTGGGCGAGCGCGGCCTCTGGTTCAAGATGAGCTTCTACGAGGGCTCGGCGCGCGTGCCGCTGATGATCGCCGGCGCGGGCATCCCTGCCGGCCTGATCGACACCCCGGTCTCCAACCTCGACATCTGCCCGACGCTCTGCGACCTCGCCGGCATCGACATGTCGGCGATCATGCCGTGGACCGACGGCCAGTCCCTCCTCCCGCTCATGCGCGGAGGAACCCGCATCGACCCGGTGCGGATGGAATATGCCGCCGAAGGCTCCTACGCGCCGCTGGTGGCGATCCGCGACGGCCGCTGGAAGTTCGTCCACTGCGAGCTCGACCCGCCGCAGCTGTTCGACCTCGAGTCCGATCCGCTGGAGCGCGACAATCTCGCCGCCGAGCCGGCGCATGCCGATCTCGTCGCCTCCTTCATGGCGAAGGTCCGCGCCCGCTGGGACATGGCGCGCTTCGACGCTGAGGTGCGCGAGAGCCAGGCACGGCGCTGGGTCGTCTATCCGGCGCTGCGCAACGGCTCCTATTTTCCGTGGGACTTCCAGCCGCTGCAGAAGGCCTCCGAACGCTACATGCGCAACCACATGGACCTGAACGTGCTGGAAGAGTCCAAGCGCTACCCGAGGGGTGAATGATGCCGGCCGTCCCGTCCCTCGATCACCTCCGTCGCGCCTATGCGGTCACCTCGCAGGCGACGCAGGTGACGCCGCTGCTCGAATCCCGGGCGCTCGCGAAGGAGACCGGCGCCGCCCGCGTCTTCGTGAAGCCGGAATCGCTGCAATGGGCCGGTTCCTTCAAGGTGCGCGGCGCCTACTGGCGCCTCAAACAGCTTTCTCCGCAAGAGGCGGCGCGCGGCGTGGTCGCCTATTCCTCCGGCAACTTCGCGCAAGGGCTGGCCGCCGCCGGCGAGGCGCTCGGCATTCCGGTGACGATCGTCATGCCGGTCGACGCGCCGGCCGCCAAGAAGCGCGGCGCCGAGAGCTTCGGAGCCACCGTCATCTCGACCGAGCACGGGACGCGGGCCCGCGAGGAGGTCGCCGCCGAGCGCGCGCGGGCCATCTCCGCCGAGCAGGGCCTGACCTTGCTCCATCCCTTCGACGATCCCGAGATCGTCGCCGGCCAGGCCGGCGCCGGGCTGGAGGCGATCCGCCAGCTCGACGACAAGGGTGCCTCCGTCGACATGATGCTGTGCTGCGTCGGCGGCGGCGGGCTGATCGGCGGCGTGGCGCTCTCTTTTCACTATCTCTCGCCGCGCACCGAACTGATCGGGGTCGAGCCCGAGGGCTTCGACGGCATGGGATCCTCGCTCGCCCACGGCTCGATCGAGACCACGCCGATCGGGCCGTCGACGATCTGTGACGGGCTGATGGCGCGCCGGCCGGGGGACGCGCCCTTCGCCGCGGTCAGTGCCGCGGGCGTTTGCGGCGTGTCGGTCTCCGACGCGGCGGTGCGCCGAGCGATGAAGACCGCCTTCGAGCGGCTCAAGCTGGTGCTGGAGCCGTCCGGCGCGGCGGCGCTCGCCGCCCTGCTCGACGGCGTCGTCGACGCCAGGGGCAAGTCGGTGCTGGTTATGGCCACCGGCGGCAACGTCTCGCTCGAGGATTTTGCGAGGCATGTCGGCGATGCGTGAGGCGGATTTCGTCGTCGTCGGCGCCGGCTCCGCCGGCTGCGCGCTCGCCTATCGGCTGAGTGAAGACGGCAAGAACACGGTCATCGTCATCGAACATGGCGGGTCCGATTTCGGCCCGCTCATCCAGATGCCGTCGGCGCTGTCGATCCCGATGAACATGAGCCTCTACGACTGGGGCTTCCGCACCGAGCCCGAGCCGCATCTCGGCGGGCGCGTGCTGGCGACCCCGCGCGGCAAGGTCATCGGCGGCTCGTCCTCGATCAACGGCATGGTCTATGTGCGCGGCCATGCCCGCGACTTCGACCACTGGGCCGAACAGGGCGCGGCGGGCTGGTCCTATGCCGACGTGCTGCCCTACTTCAAGCGGATGGAGAACTCGAAGGATGGCGAGGCGGGCTGGCGCGGCACCGACGGCCCGCTGCACGTCAAGCGCGGCCTGCGGCTCAACCCGCTCTACAGGGCCTTCGTCGAGGCCGGCCGCGAGGCGGGATTCGAGACCACCGAAGACTACAACGGCTCCAAGCAGGAAGGTTTCGGCTGGATGGAGCAGACCATCCATCTCGGCCGCCGCTGGTCGGCCGCCAACGCCTATCTTCGGCCTGCACTGAGACGGCCGAATGTGAGTCTTCTCAAGGGCCTGGCGCGGCGCGTAATCATCGAGAATCAACGCGCGACCGGCGTCGAGATCCAGGTTGGCGCGGAGATCGAAGTCGTTAAGGCGAAACGTGAAGTCGTGCTCGCCTCCTCGTCGATCAACTCGCCGAAGCTCCTGATGCTCTCCGGCATTGGCCCGGCCGTGCATCTGGCCGAGCATGGCATCGACGTGGTCGCCGACCGGCCGGGCGTCGGGCAGAACCTGCAGGACCACATGGAGCTCTACATCCAGCAGGAGGCGACGCAGCCGATCACGCTCTATTCGGTGCTGAACCCCTTCTCCAAGGCGCTCATCGGCGCGCGCTGGCTGTTCTGGGGCGACGGGCTGGGCGCCACCAACCATTTCGAGGCGGCCGCCTTTGTGCGTTCCAGGGCCGGCGTCGACTATCCCGACATCCAGTACCACTTCCTGCCCGCGGCCATGCGCTACGACGGCCGGTCGGCGGCGAAGTCGCACGGCTTCCAGGCACATGTCGGGCCGATGCGGTCGAAGTCGCGCGGATCGGTCACGCTGCGCTCGGCCGAACCCGCAATGCCGCCGGTGATCCGGTTCAACTACATGTCGCATCCCGACGACTGGGCCGACTTCCGCCACTGCATCCGCCTCACCCGCGAGATTTTCGGCCAGAAGGCCTTCGACCCCTACCGCGGCAAGGAGATCTCGCCCGGCAGCCACGTTCAGTCCGACGACGAGCTCGACGCCTTCATCTGCGAGCATGCCGAGAGCGCCTACCATCCCTGCGGCACCTGCCGCATGGGTCGCGCCGACGACCGACATGCCGTCGTCGACCCGGAATGCCGGGTGATCGGCGTCGACGGACTGCGGGTCGCCGATTCCTCGATCTTCCCGCGCGTCACCAATGGCAATCTCAACGCGCCGTCGATCATGACCGGCGAGAAGGCCTCCGACCATATCCTCGGCAAGGCGCCGCTTGCGCCGTCCAACCAGGAGCCGTGGATCAACCCCCGCTGGCGCGAGAGCGACCGATGAGACTCGAAGGCACCGCGAGCAAGTCGACCCTAGGCGTCCACGATCTCGACGCTGAGACGTTTGCCCACTGCCCGCGCCGCCCTGTCGAGCGTCTCCAGCGAAACCGCGACGTTCGTCGGGTCGAGAATCCGTTCGAGCTGGGAGCGGCTCGTGCCCATGCGGGACGCCACTTCGCTCTTCGACAGGTCGTGTTGCCGGCGCGCCTCCTCGATTTGCCAGGCCAAGACGCGTTTCAGCGCCTCGCCATAGACCTCCTCGCGCTCTCCCGTCTGGTCGAGCAGATCCTCGAGGCTGCTGCCCAGCGGATCTACGTAGCCTTCGGTCGTATTCGTCGTCATGTCCAAACACTCGTATCATGGTTTCAACGTGCGGCGGCGATAGTTCCGCAATCGTTCGACCGCCAGCTCGATCGCATCGTCCTGCCGGCGCTTTCCCTCGACGCCGTGCAGGAGCAGCATCGTATCCTGTTCGATTGCGAAGTAGGTTCTCGCCTCGACCTTCCCGGATCGAATGGTCGACCGGACTTCCACAACGCCATCGCGCAGAGGTCGGCAGACGGGCATTCCGACAGGCCAGCCGAACTCTACGGTCGCAATATCCTTGCCGACGATCTTGCGGCTCTCGGCGTCGAGCGAAAGGAGCCAGTTCCTTACCGGTTCACTTCCTGCTTCGGTCCGGTAAAATCTGGCGATAATCCGCTTCATCTATGTTTTTGTACCTTATACGGTACCGAATTGCAAGATACACAAATCGACCACCGGGGAAGCCGATGACCGCCCAGCCGAAAGCCTCGCACTACATCAACGGCCGCTTCGTCGAGGACGAAGGGGGCAAGGCGTTGCCGGTCATCTATCCGGCGACGGGCGAGACGATCGCCACGCTGCATTCCGCCACGCCCAACATCGTCGAACTGGCGGTCGAGGCGGCGCGCGCGGCGCAGCCAGCCTGGGCGCGGCTCAAGCCCGTCGAGCGCGGCCGCATCCTGCGCCGCGCTTCCGACATTCTGCGCGCGCGCAATGCCGAGCTTGCCAGGCTGGAAACACTCGACACCGGCAAGGCGATCCAGGAGACGCTCGTCGCCGACCCGGCCTCGGCGGCCGACGCGCTGGAGTTCTTCGGCGGCGCGGTCGTCGCCTTCCACGGCGACCATGTCGATCTCGGCGGCCCCTTCGCCTATACCCGCCGCGAGGCGCTCGGCGTCTGCGTCGGCATCGGCGCCTGGAACTACCCGATCCAGGGCGCCGGCTGGAAATCGGCCCCGGCGCTGGCGATGGGCAATGCGATGGTGTTCAAGCCGTCGGAGAACACCCCGCTCTCCGCCCTCGCACTGGCAGAAATCTACACGGAGGCCGGCCTGCCCGACGGGCTGTTCAACGTCGTCCAGGGCTATGGCGATGTGGGTGCCGCGCTCGCCGGCCATCCGGTCGTGGCGAAGGTGTCGCTCACCGGCTCGGTGCCCACCGGCAAGAAGGTGCTGGCGCTCGCCGGCTCGCAGATGAAACACGCGACGATGGAGCTCGGCGGCAAGTCGCCGCTCATCGTCTTCGACGACGCCGACCTAGAGAACGCTATCTCCGGCGCGATGCTCGGAAATTTCTACTCGACCGGTCAGGTCTGCTCCAACGGCACCCGCGTCTTCGTCCAGAAGGACCTGCACGGCCGCTTCGTTGACCGCCTGGTCGAGCGCACCAAGAAGATCCGTCTCGGCGATCCGCTCGATCCCGAGACCCAGATGGGCCCGCTCATCAACAAGGCGCAGCACGACAAGGTCATGGGCTATATCGAGATCGGCAGCAAGGAAGGCGCAACCCTCGCCGCCGGCGGCGGCGCGCCGAAGCTGCAGGGCTTCGAGAACGGGTTTTACGTCGAGCCGACGGTCTTCACCGGCGTGACGGACGACATGACCATCGCCCGCGAGGAAATCTTCGGCCCGGTGATGAGCGTGCTTTCGTTCGACGCCGAGGACGAGGTCGTGGCGCGCGCCAACGACACCGAGTTCGGTCTGTCGGCCGGCGTGTTCACCAAGGACATGGCCCGCGCCCATCGCGTCGCCGCGGATCTTCAGGCCGGCACGCTGTGGATCAACCACTACAACCTCTCGCCGGTCGAAATCCCCTTCGGCGGCGCCAAGAGTTCCGGCATCGGCCGCGAGAACTCGCTGGAAGCGCTGCGTCACTACAGCCAGGTCAAGTCGGTCTATGTCGAGACGGGGAACGTCGAAAGTCCCTACTGAGCCTTCCTGCCCAGCGTGCGCATCGTCTCGAGCCATTCGGCGCGGCTTTCGGCCGAGCCCTCGACCATGCCGACGATCGACGAACGCACCGGCGAGACGCCGACGAAGTTGAGGATGTTACGCTTCAGGCTCCTCACCGAATGCGCGCCGAAATACCAGTTGTAGACGAAGGCCGGCATGCCCATCGTCACGACGAGGCGCGCCGACTTGCCCTTCCACAGGCCTGGCGACAGCGACCGGGCGCCCTTGTCGATGGCCACCCCCGGCCGTCCGACCTGCTCGAGGAAGGCCTTCAGAAGCGCGGGCATGTCGCCCAGCCACAGCGGATAGACGACCACCAGGTGGTCGGCCCAGGCGATCGAGCCCGCGGCGTCGCTCAGCGGCTGCGGTACCGGACCATTCTCCCAGTCCTCGCGCCGCGTCAGCACCGGAACGTCGAGTTCGCCGATCGAGAGCCGCCGAACCTCGTGCCCGCCGGCTTCCGCGCCGTCCGCATAGGCGGCCGCCAGCGCATGGACGAAGCGTTCGGGCCTCGGGTCGGGGTGGCCGTTTATGATGAGAACCTTTTTCGGCATTCGGCTTCGCTCCAGTTTGAAGCGAAGGTAGCGAACGGCCGTCAGTATGCCTTGCGTTCGATCAACTACCCATATCGCTTCATATAGGCCGAAAGCGCGGTGACGATGTGGTAGAGGATGCTCGCGGGCGCATCCTTGGCGAGTGCCCTGCCGCGCTCGTCGATCAGGTCGATCCAGAGGCCCGAAGGCGCCGGATCGATGTGCCAGCGAAACAGCCGTCCGACGCGAGCCTCGATCTCCGGCTTCATGTCTGGGCCGCCGGTGTCGTCCAGCGCTATTGCCGCCTTGATCGCCTCGGTCTGCGGCCAGCTCCGCGAGGTGCGCTCGAGCGGAATTCCCTCGCGCGACACGGCGCCATAGGCGAGACCCGTCGCGCGGTTCAATCCATTGGCGATCGCCGAGGCGTAGAGTTTCCGCGCGAAGGCAACGAGATCCTTCTGGCCGCTCTTGTGTGCGAAGTCGACGAGCAGCGCCGCCCATTCGAAATGGTGTCCGGGCTCCGTCCACTGCCCCTTCTCGCCGGCAGCCGGCTTCCAGTCGTCGTCGAAATATTCGCCGATCGTCCAGGAGTCCGCATCGAAGAAATGGCTGCGGAAGAGGTCGATGATTCGTGCCGCGCGGCGCAGATATTGCCGGTTGCCGGTCGCGTCGTACCAGGCGAGGAAGGCTTCCAGCAGATGCATGTGCGGGTTGGTGCGGCGCAGCCCCTCGCCCTGCGAGGTCTCCAGAAAGCCGCGCATGTTGCGGTCCTCCAGCCGTTCGTCGAGAAACGCGAACGTCGCCTCGCCGAGCGCCAGCGCACCGGCGTTTCCCGCGCGATGCGCATGCGCCAGCGCCAGAAGCACGCAGGCATGGTCGTAGGCGTCCTCGGCAGCGTCGAGCACGGAGCCGTCGACGTCGAGCGTGCGAACCCAGCCGCCGTCCGCGGTTCGGCCCCTGGTGGCAATGAAGTCGACGCCGTGCGCGATCAAGCGCTCCGCCGGACCGGCCCAGCCATGGGTCTTGGCCACCGAGAAGGCGAAGATCTGCCGCGCCATCGTGCGCATCCGCTTGGGCCTCGGGATCGGCCGGCGGTCGAAGCCCATCGCCTCGTAATAGCCGCCGTAACGCTCGTCGATTGCCGCCGTCGACCACAGCGGCAGGGCTTCCTCGAACAGCCAGTGGCGCACGCGCGGCAGCCAGGCGCCGTTGGCGATTACCCGGTCCTGGGCGGGCGTGAACTTGGTTTCCAGCCGCCCGCTCTTCTCCAGCCGCTCGACGATCTTCTTGACGTTCTGGCTTTCCGACACCGGCGCGACGAAGGTCGCGTCCGGCGTCGCGACGATCGCCACGTCCTTCATGCCGATGACGGAGAGCAACCGCCCCTGGCTGCGCAGGTAGGAATTCTCCGTATCGATCGCGACCACGTCGCCGACGACGACATTGCCGTCCACGTCGGTCGGCGTCACCTCCAGCAGCGACTGCCACGAACCGAGGTCGTTCCAGCGGAAACCGGCCGGCACCATGGCGATGCCGGCGGTCTTCTCCATTATCGCATAGTCGACCGAGATCGACGGCACGGCCGAATAGACCTGCTGCGGCAGGTAGATGCCCGACACCTCCCGCGCCGCCTCCCGGCAGGCGGCCTCGGCCTGTCGCCAGATATCCGGCTGGAGCTTGAGGAAGGCCTCCCGCATCGCGCTCGCCCGGAAGAGGAACATGCCTGCGTTCCAGAAGAAGGTGCCGGCGGCGAGATAGGATTCCGCGGTCGCGAGGTCGGGCTTCTCGACGAAGCGGCGCACCGCGCGCACGTCGCCGTCGCCCTCGGCCTCGATATAGCCGTAGCCGATCTCCGGATGGGTCGGCCTGACGCCGAAGACCACGAGTTGTCCCGCCTCGGCGGCCGGCACGCCCTTCTCGATCGTCTCCCAGAACTGGCGATCGGTGGAGATCGAATGGTCGGACGGCACGACAAGCGCGAGCCCGTCGCCCTTCTCCAGCACCAGCACAGCCGCGACGGCCACCGCCACCGCCGTGTTGCGGCCCATCGGCTCGAACACGGCCATGCCGCCGCCGAGGTCGAGCCCGGCCAGATCGTCGCGCACGCGCTCGGCATGCCGCTCCGAGGCGATCAGGCTCACCGGCGCCTCGCCCGCCGTGCGCGCACGAAGGCGGCGGATGGTGCGCACCAGCATCGAGCCGTCGCCGGAGAGGTCGTGGAACTGTTTCGGATTGTCCTCGCGCGACAGCGGCCAGAGCCGCGAGCCGACGCCGCCGCTCATCACGAAACAGGAGATCGGGACGGCCGTCGTCATCTCAGATCGACTGGTTGTAGGCGCCGACTTCGGGGTTTTCCCGCAGCACGGCATCGACGGCAAAGAACATCTGGCGCTTGCGCTCTTCCGAAACGGGGCTTTCGACCACGACAACCAGCTCCGGCTTGTTCGACGAGGCGCGCACCAGGCCCCAGGTGCCGTCCTCGGCAACGACGCGCACGCCGTTGACCGTGACGAGGTCGGCGATCTTCTGGCCGGCGACCTTCTCGCCCTTCTCTCGCATCGCCTGGAAGCGCTTCACGACGCGATCCGCCACGTCGTATTTCACCTCGTCGGCACAGTGCGGCGACATGGTCGGCGAGCCGAAGGTCAGCGGCAGGTCGCGGTAGAGATCGGCCATCGACTTTTGCGGATTTCGGTCGAGCATGCGGCAGACCGCGATCGCCGTGACCAGCCCGTCGTCGTAGCCGCGGCCGATCGGCGGATTGAAGAAGAAGTGCCCCGATTTCTCGAAGCCGGCAATCGCGTCGAGCTCCTTCACCCGGCGCTTGATGTGCGAATGGCCGGTCTTCCAGTAGTCGGTAACCGCCCCGTTCGCCTTCAGCACCGGATCGGTCATGAACAGCCCGGTCGACTTCACGTCAACCACGAAGCGCGAGCCCGGATACGCGCCCGAAATGTCGCGGGCGAGCATCACGCCCACCTTGTCGGCGAAGATCTCGCTGCCCTCGTCGTCGACCACGCCGCAGCGGTCGCCGTCGCCGTCGAAGCCGAGGCCGACATCGGCGCCGGTGCGCAGCACCTCGTCGCGGATGGCGTGCAGCATCTTCATGTCTTCGGGATTGGGATTGTAGCTGGGGAAGGTGTGGTCGAGCTCGACGTCGAGCGGCACCACCTCGCAGCCGATCGCCTCCAGCATCTGCGGCGCGAAGGCGCCCGCCGTGCCGTTGCCGCAGGCCGCGACGACCTTGAGCTTGCGCGCGATCCTCACGCCCTTCGCCAGGTCGGCCAGATAAATCTCGCGGAAGTTCTCGACGAATTCGTATGAGCCGCTGCCTACGAGATCGAAGACGCCGGTCAGAACAATGTGCTTCAGCTCGGCCATCTCGTCCGGCCCGAAAGTCAGGGGCCGCTGCGACCCCATCTTCACCCCGGTCCAGCCGTTCTCGTTGTGCGAGGCCGTGACCATCGCGACGGAGGGACAGTCGAGCGCGAACTGGGCGAAATAGGCCATCGGCGAGAGCGCCAGGCCTATATCCTTCACCTGTGCGCCCGCGGCCATCAGGCCCGTCGTCAGCGCAAGCTTGATCGACAGCGAATAGGAACGGAAGTCGTGGCCGACGACGACGCCCGGCGCGATGCCCTGACGGCGGATCATCGTGCCCAACCCCATGCCCAGCGCCTGCACGCCGACCAGATTTAGCTCCGGCGCCCTGTCGGAAGCCGGATGGCCGAACCACCAGCGCGCGTCATATTCGCGGAAGCCCGTAGGCTTCACCAGCGGCGTCGTCTCGAATTCGAAGGTGTTCGGCCGCGCCTCGGCCACCGGTTTGAACGTCACGCGGTGCAACTCCACATCATCGTGCGGCGAGCGCCGTACGGCCCTCTCCGACGTGGCGGATGCTAGCGGCGAAATCGCAAGAAATCGTTTCGCGAATGCGCTTGCAGGTTCGGGGGGTGAACGTTATAAGCCCGCGGTCTGGTTCACGGAGTGTAGCGCAGCCTGGTAGCGCACCTCGTTCGGGACGAGGGGGTCGCAGGTTCAAATCCTGCCACTCCGACCAGAAATTTTCCCGAAATTTCCTCAGCCTATCCGCAGAACGGCCGCTCCCAGCGGAGCGAGTGCGAGATGCTTGCCGCCCGACATCTCGGCGTGGCCCGGCAGATGGAGCTTTTTCAGGTCGCCGATCCTGGCGGGTCGCTTCCAGTTCTTCTGCTCGCGCCGGAAATTGAACAGGCACAGCAGCCGCTCGCCGCCCTCCTCGCGCTCGAAGGCCAGCACGTGGTCGTCCTTGCCGACGAATCGGATCGAGCCGCTCGCCAGCGCCTTGTGCTTCTTTCGGAAGGCCAGCATTTCGCGATAGTGCGCCAGCACCGTGCCGGTTCCGCCTTGCCGGTCGACGGCGCGGGCGAGATGCGTTGCCGGTACCGGCAGCCAGGGTTTCGCCGTCGAGAAGCCACCATTGCGCAGGTCGCCGCTCCACGGCATCGGCGTGCGGCAGCCGTCGCGGCCCTTGAAGCCCGGCCAGAAGCGGATACCGTAGGGATCGCGCAGGTCCTCGAAGGCGATCTCCGCTTCCTCCAGCCCGAGTTCCTCGCCCTGGTAGAGGCAGATCGAGCCGCGCAGGCAGGCGAGCAGCGTCAGCGCGAACTTTGCCACCCGGTCGGGGTCGTCGCCCGGCTTGGCGAAGCGCGAGACATGCCGGCGCACGTCGTGGTTGGAAAAGGCCCAGCAGACCCAGCCGTCCTTCACCGTCGCCTCGAAGTCGCCGACGCGGCGGCGGATATGCGCCGGGTCGAAATCCTCGGCCAGGAGGTCGAACGTGTAGCACATGTTGAGCTTGTCGCCGCCCTCGGTATAGGCCGAGACCGTCTTCAGCGATCGCTCTCCGTCGCCCACTTCGCCGACCGCCGCCCGGCCCTCGTATTCGTTCAGCACGCGCCGGAATTCCCTCAGGAACGCGACGTTCTCGGGCTGCGTCTTGTCGTAGAGGTGGTCCTGATAGCCATAGGGGTTGGTCTCCGGCACGTCGCCCGTACGGGCGCGGTTGGAGGGCGGATTGTTGCGCAGCTTGCGGTCGTGGAAATAGTGGTTCACCGCATCTAGCCTGAAGCCGTCGACGCCGCGGTCGAGCCAGAAGCGGGCGGTGTCGAGAACGGCCTGCCTCACCTCCGGATTGTGGAAGTTGAGATCGGGCTGCGAGGTCAGGAACGTGTGCATGTAGTACTGCCGGCGCACGGTGTCCCATTCCCAGGCCGGCCCGCCGAAGATCGACAGCCAGTTGTTGGGCGCGGTTCCGTCCGGCTTGGCGTCGGCCCAGACGTACCAATCGGCCTTGTCGCTGTCGCGCGAGGCGCGGCTCTGGCGGAACCAGGCGTGCTGATCCGACGTGTGCGACAGCACGAGGTCGATGATGACTTTGAGGCCCCGCCTGTGCGCCTCCTCGAGAAAGCGGTCGAAGTCCTGCAGCGTGCCGAACAGCGGGTCGACGTCGCAATAATCCGACACGTCGTAGCCCATGTCGGCCATCGGCGAGCGGAAGAAGGGCGACAACCAGATCGCGTCGACGCCGAGCGAGGCGATGTGGTCGAGCCGCTCCGTTGCGCCGGCGAGGTCGCCGACGCCGTCGCCGTTCGAGTCCTGGAAGGAGCGCGGATAGATCTGGTAGAGCACCCCGCCGCGCCACCAGTCCGGGTTCTGCGCGGTCCGCTTCTCAGTCATCGGTCGCCTCTTCGACAAGAATTGCCACGGATCGCCCTTCGAGCCGGACCGTACCGCCCGCCGGCACCGTCATCACCGGAACCGGCGTCACGTCCCGCCACACATGTCCGTCACGAGCCACCGGCGCGAAGGCAACCGCGCGGCGGTCGGCATCGAACAGCGCCGCCACGCGCGGCCGGCCCGGCTGGGCCATTACCATAGCGATGCGTCGGTTGTCCGGCTGGTGCCAATGCGCCTCGGTCATCGGCGTCCAGTCGGTCCACAGCCATTCGGCGGTTCCGCCGTCCCCGCCCGCGGGTTCGAAGAAGTCGGGCGCGTCCAGTCCGAGCGAGGTCCGCAGTCGCGAGAGCGCGGCCGCGAAGTCCTCCAGCGCCTTGTCCCTGCCCGTCCAGTCCAGCCAGGTGATCTCGTTGTCCTGCGCGTAGGCGTTGTTGTTGCCGTGCTGCGTTCGGCCGAACTCGTCGCCGGCGGTCAGAAGTATCGTGCCGCGCGACAGGAACAGTGTCGCGAGCATGGCGTGCACGTCATTCCGGCGCGCGGCCAGGATCTTGGCATCGTCCGAGGGCCCCTCGACGCCGTGGTTCCACGAGAGATTCTCGTCGTGGCCGTCGCGGTTGTCCTCGCCGTTGGCCTCGTTGTGCTTGTGTCCGTAGGCGGTCATGTCGGCCAGCGTCATGCCGTCATGGGCGGCGATGAAATTGACGCTGCGCGTCGCGCCGATCCCTTCCCCGCCGAAGATATCGGACGAGCCTGCCAGCCGCGTCGCAAGTGTTCCCACCATACCCCGATCGCCGCGCCAGTAGCGGCGGACGTCGTCGCGGTAGCGGTCGTTCCATTCCAGCCAGCGGCCGGAGAAATTGCCGAGATTGTAGCCGCCCGGCCCGATGTCCCAGGGCTCGGCGATCAGCACGCGGTCGGCCAGCACGGGGTCGGTCTCGATCGCGCGCAGCGTTTCGGCCTTCGGATCGAAACCGTCGGCCGTGCGTCCGAGGACCGGCGCGAGGTCGAAGCGGAAGCCGTCGACGCCCGCCTGCAGCACGAAATGGCGCAGCGAGGCGAGGATCAGTTCGCGCACGCGCGGATGGTCGCAGGCGAGCGTGTGGCCGCAGCCGGTGTCGTTGACCAGCGAGCCGTCCGGCGCGTGGCGATAGTAGGCCCGCGCGTCCAGCCCGCGCAGCGACAGCGTCGGGCCGAGGATGTCGCTCTCGCCGGTGTGGTTGAAGACGAGGTCGAGGATGACGCCGATGCCCGCGGCCCTCAGCGCCGCAACCATGTCGCGCAGCTCCGCGATTCCGCCCGGCGCAAGGCGTGGGTCCAGCGCCATGAACGACACCGGATTGTAGCCCCAGGCATTGCGCAGCCCCAGCGGCGGCAGGTGCCGCTCGTCGATCCAGGCGGTGATGGGCATCAGCTCGACCGCCGACACGCCGAGCTTCGTCAGGTGATCGATCACCGCCGGGTACGCGAGCGCGGCGATCGTGCCCCGTACTTCGTCCGGCAGATCCGGATGCAGCATGGTGAAGGCGCGGACGTTGATCTCGTAGATCAGCCCGCCCGGCGCAAACAGCGGCGGCTGCGGCGCCACCGGAGCCGGCAGGTTCGTCACCACGGCCTTGGGCATCATCGGCGCGGTGTCGGTCTGCTGCCAGCGCGGCGCGGCCAGCAACGCGTTGTAGCGATAGGGCCAGTCGACCGCGACGGCATAGGGATCCATCAGCAGCTTCGACGGATCGAACCAGAGCCCGTTCGGCGGATTGTAGATCCCGTCGGCGCGGAAGCCGTAGCGCTGGCCGGCGCCGACGTGCTGCACCTTCCCCGAGAATACCCCCTCGCCATCCCAGGCGAGTTCGATCCGGGCCGTCTCGCGCGAGCCGTCGGCGTCGAACAGGCAGACCCACACCCGTTCGGCCGCCGAAGACCAGACCGCGAACTCCGTCGCCGATCCGTCCGGTCGTGCTCCAAGTGCCGTCATGCGTGTCCCGAGGTGGATCGCGATCGCCGGGAGAGTCCGGCGGTGCAGAATAGCAATCTTGCTGCATTGCGAAACAGGCTTTTACCCGACGGTCGCACAAGGGCTGACCGCTTCGTTGGCTTCCGGTGCGCACTCTCCTTAGAGGATGGCATTCCGCGTTCGCCCGATGCGCGGATGAGCCGAGTGGTTCGCCCGATCACTCACTCGCGAACTCCAAAAACCCTCTTGACAACATACCAACCGGTTGGTTTATTGTACACCAACCAGTTGGTAGGTTCTCTGATGAGCGAAGTTGTCCACCCCTCCCGCCAGAAGTTCATCGATGCCGCCATCGCGCTGATCCGCGAGCAGGGCTATGCCGCCACCTCGGTCGACGAGATCTGCGCCCGCGCCGGCATGAAGAAGGGCAGCTTCTTCCATCACTTCAAGAGCAAGGAAGAACTGCTTCTGGCCGCAATCGAGCACTGGAACGCGTTCACGGACGAAGCCTTCCGCACGGCGCCCTACCGCAGGCTTGCCGATCCGCTCGACCGCCTGCTCGGCTATGTCGACTTCCGCGTCGCGATCCTCGATCGCCCGATCTCCGAATTCTCCTGCCTGCTCGGCACGCTCGTCCAGGAAGTGCATCAGAGCCATCCGGCCCTGCTCGCCGCCGCCGACAGCGGCATGAGCAGCCATATCGACGAGATCGTCGCCGACATCGTCGCGGCCAAGGCGCTCTACGCGCCGGCCGCCGACTGGACGCCCGAAAGCCTCGGCTACTTCATCCAGGCGGCTCTCCAGGGCTCGTTTATCCAGGCCAAGGCCCGGCAGGGCGCCGACGTGGCGCGCGCCAATCTCGCGCATCTCAGGCGCTACCTCGAAACCCTCTTTCCCCGCGGCAACTGACAAGGAGTAAAGTCATGCCCAGCACCATCCGCCTGCATCGCGTCCTCAAGGCTCCGCCGGAGAAGGTCTACAGGGCGTTCATCGACGCCGACGCACTCTGCCGCTGGCTGCCGCCCTATGGCTATCTCGGCAAGATCGACAGGTTCGAGGCCAAGGTCGGCGGCGGCTACCACATGTCGTTCCGCAACTTCACCACCGGCAACGCGCACTCCTTCAGCGTGGAATACAAGGAGCTCGTGCCCGGCAAGAGGATCGTCCACACCGACCGCTTCGACGGCGATTTCATGCCCGGCGAGATGCTCGTCACCATCGAGCTCACCGAAGTCTTCTGCGGCACGGACATCCGGATCGTGCAGGAAGGCGTGCCCGACATGATCCCCGAAGCCGCCTGCTATCTCGGCTGGCAGGAATCGCTCCTCCAGCTCGCAAAGGTGGTCGAGCCGGATATCAAGGACGAGTAGCGCGAGCCACAATTACGTGCCCCCTCCACCACGCTTCGCGTGGTCCCCCCTCCCCCGCTTCGCAGGGGAGGATTGGCGGAGGCACAACGCGACTTATCCTCCCCCGTTTACGGGGGAGGGGGACCGCCGAAGGCGGTGGAGGGGGCGTTCCAGTCCGATGCATTGCCCGGGCACGTCGAGCGCCGTCACGGCCACAGCTACCCGGCTCTTCAGGCCCCCTTCCCTTGAAGGGAGAGGAAGCCCCGTCTCACGTGATCACCGTCGGCGCAGCCATGCCGGTGGCTCCTCTGATCCCCGCGATCTCCTCGGCCGCCGCGATCAAGTCGGCCAGGGCCTCCTGCGTCTCGATGCCGTGCCTGGCCGGATCCGACTCGTAACGTTCGATATAGACGCGCAGCGTCGCGCCGGAGGTGCCGGTGCCCGACAGGCGGAAGACGACGCGCGAGCCGCCTTCGAACAAGACCCGGATGCCCTGGCTGCTGGAGACGGACTGGTCGACCGGGTCGAGATAGGAGAAGTCGTCCGCGGTCTCCACCGTCAGCCCGCGCACGCGCTTGCCGGGCAGCGACGAGAGCTTGGCGCGCAGGCCGGAGATCAGGCGGTTGGCGGCCTCGGTTTCCACGCCCTCATAGTCGTGGCGCGAATAATAGTTGCGGCCATATTCGGCCCAGTGCTTTTCGACGATCGCCTTCACAGGCTCCTTGCGCGCGGCAAGGATGTTCAGCCAGAGCAGCACCGCCCACAGTCCGTCCTTCTCGCGCACGTGGTCGGAGCCCGTGCCGGCGCTCTCCTCGCCGCAGATCGTCGCCATGCCGGCGTCGAGCAGATTGCCGAAGAACTTCCAGCCGGTCGGTGTCTCGTACATGCCGATGCCGAGTTTTGCCGCCACCCGGTCCGCCGCGCCGCTGGTCGGCATGGAGCGCGCGATGCCCTTCAGCCCGCCGGCATAGCCGGGCGCCAGCTTCGCATTCGCCGCGAGCATCGCCAGCGAGTCCGACGGGGTGACGAAGATGCCGCGGCCGATGATCAGGTTGCGGTCGCCGTCGCCGTCTGATGCCGCGCCGAAATCGGGCGCCTCGGGCGACATCATCAGGTCGTAGAGCTCTTTCGCATGGACGAGGTTCGGGTCGGGATGGTGGCCGCCGAAATCCGGCAGCGGCACGAAGTTGCGCACCGTTCCCATCGGCGCACCGAGCCGCTTTTCCAGGATCTCGACAGCATAGGGTCCGGTCACGGCATGCATGGCGTCGAAGGCCATGGTGAAGCCGTCGGCGAACATCGCCCTGATCGCCGCAAAATCGAACAGGCTCTCCATCAGTTCGGCATAGTCGGCGACGGGGTCGATCACCTCGACCGTCATGCCGCCGGCCGAAAACGTCCCCACCGTGTCGAGATCGACATCGGCAAAATCGGCGATCCGGTAGCTGTCGATCACCTTCGTGCGGGCGTAAATCCTGTCGGTCAGCTTCTCAGGCGCCGGGCCGCCGTTGCCGGCGTTGTATTTAATGCCGAAATCCTCGTGCGGTCCGCCCGGATTGTGGCTCGCCGACAGAACCAACCCGCCGAACGCCTGGTATTTGCGGATGATGTTGGAAGCGGCGGGCGTCGAGAGGATGCCGCCCTGCCCCACCATCACCTTGCCGAAGCCGTTGGCGGCGGCCATCCGCAACGCGATCTGAATCACCTCGCGGTTGAAGTAGCGGCCATCGCCGCCGATCACCAGCGACTTGCCCTCGAACCCCTCCAGGCTGTCGAACACCGACTGGATGAAGTTCTCGACGTAATTCTGCTGCTGAAAGACGGGGACCTTCTTGCGCAGGCCCGACGTGCCGGGCTTCTGGTCGTCATAGGGCTTGGTGGCGACGGTACGGATCATCTTGTCATCCAGCGGGAACGAGGGAGCGGTAGAGGTCGGCATAGCGCGCGGCGCTTCGCGTCCAGGAGACGTCGGACTTCATCCCCTGTCTCTGCATGGCGGTCCACGTCTTGCTGTCGCGATGCAGCGACACGGTCCGGCGCACGGCGATGCGCAGACTGTCCGCGTCGACCGGCGAAAACTGAACGCCAGTGGCGACGCCGTTCGACAGGGCTGCCTCGTTGGCATCGATCACCGTGTCGGCGAGCCCACCTGTGCGCGCCACCACGGGAATGCAGCCGTAGCGCAAGGCATAGAGCTGGGTCAGTCCGCACGGCTCGAAACGCGACGGCACCAGGATCGCATCCGATCCCGCCTGCATCAGGTGCGACAGCGGCTCATTGTAGCCGATGACGACGCCGATGCGGCCGGGATGCCGCGCCGCCGCCGAAAGAAGCGCGCCCTCGAGACTGTGGTCGCCGGAGCCGAGGATCGCCAGGCGTGCGCCCATAGCGACCAGATCGTCGACGACGGAGACGAGCACGTCCATGCCCTTCTGCCAGGTCAGCCGGCTGACGACGCAGAAGATCGGCTCCTCGCTGCGCGTCAGGCCGAAACGCTCTTCGATGGCGCGGCGGTTCTTCGCCCGCCCGCCCAGCGTCCTGGCCGAATAGTTGGCGGCAAGATGCGCGTCGATCTCGGGGTTCCAGATATCGGTGTCGATGCCGTTGACGATTCCGTGCAGGACGTTGTCGCGCACCCTCACCAGCCCGTCGAGCCCCATGCCGAATTCCGGCGTTCGGATCTCCAGCGCATAGGTGGGGCTAACCGTGGTGATGGCGTCGGCCAGCTGCAGGCCCGCCTTCAGGAAGCCGACGCCGCCGTAGTACTCCACCCCGTCGAGCGACAGCGCCGCGCCCGGCAGGCCGAGCCCAGCGAAGATCGACATCGGGAACTGGCCCTGGAAGGCGAGATTGTGCACGGTCATCACCGTCGGCACCGGCCGCTTCCCGGTGAAGCGGATATAGGCCGGCGCCATGGCCGCCTGCCAGTCATGCGCGTGCACGAGGTCGGGCAGGTAATCCTTGACCGCGCCGGCGGCGATCTCGGCCGCCGCCTTGCCCAGTGCCGCGAAGCGCTTCCAGTTGTCGTCCCAGTCGTTGCCCGAGGCGTCACCATAGGCGCCGCCCTTGCGATCGTAGAGATGCGGAGCATCGAGCAGGAGCAGATCGAGGCCCGCGGCCTGCCCGGCGACCACCGTCGCCTTGCCGCCGAACAGATGATCGAGGGTCGCCAAGACCTTGCGTTTCCTCAGCTGCTCGGCGACGCCCGGATAGGCCGGCAGCAGCGTGCGCACCGACACCCCGTGCTGCGCGAGCGCCAGGGGCAGCGCGCCGGCGACATCGGCGAGGCCGCCCGTCTTGATCAGCGGAAAGACCTCGGAAGCGACCGACAGGATCTGCATGCTTCGTACTATGCTCCGAGCTTGTCGATCATCGGCTGGGTGATCAGGCATACGCCGCCTTCGGAGCGCCTGAATCGCTTCGCGTCAAGCTCCGGATCGAAGCCGACCGACAGTCCCTCCGGTATCTTCACGCCGCGGTCGATCACGACCTTGCGCAACGTCGCATTGCGACTGACGACGCAGTCCGGCAGCACGACCGCCTCTTCCAGCGACGAGAACGAATTCACCCTCACGCCGGTGAACAGCAGGCTCTTGCGCAGTGCCGCGCCCGAGATGATGCAGTCGCCCGCCACCAGCGACGATACGGCCGTGCCCCGCCGGCCGTCCTCGTCATGCACGAACTTGGCCGGAGGCTTGATTTCGGCATAGGTCCAGATCGGCCAGTCACGATCGTAGATGTCGAGCTCCGGGGTGATGTCGGTTAGGTCGATATTCGCCTCCCAATAGGCGTCGATCGTGCCGACGTCGCGCCAGTAGGATTCGTTCTCCTGGTTGGAGCGCACGCAGGACTTGGCGAAGCGATGCGCCACCGCCTTTCCGTTGGTGACGATGTAAGGAATGATGTCCTTGCCGAAATCCCGGCTCGAATTGGGATCCGCCGCGTCGCGCCGCAACTGGTCCATCAGGAACTTCGTCCTGAAGACGTAGATACCCATCGAGGCGAGCGCGAAATCCGGCTTGCCCGGGATGCCCGGAGGGTCGGCCGGCTTCTCGACGAAGGAGATGATGCAGTCCTTGTCGTCGACATGCATGACGCCGAAGCCGGTCGCCTCCATTCGCGGCACTTCGAGGCAACCCACGGTCACGTCCGCGCCCATGTCGACGTGCTGGCGCAGCATCAGTTCGTAGTCCATCTTGTAGATGTGGTCGCCGGCGAGGATCACCATGAATTCGGGCCCGTAGGCCTCGATGATGTCGATGTTCTGGTAGACCGCGTCAGCCGTGCCCTCGTACCACTGCGTTTCCGACACGCGCTGCGATGCGGGCAGGATGTCGAAGCTCTCGTTGCGCTCGGGACGGAAAAAGTTCCAGCCGCGCTGCAGGTGGCGGATCAGCGAATGCGCCTTGTACTGGGTCGCCACGCCGATGCGGCGGATGCCGGAGTTCAGCGCATTGGACAGCGCGAAGTCGATGATGCGCGACTTGCCGCCGAAGTAGACCGCCGGCTTGGCTCGCAAATCGGTCAGTTCCTTCAGCCGGCTGCCGCGGCCGCCGGCGAGAACATAGGCCATGGCGTCACGCGCCAGCGGCTGGGTGCGCTTGTTCACCATTCACTCCTCCCCTTGTCCGTCATTGCGGATCGAACTCGAACATCAGCGTCGCCAGCGGCGGCAGCGTCACCTCGGCAGCCGCTCCTCCCCCGCCGTCAGAGGCCGTGACACGGCCGAAGTTCCCTGCCCCGGTGCCACCGTAGAAGCCGGCGTCGGTATTCACGATCTCCTTCCACTCCCCCGCCCGCGGCAGCGGAATGCGATACTTCTCGCGCCGCACCGGCGTGAAATTGGAGACGACCGCGACCGGGTGCGCGCCGGGCGCCGAGCGAAGCCAGGCGAAGACCGAATTCTGCCGGTCATCGACGACGAGCCAGGAAAACCCTTCCGGCTCGCAGTCGCGCGCGTGTAGCGCGGGCTTGGCGCGGTAGACGTGGTTGAGGTCGCGCACCAGCTGGCGCATTCCCTCGTGCGGGCCGTACTGCAGCAGATGCCAATCGAGCGCCTTGGCTTCGTTCCATTCGGCGCGCTGGGCGAATTCCTGGCCCATGAACAGCAGCTTCTTGCCGGGATAGCCCCACATGAAGCCGTAGTAGGCGCGCAGGCTGGCGAACTTCTGCCAGTCGTCGCCGGCCATCTTGGTCAGAAGCGTGCCCTTGCCGTGCACCACCTCGTCATGGCTGAGCGGCAGGACGAAGTTCTCCGAAAATGCGTAGAGCAGGCCGAAGGTGATCTCGTCATGGTGGTGCTTGCGATGCACCGGCTCGCGCGCCAGATAGGCCAGCGTGTCGTGCATGAAACCCATGTTCCACTTGAAGCCGAAGCCGAGCCCGCCCTCGTAGACCGGCTGCGACACTTTCGGCCAGGAGGTCGATTCCTCGGCGATCGTCATCACGCCCGGATGGTGGCCGTAGACGGCCTTGTTCATGTCCTGCAGGAAAGCGACCGCCTCGAGATTCTCCCGCCCGCCCTTCTCGTTGGGGATCCATTCGCCGGCCTTGCGCGAATAGTCGAGGTAGAGCATCGAGGCGACCGCATCGACGCGCAGTCCGTCTAGATGGTATTTCTCCGCCCAGAACAGCGCATTGTTGATCAGGTAGGATTTCACTTCGCGGCGGCCGAAATTGTAGATCGCCGTGTTCCAGTCAGGATGGAAGCCCTTCCGCGGGTCGGCATGCTCGTAGAGCGCGGTGCCGTCGAAGAGCGACAGGCCGTGCGCATCGGTCGGGAAATGCGCCGGCACCCAATCCAGAATGATGCCGATCCCCGCCCTGTGGGCCCCGTCGACGAAGCGGGCGAACCCTTCCGGCTCGCCGAACCGCGCCGTCGGCGCGTAGAGCCCCGTCGTCTGGTAGCCCCAGGACGGGTCGTAGGGATGCTCGGTGATCGGCAGGAACTCGATATGGGTGAAGCCCATGTCGGCGACATAGGGGATCAGCCGGTCGGCCAGTTCGTCCCATGACAAGAACGTGCCGTCCTCGCGGCGCTGCCACGAGCCGGCATGGACCTCGTAGGTCGAGATCGCCTGGCGGCGGATGTCCACGCTGCGCCAGAACTCCCGATGCGCCGCGTCGCCCCATTCATGCGCCAAGGGTCTTTCGGTGACGGACGCGGTCGCCGGCCTGAGCTCCGAGCGGAAGGCGAAGGGATCGGCCTTCAGCGGCACCGCCCTGCCGTTCGCGGCGATGATCTCGAACTTGTAGGGCCGCCCGGTGCCGATGTCCGGCACGAACACTTCCCAGATGCCGACGTCCTGGCGCAGGCGCATCACATGCCGCCGGCCGTCCCATTCGTTGAAATCGCCGACGACGGAGACGCGTCTCGCATTCGGCGCCCAGACCGCGAAATGGACCCCGGCCGCGCCTTCGTGGTCGATCAGATGGGCGCCGAGCTTGTCGAAGAGCCTCAGATGCGAGCCTTCGGCGATATAGTAATCGTCCATCGGACCCAGCACGGGGCCGAAGGAATAGGGATCGGTGACCCACCATTCCCCGCCGGAATTGGCGGCCCGGTATCTGACCGGCTGCCGCTTCTTCAGGCTCACATTGCCCTCGAAGAAGCCCGCCCCATGCCGCGCCTGCAGCGCGCCGCACGGCTTTCCGTCAAGGGTGAAGACGTCGACCGAGCCGGCATGGGGGATGAAGCAGCGGGCGACGAAAACCTTTCCCGCGGGGTGGACGCCGAGGACAGCGAACGGATCGCCATGCCGGCCGGACACGATCGCATCGACGTCGCCGGCGGATGCGCCGCCGGCACCGGCCGGCGCCGCTGCCCTGGGGGTCCTCCCTCTCATATGCCTCGCCTGCCCCCCTTACCCGGTATGCTACACGTAGCTCGTTGCTCCTCGATCAAACGGGCACGTTCCAGATCTCCCGCGCATACTGCCTGATGGTTCGGTCGGACGAGAAGAAGGCCATCCGCGCGGTATTGTGGACCGCCTTGGACAGCCATTGCGGGCTGTCGCGCCAGAGGTGGTCGACGTCGCGCTGCGCCTTGCAGAACGCGTCGAAATCGGCGGCGACCATGAACCAGTCGTGGCCGTAGAGCCCGTCGACGAGGTCGCGATAGCGCTCCGGATCGTCGGGCGAGAAGACGCCGGACGAGATTGCCGACAGGGCCTGCGACAGCTCCGGCGAACCCTCGATGATTTCGCGCGGATTGTATCCCCCCTTGCGGCGCGCCGCGACTTCCTGCGCTGTCAAGCCGAAGATGACGATATTGTCGTCGCCGACGCATTCCTTGATCTCGACATTGGCGCCGTCGAGCGTGCCGATCGTGATTGCGCCGTTGAGCGCGAACTTCATGTTGCCGGTGCCCGACGCTTCGAGCCCCGCCGTCGAGATCTGCTCCGACAGGTCCGCCGACGGCACCATGATCTCGGCCATCGAGACGTTGTAGTTCGGCATGAAGACGACCTTGAGCAGCCCCCTGACCGACGGGTCGCTGTTGATGACGCGGGCGACATCGTTGGCGAGCTTTATGATCAGCTTGGCGTTGTGGTAGCTGGGTGCTGCCTTGCCGCCGAACAGCTTCACGCGCGGCACCCAGTCCTTCTCGGGATTGCTGCGGATCTGGTCGTAGAGAGCCACGGCTTCGAGGATGTTCAGAAGCTGGCGCTTGTATTCGTGGATGCGCTTGATCTGGATGTCGAACATCGCCGACGGGTCGATCCGCACGCCGGTCCGCTCGTGCACGAGCGCGGCCATCCGCTCCTTGTTGGCGCGCTTCACCGCGGCGAACTTCTCACGGAACGCGGCGTCGCCGGCGAATGGGTCGAGCTCCGAGATCTTCTCGATATCGTCGAGGAAGGCGTCGCCGATCGCCTCGCGCACAAGCGCGGTCAAACCGGGATTTGCCTGCATCAGCCAGCGGCGCGGCGTGATGCCGTTGGTCTTGTTGTTGATGCGGTCGGGGTAGAGCATGTGCAGGTCGTGGAACACCGTCTGCTTCATCAGGTCGGTGTGCAGCGCCGAGACGCCGTTGACGCTGTGCGAGCCGGCGAAGGCCAGATTGCCCATGCGCACGCGCCGCTCGCCGTCCTCGCCGATCAGCGAGATCGAGCGGATGTGGCTGTCGGTGAAGCCTTCCTTGGCGCGAGCCTCGTGCAGCAGCTGCGCGTTGATCGCGTAGACGATCTGCATGTGCCGCGGCAGGATCCGCTCGAACACCGTGACCGGCCAGCTCTCCAGCGCCTCGGGCAGGAGCGTGTGATTGGTGTAGCCGAAGGTGCGCTTGGCAATGTCCCAGGAGGTGTCGAAGTCGTGCCCGTGCACGTCCATCAACAGGCGCATCAGCTCCGGCACGGCGATCGCCGGATGGGTGTCGTTCATATGGATCGCCGCCTTGTCCGGCAGCGAGAGCAGGTCGCCATATTGCGTCAGGTGGCGGTGGATGATGTCCTGAAGCGAGGCGGCGGAGAAGAAATACTCCTGCCGCAACCGCAGTTCCTGGCCCTCGATGTGCGAGTCCGCCGGGTAGAGGACGCGGGTCAGCGCCTCGGCCATGTTGCTCTCGCGCAGCGCGCCGATATGGTCGCCGGCGTTGAAGGCGGCAAGCCCAATCGGGTCGACCGGCAATGCCGACCAGAGCCGCAGCGTATTGACGCGCGCGCCTTTCCAGCCGACGACCGGCGTGTCGTAGGCGACGGCGATAACGCTGGTGCCGGGCTTCCAGACGTGGCGCTCCAGCCGGCCCTTGGCGTCGGTGACGGACTGGACAGTGCCGCCGAAGCCGATCTCGATCGAGCGCTCGCGGCGCTCGAACTCCCACGGATTGCCGTGGTCGAGCCAGGTTTCCGGCAATTCGACCTGCCAGCCGTCGGAGAACTCCTGCCGGAACAGGCCGTGGACGTAGCGGATGCCGTAGCCGTGGGCCGGCACGCCAACGGTCGCCATGCTCTCCATGAAACATGCCGCCAGGCGCCCCAGGCCGCCATTGCCGAGCGCCGCGTCCGGTTCCAGCGCGGCGATCGTCTCGATATCGACGCCGAGCGAGGCCAGCGCCTTGCGCATGTCGTCGAGCATGCCGATGTTGGAAAAGGCGTCGCGCATCAGCCGGCCGATGAGGAACTCCATCGACAGGTAGTAGACCCGCTTCGCCTTGGTGTCGTAGGCGGCCTTGGTGGATTCGATCCAGCGCTCGATGACGCGGTCGCGCACCACCTGGATCGACGCCGTCAGCCAGTCGTGCCTCGTCGCCACCGACGCGTTCTTGCCGATGCGATAGGTCAGGCAATAGAGAATTTCCTTGGCGAGGTCCGCCGGATCGCTGCTCTTCAGGGAAGGTCTGGGAAGTTCGGTCGTCATCGCCCGGTTCATGGTCGCCCTCGTGTCGGAAACGGCGGACCCCTCGGCCGCCTGCCGCTCCAGGTTTCCTTCACTCCTCCCGAAAGCCATGCTAGCCGCGAAAATCGGGAACACAAACGGTATTCTTCAGCGCCGTCACGCCGCGAGCGCGTCCTCCGGCGGCTTCTTCGCTCCGGTCATCAGCGCGACGGCGTCCGACATCGAGATCTGTTTCGGATCGACGACGCAGAGCCGGCGGCCCAGCCGGTGGATGTGGATGCGGTCGGCCACCTCGAAAACGTGCGGCATGTTGTGCGAGATCAGCACGATCGGCACGCCGCGGCGGCGCACGTCGAGGATCAGCTCCAGCACGCGGCGCGATTCCTTGACGCCGAGAGCTGCCGTCGGCTCGTCCATGATGATCACCTTCGAGCCGAAGGCCGCCGCGCGCGCCACCGCCACGCCCTGGCGCTGGCCGCCCGACAGCGTCTCCACCGCCTGGCCGATGTTCTGGATCGTCATCAGACCGAGTTCAGAGAGCTTGTCCCGCGCGCGCTTTTCCATCGCCGGCCGGTCGAGCATCCGCATCCACTGGCCGAGGAAGCCCGGCCGCCTGATCTCGCGGCCGAGGAACATGTTGTCGGCGATCGACAGCGCCGGCGACAGGGCGAGGTTCTGGTAGACGGTCTCGATGCCGGCGGCGCGCGCCTCCATCGGCGACTTGAAGGACACCTTCTCACCCTCCAGTTCAATCTCGCCCTCGTCGGGCGTCACCGCCCCGGAGATCGCCTTGATCAGCGAGGATTTGCCCGCCCCGTTGTCGCCGATCACGGCGAGGATCTCGCCGTGGTTGAGGTCGAAATCGGCCTGGTCGAGTGCGGTGACGCGGCCGTAGCGCTTGACCAGCCCGCGTGCGGTGAGGATGGGTTTTCCGGACATCAGCCTGCAACCTTTCTGATCCACTGGTCGATGGCGACCGCCGCGATGATGAGCACGCCGATCAGGAGATAGGTCCACTGCGGATCTGTCCCCCACAGTCTGAGGCCGAGCGAGAACACGCCCACGATCAGCGCTCCGAACAGCATGCCGAGGATCGATCCGCGCCCGCCGAACAGCGAGATGCCGCCGATGACGACCGCGGTGATCGATTCGATGTTGGCGAACTGGCCGGCCGTCGGGGACACCGAGCCCAGCCGTCCGATAAGCGCCCAGCCGGCCAGCGCGCAGATCAGGCCCGACAGCACATAGACAGAGACGAGCATCGGCTTGACGCGCACGCCGGCGAGTTCGGCCGCGTCCGGATCGTCGCCGATGGCATATACGTGCCGGCCATAGGCGGTGTGGTTGAGGACGTACCAGAGAACCATGACCAGGACGATCATGGTCACGACGCCCAGCGTGAAGACCGCGCCGCCGATCCTGAAGCTGGCGCCGAAAAGCTGCAGCAACGGCGCCTGCGCCTCGATATCCTGGCTGCGGATGGTTTCGTTGGCCGAATAGAGGAAGTTGGTGGCGAGGATGATCTGCCAGGTGCCCAGCGTGACGATGAAGGGCGGCAGGCGCCAGTAGGCGACGAGAACGCCGTTGATCCAGCCGCATAGCGCACCCACGACAAAGCCGCAGAGCACCGCAATCGACGGCGGCAGTCCGTAGCGGAAGGCGAACTGGCCCATCACCACCGACGACAGCACCATGATGGCGCCGACCGACAGGTCGATGCCGGCGGTCAGGATCACCAGCGTCTGCGCCGCGCCGACGATGCCGACGATCGCCACCTGCTGCAGGATCAGCGTCATGGTGAAGGCGGAGAAGAATTTGGATCCGAGGATGATGCCGAAGGCGGCGAGCGACAGCACCAGCACGATCAGCGGCACCGCCGCCGGATTGCCGTGCAGGAAGTGCTGCGCCCGTTGCAGCGGCCCCCGGTCATGCCCGTCGAACGAGGCGACGGTCTTGGCGCTGTCGACCAGCACCTTCTCGAATTCCTGCGACGGCTGCGAAGCCGGTGCCGTATCGGCCATCTTGGCCTCCTCCCTTGAAGCCGCCCCGTAAGCCGGGCGATCGGCTTCCCTCGGACTGACTACGCCGCCCGAGGGAGCTTTTCAGTGATGGTCTGCCTGGCGGCGCCGGGAATCAAGTCCGGCGCTGTCTGGCGCGGGTTCAGCTGCCTGCGCCCCTTCTCCCCTCGGGGAGAAGGTGGCCGCGAAGCGGCCGGATGAGGGGGCAGTCCGCTCCACCGCTGCCCCGGCCCGGGGCCCGCTGCCTGCGGCAGCTCCCGGGCGTTCGAACCCTTTCGCCGTGCCGCCGGCACGGCGAACTCGCTACGCGAGCCGGGTTCTCACCCCCAGCACTTGTCCATGCCTTCCTTGACGCTGATCGAGTCCACGCCCGGCGCCGGCTTGTCAGTCACCAGCGCGACGCCGGTGTCGAAGAAATCCTTGCCTTCGGTGGGCTTGGGCTTCTCGCCGGTGTCAGCGAACTTCTTGATCGCCTCGACGCCGAGCGATGCCATCAGCAGCGGATACTGCTGCGAGGTCGCACCGATAATGCCGGCCTCGACGTTCTTTACGCCCGGGCAGCCGCCGTCGACAGAGACGATCAGCACGCCCTTCTCCATGCCCACCGCCTTCAGCGCTTCGTAGGCGCCGGCGGCGGCCGGCTCGTTGATCGTGTGGACGACGTTGATGCCGGGGTCCTTCTGGAGAAGGTTCTCCATCGCCTTGCGGCCGCCCTCCTCGTTGCCGTTGGTCACGTCGTGGCCGACGATGCGCGGGTCGTCCTCGTCGCCGATCTTGTTGATGTCCTTCACGTCGATGCCGAAGCCCTTCATGAAGCCCTGGTCGCGCAGGACGTCGACCGTCGGCTGCGACGGCGTCAGGTCGAGGAAGGCGACCTTGGCGTCCTTGGCCTTGTCGCCCAGCGTGGCCGCGGCCCACTTGCCGATCAGTTCGCCGGCGAGAAGGTTGTCGGTCGCAAAGGTCGCGTCCGCCGCATCGGCGGGTTCCAGCGGCGTATCGAGGGCAATCACCAGGATGCCCGCATCGCGCGCCTTCTTCACCGCCGGCACGATACCGGCCGTGTCGGACGCGGTGATGAGGATGCCCTTGGCGCCGTCGGCGATGCAAGTTTCGATGGCAGCCACCTGGCTCTCGGAATCGCCGTCGATCTTGCCGGCATAGGATTTGAGGTCGACGCCGATCTCGGCCGCCTTGGCGGCGGCGCCCTCCTTCATCTTCACGAAGAAGGGGTTGGTGTCGGTCTTGGTGATGAGGCAGGCGCCGACGCCGGCGGCCGACGCCGGCGCGGAAAGCGCGAGGACCGCGGCGGCGGCGGCGCCGAAGACGGTCGACTTCAGGAAAGCGGATTTGGTCACGGTAGTCCTCCCGGTAGATGCACAGTCGAGGCGTTTTGCGCCGGCCTCCCGTCGGCGGCACCCGCCCCGCAGGCCGGATGTCCTCCTAACGGAACACCATGGTCGGTCATGAGTCAATAGATAATTCACACTTATTTATTATTGACACCGACCCGCCTGGGCGGCAGACTGAAATGAACGAGGGGCGCCAGGGAGGGGTCACGATGGAAAGCGCTGCGCCGCGCGCGGAGACTGCGCCGCGTGATTTCGGCGCCCGTCGCGGCACCAATCAGAGCGGGATGCGCGACAACAACGAGCGCCTCGTGCTCTCGCTCGTACGTCAGCACGGTGCGCTCGCAAAGACCGACATCGCCCGCATCACCGGCCTGTCGGCGCAGACCATCTCCGTCATCATGCGCGAACTCGAGGCGGAGGAGCTTCTCCTGCGCGGCGAGCCGATCCGCGGCAAGGTCGGCCAGCCGTCGATCCCCATGTCGCTCAATCCCGAAGGCGCGTTCTTCCTCGGGCTCAAGATCGGCCGCCGCAGCGCCGATCTGGTGCTCATCGATTTCCTCGGCAACATCCGCGGCATGGCGCATTCGACCTATGCCTATCCGGACGCGCATTCGACGCTCGCCTTCGCGCGGTCCGGCATCGCAGATCTATTCGGCCGACTCGACGAAGCGCAGCGCCAGCGCATCGCCGGGCTCGGCATCGCCATGCCGTTCGAGCTCTGGAACTGGGCGGACGCGGTCGGCGCGCCGAGGTCGGTGATGGACGAGTGGCGTTCGATCGACATCCGCGCAGCACTTTCGGCCGACCTCCCCTTCCCGGTCTACCTGCAGAACGACGCGACGGCTGCCTGCGGCGCCGAACTGGTGTTCGGACAGGCGGGCGATCTGCGGAACTTCGTCTATTTCTATGTCGGCGCCTTCATCGGCGGCGGCATCGTCCTCGAAGGCGCGCTCTATGCCGGCCCGACCGGCAATGCCGGCGCACTCGGTTCAATGCCCGTCCCCGACGCCCGCGGCCGTCCGGTCCAGCTCATCGACATCGCCTCGATCGCCGTCCTCGAGAAGGCGCTGATCTCCGCCCGCCGCGACGGCGCGATCCTTTGGACTTCGCCGGAGGAGTGGGGCGACCTGTCTCCCCATCTAGAAGCCTGGATCGACACAGCGTCGGCCGGCCTCGCCTACGCGATCGTCGCCGCCTCGGCGGTGATCGACTTCGAGGCGGCGGTCATCGACGGCTGGATGCCGAAAAGCGTTCGGGCGAAGCTCGTCGAGGCAGTGGCACTCAAGCTCGGGCAGTTCGACATCGAGGGCATCTCGCTGCCGGTCGTACGCGAAGGCACTGTCGGCATCCATGCGCGCGCGCTCGGCGGCGCCAGCCTGCCCTTGTCCGACCGCTTCCTCGTCGGCCAGACGGCCTCGTTCCGCAGCGCATGACCACGCCCCTCCCCACCATCTATCCGGAGTTCGCATGATCCTGTGCTGCGGCGAAGCGCTGATCGACATGCTGCCGCGCGAGACGACGCGCGGCGAGAGCGCGTTTGCCCCCTATTCCGGCGGCGCCGTCTTCAACACGGCCATCGCCCTCGGCCGCCTCGGCGCGCCGGTGGAGTTCTTCACCGGCCTGTCGAGCGACCTGTTCGGCGACATGCTGCGCCGGACGCTGGCCGAAAGCAGCGTCGGCACCCGCTATTCGCCCCTGTCGGATCGCCCCACCACGCTCGCCTTCGTCAAGCTGACCAACGGCCAGGCGAAATACGTCTTCTACGACGAGAACACGGCCGGCCGGATGCTGTCCGAGGCCGACATTCCGGCCTTGGGCGACGACGTGTCGGCGATGCTCTTCGGCGCGATCAGCCTGATCCCCGAACCCTGCGGCTCGGCCTACGAGGCGGTGATGCGGCGCGAGCACTCGACCCGCGTCACCATGCTCGACCCGAACATTAGGCCGAATTTCATTCCCGACCCGGCCGCCCACCGGGCGCGGATGATGCGGATGGTGGCAATGGCCGACATCGTGAAACTGTCCGACGAGGATCTCGCCTGGTTCGGGGAAAGCGGGGATGCCGGCGAAATTGCCCAGCGCTGGCTCGGTCTCGGCCCGAAGCTGATACTGGTGACGCGCGGCGGCGACGGCGCCACCGGCTACAGCACGACCGCGACGGTCAAGGTCGCGGCCCGGCGCGTCGAAGTCGTCGACACCGTCGGCGCCGGCGATACGTTCAATGCCGGCGTGCTCGCCGCGCTCAACGAGCGTGGACTGCTGACAAAGGATGCGATCGCGCAGATCGGCGAAGACGATATCCGCGCCGCCCTCGACCTCGGCGTCCGCGCCGCCGCCGTCACGGTGTCGCGTGCGGGAGCCAATCCGCCCTGGCGGCGGGAGCTGTAGGCTTACGCGCGGCGCTTCGAGGCATCCAGCTCGTACGGCCGGATCAGTGTATCGGCAGGAATACCCCAGTCGGAATTGAGCCGATATGCCATCTCCATCGTCAGCGCCCGGCGGCGGTTGAGTACCTCCGACGCGCGGGACGCCGATCCGAACAGCGCTGCGAGGTCGCTCTGCGTGCGTCCCGTCATCTCCATGTGGATGCGGATCGTCTCGACCGGATCGGCATCGCCGAGGGGAAACGCATGCTGCTCGTAGTGTTCCACAAGCGTCGCCAGCAAATCCAGCCGATCGCCTTCGTCCGTCCCCGGCGCGGCGCCCCACAACCGTTCGATCTCGGCGAGCGCGCGGGAATGGTCCTCCGGAGTCGTGATCGAACGAACGTCCATGCGTGCCCTCAATGTGTCGATACGGTCAGCGCGTCGATGCGGTCATACTCGGCATGGGTTCCAACGAACTTCACGAAAGCGATCTGCCGGGCGAGGTCGAAGGCGACAATCAGCCGATATTTGCCGCCCGCAATTTCAAACCTGACCCTCTCCGCGTTCAGGACCTTCGCCTTGGAAAAGGCCGAAGCAATCTCCGCCGTGGAGTTCCAGGTTGCCCTCGCCGCGAGCCGATACCAATGGTCGAGGGAAGCCTGCGCATCAGGATGCCGGCGTGTGAATTCCATAAGCGTACTTCTGGCGATGACGCGCACCGTGATTTCCCAATACGGGAAATCTAGTCACGATCGAGACAAAGTCAATCCTAATCCTGCGCCGCCCCGCCTTCCGCCACAAACCACGGGTTGGCGAAGTCCACATCCTCGGCCTGGTTGCGCTTGCCGTAGGTGAAGGGCCTGCCGTCCACCAGCGTCGTCCGTCCGCCCGCCGCCCGCAGCACCGCGTCGCCGGCCGCCGTGTCCCATTCCATCGTCCGGCCGAAGCGCGGATAGAGATCGGCCTTGCCGCTCGCCAGAAGGCAGAATTTCAGCGACGAGCCGACCGAGACGATCTCGGCACCTTCGTGCTTGCCGATGAACTCGTCGGTTTCCGGCGTGCGGTGCGAGCGGCTGGCGACGATCGTCTTCGGCTCGGCGCAACCGCGCACCGAGATCTCGCTACGTTCGAGCGGTGTATGGTCCTCGCCCACCGCCACGGCGTAGGCCTTGCCAGGGCGGCCTGAATAGAGCGTACCCTGCGCCGGCGCGTAGACCACACCGATCTCCGGTACGCCGTTGCGCACCAGCGCGATGTTGACGGTGAAGTCCGGCCGCCGCTTGATGAACTCCTTGGTGCCGTCCAGCGGGTCGACCAGGAAGAACAGCTCCCCCAGCGCCGGCGGCAGCAGGCCGGCGGAGGCCTCCTCTTCCGCAACGCATGGGATGTGCGGAAAGGCTTGCCGCAGCCCCTGCAGGATGACGATTTCCGCCCGACGGTCCGCCTCGGTCACCGGCGAGAGGTCGGACTTCTCCTCGACCACGATGCCCGCACGGAACACGTCCATGATCTCGGCGCCCGCGGCGAGCGCCAGGCGCTCGAGTTCCGCGAGGATCGCCGCGTCGTCCATCGCCATCATCGCCTCAGATATAGCCACGCTCGCGCAGCCACGTTTCGAGTGCCTCCGTCAGCTCTTCGGGCGAGCGGCCGGTGGTCTCGAGATGCACGTCGGCATGCTCGGGCGCCTCGTAGGGGGAATCGACGCCGGTGAAGTTCTTGATCTCGCCCCTCAACGCGCGGGCGTAGAGTCCCTTGGGGTCGCGCCTCGCGCATTCCTCGAAGGGCGTGTCGACGAACACCTCGACGAACTCGCCCTCGCCCATCAGTTCGCGCGCCATGCGGCGCTCGGCGCGGAAGGGCGAGATGAAGGAGACCAGCACCAGCAGTCCGGCATCGACCATCAGCCGGGCCACCTCCGCCACGCGGCGGATGTTCTCGACGCGATCCTCCTCGGTGAAGCCGAGGTCGCGGTTCAACCCATGGCGGACATTGTCGCCGTCGAGGATGTAGGTGTGGCGGCCATTGGCGTGCAGCTTCTTCTCGAGAAGGTTGGCGATGGTCGACTTGCCCGAACCCGACAGGCCGGTGAACCAGAGCACTGCCGGCTTCTGGTGCTTCAGCTCGGCGCGCGCCTTCTTGTCGACGTCGAGCGCCTGCCAGTGCACGTTCGATGCACGGCGCAGCGGATGCAGGATCATGCCCGCGCCCGCCGTCGCATTGGTGATCCGGTCGATCAGGATGAACGCGCCGGTGACGCGGTTGTCGGCATAGGTGTCGAAGGCGACCGGCGACTGGGTCGAAATGTTGCAGACGCCGACCTCGTTTAGCTCCAGCGATTTCGCCGCCTCGTGCGCGAACGTATTGATATCGATGCGGTGCTTCAGCTCCGTCACCGTCGCGTTCATCTGGTCGGTCTCGGTCCTGAGCAGATAGGAGCGGCCGGGAAGCAGGGCGTGCTCGTCGAACCAGACGATGTTGGCAGTGAACTGGTCGGCGACATGCGGCCGGGCGTCGGGAGCAACGAGCATGTTCCCGCGAGAGACCTCGATCTCGTCCTCCAGCACGATCGTCACCGCCTGGCCTTCCGATGCCGTGCGCAGGTCGCCGCCCTGCGCGACGATGCGCTTGACGCGGCTCGGCTTGCCCGATTTCGCCACGACCACGGTGTCGCCCTGCGCGATCGTGCCGGACGCGACCGTGCCGGCGAAGCCGCGGAAGTCGAGATTCGGCCGGTTCACATATTGCACGGGAAAGCGGAACGGCTTCTTCACGTCGGCAGATGCGAGTGGCACGGTCTCGAGATGTTCGAGCAGGGCCGGGCCGGTATACCAGTCCATCCGGCCGGAGCGCTGGGTGACGTTGTCGCCGTAGCGCGCCGAGATGGGGATCGGGGTCAGCGTCTCGAAGCCGAGGTCCTTGGCGAAGGCGCGGTAGTCGCCGACGATCCTGTCGAATACGGCCCGATCGAAGCCGACGAGGTCGATCTTGTTAACCGCCAGCACGATGTGGCGGATACCGAGCAGCGAGGCGATGAAGGAATGGCGGCGCGTCTGGCGCAGCACGCCCTGCCGCGCGTCGATCAGCACGATGGCGAGATCGGCGGTCGAGGCGCCGGTCGCCATGTTGCGCGTATACTGCTCATGGCCGGGCGTGTCGGCGACGATGAACTTGCGCTTCGGCGTGGCGAAGAAGCGGTAGGCGACGTCGATGGTGATGCCCTGCTCGCGCTCGGCCTCCAGCCCGTCGACCAGGAGTGCGAAGTCAATGTCGTCGCCCGTGGTGCCGTGCTTCTTCGAATCCTTCTCCAGCGTCGCCAGCTGGTCCTCGAAGATCAGCTTGGTGTCGTAGAGCAGGCGGCCGATCAGGGTCGACTTGCCGTCGTCGACGGAGCCGCAGGTCAGGAACCGCAGCAGTTCCTTGTTCTCCTGCTCGTGCAGGAAGGCGCGGACCGCGCTGGCGGCGGCGGGCTTGGGTGCCACGTGCTCCATCTCAGAAATACCCTTCCCGCTTCTTCTTCTCCATCGAGCCGGCCTCGTCCTTGTCGATGGCCCTGCCCTGACGCTCGGACGTGCGGGCGATCAGCATCTCCTGCACAATCTCCTCGAGCGAAGCGGCGTCCGAGTCGATCGCGCCGGTCAGCGGATAGCAGCCCAGCGTGCGGAAGCGCACCAGGCGGTCCTCCACGGTCTCGCCGTCGCGCAGTTCCATGCGATCGTCGTCCTTGAGGATCAGCATGCCGTCGCGCTCGACGATCGGCCGCTCCTTGGCGAAATAGAGCGGCACGATCGGGATGTTCTCCTGCAGGATGTACTGCCAGATGTCGAGTTCGGTCCAGTTCGACAGCGGGAAGACGCGGATCGACTCGCCCGGCGCGACACGCGTGTTGTAGATCTTCCACATCTCCGGACGCTGGTTTTTGGGATCCCAGCTGTGCTGCGCGGTGCGGAAGGAGAAGATGCGTTCCTTGGCCCTGGATTTTTCCTCGTCGCGGCGGGCGCCGCCGAAGGCCGCGTCGAAGCCGTATTTGTCGAGCGCCTGGCGCAGTCCCACCGTCTTCATGATGTGGGTATGGACGTTGGACCCATGCGTGAAAGGCCCGATGTTCTGCTCGATCCCGTCCGGATTGATGTGGACGAGAAGGTCGAAGCCGAGCTTCGCCGCCATCTGGTCGCGGAACTCGATCATCTCGCGAAACTTCCACCGCGTGTCGACATGCAGGAAGGGGAAAGGCGGCTTGGCCGGATAGAACGCCTTCATCGCCAGATGAAGCATCACCGACGAATCCTTGCCCACCGAATAGAGCATCACCGGTTTCGAGAACGTGGCGGCGACCTCGCGGAAGATATGGATCGATTCGGCCTCCAGCCTCTGGAGATGAGTCATGTGTGCGGTCATTGTCGCCTGCTTCTCGATCGTCGGCCGGCTGCGGCCCGTATCGGCAGCTTCGCTCGCGGTGGCGGAGCGGCGCACGCCGTCGCTGCTTCAGGGGAGGTGCCGCGCCGCGATCGCGGGCGCCACGCATTTCGGCGGCTTCTATCGGTTTCGGTCAAAGTCGACAACATATGAATCCGCGTCGTTTCCGCCCTCCTTAGAAAAACATTCTATCGGATCTGTCACGTTGCGTTATCCGCGGGCGCCCCGCGGCGAATGTGGGCGGGAAACGTCTTGTGAACGACTGGCGGTTCCGCAATGCAGCATCTGGGTTGCATCGCCGCGACGCCAGATGATACCTGCCAATGATCAACCGTTAGATCGGAAGCTTCTTGCCACCCTTTCGCAGACCAACTCTCGACGAGAACAACCGCTGGTTCACCGCGGTCGTCATCGGCGGCGGCGGTGTTGCCGGCAGCCTCGTCAGCTTTCTCTATTCCAGCGCCCTGGTGCTCGGCGTCTGGCGCCTGTCACTGGGGCTGATCGCCCTGCCGAAAGACCGCGCCGTCCGCCTGATCGGGGCGAGCTTCCTCGCCTATTTCGCGGCAGAGGCGCTCGCGACGCTGGTGAACTATTCCGGGCCGTCAGATCTGGTGGAAGGGATGCTGGCGAACCTCCCCTTCGTCGCATTCCTGATCGTTTTAGGCCGCCTGTCCCTCACCCCGCGGCCCGACGCCTTGCGGTGGGCCGAATACGGCTCGATCGGCGGCGCCTTCGGCGCCGGTCTGTACGCACTCGTCGAGGTGTTCGTCGCCGGTTACCCGCGCGCCGAAGGCCTGGCGGGCAATTCGGGCCCGTTTGCGCTGGTCTCTGCGGTGCTGTTCGGTTTCTGTGTCGCGATCGCGATCTATCGCCGCGACCATATGCGCAGGATCGCCGGCGGCGCGGCGCTGTTTGCCGCCGTCGCGCTCATTCTGTCCGGCATGCGCAGCCTGTGGCCGATGCTTCTGCTATCCCCGCTGCTGCTGGTCTGGCTGCTCGGCTTCGTTCCGGAAGCGGTGTTCACGCGCAGGACCGCACTGGCGGCCGCGGTCGCAGCCGTCGTCATCGCCTCCCTCGGCTATTCGACTGTCCAGACCAGGGTCATGAGCCTGGTCAGGGACTTCGAGAAGGTGGACGCCGGCAACTACGACAATTCCCTCGGTCAGCGACTCCGCGTGTGGAGCGCGGCTATCGAGTTGATCGAACAGAAGCCGGTTTTCGGCCAGGGACCCGCCCATGCGCGTCGTGCACTTCAGGCAGCGGCAAGCGAACGTGGCGAAAAGGAAATCACCTTCACCCATGCCCACAACCTCGCGCTCAACGCACTGATGCGCTCGGGCATCTTCGGCCTGACGGCAGTCATCGGAATGTTTTTCGTTCCGCTCTGGCAGGCAGGGCGCAGAAGGAAAGACGAAATCGGCCAGATCGGCTACGCATTTATGGTGACGCTCTGCGCGACCTACCTCGTCAACGGTGCGGTCAATATCAGTTTCGGACATGACATCGTCGATGCGTTCTACCTCTATTGCATGATAACGACGGCCTATCTCGTGTTCGGTCCGTCGGGAACGCCGCGCTATGTCCTGCTCGCCGATGGCAGCCGGGTCACGAATCCGTCGGCAGCGGCCGCCGCCTGACGCGGGAGCCGCCGCAAAATGACTGTGGCAAAAAGGGAACGGGGGTTTCCCGTCGGGGCGGATTCGGGGATTGGAACTTTGCGGAAAAGGCGCAAAAGAATATGGATAAGGCGATCGCGCTACCCTAGGGTTGCGCATCAGGAACATTACGCGTGAACCATCTGGTATCGTCAGCATTGCAGTTGCAACCGCGTCTACGGCGCGCGCTCATCATCGCGATGGATGTCGTCATGGTGCTGCTGTCCGTGCCGCTTGCCCTGTCCCTTTCCTTGTCCAATCTCTCTTTCGACGCCTTCAGCTGGGCGGGACTTGCCGTGTGGGCCGGCGTCGGCATCTTCAGCCATTTCCTGTTCCGCTTCGGCGGCCTCTATGGAACCGTCTGGCGCTTCGCCTCGACGCCCGATTTCTTCAACATCATCAGCAACTGCGGCATTCTGACGATTACCCTCTACCTCACGTCGCAGGCCGCGCGTCTCTATATGCCGATGACCGGTCTCAACGAGCGCCAGTTCATCGTCTTCTTCCTTGTCACCTTCACTCTGATTGCGGCGCCTCGCCTGCTCTATCGCTACCTGCGCGAGGGCACCGGCTGGCAGATCGGCGGCAGCCGCAACAACAAGCCGGGGCATCGCCGCGCGCTGTTCGTCGGCCAGCTCGAGGATGCGGACCACATCATCCGCTTCACCAACACGGAGAAGGAGAAGACGCAGATCGTCGGGCTGGTGGCGACCGAGGTCGGCGTCAATCCTGGCGACCAGATCCGGGGCGTCCCCGTCGTCGCCGTCTGGCCTGACGTGTCCAGCATCATCGAGGACTACGCCAAGGACACGAAGCGGGTCGATCTCCTGATCTTCGGCAGCGGCGGGCAGACCGAACTCGACAAGTTTTCCGAACTCGTGCGCGTCGCCCGCAAGGCCGGCATCGAAGTGCTGCAGTTCTCCGGTTTCTCGAAGCTCCGCGGCGGCGCTGCGATCGTGCTGCGGACCGTCGAGATGGAAACGATCCTGCGCCGGCCGGCGGTGCCGACGGATCTCGAGCGCATCCGCGCCTTCATCGACGGAAAGCGCGTTCTGGTGACGGGCGGGGCGGGATCGATCGGGCGCAATCTCGTCCGGCGTTCGCTCGAGCTCGGCTGCAAGGCCGTACTCGTCGCCGACCAGTCCGAGTTCGGCGTGTTCCAGCTGCAGCAGTCGGTCGCCCAGGCCGACCACGCGCGGCTCTCCTGCCGCATCGTCGACGTCACTGACAAGGTGCAGTTCACGCGCATCGTGTCCGAGTTCCGGCCCGACATCATCTTCCATGCCGCAGCGCTCAAGCACGTACCGCTGCTCGAGGACAACTGGGCCGCGGGGATCAAGACCAACGTGTTCGGTACCTTGGTCTGCGCCGAGGTCGCGGCGGAATGCAAGGTGCCGCATTTCGTGCTGATCTCGAGCGACAAGGCGGCCGACCCGTCCTCGATGCTGGGCCTGACCAAGCGTGGCGCTGAACAGATCGTCAATGCGCTGCATTTCTCGGAGCGCATCAGGGCACGCGACAAGGGTCCGAAGCCGATCTACATGTCGGTCCGCTTCGGTAATGTCTTCGGCAGCGACGGGTCCGTCGCAACCATCTTCGAACGGCAGATCATGGCCGGCGGCCCCGTCACGATCACCGACAGGGAGATGACCCGCTATTTCATGACGATGGGCGAAGCCGTCGACCTCGTCATCATGGCGGCGGCGGAGTCCGCGACGCGGCGCGACATCGACAGTTTCGGCATCTACATGCTCGACATGGGCCAGCCGGTGTCGATCCTGACCGTTGCCGAGACGATGATCCGGCTCGCCGGCAAGCAGCCTCACCAGGACATCAAGATCAAGTTCACCGGCGTGCGGCCCGGCGAGAAGCTGCACGAGACGCTCTGCGCCGAAGGCGAACTGCTCGTATCGCTCGACGTGAACAGCCTGTTCGGCCTCAAGACCGGCCTGTTCGGCTGGCAGGAGATCCGTCGCGCCCTGTCGGAGCTGCGCGACAGTCTCGACCGCAACGACAAGGACGCAGCGGTGGACTGCCTCGGCCGGCTCTACCGGACCATCGACGACAAGGGTCCTGTCGCCGAGGACGTCGTTCCGCTCAAGGTCGCGACCTGAGCGGCGGCCCGGACCGAACGGCAGCGCGCGCGGCCGACTTCAAGGTCGGCGTCACCGGCGCAAGCGGTTTTCTCGGCGGCCATATCCGCAGACACCTCGCCGATGCCGGCTTCGAGGTGTCGGCCTTCTCACGCACCCCCCTGCCCGGCTTCGGCACTGCACTCCTGCCGCCCGCGGACGCTTCGCCGGCCAGGTTCCGCGAGGCGGTGCGCGGGCTCGCGGCGATCGTCCACTGCGCGGCTCAGAACAATGACGGACCGTCCGACGCGCAAGGCCTGGAATCGAGCAATGCGGCCCTGACGGAGCGGCTGGCGGTGGCCGCGGCGGAGGAAGGCGTCGCGCGTTTCGTCTACATGTCCTCGATCCGCGCCGTCGCCGATCCCGGCATCGACATCGCCATCGGCGACGACACCGTGCCGGCGCCGACCCAGCCCTATGGCCGCTCGAAGCGCAACGGCGAGCTTGCCGTCCTCGCCGCCGCGCGGCCGGGGTTCCTTCCCCTCGTTCTGCGCCTGCCGCCGGTCTACGGCGCGGGCATGCGCGGCAATCTCGGCCTGCTCCTGCGTCTGGCGAGGACGCCGGCGCCGCTGCCGCTGGCGGGGCTTGGCGCCCGCCGCTCGCTTGTTTCGGCTGAAGCTGCGGCGCGGGCCGTGGCCACGCTTCTGACGATCCCCGGCCCTGCCCGGTCGACTTATCTCGCGGCCGATCCCGGTCCCGTCACCCTACCCGAGATCGTCACCGCGTTCCGCCGCGGGCTTGGCCGTCGCGCCGGCCTTTTCTCCGTCCCGGACACGCTGTTGAAGGCAGGTGCCGCGCTCGCGCGGCGCGGCGACGTCTGGGCAGGCCTCGTCGCGTCGCAGACCTGCGACTCCTCGTCGCTGATTGCCGAGGGATGGGCGCCTGATCCGGACAGTCTCGCGGGGCTGGAGCGGCTGGCCGCCCGATCAGGGCGCGCGTAGCCCGGGAACGAGCGTGGCGAGAAGGATCTTCACGTCGAGGAGCAGGCTGCGCCGTGCCAGATATTCGGCGTCGATCTCGGCCAGGCGTTCTGGGTCGCTCATGTCGACGCCCCTCACCTGGGCGAGTCCGGTGATCCCCGGCCGCAGCGTGTAGACGCCACGCCGGCGCCGCGCCGAGATCAGCGCCTCCTGGGTCGGCAGGCAAGGCCGCGGCCCCACGAAGCTCATTTCGCCCCTGAGTACGTTCCACAGCTGCGGCAGCTCGTCGAGCTTGGTGCGCCTCAAAAAGCGCCCGACCGGCGTCACTGCGCCTGCGGAGGCTTCGTGCGTCGGCACGGCTGCCGTGTCCTTCCACATGGTCCTCAGCTTCAGGCAGCGGAACGGCGCCTCGTTTCGGCCGACACGGCTCTGCACCAGCAGCGCCGGCCCCGGCGACGTCGCCCTCACCCAGATCGCGGCCGCGAGGACGATCGGGGACAGGACAACCACGCCGACCGTGGCGATAGATGCTTCCGTCAGCCGCGCGAGCAATGAAAGGCCTTTCGTGATACCGAGCCCATGGCCCCGTTCCGGTGATGCAACGGATTCGCGAAAGGTTCAACGTCGCAAGCGCGACCGCGCATGTGCGAAACGCGCCTTGTCAGGGCGGGGCGAAGGCTTTAGGCGTGATCGGGGGGCAGTGCAGCATGACCTTCCCGCGTCGGCGGGTCGTATTCGGGATAACTACGCGTGCAACAACCGCTGGTTTCGGTTATCATACCGGTCAAGAATGGTCTGCCCCATTTCCGCCGGGTGCTGGACATGCTTCGGAAACAGGATCTGGACGCGCCTTTCGAGGTGATCGTCATCGATTCCGGGTCGAGCGACGGATCGAAGGAGGCTGTTCCCGCCGACGACCCGCGCTTCCGTATCGTCGAGATCGAACCTTCAACCTTCGGCCACGGCAGGACGCGCAATCTCGGCGTCGAGCTTTCGCGTGGCGAATACTGCGCGTTTCTCACCCACGACGCCGCGCCGGCTAACGAGTTCTGGCTGCGCGAACTGATCCGGCCGCTGCGCGAAGACGAAACGGTCGCCGGCGTCTTCGGCCGCCACCTCGCCTACGAGAGCGCCACGCCGTTCACCCGCTGGGAGCTCGAAACCCATTTCGAAGGCTTGCGGAACTGGCCGAAGGTGCAAATCTCTGATGCGCGCGAATATGTCCGCAATCAGGGACTGCGGCAGGTCTATCACTTCTATTCGGACAATTCGTCGTGCATGCGCAAATCGGTGTGGCGCACCCTGCCCTATCCGGAGGTCGACTTCGCCGAGGATCAACTCTGGGCGAAGCAGGCTGTCGAGGCCGGCCATGCAAAGGCCTACGCCCATGATTCGGTCGTCTACCATTCGCATGACTACACGCCATGGGAACGGCTGCAGCGCAGCTATGACGAGGCGCGCGCGCTCAACGAACTGTTCGGCTACGAACTTGGCGCGACAAAGGGCAACGCCTTGCGCCAGGCCTGGCGCACCAGCGGGCGCGACCTGATACTCGCCTGGCGCAACGGCTGGATTTGGCAGGCACCGCTTGCGACGCTGATGCGGCCGCTCGACAATCTGGCGCGGCAGATAGGCTACTATCTCGGCACGAAACGGCCCCGGTTCACCCGGCGGCACGAGCGGGCGCTGTCGCGCGACCGCCGGCTCCAGGCGCAATAGGACGGGAATGAGATGATGAGAGAGAACATCTCCCGATTCCGGCGCGTGGCGCAGCGCGATGGCTTGCGTGTCGCTCTCGCCAAGGCGCTGACCTATGGCGCCCGCAAGACGCAGGCGGCCGTTCAGGGCAAGCGCGACGTGATCGGCTTCTATGGCTTCATCCTGGGCGAGGAGCAGGGCTACGGGATGAAGATCACCCCGCAGAACGTGCCCGAACGCTCGATGACATGGCTCATCCCCGATTTCCAGGCCTCGTCGGGCGGCCACATCAACATCGTGCGCATGATGGACCTCCTGCGCACGCGCGGATTTTCCAACCAGCATGTGGTCATCGTCGAGCCGCACCGCTGGGCCAATGCCGCCGAGGCGCAGGAAGCATTCTCCAAGGCATTCAGCGTCGAGGGGATCACCGTGTCGATCGGCGTCAAGTCGATCGAGCCGTGCCATTTCCTCGTCGCGACCGGCTGGCAGACCGCCTATTGGGTGGCCAAATACCGCGACACGCTGGAGCGTCTCTATTTCGTGCAGGACTTCGAGCCCTATTTCTACGCCCAGGGCAGCGAATACGCCTTTGCCGAGAACACCTACAGGCTGGGGCTTACCGGCATCACCGCGGGGACGTGGCTGGCCGAAAAGCTCGCCGCGGACTACGGGATGAAGACCTTCGCCTTCTCCTTCGGCTGCGACAGCGACTTCTACCGGCCGATGGGCCGGCGCGAGAACCCGACCAAACACATCTTCTTCTACGCCCGGCCGGTCACGCCGCGGCGCAGCTTCGAGATGGGCTTGCTGGCGCTCGATCGCGTCTGCAAGGCGCGTCCCGGCGCCGCGGTGATCTTCGCCGGATGGGATGTCAGCGAATACGCCATCCCCTTCCCCCACCTCAACGCCGGAACGGTTCCGGTCGCGCAGCTGCCGGACCTCTATTCGCAGTGCGACGTGGCGCTGGTTCTCTCGGCGACCAATCTCTCGCTGCTGCCGCTCGAAGTCGCCGCCTGCGGCTGCCCGATGGTGATCAACGACACGCCGAACGCCAACTGGCTGCTCTCCCGCGACGAAGCGCTCTATTGCGATATGTCCGTCGAAGGGATAGCAGACGCCGTCATCCGTCTCCTCGACGACGATACGCTGCGCACATCGCTCGCAAAGGCCGGCATGAAGCGGGCCAGGGCCGCGACTTGGGAGGCGGAGGCCGACAAGGTGGCAGGGTATCTGGCGACTTTGTGCTAATTCTCAAGAATCAACTTGGCTGAAAATGAATGACTCCAATTGAAAAGCTCTCCGAGGTTATGAAAACCTCCGAGATCCACTGGTTTAACTCTGCGGTCAATATCAGTCTGAGAGACCGATTCGTCTTTGTCGAGAATCCGAAAGTTGCGTCGAGCACAATCAAATCTCGGCTTCACGCAAACGCGCTGTCGAGCTTGAAGAATATTCGCGTCGGTCCGCATCCCGACATCGCGAATTCTCCCTTTATCAAACCATATCAGCTACCCGACGAAGCTCTTGCAGAGTATCTGTTCGGGCCAGACTTTTTCAGATTCACGTTCGTGCGAAACCCCTTCAATCGTCTGCTTTCATCATATCTCGACAAGATCGTCGGGTCCGCTCCGGAAAAAGGATATGTCGACGGTTTTTGGAAGAGAAAATACGGATCCGCGAAGGAGCAGTACACGTTTTCCGAGTTCGTCGAGTATATCGCAGAAAGCCCCGATAATATGCGCGATAAACATTGGCGCACGCAGCATCGTATTACGCTTTCGTCGTATATAGATTATACCTTTGTCGGCCGTTTTGAGATGCTTACCGAACATCTTTTGCATGTCAATGATATCTCGGGAATCGACTTCAGTAACATTAAGGAAATTTCTCCCCACAAGACGAATGCAAATTCGAAGCTCAGGGAATTTTACACTGACGATATTACGGAGCGTGTAAGAAATATATATAAGATCGACTTCGATACATTTTGTTATGCGAGCGAACTTCCGACCTGAACATTGATCTGAGTCGTCGCGGGTCCGCAGAAGAACAGATCATCGGAGCAGTGAGGGGAGAAGGCGGCCGGTATGGAGATGGCGGATGCGCGCCGGAGGCACAGCATCATGGCCGTTGTCTTCTGGATGTTCAGGCGAACGATGCTGGAACCCGGGCTTTCTCCCTCGAACCGGTGGGGATGGGTTCAGGTCACCAACGCTCACCAATGCGATTCATTCCTTCGCCAGATCCCAAATCAGTTTCAGAGTGAAGTCCGTAAGAGCCTTGTGCCCCAGTAGTGGGGGGATCGCACCGATCGCAAGCCGCTTGCCGTTTCGAACGAAGAGTCCGCTTCTAGGGCTATTCACCGAAGGCATGAGGACTTCGCAGCCTGGCTTGGCCGTCAATACCGCATGCGTCGCCTCGAAACGTTCGTCGCGGTCAATTCGGATGCGCTCCCCGTCGCTGGTCCACCCAGTGAAATTGCCGTTCGCATATGAAAGACTATCGATACAGAATGTGTCACGCTGGAACTCATCGACCTTGCTCCCGTCAGCAGTGTAAGTTCCAGCACGCATATCCTGCACAACTAAACCTGGAAAACTATTTATATATTGCACTTCCCTATCGTTAAGTATGGGCTGATGTGGTATATATATAATATCAATATCTTCCAGCGTCTCAGGATTCCGCTCGATTGTCCGTGATGATATTACCTGCGGCACGAATTTCTGAGAATTATATAACATCTCATATGTACGCAGAAGCGCCTGACTGTGAATATTCCGCCCCTTAAAGCGATCTGCGATGAAGAAGTTAAATGTTTCATGAGAGGCTAATACGCCGACCTTGATGCCTTCTTTCCCTTTTTTCTTTGCTTCGATCTGTTGAATCTCATGCTGGAGTTCGGGCGCAGACAAACCCTCGAACTCGACAAATCCCGATCCGAATCCGGCAATCTCCACGCCGCCCATACGGGTCACGCGCATCGATTTTGCGATTTCGCCAAAGGCCGCAGGATCGACAGTGTCGAGAAAACCCGCCCCCTTTCTGCGGTATCTTTCGACGTAGTAACCAGCCAGGACTTCCGAATAGCCAAGACCCATCGCATAGTTGGTCATAACGGCCATTCGCCAAGGGTCTGGATTTAACTCCCAACCGTCCATGAAATTGTAGTCCATAACCGCCACATCCAGACAGTCTGGCACTTCACCTACGGACGAAAGGAGCATCACCCCATCATGAGGCCCAAAGAAGCCGCCAAAATACCCGAAGGACCTGCCCTTGTTTGCTTTGATTGTCGCATGAAGACGGCACACAACCTCTCGCAATTGTTCAGCCCGAAATTTATTGAAGTTATGATATCCAGGAATTTCTTTTGGCTTTGCTATCCTCTGCGCAAAATTGATAAACGGCATATCCTGATTGTACTTGTCACGGAACCGTTCCACAGCTATCGGGTTGAAGTCACGCCAAGTATATTTGTTTTGGCCGTATCGAACTTCCTGCTCGGCTGTTAATACGATAGCAAGTCCCCTTATCTTTTCTCCATAACGTCCAATAAGAGTCCGGGTTGCGTTGGCATAGAAACGATCGACATTATCTATGGCGTTGTCGCTGAAGTAGGATAACTCAGCAGTCGGCTTGCCAAAAGCATCGTAAGCCAGATTAGACATATCAGCACGAACCCAAGTCGGAATTGCCAGACTCTTCGGCAACTCCTTGCCGTTTTCGTCCAAGACGATACCGCCTCCTGCATCTAGGCGTATGATCAGATCAAAGCCCTTTGCGACGATGCGGTCGAAAGTAGGAAGATAGTAGGAATAGTCGAAATGGCCCGGCTTCAGTTCGACACGTCCCCATTTCAGGAACACGGTCACCGCGCTGACACCGGCGTTACTTAGTCGCGGCAAAACCTCCTCCAGGTGGGAGATATGCCACGGGTGGAGCGTTACCGAAAACTCAGCACGTTCTGCTCTCGCCGTCAGGCTGCCGAGGAGAAGTGCGGTGGCTACCAAGAGTTGTTTGATCACTGAGACGTATTTCCCGTTTCCGAACTGGTTTGCGAAACGAAAACTGTCTATCCTAATTTATCAACCGAAATATGAGCCATAGGCCGCAGGCGAGCATGGAATTCGATAAAATACTGATAAACAACATAGAATCGCGATCTCTCAATGGTTCTGACTTCGTCGTTCTGAGTGTCCGTTGCCCAATTTATGCGGATGATGATCTTGTCTTCCGAATAAACGGGACGACGTTGGATTGGCATCCGATTCATCGACCGGATCTTCCTCGCAACATATCATGGTTCGCGGTCTATCTCGACCTCCCCAGCCTAGCCTTGGCGCTTTCGAACGAACTCGTGCTCTCGCGGGGACTGGAGACCATTGCCAGAGTCCAATTGACCCTTAGCGCCAGCGAGATTGCGAGGCTGAAGAAGGTTCGCGAGCAAATCGATGGAAAGCGTCATCGCCTTAAAGACCTGACGAGAGATGGAACGTGGTCAAACGGAAAAGTCTCCGCAATCGACGCGGCGCGCCACGATCCAGCGCTCAAGCTGAAGTCTGACAAGGTTTCAACTCACCCGTATGCCGAAGCGTTTACGGCCATGATGGCCGGACTGCCGAATGACGCTTTAGTACTCGATGTCGGTGCCGGATTTCGTTTCAAGCACCATCCCAACATCGTCACGCTGGAGATATTCGATTACCCTTCAACGGATGTGATCTCATTCGGGGACACAATGCCATTCAAGTCCGCCTCTTTCGACATGGTATATACGAACGCCGTTCTTGAGCACGTCGACAACCCGTTCGCTGTCGCTGATGAGATCGCTCGCGTTCTGAAGCCGGGCGGAAAACTCTATAGCTCTATTCCGTTTCTGCAGGTGGAACATGGATATCCATTCCACTACTTCAACGCTACCCGGATGGGCCATCGTCGCCTCTTCGAGAATTCCTTCACCATTGAAGATATCTCTGTGGGCAGGGCAGGTCACCCTTGGCACATAATCATGCGGTCGTTGGGCTTGCTGCGAAGTGGACTTCCAAAGGATCTTCGCGAGGAGTTCGAAAAGCTCACAGTAGGGGAAATTCTGAACGGTACCTATAAGGATTGGGTGTCATCTCCCTACGGCACCTGCAACGACGAGATCATGTGGCGCCTAGCCGGATCCACGGTGCTGATCGGTGAACGGAAGCCCTCCTAACTCGACACGGAATGTCGATCTGGCTCTTCCACCGCCCGGCCATGCCGGGCGGCGTTTCACCTGCCGCCAGGCTTCGCCGCCTGCCCCAGGAACTGCGCGACGGTCTGTTTCATGCCCTGCCGGAAATCGGTGCGCGGCGCCCAGCTGAGCATCTCGCGCGCCCGCGTGATGTCGAGGCAGGCGATGTCCACGTCGGTCGAGCGCGCCTCGACATATTCGCGCTTCAGCGCGACGCCGGTCGCCACCTCGATCGCCTCGACCACCTCGTTGATCGAGCGCGTCTCGCCGCTGCCGACATTGAGGATCATCTGCGGGCTGCCCGGCATCGCCGTCGCCGCCTCGATCGCGTCGATCACGTCATCGATGAAGATGTAGTCGCGCCGCGCCGCGCCGTCGCCGAAGATGCGCACGGGCTGCTTCTTCTGCCAGCGGTCGATGATGGCGGGGACAAGGCCCTGGCCTTTGCGGAAGGTCTGTCCCGGTCCGTACGGGTTGGCGACGCGCAGGATGACATATTCCAGCCCGTCCACATGGCCGTGCATCTGGATGTATTTCTCGACGACGAGCTTGGTCAGACCATGCGAGCTGATCGGGTTCGTCGGCGCCGTTTCCGGCGTCGGCACCGGCGCGTTCGGCCCGTAGACCGTGCCGCCCGACGAGATGAAGATGTAGCGCTTCACCCCCGCGCTCAGGCAGTTCTCCAGGAATTCGACGTGAGGCACGACGTTTTCGGCGATGTCGGCCACGGCATGATCGTTCCTCAGGCCCGGGCTGGAGCTCGACATCAGCTGTACGACTGTCTCGACGTCCTGCAGCGACGAGGCCATCGCCAGCGGCTGGGAGAGGTCGGCCGCGACGATGTCGGCTTTGCCTTCGATCTCATCGGAGTATTCGCGGTCGAAGCGCCGCGAGACGGCGCGCACCTGGCTGCCATGTCCGATCAGCCGGCGGACCAGATGACGGCCGATGAAGCCGTCCGCGCCGTAGACGCCGATCATTGGTCTTCCTTCTCGCCGGCGAAATACTCCTCCGCCGGACCGAAATGTTCAACCTTGCCGTGGTCGAGCTTCAGCACCTTGTTGCAGATCCGCCTGAGCAACTGGTGGTTATGGCTGGCGAGCACGATGATGCCGGCTTTTTCGGCCATTTCGTTCATCCGCTTGCGCGCCTTCGCCTGGAACTCGGGATCGCCGGCGCCGATCCACTCGTCCATCAGGAGAATTTCCGGCTCGAGGCTGGTGGCGACGGAAAAGGCGAGACGCGCCGCCATGCCCTGGCTGTAGGCCTTCATCGGCATGTCGATGAAGTCGCCCAGTTCGCTGAAGGCGACGATGTCGTCCATGCGCGCGGAAATCTGCTCGTCGGTCCAGCCGTTGATCAGTCCGCGCAGCACGATGTTGCGCCGTCCGGTCGCCTCGCGTCGGAAGCCGAGATTGATGTTGAACAGCGCATCCGTCCTGCCCCTGACGTCGACGGCGCCCCCGGTCGGCTCGAAGATGCCGTACAACGTTTTCAGCAGGGTCGTCTTGCCAGCGCCGTTGCCGCCGATCAGGCCAAGGCGGTCCCCGGCCTCGAGCGCGAAGCTGACGCCCTCGAGCGCGCGGACGTGCTGGGTGCGCCCCGTGCCCTCGATCCTGCCGCCATGCGGCAAGGGCATCGTATTCCGGGCCAGCGACAGGCGGCGGCGCAGCCGGTAGGTCAGGGTCAGATTTTCGGCGCGGATCGAAACCATCGCTTGGGCAGCCTGCTCGTCGCTGCAGGGGTTAGCAGGCGATGCCGCCGATGGCAACGTCGCAGGAAGTCACGCCGGTCGCCGCTCCGGAAGGGGCGGCGACCGGCGGAACTGGACGCTTACCGGTACCTGACGTCGAGGATGTCGCCGCTGCGCGAACTGACGATTACCAGCACCCTGCGGCCGCGATAGGTGGCGCGGAACTGGTACTGCCGGCCTTCGCAATCGATCGCCTTGACGTTTCGGAATCCTTCCGAACGCACGATTCTGCGCGCCTCGCTGCAGCTGATCCGGGCGTGATAGTAGTAATACGGTGGCGGCACCGGGCGGTAATAGCCGGGAGGCGGGCCAGGATAGTAGGGCGGATGCGGCGGACGGTACGGCGGGTGCGGCGGCCTCGGCCTGGGGTCGGGCCGGTAGTAGCCGGGATCGCCGGGAACCTCGTGCGGCGGACCGGACGCGCCGGGAATGCCCCGCGGCGGCCGGTTGCAGTAAAGGCTGTCGGAGGAACACGTCGCTCCTCCGCCAACGGCGCCCTGGGCGAATGCCGGGACCGCTCCAGCAAGGGTTGCGGCCATCACGGCTGAAAGCGCGATCGACCTGATCATTGCACTGTTCCTTTCGAACGGTGTTCCGCGGGGGAAATCCGGAACTCTCCACTCCGTTCCGCCGCTTCTACGAGAATCCCTCTGAACGAAGGTGAAACAAGCCGTTCATCCTGCGTTCAGGAATGGACGGCCGTGTCGAAGCCGAGCCTATCACAGCGTTTCGGCGAAGCCAGAGCCACGCTCACAACATGAAGACCACTTGGCGGCGCAGCCGTCCGAGCAGGAACAGCGCCAGGAGCCACGCCGCGCCGGAAATGGCGATGCAGAGCGCAAACGAACGCAGCGGCGCGTCGCCCGAGAGGATCGGCACGCGCACGATCTCGAGGAAATAGGTGAACGGGTTCCAGTAATAGAAGATGCCGCGCACGCTGAGCGCGGTCTGAGAGGTATGCGCCCAAAACACGGGGGTGAGGAACATGCCGACCCGCGTCAGGTTCTGGACGATGAACTGGCTGTCGGGGAAATAGGCGCCGAGAAACGCGAAGATCATGATCGCGGCCGGCGTGACGAACACGATCAGCGCGATCGCCGCCGCCGACCACAGCCACGACCAGCTCAGATCCACGCCGCTCACCGCCAGCAGCACCGCGCAGCCCAGCGCCGCGTAGCCCGCGCGCATCAGCGCCTGCATGGTCATGCGGAAGACATAGAGCGAGAGCGGCAGCGTGGTGCCCTTGATGAACGATTCCTCGCGCACGAAGAGGCCGACGCCCGAGTTCATCGTCTCCATGATGTAGAACCAGACGAGCAGGCCCAGCGCGACATAGGCCGTGTAGTTCGGAATCCCCTCGCCGCGCCCCATGATGAAGACGAAGGTGGCGACGAACACGAGGTAGTTGATCAACAGCCAGAAGGGCCCCAGCGAGGTGCGCCTGTGCTGGTCCGATATGTCTTCGCTCGCCAGCGCGAACCAGATGCGCCGCTTGCCCAGTGCCGAGCCGATATCGCCAAGGGCGTCGTAGAGGAATTTCATGTCGTGCGCGGTCTCATGCGAGCCCGCCTCCATAGCGTGCAACGGTCATGGCGGTAGAGGCAACCGTGTCGCAACCGCCACCTTGCCGTTTCCGTCAGCGGTTGGAAATGTCGCGATCCTCGCCGGTGCCGCCTGCCTTGCCGTCGCGGCCGTAGGAGAGGATCTCCACGCCGCTCTCGCTCACCCGGTAGATATACGAGTTGCCCCAGGGATCCTTCAGCGAATCAGCGTTCTTGAGGTAGGGTCCGTTCCAGCGCGCCTGCAGTTCCGGAGTCGGCTCGTTGAGGACCGCCAGGCCCTCCTCGTTGGTCGGCCGGCGCAGGTTGTCGATGTAGAACAGTTCCAGCGCGCTCTCGATGTTCCTGATCTGCGCCTGGGCCGCATCCGAGCGGGCCGAACCCAGATAGCGCAGCACCTGCGGTGCCGCGAGCCCGGCGATCAGGGCGATGATGGCGAGCACCACCAGCAGCTCGACGAGTGTGAACCCGTCCTGCCCGCCTGTCATCGGCTGCCGTTGCCGACGCCGCGAGAGAAACGATCCTGCACGCATCAGAACCCCCTATCCGGAATGAAGGTCGGGATGTCCGACCGCTCGATCAGCCAGGTTGCGAACAGGCCGAATCCGAGGAACGGACCGAACGGAACTCTGGCGCTCCTGTCAAGCCGACCGGTCACACTCGCCCGCAGGGCGACGTAGAGGAGCGCGGAGATTGCGGTCAAAAAAAGGAACAGCGGCAGGTTCCACGGGCTGAACCACAGAGCGCAGGCGCCGGCCATCTTGACGTCGCCGAGGCCGAGGCCGGCCACTTTCCGAACGGCAAGAAAGCCCTTCCGCATCAGCCAGAAGAGGACGAACAGCCCGGCGGCGAAGGCGATCTGCGTCAGCGGAAATCCGCCGGCGGCGATCCACGCCCAGCCGAGCCCAAGGGCTGCGAGAAGCGCGTTCAGCGTGTCCGGAATGATCAGCGTGCGAAGGTCGACGACGGCGATTGCAACGAGGACGGCCAGGAGCGCGGCCGCGAACGCGATCTCGGGACCGGGCATCGGGATGGCGGCCTATTGGAGGCGCTTCAGGTCGCGCTTGATACGGTTGCCCGGGGTCTCGCTGGCGCCGAAATCGAGGCGCTTGCGGAACTCGTCATTGACCGAACGGGCCTCGCTGACGTTGCGCACGACCTTCGGGCGGATGAAGATCACGAGTTCCGTGCGCTCGATCGTGTCGGTCTTGTTCTTGAACGCGTTGCCGATCACGGGAATCTCGCCGAGGACCGGGACCTGTCCCTTCTGCTTCGAGTTACGCTCCTGGATCATCCCGCCGATGATCAACGCCTCGCCGTCGTTCACGGCAACGCGGGTCTGCACCTTGCGCTGCTGGATGGTCGGCGAATCGATGCCGGAGGTCGTCGTCCTGACGACGTTGCTCGCCTCCTGCTCGATGTCGAGCAGGACGCGGCCGGACGTGTTCACCCGCGGCGTCACGTTGAGGATGATGCCCGTGTCCTTCAGCGTGATGGTGCTGACGATCGGCGCGTCCGGATTGTCGACGCCGGTCGACGTGCGCGTGACGATCGGCACCTGGTCGCCGATCTGCAGCGTCGCCTTCTGGTTGTTCAGCGCCATCAGCGTCGGCGACGAGATCACCTTGACGTTGGTCACGCTCGAAAGGGCGTTGAGCGTGACTTCGAGATTGGTCGAGGCAAAGCTCCATCCGAGGCCGGGGAACGACTTTCCGGTACCGCCGCTGGTGAGATCGGAGAAGCCGATCGAGAAATCGCCGTTCTCGAAGAACCAGCGCACGCCGAATTTCAGTTCGTCCGTCAGCGTCACCTCGGCGATGATCGCCTCAAGCATGACCTGGGTCGGCAGGACATCGATCTGTTGCAGGATGCGCTCGATCCTCTCGTAATTGCGGGCTGTGGTCGAGATCAGAAGCGCGTTGTTCTCGACATCGGCGACGACGGACGGCGTCCCCCCCTTGCCCGAGAAGGGATCGGGTGCCGACGGTTCCGTCGGATTGGCCGGCTCGCTCGCCACCAGTTCGGTCTGCAGGTCGGGTGATACGGAGGGCGTGCTTTCCAGCGGATCGCCGGACTTGCCCGACAGCACCGACTGCAGCACCTTGGCCATCTCTTCGGCCGATCGGTTCTGGATCGGATAGACGAAGAGCTGCTCCTCGCTGGTGCTCGCCAGCCGGTCGAGCTGGCGGATCCAGCCTTCGGCGCGCGCCAGGTATTGCGGCCGCGACGTGATGACGAGGACCGAGTTCAGCCGCTCGTTGGGCACGAACTTGATCAGGTTGGTGCCGGGTCCCTCCTGCGCGCGGAAGATCGTCTCGAGTTCCTTCGCAACGGCGTCGGGGCGCGAGGTCTTCAGCGGATGCAGCGCCACCGACATGCCCTTCATCCAGTCGACGTCGAAGACCTGGATCGCCTCGCGCATGGCGCCGAGGTCGGCATTGGTGCCTGCAATCATGATGTAGTTGCGCGCATTATCGACGCGCAGCACCGACCCCTCGCGGCTGATCGGCGCGAGGATGGTGCGCATCTCCTCGGCGGAGATGTACTGCAGCTCCACCACCTGGATCTTGAGGCCAGGCGTCCGGCTGGCGACCGACGGCACGCTGACTGAAGGCGTGTTCGCCAGCGCTTCGGAGAGCGGCACGATGTTGTAGGTGCCCGACTGCTTGACGATCGCGACGCCGTTCGCGGCCAGCGTCGTCTCGAGGATGTCGACCAGCGTGTTGCGGCTGACCGGCGCGCTCGTCTGCAGCGTGATCGAACCCCGGACCCGCGGATCGATCGTATAGTTGAGGCCGAGAATGTCGCCGAGCACGTTCTTGACCGCGGCCGCGATCGGCGCATCGACCAGGTTCAGGCGGTATTCGGTCTGCCCGGACTTGTTGGTCTCGGCGGTGTAGGGAGCGCGGCCCGAGACGAACTGGCCGCTGCCGGTGTCGCTCACCCCGTTGAAACTGTCTCCGTCGCCGCCGGTCAGTCGGCGCGACACGCCCGAACCCTCCGGCGGCAGCGGCCGACCGTTGTCGTCGAGATTGGTCATCAAAGAGGAGAACACGCCGTCCTTGGAGTTCGACGCGCAACTGGTCAGCAAGGCGACCAGAACGACTAGGACCAGCACTCGATACATTATCGGCCTACTTATTCATGCCCGAGCACTACTCTGCCACAACAGCAGAAACACAATGTTGGCGGGGAATGAGTATTCGATCTCCTCGATCGAACGGGCCGTAGGAGCCATTTGCCGACCTCCCCCTCTTCTCACCAAGCCACAAAAGGTTCTTCAAGGCAAGAAAACTCCTGAACCGCGGTTAATCTATGCAGGAATTCACAGCCCGAGCGGCAAAGATGCGACAGTATCCGTCGCCGAGGGTCAACGCCGGGCGTCCCCACTACCATCACAGTTTGGCCGCACAAGTCTGGAACCGGTTCCGTCCAGCGTATTTTGGGGATATAGACCCCGCAGGCGCTGATAAAGGTCCAGAGTAATGTCGTTGGCCAACTTCCTGTCGGATCTGATGACGTGGTGGCCGGATGAGCTCAAGAAGGCCTTCGGGTCGCGTGTCCGTCCGCAGGCGCCCGTGGCGGATGCGACTGTCCGGCTCGTCAGGTCCGGCGCCGAGATCTCGGTTGGCGGCGGAACGCCGCACCTCGCCGCCGAACCGTCGCAGATCGTGCCCCTGCTTCAGACGCTCTCGGGAGGGCGACGGCGCAAGGGCGCGGCGGCGGTCGTGATCGAGCCGGAACGCTATCTGAAGCGCCCCCTTGCCGCCATTCGCCTGCCGCGCAGCCGCGTGACGGCGATGGCCCTGCTCGACCTCCAGTCGGCCACCCCATTCAATCCCGACGACTTCTTCATCCTCGCCGCCCGGTTCGACGAGCGGATCAGGGACAGTTCCTACTATACGGTACGCAAGTCCGCGCTGGTGCCCGTGGTCGAAGGTCTGCGCGCCGGCGGCTGGCGCGTCGCTTCGATCTCGCTATCGGATGCCGGCGAGCTCTATCCGGTGGACGCCGTGAGCCTGCGCGACGTGCTCGGCGTCTCTGCCGCGACGCGACTCTCCGAACGCACGGTCTCGATCGGCCTCGCAACCGCCGCCGCCGGCCTCGTCGCCCTGTTCGGCGCGGCGCACTGGCGCTATTCGGTCGCGGGCGTAGAGGTGGCCGCGCAACTCGAGGCCGCCGAAAGCCAGGTGCGCGAGCTTCGCGCCGTGCTGTCCGCGCGCGATGCCAAGATCGCCCAGATCGGTGCCGTGCGCGACGAGAAGAAGGGCACCGTGCCGGTCGTGCGCATCGTCGAGGAAATGTCGCGCGCGATCCCCGACCACACCTGGCTCACCGAGATCAGCGTCAGCGGCGACATGGTGCGGTTCGCCGGCTTCTCCGCGTCGGCCGCCTCGCTGATCCCGCTGCTCGAATCCTCGCCGCTCTTCAGCGCTCCGACGTTCATGGAGCCCGTCGTCCGGGTCGTGAACCAGGAAGGCGAGCGCTTCTCCATCGCCATGAAGGTGGAGAACGGCGATGGATAGCCTCACCCGGATCCTCAACGCCCGGCCGCGGACGCGGCGTCTCGTGGCGATCGGGCTGCTGGCGGGCAGCATCGTCGGCGCCGGCCTGCTGACCCTCGCCGCCGTCTCATCCGTCTATGCCAGCCGCGAGGCCGTTCGCGAGCAGCGCGAGAATCTCGGCCGCATGCAGGCCGTACTCGCCCTGAAGCCGATGATGGAGAAGTCGGCCAGGGCCGCGATCGCCGACACTGACCGGCCGGAATTCCTCAGCGGCGCCAGCGATTCGGTCATCCAGGCCGACCTGCAGACATGGCTCGACGGTGTGGCTCGGCAGAACGGCGTCAACATCATGTCGGTCGGCAACGCGCCCGCACTGCAGCAGAAGGGGATGCGCTTCGCCGGTCTGCGCGCCGACATCTCCGGACCCAATGAGGGCATCCAGGGCACGATCTTCGCGATCGAGGCGGCCAAGCCCTATCTCATCATCCGCCAGGCGCAGCTGCATTCCACGCTCGATTCGCAGAGCGTGACCGACGGCCCGACGGAGCTCGTGCTGCGGGTTCAGTTCTACGGCGCCCTGCCGCCGCTTGCCGCCACTGCCGCCCCGGCAGCCGCTCCCGCGACGGGGGCGACGCAATGAGCAGCGCTCTCAAGCTTGCCGCGGTCCTAGCGGCCAACCTCGTCATCTGGCCGGTGGCGTGGACCGTCTTCCAGCGGCCTGCGGGAACCGGCGCGATCGCCACGCCGCGCGACGCCGGCCGTGCCAACGGCAATCTCGCCGCCCAGCCCGACCTCGGTGAAGTGCTCGACTTCTCGCAGATGAGCCCGGTCCAGGCCTATTCGCGGCCGCTGTTCGACAGGAGCCGCCGGCCCTGGCAACCGCCCGCCCCGCCCGAATCGCCTGCCGAGCCGGTAGCGGTCGTCGTCGAGCAGCCCGACGTGCAGGAGCTTCCGGCGCCGACTATCCGGCTGATCGGCGTGAGTTCCTCCGGCGCGGCCGACATGAAGGCGCTGCTCCACCTCGACGAGACCCCCGAACCGATCTGGGTGCTGGTCGGCGACGACTTGCAGGGATGGACAGTCGGGAAGATCGACCCGCAGTCGATCACCATCGAGCGCGGCGGGCAGAGCATGTCGTTCGATCTCTATCCCGAGGTCAGCTCGGGTCAATGAACGGGCACTCTCCTCCCGCCCGGCGGGACGATGACCAGGCAGGCTTCGCCCTGCTGATGGTGCTCCTTTTCCTGCTCGCGGTCACCGCGATCATCGCGCCGCTCGTCCTCGGCGCGCGGACGGATTTCCTGGTCGCATCCAATCGGCTGCAGCAGGAGCGCCTGGAGAGCATCGCCGACGGGCTGGTGACGGTCCTGGCCCGCGAGCTCGCCTCGCCGCCGCTCGAACCGCGCAACGAGGAGATCAAGGTCCGCTCGGAACCCCTGCGCTGCCGCGATGCGCGCTACCTGATCGAGGCGCGCATCCAGGACCAGCGCGGTCTGATCGGCATCAACAACGCACCGGTGGAAATGCTGGAGGCGGGCTTCGAGGCGCTCGAGTTCCCGACCGGAGACGTCACCGAGCTCGCCGAGGCGGTCATCGCCTACCGAACCAAGCCGCCGCTCGAAGGCGAGCGCGACCCGGCCGCCGATCCATCCCCTCCCCCCGCCGCACCAGCAGCGGATACCGGCGACCGCGTTGCCGGCGGCATGAAGCTCAATCCGTTCGAGGCCGTCGAGGAGCTCTACGACTTCACCGGCTTCCGCGGAAAACCGGTCCGGGCGCTCAGCGAGATCTTTTCGGTACACAATACCGGCGAGACCATCGTCGGGCCGCGCATCTCGACGCGGCTGTCGCGGGTGCTGCCGTCTTCGCCGTCGCCGAGCTATCCGTTCATCCTCGCCGAGGAGGAGGACGGGGCGAAGACCTACCGCATCGACGTCGAGGTGCGCACCGTCGACGGCGCCATGGGCGGCTATTCGGGCGCCGTGGTGACGGCAAGCGAGGACGAGAACGGCGCCTACGACATCGTCGAGCGCACCGAAAATCCCGAATTCCTGCCCGAGGGGGAAAGCGACTTCGCGGGCGGCGTCGATTGCAGTATGATTTTCGGGGCCGGCGTGTCCGCGGCGCTTGACGCCGGGCCGGAGTGAACGCGGGTGAACGTCCGATGAAACTTGAGGAATATCCGACCTTCGCCGATTTCCTGTCCTGGCTCGCGGACAACAGGATCATCACGGCCGAATCCGTCAAGCGGGCGCGCAATGCCCACTCCTCGACCGGCCACGCGGTCGACACCGTCTTCATCGAACTCGGCCTGTTGCGCGAGACCGACCTCGCCCAGCACCTGTCGGCATTCCTCGGCGTTCCGTCCCTGCCGGCCGTCCCCGAAGACGTCGATATGGCGCTCGTGCGCAGCGTCGGCATGACCTTCCTCGAGGCGAACCAGGTGCTGCCGATCGCCTTCGTCGAGGACCGGATCCTCGTCGCCTCCGCCGATCCGTTCGCCCGCTCCGCGCTCGACGTGCTGCGCTACCAGTTCGATTGCGAACCGGAACTGCGGATCTTCCCGCGCAGCGCGATCACCGAACGCCTGCGCACCCTGAAGGAAACGAAGCTCGACGTCACCGACAGCCTGACCATGGTCACCGACGACGACCTCGCCGACACCGACGACATCGAGCGCCTGCGCGATTTTGCCCGTGAGGCGCCTGTCATCCGCTTCGTTGCCAACATCATCCAGCAGGCGGTGGACCGCGGCGCGACCGACATCCATGTCGAGCCGACGATCGACCATCTGCGCATCCGCTTCCGCTGCGACGGCCTGCTCAGCGTCGCCGAGACCGCGCCGAAATCGATGCATGCCGGCATCGCCACGCGCATCAAGATCCTGTCGCGCCTCAACATCGCCGAGCGCCGCATGCCGCAGGACGGGCGCATGCGCGTCACCGTGCGCGGCCAGGAGATCGACCTGCGCGTCTCGGTCCTGCCCAGCGTCCACGGCGAGACCTTCGTGCTGCGCATCCTCGACAAGTCCGGCGTCGCGCTCTCGCTCAACGCGCTCGGCTTCAGCCGGGACGCGATCGCCAAGTTCAAGGAACTCGCCCACATCCCCAACGGCATCGTGCTGATCACCGGTCCGACCGGCAGCGGCAAGACGACGACGCTCTATTCGCTCCTGAAGGAGCGCGACCCCGACGACGTCAAGATCTTCACCGTCGAGGACCCGGTCGAATACCGGCTCGAGGGCATCACGCAATTGCAGGTCGATCCGGCGATCGACCTCACCTTCGCCCGTGCGCTCAGATCGGTGCTGCGCCAGGACCCGGACGTCATCCTCATCGGCGAAATCCGCGATGCCGAGACCGCCCAGATCGCCATCCAGGCCTCGCTCACCGGCCACCTCGTCTTCTCGACGCTGCATACCAATTCCGCCGCCGGCGCGCTCACCCGTCTGCTCGACATGGGCATCGACGGCTACCTGATCGGCGCCACCATCCGCGCCGTCGCCGCCCAGCGCCTCGTGCGCAGGCTCTGTCCCAAATGCCACGGCGTTCCCGCCCAGCCGGTCAACGGCTACTACGCTGTCTGCGACCATTGCCGCGGCAGCGGCTATTCGGGCCGCACCGTCGCCTACGAGATCCTCGACGTGACGCCGGAAATCGCCTCGATGATCAGCCGCGGCGCCGGCGAGGAGCAGATGCAAGCGAGCGCCATGGCCAACGGCTTCGTCACGATGTCGGCGCAGGCCGGCCGCCTGGTGGCCGAAGGCGTCACTACCCGCGAGGAAGTCCAGCGTGTTCTCAGCCTCGATCTGACCGCCGATCTCGCCGACGAGATCCTGCAATGACACCGACGACCGCCCGTCCTGACATCTGTGCGCCAGGGGTCCGTCCGTGAAGACGGCCTCTCGCTTCAAGTTCCGCGCCTATGCGCAGTCCGGCGGCCACGACAGCGGCTACCTGATGGCCGTCGACCGGGCGGACGCGGTGCGCCAGCTTTCCCAGGCCGGCAAGATTCCCTACGAGTTGAAGCAGGTCGACGGCACGGCCACGACCCCGACCTCCCAGCCGTTCTTCGGCCTGTTCCAGCCGAAGCTGGATCTCACCCATTTCCTCAGCGAACTGTCGGTCATCATCGGCTCCGGCTTCAATGTCGACGTCGCGCTGAAGGCGGTGGCGGACGCCGAGACGAACAAGGGCCAGAAGGCGCGCATCCAGGCGATCCATTCGCAGATCACCGAGGGCAAGTCGGTCGCCGAGGCCTTCGCCAGCCAGCCCAACATGCCGCCCGACGTGGTGGCGCTGGTGGCCAGCGGCGAGAGCAGCGGCCGGCTCGACATCGTCGTCTCGGAACTCTCCAAGACGCATGCGCTCAGGGCCAAGCGCAAATCCGAGATCACCGAGGCGATGATCTACCCGGCCTTCCTGCTGCTCATCATGGTCGGCGCGCTGCTCGTCCTGTCGCTCTATCTGGTGCCCGCGCTGGAGCCGATCTTCACCAATGCCGGCGCCGAGCCTCCCTTCATCGTGCGCGCGCTCGGCGGTGTCGGCGAGACGATCAAGCAGTTCGGCTTCCTCATCCTCGCCTGCCTCGGCGGGCTCGTCCTCCTGCTCGCGGTGTTTTTCCAGCGGCCGGCCACCAAGGCGCGGATGATGGATATCGCCGCGCGCATCCCGGTCGTCTCCGGCATCGTGCGCAGCGCCACGCGCGAGCGCTACCTCAACACGATGTCGCTGCTGCTCGGCAACGGCGTACCGATGCTCGATGCGATGAACCTCGCCGCCGACACCGCGCCGTCGGCCGGACACAAGGCGAAGCTCTTGCTGGCGCGCCAGCGCGTCGCCTCGGGCGAGCCGATCTGGCAGGCGCTCAAATCGTCCGACGCCTTCCCGGATTCAATCCTCTCGCTGGTGCGGCTCGGCGAGGAATCGAACAATCTCGCGACCATGATGGGCCGCTCCGGCAACATGACCCAGGTGCAGATGCAGCGCACCATCAGCCGGGCGCTCGCGATGCTCACGCCTGCGATGACCATCATCCTCGGCGGCCTGGTCGGCAGCCTGGTCATTTCGGTGATGACGACGCTGCTCTCCATCAACGAGATGGCGATCCGATGACAACCGGCGTAGCGCGAAGGGATCGCGAAGCAGAAGCGGGATTCACGCTCGTCGAGTTCCTCGTCACCTTCGCCATACTCGCCGTCGTGCTCGGTTCCGTCGGCACGACGCTCGCCCGGCGCGAAAACCGCATTACGCCGCTGATGAGCGCGGAGACGCTGCAATCCATGCTGTTCCGGGCCCGCAGCGACGCTATCCTGAAGGGGCGCAACACGCTGTTCTCGCTCAACGCCGGAGCCAAACAATATGTCTATCCGGCGGGCGCCCAGCCGATCCAGCTGCCGGACGACCAGGAAATCCGCATGATCGCCGGCTCCGAGTTCGTCTCGCCCGACGGCTCTACCTACTATCTCGTCTTCCGGCCCGACGGCTCGTCCTCCGGCGCAGAGATCCTGCTGCGGAACGGTGCCGGCACCGAGGCACGCGTCGAGGTCAACTGGCTCACCGGCCTGCCGCGCATGCGCGTGGGGACATCGCAGTGACCGCCCCGGCATCGGAAGACCAGGGCGGCTACATCCTCGTCGAGACGATCGTCGCCTTCGCGATCCTCGCGCTCGCGCTCGGCGTCTCGATGCAGACGATCTCGCAAAGCGCCACGACGCTGGTGCGCGCCTCCGACATCCAGGCGGCAGGGCTCGTCTACAACGAACTCGCCGAGAGGGAATTTCCCGATCTCCGGGACGAAGGGGAGTTCACCGGCGAACTCGACTCGGGCGAGCCGTGGAAGATCGTCGCCCGCGCCCTGCGCGACAGCCACGCGCGGCCGCTGCTTTCGGTTTCCGCCACGGTCTGGCCGCGCGGCGCGGACGGGCCGGGATACAGCTACCAGACCTTCGTCAGCAATCCGCCCGTGGTTGTTCCGCCATGACGAGGCGAGCCTCATCCCGGGACGGCTTCGTTCTGATCGAAGTGCTCGTCGCGCTGTCCGTCGTCGCCGTGATGGCGGCGATGATGGCCGGCGTGTTCAGCCAGTTGCGGTCGGTGGCGAAGCTGCGGGAACAGGTGATCGTCAAGGCGGAGCTCGAAGGCGCGCTCTCGCATCTGGAACGGACGCTGTCGGCGGCCAAATCCGCCAAGCTGCCGGAGAATGTGGACGAGGAGGACAAGCGGTTCGAGGGCCGCGCCACGCAGATGCGGTTCGCCGGGGTGACCCGCCAAGGATTCTACTCGCTGGCGCTGCGCGACATCGACATCCACATCGACACTCAGGGCGACGCCCCGCGTCTCGTGCAGACCATGTCGATGCGCCGCCCGCCCGAGGCCGCCGCGGAAACGAGATCGACGATCATCATCCTCGACAGGTTCGACAGCCTCGACTTTAGCTATTCGGAAGACGGGCTGACCTTCACCTCGTCATTCACCAAGCAGGGCAGCCTGCCGAAGATGGTGAAGATCAGGATCGGCCGTTCGGTCTCCGGAAAGACGGTCTCCGCGACAACGGTCGCGCGGATTCTCTAGAACCGGCCGTGTCCAGGCATATCCATTCTCGAACTTACGCCGGCGGAGCGTCCATTCTGGGCAGCGCGTTGGTGACGCCGCCGACCTCGGCGATCGGGTTCTCGACCTCGTCGCCGCCGTCTTCATCCGCCTTCGGCAACGTATTGTCGGCGCCGGTGCTCTGAAGGTCGTTCGTCACCTCCTCGCTTTCGGGCGCGTCGTAGCCCACCGTCGCCCCCGCCTCGAGATCGCCCGTGGCCTCGACAAGCGGATTGTCGACGGTGACATCGTCGGTGATGTCGCCACCCGCGCCGCCGCCACTGCCGCCGTCTAGCATGCTGCCGATCAGCGAGACGCGGTAGGCCGCCTGAGGCGAGAGCGCCGAATAGACGGAAGGGCCTCCGGTTGGAGAGCCGTCCGGCGAGGTCGCGCCCCCATCGATCAGCGAGAGGAACTCGTTGCCGCCATTGCCTTGCCCGCCCGAAAGGGAGTCGGACACGGTCGGCATGCGGCCCGTCTGGGTGGCCGCCGCCGGGTAGCTGGTCCGCAGCGATCCGAAAAGTGACATGACCTTGCCTCCGCGCAGGGAATGCTATGGTCGGCAGCCTATCGCATTCGGCTTGTGCGAGGCTGGCGACGGCCTCCACCCCGGCCGGCGCGATGTCGCGGCGCGTCGAAACGGTATGGACTGCGCGCGCGCCCTCGTGATAGGTCGCCCCCGGGGCAGGGATATTTCGTAAACCATCTTCAATTGGCCACAGAAAGTCACCGATGAAGGGCATCATCCTTGCAGGCGGAAGCGGCACGCGACTGTATCCGCTCACCCTCGCCGTCTCGAAGCAGATCCTGCCGATCTACGACAAGCCGATGATCTATTATCCGCTGAGCGTTCTCATGCTCGCCGGCATCCGCGAGATATTGATCATTTCGACCCCGCGCGACCTGCCGGTCTTCCGTGACCTTCTGGGCGACGGCGGCGAATTCGGCCTCGCCCTGTCCTATGCCGAGCAGCCGCATCCGAACGGCCTCGCCGAAGCCTTCATCATCGGCGACACCTTCGTCGGCGACGACAATGTCGCGATGATCCTCGGCGACAACATCTATTTCGGAGAAGGCCTGTCGGCGCTGTGCCAGCAGGCGGCGACGCGCACCGCCGGCGCCTCGGTCTTCGCCTACCATGTCGACGATCCGCAGCGCTACGGCGTCGTCTCCTTCGACAAGGTGACCGGCCAGGCCCAGACGATCGAGGAAAAGCCGGCCAGTCCGAAGTCCAACTGGGCCGTCACCGGCCTCTACTTCTACGACAACGAGGTGGTCGACATCGCGAAGTCGATCAAGCCGTCGGCGCGCGGCGAACTCGAGATCACCACCGTCAACAACGTCTATCTCGAACGTGGCACGCTGCACGTCCACCAGCTCGGCCGCGGCTATGCGTGGCTCGACACCGGCACGCATGACAGCCTGCACGAGGCCTCCTCCTTCGTGCGCACGATCGAGCATCGCCAGGGTATCAAGATCGCATGCCCCGAAGAGATCGGGGTCGAAAAGGGCTGGATCTCGCCCGAGCGGGTCCTTGCTCGTGCCGCAAAGCTCGGCAAAAATGAATACGCGACCTACCTCAGACGCCGGGTCGCCGAAATAGCGGAAGCATGATGGTCGAAGTCCGGACGTTCGGGCTCGGGGGCATACTCGAGATCCTGCCGAAGAAGCATGGCGACAATCGCGGGTTCTTTTCGGAGACCTACAACGCCGCGGCGCTGAAGGCGCACGGCGTAGAGCTCGTTTTCGTCCAGGACAACCACTCCTATTCGGCGGCCGCGGGCGTGCTGCGCGGCCTGCACTACCAGCTGCCGCCCTTCGCGCAGGACAAGCTGGTGCGCGTCACGCGCGGCGCGATCCTCGATGTGGTCGTCGATATCAGGCGCTCCTCGCCGACCTTCGGCCAGTGGGAGGCGCTCGAGGTCTCGGCCGAGAAGTGGAACCAGATCCTCGTTCCCAAGGGTTTCGCCCACGGTTTCGTTACCCTCGTCCCCGACACCGAGGTCCTCTACAAGGTCACCGAACTCTATTCGAAGGACCACGACCGGTCGCTTCGCTTCGACGATCCGGCGATCGGCGTCGAATGGCCGTCATTTGCGGCGGGCTACATTCTTTCGGACAAGGACAAGGCCGCGCCGCTCCTGGCGGATGCGGATCTTTTCGACTGAGCTGAGGTATCCGGCATGAATTTTCTCGTCACCGGCGGCGCCGGCTTCATCGGATCGGCGGTCTGCCGGCACATCTGCTCTGACCTGTCGAACAACGTCACCAATGTCGACGTGCTCACCTATGCGGGCAATCTGACATCGCTGCGCCCGATCGAGAACCAGCACAATTACCGGTTCGAGAAGGCCAACGTTTGCGACGATGCCGCGATCCTGGCGATCATGAAGCGGGACGACATCGACATCGTCATGCATCTCGCCGCCGAGAGCCATGTCGACCGGTCGATCGACGGGCCGGCCGCCTTCATCGAGACTAACATCATCGGCACGTTCCGGATGCTCAACGCCGCGCTCGAATACTACCGCGGGCTGACGGCTGAGAAGAAGGAGCGGTTCCGCTTCCACCACATCTCGACCGACGAGGTGTTCGGAGACCTGCCCTTCGACAGCGGAATCTTCACCGAAGAGACGCCCTACGCGCCGTCCTCGCCCTATTCGGCCTCGAAGGCCGCGTCGGATCATCTCGTCCGCGCCTGGCACGAGACCTACGGCCTGCCGGTCGTGCTTTCCAACTGCTCCAACAATTACGGGCCGTTCCACTTCCCCGAGAAGCTGATCCCGCTCGCCATTCTCAACGCGCTGCACGAGAAGCCGGTGCAGGTCTACGGCACGGGCGAGAACGTGCGCGACTGGCTTCATGTCGAGGACCATGCGCGGGCGCTCGCCACCATCGCCACCCGGGGAGCCAATGGCGAGAGCTACAATGTCGGCGGCAATTCGGAGCGCACGAACCTGACTGTCGTCCAGACCATCTGCGATATCCTCGACCGGAAGCGGCCCCGTTCCGGTGGCAGGAGCTATCGCGAGCTGATCACGTTCGTCACGGACCGGCCCGGCCACGACCGCCGCTACGCAATCGACGCCTCCAAGATCAAGCGTGAGCTCGGCTGGGAGCCGAAGGAAACGTTCCAGAGCGGCCTGCTGCGCACCATCGAGTGGTATCTCGACAATGAATGGTGGTGGGAGCCGATCCGGCGCGAGAAACACCCAGGCGAACGGCTGGGCGATGTATCGAAGGCCGCCGAGTGAGAATCGCCGTCACCGGTCGTGAAGGCCAGGTCGCGCAAGGCCTCAAAGAACGGGGCGGCGGCCGTGCGGACGTCGAGATCGTCCTCGTCGGCCGCCCTGACCTCGACCTCGCGACCCCCGCCTCCGTTGCTCCCGCCCTGGAAGCCGCGCGGCCCGACCTGATCGTCTCCGCCGCCGCCTATACCGCGGTCGACCGCGCCGAGGACGAGCCTGACCTCGCCCATGCGGTGAACGGCGCCGGCGCCGGCGCCGTCGCGTCGGCCGCGCACGACCTCGGCGTCCCCGTCATCCACCTGTCCACCGACTACGTCTTCGACGGAGGCAAGGACGGTGCCTATGTCGAGACTGATCCGACCGGCCCGATCGGCGTCTACGGCGCATCCAAGCTGGCCGGGGAGCTGGCGGTCGCCGCCGCCGGTCCGCGCCACGCAATCCTGCGCACCGCCTGGGTCTACAGCCCGTTCGGGAACAATTTCCTGCGCACGATGCTCCGTGTCGCCGCCAGTCGCGACGAGCTCACCGTCGTCGCCGACCAGCACGGCAACCCGACCTCGGCGCTGGACATCGCCGATGCCATCCTCCACATCGCGCCGCAGATGGTCTCGGGCCGCAGTGACGTCTTCGGCATCTTCCACCTTGCCGGTTCAGGCACGACCAACTGGGCCGGCTTCGCCCGCCGCATCTTCGCTGCAAGCAGCGCTCTCGGCGGCCCGTCCGCCCGGGTGAAGGACATTCCGGCCGCCGACTACCCGACCAAGGCGCGCCGGCCGGCCAATTCGCGCCTGTCGAGCGCGAAGTTCGCCGACACCTTCGGCTGGACCGCGCCAGACTGGCGCGACAGCACGGATGCGGTCGTCAAGCGCCTACTTGGTGCGCCACAGTCTCCTTAGCGGAGCCAGTTTCTTCACCGCCCTGACCGCAAAGGCCGGGGGTATCTTCGGATTGTCCCCTACCGTGCCCTTCCGCGTCACCGGCGCGGCCGGATCGACGAGGAAGGCGACTACCAGGGACGCCTCCTCCGCCTTGAGCGATAAAGTCCCACCGCCCGGCAGCAATCCCTGCTCGCCTTCGGCGAAGACCTCGTTGCCGGCTGCGATCCGGCCGCTGAAGACGTAGAAATAGAGGTCGCGTCCTGGCATCGAGGGGAACTCCACCAACGCCCCCTCATCCAGCCGGATGTCGAAGAAGTCGACCGCGTTGCGCACGAAGAACGGGGCGTCACCCGCTTCCGGTCCGAACAGGTGACGCCAGACGTTCGGAGCGGCTGGCGCGACAGGGCCATGCTGGATGCCGGGCTCGAGATCGGCTTCCCGCGGCCGCACGAAGATCTGAAGCATGCGCAGCGGCGGGTCGTTCGGCAATGTCTCTTCCGAATGCCAGAAGCTGCGCCCGGCATTCATCACCATCAGGTGCCTGCCATCGATCACCAGCGAGCCCGTCGCCCGGTCGTCGTGGCGCATGACGCCGTCCGGCACCCAGGAGACGATTTCGTCGTTGCGGTGCTCGTGCATGGCGATGAGGCGGCCGGGACGGAGGATCGATTCCACGACCATCGCCAGGGGGCCGTGCCCGTGGTCGCGGGTCCTGGGCAACAGCCATCCCGGCATGTTGGCGTGGATGATGAACCCGCCCATGTCCCGGACGATGAGTGTGCGACCACCTTTCAGCAGCATGGCAACGGCCCGTCACGACAACAGGATTGAAGCCTAGCATGTCCGTCACGCGGGACGCGACGGACATCGCATTCGCCCGTTACGACACCACCGCCCCGTCCGGCCACCGCCAGTTCGTGCCGTCCGACACCGCCATGCGCCGGTTCGAGCTGCCGTCGGAGACGTAGATCATCTGCCCCGGGAGGGCGGCAGACGGCAGCCCCGCCACGGTGTAGGAGCGCAGCACGAAATGGCGGTCGGCCGTGACGATCGTGTTCGCACCGCCCATCTGCAGGTCCACGCCCGAGCTGTCGCCGAGGCGAACGTGGCCGTCGACCAGCCGGAGCATAGTGACGTTCGCCGTTCCGCCTGCCGTGCAGGCGAAGAAGTACATCTGGGTTCCCTGTGCCGTGTCGGTCCATGCCTGCGTTGCGTCGACGACGAACCCGCCGCGCGTGCCGGCGCTGTAGGCGGTAGCGCCGTAGCCGAATGCCGCGAGGTTCAGCAACTGGTCGCCCGACGCGAGGGCCGACGGCGAGGCCCCCGTGCCGCGCGCCTTGCGGAATGTGACGTTCGCACCGCCCGAGGCCGTGTTGTAGTTGTCAAAAAGTACGCGCGTCGAGTTTCCCTGGTTGGAGAAATGGACGAACGTGCCCGACGGCCCCGCCTGCGGGACATGGGAGAGGCCGTGCACCTGAAGGCTGCCCGTCATCGTGTCGCCCTGCCGCGACATCGCATATTGCCTGGTCGCTATGCCGAGATCGTCTACCGGATCGTCTGCGACGGTAGCCAGGCCCGTCGCGGCATCCACCGTCAGCGCCTCGGTCCAGGCGCTGCCGTCCGACGACACTCTCACGGAGAAATCGTCCGCGCCGGCGAGGCCGAACTCGGCCCGGCCGGAAAAGCCGGTCTGGAACAGGACCGACGCCGTGTCGCCCGCCGCCGCCTTGTTGATCTTCAGCCGATGGTCGTCGCCGTCATGGCTGAACAGGCTGGCTGCGCTTGCGACGGCAAGGCGGTTCGTGGCGTCGGCGGTCGCGTTGACGCCGATCAGTTCCGCCGGGTTCAGGCCGGCGGCCACCGCGTCCAGCCAGTCGGCCCCGTCGAAGACCGCGATCTGCTCCTCGTCCGCGATCCAGGCGATCCAGCCGGCAAGCGGCGGGATGATCGCCCAGCCGCCCGGGCGCGACACCGCGACCTTGCCGGCATGGCCGCTCCAGGCGCCGTCTGGTACCGCTCCGACGATGTAGCGATCGCCCTCAGCCGGCGAACCCGGCGGCGCCGGCAGGGTCCGCGACAAGACGGAAAGCTGCACCACGGCGTCGAGGATCTCGAGCGCCTGGTTGTGGGTCACGTGCTTCTGCGCCTGCGAGGGCATGATGTAGGGCATGTTCAGGGTGGGGGTTTGGTCGGCCATGGCTTTTCTCCGCGTTCGTCGCGCGCAGAATCGCCCGGAGCGGAGAACCCGTTGATCGTTCGGCCCGCCGCCGTCGACGCGAGCTACGATCTTGCCCCACGCAACTCGATGAATTCGTTTGCAGAATGGCACCGCCTCGGGCGGACGCGACCACCGGCGGCGGAAATTTCGATCCACGTGTCGGGAGTCGTCAGTCGGGGCGAGGCGGAAATGGCGGTTTCCTAGAGCCGGTTGATGGCCGACGCGAGGTAAAGGCTCGCCTGCCCCTTCCGGGTCTGGCGGTGGATGCCGCTGCGGTGGAGTTCGATCAGCCGGCGCGGCAGCCACATCGTCCGCAGCGCCGCGAACCGGTCGAGCACGTCGCTGGCATCGTCGGTCAGCAGGTCCCGGCAGGCCTGCAGGCCGGCGAGGTTTCGGTCGGTCCAGCGGGCAAAGCCGCCGCCGAGCAGGAAACCTGTACGCCCCAGCCTCGCCCGCAGACCGTCATTCGAGCCGACGAGGTTGCCGACATGCTGGCGGTAGTCGACGCGCGGCTCCGGCGAATAGTGGAAGGTCCCGCCCGCCCCCGTCACCATCATGTAGCACCACCAGTCATGGCTGACGAAGCCGCTGCGGCGCGAGGCTTCCGCCATCAGGTCACGTGCGGCGCGGTTCATCACCATCGTGTTGCCGCCGGCGATCGACTGCACGATCGCGTTCCGGAACGAGGGCGGCTCGGCAAACAGTGGCGACAGGCCGACCGGCCTGCCTTCGATGTCGACGGTGCGGGTACGGCCGCCGTAGAGCGCGGGCCTCTCCGCCGGCTGCTGCGCCAGCCAGGAGATCGCCGCTTCCAGCTTGTCCGGCGCCCAGATGTCATCCTGGTCGCAGAAGGCGTAATAGTCGGCCGCGATGTCCTCGTTGACCATCAGCGAGCGGAAATTCTCGGCAAATCCCTGCCCCGGCCCGCGCAGGATGGTAAAGGCGCCCTTCCGCCACCCGGCACCCATCTCGCCGAGGACGCCGAGCGACCCGTCGGTGGAGCCGTCGTCGGAAATCCACAGGTCGATGTCCGGCACCGTCTGGGCTGCCAGCGAGGCGAACTGCTCGGCAAGAAAGCGCTCGCCATTGTAGACGCAGGCGAGGATCGCCACCCGGATGGTCACGCGCAGCCTTTCCCGTCGCGAAAGCGAGACGTTTCCGGCGGGCACATGTCGAAGAGGATGGCTGGGGCGCCTGGATTCGAACCAGGGAATGGCGGTACCAAAAACCGCTGCCTTACCACTTGGCTACGCCCCAATCCGGCAGGCCGCCAGAGTGATGGCGGCCTTATAGTGGTTCGGCGAACGACGTGCAACGCGGTCGTCGGCTGCCCCGCTTCGTCCTACTTCTTCGCGGCGAAACCGGCGAAGAGCGACCACACCGCCGGCACCAGCGCCGAGGCGAGCGCCACCTTGATCAGGTCCGGCACGATGAAGGGCGCCACGCCGAAGGTCCAGGCCTTCTCGGCACCGATCAGCGTCGCCAGCCACGCGAAGCCCATCGCCATCATCACCGCTTCCGCCACCAGCATCGCGCCGAACAGCTTGAACGGGTTGCGGTCGAAGCCGCGGTCGGCGGCCCAGCCAACGATCGCGGCCATGGCGACGAAGCCGGCGAGATAGCCGCCGGTGGAGCCCAGCATGTAGGCGATGCCGATGCCCTTCTCCGGCGTGCTCTGGAAGACCGGGAAGCCGGCCGCGCCCTCGGCCATGTAGAGCAGCAGCGTCGCCAGCCCGAGACGGAAGCCAAAGGTCGCGGCGATCATCAGCACGGCCAGCGTCTGCAGCGACAGGTCGACCGGCCCGAGCATGACCTTGGTCTTGGCCGACAGCGTCAGGATCAGCGTTCCCGCGACGACGAGGGCCGCCTGCGCGACCAGCCGCGCAACGCCGCTCTGCGGCAGGGCCAGGCTGACGAGCGGGCGCATCACAATTGCATTGGACATTCGTTGGGTTCCCTCACACAGCGGCCGCGCTACGGCCGGTTCTCATCCGGGTTTCGGTATATTGGCTTCCATGATATGCGGCAACCGCTTTCGCCCGCTCACCCCAGGACGTTTTCCCCGATGGCCATCGAATTCCAGACCGCCTTCGACCCGGCCTACGGCACCGCCGTTCCGGTGGCGGCGGGCGTCTCCCGGCTGACGGTGAACAACCCGAGCGCCTTCACCTTTCACGGCACGAACACCTATCTCGTCGGCACCGAGACGCTCGCGGTCATCGACCCCGGCCCCGAAGATGACGCGCATTTCGAGGCACTTAAGCGGGCGATCGCCGGTCGTCCGGTCAGCCACATCTTCGTCACGCATACTCATCGCGACCACTCGCCGCTGACGGCAAGGCTGAAGCAGTCGACGGGTGCCGTCGTCGTGGCCGAGGGGCCGCACCGCCCGGCGCGGCCGCTGCGCATCGGCGAGATCAACCCGCTCGACGCCAGCGGCGACCTCGACTTCACAGCGGATGTGCACCTGGCGGACGGCGACGTCGTCGAGGGCGACGGCTTCGCGATCCGCGGCGTCTTCACGCCGGGCCACACCGCCAACCACATGTCGTTCGGGCTGGAGGGGACGGGCGTCCTCTTCTCGGGCGACCACGTCATGGCCTGGTCGACCTCGATCGTCGCGCCGCCGGACGGATCGATGTCCGACTACATGGCCTCGCTCGACCGGCTGCTTTCGCGCGACGACCGGCTTTATCTCCCCGGCCACGGCGGCCCGCTGCGCAAGCCGCTCCCCTTCCTGCGCGGCTTGAAGGCGCACCGCAAAATGCGCGAGCGCGCGATCCTCGAGCGTCTGCGCGGCGGCGACCGCACCATCCCCGACATGGTCCGCGCGATCTACCGCGACACCGACCCCAGGCTGCACGGCGCGGCCGGACTCTCGGTGCTGGCGCAGATCGAGGACCTCGTCGCGAAAGGCGCGGCGGTCGCCGAGACCGACGTCTCGATCGACGGCGTCTTTCGGGTGGCATAGGTTCTTCGCGGCAAGCGCCGGCAGGCGCCGCGGCAACAGCCCGCATCCTGCATTGATCCGGCCCCCGAACGAGACAGCGGTCTGACGCTTCTTCAGCCGCGCATTCCCGCTGCTATCCACCCGAAAGCGGACTTGTTATGCTGAGCTTGGGCGGACGCAAGCAATCGCGCAAGCGCCAGTACAACAGGGGGCAGACCTCATGAAGTATATCGTGCCGATCGCCGTGGCTGGCGTCCTCCTTCTTCAGGCGAGCGGCGCGATTCCGATGTCGAGCGTCGGCGGTCCGATGACGATCGCGCTGGCCTTTTTCGCCGCCGTGCTGGCTGTCGGGATCCACGAGGCGTGGACGAAGAAGCGGGGGCGTGCTCGGCTGGATCCTGAACGTCGTCGTCTCGATCGTCGGCGCGCTCGTAGCCGTCCAGCTCGGCGAATTCCTCCTGCTGCCGCTCCTCATGCTCATGGATGTGAGAGGGTCTCTGGCGGCCACGGGAGGTTTCGCGATGTATGTGGGGCTCACCGCCATGATGCTCCTCACGCTGTTGGGATCGTGGGGCGCGATATGGGTCGTGAACCGGTAGCGGTGAGGGGTCTCGCGAGGGGCGCTGGGTGGCAGCCCCAGCCCCCTACTCCGCCACCGGCTCGCCCTTCACCGCCGCATCCAGATCCGCCAGGAAGCGCTCGATGCGCTTCGCGTTGTCGCCGAGGTCGTGGCGGCCCCAGCGCGAGACCGAGCGCATGTCGACATAGACGGCCGCGTCCTCGTCGGTGACCCGGACCGCCACGTCGACCGGAAAGCCGAGGAAGAAGGTGTAGGCGACGATCTCGAGGGTGAGCTCGCTCTGTCCCTCGGCGAGCTGCGGGTCGCCGCGCACGGTCCAGCCGCGGTCCTTCGCCAGCTTGAGGATCGCCTGGATCACCAGGTCGGGCGCCACCTCGTAGCGGCGGCCGATCACGCCCGGATAGGTCTCGAGCTGCAGTTCGGCGTCCTCGGGCGTCGGCGGCGCGATCGTGTTCATGGCGCCGGTCCGCTCCGCCGCTGCCAGCGGCAGCTGCGGCGGTCCGACCACGTCGGTCGAGATGTCGGTCAGCGACGGCAGCGTCACGCCCTTCCAGGCTGAGAGGAGGAAGGGGGCCGCGACCGCCAGCGCGATCAGCGCGCCGGCCGCCGAATCGCGCCCGCCCCGGTCGCCGCGGGTCCACAGGCGATAAAAGCCCCACGCCGCGCAGGCGAGCGCCGCGATGGCAATCGTCCCGACGATGCCGAGCAGCCAGAAGAACGAGATGGTGTCGATCAGCCCGAATCGGTGGCCGAGCCCCGACATGACGAAAAGCACGGCGGCGAAGGACGCCAGGCGCCGCGACCAGCGGGCTGCGCGCGAAATGCGCCGTTCGACGACTGCCGCCATATGACCGCCGGTCCTCTCAGATGAATGTCGGCGGTCACTTATGCCGATTTGGCCGGGAACTCAAAGTCTCCGGCGCCGCATCGATGCCGCTCACGCCGGTAGCTTGTATTCCTTGAACTGGTTGCGCAGCGTGATCTTCTGGATCTTGCCGGTGGCGGTGTGCGGGATCTCGTCGACGAAGACGACGTCGTCGGGCATCCACCACTTGGCGATCTTGCCGTCCATGTAGGCGAGGATCTCTTCCTTGGTCGTCGCCTTGCCGGCCTTGCGGACGACGACCAGAAGCGGCCGCTCATCCCACTTCGGATGCGCGATGCCGATCACGGCCGCTTCCGCCACGTCGGGGTGCCCCACCGCCAGGTTCTCCAGCTCGATCGACGAGATCCACTCGCCGCCCGATTTGATCACGTCTTTCGAACGGTCGGTGATCTGCATGTAGCCGTTGGCGTTGATGTGGGCGACGTCGCCCGTGTCGAACCAGCCTTCCGCGTCGAACTGGTCCTTGCCGGCGCCGCCGTAATAGCCCTTGGCCACCGCCGGCCCGCGCACCTTCAGCCGGCCGAAGGTCTTGCCGTCCCAGGGCAGCTCGCGGTCGTTGTCGTCGGTCACCTTCATCTCGACGCCGAAGGGCGCCCACCCTTGCGTCTGCTTGACGTCCAGCAGCGCATCGCCGGTGAAGTCCTGGTATTCCGGCTTCATCGTGCACAGCGAGCCGAGCGGGCTCATCTCGGTCATGCCCCAGGCGTGGATCACCTGCACGCCGTAGTTCTTCTCGAACTTTTCCGTGATGGCGCGCGGGCAGGCCGAGCCGCCGATCACCACCTTGCTGAGATGCGGTAGCTTGAGGTTGTTGGCCTCCAGATGCTGCAGCAGCATCAGCCAGACCGTCGGCACGGCCGCCGAGAAGGTCACCTTCTCGGTGTCGAGCAGCTCGTAGATCGAGGCGCCGTCCATCTTGCCGCCGGGCATGACCAGCTTGGCGCCGATCATCGGCGCGCTCTGGCCGAGGCCCCAGGCATTGGCATGGAACATCGGCACCACCGGCAGGATCACGTCGCGCGACGAGATGCCCATCGCGTCCGGCATCGCCGCCATCATCGCATGGATGACGTTCGAGCGGTGGGAATAGAGCACGCCCTTGGGGTCGCCCGTCGTGCCCGAGGTGTAGCACATGCCGCAGGCGTCGGCCTCGGCGACATGGACCCACTGGAAGTCGCCGTCGGCCTCGGCCAGCCATTCCTCGTAGGCGACGACGTTGGTGAGCGCGGTTGCCGGCAGGTGCGCCTTGTCGGTCAGAACGATGACCTTCTTCAGCGACTTCACCATCGGCGCGATCTTTTCGACCAGCGGCATGAAGGTGAGGTCGACGAACAGCGCCTGGTCCTCGGCGTGGTTCATGATCCAGATGATCTGCTCGGGGAAGAGCCGCGGATTGAGCGTATGGTAGATGCCGCCCATGCCCATGATGCCAAACCAGGCCTCGAGATGGTTGCCGCTGTTCCAGGCGAGAGTGCCGATGCGGTCGGAGCGCTTGAAACCGTCGCGCTGCAGGCGCTGCGCCACTTTCAGCGAACGCTCGCGCAGATCCTTGTAGGTCGTGCGCACGATCGGCCCTTCGACCGAGCGCGACACGATCTCGCGGTGGCCGTGCTGCCGCGCGGCATGGTCGATAATCTTGTGGCAGACGAGCGGCCACTCCTGCATCAGTCCGAGCATCAATTTCCTCCCAGCGGCTTCGGCGCGAATTTCCTGCTGCGCGAGCCGCTTGTCTAGAGCATTTCCGATGAACGTTGGGTCACTCTGCCGGAGGGAATTCGGGCCAAGGTCGAGGCCTTCGGCGCGGTCGTGCTGGTGGCACGGCCAAGTCCGAAGGCCGATGGATTTGGCCCGAATTCACCCGGCCAGAAGGGTTTCCCGCTGGCGAGCGCCCGCGGCGTCAGGCGGATTTGGCCATGCCATCAGCACGGCCTGCACCGCCTTCCTGGCGGATCGTCTCGCCATCGGGAAACAGAGTGATCCAACGTTCACCGGAAATGCTCTCGTGCCGCCGGAATGACTTTCCGTCAACCTCCCACAGCGCCGCATCCGCCACATTGCGGCCATTCTCGGCGGGATAGGTCGATGCGGGCGGACCTTGAGGATGAGACTCACATGGAAACGCATGTGGCCAGTGCGCCAGCCCCTGTCACCCACTCGCTCGAGATGGTCGAGCTGGAATTCGCGCTCGACTTGGAAGACGTAAAGGCAGGCTTCGACGAGGCGGCCGCCGCGGCGGCCAAGGCCACCGGCGGCGCTCTTCTCTTCACCATGCCGACGGCAGCCATCCCCGATTGCAGCCGCGTCGCGGTCATCAGCCTCGGCGAGCGGGACGAACGCGAACTCGTCCTGGTGATCCTCGGCGACGACGGCGTCAGCACCCGTATCGAGACGGTCGCCGAGAGCCGGAACCCGATCGCCGCACTCGCCCGCTCCTGGTCCAGCGTCATGGAGCGCATGCCGGCCGTTGCGGCCTGAGAGGGCCGTCACCGGTCGATAATCCGGCTCTTCAAACCTGCCGCAGCGTAAGATATTGGATCTGACTGAAACGGGGTCGATCCATATGATGCGCCTTCTTTCACTTTGCTTTGCCGCGTTCGCAATTTTCTCGTTCAATATTGCCGCCATGGCGCAGACGACTGTCGGATCGCCTGCAACAAGCGCACCGCCGCTGATGTCGACGCCGCAACAGCCCCTCCTGTCGGCCAGCCAGCGCGCCGTGATCGCCAGGGATCTCATAGCGAAGTGGCAATCCGCCGCCGACAGCCGGCCGGGCGGCGGCGGTTCCCGCTGGTCGAGGATGCTGACCAAGGCGGTCATGACCGCCAGCGCCGAAAACGTACTGAAGGCGACCACCGCACGGTCTGTCGAAGAGCTACCCATTGCGCTGACCGGCGGCGACATCGCAAACCCCGTTCGGCCAGAAAAGCAGGCCATAGGCAACGGATCGGTCGCGCCCCAGACGTTGGGCAGCTATTTTAGCGATCTGACCTACACACCTCTTCCCTACGGTCGATGCCGCATTGCCGATTCGCGCGTGATCAGTTCGCCCCTGGTGGGAACGCGGAGCCTCTATATAGAGAATACCCCCGACTACATATCCCAGGGTGGAACCGGCACGTATTCGATGGGCACAGGTTCGGCAAACTGTGGCCTCAGTATCTTTGCCGCCGCCTTCGCGGTGAGCGTCACTCTAACGTCGCCGGCGGGCCCTGGCGTCTTCAAGGTGTTCAAACACGCATCGCCCTATCAGACGGGCAACACGGTTTGGATCAACCCGGGAAGCTCCGGGGCGAGCGCAGATCTCATCGTCAACAGTTGCGGCGGATGCTTGTTTGACATCGGCATCTATTCGTCCGTTTCCGTTCACTACATCATCGATGTTATTGGTTATTACATGCCGCCCGTACGCACTGCCTTGGATTGTTACACGACGGGCTCAAACACGAGTCAACTGGGCTCGGGGTATTCGGGACATTTTCCCGCACCATCTTGTGATCCAAAATACAACCAGGTCAGTGTTGATTGCCTTGGTCAGTACACCCAAGTGATCATCTACCAACGCGCAGGCGGCTGCCAAGCTTACAATTACTCTGGCGTAACCAGCGACATTTCGGCGGCCTCCCGTTGTTGTGCGGTACCCGGGCGATAATTTGCACGTGGCTGCACAAGCCCAAAGCGGGTCGAGTGATCGCCGCAGCCTTCACGCGCGTCATGGAGCAGATACCGGCGATCGCCACCCAAGCACATCTGCTGGCGCAAGCTGGCAGAATGCCATTGGTCCAGCCGGCGAGCGGGGTTACCGCACTGCAAAATCTCGGCTAGTCTCCGGCCGATCCTCCGGAGACCGCCCATGAACGCCCCGCTCACCAACGTCCAGGCGCGCGACGTCGAAGCCCTGCTTCATCCCTACACGCCGATCCACCGTCTGCGCGAGATCGGGCCGACGGTGATCGAGCGCGGCAAGGGCGTCTATGTCTACGACACCCAGGGCAAGGCCTATATCGAGGGCATGGCGGGCCTGTGGTGCACGGGCCTCGGCTACGGCGACGAGGAGCTGATCGAGGCAGCGACCGAGCAGATGCGTACGCTGTCCTATTCGCACCTGTTCGGCGCCAAGGGCATGGAGCCGGCGATCGAGCTCGCCGAAAAGCTGAAGGAGATCGCGCCTATCCCGATCTCGAAAGTGTTCTACACCTCGTCCGGCTCCGAGGCCAACGACACCCAGGTCAAGCTCGCCTGGTACATGAACAACGCGCTCGGCCGGCCGAACAAGAAGAAGATCATCTCGCGGCAGAAGGCCTATCACGGCGTCACCATCATGGCCGCCTCGTTGACCGGCCTGCCCTACAACCACATGGGCTGGGATCTCCCGGTCGACCGCGTCGTCCACACCGACTGCCCGCACTACTGGCGCTTCGGCAAGGAGGGCGAGAGCGAGGCCGAGTTCCTGGCGCGCATCGTCCAGTCGCTGCGCGATTTGATCGAGCGCGAAGGTCCGGACACGATCGCCGCTATGATCGTCGAGCCGGTCATGGGCGCCGGTGGCGTCATCGTGCCGCCCGCCGGCTACTATGCCGCGATCAAGGAAGTCCTCGACGAGCACGACATCATCCTGATCGACGACGAGGTCATCAACGGGTTCGGGCGCACCGGCAACTGGTGGGGCTGTCAGACGCACGGCATGGTGCCGACCACGATCTCCGTCGCCAAGCAGCTCACCTCGGCCTATGTGCCGCTGGGCGCCGTGCTGGTGCCGGAAGACATCTACCAGGCCTATGTCGACCATTCGCGCCAGATCGGCACGTTCGGCCACGGCTTCACCTATGGCGGCCACCCGCTCGGCTGCGCGGTCGGCGCCAAGGCGATCGAGATCTACCAGAAGCGCGACATCGTCGGAAAGGTCCGCGCGATCTCGCCGCTGTTCGCCAGCCGACTCGACGCCGTCAGGGACCACCCACTGGTCGGCGAGGTGCGCTATTCGGGCCTCGTCGGCGGCGTCGAGCTTGTCGCCGACAAGAAGACCAAGCGGTCCTTCGACGGCAAGAAGGGCGTGGGTGCTGCGCTTGCCCGCTTCGCCGAGGGCCACGGCGCGATCGTCCGCGCCATCGGCGACACGATCGCCTTCTGCCCGCCGATGATCATCGCCGAGGCGGAACTGAACGAGCTGTTCGACCGGTTCGAGAAGGCGCTGGCCGACACCGAGGCCCTGGTCCACAAGGAGGGCCTGCGCGCGGCCTGACGAAACGAGACGCCGGCTAAATCCTCCCGGCTCCGCCCGCGCTATTCGGCAGCCGCGGCACGCGGGAGCGGAGCTGCTGCGAGGGCAGGCGCGGAAAACTGCATCTTGACGAAGGCACGATAGGCGAGGATCTGCCGGGCAAGCCGGTTCGGGTCGTCGGTCACCTTGGCCATGATGATGCCGCCGTCGATGATGCAGGACAGCATCTCGGCCATCACGTCGAGATCGAGCGGCTCCCGCGGCGCGTAGACGGCCATGATCGCTTCCAGATGCTCGCGGATGCGCGCGTTGACGCTTTCGATCGCCTCGCGGTTCAGATCGATGACGCGCCGGTCGAACAGCCGCTCCTGGTAGCAGACCGACGCGATCATGCAGCCGGGGTGACCTCCGGGAAGGTCCCCCATCAATTCGGCCAGCATCTTCAGTCCGATCAGGAAGGCCTGCAGCGGGTCTTCCGACAATTCCGCCGCCCTGCCGAAGATCTCGTCGAGAATGCGATGGTCCTCGGCGATGTAGCGGCGCAGCAGTTCGTGCGCCAACTCGTTCTTGTCCCGGAAGTGATAGAAGAAGCCGCTCTTGGTGATGCCGGCCTCTGCGATCACCTCCTCGATCGAGGTCGCGCCGAATCCCTTGGCCAGAACCGACGCCTCGGCCACTTCGAGAATGCGTTCGCGGGTCGCCTCGCCCTTGCGCATGGAGGCCTCCAAAAACTGTACTTGCGGTATGGAAATGCGAGGCGCGACCCTTAGCACGTTCCGTTAGGGAAGTGCCAACACAATATTCAACCGATTGAATCCATTAGATTTTTCACTATCCCGCCGGCGCCGTACCACGCGTCGGCTAGTTCCTGTCCATGCGATCTGGGAAAACCCCCGCCATCCGGGGCGGTCACGCCGCCCGAACTCATGGAGGTTTTCGATTCATGGCGAAGTATCGTCACGCATTGCCGCAGACCAATGGCGGCCTGTTTCTCAGCGACGGCGGAATGGAGACCGCCCTCATCTTCCTGCAGGGTCTCGATCTGCCGCAGTTTGCATCCTTTGTGCTGGTCGACCGCCAGGACGGCCGCGCCGAACTGGTGAAATACTACGAGCAGTACCTGCCGATCGCCCGCAAGCGCGGGCTGGGCTTCGTGCTCGACACGGCCACATGGCGCGCCAGCCTCGACTGGGGCCGCATGATCGGCTTCGACGCGGCGCGGCTGGGCGCGATCAACCTCGCGGCCGTCGATCTCGTCGCGGATCTGCGCGACAAGTGGGAGACGCCCACGACGCCGGTCGTCCTCAACGGCGCCATCGGTCCGCGTGGCGACGGCTACAAGGCCGGCCGCATGGAGGCAGAGGAGGCGCGCGACTACCACGCCTTCCAGGTCGACCTCTTCGCCCGCTCGCAGGCCGACATGGTGTCCGCCATCACCATGAACACGGTGAACGAGGGCGTGGGCATCGCGCTCGCCGCCAGGGCGGCGCACATGCCCTGCGCCGTGTCCTTCACGGTCGAGACCGACGGCAGGCTGGTCGACGGCACGACGCTGCGGGCCGCGATCGAGGCGACGGAGGAGGCAACCGCCGGCTCGCCCGCCTACTACATGGTCAACTGCGCCCACCCGACCCATTTCGAGCAGGCGCTCGCCCGCGACGAGGCCTGGGTGAAGCGCATCCGCGGCGTGCGCGCCAATGCGTCGGCGAAGAGCCATGCCGAGCTCGACTCTTCCGACACGCTCGACATCGGCGACATCGCCGACCTCGGCCGCCGCTACCGATCGCTGACGCGCGCCTTCCCGTCGATGCGTATCCTCGGCGGCTGCTGCGGCACCGACCACCGCCATCTGGCCGCGATCTGCGAGGCCTGCGTGCCCACCGCCGCGGCGGCCTGACCACCGACCACCCAACCGAACAGGGAACGGCGGACGGCCAACCTTGCCGTCCGCCGAGGAGAGAATCCATGTATTTTTCCGCACTCGCCGGCCTGATCGCCGGCCTCGCCCACCAGCGCAAATCCTACCCTTCGCCGCTGTTCCGGCCGGCGCCCGCCAGGGAGCTCACCGAGCTGAGCGACCATCATCTGCGCGACATCGGCTACGTGCGTGAGCGCGTCAGGCATCCGCGCAGCCCGCTGATGTGGATGTGAAACGGCAGGGAAACGACCGATGAACCTGGCCTTGAGAACGGCGCCCGCGCCGGCGCTCGCGATACGCCGCGCCCGCGCCGGCGACGCGCCCGCCATTGCCCGCCTGTTCCTCGTCTCCTCCGACGGGCTCGCCGCCTATATCTGGCAGAGGCTCGCCCTGCCCGGCCAGTCGCTGGCCGAGGTCGGGGCGGCCCGCTACGCCCGCACCGGCACCGCCTTCTCGTTCGAGAACTGCCTGCTGGCGGCGGTCGGCGGCGCGACCGTCTGCATGGCGCACGCCTTCCCGATGACGCCCCGGGCTCCGGGCGAGGTCGAGGACGACCCCGTTCTCGCTCCCTATGCCGAGCTGGAAGAACCCGGTTCGCTCTATCTCTCCGGCCTCGCCGTCGACGAGCGTTTCCGCGGCCGGGGCATCGGCAGCGCGCTGATGGACCGCGTCGAGGCGCTGGCGCTGGAGACCGGATGTTCCGGCGTCTCGCTGATCTGCTTCGAGGCGAACCGGCGCGCCATGCGCTTCTACCGCGAGCGCGGCTACCGCGAGATCGCGCGCCGCCCGCTGGTGCCGCACCCCGCGGTGCGTTACGGCGAGGGCGACGCGGTGCTTCTTGTCCGGGCCGGCTAAGCCGTCAACCGCTTCAAAGGAAAGACACCCCATGACTGTACATGCTGATCCGCGCCGCCCGCGCAGCCGGAAGCCTGCTGCCGTGTTCGCGGCCGCCGCCCTGTTCGCCGCCGCGAGCCTCGCCGGCACGCTGCTCGCCGCTCAATCGCTCGACCTCTGGCTTTCCGGTCAGCCGGTCGTCGATCTCAGGCTCTGACCGCCTGACCGAACCGCGGCCGCCGGCCGCCCCCCAGCTCCCGTCCCTCGAGGGACAGGGCAGGATCCGGACGCGCGGAGGCCGTCCGGAGCCCTTCTCCTCCCATGCCTCCATGAAAGGTACCGACATGCGTATCGTTAAACTGGCCGTTTCCCTGGCCGCCGCCTCGACCCTCCTGGTCGGGATTTCCGTCGCAACCGCGCAGGAAAAGCCGACGCTCGAGGAGACCTACAAGGACATCGAGTCCGTCTACGGCGTCACGCCGCAGTACATGAAGGTCTATCCAAAGCAGGGCATCGCCGCCGCATGGGCGCTGACCAAGGCGCTCGAGGTTGAGCCTGGCGCGCTCGATCCGAAGATCAAGTCGCTGATCAACGTCGCCGTGGCGGCGCAGATCCCCTGCCGCTACTGCATCTGGCTCGACAGCAAGTTCGCCCGCCAGCTCGGGGCGACCGACGCCGAGATCGCCGAGGCGGTGGCCCAGGCCGGCCTGACCCGCCACTGGAGCGCCGTCCTCAACGGCATGCAGATCGACTTCGACGCCTTCAAGGCCGAATTCGGCGGCGACTGACGCCCTTCGCAAAGCCCGCCGGGATCGACCCGGCGGGCCCCGCGGTAGCCTTCGGGGCGTGTCGCCGGCCGTGAGCCCCTCGGGCTATCTCACAAGGGTCGCAAATCCGCCCAGGTTACGGCAAATCCCTTTAGGGGGTGGTAAGCGGACTGGCGGGTTTCAGGTGGCTGCACCGAAGCAGACACCGCTCAGCTTGCGAAATCGCTACTCTTCGCTGAGGATCAAGCATGACCGAATTTCTTGACCACGAGGCGTATATCGCCGCTGCCCCAGAAGCTCTCAGATCGCAGCTTGCACATGTTCGCGAGGTGTTGAAGCGTGCTCTTCCCGACGCTGAAGGAGTCATTCAGTACGGCATGCCTGGTTTCAGTTCCGGGAAAAAGATCATCGCGGGCTATGGTGCATTCAGCAAGCAGTGCGGTCTCTACGTCACGAAAGGCGCTATTGCCGGTCATTTCGACAAGATAGCCGCGGCAGGCCTCAAAGCATCGAAGACCGGTGTCACGTTCTCACCGACGAAACCAATCCCTGATGAGTTGATATCAGCGCTGGCAATGGCGTCGCGGCGAGAGCTTGCCGTCTAGCTCCGCTAGAACCGGCACCTTCGGGGAGGGAAGTGGTCAGTCTGCTTCTCAGCAAGCTCCCACGGAAGCAGACATCGCTGGACTCGTTGTTTCTCAGGTTCCAGCCTTCGATTGGCGAGGATCGGGAACAGGTGCTGAACGCCAGTCAGAATCGGGCTTTCGATGCGGCGGTTCGTTCCTTCTCCAAACGACGACTGCGCTACTTGTAAAAGCCCTCCCGCAGATTGATGCCGTGCTCGATCCACATTCGCATGGCGCACAACATGCCGGTCCACCCCTCACAATTGCCATACGATGCCCTTCGGCCAGCTTCACTTTCGCGAAAGCCTGCCTCGTGGATGCGCACCAACGTACGCCCATCTTCCAAAGCCTCGAAGGTCATGGTCACCGTGGTCTGATAGAGCCCTGCTGCATCTTCGTCCGGCGCAGCATCCCAGCGGAGCACAATTCTGGTGTCCGGCACGACCTCGACAACGTGCACCGGAAATGCGCCGGGGAAGTCGTGGAAGTCCCAGATCACCGTAGCTCCCGACTCAAGCCGTCCTTTCGCACCACCGGTGGTAAAGTAACCGGATAGCTTCGCTGGATCAGCGACTGCCTCGAACACCTCATGCACCGAACGCGCGATGCGCCCGCTAACGGTGAACTCATAGGACATCGCGCTCCTCCTCGTCTTGACCGGGGTTAGAATATGTTATAGAAATATAACATGTCAACTGATGACGCTGACGATCTCCTGTTCAAGGCTCTGAGCCACCGGGTGCGCCGGCACATTCTCGATCACCTCAAGGCCGAGCCACTAACCACAGGTGCGCTCTGTGCTCGCTTTCCCGACCTCGACCGTTGTACCGTAATGCAGCATCTAGGCGTTCTTGAAGAAGCCCGGCTTGTCATCGCGGAGAAGCGTGGGCGTGAGCGCTGGAACCATCTTGACGCTCTCCCTATCCATGCAGTCCATGAGCGATGGATCGGGCCGTATGCAGCCTACGCCGCATCTATGCTGAGCAAGCTCAAGCGCAGTCTTGACCATCCTTTGGGTACCGCTTGACGCTAGAATCAGCCGAAGCGCTCCCTAACGCGGTAGGCGGATTGTCCCCGGAGGATTTTTCTTCGGCGTCCAGAAGTACCCAGCCCAATGGCCGGAATCGGGTCCCCGAGTATTGGCTGGCAACGACTGAAATGATGTCGTCAGCCGACACCATGGTTCCCGGCGCCGAGCGGAAGGTGCTTCCCGACGCCCAGCCCCCTTCACCCCTTCTCAAACGCCACCGTGACCCCGCGCTTGCGGAAATAGGACTGCATCAGCTTTCGGCCCGCCCGGTTGCCCTGGGCGAGCCGGGCGGGGTCGAACGCCGCCTCCTTCAGGCCTTCGCGCGCAAGGGCCGCCTTCAGCGTCGCGATATGGGCGTCGAGGTCTTCGTTGTCGGCCTGCAGCGAGGCATAGATCAGCTCGGTGGCGTCCGCCACGGTCGGTTCGCTCATGGTCATGGTCCTGTCGTTCGTCGGCGTTCGGTCCGGCCGAGCCGGGCTACCTGCTTTTCACCGCCGCCTGCGCCGCGGCCAGTCTGGCGATCGGCACGCGGAAGGGCGAGCACGAGACGTAGTCCAGCCGGACCTCCTCGCAGAAGGCGATCGAGGCCGGGTCGCCGCCATGTTCGCCGCAGATGCCGAGCTTGATGTCCGGCCGCGTCGCGCGGCCCTTCTCGGCGGCGATCCGCACCAGTTCGCCGACGCCGTCGACGTCGAGCGAGACGAAGGGGTCCTGTTCGATCACGCCCTTCTGCCGGTAGGTCTCGAGGAAGGACGACGCGTCGTCGCGCGATATGCCGAAGGTGGTCTGGGTCAGGTCGTTGGTGCCGAAGGAGAAGAACTCGGCGCTTTCGGCGATCACATGCGCGCGAAGCGCGGCACGCGGCAGCTCGATCATCGTGCCGGTCAGATAATCGATCGTCACGCCGGTCTCCGCCATCACATCCCTGGCCGCCGCGTCGATCCTCGCCTTGACGAAATCGAGCTCGGTCTTGAGACCGACCAGCGGCACCATGATTTCGGGCACCACGGCCGCGCCCGTCGTATTCGCCGCCTCCACGGCCGCCTCGAAGATGGCGCGGGCCTGCATCTCGGCGATCTCGGGATAGCTCACCGCCAGGCGGCAGCCGCGATGGCCGAGCATCGGGTTGAACTCGTGCAGCGCCTCAGTGCGGTGGCGCAGCTTCTCGGCCGACACGCCCATCGAGGCCGCCACCTCCGCGATCTCCTCCTCGGTCTTCGGCAGGAACTCGTGCAGCGGCGGGTCGAGCAGGCGGATGGTGACGGGAAGCCCCGCCATGATCTCGAACAGCTCGACGAAGTCGGAGCGCTGCATCGGCAAGAGCTTGGCGAGTGCCGCGCGCCGGCCGGCCTCGGTGTCGGCCAGGATCATCTCGCGCATGGCGACGATCCGGTCGCCGTCGAAGAACATGTGCTCGGTACGGCAGAGCCCGATGCCCTCCGCGCCGAAGGAGCGCGCCATGCGCGCGTCCGCCGGCGTCTCGGCATTGGTGCGCACCTTCATGCGCCGCGTGGCGTCCGCCCATTCCATGATCTGGGCGAAATCGCCCGACAGTTCCGGCTGCAGCATCGCCACCTGGCCCTTCAGCACCTGGCCGGTGCCGCCGTCGATGGTGATCATCTCGCCCTTGACCAGCGTCACGCCCATCGCCATCAGCGTCCCCTTCTTCGGATCGACGCGCAGCCCGCCGGCGCCCGAGACGCAGGGCTTGCCCATGCCGCGCGCCACCACCGCCGCGTGGCTGGTCATGCCGCCACGGGTGGTCAAAATGCCCTCGGCGGCGTGCATGCCGTGGATGTCCTCGGGGCTCGTCTCGACGCGCACCAGGATCACCTTGCGGCCGGCCTTCGACGCCTCCTCGGCCTCGTCGGAGGTGAAGACGATCTCGCCGGTGGCGGCGCCGGGCGAAGCCGGCAGGCCCGAGCCGATCACCTCTCGCCTGGCCTTGGGGTCGATCGTCGGGTGCAGCAGCTGGTCGAGCGAAGCCGGGTCGATGCGGGCGACCGCCTCCTCCTTGGTGATCAGGCCTTCGGCCGCCATCTCGACGGCGATCCTCAGCGCCGCCTTGGCGGTGCGCTTGCCCGAGCGGGTCTGCAGCATCCACAGCTTGCCACGCTCGATGGTGAATTCGAGGTCCTGCATGTCGCGGTAGTGCTGTTCCAGGCGCTGCGAGATCATCACGAATTCACGGTAGGCGTCTGGCATCACCTTTTCGAGCGAGGGCTTGTCCGAGCTGGCGGCGATGCGGGCCGCCTCGGTGATATTCTGCGGCGTGCGGATGCCGGCGACGACGTCTTCCCCTTGAGCATTGACCAGGAATTCGCCGTAGAGCGCCTTTTCGCCGGTCGAGGGATTTCGCGTGAAGGCGACGCCGGTCGCCGACGTCTCGCCCATGTTGCCGAACACCATGGATTGGACGTTGACGGCGGTCCCCCAGGCCTCGGGAATGTTGTGCAGGCGGCGGTAGGTGATGGCCCGCGCGTTCATCCACGAGGAGAACACCGCGCCGATCGCGGCCCAGAGCTGCTCGTGCGGGTCCTGCGGGAAGGGCTTGCCCAGTTCGGTCGCGACCTTGTCCTTGTAGAGCGCGACGAGGTGGCGCAGTTCCCCGGCCGTGAACTCGGTGTCGAGCTCGTAGCCCTTGCGGTCCTTCTCCTCTTCCAGGATCTCCTCGAACACCTCGTGGTCGAGCTCCAGCACCACGTCTGAGAACATCTGGATGAAGCGGCGGTACGAGTCCCAGGCGAAGCGTTCGTCGCGCGAGTCGCGTCCAAGCGCCTCGACTGTCTCGTCGTTGAGGCCGAGATTGAGAACGGTGTCCATCATGCCCGGCATGGACGCGCGGGCGCCCGAGCGGACGGAAACCAGGAGCAGGCGCTCCGGGTCGCCGAAGGCCTTGCCGGTGATGCGGCCGATCTCGGCGAGCGCGTCCTCGACCTGGCCCTTCAGCTCCGCGGGATAGGTGCGGCCGTTGGCATAGTAGTGCGTGCAGACTTCGGTGGTGACGGTGAAGCCGGGCGGCACCGGCAGGCCGAGCGACGACATTTCCGCGAGGTTCGCGCCCTTGCCGCCGAGCAGGTTCTTGTCGCCGGCCTTGCCCTCGGCACGGCCGTCCCCGAACGAAAACACCCACTTGGTCATCTGCACCTCTCCGACTCCCAGCGTGATGGCCCCATAGCGGATAATGTCCGGCGGCACGATAGCAAATTTAGCCAAGTGCCACCCTTCGGGTGCGACCCGTTGACTGGCGGCGGCGCGCCGACTAGGTCCGGAAGAAAGGGAGGCCGCCGCCATGACCGATACCGACGCGAAACCCGCGGGCGAGCTGGTGCTGCGCACGCTGGCGATGCCGGCCGACACCAATGCCGCCGGCGACATTTTCGGCGGCTGGGTCATGGCGCAGATGGACCTTGCCTGCGGCATCCGGGCCGCCGAGCGCGCCAAGGGCCGTGTCGTCACCGTCGCGGTCGAGAAGATGGTTTTCGCCAAGCCGATGAAGGTGGGCGACACGCTGTCGATCTATGCCGACATCACCCGCGTCGGCCGCACCTCGATGACCCTGTCGCTCGAAGCCTGGGCGCAGCGCTACCTCTCCGACGTGATGGAGAAGGTCACCCACGCCGATTTCGTCATGGTCGCGCTCGACGACCAGCGCCGGCCGATGCGCATTCCGCCCGAATGAGGGCCTATTGCGCCGGCGCGGGCCGGCCGACCGGTGCCTGCGGTGCGCCGGCGGTTTTGGTCGGCGCAGGCGCCAGGCATTCGCGCACCAGCCCGGTCGTATAGCCGCGCGTGATGTGGGCGCCGGCGGCGAACTCCGGATCCGCCATCAATGCCGCATGCAGCTTCGGCGCATTGTAGAACGGCACGCTCGGATAGAGATGGTGGTCGAGGTGGTAGTTCACATTGTGCGGTGAGAAGAAGGCGCGCTCCCACAGATAGGGATAGACCGTGCGCGACGAGGCAAGTTCGGTGTCATAGTCCATCGAACCGAAATGCTCGGCGACTGAGCGGACATAGAGGAACAGCAGGAAGAAGGTGAAGAACGGTACCAACCAGTAGATGGCGAACTCGTACCAGACGCCGGTCAGCGAGAACACGAATGCCATGGCGACATAGAAGCCGAAGCGCTTGAGCTGATAGGTCTTCGACCTGCCCTCGTCGTCCGAAAGCCGCGTGATCAGCGATTTCATGTCGCGATAGGAGGAGATGCCGACCAGGTAGCCCAGCAGGTTCATGATCGCGTATTGCCAGGTCTGCGGGAAGGTGAAGTGCCGCGTGCCGAGCTTGATGCGCCAGTCGGGGTCCTTCTCGGTGTTCGTGTAGCGGTGGTGCGCAAGATGGTTCTTACGGTAGCCGTCGACGAAAGTGAACAGGGGCCAGGCCAGCAGGATGTCGCCCACCCACTCGGACACTTTCTTGTCCGAAACGAAACGGTAGTGGGCGAATTCGTGGATCAGCACGCCCAGCGCATGCATGCGCCCGCCGATGACCACCCAGGCGAGCACCAGCGCCCAGACAGTCTGCATCCATTCGGAGAAGGCAATCGCCGCCGCGATGACCGCCCAGTCGAGGGCGATCGCGGCCGCCGTCCTCCACGGGGTCAGCACAGACAGCGCCTTCACCGTCTTCTGGTCGAGGTTGTAGCCGTATTCCTGCATCGCCGCGGTTTCCATCCGGTAGACAGACCGTTGAACGATCGGGAATTTACGCTTTATCAACCATCTTCGCCAAGCGACATTTTTCCACGGGGAGTTGCGTCAGAGGACCGTCTCGTCGAAGCGTTCGCGCGCCTCGCGGATGCGGATGATGTTGCTGCGCGCCCAGTCGCCGAGGGCCCTGACGGGGGTCAGCAATTCCTGTCCGAGCTCGGTCAGCTCGTAGTCCACACGCGGCGGAATCGTTGGAAATACAGTGCGTGTGACGAAGCCGTCGCGCTCCAGGCCGCGCAGCGTCGTGGTCAGCATCTTCTGCGAAATACCGCCTATGGTCCGCTTCAGTTCGGAGAAGCGCATCGGTCCCGTGCCGAGATACTGGACAACCAGAACGGTCCATTTGTCGCCGACGCGCGAGAGCACCTCGCTGACTGCGCGGCAGTCCTCGGTGGGGTGTAGGTGACCTGGTTTCACGGAAGTGCCTCCTTGCGCGACTCTGCCGCTCTCATATGTAGTGTCGGTATCGGAAAGATACCAGAGTTCTTCAGGAGAGCATAACATGTCCAAGCCCAAGATTGGAATCATCATCGGCAGCACCCGCGAGGGCCGTTTCGCCGACAAGCCCGCCAACTGGATCTACGAGATCGCCAAGGCCCGCGGCGACGTCGAGGTCGAGCTGATCGACCTGCGCGACTTCCCGCTGCCGTTCTTCAACGAGCCGGCCTCGCCCGCCTGGGCGCCCTCGCAGAGCGAGATCGCGCAGAAGTGGCAGAAGAAGGTCGCCGGCTTCGACGGCTTCGTCTTCACCGCCGCCGAATACAACCACGGCCCGACCGCTGTCCTCAAGAACGCGATCGACTACGCCTATACCGAATGGAACAAGAAGGCGGTCGGCTTCGTCGGCTATGGCGGCGTCGGCGGCGCGCGCGCGGTCGAACAGCTTCGCCTGGTGGCGATCGAGACGCAGATGGCTCCGGTCAGGACGGGCGTGCACATCGTTTGGGCCGACATGCTGCCCGTCATGCAGGGCCAGAAGAAGCTTGAGGAATACGATCACCTCAAGGCCGCCGCCAACGACATGCTCGACCAGGTCGTCTGGTGGACCAAGGCTCTGGTCGCGGCCCGCCGCTCGGAAGCCGCCGAAGCCGCCATCGCCGCCTGAGGCGCCAACCCACACGACCGTCGTCCCGGAGGCCGAAGGCCATCCGGGACCCATTCTTCTCTCCGCTTACGCGCCGGGAGGCCTGTATGCGTGGAATGGTCGGCAAGCGCCCACTTTCCGGCGATCGATGGATTCCGGCTGACCTCCGGTCGCCGGAATGACGGCGCGAAAGGTGACACCTCCGCGGTTGCCTACCCCTCACCGCCCTCTCAGCACTCCCACCGTCGCCTTGCCATCCGTGAAATACCGGTCGCCGCCGCCGTTGCGGCCGTCCTGCGTGGCGCCGACACCGTCGATCGCGTAGCTCTTCTCCAGCACCCCCGCCGCCTCGAACGCGCCCATCAGCGCATCCCGCTCGGCGTCGAGGTCGGGCGCGATGTGATGGGTGATCTGCAGCGTGTCGTGCGACAGGCCGGCGTCGCGGTCGTAGCTGACGGCGCCGAGCCACAGCGGCCGCCCCTCAGCGTCCGCGTCCACCTTCCACAGCCGCGCGTGATGGCGCCGGCCGGCGCTTGCCCCCTCTTCCTTCTCGAAGGCGAGGTCCTGCCGCCTTCCCTCGTAGACGAGGGTGCTCACCGGCGCGTCCGGATAGGGCCGGTCGAGCACGACGCTCAGGCCGATCTCGACCGCCGATTTCAGCGTGATCGAATCCGCCGGGCGCCAGCCGATGGCGTGGAAGGCTGCAACCACCTCCGCCTCGCTGCCGACCAGCCCAAAATTCAGCGGATCGCCGGGAATGCCGAGCGGCGTGGTCGTCAGCATCGGTTGCGGCGGGGCACCGCGCTCCAGCTCCGACCAGACGAAAGGTGCGGCCAGATAGGCGACGAATGCCCACACCGCCACGACGAACGCCGTGCCGACGATCGCGCCTCTCGCTGAAACCCGCCTCCGCGCCATGGCCGCTCCTTCGCGGGACGAGCCTACATGTCCGCACCGCTCAGCGGCAGGCCTTGCGGCCGTTGCGGCGCTTGGCGATGTCGAAGTGGAAATGGTCCTTGTGATCGCGATCGTAGCCGGGGCCGAGCACGGTGGAGAAATAGCCGCAGGCGTCCGCCCGCACGTTGTTCAGCAGACCCTTCTCGCGGAAGGCGAAGAAGCCGGGTTTCCTGACGCCGATCTTCTTGCCGCTGTCGAGTTCGATGCGCATGATGTCGAGCGCGTTGCCCTTCGAATGTTCCGACATGGTGCGCGAGCCGCGGATCCTGCGGCAGGAATAGCTCGACGCCTGATGGATCGCCTTGACGCCGGTGAAATAGCGCCGGCGCGTCGAAGGTCCGAGTTCGTGCTTGGTCCACTTCGCTACCTGCAGCGCCATCTGGCAGGACAGCGTCGCCGCCGGCTTGATTGCAATGCCGCCGGACAATGTCGCCAGCTTCACCGGATAGTCGATGCCGCAATACTTGCCGTCGCCGATCGGCGGCAGGTCCTGATACGTCGCGCCGATGCGCTTCAGCTCGCGCCGGCACTCGGCCTCGCTCTGCGGCATCGCGCCGGGAACAGCGTTGCGGTCGCGGTATTCCGGCTCCTGGTTCATGTAGGGATTGGAGGGCACTAGCCGCTGCAGCCCGGGACCGGGCGTGATCGCAGCCTGGATCACGCGCGGCTCCTCGTCGAGCGGCGGCGGCGGCAGCACTTTCATCGAGGAGGCCGGCACCTGCGCGGCATAGACGAGGGCGGGTTCCGACACCGGCGGCTCGGTTATCGCGGGCTCGGCCATCGCAGGTTCCGTCATCACCGGCTCGGACATGTCCGTGTCTGTCATGTCAGGCGCGGTCATCGCCGGCTCGGCCACGGCCTGTTCGAACGGCTCGGCCAGCGGCTCGGCCGGCACCGCCGCTATCGGAGGGGGCGCCACCAGGGCCGCCGTCGGCGTCACGTCGATCTCCGGACGCAGGACGTCCGTCGAGCAGGCGGCGAGGATGGCGGCGGCCGCGCCAAGCAAAGTGGCCGCCGCGAAGCCGCGCGCGATCGATCCCATGATCGGGTTTCCCTGTCCTGCCCCTCGACCGTGAAGGATAGGCGGAAAATGTAAAGGAATGCTCTTTGGCCGGCTTCACGCCTGCGGCCGAAATGCGGCGTCACTGGCAGAACGTCGAGCCAGGCCGCCGTTTGGCGAGATCAAAGTGGAAGTGCGACGCGTGGTCCGCATCCGAGCCGGGTCCGAGCACCGTCGTGAACGGCCCGCAGGCGGCGAGCCTGACCGCGAGCATGAACTCGCCCTCCTCCCGCTTCGTCGCCGAGCCGACGACGACCGTCCTGCCGTCCTTCAGCGTGAAGGCGCCGATGTCGAGCGCATTGCCGAAGGCGTGCTCGGAAAGCTTCGAGGTGCCGTTGCGCGGCCGGCAGACATAGGCCGAATCCTGCCTGATCGAGACGAGCGGCGAGCCGAGGATCGTAGCCGCCTTCGGCGCGATATGGTCGCGCACGAATTCCGCGGCGCGAGCAGCCGTCGCGCAGGTCATCACGGCTGCCGGGGCAAGCTTCACCTCTCTGGACAGCGTCGTGACCGACACGGGCCACTCGACGGAACATCCGCTGGCGTCGGCAAGTTGCGGCTGCTCCTCGAACGCCACCCCCAGTTCCGTCAGCTTTGACCGGCAGGCGACTTCCTCCGCTGGCATCGTGGCGGCGCGCGGCGGCGGCATCAGCGACGGCGCCTTGGCGGCATCGGTCGGGACCTCGTCCTTCCCCGGCCGGTCTGGCCGCGCCTGAGGCGTCGGTGAAGACTCGGCCTTGCCGGCATCTGCCGGGGGCTCGTCCTCTCCCTTCGCCTCTCCTGGCCGGTCGGGGCGCGGCTCGGGCTTCGGCGCCCTGCCGGCATCCGGCAGTCCGGCCTCATCCTTAGCGCCGTCCCTGGCGTTCGCCCCCTTCTCGTCCTGCACCACGTCCTTTCCGCCGGGCGTCTCACCGGGCGGATCGCCGGCCTGCGCCGGGCGCGGCTGCGGCACCGGCACGTCCTCCGCGCTCAGCGCGGCAGACACCTGCGCCGTCAGCGCCAGCGCGAACAGACCGGCCAGCATGGAACGACATCCGATCGGATGGGAGCTTGCGGTGCGGATCATCGCCCCGTCAACGGCATGTTCCGGCCCTGGTTCCGGATGCGTCGTCCGGCCCGGCGAAGATTCGGCTTGCGGCGGCCGCGGACCGATATTAGAACATACCAAGAACATTGTCAGGAGTATGCCATGCGCAAGACCGGAAAGCTCGACTATCTCGAACTCTCCGCCGCCGGCGGATCGATGGACAGCGTCAAGGCGTTTTACGCCTCCGTCTTCGGCTGGTCGTTCACCGACTACGGGCCGACCTATGCCGCCTTCGACGAGGGGCTGGAGGGCGGTTTCCAGGGCGACAGGGCCGAAGCCCCGGCCAAGCCCCTTCCCGTGCTCTATTCCGAAAATCTCGAGGAGACATTCGCGGCAGTCGAGGCCGCCGGCGCGACCATCCTGCGGCCGATCTTCCCCTTCCCCGGCGGCCGCCGCTTCCACTTCGCCGACCCCGCCGGCAACGAACTGGCGGTTTGGGGGTGAGACGCCGGTTCGCCGCAGGCGAATTCGTCATGCCTGTGGCATGACGAAAGGCGTCGAACGGGCGGGAGCTGCCGGAGGCAGCAGGACCCGCCCAGGGAGCCGGTTCGCCGCAGGCGAATTCATCATGCCTGTGGCACAACGAAAGCGTGATTTTCGCCGATGACAGCAGGCGCAGTTGAGCGCCACCAAGTCCACCACCGGAGCCGCGCCATGCCCAAGCTCGACATCGCAGCCATCCGCAAGCACATCGGCTGCCCCTACCCCGCCCCGTACGATGCGCCCCACGCCGGCCGCGTGCGCCAGCGTCTCGGCGATGCCGGCGGGCTCACCGATTTCGGCGTCAACCTGATGCGCCTGCCGCCGGGCAACTGGTCGAGCCAGCGCCATTGGCACAGCCACGAGGATGAGCTCGTCTATATCCTCGAGGGCGAACTGGTGCTGGTGGAGGACTGCGGCGAAACAGTGCTGAAAGCCGGCGACTGCGCCACGTTCAGGAAGGGCACCGGCAACGGCCATCACATGATCAACCGGTCGGACGCGGAGGCCGTCTATCTGGAGGTAGGCAGCCGGAACATGGCCGACGTGACGACATGTTCGGACATCGACCTGGTGAGCACAAACGCCGACGGCCGCTTCACCCACAAGGACGGCACGCCCTATCCGGACGGGTGATGCCCCCACCGCCCAAGCGCCGCGACCTAACGTTCCTGCCACTTGGGCCCGAAACGCCGCCCTCAGTCGTCCTTCTTCGAGATCACAAGCGAACCGATCTCCAGTTCGAGATCCCACTCCCGGCCTTCCGCGTCGCCCGCGTCGTCCACCTCCCAGGCCCTGCCGTCGTCGAGCTGGATGTCGCCCCAGGCGGTGTAACCGTCGGCCCTGAGCGCCGCCTCGACGCGAACGCGTTCCTCCGCGGTGGGCGGGCGGTCTTCGGCGAGGGCCGGTCCGGCAGCGAGAAGGAGGGCGGAGGCGGCGAGGACGATCGGTTTCACGATGGCTCCTTTGGCAAATCGGCTGCGAGGCCGGCGCAAACGATACGGCCGGACGTCCTGTTGTGTCGCAGGTTCTGGGCCAGGATGAGGCTAGCTCGCCTCGCGGATCTGCTCGGCGGTCTGCAGGTCGACGGAGACGAGCTGGCTCACGCCCTGCTCGGCCATGGTGACGCCGAACAGCCGGTTCATCCGCGCCATGGTGATCGGGTTGTGGGTGATGACGACGAAGCGCGTGTCGGTCGAGGCCGCCATCTCGTCCATCAGGTTGCAGAAGCGCTCGACATTGTGGTCGTCGAGCGGCGCGTCGACCTCGTCCAGCACGCAGATCGGCGCCGGATTGGTGAGGAAGACGGCGAAGATCAGCGCCATCGCGGTGAGCGCCTGCTCGCCGCCGGAGAGCAGCGTCATCGTCTGCGGTTTCTTGCCCGGCGGCCGCGCCAGGATTTCGAGGCCCGCCTCCAGCGGGTCCTCGGATTCGATCAGCTGCAGCTCCGCCGTGCCGCCGCCGAACAGATGGGTGAACAGGCGCTGGAATTGCGCATTGACCACCTCGAAGGCGGCGAGCAGCCTCTCGCGCCCCTCGCGGTTCAGCGCCTGGATGCCCTGGCGCAGCTTCTTGATCGCCTCGACCACGTCCTCGCGCTCGGAGACGATCAGCTCCAGCCGCTCGGACAGTTCCTTCTGCTCCTCCTCGGCGCGCAGATTGACCGCGCCCAGCCGCTCGCGCTCGATCTTCAGCCGCTCCAGTCGGCGCTCGACCTCGCCCATGTCGGGAAGGTCGGCGTCAGCCTCAAGCCCGGTGTGTTTCAGCACCAGATGCGGCGCCACGCCGATCGCCTCCTGGATGCGGGCCTCGGTCTCGCGGCGGCGCTCATCGGCAGCCGCCAGCCGCTCCTCGGCACGGGCGCGGGCCTCGCGCGCCTCCGACAACGCCTGGATCGCGCCGGTCGCCGCCTTGTCCAGAGCCGCCTGGCGGTTCTCCGCCTCCTGCAGCCGGTCGGCCGCGTCCTTGCGCACCTGCTCGGCCTTGGAAATCTCCGACAGGAGCGCCCTGCGGCGCTGGTCGAGTTCGTCGGGCGCCTCGGCGAGCGCTGCGAATTCGCTCGCCGTCTCCGCCCGGCGGGCGCCGAGCGCCTCGATCTGGCGGTCGGCATTCTCGGCGCGGGAGATCCAGTTCAGGCTTTCGGCGACGATGGATTCCAGCCGCCGGCGCCGCGCCTCCGCCTCGCGCTTCAGCCCTTCGTGCGCCGCGCGCGCATCGGCCAGTGCGGCGCGGTCCTGCGCCACGTCGGCGGCCATCCGGTCGAGGCCGGACTGGAGGTCGCGCAGGTCGGGCGCAGCCGCCAGCGCCCGCTCGGCCTCGGTGACGGCCCCGGCCGCCTCGTCGCGGCTTTCGACGATGCGCGCTCGCGACGCTTCGAGCGCGGCGCGGCGGGCGGAGAGCTGTCCGGCGGCAGCCTCCGCCTTCGCCAGCGCATCGCGCGCCTCGCCAAGACCGCGCTGCGCCGCGCGTCCGTCGTCGCGGGCCTTGCGCTCCGTCTCGACAGCCGCCTTGGTCGCGGCTTCGGCTTCCGCCTGCGCGGCCTCCGCCGCCCGTGCGGCGACCGTCGCCGTCGTTGCCTCGGCCTCCAGTTCGGCCAGCCGGTTCTTCTGCGCCAGCCTGAGCGCCGCCGCCGTCGGCGCGTCGGCGCTGGCCGTCAAGCCGTCCCAGCGCCACAAGGCGCCGTTCTTCGTCACCAGCCGCTGGCCGGTCGCAAGCTCTTTCTGCAGCCTCGGCCCGTCGGCCGCCTCCACGATGCCCACCTGCGCCAGCCGGCGAGCGAGTTGCGAGGGTGCCCGGACCACTTCGGACAATGGCCGCGCCCCGGCCGGCAGCGCCGGATCGGAACCCGTCCCCCCGACATCCGCCGCCCAGTGCACTGGCGCGGACCTGTCGAGAGCCGCGTCGAGATCGTCGCCGAGGGCTGCGCCCAGCGCCGTCTCGAAACCCTTCTCGACCCTGATCTGCTCGACCACCGCCGGGAAGAGCCCGCCCGACTGGGCGTTGAGCATCTTGGCCAGCGTCCGCGCCTCGGTCTCGATGCGGGCAAGCTCGGCGCGCGCCGCCTGCAGCGCCGGGCGCGCGGCGGCTTCGCGGCCGCGCGCGGCCTCCACCGCCCTCTCGGCGGCGATCGTTGCGGCTTCGGCGGCCGAGACGGCCTCGCTCGCCTGTTCGACCAGCTTCTGCTTCTCGGCCGGGTCCGGCAGTCCGGCGAGCTTCGCTGCGATCTCCGCCGTCTCGCGGTCGGTGTCGGCAAGCTGGCGGTCAAGCCGGTCGCGCCGCTCCGCGCCGTCGCGCAACGCCCGCTCGGCCTGGGTGCGCTGGGCCGACGCCTCGGCCCGTTCGGACGTGAGTTTCGTCAATGCCGCTTCCGACAGGCTCAGCCGGGTGGAGGCCTCCTCGAAGGCGGCGCGCTTTTCGCGCTCGCGATCGACCGAGCCTTCGTCCTCGGACTTCAAGGCCGCGTCCTCGTCGGCCAGCCGTTTCAGGATATCGGCATTGTCGCGCACCATCTGCTGCTCGCGGGCGATATCGGCGTCGAACTGGGCGATGCGCTTCTCAAGCTCGGAATGCCTCGCACGGATGCGCTGCGCCTCCTCCTCGACCTGGGTCTTTGCAATCGTCAGGCGCTGCAGCGCGGCGGCGGCCTTTGCCTCCTCCTCGCGTAGGCCGGGCAGATGATGCTGGCCGACCGCCTGGTCCTTGGCCGCGGCCATCTGCTGGTTGGCGCGTTCAGCTACGATATTGGTCGCGGCCGACAGCGCGCTCTGCGCCTCGGCCTCCTGCGCCTTGGCGAGCGTCCAGCGCAGGTGCAAGAGCGTCGCCTCCGCCTGGCGGATATCGGCCGACAGCGACTTGAAGCGCGACGCCTGGCGGGCTTGCCGCTTCAGGCTCTCGATCTGGCTCTCCAGTTCGCCGACCACGTCCTCCAGCCGTTCGAGGTTCTGTTCGGCCGCGCGGAGCCTCAGTTCAGCCTCGTGCCGGCGCGTGTGCAGGCCGGAAATGCCGGCCGCCTCTTCGAGCAACGCCCGGCGCGCCTGGGGCTTCGCCTGGATCAGCTCGCCGATGCGCCCCTGCCCCACCATTGAGGGCGAGCGCGCGCCGGTCGACTGGTCGGCGAAGAGCAGCTGCACGTCCTTGGCGCGCGCCTCCTTGCCGTTGATGCGGTAGTTGGAGCCGGCCTCGCGCTCGATCCGCCGCGAGATCTGCACCTCGTCGCCGTCATTGTAGGCGGGGGGCGCATTGCGGTCGGAATTGTCGAGGAAGAGCGTGACCTCGGCGGTGTTGCGCGAGGGCCTCGTCGCCGAGCCCGAGAAGATGACGTCGTCCATGCCGGACGCGCGCATATTCTTGTAAGAGCTCTCGCCCATCACCCAGCGCAGCGCCTCGACGAGGTTCGACTTGCCGCAGCCATTGGGGCCGACGATGCCGGTCAGCCCGCTCTCGATGACGAATTCGGACGGTTCGACGAAGGACTTGAAGCCGAGAAGGCGGAGCCGGGAAAACCGCATCAGCGTTCGTCCCGGCGAGCAGGCGCGCTAAACCGCGCGCCCAAAGGCGCGTCAGAGCTTGGCGTCGATGATGGCGGACAGTTCGCCAACCGTTAGGGCTCCCGCATATTTGTCGCCATTGATGAAGAAGGTCGGGGTGGAATCGACCTTGAACTCGTCGGCGCCACGCGTACGCACCGCTCTGATGTCCTCCAGAAGCTTCTGGTTGGTCAAGCAGGCCGTGAAGGACTCCTGTGAAAAACCCGCGAGCTTTGAGATTTGCAGCAGCGCGGCCTGCGCATCTTCTGCCCGCGCCCAGTTGCTCTGCTGCTTGAACAGCACGTCGACCATGGCGAAATACTTGTCCTCGGAGCAGCGGGCGAGCATGAAGCCGGCCTCGGCGCGCGGATCGAACGGGAATTCGCGCATGATCAGCCGCGCCTTGCCGGTGTCGATATACTTGGTCTTGATTTCGGGCAGCGTCGTGGCGTGGAACGTCGCGCAATGCGGACAGGTCATCGACGCGTATTCGACGATGGTCACCGGCGCGTCGGCATTGCCGAGCACCTTTTCGGGCAGCACGCCGGGCTCCACCAGCTTCGCCATGTCGACGGTGCCCTGCGAGGCAGGCGCGGAACTCGTCGGCGCGGTCGGGGTCGCGGGCTGTTCGGCCGGCTTCGGCGCATCGTCGCTGCAAGCTGCGAGCAGCGCCGTCGCGGACACCGCGCCCAGCGAAAGAAGAACGTCCCTGCGACGCATCGAAAAGCCCATGTGAATCACCTGTTGCCGAGAGAATGCGGATCAACGACTAGCAGAAGCCGCTTAGCACGCCAATTATGGCAAGATTGCCCGCGCTCCAAATGGAGACTGAAGGCAGACCGTTCACGAACGCGCTATCGCCGGCCGCGTTCGGCCTTCACGGCCTTTCCGAGCTTCTCCAGCGCGGCGCGCAACGCCTCGTCCTCGATGCCGGCGACCGATGTGGCGATGCCCGCCGCCTCGTCGCGCGTCAGTTCGCGCGGGCGGCGTTTCGGCGGCTTGTGGGCCGCGACCGGCTTCTGCAGGATGCGCACCCTGCCGATCGCCGCAAAGCCGAGAAAGGCGTTGATGCGGGCGATGATCTCGCCGGTCTGGTGCTGCAGGTGCAGCGCCGCGGCGCCCTCGCAGGCGACGACCAGCGTCGCCGGCTCGAACGGATCGTCCTCGCCCGCGCGGCGCGGCCAGAGGATCTTTTCCGGACGGGTGCTGTCGGCGAGGCGCGGGCCCACTATCTCTTCCCACGACTGGACGAGACCCGTCGAAATGCCCGCCTTGCGTCGCAGGACAGGATCGAGGATCGCCGTGGCCAGATCGCCGACCGGCCGTGCGTTGCCCGATGAGGATTTGCCTGTCATGAACCAGTCGCGGCGAACCGCCCCATGTCGTTGCGAACACCTACACCAACCCGACTCTCGATGACATCCCATAATCCAGACAGGACCCGGGCCGGAACGAGCGCAGGCTTCGCCGCGCTTCTGCTCGACTGGTACGACCGTCACGCGCGCGACCTGCCGTGGCGGGTGCCCCCGTCGAAGGTTGCGGCCGGAGCGCGGCAGGACCCCTATCTGGTCTGGCTGTCCGAGATCATGCTGCAGCAGACCACCGTCTCGGCGGTGCGACCCTATTTCCGCGCTTTCGTCGAGAAATGGCCGACGGTCGCGGACCTGGCGGCCGCGCCGATCGACGACGTCATGAAGGCCTGGGCCGGCCTCGGCTACTATTCCCGCGCGCGCAACCTGAAGAAATGCGCCGATACGGTCGTTGCCGAGCACGGCGGGCGGTTTCCGGACACCGAGGCGGGCCTGCGCGCCCTGCCCGGCATCGGCCCCTACACGGCGGCCGCCATCGCCGCTATCGCCTTCGACCGCCCTTCGGCCGTGGTCGACGGCAATGTCGAGCGCGTCGTCGCGCGCTATCGCGCCATCGCCACGCCCCTCCCGGCCGCGAAAGCCGAGATAGGTGCCTTCGTGGGCTCGGCCGTCCCGCAAAGCCGGCCCGGCGACTTCGCTCAGGCGATGATGGACCTTGGCGCGACCATCTGCACGCCGAAGCGCCCGGCCTGCGTGCTCTGCCCGCTGCGCGACGGCTGCAAGGCCCTGAAGGCGGGCGATCCGGAGTTCTATCCGGTCAAGGCGGCGAAGAAGGAGAAGCCGAAGCGGGTCGGTGCCGCCTTCGTGGCCGTTCGCCGCGACGGTGCGGTGCTTATGCGCAAACGTCCCGAGAAGGGACTGCTCGGCGGCATGGCCGAAGTGCCTGGCACCGACTGGACCGCGCGGATCGACGGGGCAACCGGGACCGAAGCCGCGCCCTTCCGCGCCAACTGGCGGGCCAAGGGATCGATTTCCCATGTCTTCACCCATTTCGAGCTCGAACTATCGGTCTTCCTCGCCTATGTCGACGCGCCGCCGCCGCCGGACCACTGGTGGTCGCCGAAGGCCGAAATCCACAGCGAAGCGCTACCCACCGTCATGAAAAAGGTGATCGAAGCTGCGATAGAGGGCGCGACCCAGAAACCGCGCCGGGGACCTGCATGACCGAGATCCGCCATATCGTCTTCGACATCGGCAAGGTGCTGATCCACTACGATCCCGACCTGCCCTATAGCCGGCTGATCCCTGATGCCGAAAAGCGCCGCTGGTTTTTCGAGAACGTCTGCACGTCGGAGTGGAACATCGAACAGGACCGCGGGCGGGCCTGGGCGGACGCCGAGGCGCTGCTGATCGCGCGCCATCCCGGCGAGGCCGACAACATCCGCGCCTTCCGCCGGCATTGGCACGAGATGGTGCCCCACCACTACGAGGATTCGGTCGCGCTCATGCTCGGCCTCATCGAGGACGGCCGCGACGTGACCATGCTCACCAATTTCGCCGCCGACACCTTTGCCGAGGCGCGGGCGAAGTTCCCCTTCCTCGACCGGCCGCGCGGCGTGACCGTGTCGGGCGAGATCGGGCTGATCAAGCCGGACAGGGCGATCTTCGAGCGCCACGCGGCGGACTTCGGCCTCGATCCGTCGGCCAGCCTGTTCATCGACGACAGCGCGAAGAACGTGCAGGGCGCGATCGACGCCGGCTGGCAGGCGGTGCTGTTCGAAGGGGCAGAGAAGCTGGAAGCGGATTTGAGGCGGCTCGGGGTGAACTGAGGGGCAATTTTCTTGTCGCTGCCAACCATTACCTTCGAATACGACCGAGAATTCGCCGAGCTTACGGTGGAAGCAGTCGACGGCGGTTTTTGCGGGGTCGCGCGCGCGGTTGTGACCGGAGCTGACGTCGAAGAGATCGCCCGCTTCATTGTCAGACTTCGGACATATCCCCTCGAGAGATGCTCTTTGACGCTGGCTTATGCCGATCTCGTCAAATTGACAGCACTTCAGATCGACACGGTCGGGCGTATCATACTGGTCGCCGAGATTGGTGAAGGCACCAGGCTTGAGCATAAGATCATGCGGATCAGCATCCGCCAAGACTGGGAGGCACTCAGTCGGTTCAGCGCGGAACTGTCACGGATGATCCGGGGCGGACTGGATCGGATCGAACTGCGTGGTGAAGCCGGATAGAGTTTGACTGTGAATTGGAAGTAGGTTTGGGATGACTTGTGGCGCGCGGAATTGACACCTATTCTCACGTTCTCGGAGTAAAGCGGCGCTACGACGATGCCTGAAATCAATCTTGAGTTTCTCGCCCGTCAGATGGAACGGGTCCTCGTTGAAGTCGGCAGTCTGCGCGACGACATGTCGGTGCTCACGGCGCTGGCTCTGAGGCTGGATGCGACGATGTCCGGCGTGCAACAGGAGTTGCGGGCCACCCACAGCCAGATTCAGCGCATGAACGACCGCATCCGGAAGCTTGAAGACGTGCCTGCGAGCTGAGCTTGGTCGAGACTTTTCCTAGCCGGAGAAGGCGACCAGGCAGCCTTGACCGCTGGCCTAACCCCCCACCGCCGCCATCTGGTCGCGCATGATCCGGCGCAGCTCGTCGATCGGCGCGAGGCGGCCTTCGGTCTCGACGTGCCAGAACGTCCAGCCGTTGCAGGCTTCCAGGCCCTGGACCATCGCGCCGAGGCGGTGGATCGATCCGGCATCGCGGCCGATCGCCAGCGTGCCGTCGGCCCGCACCTGCGCCCGCCACCTGCGGCGGGCGTCGGAGAGCTCCGCGCCCGGCGCGATCAGCCCCGCCTCGACCAGGCTGCCGAAGGCGACGCGCGGCTCGGCGCGCTTGCCGCCCATGATTGCGGTCTCGGCGCCGTTCAGCGGCTCGACGGCCGCGATGCGCGCGGTCGCCGCATCGATATAGGACTGCTCGCGCTCGACGCCGACGAAGTGACGGCCGAGACGCTTGGCGACCGCGCCGGTGGTGCCCGAGCCGAAGAACGGGTCCAGCACAACGTCGCCCGGCTTGGTCGAGGACATCAGGATACGCGCCAGCAGCGCCTCCGGCTTCTGGGTCGGATGGACCTTGTCGCCGTTCTCGTCCTTCAGCCGCTCGCCGCCGGTGCAGATCGGGAACAGCCAGTCGGTGCGCATCTGGACGTCGTCGTTCGCCGCCTTCATGGCGTCGTAGTTGAAGGTGTAGCCCTTGGCCGACTGGTCGCGCGAGGCCCAGATCAGCGTCTCGTGCGCGTTCTGGAAGCGGCGGCCGCGGAAGTTCGGCATCGGGTTGGTCTTGCGCCAGATGACGTCGTTCAGGATCCAGAAGCCGAGGTCCTGCAGCTTGGCACCGACGCGGAAGATGTTGTGATAGGAGCCGATAACCCAGATGGTGCCGTTGGGCTTCAGCACGCGGCGGGCGGCGAGCAGCCAGGCGCGGGTGAAAGCGTCATAGGTCTCGAAGCTCTCGAACTGGTCCCAGGCGTCGTCGACGGCATCCACTTTCGACTGGTCCGGACGATGCAGGTCGCCGTCGAGTTGGAGGTTGTAGGGCGGATCGGCGAAGATCACGTCGACCGATTTCTCGGGCAGGCGTTCGAGGGCCGCGACGCAATCCCCCTTCAGGATCGTATCGAGCCAGTCGGCGCGGGGAGAAACGGCGGGAAGATCGTCGACAAGACGAATGGCGGACATCGGCACACTCACGATACGCGTTACGTTTACCTGCCGTTATGGTTACCGCTTCGCGTAAATATTTAATGAAGTGAGCGGCTTGGCCCGCCGATTTGCGGCGGCGCGCTGTTTGGTGTATTCGCCCCGCCCTTCTTCCCTTCCCTCCAGGACCGTTCCATGCCCCAGCCAGATCTCGTCATCTTCGATTGCGACGGCGTGCTCGTCGATTCCGAAGTGATCGCCGCCCGCGTCGACGCCGAACTGATCACGCGGGCCGGATTCCCGATCGAAGCGGAGGAAGTGGCGGAACGCTTCGCGGGCCTGACCTTTCACGACATCCTGCTGGAGGTCGAGAAACTCTCGGCCTTACCGCTCCAGGCCTCGCTGATCGACGAGGAGCGCAAGCTGCTCGACAACCGGCTCGCCAAGGAGGTTCGCGGGATAGAAGGCGCGCGCGAGGCCGTCGCCCGCGTCCAGGCGCCGCGCTGCATCTGCTCGAATTCTATGCCCGACAGGCTGGAGATGATGCTGACCAAGACCGGGCTCAAGCCGCTGTTCGGCGACAGGATATTCTCGGCGCGCACGATTCCCGGCGCCCGCCCGAAGCCGGCTCCGGACGTCTACATCCACGCCGCCAAGGCGATGAGCGCGGATCCAGCCAATACATTCGTCATCGAGGATTCCGTCCACGGCGTGCACGCCGCGCGCGCTGCCGGCATGCGCGTCATCGGCTTCACCGGCGCGTCGCACAGCTATCCCGGCCATGCCGACCGGCTGACGGGGGCCGGCGCCGAAACCGTCATCCGCCGTCACGCGGATCTGCAGGCGGTTCTTGACGCGCTGTCGGAGTGGGCGGAGTAGACCGCTCGGGCGGCGGCTCAGTTCGGCTTCGGCTTCTTTTCCGGCCCCTGGTCGAAGCCGGCATAGACGACGACCTTCGAATCGGGCGGCGTTGGAAAGGTCACGTTCGGGTCGTTGAAGACAAACTGCGCGGCACCTGCCGTCGGTGAAATCATGACCGGATATTGGTGGACCTGGCTGTAGAGGACTTCTTCGCCTCGCATGGCGACGATACGGATCGGCAGCGAAACGGAGCCATCCTTGGCCGCCGGGCCGGGAACGACGCGGCCGGCCACGGCGACGTTGACCGTCATCGTGCCGGGTCCGTAGCTGCAGGATCGCGTCACGTCGGCGATCGAGGCCTGGTGGATGATCTTGGTCCGGTCGACATTGCCGTCCTTGTCCTTGCCGTCCCGCGTGTAGCTTTCGGTGAAGGCCTCGCCGTCGCGAAGCTGGACGCGCGGGCAGAAGGCGCGCAACTCGTTCAGCGCGACCTTTTCCTTCGGTGGCTCGCTGTTGCCGCCGATTTTGAGCAAACCCACGGTGTCGCCGGACTGGCAACCGGCGGCGGCCAGAATAAAGCCCGCCACCCCGATCCGGCCGAGAAAACGGCGATTGAACGAAGCTAACTGCATGTACTGCACTTTCCTCACGCGACGCGGGCCTCTATACCAACGCCGGTTTTAGAATGCGACCCGGAATGCGGCGGTTTTTCGGGCACATCGGCAGCGGACGCAAGGACGATGGACTCCGGCAGATGAACTATGTCAGCACGCGAGGCGAGGCGCCCGTCCTTGGTTTCTCTGACGCGTTGCTCGCAGGGCTCGCCCGCGACGGCGGGCTCTATCTGCCGGAGACATGGCCGCACTTCTCCCAGGCCGAGATCCGCGCCATGCGGGGACTGTCCTATCCCGACCTGGCGATCCGGCTGCTTACGCCTTTCGTCGACGGCGAGATCGACGAGGCGACGTTCGCGAAAATCGTGCGTGAAGCCTATTCCACGTTCCGGCACGACGCTGTCTGCCCGATCGTTCAGCACGGACCGCAAAGCTACCTGCTCGAACTGTTCCACGGCCCGACGCTCGCCTTCAAGGACGTGGCGATGCAGTTGCTCGCGCGCCTGATGGACCATGTGCTTTCCGAGCGCGGCCAGCGGGCGACCATCGTCGGTGCGACGTCCGGCGACACCGGGGGCGCTGCGATCGACGCCTTCGCCGGCCGCGACCGGACCGACATCTTCATCCTCTTCCCGCATGGTCGGGTCTCGCCGGTCCAGCAGCGTCAGATGACGACGTCGACCGCCGCGAACGTTCACGCCATCGCGGTCGAAGGCAATTTCGACGATTGCCAGGCGCTGGTGAAGGGCATGTTCAACGACCACGCCTTCCGCGACAGCACGATGCTGTCGGGGGTCAACTCGATCAACTGGGGCCGGATCATGGCCCAGATCGTCTATTACTTCTCCTCCGCGATCTCGCTCGGCGCGCCGGACAGGACGGTTTCGTTCACGGTGCCCACCGGCAATTTCGGAGACATCTTCGCCGGATACGCGGCTAAGCGCATGGGCCTGACGGTCGACCGGCTGGTGATCGCCACCAATGACAACGACATCCTGACGCGCACGCTCGAAACCGGCGCCTACGAGACGCGCGGCGTCGTGCCGACCACCTCGCCCTCGATGGACATCCAGGTATCGTCCAACTTCGAGCGCCTTCTTTTCGAGGCGGCGGGGCGGGATGCGGCCGCGGTTCGCGGCTACATGGACCGGCTGAAGCAGTCCGGCGCCTTCACGATCGCGGCCGATCACCTTGCGGCGATCCGCGCGGAGTTCGACGCGGGCCGCTCGACGGTCGAGGAAACCGCTGCGACGATCAAGCGGATCCTGTCGCACAACTCCTACCTGCTCGACCCGCACAGCGCGATCGGGGTGCAGGTCGCAGAAACCGTCGCCGGCCCGTCGCCGATGGTGGTTCTGGCTACTGCCCATCCGGCGAAATTCCCCGATGCCGTGAAATCCGCTACAGGGATAGACCCCGCCTTGCCGGACTGGCTGTCCGATCTGATGGCGCGCCGCGAAAACTACAAGGTTCTTCCCTCGGACCTGAAAATGATAGAAGACTACGTCTCCGCCCGGTCGAGGGCCGCCGCGGAGCGCGTTTAGGGAGTGAAGTGCGCATGGGTGTTGAGGTAAGCCGTCTGTCGAACGGCCTGACGGTTGCAACCGAAACCCTGCCCCATATCGAAACCGTTGCGCTCGGCGTCTGGGTCAGGTCCGGAGCGCGCGACGAGCGGAACGACGAGCACGGCATGGCGCACCTGCTCGAGCACATGGCCTTCAAGGGCACGTCCCGCCGCTCGGCCTGGCAGATCGCATCCGAGATCGAGAATGTCGGCGGCGAGATCAATGCCGCGACCAGCGTCGAGACGACCTCGTTCTACGCCCGCGTGCTCGAAGATGACGTACCGCTGGCGATCGACATCCTCGCCGACATCCTGAACGATTCCACCTTCGACCCGGAAGAACTCGAACGCGAACAGCACGTCATCCTGCAGGAGATCGGCGCGGCGCACGACACGCCCGACGACATCGTCTTCGACCGGTTCACCGAGAGCGCCTTCCGCAACCAGACCATCGGCCGCTCGATCCTCGGAACCCCGACCACGGTCGAATCCTTCACCTCGGCCAATATCCGCGACTTCATGGAACGCCAGTACGCCGCGGACCGAATGGTCGTGGTCGCGGCCGGCGCCGTCAGGCATGACGAGTTCGTCCGGCTCGTCGAGAAGCATCTCGGCGGATTCCGCCCGACCTGCACCAGCAAGCCGGCCCTCGTCGCATCCTATACCGGAGGCGATTTCCGCGAACTGCGCGACCTGCAGGACGCGCAGATCATCCTCGGCTTCGAAGGCCGGGCCTACCACGCGCGCGACTTCTACGCCTCGCAGCTGCTCTCCATGATCCTCGGCGGCGGCATGTCGAGCCGGCTGTTCCAGGAGGTGCGCGAGAAGCGCGGGCTGTGCTATTCGGTCTACGCGTTCCATTGGGGGTTCTCCGACACCGGCGTATTCGGCGTCCACGCCGCCACCGGCCAGTCAGACATCGCCGAACTCGTGCCCGTGATCATGGACGAACTGCGCAGGGCTGGAGAGAGCGTCTCCATGGAGGAGCTCAATCGCGCGCGCGCCCAGTACCGCGCCGGCTTGATGATGTCGCGCGAGAGCGCTGCAAGCCGCGCCTCGCAGATCGCCCGCCAGATCATGCTCTACGGCCAGCCGATCACGATGGAAGAGTTGCTCGACCGGCTGTCGAAGATCACCACCGAACGGCTGACCGACCTCTCCTCTCGGCTGTTCTCCAGCACGCCGACCGTGGCCGGCATCGGGCCGATCGGCGGTCTCGCCCCCTACGACGCAATCCGCGAGACCCTTGCCGGTCCCGCTCCGCTGATGCGGAAGATCGCCGTCTGACCGGTCGCGAACTAGGATGTTCGCGCTGCCCTTCTTCCGTCAGCCCTTGCCGGCACTCATCGGGCAGAAGGTCTCCCTGCGGCCGCCGGTCATGTCCGACTATGCCCAATGGGCCGCGGTGCGCCACGAGAGCGAGCAGTTCCTCGCGCCGTGGGAGCCCAAATGGGCCAGCGACGAACTGGACCGGCCCGCCTGGCGGCAGAGGATGCGGCGATATCGCGAAGAGATCGCGCAGGGCAGCGGCATGCCCTTCCTCATCTTCGAAAAAGCTACCGGGAAACTTGCGGGCGGCATCACTCTGGGCAACATTCGTCACGGCGTCGCCCAGTCGGGGCAGATCGGCTACTGGATGGGGGTCAATCATGCCGGCCGGGGCTTCATGCACGAGGCCGTCCTGCTGGTCGTCAGGTTCGGTTTCGAGACGCTCCGGTTGCACCGGATCGAAGCTGCCTGTATTCCCAGCAACGACCGTTCGATCCGGGTGCTTGAAAAAGCCGGATTCCGACGCGAAGGACTTCTGCGCTCCTACCTGCGAATCAATGGCGCCTGGCAGGATCACCTTCTTTACGCGCTCATTGCCGGCGACGGGCAAGGACAGGGACAGGGCTAGCAGCTTGTGATCAGGATCGGCCGGAGTTTTGCGTTTGCGCCGTTTCTGGCAGTCCTGATCGCGTTCTTCGTCGCACTCCCCGCAGCCGCGGTCGAGCTCATCGACATTTCGCGCGACGACATCGCGCTCGACCTGTCCAAGGCCGTCGAGATCTACCGGAACCAGGGCGATACGTTCCAGGTTTCGACTGCGCCCGGCGCCGACGGCATCGTGCGACGCATCGAAGTCGAGGCGTCCAGCCCGCGCTCGTCGGGCGACTGGGGCGTGTTCGCCCTGGCCAACAATTCCGAACAGCAGCTCGACCGGCTCATCGTCGCGCCGCACTTCAGGCTGGCGGGATCCGGCCTTATGTGGCCGGACCTCGGTTCCAACCGTATCGTCTCGATCACTCCGTCGGAAGGCTTCGCGCTCGACCGGGAGGAAAGCCCCGACTCGGACATCTTCCTGGTGACGATCAATCCGGGCTCCGTCGTCACTTTCGTGGCGGAACTCGCCGCGCCTTCACTGCCGCAGGTCTACCTCTGGCAGCCGGACGCCTACAAGGATTCGGTCAATTCCTACACGCTGTTCCGCGGCATCGTCATCGGCATCTCAGGCCTCCTGGCGCTGTTCCTGACGATCCTCTTCGTGGTCAAGGGGACGTCGATGTTTCCGGCCACCGCCGCGCTCGCCTGGGCGGTGCTGGCCTATATCAGCATCGACTTCGGCTTCCTGAACAAGGTCATCGAGATCGGCCCGGGCAACGAGCAGATCTGGCGCGCCGGCGCCGAGGTGTCGCTGGCCGCCACATTCGTCGTCTTCCTGTTCGCCTATCTCAACCTCAACCGCTGGCACGACCATTTCAGCTACGGCGCGCTCGCCTGGATCTTCGGGCTCGCCATGATCGCAGGCGTCGCGATCTTCGACCCGGCGATCGCCGCGGGCATTGCGCGCCTGTCCTTTGCCGCGACCGCGATCATCGGCATCGGCCTGATCGCCTATCTCGCGGCCAACGGCTACGACCGCGCCATCATGCTGATCCCCAGCTGGCTGATGGTTCTCGTCTGGCTGGCGGGGTCATGGCTCGCCGTGACGGGCATGCTCAACAACGACATCGTCCAGCCGGCGCTGGGCGGCGGCCTCATCCTCATCATCCTCCTGATCGGCTTCACCGTCATGCAGCACGCCTTTGCCGGCGGCGGGCTTAACCAGGGTCTCTTCTCCGACATGGAGCGGCAGGCGCTGGCGATAACGGGCGCAGGCGACATCGTCTGGGATTGGGACGTGCTGCGCGACCGCGTCGTGACGCGTCCGGACGTGTCCGAGCCGCTCGGCCTCGCGCCCGGCAGCCTCAACGGAGCCGCACGCAACTGGCTGCCGGCGCTCCATCCGGACGACCGCGACACGTTCCGCACGACGCTCGACGTCGTGCTCGAACACAGGCGCGGCCGCATCCAGCAGAGTTTCCGGCTGCGCGGCGCGGACGGCCACTATCACTGGTATTCCCTGAGGGCCCGACCGGTGATCGGGTCCGACGGCGAGATCATCCGCTGCGTCGGCACGCTCGTCGACGTCACCGAGCAGAAGAAGGCCGAGGAACGCCTGCTGCACGACGCGATCCACGACAACCTGACCGGGTTGCCGAACCGCGAGCTCTTCCTGAACCGCCTCGAAGGCGTCGTCTCGATCGCCAGGTCGACGGAGAGTGTGCGACCCTCGGTCTTCGCGATCGACATCGACCGCTTCAAGCAGGTCAATGTCGGCCTTGGCATGTCGGCGGGAGATACGATCCTGCTGACGATCGCCAGGCGGCTCCACCGGCTGCTGAAACCCAACGATGCGCTGTCGCGGGTCGCGGGCGACCAGTTCGCGCTGATGCTCCTGTCGGAGCAGGATCCGGCACGTATCGCAGCGGTCGCCGATGCCATCAAGCACGCGGTCAGCGCGCCGATCACCTTCGCGAAGCGGGAGATCGTGTTGACCGCCTCAATCGGATTGATCTCCTGGACATCGACGCAGACGACCGCCGAGGACATGCTCAAGGATGCCGAACTCGCCATGCATCAGGCGAAACGCTTCGGCGGCGATCGCGTCGAGCCGTTCCGCCCGGCCTTCCGGTCCTTCGGCAGCGACCGGCTGCAGTTCGAATCCGACCTCCGGCGCGCGGTCGAACGCAACGAATTCCGCCTCGCCTACCAGCCGATCGTCCGGCTGGAGGACCGCACCGTGGCCGGCTTCGAGGCGCTGCTGCGCTGGGAGCATCCGCGCCGCGGTGTCATCCCGCCGTCCGAGTTCATCCCCATCGCGGAGAGCTGCGGGCTGATCGTCCAGCTCGGCCTGTTTGCCATGCAGCAGGCCGCCGACGACCTGGCCGGCTGGCAGAAGTTTTCCGGGGAGAACCCGATCTCCGTCTCTGTGAACCTGTCGAGCCGGCAATTGCTGCGCAGGGATCTCGTCTCCGACGTCCGGTCGGTTCTGGCCCGATCGAGCCTCAAGCCGCGGTGCCTGCGCCTGGAGCTGACCGAGTCCCTCGTGATGGACAATCCCGAACAGTCCGCGCATGTGCTGAACAAGCTGAAACAGCTCGGGATCGGATTGTCGCTCGACGATTTCGGCACGGGCTATTCGTCTCTGGCCTATCTCACGCGCTTCCCCTTCGACACGATCAAGATCGACAAGAGCTTCGTCGACGATTCAAGCCCGAAGAAGAACGTTCTGCTGCGCTCGATGGTCAACATGGCCCACGATCTCGGCCTGTCGGTCGTGGCGGAGGGCGTGCCGGACGAAGCCTCGGCCTTGCTGTTGCGCCAGATGGGCTGCGAATATGTCCAGAGCTTCGCCTTCGGGTCTCCAATGACGGCCGAAAACGCGGTCAAGCTCTTGAAGGAGCAGTTCGCGACCGCTCAGGCGTGACCGGCGAAGGAACTGAGGCGGGATTCGTCGATCCCGATCGCGGCGAGGACGCGGCCGTATTTCCGGTCCATGTCCGAATCGAAGAGCAGGTCCGGATCGGCCGGGCAGGTCAGCCAGCCATTTTCGATGATCTCGCTCTCCAGCTGCCCTGCTCCCCAACCGGAATAGCCGAGCGCCATCAGGGCCCTGCGCGGCCCCCTGCCTTTGGAGATGGCGCGCAGGATGTCGACCGTCGCCGTCAGGCAGATGTCCTCGGCCACCGGCAGCGAGGAGTCGACCCGGTAGTCGTCCGTATGCAGCACGAAGCCGCGGCTGCGATCGACCGGGCCGCCATTGCGGACCTGGAAGTCGCGCGTCTTCGGCGGCAAGCGGATGGCGCTGGTCTCGTCCATGATGCCGAGCTGGACGAGGAGATCGGGAAAACGCATCTGCTGGGGCTGATTGATGATGATCCCCATCGCGCCCTCCTCGCTGTGCGCGCAGACATAGATCACGGTGCGCGAGAAACGCTCGTCCTTCATGCCCGGCATGGCGATGAGGAACTGGTCGTTGAGGAAACCGCCGCCCTGCGATTTCCGCTTATGGCGCAAGATGTCCATGGAGAAAGCGTAACGCGATTTTCCGCGGCACGAAAGATGGAGTTTCGGCCAATTTGAGGCACCTCAAGGGGAGCGTTCACCTAAAACTGATGAAGCAGCCGCCCTGACGGCTTGCCGCGCGACGGCGGCAGAGGCATGAAGCCACGCATGAAGCGTCTCTTGTTTCCGCTCGCTTTCCTCGTCATGCCGGGCCCGGCGCAGGCTGCCTCGAGCGACTGGTTCGAGACGGACGGTGCGCGCCTGCGGCTGGTCACGGCGGACGCCGCGGGGGCCGACGGGCTGATGCGAGGGGTGCTGCAGATCGCCCTCGAGCCCGGTTGGAAGACCTACTGGAAGGATCCGGGAAGCGCCGGTATCGCCCCGCAGATCGACATCTCCGCGAGCATGAACGTCAGAAGCGCGGAGCTTTCCTTTCCCCCGCCTGTCCGTTTCTGGGAAGGCGATGAAGTGTCGATCGGCTACGTCGAGCCCGTCGCCCTGCCGGTCACGCTCCGGGTCGAGGATCCGGAGAAGTTCACGGCGATCGACGCGGATGTGCTGCTCGGCATCTGCAAGGAAATCTGCGTGCCCGTCCAGGCGCGGCTCTCGGTGACACCGGGCGGAGAGGCCGGCGAAGCCGATCCGGTCATCACCGAGGGCTTCAGCCGCCTGCCCTCACCCGCATCGGCCGGGTTCGGCCTGAACGGCATCCGCGACGAAGGCTCCTCGCTGCTTGCGGATACAGTTCTGCCGAACGGCGCCGCCGGAGGCGAGCTGTTCGTGGTGACGCCGAAGGGCTGGGAGTTCGGCGTTCCGATGCTGGAAACGGGCGACGGGCACCGCGCCTTCCGCATCCCGGTGGTCAGCCGCCCGGACGCGGTAACGCCCGGGACTGTGCTGGACTTCACGCTCGTCGCGGACGACAAGTCGGTCGAGGGTCAGGCTCGCATACCATGAGGGCTGGACAAATCCGCCCGAGACCTTATCTCCGCCCTTCAACGTCCCGCATGATCGCAATCCCATCGGAGCACACATGACCATCGCCCCCGGAGACAAGATTCCCGACGCCACGCTCAAGACAATGACGTCGGAGGGTGCGGCGAATGTGAGCACGGGCGATTTCTTCGCCGGCAAGAAAGTGGTGCTGTTCGGCGTGCCGGGCGCGTTCACGCCGACCTGCAGCATGAACCACCTGCCGGGCTTCATCGAGAACCACGATGCGATCCTCGCCAAGGGCGCGGACGCGATCGCCGTCGTCTCGGTCAACGACCATCACGTCATGAATGCGTGGGCAAAGGCGAGCGGCGGCGAAGGCAAGATCACGTTCCTCGCCGACGGCAGCGCCGACTTCGCCAAGGCGATCGGACTGGATAACGACCTGTCGAAGGCGGGCATGGGCACCCGCCTCAAGCGCTTCTCGATGATCGTCGAAGACGGCGTGGTCAAGACGCTCAACATCGAGGAAGCCGCCGGCAAGGCCGAGATTTCGGGCGCGGCGCGCATTCTCGAGCAGCTCTAGGCTGATCTGCGGCAGAGCTGCCCCTCACCCGTACCCTCTCCCCGTAAGAACGGGGAGAGGGGAATCGCGAAGTGTTGCCTGTCACCACGTTGGCGAGGGAAGCGCAACGCCGGTGCCCCCTCTCCCCGTCCTTCACGGGGAGAGGGTACGGGTGAGGGGCAACGCAACTTCGGCGATTAGCCCTTCCTGACCGAATTGCCCATCAGGCGCGGGGTCCTGGAGGCCGAGACGATCGGATCGGCTACCTTCGGCTTGCCCTTGAACGGCTCCATGCCCATGCGGGCCAATTCGTCGGCGCGCTCGTTCTCGTCATGGCCGGCGTGGCCCTTGACCCAGTGCCACTTGACCTTGTGACGGCGGTTGGCCTCGTCGAGCTTCTGCCAGAGTTCGACGTTCTTCACCGGCTTGTTGTCGGCGGTCTTCCAGCCGCGCTTCTTCCAGCCGTGAATCCAGCCGGAAATGCCGTCCATCACGTATTTGCTGTCGGTGTGCATCAGCACCTCGCACGGCTCCTTCAGCGCGTTGAGCGCCTCGATCGCCGCCATCAGCTCCATGCGGTTGTTGGTCGTCAGCGCCTCGCCGCCGTAGAGTTCCTTGGTCGTGCCGTTGAAGCGCAGGATGGCGCCCCAGCCGCCGGGACCCGGATTGCCCGAGCAGGCGCCGTCGGTGAAGATCTCGATCGTCTTCATGCAGGGACCAGGCCGTATTCGGATGCGGATGCCACGTGGCGGTGGAAGCGCCAGCGGCGCACGAATTCGGTCGGATCGCGCTTCTGCACCAGCGCGCCGTCGGGAATGGTCAGCCAGTCGTAGAGCCGCGTCAGCGTGAAGCGCAGCGCAGAGCCCCTGGCCAGGATCGGAAGCGCGTCCTTCTCGGCGGCGGTCAGCAGCCGGACACTTTCGTAGCCCGAGAGAAGCGCAGCGCCCTTGGTAATGTTGAAGGCGCCGTCCTTCTCGAAGCACCAGGCGTTGAGGCAGGTGGCGACGTCGTAGGCGTAGAAATCGTTGCAGGCGAAATAGAAGTCGATCAGGCCCGACAGCCGGTTGCCGAGGAAGAACACGTTGTCGGGAAAGAGGTCGGCGTGGATCACGCCGGACGGCAGGTCCACCGGCCAGGCGTGGGCGAACAGTTCGAAATCCGAATCTATATCCGCCTTGAGGCTGGCATCGACCTCGCCCGAGCGCTCCCGCGCGCCGGCCCACAGCTTGCGCCAGCCGTCGACCGACAGCGCGTTTGGACGCGCGATGGTGAAATCGGCGCTGGCGAGATGCATGCCGGCGAGCGCCTTGCCGACCTCGCGGCATTGCGGAACCGTCGGCCGGCGCGGCCAGATGCCCTCAAGAAAGGTGATGATCGCCGCGGGACGCCCGGCGAGGCGCCCGATCAGCGAGCCGTCGCGGCGCGCCACCGGCAAGGGACAAGAAATCCCCTTCAGCGCCAGATGCTGCATCAGGCCGAGAAAGAACGGCAGGTCGGCCTCGTCGACCCGTTTCTCGTAGAGCGTGAGGATGAATTCGCCTTCGCCGGTGTGCAGCACGAAGTTCGAGTTCTCCGATCCCTCGGCGATGCCGCGATAGGAGCGCAACTCGCCCAGATCGTATTCGGCCAGGAAGGCTGCCAGCTCCGTCTCGGTGATGTCGGTATAGACAGCCATCTAGAGCAAGATCCTCACGCCGCACCGTTGACGAATGCCATGTCGGCCGCCGTCAGTTCGACGTCGCGGATCGCCCGCATGACGGGGAAATTCTCGGTCTCCTCCGCGGTCACGGCCAGTTCCACCGTCGCGTCGAAGCGCTGCTTGAAGGCGGCGACGATCTCGTCGACGATGATTTCCGGCGCCGACGCGCCCGCCGACAGGCCCAGTATGGCGATGTCGCCGATTTCGTCCCACGGGATTTCCGACGCGCGCTGCACCAGCAGCGACCGTTTCGCGCCGGCGCGCTCCGCCACTTCGACGAGGCGCTTGGAGTTGGAGGAATTGGGCGCCCCGACGACGAGGAAGAGGTCCGCGCCCGGTGCCGCGGCCTGCACCGCCTCCTGGCGGTTAGTGGTGGCGTAGCAGATCGATTCGGCCGCCGGCGCCTTGATGTCGGGGAACTTCGCCTCAAGCGCCCGGATGACGCCGGCCGTATCGGCGACCGACAGCGTGGTCTGCGTGACGAAGCCGAGTTCGACGCCTTCCGGCGGATTGAACGCGCGTGCCTCGGCCTCCGTCTCGATCAGCGTAACGGCGCCTTCGGGCAACTGACCCATCGTGCCGATCACTTCCGGGTGGCCGGCATGGCCGATCAAAAGCACGTGGCGGCCGAGCCTCTGGTGGCGCATCGCCTGCTTGTGCACCTTGGAGACGAGCGGACAGGTGGCGTCGAGATAGAAGAGGTTGCGGGCCTGCGCATCTGCCGGCACCGACTTCGGCACGCCGTGCGCGGAGAAGACGACGGGCGAATCGCGGTGATCCTCGGGGATCTCGTCCAACTCCTCGATGAAGACGGCGCCGAGGTTCTGCAGTCCTTCGACGACATAGCGGTTATGAACGATCTCGTGACGCACATAGACCGGCGCGCCGTATTTCTTGAGCGCCAGCACGACGATCTGGATCGCCCGGTCGACGCCCGCGCAGAATCCGCGCGGTCCGCACAGGCGGATCGTCAGCGGCGGCTTGTGGCGTCGGTCGAGCATCGGAATCCCGCGTTCATGGAAGTCCGGGACATGGGGGCGACGGTCATGCGCTGTCAAGTGCGGGCGTCCGATGACGTCCTTCCGCGGCGCAGCAGCATGGCAATGTAGACGCCCAGAAGCGCGGCCGCGAGCCCGTACCAGGTGACGGCATATTGCAGGTGGTTGTTCGGCATCTCGACGATGGTCACGCCGCCGACCGGGTATCCGCCGGGAACGTCGGTTTTCCTTGCATCGACGAAGAACGGCACGACGGTCTTCGGGTCGAGCCCGGCATTGGCCGTCATCGCCGCGAGATCCTTCCAATAGAACACGTTCGCGGCGGGCTGGTTATCGGGCACCAGCCAGGACGGCTTGCCATCGGGTGCAGTGCGCGCGAGGCCGACAACTTCGATCTCGCCGCCAATCAGACCTTCCGGCCGGGTCTCGGGAGATTTGCGGTCATAGGGCACGAAGCCGCGATTGACGAAGACGGCCCGGCCGTCCTCCATCTGCAGCGGCGTGTAGACGAACCAGCCGGACTGGCCGTCATGCGTGGCGAAGAAGAACTGCTCCTTTGCGTGCAGGTAGGTGCCCGACGTCGCGACGGGCTGGTATTCGAAGTCGCCACCCGAAGCGGCTGTCCTTTCGACCTCTGCCAGTGGGACAGGCGACGCGGCAACCCGGCTGTCGATCGTGGCGATCAGCGCCTCCTTCCAGGCGAGCCGCTGCACCTGCCAGGTGCCGAGCGCAAGCAGGATGGCGAGCGCGACCAGCGTGACGATCGACAGGACCCAGGGAAAGCCTCGGGCAGGATCGCGACCGACGGCCGAACCCGTCATTCCGGACGGTCCAGCCGGCCCTGCTCGGCCTTGTTCGAGTATTGCAGCGCGATCATGATGCCCTTCAGCCAGCGCAGCGTCGGCAGGCACAGGATCAGCGTGAGCGGAATCCAGAGCAGGAAGTGAAGCCACAGCGGCGGGCCGTAGGACACCTCGACCCACAGCGCCAGGCCGACGACGATGAAGCCGATGATCAGCATCACGAAGACGGCCGGGCCGTCGGCGGAATCGGCGAAAGCGTAGTCGAGGCCGCAGACGCTGCAGCGCGGCTTGACCGAGATGTAGCCGTCGAAGAGCCTGCCCTCGCCGCAACGCGGGCAGCGGCCGCGGAAGCCGGCACCGAACGGTTCCACCGGCGGATAGTGAGCCTGATCCTCGCTCATTCGGCGATTTCTCCTTGTCCGACCGATTGGGCGATCGTTCGCCGGACATTATTCAATCGGTCAGACGGGGTCGATCAGGCCAATTGTAGCAGCAAAAGAAAACGCGGCCGGATTTCTCCGGCCGCGTCATTGATCTCGATCCCGGCTCAGTGTCCGGCAGCGATCGTCGCGCCGCTGGACGCCCACACGTAGACGCAGGCGAACAGGAACAGCCAGACCACGTCGACGAAATGCCAGTACCAGGCCGCCGCCTCGAAGCCGAAATGCTGCTTCGGGGTGAAGTCGCCGCGCATGGCGCGGATCAGGCAGACGAACAGGAAGATGGTGCCGACGATCACGTGGAAGCCGTGGAAGCCCGTCGCCATGAAGAAGGTGGCGCCGTAGATGGAGTCCTTGAACGCGAACGGCGCGTGGATGTACTCGTAGGCCTGCACCATCGAGAACAGCACGCCGAGCGCGACGGTGATCGTCAGGCCCCAGACCAGGCCCTTGCGATCGTTGTGCAGCAGGGCGTGATGCGCCCAGGTCACGGTCGTGCCGGACAGCAGCAGGATGATCGTGTTGTAGAGCGGCAGGTGGAAGGGATCGAGCACTTCGACGCTCTTCGGCGGCCAGGTTCCGCCCGTGAAGGCCTCGCGCGCCACCTGCGACGCCTCGTTCGGGAACAGGCTGGCATCGAAGAAGGCCCAGAACCAGGCGACGAAGAACATCACCTCGGAGGCGATGAACATGATCATGCCGTAGCGCAGGTGCAGCGACACCACGCGGGTGTGGTGCCCCTCATGCGCTTCCTTGATCGTGTCCGACCACCAGCCGAACATCGTGTAGAGCACGATCGCCAGCCCGATGGCGAAGATCCAGTAGTTCGCGCCGGCGAGTTCGAGGCCGAAGAGATGCAGCGACCCGCTCTTCAGGGCCTGCATCCAGGCGACGCCGCCAATGGCCATGACGAGCGCGCCGACCGCGCCGATGAACGGCCACGGGCTCGGATCGATGATGTGATAGTCGTGTTGCGGTTTGGCGTGCGCGTCGGCCATCTCAGCCCCCGATTTCCGTCGTTTGCGTCTTGTCGGTCCTAGCATCTTTCCCGGCCGGCGCAACAGCGACAGGCTTGGCCACGTCGATCGGGAAGAAGGTGTAGGACAGGGTTATCGTCTTCAGATGTGCGAGTTCCGGCACGTTGGCGATCTCGGGATCGACATAGAAGACAACCGGCATCTCGAGTGTCTCGCCGGGCTTCAGGGTCGTGTCGGTGAAGCAGAAGCACTCGACCTTGTTGAAATAGGCTCCGGCCAGTTCGGGCGTCACGTTGAAGCTCGCCCGGCCCCCGGTCGGCACGTTGAACTCGTTTTGCGCGCGGTATGCGATCTGGGTCGTCTCGCCGATCCGCATGGTCACGTCGCGCTGTACGGGCTGGAAATCCCAGGGCAGGCCGCCGGACACGTTGGCATCGAAGCGGACAGTGATCTTCCGATCGAGGATCTTGTCTGAATACTGCTCGACGCGCTGGGTCGTGCCGCCGTAGCCGGTCAGCTGGCAGAACATCGCGTAGAGCGGAACCGCCGCGTAGGCCATTCCCACCATGCCTGCGACAAAGGCGAAGGACGCGGCCGCGATCACGCGGTTGGACCGTTCGCGCTTCATGTCCTTTTCGCGGCCCTGCTCGCTCATCACAGCGGCCTGTCGAGGATGGAGGGGCCGAACTTGACGATCGTCGCGACATAGAACAGCACGACGAGCACCGCCAGCGCGACGCCGATGGCGATGTTGCGGCTGCGCTGCGCCTTCTTCTGGGCCGGGCTCATCGTGACCAGCTTGTCGTCCATGCTCATGCTCCGATCGTGGCCATGAGCCGCCACGCGACGACGTCGACGAGATAGATCGCGAAGATCGCGAAGAGGTAGACGATCGAATAGGCGAACAGCTGCTTGGCAGGTTTCATCACCTTGTCGTCGGACGACATGGCGAGAACGGCCCATGTCTTCCAGACGAAACCGGCGCCGAGCGCGACCGCGGCGATGCCGTAACCCCAGGAGACGTAGCCCAGCACGGCGGGCAGCACGGCCAGCGGCGCAAGGATCAGCGCATAGAAGAACATCTGGCGCCGGGTGGACAGTTCGCCCGCGACGTTCGGCATCATCGGGACGCCGGCGCGGCCGTAGTCGCCCGCCTTGAACAGCGCGAGCGCCCAGAAATGCGGCGGGGTCCACAGGAAGATCACCAGGAACAGGATGACACTCTCGAGGCTGACGGTGCCGGTCGCGGCCGCCCAGCCGATCACCGGCGGAATCGCCCCGGCGGCGCCGCCGATGACGATGTTCTGCGGCGTCGAACGCTTGAGCCACATCGTATAGATGACGGCGTAGAAGAAGATCGTAAAGGCCAGCAGCGACGCCGACAGCCAGTTCACTAGCACGCCGAGCGTCAGGACCGAGAGCGCCGAGAGGACCAGCCCGAAGGCCAGCGCCTCGCCCGGCAGCACGCGGCCGAGCGGCACCGGACGCTTGGAGGTGCGGGACATGACATTGTCGATGTCGGCGTCGTACCACATGTTGAGCGCGCCGGACGCTCCCGCCCCGACGGCGATGGCGACGATCGCGATGATGGCGATGAACGGGTTCATCGTGCCGGGTGCCGCCACCAGGCCGACGATCGCGGTGAAGACGACGAGCGACATGACGCGCGGCTTCAGCAGCGCGAAATAGTCGCCGGCGGTCGCCTCGGAGAGGCGGATCTCTTCCCGGCCGATATTCTCAACAACAGCCATTCAGGCGTCCGTTCCAGGTCTCAAAGGGCGAAACCGCCGGAACCCGGCGGTTTGCTTTGGCTTTCTGCCGATCACTTGATCTTCGGCAGCTGCTCCCACTGGTGGTAGGGCGGCGGCGACGGCAGCTGCCACTCGAGCGTGGTCGCGCCTTCGCCCCACGGGTTTGCACCGGCGATGCGCTTCTTGGAGAAGGCCTCGAACACGCCGTACAGGAACACCAGCACGCCAAAGGCCGAGAGGTAGGAGCCGTAGGACGAGACCTCGTTCCAGCCTGCGAACGCGTCCGGATAGTCGATGTAGCGGCGCGGCATGCCGGCCAGACCCAGGAAGTGCTGCGGGAAGAACACCAGGTTCACGCCGATGAACGTGATCCAGAAGTGGGCGCGCGCGATGAACGGCGAATACATGTAGCCGGTCATCTTGGGGAACCAGTAGTACCAGCCGGCGAAGATCGCGAACACCGCACCCAGCGACAGCACGTAGTGGAAGTGCGCCACCACGTAGTAGGTGTCGTGCAGGGCGCGGTCGAGGCCCGCGTTGGCGAGCTGGACGCCGGTGACGCCGCCGATGGTGAACAGGAAGATGAACCCGATCGCCCACAGCATCGGCGTGCGCATCGAGATCGAACCGCCCCACATCGTCGCGATCCAGGAGAAGATCTTCACGCCGGTCGGCACAGCGATGACCATCGTGGCGAAGACGAAGTAGCGCTGCGTGTTGAGGGCGATGCCGGTCGTATACATGTGGTGCGCCCACACGATGAAGCCCACGGCGCCGATCGCGACCATCGCATAGGCCATGCCGAGGTAGCCGAAGATCGGCTTCCTGGAGAAGGTCGAGACGATGTGGCTGACGATGCCGAAGCCCGGCAGGATCAGGATGTAGACTTCCGGGTGACCGAAGAACCAGAACAGATGCTGGAACAGGATTGGATCGCCGCCGAAGTCGGGCGCGAAGAAGGCGGTGCCGAAATTGCGGTCGGTCAGCAGCATCGTGATGCCACCGGCCAGAACCGGAAGCGACAGGAGCAGCAGGAAGGCGGTGATCAGCACCGACCAGGCGAACAGCGGCATCTTGTGCAGCGTCATGCCGGGGGCGCGCATGTTGAAGATCGTGGTGATGAAGTTGATCGCACCGAGGATCGACGAGGCGCCCGCGATGTGGAGCGAAAGAATTGCAAGATCCATCGCCGGGCCGGGCTGGCCCGTGGTCGACAGCGGCGGATAGATAGTCCAGCCGCCGCCGACGCCGAAGCCGCCGGTCGGGCCGGGCACGAACATCGAGATCAGCAGCAGGATGAAGGCAGGCGGAAGCAGCCAGAACGAGATGTTGTTCATGCGCGGGAACGCCATGTCAGGCGCGCCGATCATGATCGGCACCATCCAGTTGGCGAAGCCGCCGATCAGCGCGGGCATGACCATGAAGAAGATCATGATCAGCGCATGGCCGGTGGTGAACACGTTATACATGTGCTTGCCGCCGTCGATCGCGGCATCGCCCTCGAAACCGTAGACCATCTCGGCCAGGCCGGTGAAGATCTGGATGCCCGGCTCGGCGAGTTCCCAGCGCATCATCACCGACAGGAAGCCGCCGATGATGCCCGCGATGATCGCGAAGATCAGGTAGAGCGTCCCGATGTCCTTGTGGTTGGTCGAGAACAGCCAGCGCCGGGCGAAGCCGGTCGGTGCACCGTGCGCGTGGCCGTGATCGTCGTGAGCTGCAGCGCCTGCCATGTGTCCGCTCCGTTCCTTCCGAGTATCGCGACGCAAGGGCTCACTCGCCCGCGTCGGCAACCTTCTTGTTCGAGTCGACCGCCGCCATCAGGGCGCGGTTGGCGCCCGGCAGATCGGTCTTCGCGGCCGTCAGCCACGTCGTGTACTGGTCCTGCGTGACGACGCGGATCGCGATCGGCATGAAGGCGTGGTCCTTGCCGCAGAGTTCCGAGCACTGGCCGTAATAGAGGCCTTCCTTCGTCGCCTTGAACCAGATCTCGTTGATGCGGCCGGGCACGGCGTCGGTCTTGATGCCGAAGGCAGGCATGGCGAAGGCATGGATAACGTCGGTTGCGGTCACGAGAACACGCACGGTCGAATTGACCGGCACGACGACCTCGTTGTCGACCGCGAGAAGGCGCGGATAGATGGCCTTGTCTTCCTTGCCTGCCGCCTGGCGCGCGTTTTCCTGGAGCATCGCCGAGTTGAAGCTCAGAGGCTCATCGATCTGATACTCATAGTCCCAGTTCCACTGGTTGCCGGTCGCCTTGACGGTCAGCGCCGGGTCCTCCGGCGGCGTATACTGAGCCGTCAGGAGCTGGAAGGAGGGAACCGCGAGGAAGAGCAGGACGACGACGGGCCCGACGGTCCAAATCACCTCGATCAGCGTGTTGTGGCTGGTGCGCGACGGGACCGGGTTGGCGCTCGCGCGGAACCTGACGATGACGATCGCCAGCAGAATCAGGACGAAGACCGAGATCGGGATGATGAACCAGAGCGTGTAGACCTCGAACCACTCGACCTGTTCCATGATGGCGGTCGCCGCGGGCTGGAACCGCGTCTGCCAAGGCTCAGGCTGTGCGGCAAATGCCGAACCTGCGGCCAGCGAGGCCGAAATTGCCGTGAGGCTGCCTAGAAATCTCTTCATCACGACGATCGTCTCCCGCAACGTTCCGTCCGGCCCCGGCACAACGGGCAGGGTCCCACGTTGGCGCCGTTAAAACCATACTCTCAATCCGACCGCAAGAAAGCCATTGTCCGCCGCGTGCGGCATTTTTGCGCGCGGCGCGCCGGCCTTGCGGAAATGCCTGAAAGCGCGTCGAAAATTGTCCGCGATCTGGCGGATTCGCCGCGTCCTCCGCTTCCGTAGGGCAAGCCGCAATTCCGACGGATTTGCCATTGAGAGCATGTTTGCGACGGGCTTCGGGAACGTGCGGACCCGTCGGCTTTGAAAAGCCGGGCCTGGCAAGGTAGCTTTGCCTGATTCGTCACGGAGTTCACAATGATCCGTCGCACTATCCTGACTGCGCTCCTGTCGTGCTGCGCGGCGGCGTGGACGCCCGCCCTGGCGCAGCAGAAGGAAACCGTGAAAGGCACTCATGGTGCCTGGTCGATGGTCTGCTCCACTCCGGCCGGCGCCACGGCCGAGCAATGCGCGATGATGCAGAACGTGGTCGCCGAGGAGCGGCCGGAGATGGGCCTTTCCGTCGTCGTGTTCCGCACCGCCGACAACAAGGCGGAGATCCTGCGGGTGCTGACGCCTCTCGGCGTGCTCCTGCCGAACGGGCTCGGCCTCTATGTCGACGGCAAGGATATCGGCCGCGCCTATTTCGCGCGCTGCTTCGAGGACGGATGCTATGCCGAGGTCATCCTCGAGAAGCAGCTCCTCGACACGTTCAAGAACGGCAAGGCGGCCGTATTCATCGTCTTCCAGGCCCCCGAGGAAGGCATCGGCATCCCGGTGGACCTGACCGGGTTTGGGGAGGCATTCGCCGCGCTTCCGTAACGTAACTCGTCCTTGCGTTCGATCGGAGTCTGACGGATAGTCTCAGCGGACGGAATGTCCGTTTGGGGGCCTTTCGATGCGCATACGTCGTTGGTTCGGCGCTGTGGGCGCCGTCGTCGCTACGTTTCTTTCATTCGCCGCATCGGCGCAGGAGCAGGCGCAGGTCTACATGACCGCGGACGCCGATCTCGTGCTCGAACTCGCCAAGGGCTTCGGCTCGGCCTCGCTGGAGAAGGACAGTTCCGGCGATCCGATGATCAACGGCCGCATCCAGGGCATGAAATACGTGATCTGGTTCTACGGCTGCAAGGAAGCCAAGGATTGCAGGTCCATCCAGCTGTCGTCCGGCTACACCGACGAATACTCTGCCGAGAAGGCGAACGAATGGAACGCCAAGTACCGCTGGATCAAGGCCTATGAGAAGGACGGATCCAACTTCAAGATGGATGTCGATTTCAAGGGCGGCATCACGCGGGCGAATCTGGAAGCGCAGCTGGCGACCTGGGATTCCTTCATCGGCGATATGAAGGAGTCCGTCGAGTAGCTTCCGATTGCTGCGCTGACAGCGAGTAGCTTCCGATTGCTGCGCTGACAGGTGGTGCCTATATGCTGGCGTGAAGCCAACATGTCGGGACCCGCCTTATGGACAGTCTTCTCAACCAGTTCGACATTTCCGACGACGAGATCCGGCGGCTCGTGCGCGATACGGTCACCGGCGCGGACGACGGCGAACTGTTCCTCGAGCAGAGCCAGTCCGAAGCGCTGATGTTCGACAATGGCCGGCTGAAGACGGCCAATTTTTCCACCGACCAGGGTTTCGGCCTGCGGGCGGTGGCGGGCGAGGCGACCGGCTACGCGCATTCGAGCGAGCTTTCGGGCGCCGCGCTGCGCCGCGCGGCGGACGCCGTGTCGGCGGTCAAGGCCGGCTATTCCGGCACGCTGGCGGATGCTCCGGCAAAGACGAACCGCCACCTCTATGGCGAAGCCAACCCGATCGAAGCCCCCGCCTTCGAGGCCAAGGCGAAGATCCTGCAGGAGATCGATGCCTATCTGCGCGGCCGCGACCCCCGCGTGCGCCAGGTCACCGCTTCGCTCACAGCTTCGTGGCAGCATGTCGAGATCCTGCGCGCCGATGGCCAGGTGGCGCGCGACATCCGCCCGCTCGTCCGGATGAGCGTCCAGGTCATGGTCGGCGAGGGCGACCGGCAGGAGACGGGCTCCTACGGCATGGGCGGCCGCAGGAGCTTTGACGAATTCATCGCAGAAGGTGCGTGGAAGGACGGCGCCGACGAGGCGCTGCGGCAAGCGCTCGTCAATCTGGCTGCAGTCCCCGCCCCCGCCGGCACATTCGACATCGTCTTGTCCTCCGGATGGCCGGGCGTGATGCTGCACGAGGCGGTCGGGCACGGACTGGAAGGCGACTTCAACCGCAAGAAGACCTCCGCCTTCGCCGGGCTGCTCGGCCAGCAGGTCGCGGCGAAGGGCGTCACCGTCGTCGACGACGGCACGATCATGGAGCGGCGCGGTTCGCTGACCATCGACGACGAAGGCACTCCTTCGGCCTACAACGTGCTGATCGAGGACGGCAAGCTGGTCGGCTACATGCAGGACCGCCAGAACGCGCGGCTGATGGGCATGAAGCCCACCGGCAACGGCCGCCGCGAAGGCTATGCCCACCAGCCGATGCCGCGCATGACCAACACCTACATGACCGCCGGCGACAAGACGCCGGAGGAGATCATCGCCTCGGTGAAGAAGGGCATCTACGCCGTCTCCTTCGGCGGCGGCCAGGTCGACATTACTTCCGGCAAGTTCGTGTTCGGCTGCACCGAGGCCTACATGATCGAGGACGGCAAGGTGACCCAGCCGATCAAGGGCGCGATGCTGATCGGCAACGGGCCGGACGCGATGCACCGCGTGACGATGGTCGGCAACGACATGAAGCTCGACACCGGCATCGGCATGTGCGGCAAGGCCGGCCAGGGCGTGCCCGTCGGCGTCGGCCAGCCGCACCTCAGGATGAACCAGATGACGGTCGGCGGGACGAAGGCGTGATACCTAACAGCACGGTTGGTATCGAAATCTCATTGACATGATACACAAGTAGCGACTATCGGAGAGAGTGATACTAAATGGGCTATTCCGTATCGCAATGGACACCAGAATCTTCGATACGCGATCGCCGGGCAACCTGATTCCCACTATTCAGGGCGCTTTGGCGTATGTACCAGCCGAACTTCCCCCACAACTCGACCTTGCCGCGCTGTTCAGCCCGTTCGGCGAAGCCATGGCTGGCATCGGAACGTTGAATGCGAAATTCTCGCAGCTCAGAAATCCGAACCTCATCATCAGGCCTTTGCAGCGCCGCGAAGCGCTACAATCATCAGCGATGGAGGGCACTTTCACGACCAGCGATGAACTCGCACTTCTCGAAGCCGGCGCTGAACAGAATGCCAGAACCGACACCCGGGAGGTCCTGAATTACGTCACCGCACTGACGCACGCAGTGACGCTTATGGACGAGCTTCCGATCTGCCACCGGCTCATTCGCGAGACGCATTCGAAACTGTTGGCTGGACTGCCCCTCGGCAGAGGCGGAAACAAGAGGCCTGGCGAATATAAACAGGACCAAAACTGGATAGGAGGCGCAACAATCGACGCCGCTCGGTTCGTGCCCCCACCACCCCGAGAAACCCAGGAGGCGATGGACAAACTCGAGGCGTTCATAAATCGCCCCGACGTCACGGACATTCCACCTTTGATCGAGGCCGCCCTTGTTCACTACCAGTTCGAGACAATCCACCCATTCGCGGATGGCAACGGACGCGTTGGTCGGATTCTGATCCCTTTGCTGTTCCTCTCGCGCGGGCTGATCGCGAATGCAGTCTTCTATCCAAGCGCCAGCATGGAGGCACGTAAGGAAGAGTACATAGACCGAATGTTCGATGTATCAACGAAGGGAAGATGGACGGATTGGATCATCTTTTTTCTTGAAATCTGTAGCGACACATGCACCGCCTCAGTTGATGTCATCGACCGGATGATAAGTCTCCAGGACGAGTATCGCCAGCGAGCAATGGCCAACTATCGCTCGACCAACATTCTCATCCTTATCGACCACCTTTTCACAAAGCCAATGGTGAGCGCCCCCGCGGTCCAGGATTTGCTCGGTGTCACCCACCGAGCGGCAAGGATGACAATCGCAAATCTCGAACAGATCGGCATCCTCGAAAAAGTGCCGAACTTCTCAATGCCGGAATTCTTTGCCGCCAGGGAAATACTCCGAGCCAGTGCCTAAGCCCCCCTCCATCGTCATCCTCACCGGCGCCGGCGTTTCCGTCGAGTCCGGCCTTGAGACGTTCCGCGACAGGAACGGCTTGTGGTCGAAAATCGACCATCGCGAGGTGGCGACGCCGGAGGGGTTCGCCCACAATCCGGTCAAGGTGCACGATTTCTACAACAAGCGGCGGCGCCAGCTTCGCGACGCCAAGCCCAATGCCGCGCACCACGCGCTGGCGCGACTGGAAGGCGCGTGGCGGGACAATTTCCTGCTGGTCACCCAGAACGTCGACGACCTGCATGAATCGGCCGGCTCGCGGCGGCTCATACACATGCATGGCGAGTTGAACTCCGGCCTGTGCGAAGCCTGCGGCATGCGCTGTTCGTGGAAGGCCGACATGTCGACCTATTCCCAATGCCCCCACTGCTCGATCGTCGGCCGGATGCGGCCCGATATCGTCTGGTTCGGCGAAATGCCCTATCACATGGAACGCATCTATCGCGCGCTCGGACAGGCCGAGCTGTTCATAGCGATCGGCACCTCCGGCAACGTCTATCCCGCCGCGCAGTTCGTCGAGGAGGCGGGCGCGAGCGGTGCGCACACGATCGAGATCAATCTCGACAATTCCGACAACACCAGCCTTTTTGCGGAAGTGATACGGGGGCCGGCCTCGACGACGGTGCCGGCTTTCGTCGACCGGCTTCTTGCAAAGGTTTGACGGTCACCGCCGCTTGCGCGGCCTCTCCAGAAGCGCGACGGCCTCGACATGCGGCGACCAGAGGAACTGGTCGACGGGCGTCACGCTCACGAGCCTGTAGCCGCCATCGATGAGGATGCGCAGGTCGCGGGCGAGCGTCACCGGATTGCAGGAGACGGCGGCCACTTTCGGTACGCCCGACCGCGCGATCTGGCGCGACTGGTCCTCGGCACCCGCGCGCGGCGGGTCGAAGACGATGCCGTCGAATGCGTCTAGGTCCTTGAAGGTGAGCGGGCGACGAAAGAGATCGCGCTTTTCCGTCGTGACGCGCTTCAGGCCGCTTGTGAAGCGAAAGCCCCGGTCGAGGGCGGCGAGCGCGGCCGTTTCGCCCTCGACCGCATGTACCTCGCAGTGCTGCGCGAGGCGGAGCGCGAAGGCGCCCGAGCCGCTGAAGAGGTCGGCGGCGCGTTTCGACCTGGCCATATGCCCGATAACCAGGGAGGCCATTGCCTCCTCCGCGGATGCCACCGCCTGCAGGAAGCCGCCCGGGGGCGGCGTGACCTCTGCCGTGCCGAAGCGCACTGCCGGCTTGCGCGCCTCGACGAGGACCTCGCCGTCGACGGAGAGGCGCGCGACGCGCTCGCGCAATGCGAACGCGGCGGCTTCGCGGCGGCCCGCGTCGGGCAGCGTGCCCGACTCGGCGAAGGCCACGTCGAGGCCGTTGTCCGTGGCCGTGACGGTGAGGTGGAACGGAGTGGCTGTCCGGCAGGCCAGCGCCGCGAGGTTCCGCAGCATCGGCAGGGCGGAGACGATCGAAGGCAGCGCGATGCGGCACTCCTCGATATCGACGATCTCGGACGACTGCATGCGGTGATAGCCGAGCAGCGTCCCGCCGGCCGTCTTCCGTGCGCTCAGCACGACGCGGCGGCGGCTGTCGGGCGCGCAGGAGATGAGAGGTTCGAGCTCGATCTCGATGCGCTCGCGCGTCAGAGCGGCGGCGACGCGTTCTGCCTTGAACGCCCGGTAGGCCTGCGCCTCGATGTGCTGGAGCGAGCAGCCGCCGCAGGTGCCGAAATGCCGGCACGGCGCCTCGACCCTGTGCGGCGATGGCTCCACCACCGCCATCAGCGTGCCCCGGTCGCGCTCGACGGCGGCGCTGACGACTTCGCCCGGCAGGGTGAACGGCACGAAGACCTGGCCGCGCTCGGTGCGCGCGATGCCGTCGCCATGGCTGCCAAGACTGTCGATCAGGAGCCGCACGGTCATCGGTCCTTCCTCCCGCCGAGCAGAAACTCACGGTTGCCGTCGCCGCCTTCAATGGGCGAGGCGATGACGCCGAGCGAACGCCAGCCCGGCTGGGCGTCGAGCCAGGCCGACAGGTCCTCGGCGATCCTCGGCCCCTGCGCCGGATCGCGCAGCAGCCCGCCCTTCCCGATCGCCTCTTTCCCTGCCTCGAACTGCGGCTTGACGAGAAGCGTCGCCGCAGCGCCCGGCGCGGCGAGCGCGAGCGCCGGAGGCAGCGCGAGTTTCAGGGAGATGAAGCTGACGTCGGCGACCACGATCCCCGGCCGAACCCCGCCGAGATGTTCGATCGTCAGATCTCGGGCATTGAGCCCTTCGATCGCCCTCACGCGCGGATCGGCCCGAAGGGTCTTGTGCAGCTGGTCGCGCCCCACGTCGAGGGCAATGACCGACGCGGCGCCGCGCTCGAGCAGGACCTGCGTGAAGCCGCCGGTCGACGCGCCAACGTCGAGGGCGGCGGCGCCCGTCACATCGATCGCGAAATGGTCGAGGGCGGCGACGAGCTTGAGGGCGGAACGCGAGACGTAGCCACGTGCCGGATCTTCGACGACGATCTCCACGCCCGGTTCGACCGGCCTGCCGGGCCGGGTCTCTATCTTGCCGGACACGCTGACCGTGCCGCGCTCGATCGCGTCGCGCGCCCGCGAGCGGGACTGAAACAGGCCGCGGCCGACGAGAAGGTCGTCGAGACGCTGGCGGGTGGCTGGGCTTGCGGCGGACATGCCGCTTCCTTGACCGGTAGGGCCGGCGAAAGCAAGCGCGAGGAGCGCCTCAGAAGGACCTGTATTCGCCAGGTCCGGCGTTGCCCGAACCGGTCGAGCCGACGGCGCCGGTCGAGGACAGCAGCGAGACAGGAGGTGACGGGGCGACACCGATCGGTGCGACGAAGACAGGCCGTTCATCGAGACCGAACCCGCCGCGCAGGTCGCCCATCTTCGCGGCGACGATGCGGATCGCGGCCGCTTCCAGCCGGCGATCGTAGCGCTGCTCGGCGAGGGCCGGCGTTAACCCGGCAGCCAGCGCGAGCGTCGCGGCGATGGAGGTTTTCATGGTCTTCGGCTCCCTGTCCCGGGAAGACGTCTTACCAGCGACCGATTGAGAAACGGCCAAGGGACAGGGTTAGGGAAACGCCAAACCGCAGCGTAAACAGAGCGTTATGCGACGAAGCCGCCAATCCGATTCATGCGGTTGATGCAGTGATTCAAGCGCCGCGCCGAGCGCTCAGGCGCGGGCGGCGCGGATCTCGCGATGCAGCGTGGCGAACACGGTGCGCACGATGCCTGCTGCGTCGAGCCCCGCCTCGGCGTACATCTTCTCGGGCTTGGCATGGTCGGTGAACTCGTCCGGCAGGCAGAGCGGGCGGACCTTGAGCCCGTTGTCGAGCAGCCCTTCCGTGGCAAGGAACTGCAGAACCTGGCTGCCGAAACCGCCGACCGCGCCCTCCTCGACCGTGATCAGCACTTCGTGCTCGCGCGCCAGCCGCCGCAGGAGATCGTGGTCGAGCGGCTTGGCGAAACGGGCATCGGCGACTGTCGTGGACAGGCCGGCGGCATCCAGTTCCTCTGCCGCGAGGATACAGTCGGCCAGCCGCGTGCCGAAGGACAGAAGCGCCACCTTGGTTCCCTCGCGGACGATCCGTCCCTTGCCGATTTCGAGGAACGACCCCCGCGCCGGCATCTCGACGCCGACGCCGTTGCCGCGCGGGTAGCGGAAGGAGATCGGACCATCGTCGTATTCGGCGGCGGTGCGGACCATGTGGCGCAGTTCAGCTTCGTCGGCGGCGGCCATCACCACGAAACCCGGAAGCGATGCGAGGAAGCCGACATCGAAGGCGCCGCAATGGGTCGGACCGTCGGCTCCGACGAAGCCGGCACGGTCGATCGGAAAGCGCACAGGCAGCTTCTGGATCGCCACGTCGTGGACGACCTGGTCGTAGGCGCGCTGGAGGAAGGTCGAGTAGATCGCGGCGAAAGGCTTGAACCCTTCCGTCGCCAGACCGGCCGCGAATGTCACGGCATGCTGCTCGGCGATGCCGACGTCGAAGGTTCGGGTCGGAAACGCCTCGCCGAACAGGTCGAGGCCGGTGCCCGTCGGCATCGCCGCGGTAATGGCGACGATCTTCTCGTCGCGCAGCGCTTCCTCGATAAGGCTCTCGGCGAAGACTTTCGTGTAGGCAGGTGCGTTGGCAGGCGCCTTGGCCTGGGCACCGGTGATGACGTCGAACTTGTTGACGCCGTGATACTTGTCGGACGCGGCTTCGGCCGGGGCATAGCCCTTGCCCTTCTTGGTGATGACGTGGATCAGCACCGGCCCGTCGCCATTGTCGCGGACGTTCTTCAGCACCGGGATCAGGTGCTCCAGGTTGTGCCCGTCGATCGGCCCGATGTGGTAGAAGCCGAGTTCCTCGAACATCGTCCCGCCGGTGACGTAGCCGCGCGCATGCTCGACTGCCCGGGTGATGGCGCGGTCGGCGCGCTTGCCGAGATACGATGTCAGCTTCTTGCCGAAGTCGCGCAGGCCGAGATAGGTGCGTCCCGAGGCAAGCCGGGCGAGATAGGCGCTCATCGCCCCGGTGGGGGGCGCGATCGACATGTCGTTGTCGTTGAGGATGACGATCAGCCGCGCATCGAGCGCGCCGGCATTGTTCATCGCCTCGTAGGCCATGCCGGCCGACATCGCGCCGTCGCCGATCACCGCGATGACGTTGTTCCTGCCGCCCTTCAGGTCGCGCGCGACCGCCATGCCGAGACCGGCCGAGATCGAGGTCGACGAATGCGCGGCGCCGAACGGATCGTATTCGCTTTCGGCGCGCTTGGTGAAACCCGAAAGGCCGTGCTCTGCCCGCAACGTGCGGATGCGGTCGCGCCGACCGGTCAGGATCTTGTGCGGATAGGCCTGGTGGCCGACGTCCCAGATCAGGCGATCCTCGGGAGTATTGAAGACATAATGGAGAGCGACGGTCAGCTCGACCACGCCCAGGCCCGCGCCGAGGTGGCCGCCGGTCTGCGAGACGGCGTCGATCAGTTCCTCGCGCAGTTCCCCGGCGAGCTGAGGCAGCTCAGCTTCGGAGAGCTTGCGCAGGTCCGCCGGGATACGGACCTTGTCGAGGAGTGGCGTGGACGGTGAGGGCAAGATTGTCCGGCTTCTTCATGCTGTATTACAGCCGACATAGGCAGTGCGGCCCGAAAAGTAAACGTGAACCGGCGTCGCACACTATCCCGCGGGCAACGGAATGTATTCTTCCTCGTCGCCGGGAACGATGTCGAACCTCGCCGTGCGCCATTCCTCCTTGGCCTGTTCGATGCGTTCTTTCGACGACGAGACGAAATTCCACCAGATGTGGCGGGGCGAGCCGAGAGAGGCGCCGCCGAACAGCATGAAATGCGCGCCGTTTTCCGACGAGACGACGATCTCGTCGCCGGGTCGGAAGACCAGCAGGCGGTCGGACGGAAAGCGGTCGCCGGCAATGATCACGGAGCCTTCGAGGACGTAGACCGCGCGCTCCTCGGCGTCGGCCGGGATCTGCACGCGCGCCCCGGGATCGAGGCGGAGCGAGGCATAGAGCGTGTCGGAATAGGCTTTCACCGGCGAGGCGAGACCCTGGAACGCGCCGATCACAACCGAGCCGGAAACGCCGCCGTCGTCGAAGTCGGGCAAATGCGCCCTCTGCGTGTTGGCGAATTCCGGCGCGATCTCCTCCTTGCCGTCGGGCAACGCTATCCATGTCTGCAGGCCGGAGATTGACATAGGCGCCCCGCGAAGCTCCTCGGGCGTGCGCTCGGAATGGACGATGCCGCGTCCCGCCGTCATCAGGTTCACGTCGCCGGGCGCGATGACCATCTCGGTGCCGAGCGAATCGCGATGGCGGATGCGGCCGTCGAAGAGATAGGTGACCGTCGACAGGCCGATATGCGGATGCGGGCGCACGTCCATCGCCTGCCCTGCCCGCAGGATCGCAGGCCCCATCCGGTCGAAGAAGATGAACGGGCCGACCAGCCGCCGTTTCGCGGTCGGCAAAGCCCGGCGCACCTCGAACCCGCCGATGTCCTTGGCGTTGGGAATGACCATCAGTTCGATCGCATCGCAGGAGAAGGCATCTCCAGGCTCGGGATCTCGGACGGGGAAGTAGCTCATTCGGCTGTCGCTCCTGTCAGGCCAATATAGGCGCAGGACTCGCAGCGCGCCAAGCTGCTGGGCGTTCTGTGCGTTAGGCTCACATTCACCATCGCTTTCGGGCAAAGCCTTTACCCGCGCAGCCTATGGTGGGCGAAAATTCAGCCGCGGGTATTGGCGATGTCCCTTTTCCGGAAATTCCTTGCAAGCCGTTCAGGCAGCTACGCGATGATGCTCTCGCTCACGGCATTGCCGCTGATCGGCAGTATCGGCATCGCGGTCGACTATGCTGAAGCCTTGCGCATCCGCTCTCTGCTGAACGGTGCCGCGGACGCTGCGGCGCTCGGCGCTGTTTCGCGCGGCTCGCCGACCTACAAGAACGGCGGCGTGTTCGACGCGGACTGGACCGAACAGGACGCCAAGGAGGACGCGCTCAATATCTTCCGGGCCTACATCATAGGCAAGGGCGGCTTCACGCTCGATGAGCTATCCGCCTCCTTTTCACAGGAAGGCTCGGAGATCGTTGCCAACGTCGACTACAAGGCCCATGTGCCGATGAACTTCATGCGCCTGGTCGGCGAGGATTCCCTCCCGGTCGACGGCTCCGTTAAAGCCTCCATTCAGACCGCGCCTTACATCGACTTCTACATGCTGCTCGACAACTCCCCTTCGATGGGTGTGGCGGCCACGCCGAAAGACGTCGCGACGATGGTCGCCAATACGTCCGACAGCTGCGCATTCGCCTGCCACGACCTGTCGAACGCCAACAACTACTACAAGCTCGCCAAGAAGCTGAACGTGACGATGCGCATCGATGTCGTGCGGCAGGCCACCGAGCAGCTCTTCGTCAAGGCCGAGGAGGTGCGGGTCCATTCCGACCAGTTCAGGATGGGGCTCTACACGTTCGGAAAGGACGCGACAGCGCTGGGGCTGAAGGAACTGACGTCGCCGACGGCCAACATGAAAAAGGCCAAGGCCAAGGCGAACCAGGTGGATCTGATGACGATCCCGAATCAGAACTACGACAACGACCAGCAGACGAACTTCGACACGACCTTCGCTTCGCTCAACGACAAGATCGGAACTCCCGGCTCCGGCAAGGACGCGTCCCACCGCCAGAAGGTGGTGTTCTTCGTCTCGGACGGGGTCGGCGACAGCCACAAGCCGAACACCTGCACCAAGAAGACGACCGGCGGCCGGTGTCAGGAGCCGATCGACCTCAAGGTCTGCGAACAGCTGAAAGCACGGGGCATCCGCATCGCCGCGCTGTACACCACCTATCTGCCGCTTCCGACGAACGGCTGGTACCAGACCTGGATCGCACCCTTCAGCAGCGAGATCGGCACGAAGATGTCGCAGTGCGCCTCGCCGGGCCTCTATTTCGAGGTAAGCCCGACGGAGGGTATTGCGGAAGCGATGGAAGCGCTGTTCCTGAAGGTCATCAACAGCCCGCGCATCACGAGCTGAGCAGGCGATCAGCCTACCAGGATGACCTCGTCCAGATAACCGGCAAGTCGCCTGTCGTGGGTAACTAGCCGCATCTGCTCGACCATGGCCTGAGCTACAAGCAACCGGTCGAAGGGATCGCCGTGAATGCGGGGCAATCCCTCAACTGCTGCCCCATGCTCGACGCTGATCGGAAGCAGGTCGAAGCGGAGTTGACGAAACACCTCTATCGACTCCGCTGCAGAAAAGGGCGGCTGTTCTCCGCGACCCAGCCCCCTCTTTATCGCGATTTCCCAGATCGAAGCTGCTGATACGTAGACTCCGATCGCAGGGTCCTCGATCAATGAGCGAATGTCGGCGGCAATGCGTTCCGGGGTCTTTGCCGCCCAGAGCGCGACATGGGTATCTAGCAGGAGCCTCACACGGGTCCGCCCTGAAAGAGCTCTTCGATTTCCTTGTCGGCCGCGTTGAACCGATCCAGATCGAGTGGTGGACTACCGTCGCGGTAGAGCCCCAGCGGACGTTTGCCCGCCGCAGCGGGCTGGACCGCAACCAGGCGAGCAGCAGGCTTCCCGTTGCGGGCGATGATGATCTCTGTCTCGGCGCCGCTCTCGACGGCCTCGACCAGTCGCGACAGCGAGTTCTTCGCTTCGAGCATGTTGACCTTGCGCATGCGGATGTTCCTTAGCCAAGCTTGGCTAATATAGGCCGCACGGGGCAGATGCGCAATTTGCGGAGCGGTCAGGCTCCGTCGAGCGGCTCGACGCCGGCCGGCTTGCCGTCGCGGGTCAGGCGGATCTTCTCGACCTTGTCCTCGGCGGCCTTCAGCAGCCGGTCGCAATGCGCCTTCAAGGCTTCGCCGCGCTCGTAGATGCGGATCGACTGGTCGAGCGGGACGTCGCCGCGTTCCAGGTTCTCGACGATGCGCTCCAGCGCCTCCAGCGCCTGCTCGAAGCTCATTGCCTTGATGTCGTCATTGGCTTCATCGGCCATGGGTCAACCTCTCATCAGGCGGCCGACATGAGCGGCCACGGACAGCGCCAGACCCTGCAGGTCGTAGCCACCCTCCAGCAGGCTGACAAGCCGGTTGGACGAAAAGCGCCCGGCGCGGTCCATCAGCTTGCCGGTTGCCCAGGAGAAGTCGTCCTCGACGAGATTGATCTCGGCCAGAGGGTCGCGGTGATGCGCGTCGAAACCGGCCGAGATGATGATCAGATCGGGCCGGAAGGCATCGAGCGCCGGCAGGATGCGGCTCTCGAAGGCGTCGCGGAAGACCTCGCCGTCGGTGTCCGGCGCCAGCGGCGCGTTGACGATGTTGCCGACGCCGGTCTCGTCCTTCGCCCCGGTGCCCGGATAAAGCGGCATCTGGTGCGTCGAGCAGTAGAGCACCGACGGATCGGTCCAGAAGATGTCCTGCGTGCCGTTGCCGTGGTGCACGTCCCAGTCGACGATCGCGACGCGCTCGGCACCGTGGGCCTTCTGGGCATGGCGGGCGGCTACGGCGGCATTGTTGAACAGGCAGAAGCCCATCGCCGTGACCTTCTCGGCGTGATGTCCCGGCGGACGGGCGGCGACGAAAACGTTGGCCGCCCTGCCCGCGAAGACGTCGTCGACGGCCGCGCAGGCCGCGCCGACGCCGGTCAGGGCCGCCTGCCAGCTCTTCGGACTGACCGAGGTGTCGGCATCGATGCGAGCCATCCCCGTCTCGGGTATGGCGGCCTCGATCCGGTCGACATAGTGCCGTGGATGCACGCGCAGGATGGTCGCCGGGTCGCCCATAGGCGACTGCACCCGATCGAGCGTGGCAAAGGCCTCGTGCTCGAGGATCTTTTCGATCGCCCGCAGCCTGTCCGGCCGCTCCGGGTGTCCCGGCGGTGTCAGATGGTCAAGATGGATCGGATGGCTGTACAGGCGGGTGGTCATGTGGCCGGTATAGGACGAACAAGCGGCCAATGCGAGGGGCAAGCCGACCCAGGATCGAGTGGGCTCAGTAGACCTTGGGCGAACTGGTGGCCCGCAAGCCCTCCAGCATGGTCCGCAGTGCCTCCGCAGCCTTCTGCGACGTCGCCTCGGGATCGTCGGCATTGGCGATCCACTGCGATGCATACCCCATCGCCCCGTTGACGAGACGCGCGGCCGCCTCGGGATCGACATCGGCGAGCGTCCCTTCCTGGCGCAACCCCGACAATGTCGAGGTCATCGCCGCGACGCATCCGCTGGCGTTGGGCCAGGTCGACGGATCGCCCAGCACGGCAGGTCCGTCACGGAAAACGATCCGTTGGATCTCCGGCTCGAGCGCCATCTCGATATAGGCGATGCATTCGTCCACCAGCCCTTGCCAACGGTCGGGGGCGCGCGACGAGACGTCCTTCAGCCGCACGGACATCTCCCCGTCGATCTGCATGAGCACTGCCTCGAACAGGCCCTTCTTGTCGCCGAAGTGGTGGTAGAGCGCTCCTCGCGTCAGGCCTGCCGCCGCGGTGAAGTCGTCCATGGACGCGGCCGAGTATCCCACGGTGCCGAACGCCTGCCTCGCGGACGCAAGCAGCTTCGCCCGCGTCTCGGCAATCATTTCCCGTCTCGGCTTGTGAACCATTCTCTGCACCAATTGACATACGCGACGTATGCTAATTGACATACGCTGCGTATGTGATTATCTCGAATTCATACGCTGCGTATGTAATTGAACGGCGCGGCAGAATCGAGGAGAATTCTCATGCCGAATCCCTATGCCGAAATATTCCGGGTGCGGGGGGCGAAAGGGTTCGCGGCGGCGGGGTTCGTGGCCCGCATGCCGATGGCGATGGCGCCCATCGGAATCGTCGCCATGCTGTCGCAGAAGCACGGCGAATACTGGCTGGCAGGCGCCGTATCCGCCACCTTCGCGCTCACCAATGCCCTCGCTGCGCCGCAGATCTCGCGCCTCATCGATCGGATGGGTCAGTCTCGCGTCGTTCCGCTGACGACGGCGATCTCGGTCGCCGCGTTCGCCGCTCTCATGCTGGCGACCTATCAGGACTGGCCGAAATGGACGCTGTTCCTTGCCGCGGTTCTCGCAGCGGCCATGCCGAGCGTCCCTGCTATGGTTCGGGCCCGATGGACGGAGATCTTTCGCGACCGGCCGGAACTCACCACCGCGTTTGCCTTCGAGTCGGCGGCTGACGAGCTCGTCTACATCGCCGGAGCCTCCCTGGCGGTGGGGCTCAGCGTGGCCCTGTTTCCCGAAGCGGGTGTGCTCGTCAGCACGGTCTCGCTTGCCGTCGGAACGGCCGCGTTCATCCTGCAGCGATCGACGGAGCCAAAGGTCCGGACGCAGGCAAGTTCTGCTCCCGGATCGGCGATCAGGCAGAGGCCGGTTCAGATCGTGACCCTGGCACTGATCTTCATCGGCGCGATATTCGCGACCGCCGAGGTCAGCGCGGTCGCGATCACCAGGGAACTGGGCCAGCCCAATGCCGCGAGCCTCGTGATCGGCGTCTACGCTGCCGGTTCCTTCGTCGTCGGCCTGATCATGGGAGCGCTGCGTCTCACCATGCCCCTTGAGCGCCAGCTCGCCTTGGCGATCGGTGTGATCACCCTCACCGCGCTGCCCCTGCCATTCGTCGGCACCGTGCCCATGCTGGCGGTCGCGGTCTTCGTCAGCGGCATCGCGATTTCGCCGACCTTCATCACCGCCTTCGGCCTGATAGAGCGGCGTGTTCCGGAGGAATTGCTGACGGAGGGCGTAACCTGGGTGATGACGGGAATCGGCATCGGCATGGCGCTGGGAGCTTTCATCGCCGGCTGGGCGGTCGACACCTTCGGCCCGCACAACGGCTTCTGGGTATCGATTGTCGCCGGCGCCTTGGCGTTGCTCACAGTCCTTCTCGGCCGGAAAAGCCTGGCGGGATTGCGCAGCCCGGAATCGGCCTCGATCGTTCCCCAGCCTGCGGAATGAAGCCGGGCGCCCGGAATTGGCCCGACAGCCGGATCTGCCCGAGCACTTACCGGATTTCGGTCTTCGAAATGTGGATGCCGAAGCCCTCCAGTCCGACATAGTGGCGCTCGCGGGAAGCGAGCAGGATGATCGAGGAGATACCCAGATGCTTGAGGATCTGGGCGCCGAGCCCAATCTCGCGCCATTCGCTCTCGCGACGCAGCGCCTCGGCATGCGTTTCCATTTCGGTGGCCACCGGACGGTTGCGGGCCTGGTGGGCGACTCCGACCGAGCCTTCGCGCAGGTAGACGATGACCCCGCGCTTCTGCTCCGCCATGAGCTGCATGATCGCGTCGAGCCGGCTCGACCGGCCGAACACGTCGGCGACGACATTTTCGGGATGCAGCCGGACCGGAATGTTCTCGCCGTCCCGGATGTCCCCGAAGACCACGGCAAGGTGCTGCATCGGATCCCACGGCAGCGTGTAGGCATGAGCCTGCGCACGGCCGCCCGCGGTCTCTATGTCGAAACTGCCGACGCATTCGATCAGGGTCTCCTTGCGCTGGCGATAGCCGATTAGGTCGGCGACTGAAATCTGCCTCAGCCCGTGCGTCGCGGCGAACGCCGCCACTTCCGGTCCGCGCATCACTGTGCCGTTGTCGTTGACCAGTTCGCTGATGACGCCGACCGGCGGCAGGTTGGCCAGACGGCACAGATCGACCGCGGCCTCGGTATGGCCCGAGCGCATCAGCACGCCGCCTTCGCGCGAGATCAGCGGGAAGATATGCCCCGGCCGGACGAAATCGCTCGCGCCGACATTGCCATTGGCGAGGTTGCGCACGGTGAGCGTGCGGTCGTCGGCGGAAATGCCGGTCGTCGTGCCATGCTTGAAATCGACCGAGACCGTGAACGCGGTCGTGTGGGCGCTGTCATTGTCGGCGACCATCGGCTGCAGATTGAGCCGCTTCGCCTCTTCGCGCGGCATCGGCGCGCAGACGATGCCGGAGGTGTGGCGGACGATGAAGGCCATCTTCTCCGGCGTACAATGGACCGCCGCGACAATCAGGTCGCCCTCGTTCTCGCGCCCGTCGTCGTCCATGACGACCACGATCTCGCCGCGCTCGAAGGCGCGGAGGGCTTCAACGATGCGCTTCTGATCGTAGGGCATGGAACTCGCTTCTCGCAGGGCAGTAGGGCAGTAGGGCAATATGGGAATAGGGTGGTTAGGGAAAGACGCCAGTTGGCTACTAAGCGTTCAGGCAGCGCGATACACTGCCCTACTGCCCTACTGCCCTACTGCCTACCTGCCCCCTGTGCCTCAAGTAGTGATCCGCAATCGCGCAGGCGACCATCGCCTCGCCGATCGGCACAGCGCGGATGCCGACGCATGGGTCGTGACGGCCCTTCGTCATCACGTCCACGTCGCGGCCGGCGGCGTCGATGGACTTGCGCGGGGTGAGGATGGACGAGGTCGGCTTGACCGCGAAGCGGGCGACGATCGGCTGGCCGGTGGAAATTCCGCCCAGGATGCCGCCGGCATGATTTGACAGGAACACCGGCTTGCCGTCATTGCCCATGCGCATCTCGTCGGCGTTCTGTTCGCCCGTCAGCCGCGCGGCAGCGAAGCCTTCGCCGATCTCGACGCCCTTTACGGCGTTGATCGACATCAGATGTCCGGCAATGTCCTGGTCGAGCTTGGCGTAGAGCGGCGCGCCGAGCCCCGCGGGCACGCCCTCGGCCACGATCTCGATCACCGCGCCGACCGAGGAGCCCGCCTTGCGGATACCGTCGAGATAGTCGGTGAACACCGGCACCGAAGCCGGATCGGGCGTGAAGAACGGGTTCTCCGGATCTTCGACGAAGTTCCAGTTCCAATTGGTGCGATCGATCTCCTTCTCGCCCATCGCCACCAGCGCGCCGCGCACCGTGACGCCGGGCACGACGAGGCGGGCGAGAGCGCCGGCGGCAACCCGCGCAGCGGTTTCCCGCGCCGAGGAGCGACCACCGCCGCGATAGTCCCTGACGCCGTATTTCCGGTCGTAGGTGTAGTCGGCATGGCCCGGGCGGTACTGCTGGGCGATGTCGCCATAGTCCTTCGAGCGCTGGTCGACGTTCTCGATCATCATCGAGACGGGTGCCCCGGTCGTGATCATCGTCTCGCCGTCGGCATCCGTCACGACGCCGGAGAGGATCTTAACCTCGTCCGGCTCGCGGCGCTGGGTCACGAAACGGGACTTCCCCGGCCGCCGCCGGTCGAGATCCCGCTGGATGTCGGCGATCTTGAAGCGAATCCCTGGCGGGCAGCCATCGACCACGCAGCCCAGCGCCGGCCCGTGGCTTTCGCCCCAGGTCGTGACGCGGAAGAGATGGCCGAACGTGTTGTGCGACATGCCGAGAGCCCCGTCGGTCTCAGAGACTGCTTCGAAATTCTACTCTGGCGAGTCAGCTGGTGGCGGTTTCGAGAACCGGAGCTGAGCGGACATTTGGGTCCGTGAGCACCGGAAGCGCGGAAACCGCCATCAGATGGCCGCCAGAGTAGAATTTCGAAACAGTCTCTCAGCCGGTCTGGGCTGCCTTCTATTGGCGTTTCATCCACCGGTCAAACGCGCTGCGACCAGATGCAGGCAGCTGAATTTAACTTTTGACACATTCCCCGCTTAGCTGTTTGCTCACGCATCCATCATGTGCGCCAGGCTCAAGCGGCGCCAAATCAGAACCGAGGAACGCATGAAAGCCATTTCCGGGGCACTGGGCGCACTTCTTCTTTTTGCTTCGGCCGCTTACGCCGCCAATGCGGAAGGCACTATCGCGAAGATCGACAAGTCTACGATGACGCTGACCCTCAAGGGCGGCGACTCCTTCAAGCTGTCGGAAGAATTCGCCGTCGAAGACTATGCCGAAGGCATGGAAGTCATGATCTCCTATGACGAGATCAAGGGCGAGAAGATCGTTCTGCAGATCATTCCGGAATAGGCAGGCGTATCAGATCCAATCGATCCGGCCGCCGCGGACCTCGAGAATGCGGTCCTGCGCCACATCCATCATCGACGCGTCGCGATCCGAAAGCCCATTGAGGGCGTGGAAGAGCGATCGGATCACCCCGCCATGCGTGACGACGATGACTGGCCCCCGCAGCTGCGAAATCCAGGGCTTTATGCGCTCCGCGAGCATGGCATAGCTCTCCGCCCCCTGTCCCGGCGGGACGAAGTTCCACTTGTCCAGATCGCGCGTGGCCGTCGACCCCGGATTGGCCGCTTCCAGTTCGGCGAAGGTATAGCCCTGCCAGTCGCCGAAATGCACCTCGACGATGCGCGGTTCGAGTTCGTAGCCGTCGCGCGGTAGACCCATCGTCTCGCGGATGATCTCCATCGTCTCGCGCGTCCGGCGCATCGGGCTTGCGATGAAGCGGAACCCGGACGGATCGGGGACGAGGCGCGCCAGCGTCCGCCCGTTCTGGGCCGCCTGGCGCCGGCCGGTCTCGTTCAGGTCGGCTTCCGCCTGTCCCTGGACGCGGGCGGTCGCATTCCAGGCGGTCTGGCCGTGGCGCGCGATATAGATCGGCGAAATCATGCCGCTGCCTTTTCGGAGGTTCGGTAACCGCTCAGACGGTCGAGATATCGGGCGCGTCGACGGCCTTCATGCCGACGACATGGTAGCCGGAATCGACATGAAGCACTTCGCCGGTCATGCCGCGCGACAGATCAGACAGGAGATACATGCCGGTATCGCCGACCTCCTCGATGGTCACGGTCCGGCGCAGCGGCGCGTTATACTCGTTCCACTTGAGGATATAGCGGAAGTCGCCGATCCCGGACGCAGCCAGCGTCTTGATCGGCCCGGCCGAGATCGCGTTCACGCGGATGTTCTTCGGGCCGAGGTCGACGGCGAGATACTGAACGCTCGCCTCGAGCGCGGCCTTCGCCACGCCCATGACGTTATAGTTCGGCATGACCTTCTCGGCGCCGTAATAGGTCATCGTGAGCATGGAGCCGCCATCGGTCATCAGCTTCTCGGCGCGCTGGGCGGCAGCCGTGAAGGAATAGACGGAGATGTCCATGGTGCGGTTGAAGTTCGCCTGCGTCGTATCGACGTAGCGGCCGGTCAGCTCGTCCTTGTCCGAAAATCCGATCGCGTGGACGAGGAAGTCGAGCTTGCCCCATTTGGCCTCGAGATCGGCAAAGCAGGCGTCCATGGTGGCAAGGTCGGTGACGTCGCAATGGCCGCAGAGATGCGCGCCGATTTCCGCAGCGAGCGGCTCGACGCGCTTCTTCAAGGCATCGCCCTGATAGGTGAAGGCGAGTTCGGCGCCCTGTGCCGCACAGGCCTTGGCGATGCCCCAGGCGATCGACCTGTTGTTGGCAACGCCCATGATCAGGCCGCGCTTGCCGGCCATCAGGCCCTGTCCAGCCGCCATGTCGCTATCTCCCTGTGCCACCGTCATTTTGCGCTGGCTATCGCACAGCGGTGGACCAGCTTCAAGCGTCGCGCTTCTTCATCAGGGCCTCGAGCTCGCGGTCGCCGCCCTCCGGCAGCATGACGCGCACGTGCACGTAGAGGTCGGCCTTGTCGCCGGTCTTGGTCGGCAGGCCGCGGCCCTTGATGCGAAGCACGCGGTCCGAGCTCGACCACGGCGGCACCGTCACCGCGACACGGCCGCCGAGCGTCTCGACCGGCAGCTTGGCGCCGAGCACGGCGTCCTTCAGGCTGACCGGCAGGTCGACGCGAAGGTCGCGGCCGTCGAGCGTGTAGCGCGGGTGGCGGCGCAGGCGGATCTTCACGACCGCGTCGCCCCGCCCGCCGGTCGGCAGCAGCGCGCCTTCGCCCTTGAGCCTGATCTCCTGGCCGTCCTCGACATAGTGGGGCAGCTGCACGCCGACCTTGCGGCCGTCCGGGAACAGCGTCGTCTTGCGGATACCGGTGGCGGCCTCCTCGATCGAGATGTCGAGATTGACCTTCATGTCCTGGCTCGGAGCGCCGCGCGCGGCGAATTCCGGTTCGCCGCGGCCGAACGCCGAGCCGAAAAGATCGCTGAAAATGTCGCCCGCGTCGCCGAAGCCCGCGCCGCCGCCGGGACCCGTCGAGCGGAACTCGAAGCGCGCGCCGCCAGGCCCCTGCCCCGAACGGCGGAACCCGGCGAACGGATCGCCGCCCGCGCCCGCTCCCTCGAAACCGGCGAAACGCGGCTTGCCCTCGGCGTCGATCTCGCCGCGGTCGAACTCGCCCCGGCGCTTCTCGTCGCCGAGAATCTCGTAGGCCTGGTTGACCGCCGCGAAACGGTCCTTCGCCTTCGGATCGTCCGGATTCTGGTCCGGATGATGCTGCTTGGCGGCCTTGCGGAACGCGGCCTTGATCTCCTTGGACGAAGCCGTCTTGGCAACGCCCAGAACGTCATAGGGATTGCGCATGTCGAGCCAATTCCAGAATGGACTGTGTTGCCCCGTATATGAGCGAGTCTAGGAAGAAATTCCAGAGCGGTCGCGTCAGCTTTGCGCGAATGCGCGCATGTACCAGGCGCCGTCGCGACCGAGGCACGCCTCGCCCGAATAGATCGCCACCCCGTCGAAGCTCTCGCGCGAGGTGCGGAAGGTGCGACAGAGCACATCCTTCTTGCGCGTCTCGACGACGTCGGAAATCGTGCCGCGCGAGCGGGTTTCGGCATTCGCCCAGGCGAGCGGCTTGCCGCGCAGTTCCTCGAGATTGGCCGACGAGACGGCGTTGCGGATGGTCGCCTGGTCGGAAATCGTCTGCGACGTCTTCAGCGCCTCGTAGGACGCGTCCACCGAACTCGTGAGGATGCTCGAATCGGTCTCGACCTTGGAGAGGCTCATGCCGCCGCCGCAGCCGGAAAGGGCAAATGCCGCAACGACGCAGACGACGGCCAGTCCGCCGCTGGCCCCCTTCGTTCCCCGTTCTGCGGCTTGCGCTGCGCGCGACAATGCGCAATCTCCCCACGACCATCTCGCAGGGCACAAGTATGAGCGCAACAGGGTTAACAGACGGTGACTTCACGCTTGCCGAGGAGCCGCTGCGCCTGTTCGGCGACTGGCTCGCCGACGCCACGAAGAGCGAGCCCAACGACCCGAACGCGCTAGCGTTGGCGACAGTCGATGAAAGCGGTCTGCCAGACGTGCGCATGGTGCTGCTCAAGGGCTACGACGAGCGCGGCTTCGTCTTCTACACCAATTTCGAGAGCGCCAAGGGCCGCGAGATCCTCGGCTCGATGAAGGCGGCGATGTGCTTCCACTGGAAGAGCCTGCGCCGCCAGGTGCGCGTGCGCGGCCCGGTCGAGATCGTCAGCGACGCCGAGGCGGACGAATATTACGCCTCGCGCCCGCGCGGCAGCAGGATCGGCGCCTGGGCCTCGAAGCAGTCGCGGCCGCTCGAAAGCCGCTTCGCGCTGGAGAAGGCGGTCGCCGAATACACCGCCCGCCATCCGGTCGGCGACATCCCGCGCCCGCCCCACTGGTCGGGCTTCCGCATCCTGCCGACGCAGATCGAGTTCTGGCACGACCGCCCTTTCCGCCTGCACGACCGGGTGGTGTTCACGCTGAAGGACGGCGGCTGGGAGAAGACCCGGCTCTATCCGTAATCCTCAAGTCCCTCGTCAATCTGTCATCCAACCGTAGAGGGCCTGTCATGCGCGCCGGATAGTCCGGCCGGGTTTCCATTCCTCCGAAGGAGCCCGACCCATGATCCGATCGCTACTCGCCTCTGTCGCCCTCATCGCCGTCGCCTCGACGGCTGAGGCCGAACAGGTGTTCCCCGCCAGGCTCGCCGGCCATGCCTATCTGCCGGCGATGACGATGGTAGCACCCCCCGCGGACGCCCCGCGCGACGCCTGGATTTCCGGCAAGTTCACCGGGCCGGCAGGCAACGAGAAGCCGATGAGCGTCATGGGCGACGTCGGCGCCAATTACGGCAAGCACCCGACCGGCATCTCGCTGCCCTTCCTCGGCCAGCCGGTGCAGGGCATGTCGGGCTTCGCCATGAACCGCGCCGCCGACGGCAGCGTCTACACGCTAACCGACAACGGCTTCGGCTCCAAGGTCAACAGCCCGGACGCGATGCTGTTCTTCCACCGCATGAAGCCGGACTTCGCCACCGGCAAGGTCGAGCGCGCCGAAACCGTCTTCCTGCGCGATCCCGACCGCAAGGTCCCGTTCCGCATCGCCTATGAAGGCACCGAGAGCCGCTACCTCACCGGCGCCGATTTCGACACCGAGAGCATCCAGTTCCTCAACGACGAGATCTGGCTCGGCGACGAGTTCGGCCCCTTCGTCATCCGCGCCTCGCTCGACGGCCGCGTGCTCTCCGTCCACCAGACCATGCTCGACGGCCAGGCGCTGAAGGGCCCGGACACGCCCGGCGTCGTCGTCCCGGCCGTTCCGGGCAAGGATTTCCGCGTCCAGCGGTCCGGCGGCTACGAGGGCATGGCGCTGCAGCCCGGCACCAACCTGCTCTGGGGCATGCTGGAGAAGCCGCTGCTCGGCGACGACGGCAAGCCGGAAGGCTCGTTCCTGCGCGTCATCACCTTCGACACCGCCAAGCGCGACTGGACCGGCGCCAGCTACAAGTTCCAGCTTGCCGAGGGCGCGACCGCGATCGGCGATTTCAACTTCATCGACGACACCCGCGCACTGGTGATCGAACGCGACAATGGCGAGGGCGACGCCGGCCTCGAATGCAAGAGCGACGACAAGTCGGCCTGCTATCCGCTGCCCGCCAAGGTGAAGAACATCGTCCTGGTCGACACCGCGAAGATCAGCGACGACGGCTTCATCGCCCGCATCGGCACGATCAACCTGATGGACATCCAGGACCCCGACAACAAGGCGCTCGCGGCAATCGTCGGGCCGAACGCGACCGCCGGCAAGCTCACCTTCCCCTTCTTCACCATCGAGGACGTGATGCGCGTCGACGACACGCACATCATGGTGGCCAACGACAACAACCTGCCCTTCTCCGGCGGCCGCGAAATCGGCAAGGCCGCCAACAACGAGTTCATCCTGCTCGAAGTGGCGGATTTCCTCGCGGCGAAAGGCGAGTAGTCCGCAAGGCGAAAGCGGGCGGCCGCGCGCCGCCCGCTGTCCGTTCGGCGAATCCCCATCGGCGCTGCTGGTCGGGGTTCCGCCTCCTGCCGACACAGATTGAACTCCGGCACGATCGCTCCTCCAGCCTGCACGACCGGGTGGTGTTCACGCTGAAGGACGGCGGCTGGGAGAAGACGCGACTTTATGCGTGAGGGGGGCGGGCGGGACGACCGCTTTAGAGAGTCTGCCTACGACCCCATGTTGGTCATTTGGCTGTCTACCGCGGCTACCCGAAACCCGCCGTTCATCTTTGTTTTGAACGTGACCGGGATGGGCGATGGTACGGCTCCTTGACCGCTGGATGCCTTTGAAGCACGTTTCAGCCTCGCCTATTCACAAACAAAGGCATGAGCCAACAATAATGAGCGGTGAAGTAACACCTGATCCGTCGCAGCGACAGGTAATGGTTAACTTGGGAAACCGGACTGTTCTTTTCGGGCCCTCCGCCGCGTTGCGCCACGTGTCGCATTTCGCTCCTGAAGACGATGCACAGGTGTTGCCCCCCGTTGCTGACGAGCGTGAGGTCGCTGAAGAGCGGATCGCCCGAACCTTAAGGGTGTCCGAGTTCGAAAGCATTCGACCTGCCTCCGAGGGTCCGGGATTTGACATAGAGGCCATCGACAGGAGTGGTCGCAAAATTCTGATCGACATCAAGGTGAGGGAGCGTGATCCCAAGCCTCGTGACTTCGATGACCAATATAGAAGGCTCCAGACGATGTCCTCGTCCCAAGATGGAGCGGTTGCCGAAGCGTGGCATTTCAACATTGAGCGACTAAAGCTTGTGATCATGTCCTTGGACAAAGGCGGAATGCCTGCTTTCAGCACGCTTGTGCCTCTGGACGTCTGGCAAAGGACCGACAAGGAGATTTTTCGGCGCCAGCAGGTTGTTGAGCGGGTTGAGGATTGGGTCCGCCGGATTGATCAGTTGTATTCCGACATTCAAAGCTGGTTAGTCTCTCATCACGACCTCAAGACCGAGAGGACGCGCAAGACCTTGATGTCTGAGGAGCTAATGCAAAAGTACGCTGTTCCGGATCGTGAACTTCCGATTTTGGATATCTTAAGAGGAAATGAGTCATTGCTTAGCTTCGTTCCACGTGCTCTCTACATTATCGGAGCACGCGGTCGGATAGACATCATTTCGACGTCGGGGACTCGACTGCTAATCGACCAAGGTGTGTCGGGCAAACCTGACTGGCGACTGGTCTCAGCGGAGTCTCGAAGGGAGACGAGCGCTTTCGATCAGGCAGCACTGAACGTCCTCGTTGTGCAGCAATGAGCAAGGTCGACGAAACGAGGCGAGCGTACGACAAGCTCGCTTCTCTGCTTGACCAAGAAATTCGTAAGCGCAGCGGGACTACCGCAGACCTGGAGCAGTTCCGCAGGTCATTGGATGTGGCGTTCTACCTTCTGGGTTGGGCTCAGTTTGAATACTTGGTTCGGAAGGAAGCCGAGGATCGCATCGAGACCAATGCAAGAGCGCATACCCTTGATGGGCACGCGTGGCGTTACTTGAAGGAAAACATGAAGTCCTTGTCGGTCCGTCGACGGCTCGATTTGCTGTTTCATGCGGACGCAAAAGCCAGGGCGGCGTTGGATCGCGACTATGATGTTCGGAATGAGGCGGCTCACGACTACAAAATTCCAGCAGAAGCTCGCGACATATCCGACTGGTTGCTGAAGCTGGAAAATCTGGTTTCCAAGTTCTGAGTCACTTTAGCGATTGAACCGGTGACGGCCCGCGGACATGCCTCTCGAAGGCCACACTGCGTCACTGGGTCGGCTGTCTGGGGACAGCTTACTTCACATTATCGTTCAGAAGCAGACTGGCAGCAATCCACCCCATTGCAGACATGGGAGTTAGGAGCACAACCGCCCCGCCGTCCGCCCTACCCCTTCTTACGGTTCATAAACGCCACCAACGCCTGCTTCGTCTCGTCGGACTTCAGGCGCGCCGTGAACAGCCTGCCCTCCTCCTTGATCCGCTCGACCAGCGCGTCGCGGTTGCCCCGCATCAGGTCGCGCGAGATGCGCAGAGCTTCCGGCGGCTTGGCGGCGATGGTCGCGGCAGCCGCCATGGCGCGGCTTTCCAGCTCGTCTTCCGCCACGACCTCGTAGATCAGCCCCGCCGCCTTGGCGCGTTCGGCCGAAAACGGCTCGCCGAGCGCCAGCAGCGCGAAGGATGCCTGGGTGCCGAGCAGCGCCGGCGCGATCAGCGTCGAGCCGGCTTCCGGCACGATGCCCAGATCGACGAAGGGCGTGTGGAACATGGTGCGGGGCGTGGCGAAGGTCAGGTCGCAGTGGAAATGGATCGTCGTGCCGATGCCGACCGCGATGCCGTCGGCGGCCGAGACGATCGGCTTGGCGCATCGGGCGAGTGCCTCGAGGAAGGCGAACACTTCGGTCCCGCCGTCGCCGCCCATGGCGACGACCATGAAATCGGCCATGTCGTTGCCGGCCGAATACGCGCCCGGCACGCCGAGGATGACGTGGCAGCGGACGGCCGGGTCGGCATCGCCCTCGGTCAGCGCCTTCGCCATCGCGCCGTACATGGCGCGCGTGATCGCGTTCTTCTTCTCCGGACGGTTCATCCGGATGGTCTGGACGGCGCCGTGGCGCTCGACGACGATGTGCTCGCTCATTGTGCCACCTCAGCTCGCCAGCGCGGCCGAGGCCGCTTCGAGGCTTTCCGCCCCGTTCTCCACCCGGTCGCGCAGTGCCGCGCATTCCGAGATCAGGTTCTCCGCAAAGAAGCGCGCCAGCGACACGCGGGCGACATCGCGCCCCGCGACTGCGCCGCGCGCCAGATAGGCACCGCCCGAGGCGAGGCCGAACAGGCGGAGATAGGGCGTCGCACCCGACAGGGCTTCGGCGACCTTGCCGTCGGAGAGCGCCTTCTGCAGGAAGCGCGTCGCCCCTTCGAGGTCGGCGAGGGCCGCGTCCAGCCGGTCGGCGGTGCGGCCGAGGCCCGGCAGGTTCGAGTTGCGCAGCGCGTCCGCGTCGGCCTTCAGCTCGGCGATGTAGGCATGCACATGCTCGCCGCCCGACTGCGGCAGTTTTCGCGTGACCAGGTCGATCGCCTGGATGCCGTTGGTGCCCTCGTAGATCGGCGCGATGCGCGCGTCGCGGTAGAGCACGGCAGCACCCGTCTCCTCGATGAAGCCCATGCCGCCATGGATCTGCACGCCGATCGAGGCCGCCTCGACGCCGATGTCGGTCGAGAACGCCTTGGCGATCGGGGTCAAGAGGTTGGCGCGTTCCTGCCAGAAGGCCGCGTCCGCGCCCTCCGACGAATGCGCCATGTCGAGCGCGTGCGCGCAGGAATAGGCGATCGCCCGCGCCGCCTGGGTCAGCGCCTTCATCGTCAGCAGGTTGCGCTTGACGTCCGGATGGGCGGCGATCGGGCTCATGCCCTCGCCGGCATAGCCCGGCGCCCTGCCCTGCCGGCGCTCGTTGGCATAGGCGAGCGCCTTCTGGTAGGCGGCCTCGGCGACCGCCACGCCCTCGATGCCGACCTGGAGGCGGGCATTGTTCATCATGGTGAACATGCAGGCCAGCCCGCGGTTCTCCTCGCCGACCAGCCAGCCGATGGCGCCGGGCTCCATCCCGTCCGCGCGGCCGTCGCCATAAATCATCGTGCAGGTGGGCGAAGCATGGATGCCGAGCTTGTGCTCGATCGAATGGCAGAAGGCGTCGTTGCGCCGTGCCGGCCTGCCGTCGGCGTCGGGAATGAACTTCGGCACCAGGAACAGCGAGATGCCGCGCGTTCCGGCCGGAGCGTCGGGCAGGCGCGCGAGCACGAGGTGCACGATGTTGTCGGTAAAATCGTGCTCGCCATAGGTGATGAAGATCTTCTGGCCGAAGATGCGGTAGGTGCCGTCGCCCACCGGCACGGCGCGGGCGCGAAGGGCGTTGAGGTCGGAGCCTGCCTGCGGCTCGGTCAGGTTCATCGTCCCCATCCACTCGCCGGAGACGAGCTTTTCGAGGTAGACGGCCTTCAGCTCGTCCGATCCGTGCTTGTCGAGCGCCTCGACCGCACCCTGCGTCAGCGTCGGGCCGAGGCCGAAGGCGACGGAGCCGGAGTTCCACATCTCCATCGTCGCGATGGCGAGCATGACCGGCAGGCCCTGGCCGCCGAAGTCGACGGGGCCGGACAGGCCATTCCAGCCGCCCTCGATCCAGCGATGGTAGAGGTCGCGCCAGCCGTCGGGCATGGTCACATGACCGTCCTTGAAGCGCGCGCCCTGCCGGTCGCCCGCCAGCCCGAGCGGCGCGATCTCGTCCGAGGCGAAGCGGCCCGCCTCCTGCAGCACGGCGTCGACGAGGTCGGAGGACAGATCGCCGAAACGGCCCTCCCCGATCCCCTTGTCGAGCCCCACCACATGTCTGAGGGTGAAGGCGATCTCCTCGACGGGCGCACGATACATCAGGACCTCCCGGAAAGCTGCTTGGCACGTTTCATCCGCCTATTGGGTTCCGCGGCGAAGGTCAAACCGGTCGCATGGACTCTCTGCTGCCGTTGGGGCAAAATTCGCGCCGAGCTGCAAGGGAGCGACGACGGTGCCGTTCGCGGCGCGACTTGTCCGGACCATCTTGGCGCTGCTGTGCCTCTGTTGGAGCCAGCTCGGCGCAGGTCCTGCCTCGGCCGTTGATTTCGTCAAAAGCCGGGCGATCGTCGTCGGAATCGACAAATACGGAAGCGGCGGCTTCCAGGACCTTTCCTTCGCCGTGGCGGACGCGCGGCGTGTCGCCGATTTCCTGCGCGCGCAGGGCTACGACGTGCGGCTTCTCCTCGACCGGAATGCGAGCCGCGAGCAGATCCTCAACGAGCTCCACGCCGCCGCGCGTGACTTGACCGACAAGGACCGGCTGCTCGTCTATTTCGGCGGCCATGGTTCGACGGAGAAGATCGGCGACCAGGAACTGGGTTACCTCGTGCCGAGCGGGGCGGCGGGCGTCGGCGGGATGATCGGCATGGAGGAGCTGCGCTCCATCTCGCAGACCATGACCGGCGTGCGCCACCAGCTCTTCGTGCTCAACGCCTGCTACGGCGGATCGATCGGCATCCTGCGCGGCGTGCGCGCCTTCGACAACACAAGGCCGGACTACATGGAGCAGATCACCACTCGGCAGGCGCGGCAGTTCATCGCGGCGGGCGGCCCCGACCAGCAGGTGCTCGACGGCGGACCGAACGGACTGTCCTGGTTCACCCACTATTTCCTCGAGGCGACAGAGACCGGCCAGGCGGATCTGGACGGCGACAGCACCATCACCTTCCCGGAACTCTCGGCCTATCTCCTGCCGCGCGCCAGCAACAATGTGCAGACGCCGACCTTCGGCGCGCTTCCCGGCCATGCGCTGGGAGAATTCGTCTTCGCCCGCGCCGGCACAGGCGCTCCACCCGTCGTGGCGGAGGCCGAGATCGAGGCCTCCCACGCGACCACGCGGGCCGCGGCGCTGCCGGAAGTCGCGCGCGACTTCACGCCGATGCAGCAGCCGATCCACGACCTGTTCAACGCCTGGACGATGCTAGACATCGACGCCTATCTCGCCCAGTGGTCGCCGGACGCGCGCCAGTATGTCGGCAAGAAGATGCGGCGTTTCCGGGAGATCGAGGCCGCGCGGCGAAAATTGTTCAAGCGGCTCGATGCGGTGGAGGTCGTGCGCTACCAGTTGTGGTTCCGCGGCTACGAGGACGGCGTGGCGTCCTTCGACGCCTCCTATTCGATGAAGTTCCACTTCAGTGACGGCCGGGTGCTGGCCGAGCAGGAGCGCGAGACCTACCGGGTCGCGCGGGAGGACGGGCGCTGGGTGATCGTGGAGAACCGTGACTATCTGCGCTGACCGTCGTAGGTTGCCGGACGCCGCCAGCCGGCCATCCTGTCAGCTACGAGACCGCCCATGCTTGCACGCCCCGAGAAATTCGCCTGCATCGAATGCGGCCTGCCGTTCGGCGCCGACGGCTTCGCCTATCATGGCGGCGACATCGGCCACGGCCCGGCCTACTACACCGACCGCGGCGTATTGTGTTCGGCGAAATGCTCGCTCGCGCATTACGAGAAGCGGCAGGCGGAGGGGACGCTTCCGACAGCACCTCCGCACAATCCGATGACCGGCTATCTCGACTGACGCATCGTCAGAATCGCTGCATTTTCAGCAACCTGTTAGCATTTTGTTAACCAGGCGCGCGCCATCTCCGGACTTTCGCATCCGTCCGGAGTTCCAGTCGTGAAGACCCTGCCGATCCTTCTCGCCGGTGGCGTTCTCGCTGCCGCGGCGCTGGCGCCGTTGGCGGAGCGCGGGGATGGATCGCCGGACTTTGCCAGGCGCTTCGTCGATTGCGCCGACCGCATGGGTCCGGCGGCCTGCGAGGTCCATCTCGACGAATGGGAAAAGCGCCCGAACGCGCGGCAGGAAATGATCGAGCGCTTCGCGAAGGACCAGGCCTTCGCATTGCACCTGATCGCGCTGTCGGACGCCAGGATCATGACCGGCTCGATCAGGCGCGGGCCGAAATAGGGCCTATCCCCGCTCCCGCTCGATTGCCCGCCAGCCGATGTCGCGGCGGCAGAAACCGCCCGGCCAGTCGATGGCATCCACCGTCGCATAGGCCTTCGCCGCCGCCTCGCCGACGGTCTCTCCCGTCGCCGTGACGTTCAGCACGCGGCCGCCATTCGCCACCAGCCGGCCATCCTTCATCGCAGTGCCGGCGTGGAAGATGCGGGCGCCGCCCTTGGCAGCAGCGTCCAGCCCCCTGATCTCGGTGCCCTTGCGCGGACTGGCCGGATAGCCCTCGGCGGCGAAGACGACCGTCAGCGCCGCCTCGTCGCGCCAGCGCGCCGACATACGCGCCAGCTGCCCGTCGGCCGCCGCGGAGAGGAGCACCAGCAGGTCGTCCTTGAGACGCATCATCAGCACCTGCGTCTCCGGGTCGCCGAAGCGGACATTGTATTCGATCAGCTTGGGTCCATCGTCGGTCAGCATGAGGCCGGCGAAGAGCACGCCGGAAAACGGCCGTCCCATCGCCGCCATGCCGCGCAACGTCGGCTCGATGATCTCGGCCACTACCCTCGCCTCGATCTCCGCCGTCATCGCCGGCGCGGGCGAATAGGCGCCCATGCCGCCGGTGTTGGGTCCGGTGTCGCCCTCGCCGACGCGCTTGTGGTCCTGCGCCGAGCCGAAGGGCAGCGCCGTCCTGCCGTCGCACAGGTAGAAGGCGGAGACCTCCTCGCCGGTCAAAAACTCCTCGACGACGACCTCCTCGCCGGCGAGGCCGAAGCTGCCCGAAAAGCACTCGTCGACGGCGGCTAGCGCGTCCTCGACCGTCATCGCCACCGTCACGCCCTTGCCCGCCGCGAGCCCGTCGGCCTTGACGACGATCGGCGCGCCGACGCCGCGCACATAGGCGCTCGCATCCGCCGCATTGCGGAACCGGCCGAAGGCGGCGGTCGGAATGCCGTATTCGGCGCAGAGATCCTTGGTAAAACCCTTCGAGCCTTCGAGCTCCGCCGCTGCCGCCGAGGGCCCGAACACCTTGATGCCCGCTGCGCGCAGGTCGTCGGCGATGCCGGCCACCAGCGGAGCCTCGGGGCCGACGACGACGAGATCGATCGCCTTCTCGCGGCAGAAGGCCGCCACCGCCGCGTGGTCGGCGACGTCGAGCGGGACGCAAGTCGCCGCCTCGGCGATGCCCGGATTGCCCGGCGCCGCGTAGAACGCCTTCAGCAGCGGCGACTGCGAGATCTTCCAGGCCAGCGCATGTTCGCGCCCGCCCGAGCCGAGGAGGAGGACGTTCATTCGATCACCCGAAGAAGAGGAAGCCGGCGATGATAAAAGTGGGGATCAGCACCGCGCCCGACCACAGCATGTAGCCGAAGAAGCTCGGCATCGAGACGCCCTGCTCGCGCGCGATGGCGTAGACCATGAAGTTGGGCGCATTGCCGATATAGGTATTGGCACCCATGAACACCGCGCCGGCGGAGATCGCCGTCAGGGTCAGGCCTAGGCTGGTCATCAGCGTCTGCGGATCGCCGCCCGCCAGTTCGAAGAAGACGAGATAGGTCGGCGCATTGTCGAGGAAGGAGGACAGCGCTCCGGTCATCCAGAAATAGGCGAGTTCGTTCGGCGTGCTGTCGGCATTGGTGACGAGCGACACCAGCGGCGCCAGCGCGCCGTCCATGCCCGCCTTCAGCATCGCGATCACCGGGATGATGCAGACGAAGATGCCGGCGAACAGTTTCGCGACCTCCTTGATCGGCCCCCAGGAGAAGCCGTTCGCCGCGCGATACTGCCGCTTGGTGAGGAACAGCGACAGGATTGCCAGCGCCAGGATGAGCACGTCGCGAACGAGGTTCTGCAGTTCCACCGGCACGTTGAGCACTGTAAACGCCACGCCCGGCTTCCAGGAGGCCGAGAGCAGGATCGCACCGATCACGCCGGCCAGCAGCAGGAAATTGATCGCGCCGAAGATGCGCACCTTCGAATCCGGCGTCGGGTCCTTGATCTTGGGCTGCCCGTCTTCTCTGTGATGGAACCAGAGGTCGAGGACGAAGAAGACCGCCAGCACCAGCCCGCCGACGAACAGCGTCTCCCAGATCAGGTGCTGCGTCGTCCAGAAGAAGTCGACGCCGCGCAGGAAGCCGACGAAGAGCGGCGGGTCGCCGAGCGGCGTGAGCGAGCCACCGATGTTCGACACCAGGAAGATGAAGAAGACGACGACATGGACGTTGAACGGCCGGTTGTCGTTGGCGCGGATCAGCGGCCGGATCATGATCATCGAGGCGCCGGTCGTGCCGACGACCGAGGCCAGCACCATGCCGATGGCGAGCAGGATCGCGTTCATGGCCGGCGTGCCGTGGATGTTGCCGCTGATCCATATCCCGCCGGCAATGGTGAACAGCGCGAACAGCAGGATGATGAAGGAGATGTATTCGAGCAGCATCGTGTGCGCGACGGCTTCTGCGGCGACCATCGGACCGAAGGCTATCGCCATCGGCAGGATAACGAGCGCCGCCCAGAGCGCACTGAGCTTGCCGTAATGATGCTCCCAGAAATGCGCGTAGAGCAGGGGGCCAGTCGCGATCGACAGCAGGATGCCGGCGAAGGGCAGCACCCAGAGCAGCGACATCTCGCCTCCGGGGAGGCCATGCGCCTCGGCGGCCGCCGCGGGCAAGGCGACAATGGCGAGCAAGAAGGCTGCGAGAAATGTCCGTCCCGGCATTCATCCATCCCTTTGTTGCGTCACTCCCTAGCCGCGCGGTCCCGGATTCGCAAACGCTTTGCGCTCGCGGCTGCGGCGCTCCGCACGCTTGACGGCTCTGCGGCACCCTGCCACTCACGCTGCATGGAAACCGTGCAGACAAAAGGAATCCAGGGCCGCGTCGCCGACGCGCCGTCCGGGCATTGGGTCTACAAGCTCCTGCCGCGCCCCGTGTGGCCCTATGCGCAGCTCGCGCGGTGGGACCGGCCGATCGGCTGGCAGCTCTTGCTGTGGCCGTGCTTGTGGTCGGCGGCCCTTGCGGCCAGCGCCTATGCGACCGCCACCGAATCGTTGTCGACGCTGCTGCCCTCGCCCTGGCACCTGATCCTCTTCCTCCTCGGCGCGATAGCGATGCGCGGGGCGGGCTGCACTTACAACGACATCGTCGACGAGAACATCGATGGCCAGGTGGAGCGCACGCGCTCGCGCCCCCTGCCGTCGGGCCAGGTCACGCGCCGCCAGGCCTGGGCCTTCGTCGTCGCCCAGGCGCTCGTCGGACTGGCCGTGCTCCTGCAGTTCAACTCCTTCGCGATCCTTCTCGGCATCGCCTCGCTCGCCGTCGTGGCGGTCTATCCGTTCGCGAAGAGGGTCACCAACTGGCCCCAGTTCGTCCTGGGTCTCGCTTTTTCCTGGGGCGCGCTGATGGGATGGGCGGCCGAGTTCGGCGAGATCGATCCGCCGGCGCTCCTGCTCTATGCCGGATCGATCCTGTGGGTGATCGGCTACGACACGCTCTATGCGCACCAGGACAAGGAAGACGACGCGATCGTCGGCGTGCGCTCGACGGCACGGCTGTTCGGCGACAAGACGGTGTACTGGCTCGTCGGCCTCTACAGCGTTGCGCTCGTCCTGTTCGCCTGGGCCTTCGCGCTGGCCGAGGTGCCGATGCCGGCACTGGCCGGCCTTCTGGCAGCCGGCGCGCATATGGCGCGGCAGGTGAAGTCGCTGGACATCAACGACCCCGACCAATGCCTGCGCCTGTTCAGGTCGAACAATACCGTGGGCTGGCTGATCTTCCTCGGCCTTCTCGGCGGCGCCGTCTGGCCCGCCGTCAGGCCGCTGTTCTGAGACGTCTCACTCCGGCGCGATGATCTCTTCGCCGGCGACGACGAGCCGCAGGCCGAGGTCGCCCTGCTTGCGGCGGGCGAGGAAGCGCGGCCGGCGGGGTGCCGAGCTGGCACGCTTGCGGCGCAGGCGAGGTTCGCCCGTGCGCACCGCGCCGAGCGATTCCTCGAGATTGCGGGCCACGCCGTCAGCCTCGAACAGCAGCATGGGCAGGCGATAGGCCTCGGACCAGGCGCGCCAGTCGGCGGCGACGTCCTCGAGGTCGTGCGCCACCAGAAGCGGCACCGAGAGCGCCGGATCGTTGTGCATCAGTTCGAGCGTCACCGTGACGTTTCCCTCGCCGTCCTCGATGGCACGGGCTGCGATGCCGCGGAAGGACTGCGCCGGCATCGCCAGCGTGACCGGCAGGCCGCTCATTTCAAGAACCCGGCGCACGACGACGCCGCGGTGGTCGATGGAGAAGGTCACGTCACCCTGGTCGTCGCGGGTCGCGTAGCTGACGACCTGCGGCAGCCGGAACGGGTCCAGCCGCAATTCCTGGCCGGCCCAGACCGGCTTCAGATGAATATTCTTCATCGCCAATTCCCTGTTTGCTCCCGAGAGCCCGTTTCCGGTTCCCGACGGCGGGTTTTCCCCGCTCGTTATGCGCAGAGACTAGGCGCGGCCCCTTACCGGCGGCCTTAGAAGTTCGGTTAAATTTGTTCTGAATCCCGCGAATGGTTATCGCTTTGCGACCACCGGTAAGGATTTGGTCACACGTCCGCCGGTCAGATCACCTTGCCCGGATTCATGATGCCTGCGGGGTCGAAGGCGCACTTGACGCGGCGCATCAGGTCGATCGCGACCGGCGGCGCGGTGGCGATCAGTTCATCGCGCTTCATGCTGCCGATGCCGTGCTCGGCCGAAATGGAGCCGTCCAGCGCCCGCACGACATCGTGCACGGCGCGGTTCATCGCCGGATAGAGCAGGAGGAAGGTCGCTGGGTCCGCCCCTTCGGGCTGCGAGACATTGTAGTGCAGGTTGCCGTCGCCCATGTGGCCGAAACAGACCACGCGCGCCGCCGGCTCGACGGAGGCCACCGCCTCTTCCGCCTCGCGGATGAAGCGGGGGATCGCGGCTACCGGCACGGAAATGTCGTGCTTGATCGACCCGCCCTCCGGCTTCTGCGCCTCCGACATGCTCTCGCGCAGATGCCAGAAGGCCTCCGCCTGCGCCAGGCTCGCCGCCACCGCGGCATCCGTCAGCGTTCCGGCTTCGTAGGCCTCAGACAGGATGTCCTGCATGAGGTTCTGCGCATCCTCCGCCGAGCGGCCGGACGAGATTTCGAGAAGCACGTTCCACGGTGCGGCCTGCGCCAGGGGAGCGACCGAGCCGGGAATGTGTCGCAGGACGAAGGCGAGCGTGCGCTCCGACATCAGCTCGAAGGCGGTCAGCGAAGGCCCGGCCTTCGCCGCAGCCAGTCCGTAGAGAACGAGCGCCCGCTCGGGGGAGTCGACCGCTATCCACGCCACTTCCCTGCCCTTGGGTTTCGGGAACAGCTTCAGCACGGCCGCCGTGATGACGCCCAATGTGCCTTCCGCGCCGACGAAGAGGTCCTTCAGGTCGTAGCCGGTATTGTCCTTCTTCAGCTTGCGCAGATCGTCCAGCACCTCGCCGGTGGGCAGCACGACTTCGAGGCCGAGGCAGAGGTCCCGTGCCACCCCATAGGCGAGCGCGCCTACCCCGCCGGCGTTGGACGAGAGGTTGCCGCCGATCTGGCAGGAGCCTTGCGAGGCCAGCGACAGCGGAAACAGGCGGTCGACCCCATCGGCGGCCTCGCGCAGCGCATGCAGGATGACGCCCGCCTCGGCGGTCACCGTATTCGACTGCAGGTCGATCTCGCGGATACGGTTGAGGCGGGAGAGCGACAGTACGATCTCGCGGCCCGATCCGTCCGGCATCTGGCCGCCCACCAGCCCGGTATTGCCGCCCTGCGGCACGACAGGCGTGCCGGTTTCCGAGGCGAGCTTGAGAATGGCGCTGACCTCGGCGACGCTGCCCGGCCGCAGCACCAGACGTGTCACCCCGCCATACCTGCCGCGCGGCTCGCTGACATAGGGCGCGATGTCGATCTCGGAACGAAGGGCATGCGCCGGTCCGACGATTGCCGCGAAGCGGTCGAAAAGGGATTCGGCGGCGGCGGCATCGGTCGGGGAGGTCATGGACGGAAGCTAGTTCTCGGCAAGCGGCTTGTCACGCGGAGCGGCGGCCCGGGCGAGCCGGTCGTTGATCGCCTCGCCCAGGCCGTGGCGCGGCACGGGCTCGACCGCGATGGCGCGAGCGTTAGCGAGGTCCAGCGCCTGCAGGTGCGAGAACAGGTTGGCGGCGGCCTCGCGCAGATCGCCGGTCTGCGACAGGTTCAGCATCGCGACGGCGCGGTCGGCATGCGCGGCCCGGATCGGCCCGAAGGCCAGCAGCGCCTCGCCGTCGCGCACCTCGTCGGCATCGAGCCTGACGGCAGCGGCGGGCGCGTAATGCGAGGCGAGCATGCCGGGCGCCTGGATGGCTCCGCCCGACGTGCGCGCGACCGGCATGCCGAGAAACGCCTCGATCTCCTCGACCGTCACCCCGCCGGGCCGCAGCAGTACCGGACATCCGGCCTCGACCTTGAGGATCGTCGATTCGAGCCCCACAGGCGTAGCGCCGCCGTCGACGATCAGGCCGATGCGCGATCCCAGATCCGCCTCGACGGCCGCGGCCGTCGTGCAACTGACCTTGCCCGACGAATTGGCGCTGGGGGCGGCGAGCGGCCGGCCGAGGCGGGCGATGAGGCCACTGGCAAAGCCGCGCGGCATGCGGATGGCGACGGTGTCGAGGCCGGCGGTGACGAGCGGATGGACCGGGCTGCCTTCGGCCAGCGGCAGCACCAGCGTCAGGGGGCCGGGCCAGAACCGCTCGGCCAGCCGGCGCGACAGCGGGTCGAAGCGTCCGATCCGCTCGGCCATCGCAAAACCGTCGACATGGGCGATGAGCGGATTGAAGCGCGGCCGGCCCTTGGCCTCGAAGATGCGGGCGACGGCCTCGCCATCGGTCGCGTCGGCGGCGAGCCCGTAGACGGTCTCGGTCGGAATCGCGACGAGTTCGCCCGCTGCGAGCGCCGTGGCGGCGAGATCGAGCGCCGCCTGTGCTGGGATTGTCGTCGCCAAGTGCGCGTTCATTCCTGGTTCGCACGCGCACATGCATGGCGCGCGGCGGCGCGTCAATTGCTAAAATCTTACGCAATTCCGTAACGTCACGGCATGTTAACCCGCCTACCCTAGTCTCCGGGAGTTACGTTATCGGGGCGCCGGTTCGTCGATGCGCTTGTACTGCGTTGCCATGTTCGCCGGGGTGATCGCCTCGACCGGCGCGTCCGCATCGTCCTTCGTGACGCTGCCAGCGCCGGAGGAGGCCGTGTCGCCGTCGTTCGTCTATCTGGGCGGCGCCGAACCCAAGGCCGCCGAGGCGCCGGGTGCCGCGCAGCCGGCCCTGGCCGCGTTGCATTATCCCGTGCCACTGTCCCAGACGCTGAACGGTGCCCAGCCAACACCTGCTCCGCCCGTGCCGCAGATCGCGCTCCACTATCCGCCGCCCGTTCCCGCCGAATTGAAGGCGTCGACCACGCAGACCAAGGTCAGCGCCTCGATCATCGCCATGGGCGAGCCTGAGGTCGAGTATTTCAAGGTTGCGGCCATCGAGCCGAAAAGGCCCAAGAAGCGTGCGCCGGATTTCGCGCCTATGGTCATCCGTGGCGGCATCTCCGGCGAGGTCTTCGCAACCGACGTCCCATCGGCCCCGCCGCGAAAGGAGCCCGAGCAGGCTTCGGCGCGCCCCGAGACCCCGAAGCCGGAGCCGGCGCCGGAGCCGCAGAAAACACCCGAGCCACCGAAGCCGGACATCGCGCCGCCCCCGCCGCCGCCCAAGGGGATGGCCCCCCTCAGCAACGTCCAGTAGGCGGCGGCCGGAAGCTTACCCGGCGATCTTCGAGAAATCGGCGACCTGGCCGGTGGCGGCACGGATGCGGGCGAGCAGCGCCAGACGGTTTGCCCGCACCGCGTGATCCTCATCATTCACGAGAACGTCCTCGAAGAATGAATCAACCGGTTCACGCAATGCGCTAAGTGCCCGCATGGCGGCGGAAAAGTCCTGTTTTTCAATCGCTTCCGCCGCCGTCTTCTCGGCGTGATTCACGGCGTCGTAGAGCACCGTCTCCGACGGATGGCGGAAAAGAGCGAGATTGACCGCTTCGGCGACCGCCGTCCCCTTCTTCTCCTCCGCCGCTAGGATGTTCGCCGCCCGCTTGGTGCCGGCAAGCAGGTTCCTGCCCTCCTCGCTGTCGAGCAGCGCTCCGAGCGCCTCGACGCGCCGGACGATGGCGAGGAGGTCGTCGGCCTCGGGCGTGATGACGGCATCGATCAGATCATGCCGCGCGCCCTTGTCGCGTAGATAGACCTTCAGGCGATCGTGGAAGAAGGAGAGGAGGTCGGAGTGAACCTTGAATGGTCGGTTGACGCCAATGTCGGAAAGGAAGTTCGCCCTCGCGGCATCGCCGAACAGAAGGTAGGTGAACTCCGAAAGATCGATTAGACGCGCGCGAACCCCATTCTCCACCAGTATCCGCACCACCCCCAGCGCCGCCCTTCTCAGCGCATACGGGTCTTTGCTCCCCGTCGGCTTCTCGTCGATCGCCCAGAATCCCACCAGCGTGTCGAGCTTGTCGGCCAGCGCGACCGCGATCGACACGGGATCGGTCGGCACCACGTCGCTCGGCCCCTGCGGCTTGTAGTGCTCCTCGATCGCCGCCGAGACGGACGCATCCTCGCCCTGCAGCAGCGCATATTTCCGTCCCATCGCGCCCTGCAGCTCCGGGAACTCGCCGACCACCTCGGTCTGCAGATCGGCCTTGGCTAGCACCGCCGCGCGGCGGGCGAGCGCCGGCAGGTCCCCCTCCCCCTTGTGGGGAGGGGTCAGGGGTGGGGGTAGGTGGCGCGAAGCACCCCCACCCGCGCCTTCGGCGCGACCTCCCCACAAGGGGGAGGTGGAAAGCTGCGCCGCAATCTCCTCCGCCAGCCGCGCGATGCGCTCGACCCGCTCGCCCTGCGTTCCGAGCTTGGCGTGGAACGTCACGCCCAAATGGTCGAGCCGCGCCATGCGCTGGTCGAGCGGCTTCTTCAGGTCCAGCCCGAACTTCGCCGCGCTGTCCTTGAGCACGTCGAGGTCAGGCAGGTTGGTCTGGTCGGTCCGCCAGAAATACAGCGCATCCGACAGCCGCGCCCGCACCACCTTGCCGTTGCCGCGCGCGATCTCGGCGCCGCCGTCGGACGCCTCGATATTGGCGGTGAGCAGGAAGCGTGGCGCCAGGGATCCCTCCCCCTTGAGGGGAGGGTGGCCAGCCGAAGGCTGGCCGGGTGGGGTCGCCTCAACCGCCGCGACCTTGTCGTGGGAAGAGGTCTTGCCCGTCGCGCCGGACCCCACCCGGTCCGCTTCGCGAACCACCCTCCCCTCAAGGGGGAGGGAGGAGGGCCGCGTGACAAAGCACTTCTGGTTGGCCCGGATGGTCAGCCGGATCACCTCAGCGGGAATCTGGAGATAATCCTCCTCGAACTGGCCCATCAGCACGACCGGCCATTCGACCAGCCCGGAGACCTCTTCCAGCAGGCCTTCGTCCTCGACCAGTTCGAGCCCGGCGGCGAAGGCGAGGTTCTGCGCGTCGGCGCGGATGATCTGCTTGCGCCGCTCCGCGTCGAGCACGACCTTGGCCGCCTCCAGCTTCGCCACATAATCCTCGAACCGCCGCACGGTGATCGCGCCCGGCGCATGGAAGCGGTGGCCGTAGGTGACATTGCCCGAGACGATGCCGTCGACCTCGAACGGCACGACCACCGGCTCCTCGGTCTCCGGCCCGAAGGTGCAGACGATCGACTGCAGCGGCCGCACCCAGCGCAGCGCGCCGGGCCTGGCCGAGGCCTTGCCCCAGCGCATCGATTTCGGCCAGGGGAAGGCGCGGATCGTCGCCGGCACCAGTTCGGCGATCACCTCTTCCGCCGCACGGCCGGGCTTCGAGATGTGGGCGACGTAGAAATCGCCCTTCTTCGGATCCGAATGAACATGCGCCTGGCCGACGTCCGACAGGCCCGCCTTGCGCAGGAAGCCCTGGATGGCCTGCTCGGGCGCCTTGGTCGACGGCCCCTTGATCTCCTCGCGCACGTCCTTCGAGCGCGCGGTGACGCCGCGGATATCGAGCGCCAGCCGGCGCGACGTCCAGTATTCGCGCGCGGCCTCGTAGGTCAGGCCGGCCTCGACCAGACCGTCCGTGATCATCTTCTTCAGATCGCCCGCGGCTTTCCGCTGCATGCGGGCAGGGATTTCCTCGGAGCGCAGTTCGAGCAGAAGATCCGGCATGGGTCAGGCCTTGTACGAGACCCCGAGCGACGCCAGCGTGTCCCAGTAGGCGGGAAACGTCTTGGCGACGCAGTCGGGGTCGAGGATGGTGATGTCGGAGAGTTTCAGCCCCGCGAGCGCGAAGCTCATGGCGATGCGGTGGTCGGCGAACGTGTCGATGCGCGCGGGCGTGGAGCCCGACAGCGCCGGATCGGACGCGACGACGAGGTCGTCGCCTTCCTCTGTCGCCAGCCCCGGCCGGATCGCGTTCAGCCCGAGCGACAGCGCGCGGATGCGGTCGCATTCCTTGACGCGCAGGTTTTCGATGCCGGTGAAGCGCACCGGCGCCTCGTTGAAAGCGGCGAGCACGGCGAGCGTCGGCACCGCGTCCTGCATCTGCGACCCGTCGATCTCCGAGGGCATGCGCGGGAAGGCCGCGATCAGATCGTGCGACTTTGCGTCCGGCTGCGAGAACTCGCCCGCCGGCACGCCGAGGTCGATCGCACCGCCGGTCAGCACCTCGGCAGCCCACAGATAGGTCGCCGCCGAGGCGTCGGGTTCGATATGGAAATCCGTGGCCCGGTATCCCGTCGGCTCGACCCGCCAGCGGATCGCGTCCAGCCGCGCCACCTTCGCGCCGAAGGCAGTCATCGCGGCGGTCGTCAGGTCGATATAGCCCAGCGCGCCGATATGCTCGCCCGTCAGCTCGACGGTCACGGGCCTGCGCCCGCCCGCCGCCATCATCAGCAGCGCCGAGACGTATTGGCTCGACAGCCCGCCGTCGATGAGGATCCTGTCCGCCTCGAAGCCGCCCGTGCCGCGCACCGTCACCGGCGGGCAGCCGGTCGGCGCCTCGACGTCGATGCCGAGCGCCCGCATCGCGTCCACCAGCGGCGCGATCGGCCGCTTGCGCATGTGCTCGTCACCATCGACCACCACGGTCCCGTCCACAAGCGCTGCCGCCGCCGTGAGAAAGCGCGTCGCGGTGCCGGCATTGCCGAGGAAGAGCGGCTTGTCCGGCGCCTTCAGCACACCCGAACTCTCGACCACGAAACTCGTCGCGTCCGGCTCGGCGATCGCCACCCCCATGGCGCGCAGCGCGTCGGCCATATAGCGCGTGTCGTCGCTCTTCAGCGCGCCGGTCAGCCGGCTCGTGCCCTTCGCCAGTCCGGCGAGCAGCAGCGCGCGGTTGGTGATGGACTTCGAGCCCGGCGGCGAAGCGCGGCCGACGAGCGGCCGTCCCGGCGGGACGATGGTGAGAGCGTCGCGCGCCATGGTCAGGCCGCCAGGCTCCCCTGCCCGCCCGCCTCGGTCAGCAGGAAGGCCTCGCCGCAGGCTTTCGCCAGGTTGCGCACGCGCAGGATGTAGCTTTGCCGTTCGGTGACGGAGATCACGCCGCGCGCATCGAGCAGGTTGAAGGCGTGGCTCGCCTTGATGCACTGGTCGTAGGCGGGGAAGACCATGCGGTGCACGGCATTGTTCGCGCCGGCCAGCGGCGCCCCGGCCGCCAGCAACGCCTGGCATTCGCGCTCGGCATCCTCGAAGTGGCGGAACAGCACCTCGGTGTTGGCATGTTCGAAATTGTGCCGCGAATATTCCTGCTCGGCCTGCAGGAACACTTGGCCGTAGGTGACCTTCTCGTCGCCCTCGAGCCCGTTGAAGTTGAGGTCGTAGACGTTGTCGACATTCTGGACATACATCGCCAGCCGCTCGAGCCCGTAGGTCAGCTCGCCCGAGACGGGCGCGCATTCGATGCCGCAGACCTGCTGGAAATAGGTGAACTGCGACACTTCCATACCATCGCACCAGCACTCCCAGCCAAGCCCCCAGGCACCCAGCGTCGGGCTTTCCCAGTCGTCCTCGACGAAACGCAGATCGTGGAGCAAGGGATCGACGCCGATCGCCGCCAGCGAGCCGAGGTACAGCTCCTGCAGGTTCGGCGGGTTCGGCTTCAGGATCACCTGGTACTGGTAGTAGTGCTGCAGCCGGTTCGGGTTCTCGCCGTAGCGGCCGTCCTTGGGCCGGCGCGAGGGCTGGACATAGGCCGCATTCCACGGCCGGGGGCCGAGCGCGCGCAGTGTCGTCGCCGGGTGGAACGTGCCGGCGCCCACTTCCATGTCGTAGGGCTGCAGCACGACGCAGCCGTAGCGCGCCCAGTAGTCGTGCAGCGTCAGGATCAGCCCCTGGAACGAACGCGTCGGATCCATGTGGGCCGGGCGCTGGCCGGCCGGCGAGATTGCGGTCACGTGAAGCCTCTCTCAGGCGAAAAGGGTCGGCGCCGTCCTATTCCCGACACGTCAGGGGGTCAAGGCTCGCCCGGTCGCGCGAATGTGATCGGCGGGGCCAACGAGACGGCGTACACCGGCGAATTGCCATGACATCAATCAGAACGGGGCGCGGCGCGGCGACCTGCGTTGTGCCTGGACAGATATGAAGGAGACCGAGATGACCCGTTCCCGCCAACCGATCCGGACCGCCTTCCTGCTCGCGCTCGGCCTCATGGCCGGAGTCTCGGCCGCCTCGGCGCAGGTGTTTCCGTCCGGTCCCGACAACGGCTTCAACGAGCGCGACGAGGTGACCGGCTATCTCTGCGTCACGCCCGGCTGCGACGTGCTGCGCATGTCGGAGGCAAACTGCATCTGCACCAAGCAGAACCCGAACGAACGGCGCCTGTCGAAGCTGAGGCTCACCTGCAGCAAGCGCCAGGGCGGCGCATGGGTCGCCTGCCCGGTCAAGCCGCGCTACGGCAACGGCAACTGAGCCCAACCGCGATACTTGATTGACCGCTGGCGCCGCCCCTCATCGCCCTGCCGGGCACTTCTCCCCGTAAAACGGGGAGAAGGACGCTGCTCCAACGCCGGCGCCCCCTCTCCCCGCCTGCGGGGAGAGGGTAAGGGTGAGGGTGAGGGGCAGTACCGACGGTCGAAGGTTACGGCCGGACGGGCGAGACCGTCGGCTCGCCCCGGCTAAGGTGGCCGCGCAGCGGCCGGATGAGGGGGCGCGGCGGTTCTAGACGACCCGTCAGGGCAGTTTCAGTTCCTGGCCGGGATAGATCAGGTTCGGATTGCCGCCGAGCGACGGGTTGAGGTCGAGGATCTCGCCGAAGCGCTGGCCGTCGCCGAGCTTGTCCACGGCGATCGACCAGAGCGTCTGGCCCGGACCGACCTTGTAGGGCTGGCCCTGGGCAGGAGCCGCAGCGGCGGGCGCCGCCGCCTGCTTGGGCTCATCGGCCGCAGGCGCGGCGTCGGCCTTCGGTCCGCCGGCCGGTGCCGCGTCGGTGGCGGCCGAGGCCACATCCGTTGTCAGGCTCGCCATCGCCCTCGGCTTCTCGTCCGGCAGACCCTTCGCGAGCTTTTCGAGAACCTTTGCGAGCACGTCCGGATCGGGCTTGAGGTCGCGGGCATGGTTCCACTGGAAGGTGGCTTCCAGCTTGCGGCCGACGCGCCAATAGGCGTCGCCCAGATGGTCGTTCAGCACAGGATCGGCCGGCTGGAGTGCGACGGCGCGCTCGAGTTCGGTCACGGCCTCCTCGTAGCGGCCGAGGCGGTAATATCCCCAGCCGAGGGAATCGATGATGAAGCCGTCGGAAGGCCTGAGATCGACGGCCTTCTTGATCATCTCGAGGCCTTCCTCGAGGTTCATGTTCATGTCGATCCACGAGTAGCCGAGATAGTTCAGCACCTGCGGCTGGTTCGGGAACAGTTCCAGCGCCTTCTTGAAGTTCGGCTCGGCCTTCGGCCACTGCTTCAGCCGCTCGTAGGCGATGCCGCGCTGGTAGAACACGCTCCAGTCTGATTTGACGGGGTTCTTCAGCTGCGCCACCGCGCGGTCGTAGACTTCGGCAGCCTCCTTGAACTTCTCTTCGCCGGCATAGGTGCCGCCGAGCGCCAGATATGCGCGCATGTCGGTCGGATCCTGCTCGACCAGCTTCGACAGATGCGAGACGGCTTCGTCGGTGCGCTTCAGTTCCGCGAAGTTGAGGCCGAGCTGCAGCTCCGAAATCCGCTTCATCGGCGATTTCGGGGACACCTCGCTGTAGAACTTGATCGCCTCTTCCAGCTTCTGCTGCTGTTCGGCCACCGCGCCGAGCTGGATCAGCACCGCATCGTTCTTCGGCGAAAGCGCCCGGGCGAACTGGAGATAGAGGCGGACGAAAGCCTCGCCGCCGCCGCGGTTGAGCGCACTGCCGACGCCGAGCAGCAGTTCGGCCGAGCCTTCCTGCGGCGTGGGTGCCAGTTGCGGGACCTGACGGCCGCCGGCGATATCCTTGCGCAGCGCCGCGGTCGTCGGGCGCGACGGCGAGAACTCGTCGACGCGGCGCAGCACGTCGAGCGCCTTTGCCTTGTCGCCCTTGCGGGCGAGGAAGCCGGAATAGGCCTCGACCAGCCGCACATAGGCCTCGGGCGCGACGTCGGCCGCGGAGCGGGCCACCACGGTCTCGTCATAGGCTTTCTCGGCCTCGTCCTTGAGGCCGGCGAAATCCGCGATCAGCGCACGGTGGATGTTGAGGAAGAGGCCGTACCATTGCGGCCCCTCCAGCTTGCCGAGAGAGTCGATCGCGCCCCTGGCATCGCCCGCGCCGGCCTTCGCCCACGCGGTCATCACGCCGGCGATCAGCTTGTCGAGATCCGACGACAGGCTGAGCTTCAGCATGAACTCGGCCTGCGGGTAGTCCTTCTTGCGCAGCGAATCGACCGCAAGCGCGACGCGCGAAAAACGCTCGACGTCCGGCACGGTCTTCAACCGATCGGCAAACGGCAGGGCTTCGTCGAACTGTCCGTTGGCGATCAGCGCCAGCATGATGCTCTGCTGCAGCGGCTCGCTGTCGGGTTCTGACACCAGCGCCTGCTTGTAGTATTCGATCGCGGCCTCCAGATCGTTGTCCGATTCGGCGGCGCGGCCGGCGAGATAGGCGCCCGAAAACGACGTCACCGCCAGCGGCTCGGGGTCAGTCTGCGCGGACGCCGAGGCTGCGGCCGCACCGACGAAGGCGGCCAGCGCCACGGTGGCGAGCCAGCCCAACTTTCTCATCCGCATCGACACCCTTTCAGCGCGCAAATTCAAGCGTGGCACAAATCACACGCAAGCATGGCCTTTTTGCGGACAGGCTTCAACATGCGGCCCATCACAATGGGTAGCGCAGCAGCGCTCAAACAACCCGGCTGATGCAGAAATCGATGACTTCCAGCAGCGCCTGCTTCTGCGGCGTGGACTTGAGCGGGGCAATCGCGTCGCGGGCGATGTCGCCGAAATGGCGCGCCCGGCCGACCGTATCGGCGATCGCGCCGTGGCGAATCATCAGGCCGGTCGCCTTCTCCAGCTCCGCATCGCCCGACACGCCCTCCTCGATCGACCGCTTCCAGAATTCGCGCTCGGCCGCCGTTCCGCGACGATAGGCGAGGATGACAGGCAGCGTGACCTTGCCCTCGCGGAAGTCGTCGCCGGTGTTCTTGCCGAGGTCCTTGGAATTGCCGCCATAGTCGAGCGCGTCGTCGACGAGTTGGAAGGCAAGGCCGAGATTGGTGCCGTAGGAGCGTAGCGCGTTGCGCTCGGCGCGCGTGGCGCCGGCGATCACCGGCCCGACTTCGGAGGCGGCGGAGAACAGCGCCGCGGTCTTGGCCTTGATCACCTGCAGATATTCGTCCTCGGTCGTCTCGAGGTTCTTCGCCGCAGCGAGCTGCCAGACCTCGCCCTCGGCGATCACCGAGGCCGCGGTCGACAGGATGTCGAGGGCGTCGATCGAGCCGACGTCGACCATCATCCGGAAGGCCTGGCCGAGCAGGAAATCGCCGACCAGCACGCTCGCCTGGTTGCCCCAGATCATCCGCGCCGTTTTTCTGCCGCGGCGCAGGTCGCTCTCGTCGACCACGTCGTCGTGAAGCAGCGTGGCGGTGTGCATGAACTCGACGCTGGTGGCGAGCTTGACGTGACCGTCGCCGGAATAGCCGAACATCTGCGCGGCGGCGAGGGTCAGCATCGGCCGCAGCCGCTTGCCGCCGGAGGAGATCAGGTGGTTGGCGATCTCGGGGATCATCTCGACGTTCGAGCCGGCCTTGGACAGGATGAGCTCGTTCACCCGCCCCATGTCGGCAGCCGTCAGGTCGACCAGAGGTTTCACCGACGCGCTCTTCTTGCCTTCGTCGAGCGATACAACAACACCCACGGACGCACTCCCGTCTCGGCCGGTTTCCCCGGCATCTCTTCGGTCGACCCTAGGGCGACTGCGCTCCCCCGGGCAAGTGGCGAATTGGCGCGGAACGCGCGCCACGGCCTTACACAATGTTCAGCGTCGCCACTGCGAGGACCACATAGCGCACTGTCTTGGCCAGGCCAACGAGAAGCGTGAAACTCCACAGCGGCTCGCGCAGCACGCCCGCGGCCACCGTTAGCGCGTCGCCGCCGATCGGCGCCCAGCTCAGCAGCAGGCTCCAGCGGCCCCAGCGATGATACCAGCGCGTGGCGCGGTCGAGCTGCGCCTGCGTGACGGGGAACCAGCGGCGGCCGGAAAAGCGGCTCACGCCCCTGCCCAGCGCCCAGTTCACCACCGCGCCCAACGTGTTGCCGAGGCTGGCGACAGCGACGAGCAGCACCGGATCCTGCGCGCCGGCCACAAGCAGTGCCACCAGGGCAGCCTCCGACTGCGCCGGCAGGATCGTCGCCGCCACGAAGGCGATCGCGAAAAGGCCGAGATAGGCGGAAAGGTCGGTCATGGCCCGATGCACCATGCGCCCGGCCCGATTGCAACCCGCTCGCCGCTGCGCCAGAAGTGATGAAGGGAGGATGCCATGCCGAAGCCCGAAAACGTCGACGCCTATCTCGCCGCGCAGCCCGAAGCGGCGCGCGAGGTGCTGCGGATCGTCAGGCAGGCGCTCCGCCGTGCACTCCCGGATGCGGAGGAGATTATCTCCTACCAGATCCCGGCCTACAGGCTGCCCCGCGGCACCGCCCTGTTCTTCGCCGGCTGGAAAAACCACTGGTCGCTCTATCCCGCCGGAAGGGAGCTCGTGGCCGCTTTCCGCGAGGAGCTCGAGCCCTACAAGGTCAACGAGAAGGGCACGATCCAGTTTCCGCTCGACCGGCCGGTGCCTGTCGACCTCGTCGAGCGCATCGCCGTCTACCGCCGGGAGGAACTGAAGTGAGGCCGGCCCTTTACCTCGCACCGCCCACCTGCCACCCTTGGCCATGATCGAACTCGTCCGCACCAACGATCCTGTCGTCATCTCCTTCATCGAGGCGCTGCTGCGCGATGCGGGCATCGTCCATTTCGTCGCCGACCAGAACATGTCCGTCGCCGAAGGCTCGCTCGGCATCCTGGCGCGCCGGGTGATGGTGGACGAAGAGCGGCTGGAGGAAGCGCGCGTGCTGCTGAGCGACGCCGGCATCGCCGACGAGATCCGCAACGGCTAAGCGACGTGGGGCGACCAGACCTTCCCCCCGGCTACAGCATCGACGCGTTCCACCGCGGCGCCTTCCACCTCGTCCAGCCGGACGACGGCCACCGGGCCGGCATGGACGCGCTGGTGCTGGCCGCCGCTGTGCCGCCAATATTCGCCGGAACGCTGGCCGATCTCGGCGCCGGCGCCGGTGCTGCCGGTCTTGCCATGCTGGCCAGATGTCCACAGGCACGCGCCACGCTGGTCGAACGTGAGCCGCGCATGATCGAGGCGGCGCGCCTGACCCTCGATCTGTCGGAGAATTCCGCGATCGCCGGCCGCGCGCAAATTCTCGCCGCCGACGTCGAGCTTTCGGGGCGCGAGCGGGTGGCGGCAGGCCTCGCCGACAACGCGTTCGACTTCGCCATCATGAACCCACCCTTCAACGCGCCGGACGACCGCGCCACGAAGGACGATCTGCGGCGCAGCGCGCATGTGATGCGCGATGGCCTGATCGAGGCGTGGATCAAAACGGCGGCGGCGATCGTCAGGCCGGGCGGCTTCGTCGCGATCATCGCGCGGCCGGTGTCGCTGCCGGCGATCCTCGCCGCTTTCGACGGCCGGCTGGGCGGGGCGGAGATCGTACCGGTCCACCCGCGTCCCGACGCCGCCGCGATCCGCATCCTCGTGCGTGGCAAGCGCGGCTCCCGCGCGAAGCTGTCCCTGCTGCCGCCGCTCTTGCTGCACGAGGCGCAAGGCCACGCGCTCTCGCCCTGCGCCGACGCCATCGTCAACGGGACCGGCGGGTTGTTCGAGCGCTGAACCCGGTCCTTCGCGGCATTGCGCTTTTGCCGGCGCTCCCTACATCGGGAGAAACCGGAGTTTCCCGCCAGTGCTGAGCTTTCTCAAACGCCTGCTGCCTTCTTCCATGCGCTCCGACGTGGTGACGATACCCGTCATCCGCCTGCAGGGCGCGATCATGGCCGGCGGGGGACAGCTGAGGCCCACCCTGTCGCTCGCCTCGACGGCCGGCGTCATCGAGAAGGCGTTCGCCTTCAAAAGCGCGCCGGCGGTGGCGATCTCGATCAACTCGCCCGGCGGCTCGCCGGTGCAGTCCCGTCTCATCTTCCAGCGCATCCGCGACCTGGCGCAGGAGAAGAACAAGCGCGTCATCGTCTTCGTCGAGGACGTCGCGGCCTCGGGCGGCTACATGATCGCGCTTGCCGGCGACGAGATCGTTGCGGACCCATCCTCCATCGTCGGCTCGATCGGCGTCGTATCCGCCTCCTTCGGCTTCCAGGACCTGTTGAAGAAGATCGGCGTCGAGCGCCGCGTGCATACGGCCGGCAAGAACAAGGCTGTCCTCGACCCCTTCCGCGAGGAGCGGCCCGAGGATGTCGAGCGGCTGAAGGCGCTGCAGCTCGAGGTCCACGACACGTTCATCGACCTCGTCAAGGATCGTCGCGGCGTCAGGCTCGCCGACGATCCCGAGCTCTTCACCGGCCTGTTCTGGTCGGGCAAACGCGGGCTGGCGCTCGGACTCGTCGATGCGCTGGGCGACATGCGCGGTTTCCTGCGGGCACGCTACGGCGACAAGGTCAGACTCAAGCTGGTGGCGCCGCAGCGCGGACTGCTCGGACGCCGGATCGGGCTGATCGGCTCGCAACTTTTCACCGGCAGGCAAGACGACGCGGCCGATCTCGCCGCCTCGGCGGCGATGGGTGTCGCCGACGCGGCCGAACAGCGCGCGCTCTGGGCGCGGTTCGGTCTTTGATATGCCGCGAAAGGGGAATAGACTGTAATAATGAGCCGGCACCCCCGCCGGGACTTTCGACTGGATCTTGTCTGCGCTGAGGAGGCGCCAGGGACATGCCACAGCTGATACTGCTCGCCATCGTCGGCATCGTCGCCTATGTCGGCTATCGCGCCTTCATCCGCGAGGCCGAACGCGTCTCCGCGCGCCTGCGCCGCGCCGAACAGGAAGCCAAGACCAAGGCGGCGGGCACGCTGGTCAAGGATCCCGCGACCGGCGAATACCGCGTCGCGAAGGACTGACCGCGCCCTTCATGAATGAGCAGACGGTCGTCCTCGCGCCGGCGAAGATCAATCTTGCGCTGCATGTGACCGGCCGCCGGGCGGATGGCTATCATCTCATCGACAGCCTCGTCGCGTTCACCCGCTTCGGCGACCGCGTGACGATGTCTCCGTCGGTCGCGGATCGTTTCGAGATGACGGGCCCCTATGCCGCCGGGCTTCCGGCGGACGACGGCAATCTCGCTGTGCGCGCGCTGAAGGCCATGCGCGCCGAATTCGGCCGCACCGAAACCATCTCGATCAGCCTCGAGAAGAACCTGCCGGTCGCCTCCGGTGTCGGCGGCGGATCGAGCGACGCGGCGGCGGTGATGCGCGGCCTGGCGAGGCTCTGGCGCCTCCCGGCCGATCCCGAACGCCTGGCGCGGCTCGGCATCGGCCTCGGCGCCGACGTGCCGATGTGCCTCGCCGCCCGGCCGCTGCTGGCGCGCGGCATCGGCGACGAGATCACGCCCGTCGACGGTTTCCCCAGCCTCGGCATCGTGCTGGTCAATCCGGGCGTCGCCGTGTCGACCGCCGCCGTCTTCGCGGCCCTATCCAGCCGCGACAATCCTCCCCTGCCGCCGCTGCCTTCCCATCTCGATTTCCATACGCTCTGCAACTGGCTGGAGACCACCCGCAACGACCTGGAGGCGCCGGCGCGCGCGCTGGAGCCTGCCATCAACGGCGCGCTTTCCGCGCTGCGCAAGGCGGGCGCGCATGTCGTGCGCATGTCCGGCTCCGGCGCGACCTGTTTCGGCCTGTTCGAGAGCGGCAACCTGGCCAAGCGCGCGGCGAGCGAGATCCGCAAGCGCAAGCCGGCCTGGTTCGTCGCGGCGACCCGCAACACCTCACAGGATGACGCCGCATGAGCCGCATCGACGAGACCCGCCCCTTCATTCCCGTCGGCATCGCCGTGCTGACGGTGTCGGACACGCGCACGCTGGCCGACGACAAGTCCGGCCAGACGCTCGCCGACCGCGTCGCGCAAGCCGGCCACGTGCTGGTCGACCGCGCGATCGTCACCGACGACAAGGCGCTGATCGCCGAGAAGGTGCTGGGCTGGTCGAAGGACGAGCGCATCGACGTGGTCATCACCACCGGCGGCACCGGCTTCACCGGCCGCGACGTCACGCCGGAGGCGCTGGAACCGATCTTCGAGAAGCGCATGGACGGCTTCTCGGAAGTCTTCCACCGCATCTCCTACGACAAGATCGGCACCTCGACGATCCAGTCCCGCGCCACCGGCGGCGTCGTCAATGCCACCTTCGTCTTCGTCCTCCCCGGCTCCCCCGGCGCCTGCAAGGACGCCTGGGACGGCATCATCAAGGCCCAGCTCGACTACCGCCACATGCCCTGCAACTTCGTCGAGATCATGCCGCGGCTCGACGAGCATCTGAGGCGGGGTGGAAAGGGGTAAGCTGCTCGCCCAACCTCTTCTTCGTCATCCCGGGCGCCGGAGGCGACCCGGGATCCATTCTTCTCTCCGGTTACGCGCCGAAAACAGCTGCCTCTGCGGCATATCCGACAGCGCCCTTCTTCCAGCGATCAATAGATCCCGGATCGCCTTCGGCGTCCGGGATGACGTCGGTGGGTGTAAGTCGACACCACGAAGCCCCCTACCTCTTCGGCGAGGCAATAATCTCCGCGGCGATCCGTTTGGTCGAGACGCGCGCGACTGGGGCCAGGTCGGACGCCCCTTTCAGCAGACCGAGCGCCTGCCGCTTCGAGATCAGCAGGCCGTCCGCCAAGGGGCGCCTGGTCGAGAAGAAGCGCGCCAGGAAGCGCGGCCGGCCGATGCGGGAGCGGGTGAATCGCGCCGGCATGGTCATGCTCGTGATATGAAGCATCACCGCCTCGGTCCAGCCCTCCGTCAGCCGGGCCCCTGGCTCCAGCACCAGCAGCCAGTCGCCGCGCGCGTGGCGCAGACGCGCCGGGAGGTCGCCGTCCCCGACGAGCGTGCAGCCGGCATGATCCGCCACCAGCACCGTGTGGTCGGTCGAGCCGCCGTCGTGGACCAGCACCTCCCGCACGACGCCTTCGACCGAGCCCGCCACCAGCGAACCCAGCGTGCGCGCGAGCCCTTCCTCGTCATTGTGCGTCTCGATCAGCACCGTGAGCATCCGGTCCGCATAGACCAAGATGGGGCCGGATTGAAGCGGTTCCCGTCGCGGCGTGCGCCAAAGCCGGCTCAAAGATCGATTGTGCGCCGCAGCACGCATTTGTTCTTGCTTCGTTCCGTTTCTCCAAATAGGAATAGTTTCATCGAACGGGCGATTCGCACCGCCACCCAGGTCCGGGAAACGCAGCCATGGAACAAATCCGCAGCGCCGATCTTGCAGCCTTCACGGAAGGAAGGGCTGCGATGGCCAATGCCATCATCGACCAGAGCGGGATGCGGGTCGGCGACGAACGCCGCCGCGGCCGCGCATCCGGCATCAACCCGTCCGGCCGCTACGAGGCGCTGGCGCGTCACGCTTTCGACGACGGCTGGAGCTCGCTCGACGACCTGCCCGCGTTCAAGACCGAAGTTCAGGTGGAAAAGCCGCGCGCGATCATCACCCGCAACGAGTCGCCCGACATTTCGTTCGACCGCTCGATCAACCCCTATCGCGGCTGCGAGCACGGCTGCGTCTACTGCTTCGCCCGCCCGACACATGCCTATATGGGCCTGTCGGCAGGGCTCGACTTCGAGACGAAACTGTTCGCCAAGCCCGACGCGGCGCGGCTGCTGGAAAAGGAACTCTCCAAGGAGGGTTACCAGCCGCGCACGATCGCCATCGGCACCAACACCGACCCATACCAGCCGATCGAGAAGAAGTGGCGCATCATGCGCGAGATCCTCGAGGTGCTGGAGGCGTTCAACCACCCGGTCGGCATCGTCACCAAGTCGGCGCTGGTGATGCGCGACGCCGACATCCTCGGCCGCATGGCGGAGAAGGGCCTTGCCAAGGTGGCGCTGTCGGTCACCACGCTCGACGCGAAGCTGTCCAGGACCATGGAGCCGCGCGCGGCGACGCCGTCGCGGCGCCTGGAGACGCTGCGCACCCTTTCCCAGGCCGGCATTCCGGTTTCGGCCATGGTCGCGCCGGTCGTGCCCGGTCTCACCGACCACGAGATCGAGCGGATCCTCGAGTCGGTTGCGCATGCCGGTGCGAAGGAGGCGGGCTACATCATCCTGCGCCTGCCGCTGGAGGTGAGCCCCGTGTTCAAGGAATGGCTGCTGCGCCACTATCCCGACCGCTACCGGCACGTGATGGCCCTGATCCGCTCCATGCGCGACGGCAAGGACTACGATTCGGAGTGGGGCAAGCGGATGAAGGGCACCGGCCCCTACGCCTGGCAGATCGGCCGGCGCTTCGAGATGACGGCCCGGCGGCTCGGCCTCAACATAGAGAAACGCAGCCTGCGCACTGACCTCTTCAGGGCACCCAGCGCCAGGGCGGAGCAATTGATGCTGCTCTGACGGGGAACCCCAGCCTCACCCTTTCCCGTCCGTCGCTTTCCCCCCGCTCGCCTCGGACGGCGCCTTACCGGTCTCCCCCGCCCCGACCGGAAGGCCTTGCGGAGAATCGGGCGCGGTGCGAGTCTCGCCGCAACATGGCTCGCCCGCGTTCCGATTCTCCGCTTCTTTTCGACATCCCGGTGAAGCCCGACTTCAGCGTGGAGCAGCGCTCGCGCCGGCGCGGCGTGTGGCCGGTGGCCGGCACCGACGAGGCCGGACGCGGGCCGCTCGCCGGGCCGGTGGTCGCGGCCGCCGTGATCCTCGACCCGAAGGCCATCCCCGACGGTCTCGACGATTCCAAGCGCATGACGTTCGAAGCGCGGGAGAGCGTCTATCATTCCATCATCGGCTCGGCGATCTCGGTCGGCGTGGCTTCCGTCTGCGCGGTCTCGATCGACCGCAGCGACATCCGCAAGGCGAGTCTCGAGGCGATGCGGCGCGCGGTCGCCGCGCTCTCGCTGCCACCGCTGCTCGTGCTCGCCGACGGCCGCGACATCCCGCCCGGTCTCGCCTGCGAGGGCCGCGCACTGGTCAAGGGCGACCAGCGCTCGCAGTCGATCGCAGCCGCTTCGATCGTCGCCAAGGTGACGCGCGACCGCATGCTGGCGCATTGCGGCACGATCCACCCAGGCTACGGCTTTGAACATCATGCCGGTTACGCCACGGAGGTCCATTTCGCCGGCATCAACACCCACGGCCCCCTGCCCGGCCTGCACCGCATGACCTTTTCGCCGTTCAAGGCGGCGTAGGGGGCGTAGTCGGCATCCAGATCGTTCGCCTCCTCCGAACCCGACGGTCGTCATACCGGCGGCCGGAGGCCAGCCGGTATCCATTTCTCTCTCAGGTTACACGCCAAACCACCCGTCTCTGTGGTGTGATCGGCAGTGTCCTCCTGCCAGCGATCAATGGCATCCGGCGCACGGGAGGACGGCCGTAGCAACACCCAGCAGGTCACCCTTTCGGCACATACCGCATCGCCACCGCGCCCGAAGCAAATTCCGTCCGCCCGATCAGCGTCAGGTCCAGATACCCCGACAGTCCCGCAAACAGCGCCGGCCCGTGCCCGGCAATGCGCGGATGCACGATGAATTCGTATTCGTCGATCAGCCCCAGCCTCGCCAGCGCCATGGGCAGCATCACGCCGCCGGTGAACAGCCCCCTGCCCGGCTCGGCCTTCAGCGTTCGGACCGCAGTCTCCAGGTCCCCACTCACGAGTTCCGCATTCCAGTCCGCCCGCTCCAGCGTGCTCGATACGACATACTTCCTCCCCGCGTCGATCGTCCGGGCGAACGGGTCGGTCCATTCCGGCCTTGCCTCCACCTGGACGGAAGGCCGGAACGCGGCCTCCATCATCTGATACGTCACCCGCCCGAAGATGAGCGCATCCGCCCGTTCGAGATTGGCGATCGCGTGTCGGTGCAGGCTCTCGTCGGCGATCCCCGCGCGGTGGTCGCAGCAGCCGTCGAGCGTGATGTTGATGGAGTATCGGAGCGGGCGCATGGGAGAACGTGACATGGCTGGGATCGGAGTGAAAGCCTCGCGATTCAGGCAAGGGACACCTCCTGCCAACGCAACCGTCATACCGGAGGCCGAAGGCCATCCGGTATCCATTCTTCTCTCCGGTTACATACCGAAAACACCGAGTCGTCGCGGCATGGCTGGCGCATTTCCGCGAGCGCCAATGGGTCCCGGATGGCCTTCGGCCTCCGGGAAGACGAAGCGCAGGTGCACTAAAGACGAAAACGGCCCCGGACAACCGTCCAGGGCCGCAAATCGTTGAAGCGATAATGGCTCAGTTAAGCTTCGTCTTCACCGCCTCGATGGAGGACTGGAAGAGCTGGCCGGCAGCCTTGGCGTCGACCTTGTCGCCGAGCACCTTGCGGGCCGCCTCGATGGCGATGTCGACGGCTCGGCCGCGCACCTCGGCGATCGCGTCGCGCTCGGCCTGAGCGATCTTCTGCTCGGCAAAGGCGGTGCGGCGGGCGACGTATTCCTCGGTCTTGGCCTTGGCCTCGGCGGCGAGAACCTTCGCCTCGCGCTTGGCGGCGTCGACGATCGAGGCCGCTTCGGCCTCCGATTCCTTGCGCTTGCGCTGGTATTCGGCGAGCAGCTGCTGCGCTTCCTCACGCAGCTTGCGTGCTTCCTCGAGCTCGTTGCGGATCTTGTCGGCCCGCTTGTCGAGCTGGCCGGCGATCATGCCCGGAACCTTGAGGTAGACGACAATCGCCAGGAAGATGACGAGAGCGACTGTGGCCCAGAATGTGGCGTCCATGGCGCGTCTCCTACTCGCGGACCGACTTGACGGCGGAGGCGACGGCCGCCTTGTCTGCCGAACCGACGAGCGACTGGACGATCGCGGTTGCCGTCTCCTCGGCGATGGCGCCGACATCCTTCATCGCCGAGGCGCGAACCGAGGCGATGCGGGTTTCGGCGTCGGCGAGCCTGGCGTTGAGCGCGGTCTCGACCTCCTTGCGCTCGGCGTCGGCTTCCGCCTTTGCCGCGTCGCGGGCCTCGTTGGCAATCCTGTTGGATTTCGCCCTCGCGTCGGCCAGTTCCTGCTCGTAGGCTGCGACCGCGGCGTCGGCGTCTTCCTTCAGGCGGGCGGCCGTGTCCAGGTCATGGGCGATGCGGTCGCGGCGCACTTCGAGGATGCTGCCGATGCGCGGCAGCACGACCTTCTTGAGGAAGACGTAGAACAGGCCGAAGGTGATCGCCAGCCACAGAATCTGCGAGGGGAAATAGGTCGGCTCGAACGGCGGGAAGCCGGCCTTGCCGTGCGCGTCCGCGGCCGCCTCGGTGTGGGCGCCCGTTTCCGCCGCGCCCGGGGTCGCCGCGCCATGGGCATCGCCCGAAGCGGGAGCGGTCTCCTGCGCATAGCCAGGTGTCACGAACATGGTATTCCCCTATGCCGGACAGGCCGCCCGAGGCGGCCCGGCCCGGTTTCGTCTTCGATCAGCCGAACAGCGCGAGCAGCGCGACGAGCAGCGAGAAGATGCCCAGCGCTTCCGTCACGGCGAAGCCGAAGATCAGGCGGCCGAACTGGCCGTCGGCGGCCGACGGGTTGCGCAGCGCGCCCGCCAGGTAGTTGCCGAAGATGTGGCCGAGGCCGATGCCCGCGCCGCCCATGCCGAGGCACGCGATGCCGGCGCCGATGTAGCGAGCTGCTTCTGCTTCCATTTTCAAAACTCCTTAGTGAGGTATCGAGGATCTGAGTTTGGCGGAGACCCGCCGGTGATACGGTCCTAGTGTCCCGGATGGATGGCGTCGTTGAGATACATGCAGGTCAAGACCGCGAAGACGTAGGCCTGCAGGAACGCGACGAGGAATTCGAGGCCGGTCAGCGCCACGGTCATGGCGAGCGGCAGAACGGAGCCGGCGATGCCGACCGCGCCCATCGCCGACAGCGAGGTCACGAAGCCGGCGAAGACCTTCAGCGTGATGTGGCCGGCCAGCATGTTGGCGAAGAGACGGACGGAGAGGCTGATCGGGCGAGACAGGAACGAGATCACCTCGATCGCCACGACGAGCGGCACGAGAATGCCCGGCACGCCGTGCGGCACGAACAGTTTCAGGAAGCCGAAGCCGTGCTTGTAGAAGCCGTAGACCACGACGGTCAGGATCACCAGCATGGCCAGCACGAAGGTGACGATGATGTGGCTGGTGACGGTGAAGAAATAGGGGAACATGCCGAACAGGTTGGCCACCAGCACGAACATGAACAGCGAGAACACCAGCGGGAAGAATTTCATGCCGTGCGTGCCGGCGGCGTCGCGCAGCATGTTGGCGATGAACTCGTAGGACATTTCCGAGATCGACTGCAGGCGGCTCGGGATCAGGCCGCGGCTCGACGTCGTCAGATAGAGGAAGGCTGCCGCGCCGACCGCGGTCGCGACCATGAACAGCGAGGAATTTGTGAACGAGAAGTTCATGCCGGCGATGTTGATCGGCACGATCTCGTTGATCACGAACTGGTGGATGGGATCGTTTGCCACCGAAATCCTCGTTCAAATGCGCCCCGGGGCGCTGCCTATTCCTTTTTCGACCCGTCGCCGTCCGGCTTCCGGATCCTGTGCTCGGCCACCAGACCGGCCGAGCGCAGCACATTCAACACCCCGGCGCCGAAGCCGAGAAAGAGGAAGACGATCAGCCCCCACGGAGAGGTGCCCGCCATCCTGTCGACGAACCAGCCGACCGCCGCACCGACCACCACCCCGGCGATGAACTCGCTGGAAAGGCGAAGGGCATAGCCCATGCCGGCCATGCCGTCGCTACGTGACGCGGGACCGTCCGGCTTCTTTTCCGGACGCCTCGCGGCGATCGCCGCCTCGAGGTCGCGTCTTCGCTTGTCGAGATCGTCTCCGCGCTGCCCCGCGGGTGGAAGTCCAGGTCCGGAGCCACCGGTTTCGCCTGGCCTTTTTGGTCCGGCCACCGCAACCTCCCCGCCCGGTCTGCCACACCCCGCAGCCCGCTTCAAAGTCGGCCGCAACATAGTTAGGGGCCTCCCCCCAGTCAAGCCGGGGAGGCGATTGGTTGAGTATGTATTTTAGTGAACAAAATCAGCCACTTGATCCGGTGCGACAAACCGCCCGGCAGGTTGGCGTCGGCGCGTACGGCGAATCCGGCTTGGTGCGGGCCGGCGGCGAAGGGGAGCGGCTGGCGGAAAAGCCTCAGCTCCAGCCGCCGCCATAGGTGCGGTAGAAGATGTGCAGGCCGATCTTCTTCATCTTCTCCATCGAGCGCGCCCAGCGCGGGCTGACGTACTGCGCGTAGTAATGGGTCGAGGATCCGACCTCCTCGATGAAGATCTTGCCGGCGGTGACGGCCATGGCAATCTCCTCGGCCGTCTTGAAGTGGGACGGGCTCAGCACGCGGTCCTTGATGCCGTCGCAGGCGAAGGAGAACTGGCAGCGGTTGCGCCAGTGGGAGTTCTGGTAGACGACGCCGCAGATGGTGTTCGGATAGGTCGGGTTGCGCACGCGGTTGAGCACGACCTGGGCGACCGCGGCCTGGCCGCGCAGGCCCTCGCCGCGGGACTCGAAATAGATCGCCGTCGCCAGGCATTTCTGCTCGGCCGCGGTGAAGACATGGGCCGGCAGGGGCTCCTTCATCCAGGCATGGTCGCCCGGCGCCAGCGGCGGAATGAAGCGGCCGGCGTTCGGGTCCTCCTCCTTCAGCAGGCTCGCGAAGGGCGAGGCGCGCGCATAATCGGGTTCGGCGGGCGCGTAGGCGGTGGCCAGGATGTCGGCCTTGTCGTTGTTGACGAGCGAGGCGAGCATGGCCGGCACACCCGGGTCCCTCTTCTTCTCCTGGCGCACATAGAAGGCGCTGGCGATCTGGATCTCCTTACCCTTGATGTTGGGCTTGACGAAGGCCATCGCCTCCGATCCGTCGATGGTCTGGCGCATCCAGCTCTGGCGTTCGAAGACCGAGCCGGCATTGAACGCCTTCGGCGGCGCAACCGGGGCGATCTTGAGGATGCGGCCCTGCTTGTCCGAACGGCTGATGCGAGCCTCGTCGGGCGTGTCGCTCATCTCGCTCTTGCCGCGGAAGGCCACGGCGCCAAGTGAGGCGGTGTGCACGCCCGCGCCGGCGATCGACCCCGTCGGCAGCGGATCGGCGAATTTCATCTCGCCCTGGTGGACCGAGCCGGCCACGGCGCGCTCGACGAAGGCGCCCCAGCGGCTGCCGCCCGAATCGCCGCCGGAAATCAGGCTCGTCATGTCCTGTCTGGCGGCGATGGTCGGGAACCCGAGCCACAGCGCAAGACCGACGATCAGGGGGGAAGTCAGGTTGCGATTGCCGGCGAGCGGCGAACGACGCAAAGAAACCTTCCGACGAAGCACGGGCACACTCCAGACGCGACATCACTCACTGGAGCACCAAGGTGATGCATTAACCTTGATGTCGGGTTAACAGTCGCGCCGGGACGGCATTATGGCAGAGCGGAAGCCGGATTATGGCGTCAGCTCCGCTTCTTCGCCCGGCCCGCGAACGGGTTGTCGGTCTCGCGCAGCACCATGCGCACCGGCACGCCGCGGATGCCGAAGGTTTCGCGCAAGCCGTTGATCAGATAGCGCAAATAGGATTGCGGGAAGGCGTCCGAGCGGGTCACGGAGAGGACGAATCCGGGCGGACGTGTCTTCGCCTGCGTGATGTATTTGATCTTCAGCCGGCGTCCGGCGATGGCCGGCGGCGGGTGGTGCGCCAAAATACCCTCCAGCCAACGGTTAAGACGACCGGTCGAAATGCGCATGTTCCAGGTCTCGTGGGTGGACATCACCGCCTGCATCAGCTTGTCGAGCCCGCGGCCCGTCTCGGCCGACACCGGCACCGCCTGGATGCCGCGCACCTGGGGCAGCAGCCGCTCGGTCTTCTCGCGCAGGTCGGCCAGCGTCTCCTGCGGATTGTCGATCAGGTCCCACTTGTTGAAGGCGATCACCGGCGCCCTGCCCTCGCGCACGATCAGGTCGGCCAGCTGCAGGTCCTGCTTCTCGAAGGGGATCGTCGCATCGAAGACGATGATCACCACCTCGGCGAACCGGATCGCACGCAGCCCGTCCTGCACCGACAGGACTTCCAGCTTCTCCTGCACCTTGGCCTTGCGGCGCATGCCGGCCGTGTCGAACAGCTTGAGCCGGCGCCCGGCATATTCCCATTCGACCGAGATCGAATCGCGGGTGATGCCGGCCTCGGGGCCGGTCAGCAGCCGTTCCTCGCCGATCAGCGCGTTGATCAGCGTCGACTTGCCGGCGTTCGGGCGGCCGATCACGGCGATGCGCATCGGCTTGGTCGGGTCGTAGGGCGGGATCTCCTCGGCGTCCGGGTCGGCGATGTCCTCGCCGATCAGCGGCGCCTGGTCGAGGAGGTCGTCCTCCGCCTCCTCCTCGTCCTCGCCGAAGGCGCGCTTCTCGCCGAGCGCGGCGATCACCGCGTCGCGCAGGTCCGGCAGGCCCAGCCCATGCTCGGCCGAGATCGGCACCGGCTCGCCGAGGCCGAGTTCCCAGCCTTCGAGCATGCCGCCTTCCGCGCCCCGCGCCTCGGCCTTGTTGGCGACGAGGATCACCGGCTTGCCGGAGCGGCGGGCGACGTCGGCGAAGGTGCGGTCGTCGGGCGTGATCCCCGCCTTCGAATCGATCACGAAGAAGACGAGGTCTGCCTCCTCGAGCGCCTTCTCGGTGCCTGCGGTCATCCGGCCGGCCAGCGAAGCCTTGTCGGCGGTCTCGAGCCCGGCGGTGTCGATGACGTCGAAATAGAGATCGTAGAGCTTCGCCTCGTGCCGGCGGCGGTCGCGGGTCACGCCCGGCGTGTCGTCGACCAGCGCGAGCCTCTTGCCGACGAGGCGGTTGAACAGCGTCGACTTGCCGACATTGGGACGGCCGACAATCGCGACGGCGTAGCTCATGAGCGCGTCAGGAGGCGGAACCCGAACTGCGGATCAGCTCGGACATCAGGGTGGCGCGCTCGCGATTGTTGCGCGGTGCGGCGGAATCGGCGGCGATCTGGTCGAACAGCGTCAGCGCGTCGGCGAACTTGCCGTCCTTCCACGCCGCCAGCGCCAGCGCCTCGCGCGCCGAATGGCGCAGCGGATTGGTCTCGGCCGTCAGCGCCTCGACGCGGGCGGCGACATCGGCCTGCGTGCCGTTGTCGACGAGGATGAGGGCCGCGCGCAGCCGCGCCATGTCACGGATCGCGCCGGGGATCGCGCCGTCGGCCGCGACCTCGTCGAACTGCTTGACCGCGCCGGCGAAATCGCCCTTGTCGGCGAGAACGGTCGCGGTGCGCATGCGGGCGAGCAGCGGATAGGCGCCGTAGCCGTCGGCCTCCAGCGCTTCGAGTGCGGCGATCGCCTCGTCGTTCTTGCCCTGGTTGGCGAGCGTCAGCGCCTGCGAGAACCGGTCGCCCGAGGCGTTCGCCGTCTTGGTGCGCCAGTAGTCGTAGCCGACCCAGGCGGCGGTGCCGAGCACGACCACGATCGCCGCTCCGATCAGGAACGGTCCGAACCGGTCCCAGAGCGCCTTGGCCTGGTCCTGGCGCATCTCCTCATTGACTTCGCGGATGAAACTGTCGTCGGACATCTGCCTACCGTGGTGCCAGCACGCCGAGCGCGCGTTCAGAGCGGCCTTATTAGCCGAAAATCGCGACTATGGAAGGGCAACGGGGAAATTATGGCGGAGGATCGCGCGTCGCCGAGGAAACCAAGCCAATGCCGCGGGCACTACGGGAGGGCAACGACGGGCGCCGCCTCGCATCCCCTTCCTCTCTTCCGTCATGCCAGAGGCCACCCGGCTTCGGCGGACGTGGCCTAGCATCCCCTCCTCCGTCATCCCGCAGGCCGAAGGCCATGCGGGATCTATTCTTCTCTCCGGTTGCACGCCGAAACGCCATCGCGGCATGACCGACAGCGCCGCCCTCCCGGCGATCAATGGTTCCCGGCAGGCCTCCGGCCGCCGGGAAGACGCCGCGCGAGGGACGAGCGCCCAACGCTGCGTTCGGTCCCGCCCCCACCTCCGTCATACCGGCGGCCGAAGGCCAGCCGGTATCCATTCTTCTCTCCGGTTGCACGCCGAAAACGCCTCCAAGGCATGTCAGTCGGTGCCTTTCTCCCGGCGATCAATGGCTCCCGGCTGGCCTCCGGCCGCCGGGAAGACGATCGCGAATGGGGTGCGCTGGCTTGAACAGCCGGATCTGAGCGCAGCCCCCGTGCATCGATCGCCGCCTCGGGAAAAAATATTCGCCGCCAACCCCCTGTTCCCATTCACCATTCACTATTCACCATTCACTTTTCCATCCACCACCATTGCGCCTTGCACCACACTGTCCGCCGGTCAAACGGGAGCCGGCGATGGCTTGGAGGGCGAAGGCAGGGAGGGAACAGAAGGTGCTGGCGAGCATCGTCGCCCGCCTGTTCTCGCTTGCCGACCTCGCCGAAGACGCTGCCCTGCGCTCCCCATGGGTGCGCTGGTGCGTGCTGTGGGCCGCCTGGCAGGCGAACGCGCTTTTGAGGGACTACGTCGAGGGTCGCGCGGGGAACATGGCAGCCAGGCACTGGTCGCCGGTCCCCATGCCGGCCGGCTTCGGCAGCCATCCCGACGACGCTAACGATCTCGCCGCCTCGCTCAGGGCACTTGCGCTCATGATGCGGGCGATAGCCGCGCAGGTCAGCCGCGTAGCATTCCTGCAGCGGGGTGACGTATCGGATGAGGCCGGCAACGAGGGCGGAGCGATGCACGGCTTCGACACATTCATCGGGAGACTTCGGAAAGCCTCCTTCGTGGCGGTCGAGCTCCGCGACACGTCCTAAGGGTGCGCCTGTCGTGCAACTTATCGCAATGACATCGCGAATGAGATCGGCCTTCCCTTGCTCGGGGAGGACAATCGCGCGCGCCCGTCATTCCGGGGCCGCGCAGCGGAACCCGGAATCCAGAGGATCGGGGGAGCAAGCAGTCCACCGGCTGTCGCGACCGCTCAAAGCGTCGATCGGGACAATTCGCCGGCCTCGGCGCGCTGGCTTCCGGGTTCCGCTGCGCGGCCCCGGAATGACGGCGCTGACATGCCAGGGCCGCAAGCGCCGGCCGATGGGCTCTCCGCCTCAGGTCTGCTCGAAATCCCGCGATCGGCCTTTGCCGCAGGCAGCGGGTCCCGCCCGATGTCCGGCAGGACAGTGAGGGGCAGCGCAACCTTTCGAAAGCTCGCGCCGCCCCTCATCCGCCCTTCGGGCACCTTCTCCCCGTGAACGGCGAGAAGGAAAAGGTGGCAAGCCGCCTCCCCGCCACATTTTACCTCTATCGATCCGCCCTGACAGGCATGACGGGGACGGGATGACATTGGTATTGCGTATTCTCATCCCGGCACTGACGCTCGCGGCTGCCTCCGCCGCGCAGGCGTCGCCGCCGCAATACGTCATCGTCTCCTTCGACGGCGCCAAGGACAATGCGCTGTGGGAGCGCAGCCTGAAGCTTGGCGACGAGACGGGGGCGCGCTTCACCTATTTCCTGTCCTGCGTCTATTTCATCCCGACCGAGGCGAAGGCGGGCTACCAGGCGCCGGGCATGCGCGCCGGCCGCTCCAATGTCGGCTTCGGCGACAGCCCGGCCGACGTGCAGGTCCGGCTCGGCCATGTCTGGGCGGCCTATCAGTCAGGGCATGAGATCGCCAGCCACGCCTGCGGCCATTTCGACGGCAAGGACTGGTCGCAGGCCGACTGGAGGGCGGAGTTCGGGAGCTTCGGCACCGTCATGGCGAAAGCCTGGACCGCAAGCGGCGCGAGCGCCCCGGCCGGGTGGGACGGTTTCGTCCGGCGCGGCATCAGGGGATTCCGCGTGCCTTATCTCTCGACCTCGGCCGGCCTGTCGCCGGCTCTCGCCGCGGCGGGATTCGCCTATGACGCCAGCGGCGTGTCGCGCGGGCCGCAGGCCCCGCACAGGCAGGGCGCGATGACCGAATTCGCCCTGCCCATGATTCCGGAAGGTCCGAGCGGCCGCCGCATCATCGCCATGGACTACAATCTCTTCGTGCGCCATTCGGGCGGCTTCGAGCGGGCGAGTCAGGCCGACGAGTTCGCCGAGCGCTCCTATCAGGCGTTCAGGAACGCCTTCGACGCCGAATATGCCGGCGCCCGAACGCCGCTGCAGATCGGCCTGCACTTCCAGCTGATGAACGGCGGCGCCTACTGGTCCGCGCTGGAGCGCCTCGTCCGAGACGTCTGCGTCAAGCCCGACGTCGCCTGCGTCTCCTACGGGGACTGGCTCAGAGCCAATCCGCATCGTGAGGCCGACACGGCCGCGGCCGGCGGCTAGCCCGCCGGCTGCTCCTCGGGCGGCAGCCCGGCCGCCTCGCGCTCGAGATAGCGGCGATCGATCTCGGGGAGATCCTCGCCGTGGAGGGTCGCTTCGAAGGCCAGCAGACGCTTGTAAATGGAGATCAGCTCGACCACCGTCGGCCACGAATTGACGAGGTACTGAAACGAATTCGCCACCTGATTGAAGGCCGTGATAATCTGCTGGAAGATGCCGAAAGTTATCCTGCCGGCAGCGATGGTCGGCACGAGCAGGATTGTCGGAAATATCACGTCCGTCTGGAGATAAAGGTATCGCGTGACGTCGAAATAGACGTAGTGGAAATAAAGCCTGAAGTAGTTCTTTCGAACGTTGGCGAAGAGTTCCTGTACCGTTGGAGGCCGAGCCCTGTCTTCGTTGTCCTCGCCAAACACCAGCTCCTTGCGGTAGGCGGCTTCGACGCGCTGGTTGCGGAACTCGAGACCAGGCAGCTTGATGCCGACTGCCGCGAGGAGCACGGTCCCGAAGATCGACCAGAAGACCGCGGCCGCGACCAGCGGATAGGGTATGACGCCGACGAGTGGAAGGGCGGTCACATGCACCGACAATGCGGCAAGAACCGGCAGGAAGGCGATTAGCGTCATCACGGCCTCGACGAGATTGACGCCAAGTTCCTGCATAATCCGCGAAAACCGCATCGTGTCCTCCTGGACACGTTGCGATGCGCCTTCGATGAACCGCAGGCGCTGCCAGTGCGACATGTAGTAGTCGTTCATCGCTGTACGCCAGCGGAAGATAAAATGCTTGACGAAGAAGAGGTTGAGCACCGCCGTGGTGATGCCGATCAGCGCAATCGTCAGGAAGATCATGCATCCGGCATATAGGTCGGCCGCAGGGACGGAATCCGGCGTCGTCAGCGCACGCTGGATCATATCGTAGAAATATCCGCGCCAGTTGTTCAGCGCGATGCTCACCTGGACGGAAAAGTTGGTCATGAAGAGAATCAGACCTGCCCCAAGCACCGACCAAAGTTGCCAGGGATGCGGAGCGAACCAGTTCCAGAACGCATAGAACAGGCCGATCGCGGCGAAGAAGTAGAGATAAAACCAGATATAGGGCGCGGATAGAAACACTGAGGCGCCAATGATGGGTGGCGCATCCTCCGCAAGCGGGGGCAAGCCGAACACGGCGCCCAGCTGTTCGCCGCCGAAGAACCAGAGCAGGACTGCAAACAAAGACCACACCGCCGCGCTGATGAAAAACAGCTTCGGCTTGGGAAAGAACGAGACAAACACGGGCGGGAAATCCTTGTGACGGCGGATTCGGTGGCCGCATAAAGTCACAAGAATGTGGCGATGGGAATGGCCGCGAAGATTACGATTTCGTCACGCGCCGGCGGTCGGCGCGATCACCTGATGCCGCTGCGCCGGCCGGCGTCCCATGCCAGAAGCGCGCTGGCGAGGAGCACGGCGGAGGCGAGGAGCGAGGGGATGACATAGGCGCCCGTCAGATCGGCCAATGCGCCGGCGACGACCGGGCCGACGATCTGCCCGACGCCGAAGGCCGCGGTCATCAGCGCGAGTGCCTTGCGCGGCGAGGCGTCCGCCAGCCGGCGGCCGATCTGCAGGCCGATCGCGGTGACGGCGACGAAGGTGCCGCCGAGCAGCACGGCGGCGATGAGCGGGCCGGCATAGCCGCCGATAGCGACGCTGGCGACCACGCCGGCCGCCTCGACCACCATGCCCGCAGCGTAGGCCCGGGCAAGGCCCTTGCGCGCGGCGACGCGGTTCCAGACCCATGTCGAGGCTATGATCGAGACGCCAGTCACCAGCCAGACGACGGATTCGAACAGCCTCCCGCCCTCGCCCGCGCGCACGATCGCAACGAGAAAGGTGGCGGTGACCACGTAGCCGAAGCCGAACAGGCCATAGGACAGGATCATGCGCCGCAGCGCCGGGCTCTTCGGCAGCGCAGGCTCGCGCGGGGCGTCGACCGCGCCCAAGGGCCCTTCGCGCACGAGGAGGAGCACGGCCGCGAAGCCGATCGCGCCAAGCACCGCCGCGCTGATCCAGCCCGCCTGCCAGGGCGCCTGCCAGACCACCATCGCGCCGCTGGCGATGGACGAGACGGCAATGCCGACGCCAACACCGCCGAAGTGCAGCGCCTGGAGATCGTTTCGATTGGCTAGCGCGAGATGACCGAAGACGATCGTGGAGAGGAAGACCATCATGAAGGCGCTGGCGACGCCGGCGAGGAACCGGATCGTGATGAAGGCCGCGAGGCTTGCCGTCGCCGCCATCAGCGCCAGGAGGACAGCCGTTGCGCCAACGGCGGCGAGCATCAACGCGCGCTCCCGCCCATGCGCCCAGCCGCCGGAGGCAAGCAGCGCGCCGACGAGGTAACCGAGGAAGTTGGCGGACGCGATCAGGCCCGCATCGGACGCCGACTGGCCGAGTTCCTCCATCATGGCGGGGAGCAGCGGCGTGTAGATGAACCGCCCAATGCCCATGCCGGCCGCCATGCCGATCATGCCGCCGATGGCGTAGCGATAGGGAGAGGCGGCGGCGTTCGACATGGCGGCAACCTATCCGCCGGCGGGTGTGTTGCAACGCAAAAACGCTGGTCCAGAGCCGACAACCAATGCGGATGCCGGGGAACCAAAGCTGGCGAATCGGGTTGATACGGCAAATCCTCAATCAACGGAGAGAGCAAATGAACGGCATCATCTATCTCGTCGGCCTCGTCGTGGTCGTACTCGCGGTGCTTTCCTTCTTCGGCCTCGGTTGATCCGCCGAGCGGCCAAAGGGTCTTGCGAAGGCGACCGAGAAATCGCACATCCGGGATAACCGATCCCATCCAGGATGTGCGACATGGACTATCCCTACAATCACGCCATCATCGATCCCGTGCACCTCGACCGCCTTGCGGAGGTCGCGGTCAAGGTCGGTCTCCGCCTCGAGCCCGGCCAGGACCTGGTGATGACCGCGCCCGTGTCGGCACTGCCGCTGGTGCGGCTGATCGTCGAGCACGCCTACAAGGCGGGCGCGGGGCTGGTGACGCCTTTCCTGTCCGACGAAGAGATCACGCTGTCGCGCTACCGCAACGGCCCTGACACGAGCTTCGACCGCGCCTCGGGCTGGCTCTACGAAGGCATGGCGAAGGCGTTCTCGAACAACGCGGCGAGGCTCGCCATCGTCGGCGACAATCCGATGCTCCTGTCGGGCGAGGATCCGGCAAAGGTCGCCCGCGCCAACAAGGCCAATTCGATCGCCTACCAGCCCGCGCTGGAGAAGATCGCCGGCTTCGACATCAACTGGAACATTGTCGCCTATCCGGGTCCGTCCTGGGCCAAGCTCGTCTTCCCCAACGACGGCGAGGAGATGGCGGTCGCCAAGCTGGCGCACGCGATCTTCGCGGCCAGCCGCGTCGACCGGGCCGATCCGGTGGCGGAGTGGACGGCGCACAATGCGCGGCTCGCCGAGCGCACCGCCTGGCTCAACGGCCAGAATTTCTACGCGCTGCGTTTCAAGGGGCCGGGAACCGACCTGCTCGTCGGGCTGGCCGACGGCCACGAGTGGCAGGGCGGCGCTTCGACGGCGAAGAACGGCATCATCTGCAACCCGAACATTCCGACCGAGGAGGTGTTCACGACCCCGCATGCGCGGCGCGTCGAGGGCACCGCGCGCTCGACCAAGCCGCTGTCCCACCAGGGCACGCTGATCGAGAACATCGAGGTGCTGTTCGAAGACGGCCGCATCGTCGAGGCGAAAGCCAGCCGCGGCGAGGACGTCCTGAGGAAAGTGCTGGAGACGGACGAGGGTGCGTCGCGGCTGGGCGAAGTGGCGCTGGTGCCGCATTCCTCGCCGATCTCGAAGAGCGGTCTCCTGTTCTACAACACGCTGTTCGACGAGAACGCCGCCTGCCACATCGCGCTCGGCCAGTGCTACTCGAAGTGTTTCGTGGGCGGCGCAGACTTAAGCGCGGAAGAGATTGCCGAGCGCGGCGGCAACAAGAGCTTCATCCACATCGACTGGATGATCGGCTCGGACGAGATCGACATCGACGGGGTCCACGCCGACGGCCGCCACGTGCCCGTATTCCGCAAGGGCGAGTGGGCGTAGCCGTTACTTCCCCGTCGCCGCGGCGTAAGCGTCGGCCCTGAAGCCGAAGAGCAGGTCCTTGCCGGTGTCGAGCACGGGGCGCTTGATGAGGTTCGTCTCGGCGAGGATCATGGCGCGGGCCTTCTTCGCGTCGATCGCGGTCTTCTCGGCCTCCGGCAGTTCCTTGAAGGTGGTGGAGTTGCGGTTGAACACCGCTTCCCACCCGGCCCGCTTGAACCAGTCGTCCACGACCTTCGGATCGAGCCTCTCCGCGCGATAGTCGAAATAGCGGTGATCGACATTGTGGTCATCGAGCCATTTCCGCGCCTTCTTGACGGTATCGCAGGATTTGAAGCCGTAGAGGGTCGCGGGCAAAGCTAGAGTCCTTTCAGGAACGACGACATCCGCGACAACCCTGCTCTGAGGACGTCCGGACTGTTCGCGTAGCCGATGCGGACGTGGCCGTCCATATCGAAGGCCGAGCCGGGCACAAGCAGCACGCCGGTCTCGTCGAGCAGACGTGCGCAGAACGTCTCGGAGGACATCGGCACGTCGTAGCTAAGGAAGGCCGTCGTTCCCGAGCGTGGCCTGACCCAGGAGATCAGCGGCTCGCCGACCACCCAGTCGGACAGGATGGCGAGGTTGCCGCGAGTAATATCGCGGCTGCGCGCCAGCACCCGGTCGCGCGCTTCGAGGGCGAGTGTCGCGAAGTAGTCGTCGATCATCGATACACTGATCGTGTTGTAGTCGCGGTGGATCATCGCCGCGCTCAGCACTTCGGCCGGAGCGACGATCCAGCCGAGGCGCAATCCGGCGAGCGCATAGGCCTTGGACATCGAGCCGGTCGAGATGCCCTTCTCGTAGAGGTCGGCCACCGACGCGGTGAAGCCGTCGCCGTCCTGATCGACGCCGCGATAGACCTCGTCGGCGAGGAACCACGAACCCTCGGCGCGCGCGATCGCGACGATCTCCTCCAGCATCGGCCGGTCGATCAGCGCTCCGGTCGGATTGTTGGGATTGGTCAGGACGATCAGCTTAGCGCCGCGCGCGAGGTCCCGCAGTCGGGCGAGGTCCGGGAGAAACCCGTCCTCCGCGTGCAGCCAGAGCGGCCGAACCTCTGCACCCAGGCTCTCAGGGATCGAATAGTGCTGCTGGTAGGTCGGCAGGACCGAGACGACCACGTCGCCCGGACCGACCAACGCCTGGTAGACCAGGGCATTGGCGCCGATGGCGCCATGCGTGACGAGCACGTCGGCGGCGGATTTCGTCTCGTAGAGCGCGGCGATGGCGCGGCGCAGGCGTTCAGATCCCTCGATCGCGCCGTAGGTGAGCTTGAGCGGCAGGAGATCGTCGAGGATCGAATTGCCCTTGCCGGTGAGGCCGAGCAGTTCCTGGACGGTGAGCGATGCGACGCAGGTCTCGGCGAGGTTCAGCTCGCACCGCGTCTCGTTCGCGTTCATCCAGATCTCAACGCCGAATTCGCGGATATGCATGCGGCCACCTCCGGTGAAGAAGGTGGCCGAGCACGTTGGCGTTGTCGAGAGCCGGTCTTAGAGCGCGACCTTGGCGTGATCGCCGAGCTTCGGCTTGGCGCCGGTCACGGCGGCGGTGAGCATCTTGATTCCCGCGATCACCTTGCCGGGGCTGTCCCAGATCTCGGCATCGTCGGGACGGAAGGTAAGCAGGCGGATGCGCGGGTCATCCGCGGAATCCCACCACAGCTTGTTGGAATCGTCCCACAGTTTCCGGATCATGGCGCGGTCGTTCGAGACCTTGGCGTTCCCCGTCATGGTCACGAACTTGTAGGAACCCGCATCGGCAAAGGCCACCGTCGCCTGCGGATACTGCTCGATCTCCTCGACCTTGTAGCTTTCGACGTCCGTCAGGAACCGGACGACCTCGCCCTCGCGGTCGATCTTGGCGTCCATCGGGCGCGAGTGGAGCTCCTGCCCGTTCCAGGTGTTGAAGTTGCAGACGCCGATATCCTCGGCGAGTTCCCAGGCGCGTTCAATGAGTTCGGCGGGCGTCTTGTCGGTCTGTTCCTCGCGAGCCATGGCGTGTCCTTTCGATTGGGTTCGGAGACGAGAAAACCCTCTGCCGCTCGCTTGGTTCCGGCCCGCGATCGGCGGGCGGGTCCTCTCTCCTATACTTAGGATTTGACCTAAGTATTGCGATACGGTAACAAGGCGGCGACGCATTGCGAGACAGGGGATTTCCAAGGGTGATGCCGCAGGTGCACACAAGCGCAGGCCCAGGTGCGTCGGCGATCGACAGCATTTTTCGCGCGCTCGCAGATCCGACGCGGCGCAGCGTGATCGAGAGGCTGAGCGCGCGCCAGGCTTCGGTCAGCGAACTGGCTGCACCCTACGAGATGGCGCTGCCCTCCTTCATGGAGCATCTGAAGGTGCTCGAGACCTGCGGTCTCGTAAATTCGCGCAAAAAGGGCCGCGTGCGCACCTACCAGGTCGCTTCCGAGCAGTTGAAGCTCGCGGAGGACTGGCTCGGCAAGCAGCGCACGCTGTGGGAGCGCCGGCTGGACCGGCTCGATAATTATCTTTTGTCATTGAAAGAGGAGAGTTCCGAATGACGTCCGTGATCAAGATCGACCCGAAACTTGACCTCGTGCTCGAGCGCGAAATCGACGTGCCGGTGGAGCTCGTCTGGAAGGCGTGGACGACGCCGTCGAGCCTGAAGCAATGGTTCGTGCCGAAACCGTGGTCGATCACGTCCGTGGAGATCGACCTGCGGCCGGGCGGCATCTTCGCCACGACGATGCGCTCTCCGGAGGGTCAGGAGTTTGAGAACGTCGGCTGCTATCTCGAGGTCGTGCCGAACCAGCGTCTGGTTTTCACCGACACGCTGCTGCCGGGCTACCGCCCCTCGCCCAAGCCCTTCTTTAGCGCCATGCTCGAACTGACGCCGAACGGCAGCGGCACCCGCTACAAAGCGGTTGCGATCCACGGTAACGAAGAGACGCGCAAGAGCCACGAGGAGATGGGGTTCCACGACGGCTGGGGCACGGTCGTCGCGCAGATGGTGGAGCACATCAAGTCCGGAGCGTAGGCCAGACAGACGGAACCTAAGCCAGCACAGACTCGACCGGCCGGCGCGGCGAATAAGGCATTGCCGGCCCGTAGCCGAGCCGCAGGACGAGGTCGGGGCGCTTGCCGCTCTCGCCGACAAGAGATGCCAGGGCCGATCGGAACTCGGGCACTTCCACCGGCTGGTTCAAGTACGCGTGCTTCAGCCCCCGCGCGGTGGCTGCGAGCGTCAGTCGCTGGCAGGCGCGGCCGACCTTCATCCAATGCGCCTTGTCCTCCCTATCGGCGACGAAGACCGCAAAGGCCGGCGACGACGACATCTGCCGGGCATAGCGGTCGCCTTCCCCCTTGGCCGTGACGAACACCGAAAAGAGTTGCTGGCCGAGGAACGTTGGCAGGGACGGATTGCCGCTGGCGGCGGAGAGCAGCCCGTCGCCCGTCCGCATGGCGTCGCGCGGATTGAAACGGATCCACGCCTTCAGCTCCGCCATGAAGGCGGGATCGGCCATCTGGGCTTCGTTGCCCGCGACTACAAGGTCGCGCAACTTCGCACGAAGCGCTTCCTCCGTCAGGATCACGAGCCGGACACCTGGCTCTGCCGCCGCCTTCTCCAGCGCCGCCAGGTCCTCCGACGGTATCGCGCGACCGTCATAGTCTGCTCGCGTCGACTGCCGGACCGGAATGGCGTCGAACAGCGGATCGGAGGCCGCCTCGCCCGCCGCATAGTCGAAGCGCGCCGCACTTCCGTCGCCCGGTTCGATCACGACCTCGCCCGGACGGCCGGTCGCACGCCCGGCGATCGACAGGTTCTCGGCGGCGCAACCGAGGCTGACGAACGTGTGGTGATCATCCGGATCGACGATGGGAGTGCGACGCGCCTCGTCGGGAAAGATCCGGATGGCGCCGTCCGTCGCGGAGAACCGCCAAGCCTGCGTGTTGTGGCTGTTGGCCGCGAGCGTGGCGAAACGGATGAGTTCCTTCACTTCTGGCTGATTGCCAAGAGGTGCGCGCTGACCCTGCGCATAGCGCTCGTAGTCGGCGAGTGATCCGGTCGCGCGGGTCCATCCCAATCCGCCCGCACCCGCCATAGCGACCGCGCCGGCACCGCCTGCGAGGAAATAACGTCGATTCATGGCACCGATCCGGGCGTTGAGACTAGCGGCATCCTATCCGGTCGCGCCGTTCCGACCCTTGATCCTGCGCAAACCGCGCGTCACCTGCCCCTGCATGAGCGGAGCGACGGCGGGCCTGTCGCGGTCAGACAAGTTGCACAGGCGAAGGCGGGGGAATGAACGCGTAGACCGCCGCAGGCACCAGCGCGCCTTGACCGAAATCTTCGACGTCGTATCGAGCGAGCGCGGAAAGCCGATCTATCGGGAGGTGCTTCCGGCCGGGATCACCGACAAGGATTCCGACCCCCGCGGCGCTGCACCGGTCGAGGAAGTCCGCGAGCCGTTTGGCCAGCCCGGCCTCGTAGGAAAGGTCGCCAACCGTGACGAGGTCGGCATCGGGCACCTCTGCGGCAAGGGCATCGGCGTGCTGTACGGAGATAGCGACATCGTTGGCACGGGCGTTGAGCCGCGCCGCGACCACGGCGAGCGGATCGACGTCGATGGCCACCACGTCGAGGGCACCAGCCCTGGCCGCCGCGATGGCGACCACGCCCGAACCTGTGCCGATATCAACGACGCGCCGGCCCTGCACCACTTCGGGATGATCGATGATGTAACGTGCGAGCACGCGTCCGCCGGCCCAGCCATAGGCCCAGTAGGGCCTCATCCCGTTCTCGCCGACGAAGCGGGAGAGACCGCTCCGGGGATGCTGCCTATACAGGCTTGCTCCGGGCAACCCAGTCACAGGCTCCAAATTCAGGCGGGATTGAACGAAATCCTCGATCTCGGCAGGCGTGCGCTCGTTCAAATCCGATCGGGTTCCCTAACTACTGGCGTCCGGACTAGTGAGCCTGACAAAGATACCGGGTCAAGCACCCTACCCTGCCGTCCTCGCAACCGCGGACGTCGGGCAGGCGACGGCCACTTTGCGAAATCAACAGCTTTCCTTCGCACTGCGGGGGACATATTCTCCGGATCAAATATGGTTCCCGATTGCGGGAGTGGGGAAGGGCCGTGTTATATTTGTTTTTGCGGACGTCGGCAGTCATTTCGCTTTCGCTGGGTTACGTGGCGACGTTTGAATTCACCTGATTGGTCAAGGCAATGCCGGCAATAGACATGGACGGCCTGAGCGGGCGACTGCTTCAGATGATATTGTCCCGCCGGTTCGAAGGCCGGGCAGGATATCTGCTCGCAGCAGTGCTCGTTGCGATAGTTTTCGGCGTGCAGCTCGTCCTGCAGACTTTGTTCGTAGGCCAGACGGTATTCAGCCTGTTCGTTCCCGCCATTCTCGCGGCATCAATAGCTGGCGGCATAGGACCAGGCCTGCTGGCAGTCGCGCTTTCGTTCGCGGGTGCCCTCTATCTCGGCTGGAATGGCAGCGGAAGCTGGCCGCAAGCCGTCATCTTCGCCATCGTGGGAGTGGCGATCGCGTGGATAGGGGAGATGGTCCGACACGCCCGCCGCGCGATGGACAAGACGGAGCGGACGCTCCGGGCGCGCGAGGCACATCTCCGATCGATCCTCGACACGGTTCCCGACGCCACGGTCGTCATCGACAGCAAGGGCATCATCTCCTCATTCAGCGCCGCCGCCGTTCGTCAGTTCGGCTATTCGGAGATGGAGGCGATCGGCAGGAACGTGCACATGCTGATGCCGGAGCCTTATCATCACGAGCATGACGGCTATCTCAACCGCTATCTGTCGACAGGGGAGAAGCGGATCATCGGCATCGATCGCGTCGTTGTTGGGCGGCGCAAGGACGGGTCTACTTTCCCGATGAAGCTCACGGTGGGCGAGATGAAATCACCCGACGGGACGTTCTTCACCGGCTTCATCCGCGACCTGACCGAGCGCGAGCAATCGGAGGCGCGGCTTCAGGAAGTCCAGGGGGAGCTGGCGCGGCTGGCACGCCTCAACGAGCTCGGGGAAATGGCCTCGACCCTCGCGCACGAGCTCAACCAGCCACTCGCCGCGATCGCCAACTACGCGCAGGGCTGCGTCCGGTTCCTCAAGGATCTGGACGACGGAGTGGCCGGGCGAATCAGGGAGGCGCTCGAGGAGACCGCCAAGCAATCGCTGCGCGCCGGGGGCATCATCCGCCATTTGCGCGAATTCGTCACCCATGGCGCCACCGACAAGACGCCGGAGGATATTCGCGGGCTGATCGAGGAAGCCGGCGCGCTGGCGCTGGTCGGCTCCCGCGAAATGGGGGTTCGCTCGGTATTCGAATTCGCTGCCGGCGACAGTCTCGCCCTTGTCGACCGTGTGCAGATCCAGCAGGTGCTGATGAACCTGATGCGCAATGCGATGGAGGCGATGCGCCACAGCGAACGTCGCGAACTCATCGTCCGCACGTCACTCGACGGGGATGGATATATTTCTGTCGAAGTGGCCGACACCGGTCCGGGGATTTCGGACGAGATCGCGGACCGACTGTTCCAGCCCTTCGTCACGAGCAAGGCGAGCGGCATGGGAATAGGCCTGTCGATCTCCAGGCGGATCGTGGAATCGCATGGCGGCGAGATTTCCGTGAGCCGGAACGAAAATGGCGGCGCCACCTTCCGATTCACGCTGCCAACAGCCGGGGAAGATCAGGATCATGCAGTCTGACGATTACGTCGTTCATGTCGTCGACGACGAAGAGCCGGTTCGCAAGTCGCTGGCCTTTCTGCTGACCATGTCCGGCTTCGCCGTGCGAATGCACGAATCGGCCACGTCGTTTCTCGAAGTCGCGCCGGGGATCGGCAGGGCCTGCCTCGTGACCGACCTCCGGATGCCGGACATGTCGGGGGTCGACCTCCTCAACCATCTGAAGGATGCCCAGGCGCTGGTGCCGGCGATCGTCATCACCGGTCATGGCGACGTGCCGATGGCGGTGGCGGCGATGAAGGCCGGCGCGGTCGACTTCATCGAGAAACCGTTCTCGGACGAGGTCCTGATCGACGCGATCCGCAAAGCGGCGAAGCTGCTCGACAGAGACACCAGCGACGACCTCGACGCCGCGACGCTCCAGTCGCGGCTCGACTCGCTGTCGGAACGGGAGCGGCACGTACTGGCGGCCGTCGTCGCCGGATTGCCCAACAAGACCATAGCCTACGACCTCGACATCAGCCCGCGAACGATCGAGGTCCACCGTTCCAACGTCATGGCCAAGATGCAGGCGCGAAGCCTGCCGGAATTGGTGCGCATGGCGATCGCGATGAACCTCCAAGGCCGCAAGCGCTAGCCTTGAGGACTCGCACTGACGCATTCCCGGACCTTGCCGCCGTGGCGCAGTTACGCCCTGCCCAAACGGAAGCCGGCTTCGCTTTGATTTGCCGCAATGCGTCCCGGCTCGATATGTGACAGGTGCCGAGGGTCAGTGAGCCTCCCACTCAATCGGGGGGTGGAGACCCAACCTTGACCACGCCAGGGATCGTACTCGTAGCGGCGCCCGACGGAGCCTTCCGACGTTCCCTCCAGTTTGCGCTGGAGAGCGCGGGCTTCGCCACGGACGGATCGCCCCGTGCGACCGGCGCCTTCGCTTCGAAGGCCGCCGGGCAGTCGATCTGCGCGGTGATCGACGACCGTGCGATCGACGACTGGAGACGCGCACGGGAGCAATTCAGCCGGTTCGGCAAACCCGTCGTGCTGGTCACCGATCTGATCGACGGGCGGGCCGCCCTTCCCAACGTGACTGTCGTGATCAAGCCGTTCCTTGGCGAACCGCTGATCGAAGCCGTCACCAACGCCATCGCGGGCATTCATTAGCGCTGGGTACGTAGTTCCCCTTACGGACATAACCGAATTTCGGTACGGCCCGATATGGGCGATTGGTTTCCCATCAGACAAGGGAGACAGACATGGCCAACCTTCACGCCCCCCAGATCGCGCTGCCGGTTCATCCCGGCCTGATCGCCCGCAGCGGCGAGTTTGCTCAGGGGAGACCGGTCGCCCAGCCTCCCGTGTTCTTCTCCGCCGGCAGCGAAGTCTACGCTCAGGGCGAAAGGTGCAAAGGGCTCTACAGGATCGAGTTCGGCGCAGTGCGGGTCTATCGTCTCCTGTCCGACGGCCGCCGCCAGATATCTGCGTTCCACCTCGCCGGCGAAACCTTCGGGTTCGAGGCGGACAACGTCCACCATTTCTTCGCCGAGGCGATCTGCGCCACCGGCATCCACATCATCCATGCATCGCCCACGAACGGCATGTCCGGCGAACTGCTTCCGCTGGCGCTGAAAAGCCTCGTCAGGGCACAGGAACATCTCCTCGTTCTCGGGCGGCAAAACGCCATCGAGCGCATCGCCGCTTTCCTTTCCGATATGGCCGAGCGCCAGGGCGGACTGAAGCAGGTCGATCTGCCCATGTCGCGCGCCGACATCGGCGACTATCTCGGCCTGACGATCGAGACAGTTTCGCGGGTGTTCTCCCGGCTGAAGCAGAAGGGCGTGATCAGGCTGCCCAGCCTGCGCTGCGTCGAAATCGCCAAGTGGCAGGTGCTGCAGGATCTGGCGGCGTGACGTCGCCCATCGGCAGGGAACGCCTGGCGGGCTTTCGCCCACTCGCAGGAATGGCCGCCAAAGGATTGTCCGGACGCCACGTCCGGGCAAACCGGCAAATTTGACGCAAATCAAATCTTTCGACCGTGGACAGACTATACGGTCGGCAAATCAGCAACTTATGCGTTCCCCGAGATGGCCGACATCATTGCGAGACTAGTCAGGGACTGCAATGCGGAACGCGCTAAGCGCACGGATTTCCCGACAATCTGGACGACGATCCTGAAGCCACATCCCTATGTCGCGGGACTTCCGGTACAGGAGAGCGGCGCGTCCGGCCCCAGGCTCAAGATTCCGCTGTTGACCGGCCGGTTTCTCGTCTTCGACGGATCGAGCTTCTCTCTCGCCTGATATCCGCGGGTGGCGAAAGCCCTGACGCCATCACCACCGACGAAAATCGGCGATGATTGATCTTCGTCAACGATATCGCCGCCGTTCTGCGCTGTTCTTCATGTGCATGCTGCTTCGCGCTACGTGGAAACGACGACCATCGAACGAGTGAGACGATCGTAGGAGTATCCGGCGGAAGACGCTGCGCAGCAGCCGGGCGTGGCCCAGGTTCCGGTGTTCGCGGCTTAGATCTGCGGGCGAAAAATCGGAAAGCACGGCGCCCGAAGCTCTTCAACGTTGCCAAGGAGGTTCGTCATGGCCGAATCCACGAAGAAAGTGCCCGTCAAGTCCGAGAAATCCACCGTCCCCGCGCCGTCCGAAGGTTGGGCGCCGTTCGAGAGCCTGCGGAAGGAGATCGACCGTCTCTTCGACGATTTTCATCCGTTCCGTTCGCGCCTTCCGTCCACGCGGTCGATATTCGACCTCGAGATGCCGCGCTTCTCCGGCACAAGCTGGCCCGTCGCGCCGGCCATCGACCTTGCCGAGAGGGAGAAGGAATTCGAGATAACCGCCGAGCTGCCCGGCATGGACGAGAAGGATGTGGAGGTAAAGGTCTCCAACAACACGCTGACGATCAAGGGCGAGAAGACGGAAGCGAAGGAGGAGAAGGAAAAGGACTACCATCTGTCCGAACGCCGCTACGGCGCTTTCCAGCGCTCCTTCACGCTTCCAGACGGCGTCGACGCGGACAAGATCGAGGCGAGCTTCGGCAAGGGCGTCCTGACGGTGAAGTTGCCGAAGACGGCCGAAGCGCAGAAGGCCGTGAAGACGATCGCCGTCAAGTCCGCTTGAGACTAGACCAACCTGCCGGCGCGGCGCGGCCGCGCCGGTCGTCAGGAGGAACCGTCATGGCCCACACAGGGGCGACCAATTTCTCGCAGGCCGCGCAGCAGGCGCAGCAATGGGTGAACGAACTCGCCGGCGATCTCGGCTGGGAAGAGCGCCGAGCCTACCGGCTGTTACGCGGCGTGCTTCATGCCTTGCGCGACTCGCTGACGCCGGAGGAGATGTCAGACTTGTCGTCGCAGCTTCCCGTTCTCGTGCGGGGCATCTATTTCGAGGGCTGGCAGCCGCTCCAGGCGCTCGTCCGGGACCGCAGGAAAGAGGAGTTCGTCGCGCGCATCGAGAAGGACTTCACCGACGATCCGCTCGATGACCCGGACGCCGCCATCGCCGGGGTTTTCAGGCTGCTCGACCGGCATATTTCGCAAGGCGAGATCGTGCAGGTGCGACAGTCCATGCGGAAATCCCTGCGGCAATTGTGGCCGGTGCATTGATGTTCCGCGACCGCGCGGAGGCAGGCCGGCTGCTGGCCGCGAGACTGGCTGAACTCGAAATTCGCGATCCCGTCGTGCTGGCGCTGCCGCGTGGCGGCGTTCCCGTCGCGGCCGAGGTGGCGAAGATGTTGAACGCGCCGCTCGACCTGGTGATCGTGCGAAAGGTCGGCGCACCTGGAAATCCCGAACTCGCGGTCGCGGCGATCGTCGACGGCAATCCGCCTGACGTCGTCTTGGACCGCGAGATGGTGGAAGCCTACGGGTTGCAGGAAGAGGAACTTGCCGACCTGATCCGGCGGGAGCGGCCCGAGCTCGAGCGCCGGCGCGTGGTCTTTCGGGGCGCCAGAGCGCCCCTGTCGATCAACGGCAAGACCGCAATCCTCGTCGACGACGGCGCTGCGACCGGCACGACGATCAAGGTCGCGGTCAGGGCTCTGAAGCGGCGCTCTCCGCGGCAGATCGTGATCGCCCTGCCGGCGGCTCCCCCTGATGCAGTGGCGGAGCTTTCAACTGAAGCCGACCACGTCGTTTGCCTGCAGCAGCCCTCGCACTTCCGGGCGCTTGGCTACCACTATGTCAACTTCCCGAAGCTCTCAGACGACGAGGTCACCGCGGCCATTGAAGAGGCAGGGCGCCGTGTTCGGGAAGATAAGCCTTCCCGGAGCGTCAAGCGGCCCGTTCCAAAGCCGTAACGGCAGTATCGTTCGCAGACCGTCCCGACAGTGCGGATCTCGGCTTGACCCGCGTCAAGGTCCGCTGCGCTATTGTCTCCTAGGTATTCGCGTCTTCAACCGTGGACCGGATCGATGGCCTCACCGATCTTCTCGTGCAAGGACGTGGCGAAAGTCTACCGCTCCGGCGAGGTGGAGGTGCATGCGCTGCGTGGCGTGGATCTCGATCTGTACAAGGGCGAGATGGCAGTACTCCTCGGCCCGTCGGGAAGCGGCAAGTCGACCCTGCTCAACATCATCGGCGGGCTCGACCAGGCGAGCTCCGGCACGGTGCATTTCCGCGAGCAGGAGCTGACCGCCTGCTCTGAACGGCAGCTGACCAGATACCGGCGCGACCATGTCGGCTTCGTCTTCCAGTTCTACAATCTGATCCCGAGCCTGACCGCCTGGGAGAACGTCGCGCTGGTCACTGAGATTTCGAAGAACCCGATGACGCCGGACGAAGCCCTGGAGATGGTGGGACTGAAGGACAGGACAGCGCATTTTCCCGCCCAGCTGTCCGGCGGCGAGCAGCAGCGCGTGGCGATCGCGCGGGCCATTGCCAAGCGCCCCGAAGTGCTTTTGTGCGACGAACCGACAGGTGCGCTGGATTCGAAAACGGGCATCATCGTGCTGGAGGCGTTGTCGCGCATCAACGAGGAACTGAACACGACGATGGCGATCATCACCCACAACGCCGGCATCCGGCAGATAGCGCATCGCGTCTTCTCGTTCCGGGACGGCCGAATCGTCGAGGCGCAGGTCAACGAGACCCGGAGCAAGCCGGCGGAGGTGACCTGGTAGCGCCATGTCGATGCTCGACCGAAAGCTCGCGCGAGATGTTGCCCGGCTATGGGCCCAGGTTCTGGCCATCGCGCTCGTCATGGCCTGCGGCGTGGCGACCATCGTCATCGCAGTCGGCGCGTATCGGTCGCTGGAGGAAACACGGTCGGTGTTCTACGACCGGTACCGCTTCGCCAATGTCTTCGCCGCCGCCACGCGCGCCCCGCTGCATCTGAAGGAAAGGCTGACCAGCCTGCGCGGCGTCAGCGGCATCGAACTGCGGGTCGTGCGGCCCGTGCTGCTCGACATCATCGGCATGGCCGAGCCGGCCACCGGTGTCGCGGTGTCGATACCCGACCGCGGCGAGCCCGCCGTCAACCGGCTCTACCTGCGCACTGGCCGTCTTCCCGAACCGGGGCGGGCCGGCGAGGTCGCGGTAACGGAACCGTTCGCGGCCGCCCACGGCATGCAGCCGGGGAGTCGATTCGACGCGATCCTCAACGGGCGCAGGATGACACTGACGGTGGCGGCGATCGTTCTGTCGCCCGAATACATCTACGCGATGGGGCCCGGCGACATGGTGCCCGACCAGCGGCGTTTCGGTGTGTTCTTCATGCTGCGCTCTTCAATGGAGGGGCTCTTCGACATGAAGGGCGCGTTCAACGACGTGGCGATCAGGACCCAGCGCGGCGTGGAGACCGCGGCCGTCATTGACGCGGTGGACGCGATCCTCAAGCCCTTTGGCGGCACCGGCGCGCACGAGCGCGCGGACCAGATGTCTCACGCCTTTCTCGACAATGAGCTCACGCAGCTGCGGGGAATGGCCATGGTCATTCCACCGGTCTTCCTGTTCGTGGCGGCGTTCCTCGTCAACATGATCCTGTCACGACTGATCGCGCTCGAGCGCGAGCAGATCGGTTTGCTGAAGGCCATAGGCTACGGCCCGATGACGATCGCCTGGCACTACGCGAAGCTGACTCTCGCCATAGGGGCGATCGGCGTCGTCATCGGCGCGGCGGCGGGCAACTGGACCGGTCGGGCAATGACCCGGCTCTATGGTGAGTTCTTCTCGTTTCCCTTCCTCGTTTTCCGGCAGAGTCTCGACCTCTATGCCATCGCCGCAGGTGCGACGGCTCTTGCCGCGCTTGCCGGTGCGGCGCGCGCCATTTTCTCCGTCGTCGCGCTGCCGGCAGCCGTCGCCATGCAGCCGCCGGCGCCTACACGATATCGCAGCCTGCTCTCCGGGAAGGGCGGGCGCCTGAAAATGTTCTCGCAGCTGACGATCATGGCGCTGCGCCATCTCGTGCGCTGGCCGGTCAGGACGCTGCTTACCGCCATCGGCACGTCGCTCTCTGTGGCGCTGCTGGTCACCGCTTTGTTCTCGACGGATTCGATCGACTTTATGATCGACGCCGTGTTCTTCCGCGCCGAGCGGCAGGACGCGACGCTGAGCTTCGCGCAAGGGTTGTCCCCGCGCGCGCTCCAGGCCGTCGCGGCGATGCCGGGCGTGATGCGGGCCGAACCATATCGGGCAACCGCGGCGGTGCTGCGCAACGGCACCCGTTCGCGCCGGCTCGCCATCATCGGCGTAGCGCCGGGCTCGAGGCTATCACGCGTTCTCGACGTCGATCTGCGCGCCGTCGAGCCGCCAGAGGCGGGCCTCCTGGTCTCGGACTACGCGGCCGAACTGCTGGGCTTGAGGATCGGCGATCGCGCCGAGGTGGAACTGCTGGAACAGGCCGGGCGTGTCGTCTTCGTGCCGATCACGGCGATCGTCCGCTCTTATGTCGGGCTCACCGTCTACATGAGTGCCGATGCGCTGGACCGCTTGCTGGCCGACGGCCCCCGCCTGTCGGGCGTACGCGTCGCGGCAGATCCGGCGCGGACCAACGAACTCTACGCCGCGGTCAAGCAGACGCCGGCCGTCGCCTCCATCGCGCTCCAGAACGTCTCGCGCCGACGCTTCCGCGAGACGATCGAGACCAACATGTCGATGATGATGACCACCTACATGGTGCTGGCCGTCATCATCACGATCGGCGTCATCTACAATTCGGCCCGCATCCAGCTTTCGGAACGCGCGCGCGAACTCGCCAGCCTCAGGGTGCTTGGCTTCACGAGGGCGGAGGTCTCGAGCGTGCTGCTGATCGAACTCGGCGCGGTCGTCGCGCTCGCCCAGCCGCTCGGCTGGCTGTTCGGCTATCTCTTCTCGTGGCTGGTCGTCGTCGGGTTTGCGACCGATCTGTTCCGCATCCCATTCGTGATCAACCCGTCCACCTTCGCCATCGCCAGCCTCGTCGTCCTGGCGACCGCCGCGCTTTCGGCGCTTATCGTGCGCCGCCGTGTCGACCGTCTCGACCTGATCAGCGTGCTTAAGACAAGGGAATGAATGATGAACAGCATCTGGATCAAGCGGGTAGGAATAGCCGCACTGGTGCTTGCCGCGGCCGCGGGCTTCGCCTGGGCGTTGCGCGAGCGGCCCGCCCTCATCGACGTGGCCCAGGTCGGCGAGGCAAAGATGACGGTGACGATCCGCGAGGAAGGCATGACGCGCGTGCGCGACATCTACACCGTTTCGGCGCCGATCGCCGGGCACCTGACCCGTACGGTGCTGACGGAGGGCGACCGCGTCGTCGCCGGGAAGACGGTGGTCGCCTCCATCCATCCGCTCGACCCGCCGCTGATCGACCGGCGCACCGAGGCCGAGCTCTTCGCCGCGCGCGACGCGGCGCGCTCCGCCGTCGGCATTGCCGAGGCCGAGCTGCAGCGAGTCGAGACGGGGCTGGCGCTTGCCGAGGACGAACTGGCGCGGGCGCTGAAACTGTTCGGCCCCGGCGTCATCTCGGAAAGCGCCCTGCAAAAGTTCACCAACCAGGTCGAGAACCTGAAGGCGGCCGTGGCAGCGGCAAAGGCGACGGTCGGCTTCCGCCAAGCCGAGCTCGCCAGCGCGGAAGCGCGCCTGCTCCAGCCGGAGCCCTTGGATCCGAACGGCGAGAGCTGCTGCGTCAATCTGATTGCGCCCGTCGACGGCAGCGTGCTCAGCGTCCTGGCGCGGAGCGAACAGGCCGTTGCCGCGGGCACGCGCATCGCCGAGATCGGCGATACCGCCGACCTCGAAGTCGTCGTCGACCTGCTCTCGGCCGACGCGGTCAAGGTTCGCGCCGGAACGAAGGCAACGGTTCGCGACTGGGGCGGAGAGCGTGGTCTGCCGGCTGTCCTGCGGCGGGTGGACCCGGCCGCCTTCACCAAGGTGTCGGCCCTCGGCATCGAGGAGCAGCGCGTCAACGCGGTCCTCGACCTGGCCGAACCGGACGATCGCCTGGGCCACGCCTACAGGGTGTTCGTGGAAATCCCGATATGGGAATGCGACCTCTGCCTGCAATTGCCGATCGGGGCGCTGTTCAGGAACGGCGACGCATGGAACGTGTTCGTGGTCGAGAACGAACGCCTGCGCCAGGCACAGGTCGATATCGGCCGTATGAACGACGAGGTGGCGCAGGTGCTGGGCGGGCTGGCAGTGGGCGACGCGGTCGTCCTGCATCCGGGAGACACGCTGGAGAACGGCAGTCTGGTGGAGGTCCGCGCCGACTGACGCCGCGTCGGACAGGCCGGGGCGAAGGTGTTCGGCGAGAGTGCACCTCGCGCCGCCGTTCCGGCGCACCGATCGTTTGGCGCGCCGGAACGCGGGAGGCTCAAAGTCGAATCAGCGTTTCCGTAATGTCGCTCGCGCTGCGGGCGGTCAGATCCTTGGCGAGGTCGCCGACGAGTTTCGCCTTCAGCGCATCGTGGAAATGCCGGCGCATCTCGCCCAGCGTCCGCGGATCGGCGATCACGAAGAGGTCGGCGATGCTGCCGGCGAGAACCTGCCGGTTGAGGTAACCGGCAACAGCGGCGGCGAAATTGTCCTCAGTCAGCCTCCCCGCGTCGGGGTTGGCATTCGAACTCCGGTGGCGTGTCCCGGACCCCTGGTTGTCCGCCGCGATATCGGGATCGGGGAGCGCGACCAGCTCGATGTGCGGCTCGTGGCCCTTGTTGCGGAACAGGCGGAGATTCTCACCATCCACCACCGCGACCGTCGTTTCATTCGGCAAGATCATTCGCTTTCCCCACGTCTTTCAAAATGGTGCCATCGGCACATCTGCATTGCCGCCGACAAAGCCGGCAGCCGGACGACAACTCCGTCATCCGCTGCAATCTCGTGCGGTTCGAACCAGGAAGCCTTGATCCGCGTCAAGGGTTCCGTCCGAAGCCGAAAAGTCTCGAGCTCCTGCCATGGGGCGGGCCGACGGCAAAGCTGATATGAGACGCCATCCTCCTGATTCTTCTGTGGGCCGCTTTGACCATCCCTCCCCTGCACATCCTGAAAACCGTCTACGGCTACGATGCCTTTCGCGGACCCCAGGCGGAGATCGTCGCGCACGTGATGGCCGGCAAAAACGCCTTCGTCCTGATGCCCACGGGCGGCGGCAAGTCGCTGTGCTACCAGATCCCGGCGATCGCCCGGCCCGGCATGGGCCTCGTCGTCTCGCCGCTAATCGCGCTGATGGCCGATCAGGTGGCCGCACTGCGGCAGGCAGGTGTTAAAGCCGCCGCGCTCAATTCCGACCTGCAGGGCGACGAGCGCCGCGCCCTGTGGCGGCACATATCGAGCGGCGCGCTGGACCTCCTCTACGTCGCGCCGGAGACGCTGCTTCGACCCGACATCCTGGACCTGCTGCGCCGGACGCTGCTGTCGCTGATCGCCATTGACGAAGCCCATTGCCTGTCGCAATGGGGACACGACTTCCGCCCGTCCTACCGCCAGCTCGATGCGCTCGTCGCGCACTTTCCCGACACGCCGCGCATGGCGCTGACGGCGACGGCCGACGCGCCGACACGCGCGGAAATCCTGACCCATCTCAAGATCGCCGACAGCGATGCCTTCATCGCCGGGTTCGACCGGCCGAACATCCACTACGCCATGGCGGAGAAGGATAATCCGCGGGCGCAGCTGAAACGGTTCCTGAAGAACCATGAGGGCGAAAGCGGCATCGTCTACTGCCTGTCGAAGCGAAAGACGGAAGAAACGGCGGCATGGCTCTGCGACCAGGGCTACACCGCGCTGCCCTATCATGGCGGCATGGACAAGGCCGCGCGGGAAACCAACCAGACCCGCTTCCAGCGCGAGGAGGCGGTGATCATGGTGGCCACCATCGCGTTCGGCATGGGTATCGACAAGCCGGACGTTCGCTTCGTCGCGCATCTCGACCTGCCCGGCAGCATCGAGGCCTACTACCAGGAGACCGGGCGCGCCGGGCGTGACGGCCTTCCGTCGGACGCGCTGATGCTCTACGGCCACGAGGACATCGCGCTGCGCAGCCGGTTCATCGACGAATCGGACGCGCCGGAGCAGCGCAAGCGCATGGAGCGGCAGAAGCTCGACGCGCTATTAGGTCTAGCCGAGACGGCCGGCTGCCGTCGCCAGGTGCTTCTGTCCTATTTCGGAGATCACGCCGAGCCGTGCGGGAACTGCGATACCTGCGCCAGCCCGCCCAAGCTCTTCGATGGGACGGTCGCGACGCTGAAGGCGCTGTCCTGCATCCACCGGACCGGCGAGCGCTTCGGCCAGGCCTATATCGTCGAAGTTCTGCTGGGCGGAGCGGACGATCGCGTCGTGCAGAACGGCCACGACAGGATATCCACCTACGGCATCGGCAAGGAGCATGACAACCGCACCTGGCGCGCGATCCTGCGCCAGCTCATTGCGCTTCGCCTGATCGACGTCGACCTGACCGGCCATGGCGGGCTGTCGATCTCGGAAGCGGGCCGCCGGTTCCTGCGCGAGAAGCCGGCGCTGATGCTTCGCGTGCCGGCAAAGCCGCAGGCCGCTCGTGACAAATCGGTCCGCAACCAGACGTCTGCCGCCCTCCCCGAGGCCGACCGCACGCTCTTCCAGGCGCTGCGCGACAAACGCACCGAAATCGCCCGCGCCCAGAACGTACCGCCCTATGTGATCTTCCACGACAAGACGCTGATCGAACTGGCCGCTGCCCGCCCCGGCTCGCGGTCGCAGATGGCGAAGATCCCGGGCGTCGGCGAGGCGAAGCTCGATCGCTACGGCGCGGCGTTCCTGGCAGTGATTGCCGACCAGGCGGGGTAGTATCGCGGCGCCACCCTCGATCACGCCTTGAGCGAGCGTTCTTGCCGGGACCCGGCGCCCGGCGGCGCATTCCCGACTGTCGTTGTCATCCTGCCGCCGGCACAATTGCTTCTAACCGGCGGCGGCTAACGCGACTGCCCCGGCAAGCGCGAGGCGGACGCTGGTGACGGCTCAGCGGCGGTTGCCCTCCGCGGTGCCGGCCCCGCGGTCACCGGTGCAGACGACCAGGATACGTGCAGGCTGTTCGTTCGCCGATGCATACAGGTGGCCGCGCCGGCTATCGAAATAGACGCTCTCGCCGGTTCCGAGCACGACCGGCTCCATGTCCTCGAAGCGCACCGTCACCACCCCGTCGAGGACGAGGAGGAATTCCTCACCCGGATGACTGACGAACCGGTCGAAGTGCATAGTCTCGTACGGGCGCAGCGTTCCCATCATCGGCGTCATCGCCTTGCGCCAGAGTTCGGGGAACAGCATCTCGTAGACGTAGTTCTCGGTCTCGTGCAGGCGAAACTCGCCCACCCGCGCCACGGCCATCTGACCGGGACCGAATGGCTCGCCGCGTTCCGAGAACAGTTCGGCAATGTCGATGCCCAGCCCCTCGGCGAGCTGGCTAAAACGGTCGTAGGTAAGCGCCATCAGCCCGCGCTCGACCTTCGACACGGTGGAGATTGCCAGGCCCGAGCGGCTCGCGACGTCGGCGAGCGTCAGTTTGCGTTCCCGCCGGATGCGCCGCAGCCGCTCGCCCATACGCACGCGGCGGTCGACCTGCTCCGTCATTGATCGGGGCGCCTTCTGTTCCATCGCCGAACCCTATCGCGGTCGGTCGGCGCCGTCCACGAATTTTCGGATCGGAAAAATCTGCTTCCTTCTCGAAAAAGTCCTGCTAGGCTTCCCAGATCTTCAAGGGGGCATTCAAGCGTGGCGTCCATCGGCGAGTGGGATATCGCAGTCGTTGGCGCCGGCATCGCAGGTGGATCGGTAGCCAGCGAACTCGCCCCCTTCGCCCGCGTCGTGCTGCTCGAGCGCGAGGCGCAGCCCGGTTATCACACCACGGGACGATCCGCGGCCCTGTTCTCCGAAACCTACGGACCGCCGACGATACGCGCCCTGTCGCGAGCGTCCGCGCGCTTCTTCCGCACCCCGCCTGGGGGCTTTTGCGCCGGGCCGCTGCTGGCGCCGCGCGGGGTGCTGATGGTGGCGCGCCCCGATCAGGACGAAGCGTTGGCTCGACTCGCAGAGGAAGTTGCGCCGCACGGCAACGGCCGCCTCCTCGACGCGAAGGAAACCCGCGACGCACTGCCGCTGCTGCGCCCCGAGTATGTCGCCGCCGCCCTCCTTGAGGGAGGCGCTAGCGACATTGACGTGCACGCCCTGCACCACGGTTTCCTCAGGCGTTTCCGCGGCCTCGGCGGAACCGTCGCGACCGGCCACGAAATCCTCGGCCTATCTAGGGAAGCGGGCGCCTGGCGCATCGCGACGAACCGCGGCGAGGTCCGCGCCGCCACCGTCGTCAACGCGGGCGGCGCCTGGGCGGACGAGGTCGGCCGTATGGCAGGCGCTCGGGGGATCGGTCTGGTTCCGAAGCGCCGCACCGCCATGATCGTCAGCGCGCCCGCGGGCGTCGACCCGGGACCGTGGCCGATGGCTGTCGACATCGACGAGCAATTCTATCTGAAGCCGGACGCCGGACGCCTCCTCGTCTCGCCCGCCGACGAAACGCCGTCGCCGCCCTGTGACGCCCAGCCGGAAGAGCTCGACATCGCTATCTGCATCGACCGCATCGAACGCGCCTTCGATCTTTCCATCCGACGGGTCGAGAACAAATGGGCCGGGCTGCGCTCCTTCGTCGCCGACAAGACCCCCGTCGCCGGCTACGACACGGCAGTCGACAGCCTTTTCTGGCTGGCCGGCCAGGGCGGGTACGGCATCCAGACGGCGCCGGCACTCGCCCGCTGTGCCGCCGCGATGGTCCTTGGGCGCGGCGTCCCCGATGACATCGCCGCCGAAGGCGTCACGGCAGCCGCGCTGTCGCCTTCGCGGCTAGGAGAGCCGGCATGATCTGGATCATTCCGATCATTGCCGCCGTGCTCATGATGTCGGGCCTCGCGCTTGCCTACGTGATCGGCGCCGGCGCCGTGCTCTCCTTCCTCGCCGCCGGTCACGGCCGCCATCTGGCGGTGCTGCCGCAGCAGATCTTCTCCCAGATCGACGTCTTCGCGCTGATGGCAATGCCGCTGTTCATCCTCGCCGGGGAAGTCATGAACAAGGGCGGCGTTACCCGCGCGCTGATCGACGTTTCGATGGCCTTCGTCGGAAGGCTGCGCGGCGGGCTCGGCCACGTCAACATCATGGCCAGCGTCTTCCTATCGGGCATCTCGGGATCGGCCATCGCCGACGCCGCCGCGCTCTCGAACACCCTCGTCCCCGAAATGCGCAAACAGGGCTACAGGAACGAATACGCCTGTGCCCTCACCGCCGCGTCGTCGATCATCGGGCCAATCATCCCGCCGTCGATCATCCTGATTTTCTACGGCGCCCTGATGAACACGTCGGTGACGGCGCTGTTCATCGCCGGCATCGTACCCGGCCTGCTGCTCGCAGGGGCGCTGTTTTTCACGAACGCCTTCTACGCCTGGCGCGACAGCCATCCGAAGATGTCGCGCGAGGAGGCACCGCGCATCCTGCCGACGCTCCGCAGATCGGCCCCGGCGCTGATGCTCCCGGTGATCGTTCTCGGCGGCATCGTCTTCGGTCTGGCCACCCCAACCGAAGCCGCCGTCGTCGCTGTCTTCGCCGCGACGGCCGCCGGGTCCTTCTACGACGGCATTTCCCTCGATGACATGCTGGAGAGCCTGCGTCGCACCGCAATCCTGTCCGGCTCGATCTTCATCCTCATCGCCGGCGTGGTCGCGCTGGGTCACCTCGGCTCGCTGGAGCGCATTCCCGAGGCGATCGCCACGACGGTTACTGACCTCGGCCTGGGGCCAATGGAATATCTGATCCTGCTCAACGTCGTGTTCGTCGTCGTCGGGATCGTCATTGAGCCGCCAGTAGCGCTGGCGCTGCTCGTGCCGCTGCTGGCGCCGGTCGCCATCGCCCAGGGCGCCGATCCCGTGCATCTCGGTATCGTTCTCTGCTTCAATCTTTGCGTCGGCCTCATTTCGCCACCGCTCGGCGGCAGCCTCGCCGTCGTCGCGGCGGTGGGTCGCGTCAACTATTGGGCGCTCTGCCGCGCCGTCCTGCCATTCATGGCGGCGGAACTCGTGGTGCTGGCATTGCTCGTCGTATTCCCGGAAATCAGCCTGGCGCTGCCGCGCGCCTTCGGCTTCATCGCGTGACCTAGCGGCAAGGGTGGAAGAGGAGAATCGTAATGAAAGCAACTTTTAGAAGACTGATCCAGGCGACCGCCGTGGCGGCGGGCGTGATGCTGGCGGCGCCGGCGATGGCGCAGATCAAGGTGGCGCTCGACAGCCCTCCGGACCTCCAGGGTTCGGGCAGCTACGTCTGGGCGCATGCCTTCGTCGAGAGCCTGAAGGCGGCAGGCATGCCTGCCGAAGAGTTCCAGCGCGGCGCGCTCGGTGGCGACGACGAATTGTTCGACCAGGTTAGCCAGGGCCTGCTCGAAGTGTCGATGTCGCCGCTCGGCATCACCGGCTCCATCGACAGCACCATCTACGGCCTGCGCCTGCCCTACTTCTTCGACAATATGGAGCAGGTCGACAAGGCGCTCTACGAGGGCGGCATGCTCGCCGCGATCAACGAAAAGACCACACCGAAGGGCGTACGCGTGCTCGGCGTCAACACGGTCGGCCAGGGCAGCGGCATCTTCAACTCGAAGAAGCCGGTCGAGAAGGTCGAGGATATGGCGGGACTGCGCATGCGCGCGCTCGACGAGAGCCAGATCGACCTGTTCAAGGCCTGGGGTTCGACGGGCACGATCGTCGCCTGGGCCGAGGTACCGAACGCGCTGCAGACCGGAGTCGCCGACGGCTATCTCAATCCGCCCGTGGTGCCGCTTTTGTTCGGCCACACTGACTTCCTGAAGTTCTTCACCGACGCCGAGGTATCGCCGTCGCTGCGCATCACCATCGTCTCGGAGGACTGGTATTCCGGCCTCTCCGAGGAGGACCGCAAGAAGGTCGATGCCGCCGCCGACGCCGCCAACAAGGCCAACCGCGAATGGCTGAAGACCCAGGCGCCGGTCTACGAAAAGCTGGAGGCGGCCGGGGTCAAGATCTCGCGCCTGACGCCCGAGGCGCGCGCCGCCTTCCTCAAGGCGTCGCAGCCCGTCTACGACAGCGGCCTGCTCACCAAGGAGCAGATCGAGGCATGGACGAAGGCCAAGGGCCAGTGACCATGCGCGGCGCGGCGACAGTGCTGAAATCCGTCTCCGGCGCGCTCGATCGCGCCGCGATGTGGGGCGCCGTCGCCGCGCTCGTCGTCATGGTGCTTTCAGCGGGCTACCAGGTGGTGGCTCGCTATGTCTTTGACGCGCCGCCGGTGTGGACCGAGGAGTTGGCGCGCCGGGCGATGGTGTGGGCCGGCATGCTCGGCGCCACCGGCGCCTTCTACCGCCTCGCCGACCCGAACCTATTTCCCGGCCTGCTCGCGGTCGGCGGCGTGCGCGGCAAGGTCATGGCCGCCTTCCGCCTCGCCGGCGTGACGATCTTCGCCCTGCCGATCCTCTATTACTCACTGTTCGGACCCAATTTCAGCTTCGATCGCGGTTTCATCGGCCGCACGCTGGTGCGCAAGGCGGAGATGATGGGCGTGTCGATGGCCTGGTTCACGGTCGCCGTCCCGCTCGCCTTCCTCGTCATCGTCGTCCACGCGCTGGCGCAGTTCTCGGCCGCACTCGCCGGGATGGAAACGGGGTCGAGCGAACACATGGAAGACAGCCCGCTGTGAAGACCTTCATCGCCTCCCTCTCGACCGAGACCAACTCGTTCTCGCCGCTGCCGACCGGCTATCTTTCCTTCGAGGAGGCCGGCATAGCTCATGGCGACGCGACGAAGCGGCCGATGGAATACTGGACCGGTCCGATGCACATCTGGCGCGCCCGCGCCGAGGCGCGCGGCTGGCCGGTGGTCGAGAGCCTGACGGCGCATGCGCAGCCCGCCGGCCCGACCGTGCGTGCCGTCTATGAGGAGTTCCGAGACGAGATCCTGCGCGACCTCGAGGCGGCTATGCCGGTCGATGTGGTGCTACTATCCCTGCACGGCGCGATGATCGCCGACGGCATCGACGACTGCGAGGGCGATCTCATTGCCCGATGCCGCGCCATCGCCGGGCCGAAGGCAATCATTGGCGGCCTGCTCGACCCGCACTGCCACCTGACCGAGAAGATGCTCACCGAGGCGACGCTGCTCGTCGCCTACAAGGAGTACCCCCACGTTGACATCCCGGCGCGCGCCGAAGATCTCTTTCGGCTCGCCGCCGACGCCGCCGAAGGCAAGACCAGACCGGTCATGCGCGACCGTGACTGCCGCATGATCTGTGCCATGCACACGCCCTACGAGCCGATGCGCGGCTACGTCGACCGCATGGTCTCCCGTGAAAGCGCGCCCGGCATCCTGTCCCTGTCGCTGGCGCACGGCTTCCCGTGGGGCGACCATCCGCGCGTCGGCGCCCGCGCGCTCGCGATCACCGACGGCGACGCCGGCCTCGCCGAGCGCGTTGCAGGCGAACTGGCCGAAGAGCTGTTCTCCCTGCGCCACGGCATCATGCGCCCCTACCCCGACATCGACGGCGCGCTCGACAGGGCGGTCGACGCGGCGGACGGGCCGGTGGTGCTCGCCGACGTCTCCGACAATGCCGGCGGCGGGGCGCCTTCTGACGCCACTTTCCTGCTCGATCGGATCCTCAAGCGCGGCATCCGCAACGTCGCCACCGGCATCTACTGGGACCCGATCGCCGTGCGCATCTGCCGCGAGGCAGGCGTCGGCGCCACGCTGGCGCTCAGGCTCGGCGGCAAGTGCGGGCCGATGTCCGGCGATCCGCTCGACCTCAGGGTGACGGTGAAGGCGTTGAAGAGCGGCCTGTCGCAGCATTTCGGCCAGCTTTCGGCGCCCCTCGGCCAAATGGTCTGGCTCGAATGCGAGGGCGTCGACATCGTCGTCAACGACCTGCGCACGCAGACCTTCCACCCGGAAGCCTTCACCGGCCTCGGCATCGACCTGTCGAAGAAGAAGATCGTCTGCGTGAAGTCGTCCCAGCATTTTCATGCCGGGTTCGCGCCGGTCGCGTCGGAGGTGATCCACGTCGCCACGCCGGGCTCGATCACGCCCGACTACGGCAACATACCCTATACGAAGCGCGCGCCGAACTATTGGCCGAAGATGGAGGATCCGTTCGCATGACCAACGCATTAATCGCCGACCGCGACCGCTTCGCCGCCGCGCATCCCGAGACCCGCATCGTGCTCGGCGGCCGAGAATGGGGCTATGTCGCCGCCGGCGGGAATGGCCCTGCCCTGCTGCTCATTCCGGGCACGCTCGGCCGCGGCGACATCTTCTGGAACCAGATCGAGGCGTTGAAGGACCGCGCCCGCGTGGTCGCCGTCACCTATCCGCAGAGCGGCGGCGTTGCCGAATGGGCTGACGACCTCGCTGCGCTGTGCCGGCACCTCGGCCTGCAGCGCGTCACCGTGCTCGGCTCCTCCCTCGGCGGTTATGTCGCCCAGTATTTCGCGGCGACGCATCCCGCTCTGACCGAGCGGCTGATCGCGGCGAACACGCTCCATTCGGTCGCCGAGGTCGCGACGCGCCCGCCCTATTCGTCCGACCTCGACAACGGGCCGATCGAGGAGCTGCGCGCCGGCTTCGGCCGGGGCCTCGGGGCCTGGCGCGAGGCGCATCCCGAGCAGGCGGAACTCGTCGACCTGCTGATGGCCGAGGTCGGCGGCCGCATCCCCGAGCCGGAGCTGCGGGCGCGGCTCAACGCGCTGAAGCGCGGGCCGGAACTGCCGCCGCTCGACATGCCGCCGGCCCGCATCGCAACGATCGAAAGTGCCGACGACCCGCTGATCCCGCCGGCCATGCGCGAGGCGGTCCGCGCCCGCCTGACGCCGTCGGTGGCCTACCGTTTCGAATGGGGCGGGCACTTCCCGTATGTCGCGCGGCCGGCGCTCTATGTCTCGCTCTTGGAAGAACAGCTCGGCCTCGCCGTCACCGGCGAAGGCTGGGGCGACGGCGCTGTGCGGGCGAAATGATCATCCTATCCGACCGCGACGTCGCTGCGCTCCTGCCGATAGCGGCGGCGATCGAGGTGGTGGAGAAGGCGATGGTCGCCGTCTCCGCCGGCGCCGCCAACCTGCCGCTGCGCATGGTCGTCGACATCGGCAAGCCGAACATGATGGGCGTCATGCCCGGCGCCTTCCTGCCCGGCATCGGCGCCGTGGAACCCTGCTTCGGCGTCAAGCTGGTCAGCCTGTTTCCGAACAATCCTGACTCCGGCTTCTCCTCGCACCAGGGCGCGATTGTCCTGTTCGAGCCCGACCACGGCTCGGCCGTTGCTATGATGAACGCCGGGCTCTTGACCGCCGTGCGCACGGCCGCAGCAAGCGCCGTGGCGACGCGCGCGCTCGCCCGCGACGACTGCGCGACGCTGGCCATGATCGGCGCCGGCGAGCAGGCCGAGCACCATGTCGAGGCAATGCTCGTCGTCCGTCCCTCGATCCGCACGCTGCGCATCGTCGGTCGCCGCCCCGACAAGGCGCAGGCCTTCGCCACGCATATGGCCGAGCGCCATCCCGGCCTCGCCGTAATGGTCGCGCCCAGTGTCCAGGCCGCCGTCGAGGGCGCCGACATCGTCTGCACGGTGACCTCGTCGCCGACGCCGGTCCTCGAGGGCGCGTGGATCGCGCCGGGCACGCATCTCAACGTCGTCGGGGCGTCGGTCGCCTCGAGGTGCGAGATCGACGAGGGGGCGGTCGCCCGCTCGCGGCTCTTCGTCGATTACCGGCCGTCGACGTTTGCCCAGGCCGGCGAGGTGATCGCGGCAATAGACAGCGGCCGCATCGGCCGCGACCATGTGCTGGCCGAGATCGGGGAGGTGCTTTCTGGCAAGGCCGGTGGCCGCCGCGACGAGGGAGAGATCACGCTCTACCGCTCGCTCGGCATCGCCGCGCAGGACCTCGCCTGCGCCACCCACTGCCTGCGCGAGGCGCAAGCCCGGGGCATGGGCGTCGAGGCGTCTCTCGACTGAAAACGCGGGGGCTAGCGTCGCAGTGCTTCCGGCACCCTGCGATGTTGCAGCGTCGAGCCATGATCCTCATCGCAGATCACTGCCGCCAAGGTAGCTGAACTAGCGAGTTCTCCCGCGATGGATTGCTTGAGCGGTGACGCGAGATTGATGCCATTCCACTGCCGAAAGTGTCCGCCAAGGCCTCCTGATCAGAGCTGTGCCTGGCGTCTTCAATCGAAGCGTCTCGGCGGCCTTGCCGCCGAGACGCGTTCTCAGCCGCCGAAGCCGAAGCCCACTGGCATGTCGTCGAGGGTAATGCCGAACGGCTCGAGACTCTTGACGATCCATGTCTGGTTGTTGCCCATGCGGCGATTGTAGGCCGCCCAACCCGACACGAAGCTCTTCCAGACCTCGTCGGCGCCGTAGTTGATGGCCACCACGGACGGCGAGGACAGGACTGGCGTCGGCACCATCACCTTGCCGAGTTCCGTCGTTTTCTTGGTCATGACGAGACCGTTGAGCATGGTGTTGACCAGCCCGTCGGCCTTGCCGGTCACCGCCGCTACAATCGCCTCGTCCCGCGTCTTGAAACGCAGAATGTTGGCCTTGGACAGGTACTGGGTCGCGATCAGGTCCTGAGCGGAACCGAGGTCGACGGCGAAGGTGTACTGGGGATCATTGAGTTCGGTCCAGGTCTTGCCGTTAAGCTCATCCTTGGCCGAGATCACGACGAAGGAGTTGAAGTAGGTCGGCTCGGAGAACCAGACCGACAGCGCGCGCGTCGGCGTCGCGGTCACCGCGAAGGCCATGTCGACCTTGCCGCTCTGGACGTCGAGGATGGCGTTGGCCCAGCTCGACTCCACCACCTCCAGCTTCACGTCGAGGGTCTTCGCGATGTCTCCCGCCATATCGATGACGAAGCCTTTCCACTCGCCGGTGCGCGGATCCTTGTTGAAATAAGGCACCTCGTTGAGGATGCCGGGCACCCTCAACACCCCGCGCGCCTTGATCTCGTCGACGGTGCTCTGCGCCTGCGCGACGCCGCTCATCAAGCCGAGCGCGACAGCCGCCCCCGCCAGTATCTTTCTCAAGATGTTCATCAGCATACCCCTTATTGTTCCCCTGTCCGCTCTCACGGAGGACCGCTCCAAAGGTGGACCCGAACGCAGCGTAACCGCGGGGCACTCCGGGACAATGCTAGACAATAGTGCCCACTTATCTCGATTTTTGTAGGTCGGACCCTGCGGCGGCACTTCTCAAAGACTGATGGCGCCCGGTTCGTCGAGTTCGCGGCCGACCAGGATCTGGCGGCAGACCGCGAAAAGTTCCCGCACCGCCGGGTGGTTTTGCAGGAACTCGGCATTTCCGAAGTAGACGCCCACGGCGGGAAGGTTGTTCAGCTTGACGCTGGCGATCCCCCGATCCTCCTCGCGGATGCACCAGGACGGGATGATGGCGAAACCCAGCCCCGCCTCGACGCAGCGTTTGACGCTGGAACTGCCGGAGGTGGATATCGCGGGCTGCGCAGCGGCACCATCCCGACCGAGAAAGTCGAGCGCCAGGTTGCGCAGCGTCTGGCCAGGTTCGTAGGTCACGAAGGGGCGCCCCGCGCTCCAGGCCGGCACGTCTTCCGGCGCGGGCGGCTGCCCCCATTCCTCCGGGTAGACGAGGCTCAGCCTGTACGTGCCGAGCAGCTTCTGCGGCACCACCGGATCGCCGAAATGCCGCTCCGACAGACAGATGTCCAGGCTGCCGTTCTTCACCATTTCGGCCAACACCGTGTCCCGTTCGGCGGCGGCGATCTCCATGTCGGGATGACGGGCTCGGAAGGTCGCCAGGATCTCCGGGAACAGGTAGAAGAAAATCGCCTGCGGCATCCCGACCCGAAGGGCGGAGCGCTGGTTCTCCAGCAGTTTCGACAACCGCTCCAGCATGATGTCGAATTCCGGATGGAGCAGGTTGAACAACGCGCGCCCGCGCGGGGTGAGAGAGATGCGCTTGGCGCCCTGTTCGGATTCGATCAGCTTCGCCTTCAGGATCTGTTCCAGCCTGCGCACATGATTGGCCGCCGACTGGTAGGATATGTTGAGTTCGCGCGCGGCACCAGAAAACGAGCCCTGGCTGCCGACCTCATAGAAAGTCTGGATCAGCGTGAGGCTGATGCCGCTTCGTCCACCGCGTGCGTTTGCCAAGCGAAACCCTACAAAATTCCTGCGCAGGCAAGCCTGCCTTCTTGCATCGACAGTCCCGCACTGTCCGCTGACAATCCGACCGTCCGGCATCCCGCCGGATCCAGAATGGGTGGCATCGGCAGTCGATGGCAGGAAGCATAGGCGAAGAATCGGTGGTTGTCGTCGGTGCCGGCATCGTCGGGGCGGCGACTTGCTACTTCCTGTCGAAACGGGGTTTCCGTGTCAGGCTGATCGAGGCGGCCGCGCCGGCGGCCGCGGCCAGTGGCGCCGCGGACGGTGCGGTCTCCGTGGCGAGCAAGCGGCCCGGCCCGATGATGACGGCCGCGCTTGCCGGCATCGCCCTCTACCGCCAACTCGAACAGGACGGACTGTTCGCGGGCCTGTTCAAAAGCCGGCCGACGGTGATGGTTGCCGAGAACGAGAAGGAAGCGGAGAGGCTCGTCGAGCATGCCGCGGCGCTGGCCAGCGAGGGAATGGGACTGCGTTATTTCGAAGGCGGAGCGCTGCGGCGGCACCTGCCCGGCGTGGCTCCGCATGTGCGGCTGGCGGTCGAGGTCGGCGAAGAGGGCCACGCCATCGGCTACGAGATCGTGAGGCGGCTGATTGCGGCGAGCGGCGTGACGGTGGAGCGCGGTGTCGCCGTGACGGGCTTGGGGCCGAAGGACGACGGATCGGGAGCGACGGCGGTTCGCACCGCGCTCGGCGTGGTCGAGGCCGATCACGTCGTGATTGCGGCCGGTGGCGGGTCGGCCGCGCTGCTCGGCCTGCCGCACGCCACGCAGCCTCGAAAGGGCCAGCTCGTGGTGACGGAACGCTCGCCGGCGCTGGCCGCCTCGCTCCCCGGATCGCTGATGTCATGCCGGTATCTTCTCAGCAAGGATGCGATACGGGTTGCAAGCGCCGAGACCGGCCGACGGTTCGGTCTGGTGATCGATCCGCTGCGCACCGGTCAATTCCTCATCGGCAGCACGCGCGAGGAGCGTGACGACACAGGCAACGACCACGACGCGGTGAGCCGTCTGCTGGCGAGCGCGGTGAAGCTGATGCCCGCCCTGGCGCGCCTGCGCGTCATCCGTGTGTTTGCCGGCGTACGCACGGCTACGCGCGACGGCCTGCCCATCGTCGGCCGGATGCCGGGCTTCGAAAATCTGCTTGTGGCGACCGGCTTTGAAGGCGACGGCATCTGCCTCGGACCGCTGATCGGCCGCGAGATCGCGAGGATGGTGGCCGGCGAGACGACGGAACTCGATCTTACGCCCTTCGCGCCCGGCCGCTTCGAACTGCGGAGTCTTGTGGCATGAGCGGCGGCAGCTTCCTGTGGAAGGACGTGACCGTGCCGTTTCGCGCAGGCGAAAGTGTCGCCACCGCGCTCATGCGCGCCGGGATACGCGATCTTGGCCGCTCCGGCGCCGGCGCCGGGATGCGCTATTTCTGCGGCATCGGCGCCTGTCAGAGCTGCCTCGTCAGCCTCGGTGGATCGGTGGTGGAAGCCTGCCTGACGCCGGCCTGCGATGGGCTGAAGGTGGAAGCTGTCGAGGTGACTCATGGATAGGCCGGCCGACATCGTCTGCGACGCGCTGGTGGTCGGCGGCGGTGCCGCCGGCGTCGCGGCGGCGGTCGAGCTTTGTCGCGCCGGATTGAACGTAGAACTCGTGGAGCAGCGGCCTGCGCTGGGCGGCGCCTATTATCGGCAGCCGGCAGGAGGTGCGACCGCAACGCGTCCAGGCAGTCGCCGCGCGCGGCAGTGGTCACGGCTGCTGGACGAACTCCGCGGCGCCGGGGTGACACCGCGCGAGTGCCACGTCTTTCTCGGTGTCGACACGCATGGCCTCGCGCTTCTCGACGACCGCAAGGGCGGCCGCGTGCGCACGGTTCGCACCCGCGCCGTCATCGTCGCAGTGGGTGCTGTCGAGCGCGTGCTGCCGCGCCCCGGGTGGCAACTCGAAGGGGTAGTGACGGCCGGCGGTCTGCAGATGCTGATCAAGGAAAGCGGCGAAGCGCCGACCGGCTCGGTCCTGATCGTCGGCAACGGGCCGCTCACTGTCGCACTGGCCGCCGATCTTGCGCGCCTCGGCCGGCCGGCGGTCGCGGTTATCGAGGCCGGCGATCCCATGACCAGACCTTCGGCCGCCCTGCGCATGGCCGCATTTCCCGGGCTGGTCGCGGAGGCGGCGGCGGATTTGACACGGATGCACGCAGCCGGCACGCCCTGGTTGCGCGGATCTCGCCTGACGACGATTACCCGCGAAGACGGACGTCTCCTCGCCTCGATCGAGGATCGCAACGGCGCCAGCCGACAGATTCGGGCCGACATCGTCGCCTTGCACGACGGTATTCGCCCCAACCATTTCGGCCTGCCGCCTACGACGCGCGACGGACTCGTCGTCCTGCACGCGGGCGACTGCCGCGAAGCGCTGGGCGTGAGCTCGGCAGAGGCGGACGGCCGTGCCGCGGCCCGAGAGGCAGTCGCGCTGCTGTCCGGCGCTGCGGCCCAGCGGCATGCACCGGAGGTCACCCGGCAGCGGCGGGTTCAGGCCGTACTCGCCTCGCTGTTCCGGCCGATACGGGACGACGGCGGCCTCGCCGCCCTGCCTGACGAGACGGTACTGTGCCGTTGCGAAGGACGCACGGTCGGCCAGCTGCGCGCCATGCTGACCGAGCCGGATCCCGTGGGTGCGCGCGAGATCAAGCTCAACGGGCGTTTTGGCATGGGGCCGTGCCAGGGCCGCTTCTGCGCCGACAACGTCCAGGCGCTGGTATCTGCGGTCCGCCCCGCCTCGCAGACCGTTCCGCTCAGCCGCGATCGCTGGCCCGCACGTCCGGTCTTGATCTCGGCGCTCGCCGCCGAGGAAGAAGCACGAGAGGAATGATGTCCCAAGCCGCCCACAGAACGATCCCCGCGACGCCGGCCGCCATTCTCGTGCGCAGTCCCTATGGCGGTGCCCCTCTCGGCGAGATCGGCGTCGCGTCCGTCGGCGAGATCGGTCTCGCCGTCGCCCGCGCCCGGGCAGCACAAGGGCAGTTCCGCCTATCATTGCCGTTCGAGCGGCGAGCGCTTCTCGACGCGCTGGCGTCCCGCATTGCGGACAACGCCGAGGAACTGGCGCGGACCATCTGTGCCGAAGTCGGCAAGACGATCCGCGAGGCCCGCAACGAGGTACGTCGCGCGCAGAACACGCTGCGTCTTTCAGGCGACGCCGCGACCTTTCTGGACGGGGAAGTGCTTCATTGCGGCATCGTGTCGGGCGGGGTAGACCGGCTCGCGTCTATAACCTGGCAGCCCGTCGGCGTCGTCGGCGCGATTACGCCCTTCAACTATCCGCTCAACCTGCTCTGCCACAAGCTGGGCCCGGCCATCGCGGCCGGCAACGCGGTCGTGGCGAAACCCTCGCCGAAGGCGCCTCTCGCGGCGGCCCGGCTGGCCGAACTCGCGATCGAGGCGGGCTTTCCCGAGGGCCTGTTCCAGATGGTTCATGGCGGCGCCGAGACGGCAATCGGGCTGGCCCGCGCGCCGATCGACCTTCTGTCCTTCACCGGCGGCCCGGCGGCTGGACTTGCGCTGAAGAACGCGAGCGGGCTCGTGCGCTGCCTGATGGAGCTGGGCGGCAACGATCCGCTCTTCGTGCTGCCGGATGCCGACCTGGACAAGGCCGTGGCCACGGCCATTGCCCATCGCTTCGAGATTGCAGGCCAGAGCTGCGCGGCTGTGAAGAAGCTCTATCTGCATACCGACATCGAGGCCGAGTTCACGGAAAGGCTGCTGGCGGCAGTGGCGATGGTGAAGACCGGCGACCCGGCAAGCGTCGACACGGACATGGGGCCGGTAATCGACGAGGATGCTGCCCTTGTGGTCGAGCGGCGCCTGAACGCGACTCTGGCCGGCGGCGCGAAGCTGCTTGCGGGCGGCGGCCGGGCCGGCACGCTGATTGAACCGACGGTCCTTGCCTCGGTGCATGCCGACGCCCCGGTGATTGCCGAGGAGACCTTCGGACCGGTGATCGCGATCCGCACCTTCCAGCGGGCGGATGACGCCATCGCGGAAGTGAATGCGGGCCCCTATGGCCTGCAGGCCGGCATCTTCACCAATGACCACGCGCTGATCAAGAAATTCACGCGCGACCTCGCGGTCGGCGGCGTGATGGTCAACGAGGGGCCGGACTTCCGGGCCGAGCATGTGCCCTTCGGCGGCATCAAGTCGAGCGGACTCGGCCGTGAGGGCGTGCGCATCGCCCTGCGCGAGATGTCGGAAACGCGCGTGGTCATCGATTGAAAGGAAGAAGCATGGGTTTCGACATGAACAGGCTCGACGGGGTCTACACCGCGCTGGTCACCCCATTCCGGGACGGCAAGGTGGATATCACGGCCTTCGAGACACTGGTCGACCGGCAGATCTCGGCGGGTGTGACGGGACTGGTCGCCGCGGGCACAACCGGCGAAGCAGCTACGCTGCGGCAGGAGGAAATCAACGACCTTGTCGCCCGCACGGTGCGCATCGCATGCGGCCGTGTCACCGTATTGGCCGGCGTCGGCACCAACGATACGCGCACCACCATCGAAAAGGCGCGACATGCGGAAGCGGCCGGAGCCGACGGGCTCCTAGTCGTCACGCCCTACTACAACAAGCCGACGCAGGCTGGGCTCGTCGCACACTACGGCGCGGTGGCGGCTGCGACCGGTCTGCCGCTGATGCTCTACAGCGTTCCTGGCCGCTGCGGCATCGAGATCGCGACCGACACCTGTGCCCGGCTCGCGGAACGACATGCCAATGTCGTCGCCATCAAGGAAGCCGGCGGCTCGGTCGAGCGCGTCACGCGCATCCGGCGGGCCTGCGGGCCGGACTTTCCGATCCATTCGGGCGACGACGCGCTGACGCTGCCTTTCCTTGCGGCCGGGGCAGTCGGTGTCACCAGCGTTGTCGCCAATGTGGCGCCGGAAGGCATGGTTGCGCTGGTTTCCGCATGGCGGCGCGGCGACGCCGCGGCGGCGCTTGCGTGTCACGAGGAACTGGCGGAGCTGACGGAGCTCCTGTTCGTGGAACCGAACCCTGTGCCTGCCAAGGCGGCGTTGTCGCTGGCGGGACTGGCGAGCGCCGAGCTTCGCCTGCCGCTGACCGCGATGGAACCCGGCAATCTGGAACGGCTTGCAGCGGCGGTGTCGCGCTATCGCGTGGCGACCGCACCGGCCCCGGCGGCCGCGTGACGTTGCCGCAGCCGATCAATCGAAGGACAATGCGGCCGGCCGTCCAGAGCCGCAGCCAGGGGGAACGCTGATGTACAGATGGGATTTCAACGTCCTGTGGCAGTACTGGGACCTGTTCATGTACGGCCTATGGCTGACGGTGGTCTACACCTTCGGCTCGATCCTGTTCGGCGTCCTGATCGGCGCGGTGACCTGCGCAGCGCGCCTCTCGGGCTGGAAGGTGCTCTCGCTCCTCGCGCGGGCCTATCAGGAGATATTCCGCTGTTCGCCATTGCTGGTGCAGCTGCTGTGGTTCTACTACGCCTTCCCGCTGCTGGTCGGCGTCACCATCGACAACCGCGTAGCGGCGATGCTTACGCTGTCCTTGTATGTCGGTGCCTTCTATGCCGAGATCTTCCGCGGCGGGATCCTGTCCATCGACAAGGGGCAGCGGGAAGCCGCCGCCGCGATCGGCATGAATCCCTGGCAGTCGATGAGGCGCATCGTCATGCCGCAGGCCTTCAAGCGCATGTTGCCGGCCTTCATCAACCAGTCGGTGATCCAGTTCAAGAACACCTCGCTGGTCTCGGTCATCTCGGTCGCCGATCTCGCCTACATGGCCGCCGTGGTAAATGGCCAGACCTACCGCCCACTCGAATCCTACACGGTGATGGCCGCGCTCTACATTGCGGTGCTTTTCCCGCTGACGCAGGTCGCCGATTGGATCGAGCGGCGCATGCGCGCGAGCGATTGAGGAGATCGAAATGAGCATTGCCGAAACTTCCGCTCGATCCCCGGCCGTACTCGAGGCACACGCTATCAGAAAATCCTTCGGCGCGCTCGAGGTGTTGAAGGGCGTAGATCTTGCGCTCGGACGCGGCGAGGTGGTGGGGCTGATTGGCCCGTCCGGCTCCGGCAAGTCGACGCTGATACGATGTCTCAATATGCTGGAGATGCCGACGGGCGGGGAAGTCGTCTTCCGGGGCAAGCGAATCGGCAGAAAGTTTCGGGACGCGGACGGTGCAACGGGAATCGGCACGCTGCGCCGCCACGTCGGCATGGTGTTCCAGCACTTCAACCTCTTCCCGCACAAGACGGTGATCCAGAACGTGATCGAAGGTCCGGTCATCGTGTGCGGCACGCCAAAGGGGGAAGCGGAAGCCCACGCGATGGAACTCCTGTCCCAGGTGGGACTGGCGGAAAAACGCGACGCCTTTCCGAGCCACCTGTCCGGCGGTCAGAAGCAGCGGGTGGCGATCGCCCGCGCGCTGGCGATGAAACCGGAAGTGCTGCTGCTCGACGAAGTCACGAGTGCGCTCGATCCCGAGCTCGTCGGGGAGGTGTTGAGCGTGATCCGCAGACTGGCAGACGAAGGCATGACGATGGCGATCGTCACGCACGAGATGGCTTTCGCCGCAGACGTGGCCGACCGCATCCTCTTCCTCGACGGCGGCCGGATCGTCGTCGAGGGCACGCCGGACCAGACGATCCGCAATCCCGCGAACGAACGACTGGCGGCTTTCGTGTCGCGGTTCAACCACTAGGCCTCGGACATGGCGAAAGCGGACCGTATGAGGGTTGCGGTGATCGGCGCGGGGCGGGTGGGTCGTTGCCTGGCCGAGATGCTGGCCGCGACCGGAGACTACTCGGTCCTGGCGGCCGACTGTACCGACGAGGCGTTGACGGCTGCTGAGCTCCGTGGGCTGGCGGTACGCCATGTCGACGCCGCACGATCGGATGAACTCGTAAGGCTGATGAGCGAAGTCGACCTGGCCGTCGGAGCGGTGCCAGACCGGCTGGTACCGAAAATCGCTCACGCGGCAGCGGTGGCGGGCATCTCCTACCTCGACTTCTGCGAGGCGAATCCGGAAACCCTGGCGATCGGTTCAGCCGTGACGGCCGACCGGGCGTTCCTCACCGGCTGCGGCGTCTCGCCGGGCCTGGTCGACGCGGTGGCAAACGACTTCGCGGAGAGATTGGATCCCGGCTGCGATCTCGATCTGCGCGTCGGCGCAATTCCGGTTCATCGGACCAACCGCCTTGGATACGGCTCTATCTGGAATCTCGACGGGCTGATCGACGAGTATACCGCCCCTTCCTCGGCCATCATCGACTGTGAAATCACCACGGTTCCGGCCCTCACCGGCCGAATGGAGTTCGAGGCCGACGGTGTCGCTTACGAAGCATTTCTGACTGCAGGCAGCGTCGACGCGTTAGTCGCTCTCGTGAAGCCACGCGCGCGCAACCTTGTCTTCCGCACGATCCGTTATCCCGGCCATCTCGACTACATGCAGTTTCTGCTCGACGACCTCGGCTTACGCGCTCGACGCGATCTTCTGGCAACCGTGCTGCGAAACGGGTTGCCCGCGACACAGCCCGATGCGGTCGTGATCTACGTCCGGGCAAGCGGCACATCGGATGGACGCCCGGCGGAGGAATTGTTCTCATGCCGTATCGAAGCGCAGACAGCCGCGAGTGGTCATGGCGCGCTCACTCTCGCCAGCGCCGCCCATGCCGCGGTTCTCATCGACCGCTTTCGCGTAGGCGCGCTGGCCGTGGACGCGTTGCGGTGCCCGGCGCTGACGTCTTACGGGACGGTGATAGCAAGCCGCCATTTCCGGAATCTGCGCCTTTCAGCTTCGCCCGTTATCCAATCCCCAGCAGAGAACTCGGTCGCGATACGGTGAACTCGCCGCCATGGGCGGTAGTGCGCCGCCGGTCTGCAGGACATGCACGCCCCACTAGCGGCGCGCTTCGCTGGGTCGTCTTGCAGGTTCGGAACCGTCACGGCTCCAGGCCGCTCCGGAAGCGCATGACCGCGTTTCGGGTCCCCGCCTCGATGAAGCGGGCATCCGATCCGATGGTGGTCAGATCAAAGCCTTGGGCTGCCATACGGGCGGCATAGCCGGCATCCCCGCAATGGATGCAGGCGGCAATGCCGTTGGCCTTGCAGGCAAGCCGCACTCTCTCGAGCCTCGCCAGCATGTCCGGTTCCTGCCTGTCGAAGCCGGGAGGCAATCCGAAGGCCAGCCCAAGGTCCGCCGGACCGACATAGAGGCCCGCCAACCCCGTGGTCGACGCGATCTCGTCAAGGTTGTCCATCGCCCCACGGGTCTCGATCATCGCGATCGGCAGGATCTGGCGGTTGGCCGCCTGCCAATATCCTTCACCGTGGACAAGACGGGCGCGCACGGGACCGAAACTGCGCCCACCCTCCGGGGCATAGAGGCACGCCCTGGCCAGCCGCTCGGCATCGGCCGCGGTTTCGATCATCGGCGCGATGATACCCAGCGCTCCGGCGTCCAGCGCGCGCATGATGGACGCTTCGTTGAGCCACGGCACACGAACCAGCGGAACCGCGCCGCTGCGTTCGATGACAGGCAACAGCGCGAGATGGGCAGCGTAGTCGGCCGTCCCATGCTGCATATCGACAGTAAGGGAGTCCCATCCCGCCACCGCGAGCGCCTCCGCCGAAAGCACCGACGGGCAGGCGATCCAGCCATTGGCGGCGCAGCGACCCTCCGACCATAGTCGCCTAAGCGGATTGACCAGCGCCCCCATCGCCTAAGCCGCCATGAAGTGGGTCATCTTGACGTTCAGATAGTCGTGGATGGCCTGTCGCCCGCCTTCGCGGCCCATCCCGGAATGGTTGATGCCGCCGAACGGCGCCTCGGCATGGGCGATCATGAAGGTGTTGATGCCGACCATTCCCGCCTGCAGGCCCCTGCTCAGCGCGTCCGCCTTCTGCTGGCTGCCGGTGAAGGCGTAGGCGGCCAGTCCGTACGGGGTCGAATTGGATCGTTCGATGGCATCGTCGAGGTCGCGGAAGGTGGCGATCGGCGCCAGCGGCCCGAACGGTTCCTCGCGCATGATGCGCGAGGCGTCCGGCACGTCGGCCAGCACGGTGGGCTCGAAAAAGAAGCCCTTGTTACGGCTGGCCGGCCGTCGTCCTCCGGCCAGGCAGCGCGCCCCTTCGGCGATCGTCTCGTCGCACAGCGCCTCGACGCGGTCGCGCTGGGAGGCCAGCGTCAGCGGCCCCATCGTGGTCGCGGGGTCCTGGCTGTCGCCGACGACAAGCGCCCTGGCGGCCGAGACCATGCCATCGGTGAAGCGCTGTGCGACGCGCTCATCCACGTAGAACCGGTTCGGGGCGATGCAGACCTGGCCCGCGTTGCGATACTTGAACATGGCGCATTGGGCGGCGGCGGCATCCACGTCCGAATCCTCGCAGATCACCACGGGCGCGTGTCCGCCGAGCTCCATCGAGGCGCGTTTCACCGTCTTCGCGGCTTCGGCGAGCAGCATCTGGCCGACGCGGGTGGAACCCGTCAGCGAGATCTTGCGCACCTCGTCCGCCGCCATGAGCAGCGGCGTGACGACGTCCGCACGGCCGAGCAGCATCTGCACAACGCCCGCCGGCGCGCCGCCCTCCTGGCAGCACAGCGCGATCAGCGTCGATGTCAGCGGCGTCTGCTCGGATGGGCGGCAGATGATCGGGCAGCCGGCGGCGAGCGCTGGCGCGATCTTGCGCGCGATCAGGTTGACCGGGAAGTTCCAGGCCGTGAAGGCGGCGACGATGCCAACGGGCTCCGGCACCGACTGGAGCCGGCCGCCTTGCCGCGACGGGATCGTCTCCCCGAACAGCCGCTCCGCTTCGCCGGCGAACCAGTCGAACTGCTCGATGGCGATGTTGACTTCACCCTCCGATTGCGAGAGCGGCCTGCCGATCTCGAGCGACAGCGCACCGGCGATCTCGGCCTTCCGTCGTTCCATGGCGCGCGCGATGCCGCGAAGGACCTTGGCCCGTTCCCACCCATGAACGGCCGACCAGCTCTTCAGGGCCGCGCGTGCATGGGCGAGCGCTTCGGCGACGTCGTCCGGACCGGCCGAAGGTGACGTCCACAGGATCTCTTCCGTGCATGGATTGACGATGTCCGTGCGCGGCTGCGAAGTCGCAGTCCTTAGCTCGCCGCCGATCAGCAGTGCGGGTTCTGTTCCGCTCATATCACGCTCCCTGGTGATCAAAGGATGGCTGGCTCGCCAGGCGATGCCCCGAAGCCTGTTTCGAGAAAGTCGAAATCGCAGCCCTCGTGCGCCTGCCTGATGTGGCGCGAGAACATCCAGCCATAACCGCGCTCGAAGCGCGGCTCGGGGGCCGGGAGCGCGGCGCGGCGCTCCGCGAGATCCGCCTCGCTGACCTGCATGTCGATGCGCCGCGCCGCGACATCGACCTTGACGATGTCGCCCGTCCGCAGCAGTGCAAGTGGCCCGCCGACATGCGCTTCGGGAGAGACGTGGAGCACGCAGGCGCCGTAGCTGGTGCCGCTCATGCGCGCGTCCGAAATGCGCAGCATGTCGCGGATGCCGGCCCGCAGCAGCTTCTTCGGGATCGGCAACATGCCCCATTCGGGCATGCCCGGCCCGCCCTGCGGCCCCGCTCCGCGCATGACGAGGACCGTGTCGGCGGTGACGTCCAGCGCCTCGTCGTCGATACGCTCCTTCAATTCGGCGTAGGAATCGAACACCAGTGCCGGTCCCGAATGGTTCAGAAGATGCGGCGCGGCGGCGGAAGGCTTCATCACGCAGCCATCGGGCGCGAGATTGCCGTGGAGCACCGCCATGGCGGGCTCGGAGGAAACGGGCCGATCGAGTGGCCGGATGACGTCGTCGTTCCAGCAGGGCGCGCCGGCGAAACCCTCGCCGATCGGCCGGCCGGTCACCGTCATCGCCGCGCCGTCGAGCAGGCCGCCCAGCCTGTCCATCAACGCGAGTATTCCGCCGGCATAGAAGAAGTCTTCCATCAGGTAGCGATCGCCCGAGGGGCGCACGTTGGCGAGCACCGGCACCTTGCGGCTCGCCGCCTCGAAATCGTTCAGGCCGATGCCATGGCCGGCGCGGCGCGCCATGGCGATCAGATGGATCACCGCGTTGGTCGAGCAACCCATCGCCATCGCCACCACGATCGCGTTCTCGAAGGCCGGACGCGACAGTATGGCGGATGGCTTGAGATCCTCACCGACCATCTCGACGACGCGCCGACCGCAGGCCGAGGCCATGCGGATGTGGCCGGCGTCGGCGGCGGGGATGGAAGATGCGCCGGGCAGGATCATGCCCATCGCCTCGGCGATCGCGGTCATGGTGCTCGCAGTGCCCATCGTCATGCAATGGCCGTAGGAGCGTGCGATGCCGGCCTCCACCGCCTGCCACTCCTTCGAGTCGATCTTGCCGGCGCGGCGTTCATCCCAATACTTCCAGGCATCGGAGCCGGATCCCAGCCCCTCGCCGCGCAGGTTGCCGCGCAGCATCGGACCGGCCGGCATGAAGATCGCCGGAATATCCATGCTGATCGCGCCGAGGAGCAGGCCCGGCGTGGTCTTGTCGCATCCCCCCATCAGGATAGCGCCGTCGATCGGGTGCGAGCGCAGCAGCTCTTCCGTCTCCATCGCAAGCAGGTTGCGGTAGAGCATGGTCGTCGGCTTGACGAAGTTCTCCGACAGCGAGATCGCCGGCAACTCCAGCGGAAAGCCGCCGGCCTGCAATATGCCGCGCTTCACGTCCTCGACACGGTGCCGGAAGTGCGCGTGGCAAGGATTGATATCGGACCAGGTGTTGATGATCCCGATCACCGGTCGGCCGTTCCAGTCCTCGAGCCCGTAGCCCATCTGCATGAGCCGGGAGCGGTGGCCGAAGCCGCGCAGATCGTCGGTGTCGAACCAGCGGGCGCTGCGGAACGGTTTCTTCGTCATGGCCGTCTCATTGGCTGGCGGTGACCCCGCCGTCGATATAGACGATCTGGCCCGTCATGTAGCTGCCAGCGGGAGCGGCGAAGACAACGATCTGACCGACGACTTCCAGCGGGTCGCCGATGCGGCCGAGCGGGTTGCGTTCCAGGATGAAGTCGCGGAACCCGTCGCGCTCAAGATGGTGGCGGATGCGCTCCGAGCGGATGAAGGTCGGAGCGACGCCGTTAACGGTGATGTTATGCGGAGCCAGTTCCATTGCATGCTGTTTGACCAGCATGGCGAGGCCGCCCTTGGTGGCACAGTAGGCGGAATAGCCGCGGCCGCGCAGCGCAAGCTGCGAGCGCACGGAGAGCAGATGTATCTGCCGGCCGCCTCCACCTTGCGCGATCTGCTGCTTCGCAACAGCCTGACCAAGAAACATCGCCGATTTCAAGTTGGTCTGGTAGATTTCGTCGAAGGTCTCTTGGGTGACGTCCAGCAGCGGCTGCTCGCGCTGGATGCCGACGCAATTGACCAGCACGTCGATGCCGCCAAACTCATCGATGACGCTCGCGGTGACCGCTGTGATCTGACCGACATCGCGGGCGTCAAGCTCAAAGCCAACGGCGCGGCCGCCGGTCGTGGCAATGCGTTCGGCCAGCGCTCGCGCCCGCGCGCCGTTGCGCCCGGCAATGGCCACCAGCGCGCCACGCCGTGCCATGGCGATCGCCGTTGCCTCGCCGATGGCGCCGTAGCCGCCGGGGATGAAGACACGCAGCCCCGCAACGTCGAACATCCGGTCCATGGCGAGCGGATCGACGTGGGGCGTAAGGTTGCTTTCGGGCCGGTTCATGCCTGTATCTCCACGCCGGCGGCCCGGTAGACGGATTCCATGAGCCTCAATGTCTCCAGATTGTCGAGGCGATCGGTCTCGAAGGGCGCGCCTGTGCGCAGGCCTTCGACGAAGGACGCGATCACCGTGTCGAAGCATTCCTGATAGCGGCCGAGCAGGTCGACCTCTTCGCCTTCGTCCTCCGCGCCGACGAGAAAGACGCGGTTGTAGTCCATCACCACCGTGGCCTTGGTGCCAATGATCTCCAGCCGGTCGCCGTGAAGCTGCGGGTAGCCTGGCGCGCAGATCGAGCCGTCGGCGGTGGCAATGAACCCGTTTTCGCCTTCCAGCAGGATCGCCGCCGTATCTTCGCCCGGCAGTCCTTCGGCCAGACGGTTCAACCGCGCTGCCACCACCTTCAGCGGTCCGCACAGGCAGCGCAGTACGTCGAGGTGATGGATCATCGTCTCGAAGACGAGGTTCCGGCGGAAACCGGTGAGATAGGGCTGCCGCTCGACCAGGAAGGGAACAGCGCCATCGCGCGGGCACAGTCCGGAGCCCCGGCAGGAAATCGCGCCATGTCGCGGCGTCCCGATGCGTCCTTCCGCGATCCAGCGCCGCACTGTCATATAGTGCGGACGGAAGCGGTAGTTTTCGTGAACCATGAAGCGCACGCGATCCCCGATATGGGAAACGAGCGTCTCCGCCTCCGCCACCGTCTCCGTCATCGGCTTCTGCAGCATGACATGCACGCCCCGGTCGGCGGCCAGCCGCGTCAACGGCGCGTGCGCACCGACAGACGCCGCGATGTCGACGACATCGAATCCACCGTCGGCAAACAGGGCCCTTGCATCGTCGTAGACGCGCGCAATGCCGAATTCGGCGGCGCGCCCGGCTGCCCTGCAGCGGTCGGTGTCGCAGATCGCGATCACCGGCACACCGGCATTCTGCCAGGCTTGCAGATGATACAGGCTGATCATGCCGGCGCCGACCAGCGCGACGCGCAGCGGACCGTTGCCGAAGGGAGCGAGAGCGTTCACGCGGCACGCTCCGTCAGGAGGCCGCCGAGATAGGTGCGGCAGGGCTCGTGCGCAACGAGACCGTCAAAATCGGCGATAGGGGTCACCGTCCCCTTCTGGACGAAAATGAAGCGCTCGCAGATCTCCTCGAGGATCTCGAGGTGAAAGCGTTCGTTGGGGTGCACGCACAGGAACACCAGTCGCCCTTCGCCGCTCAGGCGGCGGAAGAAGTCGAGCATGAAGCCGATATAGCCGTCCTGCGTGTTGAACTGCGGCTCGTCAAACAGGTGGACCATCGGATAGGCGCTGCCGGCGCGCTCCAGCAGGGCGTTGGGATAAAGCGAGCTGAAGTGCCGGACCTGGTAGGACTGGTGATAATGGATCGCCAGCCGGTCGCGCTCGTCGGTGCGCACGCGGTGGATATCGCGGCCCTGCACCCTGACAGTGCCCGAGGTCGGCGAATTGGAGCCCGTGATCAGTTCGAACAGGGTCGTCTTGCCGGAACCGTTCGGCCCCATCATGCCGACGATGCCGGGTTCCTCGACGCGGAAGTCGGCTTCGAGACGGAACGTCTCCCTGGCCGCCGGCCAGCCGCGCCTATACACCTTCGTGAGTCTATCGACTTCGAGCATCGGCGCCATGGTCACATCCCGATCAAGTCTCGGCGCCGCGCCGGGTTTTCGACAAGCTCGCGCGCTGGTCCCTCATGGACGATGCGGCCACGATCCATGACATAGACGCGGTCCGATACTTCCAGCGCCGCAAGCGCGTTCTGCTCGACGATCAGCGATGAAATGCCCTCCGCCTTGAGCAGCCGGACTGTCTTCATCACATCCTGCACGATACGCGGCGCCAGCCCCTGGCTCGGCTCGTCGAACAGCACGAGGCCGGGCGACGCCAGCAGCGCGCGCGAGATCGCCACCATCTGCATCTCGCCACCCGACAGGTTCTCGCATTCCCTCGGCATCAGATGCTCGAGCGCGGAAAAAATGCCGAACATGTCGGCAACCTTCCATTCGCGGTAGCCGGTCCTGCGCCGCGCGATCTGCAGATTGCGGGCGACCGTCAGTGTGGGGAAGACGCGCCGGTCGTCGGGCACCCAGCTGATGCCCATGCCGGAGATCCGGTGGGTGGGCAGCGACGTTATCTCGGCGCCTTCGAAGCTGATCGTCCCCGACCGGGCACGCGTGAGCCCCAGAATGGAGCGGATGGTCGTCGTCTTGCCCGCGCCGTTGGGACCGAGCAACGCCACGACCTCGGCCCTGCCGACCGAGAGCGACGCGCCGAACAGCGCCTGCGTCTCGCCGTAATATGCCTCGATGTTGCGGATCTCAAGCAAGGGCGGCCTCCCCGAGCGCGGAACGGCGTACCCATTTGTTGGCCTGCAGTTCGGCGGGCGTGCCCTCCGCGATGACCTGCCCCCAATGGATGACGGAGATGCGATCGGCGAGTTCGAACAGGAACCGCATGTCGTGTTCGATCATCACGATCGTGTAGTGTTCGCGCAGCCGGCGCACGAGCGCGGCGAGGTTGCGCGTTGCCTCTGAGCCCAGGCCTGAGGTCGGCTCGTCCAGAAAGAGAATCTTCGGTCTGGCAGCCAGCGCCACGCCGATCTCGAGTGCGCGGCGCTCGCCGTAGCTGAGCGATGTCGCCTTTTCCCAGGCGCGCGCGGCCAGGCCGACCTGATCGAGGACGTCCGTTGCCGCGTCGACCAGCTTCGTGTCGTCGAACACCCCGCCGAGGAAGCTCAGGCGCCGCGTCCGGAACTCCGGCAGCGCCAGCATGACGTTCTCGATGACCACGCTGTCGTCGAACAGGTTCATGATCTGGAACGAGCGCGAGACGCCGAGCGTAGCGATGCGCTGCGGCGATAGCCCGGAAATCGACTTTCCCTCCAGCTCGATCTCGCCGCGGTCGGGTTGGTGAAGGCCGGTGAGCACATGAAAGCAGGTGGTCTTGCCGGCGCCGTTTGGTCCCATGATGCCGCTCACCTGCCCCCTCTCGAAGGCGAGCGAGATGTTCTCGAGCACCACGCGCGATCCGAAACGCTTGTGCAGGTTGCGGGCTTCGAAGAAGGCCATCACGCTTTCTCCGCCAGAAGGATGACCGGCTTCTCTGACGCGCCGCCCAGGCGCTTCCAGCCGAGATGGATCATGCCCGCCAATCCCTCGGGGCGAAGCATGACCATGGCCATGAACATCATCCCGTACCACAGAAGCCATGTCTCGGTGAGGCCGCCCAGCACGTCGCGCGCGACGAAATAGAGGATGACGCCGAGTACCGGACCCCAGAAGCTGACGAGCCCGCCGCCGACAAGCACCATCATGACGATCAGGCCCGACTGGTGAAGGCTCATGACATCGGGATAGGCGCTCTGCTGGGCCATGGCGAACAGCCCTCCAGCCAGCCCGGCGAACATCGCCGAGATGACGAACGCGGCCCATTTGAAGCGCCACACTTCGTAGCCTGCGAAGCGCGCGCGTGTCTCGTTCTGGCGGATCGCCTGCAGTACCCGGCCGAATGGCGAATTGACCAGACGCCACATCAGCAGCACGGTCGCCAGTAGGAAAAATGCGGCGAGGTAGAACAGGGCGACGTTGGACCGGAGGGCATACTCGAGTCCGAAGAGGGTGAGCGGCGGGCGCGGAATGCCGAGCAGCCCGTCTTCGCCGCCCGTGACGCCGTAGAGCTTCATCGACGTGAACCAGAACACTTGACCGAAGGCGATCGTGAGCAATGCGTAGTAGATGCCCCGGCGGTGCGAAATGAAAGCTCCGACGATCGCTCCGGCGAGGCCGGCCGCCAGGATGCCGGCCGCCAGCCCGCCCCACAGGCTCACCGCCACGTTCTGCTGGAACAGACCGAAGGCGTAGGCGCCGATCCCGAGATAGGCGCCGTGCCCGAAGGAGTGCAGGCCGGCATAGCCGAATAGCAGGTTGAAGCCGAGCGCGAAAATCATCCAGATTGCGATCTCGATACCGAGATACTGGTAGAGCCCGATGGCCGGCAGCCACCATGGTGCGGTGGACAGCGCCGCCGCCATCACTGCCATCGGGGCATAGACCTGGAACCGGGAGCGGACCGGAATGTCGGAAAGCGAGATCACCGTCAATTCTCCAGCGCGCTCTTGCGGCCGAACAGTCCGCGGCTGCGAAATCCGACCACGATGATCAGCAGGATGTACATCGACATCGTCGCCCAGGCACCGGCGTAAGCGCCGGTGATGCCAACAGCGAGCCCCACCATGATGGCGGCCACCAAAGCCCCCCAGAAGCTGCCGATGCCGCCGATGACGATGATCAGGAAGGCCGGAATGACCACGTCGATGCCGACGTGCGGCCGCAGCCCCCAGATCGGAACCATGATGATGCCGGCCAATCCGGCGAGAGCGGCTCCGAAGCCGAACACCATTAACCGCAGCTTCGAGAGATCGTATCCCAGCGCGCGAACCATCTCGCTATCGTGCGCCCCCGCCTTGATGATCGCGCCATAGGGCGTCTTCTCCAGGAACAGCCACACAGCGAAGATCGCGACAATGCTGAAGCCGGCGGCGAAGAATTTGTATTTCGAATATATGAACCCGGCGACCAGCACCGGCCCGTTGATCGAGGCCGGAACCATCAGGTTCTGCTCGCCCGTGCCCCAGCCGAGGCGGATGATCTCCTCGATCACGAGCGCGGCGCCGAACGTCAGCAGGAGACCGTAGAGCGGCGCCTTGCCGTAGGTCGGCCGCAGGCACAGTTCCAGAGCCATGCCGGCGATGGCCGCCAGCGCCGGCCCGACGAACAAAGCCGCGACGTAGCGGGTCTCGATCGAGAGCCTGAGCCACCACGCGCCGAAGGCCGTGTCGCCAAACCACATTCCACCGAGCAGGCTCAGTGCGAAATAGGCGCCCAGCGCGAACAACGAACCGTGCGCCAGGTTGATGACCTCCATCACGCCGACAATCAGCGTGAAGCCGAGCGCGATCAACGCGAAGAGGAGGCCGAGGGTCAGTCCGTTGAGTATGTGAGGCAAAAGATCGAGCATGATTGGAAGCAGTGCCTTGCGGACGGCGATTGTGGCCGGGACATACCGGCCACAATCCTGAAGATGAACCCTTTCGGACTAGGCGTCGAATGCCGGGGTCTCTTCATAGCTCTCCAGCTTGCAGGCTTCGGCGGCCGCGGTGTCCAGCACGGCATCGGGCGCTGTATTGGCGACGATCTCGAACATGTCGTCCTTGTCCTGCTCCGAATACTTCGAGTTGGCGGTCGCGAGGTAGATCGTCTGTTGAACCTGGTGCGTGCTGGCGTCGATCCATGCATCGTGATGCTGCATGCGATCGGCAGCGGACATCTTGTGGCCCTCAAGCGCCTTGATGACCGCGATGTTGTTTGCGCTGCCGGCGCGCTCGATGGCGTTCAGCAGTTCGCGCGTCGCCATGTAACCGTTGTAGAAGACATTGCCCGGCACGCGCATCTGGGTGTCGGGATACTTCTCCTGGTACTTCTTGACGAAGTCGGCGACGCCCGGAAGATCGAGCTTGTAATACCAGGTCGTGCCGAAGACACCGAATAGATTGTCGATCGGCAGGCCGTAGACGTCCGGCCAGTCCTGCTGGCTGTTGATCCACGCCGGGCTGGCGCCCATGCCGAGCTGCGCGACCTGCTGGCGGAACGCCTTCTGGTCGTCGCCGCCGATCGCCGCCGACACGACGCCGGGCTTCTGCTGCTGGACGCGCAGAAGTGCGGAGGAAAAGTCGCGCGTGCCCTGGGGGATCAGGATCTCTTCCATCACCTCGCCGCCGTACTGCGCGAGCAGCGCCTTGGTCGCCTTCGCCGTATCGTGACCCCAGACGTAGTCGTTGGTCAGCAGCATCCACTTCTTGCCGTAGGAGCCGATCGCGTTCTTGACCGCGGCCTTGGCGAAGTTGGTGCCATTGCCGTCCCAGACGAACTTCGTGCGATGGCAGTTCTGGCCGGCCTCCGTGGGCGAGGACGAATTGGTGTTGAGGTAGATCACCCCGTATTTCTGGGCCACCTGGCTGATGGCGTTGGCGACGCCCGAATGCACCGCACCGACGAGGAATCCGCATTCCTCGCGGGTGATCATGCGCTCGGCGACGCGGCTTCCGGTGGCCGGCACCGTCTCGGTGTCGATGTGGATGGATTCGACCTTTCGTCCGAGCACGCCACCGCGCTCATTCACTTCGTCGATGGCCATCATCATGCCGCGACGATCGCTGGCACCGGAGTTGGCGTACTGCCCGCTAGCGTCCGAGGTTATGCCGATCTTGATGGGCTTGTCGGAAGCCGCGGCCCATACGCGGTTGTGCTTCCACGGACCGGCGAACGCGGCCAGTCCGGTGCCCGCCGCAGTGGCTCCCAAGAGCCCGCGGCGAGTGATCTTGCTCTGCAGCATGCCTTCCTCCCTCCAAGTGTGATCGACACGTCCCGCGAACGTCCTCCCGACCGCGGATCGAATGAATATTCAGTATGAATGAATTTTCATTCGTGACTTGTCAATGGCCTAATTTTCGGCACACCGTGTAAATCGCAGTCGAGGATTCGTCGGAGCCGCATTCTTGAATGAAAATTCGATCATTGCCCCGAGCCGTCACCCTCCGGCCGTGGGACAGGAGACCTTCGAGGCGTTGCGCTCCCGCATCAGAGCGCGCTTCGAGGCACTCAGCCCTCACCTGCAGCGCATTGCCCGAGCCGCGCTCGAGCAGCCCAACGTATTCGCGCTATCCACGATCGCCACCATTGCCGGCGAGCTCGGGGTGCAGCCCTCGACACTGATCCGCTTCGCCAAGGAGTTCGGCTATGGCGGGTTCTCCGAGATCCAGCGCATCTTCCGTCTGCGGCTCATCGAGGGGGCGGCCGACATGCGCGAGCAGGTCTACCAAAGGCAGGGCGCCCGCCCGCCCGCCGATCTCGGCGCGATCTTGCAGAGTTCGATCGCCGCCCTCCAGGCCTCATTGGAGGAACTCAAGGGTTCGATCGCCACGGAGGACCTTGGCGGGGCCGTCACCATGCTGGAGAGCGCCGGCCACGTGTACATCGCCGGGTTGAGGCGATCGCGCGCCATTGCCACCTACTTCGCCTACGGCCTGACTCGCTCCGAGAAACAATGCAGCCTGCTGGACTTCGGCGGCGGCATGGCTGCGCAGCAGGTGGCGAACATGAAGCCGGACGAGGTGCTCGTGGCCATCGCCTTCCCGCCCTATTCGGAGCCGGTCGTCGATGTCGTCGTCGACGGCCATCTGAGCGGCAAGCGGGTGCTGGCAATCACCGATTCAGCGCAGAGCCCGCTTGCCCGCCACGCCAACCTCGCTTTCTTCGTGGACAATGCGGCAACCGGGCAGTTCCGCCCGATCTCCGGCGCCATTGCCCTGGTGCAGACCCTGATATCCGGGCTCGGCCAGGAGAGGATGACGTGATTTGACGAGGCGGACGATGCGCGAGGGCGACGACTTCCAGCCGGACGAGCTTATGCGTGTTTGGGACACGACGCTGAGGGAAGACAAGACGATCACCGAAAACAAACAGAAGGGCGTCAATTCCTTCATTTACAGGCCTGGACGATATCGTACCCAGGAAACGCGCATTTCGGAATTCGCGGCCTGGCATATGGGCCGGAGGGAGCCGCGTTTGGAATGTGCCGCCTGACCAGGCGTCGCTGTCGCGGTCCGACGTGTTCGACCCGCCGACGACGGTCTGCCAGAGGGCGGGTTGGTTCGGTCAGTTTCGGGGAGCGGCGGCCTCGAACGCCGGGAGATCCGCGCAACGCTGCGCTATCGTGTTGACGCGCTGCAATACGCCTATGTCTGCATTCCAACGAAGGGCGTTGTAGACCTGCGGCACGAGGCACAGATCGGCCATGGTCGGTCGGTCGCCGTGACAGAAGAGGCCTGTCGCGGGACTGTCGAGCAGCGTCTCGAACGCGGCCAGCCCTTCGCCGATGAACTTCTGCATCCATGCGACACGCACCTCGTCGCCTCCCTTCGTCAGGGCCATCACATGGCTGACGGGACCAAGGTTGCAGACCGGATGGATGTCGGCAGCGATCGCCTGCGCCAGCGCCCGCACACGCGCGCGACCGACAGCGTCCGGCGGCAGCAGGCCGGAGCCCGGGCGGGTCTCGTCCAGATATTCAATGATCGCCAGCGACTGGGTCAGCCTCAGCCCGTCGATCTCCAGCACCGGTACCAGGCCCTGCGGGTTGCGGGCCAGATGCTGCGGCGTCTTTTGCTCCTTCTCCAGAAGGTTCACTGGTACCGTTTCGTAGGAGATGCCGAGCAGGTTCAGTGCGATCCGTACCCGGTAGCTCGCGGACGAGCGCCAGTAGTCGTAGAGAACAGGCTTGCTCATCGCCGGGCGTGGCCTTCCGGCCCCGCGCTACGGCGCCCGCCTGGGTCCGCCGCTGCCTTAAGCGCATTACGCAACACCTGACGGTCGCCGATATGATTGGCCAGAATCAGGACCAGCCGTGCGTTGATGGCGTCGCTCTCGGCCTTGCTCCGCCCTTCGTGCAGGGCCAACAACTCGGCATAGAAATCGTCCGGCTGCGGGATGTTCGGAGCCGTGTTGAGTGTCGTCATCGCCCGATTCTCCCTTCAGCGTCCCGTTGCCTTCGCAAGCGCGGCTTCGACCTCCGCGCGGTCGAAGGCGGTCCAGCGCGCGGCGACGTGCTGGTCGGGGCGCAACAGATAGACCGCCGAACCCGCATCGCCGAGATAGCGTTCCTTGAGCGCGCCGGTCGGATCGTCCGCGGTCGACAAGGCCAGCCGCTCGACGGCGATGCCTCCGTTTTCGATCAGGTCGGGCGCCTCGGCGTCGATGGTGAGAAGCTGGAAGCGGTCGCCCAGTCGGTCGAGCAGCCAGCCCTCCTTGATCGGCGCATCGACGGCCGGCGAGCCGGGCCGCGTGCGCGGCGGCAGCCCCTGCGCGTCAGGGCCGTTGAGCGGCGAGCCGTCATAGGTGCACGGCACCGACAGTCGGCCGGAATTGACCAGCGGCCGGGCGAAGGCGAAGTGCTCGGACAGATCGAGCACGGCATCGCGAAAGATCCGGCTCATCTCCGACTTCGGCGTGATGAAGTCGGTCGAACGGCTGGAGTTGAGGATGTTCTCGTCGGCGCCGTAGAGGCGCTCGGTGTCGTAACTGTCGAGCAGGCTTTCGGGTGCCGAGCCTTCCATCACCAGCTTCAGCTTCCACACGAGATTGTCGGCATCCTGCAGGCCGGAATTGGCGCCGCGTGCGCCGAATGGCGAGACCTGATGCGCCGAGTCTCCCGCGAACAGCACCTGGCCGTGGCGGAAACTCTCCATGCGCCGGCACTGGAAGGTATAGATCGACACCCATTCGAGCGTGAATTTGGCGTCCTCGCCCAGCATTGCCTTGAGCCGCGGGATAACGTTCTCCGGCTGCTTTTCCCGCTCCTTGTCGATGTTCCAACCGAGCTGGAGATCGATGCGCCAGACGCCGTCCGGCTGCTTGTGCAGCAGTGCCGATTGACCGCGATTGAAGGGCGGGTCGAACCAGAACCAGCGCTCGGTCGGAAACGCGGCTTCCATCACGACGTCGGCAATGAGGAAATTGTCCTCGAACACGCGGCCGACGAAGTCGAGCCCCATCATCGCGCGGATCGGCGAGTTGGCGCCGTCGCAGGCAATCAGCCAATCGGCACGCATGCGGTAGGGGCCTTCCGGCGTTTCAACCGACAGCGCAACCCCATCGCCGCCCCGGCCTACCGCCGTGACCTTGCTGTTGCCGCGAATTTCGATCGGCCTGCCTTCCGCCTGGAGTTCCCGCACGCGGTCAACGAGGAATTTCTCGAAATAGTATTGCTGCAGGTTGATGAAGGCCGGCCGCCTATGGCCGGCTTCGGGCAGAAGGTTGAACTCGTAGACCCGGCGGTCGCCGAAGAACACCTTGCCGACGTTCCAGACGACCCCCTTCTCGACCATCGGCTCGGCGCAGCCCAGGCGGTCCAGGATCTCCAGCGGCCGCTTGGCGAAGCAGATGGCGCGCGAGCCGAAGCTGACCTTGTCGTTCTCGTCCAGCACCACGACAGGTATGTCCTGGCGGGCGAGGTCGATCGCGCAGGCGAGGCCGACCGGACCGGCGCCCACCACAACAACCGGATGGCGCACGGGCGCGGCTGCATCCTGATCAGGCGAGCGCCGGTAGGGATAGAGCGGCGTCTCGAATATCCTTGCCATGTTCCCCTCCCCGCCGCGCCCGGAATGCTAGCCCTGAAGCTGCGCCCACATCTGCCGGTCGCGCTCTGCGGTCCAGATGCGCGGCGTGTCGATGCCGAGCGCCTCGTCGTAAGCGCGGGCGACGTTGAAGGGCAGGCAGTGCTCGTAGATCGCGTAGTCCTTGAACTTGGGGTCGCATTCGGCGCGAACCGCATCCCAGGCTTCCTTAAGCGAGCCGCCACGCGCCGCAATCCTGGCGACCGGCTCGTAGGTCGACTCGACGAAATCGCGGGTCCGGTCGAGCGCGCCATTGACGGCGTCGCGACCGACGACCGCGTCGCCCCGCCCGGGTGCGATGGCATCGAGATCGAACGCGCGGATGGCCTCGATCGTGCCGCTCCAGTCGCCGAAATGGCCATCGCCGCAGTAGCAGGCGGAGTGCGCCTCGACGATATCGCCGGTGAACATGACGTTCTGGTCGGGCACGTGGATGACCGCGTCGCCCGCTGTATGCGCCCGCCCCAACTGCATGATGTCGACCCGGCGCTTGCCGAGCCAGACGCTCATCTTTCCATTGAAAGTCGTGGTGGGCCAGGTCAGCCCCGGAATGCTCTCGTGGCCTTCGAACAGCCGCGGAAACCGCTGGAACTCGCTGTCCCAGTCTTCCTGTCCGCGCTCTACGACCATGTTGCGTGCCGTCTGCGACATGATCACCTGCTGCGCGTTGAAGGCCGACGCGCCGAGCACGCGTACCGCGTGATAATGCGTCAGCACGACATGCGTTATCGGCTTGTCGGTGACCGAACGGATGCGATCGATGACCTTATTGGCAAGTCGCGGGGTGGCCTGCGCCTCCACGACCATCACGGCGTCGTCGCCGATGATCACGCCTGAGTTCGGATCACCCTCGGCCGTGAAAGCGTAAAGACCCTCGCCGATCTCGGTGAAGCTGATCTTCTTTTCGGTCAGGTCGCTTTGTGAGGCAAATGCCTTGGCCATGGTTCTTTCCCTCTATCGTGCGTATGGGTCGGTCAGCGCAGAAAGCACCGTTCCAGTGCAGTCGCCGAAACCGATTATGTAGCCGTCGCCATTTGCCTGTCCGCGCAGGACCAGCGTGTCGTTGTCCTCGATGAAGCTACGAGTGCCGCCGGGGATTTGGAACGGCTCCTTGCCGCCCCATGACAATTCGAGCAACGAGCCCCGGCTGTCCTTTGTATCTCCCGAGATCGTGCCCGAGCCGAGAAGGTCGCCTGTCCGCATCGCGCAGCCGCTTGTCGTATGGTGTGCGAGCTGTTGTGCCGCCGAGTAGTACATTTCGTGATAGTTCGTGCGCGAAATCACGCTTTCCTCGCCCCCCTGCGGCGTGAGCGTCACTTCCAGGTCGATGTCGTAGAGCATCGGCCCGGGCTCGGCGAGGTAAGGCAGAAGCGGCACCTCGCGCGGCGGCGTGGAGACACGGAAGGGCTCAAGCGCGGCCTTCATCACGATCCACGGCGAGATCGTGGTCGCGGTGGCTTTCGCCTGGAACGGACCGAGTGGCTGGTATTCCCAGGCCTGTATGTCGCGCGCCGACCAGTCGTTGAGGATGACGTAGCCGAAAATCATGGCATCCGCCTCGGCGACGGTGACCGGATGGCCCGGTTGCGAGGGCACGCCGACGACCGCGCCCATTTCGAGCTCGATGTCGAATCTGCGGGACGGCTGGAACACGGGAGCTGGATGATCCGGCCCTTTCACCTGCCCCCACGGCCTGCGGATTTTGGTCTCCGAAACGACGACGGAAGACGCTCGCCCGTTGTAGCCGATCGGGATATGCAGCCAGTTCGGCGGGAGCGCGTTATCGGGACCCCGAAACATGGTTCCCACGTTGGAGGCGTGGTGCCGGCCGGCGTAGAAGTCCGTGTATTCGGCGACCTCAAACGGCATGTGAAGCGTTGCGCCGGACTGCGGGACGAGATGGGACTCGGCGCGGCCGCGTTCTCCGGAGCCCTCCGCCAGCACCTCCGTCAGCCGTCCGCGCAACGCGGCCCAGACAGCAGGGCCGGCCGCCATCAGCGCGTTCCAGGCAGGGCGTTCGAAATAGGGGCCGCCGTCGAGGACAAGCACGCCCTCGCGCTCGAGCTCGGCCACGTCGAGGATTCCGTCGCCGATCGCGACGCCGCACCGTGCCGCGCGACCTGCTGTCTCGAACACGCCGCACGGCAGGTTGTTCAGCGGAAAGGGGCAGCGCTCATCATTCGCACTCGTCACCCAGGAACGCATCAGGGGCATGTCATGATCTCTCGCTATGCCACGCTGTAGTCCGGTGACGCTTATCGGCTGTGGTCACTTGGCGCCCGGCGTGCCGTCGAACTTCTTCTCGAGGCTCGCCCAGCAGTCGATATAGTCATCCTGCATTGGCGCGGACTTCGCCGCCCATTCCGTCAGGTGCTGCGGGAAACGCGTCTCGAACATGAACGACATCGTCTCGTCGAGTTTTTCTGGCTTCAGTTCGCCGTTCGAGGCGCCTTCGAAAGCGTTGCGATCCGGCCCGTGCGGCAGCATGCAGTTGTGCAGCGACATGCCGCCCGGAGCGAAGCCCTGGGGCTTCGCGTCATAGATGCCGTAGATGTTGCCCATCAGCTCGGACATTACGTTCTTGTGGTACCAGGGCGGCCGGAAGGAATGTTCGGCCACCAGCCAGCGCTCGCGGAAAAGGACGAAATCGATATTGGCCGTGCCTTCCAGTCCCGACGGGGCCGTCAGAACCGTAAAGATGGACGGATCGGGATGGTCGAAGAGGATCGCGCCGACCGGCGAATAGGTTCTCAGATCGTATTTGTAGGGCGCATAGTTGCCGTGCCAGGCGACGACGTCCAGCGGCGAATGGTCGATGTGGGTGACGTGGAATTGCCCGCACCATTTGAGGATGACACGGGAAGGCGCCTCGCGATCCTCGAACGCCGCGACCGGCGTCTTGAAATCGCGCGGGTTGGCGAGGCAGTTCGCCCCGATCGGTCCGCGGTTCGGCAGGGTGAACGGGACACCATAGTTTTCGCACACGAAGCCGCGCGCGGGCCCTTCCAGCACCTCCACCCGATAAACGAGGCCGCGCGGCAGGACAGCGATTTCCTTGGGCTCGAGGTCGATGATGCCGAGTTCGGTACAGAAGCGCAGCCGCCCCTCCTGCGGCACGATCAGCAGTTCGCCATCGGCCGAATAGAAATACTCGTCATTCATCGACGCAGTGACGAGATAGATGTGCGATGCCATGCCGGTCTGGGTGTTGACGTCGCCGGCGGTCGTGGCGGTTCGCATGCCGGTGACCCAGGTGAGATTCTCTTCGGCATGCGGCACCGGGTCCCAGCGGTACTGGCCGAGGCTTGTCACGTCCGGAACGATATGCGGGGCGGACTTCCAGTACGGAACGTCGATCCTTTCGAAGCGGGTCGTGTGTTTCACGCTGGGTCGGATGCGGTAGCACCAGGTCCGTTCGGGGTGCGGCTTGGTGAAGGCCGAGCCGGAAAGCTGCTCGGCATAGAGGCCATAGTTGCACTTCTGGGGGCTGTTCTGGCCCTGCGGAAGGCTCCCCGACAAAGCCTCGGTCTCGAAGTCGTTGGCGAAGCCCGGCAAGTAGCCTTCGTGGACGCCTTTGTTGGTAACGGCGCGGACCATGCCTGCCGGCAGCGCATGATGGGTCATGTCGTCCTCCTCGAACCGTCGGTCGAAATCTCACGCCAACTGGCCAAGCCATATAGTTGCACTTGCAACCATGTCAAGCTGATTCGACGCGGCGTGCGCACAGCGCGGCGAGGCGGCCACTTAGCGTGACAGCGTCGTGCGGTTTATGTCATGCATGCGGTGGATCAGGCAGCGGACGGGACTGATGAAGGCTGGAAAGGGCAAGAAGATCGACGCGGAAGAGTTCGATCTGGAGCAGTTCCTGCCCTATTTGCTGAACCAGGCGGCAGAGGCGACCTCCCGCGCGTTCCAGGAAGTGTATCGCACAACGTATGGCATGACGCGCACGCAATGGCGGATTCTCGCGAACCTCGGTCGTTTCGGCGCGATGACCGCCAGGGACATCTGCCGCATATCCCATATCGAGAAGACCAAGGTGAGCCGCGCGATCACTGCGCTCGAACGCGAGGACCTCATCGATCGCCGCGTGAGCGAGACCGACCGGCGCGCCGAGATCCTCACGCTCACGCCGCGTGGCGAAGAACGGTTTGCCGAGCTCGGGCGCAAGGCAATCGAGCATGACCGCCAAGTGCGGGCGCAGTTGGGTGCGGAGGTCGCCGAACAGTTCGCCGCTGTCCTTCGGACCCTTATCGCCAGCGCCCAAGGTCGTGGAGAAGCTGACGACGCCCCGGACTGAACCTGCTGCGCTTTCTGAAGCTGCGCGCTCTCGCGATAACATCGCCCCACGGCGCGCAGAGCATCTTGCCCTGCCGGGCCGCAGCTGATCATTCGTTTGGGGGGATTGCAGCAGCGTCGATTTCGATCGGCAGGATCCCGTTGTCCTTGAGCGTTTCGAGGACGACCGATGTTTTCACGTGCTGGACGGAGTTGTGCGGGAGAAGGACGTCGTTCACGAAACTCGACAGCGACTTCAGGTTCGGAGTGACCACTTTCAGGATATAGTCCATGTCGCCGGTCAAGGCGTGTGCTTCGAGAACCTGGGGCAGCCTGACCACGAGGTCGGCAAAGTGCCGCGCATTTTCCCTGTTATGCGTGGCCAGGGTCACGGAAATCACATTGATCAGCGGCAGGCCAAGCCTCTCATGGTCCAGAAGCGCCCGGTAGCCGCGAATTATGCCTTGCTCCTCAAGCTTCTGCCTTCGCCTGGAGCATTGGGAGGGCGACAGGTTCACGCGGTCCGCCAGCTCATTGTTCGTCAGGCGCCCGTCCTCCTGGAGAAAGGACAATATCTTGCGGTCCATTCTGTCGAGATGCACGATATTCTCCTATTTCACCACTTATCTGCACGAAGGACGCACAGAATGCCTCTAAGCTGAGGAGCATTGCAAGCACATAGCATGCAATGAGTGCTAATCTTCGTTCCCATTGGCACAGGAGGAGACCGATGGGACCTTTCCCGCATGACGCACCACCGGCTCGGATAAGCGACGACAATCCCGCCGGAACCGACGGCTTCGAGTTCGTCGAATTCGCGCATCAGGAACCCGCGAAGCTCGAGGAGCTTTTGGCCCGCATGGGCTACGCCCGGGTTGCGAGGCACAGGAGCAAGGCAATCAGCGTCTGGCGCCAGGGCGACATCAACTACATCGTCAATGCGCAACCTGGTTCGCATGGGATGAAATTCGTCGAACTGCACGGCCCTTGCGCTCCCTCGATGGCCTGGCGTGTCGTCGATGCGAAGCAGGCTTTCGATCACGCGGTCTCGAAGGGAGCCAAGCCATACGAGGGCGATGACAAGACGCTCGACGTTCCCGCAATCGTCGGCATCGGCGGTTCGCTGCTCTACTTCGTCGAGCGCTATGGCGGGAATGGCTCGGCCTATGACGCCGAATTCGAGTGGACCGGCGAACGCGATCCGAGGCCCGAGGGTGTCGGCTTCTACTACCTCGACCACCTGACCCACAATGTCTATCGCGGCAACATGGACAAGTGGTGGGACTTCTATCGCGACCTGTTCGGCTTCAAGCAGATCCACTATTTCGACATTGACGGGCGGATCACCGGCCTGGTCAGCCGCGCCATCACCTCGCCCTGCGGCAAGATCCGAATTCCGCTCAATGAATCGAAGGACGACACCAGCCAGATCGAGGAATACCTGCGCAAATACAATGGCGAAGGCATCCAGCACATCGCCGTGGGCACCGACGACATCTACGTCGCGACCGACAGGCTCGCGGCCAACGGTCTCAAGTTCATGCCCGGCCCACCCGACACCTATTACGAGATGTCGCATGCGCGCGTGAGCGGCCATGACGAGCCGATCGAACGGCTCAAACGGCACGGCATCCTCATAGACGGCGAGGGCGTCGTCGATGGCGGCACCACGAAGATCCTGCTGCAGATCTTCTCAAAGACGGTCATCGGCCCGATCTTCTTCGAGTTCATCCAGCGCAAGGGCGACGAGGGTTTCGGCGAGGGCAATTTCCGTGCCCTGTTCGAGTCGATCGAAGAGGACCAGATCCGGCGTGGGGTGATCAAGGCCGCGTAGTAGCAGGCAGTGCAGCGATCAAGGTCTGCTCATTTGAGCTTGGCCTTGGTCGTTGGGAAATTGCGCCAGTACTGTCTGGTCGCAGCTGATGTCCCTATCGGGGCAGTGGCGCAGTAACGCCTTACGTCCGAGACTGACCCGCCTGGAAGCACGCCGTTCTACGCTGGATCACTCGCGCCTCCGAGGCGGCTCTACATCATCCGGAAAGTGGCCGCCGATTTCACTTGCGAGCCACGGATGGGAAGTGCTCGTGTCGCGGGAAGTGCGCAATGGAGGCGGGAACGGCACCGGAACAGCGGCGAAAACTACCGCCGAGACTACTCTATTGCCGCCGTTTCCGCTCACTCCCACTCTATTGTTCAATACTACCTAATCATTTGATTTCGTAGTCAATCTTTTGATGCGCAATGCTGAATACCGACAACGTTACCGTCAAAATCGTATGACTTTGATTCTGCATGATTTTTCGTCCGAAGAATTTCTGGCTTGGTTCCAACATCTATCGGCACGAGCGACAAAAAAAGGAGTCAAATAGCAAGACATACCCTGCATCGAATATTAACCCGAAAACAACCGTCAGTCACTCTCGAACATCTGCATCGAGAGCCTGGTCGACGTTCGACGACCGCGATCTGGCGCTATATAGCCAGGCTTGTCGTAGTCCGCTTGTCCGCGATCAGCAATATATGGCTAGCGCATCCGGCGGTCAGGAGCAGGAGCCGGCGCTTCTCGCATGCGCCACCCCTGGGGTCTTATCTAGAGCTGTTATTTGAAATGGAATGCAGTCCAGCCAAGGCGGGTCCTACGACGGATTCGTCCGAGTTTGCGGAATGCACCGCGTAGACTGGATAAGAGAACTGGGGCATCTCAGGAACGAGGTGAAGCCGTCCCTCCGCTATATGAGGCTCGACGGCGCTCATCCTGACGTAGCCCGAGCCTCCCGCGGTCAGAAGATAGCTCAGCGCTAGCGGACCCAGATCGAAAGACAGATCCGGTGCGACGTGGGGTAAGCTCATGTCGTGATGAAGGCCGAAGTCGGGTCCCCAATCCGTATATACATAATCCGAGATGAAGCGGCCTTCAGGATCGGTCGTCACCAGCACGAGTTTTTCTTCGGTGAGCAGGTGGATTTTCAAACCCGGGCGATGCTGCGGTGCGTACATGATCGCAACGTCGACCATTCCAGACGCAACTTGATTGATCAGATCGGGCGGCACGTCGACGTGCACTCGAAGCGCGATGTCGGGAAGCGACTGGCGCATCCACCTGACCCAGTCGAGAAGCAGCGGTTGCCAAAGGCTGACCTCGCTTCCGACCGTTAGAACAGCGCGACGGCCGAGTGGCACGGCGACCTGATGAAGTGTCCGCTGCCATAGTTGGACGAACATCGGAGCGTGGCGCAGGAACTGCTCGCCTGCAGGAGTCAGCGTCGCGCCGCCCTTGTGTCGAATGAAAAGCGTCCGTCCAAGTTGTTGCTCGAGGCTGCGGATACGAGCGCTAACAGTCGTCTGAGCGACGTTCAACCGCTCCGATGCCCGAATGAAGCTCCCGCTGGAAACAATCTCAATGAAGGTTCGTGCGAGTTCGATGTCCATCCAACACAGCATAAAATCCGCATTCAAATGTCAATCAAATTCGTTTGTCAGATATGTAGCCTGCGGCTTATCCAGTGAGACGACAGACTTTATTCGCGGGTGGATCACGCTGTGGGGGGCAGCCGCCTCGGCGAAGGCTTTACATCCTCGAGGTGGTGAAGAGCGCAGGCGAGCCTCCACGCTTCACACGAGGAAATACTGACCATGAACGTGAAATTGCTCCACAACAAGAACTGTGATGGTGCCCTGTCAGCCCGCCTGAGGCATAGGCAAAGAATGCTATCGACGCGTCAAAAGGACCTCCCTGAGCACGACGGCGTCGTTGTGGGCCTCGTCATGGGCTGCATAGACAAGTGTGACTCGATCCCTGCGCGCCAGTTCGCGCAATCGGGCAAGGCCCTCGCGATGCTCGGAAAGTTCCTCCGAATAGCGGCGGCGGAACTCGTCCCAGCGGGCCGGATCGTGTCCGAACCATCTCCGAAGCTCCGTGCTCGGCGCGAGATCTTTTGCCCAATGATCAAGGGCAGCGTCGGTCTTCTTGAGACCCCGCGGCCAAAGCCGATCGACAAGCACTCGAGTGCCGTCTTCCGCCGCCGGGCTTTCATACGCCCGTTTGATCTGCACTCGATCCTCGGGGATCTTTTCAGACATGGATTCCGCTCCGGAACTGCATTTCGCCTAAGGCACACGTTGGCGCAGCCATGGCTGCGACACCATAGGCAATTCGGGAACCGAACTGACGGAACGGCGTCCAGTTATCAGCGACGCGCCTCTTTCGAGGAGAAGGCCAATGAGGTTCTTTGTCGATACAGCCGATGTTCGGGAGATCGCGTATCTTGCTGGGGTGGGCGTCCTCGATGGAGTGACTACCAACCCGTCGCTTGTGGCAAAAACCGGTCGATCGATACATGACGTGATCGCAGAGATTTGCCAGCTGGTTGAAGGCCCGGTGTCCGCTGAGGTCACGGCGACCAGCTTCGAGGATATGGTCGCCCAGGGAGAACGGCTGGCCGGCATTGCCGCCAACGTGGCGATCAAGGTGCCGTCAACATGGGACGGGTTCAGAGCTTGCCGCACGCTCTGTCAGCACGGCCGCAAGGTCAATGTTACGTTGTGCTTCTCAGCCAATCAGGCGTTGCTCGCCGCCCAGACGGGCGCGGCCTACATTTCTCCCTTTGTCGGGAGGCTCGATGACATAGGTCTCGACGGCGTGGACGTCATCCGTGAAATCCGGGCCATCTACGACAACGACAAGTCGTTCAAGACGAAAATCCTGGCGTCCTCGATACGTACGCCTCTTCACGTCAAACGAGCAGCGATGGCAGGCGCCGATATCGCGACGGTGCCCCCGGCCGTGTTGAGAAATCTTGCCAAGCACCCGCTCACTGACAGTGGGCTCGAAGCATTTCTCGCTGATTGGGAAAAAGCCGGTCAAACGATCCTGTAATCGCGCCGGGGATCTCGAGTTAGCATAATAATTGCACGGACGAGCCGATTTATTTCGTTTGCAGAATGCAATGAACGGCGGAACACTCGGTTTGGAAATGTGGTCTCCAACGCGACCAGCAGCCCAGAACATCGCCAAGTCCGGAGCAGTCGGAGCGTGCCGGTAAGACAGCATCCGTTGCCGTAAATTGAGGGAGTTCGCGCCTCCAATCGCAGCCACGGGTTCGATCAAAACGCCAAGGGAGAAGGACGATGGCTGAAAGCCCGAACGGACCCGATCTTGCGAACGGCATCGATGTTGCCGATCTCCCCGACGGGGGCAAGCTCCGGGGTTACTGCGGCGACGAGCAGGTGCTGCTGGTGCGTCGCGGCACCAGCGTGTTCGCCGTCAGCGCGACGTGCACGCACTACGGCGGGCCGCTGGCCGATGGCTTGGTGGTCGAGGATACCGTCCGTTGTCCGTGGCATCACGCCTGCTTCGATCTTCGCACGGGCGAAGCATTGCGCGCTCCTGCCTTCAGTCCGCTCACGTGCTGGTCGGTGGAACAGGTAGAAGGCAGGATATTCGTAGGCGAGAAGCTCAAGCGCACACCGAAGCAGAGTGATCAAGCGCCTGCTGAAACCCCCGCTAGGATTGTCATCGTCGGAGGCGGCGCGGCTGGCTTTGCCGCGGCCGAGAAATTGCGACGCGAGCGGTATGAAGGCAGCATCGTCATGCTCAGCGACGACGATGCACCGCCCGTTGATCGTCCTAATCTTTCGAAGGACTACCTTGCCGGAAAGGCGCCCGAAGACTGGGTTCTTCTGCGCGGAGAGCGCTTCTATTCGAAAAACGGGATCGACCTGCGTCTTGGGACGAGTGCAGCCGGCATTGATACAGTTTCGGGCGAGGTAGTGCTGGCGGACGGCGGCAGGATTCCTTTCGACAGGCTGCTGCTCGCTACCGGAGCCGAGCCCGTTCGTCTGACCATTCCCGGCGCCCAACAGCCACATGTTCATTTGCTGCGTTCACTCGCCGATTGCAGGGCGATCATCGAGAGCGCCAGGACCGCGCGACGCGCCGTGGTGCTGGGCGCCAGCTTCATTGGCCTCGAGGTCGCGGCGGCCCTTCGCGCCCGGAACATCGAAGTTCACGTCGTAGCGCCGGATAAACGGCCGATGGAACGTATACTCGGCCCCCAGATGGGAGACTTCATCCGCACCCTGCACGAGGAAAACGGCGTCGTCTTTCACATGGAGACCAAAGCGAGCAGCATCGACGCTGCGGCGGTGAAACTCGACGACGGCGGTATTCTTACCGCGGACTTCATCGTCGCCGGCGTCGGCGTGCGTCCGCGGACGGCCCTTGCCGAATCGGCGGGGTTGAGCCTCGACCGCGGCGTGACTGTGAACGCATTTCTCGAAACGAGCGTGCCGGGCATATTCGCGGCTGGCGATATCACACGGTGGCCCGATCCGCACACGGGCGAAAGCATCCGGGTCGAGCATTGGGTGGTTGCGGAACGACAGGGGCAGACCGCGGCGCTCAATATGCTTGGCCGGCGAGAGAAATTCACCGACGTGCCGTTCTTCTGGAGCCAGCATTACGATGTTTCGATCAACTACGTCGGCCATGCCGAGCGATGGGACGCGGTCGAGATTGAGGGCAACATCGCCGCCAGGGACTGTCTTTTGCGTTTCAAGCACAATGGACGCGTCGTGGCTGTCGCGTCGATCTTCAGGGACATTCAGAGCCTGGAGGCCGAGGTGGCCATGGAACATCAGACGGCGACGTAGGGAAGTGCGATCGCAAACGCTCTGAGAGCGGAATCGAATGTCGCTGTGATGTAAAGGTAATGGCCGCAACCCAACGAATACCCGACAACGCCAAAGCCTTGTGCCCGGTGACGCCCCGGCAGCACTATTCCGTGACGGTCAAGTTCATCGACAGGGTTACGGACAAAGCACGCAATTCGACAACCTTCGAGATCTACGCGGTCGGGAACAACTGGTATTGCAGGGTTCGCTGCGGCGACCAGAAAACGCGCCCTATGGGACCTTTTAGCAAACAGCAGGCAGAGCGCATGCAAGATACCCGCAGGTGGCTGATCGCAAAGAGTGGGATAGAGGGTCTGATTTTCGAGTGAGGGGAACGACCACCAGCCTCGCGGCTCGGGCCGCAAAGAGATCCGAAGATTCACCGGCCATCCGTAGACACTATCTGCCAGTTGGGATTGTTTGATGAAACGCTGCGGGCAAATGTCCACAGATCGGTCAAGGTGACAATCCTGGTGGGGTCACCGGCGATCACTGTACCGTCGGCCGCATGCGTTGCCGTGACCAGTTCGCTGACGAAGCGGACCGTGATTTCCGCGAGATTTGCCTCGAACCAGGCCTCGGCAATGTCCAGATCTCGGATGCCGACGAAACTGAGCGCGAGGAATTCGCCCTTTTCCCTACGCTCGGCTATGGCGTTTCGGAAAGCGGCAGCCACATCGACATCGAGAATACCGTTCAACTTCGATGTATCTCCCTTGGCATAGGCATTGACGACGAGCTCGAATGCTTGTGATGCCCCGGCAAGGAAAGCGCTTTCCTCGAAATGTCCGTCCGCCGCCCGGATCCGTTCAAGCGTTTCGTCCCGCTGCAATGCATTGGTCGACGGCCTCGGGCCGCCAGTGTCGCTGGTATTGGGCGTTAAGATCAGCCCTCTTCGCGATGACATTCCCTCCGGAACCAGGGCCTCGTCCTGGCCGTGGCCGCGCTCCTTTTGCCGCTGAGCGGGTGGAGGCGGCAGCCATAGCCGAAGCATGATCACGTAGTATGCGACTATCAGCACGTAGGACATGTAGGTGTCGAAATCGGCCGCTTCATTCATGTCAGAAAGTCCTTTTCAAGAGCCTCCCCAAATGAGCGGGCTACCGAATTCGAGGCAGCGTTTCGAACTGATGGAAGGGCGGAGGAGAGGACAGGGTCCATTCGAGCGTGGTCGCCCCCTCACCCCAAGGATTGGCGTCCGCGATGCGCTTGCGGCCAAAGGCCTCCGCGACGGTGACGAAGAAGACGACGAGTCCGGCAGCAGAGATGTAGGAGCCGATCGACGAGACGAAATTCCATCCTGCAAAAGCATCCGGATAATCGGCATAACGGCGTGGCATTCCGGCCATGCCGAGGAAATGCTGTGGGAAGAACACGAGGTTGACGCCGATGAACATCAGCCCGAAATGCAGCCGCCCCAGCGTTTCGTTGTACATGTAACCAGTCATCTTTGGGAACCAGTAGTAGAAGCCCGCGAAAATCGCGAAGGCGGCTCCTAACGACAGCACGTAATGGAAGTGCGCCACGACATAGTAGGTATCGTGGAGTATCCGGTCGACTCCCGGGTTGGCGAGAACGACGCCGGTGACGCCGCCGATTGTGAAGAGCAAGACGAAGCCGATTGCCCATAGCATCGGCGTCTTGAACACGATCGACCCGCCCCACATGGTCGCCAGCCAGGAAAAGACCTTTATTCCGGTGGGCACCGCAATCACCATCGAGGCGAAAGCGAAATAGCGTTGCGTGTCTATCGACATGCCCGTCGTGTACATGTGATGCGCCCACACGACGAAGCCGATTGCGCCGATCGCCACCATTGCATAGGCCATGCCGAGATAGCCGAAGATCGGCTTCTTCGCGAATGTCGAGATGACGTGGCTGATGATCCCGAAGCCGGGCAGGATCATAATGTAGACTTCGGGGTGGCCAAAGAACCAGAACAGATGCTGATAAAGGACCGGGTCGCCGCCTCCCGCGGGATTGAAAAACGTGGTTTCGAAATTGCGGTCGGTGAGCAGCATTGTTATGGCTCCGGCGAGCACCGGCAGCGACAGAAGCAGCATGAAGGCAGTGACCAGCATCGACCAGGCGAACAGAGGCATCTTGTGCAGTGTCATGCCTGGTGCGCGCATGTTGAAGATCGTGGTTATGAAGTTGATGGCGCCGAGTATGGACGAGGCACCCGACAGATGGACCGACAGGATGACAAGGTCCACGGCGGGGCCTGGCTGGCCATCCGTCGAGTAGGGTGGATAAAGCGTCCATCCGCCGCTGTGACCGACCGAGCCGGATGCACCCGGCATGAACAGGGACAAGACGAACAGGACGAGTGAGGCGGCCAGAAGCCAGAAAGAGATGTTGTTCATCCTTGGGAACGCCATGTCCGGCGCGCCGATCATGATGGGCACGAACCAGTTGCCGAAGCCGCCAATCAAGGCCGGCATGATGACGAAGAAGATCATCACCAATCCGTGCGAGCTGACGACGACATTGAAGAGGCTGGGATCTGAGAAGATCTGCAGGCCCGGCTCCTGCAACTCGGCGCGCAACAAGACAGAAAGTGCGGTGCCGAGGACGCCCGCCAGCATTGACAGTAAGAGATAAAGCGTCCCGATATCCTTGTGGTTTGTAGAGAACAACCAGCGCCTCACGAATGGCGGTTTGTCGCCTGTCGCATTGCTCGTGGTAGCCAACATCGCGTCCCGCCTTTCAGTTGAGGCAGGTCCGGTTGGAACGGATGGCGTCTCAAGTGCCGTCTTCGTGTTGCGCCGGGCCTTGCCTTTGCGTCCCTCAGTCCGTGAGGATCACATCCATGGGGATGTCGTGGGGCTGAGGGTAGATGGTCTGTATCCTGCACTGGGCGTAGCCCACGCCGATAATGAGTGGCTTGCGTTTCATGGCGGCGAGCGTCCGGTCAAAGAAGCCGCCGCCGTAACCGAGGCGATAGCGTCTGGCGTCGAACCCTACGACTGGCGCGATTACGACGTCCGGCTGCACGGCCGGGCCCCGTGACGGAACGAGAATGTTCCAGACGCCGCGTTCAAGCGGGTCGCCAGGCATCCAAATCCGGTACTCGAGTGGCCAGCCTTTCTGGAGGACCACGGGCAGGGCAATCTGTCCACCTCGCTCGACGACCTGGGATCCCCAATTTCGTAGGTCCGGTTCGCCTCGGAATGGCCAATAGGTGCCAAAGATCCGCCCGCCATACTCGCTGATCGTCGTGTCGAGCATGCTCGCAATGCGGTTGGACCGGCATTCGCGATCGTGCTGGGTCAACGCCAGCCGCGCGTCGATAAGCCGCTTTCGCTCCGCCTTCCGCCATCTGAGGACATCGCTCCACGCGTCCAAACGAACGGCCTCGCCTCTGAATTCGGGCGAGAGTTCATGCATGAAGCAAGGTGGAGATGCGTATTGAGCGGCTTCTGTTGAGACGTCGTCTTGCATAGCTGAGATCCGTTTGCAGACAGCTTGGCGCGCCGCGACAGCCCAATGCAAACGGAATTAACTGCTGTATAAGTGCAAAAATCTTGCACTGAGCGCGAACCTTGCGCCGGCCAGGAGGCCGGGCGGTAAATTGTGCCGGAAAGCAGAATCCTGGTGTTCTCCCGTCAAGTGGGGGCAGGGATCGACTTCAGCCGCGCGGCATCGCTGTTCCAATCAAAGAGGCTCAGAATGGCGCCACAGCACGCCAAGGGATTCCTGCTGAGAGGCATTGTCGGATTGACACCGAACGAATAGATATCATTTGTCCTGCAACGAGGCTGCTTTGTCGCTCCCGTATTCGACCATCTCAGTGATTGATAGAACCCGCGCGCGCTTTATCAATCACGCGGGTTGCCTCATCGCATGCATCTAGCCCTGGCGCGGCCGAAAGGCCGTCGACCGGGGGCCGGAAATCCAACCAAGCCTACAATTCGGTTCTGATTTCCGGGTCCGCTCCGCCGACCCGGTGGAGATGCGTGATGAGAATTCCTGCTTCCGTTGCCTTAAGAACGTGCCAGCCACTGTCCACCGGGAGGCAGACATGAGAGTCCTTGTCCTGGGAGCCGGTGTCATCGGGGTGACTTCGGCCTGGTATCTGGCGCAGGCGGGTCATGAAGTCACCGTACTCGAGCGCCAGCCCGGGCCGGCCCTTGAAACGAGCCACGCCAATGCGGGTGAAGTGTCACCTGGCTACTCCTCTCCCTGGGCCGGACCCGGAGTGCCGCTGAAGGCGCTGAAGTGGCTGCTCATGAAGCACGGCCCTCTGGCGATCCGGCCGACATTCGACCCCGCCACCCTGTCATGGCTGCTGAAGCTGCTGCGCAACTGCACCGCGGCCCGCTATGCGGTCAACAAGGCGCGCATGGTGCCGATCGCGGAATACAGCCGTGACTGCCTGGGCGAGCTGCGCAGGTCGACTGGCATCGCGTATGACGAAAGGGCTCAAGGCACGCTGCAACTCTTCCGCACGCAGTATCAGCTGGACGGCATTGGAGGCGACGTCGAGGTTCTCAAGCAGTTCGGGGTCGCATTCGAGGTGATGGACACGGCGGGATGCATCGTTGCGGAGCCCGCTCTCGGACGAGTTCGCGAGAAATTCGTAGGCGGCCTTCGGCTTCCCGGCGACGAGACTGGCGATTGCCGGCTGTTCACGGAACGCCTGGCTGAGCTTGCCCATTCATTGGTGAAGCTCCGCTATGGCGTGACGGTGAAATCGCTGCTGGAGGAAGGAGGCCGTACTATGGGCGCGCTGACCGACAAGGGCGAGTTCCGGGCCGACGCGGTCGTCGTTGCGCTCGGGAGCTATTCGCCTGCTCTGGTCAGGCCGTTTGGCATTCGTATTCCCGTCTACCCCGTGAAGGGCTACTCGGTGACCTTGCCCATTGCCGACGAGACGCGCGCTCCGGTCTCGACCGTGATGGACGAGACTTACAAGATCGCCATCACCCGTCTCGGCAACCGGATCCGCGCCGGCGGCACAGCTGAGATCGCAGGATACGACACGTCGCTTCGCCTCTCGCGTCGCGCGCCTCTCGAACATTCCGTGACGGACCTTTTCGAGGGCGGAGGCAGTTGGGAAGACGCAACCTTCTGGACAGGGCTGCGGCCGATGACACCCGACGGTCCCCCGATCATCGGCAAGACGCCCGTCAGGGGGCTCTATCTGAACACGGGGCACGGCACTCTTGGATGGACGATGGCCTGCGGATCGGGCCGGGTCTTGGCGGACATCGTTTCAGGAACACCGCCCGACATCGACGTGAGCGACCTCAGCGTTAGCCGATACCTGCCATGAGCAGGTCGGAGCGGCAGGCAGGGTCGATCCTCACAATCGACCTCGCAGCTATCGTCGACAACTGGCGGCAGCTCTCGGCGCTTGGAGGCGGCGCCAGATGTGCCGCCGTCATCAAGGCCGATGCCTACGGGCTGGGCGACGAGGAAGTCGCCTGTGCCCTTCAGGCAGCGGGATGCCGCGACTTTTTCGTTGCGCATCTCGACGAAGCGCTCCGCGTCCGGAAGGCGCTCGGTCCGGGATCGAGTATCGCCGTCCTCAACGGAACACCCGCGGGAGCCGAACGGGAGGTCATCGAGGCCTCGCTACTGCCCGTGGTCAACACTCTAAGGGACCTTGCCGACTGGGGCGCTCAGCCGAAACGCATCGGGCATCCTGTTCCGGTCATCCTCCAGGTCGACAGCGGCATGTCCCGCCTGGGGCTTGCGCCCGCCGATGTCGAAGCGGTCGTCATCGAGGGGGGTATTCCGCAAGGGCTGGCCGTCCAGCTCGTCATGAGCCACCTCGCCTGCGCCGACATGCCCGACCATCCGGCGAACGAAGCTCAGAAGGCCGCCTTCGATTCCCTGCGCGCGATGCTGCCCCGATCGCCCGCTTCCCTCGCCAACTCGTCGGGAATCTTCCTTGCAGAAGGATTCCACTACGACCTGTTGAGGCCTGGCGCGGCGCTCTACGGCATCAATCCCGTTGCTGGCGCGGCGAACCCCATGCGGCAGGTTGTTTCGCTGTCCGCACGGGTGCTCCAGACCCGCGACGTCCGAGCCGGGACAGGAATAGGCTACGGCCATCGCACGACCTCAGCGCGGCCATCGCAACTGGCGACCATCTGTCTGGGCTACGCCGACGGCTGGCCGCGCAGTGCCGAGATCAAAGCATTCTTTCGAGGGCAGAGGCTCCCCTTCGCCGGGCGGGTATCGATGGACACGATCGTGGTCGACACGACTGACTGCGTCAGCCCCCCTCGGGAAGGCGATCTGGTCGACATGATCTGTCCGCAACAGTCCGTCGATGACATCGCCACGGCCGCCGGGACGATCGGGTACGAGATCCTGACGCGCCTGGGGTCCCGCTTCGAGCGTCGATACCTGCGGCCCCCCGCGCACATCGCACAGACCAACAGATCAACCTCGGAGACGTCATGACTGAACACGCCATGCTGGAACACGCGCTCATCAGACTGGACGATGCTGCCGCCCATCTCGAAATCGATCCGGATGTGATCGAAAAGCTGAAATTCGCACGGGAAACGACGAAGGTGCGCCTCATGATCCGGATGGACGACGGATCGCGGAAGTCGTTCCTCGCGTGGCGCTGCCGCTATGACGACACCCGTGGGCCGACGAAAGGCGGCATCCGCTTCCATCCTGATTCCACCGCCGACGAGGTAGAGACCCTGGCCTTCTGGATGACCGTCAAATGCGCCGTGATGAACCTGCCTTAAGGCGGCGGAAAGGGAGCCGTGCAGGTCGACCCGCGCAAGCTGTCGAAGTCCGAACTCGAAAGGCTTTCACGTGCCTACATCCAGGCCTTCGCCGGCGTGATCGGACCTGACCGGGACATCCCTGCCCCCGACGTTTATACGAATTCGATGATCATGGGCTGGATGGCCGACGAATATGCCCAGATCGTCGGCCAGCACATTCCTGCGGTGATCACCGGAAAGCCAATCGCGCTTGGCGGTTCGCTCGGACGGGGAGATGCGACAGCGCGCGGAGGGTATTATCTCGTGCGACATCTCGCGGCGGATCTGGGACTGGCGGACAGGATGCGCGTCGCCGTCCAGGGCTTTGGAAATGCTGGCCAGCACATAGCCCGCCTTCTGTCGGCCGACGGCCACAAGATCGTCGCGGTCTCGGATTCCGAGGGCGCGGTTTTCGCTCCGGACGGCCTGCACGTCGATCTTCTGTTGGAGGCCAAGCAGGCAGGCCGCTCTGTCGTCAGCACCACTGGAAGGGGCGGACACGAGATCCTTCCCGGGGACATCGTAGGCACTGATTGCGACCTCCTGGTCCCGGCAGCGCTCGAGAACATGATCCATGAGGGCAATGCGGCGTCGGTTCGTGCCAGGCTCGTGCTCGAGCTAGCCAACGGTCCGGTGACACCGGAAGCCGACGACGTCCTGGCAAAGGGCGGAACGATCGTGCTGCCGGACATTCTTGCCAACGCGGGCGGGGTGACCGTCTCCTATTTCGAATGGGTGCAGAATCGCCAGGGGTTCTACTGGACCGTCGACGAAATCCACGAAAGGCTGCGTGCGATGGTGGAATCAGAAGGACGGGCGGTGTGGGAGGTCGCACAGTCGAGGAATGTCACGATGCGGACGGCCGCCTATGTGCATGCGCTCGGCCGCCTTGCAGAGGCCATCGAGGCACACGGGACGCAGAGCTTCTTCACCAGTTGAGCTTGCTGTCCAAAGCTGCGACCGTAACTGGGGATGATCGTATCCCCCGCTATAGCTCTCGCAGTAGTGCACGGATAGCGCGGCTTTCGGCTCCAAGGGTGTGCTTCATTCTGGGTCGGCGCGGGGAACGATCCCAGCTCTTGTCGTGGCACTCCAGGCGCGTAACCTGTCGCGGATGCAGGCAGTTTTGAACGAGGAGGTCCAATGATCGCAGGTTCGCAATGCCGAGCGGCAAGAGCTCTCGTAGAAGTCACGCGTGCGAAGCTCAGCCTTCGTTCCGGCGTGAACGAAGCAGTGATCCAGGACTTCGAGCGCAAGCTCGACAGGCCGGACGACAAGACGATCATGGCCCTTCAAGCTGCTCTTGAGGAGCTTGGCGCCGTTTTCATCGCGGAGAACGGCGGAGGCATCGGGGTCCGGCTGAAATTCACCGGGGCCGAAGCTCGCCAGATCGCCCGGCTGGAGGGAGAAGGCGGCATCGTCGCCAACGACCGGGTCCCGTGAAGCTCCGGAAGCTGGCGCTGCGGGTCATGCAGCGCCAGACCGTCTTACGGGAACAGAAGCTCCCGGTCGTCCCCGTTTTCGCTGATGTGCGTCGACAGGCCCAGCCTCCCAAGAAGGCAGAGGAACGGCCGCGCCGGCAGGTCTTCGACATTCGCCATTTTTCGCACATCCCAGCGTCCCGTCGCGACGAGGATGGCGGCAGCAACCGCCGGCACCCCGGCCGTGTAGGAAATGCCTTGGCTCCCCACCTCCTCGAAGGCCTGGAGGTGCTCGGCGACGTTGTAGATGAACAGCTCGCGCTCCCGGCCGTCCTTGACCCCCTTCACGAGGTCGCCGATGCAGGTCTTGCCGGCGTAGTCGGGAGCAAGAGACGAGGGATTCGGCAGCGCCGCCTTCACGACCTTCAACGGCACGACCTCAAGTCCCTCGGCAGTCGTCACCGGCTGCTCGGACAGGAGGCCCAGGTTCTTCAGGACCGTGAACACGTTTATGTAGTGCTCGCCGAACCCCATCCAGAACCTGACGTTAGGGACTTCGAGGTTTTGTGACAGGGAATGGACCTCGTCATGCCCGGTGAGGTAGGCCTTCTGGCGGCCGACAACGGGCAGTTCCCACTCCCTGCCGACTTCGAACATGGCGTTCGCCGTCCACTTTCCCTGCTGCCATGACCAGACCTTTCCCGTGAACTCTCGGAAGTTGATCTCCGGATCGAAGTTGGTAGCGAAGTACCTGCCGTGGCTGCCTGCATTGATGTCGATGATGTCGATGGATTCGATGCTGTCGAACAGTTCGTCCTTGGCCAGCCGAGCGTAGGCATTGACCACGCCCGGATCGAACCCTGCGCCCAGGATGGCGGTCACACCTGCCCTTTCGCATTCTCCCCTGCGCCTCCACTCGTAGTTGGCGTACCATGGCGGCGCCTCGCAGACCTTCATTGGATCTTCGTGGATTGCAGTATCGATATACGCTGCCCCTGTTTCGATGCAGGCCGACAGCACCGACATGTTCACGAAGGCCGATCCGACGTTGATCACGATGCGGGCACCCGTCCTCTCGATCAGCGCCCTGGTGGCCGCCACGTCCATAGCGTCGAGCTGGTGAGCCTCCAGTTTCCCTGCCACTTTGAGCGCGCCTTTTTGCCGGATGGAATCAATTATGGCGTCGCATTTGGCGAGCGTTCGCGATGCGATGTGGATGTCGCCAAGCATGTCGTTGTTCTGGGCGCATTTATGCGCGACCACCTGTGCAACGCCGCCGGCGCCTATGATGAGGACGTGCTTCTTCATTTCGGGGACGTTCTCCCTTTCCTTTTCGTCTGGGGTTCTATGAGAGGCTTGCTTCGTAGTCGGCGTAGCCGAACTCGCGAACGGCCTGGACCGATCCGTCGAGCTCCCGAACTGCGATTGCGGGCATTGCCACGCCGTTGAACCAGTTCTTCTTCACCATGGTGTAGCCGCCCGCGTTGCGGATCGAGATGCGGTCGCCGACCTTCAGGGGATTGGTGAAGCGGAAGCTTCCGAAGACGTCGCCTGCGAGGCATGACTTGCCGCAGACCATGACCTCGTATGGTCCTTCATCTCGCTCGAGCCTTGCTTGCTCGCGATAGATCAGGAGGTCGAGCATGTGGGCCTCGACCGAGGAGTCGACGATGGCGATGTCGCGGCCGTTGTGGAGCGTGTCGAGCACGGTCACTTCGAGCGTCGTGGAGTCCGTGACCGCGGCCTCTCCCGGCTCTAGGTAAACCTGCACGCCGAAACGCTCGGAAAACATGCGGAGCCGTGCCGACAGTGCGTCGATCGGATATCCCTCACCTGTAAAGTGGATCCCGCCTCCCAAGCTGACCCAGTCGGCATAGCGGAGCAGTTCTCCGTAGCGGGCTTCGATCTCGTCAAGCATGCGGGAGAACAGTGCAAAGTTCGCGTTCTCGCAGTTGTTGTGAATCATGAAGCCGTTGATGCGGTCGAGAACGGATTCGATCCTGCCCGGATCAGTCTCGCCAAGACGGCTGAACGGCCTGGCCGGGTCAGCGAGGTCGAACTGGGACGAGCTGATCCCCGGATTGAGCCGCAAGCCGCAGGCTATGCCGCCTGCTTTCGGTCCGAAGCGATCGAGCTGGCTGATCGAGTTGAAGATCATCTTGTCGGCATAACCGACGGCCTCGTCGATCTCATGGTCGGCCCAGGCGACGCTGTAGGCGTGCGTCTCGCCGCCGAAGCGAGTCCGTCCGAGCCTCACCTCGTTAAGTGAGGAGGAGGTCGTGCCGTCCATGTGGGGGCGCATGTCGTCGAACACCGACCAGGCTGCGAAGCACTTCAGCGCGAGAAGGGCCTTCGCGCCGGATTTCTGGCGCAGATCGGCGATCAGCTCCATGTTCTGCCGTAGCTTGGTCTTGTCGATCAGATAGTAAGGGGTCTTCATCCGGGCACCTGAGATTGGTTGGCGTTCGATATGCTGGGAGACCCCGGATCGAAGGGATCGGCGACCTCGAGGCCCATCATCCGGCGTTTGAAGCACCGCGCCGCAAGCGAGACATTGACCGAAACGCACGTGCCGTAGACGTTGGCAGCGGATGGATCGGCCTCGATTTCTGGACCCTGGCGCATAGCCGGAGAAGGTTCCAGGAACCGATCGGGAGCAGGCATGAACGCACCATCCCTGACCGTCCCTATCCACCCTGTATCCTGTGCGACCCGACCCCAGAGCCCTGCAAGCAATTCGAGGTACTGCTCCTGCAGCGCAGGCGTATCGTCGCTCTTGACTGCGCTTGACAGCCGATGGAGTTCACAGGCCAGTCTGTAGGGGTCACGACGAGGCCTGCGCCAATTGATGCGCCTGCCGTCCAGAACATCGATGTAATGGTCGATCGCCGGCACGGCTGCCGCACCGACTGCATGCGGCCCGTAGAAGAGGAACGGATCCTGTTCGATCTTCTTCTCGTCGGCCCGGGCCGGAGGAAAGAAGTCCAGCGTCGACAACACGGCCTCGCACAGCTTCCGGCAGCTACGCACGATCGCAACCGCAACAGGCAATTCAATACCGGCTTGCCGATTCAGGGCAGACGCGATCGCCAGCGCGACCTTGTGCGTTCCGCTCACGTGGCCCGAGGGAGCCATGCAGGAGACCATTTCCTCGACGTCCTGCTTCGTGCATTCGAGCGCGGCCGCCAGCTGCGCTTGAGTGCAAGGACTGCCCCACGTGCTCCTCACCGATTCGGTCATGACCGTCCCTCCTCGTTTCCAGCCGCGGCAAGCACGCCGTGCATCTCCCCGGGGGTCATCGCTTTTCTGATGGCTTTCGCGACAGCTGCCCTCATCAGAAGCCGCCGGATGTCGGCGAGAGCCTGCACGAATCCTGCCGTCTTCCCTTCCGGCCACGTCACACCGACGAGAACGTCGGCCGTGTCGTCTCCGGTCGTTCCGTAGTCGACAGGACGACACAGACGCAGGGCCGCCGCCGCCGGAAAGAAGGATCCGGCGACACGGCCATGCGGCATCGCAATACCGTTGCCGATATACGTCGGCCCAAGACGCTCCCGTCGCAGCAGGGCTGCGGCCACATCTTCAATCCGCGCGCCAGCCGAGCCGGCGAGCAGTCCGGCAAGGTGGAAGATGGCTTCCCTCTTCGTCGCAGATTGGACATGGAGCAGAATATCGGCGGGAGCGAAAAGTCCGCCTAGCACCGACGATGTCGGCTCGGTTGAAGCAGCAATGCCGCCGTCCGAGACGTGATGGTTTGCCGAGGGCCCGACCGGTATCGCTGCGGCGGCCCTCATCGGAGCACCTGAGAGTTCATGTTGCGGCTGCCCGGGCGCCGTCGCGGCAGACGGAAATGGCCGTCGGTCGCGACCAGGGAGGTCGACGAGACGCACCAGGGGCAGCGGATAGCGGCCCGGGGCAAAGTGTTGCTGCAGGCGAGGCAGACCTGCCTCGATCGGACGGTTCTCATGACACGCTCCATCGATGCGGCGCGTGCTGCGCCGCGGAATGAACCGCTTGGCTAAGGAACGTCCCGGAACAGGCTAGACGCGGGTTTCAGGGTGAGAGCGCCTGCACCGGGAAAGCGCGCGGCCTTCCCCGACAAGCCTCGAAATCCTGATGAACGTTTTCATGAACATGCTCGTCTGCCTACGTCGTGGTGCACGGCTCCTCAACCTTAGGCCTCTGCTCCGGGTCGGTTCAGATCATCGCGAACGCGATTGCCATCAGGCCGAACAGGCCGACGGCGATGATGGTGCTGGTGGCTGCGTCCATATCTCATGCCGCCCGCGGATAGGATTCGGCGATGATCACGGGTGTCTCGCCCCGATAGTCGACGCTTTGCGCCGACTTGGCGTCCGCCTCGTCGAGACTGATGAGACCTTCCACCACTCGCGGAATTTCGTTTCGCGCGATGCCGATATCCTCGAGTTGCCTGTCGTCCAGGCGCGAGAGTTCAGTGATGGCACGATTGCGCTGCCAGCGGCGGATTGCGCGAAGGACCAGCCGCGCGACAGTGTTTCTCGGCAGGCGCTCGGCCTTGTTTGACTTGGTGGATCCTTGGATCTTTTCGATTGCGGACATTATGTCCTCCTTTAGCCCGCATGCAGCCGCAACCAGCGGAATGCATCACGGACGTGTTCACGAACGCGCCGATGGCTCCGACGGCAAACGGGCGGAAGCAAATCGGACTGTTTGGGAATTCCCCGAGCCGGCAGGCGCACGCGCCTGTGCCGCTCGGGGCTAGGAACGCGTCAGGAGGGACGCCGAGACGACCAGATACTTCTTGTGACGACCTCGGGTGAACATGCTCTCTAAATGGGGTTTCCGGGACGGTTATTCAATTGAATTGGGGGGCGTGCGGCCTTTGGACGCGAAACGGCCTGGATTCCCTCCCTGACCTTGGAGTTTGGCTCGATCGTCCCCATAAAAGTTCTGTGAACACGTTCGTCTCAAACCCACTGTCGTTCCGGAAGCGGCCCAAGACAGGCCGCTAGCCCTGGCCGCGCGGACAGCGCCCGCCAGGCCAGGGATATCCATCAGCATCATTTTTCCGCACGAGCGCGCCGAACCTCGGTCGGCGTAGTGCCGTGCATGGTTGAAGGAGACAGACATGGCAAAGAGAAACGGCAACCGCGAAATGCGTAAGCCGAAGCAGGACAAGCAGGCGAAGGCTCAGGCAGCGACGTCAATATCGCAGCTTGGCTCAGGAACGGGCCTGGCGGGGCGGCGCCGCTGACGCGGATCCGTGCGGCGGCATCGATCAGTCGGTGCCGTCGTCGGACGGGGAACGTCCGTTCGATGCTGCCCGGCCCTTGTCCACCCCACCATTGAGAGCTTGGCGCGCTCGTTCCAAGAGGCTGGTCGGCGTCCGCCAGGACGCGAGATGTGATGGCTCGTGAGCTAGGTTTGGTCGACCGCTAAACGAACCACATTACCGCGATCATGCCGACAACGATTAGAACAAGTCCTGCGATCAGCATCGGCAGCAGCCGCTTCTCATCCTCGAACCTCTCGGTACCCGCTCTGGTTCGGTGGCTATTCCTCGCACCGCTCATTTGCTTATCCTCTTCATATTTCGTTACCCCTCACATGTGTCCATAGCTCTGGCCGGCTCCATACGACGTGCGATGACAATGGCACCCGATCCAGAAGCGAATTGACACGAGTGGGGTACGGCCTTTTCAAAACAGGTTTACCGAGTCCGGGCGGATCACTGTTTGTCGCTGCGCACACTACGTGTTGAGGGCAAGCCGGGTTCGTGGAAAGATGCCGCGTCTTACAAGAGCGCGATCGCGACGACGGCGAGGTTAAGCGCCAGGGCCACTAGCGCCGAGATCATAACCGCTGCGCCTGATATCAGCGCGAGCGCCGCAATCCAGTCGAACTTCCTGTCGGCAGTCATTCCCATCATACTTCCCTCTTGTCCTCAACGCCCGTGTTCGGACGACGTTCCGGCGCGGGCAGCGGCGCATCATTTCCCTGATGGAGAACGCGCTCCGCCGCGCCGTCGAGGTCCTCGAGCTGTCCACTCTTCATCGACCAAAGGAAGGCAAGCAGACCCGCCAGCCCCATACCCAAGGCGACCGGAATCAGCCACGCCAGGAGCCCGGTCATGCCATGGCCGGACGCAGGACACCCGCCCTCGATTTCAGCGAAGGTTCGTGCCTATCAGAAAGCACCCGCAGCGAGTTGGCTACGACAAGAATCGAGGAGGTCGACATCGCCGCGGCAGCAACGAGGGGCGTGACGTAACCCGCTACGGCGAGCGGCAGTGCCAACGCGTTGTAGGCGATCGAGATCGCGAGGTTCTGCCGAATAAGGCGCATGGACTTGAGTGCCACGGATATCGCCTCCGGCACGCTGCGCAGACTGGAACCCAGGAAGACGAGATCGGCCGCGATGCGTCCGACATCGGCCGCCGTCGATGGTGCCATCGAGACGTGTGCCGCCCCAAGGGCTGGCGCATCGTTGATGCCGTCGCCGACCATCAGCACCCGTCTCCCCTCGCGGCGGAGCGTTTCCAGGCGGCTGACCTTGTTTTCCGGACGCTGCCCCCCCGAGAGCTGCGCAATGCCCGTCAGCTTCGCGACTCGTGATGTCTCTTCCTCGGCGTCCCCCGACAGCAGTTCTACCGACAGGCCGGATTCCTTCAGGGCCGCCACCGCCGCGGCTGCCTCCTCGCGCAACGTATCGGACACGCCGAAACGGCCGACGAATAGGCCGTCGCGGGAAAGCCAGGGACCCGAGCCGCCAAGATCTCCTCCGTCTGTTACTGCCCAGGCGGGCCTGCCGAGCCGCCAGAGGCAGGCTCCGATCCGGGCTTCAATTCCGTTGCCGGGGATCTCCGCCGCCCAGGATACCTCGACGCCTTCATCGCCGCCGATCGCAGCGACCGCATTGGCCCCCGGATGCCGGGACAGCCGCGCAAGGGCGACAGCGACAGGCAGTTCGGCCCGGGGCACGTCATGAAGGGAGACCCTCATTTGTCCGGTCGTCAGCGTTCCCGTCTTGTCGAGGACGACGTGGTCGATCTCCGCAAGCCGCTCGAGTGCGCTGCCGTCCTTCATGGTGACGCCGATCCCGAACAGGCGGCGCGCGGCGGCCGCCTGGACCATGGGGACGGCGAGGCCGAGCGCACAGGGACAGGTGATGATGAGAACAGCGATCGCCAGCGTGAGAGAACGGTGCCAATCACCTGTTGCCAGGAGCCAGCCAGCGAACGTCGCCAGCGCGACCGCATGAATGACGGGCGAGTAGAGGGCGGCGGCGCGGTCGGCGATCCTGCGATAGCGTGCCCGGCTGCCCTCGGCTGCTTCCATCAGCCTGACCATGTCGGCCAGGAACGAGTCGGCGGGGCCGCGGTCGATGCGCAGTTCGATCGGACGGCTGAGGTTCAGCGCTCCCGAGAGCACCCGCGACCCCGGCGCGATGCTCTCCGGCGAGGTCTCTCCTGTGACGATGGAGAGATCCAGCGTTCCACCGCCCTTCAGCACGGTGCCATCCGCAGGTATCCGCTCGCCGACGGCCACGAACACGATATCTCCCTCGCGAAGCGACTGGACGTGGCGGAACTCGCGGCCGCCGTCCCTGTCCAGCACGGTCGCCCCGCGCGGCATCATACGCGCCAACGACCGCACCGCGTCGCGCGCCTTGCCGCGCATGGAGTGATCGAGCGCGCGCCCGGCCAGCAGGAAGAACAGGAGCGACGTCACCGCGTCGAAGTAGGCGTGCTCTCCTCCGGACAGCGCGTCGTACGCGCTGAGACCGAAGGCCAGCAGGATGCCCACGCTGATGGGCAGGTCCATGTTGGTCCGCCCGACGCGCAGCGCGCTCCAGGCGGACGCGAAGAAAATGCGGCCCGAATAGGTCACCGCGGGCAAGGCCAGAGCCGCGGAAATCAGGTGGAAGACATGGCGCGTGCCCTCCTCGGCCCCGGACCAGATCGAAACGGACAGGAGCATGATGTTCATCGCGGCGAAGCCCGCGACGGCCGTCGCCCGCATCAGCTTCCCCATCTCCGGGTCGCCGATCGGATCGGGCTCCGCCAGCGTCGCCGCGTAGCCGGCCCGGAGCACGGCGTCGATCATCGGCGGCACCGGACCGTCCTTCCGCCACTTAACGGCTGCCCGTCTCGCGGTCAGGTTCACGCGCGCGGCAGTCACGCCGGGAAGGTCGCCGAGCGCGCGTTCGATCGCACCGATGCACGCGCCGCAGTGAGCGCCTGGAACGCTCAGGTCCGTCTGCATGATGCCGTCGCCGAGATCCCGGCTGGCCATCCGGATTTCCTCCGACGGCACGTCCCGGCTTGGCCCTGCCATCAGGGCGGCCTCCGCTCCGGGGGCGCAGCAGCTCACGGCGTCAGGCCTGCGGCCGGGCTACGGCGACGTAGGCATGCCAGGTCGCATGCCCCAGCAGCGGGAAGATCACGATCATGCCCAGGAGTCCGGTTGCGACGCAGAGCGCGAAGAGTACGATCACCATCGCTCCCCATCCGATCATCGTCGGAAGGTTGTTCCACACCAGCTTCATGCTGGTCCCCATGGCCGTGAGTGCGTCGACCCTGCGGTCGAGCATCATCGGCACGGAAAACACGCTGATCGCGAAGGCGAAGGCTGCGAACAGGCCGCCGATGGCCGTCCCGACGGCCAGCATCGCCCAGCCGTAGGCTGAGCCGATCAGCACGCCGATGACGTTGTCCAGGCCCGGAAAGGCGGTGACCCCGAAGAACAGCGCCCACAAAAGCACAGCCGCTCTTGTCCAGAGCAGCATGAGCAGGCTGAGCAGCAATCCCGCGAAAAATACTTGAGGCCCCGCCTTCGGGCGCGTCCGGAGCATGGAATCAAGCCCGACCATCCTGCCCTCGCCAAGGGCACGGCTCTTCGAGTAGAGGCCAATCGCCAGGAACGGGGCGATGATCAGGAAGCCCGCCAGCGACGGGAACAGGATGTAGTCCCGTCCGAACTCGAACAACGTCCAGACGAATGCCGCCGACAGAAGGAACACGCCGACGCCGTAGGCAATGCTGGTCGAAGGTCCGCGCCAGAAATCGCGCCAGCCTAGCGCCAGCCACCGCAGGCCAGCCGTTACTGGCAGCCCTCGCTGGAGCGCAGGGTCGCGCGTTTCGCCGATCCCGGATGTCTCGCTCAGCAGCCAGTAGGACTTGTCGGTCTCGCTCATCGAAACTCCTCCCTCAGCACGCCGACTTGGCTGCCCGGTAGTTGCCGGCAGCTCCCGCCTCCTTGAGATGAGGCACGCAGTCCGGCTGCGACGTGACGGCCACGTAGACGAGATGGGCGTTCGCCACCGCGACCAGCAGCAGCCCGGCGAGAACCAGCAGCCACGCGTACGTCCAGCGCGGACGCTTGTTAACGGCATCGACCGTCATGGCTGACCCGTCCCGAGATCGTGTACGTAGAGCGCGAGCGTCCGGATCTCCGCGTCGGTCATGCGTTCGTCCCAGGTCGGCATGTGGCCCTGCCTTCCGCCATGGACGGACGCGATGATCGTCTGCAGATCGCCGCCGTAGACCCAGCGCGCGTCGGTCAGGTTCGGAGCGCCGATCTCCAGTTTTCCTTCGGCGTTTTCGCCGTGACATGCCGCGCATGTCGTCGCGAAGACGTCGCGTCCGGCTTCGATCCGCTCCAGGTTCTCATCGGTCGAATAATCGGGATTGCTCAGCGAATAGACATAGGCCGCGACGCTGCGGACCTGGTCCCTCTCCAGCATTCCGTCGCGTCCGAAGGCGGGCATCTGGGCGATTCTCGTATCCGGGTGGGCAGTGTTGATGCCGTAGCGCAGCGTCTGCTCGATCAGCTCGGGACCGCCGCCCCAGAGCCAATCGTCATCCGTCAGGTCTGGATAGCCGGCGCGTCCGCGTCCATCGCGCCCGTGACAGGCGGCGCAGTTGTCGCCGAAGAGCTGCCGCCCGGTACCGCGAACTGTTTGCATCAACGCCTCGTCAGCGAGGATGGCGTCGTAGGACTCGGATTCGAGGCGGGTCATCCAGACCGACCGCTCCTGCTGGCCTTCGACGACCCGCTCTTCGACCGTCGTGCGCTGGTCGACGCCGAGAAGGCCCTTCGTGTAGGTCGTGCCTAGCGGCCAGGCAGGTACGAAGAACCACCAGGCGATGGCCCAGATATGGGTTACGATCAGGAACATCAGCACGCCGCGCGGGACGGGCGTGTCCAGTTCCTTGATGCCGTTCCATTCGTGCCCGGTCGTTTCCCTTCCGGTGACGGGATCGCGCTCGTTCACTTCCATGGCTTGTCGTCCCTGTCGAGGATGCTGGTCTTCGCCCTGTCGAAGCGCTTCCGGTTCGAGGGCCAGAAGGCGTAGGCGACGACGCACAGGAAGAAGCCCATCAGGTAGAACAGGCCCCAGCTCTTGGAGAAGGCGACGAGGGTCTCGTGGCTGATCTCGAACATGGCTCAGTCCTCCGCGTCGGGCGCTTGTTCGGTCGCGGCGGTGTCGCGGAACGCGGCGTCGGTCAGCCGGCCCAGGACCTGCAGGTAGGCCACGAGCGCGTCCATCTCGGTCAGCCGCGTGGCAACCCCGTCGAAGGCACTCACCGAGGTGGCCTCTCCGTAGCGCTCGCTCACCCCCGATGCAGCCTCGCTGTCCGGGAAAGCCTGGCCGTAGGCGTCCCGCGCCGCGTTGGCCACCATCTCGTCGGTGTAGGGCACGCCCAAGGCCTGCTGGGCCGCGAGATGCTCCCCAAGGTCGTTCGTCCGCAACTCGGTCCGCGCCAGGAAGGCGTAGGCTGGCATGTTGGACTCCGGCACGACGTCGCGCGGATTGATGAGGTGGGCGACGTGCCAGAAATCGGAATACTTACCGCCGACCCGAGCCAGGTCCGGCCCGGTCCGCTTCGACCCCCACAGCATCGGGCGGTCATACTGGGACTCGACTGCCCGCGAATACGGGCCGTAGCGTTCGACTTCGTCCCGGAGCGTGCGGATCATCTGGCTGTGGCAGGCATAGCAGCCCTCGCGCACGTAGATGTTGCGTCCTGCCAGTTCGAGCGGCGTGTAGACCCGCATGTCGGGCGCTTCTTCGACGGTCTCGTCGATGGTGAAGAGCGGTGCGATCTCGACGATCCCGCCGACGCTGGCGGCCGCGATGATCGCCAGCACGAACCCGATCGCCGAGCGCTCCAGCTTGCGATGGAAGAGTTCAGGCATCGGTCATTCTCCCGGCACGGCGACGGCCGCGGGAACGTCACTGTCGCGCCGTTCCGCCAGCGGGACGGAGCGTACCGTCATCCAGATGTTGTAGGAGCAGATGAGCGCGCCAATCAGGAACAGGAGGCCGCCGAATGCTCGGGCTATGTAATACGGATACATCGCAACGAGGGAGTCGACGAAGGAGTAGGCGAGCGCGCCGTCTTCCGTGTAGGTACGCCACATCAGCCCCTGGATGATGCCGGAGTTCCACATCGCGAAGACGTAGATGAGCGTTCCGGCGATCGCGAGCCAGAAATGGACCTCCACAAGCCTCGCCGAATACATTCGTTCACGTTTCCACAGCGCCGGCACCAACGTGTAGAGCGAGCCGAAGGTGATCAAAGCCACCCACCCCAGCGCTCCGGCATGGACGTGGCCGACCGTCCAGTCCGTATAGTGGCTGAGCGCGTTTACCGGGCGGATCGCCATGAAGGAGCCTTCGAAAGTCGAAAGCCCGTAGAACACGGCCGCCGCCATCATGAAGCGCAGCGTCGCGTCATCGCGCACCCGGTGCCAGGCGCCGTTGAGTGTCAGGAGCGCGTTTCCCGCCGAAGCCCATGAGGGCACGAGCAGCATGACCGAGAAGGTCATACCTAGTGTCTGCACCCAGTGCGGCAACGCGGTGTAGTGGAGGTGGTGGGAGCCTGCCCACATGTAGAAGAAGGTGATTCCCCAGAAGCTGAGGATCGAGAGCCGGTAGGAAAAGATCGGCCGCTGGGCCCGCACGGGAAGATAGTAGTAGAGCATCCCAAGAAAACCCGCGGTCAAAAAGAACGCGACGGCATTGTGTCCGTACCACCACTGGACCATCGCGTCCTGGACGCCCGGCCAGATCGTGTAGCTCTTGGCATGGCCCCACGATATCGGCACTGCGAGGTTGTTGACGATGTGCAGGATTGCAACGACCACGATGAAGGCCATGAAGTACCAGTTCGCCACGTAAATGTGCGGCTCGCGGCGGCGGGCGATGGTGCGCAAGAAGAGGACGAGGTAGGTGATCCAGACGATGACGAGCCAAAGATCGGCATACCACTCGGCCTCGGCGTATTCCTTCGACTGTGTCACGCCAAGCAGGTAGCCGGACACGGCAAGGACGCAGAACAGATTGAACCCGAAGAGCACGAACCACGGGCTGAACTGGCCGGCGAGCCGGGCGCGGGAGGTGCGCTGCACGACATGGAAGGACGTGGCGATCAGTGCATTGCCGCCGAAGCCGAAGATGACACCTGAAGTGTGCGTCGGCCGCAGCCGCCCGAAGGTCGACCAGGCCGCGTCGAAAGCGAGGCTCGGCCAGGCAAGCTGGGCGGCTACCCACACGCCCATGAACATGCCGAACACGGCCCACGCCATGGACAGCACGATACCTGCCTTGATCGGATCGTCGTAATAGGACGCCTCGCGGTCCTCGCGCGGCTCAGGCTCGAAGAATGCGGAGAGGACCGCATAAAGCAGTCCGCCCGCGAAGAGGATCACCAGGACGCCGTGAACGCCCAAGGCGTCGTTCCTGCCGAGCGCGGCCATCGCGATCCCAGCTACGACGAGCAAGGACAGGACGACGGCCGCGTATTGCCGCTCCGTGGAGGTAAGTCTGCCGATCATGATGAACTCCGCAAGTCGATCACGCAGGTTCCGCCGCTTTGCTCGGTATGCCAAGAGGGTTGGCAAGCACGTCTCGGTTTGCAGCGATGTCTGCCAGCGAATACGCGTCGAACACCGACAAGAACGCGTCGACCGCTTTCGCGACAACACCTCTCAGTCGACAGCCGGCGGAGATTGCGCAGTTGCCGTCGTCGCAGCGCATACATTCGACCAAGGCGAAGTCGTGCTCGATCTGCCGTACGACCTGACCGAGATTGATCTCTGTCGGCTTCCTTGCGAGCGCAATACCTCCGGAGCGTCCGCGCAATGTGGTCAGGAAGCCCAGTTTTCCAAGATGAAGCGCGACCTTGAGTAGGTGGCTTCGGGACATGCCGTAGCTGTCGGCCACGTCGGCAACGCGAGACGGTCGTCCACCATTCGCTGCAAGGTAGATCAGCATCCGCAAGGCGTAGTCGGTATGATAGGTCAGACGCAATGTGGATTCTCCGATACCACTTTATTGATAGTGTGAGCGGCGCTCCGAGAGAAGCACCTTTTTGACGCATTCAGGTTGGATGCCGGCTTCCCATCGCCATTCGTCATATTGGTCTTGACACGACCGGCCCTGTCGGGCCGACAGGACGTCATGCTGCTGGCGGCCCCGACAGGCCAAGAACCTCGTCTCCGGTCCATGCGAAAACGCGCCCTCCCAGGCCCATCCGACCACTCGGTGCTCCCCGGTTGCTGCGATCGCCGTCTTCCGCAAGCATGCCGGGCCAGCCGCACAACGACTGGCAGACACCGATCTGGGACTTCGTGCCGTTATCTTGCGCACGATGACCGACAAACGATCGTGGAATCGACAAAGTGTCCCGAAAGCGCTACCTCCGGATGAGAAGTCTACAACCGGGAGGGGAAAATGGCGCGGCTGATAATGGCTTTGGTGTTTATCGGATGTGCGACTGCGGCTCATTCTCATGGCGGGGGTTGCCGCAAGAATTCGCCCCCCGGCCAGTGTTGCCACATGGACAACAACACCGGCTCGGTTCACTGCCATTGAGATTGGCATTATCTGTCGCTGCATTTCTCTTCTCGGCGCTAGGGGCGAGCCCGGACGATGTTGTCGTCGGACGCGCCTCGGTGATCGACGGCGACACGATCGAGATTTCCGGCGAAAGGATTCGGCTGGACGGTATCGATGCGCCGGAGAGCTGGCAGACGTGCCGGGATGGGCGCGGCGCCTGGTATCGGTGCGGCGTCGTATCTGCCCAGGCGCTTGACGAGTTCCTGGCACAATCGCGGCCAACGAGATGCCGACGCACATCTCGAGATCGATATGGGCGGGCGGTCGCCATCTGCACCCGTGCCGACGGCGCGGAAGTAGGCTCATGGCTCGTGACGCGCGGCTATGCGCTTGACTGGCCGAAATACTCCGAAGGCCGCTACGCGCGTCAGCAGGAGACCGCAAGGGCGACCGGGTCCGGGATGTGGGCCGGCAGCTTCGTCGAGCCTTGGAAAGCCCGCAAACGCTAGTTCCGGGCTCGGCCGCTTTCTGGAACCGGCTGGTTACCTCAAGGATCCGTTAGCGTTTGCGCTGCGGAATGCCGTCGCGCTTGGTAGTGTCAAAGGCCCTTTCGACGTGTTGAGGCGGAATGGCTTGCCTCGGAAGGCCTGAGACGCAAGGATGCAGGTGCGCGGATGATACCTGCCACGCTCGCTGATCGAGGTCGGGGCAGGCTTAAGGACACGTAGACGTGGGAGCGGGCATTAATGGAATCCAGAATCGTCCACGGCCGAGACGATTTCGCTCTGTGGGCGATCGATCGGGCGAACGCGATCCTGACCGATCAGGGCTCGGCGTTGGCCACCGCGGCCCGCAGTGGAGACGATATCAAAATTGGCGCGACTGCTCAGGCGCTTGGCCAAGCAATTGTCGACGCGCTGCTCGAGACGTTTGATGGACTCGTGGGGGACGAATAGTCCCTGACCGGACCAGACTAACGTTCCGCAAATATCGGCCGCCTTGCAGGTTCGAGACCTCCGCCCTGTTCAATCTGACAACGAAAGCTCATCCCAAATCACGGTTACCTACAACCTTGCGATCAAGGTTCATGTCGACCCGCTGGCGGATCCGACAAGGACTGATTGGAAAGTGATTGGCTTTCAGTCTCGACCAGGAGAGGCCCCAGGCCGTCTTGGCTTCGCCTGAGTGGCGACCTCCGCAACAGCCATCCGCCGTCAATGCCGGAATCTGATGACGGTGCCGTGGCGCCGACAACTCCACAACCCGCCATTGCAGATTGCCGGGAGAGGATCGTGACTGGAGTCGCCAGATCGTCGCGGAGGGGCGTTGGAACAGCGATCGCCCATCATGGCGAATTACTGCAAGGCGTGTTCGAAGACGATCACGGGCGTCTCCATCGCGGGCTCGTGACACTGCCGCTCCCGCGGCGGATTTCGCGGGCGTCATTCGTCAGCACAGGGTCGCGCCAGATCACCGCCCGGCCCGAAGGTAAGGCTAAGGCCGCCGCGGCCGCGCGCCAGGCGCTTGACCAGCTAAAGGTCACTGAGGGTGGCAACCTCGTGATCGATAGCACGATTCCAGAGGGGCACGGATACGGCTCGTCGACGGCAGATGTGGTGGCGACGATCCGCGCTGTGGCAGCGGCCTACGACGTCCAGTTCATGCCGCCTCGGATCGCACTGCTCGCGGTGGCGGCGGAGAAGGCGAGCGATGCCGTCGCCTTTGACGCGAACACGGTCCTTTTCGCTCAGCGGGAGGGCATTGTCCTGGAGGATTTCGGTGGCTCGCTGCCTCCACTCCTTCTGGTCGGTTCAAAAGCGAATGGTGGACCTCCAATCGATACTCTCCGATTGCCGCCAGCGCGATATGACGGAGTGGAAATCCAGCAATTCCGAGTCTTGCGCGGCCTGATCGGCTACGCGATCCGTCATCAGGATCCGGTCTGCCTGGGACGCGTGGCAACGGCCAGCGCCTGGATAAGCCAACGACGGCTGCCAAAACAAAATCTCGCGAAAGGCCTTGCCATCGCCGAGAGCGCGGGAGCCTGCGGCATACAGGTCGCACATAGCGGGTCTCTGTTCGGTGTCCTCTTCGATCGAGCTGGGAAGAACCTGCGACAGCGCGCGGAAGGTGTCGCGGCGGCGCTGCAACAGGTCGGCTTCTGCGATGTCGAGTTTCATCAGATCAATGACGAGGGCGCGCCATGGTAGGTCGGGAACCTGACTATTTCCGTGCGCTTGAAACACCGCGCCTTGCGATGTTGGGGCCAAATCTGGTCGCCGCAGCCTTCCCGCTGATGAAGCTGATGCCTGCCCGATTTATCCTTGACCGAGCGGTGGCCGAAGGCGCGATTGAGACAGGGATGCGCATCGTTGAGACGACATCCGGCACCTTCGGCATGGCGCTCGCTCTTTTGGCAGCGGCCCGGAGGCATCCCCTGACGCTGGTAACAGCCGCAAGCCTAATCGATGTTCGGTATAAAGCTCGCCTAAGCGGACTGGGTGCGGAGCTGATTGTCACCAAGGATCCCGAGGGCAATGGGGATCAACGGAAACGGCTCGAACGGATTGAACGTATCCGGAGGGACGATGAGAACTGCTTTTGGCCGCGCCAATATGACAATCCCGCAAACGCTCTCGCCTATGCACGGCTGGCCGAACTGCTGGTGCGACAGGTCGGCGAGATCGATTGCCTGGTGGGCTGTGTCGGCAGCGGCGGGTCTCTGTGCGGAACGGGGTTCTTCCTCCGCGGTGTTTTTCCGCACCTTGTCCTCATTGCGGTCGACACCCACCGAAGCGTCCTGTTCGGGCAGCCGCCGGGCAAGCGGCTGCTGCGCGGGCTCGGCAACAGCATCCTACCGGGGAATGTCAGACATGACCTTATCGACGAAGTTCATTGGGTTGGCGCCTACCCCGCCTTCGAGGAAGCACGGCGCCTTTTGCGTGAGCACGGTATTTTCCAGGGTCCGACAAGCGGCGCGGCCACGCTTGTCGGCAGATGGGCGGCGAGCACCTCTCCCGGTGCCCGCGTTGCGGTCATCCTGCCCGACGAGGGACATCGTTATGTGGAGACTGTCTACGATGACGCGTGGATTTCGTCCCTGCCGGGATGGGCGTCGCCGCGGCACCCCGAACCCGAGCTGCTTCTGTCGATCGCGCCGCGAACCGAGGCTGACTGGACACGGTTCGCCTGGTCCCGGCGCAGACTGGAGGATGTCGTGAACCCTTCGACCACAATCAATGAAGCTCAGATCTAACGCCCGGAATCTGCCCGGCCGACCAGGAGGTCGGAGCGGCTTTCTTCCAGCCATTTCATCGCATCGGTCGACGAGGAAAAGACCATGTCATTCGAGGGCTGGTTCATCGACCGATCGAGATCCTTCAGACCACTGGCCGTGACGACTGCAACAACCCGATCGCCGTGGGCGATTATGCCTTCGCGCCGCAGCCTGGCGATGGCGAGAAGCGGGGTGACCGACGCAAGTTCGGCGAGGACGCCTTCATGTGCCGCCATTTGCTTCTGCATGTCCACAAGCTGATCATTGAAGATGGGGACCGCGCGGCCCGACGAGTCACGCAGAGCTTTCAGCGCCTGATAAGTACTGCGAGGAGCACCTATCGACACAGCAAGGCTTTCGAACGCCGGATCATGATCCTCGAGCCGATCGCTCCCAGTCGCGAGCGCCAGTGCCAGCGATCCATGCACCTCCGCCGCAATCATCTTCGGCAGATCAGACATGAGCCGACGAGGCGCGCGCCCGGCGGTTCCGGGCGAGATCGATCGGTGTAGTCACTCGCCATTTCGGCAGTTGGGGCGCGACCAGATCAGGCTGTAGCGGTCGCCTCCTTTGCGGTTGCCTTTTTTGGTCCGGAGTTGCTCGGCAGCTTCGCGCGCCCGTGCACGAACCCGCTCCGCGGGAGGGGTGCTTCATTCTGATGCTGCGCGACAGGCATATCCCTTGAGCGGGTGAGGGCTGCGATCTGGCCATGGAGTTCCCTTCAACGAGAGGAACTCGCCATGGCTACCCCGTCGACCGATGCACCCGTTTCGCCGCTTCGCCAGCGCATGCAGCACGACATGCTCATGCGTGGCTCGGCTCCCACACGCGGCAGGACTACATTCGTCACGTTCGGTGCTTCGCCGCGTTTATCGGGCGTTCGCCCGACACCGCGACGCCGGACGATATCCGCCGCTTCCAGCTTGATCAGCATGAGAAGGGCGTCGGACCTGCGACCATCAACGGCGCCGTCTCTGCGCTGCGATTCCTGTTTCTGGTGACGCTGCAGCGCCGGGATCTGTCGCGCGCACTGGTGATTACCCGCTATCACCGCAAGCTGCCGGATGTGCTCAGCGTGGAGGAAGCGGGGCGGCTGCTCGAGGCCGCACCAGGCCTCAAGTACAAGGCCGCGCTCGGTGTCGCCTATGGCGCGGGCCTGCGTGTATCCGAGGTCGTGCACCTTAAGGTTGATGACGTCGACTCGGCGCGCATGCTGCTTCGTGTCGGGCAGGGCAAGGCCGCAAGGATCGCAACGCGATGCTCTCGCCGCAGCTCCTGGAACTGCTGCGGCTGTGGTGGCGCGAAGGCAGGCGGCGCGGGATCATGCTTCCGCATGGCTGGCTCTTCCCCGGCCGCAGCCGAACCGATCCGGTCTCGTCTCGGCAACTGCATCGCGCGGTCCAGGAGGCCGCCGAAGTCGCTGGCATCCGCAAGCGCGTCAGCCCGCACACGCTGCGTCACAGCTTCGCCACCCACCTGCTCGAACAGGACGTCGATATCCGTGTCATCCAGGTACTGCTTGGGCACAGCAAGCTTGAGACGACCGCTCTCTATGCAAAAGTCTCGACCCGGACGATCCACGCTGTCACCGGGCCGCTCGACCGGCTGATGGCGCTGATGGAGGGCAAGACGCCGCCCGGCTGATCCGTGCGCGCCTCGACCGAGGTCGCCGACATCTTCCGCGCAACAGGGCCTGCGTATCGGGCCGCTCATGCAGGGCACCTGAGCCTCGCCCAGCTCAAGGTCATGTCGGCGATCGAGAACTGCCGCACCGCGGCCCTCGGCGGTCACGTCGAAGCCTGCGAGGACTGCGGCCAATCGCGGATCGCCTACAACTCCTGCCGCAACCGGCACTGCCCGAAGTGCCAGGGCGCGGCGGCGCGGACGTGGCTTGCCGAGCGCGAGGCCGACCTCCTGCCGGTCGGCTACTTCCACGTCGTGTTCACGCTGCCGGCCGAGGTCGCGGACATCGCGTCCCAGAACAAGGCGCTGGTCTACGACCTGCTGTTCAGAGCGGCGTCGGAGACGATGCTGACGATCGCCGCCGACCCAAGACACCTCGGCGCGCGCATCGGCATCACCGCCGTGCTCCACACCTGGGGATCGGCGATGACCCACCATCCGCACGTGCACATGATCGTGCCAGGCGGTGGCATCGCGCCGGACGCAAGCCGCTGGATCTCCTCGCGGCCGGCCTTCCTGCTTCCGGTGCGCGTGCTGGGCAAGCTGTTCCGAAGACTCTTCCTTACGCGGCTGGTCGCACTCCACGACGTCGGGCGGCTCGCCTTCTTCGGGACCATGGCGCACCTCACGGAGCGACGCGCCTTCCTGTGCCACCTTGCTCCCGTCCGGACGAAGCGCTGGGTCGTTTACTCCAAGGCGCCGTTCGCCGGACCGGAGGCGGTCCTCGCCTATCTGTCCCGCTACACCCACCGGGTCGCGATCTCGAACAGCCGCCTCATCGCATTCGACCAGGACGGTGTCACCTTCCGCTACAAGGACTATCGTCGCGACGGTGCCGACCGACAGCAGATCATGACGCTCGCGACCGACAAGTTCCTCCGCCGCTTCCTGATCCATGTCCTGCCGCGCGGCTTCCACCGCATCCGGCACTACGGCCTGCTGGCCGGCTCCACCCGCAAGGCTAGCCTCGCGCTCGCCCGCGAACTCCTGGATGTCGCCGCGCCGCCCGACCCTCGCGACGTCGACGAACCGGAGGACTTCCGCCCGTCATGCCCCTGCTGTGGCGGGCGCATGATCATCATCGAGACGTTCGAACGCTGGAGGCAACCGCGCGGACCACCACACGCGTCGTCGACGAACCGGGAGACAACCCCATGACCCGGCATGGCATGGTCGAGCCTTCAACCGCAGGCGCGCAGCCGACGGCAACGAACCCGCGCGCGCCGATGGTGCGTGTCGTCGTCGACAGGCTCACGACGAGCAACCTGCGGGCCGGCTAAACCGCGCCGAGGCGCAACAACGCCCTCTGTCTGCATCCACGTCCGCGCTTCCCAGCGGCGGTCGCGCCATCGCCGACATCGGCCGCAGATCGAAATCCCCATAGCCATCGACTGTGGCCCGCGGGTTCCTGCATGAGAGGCTTTCGTACGCCTGCCGGCACCCGAAACCCTTCACCGTCGCGGCCATTCGGGCAAACTTTGCCTACGCCTGAAGCCGGACGTTCGAGCCGCTGCCAACCAACGTCAGGAAGGCGCACCATCCGGGTCAAAGGGAGCAGTATGCCATTGCCCGAAGCAGACACCAAGGACAACCGCCTCACAGGTGCCGGACTGGCGTGATGTTGCCGATGGGCTCCAGCAGCCGGCGATTGTTGAACCAGTCGACCCAGGTCAGCGTGGCGAACTCAACCGCCTCGGCCTTCTTCACTCACTCGTTCGTCGTCTTGCTTATGACAGCTCCATCCTACTCAGGAGTTGGAGCCTCCGGCAAACCCGGGGCGGTTCAGACCGCCGTTGAAATACCCGCCATAGACCGAGACCAGCAACGTTCCCCAGGCACCTTCCGCCTTGGCGAAGCTGTGACGGCTCGCCCACGCCTGGATGCGGGGCCCGAAGGCGAACGCCAGCGTCGCCAAGGCCAGCAGGAACGGGACGACCAGCGAGAAGGCTTCGTTGGACGAGACCAGCAGAAAAAGCGACCCGGCGAGTCCTCCGAGCGCGGTGAACGCGACGACCTTCAGGAGGCGCTTCCTGTCAGAGGCGGCGATCTCCTGGCGAAAGCCGAGCGCACCCCCAGGTAGCCCGGAAACACCGCGACCGCGCTGGTGGCATTCGCGGCAACCGGGGGCACGCCTGTGTAAACGAGTGCCGGGAAGGTCAGGAACGTACCGCCGCCTGCCACCGTGTTCAGTATCCCGGCGAAGAAGGCCGCCGCGGCGAGGATGAAGTATTCGACCATAGGTTACTCCTGCGCCGCGGCGGACGCTCAGGCGGCCGATGGGCCTGGGTCGTCGAAGCCGTCCTGCGCCACCGCGACAAGACGGGGCGGCTCATCGAAGGCGCCTCTGATCACCCGCAAGGTGGGCTTGCCCGACGTCGGAGTGTTCATCCGCATGAGCGCCTCCTTCTCCCGCCTGGCCGCTTCCGGCTGATAGTGGACCTCGTGAAGCAGGATTCGCTCCTCCTGACCGTCGGTGTTGACGATCGTGAATTCCTGCCCCTCGGAAAGCCCGAGCAGAGCAAGCCCGCGCGCCGTCGTGATCGGAAGGAACATTCCGATCGGGGACGTCATCCGGTCGTGCGAGATGATGCGGCTGTCAGGCTCGCGGCCATTGACGCTGAATGTCAGCCGGCTGCTCAGTGTGGCGACGTTTACCGGGATGTCGTTGCGGAACATCACGGTCGCCGTCTCGATCTTCCGCTTGAGGATGGGCGCGAGCGGATCGTCGCGGCCAAGGCAGCGGTCGCGCATGACCTCTAGGATCGTGAAGTCCTTGGTCGTGAGGAAGCAGGTCTCTCTCATCATAGCAGTTCTCCATCGCTCACCATGAGCGGTTACGTTTCGGCGCACTGGAGAATCCCCTGGCCGCGTGGCGCGGCACAGGGGCGGCTATCCTGCGATGAGGCATCCCCCGAAAAGCGAGAGGCGGCACGGCGGCATGATTCCGGTCATGTCGCGGTCCGCAGTTCCGGCGAAGCCGCAGCCAAGGCGGCGCGGCTCGTAGGCGGTTGAACGGACTCGACCGTCAAGCGGTGGATGCGTCCGTCGCGCGCAGTCCAGTCAATTGATTGCCCGGCCGACAGTCCGATCAGCGCGACGCCGATCGGGGTCAGGATCGAGACCTTGCCTTCGGCGATGTCCGCTTCCCCGGGAAACACCAGAGTGACGTTGCGATCCTCGCCGAGGTCACTTGTGAAGCGCAGGGACGAGCCCATGCGAACCACGTCCGGCGCGAGCCGGCCGTCCTCGACGACCTTTGCTCGATCGAGCTCGCCAAGAAGTTCTTCCGCGACTGCGGGATTTCGGTCGGCAAAGGATTCGGCAAGTCGCCACAGGCGCTCGCTGTCGGTCCGGGTCACGGCGATTGCCGGCTTGCGGTTCTTTTTGTTTGCTTGAGCCATCTCTGGGCCCTCTCATGTCTGCAGTTCGCGCACGCAGCTTGGGCGTGGCGCTGGTCATCGGAAACTGGAATTGTTGGTGCCGCCGTTTGGATAGATGTCCAGAAGATCCGGAAATCAAACTATGCCCCGCGACCGGGGCGCGACGCGACCTGGCCGGGGGTCAGATGCCCGCGATGGGGCATACCCCGATAAACGTAAGGAGGTGGCGGTCGTACATGCACATGGCATAAACGTGGGCCTTTGCCTGGGCAAAGTCAAGCGCAGGCTGGGGGCGGAAGGCCTGAGGGCCTTGCGCTGCATCCAGGGGGCCTTAAGCTCCCAACGACAAGAGGCCCAAGGATCATCTGCGCATGACTGCCCGTTTTGACAAGAGCCGTCTTCCCAGCCGTCACGTGACTGAAGGGCCCCAGCGGGCGCCGCAACGCAGCTACTTCTACGCGATGGGTCTGAGTGATGAGGAGATTCACCAGCCCTGGGTCGGGGTGGCAACGTGCTGGAACGAGGCCGCACCCTGCAACATCTCGCTCAACCGGCAGGCGCAGGCCGTCAAGGCCGGCGTAAAGCTCGCCGGCGGAACACCGCGCGAATTCACCACCATTACGGTGACCGACGGTATCGCGATGGGCCATGAGGGCATGCGTTCGTCGCTCGCCTCGCGCGACGCGATCGCCGATTCCGTGGAATTGACCATGCGCGGCCATTGCTACGATGCGCTGGTTGGACTCGCCGGCTGCGACAAGAGCCTTCCCGGCATGATGATGGCGATGGTCAGGCTCAACGTGCCCTCGGTATTCATCTATGGCGGCTCGATCCTTCCGGGTCGGCTCGACGGGCAGGATGTTACGGTACAGGATGTTTTCGAGGCGGTCGGCGAGCACCAGGCGGGCACTCTGACGGACGCGCAGCTGACGATCCTCGAGCGCGTCGCCTGTCCCGGTGCGGGCGCGTGCGGCGCACAGTACACCGCGAACACCATGGCCTGCGTGTCGGAGGCGATCGGGCTTGCGGTGCTCAATTCCTCGGGCGCCCCGGCTCCCTATGAGAGCCGCGACCAATATGGCCGGGCGAGTGGGGAGGCTGTGTTGAGACTGATCGAGAAGAACGTGCGGGCGCGTGACATCGTCACGCGCAAGAGTCTGGAAAATGCGGCCCGCGTCGTCGCCTGCACCGGCGGCAGTACGAATGCCGCGCTGCATCTGCCTGCGATTGCCCACGAGGCGGGTATCGACTTCGATCTGTTCGACGTCGCCGATATCATGCGGGACACGCCGTGGTTTTGTGATCTGCGTCCTGGCGGGCGCTACGTCGCAAAGGACCTTTTCGAGGTCGGAGGGGTGCCCGTTGTGCTCAAGGAACTCCGCAAACTCGGCCTCCTTCACGAAGAGTGCCTGACTGCAAGCGGTCGCACGCTCGGCGAAGAACTCGACGAGATCCGTGGCGAGGCGGATGGACGGGTCATCTATCCAGCTACAGCACCGCTGACGCCGACCGGCGGGGTCGTGGGCCTGCGCGGCAATCTCGCTCCGGACGGTGCAATCGTGAAGGTGGCGGGCATGACCCCGGAGGAACAGGTCTTCAACGGCCCCGCTCGAGTGTTCGAGTGCGAGGAAGACGCGTTCGAATGCGTGCGCAAGCGGGGCTACCAGGCCAGAGAAGTCCTTGTCATCCGCAATGAGGGGCCTGCGGGCGGGCCAGGCATGCGGGAGATGCTGGCGACCACGGCGGCGATCTCAGGCCAGGGCATGGGCAAGAAGGTGGCGCTCATAACCGACGGCCGCTTCTCTGGTGCGACGCGCGGCTTCTGCGTCGGTCATGTGGGGCCCGAAGCAGCCCAGGGTGGCCCGATCGCTCTTCTGCGCGATGGTGACATTATCACCATCAATGCCGTCACCGGGGAACTCTCCGTTTCGCTATCCGAGTCCGAGCTGGAGGCGCGTCGATCGGACTGGAGTGGGCCACGCCCCACTCAGTATGCCACAGGTGCGATCTGGAAATTTGCCAGGCTTGTCGGTGGTGCACGCTGGGGCGCCGTTACGCATCCCGGCGCGAAGGCGGAGAAGCACGTCTACATGGATCTTTAGAGCAAACGCGGTCTGCGATGAGCCAGCACCGCCGATCGTTGTTCCGGTCTCTTGCAGTTCTCTGCAGCATGATTGCGCGGAGGATTTCGAGATCGTTGAGCACACTGAGCGGATCTCCTGCCCCACGCTAACGCGCAAGCCGCACCAAGCTAAGAGAACGGGCGATACCGGAGAAAGCGGCCATCAGCTTGCGGGAGTCCGACGCGTCGAAATAATGATCCGCGTCGGTTGCGCAATATTCGAGGACCGCCTTGGCATCGGCATTGTCAACCATGAAGGCCACGCTGAAGATCTCGATCTTGTTGGACTTGGCGTAGTCGCAGATGGCCTTGGTGTCCGCATTCGTCTGGGAGAGTTGGGTGGCGGCCGTCGAGGCCGTGGAACTCAGTGCGGCGTGCCGGCCATTGCTCGAGGTGAACCGCAGCGTATTCTCGCCGTCCGTCATCAGCACGATGGCCTTGCGCGGCGAGCTGTTCTTGACGTCATAAGCCGAGGCTTCCTTGAACGGCGCCGGGGGAGACAGGAGGTTGACGCCCCAGATCAAGCCGGCCGGGATGTAGGTGTAGGGCTTGTAGCTGCCGATATTGATGATCATGCCGCTGATCGCGGACTGCAGGACCCCCCTGTCTCTGGTCAGCGGAACGATCGGGTTGAGGCACTTCTGGCTGGTCTCGACATAGCCCGGATAGGTGACCGAGGGCGACCCGTCGTTGAGGCGAGTGGTGCCGCTCATTCGCGAGCCAACACAGCCATACCAGCGGTATTTCGTGACGCCGCCGCCACCGGAGCAGACTTCCTTCTTCTCAGTGTAGGGTGTTCCGGTGCGGACGCACTGCCCCCCGCAGGTGGAATTCTGCGGGACGCCGTCGATATAGGTCGTGCAGGAATATTTCGCCGCGTATTCCAGACAGGGCGTCGTGGTGACATCCTTCTTCTGGCAAACGCGCGGCTTCGGATCCACGTCATAGTCGGCCGGAACCGACAGCCACGGTTCGGAGCGATTCTTGACGCCGACATTGACATAGTCGGCATAGGGAACAAGCCCGATCCGGACATCGGCCTTGGCATTGGAGGTGAGCTCCGTGACCAGCGCGCCGGCGGCAGTCTTCAGCGAGTTGATCTTCGAAACGCCCGAAGTGTCCTCTTCCGACATCGACCACGTGTTGTCGAGCACGAGCGCGAGTTCAACGCTTCCGGTAACGGCGCGCACCGCGAGAGAGGACGCCTTGACGTCGAGCGAGGAGTAGCGGGCAATGCCCATGAAAGTGGTAGGCAGTCGCCCTTCGAGCGCGACGTCCACCTGATCGTCCTTGAGCGTGACGCTCGCGACCCTCAGTTCTTCGATCCGGGTCGCGGCAAAATTGCTAGACACGAAATCATCGGCGACCTTTCGCAGCTTTGCTTCACTGCGCTCAGGCGAACCGGCAACGGCGAGCGCGGCGGAGTCAGCGACCTCCTGAAGGTGCTTCTCCGCGCTCACATAACGGGAATAGTCGACCGCGAAGCCGACCGCGAGCACCAGCGGCAACGTGGTAATCACCATCATGAGCGTGAACTGTCCGTCGCGCGAAGCAAAGAACCGTCTCGACATGTACCTCTCCTGACCGGGCGAAAGACGCCGGAGCGGAGAATGGCAGTAAGGAGTTAGTCGCCCGTTACGCGAGGTGGTTAAAGGTGTGCGACGCCGCTGGAGTAAAGGGGGCGGTGAGAGCTTCCGCTTCGAGCCACGTCGGGAAAGCAGCATTCGATTAAGAGGTCTACAAGACAAAAACATTACAGTGGGCTTTTGATCTGCGGCATGCGCGTCAAAGGTGGAGCCGGGAATTGCCTGAGATTGATCTGCTGACGACCTCCACTCTGGGGAGAGCGTCCCCGGAATACCTCCTGCGCGCTCTTGTCGACAGCGTGCCTGACTACCTGTTCGTGAAAGACACCAAAAGCCGTTTTGTCGTGGCCAACCCGGCGGTCGCTGAAGATCTTGGCCTTATGGTTTCCGATTTGATCGGCAAGACGGACTTCGACCTGCACCCTCGCAAACTCGCGGAAAAGTTCTTCGCGGACGAACAGGCAGTAGTAGAGTCCGGAAAGCCAATCATCGACATGGAAGAATTTGTGGTCACTCGCTCGGGTCAAACGAAGTGGCTGGCGACGTCGAAGCTTCCGCTGCGGAATGCGGGCGGAGAAATCACCGGTCTCGTGGGCGTCTGTCGGGACATCACTGCGCGCAAACTTGCGGAACAGGCGCTTGCCGAAAGCGAGAGCCGATGGAATTTTGCCCTTGAGGGCGCCGGACAGGGCGTCTGGGACCATAACCTGAGGAACGGGACTGCCTATTTTTCGGCCACGTGGCGAAAGATGCGCGGCATCGGCCTCGACGAACCGGTCGATCCTTCCCGCGAAGCATGGCTGGAGCGGGTGCATCCGGACGACCGGATGCGGCTGATCGCTGAGACCAATCAACAGAATTCGGGCGAACTCTCCCAGAACGCGTTCGAGTATCGCGAACGTCATCGGGACGGCCACTATATCTGGATATTAAGCCGCGGCCGGCCTGTGGAGTTTAATCCCGACGGCAGCGTTGCACGCATCATCGGAACCGACACCGACATTTCCGGGCTTAAGATCGCCGAGGCGAGGGCAGCGGAGGAAAAAGAGGAAGTCTATCGGAAACATCTGGCAGCTCTGGAAAAGGCCCATGAGGCGACCGAGGCGGCTCACCGGCTGGCAGAATCATTGGCGCGCCATGATCCGCTGACCGGATTGCCCAACCGGCGGGTGTTTGCGGAAACGCTGGACAGGGTGGTTAAAACTGCGCCCAGGCGAGGAGCTGCCAGCTGCGCGGTCATGATTGTTGATCTCGATCGCTTCAAACCAATCAACGACATCAACGGTCACGCCGCTGGCGACACAGTGCTGCGTGAAATCGCAGCCCGGCTTGGCCTCCTGACGAGGTGCGGCGATACGGTGGCCCGCCTGGGCGGCGACGAGTTCGGCATCGTGGTCGAAGCGACAGCTGGTGAGTCCCCAGCCGAAGCCGCATCTGCGCTCGCCATGCGGATTATCGAGAGCGTCGGTCGGCCCGTCTCCATCGGCGACAGGTCCGTAGAGGTCGGCGCAAGCATCGGCATCGCTATCTGCCCTGATGACGGAAGCGATGCCGAAACGCTGCTTCGCGCGGCCGACATGGCGATGTATCGCGCCAAGGACGAAGGCAGGGGCGCGTTTCGGTTTTTCGCTCAGGATATGGAGAACGCCCTTCGTGAAAGAATCACGCTGGAACAGGACGTGCGACAAGCGGTCTTGGAGCGCGCGATTGAGCCGTATTACCAGCCGCTCATGCTCTTGACTGAGAACCGGCTTGTCGGATTCGAAATTCTCGCGCGGTGGACCCACCCTACCCGAGGCAAAATCGGACCAGACGTCTTCATTCCTATTGTGGAGAAGCTTGGGCTGATCGCTGACATGACCTATGATCTGTTGCGGCGCGCGTGCCGCGACGCGAAGCATTGGTCGTCTGACATTACGCTCTCGCTCAATATTTCTCCGCTCCATCTTTGCGACCCGATGCTCCCGGTAAAGCTGCTGGGAATCCTTTCGGAAGCCGACTTCCCTCCAGGCCGGCTGGAGATCGAGGTCACTGAGACTTCGTTGATCGCGGACGTCGATGTCGCGCGAGCTGCTTTGGTGGCAATTCAGGGGGTTGGCATCAAGATTGCCCTGGACGACTTTGGGACCGGCTATTCGAGCCTCTACAATCTGAGCGAGCTCCATTTCGACAAGATCAAGATTGATCGTTCCTTCATCTCGTCCATGCAAAGCAACCCCGGGAGCGCCAAGATAGTCGGTTCCGTCATCAGTCTCGCGAACAGCTTGGGTTTGCCGGTCATTGCCGAAGGAATCGAGGAATGGCAGGAATTGCAGGAAATCATCCGGCGCGGCGGGGAGTACGGCCAAGGATACTACTTCGGCAAGGCGATGCCCGCTGTCGAAGCTTCTGAAATGGCGAGAGGGGCAAACAGTAAGCTCAAGCGGGCGTGAAAAATTCTAGGGTTGATCGAACGCCGACCGGTGCCGCCCAGTCGGTAGGAGGACGTAACGTCAGTTGGTGGTGAACAAGATGCGGAGGCGCTCGTTCAGACTTGGGGCGAACGGGCAACGTGTTACTATGCGGAAGCAAGTCCTATCCATTTTCTCTTGATTGCGCTGCCGTCTTGAGCGGCCGCTTCTCCATCCAGAGACGTTCAATTTCTTCGGGCGGCACCGGCTTATGGAGAAGGAAGCCTTGCAGTTCATCGCAGCCGATGCTGCGAAGCCGTTCGTTCTGCAATTCCGTTTCCACACCTTCGGCGGTAGTGCGCAATCCGGACGCCTTCGCGAGGTCGATGATCGCCCGCACGATTGCCTCGTCGCTGCCGTCCTTGCCAAAACCTTGCACGAAGCTACGGTCGATCTTTATCCTGTCGACATCCAATTGTTGAAGTCGCGAGAGCGATGAAAACCCGGTGCCGAAATCATCGATCGCGAAGCGAACGCCGAGTTCGCGCAGTGCCTGGATGTTGCGTTGGCATTCCCCGTCCTTCGCTGTGAAGGTACTCTCGGTTACCTCAAGTTCCAGATGTCGCGGGTTTGCGCCGGTCCGCATCAGGGTATTCGCCACACGCATCGCGTACCCGGCCTTTGAAAGCTCCAGTGCCGATACGTTGACCGCGACGGTCTCGACGGGCCATGCCTTCGTCGCCAGACAGGCTTCGGTGAGAACCCACTCTCCCAGCCTGTGTATCAGGCCTACCTCCTCTGCAATGGCCACAAAGACCACCGGCGAGATCCAGCCACGGCTAGGATGTTTCCAGCGCACCAGCGCCTCGACCCCAGTCAATTCAGACGAGGCGGCCGAGTAGAGAGGCTGATAATGGAGATGCAACTGTCCTCCACGATCGAGCGCTTCGCGCAGATCATTCTCCAGCTCTCTCCGCGCCTCGATAAGACTATCCATCTCCTCGCTGTAGAGGCAGTGGGAACTACGTCCTGAGTGCTTTGCATGGTACATCGCAACGTCTGCTCTTCGCGTCAGGTTCACTCGGTCAAGGCCGTGTTCGGGCGCGATCGCAATGCCAACGCTGACACCGACGAATGCTTGGCTGCCGGCAATCGAAAAAGGCTGCCGCGCCATCTCGATCAGGTCCTCCGCCAGCCTTTCTAGGTCGTCACGCGAAGCGACGTCTGGAACGAAGATCGTGAACTCGTCGCCCCCAAGTCGCGCTACCACGGCCTGCGGCCCCGTAAGATCTACGAGGCGGCGTGCGAATTCGCGCAGCAACTCGTCTCCGGCGGGATGGCCCAGGGTGTCGTTGACTTCTTTGAACCGGTCGAGGTCGAGATAGAAGACGCCGAGCGCCCCGCCCTCGGCTCGGATTCGCTGCAGTCCCTCATCGAGGCTGCGCTCGAACGTTCTGCGGTTCGGCAGTCCGGTCAATTGATCATGGGTCGCAAGATGTTGAATCTCGGCCTGCGAGGCTTGCAGCTTTATTGAGCGGCGGCGCAACGCGGCCAACAGGATGCTGATCAGTAGGAGCGATGCTACCAGGAAGGAGATCATCACGGGCGCAACGCGCTTCAGGACAGTCGAACCTGGTTGATACGGCGTCCATGTGAAATAGCCTATAGTCTTGCCAGAGCCGTCCGGAATCTTGACCGAGGATTGGTGGTCAGTTTTCGGCAAAGCCCAGGCAAAGCCAAGGTTCTCTATCAGGTAGTCTCGCTCCAGCTGATCTAGAAAGTCGCTGTCGAGATAACGAACTGCCACGTGGAGAGCCTCTTGCCCCGGTTCCTGCTCGATTTCTCCGCTGTCCGAGACGATAGGCTTGACGCTGACGATCGATGGATGGCCGTTAACGACAGCGATATCCGTGCTTCCGATCGACAGAACCTTGTCTGTGACGCCCGTCTGGTCGCCGGCTGCCAGCCGTTTCTGCAGATCGTCGAGCAGTCGCCCGACGATCCGTTGAAGAGCATGGAAGCTCTGCGGCGCCTGTACGGCCCCATCAAGATAGGCGTAGAGAGGAACACGGTCGGCGGTCAGGACGAAGGCGCCGTCATGACCGAAATAGGTTTGCATCCAGCTCCCGAGGTTGACGTCGATCCATTCTAGATTCTGCGCCTCGACCGCTTCCACAGAATCGTCCCAGACGGTCACGCTTTCCTGGTCGTGGGCAATGCCCGAGCGAAGTTGATCGACGATGACGTGGACAAGGCGCTCCTGGCGTGCAATCGCGATCCGGTCCGTTTCGCTGGCCGACCAGACGGCGAAGGCGGTGGCGAAGGCCACGGCAAGCGATGCTGCGGTCAAAATGGGCAAAGCCGTTTTAAGGAGGAAGGCGCCGGAAGTTGCAGTCTTGACGGGCATCGGGGAAACTCCAATGGCCAGCAATATCAACGCAAAGGTCAACAAACCCTTGTCCTAAGGCAGGGTTTTGGCACCTGCAGATCCGCCGGATACATGTGACGTTTCGGCAGGTTGGTCGGGAGCCCGAAGAAGAAGGACCAACGGAGCTCGACGGCACCGGACGGTATCTTCCGTTCCTACCGCAGGTGGCAGTCCGCGTTTGATACAATGACACAACTGGTCGAAGGCTGGCCTGACCCGCCGCTGCTCACTTTCAGCGAAGGCTAGGCGCTATCGGCGCTCGGACGACCACGGGAAATTCAGGTAGCGCTCGCGGCTGTCATAACAGATGTTGCCGTACATCTTGAGATATTCGTCTCGTCGCGCAGGGTCGACGAAGACCGCGCGTGGGTTTGCCAGATCTGCTTCGTACTGCGCGATGTTTTCGGCGTTTAATGCCTTGGGCAATATATCCATAGCCTGAGGTATGCTCTTGCCC
>JAHBYX010000010.1 GCA_019635735.1 Mesorhizobium sp.
GAATGGATCCCGGGTCGCCTCCGGCGCCCGGGATGACGGCTGGAGGGAAGGGGCGGATTGCGAGGGCTCCGAGGGCAGCAGAACGCGGGAGGGTGCGGAAATCGGTCAACGGGGTGGGCGGTGTTCGGGACGGCAAGTCCCCGCGCCTTCGCCATCCGCGGCCTTGACCCGAGGATCCATGCCATGACGGAGGGGAAGTGCACAGCGGTCGGGGTTGGCGTCGTTCTGGCTCGGAGGTCTGCGCCGCCGGGATCGTCCGCCAGGTCGCGACATGGATCCCAGGGTCTCCGCGACTGCCTTCGGCCTGCTCCGCCCTAGGATGACGAAGGGAAGGGGCGGATGTCGCCAATTGGAGAGGTGGTGAGAGACGGCGCAACAGGAGCCGTCGAAAGGCCGTTTGCCTCAGTCGGCGCAGTTGCTAGGCTCGGCGCATGACCGGCTATGTCTACATGACCGCCAGCCAGAAGCGCGGCACGATCTATATCGGCGTCACCAACTCGCTTGGCCGGCGCATTCCCGAGCACAAGGAGGGAACCGGCTCGCGCTTCACCTCACGCTACGGCGTGAAGCGGCTGGTCTGGTATGAGGAGTTCTTTGACATCCGCGATGCCATCCAGCGGGAGAAATCGCTGAAGCGCTGGCCGCGGCAATGGAAGATCGAGTTGATCGAGAAGACGAACCCGGAATGGTTCGAGCTGTTTCGCGGGACGGGGTGGTGAGCGTCGCTGGCGTTCGCGATTGACGGATTCGCATTCTCCACCGTCGGGGCCGTCCGCCACGTCACGGCATGGATCCTAGGGTCTCCGCGACGGCCTTCGGCCTGCTTCGCCCTAGGATGACGAAAGGAAGGGGTGGTGTCGCTAACTCCAGAGGTTGCGGGCTTCGTCAGCGTGTCGCGTGAGCGTCCTCCCGCGTTTTCGTCATCCTAGGGCGACCGGAGCGAAGCGCAGGGAGACCCTAGGATCCATGCCGTGACCGATGTCGGGTGCGCGGCGGTTGCGGTTGGCGCTATTGCACTTCGGCCCGATCTTGCGACCGGGCCGATAGGTGTAGCGTTTCAGCGTCTGCGGATTCTCACGAGCAGCCGCTCGTCGCCCCGCACGTGTCGCACTTCTCGCAGGTGCCGTTCCTGACCATCGTGTAGTTCTGGCATTCGGTGCACATGTTGCCGGTGTAGCCCTGCATCAGCGACTTGACGCGGCGGTCGTTGGCGACCGCCTTGGCGGCGGCGGCGTCGGCCTGGGCCTTGTCGGAGAACAGCGCGGTCGTGGCCGACGGGGCGTCGTCCTCGAAGAGGTCCGGGTGGTTCTCGTCGGCGATCTCCTCGGCCAGTTCCTTCGCACGCTCCTCGTAGTCGCGCTTGAAGGCGGTGGCCTCCTCGACGCGTTCCGAGACGACGGTCTTGAGCGCCGTCACCGTGGTGCCGGAGAAGGCGCGCACGTTGGAGCCGCCGAGCGCCGTCGTGGTGGCGCGGACCGGGGAGGGGGCGGGCGAGGGGCCGGCGCCGGAGTCGGCGAAGCCCTTGGGCTCGGCCGACTTTGCCACCAGCGTCGGCTTGTAACCGCGCGTCCAGCCGGTGGAGACGAGGTTGGTCTTACCCTCCTGGATACCGCGGCCGAGCGAGGTATTGCCGAAGTCCGACTGGTCGACATGGGCAAGGTCGTGGCGGCCGAGATAGGAGACGGCCAGCTCGCGGAAGACGTAGTCGAGGATCGACGTGGCGTTCTTGATCGCGTCGTTGCCCTGGACCATGCCGGCCGGCTCGAACTTGGTGAAGGTGAAAGCCTCGACATATTCCTCGAGCGGCACGCCGTACTGGAGACCCAGCGAGATGGCGATGGCGAAGTTGTTCATCATCGCGCGGAAGGCGGCGCCTTCCTTGTGCATGTCGATGAAGATCTCGCCGAGGCGCCCGTCGCCGAACTCGCCGGTGCGCAGGTAGACCTTGTGGCCGCCGACGACCGCCTTCTGGGTGTAGCCCTGGCGGCGGTTGGGCAGCTTCTCGCGGTCGCGCACGACGCGCTCGACGATGCGCTCGACGATGCGCTCGGTGATCTGGGCCGCGCGGGCCGCGGCAGGCGCGGCGACGAGCGCCTCGACCTGATCGTCCTCGTCGTCCTCCTCGTCGGCGATCAGCGAGGCGTTGAGCGGCTGCGACAGCTTGGAGCCGTCGCGGTAGAGGGCGTTCGCCTTGAGCGCCAGCTTCCAGGATAGCATGTAAGCGTTCTTGCAGTCCTCGACGGTCGCCTCGTTGGGCATGTTGATCGTCTTGGAGATGGCGCCCGAGATGAAGGGCTGGGCGGCGGCCATCATGCGGATGTGGCTGTCGACCGAGAGATAGCGCTTGCCGATCTTGCCGCAGGGGTTGGCGCAGTCGAAGACGGGCAGGTGCTCGTCCTTGAGGAAGGGCGCGCCTTCCAGCGTCATGGCACCGCAGACGTGGATGTTGGCGGCCTCGATCTCCTTCTTCGTGAAGCCGAGCGCCGGCAGCATCTCGAAGGAGAAGTCGTTGAGCTGCTCGTCGGTGAAGCCGAAGGTCTCTTTCACCCAGTCGGCACCCAGCGTCCACTGGTTGAAGACGAACTTGATGTCGAAGGCGGAGCCGAGTGCGGCGTTGAGCGCGGCGATCTTCTCGTCGGTGAAGCCCTTGGCCTTCAGCGAGGAGGGGTTGACGCCGGGCGCCTGGTTCAAATTGCCGTGGCCCACCGCATAGGCCTCGATCTCGGCGATCTGGCTTTCCGAATAGCCGAGCGTGCGCAGCGCCTCGGGGACGGCGCGGTTGATGATCTTGAAGTAGCCGCCGCCGGCGAGCTTCTTGAACTTGACCAGGGCGAAGTCGGGCTCGATGCCGGTCGTGTCGCAGTCCATGACGAGGCCGATCGTGCCGGTGGGCGCAATCACGGTGGCCTGCGCATTGCGGTAGCCGTGCTCCTCGCCGAGCTCGATGGCGCGGTCCCAGGCGGCCCTAGCGTGGTCGGCCAGCGCCGGCTGCTTCAGGTCGGTGGCGACGAGCGGGACGGGATGGACCGACAGCTTCTCGTAGCCGTCGCGGTCGCCATAGGCGGCGCGACGGTGGTTGCGCATGACGCGCAGCATGTTGGTGGCGTTGCGGTCGTAATCCGGGAAGGCGCCGAGCTCGCCCGCCATCTCGGCCGAGGTGGCGTAGGCCACACCGGTCATGATCGCGGTGAGCGAGGCGCAGATGGCGCGACCTTCGGCCGAGTCATAGGGGATGCCGGAGGTCATCAGCAGGCCGCCGATATTGGCGTAGCCGAGGCCGAGCGTGCGGTATTCGTAGGAGAGTTTTGCGATCTCCTTCGACGGGAACTGCGCCATCATGACCGAGATCTCGAGCACGATGGTCCACAGGCGCACGGTGTGCTCGTAGGCGGCGATGTCGATCTCGCCGTTTGCCATGCGGTAGGGGAGCAGGTTGATCGAGGCGAGGTTGCAGGCCGTGTCGTCGAGGAACATGTATTCCGAGCACGGATTGGACGCCCGGATTGCTCCGGCACTCGCACAAGTGTGCCAGTCGTTCATCGTGGTGTTGAAGTGGAGGCCCGGATCGGCCGACGCCCAGGCGGCATAGCCGATCTTTTCCCACAGATCGCGCGCCTTCAGCGTCTTCATCACCTTGCCGTCCTTGCGGGCGGTGAGGTTCCAGGTGCCGTCGGTCTCGACGGCGCGCAGGAAGTCGTCCTTCAGCGAGACGGAGTTGTTGGAGTTCTGGCCGGAGACGGTGAGGTAGGCCTCCGAATCCCAGTCGGTGTCGTAGGTCTTGAACTCGATCGAGGTGTAGCCCTGGCGCGCGAACTGGATGACGCGCTGGACATAGTTCTCCGGCACGCCGTCCTTCTTGGCGTCCTTGATGGCACGCTTCAGCGCCGGGTTCCTGTTCGGGTCGTAGCAGTCGCCGTCCGGACCCTCGCAATTGACGCAGGCCTTCATCACCGCCGTCATGTGCTTCTTGACGATCTTGGAGCCGGTGACCAGCGAAGCGACCTTCTGCTCCTCCTTCACCTTCCAGTCGATGTAGTCCTCGATGTCGGGATGGTCGATGTCGACCACGACCATCTTGGCGGCGCGGCGGGTCGTGCCGCCCGACTTGATGGCGCCCGCCGCGCGGTCGCCGATCTTGAGGAAGGACATCAGGCCCGACGAGCGGCCGCCGCCGGAGAGCTTCTCGCCCTCGCCGCGCAGATAGGAGAAGTTGGAGCCGGTGCCGGAGCCGTATTTGAACAGGCGGGCTTCCCGCACCCACAGGTCCATGATGCCGCCCTCGTTGACGAGGTCGTCGGCGACCGACTGGATGAAGCAGGCATGCGGCTGCGGATGCTCATAGGCCGACTTGGACTTGGTCAGCTTGCCGGTGAAGGGGTCGACGTAGAAATGGCCCTGGCCCGGACCGTCGATGCCATAGGCCCAGTGCAGGCCGGTGTTGAACCATTGCGGCGAGTTGGGCGCCACGCGCTGGGTGGCGAGCATGTAGGCGAGCTCGTCGCGGAAGGCGCGGGCGTCGTCCTCGGAGGCGAAATAGCCGCCCTTCCAGCCCCAGTAGGTCCAGGTGCCGGCGAGGCGGTCGAAGACCTGGCGGGCGTCGGTCTCGGAACCGTAGCGCTCGTTCTCGGGCAGTTTTGCCAGCTCGGCCTCGTCGGCCACGGAGCGCCACAGGAAGGAGGGAACGTCGTTCTCCTCGACCTTCTTCAGGCGCGCGGGCACGCCGGCCTTGCGGAAATATTTCTGGGCCAGAACGTCGGTCGCGACCTGGCTGAACTGCGCCGGCACGTCGATGTCGGCGAGGCGGAAGACCACCGAGCCGTCGGGATTCTTGATCTCGGACAGCGCCTTGCGGAATTCGATTTCCGCATAGGCAGACTGTCCGTCCCTGGTGAAACGCCGCTCGATCCGCATCGTCCTGTCCCTTCAGTCCTAAATATAGCGCCTGTCCACAGGAATCCCTCGTAAAGATTCCGCGACTGGGCGCCGCCCGCATCCGCCGTATCCGACATGGATCACGGCGCCTCTCCGCAACCCCGGTCCGCCTGTCCGTTCCGCCTCCTCGAAAAGGCTGAACCGCGACGTTCGAACCGGCCTTGCGGCCCCTTTCCAGCACCTTTCAGGTGAGTCTCGCCTGGCGAGACACTTCCCTTATATGGTGCTGACTATCCCCCGCAAACACTAAATATAGTATTAACAACCTCTTTACGCCACCCAGAACCGTCCAATTCCCCCGGCCCGAAGGGCAAACGAATCCCCAGCCGAACGGGCCGCGGCAAAGCGGTTTCGGGTGTCGGGAAACGCATCAAATCAGGGAAGAACTGGCTGAGGCCGGAGCCTGCGCCGCGCCCTCAACAGGGGTGCATATCCAATAAAAGACGACTCGGACGGAAGCGTCAACGATTCGTTTGTACGAGATTTATGACCACAACATCTTGTGGGGGATGCGTGTGGATAACGGGGATCGCGAGCCGGCTCAGAACACCAGGCCGATGAGGTGGAACGCGCCGACGGCGAGCAGCGCCGAGGCGGGCACGGTGGTGACCCATGCGGCGACGATGGTGCGGACATGGGCGCGGCGCACCAGGTTGCGGCGGGTGATCTCGTCGCGGGAGATGGGCGGCGAGGGGCCGTTGTCGAGATCGGCCTCGTCGGCGAGCACGTCGGCGATCGCTCCGGCAGAGGCCTCGCGCTCGGCGCGCCGGCGCGCCATCTTGCGCTCGAGATAGGCGCGCCGGCGCGGCGAGTTGGCGGTGTACCATTCGCGGAAGAAGCCGACGCCGAACACGGCGCCCACGGCGATATGGGTGGAACTGACCGGCATGCCGAGGGCGGAGGCGACGATGACGGTGAGCGCGGCCGACAGCGCCACGCAGAAGGCCCGCATCGGGTTGAGCTTGGTGATCTGCTCGCCGACCATGCGGATGAGCTTGGGCCCGAAGAGGATGAGGCCGATCGAGATGCCGAGCGCGCCGATGAGCATGACCCAGAGCGGAATGCCGACCCTGGCCTCGACGCCGCCGCCCTGGGCGGCCGAGACGATGGCGGCGAGCGGCCCGACCGCGTTGGCCACGTCGTTCGCGCCGTGGGCGAAGGAGAGGAGTGCCGCCGAGATGACCAGCGGCAGCCGGAACAGCTTGCGCAGCGACTGGTTGCGGTTTTCCATGCCGCGCGACTGCCAGGCGACGTAGCGGTGGGAGACGACCCAGAACAGCGCGGTCGAGCCGAGCCCCAGGGCCGCGAGCGTCAACCCGTCTAGCTTGACGATACGGCCGAGGCCCTTGCTCGCGAGATAGGCGGCGAACGACCCCGCCATGATGGCGATCAGCACCGGCACCCAGCGGCGCGCGGCGGTAAGCTTGTCGTCCTGGTAGATGATGGTCGACTTGATGAAGAACAGGAACAGGGCGGCAATGGCTCCGCCGGCAAGTGGGGAGATGACCCAGGACGCGGCGATCGCGCCCATGACGCTCCAGTCGACAGAGGCCATGCCGGCTGCCGCCACGCCGGCGCCCAGCACGCCGCCGACCACCGAATGGGTGGTCGACACCGGAGCGCCGATCCAGGTGGCGAGATTGACCCAGAGCGCCGAGGAGATGAGCGCGCCGAGCATGAGGCGGACGAACGTATTGGCATCGGCGACAAGCGCCGGATCGATGATTCCCTTGGAAATCGTCTCGACGACGTCGCCGCCGGCGATCAGCGCGCCGGCCGTCTCGAAGATCGCCGCCATGACGAGCGCGCTGCCCAGCGTCAGCGCTCGGGCGCCCACGGCGGCGCTGACATTGTTGGCGACGTCGTTGGCGCCGATGTTGAGCGCCATGTAGCCGCCGATCGCCGCCGCGGCGATGATGACCACCGCGCCAGGCTGGCCGACGACGTAGACCGAAGTGGCCGCCGCGGCAAGCGCGATGAAGAGCAGCGCCAGACCGGGCGCGACCAGCCCGCGCGACAGGACGCCGGCCGCCTCCTCGACGGAGACGAACTTCTCAAGATCCTTGTCGAGCGTTTCCTTGCGGGCGAGTTCGGCGGAAAGTGCCATCGGCCAGTTGGTCCAATCCTGACGACATGCGCGGCCGTCGATCGCCCGCACTCCCGCGCGCGATAAGGGGTTTCACCCGGCCCGGCAATGTCGGACCGGGTTCAGGCGGCGATTTGTCGTGGATTAGTGCCGAAACGGGCGATTAGTTCCGCCAGATCGCGCTCTTCGACGAGCTTGGCGGCGTCGACGGCCCGGAACCAGCGGCGTTTGCGCTTCTTCATCTCGGGCCATTTGTCGGCCACGCTGTCGACCTCGAGCGGGAAGACATGCACTTCGCAGTGCCATTCGAGACCCGACGGAAGGACCTTCTCGTAGTAGAAGCGGCCGGCCTCGCGCTCGGCGATCCCGCCGGAAATCCCTGCTTCCTCCGCCGCCTCGCGGGCGGCAGCCTCGGCCAGGCGCTCGGACGCTTCCGGCCAGCCCTTCGGCAGCACCCAGCGTCCGGTCCCCCGGCTGGTCACCAGCATGACCTCCACGTCGCCGCCGGACAGCCGCCAGGGCAGGGCGGCGACCTGAACCCGGCACGGCATGCCGCCGAAGAACTGGCGGGCGCGCTCGAGGAAACGTCTGCGGGTTGCGTGTGAGATCAACATCCTGATGGTTCGATGGTCGCCTTCTTATTTGCCAGCTTACGAATCATACAGATAGTGCGCTGATAATAAAGAGCAAACCCTGCGCGAAACTTACCAGGATCGGGTGGACGGGTTGGCCTCAGCCGCGATGATCCTCCGCGATCGGCTTCTGGTATGTGAAACCCATGTCCCACGGGAAGTAGATCCAGGTGTCCTGGCTGACCTCGGTGACATAGGTGTCGACCATCGGCCGGCCCTTTGGTTTCGCGTAGACGGCGGCGAAATGGGCCTTGGGCATCATGGCGCGGACGACGGCGGCGGTCTTGCCGGTGTCGGTCAGATCGTCGACGATCAGCACGCTCTCGCCGCCGTTTTCCAGCAGGGTGGGGGTGACTTCCTTGAGCACGGCGAGTTCGCCCTGCGACGTGTAGTCGTGGTACGAGGCGACCGACACCGTCTCGATGACGCGGATGCCGAGCTCGCGCGAGATGATGGCGGCGGGCACCAGGCCGCCGCGGGTGATGCAGACGATCGCCTTCCACTGGCCGCTGTTGATGCCGGCCAGCCGCCAGGCGAGGGCGCGGGCATCGCGGTGGAACTGGTCCCAGGAGACCGGGAAGGCTTTTTCGGGCAGGGACATGGAACGCACTCCACTTGGCTGGGAATGCAGCCGGGCTTAGCGGGAATATCCCGGGATTCGCAAGGCTTTGCGTGCCGCATCCACTGGGAATGTGCTCAGGCCGGCCTGGCGATCGCCGCCAGCATCGCCTCGATCTCACCCTTCGCCTTGGCGAGGCTCTCGGGCGATCGCGAGCGCACGACGAGCTCGGTCCAGAACTTGCCGTCGAGATATTTCGGGTAGGAGCCGATAATCGTGTCCGGATTGGCCTTCTGGATTTCGCCGAGCTGGGTTCCGATCGTGCCTTCGCCATAGGGGCAGTGGACGGTCTCGGACATCATCACCGCGCCGCCCTTCAGCGTCGGTACGACATTGTCCAGCATCGCCTGGAAGATCGCCGGCACGCCGGCCATGACATGGACGTTGCCGATCCTGAAACCGGGCGCCAGCGAGATCGGATTGTCGATATGCTCGGCGCCGACCGGCATGCGCGCCATGCGCTTGCGCGCCTCGGTATATTCGAGGCCGCGGGCGGCATAGCTCTCCTCGAGCATTTTGTAGGCCTTCGGATCGTAGTCGCAGGGCACGCCGAAAGCCTTGGCGATCGAATCGGCGGTGATGTCGTCATGCGTCGGGCCGATGCCGCCGGTGGTGAAGACGTAGGTGTATCTGGCGCGCAGCGCGTTGACGGCGGCTGCGATCTCGTCCTCCTCGTCGGCGACGATGCGGACTTCCTTCAGGTCGATGCCGATGGCGGTCATGACGTCGGCGAGGTGGCCGATGTTCCTGTCCTTGGTGCGGCCGGAGAGGATCTCGTCCCCAATCACCATCATGGCGGCAGTCACGATATCGCTCAACGTCGCATCCTCTCGCTCGGCCAGCGTCTCGTAGCGCCGATGCGCGCGGGCGGCAATGGGGAGCCGCGGCCGGCTGTTTCGCAGCTGCGAAAGATGATCTAGCTTTCGCCCGATATCCGCGGAGTGCATGCCCTTGCTGTCGATTCTCGCCTGGCTCGCCGTAATTCTTCTCGCCGCCGCGGCCTTGGTCGCCGCCTATTTCGTCTGGCGCACGCAGACGATCGCGCGCCGGGCCGAGCGGCTGGTGCCGGCGCGGGGCAAGTTCGTCGAGATCGACGGCAATCGCATCCACTATGTCGAGGAGGGCGAGGGCCCACCGATCCTGTTCATCCACGGGCTCGGCGGCACGCTGCATCACATGCGCCATCCGCTGTTCGGCGGAAAGATCCCCGGCTACCGGCTGATCGCGCTCGACCGGCCGGGCGCCGGCTGGTCGACAAGGGCGCCGGGCGCGAGCGCGCGGCTGCCGGAACAGGCGGCGCTGATCGCCAAGTTCATCGACAGGCTCGGGCTGGAGAAGCCGCTGGTCGTCGGCCATTCGCTCGGCGGCATGATCACGCTGACGCTGGCGCTGAACCATCCGGACAAGATCTCCGGCATCGTGCTGATCGCGGCGCTGACAAGGCACCGGGAGGGCGTGCCGCGGGAGTTCGCGCCGATCTACATCCGCTCGCCGCTGAAGCGCTGGCTGCTGGCGAACACCGTGGCGATCCCGGCGGCGCTGAAGATGGCGCCGGCGACGCTGGCCTACGTGTTCGGTCCGCAGGAGACGCCGAAGGACTATATGACCGAGGGCGGCGGCGAACTGGGGCTGAGGCCCGGCCATTTCATCAACACGGTGATGGACCTGGTGGCCATCGCCGACGACATGCCGGCGCTGTCGAAGCGCTTCTCCGAGATCGACATGCCGGCGGGCATGATCTTCGGAACGGCCGACAAGGTGCTGAACTACACCGAGAACGGCGAGGAGTTCCGCGGCCTGATCAAGGGCCTGGATTTCGAGACGGTGGAGGGTATCGGCCACCATCCGCAATACTGGGCCGCCGACCGCGTCGCGGCGATGATCGGCCGGGTGGCGCAGAGGGCGTTTGCGGCTTGATCGGCCGCGCCGTCTCCAATAACCACTTGGACCACGCGGGCGTGGCGGAACTGGTAGACGCAAGGGACTTAAAATCCCTCGGCCTCTGGCTATGCGGGTTCGATCCCCGCCGCCCGCACCAATTTCCATATCTCACGCGAGTTCGCTTCGCTCACCGCTCCGATAGGGCGGCCGGGCCGGCCGACGGGCGGTCGCCCTTGCGAACCCTTCGGGTCCGATCTATTGCCGCAGAGGCGCACCATCCGCCGGGTGGGGTGGCTCCGGCAGCCGAGAGTATCCGAAACGAAAACCCGCCACCGTTGCCGATGGCGGGTTCTGTTTTCTCACGACCATGAGGGGGAATCTGGTCGTGATCGACACGAATGGCCAGCCGGCGATTTGGTTCCGGCCGCTCACGAAAATCGACGTCCCCGATCGTCGCGGCTTGGCCGTGACGGCCGCCCGAGCAGGAGGGGCGGTATCGGCGCGGATATGGTATGGTCGTGCCGGATCAGATCGGCGTGGCGGAATCGCCGGGCCGACAGGATTGGAAGCTACATGATGAAGGCGTTGCGGATTGGTCTTGCCCTGGGTCTCGGTTTCGCCTTCGCGGCGCCCGTCGCGGCACAGACCCCGCCTGATGTGCAGCGCGGGCGGGTTCTCGTCAAAACCTATTGCGCGCAGTGTCATTCCATCGACAAGGTCGGCCCGAGCCCGCTCTCGATCGCGCCGCCCCTGCGCGACCTGCACCGGCGCTACCCGGTCGAAAACCTCGAAGAAGCGTTTGCCGAAGGGATTTCGACCGGCCATCCGAGCATGCCGCAGTTCCAGCTCGACCCTCACGAGATCCACGACCTGATCGCGTTTCTCAAGTCCCTCGAGTAGCGACGGCCGGGTCGCGGCCCGCCGAGCCACCGTTCGCGGAGATGCGGAAGCTTATGGTTAACAAATAGTCTGTTGCGTCAACGCAACGTCCGCCCGTCAATTGACGTGACGACAGCATTCTCTGTTGCCACTTCGCACAAATGGCGGGAAGGTAGCGAAAGCAAGGCCAATCCATGACTGGCATGGACCGCAAGTCTTGGCGCTGCACGCGCCGCGCGAGTGGAAGGGATATTTCCGATGCTTAGATCGCTTCTTGCCTCAACCGTCATCTTTGTTTCCGCGAGCGCCGCTTCGGCCGCGGACTTCGTCACCGAGCCGACGCTGAGCTCCTATGACTGGACGGGTCTCTACATCGGCGCGCATGTCGGCGGCGCCTTCGGCAGCTACACCCAGTTCAGCGCGTCCGGCACCGGCGTGGACGTCGATGTCGACGGCGTCATCGGCGGCGTGGCGATCGGCTACAACTGGCAGTTCGGCAACATCGTGGCCGGCATCGAGGCGGACATCCAGAACGGTCCGAAGGGCGAGACGGCCCAGGGCACGCCCGGGCCCTTCTGGTCGTGCAACACCGGCGCCTGCAATGTCGACATCCAGTACTACGGCACTCTGCGCGCCCGCCTGGGCTTCGCGGCGGACCGAGCGCTGATCTATGCCTCCGGCGGTCTGGCCTATGGCGGCGTGGACGGCGGCATCTTCAATTCGGCCCAGCAGGGAAGCGGAACCGCGACCGGCTACGCGGTCGGCGGCGGTCTCGAATATGCCTTCACGGACAACTGGCTGGTGAAGGGCGAATACATGTTCGTCGATCTCGGCGACATCCCCTTCGGCACGGGTGTCGCGCCGACCGAGCCCTTCGAGGGCGACGGCTCCTTCAGCACGATCAAGCTCGGCGTCAGCTACAAGTTCTGATCGCGCCTTCAGATCCCTTCAGCGCCCCGGCTTGTCCGGGGCGCTGTGGTTTCTGGGTTCCTCATCAGTCCCGCAGCCTGACCCAGGCGGGCGCGTGGTCGCTGGCGCCATCGCGCCCGCGCTCGTCCCGGTCGACGCCTGCTTCGGCGAGGCGGTCGCGCAGATTGGAACTGAGCAGGAGATGGTCGAGCCGCAGTCCCGCGTCGCGCGGCCAGCGGTTGCGCTTGTAGTCCCAGAAGGAATAGAGGCGGCGGTCGGGATGGAGCGTCCGGATCGCGTCGGTCCAGCTGCGGCCGACGAGCCGGCGCCAGGCGGCGCGGGTCTCGGGCTGGATCAGTGCATCGTCGTCCCAGGAGCGGGTCGGGTAGATGTCGAGGTCGGTCGGCGCGACGTTGTAGTCGCCGGCGAGCACGACGGGGGCGCCGGACCGGCGCAAGGTTGCCGCATGGCGCCGCAGCCGCTCCATCCAGGCGAGCTTGTAGTCGAATTTCGGGCCCGGCTGCGGATTGCCGTTGGGGGCGTAGATCGAGGCCACCACGATGCCATTGATCGCGGCCTCGATATAGCGGCTCTGGACGTCGGCGGGATCGCCGGGCAGACGGTCGCGGGTGAGAATCGGTTCGCGGCCGCGCGCCAGGAGGGCGACGCCGTTCCAGGTCTTCTGGCCGCGCCAGACCGCGCCGTAGCCTGCCCGCGCAAGCGCATCGGCCGGGAAATCCGCCTGCGCGGCTTTCAGCTCCTGCAGCGCGACGATGTCGGGACGCCGCCTGGCCAGCCAGTCGAGCAGGTTGGGCAGGCGCCGGTTGACGTTGTTGATGTTGAAGGTCGCGATCAGCACGAGGCGGAAACCCGCGGGGCGGGCATGTGTTCCCCATCTGGGCGCCGCAGGCGGCCCGGCGCGGCCGGCAAGGCAGGCCGCGCCGGAAGCGCTGCTAGAAGAGCTGTCCGCGAAGGGCTCCGCCCGGGAACTGGGCATTGTGGATGTTGATATAGAACCGCGTCGGGTTGGCGATGATCGCCGAGGCGACGGCGGCGGCGATCGCCACGCAGCCGGACGATGCGCCGGGGTTGCTGGCGGCAGGTCCGACGGGCGGAGCCAGATTGACCACTACCCCGCCGTTGAAGGTGGCGTTGCCGGAATGGATATGCGCGGCATTGGCCGCCACGTTCAGATTGTCGACCGTGAGCGCAAAGCAGAGCAGAGCCGCGCCCGGGACCTGGGAGATGAGGATCGTCGCCGAGCCGAAGGCGTCGCGGTCGCCGACACGGCAGACCGGCCCGGCCGGCGGGGCGACGGCGTTGCATTCATTGTTGCCGCTCAATACGGCAAAAAGCGGCTCTTCGGCCGCCTGGGCGGGCGGGGCGGAAAGAGCATAAGCGCCAAGGGACAGTGCGCATGCGAAAACCGTAGTCCGCAGCGTCGAGTTGCTGTGCGCAGACATCATCGTACTCCGTGATGAGGGTGGAAGTCGCAACGACAGTCTACTCCTGCCTCGATCCCTCACGAAGCGCGGCGCACACGGTCAGCGTCACGTTTGCGTGACGTAAGGGAAGATGGATCGAGGTCGCGCCGGCCTCAAAGGTCCGGCAGTTCGACGCTGAACCAGCCCTCGACGGCGAAGCGCGCCAGCGCCGGCCAGGCGGCGGCGGAGAGGTTCACCCAGTTGCGGCGCTTGCCCATGCGTCCGGGCGCCTCGCCGGTTTTCTCGACGGCGCCTGAGGGCCACAGGTCGTATTCCTCCCACGGTTTATCGAGATAGGCGACGAAGACGCGGAATGCGCCCAGGAAGACCTCGACCTTGACCCAGTGCGACGGGTCCGGCGTCAGCGCGAGGCGGCCTTCGAGCGTGCGGCCGGAGGCGGGGTGGCGCGCTACAAAGGGCGTCGAATGGCCGGCGCCGGCGCGGCCGGCCGGACCGGGCTCGATCTCCCAGCCTCCCGTCGCCAGCCATTTCGGCTCGCTTGCGATGTGCTTCGCCAAATCCTCGGCATAGACGGGCGCCGCGAGCGCGGGCTCGTCGCCTTCCTCGGTGCCGAGGAACTCGAACTCGTATTTGCCCTTGATGCGGAACTGCGGCTCGTCAGAGCCCAGGCGGAACCATCCGCCATGGAAGTAAAAGGGCGGCCAGGCTGGCGGGGCGTCGCTCATTCGTCGTCGACGAAGACCTCTTCGCGCTTCTTGCGCACCGACGGCAGGAGGACGACCACCAGGACCGCGACTGTGAGTATCAGCAGCGTCGCGCTGATCGGACGCGTGACGAAGGTGGAGAAGTCGCCGCGCGACAGGATCATCGCGCGCCGCAGGTTCTCCTCCAGCAGCGGCCCGAGCACGAAACCGAGCAGGAGGGGGGCCGGTTCGCAGCGCAGCTTGACCAGCACGTAGCCGACGAAACCGAAGAAGGCGACCGAGTAGAGGTCGAAGATGTTCGAATTGACGCTGTAGATGCCGATCGAACAGAAGCCGACGATGATCGGGAAGAGCACGTAGTAGGGCACGGTCAGGAGCTTCACCCACAGGCCGACCAGCGGCAGGTTGAGCACGACCAGCATGACGTTGCCGATCCACATCGAGGCGATGATGCCCCAGAACAGCGCCGGCTGTTCCGTCGCGACGTTCGGACCTGGCACGATGCCCTGGATGATCATCGCGCCGATCATCAGCGCCATCACCGGATTGGCCGGGATGCCGAGGGTGAGAAGCGGGATGAAGGAGGTCTGCGCGCCGGCATTGTTGGCGGATTCGGGGCCGGCGACGCCTTCGATCGCACCCTTGCCGAACTCGCCCGGGTTTTTCGAGACGCGCTTCTCGACCGTGTAGGACGCAAAGGCGGCGAGGATCGCGCCGCCGCCGGGCAGCACGCCCAGCGCCGATCCGAGGAAGGTGCCGCGCAGGATCGGTGCCGCCATGCGCCGCCAGTCCTCGCGCGTCGGCCACAGGCTCGACACCTTCTTCACCGCCACGGAGCGTTCGTGCTCGTCTTCAAGGTTGCGCAGGATCTCGGCGATGCCGAAGACGCCGACGGCAACGGCGACGAAGTTCAGCCCGTCGGAATATTCGCGGATGCCGAGGTTGAAGCGCGGCGTGCCGGAATAGATGTCGGTGCCGACAAGGCCGAGCAGGAGGCCGAGCACGACCATGGCAAGTGCCTTGACGATGGAGCCGGACGCGAGCGCGATCGAGGAGATCAGGCCAAGGATCATCAGGGAGAAATATTCCGCCGCGCCGAACTGCAGCGCGATGCCGGTCAGCGGCGGGGCGAGCAGGGCGACGAGGAAGGTGGAGACCGTGCCGGCGATGAAAGAGCCGATCGCAGCGGTCGCGAGCGCCGCTCCCGCGCGGCCCTTGCGCGCCATCTGGTAGCCGTCGATGGCGGTCACCGCGGAGGAGGATTCGCCGGGCAGGTTGATCAGGATGGCCGTGGTCGAGCCGCCGTATTGGGCGCCGTAGTAGATGCCGGCCAGCATGATCAGCGCCGAGGTCGGGTCGCCGATCTGGAAGGTGATCGGCAGCAGCATGGCGATGGTCGCGGTCGGTCCGATGCCGGGGAGCACGCCGATCAGCGTGCCGAGCAGCACGCCGATGAAGCAGAAGCCGAGATTGGCGAGCGTCGAAGCGGTGGCGAAGCCGAGGGAGAGGTTGTCGTAGAGCATCGTCGCGTCTCCTCAGCGCTGGCCGAGCCAGGGGCCGAACAGCCGGAACGGCAGATTGAGCCCGTAGACGAAGACGATCGTGGTGAAGAGGGTCATCACGACGGCGAGGGCGAGCGCGGTGGGGACGCGCATCCTCGTCGAGGCGAAGGACGCAAACAGCGTCGTCAGGAAGATGGAGGGGACGAAGCCGAGACCTTTCAGGGTCAGCGCGAAGATGACGGGCGCAGGTAGGATGAAGGCCATGCCGCGGAGCGGGAAGCTGCCGATCGGATCGCCCTCGACCCGGATCGCCTGGATGGCAATGACGAGTCCCAGGACGATGAGGATGCCTGCCAGAAACAGAGGGAAGAAGCCCGGCCCCATACGGAACGGGGTGCCGAGCTCCATGCCGAGCGAATTCAATCCGAAGTATGCGCCGAAAGCGATGAAAATTGCGCCGCAGAGCGCGTTGGCGCGGTCGATGACCATAGCGGAACTCCCCCCGTTCTGGGTCTGCCGTCCTGCCGGGTTCCCCTCCGGCGGCGGTCTTCAGGGGGCGCGGTAAAGCGCGCCCCCGTTCGGGTCGGACCGGATCAGTCGGCGAACTGGCCCGCAGCCTCGATGACCGGCTTCCAGCGCGCGATCTCGCTTTCCAGCTTGGCCTTCAGGGCAGCCGGGGTCGCGTCGGCTTCTGGCGAGGGCGTGGTGCCGAGCTCGGCGAAGCGGGCTTTGACGTTCTCGTCCTTGAGCGCGACCTGGAGCGACTTCGACAGGCGGTCGACGACCTCGGCAGGCGTGCCCTTCGGCGCGTAGAGGCCGTGCCAGATGCCGAATTCCATGCCCTGGAGGCCGGCTTCGGTGGTGGTCGGGACATCCGGCAGGACGTCGAGGCGCTTCGGCGTGGTGACGGCATAGGCCTTCACCGTGCCGGCCTGGATGTGCTTGGTCGTGTTGGTGGTCTGGTCGCACATGATATCGACCTGGCCACCGAGCAGGTCGGTCATCGCCGGGCCGGTGCCCTTGTAGGGGACGGTCACGAGCGGTGTCCCGATCGAGCTCATGAACAGCATGCCGCACAGATGCGAGGCAGCGCCGATGCCGGCATTGGCGACGGTCACCTTGTCGGCATTGGCCTTGGCATAGTCGACCAGTTCGGCGAGCGTGTTCGCGGCCATGTCCTTCTTGGCGAGGATCGTCATCGGAACCTCGGTGACGAGGCCGACATATTCGAACGATTCCAGCGTCTTGTAGGGCAGGTTGCGATAGAGCGTGTCGGACGTGGCCATGCCGATATGGTAAAGCAGCAGCTTGTAGCCGTCGGGATCCGCGTCGGCCACCTGCTTGGCGCCGAGCGTGCCGCCCGCGCCGCCCACGTTTTCGACGATGACCTGCTGGCCGAGGTCCTTCGACATGGCTTCGGCTACGAGGCGGGTGACGGTGTCGGTCGGGCCGCCGGCCGCGAAGGGCACCACGATCGTGATGCCGCGCTCGGGATAGGTCTGAGCGCCGGCCGAGAACGCCGTGAGCGACATAGTTGCGGCTGCGCCAAGCGCGGCAAGAAGCTTCTTCATCGATTTCCTCCCGATAGTCTGTCGAACCATCCGGTGCACAGATCCTCCCGGCACCTTTCATGGATGGCGGATTAGATGGCCTGTTGGGCAGGCATGGCAACCTGAAGCGGCGATGGAGGACGATTTATTTGCTTCCGCGGCCTGTGATGGGTGGAAATCGTAACATCGGGTGGCGATGCCTGTGTGGATTGCCACCCACTCTGGGAAGCCTCTCAGGCGTCGCTCTTGTCGAGCCCGTATTTCTGCATCTTCTCGTAGAGCGTCTTGCGCGAGATGCCGAGGGATTCGTAGACCGGCTTCAGGCTGCCGCGGTGGGCTCGCAGGGCGCCGGCAATGACGCCGCGCTCGAATTCGGCGACATGGTCGGCAAGCTTTCCCTCTCCGTTCGCGGCTGGAACGTCGCCCGAGGGCGTCGCGCCGAGACCCAGAACGAAGCGATCGGCCGCGTTGCGCAGCTCCCGCACGTTGCCCGGCCATTCGCGCCTGGCGATGCCGGCGATGACCTGCGGCGGCACGTCGACCGCCTCGCGGCGGTAGCGCGCGGCGGCCTCGTTGACGAGCTGGAGGAAGAGGAGGGGGATGTCGTCGCGCCGGGCGGCGAGCGACGGCAGCCGGAGCGTGACGACGTTGAGCCGGTAGAAGAGGTCGGGGCGGAACCGCCCGGCGGCGACCTCGGCCTCGAGATCGACCTTGCTCGTTGCGACGAAGCGCACGTCCAGCGGCACCGCCTCGTTCGACCCGAGGCGGGTGACCGCGCGGTCCTGGATGACGCGGAGCAGCTTTGCCTGCAGGTCGACCGGCATGGAGCCGATCTCGTCGAGGAGGACGATGCCGCCGCGCGAATGCTCGAACTTGCCGTAGCGCGCGCGCATCGCGCCCGGGAATGCGCCCGCCTCGTGTCCGAACAGTTCGCTCTCGATCAGCGTTTCGGGGAGTGCTGCGCAATTGATGGCGACGAAGGGATTGGTGGCGCGGGCACTGAGATCGTGCAGCGCGCGGGCGGCGACTTCCTTGCCGGTGCCGGTGTCACCGATGATCAGCACGTCGGCGTCGGTCGCGGCGACTGCGCGCAACTGGTAGCGCAGGTCGACCATTGCCTGGGTGCGCCCCGGCAGCCTCGCCTCGATGTCGTCGCGCTTGCCGGCGGCAGCGCGGAGCAGGCGGTTCTCGAGCACCAGGCGGCGCCGGTCGATGGCGCGCCCCGCCATGTCGGCCAGATGCTGGGCGGTGAAGGGCTTCTCCATGAAATCGTAGGCGCCCTCGCGCATCGCCTTGACCGCCAGCTGCACGTCGCCGTGTCCGGTGACGAGGATGACGGGAATGTCGGGATCGATTTCGCGCACGCGCCCCATCAGCGTCATGCCGTCCATGCCGGGCATGCGGATGTCGGATACGACCACGCCGTTGAAACCGGGGCTGACGAAATCGAGCGCGCGTTCGGCCGAGGCGAAATCGCGCACCTTAAGTCCCGACAGATCGAGCGACTGGGCGGTGGACCGCCTCAGCTCGTCTTCGTCGTCGACGAGCAGGACCAGCGGCGCATTCATTCGGCGGCCTCGCGGAGGGCGGCTCGCGCGGCGTCGAGCTCGATGACGAAGACGGCCCCGCCAGCGGGATCGTTCGTCACTGAAAGAGAGCCGCCGAAGTCCTTGACGATGTTGTAGGAAATGGAAAGTCCGAGGCCCAGGCCCTTGCCGACGCCCTTGGTGGTGAAGAACGGATCGAAGATGCGCTCGGCGATGGCCGGCGGGACGCCTGGGCCGTGGTCGCGCACGGTGATGGTGACCCGGCCGGATTTCTTCCGCGCCGAAAGCTCGATCGTCCGGTTTTCAAGACCCTCGACTGCGTCGGCCGCGTTGGAGATTATGTTGACCAGCACCTGTTGCAGCCTGACGGCGCCGCCGCGCACCGTGAGCGGCGTGGGGCCGAGGTCGACCGTGAGCGTCGCGTCGGCCGCCTTCAATCGCCAGGCGACGATCTCGACGGTGTCGGCGACGACCTCGCCAAGATCGACGGGGCCGAGCTTCTCGTTCGGTTTGCGCGCGAAATTGCGCAGATGCCGGCTGATGGACGCCATGCGGTCGGTGAGGGCGGAAATGCGGGTGACGTTGTCCTTGGCCTCGGCGATGCGGTCGCGCTCGATCAGCACGACGGCGTTGTCGGCATAGGTCTTGACCGCCGTGAGGGGCTGGTTGAACTCGTGGCTGAGCGCGGCCGACATCTGGCCGAGCGCGGCGAGCTTGCCGGCCTGCACGAGGTCTGACTGGGTCTGCCGGAGCTGCTGCTCGGTGGCGCGACGTTCGGCCACTTCGGTTTCGAGCTGGCGGTTGACGAGGGCAAGATCCGCCGTGCGCTCGGACACGCGATGTTCGAGCTCTGCCCGGGCCGACTGCTGCAGCTGCATGCGCTCGGCCAGGCGCGCCCGGCGCTGGAGGACGATGGCCGCCACGAGCGCGGCAAGTCCGAGCAGAAGCAGCGCCACCGCGACGCTGACGAAGCTCTGCGTGTAGGCCGAGGCGGTGTCGGCGAGCACACTGACGGTCCAGCCGGCGCCCGCCATCTCGGCGGACAGGACGAGGTATTCCGTCGTCGCGCTGTCGTCGAGGACCGTCATCAGCTCGTGATCGTAGAGCCTGCCTCGGCGCGTGGGCAGTTCGCGCAATTGGGCGTTGGCGTAGCGGCGCGATTCTTCCGTTCGCGCCAGCCGCTCGGGCGTCAGCGGCAGGAGGCCGGCATAGAGCCAGTCCGGGCGGCCGGACATGAAGACGATGCCTTCGGGATCGTTGACGATGATGGCGTGGTCGCCGCCGCGCCACGAGGCCTCGATGGCGTCGAGATCGACCTTGAAGACGACCACGCCGCGCACGAGACCCTCAATGCGGACCGGTGCGGAGAAGTAGTAGCCGCGCTTCAGCGAGGTCGTGCCGAGCGCGAAGAAACGGCCCGGCCGGCCGGCGATCGCGTCCTGGAAATAGGGGCGGTAGGAGAAATTCTCGCCGACGAAGGACAGCGGTCCGTCGTGATTGCTGGCCGCGATCGTGTCGCCGCTGGGAACCATCACGTAGATGTCGGACGACTTGAGGAGCGCGTTGGTCTCCTCCAGGTAGCGGTTGGCCTCGGCGCGGAGGTCTGCATTGGCGGGGTCGGCGACGAGCGCCTTGATGCCGGCATGGTCGGCGATCAGTTCCGGCAGCGGCTCGAACCGGCGCATATGGCCGTCGAGCGCCGAGACGGCGAGCCTGAGCGTCGTCTGGCCCCGCGCGGCGGCGTCGTCGAGATAGATTCGCGTGGCGATGCGGCCGCCGCCAACGGCGACGAGGACGGCCACCGCCAGCGCGGCGGCGGCGAAAAGCAGCCATCTGGTCCTGACAATCCTGGCCGTCACCTTCGCCTCGCCATCCGGGAGGGAATTATACCCCGCGGACGGGGGCTGACAATCGAGGCGCTTGAACCGACCCTCTGGCGCGGCGCGCCCGTCCTTGGCAAGGTCGCCGAAACAGGAGTCGCGCGATGTCAGCTTTCCACAAACCCAAGGCCAGGTCCGAAACGGCGCCGCTGCTGGTGGACGTCGCGACGGGACGAAAGCCCGCCGACCTGGTGGTGCGCAACGGGCGCTGGGTGAACGTGCATTCGGGCGAGATCATTCCGGCGACAGACCTCGCGATCGTCGGCGGGCGCTTCGCCTATTGCGGGCCGGATGCGAGCCATGCAATCGGGCCGGGGACGATCGTTGTCGACGCACATGACCGCTACCTGGTGCCGGGCTTGTGCGACGGGCACATGCATGTCGAGAGCGGCATGGTGACGGTGACCGAATTCTGCCGGGCAGTCATCCCGCACGGCACGACATCGATGTTCATCGACCCGCACGAGATCGCCAACGTGCTGGGGCTGGAAGGGGTGAGGCTGATGCATGACGAGGCGGTGGCGATGCCGGTCAGCGTGCATGTGCAGATGCCGTCCTGCGTGCCTTCGGCGCCGGGGCTGGAGAACAACGGCGCGGTGCTCGACGAGAAGGACGTGGCCGAGGCGATGACCTGGCCGAACATCATCGGGCTCGGCGAGGTGATGAATTTTCCGGGCGTCTCGAACAACGACCGGCTGATGGTGGCGGAGATCGCCGAGACGGTGAAGGCCGGCAAGGTCGTCGGCGGGCACTATGCCTCGCCGGACCTGGGCCTGGCCTTCCACGGCTACGTCGCCGGCGGGCCGGAGGACGACCACGAGGGCACGCGCGCCGAGGACGCGATCGCGCGCGTGCGGCAGGGCATGAAGGCGATGCTGCGCCTCGGCTCGGCCTGGTACGACGTGGCGGCGCAGGTGAAGGCGGTGACGGAACAGGGGATAGACCCGCGCAACTTCATCCTGTGCACCGACGACTGCAATGCCGGAACGCTGGTGAATGACGGGCACATGAACCGGGTGGTGCGGCATGCGATCGCGCAGGGGCTGAAGCCGGTGACGGCGATCCAGATGGCGAGCCTCAACACGGCGCAGCATTTCCGCGTCGACCGCGACCTCGGGTCCATCGCGCCAGGGCGGCTGGCCGACTTCCTGATCGTGTCGGACCTGGCGGAACTCGCTGTCGACGAGGTGTGGGCGAGGGGGGTGAAGCTGGCGGAAGCGGGAAAGCTGGTGGTCGAAATCCCGCCCAATGATTATCCGCAGAAGGCGAAGGAGACGGTGAAGGTCGGCGGCCGGAAGTCCGCGTCCGAGTTCGACATCGTCGCGCCGAAGGGCGCCAATTCGGTGAGGGTGCGGGCGATCGGCGTGGTCGAGAACCAGGCGCCGACCAGGGCGCTGGAGGTGGACCTGGCCGTGGAGAACGGCCTGGTGGCGATGGACCGCAAGGCCGACATCTGCCAGATCGCCGTGGTCGAGCGGCACCGCGCGAGCGGCCAGGTAGTGAACGCCTTCGTCTCGGGCTTCCGCTACGCGAAGGACTGCGCGGTGGCGTCGAGCGTGGCGCATGACAGCCACCAGATCATCGTCGTGGGCACCAACAAGGCGGACATGGCGGCGGCTGTGAACCGGCTGTCGGAGATCGGCGGCGGCGCGACCGTCTATTCCGGCGGGAAGGAACTGGCGACGGTGGAACTGCCGATCGCCGGGCTGATGTCGGACGAGCGGGCGGAGATCGTGGCGGAGAAGGCGGAGCGGCTGAAGCAGGCGATGATCGACTGCGGCTGCACGCTCAACAATGCCTTCATGCAGCATTCGCTCTTGGCGCTGGTGGTGATCCCGGAACTCAGGATCTCCGACGTCGGGCTGGTGGACGTGAGGACGTTCGAGAAGGTGGACCTGTTCGTGTGACGGGAACCTGGCCCGGCGAGCGGCGTTCCTGTCGCGCTGCGGGCCGTGTCAACCGGGCATGGCGGTACGGTGAACAGGTCGGTCTTTTTCCCGGTTTCTCCGCCTGGCCAACGAAACGGCAGACGAGCACCTGTCCCGCCCGGCCCGCAGTACCCTTCTACTGGTTCACCACCATGTTGATCACCTTGAACGGCGTGGTGACGATGACTTCGGCGGCCGCACCCACGCCGCGCGCCAGAAGCGCGGGGGCTTCGGCGGCGTCCGTCTCGCCGGTGAACTTGTCGCCCAGCCGCAGCCGTTCGCCGAGCAGGGCGACGAGCGCCGGATTGTCGGCGAACTTGGTGTGGTTGTAGCTGTCGCCGGCCTTGACCTTGGTGAGGTCGACGACGATCAGGCCGAGATCGGCGATGTCCCTGGCGTCGCGATACTCGCCGAGCCGCGGCTGCTGGCCGGCGATGAGACTGGAGAAGCGCAACGCGCGGTCGTCATCAGACAGGAGCACGAAGAAGGGCCGCCTGGGAACGCCGTAGCGCCGCATCTGGCTCTTGAACACGTCGACATCGATGTCCGGGGAGGCGAGGATCACGTCGCCGAGCCGGCCGCCGACATCGCGGTCGCCGGCAATGGCGAGGCTGCGGAGCGCCTCCATGGTCAGCCATGTGCCCATCGAGTGGGCGACGATGTCGATGCGCCCGACGCCCGATTGCGCGAGCGAGCGCAGCAGGTCCTCCAGCGCGTCGCGGGCGGCGTTGGCGCTGTCGCGGTCGTAGACGTAGTCGACGGCCCGCCCGCCCGACGCCCAGGTGAACAGGATCGGTGCGCCGTCGTAACCGGCGTCGTGCACGATCTGCGTCGCCCGGTAGACGCCGGCGTCGAAGGGGGTGTTGTAGCCGTGGACGAAGACGAGGGCGCGGCCGCCGTCGCCTTTTGCCGCGTCCCGCACGTGGTCGGAGAAGGCCGCCAGCCCGTCATAGGCGGTGATCGACCGCGCGGTGAAGTAGCGCGCGGGGTCCGGGCGGCTGCCCTTGGGCCTCTCGACGGAACCGACCTTGCGCATTTCAGGCACGCTGACCGCGATCCGCGCGAAAGCCTGGTCCTGGGATCGACGGCCGTCGAACACGGCCTTCGGGTCGGCGGCCTTGTGACGGGTGGTGGCGACGAAGATGTCGTGCACCGCCGCCACGCCCTGCTGCGAGACGGCGGGCGGGTCGTAGAGGAGCGGACGCTCCGGCGCCGTGGTGCAGCCGGACGCGAACAGCGCGGCTGCCAGCGCCAATGCTGCAGGGAGCGGCGAACCGGGACAGACACGCAACATCACTGCACCGCTCGAATGCTCCACCCGTGCCCCTGACCTTGGTAGCGGTTCGCGCAGCGACAGTCCAGACGCGCGGTCAGCGGCTCCAGAAGGCAGGCGAGAAGATGACGAGAACCGCCAGGATCTCGAGGCGTCCGAGAAGCATGAGCACGGAGAGGATCCATTTCGCCGCGTCGGGCAGGCTCGAATAATTGCCGACGGGGCCGATGATGTCGCCGAGACCCGGGCCGACATTGGTGATGCAGGCAAGCGCTCCCGTGAGCGCGGTGACGAGGTCAAGTCCGGTCGCGGCTAGAAGCACGGTGCCGATCATCAGGATGACCATGAACGACGAGACGAAGAGGACGACGGCGCGCTGCATGTCGTCGGGCACGCTGCGGTCGCCGTAGCGGACGGGGTGGATGGTGTTGGGATAGACCAGGCGCCGCACGCCGTTGGCGAGAAGTTCGAACACGATCAGCAGCCGGTAGGCCTTGATGCCGCCGGAGGTCGAGCCCGAGCAGCCGCCGAGGAAGGTCGCCACGAAGACGCAGGCGACGGCGAACGGACCCCATTTGGTGTAGTCGTCGCTGGCAAAGCCCGTGGTCGTGATGATCGACATGAAATTGAAGGCCGAATGCGTCAGCGCATAGAAGAACGGCACGCCGGTCGACACGCGCAGATAGATCGCGACGGCGACGGCGAAGACGAGCGTGTAGCCGAGGAACACCCGGATCTGCGGATCGCCGAGCGCATCGATGCGGCCGCGCACGGCGAAGAGGATCATGATCGAGAAGGGCAGGCCGCCGATGAACATGAAAAACGACGCCGTCCACAGGATCGCGGGATTGTCGCCGTAGCGCGCGAACGAGGTGTCGTGCGTGGAAAAACCGCCGGTGGCGAGCGTCGACATCGAATGGTTGACGGCGTCGAAGATCTGCATGCCGAAGGAGACGTAAAGCAGGGCACAGGCGGCGACGAGCGCGGTGTAGATGGCGATCAGGCTGACGGTGAAGGTGGCCAGCCGCTCGAACGGCCGGTCGGCGATGTCGGACGATTCGATACGGAAATAAGTGATGCCGCCGATGTTGAGGAAGGGCAGCAGGAAGAGACCCAGCGCGATGACGCCGAGCCCGCCCATGTAGTTGAGGAGCGAGCGCCAGAGCAGCAGGCCCGGCGGGGCGTTGTCGAGCCCGTTGATGACCGTGCCGCCGGTGGTGGTGATGCCGGAGACGGATTCGAAGATCGCATCCGCCAGGCTCATGTCGATGGAGGGCGCGGCGAGCATGGGGATCGCGCCGGCCACCGCCATGGTGATCCACAGCATGTTGACCAGCAGGAAGCCGAAGCGCGTCGTCGCGGGCGGAGCTCGCCCCTGCGTTGCGAGCGCCACGGCCAGCGACAGGCCGCCGAGGAAGAAGCCGCAGAAGGCGAAGACCTTCCAGTCGTCGTGGCCGTAGAAAAGGTCGACCGACGCCGGGATCAGCATCGCCAGCGACAGGTAGATCGCAAAGACGGCCGAGATGTGGATCGCCGCGCGGATCGAAAGTGAGTGCACTCGGTAACCTTGCAGGACTTGCCGCTTCGGGCGGCGCGGCGGAAGGTGGCTTCCGCGGCCCGAATATGCAATAGGCCGCGGCTCGAACCAACAGCTTTCGGCAGGCGCGGCAATGGGTACGGACACGGCATTCCTGGAGGGCGTGGCGCGCGCCGAGAAGGAGGTGCGCTCGCTGTTTTCCCCGACGCCGCTGCAGGAGAACGAGCACCTGTCGCGCAAGTTCGGCGCGCGGGTGCTGCTGAAGCGCGAAGACCTGTCCCCGGTGCGCTCCTACAAGATCCGCGGCGCGTTCAACTTCTTCCGCAAGGCGCTGAAGGGCGGTTCGAAGGCCGAGCTCTTCGTCTGCGCCTCGGCCGGAAACCACGCGCAGGGATTCGCCTTCGTCTGCCGCCACTTCGGCAAGAAGGGGGTGGTGTTCATGCCGGTGACGACGCCGCAGCAGAAGATCGACAAGACGCGCATCTTCGGCGGCGAATTCGTCGAGATCCGGCTGGTCGGCGACTTCTTCGAGGATTGCCTGCGCGCCGCGCTGGAGTTCGCGGAAGCGGGCGGCGGCCTGATGGTGCCGCCCTTCGACCACAAGGACATCATCGAGGGACAGGCGACGGTGGCGGCCGAGATCGCCCGGCAGATGCCGAAGGGCAGGGCGGCCGACATCGTCATCCTGCCGGTCGGCGGCGGCGGACTGGCCGCCGGCGTGACGCGCTATCTCCGCGACGCAGGCTGGGCCTCGCGCTTCGTCTTCGCCGAGCCGGCCGGGGCGCCCAGCCTGCGCGACAGCCTCGTGGCCGGAAGGCGGGTGCGGCTGGCAAGCGTCGACAATTTCGTCGACGGCGCGGCGGTGGCCGAGATCGGCCGCGAACCGTTCAGGCAGCTGAAGGATTTTCCGGCCGAGGCGGTGAAGCTCGTCCCCGAGAACCGCCTCTGCTCGACCATGCTGGAGATGCTCAACATCGAGGGCGTGGTGCTCGAGCCGGCGGGCGCGCTGGCGATCGACACGCTGAAGGACATTCCGCGCAGGGAATTGAAGGGCAAGACGGTGGTCTGCGTGGTCTCCGGGGGCAATTTCGACTTCGAGCGCCTGCCGGACGTCAAGGAGCGCTCGCTGCGCTTCGAGGGGCTGAAGAAATATTTCGTCTTCCGCTTCCCGCAGCGGCCCGGCGCGCTGCGCGCCTTCCTCGACCTGCTGGGACCCGACGACGACATCGCGCGGTTCGAATACCTGAAAAAGTCGGCGCGCAATTTCGGCTCGGTGCTGATCGGCATCGAGACGAAGGACCGGAAGAACTTCGACCGCCTGCGCGAGCGCTTCGACGCCGCCGGCTGGGCCTATCAGGACATCACCGACAACGAGACATTGGCGGGGCTGCTGATATGAGGGCGGCGTTGAAAGTGACCCAAGGGAAGGTTAATGTCGGGTCGTCTCACCGTCGGAGGGGAAGGTGTTCAAGCTCGTCTGCATTCTCAATGCGCTGATGGTCCTTCCGTTTGCGGTCAGCGTGCTGATCGCTCCCGACTTCACCTTCGGCCAGTTCGGCATCGATCTGGGGGCGGAAGGCGCCGGCGTGGCGCGCGGCTACGGGGCGACCGCGCTCGGCTGGGGCATCGCCTGCGTGCTTTTGCGCGACGCTGCCGATGCCGGGGTCGTCCGTGGGATGCTGATCGCCTCGCTGGTCTTCAATGCCGTCGAGGTTGTGATCCAGGTTCCGGTCGCGCTGTCGGGAATTGCGACTGCGATGATCTGGACGACCATCGTCGGCCATGCAGTGGTGGCGGTGCTGAGCGCGGTTGCCCTGTCCAGGCCCACCGGAGCCGCACTCATCGCCCACTAGGCGATCTGCCGCCGGCCGGGCAATCAGGATATCGCCGGCAACGCCACGCTGGCGGGGCTGCTGATCTGAGTGGGACGGATTGACCATCCCTCCAGGAACGTCATTCCCGGGCCTGCCAGAATTTGCCGATATTGACGGTTATGGTGTCGTCATTTTCTGTGACGACAGTAGATTCTCGGGACAAGCCCGAGAATGACGGCGTTAGGTGAGAATGACGGCGCGGGGTGAGATTGACGGCGAGGAGGTTCGAGATTTGGCGCGCGCGAAAACCGTCTACATCCTGCTCTTCCGCGGCGTCGGCGGGGCGACGCAATTGCCGGTGAAGCAGCTGCGCGAGAAGCTGACCGAAGCGGGCTTCGACAAGGTCGCGACCTATATCAACAGCGGCAATGCGGCGCTTTCGAGCGGCAAGGGGCGCGAGACGGTGAGAGCGGAGGTCGCGAAGATCTGCAAGGCCGAGTTCGGTTTCGACAAGGACATCCATGTCGTGACGCGCGAGGAGTGGGCGGACCTGATCGCGAAGAACCCGTTCAAAGACGCGCTCGACGTGCCGAAATTCCTGCACGCAGCGGTGCTGGCGGACGACCCGCCGAAGGGCGCAGTGGAGAAGCTGCGCGAGGCGGCGGCGGACGGGGAGCGGATCGAGGTGGTCGAGCGCGTCGCCTATCTGCACACGCCGAACGGGTTCGGGACGTCGAAGCTTGCCGTGAAGTTCGACAAGGGGATCGGCGTGGCGAACACGGCGCGCAACTGGAACACGGTGGTGAAGCTGATGGAGATGGCGGAGGGGATGTGAGGGGATCCGACAGCGCCGCCGGCCGGGTCGACCGACAACGGCTATGTCGCGCCCGCATTGCACGCCTTACGCGTGGAGAGGGGAGATGATGCGTCTGCTGGCATGCCTCGTGGCGATCGTGCTCGGCACCGCAGTGCTGCTTCTCGCTGCTGGCGCCCAGATGGACCCTGCAGGCAGCGCGTTCGCGATGATCGGGTCCCTCGTCTGGACGACGGTCGGGCCGCACCTTCTCGTCGTCGCGCTGCTGTCCGTTACTCTGGCGTCGCTCGGCCTCCGTCAAGGCCCTCGGCGGATCGGCCTGGCGGCGGTCGTGATCGCCACCGTCGCGGCGATCGGATCCGGCTGGATCGTGGGCCGGATCGCGGTCGCCACACGGGCCGCAGGCGGCAGCCTGGACCCGGTTGCGGCGTTTCTGCTGACCACGATGCGCGAACCTGCCCCGGACGTGATCGAGACGATTGCGACTGTCGAGGGGCGGGACCTTAAGGCGGCAGTCTATCGAGCGGCCCTCGGCGGCTCCGGACCCTCGCCGATGCTCGTCTATATCCACGGCGGCGGCTTCATGGCAGGGACCATCACCGAGACGGCGGCGGATCTGCGCTGGTTCGCCGACCGCCGCTGGCTGGCGGTCAGCGTCGACTACCGCGTCTTCGCACCGGGGGAGCCGACCTGGGACAAGGCCACGCCGGACGCCGCCTGCGGCCTGGCCTGGGCGCACGCGAACGCGGCGCGGCTGGGCGGCGATGCGTCCCGCCTCGTGCTGATGGGCGATTCGGCCGGCGGCAACCTGGCCATCAACGTCGGATACGGTGCGGGGACCGGCAAGATCGCTTCGGGCTGCGGCGGCGCGGTCCCGGTGCCCCGGGCGATAGCCGTGCAATATCCCGCCGTCGACCCGGGTGCGATCTACGAGCGAGGCTACCCGATCCCCGGCTTCGAACCGGCGATGCTGATGACAGGCTATGTCGGCGGCCGACCCGAGCAGTATCCGGACCGAATCGCGGCGATCAGCTCCGCGACCTATGTTCACCCGGGCGCGCCGAAGACACTGATCATCGCCCCCGACAAGGACAGCCTCGTCGTGTCCGACAGTGTCCGTGCCTTCGCGGAGACGGCGAGCGCCGCCGGTGTCGAGGTCGAACTCGTGCGCATGCCCTACGCCAACCATATCTTCAACCAGATCGCCGCCAACTCGCTGGGCAACCAGGCGAGCCGAACCATCCGGTTGCGGTTCATGGAACAGGCGGTGCGGTGACACAGGTGCATGCGGACGCCGCGCAGGCCGCGGCTCCGGACCATGCGCCCGAAGGCGTCCAGGTGCTTTGGCCATTGCCTTTTGCCGCGAACTCCCCCATATGCCAGCCCATAGGCGCTTGGGCCGCACGTCGCGGCTTTCTCCAATGAGACTTCGTCGCGTCTGTTTCGTCCCGTCTCGCGACGGCCGGCGGACAAGCCCCGCGGCATGATGCATGCGGGCGCGACAGCGCAAACGAGCGGGTTATCCGCCGCCTTGTCGTTTCACGAACATCCCTGACGGTCGGGTTGCGCCCCGGGTCCGTCGTTGCGCGCGGCCGGTGACGGCTGCCAGAGCGCGGCCGATGACGGCCGCCGAAGGAAGAGCATTTTGAACACCGAAGTGAACATTGAAACCAATACCGCCCCGTCCGGCTTCGCCGCGCTCGGCATCACCGGCAACCTGCTGAAGTCGACCATCGCGTCGGGCTTCGCCGAGCCGAAGCCGATCCAGGTCAAGGCGATCCCGCCGCATCTGGCCGGCCGCGACATCATCGCCATCGCCCAGACGGGCTCGGGCAAGACGGCCGCGTTCTCGCTGCCGATCCTGACGAAAATCATCGCCATCGGCGCCAAGCGGCTGCCGAAGACGGCGCGCGCGCTGATCCTCGCGCCAACCCGCGAACTCGCGGTGCAGATCGAGGACACGATCAAGGTGCTGGCCAAGGGCCTGCACATTTCGACCGCGCTGGTGCTGGGCGGCGTGTCGCGCGGCAGCCAGGTGAAGAAGATGGCGCCCGGCGTCGACATCCTGATCGCCACGCCCGGACGGCTGACCGACCTCGTCCGCGAGGGCGAGGTGAAGCTCTCCGAGACGCGCTGGCTGGTGCTCGACGAGGCCGACCGCATGCTCGACATGGGCTTCATCAACGACGTGCGCCGGCTGTCGAAGGCGACCCATCCCGAGCGCCAGACCGCGCTTTACTCAGCGACCATGCCCGACGAGATCGCCGACCTGGCGAAATCGCTGCTGAAGAACCCGGTGCGCGTCGAGGCGGCACCGCCGGCGACGACCGCGACCGAGATCAAGCAGGGACTGGTCATCGCCCGCGTCAAGCAGAAGCGGCAGGTGCTGGCCGGCATGCTGGCCGACGAGCGGATGAAGTCGGTCATCGTCTTCTCGCGCACCAAGCACGGCGCCGACCGCGTGACGCGCGACCTGGAGCGGGACGGATTCAGCGCGGCGGTCATCCACGGCAACAAGTCGCAAAACGCCCGGCAGAAGGCGCTCAACGACTTCCGCGACGGCTCGGTGCGCATTCTCGTCGCGACGGACATCGCGGCGCGAGGCATCGACGTGCCCGGCATCTCGCATGTCGTGAATTACGACCTGCCGGACGAGCCGGAGAGCTACGTCCATCGGATCGGCCGCACCGGGCGCAACGGCGCCGACGGCGTGGCCATCACGCTGTGCGATCCGGCCGAGTTCGCCAAGCTGCGCGCGGTGGAGCGGATCACCCGCATGAAGATCGCGGTGATCGCAGACCACACCGACCAGCCGGACCCGGCCGTGAACAGGAACGAGCCGCGCGAGGCGCCGTATCGGGACCCGCGGGCAAAACCGCGCCACGAGAACGGCAACCACAGCGGCAACCGCAACCACAAGGGCGGCGCCAACCGCACCGCGCAGGGCAAACCCGGCGGCGCGCCGGCCGGCGAGCGCAAGCCGTTCCGCGGCAAGCGCCGCGGTTTCGGCGGAAAGCCTGCCATCCGCGCGGCGTAAACTCGCCGCCTGACCCAACCGACGGCCCCCTCGCGGGGCCGTTGGCACATTGATGACCTTGCCATCATCGTTTACCCCGGCCTGAGACAGGCGGCCGCAGAGCCGCCGGCAACAATCGGGAAACGCTTACATGGCGGGCATCGCAGCCCTGACGGCGGCCTATGTGCTGTCGCAATTCTTCCGCTCCTTCCTCGCCGTGCTGACGCCGGCGCTGATGGCCGAACTCGGCGCGACGAAGGCCGATCTGTCGGTCGCGTCCGGCGCCTGGTTCATCGCGTTCGCGCTGATGCAGTTCGTCGTCGGCGTATCGCTCGACCGCTTCGGGCCGAAGCGCACGGCCGCGGTGCTGCTCGGCATCTGCGGGGGCGGGGGCGCGTTCCTGTTCGCCGCCGCCACCACGCCGTGGATGGTGACGTTCGCGATGGCGCTGATCGGCATGGGATGCGCGCCGGTGCTGATGGCCTCGGTGTTCATCTTCGCGCGCGAATTCTCGCCGGCGCGGCTGGCGATATTGACCTCGACGCTGATCGGCGTCGGTTCGGCGGGCAATGTGTTCGGCACGTCGCCGCTTGCCGCAGCGGCGGAGGCCTTCGGCTGGCGCTGGGTGATCGCTGCGCTGGGCGTGCTGACCATCGCGGTCGCGCTGGCGATCGCTGTCCTCGTGCGCGATCCGGCGAAGCCACAGGGGCATGACGGCTCCACCGGCTTTGCCGGCTATCTCGAACTGTTCCGGCTGCGGGTGCTATGGCCGCTCATCCCGCTGACGGCGATCAACTACGCGCCAGCGGTCGGTATCCGAGGCCTGTGGGCGGGCCCCTATCTCGCCGACGTCTACGGGGCGAGCGCCCTTGTCATCGGCCAGGTGACGCTGTTCATGGCCCTTGCGATGGTCGCCGGGAACTTCATCTACGGGCCGCTCGACCAGATCTTGCGCACCCGCAAATGGGTGGCGGCGACCGGCAATCTCCTGAGCCTTTCCGCGGTCCTCTGGCTTGCCTTCCATGCAGGCGGCGGGATTGGCGCCGATACGGTGGTGCTCGTGCTCATCGGCATCACCGGCGCGAGCTACGGGCTTCTCATGGCGCATGCGCGTGCCTTCCTGCCGGCGCACCTGACGGGCAGGGGTGTTACGCTGATGAACTTCTTCTCGATCGGCGGCGTCGGCGCGATGCAGTTCGCGACCGGTGCGGTCGTCACCGCGTCGACCGTGCCGGGCGAACCGACGGCGGCCTACCGGACGCTGTTCCTGTTCTATGCGGCGATGCTTGTCGTGGCGCTTGTCGCCTACCTGTCCGCAAAGGACGCCAAGCCTGCGGCGATCCGCGGCTGACGCCCTATCCGTCCGCGCGGGGGCGCGCCGGCCTGGCGGCGAAGAAGCGCTGCGCGATCTCCTGCGGAGACGGCGGTCTCGTGAGCACCGGAATAAGGGCGATATCGCCCAGCATCCGGGCGCTCATCATGCGCTCGTCGATGCCGATCATCGCCCGGTCCTGGTTCGAGTAGCAGGCGTAGCCGTGAGGCGCCATCACGAGATAGCCGGCGATCCGGTAGGGGTCGCCGGGGATGATGTCGCCTTCGGCCTGGCAGCGTTCGATGGCATCGACGAGCGACTTGAGCGCGTCGGCATTGATGCGCTCGCGCGATTTGGCGCGGCTCACCTCCTCGCTGCGATTGCCGAACATCAGCCAGAACGCACCGGGGTTTTCCGCCGCGAAGCGGATGTAGGCGTCGTTCAGCGCATCCAGCTGATCGAGACCTCTGGGGCCGGCCCTGGAAAGCTCGACCTGCTGGTAGCGGCGCAGTTCGGCAAAGCCCCGCGCCGCCAAGGCCTCGAGCAGGGCCGCCTTGTCGGCGAAATGGCGGTAGACGGCCGGGTGGGACACGCCGGTGGCCGCCGCCAGTTCCCGCAAGGAGAAGTCGGGGCTTTGCCGCTCGGCGATGAAGCCGAGCGCAGCCTCTTCCAATGCGGCGCGCAGATCGTGGTGATGGTAGCCGGTCTTCTTTCCGGCGCTTTGCGAAAGGCCCATGCGTTCCCCAATCCCCCGACACGGGGCAGTCCGGCGGCGGACCATTCGGTGGTCATCCGGACGGACAGCGATACCGGCACTGCGGACTATTGACGAGTCCTTCGTTTCAGGCAATGTTACCAATGGTTACATTGTATAACAATCAATGGAACCAGACCCAAGGCGAGCGGCGAGGAGGAGTGCCGCCCGCCGGGAGGGGCCGATCAACACGGGAGGTATCTTCATGTCGAAATTCAATCTCGCGGCGGGCATTTGTCCGCTTGCCATGGCTGCAGCGCTGTTCGGGGCGGTTCCGCAGGCGATGGCCCAGGACGACGCACGCTGGCTCACGCCGACGATGATCAATGCTCGCGCGCACATGTTCGAGCCGAGCCTGAACTACCTGACGTTCCAGCACATGGACCAGATGTTCGCGACCCGCGGCGTGGCCGCGGGCGGCGACGTCTGGGACCTGCAGAGCGAATCCGTCGCCCTGGAGGGCGAATACACGATCGGCGGCAAGACGATGAGCCTGACCGACGCGCTCGAAGCCACGGCCACCAATGCGCTCGTCGTCGTCAAGGGCGGCAAGATCGTGCATGAGACCTATCGCAACGGCAGCGATGCCAAGACGCGCTTCCTCACCTTCTCCGTCGCCAAGTCCTATGTCTCGACGCTGATCGGGCTGGCGCTGTCGGACGGTGCGATCAAGAGCCTCGACGACAAGGTGACGGATTACCTGCCGGAGATGAAGGGCACGGGCTATGACGGCCCGACGATTCGCGACCTCCTGCGCATGCGCTCGGGCGTCGACTGGCTGGAGGTTTATCAGTTCGGCAGCGAGACGCAGCTGACGAAGGTGCACGACAATTCGCTGGTCGCCTATCGCTACCGGTGGTGCGACTATGCGGCCAAGGAATCGAAGGCGGGGCCGAACAAGCCCGACGCCGTCTTCAACTACGCGACGCTCGACACAAGCGTGCTCGGCTGCATCCTCGAGAAGGCGGTGGGCAAGACCGGTTCGGAATACATGTCCGAGAAGCTGTGGAAGCCGGCCGGCATGGAGAGCGACGCTTACTGGATCATGGACGGACCGGATTCGGTGGGGCGCGAATTCTTCGGCGCCGGGCTCGCCGTCACGGCGCGCGACCACGCCCGCTTCGGCCTGATGTTCCTCAACGGCGGCATGGCCAACGGCAAGCAGGTGGTGCCGGCCGACTGGGTACGCCAGGCGACCGTGCCGGACGAGGGCTACGAGCCCGTCGCCCCAGGCGAGCCGATCGGGTACCAGTATCAGTGGTGGACGTTCGCTGGCTCGGACGCTTACGCGGCGATGGGGCTGCACCACCAGTTCATCTATGTCGATCCGACAAATGACATGGTGATCGTCAAGATCACGCACACGCCCGAGCCTGTCGGGCGCGACGAGGAAAACCTCGCGCTGTTCGCGCAGATCGCAGAACGCCTGAGCAAGTAGGCGCGAGAGAGCCGGCCATTGCCGGCGGCGGATTTTCCGCCGCCGGCCGTCGGGTGGGTGCCGATGGTGTTCCAATCCTTCGCCAGCCTAGCGGCGGAAGTGGGCCTATTGCCGGCTCGCGGAATTGATCCTGAATATCAGGGTGTCAGGCCAAGCGACTTTATCCATTCGATAATCTTATTCGCCGTGGGCTCCGTCATCTTCGGCGACAGCGCATCTCCGGCGAGCACGTGGCTGGACGGATCGCCGGGGTTGTCGACGGCCATCAGCTGGTGCGGGCCGCCCCAGGCGGCGGCGACGGCCTTGGCCTCGTCCGGCTTGATCACCTGGTCGCCGTCGCTGACGATGAACAGGGCCGGGATAGTGACCTTGTCGTAGGACTGCCGGCGGGCCAGCGCCACGGTCGCGGCCATCGGCAGCGTCGCCTTCGTCGGATAGGTGTAGGTCCAGAACTGTTTCTGAAGATCGTTGGCGGGCTCGAAGCCACGCTCCTTGCCGATCAGCAGTTCGGCGATCTGCAGGCCCCAGGGACCGGTGAGCAGGCCGGCGCCCGAGGCCTGGACGCCGAAATTGGGCGAGATCAGCACCAACGCGGCGACGTCCTTCGACAACGCGGGCTGGGCCGCCGCGTAGGCCGCCAGGCTGCCGCCGGTCGAGGTGGCGATGACGATGACCTTTTCGCCGATGGCGCGGCCGATGGCGAGCGCTTCGGCCGTATCGTTGATCCAGCCGTTGAGGCTGGCATCGCCCATCGCGGCGTTGTCCTGGCCGTGGCCGGCCAGGCGCGTGAAATAGAGGTTCGCGCCGAGCGCGGCTGCGACCTTGTCGGGGAGGGGACGGACTTCGCCCTTCGAGGCGGAAAAGCCGTGGATGTAGACGATCGACAGAGGGGTCTTGGCGCGGGACGCGGGATAGGCCCAGACGATTTCCTTGGCGAGTCCGGGGCGGATGTTGGCGACCTTGGCCTCCGCGGCGGCAAGATAGGCCTGAGGGTCGGCGCCTATCGAAGCGGGGTCGAAGGTCACTGTTGCCTCGCTCGGGGTGCGGGGACCGAGGAGATAGAGGGCGCCGAGGCCGGCAAAGACCAGGATGACGAGAATGACGATGATCCGCCCCACAGGACCCTCCCGACCCGAGACCGCCCATCGGTAGCTTGCAAAAAGGCGGTGTGCAATCGCGGCAATGAAACCGGCGCGGCAAATGCCGCGTATAGCAGAGGAAACCGGACGGGGCCGCATGAAGCCGACGACACTGCTGACCTATGCGCTGCCGGCGCTGCCGCTGGCAGCCTTGACGCTGCCGCTCTACATCATCGTGCCGACCTTCTACTCGGAGACGTTGGGTCTGCCCCTGGCGGCGGTGGGTTCGGCCCTTCTCCTGGTTCGCATCCTCGATGCGGTGTCCGATCCGCTGATCGGCTGGGCAGCCGACCGCTGGCGCCCTGGGATCGGCCGCCGGCGGGCGGTGTTCGTGCTGTCGCTGCCGCTGACGTCGCTTGCCTGCGTGATGGTGTTCTGGCCCCCGGCGGGCGCCGGCACATCTTATTTGGCGTTTTGGGGCACGGCGCTGTCGCTGGGGTATACGGCGACGCTGCTGCCCTACACGGCCTGGGGCGCCGAACTTGCAGGCGGCTATGCCGAGCGGTCGCGGATCGCCGCGTTCCGCGAGGGGATGACGCTTGTCGGCACGCTCGTCGCCATCGCGGTGCCCTTCGCGGTCGGGGTGGAGACGGCGGACGGGGTGCACGGACTGGCGGCACTGGGCCTTCTGACGGCCGCGCTGCTGCTGATGCTCGGCGGCCTGACGGCTGTGGCGGTGCCGGAGCCGGTCGAGTACAGCATGTCGAGGGTGTCGCTGGTGGCGGGGCTCGGCCACATGGTGCGCAACCGGCCGTTTCTGCGGCTGATCGCGGCCTATTTCGTCAACGGGCTCGCCAACGGTATCCCGGCGACGCTGTTCCTCTATTTCGTCTCCGAGCGGCTCGGCGCGGCGGAGATGCGCGGGCCGCTTCTGTTCGTCTATTTCCTGTCTGGGATCGCCGGCGTGCCGCTCGCGGTACGGCTAGCCGCCCGCGTCGGCAAGCATCGCGCCTGGTGCCTGGCGATGCTGGTCAACTGCGCGCTGTTCTCGCTCGTGCCGCTTTTGGGCGAGGGGGACGTGCTGGCCTTCGGAGCGATCTGCGTCGCGACGGGCTTCTGCCTCGGCTTCGACCTGTCGCTGCCTGCCTCGATCCAGGCCGACGTGATCGACGTGGACACGGCTGCGTCCGGCGAGCAGCGCTCGGGGCTGTATTTCGCGGCCTGGAGCCTGTCGACCAAGCTGTCGCTGGCGGCGGGCGTCGGCATCGTCTTTCCGCTGCTGGCCCTGTTCGGCTTCGTGCCCGACGGGCCCAACGACGCGGGCGCGGTGACGGCGCTGGTCTCGATCTATGTCTGGCTGCCGCTGGCGCTGAAGGTCGGGGCGATCATGCTGATGTGGAGTTTTCCGCTCGGCGAGGCCGAGCAGCGCGTCCTGCGCAGCAGCATCGAAGCCCGCCGCGGCTAGCCGCGCCGACGCCTGTCCCAGCCCGTGACCTTGGCCATGATCGGGAAATAGAGCCAGTAGGGCAGCATGTTGACCGCCTTGAGCGCCCAGCTCAGCCGGCGCGGAAACGTGATCTCGAAGCCGCCCGAGGTCAGTCCCTGAACGATGCGGCGCGACGCCTTGTCGACCGGCATCAGGGCCGGCATCGGAAACTCGTTCTTCTCGGTGAGCGGCGTTTCGACGAAGCCGGGATTGATGATCTGGATGCGGACATTGATCAGGTCGAGGTCGAACTTCAGCGACGCGGCCATGTTGGTCAGCGCCGCCTTCGACGCGCCGTATGCCGACGCGGTGGGCAAGCCGCCATACGCTGTCACAGAGCCGGTGATCGCGACCTGGCCGCGGCCGCGCGACTTCATCCGCTCCACGACCGGGACGAGACCGAATACGACGCCGAAGACATTGATCTGATAGGTCCGCACATACCGTTCGGCCTTCGGCTCGGTGCCGCGCACGGGATAGTAGGTGCCGGCGTTGAAGACGGCCAGCACGATCGGGCCGAGCTCACGCTCGATCGCCTCCACGGTGGCGGCCATGGCAGCGCTTTCGGTGACGTCGGCGGGGAAGGGGACGATCCGGCCCTTGCGGCCGGCAGCATCCTGGCTGAGGGTGGCCAGCCTCTCCTCGTCGCGCGCCGTGGCGGCGACGGTGTAGCCCTCCGCGGCGAGATCGAGGGCGAGCTGGCGGCCGATGCCGGTCGAGGCTCCGGTGATCCAGGCGATGCCGTCCTGCGGGCGTGCGCGGTAGAGAGACATCGTCGCGGGCTCAGAGTGCTGTGTGCGGAAGGAGTGTGCATGCGCGCCCGGCCGGAGCGGATCGGCTCCACACGGCTACGAACCGGACGCCGTCCGCCCTGACGATCTGCGCGCAGGAAGGCCGGCGCGCCCGCGACTTGTCGTTCAAACTGTCATCTCCCAAACTCATCGGGCTTCTTCGCAGGCCGATTGGGCACAGTCTTGGCAGTGTTTGGCGCCCCGGTCGAGGGGGAAGCGGAACCTGTCCGCAAATCTGTGGACAGGGCAAGAGACCGCGCCGCCCATTGCTCGTCCGGGTCTGTAGGGGGCACAAACACCGCCGATCGGGCACGGCGGAGAAAAATGCTCCCTTGCGGCGAAGCGCGGGGGTTTCTAAACCGGAACGCTTATCAGGCAAGCCCACGGGCGCGCAGGCAAGGAAGTCCCATGTTCAGTTCCGTCATCGATGCCATCGGAAACACCCCGCTGATCCGTCTCAGGCGGGCCTCGGAGGAGACCGGTTGTGAAATCCTCGGCAAGGCGGAGTTCATGAATCCCGGCCAGTCGGTAAAGGATCGCGCCGGCCTGTTCATCATCCGCGATGCCGAGAAGCGCGGTCTGCTGAAGCCCGGCGGGGTGATCGTCGAGGGCACGGCCGGCAATACCGGCATCGGGCTGACCGTGGTCGCCAAGGCGCTAGGCTACCGGACCGTGATCGTCATCCCCGATACCCAGAGCCAGGAGAAGAAGGACGCGCTGCGCCTGCTCGGCGCCGAGCTGATCGAGGTGCCGGCGGTGCCCTACAAGAACCCGAACAACTACGTGAAGGTCTCGGGGCGGCTGGCCGAGCAGCTGGCGAAGTCGGAGCCTGCCGGCGCGATCTGGGCCAACCAGTTCGACAATGTCGCCAACCGCGACGGTCATGTGGTGACGACGGCTCAGGAAATCTGGACGCAGACGGGCGGCAAGGTCGATGGGTTCGTCGCGGCGGTCGGAACCGGCGGAACGCTGGCCGGCGTGGCGATGGGGCTGAAGGCGAAGAGCGGCGACGTCAAGATCGCGCTCGCCGACCCGCTCGGCGCGGCGCTCTACAGCTTCTACACGGAGGGCGTGCTGAAGTCGGAAGGCAGCTCGATCACCGAGGGCATCGGCCAGGGCCGCATCACCGCCAATCTCGAAGGATTCACGCCCGACTTCTCCTACCAGATCCCTGATGCCGAGGCGCTGCCGATCATCTTCGACCTGGTGCAGGAAGAGGGGCTCTGCCTCGGCGGCTCGACCGGCATCAACATCGCCGGCGCTATCCGGCTGGCGAAGGAACTGGGACCGGGCCACACGATCGTGACGATTCTCTGCGACTACGGCACGCGCTACCAGTCGAAGCTGTTCAATCCGGACTTCCTGCGCGGCAAGGACCTGCCGATTCCCGACTGGATGGACCGCACGCCGCAGATCGACGTGCCGTTCGAGACAGTCGCCTGATGGCGCTCAGGACCGAGCCGCTGTTCCGCGAGGATGCCTACCTTGCGGAGGCCGAGGCAGAGGTGCTGGCCGTCACCGAACGCGGTGGCGTCGTTCTCGACCGGACGGTGTTCTATGCGACATCCGGCGGCCAGCCGGGCGACACCGGAACGATGACGCTTGCCGACGGCACGGTCGTCCCGGTCGCGGCGACGGTGACCGGCGAGACGAAGGACGAGATCATCCACGTTGCGGCTGAAGGCGCGGCGCTGCCCAAGGTCGGTGCGCGGGTGAAACTCGCGATCGACTGGGAGCGGCGGCTCAAGCTGATGCGGATGCATGCGGCCTGCCATCTGCTGACGGTCGTCTGTCCCTTTCCGATCACCGGCGCGTCGGTCGCCGAGGACGACAGCCGCGTCGATTTCGACATGCCTGATGCCGGCGTTACCAAGGAGGCGGTGACGGAGGCGCTGATGAAGCTGGTGGCGGAAAACCATCCGATCTTCACCCGCTGGATCACCGACGAGGAGCTGGCCGCCAATCCGGCGTTGGTGAAGTCGAAGAACGTGCGCCCGCCGAACGGCACCGGTCGGATCCGGCTGGTCTGCATCGGCGAGAACGCCTCGGTGGACAGCCAGCCCTGCGGCGGCACCCATGTGCGCTCTACCGGCGAGATCGGCGAGATCCATGTCGGCAAGATCGAGAAGAAGGGGCGAGAGAACCGGCGGTTCAGGCTCAGGTTTGGCCCGATGCCGGCGGTCTGACGGACGCCGACCGTCGCGTCAGGAGGTCTGCGCCTCGCCCTTGCTGCGCTCGCACTGATGCGTGCCGCCATCGGAGGGCGGGGGAGAGGATTGGTCCTCCGCGGCGGCCGCGGCGTGTGCGCAGACAAGAAGAAGTGCCAGGGCAAGCGATCGCAGCATCGGAGTTGCTCCTTCCGGTTCGCGACGAGACTATTTCGTCGCGGCGGAGCCGGCAATCTCCCTGCTCAAATTGCTTGCGATGGATCGCGCCGCCGATAAGGTGGCGCCATTCCCGGAGGAATCGATGTCGACATCACCCACAGGCTTCACCGTGTCCTCGGCCTGGCTGGCGGAGCATCTGAACGATCCCGGCCTGTCGGTGATCGACGGCTCGTGGTACCTGCCGGCGCAGGGGCGCGATGCGAAGGCGGAGTACGACGCCGGCCACATCCCGCGCGCCGTCTTCTTCGACCACGACGTCGTCGTGGAGCCGGGATCGCCATTGCCGCACACCATGCCTTCGCCGCTCATCTTCGCCACCTTCGCCGGGTCGATGGGGATTTCGCGGGACGATACGATCGTGGTCTACGACGGGCCGGGCTTCTTCTCCGCCCCGCGCGTCTGGTGGATGTTCCGCACGATGGGCGCGAAGAAGGTCTATGTCCTCGAAGGCGGCATCGACGGATGGAAGAAGGAGGGCCGGCTGGTGACCAGGCAGCCGACCAAGGTGGCGTCCTGTCTCTTCGAGGTGGATTTCGATGCAAGTCGCGTCGCCTCGTTCGACGAGATGCGCGCGATCGTCGAGGGAGGCGGGCGGCAGATCGCCGACGCGCGGCCGGCGGGACGCTTCGCCGGCCGGGATCCCGAACCGCGGGCCGGCGTGCGCGGCGGACACATGCCCGGGGCCCACAATGTCCCGGCGATCTCACTGTCGCGGGACGGCAGGCTGCTTCCGCCCGACGAGTTGAAGCAGGCTTTCGCGGAGGCCGGCGTCGATCTGGACAAGCCGGTCGTGACGTCCTGCGGGTCGGGCGTCACCGCGGCGGTCGTCGCACTCGCGCTGGAGACGCTCGGGCACCGCGACACCAAGCTTTATGACGGCTCGTGGACGGAATGGGGTGGACGGACCGACACGCCCGTGGTGAAAGACGAGGCATGAAAACGCCGAAAAAGCCGGAGACGATCCCGGTCACCGTCACCTTCCTGGAAATGACCTCGCAGCCGGCGCATTATGCGCCGATCCCCTACAACAGGCCGATCGCGCTGTTGAAGGCGCGGCACATGCCGAACCATTTCTACCGCTACCTGATCGACCGGATCGGGCGGAAATGGCACTGGGTGAACGCGCTGAGGCTGTCCGACGAGGACCTGGCCGGCAAGCTCGCGGACCCGGCGCGCGACATCCGCGTGCTGCATCTCGACGGCGTGCCGGCCGGCATGTTCGAGGTCGCGCCGCTGGACGAGGGGATGATGGAACTCGTCTATTTCGGGCTGATGGAGAACGCCACGGGGCAGGGGATCGGACGCTGGTTCCTGGGTGCCGCGATCGAGGCCGCCTGGTCGCGCGGGCCGCAGCGCGTCGTGGTCCAGACCTGCACGCTCGATCATCCCGCCGCCCTGCCACTCTACCAGAAGATCGGGTTCAATCCCGTGGCGCAGGTCAGGGAAGAGGTTCACCCGATGACGCTCGCGGAGCGGGCCGAGATTCTCGCGCGGCCTTGAACCGGCCGTCGCATACCTGTCACGTTCGCACGCTAGACAAAGCCATCGATCGACGTGGCGGCCGCGGATGAACCGGCGCCAGGTCACGATGTCGAGGAAGCCGGGCCGAAGCCCGGCTTTTTTGTTGCACAAGATGTTCCCGCACGCGATTTGGACACGTTTTGCGCTGACCATTGCCGGCGTCGGGACTTGGCTATCCGCTTGCCGCGAGACGGTGTAGCATCGCTGCGGGAAACGGGACGGGGTTGGCTTCCATGCGCTCATGGGTCGCCGGTTCGCTTGTCTTCATCGCTCTGCTCTACGGCGCAATGGCCTCCGGCGTCGCGGAAGAACGCCGCGTCGCGCTGGTGATCGGCAACGGTGCCTATTCCGGCACCGGGACGCTGGCCAACACGATCAACGACGCCAAGGCGATGGCCGCCGTGCTGGAGGATCTCGGTTTTGCGGTGACGCTGGCGACGGACACGGACCGGCGGGCGGCGATCGACACGATCGACGAATTCAGCCGCAAACTCGCCGGAAGCGACATCGCCTTCCTGTTCTATGCCGGACATGGAATGCAGATCGGCGGCGAGAACTTCCTGCTGCCCATCGACGTCGACGTGAGTTCTGAGCGCTCCCTGCGCTACAGCGCGATCGACATCGGCGAGGTGGTGCGCGAGATGGAGCGCCGGGCGCGCGTGGCGCTCGTCGTGCTGGATGCCTGCCGCGACAATCCGTATCTCGACGTGCTGCTGAAGGAAGCGCGCGAGACCCGGGCCGTGGAGCCGATCCGTGGATTGTCGCTGATGCGGCTGTCCGGACGCGGCGCGATCATCGCTTACGCCGCGGCGGCGGGAGAGGTCGCCGCCGACGGGCAGGGTGGCAACTCGCCTTATACGCAGGCGCTGCTGCAGGAGATCGCGCAGCCCGGCGTCGAGGTAGGCTTGATGTTCCGGCGCGCGGCGGGCCGGGTGTTCGAATCGACGGCGGGCAAGCAGCGGCCCGAACTTCTCGTCCGGCTGGTCGACGAGGTCTATCTGAAGCCGACGCCTGAATCCAAGCTCCTGGCGCAGGCCGCCGCCGCGGCGGGCGCTCCGGCCGAGGAGACGGTCGAAATCGCCTCGGCGCGGTCCGCCGGGAACGGCGCCGAGCGATCGGCGCGGCCGGGAAACTTTTTCGGCGACCGGGTGCTGCACAAGCCGGCCTGGGCGGATACGGCGGCCGTCGCACCAGCGCCCGACTGGAAGCCGGCGCCTGCCGTTCCGGTGGCGGAGGCAGCGGCCAACGACAATTTCGGCCAGGCGCAGCCGATCCCGCTCGCGGCCGACATCTCCGCGACCATCTCGCAGAACGGCGATGCGGACTGGTTCAGCTTCACGGTTCCGATCGCGGGCGAACTCAGGCTTTCCGTTGATCCCGCGCCCGCCGCGCTCGACCTCGTCGCGCGGGTCTGGAATGCCGACAAGCAGGTCGTCGTCGACTGGCAGAGCGCGCCCCGGCCGGGCGGCGCGCTGGACGGCCGCTATCCGCTGCCTCGGCCGGGAACCTATTTCGTCGAACTCGCTGACAGCTACAATGACGCATCGTCGCCGGATGTGTTCGTGGTCAAGGCCGAATTCACCCCGGCAGACGATCCGTACGAGCCGAACGGCACGATCGGCAGCGCATCGCCCATTCCGCCGACGGCGACGTTCCGGCCGGCAATCTGGCCGCGCGGCGACGCGGACTGGTTCAAGCTGTGGGTCGGAGAACCGGGCCTGCTCGCGGTGCGCGCCGCAAACGTGCCGGAAAACCTCGACGTCGCGATAAGGCTGTGGACCCTCGACGGGGCCGTGGTGAAGGACTGGCAGGTGCCGCCGAGGCCGGGCGGCGACACCGTCCTCGAGGCGGAGTTGCCGGAGCCGGGCATCTACGCGATCGAGATGGCGGATTCATACAGCGATCAGGCGAGCACACGGACCTTCGACCTCGCGATCGACTTCAAGCCGGTCGGCGACGCGATCGAACCCAACAACGCGTTCGGCCTGGCCTCGCACCGCACGGCGACCGGACGCGACCGGATCGCGATCTTCCCGCGCGGCGACACCGACTGGCTGAGCCTCGATGTAGACCAACCGGGCGAACTGAAGCTTCTCGCCAGCGGATCGCCGCAGAACCTCGACATCCAGCTGCGCGTGTGGAACGCCAACAAGGATCTGGTGAAGGACTGGACGGGACCGCTGAGGGCCGGCGGCGACGTCGAGACCTTCGCCGACCTTCCCGCGCCCGGGCGCTATTTCATCGAGATCGCCGACGGCTATTCCGACCAGGGCAGCTCAGATCTGTTCGAACTGGAAACCGTGTTCACGCCGCAACCCGATCAATATGAGCCGAACAACGGCATGGCGAGCGCCGCGCCGCTGACGCCGGGCGGCGAGATCTTGTTCAACATCCTGCCGCGCGGGGATCTGGACTGGTTCCGGGTGGAGGCTCCGACGTCGGGCGAGCTCAGGGTCGAGATCGACGAAGGGCCGGACAATCTCGACCTGCACTACCGCGTCTGGACCGCCGACCGGCAATTGCTGCACGACTGGGTGGCGCCCTACCGCAAGGGCGGCCTGACCGAGGGCGTCGCCGATCTGCCCCGGGCGGGCAGCTATTTCATCGAGATCACGGACGGCTACAGCGACGATCGATCCATCCGCCACGCCGTGCTGCGCACGCGACTGACGCCGACCGACGATCCGCTCGAGCCCAACGACAGCTATGGCGCGGCGAAACCGCTTAGCTCCGGCGAGGCCCACAAGGCGTATATCCTGCCGCGCGGCGATACGGACTGGTTCGCCATCGAGGCGCCCGGGCCGGGGGAGCTTTCGGTGGTCGTCGACGAGGTCGATCCGGCGCTCGATATCTTCGTCCGTCTCTGGGATGTCGACGGCAATGCCGGCCAATGGGTCGGCCCGCCGCGTCCCGGCGGCGTGACCGATGCACGGTTGCCCATCGCCAAGGCCGGCACCTACCGTCTCGAGGTGACCGACGGCAACAGCGACCAGCGCTCGGCCAACCCGTTCAGGATCAAGTCGGAGTTGCGCTAGACCGAGATGAGGCCGGGCCGGAAAAGACAACGCCCGCCGGAAGGCGGGCGCTGACAGCTAGTGCAGGAGGTCGAAGATCAGGCGGCCAGCACCTGCTTCGGCTCGGCCAGTTCGAGGCCGAGCGCTTCCGCGACGGCGCGGTTGGTGATCTTGCCGCGGTGGACGTTCAGGCCGTTGCGCAGGTGATGGTCGTCGGTCAGCGCCTTCAGGCCCTTGTCGGCGAGCTGCAGTCCGTAATGCAGCGTGGCGTTGTTGAGCGCGTGCGCCGAGGTGACCGGCACCGCACCCGGCATGTTGGCGACGCAGTAGTGAATGATGCCGTCGACCTCGTAGGTCGGGTCGGCATGGGTGGTGGCGTGCGAGGTTTCGAAGCAGCCGCCCTGGTCGATGGCGACGTCGACGAGAACCGCGCCCTTCTTCATGCCGGACAGCATCTCCCGGGTGACGAGCTTGGGCGCAGCGGCGCCGGGGATCAGCACCGCGCCGACGATCAGGTCCGCGGAGAAGCACTCCTCCTCCAGCGCCTCGACCGTGGAGTAGCGGGTGTGGACGCGGCCGTTGAAGATGTCGTCGAGTTGGCGCAGGCGCGGGATCGAGCGGTCGATGATGGTGACGTCGGCGCCGAGCCCGACCGCCATCTTGGCGGCATGCAGGCCGACGACGCCGCCGCCGATGACCGCGACCTTGCCGGGCAGCACGCCCGGAACGCCGCCGAGGAGCACGCCGCGGCCGCCATTGGCCTTCTGCAGCGCGGTGGCGCCGGCCTGGATCGACAGGCGGCCGGCGACTTCCGACATCGGCGCGAGCAGCGGCAGGCCGCCGCGGTCGTCGGTCACGGTCTCGTAGGCGACAGCGGTGACGCCGGAGGCAAGCAGACCGCGGGTCTGTTCCGGGTCGGGCGCAAGGTGCAGATATGTATAGAGAATCTGGCCTTCGCGGAGCTGCACCCACTCGTCCGGCTGGGGCTCCTTGACCTTGACGATCATGTCGGAACGCTCGAACACTTCCGCCGCCGTCTTGGCGATCCTGGCGCCGGCGGCGCGGTAGGCGTTGTCATCGGCGCCGATACCCGCGCCGGCTCCGGTTTCGACGAGTACTTCATGACCATGCGCGACGTATTCGCGGACTGACCCCGGGGTAAGGCCGACGCGATACTCGTGGTTCTTGATTTCCTGCGGGCAACCGACGCGCATACTGCTTTTCTCCATTTGAGGGCATTCAGCCCATGTTCCCTTGCGTTAATGAATATAAACACGATTCATGCGGAACGTCCTTGCGAATGCAGTTGGCGGATCGGGCCGAATTCGCGTATTCTTGCGTGGGGGCGCCGATCTTGCGAAGGATATTCGGCAAATGCAGCTAGACCGGATCGATATCACCATTTTGGACACGCTCCAGAAGGACGGGCGGATCTCCAATGCGGGGCTCTCCGAAAGGGCCGGCCTGTCGCAGTCCGCCTGTTCGCGGCGGCTGGACGCGCTCGAAAAAGCGGGCGTTATCCGCGGCTACCATGCACGCATTTCGAACACCGCGCTCGGTCACCAGATGACCGCGATCGTGCATATTTCGCTGTCGGGACAGTTCGAGAAGACGTTGTCCGATTTCGAGGCGGCGGTGAAACGCTGCCCGAACATTCTGTCCTGCCACCTAATGTCGGGGGAATACGACTATATCCTGAGGATCGCGGCCAAGGATCTCGCCGACTATGAGCGCATCCACAAGGAATGGCTGACCGCGCTTCCGCATGTCACCAAGATCAATTCCAGCTTCGCGCTGCGGGAGATCATCGACCGGGTGGCGCTGGGCCTGAAGCCGGAGATGGCGTAGCCGCCCGGCTCTGGACCGCGTTGCCGGACTGTGCAACAAATTCATACGACGTATGAGCGCAAACGCCGCGTCGGGGTGGGGTCTCACACAACTGTTTCTGGGAGGAAACACCGTGAAACGCGCCCTTTCACTTGCAGCCATAATTGCGTCTTCCGCGTCGATCGCCGCGGCGCAGGACGCGGGCAACCTCGAGACGCTGAGCAACTTCAAGACCACCGGCACGACCGAGTTCACCGTCATCGAGCAGACCGGCCCGAAGGCGGACGCAATCCGGAAAAACCTCGAGAAGGTGAAAGTTCCGGAAGGCTTCAAGATAAGCCTCTACGCCATCGTCCCGGACGCCCGACACATCGCCGTCGGCACACAAGGCATCGTGACCTTCGTGGGCACGCGCAAGACGAAGGTCTGGGCGGTGACGGATCGCGACAAGGACCGGGTCGCCGACGAGGTGAAGGATTTCGCGCCGTCGCTGGCCATGGCCATTCCGAACGGTCCGTGCTTCTCGCCCGACGGGTTCCTCTACATTGCAGAGCAGAACCGCGTGCTGACGTTCCCGGCCGCGGAGTTCTTCTACGAAAGCCCTGACGTTGCGGCGTTCAACGTCGTCCCGCAAGGCAAGCTGATTCCGCCGGACGAAGAGAGTTTCAACCACACCGCACGGGTCTGCCGCATCGGTCCCGACGGCAAGCTGTACATCGCGCTCGGCCAGCCCTTCAACGTCTTCGCGCCGGAGAAGGCGGACCTCTACAGCGAACAGGGCATCGGCGGCATCATCCGGCTCAACACCGACGGCACGGGACGCGAAGTCTACACGCGGGGGATACGCAACTCGGTCGGCATGGATTTCAATCCGAAGAACGGCGAATTGTGGTTCACCGACAACCAGGTCGACGGCATGGGCGACGACATTCCGCCCGGCGAAATCAACCGCCAAACCGCCCCCGGCCAGCATTTCGGTTTTCCGTGGTTCGGTGGCGGCAGCGTCCGGACCAACGAATACAAGGACAGCGAGCCGCCCGCAGATACCGTGCTTCCGGCCGTGGAGATGCAGGCACACGCGGCCGATCTGGGGATGAAATTCTATTCGGGAACACAATTCCCGGAGAAGTATCGCGGCGGCATCTTTTCCGCCCAGCACGGTTCGTGGAACCGGACCACGCCGGTCGGCGCGCAGGTCATGTTCACGCCGATCAACGAGGATGGAAGCGCGGGACAGAGCGAGGTGTTCGCCTCGGGCTGGCTCGACGAGAACGGTGAGTATCTCGGACGGCCGGTCGACATTGCCCAGTTGCGCGACGGCTCGATCCTGGTCTCCGACGACCTGGCCGGCGCGCTCTATCGGATCTCCTACGGGCAGTGAGCAGCCTCCGGGCGCGGCGGATTGCCCGCGCCCGGTCTCCATTCCGCGAGTGAGGTCTTGCATGGAACGAAGAACATTGCGCCTGGCGGCGGCCCGGGTCGCCACATCGGCGGTGTTAGCGGCCACCTCCGGCCCCGCTTTCGCCGACGCCGCGGCAGGGAAGAAGCTCGCGCAGCAGCGCTGCGCGGTCTGTCATGGCGTCGACGGCCTGGCGAAGATGCCGATCGCGCCTCACCTGGCCGGCGAGAACGAGGTCTACATCCAGACACAGCTCAAGGCCTTCCGTACCGGCAAGCGGGTCCACGAGATGATGTCGGTCGTGGCGAAGGAGCTAAGCGACGACCAGATCGCCGATCTTGCCGCCTGGTATGCATCGATCAAGATAACCGTGACGATGCCGCCATAGGCGAGAGGGACGAGCGCAGCGATCAGGCCCTCGCTCGGCCCTGCGCCATCGCGCAGCGATCAGGCCGCTTCCTCCAGGGCCGGTGCGAGGCATTCCTCGAGGGTCGACGCGATCGCCTCGTGGTCGATGCCCGGGATAGCGGCCACCGGCGTCGGGCGGCCGAAGAGGAAGCCCTGGAATTCGCGGCAGCCGATATGGGCGAGGAGGCGCGCCTCCTCCATCGTCTCGACGCCTTCGGCGACGATCGTCATGCCGAGACCGCTGCCCAGGCCGGCGATGGCGCGCACGATGGCCATCGCCGTGTCGGATTTCGCCATGTCGCGAACGAAGGACCGGTCGATCTTGATCGTGTCGACCGGGAACCGGCCGAGATAGCCGAGAGACGAATAGCCCGTGCCGAAATCGTCGAGCGCGACCGTCACGCCGAGGCGCTTGAGCTCGGTGAGGATGCGATGCGCGCGCTTGTCGTCATCGATCAGGATACCCTCGGTGATCTCCAGTTCGAGCATGGACGGGTCGATGCCGGTGTCGACGATGGCCGCCTCTACGGCCTCGACGAAATTGCGCTGGCGGAACTGGACGGGGCTGACGTTGACGCTGACGCGGGCGCCGCCGAGTTCGGAACGGACGCGCAAGCACGCCTCGCGCAATATCCACTCGCCGATCGCGATGATCTTGCCGTTCTGCTCGGCGATGGGGATGAAATCGGCCGGGCTGATCAGCCCCTTCTTCGGATGGCGCCAGCGCACCAGCGCCTCGTAGGACACGACCCGGCGGGCGGCGATGGAGATGCGCGGCTGGAAATGCAGGTCGAACTCGCCGCGCTCCAGGGCTTCCGCGAGGTCCGTCTCGATCTCGCGGCGCTTCTCCAGTTGCGCATCCATCCCGGGTTCGTAGAGGCAGTAGGTGTTCCGGCCCATGTGCTTGGCCTGGTAGAGCGCGGTGTCGGCGCGCGAGACGAGCCGTTCCAGTTCGCTGCTCTGGTTCTCCGCCACGGATACGCCGACGCTGGCCCCGACCCTGACCTGCGTCCCGTCGTCGAGAGTGATCGGCAGAATGAGGGTCGAGACGATACGGAAGGCGAGGTCGGCAGCCTGGGCCGCAAAGGCGAGGCCGGGCATGAGGATCGCGAATTCGTCGCCGCCCAGACGCGAGGGTAAGCTGGTCTCGGGCGCAAGCTCGGCCAGGCGTTTCGCGGACACCTGAATAACCCGGTCGCCCGCGGGATGGCCATGGATGTCGTTAATGTTCTTGAAGCGGTCGAGGTCGATCAGCAGCAGGGCCGTCTTGCCGCCGGCGGGGCCGCCGGTGCGTGTCAGCGCCGCGAGCTTCTCGTTGAAGAGGGCGCGGTTCGCCAGGCTGGTCAAGGCGTCGTGCTGGGCAAGATGGCGGATGCGGTTTTCCGCGTCCTTGCGTTCGCGCAGATCGACGATACAGCCGACGCGCGACCTGACGCCGTGATAGGTGACCTCGCGCCCGCGCATCTCGACCGGGATCCGGTTGCCGGCCATGTCGACGATCGCGGATTCGTACGGGTCGACGACCGGGCGCGCGATCGCCGCGCGAACGTCGGCGACGCCATCGGGGGCGATCAGGTCGAGGATGTTGGGTGTATACAGCCGGCCCCGCAGAGAAGATAATCGTTTAAAAACAATGGCTTGTTTTGTGCAATTGCCTAAAGTTTAGTCAGATTGTCCGGTTATCGCGCGACACGGCGTGGGCGGCTCGGATGAGGATCGGGGCGAGGGCGGTATTTGCGCCCGGGGCCGAAATTATGCCGGCAAATGTTCATGGGCCTGTCACGTAGATGCTGGACAGAGGCTCGCAGCGGCGCGAAACTCCCTTCTTCCGCCCGCGCCTTCCTCGACGTCTTACAGGAGAGAGAAATGTCCGAGATGTTGTTTCCGATTTCGCGCCGCGCCTTCCTGGCCGGCAGCGCCGCCTTCGGCGGGCTGGTGATGCTTCACCCGTTTTCCGCTCGAGCGCAGGCGAACCAGGCGCACCTGCGCATTATGGAGACCACCGATATCCATGTGAACGTGCTGCCGTACGACTATTACGGCGACAAGCCCAACGACACGATGGGCCTGTCGCGCACCGCCTCGCTGATCGCGGGCGTCCGCGCCGAGGCGACGAACTCGATGCTCGTCGACAATGGCGACTTCCTGCAGGGCAATCCCATGGGCGACTACATCGCCTATGAGAAGGGCATAAAGGACGGCGACATCCATCCCGTGATGAAGGGGATGAACCTGCTCGGCTATTCCGTCTCGACGCTGGGCAACCACGAGTTCAATTACGGCCTGTCCTTCATGGACAAGGTGCTGGCAGGCGCGAACTTCCCGTTCGTCTGCGCCAACCTGATCCGCGGCACCGAACTCGGCGCCTCTCCGCGCGAGGACAAGCTCTATCTCAAGCCCTACGTGATCCTCGACAAGACGGTGAAGGACGGCGCGGGCGCCGAGCATCCGATCAAGATCGGCGTCATCGGCTTCGTGCCGCCGCAGATCATGGTGTGGGATTCGAAGAATCTCGAAGGCAATGTCGCGGTGCGCGACATCGTGCAGGCGGCGAAGGCCTGGGTGCCGCAGATCAAGGAGGAGGGGGCGGACATCGTCATCGCGCTGTCCCACTCCGGCATCGACACCGGCACCGGCGACATGATGGAGAACGCGTCGTTCCACGTGGCAGGGGTAGAGGGCATCGATGCGGTCTTCACCGGCCACCAGCATCTCGTCTTCCCCGGCAAGAAGGATTTCCAGGGTCTCACGGGCGTCGACACGGAGAAGGGCACGCTGCAGGGCAAGCCGGCCGTGCAGGCCGGATTCTGGGGCTCGCATATGGGCCTGATCGACCTGATGCTCGAGCGCGACGGCTCGAAGTGGAAGATCGCCGCGGCGACCTCCGAGGCGCGTCCGATCTTCGAGCGCAAGGACAACAAGAACGTCGCCACCGTCGGCGACGTGCAGGAGATCGTGGACGCGCTGAAGCAGGATCACGAGGCGACGCTCGCTTATGTCCGCCGCCCGGTCGGCAAGACGTCGGCGCCGCTCTATTCCTATTTCGCGCTGGTGGCGGACGATCCGTCGGTACAGATCGTCAGCCAGGCGCAGACCTGGTACATAAAGGATCTCTTGAAGACCTCGCAGTGGAAGGACCTGCCCGTGCTGTCTGCGGCGGCACCCTTCAAGTCGGGCGGCCGCGGCGGTCCGGAATATTACACCGACGTTCCGGCTGGCGATGTGGCGATCAAGAACGTCGCCGACCTTTATCTCTACCCCAACACGGTGCGCGCGGTGGAGATCACCGGCGCGCAGGTGAAGGAATGGCTGGAAATGTCCGCCGGCATCTTCAACCAGATCGAGAAGGGCAAGGCCGACCAGAAGCTGATCAATCCGGATTTCCCGGCCTTCAACTTCGACGTCATCGACGGCGTGACCTACAAGATCGACCTCTCGCAGCCGCCGAAATACGACCCGAAGGGAGCGGTGCTGAACGCGAGCTCGAGCCGTATCGTCGATCTGATGTTCGACGGCAAGCCGATCGATCCGGCGGCGAAGTTCGTCGTGGCGACGAACAATTACCGCGCCGGCGGCGGCGGAAACTTCCCGGAAATCAACGCGTCGAAGATCATCTTCGAGGCGCCGGACACCAACCGCGACGTGATCGTGCGCTTCATCATCGACCAGGGCACGATCAACCCGTCGGCGGACGCCAACTGGAGCTTCGCGCCGTTGGAAGGCGCGACCGTTCTGTTCGAGACCGGTCCGAAGGCCAAGCAGTTCCTGTCCGAAGTGAAGGGCGTGAAGATCGAGGACGCCGGCGAGGGCGAGGGCGGCTTCGGGAAGTACCGGATCACGCTGTAAGGCGAGACTTCCTAACAACTAGCCGCCGAAGCCGTCGCGTTGCGTAGTTTCGGCGGCCAGTTGGCCGACTGTGGCATCTTGTTAGCCCCCGACCCGGTGTCGCCGTTCAGCAGTTGACGAACAGGTGGAACGGGCGGTCAACCAGAGCGCCGGTGGAGGAGGTCCGCGTCTCGACGAAGACGCCCAGGGCATTGCCGGCGCGCGCGGCAACCACGATCGAGCCGTGCAGCGGGTTGCCCGCGCCCGCATTGCCGATCGACGCGGTGTAGACGCAGCCGGTCACATTCCGGTAGAAGATCACCTCGTACGACCCGTTGAATCCGGGGATCTTGCGGGTTCTGCTGACAACCGCACCGTCGCTCCGTGCGACCGTCCCGTTAGCATTCACAACCGCCCAGAGCATCGCGGATCCCAATACGGTCCCGACCGGTGCTTGCGGTTCGACACCCGAACTCGCATTGGAACTCGAAAGCTGCGCGGAGGAAGCTGTCGCCGAAGCGATGAGCATCAGCGAAGCGGCGACACCTGCGATCGTTCTTGGCGGAAATCTCTTAGCCATTGTCCCTTTCCTTCCAATCAGAGCAAGCCGTCAGTCAATCACTACGGACACGCAGTAACCCGACGGCAAGCCGATGGTGGGCCAGACTGTGACAGGTGTATGTGAGACGGCTAACGCAGTTTCGGATAGGGGCCGGTTCCGAAGACTGTCACGCCTTGTAGACCACCTGGCGGACGTCGATATATTCGGTGCGGAAGCCGGCTTCGCAATAGTGGAGGTAGAACTCCCAGAGCTTCTTGAAGCGGTCGTCGAAGCCGAGCGGGACGATGCGGTCCCACGACTGCCAGAAACGCTCCCGCCATTCGGCCAGCGTGCGCGCATAGTCCTGCGGAAACACCCGCTCGCGCAGGAACGACAGCCCGTGCTGCGCGCCCATCGTCTTCAGGATCGCCGGCGTTGGCAGCATGCCCCCGGGGAAGACATAGCGCTGGATGAAATCGGGCCGCTTGCGGTAGGTCTTGAAGGCGCCCTCGTTGATGGTGATGATCTGCAAGCCGGCCGTGCCGCCGGGCCTCAGGCATTCCTTCATCTTGCCGAAGAAGACGGGCCAGTATTTTTCGCCGACGGCCTCGAACATCTCGATCGAGGCGATGCGGTCGTAGCGCCCCGTCTCCTCGCGATAGTCCTGGAACTTGAAATCGACCTTGTCGGCGAGGCCGGCTTTCTGGATGCGAGCGCTGGCGTAGTCGAACTGCTCGCGGCTGATCGTCAGGCCGGTCACCCTGCAGCCGATCTCGCGCGCGGCGAACTCGGCGAAGCCGCCCCAGCCGCAGCCGATCTCCAGCACATGGTCGTTCGGGCCGATGCCGGTATCCCGCGCCAGCGCCCGATATTTCGCGGCCTGGGCGGATTCGAGGTCGTTCGCGCCGGTCTGATAGAGCGCCGACGAATAGGTCATGCTCGGGTCGAGCCAGCGTCGGTAAAACTCGTTGCCGAGATCGTAGTGGGCGGAGATGTTCCGCTTCGAGCCGGAGCGCGTATTGTCGTTGAACCAGTGGCGGATCCGCTGGATGGTCATGATCAGCCAGCTGGCGCCGCCAGCGACCTTCTCGCCCGCCTCCTGGTTGACCACGAAGAGTTCGAGGAAGGTGGTGACGTCGGGGCTTTCCCAGTCGCCGTCCATGTAGGATTCGGCCACGCCGATCGTCCCGCCCGCAAAGGCGCGGGCCGGCAGCCGCCAGTTCTTGAGGATCAGCCTGGCCTCGGGCCCCGGCGCGTTGCCGCCGACCTTGACGGTGCGGCCGTCGGGCAGGCGCGCGATCAGCGACCCGAACGGAAGGGACATGCCCGCCTGGAGAACCATTTTGGCCTTGGCGGGAAGCCCGCGTGCGAACTCGGCAAAATTGGAAGGCTCGAGCCGAACGGCATTTTCCGCCGACAGTTCGTCCGCCGCGATGCTTCCCCCTTGCGCCATCTTCATGCCCTTTCCGCGGCAGCGCCGCCGCGGGTGTCGTGCCTCACATGCCCGGTTCGGACAGCGCGACCGAGTCATTGTGACTCACGGGTGCCGGAGCGGGAGGACCCTTGTGGAAGCGCGCGCCCTTCAGCCAGAGCTTCAACGCTTCCCAATGGATTCCAGCCATAATCTTCCATGTCATGAAGGGAATCTTCAAGAGGCATCTGGCAAGCGAAGACGTGGTGAGGTCGGCGGCCTTGCCGGAAAAGGCCGCGGCGAGCAGGGGTTCGCCGGCTTCGGTTTCGTGAATGCGCAGACGTATCGCCTTGCCCGGCGGCAGGATGCGGAAATGGTAGAGCGCGCCCATACCGATGAAGGGCGACACGTGGAAGAGCTTCCGGCGCGTCTGACGGACCCCGGAATCGCTGACTTCGCCGGGCACGACCGGCGCGACGTAGGTGTGCCGTTCACCGAACGTGTTGCGAACCGAATAGATGAGCCCGACGAGCCGGCCGGCGCGGTCATAGGCGAAATAGACCGAGATCGGGTTGAAGACGTAGCCGAAGATGCGCGGATAGGCGAGGAGCAGGATCTTCGCGGCAGGCTCCGCGAGGCCCGCAGCGGCAAACAACCGATCGGCCAGGGCGCGGAGGCTCTCGCCGTTCTCGGCATGATCGCTCTCGCGAAAGGACGCGAGGCCGGCGCGGTTGACGCCGAGCAGCGGCGTCATGCGACCGAGCTCGTCGAGACGGTCGACATCCACCAGGAGAGAAAACACCGTGTAGGTGAAGCGATGGCCGAACGGCTTCAGCCGGTGGTGCATCACCTGGCCGGGATAGAGCGTGCCGGGCGCGCCGGGGGGCGGACCGTTGGCCTCCATCGTGGTGATGCGGTCGTCCATCGTTCTTACTCCGCCGCCAGCGCAAGGGGCCTGGCCGCAGGCACGGATGCGCTGCGCCACGGCACGGAAGCGCCGAGCGCGATGGCCGCGTCGAGCCCCGAGCGCAGGCCGTCCTCGTGGAAGCCGTAGCCCGTCCATGCGCCGGCGAACCAGGCGCGGCGCTGGCCCTGGATCTCGTCGAGCCGAAGCTGGGCCGAGAGCGCACGCTGGTCGAATTGCGGGTGATCGTAGCTCCACTCGCCGAAGACGAGTTCGGGGCGCGGCTCGATTACCGGATTGAGCGAGACGAATAGCGGCGTTTCGGCGGGAATACCCTGCAGCCGGTTCATCCAGTAGGTGACACAGACTTCGGCCTCGCCGCCGCCGCGGCTCTCGCGCAGATAGTTCCATGCCGACCACGCGGCGCGTCGCCGAGGCATCAGGCGAGGGTCGCGATGCAGCAGGACGCGGTTCGGCCGGTAGGGGATCGCGCCGAGCAGCCGCTTCTCGAGGTCGGACGCATCTGCGAGCATGGCGAGCGCCTGGTCGCTGTGGCTCGCGATCACCACCTCGTCGAAACGGTCGGCCTCGCCGCCAGACCACACCGTCACGCCGAACTGATCGCGCAGGATCGCGTCGACCTTGCGTCCGAGCTTCAATTGCCGGCCGAGCGGGCGCAGCAGATGCGACAGATAGGTGCGGGCGCCGCCGGTGACCGTGCGCCAGGCCGGACGTTCGTTGTGGATCAGCCGGTGGTTTTCGAAGAAGGAGATGAACGTGTCGGCGGGAAAATCGAGCATTTTCACCCGCGGCGTCGACCAGATCGCGGCGGCCATCGGAATGAGATAGTCGTCGCGGAAGGCGTCGGAGAATTTCCGCATCCTGAGGTATTCGCCGATGGTCGCGCGGCCGAGGACGCCGGAGTCGCGATCCTGGGTGCAGATGCGGTTGAAGCGGAAGATCTCGCGCAGCATCCAGAGGAAGGCTGGCGAAACCAAATTGCGCTTCTGCGCAAAGACCGAACGGTAAGTCTCGCCGCACCATTCGAGACGGCCGCGGTCGAGCGACAGCGAAAACCCCATCGAGCTTTCGTGCGTCGCGACGCCGAGATGGGCGAAGAGGCGGGTCAGGTCCGGATAGTTGAGCTCGTTGTAGACGATGAAGCCGGTGTCGACGGCGACCTGCGTCCCGTCATAGTCGACGTCGACGGTGGCGGTGTGGCCGCCGGGCCGCTTGTCTGCTTCGTAAATTGTGACGTCGTGGTGTCCGGAAAGCGCCCAGGCGGCAGAGGCGCCCGAGATGCCGGAGCCGATAACGGCGATGCGCCTGCGGTGTCCGGAATCTCGCGGTCGCAGCAATTCAATTGTCATTCGTCCCCTCGCGTAGAGTTGTAGATCGCCAGGGCGCGCTGGCGCGCTTCCTGGTGGTCGACAACAGCTACGGGATAGGTCGCGCCGAGTTTCACGCCGGCGGAAGAAAGTGTGGCCGCGTTGGCCTCCCACGGTCGGTGAAGGAACCGGTCCGGTAATTTCGCGAGTTCGGGGACGAATTCGCGGACATATACGCCCTTCGGATCGAACTTCTCGCCCTGGAGGACGGGATTGAAGACGCGGAAGTAGGGCGCGGCGTCGGCACCCGATCCGGCCACCCACTGCCAGCTGGCGGCGTTGTTGGCGGGATCGGCGTCGATGAGCGTGTCCCAGAACCAGCGCTCTCCTTCGCGCCAGTCGATCAGGAGATGTTTGGCGAGGAACGACGCGGCGACCATGCGTACCCGATTGTGCATCCAGCCGGTCCGCCAGAGCTCGCGCATGCCCGCGTCGACGATCGGGTAGCCGGTGAGACCCTTTTGCCAGAGACGCAGGGATTTCTCGTCGCGGCGCCACTCGAAGGCGTCGAAGCGCGGGTTGAAGTTCCCGGTTGGAAGGTGGGGGAAGTGGAACAGGAGATGCCAGGAGAACTCGCGCCAGGCGAGTTCTGCCAAGAATTTCCCGGCATCACCTGGAGATGGGGATTTGAGGCCGCGGACAGCGTGCCAGATCTGGAACGGCGAGATTTCGCCGTGGGCGAGATGCGGCGACAGCCGGGACGTCGATCGAATGCCGGGAAAGTCCCGACCTTCCGCATAGCCTTCGATTGCGCCCGACAGAAAGTCGTCGAGACGGCGGCGGGCACCGGCTTCTCCCGGTGTCCATTCGGCGGCGAGGCCCCCGGCCCAGTCCGGGCGCGTGGGCTGCAGGTTCCAATCGGCGAGGTTCTCGGTCGTGACTTTGCCGGAAAACGCGGCGAGCCGTGCCGGCACGGGGAGCGGAGGGCGCGGCTCGCCCATGGCGACGAGCGCGCGCCAGAACGGCGTGTAGACCTTGTAGGGCCCTCCCGAGCCGGTCTTCAGGGACCAGGGCTCGTGCAGCAGAAAGCCATCGAAGCTGAGGCACCTGATACCCTCGGCTGACAGGGTCGATTTCATCGCGCTATCCGCCGCGACGCCGTGCGGATCGTAGCGGCGGTTCCAGACGACCATGTCGGCGCCTGTCTCCTCGACCAGCGAAGCGACGATCGCCTGCATCTCGCCGCGCCGCAGGACGAGGGAGACGCCCAGCGATTTCAGATCTTGCGCGAGAGCCACGAGCGAATGATGAAGCCACCAGCGTCTCGCGCCGCCGATCGGCCGCCCACCCGGCGCCTCGTCGTCGCGCACGAAAGCGGCCACGAGCGGCCTGCCGCTGGCCACGGCCTCGGCGAGGGCGCGATTGTCCGACAGGCGCAGATCGTGCCGGAAGAGGACGATGACCGGCCGCGCCTGATCGGTCGATGGTTCTGTCATGAGCGGTATCGCCTGCCCGGACTACGTGGATCCTGGGACAGATACGATGGCGACGGCAAAATGTTTCGCGGCCGGACGAAATCGCGCCTTTCAAACAGGCGCCGGGGAAGGCGGGAGCCGACCCGAGGGACGGCTCCCCATGGTTCAGGTGCTTTTGACGAGCCTGATGATGACGAGGAGGATCACCGCCCCGATGGTGGCGTTGATGATCGCGGCGAGGATGCCGCCGCCGATCTGGAGCCCGAGGCGCGGCAGGATGAAGCCGGCGATGAGCGCGCCGACGATGCCGACGACGATGTTGCCGAGAAGACCGAAGCCGAAGCCCTTGACGATCAGGCCCGCGAGCCAGCCGGCGATGGCGCCGACGATGATGATGGCAATGATACTACCGAGTTCCATGTCCATTTCCCTCCAATGGCACTGGAGAGAAGAACAGAAAGCCGGCGAGCCGTCGAGGCGAGGGCACACATATTCCCGTTGAAAACTTCCCCAGAGGAAGAGAGGCCGCGGGTTTCCATCCTGCGCCTTCCTTCACTATGGTCGGTCCATGCGGATTCCCCTCGTGGCGGCGCTGGCCGCGTCTTTCCTCCTTCCGGTCCTTTCGAGCGCGTCGGCGCTGACGCTGAAGCGGTTCAAGGACGATCTGTTCGCCTATCCGGGCCTGCTTGCCGAGGAGGACGGCGGTGCGCGGCTGGTGGTCGATTACCGCGAGCAGCGCGACATCAACCAGCGCGACGAGGTGCCGGAACGGCGGGTGAAGGCCGACTACGTGCGCCTCTCCGTCCGCAGCGTGCAGAAGGATCTGTCGCTGAAGACGGGCTCAGGCGAGATCCGACATTTCGCCGTCGGCAAGGCGGATGGCGCGTCGGCGATCGTCGTCTACCTGCACGGCCAGGGCGGCAGCCGGCGGCAGGGCGTCGACGACTTCACCTTCGGCGGCAATTTCAACCGCATCAAGAACCTGATGTGGGAGAATGGCGCGCTCTATCTGTCGCCCGATTTCTCGGAATTCGGACCGAAGGGCGTGGCGGAGATCGCCGCCCTTCTCGACCATTATGCCTCGCGTTCGCCGGGCGCGCCGATCTTCGCCGCCTGCGGCTCGATGGGCGGGGCGATCTGCTGGGGGCTGGCGGACGATCCATCCATCTCGAAAAAGCTCACCGGCCTGCTGCTGCTCGGCTCGTTCACCTCGGACGATTTTGCCGGCAGCGCCGCCTTCAAGCGTAAAGTGCCGCTTTATCTGGGGCAGGGCAGCAAGGACACGGTCTTCCCGGTCGAGACGCAGGAGGCGATGTACAGGAAGCTGAGGGGGGGCGGCTATCCGGTGCGGCTCGTGCGCTTCGAGACGGGAACGCACGGAACGCCGATACGGATGACGGACTGGCGCGATATCCTGAACTGGATGCTGGCGAGATAGGAGGGGACATGAGCGGCCATATCGATCCGACGCGCGAGAGGTTCGGCGAATTCCGGCGCCTGCCGGACGAGGGGCCGGTGCACATGCTGAACCTGGTGCGGCTACGCTACCGCGCCGCCTATCCTGATGGGCGCGAAGCGACCGGCCGCGAGGCCTACGCCGCCTATGGCCGCGAGAGCGGGCCGATCTTCCGGCGCGTCGGCGGGCGGATCGCCTGGAGCGGCGATTTCCAGCTGATGCTGATCGGACCGACGGAGGAACGATGGGACATCTGCTTCATCGCGGAATATCCTTCGGCCGCAGCTTTCGTCGACATGGTGAAGGACCCGGACTACCAGAAGGCGGTCGTCCACCGTCAGGCGGCGGTGGAGGATTCGCGGCTGATCCGCACGGCGCCGAAAGCGGGTGGTGCCGGCTTCGGCGAGTGATCAGGGCGGGGTGTCGTAGTCGACCACCGTCTGGTGCTCGATCTCGCCGTCGTAGGACGCGTCGACCTCGAATTTCACCAGCGTGAAATCGCCGTTGCGGAAGATCCATTTACCGATCGACGAGGCGTCGCCGATGCCGCGCCACTTCGACCAGGAGCCGATCGTGTTCGTGGCCGGATCGAATTCCGAGTTCACAAGTCCGTCCTCGGTGTTGAAGCCGATGACGTTGATGCTCTCGACCTTCGCGTCGGAGTCGTTGTTCTCGTAGTGGATGTCGAGTTCCGGCACGGCGAAATGAAGTTCGCGCATCTGACCGATATCGTCGGCGAGGTAATAGACGTGGACCTCGTTATAGGCGCCGCGCGAGCAATAGAAGCGGATCAGGGTCGCCTTCCGCGGCGGTTCGCTCTCGGCGTCCGACGTATAATGATAGCTGATGTCCCAGGCCTGCGGCTCGTTGCCTTCCTCGATCTCGCAGGAATCAAGACGCGACCCCATGAACTTCGCTTTCGCGCGCTCGAGAACCGCGTTCTGGGCCGGCAGAGGCGGACTGTCGGGGCAGGAGGCGGGCAGGGCGGTCTCGATCGGTCCCGACACTGGTGCAAGCGAGCCCTTCTCGATGGCGAGCGGTCTGTAGGGATCGCCCTGGATCTGCGGAATCGCCAGCCGCATCGTGTAGCAACCGGCGAAGACCTGCTCGTTGGCGCCGGTCGCGGAAATGGCGATGGGAAGGGTGTAGAAGGTGCTGCCGGCGGCGCCTTCCTGGGCCGGCGTGCCGACGATGAGCGTCACGGCCTCGGTCTCGTCATAGCCCTTGGCATAGTCGTTCAGCGTCGGGGCGGGCGGGTTGGCGAAGTAGGCGTAGGCGCGGGCATATTCCTTGCGATTGATCGCGTTATAGAGCGATCTGACCAGCGCCTGCGGGGTAGAACGGTCGTCGAGATAAGGCTCCTGCTGAGCCGATGCCGGGCCGGTGAGGGCCGTGAATGCCGCGAGCGCAAAGGCCGCAGAAGCGAATCGCATGGGTTCTCCCTCCATCCCGCGTCTCGATGATATCCCGGATTGCGGCACGCTCGCGGCGCTTGCGTGCCAGGAATAGCGGGTCTATCCCTGCGCCGCCCGAGGTTCGGGCAGGGGGATGAAGATCACATGACAATTTCGATGTATCAGGCGTCGGTGCCTGTCTTTTCCCGGCGTGCTGAAGAACCTGTCGCACGTGCTGTCCAAGGGCGAGGCATTCGCGGCCGAGAACGGCATCGATCCGGCCGACCTGCTGGCGGCCAGGCTCGCGCCGGACATGCTGCCGCTGACGAAGCAGGTGCAGATCGCAACCGATCATGCCAAGGGCGCCCCCGCCCGTCTCGCCGGCAGGGATATCCTGAAGATCGACGATACGGAGGCGAACTTCGCCGACCTGCAGGCGCGCATCGCCAGGGTGCGTGAGCATCTGGAGAGCTATCGGCCCGAGGAGATCGACGGTTCGGAGGAGCGGCCGATCGTGATCAAGGCCGGCGCGATCGAACTGTCCTTCACTGGCCAGCAGTACTTGCTGGCATACGCGATGGGCAACTTCTACTTCCATGTCGTGACCGCCTACGACATCCTGCGGCACAAGGGCGCGCCGCTCGGCAAGGGTGTTTTCTTCGGCCGCGGCTGACCGCGGCGAAACCGCTCTCAGCGGGTCGACATTTCGCGTGCGATGCGCGGGAAATCCGCCGGCTTGATGCCGATGTCGGCCCGGTCGGTATTGCTCATTGCGTTGAGGACCGCGAGCGCGGCCCGGTAGCGCGCCACTTCCTTCGGGCGCGGGCGCGAAAACAGTTCGGTGAAGAACGCCATCGATTCGGCTCCATATTGTTCCTCCCGGTGCATCTAAGGTAGCTCGATTACGGCTTTGTTGCAGTGCAGCAAAAGCATGGCTGCCATGCGGGGCAACCGCACCGAGCCGACCCGGCCCAATTCGCGAAGATTTGCCGGATTTCCGGCGAGTCTTGTTAACGCCAGACAGTTAGGATCGCGTCTCGTTAGACGGCTCGCATGTGTAGGCGAGGAGACTGTCATGGCTAGGTTCACGACGAAAGACTTCGCGTCGCTGCTTGACGAAGCGCTTACCTCCAATGGCACGGAGGAGCAGACGGCGCCGGCGCGTCCGAAAATCCCGTTCGAGATTCTCGGACGGCGCGCGGCCGACCGCACAGCGACCGTGAGCGACCCGGAGGCTGCGGCGGAGTATCTCTTCGCCGCCGCCGATCATTTCTCGATAGAGCCGGAGTTGTCACAGCTGATCGAGCCGCCATCGGTCGAACCCTTCGACATCGCGCATGAGCTGCGCCTGACCGGCCGCGAGACGCCCGACGCGCTCGACCGCATCCGTCGGGAGTTCGCCTTTGCAAATCATCCCGACCGCGTGTCGGAGGATCTGCGCGACCGCGCCATCATCCGCATGCAGATCGCCAACCGGATGATCGACGACGCCAAGGAACGCGGCGCGAAGATTGCCCGCATCAGCTAGCGCGCTGGCATTTGCCTTGCACCTGACTTAATCTTCCTGTGTGGCATTCGTCCCGCCATGCAGGAGATTTGCGTGAGCCAGCTGCCGAAAGACACGGAGTTCAGGGTCTCGTCCGAGCGCGAGCCGCGCAGGATCGACTGGGTCAACGTCGTCGGCATCGGCTTCTACCATGCCGTGGCGCTGCTCGCCTTCGTGCCGTGGCTGTTTTCGTGGACCGGCGTCGTCCTGACGCTGTTCGGCGCCTATGTCTTCGGAACGCTCGGCATCAATCTCGGCTATCACCGTCTGCTGACCCATCGCGGCTATCAATGCCCGAAGGCGGTGGAGAGGGCGCTTGTCCTGCTGGCGATCCTGTCGTTCCAGGACACGCCGGCTCGGTGGGTCGCGGTGCATCGGCGCCACCACGAGCATTCCGACGAGGAGCCCGATCCGCACAGCCCTATCGTGACGTTCCTGTGGGCGCATATGGGCTGGCTGTTCGTGCGGCCGCCGGAAATGGAGCGCACGCAGATCTATCCGCGCTACGCGAAGGACATCCTGCGCGATCCCTATTACCGCAGCATGGAAAAGCAGACCGTCTATCTCGGCACGATCATCGCTTCGTGGGCGGTGTTCTTCGCCGCGGGCTTCGCCTTCGTGCTGGCGACCGGCGGAACTGGAGCGGAGGCACTTCAGTTCGGCGCGAGCGTACTGGTCTGGGGCGTGTTCGTGCGCACCGTCTTCGTCTGGCACCTGACCTGGTCGGTCAATTCCTTCGCCCACATGTTCGGCTATCGCAGCTATGACACCGGCGAAGAGAGCCGCAATAATTTCCTCGTCGCGCTGGTGACGAACGGAGAGGGCTGGCACAACAACCACCACGCCGACCCGCGCTCGGCCCGCCACGGTCACCGCTGGTGGGAGGTGGACGTGACCTATCTGTCGCTGCGGGCTCTCGCGGCCGTCGGGCTTGCCTGGAAGATCGCCGAGCCCAACGTCCACCGGCTGGCATCGGTGACGCCGGCGAGCGAGAAGACGAGTTAGGCTCAGACGCCGATCGGCACCTTCAGTTCCTGCCCGACGAAGATCTGGTTCGGATTGGAGATGATGTGCGGGTTCGCCCGCTGGATCAGACCGAACAGGTTTGAATCGCCGTAGTTCTGCTGGGCGATCTTCGACAGCGTGTCGCCGGCGGCCACACGGTGGAGGCGGAAGCCGACATAGTTGGCGACGATGCGCGGGCCGTAGATCACCGGCACGATGACCTTGTTGATCTCCGACCCGTCGGCGGCGCTCTCCTCGTAGACCTCGACGAACAGCCGGTCGAGCACGAAGGCGGCATCGCCGATCGCGGCGGCGACCTGGAACTGCCCGTGCTCGCCCGTGCCGCCGCCGACATTGAAGAAGCCGGTGCGCTCGTCGTGGCCGTCATGGACGCGCCAGTTGAGCGTCGCTTCGAAGCCCTGGCCGATGCCGGAGATGCGGATCGGGTCGCCGACCAGGTCGAAGGGCTGCGGCTGCTGGATCTGGTTGCGGACGATGGTCGGCATCGAAGCCTCCTTTGCTTGCCGGATAAGCCACAGCAGCGCGGCGGGAGCTTCGCGTCTCTGGCGGCGTCACCTTATCGCCAAAGCACATTCCCTTAGGTGAGCAATTTCACAGCCGACTGACCAAATTTCTGCAATGCTATGCTGCAAAAGCCAAGAAGGGGGCGGACATGGCGGCTGCGGGCAAGGAGCGCGAAATCACCTATGCGGAATTGCGTCGTCGTGCGAGGCAAGGCAAGCTAACCGACCGAGAGATCGGCGACTACTTTCGAGTTGACGAAAATGCGGGCACGCCGTTTCGTCCAGTGGTCGTTCTCAACCGAGACCGCGTCAAAGTCGAGGGCAAGGCCCCCGTAAGCGGCGAGGTCGACGATCTGCTCGCCGAGGCCGAGCGCGCCCGGAAGGAGAAGATTCGCACTCGCGCAGCGGTGATGAAAGCGCGCACGCGCCTCCCGAAGGGCGTACGCTCCACCCTCGAAACGGCCATCGCGGCCGTTCGAGTCAAGACGAAAATCCTCGCCGAGGGCGATTCGTGGTTCGACCTGCCGTGGATGCTCAAGCCAAAGGATGCGATGGATTTCCTCGACGAGACGCACGACCTCGACAATGTAGCCAAGTGGCGTGACACTCTCGAAAACATGCTTCAGCAGAAGCAATATGTACAGAAGCTCACCGCTGGGACCTTCGGCTTCTTCTTCTTCTCCGGCGGCGGCAACGACGTTCTCGACTCGATTTCGAAATATGTGACACCGCGCAAGCCCGGTGATACGAACCCGGCCAATGCGCCCGACTACGTCAACGACGCTTACCGCGCCAAGGTAACATCGATCCTCAAAAAATACCGCACCCTGATCGGCGACGTGAAAGCCATACCGGCCGCCGCCGAGGTCACGACATTCATACATGGCTATGCAAACGCCATCCCACTAAAGGGCAAGGCGTCGCTCGGCCGGCCGCTGGAGCAGCTCGGTTTCGATCCGGTGACGGTTGGACCGCTCGCCCGCGCGATCGTGGCGCATATGGTGGGCCTGTTCAACGACGGCCTGCGCGACCTCGCCGCTTCGCATTCCAAGGTCGTCTACATCGATCTGCGCAAGGTGGTGCGGGATTCGGACTGGCACACCGACGAGATCCATCCCAGCGCTAATGGCGCCAAGCGGGTGGCCGCAGAATTCGCGAAGCGGATCGCGGAGGCGACGCCCGCTATGTGACCAGCCGCCCGCAACTGACCGCGACTTCGGGGTCAGTCTCGCAGCCTCAAAGCGGAATGTTGTCGTGCTTCTTCCAGGGGTTCTGGAGGTCCTTGTTGCGCAGCATCTTGAGGCCGCGGGCGATGCGGCGGCGGGTCGAGTGCGGCATGATCACCTCGTCGACATAGCCGCGCTCGGCGGCGACGAAGGGCGACAGGAAGCGGTCCTCGTAGCGCTTGGTGTGCTCGGCGATCTTGTCGGCGTCGCCGATGTCCTTGCGGTAGATGATCTCGACCGCGCCTTTGGCGCCCATCACCGCGATCTGGGCCGAGGGCCAGGCATAGTTGATGTCGCCGCGCAGGTGTTTCGACGCCATGACGTCGTAGGCGCCGCCATAGGCCTTGCGCGTGATGACCGTGATCTTCGGCACGGTGGCCTCGGCATAGGCGAAGAGCAGTTTTGCGCCGTGCTTGATGAGGCCGCCATATTCCTGCGCCGTCCCGGGCAGGAAGCCGGGCACGTCGACGAAGGTGACGATCGGAATGTTGAAGCAGTCGCAGAAGCGGATGAAGCGCGCCGCCTTGCGCGAGGCGTCGGAATCCAGCACGCCGGCCAGGACCATCGGCTGGTTGGCGACGAAGCCGACGGTGCGGCCGTCGACCCGGCCGAAGCCGGTGACGATGTTCTTGGCGAAGGACGCCTGGATCTCGAAGAAATCGCCCTCGTCGGACGTCTTCAGGATCAGTTCCTTGATGTCGTAAGGCTTGTTGGCATTGTCGGGCACCAGCCGGTCGAGCGACATGTCGGAATCGGTCACCGATTGGTGGTTCTCGATCTCGGGGATTTCCGACGTGTTCGACTGCGGCAGGTAGTCGATCAGCCGGCGCATCTGCAAGAGCGCCTCGACGTCGTTGTCGTAAGCGCCGTCGGCGATCGAGGACTTCGTCGTGTGGATCGAGGCGCCGCCGAGCTGCTCGGCCGTCACCACCTCGTTGGTAACGGTCTTCACCACGTCCGGGCCGGTGACGAACATGTAGGACGTGTCGCGCACCATGAAGATGAAGTCGGTCATGGCCGGCGAATAGACGTCACCGCCGGCGCAGGGACCCATGATGACGGAGATCTGCGGGATGACGCCCGAGGACAGCACGTTGCGCTGGAAGATCTCGGCATAGCCGCCGAGTGCGGCCACGCCTTCCTGGATGCGCGCGCCGCCGGCGTCGTAGAAGCCGATGATCGGGGCGCGGTTCCTCAGCGCCATGTCCTGGATTTTCGTCACCTTCTCGGCATGCGCCTCGGACAGCGAGCCTCCGAACACGGTGAAATCCTTGGCGAACACGAAGACGGTGCGGCCGTTGACCGTGCCCCAGCCGGTGACGACGCCGTCGCCGGCGACCTTGGTCTTTTCCATGCCGAAATCGGTGGAGCGGTGTTCGACGAACATGTCGAACTCTTCGAAGGAGCCCTCGTCGAGGAAGATCTCGAGCCGCTCGCGCGCCGTCAGCTTGCCGCGGGCATGCTGCGCCTCGATGCGGGCCTTGCCGCCGCCCTGCCGCGCGATCTCGCGCCGGCGTTCGAGTTCGACGAGCACATCCTTCATGGGGACCCCTCCGGTGGTGACGGTCCCGCTGTTACCATGCCGACGCGCGGGCGCAAGTGCGGCGTACGCACAAAGCCGCTCTGCCGGGGAAGGTGAGGGGTTCCGCGGCCAGCGAGTCGGTCCCGGGCGCCAGTCGGCTTACCAGCTTCCGGTGTTCGCCATCGACGCCCAGGGTTCGGCCTTGGGCAGGGCGGGACCCTTCTGCAAGAGTTCGATCGAGATGCCGTCTGGCGTCTTGATAAAGGCCATGTTGCCGTCGCGCGGCGGACGGTTGATGGTGACGCCCTTGTCCATCAGCGACTGGCAAGTCTCGTAGATATTGTCGACCTCGTAGGCGAGATGGCCGAAATTGCGGCCGCCCGTGTATTCCTCCGGATCCCAGTTGTAGGTGAGCTCGACCAGCGGCGCCTTCCTGTCGATGCCGGCCTGCTTGTCCTCGCTGGCGGCGAGGAAGATCAGCGTGAAGCGGCCCTGCTCGCTCTCGTGGCGGCGAACCTCGGTCATGCCGAGCTTGTTGCAGAAGAAGTCGAGCGACTGCTCGACGTTCGAGATCCGGATCATGGTGTGGAGATAGCGCATCGGCAGGGATCCTGTGTGGAACGGCTGACGTCCATATGGGGCAGGGCGCGCGTCCGGGCAACCGAATATGCGGCTCCAGCCTCGCGAAAGCCGAGTGGTTAATAATTGGTTGAAATGTGGCGAAATCAGTCTCCGCTCATGCTGACAGGAAGAAGTGACATGTTATCCTGCAGTAAGAATCAGTGGCGTTTTCTCGAAGGAAGGGTGCGTTCGGATGGGGGATAAAACCTCTTCGGAAGGCCAGAAGGCCGCCTGGGGCGGCTCCGGCGGGATCGGCGAGAACGAGGACCTCCTGGAGGTTTCGGGCGCCATCAAATGGTTCGACGTCGCCAAGGGCTATGGCTTCATACTGCCTGACGAGCCCGCCATGGGCGACATCCTGATCCACGTCACCTGCCTGCGCCGCGACGGCTACCAGACCGCAATGGAAGGCGCGCGGGTGGTCTGCCTGGTGAAGCGCGGCGACCGCGGCATGCAGACATTCCGCATCCTGTCGATGGACACGTCGACGGCGGTGCATCCGCTGGAGCAGCCGGGCGACCGGACCCATGTTCACGTCGTCGCCGAGAGCGGCATCGAGCGCGCACTGGTGAAATGGTTCAACCGCACCAAGGGCTTCGGCTTCCTGACCCGCGGCGAGGGGACCGAGGACATCTTCATCCATATGGAGACGCTGCGTCGCTTCGGCGTGACGGAGCTTCGGCCCGGCCAGGTCGTACTGGTGCGCTATGGCCATGGCGAAAAGGGCCTTATGGCCGCCGAAATTCACCCGGACAACGGAACCTTGCCCTCTTCGCACTGAAAGGCAGGGAAAGATGGTTCTCCACGTCCGGGCCGCGCTGGCGGCGTTTGCGTTCGCCTTGATCATGACGATAAGCGCGCTGTCTCCCGCCGGCGCCGATTCGCGTGCAATGCGGCTGCCGGTGCAGATGGTGAAGCTCGTGGCCGAAACGGCGGCGGGCGAGAAGTTCTTCTCGATCGAAGTAGCCGACGAACCGTCGGAGCAGGAGCGGGGACTGATGTTCCGCGAGGACATGCCCGAAGACCGCGGCATGCTGTTCGATCTGGGTCAGACGCGCCAGGCGTCGTTCTGGATGGAGAACACGCCGATGCCGCTCGATCTGCTGTTCATCGGCGAAGACGGCCGGGTGCGCGCCATCCTGCCCGGCCAGCCCTTCTCCCGCGCCGCGATCTCTCCCGGCGTTCCAGTGCGGTTCGTTCTCGAACTGAAACAGGGCACGTCGGCGAAGAACGGCATCGCGCCAGGCGACCGGCTGCGCCATCCGGTGATTGACGCAGTCGCAGGCTCGAACTAGGGCTCCGCCCGCGCAGCAACGGACGGTCTCATGCATTTTTTCGAGCACGAAGGATTCCGCCTCGCCTATCTCGACCAGCATCCGGAAGAGGGGGAGGGCGAGCCGATCCTGCTGATCCACGGCTTCGCCTCGAACATGACGGTCAACTGGACCAATCCCGGCTGGGTGCACGACCTGCGCCGCGCCGGCTATCGCGTGATCGCTTTCGACCACCGCGGCCACGGCAAGTCGTCGGCGAGCTACGATCCGGACGACTACGCGCCGTCGAAGATGGCCGGCGACGCGGCCGCACTTCTCGACCATATCGGCATCGAACGCGCCCATGTCATGGGCTATTCGATGGGAGCAAGGGTCTCGACCTTCCTGGCGCTCGAGCATCCGGAGCGTGTCGCGAGCCTGATTCTGGGCGGGCTCGGCATCGGCATGATCGAGGGCGTCGGCGACTGGGATCCGATCGCGGTCGCGCTGAGGGTCGAGGATGCAGCCTCGATCACGCATCCGCGCGGAAAGATGTTCCGCGCCTTCGCCGACCAGACGAGAAGCGACCGGCTGGCGCTGGCCGCCTGCATCGAGACTTCGCGCGAACTGGTGGGCGCGGCCGAGATGGCGCGCGTGACGCAGCCGACGCTCGTCGCGGTCGGCACGAAAGACGATATTGCCGGTTCGCCGCACCGGCTGGCCGATCTGATGCCCGACGCGGAGGCCTTCGACGTCGAAGGGCGCGACCATATGCTGGCGGTCGGCGATCGGACCTTCAAAAAGAAGACCATCGAATTCCTGCGGGAACACCCGCTGTAAGCGGCTATTTCCCCTGGAAATCCGGCCTGCGCCGTTCCTTGAACGCGGCGCGGCCTTCGGCGTAGTCGGCACTGTCGAAGGTGGCGTCGCCGGCCTCCTGCGCCATGCGCGCGACGAACGGGTCCTTCGTCACGACGGCCATGATCGACAGGCGCGACGCCTTCACCGACAGCGGTGCGTTGGCGGCGATCGAGGCGGCAATTCCGGCGACGCGGGTATCGAAACTGTCGTCGGCGACGGTCTCCAGCAGGAACCCAGCGGCGAGTGCCTGTCGCGCATCGATGGGTTGGGCGGTGAGGGTCAGGTAGCGGGCCATCTGGGCGCCGGCGGTGGAGACGATGTCGACCATCGCGTCCTGCGGATAGGCGAGGCCGAGCCGCGCCGCCGGCACGGCAAAGCGCGCGTCATGCGTCGCGATCCTGAGATCGCAGGCGGCGGCAAGCCCGAAACCGCCGCCGAAGCAGATGCCGCGGATGGCCGCGATCACCGGCACGGCGCTGGTCCTGATTGCGGCGAAGGCGGCGGAATTGGCGCCTTCGTAGACGCGGGCGGTGGCGGCGTCCCTGCGGACCGTATCGAACTCAGAAATGTCCGCGCCGGCGCAGAAGTCCGCGCCCGCGCCGGTCAGCACGATCGCGCGGACGTCGTCGCGGGCGGCGAGTTCAGGAACGAGGGCTGCAAGCGCGCGCCAGCCGGCGAGATCGACCGCGTTCTTGCGCTGCGGATTGTCGATGACGATGCGCGCGATTTTCTCCGCGATCGTCACGGTCAGGCATTCGCTGCCCGATAGGGCTTGAAAGAGCATGCGGGAAATCCAATTGAATCCATGCTAAGGAAAATTGAATTCCTTCGCGTTATTGGATCGCATAAGGTGCGCCTCCGCCGCCGACAAGGGGAAACGAGATGTCCACCAAGGTTGCACGCACGCATCTCCAGCCGGTCGATCCGATCTGGTCAGCGGTTCGCGACGAGGCGAAGGCGGCGGTCGAGCGCGATCCGCTGCTCGCGGCATTCCTCTATTCGACGATCCTGAACCATCCGACGCTCGAGGACGCGGTGATCCACCGCATCGCCTTGCGCCTCGACCACCCGGACATGTCGGCCGCGCTGATCGTGCAGACGTTCGAAGCGATGCATGCCGACCAGCCCGACTGGTCGAATATCGTGCGCACGGACATCCAGGCCTATTACGACCGCGATCCGGCCTGCGACCGATTCATCATGCCCGTGCTCTACTTCAAGGGTTTCCACGCCATCCAGACGCATCGCTTGGCGCACTGGCTGTGGAATGACGGCCGGCGCGATTTCGCGCTCTATCTGCAGAGCCGCTCGTCGGCCGTCTTCCAGACCGACATCAATCCGGCGGCGAAGATGGGCAAGGGGATCTTCATCGACCATGCGACCGGCCTCGTCGTCGGCGAGACGGCGGTGATCGAGGACAATGTCTCGATGCTGCACGGCGTGACGCTCGGCGGCACCGGCAAGGCCGGCGGCGACCGGCATCCGAAGATCCGCTACGGCGTGCTGATCGGCGCGGGCGCGAAGATCCTCGGCAATATCGAGATCGGCCATTGCACCAAGGTGGCAGCGGGCTCGGTCGTGCTCAACTCCGTGCCGCACAACAAGACGGTGGCGGGCGTGCCGGCGCGCGTCGTCGGCGAGAGTGGCTGCGAGCAGCCGTCGCGGCAGATGGACCAGCTGCTGCCGTCGCAGTCGATGGAGCAGGCCGGGACGGTTGACGTCCAGGGCTGACGCGGGGTCGGGTTGAAAAGGGCCCGGCAGGCTTTACATCCTCTTTGCGGGCGTGGCAGAAGCCCGGACCACTGCGCGGCACTGCTGCGTTCCGCGACGAGGAGATGAGCCGTGAAGCCTGAAGAAATCCGCAAGCTGGACGCCTATTTCAAGAAGACGTTCCGCAACCCCGAGCTCCAGGTTAAGGCGCGGCCGCGCAAGGACGATTCCTGCGAGGTCTATCTCGGCGACGAATTCCTCGGCGTCGTCTACAAGGACGACGACGACGGCGACCAGTCGTACAACTTTTCCATGGCGATCCTTGATATCGACCTCGGTTGAAGACCGACGCGAGGAAACGTCGCCAAAGGCTTGATCGCGGCCTCTTATCGCGGTTTCGACAGGTTCAGATCCAGCGCCTGACCCGCTTCGTGTAGTCGCGGAAGCGCTTGCCGAAGCGCGCGTAGAGGTGGCGTTCCTCGCGCTCGATCGCGAGCTTCTGCGTCGCGAAGGCGGCGATCAGCGCCAGCGGCAGGAACCAGGCTATGCCGCTGATCAGCCCGACGCCGAAGGTCAGCATGGTATTGCCGAGATAGATCGGGTTGCGGGTGAAGGAAAACGGCCCGTCGGTGACAAGATGCGCCGAGCCGCGATGCGGCATGATCGTCGTGCGATGCCTGGACATAGTGCGCATCGCGCCGATGTCGATGGCGATCGCGGCGACGACCATGAGCCAGCCGAACGCGAAGAGCAGATCCGACGTCGGAGACGGCAGCCAGGGAAGGGGAACCAGGTAGCCCAGGATCAGGGCAATCGCGATCGCGACGCAATAGATCAAGGGCGGCCAGGGAATGCGGTTCGGCCGGTCGCTGACTTCGGTCATTGTACCCCTCCCGATCCGACCGATCCCTCCGTTTGCGCTGTGCACAGGTCGGCCATGTCGCGAAGTCTGCCACGAAACTCATCCGATGGGGCGCGTGAAAATGCGTCGGCAAGCAGATTCTCGGCCGCGAGGCCCTCGATCATGCAGCCGCAATAGGCGGCGCAGAACTTTACGTCCCGGTCCTGGGCGCAGGTCCGCTCGCAGGCCGTGCGGAAGCGTGCCTCGTGGTCGATGACCGGCGGGAAGGCCTGCGAGAACAGCCATATCGAAGCGATCAGGACCGGCTGGTGGATCAGGTAGAAGGCAAGGCTGTGCCGGCCGATGAAGCGCAGCGGCCGCGACCACTCACCCGGGCTGACCGCGACGAGGCGCTCGACGAGGCCGGCGGCCGACGCCAGCTTCGCCAGCGATATGCCGACCAGCACGGCGCCGAACCAGGGAAAGACGGGGACGAAGTCGCTCGATCGTGGTCGCGTTTCGGCAAGGCCGGTCCACCAGCCCCAAGGACCGTCGAAGATCGAGCTCGAGAAGACGTTGGGCAGGGCAATCACCAGCGCCGCGGCGAGCAGGGTGACAGGTGCGGGCAGGCGCAGGAACAGGAGGCCCGCAACGCTGGCGAAGGCGATCTGGTGCAGGATGCCGAAGAAGATGAAGAAATCCGGCGTGGCGAAATACGTCACGAGCGTGATGGCGAGGGCCGCGGCGACGATCATGGCGAAGCGCCGCCGGAAGCCTTGCCAGCGAATGCCGCGGCCATGCGCGAGGAAGAGGCTGATGCCGACGAGGACCAGGAAGCTGGACGCGATGCAGCGCGCGAACAGCTTCCAGCCGCCGACGGCCGTCATGCCAGGCTCCGCGTAGCCGAAGAATTCCAGGTCCCAGGTGAAATGGTAGACCGCCATCGCGACCAGCGCGACGCCGCGGGCAAGGTCGATCCACTCGATACGGCTGCGGGGAGAGGCGGAGGAGGTCATGCACTCATCTGCGGCGCGCCAGGGAAAAGGGCAAGTCCCGGCGACCCCGGACGGCCGACTCAGCGGCAGCCCAGCTCGCTCTCGACCTGAACGATCCGGTTGACGTTGCCGCGCTCATAGGTGCTCAGGCTCACCGCGCCGGGATCGTCGATGTAGCAGTCGGAATTGTCGAAATAGTCCTGGGCGCGGGCCGTGCGAAAGCACAGCCCGTTCTCGTCATAGATCGTATTCCGGACGAGCCAGAGGTTCTCGCAGGACAGATGCCGCAAGTCCCTCAACGGAAAAGTCTCTTCGTCCGTGCAACCGGTCTCGCCGAGGTCCTCGAAACAGGCGCCATGGGCCGCGCCGGTCGCCAGGATGGCGATGATCGTCAATACCGCGCGCATCGATGCCCCTCAAACGTCGCAGCCGCGCGAACGGTAACATCGACGTGATGCCTCGTAAATCGTGATTTCTCCGAGGGTTAACGCGACGTGTCGGATCGACCGAAACTCCGATCCAAGCATTCGCGTGGCTTATGGCATATAAAGCAAACCGGGCATGGGAGGAGCACGATGCCTGAACAAGTCGAAGACCGTCCGCCGAAGGCCGGTGACCTGGTGTACCGCCAGTCCGGCTGGACGCGCATCACACACTGGCTCTGGGCGATCAGCCTCTTCTTCCTGCTCCTGACCGGCCTGCAGATCTTCAACGCGCATCCGACGCTCTATATCGGCGACCAGTCGGGCTTCTCGTTCGACAACGCGGTGTTCTCGATGAGCGGAGAGAATACGCCTCAGGGACCGGCGGGCTACACCACGATCCTCGGGTACAGGTTCGACACCACCGGGCTGTTCGGCGTCAGCGAAGACCGCGGTCAACTGGTGGGCCGGGGCTTTCCGGCCTGGGCGACGATCCCTTCCTACACGGACCTGGCTACCGGCCGCGTGATCCATTTCTTCTTCGCCTGGCTGCTGGCGGGCACGCTGCTGGTGTGGCTCGCTGCCAGCCTCGCCAACGGGCATTTCCGGCGCGACATCGTGCCAAGCCGGGAGGATGTGCGCAATCTGCCCAAAGACATCGCCGACCATGCGCGGCTGCGCTTTCACCACACGCGCGACTACAGCGTCCTGCAGAAGCTCGCCTATGCCTCGGTACTCGTCGTCATGCTGCCGCTGATGATCCTCACCGGGCTTGCCATGTCTCCCGGCATGAACGCGGCGATGCCCTGGCTTCCCGAGATTCTCGGCGGACGGCAGACGGCACGGACGATCCATTTCCTCGTCATGGTGCTGCTGGTCGGCTTCTTCGTCGTCCACATGCTGATGATCCTCGCCGCGGGGCCGCTCAACGAGATGCGGTCGATCATCACCGGCTGGTATCGCACCGGCAGCGCACGTCACACCCGTTCAGGAGAGGAATGAGCTATGGCCTTCCAGCTATCCCGCCGCCGCTTTCTGACCGGTGCGAGCGTTGCCGGTTCGTCGCTGGCGCTTTCGGGTTGCGATGCGTTCGACGGACTTACGCGAAACGGTAGTGCCGTGCGCTCGGTGCTCGAACAGGCGAACAGCCTGACCTACCGCGTCCAGCGCATGCTGCTCTCCAGCGACGCGCTGGCGCAGGAGTTTGCCGAGAGCGAGATCAGGCAGCCGCAGCGCCCGAACGGAGTGACGCAGCCGGCGGACGCGCTCTATCGCTCGATGTCCGAGGGTGGCTTCGCCGACTATCGCCTGACGGTTAAAGGACTGGTGGACAAGCCGCTGTCGCTGACGCTGGCCGAACTCCAGGCGATGCCGGCGCGCACGCAGATCACCCGGCACGACTGCGTCGAGGGCTGGAGCTGCATCGCCAAATGGACGGGGGTGCCGCTGGCGCATGTGCTCGACCAGGCGAAGCCGAAGGCAGCCGCGCGGTTCGCCGTCTTCCAGTGTTTCGACACGATCGACCGGAGTCTCTCCGGCGACATCAAGTATTACGAATCGATCGACCTGATCGACGCGCGCCATCCGCAGACGATTCTGGCCTATGGCCTGAACGGCGAAACCCTGCCGGTGGCGAACGGTGCGCCGCTGCGCCTGCGCGTGGAGCGCCAGCTCGGCTACAAGATGGCGAAATATGTCCACACGGTCGAACTCGTCGACAGCCTCGAAGGCTTTGGCGGGGGCAAGGGCGGCTACTGGGAGGACAACGGCTACGATTGGTTCGCCGGGATATGATCCCCACGCGACTTAGGTGCGCGCCGCCTTCTTGCCCCGCGTCGTGACGAGCGGACGCGAGGCGAGCACCTTGTCGACGCGGCGTCCGTCGAGGTCGACGACCTCGAAGCGCCAGTTCTGAAGCAGGATATGGTCGCCGACCGCGGGGAGGTGGCCGAACGCCTCGATCAAGAAGCCGGCGGCGGTGTCGTAGGTGCGGTTCTCCGGAATGACAAGTCCCAGTGCCTCGGCAAGCTCGTCGGCCTGCATCCAGCCGGCGATGAGCAGCGAGCCGTCGTCGCGCTTGACGATCGCGGGCTCCGGCTCGCCCTCCTCGGTGGCGAAACTGCCGACGATGGCCTCGAGGATGTCTGACGAGGTGACGACGCCCTGGAAGTGGCCGTATTCGTCATGGATCAGGCCCATGTGGACGGTGGATTTCTTCAGGATCTCGACCACGTCGAGCGCATCCATCGTCTCGGGAACGATCGCCGCCGGCCGCACCATAGCGCGCAGTTCGGTAACCTTCGGGTTGTGGCCAGCATCGAGGATGTCCTTCACCCAGAGGATGCCGATCACCTCGTCCGGGTTGCCTTCGTGCACCGGAAACCGCGAATGCTGGCTCGCGCGCACCTGGGCGATGATCTGGGACGGACTGTCGGAAAGATCGATCACGTCGACATCGAAGCGCGGCGTCATCACCTGACGCACCGGCCTGTCGCCAAGCCGCATGACGCCCGCGATCATCTCGCGCTCGCCCGGCTCCAGGACGCCGGCGTGCTCGGCTTCGGCGACGATGGAGCGTATCTCCTCGTCGGTGACGCGCTGGTCGCTCTCGGCATTCTGGCCGAGCAGCGTAAGGATGAGCTTGCCGGACCTGTCAAGCACCCAGACAACCGGGGCGGCGACCCGTGCGATGAGCCACATCAGCGGCGCCACCATGCAGGCGATCCGCTCGGGGTTCTTGAGGGCAAGCTGCTTGGGCACGAGTTCGCCGATGATCAGCGACATGTAGGTGATGCCGGTGACCACCAGACCGACGCCGGCCACATAGGCCCAGCGGGCGGGCAAGCCCTGGCCGATGAACAATTCGCTGAGCCGATCGCCCAGCGTGGCGCCCGAAATGGCACCGGACAGGATGCCCACCAGCGTGATGCCGATCTGGACCGAGGACAGGAATTTCCCCGGGTCGGCGGCGAGCGCCAGCGCGCGCTTCGCGCCGCTGATGCCGCGGTCGGCCATTCCCTTGAGCCGGGCGGGGCGGGAGGAGACCACCGCCAGTTCGGACATTGCCAGCAACCCGTTCAACAGCGTCAGAACGAAGACCAGCAGCAATTCGAGATAAAGCATGGACTTTCCCTAACACGCTATCGCAGCGCAGCAAAAGCCCGCCGCGATCATCCTTCTGGAAAGCCGGAGCCCCGCATTTCGTTGCGCACCCATTGCTGGAAACGGTGGACGTCGTATTCCTCGGGCATCAGGACGCCTTCGCGGTGACGTCGCGAGCGCAGGCCGCGCTGGTTGATCTCACAGATCGCGGCATCCTGGTCGAGGACGAGGCGTCCGAAGGCGACGATCCGGTCGACATCGACCTCTCCCTTCGAAAGCGGCTCGGCCGGGAAGAGCCATTCAGCCGTCAGTTCCGTCTCTTCGGGGCCGATCGGCATCAGGCGGACGCTGCGAACATAGTCGACATGGCCGACGACGAACATCGACGGCAGGTGCGTCGCGTAGCTCTGGCCCGCTTCGCGCTCGGCCTCGGTCAGGTTTGCGAAGACCGGGCCGTGAACCCTGCCGTCGATGGACCAGCTTTCGGCGCCGTGCCGCAACCCGCCGGAATATTCCGGGGAACTATCGTCGGCATGTTTCTGCCAATCCGGATCATCGTGGCGTGCCATCAGGCCCCGGCCGTAGATCGGCACGAGCGCCGACAGTTCGGGATGCACGTTGGGGCAATGCAGGCACTCGTTGAAGTTCTCCCAGAAGATCTTCCAGTTGCATTGCATGCGTTTGACGTAGCGGTGGCCGACGGCGAGCCCTTCCAGCGGCCAGTTGGCGAGGCTGACCGAGGCGTTGTCGAAGGTTTCCGCGACCGACTTCGCCGGGCGTTCGTCGAGACTGACGAAGACGAAGCCACGCCATTCCTCGGCCGCGACGGCGTAAAGCCCGTGCTCGGCCTTGTCGAAGCCGGGTGGCAGAGTTTTCGACGGCACGCCGATCAGCCGTCCGTCGGTGGCGTAGGACCATGAATGGTACGGGCAGACGAGCAGCCTTCCCTTCAGCCGGCCCTCGCGTTCGGTGCACAGCGCTGAGCCACGATGCCGGCAGGTGTTGTGGAAAGCGCGCAGCAGGCCGGTCTCATCGCGCAGAAGAACGATCTCCTGCGAGCCGATGCGCACGGTGCGGAAAGAGCGCGGGCCGTCGAGGTCGCTCGAACGGCAGACATTGATCCAGTTGCGGCTCCAGATCGTGTCCATCTCGTCGCGGAAGCGGTCGGGGTCGTGGTAGGACGCGGAAGGAAGTGTCGGCTCGGCATTGCGCAGCCCGTTGTACGGGTCTGCGGGTTCTTTCGCGATGATCGTCATGTGCGCCTCGCTTCGAGATCGCCAGCGGACACCGGAACGGGCCGCCCTGTCAATCGCGGCGCTTGTCCTTGGACGCGGCGGGCGGTTTGGCTATAAGCCCTCCGGATCGTCCTCCCGCGATCAGCATCTCAGCCCGGAGTTTCCCATGGACAAGCGCCGCATCGGCCGCACCGATCTCGTCGTCTCGAAAATCTGTCTAGGAACCATGACCTGGGGCCAGCAGAACACCGAGGCCGAAGCGCATGCGCAAATGGACTACGCCTTCGAGCGCGGCGTGAACTTCCTCGATACGGCTGAACTCTATCCGATCCCGCCGAAAGCGGAGACGCAAGGGCGCACCGAAACCTATATCGGCAACTGGATGAAGGCGCGGGGCAACCGCGACAAGGTGGTGGTGGCGAGCAAGGTGGTCGGCCGCACGCCGATGGATTGGTTCCGCGGCGGCAAGCCGTCGAAACTGGTGCGCGCGGATATTCTGCACGCGGTCGAGGGCTCGCTCAGAAAGCTGCAGACCGACCATGTCGACCTGTACCAGATCCATTTCCCGGAGCGCAAAGTGCCGTGGGGCGCCAATCCGACGCGGGTCGGGAGCTGGCCGACGCCGCGCGACGCCGACGAGACGCCGATCGTCGAGACGATCGCGGTGTTCGAGGACCTGGTTCAGTCGGGCAAGATCCGTCACTTCGGCCTGTCGAACGAAAGCTCGTGGGGCGTCATGCGCTATGTCTTCGAAAGCGAGAAGGGGACCGGACCGCGGCCGGCCTCGCTGCAGAACGCCTATAATCTCGTCAACCGGACCTTCGAGGTGAACCTCGCCGAGGTCTGCGACCGCGAGGAGGTGAGCCTGCTTGCCTATTCGCCGCTGGCGCAGGGCTATCTTACCGGCAAATACGACCACGGCGCCCGGCCGCAAGGCTCGCGCTCGCAGCTTTTCAACCGCGGCCAGCGTTACGAGACGCCCAACGCGGCCGAGGTCCAGCTCGAATACAACGAGCTTGCCCGCTCGTTCGGCATGGAACCCGCGCTGTTCGCCAATGCCTTCGTGACCAGCCGGCCGTTCGTGACGTCGAACATCATCGGCGCCACCTCGATCGCCCAGCTCGACATGGCGCTCTCGTCGGCGGACCTGGCGTGGACAAGCGAGATGCAGGCGGCTGTGGACGCGATTCACCAGCGGACGGGCAACCCATGCCCGTGACGCGCCGCCAGACCATCGCCGCGTTGACGGCGATTGCCGCCGGCCACATGCTGGCTGGTGCGGTGCGGGCGCAGGAGAGCAACATGGCGGGCGGATTGATCGAGGCGGTCAATTCGGGTGACGCGGCACGCGTCGCGGCGGAGATCGCCGGCGGTGCCGCCCTGGAGCAGCGCGACGCGGCGAAGCGGACGCCGCTGCTCCTGGCCACGAGAGCGAACCAGGTCGAGATCGCCAGGTTGCTGATCGAGGCCGGCGCGGACGTGAACGCCAAGGACAATATTCGCGATACGCCCTTCCTCTATGCCGGGGCGGAGGGGCGCGACGAGATTTTGCGACTCATCCTGGCGACGGGAAGGGCGAAGCTTGACGACACCAATCGCTACGGCGGCAACGCGCTGATCCCGGCCGCGCACCACGGGCATCCCGAGACCGTCCGCATCCTCATCCACGCGGGTCTGGACATCGACCACGTCAACAGTCTCGGATGGACGGCGCTGCTGGAGGCGGTGATCCTCGGGGACGGCGGTCCGACCTACCGGGAGATCGTCGGCATCCTCCTGGATGCAGGCGCGGACACCGCGATCGCGGATCGCGACGGTGTGACGCCGCTGGAGCACGCGAGGCGCCTAGGCCAAGACGAGGTCGCAAGGCTCATCGAGACGAAGGCGGGAAAGCAGGACCGCTGAATTGGGCGTGAAGAGCGGATTGCGTGGCGCGTCAGCCTTTCAATCTGCACAATCGCGGTGAGAATGGCGCGCTGGCGCACGCAGGACCGCGAGGGGAGATTCGCATTGAAGACACGGCAGCTTTTCACGGCGGCGGCAGTTTGCCTTGTGGTCGGCGCAGGTACGTCGTTCGCACAGGACAACGGCTCGATCCGCGACCTTTTCGGCAATCTTCTGCGGGGCACCGAGACCGCCCAGCCGGGAGTCGTCGACAAGCGCGTTCCCTTCGGGCGCGAGGAGGTCCAGCTCTCCTTCGCGCCGCTGGTGAAGCAGACGGCGCCGGCCGTCGTGAACGTCTACGCCTCGCAGATGGTGCAGCAGAACTCGCCCTTCATGGGAGATCCGTTCTTCGAGCGGTTCTTCGGCGGCGGGGGTGCGATGCCGCCGCGCGAGCAATCGTCGCTCGGCTCGGGCGTGATCGTCGACAAGTCGGGCATCGTGGTCACCAACTATCACGTCATCCGCGACGCCGACGAGGTGAAGGTGGCGCTCTCCGACGGGCGCGAATTCGAGAGCACGGTGATCCTGAAGGACGAGCGGGTCGACCTCGCCGTGCTGAGGATCGAATCGGACAAGCCGTTCCCGACCATCCCCATCGGAGACAGCGACGCGCTGGAAGTCGGCGACCTGGTGCTGGCGATGGGCAATCCGTTCGGCGTGGGGCAGACGACCACCAGCGGTATCGTTTCGGCGCTGGCGCGCAACCGGGTCGGCATTTCGGATTTCGGCTTCTTCATCCAGACGGACGCGGCGATCAATCCGGGCAATTCCGGCGGCGCGCTCCTCGACATGTCGGGCCGGCTGATCGGCATCAACACAGCGATCTATTCGCGCGGCGGCGGCTCGAACGGCATCGGTTTCGCCATTCCGTCCAACATGGTGCGGGCGGTCGTCACGGCGGCCGAGAACGGCAGCGGCGTGTTCGAGCGGCCCTATGTCGGCGCCGGCTTCGAGGCGGTGACCCCGCAGGTCGCCGAGGCGCTCGGCCTGCCGAAGCCGTCCGGCGCGCTCGTCTCGTCGGTGGACGACGACAGTCCGGCGTCGCGCGCCGGCCTGCGCCCCGGCGACGTCGTGCTGGCGATGAACGGCTCGGCGATCGAGCATGTCGACGCGCTGGGCTACCGGCTCGCTACGCAGAACATCGACGCCGAGGTCGCGTTGACGATCCTGCGCCAGGGCAAGGAGCGCGAAGTCAAGGTCAGGCTCGAGCGGGCTCCGGAAGGCAAGTCCAGCCGCGAGATCGTCATCGACGGAAACAGCCCGTTCGGCGGCGCCAAGGTGACGGACCTGTCGCCACGCAGCGCCGACCGGCTCGGCCTGCCGACCAATTTGCGCGGCGTCGTGATCGTGGAGACGGCGCGCAACTCGACCGCCGCACGCGTCGGCCTGCAGCCGCGCGACATCGTGCGGTCCGTCAACGGCCGCCAGATCGACACGGTCGAGCAGATGCGGGTGGCCGCCGCCCAGCAGACGCGGCTGTGGCGCTTCACGGTGGAGCGCGACGGCCGGCTGATGACGCAGGTGCTGCGCTACTGATGGCCGACCTCTTCGACGACCCTTCTTCGAAGCCGCCGGAACCCGGCCGGCCGCTGGCCGACCGGCTGCGCCCGACGCATCTCGACGAGGTCGTCGGTCAGGAGCACCTGACAGGCGAGGACGGGGTGCTGACGCGGATGATCAGGTCCGGCACGCTCGGCTCGATGATCTTCTGGGGACCGCCGGGGACGGGCAAGACGACGGTGGCGCGGCTGCTGGCCGGCGAGACGAACCTCGCCTTCGAGCAGATTTCGGCGGTGTTTTCCGGTGTCGCCGACCTGAAGAAGGTGTTCGACGCGGCGAGGCTGAGGCGCGCCAACGGGCGGCAGACGCTACTTTTCGTCGACGAGATCCACCGCTTCAACCGCGCGCAGCAGGATTCCTTCCTGCCGGTGATGGAAGACGGCACGGTGGTGCTGGTGGGGGCCACGACGGAAAATCCTTCGTTCGAGCTCAACGCGGCGCTGCTCTCCCGCGCCCGCGTTCTGACCTTCCACTCGCATTCGGAGGAGAGTATCGGCCAGCTGCTCGCCAAGGCGGAGGCCGAGCAGGGCAGGGCGCTGCCGCTGGACCCAGATGCACGAAAGATGCTGGTGCGGATGAGCGACGGCGACGGCCGTGCGGCGCTGACATTGGCCGAGGAAGTCTGGCGGGCGGCGAAGCCGGGCGAGACATTCGACCAGGCGGGGCTGCAACGTATCGTCCAGCGCCGCGCGCCGATCTACGACAAGGGCCAGGACGGCCACTACAACCTGATCTCGGCGCTGCACAAATCGGTGCGAGGGTCGGATCCCGACGCGGCGCTCTATTATCTCGCCCGGATGTTCGACGCGGGCGAGGACCCGCTTTATCTCGGTCGCCGCCTGGTGCGCATGGCGGTGGAGGATATCGGGCTGGCGGACCCGCAGGCCCTGACGATCGCCATCGCCGCCAAGGACGCCTACGACTATCTGGGTTCGCCCGAAGGCGAACTCGCCTTTGCGCAAGCCTGCGTTTATCTCGCCACTGCGCCCAAATCGAACGCGGTCTACACCGCCTTCAAGGCCGCGACCTCGGCGGCGAAGCAATACGGTTCGCTGCTGCCGCCTAAACACATCCTCAACGCGCCGACGAAACTGATGAAGGAAGAGGACTACGGCGCGGGCTACCGCTACGACCACGACGAGCCCGACGCGTTCTCCGGCCAGGACTATTTCCCGGAAAAGATGGGCCGGCAGAAATTCTACGACCCGCCCGAGCGTGGCTTCGAGCGGGACATCAGGAAAAGGCTGGAGTTCTGGGCGAAGCTGCGGGCGGAGCGCGGTTAGGCTTCATCATATCCGACCGCAAACTTTAGAATTGCGGAAGGATTTCCGAGCTACCTTGCGTTGAAACGCGAGGTTCGTCGGATGCAACCCGAGCCGGTACAACTGATCCGTAGAAAGACGGGCGACTGGTGGCAGGACGAGCGCCGGCACTGGTGCGCATATTGTGGCAAGAAGCTAGAGTGGGAGAAGAACGGGACCGGGAAGAAGCATCACGCGACGCGGGATCATGTGATTCCGAGGTCCCATGGCGGCGGCGTCACGATCCCGAGTTGTGCTGCCTGCAACAATGCCAAAGGCAAGCGTAGCGCGGCTGAGTTCTTGACCTCCGCCTATTTCGCGCAGAACCGCGGCAAGCGCGATACCGAATGGTCTTTGCGCGACCTCTGGCTCGTCATGGCGATGGCATCAGTCGATCTGGCGCACCGTCACAGCGATGAGTGGCCGGGGGGAAGCGGTTGACGCGCGACGCGGCCGGCGGCAGTACTTGGCGATGAAACACCTTCTCCTCGTCGCCGCCGGCGGCGCGATCGGCTCGTCGGCCCGGCACCTGGTCAACATGGCGTCGCTGCGCTGGTTCGGCCCGTCCTTTCCGTGGGGCACGATCTTCGTGAACCTGGCCGGATGTTTCGCGATGGGCGTGATGATCGAGTTGATTGCGCGGAGATTCGGCGCGAGCCAGGAGATGCGGCTGTTCCTGGCGACCGGCATCCTGGGGGGCTTCACCACCTTCTCCGCCTTCTCGCTGGACGCGGCCGTGCTGTGGGAGCGCGGCGCGCATCAGCTGGCGGCCCTTTATGTCGGCGCGACGCTGGTCGGCACGCTGACGGCCATCTTCGCCGGATTGTGGCTCGCAAGAAGCCTCGCCTGATGCTATTGCGCCGGGCTTAACGGAATTCGGATCAATGGCAGGCGTCGAACAGATCGCGGTGGAAGCCGGCGAAGCGGGCATGCGGCTCGATCGCTGGTTCAAGGCCCATTATCCCGGCCTCGGCTTCGGCCATCTGCAGAAGCTGCTGCGCTCCGGCCAGATCCGCGTCGACGGCGGCCGCGTCAAGGCCGACACGCGCGTCGAGCCCGGTCAGCTGGTGCGGGTGCCACCACTCGACATCGACCGCAAGGATGGCGCGCCGCTGACCGCCAAGACGATGCGCGGCCAGGAGGACGGCGACGTTCTCGCCAAGATGCTGCTCTACGAGGACGACAAGGTTTTCGTCTTCAACAAGCCGGCGGGTTTGGCCGTTCAGGGCGGATCGGGCGTGTCGCGACATGTCGACGACATGCTGGAGGCCTGGCGCAACAAGAAGGGCGAGAAGCCGCGGCTGGTCCATCGGCTCGACCGCGACACGTCGGGCGTGCTGGTCGTGGCGCGCACGCGGCTTGCCGCGATGAAGCTCGCGGAAGCGTTCCGCGCCCGCGAGACGAAGAAAACCTACTGGGCGCTGGTCAAGGGCGTGCCGCCGAAGCGCGAGGACAAGATCTCGTCCTGGCTGGTCAAGGAGGCGACGCCGGACGGCGATCGCATGCGCATCGCCAGGCATGGCGAGAAGGGCGCCGACCACGCGGTATCCTATTATCGCATCGTCGAGCAGGCGGCGCAGGCGCTGACCTGGCTGGAGATGGAACCCTATACCGGCCGCACGCACCAGCTGCGCGTACACGCCGCTTCGATCGGCTGCCCGATCATCGGCGATCCGAAATATTTCGAGGCGGACACCAACTGGGATTTCCCGGGCGGCCTGCAGAATCGGCTGCACTTGCATGCACGGCGGATCGTCATCCCGCACCCCGACCGCGGCCAGATCGACGTCACCGCACCCTTGCCGCCGCACATGGTTCAGGCGTGGAACCTGCTCGGTTTCGACGAAGCGAGCGCAGAGTGAGTGTGAGGTCCGCGACAACCACCGCGCGCCCGGCAGCGCTCGATGGGCTCGCCGTCGGCCTGATGGTCTTCCTCACCTTCTCGTGGGGGCTCAACGGCGTCGCCGCCAAGATTGCGAACACCGGGTTCGATCCGGTGTTCCTGACGCTCGTGCGCTCGGCGATCGCTTCGGTGCTGGTCTGGGGATGGTGCGTCCTTCGGGGCATTCCGCTCTTCGCCCGAGATGGGACGCTGTGGGCAGGGATCGCGGCGGGAGCCCTGTTCGGCTTCGAGTTCCTGCTGATCTTCAAGGGGCTCGACTATACGAGCGTCGCCCGTAGCGCGCTGATGACCAACACGATGCCGTTCTGGGTGCTTCTCGGCGGCCATTTCCTGCTCGGTGAGCGGATGGATCTGAGCAAGGTCGGCGGTCTCGTGCTCGCCTTCGCCGGCGTCGCGGTCATCTTTTCGGATCAGCTGAGCCTGCCGGGTCCAGACGCCTGGATCGGCGACCTGATGTGCCTCGGAGCAGGCATCCTGTGGGCGGCGACGATCATCGTCATCAAGGGCAGCCGGCTGTCGACGGCGGGTGCGGAAAAGGTGCTGCTCTACCAGCTTGCGGTTTCGGCGCTGGTCACGGTGCCGCTTCTGGCAATCAGCGGGCCGGCCTTTCGCGAGGTGACGGCGCTGGCGACCGGGACGCTGCTGTTCCAGGCGGTGTTCATCTCCGCCTTCACCTATCTCCTCTGGTTCTGGCTGGTGCGGCACTATCCCGCGTCGGGCCTCTCCAGCTTTGCCTTTCTCACGCCCGCATTCAGCGTTCTGATGGGCGCGCTCGTCCTCGACGAGCCATTGACCCTCCGGCTGCTGCTGGCGCTCGTCATGATCGCAGCCGGAATCGTGATCGTGAACAGGCCCCGGCCCGCGGCCGCCGGCACCTGACGGAACTGGACCATGCGCGACATTCTCGAAGACCTCGAAGCCGGCCTCTATCTCTCGGATCCCGACCCGATCCGGCGGGCCCAGATCCAGTCCAAGATGCCGTTGCCGAAGCGCTTCTATGCCGAGGTGTCGGTGGGCGAGCGTGACGTGGGATACGCGATCCTGCTCGACGGGAAACCGGTGCGAACGCCCGGACGCGCGCTGCTGATCCTGCCGACCGAGCGGGTGGCACGTCTCGTCGCCGACGAGTTCGCTGCCCAGAAGAGCGAAATCGATCCGGTCACAATGCCGGTGACACGCATTGCCAATTCCGCTGTGGATGGCGTCACCAAGGAACCCCAGGCGGTGGCGGAGGATATCGTCAAATATTCCGGCACCGACCTTCTACTCTATCGTGCCGGCTCGCCTCAGGCGCTCGTCGAGCGGCAGGCGGGGGCGTGGGATCCAGTGCTCGATTGGGTCCGTCGGGAGATCGGGGCGCGCTTCATCCTTGCCGAGGGCGTGATGCATGTGGCGCAGCCGGCGGAGTCGATCGAGGCAGTGCGCCGTCACCTTGGCGGGCGCACCGAGCCGCTGCGGCTGGCGGCGATGCACGTGATGACCACGCTCACAGGGTCGGCGCTGCTGGCTCTGGCGGTGGAGGCGGGTGCACTCGACGTCGACGCGGCGTGGGATGCCGCCCATGTCGACGAGGACTGGAATATCGAGCAGTGGGGCACGGATGCGGAGGCGCAGGCCCGCCGCGCCTTCCGCAAGGCGGATATGATTGCCGCCGCGAACCTGATCGCGGCCTTGCGCTAGAAGCCCAGCGCGTTCAGCGCGTTGGGAATGGCGGGAAGCGTCAGGACGGCTGCCGCCGCGATCCAGATCAATCCGGCAACCGTCCCGCCTTCGGGACCTTTCGCGCGCTCGTAGAGCGCCGCCGGAACCCCGGACACCATCAGCGTCAGCGTCGCGAAGATGATCGAGCTCAGCATCGCGATGATCTCGGGCGAGGCGGGCAGGAACGTGCCCGGATACCAGAACCAGTTGGCCAGGTAGACGATCAGCATGAAGGGCGAAAAGATGCCGTTCAGGATCGACAGTGCCATGACGGGCACGAGAACGTTGCGGTCCATCGTCACGCTCCCACGCTCGGCGCGAGGCCGAGATTGATCATCGTCGCCAGGAAGACGAAGCGGACCGCCATCACCCAGAGATAGGCGAGCACGACGATCGCGGGCCCGGCGATCGCGCTCGGCGTGATCGCGCGAACGAGGCGCACGAAAGGATCGGTGATCAGCCGGAAGAACCGCCAGATGTAGTTGTCCCAATTCTCCGGAACGAAAAGCCCCAGAACGAAGCGTCCGATGAGCGTGTAGGCGACCGCCGCCAAGATGAAGTTCGGTATGTGGATATACCAATGGGTCCAGAAGTCGCTCATGCGCCGCTTTCCGAGAGTGCCGCACTTATCGCAGCGATGGTCGTGAAAAGAATGCGGGGTCCGTCGCCGGACCCCGCCCTCGTTGTCGACACCTGACAAATCAGGCGGTCTTTTCTTCCATGACGGTCTTGCCGCGCGGGATACGGATTTCCTCGATGAAATCCTGCATTGCCTGCGACGGTGCCTTCGTCAGCAGGCTGACGACGATCATGACCGCGAAGCCGACCGGCAGACCGAAGGCGGCAGCCGAGAGGTTCTTCACGCCCCACCAGCTGGCGATCGTCTGGGCATGCTTGTCGAGTGCAGTCCAGGCAGCCGCCTTGGCGTCCGGAGCCGCAGCTTCCCAGGCCGCCTTCAGGTCGGCGAACTTCTGCACCGCCTCGGCCGAAGCCGTCGAGAGGCCACTCCACATTTCGTAGAACCCGACGGCGCCGTAGCGGGTGCCGAGCAGGTAGTACATGCAGACGGCGAAGCCCGCGATCATGCCGGCGACTGCGCCTGTCGAGTTGGTGCGCTTCCACCAGACTCCGAGAACCAGAGCCGGGAAGAGCCCCGCGGCTGCGAGCGAGAAGGCCCATGAGACCATCGCCAGGATGTCCGCCGGCTTCGTCGAGGCGACATAGGCCGCCGCGATAGCCACCAGCACCAGAAGGATGCGAGAGACCACGAGACGGCGTGCCGTCGGCGCGTTCTGGTCGATCATCTTGTAGTAGATGTCGTGGCTGAGCGCGTTGGCGATGGCGAGCAGCAGGCCATCCGCCGTGGACAGAGCAGCCGCGAGACCACCGGCCGCGACGAGACCGGAGATGACATAGGGCATGCCCGCCATCTCCGGGGTCGCCAGCACGATCATGTCGGCATTGAGGCTTATGTCCTTGAACGCGAGCGCGCCCGTTACGCCTTTCTCAGCGCAGGCCGCCGCAACTGCTGCTGCGTCAACCGCGGCCTTGCCGCAGATCTGCACCAGCGCGTTGTCGGCCGCTGCCCAGCGGAACATCCAGCCTGCCTTCTCGGCGATGTTGTCCGGGGTGAGGCCGGAGGCAACAAGGTCGAGCATGGTCCACTTCGCGAAGGCGGCGTATGCCGGCGCCGTGAAGTAGAGGATGAAGATGAACAGCAGCGACCAGGCGACCGAGACGCGCGCTTCACGCACCGACGGGGTGGTGAAGTAGCGCATCAGGACATGCGGCAGCGAGGCCGTTCCGACCATCAGACAGAGGATCAACAGGAAGTAGTTCAGCGCGTCGTAACCGCCGGTCACAAAGGGCGTCACATGGCTGACCGCAATTCCCTGCGCCTGCTCGAGGGCGATGATGCCCTGAAGTGCTTGCCCTTGCATGAGCTGGGGGATCGGCACGCCGGTCTTCACCGTCGACATCCAGATCGCGGGGATCAGGTAGGCGATGATGAGAACGATGTACTGGGCGACCTGGGTCCAGGTGACCGCGCGCATGCCGCCGAGCATGGAGCAGACGAGAATGCCGGCCAGACCCACGTAGACCGCGACGTTGAAGTCGAGGCCGAGGAAGCGGGCCGAGATGATGCCGGTCGCGTAGATCTGTGCGACGACGTAGGTGAAGGAGCACGAGAACAGCACGATCACGCCGATGAAGCGAGCAAGATTGCCGCCGTAACGGGCCGACAGGAAGTCCGGAACAGTATAGGCGCCGAACTTGCGCAGGAACGGCGCCACCAGCACCGCGACCAATACGTAGCCGCCGGTCCAGCCGAGCACGAAGGCAAGGCCGTTGTAGCCCAGTAGGTAGAGCGTGCCCGCCATTCCGACGAAAGAGGCGCCGGACATCCAGTCCGCGCCCGTCGCCATACCGTTGTAGATCGCAGGCACGCGGCGTCCGGCGACGTAGTATTCGCCGACCTGCATGGTGCGGGAGAGAATGCCGATGACGGCGTAGATGGCGATCGTGAAGCCCACGAACATGTAGCCGATGATGCGGTTGGGCACGCCCATCGCGCTGAGGATCGCCATCAGGATGATGAAGGCGATGAAGCCGCCGGTGTAGATACCGTAGATGCGGCCGAGATTGGAGGTGAAATCGCCTCCGCTTGCGGTTGTGTTGGCCATGGTGGTCCTCCGATCAGTCTTCGGCCACGCCATGCTCTTCGTCGATCGCATTCTGACGTCCGGCGAAGACGAACAGCATGACGACGAAGGCGATCAGCGAACCTTGGGCGGCCATGTAGTAGCCGAACGGGAAGCCGAGGATGACGATGTTGTTGAGCGAGCCCACGAACATGTGGACGACGTATCCGAAGAACACCCACAGAGCCATCATGACGATCATGAGGTTCCTGGTCTTCGTCCAGTAACTGACGCGATCAGGCGTAGCCATTACGCATTCCCTCCTCCTTTGTCGCGGCATCGAGAGAAGCCGCGGTCTCATTCTCCACCCTGCGAGACCTGCGCCCCGCATACCCCGTGACGAATCCCATCCCATACGGACTCATCCGACGTTGGGAATTTGGTAACACTTGTAGGAGGCGGATGTGCATACAACTTTAGAATCGGTCCGCCCGGACGAGGCGCGGGTGGCTGGCGTCGGCGCCCCGCGAGGGCTAGTCTCGAATCGAACAAGGAAAAAGAGCCGAATGGGCCTTCTCGAAAACCTGGTGAACGCCGTCTTCAAGAAGGCGCCGCCGGTCGCCACGGCTGCGGAACTCGCCGACTTCCTCGACGCCAGGGCGGCGTTTCTGGCGCAGAAATGCGTGGTCGAATTCTGCCGGGTAAGGGCAGGTGTCTATTGGCAGAAGCTGTTTTCGGAAGAGGAGTTTCGCGAGAAGCTCACCGCCTCGTGCTGGCAGAGCTTCCCGCCCGCCGCCGCGATGCTCGCCGAGATGCTGGAGGGAGCGATCCGGCCGGCGGCGGGACTGCGTCAGCGCCGCCTGCCTGCGGCGATCGAGGAGGTTGCGGCCTCGGTCTTCGCTCGCCATCCCCTGCCGGCAGGCGCGCCGGACGATTTCTGGGACGAAGCTCGCAAGCTCGTGCGCGAGCGCCTCGAAGCCACCCAGGCAGGCGCGCCACGGCCCGTGCGCAAGGTGGCCGAGCCGATGGCGAAGCTGATCCACGCGGCGCTGCCGATTCACAAGGATATCGTCGCGCACGACTACGACTATATCCGCAACAACCTGCGCATGAACCTCCTGCGCGCACACGAGGATCTCCTCAAAGTCGCGGACCTGGAGGCGCTGGCGGACGATCTGCTCGGCAGGAATTGACGGACTACGGCGCCGGCAGCGAGTGAGTTTCCTGCGAGCCGACAGGCCTCATGCCGAGCGGGTCGTTCAATTCTTCCTGACGGAGATGCCGCGCGTGCCAACCAGAACATAGTCGCTGGCGACGTTGGACGGAGCGTCCTGCTTTACATTGAAGAAGATGCGGCGCTTCGAGGGATCGTAGCCGGGGTTCACGGCCGGCGCCTTCACGAAGATATTGAAGTATCTGGTGACGTTCTGCGGCGCGCTGTAGATGAGAACGGTGCTGCCGCTCGGGCCTGTGCAGGCGCCGGCGGCGCTGGCGGCGCAGATGCCGGTGACCGTGAACCGCGAGTTGGCCGGATCGTCGAAGGGGCCTTCATAGAAGCCGTTGACGCGCAGCTGAACGGCGGGACCGGTATTCCTGACCGACACCCGGAACTTTGCGGTGCCCGTCGGCGGCACGTTGAGCACACCGTTCGTCGGGGACACCGCGGTGACGGCGACGTTTCGGAGCGGGAAAGAACCGAACGTTGTCAGGTCGAAGCGATTGGCTGCGTTGAAAGCGAGTTCCGCCGTGTTCGCGCAATCTATGATGATGTCGCCGAGCGAGAGAGGGTCGCCGTCGCGCGCCGTCTGGCTGGCCACCCAGACGCGAAGCCACCTGAAGCCGCCAGCCGGGATCGTGATCGGAACGCTGGGGGTCCCCGTCGTGGACGGGGGCGTGAATAGCTGCCAGTAGGTCTTGAGACGTGAAGAGACCCTGGAACGGGCATGGCAGCCGGTAGCCGCCTGCGTTCCGACGTTCGAGAGCTTCACGTCGTAGAATGCGCCTTCGTTGACGTAGGCCGTCCGCACCTGATTTGCCACCGCAGCGCGCAGAACATTCGGACCATAGGCCGTCTGCGACTTCACGCTGACCAGGCCGCGGGAGTAGGCTCGGCTGACAAGCGTGGTACCGACGCGACCGGTGAACGTGAAATAGCCGACGACGGTGCGGAGCGTCGTTCTGTTGAACGCAGTGTTGTAAGCAAAGTTGACCAATCTTGCCTGTCCGGGCGCTAGCGAGAACGCGGCGGGGATGAAAAAGGCGCCGCCGAGACTGGCCGACGGCGTGACGGTCAGCGTCTTGCCGGTGCTGTTATGGACGACGAAACCCGCGGTGGGACAGGTCGAAGCATGCGTGTAGCCAAGCTCGCAGACATAGTCCCGTCCCTCGAAGGACGTGCCGCCATACTGCGCCAGGAAAACGGACAGGCCACCGCCCGGAGGCAGGCGGAAGACGTTGGCGTAGATGTCGCCTTCGGCCCCGTTTCGACCGCCGATCTGCAGGCGATACTGGGTATTTGCGGCGGCATCGAACTGCAGCAGGCTCTGACTGGTGCTCATTCCCGGAAGGACCCGGTTGTCGTTGACGCCAAGCAGCGTGAGCGCGCCGCAGGAAGATCCGCGGTAGGCGGCGAGTACGGTATCGAAATCACTGCCGAAGGTATGAACGACAATACGCCCCGCCTGCCGGAACGCAGCGGAACCCCATTGTGTCTTCGTCATCAACCCGCCGGGATTGGGTTCGCAGGGCGGGAAGCTGTATCCGCCGATGTTCGACATCTCGTAGGTGGCCGTCTGCGATGGAGAGTAGATCTCGCCGCTCCCGGAAGGTGGCGGAACGGGCGGCATCCACTGCGGCGGTCCGGGTATGAACCTCGGCATCGGCATCCAGAGTGGTAGGTAGTTCGTCTCGAGCACGCCGGCATTGGCATGCCTGGGCGATGAAAGCGCGACCAGGCCAAGCGCAACCGCGGCCGCGCATGCGCGCATCAAGAACAGATGCATGACAAACCCTTTCGCCCCGCGACCAACCGGCGCAGACTTCAAGAAAGGTGCCTAGCCAACTGCAATTCTCAGAGATGTAGCCGGCTTCGAAAAGTCTGGACTTTTGAAGTCGTCACCGGACTTTTTTACCCTCTACTGCCTGTTATTGCAAGCGCAGGGGTTCGTGGAAGTCGTTCGAAGATGCAAGCCCTTGGAATGACAATCGGTTCCTGTTTCCAAGGGCTTGCGGGTAGGCCTGAAAAGTAATCAGACCGAGTAATACATGTCGTACTCGACCGGATGCGGGGTCATCTCGAAACGCATGACTTCCGCCATCTTGAGTTCGATGTAGGAGTCGATCTGGTCGTCGTCGAAGACGCCGCCGGCCTTGAGGAAGCCGCGATCCTTGTCGAGCGACTGCAGCGCTTCGCGCAGCGAACCGCAGACGGTCGGGATCTTCTTCAGTTCTTTCGGCGGCAGGTCGTAGAGATCCTTGTCCATCGGCTGGCCGGGGTGGATCTTGTTCTTGATGCCGTCGAGGCCGGCCATCAGCATCGCGGCGAAGCCGAGATAGGGGTTCGCGCCCGGATCGGGGAAGCGGACCTCGACGCGCTTCGCCTTCGGCGACGAGCCGAACGGGATGCGGCAGGAAGCGGAGCGGTTGCGGGCCGAATAGGCCAGCAGCACCGGCGCCTCATAGCCCGGGACCAGACGCTTGTAGGAGTTGGTCAGCGGGTTGGTGAAGGCGTTGATCGCCTTGGCGTGCTTGATGATGCCGCCGATGTAGAACAGACAGGTCTCCGACAGGCCGGCATATTCGTTGCCGGCGAAGGTCGGCTTGCCGTTCTTCCAGATCGACTGGTGGACGTGCATGCCCGAGCCGTTGTCGCCGAAGACCGGCTTCGGCATGAAGGTGGCCGTCTTGCCGTAGGCATTGGCGACCTGATGCACGACATACTTATAGATCAGCATCTTGTCGGCGTTGCGAACGAGCGTGTCGAACTTGATGCCGAGCTCGTGCTGGGCAGCCGCGACCTCGTGATGGTGCTTCTCGACGCGTACGCCCATCTCGGCGAGCACCGTCAGCATCTCGGAGCGCATGTCCTGGAGGCTGTCGATCGGCGGCACCGGAAAATAGCCGCCCTTGATACGCGGACGGTGGCCGAGATTGCCGGTCTCGTAGTCGGTGTCGTCGTTGGACGGCAGTTCGGTCGAGTCCAGCTTGAAGCCGGTGTTATAGGGGTCGGCCTTGTACTTGACGTCGTCGAAGACGAAGAACTCGGCCTCGGGGCCGACATAGATCGTGTCGCCGATGCCTTCCGACTTCATGTAGGCCTCGGCCTTCTTGGCCGTGCCGCGCGGATCGCGATTGTAGGCTTCGCCGGAGACCGGATCGAGGATGTCGCACAGGATGACCATGGTCGACTGCGCGAAGAAGGGGTCCATGTGGACTGTGTCGGGATCCGGCATCAGCACCATGTCGGACTCATTGATGGCCTTCCAGCCGGCGATCGACGAGCCGTCGAACATCACGCCGTCCGCGAACATGTCCTCCTCGACCTCGGCGACATCCATGGTCACGTGCTGAAGCTTACCCTTTGGATCGGTGAAGCGAAGGTCGACGAACTTTATGTCGTTGTCCTTGATCTGCTTCATGATGTCTTTGGCTGTCGTCATGAGTCGTTTTCCCTAGTGGATGACGAGTGTTGTTATGTCGACGTTGTGTCGATCAGACGGCGTCGAGGCCGGTTTCGCCCGTGCGGATGCGGATGACTTCCTCGATGTTCGACACGAAAATCTTTCCATCGCCGATGCGACCCGTTTGCGCCGCCTTTCGGATGGCGTCAATGGCCGCTTCGACCGCATCGTCGCCAAGCACGATCTCGACTTTCACTTTCGGCAGGAAGTCGACGACATATTCGGCGCCGCGATAGAGTTCGGTGTGGCCCTTCTGGCGACCGAAACCCTTCGCCTCGGTCACGGTGATGCCCTGCAGGCCGACTTCCTGCAGAGCTTCCTTCACCTCGTCGAGCTTGAACGGTTTTATGATCGCTTCGATCTTCTTCATCTGGACATAACCTCCGCATAGGGGAAAACGGGCGGTAGAGCCCGTCCCGGACCACTCGAAGCACGAAGCATGCCAGACCCGGCCCGCTCGATGCCACTCATCAAAAACGACGCCCATGGGGGCGGGCGCCGCAGTTTGGGATGAACGTGTCGCACTCGTCGCCCAGCCGTGCCCGGGCGGTGTCTGAGCACCGGGATCAGGACTGCGTATTTGCGAGGCAAAACGCCCAAAACTTAAGCACATTGCCGGTTTGCCAGGACCGGCGCAAGCAAGCTAGCCTGTCCGCCATAAGGAATCTCCGCGCCACCATGCCGCACGAAATCCTGACGCCCGAGCAAATGGCCGCCGTCGACGCCGCTGCGATCGAAGCAGGGCCGTTCGACGGCTATCGGCTGATGCTGAACGCGGGCGCGGCAGTCGCGGCCGAAGTGCTGTGCCGCTATCCGGGCGCGGCGCGTTTCGACGTGCTCTGCGGCCCCGGCAACAATGGCGGCGACGGCTATGTCGTGGCGCGGCTGCTGGCGCAGGCCGGCTGCGCGGTGAGCGTGTGGGCGCATGGCACGCCGAGGGCGGGCAGCGACGCGGAACTGGCGGCGCGCGATTGTACGGTCGAAGCAAGGCCTTTCGGCGACTATCGCGCCGATCCGGCGAATGTCGTCGTCGACGCGCTCTACGGGGCAGGGGTGGCGCGGCCGCTCGATGCCGCGTTCGGACCGGTCTTCAAAGCGATCGAAAGCGCGGGCGGGCCAGTGGTCGCGGTCGACCTGCCTTCGGGCCTGTCGGGGCTGACCGGGCGCGCCGACGGGCCGTGCCCGAAGGCCGACCTGACCGTGACGTTCGTGCGCAAGAAGCCTGGCCACCTGCTTGAGCCGGGGCGCAGCCTGTGCGGCGAGGTGGTCGTCGCCGGCATCGGGATTCCGGACCATGTCGTCGGCGCGCGCGATCTGCACGAGAATCTGCCGCCGTTGTGGAAAGCGGCGCTACCATTCCCCTCGAGCGACACGCACAAATATGCGCGCGGTCACGTCGCCGTCTTCTCCGGCCCGCCGACTGCGACGGGTGCCGCGCGGCTGTCGGCGATGGCCGCCGCACGAGCGGGCGCTGGGGCCGTAACCGTTCTGTCGCCGCCGGAAGCACTCGGGGTCAATGCCGCGCATCTGACGTCCATCATGCTGCACCCGATCGACGACACGGCCGAGGCGACGGATTTCGTCGCCGCGCGAAAGGTGCGCGCGGCGGTGCTCGGGCCGGGCTTCGGTGATGTCGAACGGCTGCGGGAGACGGCGCTGGCGCTGCTCGACGGCGCTTCTGCGCCGTTCACTTTGGTGCTCGACGCCGATGCCTTCACGGCATTCGCGGACGCGCCGGCCTCGCTGTTCATTTCGGCCGGCGCGTCGAAGGCGAAGCTCGTGATCACGCCGCATGCGGGAGAATTCGAGCGGCTGTTCGGCGATATCGCGCGGAATGCCTCGCTGTCCAAGGTCGAGAAGGCGCGCAATGCAGCGGGGCGGGCTCATGCCGTGGTGGTGTTGAAGGGGCCGGACACGGTGATCGCCGCGCCCGACGGACGGGCCGCCGTCAGTTCCAACGGTTCGCCGTGGCTGGCGACGGCGGGATCGGGCGACGTGCTGGCCGGGCTGATCGCCGGGTTTTGCGCCCAGGGCATGGATCCGTTCGCGGCAGCCTGCGCGGCGGTGTGGATCCACGCCGAGGCGGCAGGACGTTTCGGACCGGGCCTGATCGCCGAGGATCTGCCCGGCCTCGTGCCTGCGGTGCTGAAAGATCTGATGGGGCGAGCGGACGGCCGCTGACGCCCTTTCAGCCCCTCACTTCCTCGATCTGCGAGCAGGGATAGGCTTCGGCGAGGCAGAAATGGTGCTTGCCCTTCTTCGAGCAGTGGTACTGGGCTAGCTGCGCCTTCTTCCAGTCGTCGTACTTGTGGCCGAACGTCCTCCAGGCCTGGTATTCCCAGTTGCCACGCGCCTTCTGCTTCGCCCGGTCGAGCTTTTTCGCTTTCTGCATGTGCGACCCGATGTAGGTGTTCAGACAGCTCTTTCCGGGGCTGACGCCATCGGGCGCGCGGGCTCCCGCGGGGACAGCGAGGCCCGCCAGACAGATGGCGGCCAGAGTGGCGAGGGCGAAGCGCCGTATGCACGAGGCGGTGAAAGCGGATATTCCGGACATGTGAGATCTCCCTGATCTGGCCGATAGGGCGCGGACGCTGCGTGTCGCAGCGATCCGCCCGCCTGCGATGGCGGGGAAATGTGCTTGAGCCTTGCTTCCGGGGGATGCCGGGCCGCGGAGGCTATTATTTCGATTGTTTCAGGGGATGGGGCACGAGGTAGAGCGGCCGTCAGGACTGGGGGGAGTCAGGCTCGCCCTCGGTCTTCGCCCAATGGATGGCGTCTTCCAGACGGTCGTCACCCCAGAAGACTTCCCGATCCACCACGAAGGTTGGAGAACCGAAGACGCCCAATTGCATGGCCTCATCGGTGGCCTTGGCCAAGGCCTCGACCGCAACGTCGGATGCCGCCAGAGGTAGGATCCTTGCAGGATCCTGACCGATCTCCCGCAGACTTGCCGATACATTCGGTTCTTCGCCGGCGGGCTCCGCATGTTCGAACCAGCGGCGGTAGGTGGCTCGCGTGTAGTCTTCCGCCCAGCCTTCCTCAGCGCCGATGATTGCGACTTGATTGGCAAATACCAGCCCCGCCAGCGGGTAGGGGGCCGGAATGATCGGCGACAGACCATAGCGCCTGGCCCGGCGCTGGACGTCCCGCCACATGTACGCTGCCTTAACGGGCTTGTCCTTGAAGGGAATATTGTTCTGCGCGACCATAATGTAACGGACATTGAAGGGTCGCCAGCGGAATTGGCATCCTGCGGTACGCGCGACCTCCGGCAGCCGCATTACGGACAGATAGGAATAGGTGCTGCCGATCGAATACCAGAAATCGATGGTGGCCATACCACGCCCCCGTCGCTGATTTGAATCTAGCAGGGCGTTCGCGAAAAGCCAGAGTGACCTTTCGGCCGCGCGCGCGCGAACGGAATGGATGGAAGGAACCTGGTGCGTGACGGCGCAGTCTAGCTCGCGCGGCGTCTGACTGCCGACCTCTTCCGCACCGTCTTCTTCCGGCTCGTCTGCCTTTTCGCGGGCTTCAGCAGCTTCTCGATCTGGCGCAGGCGTTCGGTCGGCGTGGCGGCGCGGCGTCTGCGGCGGCGGCGCTTGGTCGTGCCGGTCGCCTTCTTCAGCATGTCCTGCAGAACGTCATTCACCACGCCCTTGACGAACTCGCCGATGCTCAAGGCCTCACTCCGGCGCGCTGGTCTGGAGGGCGAGGGCGTGGAGGACGCCGCCCATGTTGCCCTGCAGGGCCTTGTAGACCATCTGGTGCTGCTGAACGCGGGTCTTGCCCTTGAAGGAGGCGGAGACGACCTCGGCGGCATAATGGTCGCCATCGCCGGCAAGGTCGCGGATCGACACTTTCGCGTCCGGAATGCCCTGCTTGATCAGCCGTTCGATCTCGTGCGCGTCCATCGCCATGGCCGATTCCCTTCCAGTGCAGCAGTCAATGCAAAGCTAAGCGGCAAGTGGACGGGGCGCAATCCTCACGCGTCCATGAACTTCGGGAACCAGCCTTCGTGCGCGGCCTTGAGGTCCGCGACGGGGATGGGCCGCGCGCCGGCGAGCTTGAGTTCGGTGCCGCCGGTTTCGCCGATCCAGGGGGCGGAGATGCCGAGTTCCGCCGCCTCGTCCTGGATGTCGCGCACGAGGCCCGGGTCGGCCCGCGAGATGGTGACGAGATAGCGGCCCTGGTCCTCGCCGAACCAGACGGGGATCGGGTCGATGTCGACCGGCATCTGGACCTCGGCGCCGATGCCCGACGCGATCGCCATTTCGGCGAGCGCTACGGCGAGGCCGCCGTCGGAGACGTCGTGCACGGCGGAAAGCGCGCCGGCGCGGATCATGGCGCGGACGAAGTCGCCGGCGAGCTTCTCCTTGGCGAGATCGACCGGCGGAGCGGTGCCGTCGCGGCGGCCGTGGATATCGCGCAGATACATCGACTGGCCGAGATGGCCGCCCCAGGTGGCCGGCGCGCCGACCAGCAGGATGCGCTCGCCGGGACCGGCGAAGCGGATGCGCGCCATCTTCGACCAGTCGTCGATCAGGCCGACACCGCCGATCGCGGGCGTCGGCAGGATCCCGCGGCCGTTGGTTTCGTTGTAGAGCGAGACGTTGCCGGAGACGATCGGGAAATCGAGCGCGCGGCAGGCCTCGCCGATGCCCTTGATGGCGCCGACGAGCTGGCCCATGATTTCGGGCCGTTCGGGATTGCCGAAGTTGAGATTGTCGGTGGCGGCGAGCGGCAGGGCGCCGGTCGCAGTGAGGTTACGCCAGCACTCGGCGATCGCCTGCTTGCCGCCTTCGAACGGGTCGGCCTCGCAATAGCGCGGCGTGACGTCGGCGGAGAAGGCAAGCGCCTTGGTGGGGTGGGTGTCGACGCGCACGACGCCGGCATCGCCGCCCGGAATCTGCAGCGAATTGCCCTGGATCAGCGTGTCGTACTGCTCCCAGACCCAGCGGCGCGACGAGAGGTCGGGCGAGCCCAGCATTTTCAACAGCGCGTCGGCGATGTCGGCCTGCGGCACGTCGGTATCGGCGAGCGGCGCGGGTTTCGCGGTCTCGACCCAGGGACGGTCGTATTCCGGCGCCTCGTCGCCGAGCTCCTTGATCGGCAGGTTCGCGACTTCCTCGCCCTGATGGATGACGCGGAAGCGCAGATCGTCCGTGGTCCAGCCGACGATGGCTAAGTCGAGCCCCCATTTGCGGAAGATGGCCTCGGCCTCCTCTTCCTGCTCGGGGCGCAGCACCATGAGCATGCGCTCCTGGCTCTCGGAAAGCATCATCTCGTAGGCCGACATACGCTCCTCGCGCACCGGCACCTTGTCGAGCTCGAGGCGGATGCCGAGGTCGCCCTTGGCGCCCATTTCGACGGCCGAGCAGGTGAGGCCGGCGGCGCCCATGTCCTGGATGGCGATGACGGCGCCCGACGCCATCAGCTCGAGGCAGGCCTCGAGCAGGCATTTCTCGGTGAAGGGGTCGCCGACCTGCACGGTCGGACGCTTCTCCTCGATCTTGTCGTCGAATTCGGCCGAGGCCATGGTCGCGCCGCCGACGCCGTCGCGGCCGGTCTTGGCGCCAAGATAGACGACGGGAAGACCGACGCCCTTGGCCTGCGACAGGAAGATGCCGTCGGCCTTGGCGAGGCCTGCGGCGAAGGCGTTGACCAGGATGTTGCCGTTATAGCGCTCGTCGAAATTGACCTCGCCGCCGACGACGGGCACGCCGAAGGCGTTGCCGTAGCCGCCGATGCCGGCGACGACGCCGGAGACGAGATGCTTGGTCTTCGGATGGTCCGGCGCGCCGAAGCGCAGCGCGTTCATCGCCGCGATGGGACGCGCGCCCATGGTGAAGACGTCACGCAAAATGCCGCCGACGCCGGTGGCCGCGCCCTGGTAGGGCTCGATATAGGATGGGTGGTTGTGGCTCTCCATCTTGAAGACGACCACGTCACCGTCGCCGATATCGACCACGCCGGCGTTCTCGCCCGGGCCGACCAGCACGCGCGGGCCCTTGGTCGGCAGCGTGCGCAGCCATTTCTTCGAGGACTTGTAGGAGCAGTGCTCGTTCCACATCGCCGAGAAGATGCCGAGCTCGGTGAAGGACGGCTCGCGGCCGATCAGGTCGAGGATGCGCTGGTATTCGTCGGGCTTGAGGCCGTGGGCGGCCACGAGCTCCGGAGTGATCGGGATGGCGTTGGGGATGGTCATGTCGGCTCGGTCGGGGTTCGGTGGCTGCGGCTCAGGCCCGCGCCACGCAGGACGGATCGCCGGAAGCCCAGCGGTTCAAATCGGCGGAAATGCGCTTGCCGTGCTCGCCTTCGAGCAGGGGGCCGAAAGCCTCGACGCGCGCGGCGGGGCCTTCCGACTGGACGACCAGCAGCGGGCGCGATTCCATGCTCTTGGCCGGCACGATCAGGAAGCGCGGCCGACCGGAAAAAGAGCCGAGCTCGTTCGACATGCGGTAGGCTTTGAAGGCGGGGTCCCTGGAGCCGAACCAGCAGGTGTGGGCGGCGAGCGCCACCTTCTCCATCTTGCGCAGCGCCGCGCTCTTGCCGGGCGGGGACAGTACGGCTTCCGGCTTGTTCGACTGGCAGCCGGCGACGCCGAGCGCCATCGCCAGGACGAACAGGGCAGGGCGGAGAGGACGGCCCATTGCTCTCACGCGGCGATCCCGAGCACGCCCTCGAACAGGGCGCGGCCGTCGGAACCGCCATGTGCGGCCTCGATCAGGTTTTCCGGATGCGGCATCAAGCCGAGCACGTTGCCGGCCTCGTTCATCACGCCGGCGATGTCGTTGATCGAGCCGTTCGGGTTGGTGTCTTCGGCGTAACGGAAGACGACCTGGCCATTGCCCTCGATGCGGGCGAGCGTCTCCGGATCGGCGAAATAGTTGCCGTCATGATGCGCCACCGGGCAGCGGATGATCTGGCCGGGCTCGTAGGCGCGGGTGAAGGCGGTGTTGGCGTTGGCGACTTCGAGCTTGACCTCGCGGCAGACGAACTTGAGCGAGGCGTTGCGCATCAGCGCACCGGGCAGGAGACCGGTTTCGAGCAGGATCTGGAAGCCGTTGCAGACGCCCATGACCATGACGCCCTGAGCCGCCTTCTCGGCCACCGCGCGCATGACCGGGGTGCGCGCCGCGATCGCGCCGCAGCGCAGATAGTCGCCATAGGAGAAGCCGCCGGGGATGACGATCAGGTCGACGTCGGGAATCTCCGTGTCGGTCTGCCACACGGTCGCGGGCGCCTTGCCCGAGATCTTGGTCAAAGCCGCGATCATGTCGCGGTCACGGTTGAGGCCGGGGAGCAGGACAACGGCGGATTTCATTGCAAAGACACCGGGATTGTTGTCGCCAAATCGAGGTTCCGTCTCGCTTCCAATGTTATGGCCAGAAGGGATGCGGTGTATCGATAAAGAGCTGCGGTCTGCTCGGCCGGCGCCTGGGTGTCGGCCAATGCGATCTTGCTGTTCAGTTCGTCTATAGTGTCCAAAGCCGCAAAGAAATCACGATTGTTCTCATCTTGCGCAAAGGCTTGCATCACCCACCCGGCAATCGTGCTGTCCGCTAACAGAAGGTCGACAACAACGTCTTCGAGTACCGAGTGCCAATCGTCATTGGGAAACTCCAGCTTCATGTGTTTAGCGAAAGCGGTCGTTTCGAACCCGGGCACCATCTCAGACAACGTGGATTTGGTAATTCTCAATCACGGTATTGGCCAATAGCTTCTCGCACATCGCTTTCAGGTCGGCCTCGGCCTTGGCCTTATCCGAACCGTCGAGTTCGATGTCGAACACCTTGCCTTGGCGGACATGGCCGACGCCGCCGAAGCCGAGGGTGCCAAGCGCGCCTTCGATCGCCTTGCCTTGCGGGTCGAGGACGCCGTTCTTGAGGGTGACGGTCACGCGGGCCTTGATCACGCCGATGTCGCTCCGGTCTGCTGTCAACTGCCGGCGGTCGAGCCGCCGGTGTTCCGAAATGTCAGTGCTTGGTGCCCTTGGGCGTATCGGTCGAGGCGACGAGCACCGGTCCGGCAGGACGCGGCGGCTCGTTCTCGTTCATGATGCCGAGGCGGCGGGCCACTTCCTGGTAGGCTTCGACCAGACCGCCCATGTCGCGGCGGAAACGGTCCTTGTCGAGCTTGTCCTGGGTGGCGACGTCCCATAGGCGGCAGGAATCCGGCGAGATCTCGTCGGCGACGACGATGCGCATCATGTCGCCTTCGTAGAGGCGTCCGCACTCGATCTTGAAGTCGACGAGCTGGATGCCGACGCCAAGGAAGAGACCGGAGAGGAAGTCGTTGACGCGGATGGCGAGCGCCATGATGTCGTCGATCTCCTGCGGGGATGCCCAGCCGAAGGCGGTGATATGCTCTTCCGACACCATCGGATCGTCGAGCGCGTCGGCCTTGTAGTAGAACTCGATGATCGAGCGCGGCAGCACCGTGCCTTCCTCGATGCCCAGGCGCTTGGCGAGCGAACCGGCCGCGATGTTGCGGACCACGACCTCGAGCGGGATGATCTCGACTTCCTTGATCAGCTGCTCGCGCATGTTGAGGCGGCGGATGAAGTGGGTCGGGATGCCCATCCGGTTGAGATGGGTGAAGATGTGCTCGGAGATGCGGTTGTTGAGCACGCCCTTGCCGTCGACAACTTCGTGCTTCTTCTTATTGAAGGCGGTCGCGTCGTCCTTGAAGAACTGGATGAGCGTGCCGGGCTCGGGTCCTTCATAGAGGATCTTGGCCTTGCCTTCGTAGATGCGTCGGCGACGATTCATGTGCGCTTGTCTCTGTTCTGGACGGCCGGAGGGAATCGGCAGGTCCGAATCGGCGGCGGGGCGCGCCGCACCCTTGGATTTCAGGGGTGCTCTAGCCTACTCGACCGCTTTCCTCAATCACAATCCGTAACATCCGCGGGTTTGATGCCTGCGCCGGCCAACGGATGCCGCCCGCGACGCCGATACCTGTTGAATTGCAGCCCGATGCCCCATATGGAGGCGCAAGACACGCCTAGTTCGGGGAGCAATCCGATGACCAGCATGAAGGACCGGGAGGACGGCTTCGAGAGGAAGTTCGCCCATGACGAGGAGCTGAAATTCAAGGCGATCGCCCGCCGCAACAAGCTGCTGGGCGTCTGGACCGCCGAGAAGCTGGGCAAAACGGGCGACGAAGCCGAGGCTTACGCGAAGGAGGTCGTGATGGCCGATTTCGAGGAAGCGGGCGACGAGGACGTATTCCGCAAGGTGCGAGGCGATCTGGACAAGGCCGGTGTCGCCGTGTCCGACCATCAGATTCGCCATGCGATGGCCGATCTGCTCGATACCGCGGTAAAGCAGATCACCAGCGCCTGATCGCCGGCGGAATGTAACTGGACCAACCGACCGCCCGGCTATCCGGGCGGTTTTGCTTTGCGTGCCGGCCAAAGTCGCGGCAGATTGCGCGGCCAGTCGCTGACGGAGCCACCATGACCCTCGCCGAACGTCTACATTCCGGAACCGTGAGCTTCACCGCATGGTCGGGTGTTCCGGACACGATGACGGTGGAGATCGTCTCGCGGCTGGGATTCGAGGTCGTGACGCTCGACATGCAGCACGGCGCGCACCACGAGGACAGCGTTGCGCGCTGCATCCCCTCGATCACCGGTCCGGGCAAGCACCCCGTGGTCCGCATCCCGGTCGGCCGCTTCGACATGGCGAGCCGGGCGCTCGACCTCGGCGCCGAGGCTGTGATCGCGCCGATGATCAATTCGGTCGAGGATGCCCGCAGGTTCGCCGCCGCGATGAAGTATCCGCGCGTCGGCGAACGCTCCTGGGGACCGACCTTCGGCTTTCCGCGATCGGGTGTGAAGGACCACGCACAGTGGCTAGCGACGCAGAATACGGCGACGATCTCCTTCGCGATGATCGAGACACGCTCCGCCTACGGTCTTGTCGACGAAATCCTCGACGTGCCCGGCATCGACGGGGTGTTCGTCGGGCCGTCCGATTTCTCCATTGCCTGGACAGGCGGCGCGGCGATGAATCCCAATCTCGAGGAGATGATGGGAGCGGTCGCCGAGATCGGCGGCAAGGCCCGCAAGGCGGGGAAGTTCGCCGCGATCTTTGCGGTCGACCCGAAGATATCCGGGCGCTACGCCTCGATGGGCTATCAGCTCATCGCGCTCGGCAACGAGCAGGCCTACATGCGGCTCGGCGCAGAGAACATGATCGCCGCCGCGCGGGCGGCGATCGGCTGATTCTCACTCCGGCAGCCTGGACAGGAACTGCGCGAAGGCCATCGAGCCTTCCGGCCACGGCCCGTAGCCGGCCTCGGTGTTGAGGTGGCCGGCTTCGCCCGCGTTGATGAACAGCGATCCCCAGGCGTGGGCAAGTTGCTCGGAGACTTCGGGCTTGCAGTAAGGGTCATTGTTCGAGCCCACCACCAGCGATGGGAAGGGCAGGCGCAGGCGGGGATAGGGTCCGAACCCGAGCAATTGCGGCGGGCCGATATCCGGATCGTCCAGGTCAGGCGGCGCGACGAGGAAGGCACCGTGCGGGCGCTTCGTGAGGAGATCCATCGCATTGAGCAGGCTGGCGATGCCGAGCGAATGCGCGATCAGCACGACCGGCCTTTCGGCGGCGTTGACGACGTCTGCGACGTTGCGTGCCCAGGCATCGCGCACGGGAGCATCCCAATCGGGCTGATGCACGCGCTTCGCCGTCGACAGGCGCTGCTGCCAACGGGTCTGCCAGTGCATGGGGCCCGAGCCGCCGAGGCCCGGCACGATGATGATATCTGCGTCTTTGGCTTTCATGGCGGCGCATGTAGGCGAGGGACCCGTCCGGTGCAATGAGGGCGGCAGGCTGAACAGCGTGTTCGCCGTTGCGCGACTTGCGGTGAACGATCAGCGGCATGATCTATGATCGACAAGGAAACCAGGGTGAGACCGCGCCGTGAAGATCAACCGACGAACCGTGATCGCCGGCACAGGCGCCGCACTCGTGAGCGGAACACTTACCGCCCGATCGGAGACGACCATGTCAGACCTTCCCTTTGCCGCCGACGCGCCGACGCATATCGGCCGCATCGGCATCGTCGCGCGCGACGCGGCAGCGATGTCACAGTATTACCAGCAGGTCGTCGGCCTGAAGGAGCTCGCGAACTCGGGCGGGCACATCACGCTGGGTGCCGGCGAGCGCCCGTTGATGGAGATCGAGCAGTCGAGCGCGGTGCGTCCCGACGATCCGCGGGCCGCAGGGCTCTATCACACGGCCTTCCTGCTGCCGTCGCGGGCCGATCTCGGGCGCTGGATCCGCCATGCGAGCGAAAACCGTATCCGCGTCGACGGCGCGGCCGACCATCTAGTTTCAGAGGCGCTCTATCTCACCGATCCGGAGGGCAACGGCATCGAGATCTATGCCGACCGCCCCGCGGACAGCTGGGCCTGGGAAGGCCGCTCGGTCCGTATGGCCACCGATCCGCTTGATGGAGAGGGAATCCTCGCATCGGCAGCCGGCGCACCGGACTGGGACGGCGCACCCGGCAACAGCATCATCGGCCACGTGCATTTGCGCGTCGGCGACGTGCGGGCGGCCGAAGGATTCTGGAACAAGGATGTCGGTTTCGACACCGTCCTGAACTATGGCGGCCAGGCGGTGTTCCTGTCGACCGGCGGCTATCACCACCATATCGGCGCCAATTCCTGGCAGAGCCGGGGCGCGGGCCCGCGCGACAAGGATCGGACGGGGCTGCAGTGGGTCGAATTGCTGAGCAAGGGCCCGGTCGCCGAAAAGAGCCTTACCGATCCGTGGGGCACCGAGATCCGTCTGCGTGCCGCGGCCTGACAAACGAAAGCCCCGCGGCAGGGATGGCGCGGGGCTTCGCGACTGGATCCGAGGGAGCGTTCACTGCCCCTCGATTGTGACCTTCGGCAGTTCTATCTTCATTTCGACGGTGTCGTCGTCGAAGTAGCCGTCGGCATAGAGAAAGAGGCCGATGGCCGCGGCAACGACGAGCGCGCCGGCGACGAACCAGCCGATCGAATTGCCGCCCTGGCGTACGATAAAGTCCTGATCTGCCATTGGAATGCCCCTTGCCTGAGTGTCAGGGGCGAAAACGGCGGATGGGCGCGAAGGTTCCCTCAGGCGGCGCCGAACACGCGACGGAAGATCGTGTCGACATGCTTGGTGTGATAGCCGAGGTCGAACTTCTCGCGCAGATCCGCTTCGCTCAGTGCCGCCATGACTTCGCTGTCGCCAAGCAGTTCGGTGAGGAAGTCCTTGCCTTCCTCCCATACTTTCATCGCGTTGCGCTGCACGAGCCGATAGGCGTCCTCGCGGGAGACGCCTGCCTGGGTCAGCGCCAGCAGCACGCGCTGCGAATGCACGAGGCCCGAGAACTTGTTCAGGTTCTTCAGCATGTTGGCCGGGTAGACGACCAGCTTTTCGATAACGCCGGTGAGCCGGGCCAGCGCGAAGTCGAGCGTCACCGTCGCGTCGGGGCCGATCATCCGCTCGACGGAGGAGTGAGAGATGTCTCGCTCGTGCCAGAGTGCCACGTTCTCCATCGCCGGCATCGCCATGCCGCGCACGAGACGGGCGAGGCCGGTCAGGTTTTCCGTAAGCACAGGGTTACGCTTGTGCGGCATCGCCGACGAACCTTTTTGGCCCGGCGAGAAATATTCCTCGGCTTCCAGCACCTCGGTGCGCTGCAGGTGGCGAATCTCGGTTGCGAGACGCTCGACCGAGGAGGCGACGACGCCCAGCGTGGCGAAGAACATCGCGTGGCGGTCGCGCGGGATGACCTGCGTCGAGACCGGTTCGGGCTTCAGGCCGAGCTTGGCCGCGACATGTTCTTCCACGCGCGGATCGATGTTCGCGAAGGTGCCGACCGCGCCTGATATGGCGCAGGTGGCGATTTCTTCGCGCGCCGCGACGAGGCGGTCACGGCAGCGCGTGAACTCGGCATAGGCCTGCGCCAGCTTGACGCCGAAGGTGGTAGGCTCTGCGTGGATGCCGTGCGAGCGGCCGATGGTGATGGTGTCCTTGTGCTCGAAGGCGCGGGTCTTCAGCGCCGCGAGCAGCGCGTCGACGTCGGCGATGAGAATATCGGCCGCCCGCGTGAGCTGAACGCTCAGGCAGGTGTCGAGCACGTCCGACGAGGTCATGCCCTGGTGGACGAAGCGCGAGTCCGGGCCGATGAATTCGGCCAGATGCGTCAGGAAGGCGATGACGTCGTGCTTGGTGACGCGCTCGATTTCGTCGATGCGGGCGACGTCGAAGGTTGCCGCGCCGCCTTTCTCCCAGATGTTCTTCGCTGCTTCCTTCGGGATGACACCGATTTCGGCGAGTGCGTCGCAGGCATGCGCCTCGATCTCGAACCAGATGCGGAAGCGGGTCTCGGGCGACCAGATGGCGACCATTTCGGGCCGCGAATAGCGGGGGATCATCGGCGTGCCTGCCTTCGCTGTCTTGGAACCGCCGCCTCCTATCAGAGGCGGGCGCGATGCTCAACGCATGCCGCGCACGTTCCAGAAGGAAGCGGCAGCGAGAAGAAGTATGCCGAAAGGGAAATAGACGCGCGTGCCGAGGACGAGGAACTGGTAGACCGCGGCCCCGACCGTGAAGATGAACTGAAAGATCCAGTGTATCGACAGGAACGGATCGTGCCAGGCGGCATAATACTGGCGGTATTGCAGGCCGATGAAGAACGCGGTCAGCGCGATCGTGCCGATGCCCAGCGCCAGAAAGGTCGCGGCGAACCCGGCGCCGCGCCGGCCGCGAGACAGGAGCCGGCCGATAAAGATGCCGGGCATGAAGGCGACCAGCCCGCCTGCCGCAAAGAACGACGCGATCAGGGCAATGCGCGGCGGCTCGTACCATTGCATCCAGGCGAGCTTGGCGACAGCCATCAGGCCCATCGCCATGGCCCAGAGCAGGCTGCCGACGAAGACAGTGCGCAAATCCGGCATGGCGCCAGCAAACAGGCGACGGGTCCGGCCGAGCAGGCCCGTCCGGTCCGGCGCAACGTCCGCCTGGCGCGTGGACGGCACGCTCAGAGCCTGCCCGTCACGGCGATCCAGCGGAAGTCGGGACCTTCGAAGCCGATCGAACGTACCGCGATCATGACCGCGAAGACCGGATCGGCGCTCTGAGGGAAAAAGGTCTGAACGCCGCCGACGCGGTAGCCGGTCGGACAATTGCGGCTGGCGGGGATCGAGGCATCCTCGTGGACAAGCGTCGTCTCGCCGCCGGGGGTCGGGTCGATCCGCACGAGCCGGAAACCCATCGTATCGCCGAGATTTTCGCAGCCGGACGGCGGCGCGAAGGGGATCTCCTCGAGCCGGAACTCGACGGGCGAGTCGACAGGCGGGAAGACTGGCCTCGGATTGACGACCATCCGGAATGGATCCGCCGATTGTTCGGTGACGGCGTTCCAGCCGGCGGTGTCACCGGGATTGGCCGCGAGGACCGATTCGGCGACGATCTTGTCGCCCTTCTCCCGGGCCTGCGCGCGAGCGGCGGCGATGCCGGCCGCCTCGTCGTCGATCCGGACGCGGATCGGCGTTCCGGCGACAAAGCTGTCCGTCGCGGTTTCGATGTAGAAGCGGTTGGCATAGGGGAAGCCGGAGCCGTCCTGGACGCCGTATTCCTCGAAGGCGAATACCTTGCCGTCCGTGGAGAAGCCGAGCACCTGCGGCGTCGCGGTGTCGCCGGCGAAGGCCGACGCTGAGGCGAGCAGCGAGGCCGCTAGAAGGACAGGGCGGATCATCTGCATCGGGCTCCTCCTCGGCAATCTCGAACTGGCCGATGCTAGCGTAGGGTGTCTTGCGCGAGCGTCAACGCATGGCGGCGATCACGCGAACTTGTCCCGCCAGGTCGGCAGGAGGTCGTTGTCGGCCGGCGTGGCGAGATAGATCGCCCGAGCGATCGCGCGGGCCATGGTCGCGCCTGCCGCCGCGTAGAGGTCGATCGCGCCGTCATGGTCGAGCGGCACTTTGCTGCGGCCGGTGGCGAGCGAGAAGACGAGGTCGCCGTCGACCGGGGTGTGCACCGGCCAGATGGCGCGGGCGAAGCCGTCATGAGCCGCGATCGCCAGCCGCTTGGCCGCGGCCTTGGACAGCACCGCATCGGTCGCAATCACCGCGATCGTCGTGTTGGCGCCGGCCTTCGCCATCTCGCGGAATTTCAGCCGCACGTCGGAGGAATCGGGCGGAAGCGGGTGCGGATAGCCCAGCCCCCCGAACTCGTCGCCTATCTCGAAGGGGGCGGCCCAGAAGTGTCTCGTCTCGCCAACCGTCACCGAGCCGGTGGGATTGGCGCCGACGAGAGCTGCGACGGTGATGCCGTTGGGCAGTACGGTGGATGCCGATCCCAGGCCGCCCTTCAGCCCCGCCGACAACGCGCCGACGCCGGCGCCCGCGGTTCCGATCTCGAAGCTGGTCGCCGCGGACATGACCGCTTCGTAGCCGAGCTCGCGGTAGGGCGGATAGCGGCCCCAGCGCTTGTCGCCGCCGTTCTGCAGGTCGAACAGGATCGCGGCCGGAACGATCGGAATGCGGTTGTCTCGCACCTGGAAGCCGATGCCCTGTTCGCGCAATGCCGCCTGCACGCCGGACGCCGCATCGAGGCCGAAGGCCGAGCCGCCCGACAGGACCAGCGCATTGATCGCTTCGACGGAATTGTGCGGCTCGAGCAGGTCGGTCTCCCGGGTGCCGGGCGCGCCGCCGAGCACCTGCACGGAGGCGACGGCGGGCTCGTCACAGAGGATCGCCGTCACGCCGGACTTGAGTTTCGCATCGGAGGAATTGCCGACGCGAAGGCCGGCGACGTCGGTCAGCAGGTTGGTCGGCCCCGTGCGGAAGGTCATTGCTGGTCCACTTCGATGAATGCGCCGCCGTCGTAGCGGTAGAGGCGGTAGGGATTGTCGGTGCGGTCGCCTTTTTCGTCGAAGCCGACCGGGCCAAAGATCGTCGAGAATTCCTCGCCGTCGAGAGCCGAGATGACATCCGATCCAGTCGCCGCCGCTGCCCTTGCCGCCTGCACAGCGATCTCGACGCCGGCATAGGCCGGCAGGACGTAGCCTTCCGGCTCGATCTTCTGCTTGCGAAAGCTCTCGACCAGGGCCGGATCGGCGATCTCGGCCCATTCCGGGAGGCCGACCATCAGCGTGCCGGGTGCGAGGTCGACCCCCTCCGAGGGGGCGCGTAGAACCTCGCCGCCGGAAATGGTGACCTGGTAACCGATCTCGGCTGCGTCGCGAGCGAGAATCGCGACATCGGGGCGGTCGGCCGCCGCGAAGACATGTGTCGCGCCCGATTTGCGCAGGCGTCCCGCGAGCCCGATCTGGTTGTCGAGCTGGGGTCGCAGCGCGTCGATGAAGGCAGGCTTCAGGCCGGACTGTTCGAACGAGATGCGCAGGCCTTCCGCCAGTTCGCGCGAATAGATGGTGCCATCGTCGACGATGGCGAAGAGCTCGTCACGCCAGGCGCGGCCCAGAATGGCGGAAGCCGCCTCGACCTCGTCGTCGGCGCGCGGAGCGAAGCGGACCACAGGCCAGCCGGTCCTCTGCCTCCGGTCGGTCAGGGAATTGGTCCGCACGCCGGTCGCGATGACGGCGATGCCGGCGTCTTTCAGGATCGGCAGCGCCGCCTCGATCGCCTCGGTGCAGAGGAAGCCGGTGACCACGGCGACCCTGGCGGCGGCAAATGTCCGCGCGGCCTTCGAGCCGCCCTCCGCCGTGCAGGAATCGTCGGCGACCTCGAGTTGCAGGCCGAGCGCCCGAGCTGCGGCCTCCGCGCCGGTCCGGATCTGCTCGCCGAGCAGGGCCGACGGACCGGACAGAGGAGCCGCGACGCCGATCACCTGTTCCGCAGCCGACGCCTGGGCGAGGGTTGCGGCAAGGCTTGCGGCGATGATCAGGGCAGGGCGCATCGATCCCGGGAGTGTGGCCGCGGCCGTCCCGCGGGCGTTTGTCGGTAGTGCGCAATCTCGTAGCCTCACAGCCCGGACTAGGCAACATGGCAGGCGCGCTGCAGGCCTGCTTGTGGGATGCCACCCGAAGCCTATATTCAGGACGAAACCGGATATCCCGCCTTGCTGAAGAAGAGCGACATCGATCCGCAGATCTACCGCGATGCCATGGCGCGCTTCGCCGGCGCGGTGCACGTGCTGACGACCGACGGGCCGGCCGGCCGGCGCGGCACGACCGTCATCGCCGCCTGCTCCGTGTCCGACCGGCCGCCGACGATCCTCGTCTGCATCAACCGGGAGAACGTGTCGAATTCCGTCTTCTGGGACAATGGTGTCTTTGCGCTGAACACGCTCGCCGGCCACAATCAGGATCTGGCGAACGCGTTCTCCGGCCTGACCGGCCTCTCGCAGGACGAGCGATTCGCGCATGGTGACTGGACGAAACTGTCCACTGGCGCGCCGGTGCTTGCCGATTCGATGATGAGTCTGGACTGCGAGATCGTCGAGACGGCGGACATGGCGACCCATCGTGTGCTTTTTGGCAAGGTGACAGGCGTCCGCATCGGCGATAGCCTCGACCCGTTGACCTATTTCAATCGCGCCTACCGCGTTCTCTAGGGATCTCGCGCCGGGCCGGACCGGACGGACATTTCGCATCATGGCAGACGTCCCCAAAGGGGTTCCACAGTCGATCGACGAGACGCTGGAGATGCTGCGCGCCGCCGATTATGTCGCCGATCGCGCGCTTGCCACCGTCCTGTTCCTCAGCCTGCGGATGAAGCGGCCGCTGTTTCTCGAAGGCGAAGCCGGCGTCGGCAAGACCGAAATCGCCAAGGTTCTGGCCGCAGCGCTCGGGCGGCGGCTGATCCGGCTGCAGTGCTATGAAGGCCTCGACGTATCCTCGGCGGTCTACGAGTGGAACTACGCCGCGCAGATGATCGAGATCCGCATGGACGAGGCGGCCGGACAGACCGACCGCGACCTGATCGAGCGCAACGTCTTCTCGGAGAAATACCTGATCCGCCGGCCGGTGCTCGATGCGCTTTCCGGCACGAAGGGGGCGGCGCCGGTCTTCCTGATCGACGAACTCGATCGCACCGACGAGGCCTTCGAGGCCTTCCTGCTGGAGATCCTGTCGGACTTCCAGGTGACGGTGCCTGAACTCGGGACGATCAAAGCCGAGGAGCCGCCGATCGTCATCATTACCACGAACCGCACGCGCGAGATCCACGACGCGCTGAAGCGGCGCTGCCTCTACCATTGGGTCGACTATCCGAACGCCGAGCGCGAACTGGAAATCGTGCGGCGAAAGGTACCGCAGGCCAACAAGCGGCTGTCGGAGGAGGTCGTGCTCTTCATCCAGAAGCTGCGCCAGATCGACCTGTTCAAGGCCCCCGGCGTCGCCGAGACGATCGACTGGGCCGGTGCGCTCAACGAACTCGACAAGGTGGCGCTCGATCCCGAGACGGTGTCCGACACGATCGGCGTGCTGCTCAAATACCAGGACGATATCGCCCGCATCGAACAGGGCGAGGGCCGCCGCATCCTCAAGGAGGTCAAGGCTGAGCTCTCGGCCGCGGCGGAGTAGCCCGCAATGGCCATGGGCAGCTATTCCTCGTCCAGCACCCCGAAGCAGGCGGTGGCCGACGGCCGCATCGCCGACAACATCGTCTATTTCGCCCGAACGTTGCGGAAAGCGGGTATGCGGGTCGGGCCGGCGTCAGTGGTCGATGCGATCGATGCCGTCATCACCACCGGCATCGGCACGCGCGACGACTTCTACTGGACGCTTCATGCGGTTCTCGTCACCCGGCACGAGGACCATCCGGTGTTCGACGAGGCGTTCCGGCTGTTCTGGAAGTCGCGCGAGCTGATCGAGAAGCTGCTAGCGATGTTCTCGCCGGTGGCGCCGGACACACGGGAGAAGGAAAAGCCGCGCGCGGCAGAGAACCGCGTCAGCCAGGCGATGTTCGAGGGTCACCAGAAACGGCAGCAGCCCGAAGAGGTGCCGGAGATCGAGATCGACGCTCGCCTGACGACCTCCGGCAACGAGATCCTGCGCGCGAAGGATTTTGCCCAGATGAGCGCGACGGAACTAAACGAGGCCAAGCGGGCCATCGCCAATCTGCGGCTGCCTTTCGACATGGTGAAGACGCGCCGCTTCCGGCCCGATCCGCGCGGCGGCAAGGTCGATCCGCGCGCGACGATGCGAACCGCGCTCAGGACAGGCGGCGACCTGATCCTGCCGAACTTCCGCGAGGCGCGCGAAATTCACCCGCCGCTGGTCGTACTGGCCGACATCTCGGGCTCGATGAGCCAGTATTCCAGGATCTTCCTGCATTTTCTTCATGTGCTGCTGGAAAAGCGCCGACGCGTCCACACCTTCGTGTTCGGCACGCGACTGACGAACCTCACCCGGCAGTTGCGCAACCGCGACCCCGACCAGGCGCTGTCGGACGCGGCGGCAACGGTGCGCGACTGGTCGGGCGGCACGCGCATCGGCGAGACGCTGCACGAGTTCAACCGGCTGTGGTCGCGGCGTGTGCTGTCGCAGGGCGCGGTGGTGATGCTGATCACCGACGGGCTGGAGCGCGACGACGTGTCGATGCTGGAGATCGAGATCGAACGGCTGCACAAGAGCTGCCGGCGGCTGATCTGGCTGAATCCGCTCTTACGCTTCGACGGGTTCGAGGCCCGGGCGAGGGGCGTCAAGGCCATGCTGCCGCATGTCGACGAGTTCCGTGCCGTCCACACGCTCAACGCGCTGTCCGATCTCTGCGCGTCGCTGTCCGACGTGCGCGCTCGCGACGCCGACCCGAAGCGCTGGCTGGCGGCGGCCGGGCGTCTGGCCGCATGAACTGGTTATTCGGAGGATCTCGCCATGGAAGCCGCATCAAGTCCTGACGGTCCGCTGGATCCGCTCGACGTCGCCGAACGCTGGAAAGCTTCCGGGCGCGACGTGGCGCTTGCCACCGTGGTCGAGACATGGGGCTCTGCGCCGCGTCCGGTCGGCAGCCATCTGGTCATCGATGCCGACGGCAATTTCCACGGTTCCGTGTCGGGCGGCTGCGTCGAGGGCGCGGTTGTCGCCGAGGCGGTCGATGTTATCGGCTCCGGCGCGCCGAAAATGCTCGAATTCGGCGTTGCGGACGAGACGGCCTGGCGGGTGGGACTCTCCTGCGGCGGGCGCATCAAGGTCTATGTCGAGCGGCTGGGCTAAGCGATGGACCTGAAGTCGCTTCGGGAACTCAACGCGGCCCGCGCTGCACGGCGGGCGGCGATCCTGCTGACGAAAATAAGCGACGGCAGTGCCCGCGTGATCCGCGAGGGCGACGAGGTCGGCGGCGAACTCGACGCCGCGATCGCCAAGGCGTTCCGGTCGGGCGCATCCGGCTCGGTCGAGGCCGACGGCAAGAGCTGGTTCCTCAACGTGCATCTGCCGCCGCCGCGCATCGTGGTCATCGGCGCCGTGCATATCAGCCAGGCGCTGGCCCCGATGGCGCGCATCGCCGGCTACGATCTCGAAGTCATCGATCCGCGCACCGCCTTTGCGACGTCCGAGCGGTTCGAGGGAGTCTCGCTCCATGCCGACTGGCCGGAAACGGTGCTGAAGGAGAGGCCGCTCGACGCCTACTGCGCGCTGGTTGCGGTGACGCACGATCCCAAGATCGACGATTTCCCACTGAAGGCGGCGCTCGACGCGGGGTGTTTCTACGTCGGGGCGCTCGGCAGCCGGAAGACTCACGCAAAGCGGGTCGAGCGGCTGACGGCGCTGGGCGCGAGCGAGGCGCAGATCGCCCGCATCGCGGCTCCGATCGGGCTCGATATCGGCGCGGCGAGCCCGGCCGAAATCGCCGTCGCCGTGATGGCGCAGATCATCGGTGCGTTTCGTTCCCGCGGTCTCGCCGGCCGAGGTGGCGACGCGTGAGATTCGGGCCGGTTCCTCTCGACGATGCCGAAGGGGCGATCCTGGCGCATGCGACCAGCGGCGGCGACGTCAGGCTGCGCAAGAGCCACCGCCTTACGGGCTCGGACGTCCAGGCGCTGCGTGCGGCGGGGCTGACCGAGGTGATTGCCGCCGTGCTCGAGCCCGACGACGTGGCGGAGGACGAGGCGGCAGGGCGGGTTGCGGCGGCACTCGGGTACACTGGCATCAGCCCGAAGCCGCCGGGGACGGGACGTGTCAACCTTTATGCGGAGGCTGCCGGCGTATTCACCGTGGACAAGGCGCTGATCGACGCGCTCAACCGGATCGATCCGGCGGTGACGATCGCCACGGTGGCCGACCATGCCACCGTCGAAGCGGGGCAAATGGTTGCGACGGTCAAGATCATTCCGTTCGCAGCGCCGGCCAGGGTGCTCGAGACGGTGGAGAAGCTGGCAAGGGGCAGGCCAGCTTTCCATGTTCATCCCTTCGCTCCGCGGCGCGTCGGCCTGATCCAGACCGTCCTGCCCACGCTGAAGGCAAGCGTCCTCGACAAGACCGCGCGCGTCACAGCCGAGCGGCTGGCCCGCTCTGGCAGCCATATCGTCGGCGAAGAGCGCGTGGCGCACCGCGAAGAGGCTCTGGAGCCGGCGATTTCGGCCATGGCGGCGCGGGCGGATATGGTGCTGGTCTTCGGCGCGTCGGCGATGTGCGATACCAACGACGTGATTCCGGCTGCCATCCGAGCCGCCGGCGGCGAGGTTCTTGCTGCCGGCATGCCGGTCGACCCGGGCAACCTGCTGGTACTCGGCCGGCTCGCCGGCAAGCCGGTGCTGGGCGCTCCCGGCTGCGCGCGCAGTCCGAAGGAGAACGGCTTCGACTGGGTGCTCGACCGCTTGATGGCCGGTCTCGACGTGACGGCGGACGAGATCGCGGGCATGGGGGTGGGCGGCCTGCTGATGGAGATACCGACGCGCCCCGAGCCGCGCGAACGCCCGGCACCCACTGCGCCCGCGGGCGTGCATGCGATCCTACTCGCAGCCGGACGATCGAGCCGCATGGGCGGGCCGAACAAGCTGCTTGCACTCTTCCATGGCGAGCCGCTGGTGCGGCGCGTCGCCGAAGGCGCGCTTGCGAGCGAAGCGGCCGGTGTGACCGTGGTTGTCGGGCATCAGGCGGACCGCGTGCGCACGGCTCTCGAAGGGCTCGACGTGTCTTTCGCGGCCAATCCTGACTACGCCAGCGGGTTGGCGAGTTCGCTCAAGGCCGGCATCGCATCGGTTCCGCGCGACGCCGCGGGCGCGCTGATCCTGCTCGCCGACATGCCGCAGATCGAGGCGGCGGATCTCGATCGCCTGATCGACGCGTTCCGCAGCGCCGGAGGCCGTGCCATCGTTCGGGCGACGCACGACGGCAAACGCGGCAATCCCGTCATCCTGCCGCGAACGGTGTTCGCAGAGATAGCGCATATCGAAGGCGACACCGGCGCGCGCCACGTGATCGAAGCCGGGCTAGCCGAAGTCATCGACGTGGAGCTTGGACGCTCCGCCAGCCTCGACGTCGATACGCCCGATGCGATGCTCGAGGCGGGCGGCGTCATCCAAAGCTGATCGCCCTCTCTCCTGCGCCCGGCCGTCGCGCCGCACTACCTTTCCGGCGGGCGCCATCGCCTTCCTTCGGCATTGAAACCGATGCCGGAACCATGCGCCAAACCGCTGCGTTGAGGGGCATGGACACTGCATCCGCCTTTCTGATTCTCCTCGCGTGCTCGCCGGATTCGTCGAGCTGCCAGGAGATGCGCTACTCGGAGACCTATGCTTCCGTCGAGGAGTGCCGGGAAAGCTTGCCGGCGACCTTGAACCGTCTCAGCCGGCCGGGCCGGCCGGCCATCGGGCGATGCGTGTCCTCGGCGCCGGCAATCGACGAGATGACCACTGCCTCGATCGAGCGGGCGCCGGTCAGACAGGATCGACAGGCGATCGTGAACGCCACCCGAATCGAAAACGGTCGGCCTGTCGTCACCATCTACAACGTTCCGGTCGAGGAGTAGGCGCAGCCGCGCCCCGCTTCACTCCGACTGCGCGCGCCGTATGTCAGCCGCGAGAGACGCCGGGCCCGCGCTTTCCCACCCTTCGCGGTCGGCGCGCAGATAGCCGACGAACCGCAGCCGTCCATCGCCGGAGACGGCCTTGAGGGCCACGTCGTCGGGCAGGATTATCTCACGCCCGTAGGTAGCGCGCCGCGGCAAGCGGAGATCGGGAATCCCGAGATCGATCAGTTCGGTGCAGAAGACGCGCTCGCTTTCGTCCAGCCGGTAGTTGTGATCGAAGCGGCTGCCGACCAGGGAAAACAGCCGGACAATGGCCGCTCGCTTCCGGCTTTCGCCGATCTGAGGTCGCAAGACCACAAGACGATCGGTCTCGACGAGACGCGATACGGGCGTGAGCGTCGTGCCGTGGGCCTGTCCCGATTCGACGATGGATTGACCTCGCCGGACGGCGTCATGGTGCGGCACGACCGCAGGGTCATTCCACAGGCCCATCGATTTCAGTTCGCGTTCGGATCCCAGATAGACGGCCGAATGCCCGAACACGCCCGCGCCGGTGTGTCCCGATAGCCGGCCCTTGTTGCTGAAGAGGAACACATCCAGCGGCCGTATCTTCGGGCGGACGTGGTCCAGCGTGCCGGTGTTGGTGTCGAGGTAGCCGTGCCGCCACTGGACCTGCGAGATCGCCATGCCGATGGCCGGCGCGGCCGGTTCCACGACGCTGATCAGCCAGGGCGGATAGGCGCCGACCTCGTTCTTGTCGCGGCTGGTGGTCGAACACGCCGCGAGCCCCAGCAGGACGAGCATCCCCAATGTCCTCAGCCCAAGCCGCAAAGTCCGCGCCGCGTGCCGGTCATGTCCCATCATATCCCCGCCATCCCACCAGAATGTCTTTCTGATAGGCGACGCACCGCTGGTCGCCTTGATCAGCGTCAAGCGCAGGAAGATAAGGAGCCGGCCAACGATACTGGCGGCGCGCGCGGGCTGAAATGTCGAGGTTGCGGAAGGAATGGCTCCCCGGGCCGGATTCGAACCAGCGACCAACCGGTTAACAGCCGGTTGCTCTACCACTGAGCTACCGGGGAACACTGGTGCTCGTCAGAGTGCGGTGCCTATAGCAAACCCGTTTCCGATTTGCCAACAGCAAGGTGGCGATTTTTTCGGCGATTTGCCGCATCCGGGTCGAATTCCGGCATGTCGGACCCGATATGCGCTGTTGTCGCGCCGGCGCGCGACGATCAGACCGAGTGATGGACGCGGAGAATGGACAAACAGCCCGACAGTGGACGGCCCAACCCGAGGATCAGGCTTCTCGGTCGCGAGATCGCGTTGCCGCAGTCGCGGGCGCCGCGCATCGCGATCGGCCTCGGACTGGTGCTGCTGGGCTCGGTCGGTTTCCTGCCCGTGCTCGGCTTCTGGATGATTCCGCTCGGACTTTTCGTGCTGGCGCACGATTCTCCGACCGTTCGCCGTTTCAACAGGCGCTCGGGCGTGTGGGTGCGCCGCAAGTTCCAGAAGAAGGGCTGAAAGGTCACTGCCTGGACGGCAAGGGAAAAGAAACGCAAGCGATCGCCAACGGCTTGTGGGTCAGGATTCCCTCTGTTAACAGAGCGCGGTTCCCACCATGAGGCCTCGTGGCGGAGTGGTTACGCAGAGGACTGCAAATCCTTGCACCCCGGTTCGATTCCGGGCGAGGCCTCCAGGGTGGGAAGGTTACCGGCCCGCCGCGATGAGTGGGCCTTGATACGGCGATCCTCGTCGCCAAGAGAGCGGGCCGACCATGATGGCAGATTTCTCCGGGTTGCGGACCAAGATGGTCGATGGGCAGGTCCGCACGACCGACGTGACCTCCCTGCCGCTGCTTGATGCGCTCCTGTCGGTGCCGCGCGAGGAGTTCGTCCCGGCAGCCCGCAAGAGCCTCGCCTATATCGACGAGGATCTGGAGATTGCCCCCGGACGCTACCTGATGGAACCGTCGCCTTTCGCGCGGATCGTGCAATTGGCGGATATCCAGCCCGGCGATTTCGTGCTCGATGTCGGCGCGGGCACCGGCTATTCGGCGGCGGTGCTGTCGAAGCTCGCGGGCTCCGTGGTCGCCCTGGAACAGGACCCGACGCTTGCCGCCAAGGCGCAATCGGTGCTTGCGTCGCTGGGCTACGATACCGTCGCGGTCGTGGAAGGGCCGCTCTCGGCAGGCTATCCGGCGCAGGCTCCCTATGACGTCATCCTGCTCGAAGGTGCGGTCGAGTCGATCCCGCAGGCGCTCTTCGACCAGCTGAAGGATGGCGGCCGGCTGCTGGCTGTCGAAGGGCACGGCAATTCCGCCGACGTCCGGGTCTACGTGAAGCAGGGCTCGTCGGTGTCGGCCCGCCGCGCGTTCAACGCCGCCGTCAAACCGTTGCCCGGTTTCAACATCGTCCCGACATTCGAGTTTTGACCGCTTGATTTAAATCGGCCATGCAACCATGTTGGCCGGGCGCGAGCGACGAATCTGCCGGTTGACAAGGCACACGCGTTTCGCGCGACGGGGTGTGCGCTGACCTTACGAGGCTGCCACGCGTAGTCGAGCTGAAACCGGCCATCGGACCGGTGCCAGGAAACGAGGTCGGTCGTGTCGGTTGTTCGCAGATTGGTTGCATTTGGCGTCGCGTCAACCTTGTGGATGAGCGTGACGCCGTCTTACGCCGAGACGATTTTCGGCGCACTTTCAAAGGCATATCAGTTCAACTCGGAGCTGAACTCGGCGCGCGCGGGCGTGCGCGTCACGGATGAGAACGTGGCGATCGCCAAGTCCGGCTACCGGCCGACCATCACCGGATCGAGCAGCATCAACTACGCCTCGCAGGCCGGGTTCCGCATCACGACCGGATCGTTCGGCGTCGCGATTTCGCAGTCGCTGTTCGACGGCTTCCAGACGCGCAACAATGTGCGCGCGGCCGAAGCCCAGGTGCGCGCCTCGAACGAGGGGTTGCGCAACACCGAGCAGAACATCCTGTTCAACGCCGCCAGCGCCTACATGGACGTGATCCGCGATCGCCAGATCGCCGTTCTGACCGAGCGCAATCTGCAGTTCCTGGTCGAGCAGGTGCGCGCCGCGCGCTCGCGCTTCGAGGTCGGCGAGGGCACCCGCACCGACGTGGCGCAGGCGGACGCGAGCCGCTCCGCGGCTGTCGCATCGCTTGCCGCGGCACGCGCGCAGGCAGCAGCCAGCGAAGCGCTCTACCGGCAGATCGTCGGCGAGGCGCCCGGGAAACTGAATGGTGCAGGGCCGGCCAAGGGCCTGCCCGGCGGGATCGACAAGGCGTTCGTGATCGCGGCGTCCGAACATCCGGCGATCATCGCCAACAAGCATCTCGTGGATGCTTCGGACTATTCCGTGAAAGCAGCCGAAGGCGCGCTTCTGCCGCAGATTTCCGCTTCCGCGGGCGTGTCGCACAATTATTCGGAGACCTTGCCGGGCGTCGGCCAGAACAACGGCTGGAGCGACCGCGCCAGTATCGGCGCGACGCTCACCGTGCCGATCTATTCCGGCGGCCGCACCTCCGCGACGGTGAGACAGCGCAAGGAGTCGCTCGGCCAGGCACGCATCGAGGTCGACGTCGCCCACGACCAGGTCCGCCAGGCCGTCGCCGCTGCCTGGACGCAGTTCCAGGCTGCGAAGGAATCGGTCGGGGCGAACCGCGAACTCGTCGCCGCCGCCCAACTCGCGCTCAACGGCGTGATCGAGGAGCGCAATGTGGGACAGCGCACTACCCTCGATGTACTGAACGCCCAGGCGGACGTGATCAACGCCCAGATCAACCAGATCAGCTCGGAGCGCAATCTGGTCGTCGCGAGCTACGCGATCATGTCCGCCATCGGCCGACTCAACGTCCGCCAGCTCGGGCTGAGCGTCGCCGAATACAGGCCGCAGGAACATTACGACGCGGTCAAGAACAAGTGGATCGGACTGCGCACGCCCGACGGGCGGTAACGGTCTCACTTATCCTGTGAGCAAACCGGATTAATCGGCGGCGGGGATTCACCCCCCGCCCTGCATCGGCTACCTTGAAAGCCTGATTCGAAACGCGAATCCTCAGGTGCTCGGGGTGTAGGGATATGGCGTCGCAGGCAGCCGAAGCAGTCGTCCAGCAATTGGGGGGCGCCCAGCGCGAGCCCTCGATGGAAGAGATTCTCGCCTCGATCCGGCGGATCATCGAGGACAGCGATACGACCCGCTCCGCACAGGAGACCGCGTTTCCGGCGGCCGCCAATACATCCTCTCCCAGCATGGGCGCCCGCGACGTCGAGGCGTTCCGCGAGGAGCTCCACGCTTCGGCGGAGCCGATCGCGGCATCGCCGCCGTCGGAAACAGTCCCTGTCGCAGAGCCGGTATCATCGGTCGAACGCACCGCGCCGACGGAGCCGGAAACAGTTCCGGCGGCCCGGACCGAACGTCCGCTGCGCACCGTAACGGCCGAGCCGGCGAGCGATGCCATGGCACGGACCGACTGGAAGCAGCGCCTCGCCACGCCGGTCGGCTCACCGCCTCCGGCGCCCGAACCGGCGCCCGCGCCGCACGCTGCCGCCAACCTGCCTGAGACGCCGCGCTCCGCGATCATCTCGGAAGTCGCGGGCCGTCAGGTCGCCGCCGCCTTCGGGGAATTGTCGGACGCCTTCGCGGCGAGCCGCCGCCGCTCCTTCGACGAGGTTGCCGAGGAAATGATGCGGCCCATGCTGCAGGAGTGGCTGGACAACAATCTGCCGACGCTGGTCGAGCGCCTCGTGCGCGAAGAGATCGAGCGGGTGGCCCGCGGCGGCGCACGCTGATCCGAGCCGGAGCTCGCGTCCATATCCCTAGCATTTCGCGCCAAGCGGCAGGCAAACCGCTCGCTTGCGCGCGGGGCCGCGCCTATGTTCCGGCATGCCCGCCGAAACGGCCGCGGGGACGCAGGTTGACAGGCTGACGCCCCTCGGATTTACACGGGCGCTCGTTTCCCAACTGTCCGGACACACGCGATGCTCGACAAGACATACGATTCAAAGACGATCGAGCCCCGCATCGCCAAGGCCTGGGAGGACGCGGGCGCATTCCGCGCCGGGGCCGGCGCGGAGGAAGGGGCGGAGCCCTTCACCATCGTCATCCCGCCGCCCAACGTCACCGGCTCGCTGCACATGGGCCACGCGCTCAACAACACGCTGCAGGACATCCTTGTCCGGTTCGAACGGATGCGCGGGAAGAACGTGCTCTGGCAGCCGGGGATGGATCATGCGGGCATCGCGACGCAGATGGTGGTCGAGCGGCAGCTGGCCGAACGGCAGATCCAACGCCGCAACCTGACGCGCGACGAATTCATCGACAAGGTGTGGGAATGGAAGTCCGAGTCGGGCGGCATCATCGTCAACCAGCTCAAGCGCCTGGGCGCCTCGTGCGACTGGTCGCGCGAGCGCTTCACGATGGACGAGGGCCTGTCGAAGGCGGTCATCGAGGTCTTCGTCAAGCTTTACCGCGACGGGCTGATCTACCGCGGCAAGCGGCTGGTGAACTGGGATCCCAAGTTCGAGACGGCGATCTCCGACCTCGAGGTGGAGAACCGCGACGTCGACGGCCACATGTGGCATTTCAAGTATCCGCTGGCCGGCGGCGAAACCTATCTCTATGTCGAGAAGGACGAGGGCGGGTACGTCACCTTCCAGGAGGAGCGCGACTACATCTCCATCGCCACGACCCGCCCGGAGACGATGCTGGGAGACGGTGCGGTCGCGGTGCACCCGTCGGACGCGCGCTACGCGCCGATCGTCGGCAAGCTGTGCGAGATCCCGGTCGGTCCGAAGGAGCACCGGCGGCTCATCCCGATCATCACCGACGAGTATCCCGACCCGGACTTCGGCTCTGGCGCGGTGAAGATCACCGGCGCGCACGATTTCAACGACTATCAGGTCGCCCGCCGCAACCGGATCCCGCTCTACCGCCTGATGAACGGCGTCGCCGCGATGCGCGACGACGGCGAGCCCTATGCCGTCTGCGCCGCGCAGGCGGCCGCGATCGTCGAGAGCGGCGAATTGCCGAGCGAAGCCGAGGTGGATGCGATCAACCTCGTGCCGGACGAGTATCGCGGCCTTGATCGCTACGAGGCGCGCAAGCTGATCGTCGCGCAGATCAATGCCGATGGCCTCGCCGTCACGGTCGCGGACGCCGAGGGCAACGCGGTGCCCTATGTGGAATCCAAGAAGATCACGCAGCCCTTCGGCGACCGCTCGGGCGTCGTGATCGAGCCGATGCTGACCGACCAGTGGTTCGCCGACGCAGCGACGTTGGCGAAGCCCGCCATCGCCTCAGTTCGAGAGGGCCGCACGAACTTCGTCCCTAAAACCTGGGAGAAGACTTACTTCGACTGGATGGAGAACATCGAGCCCTGGTGCATCTCGCGCCAGCTCTGGTGGGGCCATCAGATCCCGGCCTGGTACGGCCCGGACGGCACGATCTTCGTCGCCAAGTCCGAGGAGGAAGCGCTGGAGGATGCGGTCCAGTTCTACCTCGCCCACGAAGGACCGTGGAAAGCGTGGGTCGAGGAGCGCCTCGAGACCTTCGAGCCGGGCGCGATCCTGACCCGCGACGAGGACGTGCTCGACACCTGGTTCTCCTCCGCGCTCTGGCCGTTCTCGACGCTCGGCTGGCCGGAGAAGACCAAGGAACTCGACACCTATTACCAGACCGACGTTCTGGTGACCGGCTTCGACATCATTTTCTTCTGGGTGGCCAGGATGATGATGATGGGTCTTCACTTCATGGACGAAGAGCCGTTCCATACTGTCTACGTCCATGCGCTGGTCCGCGACAAGAACGGCGCCAAGATGTCGAAGTCCAAGGGCAACGTCATCGATCCGCTGGAGCTGATCGACGAATACGGCGCCGACGCGCTGCGCTTCACGCTGACGATCATGGCGGCGCAGGGCCGCGACGTGAAGCTCGATCCGGCCCGCATCGCCGGCTACCGCAACTTCGGCACCAAGCTCTGGAACGCCACCCGCTTCGCCGAGATGAACGGCGTCGCGCGCAACGACGAGTTCTGGCTGAACGATGCCAAGCTGACGGTCAACCGCTGGATCCTGACCGAACTGACGCGAGCTGCCCGCGAGATCACCGGCGCGATCGAGACCTACCGGTTCAACGAGGCGGCGGGAGCTGCCTACCGCTTCGTCTGGAACACGTTCTGCGACTGGTACCTGGAACTGCTGAAGCCTGTCTTCATGGGCGACGATGCCGCGGCGAAAGCCGAGTCCCAGGCGGTGGCGGCCTTCGTGCTCGACGAGATCTACAAGCTGCTGCACCCGATGATGCCGTTCATGACGGAGGAACTGTGGGCGCATACGGCGGGTCAGGGGGCTTCGCGGGCAACGCTTCTGTGCCATGCGTCCTGGCCGAATCCCGATTTCGAGGATGCCGAGGCCGCCGCCGAGATCAACTGGCTGGTCGACCTCGTCTCGGGGATCCGCTCGGTTCGGGCCGAGATGAACGTGCCCCCTTCGGCGATCGCGCCGCTGTGCATTGTCGGCGCCGACAAGGCGACCGAGGCTCGCCTTGAACGCCATGCTGCGGCGATTGCCCGTCTCGCCCGTGTCGGTCAGGTGGGCCACTCCACGGCGGCACCCAAGGCGTCCGCGCAGATCGTGCTGGGCGAGGCGACCTTTGCACTGCCGCTCGGCGACCTGATCGATGTCAAGGCGGAAGCCGCGCGGCTGGCCAAGGAAGTGGCCAAGGTCGAGGGCGAGATCGCCCGTGTCGAAAAGAAGCTCGACAATCCGCAATTCGTCGCCAAGGCTGCGGAGGAGGTCGTCGAGGCCGAGCGCGAGAAGCTGGCGGAATTCAAGGAACAGCTCGCACGGCTGAAGACGGCGCTGGCGCGCGTCAGCTGACCGAGGAGGCGCCGGCCATCGCCGGCGCCTACTCCCCTCAGCGCATTGCCCGCACCAGCCGCCACAACTGCACCGACGCGTAGACCGCAGCGGGCAGTTGCAGGACGCCGGTGACTTCGAAGAAGACATCGCTTGGCATCTCGTACATCGAGGACGAGAAGGTTTCGCGCGCGGCGCCCTCTCCGCCGATGAAGAAGACCAGGTTCTTGACGACGTGGTTGAAGCCGCCCTCGTAGAACCCGATCGCCAGGATGGGGAATACAGCTATCGATACGACCGCCGCCCAGCGCGCGATCGCCGCCGCCTGGGGCCGGCCGGTGGCTGCGACGTAGAGCAGGCCGATGATCAAAGCCGCGAACGGAATGCTGACGAAGACGATGTGCAGCCGGAACGGCGTGTCGAAGACGTAAGCGCCCCAGGCGTGGTGCACCGAGGTCAGCAGGAGGATGAACAGGGCCGCGGCGCCGGCGCGGAACTCGGCCGAGCGGAGTTCGTTGCGCGACATTGGCGCGCCCGAGATGAGTTGAGTGGACATTCGGGTTCTCCCGGGTTGTTGCGATGGGAGATCGCTAGCGCGATAATGAAAGGTATTGGCGGACCTTTCCGGGACAGACCGCCCGATCTGTCCCGGAAACGGTCGCTTTGACGTTCCACGACAACGGGGCGACCATGGCCATCGATAGACGTGTCCAACGAACCCGGCAGGCTCTCTACGACGCGGTCGTGAGATTGATACTGGTGCAGCCGTACGACGATATCTGTGTGCATGACATCGCCGCCGAGGCGGGCGTCGGGCGATCCACGTTCTATGCCCATTTCGGTTCCAAGGACGAACTGGTCGCGTGCAGCCTCGAACGACTGCGGCCGGTGCTGCAGGGCGGTCGTGCGGCGCAGCTCGAACAGCCGCGGATCGAATCCTGCCAGGGCACGCTGGCGCTGCTGCGCCACATGCACGGCCATCGCGCGCTGTTGACGGCTTTGGAGGGGACCGCGGGCCATCCGATCGTGCTGGCGGCGATCCGCGAGGAACTGGCGCGCTTCCTCGGGGTTTTCGCTCGGCCGGGCCTCCATCGCGGGATGCCCCGCAAGCTCATCCTCGATTTCATCACCGGCACGTTCATGTCGGTCGCGACGTGGTGGCTCACGGAACGGCCGGAGATTTCGGCCGAGGAGGTCGACGCGATGTTTCACCGGCTGGTCGGCGGCGGCATTCCCGACGGCTTCTTCGTCGAGGACGCGCGCAGGTTCGCCGCCTAGAGCGGGCGGGGCACTGCCGTCAGGGCGATTCAGCAGGACTTGCCTGCATCCGAAGGTCTGGTCAGGCGGGCCGTTAGCGCATAAAGACTTCGGACACGCAAAGAACAGCCAGGATCGGAAATGCCCCCCTATCGTTCACGCACCACCACCCACGGCCGCAACATGGCCGGCGCGCGCGGCCTCTGGCGCGCCACCGGCATGAAGGACGGCGATTTCGGCAAGCCGATCATTGCCGTAGTCAACTCCTTCACCCAGTTCGTGCCCGGCCACGTCCATCTCAAGGATCTCGGCCAGCTGGTCGCCCGCGAGATCGAGGCGGCCGGCGGCGTCGCCAAGGAGTTCAACACGATCGCCGTCGACGACGGCATCGCGATGGGCCATGACGGCATGCTCTATTCGCTGCCCTCGCGAGAGATCATCGCGGACTCGGTCGAATACATGGTCAACGCGCATTGCGCCGACGCGATGGTGTGCATCTCGAACTGCGACAAGATCACGCCCGGCATGCTGAACGCCGCGATGCGGCTGAACATCCCGGCCGTCTTCGTCTCTGGCGGTCCCATGGAAGCCGGCAAGGCGATGCTGAAGGGCAAGCTGCAGGCGCTCGATCTGGTCGACGCGATGGTCATGGCGGCCGACGACCACTACACCGACGCGGAGGTGCAGGCAGTCGAGGAAGCCGCGTGCCCGACCTGCGGCTCGTGCTCCGGCATGTTCACGGCCAACTCGATGAACTGCCTGACCGAAGCGCTCGGCCTGTCGCTGCCCGGCAACGGCTCCACGCTTGCCACCCATTCCGACCGCAAGCGCCTGTTCGTCGAGGCGGGCCACCTGATCGTCGACCTCGCGCGCCGCTACTACGAGCAGGACGACGAGACCGCGCTGCCGCGCTCCATCGCCACAAAGGCTGCCTTCGAGAACGCCATGGCGCTCGACATCGCCATGGGCGGCTCGACCAACACGGTGCTACATATCCTCGCCGCGGCGCACGAGGGCGGCGTCGACTTCACCATGGACGACATCGATGCGCTGTCGCGCAAGGTGCCGGTCCTGTGCAAGGTGGCGCCAGCCAAGAACGACGTGCACATGGAAGACGTCCACCGCGCAGGCGGGATCATGGCGATTCTCGGCCAACTGGATCGCGCGGGCCTGATCAACCGCGACGAGCCGACGATCCATGCGGTGACGATGGGCGATGCGCTCGACCAGTGGGACATCTCCCGCACCAATTCGAGCACCGTGCGCGATTTCTTCAAGGCGGCGCCGGGTGGCGTGCGCACCACGCAGGCGTTCAGCCAGTCCAACCGCTGGGCCGACCTCGACCTCGATCGCAAGGACGGCGCGATTCGCGCCCCGGAAAACGCTTTCTCGAAGGATGGCGGTCTGGCGGTGCTGAAGGGCAATATCGCCATCGACGGCTGCATCGTGAAAACCGCGGGTGTCGATGAGTCGATCCTGAAGTTCACCGGCCCGGCGCGGGTCTTCGAGAGCCAGGATGCGACCGTCAAGGCGATCCTATCGAACGAGATCAAGCCGGGCGACGTGATCGTCATCCGCTACGAGGGTCCGCGCGGCGGGCCCGGAATGCAGGAAATGCTCTATCCGACGAGCTACCTGAAATCGAAGGGCCTCGGAAAGGCCTGCGCGCTGGTGACCGACGGGCGCTTCTCGGGCGGCACCTCGGGCCTGTCGATCGGTCATGCCTCGCCGGAAGCCGCCGAGGGCGGGACGATCGGTCTCGTACGCGAGGGCGACACGATCGAGATCGACATCCCCAACCGTTCCATCCACCTGAAGGTCAGCGACGACGAGCTCGCACAGCGTCGTCACGAGCAGGATCGGCTCGGCTGGAAGCCGGCGGAGAAGCGCAAGCGCAACGTCACCCAGGCCTTGAAGCTCTATGCAGCGTTCGCCACGTCGGCCGCGCGTGGCGCCGTGCGCGTCGTGCCGGAATAGGCTGACTACACACGGAGAACGGTCAACGGCCCCTCGCGGGGCCGTTTTCGTTTGAGCGCCCGCAAAGGTTTGTGACGATTCGGCAACACTCTTTCAACATCGCCTGCGCTATAAGGCGGAGGGGACGAATTGCCTACTTCCCGCCATAAACCCGGAGCACCCCGAAGCTCACTTCGAGGCAGCCCATCGGGCCGCAGGACGAGGCAAGGCCGCGACAAGCGGCGAGAACGAGAAGGGACGCCGTGACCGACAGTATCGGCTTGAGGGCTGGAAGCGCGTTCGCCCGCACGGGCGAATGGACGTTTTCCGTTCCACTCGCTGTTGCCGCGGATACGGCGCGGGCGCGGGGCGGCGTCCTGACGGTGCGTACGGCGTGAGTGATTTGAGAGAGATGCGGATTTCCGGGTCCATACGAGTTGGTGCTTTCGCCGCTGGCATGTTCCTGGCGGGTTTCGGCCATGCGTTTGCGCTCGATCCGGCATCGACCGGCGGCTCGCCCTTGTCCAATCCCTGGGAAGCGCTGCGCGACGGCTACGACAAGTATCGCAACGGCCACAAGGACGAGGCGATCGAAGCCTACCGCTACGCCGCCGAGAAGGGTCAACTCGGCGCGCAATGGAAGCTGGCGCGCATGTATGCCGATGGCGACGGCGTCGCCCGCAACGACTATGAGGCCTTCAAGTTCTATTCGCAGATCGTCAGCCAGGGCGTTGAGCACGGCAGCGTCGAGGCGGCCTACGTCTCGGACGCGCTCGTGGCGATCGGCACCTATGTACGCAGGGGTATACCCGGGTCGCCGGTGAAGGCCGATCCGATGCTGGCGCAGGAATACTATCGCGACGCCGCCACCAACTACCGCAATCCGACGGCGCAGTTCGAGCTCGGCCGCATGTTCCTCAACGGCGAAGGCGTCAAGACCTCGGTCAAACAGGCCGGGCGCTGGCTGCAGCTTGCGGCCGAGAAGGGCCATGCCGGTGCTCAGGCGACCCTCGGCAATCTGCTCTACCAGCGCGGCAAGGTCGTTCGCGGCCTCGCCATGCTGACGGCCGCCATGGAGCGGGCCGACCCCCGCGACCGCCAGTGGATCGGCGGCATGCAGGAGGAAGCCTTCGCGCTCGCCACCGAGGCGGACCGCCGCACGGCGATCGCGCTCGCGCAGGATATGCTGGCGCGGAAGTAGTTGTCGCGCGCTCAGGCGCGAGCGGCAATTCCCAGATCGATGGCGACCGGCACGTGGTCCGAGGGCTTTTCCCAGGACCGCACATGCTTCTCGACCGACGCGGCACGCAGCGCGTTGGCCGCTTCCGGCGACAGAAGCAGATGGTCGATGCGGATGCCGTTGTTCTTCTGCCAAGCGCCGGCCTGATAGTCCCAGAACGTATAGACGTCGGGCGCATCGGTGACCGAGCGGATCGACTCGGTGAAGCCGAGCGAGAGCAGCCGGCGGAACGCCTGGCGCGACTCGGGCTGGAAGAGGGCATCGTTCACCCAATCCTGCCAGCGCCTGGCGTCTTCCTTTTCCGGAATGACGTTGTAGTCGCCGGCAAGCACCAGCGGCTCCTCGAGGCGCAGCCGGTCGGACGCCCAGCGCTCGAGCCGGGCCATCCAGCGCAGCTTGTAGCCGAACTTGCGGTCTTCGGAGATCGGGTTGCCGTTGGGCAGATAAAGCGAGACCACCCGCAACACGCCTGCGCCGGTCGAGAACACGCCCTCGATGAAGCGCGACTGGTCGTCCTCATCGTCGCCGGGCAGGCCGCGATTCACCTCGTCGAAGGGCAGCTTGGACAGGATCGCAACGCCGTTGAAGCCTTTCTGGCCATGCGTCTCGACGTGGTAGCCCAGCGCCTCGACCTCGGCGCGCGGGAAACCTTCGTCGACCGTCTTGATCTCCTGCAGGCAGACGATGTGCGGCTGGCTTTCCTTCAGCCAGGCGACCAGGTTTTCGATGCGCGCCTTGACGCCGTTGATGTTCCAGGTGGCGATTTTCATCGCCGGTCAGACGGAAAAGCTGGTGCCGCAGCCGCAGGAGGCGACCGCGTTGGGGTTCCTGATCTGGAAGGACTGGCCCATCAGGTCGTCGACGAAATCGATCACCGAGCCGCCCATGTAGATGAGCGACATCTCGTCGATGAGGATGGTGGCGCCGAGCTTTTCGATAGCGACGTCGTCGTCGTTGCGGCCGTCGACCAAGTCGTACTTGTAGGAGAAACCGGAGCAGCCACCGCCCTCGACGGAGACCCTGAGCGCCGTCTTGCCCGGTTCCTTGGCGACGATCTTCGCGACGCGGGCAGCCGCCGCATCGGTCACCTCGATGCCTTTCATGGCAGTCTTCGCGTCCGTGCCCATGGGCGTCACCTTGCGTTCGTCTCTCAGCCATAGGTATGAAGCGGCGGTATCCAAGTCAACCAGCGGCGGGTTTCCATGTCCGGGGAGAAAAGCGCCTTCGAGGGCATCGGCTTCGGCTATCGCCCGAGGGCGCCATATGCGAGCGATCCGGCGCGCTCGCGAGGGCGCTTCTATCCCGAACGCGAGAGCGAGACCCGCACACCCTTCCAGCGCGATCGCGACCGGATCATACATTCGAACGCGTTCCGCAGACTCAAACACAAGACCCAGGTGTTCGTCGCCCACGAGGGCGATCACTACCGCACGCGGCTCACGCACTCGATCGAGGTGGCACAGATCGCTCGTGCGCTCGCCCGGGCGCTGCGCGGCGACGAGGATCTGGCCGAAGCGGTCGCACTCGTCCACGATTTCGGTCACACGCCGTTCGGCCATACCGGCGAGGATACGCTGGCCGAATGCATGAAGGAGTTCGGCGGCTTCGACCACAATTCGCAGGCGCTGCGCGTCGTGACGAAGCTCGAGCGCCGCTACGCCGAGTTCGACGGGCTGAACCTCACCTGGGAGACACTCGAAGGGCTGGTCAAGCACAACGGCCCGCTGGTCGATGCAGCGGGGAAAGGCCTGAAAGGGCCGGTGGCGCGCTCCGTGCTCGACTTCAACGAACTCTTCGATCTCCATCTGTCGGAGTTCTCCGGACTTGAAGCCCAGTGCGCCGCGATTGCCGACGACATCGCGTACAACGCGCACGATATCGACGACGGCCTGCGCTCAGGCCTGCTGTCCCTCGAGGCACTCGGGGAGGTCGGTCTTCCGGCGGCCATTCTCACTGAGGTCCGCAGCCTCTATCCGGCGCTCGATCCGGTCCGGACCGGGCACGAACTGGTCCGCCGCCAGATCACACGGATGGTCGAGGACGTCATCGTGACGGCGCAGGAGCGCCTGACGGAGACGAAGCCAGCATCGGCGGACGAGGTGAGGAGGGCAGGGCGGCCAATGGTGGTCTTCTCCGCCGGCATGGCGGCGCAGGAGACAGAGCTGAAAGCCTTCCTCTACCGCAACCTTTACCGCAACCCGACCGTGATGGCGGTGCGGGCGCAGGCCGACGACGTGCTGCGCGATCTTTTCGCACGCTACATGGCCGATCCGGGCGAAATGCCCGAGGGCTGGCGCGGCCTGCTGTCGGGGGCGGCGGATATGGTCAGGGCAAGGCATGTCGCCGACTTCCTCGCAGGCATGACGGACACATATGCGCTCAAGGAGCATCGCCGCCTGTTTGACCACACCCCGGATTTGGGCTAGGCGCAGCCGCGGCTCCGCCGGACGGCGAGAAGCCGCGATTTCTTCGACACGGACGATGCGATGAACATTTTCGCCGACTTCAACGCGCGGATCAGGAAGGCAGTGGAGACGCTTGGGCTCGCTGCCAAGGATGGCGGGGCGCTCGACACCAGCCGCATCGCGGTCGAGCCGCCTCGCGACCCATCGCATGGAGACATCGCCACAAACGCGGCGATGGTGCTGGCCAAGAGCGTCGGCGACAATCCCCGCGCGCTCGCCGAAAAGATCGCAGCGGTGCTGCGCGAAGACGGCGATGTCGCGTCGGTCGAGGTCGCCGGGCCCGGCTTCATCAACCTGCGCCTCTCCGACGGGTTCTGGCACGCGGCGCTGAAGACCATGCTGGCGTCCGGCGTGGATTATGGCCGTTCGCAGGTCGGTGCAGGGCGCAAGACCAATGTCGAATATGTCTCTGCCAACCCGACCGGGCCGATGCATGTGGGCCATTGCCGCGGCGCAGTCGTCGGAGACGTGCTGGCCAACCTGATGGCCTTCGCCGGCTACGACGTGACCAAGGAATACTACATCAACGACGCCGGCGTGCAGATCGACGTGCTCGGCCGCTCCGTCATGCTGCGCTACAGGCAGGCTCTCGGCGAGGATATCGGCGAGATCCCGGCCGGCCTCTATCCCGGCGACTATCTGGTGCCGGTCGGCGAGGCGCTGGCGAAGGAATTCGGCGCCGGCCTGACCCTGATGCCCGAGGACGAGGCGCTCGCCATCGTCAAGGAGCGCACGATCGTGGCCATGATGGCCATGATCCGCGAGGACCTCGCCGCGCTGAACGTCCATCACGAGGTGTTCTTCTCGGAACGCACCCTTCATGCCGACGGCGGCCGCAAGATCCGCACGGCGCTGAACGAACTGACGATGAAGGGCCACGTTTACAAGGGCAAGCTGCCGCCACCCAAGGGACAGTTGCCGGAGGACTGGGAAGACCGCGAGCAGACGCTGTTCCGCTCTACCGATATCGGCGACGACATCGACCGGCCGCTGGTGAAGTCCGACGGCGCCTACACCTATTTCGCCGCCGACGTCGCCTATCTCTACGACAAATACTGGCGCGGTTTCCAGGAGATGATCTTCATCCTCGGCGCCGACCATGGCGGTTATGTCAAGCGCATGGAGGCGCTGGCGCGCGCCGTCGGCGGCGACGAGATCAAGCTCACCGTGCTGCTCTGCCAGCTCGTCAAGCTCTTCCGCGACGGCGAACCGGTGCGCATGTCGAAACGCTCGGGGGAGTTCGTCACCCTGCGCGAGGTGGTCGACGAGGTCGGGCGCGATCCGATCCGCTTCATGATGATCTACCGCAAGAACGATGCGCCGCTCGACTTCGACTTCGCCAAGGTGACGGAGCAGTCGAAGGACAACCCCGTATTCTATGTCCAATACGCATCGGCGCGGACGCACTCGGCCATGCGCCAGGCGGCGGAGCAGCTCGGCACGGCGATTCCGCCTGTCGCGGAACTGGCGGGCCGAGCCTATCTCCTCACCGACGAGAGCGAGATCGGGCTGATCAAGAAGCTCGCCGAGTATCCGCGCCTCATCGAAAGCGCAGCACTCGCCAAGGAGCCGCACCGGCTGGCCTTCTACCTCTACGAGGTCGCGACGGCGTTCCATGGCCAGTGGAACCGCGGCAACGACAATCCCGGCTTACGTTTTGTTAAGGTTAACGACCCAGAATTGACTTATGCCAGACTCGGGCTGGTGCAGGCAGTTTCCGGCGTCATTTCGTCCGGGCTGGCGTTGATCGGAGCCGAAGCGCCCCGGGAAATGCGTTAGTTCCGCCCGGAAATACCTGTCACCTTTTGCCCACATTACGCTGGTACGGCCTCTCGCTCCTGACGGGCACGTCGGGACGGGTACGAGTGTGGGAAGAAACCATGGCAAGCAACTCCGTCTTGAAGGCAGCGCGTTCCTCCGACATTCCGGAAACCGATCCGCTGGCTGAACTCAGCCGCATAATGGGTCTGGCGAAGGAAGAGGCGGCCGCCAACTCCTCCGGAGGGGATTTCGAGATCGACCTCGAGCAGGAGCTTATGGGCGAGTTCCTCCGCGACGATGCCGAGACGCAGCCGCAGGCGCGCGCGCCGCAAGTCGCGGAAGAGGAAACCGGCTCGCTGGAGGCGGATTTCGACGACGCGTTCGCGGACATGCTGGCCGAGCCGGTCGAACCGCAGGAGCAAGAAGCCGTAGAAGTGCCGGAGCCCGGGCCTGCCGTCGCGGTGGAAGAGATCGACGTCGACCTCAAGGCGAGGGAAGCCGCGATCGAAGACGATCTTGCCGGTCTCGACGCGGCGTTCGAGGGTTTGGACCTGGCCGTAGCGGAAGATGATCAGGCGCCTGAACCGGTGGCTGGGGACGCCGAGGACGAGGCTCTGTTTGACGACCCGTCGGTGTTCGCGGATTTCGAGGAGCCGTCGGCTGTCGTTCAGCCGGCGGACGAGGTTAAGCCGGAAGCCGTTGAGGCGGACGAGCCGCAGGCTATAAGTGCGCCCGAAATCGCGCCGGCCACGACGGCTGCTCCTGCGGCCCTGTCGATAGAGGACGAGCTTCGCGCGCTCCTCGGTCAGGTGAAGATTTCCGACGCCCCTGCCGCCGAAGCCGCGACCCACGACGACCAAGCCGAGTCGCGCTCGCAGGTAGTGGAGCAGACCGCCGAACCGGCAATGGCTGACGTCGCGGACGCGGTCTCCGACGTCGATTTCGACTTTTCCGACGAGGATTTCCTTGTCGAGCAGGCTGAGATCGCCCACGACGAAGTATTCGAGCAGTCCGAGGCAGGCAGCGGCGAGGAAATCGTCGCGCACGCTGACGAAGAGCCTGCTGCGGAAATGCCGTCCTTCGACGATTTCTCCTTTGACGAGGCCGACCTCGACTCGGCCGGCCTTGCGTCGGCGCTGGCCGAGACGCTGGCTGCGGACGAGACGGAGGATGCGCCCGAAGTGCCGGAAATCGCCCAGCACATTGCCACCGAGACCGAAGCGGCGCTTAATCCGGCCGAGGGTTCCGAAGCCGTTTCCGAGGCGTCGGACGATATGGGCATCGACCTTGAGGCGGAATTGGCAACCTTCTCGGACAAAGCGAATGAGCCTGCGAAACCCGCGACGAACGAGCGGCCTGCGCCGGAGCCGGTCGCCTTGCGCCCGCTGACATTCGCGGGAGAGCGCGCGGCTGCAACGGACCGACCCGCTGCTCCTGCCTTCGACTGGCGCAAGCGCTATGCCGAGATGAAGTCGACGGAGCCGGCAGGGTCCGCACCGGTTGCCGAGCGCGCGGCGGAGCCGAAAGCCGAACCCGCGTTTGACGATGCCGATCCATTCGCTGCCCTGGCAGCACTTGCCGCCCAGCCGCCGATCCTGCGCAGCCTTGGCCGCAGCAACCCGGTCGCGGTGACGCCGGCAGCGGCGGAACGCGCGCCTGTCCGGCAGGCGACCGTGGCTGCTCCGACGCCTGTGGTCGAGAAGCCGGCGGTTGCGGCTACGCCCGCCTCCTCGGCGCCGGCGTTTTCATCGTGGCGGACGCAGAATGCGCAAAGCGATCCCGCACCGCGCGCCTCGGCGGCCCCGAAGCCAGCCCTGCCCGAACCGGCGATTCCGCAGCGCGGCGCAACCGGCCAGACCGGCCCGCTTTTCCCCGTGCCACGGTCGGAGACCTCGTTCCAGCCACTCCGTCCGGAACCGGCGGCGACCGCCGGCGCAGCGCCTGCCTCTTCGATCTTCGCAGCGCGCCCGTCCAGCGCCGCACCCTCGGCGTCGGCTGCAACGGCAGCTTTTGCGTCCTCGCCGACTGGCGCTACCCGTCTTGCGCCGCAGCCTGTCGAGGACGAGTTCCCCGATCTCGCCGCGCTGCTCGACGACGCCAATCTCGCTCCCGACGTCGACACGATCGAGTTTGCCGACGATGCCGTTGCACTAGCTGACGAACTCGACATTCCGGAAATCGCCCGCGAAGAGCCGGTCGCCGCATCGTCGCCGTTCGACGACCTCGACGCGGATTTCGCCAATGCGTTTCAGCAGCTGTCCGCAGCCCCGGCGCCGAGGGCTACTCAGTCGGCCTATCGTCCGGCCGCCCAGCCCGATCCTGGCGCCGCCTACTATGTCGAGCGCCCCACGGCGCCCGCCCGCGACGCCTATGCTAACCGCCCCGCCGCGCAGAGCACCCTCGATGCGCAAGAGCCCGAGTATGACGAGCAGCTCACCGGTTTCGACATCGACCAGAGCAGCGCGGCCTATGCCGATGACGATGACGTCGCCTTCGCGGGCGATTTCTACGGCGCTGACGTCGAAAAGGAACAGCCAAAGAGAAGCCGTGGACTGCTGATCGCTGCCGCGCTGGCCGGCGTCGTCGTCATTGGCGGCATCGGCGCCTATGCCCTTAGCGGCGGATCGTCCGGCGATGATGCGCCTGCCCTGGTGAAAGCGGATACGACGCCGGTCAAGGTGAAGCCCGAAACGCCCGGCGGCGTTGTCGTGCCGAACCAGGACGGCCAGGTCTACAATCAGGTTCGCGGACAGCCTGCGGCGGCTCCGTCGCAGGACAAGCTCGTGTCTGGCGCCGAAGAGCCGATCGCGGCGCCTGCCGCAACCGCCGCGCCGGTTGCGGCCGAACCTGCCACCGGCGAACAGCCAGTCGCGTCTGCGCCCGCGGCTTCGACCCTGCCGGGCGTCGAGACGCCGCAGGTGAAGTCCGAAGAACGCGTCACGCCGCAGGATTCGGCGCAGACCGCTCCTCAGTCGCAGGATGGCGTGGCGATCGCTCCGAGGAAGGTCCGCACCATGATCGTGCGACCCGACGGAACGCTCGTGCCTCGCGAGGATCCGCCGGCCGCATCCGCCGAGACGACCGGCACGGCCATGCAGACGATGCCGGCCGGCGCCGACCCGGCCACGATGGCCAACGTCCAGCCTGGAGCCCAGATCCCCTCGGCCGTCCCGGGTGCCCAGGACGAGGTATCGATCCTGCCGGCGGAGAACTCCGAGGAACCCGCATCCGACCTCCAGACGCCGGCACCGTCGGATGTGATCGTGCCGATGCCGCGGCCGAGCCATTCGGTGACGGCCGCGACCGAAGAGCCGGTGCGGCAGGCTGCGGCGCCGCCCGCCCCGGTGCGCAGCGAGCCTGCTCCCCAGCCGGCTGCCCCGGCCGCGCAGGAGGCGAGTGCGCCCGCAGCGACCGCGCCTGTCGCGCAGAGCCTCTGGAGCGTGCAGATCGCCTCGCAGCCGACCCGCGAGGGAGCACAGTCGTCCTATGAGGATCTGGCACGGCGCTACGGCAGCGTGCTCGGCGGCAAGGGCGTGAACATCATCCAGGCCGAAGTGGCAGGGAAGGGCACGATGTGGCGCGTGCGCGTGCCGGCGGCCTCGAAGAACGACGCCAACATCCTGTGCGCAAAACTGAAGACGGCCGGCGGAAGCTGCTTCGTCACGCAGTGACCCGAACCGGAGAACGATCAACGGGCGCCCCCGCGGCGCCCGTTTTCGTTCAGGCCGGCGATGAGTGGCTGGGTACGGTCGAGAAGACGAGAACGACTGCGCGCCGTAACGCGGCCGGAGAGAGCCATGTGCAGCGCGTGCGGCTTTGCTCTAGACTCGCGACATGACCGAATCAAAAGCCATGATCCTGGGCTGTTCCGGCCTGTCGCTGACGCCAGACGAGGCGGCGTTCTTCCGCGACGAACGGCCATGGGCGTTCATCCTCTTCGCGCGCAACATAGCGGAGCCCGGCCAGATCAGGGACCTGGTCGGCTCGCTGCGCCAGAGCGTCGGACGCGATGACGCACTGGTCTTCATCGACCAGGAGGGGGGGCGCGTGCAGAGGCTGCGTCCGCCGCTCGCGCCGAACTATCCTCCGGGTGCGGCTCTCGGTGCCCTTTACCGGCAGGACGCGAGCGCGGGCCTGCGCGCTGCCTGGCTGATGTCGCGCCTGCACGCCTTCGATCTGTCGAAGCTCGGCATCACCGCCGACTGCCTTCCGGTCCTCGACGTTCCGGTGGAGGGCGCTCATGACGTCATCGGCAATCGTGCCTACGGGAAGGATCCCGACACGGTCGGTGCGATGGGCCGGGCGGCGGCGGAAGGGCTGCTGGCGGGCGGGGTGCTGCCGGTGATCAAGCATATTCCAGGTCACGGACGCGCATTTTCGGATTCGCATCACGCGCTGCCTGTCGTCGACACGCCGCTCGACGAGCTCCGCCGGCACGATTTCGCGCCGTTCAGGGCCAATGCCGGCTTCGGCATGGCGATGACCGCGCATGTGATCTATTCGGCGATCGATCCCGAACGCCCGGCAACGACGTCGCCGACGGTCATCTCGGACTACATCCGCGGCGAGATCGGTTTCGACGGCCTGCTGATGAGCGACGATCTGTCGATGAAGGCGCTTTCTGGGGATTTCGCCGACCGCGCCCGTGCAAGCCTTGCGGCGGGCTGCGATGTGGTTCTTCACTGCAACGGGGTGATGGACGAGATGGCGCCGGTGGCGGCCGCGGCTCCGGTTCTGGCCGGCAAGGCGCAGGAGCGTGCGGCAAAGGCAATGGCGCCTCTCGGCAAGACGGACGGCGTCGACGAGCGCGCCGTTCGCGACGAATTCGCGGCCTTCTTCGAGGCCGTGGCATGAGGAACGGTTCTGCGCGTGAACGAGCGGAGCGACACAAGGCCAGGGCCTAGCAAGGACCCGAAAGCCACGCCGATGGACCGCCTGTGGGCGGACAACGACGATCTGCGTCCGGATCCCGACGAAGCGCTGGTGGTCGACGTTTCCGGTTTCGAAGGCCCGCTCGACCTTTTGCTGCATCTCGCCCGCACCCAGAAGGTCGATCTGGCGCGCATCTCGATCCTGGCGCTGGTCGAACAGTATCTCGTCTTCATCGACCGCGTGCGCAAGCTCAAGCTCGAAATCGCCGCCGACTATCTCGTGATGGCGGCCTGGCTCGCCTACCTCAAGTCCAAGCTTCTGATCCCCAAGCAGGCGGGTGACGAGGAGGAGAGCGGTGAGGAGATGGCCGCTATCCTGCAGTTCCGGCTGAAGCGCCTGGAGGCGATGCGCGACATGGCCGCGCGGCTGGTCAACCGCAACCGGCTCGGCCGCGACGTGTTTGCCCGCGGCATGCCCGAGACGGTGGTTGTCGAGACGACGAGCACCTACTCCGCGTCACTCTACGATCTCCTGACCGCCTATGCGGCGCAACGGCAGCGGCAGGCGATCACCAATGTCCGCATTGCCAAACGCGCCGTCTGGTCGCTCAAGGAGGCGCGCGACATCCTCATAAGGCTCGTCGGCCGCATGAAAGACTGGACGGCGCTCGACCGGTTCCTGATCGAATACATCGCCGCGCCACAGGAGCGGGCGACGGTGATTGCAAGTTCCTTTGCGGCGAGCCTCGAACTCGTCCGCGAAGGCAAGCTCGAAGTCCGCCAGGACGGCGCATTCGCGACGATCTACCTGCGCGGCGGTCCGAAGGCCGACCGGCTGGCGGAGGTTGCCTATGATTGATGGTGGAAACGCGGCCATGTCCTTCGTCGACGACGACGACCCAGGTGGGCCGGAGCCTTTCGACAATCCGGCGGCGCGGCTGCATCTGGCCGAGACGGTGCGGATGGCCGAGGCGATCGTCTTTGCCTCCGCCGAACCGGTGTCGGAGAAAGCGCTGGCCGCCCGGCTGCCGCAGGGCAGCAACGTCCGCGTGGTGATGACCGAGTTGCAGCGCGTCTACGAGAAACGCGGTGTCAATCTCGTCCGTATCGGCGACGCCTGGGCCTTCCGCACCGCCGGCGATCTCGCCTTCCTGATGAACCGAGACGCCGTGCAGCAAAAGAAACTGTCGCGCGCCGGGCTCGAGGTTTTGGCAATTGCCGCCTACCACCAGCCGGTCACACGCGCCGAGATCGAAGAAATCCGCGGGGTCGAGACGTCGAAGGGCACGCTCGACCTTTTGATGGAAACCGGCTGGATCCGCATGCGTGGCCGCCGCCGTACCCCCGGCCGGCCGGTGACCTACGGGACGACGGACGCTTTCCTCGACCATTTCGGCCTCGCCGAGATCCGCGACCTGCCGGGCATGGACGAGTTGAAGGGTGCCGGACTCCTGTCGACGCGCATGCCGTCGAACTTCCAGGTGCCGACGCCGATGGCCGATCCGGGACTGCTCGCCGACGACGAGGACGAGCTGACCGACATCGACCTCGAGGAACTCGGCCTGTTGACACCCAAGGGCGGGGATGATTGACGGTGCGGGCCGTCGCGCGCGGCACGACCGGTCGAGGTAGAGCAACAGATGGCGAAAGCTGCGCAGTCCGCAGCCCGGGTGCCGGCCGGGGTCACATTCGCGGCGCGATTGTCCTTCCAGAACATCTCGCATTCCTTTGCCGGCAATGGCGAGACGCTGTCCGACGTGTCGCTGACCGCGGAGCCGGGCGAGGTGCTCTGCCTGCTCGGGCCGTCCGGGTCGGGCAAGACGACGCTGCTGCGCATTGCCGCGGGGATCGAGCCGCAGACCTCCGGCCGCGTGCTGATGAACGAGCGCGAGATCGCCGGGCCGAGCATATTCCTGCCGCCGGAAAAACGCTCGATCGGCCTGGTCTTCCAGGATTTCGCGCTGTTTCCGCACCTGACGATCCTGGAGAACGTCCGCTTCGGCCTCACGGCCATGTCGCGTGCCGAGGCAACCCGTGAGGCTGAAATCGCCCTGTCGCGAGTCGGCCTCGAGCAATATGCGCAATCCTATCCGCATGTGCTCTCCGGCGGCGAGCAGCAGCGCGTGGCGCTTGCCAGAGCGCTGGCGCCGCGCCCGGCCGTTCTCTTGATGGACGAGCCGTTTTCGGGCCTCGATTCGCGGCTGAAGGATTCGGTTCGCGCCGAGACGCTGGCTATCCTGCGCGAGAGCCGCGCCACCGCCATCGTCGTCACCCATGACGCGGAGGAGGCGATGCGCATGGGCGACCGGATCGCTCTGCTTCGGGCCGGCCGTCTGGTCCAGACGGGGACGGCGGAGGAACTCTACAATCGGCCCAACAGCCTTTTTGCCGCCGGATTCTTCTCGGAAATCAATGTCTTCGAATGCGAGGTGGCGGACGGCAAGGTGGCGACGCCGCTCGGCGACTTCCCGGTAGCGGGCTTCGCCGAGGGTTCGGCGGTCGAAGTCGCGGTGCGGCTCGGCGGGATTTCGGCGGGCGATGACGATGCCGGCACGCCGGGCCGCGTCATTTCGCGACGGTTCCTGGGGGACGCGGAACTGTTCGAAATCCGTGTCGCAGGGACCGACCAGCCGGTCAGGGCCCGCATGAGATGCGGGCTTGTCGCGCCGGGCAGGCGCGACATAACGCTCACGATTCGTGAAAGCGACGTGCTTGTGTTTGAAAGACCGCGCAAAAGCGCTTAGATCAATCCAACGAACTTGTTCGAAAGAGGATAGTCATGGGTTCCTTCTCGATTTGGCACTGGCTCATCGTGCTGGTCGTCGTCCTTCTGCTCTTCGGTCGCGGCAAGATCCCGGAGCTGATGGGTGACATGGCCAAGGGCATCAAGAGCTTCAAGAAAGGCATGTCCGACGACGACGCCGCGGAGACGACGAAGACCGTCGACCACCGCGCCGACGAGGCCGTGACCCCCGGCAAGGAAAAGGTCAGCAAGACCTGACATTCCGCGGCGCTGGGGCCTGACTGGCCGGAGATATCGCCATGCTGGATGTCGGCTGGACGGAAATGCTCGTGATCGCGATCGTGATGATCGTGGTCGTGGGACCGAAGGACTTGCCGAAGATGCTGCGCACCTTCGGCCGGACGACGGCGAAGATGCGGTCGATGGCGGGCGATTTCCGCAAGCAGTTCGATGACGCGCTGAGGGAAGCCGAACTCGACGGCGTCAAGGATTCGTTCAACGACCTGCGCAAGATGAATCCGGCCGCCGACATCAAGAAGGCGCTGAACCCGATGGAAAAGGCCGCCGCCGACGTACGCGCCGGCCTGGAAGCCGCGCTGAAGCCGACGCCGGCGCCATCGCCGGTGACGCATGCCGCCGAGCCGCTCAAGGCCGGTCCGGTCGGAACGTCGGGTGAGCCTGCTCCGGTCGTGACCGCAGCGGCCGCTGCCGTGGCCGAACCTGCGCCGGCCCCGGTCGCGGCGGCAGCACCGGTCGCCAAGACCGCGAAGACTGCCAAGGCGCCGGAAAAATCAACCGCATCGGCTCCGGCGGCCAAGAAGCCGGCTGCCGCGAAAAAGACCGGAACCAAGGCGTGAGCACCGAAGACGACGAGATCGAGAAATCGTCAGCGCCGCTGATCGAGCACCTGATCGAACTGCGCACGCGACTGATCTGGTCGATCGGCGGCTTCTTCGTCGCGTTCTTGGCCTGCTTCTTCTTCGCCAAGCAACTGTTCAACCTGCTGGTGATACCGTTCCAGCTGGCGACCAGCTGGGCGGGTCTCGACCCGAACCAGGTCGAGCTGATCTACACCGCGCCGCAGGAATTCTTCTTCACCCAGATCAAGCTCGGCATGTTCGGCGGCCTGGTGATCGCATTCCCGCTGATCGCCGCGCAGATCTACAAGTTCGTCGCGCCCGGGCTCTACAAGAACGAGCGCCAGGCGTTCCTGCCGTTCCTCGTCGCCTCGTTCATCCTGTTCCTGATCGGCGCGGCGCTCGTCTACTTCTTCTTCACCCCGATGGTGATGTGGTTCTTCCTTGCCATGCAGCAGACTGGCGGCGACGGCACGGTCGAGATTTCGCTGCTGCCGAAGGTGTCCGAGTATCTCAGCCTCATCATGACGCTGATCTTCTCCTTCGGCCTCGTCTTCCAGCTTCCGGTGGTGACGACCCTGATGGCGCGGGTCGGCCTGCTCTCGGCGGCGGGCCTCGCGGAAAAGCGCAAATGGGCGATCGTCATCGCCTTCATCGTCGCCGCGGTGCTCACCCCGCCCGATCCGGTCAGCCAGATCGGCCTCGCGGTGCCGACCATCCTGCTCTACGAACTGTCGATCATCCTCGCGCGCTGGGTCGAGCGCGACCGGGAGAAGCAGAGGCTGGCGAAGGAAGCGGCAGAGGCCGCTGCCGCGAACGCGCCCGCTGACGGCAAGCCGGCGGAATAGGCTCCGGCGATCGATCCGGTCAACGTGGCGGAGCATATTGCCTCCGTGCGCCGCAAGGTTTAACCCCCTCATCCGGCCGCTGCGCGGCCACCTTCTGCCCGGTGGGGAGAAGAGGGCGTCAGCCTGCCACCGCAATCGCGTCAACGGAACGAACCATGCTCGACATCAAATGGATCCGCGACAATCCCAAGGCACTCGCCGATGCGCTGGTCAAGCGCGGCCAGTCGCTGGAGGCGGCCGAGTCGACGGTGTCCGACCTGATCGAGAAGGATGAGGCGCGGCGCGCCCATCTTGGCGAACTCCAGCAGAAACAGGAGCGCCGCAACGCCGCGTCGAAGGAGATCGGCAATGCGATGCGGGCTGGCGATTCCGCCCGTGCCGAGGAGTTGAAGCTCGAGGTCCAGGGCATCAAGGAGTTCATCCAGAACGGCGAGGCGCGGGAGCGCGAACTGGACAAGGCGCTGAACGACGCGCTGGCCGTTATCCCCAACATTCCGCTGGACGACGTGCCGGTCGGCAAGGACGAGCACGACAACGTCAAGGTGCGTGACTGGGGCACGGAACTGATCGCCGCGCGCCAGCCGGGAATGGGCAACAAGCCGAAGGAGCATTTCGAGATCGGCGAAGCGCTCGGCATGATGGATTTCGAGCGGGCAGCCAAGCTGTCGGGGAGCCGGTTCACGGTGCTGAAGGGCAAGCTGGCACGGCTGGAGCGGGCGCTCGGGCAGTTCATGCTGGATCTGCACACGGGCGAGCATGGCTATGAGGAGGTGCAGCCGCCGTTGATGGTGCGTGACGAGGCGATGTTCGGGACGGGGCAGTTGCCGAAGTTCAAAGAGGATTTGTTCGCAACCGGGATCAGCGTTCCACTTAGGGAACGGTTGTTGAATGCGATGATAGCAGGCACCGTTTCTGTTTCAGATATTGAGCGCTTACTCGGGTTCCAAGTAGACAAACGGACATTCAATGAGATCCTCGATTTCGAGCTAACCCAACAACCCGACCGAAGGGAATTCTACCTCATCCCCACCGCCGAAGTCCCGCTGACCAATCTCGTCCGCGAGGAGATCCTCGACGCCAAAACACTGCCCCGCCGCATGACGGCGCTGACGCCGTGCTTCCGCTCGGAGGCAGGTTCCGCCGGCCGCGACACGCGGGGCATGCTGCGGCAGCACCAGTTCAACAAGGTGGAGCTGGTGTCGATCACCGACGCCGAGACGGCCAATGCCGAGCACGAGCGGATGACGGCCTGCGCGGAGGAGGTGCTGAAGCGGCTCGGCCTGCCGTTCCGCACCATGCTTCTGTGCACCGGCGACATGGGTTTTGGGTCGCGCAAGACCTACGACATCGAGGTCTGGCTGCCCGGCCAGAACGCCTATCGCGAGATCTCGTCCTGCTCGGTCTGCGGCGATTTCCAGGCGCGCCGCATGGAGGCGCGCTATCGGGCGGCCGACGCCAAGGGCACGACGTTCGTGCACACGCTCAACGGCTCGGGCGTCGCCGTCGGCCGCGCGCTGATCGCCGTCATCGAGAATTACCAGAACGAGGACGGTTCGGTGACGATTCCTGAAGTTCTGCGGCCTTACATGGGCGGACTGGACAGAATAGATCGGGCCTGAGATGCGCATCCTTCTCACCAATGACGACGGCATCCACGCCGAAGGCCTGATGGTACTGGAGCGCATCGCACGCACGATTTCCGACGACGTCTGGGTCGTGGCGCCGGAAACGGACCAGTCGGGCTTCGCCCATTCGCTGTCGCTGTCGGAGCCGCTGCGCATGCGCAAGGTGGCCGACAAGCATTACGCGCTGCGCGGCACGCCGACGGACTGCGTCATCATGGGCGTGCGCAACATCATGCCGGAGCCGCCGGATCTGGTGCTGTCTGGGGTCAATTCCGGCTCCAACATCGCCGATGACGTCACCTATTCGGGAACGGTCGCCGGCGCGATGGAAGGCACGCTGATCGGCATCCGCTCAATCGCGCTCAGCCAGAGCTATCACTTCGAGAACGACGGCCGTGTCGTGCCCTGGCGCACCGCCGAGACGCTGGCGCCAGACCTGCTGCAGAAGCTGATCGCGGCCGACCTTCCCAAAGGCGTGTTCCTGAACGTCAATTTCCCCAATTGCGAGCCGGATGAGGTCGAAGGGATCGAGGTCACCGCGCAGGGCAAATATGTCCACGGGCTGTGGATCGACGAGCGCAAGGACGGCCGCGGCTTTCCCTATTACTGGCTGCGCTTCGGCAAGCAGATGAACGCGCCGGTCGAGGGCACCGACATCCACGCGCTCGGCGCGCGGCGCATCTCGGTGACGCCGATGAAGCTCGACCTCACCGCGCACGAGACGCGCGACGCACTCGCGGCGGTGCTCGGATGAGCGAAGCCCAGGGCGAGCGCGAATCTTTCGCGGCGTTTCTGCTGCGCGCGCGTGCCGGCGGGCTTGCCGACAAGGCGCTGATCGCGGCGATGGAGGCGACGCCACGGCGCGGCTTCGTGCCCGGTCAATGGCAAGCACATGCCTGGTCCGACCGGATGCTGCCGATCGAATGCGGCGAGGCGATCGAAGGCGTGGACTTCCAGGCGAAGGTCCTGGCCTCGCTCGCGCTCGAACCGTCGCATCGCGTGCTCGAGATCGGCACCGGCAGCGGTTTCACCTCAGCCGTGATGGGGCGCCTGTCGGCTCGGGTGCTCACCGTAGAACGCTACAGGACGCTGGCCGGCAACGCGCGCCAGCGGCTCGAGGCGCTTGGCGTCACAAACGTCGCCGTGCGCCACATGGACGGCATTAACGGCGTGCCGTCGGAAGGGCCGTTCGACCGGATCGTCGTCTGGGCTGCGTTCGATGGAATGCCGCGCATCTTCGTCGACCAGCTCGCCAGCGGCGGCGTGCTGATCGCGCCGATCGGACCGGCGGAAGGCGTGCAACAGATGGCGCGGCTGACCAAGGTCGGCAGCCGCTTCGATCGCGAGGACATCGGCACGGCGCGGCTGCAGCCGTTGGTCTCCGGCGTTGCCGCCGCAATTTAGTCGAATTTTCTTCAAGTCCCGCCAAGACTTAACCGCCCAGTAAGATTAACGCGCTTTAATCATGCCAGTTCGGTAACTGGTGTGCGGGTGTAGTCATGCGGTTCGGGTCGTTGCAGAGAAGTCAGCGCGTTCTGGCACGTAGCGCCGCGCTAGTCCTGATCGGCGGAATGGCGGCGGGATGCAGTTCAGGGGTCAGTCGCTTTACGGACGACATCTTCACCGGATCGACCGCCAACCAGCGCCAGATCGTCAAAAAAGAGAACCAGCCCTTCCCAGGTGACGCGGGCCGTGTCGCCCCGGCCAACGGCGTCAATGCCCCGACGCCCGCCCGCGCTGCGGTCGAACCCCAGTCGGTCACGCGCTCTTCGCTGCCGCCTCCGGCTGCTTCAACGTCTGTTGCCAGGGCCGAATCGCCGAGGGTGGATACGACGCCGACCGGCTCCGTCACCAGGGCCGCGCCCGTTCCGCAGACTGTTTCGACCGAAGAGGTCCATCAGGGCTGGTCGCGGGCCGGTGGCACACAGGTCACCTTGAAGGACGGCGAGACTCTCTACAACCTGTCGAAGCGGTTCGGCGTGCCGGTCAACGAGATCATGAAGGCGAATGGTATCGCCAGCGCCGAGACGGTGGCCGTCGGACAGAAGATCGTCATCCCGACCTATGTCTATTCCAGCAAGGCGCCCGTTTCCGCGCCCGACAACACCCGCCAGGTTGCGGACGCGAGTTCGTCGCGCGGCCTCAAGGCCGACACGCCCGCCAAGGACCTGCCACGCCCGGTGAAGAAGCCCGAAAACGTAGCCGTCCTGCCGCAGCAGCCAAAGGTGAAGGAGCCCGAGGCCGAGACCGCCAAGGCCGACAATTCCGCTGCTTCCGCCTCGCCCAAGACGTCGGGGCAGGGAGGTTACACGGTCGTCGCCGGCGATTCGCTCTACGGCATCGCCAAGAAGACCGGCGCCAAGGCTGCCGATATCCGCAAGGCGAACAACCTGGGCGAAACCGCCAATCTGAAGATCGGCCAGAAGCTCGTCATCCCGGGCGCATCGCAGCAGGTCGCACACGCGGCGCCTGGGGTCGATCCGATGATCACAGGCTCGGCCGGTCCGGCCAAGAAGGCGGACAAGCCGGGCGCAGCGAAGCTCGCGACCTACACCCCGCCCAAGTCCGACAACAAGGTGATCAAGGAAGCGGAGGCCGCCAGCACCGAGGCGGTCCCCGATTCGACCGGGATCGGCAAGATGCGCTGGCCCGTGCGGGGCCGTGTCGTCGGCACCTACGGCAATTCGAACGGCGCGTCCTACAATGACGGCATCGACATCGCCGTTCCCGAGGGCACGCCGGTCAAGGCGGCCGAGAACGGCGTCGTCATCTTCGCCGGCGAGGGATTGAAGGATTTCGGCAAGACCGTGCTCGTCCGGCACGCCGACGGCAAGGTCACCGTCTACGGCCATACCAGCGAGATCAAGGTCAGCCGCGGCGATACCGTCAAGCGCGGCCAGGAGATCGCGAAATCCGGCATGTCCGGCAACACCGACTCGCCGAAGCTGCATTTCGAAGTTCGCGAGAATTCCAGCCCCGTCGATCCGCAGCAATATCTCGAATAGCCAGGAAGAGCCTCAGCGCGACGTCCGGACCTCCAGCCCGCCGCGCCAACTCCGGTCCCGCCCTGCCTTTGATCTCGCTCCGGAGCTATCCGGCGCGGCGCCAAAGGCAGGGCGGTTTTTCATTCGGAGATCTTCTGGCCGAGCCGGCCGGCCAGATCCTGCACGAACTGCCAGGCGACGCGTCCCGAACGGCTGCCGCGCGTCGTCGACCATTCGAGCGCTTCGTGGCGAAGCGTCTCGGGTTCGATCCTGATGCCGAAATGGTCGACATAGCCGCGGATCATGTCGAGGTACTCGTCCTGGCTGCATTTGTGGAAACCGAGCCACAGGCCGAACCGGTCGGACAGCGACACCTTCTCTTCCACCGCCTCGTGCGGATTGATCGCGGTCGAGCGCTCGTTCTCGATCATGTCGCGCGGCAACAGATGGCGCCGGTTCGAGGTGGCGTAGAAGATGACATTCTCCGGCCGTCCCTCGACGCCTCCGTCGAGCGCCGCCTTCAGCGACTTGTAGGAAGTGTCGTCGCTGTCGAAGGAGAGGTCGTCGCAGAACAGGATGAAGCGGTAGGGCTCGGTCTTCAGAAGGCCGAGAAGCCGCGGCAGCGTCGAGATGTCCTCGCGGTGAATCTCGATCAGCTTCAAGCGGCCAGGGGCCGATCCTTCGCGGTTGGCCAGTGCGTGCGCGGCCTTGACCAGCGACGACTTGCCCATGCCGCGGGCGCCCCAGAGCAATACGTTGTTGGCCGGCAGGCCGGAGGCGAAGCGCATGGTGTTGTCGACGAGGATGTCGCGCACGCGGTCCACGCCCTTGATCAGGCCGATCTCGACACGGCTCACCCGCTTGACCGGCGCCGGATAGCCGCGCTCCGCGTCCCACACGAATCCCTCGGCGCCCGAGAAGTCGGCGGGCGGAGGCGAAGCCGGCGCGAGGCGGGAGACGGCTTCGATGAGCCGGTCGAGTTTGGCTTCGATGGATTCCTGCGTCATTCTCGTCCCGTATCGGTCCCATTTGCTGGCCTTGGTGCGGCGAGGCGGCATAACACGCGGATTCGGGGCGGGAAAGCGAGCCCGCGACGACGGCGCGCGGTTGCATTGACGCCTCGACTGTCTATATTCCGCGCACCTCGGCTGGCCCGCACGGACCGGCCCTTTGTCTTTTCGGGAGTTCTCAATGTTCGTCACACCCGCATTCGCGCAGACCGGCGGCGCCGGCGCGCCGGACATGCTGATCAGTATCCTGCCTTTCGTGCTGATCTTCGTGATCATGTATTTCCTGATCATCCGTCCGCAGCGCACGCAGTTGAAGAAGCGCGAGGAGATGCTGAAGAACATACGGCGCGGCGACCAGGTCGTCACCGGCGGGGGACTTGTGGGCAAGGTCACCAAGGTTATCGACGAGCGCGGCGAGGTCGAGGTCGATCTCGGCAACAACCTGAAGGTCACGGCGCTTCGCGCCACGATCGCCGAAGTCCGCGCCAAGGGCGAGCCGGTCGCCAACCAGAACGCCAAAAGCTGAGATACGGCCCACAGAAGGCCGGTCGAGAGGAACGGAAGCCATGCTTCATTTTACCCGCTGGAAGACCATCCTCATCTGGCTGACGGTGGCCGTTGGCGTGCTGTTTGCAGCCCCGAACCTCTTTCCGCAGTCCGTCCTGAATTCGCTGCCCGACTGGCTGCCCAAGAGACAGATGACCCTGGGTCTCGATCTGCAGGGCGGCTCGCATATCCTGCTGCAGCTCGATCGCAACGACCTCGTCGAGGAGCGGCTCGAGACCACGCGTAACGACATAAGGGCCGGGCTGCGCGACGCGCGCATCGGTTACACGGGCCTGTCGGGCACCGGGAATTCGGTCCAGGTGCGTATCCGCGACGCGGCCGACGTACAGAAGGCGAAGGACGCGCTCGCGAACCTGACCGCGCCGGTGGCCGCCGGGCTGTTCAGCGGCGGCTCGATCGTCGAACTCGAATTGGACGAACCGGAGCCCGGTCTGCTGCGCTTTACGCTGACTGACGCCGGCATCAATTACCGGATGAGTTCGGCGCTCGAGCAGTCGATCGAGGTGGTCGGCCGTCGCGTCAACGAACTCGGCACGACCGAACCGCTGATCCAGAGGCAGGGAGCCGACCGCATTCTCGTGCAGGTTCCGGGCCTGCAGGATCCCGACCGCCTGAAGGATATTCTCGGCCAGACCGCGAAGCTCACCTTCCAGATGGTCGACCAGTCGATGCCGGTGCAGGAGGCGATCGAGGGACGGCCGCCGGCCGGCACCGTCGTCATGTATTCCACCGACGATCCGCCGCAGGCCTATCTGATCGAGACGCGGGTGATCGTATCCGGCGAAAACCTCGTTGACGCTCAGGCGACCTTCGATCAGCGCACCAGCGAGCCGGTCGTTTCCTTCCGCTTCGACAATCGCGGCGCGACCCTGTTCGGCCAGACGACCCAGGCCAATGTCGGTCGCCTCTTTGCCATCATCCTCGACAACCAGGTGATTTCGGCACCGCAGATCCGGGAGCCGATCCTCGGCGGCACCGGCCAGATCTCCGGCAATTTCACGGTTGAGGGGGCCAATGACCTCGCCGTGCTGTTGCGCGCGGGAGCACTGCCGGCGACGCTGACGATCATCGAGGAGCGCACGGTCGGACCGAGCCTCGGCGCCGATTCCATCGCTGCCGGCCAGTTCGCGTCGGCGATCGCAGCGGTGCTGGTTCTTGCCTTCATGGTGCTCGCCTACGGATCGCTCGGCATCATCGCCAACATCGCGCTGATCGCCAACGTCGCGCTGATCGTCGCGGTCCTGACACTGCTCGGTGCGACGCTTACTCTGCCAGGCATCGCCGGTATTGTGCTGACGATGGGCATGGCGGTCGATTCCAACGTCATCATCTATGAGCGCGTGAAGGAGGAGCGGCGCGCCGGTCGTTCCATCGTCCAGTCGCTCGACGCCGGCTTCTCGCGCGCTCTTGCGACAGTCGTCGACGCCAACATGACGACGCTCATCGCGGCCGTCATCCTGTTCTATCTCGGCTCCGGCCCGATCCGCGGCTTCGCCGTGACGCTCGCCATCGGCATCGTTACAACCGTATTCACCGCGTTCACGCTGACCCGCTGGCTGATCGCCATGTGGCTGCGCCGGACCCGTCCGACAGAAATGCCGCGCGGCGTCAAGATCGTGCCGGACGACACCACCGTTCCCTTCATGGCGTGGCGGAAGGTCGCCTTCGCCTTCTCGGGCATTACGTCGGTCATCTGCGTCGTTCTGTTCATGACCGTGGAGATGAACTACGGCATCGACTTCCGCGGAGGCTCCTCGATCGAGGTCAAGGCAGTCCAAGGAGCAGGCGACGCCGGCGACATCCGCGCGCGGCTGGGCGAGCTCAACCTCGGCGACGTGCAGGTGCAGGCCATCGGCACCGCGGGCGAGTATCTGATCCGGATCGAAGGCCAGGGCGCCGGCGACAACGCCGAGCAGAGCGTGGTCGAGAAGGTGCGCGGCGAGCTTTCCGCCGACTATGAGTTCCGTCGTATCGAATCGGTTGGTCCGACGATCTCGAGCGAACTCGCCCGCGCCGGCACGATCGGGGTGCTGGTCGCCCTGTTCGCCATGCTGGTCTACATCTGGTTCCGGTTCGAATGGCAGTTCGGCGTGGGTGCGATCCTGACCACGGCGCACGACGTGATCATGGTGATCGGCCTCTACATCGTGCTCGGGCTCGAGTTCAATCTGTCCAGTATCGCGGCGGTGCTGACCGTGGTCGGCTACTCGATCAACGATACGGTCGTGGTCTACGATCGCGTCCGCGAGAATCTGAGACGCTACAAGAAGATGCCGATCGAGCAATTGCTCGACCTGTCGATGAACCAGACCTTGTCGCGAACCTTCCTGACCGGCATCACCACGCTGTTCGCCTTGATTTCGCTGTATCTTTTCGGCGGCGAGGTGATCGCGTCCTTCACCCTGGCGATGATCTTCGGCATCGTCGTCGGCACCTACTCGTCGATCTTCGTCGCCGGTCCGCTGCTGATCCTCTTCAAGCTCCGGCCCGAGATGTTCGAGCGGGACGAGAAGGCGGTGGCCAAGCAGGACACCGGGCCGACCCCGACGAAGGCCTGACGCATGGCTCCGGCCCCCACCGGCCCGGGCATCATGATGCGGGAGGCGCATTTCCCGGGCCGCGCGCCGATTGACTCCTACGGCAATGGCGGCTTCCGCTTCGCCGACATGTCGCATCGAGGCTCAATCCTGTGCCTGCCCTCGGGCATCTATGGCTGGGATCCGAAAGAACCGCCCGCGGTCGGCATCGATGACCTTGCGAAAGTGCTCGCCGAGAGCGGCGACATCGAGATCCTGCTGATCGGCACCGGACGCGATCTGCGTCCACTGCCGAAGACGGTGCGAGAGGCGTTGCGCGCGGCCGGCATTGCCTGCGAGCCGATGTCGACGGGGGCTGCGCTGCGCACCTTCAATGTCCTTCTTGCCGAGGAGCGCGCAGTCGCCGCCGCGCTCGTCGCGGTCGACTGAATGGCATCCTTCGACCCTTATCTCGCTGAGATTGTCCGCAAATCAGACGAGGACCGCTATCTCAGCGTCCTCTACGCTCCCGAAGCGAAGCGGCAGGCGCTGTTGTCGCTTTTCGCTTTCGACGCCGAGATCGCGCGTGTCCGCGACCTCGTCTCGGAACCGATGCCCGGCGAGATCAGACTGCAATGGTGGCGCGACATTCTTTCCGCAAGCGAGCCGGGCGGCGGGCACCCCATCGCGGCGGCGTTGCTGGAGACGATCGCAAACCATCGCCTGCCGCGGCAGACATTCCTCGACTATCTGGAAGCGCGCACCTTCGACCTCTACGACGATCCGATGCCGAGCCGGACCGACCTCGAAGGCTATTGTGGCGAGACGGTCTCGGCCGTGTTCCAGCTTGCAGCGCTCGTGCTGGATTCCGACGCGGCAGCGGATGTGGCCGGCTTGTCGGGCCATGCCGGGTGCGTGGCGGGGATCATCCGGCTGTTGCGGCTGATGCCGCTCCACCGGAAGCGCGGCCAGTGCTATGTGCCCTCGGAAGTGCTTGCGGCATCCGGGCTCGACCGGGAAGCCTATCTCGGAGGAGAACCCCCGGACGCGATGGCTTTGGCATTGGGCGCGATGAAATCGCTGGCAAGCGAACATCTTCGGGCGTTCCTCACCGGAGCGCCCAGTCTCCCCGCGTCTCTGCGTCCTGCCTTTCTGCCGCTGGCGACCGCGGCGGCGCGGCTCGATCGGATCGATCCGTCCGCCTCGTGGCATTCCCCGGCGCCCGAGGTTTCGGCGCTGCGCCGCCACTGGATTCTGTTCCGTCGCGCCCGAAGCGGCTGGTGAATGTTTTGACGTAAACGTCAAAGCTGCTATGTTCCGCTGCAAGGGCGCGCGACGATGCCCGAAGCCGAGGAGGAACCAGGATGAGTTTGCCGGTTCTCGCCGCTCTGGTCGTGATCGGAGTAGGCATGATCGTGGCGGCGATCCATTTCACGGGGGGAAGCCGCGGGGCATCGCTCGCTACTCCTGATGCCGCGCGCTCGCGTTTCGCGATCGACTTTCCGAGCCTGACGATCGGGCGGACTCATGTGACGATCGATCGCCGATCGGCGTTTCTCGAAGTCGCGGAAGGCCGGGTCGGCCTCGTTCATGCCGTCGGCGCAAAGTTCCTGACGCGGCTCTACGGACCGGCCGACGTGACGTCGCTGCGGCGCAGCGGCGAGTCGGCGGTCCTGATCCGCTTTTCGGATTTCACCTTCCCCGGCGCGCGGTTCGAGTTCGAGAATTCGGCCGATGCCGACCGAGTGGCTCACATACTCGCCGATCCCGGCAGCGGCAGGAGGGCCGCGTGATGGAGACCTATTCGTTCCCGAACGTCACCGAGATCGCGATCCCGTTCTTCGTCATCGCCATCCTTCTGGAACTCTGGCTGGTGCGCACAGGCCGCGCCAAGGGCGAGTTCGAAACGCGCGACGCATTGACGAGCCTGATGATGGGAACCGGCAACGTCGTTGCCGGCCTGCTGCTCGGCTTCGTCTCGTTCAGTGCGCTGGCCTGGCTGTGGCAGTACCGCCTCTTCGACCTCGGCCTCTCGGTCTGGGTGTTCATCGCCGCATTCCTGCTCGACGATCTGCGCTACTATTGGTACCACCGCATCGCGCACCGGGTGCGCTGGGTATGGGCCGAACACGTCAATCACCACTCCAGCCAGCATTACAATCTGTCGACGGCGCTCAGGCAGAGCTGGACGGGGCTGTTCACCGGCATGTTCGTGCTGCAGGCGCCGCTGGTTCTGCTCGGCTTCCATCCGGCCGTCATCGTCTTCGTCTTCGGCTTCAACTTGGTCTGGCAGTTCTGGATCCATACCGAAGCGATCGGCAAGCTGCCGCGCTGGTTCGAGTTCGTGTTCAACACGCCATCGCACCACCGCGTCCACCACGCGACCAATCCGCGCTACCTCGATGCGAACTATGCCGGCACGCTGATCATCTGGGACAGGATGTTCGGCACCTTCGTCGAAGAGCTCGAAGATGACCGACCACGCTACGGCATCGTCAGGAACATCGGCACCTTCAATCCGCTGAAAGTCGCGTTCCATGAATATGTCGGCATCTTCAAGGACGTCGTTCGACCGGGCCTTACGGTCCGCCAGCGCCTCGGCTACCTGTTCATGCCACCCGGTTGGAGCCACGACGGCTCGCGCGACACGTCGGAGAGCCTGAAGGCCGACTATGTGCGGCGCAATCCGAGCGAGGCAGGGAAGCCGGGATTGCCGGGAGGCGCCGGCGGCGGGGTCCAGCCGGCTGAGTAGACCTACTTCGTCGCGAGGAGATCCGCGAAGACCGCCTTCGTCTTCGCCATCTTGGCCTGAACCGCCGTCATCAACTCCGCACCGCGCAGCATGCCGGCGTTCCAGGTCGCGATGTAGTCGAGCCCGTCAGCGACCGAATGGTCGCGCGCATAGGCGAGGTTGCGCTTGATGCCGGCAATCGCCAGCGGCGATTTTTCCGCGATACCACGCGCCAGTTCGCGAGACGCCGACTGAAGTGCCTCGCGGTCCGGCAGCACCTGCGACAGGAGGCCGATCGCCCTGGCCTCGTCCGCCATGAAGCGCCGGCCGGTGTAGGCGAGTTCGGCCGCAATGGAGGGCGAAATCAGCTTTGGCAGGCGCTGCAGCGTGCCGACGTCGGCCGCCATGCCGATGTGGATTTCCTCGATGGAGAAATAGGCTTCTTCCGAGGCGATGCGCAGGTCGCAGGCCGTGATCATGTCGATGCCGGCGCCGATGCAGGCGCCGTGGATCTCGGCGATGACGGGAAAGCGCGCGCGTTCGATGGCGTTGAAGGCGTCCTGCAGGCGCAGGATCGTGTCACGCATCGCATAGGCGGCGCGGCCCGGCTCGCTCTCGAACAGCTTTGCGATGTCGGCGAAGGCGGCGAGGTCCATTCCGCCTGTGAAATGCCTGCCTTCGCCGCGGATAATCGCGACGCGCACTGTCTCGTCGCGGCCGAGTTCGTCCATCAGGCGCGGCAGGTCGGCCCAGAAGTCCGGAGTCATGCCGTTGGCCTTGTCCGGCCGGTTCATCGCCAGGATTGCGATGGGTCCATCGCGCGTCACGGTGAAGAAGGTGCTGGTCGGGCTGTCCATTCGGTCCTCGGTCATTTCCGTGTTTTCGGCGAGACATCTCGCGCAACCGTGATCGGTATTGAAAGCGGTTCGTGGAGCGGTTTACCAGACGTAACGAACTGACGGCTACTGTCGGGGCATGTCGAACGCCCTCCCTTTGATGTCCGCCTGGTCTGTCGTCGCAACGCCGGTGCCGACTGACGCCCCATCGCTGAACGTCGCCGAACTGCTCGGCGCGCTCAGCCATGCACTCGATCTGACAGAGGGGCAACCCAAAGGACATTGCCAGCGCGCGTGCTGGATCGGAACGCAGATCGGCATGCAAATGGGCCTGACCGCCGAGGCGCTGTCCGACATCTACTTCACCGCCTTGCTGAAGGATCTCGGCTGTTCCAGCAATGCGGCCCGCATCTGCGAACTCTATCTCGCCGACGATATCTCGTTCAAACGCGACTTCAAGACGATCGACGGCAGTCTTGCGGCGGCGCTGCGGTTCGTCATGGACAAGACCGGCATCCAGTCCGGCTTCGCCGAACGCGTGCGCGCCATCCTCAACATCCTGCGCAACGGCGGCGAGATCTCGCGCGAGCTGATTGAAACACGCTGCCACCGCGGCGCCGACATTGCCGCGAAGATGCGCTTTCCGGCTGAAGTGCAGGACGGCATCCGCTGGCTCGACGAGCACTGGGACGGATCCGGCAAGCCGGAGGGTAGGGTCGGCGAAGCCATCCCGGTGGCGTCGCGAATTGCGCTGGTGGCCCAAGTTGCCGACATCTTCCACAAGGAGGGCGGCCGCGCCGCTGCGAGGGCCGAAATCCTCGCTCGCCGCGGCACCTGGTTCGATCCGGCAGTGGTGGACGCGTTCATGTCCGCGGAGAAGCGGGCCGTCTTCTGGCAAGCGATCGAAGGAGATGCACTCGATCGCCATCTTTCGGACCTGGCGCCGGCGCGCTCGAGTGCGCCGCTCGACGACGACTATGTCGACGATATCGCGGCCGCCTTCGCCGACGTGATCGACGCCAAGAGCCCCTTTACGGCTGGACACTCGAGGCGGGTCACCCTGTTCACCGACATGATTGCCGAAGAGATGGGGCTCGATGCGGGGCATCGACGCTGGCTTCGCCGCGCGGCCCTGCTGCACGATATCGGCAAGCTGGCCGTCTCCAACCAGATCCTCGACAAGCCGGGCAGGCCTGAGGAAAGCGAGTGGATCTCCATCCGTAGCCACCCGGCCCACAGCGCCGACATCCTCCGTCAGGTTGCCATATTCCGGGATCTTTCGGACATCGCCGGGGCGCATCACGAGCGTCTCGACGGCAAGGGCTATCCGCTCGGCCTCGCCAGCGCCGACATCGTCTTCGAGGTGCGCATGTTGACGGTCGCCGACGTCTTCGATGCGCTGACCGCCGACCGGCCGTACCGCAAGGCGATGACGGTGTCCGAAGCCTTCGCGATCCTCGACAAGGACATCGGCACCGCCTTCGATGGCGACTGCGTCGCGGCGCTCAAGCGGGCCGTGGGACGGCTGGCGGCCGACGGCGGTGCGCCCGCGCTCGTGTGGGGCTGACGGGACGCGCGCCTATTCCGCGGCGTGACGCAGCGCGTCGCCAAGCCAGGCCCGGCAGTCCGCCAGTGCGCGCGAGGTGATCGCCTTCTTCTTGGCGATCGACTTGTCCTTGCCGCGGAAACGGCCCTCGAAATCGTCGGGCTTCAGCTTGGTGCCCGCTTCCAGCGGCGGGAACAGGCCGAAATTGATGTTCATCGGCTGGAAGGAGCGCTTTCCCGGTTCGTCGTCGGATACGATGTGCCCGCCGGTGATGTGGCCGAGCAGCGCGCCAAAGGCCGTGGTGGCCGGAGGGAGAGAGGGCGCGCGGCCAAGCCGCTCCGAGGCGGCGAAACGGCCGGCGAGCAGGCCGATCGAGGCGCTCTCGACATAGCCTTCGCAGCCGGTGATCTGACCTGCAAAGCGCAGGCCCGGGCGACCCTTGAGCTGGAGGTCGCCGGAAAGCAGCGTCGGCGAGTTGATGTAGGTGTTGCGGTGCAGGCCGCCCAGGCGGGCGAACTCGGCATTTTCCAGGCCGGGAATCATACGGAAGATTCGCGTCTGCTCGCCATGCTTCAGCTTGGTCTGGAAGCCGACCATGTTGTAGAGCGTGCCGAGCGCGTTGTCCTGGCGAAGCTGGACGACGGCATATGCCTTGACGGTGGGATTGTGCGCATTGGTCAGGCCCATCGGCTTCATCGGCCCGTGCCGCAGCGTCTCAGGCCCACGCTCCGCCATCACCTCGATGGGCAGGCAGCCGTCGAAATAGGGCGTGCCCTCCCATTGCTTGAACTCGGTCTTGGCCCCTTCGTTCAAGGCCTCGACGAAGGCCAGGTACTGGTCTCTGTCCATCGGGCAGTTGATGTAGTCCTTGCCGGTTCCGCCGGGCCCGACCTTGTCGTAGCGCGACTGGAACCAGGCCACGTTCATGTCGATCGTGTCGAAATGGACGATCGGCGCGATGGCGTCGAAGAAAGCCAGCGCGTCGGCGCCGGTCTCGGCGCGGATCGCTTCGGCGAGCGACGGCGCGGTCAAAGGGCCGGTGGCAATGATCGCCTGGTCCCATTCCGCGGGCGGCAGACCGGAAACCTCCTCGCGGACGATCGTGACCAGCGGGTGGGCAACCAGCTTCGCGGTCACGGCGTCCGAGAAGCCGTCGCGATCAACCGCCAGCGCCCCGCCGGCCGGCACTTGGTGGGCATCGCCGCAGGCCATGATCAGCGAGCCGGCCAGCCGCATTTCGGCATGCAGGAGGCCGACGGCGTTCGTCTCGGCATCATCCGAGCGGAAGGAGTTGGAGCAGACGAGTTCGGCGAGACCGTCGGTCTTGTGCGCTTCCGTGCCGCGCACGCCGCGCATCTCGTGCAGGATCACCGGCACGCCGGCATGTGCGATCTGCCAGGCGGCTTCCGACCCGGCGAGGCCGCCGCCGATGACGTGGATGGGTTTGTCGCTCATGACCGGTGGAATAGTCGCGGAGCGTCCAAAACACAACGTCTCGCGGATTGCGTGCAACAGAGGCGCTGACTAGTCTGAGCTTCATGCAGCATCGACCCAGCCTCCTCGCCGTGCTCTCCCTCGCATTGCCGCTTGCCGCGGGGTGTACCTCGACCTCATCGAACTATTCGGCGGTCAAAAAGGAGACCACGGTCTCGAAACTCTCCGTGTGCCACGGCTTCGATTGCCGTAACCGCACCACCCTGGCGCTCAGCGCGGGCGATGCCGGCCGCTTCGCCTCGATCATGGCGCGCGGCAAGGGGTCCGCGAAGGCCGAGCGGCAGGCGGTGGCTGCTGCCGTCGCCTATTTCGAGACTCGTGCCGGGCAGGCGATCGGGGTTCGCGACACGGCTAAGTCGACACTCGCCCAATCGGGCCGCATGGGACAAATGGACTGCATCGACGAATCGACCAACACGCGGACGCTGATGCTCTATCTTCAGGGCAGGGGACTGATCCGGCATCACCGGGTCGAATCGAATGTCGCGCGCGGCGTCTTCGTCGACGGCCGCTATCCGCATTCGACCGCGGTGCTGTCCGAGAAGGGCGGGACGAGATGGGCGGTCGACAGCTGGTACGAGCCGATGGGCGGCAAGCCCGATGTCATGCCGCTCGACCAGTGGAAGTCCCGCGGCGTGATGGGCGAGCGCTGAGACAGTCCGTTCGTTCAGCCAGCATTCCGGATTTTCAGGCGAGTCCCCAGAAACGAAAACACCCGCCGGGGGAGGAGATCCGGCGGGTGTCTCGTTTGGCCGTCGTTTGGGAGGAGGTAAACTCCGGCCATATCTCACAAGGTCTGGGAGGAGGTAGACCCTGGCGAGATTTCTGTGTTCGTCAGACCGACTTGCGCGCGACGAACGGGATGTCGCTGCGGGAAATGCCGAGGTCGGTGAGCTCGCGATTGGACAGGCGGTTCAGCTCGGACACGGTTTCCCGGTAGCGGCGCCAGTTGCGGTAGTTGCGGATGATGTTCATTTGAGTTCTCGTTTCGTCTTTTTTCGAATTCGGCTATCTTTGTTACGAACCGAAGATAGGTGCGTTGGGGCTCGGTTCAAAGGGGGAATGTTGCATAGCAGCAATGCAGATTGTGCAATGCACCATTAACGGCCGTTAACGGCGTGCCGGCAAGGCGGATAGGCAGCGGTTTCGATCGCCCCAAGCGGCGACATCCGGCCGATACGATTTGTCGGGTAGGCAGGGCGGAAAGCGGGGACCATCATGGCCGGATATGTGGACAAGGTCGGGCAGGACATAGCCCGGTGGGAGGCGAGGGGGCTCGTCAGCTCCACGCTCGCGCAGCAGCTCCGCGACGACGTCTCGGCCAACCACGGCAAAGGCGTAGGCTTCGGACAGGTGCTCGCGGTGATGGCCGCGCTCCTCATGGCCGCCGCGATCCTGATCCTGATCGCCGCCAACTGGGAAGCGATCCCCCGTCTCGGACGCGTCGGCGCGCTGTTCGCGGTGATCGCGGGCGGGTATCTCGGCGGCGCGGTGCTCAAGCTGCGCGATCATGGAGCCCTGGCCGAGGCCCTCTGGCTCGTTTCCGCTGCGGCCTTCGGCGGCGGCATCGCCCTGATCGGCCAGATGTATCACCTGACCGGCGACGAAACGCAGGCGATCCTGGTCTGGTGTATCGGCACCGTGCTCGCCGCCGCGCTGCTGCGCTCGCCCGTTCTGGCCGCAGCCTCGGTCGCCCTGTCGGCGGCATGGGTGGCCTGGCCCGTATTCCAGTTCAGCCTCGACGTGAACCCCTGGTATCCGCTCCTGCTAGCGGTCCTCTGGGCCGTAGCGGTCTGGACCCGCAGCCTGCCGGCGCGGCACCTGATCCTGCTTTCGCTGATCGCGCATTTCACCTTCCTCTATTTCGACACCGATCTGCTGGTCATTCCGGCAGCAATGGCGCTCGTCTCGGCGGCGGTGTTCGTTGCCGCCGTGCGTGGCGGCGAGATCGCCGACCGCCTGACCGGACTGGGTTCGGGGCTCGCCGCCGACGCGCTCATCGGCTTCCTCGTCGGCATGTTCACGCTGCAGGCGGTTTTCGCCGACTCGGCCGTGTTCGCCCCGCTCGCGGCGGTCACCTTCGCGGCGATCGCCGGAGCGCTGGTGATCGGCGGCAAGGTCGGGCGCAAGGTGCGGTGGCTCGCCTATCTCGGATTCGCGGTAGAGATTTCCTTCGTCTACATCGCCACCGTCGGTACGATGCTGGGAACCGCCGGCTTCTTCGTGCTCGCCGCGATCGGGCTCGGCGTCCTCGCCTTCGTTATCATTCGCATCGAGCGCCGCCTCGGCGCACCGTCGGCGCAGGGAGCAGCCTGATGAACTCGACCCGTCTCGTCCTCATCGGCGCCATTTTGATCTCGGTGATTCAGATCGGCTTCCTGTCGTGGAACATCGCCGGACGGGCCGCGGTGCTGCGCGACGGCCAGGAAGTCCTGCTCAAGGTTCAGCCCGTCGATCCACGCGACCTGCTGCGCGGCGACTATGTTCGCCTGGGATACGACATCTCGACCATTCCGGCCGCGCTCTTCGTGCCGCCGCTCTCGGGCGACGGCGACTATGAGCAGCATCCCGTCTGGGTGCTGCTGCACAAGCAGGCCGACGGCCATTTCGCTGCGAAATCCGCCGCCTTCGACAGGGCCGCCCTGCCGGCGGCGGAACCCGGCGAGGTCGTGATCCGCGGAATGGCCGCGGGTCGGCCATTCCCGGAAGGGACTACTACAGTCGACTATGGCCTGGAGCGCTTCTATCTGCCGGAGGGCGAGGGGCGGCCGATCGAGACCGACATGCGCGAGCGGCCTTTCTCCGTGGTCGCCGCGGTGGCCGACAACGGCTCGGCCCAGATCAAGCGCTTTCTCGACGGAACGACCGTGTTGTTCGAGGAACCTCTCTACTGACTTTCCGGGCGCTGCCCTCTTGTGGATAGAATGGGGAAAACCATCCCCGAATGTGCAATTCTCGCGCCAAATTTCCTTTGAACGCCACAATTCCGGTGATATAGAGCGCACGCTTCGGGTGGCCGGACGGGCGCCTGAGCGGGTGTGGTGGAACTGGTAGACACGCAGGATTTAGGTTCCTGTGACGCAAGTCGTGGGGGTTCAAGTCCCTTCACCCGCACCATTAGCCACCTAAGGCAGGATTTTCGTCAGTCGAAATGGCCGTGTGCCGTTCGAGCACAGGGATTTCGAGAGGACAAGGGAACAAGTATGCAGATCACGGAAACGCTGAACGCCGGCCTCAAGCGAGAGATCAAGGTCGTCGTGCCGAAGAGCGACATGGAGAGCCGGCTGGTCTCGCGCCTCAACGACGCGCGCGGCAAGGCCCGCATCAACGGGTTCCGTCCCGGCAAGGTGCCGATCCAGCATCTGCGCAAGGTCTACGGCAAGTCGTTCATGGCCGAGGTCGTCAACGAGATCCTGAACAATTCGACGCGTGACGTTCTCGCCGAGCGCGGCGAGAAGGCCGCGATGCAGCCCGAAGTGCAGATGACCGAGGACGAGAAGGAGGCCGAAGCCATCCTCGCCGGCCAGAAGGACTTCGAGTTCTCGATCGCCTACGAGATCATCCCCACGATCGAGCTGAAGGACGTCACCGGCATCAAGGTGACCCGCCAGGTGCTCGACCTGCCGGAGGAAGAGGTTCAGGCGCAGATGGAGCGTGTCGCCGAATCCGCCCGCAGCTACGAGCCCAAGAAGGGCAAGGCCGAAGAGGGCGACCGCGTCACGATCGACTTCGTCGGCAAGCTCGACGGCGAGCCCTTCGAAGGCGGTGCCGGATCGGACCAGCAGCTGGTGCTCGGATCCAAGTCGTTCATCCCCGGCTTCGAGGAGCAGATCGTCGGCTTCAAGGCCGGCGACGAGAAGACCATCACCGTGACCTTCCCGGAGAACTACCAGGCCGCGCATCTCGCCGGCAAGGAAGCGACCTTCGACATCACGGTCAAGGAAGTCGCCAAGCCCGGCAAGCTCGAGATCAACGACGACGTCGCCAAGACGCTCGGCCTGGAGTCGGTCGAGAAGCTGCGCGAGATCGTCAAGAGCCAGCTCGAAAGCCAGTACGGCGCGCTGACCCGCCAGAAGGTGAAGCGCGAACTGCTCGACGCGCTCGACGCGTCCTACAAGTTTGAGGCGCCTTCGAAGCTTGTCGAGGCCGAGTTCAACAACATCTGGACCCAGGTGATGAACGACCTCGAGCAGGCAGGCAAGAGCTTCGCCGACGAGGAAACGACCGAGGAAGAGGCTCGCGCCGAATATCAGGGTCTGGCCGAGCGCCGCGTGCGCTTGGGTCTCGTTCTCGCCGAGATGGGCGAGAAGGCCGGCATCCAGATCACCGACGAGGAAATGCAGCGCGCGCTGTTCGAGTTCGTCCGCCGCTATCCGGGTCAGGAGCAGGAAGTCTATGACTTCTACCGCAACAACCCGACGGCACTCGCCAACCTTCGCGCGCCCCTGTTCGAGGAGAAGGTCGTCGACCATCTGCTGACCCAGGTCGAAGTCACCGACGTCAAGGTCTCGAAGGAGGAACTCCTCGCGGATGACGATGAGGAGGGCACTGCAAAGGCCGAGGCCAAGAAGGCCGCTCCGAAGAAGAAGGCTCCGGCCAAGAAGAAGGCTGCTAAGGAAGGCGACGCCGAGTAGGACTTGGTGTCGAACCGGTGAGACAAAGAAGGCCACCCTCGCGGGTGGCCTTTTCGATTCCCGGGCGTCTGGCAGGGATTCAGCCGCGCTCTGGCGGACACGCCTCAGATCAGGCGAAGGCCCTTCATCGAGGCATGGCCGTTCTTGCCGACGATGATGTGGTCGTGAACCACGATACCGAGCGGCTTGGCGGTTTCGGCGATGAGGCGCGTCATGTCGATGTCGGCCTTGGACGGCGTCGGGTCGCCCGACGGGTGGTTGTGCACGAGGATGATCGCCGTGGCCGACAATTCGAGCGCCCGGCGGAGCACCTCGCGCGGATAGACGGGGGTGTGGTCGATGGTGCCGACCTGCTGCACCTCGTCGGCGATCAGCGCGTTCTTCTTGTCGAGGAAGAGGATGCGGAACTGCTCGCGCGGCTCGAATGCCATGGCGGCGCGGCAATAGTCGATCACCTGCGACCAGGAGGCGAGCACCTGGCGGCCGCGAATCTGGCTCTGTAGCATGCGCTCGGCGGCGGCTGCCACGAGTTTCAGGTCGAACGCCACCGAGGGCCCGATGCCCTTGACCTCGGCCAGCAGGTGGGCGGGAGCGCCGAGAACTTCGGCAAGCGACCCGAACCGTTCCAGAAGGGCCTTGGCGCGCGGCTTGGTGTCGGCCCGGGGCACGAAGCGGAAGAGCAGAAGCTCGAGGATTTCGTAGTCGGCAAGAGCGCTGGCGCCGGACGCGCGCATGCGCTCCCGCAAGCGGTCGCGATGGCCGTGGAAGTGCGGCTTGTCGGATTGAAGCGCCTTGGACGCAGCCTTGCCGAGGTTCGCCGACGGTCCTTCGGCAAACAGTCCGCGCTCGTCGATCTCGTCAGTGCTCATTCCTGTCCCGCCCGAGGCTCCCCAGCCTCGCGCGAAGACTAAGCCGGAAGACCGGGGCGGTCGAGGCCCCCGGGCGAGAGCGTGAAGATTTCGCAGCCGTTGTCGGTGACGCCGATCGTGTGCTCGTATTGCGCCGACAGCGAGCGGTCGCGGGTCACCGCAGTCCAGCCGTCGGACAGGACCTTCACATGCGGCCGGCCGAGATTGATCATCGGCTCGACCGTGAAGATCATGCCCGGCCGCATCTCGACGCCTTCGCCGGGCGTGCCGTAGTGCAGGATATTAGGTGCGTCGTGGAAGAGCAGGCCGACGCCATGGCCGCAGAAGTCGCGCACCACCGAGCAGCGCTCCGCCTCGCCATAGGTCTGGATGGCCGCGCCGATGGCGCCGGTGCGCGCGCCCGGGCGGATGGCGGCGATGCCGCGCATCATGCATTCGTGGGTGACCTCGAGCAGCCGCTCGGCCGCCCGCTTGATGCGGCCGACCGGATACATGCGCGAGGAGTCGCCATGCCAGCCGTCGACGATCAGGGTCACGTCGATGTTGACGATGTCGCCCTCGCGCAGCGGCTTCGAATCGGGGATGCCGTGGCAGACGACATGGTTGATCGAGGTGCAGGACGATTTCGTGTAGCCGCGATAGTTGAGCGTGGCGGGGATGGCGTCGTGGTCCATGCCGTATTCGAAGACGAAGCGGTCGATCGTGTCGGTCGACACGCCGGGCTGGACGATCGCGGCGAGTTCGTCGAGGCAGGTCGCGGTGAGCCGGCAGGCCTTGCGCATCCCTTCGAAGGCGGCCTCGTCGTAAAGCCTGATCTGTCCGGTGTTCTTGAGCGGCGCGGAACCCGCTTCGAGATAGGTGACCATCATGTGCCTGGAGTGTGGAAATCGCCCCACATGTCGCATCGATGGCCGGCTTCTTCAACCCCGGGCATGGCCGACAGGAACGTGGAGCAAAGGAGAGGTGGTACGCCCTAGGGGAGTCGAACCCCTCTCTGCACCGTGAAAGGGTGCCGTCCTAACCGATAGACGAAGGGCGCGTAACCGAGGCGGCTTATAATCAGCTTCGCGCCAAGCGGCAACCCGTTCCGGCGCGGAAATTTGCAGCGCTTCACACCCGCTCCATCAGAGCCATGGCGCCCTGCGGCGCGCGGACTTTTCCTTCGTGGATGATGTAGACGAAGACGTCGCGCGGACGTTTCTCCACCTTGCGCGACGGATCGGCGAGGGGAAGGTCGTCCGGCTGGCCGCCCGAAGCCCAGAGCTTCGCCCGCTCCGCCCATCCGTCGAGATCCTCGGGCGGATAGGCGGTGGCCACGTCGTCCTCGCCCTTCTGCAGCCGGGCATAGACGAAATCGGCCGTGACGTCGGCAAATTCCGGATAGTCGTGATGGTGCGCATAGCAGATCGCGCAGCCGTATTGCTCCGCCAGCGCGACGAAGTCGGGCACCGCAAATGAGCCGTGCCGCACCTCGAGCGCGTGGCGCAGTTTCAGCCCGGCATGTTCGGCCGGCAGCAGCTTGAGGAAGCCTTCGAAATCGTCGGGCTCGAACTTCTTGGTGTTGGCGAACTGCCAGCAGATGGGACCGAGCTTCGGGCCGAGCTCCTCCAGCCCCTGGGCGAAGAACTTTTTCATCGATTCGCCGGCCTCGGCGAGCACCTTGCGGTTGGTGACGAAGCGATTGCCCTTGATGGAGAAGACGAAATCGTCCGGCGTCTCGGCCGCCCATTTGGCATAAGTTGCCGGGGTGAAGCCGGAATAATAAGTGCCGTTGACCTCTATGGTCGGCACCGCGCGCGAGGCGAATTCGAGCTGCTTCTTCTTGGGCAGTCTGTCCGGATAGAACGTGCCTTCCCAAGGTTCGAAGGTCCAGCCGCCCATGCCTGCGCGGATCGTTCCTGAATTCATCGCACGCTCCATTTCAACGCGCGCGACCGTGCGCGGGCGGAAGCGGTTTGTCCACCCGGAACGGCAAGGCTGCTGACAGGTGCGGCCAGGATCAGGACGTGTCGTGATAGGCGGCGGCCGGGCGGGCGCACACGGGCTCGCAGGACACGGGCGGAGCGGGGCGCGGAGATGCGCCTTTGCCCGTGCCGGTTTCGCCGCCGGACAGGAAGACCCGCGCGATCAGGATGGCGATGGTGCGCAGCCGCGCGGCAAGTGCCGTCAGGTCTTCGGGCCTGACATGCCTCGGCTCGTCAGGGACGACGTGGAACCCGGCGGCCGGGCCGTCGAAAAGGCCGAGCGCGACGATCTCGGCATGGCCGAGCAGCCGGAAGAAGAGAAGCCGCACGGAATGGCGGCGCGATGCGGCATATTCGGCGAGCAGGGCCATCGACAGAAGCATCACGACGATGTGCTTCAGCCTCGAACGGTCCGGAACATCGTGCTGCGCTGCCTTCACCGCGCCCTCCTTTCACGCGCGCAGTGTGACGCGGCGGGAAGGAGTGGGGATCGAAAAATCGAAGAATCGTGGTGAAGGGCGAGAAGGGCAGGGGATTGGCGCAGCGGCAGGGAGAAAATCGATCCACGGGGAGGCGCCCCCTCCACCACGCTGCGCGTGGTCCCCCTCCCCCGTTTCACAGGGGAGGATCAGCGCGCTCAGCCGGCGTCTGGTAAAAAGCTATCGCTGGCCGCCGACGCACCCGATCCTCCCCCGTTTACGGGGGAGGGGGGCCGCTGAAGGCGGTGGAGGGGGCGCCCGGATTCCCGCAATGTGGTGCGGGTAGTCTCGGCGCAGGCGCACACTCGACAGCGTTTTCTATTCGTTAAGCATTCCCGACGATCGCGCGGAACCTGCCGCTGCAGCAGCGGTTGCCTGGCGTATCGTATCGGTGCGGGAGGTCGAGATGTGGAAAGCAGTCCTTGCGGCATGTGCGCTGTCGGCCGCCGCGCTGCCGGCCGCCGCCGGCGACTGGCGGCATCATCATCACCATCGGGCGGTGAAGGTCGTTCAGGCGCCGCACGTGCCCTGGTATCACCAGCATCCGTGGCTGGGCACCGGGCCCGGCTATTATTACAGCCACCACCCCGATCATATCCCGGCCTATCCGAAGCCGCTGACCGGGTATCCCGTGCCGATCTACGACACGACCTGGCCGGCGGTGCAGGTGGTGCAGCGCGTGAGGCGGCACGGCGTGTCGGCGCATGTCGGCTGGTGCGCAGCGCGCTATCGCTCCTACGACGCGCGGAGCGACAGTTTCCAGCCCCTGCACGGGCCGCGCCGCGCCTGCCACTCGCCGTATCGCTGAGCGCCGCCGCAGGGGAGGGTAAGATGACGAGACTTCTGGCCTGTCTGACGATGCTGATGGCGCTGGCTTCCGGGGCACGCGCTGGGGAGTGGCAATACGACCCCGCGCGCGACCTTGTGCTCTACGGCTCGGTGCCGGTGTCGCGCTGGTATGGCGAACGGCCGTCGCTGCATCCCCCGGCCTATCCGCTGCCGGCCTACGTCACGCCGTGCCCGCACGCCATGTGCGGCTATCCGCTGCCGATCTACAAGTCGCGTCGGGCGCTGGCGGTGCGGGTGATGCGGCCGGCGGCGCAGGTGGTGGTCCACCGCTCCGCCGCGCATGCCGACTGGTGCGCGAGGCGGTATCGATCCTACGACTGGCGGACGGATACGTACCGGCCGCATCACGGGCCAAGGCGCGCGTGCCACTCGCCGTATAGGTGAGGGCGCTCCTCCCCTTGCGGGAGAAGGGCGGGATTTTGGCGAGCGCCATTGAGACGCGGCAAGAGGCGAAGATATGACGGACGCCAAATGGATCGCGTGCACATTCAACCCGCACCTTGCGCGAGAAGTGGGAGAGGTAGATCGAGGCGCCATTCGAAAAAATGTCGCCAATAATCCTCATTCGGTCCGCCGTTACAATTCCCGTCAGTCTATCTGCTTGAGATAATTGATCGCAGGCATAATACTCGATTTGATAAGATCTATATTATCAAAGACCGGCGCTTTATGAATTAGCAATGAGCTCTCCATTTCGCCGTGGTATATATTTATGCTCTCTATTCGATAGCCGTTGTCTTTGCCCGCTTTCTCCAAAGCGACCCTCGAATTTCCTATTAATTCATTTCGTCGTTGATATTGTTTCGCTCCGGTGTCCTGATACTTAATTCGCACCCGAGTCCCGAGCGTTACTTCATCAACCGAGACTTCAACGGTTACCCCACTTACCAATGCGAAATTTCCGCGGTCATTTATATCATCCCAAAAATAGTCTCGATTCTCTGCCAGCCTCGCCAACAATTCTTCACAGAAGAGATCATTGCTAAAGGCCCCCGACCGGCGGATCGAGGCATCGAATATTTTGTGAAGACGAAAAGCCAGAGCGGAGAACGGAAGTCTGTCCTCTTGATTATGCCTTGTTGAATCGATAATTAATCTGGAAGTTCTACGAGGCAAGCACGTCCAATCAAGATTATATCCCCTCTTTGCTGCTGAATATACCTGACGAGGATAATCCACTGACAGTGACATGTTGGGAATGGGATGCCTTCCACTGAAGAGCGCAAGAAGTGTCATACCCAAGCCAAGAGAATCGACCTTTGTAGAGCGCGATGATTCAATGATTGACGGGTTGGTTTGTTCGGGGGCCAAATAACCGAAATCATCGCGTGATTCAAATACAACGTCTTTTTCCCTTGAGCCTTTATGCCACGACATATCAAAATCAATAATTGTAACGTCGTCAAAGTCAAATGATGCATAATCAAGCCCACTTATCATTATATTTGAAGGCTCCAAATCTCTATGCAAAACAATCTCTTCAATAGAATGACAGTCGTGCACAATAGAGGCGGCGATATTCATTATCTTTACTTTTGTGCGCCATGGTATACTGCTTGCCAATGAGAAAAGTTCCTCCAAGCTATTTCCTGCGACAAACTCCATGATGATAGTCGGGGGCATTTCAAACGTGTCGATCAAATTCGCGATGCCTTTTATATTCTTTTCGGCTAGTATCCGCATTGATCGGCTACCTCGACGAAAGCCCCCAATCATCTCTGGCGCCTGCAGTATATGACTATGCATTATCTTAACGGCAACGTCCCGATTGTTGATACCAATGCCGTGATAGACTGTACCGAAGTTGCCCATACCGAGATGAGGAAATGTAAGATCGCATCCGAAAAAGCGGCGGCTTTCAGCTTTAGCGCTTCGATAGAAGGATCGTGTTTGAATAGGATAGTCGTATTCGGCTACCAATTCCGCAAAGCGCTCATACTTTTTATCCTCGGGGACGTCTGCTAACTGCTGAGCGACGTATGTGGCCAGGAATTGGCGAACGTATTCCGGCCTTTTGTCGGCTAATTCCTCTGGAGGAATTCTCTGGACTTGTCCCGAGCCGTCAGGCGGGCGATGTACCGTTGGGGGCAGTGTCGCTGCGTCACTGGAACGAAACGCTCCAACATCATCTACGAGAGCCTGTAATGCACCAGCGTGATCGGCGTCGGAGCTGGCACTATACGGTATTATCTGAACTGACGATGAATCGGCCCATGCCCGAGTTGTGGCATCTGTTCGCGATGTAAACCAAAACACGCGGTTGACATCGATCCCAGAAGTTTTCAGTCGCATAAGGGGCGCGGAAATCGCAATGTCATCAGCTCCTATGCCAACAAAAACGACTATATTGTTTGCGAACAAGGAGGTGAGAAATAGATCATGTGCAGGCTGGGACGTTAGTGCGTCAAGCTCGTCTCGGCCTAAGACCCATGTGTCCGGTGCGCTGACGTGCCCGTGCATGTAGACTAGAAAGCGCTTCTCATCGGTAATGAGATTCCAGCGTCGGTTGATGTCAAATCCATAAATAGGGATGACCATTGATCCGGGATTAAGTTCGCTGAACACGTTGCCGGCGATTGGATCAAGGTTGAGCGTGACGACCCCTTTAGGGCTTAATCTCATTAGCTCACGCAAACCCGTCCAAGCGTTTTGATCCGATGTAGTCGCGATTTCGCTAAGGCGTTCTTTGATTATCTGATTATACGTGGGACGCGTCAGGCACGTTTTCGCCGCTCTAAAGAAATCCCAATAGTCAACGAGCTGTAAAGCGTTGTCTATATCGTCAATAGGATACTTCGGATCAGCATCTAATTCAGCCGCCCTTTTCTTCCTAAGGGCAGTCTCCAGGGTGACGCGGAGCTCTTTCCAGGTGGGATACCCGTTGGCGTGGCTAAGGCCAGATCCAACTACTAGCACCAAGGGGGCAACATGTTCGCTT
>JAHBYX010000011.1 GCA_019635735.1 Mesorhizobium sp.
CTTATTGCCTTACGAAGGTGCTGATAAGATGGATGTTGCAGAAATGGCCGAAGGCGTAATTCCTCTGTAGATAGGCGCATGTCAGCTCCAACTTAGACACTGGCCAATATTTGTATGAAGAATTTCGGCGATACGAAAGTCCGAACGAGCCTACTCTACACAGGAAGCGTGTAGATTTTTTGGAAACACGGTCTACTCCGCCGCCTCGCGCTTCCTGCCCCCCGGCCTCCGTTCCAGCAGCTCTTTCAAAAACTGCCCCGTATAGCTGCGCTTCTCGGCCACGATGTCCTCGGGGCGGCCCTGCGCCACCAGTTCGCCGCCGCCGTCGCCGCCTTCGGGGCCGAGGTCCAAAACCCAGTCGGCGGTCTTGATGACTTCCAGGTTGTGCTCGATGACGACCACCGTGTTGCCCTGGTCGACCAGCTCGTGGAGGACTTCGAGCAGCTTGGCGACGTCGTGGAAGTGCAGGCCGGTGGTGGGCTCGTCGAGGATGTAGAGGGTCTTGCCCGTCGCGCGGCGGGAGAGTTCCTTGGCAAGTTTTATCCGCTGCGCCTCGCCGCCCGACAGCGTGTTGGCCTGCTGGCCGACATGTATGTAGCCGAGGCCGACCTTGGCCAGCGTCTCCAGCTTGTCGCGGACGGCAGGCACCGCGGCGAAGAACTCCGCGCCTTCCTCGACCGTCATGTCCAGCACGTCGGCGATCGACTTGCCCTTGAAGGTGACGTCGAGCGTTTCGCGGTTGTAGCGCTTGCCGTGGCAGACGTCGCAGGTGACGTAGACGTCGGGCAGGAAGTGCATCTCGATCTTGATGACGCCGTCGCCCTGGCAGGCCTCGCAGCGGCCGCCCTTGACGTTGAAGGAGAAGCGGCCGGGCGCGTAGCCGCGCGCCTTGGCTTCGGGGAGGCCCGCGAACCAGTCGCGGATCGGCGTGAAGGCGCCGGTATAGGTGGCGGGGTTGGAGCGCGGGGTGCGGCCGATGGGCGACTGGTCGATGTCGATGACCTTGTCGAGGAATTCGAAGCCCTCGATGCGGTCGTGCTCGGCCGGGTTCTCGCGCGCCCCCATGATGCGGCGGGAGGCCGCCTTGAACAGGGTCTCGATCAGAAGAGTCGACTTGCCGCCGCCCGAGACGCCGGTGACGCAGGTGAAGGTGCCGAGCGGGATCTCGGCCGTGACGTCCTTCAGATTGTTGCCGCGGGCGCCGACGATCTTCAGCTTGCGGTTCTTCTTGACGGCGCGGCGCTCGGCCGGCACGTGGACCTCGAGCTCGCCGGTAAGATACTTGCCGGTGAGCGAGCGCGGGTTGGCCATCACCTCGGCCGGCGACCCTTGCGCGACGATGCGGCCGCCGTGGATGCCGGCGGCGGGGCCCATGTCGACGACATAGTCGGCGGTGCGGATCGCGTCCTCGTCATGCTCGACCACGACGACCGTGTTGCCGATGTCGCGCAGATGCTTCAGCGTGTCGAGCAGGCGGGCATTGTCGCGCTGGTGCAGGCCGATGGAGGGCTCGTCGAGCACGTAGAGCACGCCGGTGAGCCCGGAGCCGATCTGCGAGGCCAGCCGGATGCGCTGGCTCTCGCCGCCGGACAGCGTGCCGGAATTGCGCGCCATGGTGAGGTAGTCGAGGCCGACGTCGTTGAGGAACTTCAGCCGCTCGCGGATCTCCTTGAGGATGCGGTAGGCGATCTCGTTCTGCTTGTCGGTGAGCTGCGCGGGCAACGCGTCGAACCAGGCGCCGGCCTTGCGGATCGACTGGTTCGTCACCTCGCCGATGTGCAGGCCGGCGATCTTGACGGCGAGCGCCTCGGGCTTGAGGCGGAAGCCGGCGCAGGCGGGGCAGGGGGTGGAAGCCATGAAGCGCTCGATGTCCTCGCGCGACCAGGCCGAATCCGTCTCCTTGTAGCGGCGCTCGAGATTGGGGATGACGCCCTCGAAGGTCTTGGTCGTCCGGTAGGAGCGGAGCCCGTCGTCGTAAGCGAAGGTGACCTGGCGCGAGCCGGTGCCGTTGAGGATCGCGTCCTTGGCCTCCTCGGAAAGGTCGGACCAGCGGTCGGTGACCTTGAAGCCGTAGGTCTTGCCCAGCCCGTCGAGGGTCTGGACATAATAGGGCGAGGTCGAGCGCGCCCAGGGGGCGACGGCGCCTGATTTCAGGGTCAGGCTCTCGTCGGGGACGATCAGGTTGCGGTCGATCGCCTGCTGGCTGCCCAAGCCGTCGCAGGTGGGGCAGGCGCCGAACGGGTTGTTGAAGGAGAACAGCCGTGGCTCGATCTCGGGAATGGTGAAGCCGGAGACCGGGCAGGCGAACTTTTCCGAGAACAGCATGCGTTCATGCGTCTCGTTGGCCGACTTGTTGGCGGAGTCTTCCTGCGTCTCGCTGGCCGGCAGCGGCCGGTCGGCGAACTCGGCGACCGCGATGCCGTCGGCAAGTTTGAGCGAGGTTTCGAGGGAGTCCGCCAGCCGCGTCGCGATGTCGGGCCGCACGACGAGGCGGTCGACGACGACGTCGATGTCGTGCTTGTATTTCTTGTCGAGCGCCGGCGCCTCCGCGATCTCGTAGAACTGACCGTCGATCTTGAGCCGCTGGAAGCCCTTCTTCTGCAGCTCTGCGATCTCCTTGCGGTATTCGCCCTTCCGGCCGCGCACGATGGGGGCGAGGATGAACAGGCGCGTGCCTTCGGGCAGTTCCAGCACCCGGTCGACCATCTGGCTCACCGTCTGGCTCTCGATCGGCAGGCCGGTCGCCGGCGAATAGGGCACGCCGACGCGGGCGAACAGGAGGCGCATGTAGTCGTAGATCTCGGTGACGGTGCCGACCGTCGAGCGCGGGTTGCGCGAGGTCGTCTTCTGCTCGATCGAGATGGCCGGCGACAGGCCGTCGATCTGGTCGACGTCCGGCTTCTGCATCATCTCGAGGAACTGGCGGGCATAGGCCGACAGGCTCTCGACGTAGCGGCGCTGCCCCTCGGCATAGATCGTGTCGAAGGCGAGCGAGGATTTTCCCGATCCCGACAGGCCGGTCATCACCGTCAGCGAATCCCGCGGGATGTCGAGATCGACGTTCTTCAGATTGTGTTCGCGCGCGCCGCGGATCGAAATGTATTTCTGATCGGCCATGACCGGTCCGCAGCCTCGTGCTGAAAGGGGATGACGGGGAACGCCGCCAGCCGCACATGTAGGTATGTTTGCCGCAAGGTCGAGAGGCCTTCGCCCTGCGAGGATTAGCGGGCGCGCGCGGAGGCAGCAAGCGAAAAGAACGGAGAGTGAACGCAGCCTCCTGACAAGACGATGTCAGGAGGCCGGCGCAGGGCCCGCCGGCCGACTGTAACATTCGATCACATTTCGCCTGGAAAGCCCGGAAATGTTTGACCTGACCTGCGCGCGGGGGCAAACTATTTTGGTCGGGAATGACGAGCGTGAGGCGCTCTCCGGGCCGATGGGCAGACTGCGAGACGCCGCAGACACCGGATCAGAGCATTTCCCCGACGACGCGAAACGGAACAGAGGAGGGAGGCATGACTCCACCGGACTGTCCCCTGAGGCCCCGCTCATAGCAGACGGGGCCACGGCAGGCGCAGGCGCGGGTTAAAATCCGCCGAACCACGCATTGCCGCCGACCTACAATCAGAGACCGCAGTCGGATCGATGGCTGACGCCATCTCGGCATCCGAAACAAGGTCGGTCCCTCAAAACCGGCCGGTGAGCAGATGGCTCACAAGATTAGGCCCCGACCGCATTGAGTTGCGGCGGGGTCTGACTTTTTTGGCAGATCGCGCGCGGAAAGCCTCCCGGTACTATCGCCCGTCGAGCGGGCTGGCGGATCCGACCTGGACCCAGACATAGCCGGAGACGGTGAGTTCCCACTTGCCGACTTTCTTCGTGCCGGACGCATCGGTCGGCGGCTCGGAGGGCTCGGGTTCCGGAGCGACGATCGAGTAGTTGCCTGCGACGCCGGGCAGGGCTTCCTTCTTCTTCGCCTCGTCGGCCGCGGCCGGACCTGCGGCGAGGAGGGCGAGGACGGGAACCGCGGCGAGGAGAGCAGAGCGAAGCATGGGCGCATCATATGCCGTCGTTGCGGCGAAGGCCAGCCGTGGGCAGGACTGTGAAGCCGGCGCTTGCACGCGCGGCGGATTTGATCTAGAACATAACAAGAACAGACAAAGATGTGGACAGCGGCAGGCATTTGTTCCGCCCCGGCGCATCGGCTGTCCTGTTCGTCTATGATGCGGCTCGATCGACGTATGGAAGATCTGGTTTCGGACAAGCGCGGAGCGGTGTGATGGCGGGTAGCGTCAACAAGGTGATCCTGGTGGGCAATCTGGGTGCGGATCCCGAAATCCGCCGGCTGAATTCGGGCGATCCGGTCGTCAACATCCGCATCGCGACGTCGGAAAGCTGGCGCGACAAAGCTTCGGGCGAGCGCAAGGAAAAGACCGAGTGGCACAATGTCGTGATCTTCAACGACCAGATCGCCAAGGTCGCCGAGCAGTACCTGAAGAAGGGCATGAAGGTCTATGTCGAGGGCCAGCTGCAGACCCGCAAATGGACCGACCAGCAGGGCCAGGACCGCTACACGACGGAGGTCGTGCTGCAGAAGTTCCGCGGTGAGCTGCAGATGCTCGACGCGCGCGGCGAGGGCGGCGGACAGTCGTTTGAGCGCGCGCCGCGTTCCGGCGGCTCCGATTTCGGCCAGTCCGGTCCCTCCGACTTCGGCTCGCGCGGCGGCTCGGCCGGCGGCGGCGGCCGGGGTGCCTCGCGCGACCTCGACGACGACATCCCGTTCTGATCGGGCGGGCCGAGGCGAATGTGCCGCTGGTGCGAAGGTCCGGCCTTCGGGCTCGACGGCTTCGGCATCGAGCGGCGCGAGGACGCGCGGCTCGCGGGCCTGCGCTGGACGGGTAGTCATGCCGACGCGGTCGCCGGCGGCCTGGCGGAGGCGCTGACGCGACTGCGCGAGCGTATCCTGGAAGAGCAGGCCTTTGCCCCCGGGCCGGTTGTCGTCGTGACGCTGGCGGGGCAGGGCGACGAGGTGAGATGCCTTGCCGGCGCGAAGCTGGCGCAGGATGCGGCGACGCCCGCGGGGCTGGAGGAATTCGCGATCGAGGGGGCGGACTACGCGGTCGCCAGCCATCACCGCTCCGACGGCGAGGTGCTCGACCGCTATGCGGCGATGCTGGACTGGATCCGCGACGAGAAGCTGTCGCGCGATCGTTCCCGCTGGCAGCACCGCGAGGAATATCCGCTGCACGCTGATTTTTCACGACCCGAGACGGTGAGGCTCATGGTGCCGGTGAAGCTGGACCACTGACCGGCCGGCCGGCCGGGTCGTGTAGGCCGTTGGGTTTCCGAGCAGTCGAGGATGCCGACCGCGGCCTTGCTTCGTCATTCCGGGGCCGCGCAGCGGAACCCGGAATCCAGCGCGCCGGCGTTGCATGGTACGAGCACACGGCCGTTCCTCCGAGGTCACGACTCTGGTTTCCGGGTTCCGCTGCGCGGCCCCGGAATGACGCGCATATTTCAACGGCTTCGCGGTCCAAGCGTCCTACACCGCCACCAGTTCCCTGATCCCGTCGGCGACAAACTGCACTGCGAGCGCGGCGAGGATGACGCCGAGGAGGCGGGTCAGGATCGAGCGGCCGGTCTGGCCGAGGAAGCGGTCGACCCGCTCGGCGAGGAAGAACACCATCCAGGTGAGCAGGATGCCGGCGAGCAGGATGAGCAGCAGCGCGAGCTGGCCGTAGAGGGTCGGGAACGAGCCTGAGAGCAGCACCGTCGCCGAAATCGCGCCAGGGCCCGCGATCAGTGGGATCGCGAGGGGAAAGGCGGCGATGTTGTGGATGTGGTCGCGGGTGATGGCGACGTCGGCGCTCTTCTCCTTGCGGTCGTTGCGGCGCTCGAAGATCATCTCGAAGGCGATGTAGAACAACAGCAACCCGCCGGCGACGCGGAAGGCCGGCAAGGTGATGCCGAACATCGCCAGGATCGACGCGCCGGCGACCGCGAACAGGGCCAGGACCGCGAAGCCGATCACCGAGGCGCGCAACGCCACCTGGGCGCGCTCGGACCGGTTCATGCCGCGCGTCAGCGCCAAGAAAAGCGGCGCCAGCCCCGGCGGATCGATGGTCACCAGGACCGTGACGAAGGCGTTGAACAGGCTCTCGATGGTCGGCATGGACGTTCCTCCGCGCCGCAATGCTACTCGACCGGGACCGGAGCGCAACTGGTGTCGAGACGCCTGCGAATCCGAAGCGGGGAGCGACCGTGGAGCAGCAGCAGGAGGGTCAGGCCTGTCCTCGCGACTTCGACGCCGAGAAAGAGCATCGCATCCGTGACGGCCCAGACGGGGTCGGCCAAATTGGGATAGGTGTAGAGTGCAAAGGCGTCGACGATACCTTCCGGCGAGATGACGAGGAACGCGAAGATGTTGTTTGCGGCATGGTACCCCATGCACGCGCCGAGATTGCCGGTGACGACGAGCAGGATCATGGCGGCGGTCGCGAACATGAGCACCGATCCCAGCGCAACAGCGTTCATGTGCGGCAAGGCCGCGGGATCCCAGTGGGCAGCGGTAAACAGAACGACGGGAAGTACCGCCCAGATCAGCGGGCTCGCGAACCTGTTCGCCAGGAGCTGGACCAGATATCCGCGAAACACCACCTCTTCCGCGGAGGACTGCAGAACGATGAGGGCCGTCACGGGCAAGAACGCCACCGCCCATTCCGCCAGGGTCAGGCCGCTGCGCGCCGTGAGAAGATGCGAGGGGTCCGGTACCAGCAGGAAGATCAGGAGGGTGACCAGACCGCAGGCGATGAACGCATTGCGCAGCTCCGACATCTCGATCCGTCTCTGCCAGCCGAACAGCGTGGGCAGCGCGCGCTTGTGAACAATCCACAACACGACCGGGGCGACGGCCCACAGCACCACGATGGAAGCGAGCAACTGGACCGGCGCGATCCGCCCGCCCGCGCCGAGCGAGATGAGATCGGCTATGGGGCCGATTCCGTCTCCCGCTCGCATCTTCGCGATGACCGCTATGCCGATCATCGCGAAAAAGGCCGCCACGAGCCACAGCACCGTCATCAGGACGATCCCGACAGCGATGGACGGAATGCCCCAGCGGCCCTGCCTGGCCAGCGCGACAAAGGCGCGGAACGGCGAAGTGGTTTCGATCGCGGACAACGCCGTCTCCCCCTGAAGTGTCGCGAACAGAAGGGCAAATCGCGTTCGCAGTTTCAAGGGGTTGCAAGCGCCTGCGTGGCGCCGCCGTTGCCGATCGGCGTGCCGACTGCTGTGTCAGTCTGTAGAAATCTATGAAAAGACTACCTCTGTCCCCGCGATGGCGCCGACGCAGGACGGCCAAGCTCGCCTGCGTCGGACGTGGGCGGACTGATCGACCTTATTCCGGGCGGCCGCAGAAGGCTTCCAGCCGGTAGCCGTCCGGGTCGACGACGAAGGCGGCATAGTAGTTCGGCCCGTAGTCGTCGCGCAGCCCGGGCTGGCCGTTGTCGGACCCGCCGGCTGCCAGCGCGGCCGTGTGGAAGGCGTCGACTGCGGCGCGCGAGGGCGCATCGAAGCAGAAATGCAGGCCCGACGCCTTGTCGGCCGGCACCGGCCGCTCGGCCGCGTTGACCCAGAGCGCAACCCGGTCGGCGCCGTAGCCGAGCGAGTCCGGGCTGTCGCTGAGGCGGCTGAAGCCCAGCGGCGCGAGCGCCGCGTCGTAGAAGGCCCGGGCGCGGGCGACGTCGCGCACGCCAATCGACAGATGATCGAACATGTTTGTCCTCCTTGTTGAATTCACGAGACAATTTGCCGACCACGTTGTGTCAGCAGAGGTGGCGAGAATGGCCCGGATGCGTTGCGGCGGCTTGGGAAAAACTGCTATTTTGCCCGCCATGACATCGGTTGCACGAACCATCTCGGCCGGAAACGGATGGCGGGCGGACGACGTGGTTTGCACGGCCGGCCGCGGCGACCGGCCGTTCGAGGAGGCGCATGGCGACTTCTGCGTCGCGGCGGTCACCGCCGGCACGTTCCGCTACCGGACGACCGAAGGGACCGCGCTGCTCGCGCCCGGCGCGCTGCTTCTGGGCAATGAAGGCTCGTGCTACGAATGCGGCCACGAGCACGCGGCGGGCGACCGGTGCCTGTCGTTCCATTTCAGCGGCGATCTCCTCGACCAGATCCTGGAACACCTGCCCGGCGCGACGCGCGTCGGCTTCTCGGCGCCGCGCATTCCGGCGATGCCGGAACTGAGCCGGCTGCTTGCCGAAGCGGAGGCGGCGCGCGAAGACGGCGAACCGGACGAAATGGAGGAGATCGCGCTGCGCCTGGCCGCGGCGGCGCTGTCGCTTGGCGGCGGGACAGGGCGCGCGGCTGCACCACGACGCCTCGACCAGCGGCGCGTGGCCGAAGCCGTGCGCCTGATCGAGATCGATCCGGCGCGGCCGACCGATCTGTCTGCACTCGCTTCAGGCGCGGCGACCAGCCCGTTCCACTTCCTGCGCGTCTTCCGCCAGGTCACCGGCCAGACGCCCTACCAGTTCGTGCTTGCACGCCGGCTGAACCTCGCGGCGGTCAGGCTGCGCCGGACGGCGGAGCCGATCTCCGCCATCGCCTTCGATGCCGGCTTCAACGATCTGTCGACCTTCAACAGGCGCTTCAAACGCGTGATCGGGCTGACGCCGGCCGCATTTCGCGCCGCCGCCGGCGGCGGCCGGACGCAGGTGCGGGAAGCAGAGGGAGCAGACTTTGCCCGCCCGCCGGGGCGCATTCCGGGCGAGAGCCGCGAGGCAGTCCCGGCAGGCGCCTCGACAGATCGAGCAAGTAACTGATTACGTTAGACAATTATCGCCTGTGAAACATCCGTGCGAGGTTGGAGAATCCGCCCCGCTTCCTATATAAGGAAGTGTTGATTCTGCCAGAAAGCGTGATCCCAATTGAGTGACCTGACCAAGCCGCCGCAGGGCGACGAGCCGGACGGCATCGAGCCCGTCTCCATCATCGAGGAGATGCAGCGCAGCTACCTCGACTACGCGATGAGCGTGATCGTCTCGAGAGCGCTGCCGGACGTGCGCGACGGCATGAAGCCGGTGCATCGCCGCATCATCTACGCCTCGCACGAGAGCGGCTACCACTGGAACCGCAAGCACGTGAAGTCGGCCCGTCCGGTCTCCGACGTGATGGGCAAGTATCACCCGCACGGCGACGCCTCGATCTACGACGCGCTGGTGCGCATGGCGCAGGACTGGTCGTTGCGCGTGCCGCTGATCGACGGGCAGGGCAATTTCGGTTCGATCGACGGCGATCCGCCGGCGGCGATGCGCTACACCGAGGCGCGGCTGACCAAGGTCGCGCACGAGCTGATCGAGGACATCGACAAGGACACGGTCGACTTCCAGGACAATTACGACGGCTCGGATTCCGAACCGAAGGTGCTGCCGGCGCGGTTCCCGCATCTGCTGGTGAACGGTGCGGGCGGCATCGCGGTGGGCATGGCGACCAACATCCCGCCGCACAACCTGGCGGAAGTCTGCAACGGCGCCATCGCGCTGATCGACAATCCGGCGATGGAGCTTCCCGACCTGATGGAGATCGTGCCGGGCCCGGACTTCCCGACCGGCGGCATCATTCTCGGCCGCTCCGGCATATACTCCGCCTATTCGACCGGCCGCGGTTCGATCCAGATGCGCGGCCGCGTCGAAATCGAGCAACGTGCCAACGATCGCGAGGCGATCATCGTCGACCAGGTTCCCTATCAGGTGAACAAGGCGACGATGATCGAGAAGATGGCCGAGCTGGTGCGCGAGAAGCGCATCGAGGGCATTTCCGATATCCGCGACGAGAGCGACCGGCAGGGCTACCGCGTCGTCATCGAATTGAAGCGCGACGCGAACGCCGAGGTCATCCTCAACCAGCTCTACCGCTTCACCCCGCTGCAGACCTCTTTCGGCGTCAATGCAGTCGCGCTCAACGGCGGCAAGCCGGAGGTGATGACGCTTATCGACATGCTGAAGGCTTTCAACCAGTTCCGCGAGGAAGTGGTGAGCCGGCGCACGAAATACCTGCTGCGCAAGGCACGCGAACGCGCGCATGTGCTGGTCGGCCTGGCGATCGCGGTCGCCAATATCGACGAGGTCATCAGGGTGATCCGCAACGCGCCCGACCCCCAGGCGGCGCGCGACCAGCTGATGACCCGCCGCTGGCCGGCGCAGGACGTGGAATCGCTGATCCTGCTGATCGACGACCCGCGCCACCGCATCAACGACGACGGCACCTACAACCTGTCCGAGGAGCAGGCGCGCGCCATCCTCGAACTGCGCCTTGCCCGCCTCACCGCGCTCGGCCGCGACGAGATCGCCGACGAATTGAACCAGATCGGCGCGGAAATCACCGATTTCCTCGATATCCTCGGCTCACGCGCGCGCATCCAGGCGATCGTCAAGGACGAACTGGCGGCGGTGCGCGACGAATTCGGGACGCCGCGGCGGACCGAGATCGTCGAGGGCGGCGCCGACATGGAGGACGAGGACCTCATCCAGCGCGAGGACATGGTCGTCACGGTCACGCACCAGGGCTACATCAAGCGCGTGCCGCTCTCGATCTACCGGGCGCAGGCGCGCGGCGGCAAGGGCCGCTCCGGCATGTCGACAAAGGACGAGGATTTCGTCACGCGGCTGTTCGTCGCCAACACGCACACGCCGATCCTGTTCTTCTCCTCGCGCGGCATCGTCTACAAGGAGAAGGTCTGGCGCCTGCCGATCGGCACGCCGCAGTCGAAGGGCAAGTTCCTGCGCAACATGCTGCCGCTGGAGGAGGGCGACCGCATCACCGCGATCCTGCCGCTGCCGGACGAGAGCGAGTGGGACAAGCTCGACGTGATGTTTGCCACCACGCGCGGCACGGTGCGGCGCAACAAGCTGTCCGACTTCGCCGACGTGAAGCGCAACGGCAAGATCGCGATGAAATTCGACGAGGAGGGCGACGAGATCCTCGCGGTCGAGACCTGCACCGAGAATGACGACGTCCTGCTGACGGCCGATTCCGGCCAGTGCATCCGCTTCCAGGTGAGCGACGTGCGCGTCTTCGCCGGCCGCTCCTCGCAGGGCGTGCGCGGCATCATGATGGGCGAGGGCGACCGGGCGATCTCGATGACCATCCTCGAGCATGTCGAGGCTTCGGCTGCCGAACGCGCCGCCTATCTGAAGCGCTCCGTGGCCGAACGACGGCTGGCTTCCGCAGAAGGCGAGGATGGCGTGGAGGATGTGGCGCTGACCAATGAGGAGGTGGGCGAGGAGACGGAACTGTCCGACGAGCGCTACGAAGCGCTGAGGGCGCACGAGCAGTTCGTGCTGACCGTCACCGAGTATGGCTACGGCAAACGCTCGTCGTCCTACGATTTCCGGGTCATCGGCCGCGGCGGAAAGGGCATCCGTGCCACCGACGTGTCGAAGGTCGACGAGATCGGGCGCCTCGTCGCCGCGTTCCCGGTCGCTGCGTCGGACCAGATCATGCTGGTCTCCGACGGCGGGCAGGTGATCCGCGTGCCGGTCGAAGGCATCCGCTTCGCCAGCCGCGCCACCAAGGGCGTGACCGTGTTCAAGACGGCGGAAGGCGAAAAGGTCGTCTCGGTCGAGCGGATTTCGGATGCGTCCGAAGAGGACGGCGAGGGTGAGGCTGAGGCACCTGCGCAGCCGAAGGCACCGACAGAATGATCGGTCGGCATGATTTCGTTCTGAGCGTCTCATTCATAAAGCGTCATCCTCGGGCTTGTCTCGAGGGTTTACCAGCGCTCGTAAGTTACTGATACTTATTCCGCTTCTGTCACGCCTATGTAGGTAGATCCTCGGGACAAGCCCGAGGATGACGGGTGAGGGAGCTTCGGTTTTGCCGGCGGCCCACGCCGGTGGGACTGCCTTCAGGAGGCGCTCAGCTCGCGGCGGCGCTCGGCTTGTACCGCGGCTAATTCGTCACGCCGAAGGGCCGGGTAGAGCGGATCTTCTGCTCCTGTTGGGCGCGGCGGCTTTCCTCGTGAATGCCGAAGGCGGTGGCGATCAGCATGGCGATGGTCATTGCAGCGGCAAGCATCAGGATGATCATGGCGTCGTCTCCTTGACAGCAGTAACGGGCGAGAGCCGTTTCGGTTTCACTGTCTTGCCCCGCACATTGCCGTGATCGGATTGAACCTGATCTGAGCGGGTCGTTCATTCGCCGTTCATTTCGACAACCGCGATGGCGAATTGCCTTCTGTGAGCGAGATCACTAGAAGCACCGCCATGACCAAGCGCATCGCCATCTACGCAGGCTCGTTCGACCCGCTGACCAACGGGCACCTCGATGTGCTGAAGGGCGCGCTCGCCATTTCGGACAAGATCTACGTGGCCATCGGCATACAGGCGTCGAAGACGCCGGTGTTCAGCCTCGAGGAACGCACCGCGCTGATCGCACAAGCCGCCCGCGACGAGCTGGGCGAAGATGCGGGCAAGCTGGAGGTCATCTCGTTCAAGGGATTGCTGGTCGACGCGGCGCGCAAGCACGACGCACCGATCATGATCCGCGGGCTGCGCGACGGTACCGATCTCGACTATGAAATGCAGATGGCCGGAATGAACGAGACGATGGCGCCGGAACTCCAGACGGTCTTTCTGCCCGCGAGCCCGTCGGTGCGTACGATTACCGCCACATTGGTCCGCCAGATCGCCTCGATGGGCGGAGACATCCGTCCCTTCGTCCCGGCGGTCGTCGCGAAGGCGCTGGCGGCCAAGTTCGCATCCTGACCTTTCCGGAGCATCGCATGAACAGACGCATCTTCGTTTCCGCCCTCGCGTTCGGCGCGATGCTTCTCGGGCAGCCGGCCTTCGCCGCCGATCCCGAGAACACGATGATCATCACGCTGAAGGACGGCGACGTCACCGTTGCGCTGAGGCCCGATCTCGCACCCAAACATGTCGAGCGGATCAAGGAACTCGTCCGCGAAGGCGCCTATGACAACGTCGCTTTCCATCGCGTGATCGAGGGCTTCATGGCCCAGACCGGCGACGTGCAGTTCGGCGACATGGAGGACGGCTTCAGCCGGCAGCGCGCCGGAACCGGCGGATCGGACAAGCCCGACCTGCCGGCCGAATTCTCCTCCACCCCCTTCGTGCGCGGCGTGCTCGGCATGGCGCGCGCCCAGGATCCGAACTCGGCCAACTCGCAGTTCTTCATCATGTTCACCGAATATCCGTCCCTCAACGGCGAATACACTGTCGTCGGCGAGGTGGAGAAGGGCATGGAATTCGTCGAGAACATCAAGCGCGGCGAGGGCGGCAATGGCGAAGTCGCCGACCCCGACCGCATGATCAAGGTCCGCATCGCGGCCGACAACAAGTAGAAACGGAAGGAAATCCGATGGCCGAGATCAAGGATCCGGAAAACACGATCATCATGGACACGACCAAGGGCAAGGTCGTGATCCAGCTCTTCCCCGACGTGGCGCCGAAGCACGTCGCCCGGATCAAGGAACTCGCCCGCGAGAAGTTTTACGACGGCGTGGTCTTCCATCGCGTCATCGAAGGCTTCATGGCGCAGGGCGGCGATCCGACCGGCACCGGCATGGGCGGTTCCGACAAGCCGAACCTGCCGGCCGAGTTCAACAACATGCCGCATGTGCGCGGCACCTGCTCGATGGCGCGTTCTCAGAACCCGAACTCCGCCAATTCGCAGTTCTTCATCTGCTTCGGCGACGCCGCCTTCCTCAACCGGCAGTACACGGTGTGGGGCCAGGTGATCGAAGGCATGGAGAACGTCGACAAGATCAAGCGCGGCGAACCCGTGCGCGATCCGGACTCGATCAAGACCATGCGCGTGGCCGCGGACGCCTGATCATGAAGCGCGCGCTGCTCGCCGCCGGATTGCTCGCCTCAGCCGCCTGGCCCGCCCAGGCGACCGGCGAGTTGACCTGTGCCGGCGAGGGCGTGAGCGTCGACCTGCTGGTCGGGCACATGGACGTGCTCTCCATCGCGCGCGCGGTGATTACCATCGGCAGCGAAAATTGGTCGACGGCCCCCGACATCATGCCGGGGACCCAGATCACGGTCGGCCAGGGTTTCGAGGACGACCGCATGCTGGTCGTCGATTTCACCGACGGGAACGTCGACGCGGTTCTCGGCAAGCTGAGGGTGGTCAAGGCCGAGGAGGGCGACAGCCAGGTTGCCGGCGGCGTCTTCACCTTCAAGGGCAAAGGCGCCTTCGTCGTGGACTGCTCCGAGATCCAATGAAGGTCGACCTGTTCGATTTCGACCTGCCGGAGGATCGCATCGCGCTCCGTCCGGCCGCTCCCCGCGATTCGGCGAGGCTGCTGGTCGTGAGGCCGGGCGAGGCTTTCGAGGACAAGATCGTGCGCGATTTGCCCGGACTTCTTCGTCCCGGCGACGCGCTCGTCTTCAACGACACGAAGGTCATACCCGCTCAACTCGTCGGCCTGCGAAGGCGAGGCGAGGCGTCGGCACGGGTCGATGCAACGCTGCACATGCGCGTGGCGAACGATAGCTGGCGGGCCTTCCTGCGTCCCGCCAAGCGCGTCGCGGTGGGCGACCGCATTTCCTTCGGGCACACCGAAAACCTCTGCCTGATGGGCGCGCTCGACGCGACCGTCGAGGAGAAGGGCGAGGGCGGCGAGGTGTTACTGCGTTTCGACTTCGCCGGCGCCACGCTCGACGAGGCGCTGCACACGGTCGGGCATATCCCGCTTCCGCCCTATATCGCCTCGAAGCGCCCGGAGGACGAGCGCGACCGGACCGATTACCAGACCATCTATGCCGACGAGGAAGGCGCGGTTGCCGCGCCCACGGCCGGCCTGCACTTCACGCCGGAATTGTTCGCGGCACTCGACGCGGCCGGGATCGAACGACAATTCGTGACGCTGCATGTCGGCGCCGGCACGTTCCTGCCGGTCAAGGCCGACGACACGGCGGACCACAGGATGCACGCGGAGACCGGCCGCGTCTCCACCGCGACGGCGTCGGCGCTGAACGCGGTGAAGGCACGGGGAGGGCGGATCGTCTGCGTCGGCACGACCTCGCTGAGATTGCTGGAAAGTGCGGCCGACGAGAACGGTGTCCTGTCGGCCTGGACGGGGCCGACCGACATTTTCATAACCCCCGGCTACCGTTTCCGCTTCGCCGACGTGCTGATGACGAATTTCCACCTGCCGCGCTCGACGCTGTTCATGCTGGTTTCGGCGTTTTCGGGGCTGGAGACGATGCGGGCGGCCTATGCGCATGCGATCGCGCATGGCTACCGGTTCTATTCCTATGGGGATGCGGGGTTGCTGTTTCGGGAGGACCGCCATGGATGACGATCTTCAGAGCATGAGCCGTGACCAGCTGATCGAGGAAGTGCGCAAGCTGCGCGCCGGCATCCGGACCCATCGCGACTCCACCGGCCACGACTTGTGCTGGCACCACCCCGACCTGTGGGATCTTCTGCCCGAACGGACAGAGCCCTCGATCGCCGTGCCACCCTGGCCGAAGTTCATGCGCGGCTGCATCCAGTATCGCAACTCGCTCGACCGCCAGGCCCCGAGCGCGCCGGTCCATGACAGGGAATTCGGTGAGTAGCACTTTTTCCTTTTCGGTCCACGCTACAGACGGCGCCGCCCGCACCGGCGAGATTTCCATGCCGCGCGGCACGATCGCCACGCCGGCCTTCATGCCGGTGGGCACCGGAGGCACGGTGAAGGCGATGTATATGGACCAGGTGCGCGGGGCGGGCGCCGACATCATCCTGGGCAACACCTACCACCTGATGCTGCGCCCGGGCGCCGAGCGCGTCGCTCGGCTGGGCGGCCTGCACGAATTCGCCCGCTGGCCGTGGCCGATCCTGACCGACTCGGGCGGGTTCCAGGTCATGTCGCTGGCGCAGCTGCGCAAGCTCACCGAGGACGGCGTCACCTTCCGCTCGCATATCGACGGCTCGTCCTGGCACATGACGCCCGAACGCTCGATCGAGATCCAGGGGCTGCTCGATTCCGACATCCAGATGCAGCTCGACGAATGCGTGGCCCTGCCGGCTGCGAAGAAGGAGATAGAGCGCGCGATGGACCTGTCGCTGCGCTGGGCCGAGCGTTGCAAGGCGGCCTTCGGCGACCAGCCGGGCAAGGCGATGTTCGGCATCGTGCAGGGCGGCGACGATGCGGACCTGCGCGTCCGCTCGGCGCAGGCGCTGAGGGCGCTGGAGCTGAAGGGCTATGCCGTCGGCGGTCTGGCGGTGGGCGAGCCTCAGGCGGTGATGCTGGAGATGCTGGAGGCGACCTGTCCCGAACTTCCGGCCGAGAAGCCGCGCTACCTGATGGGGGTCGGCACGCCGGACGACATCGTCAAGTCGGTGGCGCGCGGCATCGACATGTTCGACTGCGTGATGCCGACGCGCGCCGGCCGTCACGGGCTTGCCTATACGCGCCGGGGCAAGATCAACCTTCGCAACGCCCGCCACGCCGACGACCCGCGCCCGCTCGACGAGGAGAGCAACTGCCCGGCCGCGCGCGACTACAGCCGCGCCTATATCCACCACCTGATCCGCTCGGGAGAAGCGCTGGGCGGGATGCTGCTCACCTGGAACAACATCTCCTACTATCAGGACCTGATGCGCGGGTTGCGCGCCGCGATCCGGGAGCGGCGCTTCGCCGACCATGCGGCTGCGGTGAGCGAAGGCTGGGCGAGGGGGGATATCCCGCCGGTGTAGATATTGGCGGGAGCGGGAAACTAACGCCGGACCTTCGCCGTATCTGCTGGGCACTCCTGTTTGCAGAGGTTCCGCATGAGATATCTCGCCGCCTATCTGATCGCTCTCGTGATCTTTCTCGTTCTCGACGGGCTGTGGCTCGGCCTCGTCGCACGCGGCTTCTACATGTCGCGCATCGGCGACCTGATCCTCGACCAGCCGCGGTGGGGCGTGGCGGCCGTGTTCTATGCGCTCTACGTCGTGGGCCTGGTGTATTTCGCGGTCTCGACCGGTCTCGATCCGGCGCGGCCGGCCGTGGCGGCGCTCAATGGCGGGCTGTTCGGCTTCTTCGCCTACCTCACCTACAATGCGACGAACCTCTCCACGCTGAAGGGCTACAGCGCGGTTGTCGCGGCGGTCGACACGACATGGGGCACGATCATGGGCGCCGCGGTCGCCGGCTTGACCGTGATCGCGCTCGGACTGCTCAGGATGGCCGATTGATCAGATGGTGAGCGCGTTGGACGCGCGCAGGCTGCATCCGGTGATCTTGTGCGTGCCGTCGGGCTGGAGCTCGAGCGTGTAGACGGCTTCGTAATCCTTGCCGTCCGGGCCGACGATCAGCACCTGCTGGATGATCGAGGTCGGACCGGTCTCCTCGACCTTGCCGAAGGCATAGGTCTTCGGCCGGCGCACCGGCGCGTAGCCGTTGGTCACCATGCCCATGAAGGCCTCGACCGTCGGGAAGATGCGCTTGATATTGGGCGCGGCGTAGCTGTAGGCGGCGGCGCCGTCGTCGGCTAGAAGGGCCTTCAACTGGCCGTCGATCGCCGACTGGGCGGAGCGGATCTCGGCTTCTCCGCCGAATGCGGGCAGCGCGAGCGTGGCGGACAGGATGGCGGCAAGCATGATGCGCATGGCGGTGCTCCCCGTCCCGGCGCGGCCGATCGCCGACATGGCGGAGGGCGGCTGCAGGACCTGATGATGATACGCAGGAAATCGCCGTCGGGTTTCACATCTTGGAGAGCAGGACCGGCTTTGCTTGCCTTGAAACCGCGGCTCCTTCCTGCGAGAGTCGCCTCGCTCAACAGAAGAGGCGGTCGGAATGCAGGCGCTGTTCGTCCAGGTCAAATGCGATCTCGGCAAATCCTACGAGGTCGCGGGCGCGATCGCCGACAAGGAGATCGCCTCCGAGATCTACTCCACGGCCGGCCAGTGGGACCTGCTGGTGAAGTTCTACATCGAGGACGGGACCGACATCGGCCACTTCGTCAACGAGCAGGTGCATTCGGTTCCCGGAATCAGGGACACGCTCACCATCATGACCTTCCGCGCATTCTGAACGCTGCGCCGCGCCGCCCGGTTTGCGGTCAGGTGCGCGTTCAAGAAACATGCAGCGTGCCGTTGTGCTGTGCAAAATCCGACTTTGGCAGTGCTTTGTGCATCTGGCGCGCGATTGCGCTTGCATTCCCGCCACTTGCCCGATGAAATGAAGGCATAGGGGAGTAAGGCCGATTGGTTGCGTTCGACGAAATGCGCCCCGACGGGTCGGGGGTTCGAAAGCCCTATGCGGGCTACGAGGAATGGCTTCAGAAGCAGGATCCGGCTCGCCTGACGGAGAAGATGGGCGATGCAGAGCGCGTCTTCCGCAAGACCGGCATCACCTTTGCCGTCTACGGGCATGAGGATGCCGCCGAGAAACTGATCCCCTTCGACATCGTCCCGCGCATTCTCTCGGGCCAGGAATGGCGGCGCCTCACCCAGGGTATCGAGCAGCGCGTCGTCGCGCTGAACGCCTTTCTCGATGACATCTACCACCGGCAGGAAATCCTGAAGGCCGGCCGCATCCCCAAGCATCTGATCGCTGGCAACGAAGCCTTCCTGCCCGAGATGATCGGGGTCAGGCCGCCGGCCGGCGTCTATACGCACATCATCGGCGTCGACATAGTGCGCACCGGCGAGAACGAGTTCTTCGTGCTGGAAGACAATGCGCGCACGCCGTCAGGCGTCTCCTACATGCTGGAGAACCGCGAGACGATGATGCAGCTCTTCCCTGAGTTGTTCCAGCACGTGAAGGTGCGGCCGGTCGAGAACTATCCGCAACTGCTGCGCCAGTCGCTCGCCAACGTGAAGCCGGAGGGCTGCAAGGGCACGCCGACCATCGCGGTGCTGACGCCCGGCATCTTCAACTCGGCCTATTTCGAACACGCCTTCCTCGCCGACCAGATGGGCGTGGAGCTGGTGGAAGGCACGGACCTGCGCGTCGTCGACGGCCACATCGCCATGCGCACGACGCAGGGCTACAAGCCGATCGACGTGCTCTACCGCCGTGTCGACGACGCTTTCCTCGACCCGCTGACCTTCCGGCCGGATTCTGCGCTCGGCGTGCCGGGCATCATGGACGCCTACCGCGCCGGCAAGATCACGATCGCCAACGCGCCCGGCACCGGCATCGCCGACGACAAGGCGATCTATTCCTACATGCCCGAGATCATCGAGTTCTACACCGGCCGCAAGGCGATCCTGGGCAACATCCCGACCTGGCGCTGCTCGGAGCCGGACAGCCTGAAATACGTCCAGGAACATCTGGCCGAACTGGTGGTGAAGGAAGTCCACGGCTCGGGCGGCTACGGCATGCTGGTCGGCCCGACCGCATCCAAGAAGGAGCGCGAGACGTTCGCGGCGAAACTCGCGGCAAAGCCCGGCAACTACATCGCCCAGCCGACGCTGGCGCTGTCGACCTGCCCGATCCTGGTCGAAGGGGGGCTGGCGCCCCGGCATGTGGATCTGAGGCCGTATGTGCTGGTTTCCGACAAGATCCAGATCGTGCCGGGAGGATTGACCCGCGTCGCTTTGCAGGAGGGTTCCCTGGTTGTGAACTCGTCGCAGGGCGGCGGGACCAAAGACACTTGGGTTCTGGACGACTGAGCATGCTCGGACGCAACGCCAACGGCCTCTACTGGATGAACCGCTACATCGAGCGGGCGGAGAACATGGCCCGGCTGGTGGATGCCGGCCTGAGACTCGCGCTGACGCGCACCGCGAGTTCGACCGACGAATGGACATCTGTCGTCGTCTCGGCCGGCGTCGAGTTCGCATTCCTGCAGAAGCACACCGAGTTCACGGCCAACACGGTCGCCGACTTCCTGCTGCGCGATACGTCGAATGCGTCGAGCGTGATGTCGGCGATCGAGACCGCGCGCAACAATGGCCGCATGGTCCGCACCGCTTTGACGCGCGAGACCTGGGAGGCGATCAACGAGGCCTGGATGTCGATGACGCGGCTGTTGAAGTCGCCGATCGACGAACGCGACCTGCCGCGCATCCTCGACCAGATCAAGCGTGAGACCGCCTTCATCCGCGGCTCGTTCTACGGCACGATGCTGCGAAACGAGATCTTCGACTTCAGCCAGATCGGCACCTTCATCGAGCGCGCCGACAACACTGCCCGCATCCTCGACGTCAAATACTACGTGCTGCTGCCGTCAGTGTCGTGGGTGGGGTCTTCGCTCGACAACTACCAGTGGGAGTCGATCCTTCGCTCGGTCGCCGCGCACCGCTCCTACCGCTGGGTCTACGAGGCGGAATACAAGCCGACCAACATCGCCGACTTCCTCATCCTCAACGGTCGCATGCCACGCTCACTCGCCTTCTGCTACCGCAACATCGCCGAGAGCCTCGGCTTCCTGGCAACGGAATACGGCACACGGTTCGGCTGCCATGACACGGTCGAGACGACGCTCGGCAAGCTGAGAGTCGGGTCGATCAAGGACATTTTCGATCGCGGCCTGCACGAGTTCCTTGTCGAATTCATCGGCGACAACAACCGACTCGGCGCCCAGATCGCCGAGGAATACCGGTTCAACTGATCCATGCGACTGAAGATCCTCCACCGGACGGAATACGGTTACGACGCGCCGCTGAGCTACGGGCTGCAGCGGCTGCGGCTGACGCCACAGAGCGGCCGCACGCAGACCGTCGTCTCATGGCAGATCAAGGTCGACGGGGCGCGCGAGGAACTGCGCTACATCGACGGCTTCGGCAACGAGACGAGGCTTCTCTCGATCGAGGGGGAGCCGCGCAGCATCGCCATCACCGCGTCGGGCGAGGTGGATACGATCGACACGGCAGGCGTGACCGGGCCGCATCGCGGCTTTGCGCCGATGTGGCTGTTCGAGGCGGAGACGCCATTGACCGCAGGAGGCAAGAAGATCGCGGCGCTCGCCAAGGGGATGGGCGAGGGCGACGACCTGGAGCGGCTGCACCGTCTCAAGGATCTCGTCGCCGACCGCGTCGAGTACAAGGCCGGCACGACCACTTCCGCCACCACTGCCGAGGACGCGCTCAAGATCGGCGCCGGCGTCTGCCAGGACCATGCGCACATATTCATCGCGGCCGCCCGCATATCCGGCTTTCCGGCGCGCTATGTCAGCGGTTACCTGATGAAGACGGGCGAACAGGCGGCGAGCCATGCCTGGGCCGAGGCCTATGTCGCCGGCCTCGGATGGGTCGGTTTCGACCCCTCGAACCGCATGTCGCCGGACGAGACCTACGTCGCCCTCGCCACCGGTCGGGATTACCGCGATACCGCGCCCGTATCGGGGATTCGGTTGGGACAGGCACTGGAAACGCTTGCGGTTCACATTACGGTCGAGCAGTAATCGCCGACTTATCCGCTGCGGATCGATTCCATGACCTATTGCGTCGGCCTGAAGATAGATCGCGGGCTCGTGTTCATGTCGGACACGCGCACGAACGCCGGCGTCGACAACATATCGACCTTCCGCAAGATGCATGTCTGGTCGGAGCCGGGCGAGCGGGTCATCGTTCTCCTGTCGGCCGGCAATCTCGCGACGACGCAGGCCGTGGTGAGCCTGCTCGACGAGCGCAGCAAGGCGGTCGACGAGCGTTCGCACACGCTGCTGGAAACGCCGTCCATGTTCCGCACAGCGCAGATCGTCGGAAACGTCGTGCGCGACGTGATCAGCGGAACCGCGCTGGAGGGGCAGAAGGCGGAAAGCTATTTCAACGCCTCCTTCATCCTGGGCGGGCAGATCAGGGGCAGCGAGCCGCGCCTTTTCCTGATCTATCCGGAAGGCAATTTCATCGAGGCCGGCGGCGACACGCCGTTCTTCCAGATCGGCGAGTACAAGTACGGCAGGCCGATCATCGTGCGCGCCTATGACCCGGCGATGAGCTTCGAGGAGGCGGCGAAGCTGCTGATGGTCTCCTTCGATTCGACCTTGAAGTCGAACCTGTCGGTGGGCCTGCCGCTCGACATGCTGTTCTACGAGAAGGATTCGCTGCGGGTGTCGTTCCAGAAGCGCATCACCGGCGACGACCCGTACTACCGCAGCATCTCCGCGGGCTGGTCGAGCGCGCTCAAGGCCGCATTCAAGGACCTGCCCGACTTTCCGATGAGCTGACGCCGTGCGGGACAAGGATTTCCGCGACTGGTCCACTCGCGCCGCGGAATGGGGCGCCGACTACCGTGCCCGGCTGCGCGACCTGCCTGTGAGGGCGCAGACGAAACCGGGCGACATCGCCGCGCAGCTCGAGGCGAGTGCGCCGGAGGCCGGCGAACCGATGGAGGCGATCTTCGCCGACTTCGAGCGAATCGTCGTGCCGGGCATGACGCATTGGCAGCATCCACGCTTCTTCGCCTATTTCCCGGCCAATGCGGCGCCGGCCTCCGTCGTCGCCGAATACCTCGTCACCGCGATGGCGGCGCAGTGCATGCTCTGGCAGACCTCGCCGGCCGCCACCGAGATGGAGACCCGTGTCGTCGACTGGCTGCGCCAGGCGCTCGGTCTCCCTGACCGGTTCACCGGCGTGATCCAGGATTCCGCCTCGTCGGCTACGCTCAACGCCGTGCTGGTGATGCGCGAGCGGGCGCTGAACTGGAAGGGCAATATTCAGGGGCTGTCGGGTCAGCCGAAGCTGCGGATCTACTGTTCCGGCGAGGTGCACACGTCGATCGACCGCGCGATCTGGGTGTCGGGGATCGGCCAGGACAATCTGGTGCGGATCCCGGTGCAGGGCGAAAAACGCTCGATGGACATCAGCGCGCTGGACGCGGCGATCAGCAGCGATCGCGACGCCGGTTACCTTCCCGCGGGCATAATCGCCTCGGTGGGCGGCACCAGCGTCGGCGGGACCGACGATGTCGAGGGTGTGGTCGAGGTGGCGCGGCGCCACGGTCTCTACGTCCATGTCGACGCGGCCTGGGCGGGCTCCGCAATGATCTGCCCGGAGTTCCGGCACTGGTGGCAGGGCGTCGACGGGGCCGATTCGATCGTTTTCAATCCGCACAAATGGCTGGGCGCGCAGTTCGACTGCTCGGTGCAGTTCATCGCCAATCCCGGCGACCTGGTTCGCACGCTCGCCATCCAGCCGGAATACCTGAAGACCCACGGCGCCGACGGCATGATCAACTACTCGGAATGGTCGGTGCCGCTCGGCCGCCGTTTCCGTGCGCTGAAGCTCTGGTTCCTGCTGCGCGCCTACGGGCTCGAACATCTGCGCGGGATGATCCGGAACCATGTCGCATGGTCGCGCAAGGTGGCGGAGCGGCTGGCCGCCGAACCAGGCTTCGAGATCGTCACGCCGCCGATGCTGTCGCTGTTTTCCTTCCGGCACACGGCGACGCAGGCCAGCGACCTGGACGCGCACAATCTCGACCTGCTGCGCCGCATCAACGACGACGGACGCATCTACCTGACCCAGACCAGGGTCGACGGCAAAGTCGCGATCCGCTTCCAGGCGGGCCAGTTCGACATGCGCGAGGCCGATGCCGATACGGCCTTCGACGTCATACGAGAGATCGCGGCCGGCATGTCGAGGTGAGGCTTTCCGTCACTTTCGTTTTCGGCTAGCGTTGCGAAAAACGAAAACGGGAGGGACATGCAGTGCTGCTCACGCCGCGACATTCCGAGATCATCCAGCTCGCGAAGGAAAGGGGCAGGGTGCTGGTCGAGGATCTCTCGGCGCATTTCCAGGTCACCCCGCAGACGATCCGCAAGGATCTGAACGATCTTTGCGACCAGCGGCTGCTCACCCGCATCCATGGCGGAGCGCTGTTCCCATCGGGAATCGAGAACCTGCAATACGAGGCGCGGCGCAAGATCGCCGCCGACGAGAAGGACGCGATCGGCAAGGCGGCGGCGAAGCTCATTCCCGACAACGCCTCGCTCTTCGTCAATATCGGCACGACGACGGAGGCCGTATCGAAGGCTCTGCTGGACCATCAGGGGCTGATGGTCATCACCAACAACATCAATGTCGCGAACAGGATGCGGGTCTATCCGTCGATCGAGGTGGTGATCGCGGGCGGCGTCGTGCGCGGCTCCGACGGCGGCATCGTCGGCGAGGCGGCGGTGGACTTCATTCGCCAGTTCAAGGTCGACTACGCGGTGATCGGCGTGTCGGCGATCGACCATGACGGGGCACTGCTCGATTTCGACTACCGCGAGGTCAAGGTCGCGCAGGCGATCATCGCCAACGCGCGGCACGTCATCCTGGTGGCGGACAGCACCAAGTTCGAGCGCACCGCGCCGGTGCGCATCGGCCATCTGAAGCAGATGAACACGTTCATCACCGACCGTTGCGACATTCCCGCGGTGAGGGCGATCCTCGCCGAGGCGGAGGTCGAATTGATCGAGACCGCGGCCTGAGCGAGGTTGATTTCGTTTGACATTCGAAAGCGGTTCGAAACATTTCCTTTTCGGCGGTGATTTTGTCCGGCGAGACGCCGGCTACCGGTGCGAAGTGCTTTGGGAGGAAGTGATGACGTCACAGGCGAGACGGCCTTCGGTTGCGCATTCGGGGAGGGGGCCGGCATGAGCGGCTATGTTCTCGCCATCGACCAGGGCACGACGTCGAGCCGCACGATCGTCTTCGACGGCGACATGAACATCGCTGCAAAGGCCCAAAAGGAGTTCGCGCAGATCTATCCGGCGTCGGGCTGGGTCGAGCACGATCCGGAAGAGATCTGGTCGTCGACGCTCGCCACGATGCGCGAGGCGCTTAAGAAGGCGAAACTCAAGGCGGGCGAGGTTGCCGCGATCGGCATCACCAACCAGCGCGAGACGGTGGTGATCTGGGACAAGGCGACCGGCAAGCCTATCCACAACGCGATCGTCTGGCAGGACAGGCGCACCGCGCCTGCCTGCGCGAAGCTGAAGAAGGCCGGCCTCGAGCCGCGCTTTACCGCCAAGACCGGGCTGCTGCTCGACCCCTACTTTTCCGGCACCAAGATCGCCTGGATCCTGGACAAGGTGAAAGGCGCGCGAAAACGCGCCGAGCGGGGAGAACTGCTCGCCGGCACGATCGACACGTTCCTGATCTGGCGGTTGACCGGCGGAAAGGTGCACGCAACGGACGCGACCAATGCCTCGCGGACCCTGCTCTACAACATCGCGACAAATCAATGGGATGACGAGTTGCTGAAACTGCTGCGCGTGCCGCGGGCGCTGCTGGCGGAGGTGAAAGACTGCGCCGACGATTTCGGCGTCACCGACAAGGCGCTGCTCGGCGCCGAGATCCCGATCCTGGGCGTTGCCGGCGACCAGCAGGCGGCGACGATCGGCCAGGCCTGTTTCGAGCCGGGCATGATGAAATCGACCTACGGCACGGGCTGCTTCGCGCTGCTCAACACCGGCAAGCAGATGGTGCGCTCGAAGAACCGGCTGCTCACCACGATCGCCTACCGGCTCGGCGGCAAGACGACCTACGCGCTGGAAGGCTCGATCTTCATCGCGGGTGCCGCGGTGCAGTGGCTGCGCGATTCGCTGAAGGTGATCGACAGGTCGGAACGGTCGGGAGAACTGGCGGCGAAGGCGGACGAGACACAGGGCGTCTATCTGGTCCCTGCCTTCGTCGGCCTCGGCGCGCCGCACTGGGATGCGGATGCGCGCGGCGCGATGTTCGGACTGACGCGAAATTCCGGCCCGGCCGAGTTCGCGCGCGCGGCGCTGGAATCCGTCGCCTACCAGACGTCCGACCTGCTTTCGGCGATGAAGAAGGACTGGAAGGGCGCCGCGGCGAAGACGGTGCTGCGGGTCGACGGCGGCATGGTCGCCTCCGACTGGACCATGCAGCGCCTCGCCGACATTCTCGACGCGCCCGTCGACCGGCCGAAGATCCTGGAGACGACCGCACTGGGGGCGGCCTGGCTTGCCGGGTCCCGCGCCGGCGTGTGGCCGAAGGAAAAGGCATTCGCCAAACGCTGGGCGCTCGACCGGCGCTTCGAACCGGCGATGGACGCCGCTTCGCGCAAGCGCAAGCTGGCGGGCTGGCACGACGCCGTGAAACGGACGCTCACGCGCTAACGAAAAGCCCCGCGCCTTGCGGCGCGGGGCTCGACAGGTCGAATTCGTTCAGCCGTCAGCTGTAGGGCGAGTAGCACTGCTGGCGAGGCCCATGGTAGGGTTGGAAGGTGTTGTCCCACTCGCGGTAGGACCTGTAGCGGTTGTAGCACCACTGCACGTGGGCGCTGCCGCCGCCGCGATAGTAGCGGGGAGGAGGTGGGTTGTTGATCGCGCTGCCGATGATCGCCCCGGCGATGAAGGCGCCGGCCGGGAACCACCAGCCATTGTAGTAGGTGTAGCCGTGGCGCCGGTGGCGATAGCCGCGATGCCCGTTGTAGTAGTAGTTGCCGCCGTACCAGCCGTGGCGGTGGCCGTCGCGGCGCCAGGCGCGGGGACCGTCAAGATAATTGGGCCGCGGACGGTCCGTCATGCCCCACTGAACGTTGACGATTCCGCTATCCGGGACGATCGATGGAGCCGGTAACGGGGCAGCGTTGGCGGGCGCAAACGACGTGACGGCCATTGCCGCAGCCAGGGCAGCCGAGCTCAAAACGCTTGCAAGCTTTCTCATCTTAACCTCCTGAGGACTCGAATCAGATGTCCCTTTGCGCGCTCAACGCGCGTTGGTTGTTAAGGTTCCACCCGACTGTGTCGCGGTGAGGGCGGGCCGCCTGCGTCAAAAAGAAAGCCGGTCTTGCGACCGGCTTTTCAGTTTGGGCGGGACGGGCGGGGGGTGAGGGGGACTGCCCGTCTCGAGGCTCAAACGCGGCCGACGAAGGAAGGTTCCCGACCGGTTACGATTTTTGCGTGGTCTTGCGCCGCGACGTCGATTTGCGGCCGGCCACCATGCCGACGACCGCTCCGGCGACGCTGCCGGCGAGGGACGCAACGCCGCTCGCGACATTGGTGGCGCCGCTGACCAGCGAACCCGCGGGGCCCTTCGCCTTCGAAGATTTCGAAGAAGCGGAAGCGGCTTTGGACGTCGCGGGGCTCTTCTTCGCCGCGCCGGGAGTCGATTTCGGAGCAGAGCTCGAGGTCGCGCCCGATGCGGATTTGGCGGCCTTGGCTTTCGGCTTGGCCGCGTTGGACGTCTTGGCGGACTTCGGCGAGGCGGCCTTGGTGGACTTGTCTGACGCCTTTTTCGCGGTCGCAGCCGGCTTGGCGTCTTTCGAACGTTCGGCGATGGCCGCGCCGGCACCCGTCTTCGATTCGATCGCTTTCGAGCCCGAGGGCTTTTTCGTGGAAGCGGCCTTGCTCATGTGATTTCCCTCCGAAAGAAGCTGCAATCCGCATCAACGGACGAGTTGGGGGGAAGTTCCGACCGGCAGGAAGACACCCGAAATCGCCCGGATTTCCGGTTGACCGCGAGGGGCGCCGTCCCTATGTTCCGCCGCACTTTCGAGGGGGCCTCCGCGCCCCCCGACGGGCGCGTAGCTCAGCTGGTAGAGCAACGGACTTTTAATCTGTAGGTCATGGGTTCGAGTCCCATCGCGCTCACCACCTCCCAGAGTTGAATAGCTCCAGCGTCCCTTCGCCACGCCAAGGTGAATGGCGCGTGACGGTGGGGGCGGCTATATCGGGCGCGGACTTTGCATTCGAGGGCGCGGCGTGGCGATCGACATCGGTTATCTGAGCGCGGTGGGAGCGGGGGCGCTTTCGTTCCTGTCGCCCTGCGTCCTGCCGCTGGTGCCGCCCTATCTCTGCTACATGGCGGGCGTTTCGGTCGAGGAATTCCGCAATCCCGACGGGACGGCGACCGCCACGGCCAACCGCGCGGCGCTGCTGACAGCGTCGTTCGCCTTCGTACTCGGCTTTTCGACCGTGTTCGTGGCGCTCGGTGCCGGCGCCTCGTCGGTCGGCCAGCTGCTGCGTGTGTGGCAACAGCCGCTGGCGATGGCGGCGGGGCTGGCCATCATCCTGATGGGGCTCAACTTTCTCGGCGTCGTGCGCATTCCATTCCTGTCGCGCGAGGCGCGCTTCCAGGCGGGCGGACAGCCGGCCAGCATGACGGCGGCCTATGTCATGGGGCTGGCCTTCGCCTTCGGCTGGACGCCCTGCATCGGGCCGGTGCTCGGTCCGATCCTGACGCTTGCGGGAGGCCGCGAGACGGTGGCCGACGGCGCGGCATTGCTGGCGGCCTATTCGGCCGGGCTCGGGATTCCGTTCATCATCGCGGCACTCTTTTCCGGCGCCTTCATGCGCTTCGCCGGGCGCTTCCGAGCGCATCTCGGCCGGGTGGAGAAGGTGATGGGCGCGTTTCTGGTGATCGCTGGCGTGCTGTTCCTCACGGGCGGCATCCAGAAGGCGTCTTACTGGCTGCTCGAAACCTTTCCTGTGCTCGGCACGCTCGGCTGAGCCTTCTTCGAGGGGAAGGTGGCGAGGATCACGCCGCCCATCACCAGCGCGATGCCGGCCGCGTGGAAGGGCTGGAACGTCTCGCCGAGGAAGACCACCGCCATCGTCACGGCGAAGGGCGGCATCAGATACATGAAGATGCCGGCAAGCGAGGCGCCGAGCACGCGTACCCCGTACTGGAAGCCTGAGAAGGCCAGAAGCGAGGCGAAGACGACGATGCCGGCGATGGATGCCCAGTCGCCCGCCTGGTCGGGCATCGAACCGCCGAGCGCGAATTCGACCAGCGCCATGGGTGCCAGCATCAGGGTCGCGACCAGCGCCACCAGGCCGAAGAGGCCGAGATTCGACACTGTGCGCAGATCGGGCGAGCGGTAGAGGATCGAATAGACGGCCCAGCAGAAGGCGGCGGCGACGAAGATCAGGTCGCCCCAGTGGAAATCGAGCCGCACGAGCGCGGCGAGATCGCCCTTGAGCACAATGACGGCCACACCGGCGAAGGCGATCGCGGATCCGATCGCCTCGCGCAGGCCGATGACGCGGCCGAAGAAGGCGGCCTCGATCAGGATGATGAAGACCGACGAGCTGGTGTAGATCAGCGTGCCGTTGGTGGCGGTGGTGCTTGTCAGCGCGACATAGACGCCGGCGCCGCAGATTACCATGCCGAGGACCGACAGCGTTGCGATCAGCTCCGGCCGGGCCGACAGGACTTTCCTCAAGGCGCTTCGCTCGCGCAGCAGGAACGGCGCCAGGATCAGCGCCACCAGCGCCCAGCGCACGAAGGCCAGCGTGAACGGCGCCACGTCGCCGATCACGGCGCGGCCGAAGATCAGGTTTGTCGAGAACAGAAGCGGCGTCGCCACCATCACGAGGACGGCAAGCACGGTCGTTCCGGATGTCTCGTTAGCCATTCGTTCGCCAGCTCCGCTCGCCTCGCATTGGAGCGGGCGTCGGCGGGTGATACAGATGCGCCGAATCCCGATCAACACGCACAGCGGATGCTTGCATGAGCCAGAGAAGCTGCCTGACGATCATTCTCGCCGCCGGCGAGGGCACGCGCATGAAGAGCTCGATGCCGAAAGTGCTGCACGAGATCGCCGGCCTGCCGATGGTCGCGCATGTGGCCAAGGCGGCGATCGCAGCGGGCGGCTCGGATGTGGCCATCGTCGTCGGCAGCGGCGGGGACGCCGTGCGCAAGGCCGTCACGCCGTTCGCTCCGGGCGCCGAGACCTTCGAACAGGTGGAGCGTCTCGGCACCGCGCACGCGGTGCTGGCGGCACGGGCGGCGATCGCGCGCGGCTATGACGACGTGCTGGTGATGTTCGGCGACACGCCACTGATCGCGCCGGCCCCGCTCGCGGCGGCGCGAAAACTGGTCGCGGAGGGCAACGCGGTCGCGGTCATCGGTTTCCGCACCGATGCGCCATCCGGCTATGGCCGCCTGATCGAGAAGGACGGAGGACTGGCCGCGATCCGCGAGGACAAGGACTGCTCGCCGGAGGAAAGGAAGATCACCTTCTGCAATGGAGGGCTGATGGCGATCGACGGGCGCGAGGCGCTGGCGCTGCTCGAGACCGTCGGCAATGGCAATGCCAAGGGCGAGTATTATCTGACGGACATCGTCGAGATCGCCAATGCGCGAGGCCTGAGAGTCAGCGCGACCGTAGCCGACTACGAGAACGTGCTCGGGATCAACAACCGCGCCGAGCTCGCAGAAGCCGAAGCGATCTGGCAGAAGCGCGCGCGGCGCGAGGCGATGCTCTCCGGCGTGACGATGATCGCGCCAGAGACCGTGTTCCTGTCGCACGACACCGAGATCGGCGCCGACACAATCCTCGAACCCAACGTCGTCTTCGGGCCCGGCGCAAGAATTGCGCAGGGTGTGACCATCCATGCCTTCTCGCATATCGAGGGCGCCACGGTCGCGACGGGCGCAAACGTCGGGCCGTTTGCCCGCCTGCGGCCGGGCGCCGACCTGCAGCAGAAGGCGAAGGTCGGCAATTTCTGCGAGGTGAAGAAGGCCGTGATCGGCCCCGGCGCCAAGGTCAACCACCTGACCTATATCGGCGACGCCACGGTTGGGGCCGGCGCCAACATCGGCGCGGGGACGATCACCTGCAATTATGACGGCTACAACAAGCATCTGACCCAGATCGGCGCGGGCGCCTTCATCGGCTCCAACTCGGCGCTGGTCGCACCGGTTTCGATCGGCAAGGACGCCTATGTCGCCTCCGGCAGCGTCATCACGGAGAACGTCCCCGACGACGGCCTTGCGTTCGGCCGGGCACGGCAGGAGACAAAGCCAGGCCGGGCAAAGGCGCTGCGCGAGAGGTACGCCGCGATCAAAAGCAAGGCGCACGAGTAAGACTTCCTGAAAACTATCGTGTCATTCTGAGACCATGGCAGCGGTTGTCGGCTGCAATGGATTGAAACCAAGTTTGACTTCCGGCCGGGCCGTGCGCTGCCTACATGTGCGACGCATCGACGAGGTCCGGGCGAATCGAGGGGTAGGTCTGCATGTGCGGTATCGTGGGCATCGTCGGCAGCACGCCTGTCGCGCCGCTGATCGTGGAAGCGCTCAAGCGGCTCGAATATCGCGGCTACGATTCCGCCGGCGTCGCCACCGTCGAGCATGGCAGGCTTGAGCGCCGCCGCGCCGAGGGCAAGCTGGTCAATCTCGAGCGCAAGCTGAAAGCCGAGCCGCTCGACGGCCTGATCGGCATCGGCCACACCCGCTGGGCAACCCACGGCGTGCCGAACGAGGTCAACGCGCATCCGCATTTCTCGAAGGATGTGGCGATCGTCCACAACGGCATCATCGAGAACTTCGCCGAGCTCAAGGCCGAGCTGCAGAAGGACGGCTACGAGTTCACCTCGCAGACCGACACCGAGGTCGTGGCGCACCTGGTTTCCCGCGAGCTTTCGCGCGGCAGGACGCCGGAAGAGGCGGCGTTCAATGCCCTCAAGCGGCTGGAAGGCGCGTTTGCGCTGGCCATCATGTTCCGGGGAGACGAGGACCTGATCGTCGGCGCCCGCAACGGCCCGCCGCTGGCCGTCGGCCACGGCGACGGCGAGATGTATCTCGGCTCGGACGCGATCGCGCTCGCGCCCTTCACCAACTCGATCACCTATCTCGAGGACGGCGACTGGGTGGCGGTGCGCCGCGACGGAATGCAGATCCACGACATGACGGGAGCCGCGGTGGAGCGCAAGCGCACCCAGTCCTCCGGCACGTCCTTCCTCGTCGACAAGGGCAATTTCCACCATTTCATGCAGAAGGAGATCCACGAGCAGCCGGAAGTGATTTCCCATACGCTGGGGAACTATCTCGACTTCACGACGGGCACGGCGAAGGCGATCGAGCTGCCGTTCGATTTCGCCAAGATCGACCGCCTATCGATCTCGGCCTGCGGCACGGCCTATCTCGCCGGTCTGATCGGCAAATACTGGTTCGAGCGGCTTGCGCACCTGCCCGTCGACATCGACGTGGCGTCGGAGTTCCGCTACCGCGAGATGCCGATCTCGCCCGACAGCGCCGCCCTGTTCATCTCGCAGTCCGGCGAGACCGCCGATACGCTCGCCTCGCTGCGCTACTGCCGCAAGGCCGGCGTGCCGATCACCGCGATCGTCAACGTGCGCGAATCCACCATCGCGCGCGAATCGGACGCCATCTTCCCGACGCTGGCAGGTCCTGAGATCGGCGTCGCCTCGACAAAGGCCTTCACCTGCCAGCTCGCCGTGCTCGCGTCGCTTGCCGTGCGGGCCGCGAGGGCGCGCGGCCATATCGATGACGCGCGCGAACATGTGCTGGTGCGCCAATTGTCCGAAACGCCGCGCTTCGCCACCCAGGTGCTGAAGCTCGCAGACCAGATCGAGAAGGTCGCGCGCCACCTGTCCAAGGTGAAGAACGTCCTCTACCTGGGCCGCGACACCAACTATCCGCTAGCGATGGAAGGCGCGCTGAAGCTGAAGGAAATCAGCTACATCCACGCCGAAGGTTATGCGGCGGGGGAACTGAAGCACGGCCCGATCGCCCTGATCGACGAGAAGATGCCGGTGATCGTCATCGCACCGCACGACCGCATTTTCGAGAAGACGGTGTCGAACATGCAGGAGGTCGCGGCGCGCGGCGGCAAGATCATCCTCATCACCGATCAGAAGGGCGCATCGCTGACCAGCCTCAACACGATGGAGACGATCATCCTGCCCGACGTGCCGGAGATCATCACGCCGATCATCTACGCGCTGCCGGTACAGATGCTCGCCTACTATACGGCCGTGTTCATGGGCACGGACGTCGACCAGCCGCGCAACCTGGCGAAATCGGTCACGGTGGAGTGACCGCCTAACGCGGTTCATTTTCCTGCCGCAGTGCAATATGAAGGAGGCGATGTTCGCCTCCCGCCGGGTCGACCGATGACACGTCTGCGCAACTACTTCCTGACCGGACTGATCGTCTGCGCGCCGTTGGCGATCACGGCCTATCTCGTCTGGTCGTTCATCCAGTGGGTCGACGGCTGGGTGAAGCCCTATATCCCGCTCAGATATAATCCCGACAATTACCTGCCCTTCGCCGTGCCGGGCTTCGGCCTGATCGTCGCGCTGCTGATGATCACGCTGGTCGGCTTCCTGGCCGCCAATTTCATCGGCCGGTCGATCGTCCACACAGGGGAGCGGATGGTTGGGCGCATTCCGCTGGTCACCAATCTCTATGGCGGGTTGAAGAAGATCTTCTCGACGGTACTGGCGAACCGCTCCGACCTGTTCAGCCGCGTCGGCCTGATCGAATGGCCGCGCAAGGGCCTGTGGTCGATCGTGCTCGTGCCCCGCCAGCAGGAGACCGAGATCAACAAGGTGCTGGAGGACAAGGTCGGGCGGACAATCGCCGTGTTCCGGCCGATCTCGCCCAACGTCACCACCGGCTACATCATGTATGTCGCCGAGGAGGACGTGATCCCGCTGAAGATGTCGATCGAGGAGGCGGCCCGCTTCCTGATCTCGGCAGGGCTGGTCCCTCCGGACGAGGATGCGGAACTGACGGCAAAGGTGGTCAAGGACAAATAGACTCTGCCTCTATTGCGCTCGTCATCCCGGAGGCCGGCAGGCCATCCGGGATCCATTGGCCTTGGCGGCCTGGCACTGATCCTTCTTGCGATCGTAGGGAATTCGGCGTGTAACCGGAGAGAAGAATGGGTCCCGGATGGCCTGCCGGCCTCCGGGACGACGACAGCGCTGGGTGTGTGGCGGTAGCGAACGCCTCAATGTTCACCCCGCCCTGAGCAATCGCACCGCCTCGTCCCTCCCGAACAGATAGAGCAGGATTCGCACGGCCTCGCCGCGCGGCGAGACGAGGTCGGGGTCGCGCGACAGGAGGAGGCGCGCGTCGTCGCGGGCGGTTTCGAGGAGGTCGGCATGGAACTCGATCCGCGCCACCTGGAAGCCCGGCGTGCCGGACTGTTTCGTACCCAGGAGATCGCCTTCGCCGCGCAGCTTCAGGTCCTCCTCGGAAATGAGGAAGCCGTCCTCGGTCTCGCGCAATACCGACAGGCGCTTGTGCGCCGTCTCGCCGAGCGGAGCCTTGTAGAGCAGGACACAGGTCGATGGCCTGTCGCCGCGTCCGACGCGGCCGCGCAGCTGATGCAGCTGCGCGAGGCCGAAGCGCTCGGCGTGTTCGATGACGATGATGGTGGCGTCGGGAACGTCGACACCGACTTCGATGACGGTGGTTGCGACAAGAACGCGCGTCTCGCCGGCTTTGAAGGCACGCATCGCTTCGTCCTTCTCCGCGCCCTTCATCCGGCCGTGCACCAGGCCGACGCGGTTCCCGAATACCGACTTCAGCGAGGCGTGGCGGTCCTCGGCAGAGGTCACCTTGATCTCGTCGGACTCCTCGACCAGCGGGCAGATCCAGTAGATCTTCTGGCCTTCCGCGACCGCCGCTTCCATCCGCCCGATCAGGTCGTCGAGCCGATCGAGCGGCACCGTGACGGTGTTGATCGGACGCCTGCCCGCGGGCTTCTCGGTGAGGCGGGAGACTTCCATGTCGCCGAAGGCGGTCAGTACGAGCGTGCGGGGGATTGGGGTGGCCGTCATCACCAGCATGTCCGGCGCCTTGCCCTTGGCGGTGATGGCGAGGCGCTGGTGCACGCCGAAACGGTGCTGCTCGTCGACGATCGCGAGACCGAGATCGTGGTATTCGACGCCCTCCTGGAACAGCGCATGGGTGCCAAAGACGATATGGATCGATCCGTCGGCAAGTCCGGTCAGGACCTCGGCCCGATCGCGGCCTTTCTCGCGGCCGGTCAGCACCGCGGCCTTCAGCCCCGCCTTCGCCGCCAGCGGCGCGATAGTCGCCAGGTGCTGGCGAGCCAGGATTTCGGTTGGCGCCATCAGCGCCGACTGCGCACCGGCTTCCGCGGCGCGGGCCATGGCGAGCAGTGCCACCAGCGTCTTGCCGGAGCCGACGTCGCCCTGGAGCAGACGCAGCATCCGCTCCGGCTTCTCCATGTCGGCGTGGATTTCCTCGAGCGCCGTCTGCTGGGAACGCGTCAGCGAATAGGGCAGGGCGTCCTTTATCGCCTGCTCCAGCCTGCCGTCGCCCTTGAGCGGACGGCCGGACAGGCGCAGCGTGCGAGCCCTGACCAGCGCCAGCGACACCTGGCCGGCAAGCAATTCGTCATAGGCGAGACGTCGCCAGGCGGCGTTTTCCGGCGACACGTCGATCGGATCGGCCGGGCTGTGGATGCGCGCAAGCGCCTCGGCGAAGGACGGGAACGTGTGCGCCTTCATCACGCTTGCGTCCTGCCATTCCGGCAGCATGGGGAGCCGTGCCAGCGCCTGTCCGACCGCCTTGCGCAAAGTGCGCCCGGACAGGCCCGCGGTCAGCGGATAGACCGGCTCGACCAGCGGCAGGTCGTCGCTTTCGCCGAGAAGGGCGATATGGTCGGGATGAACCATCGTCGGACGGCCGTTGAACCATTCCATCCGGCCCGAGATGACGACCGTTTCGCCGACCGGGAGCTGCTTTTCCAGCCATTCGCGATGACCGCGGAAGAAGGTCAGGCCGATCTCGCCGGTGTCGTCATGGGCGAAGACACGATAGGGCACGGAGCGGTTGCCGCGCGGCGGTGGCTGGTGACGGTCGACGCGCACTTCGAGCGTGACGATCGCGCCTTCGGGGGACAGCGCGATGCCCGGCCGGTTGCGCCGGTCGATCACCGAATGCGGCAGGGTGAACAGGAGATCGCCGATGCGCGCGCCGCGCCCGCTGACATCGGCCGGCACGACGTTGTCGATCAGCCGCGCCGTGCGCTCGCCGACGCCATCGAGCGAGGTGATCGGCGCGAAGAGCGGATCGAGGAGGGAAGGGCGCATCGCGCGAACATAGCTGCGCAAGGAGGCCTTGCAAGGCTGACATGGCCGGCATGAAGCGCTATATGCGCCGCATCCGAAGGAATCTCCCCATGACCGGAACGACCCGCTCCAGCGCCGACCTCGATCCGCGCCGCCGCAAGGCGCTTTTCCGCTCGTGGCACCGCGGCACGCGCGAGATGGACCTGATCCTCGGCGGCTTCGCCGACGACCATATCGGCGAGCTGAGCGATGCGGAGATGGACGTCTACGAGGTGATCCTCGACCAGCTCGATCCGCTTCTTTTCAAATGGTTTTCCGGCGAGGAGCCGGTGCCGGCCGAGCACGACACGGCGGTTTACCGGAAGATTCTCGACCATCGCCGCCACAGGCAGTTCTGACGCATGAAACTGATCGATCAACTCGGCCTCGACGGCATCGGCGCCGCGCAGGTCACCATCGACGGCGTGGCCGAGGGCTTCGAGCCATTCGCGCTGGCGCGCATCGCGGCCGAGGCGGGCAGGGACCGTCCCGTCATCTTCGTCGCGCGTGACGGCCAGCGCCTGCCGGCGATCGTCGAGGCGCTCGCCTTTGCCGATCCGAAGCTGCCGGTGCTCGAATTGCCGGCATGGGACTGCCTGCCGTACGACCGCGTGTCGCCTGGCGCCGACACGGCAGCGCGCCGGCTCGATGCGCTCGCCGGCATGATCTCGCTGAAGGAGAAGCCGCACCGCGCCGTGGTGCTGACGACGGCCAATGCGATCCTGCAGCTGATCCCTCCGCCGGAGATCATCGCGGCGCAGGGCTTTACCGCGAAGCCGGGCAACGTCGTCAACATGAACACGCTGATCGCGCGGCTGGAGGGCTCGGGTTTCGACCGCGTCGGCACGGTACGCGACGTGGGCGAGTTCGCGGTGCGCGGCGGTATTCTCGACCTCTATGCGCCGGGTGCGAACGAACCGCTGCGGCTCGACTTCTTCGGCGACACGCTGGAGACGATCCGCGCCTTCGATCCGGCCACCCAGCTGACGACGGGTTCTCGGCCGCAGGTCTCGCTGCAGCCGATGAGCGAGGTGGCGCTGACGCCGGAGACGATCAGCCGCTTCCGTCGCGGCTATATCGACACGTTCGGCGCCCCGTCCCGCGACGACGCCCTCTACGCGGCGGTGAGCGAAGGCCGCCGCTTCGCCGGCATGGAGCACTGGCTGCCGCTGTTCTACGAGCGTCTCGTCACTGTGTTCGACTATCTGCCGGACGCGCCCGTCGTGTTCGACGCGCTGGCGCACGAGGCGATCGCCGAGCGGCGCACGCAGATCGAGGACCATTACGACGCGCGCCTGCGCACGGCCGAATCGAAGACGCTAGGCGAGGCCGTGCCCTACAAGCCGATCGCGCCGCACCGGATGTATCTCTCGGCCGAGACCCTGGCGAAGGCGGGGGCAGGGCGGCTGTCGGTGGATCTCACCGCGTTCGAGGTGCCGCACGTGGCCGGCCGCAAGCTGGTGCATGCCCGCACCAAAGCCGGTCGAAATTTCGCGGAACAGCGGCAGGATCCCTCGCAAAACGTCTTCGACCATGCGGTCAACCACATCGCTTCGCTGCGCGCGGCGGGCCGAAAGGTGCTGGTCGCCGGCTGGAGCGAGGGCTCGCTCGACAGGCTGACCCAGATCCTCGACGACCATGGCCTCGGCAACATGGAGCGCGTCGCCTCGCTGGCCGGACTTGAGGCGCTGTCGCGCGACAAGGTCGGTCTCGCCGTTCTGCCGCTCGAACACGGCTTCGAGACCGACAAGCTCGTCGTCGTCGCCGAGCAGGATCTGCTGGGCGACCGGCTGGTTCGCCGCGCGCGCAAGAAGCGCGCCGCCGACTTCATCTCCGAGGCAGGGTCGCTCTCGACCGGCGACATCGTCGTTCATCAAGACCACGGCATCGGCCGCTTCATCGGCCTGAAGACCATCGAGGCGGCAGGCGCGCCGCACGACTGCCTCGAGATACACTATGCCGGCGATGGGCGCCTGTTCCTGCCGGTCGAGAACATCGAGCTCCTGTCGCGCTTCGGCTCCGACAACGCCGAGGTGGCGTTGGACAGATTGGGCGGCGGCGCCTGGCAGTCGCGCAAGGCGAAGCTCAAGAAGAAGCTGCTGGAAATGGCCGGCCAGCTGATCCGCATCGCCGCGGAGAGGAAGATGCGCGGCGCGCCGTCGCTGGTGCCGGCCGACGGGCTCTACGGCGAGTTCGCCGCCCGCTTCCCCTATGACGAGACCGACGACCAGCAGAATGCGATCGATGCGGTGCTGGACGACCTGTCGCTCGGCCGGCCGATGGACCGGCTGATCTGCGGCGACGTCGGCTTCGGCAAGACGGAAGTGGCTCTGCGCGCGGCCTTCGTGGCGGCGATGGAAGGGTTCCAGGTCGCGGTCGTGGTACCGACCACGCTTCTGTCGCGCCAGCATTTCAAGACCTTCTCCGAGCGCTTCAAGGGCCTGCCCGTGCGCGTGCGCCAGGCGTCGCGGCTGGTTACGGCAAAAGAGCTGGCCGAGACCAAGACGGGGCTGAAGGACGGCACCGTCGACATCGTCGTGGGCACCCACGCGCTGCTGGGCGCCTCGATCACGTTCAAGAACCTCGGGCTGCTGATCGTCGACGAGGAGCAGCATTTCGGCGTCAAGCACAAGGAGCGACTGAAGGAGCTGAAGAGCGACGTGCACGTGCTGACGCTGTCGGCGACGCCGATCCCGCGCACGCTGCAGCTGGCGCTCACCGGCGTGCGGGAACTGTCGCTGATCGCCACGCCTCCTGTCGACCGCATGGCGGTGCGCACCTTCATCTCGCCCTTCGACCCGCTGGTGATCCGCGAAACGCTGCTGCGCGAGCGCTATCGCGGCGGGCAGAGCTTCTACGTCGTGCCGCGCATCAGCGATCTCAAGGAAATCCATGATTTCCTGCGCGAAACGGTTCCGGAGCTGAAGGTCGCGACCGCCAACGGCCAGATGCCGGCCGGCGAGCTGGACGACATCATGAACGCCTTCTACGACGGGCAATACGACGTGCTGCTCTCTACCACGATCGTCGAATCGGGTCTCGACATCCCCTCGGCCAACACGCTGATCGTGCACCGCGCCGACATGTTCGGCCTTGCCCAACTCTATCAGCTGCGCGGGCGGGTGGGACGCTCGAAGGTTCGCGCCTATGCGCTGTTTACCCTACCGGCGAACAGGAAGCTCACCGACACCGCCGATCGGCGGCTGAAAGTGCTGCAGTCGCTGGACACGCTGGGCGCCGGTTTCCAGCTCGCCAGCCACGACCTCGATATCCGCGGCGCCGGCAACCTCTTAGGCGAGGAACAGTCGGGCCACATCAAGGAGGTCGGCTTCGAGCTCTACCAGCAGATGCTGGAGGAGGCGGTGGCCGAGGTGAAGGGCGAGCCGGAGGCGACGGACGGAACCTGGTCGCCGCAGATCACCGTCGGCACGGCCGTGATGATCCCCGAAAGCTACGTTTCAGACCTGCAGCTGCGGCTCGGCCTCTACCGCCGCATCGCCGACCTCGACTCGATCGAGGAGATCGACGCCTTCGGCGCCGAGCTGATCGACCGTTTCGGCCCGCTGCCCGACGAGGTGCAGCATTTGCTCAAGATCGTCTACATCAAGGCCCTGTGCCGAAAGGCCAATGTCGAGAAGCTGGACGCCGGCCCGAAGGGCGTCGTCATCCAGTTCCGCGAGAAGACGTTCCCCAACCCCGTCGGGCTGGTGAGGATGATCGCGGAACAGGGCTCGCTGGCGAAGATCCGCGGAGACCAGAGCGTGGTGTTCATCCGCGACTGGCCGACGCCGGAGAAGCGACTGCAGGGGGCGGCGGTGGTGGTGACGCAGCTGGCGAAACTGGCGGCGGGGTGAGTGCTGCGCCGCCATGCGAGCGCGCCGCGGGCCTTCGATCAATTGCACTTTGTAGGTAGGCATGCCAACATTCGTGTATGCGGAAGATCTCCTGGATCAAGGCGGCACTCAAGGACTTCCAAGGCCTTCCACCTTCCGTCCAAGAACGCGTGAAATACGCGCTGGAGATCGCCGCCGCAGGTGAGATGGCCGACAACGCGAAGCCCATGAAGGGGTTCGACGCCGGCGTGTTCGAGATATCGGTCGGATATCGCGGAGATGCGTTTCGTACCATTTATGCGATCAAGCTTGGCGACGACATCTGGGTTCTTCACGCATTTCAGAAGAAGTCGACGCAAGGGATCAAGACGCCGCAGCGTGAAATCGATCTCGTCAACGAGCGTATCCGCCGGGTCAAGGAGACATTGAGATGAGTGAAGATATTGAATTCGTGCATGGATCGGGAAACGTCTTCTCCGATCTGGGCGACACCGACGCGGAAGCCAAGCAGATGAAGGCAAAGGTTGCGGCGGAGATCATCGGCGTCTTGAATCGGCGCAGCCTGACTGTCCGACAGGCTGCCCGTGAAGCACGCTGCGATCCGGCGGATATCCAGCGTATCCGGAATGCAGATCTGTCACGATTCACGCTTGATCGGCTGGTGCGCATCGCCGCGCGTCTAGGTCAGCGTTTCGAGCTTCGCACACTCGGTGGAGAAGCTGCTTGAGACAGCTCCTTCGACCCCTCACTCCGCCGCGAGCTGCCCGCTCGCCTTCATCTCCGCGACCTGCCGGATCGCGTCGGCCAGCACGGCGGTATCCTGCGCGCCGGTGATCGCGTATTTGCCTTCGAGGACGAAGAAGGGCACGCCGGTAACGCCCATGCGCTGAGCCTGTTCGATTTCGGCCAGGACGGCGTCCCTGTCGGCATCGGTGGCGAGCAGCGTGGCGACGGTCGCTTCGTCCATACCGTTCTCGCCGGCAATGCGGGCGAGTTCCGCCTTGTCGCCGATATATTCGCCCTTTTCGAAATTGGCCGAAAACAGCGCCTTGGTGACCCGGTTCTGTACGCCTTCGCCGGCCGAAGCCGCCCAGCGGATGACGCGGTGTGCGTCAAGCGTGTTGGCGGCGATTTTGATGTCCTGGAAATGGAAGTCGATGCCTTCGGCGGCACCCAGCGGCACGATGCGGTCGTGGATCTGCTTCAGCTTCTCTTCCGAACCGAACTTGGCCAGCATATAGGCCTTGCGGTCCTTGCCTTCGGGCGGAATGGTCGGGTCGAGCTGGTAGGGTCGCCAGCGCACGTCGACGTCGACGCCGGGGAGCGAGGCGACGGCCTTCTCCAGCCGCTTCTGGCCGATGTAGCACCAGGGGCAGACAACATCGGAAATGACGTCGACGCTGACGCTCTGCTTCTCGGTCATGATCAATCCTCTCGGGAAATTCAGGGTTGGCGCCACCAGGTGGTGAGCTGGTAGCCGGTGAGGGGCGTCTTGTCCGGCCTGCCGATATGGTTCCAGCGCGCCACCCATTGCTCGGGCTGATGATAGAGCGGAACGACCCAGGCGCCACTCAACAAAACGCGATCATAGGCGCGCACGGCGTCCTCGAAGGCCGGCCGGTCACGCGCGTTGAGCAGCGCGTCGATCATCGCATCGACCGCCGGCTCGCCGACGCCGGCATAGTTCATCGAGCCTTGCGCGTCCTTCGAGGCGCTGCCCCAGCGGCCGACCTGTTCGACGCCAGGCGACAGCGACGACGGGTAGAAGTTGAGGATGGCGTCGAAATCCCACGAGATCAGCCGCTGCTGATACTGCGCGTCGTCGACAGAGCGGAGGTCGAGCCGGATGCCGATGAGCGCCAGAGTCCGCTGCCAGGCGAGCGCAACCGGCTCACCGCCCTTGCTCTTCAGCATGATCTCGAAGGCGACCGGCTCGCCGCCGGGCGTCAACAGCGCCGAGCCCTGCCGCTTGTAGCCGGCCCTGGCGAGACGGTCGTAGGCGTTCTTCACGAAGGCGCGGTCGCGGCCGGATCCGTCCGAGACGGGCGGTTTCCATGTGCCGGCCAAGATGTCGGGATCGACGGCATCGGGGAAAGGGGCGAGCAGCGCCTTTTCCGCCTCGCTCGCCGGCTTGCCGAAGGAGGACAGCGAGGAATTGTCATAGAAGCTCTTCGTCCGCGTGAAGGACTTGCTGAACAGGTTCTCGTTGACCCATTCGAAGTCGAGCAGGTCGGCGAGCGCACGGCGCAGCGCCTTGTCGGCGAGGAGCGGCTTGCGCGTGTTGAGGACGAAGCCGAGCATGCCCGACGGAACGCCGCTCCTGAACGTGTCCTTGACGACCTTGCCTTCGGCGACGGCCGGGAAGCCGTAGTCCTTTGCCCAGCGGCTCGAGTCCGCTTCGATATGGACGTCGATCAGGCCTTTCTTGAACGCCTCGAACATGGCGTTCTCGTCGCGGAAATAGTTGATGCGGATCTCGTCGTAATTGTTGAAGCCGCGCCGCGACGGCAGGTCCTTCGCCCAATAGTCGGGATTGCGCTTGAGGACGAGAAGTTCCCCCGGCCGCACGGACGAAACCACGTAGGGACCGGAGCCGACCAGCGGCTTGAGCGAGGATTTGCCGAAGGTTTCGGCGTCGGTCGCGTGTTTCGGCAGGATCGGCCAGAGCGCGAGGATGAGCGGCAGTTCCCGGTCCGGCCGGACAAAGGTGAGACGAACGCCGTTCGGCGCGACCTTCTCCATCGTTGCGATCTTCTTGACCGTGGTGGCATAGCGCGGCCAGCCCTTGTCGCGCAGCAATTCGAGGCTGAAGATGACATCGTCGGGCGTCACCGGCTGGCCGTCGGAGAACTTCGCCCGCTCGTCGAGCTGGAACTCGACGAAGGTCCGGTCGGCGTCGGTCTCGACCGACTTCGCCAGAAGCGGATACATCGAGAACGGCTCGTCGGCGGAACGCTGCATCAGCGAATCGAAGACATTGTAGCCGCGCTGCAGGTCGACGATACCGGAGGCACCCTGTCCCTGGACGATGAACGGGTTCAGGCTGTCGAACGTGCCCTGGATGGCATAGTTGATCGCGCCCCCTTTCGGGGCATCCGGATTTGCATAGGGGAAATGGTCGAAATCGGCCGGCAGCGCCGGCTCGCCATGCATGGCGATGCCGTGCGACGGCTGTGCGAATGCGGCTCCTGCAAGCGAGAGACAGACCGCGACGGCGATGGAAAGTGTGCGCAACATCAGATCAATCCCTCCATCGCCCAAAGGTCCGCCGCTCGAATCGCCGAAGCGGTCTAGCATGTGATCGCAAGCCTTCGCCAAGCTGTCCAAACCCGTCGCGCAAATGTGTTTCGCGCTGGATTCCGCCGGCCATGCGGTGTAACAGGCGCGCACAAGTCATCCTGTTGCCTCATTTGGGCAACAATGAGCGTCGCAACGCTCCGTCATTGCGGGCACGGTTTCGTCTGAGAGGAAATATTTGATGAGCAGCAAAGCTACTCGCATCTCGGTCATGGCGGTGAGCCTCCTGGGCCTCGCCGCGGCGAGCGTGCCTTCGGCCTTTGCCCAGCAGGCCCCCGCCGCCGGACCGGGCGGAATGCCGCGCGGCTGGTTCAAGGTCTGCGGCAAGGAGCAGGACTTCGACATCTGCAACGTGCAGAATCAGGTACTTGCCCAGACCGGACAGATGCTGACCGCCGTGCAGCTGGCCGAATTCAAGGGCAAGGTCAATCGCCGCGCGCTCCAGGTTTCGGTCCCCGTCGGCCGCCTGCTTCCTGCCGGCGTGACGATGCAGATCGACGGCAACAAGCCGACCAAGCTCGAATACACGACCTGCTTCCAGGACCGCTGCGTCGCCGACGCGCCGCTCACCGACGCCATCGTGGCGGCGCTGAAGAAGGGCACGGACCTGACGCTCACCACCTACAATTTCCAGAACCAGCCGAACCCGATCAAGGTGTCTCTGCAGGGCTTCACCGGCGCCTATGACGGCGAGCCGCTGCAGCAGGGCGACATGGCCGAGCGCCAGAAGGCGGCCGAGGAATACATCCAGCGCAACCAGCAGAAGCTCGCCGAGCAGCTCAAGGCAGCGCAGGAAAAGGCCAAGGCCGGCAACTGAGTTCTAATATCCGTCGATATGCGAGCGGGGCCGAGAGGCCCCGTTTTGCTTTCTGGCCCTCCGATCATTGGCGTCGTCCTCGGGGCATGATCCGAGGATCTGCGACCTTGCCAAGCAACTGAGAGCGTTACCTCTCTAGGCAATGTCCAGCGTCGGTAGATTCTCGGGACAAGCGCGAGAATGACGATCTGAGTGTCGACGCGTCACATTTCAAGGCTAATGCGCTTAAGTATCCGGTGTTGTCCGGCTCAGTGCCGCGCGGTGCGCTTGCGCTCGTAGCGGCCGTCTGGCAGGGCGTCGAACATCTCGCCTACCTGCGCGTGGCGCACCGGTTCGCCGGTTTCGTCGGGCAGGAGGTTCTGCTCCGAAACGTAGGCAACGTATTCGGTCTCGGCGTTCTCGGCCAGCAGATGATAGAACGGCTGGTCCTTGCGCGGCCTTACCTGCGCGGGGATCGCCTCATACCATTCCTCCGAGTTGGCGAACTCCGGATCGACGTCGAAGATGACGCCGCGGAACGGAAAGATCCGGTGCCGCACGACCTGGCCGATCTGGAATTTCGCCTGACGGATCTGGCCCATAGCTTACCTCTTTGGTCCTATTTGGCGCAGGAACGGTTGGGATTCAATGGCGCTGGCGCTTGACGCGCCGTGACGCGCCACGATAGCGCGAACGCCCATGTATGACGTCTTCGGCCTCGTCCTGCCGTTCTTCGGACTGATCTTCCTCGGCTTCGTGGTGGCGCGCATCACGCGCCAGCCGCTGGAGGCGCTCGGATGGATGAACACGTTCATTATCTACGTGGCGCTGCCGGCGCTGTTCTTCCAGCTTCTCTCCAAGACCCCGATCGAACGGCTGACCGAGTGGAGCTACATCTTCGGCGCGGTCGTATCGACCTACGCCGTGTTTTCGCTGATGTTCGTCGGGTCGATGCTGACGAGCCGCAACATCGCCGAATCGACGATCAAGGGACTGGCTTCCGCCTACGGCAACATAGGCTACATGGGACCGGGTCTGGCGCTGCTCGCCTTCGGCGAGGAGGCGGCGGTGCCGGTCGCGCTGATCTTCTGCTTCGAGAACATCATCCATTTCGCGGTCGCGCCGATGATGATGGCGCTGTCCGGGGGGGAGAAGCGCGCGCCGGCCGCGCTCGCCGTCGATGTCTTGAAGAAGATCGCGCTGCACCCTTTCATCATCGCTACGGCGGTCGGCGTGCTGGCGGCTGCGTTGCACTTCAGGGCACCGGTGCCGGTCGACCGCCTGCTCGAAACGCTGGCGCGCGCGGCGGCCCCTTGCGCGCTGTTTGCCATGGGCGTGACGCTGGCGCTGCGCCCGCTCAAGCGGGTGCCGAAGGAGCTCGGCTTCATCGCCGCGCTCAAGCTCGTCGTCCACCCGGTGCTGTGCTACGTCGTGCTGTCGGCGGTCGGCGATTTCGATCCGGTGTGGGTATATGCCGCCGTTCTGCTTGCCGCACTCCCGACCGCAACCAATGTCTTCGTCATCGCCCAGCAATACGGGGTGTGGGTCGAACGCGCATCCGCCAGCATCCTTCTGACCACGCTGCTGTCGGTCGGCACGGTGACGGGCCTGCTTTACCTGATCAAGACCGGCGCGTTACCGCCGGACCTGTTTCCTCCAGCCTGAGGCGATCCGCGCGAAGCCGCTGCCGGGCTGCATGCCCTCGCGCATGACGAATTCGCGCAGCGGCGAAATGCCGGCCATAAGCCCGAGCCCCGCGCTGCGGACAATCTGGGCGGGCAGGAGATCGGACAGCAGCGCCATGTTGAGCGAATTGACCGCGGTCTGCCGCGCCAAGACGTCGAGCCGGCGGGCGGAGCGGTAGGCCGACAGCGCCCGCTCCGAACCCGGATCGTCGCGATGCGACAGCGCGACATCGACGAGGTCGGCGACGTCGCGAATGCCGAGATTCATGCCCTGTGCGCCGATGGGCGGAAAGACATGCGCGGCCTCGCCGACGAGCGCCACCCGGTTCGCGGCCATGGTGGAGGGGAGGAGCGCCGACATCGGATAGATCTGCCGCCCGGGCTCGACCTCCACTTTGCCCAGTATGGACTGCATGCGCTCTTCTATACGCGCGGAAAGCTCGGCGGCGTCGAGTGCAGCCAGTTCGACCGCCATCTGCGGCGAGACGAGCCAGACCAGGCTCGATCGGTCGCCGGGCAGGGGCACCTGGGTGCAGGGGCCGGTCTCGGTGTGGAACTCGGTCGAGACGAAGCCGTGGGGGCGCGAATGCGCGAAATTGAGGACCAGCGCGGATTGCGGGTAATCGCGCTTCGCCACGGAAATGCCGGCCGCCTCGCGCGCGGGCGACATGCGCCCGTCGGCTGCGACGGCAAGACTTGCGGAAAGCACCTTGCCGTCGGGCAGCACGGCGCGTGCGCGATCATCGCCAAGGCGCCACTCGGCGACCATCGCATCGACGCGGACGATGCGCGGTTCGACTTGGAGGGCTTCCTTCAGGATCCGGAGGAGGACCGAGTTCGGGATGTTGACCCCGAACCTGCCGGTTCCGATCTCGGCGGCGCGGAAGGTCACAGGCGCACTGCGGACAAGGCGCTGGGTGGCGTCGATGATCCGCATCACTTCGAGGGGGGCGGTCTCTTCGGGCGAAAAGGGCGGGAGGCCGAGTTTTTCCAGATAGTCCAGAGCCGGCATCATCAACGCCGTGGTGCGCCGGTCGTCGCCGTTGGGCTGCGGACCGACGAGCGCGACGGCAAAGCCTTGCCGCGCCAGTGCGATGGCGGCGATCGAACCGACCGGTCCGGCTCCCGCAACGATGACGTCAAATTCGTTCTCTGTGGACATGTTCGCGCCCGACGCTGTTTCCTCAGTCTTCGATCATCCACGGCAATATTGCCAGCGCACATAGTGGCGCAGGGACGGCAGGGAAGTCGGACAGGCTGTGCAATCGCTCCTTACCGCTTGTGCCAAATCGATGCCTGCCTGTATCTTCCGCGTGAAATGGAGGGATCGGGCGTGAGCTGGGATGGGGAGTATCGAGCCTCCGAGGGATCGGCACGAGAGGATGCCGATGGGATTCTGCCCCGGGCGGCGGAGCGCAGCCGGACCTTCGCGCGGTGAGGAAGCCAACCAAAGTCACATGGCCCCAGGCGAGGGCCTTTTCCGTCCATCTGTTCACCGCCTCCGGCTCGTTCCTCGCCTTCGTCTCGCTGGTCGCGGCGAGCGAGGAGCGCTGGACGGCAATGTTCTGGTGGCTCGGTCTCGCGCTGCTGGTCGACGGGATCGACGGGCCGGTGGCGCGCAAACTGCAGGTGAAGGAGATCCTTCCCACCTGGTCGGGCGAACTGCTCGACAACATCATCGACTACGTCACCTACGTGCTCATCCCGGCCTTTGCGCTCTATCAGCGCGGTTTCATGGGCGAGAACCTGTCGTTCATCTCGGCCGCCATCATCGTCGTATCGAGCGCGATCTACTATGCCGACACCGGGATGAAGACGAAGGAGAACTTCTTCAAGGGCTTCCCGGTCGTCTGGAACATGGTGGTGTTCACGCTGTTCGTCATCGAACCGGGCGAGTGGGTGTCGTTCGCGGTGGTTGTGGTGGCGGGCATCCTGACCTTCGTGCCGGTGAATTTCCTTCATCCGGTGCGCGTCGTGCGGCTGAGGTGGCTGAACCTGCCGATCACGCTGCTGTGGTGCGCGTTCGGGGCGATCGCACTCGTGCAACAGATGGAAGCCTTCGACTGGGTGAAGATCGGCATCGCCGTCACCGGCGTCTACCTTTTCGTGATCGGCGGCATCATGCAGTTTTTTCCGAAACTCGGCGCAGCAAGGACCTGACGATGACCAAGGCAATCCGCGTCCACCAGACGGGCGGACCCGAAATGATGAAGTGGGAGGAGATTCCCGACCCGGTTGCCAAGCCTGGCGAGGCGGTGATCCACCAGACCGCGATCGGCCTCAATTTCCTCGACTGCTACTACCGTTCGGGCCTCTATCCGTCGCCGATGGGCATGCCCCTCATTCCGGGCAGCGAGGGCGCGGGAATCGTCACGTCGCTGGGCGAGGGCGTCACCGGCCTCAAGGTCGGCGACCGCGTCGCCTATGCGGGTCCGATCGGCGGCTATGCGCTGGACAGGTCGATCGCCGCCGATCGTCTGGTGAAGCTCCCCGACGGGGTCAGCGACCGCCAGGCAGCGGCAATGATGTTGAAGGGAATGACCGCCTCGTTCCTGCTGAGACGCACGTTCAAGGTGAAGCCGGGCGACACGATCCTCTTCCACGCGGCTGCCGGCGGCGTCGGCCTGATTGCCGGCCAGTGGGCGAAGCATCTGGGCGCAACGGTGATCGGAACGGCGGGGTCGGACGACAAGGTCGAGCTTGCGAAGGCTCACGGCTACGACCACGTCATCAACTACCGCAAGCGCAACTTCGTCGAGGACGTTCGCGAGATCACCGGCGGCAGGATGTGCGACGTGGTCTATGATTCCGTCGGCGTAGACACCTACATGGGCTCGCTGGACTGCCTGAGGCCGATGGGGATGTTCGTGGCGTTCGGGCAGTCGTCCGGTCCGATCCCGCCCTTCAACCTCGCCCTTCTGGCGCAGAAGGGATCACTCTACGCGACGCGTCCGACCCTGTTCGTCTACATCGCGAAACGCGCGGACCTGGAAGAGATCGCCGGGTCGCTGATGGATGTCGTGGCCAGCGGCGTGGTCAAGATCGATATCAACCAGACTTACGCCCTTGCCGACGCGGCCATGGCGCATTCGGACCTCGAGGCGCGCAGGACGACCGGCGCGACGGTCTTCATTCCCTGAAGTCTGCCTGCAATCCGCGCAGGATATGTTGAAGCACTTTCAATGTGCAAAACGCTTTGCGTTTGATTGTCCCGCCGCCTACGATCCATTCGGGAACACGAACGAGCTGGAAAAATCAGCGCATGGGGATTGAATTGGCGGGCGGACCGGCAAAGGAGCCGGGGCTCCTTCTCGACGTGAGGGGGCTCACGAAGGTCTTTGGGTCGCTCATCGCCTGCAATCATGTCGACCTGCAGATCGCAAAGGGCGAGATCCACGCACTTCTTGGCGAAAACGGCGCCGGCAAGTCGACGCTGGTCAAGATGCTGTTCGGCACGCTGGCGCCGAATGCCGGCGAGATCCTGTGGAACGGCAAGCAGGTGCGGATCGGCAGTCCCGGCGAGGCGAGGCGGCTCGGCATCGGCATGGTGTTCCAGCATTTCTCGCTGTTCGAGGCGCTGACCGCGGCCGAGAACATCGCGCTGTCGCTCGACAGCACCACGCCGATTTCCGCCATCGCCGCAAAGGCTAAGGAACTGTCGCAAAGCTACGGCCTGCCGCTCGATCCGGGCTCGCTCGTCGGCGACCTGTCGGTGGGCGAGCGCCAGCGTATCGAGATCATCCGCTGCCTGCTGCAGGAGCCGGACCTGATCATCCTCGACGAGCCGACGTCGGTGCTCACCCCGCAGGAAGCCGACAAACTGTTCGAGACGCTGGAAAGGTTGCGCGGCGAAGGAAAGTCGATCCTCTACATCAGCCATCGGCTGGAGGAAGTACAGCGTATCTGCGACCGCGCGACCGTGCTGCGCCACGGCAAGGTCGTCGCCCACTGCAATCCGCGCCAGGAAACGGCGGGCTCGCTTGCCCGCATGATGGTGGGCGGCGACGTGCACGAGGTGCACCGCGAGCATCCGGATCATGTGGAAGGCGCGCCGCTGATCGAGATCCGCAACCTGTCGCAGGCCCCGAAAGGGCCGTTCTCGATGCCGCTCAAGGACATCAGCCTGACGGTGCGGGCGGGCGAGGTGGTGGGTATCGCGGGCGTCGCCGGCAACGGGCAGGGCGAGTTCTTCGACGCGGTGAGCGGTGAAGCCGTCCAGGCCGATCCCGCCACGGTACGCATCCGCAGCATCGACGCCGGCACGCTCGGCATCACCGGCCGCAGGCTGCTCGGCGCCGGCTTCGTGCCCGAGGAGCGGCTCGGACACGGCGCGGTGCCGGGAATGAAGCTCTCCGACAACATGCTGCTCGCGCGCCATCGATCCGACGCCAAGGCCTTTCTCGGCGGCGGTGCGCTCGGCTTCATCCGCCGCGATGCGATCGAGGCGACGACGAAGCGGGTGGTCGAGGAGATGGACGTGCGCAAGAGCGCCGAGGATCCGGAGGCTTCGGCGCTGTCGGGCGGCAACCTGCAGAAATTCATCATCGGCCGTGAGCTTGACCGCAAGCCCTCGGTGCTGGTCGTCAACCAGCCAACATGGGGCGTCGACGCGGGGGCTGCCGCCCGCATCCGCCAGGCCCTGATCGACCTGACGCGATCCGGCTCGGCGGTCATCGTCATCAGCCAGGACCTCGACGAGCTGTTCGAGATCGCCGATCGGATCGCGGTGATGGCGCATGGGGAGATGTCGCAGACCATCCCCATCCAGGGGGCCACGCGCGAGAAGATCGGCCTCCTGATGGGCGGCGCGGACACGGGAGCGCATTGATGCGGCTGGAACTCGCCAAGCGGCCGCAGCACTCGAAGCTATTCAGCGCGCTGTCGCCCTTCATCGCCTTCGTCCTGACGGTGATTGCCGGCGCCGTCCTGTTCGCGCTGTTGGGGAAAAGCCCGGGCGCGGCGCTCTACGCCTATTTCATCACGCCGCTGACCGACCTCTGGTCGCTGCATGAACTTGCGATCAAGGCCGCGCCCCTGATCCTGATCGGTGTCGGTCTCGCGGTCTGCTACCTCTCGAACAACTGGAACATTGGCGCCGAGGGCCAGTTCGTGATGGGGGCGGTGGTCGGCGCCATGCTGCCGATCCTTTATCCGGGCCTGCAGCAATCGCCGCTGGCGCTGCCGGTCATGCTTCTCATGGGCGCGCTCGGCGGCGCGGCCTATGCCGCGATCCCTGCCTTCCTCAAGGCGCGCTTCAACACCAACGAGATCCTGACCAGCCTGATGCTGGTCTATGTCGCCCAGCTGTTCCTCGACTGGCTGGTGCGCGGACCCTGGCGCGACCCGGCGGCGATGAACTTTCCGCAGGCGCCGCGCTTCACCGGTTACGCGGTGCTGCCGGAGCTGCTGCCGGCCTCGGGCAGGGCCAATATCGGCATTCTCTTCGCGCTTGTCGCCGCGGTGCTGCTTTGGGTCCTGCTGACGCGCACGAAGAAGGGCTTCGAGATACGCGTCATCGGCATGAGCCCGCGGGCAGGGCGCTTCGCCGGCTTCTCGACACGCGGCGCGATCTTCTTCTCGTTCCTCCTTTCCGGCGCGCTGGCGGGCCTCGCGGGCATTTCGGAAGTCTCGGGCGCCATCGGTCGGCTGCAGCCGTCGATCTCGCCGGGCTACGGCTTCGCAGCGATCATCGTCGCCTTCCTCGGCCGGCTCAATCCGCTCGGCATCGTCGCGGCCGGCGTCGTTCTGGCGCTGACCTATCTCGGCGGAGAGGTGGCTCAGATCGAGGTCGGCGTCTCCGACAAGGTCGTTCGCGCCTTCCAGGGCCTGCTGCTCTTCTTCGTGCTCGCCTGCGACACGCTCATCCACTACCGCATCCGTTTCGTGCCCAGCGAGCGCCCAGCGGCCGTGCTTCCGGAGGCGAAGTCCGATGCTTGAGTCGATCCTCCTCACCATCGCCACCGCCTCGACGCCGCTGCTCATCGCGGCGATCGGCGAACTGGTCGTCGAGCGTTCCGGTGTCCTGAACCTCGGCGTCGAAGGCATGATGCTGATGGGCGCCGTGATCGGCTTCGGCGTGGCGCTGACCACGGGCAATCCCTGGCTCGGCGTGCTGGCAGGCATCGTGGCGGGTGCCGCGTTCTCGATACTGTTCGCCTTCCTGGCGCTGACGCTCGCGACCAACCAGGTCGCTACGGGTCTGGCGCTGACCCTGCTCGGCGTCGGCGCGTCGGGCATGATCGGCGAGGCATTCGTCGGCCAGCCGGGCGTCAAGCTGACGCCGATCTACATTCCGGGGCTGACCGATCTACCCTTCGGCAGGTTGCTCTTCGGCCAGGATCCGATGTTCTACATTTCCCTGGTGCTGGTGGCGGGCGTGTCCTGGTTCCTGTTCCGCACCCGGGCGGGCCTGACGCTGCGCTCCGTCGGCGACAGCCATACCTCGGCGCATGCGCTGGGCATCAAGGTGATCCGCATCCGCTATGCGGCGGTCGCCTTCGGTGGCGCCTGCGCGGGGCTCGCCGGCGCGCAGATGTCGCTGGTCTACACCTCGCAGTGGATCGAGAACATGACGGCCGGGCGCGGCTGGATCGCGCTGGCGCTGGTCGTCTTCGCCTCGTGGCGGCCCACGCGCGTGCTACTCGGTGCTTATCTGTTCGGCGCGATCACGATCGCCCAGCTGCATGTGCAGGCGCTGAGCCCCAACGACATCGCCGTCGGCGCCGGGCCGCTTTGGTTCCTCAGCGAAGGCGGGCGCTGGCTGCTGTCCGTCCTCAAGTCGGTGCCGGCGCAGTTCCTGTCGGCGCTGCCCTATCTGGCGACGGTGGTGGTGCTTGTGCTTATCTCACGCAACCGGCGCCTGACGCTGATCAACACGCCCGCCTGTCTCGGGCGCCCCTTCGTGCCGGACCGCTGAGGCCGGCTCAACCGAAAGCCCGGAAGGCTTGCAACCACAGAGGAAGACATCATGAAGAAACTCACACTTGCACTCGCAGCCTCAGCGGCCGTGCTGTTCGCCGCCGGCGGCGCCTTCGCGGCCGACAAGGCCAAGGCCTGCTTCATCTACGTCGGCCCGATCGGCGATTTCGGCTGGTCGTACCAGCATCATCAGGGTGCGCTCGAGATGCAGAAAAATCTGGGCGGCGAGGAGAAGGTCGAGATCGCCTATCTCGAGAGCGTTCCGGAAGGTGCGGACGCCGAGCGCGCGATCGAGCGCTTCGCCCGTTCCGGCTGCAACATCATCTTCACCACCTCCTTTGGCTACATGGATGCGACCAACGCCGTCGCCGCCAAGTTCCCGGATGTGAAGTTCGAGCACGCGACCGGCTTCAAGCGCGACACGCCGAATGTCGCGACCTACAATTCGAAGTTCCACGAGGGCCGCTACGTGCAGGGCGTGATCGCGGCCAAGATGTCGAAGGCGGGTGTTGCCGGCTACATCGCGTCCTTCCCGATCCCGGAAGTGGTGATGGGCATCAACTCCTTCGTGCTCGGCGCGCAGTCGGTGAACCCGGACTTCAAGGTCAAGGTCGTGTGGGCCAACACCTGGTTCGATCCGGGCAAGGAAGCAGATGCCGCCAAGGCGCTGCTCGACCAGGGCGTCGACATCATCACCCAGCACACGGACTCGACCGCGCCGATGCAGGTCGCGCACGAGCGCGGCGTGAAGGCGTTCGGCCAGGCGTCCGACATGATCAAGTTCGGTCCGGAGACCCAGCTGACCTCGATCGTCGACAATTGGGGACCGTATTACACCGAGCGGGTAAAGGCGGTGATGGACGGCTCGTGGAAGCAGGTCGACGTCTGGGGCGGCATGAAGGAAGGGCACGTCGTGATGGCGCCCTACACCAACATGCCAGACGACGTGAAGAAGCTGGCTGAAGAGACCGAAGCGAAGATCAAGGGCGGATTCAACCCGTTCACCGGCCCGATCAAGAAGCAGGACGGTTCCGAGTGGCTGGCCGCCGGCGCGACCGCTCAGGACGGCGAACTGCTCGGCTTGAACTTCTACGTCCAGGGCGTCGACGACCAGCTGCCGAAGCAGTGATCGGTTTGCGATACGGTAGGGGAAGGGCGCCGCAAGGCGCCCTTTTCCGTCGAACCGGGAATATCAGGCCGGTTGAGGCGGTCCCGACCTCAGGGACAGGCGGCTCAGGACGGGCTTGACGGCGCGCATCAGCCGATGGCGCAGCGGCGTTTCGATCCATCGCCAGATCAGCCAGGACAGCGCCAGCATCGTCGCGGCCACGAGCGCCGCGGCCGACCATTTGCCGAGAAGCGGCGCGGTCGCATTGATCGCGACGTAGCCGATGTGCTGGTGCAGCAGGTAGAGCGGATAGGTAAGCCCTCCAAGCGCGAGCGACAGCCGCGTCGGGATGACTTTCGCGCGCAGCAGGACCGCGGCGATCAGAAGGCCGTGCATGGCGAGACTGGCGACGGCGAGGCCGGCCATGGGCACGGATACGCCATAGTGGCCCTGCATCCAATCCTTGCCGACGGCCATCAGGCTGGTCGACAGCATGAAGGAGGCCGCCAACAGCACCAGCGCCTCGGCGGAGCGGCCGCGGGTCTGGATATGGTGGATGAGGATTCCGGAGGCGAAGAGCGGGCCGTATTCGGTGAGGAACAGCAAACGCATCGCGCCGCTGCCGATCGAGAACTCGTTGACCGCGCAAAGCACCAGCCATCCGGCGACGAGTTCGAGCCTGAGCGTCTGGAACGCGCCGGATATCAGCGCGACGGTGACCCAGCCATAGAAGATCAGCTCGAGGATGATCGACCAGTAGACGCCGTCGACGAAGGGTTCACCGAGCGCCGGCGCGAACATGAACAGGTTTGCCACGTACTGCCTGATCGTGACGCTTCCCCATTCCGGCTGGACGGCGAACATCACGGCGAAGGTGAAGGTCATGCAGACGAGGAAGCCGGGATAGAGACGGACAAACCGGGCAACCGCAAAGTCGAGCCAGCCGCGTCCTTCCGCCGACCATGCGATGACATAGCCGCTGATCAGGAAGAACAGGTGGACGCCGAGATAGCCGTAGATGGCGATGCCGGCGGCTTGCGGATAGCCGCTGTCGAGCAATCCGTCCGCCGCTGCGCCGCGGAAGAGATAGTGAAACGCCACCACCGCCAGCGCCGCGACGAGGCGGAGCCAGTCCAGAGTGGCGATGCGGCCGGCGGGTGACACATTCTGGGACATGCCGGCTTCAGTGCAAGAAGCTTGCCGAAGCCGGGGAACGCCATCGCGGGACACGACTTGACGTGGAGAAGATGCTGCCTCGGCGTCAAAAGCCGGAAGCCCCTCCTGACAAAAGGATGTCAGGAGGCCTGTGCTAGGCAGAGATATGGACGGGGGAAGGAAGGAAAAGACGATGCTGAAATTCTACCATGCACCGTGGTCGCGGGCGTCCGGCACGCTCTGGCTGCTCGAGGAACTCGGCGTCGACTATCAGTTGGAGCTGGTCGACATCCGCATGGAAGGCGGGTTGCCGGAAACCTACCGGCGGATCCAGCCGAACAAGAAGGTTCCGGCGATCGAGCATGATGGCGTGATCATCACGGAGCGCGCGGCGATCTCCACATATCTCGCCGAAGCATTCCCGCAGGCCGGGCTTGCGCCGGCTATCGGAGACAAGGACCGCGGGCCATATCTGACGATGCTGGTCTATTGCGACTCGGTGTTCGACCCGTGCGTTTCCGCAAGGGCCCACGGCCTCACCTATGCGAGCAACGACTATTCGTTCGGCGTGTTCGACGATATGGTCGCCTATGTCGACCGGATCCTGAGCGAGCGGATATACGCTGCAGGGGACCGCTTCACCGCCGCCGACACGCAACTGGCGTCGGCTGTGCATTTCACCATGCACATCCTCAAGGTCCTGCCGGAAAAGCCGTCCTTCCTGCGCTATCTCGAACGGATCGCCGAGCGGCCCGCGTATCAGCGTGCGCAGGCGAAGGACATGGACATGGCGCGGACCGTTCCCGCCTTCGCCAGCCGGTTCGAGAAGGGCTGAGGCTCAGACCGCCGTACCGTAGAGGTCGTAGGCGTCGGCGCGGTCGATCTTCACGGTGAGGATGTCGCCGACGCGCATCGGGCGGCGCGACTGGATGTGGACGCTGCCGTCGATCTCCGGCGCATCGTATTTCGTGCGGCCCTTGGCGGCGAGACCGTTGGCCTCGTCGATGATGACGGGGAGGCGCTTGCCGACCTTTTTCGTCAGCTGTGCGGCCGACACCTTCTGCTGGCGTTGCATAAAGCGGTGCCAGCGGGCTTCCTTGATCTCCTGCGGCACGGCGGGCAGGCCGAGAGCTTCGGATCGCGCGCCTGACACCGGCTCGTATTTGAAGCAGCCGGCGCGGTCGATCTTCGCTTCATCCAGCCAGTCGAGCAGGATCTCGAAGTCCTCGTCCGTCTCGCCCGGATAGCCGACGATGAAGGTGGAGCGGACGGCGAGGTCCGGGCAGGTCTCGCGCCAGCCGCGGATGCGCTCCAGCGTCTTTTCCTGATGCGCGGGGCGGCGCATGTTCTTCAGGACGTTCGGCGCGGCGTGCTGGAAGGGGATGTCGAGATAGGGCAGCACCTTGCCTTCCGCCATCAGCGGGATGACGTCGTCGACATGCGGGTAGGGGTAGACGTAGTGCAGGCGCACCCAGATGCCGAGGTCGCCAAGCTCGCGCGACAGGTCGAGGAACTTTGCGCGGACTTCCCGGTCCTTCCAGACTGACGTCTGGTATTTGATGTCGACGCCGTAGGCACTGGTGTCCTGCGAGATGACCAGCAGTTCCTTGACGCCGGCATTGGCGAGTTTCTCGGCCTCGCGCAACACGTCGGCCGCCGGACGCGAGACGAGATCGCCGCGCAGTGCCGGGATGATGCAGAAGGAGCAGCGGTTGTTGCAGCCTTCGGAAATTTTCAAATAGGCATAGTGGCGCGGCGTCAGCTTCACGCCCTGCGGCGGCAGAAGATCGATGAAGGGCTCGTGCGCTGCGGGAACCGCCTCGTGGACGGCCGCCATGACGCTCTCGTAGGCCTGCGGCCCGGTGATCGCCAGCACGTTGGGGTGCTTCTCGTGGATCAGTTCCGGTGTCGCGCCCATGCAGCCGGTGACGATCACCTTGCCGTTCTCCGACATCGCCTGGCCGATCGCGGCGAGCGACTCGTCGCGGGCGGAATCGAGGAAACCACAGGTGTTGACGACGACCAGGTCTGCGCCGTCATGCTTGCGGGCGATCTCGTAGCCTTCGGCGCGAAGGCGCGTGATGATACGCTCGGAATCGACGAGCGCCTTCGGGCAACCGAGACTGACGAAGCTGACGCGCGGGGCGGTCATGGCAGGATACCTGTTGGGCGGAAGCCGCGCCCTATGACACAGCCGGCCCGAAACGACAACCTCCGCGACGCCGCAGCTATCCGGCGAAACCGCCCTCGGCGAGGAACTGCAGCTCTTCGGGCGTCGATTCACGCGCCAGAATCGGATTGCGGTGGGGGAACCGGCCGAAGCGCAGGACGATGTCGCGATGTCCGCGCGCGTGCTTCATCATCTCTTCGCCCAGGTGCTCTCCGAGCGAGCAGGCATATTCCTGGTCCGCGAGGTTCTCCGAATGCGAGAACGGCAGGTAGAAGAAGTGGCGCACCAGTTCCTCGACCGCGCGGTCGTGGCCGGCGGCAACGGCGAGGCGCGCGTGGTGGCGCGCCAGCGGGTCGGTCGCATACATGTGGCCTGTGCCGCGGAAGCAGTTGCGCGGAAACTGGTCGAGCAGCAGCATCAGACCGAAGGCGCCTTCGGCCGATGCCTGCCAGTCGTCGAGCTCCCGCCGGGCCGCCCGCCAGTGCAGCGGCTCGAACCTTTGCCTGAAGTCAGCGTCGAACGCCGCGTCCTTGCGAAACCAGGCATCGGGGCCGGCGGATCGCCAGAATCCGGTGATGGCGGAAATTTCGGATTGGCTCATGGCTTCGCTCCTTGCTCGGTTCCCGTCGAATCTCCTCGCAAGAGATCCTCGGCTTCCTTGTTGAGGGCCTTGCCGGCGCGCTTCGGCGTCGCGACCGGCGCCGGCAGCGGCTGATTGCCCTTGAACAGGTTGCTGCCGGCATACATGTCGCCCGACAGCTGCAGGGTGAACCGCTCCTGGTCGCGCCTGCGGACTTCCTCGATCGTCTCGGCAGATTCCGCATAGGGCACGCCGATGAACTGCATCACCTCGCCGGAGAAGGTCAGCGCCGATTCGAGCGTCTCGCGCAGCTGGAACTCCACGCCGGCATGCACGAGCTTCAGCGCGGCTCCACGGTCGAAGGCGCGCGCAAAGACCGGCACCATCGGGAAATTCGCCTTCAGATGCTCGGCGATGAGCACGGCCGCTTCAGCCTTGTCGACGCAGATCAACACAGCCTGCGCCTTGTCGGCGCCGGCTGCGTGCAGGATGTCGAGCCGTGTGCCGTCGCCGTAGTAGACCTTGAAGCCGAAGCGGCCGGCGACTTGGATCATCTCGACGTCGTTGTCGATGATGGAAACATCGACGCCGCGCAGGATGAGCGGCTGGCTGACGATCTGGCCGAAACGGCCGAAGCCGATGATCAGGATGTTGCCGGTGAGCCCGTCGACGACGTCGATGCCGTCGAGCGACTGTTCCTCGGGCGGCAGCAGGCGCGGAAGCAGCATGATCATGAGCGGAGTCAGCGCCATCGAGATGATGATCGTCGCCGTCAGCGCGGCGTTCTTGTCGGCGGTGAAGATGCCGACGCCCGTGGCTGCCGCGTAGAGCACGAAGGCGAATTCGCCGCCCTGGGCCATGTAGACCGCGCGCATCAGCGCTTCGCGGTGCGACGATTTGAGGAAACGGGCGACGGCGTAGATGCCGATCGATTTCAGCGCCATGTAACCGACCACGGCGGTCGCGATGAGCTGCCATTCGCGCGTCAGCACGCCGAGGTCGAGCGACATGCCGACGCCCATGAAGAACAGGCCGAGCAGGATGCCGCGGAAGGGCTCGATGTCGGCCTCAAGCTGGTGGCGGAAGGTCGATTCGGACAGGAGCACGCCGGCGAGGAACGCACCCATCGCCATCGACAGGCCGCCCATGTCCATGGCGAGTGCCGCGCCGAACACGACCAGAAGCGCAGCGGCGGTCATCACCTCGCGCGCATGCGCCGCCGCCAGAAGCTGGAACATCGGGTTGAGCAGGTAGCGCCCGGCGATGACGAGGCCGCCGAGCGCGGCAAGCGCGATGCCGGCGGTGGCCCAAACGGAACCTCCGTCGTCATGGCCGGAATTCGGAGCGAGGAAGGCCACGATCGCCAAGAGCGGCACGATGGCGAGGTCTTCGAGCAGCAGGATCGACACCATCCTCTGGCCGCCGGGCGTCGCCATCTCGCCCTTCTCCTCCAGCAATTGCATGACGATCGCGGTGGAGGTGAGCACGAAGCCCATGCCGGCGACGAAGGACTGGATCCACGGAAAGCCGATCGCCATGCCGAACAGCATCAGGAGCAGGCCGCAGACGGCGACCTGCGCGGCGCCGAGGCCGAAGATGTCGCCCCTCAGCCCCCACAGCCGCGACGGCTGCATTTCGAGCCCGATGATGAAGAGGAACATGACCACGCCGAGTTCGGCGACATGAAGGATCGCCGCCGGGTCGGTGAAGAGCTGCAAGCCCCAGGGGCCGATGGCGAGGCCGGCGGCGAGATAGCCGAGCACCGAGCCGAGCCCCACCCGCTTGAAGATCGGGACGGCGAGCACGCCCGCGCCGAGCAGCGACACGACAGAGATGAGTTCGCTCGCGAGCGATGCGTGCCCTGCTGCCTCTGCCGCCATCTTGTTCCCTTCCGGTAAGTTCGAAACCGGACTGTTGCGGTGGCGGCGGCTCCGGGTCAAGCCGCCTGGAAGGGGAGGGAACCATCATCCCTGCGCACTGGGCACATTTCGATCGCGTCTCGGCGGCGAGGCGCCTCAAGCTATAAGGTAACGATCAAAAGGGCTGATTCGTCGAAGGCCGCCGCTACCCGACAAGGTGAGCCGGAACTTCGATGCCCCGGCCTCCAAGAGGCTTCAGTCCTCGGACTTCACCAACATTCGTCAGGCTTCATCGTTACCCGTTCGCCATGCACGCTTATGCGACGAACATCATTAAGGCAGCGGATAGCGTTGGCCCTGAAAGCGCAGTGCAATGTTGCAACCCGCGATGTCGTCGAACCGTGTAATGAAAATCGTGTTCGATAACAACGGCGCACCTGCCGCTGGACTGGCTGGAACCTGCCCCCCTACGCGGGCAGTTGAGCCAGTGTACGAATAGTGGCTGCTACCTATATTGCCGACCTGAACCGGTCGGAACACAGTCCCTACTAGACTTCCATTATACGAATAATGCTGTGCGAAATAATTCCAGTGGAAGGAAAACTTCGTCTGATTTCCGCTGCCATTCCAGTTCGGTGGGACAAATCGGACGTTTCCGCAATCGCCGACCTTCCAGCCCACTGAAGCGCACGCAGCAGTCGCCGAAATAAGACACGCGTTACCTCGGAAATGCTTGCTTTGGGCAGCAGCGTCCGTGACCCCACCCCCCAAGAGAGAACCAGAGGCAAGCGCCAATCCCAAAGCCGCCGTTGAACGAGTATAGTACATGCCTTCCTCCCCAATGATCAGCCAGCGGCGAAGTTGCGCCGCTCTCGACGGGACGCCGCTTGGCTGAATATTACCCCGGTTATTAATATGCGTTCTAGCGTATCACTGCGTCAAGGCTACTAAGCGGACAGACACACCTCCCGATCAGCCGGTTCGGCTACTCGACACTAGATTCGACCAAGTGTCGCAGCATTGCAGCCGTCACCATTATCAAAATCGATAAGGAGATATGCGTCATCTTGGTTGACGGTGATCGGGACAACATCGCCGTCCAGGGGAAACCTCAGATGCATCCCCACAGGCCGCTCCCGCAGCTTTTTGATCTCACTTAAGCAGAGAACAAATGGTGCCCAGTCGCGGATTCGAACCACGGACACGCGGATTTTCAATCCGCTGCTCTACCAACTGAGCTAACTGGGCACTGGCTTTCGCGGGCGAAAGCGGACCGGAGCGAAGTCCGGGCGGAGGCGTTGGCGGCCACCTGAAGCGGGCGGGTTATAGCACGGGATTCGTCCCTGTCCAGCGCTACGAACGACAAATCCGGAACCGCGGAGAAAGGAACGTGTCGCCGCTGCGATGGGGCGCGTCAGCCGCGCGGCGTGTCGTTGCCGGCGTCGCTGCTGACGTCGTTTTCCTCGTCTTCCCGGCCCGGAATGACATAGGCGCCGGTCAGCCAGCGATGAAGGTCAACGTCCTTGCAGCGGGCCGAGCAGAACGGATAGGTCGCGCGCGCCGACGGCCGGCCGCATTCGGGGCAGGGGCGCCGAGGGCGCAGCGGCGTGACTTTGGCGGTGTGGTCGGACATCGGCTTGCGTCTGGCGGCGTTTCGCTGGTTCGGGACCCCAATGCCGTCAGGCGGCGCGGGTTCCCGACAGCCAGTTGAAATGGACCTTGTAGCCGTCGCCGGCGAGCAGGCCGACCGTCTCGTAGAGCGGCAGGCCGACGACATTGGTGTAGGAGCCGACGAGCTTGACCACGAAGGTGCCCGCAAGTCCCTGGATCGCGTAGCCGCCCGCCTTTCCTCGCCACTGGCCGGAGGCGAGGTAGCTTTCCAGCTCCTCGCGCGACAGGCGCTTGAAGCGCACCCGGCTTTCCACCAGCTTCTGGCGCACCTTGCCGGACGGCGTGATCAGGCAGATGCCGGAATAGACCCGGTGGGAGCGGCCGGACAGGAGACGAAGACAGTTGGACGCCTCGTCGATCAGGTCGGCCTTGGGCAGGATGCGGCGGCCGACGGCCACGACCGTGTCGGCGGCCAGGATGTAGCCGCCTTCCCAGTCGCTCTCCTTCGCCAGCTTCTCCTGCGCCTTCTCGGCTTTTTCCCTCGACAGCCGCTTGGCAAGCGAACGGGGATGCTCGGCGCGCTGCGGGGTCTCGTCGACGTCGGCCGGGACGATACGGTCGGGCTCGATGCCGGCCTGCTGCAACAGTTCGATGCGGCGCGGCGACCCGGAGGCCAGAACCAGCTTCTGGAAGACGCTCATCGCTTCGGAAGTCCTGTCAAGGTGAGGTGCGCGAACAATCTGTCGCGCCGTGCGGCCGCCTACTTGAAGCGGTAGGTGATGCGGCCCTTGGTCAAATCGTAGGGCGTCATCTCGACGAGAACCTTGTCGCCGGTCAGCACGCGGATGCGGTTCTTGCGCATGCGCCCCGCCGTATGCGCGATGATCTCGTGCTCGTTCTCGAGCTTGACGCGGAACATGGCATTGGGCAGCAATTCGGTCACGAGACCCGGAAATTCGAGGACTTCTTCCTTCGGCATTCGATACCTTTTTTCACGGAAAAGAGCCGGCACGACAGAGCCAGGATGAGTCTGGGGCCGGAATTCGCGCGGAACCTATATGATCTCGCGCATTTTGTGAACAGCGCTTATGTCGGCGGGGAAGGGCGGTCGCCGGCGGCGGCGAACCTCTCCCGGATGCGGCGATCGAGCCTGGATGCGACGTCCCGGTAGGCGGCGAGAATCTGGTCGCGCGTGCCGGTCGCCGTCGTCGGATCAGGCATCGGCCAGTATTCGACGTCGGCCGCCACCGAGCGCGTCAGGTCCAGCGCCTTGTGATGGGCCTCCGGCGCCAGCGTCACGATCAGGTCGAAATAGGCATCCTCGAGCTCGTCCAGGAGCCGCGGAGACCGGCTGCCCAGCGAAAACCCCCGCTCGGCCAGGACCGCGTCGACGAAGGGATCGCGCTCTCCAGGCTTAATTCCCGCCGACGCCACGAAGACCGATTTCGGCAGGAGATCGCGCGCGATCACTTCCGCCATCGGCGAGCGGATCACGTTCTGGCCGCAGAGGAACAATACGGAGCCGGGCGGTTTCGGGCCGGTCGGGGCGTCGGGCAAGACGGCTACCCGCGCCAATGCAGTACGCAGACGAGCGTGAACAGCCGGCGCGCGGTATCGAAATCGACCTCGATCTTGCCGGCGAGCCGGTCCATCAGCGTCTGGGAGCCTTCGTTGTGGAGTCCGCGCCGGCCCATGTCGATTGCCTCGATCTGCGACGGCGACGAGGAGCGGATGGCGTCGTAATAACTCTCGCAGATCATGTAGTAGTCCTTGACGATCCGCCTGAACGGCGTGAGCGACAGGATGTGCGTCACCACCGGCTCGCCGTTTTCGCGCGCGACGGCGAAGATCAGCCGCGATTCCACCAGCGAAAGCTTGAGCTTGTAGGGGCCTTCGCCGGTGTCGGTCACGGGGCGGAACGAATTCTCCTCGACGAGGTCGAAGATCGCGACCGCCCGCTCGTGCTCGACGTCGGGCGTCGAGCGGCCGATCGATTCGTCGAGTTCGACATCGACCAGCCTGGCGTTGCTCGCGTCCCTCCCCATCGCCGCGCCTTCAGAGATTGAGACGGATGGCGACGGAGCGCGCATGCGCGTCGAGCCCTTCCGCCTGCGCCAGCGCAATCGCCGCCGGCGCCAGTTCGCGCAACTGGTCGGGGCCGAGCCTCAGGATCGACGTCCGCTTCATGAAGTCGAGCACCGAGAGACCCGAGGAGAAGCGGGCCGAGCGGGCCGTGGGCAACACGTGGTTGGAGCCGCCGACATAGTCGCCGATGACTTCGGGCGTGTGGCGGCCGATGAAGATTGCGCCGGCGTTCCGGACCCTGGTGGCATAGGCGTCGGCATCTTCGATCGCCAGTTCGAGATGTTCGGGCGCGATGCGGTTCACCAGAGGCAGCGCCTCGTCGAAGTCGCGCACCAGAATGACGGCGCCGAAATCGCGCCAGCTGGCAGCGGCGGTGGCGCCGCGCGGCAGGAGGGCGAGCTGACGCTCGACCGCCGCCTCGACGGCTCGCCCGAAGGCGGCGTCGTCGGTCACGAGGATCGACTGGGCGCCGCTGTCATGCTCGGCCTGGGCGAGAAGGTCGGCGGCGATCCATTCCGGATCGTTGGTCCCGTCGGCCAGCACCAGCACTTCGGACGGGCCGGCGATCATGTCGATGCCGACGGTGCCGAAGACCTGGCGCTTGGCGGCGGCGACATAGGCGTTGCCGGGTCCGACGATCTTGACCACAGGCCGGATCGATTGCGTGCCGTAGGCGAGTGCTGCAATCGCCTGAGCGCCGCCGACGCGATGGATCTCGCTGACGCCGGCCAGCCGCGCGGCAACCAGCACGAGCGGATTGACGAGGCCGTCCGGCGCAGGGACGGTGATCACCACCCGCTCGACACCCGCCACCTTGGCCGGCAATGCATTCATCAGGACCGAGGAGGGGTAGCTCGCCGTGCCGCCCGGAACGTAGAGCCCGGCAGATTCCACCGCTGTCCAGCGGGAGCCCAGCCCGACGCCGATCGCGTCGGTGTAGAGGTCGTCCGCCGGCCGTTGGCGCGCGTGGTGCGCGGCGATGCGATCGCGCGCCAACGTCAGCGCTTCGACGGTTTGAGGATCGGCGCGGCCGAAGGCGGCGTCGATCTCGGCCTCGGTGACGGTCAGCCGTCCCGAGGACGGATCGAAACGGTCGAAACGGCGGCTGTATTCGAACAGGGCATCGTCGCCGCCGGCCCGCACCGTCGCGATGATCTGCCGGACGGCCGCATCGACGTCCTCCGAGACTTCGCGCTTGGTTGCCAGGAACGCGCCGAACCGGCTCTCGAAATCGGCCGCGGATGCGTCGAGCGTGATCGCCATGGCCGCTCAGTTCCCGTGCACGGGCCGCGACGAGGCAGCCCAGGCCGCACCCAGATCGGTCAGCCGCGCCTCGATGCATTCGACGTCGAGAGCGAGCGAACCGCCGCCGGCGAAGAGCAGCTCGATCGTGCCGGCGGGCGCATCGTCCTCGGCGAAGCCGACGGTCAGAAGCGACAGCACGTCCTGCGGCTTGGCGCGGTCGATGCCGGCCGAGCGGACGGCGAGCACGCGATCGAAATGCAGCACGCTGCGCCGCCGCTCATTGTGCTTGCGGAAGGCTCCGCTGGCCTTTTCCCACACGAAGCGGTTCATTTCGATGAGGAACCGCTTCTCTTTCGGCCGCCAGTCGAAGGCGCCGACCTGCATCACGGCGTCCTGGACATGGGCGGAGACGATCTCCAGATCGTCGGCATCGAGGGCCAGGAGTTTCAGCTGTTCCATGCGGGTCCGTCGCCTTTGCGGGCGTTGCCAATCGGTTACGGCCCGTAGTTAGGCGGGTTCGTGATGCGGCGCAACAACAACCCGTGCGTCTGGCCGCTCAGTCGGAAATCCGCTCGACCAATGCGCCGCAGCCGGTGAGTTTCTCTTCCAGCCGCTCGAAGCCGCGGTCGAGGTGGTAGATGCGGTTGACGATCGTGTCGCCCTCGGCTGCGAGGCCGGCGATGACCAGCGATACGGAGGCGCGCAGGTCGGTCGCCATCACCGGCGCACCCTTGAGCTTCGCCACACCCTCGACGACCGCGGTCTGGCCTGAAAGCGCGATGTGCGCGCCGAGCCGCGCGAGTTCCTGCACATGCATGAAGCGGTTTTCGAAGATCGTCTCGGTGATGCGCGAACGTCCCTTCGACATCGTCATCAGGCCCATGAACTGCGCCTGCAGATCGGTCGGGAAGCCGGGGAAGGGCTCTGTCGTGATGTCGACCGGTTCGATGCCGTGGCCGTTTCGACGCACGCGGATGCCGTGATTGAGCGGCGTGATCTCGGCTCCGGTCTGCGCGATCACGTCGAGCGCCGATTGAAGCAGTTCCGCCCGCGCGCCTTCGAGCACGACGTCGCCGCCGGTCATCGCCACCGCCATCGCATAGGTGCCGGTCTCGATACGGTCCGGGATGATGCTGCAGGTGGCGCCGGAGAGCGAGTCGACGCCCTCGATCAGAATAGTCGACGTGCCGGCACCGGAAATCCTGGCGCCCATCAGGTTGAGGCACTCGGCGAGGTTGACGATTTCGGGTTCGCGCGCGGCGTTCTCGAGCACGGTCTCGCCGCGGGCGAGCGACGCCGCCATCATCAGCACATGGGTCGCGCCGACCGAGACCTTCGGGAAGACGAAGCGCGCGCCTTTGAGCCCATGCCTCGCCCGCGTCACCACATAGCCGTTGTCGACGTCGATCTCGGCCCCGAGCGCCGCCAGCCCGTCGAGGAAAAGGTCGACGGGCCGGGTGCCGATGGCGCAGCCGCCCGGCAGCGACACTTTCGCCTCGCCCATGCGCGCCAGGAGAGGGCCGATGACCCAGAACGAGGCGCGCATCTTCGACACCAGTTCGTAGGGCGCGGTCGTGTCGACGATCTGTCCGGCGGTGAAGTTGACCGTGCGCGAATAGCCTTCCTTCTGGCTGCCGCGGCGGCCGTTGACCGAGATGTCGACGCCGTGATTGCCGAGGATCTTGATCAGCTGGTTGACGTCGGCGAGGTCCGGAACGTTTTCGAGCGTCAGCGTCTCGCGGGTGAGCAGCGAGGCGATCATCAGCGGCAATGCCGCGTTCTTGGCGCCCGAAATCGGGATCACGCCCTCGAGCTTGCGTCCACCCGTGATCCTGATTCTGTCCATGAGAGATCTTTCGAAGAAGAAATGGCGTTCGGCGGGGAGGGTTGCACCGCGAGAGTCGCCGAAAGACACCGTCTAGCCCAAGCAATGCCCGGCTTCAAGGAACGGTCCCTTCGGAGGTCCGCGCGTCCCCGTCGCGGATCAGCCCATTCGCCAGCCCAATGCGGCGAAATTCCGGATCGCGGCTCTACTCGCGACTGGCGTCGTCCTTGCCCGGAACGGGCGGCGCCAGCGCAATCCCCTCGGGACGCTCGTCGGCGCCGCCTTCGCGGCGTGCCCGCGCCTGGGCTTTGCGGCGCATCAGATTGGCGCGCAACTGCTCGGACAGCCGGGACGGGCGCCCCTGTTTCGACTTCTGCGTCTGGTCTTTCGCCGACATCTATCGGACCGGGTGAATGCTCGTGGATCTCGGCTCGACCAATAGCATCGCAACGCGGCTTGCGCATCAGGCCTTCGTGTGGCAAAAGCCGCCGCGTTCCTGGAGACGCTGCCGTAGCTCAGTGGTAGAGCACTCCCTTGGTAAGGGAGAGGTCGAGAGTTCAATCCTCTCTGGCAGCACCAGTTCAACCCCAAGCATCTCTTGGACCTGTTGACTTTCTCGGTGTTGCGCCCATCTTTCTGTTACAAAGTTCGTTACAAAACGGCGGCGGAAACAGATGGGAACGAAGGTCGAGCACCTGCTAAATCGAGACGGTCGCTATTACGCCCGGATCGTGATTCCAAAAGCACTGCGATCATATCTGGACGGCAAGACGGAACTTCGGACCCCTTTGGGAGCCGATCGCCGCGTCGCGAAAGCGAATTTGCCGGCCGCCCTCGCGACCATGCAGGTGCAAATCGGGATTGCACGCGAGCGGGCGAGCAAGGCTCAAAGGCGCGATATCCGCGTCGGGCACTACCCGATGGCTATGCCGGCAATGGTCTGGCAGGACTATCTAGAGCGGACCCGGCTGGACGCTGAAATCCGGGCACAGGATCACCGCTACGCCGAAATGGAAGTCGATGCCGATCAAGCCCGCCGCTACCGCGACGGCTTCGCCGGCAAGCTATCCGATGCCGAGTTAGGCGAGCTTGTCGGCGATCGGATTGAACGGCTTCGCCTTCGTGGCAGCTTCGATGCCGTCATCGGCTCGCCGGAATGGCGCACATTGGCGCAAGGTCTGTGCGCATCGGCATATGAGGCGATGGCGCGCGAGGCTGAACGGAACGAAGGCGACTTCACCGGTAAGCCGTCGCACCCCGTTGTGGCCGCTGGCGTGGCACAGGAAGACACGCCGGACCCTGTTTCGCTCACCGGCCTGTTCAATGACTACATTCGCGAGCTGAAGCGGGGAGGGAAGGGCGCTGTCGCCGAAAAGCGGTGGGTGCCGGTATTCGATCACCTGCGCAAATTCCTGAAGCACAATGACGCTAGCCGGATCACGAAGAAGGACTTGATCGCGTGGCGCGACAAGCTCCTAGAGACGCTCTCACCGCGCACCGTGCGCGACGTGCATCTGACAGGCTTGCGCGCTGTCCTGAATTGGGCTGCGCAGAATGAGCGCATCCCGGCCAATCCGGCGAATGGCGTCAAGGTGAAGGTGACGAAGGCTGTCCAGTCGCGCGAGAAAGGCTTCCGAGACGATGAGGCGTTGGCGATCGTGAAGGCGACGCTCACCTACGTGAAGCCCGAAAAGGAAAGCGCAGAGATCGCCGCCGCGAAGAAATGGGCACCGATCTTGTGCGCCTTCACCGGCGCACGCATCACGGAAGTTACCCAACTGCGGAAAGAGGATATCCGCGACGAAGGCGGCGTGCCGGTCATGCGGATCACGCCCGATGCCGGTTCGGTCAAGACCGGCCAATACCGCGACGTGCCGTTGCATCCGCAGCTTGTCGAGTTGGGCTTCCTCGATTTCGTCAAGGCCGCTTCCCCCGGCCCGCTCTTCCACAAGTCCAAGGGCGAAAAGGCGATCATCGGCGCACGCACGGCGTCCGGCCGTGTCAGCAATTGGCTTCAGGCGATCGGCGTGGTGCCGGAAGGCGTCAGCCCAAACCACGGGTGGCGGCACCGGTTCAAGACGCTGGCAAACGAACTCGGCCTCTCGGATCGTGTCGCTGACGCAATCCAAGGCCACGCCGGGCGAACGGCCGGCGACAGCTACGGTGACGTGACTATCAAAGCGCGCAAGGTCGCAATCGATAAGCTGCCCCGGTTCGCGCTGACCTAGCGGAGCATGCGCAGTCCCGCTACCGATGTCTAACCATATCGCTTCGTGCTTGGTAGATCACCAGAGCGCATTGCTTCCGCTAGCTCTTCTGGTGAGATGCCTTGCAAATAGAGCATCATCGCTCTCTTGCCCGCGTCGTAGTAGTCCGGCGATTTCGGTTCGATATGGGCTTCGAGGCAGTAGAGCCGTAGGGCTTCAGTAAGCACAGAGAGTTCTTCAGGGTAGGTGATATCTGAGAAGGGCATGCTATTCTCCCCACTTCGGGATCACTCCCATGCGCCATAAGCCGGCGCGTGCTCAACCGCGAGAATCTACGCTTATTGCGGCGGCGTATCGAGTCCGATCTTCATACGAAGCGAATATGTCCGATCCGAGTCCGTCGACCACGGGATTGCCGAAGTAGGAATATTTTCGTATTTTTTCTAAGGAAGGGGATTCACAAGCCGAATCCGCCATGAGACAATATTCCTACAGTCAAATTTGTAGGCGTCTCGCGTTTGCGTATTTCCGAGTCAGTAAAAGCGTTGTTCGGCAAGGGTGCCGAAAGGAAAGCCGTCACCCTCACCGACCCGCTTGCCGCCGAAATCTTCGGCGCGATGCCGTCGATTGCCGGCCCGGCCATCGGTCCCGCGACGGCTATTCGAGTCCCGGCCGTCTATTCTGCTATTGCGCTGGTAACGGGCGCGATAGGCTCGCTTCCCGCCAAAGTCTTCGCCGTTGACGATGGCGCGAAGCAAGCCGCTATTCATCATCCGGCCTACGCCCTTGTGCACGATTGGGCGAACGACTGGACATCGGCCGGCGAGCTTCGTGCCGCCCTGACTGCCGACGCCCTGTTGCATGACGCCGGCTATGCCTACGCGAACCGGAACGGCGAAGGCCAGGTTGTCGAGTTCATCCGGCTGGACCCGATGTCGATAACCGCGAAGCAGGACGAAACCACCGGCGAGCCGTTCTATGCGCAGCGCCAGTCCAACGGCCGCGAGCGAACCTTCCGGTATCAGGACATTCTGCGCATCTCGGCACCGCTCGGCATCTCGCCGATCAAAGCCGGCAAGGAAGCGATCGGCCTCGCGTCGGTCCTAGAGCGTCACGGCGCGCAGCTCTTCGCCCGTGGTGCGCGCCCGTCCGCTGTTCTGTCCAAGGAAGGCAAGGCCGGCAATGACGGCGGCGCAACTGTAATCGGCCGGATCAAGGCCGCATGGCGTGCATGGCAGGCCGCCACGCGAATGGCGAGATCGAAGCCCTCCTGCACGAGGTCGACGCTGCGATTGGTGAAATCGGAGACCACCGAGACGTTGGGATGGAGCTCGATGAACTCGGCAACGAGCGGCGCGAGATGTTCCTGCCCGAACTCCACCGGCGCCGTCAGGCGCAGTCTGCCCCGGGGCGACGCCGTATCCGCTCCGGCTTCGGCCTCGGCCTCGTCGAGCGCGTCGAGAACGGCGACCACGCGTTCGTAATAGGCCTGGCCGGCGACGGTCGGCCGGACCGAGCGCGTCGTCCTGTCGAGCAGGCGGGCGCCGGTGCGCTCTTCCAGATTTCCGAGATGCTTGGCGACCATCGCCGGCGACATGCCGAGCGAGCGGGCGGCGGCGGCGAGCCCGCCCAGTTCGACCACCCGGGCGTAGGTGCGCATGCTCGTGACCGTATCCATCTCATCCCACACCCTGAGTGTCGAGCGGCGCCACTTGCAGCCGGATTATCGAAAAATCAAGGCGGACGTATAGGCCCGGGCATGGCCGCACGGCCACCACCGCAAAGGACAATCGGATGACGACTCTTCTTCAATTCGACTTCGGCTTCGACGGGCCGTGGGGCGCCGACCTCGAGGCCGCCTGCCGCGACCTCGCCGCGGACATCTCGGCACAGCCGGGCCTGATCTGGAAACTGTGGGGCGAGAACCGCGAGACCCGCCGCTCGGGCGGCGTCTATCTCTTCGAGACGCCGCAGGCCGCGGATGCCTATGTGGCGAAGCATACGCCCCGCCTTGCCGCTTTCGGCGTCGCCGATCCGGGCCTGTCGCGCTTCACGCTCAACCTGCCGCTCTCGCGCGCCACGCGCGCGCCGCTCTGAGGAGGCGATGCCATGTATACGACGCTCGCAGAAGTCGAGATCGAGGATCTCGCGCGTTTCCTGTCGATATTCGCGACGGACGGAAGGGAGAAGCGGGAGGCGCACGGCAGCCGCGGCGCCGAGGTACTGTCGGCCGCGGACGGTTCCGACCGTGTGATCGTCCTGATCGACTGGCAGGACGAGGAGGCCTACAAGCGCTTTGTGTCCGATCCGTCGGTGCCGCAGACGATGGCGCGCGGCGGAGCGAAGGGGCGCCCGCGCTTTACCCCCGTGACCAGAGTCGGCTGCTTCGCGGCCTGAGAAGTGCGCCGCGGCCGGCCCTTGGCCGCGGCGCCACTCCATCGTCCAGGACTGCAGCAACGCCCCGCCTGGCGGCCGCACCGTGCGCTTCGACGCGCGCGGCGCGGCTTGTGTCGCCGCGACATTTCACGCTAAACGGGGCTATCCGGAGGGATGGCCGAGCGGTTTAAGGCACCGGTCTTGAAAACCGGCGTGGGCGCAAGTTCACCGTGGGTTCGAATCCCACTCCCTCCGCCAATGGCCTTTCCGCGAAACCACCGCATCCATTGCCTTAGGGGCCGGCATCCGCTCGCTTTCCCGTCCGTCACAAATTCGCCCGCTTCGGGTCACAATCAATTAACATTGCGCTAAAGACTTGGGCGCTAGAAAAAAGATCGGACTGCCGGGCGGGGATTGGCCGGCATTCATGGGAAGGCAAGCGCCGGTCCGGCGGATTGGCGGAAGTCGCGGGGACAATCATAGCATGACCGAAAAGAGGGGCCGCGGGGCGCTCAAATCCGGCGCAATCATTTCGCTGATCGCCTTTGCCGCCGCCCTTGCCGGATGCAGCTCGCACGAGCCCAAGGTTTCGATCTCCAAGCGGCCGACATCCAAGGAATATTTTCCCGAATCCATCTACGGCAAGGCCAGCCCGCGCATGACGAACCTGCGCTCGCGCCTGCCGCGCGGCGGTGGCCGCGACCAGCTCGGCAAGCCGTATCAGGTCGCCGGCAAATGGTACTATCCGAAGGAGCAGCCGGGCTATTCGAAGAAGGGCAAGGCCTCCTGGTATGGCGACGCCTTTCACGGGCGGCTCACTGCCAATGGCGAGATTTACGACATGACGCATCTGTCGGCGGCGCATCCGACCATGCCGCTGCCGAGCTATGCGCGCGTCACCAACCTGAAGAACGGCAGCTCGGTGATCGTGCGCGTCAATGACCGCGGACCCTTCGCCCATGGCCGCGTGATCGACCTGTCGAGCAGGGCCGCCGAGATGCTCGACTACAAGCACAGCGGCATCGCGGACGTTAAGGTCGACTATGTCGGACGCGCGCCGCTCGAAGGCAGCGACGACGAATATCTGCTGGCCTCGTACCGGCCGGGCAAGAACGGTCCCGATCCGTCGGACGGGCTGGCAACGGGCGTGATGATCGCCATGGCCGGGCCGACGCCAACCATGGGCATCGGCGCATCGCAGGCGGTCGCGGCGGCTTTTCCGGGGCAGATGACCAGTTCGGCGTCCTTCAACGACGAAGGCGCGCTGGAATTCCCCGAGAACGGTCCGGTCATCGCCGACCGGCCGCTCGCCCGTCTGGGAGGCCGCGATGGCAAGACGGCGGTTCTCGGATATGCCGAAGCGCATTCGGAACGTTCGGCGGCTCCCTTCGACGAGGTCGCCAAGGGTGGTCTGTCGCCCGCACAACTCCTGTCGTCGCAGACGGCAGGACAGACTGGCCAGGCTGAATATGTGTCCGTGGGGACGTTTGCCGATCGCTCGGAAGCCGAGCGTCTGGTGAGCGAACTCGTGCCGCTTGCGCTGGCATCGATCGAGCAGAGCAGGGACGGGTCGACTGTCTGGTACTCTGTAACGGCTCGGCCGAAGCAATCCATGGCAATCGACGACCTGCTTCGGTCGGCCTGGGACAGAGGCGCAACTGACGCTTTCATCGTCCGCAACTGAACGCTCGCGCACATCCGCCCACAATTCTCGCGTCTTTGAGCCTTCCTGCCTCCGCGCAGGGCCGGTAGGATGGTTTTCGGGTTTTGGAGGGTATCAGTTGGAACCGAAGGTCGTGCGCGGCTTCAGGACGGCGTTTGCCACCACCGTCTGGCTCGTCCTCACAGCCTGCGCAGCGCTGGCGCAGCTCGAGACGAAGGCGGCCCGCGCATTCATGATCGATGCCGAGACAGGCACGATCCTCTATGCCAAGGATCCGGATGCGCCGTTCCCGCCGGCGTCGCTGGCCAAGCTGATGACGATGGATGTCGTCTTCGATGCGCTCCAATCCGGGCGCTATAGCCGGGAGACGACGTTCCAGGTCAGCGAACATGCCTGGCGAACCGGCGGCGCGCCTTCAAGAACCGCCACCATGTTCGCCGCGATCAAATCCTTCGTTCCACTGGGGGACCTGATCCAGGGCGCGGTGGTGATCACCGCCAACGACGCCTGCATCGTCATGGCCGAGGGGATGTCCGGTTCCGAGGCGAAGTTCACCGAGGAGATGAACGAAAAGGCGAAGCAGCTTGGCATGACGAAGTCGGTCTTCGTCAATCCGACCGGCCTTCCCGCCGAAGGCCAAATCGTGACGGTGCGCGACCTCGTCACGCTCGCGCGCCATATCTGGAAGACCTATCCGGAGTTCTATCCGCTCTTCGCGCAGAGCGAATACAAGTGGAACAACATCAACCAGCAGAACAAGAACCCCCTGATAAAGCTCGGCATCGGCGCCGACGGGCTGGCCAGCGGATACGCGGAGGAAGCGGGGTTCGGCATCGTTGCCTCGGCGGCGGGCGACGGCAAGCGGCTGTTCCTCGCGATGAGCGGACTGGCGACGGAAAAAGAACGCGTGGACGAGGCACGCAGGTTGATCGAATGGGGAATGCGGGCCTTCCGGAAGATCGAGATCTTCAGAGCCGACGAGACTGTCGGCGAGGCAAAGACCTTCGGCGGTGAGAAATCGCGGGTCAGGCTGTCGGCGCATGGCGCGGTATCGATGCTCGTTCCGGCGGAAAACCGCGACAAGGTGATTGCCCGCATCGTCTATGAGGGGCCCGTCGAGGCACCCGTCCAGGCCGGACAGCCTGTCGGAAAGCTGAAGATCTGGGTCGGGGACATGCTGACCCAGGAGACGCCGCTCTACGCCGCCGAATCGGTCGGCGTGGGCTCGCTGTCGCAGCGCACGCTCGACGCGATCGAGGAACTCGCCATCGGCTGGCTGCGCTGATGCCGGTGGACCTTTCCCGGCCGGGCGAATAAACGCTTGGACCGTGTTTCCGGCACGATGGTGGATTCTTGGCGCGCGGACTTTTCGTGACATTCGAGGGCGGCGAGGGCGCCGGCAAGTCGACGCAGATCGTGCGGCTGGCCGAGGCGCTGCGCGCCGATGGACTCGACGTGCTGGTAACCCGCGAGCCGGGCGGCTCGCCGGGCGCGGAGGCGGTGCGCCACGTTCTGCTGTCAGGCGCGGCCGAGACATTCGGGCCGGCGATGGAGGCGATCCTGTTTGCCGCGGCGCGGTCCGATCACGTCGAACAGGTGATCCGCCCCGCCGTCGAGAAGGGCAGGGTCGTGCTGTGCGACCGGTTCCTCGATTCCTCGCGGGTCTACCAGGGGGTGACGGGCGATCTCGACGCAGGCTTCATGCGGGCGCTCGAAGCGGTGGCAATCAACGGCATGGTGCCGGACCTGACGATCATCCTCGATCTCGATCCGGCGCTTGGGCTGGCACGCGCGGCTGAACGCCGGGGCGGCGATACGGCGGACCGGTTCGAGAAGGAGACGCTCGACATCCACGAGCGGCGCCGGCGGGCCTTCCTCGATATCGCAAAGCGTGAGCCCGAACGTTGCGTTGTGGTCGACGCCTCGGCGCCGGCCGGCAAGGTTGCAGCGGATATCGAGCAGGCGGTGCGTGCGCATCTGTCTCGCCGGAGCGCTGCGACAACCAGGCGGCGGGTGCGGGGCGCATGAGCGAGCGACTTGCGCCCGAACAGGCCGACAGCCTGCCCGACATCCCGGAACCGGCCGAGAACCCGCATCTGTTCGGCCATGCCGAACATGCCGCCCAGATCGCGGCGGCCTACCACGCCGGCAAGCTGCATCACGCCCTGCTGCTGACAGGGCCGAAGGGCATCGGCAAGGCGACCTTCGCGTTCCATCTCGCGCACCATCTCCTGTCGTATCCGCGTTCGGAGGATGCGCCGGAGACGTTTGGCAGGCCGGATCCGGCCAGCGCCGTGGCGCGTCAGGTGGCCAGCGGCGCGCATCCGGCGGTGCTGCACCTGACGCGGCCCTATGACGACAAGACGAAGAAGTTCAAGGGCGCGATCACGGTCGACGAGGTGCGGCGCGTCGGCCGCTTCCTGTCGCTGCGCGCGCATGACGACGCCTATCGTGTCGTGATCGTCGACGCGGCCGATGAGATGAACCGAAACGCCGCCAACGCGCTCCTGAAGAGCCTCGAGGAGCCGCCGGCGCGCGCCATTTTCCTCCTGATTTCGCATTCGCCCGGAACCCTTCTGCCGACCATCCGCTCGCGCTGTCAGGTGATGCGCTTTTCGCCGCTGTCGGAGGCGGAGATCGGCGCGGTGCTCGGCTCGTTCGGCTCGGGCCTGCCGGACGCGCCGGAGGCGCGCGGCGCGCTAATCGAACGCGCCGGCGGCAGCGCCCGCCAGGCGATCCTGCTCGCCGAGCATGGCGGCTTCGACATCACCGAGGCGGCCGACCGGTTCATCGGCAAGGCAAGGCGCGATCCGCTGGATGCCTACAGGCTTGCCGACGCTGTGACCGGCCGCGACCAGACGGTGACCTTCGATATTCTCAACGAGCATCTGCTCGAGACGGTGGCGCTGGCTGCGACCGACGCCGCGGCCCGGGGCGAGGGGAGGCGGGCTGCTCGCCTCGCCGAACTGTGGGACGAGGCCAACGCGACGATCCGCGACACCGACACCTACAATCTCGACAAGCGCCAGCACGTGGTCGGGCTTCTCAACCGCATCGGCGAGGCCCTGGCCCGATAGGCCGGCTCGATCCGGGATAGCAATGCGCCTGCCTATGCGCTATCTGACCGCGCAATCGTCATGTCCGCGGCCTCCCTGATGCAAAAAGAAGAATTCTATCTCACGACACCGATCTTCTATCCGAACGGGCGGCCGCATATCGGCCACGCCTACACGGTGATCGCAACCGACGCGCTGGCGCGGTTCCACCGTCTCGACGGCAGGCAAGTGTTCTTCCTGTCGGGCACGGACGAGCACGGGCTGAAGATGCAGCAGACGGCCGAGAAGGAGGGCGTGACGCCACAGGAACTGGCGGACCGCAACTCGGCGATCTTCCGCACGATGGAGGAGATGCTCGGCGCCTCCAATGACGATTTCATCCGCACGACCGAGGAGCGCCACAAGCGGTCCTGCCAGGCGATCTGGCAGCGCATGGCCGACAATGGCGACATCTACCTCGACCGCTACAGCGGCTGGTATTCTGTGCGCCAGGAGGCCTATTTCGACGAAGACGAGACGACCGTGGGCGAGGACGGCGTGCGCCGCGAGCCGCTCGGATCGCCGGTCGAATGGAACGAGGAGGAAACCTACTTCTTCCGCCTCTCGGCCTACCAGGACAAGCTGCTCGAGCTCTACGAGAGCCAGCCCGACTTCGTCGGTCCGTCCGAACGGCGCAACGAGGTGATGAGCTTCGTCAAGTCGGGTTTGAAGGATCTGTCGGTTTCGCGCTCGACCTTCAATTGGGGCGTGCCGGTGCCCGGTGACGACAAGCACGTGATGTATGTCTGGGTCGACGCGCTGACCAACTACATCACCGCGGCCGGCTTTCCCGACGCGACCAACCCGCGCTGGGGCTTCTGGCCGGCCGACGTTCACATTATCGGCAAGGACATCGTGCGGTTCCACGCGGTCTACTGGCCGGCCTTTCTGATGTCGGCGGGCGTACCGCTGCCGAAGCGCGTCTTCGCGCACGGCTTCCTGTTCAACCGCGGCGAGAAGATGTCGAAGTCGGTCGGCAATGTCGTCGATCCGTTCTCGATGGTCGAACACTACGGGCTGGACCAGGTCCGCTACTTCTTCCTGCGCGAGGTGCCGTTCGGCCAGGACGGCAGCTACAGCCACGAGGCGATCGTCAATCGCACCAATGCGGATCTCGCCAACGGTATCGGCAATCTGGCGCAGCGTTCGCTGTCTATGATCGCCAAGAATTGCGGCGGGAAGGTTCCGCAGCGCGGCGAACTCACCGATGACGACCACGCCGTGCTGGCCGAAGCCGACAAGGCGCTTGCGCAGGCGCGACGGGCAATTGGCGAACAGGCGATCCATCTGGCCCTGGCCGGTGTGATTGCAGTCGTCAGCGAGGCGGACCGCTATTTCGACCGCCAGGCGCCGTGGGCGCTGCGCAAGACCGATCCGGCGCGCATGGCAACAGTGCTGTGGACGACGGCGGAGGCCGTGCGCCGTATCGCCATCATGCTGCAGCCTTTCGTGCCCGGCTCGGCGGCGAAGCTGCTCGACCTTCTCGCGGTGGCAGCCGACAAGCGGAACTTCGCCAACGCGGGCGACGCCGATGCGCTGGTACCCGGTACTGCGCTGCCGGCGCCGGCAGGCGTCTTCCCGCGTTACGTCGAGGCGGCGGGCAACTGATCGCATGCTTGTCGACAGCCACTGCCACCTCGACTTTCCGGACTTCGCCTCCGAGCGCGCGGACGTGATCGCCCGCGCCAAGGACAACGGCGTCGGTGCGATGGTGACGATCTCGACGCGCGTGCGCCGCTTCGACGATATCCGCGCGATCGCCGAGGCCTATCCGGAAGTGTGGTGCTCTGTCGGCACGCATCCGCACAATGCGGGCGAAGAGGACGGCATATCGGCCGACGAGCTTGTCGCTCGGTCGGCGCATCCGCGCTGCGTGGCGATCGGCGAGGCCGGGCTCGACTATTTCTACGACAAGGCGCCGCGGGAGGCGCAGGCGAGGGGGTTCCGCACCCATATAGACGCGGCGCGACGCACCGGACTGCCGTTGGTCATCCATGCCCGAGACGCCGACGCCGACATCGCCGCCATCCTCGAAGACGAGACGGGGAAGGGACCGTTCCCCTTTCTTCTCCATTGCTTCTCCTCCGGCGCGGAGCTGGCGCGCACCGGCGTTCGTCTGGGCGGCTACGTCTCCTTCTCCGGCATCCTGACCTTCCGCAGGTCCGAGGAAATTCGCGCCATCGCCCGCGACGTGCCGCGCGAGCGCCTGCTGGTCGAGACCGACGCGCCCTATCTCGCGCCGATGCCGCATCGCGGCAAGCGGAACGAGCCGGCCTATGTGCGCCATACGGCCGAGGTGCTCGCCGAAACGATCGGCGTCTCGTTCGACGAGGTCGCGCGCACCACCACCGACAATTTCTACCGGCTGTTCTCCAAGGCCGTCCGGCCGGCGGCGTCCTGAAAGATGGCCGACACGCTGCGCCTCACGATCCTCGGCTGCGGCTCGTCGCCCGGCGTGCCGCGCATCACCGGCGACTGGGGCCAGTGCGACCCTGACAATCCCAAGAACCGCCGCCGCCGCGCTTCGGCCCTGGTCGAGCGGATTTCGGAGCGCGGGGCGACGCGCGTCGTCATCGACACCGGACCCGATTTCCGCGACCAGATGCTGACCGCCGGCGTCAGCCGACTCGACGCCGCGATCTATACCCATCCCCATGCCGATCATATCCACGGCATCGATGATCTGCGCGGCTTCGTCATCGAACAGCGCCGGCTGATGCCGATCCATGCCGACACGCAGACCGCCAGCCGCCTGATGGAAGCGTTCGGCTACTGCTTTGTGACGCCTGAAGGCAGTTCCTATCCGCCGATCCTGAAGCATGTTCAGATCGAGCACGGCGTGCCGTTCGAGGTCGCAGGCGAGGGGGGTTCGATCACGTTCGAACCCCTGCCCCAGATCCATGGCGACATCGTCTCGCTCGGATTCCGCATCGCCGATCTGGCCTATTGCGCCGACGTCAGCGGCTTTCTCGACGCCACGTCGGAGCGTCTGAGGGGCCTGGAGTGTCTCGTCATCGACGCGCTGCAGTACCGGCCGCATCCGAGCCATCTGTCGCTCGAGCAGGCGCTGCAGTGGATCGACCGGCTCGAACCGAAGCGCGCCGTGCTGACACACATGCACACACCGCTCGACTACGAAACCGTCCGCGGATCGACGCCAGATCATGTCGAGCCGGCGTTCGACGGGATGGTGATCGAACTCGACTACGCATTGTGAGAGACGTAGTCGCACAGCTGCGACGGACACGTCCGCGCTAACGCGCGCGAGAAGCGTTACTGCACGAGGGCGGCCTAACTGATTGATCGTGCATGCACTGCACACCAGCACAATCCATCGATAAGTTCCATAATCTATCTTATGCGATTTGTCGATATCGCGAGTAACGCCCAAATGGTGGCGATATGCGCAGCCTCTTCTAATCCTCGAACCGGCTGGTCCCCTCCCGATCGCGCTCGTACCGTTTCGCGACCGGAAACGGCGGCAACCAGGATTCGCGGCGGATCGTCCAGAGTTCGTAGGTCGGCATGAACTGGTCGGGCGCGTCGAGCGTGCCGAGATTGACCTCCACCTCGTCGCCGGTGCGTCCGAAAACGGACGAGCCGCATCGCGGGCAGAAGAATCGTCCGGCGTAGTCGCGCGTGTCTCCCTCGATCGTCACCGCGTCCTGCGGAAAGATCGCGGACGCGTGGAAGACCGCACCGTGATGCTTGCGGCAGTCGAGGCAATGGCAAATGCCGACACGATATGGACGCCCCGACGCGACGATCCGGACGTTCCCGCACAGGCAGCCGCCAGTGAATCGGTCCATGCTGCGTTTCCTCCCCGTTCGAGACGTCGAGACTTCTACAACGAACCCATCTCCAGCGTCGATCTGCGATCCCCGGCGCGCCCAGGCAGGAGTCCGGCGTCGCTGGTCGAGGGTGCCGGCAACGGCCGGCCGCCATTTGCCCGGGACCACGGGAAGCGCTATTCCGATCAGGAGAGCGTCCGGGCCGCGCGGCTTTTCTCTCGCTCTCGATGACCACCCTCGCCTGAGATGGATTGATGGACTTGACCACGGCGATCATCCTGGCCGGAGCCGCCGCGGCCGGCTTTGCGCAAGGCGTGTCGGGCTTTGCCTTCTCGCTGGTTGCGCTGTCGATCTGGGCCTGGGCGATCGCTCCCCAGCTCGCCGGGCCGATGGCGGTGTTCGGCTCGCTCGTCGGGCAACTGGTCGCCCTGCCCTGGGTCTGGCGCGGCTTCGATCTGAGGCTCCTGATGCCGCTGGTCCTCGGCGGCGTCTGCGGAGTGCCCGTCGGCATTCTCGTCCTGCCCTGGCTCGATCCCGACGTGTTCCGGCTGACGCTCGGCATCTTCCTGCTGATCTACTGCCCGCTGGCGCTGCGCCTGCCGCACGACTACCGGCTCAAGGCGGGCGGGCGGCCGGCCGACGCGGCCGCGGGTTTCGTCGGGGGCGTCATGGGCGGCATCGCCGGCATGGCGGGCCCGATCCCGACGCTCTGGACGACGCTCCGCGGCTATCCGAAGGAGGTCCAGCGCGGCGTCATGCAGGCCTTCAACATCTCCATGCATACCACGACGCTTACCGGCTACGTCATCGCCGGAACGATCGACCGTGCCGCGATAGACATGTTTGTGCTCATCGCCCCTGCGATCGTGATCCCGGCAATTGTCGGCGTCCAACTGTTCCGCCGCATGCCGACACAGGCCTTCCGCCGCCTGGTGCTCGGCTTCCTCTTCGTCTCCGGCCTGGTGCTCGTCGCCGGCAGCGTCGGTCCATTTCTGCGGACAATCTGAAGCCGACCGCGAGGCGTCGGCCGCGTGCCTGTGTGGACCTCGCGGCGTGGCGTTCAGTTGAGCCCGCGTCCTTGAGACAACGCGTGCAGGAGGTCGCGCAATTCGGCGGCCGTGGCGTTCGCACCCGTTAGTCGATCGATCCGGTCGATCTCTGTCCGTGCCGCGATCGCCGGATCCGCTTCGTCCGGCAGCCAGAGCAGCCAGCTCAGGAAGATGTCGAGCGCCTGCGACGCGCCGCGATGCGGGTTTCTGTCGCGACGGGCGATCGCCATGTCGCGCTGGGGCCGATGCGAGGCCATGCTCACGCCTCGATCCGGACCGGACCGAGCGGCCGGGAGCAGCACGCCAGGATATAGCCTTCGGCGATCTCGTCGTCGAGGATGCCGCCATTGTGCTGCATGTCGACGCGGCCATCGCACCTGACCTTGCAGGTGCCGCACAGACCGAACTCGCAGGCTGCCGCAATCCTGACGCCGGCCGACCTTGCCGTCTGGAGAACAGTCTGGCCCGGCAGGCAACCGGCTTCCACGGCAGACACGGAGAAGGTGACCGGCGTAGCCTCAACACCGTCGGGAGGCATTTCGGGCGCAGGCGCATCCTCCCTGGCCGGTGCGGAAAAGCTCTCCTGGTGATAGCGATTCATGTCGAAGCCGGCACTGTCCAGCATCGAACGGACGGCCTGCATGAAGGGCTCGGGGCCGCAGCAGAAGACCTCCCTCTCCCGGAAATCCGGCGACAGCAGCGGCAGGCGCACCGCGTCGATGCGGCCCATATGGCCGAACCAGCTCTCGCGGCTGGACCGCTCCTCGATCAGGAAGCCGAGCGAAAGGCCGGGCATGCGTGAGCCGAGAAGCTCGAGCTCCTTGCGGAAGATGATCTCCTCAGGACGCCGCGCGCAGTTGACGAAGGCGATGTCCGTCCACGGCGCGCAATCGTTCAGCCAGCGCAGCATCGACATCATCGGCGTGACGCCCGAACCCGCCGATATGAAGAGATACTTCGCCGCCGCATGGCGATGCAGCGAGAAATCGCCGGCCGGTCCGTAGGCCTTGAGCAGCGTGCCCGGCCTGACATTGTCGAACATCCAGCGCGTGCCGATGCTGCCCGGTTGCGCCTTGACGGTCACCGCGATGGAGAACGGCCGCGACGGGCTCGACGATAGCGTATAGGTGCGCATCACCGGTTCGTCGCCCACAGGGATTTCGAGCGTGACGAACTGGCCGGGCTGATAGCGGAACCAGGTCTGGTTGTCGGAGCGGAACGTAAACGTCTTCACCTCCGGCGCCTCGTCCGACACGCCGATGCATTCCAGCACCTGGAGCCTGTCATTCCAGGGCGCCATCTCATCGAGGTGGCGGTAGAGGTTGGGCGCGGCGAAAGCGTTCATCGTCCCCTCCCCGTGCTCAGGCGACGCTGCGCAGCGCAGGCTTGCCGGTCTCCGACAGGCGCGGTTCGATGAACGAGCAATACCAGTCGACGAACTGGATCACGCCACCCTCGTGGTCGAGCGAATACGGCCCGGGCTCGTAGGCCGGCGACTTGATGCCGAAGGCGTTCTCCTCGACGATCCGCCGGTCCTGGTCGTTGGTCTCGGTCCAGACATGGGTGAGTTCGGCGAGATCGTAGTCGACGCCTTCGACCGCATCCTTGTGAACCAACCATTTGGTCGTCACCGCCGTCTCCGTGGCGCTGATCGGGAGCACGCGAAAGGTCACCGCATGGTCGCTGAGGATGTGGTTCCACGTCGTCGGGTAGTGGTAGAGCAGCAGCGAGCCGATGCGGTCGGTCGAGACGTCGTCCGACAAGTTCTTCCGGACCGCGCGCCTGCCGGTCAGCGTGTAGCTCACCGCGTCGCGCAAGAGCGGCACGCGGGTGGTGCGATACTGGCCGTCATCGGCGATGGTGAAGCGGCTGGGCAGGCCGGCCGCCTCGCAGCGCTGCCAGTGCGCGACGATTTCCGGATCGCTCTCGGCGCCCTGAACGCCGGTCACGGTCGGCGCTTCCGGGAAGGTCTTGCACAGTTCGGGGTGATTGCCGGCGCAGTGATAGCATTCGCGGTTGTTTTCCCAGACGAGCTTCCAGTTGCCTTTCTCGACGATCGTGCTTTCGAAGGCGATCTTGGCCTCGGATAGACGATGCGGCAGGAAGAAGGGCTCGACCGTCGCGCGGAAGGTCGAGAAATCGGCGGGCTCCTCGGCAAGGCAGATGAAGACGTAGCCGCCGACCGCCTCGCAGGCGACGGGCTTCAGGGAAAATTTCGTCGGATCGAAGTCCGGTCCCATCTGGCGGGCGAAGAGCAGCTTGCCGTCCAGGTCGTAGGTCCACTGGTGATAGGGACAGACGAGCCGCGCAGAGGCGCCTCGCTCGCTCGCGCAGACTCGGCTGCCGCGGTGGCGGCAGGAATTGTGGAACGCCCTCACCTGCCCCTGCCGGTCGCGCACGATCACGACGGGATAGTCGCCGACCTGCAGCGTCACGTAATTGCCGGGCTTCGGGATCTCGCAATCATGCACCGCGAAAAGCCAGTCGCGGTACCAGATGAGTTCCAGGTCGGCCCGGAAATAATCCGGGTCGGTGTAGAAAGCCTGCTCCAGGCTGAAGCCGTTGCGCCGGTTGTGCAGCCGGCGCAGCATGTCGTTGCGGATGTCCATGTCCTGTCCTCGTCGTGCCAAGGACTGAACTGGTGGTGATTTCAGGGAAGAGCATCCGCGCGCGGCAGGGCCGGGCGCGAAGATCCGCCGCTTGACCGCCCACCGCGATCAGTCGAGTTCATCATGTCCAAGGCTGGTTTCCGGGCTCCGGAGCCGTCCTGACGGACTGTCTCGACACCTTCCCAGGCTCTCGCCCAGTGGTCTCCCTTCGAGACGTGAAGCTCCGCTACCGTTGCGGGGGCAGCGCCGGATTCTCACCGGCTTCCCAATTCTCCGATGCGTTCATCGCGCACCGGCACCTCAGACGTCATGATCTAATCACCGGCGTCCGATTCCGGTCCTTACGAAAGCGACATCGGCGGGGTCAAAGACGACAGGCGCCTTCATTACGGAATGCCAGCCGACGCTACTTCGCCGCCATCAGGGCGCGGTCGTATTTGAACTGCTGCCCGCCGTCGCCGAACCAGGTGGCGTCGAAAGCCTGCTGCTTGCGGTCATGCCAGGCGCTCGATGCCCTTGCCAGCCGCTTCGCCTGATCGACCATGCCGGCGCAATCGCGTCGAGCGTCGCCGGACAATTTCCTGATGTCGCTTTCCACGCGCCGCGCATATTCGAGCCCGATGTCGCGATGACGTTTCTCGTGCCGCCACAGGTGCGCCTCGAAGGCCGCCCACGCTTTTCGAAGCGCGGCGCTCCCCTTCCCCGTCCATCGTGGAATTCGATAGACCACATCTACGTGCACATCCACACGGGTGACGATGCAGCGATTTCCCTTGACCGCCGCGTCAACCCAGCGGACGTCGAAATCCATCGTCGTGGTAGCCACCTTGTGATCGGGTTGCCCGGTGAGGAGGGGCCCCTTCTTCGAGATCTGCGAATAGATCTCCTGGCCCGTCCTGCCCTTCACGGTGTAGTGGATCGTCTTCTCGCTGTAGGTGACTTTAGCGACCGAGTCGGACAGGCTCGGAACCGTCATCAGGGTGCCAAGGATCAGGATCTTCAGGCCGGGCTTCACGAGTCGTCGTCTCCCCGCTCGCCGGGAGATCCGGTGCGTGGACCAAACTATTGCGCGTGTGTGACCAAATGCAACCTTCCAAGGACATTGTCCGTCTCCTCGAGATCATGGCCGCCCTGCGCACGCCGGGCACCGGCTGCCCCTGGGACCTCGAGCAGGATTTCGCAACCATCGCGCCCTACACGATCGAAGAGGCCTACGAGGTGTCCGACGCGATCGCGCGCAACGACATGACCGATCTGAGGGACGAACTCGGCGACCTCCTCCTGCAGGTCGTCTTCCACTCCCGCATGGCCGAGGAAGCCGGCGAGTTCGATTTCGGCGACGTCGTCAACGCGATCACAGCCAAGATGATCCGCCGGCATCCGCATGTCTTCGGCGATGCCGAGGCGCGCGCGGCCGGGTCCGCCAAGGGCCAATGGGATCGCATCAAGGCCGAGGAGAAAGCCGAGAAACGCGCGGCTCGGATTGCCCGGGGCGAAGATCCGGAGGATCATGGCAAGGGCTTTCTCGACGGCATTCCAGTCGCGCTGCCGGCGCTTACCCGCGCGCTGAAGCTTCAGCAGAAGGCGGCGACCGTCGGCTTCGACTGGGGCGAGGCCGCGCCGATCCTCGACAAGATCGAGGAGGAGATCGTCGAACTGCGCGCCGCGATGGCTTCACACAGAGAGGCGGAGATTGCCGACGAGTTCGGCGACGTCCTCTTCGCGATCGTGAACCTCGGACGGCATCTCGGCGTCGATCCGGAAGCAGCGCTTGCCGGAACGAACGAAAAGTTCCGCGCGCGCTTCCACTACGTGGAAAAGTCGCTTTCGCAAGGAAATTCAAGTCTTAAAGACGCTACTCTTGAAGAGATGGAAGAGCTTTGGCAAGCTGCGAAGACGCGCGCCTAACGTACTGATTAATAACCTATTTCTTATCGGTCCGGACGCCCAGTTCGGCCAGTGCCGCAGGAGTCGCTTGAAGTTCGAGCGTCACAGACCCGTCATCATTGTCTTTTCGCGACAGAACGGCGGCGTTGCGATAGAGCCAGTCGACAACCGCAAGCTGGTCGGGCGGCAGGGTCACCGCCGCAAGCCTGAGCGCGCCTGAAATGCGCGTTTCGATCAGGTCGAGCAGTTGGGCGGTGCCCTCACCCGTCATCGCGGAGATCGCGATCGGCGGTTCCTTGTCCGGCGCCCTGCCCTCGTCCAGAAGCCTCTGCCGGGTGCTTTCGTCGAGCAGGTCTACCTTGTTCCAGACTTCGATGACGCGCCGCCCGTCCGAGGCGTCGACGCCGAGATCGGACAGGATCCGCTCGACATCCTCGGCCTGCGCCGCCGTGTCCGGGTCGGATATGTCGCGCAAGTGCAGCACCAGATCCGCCTCGACCACCTCCTCCAGTGTCGCGCGGAACGCGGCCACCAGGTGGGTCGGCAGGTCCGAGATGAAGCCGACCGTGTCGGACAGGATCATGATGGTGCCATGCGGCAGCCGCACCCGGCGCAGCGTCGGATCGAGCGTCGCGAACAGCATGTCCTCGGCAAGCACCCCTGCCCCGGTCAGCCGGTTGAAGAGGGTGGATTTCCCGGCATTGGTGTAACCCACGATCGCGACGATCGGATATGGCACCTTCTTGCGCTTGGCACGATGCAGTTCGCGCGTGCGCTTCACCGTCTCCAGCTCGCGCTTCAGGCGAATGATCTTCTCCTGCAGCAGGCGCCGGTCTGACTCGATCTGGGTTTCGCCCGGTCCGCCGAGGAAACCCGCGCCGCCGCGCTGACGCTCGAGGTGGGTCCACGAGCGGACCAGCCGGCCCTTCTGGTAGTTCAGATGCGCCAGCTCGACTTGCAACGCACCTTCCTTGGTGCGGGCACGGCGGCCGAAGATCTCCAGGATGATGCCGGTGCGGTCGAGCACCTTGGCCTTCAACTCCTTTTCGAGATTGCGTTGCTGCACCGGCGTGAGCGGGTGGTCGACGATCACCAGCTCGGCTTCCTTTTCGGCCACGGTGGCTGCGAGGTCCGCGATCTTGCCGCTACCGAGCAGCGTTGCGGGGCGCGGGTCGTTTACCGTAACGATCTCGGTGTGGACGGGCTCCAGGTCGATGGCAAGCGCAAGGCCTACCGCCTCGTCGTGGCGCGCTTGCGGAGACCTCGAAAGCCTAGGACGCGAAGACGAATCAGCGGCATCGTCGCCGCGCGGATGCCTGGTGAGCACCGGCACGACAACGACCGCTCGGCCGGTGCTTTCGGGAACGGCTTCCGCGGAGCCGGCTTTGCGGCTCCGGGGTTTGTCGCCGGTATCGCTCAATCAGGCGCCTTCTTCGCCGTCGAACATCTGCACCGGCTGGCTCGGCATGATTGTCGAGATCGCATGCTTGTAGACCAGCTGCGAGTGACCGTCGCGGCGCAGCAGGACGCAGAAGTTGTCGAACGAGGTTACGACGCCGGTGAGCTTGACGCCGTTGATCAGGAAAATCGTGAGTGGATTCTTGCTCTTACGGACCGAGTTGAGGAACAGGTCCTGGAGATTCTGCGATCGTTCCGCCATTTTTCTTATCTTTCGCCTTCCCCGCAAGTTCACCTACAGTAGCACCGAAGGGAGCCGGCCTTGTCAAGCGTCGCGGACGTGAATCCGGCGCATGGCAACCCTGCGTTTCGATGGGGAACTCAACTTCGAGCCGTATTGGCCCCGAATGCGGTTATCAGGCCGGTGTCTTTTCCGCAACGTCAAAAAAAGCCTGCCGCAGCGATTGGACGACCGAGCCCGGATAGCCGTTGGCAACCGGTGTCCCGTCGATCTCGACGACGGGCATCGCGATGGTCGTGGCGGAACTGATGAAAGCTTCCCGGGCCGCCTTTGCCTCGGCGACGGAGAAGCCGCGCTCCTCGATCGTCAATCCCAGTTTCTCGGCCACGTCGAACAGGGTCGTGCGGGTTATGCCGCGCAGGATACCGAACTCCGCGGGCCTGGTGATCAGGCGGCCATCTTTCGTGACGATCCAGGCGTTCGACGATCCGCCCTCCTTCACGTTGCCTTCTGTATCGACGAACCACGCCTCGTGCGCGCCGGCTTCCTTTGCGGATTGCTTGGCCAGGACGTTCGGCAGCAGTCCGACGGATTTGATGTCGACGCGCTCCCAGCGGTTTTCCGGCAGGGTGATCACCTTGATGCCGGTTTCGGCGCGCCTGGCGGCCGCGCCCGGGTCCACTTTCTTGGCGGTCACGACGAGCGACGGAGCGACATTCTCCGGGAAGACGAAGTCGCGGCTGGCGACGCCGCGCGTCACTTGTACGTAGACCAGGCCGCTCCTGACGCGGTTGCGGGTGACCACCTCGCGCATCACCATCACCAGGGCCGAGCGATGCATCGGCCAGCCGATCCGCAGTTCGCGCAGCGACCTGTCGAGCCGGTCGAGATGGCGCGTTGCGTCCATCAGGTTGCCATGCGCGACCTCGCAGACCTCGTAGACGCCGTCCGCGAACTGATAGCCCCGGTCCTCGATATGCACGGCCGCGTCCCGATGGGGGAGATAGCGACCGTTGACATAGGCGATGCGGGGCATGGCGACTCCTTGGAAGATGGTGACGGTTGAGCGCTCGCGTCAGAAGAATTCGAGGCTGACGCGGAACATCTGCTCCACCTGCCTCACTTCCTTCGCCATGGCGAAGATCACGACTCGATCCTTCGGCTTGATGCGCATGGCGCCGTCGGGTTTGAGCACCGCGCCGTCGCGATAGATCGCGCCGATGCGCATGCCCGACGGCAGATCCGCGTCGCGCAGGAGGGGACCGACCAGTGGCGAGGTTTCGAGGGCTTCCGCCTCGATGATCTCGGCCGCCCCCTTCTGCACGCTGTGGACCGCCCGGATACGGCCGCGGCGCACATGCTGGAGCACGCGCGAAATGGTGACATTGCGCGGATTGATGTAGGCGTCGACACCGATGGTCTTGGTGAGATCGTGATAGGACGGATTGTTGATCAGGGCGAGATTGCCCTTGCAGCCCAGCTGCTTGGCGATGACGCTCGACAGGATGTTGACCTGGTCGTTGTTGGTCAGCGCCACCATCAGGTCGGCGTCCTCGATGTCGGCTTCGAGCAGCAGCTTCTGGTCGAGTGCGCTGCCGTGCAGCACGACCGTCTTCCTCAGCTGGTCAGCAATCGCGATGGCGCGCTCGCGCGTGTTCTCGATCAGTTTGACCCGGGTGCGAATCTGGCGCTGCTCCAGCGCCCTGGCGACGTAGAGGCCGATATTGCCGCCGCCGGCGATGACGATGCGCGAGGCCTCGGTCTCCTCATGCCCGAACAGGCCAAGCGTGCGGCGCACCTGTTCCTTGGTCGTGACGACATAGGCCAGGTCGCCGGCGAGCAACTGATCGCCCGAATGCGGCACGAACAGCTTGCCGGCGCGGCTGACACCGACCACCGTCGACGGCAGGTCCGGAAATAGCTCGCTGAGCTGCGCCAGCGGCGTATTGATGACCGGGCATTCCTCCAGGCACTCGATCGCCACCATCGCCACCTTGCCGTCGGCGAAGCGCACGACGTCGGTCGCGCCCGGCAGCGCGATGCGCCGCAAGACCATCTCGCCGACCTCGAGTTCCGGCGAGATCACGACGTCGATCGGCAGGTGCTCGCGCGAAAACAGATCCTGGTAGTGCGGCTGAAGGTAGGACTGGGACCGGATGCGGGCGATCTTGGTCGGCACGTTGAACAGCGAATGCGCCACCTTGCAGGCGATCATGTTCACTTCGTCGTAGAGCGTCACGGCGATGATCATGTCCGCCTCGGCCGCGCCCGCGGCTTCCAGCACGTCTGGATGCGCGCCGTGGCCGACGATGCCGCGCACGTCGAGCGAATCGCGGATGGCGCGGATCAGTTCGGGCGAGGTGTCGATGACCGAGATGTCGTTGCGCTCGGCCGCGAGACGCTCCGCGATGCCGTATCCGACCTGTCCAGCACCGCAGATGATGACCCGCATTGAGATGAATGTCCCGTCAGACCCCGAGCGACTTCAGCTTACGATGAAGCGCGGAACGTTCCATACCAATGAACTCGGCCGTGCGCGAGATATTGCCGCCGAAGCGATTGATCTGGGCGATGAGGTATTCCTTCTCGAACAGCTCGCGCGCCTCGCGCAGCGGAAGTGCCATGATGTGCTGGTCCGACTGGTTCGGAGCCCGCGGCATCACGTCCCCGATTTCGGATGGCAGCAGATCCGCAGTGATCGGCGAATTGGCGTCGTCGCCACGCGCCAGGATCATCAGGCGCTCGACATTGTTGCGCAGCTGGCGGACGTTTCCGGGCCAGTTGTGCGCCTGGAGCACGGCCATCGCATCGTCGCCCATGCGGCGGGGCTTGATGCCCGCCTGGGCTCCCATCATGGTCATGAAATGGTGCACCAGCAACGGGATGTCCTCGCGACGCTCCGACAGGCCCGGCACGAAGACCGGCACCACCGCGAGCCGGTGGTAGAGATCCTCGCGGAAACGGCCGTCCGCGATCATCGCTTCCAGATTGCTGGCCGTCGACGAGATAATGCGAACGTCGACCTTCACCCTCTTGGTGCCGCCGACGCGTTCGAACTGCTGGTCGACCAGGACGCGCAGGATCTTGTTCTGCGTCTCGCGCGGCATGTCGGCGACCTCGTCGAGGTAGAGGATGCCGCGATGGGCCTCCTCGAGCGCGCCGATCTTGCGCTCGACGCCGTTCGCCTCCGTGCCGAAGAGCTCGATCTCCATGCGTTCGGGCGTGATGTTGGCCGAATTGACCGACACGAACGGACCGCTCGCCCGGGTCGACTGGGCGTGGATCGAGCGGGCCACCATTTCCTTGCCCGAACCCGAGGGGCCGATGATCATGACGCGGCTGTTGGTCGGCGCCACGCGCTCGATCGTCTGGCGAAGCTGGTTCATCGCCGTCGAAGTGCCGATCAGGTCGAAGGTTTCGCCGGTGCGGCGTTTGATCTCGGAGACTTCGCGGCGCAGGTTGGACGTCTCGAGCGCGCGCTCGGCGATCAGGATCAGGCGATCGGCCTTGAACGGCTTCTCGATGAAGTCGTAGGCGCCGCGGCGGATCGCGGAGACGGCGGTCTCGATGTTGCCGTGACCGGAGATCATGACCACCGGCAGGTCGGGATAGATGGTCTTGATCTCGTCGAGCAGCGCCAGGCCGTCGAGGCGCGAGCCCTGCAGCCAGATGTCGAGGAAGACGAGACGGGGCATCCGGTCGGAGATCGCCGCAAGCGCGCTGTCGGCGTCGTGCGCAGTGCGCGTCTCATGGCCCTCGTCGTCGAGAATCCCCGCCACGAGCTCGCGGATGTCCTGTTCATCGTCAACAATCAGGATGTCAGACGCCATTTTGCACCTTCTCCGCTTGCTGTTCGCCCTCGGCCCGTCTGGCGGGACGAGCGGCGGCCTGGGCGGCACCTATTCCCGGAAGGATCATCCGGATCATCGCACCACGACCACCGTGGAAATCGGCTGGCGCGTCGTGGAGTTCGAGCCGGCCTCCGTGGTCCTCAACGATCTTCTTGACGATAGCGAGGCCGAGACCGGTACCTTTTTCGCGCGTCGTCATATAAGGCTCCAGCAGCCTTTGCCTGTTCTCGCGCGGCAGACCCTTGCCGTTGTCGATCACGTCGACGGCGATAAAGCCCCTCGCCTGCGTCGCGCGGATACGAATCACCCCAGGCTCGCCCGCGGGTCTTTCGCCGGCATCGATCGCTTCGGCCGCATTCTTGATGACGTTGCCGAGCGCCTGACCCATGAGGCGGCTGTCGAACGTTCCTGTCAGAGGCTCATTGCCGAACTGGCGTTCGAAGACGATGTCCGAACGGCTCACCTCGACGAGGAAGGACGCCTCGCGCAGAGCCTCCCGCAGATCCATCTGCTGCATCGTCGGCTTCGGCATGCGCGCAAAGGCCGAGAACTCGTCCACCATCCGGCCGATATCTCCGACCTGGCGGATGATCGTGTCGGTGCACTGGTCGAAGATCTCTCGATCCTCCACGATGACCTTGCCGAAGCGCCGGCGGATGCGCTCCGCCGAGAGCTGGATGGGCGTCAGCGGATTCTTGATCTCGTGCGCGATGCGCCGCGCGACGTCAGCCCACGCCGTCGACCGCTGCGCCTGCACGAGATCGGTGATGTCATCCACCGTCACCACATAGGCTCTCGGATCATCGTGCCCGTCGCTTCCCTCGACCGTGATCTGGACGTTGAAGGTTCGCTCGGCGCCGGTGCGATAGAACGTCACCTGCTCGCGATAGACGGGGCGGGACGAGTCCCGGGCGATCTCGAACACGCGACCGACATGCGGCAACACCGAACTGATGTTCCTGCCGATCGTATCCGCGACAGGCAGCGCCAGCATGGTTTCGGCCGAGCGGTTGACGATCGTCACTAGTCCGTCCGAATCGACGCCGATGACGCCCGCGGTCACGCCGGCGAGAACCGCTTCCGAAAACCGGCGGCGCTCGTCGATCTGGTCCTTGGCGCTGAGGAGTTCGTTGCGCTGGGACTTGAGCTCGGTGAGCATCGTGTTGAACGTCTGCGCCAGATAGCCGACATCGCCGTCCGATGCCCGGACCGGAACCTGGACGTCGAGATTGCCGGTCGAAACCTCGTCGGCTGCGCCGATCAGCTGCCGCACCGGCCTGACGAGGCGGTCAGCCATCGCGATGCCGGTCCAGATCGAGGACATGACGATGACCAGTGTCAGGCCGAGGTAAAGCAGTGCGAAAGCGATCTGGGTTGCAGTGCGATTCTCTTCGAGACCGCGATAATCCTCGGCGTTCGCGCGCACGAGCTGACGGGCGCGGATGACCTCCTGGTCGACCTCGCGGATCGTGTAGAGATAGGCGTCCGGGATCTGCCTGAGCTTGACGATCGCGCCGACGATGTTGCGGATGCGCGGCTCGATCAGCACCGGCTGTCCGTCGGCCGCGGTCTGGACGGCCTCGATCGGAGGAGCCGGCAGCTCGATGCTGCTGTTGGTCGCCGCCTGCATCATGACCGAGCCGTCGGCGAAAATGAGCGCTGCGTGAGCCAGCGCCCTGCCCTGGGCCTGCTGCGTCATCAGATTTTCGAATCCGCCTCGGTCGAGGTTGAACAGCGTCCTGTTGTTGTCGAGGTCGTTCGCCATCGACAGCGTCGTGCCCTGCAGGTTGCGCGCGTTCTCGCGCACATAGGCTTCGGCGATCGACAGAGACGAACTGATGATCGTCTTGGTGCGGATGTCGAACCAGCGATCCAGACCGACATCGAGGGTGATCGAGGCGACGATGGCGACGAGGATCGCCGGCAAGGCCGCCACCAGCGCGAACATCGCGACGATGCGCACATGCAGCCGCGACGCCGCCTTGCCGATGCGCCGCGCCATCAGGATGCGATGCGCCTCGCGGCCGATCAGCGCCAGCAGGACCAGGACGAACGCGGCGTTGATCGCGATCAGCACCAGCGTCGTGCGCTGCGTCGGCGCGATGCCGGTCAGGCCCATCAGGATGACGAAAGAGAGCGCCGCCGAGGCCAGAGAGCACACGACGGTGACGATGCCAGGCCAGGCAAGCAGCCGCCGGCCTTCGGCCGGTCGCGCGGCGGCAGCCGCCACGGGCAGCTCCGCCCCCGAGATGGCAGGGTCCACGGCTTGGTTCATTGCGGATCGCACTGCATGGTCTGCGTTGCAGCTATGCAACGCATTGTGGCGATTCTGCAACAATTCGATGGCGGGACACGTTTTCCCGTCAGCCCTGACGCGACGTCCTGTAGACGTTGACGCCAAGCTCGCGGATCTTCTTGCGCAGCGTGTTGCGGTTGAGGCCGAGAAGTTCCGCCGCCCTGATCTGGTTTCCGCGCGTCGCCGTCATGGCTGCGAGCACGAGCGGATACTCCACTTCGGCGAGCATCCGCTGATAGAGGCCCGGCGGCGGCAGGTCCTCACCGAAACCGGTGAAGTAATGCTGCAGGTAGTGCTCCACCGCCTGGCCGACGGAGATGTCGTCCGGCAGGCTGGAAGAGCTGCCCACCGGCTGCGGCAGTTCTCCCGTCCGCAGTTCGTGCTCGATGATCTCGGCCGAGATCTCGTCCTGGGGATAGAGCGCGGCAAGCCGGCGGATGAGATTTTCGAGTTCGCGTACGTTTCCAGGCCACGGATAGCGCTTCATCAATTCGATGCCCGCGCTCGAAATGCGCTTGGCGGCCAGGCCCTCGCTCTCGGCCTGCTTGAAGAAATGGCGAACGAGGTCCGGGATGTCCTCGGCGCGTTCCTTGAGAGCCGGAAGACGAAGCGGCACGACGTTGAGGCGATAGAACAGGTCTTCGCGGAACAGACCCTGGTTGATGAGCGTGCGCAGATCCTTGTTCGTGGCGGCGACGATGCGCACGTCGGTCTTGATCGGCGTGCGGCCGCCCACGGTCGTGTATTCGCCCTGCTGCAGCACGCGCAGCAGCCGGGTTTGCGCCTCCATCGGCATGTCGCCGATCTCGTCGAGGAACAGCGTTCCGCCCTCGGCCTGCTCGAAACGCCCGGTCGAGCGGTTCTGCGCGCCGGTGAAGGCGCCCTTCTCATGGCCGAAGAGCTCCGATTCGATCAGGTCGCGCGGGATAGCCGCCATGTTGATCGCCACGAACGGGCCGTTGCGGCGGCGTCCGAAGTCGTGGAGTGCCTGGGCGACGAGCTCCTTGCCGGTGCCGGACTCGCCCGAAATCATCACCGTCAGGTCGGTCTGCATCATGCGCGCCAGCATGCGGTATATGTCCTGCATGGCGGCCGAGCGGCCGACGAGGGGCATCGATTCAGGCGGCTCCTCCGCGCGGTCCGTCGTCGCCACCTTCTTTGGTTCGGACAGCGCGCGGTTGACGATGTTGAGCAGTTCGGTGAGGTCGAACGGTTTCGGCAGGTATTCGTAGGCGCCCTTCTCCGAGGCGCGGATCGCCGTCATGAACGTGTTCTGCGCGCTCATGACGATCACCGGCAGGTCGGGCCGCGCCTTCTTGATGCGCGGCAGCATGTCGAACGCATTCTCGTCCGGCATGACCACGTCGGTGATGACGAGGTCCCCCTCGCCTGCCTGGACCCAGCGCCAGAGCGTCGCGGCGTTGGACGTGACGCGGACATCGTGTCCGACGCGGGAAAGCGCCTGGTTCAAGACGGTGCGGATCGCCGCATCGTCATCGGCAATGAGGATACTGCCGCGTGTCGTCATCCGTCGAGGCCTCCGTCCGGGTCATGGCCCGCGGGATATGTGCTTTCTTTCCACGCCGGCATCAGGATGCGGAAGGTCGTCCCGGCGCGGGAGGACTCGCATTCGATGATTCCTCCGTGCTCGCCAACGATCTTGGCGACGAGCGCGAGACCGAGGCCGGAACCGTTCTGCTTGGTGGTGATGAAGGGGTCGAACAGGATCGGGAGAATATCTTCCGAAACGCCCGGCCCGTTGTCCGTGACGCAGAACTCGAGCGGCAGCGAGACCCGGTCGGACGTGCCCGGCACCGAGAGGCGCATGCCCGGGCGGAACGCCGTCGACAGCTTGATTTCGCCCTTCGGGTCGGACCCGATCGCTTCGGCTGCATTCTTCACCAGATTGAGGAAGACCTGGACCAGCTGGTCGCGGTTGGCGAAGACGGGCGGCAGGCTCGGATCGTAATCCTCGACGATGCGGATGCGGCTGGCGAAGCCGTTCCTGGCGATCGCCTTCACCCGGTCGAGCACAGCGTGGATGTTGACCGGAAAGCGCTCGATCGGGCGCTCGTCGGAAAAGATCTCCATCCGGTCGACGAGCGAGACGATGCGGTCGGTCTCTTCCGTGATCAGCCGGGTCAGGGTGCGGTCCTCGTCCGGCACGACTGTCTCAAGGAGCTGGGCCGCGCCGCGGATGCCCGACAGCGGATTCTTGATCTCGTGGGCAAGCATCGCCGCGAGGCCGGTCACCGAGCGCGCCGCACCACGGTGGGTCATCTGGCGGTCGATCTTCTCCGCCATCGACCGCTCCTGGAACATCACGACGACCGACCCGGGAATTTCAACGACTGGCGCGACATAGATGTCGACGATCTTGTCCGGGCCGATGCGCGGCGAGGAGATGTCGACGCGATACTCGTTCACGGCCGCCTTGCGCTCGCGCACCTGGTCGACCAGCGTCAGGAGCGGACTGCCGAACGGAACGAAATGATCGAGCGTATTGCGCGACAGGATGACCGCGCTGGCCTTGAAGAAATCCTCGGCATCCGCGTTGGCGAATGTGATCTTGCCGTCTGGACCGACCATGATCACCGGATGCCGGATTGTGTTCAGCACGATCTGGGCCGGGTCGGTCACGGCCCTCCTGGATGTGGGGAGCACGGTCATGCGGCGATCTCCACATCGTCGAGAGGTGCGTCCGACAGCGCGAAGCGAAGGTTGCGCTTCACAGTCGCCGGATCCGTGCCGGTCATGATCGCTGAGCGTAGCTCGTCGGATGTCTCCGGCGCATGGCGGTCGAGGTACCAGCCCAAGTGCTTTCGCGCGTGGCGCAGACCGGTCGAAACGCCGTAATGCGCCAGCATGTCTTCGTAGTGGGCGGCGACATAGTCGGCGAGTTCAGCAGTCGAGGCCGGCGCCGCAATTCTTCCGTTGGCACCGGCGATTTCGCCCGCCAGCCATGGCGCGCCATAGTGACCGCGCCCGATCATCACCGCATCGGCGCCGGACTGCGCCAGGATCGCCGCGGCGTCATGCGCCGATGAGACGTCGCCGTTGGCGACGACCGGGATCGACACCGCCTGCTTGACCGCGGCGATCGCTGCCCAGTCGGCTCGCCCAGTGTAGAACTGGCAGCGCGTGCGGCCATGCACCGTGACCATGCGCACGCCCGCAGCCTCCGCCCGCCTGGCGATCTGGGGCGCATTGATCGTCGTCTCGTCCCAGCCGAGCCGCATCTTGACCGTCACCGGCACGCTGACCGCCGCCACCACCGCCTCGATCAACGCCAGCGCATGGTCCGGTTCGCGCATCAGGGCAGAGCCGCAATATCCGCCGGTCACCTTCTTGGCGGGGCAACCCATGTTGATGTCGATGATGTCCGCGCCTTCGCCTTCGGCTATCCGCGCGCCTTCGGCCAGCCAGTGGGCATCCCGTCCGGCAAGCTGCACCATGTGCGGCCCATCGCCCGTGTGCTGGATGCGGCGGTTCGATTCGTCGTTGCGCTTGGCGAGTTCGCCGCTCGCGACCATTTCGGACACGACGAGGCCGGCTCCGTGCGCATAGGCCCGCTCGCGAAACGGCCTGTCGGTGATTCCCGACATCGGCGCGAGGAAGATGCGGTTGCGGAGCCTCACTTTACCGATTTCAAGCGGTTCGGCGAGGAGGGTTGGAAGCTGCATGCACAAAAACCGGGCAACTCAAGAGAATGCTTAGTCTCTAGACATATTCGCCGAATGGCGCAACGGGCAAGTGCTGCGATTTGCGCAGGTTTGCCGTTTGCACTGGTCAAGGCGAGTGCGGTGCCTTATCCGCAATCGCGGTTCAGAAATGTGGCATCCTGCAGGTATGGTGAATTTATCCGAGATCGCCGTCGTCGTTGTGGCCGCCGGCCGCGGCGAGCGAGCAGGCAGCCCGGAAGCGGGCCCAAAGCAGTATCGATCCATCGGCGCGGAGCCGATCATCCGCCATACGATCAGGCGATTTGCCGGACATCCGTCTATCGGCAGAATCGTCGCCGCCATTCACAAGGATGATCGTGCTCTGTTCGAGGACGCCGCTGGCAACTTTTTCGAGCGGGTCATGCCCGTTCTCGGGGGCGCAACCCGACAGGAATCGACACTTCTTGCCCTGCGGGCGCTGGCCGACCATCCTCCGGCAACTGTCCTGATCCATGACGCGGTGCGCCCCTTCGTCGACAGCGCCCTCATCGATCATGTCATCTCGGTCGCCTCACAGGGCGCCGGTGCGCTCCCAGCGCTTGCAGTCACCGATACGTTGAAGCGGACCACCGACAGCGGTCTCGTGACGGTGGACCGCAGCATGCTCTACGCCGCGCAGACCCCGCAGGGCTTTCCCTTCGCCGCCATTTTCGCCGCTCACGAGTCGGCCCACGCCGCAGGTCGCGCCGACTTCACCGACGACGCGGCAATCGCCGAATGGGCGGGGCTGCCGGTTCGTCTCGTCCCGGGCTCTCCGGACAATTTCAAGCTGACCTATCCGCGGGACCTTGTCATGGCCGACGAAAAGCTCAACCGCGGCGCAGCCGCGTTCCCCGACGTGCGGACCGGCAACGGCTACGACGTTCACGCCTTCGAGACAGGCGATTCGGTGATGCTATGCGGCGTCCGCATCGCGCACCACCGGAAGCTCTCCGGTCATTCGGACGCCGATGTCGGGCTGCATGCGCTCACCGACGCTCTGCTGGCCACCTGCGGCGTCGGCGATATTGGCACGCATTTTCCGCCCTCCGATCCGCAGTGGAAAGGTGCTGCGTCGCGCCTTTTCGTCGAACACGCGGTTCGAATCGTTCGTGCGAGGGGCGGCCGCATCGCCAACGCCGACGTGACGCTCATCTGCGAAGCGCCGAAGATCGGCCCGCACCGCGCAGCAATGACGGCGGAACTGTCGGCGATGCTCGGCATTACAGCGAACAGGATCTCGATCAAGGCGACGACGAACGAGCGGCTGGGTTTCATCGGCCGTGAGGAAGGCATCGCCGCGATCGCGACCGCCAGCGTCGTCTATCCCGGGAGCCTGCCAGAATGACCGACCGCGCCGCGCTTGCCCGCACCTTCCTCGAGGCGTGCAAGGCACGCGGCATCCTCGTCGCCACCGCCGAATCCTGCACCGGCGGCGGCATCATCGCGCTGATGACCGACCTGCCGGGCTCGTCGACCATGGTCGACCGCGGCTTCGTCACCTATTCGAACGAGGCGAAGATGGACATGCTGGGCGTGCGAAAGGAGACGCTCGACCAGTATGGCGCGGTGTCCGAGGAGACCGCGCGCGAGATGGCGGAAGGCGCGCTGGCGCGCTCGCGTGCCGGCATTACGCTCGCTGTCACGGGCATCGCCGGTCCGGACGGAGGATCGGAGGAGAAACCGGTCGGTCTGGTCTGGATAGGCGTCGCCGCCACCGGCGTTCCGACCGAAACGCGCCGGTATCTCTTCGGCAATCCGGGGCGCGATATCGTCCGGCGAGAAACGGGGATCGCCGCGCTGCAGATGGGAATCGAGGCGCTGAAGCGCGGCGCGGGCTGAGGTCCGATCAGACCGCCTGCGGGGCACCGAGGGGCCGGCCGTAGATCTCGTCCGCCCGCTTTTCGAAGGCGCTCGCGAACATCCTGAAGGCGCGGTCGAACACGGCGCCCATCAAGGCGCCCAGCATCCGGCTCTTGAATTCGTAGTCGATGTCGAAGCCGACATCGCAGCCGCCGCCCGGCGCCGGCGCGAAGGTCCAAAGGTTGCGAAGATACTTGAACGGCCCGTCGAGATATTTGACGTCGATGAGGAGTTCGTCGGGCTTCAGCACGACCTGGCTGGTGAAGGTTTCCCGGATCGCCTTGTAACCGACGCTCATGTCGGCGACGAGCACCGTCACCCCGTCGCGCTCCTTGCGCGAGCGGACAGTGAGCGCTTCGCACATCGGCAGGAATTGAGGGTATTTCTCGACGTCCGCCACGAGCGCGAACATCTGCTCGGGCGAATAGGGCACGCGCCTGACGGTGTTAAACTTCGGCATATGTTTCGGTCGTCAGGCCCGGCGCGCGAGGTATGCTTCGCGCGCGGCGCGCAGGCGGGCGAAGTCCTCGCCGGCATGGTGCGAGGAACGCGTCAGCGGGCTCGCCGCGACGAGCAGAAAACCCTTCGAATAGGCAACCGTTTCGTAGGACTTGAACTCGTCCGGCGTGACGAAGGCCTTCACCGGATGGTGCTTCTTCGACGGCTGGAGGTATTGGCCGATGGTGAGGAAATCGACGTCGGCCGAGCGCAGGTCGTCCATCAGCTGCAGAACCTCGTTCCGCTCCTCGCCGAGCCCGACCATGATGCCGGACTTGGTGAAGATCGACGGGTCGAGTTCCTTGACCCGCTGCAGGAGGCGGATCGAGTGGAAGTAACGAGCGCCGGGGCGCACCGTCAGATAATTGGACGGCACCGTTTCCAGGTTGTGGTTGAACACGTCGGGCTTTGCCGCAACCACCACTTCGAGCGCTCCGTCCTTGCGCAGGAAATCTGGCGTCAGGATCTCGATCGTGGTGCCGGGTGCCGCGGCGCGAATGGCACGGATCGTCTCGGCGAAATGTTCCGCACCACCGTCGTCCAGATCGTCGCGATCGACGGAGGTGAGGACGACGTGGGTGAGCCCCATCTGCGCGACCGCGCGGCCCACACTTTCGGGCTCGGAGCGGTCGAGCGCATTCGGCCTGCCGGTCGCGACGTTGCAGAACGAACAGGCGCGCGTGCAGATCTCGCCCATGATCATGAAGGTGGCGTGCTTCTTGTCCCAGCACTCGCCGATATTGGGACAGCCGGCTTCCTCGCACACGGTGACGAGATTGTTGGAACGCACAATCTCGCGCGTCTCCGCATACCCGCGCGACGTTGGCGCCTTGACGCGGATCCAGTCGGGCTTGCGCATCACCTCCTGGTCGGGACGGTGAGCCTTTTCGGGATGCCGCGGGCGCGGCTTCGCGATTGTGTCGAGGACGGTGACCATGCTTCTCCCGGTCGCGTATCAACAGCGCCGTTCAAGGCAGCGCACCAGACATTTAGGCGCAACCGGACAAAAGCGAAAGGCCGCGAAGGCGAATGCCCCCGCGGCCTTTATGCATGGCTCGCGCTTACGCCGCGCTGCGGCGGAACATGCGTCCGATTGCAATGAGGATGCACGCGCCAATGAAGCCGGCGATCAGGTAGCCGACCCAGCCGCCCAATGCGACGCCGAGCAACCCCAGCAGCGCATTTGCGACGATCGCGCCGACGATGCCGAGGATAATGTTCATGAGCACGCCCATGTTGCTCTTCATGAACATCTCTGCCAGCCAGCCAGCGATACCGCCGATGATGATGGCTGCGATCCAGCCCACGCCCGCGTCTTCCATGAGAATTCTCCAGTCATATGTCCGGCGACGACCGCCACCGCTTCAACGCAGTGGCGCGCCGTGGGTTCCCGTGACTGGAATGGCGTCGGGGATGGGTCAACGTGAGCCTTGTGCCCTGCCCCATATCCAGAGAATGACAATCGCGCCGGCGATGGCGACCACGAGATTGCCGAGGAAGCCGTAGAAGACGATGCCGAGCAGGCCGGCGAGGGTTCCGCCGACGAAAGAGCCGGCGATGCCGACGAGGATGTTGGTCAAGATGCCGTGGTCACGGTTCATCGTCCGTTCGGCGACGTAGCCGGCCAGGAAGCCGATCAGCAACATGCCGAAGAAGCCGACGCCCGGCATGCCGAGAATTCCGTAGGTTGGTTCCATCATGTTGTCCTTTCAGGCACGGCCACGCCGCTCAGATGTTCAGCGCCTGGCCGTAAGCATCGAGAACGCTCTCTTTCAACATTTCCGACAGGGTCGGGTGCGGGAAGATCGTGTGCATCAGCTCTTCCTCGGTCGTCTCCAGGTTCATGGCGACGACGAAGCCCTGGATGAGCTCGGTGACCTCCGCGCCCACCATGTGCGCGCCCAAGAGCTGGCCGGTCTTCCGGTCGAAGATCGTCTTGACCAACCCCTGGTCTTCGCCGAGTGCAATCGCCTTGCCGTTGCCCGCGTAGGGGAAGCGGCCAACGCGGATGTCGTAGCCCAATTCCTTGGCCTTGGCCTCGGTGAGGCCGACCGACGCAACCTGCGGATTGCAGTAGGTGCAACCCGGCACCAGCAGACGGTCTAGCGGATGCGGATGCAGCCCGGCGATCTTCTCAACGCAGACGACGCCCTCGTGCTCGGCCTTGTGCGCGAGCATCGGCGGGCCGGCGACGTCGCCGATGGCGTAGATGCCGGGCACGCTGGTCCGGCCGTATTCGTCGATCTTGACGATGCCGCGTTCGATGGCGATGCCGACGGCTTCCAGGCCGATATTCTCGATATTGGCCTGCACGCCGACGGCCGAGATCAGCCGGTCGGCGGTGAGCTTTTCGACCTTGCCGTCCTTCGTCTCGACGTGAGCGGTAACCGAGTTCGCGCCTTTCTCGACCTTGGTGACTTTCGATTCCATCAGGAACTTCATGCCCTGCTTTTCGAAGCGCTTCCTGGCGAACCTCGAAATTTCAGCGTCCTCGACCGGCATGACATTGGCCATCAGCTCGACCACCGTCACGTCGACGCCCATCGTGCGGTAGAAGCTGGCGAACTCGATGCCGATTGCGCCGGAGCCCATTACGATCAATGACCTGGGCATTTCCTTGGGGCTCATCGCCTCGAAGTAGGTCCAGATCAGCTTGCCGTCGGGCTCGATGCCCGGCAGCGCGCGCGGCCGCGCGCCGGTCGCAACGATGATGTGCTTGGCGCTGTAGGTCCCCTCGCCCTTGGTGTTCTTCGGCGGCGGCACCTGCGGCTCCATCGGCTTCTTCGTCGTCTTGGCCACGACGATCTCGCCCGGCTTGGTAATCTTCGCCTCGCCCCAGATGACGTCGATCTTGTTCTTCTTCATCAGGATGCCGACGCCGCCGTTCATGCGCGCCGCGATACCGCGCGAGCGGGCGACGATGGCCGGCAGGTCGGGCGTTGCCTTGCCGTCGATCTTCACGCCGTAGTCGGAGGAATGCTCGGCATAATGCATGATCTCGGCCGAGCGCAGCAGCGCTTTGGTGGGAATACAGCCCCAGTTGGAGCAGATGCCGGCAAGATGCTCGCGTTCCACGATTGCCGTCTTCAGTCCAAGCTGCGCGGCGCGGATCGCCGCGACATAGCCGCCGGGCCCGGCGCCGATGATGATCACGTCGTAGGATTGGGCCATCTTGATCTCCTAAAGTCCCAGCATGACGCGCACGATCGGCTCCACCCCGCGCCCGACGGCGCGCGTGTTGGCCGCGTCGAGATGCACGCCGTCGAGCGGCGAGGCCTTCGCCACCGATGCGGCATCGAAGAAACCGCAGCCGGCGAGGTCAGCGAGGTCGGAATAGAGGCTCGCCAGCATCGTCGACTGCCCGATACCGCCTTCGAACATGGCGGCGAAGTCCGGATCACCCGTGTCGCACAGCGGCGGCGGAGCGACCAGCAGGATATCGGGCGCATCCTCGCCCAGCGGATATGCGTGACCTCGCGTGATGTCGATCAGGCGCTGCATGCCCTGCTTGGCCGCGATCGCCCGGCCCGCGATCCACGGCTTCATGTCGTTGGCGCCGAGGAAGAGGATAAGGAGGTCGATCGGGGAATGCGTTGTGAGGATGGTCGGCAACACGCGCGCGCCGTTGCGGTCTGCCGAGCCGAGATGGTCGTCGAAGGCGGTGGTGCGGCCGTTCAGCCCTTCGGCGATGACGGTCACGTCGGCGCCGAGCCCGGCCTGCAGAACGCTCGGCCAACGGTTTTCGTAGGCGTGGCGGCTAGGGCCTTCCGGATCATAGCCCCAGGTGAGCGAATCGCCGTAGCACAGCACGGTCTTCATGCGGGCGCTCCCGGACCTCGGCCGAACAGCATCTGCGAGGCCGCCGGACGCGAGCGCCAGCGGAAGATCAGCCACTGGACGAGCACCACCACCGCGCTGCTGCCAAAGATGCCGACATAGAGTTGGACGCCGCGCCATGCGGACGCGAGCGTTCCATTGACGAAGAGTTCGAACACTGAAAGTGCGGCGAACAGCACAACCAGCAGCCCGACCATGACCAAGGCTATGCGATCAATTGCCCGCGCGGGCACCGGCCGGGTCGAGGCGACCAGGAAAAGGACCGCCGCGACCAGCCCTGCGAGCGGGATCGCCATGAAGGCCAGGATGAACGACTCGTCGCCCCTCGCCCACTCGGCGATCAGGGTCGCCGCCGCCGAGCCGCCTAGCCAGGACAGGATCAACGCGAGGGCGATCGTGACGACGAGGCGCATGGCCTAGACCAGCATCGCCATCGGGTTCTCGATATAGCGCTTGAAGGCGACCGCGAACTCGGCCCCCAGCGCCCCGTCGATGACGCGGTGGTCGAAGGCGAAGGTCGCCGTCATCACTGTGGCGATGGCGATCTGCTTGTCCTTGACCACCGGCTTCTCGATGCCGGCGCCGATCGAGACGATCGAGGCGTGCGGCGGGTTGATGATCGAGGTGAAATTCGAGACGCCGAACATGCCGAGGTTCGACACGGCCGTCGAGCCGCCCTGGTATTCCTCGGGCTTCAGCTTCTTGTCGCGGGCGCGCTTGGCCAAGTCCTTCATCTCGTTGGAGATGACCGACAGCGTCTTTTCTTCCGCCCTGCGCACGATCGGCGTGATCAGCCCGTCAGGGATGGCCACCGCAACACCGACATCGACATGCTTGTGGAAGACCCGCGCCGTGCTGGTCCACGAGGCGTTCGCCATCGGCACGTCGCGTAGCGCCAGCGCCATCGCCTTGATGATGAAGTCGTTGACCGACAGCTTGAACGCGGGAACGTCGCCCTTCTCGGTCTTGGTCACCGGCGCCGAGCGGTTAATCTCCTCGCGCAGCTTGAGCAGCGCGTCGATGGTGCAGTCCATCGACAGCAGGTAGGCCGGGATCGTCTGGTGCGATTCCGTGAGCCGGCTCGCGATGGTCTTGCGCATGTTGTCGTGCGGCTTGAGCTCGTAGGAACCTTCGGCGAAGAATTTCAGTACCGCATCATCGGACATGGGCTTGGCTGCGGGCGCGGCGGCGGTCGCCGGAGCCGCCTGCGCGGCAGGGGCGGAAGCCGGCTTCTTCGCGCCGCCGCCCGCGATGGCCGCCTCGACGTCGGCCTTGACGACCCGGCCGTGCGGACCGGAGCCGGAGACGGCGGAGACGTCGACGCCGGCATCCCTGGCGATACGCCGCGCGAGCGGCGAGGCAAATGTGCGCTCGCCATCGCTCCCCTCCTCCTTGCTGGGAGGAGCCGGGGGTGGGGGTGGTGCCGCCTGCTGAGCCGACGAAGTGGGACCACCCCCCTCCGTCGCCTTCGGCGACACCTCCCCCGCAGGGGGGAAGGAGTCTTGCGCCATATCCTGCTTGGACTCCGATTTCGCAGCCTCAGCTTTAGCCGGCGCAGCGTCGCCGCCCTTCGCGGCCGCACCCGCATCCTCGCCTTCGCCGGCCAAGATCGCGATCACCGCGTTGACCTTCACGCCCTCGGTACCCGCGGGCACGACGAGCTTGGCGACCGTGCCCTCGTCGACGGCCTCGACCTCCATCGTCGCCTTGTCGGTCTCGATCTCGGCGATCACGTCGCCGGGCGAAACATGATCCCCCTCCTTGACCAGCCACTTGGCAAGATTGCCCTCCTCCATCGTGGGCGAGAGGGCCGGCATGGTGATGTTGATGGGCATCTAGCGGTCTCCGGCGTAGTAGGGCGTGGGGTCTTCGTTGAAGCCGAGCGGCGGGTCGAGCGGCCAGAGGTCGGCGAGCGAGAAGGAAATGGCGTCGAAGGGCGGGGCGCGGACGATGTCGGCGGAGTTCCAGGTTCCTACGTCAGTCCACTTGCCGCTGCTGAGTTCGAAAGTCTCGAGGAGTTGTAGACGCGGATCGATCAACCAGAGATAGGATACGCCGCCCGTCGCGTAGATGCGCTTCTTGACGCTGCGGTCCCGTTTCTCGGTGGAGGCTGAAAGGACCTCGCAAATCCAATCCGGTGCAACTTCCAGGTAGTTGCGCTTCGGCACGGCTGACAAGCGCTCGCGACGCCAACCCGCAACGTCCGGCACAAGAATATCCCCGCCGAACTTGATCTCCGGCTCGACGATGAACACCCAGCCCCCAGGCCCGCCGCGCCCTTTCTGAAACGGCCCCGTCAATTCGTCGACGAGCGAGGTGGCAGCGGCGCCGTGACGGAAGGACGGACGCGGATGCGTCATCAGTTCGCCATCGATTATCTCCGCCACCAGATGCGGGGGAACCGCTTCAAGGTCGGCATAAGTAGCGGGGCGTTTCGCGGGTCCAGTCATTCGGGTGTTCCGGCTACCGGCCTTCCGATTCAGGTTAGTGCAGTTATCCCCTGTACGTCACAGCCTTCACCGCCTCGATCACCTCGGCGACGTTCGGCAAAGCGAGCTTCTCGAGGTTGGCGGCGTAGGGCATCGGCACGTCCTTGCCTGCGATGGTGATGACCGGTGCGTCGAGATAGTCGAAGGCGCGCTGCGACACCTGATTGGCGATGAAGTCGCCGACCGAGGACTGCGGGAAGCCCTCCTCCACCACGACCACCCGGTTGGTTTTCTTGACCGAGGCGATGACAGTGTCGAGATCCATCGGCCGGATGGTACGCAGGTCGATGATCTCGGCGTCGATGCCGAGCTTGGCGAGTTCCGGCTCGGCCTTTACCAGATAGGTCATGCCGATGCCGAACGAGACCAGAGTCACGTCGGCCCCCTTCTTGTGGATGCGCGCCTTGCCGATCGGCAGGACGAAATCGTCGAGCTTCGGCACGTCGAACGTCTGGCCGTAGAGAATCTCGTTCTCGAGGAAGATCACCGGGTTCGGGTCGCGGATCGCGGCCTTGAGCAAGCCCTTGGCGTCGGCGGCCGTGTAGGGCTGGATTACCTTCAAACCCGGCACATGGCTGTACCAGGCGGCATAGTCCTGGCTGTGCTGGGCTGCGACGCGGGCGGCCGCGCCATTGGGGCCGCGGAAGACGATGGGCGCGCCCATCTGGCCGCCGGACATGTAGAGCGTCTTGGCGGCCGAATTGATGATCTGGTCGATCGCCTGCATGGCGAAATTGAAGGTCATGAATTCCACGATCGGCTTGAGGCCCGCCATCGCCGCGCCGACGCCGACGCCGGCGAAGCCGTGCTCGGTGATGGGGGTGTCGACGACCCGCTTGGCGCCGAACTCCTGCAGCAGCCCTTGCGTGATCTTGTAGGCACCCTGGTACTCAGCGACCTCCTCGCCCATGATGAAGACGTCGGCGTCGCGGCGCATCTCCTCGGCCATGGCGTCGCGCAGCGCTTCGCGCACGGTGGTCGGGACCATCTCGGTGCCGGTCGGAATGTCGGGGTCGGAAGCAGCTTCGGCCTTGGGCGCGGCCGGAACCTTCGTTGCGTCCTTTGCAGCCGATGGCTCATCCGTCGCCTCGCGAGCCTTGCCGCCGGCATCGTCGGCGGGCGCCGCTTCGGCCTTTGCCTCGGCCCTGGCGGGCTGAGCCGCGCCGATGTCGCCTTTGCTCTCGCCCTCCTGCAGGAGCACCGCGATCGGCGTGTTGACCTTGACGCCCTCGGTGCCGGCGGCGATCAGGATCTTGCCGAGCGTCCCCTCGTCGACGGCCTCGACTTCCATCGTCGCCTTGTCGGTTTCGATTTCGGCGATGACGTCGCCGGGGGCGATCTTGTCGCCTTCCTGCTTCAGCCATTTGGCCAGATTGCCCTCCTCCATGGTCGGCGAGAGAGCGGGCATCAGAATTTCGATCGGCATCAGGGTCTCCAGGAGTTCAGCCGGATGCGGCGGTGTTGGGGGCGAGTGCAAACGTCGCGGTGATGGCGGCGAGCACGCATGCGAAGAAGACGAGAAAGGCCTTGCGGTAACGGGCGATCGGCGCGCGGGCCGCGGCACCGATGCGACCTTCGATGGCGGCGAAGCGCCACCAGCCGAAGTCCATCAGCGTCGCGAAACGACCGCCAGACGGGGCCTGGCCGACGAGCGACACGGCGCTCGCCACTGCGACGAGCCAGGAGGCGGCGGCCAGACCGGCGAGGAGAACGAGAAACGCCGGCACGGCGCGCTCCCCCGCTCAGGCTTCGACGTAGATGTCTGTGTAGAGCTCGGACACATCCGGCTCCGGATCCGACTGCGCGAAATCGGCCGCATCAGCGACGATGTCGCGCACCTCCTTGTCGATGGCCTTGAGATCGTCCTCGGACGCCCACTTCTTGTCCGTCAGCCGCGCCTTCAGCTGCTCGATCGGGTCGTGCTCCGAGCGCATCTTCTGCACTTCGTCCTTGGAGCGGTATTTGGCCGGGTCGGACATCGAGTGGCCGCGATAGCGGTAGGTCTGCATCTCGAGGATGATGGGACCCTTGCCGGAGCGGCACCAGTCGGTGGCGAGATCCGCGGCGGATTTCACCGCGCGCACGTCCATGCCGTCGACCTGGATGCCGGGGATGCGGAAGGAAATGCCGCGATGCGAGAAATCCGTTTCGGCGGAGGAGCGGTGAACGGCCGTGCCCATCGCATAGCGATTGTTCTCGATGACGTAGATCACCGGCAGCTTCCACAGCGAGGCCATGTTGAAGCTCTCGTAGACCTGGCCCTGGTTGGCCGCGCCGTCGCCGAAGAAGGTCAGGCAGACATTGCCGTTCTCACGGTACTTGTTGGCGAAGGCGAGGCCGGTTCCGAGCGACACCTGCGCGCCGACGATGCCGTGACCGCCGTAGAAATTTTTCTCCTTGGAGAACATGTGCATCGAGCCGCCCTTGCCCTTGGACAGCCCGCCACGGCGGCCCGTCAGCTCGGCCATGACGCCGCGCGGCGACAGGTCCATCGCCAGCATGTGGCCGTGGTCGCGATAGGCGGTGATCATCTGGTCGCCCTCGACGAGCGCCATCTTCAGGCCGGTGACGACCGCCTCCTGGCCGATATAGAGATGGCAAAAGCCGCCGATGAAGCCCATGCCGTAAAGCTGGCCTGCCTTCTCCTCGAACCGGCGGATGAGCAGCATGTCGCGATAGGCGCGAAGCTCGTCGTCCTTCTTGAAATCCGCCGGCTTCGGCGCCTTCAGCTGGGGCAGACCGGAGTCGGATTTGGGTTTCGCGGGGGCTTTGCGGGCAGCCACGGCCATCGGTCACTCCCTGTTGCTGTCTCTTGACGGACACGGCGGAAGCAACTCGCCGGCCACTCCCATTGCCGAAAAACCTAGCACGGAGCAGCGCGTTCGGCCATGCCTAAAAACGCATGACAGACATGATACGAAATCGCTGAATTTGCTGACTTATTCGCGAATTAACTCGTATTCAGTTAATGCGATGTCTGGCCGGATCTGATGATGGTGACTTCGTCCTTGGCGGTCAGATTGAGCGCCCGACGCGCCTGTTCGTCCAGCATATCGCGCTCGATCGTGCCGTCCTGCAGCAGAAGCACGCGACCCTCGAGCGCTTGTCTCTCGTTGCGCAGGCCCGCGAGTTTCGCCTCGAGTTCGGCCTTACGGTCGACAAGCTGGTAGCTGGAAAGGATGCCGAATTCGCCGTGCCAGGCGTGGAAGCCGAAATAGGACAGGAAGACGGAGGCGAGCGCCGGCACGATCAGGGCACCGCTGCGCCGCTTCTTCCTCTGTTTGGTCCACATGCCGCGACTCCACGCTACGCCGTCGCCGACAGGATGGACCTGCCATGCTTAAGGCGCGGTTACCGGAACCGTGCGGCCACGCTCAGACAGTCAGGAAGCGGCGGACCTCTGGCTTGTCGAGATCCTCGGCCGGACCGGTGTGCACGATCACGCCGCGGTCCATGACGTTTACCTCGTCGGCAAGCTCGCGGCAGAAGTCGAGATACTGCTCGACCAGCAGGATGGCGATGCCCGCCTGGTCGCGCAGGAAGCGGATGGCACGGCCGATATCCTTGATGATCGACGGCTGGATGCCTTCCGTCGGCTCGTCGAGCACGAGTAGCTTCGGCCGCGTGACCAGCGCGCGGCCAATGGCGAGCTGCTGCTGCTGGCCGCCCGACAGATCGCCGCCGCGCCGGCCGAGCATGTCCTTCAGCACCGGAAACAGGTCGAATACATAGTCGGGCACGTTCCGGTCGCCGCGCTTCACCGGGGCAAAGCCGGTTTCCAAATTCTCCTTCACCGTCAGCAGCGGAAACACTTCGCGTCCCTGCGGCACGAAAGCGATGCCCGACCGGGCGCGGTCGTATGCCGCGCTCCGGTCGAGCGCCTTCCCCTCGAAGGCAATCGTTCCGCTCGTCAGCCGATGGTGGCCGACGATGGATCTCATCAGACTGGTCTTGCCGACGCCGTTGCGGCCGAGCACGCAGGTGATCTTGCCCGCCGCCGCCGTCAGCGAGACGCCGCGCAAGGCCTGCGCCGCGACGTAGTGCAAGGTGGCATCGCGCACCTCAAGCATGACGCGGCTCCGTACCGAGGATGGCCGATACCTGGTCCCCCTCCTCCCCCGCGCATACGGGGGAGGCTGGCATCGCCAGACGGAGGGGGTTCGCAACACGCGGCGGGAGCTGTTCGATGCTGCGCAGCAGCGACCAGAGCAGCTGGGCGCCGTCAATCGGCGCCGGCTCGATGGAATAGGGTATGCGCCAGTTCATGCTCATCTCCCCAGATAGACTTCGATCACCCGCTCGTCGGCGCTCACCGCATCAAGCGTGCCCTCGGACAGGACGGAGCCCTCGTGCAGGCAGGTGACGCGCACGTCGAGTTCGCGGACGAAATGCATGTCGTGCTCGACCACGACGACCGAATGCGTCTTGGCGATCTCCTTCAAGAGCCGTGCGGTCTCCTCGGTCTCCGCGTCGGTCATGCCGGCGACCGGCTCGTCGACCAGAAGCAGCTTCGGGTCCTGTGCGAGCAGCATGCCGATCTCCAGCCATTGCTTCTGGCCGTGCGAGAGATTGGCCGCCAGGTCATGTCGGCGCGATTCAAGCCGGGTCGTGGCGAGGATTTCGTCGATGCGCTCGCTCTCCTGCACCGAGCGGCGGTGGAACAGGGCCGGGAAGATCGATCGCGGACCTTTGAGCGACAGGACCAGATTGTCCTCGACGGTGTGGCTTTCGAACACGGTCGGTTTCTGAAACTTTCGGCCGATGCCCATCATGGCGATCTCGGCCTCGTCGTGCTTGGTCAGGTCGACATCCCCGTTGAAATAGACGTCGCCGGTGTCCGGCCGCGTCTTGCCGGTGATGATGTCCATCATCGTCGTCTTGCCGGCGCCGTTGGGGCCGATGATTGCCCGCATCTCGCCCTTGCCGAGCACCAGCGCCAGATTGTTGAGGGCGCGAAAGCCGTCGAAGGAGACCGACACGCCGTCGAGATAGAGGATCGTTTCCTTGCGCGACATCGGCCTACTCCGCGGGCTGCGGCTCTGCACCGCCGATGGCTGGACTGGTCTCGACGTCGGGACGCTGCGAGGCACGGACGACGGTTTCGGGAGGACCGGCCGTCGGTGCCTGAGCGGCGGCGCGCTTGTCCTTGGCGCCCTGGCGCCAGTGATCCCAGGTGCCGACGATGCCGCGCGGCAGGAACAGCGTAACGAAGATGAACAGCCCGCCGAGCGCGAACAGCCAGTAGTCCGGCAGCGCCCCGGTGAAATAAGTCTTGCCGAGATTGACCAGCACCGCGCCGATGATCGGGCCGACGATCGTTCCGCGCCCGCCGACGGCGGTCCACACGACCACCTCGATCGAATTGGCGGGGTCGAACTCGCCCGGATTGATGATACCGACCTGCGGCACGTATAGCGCGCCGGCGATGCCCGCCATCACCGCCGACACGGTGAAGGCGAACAGCTTCACGTTCTCCGGCCGCCAGCCGAGGAAGCGCGTGCGCGGCTCGGCGTCGCGCACGGCAATCAGCAGCTTGCCGTATTTGGACGAGACGATCGCCGAGGTCAGCGCGACGCCCAGCGCCAGGGCCACCGCGCTCGCGGCGAACAGCGCCGAACGCGTGCCGCCAGCCTGCACGTTGAAGCCGAGAATGTCCTTGAAGTCGGTCAGGCCGTTGTTGCCGCCGAAGCCCATGTCGTTGCGGAAGAAGGCGAGCAGCAGCGCATAGGTCATCGCCTGGGTGATGATCGACAGATATACGCCGGTGACGCGGCTGCGGAACGCGAACCAGCCGAAGACGAAGGCGAGCAGGCCCGGCACCAGCATCACCATGATCGCCGCGAACCAGAATTGGTCGAAGCCGTACCAGAACCAGGGCAATTCCTTCCAGTTCAGGAACACCATGAAGTCGGGCAAGATCGGATTGCCGTAGACGCCGCGGTCTCCGATCTGGCGCATCAGATACATGCCCATCGCATAGCCGCCGAGGGCGAAAAAGGCGCCGTGGCCGAGCGAGAGGATGCCGCAATAGCCCCACACGAGGTCTAGCGCGAGCGCCAGCAGCGCATAGGTCAGGTATTTGCCGACGAGTGCCACGGCATAGGCCGGTACATGCAGCGCGCTGTCCGGCGGCACGGCAAGGTGCAGGATCGGCACCAGCACCGCGATGCCCAGCAGGACCAGGATCGTGATGACGATCCGGCGCGAGAAGCCGTCGGCGAAGAGACGGGACAGGATCATGCTTCCACCGCCCTGCCCTTCAGCGCGAACAGGCCGCGCGGGCGCTTCTGGATGAACAGGATGATGAGGACGAGCACGATGATCTTGCCGAGCACGGCGCCGGCATAGGGCTCGAGGAACTTGTTGACGATGCCGAGCGAGAAGGCGCCGACCAGCGTGCCCCAGAGATTGCCGACGCCGCCGAAGACCACCACCATGAAGGAGTCGATGATGTAGCCCTGGCCGAGGTTCGGCGAGACATTATCGATCTGGCTCAGCGCCACCCCGGCGATGCCCGCGATGCCGGAGCCGAGCGCGAATGTGAAGGCGTCGACCCAGGGCGTGCGGATACCCATCGAAGCCGCCATGCGACGGTTCTGCGTGACGGCGCGCATATGCAGGCCCCACGACGTGCGTTTCATCACGAACAGCAGGATGCCGAAGACGGCGAGCGTGAAGACGACAATCCACAGCCGGTTCCAGGTAATCGACAGTTGGCCGATGTCGAAGGCGCCCGACATCCAAGAGGGGTTGCCGACCTGCTGGTTCGTCGGCCCGAAGATGGTGCGCACCGCCTGCTGGAGGATCAGGGATACGCCCCAGGTCGCGAGCAGCGTTTCCAGAGGCCGGCCATAGAGGAAGCGGATGATGCCCCGCTCGATGGCGAGACCGACGGCTCCCGACACAAGGAAGGCCAGCGGCAGGGCGATCGCCAGCGACCAGTCGAACAGGCCCGGCGCCTGCGAGCGGATGATTTCCTGTACAACGAAGGTGGTGTAGGCGCCGAGCATCACCATCTCGCCATGCGCCATGTTGATGACGCCCATGACGCCGAAGGTGATTGCCAGCCCGATCGCTGCCAGCAGCAGCACCGAGCCGAGCGAAATGCCGTACCAGACGTTCTGTCCGGCCTGCCAGAAGGCCAGCGAGGCCTCGATGCGGCCGACCGCGCGGTCGACGGCAGCCTTGAGTTCACCCTCCGCCTTCGCGCCATAGGCCGTGAGCAGGGAGAGCGTGTTGCGGTCCCCGCGCACGCCGAGCAGTTCGACCGCTGCCATCTTCTCGGCGTCGGGGCGATCGGAGACGAGTACGGCCGAGGCGCGTGCATCCTCGAGCTTCGCCTTGACCGCAGCGTTGGCTTCGGAAGCGATCGCTGCTTCGATCGCTTCGAGATTGGCGGCGTCCGGATTGAGGAACATCGTCGTGGCTGCCGTCAGGCGAACCGCCGGATCCTCGGCACCGAGCGTCAATGCGCCGATCGCGTCGCGGATGGCGCGGCGCAGCGAATTGTTGACTTTCACCTTGGTGTAGGCGGCTTTCGGCGCTTCCCCGGCAGCTTCCCCGGTCAGCGGATCGAGCAGGCTGGCGGTCTGGCCTTTTTCCTGAACGATGAACACGGCGGAATCGGATTTGCGGAAGGCGACGTCGCCTTCGCCCAAAGCCAGGAGCAGACGCTGGACACGAGCATCGCCGGTGGCGGCGAGTTCGCGAACGATGTCACCGGTTTCGGAAAAATTCTTGGCAGTCGCGAACTTCGCGATCGTGGCCCGGATCGAGGCGTCGTCGGCCAACGCCGTGGCGAGCATGGTGGCCAGGAAGCCGAGCACCAGACCGATCGCCTTCAAACACTTCATGAATTCTGCACCGCCGATGGGAGTTGCGGGAAGTTCCGGGCGGTCCAGCCGCCCGGAACGAAAATCGACTGAGCCGTCGGGACGGTCAGTTCACGCCCTTGCCGCCGCACTTGCCGGTGGCGACGTTGAAGTTTCCGCAGGACATCGGAGCGCGCCAGTCGGAGATCAGGTCCTTCGAGTCCGGCAGGTAGTCGGACCACTCGTCGCCGACCACCAGGCCGGAGGTCTGCCACACCGTCTCCATCTGGCCGTCGGCCTGGATTTCGCCGATCAGCACGGGCTTGGTGATGTGGTGGTTCGGCATCATGGTCGAGAAGCCGCCGGTCAGGTTCGGCACGGACACGCCGATGAGCGCGTCGATGACGGCGTCCGGATCAGTGGTACCGGCCTTCTCGACCGCCTTGACCCACATGTTGAAGCCGATGACGTGGGCTTCCATCGGGTCGTTGGTGACGCGCTTGTCGTTCTTGATGAAGGCGCGCCATGCGTCGATGAAGGCGGTGTTCTCGGGGACATCGACCGACTGGAAGTAGTTCCAGGCCGTCAGGTGACCGACGAGCGGAGCGGTGTCGAGACCGGCGAGCTCTTCCTCACCGACCGAGAAGGCCACGACCGGGATGTCCTCGGCCTTGATGCCGGCATTGCCGAGTTCCTTGTAGAACGGGACGTTGGCATCGCCGTTGATCGTCGAGACGACCGCCGTCTTCTTGCCGGCCGAGCCAAACTTTTTGATGTCGGACACGATCGTCTGCCAGTCGGAATGACCGAACGGCGTATAGTTGATCATGATGTCTTCGGCCTTGACGCCTTTCGCCTGCAGATAGGCTTCGAGGATCTTGTTCGTCGTGCGCGGATAGACGTAGTCGGTGCCGGCCAGCACCCAGCGCTCGACGCCTTCCTCGTTCATCAGGTAGTCGACCGCGGGGATCGCCTGCTGGTTCGGCGCGGCTCCGGTGTAGAAGACGTTGCGCTGGCTCTCCTCGCCCTCGTACTGGACGGGGTAGAAGAGGATGTTGTTGAGCTCTTCGAAGACCGGCAGCACCGACTTGCGCGACACCGAGGTCCAGCAGCCGAACACGGCGGAGACCTTGTTCACCGAGATCAGCTCGCGCGCCTTTTCAGCGAAGAGCGGCCAGTCGGAGGCAGGGTCGACGACGACGGCTTCGAGCTTCTTGCCAAGCAGTCCACCCTTCTTGTTCTGCTCGTCGATGAGGAACAGCATCGTGTCCTTCAGCGTCGTCTCGGAAATGGCCATGGTGCCCGACAGCGAGTGCAGGACGCCGACCTTGATGGTGTCTTCCTGGGCGAAGACGGAAGACGCCGCGAGCATGCCCGCGGCAAATGCGCCTGCTTTGATCAGTCCGTTGAATGGCAAGTTGTAACCCCTCATGTCTTGAAACCTCCAGCGATGGGCTGTTGCACCGCAGGAGTGCATGCAACGGCCATGCCAGATGCTCGAAAGGGGAAACGGTCGTGGCAGAGGAGACGCGTTTTCAGCCGGTTCCGCAGGGTTACCCTGCCGCGCCGACCGCGGCCTGGATGCGAGTTAACGAATTGGTGACAAAGATTTACGCAGCGGTTTAAGTCGATGCCTACAGATTGGGCATACTTTGCCGTTGATCACCAATTAGGCAGGCGCAGAGCCTACTCGGCCAGAATGTCTTTCACGACGGTCGCGAGCTGCTTGAGCGAGAAGGGCTTGGGCAGGAAGCCGAACTTGGCGTCGTCGGGCAGGTTTCGCGCAAACGCATCCTCGGCGTAACCCGACACGAAGACGAACTTGATATCGGGATTGCGCTTGCGCAATTCGCCAAGCAGCGTCGGACCGTCCATCTCGGGCATGACGACATCGGAGACGACGATGTCGATCTTCCCTTCCAGCGCCTCATAGACTTCAAGCGCCTCGACGCCCGAGGACGCCTCGTGCACCTCGTAGCCGCGCGATCTCAGCGCGCGCACGCCGCCCATGCGAACCGCGTCCTCGTCCTCGACGAGCAGGACGGTGGCCGAGCCGGACAGATCCTTCGCTGCATCGCCCTTTGGGGCCTGCTGGGCCGGCTTCGCGTCCGCCGTCTTGGTGTCTCCTGCCGACTGCTCGGCCACAGCGGAGCCGGGCACATAGCGCGGCAGGAAGATACGGAAAACCGAGCCCTTGCCAACCTCGGAGTCGCAGAAGATGTAGCCGCCCGTTTGCTTGATGATGCCGTAGACCATCGACAGACCGAGGCCCGTGCCCTTGCCAACCTCCTTGGTGGTGAAGAACGGCTCAAAGATCTTCTTGAGCACTTCGGGTTCGATGCCGGTGCCGGTGTCCTCGACCTCGACAAGCACATAGTCGCCTGCCGCCAGTTCGCGATAGCCGAAGTCGGCGCACTCGCTTGACTCGACATTCCTGCTGCGAATGGTCACGTCGCCGCCCTCGGGCATGGCATCGCGCGCGTTGACCGCGAGATTGACGATCACCTGCTCGAACTGGCCGAGATCGGCCCGCACCGGCCATAGATCCCGGCCATGGTCGATCTTGAGCCGTACATTCCCCCCGACGAGGCGCGTCAGGAGCATGCGCACGTCGGCCAGCACGTCCGTCAGGTTGAGCACTTCCGGCCGCAGCGTCTGGCGGCGCGAGAAAGCGAGAAGCTGGCGCACCAGCGACGCGGCGCGGTTCGCGTTCTGCTTGATGTTCATGATGTCCGGGAAGGACGGATCGGACGGCCTGTGATTGGTCAGCAGCAGGTCCGACGCCATGATGATCGCGGTGAGCACGTTGTTAAAGTCGTGCGCGATGCCGCCCGCGAGTTGCCCCACCGCCTGCATCTTCTGGCCCTGGGCCATCTGCGCCTCAAGCGCCTTCTGTTCCGTCGTCTCGACCGCGTAGACGATTGCGGCTTCCTCGGCGCCCTGGGTTCCGCCTCCGTCTGCGACGGCGCTGACGTAGAAGCGCATGTGGCGCTCCTCATTGTCCGGCAGGACGGTGTCGATCGGCGCGATGTCCGCCTGCAGCTGCTTCGCCCGCTCGATCGCGGCGGCGAACGATTCGCGGTCGCGCGGATGGATGACGGTGTCGAGCCGGGTGCGATTGTCCACCGCCGCCTGGTCGACGACGCTGGAGAACAGCATCAGGAAAGGCGCGTTCGTCCGCAGGATCCTTCCCTTCGCGTCGACGCCCGCGATCGCCATGGGCGTCGAGTTGAAGAAACGCGTGAAACGGACCTCCGAAGCCCTGAGATCGGCGGATGAATCCTCGCCCTGGGTGCGGTTGAGCACGATCGTCCGCGTGGCGCCTTGCACGCCTTCCCGGCTCGCCGTGACGCGATGCATGAAACGAACCGGCAAAGCCTCGCCCTTGGTGGTCGCAAGATCGAGATCGATGACGGCGTTGCGCGTCGCGCCGGGCTCGGCTTTCACCGCACGCACCAGCGCCATCCCGTCGCCCGCGATGATCTCGGGCAAGGTGATGGCGCCCGGCACGAACCCCGCAAGATCTATCCCGAGCCATTCGGCAAGGGTCGCGTTGATGTAGGTGACACGGCCGCTTGGATCGGCGGAGAAGAACCCGGCGGGCGCGTGGTCGAGATGGTCGATCGCCTGCTGCAGGTCCTGGAAGAACCGCTCCTGCTCGGCCCGCTCGGCGGAAACATCCGACAATTGCCATGCATAAAGCGGCTGGCGTTGGGAACGCATGTTGAAGGTCCGTGCCCGCACCCGGTACCAGCGCGCGCCCGGCTCCGTCCCCGGCCGGATCGCCTGGGACAGCCGGAATTCACCGTCGCCGGCGCGCCCGTCCTTCAGCTGCGAGGAAAGGCCGACGATCGTCGATCCCGCTTCGGGATTGTCGGAAAGCAAGGCCTCGACCGTCTTGATGTCGGCGGGAGCCGCAGCCCCCGTCATGTCCGCATAGGCGCGGTTGGCATAGATGACGCGGCCGCGACCGTCGGTGACGATGAGCCCCTGCCGCATCGAGTCGACGAACGCTTTCGACAATTCGTCATTGGTCGAGCGCGGCGCGAACTGCACGAAGCCGATCGCCGTCAGGAACAGATAACCGACGCCGATCATGGCAAGCATGCCGAGCATGCCGATCAGGAACGGGTCGCCGAGCCTCTCGCGGAAGATCAGAAATATGACGGCAAGCGGGATGAGCACGACAGTGAAGACGATCAGCCGCGTAATCGCTCCGGGCCGAGAGTTCTGATCGACGACCGGAGCCGGATAGAAATCGCGGCTTGTCTCTTTGGCCATTCTTCCCCAGCCTCGTGCGCCTCTGATGACGCGTGCGCGCCCCCGCCAAGCCGCTTGAATCATATTCTTGTACCGCCGGGAAGGCCTTGCCCATGCGCCGGGGCTTTTTCCCGCCGGAAACTGCGACCTTGCGGCGGGACGCATGGGGTGCATAAATCGTCAAAGCGGCGGGAGTTCCGGGGTATGGAATTGATTGAGACGATTCAAGACGCGCTGCCTTACGGCTACGCCAGCGCCATTTTGTGGGTCGCGTTCGCGCTCCTGGTTCTGGTGGTCGTGCTTGGCCTGATCCGGCTGATTCGCGGAGTTCGCGGCGGGACGTTCGTCGCCGGCGGTCGCAACCGCAGGACCCGCCTCGCGGTCATGGACGCTGCCGCGATCGACAGCCGGCGCCGGCTCGTCCTCGTCCGGCGCGACGATGTCGAGCATCTCGTCCTCATCGGAGGGCCGACCGACGTGGTCATAGAACGCGATATCCGTATGGTAAACCGCGGAACGCGCCATGGCGATCATCATCACGAAGCTGCAGCCGAAAACGCTCACACCTCACCCGAACTCGAGCGAGCCCGCGCCCAGGTCCGACCTCCGCAGTCCGTGCTGCCACAGGCCGCGCCGCGCCACGCACAGCAACCCAGACCCGTCGAACCCGTCCTGCCCGCGCGACCTGCCACAGCTGCGTCGAGCGTCACGCTTCCGCGCCCGGCAATACCGATGCCGGCGCCGCCACCGCCTCCGGGCGCGGTCAAGCCTGCCGGGTCCGCGCAGGCTTCCAGGTCGTTCGACTTGCCGAAGCCGGCGACGGCTTCCTCCGCAACTGCGCCACGGATGCCGCAGGTGAACGCGCTGGACGACGCGCTGCTGAAGGAACTGTCATTGTCCCTCGAGCAGGAAGCGCCTTCGCCGGGTCGTGAGAAGAATGCAGCGCCGAAAAGGTCCGACGCCTCGCTCGACGAGCAGATGAACAAGCTGCTCGGTGAGATATCGAAAAGAAAGTAGGACGTTCCGGTCGACCACTTTAGGCCGGCTGTGCCGTCGGCGACGAACGCTCAATCGTCGCGATAGACCTTTTCGCGGCGCTCATGGCGCTCCTGCGCCTCAATCGAGAGCGTCGCGATCGGACGGGCATCAAGGCGCTTCAGCGAAATCGGCTCGCCCGTCTCCTCGCAGTAGCCGTAAGTCCCCTCGTCGAGCCGCTGCAGGGCGGCATCGATCTTCGCGATCAGCTTGCGCTGGCGGTCCCGCGCCCGCAGTTCGATGGCGCGATCGGTTTCCGATGAAGCCCTGTCGGCGAGGTCGGGGTGGTTCGCGTTCTCCTGCTGGAGGACTTCAAGGGTCTCGCGAGCCTCCCTGAGAATGTCTCCCTTCCACGCGATCAGTTTGGAGCGGAAGTAGGCCTTCTGACGATCGTTCATAAACGGCTCATCGTCAGTGGGCACATAGTTGAGTTCAGTGATCAGGCTCATCGAGTCACCCCAGAACAGCTACCCCGGGCGCCTATATATTCGCGGCGCCGGGACCGCACAAGCGGAAAGGCAACAGCGTTCACGCAAAAGTCACGCCAGTTGAAGAACTGCTTCAAGCGCATTTCGCCGCAAGGCTCCGAAAACGATTGCGGCTACACAACATCCTGTTTTGATTGCAGCTTTCGGCCCATTCCTTTCAGGACGGCCCAAGCATGGCCCGGGACAGATTGCACGATATCGCGCCATTCACTAGACGATGAGATGCACAAGGGCCTGTCGGCCCGCGAGAGCGAGAGGTGCGGGGGAATGAGTCGTCTTCTGTTGTTGCGCCATGCCCGTGCCGCCTGGGCGGAACCCGGAATGCGCGACTTCGACCGTCCGCTCGACGCGACCGGACGCGCCGACGCCGACGCGATGGGAGCGGTGATGGCGCGAGACGGCGTGGTCCCGGACCGGGTCATCTGCTCGTCCGCGAGGCGCGCGCGCGAAACCTGGGACGCGGTCATGCGGCACCTGACGGTGGCGGACGCGATCGTCACCGACCAGCTCTACATCACCGATGCCACTGGATACCTGAATTTCATACGCGACAATGACGGGGTAGGTTCGCTTTTGATCGTCGGCCACAATCCGATGATCGAGGACGTCTGTTTCGCACTCGCGCGCGAAGGTCGGGACGAGGCCACCGGCGCAAGGGCGAACGGGTTTCCGACCTGCGGGCTCGCCATCATCGATTTTCCGGAGGGCTTTGCCAGCGTGGCGCCATCCAAGGGATTTCTCGAGGCGTTCTACACACCGGCCGGCTGACAGAAACGACTGGATCCGTTCCGGGGCATTCCAAAGCCGTTCGGCGTTGCCTATATCGGATTGCAACGCCTCGCAGGCGGGGCATGACGAGGCAATCGAATTGGCGTCCCATACTACCCTGACGGACGAGGCGCGGATCGCGCTCGACACGCTGGCCGGGCGCCTGACCGGGTTCGGGAGCCCTTCGCTGCGGCTCGGCGTCACCGGTTTGTCCCGAGCGGGAAAGACCGTCTTCATCACCGCACTGGTGCACAATCTGATCCATGGAGGCCGGCTGCCGCTGTTCGACGCGCGCAAGTCGGGAAGGCTGACCAAGGCCTACCTGGAACACCAACCGGACGACGCGGTGCCGCGTTTCCAGTACGAAGACCACGTCGCCGCGTTGCTGTCCGACCGCGTCTGGCCCGACTCCACCCGGGCGATCTCCGAATTGCGGCTGACCGTCGAGTTCGAATCGGCGTCCGGATGGCGCAGGACGTTTGCCCCCGGACGCCTGTCTCTCGACATCGTCGACTACCCGGGAGAATGGCTGCTCGACCTGCCGCTTCTCGGCAAGGACTATGACGAGTTCTCGAAGGATTCGTTCGATCTCGCCGTCCTCGACGTCCGCGCCGATCTCTCCGATGCCTGGCGGCGCGAGGCGATGGCCGTGGATCCGGCGGCCGAGGCCGACGAGATGACGGCGCGGCGGCTAGCCGAGAGCTTCACCGCCTATCTGAAGGCCTGCAAGGCGGACAGCAGGGCGCTCTCAACGCTCCCGCCCGGCCGATTTCTCATGCCGGGCGACCTGGAAGGGTCGCCTGCCCTGACCTTCGCGCCCCTCCCCGGCCTAAAAGGCGCATCGCCCCGCCCCGGCTCCCTTCACGCGATGATGCAGCGTCGATACGAGGCCTATAAGACGCATGTGGTGAAGCCGTTCTTCAGGGAGCATATTACAAGGCTCGACCGACAGATCGTGCTGATCGACGCGATGCAGGCCCTGAACGCTGGCAGCGGCGCCGTGGCGGATCTCGAACGCGCACTGACCGAGATCCTTGCCTGCTTCCGGCCCGGTTCGACGAATTTCCTGACGGGGTTTTTCGCGCGCCGGATCGACCGCATCCTGATCGCGGCGACCAAGGCCGACCATATCCATCATGAAAGCCATGACCGGCTGCAGGCGATCGTCAGGCGGCTAGCGGATCGCGCGGTCCAACGCGCCGACCTGACCGGTGCGAAAGTCGATGTGCTTGCGATGGCGGCGATCCGGGCGACGCGCGAAGGCACGGTGAAACAGCGCGGCGAGACGCTTCCCGTCATCATCGGCACCCCGCTGCAGGGCGAGACCATCGGCGACGAGACGTTCGATGGCGACACGGAAACGGCCATCTTTCCGGGAGACCTGCCGCGCAAGCCGGATACGCTGTTCAAGGCCGACGGGGAAGCGACCGCAATTCGCTTTGTCCGCTTCCGCCCTCCGAAGCTCGAGCGGACGGCCGACGGGCTCACTCTCTCGCTCCCGCATATCCGGCTCGACCGTGCACTACAGTTCCTGATCGGAGATGCATTGGCATGACTGAGCCACGCCAGCCGGCGTCCTTCCGGCTCACGCCGGAGCCTGAGGCGGCGCCCGCCAAACCGGAGCCCACCCGCAAACCGCGCGCCATCCGAAAAGACGAGGTCGCGCTGGTCGTCCCCGCGGAAATCGACGTCTTCGACAAGGATGGCCTGGACGCCCTGGCACCGCCGGCGCCCCTGAAACCGCGTCCGCCGTCGCGACTGGGCGCCCTGTTCTTCGTCGCGCTTGGTACGCTGCTTTCGCTGGCAGCCGGCTTGTGGGCGGAACGACTCATTCGTGACCTGTTCGGCCGGAGCGAATGGCTGGGCTGGCTGGGGATTGCGCTTGCCGCGGTGGTGGTGGTCACTTTCCTGGCGATCCTCGTGCGCGAGCTCTATGCGCTGGCGCGCCTCGCATCGGTCGAAGCGCTTCGAGAGCGGGCCGAACGGGCGTCCCGGGCCAATGACAGCAAGGCCGCGCGCGCGGCAGTGGCCGATCTGGTGGTGCTGGTCGGCAAGAAGCCGGAGACCGCCGCCGGACGCCGCGCCGTGGTGGATCTCAAGGGCGAGGTGATCGATGGCGTCGACTTTCTTCGCTACGCCGAAGCCGAGATCCTCGCGCCCCTGGACGAGAAGGCCAAGGACCTCATCCTCGACGCCGCCAAGCGGGTGTCGATCGTCACCGCCGTCAGCCCGCGCGCGCTGGTGGACCTTGGCTATGTGCTGTGGGAGGCAGGCCGCCTGGTGCGTCGCATGTCGGAGCTCTACGGTGGCCGGCCCGGCACCCTGGGCTTCTTCAGATTGACTCGCAGCGTGCTGGCGCATCTCGCCGTCACGGGTTCCATCGCAGCCGGCGACAGCCTGATCCAGCAGTTGGTCGGGCACGGGCTCGCCGCCCGAATCTCGGCCAAACTCGGCGAAGGCGTCGTCAATGGAATGATGACGGTCCGAATCGGCATCGCCGCGATGGAAACCGCCCGTCCCTTTCCGTTCGACGCCGTGAAGCGTCCCGGCATGGGCGATTTCGCTTCCGCGCTTGCGACATTCACCTCACGGAAGGGCGAAGCCTCCACCGCCGAAAACGTTTGAACTTGCTTCGCGCGGCGGCCTCGCGCATTGTATGAGATAGAGAACGGGTGACGAAGCATTAACCAATCGCGGCCATGCTCCGGTCGACCCTGCCCCCGAGAAATGCCGGACTCGACCTCATGCGCGTGAACCGAACTGCCATTCTTTCGTTCGCTGCCGTCCTTCCGGTGCTCGCAGCGCCGGTCGCGGCCTTCTCCGCCGACGGTGACGAACAATTCTTCCGCTCGGTGCAGGGGGTGTGGACCGGACCGGGCGAGATCGTCGCCGGCAAATACAAGGGTACGAAGTTCACCTGCCGCCTGAACGGTTCGACGCCTGACGGCAAGGTCGGAATGAAGCTCGACGGTTCCTGCCGCGTCGGCGTCTTCTCGCAGCGCATGTCGGCGACGGTCGAACGCAAGGGGCGTGGCTATCGCGGAATCTTCCTCGATGGTGCGGCCGGCGAAGGGCTGGACATCGTCTCCGGAAGCGTCGACGGCAAGAAGGTCACGTTCTCGATCTCGCGCAACCAGTTGAACGGCGCGATGAGCGCACGTCTGCCGAACAAGGACTCGATGAACGTCAGCGTGTCCGTCAAGGTGGACCGCCAGATGATCCGCGTGATCGCCATGGACTTGAAGCGGACCGGTGACGCGCCTGTGGCGACGGTCGCCGCCGAATAGTCACTCCTTCCACCAGGACCCGTCCCCGGTCAGTTTCTCGATGCCGCTCGCATCGAGGCCGGTGAGATGGCTGGCGACCCTGACGTTGCGGATCGTCAGATCCGGGGCGATCTCTGCCAGCGGCACAAGGACGAAAGCGCGCAGGAACATCCTTGGATGCGGGATTTCCAGCCCGAGTTCCTTCACCGATCGCGTTCCGTACAGGAGCACGTCGATGTCGATCAGTCTCGGACCGAAGCGTTCGCCGCGAACCCGTTTGAGCTGGATTTCGGTATCGAGGCAGAGATCGAGAAGCGCCTTCGGCGATCGTTGCGTTCGCACTTCGGCCACGGCATTCAGGAATGGCGGCTGGTCGAGCTTGCCCCATGGCGGTGTGCTGTAGAGCGAAGACACATTGGTGATATCGGTCATCCTGTCGGCGTCGATCGCGCGCAGGACTTTCGCCATCGCCGACCGGGGATCGCCGATGTTGCCGCCAAGGCCCAGATAGGCCACCTCTTCACCGAGGCCAGGCAACGGTCACCTCTACGTGGTCCAGAACTCCGTTCACAGGCGCGTTCGGCTTCCTGATCGTTATGGCTGCCTGGGCGATCATGGGAAACTGTTCGCACAGAGACCTGCCGATCTCCTGCGCCAGCGCCTCGATCAGGAATCTGCGCCGCCCGGTAACGATCTGTTCGATCAGGCTGAAAGCCGCGCCATAATCGACAGTTTCTCCGATGCGATCCCGTTCGATCGCTCCTTCGGCATCGACAGTCAGTTCCGCATCGACGTAGAAGCGCTGCCCCATGCGCTCTTCCTCGTCATGAACCCCATGCCGCGCAAAGAAGGCGCAATTTCTGAGCCGGATCACATAGCTCATGATGCCGGGGATCCTCCCTGACTCTGCAAGATCGCATCGGCCAGCTTCAATGCGTCGACAGATGCCGCTACGTCATGCACCCTGAAGATGGAGGCTCCACGTAACCGGAGGATGGCGCTGGAGACCGCGGTCGCCGTGTCGCGCTGGTCTACCGGACGTGCCGTCACATGGCCCAGGAATCGCTTGCGCGACGTCCCGACCAGCATCGGATAGCCCAGCCGCAGCAACTCGCCGAAACGCGCAATGATCGCGATGTTCTCGTCCGGATCCTTGGCAAAGCCGAAACCTGGATCGAGAGCGACGGCATCGTCCGGTACGCCGGCCGCGTGCGCGATTTCGATCGATCGGCGGAAGTAGGTCACCTGATCATCGATCGGATCGGGGAGCCTGGCACGATCGCGGCCATTGTGCATCGCCACCAGACCGCATCCGCTGTCCGCTGCAAGCCGGGCGATAGCGTCCTCGCGCTGCAGGCCCCAGATGTCATTGATGATATGCGCACCGGCGTCGACTGCCATCCGTGCTGTGTCCGCGCGATAAGTGTCCACCGAGATGACAATTTCCGGATGGCGCGCGAGTTCCTCCACCACGGGGATCACGCGCCGCTGCTCTTCAAGTGCACTGACCGGTTCGGCGCCGGGCCGGGTCGATTCGCCGCCCACATCGACGATTTCGGCGCCCGCCGAAACGAGATCCAGCGCATGCTTGACCGCAGCCTCGGTGGTCGCAGCATTGCCGCCATCGGAAAAGCTGTCCGGCGTGACGTTGACGATGCCCATGACGACGGCGGTGCGGCCGAAGGCGATCTTTCGACCGTGTGCTAGCGACCAGATTCTGCGTTCCATGGTTTTCGTACGGCCGTTGGAAAAATCGTGTTTGCGCATATCGAGGAGCCAATGCAACGAAATTCATCACGAACTCGTGAACACCTTGGGGAAACCGGGATTGCCGTTCCCCGCGGGCTATCGCATGGTCGGGCAATGAGCTTCCGGACCTTGTTGAGTGCCATGATCGTGTTGCCGATCACCCTTTGCGTCGGCCTGGCGGACGCGGCGAGCGTATCGCGGTCATACAGCTATTTCCGCATCGGCGGCGCCACCTTGTCGGAGCTCCAGGACGAGCTCACCGCTCGCGGACCGACCGTCAAAAGCACCGGCCGGCGCCATCCCGGTGCGACCGAGATGCAGTTCGTCAATCGCCTCGACTATGACGGCGACAGCGGAAAATGCCGCGTGTCGAAAGCCAGCGTCTCCGTCAAGGCGAAGATCACCCTGCCGCGCTGGACGCGACCGGCGGGTGCCGCGGAGGACACAAAGCTGATCTGGGGCGCGCTGGCCGGGGATATCAAGCGGCATGAGGAGAGCCATGTCAGCATCGCGCGCGACTACGCGCGCCAGATGGAGGAAGCGCTGCTGGCGCTGCCGGCGCAGAAGACATGCGCCATCGCAGCCGACAGGGCCCAGGAGACGATCCGCAGGCTGCTTGCAGCGCATGACGCTGCGCAGGAGCGTTTCGACCGGATCGAGCGGATCAACTTCTCCGAACGGATGGACCGCCTGATCCGCTACCGCATCGAACAGATTGAAGCCGGCCGGATCAAGAACTGAGAGCCCTCCCCTCCGGCTGGCGGCTGGACCAGCGCGTCTTCCTTGCAATTGCGCACGCTTTATCGGAAACAACGCTCTGTTGCCGAAACGCCGTGGCTGAAAAGTCCGTCCGGAACGGGTTGATACCCTCGCTGGGCCGCGTCTCGTCCCATATGGACCGAACGAAATGTCAGTCTTAGCGCTGGAAGGCCGCGCGACACGCGCTGCGTGGATAGAGGAGATTCGCGCCACTGTCGGGCTCGCGTGGCCGATGGTCCTCACCAATGTTGCGCAAACGGCGATGACGGCGACCGACGTGATGATGATGGGGCGCCTTGGGGCCAACACGGTCGCCGCGGGCGCGCTTGGCTCGAACCTCTACTTCGCTCCTCTGATGTTCGGGCTCGGCCTGATGCTGGCGACATCGCCGATGATGGCGAGCGAACTCGGCCGCCGCCGCCATTCGGTCCGCGACATCCGCCGGACGGTTCGCCAGGGGTTGTGGACCGCGATCGCCGTGTGCGTGCCGATGTGGGCGATGCTCTGGAACGCCGAAGCCATACTGCTCGCGATGGGACAGCAGCCGGACCTCTCCGCCGCCGCGGGCGGCTACATGCGGACGCTGATGTGGGGCATTCTCCCCTTCTACGGCTACATTGTCCTGCGCTCGTTCATCTCCGCGCTTGAGCGGCCGGGCTGGGCGCTTGTGATCGTCTTCGTGGCCGTCGGCTTCAACGTGCTCGCCAACTGGTGCCTGATGTTCGGCAATCTCGGCTTTCCCGCCATGGGGATCGCCGGCTCGGGCCTCGCCACCACCTTGTCGAACCTTTTGATGTTCGGCGGTCTGGCTGCCGTGGTCTCGATCGACGGCAGGTTCCGTCGTTTCAGCCTGTTCGGCCGCTTCTGGCGCGCCGACTGGCCGCGTTTCCGGGCGCTGTGGAAGCTCGGATTACCGATCGCCGCGATGGTCGCCTTCGAAGTGACCATATTCAACGCGGCCGCGTTCATGATGGGACTGATCGACGCCCCGTCGCTCGCGGCCCACGCGATCGCACTGCAGATCGCCTCGATCAGCTTCATGGTGCCGCTGGGTCTCGGGCAGGCCGTCACCGTCCGCGTCGGCCGGGCCTGGGGAGCTGGAGATGCCGACGCAGTGGCCCGAGCCGGCTGGACAGCCTATTTCCTCTCGCTGGCCTTCATGTCCCTCATGGCGATGACGATGTTCGTCTTCCCACGCCAGCTCATCGGCGCGTTCCTCGATCTGGACGATCCGGCCAACGCGGTCGTCCTTTCGCTGGGCGTGTCGTTTCTGGCCTATGCGGCGCTGTTCCAGATCGTGGACGGTGCCCAGGCCGTCGGCAGCGGCATGCTGCGCGGCCTGCATGACACCGCCGTGCCTATGGTATTTGCCGGGATCGGCTACTGGGGCATAGGGCTACCGCTCGGCGCTCTTCTCGCGTTCCGGTTCGGCTTCGGCGGCATAGGAATCTGGATCGGCCTGTCGACGGGACTTGCCGTCGTTGCCCTGCTGCTGCTTGTGCGATGGTTGCGGCGCCCGTCTCCGCCGACGAAGTTCGTCTCTGCCTAGAATGAACTACTCGGCTCGGCGATATCCGCTGAGGCGGCGCAAACCTAAGCCTGGCGCTCGGGAATCCTCACGATCAGGCCATCGAGCGCATCCCTGACCTTGATCTGGCAGGAGAGCCGCGAATTCGGCTGAACTTCATAGGCGAAGTCGAGCATGTCCTCCTCCATCGCCTCCGGTTCGCCGACTTCGTCCGTCCAGGCCTCGTCGACATAGACGTGGCACGTCGCGCAAGCGCAGGCGCCGCCGCACTCGGCCTCGATGCCAGGCACCGCGTTGCGGATCGCGTTCTCCATCACGGTGGAGCCGTTCTCCGCCTCGACGTCGAAACGCGTGCCGTCGAAGGCGATATAGGTCAGCTTTGTCATGAAATAGGCCCCGGAACCTGTGTCTGCGCGGAGATAGTCACTCCGCCAGCCGAGTCAACCGCGAGATTCAGCGGCTGATCGACGCGATGAAATCCTTCACCTCGTCGATTCGCGCTGCCAGATGCAGCAGGAGCGAGTTGTCACCGGGGTCGAGTTCGATCTCGGTCGCGATCTTCGCGACGCCGAACGCTCCGATACCCGAGGCCGACCCACGCAAGCCATGTGCGAGAAATTTCCGCTCCGACGCGTTGGCGCTCGAGATCCGGTCGCGCACCATGGTGGCCTGCTGGACGAAGAGCGCCAGCACCTCGCGTTCGAGATCCCGGTCGCCGAGGGTCTGTTTTGCAAGATGGACGAGATCGACCGGCCGCGCGCGCGAGGGCGGACATTCCTCTCCGCCGGGATTGGCGAAGGCCACTGACTGAAGATTCGCTTGCGGCATGCGCCCGGTCCCGATTGTGCTCAGATGGGACGAATTTAGGTGACTGGAACCAACAAGCCGTTAACGACGCCGGACGTGAGACAGGCTTCGGTCGCGCCGATTCTCCCATATCCGCCGCGCTGTTAACCTTATGTTTAAAGTTTTACACATGGGTTGGAATGCATGTTTCAATTGCCGGGTCGTGCCATTACGATACGGGCACGGGTAATTTCGCGTTGCGCGCGGGCTACGGGGAGCCGGAAACGGTTGGGTCGCGCACTTAGTAGAGGGTTGTAGCTGCATGGCGCGTAAACCAAACACCACGTCTCCCATCGACCGCGACGTGGAAAAGGAACTCGAAAAGGCCCTCGAATTCGACCTCAACGGCGTTGAAGACATCGACTTCTCATCGTCGATGGACGAACTCGAGGCGCAGATTTCCCAGGCCGCCGACGACCTCGTCAAGGAAAGCCGCGGCGGCGCGACATCCGCGAGCGCCCAGACAGCGTCCACGGCCTCCAGCGGTTCCCCGACTGCTGCCGCCGTGCGCTCGACCTCCGCTGCCGCCGGCAAGACGACGGCCAGCGCTTCAAAGTCCGCTGCAAACACGCCTGCCGCCCCCTCGCCTGCAAGCGCAGGCTCGGGCGCCAGGAAAGGCGAGCCGCTTCGCCCCGTCGAGACACCGGTTTCTTCGGCAGCCCCGGGACCGATCTCGTTCCAGCCTGCCAATGACGACCGCCAGCGTGAGTATCAGTCGTCCCAGCAGTCGCTGGGGCGTGGGACATCTCGCACGCTTTCGGTTTCGATGGCCCTTCTCAGCGTGGCGTGGGTCGCAGGCGGGCTCGGACTTGGCCATGTTCTCTATGCGCCGCAGATCTGGGCGATCCGTTCGGTGCCGCAGCTTCTGGCCATGCCGCAGGTGATCGGGCTCGCCATCGCGATCGTCGTGCCGCTGCTCCTGTTCTGGGCGTTCGCGGCGATGATGCGGCGCGCGCAGGAGATGCGTCTCGCCGCGCAGTCGATCGCCGAAGCCGCATTCCGACTCACCGAACCGGAAAACCTGGCCGAGGACCGGGTTCGCAAGGTCAGCCAGGCCGTTCGCCGCGAAGTCCAGGCCATGGGCGAAGGTATCGAGCGCACGCTCGCCCGTGCCGTCGAACTCGAGACGCTGGTCCATACCGAGGTCAACGAACTCGAACGGGCCTACAGTGAAAACGAGATGCGTATCCGCTCGCTCGTCGACGGGCTCGGCAGCGAGCGCGAAGCGGTCATCACGCATGCGGAGCGCGTGCGCGCTTCGATCTCCGGCGCCCACGAGTTGCTGAAGGAGCAGCTCACCTCGTCGAGCACGGTCATCCACGACAGCGTCGCCGACGCGTCGACCCGGCTGACCTCGATGATTTCCAGTTCGGGCGAAACACTTGTCAATCGAATCAACGACAGCGGCCGCGCGATCTACTCGGCGATCGATGAGCGGATGGACACGATCTCGGATCGGATCATCACATCGGGCGAGGCGTTCGCCAGTCTCCTGGACACGCGCATCGCCACCCTCACGGACCGCACCGATGAAGCGTCGCGCGCCCTTTCGGATATGCTCGACAGCCGCACCTCCGACATGGTGTCCCTCCTCGGCGGCACGTCGCGCAGCTTGGCGGAGGAGTTCGATTCGCGCCTTGCCGGCATCGAGCGCACCCTGGCCGAGCGCGGCCAGACGCTGATCAGCGAATTCGAGACGCGTGTTCAGGCGCTGGATCAGGGCACCGCCACCCTCAACGCCGCGCTCGAGGCGCGGGCCCGCCAGATCAACGAGACTCTTATCGAACGCGCCCGCGAGATCGCCGGCGCCTTCAGCGCCGGCAAGGAAGGCATGGCCGGGGTCATCGAGGAGACCAAGTCGCGTATCGGCGCGGATCTCGCCGAACTCGTCATGTCCACCTCGACGATGCTCGAAGGCCGGGCGAACGAGTTCACCCAGCGCCTCGAAGGCGGTCGCCACCTCATCTCGACGGCGCTCGATACGGACCTTGCCCGCCTTGCGGATGCACGCGCCGCGCTCGACGAAACCGTCGGCGCCCATGCGATGAAGCTCGCCGAAGGGCGGAACTATCTCTCCAGCATCCTGCAGGAGGATCTGGCGCGTGTCGAGGAAACCCGCGCGGAACTCGACCAGCGCCTGGAAGGCCACGCCCAGATGCTCTCTCAGGGCCGGACCGTGCTCACCAACGCCCTAGACGACGACATGCGCCGCCTCGCCGAGGCGCGTGCGGAAATCGACGCGCGGATTGCCGACCATACGGCGACCCTCGAAGAAGGCCGCAGCTTCCTGTCGCGGGTTCTCGATGAAGATCTCGCGAAGCTGGAGCAGATACGCGGCGAAATCGACAGGCGCGTCGAAGCGCATACGCACCTTCTCTCAGAGGGTCGAAGCGTTCTGTCGGGCGTCATGGACGAGGATCTCGCGAAGCTCGCCCAGGCTCGGGCCGCGATCGACGCCTCGGTGGAACGTCATGTCGAGAAGCTGGCCGAAGGCCGCGATATCATGACGCTCGCGCTGAAATCCGATCTGGAGAAGCTCGCCGCGACACGCGCCGAGATCGACAGCGCGATCCAGAGCGGCATCGCTCGCCTCGCCGACGGACAGGGTGACGTCGGTCAGGCCCTCTCGCTGGAGATGGCGAAGATAGAGGAGGCGTTCCGGTCCCAGATCGGTGTCGTCGAAGGACGGACGCAGGCGATCGAGGCCGCGCTGGCCAACGGCGTCGAAAACGTGCGCACGGTCCTCGAGCGCAGTGCAGGCGCGGTCGCCGGCGCGCTGCGGGACCGCGTTCTCGAAATCACGGCGGCCCTCACCGAGGATGCCGGCCAGGCCTTCCAGGACGCAGACCAGAAGATCGCCGAGCGCATCGACCTCGCCAATGCCGCCCTTTCGGCTCGCGCGGCCGAAATCGCGAGGACCTTCGACGAGGCCGATGGCAAGATCGCCGGCCGGATCGACCAGGTGTCGGACGCAATCGCCCGCCGCACGGACGAGTTCGCCCTTACGATCGATCATGTCGACGAGAAGCTTGCAGGGCGTATCGACGCCGCTTCCGGAGTAATCGCGAACCGGGCGGACGAGCTCTCGCGCGCCTTCGAACAGGTCGACGAGAAGCTCGGTGAGCGCATCCAGGAAGTGACGACCGTGGTGGCGACACGCGTTGGCGACCTCTCGCGCGCCGTGGCGAAGGTCGACGAAAGGCTTTCGGAGCGGATCGATCAGACCTCTTCGACGATCGCCGCGCGGTCGGACGACCTGGTGCGCGTCATCGACCAGGCAGATGGACGGTTCAGCGAACGCGTCGAAATGGCATCCGGCATGATCTCGGCCCGGGCCGACGACCTTGCCCGTGCCGTCGAGCAGATCGACGGCCGACTGGTCGAACGGATCGACCTGGTGACGAGCGCCGCCGACGCGCGGGCCGATGATCTCTCCAAGACCATCCAGCAGATCGACGGCAAGATATCCGAGCGGATCGTCCTCGCTTCCGATCTGATCAACGCGCGGGCGAACGACTTGTCGAACACGATCAGGCAGGTCGACGACCGACTCGCCCAGCATGTCGACATCGCCGCCGACAAGCTCACCGAGCGCGCGCAGGATCTGGTGCGCACCTTCGATGATGCCGATTCGAAGATCGTAGAACGCATCGACTACGCTTCGGGTCTGTTCAGCGCCCGCGCAGAGGATGTCGCCCGCACCTTCGCGAACGTCGATCGCGCGATCGAGGATCGCCTGAACGTCGCCGCCAGCACCATCACCGAAAAGGTGGGAGAGCTCGACCGCACCTTCAGCGACGCCGACCAGAAGTTCGCCGAACGGATCGACCTCGCGGCGTCCGCGATGGCCGCGCGCGCCGACGAACTGTCTCGGGCCTTCGAGAATGTCGATCAGAAGCTGGTCGACCGGATCGACTATGCCGGCAGCGCGCTGTCCGCCCGCGCGGAGGATTTCGCCGGCGTCTTTGACGCAGCCGACCGCAAGCTCGCGATGCGCCTCGAGGAAGGTTCGGCCGCGCTGTCGGATCATGCCGACGGCATCGTGCGCGCCTTCGACGATGTCGACCGCAGGCTGGTCGAGCGTACCGGGCAGACCGCGGAGGAGCTGCACGCGAGGGCCCGCGCCATCGAGGACACGCTCGTCAACATCGAGCACCGCCTTGGCGACAGCGCCGATTCGATCGTTTCGCAGATGGGCAACCAGATCGAATCGGTCGAACGCCGTCTGGCGGAGGGTGCCGAACTCGTCGGCCAGAAGCTGATCGAGCAGGTTTCGGTCTCCGAGGCTCAGCTCGTGTCGCGGGCAAACGTCATCGCCGAGACTTTCGCGGCGGTGAACAAGCATATCGGCCAGCGCACCAACGAGGCCGCCTCCACCTTCGACGCACACACGCGCGAACTGAGCGAGATGCTCGCCAACCGCACCGCGGAAATCGGCCGTGTGCTCGACGAACAGGCCAAGCCCCTGGTCGAGAAGTTCTCGGAAAGCGGCGGCGAGCTGCAGCGCAGCCTCGAGGAGGCGACCCATGCCGCGACCGAGCGGCTGCGCACCGAGAATGCCGCCCTGGTCAACGCGCTCGCAAGCCGCACCGCAGAGACGCTGGCCGCGGTCGACAAGGCGCGCAACAGCCTTGGCGAAGGCGTGGCGGACCTGATCGACCGGCTGGCGTCGTCGAACGCCCAGCTCGGACATCTGATCAATGTGGCGTCCAACAACCTCTCGGAACTGGAAGAGAAGCTCTCCGGCACGACCCACTCCTTCGCCACCTCGGCGGAGAAGGCGGCGCAGACCTTCTCGAGTTCCGCGCGCCTCATCGACGTCAACGCGACCAAGCTCACGGAGCTTTCGTCCAGCACGCTGAAGGACATCGCAGCGATCGCGCATCGCTTCGACGACCACAGCCGCGTGCTGTCCTCGGCGTCCGACCTGCTCGGGTCGGCGCAGTCCAACCTCGCCTCGACGCTCGATGACCGCCAGTCGGCCCTCGAGACGCTGGCCGTCGGCCTCGTCAAGAAGTCCGAGGACATCGAGCGTGTCATGCGCTCCTTCGAGAACCTCGTGGAACGAGCCTTCGACAAGGCCGACGGGCGCGCCCGCGAGACGACGGAGCAGATGCGCAGCGCCGTCTCGGAAGTGGTGGAGGCCGCGACCCAGCGTTTCGCCGATGCGACGCAGGAAATCCGCCGGTCGGCGAGCACCATCCGCGCGGAGCTGGAAGAGACGCGCAACGAGTTGCGGAAAGGCGTCCTCGATCTGCCGGAAGAGACCAAGGAGACGACATCGGCGATGCGTCGCGCCGTCGCCGAGCAGATCAACGCGCTGAAGGAACTGTCCGACATCGTGGCGCGGTCGGGCCGCACGTTCGACAATGGCGGCAAATCTGCCTCGCTGCCACGCTCGGCGCCGCCCGCAGCCCGGCTCGACGCGCCGGCTCCCCGCGCGCCTGAGCAGCCCAGACGTTCGCAGGTGGAGCCGCAACGTGCCGAAGCGCCCCGCTCCGCGGCGCCGCGCGAGGCGGCTCCGCGCCAGCCGGAACCCGCCCAGGGCGGATGGGTCAGCAATCTGCTGCGCCGCGCGTCGGAAGAAGGTGAAGCGGAGCCGGTTGCGCCCGGCCCCGCCCCTGCCCGCGCCGAGGCGCCGCAGCGGTCGCCGCTCCACGTCGTCGAATCGCTCAACTCGCTGTCCGTCGATATCGCGCGTGCGATCGATCACGATGCGTCGATCGAACTGTGGGACCGGTATCGTCGGGGCGAGCGCAACGTGTTCACGCGCCGGCTCTACACGCTGAAGGGCCAGCAGACGTTCGACGAGATACGCCGCAAATACGAGGCCGAGCCCGAGTTCCGCTCGGCGGTGGACCGCTACTGCGACGACTTCGAACGCCTGATCGCCGACGTCACCCGGACCGACCGCGATTCGATGATGGCGCAAACGTATCTCTCGTCCGACACCGGCAAGGTCTACACCATGCTGGCGCATGCGAGCGGTCGCCTGAAGTAAGCGCCGTAGCCCGTTGACGACAAAACAATGGGCGGTGCCGAGGCACCGCCCTTTTTTCGCAGATCGCGCCTTCCGGCGCGTCGTGTCAGCCGCGCAGGATGCTCGTCCCGGCATAGCGGGCCTGCTTGCCGAGCATTTCCTCGATGCGGATCAACTGGTTGTATTTCGCGAGCCGGTCGGAGCGGGCGAGCGAGCCGGTCTTGATCTGCCCGCAGTTCGTAGCGACCGCGAGGTCGGCGATGGTCGAGTCCTCCGTCTCGCCCGAGCGGTGCGACATCACCGCCGTGTAGTGCGCCTTGTGTGCCGTCTCGACCGCGTCCAGGGTCTCGGTCAGCGAGCCGATCTGGTTGACCTTGACCAGGATCGAATTGGCGACGCCCATGCGGATACCGTCGCGCAGCCGGGCCGAGTTGGTGACGAACAGGTCGTCGCCGACCAGCTGCACCTTCTTGCCGCAGAGATCGGTCAGGTATTTCCAGCCTTCCCAGTCGTCCTCGGCCATGCCGTCCTCGATCGAGATGATCGGATAGTCGGCGGCGAGCTTGGCGAGATACTTTGCCTGCGTCTTGGGATCGCGCGTCTTGCGCTCGCCTTCGTAGACATAGTTGCCGTCCTTGAAGAACTCGGTCGCGGCGCAGTCCAGCGCCAGCGCGATCTCCTCGCCCGGCTTGAAGCCGGCCGCCTCGATCGACGCCATCACGAAGTCGAGCCCGGCCTGCGCACTCTTCAGGTTCGGCGCGAAGCCGCCTTCGTCGCCGACATTGGTGTTGTGGCCGGAGGCTTTCAGGCGCTTCTTCAGCGTATGGAAGACCTCGGATCCCCAGCGCACCGCCTCCTTCAGCGAGGGTGCGCCGACCGGCATGATCATGAACTCCTGGAAGTCGATCGGATTGTCGGCATGCGCGCCGCCATTGATGATGTTCATCATCGGCACCGGCAACACGCGGGCCGATGTGCCGCCGACGTAGCGGTAGAGCGGCAGGCCGGCGGCATCGGCCGCAGCCTTCGCCACCGCCAGCGAAACGCCGAGGATGGCGTTGGCGCCGAGCCTGCTCTTGTTCGGCGTACCGTCGAGCTCGATCATCGTCTCGTCGATGTGGATCTGGTCCTCGGCTTCCATGCCGCCGATCGCCTCGAAGATCTCGCCGTTCACGGCCTCGACGGCACGAGCGACGCCCTTGCCAAGGTAGCGTTCCCCGCCATCGCGCAGTTCCACGGCCTCATGTGCGCCGGTGGAGGCGCCCGACGGAACAGCGGCACGCCCGAACGAGCCGTCCTCGAGGGTCACATCCACCTCGACCGTCGGGTTGCCACGGCTGTCCAGGATTTCACGGCCGACGATGTCGATGATGGCGGTCATGGGATCGGTCCTTTGCGATCGTTGGGGAAAGGTCGCCCCGCTCTTATCGAATGCGCAAAGGCAAGAAAATCCCGGCGTCGAAAGAAAACGGCCCCGCCGAAGGCGGAGCCGCACATTGGCGCCCGGGTGCCGCCACCAGATGGCGATCAGTACCAGTAGGGCGGGACCTTGTAGTAGTCGTATGAGGCATCCCGCGCCGCCTTGCCGTCGTCGCCGGTGAGTTCATTGATCGAATAGGCGGGCGCCGCCTTCAGCTGTTCCTGCGAGAACGGCACGACATAGCCGGCGCGGCTCTTCTCGTAGTCGAGAACGGACCAGGGAATTGCATGGTACTTCTCGCCGATGCCCAGGAAACCACCGAAGCCGATGACGGCGAACATGATGCCGTTGGAGGATTTCTCCAGCATGACGTCCTCGATGACGCCGATCTTCTCGCCCGCCGTGCTGAAGACGTCCGTGCCGATCACCCTGGAAGCGGGGATGGCATTGGTGTGTCCGGTGTGAGTGGTCATGAGAATCTCCCTTCGAATGTTACGCTCGAAGGGAAAACGGAGCGAAGTCCGCGGGGTTGCTCCAGGAAGACCTCACGTTGCGCAATAATATGAAATTTTTCGTGAGCGACCGCGGCTAGCTATGTTTGGCGATGCGGTCGAATGCCATCAGGCGCTCAATCAAGGCCCTCATATCCTTCAGCGGCACCATGTTCGGGCCGTCCGAGGAGGTCGAGTTATCGGGATCCTGATGTGTCTCGATGAAGACGCCAGCGACGCCAACCGCGACCGCGGCGCGGGCCAAGGTCTCGACGAAGCGCCGCTCGCCGCCCGAAGAGCCACCCTGCCCCCCCGGCTGCTGCACCGAATGCGTCGCGTCGAAAATCACGGGAGTGCCGATCTCGGCCATGATCGGCAGGGCGCGCATGTCCGACACGAGCGTGTTGTAGCCAAAGGAGGCGCCGCGTTCGGTCACCAGAACGTTCGGATTGCCGGAGCCGGTGATCTTGGCGACGACGTTTTTCATGTCCCAGGGGGCGAGGAACTGGCCCTTCTTGACGTTGACGACCTTGCCGGTCTTCGCGGCCGCAACCAGCATGTCGGTCTGGCGCGACAGGAAGGCGGGGATCTGCAGCACGTCGACCACATCGGCGACGATCGCGCACTGCTCCTCGGTGTGGACGTCGGTGAGGATCGAGATACCCAGCGCCTTGCGCAGGTCGGCGAACACCGGCAAAGCCGCGTCGAGGCCCGCGCCTCGAGTGGCGCCGAGCGAGGTGCGGTTCGCCTTGTCGTAGCTCGTCTTGTAGACGAAACCGATACCGAGTTCGGCGGTAAGCTCTTTCAACGCACCAGCCATGTCGAAGGCATGCTGGCGGGATTCGAGCTGGCAGGGTCCCGCAATGAGGGTCAGTGGCCCTGAATTGGAAAAACTCGCGGCGCCGACCGTCACGGTTGCGTTGGGCTGCATCAGTTCGGTCTCCTGAAGATGAAGGTAGCGCCCTGGCCTTTGGCCGGCGGAACCACGAGTCCCGCCGGGGTCGCCTGGAATTCGATGCCGCCGGCATCCAGAGATCGCTGCGTCGCTTCGATATCCGCGACGCTGAAGACGATCCCGCCAAGCGTCGCGCCGCTTTGCGCGATGCCCGCAGGGTCACCGGGCCGCACCATTCTGAGCGTTGAATTCGTGAACTCGACCGTATGCGTCGTGTCATGCGGCGTCCGGCCGACGGCCCGCTCGATCAGCCGGATGAAGGAGCCTGCGTGCTCGCCCGCGATGATCTCGCAGATCCCGATCGCGCCATTCGCGTGAAGTTCAAGCGAACCGCGGTCGATCGCCGGGGCATTGATCCGCTGGCAGGAAAACAGGAACGCGTCGGCGGTCTCGATGTCGGCGGCGAAGGCCAGCCTGAACGTCGCCATGTCCGTCCTGCCGAGCGCGTCGGCGGACGGACGTGAGAAAATCAGCATGTCGCCCCCCGATATGTCGGCAGCGGCGAAGGCTGCATGGTCGTGCTCCGCGTCGTCGCTGGCGAGGACAATCGCCGAGAACCCCTCCTCGCCGCGCATCGCACGATAGACGTGATCGCGCGCGACGAAGACGTTGCCGTGCGCAATCGCCGAGGCGGCTGTTGCGCCATCGCCGATTGCCAGCGCTTCCAGGAACGTTCCCCCCCGAAAATAGACGCAGGCGTTGACCGTGCCGAATGGGTGGACACCGGTCGGCGCCACGGTGAAGCCGAGCCGTGTCAGCCGCTCGCGTGCCGCGTCGAGGCTGGCGGTCGGCAGAACGAGGTGGTCGAGGGCGCGCTGGGTCATCGCGGCACCATTGGCCCAGAACCGTCGCGAATGGAAGCCCGACGCAGCCCGCAGCCGAGGGTCAGTGATTGTCGCGCGGAACGCCGCTCACATGCGCCACGTCGCGATACTTGACTGCTGGCTTCAGCACCATGCCTTCGGAGAGCTGGTCGACCATGCCGCGCTGGATCTCCTGCCAAGGCGTCTGGTGCTTCGGATAATGGTAGCCGCCCTTGTTCTGCAATTCCGCGCGCCGCCGCGTGATCTCGTCGTCGGTGACGAGAACGTCGGCGGTGCCCTTCCTGAGGTCGACACGAACGCGATCGCCCGAACGCAGCAGCGCCAGTCCGCCGCCTACCGCCGCCTCCGGCGAGGCGTTGAGGATCGACGGGCTGCCCGACGTGCCCGACTGGCGCCCGTCGCCGATGCAGGGCAGCGAATGGATGCCCTTCCTAATGAGATAGGCCGGAGGTTGCATGTTCACCACTTCCGCACCGCCCGGATAGCCGACAGGACCCGCGCCGCGCATGAACAGGATCGTATCTTCGGTGAGACCGAGCGCCGGGTCGTCGATGCGCGCGTGATACTCCTCGGGTCCGTCGAACACCTGCGCGGTGCCCTCGAAGGCGTCCGGATCGCGCGGATTGGACAGATAGCGCAGACGGAACTCCTCCGAGATCACGCTGGTCTTCATGATCGCCGAATCGAACAGGTTGCCCTTCAGGTTGATGAAACCGGCGTCCTTCTTGAGCGGCGCCGAAACGGTCCGGATCACCTTCTCGTCCATGTTTTCGACGTTTGCGCAGTTCTCGCCCATCGTCCTGCCATTGACCGTCATCGCATCCGGATTCGGCAGCAGGCCCCCCTTCATCAGTTCCGCCACCACCGCCGGAACGCCGCCGGCGTGATGGTAGTCCTCTCCGAGATACTCGCCGGCCGGCTGCAGGTTGACCAGCAGCGGGATCTTGTGCCCGACCGCCTGCCAGTCGTCGTTGTCGAGCTTGACGCCGAGATGGCGCGCGATCGCGTTCAGATGGATCGGCGCGTTGGTGGAGCCTCCGATCGCGGAATTGACGACAATCGCGTTCTCGAAGGCCTGGCGGGTCATGATGTCGGAGGGCTTGAGGTCCTCGTGCACCATCGCGACGATGCGTTTGCCGGTCTCGTAGGAGATCTGGCCGCGCTCGCGGTAGGGAGCGGGAATGGCGGCGGCGCCGGGAAGCTGCATGCCGAGCGCCTCGGCAAGGCTGTTCATGGTCGTCGCGGTGCCCATCGTGTTGCAATAGCCCACCGACGGTGCCGACGACGCGACGAGATCCATGAACTGGTCATAGTCGATCGTGCCGGCGGCGAGAAGCTCGCGGGCCTTCCACACAATGGTGCCGGAGCCGGTCCGTTCGCCGCGGTGCCAGCCGTTGAGCATCGGTCCGACCGAAAGCGCGATCGCCGGGATATTGACCGTGGCGGCAGCCATCAGCAGCGCCGGCGTGGTCTTGTCGCAGCCGATGGTCAGCACGACGCCGTCCAGCGGGTAGCCGTAAAGGACTTCCACGAGCGAGAGATAGGCGAGATTGCGGTCGAGCGCGGCTGTCGGACGCTTGCCCGTTTCCTGGATCGGGTGGCATGGGAACTCGAACGGCACGCCGCCGGCCGCTTCGATGCCGGCGCGGACGCGCTTGGCGAGTTCGATGTGGTGCCGGTTGCAGGGCGACAGGTCGGAGCCGGTCTGGGCGATGCCGATCAGCGGCTTGCCCGACTGCAGCTCCTCGCGCGTCAGGCCGAAATTCAGGTAGCGTTCGAGATAGAGCGCGGTCATGCCGGGATTGTCGGGATTGTCGAACCATTCCCGCGATCGCAGCCGCCTTTTCCCGCCGTTTCCGCCTGACATCACGGTCTCCGCTATTTGTATGACAAATGGATATGGCAACGCAGGCAAGCAGGCAAGTGGCTGCGACAGCGCTACCGTAGCGCAATGGACACCGCAGCGCAGCAGGAGTACCCAAAGCCTACGCGGAGGAGAATGACATGGCGCTTGTGATAGAAGGCAGCGAGCGGATTGCCGCACCGGTCGAGAAAGTCTGGGCCGGCCTCAACGACGCCGAAATGCTGAAGGCCTGCATCCCCGGCTGCGAGAGCCTGAGCAAGAATTCCGACACCGACCTGGCCGCCACGGTCGTGCTGAAGATCGGGCCGATCAAGGCGACGTTCCAGGGCGAGGTGAAGCTGCTCAACCTCAACCCGCCGCACAGCTACACGATCAGCGGCGAAGGCAAGGGCGGCATCGCCGGCTTCGCCAAGGGTGGCGCCGACGTGACGCTCGCGCCGGACGGCGACGGCACGCTGCTGACCTATGCCGCGAAGGCCGATGTCGGCGGCAAGATCGCGCAGCTCGGCAGCCGCCTGATCGATTCCACCGCCAAGAAGCTCGCCGGCCAGTTCTTCACCAGCTTCGCGGCGAAGGTGAGCAGCTAAAAGCATGTCGCGTGAAACAGGATTCACGCGACATGTTTTAGCCCTTTGATTTTGC
>JAHBYX010000012.1 GCA_019635735.1 Mesorhizobium sp.
TGAAGGCGACCTGCTCGGTGTGCCGATCATCGTCATCGTGCTTGTCGTCATCGCGGTCGCATTCCACCTGCTGATGACTCGCGCCGGCATCGGCTGGAAGCTGCAGGCCGTCGGCGGCTCACGGCGCGCCGCTCACCAGGCCGGCATCAATGTCCGGGCCACGGTGTTCAGCGCCTATGTGGTCTCGGGATCGCTCTCGGGCCTGGCCGGAACGTTCTATGCCGCGCGCCAGGGCAGTGTCGGCTTCGACACGGGCGTTGGCCTAGAATTCACGGTCATCACGGGGATCGTCCTGGGCGGTGTTGCACTCGGCGGCGGCCGCGGCAGCGTCGTCCGGGCGCTGGCCGGGACGATCATCACCTTCGTCATTGCCAATATGCTGCTTCGGCAGGGATTGCCGGGCGGTTACACGTCGCTCGTCATCGGCGTCATCCTCCTCGTCGCCATCGGCTTCGACATCAAGTGGGAGAAAAACCGGCACAAGTTGCTGCAGAAGGCCTACATCAGCCCCGCACCCTTTCACCTGCCCCCACAACCCGACATTGAGGCCGCAAACTCGCCTTATGCCCTGAACGACCGCCTCCAGTCTGTTGAAACGATCGGTCTTGACCAGGTCGACGGTCCCGAGGACATCATTCTCGACCGCGAAGGCCGAATCTACACCGGCACGCGCCAGGGCTGGATCCTGCGGTTCTCAGGTCCGGATTTCTCGACGCGCGAAGTGTTCGCGGACATAGGCGGCCGCCCGCTTGGCCTGGCGTTCGACCGCGACGGAAACCTGATCACATGCGTCAGTGGCATGGGACTGTATGGCGTGCGCCCGGACGGCAGCGTGTTCAAACTGACGGATCGAACCAACCGTTCGCGGTTCACCGTGCGCGACGATTCCATCATTCGGCTGGCTGACGATCTCGATATCGCACCGGACGGAAAGATTTACTTCAGCGACGGCTCGACGCGGTACGATGTCCACAACTGGTTGTTTGACGGACTCGAGGCGCGCCCGAACGGCCGAATTCTTTGCCACGACCCAGAGACCGGCGAGACGCGTACCGTACACAGGGGTGTGCATTTCGCCAACGGCGTGTGTCTCGCGCATGACGGGCGATCGATCCTGTTCGCTGAAAGTTATGGCTGCGCCATCCGCAGGCTCTGGATCGATGGCCCGAAGGCGGGAAAGGTCGAAGACGTCATTCCAGACCTCCCCGGTCATCCTGACAACGTCAACCGAGCATCGGACGGGACATACTGGCTGGCCCTTGTCGGCATGCGCTCCGCCGTCTGGGACCTCGCACTGACCATGCCAGGCTTCAGGCTGCGCATGATCAAACAGGAGCCGATGGACGAGTGGCTTTGCCCGAACGTCAATATCGGCTGTGTCGTGCGCTTTTCCGAGGATGGAACGATCCTCGAATGCCTGTGGGATCGGGAAGGGCGCCATGTGCCGATGGTCACTTCGATGCGGGAACACAAGGGCTGGCTGTATCTGGGCGGTTTGACCACGAACCGCATAAGCCGTGTACGGCTGGACAGCGCCGATCAAGCATGGGTCTCGCAGGACAGTTACTGGCGCAAACAAGGATCAGACAGGTGAGTTCGTTTCTGGGTGATTTCACCAGGGAAGTGATCCTGCGCCGGCCTCCGCGCCGAGCCATTCCGAGCCTTGACGGTCCCTGGAAAGCCAATGACGACCTCGAAACGTGCGCCGTGCTGGCGCAGGGCATACCCGAGGTTGACGCCATCGCCGCCGATGACGTCGGGCGGGTCTACGCTGCATCTGGGCGCGATATCGTCGCGATCGAAGCGACAGGCCTCAGGGCGACGGTCGCCACTCTCGACCGAGACTGCACAGCACTGCTGTGGACACGCGAATATGGGCTACTGGCGGCCGAGGAGGGGGTGGGGCTGCACGTTTTCGCAGCGGACGGGTCGAGGAAGCAGATTGCTTCTGCGGGAGGCCTACGTTGCATAACGGCCCTGGCAAGCGCGCCGGATGGCGGCTTCGTTATCGCACAGGGTTCAACGGTGCATACTTACTCTGAATGGCGTCGTTCGCTTATGAGCGGCGACGCGTCCGGCCGGCTCCTGCGTGTCGGTCGGTCAGGCGCCCTAGAGATACTTGCCACGAACCTCGCCCATCCTTTCGGAGTCGCGATGCGCCCCGATGGTGGGGTCATGTTTTCGGAGGCCTGGCGTCACGCGATCCGGCTTGTCGATCGGAACGGTTCACCCCCGCGTATGCTCGTCGACAATCTTCCTGCCTATCCGGCCAGGATCGTGGCGGACGCACATGGTGGCTGGTGGGTATCGTTTCTCGCGTTGCGCACGCATCTCGTCGAATTCGTCCAGCGCGAGAACGCCTTCCGCGACCGTATGATGGCCAGCATTCCACAGCAGTTTTGGGTGGCGCCCGCCTTGTCACCAAAAGACGACCACCGCCAGCCGCAGCAACTCGGATTGCTGCGCACCCATGGTATCCGCAAGCCGTGGGGCCCTGGGAGATCCTACGGCCTCATTGCCCATTTCGATGCCGATCTCGAAATCGTCGAGACTTTCCACAGCAGGGCCAACGGACTGAGGCATGGAACGCTGGGTCTCTGTTTCTCCGGGGAGGTTCTGTTGGCCTCGACGTACGCCGAAGGCGCAATCCTCAAGCCTCTGGAGAGTGCCAGTGCCTGATGTGTCGGCAAACCTGGCGCCGGTGGTCGCTTTGCGTTCGGCCACGAAGTCCTACGGCGGAGTCAATGCCGTCGAGGCCGTTGATTTCGATGTTCGCCCAGGCGAGATCCATTGTCTTGTAGGTGAGAACGGGGCCGGCAAGTCGACCCTATGCAAGATGATGGCCGGGGTCGTCCAACCGTCCTCTGGCGCTGTCGAGATCGACGGTATCGAGGCACAGTTGAGTTCGCCGGCCGACGCGCTGAGGCGCGGCATCACGATGGTCTTCCAAGAGACCAGCCTGGTGCCGACGATGACCGTGGCGCAGAACCTTCACCTCGGGCGCGAGCCGATCGCGACCGCGCTCCGCCCGGTCTTCATTAACGCGCAGCAACTGCTGCAGTCGATGGGCTTTCACATCGATCCGCGCAGCGTTGTTGCGCGTCTCAGCGCCGCGCAAAAGCAGATGGTGGAGATTGCCCGCGCAGTGCTGCATGATGCACGGGTCATCATCTTCGACGAGCCGACTGCCACCCTTACGCCTGAAGAAAAGCAGCACTTTTTCAGTCTCCTGGAGAGGCTCAAGCGGCGGTCGGTAGCGGTCGTCTTCATTTCACATGCGATCGAGGAATGCCTTGAACATGGCGACCGCATAACGGTGATGCGAGACGGCAAGAAGACCCTGACGTCACCGATCAGCGAGACCTCAAGGCAGGCGGTCATTCGCAGCATGGTCGGCCGCGATATCGCGGATGCCAGCGGTCGCGCCGGAAGACCGGCCGTCAAACGTCGACGCGTGCTTTCCGTCCAGAACCTCACGATGGGCGAGATCGTCAAGAATACGAGCTTTACGGTCTTCGCCGGCGAGGTAACCTGCATGGCTGGGCTGATCGGTTCTGGCCGGACCGAGACCATGAAGATCGTTGCCGGAGCGCTCAAGCGCAACCTCGTCCAGGGCGGGGTGATCGAACTCGACGGACAACCTGTTCGTTATCGGGTACCGGCGCAGGCGGTGCGGGACGGCGTGATCTACATCACCGAAGATCGCAAGCTGAACGGCTTCTTTGAACTGATGTCTGCTGCAGACAACATCTACACAGGCTGGCTCGTCGCCAACCGCCAGGCGATCCTGACCAGTCGCGGCCGAGCTGCCGACGTCTCGCGTGACTGGTTTTCGAGGTTGCATATTCGGGCGATCAATCCCGGCGTAAAGGTCAACCGGATGTCGGGCGGCAATCAGCAGAAGGTCGTGATCGCCAAGTCCCTGGTGCAGAAGCCAAGGCTGGTCATTTTCGACGAACCGACGCGTGGCGTCGACGTCGGAGCGATCAGCGAAATCCACGCGTTCATTCGGCAGTTGGCCTCGGACGGGATCGCCGTTGTCGTGATTTCCTCCTACTTGCCGGAAGTCCTCGCATTGTCCGACCGCATCCTGGTCTGTCGCGGCGGCCGCGTCGTCGAGGAGATGGACGCCGCCAGCGCCACCGAAGAACGGATCATGTTCGCCGCCATCCACTGACCGAGTTCAATGGATGGATCGTCCCGGCGGACGCAGGCGTAGTTCAGTTCGTCATGATTGATGGCAGATATGTCGCGACGCCCGGCACGACGATCATCAGCGTCACCACAACCGCATCCGCCGCGAGGAACCACATGATGCCTCGAAAAATTGTAGACGTCGGAATACTTGGGCCCACGACGCTCTTGATAACAAAGACGTTCATGCCGATGGGCGGCGTCAGCATTCCGATCTCAAGCAGCTTGGTGACGTAGACGCCGAACCACAGCAAATCGATGTTCGCACCTTTCAGGATAGGAAGCAGGATTGGCAGCGTCAGCAGCATTGCGCCGATTGGCTCGAGGAACATGCCGAGGATGAGGAAGACGAACGTGATCACCAGAATGATCACGAGCGGGTCTGCGCCGGCCGTGCCGACAAAGGTGGTTAGCGTGTTACCCGAACCGCTGAGCGCCATGAACCGGGTCAGCATGCTAGCGCCGGTCGCTATGATGAACAGGGCCGCGGATGTCTGCATGGTTTCGACGAACGACGCGTAAAGGCCCTTCCACCCGATCGAGCGCTTCAACAGCGCGATGATCAGCGAAAGCGCCGCGCCTGCGCCGCCGGCCTCGGTTGGTGTGAAGACGCCGGTGAATAGCCCCCCCATCACGCCTAGCATCAGCGCGATAACCGGCCATGTCTCGCCGAGCGCGGCAAACATCTCGGCTCTCGATGCGGACACAACGGTCTGGGGCGCGAGTTCCGGCTTCCATTTGACCCGGAAGTAGATGACGGCGACATAGCTGATCGTGGTCAGGATGCCGACGCCGAGTCCGCCCATGAACAGTTTGCCAACCGGCACTTGCGCGATAATGCCGTACAACAAGAGCAGGATGGACGGCGGGATCAAGGCGCCGATGGTGCCCGCCGCCGCGACGGTCCCGGTCGCAAGAGCGGCGTCGTAGCGGTTGCGCATCATTTCGGGGATTGCAATGCGGCCCATGGCGGCAGCGCAGGCGACAGACGAACCCGTGACCGCGGCAAATCCTGCGCAACCGAAGACAGCCGCAATTGCCAGCCCACCGGGCAACCGCCAGAGCCAGAGCCGGGCGGCATCGAAAAGGCCTTTAGTCAGTCCCGCGTGATAGCAAATGAACCCCATCAGAAGGAACATAGGCACTGAACTCAGTTGCCAGGATGCGGTGAAGTTCCATGGAACCACACCGAGAGCGCCCCAAGCCGCCGCGGGGCCAATCAGAATCCAGATGCCCCCAAATGAGACGCCGATGAGGGAGACGCCGATTGGAACTCGCATGGCGATAAGGAACAGCAGTACACCAATACCGGCAAAGCCGATCTGAACATTGGTCAAGATCTTGATCCTTGGACTGAACGCGGCGGAAGTGCTGAACTAGAAGAAACGTTCTTCTGAAGCGTGTTGCTGACCGCCCCGTATCGCGATCACTAACTTGGCGATCTGCGTAATCGCCATAAGCCCCGCGCCCACCGGAAGCAGGTACTTTGCAGGCCAGATCAGAATCTTGATGTTCTGCTCGATCATGAAAGTGCCGCTGGCTCGCGCCCGCTCCGCCTCTACAAATCCCTGCCACGCGAAGGCAGCGAATACAGCGATTGAGAAGATCAGCGCAAACAGGCTTAGGTAATGTTTGATTCCGGACGGGAAATTTTCGACCGCGACTTCGACGGAGATGTGGGCATTGCTTCTCTCGGCGAATGCCAGCGGAATGAATGCCACTACGATCATGTAGTAGTTCGAGACAATCTCGAGAGTACCAGACAGCGGCGTCTGGAACACGAACTTCGCGATGACATCGATAGCGATGTGAAGCATCATCAGCGCGACCGCGGCCGCGCCGATGATCATAGTTGCGTCGATGATGCGGTTCAGGACGCTCAGAAAGATGCGCATCATCAATCTCCAATCGACTAGCGGTTACTGCATCGCATAGGTAGCGGGATCCAGCTTCGAGTAGACTTCGTCCCAGTAGAGCTTGGTAACCGTCTCCAGGTTGGTCGCGTCTATGGTTGCAACCTTTGCCTTCCACTTGTCGATGAGGCCAATGATCGTAGTCATTTTCGCGTCGACGTTCTTGAGCCCATAGGCGGTCGTGAACTGCTCGGCGACCACTTTCATGTCACCTTGCACAAAAGCGTCGGATGCCTCAGCCATCTCTTTCGGAGCGGGTTCGAACTTCAGTCCCTTTTCGCGCGCCTGTTTGGACGCGTCATCGGCGGCGTTCAAATAGCCGACCGCCACACCAGCGCTCGCCACGGAAGCACCCTTGATGATGGCTGCCCGCTGCTCCGTCGTCAGCCCTTTCCAGAACTCGATATTGGTGTTGGTGGATCCAACGGCCGCAAAGGCACCGCCGGGAATTCCGTACATCACCTGTTTGGCGACATCCGTAAGTTGCCATTGAATGACGTCGGGCGACGCGATGATTACGCAGTCGACCGCACCTTGCGACATCGCCTCGAACATTTCTCCTGCTGGAAGCGAAACCTTTGTGCCGCCGAAATGCTCGACCCAACGACCTACATTTGCGCCGCCTGTCCGGAACTTCTTGCCTTTCAGGTCGGCCAGCGATGCGACGGGCTTGGCGCATATGAGGGCAAGATCCGAGCCTGCGCCGCCACCAATATAGACCTGGTTCTGCGCCTTGAACTGATCGAGACATTCGGGGCAGTTGAGCAGCACGTATTCGATAAAGGCGCCGGCCATAGCGACGCCGGGAGCCTTCGGCTTTTCGCCCACCGTGACGAGCATCGTCATGTCGCCGGCAAGGTTTGCTTCCGAGAACTCGGCTGCGGAATACGATGTCAGGACATAGCCGATATCGGCGATGCCGTCACGGATTCCTGCCGCTGTCTCCGGCAGCGTCAACAGGGTCATCGGGAAGATTTCCGGCTTGAGGCCGCTCTCTCCGGCGATCGCATCGGCAAATGCCTGCATGGTGTTGCCGATGATGGTGCCTTTCGTGTACCCCATCGCAATGCGCACCGGCTTGTCCTCGGCCAACGCGGCGCCTGACATGATGGTGCCAAGCCCCAGCATGGTTGCAAACAATACTCTCTTGTAACTCATCGTAGTCCTCCCGTTGATCGACCAACAATTCACCAGCTGACTTGTATTCGCTGCCGCGTGATGACGGTGAACCACCGCGTTCGCCGCAGATGACCCGAACCATCCTCCCGACAGCCAATTCGTTGACACGAACCAAATCACACCGTAGCGAGTGGTGTCAATGTGCAGAAGCCAATTCTGCATTGCGGTTTTATCGGTGGGATTGAGAATGCAGGTTGATTGTCGGTTTTGGGAGTCGAATGCCCGTCTGGACTTGACAATTATTGGCGGCATTGCCTGGCGAAAAGCTGGCGTTGGGCCTCCGATGATACTGATCCACGGCAACTACGGCTCATGGAGGCACTGGTCGCGAAACATCGCGGAATTGGGGCGCCGCTACACGGTATACATGCCCGATCTGCCAGGATTTGGTGATTCCGGCCCCATGCCGGAACCGACGTCGATCGAAAGCCTCGCCGAGATAGTGGCGCAGGGGATCGAAGCCATCGTGCCGCACGGCCTGATATCGTTGCTTGGCTTTTCCTACGGAAGCGTCGTTGCCGGCTGGGTCGCCCGACGCCTGAGCCAGCGGGTCGAGCGTATCATGCTGGTCGGCGGCATCGGCCTGAGGCTGCCGCGCAACTGGCCGGAGCTTATGGCCGTTCGCTCGTTGAGCGAGGAGCAGCTTCGTGGCACTCACGCGGACAACCTCGAACGGCTGATGATTGCGGACCGAAATCTGATCACCGAGGAGGCCGTCGACATCCAGCTGACAAACGTGACGAAGTCCCGCGCAGGCAACCGGGTGCCTTGGCGCGAAGGGTTGCTCGCGGACGCCTTGGAGACACTCTCCGTCCCCATCCATTTCATCTGGGGTGAGCGCGACGCCTTGGTCGCCGGCCATCTCCCCTGCTATCGGGCTGCTTTGGAAACGATGTTCCCCGGTTGCACGGTCGACATCATCCCTAGAGCTGGTCATTGGGTGCAGTTCGAGTCCCCCGATGAGTTCCACATCTTGTGGCGACGACATTTCGCGAGCGAAGGCAACTGAAATGACGATCAGTCCGCGTAGTGCGGCTTGCGCTTCGACTGAAATGCCGCCAGCCCCTCGGCCAAATCGGCGCTATCGACGTGGTGCTTGCAAGCCTCCAGCTCCGCATCCAGCGCGGACTCGATTGGCTGGTCGAGGCCTTCGTTGACGAGAAGCTTCATGGCACGAACCACCATGGGACTGGCGTCCGCGATCGCGTTTCCGATCGTGGTGACGCGCGCATGAAGCTGATCGGCGGCGACCACCTCGTTGACCAGCCCCCAATGGCGCATTGTTTCCGAACCAACCAGCTCGGCCGTAAACAGCAGTTGCTTGGCGAGGCCGACCGGCAGCCGGCGCGGCAGCCTGGCGGTCGACCCGCCGCCGGGAACAACGCCGTATTTCGCGTGACCGTCGCCCATCTTCACTCCCGCGGCGGCAACGACAATATCGCAGCTGAGAACGAGTTCCAGGCCACCGGCGACGGCATATCCGTTCACCGCCGCGATCACCGGAACTGGCAGCGTCTCAATGCGCCGAAAGACCTCTTGGCCCCGCCGCATACCTCGGTGGAAGGCATCGTCATCAGCCCCCACCAGCCGGCCCTGCATGTTCTTCAGATCACCGCCCGCGGAAAATGCTCGCCCGGAGCCGGTGATCGCAATACTGCGGATGCCTGGGTCAGCGGCAGCACTTATGACAGCATGCTCGAGCGCATCAATCAGTTCAGGCGACATGGCGTTAAGCGTGTCGGGTCGATTGAGCGTAATCCATGCCATGCGGCCATCGCGCTGCACCAACACGGGGGCGTCAGACCCGGGTGAGGCGTCGGACGAAATCCTGCTCATGGACGCACCTTGGTTCCTGTGTTGCGCGTTGTTTTACGAGTAGTGTGCCGGCGGTTAGCCGGCCATTGTCAGCCCACCGGAAACGCTGATGACCTGGCCAGTAATGAAGGACGCTTCAGCGCCGGCCAGAAAGGCAACGATGCCAGCCAAATCGTCCGGGACGCCTATCCGCCCCATCGGAATGTTGCGTCGAAAGTTTTCACGCAACTTCTCCGGTTCGCGGTGTCCGCTAACGACGCTGGTCAGAAGCGGAGTATCGGTTGGGCCCGGGCACACGACGTTCAGTCGAATTCCGTCCCGGGCATGCTCGCGTGCCAGCGCCTTCGTCAGCCCAATTAGTCCCGATTTACAGGTCGAATAGACAGCTTCGCCGAAGCCGCCGACACGCGCCGCGTCCGACGCCATGTTGATGATGCTGCCGCTCTTCTTGGTGACCATGCCCGGCAGCACCGCATGGTGCATGTTGAGCGCGCCCATCACATTGATATCAATCAGAAGGCGCCACCGGTCCGGATCGGTCTCGAGGAAGCGTCCATAGATGTCGAAGGCCGCGTTGTTGATCAGAATGTCGATCGGACCAAGCTCGGTACCGATGCGTTCGACGTTTGAGATTACCGCCGCCCTATCTGCGATGTCGAACTGATAGGCCTTTGCGTTGCGGCCTATCGCTGCCGCGGTCGCTGTTGCCGTGGCCTCGTCCCGGTCACAGACAGCGACGACAGCTCCAGCTCGTACCAGGCGGCGGCAGATTGCGCCGCCAATACCTCCTCCTCCGCCCGTGACAACTGCCACCTGGTTCTCAAGCGAGCCGTCTCTTTCTGTGCCGTGCATCGTCACCTATCCCGTATTCTTAAGTCGCGCTCGATAGTCCAGATATCATCGGAAACGCGTTCGTCTCGTTTCAAACTTGCCATCCGCCATCCACTGCAAGTGTCTGCCCGCTGACAAACGCAGCGTTTTCCGATGCCAGGAAGACAACCGATTCCGCGACATCTTGTGGGGTCGCGAAACGTGCCAACGGTATTGATTTGCGGATGGACTCTACTGCGGTGGGCGTGAAATCTCTTTGAAGGATGCGTTCCCCGACCCCTGATGCGAGCATCCCCGGTGCAACGCAGTTGCTCCGGATGCCGTAGCGACCTTCCTCCTTTGCAACAGCCTTCGACAGCGCTTCCATCGCGGCCTTCGGTGCCGAAGACAGAACATTTCGCAGGGCGTAGCGCACTGTGGCGGTGGTGGTGACCGTCGTCAGTGACCCACCGCCGCGCGCTCTCAGGATCGGAACCATCGATTGTGTGAAGACGAAATGCGCGTTGACCTCCATCAACACCGCGTCGCTCCATTCCTCGTCGGATATCTGCGCCACGAACGGTTGCGGTATGTCGTGACCCGCCGCGAACACGGCAGCGCATGGCTCCTCCATGTCCGCAACGATCGCTCCAAGTGCAGCGCGCAAACCGGGTCTATCCGCCAAATCAAGACAAAACGCCCGATAAGGTCTACCTGTTGAGGGGAGTGACCCAAGCAATTCCTCGGCCGCGGGCTTGTTTCTGAAATAGGTGAGCGTCACTCCCAATCCGCACTCGGCGAACCGGTTGCAGACAGCGCGGCCTATCGAGCCGGATCCACCGATGACCAACGCGCTCTTGCCCTTGAAATCATATTTCATGAAGCCTCCGCGTCTAGGCCAACTGTGATGTCAGCATTGCCTCAAGTGTCTACGCAATACCGCATTGCAGAACCACATTTCGCAACTTGACACGCCGAATACGGTGCTGTTGGTTCGGTGTCAACCGCACAAGACCTGGTTCAGATCCTCCATGTCTCGCGCGGCGAACGGAAATGGACGTCCTGTGTCGGGCTGTCCATGGCTCGTTGGGAGGGAGCACCTGCAGACATTATGATCCACGATGGTCTACTAGCGCAGCCGCGCATCCGCGTGGATCGGGATGCACACGGGGTCATGCGCGTCACGACTTGCGATCCCCTCCGCGACATTGAGCGCTGCCTAACCGCGCGGCTCGATCATTGGGCCGACATGGCGCCGGATCGAGTGTTTCTGGCTACTTGCTTGAACGGAACGCTGTCTAGGCAGCTGACATATGCGGAGGCACGCCAAATGGTCCGCGCCTGCGCCCAATCACTGCTGGATCTGAACGCAAGGGGCGCGGTCGTTCTGATTGCTGCACAGAACAGCATCGAGCATGCCGTCCTTACGCTGGGAGCGTTGTATTGTGGACAGGCGGTAGCGACGATTTCGCCCGCGTTGGTGAAGAGGGGCGGCAATCTCGAAACTCTCTATCACATAGTTGATCGCGTTCAGCCCGGGCATGTGCTCGTTGACATCGAAGATAACGTGGCCCCAGAGGCGCTGGCGTTGCTCGGCCCCGATGTCCGGGTCGTTGCAACCACACCGTCGCCGTTCGGCGCGCGCGCAGTCGAGTTCGAAACGCTTCTAGACGCCGTGGCGACGGGTGCAGTCGACACTGCGAACCGCTGCGTCACACCAGACTCCCTCGCCAAGATTCTGTTCACGTCAGGCTCCACCGGCATGCCCAAGGCCGTGCCAAACACTCACGGAATGATCGGGGCCGTCCAGCAAGGCCTTGTTCAATGCTGGCCGTTTCTGGAGGGCACTTTTCCCACGCTGCTCGACTGGCTGCCCTGGAACCACACCTTTGGCGGTAACCACAATCTTCACCTGATCCTTCACAACGGCGGCACTCTGTACATCGACGATGGTAGGCCGACGCCAGCCTTGTTCTCGCGCACCCTCGCCAACATGCGCATCGCGCAGCCGACAGTCCTTTTCAACGTGCCGCTGGCATACTCGATGCTTGCCGACGCGCTGGAGGGCGATCCGGAATTGGCAGCGGCCTTCCTGCCTCGGCTGAAGTTCTTTTTCTCCGGGAGCTCAAGCCTTGCCATTGGGGTCCAACAGCGCCTTGACGCCATCTCGATGCGTGCGTGCGGCTACGAGATCCCCTGGCTCGGCGGCTACGGAATGACCGAGACGGGCGCTCTCGCTACAACTGGGTTTGGCGATCCATGTGACGGCCGTGGGATGGGCTTGCCGATCCCGGGTGAGGAACTCAAGCTTGCGCCGGTAGACGACTTACTCGAACTTCGTATCCGCGGCCCCAACATCATGCACGGCTATCTCTATGACGATCGGGCGACGTCGGAGGCGTTTGACGATGAGGGCTACTTCCGCACTGGCGACGCCGTGGAGTGGATCGATGCAGATCTGCCCGAGCGCGGGTTGGCCTTCCGGTGCCGCATCGGTGAGAATTTCAAGCTCTCGTCGGGGACATGGGTAAATGTCGGCGGCCTGAAGGCGTCGTTTGTCGCCGCGTGCCAACCCTTTGTTCGAGACGTTGTTGTTGCCGGTCATGACCGAGACGAAATTGCCCTTCTAGTATTCCTGACAGCCAGTGCGGCGGAGCGGCATCCGGTCGTTGATAAACAAACGGGACATCCGCTTCCGATTGCCCCGCAACTTCGACAACGCATAGAGGATGCCCTGTCCAGCATCGGCAAGGATGCCGGCAGCGCGGGCAGGCCCCAGCGCGCCATCATTCTGCCCGACTGCCCGTCCGCCGAACACGGCGAGGTCACCGACAAGGGCTCGATCAATCAGAGGCGCGTGCTCGCCAACCGTTCCAGCTTGGTGGCGAGGCTGTATGCGCCTTCAGCGGCCAACGACCCGGAAATCATCCATCGCCGCACCCCCGGCACAGGGCCATCAGAAGGGCAATCACAGTGAACTACGACTCCTATTCCGGTCTCTCCATCTCAGTTCAAAACGGCAGAGCCGTCGTTACGTTCAACAGCCCCGAGAAAATGAACGCCGTTGGACCCAAGACCCATACCGAGTTGTCGCGGATCTTCACTGACCTGAATGCCGACCCGGATGTTGACGTTGTGGTCGTCACGGGAGCCGGACGCGCGTTTTCCGCCGGCGGTGACATCGAGTGGATGCAGCGCATGATCGACATCCCTGCCGAGTTCGACGTCGCTATCCGCGAGGGCAAGCAGATCCTCAATTCGATGCTCGACTGCACCAAGCCCATCATCGCCAAGGTCAACGGCCACGCGACGGGACTGGGATCCACCATAGCCCTCTTCTGCGATGTGATCTTCGCCGCCGACACTGCCAAGATCGGCGATCCCCACGTACTCGTCGGACTTGTCGCCGGCGACGGAGGAGCGCTGATCTGGCCCCAACTGATCGGCTATGCCCGCGCCAAGGAGTTCCTGCTGACGGGCGAACTGCTGACCGCCACGCGCGCGGCCGAGATCGGCCTGATCAACCACGCAGTTCCCGCCGGTGAATTAGACGCGAAAGTGGACGCATTCGCGAGCAAACTGCAGTCAGGCGCCAGGTCTGCGATCCGCGGCACAAAAATCTCGATCAATGTCGGATTGAAACAGTTGGCGGCGGCGTTGATCGACGTTTCATTTGCAACCGAAGCAGAGTCAAACCGCTCGGCCGACCATGCCGAGGCCGTCGCCGCCTTCCGCGAGGGCCGCAAGCCTGTCTTCGGCAAAGGCTGATCACCTCCTATCGCGCACTCATCGCGCGTTCCAGCCTCAGGCAATAGGCCGGCAGCGGCAGGCCGACATCGCGGCGTCGCGGACGTCGCGGGCATTGCCGCGTCCGTATCGCCAAAGCGTTCAAGCCGGCCTGTTGACACGGAAACTGGCGCGAGATAATCCTGTTCTGCTTTGCAGTCTAGTATTTCGCATAGCAGAACTTCTCTACCTGGAGTTGGATTGAAAGTGGGCGGATCAGAGTTCGTGAAGCGCTCGGACGATCAAAGCGTGGCGACGCTGACGTTCGAAAATCCGCCGGTGAACGCACTCGGCTACGAGGCCCGCAAGGCACTGAACGCCGCGGTCTTAGAAGTCGGCATCGACCCACAGGTGAAAGCTGTCGTTCTCGTCTGTGGGGGCGGGACCTTCTTTGCAGGGGCAGACATCAAGGAATTCGGAACCGAGAACGCGACCCGAAGTCCGAATCTGAAGGAGTTCTGCGCGTCGCTCGACGGTTTGTCGAAACCGGTCGTCGCGGCCATCCATGGGGTCGCACTGGGCGGCGGCCTGGAAGTGGCTCTGGCCTGCCACTACCGTATTGCTGTGCCCGATGCACTGCTTGGTCTCCCGGAGGTCAAACTGGGCCTTATTCCGGGCGCCGGCGGGACTGTCAGGCTCCCGCGCCTGATCGAGGCCACCAAAGCACTGCGGATGATCACGACAGGCGAACCGGTCCTGGCGCAGCAGGCGTTCAACGAAGGGCTGGTCGATGCGCTGGCGAGCGGCGACCTGATCGAGGCCGCCCGAAAATTCGCCTTGGACAAGGCCTTTTTTCCTCTAATGGCCACCAGCCGGCGGCCGGTCAGGCAGAGTGACATCGCAGAGTTTGCTGCCATAGCCGATCAAGCCATTTCGCGAAGCCGCGGCTTGCGAGCACCCGTCGCGGCGGCCCGATCCGTGCGCAATGCGGTGACCATGAGCTTCGACGAAGCAATCGCGGCCGAGCGCCGGATTTTCCTCGAACTGCTGGCAGGAGATGAATCAGCGGCGCTGCGCCATCTCTTCCTCGCCGAGCGATCGGCGCAAAAACTGAAGACAGCCTCCGCAGGTGTGGTTGCAAGACCGCTGCGTATTGTGGGCATCGTCGGCGGCGGCACGATGGGTTCGGGCATTGCCATGTCGTTCGCAGACAACGGAATCCGGGCAACAATCCTCGAGTTGTCGCACGACGCGTTGCAGGCAAGCCGCGAGCGCATCGAGCGTGCCTATTCGATCTCGGTGACCCGCGGTTCGATCTCGGAGGAGGAAAAGGCCGTCCGGGTCGCGCTGATCGGGGGAGCGACCGACTACGATGCGTTTCGCAACTGCGATCTCATTATCGAGGCCGTGGTCGAGGACATGGAGGTCAAACGGGAGGTCTTCAGGCAACTGGACCTGATTGCCCGGCCGGGCGCGATCCTCGCAACCAACACATCCTATCTCGACGTCGACTTGATCGCTGCCGTCACGGAGCGCCCCGGTGACGTAGTGGGCATGCACTACTTTTCTCCGGCCAACGTCATGAAGCTGATCGAGATCGTCCGCGGGCGCGAGACGCGAGACGACGTGCTGGCAACTGCGCTGGCCGCAGCGCGGATCACCGGAAAGGTCGGCGTGGTCGTCGGCGTTTGCGACGGATTCGTCGGCAATCGCATGCTTCTCGCCCGCAATGCGCAGAATGAACAATTGCTGGTCGAAGGCGCCACGCCCGAGCAGATCGACAAGGCATTCGTTGATTTCGGCTGGCCGATGGGGCCGTTCCAGATGAGCGACATGGCTGGGCTGGACATCGGTTGGCGCACGCGCAAGCGCATGGGCAGGGTCGCCCCGATAGCGGACGCGCTGTGCGAGCGCGGCTGGTTCGGGCAAAAAACCGGCCGGGGCTTCTATCTCTACGAAGCCGGTGCGAGGCAGCCCAAACCCAATCCGGACTTGCCGGCGATCATTGCGGCTGCGGCACGACAGGCCAGCCAGCAGTCGCGCGCGATCTCCGATACGGAAATCATCCAGCGCACGCATTTTCCTCTCGTCAACGAAGGTGCGCGCCTCCTGTCGGAGGGAATTGTCGCAAGATCTTCAGATATCGATTTGATCTGGACACGCGGCTATGGCTTCCCGGTCGCAAAGGGCGGCCCGATGTATTGGGCAAGCCGGCAGGGCCTCTCGACGATCACTGCAAGCATGGACCGGTGGGCTCTCAAAACCGGCGCAAGCTGCTTCTCGACTGCCGACGTCTTGCGCCGGCTGGCTGGCGCCGGCGCTTCGTTTGAACGGTTTGGCTTGGCACTCAACCAGGGAGACGCCGCATGATCGACGCTGTGATCGTATCGACAGCGCGAACGCCGATCGGCAAGGCGTATCGAGGCGGCTTGAACGACACGCCGGGCGCCAGCCTCGGTGCCCACGCAATCTCAAACGCGCTGGCCCGCTCCGGGCTTGAGGCGGGCGAGATCGAAGACGTGGTGATGGGCTGCGCGCTCCAGGAAGGCACCACGGGGTCGAACGTCGCGCGCCGCGCCTCGCTCACCGCCGGCCTGCCGACGGCGGTTGCCGGAACCACCATCGACCGCCAGTGCTCGTCCGGCTTGCAGGCGATGGCGCTGCTTGCCAATTCAATTCGTAATGATGGCGTTGTTGCTGGCATCGCTGGCGGGCTGGAGTCGATCAGCCTGGTCCAGACAGACAAACGGAACAGGCATCGGCTCGTCGATGAAAGGCTGATGGCGATCAAGCCGGAAGCCTATATGCCGATGATCGACACCGCCGAGGTCGTTTCCAATCGGTATGGGATCTCGCGCCAGCGCCAGGACGAATACGCACTCATGTCGCAGAAGCGGGTCGCCGACGCGGTGCACCGGGGCGCATTCAAGGACGAGATCGTCCCCATTACAACGATGATGCAGGTTACCGACAAGACCTCGGGCACTATAACATCCAAGACGATCACCATCGAGAAGGATGAAGGGCCGCGCCAGGACACAACAGCCGAAGGCCTGGCCAAGCTGTTGCCGGTTCGCGAAAACGGCGTCATCACGGCCGGCAATGCCAGCCAACTCTCCGATGGCGCATCGGCGCATGTGCTGATGAATGCCAAGGTGGCGGAAAAACGTGGCATCGAGCCGCTAGGCATCATGCGCGGCTTCGCCGTCGCTGGCTGCGAGCCCGACGAAATGGGTATCGGTCCCGTGTTCGCCGTTCCGAAGCTGCTGAAGCTGCACGGCCTGTCGATCGACGACATCGGCCTGTGGGAGCTAAACGAAGCATTTGCTGTGCAGGTCATCTATTGCCGCGATCGGCTGGGCATCGACCCCGCCCGATTGAATGTAAATGGCGGCGCTGTCGCGCTCGGCCATCCGTATGGAATGAGCGGGTCGCGGCTGGCGGGGCACGCGCTCATCGAAGGCAAGCGCCGTCGAATCCGCTATGCCGTCGTCACCATGTGCGTCGGCGGCGGAATGGGTGCCGCGGGCCTGTTCGAGATCTGTTGAGACATGAAGCTCACCCTCGATCCCCAGGACCTCGCGTTTCGCGAAGAGGTTCGCGCCTTCTTCCGCGAGCAGGTGCCGGCCGCGACACGCCGCACTCTGGTTGAAGGCCGCCATGTAAGCAAAGATCAGATGGTGGAGTGGATAAGGATACTGCATGCGAAAGGCTGGGCCGTCCCTCACTGGCCCGCTGAACACGGCGGTACCGGCTGGGACCCGCTTCGTCAGTACATTTTCCTTGAGGAGTTGCAACGCACCCCCGCTCCCCCGCCGCTGCCCTTCGGCGTCAACATGGTTGGCCCGGTCATTTACACGTTCGGAAACGCCGAGCAGAAGGCGCGTTTCCTGCCACGCATCGCGAACATGGACGACTGGTGGTGCCAGGGCTTTTCCGAGCCAGGAGCCGGGTCCGATCTGGCTTCGCTCACGACGCGTGCGGTGCGCAACGGCGATCGCTATGTCGTCAACGGCCAAAAGACGTGGACCACCTTCGCTCAGTATGCGAACTGGATTTTCTGCCTCGTCCGCACTGACCTTCAGGTGCCCAAGCAACGCGGCATCTCGTTTCTGCTGATCGACATGCGCTCGCCCGGGGTCGAGGTGCGCCCGATTGTGACGATCGACGGCGGGCGCGAGATCAACGAGGTGTTTCTGACCGATGTCGAGGTCCCCATCGAAAACCTCGTCGGTGAGGAGAATAAGGGTTGGGACTACGCAAAATTCCTGCTCGGCAACGAGCGAACGAATATCGCGCGGATCGGCATCTCGAAGTTTCGTATCGACCGCATCCGGGAGCTCGCTGCAGGGCAGATGTCGAACGGCAAGCCATTACTTGAAGACGAGCGGTTTCTTGAGAAGCTCGCGGCAATCGAGATCGAACTGAAGGCGCTCGAACTGACCCAATTGCGGGTTGTAACGGAGGAGGCCAAAAGCGGCGAAAAGGGCAGGCCGAGCCCCGCGTCGTCGATTCTGAAGATCAAGGGATCGGAAATCCAGCAGGCGACAACTGACCTGCTGATGCGGATCATGGGCGTGCACGCGATGCCATATCATGCCGAACCGAGACCTGGCAGCAACGAAGCGAACATCGAACCTGCAGACGCGGCAATGGTCGCGCCAAACTACTTCAATTTCCGCAAGGTTTCGATTTACGGCGGATCTAACGAGATTCAGAAGAACATCATCGCCAAGGCCGTGCTCGGCCTCTAGGGACATTATGGATTTCGACCTCAGTGAAGAGCAAGCCATCCTGAAACAGTCGGTCGAGCGTATGCTCGAAAGGCATGCTTTGCCGCGTGGCGGACGCGAACTTTGGCGGGACATAAGCGACATGGGCCTGACGGCCTTGCCGTTCCCGGAAAATCTTGGTGGCCTCGGTGGCTCATCAGTCGAAACGATGATCGTGATGGAAGCTTTCGGCCGCGCGCTCGTCCTAGAACCCTATGTCCCATCGGTCATCCTTGGCGGCGCGTGCCTCATGCACGGAGCTTCACTGCAACTGCGGGACGCCTTCATTCCAGGGGTTGTCGACGGGTCCTTGAAACTGGCCCTTGCTACAGCCGAGATTGGTTCTGGGTTCTCACAAACCGCGATCGAGACGCGGGCGATTGAAAGCGCGGGAGGGTTCGTCGTCACGGGTCGCAAATGCGTCGTTCTGGGCGGCGATGAAGCCGACTGGGTCGTTGTGTCTGCGCGGACCGGCGGTGGCGCTGGCGATGAGACGGGCGTGACGCTTTTCATCGTGAACGCCGCATCGGAGGGTGTGACCAGGCAACTCTACCGGACTCAGGACAATCAGGGCGCAGCAGAGATTTCGTTCGACGGCGTTCACGTGACGCGAGAACATATTATTGGTGCGATCGGCGGAGGCATGTCCGTTTTGAGTCGCGCCGTCGATACTGGAATCGCCGCATTATGCGCGGAAGCGGTTGGTGTCATGTCGCGAATGCACGAAATGACGCTGGACTACATCAAGCAACGAAAACAGTTTGGTGCGCCGCTTGGCGCCAACCAGGCGCTCCAGCACCGGGCGGCAGAGATGTTCATCGCGCTGGAGCAGGCCCGCTCCATGGCCATCTATGCCGCCATCATGGTCGCAGAAGAGGATGCCGGCAATCGCGGCCGCGGCATCCACGCTGCCAAGGCGGAAATCGGGCGGGCCGGCCGCCTTATCGGCGAGCAGGCAGTGCAGCTTCACGGAGGTATCGGAATGACTTCCGAATATCCCTTGGGCAAATATTACAAACGCATGACGATGATCGATCTCACCTTTGGTGATGCCGATCATCACTTAGCGGAATTGGCGAGGAAGGGCGCCATGGTAGGACTGCTTTAGAACTGGCGATGTGGCACTTGCGGTGGTTGGCGAAGCGGGTTTTGGGTCTCAGTGACCGGGCCTGACGTGGCCGACGAGAACTTACCTAAGGAAGTTGCTCAGCGACTCGACCGCAAAAGGTTCAAAACGCGACCAAGCCACGATTGGTCAAAACCCTCAAGCTGCAGCCCGCAGCTGATTAGAGCACATCCAGGGATCGATGAATCGAATGTGAAGTGACGGCGCGGTTCGCGGCTGATTCAATGTCCATCTCGATGGAGGCGGACGGTGGCGAGAGCACTTGACGGGGATTTGCGGTCGCGTGTGTTGAACGCTTCGGACGAAGGGGCTTCGGCGCGCTCAGCAGCGGCACGCTTTGGGATCGGGGTATCGAGCGCGATCCGCTGGGTCGCTCGGGCGAAGATTGGCGAACTGGCGCCGCGGCCGCAGGGACGCCGGCGCGGTTCGCGCCTCGACGCCCATTCGGATTTCATCGTCGGCATGATCGAGGATCGGCCGGACATCACACTGAACGAAATGGTGGAGCGTCTAGAGATGGAGCGCTCGATGCACATTGGCCGCAGCGCCTTGAACGACTGGCTTCGCGGGCATGGATGGACGTTCAAAAAAAGTCCGCGCATGCACTGGAGCAGGAGCGTCCCGACATCCTGAAGCGCCGCCGCGCCTGGTTCGACGATCAGCCCGATCTCGATCCAACGAAGTTGGTGTTCATTGATGAGACCGGTCTTTCTACGAAGATGGCCCGACGGCGCGGAAGGGCGCCGAGAGGCGAGCGCTGCCGGGCCGGCGTACCGCATGGCCATTGGAAGACAACGACTTTCACTGGTGCGCTACGCCTGACCGGCATGATCGCACCCTTCGTCTACGACGGCGCTATGAACGGCAAAGTGTTCCTGGCCTATGTCCGGCAGGTTCTGGTTCCAACCCTCGGACGCGGCAACATTGTCGTCATGGACAATCTACCTGCACACAAGGCCGCAGGCGTGCGCGAAGCGATCGAGGGGGCAGGCGCGACGCTGATGTTCCTTCCGCCCTACAGTCCCGACTTCAATCCCATCGAGAACGCCTTCGCCAAGCTCAAGGCGCTGCTGCGCGCAAAGGCAGATAGGACAATCCCAGCTCTATGGAAAACTGTCGGCTCCCTCATCGAACTCTTCACACCCGAAGAATGCGCAAACTACTTCAAGGCAGCCGGATATGAACCAGACTAAACCCGACGTGCTCTAGCTCTCATGGCGGCAGCGATGCTCACCGGACGGCTCAGTACGATATTTTGGCACGGCCTTCTAACCGAGAAGCCGGTCGACTGGGTCAATCCTGAGAGCCTAATCTGTCGACCCCAAGGGGGCGAACTCCAGAATGGGGACCCTATCCCACGCCGAAACACCGCGGAGCCTTCGACTTCGGGGGCCTTGAACAGTTCTGAGCCCACCGAACCGTTCCTACACTCGATAGTGTCATCGCCGTTTTACTTGGCTTGAACGACTTTCTGGTCGATCACACCGAAGAGAGGCATTCCATCGGGATGGTAGGCTTCCATGCGGACCCTGTCGCCAAAGCGCATGAATGCTGTCTTCGCCTCGCCTGTATCCGTGATCTCGATGCCGCGGCGTTCAGCGATGCAAGATGATCCCACTTCACGGTAGTTTTCATTCGAAACCGTACCCGATCCGATCACTGTCCCAGCCACCAGATCCCGCGAATAGGCTGCATGTGCCACAAGATCGTCGAAGCCCGAACTCATCGCGTAACCGTTGGCCGCGCCGAAGTGCTTTCCATTCCAGTGCACGTTGAGCGTTAGGTCGACGCGCGCGCCGCGCCAGTGTTTTCCGAGCTCGTCTGGCGTGACCGCCACGGGCGCCATTGAACTCGCCGGCTTTGCCTGGACCCAGCCGAAACCTGTCTTCATCTCGATTGGCGCCACCTTGCGAAGGCTCCAGTCATTGATTTGGACGACGAGCCTGATATGCCTGCGCGCATCGCTGGCCGCGGTCCCCATCGGAACGGCGTCCGTGATAATCCCGAACTCACCCTCAAAATCGATCCCATCCTCTTCAGAGGGAAATCGGACATCCGCGGTGGGGCCGTAGAAAAGGTCGCTGATGCCTTGGTACATGAGCGGACGCCCGCCGGTGTCGAGTGGGGCAAGATTGAAAACCTTCTGCATCAGCCTGCTGTGGCTGTCGAAGGCGGAGCCGTCGAGCCACTGCCAGGCGCGCGGCAGAGGTGCGAGAGCCGTTGTCGGATCGAACGGCTCGCCGCCGCCAGCGTTCAGCGCGTCGTATTCCGCCTGAAGCAGAGGCTCCACTCGCTGCCAATTCTCGAGTGCGGCCTGCATAGTTTTGACGGCTTCCGCCGGCTTGCACCGACCGTGATCGCGGCTGACCAAATGAAGACGTCCGTCCGAAGTACCATTCGTAAGCGTCGAAAACTTCATGGGCACCTCGGTTCGTTGCGCAATTAGCCGTGCGCTGTTCAGCGAGCGTTTATTCCGTCTGAAAGGGAAAAGGTCAGATGTCTGTCATTCCGAAAATCATGATGTGCTGAATGCAAAGACGAAGCGCTCTACATTCAATCTTGAGACCGAGCCTCTGCGTTGTCTTTAAAGACGTCATCCGAGAATGTCAGCAAATGATGTCGAAGGGCATCGATCGCTTGTTTCGGCTTCCTCCTGATCGCCAGTTCGCCCAGTTGTTTATGCTCCTCGATCCGCTGCGCACCTTGCAGATGACGACGAGGATCGCCGTGGGTCAGCATAAGATGGCGATACCGGAAACCCTGGTCGTAGAGCACGTCCAGAAAAGCCAACATCCTTTGCGAGCCGCAGGCTGAAATGAGCGCGGTGTGAAATCCCTTATGAACCGCGTCAAACCCGAATGCCGCTTCCCTGGGGTCTTGCGGCGCCCAGTTCATAAAGTTGACCAGCCGATGAAGTGTCGAAACGACGTGCGCCTCCCACACGTCATCCCCCCTTTCAATTGAAAGCCGCAGCGCCTCTGATTCCAACGGCAGCCGGGCCCTCATAATGTCTTCGAGATCGGCCGGAGACGTCTCGGTTACACGGAATCCCCTGTGATCCAACGCGTTCACAAGGCCTCGCGCGATCAGCCGCGAAATGCCTTCTCTCAGTGGCGTCGCGCCGATACCGGTCTGCTTGACGAGGTCGCGAATGTTGAGCCTGTCGCCGCTCCGCAGTTCACCTGAAAGGATCATGGCCGAGACCCTCTCGGCGGCTATGGCGGCCTGAGTGTCGCTCGCCCGCTCAGCGCCCAGATCCATCGCTCACTCCATCAAAGCAGCTTTTGTCGATAAAAATTCTGTTTACATATTTTATCCGCGCATTATGCTTGGGTCAAGGAACTCCGGGAGGGAGCATTTGAGTAAGGTAGCGATAGTCGTGGCGGTCAATGGAGGAATGCAGCGGGATCGCGAAGGCGCGAAGGTCCCGATTACGCCGATGGAGATCGCTGAGGATGCAGCCCTGTGCGCCAAGGAGGGCGCTGCGATTATCCATGTACACGCCCGGGATGCGGAAGGCCGCAACACGGGCGACATAGCTGTCTACGAAGATATCATTTGGCGGATCCGGTCGGCATCCAATCTGCTGGTGCAGACCACGAACGGCATTGGCGTGCGCCGCGATCCGAAGACTGGGGAGTCGATCTGGCCGACCGATGAAGAGCGGCTTGCGCTCCTGAACATCAATCCCAAGCCGGACCTTTATGGTATCGCGGCGGGCTCGATGGACTTCTGGCATCCTGAGGGCGGCTATCCGGGCGAGACGGCTTATGTGAACTCGCCCAACTTCCTGCGCTCCACTCTTCCTGCAGTTTATGGTTCAGGCTCGACCGTCGAGTTCGAGCTGACCGAAGTCAATGTCGTGCATCGGCTGTCGCGGCTGGCCGACGAAGGGATCATCGACCGTCATGCGTCCAATCTATGGATGCTCCATGGCGGTGGCATAGGTAACACCCCTCCGACGGCGCGCGCGCTTGTCTATTCGGTTGACGAACAGAAGCGTTTGTTCCCGAACGCCAAATGGGGGGTGCTCGGTGCCGGCAAGGCGCAGTTCACGATGGCTGCGCTCGGCATAGCCATGGGTTGCGACACCGTGCGGGTAGGTTTCGAGGACAACATCTACTTGCCGGATGGCAATCCCGGAAGACGGAACCACGAACTCGTGGCAGCCGTCCGTCGTCTCGTCGAGAGCATTGGCCGGGAAATTGCTACGCCGGCCGAAGCGCGCGCGATGTTCGGACTTACCGGCTGAAACAGGGCCACCAGTATTACATTCCAGGGAGGATAATGATGAAGACGACAGATGGATCGAAGCGGCAAACGATCACGCGCAGAGCCGTGCTCGCATCCGCTACAGCGATAATGATGATCGGAACGGTCGCTCCGGCGCTGTCTCAGGAACCAGTTGTTCTGAAAACGGTGACTCCATTCGAACCACAGAGCCCGCTTTCCAAGCCGGTCCAGATTTTGAAGGAGGTGGTCGAACGCGAAAGCGGCGGCAAGATCCAGATCAGTATTCTAGGCGGGCCGGAGGTCGTTCCCTCGCAGCAGCAGTTCGATGGGCTCCGGAATGGTGTGATCGACATCATGATGGCCGCGGTGCCGTACTATGCGGGCACCGTGCCGGAGACATTCGCGTTGCTCTACACAGCCCAGAATGGTGCGGCTATGAGGGCAAGCGGGCTGTTCGACTTCATGCAAGACGTGCATCGCAAGAAGGGGAACGTGGAGTACATCGCCAACGGCGGGGGACAGCCTGGAACGGCATTCCGCTTTTACCTGAAGAAGCCGATTGAAAAGGCCGACTTCACAGGCTTGAAGATTCGCGTTTCCCAAACGACCGCCGATGTGACGACCGCGCTTGGCGGTACGCCTGTATCGATCCCTTTCGCAGACACCTACGCGGCGCTGGAGCGCGGCGTGGCAGACGGTTTTGGAGCGCCCTACACCGGAATCATGGACCCTGGCCTTCACGAGGTGACGAAATATGTTCTGCAAGAGCCGTTCTACTCCCTCAACGCGCCGATCCTGGTGAACGGTGCCAAGTGGGGCGCACTGCCAGAAGACGTGAAGGCGGAGCTCAAGCGAATCGGCCCGATCTACGAAACGGAGGTGGAGAAGTTCAATGGGCTGTCGCTCGCAGCGGAGGACACTGCCCTTAAGGAGAAGGGCATGGAGTTTATCACTCTGCCCCCCGCAGAATCGGCCAAGTTCCAGGAAACCGTCCAGAAGGTTGGATGGGAATCCTACCTCAAGACGGATCCAGAGGGCGGTCCGGCTCTAAAGGAACTTGCTTCAAAATAAACTCAGTCGTGGCGTCGTCCTTTCGTGGACGGCGCCCATCCACCTTCTGGCTTTGACCATGATTGTCTTCGACCGTCTGCTCGACGTTCTTGCCGCGGCCGCCGTGACGCTGCTCATGCTTGTCATGATCAGCGTCGGTGCCGATGTGATCCTCCGATCGAAGCTCGGGGGCTCGCTTACCTGGTCCCTGGAGTTCAGTGAGCACGCTCTGCTCGCGGTATTGTTTCTCGGTATGCCTTGGCTAGCCAGAGAGAACGGACACGTGGCGGTGGAGGTGGTCACCGATGTGCTACCGGCGGGACTGAGGATCGCGCTTGCTCGTGTTATCGGTGTCGCAAGCGCATGCCTGTTGGCCTTTCTTGCGTGGTGGGCTGCCCGTCTTGCTGCCCAGGACTATGTCCTGGGCATTGAAACGATCGGCATCCATCCATTGCCCCGATACATCCTTCCTGCACTCGTTTCATTTGGTCTGCTGACGACCTCGCTGACCTATCTGCGAGAAGCAATCTTTCCCGGCCGCTATAGGTCATCGGAAACTCCCGATCCTGCAGCCTGAAAATGACGGAATAAGATATGGAATGGCTCGCTACTTTCTCCGTGATCCTCGGAGGCCTGCTTGTGCTGATGATGGCCGGAATGCCGATTGCATTTGCGTTCCTGCTGATCACGGCCGCTGGGGTTCTCGCGCTGCAGGGAGGCGGGATGGCCTTCCAGCAGTTGATCATTAGCATGATCAGTTCCGTCAGTTCCTTTGCTCTGGTTCCCATCCCTCTCTTCATCCTGATGGGGGCGGTGTTGTGGCACTCGAACCTTGGCAAGCAGGCGGTCGACGCGCTCGACAAGCTGATGGGACGGTTGCCCGGACGGCTTTCCCTTCTGACGATGGCCTCGGGAGGTGTCTTCTCGGCGCTTTCCGGATCCACAATGGCGAACACGGCGATGCTCGGGAAACTGCTTCTTCCGCAAATGGAGGAGCGCGGGTACCGCCGAGATCTGAGCATGGGATCGATCATGGCGGCAGGCGGTCTTGCGATGATGATCCCGCCCAGCGCCATCGCCGTCGTGCTGGCTTCCATTGCGAAGCTTTCGATCGCCAAGATCCTGGTCGCAGCGATCATTCCCGGGTTGATGATGGCCATCGGTTACGTGATCTATATCGTCGGGCGTACTGTCGCAGACCCATCTGCTGCACCCGCAGGGCAGGACGAAATTGCAACCTGGTCTGAAGCCATCGTGGCGATGACTAAAAACTTACTGCCGCTCGGCGTCATCATTTTCGCCGTCACAGGTCTAATCGTTCTTGGCATTGCAACACCGACGGAAGCCGCTGCCATGGGAGCGCTGAGTTCGATCCTCCTCGCCGCGCTCTATCGGCGGCTGTCGATGCGGATGATGAAGGATTCGCTCTATGACACGTTGCGGATCAGCGTGATGACATTCGCGATCCTCGCTGGAGCCCTCGGGTTCAGCCAAATCTTGGCCTATTCGGGCGCAACGACCGGCATGCTCGGCGCCGTATTCTCCTGGGATGTCCAGCCAGTCCTCGTCATCATCACAATGATGCTGGTCGTTCTGGTCCTCGGCTGTTTCATGGATCAGATCGCGATCATGCTGATCACCTTTCCGTTCTTCCTGCCAATCGTCAACTCGCTGGGTTACGACCCGATCTGGTTCGCGATCCTGATGCTGATCAACCTGGAAACGGCTTTGATGACTCCGCCTCTCGGCCTGCTCCTCGTCATCATGAAGGGCGCAGCACCGCCGGGCACTCGCTTCAGCGAAATCTACAGGGCCGCGCTACCGTTTGTGCTGATCAACATTATCATAATCGGAATTTTGATCGCCTTCCCCACTGCGATCACCGGGCCAATGTCTGCACTTTCCTCTCGGTAGGCGCAAAGTCGGCGCTCTCCCCCGCCCTGACGGGCAGCAATTCGAGCCGCCAGCGAGGGCGGCCGACGCCGGGGACCGGCAGCGGCCGGGAGGAATGCGCGGAGACGCGCCAGCGGCTGACCGCGGCGGTCGGTTGTCCAAAGTCGGTGGCTTCGGTCGGGCGCCGCCACCGGCGAATGGCGATGCCGAGCGTGCCAGAGGCCTCGGCGGCAAGCTGCAGTCGACGCGAGCTGGTCATCGGTAGGCGCGTCAGTTCGGCAACTACCGCGCCCAGCCCGCCATGACGAAGCCCTTCCTCGAAGCAGGCGAGGACAGCCGCCTCGTCCCCCGCCTCGACATAGATCACCCGGCCCGGGGACAGCCCGGCCTGGGCGAGCGAGGGCGCGAAAAGATCCTGGCGCGTGACGCACCACAGGACTCGGCCGCGCGTCCGGGCAGCAACGCCGGCAGCCCATAGGGCGGCCGCCGCGCCGTCGACCGCGCCATTGGCGCCGCCGGCGACCTCATGCAGCGCGCCCAGCGCCAGCCCTCCTCCCGGCAGCGCCCTGTCGATCTCGGGGACGCCGAATGGCAGCACCTCACGCCGACGCGTTGCCACGCCTTCCAGACGCGCCACGCGCTCCCGGAGTTCAGACAATACGAAATGGGTCGAGGACGCGGCCATGTCCGTCGCAGCAGGCTCCAATTTTGGTATGTTCTATTTTTGTTCTCATTGGCAGAAGAGTCAATCCGCCTCGTGGGGTGCGCCCCCTGTCCGAAACTTGTAGCATTCTTCGGACTCCAGTCTTGCCGATGTCCGAAACTTGTAGCATATTTCGGACATGACGACAGTCGCACCCGATACCGATATTCGCTCGCGCGTGCTTGCACGGATCGAGTCTAAGCCCCAGGAGGTCTGGACCCCTGGCGACTTTGCCGACCTCGGCGGGCGTGCGGCGGTGGACAAAACTCTTCAGCGCTTGGCCGCCACCCAAGAACTGCGCCGGATCGACCGGGGCCTCTATGACCGGCCTCGGACCAATAGCCTCACTGGCCGCGCCACCGTACCCGATTATCGGGCAGTGATCCGCGCCGTAACCCGCCGCGACAACGCGCGCGTCGTCATCGACGGCATGACCGCCGCCAATGATCTTGGGCTCACGACGGCGGTGCCGGCGAGAATCGAGGTCCTGGTCGATGCGCGATTGAAGCCGATCAAGCTTGGCAGCCAGGAAATCCATTTCAAATACGCGGCACCCAGTCGCCTCTATTGGGCGGATCGGCCGGGGATGCGGGTCGTACAAGCCCTGCACTGGATGCAGGACATGCTGAGCCAAGATGGCGAACGGAAGCGAATACAAACGACGTTGCGCCGCCTGCTTTCCGACCCCAAGCACGGCGAGGCCATCCGCGAGGATCTGCGCGCCGGTCTCTCCGCCGTGCCAATCTGGATGCAGGAATTCCTGCGCCAACTTCTCAGCCAGAGCGCTGGACTTGAGGGCGAGCCATGAGCACCGAAGCCTATCGCCAAATCATTGCAGCACCGCCACGTGACCGGCTTGATCTCTTCCTAGCCACGGCCAACCGCATCGGTGCTCCGGTGGGCAATGTCGAAAAGGACTTCTGGGTCTGCTGGACGCTCAACTCGCTCTATCACGAGCGGCCTGCGGGAGAGCCGCGGCTGTTGTTCAAGGGCGGCACGTCGCTGTCGAAAGGCTATGACCTCATCAAGCGATTCTCCGAGGACATCGACGTCACCGTATTCCGCGATGACCTCGAAGAGCCAGCCTCCGTCGAGGAGCTCGAAGCGCTGTCGAACAAGAAGCGCCGCGCCAAACTCGACGCCATCCGGGATGCGTGCCGGGCCTACATCACAGGCCCGCTGCGAGAATTCCTCGCGGCTCAACTAGCGGACGCGACCAACGGGACCGGCCGCGTCGAAATCGATGAAGCCGATCACGACGGGCAAACGCTGCTGCTCTGGTACCCGGAGGTGGAACCACGTGACGGAGCCTATGTTCGACCGGCAATACGCCTCGAATCCGGCGCCAAATCGGCACTTGATCCGCACGGACCGCTGACGATTACACCCTATGTGGCCGAGGAAGCACCGGGGATCGATCTCGCTGTGCCGGACGTGACCACGATCGAGGCGACACGAACCTTCTGGGACAAGGTGGTGATCGCCCATGGATTGCGCCGCTGGTATGAGCGACGCGGCGAATTGCGGCAGGAAGGTCAACGCGTGTCACGGCACTACTACGACCTGCATTGTCTCATGCACTCGGAAACCGGCAAGGCCGCGCTCGCTGACCTCGAGCTCGGGGCCGACTGCGTACGTCACGCCCGCATGTTTTTCGACCGCCCCGACTATGACTTGGCTTCGGCAGTGACAGGGAGCTTCGCGATCGAGCCGACGCCCAAGATGGTCGATGCGCTCGCACGCGACTACGCCAATACGACCGCCATGATCTTTGGAGCGCCGCCGAGCTTCGACGACATTCTCGCATCCGCGCGACAGATTGAGCGGGAACTCAATTCCCGGGCCTAGCGTCGACGCCCGCCAGGCGGGTTCCGCAATTCATGGTTCAGTGGCCAGAGAAGGCGATCCGCGGCACCACATTGTTCCCCACAAAAAAAATCGGTAGATCATTTTCCGGTTTTGGTGGCGGCACCCGATTACCTCCTTAGAGGCGCCGAGAACGGGCCTTTACCGAGACAATGCAGGAGGCGAGGGGCGATGGCTTCACCGCTGACGAGACTTGAGGTTGCGACGGGCCAGCCGATGAAACGCCCGCGCGACGTCGAGGGGGAAATCGAGGAGGCGTTGCGAGAGAGCCCGGAGCGGCTGCACGAGCGCCTCGGCGTCAAGACGCGGTCCGAACCTGGCTATTTGCGCTTTGAGACGTTGGTCCATCTGATCCGGCAGGCCCTCCGGCGGGGCGAAACCGGCGAAGAGTTCTTCTTCGTCCTCAACGCGCGGTGCGACGCCATTCTCAAGGCCCGGCTGAGCGCGACCATTCCCGACGTCGACCAGTTGCGGCAGGACATCCTCACCGACCTTGCTACGAGCCTCGTCGAAGACATCCTGACCGGCGGCGACGTGATGGACTTCTTCGAATGCAAGTTCAATCTCGCATTCAGGGGCATGCGCATCGACCACCTCGACAAGCACCTTCTTCGCCAAAGCAAGACCGTTCAGCTCAGGCCTCACGACAGCGACGGTGACGAACCGGAATTCCCCAAGAGCACCGACCCCAGTTACACGCCGCCTGCCTTCGCGGACCCCGAAACCGTGCTTCAGCTGAAACAGGTTCTCGCCTTCATCCGCAAGGAGCTGTCGCTCGAGGTGCAACGCGTCGTTGTTCTGGTTCGGATCTTTGGCTGGACTCAGGAGCGTGCCGCGGCACACCTCGGTGTAGCTGAGAAAACGATCTTCAACCGGCTTAAGGCAGCCGACGAAAAACTCGCGAGCGTCAAGGAGGACGCATGATGGACAAGAGCAGAACCTCGGCAGAGCTGCGCGGGGCGTTCTACGAACTGGCGATGGGTGGCAGCTCGCCTGATCCGGAGACGCTGGAGGCGCTCATCCGGTCGTACCCCGATCATTCGGATGAGCTGACTGATTTCGCCATCAGCCTCGTGCTCGACCCTTGGTCGGATGATGATGTCGACGATCTCTTCGTCGGCGCTGCTCCCGCCGAGGAAGGTATCAGCGCTGCGGCGTCGCATGCGGTCAGTGCTTACCAGAACGCTGTTTACAAACTGCGCCAGAGCCAGGGCACGGGCGATATTCGGGCGGCGGCTTCGGTCTCCACCGAAAACCCGTTTCTGGCACTGGACCGCAAAGCCCTTCGCGATGTTGCGGCGCGTCTCGACGCAGACGTTCCGTTTATCATCAAGCTTCGTGACCGCGTGATTGACTACGCCACAATGACACACGGGTTCGTCGCTGCCGTTTCAGAGGCGGTGCCGGCGGCAGTCAGGATCCTTGAAGCACACCTATCCTCGACACAGCCGGTGGCGCCAGCTGGACAACACTTCAAAGCCGACGACAAGCCAGTGCTCGGCCGACAACAGTCCTTCAAGGAAGCCGTGGAGACATCGGAGATGAGCGAACAACAGCGACAACGTTTGCTGTCGTTATGAGAGTGTTTGATGGACGCGTTCGAGAGTATCAGGCGCACGGCTAGTGACCTTCATGCCCGTCTTGTCGCGGCGGGTGTGAGTGCGCTCGATTCCGATGCCCTCGTGAGGGCAGCGGCGAAGAGCCTCGATGACCTAGCTATTTCCACGCTTCCTGCAGGCGATCCTGGCCTCAAGGGGGCAAGAGCGCTGCTCGACGAGCAGTCCGGGATGATCCTATGCGAGCGCAGTGGGACCGCCATTGATCGCGCTATTCTCATTGCCCATGAGATCGGGCACGTATGTTTGCATCTCGGGTCCGCTACCTGCTCGGAGGCGGATGTCGACGCATCCCGATCGACCGAATCGGCACCCGTTGGACTGCAGCGGGTCGAGAACTATGGTGTCCGCGAGCGACGCGAACTGCAGGCGAATGTCTTTGCCCGTGAGTTCCTGTTGCCGCGTGAGCTCGCGCGCTCCCTCTATCTGGACAAGAAGCTTTCTGCCGAAGATATCGTCGCGATGACCGGACTGCCCGTCCCCCTCGTCCGCCAACAGCTCTTTGATGCCCTCCTGTTGCCCAGATTCGAGGACGAGCCGGCGCGCCCGCAGGCAGAGCTCATCCCCGACCCCATCCAGGACAGCGCCGCTAAGCATCGAGGCACTCCCTACCAGCTGCAGGCGGGACCCGGGACCGGGAAAACCCGCACGCTTATCAAGCGGATCGTCTCCCTGGTCGACGACGACAAGGTTCCACCCGAAGCCATTCTCGTTCTTACGTTCTCCAACCGCGCCGCAGGAGAACTCAGCGAGCGCCTGTCTCTAGCACTTCCAGACGCGGCACCGAAAATCTGGGCCGGCACCTTCCACTCGTTTGGTCTCGAACTCCTCCGTCGGCACGGAGAGCTCATCGGCCTGCCCAAGGATCCAGCGCTCTTTGATCGAAGTGACGCCATCGAAGTTCTCGAAGAGATACTGCCCACGATGGGGCTCACCCACTATCGCAACCTCTGGGATCCGAGCCTCGCCCTAAGAGACGTGCTCACCGGTATCTCACGAGCCAAGGACGAGATGGTGGACTATGCAGCGTACGCGGAACTGGCCAAACGCATGTGGGCAAATGCCGGCAACGACGAGGGCCGGAAGACCGCGGCAACCAGGTGCCTCGAGGTTGCGCAGATCTACGAGCGCTACGAACGGGCCAAAGCCGACGCGCGTGCCGTCGATTTTGGCGACCTTATCATGCAGGCCGCTCTCCTGCTGGAACAGCATCCCAAGGTCGCCGAGGCCACTCGGCTAAGACATCGGCACGTGCTGGTTGACGAGTACCAGGACGTCAATCGCGCTAGCGTCAGGCTTCTAAAGGCTCTCACCGGTAACGACACCAAGCGCCTCTGGGTTGTGGGAGATGCCCGTCAGGCGATCTACCGTTTTAGGGGTGCCTCCTCCGGCAACATGGTCGCCTTCGCGACCGACTTCCCAAGATCAAAAAGCGAGGCCCTGGGGAGGAGCTATCGGTCCACCGAGTCGATCATCAGCGGATTTCAGGCGTTCTCGCGCAGCATGGAAGCATCCGATGGATTGATACCGCTCGACCTCCAGACCGACCATGGCACGGGGTCCCCAGTTGAACTACGGACCTTTCAAAGTCTCGACGACGAGATCGCCGGGCTGGCTGCGAGCATCGAGGCCCTAAAGGGTGATGGCCTCCGCTACCGAGACCAAGCGATCCTCTGCCGCACGAACCGGCGGTTGGGCGAAGTCGCCGCCGGGCTCGAAGCCCGTGGCATTCCGATCTTGCACCTTGGCAGTCTCTTCGAGCGCGATGAAATCCGCGACCTCCTCGCGCTCCTGAGCCTTGCGGTCGATCGCCGGGTCGCAGGGCTCGCCCGCGTCGGGGCGCTGTCCCGCTACGCGATCCCGGTGCAGGATGTCTATCGCGCGTTGCAGATATTGCGCGATCGAGACCAGCCGCCGCTCGATGGGCTGCGCGCATTGCCGGCGGAACCGTCACTATCCGAAGAGGGTTGCCGGGGGCTTGCTAAGCTGGCCGCCGATCTGGACGGTCTCGGGCGCGGAGACACGGCCTGGAACTTCCTAGGGACATACCTGCTTGATCGCTCCGGCAGTCTTCGCGCAATGGCTGCTGGCACCGGCGTGTCCGACTGGATGCGCTCGGTCGCGATCTGGCAGCTGCTCAACTTCCTGCGCGATGAGGCACCGACCGGTGGTGGCGCGCCAATCTGGCGATCACTCGAACGCATCCGGCAACTCGTGCTGCTGGCCGAAGAGCGTGACCTCCGTCAGGTGCCGGCGCCGGCCCTCCAGATGAATGCCGTCCGCCTTATGACCATCCACGGCAGCAAGGGCCTCGAGTTCGAAGCCGTCCACCTCCCCGGAATGACCGAGGTCAGCATACCCTCCAGTTATCGCGCGCCGCGCTGCCCACCTCCCCAAGGGATGGTCGCAGATGACGGAAATCTGTCTGTTGACCAGGCCGCGCGTCGATCTCACAAGACCGAGGAAGAGTGCCTGTTCTTCGTCGCAATGTCGCGCGCGCGATCGCACCTTCGGCTCTATCAGTCGAGGACGCAGCCCAACGGCAACAATCGCGAATCTTCCTCGTACCTTCCGAGGTTGCCGAACCTCGCCCGTATCGGCTCGCCGGCCTTGATGCCAGGTGGCGCGGCCGACACGTCAAAAGTCCCTGTTGTCCTACCGGCCGACTATGCGGCCACCGACAGCGAGCTCAGAAACTTCAAGAGTTGCCCGCGGCGCTTCTTCTACACCCACATCCTGGGGCTGGGCGGGGCCCGCCGCCCCACGGCGTTCACCCAAACCCACGACGCGCTCTACGGCCTCATCGACTGGCTGCGCGAGGTGAGCCCGGCGGGTACGCCGTCGCTTGATGACGTCGAGCGGCGCTTTGAGGAGATCTGGCAGGAAATGGAGGTCGCCGCGAAACCGGCCGCCCCCCAGTATCGCGACCTTGCCTCGCGCATGATCGCCTCGCTTGTGAAGGCTTCTGCCAACCGCTCTTTCCGAGAGCGGACGGCGCTTGCTCTCAACCTGCGCGAGGGGCGTGTCATTGTAGAGCCTGATTCCATCGCGCAGCTGCAGGACGGCACGGTCATCTTGCGCCGGCTGCGCACCGGACATCGCCGTAGCAAGGAATATGAGGATACTGCGCACATCGAGTACGGCCTCTATATTCACGCCGCCCGCGAGGCGTACGGTCCGACCGCTCGGGTTGAGGCCGTTCACCTGACCGACGACATCGTCGAGATCGTGCCGATGAAGGACGATATCGTCCGCAAGCGCGTTGCCGATGCCGGCCAAATTCTCGGCAAGATCCGCAGCGGCCAGTTCCCTACTGACCCCGATCCAACCCGATGCGCGCGGTGTCCGCATTTCTTCGTCTGCGCCGCAGTGCCTGCTGGCCAGTTGGTCGTCGCCGACGGCTAGGGACCCCTTTCCGGTTTCGCTCTGCTGATCCGATTACCTGATCAGGAAGGGACTGGTGGCGATGGGCCACCCCCAACAGACGGAGCGATCCATGAAGATCAATGTGTTCTATCAGGCTGAAGGCCTGCCCGACATCGCCGTGCTCGAGGTCGAGGATGGCCTGACGTTCGGCGAGGTCCGCAAGCTGCTGGCCAAGGCTGCCGGCCTCGGCGACGAGGCGGTCTTGTACGCCGAGGACGACGAAGAGCCGGTCAAGCTCGATCAGAAGCTGGCGGTGACCAACAAGTCCGCGGGCATCAAGCTGCATATGCACCGCTGCCGCACCGTCCGCGTCACCGTCACCTTCAATGGCCGTGCCGTGCACCACCAGTTCACGCCCGCGACCACTGTCGCCAAGGTCAAGAAGTGGGCCGCTGTCAAGGAGTTCAACATGACGCCGGAGGAAGCCGGCGAGCACGTGCTGCAGATTTCCGGCACGTACGATCGCCCGGCGCCCAACACTCACATCGGCAAGCTGGTCAAGCACCCCAACTGCCAGATCACCTTTGACCTCCTCCCCGACGAGCGCGTCAACGGCGCGCCCTAATACCGGAACCAAGAGCATGTCCACTCCCGACGAACGTGCGCTCCAGGCGGATCTGTCAAAGCCTTCCTTCCGCCTGGGCGAGGCCGAGAAGCGTTGGTCGCTGATCAAGGTCGAATGGCCCTACCTCTTCGTGGCCGTCACCGCGAGCGATGGCCAGAGCTTCACCCTGCGCTTCAACTGCTCGGGCTACCCGGCGACGCCCCCGACGGCGGGCCCGTGGGACATGACCCGCAATGCCGTTCTTGCTTCCGCGCTGTGGCCGCGCAGCCGCAGCGGCGGTCGTGTGGCGGCAGTGTTCAACCCGAGCTGGAAGGACGGCACCGCGCTCTACCTTCCCTGCGACCGCGTCAGCCTCACCGGTCATGACAACTGGCTGCGCGAAATGCCGTCCAAGATCTGGCGCCCCTCTGTGGGCATCGTTCATTACCTGGAGCTGGTCCATGAGCTTCTCAATTGCCGCGACTATTCGCCGTCTGCTCGCGCCGCAGCATGAGGTCTCGATCTCGTGGTTCTTGTGGAACCGGCTGATCCGAGACCTCCGCGTCCGCGGACAGAACAGCACTCGCGAAAGCGGTGCGTTCCTTCTGGGCTATATGGAGGACAAGGCGCGGCGGATCACGGATTACGTGCTCTACGATGACCTCGATCCGCACTCACTGGATACCGGTATCGTCCGGTTTGATGGCCGTTATTTTGGCGACCTGTGGAAGCTCTGCGAGAAGCGCGGCCTGAGTGTCGTTGCCGACGTTCATGTGCACCCACGCGGCGAAGGACAAAGCGACTCCGACCGCGATCATCCGATGATCTCGCAGGCCGGCCATGTCGCGCTGATCCTGCCGGACTTTGCGCAACGCAGCATGGGCGCCGATCGCGTTGGCATTTACCGCTATCGCGGCGCGAAGCGTTGGGAGGCCGTCGCCCATGACCGTCGTCGCGATGTCCTCCGGATCGCCATTGTCTAGGAGAGCGCCATGCAGATCATCCCCGAGGCCGATAGCCTCCACCGCCTTGTAAAGCAGGCGATCGACAGCGGCCGCGCGTCGACCGTCGAGGAAGCCGCCGCTATCTTTGCCGGATACCGGCTCTCGATAGTGGTCGCCGACGCGACCGACGAGGCGGCGCAGGCGGCGCTACTTACGGCTGTTGCGCTGGGCCGTCGTGTTTTCCTTGGAGGCGTCAACGTTTCCGGTGACTTGGATCAGGCGCAGATCACGCCGCTGCCCTTCGGCGGCACGCTGCGCGAAGCGATCATAGCACTGGGCGGTCGCGTGGGCAGTCTGGAAGGGGGCGTGCCGACGATTGCGATCGGCGCGGCGGCCTCGCCGAGGGCGGCAGAGTTTCATGTTCGCCTGCTCTATCACGGCTGGCAGGCGGGGATGGCGCCGATCGAAGCGACCGCGGGTCGAGATCGGGCCCCGATGGCGCTTTCGCCGATGCTCGCCGCCGCCCTCGCAATCCACGAAGCCTATGCCTTCCTCTCGGGAGACCGTGTTGCCGGTCGGCGCACCGTCGGACTCTCGCTGTGGGATCTCGCTGCGCATGATTGGCAATCTGCGGATAGCGATGGCCCCATACTGCAGTTCCTTCCAAACCGCCTGTGGTTGATCGGACTGGGTCATCTGGGCCAAGCCTATCTGTGGGCGCTCGCGCTGCTGCCTTATGCAAATCCCGACGAGGTCGAGCTTGTGCTGCAGGACGTCGACCGCGTGACGGCCTCGACCGAAAGCACCTCTGTGCTCACCGATGGCAGTATGGTCCGCCGGTTCAAAACCCGGGTCGCGTCCGAATGGGCAGAGCGCCGCCGCTTCAACACAAGGGTGCATGAACGTCTGTTCGATGCTGACTACCGGCGGCAGCCGGACGAGCCGCACGTCGCGCTGTGCGGTCTGGACAACGCCGACGGCCGTCGCGCGCTGGACAAAACCGGTTTCGACTTCGTCGTCGAGGCCGGCCTTGGCCGGAATCATCGCAACTTCCAGACCATGCGGTTGCATACATTGCCGGGGACCCGATCCGCCGAGGAGGTCTGGCCGCACACTGCGAACGCGACTCGAGGCGAAACCGCTCAGGCATACGACGACCTGCTCAAGACCGGTCGCCTCGACCAGTGCGGTGTCACTCTCTTGGCGGGCAAGGCGATCGGGGCGCCGTTCGTCGGTGCGATCGCTGCGTGCCTCGCGGTGAGCGAGGTTCTGCGTTTGCTGGCCGGAGGGTCGATCACCGAACTGATCGATCTCGACCTGCGCGCAGTGGACTTCCGAGCCGTGGTCGCTTCATCGCAGAGTTTCTCGACGTTCAACCCTGGCTATTCTATGGCAGCGACTTAGCCGTCAGCAGGTGTCGCCGAATTGATGGCGGTCTGCAGCTTGTCGATACGCTCAAGCACATCCTCGAGTGATGGCGGGCTTTCATCGAGCATCATCGCCTGCATGGCTTGGCAATCGGCACGGAGATATTGGTCGCAGTCACTCCGCCGAGATGCAGGGGCGGTCCGACCCCGTCCCTAAGCCTCAGTCGGGCTTTCCGGTCCAACTGGCTTGCCAGCTACGGCGTCGGCAGCAACACCTGTGGCCTTGGTGTGGAGCGTGTGGGTTATCGAGAATAGAACTCTTCGCTCTGGTCCTCGCCAGACAAGCTCTCCGTTCTCGAGGAGGAAGTGGGTCGAGTGCGGGAAGAGGTCAAGGGCCAACGGCAGACGTGCATTTGGGTTGTGATAGACCTCGATTTCGTCCGACCATTCTTCATCATAGTCCGGATCCTCGACATCGATTTCGAACTTGACCGGGTCGACGGCACCCAGCTCGTGATTGTAGAGCGCACCGATTCGGCGCAGCTTGACGCTTGGATCACCATAGCCGGCGAGAACGCCCATGCGGTTGAACTTGGCCGTCGTTCCCGCATTGGAAAATAGAATGGCTGACACATAGCGGTGCTCTTCTTGCGCGAAAAAATTGGTCGGTACAACCTTCCTTCCAACGACGTGGTCACCCAGCGGCTTTTCGATCGACTTCTTGTAGTTCGGATGCCCCTCGCGCAGCTCGACCCCCACTCCATATAGGTAGAACGACAGCGCTGTATGCGACCAGGTCATCGAGGCTGGCGAATGAAAATCAGCCAACGCGAGGACGAACGGATGCCCGGCTACGTCTGGGTCGAGCCAATAGCGTTTGGCCAGCTTGCTGCGCAAAGGTGAGCCGAACTTTTGCGGCATCTCATGTTCCATGTAGTGCGCAAAGTCTTCAGGGGGTGGCGGGGGTGCCCCGGCGATGCTGAATTGTTGCCCATGGCTAGGATTGGCGGTGACCGCTTCCACGAAGACCTTCCGCTCGCCGCGGGAAAGCCGGAAGTCGGGGATCGCCTTGGACCTGTCGATGGAAAGGCCCATCTCGGTGAAAGCAGCGAATAGATAGAGCTCCCAGACCCGGGCGTCGAACCCAGTGCTCTGAAAATCCTTGACGAAATTGCCGTCGAGATCGTCGTACCAACGGGCAACTTCAGCCATCACACCACGCGTGGCCGATGGCTGCGGTGCGTTCCTGAGGTTGACGAACTTCTCGTTGGGCTTCTCGACCACATGAGCGAAGAGGTCGATGCCACCCATCACCGCCTCCAGGACCGGGGCGGGCTTCTCCCCCGTCTCAATTAGCCTGAGGTCGGCTCGCACGGATGCGTCAGCGAGCCGAGCAGTCGCGAGCGCGGGGTTGGCCATGAAGAATCCGCGGTATCGCCCCCCTTTGTCCCGGACTAAGAGGATGTAGGTGAAAACCGCCTCCGGTTCGATGAAGTACACGCCTGCGATAACGTGCTCATCGTCGGTGGACCACGCTGACTTAAGGCTTGTCATCGAGCGAAACTCCTCGCCCGCCTCCCACATTCCGAGTACGCGAAATCGCTCCAATAACATTCGCGTCGCCACGACTGCCTCCATCGCCGCTACAGTGGACTCACACGTCGGATTCGAGCGAGGACGGCGCGATTGTATCGCGAGACTCGCCCCTCGACGTCTACGATATCGACCTCGCCGGGTCGAGGTCAGCGATTTGCCAGCAGCGCCTCGCGATCCCTTAGTCGGTTGTAGTTGACGATGCGGCGATCGGTTGTGATGACCGGGAACCGGCTGACGACGCGATGCTGAATCTTGCCCAGACCGAGCTTGTCTTTCAGCAGACCCTCGCGCTTCTCATCCTTGACGAGGGCCTTTGCATAATAGTTGGTGAGCGCGCGGTTGTAGCGGGCGTAGAGCGCGCGATCGGACTCAACCTTGGCAAGATCGATCCAGTTGTTTTTGCACTGAAAGTTGTAGATCACGTCACCGTAGATCGTGACGACGTCGAACTCCTTGCGATTGATCCGCTTGATATCGGTCACCTTGAAGCCGAGACCTTCGAGATCTCGCTTCACCATGTCCTCGAAGATAAAGCCGGCGTGAATCTGGAAGCGCTTGCGACTGCCGAGGTGAATGTTCTTGAAGGCGTAGAGAAAACGGGACAACAGGTTCACGTTCGATACGACCGCATGTCCCAAATCGATGAAGGGCTCGTACGCGTTGGTGTTTGGTGCGTAGTCGGCACTAGGCCGGTTTACGAGCAATCGCTCGAGCTCGCCCGCGTCCAGGCTGCCCGCCGTCTTCAGCAGGGATCGCAGCCGGTCTTTCCCAATCGCGACGACGTAGTCGTCCGTGCTCCGCCGGGAGAGGCTCGTGATGACCGCTGCAACCGCAGAGAAATCGGAGTCGTTCAGGCCGAATGCATCGTAGGTCGCGCTGAGCAGTTTCACATTGTTCCGCAGCTCGGCGGCGGAGAAGACCTTCTTGGGATCGACCGGCTCGAGCGACGGCGTCGCAATCTCGTCACCGCGCAGTTCATGCATCACCATGATCGAAGCACGCTCCGGTTCGAGGAAGCCGACGTCCAGCGTCTCAAGCCAATGGCTCCCATATGAACCCGCCGCATCGACTTCGAGGTTGAACTCAGGAAGCGCCTCGATCAGCGCGAGCTTCAGGTAGAGTCCCGTGATCGTCGTGCAACTATGCTCGACCTGCGGCAGGACAACATTGAGGGTATCCAGCGGCGCCAGACGCCTCGACCCCTTGCATGCCGCCGGCATCAGGTAGAGCAGCGCGACGAAGTGACGGCGCCTAGATTGCAAGTACCCTATGGCCTCCCCGACGGTGTCGAGCGTCAATCCGGGCCCGAAGCTAGTCTGGCCATGCATACGGAACGCCGACCGGATCGCTGCCAGCTGGACCATCAACTGACCGATACGTCTGACAGTAGCCGCGTCGAGATGCGGGGATAGTTTCGCCTCTACCTGCCGCAGGGTGAAAACCGGGTTCGCCAGGAACGACTCGTCGAGCCTCAGCGAAAACAACCATTGGACGACAAGGTCGTCATCGACCGCAAACAATGGGACGTTGATGAACTCCTCGATGGCACGGATCGTCTCATGCCAGCCGCGCACCGCTGCTGCCGGCTCATAGTCACGCAATGCCTTGAGGATACCGCCGTTGTGCGCCTCGATCTGCTCAAGGATAAGCTGACGCGCGTCGTCCCCACGAAGGATTTCGGCCGCACCGGGTCCATCACTCATGCGATCGCCGTCGATAGATCACGCCGAAAAGCATGCGTACTAGCCCCCTGCGGAGTGCGATTCGACGCCCGCCGTTCCTGATCTTCGCACAACGATTTGCCGCTTTACAAAGCTTTAGAATTCCCGTGCTGGACGCCTGCGGATATGATCCCGTTTCCCATCGTCTTGGGCATGGCTGGGAACGGAGGGGGCGGGCGTGACGACGAGAAGGACTGTGGTGGTGCAGGGTCAGCTGGCGGTCGCCGCTCATCGCGCCGCGGCCGCGCGCGCCGGACTCAACGGCCTCCAAATCATGACGGTCACGCATCTGGCGTCGCGGCTGGCCGGGGGATTTCTCAGGCGCGCCACCCGGGAGGAGCTGGAGGAGGCGGTGGGTCGAGCTCTAGCCGATGGTGGCTTTGGTGAGATCGAAGAGGCCCGGCACTTTCCAGGAATGATCCGGGCCGTGACTCAGACCCTTGGAAAGGTCTGGGAAACGGGGCTCAATCTGACGGAACTGGCGAAAGAAAGCGCCCGGGCAGCTGACCTGACGCTTGTCGAGCGCCGGATACGAACCAGGCTCCCGCCCATGGCGATGCTGCCCGATGACATCGTTACCAGCGCTCTGGCCCGGATCGACATCGCGCCTGCGGTCCTCGGCGACGTTACCCTCGACGATGTGCACTTCGTCGAACCTGTATGGCGACCACTCCTTGATGCGCTGCGCGCCGTCGTTTCGGTCGGCTGGAACGCTCCGGCAGGCGCCGACACGGCCTGGTTCGGCGGGGCAGTCAACACCATCCCAGAAGCCGCCACGCAGGCTTCACCGGTCCTCGTGACCTGCGCTGATCCGCGCCATGAGGTGCTCGAGGCCTTTCGCTGGGCACGGCGGCTGATGGCCCAAGGCAAGGCCACGGCGGAGCAGATCGCGATCGCCGCGGCGTCGACGGGCGAGTGGGACGATCATGTCGTTGCTCTGGCCGACGAGACCGGGTTGCGAGTCTCGTTTCCGCATGGTCGGCCGTGTCTGGCGACGGTCGATGGGCAACGCTGCGCAGCTCTCGCTGACGTGTTGCTGCACGGGCTTAGTCAATCCCGGCTTCGCCGGCTCGTTTCGCTGACCCGGGGCCAGGGCACGACCATCGATCAACTGCCCGACGATTGGTCCAACCTCCCTCGCAACATTCCCCTTGGATCAACTGCCGAGTGGTCTCGCGCGTATGAGCGGCATGCTCAAGCGATGACCGGCGATCCGCGTCCCATCCTCATGCCCCTATTGACCCTCTTGGAGCGGGGGCCGGAGGCCGCTGGCGACGCGGCGCGGACATTCCTGCGCGGGCGGGCGCGACACATCTGGGACCGCGCCACGAGCGCCGCGCCCGCTGCCGCACTTGAATTGACCCTGCGCTCGATACGCGTGGAAGACGAACAGGATCCCGCCGGCGCAATTGCCTGGGTTCCCGCATGGCAGCTCGCAGCGGCACCGCGCTCCTTTGTGCGCTTGCTCGGTCTCACCGGTCGCAGTTGGCCACGCGCCACGCTCGAGGATCCTTTGCTTCCCGATCACATGGTTTCCGCCAAACTGCTCGACCTCGATCCGCCCAACGAAGCCGACCGGCGCGCCTTTGCGATCATCACAGGTTACGCCAGCAGCGGCCTCGTCTTGTCCCGGAGCCGGCGTGATGCCCAGGGCGCCCTCACCGGGCCAAGTCCGCTGCTCGACCCTAGCCAGCCTGTCACAACGCTGGCGCGGGTCAGCTCGGTCCGGCACGCAGCGAGCGAGGCGGACCGACTGAGCGCACGTCCATCCGAGACTGCGTCCCATCCGCTGTCCGGTACAGCCGTTCGATGCTGGCAAAACTGGCATCGAGCGGAACCGACAGATCACGACGGACTCATCGCACCAAATCATGCTGTGATCGTGCGCAGCATCACCGTCCCGCAATCGCCCACCTCGCTCACCCGACTGTTGCGCGATCCGCTGGGCTTCGTATGGAGGTATGGTCTGGGTTGGCGCCGCCTCGAAGATCGCGACCGGCCGCTGATGCTCCAAGCAGACGAGTTCGGCACCTTGGTGCACGAATTGCTGCGCCGTACCGTCGAAGTCCTCGAGCCCCTTCCCGGGTTCACGGTAGCCAGTCACGATGAAATCGCCACAGCGCTCGCAGCGGCCGTACAGCACATCACGACAACGTGGCCCCTCGAGCGCGCCGTGCCACCGCATGTGCTTTGGGTGAACACCGTCCGGCAAGCTTCGGAGATGGCGCTCGCCGGACTCACATGGGAGAGCTTTACCGAGACCGGCACGCGCAGCTGGACAGAGGTGCCTTTCGGGGATGACAAGGCGGTAGTCGATGCCGACCGCGAGTGGCCATGGAACCCAACTCTACCCGTGCCTATCCCGGGCACAGCCGTCACGATCCGCGGCAAGATCGATAGAGTCGATGTCCGCAGCGGTGCGATCGCGGTCCGTGTTACCGACTACAAGACCGGGACACGTCCGGACGACGTGGCGGCGCGGATCATTGCCGGCGGAAGTGAGTTGCAGCGCGTCCTCTATGGGCTCGCTTGCCGCACGCTTCTTCCCGACACCCCCGCCATCCGTGCGCGGCTGATTTACCTCAAGGGCGATGTTCTGGTTTCGCCACTTTCAGATCTGGATGGGGCCATCGAGCAGGTTGGAAGGTTCGTGACCGTCGCAACGGAGCATCTGGTTAGCACTCGGGTCGTACCAGGTCCGGGGGCGGAGGATCGCTTCAACGACCTCAACCTGGCCCTCCCCGCGTCCCCAAGCTACTTCCGTCGCAAGCAGGTTGGATTCAACGCCGCGGCCGGCCAGCTGCCCCAATACTGGGAGCTGCCGTGAGCGACCTAACCGACAGCGACGATCGGCGGCGTGCCCTCACCAGGCTTGATCAGACTCTTCTGGTCGAGGCGGCCGCCGGCACCGGCAAGACATCCCTGCTCGCGGGTCGGGTCACTATGCTGCTTGCGAGCGGCATCGCCCCGCGGAATGTCGCGGCGATCACTTTCACCGAGCTGGCGGCGGGCGAGTTGCGCGCACGCGTGAGGCGGTTTGTCGACCAGCTGATCGACGGCACAGTCCCAGTTGACCTGTCGCTCGCCATCCCAACCAAGCTTGACAACAAGCAGGCCGCATCTCTTCGGGCCGCGCGCGAACACCTCGACGACATGACGACCACCACTATTCATGGCTTCTGTCATGAACTGCTACGAAGCTATGCCATCGAGGCAGGCGTCGATCCCGGCGCCGCGATACTCGATGCCGTCCAAACCGATTTTGCCTTTGCCACGGTCTTTGAGCGCTGGCTGCAGCGGCGCCTTGGGGAAGCGGCAGATCCCAGCGATCCTATCGCCGTCATGGCCCAGCGGGATCCCACCGAAGCCGTCGACGTCCTGAAGCGGCTCGGCAAGTTCCGCCGCGAGTTTCGGACGGCGAGGCCCCTCGAACACGAGCTGGAGCGCCACGCCGAGGGGGACTTCGTCGAGGCCGTGCGAGAATTTCGGCGTTGGATGAACGGCCAGACAGCGCCCTATCTGGCCGTCGAAGACGTGGTCGAGCTTGAAACACTCGCCATCCATTTCGAGGGCGGATTCGATCCCGTGCCTGGCTTCCAGCGTCTGTGGGAGCTTGCCCATCCCCCGCGCATCAAGGCAATGGCTTGGCGCTCGCAGGACCTTCGCCCGTATCGGCGGCTGACGGCATGGAAGGCCGTCGCCGGCAAGGAGGACGGCGCTCGTCTCTGCGCAGAGGCGGCCGAACGCTATGGCCGATGCGGGGCAGCGCTTCGCCACTTGCTGGGCAATCTTGCGACCACGCTTGTCGCCTCGTTTTCTGGCGGGCTCGACGATCTGCTTGGCGATTTCGAAACATTCAAACGCCATGCCGCGGTTCTCGATTTCGACGACTTGCTGCTGTCGACGCGCGCTCTTGTTCGCACGCACGAACCCATTCGTCGCGCGGCCTCGGAACGCTACACGCGGATATTGGTCGACGAGTTTCAGGACACCGATCCGGTGCAGGCCGAGATCCTCTTCAGGATCACGAGCACGGACGACGACGCTCCCACCTGGCAAGAGCGGCGCCTGATCCCCGCTCGGCTGTTCCTGGTTGGCGATCCCAAGCAGGCCATCTACCGCTTTCGGGCCGCCGACCTAGCCTCATACATGGAGGCTTACAAAGCGATCGAGCGCCAGTTCCCTGGCAACGTGCTGCATATCCGCACAAGCTTTCGATCGCGCAAGGAGATCCTCGACTACGTCAATCGCTCCTTTGCAGAGCCGCTCGGCAAACAGGCGCCCGGCTATGTGCCGCTCGATTCCTCGCTCGGGGCACCGGAACACGGAATGCCCTGTGTGATGAAGGCCACCGTCCGCATCGGAGAACGGAGCAAGGCAAACTATATTCGCGACACCGAGGCGCAGGTCGTCGCCGAGATTTGCGCCAAGCTCATCGGCAACGCGCGTGTGCGGCGTTCCAATAACGAAATCGCTCCGGCCGTACCCGGTGATATCGCCCTGCTCGCGCCCGTCGGAACCGAACTCTGGCGCTACGAGCGCGCGCTCGAGGAGAATGCGATCCCATTCATGTCGCAGGCCGGCCGCAACCTCTTTCGGCGGCAGGAGGCACAGGACTTCGTTGCGCTTGTCCGCGCCCTCGCGGACAGTCGCGATACGCTGGCCCTCGGCGCCGTCCTAAGAGGCCCACTCGTCGGCCTGACGGAGCGCGAGCTTCTCGACATCACCAATGCCCTCGGTTTCGATGGCACCGAGGACCACCCATCGGGACTCACGTTGCGCACACCACTCGATCAGGTTGCGCATCCTCTGGCGCGAGAGGCGCTGGCAATCATGCACGAGCTCAACCGGCGCAGCCGGCGGTCGACCCCATTCCTTGTGCTCGCAGAGGCCATCGACCGGCTGCATATCCGGGCAAAGCTCGCGGCCCGCGGACAGGACCAGGCCGCAAGGGCGCTCGCAAACCTCGATCTGCTGATGGAGCGCGCACGCCGTTACGGCGTGCGAGGCCTCAAGCAGCTCGCCATCGACATCGGCACAGACTGGCAGGGTGGCCAACTCGGGCCGGAGCCCTACGACGAAGCCCGGCTCGATGCGGATGGCGAGGCGATCAACATCGTCACCGTCCACAGCGCCAAAGGCCTCGAGTGGCCGATAGTCATTCCGATCAATTTGGGGTCGGAAATTCGCCGGCGCGAGGCCTTCCTGCACCGGCGCCATGACGACACGCTCCATTGGGTACTCGGCGATATCGTGCCGCCGGCTCTGGTCGATGCGATCAACACGGACGATAAGGAGAGCGCCGAGGAGCGCGAGCGGCTTCTCTACGTGGCCTGCACCCGCGCCATGGACATGCTGATCCTGCCGCAATACTCGGTCCGCCGGCCGGACAACACCTGGGCCGAAGTTCTCCCTCTGGCGCATGCCGATATTCCCGAATGGAACGACGCAGCCCTCACCCGGCGTCCGATTCCAACTCAACCAACCGTGAGCAACGAACAGACGCGGGAGGTCTTCGTCGCCGAGCAGGAGAGTGTGGCCACGGCGTCACCGGCGATACGATGGGTGCGACCAAGCGACGATGACCCTGACAAGCGGTTCGTCGAGGTCGACACGCGGATCGAGGTTGATAGCGAGGATGATCCCCCAATCACCGGACAGGTCCCCGGAAGCGCAACCCGGGGTGGAATCCTCCACAAGCTGATCGAAGAGGTTCTGACCGGCGAACTCCCCGAGACGGAGGGCGACCTCACTGCCCGGGCCAATGCGCTGCTGTCGCAGTTGGCCATCGCTACCCGTGATAGCCGGCCCGATCCCGGTGAGATGGCAGGTGTCGTGCTGCGAGCCCTATCGCTCGAGGGTGTTGCCGAACACCGCAACGCGCTCGTACCGGAGTTCGGGGTCTACAGCTCCGAAGGTAACATTCTGACGACCGGCCGCGCCGACGCTGTGGCCTTGTCCGACGGCAAGCCCACCCTCGTGTTCGACTGGAAAAGCGACGTTGCCCCGACTGACGCAGACCGGCAGGCTTATGCGGGGCAGCTCTTGAAGTACATGACTGCGATCGGAGCGAAGCGGGGCGCCGTGGTCTATTTGACCCTTCGCCAGCTCGACTGGGTCTGAAACACGGTCAGGCCCTGCGGGGCCACCCTCCGGTTGGTAGCAACGGGATGCTCAAATGCTCCGACCCCCGAGGCCTGGGCTTTGTCCCGGTCAGAAGTCACCGCAACAGAACACCGTCGACATAGATGTTCCGGGTGATGCGCTTCCACAGAGGGTTCATGCGCACGCTGCTGACGTTTGTCCAGTTTGTTCCATTGTCCCGCCCCCCAACGGCTGCGTCTCCTACGCGGCAGTGCCTAAGTGAAAAGTGCCGGGCATCCCCAGCAAAGAATATTGTCCAGCGCCGTCGCCACATATTCGTGGCCTAGCCGTTCGCGCGCTGCGAGGCCGAGGGCGAGTTCATCGAGCTCCTGCGCCAGATCAGCGTTGTTTCGCATCAACTGAATGGCAGAAGGGAAGGCAATGTTGACGGGCTCCGTCACCAGTCGGCTCGCCAATGCGCAGCCGAAGGCTAGCGCCACATAGTAGTCAATAGGCCATAGGTGCGCGACAACCTGCTGATGAGGAGTGCAGAGTTCTTGCGCCAGTCCGATCCGCGCCATTCCATCCATGGTCTGTGCGGATCCGCTGCTGCAAACGTTCAACACCAGAAGGCGGCGGCCGGCGGGAGGTATTGCGAACGATGCGAGGTGTGGCATGGAGAGGAGACTGCCGTCATCCATGACCAAGCCGGTCTCGTGAACGCTGTACGGCGACTGCTCCCCATGGCCGATCACCCAGAGGGCATCCGCCTCGGGATCCTCGTAGAATTCTTTGAACGCCGCCGCATGCAGCTCCCCGGCGCGGACCTTGAGCGTCCAACCGCTCACCTGCGCCGCAGCATGCAGACATTCGACTTCCGGCTCAGTGAGCTGCGTTGCGCCAGGCCACACACTCAACACGCGGATCGGCCTGTCGCGGGTCGCCCCCGCGAGGCTAGCTTCCAGAGCAGCGAACTTGCCGGTGTCTAGCATGAAGAGCGCCTGCAGTGGATCGCGGTGACCTGGCATCACCACAATCGAGCGAGGCTCGAAGTCAGCCGGCAATCGTTCCGCGAGCTCGCGCAGTTGGTAGTGACGTTCGACAGCCTCGATCAGTCCGGGCCCGGTTTCGAAGACCGGTACACCAACCCTTCCTTCGTCCAAGTCGATAATGCGGTCGCCGGCGGGACCTCGAAAATAGTCCGATAGCGCGGACGAGATGCGTACAAGAAGATCTTCCAGGCTTTCCCCGACATCGGCATGTGGCGCGACCCAACGGCCAGTCGGCCAAAGATAAGCGACACCGTCGCCGTGGTTCGGGCACACAAAGAGAACGTTGGCGTCTCCTCGTTCCGCCGCGGCCGACCCGTACCATGCCCAGAGCACGTCCAGGATGTCATCGACCGACCCCACCTTAGTCAGACAGTAGATCAACGGGAACAAGATCGACGCCCGAGACTCGAGAGCGATGAGAGCCTCGGCTCGAGGCGATCTCCCATAATAGGAATCGGAGAGGCGGCGAGTCTCAGTGAGAATCTCGGCTCTGCTCGCTGTCCATGAAGCTAAGTCGTCGGTTGCCACAGCCATTGCTTGGAGGGCCTCGTGCTCTCTGAGATGGTTACGGCGATGCGCGAGTAGATGCCGCGCCCATTCAACCGGTGTGTGATCCGTCCACTGTGCGGCGTGGGTCAGGAACAGCATCTCGATGCGCGTTTTGATCTCAGCATCGACGGAGTCGAGCTGTGCAAGCTGGAACAATGCGCGGGAGAGGTACTCCGCTCCTGGATGAGCGCGTATGGTTGCCCAGTTGGCCATCGCGATCGCAGCCTCCACGCCCGCCCGCAAGTCGCCATTCGCCAAAGCCATCAAGACGATGCGGTTCGCATGGTCGAAGAACATCCGACAATGGTCGTCGAGTCCACCGAACTTTCGCGCGAGAAGATAGGCGGTTCGCACCCAGTCCACCACGAATGGCATGACCGCCTCATTGAGGCCTTTGGGGGCGCCATCGTAGGGAGGCAGCGCGTAGTTCGCGTGGTTCACTCGAGCTGTCGGGTCATGCGTCCTGGATACCGCCCAAAGGGCCCATCCGTAACAGTCCCCTAGCTCGCCTCGCGCGAGCGTGCGTTGGGCAGGGACAACCCCAGCGATGAATCGTATGCAGTCGATACAGCTTGCGATGGTCTCGTTCGGGGCCAGGCCAGTCTGTTCGATCAAGTCGGCACGCACAGAAAGTGCGAACGCAAGCATCTGCTCGTCACTCTGCTCGATGAGGCGGTGTTGGAGCCGCACAAGAAGGTCGCAGATTGCGACGCTGCCCCCCAACCATTCGAATTCAGCGCCCCAGGCAGCGACCTGCGGAAAGGTGGCTGCTGTGCGGGGAAAGATCTCGTCGAGCTTCATCTACAAGATCCCCCAAGCGCGGTAACGCCCCCTCCCCGTCAGCTCGCGAACGCCGAGTTCACCGATGAGGTTGAGAGCCCCACGCTGTGTGATCTTTGCTGCTTTGGCGACCATCGGCGCCGACACGATCGGCCGGGACAAGACGAGCTCGATTGTAGTCGGCAGGCTGCTCGATGAGCGTCGCCCGTCCAAGCGACGGGTCATCAGATCCCGAGCCTGCGCCAGCCGAGCCACTTCCTTCATGCCGCTCTCGGCCGATGCCGACATCGCGTCTAGGAAAGCGATAATACGGGTCACACGATTTGCGGATCGCCGCCGTTCCCTTGGCACGGCCTTCAGCCCGACATTGAAGCCGAAGAGGTGCGACGCCACCTTGCCGCGCGCCCGAAGATAGGCGCTCACGAACTGACCACCTAGCCAGTGCTGCCGCTGCATGGGTTCGAGGGATTCCCAGGCTTCCCAGATTAGCGCGGTCGCAAGCGTTGGAGGCAGATCCGCCACGTCGGTTAGAACGCGCTTCCATTGCGTAAGGCGATCCGCCTCGTCCCAATCGGAGTCGCGAACAACAAGGTCGCCGACGACAACCTCTGAGCGGCCCGCGCCTCTCCGGTCGGAAACCCGATCGATCAGCCGCTGCGCCTGTTCGAGCAGCGCATCGACACTGGCAAGTTCCTGTGCAAGCGGGTCGTCCATGCCGATGAGGTCCGCTATCTCCTCGACCGACGTCATCTCCTCACCTTCCGCGGCGTCGCGCTCCTGTTCCTCGTATCCCGTCAGAGCGCCGATCCCCGCATCGCTCACCGCCCAGCCCGGCTTCGCCCCAGCGATCCGGCGCCGAGCTCGCAGGATCCGGTGGGCAATCGTCAACTCATGGGTTGGCGCCCGAGCGTCCATGCGCTCATCGTGGAGAACGAGATCCTCGACGTGGACAAGCTCGCCCCCCACCCACATGCTGGCAGCCGTATCGAAGAAGTGGCCGCGCTCGGCAAAGCCCTCGCCGACCGGACTGCGGCGGACCTGCTCATCCAGCCGGGCAAGCTGGTCCTCTGCTTTCCCAATGGCCGGAAGCAGCGTTTGAAGAGGCAGGCTTTCGATTGTGTAAGCCATTGTTCTCGCGTGCATAGTTTCTCAAACGGAAGCTATCATGCATTTCGCTTCCGTCATAGCGACGGATTTTCCCCCGCGCGTACTATATAGACGCGCCAAGCCTTCGGGAGTGAACAGCGGGACGTCGATCGAAGCTCAGATCGACAAGAATGCCCATTTCGCAGGGTTTGACGGGTTCCTACAGGCGGAAAAGCCGCTCAAGAGACGTTTACAAACGATCGGTTATCCTTATCCTCTGGGTTTGGAAAACCTTCTCTATATCGCACTCTCAGGCGCTCGGGATGGCCGCTGACACGCAAAATCGAAGCTCCCGTCGACCACAGGGCCGGCAAATCGGCTACGCGCGCGTGTCCACGGACGAGCAGGCCACGGAAGCCCAGGACATAGAGCTGCGCTCGGCCGGCTGCGATGTGATCGTCCAGGAGCATGGTTCAGGTGCATCACGCGCCCGCCCTGCCCTCGCCAAGCTCGTGCGCGAGATCGGCGCCGGCGAGACGCTCGTCGTCGTGCGCCTCGACCGCCTGGCGCGATCGGTCAGCCACCTACTTGAGGTGATCGAGGACCTGACCGCCAAGAACGCCCATTTCCGGTCTCTGCGGGACCCGATCGACACTTCGACGCCGCAAGGGATGTTCTCGCTGCAGATCCTCGGCGCTGTCGCGCAGCTTGAACGCGCGCTGATCTCCGAGCGCACCAAGGCCGGTATCAGGGCGGCAAAGGCCAAAGGACGTCTCCCGGGCAATCCCGGCATCCGCGAACGTCGGCCCGACGTGCTGGCGACCATGACGGCCGCACAGAAAGCCGCCTATGGAGCCCGCATCCAGGCGACCGCCAATCAGTGGCTTCCGACGGTTCGGCGCATGCGTCCGGATCACACATGGGATGATATCGCGCGGGTCTTGAAGCAGCGGGGTCTCAACTGGACGCCGGAGCGGCTTCGCCGGGCTATGAAGTGGATGGTCGCCGAGGCAATGGCGGACCGTGCCCTCCTCCGAAAATCGCCTCCTCGCCTTCCCGAGGACCGGCTGATGACGCTGGTCGCCGGCATCCATTCCTCGAACGTCGAGCTGACGCTTCGCGAAATCGCCAGCCAGCTCGAGAGACTTTACGAGCGCACGCCCCGCGGCGGCACCAAGTGGGCGCCGTCCTCGGTCAAGAACCTCATCGATCGGGCTCGGCGATCCGGACTGCTTGCGGTCGAGGAGCCGCCGCCCTCCGCCGATTCTTGATCGAACCATCATTGGAACCTCGGATTTTTCAGGCTCTTGAGCAGCGATGGCGAAGCCTCATACGTCGGCTTGCCAACCGCCTCGGCCGAAGAGGCATCCTCCGCCGTCTTGTTCGCTGGTTTTTCGGCGTCAAGCCGCTCCCTGAGCAGTGCCATGATCATCGGCCAGGTTGAGAATTTGCCCGCGCGCGCCTTGTCGGTCAGGCTGCGCAAGTACCCGCCGGCGCTGTTGATCCGATCGTGCCGCTGGTAGATCGCCGCAAGGGTGATCGCGGCGTGCTGCTCGCCCATGGCCTCGCAGGCTTCGCGCCAGGCGCTCGGGCTGATCCCCAGCATCGGCCGCGCCAACTCTGCCGCGGCTAGAAAATCGCGCCAGTGCCGAATGCTTCCACCCTGGGCCAACTCGCGCAGGTTGCTGCAGGCGTCCATCACGATCGCCAAAGGCAGTTCTCGCTTCGGCAGGCTCCGCAGGTTGTCGGGTTCTTCGGCGCTGCCGTCCGCTTCTTCCTTGTTTCCTAAGCCATTTTCAGATTCAGATATGCGGTATGGGTTTGAATTCTGTATGTGCGCGCCATTACGGGACTCATTGGCGTCCGGATTCTGTGTTTTTGCGAAAGATTCCAATACCTCACGGATCTCGGCGCAGAGCGCGTGAAGATCGACGTAGATATCCTCGAGGAGTTGGCGGGGTGCCGTCCGCGGAAGTCGGCCTATGATGGCCTGGTAGACCTGATGGACCCTGCCCCAGTTCCCAGGCACATTCTCCTCGATGCCAGTCTCGATCAGCTTGACGATGTCCCGGCGGACCAGAGTTAAGCGTTCCTTAGTGACCTGGAACGCTCTCTTTTCCGTCCTGACAGCCTCCGCGAGTTCCTTGAACTCCTCGGCACGGGCGACGATCGGCGAGAGATCGAAGCCATAGGCCTGTTCGATCTGGCCGCCCCTGCCCTTGCGCGCGAACCGTTTCCCATTAGGGCTATCCCGCCGAATGATCAGGCCACAATCGACGAGCACCGCCAGGTGACGGCGCAGCGTCGTCGCCGGCATGCCATTGGTGCGCTCAGTGAGCTTCTCATTGGACGGCCAGACAATGAGATCGCCGTCGGCCGACAGCTCATCGTCCTGATGAAACGACAGGAGCGCGTTGAGGATCGTCAGTGAGCGGTCCGTTGCGCCGAGCAATTCCTTGGCATCCCGGATCGTATAGAACGCTTTCCATTTCTCGACGCGGCTTCCTTCCGGAGCCGACTTCGCCAAGGCTTGGCTTGCCATCATTCCAAGCGTCATTGTTCGCCGCCCGAAGGGCGTCGTTGGGATATGCGTCTGCATTTTTCTTCACCTATCGCTAGGCAAAAGAACTCTGCCCGCCAAAGCTGGCGGCGAAAGCCTCATTGAGGCTTGACGTCGATTCCGGGAAATGCGATTCTCAGGAATGCTACATCACGAGAAGGGCTTCCGGACTCGCTTCGGGGGCCTTTTTCTTTTGCGTTTCAGATCTACTGGTTACTACTCCGCTTCGTTACGATGCTTGAGAAACTGGTCGTAGAGCTCGTCGAGATTGGCGGCGAGATAGCGGCCGAACGCTCCCGCGTCCTTCGATTTGAATTTGAGCTCGACAGAACGGCTGGAATCGACAACGTCGGCAGCGATCGTCTTGTCGCGCGGCTGCCACTTCGTGGTCGTCAGTTTCGGCGGGGCACCCCGCTGTGGCCTCTTTGTCGCCTTCATGACGTTCAGCGCTTTCTCGAAGCGCGCGTCTGATGAAGCTTGGCCGAAGACCGGGTCGGCGACGAGGTCGTCGACGGCAGTACGGTTTGGTAGCTGCTCGATCAACTGGGCGAACTCCTGCCAGCGATCGCGGCCCACCCCCTTTGCCCGACCAATCCCTTGAACGACATTCTCGGGAACGCGGGTGGCGACTGAGAGCATCCTGGTCACCATAGGGGCGTCCACGGAAAGAGCCGCCTGGATCGTCTCGCGATCGAACCCCCGGTCCAAGAGCTGTTTTGCGAACATCGCTCTTTCGATAAACGAGAGATCTTCGCGGGCGGAATTTTCCTGGCCTTGCGCGATGACATGCTCGATATCGGAAAGCGCCTCGATGACGGACTTGACCGGACGCCCCAACGCCCGGGCCACACGCACCCGTCGGTGTCCGAATACGATCTGATATCGTGCTGGATGGTCGGGATGCACACGCAGGCGAACGGGACTCTTTTGCCCTTGCGACTCAATTGCTTCCCGCAATTCCTTGTCTTTGGCGTCCTCGTCGTCAGGCAACCGATCGGTGACAAAGGAGTCGTCGATAGCGGCAGGGTCGATCTCTACGATCAAGTCGCTTTGTAGCAGCTCGTCTGCTTTCGCGGCCTTCTCTGCCAGCTCTCCCAGAGAATTCATGAGGCTCCGGGTCGCGCCACGCGCCGTATAGCCAGCGGCCGGAGTGCGTTCATTCGCTGGTGCATCCGCTCGGTTGATGTTCTGGAACACATTGCGTCGTGTCATTCTAGCGAGTCCCCAAACCGGTCAAACGCCTGAAATTACGTGGGAAAGTTCCGGCGTGTACGGCTGACAATTTTATCACGGCCGGCGGCCCCAAGTTTGATTGAGCATCGCGATGATCTCCGAATTGACCGCATCGAGCGATTCACGGGCACGGTCGTAGGTTGCCGAATTGAAGCTGGAGCGCTCGACCTCGTAGACGGTCTGTTTGGTAAGGCCGGCATCTGCGATGGCGGTCGACTTGACCATCTCGTTCTTGAGCAAGAACTGGGCGAACATCGACTGCATGAAGCCGACCATCTGCTGCTGCGGAACATCAGCAGGCTCGTAACGTGTGATCAAGTATCGGAACCAATCCATCGACATCTTGACGCCAGCCGCTTCGATACTCTTGAGGATCCCCCCTAGCATGAGGAGGAACTGGCTCATCGACATGACGTCGAGCATCTGCGGGTGGATCGTAATCAGAACGGCCGTTGCCGTCGTTAGTGCGGTAAGGGTGAGATAACCGAGCTGGGGAGGACAGTCGATTACGACGACATCGTAGTCACCCTCGACCTCCGTTAGAGCGTTGCTGACGCGAGTGTAGAATGTGCGACCGGCTCGGCCGTCACCTTGCTGCATGGCAAGTGGCGTTTCGTACTCGAATTCCTGAAGGTCGAGCGTCCCCGGCACGATGTCCAGACCTGGGAAATTTGTCTTCTCAATCACCTCGCGGATTGATTTCCGCTGATCGTCATATCGGATAGCCTCAAAGATCGATTGCTTGTTGTCGATCTCAGGTTGAATGCCGAAGAGGGTGGTCAACGATGCCTGCGGATCGAGATCGACCGCCAGAACGCGGTAACCCTTGAGAGCGAGGAACTGCGATAGGTGGGCCGAGCTAGTCGTTTTGCCCGAACCGCCTTTGAAGTTTACCACGGCGATGATCTGGAGCTTCTCATCGGATTTGCGGCGTGGCGAACGCCCAAGTAACTCCCGAAGCTCATTCATCTGCTCGGCTGTGTAAAAGCGACGACGCGTGCTGCTCAGAATTGGTTCGACACCTTTTCCTTGCAGGTGGAGCTTCTTGAGGTAGCTTTGGGATACACCAAGGAGGTCGGCAACCTCCGCCATCGGGAATAGCCGCAGCGTCTTTTCCCCGTCTGGGACAAAGGTCTCAAGGCGCAACAGGTCAAGCTTGCCGGAAATCTGCTTACCTTGGTCAAGAATGACGTCGGCAAAGCTGATATCATGTTCGCGTTTTGCGACTTTGAGGTTCACGCTAGGGATCTCACAGTATCGATATTTTCGGCTTGGACGGAAATTATCGTTACTGTTGGCCGATTCCCATGCTTGCGCAAGGGAAAAAGGGTTAACGAGAAGTTAACGCACGCGGCTTGACCTCCACGTTTGCGCCGCGCCGAGTGGCCCTTTCTATTTTGTTTCCAATGACTTAGATTTGGTCCGGTCGACTCCGTTGCAGGTATTTGGCCTCATAGTTCTATTAGGTCCTCCCGTGAACCTCTCCGCGTCGAGCGCCCGAGTGAACAAGGTCGCGAGCCGACTCAGAGGCACGGAGCCAGAATCACTCATACTTTCACCAGTCGCGGCTTCATTCCAAATCATGCCTTCTGCCATCCAGTTTCAACCAAACTGGAGCGAAGCGGATGCGGGTAATAGCCACCTCGACGGCGGGATACGAGGCGCCGCCGACCTCATCGACGCGATGCACCAGTTGCGTGCGCGGTTCTACCGAGGTCGGTTGGAATGGGCCGTCGAGCTTCGGCTGGGTAGGGAGGTTGACGAGTTCGATTCCTACCGACCGACCTACATCCTCGCAGTGACGGCATCTCGCCAGGTCGTCGGCTGCTGCACGGCTGCTCCCGGCGACGGGGCCGACCATGATGTCGGTCCTGTTTCCCGATCTCGAGCAGACCGGCCTGCTGCGGCCTCATGCTGCGATGGTCGAGAGTTCACGCCTCTGCGTCGATACCTCGATGGAGTCGGGGAGGGCAGGGCGGTCGGTGCACGACGTCACGCTTACCATGTTCGCGGCGATCATGGAATGGTCGATCCGGCATCTTCAAGGCTTCGTGGGCACGCTGCAGGTCGATGGCTACGCAGGCTACAAGGTCTCCTGGCCGAGCGCAGCGCGGTGAAGCTTGGCGTTCTGTTGGAGCGACGTTCGGCGCAAGTTCTATGAGCTCGCCCAATCCGTCGGGCGCCGATCGTAACGGAAGCGCTTTCGCGCATCGCGGCGCTCTACCAGGTCGAGGCGGACAGGCTCGCCAACGCGGTGATCTCAGGAATCGTCGAGCTTTGAGGACCGCATATTCATCCTCAAGGACGATGCGAAGAGCCAGCCGCGTGCTCAGCCAGCTGTTCTAGATCGGAAGTGAAATCTGCACCGCCGTTCCATTTCCAGGCCGCGACGCAATTGTGAGTGTCCCGCGCAAGGCTGAAACCATCTGCTCACAGCCTGCAAGACCGAGCCCCGTGTGACTGCCTGCTTTCGTCGAAAAGAATGGCATCCTTGCCCGAGCCAATACCTCTGGCGGCATACCCGGTCCATTGTCAATGATATCAAGAAGCAAGCGTCGCTGCCGCTTTATCGGTCTTTTCGCAATTCGCGCGACGATTCTGATCAACCCATCAGGATTTTCGACAAGCGCGGCTTCAGCGTTCCGCAGAAGCTCATCAAGTACCAGCCACACCTGTGCTGCGGGAAGGTTCGCGGCGCCAGCGTCATGGGCAATTCGAAGCTCCACGGCTGCTTGCCGGCCGGCCTTCAGATCGTCCAGCGTCTCCGAGAGACTTTTGCAACGCACTTCAGCGTCGGCGTAGGCCACAGTGTTCAGACCGGATGTAATTGTTTCGAGTTGCTTGACCGCCTCACGTGCCGAAGCGAGCATTTCCGGATATCGGACAGTTTCTTCACTCTGGTAGTCGAGGAAAAACCTCAAGGCGGTGACACGTGAACGCGTCATATGCGCAAACAACGTCGAAAAAGAACTGAGCTGCTGGTCTCGACGCCGGGCAAACGCATTTCGCAGATGAAGAACGGTATAGCAAGCAGCCGCCAGCGTAAGCGCAGCAGCAAACAAGAACCTGTTCCTTGAGGCGGCCGCACCAATGTGTGAGGCCGCGTTTAGCGCCTCTGCGTGCGCGACCGCCGTGCCCGAGACCTCGAACATGCGCTGCTCCAATTCGGGCATCGCCTTCAGCGCAGCACCGAAATCCGTAGAGCCTTTCACCAAGGGATCGAGATGGGTTTGCGCGATTGTGTGCAGTTCGTTCAAAAGCTGCATATCGCGATCGCGCAGGAATTTCGGGGCATATTCAAGCTTCAACAACTGGCCGACGTTCGCATCGAGCAAAAAGGTCTGACGCGACAGGTCGCTTGCTAGTTGTCCGGTGGCGGCCGATAGTTTCAAATCACCATGGATGCGAGCGAGATGCTCCCTGATTTGAGTCGTTCGCCATTGGATCTCATAGTTCTGGCTGAAGTTCAGATCGGATTCCGCCCGGTAGTACTCGGACCGGAAGAAAGCCCAGACAGAAAGGAGCAGCGCTGCACCTATGGCTACAAAGGGCAGGGCGGCTTTGAAGCCGGGCACGGCGTTCATTGCACAGGCCGAACCGCGACGACAAACCAGACCCAGATGGAATTGCGGGCCGGCACATATGCCGTCGGGAGCTCTTCATAGGGCCACACAAGGAAAATTGGACCTTGCTCCTCGGGGGCGAGGGGCGTGAAGGTCTCATCCTTTGAGCACCTCTTTGATTGGCGATCAGCATCCGTGCAGCCGCGATCGATCGCAAAAATCGGCCCGTAGGACCGGATCTCATCCAGAGTGATTTCCGATGTAAAATTGTCATAAGCAATGAACTGGACCGACGCGCTTCCATCGAGTTTGTGCTTGCGCAGAACGTCGAGGATTCTCGGTCCCCGGAACGTGACGGTTTCTCCCTTCTTGGTCCATGGCGTGCGCGTCTCGATCGTCACGTTCTGGTATTCGGTCCTCAACTGCTCGACGTCATGCCGAGCTGCGGGTCCGCGTGTTGCGTCCTCGATCGTGAGTACATTTGGATCCGTGTAGGCGGCGAAAGCTAGGGGAATGGATGCGACGGCACCACAAAGGGAAACAGCGAGAGTTCTAGGTCGCATGTGCAATCTCCGCATCAAACTGTCTTTCGCCATCGTCGACGGAATAGAGCACGCAAGGCCCGCTTGATCCCCGCGGGTCATAGATCAGCCCCTTGCGCGCAAGGGCGTCGCTGATCGCCTGGACGCCAGCGAGGCCGTAAAGGTGATCGTGAAGCTCGAGGAAAATGCGTTCGATACCGGCGAGCTTTGCATTCTGCACGAGCTCGAGTTCGGAACCCTCGATATCCATCACCAGGACATTGATATCGTGCGCGTCGAGAAAGGCATCGACATCGGAGGAGGGGACCTGGACGACTTGCTCGTAGGGGCCTTGCTCGGCAAATCTTGAGGACATCCAGAAGTCGCTACGCTGGAAAAACTCGACCTTGACAGGCGGTCTGGCAGCCAAAATACCGTTTGTCAGTGTGACGTTATCGCCGCAGTTCAAATCGATCACGCGCTGGGCCAATCGCGCCGTGCGAGGGTCTGCTTCAAAGCTCCAGACGCGAACGCCCTCTATCGAAGCGATGATCGATGTGATCACCCCCAAGCCGGCGCCAAGCTCCAGGACGCGGTCGTTTGGTTGGATCGCGCGTCTGACGCGCCGGGCCTCATTGGCCTCGTACTGTCCGGTCGTCAGAGCCGACCAGATTTCCGACGATACGTCCGCCGCGTCGATGGGGAGTTGTACCCCGTGAACGTCAATCCTCATGGCATTAGAGTCCTTTTGGCAAGGGGCCAAGCTTCAATAGCTTTGCACGCGCCTGCTTGTAGTATTTCTCAGAGCTCGACGGATCGATGTTGAATTCCTTCGCCATCTTCTCGAATATCTCTCGCTTCGTTTCTTCTGGTTTCCGGCCGAGCAACAGCTCGATCACCCGTCCTTCACGGGGTGTGAGCCCCGAAATATTGACCTCAAGAGTTTGGGCGTCGGATACCGAATAGCGCAGCGGGAACGCATCTTGCGCCACCTCGTCCAGAATCTCGCACAGCGTTCCGGGCGATAAACCTGTTTTCGCAATATAAGCCGAGGCCCCAAGGGCGCGACACGCGATCGCCTCACCGTTGCTGTCGGACCCAGTGACCACGATATGAATTGCAGTAGGCGCGGACCGGATCATCGTCTCGACAACCAATAGGCGGTCCCGACGTGACGTTGGATCGAAGCCGGGCAGGCCTGGGTCGGTCACGACAAGATCGAACTGATCTTCGGCCAGCAAGCGCTGAGCCATCGCGAACGTTTGTGCGCCTGAGATGAAACAATCGTCCAAGCCGGCCTGCAGTTCGGCCATCAGGGCTTGGCGCATCAGATTCTGATCTTCGACGACCAAGGCTTTGCGCATAGGAGAGCTCCGAGTTTGATCCTCGTTGTGCCCTGCCCATGCCGTGACTCAACAAACGACATTCGACCAGAAATTGATAGGGATGGTGTCATCCCCCTCGGAAAAAAACGGGAGGAACCCATCCCTATCGCACCATCGCTCAGGATGTCAGGAAACTGTCGAGGAGTAGGGCGCGGCTTTGGAACCCGGGAATCACATTCCGGAATCATCCTGGTTGAGAGAAGATGAGCGACCGTTTTGAGCTGTCAGAGAGAACAATCTCTTCGATGATCGCAAGTCATAAGCGAGCTCGTGCAAAGGAGCGCGCGCTCGAGCGTTCGGCAAAAAGCCGTTGGTCACAACTGCGTTATCCGATGTTGATCCTTGGAAGATGGCGCGAGCAAAGGGCCTTGTCGAGACTGATCCGCACGGCTCCGGCAACCTCGGAGGGGGCGCGCAGCAAGTTGCTCTACCTGATGGCCACGATCATGGTGGATGGGGCGCCTACCAAGGCGGACGACATCAAGACCGTCTTGGGTACCCTTCGCCCTCATCAGGAGAGCCTGACAGCCTTCCTTCGGCAATGAGTGGGGGAGTTATCGAACCGATTGCGATATTGCCATTTGGGACGGCCCTAACGATCGCCCGGGTCTGGGAAGGGAGAACTATAGCGATCGCTCCAAGGGCTATCGCTTCAAATTGAACCAATGTCGCGTGATGGTGCCGTCGTCGTGCCTGATATCGAAATAGTATGGGTCTTCGCGGAGCGGTCTGGACATTGTCACTGTCTGCTCGCAGCCGTCACGACCACCGAAACCAGTTGGGCACGTATTGCGGACCTGGACACATAGGTCGGATCGAGCCCCGCCATGATCGTGATTGCTTGATCCAACTGTCCATCCGGCAGGGCATTCGCCGTAGGCCTCATAGCCGGGTCTTCCAGTGCCGGCTTCGGGGCAGGTCGGCCACGGGAACCCCCAGCCTCGCATCGCCGAGATCAGCCGATACATCGGAGGGTGACAGGCCGGCACGCCTCGCCAAGACGGGTTCGAGGATGATGCGCACAAGAGCACCTCGCATCCCCACTCACTCGCCTCAGCACGGTCCGGGGACGATATCCACGTCGCCGCGGAGAGAATTGTCGCTATCGCGGCCAGCCCGACTCGGTTCATGGGGACGTCTCCTTCGATCATCCTATCGGTCTGTTCGCGTCGGGCGCGTACGCGCATCCTCGAACGGCGGTGAGATCTCGCTCTCGCGTTCGGCGAGCAGGTTGAAATCGGCGAGCGGACGTCGGGCCAGCGTCCGGTCCACTGTCTTGCGTCGCCACTCCGGCATGTCGAGCACATAAGTTGCCCACATCCCGTGCCGAGCTGACATGGCGTAGTTTTGCCAGGTCAGATAATCGGCCGGGGCCGGCGAGGTTACCCGAGCCCAACCGACCCGCAGCATCTCGAGAGCCAGATCGCGGCCGCGCACCGAGCATTCACCGACGAGGGCGCCGTCGGCGGCACTGGTCCGAACGATGCAGGTCACTGGCGCGCTGCCTATCGCGCGCTTCAACCATGCCTTAGCCAGCGGCCCGCACGGCACCGGTTTGGGAATATCGCTCTCGCCGTGCCGGCGAGGATCGTAGGCCCATTGCGGCAATTCGCAGGCGTCGATCGAGGCCAGCCGTACCTTATGCTGGCTGATCGGAAACCAGAGCGTTCGGCCGTCGATAACGGATGTCCTGCCCGATATCCTTGTTGGCGGACTCGCGCCTGGAACCGATATGGACTCGGCTGAGGATCGTCTTTGATCGCCTTGGATGTCCGCCGACCGGACCGGATAGGGCAGGGCGGTCATCAGCAGAGCCAGGACGCTCGACTTTACGGCAACCGTCATCATGGCGACGTCCCTCCGCCGGCTGCACTTTGACCGAGCAGGAGCGCCGGATGCTGCACATCGTCGAACTCCCAGAGACCGATCTTCTTTTCCCGGGCGGCCTGCTCCACCACAGCGTAAGGGGTGTGATGCGGGAGGCCGCGTTCGTCCAGGGAGGCGAAAGCGAACCCGGAGGAGATCAGCAAATTGGCGAGATCCAGCCGATCGGCGCCGATCGTGGCGAAGCACGACACAAAGACCGTTCCGGCCGATTGTGCGACCTGCGCACAGACCGGATGGGTGTCTGCGATGTATGCGGCAAAAACCACCAGGGACGCCTCACCGCAGTCGCGACGAGCGCCCGACCTGTCGGTATAGACGGTACCGCGCAGACAGGCTTGCACGCCGAAGAGACGGAAGTGACGGCCACTGTCCTGCCAGCTGTCTCCGCTTTCGAGCATCACGCCTGATTTCAGTTCAAAATAGCCGTCAGGCGGCGCGGCCGCTGCCGGCATCAAACTGGCGGTCAGCGACAAGAAGAGGGCAGGGGCTTTCATTGTGCCGCAATCCGTGGATCGGCCCACATGCCGTAGCCGCGCCGACCGATGTCCTCGGCCTCCTCAAGATCGGTTCGTGTGGGTGTCCCGTCCGGTCGCTTCGCTACGCGGTGACTGCCGAGCGAGACCAACTGCTCCTCGAACATATCGACGGTGTCGAGGCTACCCGGATAATTGTAGTAGCCGTAGCAGGTTGCATCCTGCGCCTGTGCACCGGTCTCACTCACAAAAGCGCGGCAGTAGATCACACGGGGGGACTGGAGAAGCGTTGCCAGACCCTGACGCGCATAGTCCTCACAGGACCCGGCAAACCCTTCCTTGCGATTGACCATGTCGCCCGTGCAAGGCTCGATCCCGTAGAGATGCACCGTCAGAGTCGCGTCGACGCGGAAGTCAGTCGGCGACACTGCCTTGAATCCGGAAGCTGACGCATAGCCTTTGCGCTCCGACACGTTTCCCAGGCCGTCGTAGTATTCCATGACCAGCACGATCTTCCCCGGTGCCGCGAGCGAACGAACATAGGCTTCGTCCACCGGCCCGGCCGCATAGGCCGGCAGGCATGCGCCGATCGCCGCCACGTACACGGCTGCTCGTCTCATGTGCAGTCGCCTCCAGGTTGTCACCTTGCTCGACATTGACCTGCCTCCTCTCTCTTTGCAAGAAAAAATCACAATCAAATTGACATTGTTTTTTCTGTCGCCTAACCATTCTCGCATCTGTCGTTACAAGGCTTTGGATGCGGACCATGGGAAGCCAAGCGAAATCAGCATCGATAGCGCCGCTCCTGGCCGTGACAATCCTCACGAGTATAGGCGTTACGACGGGCGGAGCAGCATTGGCGCTTGAGCTGTCGGCGACCACGCGTCTCCAGCACCACGACGCTAGAGAAAATTGGCAACAGGAGGACGTCCCATCCTCGGCCGACTCTGTTGCCGAAGCCCGTTGGGCGCGGTTGCCGGACGACTATGTGCTGGGGGAGGGTGGCCAGATCGTTCCCCGGCATCAGGCGCTTGAGCCGATCGGCGTGCCAGCATCTGAGGTCCTCGGGCCTGAACTCGACGACAATCATTTTGATAGTGGCGCTCTGTCCGGGATGGAGGAGTGCGGGCCGTCGCCAGCAACGCCTGCTGAGATCGCCCGCCTCGTCATCGAGGCTTCGCAGCGGCACAATGTCGACGTCGGATTCGCCGTCGCGGTCGTGACCGCTGAAAGCCGGTTCGATCGACTGCGCAATTCGCCCAAGGGCGCGCGCGGGCCAATGCAGCTCATGCCCGCGACCGCCGAGCGGTTCGGTGTGATCGATATCTGCGATCCTGAACAGAATATCGATGGCGGAGTCCGCTATCTCCGCGCGCTGACCGACGAGTTTCGCAATCCGCTTCTCGTTGCCGCTGCCTACAACGCGGGCGAGGGACGCGTGCGCGAGCATGGCGGCATCCCACCCTTCAAGGAAACGATCGGGTACGTCGCCGAAGTCCTCAACATTCAGATGGGCCTTGAGGGACGCGGGGCGACTGCGAGCGAACCACGTGACGTTGCTGATGAGCAGCGATCAGGTCCCGCCAGGGGTGTCATCACGTCGCGCGAACGCCGCCAATGGGTCGGCGGTGTCATGCATTTTTAGCCGGAGGCCACCATGAACGACCTTTCCTATTCGTCCGCCGCTCGGCCAGTGCCAATGCCGATTGCATTCGCCACGATGCTTGCCATCTGTCTGGTGTTTGCGGAGCCGGCATTGGCTCAATCCTCTGGCGCCTTTGCGCCGCTGGAAACCGCGGTCCAGATGATAGTGGACTTCATCACCGGGCCGTTCGGCCGGCTTCTTGCCATCATCGCGGTCATTGCCCTCGGTTTCCTCGCTTTCGCCGGCCGTCTGTCGTGGTTCACCGCCGGCGCGGTGGTGCTGGGGATCGGTCTTGTCTTTGGCGCACCGGCGATCGTCGACGAGATGATCGCGGCCGTGGGGAACTGAGCCATGGTCGAATTCGCCGACGAGAAGCCTCAACTGACGCCGCTGGTGATCGGCCTCACGCGGCCGCCGATGATGTGGGGCATCCCGCTCAACGCCTTCTACATCATTGTCGGCTTCACGCTCATCGCCTTCCTGGTGAGCACGAGCTTCTGGTCGGCGCTGATCGCACCACTGATCTATCTCGCTCTCTTCGCGCTCTGCAGTCGCGATATCCGGATCCTCGATCTCGCCCAGGTTGTCGGCCGCCGAACGCCTCGGACGCCCAACCGGCTGTTCTGGCGAACCAATTCCTATGGGCCATGACCATGTTGAACGTCGTCGCCGAAGAGCTGGGATTTGGTCGTGAGCGCCGGCGCGAGCGGCCTATGTCGAACCACATTCCGTATCTGCGCCATGTCGCAGACACCGTTATCGGCCTCGAAAGCGGGGCGATCCTTTCGGTGATCAAGCTGGATGGCCTGTTCTTTCAGACTGAGGATCAGGCCGAGCTCAACATGCGCGCAGCTGTCCAGAACACGTTGATCCGTGCGCTCGGGTCGAGCCGCTATTCGCTCTGGTCGACGGTGATCCGCAAGGAGGTCAAGCCTTCGATCGGGGGAACCTTCTCGGACGCGTTCTGCGATCTCCTGAACACCCGCTACATGGCGTCACTGCGCGACAAGCGCATGTTCACCAACGAGCTCTACCTCACGATTGTCCGTTCCGGCATGCGAGGCGCGCTCGGCGCCGCCGAAGGTTTTTCGCGACTGCTTGATCGATCCTCCGGCAGAGAAGTCGTTGAGCAGCGACTGCACGAACGCATCAACGAACTCGAAGAGATCGTCGGCAACGTCACGCGCGAATTGCAAAAGTACGGCGCGCGTCCGCTTGGCGTCGTTTACCGCGATGGCGAGCCGTACTCGGAGCCCTGCGCCTTCATCAACACGCTGCTCACCTGCGGCGTCGCGCGCGAGATGCGCCTGCCCCGCATGGGCATCCGCAGCTATGTCGGTACGTCGCGTCTGCATTTCTCGAAGCGGACATTGCAAGCGCAGGGTCCGACCGAGGCGGAGAATCGCTTCGGCGCGATGCTGTCCATCAAGGAGTATCCGCCATTTTCCGGGCCTGGGATGCTCGATGGGCTCCTGCAGATGAACCACGAGTTCATCTGCACCCAGTCGTTCACGCTTACCGACAAGCCGATCGCGCAGGAGCGCATTTCGCGGCTGCAGCGCCAGATACACGCGTCGGACGAATCGGGCAGCACCGTCGAGACCGATATCGACTTCGCACTGAACAGCCTGCTCAACCAGGAAGCCGTCTTCGGCTATCACCATTTCAGCCTGTTGTGCCTGTCGCGCGACCTCGCTTGCCTCGACAAGGCCGTCGCCGAACTCGGCTCCTGTCTCACCGACATGAACATCAACTGGCTGCGCGAGGACCTCAACATGGAAGCCTCGTTCTGGGCGCAGCTGCCGGGCAACCACGCCTACATCGCCCGCTCCTGCATGCTGTCGAGCGCGAATTTTTCCGGCTTCTCGTCGCTGCACAATTTCGCGACCGGTTCTCCTCGTGGCAACCACTGGGGACTGCCGATTTCGATCCTCGAAACGACATCGCAGACACCCTACTGGTTCAATTTCCATCAGCGCGACATCGGCCATTTTTTGGTGACCGGACCGACCGGGTCGGGCAAGACCGTGGCGCTGACCTTCCTGCTTGCGCAAGCCTTCCGGATCTCGCCTGAGCCGCGGGCCGTCTTCTTCGACAAGGACCGCGGCGCCGAGATCTTCATTCGTGCCGTGGGGGGCGACTATGAGGTGCTCCAGCCCGGCATCGCGACCGGCTTCAATCCGCTGCAATTGGAAAACACGCCCGCAAATCGCGAGTTTCTGCATCGCCTGCTCAAGGCTATGCTCGATCCGGCCGACGGCCACGGATTCAGCCAGGAAGAAGACGACACGCTGGAGCGCGCGATCGGGCGCATCTGCCAGGAGCCGATCGAACAGCGCACGCTCGCCAATCTTTCCGGCCTGTTGATGGGTCGCGCCCGCTCCGACGCCAACGATCTCCAATCACGTCTGCGCCCATGGTTCGAGGGCGAGAAGGCCTGGCTCTTCAATGCGCCGCAGGACGTCTTGTCGTTCTCGGGCCGCCGAATTTTCGGCTTTGACATGACGCACATCCTCGACAACAGGGAAGTGCGCACGCCGGCGCTGATGTACCTCTACCACCGGCTGGACGAACTGCTTACCGGAGAGCCCGTGCTCATCTTCATGGATGAGGGCTGGAAGCTTCTGCAGGATCCGGTCTTTTCCAACTACATCGTCGACAAGTTGAAGACGATCCGGAAGCTCAACGGGATCGTCGGGTTCGGGACCCAGTCGGCCGCCGATGTTGCACGCTCGCCGCAATCGCACACGCTGATCGAGCAATCCGCGACCAATCTGCACTTTCCCAATCCGCGTGCGGACGAGGAAAGCTACATCCGGCGCTTCGGACTGTCCGCCAAGGAGTACGCCTTCATTCGCAACACGCCGCCCGAGCGACGGACATTTTTGGTCAAGCACGGCAACGACTCCGTCATCGCCAGGCTCGACCTCACCTCCATGCCGGATCTCGTGCGCGTGATGTCCGGTCGCAAGGAGACGATCGAACAATGTGCAGCACTTCGCGCGCAGTTCGGCGACGATCCGGCGAAGTGGTTGCCTGTGTTCTGCGGTTGGGAGCGAGCGGCATGATCAGACGTATTTCCCTGCTTTTGACCATCGTCGCATCACCGGCTTTTGCTGATATTCCGACTATCGACGCCACCGTGCTAGACGAGCGCGAGGATCGCGACAAGAAAACCGGCGAAATCGAGAAGGTCGACGAGGAGCGCTACGTCAACAATCAGAGCGTGACCTGCTCGATGTACCGACCGGGCCGGAAGGATGATCCGGTCGCAGCGGCGAATTCCAACCCGGCGATCGCCGGACTGGTTCGTCGGATCGCGCGGGAAGAAGGCGTCGACGAAAATCAGTTCCTGGCGCTCGTCTACCAGGAGAGCCGCTTCAACCCTTGTGCCAAATCGCCAGCAGGCGCGATCGGGCTTGCCCAGCTGATGCCCGGCACGGCTGGCGACCTCGGCGTCGATCCCTACAATATCGAGCAGAACCTACGCGGCGGCGCGCGCTACTACAAGCAGCAGCTTCGAAAGTACAACGGCAATGTTTCCCTGGCGCTTGCCGCATACAATGCCGGCGCGGGGAACGTGAACAAATATGGTGGGATCCCGCCATTCAAAGAGACGCAGGGCTATGTCGCCAACATAACCCAAAGGTGGCTCCCGGCTTTCGGGGGTTCGGACAAGTCCGGCATTCCGCTCAACTACGGCGGTGGCGGCGCCTATGCGGGCGCCCGGACCAGCACCATGAACGCGATGGGCCTGACCGCTGCGATCGGCGAGGGGTCCAGCGATGTCACGTCCTGGCTGACGCAACTCGGCAACATGGGTTCGGGCACGATCCAGGACAGCTGGGATCACAATTCCGGTGCCCGCAATGCGAACATCGAGCTTATCAACCGGCTGATCCTGCTCGGCACGGCGTTCGCCGATCTCACCAACTCCAGCAATGCCATGAAGCTCGGCGACCTGTCCGGCACGAACCGATCGACCCGTTACGAGACGGGCAACGATAACGATGATCGGCCGGTGGCCGGCTTCTGTGACGACCGCGAAGGCTTCGTCTGGGATGCCAACGCAAAGGCCTGTGTCCAGCGCATTGATGCGCAGGCGGAACTGCTTCTCGAGACTCAGTGATGGAGATCGATATGAAACGTTCATTGGCAATCTTGGGCTTAGTCGGCGTAGGCATCGCCCCGGCTGCAGCCGATATCCCGGTCATCGACAAGACCAACTATGCAGTCGCGCGCGATACCGCCGAAAAGACAGGCAAGATCCTCGATACGAACAAGGAAATCCTCACAACGGTCGAGGAGACACTGAAGGCCGTAACCGGCGACCGCGGCGGCGACGCCGGTCCCCTGAAGGATATCGCGATCGGCAACGGCTTTAGCGTCTCCTCGATGCCGTCCTTCGACAGCATCCTGAAGGGTGGGATCGCCGATTTCGGCTCGCTCGATCCCAAGGTGGTGGAAGCCGCGACGCTCTTCATCAATGGTCTGCAGCTTGTGCGGTCGCTCTCGGGCAAGGAAAACAGCTCGCTTGCCAGCGACAAATCCTATGAGGAGCTGATGAAAACGGTGATGGGCGTCTCGGCTCTGATCACCGGTTCTCAAGCTGCCGTCGAAACGCGCCGTTCCGCGCTCGAAACCGCCGGCGGCGACATCGGCAAGGCCGAGGACATAAAGGGCTCGATCGACCAGAACACGCAGCTCCAGGTTCAGACGGGCCTGACGTTGAACGAAATGATCGGCGTGCTGAACGCCGGCGTGCAGTCGTTGCACGCCGAAAACCAGCGCAAGCTGACCGACATGTCGAACACCAAAAAGGCGCTGCGGTACGAATGAGAGGGCGGCTGTGCATCTCGATCGCTCTGGTGTTCGCACTGGCCGTTCTCGCCAGCGGGTGCGGCACACCGCGCGAGAAGACGGCGCCGTGCAAACGACCGGCCAATTTGTCGAGCTATGCCAGCACCGGGGACGAGTGCGGCCCGACAATGTCCGTCAATACGGACAGGGCCGCCGCATTGGCGGCGATCGAGGATCTGGCGTCCGTGGAAGAAGAATAGGGCAGGGCGGTGGACGACTTCATTGGCGAACTGCTGGATCGGATCGACGCGTCGGGGCAGAATTTCTCGCAAAGCGCCTACGAGGCACTGAGCCGGGATCTCGAGCCGCTGCTTCGCTTGCTCTTCGTCCTTGCGGTTCTGTTCTATGGGGTGCAGCTTTTCCTCGGGACGTCACGCCTCAGCGTGGCCGAAATCATCGGCCGGCTGGTGCGTGTTTTCGTCATTCTCGTGCTTGTTGGTACTTGGTCGAACTTCAACGATCTTGTCTATGATTGGCTGACCACGGTGCCGGAAGCGGCCGGCCGCGCCATTCTGGCAGCGTCCGGCACGGGCGTGACCGAACCCACCAACGGGCTGTCGCAAATCTGGGAAACCGCTAACGTCGCCGCCGCCGCCTTCTCGGAGCAGGCGGGTTATCTCTCCGTCCTGCCCGCTTTGATCGGCATGATCATTATGGTCTTCGCCGGGTTGTTTGTCGCGATCGCGCTCGGCATTCTGGTGCTCGCGAAGGTCGTGCTGTGGGTGTTGCTGGGGACCGCGCCCATCTTCATCGCCTGCTTCTTTTTCGATGCGACGCGCAGCTATGCGATGGGGTGGCTCAACCAGTCGCTGCTCTACGCGATCATCCCGCTCTTTGTGTACGTGATTGCGGCGTTCCTCATCGCGGCGATGGAGCCCGAACTTACTTCGATAGACAGCATTTCCGGCAATCGCGAGCTGAAGCTCAGCGATTTCGCTGCCTTCATCATGTTCTGCCTGGCCGGCAGTTTCGTTCTTCTGCAGGTGCAATCACTCGCCCAAGGCATAGCTGGCGGCCTGGCGACACCGGTCGGTCCGCGTTCCCGGCAGATGACGGGCCGGAGCATTTTCTGGGGCCGTGAGGCGATCGGTCAATCGGCTCGGCAGACGCAGGCAGCGGTCCATCGTGTCCAGGCTCGACTTCACGCACCGCGGCAGGGTGGCGCCGGCGCCTCCATGGAGCGCGCGATTACATCAAATGGAACGCCTCGGCAGACGTGACGCCAGGCTGATGTTGGATCCCGAACAACACGAAAAGAGCAGGGATGGCAGACAAGTCAGAATCCGCGCTGCGGTCCTATTTCCAGCAAGGCGACATCTGGGAGCAGGAGATCATCAAGCGGGCGAAGCGCTCAGCGCGCGTCGCCTGGTTCTTTTCGATCGTCTTCGCCGGCATCGCGCTGCTCAGCCTGCTCGCCGTGGTGCTGATGCTGCCGCTGAAGAGCTTCGAGCCCTATGTCGTCACCGTCGACCGGACCACGGGCTACATCGAGGTAAAGTCCGGCCTGACAAGGCCGGCAAATCTCACCGAGCAACAAGCGATCACGCAAGCCAATGTCGTGCGCTACATCCGTGCCCGCGAAGGCTACGATCCCTACGCCATTACCGAGAATTTTGGTGTCGCGGCGCTGCTCTCCGCAGACGAGGCGGCGCGCGAGCTGCAGACCCTCTACAGCGCGGCCAACGCGCAGAACCCGACAAAGGTCTATGGCCGGCTGAAGCGGGTCCTCGTCGACATCAAGTCGGTTACGTTCCCGAACGCCAGTACGGCGATCGTCAGGTTCTCCACCAACGAACGCAGCGACACAGAATCGATCGTCCGTCATTGGATATCGGTCGTACGTTTCCGCTACACGGACACGCCGACCCGCAACGAATGGCGCTTCGAGAACCCTCTCGGCTTCCAAGTCTATTCCTACCGCCGGGATCAGGAAACGGTCACGTCCGGAGATGCGAAATGAGGGGCCGCTGCTGGACGGCTGCTCTCATTCTGTACGGCGCGCTGTGGCCCGCGATGGCCGCGCAGACGCCGAAGGGCGGTTCCCTCGATGCACGAGTCACCAGCGTCACCTATCAGGAGAACAACGTCGTCCAGGTTTTTGCGACGTACGGCATCTCGACCATGATCATCTTCGACGAGGACGAGAAGTTCGAAACGATCTCGCTCGGCGACACGGAAAGCTGGCAGGTCGTGCCGGCCGAGAAAGGCAATATCCTGTTTGTGAAACCAATCGCGAAAGACGTCGTGACGAACATGAACGTCGTCACCGACAAGCGCATCTACTATCTCGAGCTTCATGACTTCGCGCCCGAGGCCGGCCGCAAGGTCTTTGGAATCCGCTTTCACTATCCGGAAAAAAACCTCAACGCCGCCTTGCGGCAGGAGGCCGAACAACGCGCCGCATGGCCGAACATCTCGGGCATCGACAAGGCGAACGTCAACATCGACTATTCGTTCTCGGGCGATGCCCGGCTGAAGCCGCTCATGGTCTTCGATGACGGCAACAAGACCTTCTTCAAATTCGACCGACGCGTACCGGCGATCTTCGCGGTCAATTCGGACTTCTCCGAAACGCTGAGGAACTTCCGCAGGGAAGGGGAGTACATCGTCGTCGACGGGTCAGCGACCCAGTTCACCTTGCGGGATGGCGATCAGTGGATCTGCATCTTCAATCTCAGAAAGCCGGATTTCGGTGCACCTGACCCGGCAATTCTAGGGCCGGTCGAAGATGACAAGGCCAAGCGCCGGCGTCGGAGCGGAAACTGATGAAGCGCTCCCCCGAACTCGAGGCCCTCGGTCAGGGCGACGATCCGGTCATCGCCGACAATGCCGTTCGACGGAAGCAACTCGTCGGTGGCGCCGTCCTGGTCCTGCTGGGCATTGCCGCCGGCTATTTGGTTCTCGCCGGCAGGCAGCCGCCGGTCCGCGACATGCTCGATGGCGATGAGGAGTTCACCACCACGACGTTTCGTCCTCCATCCTTCGTGCGCGCGGGCGAGCCCGAGCCCGAACCTCCGGCGCCGGAAGTCGTGCAAATTCCCCCGCCGCCGGCCCCACCACCGGTCGAGGAGGTCGATACGACGGAGTTCGAGGTTCCACCGCCGCCCGTGCCAGGCGCACCGCCACCGCCACAGCAGGCGGCCGAGCCGCCGGCGGAAGAGTTCCCAGAGCGGTTTAGATCGAAGCTGGTTGTCATCGACAACGCAGCGTCGCGCGCTGATGGCAGTCTGACCGGAGGCGAGGGTGAGGGGCTCACTGTCGCCGGCGAGGATCGTAGCAGCAAGTTCCTTGCCGCAGCAGCCAGCATTGGGGACCGCAGCGCCAGAGCCCGGAAGATCGAGCGCATCGATGCGCTTGTTCCAGAGGGCACGCTGATCCCCGGCATCCTCGAGACGGCCATCGTCAGCGATCTGCCGGGCCAGGTGAGGGCGATCGTCTCGCAGGACGTCTATTCCTTCGACGGGCGACGCATTCTGATCCCGACCGGCACCCGCCTCATCGGCGAGTACCAGTCCGAGATCACACGTGGCCAGACGCGAATTTTCGTGGTCTGGACCCGCATGCTTCGCGATGACGGCGTATCGGTCCGACTGAATTCGATCGGCGCCGACAGCCTCGGCCGTGCGGGTCTGACCGGGCGCGTTGACAAGAAGTTCCGCGAGCGTTTCGGCGCTGCCATTCTGTTGTCGATCGTTGGCGCCGGCGCCAGCTACCTGACTGGTTACGGCAGCGAGGCTGCGGCCGGGGATAGCGACGATGCCCAGAACGCAGAAGAACTGGCGCGCGAGACGCTCGCGCAGACTTTTTCGAACATGGCCAACCAGGCATTGGGAGATTCCTTGCGAATTCCACCGACGATCAGTGTCAGCCAAGGCGAGCGCATCTTCGTCTTCGTCCGCCAGGACCTCGATTTCTCCGCCCTGTACGAGGATCCCGTCACCGAGGCGCTAAGGGAGATCCGTCGTGAACGCGGTCTCAACTGAGCTTGCCTCCGACAACCGGCACTACTTTCTCTTTCGGGCGCTCGCTCCGTTAAAAGCGTTTCTCAACGATCGCGACGTCGTCGAGATCTCGGTCAACCGACCGGGTCAGGTCTATGTCGAGCGGCTCGGCACGGCCCATATGGAACTCCACGAGATCCCAAGTCTTACCACGGCCGAGATCATCAACATCGGCGAACGCGTCGCCGCCAGCACCAACCAGTTCGTCAGCCCGGCAAATCCTATTCTTAGTGCCGCACTGCCCACCGGCGAGCGCATCCAAATTGTCTTGCCACCTGCGGCGCCCGACGGCGGCACGCTATCGATCCGCAAGCAGGTCATCAGCGACTTCACGCTCGACGACTATCGCGATCAGGGATCGCTTGATCAGGTGGCGATCGCCGTTGGTGGACTCAGTGAGACCGACCAAGCCTTGATCGACCAGCTTTGGGCCAGGAACATCTACGGCTTCATCCGCACGGCGATCGTCAACCGCGTGTCGATCCTGATCAGCGGCGGTACCTCGAGCGGCAAGACGACATTCCTCAATGCCTGCCTGAAATCGGTCGATCCCGAGGAGCGCATCATCACGCTGGAGGATACCCGCGAACTGTTTCCGCCGCAGAAGAACGCGGTCCATCTGCTCGCATCCCGCGGCGACCAGGGAACGGCAAGCGTGACGATCCAGTCGTTGCTCGAGGCTTCGCTGCGCATGCGGCCGGACCGGCTGTTCGTCGGTGAGGTGAGAGGATCGGAGGCATTCGCCTTCCTGCGTGCCATCAACACGGGTCATCCGGGCTCGATGTCGACGGTCCATGCCGACACGCCGCTTGGCGCCTATGAGCAGCTTGCCATGATGGTCATGCAGTCCGGCTTGTCGGCCGCTTACCCAAAGGCGGACCTGATCTCCTATATCCAGAGTGTCATCCCCATCGTGATCCAGCTGCGCAGGGAAGGGGGCCGTCGCGGCGTCTCTGAAATCTTCTTCGCGCGCGGCCGGGAGGATGCGCCATGACCGGGTCGCTCCGTGTCTTCTATTTCGGCTTTTGCCTCACCGTCGCCTTTGCCGTCTGGCTCTTGGCCTATGGCCTTGGTCTGCAGCTGCTGTATGGCGATGGTCGTATCCTGCAGGCAACCATCACCACAAATCCCTTTGCCCCGTTTCAGCAGCTGATCGCCTATGGGGACAGCAGCATCCTGCGCGTTGTGGCACTGGGTGCTTTTCTTCCAGCCGCGCTAGTTGCCGGCATCGTGGCCTATGCAGGTCTTCGACCGAACTCAAGCCCCCTTGGTGACGCCCGTTTCCAGACCGCCATGACACTTCGCCGTGATGGATGGTTCAGGAGGAAGGGCAAGATCCTCGGCCGCTTCGGGCGTCTGATCCTCCGCGTGGACGACGATCGGCATCACCTGATCATCGGGCCGACACGCTCGGGGAAGGGGGCCTGCTACGTTGTCCCCAATGCACTGTCGCATGAAGGCTCGATGATCGTCACCGACCTCAAGGGCGAGATTTTTCGCAGCACTGCCGGCTACCGCAAATCGAAGGGCAGTCAGGTTTTTTTGTTCGCGCCGGGATCGGAACGTTCGCATCGCTACAATCCACTCGATTTGATCCGGACTGACCGCGGCGACCGCACCACGGACATCCAAAATATGGCCGCAATCCTCGTTCCGGAAGTCACCGAATCCGAGAACTCGATCTGGCAGGCGACCGCCCAGCAGGTGATCGCGGGCGCGATCAGCTACATCAACGAAAGCGTCTACTACAAAGGTCATCGGACTCTTGGTGAGGTCACATCCTTCTTCAACAGCGGCGCAAACCTCCAGGCGCTGATGACCCTGATCAAGGAACGTGAACCCTACCTGTCACGCTTCACTGTCGAGAGCTTCAACGCCTATACCGCCTTGTCCGAGCGTGCCGCGGCATCGGCTTTGCTCGACATTCAGAAGGCGTTGCGACCATTCCGCAACGAGCGTGTCGTGGCAGCGACATCGGTGACCGACATGGACCTTCGCGCTTTGAAGCGCCGGCCGATCACGATCTATCTCGCTCCCAACGTCACCGACATCACGCTGCTACGACCGTTGCTCGCACTGTTCGTGCAGCAGACTCTGGACGTGCTGATGCTCGAGCATCCGGAGCGCTCGGTGCCGGTCTACTTCTTGCTCGACGAGTTCCGCCAGTTGAAGAAGATGAGTGAGATCACGACCAAGCTGCCCTACGTGGCTGGCTACAACGTGAAGATGGCATTCGTCATTCAAGACCTGAAGAACCTGGACGAGATCTATGGCGAGACATCCCGGCACTCGCTCATGGGCAATTGCGGCTACCAGCTGGTCTTCGGCGCCAACGACCAGGTAACGGCGGAGGCCGTGTCGAAGGGCCTGGGCAAGCGCACCGTCCGCTACAAGACTGAATCGCGCACGATAGAACTGATGGGGCTGCATCGTCGGACCAAGGTGGAGCAACTGCGGGAGCGCGACCTGATGATGCCGCAGGAGGTGCGACAGATGCCGGGAGACAAGATGGTCATCATGGCCGAAGGGCAGGAGCCGATCTTCGCCGACAAGCTGCGGTTCTTCCGGACAGCGCCGTTCAGCGAGATGGAGAGGTTCTCACAGGCCCATGTGCCGGACGTGCCGGCAACCGAGTTCCTGCCGCCCCGGCCGGTGCCGGCGACAACTGACGCATATGTCGGAGAACATATCGATGCTGCCAAGCCGAAGGAACTACCGGACGGTCCGAAGAAAGCAGCAAAACTTCCCGTCAGGAGGTCGTTGGCTTCAAGTGTCGCAGCTGGGGAGATTGAAGGACAAGCTTCGGTGCCTACCATCAGACGGGCTTCGGTGCGGCGCCCTTCAGGCAACGCCACACCAAGCTCGCTCGACGCGGATTTCGTCAAGGCCGCACGGCGGTTGAAGTCGCTCGCTATGGGGGCCGTCCAACCCGGAAAGCCGCGCGACAAATCAGGAAACTGGGGACGGATCTTCGACGCCACCGTCCCTGACGAGATCGAGATCGCCGAGGCCGAGGCTGTGTAGTCGCATACGCGGTCCGGCCGCCTGCGTCGTCGGCAGTTCGGTCAGGATGAGGACAAGCGGCTCCGTCCGCCCGTGGGAAGCGTTGACGTGGTCCATTTGCGACGACTTATTGAGTTTGGTCGGCAGAGAACAATCCCCATATGAGCGCTTAGACAGAGAGGAAGGAGCCATGCGGAACGTTCCCGGTATCACGGTGTTTGAGCCGGCCGAGATCGATGATCTCCAAAGCTGTTTCGACACCATCCTTGAACGACGCGGAGTAGCTCGATCGAGTGAGGTGGCCGATGCCATCACAAGAGCGCTTGTGCTCGCCTACCAGCGCGGTGTCGCGGACCGCAATGTCTTGCCGATCTTGCCATTGACGAGCAATAGTCGAAGGTTGATTAACATTTAGAACCAATCACTTAGTTCCATAAGCTATCTTATCCGACTTCACATTGACCAGAGAAGTGACAACGGCGCGGCCTGCAGCTTTTCGCCAAACGGTGTCACGCGATCATGGTCATGGAGTACGAGTCCACGCACGAAACGGTTGCCTACCGCTTCCTGCAGCTGGCGAAGCCCGCGAAAATCCTGCGTCCGCACCGTCGCGCTGGCCTTTACCTCGATTCCGATGATCCTCCCGCGACGATCCTCGATCACAACATCGACCTCGTCCTGGTCCTTGGTCCGGTAGTGCGAGAATGAGACGCGTCGCTCCGACCACGATGCGAGCTTGAGCAGTTCCGACACGACGAAGGTTTCGAGCAGGGCTCCGAAGCGCGTTCGATCCTGCTGCAGCGTTCCGTGCTCATCCTCGCGCAATGTCGCAAGTAGCCCGCTGTCGAGAAAATGCAATTTCGGCGTCTTGATGAGGCGGCTCAGCCGGTTGCTCGACCACGGCGCCAAGGTCCGGATCAGGAAAAGGCGCTCAAGGATGGCCACATACTTCTGTGCCGTCACGCTCGACAGGCCGAGAGCGGCGCCGAAACTGGAATGGTTGACGAGCTGACCTGCGTGCTCCGCCAGAACCGCGAGAAGCCGCGGTAAACGATCGAGCTGATCAATATTGGCGATATCCCGGACGTCCCGATCGAGGATTTGGGTCACATAGTCTTCGAGCCAGGCTGTGCGACGCGCCTGGCTCGATCGCCGCAAGGCCTCCGGATACCCGCCGCCGAGGACGAGGGCGATCAGTTCGTCGCCGAGCACCACATCGCCCGTAACGGCCAGGTCATCACCTGCGTATAGGCGGTCCAGCAGGCGTCCTGGCGTGGAGTGGATCTCAGATTGGGCAAACGGCAAGAGCGAGATCGTCGCCATCCTGCCGGCGAGGGAATCGGCGATCGCCGGCACCGTGGCGAGATCGGCTGATCCGGTCAGAAGAAACCGACCGGGTGCATCGTCTCGGTCGACGCTCTCCTTGATCGCCAGCATGAGTTCTGGCGCGCGCTGGACCTCGTCGATGACCGCGTGGTCGATGCCTCTGACGAAGCCCACGGGATCGGCGCGTGCAGCGCTTAAGGCGCCGGCATCGTCGAGAGTGATATACGGTCGGGCCGCTCCGGAAAATTGCCTGGCCAAGGTTGATTTTCCGGCCTGACGCGGGCCGATGATGAGGACAGCGCGGGTATCCTCCAGCGCCGCTTCGACAAGCGGGCGAATCTTCCGATCAATGATTTTGCGCGGCGATGTCGAGTCAGCCATGCGTCCATCTTTAACGCATCTCTCGTCCAATTTAAAGTGACGTGGCGACCAATTTGTATCGGAAATGTCGGCGAAGGTGTGTCAGCCCGAATTTCGGTCGGCGTCAGCGCTCAACGATGCAACGCCCCACTGGCCTCACCGTGGCGCAGGTGGGAGTGCCGTCCTTGTCTGTGCCAATGACCCTTGTTTCAATGACCCCCCTGCCATTGGCCGCAAGATCCAGCAGGTCACTTCCGATGTCGTGGATGTCGATTTTCATCCGGCGGGACCAAGGCGAGGACGGGTCTCCGGCCAACTGGCCGATACGAATGTAGACAAATCTCCGCACGGGACCCTCCCGCCGCACCTGATCGCCAAAGAATTTCGGCCCCGGACCGATCCGGACCGGGAAATCGAATATGAGGGGTTCGCCTTCCCGCGACGATTTCGGATCGAGCGGCGATTCATCCTTCGACTGAAGGCTGTAGAGCACACCGATAACCGGCTGCTCGATGACGACCCGCAAGTTGCGGACGTTCTGCTCTCTCTGTGCCATGCGTTCGTAGCTTGATGGTTGGTATCCAAACGAAACAGTGGCATATCACCCGGCCGCTGAAATTCAATCTGAACAGGTGTCCGGGCGACGCGGGCGGGAAACAACCAGGTGGATTTCCCGTAATCACTCATTATACTGCGTCGCTGTTTACTGCGCATTCTGTTCCGTCTCGGCTATGAAGCTGAGGACGGTGGTAGCGCAAAACCTGCGACGGATGCGTTACGGCAAAGGCATGTCGCAGGAGGAATTGGCCGCGCAAGCCGGCCTGTATCGAACCTATGTCGGCCATCTGGAGCGTGAAGTCCATTCTCCCACCGTCGACATGCTGGAGAAGTTGGCAGAGATTCTCGACGTTGCCCCAACCGACTTCTTCATCGATCCGCCGCCGCCGATCCCAGACCGTCCCGCGAGAAAGCGAAGACGGTCGTGATCCCGTGGATATCATTGTGGGGCGCCGTCTGTGCGCCCGACGCCAATCACTCGGCCTGAGCCAGCGAAAGCTGGGGGCACTTCTCGGTGTCAGCTTTCAGCAGATCCAGAAATATGAGCGGGGGACGAACCGCATGCCCGTGACCATGTTGGTGCGAGCAGCCGCCGCACTGAACGCACCGATGTCGTTTTTCTTCGAGGAGGTCGGCCCTCAGATCGATGAGCCCGAGCAACCGTTCATCTCTGGGAACAACATCGTCATTGCGCAGGCGTTGGGAAACATCGAGGATCGCAAGGTCCGCGCAGCGTTTCGAACCCTTATTCGCGCATTGGCAGAGAGGTGACGATCGGGCGCGAGGCATCCGCAAAGTCTTCCGGCTATGGCTACGAGATTGTCCAGCCCGATGCGTCGATCGTGATGACGTCGCTTGCCGCGTAGCGATCATTGGCGAGAGCCATGCGCGTTACTCTTTTTCCGTGCTCTACCTTCTGCCAGTAGCCGGCGCGAGGACGTGCAACTTCCGCGCCGTCACAGGCTCTGGCGATGTGTTGGTCGCGCACGCCGGATTGCCGGGCAATCTCCGTCATGGGCATCGACCAGACCAGATCGTGTAACTGCTCGCGGTCATTTTCATTGGTTGTCGTCGCGCTTTTAACCGAACACAAGCTCTCTGATGGGAGAGATCCAACGATCTGCCATACGATAGAGATCGACAATCCACGCTTCGACGCTGCCAAGCTGTGGCCCAAAGTAAATGAGTGGAGCCACAATCGCGAATGCCACAATCGCGATTGAGATAAAACCGTCCGGTCGATCTTCCGAGCCTTCCGGTGGTGGAAGCTGATGATTGCGCCAGTCGTTCTTCATGACCAGTTCCTATCGTTCGCGATCGTCGCGATCGCGGTCGTGTCGCTCCTCGAGTTCCAGCTCGATCTGACGAAGACGGGGTACATGCTGCTGCGGCGGATCCGATCTGGCAAGCTCCGCGTCGAGGGCGGGTTTCTTTTCGACAGCTCGATCATCGGGATGCCTTGTTCGTTGCTCGGACGGCACTGTCGGCTGCTGCTCGATGCTCTGGTCATCGTGCTCCGGCGTCGAACGGTCCTCCCGACCCGAATCCCGAAGCTGCTCGGCTTCGGCACCTTGGAACCCGCCAAGCGCGCCGTCGGTCCGGCGGCTAGTGCCGGCGTCGATTGAAACGACCCTCTGATCCCTGTCTTCATCCCTGTCGCTTCGCGCACGATCGGCCGCGGCCAGCTCGATCTGATCGATCACACGCTGCAGGTCCTGATCCGATTTCGCGGTTTCGCGCATATACTGGTTCTCGCCATCGACAGCCAAATCTGCCGCCCGGTTGATTTCCCGGTCGAGGCCTGCCCGATAGCTCGCCGCATAGGATTGCGGCAGCTCACCTGCTTCGATCCGCTCAAGCCCCTCCCGATAGTGACTGACCTCAACGAGAACCTCGTTCGCTGTTTCCACCGCCTCCAGTCCGAACCGCGCCACGGCCGCATTCCACTGGGCATTGGGATCTTCAGACCGATCGTCGCGCGAGCCGCGCGGCTCCTGCCCACCCTCGCGGTCAACCTGGCGCTCGGTGAACTCGAGGTATTCCCGGCGGATGTCGACCACTTCGCGCGCTGCCGCAGCGATCTCGTCGAAGTTGGCACGATCCATATCATCGAGCGTCTGCTCCACTGACGAAAGGACCGCTTCCACACGATTTTCGTAGGCCTCGAACTCCGGACGCGTCATCTCTCGCATCTGTCCATCCTCACCGTTTACGAACTCGGTCAACTCTATCATATTGGTTATGTTTTTTACAGGTTCCTTTGCGCTATCTACGAAAACACGCTCATTTTGAGTGTTCTCAGTCGCTCGTTCCAGACGGCGGCCCTGACGTGTTGCGAAGGCGCCTTCTCCTGAGCCACCCGCCTCATTGGCAAGATCACTCCAGGCCTCGGCCGCTGTTGCCGCGTAATGCCGGCTGCGGTCGGTGGACGCGAGTTGAATGTCGTTCGAGCGCTTGGCCCGATAGCGGCTGTGCGCGACCGAGCTGGTGCCTTCATGTTCGGTGCGGCCGCGATAGCTGACCGGCCGGACCTGGTTGCGCGTATACGCCGGTGCGCTGGCAAACTCGCGACGATCGGTCAGCTCCATGTCGATGCCCTGCTCGCGCGCCTTTTCGGCCATAACGGCACGCCATTCCCGGAACACCTGCGGACTGGTGACGATCCGGTCCCCGGTCTCGGAACGCGTGGTGACGATCGCATGCGCGTGAATGTGTGGCCGCTTGCCGCCCTCAGCCATCTCCTTTGGATCGAGCGCCGGATCGTGCACGGCAAACACGTAGCGATGCCCCGCGAACTGTTCGCCGAGGAACTCGCGCACGGCAGCTTCGAAAGCCGCCCCATCCGTGCCGGCTCGCGCCGAGACGATCAGGTGCATGACGTCCCTGCCCTTGCGGCTGTGCAATTCCCGGCGCCATTCCTTCAGAACGAGATCGCCGGCCTGCGTTGCGTCGCCGATCAGCTTGCCAGTGTCGTCCCGGACCTCTCCCTCCGCTCCAGCAACTACCTCGCGAACGCTCGCCGTGCCCCATTCAACTCCATTGCCGTAGCCATGGAATCGGAACCGGGCTTCGACCTCACGGCCGGCGTCGGAGTCATCAAACTGTTGCTGGACGATCCCGGCCGCCTTGCGGTCGCCGGTCAGTCTTTCGCCCGCCTCATCGCGCAGGACGACGACACCATTCACATGGAGTTCTCCATCCGATCGCTCGCGCGCCGCGTAGACAAGCCGGCGGTCGCCAAAGCCCGCGCGCAGAATCGCGCGCAGCTGGTCGTCCTGATCGACGTCATCACGCAGTGATGCCGCATCGATCGAGACATGGAACGTGCCGAGATCCCGGCTGGCTGCGCGATTGTCGAAGAGATGCTCCCACTCTGCCCGCTGTTCGGCGAGTGCATCCTTGCCGAGCACGCGCTCGCCCCGCTCATTCTCGACGGCGAGTTCTCCACCTCGCGACGCGTAACTCATCATCGCCCCGGCGCGTGCGCCACCGCCATAGGAGGCCAGCTTGACCACGGCAGGCTGACTGCCACGCGCCAGTGCACCAAAGCGCGTCCGCATCGAGCGGCCGCCCGCTCCCGCACCTCCACGCGACCATCGTGCTCCAGTTCCGCCCTGCCGTCGCCGCGCCCGGCCAAAGCCGCCCAGTCCCTCATCGCCAATCCGCGCCAACCCTCCCCTTCGCGGCTCGTCCCAGTCGCTCTTTTCCGACCGGCCGAGCTGCAGTTCATGCAGCAGCATGGCGCGCCGCCGCTCCCACTCCCGTTCGAAGGCACCGGGGAAGAACTCCATCAGGCACCCTCCCCGCGTCGGGCAGCCGCAGCACGCCGTGTTATCTGAGCCAGCTCGGATGCGAGCGTGGTCGCAACGCTGCGCGCGTCCTGGATACTGCCTGTGAGGTCGCCCTCGGCCGGCACCGTGCCGGTGTTGATGGCCCTGGCAATCTGGTTGAGGTTGCCGCCGATCGCACGCATGCCGTCGGCGAGCAGACCGAGCACCAGGCGATCCCCTTCCCCGAGGAAGGGCCGCACGCCGGCGCCCTCCATCGACAGCGATCGGACAAACGCGGAAACGGTCATCCCGGCTGCGCTCGCGGCCGCTTCCAGCCTATCGTACTCGGCAGCCGAGAAGCGGACATGGGCCACCTTCTCCCTCCGTTTCGACGCTTCCGAGATGCTGCGAACCATCGCCAGCCACACCTGCGATCGTGGTGATTGCGGCCGCAGGCCGCGGATCGAGGGCCTGTCCCTCGATCGTCAGGAAAAATGTATCACATTTTTCCGTATCCTGCCAACAAAAATAATATGAATTTAGCCCACCTGAACGCCATAATGCGGATTTTGCATATCAATATGATTTTGTTTTTCCATGTTCGTGTGCTTCTATATCGTGTGAACCCACGTCCACACGGAAATGTATTCATGTGTGAGTAGAAACACATTTTCATGGGAGTGCCGCCGATGACCGTCGTGATCGCCGCCATCAACGGTAAGGGAGGCGCGGGCAAGACCACCGCGCTGATGAACATCGCCGGCGAATATGCCCTGCGTGGCGGACGGGTCGCCATGATCGACATGGACGCACGCAACAACCTGATGAAGTGGTGGTCGGATTGCCAGGAGAAAGACGCCCAGCCCGAAGGCATCGAGGTCTATAGCCACAAGACGGCAAGAGGGTTGGAGCGCTGGATGGAGGATAACGCCGGTGTATTCGATCATCTTTTGATCGACACGCCCGGCGAGGACACGTCGATTGTGGACCCCGTGATCGCGGCGGCGGACTTGGTGGTTTCGCCGATTCAGCCGTCAAAACGCGAAGTGCTCGGTGCCATCGACAGTTTCGAGAATGTGCTGCGGGTCAACGAGGCGCTGGGAAAGAGCTGCCGGCATGGCGTGCTGCGCACCCGGATCACGGTGACGGTGAGGCACACGGAACTCTATAGAAAGATCAGGCCGATCATCGAGGACACGGTCGGGACCTACCTGTTCCGAACCGAGGTGTTCGAGCGCAATGTCTATAAGGACATCCACAACGGCATCGGCACGCTTCAGATGCAGGAGGTGACGGAGGCGATCGCCAAGGCGCGGCGGGAAACGCGGGCGTTGGTCGATGAAGTCGACCAACTTCTCATGAACGGGGCAACGACGGGACGCGCGACATGAGCGGGAAAGAAAACCTCTCGCTGGGCGAATTCGCCACTGCGGCGCGCCGTCAGCGTCCAGCGGCAGGTTTGGCCCTGGATCACGCCGGGGATGCAAGCCTCGCTGCGCCGCAGACTGCGCCAGCACCGTCAGCGGCGGAGGACACGGGGAAAGGCGAGACATCCAGCGAGGCGAGCAAGGCGCTGCGGCAGATGAAACGGGCGCGGATGAAAGGCGCAAATCACTTCGTAAATGTCAATCTGGATCGCGACATGAAGCGGCGGCTGAAGCTGGCCTCTTTCAACATGGAAACGTCGATGCAGGCCCTCATGGAGAAGGCCATTCGACAATATCTGGACGCGAACGGATTCTGATCGGAAATGCAGTCCCCACAGACCTACTCCAAGAGTCGAGTTGATGTCGTGCTCCAATCCCTGCTAGGAACACTATCGTTTTGGCGCTGATTTTTGGGGTTTGGAGCCAAATCAGGGATTTTCCCGTCGTTTTTGGCGGGTGCGGAAGCGAATTCAAATCGAGCTCGGCAGATGGCCATCAAGGACGTCCAGACATATATCGACAGGCGCGGGCTTGTCGAAACAAACGACTCGGAGGTCGACAAGCCGATCTGGCGGAAGCCCGGCTTCAACGGTGTGCGCAGCCTTCTGAAAATCGAGGAGGAACTGAGCCGCTATTTGCGCGAACGTCGCGATGCGCAAAACCTGAATCGCGAGCAGGTCGGCATGATGGTCGGCCTTCATCAGGAGATTTATGCACGACATGAAAGGGCAGGCGCCAAGCTCAGGGTCGCGCGCTTGATTCATCTCGCCGAGTTGCTCGATTTCTCGCCAATCGAAGCGCTGTACGCGGCTGCCCCTCATCTGTTCGGCGAAAGTGAGCAGGAGGCCGACGTCAAACTAAAGCTGATGTTGCGAATGCTCGATCTGCCAGCGTCGACAGCCCAGCATCTCTTGATGACGATAGAGGAACTGGCGCCGGACGCGGACGCCGCGCCACGGCGCGGCCAGAACAGGGCCGGTGAATGAGGCCCCGGTCCGTGCAGGAAGTGGAATAGCGGGCGGACACAGGTATCCGCCAAGGCCTCACAGGCATTGCATAGCTGGCTGCTACGTCAGCGACACCAGCGGTTGCAACTCGGCCAAGGCCGTGGGTCAATATTCCGAGGAACGCGACCGCGATCTGGAGCTGTGGAGGTGATGCGACGTCTCCTGATTCATGGCGAAACCTACGCTGATGAGGGGCCGAAGCTCCAGGCCGCGCTCGCCGCCGCTTACGTGCGCAAGGAGCGGCCGTTGTGCCTGTGCCGCGATCCGGGTTGCGCTATGTACATCGCGCGGATCGGCGATCTCTTCGTGACGAAGCGCATGCCGCTCAGCGGCGGTGCGCACGATCCGTCCTGTGACTCCTATGAATCGACCTTCGATCAGTCGGGTCTTGGCGCGCTTATGGGCAACGCGATCCAGCTCGACGAGCAGACTGGAAAGGCGGCGTTGAAGCTCGACTTCAGCCTGACGAAAACAGGCAATCGGGCGGCCCCTGTCCCAAGCCGAGATAGTTCTGCGAGCGTGTCCGGAGACCCCAGGAGGCTGTCGCTTCGCGGCCTGCTCCATTATCTATGGCACGAAGCCGAGTTGACCGTCTGGACGTCCAGATGGGCCGGCAAGCGCCATTGGTGGAATGTGCGCTGGCATCTTCTCGCGGCGGCCAACCAGATGATCGCCAAAGGCGCAGCACTCGGCGATATCCTGTTCGTGCCCGAGCCTTTCCGCGCCGAGAGCAAGGAGGCGATCGAACAGCGTCGCAACGCAGCACTCGCAGCGGCGGTGGTACCCAAAAATGGCCCGCGTAGATTGCTGGTGCTGATCGGCGAGGTGAAGGAGGTGGCGCCGGCGCGGGTCGGCCAACGGCTCGTCATCAAACACATGCCCGGCTTCCCCTTCATGATCGACGACGCGCTCTATCGGCGTTTGCAAAAGCGGTTCGAAAGCGAGCTCTCACTTTGGGGAGCGGACCCATCCTCCCATTTGATTGCAGTCTCGACGTTCGGGTTGAACGCGGCTGGCCTCGCCATCGTCGAGGAGATTGCGGTGATCGTGGTGTCCGAGAATTGGATTCCGTACGAGACGGTTTCAGAAAAGAAGCTGATCGACGCCCTCGCCCGGCTTCGCGAGAAAAGTGTCAAGGGATTGCGCTACGATCTGCAAGCTGACCAGCCTATTGCGAACGCATTGCTTCAATACAGGAAGGATCCGGTGGCGCTTTTCGTCGTCCCGGCCTCATCAGACGAGAAGTTCGAGGAATCATTGCAGGACATGATAGCGAGCCGGCCGGAAATGCATGCATGGACGTGGCGGGTCGCCGATGGGGATATGCCCGACTTGCCGTAGCCGTGAGACCCGTGAAAGCCGGACCCGCGGAGCGGGCCCGGCAATGCGCCGTCAAACCGTCGCGATGACGGTAGGCGCAACGCACATGAGCTTGACCGTGAACCCGGCGACGCGGCTCCCGAAGACGACCGGCCCGTTGAGCACCTCGAATGTCGGGGAAAGGACGGGGAACCGGATCGTCAGCTTCGCCGCGATGTCCTCGATTGGAAGGGTCGCCGAAACCGTCTCGCCGGCGGCGTCATTGCCGACGATGAGCAGGTTGCCCGCGAGCGGACTGGCGTAGTCCTTCAGTTCGGTGAAGCAGGTCAGTTCATCGGTCAGGCCATTGTCGTCGACGATGATGCAATGTGACCTGTCGATGCGCACCATGTCGATAAGCTCACATCCGATTTGCCGGCGGATTTCCGCGAGGCTGTTCCTCGGATCCATTGTGACGGCACGGATCGTCCGGCGCTCGACATCCACGAGATAGGCGGTGAGGAAGTTTGTTATGCTGATCTCCTTTCATTGCGATGACGGAGATCGGCAGCGGGCAAGTCGCGCATCGGGTGAGGAATCGCGTAGCGACCGCCAGAGGCGGCGAGCGGGGGAGCCGATTTTCGACGACACCCTTTTTGGGCGGCGGCCGAAAATTGAGGGAACCGCGAAGTCCTTAAGGCGATGGGCGCGGCCCGTAAAATAGGACGGCAGAGTGAGCACAACCACGGAGCCGCCAGACGCCGTGTCCGTTTCCGGCGACCAGCCGGCCGGCGGCACCTCGTCGCCCGCCAGCGCGCCGGAAGCGGTCGATCCGCTCCGGCGCGCTATCGAGCAGGGAAGAAGGAAGGCAGGGCGAACCCTGCCTTCCTTCGGTTTCAGCGACGGTTTGACCCGCGCCGCGACGATATGCACGCCGATCTCCCGCTCGATCTTGTCGAACAGGTCGGGCAGTCCCTCCAGTTGGGCGGCCGGGACCTCCGTGTAATCGAGCGCCACGACGTAGGCCTCGCCTTCGCCGTCCCTGTGGACGAGATAGATATCGTCAAGGATTGAAATTTTGCCTCCGTGTATCCATCGATGCTCGAACACCGAGCGGTTCCGAGTCGCGGCGGTGAGCGTGCAATTCCTTCCAGGTCTCGACTTCTCGCTGGAGGTCGGCAACCATCGCCTCGATCTCTTCGAGAAGGCGGCCGTGGAGCTCGCGGACTAAGGCCGTCCCGCAAGTGTGTCGGCTGGCGAGTGTGTCCGCGGCGATGCCATCGAGGCGGCGGATCAGCGTGACGGCATTGAATTTGTCATAACTTTCTCTTTTCGTTCTGACGAAAGGTGGCTACGCCGTTGACCAGAGGGGTCAGGGATCGCGAAGCGGCGGCAAGCGGAGGAACCGGTTTTCCGATCCGCCCCTTTAGGGTCGGAGCTGAAAATTGGAGGGGCCGCGATGTCCTTGACGCCGGATAGGCTGGCGTATGATCGGACGTCAGAAGAAGAGCCCCGCGCCCGCAGGGCGCGTCCGTATCCGGCGACCAGCCGGCCCTGCGCCCTCCCCGCGCGTCATCGCTCGCGGGTCCGCGCCGGCGACCGAGCGCCGCGAGAGGTTCGTCACCCGCATGGGCCGAAACCGCGCAGCGGGTTCGGTGAGCGCCCCTTGGGGCGCGAGTAGAGCCGTGTCCCGAAGGGACCTCGCCCAAGCCTTCCTTCCGGCAGCAATGCCGACCCTGCCCTATCCAATCATACCGATCCATCACCCCCATGAATCGGTTGGGCCGGATCGATTCAGCAATGTCGTTGGACGCCGCTACTGAAGGAAGCAAGACTCCGGTCATGGAAATCCAGGCATCAGGCCCTGTTCATCTTCGCCGCATCGACCCGTCGCGGAACATGCGGCGCTTCTATGTGCTCGCCATCCAGCCGACCTTGTTCGGGGGCGCCTCGGTCATCCGCAACTGGGGCAGGATCGGCAGCAACGGCCAGTCGATAATGCAAACCTTCGACAGTGAAGGGGATGCAACGAGCGCCTCCATGCGACTCGAACGCGCCAAGCGCCGCAAGGGATATCGCGACAGCGAACGTGCCTGACTTCGGCTCGACGCGGAGAAACGCCCGGAACCAGTCGCTTTTCAGTGGATGCGCGCCGTCGCCCACGCACCGTCCCTACCGTTGTGGCGAATTCGTTGCCATAGGGAAGGGATTGATCCACCTGAGAGGGGGCCTCCCGACATGACGACCGCGACCGAGATCGCCGACAAGATCGCAGCAACGCAGCACCTGACCAAGGCGCAGGCCAAGACCATCGTCGACAACGTCTTCAAGGAGATCGCGGCCGCGGCCGCGAGCGGGGCCGAGACGAACATTCCGGGCTTCGGCAAGTTCAAGGTGAAGGCGACGCCGGCGCGCGAGGGCCGCAATCCCGCCACCGGGGGAACGATCAAGATCGCGGCGTCGAAGAAGCTAGCCTTCGCGCCGGCGAAGGCCGTGAAGGACGCGCTCAACGGCTGAAGCCGCCGCGCGCGTCCGAGGCGCGAGGCCGCCCTAGAAGGGCGGCTCGCTGCTGGCGAGGCCTTCCTGCTCGGCCCAGATCGCTTCGCGATCGGCCAGCGCCATCGCCAGCTCCTCCTCGATCCAGCGCCGCTCGTCGCGGTCGACGGCATTCCGCAGCTCGGCCCGAAGCTCTTCAATGTGTTGATCGATCGACATCGTCATCTCCTTGATGTTTGTGAAGGACGACGCCGGCGGCCGTGTCGGGCCGGAGGGGTCAAGGATCGCGTAGCGACCGCCAGCGGCGGCGAGCGGGGGAGCCGATTTTCTGACGACGCCCTGTTCGGGCGGCGGCTGAAAATTGGGGGGACCGCTCGTCCTTGAGGCCTTCGGACCGACACGGCACAATGGGACGATCTGAGCAGACCCCGGTTTCCGGTTGAGCGCCCGGCAAGCCGGGCCCGGGCTCGATGCCCGGGTCCGGCTTCATCATGTACGCACGTAGAGCCCCGCCTTGCGGCGGGGCTCCTTCGGTGGGGATCAGGCGTCGCGCTTCTTCGGACGGTTCCAGATCAGGGCGTATTCGCCCTCCTTCTCGCTCGGCCACAGCGCCGCCGAAATCGGGGCGATGAAGCTCGGATCGTCCATCTTGACCGAGATGTACTCCTCGCCGTCGTCCGAGGTCGCCTTCCAGCCGGCGCCGACCTCGACGCCGTTCCCGGCGGTGATGCGGAAGTCCGGGGCGTCGCGGGAGACGCGCTCGATCGGGTTCAGCCGGGCCTTGAAGCCGACGGTGAGGGTGCGGACGTAGCCTGCGATGCTGTTGTTGCCGTTGGTTGCGAATTCGCCGATGACAGCCATGATAGGTTCCTTTCCGGTTTGCTCGGACCGCGCCCATCGCGGCCTCGATGGCGGTGTAAGGACCGGGGCGATCGGCCCCGCACCCGAAGGGCCGGAATGAAATGGAGGGCGGCCGGAAACGGCTATTTTGCTTCGCGATGCAAAGGCGGCGTAGCCGCCGGCGGAAAATAGCCGGGGCCGGCCGTTGCGGGAAGACGATCGAGACGAAGTCGGCCTTCGGTCACACCAGCCCGATCGAGGCCTGCGTCGGGCGCCTCCCGAACCGCAAAGCGGATGGAGCCTGAGCATGGCCCCTTGCTCATCGGTGGCATTCGTCGAGGATGCCGACGGCAACGGCATCATCACGGGCCACGCACTCATCACGTCCTGGATGCCTGCCGGGGCCGCTGCCGCCGACGCATCCCATGACAGGCCGCCCGCCCCAACCCCGCCGGCGTCGAGGGAGACGCCGCAGTCTGAATGGCCTCCAGCAACGGCGTGCCCCACATATCGGACAGGGTCGAGGCGTCTGCTTCGCCGCGCGTCATACGGCGGCGTGGCCGCGCAAGGGAGCTGGCATCCGACCCCTGGAGCCACCTGAAGAAGCCTGCGGAGGCGCTCCCTTCCGCAAAGGAGCCCCGCCGCAAGGCGGGGATTCCGGCGCGCCCTGCCGGGCGCGGAAAAGGGCGGGCCGTATCAGCCGTCCGGTAGATCGTCCGGCCATTGCTGGGCGCCGTGCAGCACGCGCAGGATACGCACCGTCTCGCCGGTCACCTGGTAGGCGGCGACATAGGGCGTCCCGGTGACGACAAGCTCGCGCGTGCTGGCGACGCGGCCCGGCCGCCCGCTTTCGGGGAAATCGCGAAGGCGTCGCGCCGCCGCCACGATCCGCTCGTCGATGGCGATGGCCGCCGCGGGATTGTGGGCTTCGATATAGGTGAAGATGCCGTCGCGATCGGAGAGCGCGAAGGCCGACCAGGTGAGCCTCACGATCCGAGGTCGCCAACCTTGCGCCGCGCGGCGGCGCGCCGCTCGGCGAAATGCGCCTCGGCCTCATCGTCGGGAATGTCGGGCCGGCTGTCCTCCAGCGCCTCGCGCACCTTGGCCCGGAACCAGGCGTCGTGGGCCTCGCTGTTCGAGAGCAGCTCGAGCGGGAGAGCGCCCTCGTTGGCGGTGCGGGTCAGCAGGATGCGCACCGCATCCGAGACGGTGAGCCCCATGTTTTCCAGGACAGCCGATGCGCGGTCGCGGACATCGGCGTCGATCCGCGTCTGAACCAAGGCGTTTGCAGGCATGATCGCCTCCTTCACGCGCCAATGTAATGCACTTGAATGACGAACGCCAGCCCGGCTGCGCATGTCACCACCATTCCCTCCGCGCTGCTAGAGGCCGAGCGTAAAACGCTCGCGCCAGTGCCTGCCGCGCCAAGCGTTGCGGTCGGGGCAGAGAGCGAGGTGCAGGTTATACATTGCCTCGCGCCGGGCGGCAGCATGCCAGTCGCCGCCGTTGAAGCCTATGCGCATGGCAAGACGATGAATGCGCGTGGGCGTCAGGCGGAACCCCATGCTCCTGTAGAGCATGGCGGCGAACCGCACCTCTGTCCTGCGCTCGCGATAGGCGAGCGCGGCAGCTTCGTGGACGTTCATCTGTACAACCTCCTCATTTCCGGTTTCGATCGAAGGCATAGGTGTCGGGCTGTCGCGCCGCCGGCGCGACAGGGGCGGCATGAAATCCGCAGGTTCAAGCGTGGGTGCGAACCCCTCGACGGACACCTTCGTCGAGCAGTTCGGCGTAGCGTGCATGGATTGCCTCACGGTCGAGGCAGCGGGAGCGGAAGCCGAACAGGTCCGTCACTCCGCGACGGACCGACGCGAGGGTCTCCGCTTCGCCGTCGGCGAGCATGCGTGTGGGCCAGCCCCGCACGTAGAGCATCGCCGGGGATATCCGATCTTCCAGCTCGACCCGCCTGCCCGCGCGAGCCTTGGCGGCCGCCAATCGCCGACGATCCTCTCGGCCGAGAAGTTGGGGCGCGATATCGCCCAGCCATCGCGCGCCCTGGAACGCGAAGCTGCTGCGGATCTCTAGCGACACCATTCGACGATAGATCTCCCGCGCCTCCCCCTGCCTGGTCGCGGCGATGAGGTCCGGCAGGCTGGACATGATGCAGAAGCGACAGGACACACGGCTCATGCCGAACTCGCGATAGGCGGGATGCGGCTCCTGACCGTGGCGCGCGATGCACGCGAACACCTCGTCCTCGCTCCAGTCCAGGATCGGCCGCCAGTTCCATATGCGGTCATCCCGGCCCTGCTCGACGATCTCCAATCTCGCTCGCCGCCGGCTTTCAGCCCGCCGCACGCCGGTCACGTTGATGATGGGCTGGGCCGGGAAGCGGCGCTTCAGCATCGCCTCGATCGGATGCGTCTTCATTTCGGAGGTGCAGAAACGCATCGAGGGCGTGCTCCAGCACGGCACCAGCGTCACCGTGCTGAGGTCCTGATAACGGGTCACGCTGGAGTGCCATCGGCTTTCCCACCTGTCCATGAGATCACCGCGCTCACGCCGCAGCACGACCAGTTCGACGCCGAGGTGATCCGCAAGCCTGTCGCAGACCGGCAGAGAATCCCGCCACTCGACTGTACCGAGGTCGGAATGAACCAGGATGCGCGGCCCGATGTGGCCGGCCCGGTCGAGGTGCTCGAAGACGGAAAGGGCGGCCGCCTGGCTGTCCTTTCCGCCGGAGACGCCGATCGCGACGGGCGCGCCGTTTGCTATCAGCATCCTGATCCGGGGATTGCTCGCGAGAAGCATCACTCGCCCTCCCGTGCTGGGGTGGGCGCACGGCCGGGCAAGGGCTCTGGAACGTGCGCGCCCACCTCCGCCTTCGTCGGACGCATCAGCCGATGCAAGTGTCCGGCATAGACGCTGACGACCTTCCAGTAGAAGGCCATCGGCGCCTTGTTCCGGCGCCAGCTCTGTTGGGCGCGTTCGCGCGCATCCAGCGACAAGTCGTGAAGCAAGGCGGCGAGCACTCGCCGAACGTCTGGCGGCAGCGCCATGATCTGTCTGGCCGCGGACAGCCTCAGGAGGGGATTGCGCACCGCCGCGCGCATGGACCGGTCAGGGACAGTGTCCCGGCGTGGATCGTTTTCGCGGGAGGGGTTGTCGATTGTCTCGGGGTCGAGCGCGCGCGGGATCGCGCCCGCCCGATGGGACGGAGCTGCTCGGGTCACGGGAGTATCCTCTTCTGGAAAATTTGGGGCGGCGATTGCCGCCGGTGAACTGGAGCGTTCTGCCGCCTACGCGGCGGCGCGGCTGTCGAACACGTTGTAGTTGCGATGGAGCTGGTCAGCGAGCGCGAGAAAGCGGGCGCGATCGGTGGCGCCGCGTCTGACGCGGAAGTTCTCGTCGACCACGCCGTTGACCCGCGCCCACTGGTTCCACGAAAAACTCCGGCCCAGACCGACGGTGGTGGACGTGCTTGGGAATCGGTCGGCCGTGCGAACGAGCTCGTCCCAGGACGCACCGAACTCGATCGCGTCGAAGCGGCTGTGCCGCCCGGTCAGCGCGTTGCGCTCGAGGACGAGCGCACGTTCGAGCAGGTCGGGATGGTGGGCGGCCAGCCAATACAGTTCCCAGACTTTCGACGCCGGGCAGAAGAAGCAGGCCGATTTGAGGGGCACCATGTCCGGGCCGAGGACTTCCGATATGGCGCACACGCAATCGGCCCGGTCCCAGCCGATGATCTGGAGCGGATACGAAAAGTCGAAATCCGCGTCCGCGCTCGGCAGGTTGCGGGAGCGTCGAATGTCGGCGCGACCGCAATCATATCCGATGAGCTTGACGACCCGTTCTCCACGCTGCTGGGCCTCGATCCAGATCGGGTGGGGATCGGCCGCATTCGGCCCGGATTTCGCGCCTTTGATCGCCTGGTCCTGCGGCTTCTGTTTCCATTTGACGCTGCAGCTCTTCAGGCCAAAGGCCAGGGAGGGCAGCGTCTCGTTGACCATGCAGTTGCCGTAGAGGTCGTCATAGCCGGTCGACGGCAGCGGGGTCTTCCGGCAAACGGTGATCGGAGGCCAACCCCATTCCGCCAGGATCGCCTGCATCCGGTCGAGATGCGCCATCGTCTCGGGCTTCTCGGCAACGAGATCGGCGAAGGTGATGATATCGGGACGCAAGCCGGCCAGCTTCAGGACCACAAGCAATCCGGTGGAATCGAAGCCCGCGCCGTAGCAGACAGCGAGAAGGCGGCCGGCGAGGACGGCTCTGAGCTGTCGGACCTGTTCGGAGCTTAGCAGCGTGGGCGACCGTCCGGTCGTCCATGCCGGTAGATCGGTGCGCCCGGTCACGTTTCCGGGCGGTGGTAGGCCACTATGCTGGTAGATGGGGTCGCGGCGCATCAGCGTGTCTCCCCATCGAACTCTTCGAGCCAGGCGCGCAAGTCGCGGCGCATCATGCCGATCGGACCGTTGATCTCGACGATACGAGCGTCGGGGGTGACCTTGCCGAGTTGCTGAAACTCGCCAACAAGAGCGCGCATGATGCGCAGGTAGAGCCAGCCGGCGACAAGGGCGACGTCCGCGATCGGTCGGTCGCCTCTCCTGACCATCCTGGCGATGTGCACGCCGGGATGCTGACCTTCCGGCATCACGCGTCGCTGGGTTCTCGGACGCGGCCATCGCATGCCGATACCGCCGGCGATCATGCGGTCGGCAACGTCCTCGGTCATGCGAGCGTCGTAGTTCTCGATCGGCGAGCTGGCGTCGCGGAACCCGTAGCGAGCGGAAAGAAAGGCGACCCTCGCCTTCCTGCCCTCGGGATCGCAATGGCGCAGCGTGCGCCAGAGCGGCCCGTCATAGCGCTCGATCGCCGGGATGCGTTCGGAGCCTCCGCGTTTCGTCGCGGAGCAGGCAAGGATGAGCAGGCGGGAGCAAGGGGGGATGGACATTACGCCGCCTCCCGCTCGGTGGCCGCCTGCGGCTGCAGGCCGTGCAGATAGGCGACGGCGCGCTGCGCGTGCGCGGCGGCCTGGAAGATCGCCTTCCTGTCGCCCTCCAGCACCCGAAGCCAAGACTCGACATAGCTGGCATGGTCGGGCCGCGGCTCCATCTCGGGAACAATGCCGAGATCGGCGCAGAGGAAACTGGCGCCTATGTCGGCGACCAGCTCCTCGCGGGCGCGTTCGGTCCGGTCCTTGTGGTAGCGGCTGAGGTCGCGGTCGAGCCGATGGCTCGCACCGGCCCAGTGGACGCATTCATGTCCCAGAACCGCGTAATAGCTCGCGGCATCGCGAAATGTCTCGAACGGTGGCATCTGTACATGGTCGCTGGACGGCGCGAAGAACGCCTTCATGCCGCCATGTCGGATCACCGCGCCGGTGTTGGTGAAGAAGCGGTCCGCCTCGGCGATGCGCTCGACCGGATCGATGACCGGCTCGGGTCGGTTGTAATAGTGGTCGGGAAGACCTTCGATCTGGTCGCAGTTGAAGACGGTGTAGGCCTTGAGGAACGGGATGTCCCGTTCGACCTCGCCGCCATGCGCGTCGACCTCGGTCTTCGTGAATCGGCTGGCATAGACGACGGTCGTGCCGCTCTCGCCCTTGCGGACATGCGCATCAAGCTCGGACGCCTGCCTGAAGGTCATCCACATCGGCGAGGCAAAACCCCGCGCCATCGCCTCGGACCACAAAAGCAGTACGTTGAGCCCAGTATAGGGCTGGCCGTTGTGACGCAGCGGCCGCGTCACGCGGCCGCTGGCGTTGCCGGCGCCCCAAGGCTGGACCCACGGGCGGACGCCCTTTTCGAGTTCGGCGACGATGCGTTCGGTGATGCGCGTATAGACGTTGGCGCGCGGGCCGGATTTTCTGTCGGTCATTTCCTTGTCCTCCGTTTCCGGGCCGCGCCCATCGCGGCCCGTCGCGGAGGTCCGAAGCCGGGGCAATCAGGAGGGACCGCGCACCCGACCAGGCCCGTCGCATCGCGACGGGCGGGAAGGGCCGGAACGAAGTGGAGGACGGCGAAGCCGTTGCGCGGACCGCCGGCCCCGGCAGGACCGCCGTCCGGGACGGGCCGCCGGCACGGCCCTTCTTCTGCTTTCCCATCCTTGCTTTCCGGCCGACGGCGGCGACATGGGAACAGGCCGGCTCCGTCCGCGGCCGGCCTGCTCGGCAGGATGGAGGGGCGAGGCCGAAGCCTCGCCCGATCGGCGGCTCAACCGAGAGCCGCCATCTGCATCTCGGCCGCCTTGCGGTCGAGCGTCTGGCCGGGATTCTCGATGGCCCGCCCGAAGGGCTTCCAGGGCTCTCCGACGACATGCTCGTATGCCGCGATGGCGCCTTCGGCGGCCATGCGCAGCGCATGGGCTTGAATGCCCATGTCGGCGGCGAATTCCCGCTTGCGCTGCGCGGCGCTGTCGAACCCGACGGGACCGTCGAGGTCCTCGTCACGCAGGTCGTTGGCGGCCTTGGCCGTGAGGTCGCGCGCCTCGGTGACCGCCCGGCTGTAGAACTGGCCTGCGCCGTGGGCGGAGCCGACATAGGACCCGATGATGCGTTGCAGATGGATTTGCATGGCGCGCTCGCCGAGGCCTTCGGCGAGTGCTTCGGCGGTTTCGATGATCATGCGCTCGTGAAGCTCACGGATGCCGTCGCTGTCGATCACCGGAGATCCGAAACTCTCGGCGATCAGGGCGGCCTGCCCCGCGTCCGGGCAGGCGAGGCGGACCATTTCAAGGGTCGTGCCCTTGCGCAGCGGAACGACGCGGGCGGTCGGGCGCTGGGTGCCAGCGGTTTTCGTCATGGGGATGTCCTTTCCTTCGGTTCGGCCGAAGGGAGGGCCGGCCCTTGCCGGCCCTCCCTTCGGGCGTGCTCGGGCCAAACCGGCGGAATGACGGGCGCTTCAGGGTCCGGGGCGAACGGAATCGAGCGAGGCCGGCTTGCGGGTCAGCGGGGCTCCTCAGCCCCGCGCAGCCCGCGGGCCTGCCTTGGCGAGATCGGGCGACCCGGCCGCAAGGCGGCGCGAAGCGGCCTTGAAGCGCACGGCCGCCGGTTTACGAGCGCACCCTGATCCGAAGGGAGGACCGGCAAGGGCCGGGATTTCGACAGAATACGGGTAGGAAAGGACCGCCTTGACCGATCCGGTCCAGCGGCCTGCAGCGGAGAAGCGACGCTGCCGTGAGGGTGCGGCGCTTACACCGGCCGGCTCAGGCCGTCGCCGATGCCCGTGCCCAGACGTCGGGGCGCCAGAGACGGATGATCTCCTCGATCTGCGTCCGATAGGCGTCGGGATATCGCGCGTTGTTGAGCCGCGACAGCCAGGTGAACACGGTCGCCATGTCCTCTGCGATCGCCCTGTCGACCGCGAAGAGATCAGCGATGTCGAAACCGCCGAGATCGGTCGCATTCCACTAGGCGAGGACGAAATTCGCGACCCGCTGCGACTGGCCGGTATCGCTCCTGGCGATTTCCAGGAGGCGCTCGAAAGCGGCGCGTGTCGGTTCGTCCATGGCGAATTCTCCCTGCCAGTTGCGCTATAGCACGTCGGGATCGTGCTGACACCCGGGCCGGCTACGCGGCCGGTAGAGACCGCCGCCGCGGCCGCGGCCACTGTCAAAGATGGATGAGGCCGTCATCGCCGACATAGAGGTCGACGTTGCCGAATATGCGCGCCCCGCGGTCCAGCCTGCCTGCATGAGGCTCGGGCCAGTCCCCGTCCCAGAATCCGGCGCCGTGACCGCAACGCGTCAGCCAGAAATCATGGCCGGCCATCGCCGCTTCGCGATCATGGACCGGCCCCTCGAAATCGCGTGCGAGCGGAGCGCCGATACAATGGATGTGCCGATGGTTCGCATCATAGAAGGCGTGGCAATCCGTCTCCATTCCCGCACGCGCCTCCGCCGCGAGATCGCTCATGTCATGATGGCGGTCGAGTGGAACGCCATCACCGTCAAAGGATGACCAGAGCGCGGGGCCGATATACGACGCTACGAAAGACCAGGGAGCAGCCATCGCTATTCTCCTTTCCCTGCCATCAGCCGCGCCCAGCTCTCCCGAAGGAATTTCGGGATGTCGAGGTCGGGATCGACAAAGGCGTTGTCGATAACGCGCTCGGGGACGGAAGCGGCTGGAACGGCGCCTTCGGCGGACGATGGCGGCGGCTCGCAGAGCGCATCGAGAAGTGCCGCGAGCTGGGTCCGGTCCTCGATGCCGATCTTGATCGTGGCGTCCGTCGGCAGCTTCTCGTGGATGCGGTATTTCTCGGCGTCGCCTTTCAAGGCGAACCAGCGGCGGTTGACGTTGTAGACGATCATGATGTGGCCTCCTGACTATGGGCGATCGCGTAGCGATCGCGAAAGGCGGCGATTGCGTTATCCTGCCGTGCGAGCTTGCGTGACAGGGCGTCGATCTCGGGCTGTCGCTCCGCCGTGATCGCCGCGAGGTTCGAGCGATAGCGTTCGAGGAATGCGCTGGGATCGGGCGGCTTCCCGCGCCTGTAGGAAGTGCGCCGCGGCTGCAATTGCGGGATCAGACCAGTCATGCGCCGCGTGATCTGGCGGTCGATCATGTCGAGCTGGCGTTGTATCTGCCGGCGTGCCTCCTCCATGCGCGAGAGCTGCGCCTGGCGCTCGGGGGAACGGCTCATGACGCCGCCCTCCGCTGCCAGCCGATGAAGCTCGACGGGCCGCCATAGACGGGATGCCGATCGACATCGATGACGAAGCCGAAGCGGCCGACCTCATACTCCTCATCGGGAACGAGGAACCGGCGCTCCTCGGTCCCCGCGCCACGCCTGCCGCCGGGGGTGGCGACGACCTCCACGAAGCCCTTCTCGCACTCGGACGTGATCGCCGAGACGACGATCCAGTCGTTCGCATGCTCTCGCTCGAAAGCGTGGCGATCCTTCGTCCGGGATTCGCCCGGCTGGAGGATCGTGCCGAAGATCTTCTCCCAGGCGTCCGGCCAGCTGTCCTTGACGGTGCGTTCCGCGCTGCGCCGCTCGAAGGCGGTGAAGAGATGCGGGAAAGAGATAGCGACGATGGCCCATGCCTCGTCTTCCTCGTACCAGCCGCCAGCGACGCGCAGCATCGGATGGACTTGTGCGTTGCGAGCGCCCGACAGATGAAACCCGCCATGACCGGCCGTGCTGTGGAACACGACGTCCTCGGCATAGAAGGTGGCGCCCTGTGACGGCCCCCACGGCGTGCTGGCCGTCGCATGCGCCTGGCGTCGACCTAACGCCTGCCTTTCGCGCTGATGCTCGGCCCGCTCGAGCACGGCGGAACGGAATGCGGCCTCATCGGCAAGGTCGCCATGATGGCTGTAGAAATCGCGGCGCGTCCATTCGGGCATGGGACGTTGAATCCGCCAGCCGCTGGCGAGATAGTGCCTGCCGTCGCGGGCAGGGATCATCGCGTAGGCATGTTCGCCGACCTGGGCAACGTTCATTCCGTCGGCGCTGACACCAAAAGAAACCCCCGGAAAACCGGGGGCTTCATCGCTGGGGATCGGGGAAGCGAGCGCGCTCATGCCGCGGCCCTCCCTTCGACGACATCCGCTGCCACCTGGTCCGCCGTGACCGGCTGCAGGATCGCGTGGGGATAGCCGTGGCTCTTCAGCCAGGTCTCGGCGGCGGCATGGTTTTCGGCGAGATGCACCAGCTCGCCGTCAGGCCGGTCGAGAACGACGACCGAGCCGATGGCGGGCCGCTCAGCGACGGTGAACTTCAGGTCGCTGTCTATCGAGAAGCTGCGGTGGACACGAAGCACGACGACGCCACCGCCGCCGAAATCCCCCTCGTGGAGCGTGAAGGACTCCAAGAACGTCGTGCTACCAACGACGTGCCGTGGCCGCTTGGCGATCAGTCGGCCGCCGTTGTTGCGGTTTTTCCAGGCCGCGAGCTTCTTGCGGTGGTGCTCCGGCGGGCGCGGCTTTCCGTCGGAGTATTTTACGATTGCGCCGAGCGGCACCAAGTCGAAGATCAATGAAGCGGACATTCTTGTCCTCCCTGTTGTGGACGATGAAAACAAGGCCGCCGCCGGACGGGCCGGCGGCGGGATGTCATTCGAAGATCGATGGGAAGCGGTTATTCGGCCGCTTCGCGGAACTCGTCCTCACCCTCGTCGGGCACTTCCGAGGCATCGGTCGGGGCGTCGCCGGAGTCGGTCTCCTCGTCCTCGTCCGGCTCGGGCGCATTGGTGGCGAGCCAATTCGCGAGTTCCTTTTCGTCCGGCGCGAACAGCGCGCTCGCGTGGACGAAACGGTCCTCCTTAAAGTGCTCGGCAAGGGCTGCGCGCGTGTCCTTTACCCGCGCACGCGGCAGCACCGGCGTGCCGGCGCAGGAGGCTTCGAGCGCCTGGCGCGACAGGCACGACAGGAAATCCTCGGTGCCCATGTTGGGCAGGAAGATGTTCGCGCCGATCGCCTCGCCGGCCACGCGTGCGACAATGCCGCTGTTGGACGCGTTGCGCCGGCACGACAGGACCTCCATCAGCGAGAGGCGTGCGGTGACGCGCAACGTCTCCTCGCTGCACTGAAGCTGGCCCTCGGCGTTGAACAGGCTCGCCGCGTGCGTCACCAGCCGGCTGCTGCCGTAGAGCGACGCGCCGCCGTCGGTCCTGACCGAGACGTTCTGTCCTGCAAGGGCGAGGATCAGCAGCGCCATCAGCGTGTCGTCCTCGATCGGCGCCCGGTCGAGCGCCTCGCGCAGCGCATCGGTGCGGAAGTCGCCGATCATGTCCATGCCCTTGTTGGTGACCGGCGGCCGGGGCTTCGCGACAGCGCCGATATCGTCGGCGTCCTTGCCCTTCTTCTTCGCCTCCGGCATGCGATAGGTCACGCTCTGGACCTTGCCGTCACGGTCGAGATACATGGCCACGCAGTCGCTCTTCGCCGCCTTGCCGTGGACACGCTCGGCCTTCGGCGGCAGCACCGGCTGACCCCAGCTGTTGGCCTCCGTGATCAGGCCGCGCTTCGGCAGATGGTTCGCCATCCACTCCTGCTGCGCGCCGAGGAACGCCTCGACATTGGTGGTGTAGCGGCCGTCCTCGTCGGCCGGCCCGAACAGGTCTTCCTCCCATTCGATGCCGTAGGCGCGCGCCAGCTCGTCGTCGAAGCTGGCGTCCTTGGCGTAAATGCGGGTCTTCGACAGGGCGTTCGCTACGTTCCACCAGCCGACCCGCGGATCAGCCTTGGACGGCTTGTGCGCCTTCCAGACTTCCTTCTGCTCGTCGAGCGAAGCGGACGCGATGGTGCGCAGCTGCTGCTCGTTCGGCATGTCGCCCTTGGCCATCTGGTCGAGCATCGCCGGCAGCACGTTGGCGAAGAGCCTGAGCTGCTTGATCCGCCGCGGCGTCAGCGCCAGCGCGACGGCGATCGCGTCCTCGGTCCAGCCGAGAGCGACCAGGCGTTCGATCGCCCGCCACTGGTCGACCGGGTTGAGCGGCTCCCTGACGATGTTCTCCGCGAAGGAGCGCATCGCGCCATTGGCGCTGGCGTTGTCGTTATCGGCATCATTGACAAGGATGTCGATCTCTTCGATGCCGGCCTTGAGCGCGAGCCTGACACGGCGCCGGCCCGCCTCGATGACGAAGCCGTTGCCGCCATCGCCCTGTGGCGTGACGACAGGCGGATGCACGATGCCGATCGCGTTGATCGACGCCAGCAGAAGGGCGTCGGCCTGCGGCGAGGGCTTGGTCTGGCGCGAATGGTTGGGGTTCTCCACCAATGCGCGCGGATCCATCTTCATGAGATACATGGAATGCTCCTTTTCAGGGGTTATGGACGCGGCGGTTTCCCGGTCCTTCTCCGTCTTCTTGCCGAAGACCCCCTCCGGCCCGCGGAGCGGGCGGGCCGGTGCAACTGCGGCGGAGCATCCCTGCCCGGCCGGCCAAGCGGGGCTTACAGCCCTGCGCAGGACGCCGGGCCGGGATCGCGAGCGGCGCGGTTGAGCGCCAGCGCCAGCGGCCCGTCCGATCTGCGAGCGGGCTTTATCCTTCCCTTCTTCCCCCCATTTCCTTTTTGTGACGGTGCTAGAAGCGCGGTGTGCGACACGGAAATGGCCGGCCACGCAGGGCGCGGCCGGCCACTATGAGCGATCATGCCGCGATCGCGGCGGGCTCATGAATGCCATCGATGTCCTTCGCCAGCGTCGCCTCGACCTCGGCAAGCTGCCGGCGTTTTTCGGTCAACTCGCCGGCGAAAGCGAACTCACCACCATCGCCATGGGATCTGTAGGACGCAAGCCGACGCTGCGCGTCGGCCAGGTGCTGGTGGACACGCTCCCGCTCACTCTCAAAACCGTCGATGGCGTGCTCGAGGCGCGAAACCGCCCCGAGCGGCGTCACCGTGATCGGCAGATCGATCTCGTCTCCGGCACCGGTGCGCAGTAGCACCGTGTTGTAGCGATATCCGTACCTGCCGGCCCGCTCGCCGGCATATTCGAGATCGAAACCGCCGATCGAGGCGATCACGCTCTCGCCTTCATGCTGGAGCTGCACCAGGGTCAGGATCTCCTTCATGAGAGCCCTGCCCGCCTCCTTGCGAGCGGAATAGGACTTGCCCATGACCTTCATGTCGAAGGCGTCACCCCCGGTCGGAATCAGGCGCTCGATGTCCTGCCCGATCTCGCCGATCCGACGCGTGCAGCGCTCGATTTCGCGCTCGGCATCGCGGAGCCGCAGGCGGACGGCGTGCTGGTCGTCGATATGCGCTGCGCGCAGGCGCTCCAGCCGGGCAATGTCGGCTTCGAGTCCCGCCTTCTGCATGAGGCGCTGGTCGCCAGATGCGATCGCCTTGGCCATCGCGAACTGGTTGGCCTGTCCTTCGCCAAGATCCTCTAGCCTTCGGATCGAGGTGTTGCCCGAGAGCGCTGCGGCAATGAATCGGGCCTTTCGCTCATTGTTCTGCCACATGGTCGCGTCGAGCGAGCCTTCTGTGGCATAGGCGTAGATATCGATTTCGTCATGCTGGTTGCCCTGCCGGGCGATGCGGCCCTCTCGCTGCTCGATCTGCGAGGGCAACCACGGCACATCGAGATGGTGCAGGGCCTTCAAGCGAAGCTGTGCATTGACGCCGGTGCCCATGGTTTCGGATGAACCTATCAGGAAGCGGACCTTGCCCGCGCGAGCATCGCTGAAGAGACGCTGCTTCGCCTCCGACTTCTTGTAGTCCTGCATGAAGGCGACTTCTGACGCCGGTACGCCGAGCCGGACCAGCTCGTCGCGGATCCAACGATAGGCTGAGAAGCCGCGCGTCTTCTCCACGTTGATCGTGCCGAGATCGGAGAAGATCATCTGCGCAGCACCTGGAAGCTCGTAGGGCTTGCCGTCGGCACGGACATAGGTGTTCTCCGCCGTCTCCAGCCAGATGCGGAAGGCGTTGGCGATCAGCCTGTTGAGCTTGTTGTCGGGCTCGTTGTCGTTGTCGGGATCGACCAGGCGCAGATCGATCGCGGCATGCCGGCCGTCGGTGATGACCGGGAGCAGGATGTCGTCGCCTGGCTCCGGCGGACGATTGCGCTCCTCGATCGCCTTGATGCGTTCCGCCAGTACCATCTGGTAGTTCTTGAAGTCCTGCGTGGGCTTCGAGGTGACAATCTGGCGCTTGCCGGTCGAGATCGACGGCACCTTGACGTAGTGGCGGAGATTCTCGGGCATCACAACGTCCGCGAAGCTACGGAACATAGCAATCAGCTCCGGGACGTTGACGAAGCTGGCGAAGCGCGAGACGGGCTTGTATTTGCCCGACGGCTGCAGCTCCAGCTCCGTCACCGTCTCGCCGAAGGTCGACGCCCAGGCATCGAATTCGTGGAGGCCGCGCTCCATCAGAGCGGCGAAGTCCATAAGGCGCTGCACCGTGAACATCTCGCCGAGCGTGTTGGTGATCGGCGTGCCGGAGGCAAGGATGAGCGCCCGGCCGGGATTCTTCGTCTCGATGAAGCGGGACTTCACATAGAGATCCCAGGCACGCTGCGAGCCGTTCGGGTCCACGCCCTTAAGCGTCGACATGTTGGTGGCAAAGCTGAGCTTCCTGAACTCCTGCGCCTCGTCGACGATAATCTGGTCGACGCCGATCTCCGCAATGGTCAGGAGATCGTCCTTGGGCGTGGTGAGCGACTGCAGGCGCTCCTGCAGGCCTTCTTTCAGACGCTCGAGGCGCTTGCGCGAGACCCGGTCCTCGTCGTCGACGTCAAGAAGAAGCTTCTCGTAGAGCTCCAGCTCGTCGTGGATCATCTGCTGCTCGAAGACGGCCGGCACGCCGATGAACCGGAACGCGGAATGCGTGATGATGATGGCATCCCAGTTCGCCGTCGCGGCGCGCGAGAGGAACCGGGCGCGCTTGGCTAAAGTGAAGTTGGTCTCGTCGGCAACGAGGATGCGGGCGTTCGGATACAGCGCCAGGAACTCGCGCGCGACCTGTGCAAGGCAATGGCCGGGCACGGTCACCATCGCCTTGTTGACGAGGCCGAGCCGCCGCTGCTCCATGATCGCGGCCGAGTAGGTCATGGTCTTGCCGGCGCCTACGGCGTGGGCGAGATAGGTCGAGCCGGCCGCTATGATCCTCCAGATGCCGCGCTTCTGATGCGGATAGAGGGTGAATGCTCCGCTGGCGCCGGGAAGGCGCAGGTGCGACCCGTCGAAGGCTCGCGGGGCGATATTGTTGAATTTATCGTTGTAGACCCTCGCCAGTCGGTCGGTCCGGTCCGGATCGGACCAGATCCACCGCTGGAAGGCATCTTTGATCTTCTGGAGCTTCTGCTTGGCAGCTTCGGTGTCGACCACGTTGAGGACGCGGCGTTCTTTGCCATTTTCCTCGACGGCATCGAAGATCTGCGGCACCCGGCTGTTGAGCGCGTCAGTCAGCAACTCGCCGGCGTGACGCCGGTTCGTTCCCCATTCGGACGTGCCGGCGGCTAGATAGGCGAGCTGGCCTGCCCGGACTGTCCACGACGCGAGTTCCGGCATGTGGTGGATCTTGATGTCGACGTTCATCGTCTCCTTGACGAAGGCGACGACGTCTGCGGCCGGAATCCACGGCGCACCGAGGCGCGCGGTGATGTCGGAGGGTCGAAGATCGGCCGGCTGCACCGCCTGTAGGGCTGCGACGTTGCGCTCATAGGCCGGATCAAGCGCGGCGGCCGCTTCCGCCGTCTTCAGCTTGTCGCGGACATGGCCGGACAGATAAGCGTCGGCCATCTGCCACGAGCCAATGCTAGGATCGTGGAAGATGGCGCTGCCGAGCTCGGCGACGACGTCGTCCGGATCGCGATGCAGCAGCTCGGCGATATGGTCGAGATCGACGCGGCCGCGTTCGTTCAGGACCACGGCGAGCGCATCCGCAGCACTCGCGATCACCGGGGGAGCCGGCGGCGAGATCACCCGTTCGGAGAAAATCGGACCGGGCCGGGCCGTATCATTTTCCAGGTCGTAGTCCTCGATGGAGGCAACGAGCCAGCAATCGGGATCGTCAAGGAACGGAGCGAGGTTGGGCCGGCGGTGCGTTTCACGCACCTCGCCGGTCTCATCGTCTTCGGCGATCGATACGGTGGTGTGGTTGATCGGGCCGAAATCACGCACGAAGCTCGACCAGGCGATGCGCAGCTTGACCTGAAGCTCCTTCCAGGGCTGGTCGAGCTCCTGCGCCCTCAGCACCTCGCGCACGGCGTCGCGCACCGGGATCAGCTTCTGGACGATGCGGACATGCTTCTCCGGCATGCCGTCGGCGTTCCGGCCTTTGCGGACCTTCACCGCGACGGGTTCGCCGTCGATGACCTGCATCAGGCCGTTGGCATTGTCGACGAAGAAGCTGCCTTCGCGGACGTGGCGCTCGGAGGGAAGATCGACCGGCGCCTTGTCGACCGCATCCTCCAAATCGAAATCGATCTCAGTGGGCTCGCCGTCATAGAGGTCTTGCGGGAGCAGGGAAGTGGCGGCTTCTAGTGCTGCGGCCAGGTCCTCTCCCTTGCGCGGAAGGCATGTGTAAGTCTCGCCGAAGGGGCCGGAGGTCACCGCATGCGTGCCGAGCACGAAATCCGGATGCCGGGCGAACCATCGGTTGATGCAGATCGCGCCCTCGTCATCTGTCGCCGGCCGCACCTCCTCTATATCAAGCCATGACTGGTCGCCTTCCGGCTCACCGATCTTGCGCTTGCGGAAAAAGAGAATGTCGACGACGACATCTGTGCCGGCGGCGGCGCGGAAGCTGCCTTCGGGCATACGAAATGCGGCAACTAGGTCGGCCGACTTCGCAATATGCTCGCGCGCCGAGGAGTCCGCCTTGTCTAAAGTCCCCGAACTGGTGACGAAGGCGGCGAACGCGCCCGGCTTCAACAGATCGACAGACCGCGCGATGAAGTAGTCGTGCAGCCGAAGTCCCAGCGAGCGGTAGGTCCGGTCCGACCGCACGGTGCGGTCGGAGAAGGGCGGATTGCCTATGGCGAGATCGAAGCTCGCCGGCAGCTCCGTGCGCGCGAAATCGCCGGTGAGGATCCTCGCCCACGGATGGAGCAGCCGCGCGATGCGCGCAGTAACGGGGTCCAGTTCGATCCCGGTGATATGCGAGACATCGCGCAGGCCTTCCGGCATCAGCGCCGGGAACAGCCCGGTGCCGATCCCCGGCTCCAGCACGCGACCGCCGCGCCATCCGAGGCGCTGGAGACCAGACCAGATCGCCCGGACGATGAACTCCGGCGTGAAATGGGCATACTGCGTGCAGCGCGCGAGCGAGGCGTAGTCGGTTTCGCCGACGGCGTCCTCGAGCGCCGAGCCGATCTCGTCCCAGCCCTTGCGGAACTCGATCTCGCCGGGCCGGCGGAAAACGTGGTTCGCAAGGTCGGATGCGCCGAAGCCGGTGAAGCGGATCAGCTTCTCCTGCTCCTCAAGCGTGGCGGGCCGCTCGGCCGCCTCGATCTCGGCGGCGAGGCGGATGGCCTCGATATTGTCGCGCGCCCGCTCCTTCCAGCCGCGGGCCAAGCGACGCTCGTCGACCAGATAGAAGTTCGAGCCACGCGCGGGATAGACCGGGGGTGCCGGCTTTTTCGTCGGCGCCACCGGCATGGCTGGAGCGGGCGTCGAGGGGTCGGGATCATCGTCGGGATCGAAATCGCCCGCGAAGGCGGTTACGCCTAGCCCGAGTCCGGATGAAAGCGCGGTGGTGCCGAAGACGTCGATGGTGAATGGATCGTTGTTGGACATCGTAGTGTCTCCTGTGATGTTTGCGCGCGCGAAAGCCCGGCCAAGGCATGTCGGCCAGGGCGTCGGCGACGATTTTCGGAAGGGTTAGCGGGCGGTCAGCGAGAACGTGATTTCGGTCTCGGTGAGTTGCACGTTGAGATGCGTGGCCCGGAGGTTACGATCGAAGAGCGGGATCAACTGCTCGGCCGCGATGAACTCGACGCCGTCATCGGCGCCGAAATGGCGACGCTTGTAGTCCCACCAGTCGATATCGCCTCGCGGATGGCACTGCTCCGAATAGACGACGAACGGTTTGTCGCCCTTGGGCAGCTTGCCATTGGCCATGATGTAGACGCCCTGATCTCCGACCAGCCAAAGACCGGGGCTGGCTTGTGCGGCCGTCGAGAAATCGCCGTGCGGAAGGCGGAAACCGTCGTTGGCGTTCGCATCGGCAATGCCGCGCTCGATGACCTTTCGAACCGCGAGGATGGAGAATGTGAACATCATCCCCTCCATCACGCTGCTTGTCTCTCGGGAAGGTGGCGCAGATGCACTGGCAGCTTGGCCGCGATCTCGTCATCCGTGAGCTGGTCGAGCAGTTTGAAGGGATGGCCGAGACCGGAGCGGTAGACGATGACGACGCGTTTTCCTCGCATGTCGTGCGGAAAGCGCCAGTCCGAATAGCCGCGATAGTCATCGTGGGTGGAACTCCAGATGTGCTCGATGCGCTCCTCGCGCGTCATCGTGCGCACCGGTCTGGATTCGCGCTCGATGATCGCCGCCTTCGTCCGATCGGGAGACGCAGGATCCGCAAGATCGCAATATGCGTGGAACCAGCGCGCACGCCCGTCGATCCAGAGCGACATGAGAACGCTGGTGACTTTGCCGGTGATGCACTCACGCATGGCGAACATGTCGTAGCGCATCCAAAGCGGCGGCAGGATTTCGAGGAGGTAGTTGTAGTCGCCCTCGCTGATTTCGAACCATTCGCCGGCATAGAGTGCTGCCTCATCCCCGCGCGGCTTCGGCCGCTGGCGATGACGGTCAGACATACGCAAGAGCTGCCGCCTGTCGGCAACGCCCTGATAAACTTTGCGGATCGTGGTGGAGAGAGTCATGTGTGGGCTCCTTCGGCCTCGTCGGGCCGGAGCGCGGTTCATCCTTCACGGATGTCCATCCTCTTCGGCCCTTCTGACCCCTCCCCGCGGCCGCCTCTCCGCCCGGACGGGTCAAGGGCCGGCGCAGCCGGGCGAAGCTTTACCCTTGACGCGGCCGGCGGGTATGCGGCAGCCGGCCTTCCCCCTCCTCCCCTTCCCTGCCCTTCCCTGCCCTCCCCTTCCTTCCCCGACCGCGCCTTCAGTTCGGCATTCCAGTCGATCGCCGCTGGACGAAGACGCGCGAAGGCGCAACCGATCTCGGTCGCGGCGGCCTGCAGGCGATCCGCGTATCTTTCGCCCTGCGAATTGTTGTCCGTGGCGGCAGCGAGCATTACGCCCGGCTGCGCCGCGAGAGCGCGGATCGCGGCATTGGTTGCCGGCGACCAGCCACCGCCCGTGCTTAGATAGAGGCTGTCGGTGCGCCCGCGTTCCAGCGCGGCGAGGCTCATCGCGTCGATGGCCGCCTCGGTGACGCAAAGACGCGGCGCGTGGATCGGGCCGAACCGGAAGAGGATCTTCGCGCCTCCTGTCGAGAATCCCCGCCACTCCGGACCGCGTTCCTCCCAGCCGGTGAGGCGTCCGTCACCATCTCTGTGTGCCGCCCACATGCTGCCGCGCGGTCCTTCGCGCAAAAGGTCGTGACGGATAGCGGCGCGAATGACGGCATCCGTCAGGGATCGATCGTCGTGAAGATAGCGCCAGGTCATCGAGTCCGGCCAAAGCTTCTGACGCTTCGCCCATCGTTTGGGAATGGAGGCGGGTCTTCTGTCACTGGGGGGTCGTGACCAGGTCGGTTGGGTCGGGACAAAATTCACGAGCGAAGCGACGCGCCGGACGGCAGTGGCGAAGGGCGCACGGTCCAGATGCCCGATCAGGCTGAACACGTCGCCCTTGGCGTCGGACAGGGGATCGAACCACCCCCTGCCCTCATGGATCGTGATGACGATCTCGCCATCGCGTCGATATTTGACCGCCTTGCGCGTGCTCTCCGGCAGGTCGATGGCGAAGCCTGCCTTCTCCAGCACCGCGGCGCATGACACCCGGTCACGCAACTCTTCCAGTTCGTTTTTTTCCATAGTCCTGCCGGCACGCCCTTGCGTCCGCCTTTCCTTCTTTTCATTTCCCCGCACCTGGCGGAGCCCTTTCCGGACGCCGCGAAGGGCAAAGGGGGCAAGGGCGCGACTGGCCAAGCTGAGGGAATTATCAGCGCGCGCCGCCCTGCCCGTGCCAGCCGCGGCGCAGCTTCCCTTGCCGCCGCAGCTCGCAAGCGGCACCGCCGGAAGGAAAAGGGCCGGCTCAACGAGCCGGCCGTAGGCGAAGGCGCAGCCGAGCGGCCGCAGCGCAGCTAGCAGACCTCTTGAGGTGGAACGGCCCGGTCCGACAGCATCGAAGTGCTAAAACGTAATCGTTGTTGCAAACGCCACAAGGAGGGACCGTTCCGTGAAAGATGTTACCACTGTTGGACTGGACTTGGCTAAGCACGTTTTCCAGGCTTATGGCGCGGACGCAGAAGGGACGCCGCTGTTCAACCGGAAGCTTCGCCGCGCCGAGGTGCTGCGCTTTTTCGAGAGATTGCCACCATGCCTCGTCGGAATGGAAGCTTGCGCGAGCGCGTACTACTGGGCGCGTGAGATCTCGGCCTTCGGCCACGATGTCAGGCTGCTACCGCCTCAATACGTCAAACCGTTCGCCAAGCGCGGAAAGACCGACGCCGCCGATGCTGAAGCCATCGCCGAAGCAGTGACGCGAAATACAATGCGGTTCGTCCCGGTTAAGTCGGCTGACCAGCAGGCCGCAGTGATGGTGCTCAAAACGCGGGCGATGCTCGTGCGTCAGAGAACCCAAGCGATCAACGCATTGCGCGCCTATATGGGCGAGCTGGGCATCATCGCACCCAACGGCATAGCCAACGTCAAGGCATTGGCACCTATCATCCGGAATGAGAAGGATGAGCTTGCCAGTTCGATAAGGGATGAGCGGTCGCCCCAGGCCTGTTCGAGCGTGTTGAGCAAAGCATCGACCGGCTGGGCGCCCGAAACGGCAAAGCGGCGATCCAGTACGATGAACGGCACGCCGGTGCTGCCAAGCTGCTGCGCCTCGGCACCATCGGCCAGTACCGCGTCCCGGTAACGCCGGGAGATCAGGGCCTCGCGCGCCGCGTCGACGTCGAGACCGACTTCGCCGGCAATGGCCACCAGCAATTCCACGTCGAAGATTGACCGGACTTCTCCAAAATAAGCCGCATAGAATTTGTCCCAGATCTGGGTGCCCTTGCCTGCTTCGCCAGCTCAGGCGGCGAGTTCATGGGCGCGCGAGGTGTTGCCGACCCGGTTGTCGAGCACGACATAGGGCGAAAGCCCCTGTGCCTCGGCCATCGTCTCGATACGGCCGACCATCCCCTCGATCTGCGATTCCGGCAGACCCTTGCGCTGCAAAAACTCCCTCGTGGTCCAGGTCTCGCCTACGGGCGTGCTCGGATCGAGCTGGAAGGACCGGTGAACGACGCCCACCTGCTTGCCATGCTTGAACCTGTCGAGCGCCAGATTGAGCTGGTGGTTGCCCAGCCCGCACCATGGGCAGGTGATATCGGTCCAGATTTCGACTGTCACGGGCTTCATGGTTTGGTCCTTCGGATCGTGGGAAGCAGCGCAAAGGTTGGCGAGTCAGAGACCAGCCATGGCCTTGAACATGTCGCCGGGGCCGACGATGGTTTCCGCGACGGTCGGATTTTTGTAATGCTGCCAATGCGCCTCGGCCACGTCCGACGCGAGCAGCTTGGGCATGGCCTGCATGCTGTCGGGAAACTCCTGACCCATATCGACAATGCCGGCAATGGAGACGATGCCGGCATGAATGCCGTCGGCCTTGAGGTCCTGGTTCAGCACATGCGCGTAGTTGAGCGCCGCGCCGGCGGCCACACCGAAATTGGCGGTGAATGCCAGGGGGTACTGCGCCGTAACCGCTGTGGTGAACAGCAGCGCCCCGCCTTTGGGCATGGTCGGCAGCAAGGTGTTGACGGCAGCGATTGCTCCCAGCACGGCGACGTCGAGCGAACGCTGCTCGATTTCGGCGGTCAGCTGGCGCGGGGTGATGAGGCCGTCTGCCGATCCGGACGGGCTGTAGACCAGCACGTCGATGGGGCCGAGTTCGGCGGCCGCCGCCTTGAGCGCGCTTACCAGACCGGGGCGGTCGAGCATGTCGGCGACGAAACCCTTGGCCTCGATGCCTTTGTTGGCAAGCCCTTGCGCCATCGTTTCAAGCCGCTCGGCATTGCGCGCCAGCAGCGCGACCTTGAACCCTTCGCGGCCGAACCGTTCGGCCACGGCCTGACCCACGCCGGGTCCGGCTCCGACGATCGCTATTGCTTTCGACATAAATGAACTCCTTGAGAAAATGAGATGGCGCTAACGCAGTGCGGGCGCCACTTTGGTTGCCAGCAGCTTGATGCCCTTGGCGATGTCAGCGAATTTCTGGCCGCCGATGTCGATCTGGCCGACGAAGCGGCTGGCGCCGGTAACCTGCTTGATGAGCGCGATCTTTTCGATCACCTGCTCGACGCTGCCGCCCACCAGCGTGCCCTGCGGCGACAGCATCTGCGCATAGACGGCGGGCGGCATCGGTCCCTTGAACATCGGCCGCAGATAGGCCGAATAATGGGGATAGAAATCCTGCTCGGTTTCTTGCGCCGTTTCGGTGACGTGCAGATGCGAGAAGATCGCGATCCTCGCCTCTCCGGCGTGGCCGGACGATGCCCAGGCCTGGCGATAGAGATTGGCCAGTTTGCCATAGTTCTCGAAGCTGCCGCCCAGCACCGGCATGACCAGCGGCATGCCGAGCCGTGCGGCCCGCAGCACGCTGTTGGGCGAGCCGGCCCCGATCCAGGTGGGCAGTTTCGCCTGGGCCGGACGCGGCGCGATCGGGACATTGTCGAGCGCCGGGCGGAACTTTCCCGACCAGGTCACATGGTCGGAGGCGTTGAGCCGGTTGAACAGGTCCAGTTTTTCGGCGAACAGGGCGTCGTAATCCTTCAAATCGTAGCCAAACAAAGGGAAATTGTCGGTGAAGGCGCCGCGCCCGAAAATGATCTCGACCCGCCCATCGGAGACGAGATCGGCGGTGGCGAATTCCTGAAAGGTGCGGACCGGATCGGCGGTGCTGAGCAGCGTCGAGGCGCTGGTCAGCCGGATGCGTTTGGTGACCGCCGCCATGGCGGCGATCTGGGTGGCGGTTGCCGAATTGACGTAATCGAGTCCATGATGCTCGCCCACCCCAAGAATGTCGAGGCCGACCTCATCGGCAAGCACCGCCATATCGAGCATCTGGCGCATGCGTTCCTGCGCCGAGGGGCGACGGCCCGTATGCGGATCGGCGACTATATCGCCGAAGGTATAGATGCCCAGTTCCATGTGAAATCCTCAGGGAGGTGGCCGGGGCACGATGCCCCGGTCCTTTGTCTTTAGCGCGTGATGACGATCTTGCCGTCTGGGCGGGTGGCCAGCAGCTCATAGGCCGCACCAAGCTGCTCAAGCGGAAAGCGCTGGGCGACAGGCAGCTCCAATTCGCCACGACCGGCCGCGTCGGCGAGCCCCTGCAGCATGGCGGCGTTGTCGCCGCTGAAGACGTTGTCGATCTTCACGCGGCCATCGGCATTGGCGTTCTCAGGGAAGCCGGCCATGCCGGCGACGGTGCCGCCGTCCTTGGTCGCGGCGATGGCAAGGCCCGCCACCGGGCCGCCGACCGTTTCAACGACGTGATCGAACTTCGCCTTGACGCTATCATCCATTACAATGGCCTCAAGCCCTGACGCCTTGGCCTGCTCAAGCTGGGTGGGCAGCACCGCGCCGACTACGCTGATGCCAAGCTCCTTAAGATACTGCACGGCAGTGCGGCCGACATTGCCCAAAGCTCCCGTAACCAGAACCCGGTCGCCGGGCTTGGCGCCGGTCGCGTCCACCGACTGGCGGCCGGTCAGGCCAACCAGCCCCAGGGTTGCGCCGGCTTCGAACGAAACATTGGCCGGCAACTTTGCCAGTTGCGTGGCGGCAGCGATGGCGTATTCGGCATGGCTGCCCCTGCCGTTGATGGCGAGGCGGCCGATGACGCGGTCACCCTTGGCGAAGCCGGTAACATCGGCACCCACTTCAGCGACTTCACCGGCAAGGTCGATGCCCAGAGTTGCGGGCAGGTCGATGGGCATCATCTGCTGCATATAGCCCTGACGCACGAATGTCTCGACGTGGTTGAGGCTGGAGGCAGCGACCTTGACCAGAACTCCGCCCGCGCCCGGCACGGGCTGGGCAATGTCCTCGATGGTGAGCTGGCTGATATCGCCAAAGGCGAGGAGGCGGGAGGCTTTCATGGTGGTTATCCTTATTTTGGGGTGGTCGGCTATAGCGTCGCACAGGGCCTTCGGGCCGACGTGCATGGGTTGATACTTCCGTTACGATCCGTTAGTTCGTGGAGATATGCGGGTAACCATTTCCGTGCGCAAGAACGCACGCATACGAGCGTCACGAACCTCCGGGTGCGTATTGGACGCTTCGAGGAGGACTTTGTGGCCCAACCCAGTCTCAAGCTTGTGAAGGTCGACTACGCGGCCGAAGGTGAAGCTAACTGCAAGGCGCTCGGCCAAATTCTTGAACGCATTGGCGACAAATGGACGATCATGATCGTCGGTGTGCTCTCTAAAGGCTCCCTGCGCTTCAACGCCTTGCAGCGGGCAATCCCAGGGCTTTCCCACAAGATGCTCACCACAACCCTGCGCGGCCTCGAACGCGACGGTCTGGTCAAGCGCACGGCCTTCGCAACGATACCGCCGCGCGTCGACTATGAGCTGACGCCACAGGGACACTCACTTCATGAACCCCTGCTGACGTTGGCCTCATGGGCACGTTCCCAGCAGACTTATATTGAGGGCGCTCGAAAGGCGTTCTACGAGCGGACTTTGGAGCACATCTGATGAACCCGGCGGTCCCAGCGCGTTTCGCCTACAGACCAAAAAATGCTCCTCTACATCTCGGGAGTCCCGCACGCAGTCTCGAGTCAGTTCGCAAATGTCAAAAGCAGCCTTGAAGGGCAAGATCAAGGTCGTCACCGTAGTTACGGCGGCTGCGGTCCGGCAATCTGACGAACAGCAGCGGCGCATCCTGGCCAGTGAGGGACCCTCACCGAAACTATGGAATCCGTCGGTGCGGAGCCTGCAGTCGACCGGTTAGCGGTCAGGTAGAGCAGATTAACCCGACCAGCAAGGACGCCACCGATAGCCACGACCAACTCTGCCGGCATCTCGCCGACTTCGCCGCCGCCTACAAGCGTTGGCTTGCCACCCTGACGTCCTTGTTGTGCAGGTTTAACGGAGACTGGCTGGAGGTACCCGCGAAAGCGCCTAGTCTGTCATCCGCCCAGCATGGTCCCTAACTCCGAGGCCAGAGCCTGCAACTTGGGCTTCATCTCCTTCATCAAAAAGTCAGGATCGGACAGCATCGCGACGGCACCGCAGTTCAGCGACATCGGCCCCAACCCACCCCCAGGCCTGAAGCCAACCGCGATACCGATGATGTTGGGCTCCCATTCGCCGAACGATGCGGCGCATCCGATTCTGGCGTACTCCTGCAGGGACTTGTCTATGCTGTCGCGCAGGTGCGGCCATGCGGCGCGGTCCTGCTCTTTGAGTTGGGTCAGGATTTCCGATCTCTCTGCATTGTCGCAAACGGCCAGATAGGCCCGGCCCATGGCGCTGCGGGCCATCGAAATGCGCGAGCCCGCGTCGAGCGTCAGACCAATCGGCGATTCGCTCTTGCAGCATTCGATGTAGCGCATGCTCAGGCGGTCCCGTACGCCGAGCCCGACCGACGCATTCGCTGCGATGGCGATCTCCCTCATACCGGGGCGCGCGACATTTCGGATGTCGATTGCTGCCAATGCCGATGACGCCAGTGCAAACATCGCGCTCCCATGTCGATAGGCGCCCGTCTCGGGCACCTGGTGGAGGTAGCCCGACTTGGTCAGCGTGTAGGTCAGCCGCGAAACAGTGGAGCGTGCCAGCTTGCATCGCGAAGCGATCTCCGAATTCGACAATGCGGTCTCGCCGCGGCGAAAGCAGGAAAGAACTTCCAGCCCTCGCGCGAGGGCAGTGACGAAGTGCCGATCCTGAGCCTGACCCGCAGCATCGTCGTCAAGCTCGATCGCGTCAATGTCCATCTGGTATCTCGAGAGCTGCGGGCAAATCTTGGTTTTCTTGTCCGGGAATTTCGATCCAGTCTCATACGGCCGATTCGGGCCTGCGTCCATTTGTTCGTCCTTAAAGCGAGGGCCAGACGCCTCCCGAAACGCGCAGCATCTCGCCAGTGATGTAGCTGGACTCTTCGCTCGCGAGAAAGAATGCTGCGTTGGCAATATCCTCTGGTTCTCCGACGCGCCTCAGCAACGGCTTTGCAGCGTAGAATGCTACTTCGTCTGCGGTCATCGCATTGACCACACGTGTTCGGATCAGTCCCGGAACGATGCAGTTGACGTTGATGTCCGGGGCGAACTCGATCGCGAGCGTTCTGGTCAATGAAGCGACGGCAGCCTTGGCCGCCGCATAATCGGCGCTGTGCTGCTCGCCGGCAAAATTGATCGATGCGATGTTGACGATCTTGCCATACGCGCGCGCGCGCATCACCGGCACGATCTTTCGCAGCAAATGAATTCCGGGCATCAGGTTGAATGCAAGGGTTTGTTCCCACCGAGCGGGGGTGATGTCCTCGAATGGCCTATAGAGCCGGGGATCCTTGATGCCTCCGACCACATTGACGACGATGTCGATGGCCCCCAGCTTCGCAGTCGAAGACTCAACCATGATCTCGGCTTGGTCTTCAACAGCCGCATCGCACCGATGACAGAATATCTGGCAACCGGGGTCGAGTCGTTCGATCTCGGCTTCGGTTTCCGCTAGCCGCGCCAGCGAGATGTCGGCGAGCGCGAGCGCCGCGCCCTCGCGGGCAAAGCGCATGGCAATCGCGCGGCCCATCGGCCCGCCAGCCGCCGTTACGAGTGCCGTCTTACCCGTGAGACCCATGGGACCCTGAACCCTCCAGGCAAACGCCCCGCCTCGCCTAGAGTGGAGAGGTCTGGTCGAAATTCGCCTTGCGCTTTTCACTGAGCGACGCGAGACCCTCGACGACATCAGGCGCCGTAAATCCCATGAACTCCAACGCCAGCGACGCGTCGAACGTCGGACCCATTGCGCGAAGCCAGTTGTTCATCGCGTATTTCGTAAATCGGATCGCGTTCGGCGCGCCCTTCGAGAGCCGCTCCGCAATTTCCAATGCTTTCGCGTCCAAGTCCGGCTCGTCGACCGCCATCGACACGAGGCCGATCTTCTCGGCCTCTTCGCCAGTCATCTCCTCGCACAGCAGCAGGTAATACTTTGCCTTGGCCATGCCGCAGAGTAGCGGCCAGATCATTGCGGCGTGGTCGCCCGCCGCTACGCCGAGCAGCGTATGGCCGTCAAGCAGCTTGGCATCCTTGGCAACGATCGAGATATCTGACATCAGGGCACAGACAAGCCCGGCGCCGAAGGCGTGGCCCCGCACCGAACAGACGATCGGCTTGGAGCAGTTGATCATGTTGTAAACTAGATCGCGCGCCTCCTTCCACACACGCGCCCGCGCCTGGAAATCGGCCATGATGTTGCGGATCATGTCGCGGTCGCCGCCGGTCGAAAACGACGGGCCTTTGCCGGTCAGGATCACCGCCGAGATTTCCGGATCTTCGTCGACCTCACGCCACACGCGCACCGATTCAGCGTGCATGATCTCGGTCATCGAATTCCGCCGGGCCGGATTGTTGAACGAAATCCGCAGCACGCGGGGCAGCGGATAGTCGAATGCAAGTTGTTGATACCCTTCGTAGCGTGCCACGATATTCCTCCTGGTACTTTGTCAGCCGATCGCGATCGCGATCTTTCCGAATTTGTCGCCGCGCTCCATGCGCATGAGTGCCGTCTCGGCGTCAGCGAGCGGGACAGTTTCATCAATAACGGGATTGATCTGGCCGTTGGCGACGAGGCCGACTAACTGGGCGAACTCGCCCATACTTCCGAGCGTCGATCCGACTATCTTTACCTGTCTGGCAAACAATCGCTGGAGATTGAGATTAACCACCGCGCCGCTCGTGGATCCGCTCACCATCATGCGCCCACCCGCCCGAACGGACTTAAAAGTCTCGCTCCACGTCGCCTCGCCAACATTGTCGATCACGACGTCGACGCCGCGGCGGTCGGTCATTGCAGCAACCTGTTCGGAGATTTTCGTCTCTTTGTGATTGATGGTCTGCGCTGCACCTAGCCGTTTGGCCGAATCGAGCTTCTCCGTTGATGATGAGGTGACGATGGTACGCGCTCCGGCGAGAACGGCCAGTTGCAGGCAGGCAACCGCCACGCCGCCGCCAATGCCAACGATCAGCACCGTCTCACCTGGGCGGACCGGTTGCGGGCCAAAGATCATTCGGTAGGCTGTCAGGTAAGCGACGGGCAAGGCGCCGAAGCGCTGCAGATCGGCGCCCTCGGGCAGCGGCACCAGGCAATGCGCCGGCATGGCGATGTATTGGGCGAAGGTGCCGCTGCGGCTCATGCCGAGATAGGAAATCGTCGGTGAAAGGGTCTGGTCGCCCGCCATTGAGGCAGGACAGGCGGCATCAAAGGCTGCGGGGTAGAGCACCATGCGCTGGCCGGGCTTGAGCTTGCTGCCCGCTGGTGCTTCTACAATTTCACCCGCGCCGTCGCCGCCCAACACGAAGGGCAGCGCATGCGGCACGCCTGCACCGCTGTCGCGCATATAGAGGTCCATCCGGTTCAGGCCCGCCGCTTTCAGGCGCACGATCGCCTCTCCCGGCGCGGGGCTGGGATCAGGCAGTTCGCCGTATGTCAGGCGCCGGCCGCCGTCGTCGTGAACGAAGACTGCTTTCATGCGAGGGCTTTCTTGTCCGATTTGCGTGCGTCTGCGTTGTCGCGGAGGTTGCGGCGAAGCACCTTTCCAACGGCTGTCTTTGGCAGTTCGTCGATCGCGACGAATTCTTTCGGTACCTTGTAGGCAGTGAGCATCGTGCGAGCGAAACCCCGCAGTTCTTCGATGTCGATCTCACCGGACCTTGGAACAACGTAGGCAACGACGCGCTCACCGGTGCGTTCGTCCGGAACACCCACCACCGCGACCTCAAGGATGGCCGGATGTCCGGCCAGAACGTTCTCGACCTCGTTCGGATAGACGTTGAAGCCCGAGACGATGATGATGTCCTTCTTGCGGTCGACGATACGCATCAGCCCGTCGGGCTCCATTATCGCGACATCGCCCGATTTGAGATACCCGTCAGCGGTGAAGGCAGCAGCCGTCTCCTTCGGCTTTCGCCAGTATTCCTTCATGACGGTCGGAGCCCGAATGCAAACCTCGCCGGCTTGCCCGAATGGCACGGGTAGGCCGTCATCGTCCCTCAGGGAGATTTCGATTGAGGGCAGCGGATAACCCACCGCTCCATTGAAGCCTGCCTCATCCGGCCTGTTCAGGGTCACGCATGGCGAGGTTTCGGACATGCCATACCCCTCCAGCACATGAATGCCCGTCAACCGCGTCCAGGCTTCGGCGATAGGTGCCTGCATTGCCGCGCCGCCGCCCACCGAAAATACGACGTTCGAAAAATCGATGGTCGGCAGGCGCGGATGGTTCAGTAGTGAGATGTAGAGCGTGTTGACGCCCCAGATGATGTGGAACGGCGTCGACGCGAGAAGATCGACGAACGCATCCATACGACGCGGGTCGCGCACCAGGACGCAGTGCGCGGCCATCCGAACCGACAGAACGCAACAGCAGTTCAGCGCATAGATGTGATACAATGGCAGCGCCGCAATCATTATGATCGAGCCGTCTTTTACACGCTCGCGGAGCGGGGGCTCGAACCAAAGCCGCATCATCTCGGCATTGCCATTGATGTTTGCATGGCTGAGGACCGCACCCTTGGAAACGCCGGTCGTGCCGCCGGTATATTGCAGGAAGGCGGTATCCGACGGAGCGATGCTGACAGGATCGATCGCGCGGCCTCCGCCAAGTTCCAAGACTTGACTCAGCGAGACCGTGCCCAAATTCCAAGTGTCCAAATGTTCGGGAGTAGCGGCGTCGAGGGGGCCGTCTCCCGCTACCACGACTCGCTCGATCGGCACACTTTGCAACGCCTCGCGCACAACACCGCCGAGCTCGTCCAGCACGATAAGTGCGCTGGCGTCCGAATCCCGAAGCTGGTTGGCAAGCTCACGTGGCGTGTACTGAGGATTGACGCAGGTGGCGATGAACCCGCCGCTGAGTACGCCGAAAAGTGCCACGGGGAACGCCATCACATTCGGCATCATCAGCGCAATGCGATCGCCTTTGACCAACCCCTGGTCCTGCAGCCAGCGTGTGACTGCGTGCGCTTTCAGCAGCAATTCGCCATAGGTCAGCCTCTCACCATTGCACGAGTAGGCGACCGCGTCCCGGTGAGCTTCAGCCGTTGTGGCCAGGAGATCCGCAATTGTGCCGAGCGCCGCGACATCGATTTCATGCGGCGAGCCTTTGGGATATCGCGCTAACCAAGGCTTCCGGGAGTATGGATCGATCATGGGCAAGTCGTTCATGTTGCAGGCGTGCCGGACGTGGCTGCGACAGCTTTAAGCTTCGCCGCCGCCTGCGCGAACATGCCGGCGCCAGCCATGCCGCCGTCGATGATGATATCAGCGCCGTTCAAATAGGACGCCTCCGGTTCGAGAAGGAAGAGGACCGTGTTGGCAATGTCATCGGGTGTGCCGGCACGCGCGAGCGGCACATAGTCTCGCATCGTCGATACGAAGGCGCTGCCGTCGACCGTCATCGGCGTCTCCACGAGGCCCGGAGAAACGCAGTTGACACGGATGCCCGCAGCCCCCAGTTCGAGCGCTGCCGCACGGGTGAGACCGCGCAGGCCCCACTTGCTGGCGCAGTAGGCGGCCGCGAAGTAGCCGGTATGACCGGCGACGGATCCGATGTTGACGATGGAGGAACCAGCAGGCATGAGCGGCGCCAAAGCACGAATGCCGAGGAAAGCCCCCGTCAGGTTGGTCCGGAGGACTGCATCCCAGTCGTCGAGACCTGTCTTGGTGACGCCGTAGCGAAACGAAATGCCAGCATTGTTCACGAGTCCGGTGAGTGTCTCTCCCGAGGTTGCGATCGTCTTTGCGAGATCGTCCCAACCGGCGGCGTCGCCCACATCCATTGTTGACGCGATCAGCTTGCCGCCAGCGATGCCCTTGAGTTCATCCCACACGGGGTCTTCTGTCGGGATGACATCAACCGCATAGACGGTCGCCCCACGTGTGAGCAGCAGCCGCGCCTCGGCCGCTCCCTGCCCCCTGGCGGCACCGGTGATGACGGTCGCTTTTCCGGCCCAGTGCATCGGCATGTGGCGCTCCCCTAGGCTGCCCGGCCAACGCCCATCTGGCGACGCAACTTGTCCATTCCGGCGATCCACCGATCGTAGTTCTCGATCTTGCGAAGTGCGTATTCGCCGACGCTGGGATGCGGCAGGATACAGAACGTCTCTTTGTCCAGCGCGTCGACGACGATGTCGCCCACCTCGCGCGGGGTCAACACACCGTCGACAGCCTCGGTGCCGCCGCCGGTGGACGCAACAAGCATCGCCGACTGAACCGCCATTGGACACAGTATCGATACCCGAATGCCCTGGTGGCGATGCGTGATGGCCAAGTTCTCGGCGAAACCCACGGCGGCATGCTTCGTCGTCGAATACACAGCGTCACCGATCCGGGACAGAAGCCCGGCAGCCGAGATGGTATGCAGGAAATAGCCCTGGCCGCGTTCGATCATCCGAGGCAGAAGGGCTCGGGCAGCATAGACATGCGCCATGACGTTGATTTCCCACGCGCGCTGCCACGTAGCGTTCGGCGCAGAAGTCGCCAGAGCCGGGTCACCAAGGTTGCCGATACCGGCGTTGGAACAAAACAGTCCGATCGGCCCGATCTCCCGTTCCGTACGGTCGATCAGCTCTTGCAACTGCCGCTCGTCCGACACATCGCACTGCATCGAAGTTGCATTCAGCCGATGGGCGGTGCGGGCGGCCGCGTCGGCATCTACGTCCGAGACGACAACTGTCGCGCCCTGATCGACGAAAGCCTCGCATAACCCCATGCCAATGCCGTCGCCGGCACCAGTTACGACAACGACCCTTTCGGTGAGTTTCATGCGTTCTCCGAACTATAGATTTGCGAACACCTCGTATAGATGAACAAGTCCTTCATTGTATTGTACGCAAATCCGCCATTGATCTTATCTCTGATCGAGAGAGTCGATCAGCGTCGCTGCTTAGAGATGACATGACTGGGTTTTTCAGCGATTTTTCCTCACTACGTGCTGATGCTTGTTGACTTTGAGATAACCGTTTCGTATCGCCAATGTCAATATGCAAAATCAAATTCTGCAAAGCGGAATGGCATGAAGCCTGCCATTTTCCCCGGGCCAGCAGGCCTCTCGATAGGAAGAGGGTGCAATTATCATGGCTGAAGCGTCACGCCTTGATCATCTCCGCCGGCAAGTGGCCGATTTTTTGGTCGAGCACGTCTATCCGGTGGAGGAGGCGTGCGAGATCGAATTGAGTGGTTTGTCGACACGCTGGTCTCGGTCCCCGACCATGGAGCGCCTAAAGGCGCTGGCCCGCGAGCAGGGCCTTTGGAACCTGTTCGTCCCGAGCAACCATGCGCCGGACGGCCTCAGCAACGCCCAATATGCCACGATCTGCGAAGTGATGGGCAGATCGGCGATCGGCTCCGAGCCATTCAACTGTTCCGCGCCGGACACCGGCAATATGGAAACGCTGATGCTGTATGGCACGCCCGAGCAGCAAGCGCGCTGGCTGGAGCCGCTGCTCGACGGAACCATCCGTTCCTGCTTCGCAATGACAGAGCCGGAAGTCGCATCTTCGGACGCCACCAACATTCGCACCGAGATCCGGCGTGACGGCGCGGACTACGTCATCAACGGGCGTAAATGGTGGACATCGGGGGCAATGCATCCGCATTGCGAGATCGCCATTGTCATGGGCCGGTCGGATCCTACTGCCGAGAAACACCGCCAGCAGTCGATGATCCTCGTTCCGATGGACACGCCGGGCGTTACTGTCGTTCGGCCCCTCACCGTGTTCGGTTATGACGACGCCCCTCACGGCCACGCGGAACTGAAGTTCGAGAATGTCCGTGTGCCAGTCGAGAACATGCTGCTTGGGCAAGGACGGGGTTTTGAGATCGCGCAGGGCCGCCTCGGACCCGGTCGCATCCACCATTGCATGCGCGCCATCGGCATGGCCGAACGGGCGCTCGAGACGATGTGTAGACGCGCGCTGTCGAGGGAGGCATTCGGTACTGCGCTATCAGACCAGGGGGTGACCCGGCACTGGATCGCCGAGTGCCGGGTCGAGATCGACCAAGCCAGACTTCTGACGCTGCATGCGGCGCGGCTAATGGACGAGGTCGGGAACAAGGGCGCACGCGCAGAAATCGCGATGATCAAGGTCGTCGCGCCGAACATGGTCCAGAAGGTCATCGACCGGGCCATTCAGGTCTGCGGCGCCGCCGGCGTTTCGCAGGATTTCCACCTCGCCTATGCCTATGCGCGCTCGCGCACCCTGCGTATCGTGGACGGTCCCGACGAAGTGCATCGCGCGGCGATCGCAAAGCACGAACTGGCGAAGTACTTGCCTCCCAAGGCTGGTGCCGGTGCCCGCCATCTGGCGGAGCACCGGCAATGACGGGGGCCGTCGCTTTCAAGCCAGAGACGGTGCCCGTGAGGGACGCCCATCGTTTCGATACGAGTCGGCTCGCAGAGCTCCTGAGCGACGTGATGTCGTTGGAACTTCTTGAACTGCGCCAGATGTCTGCCGGGCAGTCCAACCCGACATTCCTCATCGTGGCCGATGGCACCGAACTCGTCCTGCGCAAGCAGCCGTCAGGAGACCTGTTGTCGTCGGCGCATGCGATCGACCGCGAATTCAGGATTCTCAAGGCGCTCGAGGACACCGACGTTCCCGTGCCGCAACCCGTTTTGTGGTGCGACGACCGCACGATCATCGGAACGCCGTTCTACCTTATGGAGAGGCTGCAAGGCCGGATCTTCTCCAGCCCCGCGATGCCAGAAGCTCGGGCGGCTGAGCGGCGGCCGCTCTACCACGCGATGGCTGGCACATTAGCGGCCATACACAGGGTCGACTGGAGCGCTGTTGGGCTTGACGGCTACAGCCGCACCGCCGGATTCTATGAGCGGCAGGTCGCCCGCTGGACGCAGCAATTGGAAAAGTCGCGGTCGAAGGGCAATTCGCAGATCGACCGGCTAAGCGCGTGGCTGCTGGAGAATATTCCGGCTGGGAACCAGCTCACAACCATCGTGCACGGTGACTTTCGCGTCGAGAACTTGGTGTTTCATGCCACTGAACCCCGGGTGATCGGAGTGCTGGATTGGGAGCTGTCCGCACTTGGCCATCCCCTCGCCGACCTAGCGTATAACTGCCTGCCTTTCGCCGTCGACAGCGCCCTGAATGACGGGCTGCTCGACCGCGATCTTGCTGCCCTTGGTTTGCCGACCCGCGAGGAGCATACGCGATCCTACCAGAGCCAGGGCGGATGCAGCGCGGAACTTGCGCCCTTTCACACCGCTTTCGCCCTCTTTCGGCTCGCGGTCATCCTCGACGGCGTTCTGGCGCGCGCAGAGGCCGGGAACGCATCGAACGACAATGCCAAGGCAGCAGGCCACAGGGGCCGTCGCTATGCCGAACTTGCATGGAAGCTCACCCAGTGACCGACGTCAGCAGCATATTCGGCTTACCCAGGAAGGTTGCGATCGTAACGGGCGCCAGCCGCGGAATTGGCAAATCGGCTGCTTCGATCCTCGCGCGGTTGGGCGCCAGGGTTGTCGTCTCAAGCCGTGACATCGACGCGTGCAGCCAGGTCGTGAAGGAAATCGAGGCTGCCGGCGGCGAGGCCTTTGCCGTCGCATGCAACATTTCGCGTCGAGAAGACCTAGAATCCTTAGTGACAGCCACCATTGGCAAATGGGGCAAGATCGACTTCCTCGTCTGCAACGCCGCCGTTAACCCGACCATGGGGCCGTTGGCGGAACTGCGCGAGGATGTCTTCGACAAGATACTCTCCGCAAACGTCAAGAGCACGCTCTGGCTGTGCAACCTCGCGCTGCCGCACATGGCGGCCAATGGCGGCGGATCGGTGGTCATCGTTTCGTCCGTGCTCGGGATCAAAGGCAGCGGGACCCTTGGCGCCTATGGCATCTCGAAGGCGGCGGACTTCGCGCTGGCGCGTAACCTCGCCGTCGAGTGGGGACCGCGTGGGATCCGAGTCAACTCGATCGCGCCCGGCCTGGTCCAGACCGATTTTGCCAAGAAGCTTTGGGAAGACGCGGACGCGGTTGGCGAGCGCAACGCGCGCACCCCATTGCGACGCATCGGCCAACCCGATGAGATCGGGTCGATCATTGCATTTCTGGGATCGCCGGCCGCGTCGTTCATCACGGGCCAGGTCATCGTGGCCGATGGCGGGGTGACGATCGTCTGAGGATTGGCGCTGTGACTGGGAGGAAATTTCAATGAAGGTCTTTGTGACGACGCTCCGGGCAAAGCCGAATAAGATTGATGAGTTGCGAGCGATCTGCGTGCAACTCGCGACAGAGGTGCGCGCCAATGAGGCCGGCTGTGCGCAGTACACGATCTGCGCCAGCGATGATCCCGACACGGTCGTCTTCGTCGAGCGGTTCAGTGACGATGCCGCGATCGAGGCCCACCGCAAGGCAGACTACTTCCGGACGCTGGGCCGGAAGATGGGCGAGTTCATGGATGGCGCGCCTGTCATCCAGCGTTTCACCCAGATTTCACAAGAATAGAGCCGACACCGGGCCGGTACCATGCAGGAAGATCCGCGATCTAGCGAAGCCGTCGATGCCCCGGTAGCGTCGCAACGCGTACCTTTGCGGGACATGATCTCGCAGGAGGGGATCATCATGATGCTCGTCGCGATCGAGTTCCTCGCGTTTAGTACGCTTCTGGACGGCTTCCTTTCCTCGTCAAACCTGCTTTCGCTGGTGCGCAGCATTGCGGTTCTGGGTATCCTCGGCGCCGGGCTGTCGATTGTCGTCATTGCGCGCGGCATTGACCTTTCGATCGCCGCCATGATGGCGGTCAGCGGCTCATGGGCGGTGTTCCTTGTGGGCCAGGGCGTCCCGGAATGGCAGGCGCTGCTCATTGGCCTCGCGTTCGCCGCGGGAGTGGGTGCCGTCAACGGGCTGCTCGTTGCCTTCATGGAAATCCCGGCCCTTTTCACCACCCTGGCGTCCGCGACGATCCTGCTCGGTGCCAGTCAATTGTTCATGGTGTTCGGGACGGTGGTCTACCTGCCGCCCGAGGCAAGCTTCACGGCCTGGCTTGGCCAAGGCGTCGTGCTCGGGATTCCTGTTTCGATATGGATCGCCTGCGCGGCGTTGCTTGCGGGCCACTTCGCATTGGCGCGCACACGATGGGGCCGTTTCGTCTACGCCATGGGCGACAATGTCGAAACGGCGCGGCTCTCGGGAATCGGCATAAGACCACTCACGGTCGCGCAATACACATTCGCAGCGTGTGTCGCCTTTGCTGGCGGACTGACGCTTGTCGGCGCCAACCCAACCTTTTCCGTGCGCGTCGCCGAGGGTGGCATCCTGTTCGACCTGATCCTTATCGTCGTGCTTGGCGGGGTCAGCCTGTCGGGCGGTTCCGGCAGCATTGTCGGCGTATTGGCTGGAACACTTCTGATCGGAATCATGCTGAACGGAGTCACCATCATGGATCTTACCAAGCAGTATCAGGATCTCCTCAAGGGCGTGGTCCTGCTGGCTGCGATCATCATCGACAACGCACTGCATCCACGGGACGAAGAGACGGACCGGCAGAGCGATATTTAGCCACCCACATTCGTGGGCGGTCAAACTGGGAGGAAGTGACATGTCTGCATACTCGAATATCAAACGCCTGACACGGCTTGCACTTGCGTCAGCGCTCGCGCTGTCTTTCGCAGCTCCAGCCGTTGCGCAGGACGCCGATCGCGTCGAGTCGCTTCGGCAGCCTTATGTTGATGCGGTCAAAGGCAAAAAGGTCGTCTTTCTTGTCACGACGCTCGGCGTCGACCTGACAGCCGCATGGCATAAGGTCTTCACCGATACCAGCGCGAAGCTTGGAATCGACTATTCTGTCCGTGACTCCAACTGGAATACGCAAGCGCAGGTCCAGGCATTCGATGCGCTGCTGGGCGAGAAGCCGGACGCCATCATCATCCAGAACTGGAACCTGTCACTGACTGCCCGTCAGATCAAGAAAGCCGAGGAAGAAGGCATCATCGTCATCCAGCTTAATCAGAAATCGTTGATGAATTCGACCGCGCATGTCGGCGTCGACTGGACTGGCGTCGGCGTCGTGACCGCGCAGGAAATGGTCAAGCAGTGCGGCAAGGACAGCGGCCGCAGTGGCAAGGTCGCGATCATCCAAGGCGACGTGACAGCCTCCGACAGCTTCTACCAGATGGCGGGCGTAGAGTCGGTGTTCGCGGAGCATCCGGAAATGTCGATCGTCGCCAACCAGGGTGGCCAGTGGGATCCGAACAAGGCGCACGATCTCGCGGTGACGATGCTGCAGCAGCATCCGGACCTGTGCGCCTTTTATGGAATGTGGGGCGTGATGGCCATGGGCGTCGGCCAGGCGATCAGCGAGGCAGGTCTGAAAGGAAAGGTGTTCAGCTACTCCAACGACGGCGGTTCGCGTTACGCCTGCGACGCCGTGAAGTCGGGCGACTTCACCAAGTTCTGGAGCTACGACGCACCCAATCAGGCGCGTGACGTCATGCAGCTGCTCACTTATCTTTTCCAGAACGACTATACCCCAGGCACGTTGAAGGGTGCGATCTATTCGCCGCTGCAGGAGATTTCGCTGGAGAACTACAGCGACACGCTCTGCTGGGATCCGGCGAAGAAGTGAAAGGTCTGGACAACGGGCGGACGTCTTGGCGATGAACCGACATCCGCGCTCGGGGTCGATCAAGCGGCTTTGGCCGGGACATCTCGTTGGAGAGGTCCTGTCCAAGCCGTGGATCGACTCCGTCGTCCCCGTCACGGTCATGCTGCTTACGCTGGCCGCAGCTCAATACCTTGCGCCCGGTTATCTCGGCGCAAGCAACCTCGCATCCATTGGCAGGCAGTTCTCTGAACTCGGTCTGGTCGCGCTCGGGCTGGCAGTCGTTGTCTATTGCGGCGGTATCGACCTGTCGATCGGCGCGGTCTACGCGATGGCCAATTTCGTCGCGCTCTACCTGATCAACGTCTACGGGGCGCCGATGTGGATGGCGCTGGTTGCCGGCCCCTTGGCGGGAGCCGCGATGGGCTCCATTCACGGTGTCCTGATCGGTATCCTCAGGACAAAGGCATTTCTCACCACGCTCGCGATGCTGGTCATCTGGCGCGCAGTACTTGAACTGCTGCTGCTCGTCCATGGCGCGCGCGTGGCCGGCGCATTTGTCGATAACGAGGCGTGGTTCGAACTCGG
>JAHBYX010000013.1 GCA_019635735.1 Mesorhizobium sp.
AAATGGATCCCGCATGGCCTTCGGCCTGCGGGATGACGGCTGGAGGGAAGGGGCGGGGCAAGGGGTTGGCGCGGGAGGGGGGGCGGGAATCGATCAACGGGGGACAACATCGACATCGCATCGTGCTTGGCGCGCGCCCCTCCATCACTTCGTGGTCCCTTGCCGGGGCGAGCCACCTGTCTCGCCCGTCCTTCGGACCCCCGTAAACGGGGGAGGATAGGGCGCGACGGCGCGGCCGGCTATCCTCCCCTGCGAAGCGGGGGAGGGGGACTACGCGAAGCGTGGTGGAGGGGGCGTTCGGGTGTAAGGAAGCAGAAGGCCTGGCCGGTTCTCCTGCCACGCCTGTCAGCAGCCCCGTCGTAGGATGCGTCTTCGACGGGAGGACATGATGCAGGGATTTGGCGATTTCGATTTCCTGGTGGGCGAGTGACGCATCGCCAACGAGCGGCTGCGGCGGCGGCTGAAGGGGTCCACCGACTGGGAGGTGTTTCCCGCGACGTCGAGGGTGGAGAAGGTGATGCCTCTGCCGGGGACCCCGCTGCCTTCGGCAGCTCCCCAGCGTTCGCCGACCTTCGATCGTGCCACCGGCACGATCGATTCGCTTCGCGAACCGGTCGCACACCCCGACGGCGTCTACGGCGGCAATCTCGACCAGATGTTCGTGCCGGCAAAGGGCTTCACCGGCATGACGCTGCGCCTCTACGACCCCGCGACCGGCCTGTGGTCGATCTACTGGTCGGACACGATAAGCCACCTGCCCTCCGCTATGGCTCCGGGCGTTCGTCGCTCGGAAAGCCAAATCGTTGGCTTTCCGTCCGCTATGCGGACCGCTCCTCACTCCCGCCCACCGTCGGCCGCTTCGAGGGCGGGCGCGGGGTGTTCTTCGGCGACGATGTCGAGGGCGGGGTGCCGGTGAAGGTCAGGTTCGACTGGACGGCCGGCGCGGCCCCGGCGTGGGAACAGGCCATGTCGGCGGATGGCGGGAGGACGTGGGAGAAGAACTGGTGATGCGGTTTGAGAGGTGAGACGCCGGTTCGCCGAAGGCGAATTCGTCATGCCGGTGGCATGACGAAAGGCGTCCAACGAGTGGGAGCTGCCGCAGGCAGCGGGCCCCGCTCCGGGCGCCGGTTCGCTGGACAGCCGCTACCGCCGCCCGCCGTCCCGCGCTATGATGCGGTATGACGTGGCAGATGCTCGTTGTGGTGGCGCAGATTGCGCTGGGCGGGGCGATGGTGGTGAGTGGGTTCCGCGTTGCCGCCGCCTATTGGCTCGCCGGGCGCGACGCGGCCCAGAAGGCGGCGCTGGAGCGGCGCGAGGGCCGGCCCCTCGTCCACCGCGAACGCACCGTGGCGCTGGCCGTGCTCGCGATCCTCGCCGGCATCGTGCTGCTCGCGACCGTGCAGACGACGGCGGAGATGCTGGCGGACAGGCAGGTGGAGGCACAGGGTGGGTGAGGGGCGGCTGGTCCTTCTCCCCTTGTGGGAGAAGGTGCCCCGAAGGGGCGGATGAGGGGTGTTGGAAGAAACGGGACGATGGAAGGGGCGAACCTGCGGTGCCTGAAGCGCCTCACTCCGTCCAGCACCCCTCATCCGTCTCTGCCTTTGGCCGATCCACCTTCCCCCACAAGGGGGGAAGGACAGGCGCTAGCCGGCCAGCGCCTCGTAGACCTTCGCCCAGCGCTTGGCGCTCTCGGCGTGGAGCCGCTGAACGGCGGGGCTGACCTTGCCGCCGGCGGCTTCGGAGAGGCGGCGGGATTCTTCGGCGAGAGCGATGATGTAGCGGCACATCGACATCAGACTTCAAACAATGACAGTATTGCTGACTTACTGTGCAATGCAGCAGAATCACTATTTGCCACATGCGAGGATCTGGGTATAAATACCCGTTACGGGAAAGCGTTATGCGCTACGTTTTCTGCTCTGGGAGGAGCTAAGCAAGCGTTTGAAATTGTTGGTGATTCTACTACTCGTTAACAGAGTGTTACCGAGCGCATTGGCGCGTCTTGACTCCAGTAAATACATGCCTCAAATCTAGGCAGCCTTAACGAAGAAACCGCCGCTTGCTGGGGAGCCGCGACGGTTTCTGAGTTACACCTGCACATTTTAGACGTCAGGCGCAGGTATGGGTACTTCGTACGCTGATGTTGAATCAGATAAAGCTCCTATGGTCAAGCCTGACGTTCGCCATGCCAAACTAAGGAGATACTCCGATGGCGCAGCGTACGTACCCCTCGTATTGGTTGTATAAAGACAACCGCGATGAATGGCGTTGGAGTTACGAAGCTTCTAACGGCGAGACAATTGCCGTCAGCAGCGAAGGCTATAAGCGTCGTGTCGATGCCGAACGCGGTATTGCAATAATGAAGGCATCAGCAAATAGCCCGGTCTGGTGGCCGGCGAATTTGGCTAACGCAGCTTAACAGCTACCTGCGGCCCACCCTGGCCGAGATGAGCGCGACCAGCCGGGCGATCAAGGAGGCAATGGGCCTCGGAGCGACCGCAAGCCTCACCAAACAGATGGCCGAGATGAGCGCGACCAGCCGGGCGATCAAGGAGGCAATGGGCCTCGGAGCGACCGCAGGCCTCACCAAACAGATGGCCGAAATGAGCGCGACCAGCCGGGCGATCAAGGAGGCAATGGGCCTCGGAGCGACCGCAGGCCTCACCAAACAGATGGCCGAGATGAGCGCGACCAGCCGGGCGATCAAGGAGGCAATGGGCCTCGGTTTGAGCGTTGGCTTCGCCAGCGCGGTAAGTGCCTTGGACCTTGCAGTGCTTACGAGGGCGGCGTCGCCAGCAGTCGTTGCTGGCGCCACTATCAGTCGCGACTTGGCACTCAAGCGGATTCGGTCGGGCGCGAAATCTGAGCCCCCCAACGCCGCAGTTGTGATCTATGAGTCCGCGTGGAACGCCGACAGCCAGCCCGACGAAACCGATAAGGTTGAATTCTTTCTCCGACAACTCGAGTCCGATGGCACCGTATTGTTTCGGGGGTTTAAGACGCTTCCTGAATCGATCGGACTGGCCAACTGGATCATAATCACACTGATGGTGGTTCAAATCCTACTCGCGTGGTAAGCAAACAATTCTGAGACAGGACAACGGCAGATTAACGCGATTGAGCGCATTGGCCGCTTGCTTGAAGAGTCAAATGAGGACTCGGTGCGGGCGGCCGATAAGCTGGAAGAAGGACTAAATAAGATAGAAAGTCGGATACAGGACACCTTGAAAAGGTCGAGCGATCCAGCCGCTGTTTACTATGTCTCCAAGAGAGCGGTACCGCTTAAGGCAAGCATGACTATGAGCTCTGAAACGGTCGGACTTATACCTCTCGGCGGGATTGCCCAACTAATCCACAAGCAGGGGAAATGGGTCCTAGTAGAGATTTACGATCCAATAATTGGATATTCCGCGAGAGGATGGGCTAGAAAGAAGTATTTTGAGCGTCTACCATTACTCAGGTAATTCATATTTTGCATAGAATTTATTACACGTCGAACGTATACTTCTTTAATCGGCAGCATCTAATTCTTCTATCTTAGGAGAGCCAGTGCGTCATCGTCACGGTATGAGAATTGGATCAGGGCGGCCTGCGGCCGCCTGCTTTGTCCAGGAAAGAAGCTTTATTTCGAGTGCGGCCTTCGTCAGTTATCCCCCATCTTCAACGCCTCGATAAACGCCGCCTGCGGTATATCCACCTTGCCGAACTGCCTCATCCGCTTCTTGCCCTCTTTCTGCTTGTCCAAGAGCTTGCGCTTGCGGGTCACGTCGCCGCCGTAGCACTTCGCCGTCACGTCCTTGCGCAGCGCCGAGATGGTTTCGCGGGCGACGACCTTGCCGCCGATGGCCGCCTGGATCGGGATCTTGAACATGTGCTGCGGGATCAGCTCCTTGAGCTTCTCGCACATGGCGCGGCCGCGCTTTTCGGCCGCCGTGCGGTGGACCAGCATGGAGAGCGCGTCGACCGGCTCCTCGTTGACCAGGATCGACATCTTGACGAGGTCACCCTCGCGGTAGTCGGTCAGGTGGTAGTCGAACGAGGCATAGCCCTTGGAGATCGACTTCAGCCGGTCGTAGAAGTCGAACACGACCTCGTTGAGCGGCAGGTCGTAGACCAGCATGGCGCGCTTGCCCACATAGGAGAGGTCGTGCTGGACGCCGCGCCGGTCCTGGCAGAGCTTCAGGATGGAGCCCAGATAGTCGTCGGGCGTGAGGATCGTGGCGCGGATCCACGGCTCCTCGATATGGTCGATGCGCACGAGGTCGGGCATGTCGGCCGGGTTGTGCAGCTCCTTGGTGGTGCCGTCGGTCATCGCCATGCGGTAGACGACGGAAGGCGCGGTGGCGATCAGGTCGAGGTCGAACTCGCGCTCCAGCCGCTCCTGGATGATCTCGAGGTGGAGGAGGCCCAGGAAGCCGCAGCGGAAGCCGAAGCCGAGCGCGGCGGAGGTCTCCATTTCGAAGGAGAAGGAGGCGTCGTTGAGGCGCAGCTTGCCCATCGCGGCGCGCAAATCCTCGAAATCGGCGGCGTCGACCGGGAACAGGCCGCAGAAGACCACCGGCTGCGCCGGCTTGAAGCCGGGGAGCGCGGCGGCCGTCGGCCGGCGGTCCTCGGTGATCGTGTCGCCGACACGGGTGTCGGCCACTTCCTTGATCGAGGCGGTGATGAAGCCGAACTCGCCGGGGCCGAGCTCGTCGACCTGGATCATCTTGGGCGTGAACACGCCGGTGCGCTCGACCGGATATTTCGCCCCGGTGCCCATCATGCGGATGGTCTGGCCCTTCTTGAGCGTGCCGTCGATGACGCGCACCAGCACGATGACGCCGAGATAGGCGTCGTACCAGCTGTCGACCAGCATCGCCTTGAGGGGTGCTGCCGGATCGCCCTCCTTGGGCGGCGGCAGCTGGTGGACGATGGCTTCGAGCACATCCGGAACGCCGAGCCCCGTCTTGGCCGAGATCAGCACCGCCTGGGAGGCGTCGATGCCGATCACCTCCTCCACCTGCTCGCGGATGCGCTCGGGCTCGGCCGCCGGCAGGTCGACCTTGTTGAGCACCACGACGATCTCGTGGTCGGCGTCGATCGCCTGGTAGACATTGGCGAGCGTCTGGGCTTCCACGCCCTGGGAGGCGTCGACCACCAAGAGCGAGCCCTCGCAGGCGCGGAGCGAGCGCGACACCTCGTAGGCGAAGTCGACATGGCCGGGCGTGTCGATCAGGTTGAGGACGTAGTCCTCGCCGTTCTTCGCCCGGTAGGACAGGCGCACGGTCTGCGCCTTGATGGTGATGCCGCGCTCGCGCTCGATGTCCATGTTGTCGAGCACCTGCTCCTTGCCCTCCATCTCGCGCGCGTCGAGCCCGCCGGTGAGCTGGATCAGCCGGTCGGCCAGCGTCGACTTGCCGTGGTCGATATGGGCGACGATGGAGAAATTGCGGATGTGGTCGAGCGGAAAGGTCATGCGCGCGCCTTTAGCAGGGAGTGGCGCGGGGGGGAAGGGTGGGGGGAAATGCATCTGCCGGGCTGGTGACGCGGCGCGCCAAATCGGCTTATGTCGCACCATGACGCCGCACGAGTTCATCAAGAAGTGGAAGGGCAACGAGCTGACCGAGCGGGCCTCGGCGCAGGAGCATTTCATCGACCTGTGCCACCTGTTCGATCATCCGACGCCGACCGAGGCCGACAGAAGGGGCGAGGACTATGCCTTCGAGAAGGGCGTCACCAAGACCGGCGGCGGCGACGGCTTCGCGGACGTCTGGAAGCGGGGCCATTTCGCCTGGGAATACAAGAAGCGCCGGCGCAATCTCGACACCGCGCTGGAGCAGCTGACGCGCTACGCGTCCGCGCTGGAAAACCCGCCGCTGCATGTCGCCTGCGACACCGAGCACTTCAAGATCGTCACGGCCTGGACCAACACCGTCCCCAAGACTTACACGCTGGCGCTCGATGACCTGCTGGACGCCGACAAGCGGGCGATCCTGCATGCGGTCTTCCACGACCCGGCGAAGCTGAAGCCGCAGAAGACCCGCGCCTCGCTGACGGCGGAGGCGGCAAACCGCTTCTCGGCCATCGCCGAGCGTCTTCAGCACCGCAATCCCGACCGGGAGGCGGTCGCGCATTTCGTCAACCAGCTCGTCTTCTGCTTCTTCGCCGAAGACGCCAAGCTGCTGCCGGAGGACTATTTCACCAAACTGCTCAAATCCGCGTCGCGACGGCCGCAGGACGCCAAGGCCATGCTCGACCAACTGTTCGCCGCGATGGAGAAGGGCGGCTTCCACGGCGTCGAATACATCGCGCATTTCAACGGCGGCCTGTTCGACGGGCGCAGCGCGCTCGACCTGCAGCATGGCGAGATCGATCTTCTCGTGGCGCTGGGTTCGATGGAATGGGACCTGATCGACCCGACCATCTTCGGCACGCTGTTCGAGCGCTTTCTCGACCCCGACAAGCGGGCGCAGATCGGTGCGCACTACACCGATCCGGACAAGATCATGATGATCGTCGAACCGGTGGTGGTGCGCCCGCTGCTGGCGGAATGGGCCGAGGTGAAGGCCAGGATCGAGGGACTGCTGACCGGCGCGGTCAAGCCGCCCAAAACGGCGCGCACCGGCCGCGCCATGAGGCCCGCCGAGGCCGCCGAGGCGGCGCGATCCGTCTTCCTCGACCGGCTGCGCGCGGTGCGTATTCTCGACCCGGCCTGCGGCTCGGGCAATTTCCTCTATCTCGCCCTGCACGCGGTGAAGGACATCGAGAACAGGGTGGTGCTGGAAACGGAGGCGATGGGCCTGCCCAACACGCAGCTTCTGGTCGGACCCGAGATCGTGCGCGGCATCGAGCTGAACCCGCTGGCGGCAGAGCTGGCCCGCACGACGATCTGGATCGGCTACATCCAGTGGAAGATCAAGAACGCCATCTACGCCAAGGACGATCCGATCCTGCGCCGGCTGGACAATATCGAGTGCAGGGATGCGCTGGTCTCTCCCTCCCCCCTTGCGGGGGAGGTGCCCGCGGAGCGGGCGGAGGGGGTAGCCTCAGAAGGAAGCTCCACATCGTCGAGCACTGCCGCGGCGACCCCACCCGGCGCTTCGCGCCACCCTCCCCTCGAGGGGGAGGGAGCGCCGCCGCCCTTTATCGAGGCCGAATGGCCGGAGGCGGAGTTCATCGTCGGCAATCCGCCGTTCCTGGGCGGCAAGAAGCTGCGCGACGGGGCGGTCGAGACGTTGTTTAAGGTCTATGACGGGCGCGTGCCGCGAGAGGCGGATCTCGTCACCTACTGGTTCGAGAAGGCGCGCAAGCAGATCGCGGCGGGCCGCACGACGACCGCCGGGCTGGTCTCGACCAATTCCATTCGCGGCGGCGCCAACCGCAAGGTGGTCGAGGGGCTGATGCAGGATGCCGAACTGTTCGACGTCTGGTCGGGCGAGCCGTGGATCGTCGACGGCGCGGCGGTCAGGGTCAGCCTCGTGTGCTTTCGCGGGCGGGACGCCTCCACCTCCCCCTTGTGGGGAGGTCGCGCCGAAGGCGCGGGTGGGGGTGCCGGCGCGGACGCGGCAGAAAGCACCCCCACCCCTACCCCTCCCCACAAGGGGGAGGGGGACGCGCGCGCCTTGCCGCGTCTCAACGGCCTCGCCGTGCCGGCGATCTTCTCCGACCTGTCCGCCAGCGCCAGCGACCTGACGACGGCGAAGCGGCTGCGGGAGAATGCGGGGGCGGCCTTCATGGGCGACACCAAGGGAGGCGCCTTTGACATTCCGGGCAAGCTGGCGCGGGCGTGGCTCGCCGAGCCGCTCACCCCCGGCCTGCGGCCGGACCCTCCCCTCAAGGGGGAGGGAGCCGCGCCCTCACCAAGGACGACATCTTCCACTACGTCTACGGCGTGCTGTTCGACCCGCCTTACCGCGAAAAATGCGCGCTGAGCCTGAAGCGCGAGTTCCCGCGCATTCCCTTCTATCTGGAGTCGAAGGTGGCGTTTCTGACGAGCGCCGCGGCAAATCCTCAAGGAACCGGCGCGCAGTCCGCCTCCCCAAACCGCCAACAGGCGCCGCGCGGGCGGGGCGCGGCGCCTGTCGTGTAAGACCGGGGAGCGGGCGGCAGACCCGGTCTTGCTACTCAGAGGTCAGACCACGAGGATGTAGACGACCTCGTAGGTGTTCGGCCGGACGATGACGACACGGCCGTCCGCGAGCACGAAGAACACGTAGTCGCGATATTCCGGCACGATCTCGACGAAGCGCGGCGGCAGCGGATGCAGCTCGACCGTGCGCGGCACCTCGACGCCGACGCGCAGGTCGATGTCGATGTCAGCCGGCTCGACCTTGGCCTCCCGGATGATCGTGCGGATCTCGGTCTTCTGCTCGGCCGAGATGTCGATCGAGGCGGTGGTCTCGTCGGACGGCTGCTGCTCGCCGGCCGCCTGGTCCTGCTTCATCTGTCCGGGGGCGGCGTCCTTGGCGTCAGCCTCGCCCATCTTCTGCTGCTGGCCGGGCGCCGCGTCCTGCGCGTCGGCCTGGCCGGTCTTCTGCTTCTGGCCCGGCGCGAGCTCGGTCGCGGCCTTGTCGTCGGGCTTCTTCTCGCCCGCCGTGCCCGCCGCATCGGCCTGGCCGTCGGTCTTCTTCATCGTGTCGCCGGTGGCCTCGGCCTGACCCTCGGTCTTCACCTGGCCGGGAGCCGCCTCGGCGGCGCTGTCGACCTCGCCGGACGTCTGCTTCTGGCCGGGCGCCATCTCGGTCGCGGCCTGGCCGTCGAGCTTCTTCTGGCCGGGCGCCGCGGACTTGGCCGACGGGGCCTTCTGGTCCTGCTGCAGGCGCGGCTTGGTGGTGTCCGTAGCCTCCTGCGCGGAAACGGTGGTGACGGAAAGGGCGGAGCCGGCGAGCAGGGCCGCGGCAAAGCCGAGTTTGTTGAAGCGTTTCATCTGTCTTCTCCTGTCGTTGAAGTTGGGAGCCGGCCGGACGGCCGGCTTTTGCGCTACTTCTCGATCACGTGGACGATCTTGCGCGTCTCGGGCTCGACCAGGACGGTCTTCCCGTCGACGACGACGTAGCGATAGGTGACGTCAGGCACTTCCAGGGCGTGAAGTTCCACGGTCTCGGGCAGGGTCGCACCGACGGCGATCTCCACGCCGGTGATCTCGGCGGGCGCGACGGTGTGCGTGGTCACGTATTCGCGGATCAGGGTCTCCTGCTCCGGCGCGATGACCACCGTGGTCTGCGCGAGCGCGCTGCCGGCAACGGTGCCCAAAGCGAGCGCGGCGAGTGTTGTGCGTATCATGACGCTTCCTCTCGGGTTCGTGTTTCAGAAAACTTCCGCTTGTTGGAAGCCGACCGACGAACGTGAGGGCGAGAGGAGCGTTCCGGCATGCGGGCTTCATGCCCATCGGGCGCGGACCTTTGGCCGGGCCGGCTGGGCCTTTGGGCCTATTGCGGCGGCGCATTGGGCCGATCGGGGGAACAGGCGCGCCGCATTTGCGATTGGCAGGCCAGGTCCGCAACGGCCCGTCAACATGAGGATCACGTCATGGAAAACAGCGTCTATCAGGCCCGCTGGCTGCTCGGGCCCCTGTTCGTCTTCTGCTTCGCTTTCGTCGGCGTCGGCCTGATGGCCGGCTGACGCAAAGTCCCCCGGCGCGGCCCTGTCCCTTCCCGCGTCGTGCCCGCCGGACGGAACGCGTCCGGCGGGCATCCGTTGAAAGACCGGTGCGCCGTGGTGGCGCGTGTCCTAGGGAACCGGCATGGGTCGTTTTCTGCATCTAAGGAGGACTTTGACGGTGGCGGCGATAGCGGCGGCCCTCATCGCCGCGCCCTGCGCGATCCACGTGACGCCGGACGGGCTGTCGGTCGAGGCCGCGGCCGCGCACGCCAAGAAGGGCGGCGGCGGCAAGGGTGGCGGGGGCAACGGCAAGGGCGGCGGCAACGGCAAGGGCAATGCCGGCAAGGGCAAGGCTTCCAAGCCGTCGAAACGGGCCGCGCCAGTCGTCATCCGGCACCGCAACGGCATCCAGGAATCGGTGCGCGGCGGCCGCTACGAGATGCGCGACGCCAAGGGCCGGCGGATCATCAACCGGCCGGCGAACGCGGCCGACTATCAGCGCCTGAAGCGGAACTGAGCGGGGCCGCCCGGCCGGTGGCGCCGACGCCGTGAAAGCGCATCGCGGCCTCGGTACGGTTGCCCGCGCCGAGCTTGGACAGGATGCGCGAGACGTGGTGCTTCACCGTCTTTTCCTGCAGGTCGAGCCGGATGGCGATCTCCTTGTTGCTGAGACCGGCGGCGACGAGCCCGAGCACTTCCCTTTCCCGCACGCTCAGCGAATGGACCGGATCGGTGGCGATGGGCGAGGCCCGGTCGCCCGACAGGTGCGACAGGAGACGGGCAGAGAGGCTGGGCGTGACATAGGTCTCGCCGGCGGCGATCGCCGACAGGATCTCGGCCAGCGCGCGCGAGCCGACGCCTTTCAAAAGGTATCCACTGGCGCCGCCGTTGAGCGCGGCGGCGAGATCCTCGGCGGTCTCGGACACGGTCAATACGACGATGCGCGTCTGCGGATATGCTGCGAGGATGGGCGCGATGGCGGCGAGCCCGTTGCCCGGCATCGACAGGTCGATCAGCATCAGGTCGGGCCGGGTTTCGGCGGCGATGCGCACCGCGTCGTCGCGCGAACTGCCCTCGGCGACGATGGCGAAACGGCCGGTCTCGCTCAGGCTTCTGACGACGCCTTCGCGGAACAGCGGATGGTCGTCGACGACGGCGACGGAGAGGCGCTCGGTCATGCCGGCGCCTCCAGGTCGAGCACCATGGCGAGCGTCGTGCCCCTGGGCGACGTGTCGAGCAGGAACGTGCCGCCGAGGCTTTCGATGCGCTCGCGGATGCCGGCGATGCCGAGACTGTCGGGGCCGACCGCCGCCGGATCGAAGCCGGGGCCGTCGTCGCCGACCGAGATCGTCAGCCGGCCGCCGCCGGCGTCGATGGCGACGCGCTGGCGGGCGCCGCGGCAATGGCGGTAGCCGTTGTTGAGAGCTTCCTGGACGAAACGGTAGGCGCAGATGCGCTGCGACAGCGCCACCGGCGCGTCGACGGCGTCGAAGCGGCGCGCGACACGCGAGCCGGTGCGCTTCTCGTAGGCCTCGACGGCGTGGCCGACAACGCCGGCGAGGTCCGAGGTCTCGATCTGCGGCAGGACGAGGCCGCGGCAGATGGCGCGGATCTCGTCGAGCGCCTCGGACAGCCGGCCGCGGATAGAGCGGATCTCCTGTTCCCGCCGCGCCGGATCGGCATCGTGCGACAGGACGAGATCGCTGTCGAGGCGCATGGCGGCGAGCGCGACGAACTGGGCGGGGCCGTCGTGCAGGTCGGCGCCGAGCCGGCGCAGGTAGCTCTCGTTGAGCGCAGTCGCCTCGCGCGTGGCGCGCTGGACGCGCAGATGCAGCGCCCGGTTCTGCTCCAGGAGGCCGGTGAGCTCGGCGACGCGGGCGTTGAGGTCGCCGGCCTGGCGGTCGATGGTGCGGCTGCCGCGCAGCACGATCATGCTGAGCGCCAGGAAGAACAGGCAGGTGACCGCGGCGACCGCCGCCCAGCTGCGCAGCCGCGCATTGACGAGCGTCGCCTCGAGGTCCTCGGCCCGCTCGTAGAATTCGATGACCGCGACCACGTCGCCCGACCAGGGCTGCAGGATCGGATTGTAGATCTCGAGCAGCGGCCCCTCCGGCGTGATGGCGTTGCCGTCGAGCGCGTCGAAGCGGTCGTAGTCGGCGACGATGTTGCCGGCGAAGGCCTGGCCGAGCTGGGGCGTCACCGGAAAGCGGCGGCCGATCAGGCTGTCGTCCTGCGCGTAGAGGATGGTGCCGTCGAGCGACCACAGCCGCATGGCGGCAAGGCGCCGGCCGAGCGCGCCCTGGCCGAGCGTCTCGTCGAGGGCGCGGCGCACCACGTCATCCAGCACGGTGCTGGTGCGCATGTCCGGCAGGAGGGGCGCGATCACGCTGTCGACATAGAGCGCGGTGTGGGCGGCGGCGTTGCGGGTGACGGCGCGTTCGATGAGGGAGGTGACGGCGGCGCCGACCACAAGCATCGCCATGAGCGACACGACCCCGCCGACGGCGAGGAACTGCATGGCGAGCGACGAGGCGAGCCGGTTGCGCAGGCGGCGCACGAGACCCGCCGCGCCTGCGCCCCGGCCGTCGGACGCAGCGCGGTCGTGAACGATGGATGTCACAGCCAACCCATGCCACTCCAACGGCGCAAAGCGTTCCGTCTGCCCTGCGCCGGCTCGAAAACCCCTCAGGCGAGGTGAACGATCAGGAGGGGACGCGGTTCCGACAGGAGACGCACATGTGCGACAATGCGCGGCTCAGCCGTCGGCCAGCGGCGTCCAGATCACCTCGTCGATGTGGCGGGCGCCTGTCGCCAGCAGCACCAGCCGGTCGAAGCCGAGGGCGACGCCGGAGGCGTCGGGCATGATCGCGAGCGCGGCAAGGAAGTCCTCGTCGAGCGGGTAGCGCTCGCCGTAGATGCGTTGCTTTTCGTCCATTTCGGCCTCGAAGCGGCGGCGCTGTTCGGCGACGTCGGTGAGTTCGCCGAAGCCGTTGGCGAGCTCGACGCCGCAGCAATAGAGCTCGAAGCGCTCGGCGACACGGGGGTCGTGCGCGGTGGGCCGCGCAAGAGCCGCTTCGGCGGTCGGGTATTCGCAGAGAACGGTGGCGGCGCCGACGCCGAGATTGGGTTCGACCTTCTCGACCATGACGCGCGAAAACAGGTCGGCCCAGGTGTCGTCGGGCGCGGTGCGGATGCCGGCGGCGGAGACGGCGGCGTGGAGGATGTCGCGGTCGGTCGAGCCGTCGGGGCGGATCGATGCCATCAGGTCGATGCCGGCGTGGCGGGAGAAGGCATCGCGCACCGTGAGGCGCTCGGGGGTTGCGAAAGGGTCGGCCTCGCGGCCGCGGAAGGAGAAGCGGGAGGCGCCGGTGCGGGTAGCGGCGAGTTGGAGGAAGGCGGCGCAGTCGTCCATCAGCGTCTCGTAGGGCTCGCCGACGCGATACCACTCGACCATGGTGAATTCGGGCGAGTGCAGCGCGCCGCGCTCGCGGTTGCGGAACACCTTGCCGAAGGAGAAGATGCGGCGCTCGCCGGCGGCGAGCAGCTTCTTGCAGGAGAATTCGGGCGAAGTGTGGAGGTGGAGCGGGCGGCGTTCGCCGCCGGTCGCGATCGCCTCGGTGGAAAAGGCCGACAGGTGCGCCTCGTTGCCGGGCGAGACCTGCAGGATGGCGGTGTCGACCTCGACGAAATCGCGCGCCGCGAACCAGGCGCGGATGTCGGCGGCGATGGCGTTGCGGGCAAGGAGGCGCGGGCGACGGTCGGCATGGACGTGCGGCGTCCACCAGGGGGAAGGGGCGGTCATGGCAGGACTCCAGGCGTCGTCATCCTCGGGCCGGCCCTTCGGACGTTCGATTGGCTTTGCAAGGTCCACCGGACCTTGCAATTCGCCCGATGGGCGAACCGCCATCTCACCCCGAGGATCTGCCAACGGTGACGATTTTCAACCGCGGTGCGACGGCGCTCCACGGCCGGGCCGCGGCGTGGACTCGCGCACGGCAGTAGATCCTCGGGACAAGCCCGAGGATGACGGCGAAGGGCTCGAGGATGACGGCGAGAGCGGGTGGGCTTCGAATGCGAAATCTCCCGCTCCGGCTGGCAAGTCGGCGCAAGATGGGCTAGAGCGCGGGGAACCGCGCAGGGCGCGCCAGGACGATTTCGAGGGTTGAGCATGGTGAAGGTGATTGCGAGTTCGCTCCGCAAGGGCAATGTCGTCGAGAAGGACGGCAAGCTGTATTCGATCCTCTTCGCCGAAAACATCCACCCCGGCAAGGGCACGCCGGTGACGCAGCTGGACATGCGCCGCATCTCGGACGGGGTGAAGGTGTCGGAGCGCTACCGCACGACGGAACAGGTGGAGCGTGCGCTGGTCGAGGACCGGCCCTACAACTACCTCTACCAGGACGGCGAAGGCTTCCACTTCATGAACATGGAAACCTACGAGCAGGTTGCCGTGTCGCCCGACGTGGTGGGCGATTATGCGCCTTACCTGCAGGAGGGCATGCAGGTGACGCTGTCGGTGCACGAGGGCGTGGCGGTGTCGATCGAGTTGCCGCAGCGCGTGACGCTGGAGGTTGTGGAGACCGAGCCCGTGACCAAGGGCCAGACGGCGTCGTCCTCCTACAAGCCGGCCGTGCTGTCGAACGGCGTGCGCTCGGCGGTGCCGCCGCATATCCAGGTCGGCACGCGCATCGTGGTGATGACCGCCGACGGGTCCTATGTCGAGCGCGCCAAGGACTAAGACCGGTCCTCGAAGCCAGAGCGAATTTCGAACCGGTCTCCGGCTACCAGCGTAGCAGGAAACGGCCGCCGAGCGCGCCGGTGAGCGTGAGCATGCCGATCGCGATCGTGTACCATGTGGCGACGAAGAGCGGCGAATCGTCGATGCAGTGGGCGGCGTAGAACGTCGCCGCGAGACCTCCCGCAGCCAGTCCGCAGAATGCGCCGGCGAGCGTCGGCCGCGTCGGCGCTCCATTGCGCAGAGCGGCGAGGAGCGCGGCGAGCGGCAGGGCGCCGATCAGCGGAATGAAGGTGAGGCAGACGGTTGCGTTGGTGCCGATCAGGCGCGCCATCCGCTGGCCTTCGGGCACGGCGAACAGCTCCATGACGACGCCGGCGGCGAGCAGCACCGGCGCGGCGAGCAGCAGCGGCGCGACGGTGGCGAGCGGCGCGCCCGGCCGGGCGATCCTGCGCCAGGCAAGGGCTGCCGAGACGGCGAGCGCCAGGGTCACCACGAACTTGAACGGGAAGCGGACGGTGGTCAGCGCCTCGGCGATGTCCTGACGCGGCCCGAGCAGGACGAACCAGACGATGGCCGCGAGCCCGGCCGCGAGCGCGAGGCCGAGGGCGAGCCGATGGTCCAGCCGGGCGGCGCCGGCGGCGGCATCCTGCGACAGGGCGCGAATGAGGCTCTGCGTGTCCATCTAGAGCAATGTCCGATCAGGTTGAACCAGTTCTGTTTCCTCGATGGCGAGGCGATCCGCCAGGAAGGCGGTGCAGGCCGTGCCGGTGGCACGGCCAAGTCCGCCTGACGCCGCGGGCGCCCGCCAGCGGGAAACCCTTCGGGCCGGGTGAATTCGGGCCAAATCCTTCGGTCTTCGGACTTGGCCGTGCCACCAGCACGGCCGCGCCGAAGACCTCGACCTTGGCCCGAATTCCCTCCGGCAGAACGGTTCAACCTGGTCGGACATGGCTCTAGCGTCGTCCTCTTGCGATGGCGGCGAGGCCGCGGTGCAGCGCGACCCGCACGGCGGTCTCGTTCATGCCGAAGGCCGCGGCCGCCTCGCCGATCGACCGGCCCTCGACGCCGACCGCCGCGACGACCCGGCGCTGGCCGGGCGGCAGCTCGTCGAGCGCGCGCTCGACCTCGCGCGGGCTGGCAACGTCCTCGACAGGCTCGGCCAGCGTCTCGGCATAGTCGGCGATGTCGACCTCGACGCGGCGGCCGCGCCGCCGCAGGCTGTCGACCAGCTTGTAGCGCGCGATGGCGAAGATCCACGGGCGCACCGGCGCGTCGGGCCGCCAGGTGTGGCGCTTGAGATGGATGGCCAGCAGCGTTTCCTGCACGACGTCCTCGGTGTCGACGCCGCTCCCGGCCTTGCGTCTCGTGACGGCGCGCACCAGCGCGGCCACGCGCTCCAGGAACGCGGCATAGGCCTGCTCGTCGCCTTCAAGCGCTGCCCGGAACATGCGGGCGAGGTCCGCTTCGTCGGCTTCGGTCAAGACCTTCTCATCCCATCTTCGTCGGGCGGCGGCATTTGTTACACGGGCGGCGGCGGAAATGTCACGACCCTTCTCACGCCGGCATCACGAAAGCGTGCTCGCCGGCCGGTGTAACGCCGGAGCCTCCCGCAGCGAAGTCACCGTCATGGAGCGCATGGCGCGTTCCAAAGATGACTTCCAGAGGAGTAGACCATGAACCGTCAGACAATCGCACTCGCCCTCGCCGGCTCGCTCGCCAGCGCCTTCGCCACCGCGGCCTATTCGGCCCCGCTGCCCGCCGAGAAGATGGTGGGCATGGAGAAGTGCTACGGCATCGCGCTGAAGGGCCAGAACGACTGCGCCGCGGGCGCGGGAACCACCTGCGCCGGCACCTCGACCATGGACTACCAGGGCAATGCCTGGAAGGCCGTGCCCGCCGGCTCCTGCGTGTCGATGGATGTGAACGGCCACAAGGGCTCGCTGGAGCCGAAGGCCGGCTGATGCCTTCGGGCGGGACCGGTGCGAGACTGCGCCGGTCCCGCCCACGCCGTCCGCGGCGACTGTCCGAACCCGAACGTCCGATCGAAGCGAGATCCGCCATGCCATATGAGCCACTGCACGCATCCAGGCTGCCGCCGCGCGCCGGAGCGGGCTTCAAGCCGGAGCACTATGCCGACATCGTCGAGACGGCGCCGGACATCGGCTTCCTCGAGGTCCACGCCGAGAACTACATGGGCGACGGCGGCATGCCGCATCGCATGCTGGCGGAACTGTCCGCGCGTTACGCGCTGTCGCTGCATGGCGTCGGACTGTCGATCGGCGCGGCGAGGCCGCTGGACAAGACGCATCTGGCGCGGCTGCGCCTCTTGATCGACCGCTACCGGCCGCAATCCTTCTCCGAACATCTGGCCTGGTCGACCCACGACACGGGCTTCCTCAACGACCTCCTGCCGCTGCCCTATACGCCCGAGACGCTGGCGCGCGTCGCCGACCATGTCGACGAAGTGCAGCAGGCGACCGGCCGGCAGTTGCTGCTCGAAAACCCGTCGACCTACGTCCTGTTCGAGGAGAGCTCGATCGACGAGATCGAGTTCCTCGATGCCGTCGCCGAGCGCACCGGCTGCGGCCTGCTGCTCGACGTCAACAACGTCATGGTGTCGGCCGTCAATCACGGGCTCGATCCGTTCGCCTATGTCGACCGCTTCCCGCTCGCCCGCGTCGGCGAGATACACCTCGCCGGCTATGACGAGACGGTCGACGGGGCGGGCGAGCGGCTTCTGATCGACGCACACGGCTCGCGGGTGCGCGAGGACGTCTTTGCGCTCTACCGCCACACGGTCGGCCGCTGCGGCGCGGTCGCGACCCTGATCGAATGGGACAACGACGTGCCGGGCTTCGCCGTGCTCTACGACGAGGCACGCCGGGCCGACGCCGTGCTGGCCGACGCGGCGGCGCGACGCCCGCTGTCGAGGAGCGCATGACGATGGGCCACGCGGCGACCGAGGCGGCCTTCGCGGCGGCGATCCTGGACCCCGCGCTGCCGCCGCCGGCGGGGCTGACCACCGCGCGCGGCGCGCCGGACGAAAAGCGCTTTGCCGTCTACAGGAACAATGTGGCGGTCGGCCTGCGCAAGGCGCTGGCGACGCGGTTTCGCGTGGTCGAGCGGCTGGTCGGCGAGGAGTTCTTCGCGCTGATGGCACGCGCCTACATCGCTGGTGCGCGGCCTGCTTCGCCGCTGCTTTTCGCCTATGGCGACGACTTCGCCGATTTCATCGAGACCTTCGCACCCGCGGCCTCGGTACCCTACCTCGCCGACGTAGCCCGGATCGAGGCGGCGGTGACACGCGCCTACCATGCCGCAGACGCGGCGCCGCTCGCGATCGCGCAATTGGCCGCGCTGCCGCCGGAGCGGCTGGCTGAGACGCGGCTCGCGCCGCATCCGGCCGCGGCGATGGTGCGCTCGCGCTTTCCGGTGGGCAGCATCTGGCAGGCGCATCAATCCGAGACCGTGGCGCCGGTCTCGGCGGCGGGTGGCGAGGCGGTGCTGGTCGCGCGGCCAGGCTTCGAGGTCGGCATCCATATCCTGCCGACCCGCGACGCCGGCTTTGCCGCGGCGCTGTTTGCCGGCGAGATGCTGGGCGACGCGGCCGCGCAGGCGCTGCCCGCCGACCCGGATTTCGATTTCGGCGGTGCGCTGGTCGGCCTCACCGGCCTCGGCGCGTTTTCGGTCATGACACGGATGGACGGAGGAGGCGAGGATGACGGAGATGACTGAGACGGCGATGGGCGGCGGCCTGAAGTTGCTGGCGCCGCTGCGGCGCGTGGAAGGCTGGATCGCCGCGATCCCCGCGGCGCTGCCGCTGTTTGCGCTGAGGCTGGCGCTGGCAGTTCCGTTCTACAAGTCGGGCCTGACCAAATGGGACGGGTTCCTGCAGCTGTCGGGCGGAGCGCAGTACCTGTTTGGGCAGGAGTTCAAGCTGCACATCTTCGGCGCACAGTATCCCTACCCGTTCCCCATGACCGCGGCCTATGCGGCGGGCATTGCCGAGATCGTGCTGCCGGTCCTCCTGGTGCTAGGCCTCGGCACGCGTTTCGCGGCGCTGGCGTTGCTGGTCATGACGGCGGTGATCCAGATCACGGTGCCTGAAGGCTGGGCCAACTTCCACCTGCCCTGGGCGGCGATGGCGCTCACTCTCGCCGTGTTCGGCGGCGGCGCGCTGTCGCTCGACCGGCTGATCGGCCTCGGCCGCGACAAGCATTAGGAGGCGTGCCGGGCCGTATCGCCCTATTGCGCTCCGCTCAGTTCCTCGGCGAGGCCGATGAGGACTCCTTCGGGGCCCCGAATGTAGCAGAGCCGATATGCGTCTTTGTACCGGACCACTTCGCCGACGAGCTCAGCGCCGCGCTTGCGGAGCCTTTCGAGCGTCCCGTCGATATCGCTCACCGCGAACATGACGCGGAGATAGCCCAGGGCGTTGACCGGGGCGTTGCGGTGATCCGCGATGACAGGCGGCTTGAGGAAGCGGGAGAGTTCAAGCCTGCTGTGGCCGTCCGGCGTGCGCATCATCGCAATCTCGACGTGCTGGTCGCCCAGTCCCGTGACCCGTCCGGCCCATTCTCCCTCGATCGTGGCCCGTCCTTCGAGATCGAGGCCGAGTTCGCGAAAGAATTCAATCGCCGCTGTAAGGTCTTCGACGACGATACCGACGTTGTCCATCCGCTTGAGCGCCATATGTCCAGTCTACAAGGCGTCGTCCGGGCCGTAAACTCATGAACTTGCCTGCCGAGCCGGCAATTGGCGTCATGAGCCTGCGGCCCGGTCTTCGCCTCAGGCCGGGATGCGGCGCTCGTAGTCGGCGTGGAGCCTCTGCCAGCCGGACCAGAACTCGGCGGCGGGCATGCCGTTCGCCCGGGCGACGAGGATGTCGAGATGCATGTGCCAGCCGGCGGCGACCTTGAGCAGCGTGTCGCGGTCGGGCAGGCGGCGGTGGGTGACGGTCAGCATCACCTTGCCGCCCTGCCGCTGGAGATCGAAGGTCACGTCGCCGCTGCCTTCCCAGGTGAAGACGAGCCGGTTGGGCGGGTCGACCTCGACGATGCGGCTCGCCATGCACATCTCTTCGGAAAAGCCCTCCGGCCGCTTGCCCGGGGGATCGGACAGTTCGTCGTTGCGCCAGACGAATTCGAAGGCGGAGCCGGGCCTCAGGTCCATGTCGCCGGCGGCGAGCCACTGGCGGCGCAGGCCGCTGTCGGTGAGATAGGCCCAGACGCGCTCGATCGGTCCAGGCAGCAAGCGCTGGATGCTGAGCGTGTTCGGCGCGACCAGCGTGCCGTAGTCGTCGCGGAAGGCGAGATTGTTCATCGCAGTTCTCCTTGGGGTGAGAGGATAGGGCCGGTTCGTCTCGTCGAGAAGCCGGTCGAGCGCCTCGAGACGATCGGTCCAGAAGCGCCCGGCTGAATCGCGCCATTCGGCGGCCGCGGAGGCGCGTGTCGTTCCCCCGCCTGGCCTGAAGGGCTTGATCTTTCCTGAAGGATAATATTCAACCATACGGTATAATAAAAACCGATCGGCTTAAGAGTCAACCGATTGGTTTAATAATTATCCCGACTGTGCTTTTTGCCGCCCTGCGCAAAAGTCGTTCCCAGAATGGTAGTCTTCCGCGAGCGGGCAGGTCGATTAACGTCGTCTGGCGCACGAATGGAGGAAGGCCGATGGACGTCGCCGCCGGACAAACCGAAACCGCAGGGTCGCCCTGGTCCGCCGCGGCGTATCCTCGCCAGCCGGCGTCGGCCTGCGGGCGCGACTGTTCAACCTGCCCGAAGCGGGCCGAGTGCCCGCTCTCGACCCTGTCTCCCGAAACGAAAGCGAGCGGCCGCGCGTGACAGCGCGACCGCCCGTGAAAGATGCGGCAGGATCAGACGGCGAGCCAGGCGCCGGTGAAGTCCTGCTCGTAGGCCTGGTGCATCTGGTAGCCGTTGAGTTTCGGGCTCATGTGGCAGAACAGCTTGCGCCAGTATGGCTGCACGATGATGCCGGCATCCTGCAGCCGCGTCTGGAGTTCCTTCATCAGCGGCCGGCGCTGGTCGGCATCGGCGACGGCGTTGGCCTTCTCGATCAGCGCGTCGAAGTCGGGATCGGAGAAGCCGGTCTCGTTCCAGGTGGTGCCGGTCTTGTAGGCGAGCGCATAGGTCTGGATGCCGAGGGGGCGTGCGTTCCAGTTGGTCGTCGCCAGCGGATACTTGGTCCAGTCGTTCCAGAACGAGCTTTCCGGGATGACGGTGCGCTTCACCTTGAAGCCGGCATCGCGCATCTGCTGGGCGGCGGCGTCGGAGCTTTCCTTGCGGTAGTCGGCCTCGACCGAGATGATCTCGAACTCGTGGTCGAGCTGGCCGGCTTCCGCGAGCAGCGCCTTCGCCTTCTCGACATCGCGCCTGACCGGCGGCAGTTCCGCATATTCGGGATGCATCGGCCCGACATGGTGGTTCTGCGCCACCTCGCCCTGGCCGTCGATGCCGAGCTTCATCACCGCCTCGTTGTCGATGGCGAGCTGGATGGCATTGCGCACGCGCTTGTCGTCATAAGGCTTGGCGTTGACGTTGGTGCGCAGCACGATGGTGGCGGCGGTGACGATCTCGGACTTCGTCATGCCCATATTGTCGAGCGCGCCGACATCGTAGGACTGGGTCTGGGCGGTGAGGTCGATCTCGCCCGATTCCATCGCGGCGAGCGTCGGGGCGGTGTCCGTGCCGTAGTCGATCCAGTCGATGCCGTCGAGATGGACGTCGCCGCCCCACCAGGAGCCGTCGGGCCGCTTGCGGACGGAGGCGCGCACGCCGACGTCGAGCGCCGTGAGTTCGAACGGCCCGGTGCCGATCGGCGCCTGCGACAGCGTTGCGGTCGCCGCGTCGAAGCCGCGATGGACGATGAGCGCCGGATAGTCGGTCATCGCCGGGATGATGGTGATGTCGGGCCTGGAGAGTTTCAGCACCACGGTATGCGCGTCGCGCATCTCGATCGCGCCGGCCCGCGCCTTCCTGGTGTCGGGATCGATCAGCGACCCCATGCGGCCGGCCATCGAATTGCCGGCGACTTCCTTTTCGCACCAGCGGCTGATGTTGAAGACGACGTCCTCGGCGGTGAAGTCGTCGCCGTTCGACCACTTCACGCCCTTGCGCGCGTGGAGGACGTATTCGGTGGCGTCGGCGTTGACCTCCCAGCTCTCGAGCAGCATCGGCTTGAAGGTGAAGTCCGGCTTCCAGCGCACCAGAGGCTCGATGAACTGCATGGCGATGTTGCCCATCTGCGAGGTCTTGAACAGGCGCGGATCCTCCAGCGCCATCACCTGCATGGAGACGCGGACCACGCCGCCCTTCCTCGGTTCCCCGGCCGCGGCGACGGCGGGCACGGCAAGTCCGGCCAGCGCATAGGCCGCGGCCGTCGAGGCGCCGAGCGCACTGGCGGTCGCCAGGAACTCGCGGCGGTTCATCCGTCCCTCGCGGGCGTCGCGCGCATACATCGCGATCGCGGGGTGAAGCTTACATGTCATTCAGTATCTCCCTCTGTTGATTTTCTGCACGAACCCGTCGGACAGTGGCCTGTCTGCAAGGCAGCTAGCCGGCTGCCGAATGCCTGGAGGATGATGTGAACCTGCTCGCCGCGATGAAGGTCTACGACCGCGTCTGCACGCTCGGCAGCCTGTCGGCGGCGGCGCGCGACCTCGGCATGTCGAACACGGCGGTGAGCCGGACGCTGAAGGAACTGGAGGACGATCTCGGCGTGCGCCTGCTCAACCGCACGACGCGCCGGATGAGCCCGACGGAAGCGGGCCGCGACTACGCCGAGCGCGTGAAAGGGCTGCTGGCCGAGGTGGAGGAACTGCAGGACCAGACGCGCCGGCTCGATCGCGGCACGCGCGGCCTGCTGCGCATCTCGTGCTCGAACGTGCTCGCCTATACGCGCATCACCCGCCTGATCCCGAAATTCCTCGACGAGAACCCGCTGGTCTCTGTCGAGTTCAACCTGACGTCGCGCCACGTCGTGGGCATCGTCGAGGAAGGCTACGACGTGGCCATCCGCTTCGAAGCGCAGAACGATTCCGAGATCGTCGCCCGCCAGCTCGGCACCGTGCGGAACTATGTCTGCGCGACGCCCGCCTATCTGCAGCGCAACGGCCGGCCGGAGCATCCGCGCGACCTGGCGAACCATTCCTGCGTGCTGTCGAACTTTGCCCGGAGGCTGGGGTCGTGGCCCTTCTCCGGCCCCGACGGGCGCTTCTCCGTGCCGGTGAAGGGCCGGGTGTCGACCAACAGCGTCGAGGCGGCCTACCAGATGACGATGTCGGGCTTCGGCATCGGCAACCTGCCGAGCCTGCTGGTCGGCCCGGCGATCGCAGACGGCCGGCTCGAGCCGCTGCTCGAGGAGTTCAGGCCGGCCTCCAGCCCTATCTACGCGCTCTACCCGCACCGGACCTACGTGGCCATGAAGGTGCGGGCATTCGTCGACTTCCTCATGCGAGAACTCTCCCCCGATCTCGATTAGCGGAACCTGCTGTCTGCCGCGGCGCCGCCCCCTCATCCGGCCGCTTCGCGGCCACCTTCTCCCCGGCGGGGAGAAGGGGACGGCGTCGGCTTTGCGGCCCTTGTCGGCGATTATCCCGCCGCCTTGAGTTTCTCTCCTGACGTCTTCGCCTCGTCCGTCCATTCTTCCTCGACATAGAACGGGCCCGGGTTTTCCCGGAGCTGTTCGTATTTGCAGATCTCGGGTTCGGCCCCGAGCGGAATGGAGCGGCCGTCGCGGAAGGCCCATTCGCCGCGTTCGGGCGAATCCTCGGCGCGCACGTAGCTGTCGATCTGGAGGATGCGCGGCTCGGTCGAGACGTTCGGGCCGGATCCGTGGATGGTGAACAGCGTCCACAGCGCCAGGTCGCCCGGTTCCATCTCGAGCTGCACGACCTCGGAGGGATCGATGCCGACCGCCTTCAGTTCGGAGCCCTGCTCGACATTGCCGACCATGATGCCGCCGTCCTCGGACAGGCCGAGATAGCCGCGCCTGTGGTGGCCGGGCACGACCTTCAGTGCGCCGTTGGACGCGTCCTGGCGGTTCAGCGCGAGGCCGGTGTTCAGCGAGTAGCGGTCGAGATTGGCGAACAGCTCGGGCCGGGTGCGGAAGCGGACGTCCTGGTGCATGCGGTAATAGGTGTATTTGCCGCCGGGCGCCTTCCAGTGCAGCTGGTTGGCCATCTGCTTGATGTCCGGCCCGAGCAGCGGCGCCAGAACCTCGAACATCTTCTGGCTGCGGCGGGCCGCCTCGAATACCGGGTTGATCCACGAGAACCAGTGCGCCTGCGGCACCGTCCGGCGCCCGTTGCCGGGATCGTTGATCACTTCAAAGTAGAGGTTTCCGTCGCGATAGGTCGCGTGGTGCTTCAACCCCTCGGCGTAGACCTTCTCGCTTTCGCGGCGCAGCTCGGCGACCTCGTCCTTGTCGAGAAAGCCGCGGATGACGGCGTAGCCGTTCTCGCGCAGCTCGACCACATGCTGGGTGTTCATATTCATTCCTCGCGTCATTGCCGACGCGGCCACGTCGCCGCCGCCGGGTCTCGACCAGGGAGGATACCGGCGCCTCGCCGGGCGGGTAGCGCCGGAATCAGGCAACGACTTTCCCGGATTTCGGGAAGATGTCTGCCCGTCGGGCATTCCTCAGAACGGGCGCGGATCGAGGCGCTGCCGCCGCTGAGCATATGGACTGACACGCGGCAATCCGCCGCGAAGGCGTTTGTCGGAGTTCCACTAACGTTTCATTGAACCGCTCCCCCTCGGGGAGGTAAGATGCACGTGCATAGGATCGACGGCTACATGCTTCAAAGGCTGCAAAAATGTGCGACGGACAGGGCAAACGCCCTGGGCTCGCGCGTGCTTTGCGCGCTGTTTGCGATCATGGCGCTGTGCGCCACGCCGCTCGGCACGGGCGAACTCTTCGCCGCCGAAAGCCACGTCTACGAACGCAGGAACGGCGACCTACGGGAGGGCGACCTACCGCTCCGCTTCGCCATGCCGGGCGGCCCCGCCCTGGCGTTCGAGACCGTCGAGGAACCGGAGCGGGCGACGCTGTCGTCGGTCCTGCTCGACGACGGACCGGCCGCTGTCGCCGCCCCGGCGCCGCTCGACGGCGGCGAGACGGGCGTCGTGCCGGCTGCCCGGCTGCAGCCCGCCATTCCCGGCAGGCCGGACGCCGGCTTCCAGGCCCGCGCGCCGCCCCGCGCCTGACCTCGCATCGCCGGCAGGCTCCGGCGATCCTCTCACATCTTCCAGACCCTCCATCGAGGCAGACCGGCATCCCAAGGGCCCGTCTGCCCGCATTTGAAAGGCAAGACCATGGCCAAGACCCATCCGCTCGGCTTCCGCATCGAACGCCATCTGAAGGAGGCGCTCGTCCGCGCAGCCAAGGACGACCACCGATCCGTCTCGTCGCTGACCGAGATCCTGATCGAGAAGTGGCTGAAAGAAAAAGGATATATCGGCGAGGAACTGAAGGAGCGAGCTTCCTGACGTTTCTCGTTAACTCAAGACAATCGCAGAATATCTCATACAATTGCCTTGAGACCAAAGTCATACAACCAAAGCTCATCTGTAAATACTGAGGCAGAGGCGTATGACTGCCCCGTTCAATTGAGTGGCGCGCTGCGGGCAATTCGCCCGCGCCGCCGGAACGGGAGGACAAGACATGGCAATGGCATCGACCGCCGGCACCGTCCGGCAGGGCATGACGCGGGAGGAGAAGAAAGTCATCTTCGCCTCGTCGCTCGGCACCGTCTTCGAATGGTACGACTTCTATCTCTACGGATCGCTCGCTGCCTTCATCGGCGCGACCTTCTTCAGCCAGTATCCGGAAGCGACGCGCAACATCTTCGCGCTGCTGGCCTTCGCGGCGGGCTTCCTGGTGCGCCCCTTCGGCGCGCTGGTGTTCGGCCGCATCGGTGACCTCGTCGGCCGCAAATACACCTTCCTCGTCACCATCCTGATCATGGGCCTGTCGACCTTCCTGGTCGGCCTCCTGCCCGGCTCGGCCTCCATCGGCATCGCCGCCCCGATCGTCCTGATCGCGCTACGCATGCTGCAGGGCCTGGCTCTCGGCGGCGAATATGGCGGCGCGGCGACCTACGTTGCCGAGCATGCTCCCGACAACCGCCGCGGCTTCTACACCTCGTGGATCCAGACGACGGCGACGCTCGGCCTGTTCCTTTCGCTGCTGGTGATCCTGGCGGTGCAGACGCTGCTCAGCAAGGAAGACTTCGCCGCCTGGGGCTGGCGCATTCCCTTCCTGATCTCCTTCGTCCTGCTCGGCATCTCGGTGTGGATCCGGCTTTCGCTGAGCGAATCGCCCGCCTTCCAGAAGATGAAGGAAGAGGGCAAGGGCTCCAAGGCGCCGCTGACGGAAGCCTTCGGCACCTGGAAGAACGCCAAGATCGCGCTGCTCGCCCTGTTCGGCCTCACCGCCGGCCAGGCCGTGGTGTGGTATTCCGGCCAGTTCTACGCGCTGTTCTTCCTGCAGAACGTGCTCAAGGTCGACGCGGTGTCGGTCAACATCATGATCGCGGTCGCGCTGGCCATCGGCACGATCTTCTTCGTCGTGTTCGGCTGGCTGTCCGACAAGATCGGCCGCAAGCCGATCATCATGGCGGGGCTCCTGCTGGCGATCCTGACCTACTTCCCGCTGTTCAAGGCGCTGACCGTCGCGGCCAACCCGGCCCTGGCGACGGCGCAGGCCACGACGCGGGCGACGGTGACCGCTGCTCCGGGGGACTGCAAGTTCCAGTTCAATCCGGTCGGCACCGCCAAGTTCACTACCTCCTGCGACATCGCGACCGCCTACCTGACGCGCAACTCGGTGCCCTACGACGTGGTCCAGACGGCGGCTCCCGGCACCGCGGCAACGGTCAAGATCGGCGACAAGACGATCGAGTCCTACGACGCGATCGCGGCGGGCGACAAGGCGACGGGCCTCGGCAACGCCTTCAACAAGCAGGTCAACCTCGCGCTCCACGATGCCGGCTATCCGCTGGTGCGCGGTGCCGCGACCGTGGCCGACCAGAAGCTCGACGCCTTCGTCGCGGCCAACCCGGAAGTGAAGCTCGACGCCGCCGCCATCCGCGCCGGCGAGAAGAAGATGGTCCCGACCGAAAAGGCGATCAAGGACAAGCTCGTGACCGCCGAGGAAGCGGCAGGAGCGGCCGAGATCACCACCTACTCGATCCCCGCGGCCGGCAGCTTCACGATGGTGGCGGACCCGGCGGCCGTGAACTGGCCGATGGTCATCGCGATCCTGTTCGTGCTGATCGTCTACGTGACGATGGTCTACGGCCCGATCGCGGCCATCCTGGTCGAGATGTTCCCGACCCGCATCCGCTACACCGGCATGTCGCTGCCCTACCATATCGGCAACGGCTGGTTCGGCGGCCTGCTGCCGGCGACCGTCTTCGCAATGAGCGCGGCGGCCGGCGACATCTACTACGGCCTCTGGTATCCGATCGCGGTCGCGGCGATGAGCTTCGTCATCGGCATGCTGTTCGTGAAGGACACGCTGGGGACGAGCCTGCACGCCAAGGACTGACGCGCGGGCGTATGAACGGACGAAAGGCCCCGGCGCGCAACCGCCGGGGCACTTTCTTTGTTGGACGGATCAGGAAATGGCGCGACGGTCGGCCTCCGCTTCTCTTTGGACCTGCCCCTCTCTTGCGATTTCTAGCACTTAGCCTGCGCGAAGCTTGGCTAAGATGCTGAAATCGCTTTCTCCCCCTCAAGGGGGGAGATAGGCTCTCCGCCATGCGCTCCACCAAGACCATCCACGTCATCTCCTGCCATGCCGAGGGCGAGGTCGGGGATGTGATCGTGGGCGGGGTGGCGGCGCCGCCGGGGGAGACGCTGTGGGAGCAGAGCCGGTTCATCCACCGGGACGGAACCCTGCGCAACTTCGTGCTGAACGAGCCGCGCGGCGGGGTGTTCCGGCACGTGAACCTGCTCGTGCCGCCGAAGGATCCGCGCGCGGCGATGGGCTTCATCATCATGGAGCCGGCCGATACGCCGCCCATGTCGGGCTCGAATTCGATCTGCGTCTCCACCGTGTTGCTCGACAGCGGCATCGTGCCGATGACGGAGCCGGTGACGCGGCTGGTGCTGGAGGCGCCGGGCGGGCTGGTCGCCGTGGAGGCCGAGTGCCGGAACGGCAAGGCCGAGCGGATCACCGTCACCAACCTGCCCTCCTTCGCCGACAGGCTGGGCGTCCCGCTGGAGGTCGAGGGATTCGGGACATTGACCGTCGATACCGCTTATGGCGGCGACAGTTTCGTCATCGTCGATGCGGAAAGATTGGGATTCGCGCTGGAGCCGGGCGAGGCGCGGGCACTGGCGGAGATCGGCACGAGGATCACCGTGGCGGCGGACGAGCAGATCGGCTTCTCGCATCCGGAGAATCCGGACTGGGATCATTTTTCGTTCTGCGCTTTCGCGGGACCGGTCAGCGGCGAGAGCGGCAGGCTGACCGGCCGATCCGCGGTGGCGATCCGGCCCGGCAAGATCGACCGCTCGCCGACCGGCACGGCGATCTCGGCGCGCATGGCGGTGATGCATGCCAAGGGGATGATGAAGGAGGGCGATACGTTCGAAGGCGTGTCGCTGATCGGATCGCGCTTCACCGGCCGGATCGCCGGCGTGACGCGCGTGGGAGACAGGCCGGCGATCGTGCCCCAGATCTCGGGCCGAGCATGGATCACCGGCACGCACCAGCTGATGCTCGATCCGGAAGACCCGTGGCCCGGCGGCTACCGGCTGTCTGACACCTGGCCCGGCGCGCGCTAGCGCCGGCGCTCTTTCTACCCGGCATTTCTCAGAACGCCGTCAGTCCGCCCAGCGACACCAGCGCGACAAAACCGGCGCATGCGAAGAACAGGCCGTAGCTGACGTAATCTCCACCCATCGGTTCCATGACGAACTCCTCCAGATTGCGTTTGCAATGCGCAGAGGGGTCGGCGGGTTCCGCGGCGCGGCCCCGGAATGACGGACGTTTGGCTTAGCCTGCGAGACGGTCGGCCGCGGTCGCCGCGATCGCCTCGGCGAGCGTCAGGTTCCAGCGGCGGCGGAGGTAGTCGCGGAAGTCGAAGCAGGGCAGACCGGGACAGACCTCGAACTCGATGAGGTGGACGATATCGTCCGCTTCGACGCGGAAATCCATCGAGAAGACGTCGCGCAGGCCGAGGCCTTCGATCAGCCGGGCGGCGACGGCGCGGATTCTGGCCTCCGCCTTCGGCTGCGTCGCGCCGACCTGCTCCAGCACCGGCTCGGCATAGGCGCCCGACGCCTTCGCCGCCTCGCCGGTTTCGCCGTAGAGAGCGAGGCTGTCGTCCATCGTCTGGAAGTCGGCGCCGGAGTCGACGAAAACGGCGGCGAGCGCGTCGGGGCCGGCCTGCCGGTCTACCGCCAGGTAGCTGGCGCGGACGTTGCGGCCGGGCACGTAGGGCTGCACCACGGCGTCGTCGCGGAAGGCCTCGTGGATGCGGCGCGAGAGATCGAGGGCATGGTCGAGGGTGGCGGCGCGCGAATCCGCCCAGATGCCGATCTTGGAGCCGAGACGGTTCGGCTTGACGAACCAGCCGAACGGCGAGGGCGAAGGCTCGACGATCCAGGCTCCGTTCCGGGCCAGTCCGCAATGCGGCGTCGGCAGGCCGAGCGCGCGCAGGACGGCGCCGGAGCGGAACTTGTCCTGGCAGAGCGCGAAGAGCGAATCGTCGCTGCCGATCGTGCGCATGCCAGCGAGACGGGCGAGCGCGGGCGCGGCGCCGCCGCGAAAATAGGCGATCCCGTCGGAGATCGTCCAGACCAGCGTGCGCTTCGGGTCGCGGGCCGAAATGGCCGCCGCCGCCTCGTCGAGCTCGACGGGCGTGAACGTCACGCCGCGCGCCGCGCAGGCGGCGGCGAAGGCGGGAAGCTCGGGCTGGATGTCGGTCGACTGAGCCAGATAGGAGGAAACCTCGAGCGCGCGCCGGTCGGAAAAGCCCTGCGCGCGCAGGCGGACCCGGCAGGCTTCCTCCGGCTCGTAGACGAAGAGAAGTTCACCGAGGGAGGTGGTCGGTTTCACACCAGCACGTCCGGTTCGGCGCGGCCTTTGACCTCGACGTCGAGCAGGTAGAGCCTGCCTGCGCCGGGATCGGCGCGACGCGCGGCATCATCCATGCCTTCGCAGGCCGTGGTGACGGCGAGACGGGAGAAGTCGCTGCCGACGAAGACGGGGCAGGAGGACTGGCTGGCGGGGACCGGAATGCTGCGCAGGTGCCGCCCGTCAGGTGCGTAAGCATCGACGCGCGAAGAACCCCAGCGCGCGTTCCAGATGACGCCGTCGGCGTCGCAGACCGAGCCGTCGATGCCGCCTGATTTGCCGCGATGGTCGAGAAGCACCTGCGGAGCGCCGGTGGGCAGGCCGGTCAAGGGATCGCAGGCGACGCGGAAGAGGATGTTCTTGGCGGTGTCGGCGAAATAGCCGGTGGTCCCGTCGGGCGAGAAGCAGATCGAGTTGGGAATGCTGATGTCGGGGAAGAGCCTGCGCACTTCGCCCTCACGGAACCAGTAGATGGCGCCGGCGTGCTTCTCGGCCTTCTTGCCCATCGTGCCGGCCCAGATCGAGCCGGAGGGGTGGGCGCGGGCGTCGTTCGAGCGGGTGGCGGCATTGTCGGCCTCGACCGGCGTGTGCAGCGTGAGCATTCCGGTGGCGCGGTCGCGGAAATGGAAGCCCGTCTCGGTCCACATGAGCTGGCGGCCGGCATCGACGCGGAACAGGGCGCTGGCCATCATGGGGAGGTCGTGCACGAGCGTCGGTCCGTCGGGAAATGGCCGCTCGAGCAGTTTCCGGCCGAGGATGTCGAACCAGTAGACCGTATCGGTGGCCGCGTCGTAGGTCGGCCCCTCGCCGAGGGTGCAGACTATGTCGCAGAGCGTCGTGGCGGTGTTCACGGCCTGCCTCCGAACACCTTGTCATAGGCGGCGACGGCCGCCCTGGCGCGGGCGGCGACCTCGGCCGCGTCGAGGCCCGGCTTGTAGAGGCTGGAGCCGAGGCCGAAGGCGGTGACCCCGGCCTTGGCGTAGGCGGCGAAATCTGTCTCCGACACGCCGCCGACGGCGCCCACCACCACCTCGCGCGGCAGCACCGCCTTGAGCGCCGAGATGCCGGCGGGGCCGAGCACGCTGGCCGGAAAGAACTTCAGCGCCGAGGCGCCGCAATGATGCGCCAGGAACGCCTCGGTCGCGGTGAACACGCCGGGCATGGTCACCATGCCGAAGCCGGCGGCGCGGGCGAGGATGCCGGGATCGACATTGGGCGAGACCAGCAGCTGCCCGCCTGCGTCGCGAAGGGAGTCGACGTCGTCCGGCCTGACCACCGTGCCGGCGCCGACCAGCGCAAGGGTAAACCGTTTCGCAAGCGTTTCGATCGAGCGGAAAGGATCGGGAGAGTTGAGCGGGACTTCGATCGCGTCGATGCCGGCGGAATGGATCGCCTCGCCGATGCCGGCGACCTCGTGATGGGTGACACCCCGCAAAATGGCGACCAGGTTGCGCTTAAGCTTCGGCCAGGGGACGGAAGTGCTCATGCGGATGCTCCTGGGAAGTAGAGGCGGCGGCCGGCCTCGAACAGGCCCTTGCGCACCGCGGCGTCGGCATCGACGAGGTCGACCAGCAGGCCCGCGGTGGCCAGCGCCGCCGCATAGCGCTTCGCCATGCCGCCGGAGGCGACGAGGGTGACGAGATGCATGCCGGGCGACGCGGACACCGCACCCGCGATCTCGGCGCCGATCAGGAGGCCGGACAGCGTTGCCGCGGCATCCTCGGCCGGGATGCGGCCCAGCAGCCCGCCGGCGCGGATGGCGAAGAGCGCCGAGGTGAGGCGTTCGGGATGGGCGAGCGCCGTCTTCAGGGCTTCGCGGAAGGCGGGCGCAGTCGGCGCGCCCGCATCCGGCGCCTCGCCGAGCGAATGGCGCAGGATCGACTGCGTGGCGATGAGATGGAACAGTTCGCCTGTCATCGCGGTGCGGAAGCCGGTCACGACGCCGTCCTCGACGCGGACCCATTTGGAATGGGTGCCCGGCATGCAGACGAAACGGGTGCCTCCGCCGAGTTCCGCGCCGGCGATCTGGGTTTCCTCGCCGCGCATCACGTCGGGATGTGCGCCGCGCTGGGCGAGGCCGGGCAGGATGCGCACCGGGCGGCGCGCGCCGGGCGCTTCGGTCGCGGCGTGGGCGAAGTCGGATATCCGCGCCGGCACGTCGAGATAGCCCGCCTCGACCCAGCCCTGGCGGGCGCCGGCCATGCCGCAGACGATGGCGGGCAGCTCGTCGGGCGCATCCAGGGCGGCGAGATGCTCTTCCAGCACGTTGGCAAAACCCTTCGCGCCGGCGCTCGACATGCCCTCGCCCGACTTGCGCTCCGCGATCACCTCGCCCGCGCCGTCGAGCAGCCAGACGCGGAGATTGGACGTGCCCCAGTCGACCGCCGCAAGGACCGGTTCGGCCGCAACCGTCACAGGAAGCCCCCGTCGACGATCATCGTCTGGGCGGTGAGCATGCGCGAGGCGTCGGAGGCGAGGAAGAGGCACGGGCCGACGATGTCCTCCGGCTTCATCACCTCGGGGATGCACTGTTTGGCGACATGGGCGGCGAGCGCTTCCTCGGTGACCCACAATTCCCGCTGGCGTTCGGTGATGACCCAACCGGGTGCGATGGCGTTGACGCGGATGCCGTGCTTGCCGAGCGCGCCGGCGAGCCCCTTGGTCAGCCCGATGATGCCGGCCTTGGCGGCAGTATAGGACGGCAGGGTGCCCAAATTGATCATGAAGGAGGTGGAGGTGAAATTGATGATCGAGCCGGTGCCGGCCTTCTTCATGCCCTCGGTCACCGCCTGCGCGGTGAAGAAATGCGGCTTGAGGTTGACCGCCTGGTTGGCGTCCCAGAACTCGGACGTGACCTCGGCGATGTCGTGCCGGTCGTCGCGGGCGGCGTTGTTGATCAGCACCAGCGCCGGGCCGTGCGTGGTCTCTGCCTGGTGAATGGCCGCCTGCAGCGCATCGATGTCGCGCAGGTCGGCCCGAAGATAGAGCGGCCGCGTGCCGGTCTCCCGCTCCAGCCGGTCGCACAGCGCCGTGCTCGGCCCGTCGGCGATGTCGATGAAGGCGACTTTCGAGCCCTGCCGGAGGAAGCCTTCGGTCAAGGCCGCGCCGATGCCCGATCCGCCGCCGGTGATGAGGACGGGCTTGCCCTTCAGGTCCGGAAACACCGCCGTGACTGCCATGTGTGAAGCTCCTTCTCCCGGCGCGAATGTATCGGGGAAAGGCGCCGCGCAGACAAGGCCCCTGTGCGGGCGGCCGACGGGAAGACGACTTCAGCCGGCGTGGGCGCGCGGCGCGGCGACGGCGGAGCTGCGCAGGTATTCCCGCGTGGCGGCTTCGTCGACGGGCCGTCCGAACAGGTAGCCTTGGCCGCCGCCGCAGCCGAACTGGAGGAGTTTCGCCACCTGCGCCTCCTCCTCGATGCCTTCGGCCACGACCTCCATGCCGAGCCCGTCGCACATGGCGAGAATGGCGCGGATGATGTGCTGCGACGGCCTGTCCTCGAGGATCGAGGCGACGAAGGCGCGGTCGATCTTGAGCTTGTCGAAATGGAAGTCGCGCAGGCGGCCGAGCGACGACTGTCCGGTGCCGAAATCGTCGAGCGAGATGCGGATGCCGACGCCGCGCAGGTCGTCGACGATCTTCTCGGCCGAAATCGGGTCGGTCATCATGCCGGTTTCGGTGATCTCGATCTCCAGCCGGTGCGAGTCGAACCCCGTCTCGGCGAGGATGGACCTGATGTGCAGGCCGGTGTTCTGGTCGACGAGCTGCGACGGCGACAGGTTGAAGGACAGGAACAGCTGCTCGGGCCAGCTGCTCGCCGCCGTCGTCGCCTTGCGCAGGACAAGCTGCGACAGCGGCCCGATGATGCCGCGCTCCTCGGCGATCGGAATGAAGACCGAGGGCGGCACGACGCCGAGATCGTCGTCGGTCCAGCGGGCGAGCGTCTCGAAGCCGATCGTCTCGCGGGTGCGCAGGTCGACGATCGGCTGGAAATAGGGCTCGACCTCTCCCGCCGCCACCGCGCGGCGCAACGCCTGCTCGATGCGGGTGACGCGCTTGGCCGCCTCCTCCATCTGGTGGGTGTAGACGACGACCTTGCCGCGGCCGGAGCGCTTGGCGTGGTAGAGCGCAGTCTCGGCCTTGCTGATGAGATCCTCGGCAGTCTGGTCGCCGTAATAGAGCGCGCAGCCGACGGAGGCCGACAGGCGTGCCGTGCGGTCGCCGACGTCATAGGGCGCGGAGAGGATCTCGATCAGCATCTGCGCCTGGGTCTCGGCCGCCTGCTCGGAAAATGTCATGGGCAGGAGGAAGGCGAATTCGTCGGCGCCAAGGCGCGTGACGGTCGAGTGCTGGTCCATCGCCGCCCTGAGCCGCATGCCGACCTGCATCAGGATGTGGTCGCCCGCGCGGCGTCCGAACAGGTCGTTGATCGGCTTGAAACCGTCGAGATCGATGATGCCGATGGTGAACGGCGCCGGGTCCTCGGCGCGATCCGCCTTCAGGCGTTCGACCTTGTCGACGAAACGGCGCTGGTTGCCGAGCCCGGTCAGCGGATCCGTGTAGACGAGATCCGCCGGGTCTTTTCCCGTCTGTATGGAGCCGGTTGATCCGGACATTGCTTCCGTGAGTTGTCGTGGTTCGGATTCCACTATGCCCCGAAACTGTTGAGGAAGGGTATCTTAGATAACGATGTTGTGAACAGGCACTCAGTCGGGCCTGACGCGATAGAGCCGCAGGGCCGGTCCGCCGCCGATCGGCTCGAGCCAGGAGGGGACATCGCCGCGCGCCAGCGCCGCCAGCAGCCCGTCCGGGGCTGCCTCCGCGAGCAGCCTGGTCTCGGAGTTTCCGGGACAGACGGCGACGATGCCGACCCTGTTTGCGCGGATCCGAAGCTCGGCCTCCGCGGTCGCGGCCATCAGCATGTCGAGTGCTGCGAGATTGCCCTCGACGTTGCGGTGGTAGGAGCCGGCGAGCGCACGGTGCGGCGTCCAGGCAAGGATGGCCGAACCGAGATTGGAGACGGACAGCACGGTGGCCGCGGGAAGGGCCGTGAGTGCGGCGTAGTCGTGCGACCTGTAGCACGCGCCGGCCGAATCCGTGCCCGCGTCGGGGGGGAGCGACGGGGCGAAGAGCCTGTCGCCGGCCGCGCTCCACACCGCGTTGAAGGAGAGGATCCACGCCGCCGCCAGCGCCAGCGTGCCGCCGCGGGAAGGTGAGTGCGCCGCCGCCGCGCGCCGCCGCGCGATCCAGCCCGAGAGCGGGACCGTCGCCAGCGCCACGGCGAAGACGGCGCCGCGAACCTGCCAGACCGAGACCAGGAAAGCGGCCAGCAGCAGCGCCCCGACGATGGCGTCGGCGCGCCGGAGGCCGTCGCGAAGAACTGGCACGGCCAGGACCAGCAGGCCGAGCAATGGCGTCGCATACCAGGTCATGAGCATCGCCGGGTCCTTCGCGGCGATCTCGAAGACCGGCTGGGCTTCGGTGACACCGTCGAGCCAAAGGCGCCTCAGCCGTGGATCGAGGCCGGCATAGGGATCGGAAAGACAGTGCGGAAAGGCGAGGATGAGGAGCAGCGCGACAGCCGCGCCGAGTAACCCGAGAGCGACCAGTCGGCGGCCTATGGTGTCCGCGGACTTGCCGAGCGCGGCGATGGCGGCGAGGCCGAGTCCGGCGAGGACCGCGACCGAGGCCTGCGCCACCGAATAGGCGTCGCAGGCGGGCTGGCCCCAGCGCGAAGGCGGGATCGTCGCGACGAAGGCCGCCGCCGCGACGGCGGCGAAACCGAGACCGAAGCCGGCGGCCGTGCCGCGCTCGTGCTCGCCCCGAACGAGGAAGAGGCCGGCGGCGATCGCTCCGCCGACCGCGACATAGGGCAGGGTCTCCATGCCGATCGCCAGCGTCAGCGCGGCGCAGGCCCCGGCCAGCACCCCCGCGCCGAAGCTTGCGCTCAGAAGGCCGAGCCCCATGCCGAGCGTGAGCACGAGCTGGACATTGTGATGGTCGATCGCGCCCGGCTGGAAGACGCCGATCGAGACCAGCGCCAGCGCGCCGACGACGGTGGCCGGAAATGCCGCCTCCGGCCCGTAGGAAACCCGCGCCGCGCGGACGAGGAGGAACGTCCCGACGCCCAGCAGCAGCGACGGCCAGAGCACCCGCGCGACCTCTTCGCCGAGTTCCCGGCTGCCGGCCGCCCAGCCGGCGGCGCGCACGATCGCCGCGATCGGCGCGTCGACGAGGCGCGACCAGTGCATGGCGAACCCGCCTTCCGGCCCCATGCGGTACTGGAACGGATCGAACCAGCCCTGGCCTGCGAGCAGGTCGCGCACTTCGACGAGCCGCAGCAGGCTGTCATTGTCGCCCTGCGCGTCCCAGAGCCGCGAAAAGCCGTCGGAGGCGCCGAGCAGGAGGGCGAAGGCGACGACGGCGACCGCCGCCAGGAGATCGCTGCGCAAGGTTCCCCTGAGGCCGCCCGGCTGCGGTTTCGATGCGGTTTCGGTCAAGAAAGAGGCTCCCCGGCGCTCGCCCTAAACCTAGCCTTAACCGCGTCAATAGACAGTAAAGCGCCGCGTCCCGCGTGCCCCGGAGCTCAGACATGACCGAACTCGTCTCGACCCGATTGTCGGTGGCAGTGCTTTTGCCCTGCTACAACGAGGAAAAGACGATCGCCGGCGTGGTGGCCGGCTTCCGCGAGGCGCTGCCCGGCGCGCGCGTCATCGTCTTCGACAACAACTCGACCGACCTGACGGCTTTGCGGGCACGCGCCGCCGGCGCGCAGGTGGTGCGCGTGCCGCACCAGGGCAAGGGCAATGTCGTGCGCCGCATGTTCGCCGACATCGATGCCGACATCTATGTCATGGCCGACGGCGACGGCACCTATGCGCCCGAGGACGCCCCGCTGTTGATCAACACGCTCCTGACGGAGCATGCCGATATGGCGGTGGGCACCCGCCGCGGCGTCGGCGAGGATGCCGGGCGCACCGGCCATGCCTTCGGCAACCGGCTGTTCAATTCGATCTACCAGCGCCTGTTCGGCCGCGACTTCACCGACATCCTGTCGGGCTACCGGGCGTTCACCCGCCGCTACGTGAAGAGCTTCCCGGCCGTGTCTGCCGGGTTCGAGATCGAAACCGAGATGTCGGTGCATGCCTCGATGCTGAAACTGCCGGTGGTCGAGATCGCGCTCGACTACGGCCGCCGGCCGGAAGGCTCGTCGTCGAAGCTCTCCACCTTCCGGGACGGCGCGAAGATCCTGTGGATGTTCGCCATGCTGATGAAGGAGACGCAGCCGGTGCGCTTCTTCGGCGCGATCTCGGCGCTGTGCCTGGCGGCGAGCGTCGTGCTGATGCTGCCGGTGCTTGCCGAGTATTTCGCCACCGGGCTGGTTCCGCGCTTGCCGACCTGGGTGCTGGCCATCGCGCTGGCGATGATGTCGATGCTGTTTGCCATCACCGGGCTGATCCTCGATTCGGTGGCGCGCGGCCGCGCCGAGCAGAAGCGCATGGTCTATCTGTCCTACGGCCCCGCGCGCTCAGAGCCGGCGAAACTGCCGGCCGCCGAGCCCAAGGCCGCGGCCAAAGTGCGCGTGGTTTGACGAGGTTCCTGCGCTTCCTGGTGATCGGCACGATCGGCTTCGTCGCCGATGCCGGCATGCTGTGGCTGATGCTTGCGACGACCCCGTTCGGCGTCTATTCCGCCCGCCTCGTCTCGATCGCGTTTGCGCTTCTGGTCACCTGGCTGCTCAACCGGCTGATCACCTTCGGCCCCTCGTCGCGGCATGTCGCGGTCGAAGGCGCGCGCTATGGCGGCGTCGGCATCGCCACATCGGCGATCAACTATCTCGCCTATTCGGCCTTTCTCTGGGCGGTGCCCGACACGCCGGTCATCGTCGCGCTCGTCATCGCCTCCGTGGTGGCGCTGGCCTTCTCCTTCCTCGGCTATTCGCGGCTCGTCTTCGACCGCTGATCAGCGCCACGAAACGCAGGTTCAAGGAAACGCGATCCGTCCCCGCTGGACCGTGACGGCGGGACCGGCTAAACCGGCCTTCCCGCTTTCGGAGGGTCTTCCATGCCGCTGTCCGTCGCCGTCCAGATGGACCATGTCCGCACCGTCAACATCGCGGGCGACACGAGCTTCGCGCTGTCGCTGGAGGCGCAGCGGCGCGGGCACCGGCTCTACCATTACACGCCCGACCGGCTGACGCAGGACAACGGCCGGATCTTCGCCCGCGTCGAGGAAATGCAGGTGCGCGACATCAGGGGCGACCACTTCTCGCTCGGCGAGCCGGTGCGGACCGACCTGTCGGAGATGGACGTGATCCTGCTGCGCCAGGACCCGCCCTTCGACATGAACTACATCACCACCACCCACATGCTGGAGCGCATCCATCCGAAGACGCTGGTGGTCAACGATCCGGCCTGGGTGCGCAATTCGCCGGAGAAGATCTTCGTCACCGAATTCCCCGACCTGATGCCGGAGACGCTGATCACGCGCGATCCGGAGGAGGTCGCGGCCTTCCGCAGGGCGCATGGCGACATCATCATCAAGCCGCTCTACGGCAATGGCGGCGCCGGCATCTTTCACCTGAAGGACGACGACCGCAACCTCGCCTCGCTGCTCGAAATGTTCGCCCAGATGTTCCGCGAGCCCTTCATCGTCCAGCGTTACCTGAAGGACGTGCGCAAGGGCGACAAGCGCATCATCCTGATCGACGGCGAGGCGGTGGGCGCGATCAACCGCGTGCCGGCCGAACACGACAGCCGCTCCAACATGCATGTCGGCGGCCGCGCCGAGGCGACGGAACTGACGAAGCGGGAGCGCGAGATCTGCGAACGCATCGGCCCGTCCCTGAAGGCGCGCGGATTCATCCTCGTCGGGATTGACGTGATCGGCGACTACATGACCGAGATCAACGTCACCTCGCCGACCGGCGTGCGCGAGGTGAAGCGGTTCGGCGGGGCGGATATCGCGAGCCTGTTCTGGGATGCGGTGGAGGGGAAGCGGGGGTAGGCAAGTCCACCCGCGTTTTGTTCCCTAAATGTTCTTGACGCCTCTTGCGAGGTGTGCTTCGATCTGCCTGCAACCAGGAAGTGGGGACGCCGGGCTTTAGCGCCGGCAGCGCACGGGGCGGGCAATGGTGTCGCGGGTGAGCACGGTCGCGTTCGAGGGGATCGAGGCGGTTCCGGTCGACGTCCAGGTGATGATCGCGCCGGGCAAGATGAACATCCACATCGTCGGCCTTCCGGACAAGGCAGTGGCCGAGAGCCGCGAGCGGGTGCAGGCCGCACTCCATGCGTCCGGCCTGTCGCTGCCGGTCAAAAAGGTGACGGTCAACCTGGCGCCGGCCGACCTGCCCAAGGAGGGCAGCCACTACGACCTGCCGATCGCGCTCGGCCTGATGGCCGCACTTGGCGCCATCCCCGGCGACGCCATCGCCGACTATGTCGTGCTCGGCGACTCTCCCTCGACGGCACCATCGCGCCGGTGGCCGGCGCGCTGCCGGCGGCGATCGGCGCGAATGCGATCGGCAAGGGCCTGATCTGCCCGCACGCCTCGGGCCCGGAGTCCGCCTGGGCGGGTGCCGACATCGACATCTTGGCGCCGCGCAGCCTGATTGCCATCGCCAACCATTTCCGCGGCACGCAGGTCCTGTCGCGCCCCGAACCGGCGGTGCGGAAGATGGCGGGCGCGGCCCTCGACCTCGCCGACATCAAGGGCCAGGAAAGCGCCAAGCGGGCGCTGGAGGTGGCGGCGGCCGGCGGGCACAACCTCCTGATGACCGGGCCGCCCGGCTCCGGCAAGTCGATGCTGGCGCAGCGCCTGCCCTCTATCCTGCCGCCGCTGTCGCCGAAGGAACTGCTGGAAGTGTCGATGATCGCCTCGATCGCCGGCGAACTCGCCGACGGCAGGCTGAGCGACAGGCGGCCGTTCCGCAGCCCCCATCATTCCGCCTCGATGGCGGCGATGGTGGGCGGCGGCCTGCGCGTGCGGCCGGGCGAGGCTGCGCTGGCGCACAATGGCGTGCTGTTCCTCGACGAGTTCCCCGAATTCACGCCGCAGGTGCTCGACGCGCTGCGCCAGCCGCTGGAGAACGGCGAATGCGTCATCGCGCGCGCCAACCACCGCGTCTCCTATCCGGCGCGCGTGCAACTGGTCGCGGCGATGAACCCGTGCCGCTGCGGCATGGCGGGGCAGCCCGGCTATCGCTGCCTGCGCGGGCCGCGCTGCCAGGCCGACTACCAGGCACGCATCTCCGGCCCGCTGATGGACCGCATCGACATCCGCGTCGACGTGCCGGCGGTCTCGGCGGCGGACCTGATCCGGCCGGCAAAGGCCGAACCGTCCAGCGTGGTCGCGGCAAGGGTGGCGCGGGCCCGCGACATCCAGCGCGAACGCTTCGCCGCACTTGGCCTCGCGGCGGCGACGACCAATGCGCATTGCGCCACGGCGGTGGTGGAGGAGATCGCCGAGCCCGACGCGGCCGGTCTGGCGCTGCTGCGCGACGCGAGCGAGAAGCTCGGCTTTTCGGCGCGCGCCTATCACCGCGTGCTGCGCGTGGCGCGCACGCTCGCCGATCTCGACGGCGAGGCGAAGGTCGGCCGCATCCACCTGGCTGAGTCGATCTCCTACCGGATGAGCGCGGAGCGGCTGGCGCAGGCGGCGTAAGGGCGGGCCGGCGTCAGCTCGCGAGGAAGCTGCGCAAGAGGTCGATCTCGGCGGGCGTGGCGAGGGTGGGCGCATGGCCGACGCCCGGGAACTCGACGAGGCGAGGCTTCGGGCCGCGCTGCGTCATCCTCGTCGCGACCGGGGCGGCGAGTACGTCCGACGTCTCGCCGCGCAGCAGGAGCGTCGGCGCGGCGATGGCGTCATAGGCGTCCCAGACGTCGAGATCGGCCTTGTGATGGGTGAACTGGCTGACGATGGCCGGATCGTAATGGACGGTCACCTTGCCGGCATCGGTGCGGCGCACGGACGTGTCGACCATGCGCTGCCAGAACGCGTCGGAATTGACCCCGAACGGCGCGTAGTTGCGGCGGAGCCAGGCGTCCATCTCGGCCACGGTGTCGTAGACCGGGGGATTGCCGACGTAAGCTGCGATGCGCCCCGTTCCGGCCTCCGGAATGTCCGGGCCGATGTCGTTGATGACGAGATGCGAGATGCGGTCCCTGAGGCGGCCGGCGGCGAGCGTGACTCCGATCAGCCCGCCCATCGAGGTGCCCACCCAGCGCAGCCGGCCGATGCCGTAGTGGTCGAGCAGGCCGAGCGCGGTGTCGCCGAAGGAGCGGTAGGAATAGTCGATTTCGGGCCGGCGCGCCCAGGACGACAGGCCGCGGCCGATCGTGTCGGGGCAGATGACGAAATAGGTGTCGGAGAGCGCCTCGGCCGCCTCATCGAAGTCGCGCCCGGTGCGGGCGAGCCCGTGCCACATGACGAGCGCCGGGTTGGCCCTGTTGCCCCATTCGGTGACGTGGACCTCGAAGCCCGCGGCGGTGACGTAGGTCGAGCGGGGGCTGCTCATCGGCGCCACTCCTTGTTCATCAGCGTGCCGGCGATACCGGCGGGGAAGAAATAAACGAGCAGGATGAAGATGACGCCGAGCCAGAGCAGCCAGCGGTCGGGTTCGAGCAGCTGGTGGACGATTGGCACGCCGGCGGTGGCGTCGGCGCCGATCTGCATCAGGTCCTTCAGGTAGAACTGCGCCAGCGTCATCACCACCACGCCGATGACGGCGCCGACCATCGTGCCCATGCCGCCGATGACGACCATCAGGAGGATGTCGATCATGATGTGGAAGGAGAGAACCACGTCCGGCCCGGCATATTTCAGCCAGACCGCGCGCAGGATGCCGGCGAGCGCTGCGATCAGCGCGGCGAGGCAGAAGACTGCGGTGCGGTAGGCGACGACTTTGTAGCCGATCGCCTCGGCGCGCATCTCGTTCTCGCGGATCGCCTTCAGCACCGAGCCGAGCGGCGAGGCGACGACGCGCAGCATGAACAGGAACAGCGCCAGGCTGGTCAGGAAGACGAAATAGTAGGCGGCGATGCGCCCGTTGAGCGGCACGCCGAACAGGCGCACGACCTTGCCGTCGGCGTCCTCGAACAGCTTGAAGGCCGGCGCGAAGGCGCGGGGGATCTGATAGGTGATGCCGTCCTCGCCGCCGGTGTAGTCGGACAGCTGCGAGGCCAGCACCAGCATGACCGAGGCCGCGGCAAGAGTGACCATGGCGAAGAAGATTGCCTTCACCCTGAGCGAGAGCAGCCCGATCAGCAGCGCCAGCACCAGCGTGGCGATCAGCCCCGCGCCGCCGCCGACCGCGATGGCAGTGAAGCTCGGTCCCAACGCCTTCAGCGCGATAGCGGTGCCATAGGCGCCGAGGCCGAAGAACATAGTGTGCGCGAAGGAGACGATGCCGGTATAGCCGATCAGAAGGTCGTAGCTCGCGACCAGCACGATGAAGATGCAGATCCGCGCCGCCACCTCCTGCGCCCGCACGTCGGGGAACAGGAACGGCGCGAAGGCGAGCGCAAGGCCGATGGCGAGGACCACGCCGTAGACGGCGAGGCGTCCGGCGGGGACGCGGCGGGGGGTGGCAGGAGATGAGGAAACGACAGCGGTCAAGCGCAAACCTCCACTGCTGCGACCGGACCTTTGACGTCGCGAAGCCCCTCACCCCTACCCTCTCCCCGTGAAGGACGGGGAGAGGGGGGCGCCAACGTCGAGCGCCTCCGCCAACGTCCAGGCCAAGCACCAGCGTGCGCGATCCCCCTCTCCCCGCCTGCGGGGAGAGGGTACGGGTGAGGGGCGACAGTGCGGGGCCGGTTGAAAGAGTGCATCATCCTACCCCTTCACCGCGGGCTTCAGCCCCCACGGGCGCCAGAGCAGGATGGCCATCATCAGGAGCATGTTGGAGGCGAGCGACAGTTTGGGCGCGAGGAAGGCGACGTAGTTGGCCATCAGCCCGACGAGGATGGCGCCGAGCAGCGAGCCCTGGATCGAGCCCAGCCCGCCGATGATGACGACGATGAAGACGAGGATCATCAGTTCGCCGCCGATCGCCGGCGTGATCAGACCCTGGTAGCCGGCCCACATCGAGCCGCCCATGGCGGCCAGCGCCGAGCCGGCCATGAACACGCCGACGAACAGCCGGTCGATGCGGAAGCCGAGCGCCTCGACCATCTCGCGGTTCTCGACGCCGGCGCGGATGAGCAGCCCGAGGCGGGTCCGGTTGAGCACGAGATAGAGCGCGGCATAGACGGCGAGCCCGAGCAGGAAGGCGAAGACGCGGTAGATCTCGATCGATACGTCGCCGAGGATGATCGAGCCGGTGAGGATCGCCGGGCGCTGCACCTGGATCGGCACGCCGCCCCAGATCGCCAGGATCAGCTGCTCGGCGACGATCAGCGCGCCCATGGTGATCAGGATCTGGCGCAGATGGTCCTTGTAGACCGGCTTGACGATGACGCGCTCGAAGGCCCAGCCGGCGACCGCGCCGAAGGCGGTGGCGGCACCGATAGCGGCGAACAGCGCCGCCATGTTGAGCAACGCGCTGTCGGCCGCGAGCCACGCGCCGAGCGCGGCGAGCACGGTGGCGGCGATGAAGGCGCCGAAGGAGACGAAGGCGGAGTGGCCGAAATTCAGCACGTCCATCAGGCCGAAGATCAGCGACAGGCCGGACGCCATCAGGAAGATCATCATGCCCATGGACAGGCCCGCCACCGTCAGCGTCGCCCAGCTGGAGAACTGGCCGATGAAGACGAACGCGATCAGCGCGAGGATGACGGGCAAGAGGTAGACGCCGCCGATGCGGTCGAGGTTTATGCCCATGATGGAACGCTCCAGGCGGTGGTCGGGTAGGGCGGAGAACCATTGCCCCCTCCACCACGCTTCGCGTGGTCCCCCTCCCCCGCTTCGCAGGGGAGGATATGCCGGCCGCGCCGCCGCGCCCCGATCCTCCCCTGCGAAGCGGGGGAGGGGGACCACGAAGTGGTGGAGGGGGCGTATCCCGACGCAGCCAGATGGTCCATCAATGCGCCTCCGCGGTCAGGCTGAGCAGGCGGGTCTGGAGGTCGGCGTCGGCGGCGAGGTCGGCCATTTGGCCCTTGTGCACGATGCGGCCGTCTTCGATGACGCCGACGCCGCGGCCGAGCGCCTTGGCGAAATGGAAGTTCTGCTCGACCAGCAGGATCGTGGTTTCCTTCCCGATCTCGCGGAAGGCGTCGATCATGTTGCGGATGATCGAGGGCGCCAGGCCCTTGGTCGGCTCGTCGATCAGGATCAGGTCGCGCTTCTCGATGATGGCGCGCGAGATCGCCAGCATCTGCTTCTGTCCGCCCGAGAGCGCATAGGCCTGGTTGGTCCAGAATTTTTCCATCGCCGGGAAGATCGAGAAGATCCGCGCCAGGCGGTCCTTGTCGAAGGTGCCGGTGGCGGCGGCGAGCCGCATGTTCTCCTCGACGGTCAGCCCGCCGAAGATGCCCATGTTCTCCGGCACATAAGCGATGCCGAGCCGGGCGATGTCGGGCGTCTTCATGGCGGTGATGTCGTGGTGGCGGAAGACGATCGCGCCCTTCTTCGCCCGCCACAGGCCCATGACGGTGCGCAGCGTCGTGGTCTTGCCGGCGCCGTTGCGGCCGAGCAGCACGTGCACGCCGCCCTCCGGCACGTCGAAGGAGACGCCGTGCAGGACGTGATACTGGCCGATGTCCGTGTGGACGTCGTCGAGGCGCAGGATCGCGGTCATGCCACCTCCTCCGCGCCCTGGCCGAGATAGATCTCGCGCACGATCGGCATGGCCATGACTTCGTCGGGCTTGCCGTCGGCGACGAGCTCGCCATTGTGCAGGACGATGATGCGGTCGGCGAGTTTGCGCACCACGTCCATCTTGTGCTCGACGAGCAGGATGGTCTTCGACGCGTCCTTCTTGATCTCGGCGATCAGGTCGAGGATCGCCGGCGCCTCGGCGGCCGACATCCCTGCGGTCGGCTCGTCGAACATGAAGATGTCGGGCTTCATCGCGATCATCATCGCCACTTCGAGCTTGCGCTGGTCGCCGTGCGGCAGCGCCGAGGCCGGCAGGTCGGCGACGGACGAGAGCCGGCTGGTGGCGAGGTGCTCCTCGGTTTCGGCGTTGACCGCCGAAAGCGCGGCGGCGCGGCGGAATACGTCAGGTCCCTTGCCGACGCGGGCCTGGACGACGAGGCGGACGTTTTCGCGCACGGTGAGCTTTGGAAACAGGTTGGTGAGCTGGAAGGCGCGGCCGATGCCTGATTTGGCGCGCGCCGACGGCGACAGGCGCGTGATCTCGGTCTCGCCCTTGAAGATGCGCCCCGACGTCGGCGTCAGCTGGCCGGAGACGAGGTTGAACCAGGTCGTCTTGCCGGCGCCGTTGGGGCCGACGATGACGGTGAGCTCGCCCGGCCGGAACGACGCGGTGACGTCGTTGACCGCGGCGTGCCCGCCGAAGCGGATCGTCAGGTTCTGGGTCGAGAGGGAGGGGGTCACGTCTTGCCCTGATGAAACGCCCCCTCCACCACGCTGCGCGTGGTCGTCCTTCGGACCCCCCGCTTCGCAGGGGAGGATCCGCCGTCGTGCCGTCGTGTCCTGATCCTCCCCCGTTTACAGGGGAGGGGGACCGCCGGAGGCGGTGGAGGGGGCGAGGTTTGTCGCTACTTCGAATTGTCGCGGCCGACCGGGATCTTCATCTCCTCGGGCTTGATCTCGCGCACCAGTTCCGGGATCGCCCAGGCGACGTTGTCGTCGACCTTGATCTTGAAGTGGTACATCGACTGCAGCGCCTGGTGGTCTTCCGGACGGAAGGTCATCGGGCCCTTCGGCGTGTCGAAGGTCATGCCTTCCATCGTCTTGATCAGCGTCTCGGTCTCCCAGTCCGACGCAGTCTCCAGCGCCTTGGCGATCGCCATGGCGGCGGCGAAACCGCCGGCGGTGAAGAAGTCGGGCGGCGAGTTGAAGCGCTTCTGGTGCTCGGCGACGAGCCAGTCGTTCACCGGGTTCTTCGGCGCCTCGTAGTAGTAGTAGATGGCGCCTTCCATGCCGGGCACCTTCTTGTAGCCGGCAAGCGCGGGCAGGATGTTGCCGCCGGTGGAGAGTTCGATGCCGTAGCGGGCCGGGTCGGCGGTGACGAGCGGCGTCATCGCATCGATGCCGGCGACGTAGATGACGATCACCTTGCGGCCCTGCTTGTCCTTGAGCGCGTTGAACAGGCGCTCGATCGGGGCGGTGAAGTCGGTGGTCTGCTGCGGCACGTATTCCTCGTGCACGAGGTTGGCGCCAGTGCCCTCGAGCGCTGCCTTGAAGGCCGAGATGCCGTCGCGGCCGAAGGCATAGTCCTGCGCCAGCGTGGCGACGTAGAGGTTGGCGTCGGGCTTGAGCGCCAGCGCCTGCGCCTGCATGTCCATCGACGAGTTGCGCGAGGTCTTGAAGACGAAGCGGTTGGAATCCTTGCCGGTCAGGCCGTCGGCGACGGCCGGCTCGACGAGCAGGATCTTCTCGTTCTCGGCCGCGACCGGCAACATGGCCATCGCCACGCCCGACGACGTATCGCCGACGGCGAGCACGACGTCCTCGTCGGCATAGGCTTCGGCGAGCAGGGCGCGCGCGATGTCGGGCTTGAACTGGCTGTCCTTCTTCACCAGCTCGATCTTGCGGCCCTTGATCTCCATCGTGCCCTTGGTCGCGTATTCGAGGCCCATTTCGAAGCCGGTATGGGTCTGCTTCGAATAGGCTTCGAGCGGCGAGCCCGAAAGGCCGTGGATCAGCGCGATCTTGGCCGGCCCGTCCTGTGCCAGGACAGGCTGCGCGGCCAGCAGCGCCGTGGCCGCAGCCAGCGCCGTCAGGAATTTCTTCATTGTCGGTTCCTCCACCAATTCGACCGTTCAGAATTCAGCGGCGCGCGCTTCCCGTCGGCGGAAGCCCGGCTTGTGTCCGTTGTGGAAGAGTGAGACGTGCAGGCGACCGGGCGTCGGCCCGTCTCGCTGATCGTGCAGTCTGGTCTCCTCCCGCAGCGCGCGACCCCTTGTCCGTGCCGGCTCTTGTCGACCGGCTGGCGGGATGCAACGCTTTGATTATTATCGGCGGGCACTCACATGGGCAGCAAGATCGTATAAATACGGGCGATGACCTCACGCGACGAGCTTGAACGGATTGCCTTCGACCACTCGCCGATCGGCATCGTGCTGACCGAGAGCCGGGTGATCCGCGCCTGCAATCCGGCCTTCGCGGAGATGTTCGGCTATTCCCGCGAAGAGCTGCTCGACCAGTCCTTCGCGATCCTCTACCCCTCGCTGGAGGAGTTCGTCTCCATTCGCGACGTCGGCGTCGAGCCGCTGAAGAAGACCAACCGCTATTCCGACGAACGCATCATGGCCCGCAGGGACGGTTCGCTGTTCTGGGTCCGCGTGCGGGGCCATTCGCTGACGCGCGAGGACGACCCGCTGCGCCGCGCGGTATGGAGTTTCGCCGACCTGTCCGAATTCAGGCCGGTCTCGCCGCTGACCACCCGGGAGCGCCAGATCGTCATGCATCTGGGCGAAGGCCGCACGTCGAAGGAGATCGCCCGCATGCTGACGATCTCGCCGCGCACGGTGGAAGCCTACCGCGCCCGGCTTATGAAGAAGCACAAGGCCAGCAACGTCGCGGAGCTGCTGTCGCATCTGGGCGGCATGCCGCACTGATTGGCATTACCGCGCCGCGACGGATCAGACGTGCTGGCCGCCGTTGATGTGGATCTCGCTGCCGGTGACGTAGGACGCCTGCTGCGAGCACAGGAAATAGATGATGTCGGCGACCTCGCCGGTGGCGCCCAGGCGGCGCAGCGGGATCGTCTCGACGATCTTGTCGGTGCCGGGCGACAGGATCGCGGTGTCGATCTCGCCGGGCGCGATGGCGTTGACGCGGATGCCGTGCGGCCCGAAGTCCGCCGCCATCTCGCGCGTCAGCGACCCCAGCGCCGCCTTCGACGTGGCATAGGCGGTGCCGGCGAAGGGATGCACCCTGGTGCCGGCGATCGAGGTGACGTTGACGATCGAGCCCTGGGCGGCGGCGAGTTCCTTGAACAGGCCGCGGGCCAGCATGATCGGGGCGAAGAAATTGACCTGGAATACGTCGCGCCAGACATGCATCGGCGTGTCGAGCGAGTTCATCCGGCCGCCGTCCTTGAGTTTCGGCGAGATGCCGGCATTGTTGACGAGCGCGTGCAGCTGGCCGCCCTCCGCCTCCAGGCGATGGCGGATCTCGGCGACGGCGATGCCGACGTCCTCCTGGTCCGACAGGTCGACCTTGATGTGGTCGTCGGGACCTGCCGGCCACGGACAGTCGTCGGAGAAGGCCTGGCGCGAGCAGGTGATGACGCGCCAGCCCTCTCGGGAGAACCGTTTCACCGTCGCATGGCCGATGCCCCGGCTGGCACCGGTCAGAACCAGGGTCTTTCGCTTCTGCTGCTCGGCCATGCTCGCATCTCCTTCGCCGCTATCTAGCCGAGCCTGCCCGGCTTAGCGAGGGGTCTGACTTGCCAGCAGGGCATTGCGCGCTCATTCCGCTTGGCTCAGGCCAGTCTAGCACGGCACGCGGATCGGGCCTGCACCCTGTGGATGTCATCGGCTGGGCCTAGCTGCGCCGGACCCGGCCATGCCAAGCGGTTTGAGGAGAACGGGATTCGCTTCGCACGAGAGTTGGCCGAAGCAGACAGGAAGGCCGATCGGTGCGCACGTCTCACTTGCTGCTCGCGCTTGTCGTCGTCGCGATATGGGGCGTCAACTTCGCTGTCATCAAGCTCGGCCTCCGCGAGGTTTCGCCGCTGGCGCTGGGCGTCTGGCGTTTCGCGCTTGCCGTCTTCCCATGGATCTTCTTCGTCAAGAGGCCGAAGGTGCCGATGCGGCTCGTCGTCTCATACGGGTTGCTGATCTTCGCCCTGCAGTTTGGGTTGCTGTTCACCGGCATGCAGATCGGCATGAGTGCCGGCCTCGCTTCGCTGATCCTGCAGTTGCAGGTGTTTTTCACCATCGGGCTTTCGGTGCTGATGCTCGGCGAGCGTCCCGCCGTGTGGCAGCTTGCAGGCGCGTTCCTCGCGTTTGGCGGGGTCGTCGTCGTTGCCCTGCATGTGGGCGGAGACGTCACGATTGTCGGGCTCACGCTGCTTGTCGCCGCGGCGGCCTCCTGGGGAGCCGGCAACGTCGTCTCGAAGCTGATCTCGCAGCAGGCAGTGGCGGTAGATATGCTTGGCCTTGTCGTCTGGGGGAGCCTGGTCGCGCTTCCGCCCTTGACCGTCTGCGCACTGCTGCTGGACCGCGAGGCCTTTCTTGCAAGCTTCATGGGCCTCGACTGGGTGTCGCTCGGCTCGATCGCCTATATCGTCTATCTGTCAACGCTGTTCTGCTTTGCGGTGTGGAGCAGTCTGCTCGCCCGCTATCCGGTCTCGACCGTGGCGCCGTTCACCCTGCTCGTGCCCGTCTTCGGATTTCTCGGGTCGGCCGCGCTGCTCGGCGAGCCCTTGCAGGGCTGGAAATTCGCCGCGTCCGGACTTGTCGTCGCCGGCCTCGGCCTGAACCTGTTCGGTCCGCGCCTCTTCGCGTCGCGGCGTTGACGGGCATCGGCGGACGAATATCTCTCGTCGTCAGTTGCCGAGAATGACGTCGAGGATCGACTTCTCGCGCCGGACAGGCGCGCCGCCGACCTCGCCGGGGGGAACCGGCCGGTTGATCGAGGAGACCTTGTCGCCCCTCGGGGCTGATTCCGGCCGTGGGTTGAAGCCGCCTGCCATTTCGGGCGCGGCCTTGTCGCCGACATTCGCAGCGGGGCGGACCACCGGCATCGTCGTAGCGCCCGCGACAGGCTCCTCGCCGGAGACCGGCGGCGATGTCGGCGTGTAGAGGTCGATGCCCGGCAATTGTCTGACCGGCACGCCCTCGTGGGCGGCTTCCATGAAGGTCTTCCAGGCGATGGAGGGGAGCGAGCCGCCGGTGATGTTCTTGGTCGGCTTGCCGTCGTCGTTGCCGAACCAGACGCCGGTCGTCAGGTTGGACGTGTAGCCGACGAACCAGGCGTCACGCGACTGCTGGCTGGTGCCGGTCTTGCCGGCGGCGGGCCAGCCGAAGGCGGCCTTGCGGGCGGTGCCGATTGCGAGCGTCTCGGTCATCATCCGGTTCATCATGCCGACGATCTGCGGTTTGACCACGCGCGGCGCGGCGTCCGCCTGGTACTGGTAGAGCACCTTGCCGTTGATGTCCGTCACGCGGCTGATGAAATGCACCTCCGGCCGGTAGCCGCCATTGGCGAAGGGCACGAAGGCGGCTGTCAGCTCGAGCGGCGTGACCTCTGAGGTGCCGAGCGCGATCGAGGTATTGGCCTGGAGCTTCGATTCGATGCCGAGCCGCTGGGCGACTTCGACGACGCTCGCCGGCCCGACTTCCATGACGAGCTGCGCGGAGACCGAGTTGAGCGATTTGGCCAGCGACTCGGTCAGCGTCACGCGGCCGAGATACTTGCCCTTGTAGTTGTCGGGGGTCCATTTGCCGATCTTCACCGGCGCGTCGTTGCGGATCGAGTCAGGGGTGCGACCGGCCTCGAGGGCGGCCAGATAGACGAAGGGCTTGAACGCCGAGCCTGGCTGGCGGCGCGCCTCGGAGGCCCGGTCGAACTGGCTGTTGGCGTAGTCGGCGCCGCCGACCATGGCGCGCACGGCACCCGAATTGTCGATTGAGACGAGCGCGCCCTGGCTGACCTGCAGCTTCTGGCCGTTCTCCTCGATCAGCTTGCGGATCGAATCCTCGGCGAGCTTCTGCAGCGTGAGATCAACGGTCGTGTCGACGATCACGTCGGTCTGGATCTCGCCGACGAGGCCCGGCAATTCCTCCATGATCCGGTCGGCAACGTAGTTCTCCGAACCCGTCCAGTAGGAGGCCGCCCGCGTCGCCGGCGCGCTCATGGCGAAGGCCAGCTCCTTCTGGCCGATCATGCCTTCCTCGCTCATGGCGGCGAGCACCACCTGCGCGCGCGCTTCGGCTGCCTTCGGATCGCGGGCCGGCGACAGGCGGGACGGCGCCTTGAGCAGGCCGGCGAGAAGCGCCGCCTCTGACAGCGTCACCTCGCGCGCCGACTTGCCGAAATAGCGCCGGGACGCAGCCTCCACGCCATAGGCGCCGGAGCCGAAATAGACCCGGTTGAGATACATCTCCAGGATCTGGTCCTTGGTGTATTCGTGCTCCAGCCAGAAGGCGAGCAGCACTTCCTGCACCTTGCGTTCGAGCGTGCGCTCGGGCTTGAGGAACAGGTTCTTGGCGAGCTGCTGCGTGACCGTCGAGCCGCCCTGCACCAGGCGGCCCTGCATGACGTTGGTCACCATGGCGCGGCCGAGGCCGAGCGGATCGATGCCGAAATGCGAGCGGAAGCGCCGGTCCTCGATGGCGATCAGCGCCTGCGGGATGTAGGGCGACATTTCCGACAGCGACAGCGCCTCGCCGCCGGTCATGCCGCGATTGGCGAGCAGCCTGTCGTCGGCCGACATGATCTTCACGTTGGGCGGACGGTCGGGCACCGTCCAAGTGATCGCGCTCGGCATGCGGGCGCCGTAGAAGGCGACGATGCCGGCGAGGCCGATGCCGCCCCAGAGAGCCAGCACGAGAGACCAATAGACGAGCGAGCCGACCATGCCGAAGCCGCGACGGGAGCGGGAGCGTCCGCGTTTTGCAGGCTCCCGTGCGGGTTTAGACGGCTTTTTCGCGCGCTTGGGCGAAGGTACGACGCGATCGTCCTCGCTCAGCGACAGTCCGCCGCCGCGCCTGGGCGTCGGGCCGTCGAAGCTCGGTTCGATCCGCGTGTCATGTCCTCGTCTTGCCATCGGCCGCCGCGCTCACCCTGTCTTTCGTGGCGTTGCGATGGACACTAAATGCGGCGCTTTAAGGGGGGGTTAAGGGATGAGGTAGCGTCGCGGCGCCGGTCAGTGTGCCGTCGGCGGGAAGATCACGCCCTTCTTCAGGATGACGTTGCCGTAGAGGCGGGTTTCGCCGGTCTGGACGATCGCATAGGCCGCGCGCGACCTGTCGTAGAACGAAAAACGTTCGATCGGCTGGATCGGCGCCGGATGGTCGGCGACCTCGTCGATGGCCTGCTGGAACATCGCCACGACCGGCGGAATGGCCTCCGGATCGTCGACGACGGCCATCGAGACGGCGCGGTCCTCGACGAAGGAGTCGAGCGGCATGATGCTGAGCACGGCGCGCAGCGTGCGCACCGCGTCGATGCCGTCGAGGCGCACCAGGCGCTGGGCGCAGGACTCGCCGGGGAAATTGGCGTCGGCGATGACGATCTCGTCGCCATGCCCCATCGCGGCCAGTATCCGCAGCAGATCCGGCGACAGGATCGGGTCGATGTTGCGAAGCATGCGCTCTCTCCTCCTCGCGGGCACGTTCGCCCGTTCCCGCCGCTATCGGTATGGACATCCGGACGCCGCTTCAAGGGCGAAGCCGCGGACGGACACCCGCATGAGGCGGGCCGGCCATAAATTGGACGCGATCGGCTCTATTGTTGAGGCTGCGGAGGAGGAGAGGAGGTGCGCGAATGACCACGCTCCCATTGGCGGTCGATATCGCCGACGCGGCTTTGCGCCGCGAGCTTTGCTACGATCCCTTCGCTCTCGATGCCGTTGCCGACGAGCTGCGGATCCGGCACCCTGAAAGCTCCGCCACCTCGCGCGACATCGCCGAGGCCCTGCGCGAGATCAGCTGCTGGAGCGGCAGACGCCGCGTGCGGCCGGCCGTCGTCGCCTGACCGGACGCTAACCGCTTCACACAGTCTCCCAGCCGTCATGCGTGCCGGCGCGGAAGACGGCGTCGATCAGCTTCTGGTTCTTCACCGAATCCTCCAGCGTGAAGACGGAGACGTCCTCGCCCTGTGCCTTCCTGACGAACGCCTCCACCTCGAGTTGGTACTGCTGCGCGCCGGGGAAGCGGAACACTGTTGCCTCGGTGTGGCGCTGGTCGTGCAGTTCGACCTGGTGATGCTCGTAGAGCCCGGCGTTGAACGGCGAGCGGATCTCGATGAAGCCCTCGTCGCCGTGGAAGACCATCAGCTGGCGCGCCGCCATCTGGGTCGACAGGTAGAAGGTCAGTTCGAAGGAGCCGAAGTCGGCCTTGACCGAGGAATAGACGTCGGTGCCGAAGGTGGCGTCGCGGGCGACGCGGGCCTGGACGCGCAGCGGCTCCTTGGCTGTCGCGATGCGGGTGGTGACCGTCGGGTAGACGCCGATGTCGGGCAGCGCGCCGCCGCCGAGATCGAGCCGGTTGCGCATGTTGCCGGCGTCCTTGTTGAAATAGGTGAAGGCGCCCTGCACGTGACGCAGCCGCCCGATGCGGCCATCTGCGATCAGCTCGCGCACCTTGGCCCATTGCGGGTGGTAGTGCACCATGAAGGCTTCCGAGACGGCCACGCCGTTGCGGTCGCGCGCGGCGATGACCTGGGCGATGTCCTCGGACTTGAGCGCCAGCGGCTTTTCGACCAGCACATGCTTGCCGGCATCCGCCGCCTTGACCGCCCATTCGACATGCTGCGAGGTCGGCAGCGGGATGTAGACGCCGTCCACCGTGTCGGAGGCGAGCAGGTCCTCATAGGAGCCGAACGCATGCGGCGCGTTGAACCGGTCCGCGAGCGCCTCGGCCTTGTCCAGATCGCGGCTCGCCACCGCGGCGAGCACGCCGTTCTCCGAAGATGCAATGGCCGGCAACACCTGCTCGCGGCCGATCTTGGCAGTCGATAGAACCCCCCAGCGAAACATGTCGACCTCTCCCTGACCTTCGATGCTGCGCGCCGCAGTCAGACCGTATTAGCCAAACATGAGCGCCGGCGAAAGCGCCCCGAGGGCGGCGGCGTTCTCAGGCGCGCAGCAGTCTCCGCGCTTCGGCCTCGGGCTGGGCGCGCACCTCGTCGACGGCCAGCCGCTCCGTGCCGGCGCGCGAAGCGACCAAGGTCTCCTGTCCCTCGGACATTCCGAGCAGCGCCAGGCCGCGCAGCGAATGGATCGACAGGGCGAAGCCCGGCAGTTCGGGCCCTTGACTCTGGACGATCAGGTGGGGGCCGGTTGGAGCGCCGTCGACGCTGTAGGCGACGCGGCTGTTGAGGGTGACGACGTCCGGCGGGATGTCGTCGCGCAGATAGATTTCGCTCGCGCGTATCTTGCGCCGCAGCACGTAGGCATAATGCGGGCAGGACCCCCTGTATCGGTCGAGCATGGTTTCGAGGATGGCGAGGTCCTTGGTCGTGATCCGGCAGGACAATTCCGTAGGCATGGCTGATCTCCCCAGGCGGCGGGTGCGCCGCAGCGATGGTGCGTGACGATGGTGCGTGGAGAGGTCCCCTGACCGGCGTTGCCGGCCAGGGGTCAGGTGCCTGCGATCAGCGAGCCCGCATGGTCGATGAACCGCCCGCGCCGCAGGGCGCGGACGGTTCCGCTGCGTCCGGGAGATGTGGCGTCGGGAGGCACGACGTCAGTCTGTGGCAGGGACGACGGTATCGATGGTGAGCCGGTGCGACCGGCGGTCGTTGGACGTCATCTCCATCGTCTGGCCGGCCGACAGGCCGAGCATGGCCACGCCGACCGGCGTGAGCACTGAGATGCGGCCCGTGCCGACATCGGCGTCCGCCGGATAGACGAGCATGACCCGCCGCGGTTCTCCGTCGTCGAGGCGGAACTCGACCGTCCGCCCGATCTGGACGCTGTCGGCGGGAACCGCGCGCGCGTCCCTGACCTTGGCGCGTTCAAGCTCGGCGAGCAGTTCATCGGCGAGATCGGGATTGCGATCGATCAGGCCGTTGGCGATACGGCTGAGGCGGGTATGGTCGATGCGGTCGACGACGATCGGTGGCTTCTTCATGGCGATGGAGTCCGTGTTGGCAGGTGCGCCGCGGCAGCACACGTGGCCTGCCGAGACGAAAGATGATCAGGGAAAATGTGAAGAGCTACAGCCCCAGACCCGGAGCCGAGTCCGAGCTGGGGTCAGCGTCCTGCGATGGGGACGATCCGGAAGACGGTTCTTGCCGTGCGCGTGCTCATAACCCGAACATGGTAACTTCCACGGCGAAGTCAACCCGTGATGGACAATCGGGCGCTCGCCTCCCATATCCGCCGGACACGCATTGAAGGAGACGACCGATGAACCGACGCAAGCTGGGCAGCGAACTCGAGGTCTTTCCCGTCGGCCTTGGCTGCATGGGCATGAGCCACGCCTATGGCGGCCAGGACGAGGCGGACGCGATCCGCACGCTGCACCGCGCGGTGGAGCTCGGCGTCGACTTCTTCGACACGGCGGAGGTCTACGGGCCTTTCACCAACGAGGCGCTGGTGGGCAAGGGCCTGCGGCCGCTGCGCGACAAGGTCAAGATCGCGACCAAGTTCGGCTTCCGCATCGAGGAGAGGCCGGACGGCCCGCGCCAGCTGCCCGGCCTCGACAGTCGGCCGGAGCATGTGCGCGCCGTCGCAGAGGCGTCGCTGAAGCGGCTGGGCATCGAGACGATCGACCTTCTCTACCAGCACCGCGTCGACCCGGACGTGCCGATCGAGGACACGGTCGGCGCGATGGCGGCGCTGGTGAAGGAGGGCAACGTCAGGACGCTCGGCCTGTCGGAAGCGGGTCCGGAGACGATCCGCCGCGCGCATGCGGTGCACCCGATCGCCGCCGTGCAAAGCGAGTATTCGCTGTGGACGCGCGACCCGGAGGGAGGCGTGCTCGCCACCTGCCGCGAACTCGGCATCGGCTTCGTGCCGTTCAGCCCCCTCGGCCGCGGCTTCCTCACCGGCGCGATCACCTCCGCCAGCGGGTTCGGCGCCGACGACTTCCGCCGCAAGCTGCCGCGTTTCGAGGAGGAAAATATCGCCAGGAACCTCGCCGCGGTCGAGAAGCTCAAGGCGTTCGCCGCCGGCAAGGGCGTGAGCGCGGCGCAGCTGGCGCTCGCCTGGGTGCTGGCGCAGGGCGATTACATCGTGCCGATCCCCGGCTCGCGCAAGATCGCCAATCTGGAGGCGAACGTCGCGGCGGCCTCGCTCGCGCTGTCGGCGGACGAAGTCGCCGCCATCGGCGCGCTGATCACGCCCGACCAGGTGTCGGGCAGCCGCTATCCCGAGGAGATGGCCAGGCAGGCGGGACGGTAGCGGCTACCAATCCTCGACGACGAGCTCAGGCCACAACGCCCATTCTCCGATGTGAGGACGAATCGCCCTCGCCGGCAAGCGTGCGCTGTGCCGACCCTGTCACGCCGGACCGGCGGCCGGGGGCAGGGTCTCGTCGTTGTCGGGCGCCGCTTCCGTGCGTGCCGGGATGACAAGCGAAAGAACGGTCGCCGACAACCCGGCCAGCGTTATCGGCGTCGCGACGACCTGCCTGATCAGGTCAGGCAGCTGCTGGCTCGCGGCCGGAACGAGGATGACACCGATCGAGAGGCCGAAGCTGATTGCCATGATGTAGGTCCGGCGCTGGTCTATCGGCTCCGAGGCGAGGATCCGGATGCCCGCGACGGCTATTGTCCCGAACAGGACGAGCGTCGCGCCGCCGAGGACGGGTTTGGGGATCATCAGGAAGAACGTGCCGACGACCGGGAAGAGCCCCATGACGACGAGAAAGGCCGAGACCCAGTAGCCGACGTGCCGGCTGGCCACCCCGGTCATCTGGATGACCCCGTTGTTCTGCGAGAAGGTCGTGTTGGGGAACGTGTTGAAGATCGCCGCGATGCCGGAATTGATGCCGTCGCCGAGAATGCCGCCCTTGATCCGCTCCAGATAGAGCGGACCTTCGACCGGTTGGCCCGAAAGGATGGAATTCGCGGTGAGGTCGCCCGACGTCTCGATTGCCGTGACGAGGTAGAGGAAGGCGATCGGGATGAACAGGCCGAGATCGAAGTCGAATCCGTATTTGAACGGCACCGGCACGGCGAAGAACTGCACGTTTGACAGCGGCGCCAGGCTGACCATGCCGAAGAGGCCGGAGATGACAGTGCCGGCCACCAGGCCGATCATGATGGCCGATATCCGCAGCATCGGCGGACCGGCGAAGGTCATCGTGAGGATGACCGCGATGACGATCGCTCCGATGACCAGGTTGAGGGGCGATCCGAGTGCGTCGCCCGCACTGGTCCCGCCGGCGAAGTCGGTGAAGGCCGATCCCACGAGGCTCAGTCCGATCACGGTGATGACGATGCCTGTCACCGTCGGCGTGATGATGCGCTTGAGCCTGTCGAGGAACAGCGACAGCACGATCTCGACGGCGCAGCCGACCAGGCAAAGGCCGAAGATCATCGCCAGGATATCTTCCGGCGAGCCTCCGGCGGACTTCACCGCGAAGCCCGCGGCGAGGATCGCTCCCAGGAAGGCGAAGCTCGTGCCCTGCAGGCTGAGGAGGCCCGAGCCGACCGGTCCGATGCGCCGGCACTGGATGAAGGTCGCGACGCCCGAGACGAAGAAGGACATCGCGATCAGATAGGGAACGTGCTCACCGAGCCCGAGCGTTGCCCCGATGATCAGGGAGGGTGTGGCGATGCCGACGATGGCGGCCAGCACGTGCTGGATGGCCGCGAGCGCCGCCTGCGGCGGGGGAGGGACGTCCTCCAGCCCGTAGACAAGATGCGTCGCATCCTGCGCCATGACCCGTCCTTTCCGCCGCCAGCCCGCGATGCGCTATGTGTGCGCAATCGCTGCGACTCAACAAGAGCGGATATCGCGGACCGGCGAAGGTAGAGCTTTTACGCCCCCTGGATCGCCGAGAGCTTCCACTCCCCGCCGCGCGGACGCACGAAGGTCCACAGTTCCGTCGTCTCGGTCAGGCGCTCGTCGCCTTCGACGACCTTGCCCGTGGCGCGGTCGCGCATGAAGTCGACGGATTCGTAGCCGAAGGCGGCGGTCGCGTAGTCGGTGTCGCCCTCGCGCCACGCCTCGGAAATGTCGGCGGAGACGAGGTGCACGTCGCGGACCTCGTTGCGCAGGCCGCGCTTGGCGTTGCCGGCGAGTTCCTCGGAGAAGTAGGACACCATCTCCGGCGTCGAGAACCGGCGAAGTGCTGCATGATCCTCGTCGGAAAACGCCTTCTGCACCTCGGCGAGACGGCGCTCGAACGTGTCGAGGTCGGCCTTGTCGAGCGTGATGTCCTGCGACACCGGCGCAGCGCTTGCACCGCCGCCGATCCGGGGGATGGTGAAGCCGCCGGCGCGCGTCTTCGCCTCGGACGCCTCGGTGCGGGCGTTGCCGAAACCATTGCCGCCAAAGGGCGCGCCGCCGGCGGCCGCGGGGTCGCGGCGCGAGCGGAACCAGGCCATCGCGAGGGAGACGAGCAGGCCGATCAGCAGAAGCTGCACCAGGAAGCCCAGCGCGCCGGCGAGACCGCCGAAGCCGTAGCCGAGCAGCATGCCGAACAGGCCGCCGATGAGAAGGCCCCGCATCAGAGAGCCGCCGAAGCCGTTGAACAGGCCGGGGCGCTGCTGGCCGAGTGTCTGCTGCTGGCGGGTGGCGGCGTTGGGCGCAGGCGTCATGGAACGCTCGACCGGGCCGGTGGGATTGGGCGCGGTGCGGGTGGGCGCCGGCGCCTGCCATGTGCGCGTGCCACGGCTGCCGAACGAGCCGCCCCGCCGCGCCTCGGCGAAATCGGTCGAGACGAGCGTGAGGCCCACGAAAAGGCTCATGAAGAGAGCGACGAAGCGGATGCGGCCGGAGCGCGGCATGGATCGGTAACCTCCAATCGCCCGCTTCGGTTCATGCAAAGCGGGCCCAAGATCAAACGGTCCGACATCGCGATCGATTCGTTCGACCGCCAGAGGGGCCCGGCCCGCAGGGTCGCATATGGTAAGTTTCGGGGAGGCATGCAAGAGGAAGGACGATCGATCCGCTTTCCGCAACGGTTCACACCATCGCCAGCGGCTGCTTGCGGGAAGGCGGCGGGAAGGCGGCGTCGAGGTCGGCGATGTCCTGCGCGGTGAGGCGGATGTCGGCGGCGGCGCGGTTGTCGCGGACGTGCTTCTCCTGCGCGGCCTTGGGGATGGCGATGACGCCTTCACCGCGGATCGTCCAGGCGAGCGCGATCTGCGCCGGCGTCGCGCCGTGGCGCTCGGCGACGACGCACAGGCGTCCGTCGCGTGCAAGGTCGCCCTCGCCGATCGGGCAATAGGCCATCACGGGAATGCCGCGCTTGCGCTGGCAGGGGATGAGGTCGAAGTCGATGCCGCGGCTGCCGAGATGGTAGAGCACCTGGTTGGCCGCGACGGCCTTGCCGCCAGGCAGCGCCTCCAGTTCCTCCATGTCGTCGACGTCGAAATTGGAAACGCCCCAGTCGGCGATCTTGCCCTGTGCCTTCAGCGTCTCGAAGGCTTCGACGGTTTGCGACAGCGGCACGCCGCCGCGCCAGTGCAGCAGGTAGAGGTCGATCCGGTCGGTGCCGAGGCGCTTCAGGCTCGCCTCGCAGGCGCGAATGGTGGCCGCGCGGGACGCGTTCGACGGCAGCACTTTCGAGACGACGAACACCTCGCCGCGCCGTCCGGCGATCGCCTCGCGCACCACCTCCTCCGCGCCGCCGGAGGCATACATCTCCGCCGTGTCGATCAGCGTCATGCCGAGTTCGATGCCGAGCCTGAGCGCCGCCACCTCCTGCGCAAACCGGTCGCGCCGCTCGCCCATCTTCCAGGTGCCCTGGCCGAGGACGGGAACGGCGACGCCGGAGGGGAGAGGGGTGGTGGGGAGGGGCATGACGGAGTGTCTCGACAGGACTGCCGAAACTAGGTTGGGAGAAAGGCGGTCGCGGTCAAGTGCGGCGGCATCATCCACGGTCTTGCGTGACTAAGCTGTTCTGTTAATGTTCTCATTCGGATTGGGGGCGTGGCGTGACCGAGCAGGGACCAATTCATCTGGAGGAGGACGCCGAGACGGGCGACCGTTTCCTCGTCTACGACAGTGGCAAGGGCGCGCGACTCGACATCCGCTTCGAGGGCGAGACACTGTGGATGACGCAGGAGCAGATCGCCCGGCTGTTCGGACGGGATGTATCAGCAATTTCGCGGCACATCGCAAATGTGATCGCAGAAGGAGAACTGGACGAGGGGAGTTCTTTGCAAAAACTGCAAACAACTCTGGGTCGTCCTGCGACGGTCTACAGCCTGGATATGGTGATCTCCGTTGGCTACCGCGTGTCTTCCGCGCAGGCGACGCTCTTCCGGCGCTGGGCCACTGGCGTGCTCGTGCAGTTCGCCAAGTCCGGCTTCGTCGTCGATTCCGTTCGGCTCAAGAACCAGGCGAACGCTGACCGCATTGCCGAGCTGCGCGATATCATTCGCGACATCCGTTCCGACGAGGCGAATGTCTACCGGGAACTCAAGCGTATCTGCAGCCTGTGCCAGGACTACGATCCGGCGTCCGACCGCGCCGCGACGTTTTTCCAGCAAACGCAGGCCAAGCTCATCTATGCCGTCGTGTCGAAGACGCCGTCTGAAGTCCTGGTCGAGCGTGCCGACCATCGCCGGCCCGATATGGGGCTGGCGTCATCGCCGAAGGACCGAATCCGCAAGCAGGATGTCTCGGTCTCGAAGAATTATCTTGCCGAAGGCGAGGTCAGGGAACTCAACCGGTTGACCACGATCCTGCTCGACATTTTCGAGGATCAGGCGGATCTCGGACGGCTCGTCGTCATGGCCGATGCGACGCGACTGCTGGAGGAGCAATTGCGGGGCCTTGGCCGCACGGTCCTGCGCGGCGGCGGGACGGTGGACCGCTGCGCTGCCGTGGAACATGCGGAGAGGGAATACGAGACGTTCAATGCTGCCCGCAAACAGGCCGCACACGACGAGGCAGACGCACGGATCGCCGCGTTGGCGAAAGAGGCTAAGGGATTGCCGAAGAGCGGGCGGGGCCAGACCTGAATTTGTCTACTGGCGGCCCTGCCGGCTTACCACACGCTCCGACTCCGACCAGAAGAAGGGAGTTTCAACTTTCGGCCAGGACTCGCCATAGACGTAGCCCTCGATCGCATCCAGCGCTCCCGTCCGCTTGTCGAAAAGCAGGAGCGAGCCACACAAGGACTGCTCCGGACCAACGACAACCACTCGGGGCGAATTGACACAGTTCCGTATGTGAGCTGGGCGGGAACGGAGCGAGCTTCGAGCGTGGTGATAAATCCCACTGAGTTCCGGTTGCGCTCCAGCACCCTCAGTTGCTCGACGCCAGATGTCTCGATACCGGCAAAGCGGCAGAACTCCTCCACGAACATGCGTTCGAGAGGAGTGAGCCCCTCGGGCGGGGCCCGCTGCTGCGCAGCTCCCGCCCGTTCGACGGCTACGAAAGGTCCACTGGACCTTTCGTTTCGCCTGCGGCGAACCGCCGTCTCACCCCCGCAGCATCCCGCCGGTCTGCTTCTTCACGTTCTCGACGATCCTGCCCGCCAGCGCTTCGAAATCCTCGTCGGTGAGCGTCTTGTCGACCGGCTGGATGGCGACTTCGATGGCGACGGACTTCTTGCCCTCGCCGATCGCAGCACCTTCGAACACGTCGAAGACGTTGACGCCGGTGATGAGCTTGCGGTCGGCGCCGAGTGCCGCCTTGACCAGCGTGCCGGCCTCGACCGCGCGGTCGACGACGAAGGCGAAGTCGCGCTTGACCGCCTGGAAGGGCGAGAGGTCGAGGCGCGGCTTGGTGCGGGTGGGCTTGGCCTTGGGCTCGGGCACGGCGTCGACGAAGACCTCGAAGCCGCAGAGCGGCCCGTCGGCGTCGAGCGTCTCAAGTGTGGCCGGATGGAACTCGCCGAAATGGCCGAGAACGGTCTTGGGGCCGAGCTTGATGACGCCCGAGCGGCCGGGATGATACCAGCCGGGAGCGCCGGTTTCGACGGTGAGCCGGTCGATCGGCGCGCCGACGGCTTCGAGCGCGGCGAAGGCGTCGGCCTTGGCGTCGAATACGCCCACAGTGCCGGCATTGCCCGACCACAGGCGGCCGGAGCCTTCGAGCTTCGCGGTGCCGCGGCGGATGCCGGCGGCGACGCGGCGCTGCTGGTGAGCCTCGTCGCCCTCATAGGTGCCGGACACCTCGAACAGGGCGACGTCGCCAATGCCGCGGTCGGCATTGCGCTGGGCAGCCGCGATCAGGCCGGGCAGCAGCGAGGGCCGCATGTCGGACATGTCGGCGGCGATCGGGTTGGCGAGCTTCAGCGACGGCTGGCCGCCGCCGAAGGCCTCGGCATGCTTGGCCGGGATGAACGACCAGGTGACGGCCTCCATCATGCCGCGCACGGCAAGCGCGCGGCGCGCGGCGCGGGTGCGGATCTGCAGCGTCGTCAGGATCCTGCCGTTGACCGCCGAGTGGCTCGCGAGCGGCTGCGGCGCGATCTGGTCGACGCCGCGCATGCGCATGACCTCCTCGACGAGGTCGGCCTTGCTGTCGATGTCCGGGCGCCAGGAGGGCTGCGTGACGTCGTAGTAGTAGCCGCCGCCGGAGACGCCGAAACCGAGGCGCCGGAGAATCTCGGCGCTCTCCTCGCCCGGCACGTCCATACCGGTGAGGCGCTTGACCTCCAGCACCGGGAACATGATCGGCTTCGGCGCATAGCCGGCATAGCCGACCACTTCCGCGTCGCTGGGCGTGCCGCCGCAGATGTCGAGCACCAGCTTCGTCGCCAGCTCCAGCCCGGGCACCATGAATTCCGGATCGACGCCGCGCTCGAACCGGTAGCGCGCGTCGGTGACGATGCCGAGCGAGCGGCCGGTGCGGGCGATGCCGATCGGGTCCCACAGCGCCGACTCGATCAGCACGTCGGTGGTGTTCTCGTCGCAGCCGGAATGCTCGCCGCCCATCACGCCGGCGATCGATTCGACGCCGTTGTCGTCGGCGATCACGCACATCTCGGGCGTCAGCTCGTATTCGAACGTGTCGAGCGCGAGCACCTTTTCTCCCGCCGCCGCCCGGCGGACGACGAGGTCGCCTGCAACCTTGGCCGCGTCGAAGACGTGCAGCGGCCGGCCGCGGTCGAAGGTCACGTAATTGGTGATGTCGACCAGCGCGTTGATGGGGCGCAGGCCGATGGCGATGAGCCGCTGCTGCATCCACTTCGGCGAGGGGCCGTTCCTCACCCCGCGCACCAGACGGAGCGCGAAGCCGGGGCACAAATCCGGGTCGGCGATTGTCACCTTGACTGGGCACTCGCCTTCGCCGGCAATGGGCGCGACCGGCGGCGTCTTCAGCGTGCCGAGTCCGCTTGCCGCCAGGTCGCGGGCGATGCCGTGGATCGAGGTGGCGTCGGGGCGGTTGGGCGTCAGGTTGATGTCTATGACCGGATCGTCGAGCTGCGCGTAAGCCGCGAAGCTGGTGCCGACCGGCGCGTCCTCGGGCAGGTCGATGATGCCGTCATGCGAGTCGGAGAGTTCCAGCTCGCGCTCCGAGCACATCATGCCGCGGCTCTCGACGCCGCGGATCTTGCCGATTCCGAGCGTCGTGTCGATGCCGGGGACATAAGTGCCGGGCGCGGCAAAGGCGCCGACGAGGCCGGCGCGGGCATTGGGCGCGCCGCAGACGACCTGGATCGGCTCGCCCTGGCCGGTGTCGACCATCAGCACGCGCAGCTTGTCCGCGTCCGGGTGTTTCTCGGCCGAGAGAACCTTGGCGATGACGAACGGCTTCAGCGCTGCCTTGTCGTCGACATGCTCGACCTCGAGGCCGATCGAGGTGAGACGCTCGACGATCTCGGCAAGCGAGGCGTCGGTGTCGAGATGGTCCTTGAGCCAGGAGAGGGTGAGTTTCATGGGAGGTGTCGTCTTTCGGGAACAAGGTTTGCGCTCAGTCGATCAGCGCGCACGGTATCGGACAGTGTGCGCGGTCGCCTACTCGGCCGCTATGGAGGGGGGCTTTGCGCCCGGAGCCTTCTTGCCGAGGAACATGCTTTTGACAGAGATGCCCTCGTCGATCGCCGGCCACCAAATCCCCTCGAACATCAGTTCGATATCGTTGAGCTGGGTCTGATTGAGCGACGCAAGGAAGGGATACCACCACAACGGGGTCGCGATGCTGCGACCGTCAGCCAGCGTCACGTGGACCTCGTCTGCCGTGCACCACGCACGAACGGGCCGCATCTCATCTGTCTCAAAGGCCAAAGAAGTCATTCCAGGCACCTATCCACTCGTCGCGATGCTCTCCGACCACCGCAAGCAGCCTCGCAACCTCTCGATCATTGTATCCCCTCCTCTGCTCAACCTCCAAGTTCTGCAACCACACCTTCAGGGACTTCCCGTCCTTGACGATATGGACATGCGGAGGTTCGTCCGCGTCGAGCGCATAGAACCGGAACTTGAAGCCCTGCCAGATCAGGAGCGTGGGCATCGCTAGCTGCTCAGTCCTCCGAACAGCGTCGGCATATCAAGCGGTCTGAATCCGTAGTGCTGCAACCAGCGCACGTCGGCGTCGAAGAAGGCGCGCAGGTCCGGCATGCCGTACTTGAGCATGGCGATGCGGTCGATGCCCATGCCCCAGGCGAAACCCTGGTATTCGTCCGGATCGAGCCCGCCGGCGCGCAGGACGTTGGGGTGGACCATGCCGCAGCCGAGGATCTCCAGCCAGTCGTTGCCCTCGCCGAAGCGCACCTCACCCGGCCGCGATCGGTCGCACTGGATGTCGACTTCCAGCGACGGCTCGGTGAACGGGAAGAAGGACGGGCGGAAGCGCATCTTGACCGACGGCACCTCGAAGAACGCCTTGCAGAACTCTTCAAGCACCCACTTCATGTTGGCGACGTTGGCGGTCTTGTCGATCACCAGGCCCTCGACCTGGTGGAACATCGGCGAGTGCGTGGCGTCGGAATCCTGCCGGTAGGTCTTGCCCGGGATGACGATGCGGATCGGCGGCGGCCCCGCCTCCATGGTGCGGATCTGCACCGGCGAGGTGTGGGTGCGCAGAAGCTTGCGCTCGCCGTTTTCGTCCGGATTGAAGAAGAACGTGTCATGCATCTCCCGCGCCGGATGGCCGACCGGGAAGTTGAGCGCGGTGAAGTTGTAGTAGTCGGTCTCGATGTCCGGCCCTTCGGCGATGGCGAAGCCGAGATCGCCGAAGATCGCGGCGATCTCGTCGATGACCTGGGAAATCGGATGGATGCGGCCGCGCTCGGCCGGCGACGAGCGCACCGGCAGCGTCACGTCGACCTTCTCGGCGGCTAGGCGCGCGGTGGTCGCGATCTCCTTGAGCTCGGCCTTCCTCGACGCCAGCGCCTCGGTCACCCGCGCCTTCAACCCATTGATCGCGGGGCCCCTGGTCTGCCGCTCTTCGGGCGACATCGATCCCAGCGTCTTCAGGAGTTCGGAGACCGACCCCTTCTTGCCCATCGCCGAAAGGCGCACGGCTTCGAGCGCCGCTTCGTCGGACGCCGCGGCGATGTCGGCCAGCAGCGCATCCTCGATCGATTCCAGTCCGGTCATCTGTTCGCTCACGGCCTATCGCCCTGTTTCGTTCGGTCTAAGCAAAGAAAAAACCCGCGCCAGCCGTGCCAGCGCGGGTTTCCCAATTGGTGTTGCCTGAAGTCCTGGGAAAACGCTGGTCGTTTAAGCGACTGCGCCTTCAAACTCGTTCGGCATGCCGTCCTTGAGGTATTCGAGCGCGGTCTTCGACTTGCCCACCAGGACGACGAACGCCTGCGGCTCGTGGATCGCCAGATCCGACAGAACCTTGCGGTCGATCTCGATGCCGGCCTTGTTCAGCCCGTCGATGAAGCGGCCATAGGTCAGGCCATGCTCGCGGACCGCAGCGTTGATGCGCTGGATCCAGAGCGCGCGGAAGTTGCGCTTCCGGACCTTGCGGTCGCGGTAGGCATACTGCATCGACTTTTCGACCGCCTGCTTGGCGGTGCGGATGGTGTTCTTGCGGCGGCCGTAGAAGCCCTTCGCGGCGTCCAGGACCTTCTTGTGCTTGGCGTGGGCGGTGACGCCTCTCTTTACGCGTGCCATGTCATGATCTCCTTAAATCGCGTGTCCGGGCCGGGCTCAGAGGCCGTTCGGCAGGAAGTTCTTGATGACCTTGACGCCGTCGGGCTTGGCGAGGGTCATGGTTCCGCGGGCATCGCGGATGAACTTGTTGGAACGCTTGATCATGCCGTGGCGCTTGCCGGCGGCCTGGGCCAGCACCTTGCCGGTGCCGGTGATCTTGAACCGCTTCTTGGCGGCCGACTTGGTCTTCATCTTGGGCATTTTGCTATCCTTCTCGGTGCGCTTGATTGCGCTTGTTGTTGCTCCGGACCGACCAAAGTCCGGAAAGCATAAGAAACCGCCACGGCATGCCCTGCCGGGCGGTTCTTTGAACGGGCGCTCTATACGCGCAGGCGCAAAAAAGAGCAACACCGATTCGGCGTTGACTGGTGCGGCAGCGGGCGAGGCCGCCGAAGGGTCACTTCGGCGACAGCACCATCATCATCTGCCGGCCTTCGAGCTTGGGCTCGGCCTCGACCTTGGCGATCGTCTCGACCTCGGCCTTGACCTTGTTCAGCAGTTCCATGCCGAGTTCGAGATGCGCCATCTCGCGGCCGCGGAAGCGCAGCGTCAGCTTGACCTTGTCGCCTTCCTCGAAGAAGCGGCGCACCGCCTTCATCTTGGTCTCGTAGTCGTGCGTGTCGATGTTCGGGCGCATCTTGATCTCCTTGATCTCGATGACCCGCTGATTCTTGCGCGCTTCGGCCGCCTTCTTCTGGCTGGCATATTTCAGCTTGCCCAGATCGGTGATCTTGCAAACCGGCGGTTCGGCGTTGGGAGAGATTTCGACGAGGTCGAGACCTGCGTCCTCGGCGATCTGCAGCGCCTCCTGGATGGAGACATTGCCGCGATTGGCGCCGGTTTCGTCGATGAGCTGCACCCGGGGAACCCGGATGTCGCGGTTGGAGCGGGGGCCTTCCTTGGTAGGGGCCGCTGCCTTGAATGGTCTGCGAATGGTCGTGGTCTCCTCGGCTATTGTCACTAAGGGTGGTCCGGCGCGTCTTCCGCGCCGGTGGAAACGGCAGATGTGTCGTCCGCCCGGCGGGTTCAATACCACAACGCGCCGAAAAATACAGCGGTTAGCATCGGTCGTGGTCCAATCCAGACAGGCACCCGACAGCTTTTCTCCCGCCTCCGCCTGTGCCAGAACGCCGGGCCTGACAGGAGCGCAATCCATGGCCTCTGAGCCCGAGTTTCTCGACGTCGCCGGCGTGCCGATCGCGGTGCGCAGCCGGCCCGGCCGTGCGCCGGGCCTGGTGTGGCTCGGCGGATACCGGTCGGACATGCTCGGCACCAAGGCGCAGGCGCTGGACGAGTGGGCGGAGCGCACCGGGCATGCCTGCCTGCGCCACGATTATTCCGGCCACGGCGAGTCGGGCGGCCGGTTCGAGGACGGCACGATCTCGCTCTGGCTGGAGGAAAGCCTCGCCGTGTTCCGCCGCCATGCGCCCGAGCGCGCCATCCTCGTCGGCTCCTCGATGGGAGCCTGGATCGCGCTTCGAATGATCCAAGAACTGCGCAAGGCGGGCGAGGGAGAGCGGGTGGCGGGGCTAATCCTGCTGGCACCGGCGCCGGATTTCACTATCGAGCTGATGGAGCCGCAGCTGACGCCGGCGCAAAGGCGGGAGCTCGAGGAAAAGGGCTACTTCACCGAACCGTCGGACTATTCGGACGAGCCGAACGTCTACACGAAGGCGCTGCTCGAGGATGGCCGCCGCAACCGCGTGCTGGAGGGGATCGTCGAGACGGGGTGCCCTGTCCACATCCTGCAGGGCATGGAGGATCCGGACGTGCCCTTTGCGCACGCGGAGAAACTGCTGCGGCACCTGCCCGTCTGCGACGTCACCCTGTCGCTTATCCGCGACGGCGACCACCGCCTGTCGCGTCCGCAGGACATCGATCTGATCCTGCGCTCGGTCGAGGGCATGGTGGCACTGGCCGGCTGAGGAGTCCCGCATGCGCCTCTCGATCCCGGCCTCGGCCTTCGTCGCGTCGATCGTCGGCTTCGGCGGAACGCTGGCGCTGATCATCGCCGCCGCCAACGCGGTCGGTGCGACGACGCTCCAGACGGCAAGCATGGTGACCGCGCTGTGCCTCGCGATGGCGGTGGAAACCGCCTACCTGTCGTGGAAGACGCGCATGCCCGTGATCAGCGCATGGTCGACGCCGGGCGCGGCGCTCATCGCCGCCTCCACCGGCTTCAGCATGGCTGAGGCCGTCGGCGCGTTCATCGTCGCGGCCGTGCTGCTCGTCGCCACCGGCCTGTTCGGGCCGCTGACCCGGCTGGTTTCGCGCATCCCGGCTTCGGTGTCGTCCGGCATGCTGGCCGGCATCGTCGTCACCTTCGTCTCGGGCGCGTTCAAGACGGTGGCGGTCGATCCGCTGCTGATCCTGCCGCTTCTCGCGGCCTTCTTCGTCATCCGCCTGGTCAATCCGGCCTTGTCGGTGCTCGCGGTGCTGGTCGGCGGCGGGGTGCTGGCGGTGGCGCTGGGGCGCGTCGGCGACCTGCCCGCGCCGGAACTGTCGACGCTGACATTCGTCGCGCCGCAGTTCACCACTGCGGCCCTCGTCGGCCTGGCGATACCGCTCTACCTCGTGACCATGGCCTCGCAGAACCTCTCAGGCCTCGCCGTACTGAAGGCGGCCGGCTACGAGCCGCCGGCCGGGCAGCTGATCGCGGTGACGGGCTTCGTCTCGTTGCTCACCGCGCCGCTGGGTGCGCTGACCACCAATCTCGCCGCCATCTCCGCCGCGATCTGCACCGGCCCCGACGTCCATCCGGACCCGGCGCAGCGCTGGAAGACCGGGCCGTTCTACGCCCTGTTCTATCTGATCTTCGCGCTGTTCGGCGCTTCGCTCGTCGCGATCTTCGCGGTGCTGCCGCCGTCGCTGATCGCGCTCGTCGCCGGCCTCGGCCTGATGGCGCCGCTGGCCAACGCGCTGACCATCGCGCTCAGGGACGAGGCTGAGCGCATTCCGGCCGTGACCGCCTTCGCCGCCACGGCGTCGGGCCTCGTCTTCGCCGGCATCGGCTCCGCCTTCTGGGGTTTGCTGGCGGGGCTGATCGTTCTCGGCCTCGACCGGCTGCGGCGCTGATCCGAGCGCCCGAAGTCCACGAAAAGGAGCGAAAGGGGAACCCTGGGCTCCTGTCCCTGTTTCTGTGCTGCGATGCAGAATCCCCTTGCGGACCTGAACCTGTCTCTTCCGGACTGGGCTGAAACCCTTCTTGTCGTAGCCTGCGCCTTGGCTGCCGCGTGGTTCGCGCACGCCTTCTTCTACCGTCTCCTGACGCGCTTCCTCGGGAGTCGCTCCGCCTTCCTCGACCGCCTGCTCCGGAACATGCGGGGACCGCTCAAGCTCATCGTGCTGATCGCCGCGCTGTCGGCGGCCTCGACCATCGCGCCGTTGACGGAGACGGAACGCAGCGTCATCCGCCATATCTTGCTCGCCGGCCTGATCACGACGGTCGTCTGGCTCGTTCGCATGGCGTTGAATCTTTGGGCCGGCCTCCATCTCAAGCGCTTCAAGATCGACGTCGAGGACAACATGCTGGCGCGCAAGCACGTGACCCAGTCGCGCATCCTGCTGCGCGCCGCGGATACGGTGCTGGTGGTCATTGGCCTCGCGGCAGTGCTGATGACCTTCGATCCCGTGCGACAATACGGCGTCAGCCTGCTGGCGTCGGCGGGCGCGGCAGGCATCGTGGTCGGCCTCGCCCTCCAGCCGATGCTGAAGAACCTGTTCGCCGGCGTCCAGCTCGCGCTGACGCAGCCGATCCGGATCGATGACGCGGTTATCGTCGAGGGCGAGTGGGGAAACATCGAGGAGATCACCGCGACCTACGTGGTCGTGCGGATCTGGGACCGGCGCCGGCTGATCGTGCCGCTGAACTATTTCATGGAGCAGCCGTTCCAGAACTGGACGCGCGAGGAGGCCCGGCTGATCGGCGCGGTGCTCATCTATCTGGATTATTCCACACCGGTGGCGGCGGTGAGGAAGAAGGTCGAGGAGATCGTGGACCGATCGAGGAACTGGGACCGCGACGTCGTGGCGGTGCAGGTGACCGACTTCCGGGAGACGGTGATGGAGGTGCGCATCCTGGCCAGCGCGGGCAATGCCGGCAGGGCTTTCGACCTGCGCTGCGAGATCAGGGAGCATCTGGTGTCCTGGCTGGCGGAGGAATTCCCGCACTCGCTCCCGCGCACCCGCAACGAGCTGCGCGGAGGCGATACGACCGGGGATCGTGAGGAGGACGGCCACAGGCTGCATGCCTGAGCGTTCCGACAGGCTTCACACAACTTTACATTCCGAAGTCTTGAATCGGGGGGTGGCCGTGGCCACATCGAAAACAGGCAGCCGGAACGGTTGCCGGTAACCGAAGGAACAGAAACTGATGAACACGACTGCACTGATCCGTCCGGCCTGGACGCCGGCGACCATTGCTCTCATGGTGATCGGCTTCATGGTATTCTGGCCGCTGGGCCTGGCCATGCTGGCCTACATCATCTGGGGCGACCGGCTTGACGGCTTCAAGCGCGACGTGAACGGAGCGACGGACCGCTTCTTCGGCTCCTGCCGCAAGTCCGCCTCCTGGAAGGCGCATGCCCGCACGGGCAATGTCGCCTTCGACGACTGGCGCGAGAAGGAACTCGAGCGCCTCGCCGAAGAGCGCCGCAAGCTCGACGAAACCCTGGCCGAGTTCGACGACTATGCGCGTGAACTGCGCCGCGCCAAGGACCAGGAAGAGTTCGACCGCTTCATGGCAGCCCGCTCGCGCAACACCCCTGCTCCGGCCGGGCAGACGAAGCCGGCCAAGCGCGGAAAGGGATCGGAAGGTCTTCTCGACGACGTCTGATCCGGACTGAGCATGGCTCAAGATGACGGCGCCGCCCAAAAGCGGCGCCGTTTTCGCGTCGCATAGGGTCTTGCGCGCTTGACGTCCAGGAAGCCGGCAAAAAGCATCGCGTTGTTGATGCAGCTCCGTTTCGGGATTAGGGATTGAAAACCGGCGTGCAGGGCGCCGGCTGGAAGCGCGGGGACGGCCCATGGAAGCGGATCTGGCGCGAAAGGGGGCGGAACCGACCGCCAAGGTTTCGCGCGAGGAGTTGGCGGAGGCTGTGGCGGAGAATTCGCCCGCCATGCTCTGGCTCGGCGACCAGTACGGCAAATGCGTCTTCCTGAACCGGGCGCAACGCGATTTCTGGGGCGTGGATCCGCAGGACCTTTCCCAGTTCGACTGGGGTTCAACGCTCCATCCCGACGATATCGAGAAACTGTCCGCGCCCTTCGCCAAGGCAATGGCCGAACAGACGCCCTTCTCGGTGGAGGCACGCTACCGGCGCGCCGACGGTGCGTATCGGACGCTGCGGACCGAAGCCCGGCCCCGTTTCGATGCGAATGGCACGTTCCTTGGCATGACCGGGGTCAATACCGACATCACCGATCAGCTAGTCGCGGAGGAGAGGACCCGGATGCTGATGGGAGAGCTCAATCACCGCACGAAGAACATCCTGACCGTGGTTCAGGCGGTGGCGCGGCAGACGGCCAGGAACACCACGTTCGAGGACTTCAACAAGACATTCAACAGCCGGCTCCTCGGACTCGCGGCCTGCAACGATCTTCTCCTGCGCAACGACTGGGCGGGCGTCGACCTTGCCGACCTGGTCGCTTCGCAGCTGGGCCATCTCGGCGAGGATGCCGGCGGCAGGCTGCAGACATCGGGGCCGCGCGTTCGCGTGGCGTCGCATGTCGCGCAAACCCTTGGCATGGCGCTGCACGAACTGTCGACCAACAGCCTGAAATACGGCGCGCTGAAACTGCCCCGAGGCCGCGTCTCTCTCAACTGGTGGCGCTCCCCGGAAGGCACGTTCACGCTCGAGTGGACGGAGACCGGCGTCGGCCCCCTCAGTCCGCCGTCGCGAAAGGGATTTGGCCACTCCGTGATCGTCGACATGGTCGCGTCCGCCCTCGACGCCGACGTGGAGGTGGAGTTCGGTGACGGCGGCTACAGGTGGAAGGTTTCCACGCGCTCGACCGTCGGGCTGGCCTGAGGGCGGCTCAGCCCCTCCTCGAGTAACCGCTCGATTGCTCTGCGCGGTCGAGCCGCCTCAGCAGGTCCGAGAAAATCTCGCTCGGTCCCGTATCAACGCGAAAATCCGGCATGCGCGACAGGCGTTGCCTGTTGGCGGGATCGCGCAGCTGTTCGCGGATAAGCGCGGGCAGTTCGTCGCCGCCCTCTCTGCTCCTGCCGCCTCTGGTCATCGTCCAAGCCTCTCGTTTGAAAGGTGAACTCATCCTGCGCGCGATCGTTCCGGGCGGATACCGATCGTTCAAATTACGGTAAAATTTGAATGAATGGGCAAATGCGGCGCTGGAGGTCCGCAGGCGCGAACGAAAACGGGCGGCCGAAGCCGCCCGCAAGCGACGACGATGCGCCGGCGATCAGCGCACGCCGGACTTCTGCGCGATCCAGTCCCGGTATTTGGCGATGCGCGTGTAGACGCCGTAGGCATTGCGATGACCGCACGGCATTTCGGCGTCGAGCGGGCCTTCGCCCCAGCTGACGATGCCGATCTGCACCGGGCCGGAGGAGCCTTCCGAGAACAACGGGCCGCCGCTGTCGCCCTGGCAGGCGTCGCGCGCGCCGTCCGGCTCGCCCGCGCAGACCATGTTGCCGGTCAGCGGATCGCCCATCGCCGGCTCCAGCGCCGGGCCGAGCTGGTCGAGGGCCTCCTCTGACATGCGGAAGCGGCCGACATAGCGCGACAGGACATATTTCATGTCGTCGCCGTAGATCTTCTTGATGCCCGAATTGCAGGTGGCGTTCGGGAACAGCCGCATCTGAGCCTTGAGGAGATTGCGCGGGAAACCGCCGTTCTCCATGCGTCCCCAACCGGTAACGGTTACATGGCCGTCCTCGACATTGGACTTGGTCAGCTTGACCGGTTTCTCGCTCGCGGGCGTGGCGAGCCTGATCAGGCCGATATCGTTGTCGAGCGCGAACTGGTCGTAGTTCTCGTGAACGATGATCTCTTCGACCTGATGGCGCGTGCCTTCGGCGAGGTCGGTGGCGCCGGAGAGGACCACGACCGTATCCGGGCTGATCGGAGCGCCGGCCTGGACGAGGCAGTGCGCCGCCGTCAGCACCCATTGCGGCGCGATCAGGCTGCCGCCGCAGAACTGTGCGTTGAGCTGCGATTCGGCGGTCTCGTCGAGCGAGCCGCTGAACAGAAGTGCGACCTGGAAGGGATACTCGCCCTGTTCGGTGGCGTAACCGCCCACCACACGGTCGTCTTCGGCCTTGGCGCGGGCCTCGGTGACCCGCGACATCGGTGATAGTTCGGGCCGCTCGGCCGCGTTTTGGGCGGCGGCGGGCAGCGCGGCCAGCGCAGTGCCGCCGGCGAGCACTAGCAGCGCAAGGCTGCGCGTCAGTCCATGGGAAACCTGCAAGTTCGTACCTCCTGAGACGTTGCATTGCGGCGGGACACGACCTGCGAAGCCGCCCGCCCTTTGCCTTCCAAGACCCAAAGCCATCAAATACTTGTCGGGCAAAGCCGACAAGATTGATTGGCGCCAATGTGGGAATATTTGCGGCACAAACTTCCCCAGGGGCACATGATGCCTATCGCCTTGAAATGTCGCGGCGATCTGTATCGGGAATGTGTCGGCGAGAGCAGGCCGCGGACCCGGGCGCCGCGATCTCGACATCATTGGCCGGCGGCGGCTCGCTCGCCTGACCGGGTGGCGATGGTCATCGAGAAAGAAGCCTGCGCTCCCGGTGCGATCGCGACGATGCCCGGCTTGTCGAAGATGTCGCCGTCGAAGCCCGCCGGATCGGCGTGACCCGCCCACGGCTCGATGCAGAGGAAGCCTGCGCCCGGCTTCATCCACAGGCCGAGCGACGACAGGTCGCGGAAGCCGACGTCGATCGCGAACGGCGCTCCGGGCGCGGCGAAGCGGATGTTTCGGCTGCGCGGCGATGTCAGCACCATCGCGCCCTGGTCGAACAGACGCTCCGACAGGGGCAGAACCCGGTCCCGCAGCTCGACGGGGGAACTGCCGGGCTGGATCAGGCCGTCTCGGGCGCGTGAGACGTGAAGCCGGTCATCGGCGTCGAACACGAGGACATGCGTTTCCTTGGCGATGTCCGGCGCGAGCGGCCAACGGAAGCCGGGGTGAAAGCCGAAGCTTACCGGCAAGACGGAACCGCCCGGATTGCGCACGGTCGACTCGACGCTGAGACTCTCGCTGCCAAGGCGGTAGGCGAGGTCGAGTTCGAAGGCGAAGGGATAATGCCGTCGCGTAGCCGGCGTATCTCTAAGGCGCAGGAGGCAGCGGTCGGGTCCGCGCTCGACGACCGCGAACTCCATCGAATGCGCAAATCCGTGCAGCGGCATCGGATAGCTGGCCGTGCCGACGCGGATCCTGTCGCCGGCGCAGCGGCCGACGACGGGGAACAGGATCGGGCTCGATCGCTCCCACCAAAGCGCGTCCCCCGGCCACAGGATCTCGCCATGGTTGCGGTGGGCCAGACCGACCAGTTCCGCGCCGAACGAAGATATGCGGGCGGCGAGGTTGTCGGAGATCAAATGAACGTCGACGGCCATGATCTACAGAGTCTGGAGAGTTTCCAAGGGAGCCGGGGAATGTGATATGAAGCTCCCTATCCGAGGCATGGGGGTGGCGCAATTTTGAAGTCGGTGGGAGCGGTCGAGGCGCGGAGACTTCATCCGCATGTATAGTTTCCTCCAGCCGCTCGAGCGCACGGGACGAGGTTCCACGACGGAGCGCGTCTATGGAGCACTTCGCGATGCGATCGTCCACCGCCAGTTGCGGCCGGGCGAGTTCGTCGACAAGAACCTGGTCTGCGAGCGGCTGGGAGTGTCGCGCTTTCCCGTCTCGGAGGCGCTCGGCCGGCTGGCCGCGCAAGGCTTTGTCGAGGTGCTGCCGCAGCGCGGCACCCGCGTCAGCCGCATCAGCCTCAAGGACGTGCGGCAGAACCTGCTGATCCGGCGCGCGTTGGAGGCGGAGACCGTGCGCGAACTGGCGCGGCGCAGTCCGCCGCCCGTCGCGAGGCTGGACGAGAACATCGCAGCGCAGAGAGAGGCGCTCACGGCATGCGATGATACGGCTTACTACAATCTCGATATCGAGTTCCATTCGATCCTGCAGCAGGAACTCGGCTACCCCTATGTGACGGCGACGATCGACGCCGCCCGCGCCGGGCTCGACCGCGTGCGCCGCATGCTCGGAAGCCTGCATAGGATGGAGCTCACCTTTGAGGAGCACGCCGCAGTGGTCGAGGCGATCCGGGCCGGCAACAGCGAGGGCGCCGCCGACGCGATGCGCCGGCACCTCGACAATGTCGACGTGCTGCTGGCGTCCTTCGCCTCCGACAATCCGGACCTGTTCAGCCGGTAGCTTCCGCCTTGCGCGGCGCGGCGCCCTTGAGGTTGAGCAGGTTGCCGAACAGGATCAGGGCGGCCCCGGCGACGGTCCAGACGTCGAGCATCTCGCTGTAGAGCAGGTAGCCCAGCGCCGCCGACAGCGGCACGCGCAGGAAATCCATCGGAATGACGATCGTCGCGTCGGCATGGGTCATCGCCTTGGCCATGCAGTAGTGCGAGAAGGTGCCGCAGGCGGCGATCACGACGATCCAGGCCCAGGCTTCGGCGGACGGCCAGCGCCAGACCCAGAGAGCCGGCAAAATGCCGATCAGGCCCTGGATGACCAGCATCCAGAACATGATCTTGACCACGCTGTCGTGGCGTGTCAGCCCCTTGACCATCGTCACCGAAATGCCGAAGCCGACGGCCATGACCAGGGCTATCAGCTGGCCGGGGTCCAGGTGGTCGAGGCCCGGACGCACGATGATCGCGACGCCGAGGATGCCGAGCACGATCGACACGATCTTCAGCCCGCCGATCCTCTCGCCGAGGAAGAGGCCGGCGAAGATCGCGGTCCACACCGGCATGGTGAATTCGATCGAGATCAGCTGCGCCAGCGGAATCATCGTCAGCGCCAGAAGCCAGGCATATTGCGCGAAGTAATGGACGACGTTGCGGCCGATATGCTGGCCGAGCACGTTGCTCCTCATCGCCTTCAAGCCGCCGGCCGCATGGACCAGGGGCCAGAGCAGGGCAAGCCCGATCAGCGCTCGCAGCTCCATGATCTGGAAGACGTCGATCTCGAGCGTCGCGGCACGACCTGCAACGCTCATCAGGAGCATCAGGGTGAGCCATCCCGCCATCCACAGGGCGGCCTTCGCGAGCGAAGGGTGTGCGCGCATGCTTCCGCTTCCTTCCCTTGGCCGGCTAACCGGCCCCGTTTCCCGGTTCATACGCCGAGATAACGGTCCTGCAGTTCCGCGGTCAGCTCGTCCGGCCGCCCTGTCCAGGCGGTATGGCCCTTTTCGAGCACGACGCAGCGGTCGGCGACGGGTAGCAACTCCACCATCGTCTTGTCGACCACCAGGATCGACTGGCCGTCCGCCTTGAGCCGGCGGATCGCGCTCCAGATGTCGCGCCGGACGGTGGGTGCAAGCCCCTCCGTCGCCTCGTCGAGGATCAGAAGTCGCGGATTGGTCATCAGCGCACGGCCGATCGCCAGCATCTGCTGCTCGCCGCCCGACAGAGTGCGCGCGTACTGACTTAGGCGCTCGCCAAGCCGGGGAAACAATTGGGCCACCGTCGCGATCGTCCACTTGCCGGGCCGGGCGGCGGCGAGCAGGTTCTCACGCACCGTGAGGTTGGGGAAGCAGCGGCGGCCTTCCGGCACCAGGCCGATGCCGTGCCGGGCGATACGGAAGGGCTTTTCGCGGATTACCTCGCGCCCGGCAAAGGAGATCGCGCCGGAGCGATTCGCCATCAGACCGCAGATCGCGCGGATGGTGGTGGTCTTGCCCATGCCGTTGCGGCCCATCAGCGCCACGACCTCGCCTTCGCCAACCGCGAGGTCGGCGCCGAACAGCGCCTGGCTGGCGCCGTAGGAGGCCTGGAGGTTTCGGACCTCAAGCAGCATGGCAACCCTCCCCGGAGGGACATCGCGAGGCGAACCCCCACCCCGTACCCCTCCCCACAAGGGGGAGGGGGGCACCGGCGTCGCGGCTCGTCGGACAGGCTTGGCGCTTGCGCGACAGAATCCCCCTCCCCCTTGTGGGGAGGGGTACGGGGTGGGGGTAAGCGACGGCAAGTCCCCTCATGCCCCATCCCCCAGATAGGCCTCGCGCACGGCGGGGTCGTTGCGGATCTCGGCGACCGAGCCGCTGGCGATGATGCGGCCATAGACCAGCACGGAGACTCGGTCGGCGAGCGCGAAGACGGCGTCCATGTCGTGCTCGACGAGCAAGATCGGCGCTTCGGCGCGCAGTTTGTCGAGGAAGGCGGTGAGGGTGCGCGAGCCTTCGGGCCCCATGCCGGCCATCGGCTCGTCGAGGAGGAAGGCTCTTGCGCCGAGCGCGATGGCGATGGCGATCTCGAGCTGGCGGCGCTCGCCATGCGAGAGTTCCGCCGCCGCCACCGACGCGCGATCGGTTAGCCCGACGCGATCGAGCGCCGCGCCGGCGGCGTCCAGTAGCGTGCGGTCGTGCATGACGTTGCGCAGGAAGCGGAAGCTCGACCCTTGTCTTGCCTGCGCGGCGAGCATGACGTTGCGCAGCGCCGAGAATTCGGGGATCAGCGACGAAACCTGGAAGGTGCGCCCGAGGCCAAGCCGGGCGCGCGCGGCGATGCCGAGCGGCAGGACGTCCTGACCGAGGAAACGGATCGAACCCGAATCGGGCCTCAGCGCGCCGGAGATCTGGTGCATCAGCGTGGTCTTGCCGGCGCCGTTGGGGCCGATCAGCGCGTGGATCTCGCCGGGCCGCAGGTCGAGACTGACGCCGTCGGTCGCCTTGAGCGCGTCGAAGCTCTTCGCCAGATCGCGGATTTCGAGCACCGGATCAGCCATGGCGGGCCTTTCCGGCGACGAGCCCGACGATGCCGCCGCGGGCGAAAAGGACGACGCCGAGCAGCGTCAGGCCGAGGAAGAACTGCCAGCGCTCGGTGATTGAGCCGAGCCAGTATTCGAGCATGACGTAGAGCATGGCGCCGGCGACCGGACCTGCGAGCCGGCCGGTACCGCCGAGGATGATCAGGACGATCAGCTCGCCCGACATCGGCCAGGCGAGCATGGACGGGCTGGCGAAGCGGTTGAGCTCGGCGAACATGGCGCCCGCGACGGCCGTGATCATGGCCGAGACCACGAAGGCGACGAGCCGGATCGGGAAGGGCTCGATGCCGATCGCCGCGACGCGCAGCTCGTTCTGGCGGGCGGCGTGGAGGGCCGCGCCGAAACGCGAGACGCGCACCCGCCAGAAGATGAGGAGACCGGCGAGGAGCAGCGCAAAGGCGATCATGAACAGGTCGCGCGGCACGGCCGTGTTCATGCCGGGAAAGCCGTTACGCAGCGCGATCGACAGCCCATCCTCGCCGCCATAGGCCTTCCACGAGATGGCGAAGTAGAAGATCATCTGCGCGAAGGCCAGCGTGATCATGATGAAGTAGACGCCCGACGTCCTCAGGCTGATCGCGCCGGTGATCGCCGCGACGAGGCCGGCGGAGAGGGCTGCGAGAAGCCAGACGAGCGGCATCGAGGCGGGGATGTCCAAGCCGAGCAGTGGTTGGGCGTTCATCGCATGCGTCGCCACGATGCCGGCCGCGTAGCCGCCGATGCCGAAGAAGGCGGCGTGGCCGAAGGAGACGAGGCCGCCAAGGCCGAGCGCGATGTTGAGGCCGGTCGCTGCCAGCGCCAGGATCGCCATGCGGGTCGCAAGCGTCGTGTAGAAAGGATAGCCGAGCGCCTGCGCGGCGAAGGGCAGGGCGAGGAGGGCCGCCAGCAAGGCGAAGGTGAGGAGGCGTTCGCGGGTCATGCCGTCATGCCCCCGCTGCGAACAGGCCTCTCGGCCGGAACGCCAGGATGCCCGCCATGACGATGTAGATCAGCATCGATGAAAGTGCGCCGCCGAGGCTGGCGGCGGGGGCCGGGCCGAGAAGTGCTGCGAGCAATTGTGGCAGGAAGATGCGGCCCATCGTGTCGACCACGCCGACCAGCAGCGCGCCGAGGAAGGCGCCCTTGATCGAGCCGATGCCGCCGATGACGATGACGACGAAGGCGAGGATCAGCACCGGCTCGCCCATGCCCACCTGCACGGATTGCAGCGCACCGACCAGCGCCCCGGCGAGACCGGCAAGTGCTGCGCCCAGCGCGAAGACCACAGTATAGAGCGTGCGGATGTCGACGCCGAGCGCACCGATCATTTCGCGGTCGCTCTCGCCGGCGCGGATGCGCATGCCGAGCCTGGTTCGCGAGATGAGCAGCCAGAGGCCGACGGCGACCGCGAGACCGACGAGGATGATGGCGAGCCGATAGACGGGATAGAAGACACCGCCGGGAAGCGCCACCGCGCCGGTGAGCGCAGGCGGGATGTCGAGATAGAGCGGGAAGGAGCCGAACAGCCAGCGCGTGCCTTCGGAGAAGACCAGGATCAGCGCGAAGGTGGCGAGCACCTGGTCGAGATGATCGCGGTCGTAGAGGCGGCGGATGACGGTGACCTCGACGATCGCGCCGGCGGCCGCGGCCGCCGCGAGGCTGGCGACCAGGCCGAGCCAGAACGAGCCGGTCCATGCCGCGACCGCCGCGCAGGCGAAGGCGCCCACCATGTAGAGCGAGCCGTGCGCGAGGTTGATCAGGCCCATGACGCCGAAGATCAGCGTCAACCCGGCCGCCATCAGGAAGAGCATGACGCCGAGCTGCAGGCCGTTCAGGAGCTGTTCGATGATGAGGGCTGTGGGCAAGGAAAAGTCCGTCGAAAGAGGCCCCCTCACCGTCTCGGGCTTCGCCCGAGCCACCTCTCCCCCATTTCATGGGGGCGAGGAGACGCAGCTTCGGCGATTGGAGACTCCTCTCCCCCGGGCAGGGGGAGAGGTGGCCCGAAGGGCCGGTGAGGGGGTGATTGGCGACTACATCTTGCACTCTGCCGCGTAGGCGTCCTGGTGGTCGGTGAAGGAGGTGCCGACGATCTTGTTGGTCAGCGTGCCGTCGGCATCCTTGTAGACCTCGCGGACGTAGAAGTCCTGGATCGGGTGGTTGTTGGTGTTGAACTTGAACTTGCCGCGCACGGTGTCGAACTGGGCTTCCTTCAGCGCCGCGCGGAACGCGTCAGCGTCCTTGACGCTGGCCTTGGCCTTGGCGGAGATCAGAAGGTTGGCTGTGTCATAGGCCTGCGCGGCATAAATCGAGGGCAGGCGATTGTATTCGGCCTTGAAGGCCTCGACGAAAGCCTTGTTGGCGGCATTGTCGAGGTCCGGCGACCATGACGCCGTGTTCTTGGCGCCGATCGCCGCATCGCCGATGGCGCCCAGCACGTCCTGGCTGAAGGAGAAGCCGGGACCCATGACCGGGATGCCGACGCCCGACTGCGCGTACTGCTTCATGAAGGCGATGCCCATGCCGCCGGGCAGGAAGAAGAAGACGGAATCGGCGCCCGAGGCGCGGATCTGCGCGATCTCGGCGGCGTAGTCGGTCTGGCCGAGCTGGGTGTAGACCTCGCCGGCCAGCTCGCCCTTGTAGAAGCGCTTGAAGCCGTTGAGCGAATCGGTGCCGGCCGGATAGTTCGGCGCGAGGATGAACATCTTCTTGATGCCCTGCGTCTGCGCGTAGTTGCCCGCCGCCTCGTGGAAATTGTCGTTCTGGTAGGCGACGTTGAAATAGTTCTTGTCGCACTTGGCGCCGGCAAGCGGCGACGGCCCGGCATTGGGCGAGAGGTAGAACTTGCCCTGTGCGACGGCATTGGGCACGACCGCCATGGCGAGGTTCGACCAGATGATGCCGGTCAGGACGTCGACCTGCTCGGCCTGGATCATCTTGTCGGCGATCTGCACCGCGATCTCGGGCTTCATCGCATCGTCCTCGACGACGACCGAGATCTCCGCGTCGCCGGCCTTCTTGATCGCCAGCATGAAGCCGTCGCGCGCGTCGACGCCGAGGCCCGCGCCGCCGCCCGACAGCGTGGTAATCATGCCGATCTTCAGCGGCTCGGCCATCGCGAGGCCGGAGACGCCCAGCGTCAGGCCGAAGGCGATCGTTGCTAGAAGTTTACCCATGTCGATACTCCCGTCGTTTCGTTGTCCCGCGGCGGGGCCCCCGCTCGGTCTTTTCGTTCCACGACCGCACTTTCCACAGTTCTGCGAAAACTTCCACCTCGACATGCGGATCGGGTAAGGGAGATCGAGACGAGGGAGAGCCGCGCATGTTTCTGCACCGCATCGCCGACTGGGACGACGCCTACGCCAACTGGCCGAACATTCCGCGCAGCGAGCGCTGGCCGGACGGCTGGATCGAACCGGCGAAGGCATTCCGCGAGAGCTGGGCGCAGCGCACGCGGCTCGATGTGCCCTACGGACCGGCGCCGCGCAACCTGATCGACTTCTACCTGCCCGAGGGGACGCCGAAAGGCCTGGTCGTCTTCGTCCACGGCGGCTACTGGATGCGGCTGGAGAAGAGCTTCTGGTCGCATCTGGCGGCCGGGCCGCTGGCGCACGGTTATGCGGTGGCGATGCCGTCCTACACGCTCTGCCCCGACATTCGCATCGCGGGCATCACGGCGGAGGTCGGCAAGGCGATCGAACTGGCGGCCGCGGAGATCGCCGGACCGATCCATCTGACCGGCCATTCGGCCGGCGGGCATCTGGTGACGCGCATGGCCAGTGCGACGTCGCCGCTGCCCGAGGCGGTGCGGGCGAGGATCGGCAATGTCGTGTCGATCTCGGGCGTCCATGACCTCCGGCCGCTGATGCGCATCGCCAACAACGAGATCCTGAAGATCGACGAGGCGGAAGCACTGGCGGAAAGCCCGGCGCTGCTGCGGCCGCTGCCGGGCACGCGGCTGACCTGCTGGGTCGGCGGCAACGAGCGCTCCGAATTCCTGCGCCAGAACGCGTTGCTCGCCTCGATCTGGAAAGGGCTCGGCGCGGCGACGGCTGCCGTCGAGGAGCCGGACAGGCATCATTTCGACGTGGTCGACGGGCTCATCAGCCCGGACCACCCTCTGACGAAGGCGCTGCTGGCCGACTGAAGCTGGTCAGTCCCGGTAGTTGGAGCCCTCCTCGTCGAGGATGAGCTTGAGCTGCTCGAGATGCCGCGATGCGGTCGCGACCGGATAAGCGTCCATTTGTGCAGCGACCGTCTCGGCCACCGCGTCGGACAGGATGCGCAGCGGCCGGCCGGTCCACAGCGCCTTGACGTAGTTCTCGCAGGCGCGCTCGAAATAGTAGAGCCGGTCGAAGGTGTCGGCCACCGTCTGGCCGATGACGAGCAGGCCGTGATTGCCCATCACCATGACCTTAACCTTCGGGTCGGTGAAGAGCCTGGCGCAGCGGGTGCCTTCCTCCTCGAAGGCGAGCCCGCCATAACCCTCGTCGACGACGACGCGGCCGAAAAACATCGCCGCGTTCTGGTCGACCGGCGGCAGGCGCGAATCCGCCAGCGAGGCCAGCACGGTGGCGTAGCGCGAATGGACATGCATGGCGCAGCGCGCATGCGGCACCAGCCGGTGCAGCGAGCCGTGCAGGCCCCAGGCGGTGGGGTCGGGCGCGTCCGGCCGATCCATCGTCTTCGGGTCCTTGGCATCGACCAGGACCAGGTCGCTGGCGCGCACCCGGCTGAAATGCACCATGTTGGGATTGATCAGGAACTGCGTGCCATCGTCGTTGACGGCGAGCGAGAAATGGTTGGCGACCGCCTCGTGCATGTCGAGCCGCGCCGTCCAGCGCAACGCCGCGGCGAGATCGATGCGCTCCGCATCATGGGTGATGTTGGCTCCGATGCGGCGGGCGGCGACGTTCATGGCTGGCTCCTTGCGGAGCGGCAGGATGCAACGTCTTCGGCAAGGCTGCAATCGGGCCCTCAAGACGAAAATGGCCGCCACGGTGGAGGGGGGTTCCGTGGCGGCCGTACTCGAAACGATGCGGCAGCCCGGAGAGGGGGGATGAGGCTGCCGCAGTGTCCGGTATAGGCGGGGGACGAGCCTTCAACCGAACTCGGCGATAATTGCCGATGACCGAGATTTGGGTCCCGGAACGTGGCGATTCAAGGGCACGAAGATTACAAGTTTGTAACGAGCGCGTGATTATCGGGGATCGTGGCGCAGTCCTGTCAGGTCCTGACAGCTACCGCCTTGCGCTGCGGCTTTGCGATGGACCCTGACAAGCCGCCGCGCTATCCCTTCGCCATGAAAAAAGGCGATCATCTCTTCCTCATCGACGGCTCGGGCTACATCTTCCGCGCCTACCATGCGCTGCCGCCGCTGAACCGGAAGTCCGACGGACTGCCGACAAATGCGGTCCTCGGCTTCTGCAACATGGTGTGGAAGCTGATGCTCGAGGCCCGCAACACCGACGTCGGCGTGACGCCCACGCATCTGGCGGTGATCTTCGACTATTCGTCGAAGACGTTCCGCAACGAACTCTATCCCGAATACAAGGCGAACCGGTCAGCGCCGCCGGAGGATCTTATCCCTCAGTTCGGCCTGATCCGTGAGGCGACCAAGGCCTTCGACCTGCCCTGCGTCGAGATGGAGGGTTTCGAGGCCGACGATCTCATCGCCACCTACTGCCGGATGGCGCGGGACGCGGGAGCGGACGCCACGATCATCTCCTCCGACAAGGACCTGATGCAGCTCGTCGGTCCGGCGGTGTCCATGTACGACCCGATGAAGGACAAGCAGATCGGCATCCCCGAAGTCGTCGAGAAATGGGGTGTGCCGCCGGAGAAGATGATCGATCTCCAGGCGCTGACCGGCGATTCCGTCGACAACGTGCCGGGCGTGCCGGGGATCGGGCCGAAGACCGCCGCACTCCTGCTCGAGCAGTTCGGCGATCTCGACACGCTCCTGACCCGCGCCGGCGAAATCAAGCAAGAGAAGCGGCGCGAGGCGATCATCGCCAACGCCGAGAAGGCGCGCATCTCGCGCCTGCTGGTGACGCTGAAGGACGACGTGCCGAATGTCGAGCCGCTGGAGGAGTTCGTGCTCCAGCCGCCGAACGGGCCGAAGCTGATCGCCTTCCTCAAGGCGATGGAATTCACGACGTTGACGCGCCGCGTGGCCGAGGCGAGCGGCACGGATGCGGCCGAGATCGAGGCCGCCGAGGTGAAGGTGGAGTTCGGCGAGGCGGCGCATGGGCCGGATGTGGGGTCGGGGGCTGACGCCCTCACCTCCCCCTTGTGGGGAGGTCGCGCTGAAGGCGCGGGTGGGGGTATTGCCGCAACAGCAGCGGGTGTCGCACCCCCACCCCTAACCCCTCCCCACAAGGGGGAGGGGGATACCCCCGCCGCCCTCGCCGCCGCGCGCGCGGCGGCTGCCACGAGCACACCCTTCGACGTGAAATCCTATTCCTGCATTCGCGACATCGCCGAGCTCTACCGCTGGATGGACGAGGCGCGCGAGGCCGGTGTCGTCGCCTTCGACACCGAGACCACCTCGCTCGACCCGATGCAGGCGGAGCTGTGCGGCTTCTCGATCGCCACCGCGCCCGGCCGGGCGGCCTATGTGCCGGTAGGACACAAGACCGGCGTCGGCGACCTGCTGGGCGGCGGTCTGGTCGAGAACCAGATCCCGATCCGCGACGCGCTGGCGGCGCTGAAGCCGCTGCTCGAGGACCCGTCTGTCCTCAAGATCGCGCAGAACCTGAAATACGACCTGGTCGTGATGAACCGCCACGGCATCGACGTGAAGCCTTACGACGACACGATGCTGATGTCCTACGTCACCGATGGCGGCACCAATGGCGGCCACGGCATGGACGCGCTGTCGGAAAAGTGGCTCGGCCACAAGCCGATCGCGTTCAAGGACGTCAGCGGTTCGGGCAAATCCTTCCAGACCTTCGACATGGTCGCGCTCGACCAGGCGACCTGCTACGCGGCCGAGGACGCCGACGTAACGCTCAGGCTCTGGCTGGTGCTGAAGCCGCGCCTCGTCGCCAAGGGGCTGGTCTCGGTCTACGAGCGGCTGGAACGGCCGCTGGTGCCGGTGCTGGCCAACATGGAGCAGCGCGGCATCTCGATCGACCGCCAGATCCTGTCGCGGTTGTCGGGCGAGCTGGCGCAGGGCGCGGCGCGCATCGAGGACGAGATCTACGCGCTGGTCGGCGAGCGCATAAATATCGGCTCGCCCAAGCAGCTGGGCGACATATTGTTCGGCCGCATGGGCCTGCCCGGCGGTTCAAAGACCAAGACCGGGCAATGGTCGACCTCTGCCCAGTTGCTCGAGGAACTCGCGGCGGAAGGCCACGAGCTACCGCGCAAGATCGTCGACTGGCGGCAGCTGACCAAGCTGAAATCGACCTATACCGACGCGCTGCCGGGCTTCGTCAATCCGGAGACGGGCCGCGTGCACACCTCCTACGCGCTGGCCTCGACCACCACCGGGCGGCTGTCGTCCTCCGATCCGAACCTGCAGAACATTCCGGTGCGCACGGCGGAGGGCCGCAAGATCCGCACCGCCTTCGTCGCCGAACCCGGCCACAAGCTGATCTCGGCCGACTACAGCCAGATCGAACTGCGCGTGCTGGCCCATGTCGCCGACATCCCGCAGCTGAAGCAGGCTTTCGCCGACGGCGCCGACATCCACGCGATCACGGCCTCGGAAATGTTCAACGTGCCGGTCGAGGGCATGCCGTCGGAGATCCGCCGTCGAGCCAAGGCGATCAATTTCGGCATCATCTACGGGATTTCCGCCTTCGGCCTCGCCAACCAGCTGTCGATCCCGCGCGAGGAGGCCGGCAGCTACATCAAGAAATATTTCGAGCGCTTTCCCGGCATCCGCGACTATATCGAGGAGACCAAGGAGTTCGCCCGCCGCGAGGGCTATGTCGAGACCATCTTCGGCCGGCGCATCCACTATCCGGAAATCCGCTCGCCCAATCCGTCGGTGCGCGCCTTCAACGAGCGTGCCTCGACCAATGCCAGGCTTCAGGGCACCGCGGCCGACATCATCCGCCGGACGATGATCCGCATGGACGCCGCACTTGCGAATGCGGGGCTGGACGCCGTGCGCATGCTCTTGCAGGTGCATGACGAGTTGATCTTCGAGGCGCGCGAGGACGATGTGGAAGGCGCGATCCCGGTCATCCGCGAGGTGATGGAGAACGCGGCGATGCCGGCAGTGTCGATGTCTGTGCCGCTCAACGTCGACGCCCGCGCCGCACACAACTGGGACGAGGCGCATTGAGCGCCGTCTTGCGACTAACGGTGATCTGAAGCGTTACCGCTACGCGGTTGCCGCGCAGCTCGCGCAGGTGCCGCGGAACTCGATCACGGCCTTGTTCGGCCTGAAGCCGCTCGCTTCGGCCCAGGCTTCGAGCCGTTCCGTCACGACCGGATCGGTGAACTCCGTCACCTGCCCGCAGGTCTCGCAGATGGCGAAGCCGGTCATGCCGTGGTCGTGGTGATGATGCCCATGGCAGGCGACGAAGGAGTTGATGCTCTCCAGCCGGTGCACGAACCCGCCCTTCATCAGCGTGTCGAGCGCGCGGTAGACCTGGAGGGGTGCGCGGAAGCCGTCTTCGCGCAGCTGGTCGAGCAGCGCATAGGCGCTGAGCGGGCCTTCAGCCTTTTCGAGCCTGCCGAGCACGAGCGTCTGGTTGCGCGTCAGATCTGTCTTCGTCGCCATGCTCTCTTCAACCATTCCCGCCGCGATTTGTGAAGCGCGATGGGCAAGATATGGGGGCTGCGCCGGCGCAAGCCAAGCCGGTCAGGCCCGTGCCATCGCCGCGAGTGCGGCCGGCAGGCCGGCGAGGGAGCCGATGACGACGTCGGCGCCGATCTCGTCCACGGGGACCGAGGTGTAGCCGCCGCGCACGGCGACGACGGGAATGCCGGCCGCACGTGCGCAACCGACATCCGCCAGACTGTCGCCGACCATCACGGCATCCTCCGGTGCGACGCCCAGCCGTTCGAGTGCTGCGAAGATCATGTCCGGCGCCGGCTTCTTCTCCACCACGCTGTCGCCGCCGATGACCGCGCCGAGACGGGCGGACAAGCCGAAATGGTCGAGGATGGCTTCGGTCGGCATCTGCGGCTTGTTGGTGACGACGGCCATCAGGATGCCCTTCGCCCGAAGCTCGTCGAGGATTTCCAGAACGCCCGGCATCAGCACGGTGAGCACGGTCAGATGATCGGCGTAGATGCCGATCATCGCCTCGTATTCGCGTTCGAGCCCTTCCGGATCCAGTGGCCGGCCGACGGCGATGAAGGCCCGCTCGACCAGCTTCTTCACCCCGTTGCCGATCATCGACACCACGTCGGGCAGCGACAGCGGCCCGAGTCCGTGGCGCATGAGGAGGATGTTGACCGAGGCGTGCAGGTCAGGCGCCGAATCGATCAGCGTCCCGTCGAGATCGAACAGGACCGCGCGCGGCCAGGTGTCGTTCACGCCGCGTCCTTCCATTTGATGGAGCAGCCGATCGACGCGACCTGTTCGCGCGGCCCCTTGCCGGTCCGCGCGACTTCGACCATCGCTTCGTAGAGGTCGCGGCGCAGGTCGGCGGGGCCAGCCTCCTTGCGGCTGGCGTCGAGGCGGCCGCGGTACTGCAGCTTCAGATCCTTGTTGAAGCCGAAGAAGTCGGGCGTGCAGGCCGCGCCATAGGCGCGCGCCACGTCCTGCGTCTCGTCGTAGAGATAGGGGAAGCCGAAACCGTGCCGACGCGCGAACAGCTTCATGTTGTCGAAGGAATCCTCGGGATAGGTCGTCGCGTCATTGGAACTGATGGCCACGAAGCCGATGCCATGCGCCTCGAGGTCGGCCGCGTCGCGCACGATGCGGGCGATCACCACCTTCACATAGGGGCAGTGGTTGCAGATGAAGGCGACGACGAGTCCGTTCGGCCCTGCCAGGTCGAACAGCCGGTGCGTCCTGCCGTCGATGCCCGGAAGCATCGCGTCGACAGCCGGCCAATCGAAATCGCAGACGGGTGGGATCGCAGCCATGCAATGTCTCCAACGAAGCGGACCGAAGCCGCGGATTGGTGCCCCTTTTTGCGGCGATTTTTCAGGCGGCCCGCTTCATAGCTCCGTCCGAGGCGGCACGGATCGCCTCGATATTGGCGCGGTAGGAGGCTTCGGAGCCGCCCTTGAACACGGCCGAACCGGCGACGAGCACATTGGCGCCGGCGGCCGCGACCAGCGGGGCTGTCTCCGGCGTGATCCCGCCGTCGATCTCGATGTCGATCGGACGGGAGCCGATCATCGCCTTGACGCGCTTCACCTTCTCGACGACGGAGGGGATGAAGGCCTGGCCGCCGAAGCCGGGGTTGACCGTCATCAAGAGCACGAGGTCGAGCCGGTCGAGCACGTATTCGATGACGCTCTCGGGGGTCGAGGGATTGAGCGACACGCCGGCCTTCTTGCCGAGATTGCGGATCGCCTGCAGCGAGCGGTCGAGGTGGGGCCCGGCCTCGGCATGGACCGTGATGATGTCGCAGCCCGCATCGGCGAAGGCGGCGAGATAGGGGTCGGCCGGCGCGATCATCAGGTGGCAGTCGAAGGTCTTGTCGGTGCGCCCGCGGATCGACTTGATGATCTGCGGACCGAAGGTGATGTTCGGCACGAAATGGCCGTCCATGACGTCGAGATGGATCCAGTCCGCACCGGCGCGGACGATCGTCTCGACCTCTTCGCCGAGTTTCGAGAAGTCCGCCGAGAGAACCGACGGCGCGATGATGGTCCGGTTCATGCGTCTTTCCTCGCTGTATTCACGGTTGCAGACGTTTGCCCGCGCAGCCGGTTGCGGGTCAAGGCCATTTCGCCCCCGACCGCGACTGTCCCGGTTCAAAAATCGGCCTCAATCTGCCATGAACCTTCCCTTGCGGATAATTTGCCGCACGGGCTTGGGAGAGAGACATGGTTCGCAAACGCGCGGGCAGCCTGCTTGCGGCAGCGGCGCTTGCCGCAGTGTGCGGCGGGACGCTGGAGGCCGAGGCGCGCACCAACCGGGCGCTGATCGTCGGTGTGTCCGAATATCCCAACCTGCCGAAGGGCGACTGGCTGGAAGGGCCGAAGAACGACGCCGTCCTGGTGCGTGACTATCTCGTCAGCAATCCCGCAACTCCATTCGCCGCCGCCGAGGTGACGGTTCTGGCAAGCAATACCGAAGGCGCGGAAGCGCCGACGCGCAACGCCATCCTGAAAGCGCTTTCGGACCTGACGGCGAAGGCCGAAGACGGCGATTTCATCTACATCCAGTTCTCCGGCCACGGCTCGCAGCAGCCCGCGGCCGACCCGTCGACGGAAATCGACGGCAAGGACGAGATCTTCCTCGCCGCCGACGTCAACAAGATCGACCCGGCGACGAAGACCGTTCCCAACGCGATCATGGACGACGAGATCGGCGCGGCGCTCGATGGGATCCGCGATAAGGGGGCGTTCGTCTGGGTCGTGTTCGACGCCTGCCATTCGGGCACCGCGACGCGCGCTGTGGGGATGGGCGTCGAGGAGAAGGAGCGCAAGATCTCGCCGGAGTCGCTCGGCTTCACACCGGAGATGATGGCAGCGGCCCGCGGCGAGGCGACGCGCGGGACCGGCGGCGATGCTGAGCGGGAGAATGCGCTTGGCCTGTCCGACGATGATGACGGCGCAGGCACGACGGAGCGCGGCGGCATGGTCGCGTTCTTCGCCGCGCAGACGGTGGAGACCACGCCCGAATTCCCGCAGCCGGCGACCGATCCGGCCGGCAAGATCTTCGGCCTGTTCACCTACACGCTGATGTCGAAACTGGCGGAGAATCCGCATGTCACCTACCGCCAGCTCAGCCAGGGCATCCTCCAGCACTATTCGGGCCTGAACCGGACCAAGCCGACGCCGCTGTTCGAGGGCGACCTTGACGCGCCGGTGTTCGGGATGGAGCCGGGCGACGCCGTTCTGCAGTGGAAAGTGGCCGTGAAGGACGGGGTTGTCGCGCTGCCAGCCGGCATGCTGCACCGGGTCGAGCCAGGCACCAAGCTCGCCGTGCTCAAATCGCCTCTCGATCCGATCGACGATGCGGTCGGCTATCTCGAGGTGCGTTCGGCGAGCAGCCTGACCAGCCAGGCGCTACCGGCGAACTTCGCCGGGCGCTCGGCGATGCGCATGGAGGATATCCCCGACGGGGCCTATGCCCGGATCGCCGAGATGGCGATCAATTTTGAGCTGGTGGTCGCCAAGGCGCCGCCCGCCGAAGGCCTCGCCGACGACGTTGCCCGCGCCAACGCGGCGCTCGAGGCGATCGCGGCCGACGGCAAAACGCCGCTGAAGCTGCGCGTGGTCGAGCCGGGTGCGGCGGCCGACATCCGTTTCGCGGTGATGCGCGAGAGCGATGTGCCCGGCGCTCCCGAAGGTGCGTCGAAAGAGCCGGCGTTGTGGCTGCTTCCGCCCTCTGGAGAGATCAGCCTCGAAAAGGGCCGCCGGCCGCCTTCGATGTTCACGGCGGATGCGGACAAGCTCGGCGCCAAGCTTTCCGACGACTTGGTCGTGATCTCTCGGGCGATGAATCTGTCGCGCCTTGCCGGCGCGTCCGACTTCCGCCGCGGCGACGTGAGCGTGACCTTCTCGGTGCAGCGCGCCGACGAGGACGAGCTGACGCCGATCGAGGCCGGCAGCGTGCCGGTCCTGCATCCCGGCGATTCGATCTTCGTTTCGGCGAAGAACGAATCCCGCAAGCCGGTCGACCTCAACGTGCTCTATGTCGGCAGCGACTACACGATCAGCTCGGCCGAGGCGCCGATACGCCTACATGAGCGCGACGAACTCGAGGACACCGGGCTGTTCACCGTATCGGAAGGGAGCTTCGGCAACGAACGGCTGATCGCGGTCCTGACCGAGGCGGAGCAGCAGTCGTCGACGCTCGACCTGGGCTATCTGGCGCAGAAGGGCGTCAGACAGGCGACGCGCTCGGCCGCGGCGCCGGAAGGCTTCGCCGGCCTGCTCGACGACATCGCCAAGGCGCCGGCGACCCGCGACGTCAAGCGCTTCCAGGACAGGCGCGGCTCGAAGGGCGCGGTGCTCATCTTTCCGATGGAAACCAGCCCGGCCGTGGAGTAGCCGGCTTCATCTTGAAACATACCGCATCTATGTGATCATGACCGGGCAGCGGCCCGAGACGAGGCACGACATGACAGGCATCAGGCATCTCGCAGCGGCGGCAGCGGCCGCGACGTTGGCCCTCGCTCCGGCTGCGCGGGCGGACTGCGTGATCTGCGCCAACTCGATCGTCATGAACGAGGACCTGGCGACCTGCTTCCTCGACAAATACGGCGATCCACAGGCGGTGGCCGGCGACACCGTCGCGGTCGACCTCACCCGCTGCGAGAAGAGCCGCAGCATCGTGCTGGCGCTGCCTGAGCCGAAGGCTGCGATCGAGGAGCCGGACACCAAGTTCCTGCTGTCGCGCGGCCAGGTCGAATGCCTCAGGGACAAGCTGCAGTCCGACGAGATCGACCTCGATCCGTCGGCGCGCATCGACCTGGGCACGTGCTGATGAAGAAGCCGGCCAAGCTTCCGGACACCGGCACCGGCATACCGCTGCCGAACACGCAGGAGCCCAAGGACGAACCCAACCCATTCAAGGCGGCCGACTGGCGGCTGTTCCTGTTCGCTTGGAGCGGCTTCACGCTGAGGGTGCTGCTCTGCGTCGGCGCCGTGTTCTCCGCGGTCCAGTTCCTGCAATCGCGCCAGGACAAGCGCGTCGAGCGCACGCTGGAACTGGTCGAACTGTGGGAGAAGCCCGAATACCAGGAAGCCCAGAGCGCGCTGAAGCGCCGGCTCGGCGAACTGAACCGGCAGGCTGCCGGTCTGGTGACGCCGCAGACCTCGCCGGAGCAGATGGACATCATCATGGCGAGCATCGGCTCCAAGGCGATGACCGACGAAGGCGGGACGATGCCGCTCGCCGAATTCCAGGACCAGTTCGACAGGATCGTCTACTTCCTCAGCCGGCTCGCGTCCTGCGTGAACACGAGACTGTGCGACCGCGCCGTCGCCGATGAGTTCTTCCTGGACTATGCGCGGTCCTTCTGGCGCTTCTTCTCCACCCACATCGAGCGCGAGCGGCGCAGCAGCTCGGCCAACCTCGCCGTCGGCATCGAGACCTACGTCAAGGCGCCGCGATGAGGCTGCTCGACACCGATCATCCGTTCTTCCGACCGCTGTGGATCCGCATCGCCACCTTCGGCTTCACCGCCGCCTGGACAATATTCGAACTATGGAACGGCGCGATCCTGTGGGCCTGCGTCGTCGGCGCGCTGGCCATGATGTCGTTCCATGGCTTCTTCATCGATTTCAATCCGGACAGGCATCGGCTCAGCCGGAAGGACGACGAGACGCCTTGAGCGTCAACCTCGCGCCGCGTTCGCCTTCATCAGGGCAGCGAGATCGAAGCCGTGCGCCTGTACGGTCTCCAGCGACAGCGGCGCCGGCTGGGCGAGCAGCCGGCGGGCAGCCATGTGGTCGCCGGCCACGTTGACGGTCTCGACGCCGATGAGTTCGCCGCGCCGGAAACACTGGACGGAGAGCTTGCCGTCGTCCAGGCCGCCCCTGATCTCGTGATGGTCGGCGCCGGCCGTCAATCCGGCGATCTGCAGCTTGTGCGGCCCCTGGTCGCTCCAGAACCAGGGCAGCTTGTCATAGCGCTCGGGATGTCCGACCAGCCTCCGCGAAAGGCATTTCGCCTGGTCGACCGCGTTCTGGACCGATTCGAGGCGGATCTGCAGGCCATCCTGGCCGAAGGGGAAGGAAGCGCAGTCGCCGATGGCGGAGATGGCGGGATCCTCCGTAGCGAGCATGTCGTCGACGCGGATGCCGTCATGGACATAGAGGCCGGCGGCTTCCGCGATCTCGGCATTGGGCACTACGCCGGCGGAGACGAGCACGAGGTCGGCCGGCACGCGCTCGCCGTCGCCGAGCTCCACCCCGGCGGCTTTGCCCGTGCCATCGTCGAGGATGGCGCGGGCAAGCGAATTCAGCCGCACGTCGACACCGCTCGACGAATGGAAGGAAAGGAAATAGTCCGAGATCGGCGGCGAGACGACGCGCGACATCAGCCGCGCGGTTGCCTCGAGAACGGTCACGTGCAGGCCGGCCGCGCGGGCGGTCGCCGCCACTTCCAGGCCGATGAAGCCGCCGCCGACCACCACCAGGCGCGACGCCGAGGCGAGCTTCTCGCGCAGGATCTCCGCATCGGCGAGGGAGCGAAGCCCAAGGACGTTACCGAGATCGACGCCGGGCAGCGGCAGGCGCCGGTTGCGGGTTCCGGTGGCGAGCACCAGGTGGCCGTAGGCGATCGTGCGGCCGTCCGAGATCGTCGCTGTCCGTTGCGCACGGTCGATGGAGGTGACGGTCCGCCCGTCCTCCAGGTCGATCCTGTTCTTCTCGAAGAAATCGGCATTGCGGAAGAACAGCCGGTCGGCGTTCGCTTCCTTGAGATAGGTCTTCGACAAGGGCGGTCGTTGGTAGGGCAGCCCGGGCTCCTCGCCGACGATGACGATTTCGCCCTCGAACCCGTCCTGACGAAGGCTCGCCGCGGTCTGGAAGCCGGCCTGGCCGCTGCCGGCGATAAGAATACGATCGGTCATGCTCGACTTCGCCCTGCGTTCGTCATTTCTCGGTCAGGGCGTGAGGTGAACCATATTCGTGTCCGAATTCCAATCCACCGCCGCGACGCGATAGGGCGCACGGAAGGGAGGTCTGTGAACGAAAGCGGCCCCCGGATGTACCGGGGGCCGCCATGGATTTCGGACGAGCCGGATCAGCAATAGGCCGGCGCGCCGGTGCAGGTGAAGTTGACCATGAAGCCGATATTGCCGGCGCCACGCCCATTGTAGTTGGCGCCCGGGAACTCGGCGTTCTGGCCGAACCAGGAAGCACCCTGGACGTTGATGCCGACCGACGTATAGCCCCAGCTGGTGGTGCCGACGACGATATTGCGGCTGGCGGCGTTGCCGAGGCTAGCGCTGCCGGTGACTACCGGCGAGGTGCCGAAGTTCACCAGCCATGGACCACCGGACGAGCCGCCGGTCATGGCGGAACCGAGCTGCGTGTTCTTCAGCAGCTTGCCGTTGGCGCCCGTCATGGCGATGTACTTGCCGTAGGAATCGCCGCGCAGCATCTGGTAGCCGTTGTCGATGGCGACCGGATAGCCGATCTGGGTGATCTGGGCGACGTGGGCGTTACCGAACACCGGCGTCGTGATGTAGCTGTAGCCGTTCCAGCCATAGCCGTACCATCCGCCGAGGAAGTTGCCTGCATAGACGCCGCTCTTCGGCGCGAGGGTCACGGTTGCGATGTCATTGTTGCAGACGATGCCGATCGCACCGGACTGGCAGGTGTCGGTGCCATTGTAGTAGACGGTGGGGATGCGCCAGTTGACACCCTGATAGTAGCCCCAGGGACCGCCACCGGCCGCATAGTTGGCCGGATACCAGCGGACCTCGTCAGCCCAGCCGGCGGCCTGCTGGCCGTAATTGTGCACGCAGTGGGCGGCCGTGATCAGAACGCCCTTCTTGATGAGCGAAGCGGTGCAGACGAACCAGCTCGATCCGAAACGCATCCACAGCTTGCCCGAGAAGCGATATGGCCGGCTGGCGACGGGAACGAGCGCGCCGTTCGTCGTGTTGAACGGGACTCCGGTCACCGCAACGCGGGCAATCGTGTAGGGCCATTTGTACGACGGGTTGAGGCCGTAGGCCTCGCTGCCGACGCCAGTGTCGCCGGAAGAGCCCGGCTTGTCGGTAGCTGCCGGGGTGCCGCCGGTCGAGGCATAAGGCATGATGCTCGGCGTCGTCGTCGGCAGGCGGCTCAGGCCAGGACCGACCGGTCCCGAAGCGGAAGCGGGTCCGGACGGCCCGCCGGTGACGGCCGCCGCGCCGTTCCCGATCTGGGCGCTGCCGGTCTCCACAAGCGCCAGCGTGATGCCGAGCGCGATCGATGTGAGCTTGGCTGCTCTCAGCAAGCTAGACATTTCGTCCTCCAGGGTTGGACTTTAGTGCGGCCGGGAGAATACCCCCGCCGCATGCTTACGCAAGGGGAAAAGATGGTAAAAGGGAGGCGAGGACTGCCATTTTGCCAGAAAAAGCGAAAATAAAATGGCGAAGAACTGTGAGATATTTCATCGTCCGTCGACGGGAGCTTTCGTGTAGAAACTCAGGATTAGAATATCCGAAATTTTTTCTAATAAGTTCATCATATATTTCGAATATGAATGACGAGATGCCAGCATATGTGGAATTCATTCGTGTCCAAACAAATTCCCGCGCCTACTTCAAAGCAGCCACGAACGAAGATTGACTTGAAGTCAGTATCAAGCCCGTGCCCGTGGCGACACGAAATACTCGAAACGAACGAAACCTATCGCTGCGATTTGCGGCGATGGCGTTTCAATGCTCCCGAATACGATCGAGCCGTCTTGCGGTAAGGTCTAACTGGTGCCAGATCTGCAACCTTAGAGTGTCCCACGTCCAGGCGGCAACTGCCATGGCGGCACATCACGCCGGGGGCGGAACGACCTGCGCCCAATGCCAAGGGTCGGTCAGAATGACCCGCCGGCGAATGGGTCACTGCGCCGACGTCAATACTCGAGATGGGGCGCGGAAATCCACATGCTATTGGGCGGATCTGAAGGAAGGCAACAAAAAAGCCCGGAAATCCGGGCTTCTTGCTGTGCTTCTGGACCTCGTAGGACGGTCTGAAGCGGCAGTTTGGTGCCCAGGAAAGGACTCGCCCCTCCGTTGTTCGACACGGTCTAACCCGCTGACTTAAAAGGACCAATCAGCCACAGTAGAAGACTCGACTATCACGGTCTATGGTACATGACAATTCCCTAGCGGGCGCCCGCGGACATCGCGGCACAAGGCTGCAATGTTCCGGTGGGCACCTCATGTCGCTACGCTAAGAGACTGGAGCGTTAACGGATTCAGGATGCTGACTACCGACGAGGCCATCCAGCACGATGCTTGCAAGATCGCGAGCTATGTCATCGAGCGGTTGCCCTTTGGGCTTGTACCACTCAACAGTCCAGTTGAGTGCGCCAAGAATATACAATCTCGCCATTGCCAAGTTTGCGTTGGTCCGGAATTCGTGGCTCTCGCGGCCATGATTTAGAATATTCTGCCAGAGCGAGGCGTATTGCTCCCGCAGGACCTTGTTCCTAATCCGGATAGTGTCTGGAACCTGTCCAACGACGCGGCGAGTGGCGAGCGTATAGTCCCCAATTTTGATGATGGTAGTTAGATGCGCCGTGATGGCGACCTGAATACGATCGCGGTTGCTGGCGGAACTGGGAAGAGCTTCTACGGACTGTCTGACGCTTTCGATAAGTTCGAGCATCGCGGAATCCAGGATAGCTGAAATCAGATCGTCCTTGGTTCCGAAATAATAGTATATACTGCCTGCCTCTAGATTCGCCTCCTTAGCGATCGCGCGCATTGTCGTTCCCGCGTATCCGAAATCACGGAAGATACATGCTGCCGCATCTAGTATACGCTTGCGAGATACGACAGCCTTCGCATTTCTTTTCATCACGCTGTCTCCGATCTCACTATTGCTTGTGTGTTATCGGTGGAAGTAGACATAACGCGTAAATTGACGTTCATTAATCCAGCGCCTTGACGATTTCTTCCGTCATCTTCTTGGCGTCGCCGAGCAGCATCATGGTGCCGTCCTTGTAGAACAGCGTGTTGTCGATGCCGGCATAGCCGGAGCCGAGCGAGCGCTTGACGAAGAGGCAGGTGCGGGCCTTGTCGACGTCGAGGATGGGCATGCCGTAGATCGGGCTC
>JAHBYX010000014.1 GCA_019635735.1 Mesorhizobium sp.
TACACCGTCGCCTCTATCGGCTCGGCAAGCCTGGGGTTTGAACGCGCCGCCACCAGGCAGCCGGCGATGATGAGCAAGGCACCGGCCACCGTCGTCCAGGAGACGATCTCGCCGAAGAAGAACCAGCCGAGCGCGATCGCCCAGACGAAGGCGGTATACTCCGTCGGGATCAGCAACTGAGCTTCCGCGCGGCCGTAGGCCCAGCTCATCAACAGCTGTCCCGACAGCGAAAGGGCGGTGACCCCGGCGATCGGCAGCCAGAGATCCTGCGGCAGCGCCACCGCGAGCCACGGCGCCGCGACACAGAGGATGACGGCCAGCGCGAGGTTCTGGAAGAAGGAAACCTCCAGCGGGCGGGCGACGAGCGCCTGGCGGCGCATCAGCACCAGGTTGTAGGCGTAGAACGCCGTGGAGCAGAGCACCGCCGCGGCGCCGGCCACGGCCGCTTCGGTGTAGGCCGAGCGCCCGAACTGCCCGGCCATGATGACGGCGACGCCCAGCGTGCCCGCCAGCGAGCCCCAGATCGCCTGGCGCTTGATCTTCTCCCCAAGGATCAGCGAGGCGAGGAACAATGCGATCAGCGGCGCCACGAAGCTCAAGGCGATCGCCTCCGCCAGAGGCAGCCGCGCAAGGCCCCAGAAGAACGAGATCAGCACGATGCCGATGACGGCCGCTCGAAGGATGTGCAGCCGCAGCACGCCCGCCGTCGGGCGGGTTCGCGCTGTGGCCGACCAGGCGGTGCCCGCGACGAGGGTCGCGAGCAGGCTGCGCCAGAGGACAGTATTGTAGACGCCGATGGCGAGAACGAGGCCCTTCATGGCGGCGTCCATCGCCGACAGGAGAAAGATCGCGAAGGTGCAGACCAGCACGGGCACGAGCGCGGATGCGACGGGACTCGGCGGGGCTGTCTTCACGGGCGCGCTCACGAAATGGATCGAGGCGGCCGTAGCCTGCACCGCCGGACGGCGCCAGATGGCAGAATCGCCGAGCCGGCGGGCCAGCCCATCCCGGCGGCAGGAGCCGGCGAGCCGGTCCGGTCGCTCGCGCCGCTCTGCGGACGCTTCCTGCGGCTTACGCCGCGCCGGCGACCTTCGCCGATTTCTCGAAGCGCTTGCGGTCGTTCGGGTCGAGATAGAGCTTGCGCAGGCGGATCGACTTCGGCGTCACCTCGACCAGTTCGTCGTCCTGGATCCAGGCGAGCGCGCGTTCCAGCGTCATTCGGATGGGAGGCGTCAGCTTGACCGCCTCGTCCTTGCCGGCGGCGCGGATGTTGGTCAGCTTCTTGCCCTTGAGCACGTTGACCTCGAGGTCGTTGTCGCGCGAGTGAATGCCGATGATCATGCCCTGGTAGACCTTGACGCCGGCGTCGATGACCATCGGGCCGCGGTCCTCCAGGTTCCACATTGCATAGGCAACCGACTCGCCCTGCTCATTGGAGATCAGCACGCCATTGGTGCGGCCGGGCAGCTCGCCCTTGTAGGGCTCGTAGGCATGGAACAGCCGGTTCATCACGGCGGTGCCGCGCGTGTCGGTCAACAATTCCGACTGGTAGCCGATCAGGCCGCGGGTCGGGGCGTGGAAGACGAGGCGCTGGCGGTTGCCCCCGGAGGGGCGGAGCTCCACCATCTCGGCCTTTCGCTCGCTCATCTTCTGCACGACGACGCCGGCATGTTCCTCGTCGACGTCGATGACGACTTCCTCGACAGGCTCGAGCAGGTTGCCATGCTCGTCCTTCTGCATGACGACGCGGGGACGCGACACGGCGAGTTCGAAGCCCTCGCGGCGCATCGTCTCGATCAGCACCGCCAGCTGCAGTTCGCCGCGACCGGAGACGTAGAAGGAGTCCTTGTCGGCGGATTCCTCGATCTTGAGAGCGACATTGCCCTCCGCCTCGCGCATCAGCCGGTCGCGGATGACGCGGCTCGTCACCTTGTCGCCTTCGGTGCCGGCAAGCGGGCTGTCGTTGACGAGGAACGACATGGTGACCGTGGGCGGATCGATCGGCTGCGCCTGCAGCGGCTCGGTGACCGACGGGTCGCAGAACGTATCGGCGACGGTTCCCTTGGAGAGGCCGGCGATCGCGACGATGTCGCCCGCCTGCGCTTCCTCGATCGGCTGGCGCTCGAGGCCGCGGAAGGCGAGAATCTTCGACACGCGGCCGGTTTCGACCAGCGAACCGTCGCGCGCCAGGACCTTGACGGCCTGGTTGGGCTTCAGGCTGCCGCTCTCGATGCGGCCGGTGATGATGCGGCCGAGGAAGGGATTGGCCTCCAGCAGCGTGCCGATCATGCGGAAGGGGCCGGGATGGACGGTCGGGGCCGGCACGTGCTTGACGATCAGGTCGAACAGCGGACCAAGCTTCTGGTCCTTGGGGCCTTCGGGGTTCTCCGACACCCAGCCGTCGCGACCGGAGCCATAGAGGATCGGGAAGTCGAGCTGCTCGTCGGTGGCGTCGAGCGCGGCGAACAGGTCGAACACCTCGTTGACGACCTCGACATGGCGCGCGTCCGGACGGTCGATCTTGTTGATCACCACGATCGGCTTCAGGCCGACCTTGAGCGCCTTGCCGACGACGAACTTGGTCTGCGGCATCGGGCCTTCGGCGGCGTCCACCAGCACAATCGCCGAATCCACCATCGACAGGATGCGCTCCACCTCGCCGCCGAAATCGGCGTGGCCGGGCGTGTCGACGATGTTGATGCGGGTATCCTTCCATTCGACCGAGGTCGCCTTGGCGAGAATGGTGATGCCGCGTTCTTTTTCCAGATCGTTCGAGTCCATCGCGCGCTCGGCGACGCGCTGGTTCTCGCGGAACGAGCCGGCCTGTTTGAGAAGTTCGTCGACCAGCGTGGTCTTGCCATGGTCGACGTGCGCGATGATCGCGATATTGCGGAGGTTCATGATGCGTCCAGGGAAACGAGGGCGGGCCGACGCTGAGGCCGGCCGATGTTGGCCGCGCTCATACAGGTTTTTTCGCAGATGCGAAAGGGGGACGCCATTGTCGCCTCAACGATGAACAGTCCGTGCTGAGATACGACTATGAAGCCTTTCCCGGTCCGACCTATACTTGCCTCAACGAGAGCGCCTTGCGGCGCCGAAAAGGGGAACGGCCATGCAGAAGCTGCAGTCGCAGGGCGTGCATCACATCACGCTGACCGGCGCCGACCGGCAGACATCGATCGACTTCTGGGAAGGCGTGCTCGGCATGCCCTTCGTGTTCGAGCAGCCCAACCTCGACCGGGCGAGCGAGAGCCATCTCTATTTCGATCCGGGCGACGGACGATTGATCACGATCTTCACGGACGAAGGCCGCAAGCCGGACCCTCGCCGCACGCCGACGGAACCCGGCTGCGTGCACCATATCGCCTTCTCGGTCTCGCGGGTGACGTTCCTGCAGGCGATCGCGCGGCTCGACGCCCGCGGCATCCGCCACAGCGGGGTCAAGGATCGCGGCTTCATGGATTCGATCTACTTCACCGATCCGCTCGGCCTGCTGATCGAACTGGCCTCCTATCGCTTCGATCCGCCCGCCGGATTCACCCATGCCGACGTCCTGTTCGAGGCGCACCATATCCGCGTCGCGAAGGGAGACTACAACATCGCCGAACCGCATCTAGCAGACGCGATCGAGAAGCTGATGGAGCGCTCGCGCGCATCGCTCTCGGCCGACCGCTCGCCGAAGAACCCCTACTGAACCGCCAAGAACACCATCCAAGAGGGAGGGAACGCATGACCATCAAGCTGAAAGTCCTGAAGCCCAGCGTCAACAACATGTCGGTGCGCGTCTTCGTGCGCGCCGCCGGCCTCGACTTCGAGGAGAGCGACGTCTACGGCGCGACCCGCACGCCGGAATTCCTGGCGCGCAATCCGGCCCACATGACGCCGATGATCGAGGAGGCCGGCCTGCCCAAGGGCGTGATGTGGGAGAGCTGCGCCATCATGCAGTATCTCTCCAACAAGCACCACCTCGAGAAGTTCTACCCGACCGATCCGGCCAAGCGCGCGATGGTGGACAGCGCGATGTTCTATCTCATCGGCACGCTCTATCCCTATGTGGCGCGCGCGACCTACCCGACGCTGAAGTTCCCGCAATATCCGGGCGAAGTCGGCGCTTCATCCGCCGACGACGAGGCCAAGAAGGCTGCCGCCAAGGCCGCCACCGACGCGCTGGCCGAACCGCTCGAGGTCTTCCGCTCGTTCTACATCGACGACAAGCCGTTCATCGGCGGGGACCATGCCTCGATCGCCGACATCCGGCTCGCCGCCACGCTCGAGTTCCTCGCCGCGATCGACTACCCGCTGCCCGCCTGGGCAAAGAGCTACATCGCCCGCATGGAGAAGGACCTCGGCGCGGCCTATTCCGAGCCGGCGGCGGACGTGCGCGGCTATATCGGCTGGGTGAGGTCTCAGTAGGCAACTCCGTCACGGCCTTCTGCGTCTTCTCGCTCTCCTGCGGGAAGGTGGCGTCAGGCCGAGAATGGCTGGGCGGCGCCGGTCAGCCGCCGCCCACCTCGATGCCGTGCCGCTCCACCACCTCGGGCTGGATCATACGGGCGTGGTGCGCGAGCAGCACGATATCGGCATCAAGCCCACCTCCATGGGCCAGCGCGGCGTCGACGCGGCGCATCGCATCGTCGACGGCCGTGTCGCCGTTCGCCTGCGCGAAGGCGCCGGCCCCCAGCGCGCAGTATGCGAAAAGCGCGGCCGCTGCCGCGTAGGATTGCAGCGGCGGGTCGTTGTCGCCGTGGCGATCCTTGAGCAGGTTGACGAGCGCGAGCTTGACGCCTTCCGGCACCAGGGCCGGATGCAGGTCGCAGGCGCGCAGCGCGCCGTCCAGGCTGCGCAGATCCTCCGAGCGCCCGAACCGGCCCATGAATCCGAACGACGATCCGCGTCTTGCCATTGATCCTCCCGAGCGCCTGCCGCCCTTTCGTCACGGATATGGATATTCTAACCTCCGCCGCCAAATCATGGGGGAAGCATTTCTTGATCACCGTCATCGGTTCCATCAATCTCGACCTGATCGCGACCGTCGGCCGCCTGCCCTCGCCAGGGGAAACAGTCCCCGGCACAGGCTTCCGCTCCGCACCGGGCGGAAAGGGCGCCAACCAGGCGCTGGCGGCGCGGCGCGCCGGCTCGGCGGTGCGGATGGTGGGCGCTGTCGGCAGGGACGCTTTCGCGGCCGAAGCGCTGGCACTGCTGAAGGACGGCGGTGTCGACCTGTCGCTCGTTGCCGAGACCGATGCGCCGACGGGAACGGCGCTGATCCTGGTCGGCGCTGACGGCGAGAACATGATCGCCGTCGTGCCGGGCGCCAACGGCGAGGTCGGCCCGACCGCGCTGAAAGGGCTCTCTCTCGCCCAGGGCGAACATGTTCTTTTGCAGCACGAAATCCCCCTCGAAACCGTCGCCGCGGCGCTGAAAGCCGCGCGCGCCGCCGGCGCGGTGTCGATCCTGAATACCGCACCGTTCCGCGCGGAGGCGGCGGGCATCGTCGCCGACGCCGACTATCTCGTCGCCAACGAGACGGAGTTCGACCTCTATGCCAAGGAACTGGCTCTTTCCGGCGTCTCACGGGAGGAGAGGATGGAGGCCTATGTGGGCAGGACCGGCCGCACGGTGATCGTCACGCTCGGGGCCGACGGCGTCGTCGCGGCTGGCCCGGCCGGCCGGCTCTCCATTCCGGCGATGAAGATCACTCCGGTCGACACGGTCGGCGCCGGCGACACGTTTTGCGGCTATCTCGGCGACGGGCTCGCGCGCGGGCTGCCGCTCGAAGCCGCGATCCGACGCGCCTCGGTCGCCGGCTCGCTCGCCTGCCTCAAGCCCGGCGCCCAGCCGTCGATCCCGCTCGATGCGGAGGTCGCCGCGTGTCTGTGACGCCCGCCGTCCGCTTCGTCAGGCGGTTTTCCGGCCTGCTGCCGCTGGTCATCGTCGCAGCCCTCTTCGCCGCGCCCGTCATCATCTGGATCGTCAAGGACGACGGACCGGCTATCGTCACCGAGCGGCTGAAAGCCCGGATCCTGTCCGTCGGCCCGGCCGAGACGGAGCGCCGGATCGTGGTCAGCCTGGAAGACGGGATGACAGTGGTGATCCGCACCGACAAGGTGCCGGCGGACGCAAAACCCGGTGACGACATCGAGGTGTTGCGCTCCAAGCAGCCGTCGGGCGAGATCGATTACGAGCTGGATGTGTAAATCGACGCGGACTGCGCGAAGCGGGGCGACGCCCTATTGAAAATCCTTGCCGGCCATCCGAGATTTACTGGAGATGGCAAGGATAACGTCCTCGGCGATTGTCCGGTACTGGGTCCGCGAGAACGGGCGCGGCGTTGTTTTATCGTTCCTGCTTTTCGCTGCGATTTCTACTCCGTTCGTTTTGCTGCCACGATACTCAGCCAGCCCCGTCATGTCCCGCGAAGAGGTTGGCGGGACAGTGGTTTCGGTCGCCACCCACCCTATCAATCCCAAGGTGGCTGTGGGACGCGGTTTTCACTACGAGTACCGGATTCGTCTTGACGATGGACGCGTCGTGTCGACGAGCGGGCCGATCGCCAAGCCGCATCCAATTGGCGAGGATGTGATCCTCACGTAGTCGATCCACGAAAACGGGCGCGCCAGCTATCGCTTTGTCGACACGCCCGGCTATTGGTAACGCCTACAGCCTTCCGAGCCGCTCCACGAGCAGATCGAAGAAGCCGTCATGGTCGATGTCGCGCATCACCAGCGCGTTCTTCGGTCGTTTCGTGACGCCCCACCAGTCGATGACGGTCATGCCCATCGTCAGCTCCGAACCCGTCTCCACCGCCACGTTGCATTCGCGTCCGGAGAAGAGTTCTGGCTTCAGGAGGTAGGCGATCACACAAGGGTCGTGCAGCGGGCCGCCATCCGAGCCGTATTTCTGCTCGTCGAAGCGCTCGAAGAACTCCAGCATCTGGGCGGTTGCGATGCCGACGCGGGTGCCGAGCTTACGGAACTTCTCGACACGCGTCGCCTTGGTCAGCGCCTTGTGGGTGACATCGAGCGGCATCATCACGATCGGCACGCCGGAATGCAGCACCACGTCGGCGGCCTGCGGATCGACATAGATATTGAACTCGGCTGACGGCGTCACGTTGCCGCCCTCAAAGAAGCCGCCGCCCATCAGCACGATCTGCTTGATGCGTTTAGCGATCTTCGGCTCGCGAATCAGCGCCAGCGCGATGTCGGTGAGCGGCCCGAGCGGGCAGAGGGTGACCGTGTGGGCGTCCTCCTTCATCAGGGTCTCGACGATGAAGTCGACGGCATACTGCTCCTGCAGCTTCATTTTCGGCTCGGGCAGGTCGGGACCGTTGAGCCCGGTCTGGCCGTGCACTTCCTCGGCCGTCACCAGCGTGCGCGCCAGCGGGCGGATCGCCCCTGCGAATACCTTCGTTTCCGGCTTGCCGGCCAGTTCGCAGATCTTGCGGGCGTTCTTTTCCGTCAGCTTCAGAGGCACGTTGCCGGCCACGGCCGTGATGCCGAGCACATCGAGTTCGGGGCTGGCAAGCGCGAGAAGGATCGCCACGGCGTCGTCCTGGCCGGGGTCCGTGTCGATGATGATCTTCTGCCTGTCTGCCATGCTATGCCTTCTCTTGTCCCTGGACGTCTTTGTGGCGCCTTGAACTGCGGCGCGGCGCGGACCATATCAGAGGCACGCGCCGGAATGCCATCCGGGTTCAGGCGCTTTTCACGTCGCTCACAAGAGGACATGACATGTCGCGCATGACGCCCTTCTCGAACCCGCTGATGCTGGGATTCGAGGCCATGGAAAAGACGCTGGAGCGTGTCGCCAAATCCGGCGACGGCTATCCGCCCTACAATATCGAGCGGATCAGGACCGGCGAAGGCGGCTCCGAGCGGCTGCGTATCACGCTCGCGGTCGCGGGCTTCGCCGAAGCCGACCTCGACGTCTCGATCGAGGAAAACCAGCTCTGGGTCAGGGGCAGGCAGCAGGACGAAGAGCCGCGCGAGTTCCTGCATCGCGGAATTGCGGCGCGGCAGTTCCAGCGCACCTTCCTCCTCGCGGACGGAATGCGCGTGGTGGGCGCGGAGCTCAAGAACGGGCTTCTCGCCATCGACCTCGACCGGCCGGAACCCGAGCGGCTGGTACGAAAAATCAACATCTCGGTGAAAGACTGACCGGGTCGAACCGCATTGTGCGGAACCGGAAGCTCTAACGCGGGTTGGTCCGATGAAGGACGCCCGCCTTTAGGAGGCTGACATGACGAACGAGAAGATCAACATCACGCAGGCTGAGCTCGCCCATGTGGGCGAAGGCGCTGTCGCCTATCTCCGCGAAATCGGCAGCGATGAACTCACGGCGCGTTTCCCGGGCATGCCGGAACTGGAGTCGGGATTGAAGCTGTGGGCGCTGTTTGCCGCCAACGGCCAGCCGATTCTACTGAGCGATGCCCGCGATACGGCTCTGGCCGGCGCGTTTCAGAACGACCTGACCCCGGTCAGCCTCCACTGAGCGGGGAAGCGGCTTCTCACGCGGCGTGGGAAGCCGGGGTTTCCGACAGGAAGGAATGGATGGCGGCCGGATCCGCCGTGGCGCGGATCTTGGCGACCGTGTCGCCATCCCTCAGCACTCTGGCGATGCGCGACAGCGCCTTCAGATGATCTGCTCCCGCGCCCTCGGGCGCCAGGAGTAGGAAGACCAGGTCGACCGGCTGGTCGTCGAGCGCCTCGAATTCCACGGGCTGCTCGAGGCGGGCAAAAAGCCCGGTGATCTTCTTCACCCCGGCAAGCTTGCCGTGCGGAATGGCGATGCCGTTGCCGACGCCGGTCGAGCCGAGACGCTCCCGCTGCAGGATCGTGTCGAACACTTCCCGCTCGGGCAGGCCGGTCATTTCGGCGGCTCTCTCGGCCAGCAGCTGCAACAGCTGCTTCTTCGAATTCGCTCGCAGCGATGGCATGATCGCCTTCTGGTCGATCAGGTCGCTCAGGTCCATTGTTCTTCCCCTGCTTCCGCTTCGGGCTGCCGCGAAAATCGCACCTTCGGCCCGGGAGAGCGCGTGGATTAGGTGCCGCGGGTCTGCAGCGACGGATCGATCCAGCCGATGTTTCCGTCCGGCCGGCGATAGACGATATTCAACTGGTCGCTTCCGGAATTGCGGAAAACGAAGACGGGACTGTCCTTGGCGTCCAGTTCGATGACTGCCGAGGCCACGGACATGGAACGCAGGGAAAGCACGCTTTCGGCCACAACCGCGGGAGCGTAGTCGGCCGGGATCTCCTCGTCTTCATGAGGGAGTGCCTCCATGACGCGATACGACATGTCGATCGCTTCGCCGTTCGAGCCGCCCGCGCTGTGGGACTTGAGCCGGCGCTTGTAGCGGCGCAGACGCTTCTCGATCCGCTCCGCCGCCGCATCGAAGGCGGGAAGCGGATCCTGCCCCTGGCCGGTCGCCTGGAGGGTAAGGCCGGTGTCGAGATGAATCACGCAGTCCGCGTCAAACCGCGACCCCTGCTTCTCGACCGTCACATGTCCGGAGAACCCGCCGTCGAAATATTTGGCAACCGCGTCTCTGATCCGTTCCTCGATGCGCCCGCGGAACGCATCGCCGATTTCCATCTGTTTGCCCGAAATTCGCAGGTTCATTGAGAACTGACCTCTTCTGACCGGTTTCGAACTGGAGAAATCTTATACCTGTGGCAGCGGCGCACAAGGTTCGTATCGGCTCTTTCGGCCGGAGTTCGACATTAGGTCCCGCATTGGGCCGGATCGCTTCCTGCTCGGCGCAGTGCCCGGAACCGGCCACCCGTTCCATGCGGCCGGGCTTCTAGACACTCCCTTTCCGGATGTCAACGAAGTGCCGAGCGTCTGGTTGCCTTCCCGGCGGCCCGCCGGCCGTCAGGCATTCGCGTGCGCCATCGCACGCTTTTCCCGCCGACGCTGGACGGAGGACGGAATGTTCATGCCCTCCCGGTATTTGGCGACCGTCCGGCGGGCGATATCGATGCCGGTTTTCCTCAGGATATCCACAATCGCGTCGTCGGAGAGGACGTCGGCCGATTTCTCCTGGTCGATCAGGCTGCGGATGCGGTGCCGCACCGCTTCGGAGGAATGCGCATCGCCGCCCTCGGCCGAAGCGATGGACGCCGTGAAGAAGTAGCGCAGTTCGAACACGCCGCGCGGGGTGAGCATGTATTTGTTCGAGGTCACCCGCGAGACGGTCGATTCGTGCATGCCGATCGCGTCCGCAACGGTCCTCAGGTTCAGCGGCCGCAGATGGCTGACGCCATGCAGCAGGAAGCCGTCCTGCTGCCGCACGATCTCGGCCGTCACCTTGAGGATCGTCTTGGCGCGTTGGTCGAGGCTGCGGGTCAGCCAATTGGCGCTTTGCAGGCACTCGGCGAGGAAGTCCTTGTCGCCGGCGCTCTTCGCAACCGCGTTCACCCGCGTGTAGTAGGCCTGGTCGACGAGGACGCGCGGCAGCGTCTCCGGATTGAGCTCGATCGCCCAGCTGCCGTCGGGGGCCGCCTTGACGATGACATCGGCCACGATGCTGGTCGTCGGTCCCGTGGCGAAGGCCAGACCCGGCTTCGGATCGAGCGCCCGGATCTCCGCCAGCATGTCGATCAGGTCGTCCTCGTCGACGCCGCAGATGCGGCGCAGGGACTGGAAGTCTCGCCGCGCGAGAAGCTCCAGATGTCCGACGAGCTTCTCCATCGCCGGATCGAAGCGATCCCTGGCGCGGAATTGCAGCGACAGGCACTCGGCGAGGTCGCGCGCGAAAATGCCGACCGGATCGAAGGTCTGGCAGGTTTTCAGGACGCGCTCGACCGCGGCGACGGAGGTGCCGAGCCGCTCGGCCGTCTCGGCGACCTCTCCGCGAAAATAGCCGGCTTCGTCGAGCGAATCCGCGAGGTCGGCGGCGATCAGCCGCTCCGCGGGATCGGCAAAGGCGAAGGAGATCTGCTCGCGGACATGGTCGCGCAGCGTCACCGGGTGGGCGGCGACCGAATCGAGATCGAAACTCTCGCCGGGGGGAAGCTTGCCGCCGACATTGGATTTCCACTGCGCCGCGAGGTCCGGACCGAGGCGGTCCGTGATCCCGGGCTCGTCGGGGAAGACGTTTTCCAGCGTGCTGTCGAGCTTGTCGGAGATGGCCTCGGCGCTCCACTCGAGCTCCGGCTCGAGCCAGTCCGGCGAAGCCTCTTCCGAAGCGGCCGACGGTTCCGGTGCGTCATCGCCGCCGGCGCCCTCGTCCGAACTGCGTTCCAGCAGGGGATTGCGCTCGATCTCCTCGTCGATGAAGCGTTCCAGCTCGGTGTGAGTGTATTGCAGCAGGCGAATCGACTGCATCAGCTGCGGCGTCATCACGAGCGCCTGCGACTGCCGCATCTGAAGCTTGGCTGCTAACGCCATCTACGGACTCGACCCCACCCGACCCGAGCCCTGGCATTTTGCCCGGCTCAGGCTTGCCGGGCAATGAAACTGGCCCGGCTCTTGCTTGTCAAGGCTATCAGGCAGGCCTTCCTAAAGGGTAAAGCCTTCGCCGAGGTAGAGGCGCCGCACATCCGGGTTATTGATGATGTCGGAAGCGCGGCCGTGGGTCAGCACTTCGCCCGCGTGCAGGATGTAGGCGCGATCGATCAGCCCCAGCGTCTCGCGGACATTGTGGTCGGTGATCAGCACGCCGATGCCGCGGCTGGTCAGATGCCGCACGAGCTGCTGGATGTCGGCGACCGCGATCGGGTCGATGCCCGCGAACGGCTCGTCGAGCAGCATGAAGTTCGGGCGGCTGGCGAGCGCGCGGGCGATCTCCAGGCGCCTGCGCTCGCCGCCCGACAGCGCGATCGACGGCGATTTGCGCAGGTGCGAGATGTGGAATTCCTCCAGCAGGGCGTCGAGCGACCGTTCGCGCTCGGCCTTGTCCTTCTCGACGACTTCCAGCACGGCGCGGATGTTGTTCTCGACCGAGAGGCCGCGGAAGATCGATGCTTCCTGCGGCAGATAGCCGATGCCGAGCCGAGCGCGGCGGTACATCGGCATGCTCGTGACGTCGAAACCGTCGAGCTCGATCGTGCCCTTGTCGACCGGAACCAGGCCAGTGACCATGTAAAAGCAGGTGGTCTTGCCGGCACCGTTGGGGCCGAGGAGACCGACGGCCTCGCCCGCGCGCACGCCGATCGACACGCCGCGCACGACGTCGCGGCCCTTGTAGCTCTTGGTCAGTCCGCGGGCGATGAGCGTGCCCTTGGCGCGGGCCTTGTCGGCGGCGCCCGCCGGACGCGGCTCGGCGGCGGCCTTCATGCCCTTTCTGGGGTCCGGCATCGAATTCAAGCGCTACTGACCCTGCTTCTGGGGCGAGAGCAGCATCTTGACGCGTCCCGAGCCGCTGCCGCAGCCGTCCAGCTTCGCGGCGCCCGTCTTCATCTCGACGGTGAGCTTGCAGCCGACGATCACGTTCTGCCCCTCGGTCAGGACGACCTCGCTGCCGGTGAGGGTCATGATCTCGGTGTCCATGTCGAATGTGCCGCGGTCGCCGGTGGCGACCTGGGTCTTCGTCTTCACATAGACCTTGCCGTCGACTTCCATGCGCTGGATGTTGCCGCCGCCGGGCATCGTGGCCGACGCGGTGTCCGCGCCTTCCTTCTTCTTGTAGTGGACGGTCATCTTGCCGGATTTCAGCAGCGTGTCGCCCTGCACGACGCTGACATTGCCGGTGAAGACGGCGACGCTGTCTGCGTCGCGCACCTCGAGCTTGTCGCTCTCGATCTGGATCGGCTTGTCGCCCTGGAGCTGGAGACCGGAGAAATTGCTCGTCCGCTCCTGCGCCAGCGCGCCGCTCGTCAAGAGCACAAGGCCGATGCAGAGGCCGGCGGAAATCCTAATTGACCGCATTGCTGCCCCCATTCGCCGCCCTGTCCGCAGGTTTGCCGGGTTCGAGGTCGACGCGGACCCGATTCTCGAACACGATCACGCGACCGTTGTCGGCCATGTTCATCGAGAGCGCGGTGATCCTCGACCCGTTGAGCAGGATCTCGACCGGGTCGCCCGTCGACATCGACCCGGCATTCATGTCGATGCTGGCCGAGTTCAGCCTGGCCGTCATGCCGTCCGTGGTCGTCACGGTCATCGGGCTGTCGAACACCAGCGTATTCTTCGCATTGTCGTAGATGCCGCTCTTGGCGACGACCTTGGCGGAATTCTTCGGATCGACCGGCAGCTTGGCGTCAATGCCTTCGAGCCGGACCATGTTCGTGTCCTTGAGATCCTGAACCGCACGCAGTGCCGTCATCGTATAGGGCAACTTGTCCTTGGTGAATCCGTCGAGCTTCGGATTCGCCATCACCAGCTTGCCGTCGCTGATGCCTGCACCCTCGATGCTTATCCCTGCCACGGTCGGTATCGAGACATAGGACCAGCCGACGAAGCCGATCACGCCGGCGACGGCAAGGGCCGGCAGCCAGACCTTGAGCCACCGCACACGGCGCGAATGACGCTGTGCGCGGACGAACGCATCATCGGTGCGCGAGCCCGGTAGAACGGGCCGCGTCTGGGCACTGTCGATGCCTGTCGTCCTGCCTGCCGTCATGCCGTGGGTGATACTCCGGGTCTGCCTGATTGTGCATCGCAACAACGCACATGGAAATAGGTCCGCATTCCGGCGGCGGAGCCCCAACTGCCGGTTACATCCCAATATGGTTATTTTTGGATAAAAGGACAGGGGCTTGCCGGCCGAAACACAGGCACGCCGGCAATATAGTGCAGCGCGGCAAGACGTTACAGCCAGATGTTCAGGGTGGCGGCGGGCTCCGCCATGCTCTAGAAACGGTGAGCCGACGAGACCGCAAATCGCCAGGAGCGAAACCAGACATGGCGCCGAGAGCCGACGAGATGATTGACCGCCGCCGCCTGCGGCGCAAGCTGACGTTCTGGCGTGTCGCCGCGATCCTCGTGGCGGCCGTCGCGATTGCCGCAACGACCGGCTGGGCCATGCGCGACAGCCTCGGCGGCGTGGCCGCCGCCCATATCGCCAAGGTGAGGATCGAGGGGACGATCACCGAGGACGAGGAGCTGCTCAAGCGGCTGAAGGACGTCGCCGAGTCCAATTCGGTGAAGGGGGTGATCCTGTCGATCGATTCGCCGGGAGGCACGACCGCCGGCGGCGAGGCGATTTTCGAGGCCGTGCGAAAGCTCGCCACCGCGAAGCCGACGGTCGCCCAGGTCGGCACGCTCGCCGCCTCGGCCGGCTACATGATCGCGAGCGCCTCCGACCATATCGTGGCGCGCCAGTCCTCCATCGTGGGTTCGATCGGCGTCCTGATCCAGTTCCCCAACTTCAGCGGGCTCATGGACAAGATCGGCATCACGCTGGACGAGGTGAAATCCTCGCCCCTGAAGGCCGAGCCTTCGCCATTCAACGTCACGACCGACGAGGAAAAGGCGATGCTGCGGTCGATGATCCTGGATTCCTACGAATGGTTCGTCGGCCTGGTCGACGATCGGCGGCCGCTGACGCGCGCCGAAGTGCTGGCGCTGGCCGACGGGTCGATCTTCACCGGGCGCCAGGCGCTGGCAAGGAAGCTGGTCGACGAACTGGGCGGCGAGGAAAAGGCCAAGGCCTGGCTGGTCACCAAGGGGGTCGACGCCAAGCTCGACATCGTCGAATGGAAGCCGCGCAAGTCGACAGCCGACTTCTTCCTGTCGAGTGCCATGGGGCAGCGCGTGGCCGCCTTCCTGGGCTTCCCGGGCCTCGACGCGGACCTGCTGAAGAAGATCGGCGCCGACCGCATCTTTCTTGACGGTATGCTGTCTCTCTGGCACCCTGATATGGCGACCGTCCCGGACTAAGTGACGGATTTTCAAGCATCGTTCCTTTGCAGTCATGAGTTTTTCGAAGGGGGAAGCAGTCGCATGATCAAGTCCGAACTGGTTCAGCTTATCGCCAATCGCAACCCGCATCTCTTCCTGCGGGACGTCGAGAACATCGTGAATGCGATCTTCGAGGAGATCACCGATTCGCTCGCGGCCGGTAACCGTGTCGAACTGCGCGGCTTCGGCGCGTTTTCGGTCAAGAACCGGCCCGCCCGCACCGGCCGCAACCCGCGCACCGGCGAATCCGTCGAGGTCGAGGAGAAATGGGTCCCCTTCTTCAAGACGGGGAAGGAGTTGCGCGAGCGTCTCAACATCGAGGATTGACGCCGGCAGCCCCGCTGTTATGTCAGGCAAACCATGCTGAACCGCGTACTCATCGTCGTCGTCCTGGTGCCGCTCGCGGTCATCCTCATTGCGCTCGCGGTCGCCAACCGCATGCCGGTGGCCTTCACGCTCGACCCGTTCAATCCGGGCAATCCGGGCCTGACCCTTCAGCTTCCGCTGTTCGTGATGCTCTTCCTCGCGCTCGGCCTCGGCCTGATCCTCGGCAGTTTCGCGACCTGGTGGAAGCAGGGCCGCTACCGCAAGGAGGCGCGCAACAAATCCCGGGAAGTGCAGTCGCTGATCCAGGAGATCGGCCAGCGCAAGCCTGCACCTCCAGTGCCCGCTGCCCAGCCGTCCGGCAGCACGCTTCCCGCGACGCGCCATTGAGCCTCGCTCGCAAGGCCTGCCCATGCGCATGATTTCGGCCGCAGACGTCGACCGCACGCTCGACTACGCCGCACTTGTCGAGACACTCCGCACGGCGTTCCGCGACGGCGCGGTGCAGCCGGTTCGCCACCATCACACGATCGAACGGCCGGACGGGGCGGCGTCGACCCTGCTTCTGATGCCGGCCTGGAACGATCTCGTGCGCGCCGGCACGTCGGACGGCGGCCATGTTGGCGTCAAGATCGTCACCGTCTCCCCCGACAACAACGCGATCGGCAAGCCGGCGGTGATGGGCCTCTACCTTCTGCTAAACGCCCGCACAGGCGAACCGCAGGCGCTCATCGACGGTCCGAGGCTGACCCAATGGCGCACCGCCTGCGCCTCCGCGCTGGCCGCGACCTATCTCGCCCGCGAGGACGCGTCGAAACTGCTGATCATCGGCGCCGGCGCTCTTTCCCGCTTTCTCGCCAATGCCCATTCCGCCGTCCGACCGATCACCGAGGTCCGGATCTGGAACCGCACCGCCGCCAATGCGGAAGCCGCCGCCGCCGATCTTCGCCAGTCGGGGCTGAACGCATCGGTTGCCGATAACCTCGACGCGGCGCTCGGCTGGGCCGATATCGTCTCGGCGGCCACGATCTCGAGCCAGCCCCTGGTGAAGGGCGCACTCCTCTCGCCCGGCGCCCATGTCGATCTCGTCGGGGGATTCACGCCGACGATGCGCGAGGCGGACGACGAGACGATCCGCCGCGCCCGGGTCTATGTCGACACACGTGCCGGCGCGACGAAGGAAGCCGGCGACATTGTCCAGCCGCTCGCCTCCGGCGTGCTGACGAGCGACGCGATCGTCGCCGACTTGCACGAACTCGCCCGCGGCGAGAAGCCGGGGCGCGGGTCGCCGGACGAGATCACGCTGTTCAAGTCCGTCGGCGCGGCACTGGAAGACCTCGCGGCGGGGATAGCCGTCTACGAGAACATCGCCCGGGCGTGACGACCACGTTGCCTTTCCGGCGCCGCCGGTTGCGGCTCCACCCTTGCTGTGGCAGAAGCCGCGAACGCTCAAGGGTGATGGAACAGGCTTGAAACCGCCGCGCGACAAACGTCGGCCTTCGAAGGCAAGACCGGGCCAGCCGGCACAGGCGGCGTTCCGCCCGCTGCCCGGTGGCGCCGCCCCGCGCGCCCGATCGGCCGAGGCCGCGGCGCCGAAGCAGGCGCCCGCCCATGCTCCGGCCTCGCCGCGTCAGCCGGTGCCTCGCCGGACGGGCGCCCTGCCGGCGGAAAACCTGCCGCTCATCCTCGAAGTCCTGCCGAACGCGGACTATGCGCTTCTCGATTCCGGCGACGGCGAGAAGCTCGAGCAGTACGGCCCCTACCGCATCGTCCGCCCGGAAGGGCAGGCGATCTGGCGCCGCGCGCTGCCTGAGCGCGACTGGGCGAATGTCGACGCGGTCTTTACGGGCGACACGGACGAAGAGGGCATCGGCCGCTGGCGTTTTCCGCGACAGCCCCTCGGGGAGACCTGGCCGATGACCTATGCCGGCCTGTCCTATCTCGGCCGCTTCACCTCGTTCCGCCATGTCGGGGTGTTTCCCGAACAGGCGTCCCACTGGAGCCACATGGAGGGCCTGATCCGCGCCGCCCACCGGCCGGTGAAGGTGCTGAACCTGTTCGGCTACACCGGACTCGCGTCGCTGGTGGCTGCGCGCGCCGGCGCAGAGGTGACCCACGTCGACGCCTCGAAGAAGGCGATCGGCTGGGCTCGCGAGAACCAGGAACTGGCGCGCCTGTCGGACAAGCCGATCCGCTGGATCTGCGACGACGCGATGAAGTTTGTCGAGCGCGAGGCCCGCCGCGACAGCCGCTACGACCTGATCCTTTTCGATCCGCCGGCCTATGGGCGAGGTCCGAAGGGCGAAGTCTGGCAATTGTTCGAGGACCTGCCGGCGATGGCCGACCTCTGCCGGCAGATTCTGACGCCGAAACCGCTGGCGGTGGTGCTCACCGCCTATTCGATCCGCGCCTCGTTCTTTGCGATCCACGCGCTGATGCGCGACACCTTCGCCGGCATGGGCGGTAGGGTCGAATCGGGGGAGTTGATCATCCGGGAGAAATCGGCAGGCCGCGCGCTCTCCACCTCCCTCTTCTCGCGATGGGTGGCCAGATGACCGAACGGCGCGCAGTCGGGCAGGTGAAGGAGGTGACGAGCCTCGCCAACCCGATCGTCAAGGACATCAGATCGCTGGCGATGAAGAAATTCCGCGACCAGCGCAACGCCTTCATGGCCGAGGGGCTGAAGCTCGTCATCGACGCACTCGACCTCGGCTGGACCATCGAGACGCTGGTCTTCGCCAAGTCCGCCAAGGGCAACCCGGCCGTCGAGAAGGTCGCAGCGCGCACGGTCGCGTCGGGCGGCCTGGTGCTGGAAGTGACGGAAAAGGTGCTGGCCGCCATCACCCGGCGGGACAATCCGCAGATGGTGGTGGGCGTCTTCCACCAGCGCTGGAAACCACTGGCCGACGTTCGCCCGGCCGCGGGTGACGTATGGGTCGCGCTCGACCGGGTGCGCGATCCGGGCAATCTCGGCACGGTGATCCGCACGGCCGACGCGGTCGGCGCCAGGGGCGTCATTCTCGTCGGCGAGACGACCGATCCGTTCGCGGTGGAAACGGTGCGCGCGACGATGGGGTCGGTCTTCGCGGTGCCCGTCGCCAGGGCGAGCGAGCAGGAGTTCCTCGCGTGGCGCAAGGGCTTCGGCGGCCTCGTCGTCGGCACCCATCTCAAGGGCGCGGTCGACTATCGCAGCGTTCCCTATGCCGGCAAGCCGGTGATGCTCCTGATGGGCAACGAGCAGCAGGGTCTGCCGGACAGTCTCGCCGCGGCCTGCGACAAGCTGGTGCTGATCCCGCAGGCGGGCCGTGCGGATTCGCTCAACCTGGCGGTCGCGACAGGCGTCATGCTGTTCGAGATCCGCCGCGACGCGTTGAAGGTCGCGGCCCGCTGATGACGAAGCGCAGCCTCGCCATCTACGTGCTCATCGCGCTGGCCGCGGCCGGGCTGGACCAGTGGGTCAAGCGGCTGGTCGTCGCGAATATGGAATTGCACGAGAGTATCGACGTCGCGCCGATGCTGTCGCTCTATCACACCCGCAACACCGGCATCGCCTTCTCCTTCCTCTCCGGGTTCAGCGATACGGCGATGGTCGTGCTGACGGGCGCCGTCATGCTGTTCATCGGCTGGCTGGCGGTGCGGGCCGAGCATCACCAGCACCTGGCGCGGGCCGGCTTCGCGCTGATCCTCGGCGGCGCGCTCGGCAACATCGTCGACCGGGCGACGCTGGGCTACGTCGTCGACTACATCCTGTTCCATACCGAGACCTGGTCCTTCGCCGTCTTCAACCTGGCCGACGCGTTCATCTCGGTGGGTGCGGCGATGGTGGTGCTGCAGGAGATTCTCGACTGGCGCGACCGGGACGACCCCGGCGGCAAGGATCCATCGCCGAACGCTTGAATGTCCCAACCCGAAGCCGCAAGAGTGTGACCTTATCCGGAGGAATTGCCGAATGACCGATCGTTTCAAAGCCATCCTCATCTCCCGCGACGAGGAGAAGCGGCAGTCCGTCGCGGTCACCGAACTGACCGAGGCCGATCTGATGGAGGGCGACGTGACCGTCGCCGTCGAAGCCTCGACGATGAATTACAAGGATGGCCTGGCGATCACCGGCAAGGCGCCGGTCGTGCGGCGCTTCCCGCTCGTTCCCGGCATCGACTTCGCCGGCACCGTCATCTCCTCCTCGCATCCCGATTGGACGGCGGGCGACAAGGTCATCCTCAACGGCTGGGGCACGGGCGAGACGCATCACGGCGCCTTTGCCGGCCGTTCCCGCGTCAAGGGCGACTGGCTGGTGCCGCTGCCCGAGGGCATGAGCGTCTTCGACGCCATGGCGGTTGGAACCGCCGGCTACACGGCGATGCTTGCCGTGATGGCGCTGGAACGCCACGGAATAACGCCCGCCCGGGGCCCTGTCGTCGTGACGGGCGCAGCAGGCGGCGTTGGTTCGGTCGCGATCGCGCTCCTCTCCAAGCTCGGATACCATGTGATCGCTTCGACCGGACGGGTGTCCGAAGAGGCCTATCTGAAGGATCTGGGTGCGGCCGAGATCATCTCGCGCGAGGAGCTTTCCGGACCGGCAAAGCCGCTCGCCAAGGAGCGCTGGGCGGGCGGCGTGGACGCCGTCGGCAGCCATACGCTGGCCAACGTCCTGTCGATGACGTCGTACGGCGGCGCCATCGCGGCCTGCGGCCTGGCGCAGGGGATGGACCTGCCGACCAGCGTCGCCCCCTTCATCCTGCGCGGAGTATCGCTGCTCGGCATCGACTCGGTCATGGCGCCCAAGGCGATGCGCCTGGAAGCGTGGCGGCGCATCGGGACCGACCTCGATCACACCAAGCTTTCCGCCATCTCCACGAAGATCGGCTTCGACGGCATCATCGACGCCGCCAAGGCGATCGTCGACGGGCGCATCCGCGGCCGGGTCGTGATCGACATGGCCGGAGCCAAGTAGCTTTCGGCACAGGCTTTTTCGGCCGCTCGCTAAAATCTTAGCGTTCGGCCCAAAGCTTTTTCCATCGCTGCCGGATTACGGTCCGGCGCATGACGGATGACAAGTACCAGAAGTCAGCCGAGCTTTCGCCGGGACCGAACCCGCCGAAGGGCACGAACGGGCGTCTCGCTTTCAGGGTGCTCGTCACGATCAGCGTCTGCGTGACGCTGCTCGGCTTTCTCTCGCGACTGACGGGTGCGCCGCTCTTCCTGGCGGTCGCGCTGGTCTGCACGGGACTTGTCGGCCTGGGCGCGGCGCGCTGGACGGAGGTGCAGCTGGCGCGCGCGAAGGCGAGGGAACTCGAAGCCGCCGCCCGCAACCACGCGGAAATCGAAACGCTCTCCGACCGCATGTGGGAGATGCAGGAGAGCGAAGAGCGTTTCCACGGCCTGATCGACGCGCTCGGCGACCTCGTCGTGCACCGCGACCGCGCCGGCCGCCTCGTCTACGTGAATTCGGTCTTCGCATCTCTGTTCGGGACCAGCCCGCGAGAGCTCGCCGGCCGGACGCTGGCCGAACTCGGCATCGAGGTGGGCCTCGTGCCGGACGCGGCCTTTGCCGATGGCGAATGCCTGAGCTCGACGGACGTGCCGATCCACACCGGCGGCGGCACAAGATGGTTTTCCTGGATCGAACTGTCGGTGCGCGACAAGTCGAACGGCGCGGTCTCGCACCGGGCGATCGCCCGCGACATCACCGCGCGAAAGCGCGCCGAGAAATCGATGTCGGCCGCCAAGGCGCGCGCCGAGGAGGCGAGCCGCGCCAAGTCGCAGTTCCTCGCCACGGTGAGCCATGAGGTCCGCACGCCGATGAACGGCATCATGGGCATGGCCAAGCTGCTCGCAGATACGGAACTCACCGCGGAACAGCGCACCTATGTCGGCGCGGTCTCGACCTCGGCCGCCGCGCTTCTGGCGCTGATCGACGATCTTCTCGATTTCTCCAAGATCGAGGCTGGCCGGTTCGAACTCGAACCCCAGCCGATCTCGATCCGCGAGCTGGTCGAGAACGTGGTCGAACTCCTCGCCGCGCGCGCCTTCGGCAAGAATATCGGGCTGGGCTGCCACGTCGCGCCGGAGGTGCCGGCGACGATCCTCGCCGATCCGGGCCGCCTGCGGCAGGTTCTGCTCAATCTCGTCGGCAATGCGATCAAGTTCACGGACGACGGCGGTGTGCTGGTCTCCGTGACGGTCGCTGGAACCGGCGCCGCTCGGCGTATCGCCATCTCGGTGGCGGACACCGGTCCCGGCCTCAAGCGGGAGGATTTCGAGCGCATCTTCCGCGAGTTCGAACAGGCCGACGGGACATCGACGCGCCGGCACGGCGGGGCCGGGCTCGGTCTTGCCATCTCGCGCCGCATCGCCGAGGCAATGGGCGGGCGAATCTTGGTCGACAGCACGGAGGGCGAGGGATCGGCCTTCACGCTCGAAGTGCCTGCTCCGGCCGCCATCGACGCGGCGCCGCCGCAGTCGCGCGCGCTCGCCGGCTTCGGCGCGGTGATCGTCTCGCACAACATCATCGAGGCCGAGGCGATCGCCCTGACGGTTCGCTCCAACGGCGGCTGGGCGGCCATCGCCCGCACGCCGGAAGAAGCGATCGAGCGCCTGCGCGACGGCGACGCCCGCGCCGTGCTCGTCGATGCCGCCCTCGAGAGCGGCGACGGTCGGGTCCTGGCCAGGATCCGCGCCGGGGTCGAACGCGAGCTTGCGGCACTCACGCTGATTGCACCGACCGACCGCGGCCGCCTCGCCGAGTTCCGTTCCAATGGCTACGAGACGTTCCTCGCGCGACCCGTCCGCGGCGAAACGCTGGTGCGGTTGCTTCTCCAGCGCGAGACCGCCGTCTCCAGCGCGCCGGGAGGCGCAACCGGGACCGTCGCGCGCCGCCGGGTCGGGAGCGGCCGGCTGAACGTGCTGCTCGCCGAGGACAACGAAATCAACGCGCTGCTCGCCCGCGTCGCGCTGCAGAAGGCCGGCCATCGCGTCGACGTCGTCGCCAACGGCAAGGCCGCGGTGGACGCGATCCTCGAGAGCGCCGGGACGCACCGCTACGACGTAGTCCTCATGGACCTCCACATGCCGGTGATGGACGGCCTCGACGCGATCGCGATGATTCGGAAGTTCGAGGAGGGGAAGGGACTGCCGGCTATGCCGATCATGGTGCTCACCGCCGACAACCAGGAAGCCACCCGACACGGCGTGCTCGCCCATGGCGCGTCCGGGTTCCTGACCAAGCCGCTCGACCCGGCACACCTCGTCGACGCGGTTGAGGAGAAGGCGGCGGCCGCCTGAACCATCGCTCCCGTGCCGGGCCATCTTGTCGACACGGTCCCGTCATGCTCCTGTTGCACGACGCAACTATGCCGCTGGCGATGGTGGCATTCGGAGGTCAAGCGATGCACACGACGCTGGAGCGCGCGCGCACCACTTTTCCACTCTCCCTGGCGGCCAGTCAGGCTGTCATCCCCGCGGGAGCTCTGCTCGGCCGCATCGGCCCGCTCGAGGTGCGGCTCGCCCGCAACTCCTCCGAGATCGCCGCGGCCCAGGAGGTGCGCTTCCGCGTCTTCTACGACGAACTGGGCGCCAAGCGCGATTTCGTCCATGAGCTCGAGGCGCGCGACGCCGACCGTTTCGATTCGATCTGCGATCATCTGGTCGTCTTCGACACGTCCATCGGCGGACCCGATCACAGGCAGATCGTGGGCACCTACCGTCTCCTGCGCCAGGAAGTGGCGGTGGACGGCGGCGGCTTCTACTCGTCCGGCGAATTCGAGATGGACGTCCTCGTCGCCCGCCATCCCGGCCGCCGCTTCCTGGAACTCGGCCGCTCCTGCGTCCTGCCGGAATACCGCACCAAGCGGACGGTCGAACTGCTCTGGCAGGGCGTGTGGGCCTATGCGCGGCGCCATCGCGTCGACGTCATGACCGGCTGTGCCTCCTTCCCCGGTGTTATTCCCGCGGCTCATGCCGAGGCGCTGTCCTTCCTCGCGCACCATTGTCAGGCGGACGGCGAGTGGCGCACGCGGGCGATCCCCTCGCGCTTCCACACGATGGACCTGATGCCGGTCGAGGCGGTGGACCCGAAGGCGGCGCTGCTGGCCATGCCGCCGCTGATCAAGGGCTATCTGAGGCTCGGCGCCCTGTTCGGCGAGGGTTGCGTCATCGACCGCGACTTCTCCACCACCGACGTGTTCGTGATCCTTCCGGTCGAGCGGATATCGGAGCGTTACATCAACTACTACGGCGCCGACGCGACCCGCTTCGCCGCCTGAGCGCCGATCCTTCGAGGCAGTTGATCTGTGTCAAGGCGTCCCGGTCTGCCCGGGATAGGCATCTTCCATCCAACATGGAGGAAGATGGATGCCCACCGAAACCGTGATCGTCGTCGCCGGCGTTCTTGCCGCCTTCGCCTTCTTCACCATCGCCCTGCTGTTCGTCGACATGACCTCGGCCGAAAAGTAGGTCTCCCCCGAAGCGCGGCGTTCTCCTCCGATTCTCCCCGCGCTTCAGACCGGCCATCCGTCTTCACCCCGCGGGTGGCCGGTTGGCGTGTCGGCCGCAGGCCGGACGCCTCTACCGCAACCGCCGACCGTGGTCGTCGATGACGACCTCGCCGTCGTCCTTGGTGAAAGGGCCGATGTCGGGGTTGGGCAGGATGTCGAGCACCGTTTCCGACGGCCGGCAGAGCCTCGTCCCGAGCGGCGTCACCACGATCGGCCGGTTGATCAGGATCGGATGCGCCAGCATCCGGTCGATCAGCTGGTCGTCCGTCCATGCCGGATCGGCAAGGCCGAGCTCCGCGTAGGGCGTGCCCTTTTCGCGCAGCAGCCCGCGTACGCCGATCCCCATCGCCGCGATCAGTTCGACCAGCTTCCCGCGCGACGGCGGGGTCTTCAGATATTCGATGACGACCGGTTCCTCGCCCGACTGGCGGATCATGGCGAGCGTGTTGCGCGAGGTGCCGCAATCGGGATTGTGGTAGATGGTGATCGTCATTCGGCGGGTTTCAGGCTTTCGGGAACCAGTCCTGGGTGCGGCTGGCGAAGGCGACGAGCGACAGCATCACCGGCACTTCGACGAGGACGCCGACCACGGTGGCGAGAGCGGCGCCGGAGTTGAGGCCGAACAGGCTGATTGCGACGGCCACGGCAAGTTCGAAGAAATTCGACGTGCCGATGAGGGCGCAGGGCGCGGCGACGTCGAACGGCACCTTCCAGGCTTTTGCCGCGGCATAGGTCAGCGCGAAGATGCCGTAGGATTGCAGCACGAGCGGCACCGCGATCAGCACGATCAGCAGCGGATTGGCCAGGATGACGTTGCCCTGGAATCCGAACAGCAACACCACGGTGGCCAGCAGGCCTATCACCGAGACGGGCTTCAGGTGTGCCGTGAACTCCGACACCGCCCGCTCGGCATCGACGCCGCCGCCGGCGCGGCCGACCAGCCAGCGCCGGGTGAGCGCTCCGGCCAGGAGCGGGATCAGCACATAGAGCAGGGTCGACAGAAGCAGCGTCTCCCACGGCACTGCGATGTCGGTTACGCCGAGCAGGAACGCCACGATCGGCGCGAAGGCGAAGATCATGACGACGTCGTTCACGGAGACCTGCACCAGCGTGTAGGTCGCGTCGCCGCGCGTCATCTGGCTCCACACGAACACCATCGCAGTGCAGGGCGCGGCACCCAGCAGGATCAGGCCGGCGATGTACTGCTGCGCGTCGGCCGGTGCGATCCAGGGTGCGAAGACATAGTTGAAGAACAGCACGCCGAGCGCCGCCATCGTGAACGGCTTGACCAGCCAGTTGACCACCAGCGTCAGCACCAGCCCCTTCGGGCGGTCGCCGATGTGGCGCAGGCTGGCGAAGTCGACATTGACCATCATCGGGAACACCATCGCCCAGATGAGGACGGCGACGACGAGGTTGACGGAGGCGTATTCCAGCCGCGCGAGGAAGCCGAACAGCCCCGGCAGCAGGGTGCCGAGCGCGATGCCGGCCGCAATGCACAGCGCCACCCACACGGAGAGCCACTTCTCGAAGAAGCCGATCCCGGCCGGAGCCGGTTCGCCGAGCTTCAGGGCATGGTCGGTCATTCGAGGATTCTCTCTCTCTCTCTCATCCCGCCTTAGGCAGGTCGCGGCCGATCTCGGACAGCCTGCCCTGCAGGGTTAGCCGGTCGAGCGACTTCAGCGGCAGCGAGACGAAGATCGAGATGCGGTTGTTGAGCATGCGGTAGGCGTCGGCGAAGGCGAGGCGCTTCTCCGCCTCGGTGCCTTGCGCCGCCGCCGGGTCCGGCACGCCCCAATGCGCCGTCATCGGCTGGCCGGGCCAGACCGGGCAGGCCTCGTTGGCGGCGTTGTCGCAGACGGTGAAGACGAAATCCATCACAGGCGCGCCGGGCGCGGCGAACTCCTCCCAGTTCTTGGAGCGGGCGAAGGCGGTGTCGTGGTTGAGGCTTTTCAGCAGGTCGAGCGCGTAGGGATGCACCTCGCCCTTCGGCTGCGAGCCGGCCGAGAAGGCGCGGAAGCGGCCCTGGCCGGCGCGGGCGAGAATCGCCTCGGCGAGGATCGAACGGGCGGAATTGCCCGTGCACAGGAACAGCACGTTGTAGATCTGGTCGCTCATCGCATTCCCTCCATCGCCCGGACCCCGCCGGGCCAAATCGTCAGCAGCGGCAGGTGACGGCGTCGATCACCGGGCGGCAGAGCTCCGGCCGGCCGTCGCAGCAATCTTCCATCAGAAAGGCGAGCAGGTCGCGGAAGCCGGTCATGTCGGCGGCATAGCGGACGGTCCGCCCGTCGCGCTCGGGCCGCACCAGGCCTGCCTGGGCCAGGACCTTGAGGTGCGCCGAGACCGTATTCTGCACGGCGCCGAGCCGGGTGGCGATCTCGCCGGCCGGCACGCCATCGGCGCCGGCGCGCACCAGCAGCCGGAAGATGTCGAGCCGCGTTTCCTGGCCGAGCGCGGCCAGTGCGTCGAGGGATGATCTCTTGTCCATGTATCCGCCTATCTGGATATGTCAGGCGATACAAGCCCGACATGACAGGCGTGTGACGGCCTATCCGGCGAAGCGACGCGCGCCGGCGACGCAGGCGATGACGGCGACGGTGACGGCGAGCATCGCCGGCGACACGGCCTCGCCCAGAAGTGTGGCGGCGAGCGCCAGGCCGAAGAAGGGCTGCAGCAGCTGCAGCTGGCCGACCGCGGCGATGCCGCCTTGCGCCAGGCCTCGATACCAGAAGACGAAGCCGATCAGCATTGAGAACAGCGAGACGTAGGCGAGCCCGAGCCAGGCCGGCGTGCCGATGCCGGCGAAGCTCTCGGGCAGAGTGAGCGCCATCAGCACCGCCATGACCGGCAGCGACAGAACGAGCGCCCAGGAGATGACCTGCCAGCCGCCGAGCGTGCGCGACAGGCGCGCGCCCTCGGCGTAGCCCAGCCCGCAGACTGTTATGGCCGCGAGCATCAGCCCGTCGCCGGCAAGCGAGGACTCGGCGCCCTGGGTGAGCGCGAAGCCCGCGACCAGCGCGCTGCCGGCAAGCGAAAAGGCCCAGAAGGCGGGCTTCGGCCGCTCGCCGCCGCGCAGCACGCCGAACAGCGCCGTGGCGAGCGGCAACAGGCCGATGAAGACGATCGACCGCGCCGAGGTGATGTGCTGCAGGGCGAGCGCCGTCAGAAGCGGGAAGCCGACGACGACGCCGAAGGCGACGATGGTAAGCGAGGCGAGGTCGCGCCGCGCCGGCCGGCTTTCGCGGAAGGCCAGAAGCAGCGCCAGCGCCAGCACGCCGGCGATCGCCGCCCGCGCCACGGTGAGGAAGATCGGGTCGAACTGCATCACCGCCACGCGCGTGGCCGGCAGCGAGGCGGAGAAGATCACCACTCCGATCAGCCCGTTGATCCATGCCATCGTCGTCCGGTCCATCCGCCTGTCCTTTGCTGCCCGCGCTTATGTGTCCCACGGAGGCGCGGACCATGCGTCAACACTGGCCCAAGATATTGGGCCAGCGAGGGCAGGTGTGGAGGGACAGGAGAGGCATCGCGGCTCAGGATGTCTCGGGGACTGTCGGAACCGGGTGCCGCCGGCGGCGTTGAGTCGGGTTGGCAAGGAGTATCCGGCGTGGTCAAGCCCAGGGCGCAGTGGAAGGGACACCTCAAACTCGACGAGATCACCTGCCAGGTGGCGCTCTATTCGGGCGCCTCGACGGCGGAGCGCACGCGCTTCCATACGGTCAACAAGGACACCGGCAACCGCGTGAAGCGGGAGTTCGTCGACGAGAAGTCGGGCAAGCCGGTCGGGCGCGACGATCAGGTCAAGGGCTACGAGACGGACCGCGGCGACTATATCATCCTCGAGCAGGAGGAGATCGACGCGGCGATCCCCGACAGCGACAAGACCATCCGCATAGAGGCGTTCGTGCCCTGCAGCGAGGTCGACACCGTCTATTTCGACAAGCCCTATTATCTGGCACCCGTCGACAAGGTTGCCGAGGAGGCGTTCGACCTTCTGCGCGAAGGCATGACGAAGAAGAAGGTGGCGGCGCTCGGGTCGGCCGTGCTGTTCCGCCGCGCCCGCAAGCTGATGATCCGGCCCTATGGCAACGGGATCGTCGCGAACACGCTCAATTTCGACTACGAGGTGCGCTCCGCGAAGGAAGCCTTCGACGACATTCCGGCGGTGAAGATCAAGAAGGACATGCTCGACCTCGCCGGCCACATCATCGGCACGATGGCAGGGGAGTTCGACCCGACGGAGTTCGACGATTGCTACGATGCCGCACTTGCCGAGCTGGTGCGTGCCAAGATCGAGGGACGCCCGATCAAGGCGCCGAAGAAGCCGAAGCCGGGCAAGGTGGTCGATCTGATGGAAGCGCTGCGCGAAAGCGCCAAGCTTGCGGGCAAGAAGCCGTCGAAGACGTCGGCCAAGCCGACCGGCAAGAAAGCGGCGTGAGGGGCGACCATGTCACGCAACGCCTTCTGGAAGGGCTATCTCAAGCTGTCGCTGGTCAACTGCCCGGTGACGCTGACGCCGGCGACGACCGAAAGCGAGAAAATCCGCTTCCATACGATCAACCGCAAGAGCGGCCGGCGTGTGCGCAGCCAGTATGTCGATGCCGAGACCGGCAAGCCGGTGAAGGACGAGATCAAGGGCTACGAGACGGCGGAGGGGAAGTTCGTCACCCTCGAGGACGAGGAACTCGAGGCGGTCGCGCTGGAGAGCGTCCGCACCATCGACGTCGACACATTCGTTCCGGCCGATACGATTTCCTGGATCTGGTACGACAGCCCCTACTATGTCGCGCCGTCCGACAAGGTCGGCGAGGAGGCCTTCGCCGTGATCCGCGAGGCGATGCGCGACAAGGGCGTGGTCGGCATCTCGCGGCTGGTGATGAACCGGCGCGAGCGGGCGGTTCTGCTGGAGCCGCGCGGCAAGGGCATCGTTCTGTGGACCCTGCGCTACGGCGACGAGGTGCGCGATCCGAAGGACTTCTTCAAGGACATCGATCCCGCCCGCAACGATTCCAGGCTCGTCAGCATGGTCGCCGAGCTGATCGAGGAACGATCGAAGCCGTGGGACCCGCACATGGTCGAGGACCCGGTGCAGGAGAAGCTGCACGAGATCATCGCCGCGAAGAAAAAGAAGGGCGGCGCGAGGTCGAAGCCAAAGGCCGAATCCGCCGGGGAAACCAGCTCCGCGTCGAACGTGGTCAGCCTGATGGACGCGCTGAAGAAGAGCCTCGAGAACAAGCAGGCGGGTGGGAAGAAGGGGTCGCGCAAGGCGTGAGGAAGCAGCGCGGCCTTGCCCCGCGGTCACTCCGGCAGCCAGTTCAGCAGGCGAGGGATCGGCTCCGAGGGGGGCCAGCCGTCGACGAGAAGCTGCCAGACGGCGAAGGCCGTGACATGCGATATCAACAGAACGAACAGGATCGAGGCTGACAGCCGTTTCATTCTCGCGATGCCCCAAAGCGCTTATGTAGCTTGACGCGGCAAGGCGTCACGCGCTGCCTGCTTTTTCCGGCCAGTTCGAAGCTTTTGCTATGCCACCGGCGTGGCGCAAACCGGCCTCCTGCCCTCGGCTATCGGCTCCGGCGTTCGAACCCGTCGAACGGCCCAATGGACATCGCGATCGCCCTTCGGGTCAACGCATTCGGGGCGGGGCCCGCTGCCTGCGGCAGCTCCCGCCCGTTCGAAGCCTTTCGTCATGCCGCCGGCATGACGAATTTGCCTTCGGCAAACCGTCTTCTCACTGCCCCGCCGTATACGCCGCGATGGCCGCCATATTGACGATGTCGCTGTCCTTGGCGCTCAGCCCCACGATCTGCACCGGCTTGTTGAGGCCGACGAGCAGCGGGCCGATGACGGTGCAGCCGCCGAGTTCCTGCAGCATCTTGGTCGAGATCGAGGCGGAGTGGAAGGCGGGCATGACGAGCACGTTGGCCGCGCCGGAGAGGCGGCAGAAGGGGTAGCGCTGCTGCATCAGGCGGTGGTCGAGCGCGACGTCCGCGGCCATCTCGCCGTCGTACTCGAAGTCGACGCGGCGCTTGTCGAGGATCTTGACCGCCTCCTGCACGCGCTCCGAGCGCTCGCCGGCCGGGTGGCCGAAGGTCGAATAGGCGAGCATCGCGACGCGCGGCTCGTAGCCCATGCGCCGGGCGAAGCCGGCCGTCTCCTCGGCGATGTCGGCGAGCTCCTCGGCGTTGGGCATGTCGTGGACGGCGGTGTCGGCGACGATGACGGTGCGGCCGCGGCAGAGCGCCAGCGACACGCCGACGACGCGGTGGCCGGGCTTGGCGTCGATGACGCGGCGCACGTCTTCGAGCGCGGTGGAATAGTTGCGGGTCACGCCCGTGACCATCGCGTCGGCATCGCCGAGCGACACCATGCAGGCGGCGAAATGGTTGCGGTCGTTGTTGATCAGCCGCTGGCAGTCGCGCAGCAGGAAGCCCTTGCGCTGCATCTTCTCGTAGAGATGGTCGGCATAGATGGCGTTGCGGCGCGACAGGCGCGCGTTGATGATCTCGATGCCCTGCTTGTTGAGATCGACGCCGGCGTTGCGGGCGTTCTCCTTGATGACCTCCTCGCGGCCGACGAGGATGGCCGTGCCGAGCTTCTGGTTGACGTAGGAGACGGCGGCGCGCATCACCTGCTCTTCCTCGCCTTCGGCGAAGACGGTGCGCTTGGGCTGGCGGCGCACGCGGTCGTAGATGCGCTGCAGCGTGGACGCAATCGGGTCGCGGCGGGCGGAGAGCTCCTGCGCATAGCGCTCGAAATCGAGGATCGGTCGGCCGGCGACGCCCGAATCCATCGCGGCTTTCGCGACCGCGACGGGAATGGCCGAGATCAGGCGCGGGTCGAAGGGCACGGGGATGATGTAGTTGGGGCCGAACTTCGGCCGGTTGCCCTGGTAGGCGGCGGCGACGTCGTCGGGCACGTCCTGGCGGGCGAGCGCTGCGATCGCATGCGCGGCGGCGATCTTCATCGGCTCGTTGATGGTGGTGGCGCGCACGTCGAGCGCGCCGCGGAAGATGTAGGGGAAGCCGAGCACGTTGTTGACCTGGTTCGGATAGTCCGAGCGGCCGGTGGCCATGATCGCGTCGGTGCGGATCTCGGCGACTTCTTCCGGAGTGATCTCGGGATCGGGATTGGCCATGGCGAAGATGATCGGGTTCTTCGCCATGGACTTGATCATGGCCGGCGTCAGCGCGCCCTTGGCGGAGAGGCCGAAGACGATGTCCGCGCCTTCCATCGCGTCGGCCAGCGTGCGCGCTTCGGTCTTCGCCGCATGCGCCGACTTCCACTGGTTCATGCCCTCGGTGCGGCCCTGGTAGACGACGCCCTTGGTGTCGCAGAGGATGACGTTGTCCGGCGTGAAGCCCATCGACTTGATCAGCTCGATGCAGGCGATGCCGGCCGAGCCCGCGCCGTTGCAGACGAGCTTCGCCGTCTTCATGTCGCGGCCGGTGATCTCGAGCGCGTTGATGAGGCCGGCCGCCGCGATGATGGCGGTGCCGTGCTGGTCGTCGTGGAAGACCGGGATGTTCATCAGCTCGCGCAGGCGCTGCTCGATGATGAAGCACTCCGGCGCCTTGATGTCTTCCAGGTTGATGCCGCCGAAGGAGGGGCCGAGCAGCTTGACGCAGTTGATGAAGGCGTCGGCGTCCTCGGTGTCGACCTCGAGGTCGATGCTGTCGACGTCGGCGAAGCGCTTGAACAGCACCGCCTTGCCTTCCATGACGGGCTTCGAGGCGAGCGCGCCGAGATTGCCGAGCCCCAGGATCGCCGTGCCGTTGGAGATGACGGCGACCATGTTGCCGCGCGTCGTGTAGTCGTAGGCGCGGGACGCGTCCTCGGCGATGGCCTTCACCGGCACCGCGACACCCGGCGAATAGGCGAGCGACAGGTCGCGCTGGGTGGCCATCGGCTTGGTCGGCGAGATCTCCAGCTTGCCGGGGCGGCCCATGGCGTGGAAGTCGAGCGCTTCCTGCGCGGACACCTGCGGTCCGCCCTCGTTCCTGTCCCTCGGTGCCATGCGTGTTCCTGCCCTGAAAGCGTTTCTTTTTGTGGAGCGTTCGGGATTAAGGCTACACTTCGCCGTCGTAAAGCGACAAGCAGGGGCGCAGGAAGAATTTCGACGAGCCGATGAACCAGCCCTACGCGCCGCCGTCCGACACGACGCCCGTCCCGGGAGACGGCGCGATGTTGTCTGCCGCGGGCGCCACGCCGATGCCGGCCGCCGCAGGCGCCACTCCGATGATGGAGCAGTATATCGAGATCAAGGCGGCGAACCCGGACTCGATCCTGTTCTACCGCATGGGCGATTTCTACGAGATGTTCTTCGCCGACGCGGAGGTGGCATCGCGCGCGCTCGGCATCACGCTGACCAAGCGGGGAAAACATGCGGGTGAGGACATCCCGATGTGCGGCGTGCCGGTGCATGCGGCGGATGAGTATCTGCAGAAGCTGATCGGCCTCGGCCATCGCGTCGCGGTCTGTGAGCAGATCGAGGACCCGGCAGAGGCGAAGAAACGCGGCTCGAAGTCGGTGGTCAGGCGCGACGTGGTGCGCCTGGTGACGCCGGGCACCATCACCGAGGAAAAGCTGCTCGATCCCGGCGAGGCGAGCTACCTGATGGCGCTGGGGCGGGTGCGGGGCGAGGAAGCAAGAGGCGGGGAGCGCGGCAGCGCGACAGGGAAACAGGGAGGCCTCGCGCTGGCCTGGATCGACATTTCGACCGGCGCGTTCAAGGTGGCGGAGACGGCGCCGGATCGTCTGCTGGCCGACATATTGCGCGTCGACCCGCGCGAACTGATCCTCGCCGACCCGGTGTTCCACGACCCGGCCCTCAGGCCGGTGTTGGACGTGATCGGCCGCCGCGCGAATCCGCAGCCGCCGAGCCTGTTCGACACCTCGACCGCCGAGAGCCGTGTCGCGCGCTATTTCGACGTCGCGACGCTGGACGGGTTCGGCAGGTTCTCGCGGCCCGAACTGTCGGCGATCGCAGGCGCCATTGCCTATGTCGAGAAGACGCAGAAGGCCGAGCGGCCGCCGCTGTCGCGCCCCGAGCGCGAGGAGGCAGGCGCAGCGCTGTTCATCGACGCGGCGACGCGGGCGAACCTCGAACTGCTGCGCACTTTGTCGGGAAGCCGCGACGGAAGCCTGGTCAGGGCGGTCGACCGCACGGTGACGGGCGGCGGGGCACGGTTGCTCGCCGAACGCATCATGTCGCCGCTGACCGATCCGGATGCGATCAATGAGCGGCTGGATTCGGTGTCCTTCTTCCGCGCCGAGCCGCGGCTGTGCGAGGCGGTTCGGCAGGCGCTGAAGGGCGCGCCGGACATGCCGCGCGCGCTGTCGCGGCTGGCGCTCAACCGCGGCGGACCGCGCGACATGGGCGCGCTGGCGGCCGGGCTGAAGGCGGCGCGCGAGATCGCGGCGCTGTTCGAGGACAAGCCGATGCCGAGGGAGATCGCGGTTGCGGTCGAGGCGATGAAGGCGCTGCCCGAGGCACTCGGCGGACATCTGGAACGGGCGCTCACCGACGAACTGCCTCTGCTCAAGCGCGACGGCGGCTTCGTGCGGGCCGGCTACGATGGCGAGCTCGACGAGATGCGGGCGCTGCGCGACCAGTCGCGGCGGGTGATCGCCGGCATGGAGCGTGACCTGGTCGAGGAGACCGGCATCCGCTCGCTGAAGATCCGGCACAACAACGTGCTCGGCTACTACATCGAGGTGACAGCAAACCACTCGGAGATCATGGCGGGATCGGACGCGGCCAAGGCGCGCTTCATCCACCGCCAGACGATGGCGAGCGCGATGCGCTTCACCACGACGGAACTCGCCGGACTGGAGACCAAGATCGCGAACGCGGCCGACCGGGCGCTGACGATCGAGCTCGCCATCTTCGACCGGCTGCTGGCCGAGATCGTCGCGGAAGCAGATGCGATCCGCGCCGGGTCGGAAGCGCTCGCCCTGCTCGACGTGTCGACGGCCTTCGCCTATCTGGCGGAACGCGAGGACTACGCGCGGCCGCTGGTGGACGCCTCGCTCGCCTTCCGTATCGAGGGCGGACGTCATCCGGTGGTCGAGCAGGCGTTGCGCCGTCAGGCGGGCGACCCGTTCGTCGCCAACGATGCCGATCTCTCGCCGCAGGGCAACGACCGTCACGGCGCGATCTGGCTTCTGACCGGCCCCAACATGGGCGGCAAGTCGACTTTCCTGCGCCAGAACGCACTGATCGCGATCCTGGCACAGGCGGGATCCTTCGTGCCGGCGAAGAGTGCGCATATCGGCGTGGTCGACCGGCTGTTCTCCCGCGTCGGCGCGTCGGACGATCTCGCGCGCGGGCGCTCGACCTTCATGGTAGAGATGGTGGAAACCTCCGCCATCCTCAACCAGGCGGGCGAGAGGGCGCTGGTGATCCTTGACGAGATCGGCCGCGGCACGGCGACCTATGACGGCTTGTCGATCGCCTGGGCGGCGGTGGAATACCTGCACGAGAAGAACCGCTGCCGGGCGATCTTCGCCACCCATTTCCACGAACTGACCGTGCTGGCCGGCAAGCTTCCCCGGCTGCACAACGTGACGATGCGGGTGAAGGAATGGGAGGGCGACGTCGTCTTCCTGCATGAGGTGGGCAAGGGCGCGGCCGACCGTTCCTACGGCGTCCAGGTGGCGCGCCTCGCCGGCCTGCCCGACGCGGTCGTGGAACGCGCCCGCCAGGTGCTGTCAGAACTTGAAGCCGGCGAGACCTCGGGCAAGGCTTCGCGTCTCGCCGACGACCTGCCGCTGTTCAGCGCGGCGGTCCGGCGCGAGCCTGCGCCGAGAGCGTCGAGACAGGACGACGCGGCACGCCCGCTGGTCGACGCGCTCGCCGCGTTGCATCCGGACGAGATGACGCCGCGCGAGGCGCTCGAAGCAGTCTATCGGCTCAAGGGAATGATACTGAAATAAGGCCAGGAAGCACTTGGCGCGCCGCCAGCTTATGCCTCCGGGAATACTCGCCAGCCGTTCCCTCCGCCGATGTCGATACTCCGCGTCCTCAAGTCGTTACATTTCGACGCATCCCGTCTAGCAATTCCTTAAGTTCCAAGAGCCATGATTTCTGCCTGGGAAGGCGGCTCGTCGCGGTGAGGGATGTCAAGCGATACCTCCTTCGGCACTGAAGAGGATCGCGGGTGGACTTCAAACGCGACACGGAAAAGGCGCGATATACGCCGGGAAGGCTGGCCGCAGTCGTTTGGCCCTTCGTCGCCGTCGTCATCGCCCAGGCACTCGTCGCATCGCTGAGCATCTACACGCTTTCCGCGGTCCGCAGCTATGTCGGCGGCGAGAGCTACTGGTCGAAGGGCTACAAGCAGGCCGTTCACTCGCTCGAGCACTACGTCAAGAGTGGCGAGGTCGACGAGTTCCGCCGCTTCGAGACGGGCATCGGGGTCCCGCTGGGCGACCGCCGGGCGCGGCTGGCTCTCGAGGCCTCGCCGCCCCAGTACGATCGCGCGCGTCAGGGTCTTTTGGCAGGTCGAAACCATCCGAACGACATCCCGGGCATGATCTGGCTGTTCAGCCATTTCGGGGGCATGCCCTATCTGGCGGAGGCGATCGAGAAGTGGTCGCTCGCCGACCCGAAGATCGTCGAACTCGTTGAATTCGCGCACGCGATCAGGCGCGAACGCGGGACGATGGCTGAGGTAAGCGATGCCCAGGCAACGGCGTGGATCGCGCGCATCGACAAGCTCGATCAGGAGATCGCGCCGCTCACGTTCGCCTACTCGGAAGCGCTCGGACGCGGATCGCGGGCGATCACCTACATCCTGTTCGGCGTAAACCTCGCTTCTGCCTTGTTGCTGATCCTGCTCGCCATCCTGCGCACGCGTGCGCTGCTGATCCAAAGGGCCAGCTCCGAGATCGCACTGATCGCCGAACGCCAGCGCGCCAGCATCACCCTCGCATCGATCGGGCAGGCAGTGCTGACGACTGACCATGAGGGGCGCCTGGACTATCTCAACCGCGTGGCGGAAACACTCCTGGGCGTGGAACAGGAGGAGGCCAGGCATGCCCGCATCGGCGACCTGTTCTCCTTCGACGACAGGGTCAAGCCGCGTACCGTCGAGGCGGCACTCGCCAAGCTCTTCGACGGCGGGACGGTTGATGCGACACTGACGCCCAGGATGCTCGTCCGGCGCGACGGGAGCCGCGTTCCCGTGTCGATGGTCGCCGCGCCGCTCAAGATGGACGGCAAGGTGTCCGGCGCGGTCATCGTGCTGCACGACATGACGCGGGAAAACGAATATATCGGCCGCCTATCCTATCAGGCGACCCACGACGCGCTCACCGAAACCGCCAATCGGCGGGCCTTCGAGACCAGGCTGGAGCAACTCATTGCCGGTCTTGCCGAAAGCCCGGGGTCGCACGCGATGATGTTCATCGACCTCGACCAGTTCAAGATCGTCAACGACACCTGCGGCCATGTCGCCGGCGACGAACTGCTGCGCCAGGTGGCGAGGGTCCTGAGCGTGGGCCTCGGTCAGGCAGACATGGTTGCCCGGGTCGGCGGCGACGAGTTCGGGATCATCCTTCCCGACTGTTCGCTGGAACGGGCCGCCGAAATCGCCGAGCGGGTGCGGGTGTCGCTTCAGGATCTCGGCTTCCGGTGGAAATCGCGCGCCTTCGCGGTCAGCGCGAGTATCGGCCTGATCGAGGTGTCCGACCCCAACATGTCGCTCGAGGAGGCGATCCAGGCCGTCGACGTCGCCTGCTACCTGGCCAAGGAGAAGGGCCGCAACCGGATCCAGATCCACATCTCCGGCGATGCAGAACTCGAGGCGCGGATCGGCGAGATGGCCTGGGTACAGCGGATCCGCCGGGCGATGGACGAGGACGGGTTCGTGCTCTTCGCGCAGGAGATCATGCCGCTGTCGGACCAGTCTCGCGGCCGCCATATCGAACTTCTGCTGCGCCTCGCCGACGCCGGCAGCGACCTGGTGTCGCCGGGCGCCTTCATGCCGGCGGCCGAGCGGTTCGGGCTGATGCCGCAGATCGACCACTGGGTCGTGTCCCGCGCCTTCTCCGCGATCGGCGCGCACCTCGCCGACGTGGACGCGCCTGAGATCTCGACATGGGCGATCAACCTGTCGGGCCATACGATCGGGCATCCCGACTTCTGCGAATACGTGCGCGGTGAGTTCCGCCGCCACGGCGTGCCGCACGATCTCGTCTGCTTCGAGATCACCGAGACCAGCGCGATCTCGAACCTCGCCACCGCGCGGACCTTCATCGAATCGATGAAGGCGCTGGGATGCCGCTTCGCGCTCGACGATTTCGGCGCCGGCATGTCCTCCTTCGGCTACCTCAAGAACCTGCCCGTCGACTATCTGAAGATCGACGGCAGCTTCGTCAAAGACATCGTCGAGGACAGCATCGACCGCGCCATGGTCGAGACGATCCACCGGATCGGCCACATCACCGGCAAGAAGACGATCGCCGAATTCGTCGAGAACGATGCGATCCTGGAAGCCCTGAGAGAGATCGGGGTGGACTACGCGCAGGGCTATGGCGTGGCCCCGCCGCGCCCTCTCGCCGATTTCCGCCATTCTGCCCGGCGCGGCAATAAAGCCGTCCTGCCGCTCAGGCGGGCGGTGTAGGGCCGGCCGCGGCTGGCACAAGGCGGGATCGCCGCATGGCGGTTGGGTCGGGGTCGTCGATCTGCTATCGCCCCGAAACCATGACCCACGCATCGACAGCCTCGAACGCCCAGGGCGTCGCCGCCGCCCACAGGGCGACCCGCCTCGGGATCACCTTCATGCTGCTCGCCATCTTGATGTTCGCGCTGAACGACACCCTCGGCAAATGGCTCTTGGGCACCTATGCGGTCGGCCAACTGCTGTTCATCCGGACGTTCTCGGCTCTCGCGGTGATGACCCCGATCATCATGCGCGTCGGCTGGCGAACGCTCTTCCCAACCCATCAGCGGGGGCTGCTCGCCGCGCGCGCCGCCATAGCCACCGCCGAGATCGGCGCCTTCTATGTCGCGGTCTCCTATCTGCCGCTCGCCGACACGATCACCTATTGGATGGCGGCGCCGATCTATGTCGCGGCGCTGTCGCCGCTGCTGCTTGGAGAGCATGTCGGCTGGCGGCGCTGGACGGCGATCGTGGTCGGCTTCGTCGGCGTGGTCATCGCGCTCAATCCCTCGGCCGAGACGCTGACGCTTCCGGCTCTCGTGTCGATCGCGGGCAGCCTGCTGTTCACGCTTCTGATGATCACCGGGCGGGCGCTGCGCGGCGCGTCTGACGTCGCCATGGTGTTCTGGCCGCTGGTGACGTCCGGCATCGCCGGCGCGCTGACCATTCCCTTCGCCTGGACGACGCCGGCGCTCGACGACCTGGCGCTGCTCGCCCTGCTCGGCATCGTGGCCCTGGCGGCGCATCACTTCACCAACCGGTCGCTGGCGCTGGCCGACGCGTCGACCGTCACGCCCTATCAATACACGCTGCTGGTCTGGGCCATGCTGTTCGGCTGGCTGTTCTTCGGCGAGGTGCCGAAGGCGAACGTGCTGGCGGGAGCGGCCGTGATCGTGGCGGCGGGCCTCTACATCTTTTTCCGCGAGCAGCGGCTCGGCAAGGCGCACACGGCGGAGCCGGGCGGCAGTTCGGTGGCGTGAAACGACGGCGCTCCTGACATCGACCTGTCAGGAGGTGGCGCGATGCTGGAGGACACCGCTGGCACCATCCGGCGCTTGCCGCTAGAAGGCGCCTCCTTCGGGACCAGGACCATGCAGCAGCGCATCACCGCCCGCCGATCCGCGATCGGCTTCATTCTCGTCGTCGCGATCCTCGATATCGTCGCGATGGGCATCGTCATTCCGGTCCTGCCGCCGCTGATCGAGGAATTCGCCGGCTCGACCTCCGATGCCGGCTGGATCAACGGCGTGTTCGTGGCGCTGTGGGCGCTGATGCAGTTCGTCGCCTCGCCGGTGATCGGCTCGCTCTCCGACCGCCACGGCCGGCGGCCGGTGATCCTCATTTCGGCGGCGGGGCTCTCGGCCGACTATGTGCTGATGGCAGTGGCGCCGAACCTGTGGTGGCTGGCGCTCGGCCGCATCATCACCGGCATCACCACGTCGTCCTTCACCACCGTCTATGCCTACATGGCCGACGTGACGCCGCCGGAAGGCAGGGCCAAGGCCTACGGGCTGATCGGCGCGGCTTTCGGCGGCGGCTTCGTGCTCGGACCGCTGATCGGCGGCGTGCTGGGCGAGATCTCGCCGCGCGCGCCGTTCTGGTTCGCCGCCGCGCTGAGCGGTGTCGTCTTCGTCTACGGACTGTTCGTGATGCCGGAATCACTGGCGCCGGAGAAGCGCATGGCGTTTTCCTGGCGGCGGGCCAATCCGTTCGGCGCGCTGATGCTGCTCAAGTCGCACCGCGAACTGTCGGGCCTGGCGAGCGTGAACTTCCTGCTGCATTTCTCCCACCACGTCTTCTCGGCCGTGTGGGTGCTCTATGCAGGGAGCCAGTTCGGCCTGTCGACGGCGCAGGTCGGCATGCTGCTCGCGGCCGCGGGCGGGCTCGACATGGTCGTGCAGGGCCTGTTCGTCGGGCCGGTGACGAAACGGCTGGGCGAACGCACGACGATGATCCTCGGCCTGTCGGGCGGCGCGGTCGGCCTCGCAGCGATGGGGCTGGCGCCGGACGCGCTCTGGTTCGGGCTGGCGCTGCTGCCCAATGCGCTGTGGGGCCTGGCGATGCCGACGCTGCAATCGCTGATGACGAAGCTCGTGTCGGAGAGCGAGCAGGGACAACTGCAGGGTGCCAACATGAGCGTCGCCTCGATCGCCGGCGTCGCCTCGCCGCTGTTCTTCGGCTGGGTCTATTCGCGCACGGTCGTCGAAGGCGCCGCACTGCCGTTTCCGGGCGCGTCGTTCGTGATCGCAGCCGCAATCCTGGCCCTAGGGGCCTGTCTCGGCTGGGCTGTTGCCCGCCGCGCAATGCGGGCTGTATAGAGCGCCGCATCTTCGGGAGAGTCGCCTTGACCGACATCGCCGCGCCCGCGCCGCGCACGACCGCCAACGCCACCGTCTTCGGCGTGCTCTTCGCGGTGAGTGGCTGCCACCTGCTCAACGACATGATGCAGTCGCTGCTGGCGGCGCTCTATCCGATGCTGAAGGCCGACTATGGCCTCGCCTTCTGGCAGGTCGGGCTCCTGACCTTTGCCTTCCAGGTGACGGCCTCGCTGCTGCAGCCGGTGATCGGGCTCTACACCGACAAGCGGCCGATCCCCTATTCGCTGCCCTTCGGCAGCGCATCGACGCTGTTCGGCCTCTTGCTCCTGGCGACCTCGTCGACCTATCCGCTGCTGGTGCTGGGCGCCTCCTTCATCGGCATCGGCTCGGCGATCTTCCATCCCGAATCCTCGCGCATCGCCCGCCTTGCCTCGGGCGGGCGCTACGGCCTGGCGCAATCGGTGTTCCAGGTCGGCGGCAATTTCGGCACGGCGATCGGCCCGCTGCTCGCCGCCTTCATCGTCGTGCCGCGCGGCCAGGGGAGCGTCGCCTGGTTCACGGTCGCGGCCCTCCTGTCGATGGTCATCCTCTACCAGGTGGGCGCCTGGTACAGCCGCTACCGCGCCAATGCGGCGAAGCGGCCGGCCGGCGCAGAGCCGATGCGCCTGCCGCGCAACACGGTGACGGTGGCGCTCGTCGTGCTGGCGCTGCTGACTTTCTCCAAGAACATCTACATGGTCAGCCTGTCGAGCTACTACACATTCTACGTCATCGAGAAGTTCGGCGTCTCGGTGCAGCACTCGCAGGTGATGCTGTTCATCTTCCTCGGCGCCGCCGCCGCGGGCACCATCCTCGGCGGGCCGATCGGCGACCGCTTCGGCGCGCGCACGGTGATCTGGTTCTCGATCCTCGGTTCGCTGCCCTTCACGCTTATGATGCCCTATGCCGACCTGTTCTGGACGCAGGTCCTGTCGGCGGTCATCGGGCTCGTTCTCGCCTCCGCCTTCCCGGCGATCGTCGTCTTCGCGCAGGAACTGGTGCCCGGCCGCGTCGGCCTGATCGCCGGCATCTTCTTCGGCTTCGCCTTCGGCATCGCAGGCATCGCGGCGGCGGTGCTGGGTGTCGTCGCCGACGCAAAGGGCATCGAGTTCGTCTACGCGGTCTGCTCCTACCTGCCGCTGCTCGGCCTGCTGACGGTCTTCCTGCCCAATATGCGCCGTTTGCGCGGAGCGGCGCACTGAACGACCCATTCCAAAGCGGGGTCAAATCAGGCTATAGACCCCGCCGATGGCGAGAATTCCCCTGAAGCTCGAGAAGATGGTCGACGGCGAGGCGCTGCGCCGCGAGCTGACGGCGCTGACCGCGTCGACCGGTGGCGACGGGTCGAGCCCGGCCGTTCGTCAGCAGGCGGTGGACCTGTTCAAGCGCACCATCCTGGAGGGCCGCAAGGAAGCCGAGGCGATGCTCTTGCAGGACGGCGGCGGCTCGGCCTGCGCCGAACGCCTGTCGCATCTGATGGACGAGGTTATCCGCGCCCTCTACGACTTCGCCACCGTCCACGTCTACCGCTCCAAGAACCGCTCGGCCGCCGAGCGCATGGCGGTGATCGCGGTGGGTGGCTACGGTCGCGGCACGCTGGCCCCCGGCTCCGACATCGATCTCCTGTTCGTGCTGCCCTACAAGCAGACGCCGTGGGGCGAGCAGGTCGCCGAATACATGCTCTACGTGCTGTGGGATCTTGGTCTCAAGGTCGGCCATGCAACGCGCAACATCGACGAATGTATCCGCCTGTCGCGCGGCGACATCACCATCCGCACCTCGATCCTGGAAGCCCGCTTCCTGTGGGGCGACCAGAAGCTGTTCGACGACCTCGTCGCGCGCTTCGACGAGGAGGTCGTCAAGGACACCGGGCCGGAATATGTCCATGCCAAGCTTGCCGAGCGGGACGAGCGGCATCGCAAGGCGGGCGAGAGCCGCTACGTCGTCGAACCCAATGTGAAGGACGGCAAGGGCGGCCTGCGCGACCTGCACACGCTGTTCTGGATCGGCAAGTATTTCTACCGCGTGCGCACGGGCGGGGAACTGGTGGAGAAGGGCGTCTTCACCGCCGCGGAATACAGGCAGTTCCTCAAGGCCGAGGATTTCCTCTGGGCGGTGCGCTGCCACATGCATTTCGCCACCGGCAAAGCCGAGGAGCGGCTGCATTTCGACATCCAGCGCGAGATCGCGGAGCGCCTCGGATATACGAGCCATCCGGGCCTCTCGGCGGTCGAGCGCTTCATGAAGCACTACTTCCTCGTCGCCAAGGACGTCGGAGACCTGACCCGCATCTTCTGCGCGGCACTCGAGGAGGAGCAGGCCAAGCACGTGCCGGGCTTCAACCGCCTGTTCCTCTCGTTCTCGCGGCGCAGGAAGAAGCTGCCCGGCACCAGCGATTTCCTGGTCGACAACAGCCGCATCAACATCGCCGCCGCCGACATCTTCGAAAAGGACCCGGTCAACCTGCTCAGGCTGTTCTGGCTGGCCGACAGGCACGGCCTCGAATACCACCCGGACGCGCTGAAGCTTGTCACCCGCTCGCTCGGCCTCATCGACCGCAACCTGCGCCGCAACGAGGAGGCCAACCGCCTTTTCATGGAGATCCTGACGTCCGACCGGAACCCGGAGCTGAACATGCGCCGGATGAACGAGGCCGGTGTGCTCGGTCGCCTGATCCCCGACTTCGGCAAGATTGTCGCGATGATGCAGTTCAACATGTATCATCACTACACGGTGGACGAGCACCTGATCCGTTGCATCGGCGTGCTGTCGGAACTTGAGCACGGGGACGGCGAGAAGCTGCACCCGCTGTCGCACAAGCTCATGCCGGGCCTGAAGGCGCAGCGCGAGCTGCTCTATACCGCGGTGCTGCTGCACGATATCGCCAAGGGCAGGCCGGAAGACCACTCGGAAGCGGGCGGCAAGATCGCGCGGCGGCTCTGCCCGCACATGGGTTTCAATCCCGCCGAGACCGATACGATCGCCTGGCTGGTCGAGAACCATCTGGTGATGTCGCTGATGGCGCAGACGCGCGATCTCAACGACCGCAAGACCATCGAGGACTTTGCCGCGGTCGTCCAGTCGGTCGAACGGCTGAAGCTGCTCCTGGTGCTGACCGTCTGCGACATCCGCGGGGTCGGACCGGGCGTCTGGAACGGCTGGAAAGGCCAGTTGCTGCGCACTCTCTACTACGAGACGGAACTGCTACTGACCGGCGGCTTCTCCGAAGTCGCGCGCGAGACGAGGGCGGCCGCTGCCAGGGCGCGGTTGCTGGAAGCGCTGCCCGGCTGGAGCGAGCGCGACGCCAAGCGCCTCGTCAAGCTGCATTACGACAATTACCTTCTGACAGTCGATCTCAAGGATCAATTGCGCCACGCCGATTTCATCCGGCAGGCGGATGCCACCCGCAAGAGCTTGGCGACGACGGTCAGGACGCTCGAATTCGAGGGCGTGACGGAGATCACCGTGCTGGCGCCAGACCATCCGCGCCTGCTCTCCGTCATCGCCGGCGCCTGTGCGGCGGCCGGCGGCAACATCGTCGATGCGCAGATCTTCACGACGACGGACGGGCGGGCGCTGGACACGATCCTGATCGGCCGTGAGTTCGATCTCGACGAGGACGAACGCCGCCGCGGCGAGCGTGTCGGCAGGCTGATCGAGGACGTGTTGTCGGGCCGCTCCTGGCTGCCGGAGATGATCGAGAAGCGGACCAAGCCGAAGCGCGGCAGCAGGGCGTTCACCATCGAGCCGTTCGCGGAGATCCGCAACACGCTGTCGAACCGCTTCTCCGTCATCGAGGTCGAGGGGCTCGACCGGCCGGGCCTGCTGTCGGAGATCACCGGCGCGATCTCGGATCTGTCTCTCGACATCGCCTCGGCCCACATCACGACATTCGGCGAGAAGGTGATCGACACGTTCTACGTGACCGACCTCACCGGCCAGAAGATCGAGAACCCGACGCGCCAGGCGGCGATCCGCGACAGGCTGATTGCGACACTGCAGGGCGGCGAGGCGCGGCCGCAGCGTGCCAAGGCGGCCGAAGCGGTGGCGGCGAAGTGAGCGGACGGCGCGAGACAAGATGAGCCTCGTCAAGAAATTCGCGACCGTCGGTTCGGGAACGATGGCAAGCCGCATCCTCGGCTTTGCCCGCGAGATGCTGATGGCGGCAGCGGTGGGCACCGGCCCGGTCGCCGAAGCCTTCTATGCCGCGTTCCAGTTTCCCAACACGTTCCGCCGCCTCTTTGCCGAGGGCGCATTCAATGCCGCCTTCGTGCCGCTCTTCGCCCGTGAGATAGAGGCGAACGGCGTCGAGGGAGCGAAGAAGTTCTCCGAGGAAGTGTTCGGCGTTCTCTTCACCATCCTGACCGTGCTGACGATCGGCATGGAACTGGCGATGCCCTTCGTCATCCGCTACGCGATCGCGCCGGGATTTGCCGACGATCCGGCCAAGCTGGACATGACGGTGACGCTGGCGATGATCATGTTCCCCTACCTGGTCTGCATGTCGCTCGGCGCGATGATGGCTGGCATGCTCAACTCGCTGCACAAGTATTTCGCGGCCGCGATCGCGCCGGTGTTCCTGAACGTCATCCTGGTCGGCATCCTGGCGGTGGTCTGGTATCGCGGTGCCGAGGGACAGATGGTCGGCGAAGCACTGGCCTGGGGCGTGCTGGCGGCGGGGCTGGTGCAACTCGCCATCGTCTGGTTCGCTGTGCGACGGGCGGGAGTACATATCGGCCTTCGCCGGCCGCGCCTGACGCCGAACGTCAAGCGCCTGCTCTGGCTGGCGCTGCCTGCCGCGATCACCGGCGGCATCACCCAGATCAACACGCTGATCGGGACGGCCATCGCCTCGGGCCGCGCCGGCGCGGTTCCCTCGCTCAATCTCGCCGACCGTGTCTACCAGCTACCGCTCGGCGTCGTCGGCGTCGCAGTGGGCGTGGTGCTGCTGCCCGAACTCGCACGCGCGTTGCGCGCCGGACACCTGAAGGACGCGGCCAACCTGCAGAACCGGTCGGTCGAGTTCACCCTCTTCCTGACGCTTCCCGCAGCCGCTGCGCTGATGGTCATCGCTGAGCCGATCGTGCGCGTGCTCTACGAGCGCGGCGCCTTCACGCCGCAGGACACCGCCGTCGTCGCCGAAGTGCTCGCGATCTTCGGCATCGGGCTGCCGGCCTTCGTGCTGATCAAGGCCTTCACGCCCGGCTTCTTCGCCCGCGAAGACACCCGCACGCCGATGATCTTCGCGGCGATCTCGGTGGCCTTGAACATCTCGGTCGCGCTGACCCTGTTCCCGTCGATGGGCGCGCCGGGCATCGCGACCGCGTCGGCCGTCTCAGGCTGGACGAATGCGGGCCTGCTGTTCGGCACCCTGGTCTGGCGGGGCCACTGGGGCAGCGACCGGCCGCTTCTGCTGCGCCTGCCGCGCATCCTTCTGAGTTCGGCCGTGATGGCAGGCTTCCTCTGGTTTACGGCCGACCGGCTCTCGGCCTGGCTCACGCACGATGCGCTCTTTGTGCACCAGGCAATGGCGCTCGCCATGCTCGTCGTCGGCGCGATGGCGATCTATTTCGGCCTGGCTTTCGCAACCGGCGGCGCCGATATCGGGATGATCAGGCGGAACGTCAGGCGCGGCTAGATCAAGACGGCCGCTCGCGATCAGGGATATGTGAAGTCGCTCACGGACGTGGTCCCGCACGCGTTCTATCCTCGTATCCCCGGTGGACGGCATGATCGGCCACGCCCTCCACCGCGGCGCCCGAGGGGTCGAGAGGGATGGCGGACGGCACCAGCGAGAAGGAGAAAGACGTCGGCGATGACGTCATGGCTCGGGTGCATGCGCTCCTGAAGGAGAAGGAAGCCATCTCCGAGAAGAAGGGCTTCTGGTATTTCGTGTCGAGCGGCTTCTTCTTCATGCTGGTCGGCGCGGTCTCGCTGGGTTTCGCCTTCTATTCGATGGGCAACACCCATGCCTCTTTCACCTTCGTTCTGGTGGTCGTGGGCGTGGCAGTGCTGCTCTACGGCACCGGCACGCAAGGGGTCGGCAATTTCGAGACGACGGCCGGAGCGGCCACCTACAAGCTAGGCATCGCCGGCGGCGCCGGGATACTGGCCTTCGCGGTGGGCTACGGCATCGTCGCCAAGTCGCCGGAGATCAAGCGCGCCTTCCAGATCGAGAAGCGCTACATCCGCCTGGCTTTCGAGCCGTCGATGAAGGACGGCGTTTCCACCTTCGAAGGCTATGTGCCCGAAGTGGTCATCGACGGAGTCGCAGCGCCCGTCTACCGCAACGGCGATTCCTTCGTCGCTTTCGTGAGCTACTTCGACAATCGCCCTCTGACCAAGGTGCGGGTGCTGGCGCGGCTACACTATGTCGGGCCCGAAGACCGTCGCAACGGTTCGCTGCGTTCGAACGTGCTGGTCGACCGGACGATCGATATCGATCACACGAAGCCGACAATCGACGACGGCAGCATCGACTTTCCGCGCTATCCGGACGTGCTGGAGATCTCCATGGCGCGCGACGAGCGTAGCGAGAGCGAGCAAAGGGTGATCGATGCCTTCAATGGCGGCGTGTCGGGCGACCCGGCGGCCGAACTGCCGCCCTCGGCGCTGGTGCCGGCGCTATGAGACGCGTCGCTGCCCTGGCCTTGCTGGCGTTTGCAGCGGGTATGACGCTGGCACCGGCGAAAGCGCAGGCGCAAAGCGGCGACCTGTGCGGTGACGTCCGCGAACAGCTCCTGGTCTCGGATCCCCTGCAGAAGGAACAGATGCAGCAGAGCCGCCACCTGTCGGGCGATCTTCTTTTCGGTTCGAGCGGCACTTTGCGGTGCCTCATCGATATGTTGCGAGAGCCGGGCATCAATGTGACGTCGACTGACATAGACCCGATCCAGGGTCACTGGCTGCTTCGCATCACCGGCGCGATCCGGTCGATCCTGACAACCCGTGGCACGAGCGCGATTCGCGAGTTCCGCGCCGCCGACGATCTCGCCACAACCTCCGTGCTCGCCTTCGCAGCACGCTCGGCGGAGGCGGGCCTGCGCGTCAACGCCACGCTGGTGCTCGCCGACGTGATCGACGACTCGACGGTCTGCGTGCCGATCGACCACCTTTACGACCCTTCGCTGGCAGCTACGGAGGGCGGCACGAGCGGGCGCATCAACCTGATCGGCGTCATCTCGGTCGTGGCACCCTGGGCCTATCGGCCGACCTACCAGAACATCGAGCGTCTGCTGGAAAGGCTGAACGCCGACGTAAAGGGGAAGGACCTCGCGCAGACGAAGGAAGTCATCGCAAATCTCCAGGCGCGCCTCGACTTCCAGAAGAAGACGCAGAAAGCGCCGAACATGAATTCCGACCTGCCCTTCGACCAGCAGGACTGCACGCTCTATCGTCCGATGTGGGCTGGCCTGAACCTTAGATACTGAGCGCGCGATCGCGGTCCGGTCCACGCACCCGGACCGACTTCCCGCCCCTTGATTGTCGTCCCGCCATCCGCCATAAGCCCGGCTCGTTTCGCCTGCCCCGAACGGGATCGTCCCGGGGGCTTGGGCCCTCCACCAGCCACGGAACCGATCATGTCGTTCAAGAAACTCGTCTTCTCCGGCGTCCAGCCGACCGGAAATCTCCACCTCGGCAACTATCTCGGCGCGATCCGCAAGTTCGTCGCGCTGCAGGAGCAGTCGGACTGCATCTACTGCGTCGTCGACATGCACGCGATCACCATGTGGCAGGAGCCGGCGGAACTCGAGAAGTCCACCCGCGAGGTGACGGCGGCGTTCCTGGCGTCTGGCATCGACCCCAAGGCGCACATCGTCTTCAACCAGTCGCGCGTCATGCAGCACGCCGAACTCGCCTGGGTGTTCAACTGCGTCGCCCGCATGGGCTGGCTGAACAAGATGACCCAGTTCAAGGACAAGGCCGGCAAGGACCGCGAGAACGCCTCGGTCGGCCTGTTCGCCTATCCGAACCTGATGGCGGCCGACATCCTCGTCTACCGCGCCACGCATGTGCCGGTGGGCGACGACCAGAAGCAGCACCTGGAACTGACCCGCGAGATCGCGCAGAAGTTCAACCACGACTATTCCGACCGCATTCGCGACCTCGGAGCCGGCGTCGAGATGAAGTCGGGCGAGGAGACGGTGCACGGCTTCTTCCCGATCACCGAGCCGGTGATCGAGGGCGAGGCGACCAGGGTGATGAGCCTGCGCGACGGCACCAAAAAGATGTCGAAGTCGGATCCGTCCGATCTCTCGCGCATCAACCTGACCGACGATGCCGACACGATCGCCAAGAAGATCCGCAAGGCCAAGACCGACCCGCAGCCGCTGCCTTCCGAGACCGAGGGGCTGAAGGAGCGGCCGGATGCGGACAATCTCGTCGGCATCTACGCCGCTCTCGCCGAGACGACGCGCGAGGACGTGCTCAGCCAGTTCGGCGGCCAGCAGTTCTCGGTATTCAAGCCCGCACTCGCCGACCTCGCGGTCGACAAGCTGGCGCCGATCGCCTCGGAGATGCGCCGCATCTCGGCCGACCAGGCCTATGTCGACGCGGTGCTGAAGGACGGCGGCGAGCGTGCCTCCGCGCTGGCCGAGGCGACGATGAAGGATGTGCGCAGGATCATCGGCTGGCTCGGCAACTGACCTGCCCATGAGGCCTCCTTGCCGCCGGGCGCGCCCGGTGGCAGATTGCCGCTCGACAACCGGGACATCTGAATGGTTTCCAAGCGCCTGATCCGCGAAGCCGGCCACCGCCGGAAATTCCTGGCGGTGATCGACGAAACGCCGGAATGCGAGCGCGCGGTGGCGTATGCCTCGCGCCGCGCCAAGAGCACGGGCGGGGCGCTGGTGCTGCTGTTCGTGATCGAATCGAGCGATTTCCAGCATTTCCTCGGCGTCGAGGCTGTGATGCGCCAGGAAGCGACGGCCACCGCGCAAGCGGCTCTCGACCAGGCGGCGACGGCGGTGCGCAACCGCCACGGCATCGAACCGGAACTGGTGATCCGCGAAGGCAACAAGACGAGCGAGATCCACAAGCTGATCGAGGAAGACCAGGACATCGCGATCCTGGTGCTGGCGGCGGGCGCTGCGAAGGAAGGCCCGGGACCCCTGGTCGCCTCGATCGCCGGCAAGGCGGCGGCCTTCCCGATCCCCGTGACGATCGTGCCCTACAACCTCACCGACGAGGACATCGACAGCCTCGCCTGAGAGACTGTTTGGAAATTCTACTCTGGCGGCCATCTGATGGCGTTTTCTGCGCTTCCGGTGCTCACGGACCCGAATGTCCGCTCCGCTCCGGGTCTCGAAACCACCACCAGCTGACTCGCCAGAGCGAATTTCGAAACAGTCTCTGAGCGGGAAATGTCGCTTGAACTGGGCTCGATAGGGGCCTATTTTAGAACAATTCCAAATTCGACCCTTGAAGTCGACCAAGTGGAGACGCCGCCATGTTCATCCAGACCGAAGCGACACCCAATCCGGCGACGCTCAAATTCCTGCCCGGTGTCGTCGTGCTCGCCGACGGCACGGCCGATTTCCGCGACCGCGCGACCGCGGGCGAGGCCTCGCCGCTGGCCGGCGCGCTGTTTTCCGTGCCGGGCGTCACCGGCGTCTTCTTCGGCTACGATTTCGTCACCGTGACCAAGGACGATCCCGACTGGCAGCACCTCAAGCCTGCGATCCTGGGCGCCATCATGGAGCATTTCATGGCCGGCCGGCCGGTGATGAACTCCGGTTCGCAGGCGGCGGCCGACACGGCGGAGGTCGACGGCGAATTCTACGACAAGGCCGACGAGGAGATCGTCGTGACGATCAAGGAACTGCTCGACACGCGCGTGCGCCCGGCGGTCGCCCAGGACGGCGGCGACATCACCTTCCGCGGCTACGAGAACGGCACCGTGTTCCTCAACATGAAGGGCGCCTGCGCCGGCTGCCCGTCCTCGACGGCGACGCTGAAGCACGGCATCCAGAACCTGCTCAAGCACTTCGTGCCCGAGGTGCAGCAGGTCGAGCAGGTGGCGTGAGGCAGTAGGCAGTAGGCAGTAGGCAGTAGGCAGTAGGCAGTAGGCAGTAGGGGCTTCCCCTCCACGGCGTCATCCCGGGCGCCGGAGGCGACCCGGCGACTGTCTTGGTTAGTCAAGTGATTTACGCGTTTGTCGTCCAGTTCTGATTGGTCTTGACGAGGGCGTTGGCCGTGACGAGCAGTTGTCGGGCGATGGCGACAAGGGCGACCTTGCCCGGTTTGCCCTGCTCCCGCATGGTTGTGTAGGCAGCCTTCATCCGCGGATTGTGGCGGCTGGCGACGAGAGCGGCCATGTAGAGCGCCGTGCGCACGCAGGGCCGGCCGCCGGCGATGGACGCTCTTGGCGGTGCGTTGCCGGACTGGCTGATATGCGGCGCAAGCCCGGCCAGGCTGGCGATGGCCTTGCGATCGGTCCGGCCGAGTTCGGGCAGATCGGTGATGAGGACAGTGGCGACCCGTTCGCCGATGCCGGGGATCGACTTCAGGATATCCAGGACACGGGCACGCGCGGGATCTCGCGCGACATGACGGGCAAGTTCCGCCTCGATCGACGCACATTGCGCCGTCAGGCCGGCAATGGCCGTGCGATGGCTGTCCTGGAGCACCGGCTCGACGGCCTGTTTGAGCCGGGTTTTTTCCATTGCGATCATCTCGGTGAGCTGGCGTCGTCGGGTCGACAGCGCTTTCAGGGTCAGCTGGTCGGCGGACGGCAAGGGGCGGATGGCATCGGTCATGGCGAGAGCGAAGCGTGCAATGAGCCGCGCGTCCAGCCTGTCGGTCTTGGCGCGGCGCCCTTCGGCGTCGCGGAACGCCTTGATGCGGCGCGGATTGACGATGCCGACCTCGAAGCCGGCCACCGAAAGCGCTGCTACCAGACGCTGCGCATAGGGACCGATCGCCTCCAGCACCACGCGGCGGACGCCCTCGTGGGCCAGGCGTTCGACGATGGCTGCGATGCCTTCCGCCGCATTGGGCATCCGGAAGGTCTTGCCGGACGGCGCCAAGCCGACATCGAGAAAGCGCTGGCCGGCATCGATGCCGGCAGCAAGGGCAAGCGGGTGCGAGAACGGTGCAGATGTCATGGGATCAGACCTGTATGCGGGCTACCGGCCAGCCGGCGCCCTTGCGACTGTTCGATCAGACAAAACAGATCCAGACGCCCATGCCGGGATCACGATCATTGCGCGACCAGGAATCCAACGAGCTATCTCGACCTGCCGCCACTATGCCAAGCGACAGTCGCAAGATACAGGGATCCATTTTTCTCTGCGATTGGCCGCCTTTTTGGCAGGATTACAGCCGGCAATAGATCCCGGCTCGCCTCCGGCGGCCGGGATGACGACCGCGTTTGGACGGACGTTCGCGCTGCAAGAGCATCGGAAACGGTCGTCGCTCACCGCACAAACGAAAAAGCCGGATCCCCCGATCCGGCTTTTCCTTAGGCGCCCCCGCCCATGAAACTTTGGCGTCTTACTTGACGATCACCTTCGCGCCGACTTCGACGCGGTTGTAGAGGTCGATGACGTCCTGGTTGATCAGGCGGATGCAGCCCGACGACATCGCCTTGCCGATCGACCACCATTCAGGCGTGCCATGCAGCCGGTAGCCGGTGTCGCCCCTCTTGTTGAAGAGATACATCGCACGCGCGCCGAGCGCGTTGTCGAGGCCCGGATCCATGCCGCCGCGATACTTGGCGAGGTCAGGACGGCGCTTGATCATCGCCGCAGGCGGCGTCCACACCGGCCATTCCTTCTTCATCGCGACGCGCGAGGTGCCCTTCCACTCGAAGCCCTCGCGGCCGACGCCGATGCCGTAGCGCATCGCCTTGCCGCCGCCCATGACGAAGTAGAGATGCTTGGCCTTGGTGTCGACGACCACCGTTCCGGCCTTCTCCTTCGTGTCGTAGCTGACCACCTGGCGGCGGTATTGCTGGGGAACCTTGGCGACCGGGATCGCCGGCAACTGGTAGCCCGCATCCCTCTTGCCGCCATAGGAATTGCTGAAGATCGAAGCGCCGTCGGTGGCGCAGCCCGAGATCGCGGTGGCGGCCGCAAGCAGGCCGGCAACGAGCAATGACCTGAATTTCATGTCCAATCCCGTAGACGAGGTAGTAACAATCCAGCCCGATTCGGGCCGCATTTTCGTCAACATTACTAAGCGGCATGTCGTGCGCTTGCCAAGCAATTGCGCCACACTTTGGCGCAACCATGCGTCGTGACGTTGTGTCTATGGCATTTCTGCAACAGGACACCCATCTGTCCGGCACGAGGAAGTGCATGAACGGGAAGGAAGATTCGGAATGAACATCGGGCGCGCATCTGAGCTCTCCGGCCTGCCGGCGAAGACCATCCGGTATTACGAGGACATCGGCCTGATCAGCGCCGACCGCGCCACAAACGGCTACCGCGATTATTCGCAGGCCGACATCCACCGGCTCTCGTTCCTCCACCGGGCGCGCACGCTGGGTTTTTCGATCGAGGATTGCCGGCAGCTGCTCGACCTCTATCGCGACCGCAACAGGGCGAGCCACGACGTCCGCGAAATCGCAAAGTCGCACGTCACCGCGATCGACGAGAAGCTGAAGGAACTGCAGCAGATGCGCGCGACGCTGAACCGCCTGATCCATGCCTGCCACGGCGATCACCGGCCGGATTGTCCGATTCTGGAGGATATCGCGGGGGAGGTTAGGCAGTAGGGGGTTGGACGTTCTTCGGCGATTCTCCCCCTATTGCCTTACCGCCCTACTCCCCTCTCCCAAACGAAAACCGCCGGCCAGAGGCCGGCGGTTCGCGAGGAGTGATCGTTCAGGCGATCAGTAGGGGCACTTGTTGTCGGTGCGATAGTCGTGCACCTGGATCGTGCCGGCGATGATGTCGGCCTTGGCCTTCTCGACGGCGGTCTTCATCTCGGGCGTGATCAGCGGCGCGTTGTGCTCGTCCATCGCGTAGTCGATGCCGCCGTCGGCGACGCCCAGCACGTTGATGCCGGCGGTGAACTTGCCTTCCTTGGCGTCGTTGAACGAGTTGTAGACCGCGACGTCGACGCGCTTGAGCATCGAGGTCAGGACCTTGCCCGGGAACAGGTAGTTCTGATTGGAGTCAACGCCGATGGCGAGCTTGCCCGCGTCGGCCGCCGCTTCCAGCGCGCCGAGGCCAGCACCGCCGGCCGCCGCGTAGATCACGTCCGCGCCCTGGTCGATCTGCGTCTTGGCGATCTCGGTCGCCTTCGGCTTGTTGCCCCAGGCTTCCGGCGTGTCGCCGATCATGTTCTCGAACACGTCGGTCGCGCCCGCGGCCTTGGCGCCGCCGACGTAGCCGCAACCGAAGGCGGAGATCAGCGGGATGTTCATGCCGCCGACGAAGCCGACCTTCTTGGTGGTCGATGCCATGCCGGCGAGCACGCCGACGAGATAGGAGCCTTCCTGTTCCTTGAACACTACCGAGCGGACGTTCGGCGCATCGGCGACGCCATCGATGATGGTGAAGCTGATATCCGGATACTCCTTGGCGATCGCCGCGAGCGGGGTGGCCCAGGAGAAGCCGGCCATCACGATCGGGTTGTTGCCGTCGTCGGCGAAGCGGCGCAGCGCCTGTTCACGCTCCTCCTCGCCCTTGATCTCGTATTCGCGGTATTCGATGCCCGTGTCCTTCTTGAACTTCTCCGCCCCGTTGAAGGACGACTCGTTGAAGGACTTGTCGAATTTGCCGCCGAGATCGAACAGCAGCGCCGGCTTGACGTCGGCCGCATAGGCCGAGAAGGACATTGCGGTGGCGGCCATCAGGCCGAAAATGATACGCTTCATATGATCCACACCCTGTTGGTTTTCTCTTCCGGTTGCCGTCCTACGGAGCGTTCCCCTGCCCGTGGCGTCTCCCACGCAGGCGCGAAGGCGCCCGCTCGGGTTTCAATCTTGCATGGCATCGCGGAAATTTCACGCGGAATCTTTGACCGTCTGGAAAAGACCTCGACTCGCGAAGAAGCCCGGGAAACGATGGCGTCTCCCGGGCCTCTGGTCCGAAACCGGTCGCAATCCGGTCAGGCGGTGGCGGCCGCCGGCACGGCGCATTCGACGCCGGTGCCCTTGAGCCCGCAATAGCCATAGGGGTTCTTGGCCAGATACTGCTGGTGATCCTCCTCGGCGTAGTAGAACTCGGGCGCCGGGCGGATCTCAGTGGTGATCTTCTCGCGCCCGGCCTTCGTCAGCGCCGAGGCATAGGCGTCGCGCGACGCGATCGCCGCATCGAGCTGGTCGGCCGTGGTCGTGTAGATCGTCGAGCGGTAGGTCGTGCCCACGTCATTGCCCTGGCGCATGCCTTGGGTCGGGTCGTGGCTTTCCCAGAACAGCTTCAACAGCGCCGACAGGCTGACCCGCGCCGGATCGAAGATCACCTTTACCACCTCGGCATGGCCGGTCATGCCGGTGCAGGTCTCCTGGTAGGTCGGGTTGGGCGTCTCGCCGCCGGCATAGCCGACCGCGGTCATCCATACGCCCGGCGTCTGCCAGAACAGGCGCTCTGCGCCCCAGAAGCAGCCCATGCCGAAATAGATCGTCTCGAACCCTTCGGGTGCGGCGTCTTTGAGCGGGCGCTTGAAGACGTGGTGGCGCGAGGCGGTCGGGATCGGCCGCTCGCGACCCGGCAGCGCTTCGCCGGGCTTCGGCAACTGGATCTTCTTGTTCATGATGTCGCTCAGGAAGAACATGCTTGCTTTCCTTTCGAAAGAGGTCAGCGACCGACGGCGAAGGTGCGCGCGGACGGCTGCGGCGTGTGCCCGATGGCGTAGAGCAGGAGGGCGAGCGCTGCGAAGAAGATGAAGGCCGGAACCTTCAGCAGCGTCAGCATCGCCGGATCCCACAGGAAGCCGGCCACGCCCGTGAACAGTCCCTGCAGCGCCGTCAGTGACGACGGTGCGTGCTCGAACCACAGCGCGCCCAGCGGCGTCGGATCGAATTTCGACAGCGCAATCGAGCGCGTCGCATCCATCACCGCCAGGATCACCGAGAGCGCGAGAGAGACGGCCGCCAGAAGCCTGAAGAGGAACCTCACCATCCGATTCGTTCGCCATGTCGCTTGGAATGACGCATATGTATGGTCTGCCGCCCCGATCATCAATCCGGGCACGGGAAATTGACGCCCCGTGAAGGTCAGGCGGGCTTGCGCCGCCTGCGCGTCCACCAGATGGCGAAGACCGGCCCGGCGATCGCGCCGACGAACAGACCGAGCAGGCCGATCGCCGCCGCCGCATAGCCGCAGCCGCCCTCGAAGCAGGAAACGTCGAACCAGTCGACGATTGCCGAGCCAGCGAGCAGGCCGATGCCCAGTCCGGCGGCGCCGCCGAGGACAAGTCCCAGGAAGGCGTTGAGGATGACGACGCCCACAGGAGTCGGTCCCGCCGTGCCCGCCGCATCCGCCATGGCCGTCGCGGGCTTGGGCCGTCTCACGAGGACGATCGTCCAGATCGAGATGCCGACCGACACGGCCGCGATCAGCCAAGGCATCAAGGTCTGCGCGAACGGCTCGATGAACAACGTGGCTGCGAGAAACGCGACATCCGCGACGATCGTCAGCACCGCCCAGAGCGTAAACCAGAACGGGAAGCGCGGCGATTTCCGCCAGGCAAGTCCCAGCACATAAAGACCGAACAGGATCTGCACGACGCCGGCCGCCATGCTGGCATAGAGGTAGTCGGCGACGGTGTCCGGGAGATCATAGGCGAATAGCGTCGGCCAGCCCTGCCACAGGCCGCGCAGCGACAGGAGAAGGTTGGCGCAGAGCCAGATGACGGGTGCGGCCTGGGCGAGATCGCGACTGAAATCGTTGCCGCCCCGCACCGGCTCGTTGCCTATCGTCATTGCCTGCCCCCATCCTGCGTCGCCCCGCGCCTTGCGGCGCTGCCGGTGTAGCTACCGCCATCATGTAACGGGCGGGTGCTGGGCGAAAGCCGGCTTGTAATTATGCTCCGCCACCGGCCCAAAAGGCTTGGCATTCGCGGACCGATCGACTAGATGGAGGCCGCATTCGCGGCCCGCCCGTGATCGCGGAGGGGTGGCCGAGTGGTTGAAGGCGCACGCCTGGAAAGTGTGTATACGGGAAACCGTATCGGGGGTTCGAATCCCCCTCCCTCCGCCATTTCGTAGGTCTGCCCCGGCACTTTGCTTCGGTTGCCGGCTTCGCACGAAACCCACTCAGAGCTTCGACAAGCTACGCCCACTGGTTCAAAGTCTGAATCGCCAAGCGTCGGAAGTCCGAGAGCGGGGCGACATCAAATCTGTTCGCGAACGTGCCGATCCCGGATAACATTGAGCTGTTGCCGCCAATGAAAGCATGAGCCGTGTCCCGTCTTCACCGCCATCCGGAAAGCCATCTCGTCTCGCGCATCGGCTGGCTGAGGGCGGCCGTGCTGGGCGCCAACGACGGGATCGTCTCGACGGCCAGCCTGATCGTCGGCGTCGCCGCGGCGTCGGCCGCAGTCTCCGACGTCCTGGTCGCCGGCGTCGCCGGTCTCGTCGCGGGAGCCATGTCGATGGCGGCCGGCGAATATGTCTCCGTCAGTTCCCAGTCCGACACGGAACAGGCGGATTTGGCGCGCGAGCGCGCAGAGCTTGCAAGCCAGCCGGAGTTCGAACGCGAGGAACTGGCGCGCATCTATGCCGAGCGGGGCGTCGATCCTGAGCTTGCGCGGAAGGTCGCCGACCAGCTGATGGCGAAGGATGCGCTCGGCGCCCATGCGCGCGACGAGCTCGGCATTTCCGAGTTCACCACTGCGCGGCCGATCCAGGCGGCCTTGACCTCGGCTGCGACCTTCGCCATAGGCGCCGCGCTCCCGCTCCTGATGGTGCTTGTCCTGCCGGCCTCGAAGCTGGTGCTCGGCGTCTCCATCGCCTCGCTCCTGTTTCTCGCGCTTCTTGGCGCGATCGGGGCCCGGGCCGGCGGCGCGAACGTGCTCAAGGCGACACTCCGCGTCACCTTCTGGGGCGCGCTCGCAATGGCCCTGACGGCCGGGATCGGTGCGCTGTTCGGGGTTGTGGCATGATGGCTGTGTGCCGAACCCTGCGAGACGCTCGATCGAGGGAAGCTTCGGCGAACCGCTAGGCGACGCTGCCGCCGCCGTCGACCAGCACAACGCTGCCGGTCATGAACCCGTTCTGCATCAGATGGACGACCTGGGCCGCGATCTCCTCCGGTTTGCCGATCCGCTTCAAGGGCAGGGCAGCGGCGGTGCGGTCGAACAGAGCCTGGCGTTCGGCGAGCGGCAGGAAATCCCACCACGGCGTCTCGATGCGTCCGGGCGAGACGCAATTGACCCTGACCGGCGCCATCTCGGTCGCCAGCGCCTTCGCGAGCGTGTCGAGCGCCGCGTTGATGGCGCTCAGCATCGTGGCCGAGCCGGTCGGGCGCGTGCCGATCATGCCGGAGACCAGGGTAAGGCTGCCTTCGGGACGGATGCGGGCAGCGTGGGCGACGTGGACCGCGCCCCAGAATTTGCTCTCCATCGCCTCGCGCTCGTCGGCGAGGCTGCGCCGGCGAAGCGGTCCGACGGAAAGCTCCGCCGCGGAGACGACCACGTGGTGGAACGGGTCGCGCGAGGCGAAGAATTCCGCCACCGCCGCGGCGTCGCGAATGTCGAGGGCGGCTGTCTGCACCTCTCCGATCGCGGCGGCCGCCTCACGCAGCCGGATGGGCGTGCGCGAGGCAATCGTGATGCGTGCGCCGAGTGCGCGCGCGGCTTGCGCGGTGGCGAAGCCGATGCCGGACGAGCCGCCGAAGACCGCGACGGTCTGCCCCGACAGCGCCCCCCGGTTCACGACGCGTCGCCCCCGCTCTTGCTGCCATCCAGCGTCGACCCGGCGATGAGTTCGCTGAACTTCGCGACGGCGGTGTGGTCCTGCCCGGGCCCGAGAACCTTCTGCGCGCTCGCCCACATGTCCAGGCACAGGCCGGAGAAGGGGGCGGGGGTAGAGGTCGCGTTGGCGACGCCGAGCGCGATGCCGAGATCCTTGACCATCAGGTCGAGGCCGAAGCCGGCGTCGAACTTGCGCGACAGGACGAACTGCTTGAACTTCTTCTGGGTCGAGTTGTTCATGCCGGTGGAGACGTTCAGCACGTCGACCATAAGCGCCGGATCGAGCCCGAACTTCTGGCCGATGAGCAGCGCCTCGACGCCGATCAGGAAGCCGCCGGCGCTGACCAGATTGTTGAGCGCCTTCATCGCGTGCGCGCTGCCGATCGGGCCGGTGCGGACGATCGACGTGCCCATAGCCTTCAGGACCGGCTCGGCCCGGTCGATGGCGGCCGCGTCGCCGCCGGCCATGATCGCGAGCTCACCGGTCCTGGCGCGCGACACGCCGCCCGAGACCGGTGCGTCGATCATCGCAATCCGCCGTTCCGCGACCTTTCCGGCGAGGGTACGGGTGACATCGGGCACGCCGCTGGACATGTCGACGATCAGCGCGCCTTCGGCCAGGCCCGCGAGCGCTCCGTCCTCGCCATCCAGGACCTTCTCCACGATCGCGCTCGACGGCAGCATGGTGACGAGGATGTCCGAGGTCGAGGCCGCGTCCTTCGGCGTTGCCGCGGCGCGGGCGCCGGTCGCGGCCGCGACGCGCGCGGTGCGGGCGGCGTCGGCGTCGCAGACAGTAAGCGCGAATCCCGCCGCGGCCAGCCGCGCCACCATCGGTTCGCCCATGGCGCCGAGGCCGATGAAGCCGATGCGGAGTGTCTCTTGCATGGGATATGGCCTCGACTTGATCAGTTGAACATCTGGCGCGGGAGCCAGAGGGACAGGTCCGGAAACGCGATGAGCAGGGCGAGGACGACCGCCTCGATCACGATGAACGGCACGATGCCCCGGTAGATTTCCGCCAGCTTCACCTTGCCTTCGGACGCGCCGATGACGGCGAACAGGTTCATGCCGACCGGCGGCGTGAGGACCGCGAGCTCGACCAGCTTGACCATGATCACCCCGAACCAGACGCCGTCATAGCCGAGGGACGTGACCATCGGATAGACGAAGGGCAAGGTCATCACCTGCATGGCGAGCGGATCCATGAACATGCCGAGCACCGCGAACACCGCGATCAGGATGAGCATGAACAGGATGGGCGAAAGCTCCAGGGACTGAAGCATGTCCGTGGCGGCTGTTACGGTGCCTGCGACGAGGAAGAAACGCGTGAACAGCAGGCCGCCGATGATGACGATGAACAGCGCCGCAGTGACGCCGGCCGCCGAGCGGAGGCAGTCGCCAAGCTCGGAACTGGTGAGCTTGCGCCGCGCCAGGGCGATGACCAGCGCGCCGATGGCGCCGAGCGCGCCGGCGCCCGAGGGGGTGGTATAGCCGAGGTAGATGCCGCCGATAACCAGTCCGGCCAGAAGGAAGGTGGCCCACAGGCCGACGGCGCTGCGTGCGATTTCGGGAAGCCTTGCGCGCGGCTGCGGCGGAGGCGCCAGATGCGGGCGCGCCCGCACCAGGAATGCCGTGCCGATCATGTAGGCGGCGGTGGTGAGGATGCCCGGCACGACGCCCGCGATGAGCAGTTCTGCCACCGATTCGCCGGTGAGCAGCCCGTAGATGACGAAGCTGATCGACGGCGGGATGAGCGCCGCGATCGTGCCGGCGGCGGCGATGCAGCCGGCGGAGAAGGCGCGGTCGTAGCCGAGCCGCAGCATTTCGGTCAGCGCGATGCGGGTGAACAGGGCCGCATTGACGAGTGTCGAACCGGAGATCGCGGCAAAGCCGGCGGAGGCCAGGATCGTCGCCTGGAACAGCGCGCCGCGGGCGGAGCGCAGGACGAGGTTGGAGAAGCCGAACAATTCCTGCGTGATGCCCGAGGCGGAAGCGATCGCTCCCATCAGGACGAACATCGGGATCACGACGAAACTGTAATCCGACGCCATCGCGAAGGGCAGGTTCGACAAGGTGTTGATGGCAAACGCCGACCCGCCTGTCGTCCACAGGCCGACAACGGCGACGGCCGCCATGGCGATGCCGACCGGCACGCCGATCAGGGAAAGGGCGAGCATGGCGCCGATGGCAAGGGCGCCGATCGAAAGCGGATCAAGCATCGCGCTGCCCCTCGCCCGGAGCTGTCGACGTCTTGCCCGCTACCTGGAGAACCAGCTGGCGCAGGAATTCCGCCGTCGCCAGCCATGCCCCGAAGGCGGCGACGCTCTTGAAGGGAGCGACCGGAAAGGCGAGCGCGCCAAGCGCCGTTTCCTTGAAGTTCCAGGACGAAATCGCCAGTCGCGTCGTCTGCCAGGCGATGAGCCCCATCAGGACGCCCGCTATCGTCAGCGAAAGGATGCTCGACAGGCGCCGGGCGGTCGGCCCCATGGACTGGGTGGCGATGTCGATGACGATGTGGGACCCGCGGGCCTGCGCCTCGGCCAGGCCGAGAAACACGATGACGGCGAGCAGGGCGCCGGAGAGTTCGACCATGCCCGGAATGGGCTTCCAGAAGAGGTTGGTCGATATGACGTCGACCGTCCCCATCAGTCCGACGATCAGCAGAAGGGCGGAAGCCGCGAGGAAGCCGACATAGGAAACCCGCCGCAGCAGGCCGTCGAGGCGGGCAAAGAACGACATGAAATCACCGTGGGTGCGATGGACACCTGCGCCGGGCCGCGGGGACCCGGCGCGAGGCCGAAGGTTCAGCGGTTGGCGCGGATATAGTCGGCGAGTTCCTTCGCCTCGGCGCCCTTGCCCATTTCGTCCATCTTTTTGGCCCAGACATCAAGCATGTCCGGCACCTTGGCCTTGAGGGCATCCATCTCCTCGAAGGGGACGATTTCCATGCCCGCCGCCTTCAGGCCATCGATAGCCTTGGCCTCGTCGCCCGCGATCAGCTCGTTGCCGAATTTCTCAGCATCGGCGGCAACCTCCTCGAACAGCTTGCGCACGTTCTCGGGCAGGGCCTCCCACTTGCTCTTGGAGGTGAACAGGGTGTGGGCGCTGATGACGCCGAAGGAGATGTCCGTGCCGTATCTGGCGACCTGGTCGATCTTGAAGGCCTTGACGGCGGAGTTGAACATGTAGGTGCAGTCCATCGCGCCGGACTGCATCGCCTGGACCATGTCGACCGGCGGAATGTTGACCGGGATCGCGCCGATCGACTCGAACATCACCGGCACGAAGGAGCCGTAGGAACGGACCTTGGCGTTCTGCAGGTCGGCCATCGTCTTGATCGGCTTGGTGCAATAGAAGCGGTAGTCGGGCAGGTAGCGGTAGAGCACCGGGTGCAGATTGGCCGCGGCAAGCTCGGCTTTGATCGTCGCGTTGGTGGTGAAGATGTCCGCGGTGAGCCGGTTGAGCTTCGGTCCGTCGGTGTAGGTGAACGGCAGCGCGTTGGTGACGGCGGTGAACGGCATGCGCGAGAACTGGTTGCCGGTGACGATCAGGCCGAAGTCGACCGCGCCCGACCCGACGAGGTCGACCATCTCGGCTTCGCCGCCGAGCGTGTTCGCCCAGAAATGCTGGATCTTGATCTTGCCGCCGCTCCGCTTTTCGATCTCGGACGAGAAGTAGGTGTCGATCTTCGACGTGTTCACCACCTCCGGGATGTTGGAGGAATAGCGAAGGGACATTTCCGGATAGTCCTGCGCCATCGCGGCATGGGCGCCGAGAGTGCAGAATGCGGCGAGGGGCGCCATCAGGCGTAGAAATTTCATCGAAATCCTCCCAAGGATCGGGTCTGCGTCAGAGCAGCCAAAACGTGAAGCCGCAGGACACTCCTGCCACAACGGCAGTTTGTCATACAACATGACGGTATGATAATTCAAGCCGAGTCGAGTTTGATTTCTGGAGGACGCCGTGAACCCCACCTACGAAGTGCTCGCCCTGCGCTATGCGACGACGGATCCGGACCGCCCGCGACGCGAGAACTTCATGCCGGGGATGGACCTTCACGACGCTCCGATGCCGCTCGACTATTACATCTGGGTGATCCGTGGGCATGGCCGCCTGCTCGTCGTGGATACGGGATTTGGCAAAGACGCCGCGAACGAACGGCACCGCACCCTGCTGCACGAGCCCGCGGCGCTGCTGAAACGTGCCGGGATCGACGCGGCTGCGGTTCCCGACGTGATCCTCACCCACCTGCATTACGACCACGCGGGATCGCTCGACGCGTTTGAGGGCGCCACTTTCCACCTTCAGGACGAGGAGATGCGCTACGCCACGGGACGGCCAATGTGCCACGCCTGCCTGCGCGCGCCGTTCAATCTCCGCGACGTGCTTCAGGCGGTCGGGCTGGTGCATTCGGGGCGGGTCCGGTTTCACGACGGCGTCGCGGAGCTTTATCCCGGCATATCGCTGCACCGGGTCGGCGGCCATACCGGCGGGCTGCAGGTCGTACGGGTGGCGACGGATCGCGGTCCGCTCGTGCTGGCATCCGATGCCTTCCACTTCACCGAGAACCGGCTGCGCCGCGCGCCGTTTCCGATCGTCTACCATATCGGCGAGATGCTCGAAGGCTACCGGCGCTGCGAGGAACTGGCCGGCGGCTGCGAGGATCTCCTGATCCCGGGACACGATCCGGACGTGCGCGAGCGCTGGCCGGCGCTGATCCCCGGTTTCGAGGATATCGTGCGTCTCGATCTCCCGCCGCTCCGAGATTAAGCTGACTGTCGTCTTGACATACTGTCATACAAATTGTTATCCGCTTGCTGAACACGGCGGGAGGAAAGATGCAGTTCGACAAGACCGTTTCCGCGCGCGGACACGAATTCCGTCTCACCGGATCTTATGACTCGGCCTTCGCCAGGGTCGCCGAAGCGTTCGCGCAGAACTATTCGGTAGAGGAAGAAATCGGCTCGGCCACGACGATCTATGTCGACGGCCGCAAGGTCGTCGACCTGTGGGGCGGTTACCGGGACGCCGACTATGTCAGGCCGTGGGAGCAGGATACGATCGTCTGCATGATGTCGGTCGCCAAGGGCATCGCCGGCATGAGCTTCAACATGCTGATCGACCGGGGTGTGGTCGATCCCGACAAGCCGGTCGCAGACTACTGGCCCGAATTTGCCCAGAACGGCAAGGAAGGCGTGCTCGTCCGCCATGTGCTCGACCATACCGCCGGCCTGCCGGTGGTGCTCGATCCGCTGTGGAAGGGCGCGGTCTTCGACTGCGACGCGATCGTCGCGGCGCTGGAGAAGCAGGCGCCACTGTGGGAACCGGGCACGGTGGCGGCCTATCACATCCACACCCAGGGCAACCTTCTGGGCGAGATCGTGCGGCGGGTGACGGGCAAGCGCTTCCCGCAATTCATCGCCGACGAGGTGACCGACCCGCTCGGCGCGGACTACCAGTACGGCAATCTCTCCGATGCCGACCTCGCCCGTTGCGCGACGCTGGTTCCCACGGTCGAGGGAACCCTTCTGGCCAAGCGCGACACCGATCCGGACGCGCTCGTCTCGAAGGGCTTCACCCAGTTTCCCGACGAGCCGCTGCCGGTGACGCTCAACTCCACCGCCTGGCGGCGCGCCGAGATCACCAGCGCGTCGGGCCACGGCAATCCGCGCGCGGTCGCGCGCATCTACGGCGCGGTGGCGCGCGGCGGCTCGCTGGACGGCGTCACGCTGATGTCGCCGCAAACGATCGAGGACATGCTCGTCGAGCAGCACAACCAGTTCGAGCGCATGCAGCAGCGACCCTACCACCAGGGCCGCGGCATCCTGCTGAACACGCCCGTCTCGGTCTGGATGGGCCCCAACATGCGCGCCTTCGGCCATCACGGCTTCGGCGGCTCCATCGGCTTCGGCGATCCGGATGCGAAGATCGGATTCTCCTATGCGTGCAACAAGATGCATGCGGTCGGGGACAACGGCCCCCGCGCGCGTCGCATCATCGAAGCCCTCTACGAGGTTCTCTAGGTCATGGTTGCATCCTCCCGAGCACCCGTGGCGGCCGTGACCGGCGGCGCAGGCGGCATTGGCGAAGCCTGCGTCGCCCGGCTGCGAGCCCAGGGCTGGCAGGTCGTGGTCCTCGACCGCAACATGGATCTCGCCCGCGAGGTCACGGCCCGCCATGGCGCGATTGCTCGCGAGATCGACCTCGCCGACGCGGCGAGCATCGACGCCGCCGCAGCATGGGTCGAACGCGAGGTCGGCCCGTGCTCGGCGCTCGCCGCGGTCGCAGCGCATCTCGAGAACCCGCACATGCCGGAAAAGCAGGACGAGGCCGAGTGGGACGCCATCCTGCGCGTCAACCTCACCGGCACGTTCCGGACGCTGACCGCGTTCGGCGCCGGCATGCTGGAGCGCGGCCAGGGGTCGATCGTGACGGTCGGCTCCATCACCGCCTTCAACTCAAGCCCGCTGCAGGCCTACGGCCCGACCAAGGCCGCGATCATCAACATGTCGCGCAACTTCGCTGTTGCCTGGGGACGGCGCGGGGTGCGGGTGAACTGCGTCTGTCCGGGTCCGACCCGCACACCGGCCGTCGAGGCGAGCTATGCGCGCGGCGAGCGCAACCCGGACACGATGATCCGGCAGACGGCGCTCGGCCGGCTGGTCAAGCCCGAGCAGGTGGCGAACGCCATCGCCTTCCTCCTGTCCGAGGAGGCCGGCGCGATCACGGGCATCGAGCTTCCGGTGGATGCCGGCACCCTCGCGACCCAGCTCTGGAGCCTCTACGGCGGCGTCCCGGGCGCGGCGCAATCCTGATCGGAAGGGGAGGAAGAACATGTCCGAGAATCTGAGCGGTCAGGTCATTCTGGTCACCGGTGCCGGCCGGGGCATCGGCGGCGCCGCGGCGCGGCTTCTGGCATCCCGCGGTGCCGCGGTCGGCGTGTTCGATATCGCCGCCGATCTCGCCAACGAGACGGCCAACGCGATCAAGGCTGCAGGCGGCAAGGCGCTCGCCATCGTCGCCGACGCGGCCGACCGACGTGCGGTGTTCGACGCGGCCGCGGCGCTGCGCGATGCCTTCGGGCCGCTGACGGGAATCGTCAACGATGCGATCTGGATCCGCTACGGACCGGTCGAGGGCATCGAAGAGGAGGTGCTCGACAGGATGCTGGCAGTCGGGATCAAGGGGCCGATCTGGGGCGTGCAGGCCCTGCTGGCACATCGCGGCGACAAGCCGGCCTCCATCGTCAACCTGGCCTCGCCGGCCGCCGATCTCGGCATGGCCAACACCGCCTCCTACACCTCCGTCAAGGGCGCGATCGTGGCGCTGACGCGTCAGCTCGCGGTCGAACTCGGGCCGCAGGGCATTCGAGTCAACGCAGTCGCGCCCGGAGCGGTGCCGACGCCGGGAGCGCGCGCGATCGTCGACGAGGCCGGCTACGCCAAGCGCCGAGCGCAGACCCCGCTCGGCCGTCTCGGAGAGGAGGACGACATCGCCAAGGCGATCGCCTTCCTGCTCGGCCCGGATGCAGGCTTCATCACCGGCGAGGTTCTGCATGCCGACGGCGGCATATCAGTGAAGTCGATGTAGATGCCGCGCCGGCGCCATCCTACGGCCGATCGGTCAGCCCTTGTGCGCTGCCATGGTCTTCATCGCGGCCGCGGCGGCCGCCTCGACATGAGCAACGCAGACCTGGACGGCGCGCTCCTCGTCACGCGCCTCGAGAGCATCGAGGAACTCGCGCAGTTCTCGGATGGACTGCTGTGCGCGCTCGGCGCTGGACAGGGACACGACGCGAAGCTGGGACACGCGGGTATGGATCCGGCGCAGCATGTCCGCGGCGACCGGATTGCCGGCGCCTTCGAGCAGGATGTCGTAGAAATGCGTCTTGGCCGCGATGAAGGCCTCGGCGGAAAAATCGCTGTAGACCTCGGCGAGCCGTTCGACGCTGTCGCGCAGCGCCTTCATCTGGGCGGGCGTGTGGTTGCGTGCGAACAGGCGCGCCGCGAGCCCCTCCAGCATTGCCCGCACCTCGTAGATCGAGCGGGCCGTGTCGAGGCTGACCGTGCTGACGCTGAGGCCCTTGTTGGGCTGGAGCGTAATCAGGCCGTCGGCCTGGAGCTCACGCAGCGCCTCGCGAAGCGAGGTGCGCGATACGCCCATCATCTCGCACAGTTCGCGCTCGATAAGCCGCGCGCCCGCCGGGAACTTGCCGGTTGCGATCGCCAGGCGCAGGCGTTCGGCCACCTGTTCGCGAAGCCCCGGCAGGGTCTGCACCCGCATCGACAGGTCGTCGCTGGCGCTCGTGACGGACATGCTGGCTCTCCCTGGGCTGACGCTCCATCGACCTGTCAGGACGGCAAAGACCCTCCGCACCGGCCGGCGGCGACGAATCTGATCGTCGCCATACTGTAATTTTGTATGTCAAAGAACAAGGTGACCCATATGACGACGCAGGACAAGACCATCGGGGACCTTTTTGCTGAGGGGCTGCAACTGCGCCGCCAGGTTCTCGGTGCGGAATATGTCGACCGGTCGATGAAATCCGCCAACGACTTCATGATGACGTTCCAGCACATCACCACCGAGTGGTGCTGGGGCTACGCCTGGGGCCGCGACACGCTCGACCTGAAGACCCGCAGCATGCTGAACCTGGCGATGCTGACGGCGCTCAACCGCGCGGCGGAGATCAAGCTGCACGTCCGCGGCGCGGTGAACAATGGCGTGACGGTCGACGAGATCAAGGAAGTGCTGCTCCATGCCACCGTCTATTGCGGCATCCCGGCCGGCCTCGACGCCTTCAAGGCGGCGAACGAGGTGCTGACAGAGATGAAGGCGTTCGACTGAAGCTTGCATGTTTCAGATGCGGCAGCTCGGATCGATGATATCCCGAGGCCGCGCAGGGAGACTTGGAAGTCGCTGGCGCACCGTCAGCCGGATGCCTGCGGGGCAAGGCGGTTCCTCAGCCCAAGCAGGCCGATCAAGGTCAGGACCGAGAGCGCCGCGCCGGCGAAGAACGTGCCTTGCGGGCCGATCATGTCCCACAGGCCCCCCGCGATCACGCTCGCGGCCAGCAGCGCCAGCCCGGTGACGAGATTGAACATTCCGAACGCGGTGCCGCGCAATTCCGCGGGCGCCGCATCGGCAACGAGGGCAGCGAGCAGTCCCTGGGTGAAGCCCATGTGAAGTCCCCACAGGACGACGCCGATGCCGACGCCTAAGAGGTCCGGCGAAAGCGCCAGGAACAGATCGGCTGCGACGAGCAGAAGCAGACCGACGATCAGGAGGGTTACCCGGTCGACGCGGTCGGCCAGGACACCGACGGGGTAGGACGAGACGGCATAGGCGATGTTCATGGCGACCAGCACGGCCGGCACCAGCATGAGCGGCAGGCCTATCGCCTGAGCCTTCAGCACCAGGAACGCCTCGCTGAAACGCGCCAGCGAGAAGACGGCAGCCACGACCACGATCCACCAATAGGTCGAGCCCAACAGCCCAAGCTCCTTGCGGCTGAGCGGCATCTTCACGCGGCGCAGGCCGGCGGGCCGCTCCGGCTCGCGAACCGCTACCACGATCAATGCAAACGACAGGAATGCCGGGATCACGGCGATCCAGAACACGGCCTGGAAATGGTTCGCGGTCAGCCACATGAGACCGATCGCGGCGAGCGGCCCAATAAAGGCGCCGACCGTGTCGAGCGACTGCCGCAGGCCGAAACTGGCTCCCCGCAGGTGCGGCGGGCTGATGTCGGCGACCAGCGCGTCGCGGGGCGCTCCGCGAATGCCCTTGCCGATGCGATCGATGAAACGCGCCGCAATCAGCCAATCGACGGTCGCTGCGAGCGGGAAGATGGGCTTCGTGAACGCGGCGAGGCCATAGCCGAAGGCCGCGAGCCATTTGCGCCTGCCGAGCCAGTCGCTGAGCGCGCCCGAGAAGACCTTCGTCACCGACGCGGTCGCCTCGGCGATGCCTTCGATAATGCCGACCGTCAGTCCCGACGTTCCGAGCACCGTCACCATGTAGACCGGCAGCAGGGCGTGGATCATCTCCGACGAGATGTCCATCAGCATCGAGACGAAGCCCAGCGCCCAGACGCCCGCCGGCAGGTTGCGCCAGTGCGGGCGTCGGGCGGGGCCTTTGCCGGCGGCCTTGGCCTGCTCCGGCCGAGTGTCAACGGTTGGCGTCACCAGCTTTAAACACCTGCTCCAACGCATGATACGCATAGCGGCGCACATCGACGCGCCGTGGAAGCCTGTGCTCAGTCGTCGAGGATGGCAACCGCGCGGCACCAGCCGGCCGAAGCTTTCTCGATCTTGACCGGGAAGCAGCTCATCATGAAGCCGGTCGAAGGCAGGTCTTCCAGACGATGCAGCTTCTCGATGTGGCAATAGCCGGTGTGGCGGCCGGCCTTGTGGCCTTCCCAGATCAACGAGGCGTCTTTGGTCTCGGCATATTTCTTCGCCGTATGGATGAAGGGCGCGTCCCAGCTCCAGCCGTCGGTGCCGGTGACGCGCACGCCGCGGTCGAGCAGATACATCGTCGCCTCGTAGCCCATGCCGCAGCCGCTGGCGACATAGTCCGGCCGGCCGAACTTCGCGCCCGCCGACGTGTTGACCACGACGATTTCCAGCGGCTTCAGCTCGTGGCCGATGCGCTTGAGTTCGGCCTCGACGTCGGCGGCGGTCGCTACATAGCCGTCCGGGAAGTGGCGGAAGTCGAGCTTGACGCCGGGCTGGTAGCACCAGTCGAGCGGCACGTCGTCGATGCGCCAGGCCGGCTCGCCGTGGTTCATCGTCGGATGGTAGTGCCAGGGCGCGTCGAGATGCGTGCCGTTATGCGTCGACAGCACGACGCGCTCGACCGCCCATCCGGCGCCGTCCGGAAGGTCTTCGGCCTTGAGGCCGGGGAAGAAGGAGAGGATCTGGGCCAGACTCTGCGTGTGGTCGATATATTCGATCGCCGGGACCTGGATCGGCGGGTCCGCCGGGATGTGGTTGGCGATGGGTATCGACAGGTCGATGATGCGGCGGGCCATTCTTTCCTCCGGCTAGGTGCGCTGCTGCTGCGACCGTCGACATGAACGCGCTCTCGGGCGAATGTAACAGCCGGGTGCGTCCCGTCCAGCACCTCACATACACATAGGTGGAAGTGAGTTTCCGGCCAGCTGGCATAGTGGTTGGCGGTCGACAAAGTGGCGCGTCCGGGTTAGCCGCATAGGCTCGGGAGGGAACAGCATGGCCAAGGTTGCGATCGTCGGCGCAGGCTTCATCGGGCGGGCATGGGCCATCAGCTTCGCCCGCGCGGGCAACGACGTGGCGATGTGGGACCAGGCGCCGGCGGCGAGCGAAGGCGCGCGGGACTATATCGCCGGCGTGCTCGGCGACCTCCAGGCCAACGATCTGCTGCGCGGGCAGTCGCCGGACCAGGTGCTGGCGCGTATTTCGGTGACGACGGAACTGGCGGAGGCGCTACGCGGCGCGAGCCACATCCAGGAGAACACGCCGGAGAAGCGCGACGTCAAGCGCGACGTGTTCGCGCTGCTCGACGGCTTGGCGGACCCGGATGCAGTCATCGCCAGCTCGAGTTCGGCGCTGCTGCCGTCGAGCTTCACGGAACACCTCGCGGGACGCCACCGCTGTCTCGTCGTGCATCCGCTCAACCCGCCCTATCTCATTCCCGCGGCCGAAGTGGTGCCCGCGCCGTGGACCTCGCCGCAAACCGTCGAGCGGACGCGCGCGCTGCTCGTCGCCGCCGGTCACGCGCCGCTGGTGATGAAGCGCGAACTGGACGGTTTCATCATGAACCGCCTGCAGGGAGCCCTGCTGGAGGAAGCGTTCAGGCTGGTGGCCGACGGCTATGCGTCCATCGAGGATGTCGACATCGGCATCCGCGACGGTCTGGCGCTGCGCTGGTCGTTCATGGGCCCGTTCGAGACGATCGATCTCAATGCGCCGGCCGGCGTGCGCGACTATGTCGAGCGCTATCAGGGCATCTACGAAAACCTGTTCTCGCAGATGCAGCGCCGGGTTGACTGGACCGGGCCGGTGCTGGAGACGGTGGAAGCCGACCGCCGCGCGAGACTGCCCAAGGAAAAGCTGGTCGAGCGCCAGGTCTGGCGGGACCGCCGCCTCATGGCATTGGCCGCGCACAAGAGAAAATCCGAGGAGGACATCGGCAAATGAGCGAAGCACAGAAGCCCCGCGCCAGTCGCAAAGTGATCATCACCTGTGCGGTGACGGGGTCGATCCACACGCCGTCGATGTCGCCGCACCTGCCGGTGACGGGGCAGGAGATCGCGGATGCGGCGATCGGGGCGGCGGAGGCCGGCGCGGCGATCGTCCACCTGCATGCGCGCAATCCGGTGAACGGCCTGCCCGACCAGTCGCTGGAAGCCTTCGAACCCTTCCTCAAGGTGATCAAGCAGCGCTCCGACTGCGTGGTGAACATCACCACCGGCGGCGCCTCGACGATGACCATCGACGAGCGGCTGAAGCCGGTGGCGAACTTCAAGCCGGAAGTCGCCTCGCTCAACATGGGCTCGATGAACTTCGGCCTCTATCCGATGCTGGAGCGCTTCAGGGATCTGAAGCACGACTGGGAGCGGCCCTATCTCGAAGGCTCGCGCGACCGGGTGTTCAAGAACACCTTCGCCGACATCGAGAAGATCCTGACGACCTGTGCGGAGAACGGCACCCGCTTCGAGATCGAGTGCTACGACATCGGCCATCTCTATACGCTGGCGCATTTCGTCGAGCGCGGGCTGGTCAAGCCGCCCTTCTTCGTCCAGTCGGTGTTCGGCATCCTGGGCGGCATCGGCGCGCATCCGGAGGACGTGATGCACATGAAGCGCACCGCCGACCGGCTGTTCGGCGACGCTTACCGATGGTCAGTCCTTGGCGCCGGGCGCAACCAGATGCCGGTGGCGATGCAGTCGGTGCTGATGGGCGGCAACCTGCGGGTCGGCCTCGAAGACTCGATCTGGGCCGGCAAGGGGCGCCTGGCGCAGAGCAATGCCGAACAGGTGACGATCGCGCGCCAGATGGTCGAAAGCCTCGGCCTCGAGATCGCCACGCCTGCCGAGGCCCGCGACATCCTCCAGCTCAAGGGCGCCGACAAGGTCGCGTTCTGAGGGGGCGGTACGCATGAATGTCCTTATCGTCTATGCTCATCCCGAGCCGGCGTCGTTCAACGCGGCCATGTGCACCCGCGCACGGGATGCCTTGACGCACGCAGGGCACAAGGTGGTCGTCTCCGACCTCTATGGCGAGGGGTTCAATCCGGTTGCCGGCCGGCACGACTTTCTTTCGGTCGCCGACGGGCAGGTCTTCCACTACCAGACCGAGCAGGCGCACGCGGCCCGCCACGGCACCTATGCGCCCGACATTGCGCGCGAGCAAGCACGTGTGGCCGATGCCGATCTCCTCATCCTGCAATTCCCGCTCTGGTGGGGAGGGGTGCCGGCGATCCTGAAGGGCTGGGGCGAACGCGTCTTTTCCTACGGCTTCGGCTATGCGGACGGGCTGCGATTCCAGACCGGCGTCTTCCGGGGGCGGCGGGCTATGGTGTCGATGACATCGGGCGGGACGACCGCCCGCTTCGGCGAGGGCGCGGTCTACGGCGAACTGAAGCGGCAGGTCCTGTGGCAGATCCAGCATCTCGGCCTCGAATACATGGGATACGAGCTGGAGCCGCCGTTCGTCGCCTACGCAGCGCCGCGCACCGACGACGCGGGCCGTGCCGCCTATCTCGACGAACTGGAGCAGCGCGTCCTCGCCGCGGCGGCGAAGCCGGTCGACCGCAGCCTCGGCATCGCAAAGCCGCTCGACCTCGTTCCAGACGGCGCGTGGAAGCAACAGCGATAGGGAGAATGTGATGAGCGGATCAGGACTGGCAGGCAAGGCGGCGTTGGTCGCCGGCGGATCGCGGGGTATAGGGGCCGCCGTCGTGCGCAGGCTCGCCTCCGACGGCGCGGCGGTCGCCGTCGGATACCGCGCTGCCGCGGCAGAAGCCGAGGCGCTTGTCCGTGAGATCGAGGCTGCCGGCGGGCGGGCCATTGCGGTGAAGGGCGACATCGGCGTCGATGGCGATGCGGCGCGGATGGTCCGGGAGACCGGCGAGCGCTTCGGCCGGCTCGACATTCTGGTCAATACGGCGGGGATCGGCCCCTACAGGCCGCTCGCAGCCGTGGACGAGGCCTATGTGCGGCAGATGTTCGACACCAACGTGCTCGGCGCGATCATGCTGACCAAGGCGGCCGCGGACGCGATGACGGCCGGCGGCCGGATCGTCCATGTCTCCTCGCGCCTCGCATTCAGCCCGATCCCGACGAGCACCGTCTACGCGGCGTCGAAGGCCGCCGTCTCGGCCATGGTGCACGGCTACGGCAAGGAATTGGGCGGGAAGGGGATCACCATCAACGCCGTCGCGCCCGGCGTGATCGAGACCGACATGACGACGGCCATCATCGCCGAACGCGGCGACCAGATCCGCGCGACGACGCCGCTCGGCCGGATTGGCCAGCCGGACGATATCGCCGGGATCGTGGCGTTCCTGGTTTCCGACGATTCCCGCTGGATCACTGGCCGGACGATCCTCGCCGACGGCGGGCTGAACTAAGGCGGGTCGGCAGGACGCGCGATGTCGGTGAAAGACCGCGCTCGCGCGCCGCGAGCAGGCGTCACGAATGCCCGTATCAGATGGCTTGAAGTTCGGATGGTGGGCGTGACAGGGATTGAACCTGTGACCCCTACGATGTCAACGTAGGGGGCCTCCCTGAAACTGTTGGAAATCCGGGAGCAGGGCGCTTCGTAAATGGCCGTTTCCGGTCCAATGTACCGCTTGTGTTCCTGTTTTCAGGTTCATTGAACCTGGAGGGAACTTTGTACACCGCTGGACTGCTAGACATTGAGGCTGTCCGCAAGTTTGCGCAAATGCACTGGCGAGAACCTGGCGTAGACGCGCGCCGTCGTTCGCTCATCACCGTGACCGAGGAATTGAGCAATCTCGGCCATGCTGTGACCATCCTCGGCCATCCAGACCGCTGCGCTGTGCCTCAGCATATGTGGCGAGACGTCGGGCCTGCCAATTGCCGTACCGGTTGCCTTGAGACCGCGTTTGATGGATTTTACCGGCTCTCCGGCCCATTCGATCACGAAGGGTGTCAGCGCGCCTTGGCGTGCTTCCTTCAACGCGGCCAGCAGGGTATCATTAATTGGCACCGTAGCACGGCCCTTGCGTCTCGCGCGGTTGGACGGATCGCGAAGCTGTATCATGCGCCGCTCGAGGTCCACCCGATCCCATGTCAATTCGCGCGCCGCCTCGATACGTGCCCCTGTTCCAATAAGGAGCCGGATGGCCAAAGCTATGTGGGGCGAATTTGCAGCTTCAACCATCTTCGTGATTTCGTCACGCGTCAGCCAAGCCTCTTTGGGCGGGGGCTTGGAAGGCCGTTCTATTTCGGGTGCGAAGTCCAAAAGCTTTTGTTTGCGTGCCCATAGTAGCACCATGCGAAGGTGGCCGAGCTCGGTATGGATCGTCCCGTCGCTTATGCCGGCTGCGCGCCTCGCCGAGACGTGGGCGCGACAGTCAGCGATTGACACACTTGGCCCGTCGATCTGTCCGAACCTATCCTTCAACGCCTTCCAAGTGTGGGACATTGTGACGACGACCGCTCGTCCGGCCATGTCGAGGGTATAGGCGCTCCAGAGGTCTGCGACAGACGTGCCGCGAGGTCTCGTCAGCTGCGCATATCGAGCCGGGGCGCGCCGCGCCGCCTCTGCCGCGTCCGATGTTCCAAGTCGATAACGTCGGCGGACGCCGCTGGCGTCTTCGAAGGTGATGACAAACTCTCCACGCAATCGAGTAATGCGCCACTCCGGCATTCGAAAGCCTCCACATCTTCGGGACGGATACGCAGCAGTTTGCTGCCAAGGCGAAACGCGGGCAGGTCGCCTCGATCGATCAGGTTACGCACGTGCCGCTCCGAGCACTGCCACATCCTGGCAACGTCGTTCGGTGTCAGAGCTCGGCTCACTTCGCGAACTCCATCGGCATAAGCAAAGCGAGGATTTCCTTTGGCCGAGGAACGAGCCAATTGGGCGCGCCTCCCGGTCGACGTAGCCGGCTCCATGGCCACGAAGACTGAGCCAGACAGAGAGCAAAAGGCCTGGCGGCAAGGACGACAGAGAAGGGCTTTGCGGACAAGAATTCGAAGGCTGAAAGGTGTTTTGGTGTCGATTGCCGATAGGACGAGGGGAGCGTGTGAAGCATGATTCCTGCAGACTCTTGATTGTGTAGTTCGATGAATGAGATAGCCTTATCCTATATA
>JAHBYX010000015.1 GCA_019635735.1 Mesorhizobium sp.
CCCCGGCTCGCCCCGGCCCGAGCACGAGATCGACGACATTCTGCGAGACCTGCACTATTTCGCCTGGGAGGCGCGGCGCGACACGTCATGAGGAGCCGACCGCCCATCCCCCGCGCGTATCCTCCCCACGCGACGTCATCCTCGGGCTTGTCCCGAGGATCTGCCGTCGCTCGCCCCTATCAGAGCCGCCGGTCACATCGACGCCGGCAGTTCCTCGGCTCAAGGCCGAGGATGACGGTGGCTCGCCCGCACGCTGCCTCTGAAGACGCACGCTCCCTTAACCCCTCATGCCGCATCCTTATGCCTCGATGGAGGCGCGCATGGCGGCGAATCGCAAGCGGACGGGCGGCAGGTCGGGACAGCGCAAGGGCGCGCGGCGCGGCGGCGGCGTGTTCAGATCCCTGGGCCTGGTGGCGCTGGGCGCGGCGGCAGCGCTCGCGGCGGTCGCGTGGCTGGGCGCACCCGATGTCGATGCGCTGAAGCGGACGATCGCCCGGCTCGAGCCTCCGGCCCGCGTCGAGCAGACGGCGAAGTCGGAGCCGCGCTCCCGGGCGCCCGCCGCGCGCCGGCCCGACCGGTCGATCGAGACGTCCGCCCTGCCGGTCCCGCGCCCGCCGAAACCGGTGCCCGAGGCGCGGCGCGAAACAAAGCCCCTGCCCGTCGTCGTCCGGCCGCCGACGGGAATCGCGCCCAAGGTCGACATCCCCGGCCGGCCGGACCGGACCACGCATCTTTCGGGCCTCTCCTTCCCGATGTGCGGCGAGGGCGGCGGACGCAACTGCGTCGTCGACGGCGACACGTTCGTGCTGAACGGCAAGGCGGTCCGCGTCGCCGACATCGACACGCCGGAGGCCGGCAATCCCAAATGCCGGCGCGAGGCCGAGCTTGCGGAAAAAGCCACCCGCCGGCTGCGCGACCTGCTGAACGCCGGACCGCTCGACCTCGTCGCCCAGCCGCGCGACGAGGATATCTATGGCCGCAAGCTGCGCACCGTCATGCGCGACGGCCGCTCGATCGGCGACACGCTGATCGCCGAGGGCCTTGCCCGCCGCTGGACGGGGTCCAAGAAGAGCTGGTGCCTGTAGGGCTGAGCCCCCTATTCCGCCGCCAGCTTGTCCTGCGTCTTCGTCTCGAAATCCGACGCGTCGTGGCGCTCGCGCAGCTGGCCTGCCGGGTCGCCCGTCACGCGGTTGACCATGCGCCCGCGCACCACCGCCGGGCGGGCATGGATCTGGTCGGCCCAGCGGATCACGTTCTTGTATTCGTGAACGGAGAGGAACTCGCCCGAATTGTAGTTCCAGCCCTTCACCAGCCCGCCATACCAGGGCCAGACGGCGATGTCGGCGATCGTGTAGTCGGCGCCGCCGAGGTATTCGCTCTCGGCGAGCCGCCGGTCGAGCACGTCGAGCTGGCGCTTCACCTCCATGGCGAAGCGGTTAATCGGGTATTCCCATTTCTGAGGCGCATAGGCGTAGAAATGGCCGAAGCCGCCGCCGAGATAAGGCGCGGAACCCATCTGCCAGAACAGCCAGGACATCGCCTCGGCCCGAGCCGGCTGCGTCGTCGGCAGGAATTCGCCGAACTTTTCCGCCAGGTAGAACAGGATCGAGCCCGATTCGAAGACGCGCACCGGCGTCGACCCGGAGCGGTCCATCAGCGCCGGGATCTTCGAGTTCGGATTGACCTCGACGAAGCCCGAACCGAACTGGTCGCCCTCGCTGATGCGGATCAGCCAGGCGTCGTATTCGGCGCCCGTGTGGCCCTTCGCCAGAAGCTCCTCCAGCATGATCGTCACCTTCACGCCGTTGGGCGTCGCCAGCGAATAGAGCTGCAGCGGGTGCTTGCCGACCGGCAGGTCCTTGTCATGCGTCGGCCCCGCGATCGGCCGGTTGATACTGGCGAATTGCCCGCCGCTGGCCTTGTCCCAGGTCCAGACTTTCGGCGGGGTGTAGGGCGTATCAGACATGTTTGGCTCCTGGGAGGTGGAGAGGCAGGGCGGATGAGCGGAGTTCGCTTTCCAAGAGATAGGCGGCGTCGACCGACCGTGCCAGAGCCGGACGATTGGTCCAGTCGCGGATCAGTCCATCTCCCAGAGGTCGGGATAAAGGCGCACGAAGCCGTTGGGAGCAAGTTCGAGCGTCGCCTGGTAGGAGAAACCTCGATAGGCATAGCGGTATTCGTCCAGCCGCCGGTAATACTGCGGCAGTTCCACCAGCCGTTCCGCCCCGACATCGAACCATGCGACCCGGATGTCGGCCTCCTGCCCTATCTCCAGCCGCACGCGTCGCAGCTGCTGCAGGTTCGTCGCCGGCGTGAAACCGAGGTCGAGATCGAGAAGATGGCCGAGCCCCGGCTGCGCCACCCCGTCCAGCGTCCAGCCATCCCCCTCGCGAACGATGTCGTGCTCGAATCCTAGTTCCCCGGCGAAGCCGCGCACCAGTCCCCGCCGCGTCGACCAGTCCGGCGCGAGATCGAGCCGGTAGGAGACGCTGGCCGGACCATGCTCGTGCCAGAACACGGCCCTCCCTTCGAGCCGGTGCCCGTCCGCGAGCGTCTCGATCCGCGCCGCATCGTGGCCGGCCACGTCGAGGCGTTTCCAGAAGGCGGTTTCGATCATTGTCTTGCTTCCTCGCGCATCGACCGCCGCCGCGCCTTTGCATCAGGCGCGCGAGATAGCCTTGCGCATGATCAGCGTCGGCACGCCGCCGATGCCGCCGCAGGCGTCCCGCTCGTCGGTGACCATGAACCCTTCGCGCTCGTAAAAGCGGATCGCCCGGTCGTTGCCCTTGATCACTTCCAGCGAGATCGACCCCTCGCCGATATAGTTGACGATCACGGCATGCAGCAGGCCGGCCGCCAGTCCGCTGCCCCGGTGGTCCGGCGCGACATGCAGCCGGTCGAGCCAGAGCACGCCCTTCGTCACCTTCGCATAGGCATAGCCGACGATCCGGCCGGTCGGCTCTTCGGCGACGAAGCTCTCGGAGTGCATCCGCTTCATGTCGGAGGCGATCATCGCAGGCTGGTGCTTCTTCGCCGATTCCTCCGCAGCCTTCGCCTCGCCCATCAGCGGCCCGTAGGTCGAAACCCAGGACGCATGAATGAGCGCGGCAACCTGCTCCACATCGTGTGCGGTCATGTGGCGGATGCGTGCCTGCATTCAGATTCTCCTCCCCGTCAACATGGCCGACGGGGCAGGAAGATGCCAGCGCGTTCCGCTCAAGACAGGTTCAGTGCGGCTGAACCTTTACTCCAGGCCGAGCTTCGCCTTTACGAGATCGTTGACTGCCTGCGGATTGGCCTTGCCGCCGGTCGCCTTCATCACCTGGCCGACGAACCAGCCGGCGAGCGTCGGCTTGGCCAGCGCCTGAGCGACTTTGTCCGGATTGGCGGCGATGATCTCGTCCACGGCCTTCTCGATGGCACCCGTGTCGGTGACCTGCTTCATGCCGCGGGCCTCGACGATCTCTCTCGGATCGCCGCCCTCGCTCCAGACGATCTCGAACAGGTCCTTGGCGATCTTGCCGGAAATCGTGCCTTCCTTGATCAGGTCGATGATCGAGCCCAGTTGTACCGGCGAAACCGGAGACTCTTCAATGCCTTTGCCTGCCTTGTTCAACAGGCCGAGCAGGTCGTTGATCACCCAATTGGCGGCCGTCTTGCCGTCGCGGCCCTCGGCCACCTGTTCGAAGTAATCGGCGATCGCCTTCTCCGACACGAGGATCGAGGCGTCGTAGACCGACAGGCCGAGCTTGTTCACCAGCCGGTCGCGCTTGGCGTCCGGCAATTCCGGCAGGTCGGCCGCCAGCGCGTCGACATAGGCCTGGTCGAACTCCAGCGGCAGAAGATCAGGGTCTGGGAAATAGCGGTAGTCGTGCGCCTCTTCCTTCGAGCGCATCGAGCGGGTCTCGCCCTTGCCCGGGTCGAACAGGCGCGTCTCCTGATCGATCGAACCGCCGTCCTCCAGGATGGCGATCTGGCGCCGCGCCTCGTAATCGATCGCCTGGCCGATGAAGCGGATCGAGTTGACGTTCTTGATCTCGCAGCGCGTGCCGAATTCGCCGCCGGGCCTGCGTACCGACACGTTCACGTCGGCGCGCAACGACCCCTCGTCCATGTTCCCGTCGCATGTGCCCAGATAGCGCAGGATCGTGCGCAGCTTCGTCACGTAGGCCTTCGCCTCGTCGGCCGAGCGCATGTCGGGCTTGGACACGATCTCCATCAGCGCGACGCCCGAGCGGTTCAGGTCGACATAGGACATTGTCGGATGCTGGTCGTGCATCGACTTGCCTGCGTCCTGCTCGAGATGCAGCCGCTCGATGCCGACCTCGATATCCTCGAACTTGCCTTCGCGGTCGGGGCCGACCGAGATCAGGATCTTGCCCTCGCCGACGATCGGCTGCTTGTACTGCGAGATCTGGTAGCCCTGCGGCAGGTCGGGATAGAAATAGTTCTTCCGGTCGAAGACCGACTTCAGGTTGATCTGAGCCTTCAGACCCAGGCCGGAGCGGATCGCCTGCCTGACGCATTCCTCGTTGATCACGGGCAGCATGCCGGGCATCGCCGCGTCGACCAGGCTGACATTGGCGTTGGGCGCCGCGCCGAACGTGGTCGAGGCACCGGAGAACAGCTTCGACTGCGACGTGACCTGGGCATGCACTTCGAGGCCGATGATCACCTCCCAGTCGCCGATGGCGCCCGGGATGAACCGTCTGGCTTCGGGAATGCGGGTATCGATGATGGACATTGGCGTCGTGCGATCCGGATAGCGGGAGCCCGCTTCCTAGACCGGGAAAGGCGCGGATGGAAGCCTCTACGACGTCGGTCGGAACATGACGTCGAGCGGGTCGAATTTCAGTCCGACCTCGCGCACGTTGACGAAGACGAGGTCGCTCAGCTTCTGGAAGCGCTGCCCGGTCGAGATCACCGTGAACGGGTCGCGCTTGCCGCGCAGCCAGACTTCGAGCTTGGCGATATCGTCGCTTTCCTCGCAGAAATTGACCAGCCGCCGGAACAGCTTGGGCAGGATCACCGCCTCTTCCAGGATGGTGCGCGGGCCCCAGAACTGGAAGCCGAGGCTGCGGTCGAAGGCCCATATGCCGCGCCGGTCTTCGATCGCCGCGGCCGCCGCCCGCGAGATCGCGGCGAGCCCGGTCCCGTTGGTGGTGGTGTAGAAGGTCGGATAGACCAGTCCGTCGGCGGCAAGCTTGTAGTTGATCGTCATTTCGACGATCGCGTCGGTCAAGGCGGGCAGTTCGGCCCCGTCGGCGAGCCCGTGGTCGCCCAGCAGCGCATAGGCGATCGGCCGGTCGTAGCCGTCGACATCCGCCGCGATGATTGCGCCCTCGACCGCATCGCCGGCCGTGACGATCTTGGTGAAGTTCAGATTGTAGGTGAGGACGGGAATGCCGAAAGCCCTGAGCAGCGCGTCGGTTGCCGACTTGGCGATCGCCAGCGGCTGAGCGAAGCCCTCGTAATGCGTCTCGAGCGAGTCGATCCCTTCGATGCGCAGCTGTATCGGGCGGTTCTTCTCCGGCGTCGGCTTGCGGAAGCCCCGACTCCAGTTGAAGAAATCCCAGTTCGCCGTGTTGTTTGCCTGGAAGGCGATCGAGTCGCCGTCCGGCGAGCGGTTCTTGACGTGGTACGTCCCCTTGATCAGCTTGCTCGGCATCGGCCTCTCCCCGCCCGCGCGCAGGTGCGCGAGCCTCCGCGAGGCTGAACCCGCACCATGACAGAGAGACTACACCTCGGCGTCGAGGCGCCGTCTGTCGGAGATTTCACTCTCGCGCGAATTTTGCGCGGAGCCGCCGATACGAGGTCGCCGCGGCGGTCAGACCGTCGCGATATACTGCTTGATCTCTTCGGCCTCGCGCTCGATGTCCTGGATGCGCCGCTTGACCACGTCGCCGATCGAGATGATGCCCGCCAACACGCCGTTCTTCTCCACCGGCAGGTGGCGGAACCGGCCCCGGGTCATGACTTCCATCACCTCGTTGACGGTCGCGGATTCGGTGCAGGTCTTGACCTTGGCGGTCATCGCCGCAGAGACAGGCATCTTCAGGGCCGCGCCGCCCTCCTCGGCGAAAATGCGGACGATGTCGCGCTCGGAGAGAATGCCTTCGATCTTGCCGTTGCCGGAGGTAACGACGAGGGCGCCGATCTTGTACTGGGCCAGCGTTCTCACCGCGCCTTCGATCGTTTCGCTCGACGTGAGCGTTATCACGTTGCGACCTTTTTCCGCGAGAATAGCTTTCACCGTCATCACAGTCCTCCTGTCAACGACGGCCGGCGCCACGTCCCCGCACTTATGAACGGCGCTGGCCGGATGAGGAATGGTGCGCCCGGATTCGGGTCATTGCAAGACCGGCGAGCGATCCCCGCGGGGCGGCGACCTGTCGAACAGGGCGATGCCGAACAGCCCGGTGAGCATGCCGCCGATATGCGCCTCCCAGGCGATCGACCCCTCGCTGCCGGACAAATCGAGCCCGGCACCCGTCGCGAAGTTGATCGCCAGCCACACGACCAGGAAGATTACAGCCTGCCGCGATCGGAAGGTTTCGATGAGGCTGAGCCTGCGCCCGGCGAAGACGGGCATACGTTGCGACCGGTCAACCTGGAATCCAAACCGCGCCGCGGCCCCCATCATCCCGGAAATCGCCCCGGACGCACCGATCACCGGCACCATGTCGTCCGGCCGCACCGCGAAATGGAGCAGCAGCGACCCTGCCGTTGCGAAACCCCAGAACAGCACGAAGCGCAGGACACCGATCCGGGTCGCCAGCGGCGACGCGAACGCTGCCAACCAGACCATGTTCAGGATCAGGTGCATCCATCCCGCATGCAGCAGCGACGAGGTGAACGGGCTGGTGAAGGCATAGATGTCGAGATCGTATCCGCCCGTGTAGCGGATCGGAAAGAACGCCGCCTTGAGGATCAGTTCGTAATCCTGCTGCGGAGACAACAGATAGAGCCGGACGAGATGGATGGCGACGCAAGCTGCGATGAACGCGATCACGATCCCCGGCAGATTGAAGACCGGCTCGCGCCCGTCACCTTCCGGCGCCGGCTCGTGTCTTTCGATCTGGTGTTCCAAGTCGTCCGGGCGGGTCATCTGGTGAGTCGTCTCGCTGGGGCGACTCATATAGCAATGCATTCGCGGATTGCCGCGGATGGTTAAGAAAAAAGCCGTCCGAGGTTGCCCTCGGACGGCCTGGTCGAGCCCCCAGCCCACCCAAACGATTGCGGCCATCGCCGCGAAAAACGCTGTGAAGACAATGTCTTCGTGAAGTGGCTTCTGTTTCGCACCTTTCTTCGCCGATGGCAATGCTAAGCGAAAATTAACCTTAACGGCCCGGCCCTGTTAACAATCTTTGCCCCGTGCTGGCACGCAACCTGCAACGTCCTGCATGAAGACCACCGGTGGGCGCGGCGCTGTTCCCCGATGGCACATACAGGAACAGTCCGAGCGGAGCAGGCAGATGAAACTCAAGGGATCGATCGAGTTGTTCCAGTATTGGGACAGGCTCCGCAGCGGCCGCCCTGCACCGAAGCGTACCGAGATCGAGCCGGCCGACATCAAGTCACTGCTTGCCGACACATTCATCCTCGAGAAGGACGCGCGCGGCGAAGCCGTGTTCCGGCTCGCGGGCACGAGGCTGTGCGCCACGTTCGGCCGCGAACTGAAGGGCTTCACGTTCTCGTCGCTATGGCTGCAGAAGGATGAACGCGTTGTCGCCCGTCTCGCGCATGGCGCGTTTCTGGCGAAGTCCGTGGTGGTGATCAACTTCGACGGCGTCAGCCGCAACGGCCGCGTCAACGCCTTCGAGCTTTTGCTGCTGCCGCTTGACGGCGGGGTCGATCATCCGCGCTCGCTCGGCGCGATCACACCGGCCGAGCGGCCGTACTGGCTGGGCGCCGATCCCGTGGTCGAGTGCCGGATCACGTCGTTGCGCGTGGTCGATCCGGAACGTGAGCCGCTCTTCCTGGCCAACCGGCCGGCGGTTCCGGTTCCCTCGCTCTCGCCGTCGCTGGACGCAGCCGATACCGCCATCCGCACCGGCTCCGGAGGCCGCAGGATCCGCCATCTCCTCGTGCTGGACGGCGGCCGCGAAAACCACTGAATCCGCCTCATTTGATGTTGTCTTGAAGGCGCAGACTTACCCGTCATTAACCTATTTCGACCTAATGTGTTGGCAGAAAGTGTGCGAAGGCGCACCGTTCCCCAGCGTGGTCGAGGCCAGTGACAGCAATGACGTCAGCCGCCATGGACTTCTCCCCCTCCAGGGCCGAGCGGCGTAACTTCCAACGCGTGCGCGTCAAGATCTACGGCCGTTTCATGCTGGAGGACCGCTCGGAGCACCCTTGCCAGGTTCTCGACATGTCGCCCGGAAATGTGCTGCTGCGTGCCGATCGCATCGGCCAGCCCGGCGAGAAGGTCATCGCCTATATCGATCACATCGGCCGCATCGAAGGCGTGGTGACCCGCACGCAGGCCGACGGCTTCGCGATGACCATCGTCGCGTCCGACCGCAAGAAGGACAAGCTCGCCGCCCAGCTCACCTGGCTCGCGAACAAGCATGAACTCGACCTCCCCGAGGATCGCCGTCACGAGCGTATCGCGCCGCGCAACCCGATCAGCGTCCTGCAGCTTGCGGACGGCCGCCAGTATCAGTGCCGCATCATCGACCTGTCGCTCTCCGGTGCGGCAATCGAGATCAACGTGAGGCCGGCACTTGGCACGCAGGTCACGCTCGGCACCATGCGCGGACAGGTGGTCCGCCATTTCGAGGACGGCGTCGCGATCGAGTTCGCCGTCGTGCAGAGGCCGGAATCGCTCGAGGCCGAGTTCAGCGCCGGCCGCTCCCTCTAGGCACACACCTCTTCCAAAAAAGATCGACAGGCCGGGTTCGCCCGGCCTTTTCCGTTCTTGCGAGCGGCACCCGGGCATAGCCGATGCGCCGGCGATTCTCCATCGCAATCCGAACCCGACGGCTGTCCGCGACCGGTGGTGCCCCATTCCTTCCGCCGATTACTTGGATTTTAGCAAAATTCTATTCTTATTTTATATTTGTTCTATTCTATTTAGTTTCAATCTATACTTCGCTCTTTTGCGTCGAATAAATCCGACCGTGTCATTGTCTCCTGGAACGGGGAGACGGGGACATGGGGACGATGAAGACTTTCCTGTTGCTGGCCGCAGCATCGGCCACCGCGATCGGGTTGGGGAACCCGGCTGCGGCGGCATCGAGTTTCATGCCGGGCGGCGAGCGGACGACGCAGCCGATCGGACATTACGAGCTCTGCCTGCGCGTGCCACGCGAATGCGCCCAGAAGACGTCCAAGGCGACGCCGGTCGAGCTGACCCGCAAGCTCTGGGGTCAGATGATCGACATAAACAATGCCGTCAACACGATGGTGGCGCCACGCACCGATATGGAGATGTGGGGCCAGGAGGAATACTGGTCCTATCCCGACGGTGAAGGCGACTGCGAGGACTATGTGCTCGAAAAGCGGCGCCAGTTGTCTGCGCTTGGCATATCTCCTGGCAACCTCCTCATCACGGTCGTTCGCCAGCCGAACGGCGACGGGCATGCCGTGCTCACCGTCCGCACCAGTCTGGGCGACTTCGTTCTCGACAATCTCGAGCCGAAGATCCTCGCCTGGACCGATACCGAGTATACCTACCTGAAGCGCCAGTCCGAACGGAACGCCGGTGTCTGGGTGGCTGTCAACGACAGTCGCGCCGTCGCCGTCGGCAGCGTCAAGTAGGAGGAGACAACCCGGTCGAGTCCCCCACCCTCCCCGTCCCCAACGACCGGGTTCAGGAGCCGGCCCATGTCCCCGGGCCGGCTCCGCCTTTTCTGGCGCAGGAAACTGGCGCAGCGCGCCCGGCTTGGGAAGGGAACGGGCTAGTCGGCCTGCTTCAGGCCTTTGCCGAAGCGCTTGCCGTTGTCGACATAGTGCTGCGCCGACACTTTCAGCCGGGCAGCGGCCGCATCATCGAGGGTGCGCACGGCCTTGGCGGGCGAGCCGACGATCAGCGAATTGTCCGGGAACTCCTTGCCTTCCGTCACCAGCGCGCCTGCGCCCACCAAGGAGTTCTTTCCGATCCTCGCGCCGTTGAGGATGATCGCGCCCATGCCAACCAGCGAGTTGTCGCCGATCGTGCAGCCGTGCAGCATGGCGCGGTGGCCGATCGTGCAACCCTCTCCGATCGTCAGCGCGTAGCCCGGATCGGTGTGCATGATCGTATGTTCCTGCACATTTGAGCGCGCGCCGATGGTGATCTTCTCGTTGTCGCCGCGGATGGCCGTCCCGAACCAGATCGATACATCCCGTCCGATGGCGATATTTCCGATCAGGGTCGCGTCGGGAGCGATGAAATTGCTGTCGCGGTCCTCGAATTCCGGGCTCTTGCCGTCGATCGAATAGATTGGCATTGGGGTCCTCTCCTCGCTGGATCAGAGGCCCCTAGCCGCCTGACGCAAGGATCGCAAGCTCGGTCGCGACGATGCCGGTGGCAAGCGTCCATCCGAGAGCGATCGCCAGGCAGGCGACGAACGACGGAACACCGATGCGGCGGGTCGCCCGCGCGGCGAGCGCGTCGTTCACCAGCATGAAGGGCCCGGCCGCAAGACTTGCGGCAAGCGACAGCGCGATGCGCCGGCGGTCGATGAATGGCGGCGCCAGGCGCAATCGCGCGCCAGCCGCGATCTCCATGACCGATCCGGCGAAGCCGGCGATCGTCAGCCCGACGGCAAGGGCGAAAGCAACCGCCCAAAGCATGTCCATGTTCACCTCCCGTTTACCATGTTGGTTCAGCTTGGCCGCCAGGCGCGGTGCAATCGCCGTGCCGTTCGACCTGTGCCGGCAAGGCACATCGCGGTGCGGGAGATGGATCACGTGATGGGGACGGCGGCAGACCCGGTATCGCGGCCCCTGCTTGACCAGCGCTTCGTCTGGCGTGTCTTCTATGCCTTCGCCGCTCTGGCGATCCTGTCCGCGGCGATCAGCGTCGCCGGCCGGTATGCCGGCCGCACCATCGCCATGGCCGGCCACACGGACGACACGACGATCGCCGAGGTGGTGATCGGCAACAATGTCGTTGCCGCGCCGAAGAACATGATCCGCTTCGAGGCGGCCCGGCGAAACGGCGTTTCGGCCCGGCTCGACCTCTACATGCGCTGGCCGCAGCTCGACGGCTATTCGGACGCCGCGCGCCGCGATTTCAACCATGCAGGCGGAGCGCCCAACATCGTCTTCGTCTCGCTCTCGCAGCGCATGATGTCGCGCGGCATGAGCGGCCGCTTCGAGCCGATCTATTCGCAACTGACGCAGCCGACCGGAACGATCCTTCCTGGCGGCCTGGCGGTCCGCAGTTTCATCGAGAAGTCGGGCTACATGAACGAGATCCTGGTCGTCGCCGAACGCCGGGGCGAAGACCCCTATGTCGCGCGCTGCCTCGACGAGGCCGCCGCCTCGGGATCGCTGGCGCCATGCGAGCGCGACGTCCAGATCGGCGACGATCTCAGCCTCAGCTACCGCTTCCCGCGCGAATTGCTCGCCGACTGGAAATCACTCGACGCAGCCGTGGTCGGGAAGGTCAATTCGATGCTGAAGACCGGGAACTGATCTCGCCGGTCTGGCCGCCGCCATCCGCGCTCGGCTACGTGTTGACGCCGAGCTCCGCGAGGCGCTCGACGCAGGACTCTTCGGCCTGGTCGAGTTCGGCAAGCGTCTCCTCGAGATCGCGCCGTTTCTGACGCAGATCGCTTCGCTTCTCCTCGATGCGCTTGATCAGGAGCTTGAGCTGTCCCGCCTCGCCGGGCGGTTCGTCGTACATCTTGATGATCTCGCGGATCTCGTTGATCGAGAAGCCGAGGCGCTTGCCGCGCATGATCTGCTTGACCAGATGCCGGTCGGACGGGCGGAACAGGCGCGTGCGCCCCCGCCGAAGCGGCTGGATCAGTCCTTCGTCCTCGTAGAACCGCAACGTGCGCGTCGAAATGTCGAACTCACGCGTCAGCTCGGTGATCGTGTAGTATTCACGCGCCATCTATTCGGACAAACTCCGGATTCCATTCCGCAAAAAGCTTGGCACGGCATTTACGTAAAAGTCAATCGCGTGGGCGATCCTATGCGATCCCGAACCACCAGGCCGCGAGGCCGAGGAACGCGAAAAAGCCGACGACGTCCGTTACGGCCGTCACGAATACGGCCGATGCGACGGCCGGATCGGCGCCGACGCGATCGAGCAGGAGCGGGATGAGGATTCCCGCGAGAGCCGCGACGAACAGGTTGATGATCATGGCTGCGGCGATGATGAAGCCGATATGGGGCTCGAACCACAGACCCGCCACCGTGCCGACAAGTATCGCGAAGACGATCCCGTTGATCAGCCCGACGCCCATCTCGCGTCGGATGATGCGCCCCGCGTTGTAGATGTCGATGTCCTTCGTCGCGAGCGCGCGAACCGTCACCGTCATCGTCTGCGAGCCGGCATTGCCGCCCATGCCGGCGACGATCGGCATGAGGATCGCGAGAGCCACGACCTGTTCGATCGTAGCGTCGAACAGGCCGATCACGGTCGCGGCAAGGAACGCGGTAAGGAGGTTTACCAGCAACCACGGCACGCGGGAACGCGAAGTCGCTAGCACACTGTCCGACAGTTCCTCGTCGCCGACGCCGCCGAGGCGCATGATGTCCTCCTCGGCTTCCTGCTGGATGACGTCGACGACGTCGTCAATGGTCAGCACGCCCACGAGCCGCTCGTTCTCGTCGACGACAGCGGCCGACAGCAGATCGTACTGCTCGAACTCCTGCGCCGCCTCCTCCTGGTCCATCGTCGCCGGGATCGCGTGGCGCGTCTCGTGCATGATGTCCTCGATCTTCTCGGCGCGCTTGGTGCGCAGGATCATGTCGAGGTCGACGGCGCCGAGCAGGCGGAACGTGGGATCGATGACGAAGACCTGCGCGAACCGGTCGGGCAGGTTCTGGTCTTCGCGCAGATAGTCGATGGTTTGGCCGACGGTCCAGAACGGCGGCACGGCGACGAATTCCGTCTGCATGCGCCGGCCGGCGGTCTCTTCGGGATAGTCGAGAGCCCGGCGCAGCCTGATCCGCTCGGTGAACGGAAGCTGCGAGAGGATTTCCTCCTGGTCGTCCTCGTCGAGATCTTCCAGGATGTAGACCGCGTCGTCGGAATCGAGCTCCTGGACGGCCTGCGCGATCTGCTCGTTGGGAAGGTGGTCGACGATTTCCTGGCGGATCGAATCGTCGACTTCCGTCAGAGCGGCGAAATCGAAGTCCTCGCCGAGCAGGCTGACCAGTGCCCGGCGCTGGTCCGGCAGCAATGCTTCCAGCAGATCGCCGAGCTCGGACTGGTGAAGGTCGGCGAGATCCTGCTTCAGGATCAATACGTCGCGGTCCGCGATCGCCGCGCCGATATGGGCCAGATATGACGCGCGGATGGCGCCGCCCTCGCCGTATATATCGGCGCCGCCCTGATAGTCGTGGGGAGCGGGAGCGCGTTCGTTGGGCTCTTCCAAAGGCGCCTCCCTGTTTGCGGCTGCTTCGCCCCACCCTTACCGTCGCCGCATGCGAAACATCAATCGAATTGCGACGCCCGCAAGTAGATACACCTTAGGCGTCAACCGGTATGTCACATGGACCGGCAGCCTTGTTCTCTGCTAGTCGATAGCGCTTGCGGCACGACCGCGGCTCGACGTGTTTGCCAGCAGGTGCCGGCTGGATTCCAGGTCAGTCGACGGGGTGGAGGAACGGGCTGGTGAAACGTCGATGGCCGTAACACTGAAAAGATTCACCCTGCCGCTGACTCTGTTTGTTCTGGCAGCTCTGCTGATCGCCGGTTTCGCGTTCATGCGATGGAAGCCGGTCGACGTGACCGTGGTCGGACCGGAAAAGGACGTTCCGGTCGAGGTTTTCGGACTCGGCACGGTGGAGGCCCGCACGATCTCGCAACTGGGTTTCGAAGTGTCCGGCACCCTGGTGACGCTCGCCGCCGACTTCGGCGACAAGGTCGTGAAAGGCCAGGTGCTCGCGGAGCTCCAGGGCAGCGAACAGAGCGCCCGGGTGACGTCCATGAAGGCCGCGGCGGCCCAGGCGCGTGCCGCTGCCGCGCAGGCCCGCGCGACGGTCGGCCGCAGCCAGGTGGCGATGCGGCAGAAGCAGGCAATCAGCGAAAGGCGTGACGAACTCGCCCGTCGCGGCACCGCTTCCAGCGAAGCGACCGAGGAAGCCCGTGCGGCCTACGAGATCGCACTCGCCGACGTAGCCCTTGCCGAAAGCGCGGTGGACGTCGCGGACGAAAACGTCCGGCAGGCGGAGGCACTGCTCGCCGTCGAGGAGGCACGGTTGGCGAAATACACCCTCACGGCACCGTTCGACGGGCTGATCGTGGCGCGCCAGGGCGAACTGGGCTCGATCCTCAACCCCGGCCAGACGCTCTACACCATCGCCGATCCGGCGAGCATCTGGGTGCTCGCCTATGTCGACGAAGCGAAGTCGGGCCGCATCGAAATCGGCCAGCCGGCCCGCGTGACGTTGCGTTCGCAGCCGGGCCTCGTTCATGCCGCGCGCGTCGCCCGCATCGACATCGAAAGCGACCGGGTCAACGAAGAGCGCCGCGTCTACGTGAAATGCGAGGAATGCCCCGGCACGTTCCATCTCGGCGAACAGGCGGAGGTCGTCATCACGCTCGCGACTCTTGCCGACGCACTCCTCGTCCCCCTCTCGGCGATCACCGACCTGACGCATGACCGCGGCCAGGTTTGGACGCTGAAGGACGGCAGGCTGGCCAAGGCGACCCTGCAGCTCGGCCTCAGAACCCTCGACGGCCGTGTCGAAGTGGTCGACGGCCTTCCGGAAGGTGCGCAGATCGTGAGCGCCCCGACGAGTGGCCTTGCAGAGGGACGCTCCGCACGGGTCGCGGGCAAATGAACCTCGCCTTCCGCGACATCCGCCACAAGCTCGGTCGCTTCATCCTCACCTGCCTGGGGCTTAGCCTTCTGCTGGGTGTGGTTGTCACCATGGCGGGCATCTACCGCGGCCAGACGGCCGATGCGCTGGCGTTGCTCAACGCCACCGACGCGGATGTCTGGATCGTCGAGTCCGGCTCGCAGGGGCCGTTCGCCGAGGCATCCCGCGTGCCGGGCGACACGCGCGAGCTGGTGGCGCGGATCTACGGTGTCGAGGAAGCGGGGTCGCTGACCCTGCAGACTGTCCAGCTCCTCCACAATGGCCGCCGTCTGCGCATCCAGATCGTCGGCTATGAACCGGGCCGGCCGGGCGCTCCGGCTCACCTGACCGACGGTCGCCAGATCACCTCCAGCAGGTTCGAGCTGATCGCCGACCGGCAGACCGGCCTGAAGGTCGGGGAGCGGATAACCCTCGGCCGCGACAACTTCACGGTGGTCGGCCTAACCTCGGGCGTGGTGACACTGTCGGGCGATTCCGTTCTCTACATGGCGCTGCGGGACGCCCAGCAGCTGCAATTCGACCTTGCGCCGCCGGCGGCGCGCAAGGAGGCGGCGCGCGGCGCCCAGCGCAGCGGCACCGATTTCGTCAACGCGGTTGTCGCCAGGGTTTCGCCCAATGTGCCGTCCGCGGTGATCGCCGCCGAGATCGCCCGCTGGAAGCACCTGTCGGTTCTGACGGGCGCCCAGCAGGAGACGCTTCTGACGCGCACCGTCATCGAACGGGCCAGCCGCCAGATCGGCCTGTTCATGACCGTGCTGACGCTCGTATCGGCCGTGATCATCGCATTGATCGTCTACACGCTGACGCTGGACAAGACCCGCGACATCGCCACGCTGAAGATGATCGGGGCGCCAGACAGGACGATCATCGGCCTGATCGTCCAGCAGGCGCTGCTGATGGGGGTGAGCGGCTTCGTCATCGGCACTTTGCTCGTCTATCTCTTCCGCGGCGTCTTTCCGCGACGCATCGAGATGCTGCCCACCGACATCGCCGGCCTGTTCGTGGTCGTCGTCGTGGTCTGCCTGGCGGCGAGCGCGCTGGGGGTAAGGGTCGCCGTCAAGGTCGACCCCTCCCGCGCCCTGGCGGGTTAGAACCGATGGTGGAGACGAAGCCCGCCGATGCCCTGGTCGAGATCCGGAGGATTTCAAAGCATTTCGGTGAAGGCGAGGCGCGCGTCGACGCGCTGCGCGACGTGACGCTGACGATCAATGCGCGCGAGGTCGTCGGCCTCCTCGGCCCCAGCGGATCGGGCAAGAGCACCCTCTTGAATGCGATCGCCTGCATCCTCGAGCCGGACGGCGGCTGGATGCGTCTCGACGGCGAGGTCGTCTATGACAACAGATGGCTGCGCGGCAACCTGAGGCGCCTGAGGCTGGACAAGATCGGCTTCATCTTCCAGTCGCACAACCTGCTTCCGTTCCTCAACTGCACCGACAATGTCGCGCTGGTTCTCACCCTTGCCGGCTGGAAGATGAACGCCGCGGCGGCGCGGGCGCGCGAACTCCTGACCTATCTCCAGGTCGAGCACCGCGCGGCCGCGATGCCGGGGCAGCTCTCCGGCGGTGAGGCGCAGCGCGTGGCGATTGCCCGGGCGCTCGCCAACCGGCCGCGCATCATCCTCGCCGACGAGCCGACTGCGGCGCTCGATTCGGCCCGCGCCGGCATCGTCATGGACCTGCTCCACAAGCTGGCGGTCGACCAGGATGCGGCGATCATCGCCGTCACCCACGACGACAAGATCCTCGGCCGCCTGGACCGCATCTACAGGATGGTCGACGGGCGGCTGGCGGGATAGGGGCAAGCTCGAGTACAAGCTGATAGCAAATATTATTCGCAGGTTCGCATCGATATAGGCGGGATAGCCGGCCAATAACCCTTCATCACTTTGAATGTCGGCATTCCTCCGACAATTGGGAGCGGATAAGCAGTCGTCAGTCTGTTCCAAATGCCCGCTGCCTCGTCCCGCCCTTACCGTCGTGGGTTGCGATTTCTGCGAATCTGGCCCCCACCCGCTGCTCGCGAGGCCGATCAATCCATCCCACGAGCGGATAATAGTCTCTGATCGGGCGGACCGGATTGTCCATTGACCGTATGCGCAGAAAGCGGCAGCGGCACCCGAGCGAGACGATGTACGATCACACGTCGGAAATGCTCCTCGACGAAGCGCCATATGAGCCACGATCCGGCGTAGGAGATCGCGACGGCAAGGCCGGCAGCCGCAGGTGTACCAAGCGCGCTATGCCAATCGTTGGTCGCTGCAAATCGGATGACGATCTGGTGGAGCATATAGGTCGAGAAGCTGATCTGGCCGAGCAATACAAGTGGTCGGAGCGACAAGATCCGGCTGATCGCCCCGCTATTCCAGGCAAAGACGAAGATGACGACAGGCGCCAACAGAAGGGGGCTGTTGTGGCTGTAATAGACATTGGCGATGTCGCTCAGCCCCTTCGGTCGCATAGATGCCACGCCGCCGAGGAACCACCAGAAAACCAGCGCGATGGCAACCGCCTCGGCCAGAGTTGCCGCGGCGAAACCGACCCTCAGCCCCTGCATCCGCCGAAAGCTATGAGGCCTGCCCGTCGGCGGCGGCTTGTGGATGAGGTCCGAGCGGATTGGAAGGTGTCTATCCGCCGGGCCTGTGCGACGTTTCGGATCGATACGTCGCTCTATCACTACAAGTCGAAGCGCGGCGAGCAGGCCGACCTCAAAGCCAGGATCAGGGAGATCGCCCAGACGCGCGTGCGCTATGGCTACCGACGCGTGCATGTCCTGCTGCGTCGCGAGGGCTGGGTGGTCAATCCGAAGCGGATCTATCGCCTTTACAAGGAGATGGGCCTTCAGCTGCGGAACAAGACGCCGAAGCGCCGGGTGAAGGCGAAGCTGCGAGAGGACCGGACCGATGCGACACAGGGCAACCAGGTCTGGGCGATGGACTTCGTCCATGACCAACTGGCGACGGGCCGCAAGATCCGCGTGCTCACCGTCGTCGACACCTTCTCGCGGTTCTCGCCGGTGGTCGATCCACGGTTCAGCTACCGCGGCGAGGATGTGGTCAAGACCTTGGAACTGGCCTGCAAGACGGTCGGCTATCCGACCGCGATCAGGGTCGACCAGGGCTCCGAGTTCATCTCCCGCGACCTCGACCTATGGGCATACCAGAAGGGTGTCGAGCTCGACTTCTCGCGGCCGGGCAAGCCCACGGACAATGCCTTCATCGAGTCTTTCAACGGCAAGTTCCGGGCGGAATGCTTGAACGCCCACTGGTTCCTGAGCCTTGACGACGCCCGAGCCAAGATGGAGGAATGGCGTAAGGACTACAACACAGTCCGACCCCACAGCGCGATCGGCAACAAGCCGCCGATATCGCTCATGAAAGGCTTATCGGCGGCCGCGCCGCCCTGAGCTCCCACCCCGGAAGTTCCGGCCCGGGGCGATCCAAAGACGGGGAGCAGCTCAGCCGATCGCGTCAACCGGTACGGATTCCGGGTCAGAAAGCTGGCGACGCAGCAGTTTCGGCTAGCACGACAACGCTTGTCCGGCGGTACACGACGCCGGGCCGGAAAATAATACTTCGGGAGAAGAGTTGGTGCGGTCGAGAAGACTCGAACTTCCACGGGTTGCCCCACAGCGACCTCAACGCTGCGCGTCTACCAATTCCGCCACGACCGCACGTGGTAGATGCCGGCCTCGACCGGCCCGGGGCATGTAGCAAATAGCCCTCCCCTAAACAAGTGCGCCGGCAGGCTAATTTCCGGCTTTTCGACCCGCGCCGCGCCGCCGTTCCGCAACCGGTCGCCGCGACTGGACGATCGGGCGGCGAAGGTCCATATCTCCCTCGCAAACCGAGTGCGAAGCGTGAATATCAGGCAGGACATCGTCGCCGATTTCTGGCCCCGCGAGGCGGGCCGGCCCGTCGAGTGGCGGATCGAGCCCGGTCTCGTCGCCTATCCGGATGCGCTTGCCGTCATGGAGGCGCGCGCCGAGGCGATTCGCGCCGGCGCGGCGCCGGAGATGGTCTGGCTGGTCGAGCATCCGCCGCTCTACACCGCCGGCACCAGCGCGCAGCCGCAGGACCTCGTCCAGCCAGACCGCTTCCCGGTCTTTGCGGCCGGCCGCGGCGGCGAATACACCTATCACGGCCCCGGCCAGCGCGTGGCCTATGTCATGCTCGACCTGAAGCGCCGGCGCGAGGACGTGCGGCTGTTCGTGGCAAGCCTCGAGGAATGGATCATCCGTACGCTGGCGCGCTTCAACGTCAGAGGCGAACGGCGCGAGGACCGCGTCGGCGTCTGGGTCGTGCGTCCCGACAGGCCGCCGGTGCTCGGCCGCCCGGCCGAGGACAAAATCGCCGCGATCGGTATCCGGCTGCGCAAATGGGTGAGTTTCCACGGCATCGCGATCAATGTGGAACCGGACCTCGCGCACTATGGCGGCATCGTGCCGTGCGGCATTTCCGAGCATGGCGTCACCAGCCTCGTCGATCTCGGCCTGCCGGCGACGATGGCCGATCTCGACGTCGCGCTGAAGGCGGCTTTCGAAGAGGTCTTCGGGCCGCTATCCTGACCGGGCAACTCGGTTCCGGAGGTGCCCATGATCAAGCTGTTCCAGCCGTTCGCCATCGCGGCAATCGCCGTCTCTCTTGCCCTTCCGCTTGCGGCCGGGGCCCAGCAGGCGACGGACACGGTCGCGCCGGAAGCCGCGACGACAGCCGCGCCAAAGACCGCCGTCCACGCGGAGCGCCAGATGGTGGTCGCCGCCAATCCGCTGGCAGCGCAGGCGGGGCTCGACGTGCTGCGTGCCGGCGGCACGGCAGCGGACGCGGTCGTCGCCGTCCAGACCGTGCTCGGCCTGGTCGAGCCGCAATCCTCGGGCCTCGGCGGCGGTGCTTTCCTCGTCTGGTACGACGCGGCCACCGGCAAGGTCACGACCTTCGACGGCCGGGAAACCGCGCCGAAGGCGGCTACGCCTGATCTCTTTCTCGGCGCCGACGGCAAGCCGCTCAAATTTTTCGATGCCGTCGTGGGTGGCCGATCCGTCGGCACGCCGGGCGTGGTGCGGCTGCTGGGCGAGGTGCATGGCCGATATGGCAAACTCGAGTGGGCGGCCTTGTTCGAGCCGGCGATCAGGCTCTCAACCGACGGTTTTGAAGTCTCGCCGCGGTTAGCCCAGCTCGTCGCCGACGATGCCGACAAGCTTGGCGTCCAGCCGACCACGCGCGACTATTTCTATCCCGGCGGCAAAGCCATCGCGGCCGGCGACCGGTTGACGAACGCGGCCTATGCGCAGACGCTGGCGACCATCGCGAAGGATGGGCCGGGCGCCTTCTACAAGGGGCCGATCGCCGAGGGCATCGTTCAGGCGGTTCGGGATCATCAGACGAACCCCGGCGGCCTTTCGCTCGACGATCTTGCCGCCTATGCAGCTATCGAACGGCCCTCCGTCTGCGCACCTTACCGAGGCTTCGAGGTCTGCGGCATGGGACCGCCTTCTTCGGGGGCGCTTGCCATCGGCCAGATCCTCGGCATGATCGAGCCGTTCGACATCGCCACGCTGGGGCCGGAGGATCCCGAAAGCTGGCGCATCATCGGTGACGCGACGCGCCTCGCCTTCGCCGACCGCGAGCGCTACATCGCCGACGCCGATTTCGTCTCGATCCCGAAGGGCCTGCTCAACCCGGACTATCTCAAGGGCCGCTCAGAGTTGCTGCGTCGCCCCACCGCCCTGCCCGCCGATGGCGCCACGGCTGGAAATCCGCCCTGGGACAAGGCCGAACTCAGGCGCGACGGTCTGTCCTTCGAGATACCTTCCACCACTCATTTCGTCATCGTCGACGCCGCCGGCAACATCGCCTCCGTCACCAGCTCGATCGAAAACGGCTTCGGCGCGCGGCTGATGAGCGGCGGCTTCCTGCTCAACAACCAGCTCACCGATTTCTCCTTCGTGGCGGAAGAAGACGGCCGCGCAGTCGCCAACCGCGTCGAGCCCGGAAAACGGCCGCGCTCCTCCATGTCGCCGACCATCGTTCTGAAGGACGGCAAGCCGGTCTTCGCGCTAGGCTCGCCAGGCGGGTCGAACATCATCCCCTATGTCGCGAAGACGATCATCGCTTTGGTCGACTGGAAGATGGACATCAGCTGGGCCACCGCCCTGCCTCATCTCACCAACCGGTTCGGAACCTACGACCTCGAGGCCGGGACGACCGCGCCGAGGCTGGCAAAGGATCTCGAGGCGCTAGGCTACAAGACCGCGGAGAAGGAGCAGAATTCGGGACTGCACGGTGTCGCGATATCCTCAGCAGGCATCGAGGGCGGTGCGGACCCGCGCCGGGAAGGCATCGCGGTCGGAGACTGACCTCAACCGAGGTGGCTGAATGCCCAGATCACGCCGAGGCCGTGGATGAAGGTCACGGCCACAAGAGCCGCGGCAAGGGAGAGTCGCCCACCCATATCGATGGGTGTGAGCGCGTCACGCGGCTTCACCGAATTGCCCGACGTCATCAGGCTGAGCGCGGCGAAGACGCCGCCGGATGTGAGGACGACCGCCGGCGGGAATCCTGCAAGCCATCCGACCGCCAGGAACAGCCCGAGCAGGACGAAGGAACTGATCGCGAGCGGCAATCCCGGCGGGCAGATCTGGCGCAACACCTGGCCGCCGTCGAACTTCCAGACGGGCACCAGATTGGCGAGATTGAAGAGCGCGATGCAGCCGACCAGCGCGGCCATGAAATTGCCGCCATGGACATTGCCGCCCGCGACCGCCAGCGCGCCGACCTGCATCAGCGGCGGTACGACGAATGCGGAGAAGCCGGCGCCCATCAGGGCGACGAAGGCGACCTCGAAATGGCTGTCATAGGGCCGCCCGCCGATGGCGATGCCGCCAAGCAGCGGAATGAAGATCATGCGGGTGCGCCGGTGCCCGGTGACGCGAAACGCCGCCATGTGTCCGAGTTCGTGCAGCGCGACGACGGCGGTGAGCATCACGGCAAAGGCCAGTCCGCCGACGGTGAAGCCCGTGAGCGTCCATAATATCATGACGGAGGCAGCCGCCATCGCCACCTGGGTCAGCGGATGCTCGAACATGCCGCCCCGGCGGTAGGCCCCGGTTTCGGCCCACCGCTTCAGCTTGGCCATCCTGCGTCGAAGGGCAAAGTAGCGAAACACCAGGAACGCCGCGCCGCGATAGGAATCGGTCTGGCGGATGGTCAGGCGAACATGGCCGTCCGCCGGCGAGAGCTCGACCTGCTCGGCGAAATGCTCCCAGAACCCGGTGTCGAGCGAACTGTCCTCGACGATGCGCATCGCGAAGGACCGGTCCCGGGCGACCTCGGTCAGCTCGGCGATCCGGCGGATCGGCAAACCGTCCCGGCCTTCCCAGTCAACGACGAGCTGCACCCTGTCCGGCCGGTCCGCGACGGGGTCGGCGGCGAGGATCTCGCCGGACCAGCCGGCATCGTTTCCCAGCGGATGGACCGCGTCCCAGACGCGGCAAGCGGATGCTGCGATGCGCACCGTGCGGCTGATCGTGCGCACGCCGACCGGTGCCGCGATCAGGAGGAAGATCAGCCCGAGATTGACGACGATCAGTGCTACGGCCGCCCAGCCTGGCATCGAGAACCATCCTGTTTCGATGCTAAACTAGCTGTCGATGCGGAAGAAATACTTAAGCCTTTGGCCGTGCGGCAATTCTCACGCAGCTGTGACGACCGCTCAGAACGCTCCGATCCACATGGCGAGCGAGACGAGGAAAGTGCCGACGGAGACGAGCGCGACGACGTCCTGAAGCATGTCGGTCATGGAAGATTCTCCTAAAATCTGTTTCTGTTTTCAATATGTTCCCTTTCTGTTCTATCGTCAATCGCAAACAGACCTCGGGCAGCGATGACCCTGCCGCATGGTTAATTCCGAAAGTTTGAGCGGGGCCTGCTCAGAACGGCACGATCTTGCCGCCGGACAGCGTCACGCGCCGGTCCATGCGGGCGGCGAGGTCGTGATTGTGGGTGGCGATCAGCGCCGCGAGTCCCGACTGGCGCACCAGCGCTTCCAGCGCCTCGAACACGTAGACGGCCGTGTCCGGATCCAGATTGCCCGTCGGCTCGTCGGCGAGCAGCAGAGACGGGGCATTGGCGACCGCGCGCGCAATCGCCACGCGCTGCTGTTCGCCGCCGGAGAGTTCGGACGGACGGTGCTGCGCGCGGGGGCCTACCCGCATGTAGTCGAGCAGCTGTGCAGCGCGCGTCGCCGCTTCCTTGCGGTCCAAGCCGCGCACCATCTGCGGCATCATCACGTTCTCCAGCGCCGTGAACTCGGGCAGGAGATGATGGAACTGGTAGACGAAACCGACTTCGTTGCGGCGGATCGCGGTGCGCTCGTCGTCGCCCAGCCGGCCGCAGGCGCGCCCGTTCAGCACCACGTCGCCGGAGTTTGGGCGCTCGAGCAGGCCGGCGAGATGCAGCAGTGTGGACTTTCCGGCGCCCGACGGCGCGACCAGCGCCACCATCTCGCCGCGCGACATGGCGAAGTCGGCATCGACCAGGATCGCCAGCCGCTCCTCGCCCTGCTGATAGTGGCGTTCGACCGCCCTGAGTTCAAGGACCGTGCTCATTCGTAGCGCAAAGCCTCGACCGGATCGATCCGGGCAGCCCGCCAGGCCGGGAAGATCGTCGCCAGGAAGGACAGCGCCAACGCCATCACCACCACCGACACCGTTTCGCTCATGTTGATCTCGGCCGGTAGCTTGGACAGGAAGTAGAGCTCAGGGTTGAAGATCGTCGTTCCCGAAACCCAGGAGAAGAACTGGCGGATCGATTCGACGTTGAGGCAGACGATGATGCCGAGGATCACGCCCGCGATCGTCCCGGTCATGCCGATCGCCGCGCCCGTCATCATGAAGATGCGCATGATGGCACCGCGCGTCGCGCCCATTGTGCGCAGGATAGCGATGTCGCTGCCCTTGTCCTTCACCAGCATCACGAGGCCCGAGATGATGTTGAGTGCCGCGACCAGGACGATCAGCGTCAGGATCATAAACATGACATTGCGCTCGACCTGGAGAGCCGAGAAGAAGGTCTGGTTGCGGAAGCGCCAGTCGGTCAGATAGAGCTGGCGCTGTGCCGCCGCCTCGATCGGCTCCCTCAGCTCATCGACCTTGTCGGGATCGTCGATGAAGATCTCGATGGTCTGCGCGATCCCTTCCGAGTTGAAATAGAGCTGCGCTTCCGCCAGCGGCATGAACACGATCAGCGCGTCATATTCCGACATGCCGATCTCGTAGATCGCCGTCACCGGATAGGCTTTCACGCGTGGATTGGTGCCGAGCGGCGTGACGTCTCCATCGGGCGACACGAGCGTAATGAAGTCACCGAGGCCGAGTCCGAGATTCTCGGCCATGCGGGTGCCGATGGCGACCCCCTCGCCGGTGTCGAAGCCGTTCAGCTCGCCCTGCCGAACATTGCCGGCGACGAGCGGAATGTTCTTGATGTCCGCCTCTCGGATGCCCTTCACCAGCGCGCCCGTGCCGGCGGTTCCCTGCCGGCCGGACGCGAGGACCTGCCCCTCCACCAGCGGGATCGTGTATTTGACGCCCGGCACGCCGGCGATGCGGGCAGCAACCTCGGCATAGTCGTCGAGCGGCCTGTCGATCGGTTGCAGGATCAGGTGGCCATTGATGCCGAGGATGCGCGTCAGGAGTTCGGTGCGGAAACCGTTCATCACCGCCATCACGATGATCAGCGTCGCCACGCCCAGCATGATGCCGATGAAGGAGATCGAGGCGATGACCGAGATCACCGTCTCCTTGCGCTTGGAGCGCAGATAGCGCCAGGCAACCATGCGCTCGAACAGGGAGAACGGGCCGGCGCCGGCGTGCTTCGCCCTTGTCGCGCGAGCAGACTGCGAAGCCGCCGCCGCGTCGGTCATGCGGACTTCCCGATGAAGGCGAGGAGATCGGCCAGTTTCGTCGTCTCGCGTGCGCCCGTGGCGCGCCGCTTCAGCTCGACCTCGCCGGCGGTGACGCCGCGCGGGCCGACGATAACCTGGTTGGGGATGCCGATCAGGTCGGCGGTCGCGAATTTGCCGCCTGCGCGCTGGTCTGTATCGTCGTAGAGCACGTCGATGCCCGCTGCCTGGTAAGCCGCATAGAGCTGTTCGCAGACACCGTCGCACTCGGCGTCGCCGGCCTTCATGTTGATGATCACCACCTCGAACGGCGCCACGCTCTCGGGCCATATGATGCCGGCCTCGTCGTGGCTCGCCTCGATGATCGCCGCGATTAGCCGCGTCGGGCCGATGCCGTAGGAGCCCATCGAGACGAAATGCTCCTTGCCGTCGGGACCCTGCACCTTGGCGTTCATCGGCTTCGAGTATTTCTCGCCGAAATGGAAGATATGGCCGACTTCGATGCCACGCGCCGACAGCCTGTCGCTCTCGGCGATCCCGCTCCAGGCCGCTTCGTCATGCATCTCGTCGGTCGCCGCGTAGGGCGTCGTCCAGTCCTTGACGATGCCGGCGATCTCGCCGTCATTGCCGAAGTCGACATTCTCGCCGGGCACGGCAAGCTCGAGGAAGTCCTTGTGGCAAAACACCTGGCTCTCGCCCGTCTCCGCCAGGATGATGAACTCGTGGGAAAGATCGCCGCCGATCGGGCCGGTGTCGGCGCGCATCGGGATCGCCTTCAACCCCATGCGCGTGAAGGTCCTGAGATACGCGACGAACATGCGGTTGTAGGCCGCCTTGGCGCCGTCGAAATCGAGGTCGAACGAATAGGCGTCCTTCATCAGGAACTCGCGTCCGCGCATCACGCCGAAGCGGGGTCTCACCTCATCGCGGAACTTCCACTGGATATGGTAGAGGTTGAGCGGCAGGTCCTTGTACGACTTGACGTAGGAGCGGAAGATCTCCGTCACCATCTCCTCGTTGGTCGGACCGTAAAGCAGGTCGCGCTCCTGCCGGTCCTTGATGCGCAGCATCTCCTTGCCGTAGTCGTTGTAGCGGCCGCTTTCCTTCCACAGCTCCGCCGACTGGATCGTCGGCATCAGGATTTCGAGCGCCCCGGCGCGGTCCTGCTCCTCGCGGATGATCCTGCACACCTTGTCCAGAACCCGCTTTCCCAGCGGCAGCATGGTGAACGAGCCCTGCCCCTGCTGGCGGATCATGCCGGCTCTCAGCATCAGGCGATGCGAGACGATTTCGGCCTCGCGCGGATTTTCTTTGAGGATCGGCAGGAAGTAGCGCGACAGACGCATCATCTATTCCGTGAGGGAGGAAGCCCGGACGGAATCGAACGACCTCCGGGCAGGATTTGCGCGGGCTTCATAGCGATTTCAAGGCGAAATGGAAACCCGCCCGCACCGTTCCGAAAGGCAAACCCGTTGCCTGATCAAATCCGCGGCAGCTGATGCGACTTCATTGTGCACCGCACCACATCAATGCTCATTTCAAAGCAAAATTCCTCGTGACAAGTATGTGAAATTTGGTCTAGGGTTTCCGCCATAACCAGATGGGCGAAGGAAATTGCCCCTTTACGCGGTCAAAGTCTTGGGAGGATGCGATCTAGGCGCGAGATTTCGCTGCCGCCGGTAACCGGAAACAGATCGGACGCGTTAATCTGCAAGGCCTTCGGGCCTTGCTTTTTTTTTGAGCAGTTTTCCGCTCCGCCCGATCCGAAGGCTCTGTCCGGAGCACATTGAACGGCCGTCCGACCGGCCCTACTCTCCGCGTCGTCGCAACGTTCGGATCAGCCGCTTCGCATGACAAGAACCACATCCAGACCACCGCTACTGCTCGGTATCGGCGGCGCGCATATCGACCGCCGCGGACAGGTCGCGGGGATCTATGTGCCCGGCGCCTCGAACCCGGGGGCGATGCGCGAGGATGTCGGCGGCGTGGTCTTCAACGCGCTGCGCACGGCCCGCCGGCGCGGCGTCGGCTGCGCGCTGATCTCGATGCGGGGCGGCGATTCCGGCGGCGAGCGAGTTGCCCGCGAGATCGCCGAGGCCGGCATCGAGGATCATTCGGCGGTCTTCCTCGACCGCGTCACGGCGAGCTACACGGCGCTCATCGACCGCGACGGCGAATTGATCGCCGGCTTCGCCGACATGGGGCTTTACGATCTCTTCCCGCGCCAGCTTCGCCGCTCTGCCTGCCGCGACGCCATCGCGGGTGCCGACGCGATCCTGTGCGATGCGAACCTGCCTGCCGCGGCGCTCGAACTCGTCGCGAACGCGGCCGCGGGCAAGCCGCTATACGCGATCGGCATTTCGCCGGCAAAGGTCGTCCGGCTGGCCGGTATTCTTGAGAGGATCGATTGCCTGTTCGTGAACCGCAAGGAGGCGTGCGCGCTGGCGGGCCTCGACGCGGGCAGTCCGGCAGACGTCCTCGCGTTCCTTCGCGCCAAGGGCCTGCGCGGCGCAGTCGTGACCGACGGCGCCAGACCCGTGGAGATCCTCGATACGACCATGCGTTACAGCATCGCCCCGCCCTCCCCGCGCCACATCTCCGATGTCACAGGCGCCGGCGACGCGCTGGCTGGTGCGACCGTCGCCGCCCTCGCCCGTGGCCTGTCGCTCCCCGACTCCGCGCGCGAGGGCCTCGCCGCCGCCATGCTCGCGCTCGAATCGCCCCTCGCCGTGCCGGCCTTCGACGCCAACGAATTCGCATCCGCACTGGCGCTTGTGCCGGCGGCCGTTCCGGTGGCATGAGGCAGTCAAGGAGACCCCAGATGCTTACCGACAAGCCGATCACCCAGGTCGACATCCATCCCGACGTGAACAGGGCGCTGGTGCGCGGCGAAGCGGTCGTGGCACTGGAAAGCACCATCATCACGCACGGCATGCCGTACCCCGCCAACAACGACATGGCGGCCAAAGTCGAGGCGATCGTCGAGGAGGAAGGCGCCGTGCCCGCCACCATCGCGGTCATGGACGGCCGCCTCAAAATCGGGCTTTCCGACGGCGAGCGGGCCGCGCTCGCGACCACGCCGGGTGCGATGAAACTGTCGCGCGCGGACCTGCCCTTTGCCATTTCCGAACGCCGCACCGGCGGCACGACCGTCGCGGCGACCATGATCGCGGCACACCTCGCCGGCATCCGCGTCTTCGCCACGGGCGGCATCGGCGGCGTGCACAAGGGTGCGGAATCGAGCTTCGATGTTTCCGCCGACCTCGACGAACTGGCCCGCACCCCTGTCATCGTCGTGTCCGCCGGCGCCAAGGCGATCCTCGACATTCCCAAGACGCTCGAAGTTCTCGAGACGCGCGGCGTGCCGGTCGTCGGCTACGGTGCGGATGTGATGCCGGCCTTCTGGTCGCGCCACTCGGACTTTCCAGCGCCGCTGCGTCTCGACAGCGCCGAAGCGATTGCGCGGTTCCAGAAAACCCGTGAGGAACTGGGCATTTCGGGCGGCATGTTGATCGCCAATCCTGTGCCTGAGGAAGACGAGATCCCGGCGGCGAGAATGCGCCGCTTCATCGAGGCGGCGCAGCGGGCCGCGAACGAGAACGGCGTCAGCGGCAAGGCGGTGACACCGTTCCTCCTTCAGAAGATCCTCGAACTCAGCGAAGGCGCCAGCCTCAAGACCAACATCTCGCTCGTCGAGAACAATGCGCGCCTGGCGGCGAAGATCGCCAGGGCCCTCGCTACAAGCTAGTTGGCAGCGATGCGCTCCTGGCGGCCAAGCCAGCGGCGCCAGTCGGATTCGGAACCGTAGAAGACGTTCAGGTCGATCCTGCCCCTGACGCCGTGCGAGAGGCCGGAGCCGGAATACTGCCAGAACACCCATTCCCTACCCGGATAGACCTTCGAGGGATGCTGGGCGACGGCGCGAAGCCAGAACGGGTGGTTCGGGAAAGCGCCCTTCAGATTGTCGCCGTAGAAGTCGGGCGCCGTATAGATGACGGGGCGCTGGCCGTAGTGCGCTTCGAGCCTGTCCATGAAGACCTGCATCTTCTCGAGCACGGTCGCGCGCGAAGGCCGTTTCTTGCAGCTCGACAGATGGTTCCACTCGACGTCGATGACCGGCGGCAACGCGTTCGGGTCTCTCGGCACGTTGCGGATGAACCAGTCGGCCTGGCTCGACGCGCTGCGGCACCAGTAGAAGAAATGGTAGGCACCGCGCTTCAGGCCGGCGCGGTCCGCCTCGCGCCAGTTCTTGGCGAACATCGGATCGAGATGATCGCCGCCGTCGGTCGCCTTGATGTAGGCGAAGTTCGCACCCTGGCTGCGCAGCTTCGCCCAGTCGATCTCGCCCTGCCATCGCGACACGTCGACCCCGTGCACGGCATAGTCCGCCGGCTTGCGCTTGCCGAAATTGATCGGCTTCGCATCGCGGAAACGCTGCCGCTGCACGGCGCCGTAGCTGCGTGTCCGCGGCCGCGCCTCCGGCGTCGGCGGGGTGATCAGCGCGACGGCCTTCACGGCTGGCGCATCGACCATGTCAGGCTCTGCAAGCGCCGAAACCTTCAAGGCATCGATGCCGGCGGATTCGTCCTCGCCGATCTGGCTTTCCTGTTCCTCCGCGAGGCCGACGACCTTGCCGACCGCGGCATCGGGGCGCGGCCCCGAAACCGATGCCGTCGTTTCGACGGAAGTCCCGACTTTCAACACGTCGGCGGCATTGCTCGACATGCAGCCGGCGATGCCGAGGCACGCAAGGAGGGAGGCGGCTAGAACGGAAAGTCGCATGTCGGACCCGATACGCAGAACAAGAAGGACCGAGCGGCGCCCGGAAAGCCAGCGGCCTTTATGAATGGAAAATTACCAAGAAAGATTGAATCCGATCTTTACCATGATCGGAATTTCGGGATTGCGATCAACTGCCCGCCCAGTCCGCAATGCGGACTGGCAGCTCCTTTGAATCCCCGTTGGCGCTTCGACCTAGAAGGACCGCGACGGCACGAACAGGCAGATGGTGCGGCCCGCGTCGACGCCCGACTGGTGCGCGCACCAGTGGAATTCGCCGTCGGGCGAGTTGCGTATCCGCTTGTCGTTGTAGGCGACGACCTCGCCCGTTGCGATGACATAGCCTTCCGGCCGCTCGCTGACCGAGCCGTTGGCGACCTGCTTGCAGTCGAAGTTCGAACAGCACGACAGCGGATACGCCCACCCCTTCGGCGCCTCGTGGGCACTCGTCGGGAAAGACGCGACCGGCAACGTCGTCAGGAGGAACGCGGCACGCACACTGGCACGCGTGGGCATCATTTGCTTGAAGAGCATGACCTTCTCCTATGGTCTGCTCCTCGGGCGCGATTCGCTCCGCAAACTGCTTTTGTCGAATCGTGCGCGCGTCGCCCGAATCTGGCAAGACTTCACGTCATGTAACCGTCACATGGTGACTCGTGTGCCACATCGCCCGTGGAACCGGATTCCCCATCCGGGAATTACTGGCGCGCCATGTCCGAGACCCTCGCCCGTTCCGCCGACGATCCCCATCCGCTCTTGCTCAGCACGAAAGAGACGGCCGACCGGCTGTCGCTGGTCTATGTCTCGGACGAGCAGCCCGGCATCCGTCGGCGCAGGTCGGCTCGGGGCTTCTCCTACGTCGACCCGAAAGGACGCAGGCTTTACGAGAGCGGCGTGATCGAGCGCGTGAACGGTTTGGCTATTCCTCCCGCATGGACGGATGTCTGGATCTGCCCCGACCCGAACGGTCACATTCAGGCGACCGGCCGCGACCAGAAGGGACGCAAACAGTACCGTTATCACGAGCGATGGATCGCCTGCCGCGATGAGGTGAAGTTCTCGAGCCTGCCGGATTTCGCCCGCGCCTTGCCGGTGCTGCGGGAAGCCGTCGATCAGGATCTCCGGCGGCGCAGCCTGTCGTTCGAGCGTGTCGTCGCGGCCGTCGTCTGGCTGCTCGACAACACGATGATCCGCGTCGGGAATGCGTCCTATGCCCGCGAAAACGCGTCCTTCGGCCTTACCACGCTGCGCGACCGGCACGTCCGCGTCGAAGGGTCGAAACTGCGTTTTGCGTTTACCGGGAAGTCGGGAAAGGAATGGCAACTCAAGCTGTCCGACCGGCGCATAGCGCGCGTCGTCAAGGGCGCTCAGGACATTCCAGGCCAGCACCTGTTCCAGTATTTTTCCGACGATGGAACCCGGCGGGCAATCCGCTCCGACGACGTCAACGCCTACATCCGCGAGACGACCGGGTCGCCCTTCACCTCCAAGCATTTCCGAACCTGGGGAGGAACCGTCCACGCTTCGGTGACCCTTGCTTCAGTGCCGGTGCCGGAAACCCAGAATGAGCAGCGGCGGGTCCTCAACGAATCGATCGACCAGGTTGCCTCCGTTCTCGGCAACACGCGGACCGTCTGCCGAAACTGCTACGTGCATCCCGGCGTCATCGAGGATTGGCGCAATGGCGACCTGGCGGAAATGCTGTACAAGGCCAGGCGCTCATTCAGGAAGCCTCTGCCTCGCCTCAGCGAACCCGAGATGACCGTCCTGCGCTGGCTGCGGAATCGCGATCCTGACAAGTGACGGCAAGATGGTTTCGAAAGGTGACCGCTTCATCTCGACAGGTCACGCTCGATCGCTTATGTAAGCCTCAATGACGAGTTTCCGCTTCGTTATGCGAAGCCGCGGCCACGGAAGGCATCATCGACATGAGCGCGATTGCAGAGTTCATCGACAGCGAAGTGAAGGGCAACGACGTGGTTCTCTTCATGAAGGGCACCCCGGGCTTCCCGCAGTGCGGCTTTTCCGGCCAGGTCGTGCAGATCCTCGACTACCTCGGCGTCGACTACAAAGGCATCAATATCCTGACCTCCGACGAACTCCGCCAGGGAATCAAGGAATACTCGCAGTGGCCGACGATTCCGCAGCTCTACGTCAAGGGCGAATTCGTCGGCGGATGCGACATCGTCCGCGAAATGTTCCAGGCCGGCGAGTTGCAGGGCTTCTTCGACGAGAAGGGCGTGAGCGTCAAAGGCGCTGCCTGATCGTCTGACAAACAACCCGGGCGCCGCTTCAGGCGCCTCTCTGCAGAGGATGTGACGGGAAACCGCGCATCCTTTTGCATTTCTGTGATTCCGATTGGACCAAGATCATGGACCAGAGAACCCCGCTGGCCGAAACACGCCAGGATTCGCTCCCGCGCTGGGAGTTCATCGCGCTTGCCGCTGCCTTGATGGCGCTGAACGCGCTTGCCATCGACATCATGCTGCCCGGCCTCCAGGAGATCGGCGCCAGCCTGAACGTGGCCGACGAGAACCACCGCCAGTATGTCATCTCGGCCTATTTCGGCGGCATGGCCGCGGCGCTGCTCGTCTACGGGCCGCTTTCCGACCGCTTCGGGCGGCGCGGGCCGCTGCTTGTCGGCCTCACCATCTACGTGGTGGCCGCCGCCGCCGCGGTCTTTGCCCCGACATTCGAGGTTCTGCTCGCGCTGCGCTTCATCCAGGGCGTCGGCGCCGCGTCGACGCGCGTCATCGCCGTGTCCGTCGTCCGCGACCGTTTCGGCGGCCGCGCCATGGCTGAAGTCATGTCGCTGATCTTCATGACCTTCATGGTGATCCCGGTCATTGCGCCGTCGCTCGGACAGCTGATGATGATCTTCGCCAACTGGCACATGATTTTCGTGCTGATGGCGCTCATAGCCGCGGCGATCACCTTTTGGACCTGGGCTCGTCTGCCGGAGACTCTGCATCCGGAAGACCGGCGGGAGATCGACGTGTCGTCGATCGCCCAGGGATTCCGCATCGTTCTGTCGAACCGGATGTCTCTCGGCTATACGTTGGCCTCGACGGCGGTATTTTCCGCCCTGTTCGGCTTCATCAACTCGGCGCAGCAGATCTATGTCGGCATCTACGGCCTGGGTGCCTGGTTCCCGGTCCTGTTCGCGGTCGTCGCCGGGCTGATGGCGGTGTCGTCCTTCGTCAACTCGAAGCTGGTCTCTCGCGTCGGCATGCGCCGCCTTTCGCATGGCGCCTTGCTCGGCTTCATGACCGTCAGCGCGATCTGGTTCGTATGGTCACTGACGGGCCCTGTGCCGCTCGCCGCCTTCGTCATCCTGTTCGCACTGGTGATGATCCAGTTCGGCTGGATCGGATCGAACTTCAATTCGATCGCGATGGAACCTCTCGGCCATATCGCAGGCACTGCCTCGTCGATCCAGGGCTTCATCCAGACGCTCGGCGGAGGCGTTGTCGGCGCGATGATCGGCCAGGCGTTCGACGGGACGGTCACGCCGCTGGCGGCCGGATTCTTCGGCGTCGCATTGGTCGGGCTCGCCCTGGTCCTCGTGGCGGAGCGGGGACGGCTCTTCGGCACCTCTTCGTCGGCGGGCCACTGAGAGGCGGGTCAGAGACCTGCGAAGTCAAACAGGGTGCGGTCGAGCAAGTGGCTCGGCCGCACGTTGGTGAGTGCCCGGATCATGGTATCCTTCCGCCCGGGCATACGCCGTTCGATGTCGTCCAGCATGGCTTTCATCGCGTTGCGCTGCAGCCCGTCCTGGCTGCCGCACAGGTCGCACGGGATTATCGGAAACTGCATCGCGTCGGCGAATTTCGCCAGATCCGCCTCGGCGCAATAGCTGAGCGGCCTGAGCACCATCACATCGCCCTCGTCATTCATCAGCTTGGGCGGCATGGCCGCCAGCCGCCCGCCGTGGAACAGGTTCATGAAGAACGTCTCGAGGATATCCTCGCGATGGTGTCCGAGAACCAGCGCCGAGCAACCTTCTTCCCGCGCGATGCGATAGAGATGTCCGCGCCGAAGCCGGGAGCAGAGCGAGCAGTATGTCGCGCCCTCGGCGATCTTGTCGGTCACGATCGAATAGGTGTCCTGATACTCGATCCGGTGCGGTACGCCGATCTTTGTCAGATAATCCGGCAGGATGTGCTTCGGGAAGTTCGGCTGACCCTGGTCGAGACTGCAGGCGAGGAGTTCGACCGGCAGAAGGCCGCGCCATTTGAGGTCGAGGAGCAGTGCGAGAAGTCCGTAGGAATCCTTCCCGCCGGAGAGCGCCACCAGCCAGCGTTCCCCTGCCTTGACCATGGCGAAATCATCGAGCGCCTGCCGCGTGTTGCGGATCAGCCGCTTGCGCAGCTTGTTGAACTCCACCGTGCGCGGAGCGTCGCGGAACAGCGGATGCGCCCCGTCCGTATCGCCGGTGTCGATTGCCTCCGGCGTCCCCTCCAGGGAGACTCGGACAGATTCCATCAGTTCCACTTGCTCTCCATCGACCCGTAAGATAACGCCGCCCTGCATTGGGCGTGAGGAAGGGTTGTCAAATGTCTTCGTCCTCGGGAGTGCCGGCACGACGTCCTGCCTTGTCCGTGATCATTCCGGTTTACAACGAGCGCAAGGCGCTACAAGCCTTTTTCGATGCAGCCCTCCCCATTATCGAGGAGGTTTCGCGGCGGCGGCTGGACGGCAGCTTCGAAATCCTCTTCATCGACGACGGCAGCGCCGACGGGACAGGCGATCTTCTCCTTGAGCGTGGCCGTACCGATCCGCGCATAAAGCTCGTCCGCTTCTCGCGCAACTTCGGCAAGGAGGCAGCATTGGCCGCCGGCTTCCGATACTGCGCAGGCGATATTGTGATCCCAATGGACGTCGACCTCCAGGATCCGCCGCATCTGATCGACAGGATGGTCGAGGGCTGGCTCGATGGCGCGGACGTCGTCAACTGCGTAAGGGTTAGTCGCGAGCATGACAGCTGGTCAAAACGGCTCACTGCCCGACTGTTCTATTCCTTGTATAACTGGCTCGCGGATCCGCCGATCAAGCCCAACACCGGCGACTTCCGCCTTCTCGACCGCGATGTCGTCGACGCGCTCAACCGCTTGCCGGAGGGCTCCCGTTTCACCAAAGGCCTCTACTCCTGGGTGGGCTATTCCAGCGTCGACGTCACGTACGAGCGCCCGCCGCGATCGGGCGGTGAGACGAAGTGGTCATACAGACGGCTGGCTGAACTCGCGTTAGACGGTATCATCTCGGCCAGCACGAAGCCACTCAGGGTCTGGTCCTATATCGGGGCGCTTTTCGGATTGATCGCCATCGCCTACGGCGCTTTCGTCACGGTCCGCACGCTTATCTTCGGCAACGAGGTCGCCGGCTATCCGTCGGTGATCGTGGCCGTCCTCTTTATGGGCGGGCTCAATCTCATGTCGCTCGGGATTCTGGGCGAATATATTGGGCGGATCTCCCAACAGGTTCGCGCCCGGCCGCTCTATGTCGTGCGCGATGCGCTCGGGGTGGATGTTATCGACGTGCCGACGCCGCGCAGGCGGCGTTTCGCAGGCAAAGGCTGATGGCATCGGGGAGCCGCCGTCTGGGCGTGAAGGCGTTCCGCTTTGCCGCCGTCGGCATAGTCAATACGGTCGTCGACATGGCGGTCTTCGCACTTCTCGTGACCGCGTCGTCCGCGCCCTTGTTCGCCAACCTGCTCGCCTGGCTCGTCGCAGTGTCGTTTTCCTACGCACTGAACTCGCGTTGGTCGTTCGATCGTTCCGAGCAGCTCTCCGAGGCGCGTTCGTTTGGCCGCTTCATCACGCTCGGTGCACTGATTTCACTCGGGGTCTCTAGCGGCGCCATCGCGATGCTGACCGAAACAATCGGTCTATGGCCCGCAAAGATCCTCGGCGTCGCCGTCGCCGCCGTGCTCAATTTCATCGCTGCGCGCTGGTCTATCGAGAACCGTTTGCGCTGACGTTCCTATCCGTTCGGACAATCGCCCGCGGGGAGGAAGACCTCGATCTGGGTAGTCATCGCATCCAGATCGGGGGTGTTGGCAAAGTGATAATCCGTGGACGCCATCCGGCACAGCCCCAGCGCGCGTAGCGGCGCCGTATCACCTGGCCCCACCACGACGATGCCGTCGCGTCGGAGCATGTCCGAACTCACCCACGGAGAGAGTGCGGGGTCGAGATGTTCGTACCAGGCAGGCCGTTCTGGCAGCACGTTCGCGACCATCGCCGCCCAGCCATTGCCGCCAACCACCGGGATGGGAGTAGTCTCCGGAAGGCCCGCCGCGCGGAGCCCTTCGATCCATTTTGCCTTCACCACGTCTGCCAACGCATCCGCCCGCAACAACGGCGCCCAGGGGAGCGGCTCCGCCGCCAACCGGTAGTACAACAGGCGCTCGAGGGGATATACAGATGCGATGACGGCTGTTGTCATCACGACAAACGCCGCGCCCCGATTGCTCCACGTGACCGTCGCGCGGTCTCCCGCGAGCCGCAACAACAACCAGCCGGGAATGAAGAGGAAATTTGCGATCAGCCAGTGGTCCTTTATCATCACGCCAGTCGCGATAGCAATGATGATTGCGGCGGCGATCGGCCCGAACAGCGATGCGCCAAAAAGCGCCCGCAGCTTGGCCACCCGAACACCGTCGTCACGCGCTACTTCCTCAGCCTTAAGCCCAAAAAGAACCGCAACTGCCGGCAGAATCGAAACCGCCAGCGTCACGCCGATGATCGACAGCGGCGACAATACCCGTTGCAGCCACCCACCTAGGTGCAGCCGGTCATTGGCGGCCATGCTGTGTTCGGCGACGTCGGGGCTGTTGAGCAGCCAGAGAGCATTCGGCGTCAGCAGCACCAGCATGAGAAAAATAGCCAGGAGCGCCGGCACCCATCGGACGCGGCTGCGCATCCACGGGTCGTAGAGCACCAGCATAGCGACCGACACCGGTATCAGCGCGAAGGAATATTTCGAGAGAAAGCCGCCTGCTGCGGCAAGTCCGGCAAGAAGCCACCAGTGAGCGCCGCCGCGATCAAGCCCGCGCCAGATGCCCAGTGTGAACAGGGCTGCGAAGGGAAGTTGTGCGATATTGGCGTTCCACTGCGGTAGATGTATGCCGAAATAGATGATCAGTGCCGACAGAACCACGGCGGCAAACGCGACAGAGCGTGAGCGCACGTCACGGATCGCAGCAAAGATCGCCAGCTGCGCCGTAATGAATGCAAGAGCCGACAGCACGTAGGCGCTGCCGAGCCACCCTCCACTCGTCTGGAACGCGATCTCCATCAGCCAGGTCTTCATCGGAGGGTGCCGATAGAGCCCGACCAGCCACTCACGTCCCCAGGCGACAATCTCGACAGTGTCTATCGGCAGCCCGGCATTGGATGCCAGCGGTATGACTATCCACAGCGCCCCGTATGCAGCGAGCCAAAGCAGCACGCCCGCACGCATCTCGGCCAGACGGTTGAATGGCATCGCAGGATGCATCCCCAGAAATGAGAAAGCCGCCAGACCCGCTTGGAGTCTGGCGGCAAATGCCGTCTCCGTAACCGATCAGCGCGAGTAGAACTCGACGACCAGGTTCGGTTCCATCTGCACCGCGTAAGGAACGTCGGCCAGGCCCGGAACGCGCACGTATTTGGCGACCATTTTGTTGTGGTCGGCCTCGATGTAGTCCGGCACGTCGCGCTCGGCGAGCTGTGCGGACTCGAGCACGATGACGAGCTGCTTGGACCGGTCGCGCACCTCGATCACATCACCCGGCTTGCACAGGTAGGAACCGATGTTGGTGCGGCGGCCGTTCACGTTCACATGGCCGTGGTTGATGAACTGGCGCGCAGCGAAGATCGTCGGAACGAACTTGGCGCGGTAGACGACCGCATCCAGGCGCGACTCGAGCAGGCCGATCAGGTTCTCGGAAGTGTCGCCGCGACGGCGGTCGGCCTCTTCATAGGTCTTGCGGAACTGCTTCTCGGAGATGTCGCCGTAGTGACCCTTCAGCTTCTGCTTGGCGCGCAGCTGCAGGCCGAAATCGGACAACTTGCCCTTGCGGCGCTGGCCGTGCTGGCCCGGGCCGTATTCACGCTTGTTGACCGGGGACTTCGGGCGGCCCCAGATATTCTCGCCAAGGCGGCGGTCGATTTTGTACTTCGAAGATTCGCGCTTGCTCATCGCATTTCCTTCAACATGTTGCGAACCGAAGCTCACGCTCCGGTTCAAGGAAACGCGCCCTCCTCTGGCTCCCATTTCCGGAACCTGACAGGGGCTTCCACGCACGCATTGCGGAAAGTCCCACGGGACACGTCGGTTGCTCAGGATCGGCCTGGATGCGCCGATGTCCGAGAATTACAAATGAAACACCGCGCATCTCTGCGCGGCGTTGGCGGTCGAATAGGCGCAAAGACCGGATTTGTCAACGCGACCTGTTGGAATCGACGGGCAGCGCCGACTTAGACGCCGGCACGATGTCGGGTTTCTTGACGTCGTCAGGCTTCGCGACGGCCTTGGTCACGGTGAACTTGGTGCTTGCCCGGCCGTCTCGCTGCACGAACTGGCCCCAGACGAAGCCGCGCTTGCCGTTGACGACGATCTCGCACCATGACTGGCATTCGACCAGCTGCACCTGCGTGCGGGCCGGCACAGTTCCGATCACCTTCGCGCCCTTTTTCGGGCGGCTGCGGATGTTGGCGTCGTCGATCATCAGCGCCATGCCGGCGACCGCCTTGCCCGAACTCTCGACCTTGGCCGGCTTTTCCTCACTGTCGGGCTTCACCGGCGCGGGCGCGATGGCCGCGGTCTTCTCCGGCTCGACCTCCGTCTCGTCGATGCTGTCGAACGGAACTTTCACCCGTTTGGTCATCGGGCCGAACGCATTCTCGGCATCGACCGGGCCGCCGATATCCTCGACGTCCTCGATTCCGCGTGCCGCGCTGGCGTCATGGGCAAAGCGAGGATCTCGTGCCTCGAGCGCGACGAGCTCTTCTGGCGCTTCCCTGGCGATCGAAGGCGACGGCAGCGCCGAGGCGGCACTTGCCTGCGAAACAACTCCGTTCGCAGGGATCAGATCGCTGAAGACGGGTTCTTCGGAAACGGCCCCAACGGGCGGCGCGGCTGCCGTGGCAGACAGGATGATCTCCTGCTCGGGCAGCGGATTTGGAAGGTCGCTCGCCAGTAACGACATCGCCAGCACGGCGGCTCCCGCCGAACCGACACCTACGGCGATGAGGGCGGCCCCCATCGCGAAATACCCCTGGCCTACCCCGTCCGGAAGAGTCTCTCCGTCCGTATTGCCCCCGTAGGCAACGTCCCTTGTCACTCTCACGTCGTTGGGCTCCTACGTTCGGCCTTGCGCTCGGCCGTGTAGACTGACGCCCCCGTCACCCACTCATGCCGAATGCGGCCTCGATGCGCCTGCGGGCGATGAATCTCGCCTCTTACCTGAGTGTCTTCCGGGAAGAATGTGGCCGAGATTTGATCATGCCGCCAAAAGTTAACGGAATTAGCCCTTTGGAAGCGCTCCTGATTCCGTCATCCACCACTTTGTTATGGCCGATAACGGCCACCTTGCGACCGAGCGGACGGCCACCCTCGGAGAATCGACGCGTTCCCAGTGCCAACCGGCCTGCGCTCAGCTCTTGCCCTTCTTGTCCGGAAGTCCCTTTCGCTTGGTCTCCGCGAATTCCTCGAGCTGTTTCTCGGACATGGAGTCCGCCATCTCACGCGAAGCGCCCTTGAGTTTGGATTTCGGCGTCTCGCCGCGCTTTGCCGACAGGGCCGCGCCGGCGGCCTTCTGTTGAGCCTTGGATTTTGCAGGCATGGTTCCTGATCCTCGTTGCACCTGATCTGCAACGGGCTGGCCCGCAGGACGTTCCGTGCTGCTTACGCGACCTTCAGCCCAAACCCCTGCATCAGCCGCCGGCCGGCGAAATCCGGCTTGCCTGACGTGAAGATCGCAATGTCCTCGCCCTGCGGCGGCGCATCGCTGCGTTTCGGCGGCAGGAGCGACAGCGCCCGGCGCGCGATGGCCTCCGCCGGGTCGATCCAGTCGACCGGCCACGGAGCCGTCTTGCGCATGCGGTTGACGAGGAAGGGATAATGCGTGCAGGCAAGCACGACGATGTCGGTGCGCCGTCCGTCCCTCTCGATGAAGCACGGCGCGATCTCGGCCCGCACGGCCTCCTCATCGACGAACCCCTCGCGCATGTAGGTTTCGGCGAGCCCGGCCAGCCGGTCGCTCGCGACCAGGCGCACATGGCACCTGCTGCCCCATTGCGCGATCAGGTCGCGCGTATATTGGCGCTTCACCGTTCCAGGTGTTGCGAGAACCGAGACGAGACCCGAGCGGGTGCGCTCCGCCGCGGGCTTGATCGCGGGAACCGTACCGACGAACGGCGTTGCGGGATAGGCATCGCGAAGGGCCTGGAGGACGATCGTGGACGCCGTATTGCAGGCGATGACGACGAGTTCGGGGTCGTGCTCCTCGATCAACCTGCCGAACAGGCTGACGATCCGCTCGGCGAGCGCTTTCTCTTCCCACGCCCCGTATGGAAAGGCGGCATCGTCCGCCACGTAGACGAAGCGCCGGTCGGGCATGAGTACGCGCGCCTCGCGCAACACGGTAAGGCCGCCAATGCCGGAGTCGAACACCAGCACCGGCCGGTCAGTCTTCGTCATTGCCGCCCTCTGAAATCCGCCCGGCCTGGTCGGCCTGCCGCTTGCGCTCGGGATATCCGCTTCCGCGAGGTTCCTTCGGCGAGAAATAGTCGAGCGAGGCCAGCACGCCGCGCAGGACCTTCACCTCCGGCTCCGTGAATCCCGGTCGCGTGAACACGGCGCGCACATTGTCGAGCATCTTGGGCTTCTTTTCGGCGGGACGGAAATAGCCGCGCGCGTCGAGCGCCTGTTCCAGATGGTCGAGGAACCCGTGGATGTGGCGCTTGTCCGCCGGGGTGAGGTCTGGTCCGGCGAAGGCCGTGTCGGTCTCCCGTTCGAGCCCCGACTTCATCCACTCGTAGGACATCAGAAGCACGGCCTGGGCAATGTTGAGCGACGAGAACTCGGCATTGACGGGAAAGGTGACGATCTCGTCGGCCAGCGCTATCTCCTCGTTGAAGAGACCGAAGCGCTCGCGACCGAACAGCAGGCCGGTCCTCAACCCTGATCGGCTGCGGGCCCTGAGCCCCCTGCCCGCCTCGACTGGCCCGATCACCGGTTTGAAATTGTCGCGCGGGCGCGCCGTCGTCGCGCCGACATAGGCAAGGTCCGCGACCGCCTCCTGGAGCGTTTCGAACACTGCCACCGCGTCGATCACATGGTCCGCCCGGCTCGCCGTTGCGCGCGCGCTCTCGTTCGGCCAACCGTCGCGCGGCCTGACGAGGCGCAGTTCCCTCAGGCCGAAATTCGCCATCGCCCGAGCCACCATGCCGATGTTCTCGCCGAGTTGGGGTTCGACGAGGATGATGGCGGGAAGCGGCGCCTCGCGCGGCCAGGAAAGGTCATCGGTCATGCGCGCGTCTGTGCCATGAAATACTGTCGAAAGAAACAGCGACCTGGCCGCCGGTATCGCGCGCAATGCCCATCCTCGCGGTACGAATTGCTTTCCAGCAACAATAGAGGCCGTCCGAAGTTTACGTTGCGTAAGGTTCGGGCGAAGTATAAATAAATCCCGCGCACTCCCGCGCCTCCTCCGAGGAAAAGGGGAACGACCATGAAAGTGTCAACAATACTGACGGCAGCAGTGATAGCAGCTGCCGCATTCACCGGATTCGCCGGCAGCGCGTCGGCCCAGGCAACCCGTACCTGGGTCTCGGGCGTGGGCGACGACGCCAATCCCTGCAGCCGCACGGCGCCGTGCAAGACGTTCGCCGGCGCGATCTCGAAGACGGCGACCGGCGGTGAGATCAACTGCCTTGACCCGGGCGGCTTTGGCGGCGTTACGATCACGAAGGCGATCACCATATATTGCGATGATGTCGAGGCCGGCGTGCTGGTGTCGGGAACAAACGCAATAGTTGTCAATGCGCCGACAACTGCCGCCGTCGTCCTGCGCGGCCTCGATATCGAGGGGCTCGGCACAGGGCTGAACGGCGTACGTTTTCTGGCCGGCGGTTCGCTTCACGTCGACGACTGCCTGATCCGCAATTTTTCCTCCGCGTCCGGCGGCAACGGCATAGCGTTCGTTCCGTCAAACAGCGCCAAGCTGCTGGTTACCAATACGAGGCTCTGGCGGAACGCCGTCGGCGTCGTCGGTGCCGGGATACTCATTGCCCCAACCGGCGGAGCCTCGGCGGAAGTTGTCGTCGAAAACGTAGTATCTTCGAATAACAACAACGGCATACACGCGAACTCGGCGACGTCGGGTGCGATATCCGTCGCAATCGACAATTCAGTCTTCTCCCTCAATACCGGCAACGGCATTGCAGCGACTGGTGGCGCAGGCAGCATCAACATCCTCGTTGACGGCACGACGTCGTCCGACAATGCCGCCGCAGGTTTGACCGCCAGCGGCGCCACGGCGATCATCAGGCTTTCGGACAGCAACGTCACCGGCAACGCCAATGGGCTGACAACGGCTTCGAGCGGACAGATACTTTCCTTCGTCAACAATCGGATCAGGGGCAATACTGTCGACGGCGCCCCGACGGGGACCCTTGCGCAACAGTAGAGCCCTCAGTGCGTCCGGAGCCGGTTCGCCGACCCCTGGCAAAGGGCGAGCAGAACGATCGCTCCGAAGGAATTTCGTCCGGAGCGATCATGCCGACATTCCTCTGAAACGCAGAACGCGCTACATTGCGTTTGGGTGAGAAGAGGGGATGTTCATGAGGATTTCAGCAATCCTTGCGGCGGCGGCCATTGCCGCCGCCGCATTGACCGCGTTTGCCGGCAGCGCCTCGGCCCAGGCGACCCGCACGTGGGTCTCGGGCGTGGGCGACGATGCCAATCCCTGCAGCCGCACGGCACCGTGCAAGACCTTCGCGGGCGCGATCTCGAAGACGGCGGCGGGCGGCGAGATCAACTGCATCGATTCGGGCGGGTACGGCGGGGTGGCCATCACGAAGTCGATGACGATCGCTTGCGAGGACGTCGAGGCGGGCGTCCTGAACGGTGGAATACACGGTATCGTCATAAACGCCGCCGCCACCGATGTGGTGGTTCTGCGGGGACTCGAGATCGACAGCGCGCCCGACGACACCGGTGTCAACGGAATCCGTTTTTATTCGGGTGGGGCTGTGCATATCGAGGACTGCGTGATCCGCGACAATCAGGCAGGGGAGCTCAACGGCAACGGCATTTTGTTCATGCCGTCGAGCGGCTCGCCCGAACTGTTTATCAGCAACTCGCACATCACCGGCAACGGCGACGCGACGAGCGGAACTGGCGTTCATATCGAACCTTCGGGAAGCGCGGGCGCCAAAGTGACCATCGAGAACACGATCCTGGCAAATAATTCGATCGGCGTACGCGGCGTGTCGAACAATACGACCGGAGTGGTCGAAATCTCGATCGCCAACAGCGAACTCAGCGGCGGAACATTTCACGGGCTGGTCGTTCAGGCCGACAGCGGAACCACCAAGGTGACTGTGAACTCGACGCGCATCGTCAACAACGCGAAACAGGGCATCCGCGCAATCGGCGCCAACGGCATCGTGCGTGTCGGTTCATCGGTCATCTCGGGCAACCTGACCGGGCTAAATTCGATAAACGGCGGCAATATCCGCTCCTACGGCAACAATCAGTTGAACGGCAACGGGACCGACGGTGCCTTCACGGGACCCGTCGCCCCGCACTAGAATCGTCATCCTTCCGCAGACGGGGCATGACGCAGGCATTCACACCTCTCCCACGAAAGGGAACGACCATGAAGATATCAACGATACTGACGGCAGCGGCGATCGCGGCCGCCGCATTCATCGGGTTTGCCGGCGGCGCGTCCGCTCAGGCGATCCGCACCTGGGTCTCGGGCGTCGGCGACGACGCCAATCCATGCAGCCGCACGGCACCGTGCAAGACATTTGCCGGCGCGATATCCAAGACGGCGGCAGGCGGCGAGATCAACTGCATCGATCCGGGCGGCTTCGGAGCCGTCACGATCGTCAAATCGATGACGATCGCCTGCGAGGACGTGGAGGCTGGCATCCTGAACGCTACGACGAACGGTGTCATCGTCAATGCGGCCGCGACCGATGTCGTCGTGCTGCGCGGTCTCGAGTTCGACAGCACGCCGTCCGGCACCGGCTTAAACGGGGTTCGCTTCCTGGCAGGCGCCGCACTGCATATCGAAGACTGTGTGATCCGCGACAACGGCGCGGCTACTCCGAACGGCAACGGCGTCCTGTTTTCGCCATCCTGCGGTTCGCCCGAGCTTTTCATCAGCAATTCCTACATCACCGGCAACGGCACCGCGACCACAGGCGCCGGCGTCCAGATCGAGCCTACGGGTAGCGCGAACGCCAAGGTAACCATCGAGAACACGATCGTCGCCAACAACTCGATCGGCGTGCGCGGGGTTTCGAACAATACGACCGGAGTGGTCGACATCTCGATCGCCAACAGCGAACTGAGCGGCGGGACGTTCCACGGCCTGGTGCTTCAGGCGGATAATGGAACCTCCAAGGCGATGGTGAACTCGACGCGCATCGTCAATAACGCCAATCAGGGTATCCGCGTGATCGGCGCAAACGGCATCGTCCGCATCGGCTCGTCGGTGATCTCGGGCAACCTGACGGGGCTCAACCCTGTAAATGGCGGCAATATCCGCTCGTACGGCAACAATCAGCTAAACGGCAACGGCACAGACGGCGCCTTCACGGGAACCGTCGCCCTGCAATAGATCCCTGCACAATATGAAGGAAACGGCAGGGTCATTCCCTGCCGTTTCGATTCTCGGCGACGAAATCACGCATCGCCGCCGCGACCTCCTGCGGCTTTTCGTGCAGGATCCAATGGCCTGCATCCGCGATCGGCCTGACGACGAGATCCGGTGCGAAGCGGTCGAGTCCGTCGAGACAGGATGGGCGGAGCGCCGTGTCCGCCTCGCCCCAGAGTACGAGATGCGGCACGCGAACCATCATCGCGTCTGGCGGCAGCGTGTTAAGAAACGTCTCGCGCGGCACCACGCCTGGCTCCGGAACGTCGATGGGTGAGGCTCGGTACCAGTTGAGCATGGCCGTCATCGCGCCGGCCTGGCTCCAGGCGTCGAGATAGGCGGCACGGACGTCACCGGCCATCCAGTCGGCCCGGGAGAACCCTTCGATCATGCGGAACGTCCGGCGGTAACCATCCTCGGCCATGCGCTGGTCGGTCGCCGGTTCACGCAGCTTGTTGATGTACTGGCTCGCCAGCCGCTGTGCCGGGTCGGTATGGATCGCGTGCTGGAAGCACCACGGATGCACGCCATTGGCGATGATCAGGCAGGAGAGCCGTTCCGGGTGCGCGAAGGCAAAGGCATAGGCGACCGACGCGCCCCAGTCGTGGCCGGCGAGCGCGAAAGGCTGATGGGGCGACAGATGGTTTGCGAGCGCGGCGAGGTCCGCCACCATATGCCTGGCGCGGTAGGCGTCGACCCCGTCCGGCTTGGAAGAGAGGTTGTAGCCGCGCTGGTCCGGCGCGATCACGATGAAGTCGCGCGACAGGTCTTGCATCACCTCGCGCCATGCGGCCCAGTATTCGGGAAAGCCGTGCAGCAGCACGATCGGCGGATTGCTCGGCTTGCCCGCCACCGCCACGTTCAACGTGACCGTTCCCGTATCGAACGTCATTAAATCCGGTTGAAACATCCGCGGATCCTCCCCTCATCCCTCCTACCGCCCGTGTCCGGAAAAGGCGCTTCCTACACCCTTTGCATCGTTTGCGCGTAACCGAGGGCTTTGCTATAGCGGCCCCATCTCCAGTCCAAGGCTCTGCGGAACCGCGGTTCCGACTTTCTCAAAGAGGCGCATTCAATGGCGAAGATCAAGGTGGCCAACCCCGTCGTCGAACTCGACGGCGACGAGATGACCCGCATCATCTGGCAGTTCATCAAGGACAAGCTGATCCACCCCTATCTCGACATTGATCTGCATTACTACGACCTCGGCATCGAGCATCGCGACGCCACCAACGACCAGGTGACGATCGACTCGGCCAATGCGATCAAGAAATACGGCGTCGGCGTGAAATGCGCGACCATCACCCCCGACGAACAGCGCGTCGAGGAATTCAAGCTGAAGAAGATGTGGAAGTCGCCCAACGGCACGATCCGCAACATTCTCGGCGGCGTCATCTTCCGCGAACCGATCATCTGCAAGAACGTGCCGCGGCTCGTTCCTGGCTGGACCAAGCCGATCGTCGTCGGCCGCCACGCCTTCGGCGACCAGTATCGCGCTACCGACTTCCGTTTCCCGGGCAAGGGCAAGCTGACGATGAAGTTCGTCGGCGAGGACGGCCAGGTCATCGAGCACGAAGTGTTCGACGCGCCATCGGCCGGTGTCGCGATGGGCATGTACAATCTCGACGATTCGATCGCCGACTTCGCCCGCGCGTCGCTGAACTACGGCCTGCAGCGCGGCTATCCGGTCTACCTGTCGACCAAGAACACCATCCTCAAGGCCTATGACGGCCGCTTCAAGGACATCTTCCAGGAGATCTACGACAAGGAGTTCGCGGCCGAATACAAGGCGCGCAAGCTCTGGTACGAGCACCGCCTGATCGACGACATGGTGGCCTCCTCGCTCAAGTGGTCCGGCGGCTACATCTGGGCGTGCAAGAACTACGACGGAGACGTCCAGTCGGACACGGTGGCGCAGGGCTTCGGCTCGCTCGGCCTGATGACCTCTGTGCTGCTGACGCCGGACGGCAAGACGGTCGAGGCGGAAGCCGCCCACGGCACGGTCACCCGCCACTATCGCCAGCACCAGAAGGGCGAGGAGACGTCGACCAATTCGATCGCCTCGATCTTCGCCTGGACGCGCGGCCTGGCCCACCGCGCCAAGCTCGACGACAACGCGGCGTTGGCGAAGTTCGCCGACACGCTCGAAAAGGTCTGCGTGCAGACGGTCGAGAGCGGCTACATGACCAAGGACCTGGCGCTGCTGATCGGCCCCGACCAGCCCTGGCTGTCGACCTCCGGCTTCCTCGACAAGATCGACGAGAACCTCCAGAAGGCGACGGCCTGACGCTCGCTGCGCTTCACGAAAAAGCCCCGGAGCGATCCGGGGCTTTTTCGTTTGCGCGGCTCACCGCTGTCAGTTGCCGTAAAGCGTCACCACGCAGGCGCCGCCGAGGCCGAGATTGTGCTGCAGCGCCAGCCGCGCCCCGTCGACCTGCCGCGCTCCCGCCCTGCCCCGCAGCTGCTGCACCAGTTCGGTGCATTGCGCGAGGCCGGTGGCGCCGAGCGGATGCCCCTTGGACAGAAGCCCGCCCGACGGGTTGGTGACCACATCGCCACCATAGGTATTGCGGCCGTCGACGACGAAGGGCTCCGCCTCCCCTTCGGCGCACAGGCCGAGCGCCTCGTAGGTGATCAACTCGTTCTGGACGAAGCAGTCGTGCAGTTCGACAACGTCGATGTCGGACGGCGCGATGCCAGCCGCCTCGTAGACCTCGCGCGCGGCCGCAGCCGACATGTCGTAGCCGACCACCTTGCGCATGTCGCCGTCCTCGAAGGTCGAAGGCGTGTCGGTCGTCATCGCCTGCGCGCGGATGCGGATCGGCTGGCCGATGCCTTTGCGCCGCGCGAACTCCTCGGTGCAGACGATGGCCGCCGCGGCACCGCAGGTCGGCGGGCACGCCATCAGCCTCGTCATCACGCCTTCCCAGATGACCTGGGAGCCGAGAACCTCTTCCTCCGTTACCTCCTTGCGGAACAGCGCGAGGGGGTTGTTGACCGCGTGCCGCGACGCCTTGGCGCGGATCTTGGCAAAGGTCGAGAGCTTCGTGCCGTACTGCCGCATGTGGGCGAGCCCGGCGCCGCCGAAGAATCGGAGCGCCAGCGGCACTTCGCCGTGCCCGACGATCGCATCCGTCTCGCGGTTGAACGCGTCGAACGGGCTCGGCCGGTCGGTGAAGACGTCGCCCAGCGCGCCCGGCCGCATTTGTTCGAAGCCGACAGCCAGCGCGCAGTCCACGATGCCGTGCTCGACCGCCTGGCGCGCCAGATAGAGCGCGGTCGATCCGGTCGAGCAGTTGTTGTTGACGTTGACGATCGGCACGCCGCTCATCCCCACCGCATAGAGCACGCGCTGGCCCGAGCAGCTGTCGCCATAGACATAGCCGGCATAGGCCTGGCCGATGTCGGAATAGTCGAGACCGGCGTCAGCCATCGCCGCGCGCACCGCCTCCGGTCCCATGACCGAGTAGTCCGGACCCGCGCCTGGCTTGGCGAACGGCACCATGCCGACGCCGGCGACCACGATCTGTCTTGCCACGGATTTCCTCCCGATCTCAGCACCAACGACGAAAGACTGGCACGGATCGGCGCCGTCGGCGAGAGGCCAGCGTGGACAGCCGCTGTGCGTCAGCCTGCCATCGCCGCCTTGACCGCGGCGATCGCCGCTTCGCCCTTCGAAGCGTCCGGTCCGCCGGCCTGCGCCATGTCGGGACGACCGCCGCCTCCCTGGCCGCCAAGCGCTGCCGAGGCGACGCGCACCAGGTCGACCGCGTTGAAGCGGCCGGTGAGATCGGGCGTGACCGCGACGACGACGCTCGCCTTGTCGTCGAACGCCCCGACGAAGACGACGACGCCGGAGCCGAGCCCCTGCTTCGCCTCGTCGGCAAGCCCCTTCAGATCCTTCGGCTGCACGCCGGTCACGACGCGGCCCGTGAAGGCCACGCCTGCGACTGTCTCGCTGCCCGCTGCGCCGCCGGTCGTTCCTCCGCCGCCGAGCGCCAGCTTCTTGCGCGCCTCGGTCAATTCGCGCTCCAGCTTGCGGCGCTCGTCCACCAGGCTCTCGACGCGGGCGAGAACCTCTCCCGGACCGACCTTGAGCGCGGAGGCGACCGCCTTCAGCCGCCGGTCCTGCTCGTCGAGATGGTGCCGCGCCTCCTCGCCCGTCAGCGCCTCGATGCGCCGGACGCCGGCCGCGACCGCGGCGTCGGAGACGATGCGGATCAGGCCGATATCGCCGGTTGCGCGGACATGGGTGCCGCCGCACAGCTCCACCGAATAAGGCCGGTTCGCCTTCTGACCGTGCAGCGCGGTCCCCATCGACACGACGCGGACCTCGTCGCCATATTTCTCCCCGAACAGCGCCATCGCGCCTTCCGCGATGGCGTCGTCCACCGACATCAGCCGCGTGGTCACCGGGCTGTTCTGGACGACGATCTCGTTGGCCATCCGCTCGACCTGGTCGAGCTCTTCCGGCGAGATCGGCTTGTTGTGGGAGATGTCGAAGCGCAGCCGCTCCGGCGCGACGAGCGAGCCCTTCTGCGCGACATGGGTGCCGAGCACCTCGCGCAGCGCCTCGTGGATCAGATGCGTGGCGGAATGATTGGAACGCACCTTGCGGCGGCGGGCGCCATCGACCTTGAGTTCGACGGCCGCGCCGACCTTTACCGCGCCCGAGGCGACCTTGCCGATATGGACGAACACGCCATTCGCCTTCTTCTGCGTGTCGGTCACCTCGATCGAAAAACCCTCGCCCGAGATCGTTCCCGTGTCGCCCACCTGTCCGCCCGACTCGCCGTAGAACGGCGTCTGGTTCAGGACGACGGAAACGGTCTCGCCGGCCTTTGCCGTATCCACCGGCGCGCCGTCGCGCACGATCGCGGTGATCACGCCCTCGGCCTTCTCCGTGTCGTAGCCGAGGAATTCGCTCGCGCCGAGCTTCTCGCGCAGCGCGAACCAAACATTCTCCGTCGCCGCCTCGCCGGACCCGGTCCAGTGCGCACGCGCCTCGGCGCGCTGCCTTTCCATCGCATCGGTGAAGCCCGCCAGGTCGACGGAAATCGAGCGCTGGCGCAGCGCATCCTGCGTGAGATCGAGCGGGAAGCCGTAGGTGTCGTAGAGCTTGAACGCCGTCTCGCCGTCGATCATGTCCCCGGCGCCGAGCGACGCAGTCGCTTCGGCGAGCAGGCCGAGCCCGCGCGCCAGCGTCTTGCGGAAGCGGCTTTCCTCGAGTTTCAGCGTCTCGGCGATCATCGGCTGGCCTCGCACCAGCTCCGGATAGGCCTGCCCCATCTCGCGCACCAGCGCAGGGACCAGCTTCCACATCAGCGGCTCGGACGCACCGAGCAGCTGCGCATGGCGCATGGCGCGGCGCATGATGCGGCGCAGCACATAGCCGCGTCCCTCGTTGGACGGCAGCACGCCGTCGGCGATGAGGAAGCAGGACGAGCGCAGGTGGTCAGCGATGACCCGGTAGGACGCGGCATTCTCCTCGCCCGGTCCCTTGCCGAGCACTGAAGACGCGGCATCGATCAGATGGCGGAACAGGTCGGTCTCGAAAACGCTTTCCACGCCCTGAAGGATGGACGCCATGCGCTCCAGCCCCATGCCCGTGTCGATTGAAGGGCGCGGCAGATCGATGCGTTCTTCCTTCGTCACCTGCTCGTATTGCATGAAGACCAGGTTCCAGAACTCGAGGAACCGGTCGCCATTCTCTTCGGGGCTTCCCGGCGGGCCGCCCCAGATATGTTCGCCGCGATCGATGAAGATTTCCGAGCACGGACCGCACGGGCCGGTATCGCCCATCGCCCAGAAATTGTCCGAGGTCGGGATGCGGATGATGCGGTCGTCCGAAAAGCCGGCAATCTTCTTCCAGTAGCCCGCCGCCTCGTCGTCGGTGTGATAGACGGTGACGAGAAGCTTGTCCTTCTTCAGCCCGAATTCCTTCGTGATCAGGTTCCATGCGAGCTCGATCGCACGCTCCTTGAAATAGTCGCCGAAGGAAAAATTGCCGAGCATCTCGAAGAAGGTGAGATGGCGCGCCGTATAGCCGACATTGTCGAGGTCGTTGTGCTTTCCGCCGGCACGAACGCTCTTCTGCGCGGTCGCCGCCCGCACATAGGGCCGCGTCTCCAGCCCGGTGAAGACGTTCTTGAACTGCACCATGCCCGCATTGGTGAACATCAGCGTAGGGTCGTTACGCGGCACCAGCGGGCTCGACTCGACGACCTCGTGGCCGTTCGTGCGGAAGTAGTCGAGGAAGGTCGACCGGATCTCGTTGACGCCACTCATCTTCATGCCTTTGCGGGGATGCCGGGAACCCGGCGGAATGCTGGACCCCGGCCTTTTAGCCTCGCCCTCGCAGGCTGTCCAGAAATGCATCGGCGGCGCAGGCAAAGCGGAAGCGAAAGAGGCCGCCGGCAAGCCGGCGGCCTCTCAGGACCCATGTCGAGCCGCGTGCGGCTACATCGCAGCCGCGTCGTCCGCGTCGTCCTCCGCGCCCGGACCGCCCGTCTCGAGAAACTTGTCGGCGATCAGCCCGGCATTCTGGCGCAGCGTCTGCTCGATCTCGGCGGCGAGCTCCGGATTGGTGCGCAGGAACTCCTTGGCGTTCTCGCGTCCCTGGCCGAGACGCTGCGAATTGTAGGAGAACCAGGCGCCGGATTTCTCGACCACCCCGGCCTTGACGCCGAGGTCGACCAGCTCGCCCATCTTCGACACGCCCTCGCCATACATGATGTCGAACTCGACCTGCTTGAAGGGCGGCGCCAGCTTGTTCTTCACGACCTTGACGCGGGTCTGGTTGCCCACCACCTCGTCGCGGTCCTTGACCGAACCGATGCGGCGGATGTCGAGGCGCACCGAGGCGTAGAACTTCAGCGCATTGCCGCCCGTCGTCGTCTCCGGCGAGCCGAACATGACGCCGATCTTCATGCGGATCTGGTTGATGAAGATGACCATCGTGTTGGAGCGCGAGATCGAGGCGGTGAGCTTGCGCAGCGCCTGGCTCATCAGCCGCGCCTGCAGGCCCGGCAGCGAATCGCCCATCTCGCCCTCGATTTCCGCGCGAGGGGTCAGGGCCGCGACCGAATCCACCACCAGCACGTCGATCGCGCCGGAGCGTACCAGCGTGTCGCAGATTTCCAGCGCCTGCTCGCCCGTGTCGGGCTGCGAGATCAGCAGGTTTTCGAGGTCGACGCCGAGCTTGCGCGCATAGACCGGATCGAGCGCATGCTCCGCGTCGACGAAGGCGCAGATGCCGCCCTTCTTCTGGGCTTCGGCGACCGTATGCAGCGCCATCGTCGTCTTGCCCGAGCTTTCCGGCCCGTAGATCTCGATGATGCGTCCGCGCGGCAGGCCGCCGACGCCGAGCGCGATGTCGAGGCCGAGCGAGCCGGTCGACACGACCCCGATCTCCACCACCTGCTCGTTCTGGCCGAGCCGCATGATCGAGCCCTTGCCGAAAGCGCGCTCGATCTGGGACAGCGCCGCGTCCAATGCCTTCGTCTTGTCCACCGATTTGTCCTCAACCAGCCGCAGTGAGTTCTGAGCCATGATACATCACCCCTAGATCGTCAATGAAGGCCGAGCGCCGTTTGTCCGATGGTGATTTGTATCCGTTTTGTTCTCTTTATGCAAGAGGGAACAAGTTGCTGAAAATGCTATATTTTCAAGATATGTTCCTTTTTGGTTCCATCCCTCCGCTTTGGGATGCATCAAACCTGTCGGCAAGAGCCCGCACGCCGCGCGAAGAAGAATCATCTCAGCCGAATTCGGGCACGATGCGCGGCAGGTCGTCGAACGAATAGCCGGCCACCTGGTTGAGATAGTAGAGCGCGCCGAAGATGATGGCGGCGACGATCGTGGTGCGCAGCATCGCGCGCCGGACGTGCGAACCGCGCGGCGCGCTCGCCACGGTGCCGAGCGTCACGTCGCCGTCCTCGTCCTGCGTCCTCAGGCTGAACGGCAGCGTCGCGAACAGCACCAGCCACCAGATGATGAAGAAGACGGCGAAGGCGGAGAAGTAGCCCATCAGACCTGTTCCAGCTCGACCAGGGTCCCGGCAAAATCCTTCGGATGCAGGAAGAGCACCGGCTTGCCGTGCGCGCCGATCTTCGGATTGCCGTCGCCCAGGACGCGCGCCCCCGACGCCTTGAGTTGGTCGCGGGCAGCCAGGATGTCCTCGACCTCATAGCAGACGTGGTGCATGCCCCCGGACGGGTTCTTGGCGAGGAATCCGGCAATGGTCGAGTCGGCGCCCAGCGGCTCCAGAAGCTCGATCTTGGTGTTCGGCAGCTCGATGAACACGACGGTCACGCCATGCTCCGGCAGTGCCTGCGGCGCGGTCACTCTTGCTCCGAGCGTGTCTCGATAGGTCGCAGCCGCCGCCGCGAGGTCCGGCACGGCGATGGCGACATGGTTGAGGCGACCGAGCATGAGGCGGCTCCGCGATGAGGGCAGTAGGGCAATAGGGCAGTAAGGCAGTAGGGGAAAGGAGAAAACGGGGCGAAAGCGCGCACATCTGGTCGGATCGCACAACCGGCGGCGAGCTTTTCTCCCCTACTGCCCCACTGCCTACTCCCCTAGTACGTGACGAACACCGTCACGATCGGCTTCTTGCCCCAGGCTTCGTTGGCCGAGTTGCGCACGGCCCGCCGCACCGCTTCCGCCACCAGGTCGAGATCCTTGCGGCGCTGGCGCGGGATCGACGTGACGGCGCTCTCCACCGCCTCGAGCAGCATCTCCTCGAAATCGGTTCCCCGCCCATCCGCCTGCGGCAGGCCGATGGCGACGAGATCGGGATCGCCCGCCAGATCGTAGCGCTCGTCGAGCACGACATTTACCGCGACATGGCCGGCGAAGGAAAGCTTGCGCCGCTCCTTGAGCCCGACGCCCTCGTCCGTGCCGATGATGCGGCCGTCCTTGTAGATCCGCCCGAAAGGCACCTGATCGATGATCTCGGCCGGCCCCGGCGCCAGCCGCGCCATGTCGCCGTTGCGCACCTGCATGACTTCGGGAATGCCGGCCATGGCGCCGAGCGACCCCTGGGCCACCAGATGCGCCGCCTCGCCGTGCACCGGCACGAGGATGCGCGGCCGCGTCCACTCGTACATGCGCTTCAGTTCAGAGCGCCGCGGGTGGCCGGAGACGTGCACCAGAGCATCGCCGTCCTCGATGATCTTCACGCCCATGTCGATCAGGCTGTTCTTGATCGCGAGGATCGCCTTCTCGTTGCCGGGAATGGTGCGCGAGGAGAAGATGACCGTGTCGCCGGCGGCGAGCTGGACGGTGCGCAGTTCGTCGCGCGACAGCTTGGCAAGCGCGGCGCGGTCCTCGCCCTGGCTGCCGGTGCACAGGATCACGAGGCTCTCGCGCGCCACCGCGGCGAATTCATCCTCGGCGATGAAGGGCGGCAACCCGTCGAGATAGCCGAGTTCGGACGCCACATCGATGACGCGCCGCATCGACCGGCCGAGCACCAGCACCTGCCGGCCGGCGTCGCGCGCGGCCTCGGCGATCGAGCGGATGCGCCCGACATTGGAGGAGAATGTGGTGATCGCGACCAGCGCCGGCGCCTTCTCGATCTCGGCGCGCAGCCCCTGCCCGACCGCCTGTTCCGAGGGGGAATCGCCTTCGCGCATGGCGTTGGTGGAATCGCAGATCAGCGCCAGCACGCCGGCGTCGCCGAGCGCCCTGAACCGCGCCTCGTCGGTCATCGGCCCGATCTCGGGCGCCGGATCGATCTTCCAATCGCCGGTGTGGATGATCGTGCCGAGCGGAGAGGTGATCGCCAGCGATACCGGCTCAGGGATGGAGTGTGCGACCGGTATCGCCTCTATGCGGAACGGGCCGATCTCGAAGGTCTCGCCGGCGCGATAGATCGTCACCGGCACCTGCGGCGCGCCGCGTTCGGACTGGCGCTTCGATTCGAGCATGCCGGCCGAAAAGGGCGTCATCCAGACCTGCGCCTTCAGGCGGGGCCACAGGTCGAGCAACGCGCCGTAGTGGTCTTCGTGCGCATGGGTGATGACGATGCCCTTCAGATTGGCGAGATCCGCCTCGATGAAGCGGGTGTCGGGCAGCACGAGGTCGACCCCCGGAAGGTCGGGGCCCGGAAACGTCACGCCGACATCGACCACGATCCACTCGCGCGCATTGGGCGGGCCATAGCCGTAGAGTGCGAAGTTCATGCCGATTTCGCCGACGCCCCCGAGGGGCACGAAGACGAGTTCGGCCGCTTGACCATTTGACATTGTCATTCCTCTCGCGCCGCTCAGCTCCGTCCCGCCGAGGCGACCGCGCCGAAATGCACATCGCCGGCTGCGATGCTCACCCGCTCACCTTTAGCGTCCCGGATGACGAACCGGCAATCCTCGTCGATCGTCTCGAACACGCCGCGCACCACATTTCCGTTCACGTCGACCGCGACGTCGCTGCCGAGGCCCGCGGCCCCCGTGAGCCAGAGCCGCCTTATGTCGTCGAGCCCCCTGCCCCCGGCCCAGATCCGCTCGATGCGCGTCCAGGCGTCCGACAGGGCAAGGAAGACCGTCTCCGCGTCCACCTTGGACCCGAGCGCCGAAAGCGAGGTCGCCGGATAAGGCAGATCGATCGGATGGGCGACGACATTGACGCCGATACCGACGGCAATCGCGAAACGGTCATCCGGCAACAAGGCGGATTCGAGCAGGATGCCGGCGAGCTTGGCGCTGTCGACGACGACATCGTTCGGCCATTTCAGCTCAAAGCGGCGAACATTTGGCCCGCTGCCGCCGTCAAGACCGATCGAGACGCCGGCGCCAGGCGCTACGGCATCCAGCGCCTCGCCCAGCGCCAGTCCGGCGACGAAGCCGAGCGTTGCTGCATGACGTAGGTCGCCGTCGATGATCTTGAGCTGGGTCGCCGCCAGATTGCCCTGAGGCGTCGCCCACACCCTGCCGCGTCGACCGCGTCCGCTTTCCTGCTTCTTCGAGACGAGCCACAGTTGACCGGGATCTCCCGCGCGCGCCCGGTCGAGCGCGACGGCGTTGGTGGAACCGACGGTGTCGAACGTTTCGAGGCGATAGCCTGCGGATTCGGCCAGCGGTGAGAGCCGGAATCCCATCCGCTCAGAAGAACGTCCGTGCCGCTGCCTCGGCCAGCGCCTCGACCGGCTGGCCGATCAGCATGTAGAACGCGACGAAAATGCCAGAAAGCCCCAGCACAAGGCGCAGTTCGCCGGTCATCGGCACGAAGCCGCCCACCGGCTCGTCGAACCACATGATCTTGATGATGCGCAGATAGTAGTAGGCGCCGACGACGGAGGCGAGAACGCCGATGATCGCAAGCGCCAGGAGGTTGGCTTCGATCGCGGCGAGAAACACGTACCACTTCGCCCAGAAGCCGGCGAGCGGCGGGATTCCGGCCAGCGAGAACATCAGAATGGTCATGATCGTCGCCATCATCGGATTGGTCTGTGCGAGGCCCGACAGATCTTCGATCTGTTCGACATTGCCGTCCTTGCGGCGCATCGCCAGGATGAAGGCGAAGGTGCCGAGCGTCATGACCAGGTAGATCGCCATATAGATCGCCACGCCGCGCACGCCGACCTGCGTGTTGGCCGCGAGACCGACGAGCGCGAAACCCATATGGCCGATCGACGAATAGGCCATCAGCCGCTTGATGTTCTTCTGGCCGATCGCGGCGAAAGCGCCGAGCAGCATGGACGCGATGGAGATGAAGACGACGATCTGCTGCCAGTCGGGCGCCACCGGCTCGAACGGGCCGACAACGACGCGCACGATCAGTGCCATCGCCGCCATCTTGGGCGCCGCGGCGAAGAAGGCGGTCACCGGCGTGGGGGCGCCTTCATAGACGTCCGGCGTCCACATGTGGAACGGCACGGCGGAAATCTTGAAGGCGAGGCCGGCGAGCACGAAGACCAGTCCGAAGATGAGGCCGAGCTGACGCTCTCCGGAGGTCAAGGCCGCTGCGATCGCGTCGAAGCCGATATTGCCGGTGTAGCCGTAGACGAGCGAAATGCCGTAGAGCAGCATGCCCGAGGACAGCGCGCCGAGGACGAAATATTTCAGGCCCGCTTCCGTCGCCCTGGCGCTGTCGCGGTTGATCGCGGCGAGCACGTAAAGCGCCAGCGACTGAAGTTCGAGGCCGAGATAGAGCGTCAGCATATTGTTGGCCGACACCATAAGCAGCATGCCGAGCGTCGAGAGCAGGATCAGCACCGGATACTCGAACTTGTCGAACTTCTCCTCCTGCGCGAAGGAAACCGACATCGCGAGCGTGACGACCGAGCCGATCAGGGTCAGCACCTTCATGAAGCGGGCGAACGGATCGGCGATATAGGCACCGCCGAACGCCTGTCCCTGGTCGCCGATCAGCACCATCCAGGCGCCCGCGCCGATCAGGATCGCGACCGCGAGCCCGGTCACCAGCGTGTTGCCGCGCTCGCCCGAATAGACGCCGATCATCAGCAGCGCCATCGCGCCGACCGCGAGGATCAGTTCCGGGGCAACCAGCGTCAGGTTCGAGATCATGTCAGGCGTCATGTTCGTCGGGCCTTCGTCAGTGTGCCGCAGGAGCGGCGGCCGGCTGGGCGGCGAGTGCCGCCTCGCGCGAGATCGTCAGGTTGTTGACCAGCGCCTCGACAGAGGCAGAGGTCGGATTGAGCAGCGCCGACGGATAGACGCCGTAGAAGATGACCAGGATCACCAGCGGATAGAGGATCGCCTTCTCGCGCGTCGAGAGGTCGAGCAGGCCCTTCAGGCTTTCCTTCGTCAGCGCGCCGTAGACGACGCGGCGGTAGAGCCACAGCGCATAGGCGGCCGAGAGGATGACGCCGGTCGCGGCGAACAGCGCGACCCAGGTATTGGCCTTGAAGGCGCCGAGGAGCGTCAGGAACTCGCCGACGAATCCGCTCGTTCCCGGCAGGCCGACATTGGCCATGGTGAAGATCAGGAACGCCACCGCGTATTTCGGCATGTTGTTGACGAGCCCGCCATAGGCGGCGATCTCGCGGGTGTGCATCCGGTCGTAGATCACGCCGACGCAGAGGAATAGCGCGGACGACACCAGGCCGTGCGACAGCATCTGGAAGATCGCGCCTTCGATGCCTTCGACGTTCATCGCGAAGATGCCCATGGTTACGTAACCCATATGGGCGACGGACGAATAGGCGATCAGCTTCTTCATGTCCTCCTGCATCAGCGCGACCAGCGAGGTGTAGACGATCGCAACGATCGACAGCGCGAACACGAAGGGCGCGAAGTCGATCGAGGCCAGCGGGAACATCGGCAGCGAGAAGCGCAGGAAGCCATATCCGCCCATCTTGAGCAGGATGCCCGCCAGTATCACCGAGCCTGCGGTCGGCGCCTCGACGTGCGCGTCGGGCAGCCAGGTGTGCACCGGCCACATCGGCATCTTCACCGCGAAGGAGGCGAAGAAGGCGAGCCACAGCCACGTCTGCATGTTGGCCGGGAAGTCGTGCGTCAGCAGCTGCGTGATATCGGTGGTCTGCGCCTGCCAGTACATCGCCATGATGGCGAGCAGCATCAGCACCGAGCCAAGCAGCGTGTAGAGGAAGAACTTGAACGAGGCATAGACGCGCCGCTTGCCGCCCCAGACGCCGATGATGATGAACATCGGGATCAGGCCGGCCTCGAAGAAGACGTAGAAGATGACAAGGTCCAGCGCGCAGAACACTCCGATCATCAGCGTTTCGAGCACGAGAAACGCGATCATGTAGGCCTTGACGCGCTTCTGGATCGATTCCCACGAAGCGAGGATGCACAGCGGCATCAGGAACGTCGTCAGGATCACGAACAGCATCGAGATGCCGTCGACGCCCATGTGATAGGCGATGCCGGAGTTCAGCCACTCGACCTTCTCGACCATCTGGAAGCCGGGCGTCGCATTGTCGAAGCCGAGCCAGATGCCGAGCGACAGAAGGAAGGTGAACACCGTCGTAAAGAGCGTGACGGAACGGATGTTGCGACGCCCCGCCTCGTTGTCGTCGCCGATCCAGAAAATCAGGAACGCGCCGACGAGCGGCAGGAAGGTGACCGTGGAGAGGATGGGCCAGTCGGTCATGATCTAGAAACTGCTCCCGAGCATCATCCAGGTGACGAGCGCCGCGACGCCGATCAGCATGGCGAATGCATAGTGGTAGAGATAGCCGGACTGCAGCTTGACGACGCGGCCGGTCACGTCCTGGACCCGCGCCGAGATGCCGTCCGGACCGAAGCCGTCGATGACGTAGCCGTCGCCCTTCTTCCACAGGAAGGTGCCGAGCCGCATCGCCGGACGGACGAACAGGAAATCGTAGAGCTCGTCGAAATACCACTTGTTGAGCAGGAACGCGTAGAGGCCGCGGTGCTGCTCGGCGAGCGCCTTCGGCGTCTCCGGCGAGCGTATGTAGAAATGCCAGGCGGTGGCGAGGCCGAGCAGCATCGCCACGAACGGCGCGAGCTTCACCCAGAGCGGCACGCCGTGGAAGTCGTGCAGGATGTGGTTGTCGGGCAGCGTGAACAGGGCTGCCTTCCAGAAATGCTCGTATTCCTCGCCGATGAAGAACTCGTGGAAGAGCACGCCGGCGAAGAGCGCGCCGGCCGCGAGGATGAACAGCGGCGCCAGCATGACCATCGGCGATTCATGCACGTGGTGCATGACGTCGGCCGAGGCGCGCGGCTTGCCATGGAAGGTCATGAAGATCAGCCGCCACGAGTAGAACGAGGTGAACATCGCCGCCACGACGAGCAGCGTGAACGCGATCGGCGCGATGACGTTGTGGCCGACGAACGCGCCCTCGATGATGGCGTCCTTGGAGAAGAAACCGGCAGTGCCGATGATCGTGCCGGGGATGCCGACGCCGGTCAGCGCGATCGTGCCGATGACCATCATCCAATAGGTGGTCGGGATCAGCTTCCTCAGGCCGCCCATCTTGCGCATGTCCTGCTCGTCGGAGACGGCGTGGATCACCGAACCGGAGCCGAGGAACAGCAGCGCCTTGAAGAAGGCATGCGTGAACAGGTGGAAGATCGCAGCCGAGTAGAAGCCGAGGCCGAGCGCCACGAACATGTAGCCGAGCTGCGAGCAGGTCGAATAAGCGATGACTCGCTTGATATCGTTCTGCACGAGGCCGACCGTTGCCGCAAAGATCGCCGTGACGGCGCCCACCAGCGTCACCACAGTAAGTGCGGTATGCGACAGTTCGAACAGCGGCGACATGCGCGCGACGAGGAACACGCCGGCCGTGACCATCGTCGCGGCATGGATCAGCGCGGAGACCGGCGTCGGTCCCTCCATTGCGTCCGGCAGCCATGTATGCAGCGGCACTTGCGCCGACTTGCCCATCGCGCCGAGGAAGAGCAGCAGGCAGACGACGGTCAGTGCCGCCGCCTTGTCGAGGTGGTAGCCGAGGAAGGTCAGAACCGTCTCGCCGTGCGCCGTGGCCACTTCGGCGCCGGCGGCGGCCTCGCCGTGTCCGGCGGCGGGAATGAATGAGGCCGTGTTGTTGAAGATCGTGTCGAAGTTGACCGATCCGAACAGGATGAAGACGCCGAAGATGCCGAGGATGAAGCCGAAATCGCCGACGCGGTTGACCACGAACGCCTTGATCGCGGCCGCATTCGCCGACGGCTTCTTGTACCAGAAACCGATCAGAAGGTACGACGCGAGGCCGACGCCCTCCCAGCCGAAGAACATCTGCACCAGGTTGTCCGACGTCACCAGCATCAGCATCGCGAAGGTGAACAGCGACAGGTAGGCGAAGAAGCGCGGCCGGTGCGGGTCGTGGTGCATGTAGCCGATCGAGTAGATGTGCACGAGCGACGACACGGTGTTGACGACGACCAGCATCACCACGGTCAGCGTGTCGATGCGGAACGCCCAGTCGACGTCGATCCCTCCGGACTGGATGAAGGTCATCACCGGCACGGTGAAGGCCTCGCCATCGCCCATCGCCACCGAGAAGAACGCGACCCACGACAGCACCGCCGAAATCACCAGCAGGCCCGACGTGACGTATTCCGACGCGGCGGATCCGATCGCGCGACCGCCGAGGCCGGCAATCAGGAAGCCGATCAGCGGAAGGAAGACGATGGCTTGGTACATGGGTCGATCAACCCTTCATCATGTTGACGTCTTCGACCGCGATCGAGCCGCGGTTGCGGAAGAAGACGACGAGAATGGCAAGTCCGATCGCAGCCTCGGCGGCCGCGACGGTGAGCACGAACAGCGCGAAGACCTGGCCGACGAGATCGCCGAGCGCCGCCGAGAAGGCGACGAAATTGATGTTGACGGCGAGCAGGATGAGCTCGACCGACATCAGGATGACGATGACGTTCTTCCTGTTAAGGAAGATGCCGAACACGCCGAGCGTGAACAGGATCGCCGAGACGGTCAGATAGTGCGCGATGCCGATTTCCATCAGATGCCCTTCCCCGTCTCGACCTTCTTGATCTCCATCGCGGTCGCCGGAGTGCGCGCGACCTGCGCGGCGATCGACTGTCGCCTGACGCCGACCTTGTGGCGCAGCGTCAGAACGATCGCACCGATCATCGCCACGAGCAGGACCACACCCGCGATCTGGAAGTGGAAGAAGTAGTCCGTGTAGAGAATGTCGCCGAGCGCGGCCGTGTTGTGGCGCGTCGCGATATCAGGCGTCGGTTGCTCGACGGTCGATGCGAGCTGCGGTGCGAAGACATATCCGCCCGTCACCACGATCAGCTCGGCCGCCAGAATCAGTCCGACCAGAGCGCCGATCGGCGCGTATTGCAGCGCGCCCTGCTTCAATTCGGCGAAATCCACGTCGAGCATCATCACCACGAACAGGAACAGCACCGCGACCGCGCCGACATAGACGACCAGCAGGATCATCGCGAGGAACTCGGCGCCCGTCAGCAGGAACAGCGCTGCCGCGTTGAAGAAGGTCAGGATCAGATAGAGGACGGAGTGCACCGGATTGCGCGCGGAAATGACCATGAACCCCGCCGCGACCGCGACGAAGGCGAAGAGGTAGAAAAATACCGCTTCCAGTCCTGACAGCATGGGTTGTCCCCGGTTCATCCTTCGGCGCGTTGCGCGCCGCTCACTTCAGTCTGCGACTCCCGGACACCCCCGTCCGAAGTCGCGCGTTCCTTAGACGAGGCATCCCGCCCCGTCCATCACCCTCAGCGGTAGGGCGAGTCGATCTCGATGTTGCGCGCAATCTCGCGCTCCCACCGGTCGCCGTTGGCGAGCAGCTTGTCCTTGTCGTAGTAGAGTTCCTCGCGCGTCTCGGTCGCGAACTCGAAGTTCGGCCCCTCGACGATCGCGTCCACCGGGCAGGCCTCCTGGCAGAAGCCGCAATAGATGCATTTCACCATGTCGATGTCGTAGCGCACGGTGCGGCGCGTGCCGTCGTTGCGGCGCGGGCCGGCCTCGATGGTGATCGCCTGCGCCGGGCAGATCGCCTCGCACAGCTTGCAGGCGATGCAGCGCTCCTCGCCGTTCGGATAGCGGCGCAGCGCGTGCTCGCCGCGGAAGCGCGGGCTCAAGGGGCCCTTCTCGAACGGATAGTTCAGCGTCACCTTGCGCTTGAACATGTAGCGCAAGGTCATCCAGAAGCCGGTCACCAGCTCCTGCAGGAGGAAGCTGCGTGCGACGCGATCCAGCGTGGCCATCGGCTCAGCCCCTCATTTCGGCAACAGATCGAAGGCGACCAGCACGCCCGAGGTCACCACGACCCAGGCCAGCGAGAAGGGCAGGAACACCTTCCAGCCCAGCCGCATCAGCTGGTCGTAGCGGTACCGCGGCAGGGTCGCCCGCGCCCAGATGAAGATGAACAGCACGAAGCAGATCTTGAGGATGAACCAGATCGGCCCCGGGATCAGCGTGAACGGGAAGAAGCCGAACGGCGGCAGCCAGCCGCCCAGGAACAGCACCGAGCAGATCCCCGACATCAGGATCATGTTGGCGTATTCACCCAGGAAGAACAGGGCGAAGGCCATCGAGCTGTATTCGACGTTGTAGCCGGTGACCAGCGTCGCCTCGTCCTCGGGCAGGTCGAAGGGGTGGCGGTTGGTCTCGGCCAGCATCGAGATGATGAAGAGGATGAACATCGGGAACTGCGGGATCACGTACCACAGGCCCGTCTGCGCCCGGACGATCTCCGACAGGTTCAGCGAGCCCGACATGATCAGCACGTTGATGATGATCAGGCCGATGGCGATCTCGTAGCTGACCATCTGCGCCGACGAGCGCAGGGCACCCAGGAAGGCGTAGCGCGAGTTCGACGCCCAGCCGGCCATGATGATGCCGTAGACGCCCAGCGAGCTGACCGCGAACAGGTAGAGGACGCCGACATTGATGTCGGCGAGGACCAGCCCATCGGCGAACGGGATCACCGCCCAGCCGATCATCGCCAGGATGAAGGTGACCATGGGTGCGACAATGAACACGACCTTGTTCGCACCGGTCGGGATCACCGTTTCCTTGAGGAAGAGCTTGGCGCCGTCGGCGAGCGGCTGCAGCAGGCCGAACGGACCGACCGTCATCGGCCCCTGGCGCAGCTGCATGGCGCCGATGACCTTGCGCTCGGCATAGGTCAGGTAGGCCACGGCGACGAGCAGCGGCACCACGATCACCAGGACCAGGACGACGATCTTGATGAGGTAGAGGATCTCAGCCATGGGTGCCGGTCGCCGCCTGCTCTGCCCGCTCGGCCGCCAACGCCGTGCACTCGGCCATCACCGGCGAGGCCCGGCTGATGGCATTGGTCCGGTAGAAGTCGGCAGCGGTGGTGACGAAGGCGGACTTGTCCATCGTCCCGGCCGCACCGAACGCCGCCCATTCGGCCGGCGTGACCACGTCGATCTCGGCCAGGTGCGGTGCGATCTCGGCGATCCGCGCCCGCACGTCGCCCAGCGTGTTCAGCGGCAGCGGCTTGCCCAGCGCACCCGACAGGGCGCGGAGGATCTTCCAGTCCTCCTTGGCCTCGCCGGGCGGGAACACCGCCAGCTTGGCCCGCTGCGGCCGGCCTTCGAGGTTGACGTAGGTGGCATGCTTCTCGGTGTAGGCCGCCCCCGGCAGGATCACGTCGGCGGCGACGGCGCCGCGGTCGCCGTGATGGCCCTGGTAGACGACGAAGGCGCCGCCCAGCCGGCTGGTGTCGATCTCGTCGGCCCCCAGCAGGTAGACGACCTCGATGGCACCACTCGCCGCCCCGTCGAGAATGCCCGCAACGTCGCGACCGCCCTTGCCGGGCAGGATACCGAGGTCGAGGCCGCCGACGCGCGAAGCGGCGGTGTGCAGCACGTTGAAGCCGCACCAGTCGTCGGCAATGGCGCCGCAGGTCTCGGCCAGGGCGCGGGCCGCGGCCAGCACCGCCGCGCCATCGGCGCGCGTCACCGCACCCGGCCCGACGATGATCAGCGGCTTCTTGGCTCCCTTCAGCACGTCGCTGAAGCCGATACGGCCGTCGATCAGCTCCTGCAGCGTCGCGGTGCCGGCGCCCAGCTCCTCGACCGGATAGGTGAGGTCCACCGGCGCGCCGATGCGCGCGACCCTGAACAGGCCCTGGCGCCAGCGCTTGCGGATGCGGGCGTTCAGCACCGGCGCCTCGTGGCGCGGATCGCAGCCGATCAGCAGGCAGACATCGGCCTGCTCGATGCCGGCGATGGTGCTGTTGAACAGCCAGCCGGCCCGGCCGCCCTCGCCCAGTTTCGCCCCATCCTGCCGGCAGTCGAGGTTGGCCGATCCCAGCCCGGCCATCAGGTCCTTGAGGACCGTCATCGCTTCGAGATCGACCAGATCGCCGACGATGGCGGCGACGCGCTCCCCCGGCACGCCCTGCAGCCGGGCGGCTACGGCGCCCAGCGCCTCCTGCCAGGAGACCGGCTGGAGCTTGCCGTCCTTCTTCAACATCGGCACGTCGAGCCGGCGCTTCTTCAGCCCGTCATAGGAGAAGCGGGTCTTGTCGGAGATCCACTCCTCGTTCACGTCCTCGTTCAGCCGCGGCAGGACGCGCATCACCTCGTTGCCGCGGCTGTCGATGCGGATGCTGCAGCCGACCGCATCGAGCACGTCGACCGATTCGGTCTTCTTCAGCTCCCAGGTCCGGGCCTTGTACTCGAAGGGCTTCGAGTTCAGCGCCCCCACCGGGCAGAGGTCGATGATGTTGCCCTGCAGCTCGGAGGTCAGCGCCGCCTCGATCCAGGTGGTGATCTCCATGTGCTCGCCGCGCGAGCAGGCCCCCAGCTCCTCGACGCCCGCCACCTCGCCCAGGAAACGGATGCAGCGCGTGCAGTGGATGCAGCGCGTCATGTGCGTCGAGACCAGTGGCCCCAGATATTTGTCGGCGACCGGCCGCTTGTTCTCTTTGTAGCGGGAGTGGTCCGGCCCGTAGAAGAGAGTGAGATCCTGCAGGTCGCATTCGCCGCCCTGGTCGCAGATCGGGCAGTCGAGCGGGTGGTTGA
>JAHBYX010000016.1 GCA_019635735.1 Mesorhizobium sp.
CTAGCCTAGCTGAATTAGCTTTTGCTGCACCAGCCGCAGGATTTCCGCGAGGCGGTTAGTTATTGCACGGTTGGCGCTTCACCCCGCTCGAAGGCTTCGAAACTATGCGTGGTTGTCTCGCCCAGGTTTAGGTCGGAGATGCCCAAGAGGCTCTGTCGCCGGTCGGCATCTGACGTTGCCCCTCCACAGCTTGTTTTCCCTGCGGCCCGCTCAGAGCGAGCCCAATTGACCTCTCAGCCTCACGCCGGATGGCTTTATCAGAGCCATGAAAACAGAGGGCGATCCGAAAGACATTTTCGCCTTCCGAAAACAATGATCATTCCGGCCTTGCCACGCGTTGGCGTCTGATAATGGCCATCCCGATCCAGGGCGCGAGCCGGTGCAAGCAGTGCTTGCAGCGCCACGGCTGGGAGATCTGTTGTGGGAAGGCAGGAAGAATGCAAATTGACAAAGACCGGCTCGAATTGTCCCAGCAACTTCATGCGCTGGTCATCGACTACTGGCACGACGTTGACACGAACTGGGGCCGCAACGCGCCGGATTATTATACCGAGGATGCGACGTTCTCCGGATCGGCGGCGACTTACGAGGGCCGTGAGACAATCCGGTCCTTCTACAAGTGGCGCGAGGACAGAGGCGCGCGCACCGTCGTCCACTCGGTGCAGAATTTCCAGGCAATGTTCGACGGCAGTCCCGACCGGGCGCTCTGTCACTGGGTGCTGATGCTCTATGCCGCCGACGGGACGCCCGTGCTTCCGACCCATCCGCCGATCCAGATCGCCTACATGACCGACCGGCTGATCAAGACGCCGCAGGGCTGGAAAGTGACCTACCGGCGTTTCGAGCCGTGGTTCGAAGGCGGCACCCCTCCAACCAACCCGAAGCTCGGCGGCAACTGACGCCGTCTACGGCGCAACGGGAAATTCGCGAGGGTCCGAGGCGCCGAGGCCGGCCCGATCGTGGATGAAGTCGAGCGCTTCCTCGATGTTCGTCCGCGTCTCAAGCAGGGGTGCCAGCACATCCTTTGTGATCCGGCCGGGATTTACCGACTTGAACAGGGACACCGACATCACGGCCGCCACCTTGTCGCGTTCTAGGATGGGAACCCCGAGCGTGGTCATCCGCAACGGCTCGGTGCGCGGGTCGCGCATCGAATAGCCTGTGCGCCGGATGTGGTCGAGGCGGTTGCGAAAGGCCAGCTCCTCCCTCGGCCCGAACTCGGCGGCGAATTGTCTGCGGATGCCGACGATATGGCGTTCCCGCTCGTCCTCGTCGCAGAAGGCCATGTAGGCGCGGCCCATCGCCGACTTGAACAGATCCGCGCGCTTGCGCAGGATGGTGTTGGTGTGGACCACCGGGCTGATGGTGCCCGTCCAGTAGAGGATTTCGATCGCGTCGTCGTCGAGGACGCCCAGTCCGATCGGCCATTTGATCTTCTTCGTCAGACCGATGGCCAAAGGGCGCGCCACCTCGATGACGCGGGATATGCCGCTGTAGCCCTGCGATAGTTCCGCCACCTGCTCGGTGACGCGATAGCCGCCGCACATGTTGTCGCGAACGACATAGCCTTCGTGCATCAGCGTCTCCAGCATCCGGACGACCGTAGGCCTGGGAATCCCCGTCTCGGCATAGATGTCATTCACCGTGGCGATCCGCTGGCGATTGAGGACCTTCAGGACGTGCAGCGCACGACAGACCGCGTTGACCGGCGGATAGGACCTGTCCGAAGGGTTGGTGAAACCGCGTCGCGAGTTGGTGCGGCAGTGCGCTCCTGACTCAGAGGCACTGTCGCCGGCAGCCCGGCCGAGAACAACTCGATAGCCATCATCGGTCATGGGAACTCCTTCGGCCATAACGAGGCGCGGTCTTGCGAGTGACGAGACCATCCCGCCAGCCATTTCACAAGACGAAACCAGAGGGACGCGGAAAGCTCCCCAATTTCACTCTTCGAAATTGACGGGACCGCATATTTTCAAGTCGGGCTTTTGCGCCATCCTTGCCTGACTGAAGAAAGGCGCAGCGAGAACCGAATGCTTCGCGCCGTCCGGGAGATCATCCATGAGCGAATTGTCGAGACGCGTCGCGTCGAAATCCGTCTTTGCGGAACAGGCCCCCCAGCATGCCGGCGGCGACGGCCTGTCGAAGACATGGATCACGCGCGGCGGAAATCTCGCTGTCTGCTACTCGGAGGTAGAGGCAGGCGCCGTGCTCGAGCGGGACAACAATCCCGAGGAATACATGCTGGTGCTGCCTCCCGTCTCCGCATCTGTCACCGTTGAGGCGGGCGGCCGCTCGGTGGATGCGGAGCCCGATTCGCTCACGATCATACCCCCCGGACCGAGCCGGATCGTCGCCAGGAGCGCCGGCCGGATCGCGAGGATATTCTCAAAGGCCAGCGAGGACGTGATGTCGCTCGCCATCAATGCGGACCGCTACGCCGACGGCGCTCCGGAACTCGCCGCTCCCGACCTCTGGCCGGAGCCGCGGGACGGCTACAGGCTTCGGCACTATCCACTGGCTCAATATCTCAAGGCGGATGGGGAGCGTATCCAGCCGCGTTGCTTCCGGTCCACAAACATGATGGTCAACCTGTTCGGCCAGTTCCGGACGCGTCGCGGGACGAAGTCCCTCAGCCCGCACTGGCATGACGATTTCGAACAGGCATCGCTGTGCTTCGAGGGAACCTGGGTTCATCACATGCGCTACAACTGGGGCGCGGATGGCGGCGAATGGATACCGGACGACCATGACGAGGTGCCTTCGCCCTCGGTCACCGTCATACCTGCGCGCGCAATCCATACCAGCCAGGACATCGGCGAGGACGGGCCGGCGAGTTCCCTCTACGACATCTTCTGCCCGCCGCGGCTGGACTTCGCGTTGAAACCCGGCTTCGTGATCAACGAAGATGAGTATCCGCTGCCGGCCGTGGAGGGGGAACAGAAGGTCAAGACCGGCGGGACCCTCCTGAGCTGGCAGAAATCCGCCTGAGCGAAGCCGAGGCACTCCGGGCCGCAAAGAACAGGTCTGTCGCGCATTCGGCGCCGACGACGGATCCGCCATATCACAACGCTTGAAGCAACGAGGAAACATGCGCAACGTCGTCATCGTCACCGGAGCCAGCAGCGGGATCGGGGCCGCAACGGCGCGGCTGCTCGGATCATCCGGCGCCAGTGTCGTGGTCAATTACAAGAATTCGGGGCAGCTCGCCGAGGCAGTGGCCGCGGACGTCGTGGCCGCGGGCGGCAAGGCGATAGCCGTGCAGGCCGATATGGGATCGGAAGCCGATATCCTGCGCCTGTTCGAGGAAACCGACAGGGCGTTCGGTCCGCTCACCGGGCTGGTGAACAATGCCGGCATCAACGGTCCAGCGCACCGGTCTGCCGAAACTTACGACTTCCAGGAGGCGATGGACATTTTCGCGGTCAACACCGTGGGCGTGCTCATCGCATGCCGCGAGGCGATAAAGCGGATGTCGACGAGGCACGGAGGCGCGGGCGGCAGCATCGTCAATGTCTCGTCGATCGGCGCGCTGACGGGGTCTCCCGGCCGGTTCATCCATTACGCCGGCTCGAAGGCCGCGGTGGATACCATGACCAAGGGCCTTGCGGTGGAAGTCGCCAGAGACGGCATCCGGATCAATGCGGTACGTCCCGGCATGATCGACACGCCGATCCACGCCAAGGCCGGACAGGCCGACAGGGTCAAGGAGTTCGCCAGCAAGAATCCGCTCGGACGCGCCGGCCTTCCCGAGGAAGTGGCGGAGTCGATCGTCTGGCTGCTCTCGGACAAGGCATCGCTCGTCACCGGCGCGGTGCTCGACGTCATGGGAGCGCAGCGTTGATCAGCCACCGGACACGACCACGTTTTCATTGTGCGAAAACTGCTGAGGCGGGGCGGGGAGCGGCCGCGGGAACGATCTAGTTTGAACCGCTTTCGCTGTTTCCGGTCCCGGGTTGCCGCCTTCCGGCGGCAAGCCTCAACCGACCCCAGCCTCGGCGCATTTCCAGGGAGGAAAAGAATGAAGCCGTCATTTGCATGCAAGTGCACCAGCCGCAGGTCGCTTCTCGCGACCGCCGTCGCAACGGTCCTGCTCCCGCTCGCGGCGGGCTTCGGCAACGCCTCGGCGCAGGACTATCCGGCTAAGCCCATCACCGCCGTGGTGCCTTTCGCGGCGGGCGGCGGCGCCGATACCCAGACCCGCATCTGGGGCGAGGCGATGGGGCAGCTCGTCGGCCAGCGCATCATCGTCGTCAACGTCGCCGGCACCGCCGGCGTGGCAGGCACCAAGCAGGGTATCGCCGCGGACCCGGACGGATACACCGTCGTCATGGGCGTCGCCTCCACCATCGCCATCAATCCGCTGACCAACAAGGCCGCCAACTACAAGCCGCTCGAGGATCTGCAGCCGGTCGCACTCACGGGCTATACGCCCTACGTCATGGTCGTGGCGAACCAGCTGAACGTGAAGACGCTTTCAGAGCTGATCGAATACGGCAAGGCGCATGAGGGCGAACTGACCTATGCCGGCTGGACCGCCGTCGGCGAATTCGCGCGCAAAGGCCTGGAGGTGCACACGGGGCTGAAGATGATCCCGGTCCCCTACAAGGGGAACACCGAGGCCATGACCGACGTCATCGCCGGCCGCGCATCGGCCGCGATCCTGGACATCTCCTCCGCGCTTCCCTTCATCCGCGCCGGGAGCGTTACGCCGATCGTCATGACCGGTCCCGACAAATCGTCGGCGCTGCCGGATGTGCAGACGATCGACGAAGCCGGGTTCAAGGACTACTTCGTGGATTCCTGGACGGCCATCTTCGCGCCCAAGGACGTGCCGAAGGAGACCGTCGAGTTCCTGAACGCCAAGACGCGCGAGGCGCTGCAGACGGACAAGGTGAAGGAGCGCTATGCTGAGCTCGCCATCGAGTTCCGCGACTACGACGTGGCCGAGACGCGGGCATTCATGGAGAAGCAGATCCAGGGCTGGAAGGCACTGATCGAGAAGACCGGCGGGGCCGAATAGCTGGATTGCAGACCGGACGGGCTGCCGAAGGTTATCGGCGGCTCGTCCCAGGTTTTCGCTTCAGACGCAAGGCACGAGAGAATGTCCGACGCGACAGATACAATGCAAACGGCAGACGTCCCGCGCGGCCTTCGCGTGAACGTCGTCGGCGGGGCCGTGGTGATGTTCATAGCCGGGCTCATCTGGTTCGGCGCGATCGGGCTCGACGTCGGCCAGTTGACGAGACTCGGTTCCGGCGCTGTGCCGAAGGCGCTGGCGCTGCTGCTGCTGGCAGCCGGAGGTTGGGTCATGGCGACCGGCCTGATGCGTTGCGAAGGCGAGGCGGACCGCCTGAACCTCGCTCTGCGGCCGGGTGCCATCGTTGTCGCGGCGATGCTCGTCTTCGCGTTCTTCATCCGCGGCGGAGAGTTCGGGCCCGTCTCCACACCGCAACTCGGTCTCACCGTCGTTGGCCCGCTCACCGTGGTGATTGCCGGCTGCGCCGCCTCCGATGTACGCTTGGGGGAACTGCTTGTGACGGCCCTCGGACTGACCGCAGCCCTGCTGCTGGTGTTCGCCGACCTGCTCGGTGTCGCGGTGCCTGTCTTCCCGAAGTTCCTGGAGACCGGAATCGGGGGAGCGGTGGGAAGTGAGGCCGCCCTGCGCATCACCTATGGTGCCTACGGGACGCTTGCCGCCATCCTGTACGGGCTGGTGTTCGGATGGCGGAGGAAGGGGAGTGATTGAGCTCTTCGACCATCTCGTGCTTGGCTTCTCGGCCGTCCTTTCGGTGCAGAATGTGCTGCTGTGTCTGCTCGGAGCCCTCGTCGGCACGCTGATCGGTGTTCTGCCGGGGATCGGTCCGCTGGCGACGATCGCGATTCTGATGCCTCTGACCTACAACGCCGAGCCGGTGGGCTCGCTGATCATGCTCGCCGGCATCTACTACGGCTCCCAGTACGGGGGTTCGACCGCGGCGATCCTCGTCAACATGCCGGGAGAATCCTCCTCGGTGGTGACGGCGCTGGACGGCCACGCGATGGCACGCCAGGGGCGCGCCGGCAAGGCGCTCGGAATCGCGGCGATCGGCTCCTTCATCGCCGGTACCTTCGCCACGCTGGTGATTGCGGCCGTGGCGATCCCGCTCTCCCGGCTGGCCCTGAGCTTCACGGCCGGGAACTACTTCGCCCTCATGGTGCTCGGCCTCGCACTCGCCATCGTGCTCAATGGCGGATCGGTGCTGAAGAGCATGTGCATGCTGCTGGTCGGTGTCGCGATGGCCCTCGTGGGCGCCGATCCGCTGACCGGCGAGCCGCGCCTGACCCTCGGCAGCGACATGCTCTATGACGGCTTCGACGTGGCGGTCGTCGCCATGGGCCTCTTCGGCATCGCCGAGATCCTGCGCAATCTCGACAACCCGGAGGCGAAACCGTTCGCCGGAAACGTCGTGGGCAGCCTTCTGCCCGACCGGAAGGATCTCAGGGCGTCCGCCGGGCCGATCGCCCGCGGATCGCTGCTCGGCAGCATCATCGGCATCATCCCGGGCAATGGGGCGACGCTCTCGTCGTTCGCCTCCTACGTGATGGAGAAGCGGCTGTCGCGCACTCCGGAACGGTTCGGAAAGGGGGCGATCGAGGGTGTGGCCGGGCCCGAAGCCGCGAACAACGCGGCCGCGCAGACGACCTTCGTGCCGCTGCTGACGCTCGGCCTGCCGTCGACCGCGGTGATGGCGCTGGTGGGCGGCGCGATGACGCTCCACGGCGTCGTGCCCGGTCCGCAGGTGATCGACCTGCATCCGGACCTGTTCTGGGGCGTCGTAACCTCGATGTGGTTCGGCAACCTGATGCTGGTGATCATCAACCTGCCGCTGATCGGCATCTGGGTGAAGTTCCTCAAGGTTCCCTATCATCTGCTGTTTCCGATGATCGTGCTCATCTGCTGCCTCGGCATCTATTCGGTCGATGCGCAGCCCTACGACGTGATCCAGGTCGCGCTGTTCGGGATCGCCGGATACGTCCTCCACAAGCTCAGGTTCGAGCCGGCACCGCTGCTGCTCGGCCTGGTCCTCGGAGGAATCCTCGAGGACAATCTGCAGCGCGGCCTGATCCTCAGCCGCGGGAACGTCTGGACGTTCCTCAGCGAACCCTTGACGCTCTGCCTGCTCTTCGTGGCCGGCGTCGCCGTCGGCTCCGCGCTTTCCCCAACCATCGGCAGAAACAGGCGGGTGCTCGCCGAGGAAAACTGAAAGGCTCTTGCATGTTTGGCATACAACGATCGCCGAGGATCACCCTCTTCGGCGCAGGGCAGCGGCTTGCCGTCGGTCCCCTGGCGCGCGACTGCGGCAGACGCGCCTTCGTCTGCTCCGACGAGCGCGTGCATGCCGACACGCGCCTCGGCGAGGTTCTGTCGTCGCTCGCCGCGGCGGGCGTCGACTATGACGTCTACTCGGCGACGCTGCCGGAACTGCCGGCGTTCTGCGTGGGCGCGGCGGTCGAGCAGGCACGCCGTCACCGGCCGGACGTCATCGTCGGCCTGGGCGGGGGATCCTGTCTCGACGTGGCGAAGCTGGTGGCCGCGCAACTGTCGCACGATCAACCGCTTTCCGCCGCCTATGGCGAGTTCAACGTGCCCGGTCCGACCGTGCCTGTGATCGCAGTGCCGACTACGTCGGGAACCGGATCCGAAGCCACGCCCGTCGCCGTCGTGGGAGACCCCGAGCGCGTGCTCAAGGTCGGCATATCGAGCCCGCATCTCATCCCGCATGCGGCGATATGCGATCCCGAACTGACGCTGACCTGCCCGCCGATGCTGACCGCGGTCTCCGGCGCGGACGCACTCACACATGCGATCGAGGCGTTCACGGCGATCCGGCGCGAGCCTTCGCCCACGCTCGGTCTGGAACATGTGTTTGTAGGAAAGAATGCGCTTTCGGACGCCAACGCGAAGATCGCGGTGTCGGCGCTGATGGCGAACCTGGCGACAGCCGTGCGCGACGGAAACGATCTGGCCGCCCGCGAACAGGTCATGCACGGCGCCTATTGCGCGGGTCTCGCTTTCGGCGCGGCCGGAACAGCCGCCGCGCATGCCATCCAGTATCCGGTCGGGGCGCTGACCCACACGCCGCACGGGCTCGGCGTGGCCGTCCTGCTGCCCTATGTGCTCCGCTTCAATCTCTCCCACTGCACCCGCGAGCTGGCGGAGCTCGGAACCACCATCGCGATAACGGGCGCCGACGAGAGGACCCGCGCGAGCGACTTCATCGCAGCGGTGAATGCGCTTTTCTCGAGCGTCGGAATCCCTTCGACGCTCGGCGATCTCGGCGTGCCCGCCGACAAGCTGGACTGGATCGCCGAGAGCGCGCTCGGCATCGGCCGGCTGATCAAGAACAACCCGCGGCCGATCGACCTGACCGCCATGAAGAAACTCGTCCGGCACGCCCATGCCGGCAATCTTGAGATCGAGGAATGAACATGCTTTTCCCATCGCCGGGCCCCGAACCCAAGACAGACCTGTTCATCGCCGGTCAATGGCGCCCCGGCGTCTCCGGCAAGCGTTTCGCCGTCTACAATCCGGCGACGGAGGCGGTCATTGCCCATGTGGCCGACGCAGCAATCGCAGACGGAGCATCCGCTCTCGATGCTGCCGAGGACGCGTCGGTTCGGTGGGCCGCGACGGCGCCCCGACGACGCGCTGAGATTCTTCGGTGCGCCTTCGATCTCATGATGGAGCAGGCAGAGCCGCTGGCGCGGATGATTGTCGAGGAGAACGGCAAGGCCCTGGCCGATGCGCGTTCCGAAATCGCCTACGCGGCGGAGTTCTTCCGCTGGTATTCCGAGGAGGCGGTTCGCGTCTTCGGGGACATCGGCCTGGCCCCCGGCGGACGAAACAGCATCGTCGTCGACCATCAGCCCGTTGGCATCGCACTGCTCATTACGCCCTGGAACTTCCCGGCAGCGATGGCCACGCGCAAAATCGCGCCGGCGCTCGCGGCCGGCTGCACCTGCATCCTGAAACCGGCCGAGGCGACTCCACTCACCGCGCTCGCGATCGCCGCGATCCTCCAGGAAGCCGGCGTGCCGGCGGGCGCGGTCAATGTCGTGACCACGAGCTCGTCCGCAGCTGTGGTCGGCGCGATGCTCAAGGACCCGCGCCTGCGCAAGCTTTCCTTCACCGGTTCCACGGCCGTCGGCCGCACGCTGCTCCGCCAGGCCGCGGATCAGGTGATCGACTGCTCGATGGAACTGGGCGGCAACGCGCCATTCATTGTCTTCGAGGATGCCGACATCGACGCGGCTGTTGCGGATGCGATGATCGCCAAGATGCGCAACGGGGGTGAAGCGTGCACCGCGGCCAACCGCTTCTACGTCCAGCGAGGCGTCGCCGACGAGTTCACCGGCAAGCTGACGGAGCGCATGGCCGCGCTCCAGGTCGGCAACGGGCTCGATGACGGCGTCGAGCTCGGCCCGCTGATCGATCGGAGGGCGTGCGAGCGGATCGATGCGCTGGTCCGCGAAGCGGTCGAAGGCGGCGCGCGGCTGCTCACCGGCGGCCGGATCGTTCCGGGCAAGGGCCACTTCTTCGAGCCGACGGTGCTTTGCGACGTTCCGGCCGGCGCAAGGCTGCTGCACGAGGAGATCTTCGGCCCTGTGGCGCCGGTCGTGGCATTCGACGACGAGGACGAGGTCGTCGCGAAGGCGAATGACACGGAATACGGTCTGGTCGCCTACGTCCACACGCGCGACATCGGCAAAGGACTTCGCGTCGCCCGTCGGATCGAGACGGGAATGGTCGGGCTGAACCGCGGCCTGGTCTCCGACCCGGCGGCCCCGTTCGGCGGATGCAAACAGAGCGGCATCGGCCGCGAGGGCGGGCAGCACGGCATCATGGCCTTCCTGGAGCCCCGCTACGTGGCGGTCACGCTTTGACCGGTGGAATGGCGGGACGGCTCGTCTGAGAGCAGCTGCATCTGCGCCGGAAGGAGATTTGCAATGAACAATCGCAAAGTGATCATCACCTGCGCGGTGACAGGGGCGATCCATACGCCTTCGATGTCGCCGCATCTTCCGGTGACGGCGGAAGAAATCGCGGAAGCTGCCATCGGCGCGGCCGAGGCGGGCGCTGCGATCGTTCACCTACATGCGCGAAACCCCGCCGATGGACTGCCGGACCAGTCGCCCGCCGCGTTCGAGCCGTTCCTCAAGGTGATAAGGCAACGCTCCGACTGCGTGGTGAATATCACGACGGGAGGGTCCGCCACGATGACGCTGGAGGAGCGGTTGTGGCCGGTATCGGTGTTCAAGCCGGAAGTTGCCTCCCTCAACATGGGGTCGATGAACTTCGGTCTTTACCCGATGCTGACCCGCTACACGGAGTTCAGGCACGACTGGGAACGAAACTATCTCGCCGGATCGCGTGACCGCATCTTCAAGAACACGTTCGCGGACATCGAGCACATCCTGACCACCTGCGCGGAGAACGGAACCCGGTTCGAGGTGGAATGCTACGATATCGGCCACCTCTACACGCTGGCACATTTCGCCGATCGGGGAGTCATCAAGCCGCCCTTCTTCGTGCAGAGCGTGTTCGGGATTCTCGGGGGGATCGGCAATCACCCGGAGGACTTGGCTCACATGAAGCGCACGGCCGACAGGCTGTTCGGCGACCAGTATTCGTGGTCGGTGCTGGGCGCAGGCGCAAACCAGACGCGGATTGCAGCCCAGGCCGCGGCCATGGGTGGCAATGTCCGTGTCGGGCTCGAGGACTCGCTGTGGATCGCGCCGGGGCAGCTGGCCAGAACCAATGCTGAGCAGGTCTCCAAGGTGCGCGGCATCATAGAGGCGCTCGGCCTGTCAATCGCAACACCTGCCGAAGCTCGGGAGACGCTCCAGCTCAAGGGAGGCGATCGCGTGGCGTTTTGACGAAGTTTTCAACGTCGCGTCCTGCTATCGTCAAAGATGGGAGCAAGGCAAGAACGGCCGGAGAAGGTTACATCCGCTAGGGCGCGTACCGCGATTGGCGTTGTCCCTCGCCACAGGGTTTCCATTATCGTCTTTCTCGCCAAGATAAGGAAATAATTGCGTCCGGCGTGATTGGGACCATGTAAGGAACGGTTAGATTGTTGGAACGCGGTACACTTCCCTTCTGTGCCCAAATCATCAGGGAGTGTTGCCTCGCCCGGTTGCGATGCCGTTTCGATCACTACCGACACACGTCCGCCATGCTCAAAGCGGTCGTTGCGGATCTCTGTTATCCTGAACCTATTCTATTGTAGGTTTCGGGCGTGAAACTGGCGAAGGAATTTACAGACTGATCCCGGTCTGTGCCATGAGGCCCACCGCCCGCGAAAGCTTGGCTTGGGGATAGCGCGGTCGCACCGCGCTTGACCTCTCGATCCGGTTGCGCTGGCATGCACGGCGCAGGCCGTGGCGCGGGTCGGCGACCTGGCGCTATCTCACCGAGGGCCGCCATCTCACCGAGCGCATCGTTCGCGCCGCAATCGGCGCCGGGGTTCTGCGCGAAGGCCCGCGTGGCAGCATGTGGGCGGCCCATGTCGACACCGACGGCACTGTCACCGGCTGGGAAGAACGCGGGCCTGACTGGCGCGGCTTTGCCACCGGCGGCGCCAAGTTGCTGTTCCGGCTCGGCCGCCCCGATGCATTGCGCCTCTGCGTGACCGAAGCGGCGATCGACGCCATGAGCCTCGCCGCGCTCGAGGGCCTTCGCGCCGACACGCTCTACCTCAGCACTGGTGGTGGCTGGTCGCCGGCGACCGACGCGGCGCTCCGCGCTTGCCGGCAAGCCGGGTGTTGAGTTCGTCGCGGCCACCGACAACAACGAGCAAGGCGACATTTATGCCGACCGCCTGCTCGTTCTGGCGGAGAAAACTGGATGCTGCGGTGTTCGCCTTCGACCTGTGGGGGACGACTGGAACGCCGATCTGAAGATGAGAACGGAGGAGGGAGAACAGGAAGGAGGGGAACTGCCGCATGCCCGCCGGTCGCCTCAAGGGTGAAGCTTCGCCCGGCTCGCGCCGGCCCTTGACCCGCCCGGGCGGAGAGGCGGCTGCGGGGAGGGGTCCGGAAGGGCCGAAGAAGATGGTGATCCATAGGGGATGAACCATGCTCCGGCCCACGCAGGCCAGGAGCCTCCCCATGACCCAGTCTTCCATCCGCCAGATCTACTTCGGCGTCGCCGATCGCCGGCAGATGTTCCGCCTCCTCGACCGCCACGCCCAGCGACCCGATCGCTGGGAGAATGACGATAGCGCACTGTTCGCCGGCAAGTGGTTCGAGATCGCCCGCGCCGAGCACGACTACATGCTCGACATCCTGCCGCCGCTTTGGATGCGTGGGGAGATATTCGCCATGCGCGAATTCCTTACCGAGAGCGTTACCAGCGTCTTCTACACACTGCGCATCGACGGCAAGGTCCGCTACTTCCACGCCTATTGCGACCTGGCGCAGACGCGCTCGGCGGTCGAGATGCGCGACGCGATCGTCGAACGCGAATCCTGGCCAGTGAAGGCCATGACACGGGCCGAACGCCTCGAGCATGTCTGGAGCGCCACCCACGAGGAATATCGTGGCTATGCCAGTGAGCGATTCCGGCCCGAGCAACGCGGCAAGCGCACCATCCTCGTCTACGGCCTCGGGACGACCGAGCTGAAGCTGCTCGACGACCTCAGCGACGACGAGATCGCGGCCAAGCTGCCGGTGCATCTGAGGCACCTGCCCATCCGCGCAGCGGCGTGAGGGAGGCGGCCATGTTCACCTTCCCGATCGTGGCGGTGCGCAAGGTCATCGAGCGCGGCATCGAGGATGCCGCCGACCATGGCGGCTTCCGCAATCCCTATTACGGCACGCGGCCCGGCGAGGGCGAAAAGCCCGGTCTTTGGCTCGTTGGCGACGAGGGCGTCTACATCATGTCCAACGGCAAGCTCGCCGAAGGGACACGCGCTCTCGTCATTTATGCCGAGCAGTGCCACCCCAAGGGCGATATCGACTGGTGGGACTACAAGCGCCGCCACTTCGGCGACGATGACGGCATCGAGTTCATCGACGCAAAGCGGCTGCTCCCGCTCTTCGACCGCAACCGGCGGACCACGCATCTCAACATCGCGCTTACCGAGACCGAAATCGCACTCTCGCTGATCACCCGCTGACTTTCCCAACCCGCGACGCAGCTCGCCCGGCCGAACCTGTTCGGCCGGCGGTTCGCGCGCGTCTCGAAAGGAGATTTCCCAATGTCCAATGAAGATCCCTTCACCCTCGATCTCTTCAACACCACCACGCTCTCGTCGGGCCTCGGCCTCGGTGTCACCGCGTTCGGTAGCGACTTTGGGCCTGCCGATTCCGACGCCGGGCAGACCGCAACGTCTGCCGTGCCAGTGTCGCAGCCGGCCTCCCAGCCTATTCAGTCGCCGCGCCGCGCGGCCGGGATCGGGCAGGCTGGCGACAACTTCGTCCTTGTTGAGGCCGATCGCGGTCTTGCCCGGGGCTGGAAGCAGCGCGCCCGCGACAATCTCAATGCCATCCTGCTGGCGACCGAGATCGAAGCCGCCGATCGGCCGGCGACGCGCGAAGAGCAAGCGCGGCTGATCCGCTTCACCGGCTTCGGCGCCTCGGACCTCGCCAATGCAGTGTTTCGGCGTCCGGGCGAAACCGCTTTCCGGGACGGCTGGGACGACATCGGCGCCGAGCTCGAGGAGGCGGTGTCGGGCCCCGACTACGCCTCGCTCGCCCGCTGCACCCAGTATGCCCACTTCACGCCGGAGGTCATCGTCCGCGCCATGTGGGCGGGACTGCGACGGCTCGGCTGGCGCGGGGGCAGGGTGCTCGAGCCCGGAATCGGCACCGGCCTGTTTCCGGCCCTGATGCCCTCGGAATTGCGCGACAAGGTGTGTGTCACCGGCATCGAACTCGATCCGGTCACTGCCCGGATTGCGCGACCGTGGGCTGTTACTTCCTTGTCGGCTCTGCTCCACCTTCTTGACAGCGGGGTGCTGGAGCACGTGCACCGACCGCGTGCTCCGGCCGGTGCAATTTGCACGCACTTCCTCACCTCGATCTCACCTCGCCAGGTCGCCTCGCCAGTGGCGGGCCGGCAGCCACCTCCGCGACAGTTTCAGGATTTGTGCGGACGCCGGCCACGTAACGGCTTATCATTTTGGTCTCATCACGCAGCGGGTGGATCGATCCCTCCGAAGCGAATCTGCCCCTAAGTCCATTCGGTTTCCGCACGCAACCCCACGCGGCGGCGGACCGTGTTGGCGCTAGGCGCCTGCCCGCACCACTCCTTGCCTTGGGGGCGAGCCGACGCGTCCCGCGCAAGCTGCGCGCATCTCCCGCTGGCCTTGGCCGGGTCTCGTTCGGAGGGACGGTCCCCCGGACCAGCAAGATGGAGACAGGAAATGACCAACATCGTTCTTCTCGCCGGCAACATCGGCAATAACCCCGAAACCGTGACCACCCGCGGTGGCACCAAGATCACCGACTTCCGGCTGGCGACCTCGCGGCCGAAGCGCGTCGACGGCAAGGTGGTCAAGGGTGAAGACGGTTTTGCGGAGCACGATACGGAGTGGCACCGCATCAAGTGCTTCAGCGGCCTCGCCGAGACAGTGCAGAAGCACGTCGTCAAGGGCATGAAGGTCGCGGTGCGGGGGCGCATCCACTATACCCGCTGGACGGACAACGAGAACATCGAGCGCTTCAGTACCGAGATCGTCGCTGACGCGATCGACTTCCTCGCCTGGCCCAAGCGTGACGGTGACCCCCAGTCGGAGGACGCCGACAATATCCCGTTCTGATCAGGAACTTGATGGCCCCGCCGCGAGGCGGGGCCATCCATGTTGCGAAAGCGCCTAACTGTGCAGGAAACTTGCCACCCACATCGTTGGTGGAAACCGCCTACCGACGCACCCTCGATCGGGTGAGCGTTTAACTGACGCCGTCTTGTCGTCGGACCGAAGGCACGCTGGCGATTGCATCGCCGTCCTCGTCACCGGATAAGACGCACGGATTAACACTGCTCATCGCGTTGTTGGATCCGCCGGCGTGATTGGTCTGAGATTGTTCTATCATATCGGAGGACCGCCGCGCTTCAGTCGTTTGATATGGTCCACGACAGTTTTGGGATCGTAAGGTTTCGCCAGGGCAGGACCTTCTTCGCATAGGTCACCCGCGGCCTCGGCCGCGCGTTCCACCACGGAAGACAGAACCACTTCCACGCCTGGTTTATTCTGCCTCACCCATTGGGAAAGCAAGAAGCCGCTCATAGGCCCTGGAAGTCTAACGTCCGAAAGGACCACATCGACCCTGAACCCCTCATGCTCCAGGGCCGCCACAGCCTCTTCGCCACTATTCGCCTCAATCACCCGATAGCCGCAGTGCCGGAGATAATCGGCAATAACGGTCCGGGTGATGACATCACCATCGACGACGAGGACTGTTTGCGAAGAGGGTCCGGTTTCAGAAGGCATTTCCAGAAGTCTACTCAGACCCGCCCTCTCCACTCCGCAGAAGCGGCATGAGCTGATCGACCAGCTGCGAGTGGAGAAACGGTTTGGAAATGAACAGATCACACAGTGACTCTTGCCCCGGCTCGGCAGCCGGAAGAAAGTGCCCCGACATAATCACGACTTTAATATTCGCGCGTTCCCGGCGAACGAACCGTGCGAGATCAAGGCCATTCGCCTTACCCGGCATGTTCACATCGGTCACCAGCAGATCGACGATCACCGGGGACTTGAGAATGTCGATGGCGTCGTCGGCGGAAGCCACTTCGATAACCTTCCAGCCGGCGCGTCGAAGCTCCTCAGCGACATCCAGTCTGATAAGTATTTCATCTTCAGCTAGCAGAACCGTCACCGTATGTTCCGACGCGTCCGGCTTCTGCAGTATCGGCTCCATCCACCCATCTCCCCTAACGGACGGAAATGGATGGCAGCCCAATTGGTTCCGACCAAACAGTGAGATCACGGCTTAGGCCAAATTCTGGAAGGCAGCTTTCGGAAATGTAGACTTGTCCACAGGTGACCTCCCATTGCGGCGGGGTATCGTTCACCCGGTCAGGATCGGCTTCAGCGCTTTGACCTCCGAGACGACGAACTCGAAGAAGGCTTGGACGGGCGGCAGGCGACGGCCATCAGGATGCGCGAGGACGCGCCATGCACGCGTCAGCTCTGGAATGGGTTCGAGGACTCGGACGAGATCCGGCTCGGCATCGCCTAGCGCAATGGGAAGGACCGCGACGCCCACGCCAGCCTTGGCGGCGGAGACGAGTCCAAGCACGCTATTACTGCGTGCCGCGATCACGGCATCCGGAGCGACATCCCGCAACCACGCAGACAGACGGTGGCGGGAAAGGTTTTCATCGAGCGCAATCAGCGGATGGTGCTTCAAGTCCTCGACCGATGTCGGGGGTTCCTTGCGCTCGAGATAAGAGCGGCTTGCGTAGGCCGTCCAGATAGACTCGGCGATCTTTCGGCCCACCAGTTCGCCTTCCGTGTCTCCGGAGCGAAGCGCGACGTCGGCCTCGCCCTTGGTCAGGTCGATGTAACGATCGGCGAGAACGAACTGGACCCGGATGTCGGGATGTCGTGTGTGGAAACGTTCGATGAATCCTGATTGTGCAAGGCGAATGGCAATGGGTTCCGGACAGGTCAGGCGCAACATACCGGCGTGGGCGGCGTCGGCCGCCCTCTGGGCGAACATGTCGATCGCGGCCGCTACCTCCCTGGCATGAGGAATTACCTCAGTGCCCGCTGTCGTCAGCCGGTATCCGCTGCGCGATCTCTCGACCAATCGGAGTCCCAGGCTCCTTTCTAGTTCGCCCAGACGACGCTGCACGGTCGACTGGTTGACGTTAAGATGACGGGCAGCCGCGAGCGTGCTGCCGTGGTCGGCCACCGCCAGCAGGTATCTGAGATCATCCCAATCGAACATGGAAGCACCTTGAGACGCGCTGCATTATGCAGTTGCGCGGCCCCGTTCTGCAACGATGGTAACTTCCCGACCTGCGGCTCCCGGCGCACTCTGGCCTCGACATCCATACTGTATCGGAGGCAGTGCCGTGACTTATCAACCGAGCAATCCGGCCTTGGAGGCCTCGCGGGTGCAATGGGAAGCTGCGGCGGCGGGCTGGGACGCGCATTCGCCGATGCTTCGCAAGTGGCTCTCGGGTCCCACTCGGACGCTGTTCGACGCCGCCGGAGTCGCTGAAGGGCAGTCAGTAGTCGATGTCGCCGCCGGAGCGGGCGACCAGACCCTGATGCTCGCAGAGCGTCTCGGACCGAAGGGACGCATCCTCGCCACCGACCTGTCGCCAGCTCTAATCGAGAGGCTGAAGCGACACGCACAAGACGCTGGATTAGATACTGTGGAAGCGAGGGTTGCCGATGCGCAGGATGTTCTCAGCGAATCCGATACCTTCGATGCTGCGGTCTGCCGGCTCGGACTGATGATGCTGCCCGAACCGTCGCGATGCCTCTCCTCCGTACGCTCAGCGTTGAAGCCCGGCGGCAGGTTCGCTGCTATGGTGTTCGCAGAGCCGGACGCGAATCCTTGCATTCGAATCCTCATGTCGACCGCCATGCGCCACGCCGGCCTTCCGCCGCGCGACCCGTTCGCACCGGGCGGCCTTCTCAGCCTGGGGCGACCTGGTCATCTCGACCGCCTTTTTGAGGAGGTCGGCTTCCGCGAGGTCTCGACATTCCGGACCGATGCGCCGTTCCAGCTCCAGTCGGTTCACGATTACATCGCGTTCCTTCGTTCCGCCGCCGCACCAGTCATCGCCATTCTGTCCAAGCTCGAACCAGAGGCCCAAGAGGACGCGTGGCGGGACATGGGCGAGCAACTCTCGCAATTTACCGGGCCTGAAGGCTGGAGCGGTCCGAATACGCTGTTGGTTACCGCGGGGCGAAGGTGAAAGCCTCTATCGTCCCCCTTTGCATATGAGCCGAACCGAGCTTGTCGCACGACTAGCTTGCCGTTCGCGCCGGAGGCGGGCTGACCGCTTAGGGGTATGGGCAACGCGGCCAGGAGCCGAGTCCTGAAGCGGAATCTGTGGCCTAAGCGGTGATCCTAGCCGTCGGCACGCTTCACTCGATCGGATCCGGCAGGAACCCACGGATGATCAGCTTCACATAGTCCGAAGCGATCTTCTCCGCGGAGTCCGCGCCGTCGGGGCGCCACCAGCGGGCCATCCAGTTAAGGCAGGAAATGATCGCCCGCGCCGCGAGCTTGACGTCCAGCTCGCGGAACTCGCCGGCCTGGATACCGTCGCGGATGATTCCGCGGAGAGCCTCCTCGTAGCCGTCGCGCATCCTCTGCACCTTGGCCTTGGCAGCCGGGTCGATGATCTCGTTATAGCCAAGCGCGGCAGTGAAATAGAAGGGCGCGCTCTCGGCGATATGCTGGGCGTGGGCGCGCGCGAACGCCTCGACCCGATCCGCGGCGCGTTCGAGCCCGCGCTGCCGATCCTGCACGAGTTCCGTGAGGCGGGTCAGGGAGAGGACCACTATTGTCCTGTGTATCTCCGCCTTGTCGGCAAAGAAGTGGTAGATAGACGCCTTCTTGATCCCGACGGCAGCGGCAATGTCCTGCATTGAGGTCCCGTCGTAGCCATTCGCGGCGAAAAGCTTCGCGGATTCACGCAGGATTTCAGTCGCCCTGGAGTTGCCCCCGGCTGCGTCGAATGTCGGCTCCCAATTCCCCACGGAGACTCCTGCATCCGCCACGTCAACTCTCATTACCGCATATGCTCGACAACGCTCAAACTACCGATCGGATGGTAACGTCTATCGCGGAGCCGACGTCTCTGTCAAGGCAAGAACATCACGCAAGAAGAACAAATAATATAATAAATTCATAATGATATTATGGATTGCTCGTGGCTTGAATTTGCATTGATCTTCCTCAATGCGGGTGTCGCCCTGTCCCAAACTCTCTAACTGAGGCAACGTCGCAATTCGCCTGCAAGGGAGGATAATACATGAAAAACAATATGATACGAATTCAATAATTTTCTAACGCATGACCGATTGATCGGTAGGTAGATTCGGGATAGGTTGGACTGCCTCGGGAGGACAGGCATGCGCGTTGGTTTTGATGAAGAGGCTGTACCCGACTACGTAGCCCGGCTGAACCTGGACGGCCGGGTCGTCGCGGTTATTGGCGCAGGGCGCGGCATCGGACGGCAGACCTGTCACGCCCTTGCGCAAGCCGGCGCGCGCATTGCCTGCATCGACATGGACATGGACTACGCCCACAAAGTCGCCGACGAGGTCGGTGGCCGTCCGTTCCGGGCCGACGTCCGCGAGGAGGCCGCGGTCGCGGAGCTCTTCGATGCGGTCGATCGGAGCTTCGGGAGGCTGGACGGCGCTGTCGACATCGTTGGGGCATCTGACGGTAGGCCGCTAACTGAATTCGATGCCAACTTTCTCGGGCGGACATTCGAACTCAATCTCTTCCAGGCCATTCACGTCACCCGTGTCGCCTCCGAGCGGATGGCGAAGATGGGCAGCGGCTCTATCGTCCTGATCGGCTCGTCGGCCGGTTTCGCAAGCCTCCCCAACCAGATCGCCTACGGCGCCGCGAAGGCCGCGCTACATCACTTCGTCGCCGGGGCGGCATCGGAGCTCGGTCATCGAGGCATTCGCGTCAATGCGATCGCGCCCGGCTATGTGCGCACTGAGCGCATGGTCGAGCGTTTCGGGGCCGAGCAGTGGGCCGAAGTCGAGCGCAACACGCCGCTCCAGCGCGCCGGATCGACGGCGGACATCGCCGGGCTTGCGCTGTTCCTGATGCAGGATCTGTCGTCCTACGTGACGGGGCAGGTCCTCTTGGCGGATGGCGGAATGCTGAACCCGCCGCGCGTTATGTCGGCTTCGTCGGCGCGTCAGATCGCGGGCGCGGGGCACAATCTATGACCAGCCAGGCAACGCCGGACGCGCCTCCCGTCCCCCGCACGCTGTGGGGTTATCTGGATACCCACCGTCGCGTCGCCCCCTCGCGCACGGCGCTTGTCCATCCAGACGGTCGAATGAGCTATGTTGAACTCTGCGCCGACGCAGAGGCCCTGGCGCTCGGTCTGCTCGACATCGGCGCGCGGCCGGGCGACACGATCAGCTACCAGATGCCGAACTGGGCGGAGACAGTGCTCATCGCACTGGCGGCGTTGCGGATCGGCGCCATCTGCAATCCGATCGTGTCGATTTACCGCAGCAGGGAAGTCACCTTCCTGCTCAAGGATGCGCGGTCACGCTTCGTCTTCGTGCCGCAGACCTATCGGGGATTCGGCTACGCCGAGATGATTGCGCCGATTGCGCGTGCCAACGGAGCGCAGATGATCGTCTGCCGCGGAGGCTACCCAGATGCGTTGGGCTTCGACGCGCTTCTGGCCCGCGGTCGCGAGCTGCTGGTGCAGGGCGGCGCAGGGAGATTTCACGAGACCGATCCGACGAAGGATGCGCTCTTTCTCTACACATCCGGAACAGAGGGTCAGCCGAAAGGCGTGCGCCACTCGCAGACCACGCTTCTGAGCGAAGCGCGGTCGGTTCTGCGGGCGACCCGGATCGGGCCGGACGACACGCTGTTCATGGGCTCGCCGCTGACTCACATCACCGGCTTTGCCTATGCCTGCATCGCCGGACCCGTGCAGGGACTGAAAGTCTGCCTGCTGGACATCTGGGACATCCACGAGGCGGCACGGCTGATCGCGCGCGAACAGTGCGTCTGGACGGTCGGCGCCACGCCCTTCCTCCAGGGTCTGCTGGCGGACCCGCAGATGGCGGACGACATCCGCTCGCTGCGGATCTTCCGCTGCGGCGGCGCCGACGTGCCGCCGAGCCTCATCCGCAAGGCTCAGGCGCGCGGCATCCGCGCGATGCGGACCTATGGCTGCAGCGAGCATCCGACGATCTCGGGCGGGGTCGACGACGATCCGGCCAAGGCCGCGACCACCGACGGCAAGGTCCATGCGCAGAACCGGGTCCGCATCGTCGATCTCGACGACGAGTCCAGGATCCTGGGTCCCGGCGCGATCGGCGAGATTCAGTCGCGCGGCGACGAGGTGTTCCTGGGTTATGTCGACAGCCGGCTCGATGCCGCTGCCTTCACGCCTGACGGCTGGCTGCGCACGGGCGACCTCGGCCATCTCGATGCGGAAAACTACGTCACGGTCGTCGGGCGCAAGAAAGATATCATCATCCGCAAGGGCGAGAACATCAGCGCCAAGGAGGTCGAGGACCTCGTGGCCGAACTTCCCCAGGTCCGCCAATGCGCTGTTATCGGCGTGCCGGACGGCGAGCGCGGCGAGATGATGGTCGCAGTCTGCGTGCTCGAGCCCGACACCTCGCTGTCGCTCGACCAGGTTGCCGCACATCTGACGCAGGCCGGGATTGCGCGCCAGAAATATCCCGAGCGGCTCGAGATCCTCGAGGTCATGCCGGCCAACGCCGCCGGCAAGATCCGCAAGGTCGACCTGCGCGCGATGTTCTCGCCGCCCGCCGACCGCTGACAGAACGACGAGGAAAAGCCCAGATGGACCTGTTCAACCTGACCCACCACCGGATCGACATTGCCGATCTGGTCGCCACGGTGACGATCTCCAACCCGCCCGTGAACGCGCAGAACGACCTGTCGCAGGAAGAGCTTATCTACGCGATGGACTGCCTGTCCGATCGCGACGACGTTCGGGTCGTTATTCTCACCGGCGAGGGCCGCGCCTTCTGTGCCGGCGTGGATATCAAGGCACGGGCCGGCAAAATCTGGGAACCGGGCGCGCGCCGGCACAACCAGCGCAGCGCGCGCGAAAGCTATCATTCGATACGCGAGTGCACCAAGCCGGTGATCGGCGCGATCAATGGCGCGGCGCTAGGCGCCGGCCTCGCGATCGTCGCCTCCTGCGATATCCTGATCGCCTCCGAGGCGGCGGTGCTTGGCCTTCCCGAGGTCACGGTCGGACTGATGGGTGGTTGCCGCCATGCGATGCAGCTGTTTGGCCGCTCCAACGTGCGTCGGATGATGCTGACCGGCGACCGGGTCAACGGCAAGGAGCTCTACCGCCTGGGCATCGTCGAAACCTGCGTGCCGCCCGACGAGTTGCTCCCGACGGCGCGCGCCATGGCCATCCGCATCGCTGGGCACAGCCCGCTCGCGGCGCAGCTCGCCAAGCAATCTCTGAACAACATCGAACAGCTCAGCCTGCGCGACGGATACCGCTACGAGCAGGAAATGACGATTCAACTCGGCAAGACCGAGGACGCCAAGGAAGCCATGCGCGCCTTCAGCGAGAGGCGCCCACCGGTCTTCGTCGGGCGCTGAGGCGGCTCGCGGGACGGCTCAAGCGGAACGGAACGGTATGGACATCTCTTTCACCCCTCAGCAGCAGGCCTACCGGGCTCAGGTCCGGTCGTGGCTCGCTGCGAACCTTCCGCAGACCTGGATGGAAGGCGGACTGTGGCCGGCGATGTCTGAAGGCGAAGAGCAGGCCTTCTTCATCGACTGGGAGCGTCGTCTGTACGCAGCGGGGTATTCCGGTATCGCCTGGCCGAAGGCTTATGGCGGACAGGGCCGCGATGCGATCGACGACCTGATCGTCAACGAGGAACTGGGCGCGGCCTCGGCCCCGGAGAGCATCAACACGATCGGGCGCGAACTCGTCGCGCCTATCATCCTCAGCGTCGGCACGGAGGCGCAGAAGCGCCATTTCGTGCCGCGCATCCTGCGCATGGAAGACACCTGGTGCCAGGGGTTCTCCGAACCCAACGCCGGGTCCGACCTGGCGTCAATCAAGACCCGGGCCGAGCGCAGGGACGGCAGGTGGATACTGCGCGGCCAGAAGATATGGACCAGCTATGCGCATTTCGCCAGCCACTGCATCCTCCTGGCGCGCACCAACATCGACGTCTCGCCCTACAAGGGGATGTCGCTCTTCATCGTCCGGATGGACACGCCGGGCATCGAGGTGCGGCCCATCCGGCACATCAACGGCCTCTGCCACTTCAACCAGGTCTTCTTCACGGATGTCGAAGTCGACGAAGACTCGCTGATCGGGCCGCTCGGCCGGGGCTGGAACGTCGCCGTCGAGGTGCTGGGCTTCGAGCGCGCGACGACCAGGCTCTACCGCCAGGCGCGCTTCAGCGAGGAGCTCCGCGCGTTGGCGCACCATGCGTTGCGCACGGAGACGATCAACGATGCGCTGCGCGCCGAGATCGGCTCGATCGCGGCCGAACTGTCGATCATGCGCTGTCATAACATGCGCTTCATCAGCCGGATGTCGTCGGGCGCGCATATCGGTGAGGAGGCGAGCTTTCTGAAGCTTCTGTGGAGCAGCCTGCACCAGAAGATCGCGCGTCTGGCGGTCGAACTGCTCGGACCCGAACTCGACGCCATCTCGCCGATCGCGGAGCGGTTCCGGCGCGTCTATTTCACCTCGCGCGGCGAAACCGTTTACGCCGGCAGCTCGCAGATCCAGCGCAACATCCTGTCGGAGCGGGTGCTCGGCCTGCCGCGAGGCGAACGGAGGTCGGGCCGATGAACTTCCAGCACTCTCCCGAACAGGACATGCTGCGGGCGTCCTTGGCCGGAACCTTCGCGCGAGGCGGTGAGGGCACGGTTGCGGCACTCGCAGAGCTTGGCGTATTCGGCCTGCTGGTCGCGCCCGACCGGGGTGGCAGCGGGCTGGGGCTCGTGGAAGCCGCAATCGTGCTCCAGGAAGCGGGCAAGGCAGGCGTCGGTGGATCGCTCGCTGAGGCGCTGCTGATGGCCGATCCGCTGGCGCGTGCGATGCCCGACAGGTCGGCGGACATCCTGGCCGGAAAGCTGACGGTCATCGCGCCGGTTTCCGGGACGCTGCGGCAGGTCGGCAGCCGGATGCGCGGCGCGCTGACCCTCTCGCGGCCGGAATCCGGGGACTGGATCGCGGCCCCGATCAGCGGAGTAAAGCAGGTGGGGCTCTTGCCTTTCGCCGGGCCCGTGGCAGCCGGCCGCGCCCGCATCGACGCCACGGCGGACTCGTGTCAGGTCTCGGTGGACGTGCCGGAGTCCGATATACACGTCGTTGCGGTCGACGCATTTGGCGACAGGTTGGCTATCCTGCGCTGCGCCGAGCTGCTCGGCGCCGCTGAGCACTGCCTTGCGCTGTCCGTCGCCTATCTCAAGGACCGTCAGCAGTTCGGCCAACCGATCGGCGCCAATCAGGCGCTGAAGCACATCGCCGCTGACACCTACCTGTCGCTGGAGAACATCCGGGTCGCGGTGGAATATGCCGCTGCCGCCCGGGATGCAGCCGATACGACTCCTGACGATGAGGCATCTCGCGCGGCTGCGACGGACGCTGTCGAGGTGATGCTCGCCTACGTGCCGCGCGCCGCGCGCGAGATCGCGGAGACAGCTATCCACCTGCACGGCGGCATCGGCCTCACCTGGGAATACGCGCTTAACGCCTACCTGCGCCGCATTGTCCGCCTCGGCATGGGTCTGGGCGCGGTGTCGTCGCACCAGCTTGCAATGTTCGAGCGCTTCGCCGAGCCGTCGGCGGCCACCTGCGACATGCCCGAAGCGCAGAGAGGTGCGGCATGACGACGTCCTATGAGACCACCGATCCGGCAGTGCCTCTGTTCCTGCATCACGAGATTCCTGAAGCGATCTTTGCCGACGGGAAATGGAATGAGGGGCCCTGCTATTTCCCCGCATGGCGCACGCTGATCTGGTCGGACATCCCCAACGACCGGCTGATGCGCTTCGACGAGATCACCGGCACCGTCAGTGTCTTCCGGGCACAGTCGAACAATGCCAATGGCAACGCAGCTGACCGCCAGGGACGGCTCGTCACCTGCGAGCACGGTACGCGCCGCGTGACCCGCACCGGACACGACGGCCGTATTACGGTCCTGGCGGACAGCTTCCGGGGCGGGCGGCTGAACAGCCCCAACGATGTCGTCGTGAAATCGGACGGCACGATCTGGTTCTCGGACCCGAACTACGGGATCAACACCGACTATTTCGGCAATCGCGAACCCAGCGAACAGGACGGCGCTCATGTCTACCGCCTGGACCCGGCCAGCGGCCAGCTGGACGCGGTGATCACCACCATGATGCAACCGAACGGCCTCGCCTTCACCGCCGACGAGACGAGCTTGTTTGTGGTGGACTCCGCCCGCACGAAGGGGCCCGACCACCCCTGCCACATCCGCCGCTTCGATCTTCGCGCCAACGGATTGCTGGCAGATCGCGGTGTCGTGGTGGAAGCCTCGGCCGGTCTCTTCGACGGCATCCGCCTCGATGATGAAGGGCGCATCTGGGCAGGCGCCGGTGATGGTGTGCACTGCTACTCGCCCGACGGAAGGCTGCTCGGAAAGATCAGGATGGACGCGCCTGTGATCAATTTGTGCTTCGGGGCACCCAAGCGCAACATCCTCTACTTGTGCGCGCCAAGGCAGGTGCTGCGGGTACCCGTTCGGGCGCGCGGCATCGACGCGTTCGCGATACCGGCGCCCGGCGCATGACGGACGCCACCCCACGCCACCTTCGGCAATCTCCCCCCGCGGACCGGCTCGGCGGTCGGGCGGTGCTGGTCACCGGTGCCGCGCAGGGTATCGGCCGCGCCATCGCCCGACTGTTTGCGGCGGAGGGCGCGAGGCTCGCGCTCGTCGACCTCAAGGCACGGGAGCTCAAGGACGTCGCCGCCGAGATCGGAGCCGAGGCTTACGTCTGCGACCTAGGCGACGCGGCCCGGATCGACGGTCTGGTGGAGGCGGCCGTGTCCCGGCTCGGGCACCTCGACGGACTGGTCAACGCCGCCGGAATCCATTCCGCCGGCTCTGTGGCGGAGATTACCGCCACCCGCTGGCGCGAGGTGATGGCTGTCAATCTGGACGCGCCCTTCCTGCTCTGCCGCGCGGCCGAGCCTCATCTGCGCGCTTCGGAGGGCTCGACGATCGTCAACCTGTCGTCCGCCACCGGGCTCTCGCCGTTCCCGAACCGGGCCGCCTATGCCACGTCCAAGGGCGCGCTGATAACGCTCGGCAAGGCGCTGGCGATGGAGTTCGCGCCGGCGATCCGTGTCAATACCCTCTGTCCCGGGCTCATAGACACGCCGATGACGGCGCTGCTGCCGAACCACAACCAGCTGCAACAGACGCTGCAGCGCTATGCGCTCGGCAGACTCGGACGCGACGACGAGGTCGCGCAGGCGGCATTGTTCCTGACTTCGAACGCGTCCTCCTTCATTACCGGCACGACGCTCGCGGTCGATGGCGGACGGACCTTTCACTGAGGAGAACCCGATGAACAGCCCCGTCCAGTTTGCTGCCGCGGAGCCGGAGCAGTTGCGCCAGATTGCCCAGGACTGGCTGGACCGGTTCAACGGTGCACTCGAACGCGCGGATCAATCCGCCCTCGAAGACCTGCTGGCTCCGGACGGCTACTGGCGCGACCTGCTGGCGCATCAGTGGGACTTCCGCGCCCTGAAAGGCCCGCAGGACATCGCGTCGACGCTGATACTCGAAGGGCGGGCCAGAGGGGTCCGTGACTTCACGCTACACCCGGATTACAGCGCCCCGAAATTCATGACGCGCTCGGGCCGGAGGGTCCTCGAGGTTTTCGTTCATTTCCTGACGGCGCTTGGCACTGGCAGCGGCCTTGTCCGGCTGGAGAAGGCACAGGACGGGACATACCGTGCCTGGGGCCTGATGACTTCGCTTCAGTCGCTCGAATCCTTCCCGGAAGCGATCGGCAAGCATCGTCCCGAACGCGTGAAGGTGAAGGCCGAAGGCGAAAACTGGCTCGACAGGCTGGAGCAGGACCGCAACTTCGACACTGAGGAGCCGGAGGCGCTGGTGGTCGGCGCGGGACATTCCGGGCTGATGATCGCCGCGCGGCTGAAGGCGATGGGTGCGCGCACGCTCGTCATCGAATCCCTGCCGAGGGTCGGCGATATCTGGCGCAACCGCTATCACACGCTGCAGCTCCACAACGAGATCGACACGATCGACTTTCCCTATGTCAGCTATCCGCTGACCTGGCCGACCTATGTGCCGAAGGACATGTATGCGGCGTGGATGGAATTCTATGCCCTGGCGATGGAACTGCCGGTCTGGACCTCCGTCAGCTTCCTGGGTGCCGAGCGCGACGATGTGGCGGGGAACTGGGCTGTTCGTCTGAAAATGCCCGATGGCGCCGAACGGATCGTCCGGCCGAAGCACGTCATCATGGCGACGGGGGGTGTGTCGGGACGCAAGAAGATCCCCCAACTGCCCGGTCTCGACCAGTTCGCGGGGACCGTCGCCCATTCGGCCGATGTCCGGCCGACGGACGAATATCGCGGCAAGCGCGCGATCGTCGTGGGAACCAGCACAAGCGGTCACGACATCGCGCTCGAACTCCATCAGCGCGGTTGCGACGTGACAATGGTTCAGCGCAGCCCCACCACCGTCGTCAACATCGACCCGGCGAACCTGATCTACGCCCTCTACAAGGAAGGACGACCCATTGACGAGATCGACGTGGTCGCGATCGCCAACGATTTCGATGCCACGCTCGCCAGCTATCGCGAGTTCGCCCGCATCGTCGCCGAGATGGACAAGGACCTTCTCGCCGGCCTCGAACGGGTAGGCTTCCGCACCCACGCGGGCTACATGGGCGGCGGCTATTTCGCCAACTACATCCACCGCGGCGGTGGCTACTACCTCAATGTCGGCGCGTCGGAATACATCGTCGACGGCCGTATCAAGCTGATCCAGAACGAGCGCATCGCCGCCTACGAACCCCATGGCGCACGGCTGGACGATGGGTCACTGCTTGAGGCCGACGTCGTCGTGCTGGCCACGGGCTATCACAACCAGGAAGTCGACATTCGCGAGTATTTCGGCGACGAGGTCGCAGACAAGGTGGGCACGGTCTGGGGCTGGGACGAAGGCGGCGAGATCCGGCGCGCGTGGCGACCGACCGGTCAGGAGGGGCTGTGGATCCAGCTCGGCGGCGTGCCGCAATCCAGGACCTATTCGAAATTGCTGGCCTTGCAGATCGTCGCCGAGTTGCGCCAACTCAAATGACAATCGCAAGGCGGTCCCCATCCCGGACATAACGCAACAAGCCCTCCGTCACTGGCTAGATCATCTCAGGTTCGACGGAAGCGAGACTGTGTTTGCGAAGTAGATGCGGCCCGATCGCCTCCAGATTCCGGCCGTAACGTTTATGTCCGCATTCGGCGAACAGATTGGTTGGTCCGCGTGGCCGGCCTTGAGGGGGCGTTGCAGTCTGGCAGATCCGGGGCCGTCTCTGGACGGGCCGCCTCTGAGGGCGGGCGACGCAGTTAGCTGTCGTTCTTGAACTGCGAGACCTGCAAGGTTTGCCTGCCCAGTTTCCGAACCCAAATTGGCCGTTTAGGCTTTGCCGTGGGGATCCTGACGTGGGCATTCACACGAGTTCGGGAATGGCAGTGAATCCGATCCCGGCCATCGCGTAAAACCTCCGCCGCTGCCTGAGCGAAGACGATACCCGGCGCATGCATTGGCGTAGCGCCACTGTGGACTGATCGATGACGTCGCCCACTCTGGCGCGGGCGGTGTGGGAAGCGTATATCGAACCGCAATGAACCGTGATCCGCATAGCCAGGCACGACGCCCGATGCATTTCGCGTCGGCGCTCGTGATTTGGTTCGCGGCGCTGCTGTCCTTCGGCGGATTGCAGCCTGCGAACTTTAACCTCGGGCAATCCCCCCAGGCATCGTCCGATGCGGCGCGCGCCATCGACCTCCCGGCTCAGCGCTCGACCGCTCCCAGCCTGCAATCGCGTCTGGCGCTGCTGTCGGAACGTTCGCTCGAGGCCTTGCCCGCCTCGGGCTTCGACGGGCCGGAAACGGCCGTTCTTCCAGCTCTCCGTCTCGACCTGCCGCTGTATGTCGCGGCACGTGGCGACGCGCCACTTCCCTCGCTCACACTCTCGGCCCGTCCGGCCGGTTTCCGCGCCCGCGCTCCTCCGATCCTCGCCTGACCTCATGCCGCCCGGTCGGGCGGATCCGCTCAGGCATTCGACGTTGCTGGCCGATACGGCCGCGCGTCCATCGAAGGATCACACCATGCGCACTCCCCGGAGCGTGATGTGGGGCTATGCCCTCATCGTCCTCGTCGGCATCATTGCCGCACTTCCCAACCTTTTCACCGCGCGGCAGCTCGCTGCGTTCCCCAACTGGCTGCCCAAGCACCAGATCACGCTCGGCCTCGACCTGCAGGGCGGGTCGCATCTCGTGCTCGAGGTCGATTCCGCCGCGCTCAGGAAGGACCGGCTCCAGTCGCTGCTCAACGATGCCCGCACGGCGCTGCGCAAGGATGGCATCCGGACGGACTCGATCCGGCTCGCGGAAGATTCGGTCGTCGTCGCGGTGACCGATCCTGCGACCCGCTCCAGGGCCGTCGATTCCTTGACGGCGCTGGCCACGCCGGTGACCGCGATCGGCTTCTCGGCCGGTTCGTCCGACCTTGCGGTCGACGGCACGGATGCCAGCCAGCCGATAAAGGTCACGCTGACGGACGCCGGGCTGAAGGACCGGCTCGACCGCGCCGTCGAGCAGAGCCTCGAGATCGTGCGCCAGCGGGTCGATCAGGTTGGCGTCGCCGAGCCGACGATCCAGAGGGTCAATTCCGACCGCATCCTCGTCCAGCTGCCCGGCCTGCAGGATCCGACGCGGCTGCGTCAGCTGCTCGGCAGCACGGCCAAGATGACCTTCCACATGGTGGCCAATGTCGGCCAGGGCGAGCCGCTGCCGCGCGGCGTATCGATGCTGCCCGATGCCAAGGGCGGCGGCCAGATGCCGGTCGAGGATCGCGTCGCGCTCGACGGCGAGCGGCTGACGGATGCGCGCGCCGGCTTCGATCAGCAGACCAAGGAGCCGATCGTCTCGTTCCGCTTCGACAGTCTCGGCGCGCGCCAGTTCGCCGAGATCACGGGTCAGAACGTCGGCCGGCCCTTCGCCATCGTGCTTGACGGCAAGGTGTTGACCGCGCCCGTCATTCGCGACGCGATCGTCGGCGGTTCCGGCCAGATCAGCGGCAATTTCACCATCGACGAGACGGTGACGCTGGCAGCGCTTCTGCGCTCCGGCTCGCTGCCGGCGCCGCTGACCGTGATCGAGGAACGCACCGTCGGCCCCGATCTCGGCGGCGACGTGATCAGGATGGGCATCTATACCGGCGTCGCCGGATTCGTGGCCGTGACGCTGTTCATGGTCGCGCTCTACGGCATGTGGGGCATGATCGCGAACTTCGCGCTCTTCCTGCATGTGGCGCTCACCTTTGGGGCGCTCGGCATGCTCGGCGCAACACTGACGCTTCCCGGTATTGCCGGCATCATCCTTGGCATCGGGCTCGGCGTCGACGCCAACATTCTGATCAACGAGCGCATCCGGGAAGAAACGAAGCGCGGGCTCGGGGCGTTTGCCGCGCTCGACCAGGGCTTCAAGCGGGCCTATTCCACCATCGTCGACGCCAATGCGACTTCGCTGATCGTCTCCAGCCTCCTGTTCATGTTCGGGGCCGGGCCGGTGCGCGGCTTCGCGGTGACGATGGTGCTCGGCACGCTGCTCTCGATGTTCACAGCCGTCGCCGTGACGCGCGTGGTGATGCAGGAAGTGGTGCGGCGACGGAAGCTGAAGACGCTCAGGATCGAGCCGATCGTCCGCTTCTTCCCCGACAAGACGTCGATCTCGTTCATGAACGGCCGGTTCCTCGGCATCGGCGTGTCGATCTTCCTGTCGCTCGCCTCGATCGGCCTGTTCCTCAGGCCGGGCCTCAACTACGGCATCGACTTCAAGGGCGGCATCCAGGCGGAGATCGCAACGTCGCAGCCGGCCGATCTCGGCCTGTTGCGCTCGACTTTGGCCAGCCTCGACCTCGGCGAGGTCGCGCTGCAGAACGTCGGCGATGCCGACCATGTCCTGATCCGCGTCCAGCGCCAGGATGGTGGCGAAACGGCGCAGACCGCGGCTGTCGAGAAGGTGAAGGCGGCCGTGCTGAAGCTCGATCCGGGCGTCAAGTTCGAGCGAACCGAAGTCGTCGGGCCGAAGGTCAGCGGCGAACTCGCCCAATCCGGCGTATTGGCGGTGGTGCTCGCGGCCGCTGCCATGCTTGGCTATATCTGGTGGCGGTTCGAGTGGAACTTCGCCATCGGGGCGATTGCGACGCTGGTGCTCGACACGACCAAGATGGTGGGCTTCTTCGCGCTGCTCGGGCTCGACTTCAACCTGACGGCGATCGCCGCACTGCTGACGATCATCGGTTACTCGGTGAACGACAAGGTGGTCGTCTACGACCGGATGCGGGAGAATCTCAGGGCCTACAAGAAGATGCCGCTGCGCAGCGTCATCGACATGTCGATCAACCAGGTCTTCGCGCGCTGCGTCTACACCTCGATCGCGATCCTGCTCTCGATCCTGCCGATGGCGATCTGGGGCGGCAAGGCGGTGGAGAACTTCGCCGTGCCGATGGTGGCCGGCGTGGTGGTGGCGACGACGTCGTCGATCTTCATCGCCGCGCCCATCCTGCTCTTCCTCGGCGACTGGTGGACGAAGCGCCACCCGAACCGGGCGCTGGAGCCGGACGCGCTGCCGGCCAAGGGTTGAAGACAAAGACCGGCGGCGAATCGCTTCGCCGCCGGTCTTTGTCGATGCCGATTGGCTTAACGCCTTGAGCCCGACGGCAATGTGAGGAGCGTTCTGGCTCGCTCGGCAGCGCGAACTCTTAGGGTCGACTTAACCCGTCGCCCGCCCACAGCATTGTTACGGGTTCACGCAAGCATGCGAATTGGCTGGGTTGCGGTTGCCCACGCGTCAGAAGGTGCGGTATTATTCAACCGCAACCAGGTTTCCGTGATGCCGGCTTCGACAACAAGTCTTTGGGGCGGAGGCGCTGCCTACGAGCGATATATGGGGCGGTGGAGCCGGAAGGTCGCTCCGCAATTCGCGGCTTGGATTGATGCTCCGCCCCGCGCGAGGTGGATCGACATTGGCTGTGGGACTGGCGAGTTGACTGCAGCTGTACTCGGAAAATTCGAGCCCTCGCAAGTTGTGGGAATCGACAGTGCAGCAGCCTTTTTGCAAGTAGCCGCGGCTCGGGTCTCGGATCCCCGGGTCGACTTCAAGGAGGGGGACGCGCAGGCGATCCCGGAAGGCGACGGTTCCTTCGACGTTGCAGTCTCGGGGCTTGTCCTCAATTTCCTTCCCAATAAGGACAGAGCGGTCCAGGAGATGGTCCGCGTAACCAGACCGGGCGGTACGGTCGCGCTCTATGTGTGGGACTACGCCGGCCATATGCAGGCTATGCGCTATTTCTTTGACGTGGCGACCGCCCTTGATCCTCGAGCGAGCGAGTTCGATGACGGCGTGAAGGCACCAGTCTGCCGCCCCGGGCCGCTGGCCGAGCTGTTTATGCGCGCCGGCCTGAGTGATGTGGAGGTGGAGCCTATCGACATCCCGACAGCATTCGGGAGCTTTGAGGACTACTGGACACCGTTCCTGGGCGGGACCGGCTCGGCGCCGAAGTACTGCATGTCACTCGACGAAGCCGCACGTGAGCGGCTTCGGGAAGAAATCCGGTATCGACTTCCTACGGGACCGGACGGCGAAATCCTGCTGGCAGCGCGTGCATGGGCCGCAAAGGGGCGCGTGCCTGGCTAGGGATATTGTGTCGGACCTAAGATGCGACGAGGATTGAAAGTGCGACGGGATAAGAAGTCCTGGCCAGGTTGTCGTTGCGGATTTCGATCCAGCGGAGGTCCTCAAGCGAGCAGAAGGCGGCTTCGATGTGCCGCCTTTTTATCGTGCGCGCCATCGGGCGCGTGATGCTACGGTTGACGATCCTTTCGTTGGTGGCCGTACTTCGCCAGCCGCTTTTCGACCACCGTCCAGGCTTCACTACTTGATCGGCTGGTTGATTTTGAGCCCAGAGGGCCGCTTCAGGGGAAAGGTTGCATCGCCGTCCTCGTCACCTGATAGGGCGCGAGGATTGGCACTGCTCATCCCATTGTTGGATCCCCCGGCGTGATTGGTCTCGGACTGTCCGGAGGCATCTTCCCTGGGCGACCCTGTGCCTTTCCCACGCAGGTCCGACTTGTCGGATTCGCTACGCTGTTCGGCCGAATTCTCCGTGAGGCCCATCCCGTTTGGCGGCTTCCTGTTCTCGGCAGCTTCTTGGCCAAAGTCATCGTTCGGATCTGGTCCGGTGTGTTCCTTCAACTTGCGGGCACCGTGTTCGTAGGCGGTATTGTTGACCATGGGTTAGTCTCCTCTATCGGAGCAAAATCCGCGGCAAGCCTCCGTGGTTCCCATACCAGTCCCGAGGGGGGATGCATTTCAAACCCTATTGCATAGTGGTGCGGGAGCAGTAAGCTCCGACTGTCACGGCACCCCGCCCCAACAACCGTGACAGGCCGGCGCTCTCAGGCAAAACTATGCGCCGGCCACCCGGTCGAGATACATTCAATCGGGCGCATGTCGCCTACGGCTGTCCCAACAGGACGATGATCGCACTGGCCCCGACGACCGCGATCTGCGCCAGACGATCTGCGACGCGATAGGATGTGGCGGAAGCATTGCGACGGGCGGCGAGTATGATCGATCCCGCCCCGCTCAGCATCGTGATCATCACCGTCACCCAGAAGACCACTCGAATTTCGACCATGACATTCTCCTTTTTGGAGAAGGATGCCATCGCCCGTACGAGCGTGGATAAATGGAAGCCGAACTTCGGATGCTTCTTGGCGGGGGGGCGCAAATCGATCCACAGGGGCCGGCCTGACGAGCGCACGGAGGAACGAGGCGCAGAACCCCTGACCTTCCCGGCGCCGTACATCAAGTTTGGCTGAACCAATCCGATGCGGCGCGTCTTGGGGGAGGGGGCCTTCGATTGGAAACCGGTAGCGCTGGTCCTCTTGAACATCCGTGAAAAACGCTTGAGGCCGAGATTCTCTTTGTGCTGCGCCAATTCCCGCGCGTCCTGATTAGGGGAGGAATATTATCCTGCTCGACCGTTGACGCCGCCTCTTGACCGGAACATTTGTCGAACATGGGACACAGCTTCCGCATCGAGGTCTGGGACGAGACGGAGACGGATCTCCTTGAGGAGATCTGCGTCGCGACCGACAACGCCGTTTCGCAGGCGGCCTGGCGGGCCGCGCTTCGTGTGCGGCCGGGCTTCATGCTGATCCACAAGAACGGCCACCACGTCATGGACAAGCTCGTCACGCCGGGCGAGCGCCCGCCGGACGGACGGCTGGAGCGATCCTATATCAAGGGGCTGAAGGGGGTCGACGTGCTCCTGTCGGAGCTGCGGCACTGGCACCAGGTGACCGCCTATTGCTCGGTCTGCGTGCGCAATGCCGCGTTCGACACTGGCATGCTGAAGAGCCGATTCGGCGAAAGCGCGTCCTTCGGCGAGATCGAAAGGAAACTGGTTTGCCGCCAATGCGGGCGCCGGGATACCGTGCGGCTGACCGTGATCAATTCTCCCAGGTGAGCCGATGTGCAACCTCTACAACGTCACGACGAATCAGCAGGCGATCATCGATTTTGTCCGGGCGCTGCGCGACCTCACGGGCAACCTCGAAGAGTCGCTCGACATCTATCCGGACTATCTGGCACGATCGTGCGCAATACGCAGGAGGGACGCGAGTTGGCGCGCGTGCGCTGGGGCATGCCGTCGTCCCAGCGGGCGCTGCTGGACGCAGCGACGAAGCGGGCGGACAAGTTGAGGGCCAAGGGCAAGCCCATCGACTTCGCCGAGTTGCTGAAAATGGAGCCTGACAGCGGCACCACCAACATCCGCAACACCTCCTCGAAGCACTGGACGCGATGGCTGGGCGTCGAAAACCGCTGCGTGGTGCCATTCACGCGCTTCGCCGAGCCCGATCCCTCCAATAAGGTCGAGGGCGGCCGCACGCCTAACGCCTGGTTCGCGATCGACGAAAGCCAGCCGCTCGCCTTCTTCGCCGGCATCTGGGTGGGGCAGTGGCAGAGCGTGCGCAAGGTGCGCGAGGGTCTGACCACCAACGATCTCTTTGCCTTCCTCACCACGGAGCCGAACGGCATCGTCGCGCCGGTGCACCAGAAGGCGATGCCGGCGATCCTGACCACCCAGGACGAGGTGGAGACATGGCTGACGGCGCCGTGGGAAGAGGCGAAGCGGCTGCAACGGCCGCTGCCGGAAGATCGACTGGTGCGGCTATCAGCGAGCTGATGGGAAGCAGGAATGGAACAGCAGCCGAACGATCCCTTTGCCTAGTTCCGTCCCTCGGGACCCAGGCGCTACAAAGGCCGAGGGCGAGGGTTTCGGGAAATAGGGTTGCAAGACAGGAGCGCTCTTGTCCGTAATCAACCGCGCTCCCGCCATAGTCAACGCGAAGCCGGCCGGTTAGGGGTGCCCGCAGCGTGATAAAGTGGCTGCTTCGGCGTGAACGGCCTTCGCCCTCCTTGTTGCCGGACAGGACCCGGGATTGGCACTGGCCATGCCGTTGTTGGATCCCGCCGGCGCAACTTGCGTCAGACAACCGAGCAGGAGCCGTTACTGGTTCTGCCTAAAGCGGAGTTATCCAGAACACGCAACCCGATAAACAAAGCCCATGACGCGCCTAACGCCAATGCGAGGACAATCAGATAGGCCATCATCACTTTTCCGGTTGAGATCATGTCTGCCTCCTATGCCAGCCCAACCGAGAGCCTCCACTGCGGCGCACGGAGTCATGATCGGCGTCACTACATTCGGCTCAACCTCCGCCGGCGCTTCTTTGAGTGATGGCATTTGCGAAACCCTCAGATTGAGCGGTTCCGGGGATGACCGCGGGTCGAGCCGCCTTAGGTTCCTCAATGAACACCATCCTCGCTTTCGGCTCGTCAAACGTTCCGGCCCCTCCGACCTTGAACGCTATTAGGGACAACAGGATGGTGACGCACAGCCCCACGGCGCCCGCACCGCCAGTTCCTTCGTAGTCGGGATGATGCCGTTGTCTCATGCATACGAAAAGAAGTTCGCGTGCATACGGTTCCGCTGGTCAGGATAATCCGGAACAAAAACCCCGCGACCTAATTGCAAGAAGATGAACAAGGCCTGCAACCTTTGTGCGGCAGGTAGCGGTCGGCAAAGCGCGAGGTCCGACCAGGGGATGAGTAGTCGATGCGCAGACCCTCTGATGGACCTGTTTGGGGAGGTTGCTTTGCCAATTAAGATGAAAGCCCTCGAGGCGGGTGTCCTCGGTCCATCAGAGTTGGTGTTTCTCAACCAGGTATTTCACGCGACAACCGTCGAAGGCGAGACCGACCGCCAACGGGAGGCGCGAGCGTCCCGCATTATCGGATATTACACCGCCGGCCTCACCGACGAGGCGGAACTTTGCACGCTCGCGAAACAACCGCTCGGCCGGTGATCTCAGTCGCTATGGCCGGCGGCTTTGGGAACATTGTAAATTGTGACAACGGGGCGACCGTTTTCGAAACGCGTCACGTTGACGATCACTTCACGGCTTTCTGCTGGCGGCACTTTCTCGACGGATGCAGTCGTCATCGGATCTATAGCAGGTTCGGATGACACACACCGCCCGTTCGCCAGCTGGCCTGTGTCACTGAACTGCAGCGTTGCCGGCATCAATTCCGGCATTCTTGGACGGACGAGCAAGTTTGCGAATGGCGCATTTCCCGACAGTGCGAAGTGTCAGGCGAGCAAGCTAAGAGTATCAAGAAGGCGGATGAAGGTTCCATGCCGCCTCAACGTGGCGATGGCTCGGACGATTCCGGAGTAAAGACGGGGAAGTGCTATGAGGCTACGGGTTTGCACGACTGCCCAGCTTACCCCGGAAACAGGGCAGCCCGCGCCGGAGCCTTGCGGTTCGGCAAGTTCTACCCTGTCCGGCCTGCGAGCACTGTGCGCTCAGCCGGCAGTCTTTGATTATCTGAGCGGTGACAGAAGCATCCTTGTCCGAAATCAAAAAAGCGGCACATAGACATCTCCGCGCCCGCGATGAGTGAGGCCTTTGGAGCACTTGGGAATTGGAAGAGCAGCCAAACGATCCCTTTGCCGAGGCGCGTCGTCCATTCTGGATCACAGCCATTGGTGTCGGAGTGCTGACATTCATCGCGTGGGCAAATGGCTGGATCGTTCCGTTCTGGGTAATTGACCCCTACATGACCTTCCCGAAGGAGCATCGCGCAAAGCTGCACAGCACCAACCCGATCGAGCGCCTCAACGGCGAGATCAAGCGGCGCACAGACGTGGTCGGCATCTTCCCCAACGACGACGCAATCGTCCGCCTCGTCGGCGCGCTGATGCTCGAACAGAACGAGGAGTGGGCCGTCCAGCGCGCCCGCTACATGACGCTGGAAAGCGTCGGCCAGTTGAGCGATGATCCCCTCATCAGCCTGCCAGCAGTGGCGCGTTGATCAGCCCGGCAACGCCGGAGAGCACGGCGACCAATGCCGCCAGCTACACCACTCAGTGGGACACCATCTTAGCGCTTTCTTGCGCTGGCGATCGCAGCGGCGAGGGGACCGACCTCATCGACAATTTCGCGGGCCGGAACCTTCCAGTCCGCGGCCATCGTGGTGAGGTTGAAAACATGCGTCCCTACGGGAAGAGCCAAGAGGTTGGGATCGTGAAGATGACTCAACACGTAGCGGTCGAAAACTCTTCTACCTCTCTCTGACATGACGGAGCCGAACCTCCACGCCACTTCCCAGCGTCGCGGGGAAATAGCGCGCAACCCAAGAGTTTCCAGTCCGTCTAAGACGATGGTCTAACCTGATCGAGAGTTCCTGCGGCGTTTCCGATCCCCGGATGGTGGTCTCTGTTGCTGGCACGCAGGGCGTCGAGGATCTCTTCCGCACTCGCGCGGCCCGAGAAGAACAAGGATGTTATCCTCCCGGCAATGGCGGTCCTGTCCGCGCCATCGGAAATCCCGCGCTCGCGACAGTAAACGGCGAGCGCCTCGGTCATCATGTCGATGTCGTGCTGATTGGCAATCCCGGTGAACGGCATGACACCTTCTCCCAGTTTGTTAGGGCGAAAGCGTGATGGTCTCTTCCGAGCACCCGGGCGATAGAACCAATATGGACCACTTGCGGAAAATAGCGAGTCTATTCCGTGTTCGGCGTCTCAGCTACTTTCGCTCCAGTCCTGCAATGACGCGTGCCGCAGCTTCTCCTCGCCGCGCAGGAACTTCACCCGCCCGCGCAGACCGGGCTTCACCCACTCCGCCTTGTCGGCCTTGATCCCCATCGGCCCCGGTGCGCCGGCCTTTGCCTTTACCCGCGCCCATAGCCGCTCTCGGATGCCGCGCGGCAGCGTCACGAAGGCGCCGCCTATATAGCGGCCTTCGGCGTTGGCCATCAGCACCATCGCCGGCTGTCCCGGCTCGCGCTGCACGCCGATGATGTCGAACGTCGCCTCCACAAAGCTCTTGATCTTGACCCACTCGCGTGTGCGTCCGCTCTGGTAGGAGCTGTCGGCCCGTTTGGAGACGATCCCTTCCAGTCCCATCGCCTCGACCTGAGCGAGGAAGCGAGATCCCTCACCCACGATCTCATGGCTGAACTGGATCTTGCCTTGCGCCGGCTCGACCAACGACCAGAGCTGGCGCCGCCGCTCGATGAGCTTTCGCGCCCTCAGATCCCTGCCGTTCCAAAGCAGCAGGTCGAAGGCGACGAAGGTGAGCCGGCCGGGTGCAGCCTTGATCGCGCCCTTCAACGCGCCGAAGTCGGGCTTGCCTTCGACGTCTGTGACGATCATCTCGCCGTCGAGAATGGCGGTGAAGGCCGGGAGCGACGCGGCCGCGGCCGCGATTGGCGCAAACTTGTCGGTCCAGTCATGTCCGTTGCGGGTGAAGACCTTAATCGACCCATGGTCGATGACGATCTGGGTGCGCCATCCGTCATACTTGATCTCGTGAATCCACTCGTTCCCCTCGGGCGCCTCGTCGACGAGCGTGGGCAGCATGGGAGGAACGAAGGCGAGCCCCACAGGCTCACGGTGACGCATGAACAGGGACTCCGGACGCGACTCAATTCGGCCAGACCGAATCGGTTCCGGAACAAAACCGGCGATACACGCTTTCCGGAGCGGAAGGAGCTCGCATGGTCAACACCCTGGATGCCGTCGACACCGCCGCGCTGCGCTGGCGCGACCCTGGAGGCCGCGTGCATGCGGTTGACGGCGCCGAAGTGCTTCTTGGTGAGGTCTTGCACTGGACCCGATGCGGGCTCTACGACCTTCCCGCCGGCGAG
>JAHBYX010000017.1 GCA_019635735.1 Mesorhizobium sp.
GTCACATTCGGTGCGCGGGTTCTTCTCAGGCGTGGTGAGGAAGAAGCTTGGCCTCAATCTGCAGAGCGAGGTCGGCAAGGACGGCCAGCGCCGATATCGCGTGGTCGATAATGTGGCCGAGGCAGGGTGACCACCATGCGCGGAAAGCTGGACATTGCTGCCGAGGTCGCCGCCTTGAGCGACCTGTCGCGTGATGAACTCGTGGAGCTATGGCGCAAGGTCTACGGTGTCGCGCCACCAAAGGGTATACGACAGGAGTTGATGGTTAGAGCGGTGGCCTGGCATCTTCAGGCAAAGCGTCTCGGCGGCTTGTCCGGCGAGACGCGTCGTCTGCTCAGGTCCGCCAAGAACAGAGTCGAGAGCGAGATGCTCGCTCGTGATAGACCACCAGATACCCGGGTTGATGAACCCCGCAAGCTGGGCGAGGGCGCTGATGGCGTTGGCCAACAAATCGGCTCGGTCGGTGTGGCCTCAGTATCACGCCAGCGCCGACGACTGACCCCAGGTGCTCGATTGGTGCGGGAGTGGAACGGGCACACACACACGATCGATGTCATCGAGGGCGGGTATGTGTTTGAGGCGAAGGTCTATCCCTCATTGACAGTCATTGCTGGCAAGATCACCGGCACCCACTGGTCGGGACCGAGGTTCTTCGGGCTATGAACGCGAACCCCCGATCTATTCCAGCCAGCCGGCCATCACGGCCCCACCTGCGCTGCGCGATCTATACTCGCAAATCGACCGAGGAGGGGCTCGACCAGGAGTTCAATTCGCTGGATGCCCAGCGTGAGGCCTGTGCGGCGTATATCGTGTCGCAGATTGGCCTGGGCTGGAAGCCCATTCCCGACCGCTATGATGATGGCGGCATCTCTGGCGGTACGATGGAGCGACCTGCGCTTCAGCGACTCCTCCAGGACATCCGCGACCGCAAGGTCGATGTGGTCGTGGTCTATAAGATCGACCGCCTCACCCGAGCGCTCGCCGACTTCGCTAAGATCGTCGAGGTGTTCGACGGCAACGGCGTCTCGTTTGTATCCGTCACGCAACAGTTCAACACCACAACGTCGATGGGACGGCTTACGCTCAACGTTCTGCTCTCCTTTGCCCAGTTCGAGCGGGAAGTCACCGCTGAGCGAATTCGCGACAAGATCGCAGCCTCCAGGAAGAAGGGCATGTGGATGGGTGGCACCGTGCCGCTCGGATACTATGTCCAGAACCGCAAGCTCCTGATCAGCGAACCCGAAGCAAGCTTCGTAAGGAGCCTGTTCAGCCGATACCTTGAGGTGAAGTCAGCGCCGAAGCTTGCGGCCCAGATCAGCCGGGAGGCGAATGCCGCCAGAATGTCTGAAGCGGCCAGCTCCGAACTGGATGTGGAAGGAGGAACGGAGAGGGCCGACCAGAATGGCGGATCGCGGGTCGCGGTCGTATGCAACCGTTACGGCACCCGACCGATGTCGTCGGGAATGCTCTACAAGCTGCTGGCCAATCCGCTCTACATCGGAAAGGTTCGCCATAAGGACGATGTCTATGACGGCGAGCATGAGGCCATCATAGAGGTCGAACTCTTTGATGCGGTCCAGAAGCAGCTGGCCATGGGTGCTCCGGTCCTGAAGGGCACTGCAATGAACCCGGATGCTCATCTTCTGACCGGCATTCTTTATGACGACACCGGGGATCGCATGTCACCCACCCACGGCACAGCGCACGGCAGGCGTTATCGATACTACGTCTCGAGCCGGGTCAGACGATCGGCAGACGCTGTTCCGGACAGCTGGAGAATTGCTGCAACTGACATCGAGAAGGTCGTCCTCGATCAGGCGGTGCAAATGGTGAAAGACCATAGCCGGATCGCCAGATGGATCGAGGATCATGCATCACCCGAGCTGATCCAGATCGGCCTTCAGCGGGTGGACCGACTTGTTCTTATGCTTGGCGAGAACGCGCAGCCAGATCGTCTCAAGGCAACATTGCGGCTGATGTTTCGGTCGATCACGCTCTCCACGACGGCGATCCGCTTTGAGGTCAATGCGAAGCAGATCGTCCGCTGGCTGGTGAATGACGATGGGGACGCCCTGGAAGGGAGTGGGAGAGCCAACGGCACTGATGATGGACAACCCAGCGACACGGTCGACACGACAATCATCGAACTGCCGCTCTCGCTTCGCCGCCGAGGCGTAGGCATGCGCATCGTAATTGACTCGCCCTATGCGCGCCCGGACCCGGATCTTACCCTAGTCGATCTCGTCGCTCGCGCTCATGTCTATCTCGACAAGCTCACTGGCCTATCTGCGATGGGCACGACGGAGATTGCCTCCGTATTCGGGGTCAACCGCGCCGATGTCGGACGCATTCTGCCGCTCGCATTCCTCAGCCCGCAGATGCTCGATGCGATTCTTGCCGGACGCCAGTCAGCATCACTGACCGCAAGGCGACTTGCGCGGATGGACGTGCCGTCTCTCTGGGCCGAGCAGGAAGCCGCCCTGCAATAGACCACAATTGTCCTGGTTCGGGGCTGGGCGCTTCGCCGGTTCGGGAACCTATTCACCCAGCCAGTCTCGGTTCCATCAGTTTGAGATCAACCGCAATGCTGAGTCGCATCGGGGTCGCATCGCCGTGATGCTCATGCATCAATCATTCAAACATGAGGGCACGGAAACCTGCCCGCAGAGACGGGCGCGACATATGCCTGATAAAAGCACCAAAAATGGCGTCTCTTGAGCAAGGAATGATGGGGGCACAGCCGCTAAGTCACGGAAAAAACCCGGCAAATTCAAAACCTACCTGTGGCTTCGGGTTAGCCAATCCGCCGGTGGTGGTGTGGGCAGTCTTGAGAAAATGGGTCTCTGGAAACGACTTCCCTGTTCTGACCTGGAAAACAGGGAAACGCGGTGAAATGCGGCAAATTGCCCAGGTATCCCGCGGCGATATCCATGTCTTATCAGAGTGATAGAGCGCAATTCCCTGCTTTTGGGAGCAGGGTATTTCTGGGGCGAAGCAGGAAAGTTCAACCCGACAGCAGGGGAACGATACCAGATTGGATCAGGAGACAATCAGGGCTTTGAGGTCGAAAACTTCGTCGGCCGCCAAATCAGGCGACAACGGGATAGAACGCTCCAGCAAACGCCTGCTGACCATGTGATCACCTGCGGCGTTGACGGATTCAACGGCCCGCAACGCATTTCCTTCAAACAGGAAAACCGAAAAGTGGCCCTGCTCCTGGGAGCCTCGGATTACTTCAGTCAGCCCTGGTCTGCTCAGGCCGGCAATTTGAAGCCTCGCCTCTCCCTGGATTGACCAGAACCAGGGCAAAGCCGTGTAGGGCCTCGTTTCACCGACAAGACGCGCAGCAAGTGTCCGTCCTTGGTCGGTGGCATTCTGGACTGACTCCAGCCTGACAAACAACGACAGCTGAGAGCTTGGAAAGCACGCGCAGTCGCCAACCGCCGAGACTGAAGGGTCGGCCGTCGCAAGATGAGCATCGACAACGATCCCGTTAGCGACCGCCAGCCCTGCATTGACTGCGAGAGACGTGTTGGGAACCACCCCGGCCGCCAGCACTACCGCATCGGTCTCGATTGTCGATCTGTCGGAGAGTGTGAGTCTGACAACGTCAGCTCCATGCCGGATACTGACGACGCGTCGCGGCATATGAAACCGCACGCCCTTGCGGCGATGGAACTCAAGGAACCAGTCGGAAATGGGTGGCGAGACGGCACGCTGCATAAGGCGCGGCGCCAACTCGACGACATCCACTGCAATTCCCATCTCGGCAAACAGACCGGCGGCCTCTAGGCCGATGAAGCCGCCGCCGATGATCGCTACGCGTTTCCACGAACCGATCCGGGCCACGATCCTCTCGGCGTCCGCCAGCGTGCGCAATTCGACGACATCGGGGTGATCAATCCCGGAAAGCTCGGGTTTTAAGTTGCGCGCTCCGGTCGCGAGCACGAGATGATCGTAGGATAGGTCGCTTCCACCCTCCATGTGGACTTTCCTCGCCGCGCGATTGATCGATGTCACGCGCTGGCCGGAATGTAGCGTAATCGCCTGGGACGAATAGAACTGTTCCGGACGCAGCAGCAGAGGATTCCCCGGACGCTTCATGTAGTCTTTAGATAGAGGCGGCCGTTGATAAGGCAGGCCAGGCTCCTCTGAAACAATGTCGATCGCGCCACCAAATCCTTTTTGGCGCAGCGCCGCGGCAAGCTCCACGGCTGCGTGCCCCCCTCCAACAACTACTACCTTGGCAATCATCTCGGACATAAGACCCTATGATTTTCGCGTGAGCTATTGCGGTACGCGCACGACGATACCGTCGATGTCGCTGCCCGCCCGGATCTGGCAAGACAGCCTGCTGGCTTCGCGCGCGGGGACCTCGGCAAACTCGAGCATCTCCTGCTCGGCACTCAGCCCGGCTTCCAGTACCGAAGGGCAGTGCTCGACCACAACGTGGCAGGTTGCGCAGGCCAGCGCCCCTCCGCATTCGCCGCGAATTCCTGGAACGCCGGCGTTCAGAGCTGCTTCCATCAGTGACTGTCCCACAGGAACGTCCACGACAATTCTGGTGTCAGCGCCCACGATCCAGGTCACCGTGATGCTCTGTGTCATTCCGATCAGATCCCAGGAGGTTCAGGTGTCAGCGCGACGTCTGCTGGACGTACGCTTGGCTCTCGGCCAGCAAGCCAAGCGCCAGCAGATTGTGCATCTTGGCTTTTAGCTCGTGGGTCAGGAGGGAGCGGGTGGCGCGGCGTACGGATGGCGATTGAGCCATAAGCGACAGAGCAAGTTCCCTGGCGCGCGGCATAAGCCTCTCCTGCGTCAGGACCTCGTTGGCGAGTCCCAGCGTCTTCGCCTCGGCGGCGTCGATCTCCTGTGCCGTCAGCAGGAAATAGCTGGCGCGGATCTGGCCCATGAGATGCGGGAACACGACATGGACGCCGTCGCCGGGCGCCAGGCCGCCTCTGAAATGCGCGGAATCCTGAAACAGCGCATTCTCGCTCATCAGGACGATGTCGGACAAAAGTGGCAGTTCGGGATGCCGTCGCGCCGGCCCATTGACCGCCGCGATGACCGGGACAGGAATATCGAGAAGATTCATGATCAGGCGGCGACCGACGCGCACGATGTCGGCGAATTGCGCAGGCGAGATGGTGCGGCTGGCCGATTCGCCGGCGGCGACTTCGGGACCGCTGAACTCGTCGGCCGTGCCCGTCAGGATCACGACCTCGTTCTCGTCATCACGCGAGATATCGAGAAAGGCCTGTTCCAGCTCCTCGTGGGCCTTCAGGCTCCAACACAACGGTCCGTCATTGGTGTGGAGCCGAACTTCAAGCACGCCATTGTCGCGCCGCATACCTATCGTTTCGAAGGCCGATCCATATGTCGTGAGGGAAGCCATAGTACGCGTCACCTGACCATGTCGGTGCGGCCGCGGTCGCGACCCAGCCGAACCGGCAGACTCTTCAAACCGCGGAAGACAGGATGCGCATTCCACGTCAGATCGCCGGGGTTCGCAGCAATTTCCATGTCAGGGAAACGCCGCGTGAGGGTCTCGAAAGCGACGCGGCCCTCAAGCCTCGCCAACGCCGACCCGATGCAGACATGCACGCCGTAGCCGAACGAGATGTGGTTCGCCTTTGTGCGCATTAGATCGAGCGAGTCCGGATCCGCAAACTCCCGCTCGTCGTGATTGGCCGAACCATACAGGATAAGTACCCTTGTCTGTTCGGGGATATCCACGCCTGAAAGAGTCGCGGTCTCACAGGTCCGGCGCGTCATCATTTGGACCGGGGCATTGTAGCGAAGCAGCTCCGCAACGGCCCGGTCACTCAGCGAGGGATCGGCAACGAGCCTCTCCCACTGGTCGCGATTGGTCAGAAGGCTGTGCAGACCGTTGCCCAGCATGTTGGTCGACGACTCGTGGGACGCGTAGATCAGGATCGAGATTGTGCCACCCAGTTCGTCCTGGGAGAGCTTGTCGCCAGACTGTGCGTCCAGCAGCGCTTCCATGAACTCGGTCCGGACAGCTGCGTCGGACCGATGGCGCGCCACCATCTCGCGGACATAGGATTGCGTGCGCTGAACGCTGAGATGGGCCTTTCTAATTTTCTCGACGGACAATTCGCCGCCGACGAATGGCTTGATGGCGGCAATATCGTCGCCGAGTTCCTTCAGTGTATCGATGTCGGCCTTGGGCATTCCCATGAAGACAGAGACGACGGACAATGGCAGGCGGTAGGCAAACTTCATGAAGTCGCTGATGTCGTTCTCTGCCATCTCGTCGAGCAGGTCGTTGACGATGCCGCGAACCTGGGCTTCGAACTGGTTGATGCGGGGCGGAAGAAAGGCGCGCTGGGCAGCCGCCCTGACGCGCCTGTGGCCGTCGCCATTCATCTCGTTCATCTGAAGCGCTTCAAAAGCGACGATCTCGTCGACCCGGGCCCGATCCTCATCGGACAGCCGTTCCGGGGCAAAGCGTTCCTTGCCGCGATACGTCAGGAACCTTGCGCTGTCCTTGAACAGAGCCGTCGCGTCGGCGAACCTGGCGATGATGGGAATGGAGTCGCGATACCAGTAGACCGGACCGGCATCCCGGATACGCTTGTACAGCGGGTAGGGGTCTTGGGTCACGGCGCTGTCGCCGGCCAGAAACTTCGTGATCGACTGGTCCAGGTCGTTATCGATGACCGTCTTGGCTGCACAAATCATAGCCTGCCCTATCTGTATTTCGTATCGTCGGCGCGAATCTGGTGGCTGGCCTGAAGTGCTGGTACAGGGTCCGGATCGCGCATGTAGTTCGCCATTGAAGCGGCCTCCCAGGCGGGGTCGGTCCAATCCCAGGTGCAGATTTCCATCGGCAGGCCGTCGGGACTGTGGAAGTAGATCGACTTGACGAATTTCGGATCGCCCATGCGCTCGTTGATTTCCGAGACCTGGTGACCGGCCGCGCGCAGCCGATTCTGAAAATCGACGAGGTCGGCGCGAGTCTCGACATTGAAGGCGATGTGGTCGACCTTTCCGGGCCCTCTGGTCAAATCGTCATGTGTAGGCCAATAGGCCGGCAGGCAGGGTTCGACGCCTGGCGTATGCACTCGCGGCGCCTCGGCGAGCACAAGCATGGCGCCGTCCGGCGCCTGCAGGAAGTAAAGACGCTCGACGTCCACTTTGTCGCGTTGTTCGGCGCCGGCTGGATACTCGTTCATCGTGCGCCGCGTCGTGCCTTTGACGCCCAGGCCCAGCACGTTGACGAAAAACTCCACGCTGCTGTTCATGTCCTTGGTCACGACGAGGACGTGATTGAAGCCTGTTATCCGCGAATTGTTGCTCATATCAGTGACCCTCAAAGTGCGGTCCAGCCGCCGTCGACCGGAATGATTGCGCCGTTGATAAAGCTTGCCGTGTCCGTCGCCAGAAAACCGATGACGTCCGAGAGTTCGTTCGGCTTGCCGTTTCGGAACGACAGCCCAGCCATCTGTCCGAGCAGAGCGCCTGCCTCGTCGGTGCTGTCTGTATGCGCGATCTGGGGCTTCATCCCTTCGGGCAGAGGAGAGCGCGTGTAGCCGGGGCAGACGCCGACGCAACGAATGCCGCGGGAGGCGTAAGTCGTCGCAATATTGCGCGTCAGCCCCACCACGCCGTGCTTGGCTGCGGTGTATCCAAGGCCTGCCCTGGCGCCGGCTATGCCAGCGCTCGAGATCGTGTTGATGATTACGCCACCAGTCTCATTCTTCATCATGTGCGGAACGGCCTCGCGGCTGGCGATGAAAACGCTCGTCAAATTGAGGGCGATCATCTTGTCCCAATGCTCATCGTCCGTCTCAGTAAGTGCCATGAAGCTGCCAAAGCCAGCATGGTTGACGAGCACGTCCAGTCGACCGAACGCGGAGATCGCCCGTTCGACCATCGCATGAAGGTCGTCGCGGTTTGTCACATCGGCCCGGAACGAGACAACCTCGTGGCCCATGGCGCGATAATGTTCAGCCGTCGCACCGGCTGTAGTCTCGTCAATGTCCACGGCCAGCACCTTGGCTCCGTAGGAGCAGAGACTGCCGACGATCCCGCGCCCAATGCCGCGGCCCGGCAGGGAACCCGCTCCCGTAACGATGGCCACGCGATCTTCGAGCGATCCTGACATTGGCATTACCCTCCCACTCCCACGTCACGACTGACAGCGCGGAAATTATCCAAGTCCCTCTTCCAACGCAACACTCATTTCTGATATTGAATATTGATTTACACTGTTGAATGATCAACGGCCTTTGAATGTCGGTTTGCGACGCTCGAGAAACGCGGCTGCGCCCTCTGCCCGGTCTTCAGTGGCAAAGGCAATCACCTGCATGGCGGCCTCGCTTTGCAGCAGCGTGGAGAGATCGGCGTCGTAGGCCTGTCGGATCAGGGTCTTGGTCAGTCCGAGACCCACGGTGGGTCCACGGGCGAGCGACATCGCATATGCGATGGCCTTTTCCTCGAAATCAGCGTCGGGGAAGACCGCGTTGACCATTCCGATCTGCTCGGCCCGCGCGGACGTAACTTTCGCGTTACCGAACAGTATCTCTTTTGCCCGTGTGACGCCGACCGCCCGTGGTAACGTCGCGGCCAGCCCCATGTCTGCAACGGCGCCGACGGAGGCAAAACCCGCGAGGAAATACGCCGATGTCGAAGCGAGAACGAGGTCGCCAAGCATGGCGAGCGCAAATCCAGCGCCGGCGGCAGCGCCATTGACCGCCATAACCACAGGTTTCTCCCCTTGGAGCAAATGACGGGCCCAGCCGTCGTGCGAGCCAGTTATGCGCGCGCGGACGACAGCGGAAGGTTGGTCTCCCGTCATGTTGCGGATATCGCCCCCGGCGCAGAATGCGCTGCCCGTCCCCGTGATCATCAGGCACCGCGCGGATTGATCGGAGAAGAACTGGGGAATGAAGACACCCAGAGCCGCTTTGATATCGAGTGATAGCGCGTTCATCTTTTCGGGCTGATTGAGCCGCAGGATCGTGAGCCCGTCACGCTTTTCCGTGATCACCACATTATTGTCGGGCATCTGATCGCTCCCAGTCATGGCTCTAAACAATCGCCCGCGCTTGCAGCTCGGCAATATCGTCTACTGTGCGTCCGATTTCGGTGAGGAGTTCACGGGTGTGCTCACCAAGCGCAGGGTGCTGGCGCAGCGACATTTCGGGCAAACTGCCGAACCGCATGGGCGGAGAAACCTGGGCGACTTTGCCCGTCTTGGAATGCGGCACCACACTGACAACGCCGCGATGGCGAACCTGCCGATCAGCCAGCACTTCGGCAATGCTGTTTATGGGGCTGCAGGGAACGCCGGCCGCGTCGAGGGCGTCGGCCAGGTCCTGTTTGGTCCACTTGGCAAGCTCTTCGCCTATGATCGGCAGAAGCACGTCGGCGTTCATTGCGCGATCCGCGTTTTTCGCGAAGCGATTGTCGTGCGGCAGTTCCGATCGCCCGACAACGGCGCAGAATTTCACGAACTGCGTGTCATTGCCAACCGCAATCACGATATCGCCGTCGCTGCACGCAATGCGATCCTGGGGCTGGATAGTGGGATGCCGATTGCCCAGCCGCGTCGGGATCTTGCCGGTGAGCAGATGGCTCATCACCTGGCTTGAGATACCGGCTATGGCGCAGTCGAGCAGTGACACGTCGACGAAGTCGCCCTTGCCCGTCTGGCCCCTCTGGACCAGTGCCGTCAGAGCGCCGATCGCTGCGTAGAGGCCAGTGACGATGTCGACGATCGGCACGCCGACCTTCTGCGGGCCGCCACCCGGGCGGCCGTCAACTTCTCCCGTGATACTCATCATGCCGCTCATCGCCTGGATGGCAAAGTCGTAAGCGGCCTGGCGGCTGCGCGGTCCTGACTGGCCGAAGCCGGTGATTGAGCAGTAGATTAGGGCCGGATTGTCTTCCGATAGTTTGGCGTAGGACAGGCCGAAACGCTCCATGTCGCCAACCTTGAAGTTCTCCACCAGGACATCGGCCTTGCGTGCCAGATCCCGGATGATCTGTTGCCCCTCCGGCTTGCCGATATCGATCGTGATCGACCGCTTCCCCCGGTTGGAGGTGAGGAAATAGACTGAGTCCCCGGTGCTTTCGCCATCCTTGTCCATCAGGAAGGGAGGTCCCCAGATGCGCGCTTCATCCCCGAGACCCGGCCGTTCAACCTTGATGACGTCAGCGCCGAAATCGGCGAATATCTGGCAAGCCCACGGACCGGCGAGGCTGCGCGACAGATCCAGTACGGTGATGTGGGCAAGTGGGCCAACATTGGTCATCGTTCGATCCTTCAATTCTTGCCAACGGCAATAGCTGCAAACGTCTACAGCTCAGCCATAACGACCGCCGGTGACGTGGATGACGTCGCCGGTGATGTATGACGCGCATTCGGAGGCTAGGAACAGAACCGCATTGCCTACATCTTCCGGTTCTCCGAGACGGCGGATCGGCAGTGCAGCCTCGGCATTTACCTTAATCTTTTCGAAGTGGGGCAGGTTCTGCACCATGTCTGTCGTAATGATTCCTGGTGCGACGGCGTTCACGGTAACGTTGTTGCGACCCTGCTCCATGGCCATAGCTCGCGTGAACCCCAGAAGGCCGGCCTTGGCGGCGGAGTAATTGGCCTGCCCCGAATTGCCCAGATAGGCGCGCGAAGAAATGTTGATGACGCGCCCCCACTGCTGCTCCCGGAAGAACGGAACCACTGCTCGCGTACAGAAAAACGCGCCTTTCAGCACGACGTCGATGACGGTGTCCCAGTCACGCTCCTGCATCTTCTCGATGCGCATGTCCCGCGTAAGCCCAGCATTGTTGACGAGTACATGCACCGCGCCAAAGCGCTCTGCCGTTCGGGCAACCATCGTGGCGACCGACTGTTCGTCGACGACATCGCATTCGATGCCGACAGCGCGCTCGCCAAGCTCGGCAGCACGGCTCTCGGCCAGCTCGCCGTTCAGGTCCGCGATGGCAACGTTTGCTCCTTCCTCATGCATCATTCGTGCGATGACGAACCCAATTCCGTTCGCCCCGCCGGTGATGATGATCGTCTTGTTTTCGAGACCGAGATGCATGTACTCAAACCTTTTGCACGGCTAATCCAGCGGGCGCCGGCGCGGTCGCGCTCCGCGAGCCGTGGAGTAGCGCTCCTTGGATAAAGTCGATCTTGCCGCCGTCCACCACGACGACATTGCGTTCGTTAGAGCGGACCCTGAAACGGCCTTCCGCCCAGATCTCAGTTCGCAACGTTTCTCCCGGATAGACGGGCGCCCTGAATGCCATGGATATCTGGCGCACGGAGTTCGCATTGAAGTCTGTTAAGGTCGCCAGCAGGGCTCTGACCGCAATGCCGAACGTGCACATGCCATGCAATATGGGACTGTCGAAGCCTGCGACACTTGCGACCAGCGGATCGATATGGAGCGGGTTCATGTCGCCATTCAGGCGGTAAAGCAGCGCCTGCTCGGGCCGCGTCGCATGATCGAAGATCCTGTCAGGTGCACCGTCGGGCGTTCCTGACCGGCTCGACACATAGGGAGGCAAGGCTTCTGAGCAGGTGTTGTTGCGAAGAAAATGTGTTTGCGAGATTGTCGCTATCAGCACCCCGGTCTCGGCCTCGGAGATTTCGCGCGTCGACGTCAGGGCGAGCCCCCTGTCCTGACCGCGTTCAAATAATCCCGTGACTCGCGTACGGCCGCGGACCGAGCCGTTCGTCGGCAGGGGCGCGTGCAGAACCACATCCTGGTTGACATGCGCTACTCTCGCCGCATCGACGCCCGTCGACGGGTTTCCGAGCCAGAAACCAGGATAGCCCAGCACAAGAGCCATGGACGGGGTCACGACCAGTGGCCCCGCAGGATCGACAAACCGATGCTCACGGATGTCCAACGGCTTCTGTCCGAAACCGACAGACAGGGCGTAAAGTGCGCAATCTCGTTCCGTGACCGTCTGCACGACATCACTGATCGGGAAATTGCGCAGGCGGTCGGCGTCCAGCAGCAACATCAGGCCCGGACCGGCGCTTCCAGAATCGTGACGACGCAAGCGGCTTCCTCGAGGCCGTGGAAGCCGCCACCATTCTCCGCCATGCCGAAGCGTGCCGACGGCACCTGCCTGTCACCCGCTTCGCCGCGAAGTTGCTGGACGAGCTCGAACAATTGGATAGCGCCCGTAGCGCCGATCGGATGACCTTTCGACAACAGGCCGCCCGACACATTGATTGGAAGCCGGCCACCCAGGTTGGTGTCGCCGCTCTCCACCAGCACACCGCCGTCGCCATAGTCGCAGAAGCGGCAGTTCTCGCTATGGAGGATCTCGGCGATGGCCGACGCGTCATGCAGTTCGGCCAGGTTAATGTCGTCCGGCCCAACGCCCGCCATTTCATAGCATCGGTCAGCGGCGACCCGCGTCAGATGCCGATCGAACTGTTCGGGCGTTCGGTTGCTGCTGGACGACACTCCGATGCCGCGCAAATTGACGGCCCGGCTGCGGTCAAAGCGGGCCAGTGCGGATTCGGATGCAAGGATCAAAGCGCCCGATCCGTCGCTCATCGGCGCGCACATGGCCCGCGTGATCGGCCATGACACCATCCGGTCGGCGAGCACCTGTTCTACAGTCTGCGGAAAGCGGTACTGCGCATAGGGGTTCAGAACCGAGTGGTTGTGGTTCTTCGCCGCTACGGCGGCGATCTGCCGCTGGGTCGTTCCGAACCGCTGCATGTGGAAGCGGGCCTGTGCGGCGTAGATATCCATGAAGACCGAGCGTTCACCAAGGTCTCTGTATTCGACTGGAACATCGATTCCGTCGCCGGTCGCCAGCAGGGCAGCGAGGTGCTGGTCCGCAAGCTCACGATCCCAACTGCCCTTGAATGCCTCGAACATAGCTTCGCGCTTCTCGGGATAGTTCATCTTCTCGGTGCCGACGACCAGCGCCACCTCGAAGAGCCCTGCCTTGACGGCCGCGAAAGCCTGCGCCACGCCCGAGCTCGAGCTGGCGCAGGCATTGTCGGTGTTGAAGATTGCGATGCTTTCAAAGCCAAAGGCGCGCAATGCCGACTGGCCGCGCACGCCGTGCTGCCCCTCAAGCGCTCCCTGGCGCGTGTTGCAGAACCAGGCCGCCTCGATGGCCTCCTTGTCGATGTTCGCGTCAACGAGCGCCATCGACACCGACATCGCTGTCAGATCCTTTACCGACTTGTCGAGGTGCTTGCCAAGCGGGGTCATGCCCGCGCCGACGATGTAGACGTTGTTCGTCATTGCATGCACTCCACTGCCATTTCCTGCGAAAAACTATGCAATCGACGCATCCCCGTTGGACGAACGGCTGCTTGCGAAATCGGCGAGAAGATGGACGATGTCGGTCTCGGCTGAACTGTTCGTCGCGTCCACCAGGCTCCTGACCCGACGCAGGTACCGATGAAGCGGCATTTCCCACGTGAAGCCCATCGCTCCGAGGTAGTGCATCGACTTTTCGACTACCTCGACCGCGACGCGGGCGTTGGTTGCGTAGGCCGTCTCTGCGGCAGGTCCGGTCAGACGCACAAGCGCATCGTCATTGAGAAGCCGCGCATTTTCGAGCTTCAGCCCGAGATGCGCGAGCGTCTGACGCACGACCGGCATGCCGATCAGCTTGCGGCCGAACTGTTCGCGAACCGCCAGATGTTGCACCGCAATCTGAAGCGCCTGCCTGGCATTCGCCTCAAGCCAGGCGGCGCGCAGTGTAATGCATAGGCTGCGGCACTCGGCGGCGTGGTCGGAACCGACAGCTGTCGGCGCGACGGTATCGAGCCAAATTGCGCCGTAGGATCTCTCGAGGTCGAGGGCATCGACAGTGTGGCGCGTGACGCCGTCAGCACTCAGATCAACAAGTGCCAATTGAGGGCGATCGCCGGTAACCAGCAGCAGATGCGTAGCAATGTCGGCAAACGGTAGCGGTTCGACAAAGCCCGATAGCGTGCGCCCGTCTTCGGAAATCGCGACATTGCCGCCGACGGACACGACGCAGACCGCCGAACCGGAAGCCAGATCGTCGGCTAGCCCGGGGAACAGCCGCCCCACATAGCGCACGGCCAGAAGCGCGTCGCCGACGCTGTCGGAAAACAGCGCCTTGCCGGCCGTACCGACGATCGCTGCGCCGGCTGGGAAATCCATACCAAGCCCGCCATGGCTCTCTTCTGCTATCGCGCCCAAGACGCCCGCATCGGCAAATATCTTCAAGCTCTCCAGCAATGGCGCTTGGCGACAAGCTTCCGCGCAGCTGGCCACCGTCGCCAGAACGTCGGACAGATCGGTTGCGTGCACACCGCTCATTTCGAACCCCCCTTCGGGAGCCGCATCACACGGTCGGCGATGATGGACGCCTGAACTTCGGAGGTGCCGGCGATGAGCGTTTCGGAGCGAGCGCGTAAATAGATGAGTTCGAAGCGCTGGCGCGCCCGGGCAAGCTCTGGCGTGACATGTCCGACCGGCCGCGACAGCATGCGGAGCGCGAAGTCCGCGAACTGCTGATGCGCCTCGCTCCAGTGCAGTTTCATCAGGCTGCCGGTGGCGCCCGGCGAGCGCCCGGCCATAATCGTCCGCACAATTTCCTCGGCGTAAAGCTGCGTAATCCTCGCGTCGGTGGCCGCTTTGGACAGCCCGGTCAACACGTCGCCACGGGCTGCACCGCCGCAAGCGTTCAGGATATGCCTGACTTCATTCTCGAAGCGCCATCCCCGGTACATGCGGTTCGTAGCGCGTTCGACCTCGAGCACGGACACCGCCCCGCTCCAGCCGCGGTTGACCTCGCCGACGACCGCATCCTGCCCCACGCGGACGTCGCGAAAAAACACCTCACAGAACTCGTCCGAGCCATCGATCTGGCGGATCGGCCGGCTGTCGATACCAGGCGTGGTCATCGGAACGATCATCAGGGTCAGGCTGTCGTAGCGGGCTGCGACATCGCCAGTGCGCACAAGCAACAGGCAGAAATCAGCCCGCTGGGCGTAGCTCGTCCAAATCTTGCTGCCCGAGATAAGCCATCCGTCGCCGTCCGCGATTGCCCGCGTTCGGACCGCGGCGAGATCGGAACCGGCCTGCGGCTCGGAGAAACCCTGGCACCAGATCTCTTCCATCGAGAAAATCCTCGGCAGATAGCGGCGCTTCTGCGACTCGCTGCCCAGCGCCAGCAGGATGCTGGAAATGATCTCCTTGCCGATTGAATTTACGCTCTCTGGCGCGGCAAGCAGTCCAATCTCCTGGTTGACGATCAGGTGCTCCCGCATCGTCCTTCCTTGTCCGCCATAGGCCCGGGGCACCGCGAGCGCGACAAAGCCGGCCTCGTAGAGATGCCGCTCCCACGCCCGGACCTCATCGATAGACGGATCGGAATAGGCCGGCGAATCCGCAAGGAATTCTGCGGGAAGGTTGGTCGCCAGCCAGGTCCGGACGTCGGCGCGAAACATGGCGGCGTCCGCGGGCTCGGTGTTTTGGACATCTGCCATGATCAGCTCACCAGCATCCGTTCGATGTCCGCTCTCTGGGCGGTGAACTCCTCGGTCGTTCCAGACCAGACGATGCGTCCGGAATCGATCAGATACTGGCGCGACGCGAGTTCGGAGGTGAACTTGAAGTTCTGCTCGACCACCAGCATGCTGACTCCTGCTGACTGGATCAGCCGTAGGGCCTTGATAACCGACTCGATGACCACCGGGGCCAGGCCCTCAGTTGGCTCGTCGAGAAGCAGCATGCGTGGGTTGGTCACCAGCGCGCGCGCGATCGCCAGCATCTGCTTTTCGCCTCCGGAGAGGTTCTCGCCGAGCGTCTTTCGCTTTGGTCCCAGCTGCGGAAAGATATCGAACACATCACCTATGCCGAACGAGCCAGCCCGGTTGGCGAGCGCCGCGACCTGAAGGTTTTCCATGGCAGTAAGATTGGGAAAAATCTGCCGATCCTCGGGCACGTATGACATGCCCTGCCGTGCAATGCGCGAGACTTCCCACTTCGTGATGTCCATACCGTCGAGGCTGATAGTGCCAGACCGCGACTCCAGCAGACCTGCAAGAACGCGCATTGTGGTCGATTTCCCTGCGCCATTTCGGCCAACGAGGGCGACAGTCTCGGATGCCCCGACCGCAAACGACAGGTCGTGCAGTGCCTGGGCCTTTCCGTAGGAAAAATTCACCCTCTCCACAGCGAGCATCGGTTCAGTTTCCAAGATAAGCCGTCCTGACCCGCTGGTCTGATATAACTTCAGAAGGCGTGCCGCGCGTCAGCACTTCCCCCGCGACGAGCACGACAATCTCGTCCGCCATACTCATCACGGCATCCATGTTGTGCTCGATAATGAGCGTGGTCCTCTTGCCTCGCACCAAATTGATGATCTCGGTCATCCATCCGACCTCCGAGTTCCCGACGCCTGCAAGCGGCTCATCGAGCATCAGAAGGGGCGGCTCGTTGATAAGCGTCAACCCAAGTTCAAGCGCGCGCTGCTTTCCATGCGAGAGCTTGTTGGCGTCCGCATTCGCCAGATCGCTCAGCCCGACGAGCTGGAGGATTTCGTCGATCTTCGCTTCGACCGTGTCATCGCCGCCGGCAGGCTTCCAGAATGGGACAACGCGACCCAGACCGAGCTGCGCGGCGATGCGGATGTTTTCTCGAACCGTCATCTCGTTGAATATCTTCACGATCTGGAAGCTGCGCCCCACGCCGCGCCTGGCCAGTTGGTCGGGGCGCAAGCGTGTGACGTCGTCGCCTTTCAGATAGATGCGGCCGTTGCTCGGCTTCAGTATCCCCGAAAGGACGTTGATCAAGGTAGTCTTGCCGGCTCCGTTCGGGCCAATGATCGCTGTCGTCTTGCCTGGAAGGAAGTCGAGCGAGACATTGCTGAGCGCCGAGAACCCTCCGAAGCGGACGGACAGATCTTTGCACGCAAGGATCGGAGTCATGGCTTGGTCCGCCAGGTTGTCACGGCCAGACGCAGGTAGCCCCATAGCCCCTTGGGAAAATAGATCGCCACCAGGATAAGCAGGATCCCGAAGGATGCCTGCATCCAGACATTGTCCTTGCTCAGCAGCGTATACAGACCCTGGACAAAGATCGCTCCGAAGACCGGACCAAACGTCGTGCCCGCACCGCCGATCAGCGCCGAGACCATGACATCCAGCGACACCGACGAGTGGAGAGATTCGGGGCTGATGAAGGAGATCAGCGATGCGTTCAGCCCACCCGCGAGCCCGGAATACGCGCCGGAGATCATGAAGGCCAAAGCCGAGTAGAGATTGACGTTGTAGCCGATCTGTCGAGCGCGGTCCCTGTTTTGCCGGACAGCGTGGAGCACCTGGCCGAAAGGGGAGGCGCGGAGCAGAGCCGACAGCCAGATCAGAACCACCGCAACGGCAGTGACCAGCGCGGCGAAGTTCCAGTTGTCCCAGAAATTGATGCCCAGGAGTTCCGGACGCGGCACGCCCGGAATGCCATCAACGCCGCCTGTCCAGGTACGTAACCGCGTGCTGACCAGCAAGGAGAGCAGCTGCGCCAGCATCAAGGTGAAGATGGCAAAGAATATGCCGTGGATGCGCAGCGAGATCGCGACAAAGATAAGGGCGAGCATCGCGCCTCCCAGCGTTGCCAACAGCAGCGCGGGAAAGAAGGACACCCCTGCATCAAGCGTCAGCAAGCCGAGCACATAACCTCCGACGCCGAAGAAAGCCGCGTGCCCGAACGACAGCAGGCCTGCCACGCCAAAGGCGAAGTCGAAACCGACGGCGAAGATGACCCAGATCGCCGCGAGAGCGATGAAGTAGGCAACCGTCTCGCTCGTGACCCCGAGCGGCAACAGGATGATCGCCAGGCTCGCGACGGCGCCGAGGATGATACGCACCGTGTTGGTCATGCTGTGCGCACCTTCCTGCCGAACAGGCCCGCAGGGCGGATCATCAGGAATGCAAGTGCGCCGCCATAGATCACTATCTGGATCCATTCTGGCGCGATCAGCTGACCATAGGCACGCGCCATTCCGATCAGGATGGACACGACGATCGCGCCGCGGATGCTTCCAAGGCCAGCCAGAACGGCGACCAGGAAACTGTCCAGCAGCATGGCTCCGCCCATGTCGAGTTGTACCGCCATGATCGGGGCGACGATAACCCCTGCGACGGCTGCCGCGGCTGAGCCGACCGCAAGAACCCAGGTTCTCAAGCGCACGACGTCGACGCCCAGGCAGGCGATCATGTCGGCATTGGTGCTCGCCGCACGGATGACAAGGCCCACGCGTGTGCGGTCGATCACGTAGAGAATCGCCACGCATGCCGTGAACCCGACAGCGACCACGAAAAGACGGAACGTGGAAAGCTGCGATCCGGCAAACGCGATGGACGAGGAGAAGATTTCGGGCTGGGGCACATTCTTGTAGTCGAGCCCCCAGATGGAATGAAGGATCGCCAGCATGAACACCGAAAAGCCAAGGCTTGCGATGAGCTGATAGAAATGTGCATGGCGGTAAATTGGGCGAAAGGTCAGCACTTCCTGCACTGCGCCGACGCTGCCCGCGACCAGTGCTGCCACCGGAAATGCCAGCCAGTAGCTGCCGGTCAGCTGAACGGTCGAGAATGTGAGGAATGCGCCGAGCGTGAAATAGGTCGCATGGGCGAAATTGATCACTCCCAACACGCCGAAGATGATCGTGACCCCTGATGACAACAGGAACAGGACCATTCCCAGCACGAGTCCTATGAGCGCCGTACCCATGTCAACGTCCGCAATTCAGATTGAAGCAATACCCCGGCGCCGAGCGCCGGGGTAGCGAACGAAAGTCGCTTACGGACATGCCGTCGCGATGCGGTCGGCGGCAAACTCCGCAACGATCTTCATCGCATAAGGGGTCTCGCCTTCACCCTTCACTACTTCGGCCACGTAGCTCGGATGCTGGGACTGGCTGTCGCACGCGCGCATTTCGCGATGTCCGAGAACCGATCCGTCCCATTTCGCAGCGCCGAATGCTTTCATCCAGACATTCTTGTCCCAGGATTTAGTTGCATCGACCACTTCAAGCCACCACTTGAAGCCGTCGTAGGAATCGCCGGCGAGCTGTGAAGGCAGTTGGCCATACTTCGCCTTGAACGCCTCGACGAACTTCTTGTTTGCATCGGCAGGCAAGCCGACGTCGTAGCGGATCACCGAAGCGACGCCGATGGACGCATCGCCGGCGCCGGCCGCAATGGTGGTGTCTACCAGGTTCGGGCCGACGATCCTGACAGTCTTTAGAAGCCCGACTTCTCCGGCCTGCTTAATGAAGGCGATGCAATCGCTTCCGCCAAGACCGATATAGGCGGCGTCTGCGCCAGAGCTCAGGATCTTGTTGATGATGACAGTGTAGTCCTTTTCGCCAAGCGCGGGGAAATCCTCGCCGACGAACTCGGATCCGCCCGCCAGCTTGTTCTTGACAACATCCCATCCAGCGCGTGCGACGCCGTAGTCAGAAGCAACGCCGTAGATCTTCTTGGGCGCCAGGTCCTTGAGATATTCCGCGGCGACAATCGCCAGCGTTTCGCCCGACGAAGCGGTGCGGAACGTGAAGGCATTGCGGTTGGCGGCCGTTATCGACGGGTCGGTCGACAGCGGTACCAGCAACGGCACTTCCCGGGCGCCCGATACCTTCATGATGGCGAGCGTTTCGCCAGACCCGACCGAGCCCACCAGGAATTCGGCGCCGCCGGCCATTGCCTGCGTTGCCTTCTGAACCGCGACCTGCGGCTTGCTTTCGGTATCAGCCCATTCAATGTCAATAGGGACGCCAAGCAGTTTGCCATCGCGTTCGGCGATCGCGAGGTCCATGCCCTTGCGTGCGTCCTCGCCCAGAATGCCAAGGGGGCCACTGAGAGCCAGGAGCCCGCCGATGCGGAAGCGTTCCTTCGCCTCCTGCGCACCCGCCTGAGATACAATTCCACCAAGCGCTATGCCCACGCACAGCACTGCTCCGATCATTCGTTTCATCCGTTTCCTCCCGGTAACTCGGCAAAAGGCCAAATATGCCCGAAACTTCCTAGGTGCGCGTTTGTGGAGAGTCAATGAGAATTCTGACTGATGAATAACATTCCACCAATTTGAATGAAAACGACCCCGCAGGACCCTTCCTTGTGCGGGGTGCATGGGATAGCAATCGGCGGCAGAGCCAAATAACTGTGGAGTTCCGGGATGTATGCGTTCGAAACATTGGGTATCCAGGTCGATAGCCGTGTTGCCGTTGTCCACCTGGATCGTCCGCCCGTGAACGCGATGAACAAGCAGATGCGGCTGGACTTGACCGAGGCATTCAGCATGTTGAATGACGACAGCGCCGTTCGCGCGATCGTCCTGACCGGACGCGGCAAAGCATTCTGTGCGGGAGCGGACCTTGGTGACCGGCCCGATCCGTCTGTCCCCGGCGCCTACACAATCCACAATCGAACCACTCGCGAGTGCTTTCAGGCGATCCTCGAATGCAGGAAGCCGACAATCGCCGCGATCAACGGTCCCGCCATCGGTGCCGGATGCGTGATAATGTGCTGCTGCGATATACTGGTCGCGCAGGAGAATGCATGGATATCCATGCCCGAGGTGGAGGTCGGCCTTGCTGGTGGACCCAGCCATGTCATGCGGCACTTCGGTGCGTCGGATGCGCGCCTGATGATGTTCACGGCCAGGCGAATTTCCGCTCCGGAACTTCTTCGCATGAACGCGATCTCGGCATCAGTGCCGGCGGACGAATTGCAAGCGACTGCCGCGGGCATTGCAACGGAAATCGCCTCCAAGAGCCCCGCCGCTGTGACGGCGGCGAAGGCATCATTCCTGCTCGGCGAGGATCTAACGGTTCACTCCGGCTACCGATACGAGCAGACGCGCACGGAGGAACTCGCGAAGGGGCCTGATTTTGCCGAAGCGCAGGCGGCCTTCAGAGAGAAGCGCAAGCCGCGCTTCGAATAACGAGGCTGCCGACGGTGGCTGTTACTTGGCGTGGCCGCTGCCTCCGCCCGTCGCGGGCATAAGCGCGAGCGTCTGGCCGCCGTCCACATTCACGTTCACACCGGTGATCTGTGATGCCTCGGCGCCTGCCAGGAACAGGATCAAGCTGGCGACCTCTTCGGGCGTGCCGATCTTTCGCAGTGGCAGCGCGGCCTCGCGTCGCCGCCGGTTCTCTGCATGGGTCGGATCATTCGCGTCATTGAACGCCTTTGCCGTCAGGCCGGTGAAAGTCGGTCCCGGAGAGACGCAGTTGCAGCGAATTCCGTCCGGCCCCCACTCCAAAGCCATCTGCTTGACGAGCATGATGAGCGCCGCCTTGCTCGCACTATAGTTCGCCAGGTTTGGCGTCGGCTGTTCGCCGGATATCGATGCGGTGGCGACGATACTTCCGCCGGACGCCGAGAGGTGTCCGTGGGCCGCTTTGCCCAGCAGCCAGGTCGGCCTCGTATTGATGTCGAACATCAGATCGAACGTCTCGACATCCAGATCCTTCAACGAAGCGCTGCGCAAGATGCCGGCATTGCTGATGACGCTGTCGATGCGGCCGAACTCGCGGTGCGCGAGATCAATTGCCGCGAAAGCCGAATCGGGCTTTGCAAGATCAAGCGCCAGGACCTTGGCATTCACGCCGGCCTTGGACACGAGAGCCGCTGTCTCGTCGAGGCCTTGCGAATTAATGTCGACGAGGAGCATCTCGCCGTAACGACCGCCGAGTGCCCCCAGCTGTGCGACAGCCCGGCCTATTCCGCTGGCTGCGCCGGTAATGACGATGGACATGACCGGACCGGCCTCTCTATCTCAGCTGCGAAAAGGAGGTCGGTTGTAGAATCTGGTTCGACACGGCCTGCACGATGGGTCCGTCAAGTTCGGACGCCGCGCGAGCAGCTGAATATTCCGGGTCCTTCACAAACGCGCTCCACTTGGTTTCGCGTTCCGCCAGGGATTCCCACCTCAGCATATAAGTGAGCGTGTTGTTGGAGTTCCCGATCACGGTGGTCCAGAAGCCAACCGGTTCAATTCCGTGCTTGAGCCAGATCGAGATTGTGTGATCATGGAACCGCTTCAAAACCAGCGGAAGCTTTCCCGGAAAACACTCATAGGTTCGCAGTTCGTAGAGCACCCGTCTGCCTCCCAGAAATGACATCGATGTCGTTCGTGTCTTGATGTCCTACCATACGGGCTTCAGTTATCATTCACAATGTTGTAGGCAAATTCAGTCCGCCAAATCAGAGAGCCGCGCAGCAATGTCCACAGATTCAGTTTCCGACTCTACCGTGGCCGGGATCGGACAGCCGCCGAGCGGCAAAGACAGTCCCATGGTCAATTCGGTTGTACACTCCCTGCATATTCTTCAGTTTCTGGCCCGATCAGGAGAGGCGCACGGCGTAACGGCGATTGCCCGATTCACCGGCATTAGCCCGAGTTCCGCCTTCAACATCTGCAAGACTCTCACCGCCGAGAAATTTCTCCACTTCGATCCCCTCAAGAAGAGCTACTCCGTGGGAGCGGCGGCGATCGAACTCGCGGGCGCCGCATCGGATGGAGAACGTGCCTTTGCACGCGCCCGCGACTTTCTTGAATCGTCCGTCGACCAGTTTGGCGTCACTTCGGCATTCTGGCGCGTCACCAATGATGAGCGGTTGGTGCTGGAAGGATTGGTGGAAAGCCGGACTATGATGCGAATACAGATGACGGTCGGACAACGCATTCCCGCGCTAAGCGGCGCGATGGGGCGGTGTTATGCGGCCACCAGCGGTCTGGATGAAGGGCAGTTGTTCCAGAAATTTGATACGGTGCGTTGGCAGAATCGGCCAGACTTCCAGACTTACAAGGCGGAGGTCGAGGTAACGCGGATACAGGGATGGGCGGCGGATCGCGCGCAATTCATCCGAGGAATCTTGACCGTGGCGGCCCCAATCATGGACCTGAGCGGGCGGCTGCGTTTCCTGATAGCCAACTCGTCATTCTACGGTCAGATCCCCGATGAGCAGATTCAAAGCCTGGGAAAGGAAACCAAGCTGACTGCTGACAATGTGCAGCGCGTGCTGTTTGGATAGTTGGCGGAACGAGCCTATCCACCGCTTCGGCCCACGCGAGGTCGATACCGTCCAATATAATCAGTGTAGCTCAGTTGAGGGTTTGAGCGAAAAGCAGATCGCGGTAGTGGAGAACGAGTCCGCTCAGCTCGACCGCGAATTCCGATCCAACAGGCTACGACACCGACCATTTGGACCTGGTGCTGGCTATTGGCTATGTGACCAGGCTGCTCAGCAATGCGCGCGTCGTGCGCTACCTCGCCACCAACCATGCCGATGTTCTGTCGGAATTCCAGAAAATCGCTGAGTTCCAGAAGGCGGCATAAGCCGAATGGTCGCTACACCTTTGATCGCCGCCATCCGGCGCCGCGCGCTTCCGCTTCTGAGCAGAACCACCGTTCACCAGCCGACCGATTGATTTTGGTGCGGTCGTAGTATTTTTGGCCAGGAACATGATAGATGCGCGCTCCCTCGGCGCTGATGTTCCCCTTTATGATACAGCCACCGTCGACGCTCTGGATCAATCCAAGGGGCCTAGCCGACGTCTCGGATTTGGGTTGGCGTTTGGTGACAGCAAGCTCGGGCTCGGCTTGTTGCTTTCGCCAAACCCACGGCTCGTCAAAGTCGCCCGCCCACAGACCTGTCCCCCTCACCCTTCGCTGCTTGTTGGTAGACCTGATAGCGACCGCTGCTATGTCGCGGCCAGTCGAGCGCGTGGCCATTGCGAACCATCCATTCGGAAACGTCGCGGCCATCCTGTCGCTTGCACGTGCCGATGAGCCTCCCGTACTGATCGGTGCCAACGATACTACAGTGGGTCGGTTGCGACTGCGCTAGATAAGTCGCGAGGGCATCGGCTGAGCGGGCGCCGCATCGAACAGACTTGCTATTCTGATCGCTGCAGAGTTGCGCGGTTTCTGGCGCGTCGATGCCGTCGAAGCGAATGCGCTTACCGTGAATCTCGATCGTGTCACCATCAATAACTGACGCGCGACCAGTGACCGTCTCGCCAGCGGTTTGAGCGGGCGCGGAGGTTGTGCTTGCTTCAAACAGTCTCGAAGCATCGAACTCCTGAAAGAGCCATACCGCTGCAATCGCCACCAGCGGTCCCAGTACCTTGAACAGCCGGTAGCGCCGCGCTCGACCGGCACGGTGGCTTGGTCGATATCGCTTCTGGCTCGGGCTGAATTTGCTGCTTCGTTTCAACGGCGGCTCGTCTCCTTCCTGGTGCAACAACATAGCGAACCATCGTTATGACCTGACGGACTACGCTTGTCGCATTTTATCGATGCGCTCTGTTGTTCAGGCGCCTGGGCGCCCTGCTAGCGATAGTCTCGCCTGCCCACTGCAACGGCTGGCACCAATGGCTCAAAGCCACAGAATGCCGTATGTCGCAGAATTAGATACACAATCGAGTTTAACCAACGGTCTATTTGAATATCTACTTGCAATGTCGCTTGTGTATATCACCAACGGACAGTGTGAATTCACACCTTACTTCGTATCTTTGATTCAATTACTGAAGAAAAACATGAAATTCGTCAAAAATATGCTTGCGTAAAGTCTGCATTTGAGTCCATGAATCCCCACAGATCGATGGAGGGTTTCATGTCGCAGATCCAGTTCGAGACAGTGCCGCTGACGTCGCTGCGTCCCTATGCGCGCAATGCGCGGCACCATTCGCGCAAGCAGGTGAAGGCTATCGCCGCCGGCATGACCGAGTTTGGAGTCACCAATCCGCCCCTGGTCGACGAGGCCGGCGAAATCATTGCTGGCCATGGACGCCTTGAGGCCGCGAAGCACCTCAATCTTGCGACCATCCCGATTATTCGGATTTCAGGGCTGTCCGAAGTGCAGAAGAAGGCCCTGCGTTTGGCCGACAACAAGCTGGCGCTGGATTCAGCCTGGAACCTCGAGCTCCTGTCTGCCGAGCTCACCGATCTGGCGATAACGGATTTCGACATCACTTTGACCGGCTTCGAGACGATCGAGGTGGACAAGCTGACGACACCGTCGCTTGGGCTCAAGGAGCTGGACGATCCGCTGCCAGAGCCGCCCGCTTATCCCACCGCATGCAGCGGCGACGTTTGGGCCTTGGGCGATCACCTCCTCGCCATCGGCGATGCCCGTGACGTCTCGGTGTATCGCAGGCTGCTGGGTCCGAAGCTGGCCGACATGGTCATCACGGATCCGCCCTACAACGTGCCGATCTCCGGTCATGTCAGCGGCAAGGGCCGTGTGACGCATGACGAGTTTCGCATGGCGTCCGGCGAGATGTCGGGCACAGAATTTGGATCGTTTCTCGCGACCAGCCTAGCGCTAGCCCGCGATTCCTCGCGGGACGGGTCGCTACATTATGTCTTCGCAGATTGGCGGATGATCGGCCGTCTGACCGCAATCGGCGACGAGTTGTTTTCGTCTCTATTGAACATCGCCGTCTGGGCAAAGCCCAATGGCGGTATGGGCAGTTTCTATCGCAGCCAGCATGAGATGGTGGCGATCTTCAAACACGGCAATGCGCCGCACTCAAACAACGTGCAGCTCGGACGCATGGGTCGCCACCGCTCCAATGTCTGGCAATATCCGGGTGCGTCTGGTTTCTCAAAAACTCGGAAGAAGGATCTCGAAGATCACCCAACGGTGAAGCCTGTTGCGCTGGTGGCCGATGCGATACGTGATGCGACTAAGCCCGGCGACCTTATCCTCGATCCTTTTGGCGGCTCCGGCACGACGCTGATCGCCGCCGAGTTGACCAAGCGCCGCGCCGCCCTGATCGAAATCGAGCCCAAATATGCCGATGTGACGCTGCGCCGATTCCAGGAGCACACCGGCGTTGAGCCGTTGCTTCTTCCCGATCGCGTCCCCTTCTCCGAAGTCCGCGCCGAACGCAACACCAATCAGAAGGATGCAGCGGAATGAGCACCGACAATCACGACGACGACAGCGATGGCTGGGGCAAGCCCCCGAAATACAAAGTCGGCTATCGCAAGCCGCCCAAGCAACACCAGTTTAAGAAGGGAGTGAGTGGCAACCCGCGGGGGCGCAAGCCGCGCACAAAGAACGCTTCCACCTTGCTGCAGATCGAGCTCGACAAGTTCGTTGTCGTTCGCGATGGCGGGACCGAACGCAAGATCACCAAGCGGGAAGCACTGATCACCTCGCTCGTCAATGATGCGATCACTAACAAGCCGCGGGCTCGGACTGAGCTGCTCAAGCTGCTGGATGTATCGCCGCCCCCTGAGCCGTTCGTCGCAAATGATGACGACGATGCTGCGCTGGACGAATTCCTGGAGCGCATGCGCAGTCGTCGTCGCGCGAATGACGACGATGAAGGTGGTGATGGAGGGCTGCCCGATGGCGAGCCGGCATGAGAATGTTGCTCAGCTCTACCGAAGCAATCTCGAAGCCTTCGTGGACTTTGCGTTTCGGGAATTGCACCCGGGAAGCAAGCCGACCTGGCACTGGTATCTTGATGTTATTGTCGATCGCGTCGACGCGGTGCTTAAGGGCAGAAGCAAACGGCTTGTCATCAATGCTCCGCCGAGAACGCTAAAAACGCTCATCGCGAACCTGGCTCTGATTGCGATGTATATCGGTCGCAATCCCCAGAAGCAGGTCTTGTTGATCACCGGACATCCGCCTCTCACCAGCGAACTCATGAAAAAGCTTGCCAGGCTCATGGGTTCGGCGCGCTACCGAAGCATTTTCCCGAATCTGGAACTGCGATTTGCGGGGACCACGATACAGACGCCCTTTGGAGGTGGGCTGAGAACCGCGACTGTGGGCCAGCAACTCAGTGGACATGGCGCCGATCTCGTCGTTGTCGATGATCCTCTGTCCCCTTCGCATGCAAAGGACGGAAAGGCGTGCATGGAGGTCAATGCATGGTTCGAGGCTGAAGTTATTCAACGGCTGAACAACCGTGCCGAAGGCGCCATTGTCCTGGTCATGCAGCGTGTGGGCGATCGAGATCTGGCAGGATATCTCCAATACGGCTCGCACGAGTTCGAGTACCTTGTGCTGCCTTCTATCGCGACGAGTGACGAGAAGTGGTTACTTGCAGACGGCTCATGTCGGCGTCGCCAGAGAGGGCAAGTTTTGGACGCCGCGACTGAAGGCCCTGAGCAGCAGATGGAACTCTGGAAGCAGCTCGGATCCTACGTGTACGCGACCCAATATTTGCAGTGCAAAGCAGGGACATCAGACGGACCCAGACAATTCCGGTGGCAGCCTCGCGGTGACGACTGGACGCCCGAGAATTGGTCCCGGAAAGGCGGGCTTGGTCGTGTCACTTTGGACTCGATGATCCTCCATTTGGCATTTGGTCATCCGCCCCCACAACGCCTCGGATGGGTCGACCATCCTCCGTTCAGATCAAATGAAGAATGGGAGGCAGCTGCGAGAGTCATGGTTCGACGCCAAAGAGAGGAGTGGGGAAATGGTGGGCCACCAGGTGCTGTGTAGAAGCCTCAGTTCTCAAGCTGCACCGATGTGACGCGCCATCCCTTTGTCTCTGGCGAGTAGGCCAGGGTGGCAATGTAGTTTGAGCGGATCATCGCCCCGAACCCGTTCTGCGCGTCGACGTAGGCGAGGACTTGGAACTTGCAGTCCCCGGTATGCTGAGCTCGAATCGGCGTCCACGGGAAGCTCGCTGTAGACGGCGCCTTTAGTTTCGCACGAACCGCATCTTGGCTAACAGCAAAGGCTTGACCCTCGACGCCGCTGCACGCATCCAGGCGAGCGAGCTTGGCATCCTCCTTTGCCTGCTTAGCAGCCTCAATCTCAGCCTGTGTTCGCTCCACCGCCCTAGACTGCTCTTGCCTCGCCTGCTCTGCCAGTCTGGCGTCGCGAGCCTCCGGGTTCTCCAGCACGAGACCTACTGCGCCCAGCACCATCAATCCACAGAAGCCTAGAAGACCGTAGTAGAAGACATCCACCACGCCACGACGGCGATGCCGCAGTTCGGTTGGCGGTGCGGTAGGTGAAGTTGGCGGCGCCGACCGCGTATCGCCAGCTCCACCCTTGATCGCGATCGCCCTAAGATCTGCCGCTTTCATCTCCTTGCTCCCTTTTCGACGCGGCCCAGATGTCGACCGCCGTGCTGGAAGCAGACTTAGCTCAGCACGTCCTAATGACTGGTGTCATAGAACGTGGTTTCTTGAAGTAGTGAGTGGTCGCTTCCGACAATGGATGTGCGCTCACTCGTGGCGTGGAACCTACGCAGGCTCCGCGTCGCCAAGAACCTTTCTCAGGATGAACTCGCGCTGATCTCGGAGGTCGAGCGTGCGTATGTCGGCCATCTGGAACGCGGAACAAAGAACCCGACGATCGACACGCTGGCAAAGCTCTCCATCGCACTCGAATGCGAGATCATGGAGCTGTTTCGAACGACGCCAGACGATGCAGGACCGCTGAGGCCGCTAAAGGGAGGTCGCAGGAAAGCGTGAACGGAGTATCGTCTCGGCAAGGATCAGGACCCTCGATTGCATGTGTTTGGGTTTCACTGAATCAAACGCAACTACGAACGCGTAAGGGTGGGATTCCTGGAAAGCCTTTTAGTGGATTCAATGGCATCGTGTTTGCTCACTGGTCGAACGTGACCTTAATGAAGGCCGACATCGGAGCGGTCGGCGTATGCCCACCGCGGCGGCCATTGCTGAGCAGCGGACTAGGGGTCGGCTTTCGGCTTCTCTTGACTCTGAACCTATCGTCAGCGTCGATGTGCGTACATCAATGACTG
>JAHBYX010000018.1 GCA_019635735.1 Mesorhizobium sp.
TCGGCCATCGACAATAGCAAGCCAGGGTCGCCGGCGTTTCAAGCCAATGCGCTGTTATACGACGGCCAGGTGAGCTTCTTTGATGGGCGGGAGGGAGGCACCAAGAGTATTTCCGGGGAACGTAATCTGGTGGATGGCACGCATTTGTCTGGTCAGTTCACCCAGTTAAATACGATGGGACAAGACGGCCATCAAATCGAGATGTTTCATGGATATGCTCAGCAACCAGGGGCACCGGCTCGCGATGTGACAGGGCTTATTGATAATGGCAACCTTGTCGCGTTTAAAGGAACCTCTGGGTCTCAAACCAGAGACATTGTCGAGAGAGAATCTGGTGTGTCGGGTCGGCAGTATGGGTTCCAAGACACCATGATGGCTCCAGGGGGCACACACTCCGTAAGCACCTTTGAGGGGGTTTCTGTGGACGCGCAAGGGCGTGCGTTCAAAAGCTCTTCAGTGGAGTTGGATGGGGTCCGTGTGTATAGCGATCAGATGAGGGGATCGCGCCAAATGACCGTCGAATTCGAGCAGTCCCTGCGCGGGTACAACAACGAAGTACAGTCGATCGATAAAGAGTCAGGCTGGCGTCGGATCAATGACGGGCATCGCGATATGGATGTATACGCCAATCTCTACTACGGCCCGACCAGTAGTGAGACGGGCGAGCGCAAGCTACTGGGCGGGACGATTACCAATGTGACCGACAACACCTATTCCACCTTTATGAAAGATGGGGAAGGCAACGAGGTGTGGGGAATCGCCAGGTCTCTGGAAGATCCAAACAGCGGGGCTATGAGCGGCTCTATCGATCAGACGGTGAAGGTCGTGGCTGCGAAAAACGGAGCGGTAGACACGCAGGTCCTTGGTCCAATGACGAGTGATGGCGGTCAACGCGAGGTTTTATATCACTCGGTGTTAGGCGGATTGGATTCGCAGTACTACAACAATGACCGGAAATCCGGCGTCTTCACTGTGGCTGATCCTACGCATCCTGGCCAGACGAAGGAGCTGCAAGGGACGTTCTACTATAGTCCTCAATCGGGTCAGTTGATCGCGTCCGAAGTGACGGACTTGCAAACAGGAAAGATCGGGCAGTACCGCACCGATGCGCAAGGGCAAGAACATTTCCAGGTGGTGGAGTATACGCAGTCTCCTGATGGCGCGAACGTGATTGCCAATGCTAGGGAGCTATCGAAGCATGAGTACGCCGCACATGGATTTGCGGTAAACGATACCCTCGACGGTAGCGGGAATGTGTTGAGTTCGTCCGGCCACAAAGGAGCTGATTTCCACGACTTCAATCGCATCCAGTTTCATCATGACAGCGGGGCGAATCTGACAATTACCCAAATGGCGTTTGCGGCCAAGGGCACCGATATTACCAACCCCACACAAACAGACGAGGCGATTGCCTATGGCCTGGAATTTGGTCGAATCGGGATGGATGGGGCATCTCGATATTTGATCCTCAAGGGACGAATGGGGAAGTCTGGTGGCGGCGCGGTTGGTGGGGCACCGTTTCAGCCAGGCGGTGGACCCTTGCCAAATGGACCTGGTGGGGGTCCAGGCGGGCTTTTGGACTCGCATCAAAATATGGGCGCCTGGTGGAAACAGTATTCCGGCGTCATGGATAATGCTATCTCCTTTGCGCGGAGTTCTGTGGAGCATTTGGAAAGGACCGGCCGGGCACAAGGCATGTCTCCCGAAGAGCTGCAGAACTTTGCCGCCAATGCCGCGTATAATGCGGTACGCATATCAGCTATCGGTATGATGGGTGAAGAAGCATCGAGTGCATTTGGGCCCATGCCGAAGTGGCAAGAAGGCCAAGAGTCGCTGCTGAAAGTTGAACGAACCAAGCCGTCGACTCCAACTACTAGTAAAGTGAAGTAGATAGCGAAGGGTTTTGTTCTGAGGGGAGGTTCACATGCGACTGTATCAGGTAGTGCTTGTCATGGGCCTGGTCGCATTCGTTATCAATCAGCAGGGTAGTGCGAGGGCCGAAGTATTCAAAGATGGATGGTTGGGGGCGTTCGTTGGTTCAGAGATCCCTGGAGTATCAATCAAACGTTCAACTATCGCCGTCGGGTCGGAACAATTTAGTCCTTCCTCCAGTGGGAGTTCTCTGGCTGTATTAAATGGACTCGTAGAACAGTGTCGTGGGGCCAGAAAAGGGCGGGCGATGGTTAACATTAGGATTGTGAACACTCTCGGGGAAACCTCTGATCTTAAGGCAGACAAGAAGACATATAGGACCTATCCAGGGTCATTGTTAATTACTGTGTATGGGGATTGTGTGCTTGAGGTGCAGGATGCGAAGTGAGATTGCTATGAGCAGGACTCGTACTTTTTGGGGAAGACGGTGTGCAGATAGGGCTTCAACAATTGCGCATTCTCTTTCCAGTCACGACTATAGGGTAAGACGTCATATCTGAGTCGTTCCGCTTTCTGAATATCCACAAACTCCAGAATCGCCGTGCCCTGATCGGCCGCTCCGCTTCTGATGGTGAGTGCCACCGAGGCGGGAATCCATTTACCAAAACGAACAGCTGTTTGGTCACTGACCATCCCGGATTTGTGGAGTAGCAGCTCATCCTTTGACATCCTCGCCGCCCTGAAGGACGGCGATTCCTACGGCGCTCAGACTGCAATATCGGCGTGTTCCTCAGAGCAGCGCCCCTCCCACCATCGTGACAAGATTGAGCCGACGTTCATAGGTATATCCTCCCCAGACTTCTTCTCGCTTGATCCGATTCTTCTCCTCAACGGTTTGGGTGACTCTCACCGTCCATCCCAGGCCATCGCTGTGGGGTGATAGTGCCAATCGAGGACGTTCTACAGCCGTCGTTGAGGTGGTTTCACGCGATTCTTTGAAGGGCTGCAAAGTGGTCGGCGTGAAGACGGGGGCACAAGATACCAAGGTGACGAGCCCGAGCAGGACCACGCTGATCGTCCGACTAGACCACAGCCAAGCAAGGTACGCAAGAGAGCGGATCTTCTCTCTGGATGAGGATAGAAGCGGAGTGGGAGTGATCCGGTAATACCTGTTGGGCATAGTTGTGAGACCGAGTCTCGAACTACACGCAGGTGGCAGGTGCGTATACGGGTCGAAAAACTATAGCACAGGCGAGTGACGAATGGTGCAGGTGGGAGACTTAGTAATGGCTCGGGTCATTCGGATGGATCCGGGGCACAGCGCATATCTGCTGTGGGCGGATTCCATCGGGAGGTATGCCATCTTGCCGCATCAGTATGCCGACCGTCAGTACAAGGTACGCGACTCATTGATGGGAGCTGTGTACAAGGTCGGTGACGAGTTTCCGATGCTGTCGCAGCGATCGATGCACTATTTCCGGCGTATTGCGGAGTTAGTGCTGGCTCCGGTGTTGGCGGACGACCATGTGCACATCAAGCGTGTGGCGACGGCTCAAGCCGCGTCGTTTGTGAAGATTGCGGTCGAGACTTATCGCACGGGGGAAGATGTCATCGCGACCTGCAAGCCTCTGTTGTACGAGTTCCGGACCTACACATCCCGCACGATCGCACTCGTGAAGTATCACATGGAGTTGGAAGCCTACATTCGCGAGGCATTAGCGCCTGCCCCGAGTCGGTCAGTGCGACGAGTGGACGTGTATCGGGAAGAACATCAGGCGCGAGTCATTGTTGAACGGGGCACGATCGCACAGTTTCTTGGTCGCAAGGGGATGAATGCTGCGGTGGCCAGCAAATTGACCGGGTATGGACTGGTGCTCGTGGACGAAGCGGATCTGGGGAAGACAGCTCGGGCGTAATCGAGGAGGTGAGGCATGGCTCATGGGGTGGACGCAGAGCGACAACTGGGGATGGTACGGCGCGAGGGCCAGTCTCTTCGGAGCGCGTCTCCGACGAATGGACGAAGGCCCGATCGGGCGGAGGAGAACAAGCGGCGGCTGGAAGATCCGAATTCGGTGCTCCTTTTACCACAAACAAAGGCGGGGATGGCCTGTGTCTCCATGCTGTACATGTTTGACAAGGTAATTCATCGTCTTCGGCGGGCAGCAGGATCTCATCTCTCCATTGAGCAAGTGCGCAACGAGTTGGCTCGTGTGGAGCAATGGGTGGCGCGGGCAAAGGGGCTCCTACGAGAACTTGGAGTGGGCGAGTTCGAGTTGCTTCCCCAGGAGCTGTATCCCGATTTGAAAGAGCGGAGCGTGATGGCGGCGAGGCGAAATGCGCGGGTCATTACACCACGGGTGGGAGACACGGTGAGACTGGTGCCGGTGATTCGCGCACTCGATAGCGCGCTCAACAGTATTCGTCTCCGAGCGGAAGATCTCAGTCCGTATGTGAAACATTTTCAGGCCGTCGACGAGCTCGTAGTGGCCCTGCACGATGTCATCGGTCATGTCGCCCGCGTGACGGTGACGGAGTATGAACCGCGGGGCGCGGTGAAGGCATTTCTCCAGGAAGGGAAAGAGAGTCAGTCAACTCTGTCGTAAGAAAGGAGCACGGTATGTGGCCACGCATGGCGGTCGTTGGTCTCGCGGTGTTGTCCGGTTGCGTCAGCGCCGGGGAATATCAGGACTTGGAAACCAAGTACCAGCATCAACTCGCAGTGAAGGAAGTCATGGAGACCGAACATGACGAGCTGTCCCACCGAGTCGATAACGTGTCCCAGGTGTATCGGCATGTCGCGCAAGAGCAAATGGGGTTGAAGGCTCAAGCGGAAACGCTGCAGGGGGAGATCCTGACCGTGAAGGGCGTGGTGAAAGATACCCAGAGTCAGTACGAGGCCCAGCGGGCGCAGTTTGCGCAGCAGACACAACAACTGTCCGGTGTCGACGCGCGTCTGCAAAATATTGCGGGGAAGATCGAAACCCTCACCGAAACGACGGTCGCCTTAGCCAATCGCTTCGAACGTGTCGAACTGTCGATAGGGAAACTAGGGAAGTCCCTGCAGGCGCGAGGGGGTGCTCCCGAGGTCTCCAAAACGCGTGTTCAGGTGGGTGAGGGAAAGTCGGGAGGTGCTCAGAAAGCGGACCCTGTCGCCAAGGCGGGCAGTCCGAATATGGAGGGGAGTGCCGGTGCAGGGGCAGTGGGCTCCGGTAGTGAACCAGGTGGGACGAGCCTGGCGGCCGCTCCGAGCCCGGTGGCGCCAACCACGGCCCCGGCTAAACCGGATGTTCCGATGGTTGTTTCTCCGAAGGTGGTCGAGGCCAAGTTCGAACCGGCTGGTTCCAAGCCCGATGCGGACAAAGGGTGGTTGCGGCGTTTTCTGGATGGCTTCCGTGGGGGGAACGGGCAAGTCGCGGAACCTGTGTCTACTCCACCGACTGCCGGTTCAGTAGGAAAAGCCTCACCTGGACGCCCCCTTCCTCCGTCGGTCGATGGCGAGGTGATGGCCGCGCCGATGAACACACTGACGATCAGCACCGAGGGGGATGCCCCGAAGAAGGCTGAGGTGTCACCGATTGATACCGAGAAGCGATAGGCAGGAATGAAAATTCTCACGGTAGATGTCATCCCTGGGCATGCCTATCGGTACTTTCAGGCGTTGATTCAGATCGAGACTGTCGGGATCGCGTCCTGGCGGGATGCCGTGGTCCGTTTCACGGATTTCTGGGGCGGGCGCGCGAAGACATACGACAGCCCGATCGTCCATGCGACTCAGAGCATGGTGGATCGGCTTGCGCAAAGCGCTGCCTCCCTGGGGGCCGACCTGATTATTGGATTCGACATTCAGATCCATCAGGTGACCGCACGGTACTGGGGGTGGGGGATGGCGCAAATCGTCATGCGCGGAACGCCGATCCAGTTTACAGATCGTCACGCGATGGGGACGATCTTTGCGGGTGAATCGGCCCCCTTCGTCGCGAGTGGCGAGCCTCCACAACATCCGGCGGACGGGAATTTCCAGGGAGAAGCCGCAGGGATGGCCGAGATGCCGGTGCCATCGTTGGATACGGCTCGGTTCGGTACGCGGGTATAGAGGAGGCTGTTAGCGATGAAACGCACGCTCACGGGGGTTTTCCTTGCGGTCTGTCTGGCGTGTGGTGCGAGAGAGGCCCGTGCCGATTGTAGCGGGATTGATGATGCCTACCTCAAAGCAAAGTGCGAGGTGGAGGGGCAAAAGTCCTCGGGCTTGATTGGTGGGGGGATTTTGGCGCCGAACATGACAAGAGTACCGCGGTACTCAGGAACGCCGGGCTGTGTCACGGCAGGATGTTCCGGGGCCGCTGAAGAGAAGTATTACGATGATCCTGGAAGTTTGAGTGCGGCTGGCGGCACGGCCGCCGGTAGCGATGAGAGGTACACCCAAATACGGCAGAGCAGGGTGGACCGTGATGGATGGGACTTACGGACGAGCGGTGCAGTGACGACGGCTCAATCTGCGGCGGAGACCCTACCGCCGGATTCCATCACATGCGGCAGCCAGAATAGTTCAGTGCCGTTTTGCGTGGATACCAACACTCCCCCAAATCAGAATCTGGCGTTGGCGGCAACCTGGTTATCGATGACGAAGAATGTCGAAGAGGATTGGGATCCGGACCGGCTGCGGATCTTCACGGGCAAAAGGAGTACCTGTGATTTCAGCACGATCGGGCGCTCCCTGATCAATTGCTGTGATTCGGACCCCGACAAATTGATAGGGAAATGCTCGGATGAGGAGATCGCGCTGGCGCGTGACAAACAGGATTGGAAGGCCCGTTTGATTGGAACACATTGCGTGGATAAGGGGCCGTTTGGTGTGTGCCTCCGCAAAGAAGAGGTCTACTGCACTATGAAATCCGAGCTCGGGCGAATGGTTCAAGAGCAAGGCCGTGCGCAGTTGGGCATGACCTGGGGATCAGCGGATGCGCCCCAGTGTGACGGATTTACGGTAGATCAGTTCAGCGGGTTGAATTTCCAGGCGATGGATTTCACCGAATGGTACAAAAATGTGTCAGCGAATATTGACCCGGCCGTGATCACGAAGGAAATGGCGACGAAAATATGTACCTACACGGGCACTTGTTAGGGCGGGAGTATCGTGGGCGTCAGGGTGACATCCTCCAGACCACAAAGTCTCCGTTCAACGTGGCTGTGTCTTGCGGTGGTGAGTCTCGTTGTCTTGCCGGACAGTGTCGGGGCGGAGATGCCCCCGGACCGGTTTTGGTATGTGAACCACAGTTGCGTCGTGGCGGCGGCGAACCGCTACGCGGTGACCGTACAAATATTGGAAGCGATCATTCTGGTGGAGAGCGAAGGGGATCCGCATGCAGTGAATGTGAACCGGGATGGGAAGGGGGATCGACGAGGACCACTATCCTTAAAGCAAGCCAAGGCATTGGTGGCGGAACTGTGGAAGACGGGGGCGAATTTTGATGTCGGAATCGCGCAGATCAACAGCGTGCATATGCGGCACTACAAAATCGATCCGGTCCATTTTCTCGATCCCTGCATCAATATCCAATGGGCGGCGTTTGTCTTGCGGCAGAAGATCAACGAGTACCAAGAAACGTGGACAGCCGTAGGCCGATACAACGGGAGTCGCAACATCGCGGGCTACAGCTGGAAGGTGTACCGGGCACTTGAGCGGCTCGCAGGCATCAGACGAGCCCGCGGGTTGCTGCGATGAGTACGCTGGCTGGGCCGGTACGGCTTTCGAAAGGAGAGTCTGTGAGCAACCGAGAAGCAGAGCAGTGTGCCACTGGGAATGTGTCGCGCGCACGGTGGGCGTTTGATGTGACGCCAGGCCGTGAAAAACACGTGGTCTTGCAGCTCCGGGAGCTGGGGTGCACGAGCGTGGAACGTCCAACGAAAGGCTACGTGATCGCTCAGTGTGATCCGACGGCCGTTCCCGTGATCAAGGGGCTGCCTGGAGTGGTGAGAGCGCTGCCTCTAGTAGATACCGACGTCTTCGAGGACCTCAGCAATGAGCCACTTCCGGCTAAGGTTTCCGATCTGGTGCAGGTCAGTTCTGGGCCCTATGCGCAGATGACGGGGATCGTGCGAGCCTTGGAAGGCGAGGATGTATTGATAGATGTGAGCTTGATGGGGCGGGTTGTGCGTGTCAGGGCTAAAGCGGCGCATGTGAGCGTGATGCCGTTACCGGAACCCTGGAGGTGACATGCTCGGGAGATTGTGGGGAGCGTGGCGCGGCGGCTCTGCAAGAATCGACGCTGGAGAAACAACTCAGCGGGTGGTACCGAGCCAGATTGAGATCACCCTGGAAGACCTGGCCAAAGACGTATGGCTGCCGCTGAATTTGGACTTCATTCAGCAAACAGGGGAGTTGGTCGAGGAAGCTGAGCCGACGGTCAGTCCAGTGGAGCATGCCGCGGCTGAGCTTGAGGAGACCATCGCTCCTGCATCCCTGGCATCTCCCAGTGCACCCGCTCTCGTGGTTGGCCCATCCTCCGCCCAGCTGACGACTCCTCCTGAGGAAGTCCCACAGGCAGCCACACCCGATCCCGCCACCTCACCACGCCCGGTGTCCTCTGGCCGGTCGTCCGCACTCATTCGGGATTTCATCATGCCCTATCAACCGGTGATTGAGAGCCAGCGCGCACTGGAGCCACTGCTGACGGTGGTGAAAATTCTGGAGGAATATGGGGATTGTCCATCGATTGTGACGGCCGGTGTCGAACGTGATGAGGAATGTACGGACCTCTATTCCATTCGCGATACGCTCGCGAAAGTCACGTTGCGAGACCATACCTATCGGGTCACGGAGTTAGCGTTGGCGGTGCTCAAGCAAACCTACCGGGACGGGGATCTCATGATTCCGAAGGTACTGGTGGCAGCACTGGGGCATGATCTGGGCAAGATTCCACGTTTTCGTGCCACGGCCGCCCATGCGATGGGGGATCATCCGGTCGTGAGTGCTCTCAAGCTCCAAGAGTGCTTTGCTGGGACGTCCATCCCATGGTTCAGTGAAGTGTTGGATGCCATCAAGGGCCATCATCGGATCGGGAAGGATCGGCTGGGCGTGATTCTTCGGCAAGCCGATGGGCAGGCTCGCGTGAAGGAGATGATCCTCAGTACGCAGGAGATGCAGGAGAAGCCGTTAGACAGCTGGTGCGCGGGATCAGAGGTCTTGGCGATTGTGGCGCCTCGGATCAATCGTCCACTCAAAGGAAATAAGTGGGCGGCGTTTTCCCTCAAAGGGGTCGTCTATGTGACGCCCGACGCCCTTCTGGAGGCGGCCAAAGAGCTGGCACGGCAGAAGAAGATCGTCGAAATGGGACTCATTCGATCGACCGATCGAGAGGATACGCTCCGGAGACTGGTGAAAATCCTGGGTGCTGCAGATCTCTTGGCCATGGAGATTGGGGAGCATTTCTACGGCCGGCCGTTCGACATTTTCACGAAGAAAGCGGGGATCAAACAGCGGGGCTATTTCGTGCCGGTCAAATTGGAGGCATTTCGGATCGCCGAATCGGAACTCGAGTCTCGCAAGGTGGCCTTTATGCAGTTAGTGACCGAATTCCAACTCGGTCGAGGATAGGAGTGCAGGTATATGGACCCGGAAACATTTATTGCCGTGTCATCGTGGGTGAATACGACGCTGCTGGCCGGTGTCCCGCTCCGGATCCTGGCCTCCGCCACTCTGGCAGCGACGTTCTGGTTTGGGGCCTACAAACAGCGCATTGCGCTGGGGTTCTTATTTTTCATGCTGACGATTCTGCTGGCATATTTTCGACCACTGATCAACCTGATCGGCTCGGGGAGCATGTAACAATGGAGCAATCAGCGGCGCGGCGAGGACCGATCTTTGCGGAGGGGGCTTCAGGCCGAAGCCGTCCGCGAAGTCTGATTGCGGCGATCAGCGAAATTCAGGAGTTGGCGGTGGTCGAGAAGCTCGGTACGCCGCTTCCGGAACATCTCATTCTGCTCGATCGCAGCTTTGCCTATACCGAGGTGGGCGTGCATAGCGTCGTGGTCGATGGGCTGATCAACATGCTAGGGGTACCGATGGGACTGGGCGTCTTAGGGAGCTTGATGCCGATCTTCGGAGATCCAGATCCGAGCCTCTTCGATCAGGTATTCGCGCAGCTCATTGGGGTCACCTACGGCGTGGGGTATGCGGTCATGATTGGACATAACCTCGGCTCCTGTTACATCGGAAAGGTCTGCAAACGGGCCATTCAGGACATATATCAGTCGATGATCGTGGCCAACATCATCAAGGTCATTCTCCTGTCGGTCTTTTTTAATTTTATGTATCAGCTCTTGACGCCGGAACATGTACAGGAGGGGGTCAAGCTGCTCTGGCCGATACTCCGGGGAGTGATGTCCGATCAGATGGTAGTCGGGGTGCAGGACTGGGTGATCAGTATGCGTGAAGTCATGATTCCGTCGGCGACAATGGTTATTCTGGTCACTATTGCCACTCTCTGTGTTCCTTATGTCTATTTTGTGATTGGCGGTCGCGAGGCGGCGGAAGAAAAACGACGCAATCGCTTGTATGACGTCTGCTAAGAACGGTCATGCCCAGGAAGACGGAAGAGCCTACAATGTCAATCGGCATGATTAACGTGAAAGTGCGGCTCCAGGACATCAGCGGTACCGGCCTTGGGTGAAGCGCGGGGAGCTGAGGCTCTCTGTACGTCCGTACAGATACTGATTCGTATGCTGCATGTTCTTAGCGACAGTCAACTTGCTCTCTCTCTGTGAGTATCGAAGAGGAATGTAGCGAGAGTGGATGCTGCGCCGACGGCAAGTCTGGCATGGCGTGGTGTCAGTGTTCCCGTATGGGCATGCTTGCCATGCCCGGTGCCGTAAAGGCCGCGTAGCTCAGCGAGGTTGTTTCCGATGGTTCCGAGATTTTGAAGGAGGCGTTTAATAATGTCGCTGCCGCGCGCTGAATCTTCTACATCGTCGGGAACGAGCTTCAGTTCCTTGAGGGTGGCTTTGGTAAGTTCCGGGATATCAGGTTTCCCAGGAAGCGATTTCCCGCGCTGTGCAAGGATGGTCTTGCAACAGGTTTCGATCAGCTCTTTGGCCGTTCCGATGGCGTGAGCCGGATCGGATTGAACGCATTGTTCCATGCGCCTGATTTGTTTCGTGAGGTGGCGGGCGTCGAAGGCGGCACTCCACGTTGGGGTATCTCAGTCCGATGGAGTTCGAACGGCAGGCTAAATGAGCGTAGGATGGTGTCAACTAAACCGGCAGCAGGCCGATTAGAGCGAACAGAGGTCCTCGCCTACTTCACCAGTTCCATCAGCTTTCCGTAGCTGTTCACGACGTCATACTTCGCCTGGTCTGACGTGATTTTGGCAAAGAATTTGCGGGCGCATTCGATTTTAGTTTCCTCGATCTTCCGCAGGTCCATTGACGACATCGAGCCTTTGGTCTCCGCCACGAAGTAGACGTGCTTCACTTGTCCGGCCTCAAAGGCAATAGCCCAGTCTGGATTATAGTTCCCGACTGGGGTTGGAATGTGGAAGGCTTTGGGCAACTTGGCATACACCACGACTTCAGAACTGGCATCGAGTTCGCCGACAAACGTGCGCTCATTGCTGGAATCGGTAAGAACGTAATCGTAAATGTGGCGGTTGGCCTTGAACCCCTTGCTCAGATCTTCCTTCTTTTGCTGTGCGAAGATGTCGATGGTGTGGGTCTCTTCCAGTGGATTGTACGTCAGATGCTCGATGATCACCGTGGCTTTTTGTTCATTAATGAGTGTGCCTGCCTTCAAAATGAAATCTTCAGGGTTGGTTTTGTATTGACCCAGTACGGCGAGGTTGATACCGCGCAGGATGGTGGCAATGGTCCGCCGAGTGAGCTGGGTCGCTTCCGCCAGCTTGCCAAGAAGATCATATTTCACAGCGTACCGGGCGGACACTGGAACACCACCACCTTCATCGCCGGGCTACGCGTGGGGGCCGTGATCGCGCCGATGGTGCTCGACGGCCCCATGGACAAAGAAGCGTTCCTCGTCTACGTGCGCGAGTTCCTCTGTCCGGCACTGCACGTAGGAGATATCGTCATTGCCGACAATCTCGGCAGCCATAAGAACGACGACGTGCGCGAAGCCATCGAAGGGGTCGGCGCCACCATCCGCTATCTGCCGCCGTACTCCCCGGACTTCAACCCCATCGAAATGGTCTTCTCCAAGCTCAAAGCCTTGCTCAAAAAAGCCGCTCACCGCACCGTCGAGGCGCTTTGGAACGAAATCGGAACACTCCTCGACGCCTTCTCTCCGCAGGAATGCGCCAACTACTTCAAATCGGCAGGGTATGTGTCTGTTTAAATGCAAACTGCTCTAGAGAGAGAGAATCAGCGGGGCGTATCCGCCAAACGCACTCCTTACGCCTTTGCTCAATTCGTTCAGTTGTCGAACGAGCACCACGAATTCCTCTTCCCCTTCCACTCCACCATCCGGATCGATAAACCGGACCATGTTTCCCTTGAGTCCGGTGATCACCCGCGCATGTGCGGAGAACTGTTGCGAGGGATCGTCATCGACGGCGATCCATAACGGTCCTCGCTCGGAGAGGCGGCTCGAAAGCGACGCCAGCGTGATGGCTCCGCTGCTGGCATCGCGCAGCTTGAACGTGTCCTTGAGCGCTGCGATTTCCGAAGGTTTGATCCCTCCGTTGCTTTGATACTTCTCGACATACTCCGGTCCGCCTTCGGCGAGGACCGTCTCAATCGGCATGGTTGCCTTCCGCTGAAACGAGATCAGCATCGTGAGGGCTGCCGCCCAGCAACCCTGCGACTTGACCTGGTCGACAGCGGGCACGCCGTCAATCTGCACATCGGTGGATTGTGCGCTTCCGTTTTTGTCTGCGAACTTCGCCTCGACTGTTTGTTTGCCGTCGCCGCTTTCGCTGGAGACATTCACTTTTCCGGAACCGCTGACGACCTTGTTCAACGCATCCTTGACGGCCTTTTCGCCGGTGAGCGGCTTGTCGCTTTCGCCACCCGTTCCGTTCATCGAACCGATCAGCTTATCGATGACCGTTTTGGCGTCTTCCTTGCTCATGTCGCCGTTCTTCACCGCTTCGGTGACCTTCTTCATGACGTTTTCGCTTTGGCGATTCGCGAATGAGGCTTTCGCTCCAGCCGCCGCCATCTTGCCGAAGAAGTTCGCCGTTTGCATAGCTCGCTGGAACGCCCCCAGAGCATTGGCCTGGTTCAACTCAAGGCCGGTGACGTCCTTGAACAGATCCTTCTGCCCGAGTAGCTTGGTGAAATCGGTGAGCGCAGTGGGCGCCGGCGCTTCGGGCACGTTCTGGATTCCGACGATCGGCGCCGTGAAGGGCGTCGGTTCCGTGTCGGGCGGAGTCTGGCGGCGCGTCTCCGTGGAGGTTTCCTGAATCGGCGTCGGCTCCTCTTCAATCGGCTCGGACGCCCAGTCCCAGAAACGCTTGTTGTCGAGGATCGCACAACTGTTGCACTCGCCCAGAATGGCTTCGGCGTGGACACCGCGTGTCGGCACGCTGATTCGCTTTGGCGCAAAGGGAATCGCCGGACGGTAGGCCTCCAGTAGGTCGATGGGCCTGTCCGGATCCTCCGCATTCTTTACGACGGGATCCAGTACATAACCAGGTGCAACGGGCAGCACAAGCGAGTTGCCTATGATGCTGATGAGCCGGTTTTCGGTCACGGAGGCGACTGAACGGCCTTCGGAATCGGGGGCGATGAACCCGTCGAGCAACATGAAACGTCTGCCTGGATCCATGAGCCACCAGATCACATGATGATAGTGCTCAACATGCTCGTTGAGATGCTTGAGAAGACGATCGCGCAGGCGCAAGTCTTCCAACCGCGGGTTCAGCTCCTCCCATTTCGCCAAAGCGTACGTGGCGAGGAATACCGCGTCTCCGGCTTTGATCTCGTCACGTACTCTCCGGGGAGACAGCAACGCAAAGCTGCGGTAGCGGTTGCGATAACTGACATGCACGTAGCGGAGGATGCTGCGGGAGCCCGGAGTGATCTCGCCGAGTGTCGTAGAAAATCGAACGGCCTTGATGCGAGCGCGCGCGACCTGCTGATTTGATGGGAGGACGCAGCGGAAGGCAATGAGATGCTCGCGGCCCGCACGATAGTCCGAGACCATGGTGAAGTCGGCAGTGACCGGAACGTACACCGGGGTTCCGTTGACATCGACGCACAGCTCGAACTGCAGCGTGTCCGCGAACGCCCTGGCAATGCGAGGCGCCAGTTCATCGGCGAAGATCTTGTCGGCCAAAGCGCGCTCTCGGACGCTCTGGTCATAGGCTCGCGCGGCGGCGCCGGGGCCGAACAGGATATTCCATGTATTCCAGTTGTTATTCAGGTAGTCGTTGATGTCTTCGTTCTCGCGCGGCTCCCGCGGCCGGCGGATATCGAGTTCGACGCGGAGTTCGCCCCACAGCTCGGTCATCGCTTCGTCGGCGTACCGGGCGGGCGGAAAATCGCTGTCTACATATCCGGTAAGAATGCGCTCGATGGCATCGAACCCGCCTGCCAGCGTGCGGTCGCGGAGGTGTTGCGAGAGAACATCGCGCCAGCGTAGCGACTTCATCTCGTCAAAGCGCGTCATCTGGAGCGGGATGAACAGGCACTGCTGAGCGGACGCAAGCTCGAGATCCACGCGGTAATGCTTCAGGACTTCGAAGTACTCGACGGTCATGGAATGGCAGTGATTGTAGTTGGCGACCACCTCCGCGGTGACCGATACAGATTCGTGCTGCTGGCGGCCGGTGACGACGGTCGCGCGCTGGCTACGCACGGCTGTGGCTGCCTGCTGCGTGCGGTCGGAGATGTCTTGTCCCGCCGATGCGCTTAACGAGCGGGCGGAATTCTGCCAGGCTTGAGAGTCGGACCCGCCGCCCCCGCCGGCCACTCCGAGCCCAAAGAAACCTCCCGAAAACGGAATGCCCAGCCCCAGACCGCCTCCGCCGCCCCAGGTGCGCGTACTGGAACCGGCGCGAATGCTTTCGGTGATGGTGGAGTTCACGATCTCGGCAACGTCTCGATCCCGGCTCAGGTCCGCGCTGAAAGATTCGGCTACGGTGCGCGATTCCGTTCGCATGCCGGTCTCCCGGCGATCCCAGTCGACGACCACGATCTGGCGCTTTTGCCCCGGTGCAAGCGGCAGCGAGTAGAGCAGATCGCCGAGCGAGTAGCCGTCGGCGCGCCACACCTGCCGCCACTCAAGCAGGTGTCCGTGCGCGATGGTGGCAGCCTGGTACGTCTTCGGCTGAGCATCCCACTGCGGCATGTTGCCGGCGGCGATCGGGGTTCTGCCGCTTGCGGGAGTCGTCTCCGACGCTTGTCCGAGTTGCTCGAACGCGCGATGCCGTTCGGCGGTCATGAGGGCGACGGGCGTAAAGCCGTCCGGGTCGGCCAGGGCATGGCGGAGCGTATCCTCCGACAGCGACGAAGCCCGCTCCATGATGGCGTTCACGACTCTGTCCTTCGCGGCGGTTTCACGCCACGCGCGAACGGCGGCGAGACCGGTTGAGCGATAGGTGTGACTTTCCAGCCGTAATGCATCGAGCGCCGCCTCGCCATTGCGTAGAACGGCTGTGCCGCGCGTGCTCGGCTGCGTCCCTGTGACGCCGGCCGCAGCCTGCCCTAACTGCGTGTCCAGTGCGTTCACGCCATAGGCGAGTTCCGCCGCCAAGGTCAACGCTGTCGGCGATAACGGAGGCAGCGGACGCGGGCGTGGGGGCTTCGACGTGAACAGGAATGGATCGGTCGTGCGAACGAGGGACTGGAAGTTGTACTCCTCGATCGTGCGATTCGGAACGGCAAGGTTGACACAACCGCCCGCAACCGGATCGGCCGCGAACACCCCGGAGCCGACAAGTTCTTCATGACCAGGCGTTCTCGGCAGCGTTGATTCTTTGCAGTCGCACTGGGCTTCTTCAGTCGACGACGGAAGTGGCGTAAGGTCAACCAGGATATCGGTGGATTCGACGGGCAGTCCATCGGGGGTCTGCTTCAGCGCGAATCGCTTGTTCGGCCCGCGATGTCCCGGCACCTCGATTTCCAGGGACCGCCACGCCGCGCGCGGGATCTCGACAACTGCAACCCCTCGGGGGTCGGCATACGAGGCGCCCAGCACATTCTGAACGGGCTCGGTTCCTCCGGCGACGGGGTGAATGCCCCAGACCGACACCAACTGGTTTGCGGCGCGATCCTGTTCCGCCTTGTCATGGAGGTTGATGCGCGTCTTGAGAGGTCCAAGCGCAGGATCGGTGGGGGACGTTTCCGGTGCCACCGGCACTGCGGTATGCGGAAGTACCTTGATGGTGAAGTCGGAAAGCGTTGGCTGCGGCAGGAAGGCGAGGCGCTCGCCGGAGGGAGCGCGAACCGCGACCTCCATCGGGCTGCTGAGCGTGAGGCCGGATTTGACATCGAAGCTGAACTTGCCATCATCCGATACCGGCACGCGCACGAACGTTGGTGCCAGGATGCGAGCTCCGGTCTCGGCAGAGATAAGGGCGGGGATAAAGATTTCGACCTGATGTCCCGCATAGCCCGAACGTGCGCCGGTGAGCTGTCCATTGAGCTTCATTGCCTTCTTTCTCCTCACGCGATTGCCGGATCGCTGACTGTCAGGCCGGTGGGGATGGTGACCTCCCCGATTTTGATGACCAGCTCGTCACCGGGCTGCGGCACGACTCTGACAAAGCCGCTGAGCAGAGGTTCGAGTCCCTGCACGACCCCGAGCGCTTCCATCCTTTGACCGCCAATTTCCGCGGTCAAGGGAAGCCCGGTCGCGGGGACACTCTCTATTTCGGCGAAGACGCGCGCCACAAAGCCGGTGGTCGTCTGTACTTCCTCAGGGACTGCAAGCACCGTGAGACTCTTGAAGTTCATGGCTTGCTCCTACGTAAGGACGAAGTCGATACTGTCCAGCCAGACTTCCTGGGCCGTAGCCGGCGTTTTAAACTCAAAGCTGATCTTTCGAAGCTTCGAGGGATCGATACCGACCAGCTGCACGGTTTTGATTTGCAGAGTCTGCAGCGACATCAGCGTGCAATCCTTGGCGACAGCGAAGATGTCACCGCTTGGCAACTTTACGACCTCGACCGGAACTTTGGCTTCCGGCCGTGCCCAGCCGTTCTGTTGACCCAACAGGAGGGAGGCATGCGCAATGCGAGCCGTCTTATTATCGGTGTCTTCGAGAATGACGTCGAACTCAGGCGGCTTCACCAGGTTGATCTCATCCTCCTGTTTTGTTTTCAGGAGCGCTCGTAACTTCGCAACATCGACGCTTGCCGGGCTGAGTGTAACTGCGGTGTCGACGTCGCTTTTCTGCAATGATGGATAGAGACGCCCGAGGCGGAAGCGTATGGTATCGAAGCTGCTTGGTGGACCCCCTGTGAACTCGTGCACAATCGCCGGCGTGCCCGCTGAAGAAGTGGCCAGAATGCAGGCGTTGTCGTCGTGCGGGATCTTCTCATCGCGGCTGGCAACTGGCGTCAGTGGAGCGAAGCGCTCAATGGTGGCGCCGGCTGGAAGCGTTCGGGTGCCGAAATCAGGCGCCGTCCCAGTGAAGGTGTCGAGTGGCTGGCTTGCCGTAGCAAACTGCCATTGATGGGAAATAGCGGCGCCGGTGGGACTCTTCACTTCGTTCCGGAAGCGCGCCTGCTCGCCTGAATTGCCATTCAAGATCAAGTCGAAGAAGCCGCCAATGAATTCTTTAGCGAGTGCCTCATGGGTGGATTTGCTCAAAGTCCGATCAGGCACGCCCGGCAGAGTGACGCCGTGTTTCGAGGTCGGCCACTCTACCTCTTCGTTGGCGGCCCACACTGTGTTGAAACGGTCGTGTGTGGCGCGTGGGATGAAGACCATCGCTTTATCGCACTCGGTGCGGTCGTAGAGACGGAAGCCATTTCCGCCACGATCCGCGGTCGTCGTTTCCCGCCACCCCACGACGTCGCCGTCCAATCCGCCATAGAAGACGAGGTAATTGACGCCTTCCCGGGGCGGCAGCGAAAGCTTGAAGTTGTTGCTGGCACCGAGGAAATCCGTGGGGGCAAGCGAGCAGATCGCGGTGACCGTGAAACCTGCCATGCCCTTTGACTGCTCGAACGCTCGCACGACAGCCTCGCCGCCGCGGGAATGCCCCATCAGCCCGGTGGCATCGAAATCCACGGTGTCGCCAAGAAGCGACCCCGGCTGTGCGGCGTCCGCGACGACCTGACCGATGGCGGCTAACAGCATTCGGGATCGCGTCTCCACGAAGTGGTCGAGCATGTTCGGTAATCCATGGGAGAAGCTGATCGAAACGATCGGACGCGGCAGCTCGGCGAGGTGCTTCTGAAGATACGTGTATCCCCGGTAATCTCCCCTCTCTGTGACGGGGACGGTTTTCACGTCCAGCGAGCTGCCGGTGATCGGCGGCGCATCGGTCACCGGGCCATCTTCGAGCTTCCACGCGGTGGAGTTGCCGTGGATCATTGCGACGAAACCATACTTCGTTTTGCCTTGCGGCTGAAGGATCTTCTTGTTGTCCGCCGGGTCGGCCGGATATCCGATCATGGCGTTGACCCGGATCTGCAGCCTGCCGCTCGGACCTTCTCGCATCAAGTCGCTATCGATGGCGCTGCCGATCCGGTCGACGAGAATGTCGGTTCCGGCGAGTTTAGCGGGAACGGCTTCTTTCTGTCGCGCCGGCTCAAGGGTGTCCACTCGGTCGGAATCGGAATAGTCCAAAGTGGTGTCATCTACGACATCGTGGACCAGCGGCACTTCGACCCAGATTTCCACCGGGTATTCCCGCACGTGACCGGTGGCGCTGCCGATCTGCAGCCCCGATTCATCGACGGCGAATGAAACCTCTTCGGTCTTTTCTCCTTTTTCGCGTGTGATCTTCGCCGAGCCGCCTGGCGTCTCCGCGGCCTTTTTGATAGCCTCTTCCACTTCCGGAGTGGTCACAACGTCTTTGGATGATGCCGGTGTCTCCGCAATCGACCGCAAGATGGCGTCGCGCGTGGCCTTGCTCGCTTCCTCCGCGGTCAGCAAGTCTGCCTTCTTGGCGGCCTTGATCTGCTCCAGCGTGCGATCGAGATTGCGCGCGGCATCTTTGGCCATGGCGAGTTTGAACGCTTCGCCCGCGAACGCCTCGCTGGTTCCCATCGCGGTGGTCAGCGCTGCCATGGCGTTCTTCTGGTTGTTCGTCAAGCCGGTGAGGTCTTTGAACACGTCCTGACCCAGCAGGCTGAGTGCGGCCGCCATGCCGGTGGGGTCGGGCAAGGAGGGCAGAGCCTGGAACTTGACGATGGCGTCCGGAAGAGCGGTGGGACGGAGGCTTCCCGGCGCAGCAAAGCGGCTGGCCGTGGACAGAGCGCTGATCGCGGAGGGCGAATCCGGCAGCGGAAAATCCTTCCAGCGCCAGAAGCGATCCTCTTCGATGATCTCGCAGCTGTTGCACTTGCCGGGCATAGCCTCAGCGAATACTCCTTTCGTCGGGACGCTGAGGCGGCGCGGCGGCGCCGCCTCGACCTTGTAGAGACGCTCGAGGGCCTTTTGCGGATCCTCTTCTTCGGCGAGCGCTTCGGCCAGTACGGGATCGAGCTGGAATCCGGGAGCCACCGGCATGACGAGGCAGTTGCCTACGATCCCTACCAGACGATTCTCGACGACCGAGGCGACGGAGCGACCGTCCGATCGGGGTGCTTCAAAGCCGTCGAGCAGCATGTAGCGGCGATTCGCATCCATGCCCAACCAGATCGCGCGATGGTAGTACTCGATGTTGTCATTGAGGTGGCGCAGGAGACGGCGGCGCAGGCGGCGCATCTCTGCGAGCTGATTTCTTTCTTCGGCGCGGCTTAGCTGGCTCGCAGAGAGGAATGCCGGATCGCCCTTCACGACATCGTCGTTGACGGATCCGGTAAACAGAGAGCCACTGAAGCGCTCCGTGGCATAAGAGGCTGAAGCCGATTCGACGATGACCTTCGAAAACTCCGGCAGTTCGAAGTCGGTCTGGATGGAGACACCCGCAATCTGCGCGCGCGTCAGCCGTGGTCCGCGGCCGGTGTTGTTGAGCTCGACCTCCATCACACCGTTCTCGGCGTAGCGGGATGCGACCGTGATGTCGAAACCGGCGTCGTGCTCGCGGCCATCACGGTCGACAAGCATGACGCGCAGGCTCTCCAGAAATGCCTGGGCGATCTGCGGAGCGATCTCGGTGCGGAAGATCTTGTCGCGTTTGACCTGATCGCGCCGGTAGACTTCGTACAGAACCTCAGGGTTGACACGGAGCACGAAACCGAAGAAGCGCCACTCCGTATCCTGCACGGCAACGGTCGCGTCCTTCGGATCCTTGGGACGCGCGATCGAGATGCGCACTCGCAGGTTGCCGGCCATCTCTTCGATCGGGTCGTCGGCGTAACGGCGATTGGGCGGCAGCGGCTCGGTGGAATTCAAGCGGCGAATGGCTTCGAAGCCCGGGGTCAGACGACGATCACGGCAGGCATTCAAGAGCATGTCATGCCAGCGAAGCACTTTGGCGTCATCGAAGGTGGTCATTTCCAGCGGTACGAACAGGCATTCCTGGACGCTGGCCAGTGTTTCGTGCACCGCGAAATGACGAAGCACCTCAAAGTACTGGATGGTCAGAGCGTGGCAGCGATTGTAGTTTGCAATCACTTCCGTCGTGGCGGTCACACGCTCGCTTTGGCCGACGGTTTCAACCACGGTAGAACGCTGATTGCGAACCGCAGAGGCGCCCTGTGAAACGCGATCCCGAAGCTGGTTCAGCGTCTGGCCGGAAAGGCTCCGCGAGTTGTCGCTCCAGGCATTGGAACTGGCTTTGGCGGCCCCTCCTCCTCCGCCGATCACGAGAGGTCCAATCGCCAGGCCGAATCCGCCACCGCCGGCAGACGTGGTCGCGCGGGAGCCGCCGCGTAGCGATTCGCTGAAGGCAACGTTGGCGATCTCGTCGATGTCGCGGTCGCGGCTAAGAGTTGCACTGACGGCTTCGGAGACGTCAGTGGCTTCGGTGCGCGCCGCGGTATCCGCGCGATCCCACTCGAGCACCGCGATCTGTTTCTTCTGACCTGGAGCGAGCGGAATGCTACGCACTAACTCGCCGAGTGAGTAGCCGTCGGCGCGCCATTCTTGTTTGAAATGGAGAATGTGTCCATGGGCGATGGAAGTTGCCTGATAGAACTCGGGCGTGAAGTCCCAGTCGACGAGATTGATCTCGTTCAGCTCGCCTCGGTTTGCCACCGGCTTGATGCGCCAGTTCAGGTAATCTCTCAGAGCTTTGGCGGAGACACTGCGCTGCAGCGTCATCAACCCTTCTGGGGTGAAGCCATCAGGGTCCTCGAGTGCAGCCTTTATTGCCGCCGGCGGGATCTTTGCCACCGCTTCACGTAAGGCGGCCTGCATCGCCCTTTCGTCGACGGAATTGCCCCACTCGGCGGCTCGGCGCACGCCTGACGACTGAAGCGGGCTGACGTCGACGTAATCGGCGATACCGGTGTCGGCCATCGTCGCAGCTGCCGCCGCTTCGGTGTTCGCGACGACTGTTGCAAGGCGAGCCATCGTGCGGGCTCCCTCGACGGATGGAGTCGCGTTTCGACGGAGGTCAGATGATACCGGTAGCTCCGGGGTGGGCGGCTTTGGGGCGGTCTGCACCGCGATGGCCGACGCTCCGACTGCCTGCGCCAGTGTACCGCGATCGAATGCCAGCGAGGCTATCTGCGGAAGATCGATCTCATTGCGCACGGTATCGGGAAGGGTGAGGCCCCTGATAGCCGGATCCGTCGTGCGAACGATCTTAAAGAAGTCGAACTCTTCCAGCGTGCGGTTAGGAACCGTAAAATCCTGACAGCCCGCGCCGAGATCGGTCGAGAATGCTTCACCGTGCACCGCGAGCTCCGCAGAACCCGGAGTTGGAGGCGGAGGCGCCGTGCATCCGCAGTTCTCTTCATCGCTGGTCTTCCCAGGCGCATCGATAAACAAGAGCACGGGCTCCGGGAGCCAGTTCCCAGGCGTGATGTGGATCGTGTGGCGGACAAGAGCGGCGCCCCCTCCGGTTTCGCCGAATGCGGCCGTGAGGCGCTGCCGTTGCACGAAACCGGCGAAGTATCCGCTCCGATCAGTGACGCCTGTAAAAATGGGGGCGAAGCGGGCGCCGTCGCCCGAGGCACCGAAAATCCTGACCGCGAGTTCCGCCGCGGCGGAGTGATCGCTGGATGCGCCTGCGGCAACAAAGACCCGGCCGGAGACACGGGTCCGCTGATCCACCGGCTCGTCAACGGGATCGATGACGAGGTCCAGGTCGCGGGGACGTACCGGGAAGGGTTTGAGATAAGGGGTGCCATCTTCAACCAGCGATGAGAATTGTCGGCGCGCCAGTATTTGCCCCTCGGGAGATACGACGGAGAGGGATGCATCCGCGGGGATGGGGTCACCAGGATCGGCAGAATAACTGCCGTCACCGCGAATTGTGATCGAGCGATCGAGAGACCTCGGTACACCGTCGACTGCCGCGGAAGACGTGAAAACGAGCCGATACGCATCCCAGCCGTTCTTGGGGACACCTCCATCGGCCGACTCAATTCTGCCGTGGAAAGTCATGTTGCATCCCTCAAATTCTCTTACTGCAGCTAAGTCGACTTGCGTACGCTGAAAATCGTGTTGTGGTCAAATAGAAACAGCCACTCAGTTATGCCACTTTCGCCAATCGTTCGAAGTCATTGGGGCTGATGTAGTCGAAATCGACAAAATATCTCGATATAGTTGTCAAGTCCCGGATGATCATGAGGCTTATGCTTATGGGTATCCGTGATTCAGTCAAGCATAATAATTTGCCGTCAGGCCTACCAGATCGGAAAGCAAGTTTGATGCACAGTATTTTTCTGCAGCATTCATGAACCATTCGGAATAATTTCAGCGTGATGTCTGGTGCACTGACCCAGCAGAGGTTCCAACCGTATCCAATTTGATTCACACTGAATCGAAAAAGATACGTTGGGTAGGAAGAGAATATGTCGCAATGTGAAACAGTCTTCTCTGTCCGATGCGGCTCAGAGGGAAGACTGGGATGAGCACTCACGAAGAGAAATAGTTGCGGCTTGTGTATGTCTGAGTCCTGCTGCCTTGTTCTCTCATATCTCTCGCAGCCGATTCAAAATCTTGCGGAGTTAGATCTGCGTGGCCGCCTCTTCTGCCCCCTCCAGTAGCTTCTGCACGTCCTCGACATGGATCTCGGTGGTCGCATAGTGCTGATGGCGCATCATCTTCTGGACCTGCATTAGATTAGCATGGCGGTTTCAAGTTCCAAGTGCAACGGTTGGGACGAGGACGCAGACTATGGACCACGATGCCCGGCTTTTTCACTCCAGCTAACAACAGGCCTTCCGTGATGATCCGATGAATCGCACGTGTCGAAAGCCACTTGCCGGTTGGCGACTTTCCGGCACCTTGCCGCTCCAGCTCGGCGGTGTGTGCTCGCTCAGAGTGAGACTGCCGACGCGCAAACAGATCTCGGTGGCAGCGGGGATTGTGTGATGGGTGAGAGGCGATGAGTTCGGGATTGAAACGCTGGTCATGGGATGGGAAGGCACAAGCCCACCTTCGTGACTATATCCGAAAGAGGACTATGACCCTAATGAGCAGTGACCGGCCCAGGCGCCAAACGAGGCTATCAGACCAGCGAACAAGCGACGACGACACGGAAGGGTAAGACGAATGCTCAAGACTCATCTCCCTTATCTGGAGACGAGTCTTGAGGGCCCGATTCCTGGTTGCAACCGGTTGCAGATTTGCGGATTGTTTGCCCGGTTTTGCCGTGATTTGCCGAGCTATCTTGTTGAAATTGTTGATGTGGCGATGAGTCCGGTTCAATTCGAAAACCGCAGGTCGGTTGTCAGCAGGCCTCGACGTATCCCCGCATCGGAATGCATATGGGTCATCAATAGTGGTTGGATAGAGGCTGCCTATTGCATCGTAGACATGACTGTCTGATCCGGGTAGTGTACGGACTTGCTGTGACAAATTTGTGACAAAACAATGCAGAATTGATGGATAAGGAGCGGAACGCATAGAATCAATAGAAGCTCCTAAGTGATCGATATACTGAGTAAATTGGGGAAACCGTTGCAATAGCGAGCACTTGTCAAAAACCGTTCTTTCGATCTTTTAAGGCGAGGGTCCTGGGTTCGAATCCCAGCCGACTCACCACAATAAATCAAGCACTTACGAGTCTGTCGAGCCTCAAAAATCCTCAAAAACCGGCCCGTGTGCTAAATTTGTGCTAAACCGCTCCGGTTGGCACTCATCCAGCACCTTCACACCCTCTCTCAGGCTTTCCGGCGAATGATGCGCATAGCGTTGCGTCATCAAATTCGTCTTGTGCCCGAGCAGCCGTTGAACCTTGTAGAGATCCACCCCGCGCTGCACCAACCGCGTGGCAAAGGTGTGCCGCATGTCGTGAAACCGGAAGTCTGGAATCCCGGCCCGATTGCGCGCCTCACAAAACTCCCGTACCAGAAAACGCACCTGCAGGAGATTGCCGAGTGGGGTCTTGAAGACTGGCCCACGTGACAGGCCCGTTGCAGCCTGTTTCGCGGATAGGAGTTCATAGACCTTGGCATTGAGAGGAATAGTTCGTCGTGTCCCGTTCTTGCTTTGCATCACGATCAAGGTTCCTCGCGAAAAATCCACGTCCTGCCATTGCAGGTTCAGGATTTCGCCTTGGCGCATGCCGGTATTCAGGGCAAAGACCATGATCTCTCGCAGCCAGGGTGACGACGCGGCCATCAGCCGGTCTTCTTCCTCCGGCGTCAGCCAACGGTCCACTTCGTTCCTCACCTGTTCCATGGAGACCCGGTGCATCGGGTTTTCCCTGCACCATTCCCATTCCCGCATGGCGAGGTTGAAGGCATGCCGGACAAGCTGGAGCTCCTTGTTGATGGTCGCAGGAGCGGCTTGTTCGATTCGCCGCTGCGCCTTGTACTGAGCCATCACCTTCGGCGTGATATGGGCTAGGACTCTCTCTCCCAATACAGGGAGGAGATGTCCCAACGCGGCATGATCGCGCAAACGGCTTTTGGCCGCTTTCAGGGTGGCTCGTTCCGCGACGTACCGTTCCATCATCTCCTTGAACGTGTGCTCCTGTTCCTCACGCCGCTCGAAAAACTGACCCTCGGCAATTTGGACCTTCACCTTGGCATAGATGGCTTCGGCCAATTGCTTCTTACTTGTTCCAGTGCTCCGCCGGACTTGCCGGCCCTGATACATAAAACTCATCCACCATACATCGTTACGCTTT
>JAHBYX010000019.1 GCA_019635735.1 Mesorhizobium sp.
GGGTGCTCGCCCCCCTCGTCGAATTCGTCCGCGTGCCGCGCAAGGCTGCCGATCACGCGCAGGGGCGCATTGACCGCTCGCGGGGCGGCAAACGGCGCAAGCCATACGGTTTCCGCCACGATGTGCGGATGTTCGCCCACTACTGGAAGGCGGACGGCCTGTCCGGCGCAGTCAGGCGTGTGGCCGGCCGATTGCGTCGCGGGTGAACGTGTGCTCGGCCACCTCGGCGAGACGTGGATGATGCTATCCATCGGAGTGCCTCGGTCCCGGCTGGCCCAGTAGACTGGAGCGCTATGAGAGCACTCGTTGCGATCCCTGCCCTCAACGAGGCAGCCGTAATCCGAGACGTTCTCCTTTCGCTCTCGAAAGTCCAGCCTCTCGATGATGTCGTGGTGATCGATGACGGATCTCGCGACGCGACGGCGGCGATTGCTCGCGGGGCCGGCGCCCACGTCGTGTCGCACGCGATTAACCTCGGTGTCGGTGCAGCAATGGGTACGGCATTCAAGTACGCGGTGCAGAACGGATATGACGCCGTCATCCAGTTCGACGGCGATGGCCAGCACAGGCCGGAGCACGTCGCCGACCTCATCCGGGCGTCGGAGCATTCCGACATTGTGATCGGGAGCCGCTTTGCGAAGGGCGGAATATTCAAGTCGTCTGCGGCACGCAGGGGTATTCAGCGTTTCATTGCGGGGGTGGTGTCCCTATACGCGCGTACCCGACTCACCGATGCGACGAGCGGTTTCCGGTTCGCGGGTCCGCGCGCCGTGGCCGTGTTCTCCGAGCACTACCCCGTCGAGTGGTTGGGTGACACGGTGGAGTCCATTGTGCTCGCCACGCGGCAGGGGCTGTCCGTGAGCGAGGTCCCGGTCGGGATGAACGAGCGGGCGGGCGGCGTCCCGTCCCAGTCTGTGCTGAGGGCGACGTTGTACACGGGAAGAATTCTTTTCATCCTGGTCCTGGCGAGCATCCGCAGCGTTCCGCCGCAAATTCGGGCGCTCAAGTTGCGAGACCAGAAGGCGGCCGCGTGACGCCCCAAGTTTTCGCGATCATCCTCGCGGTGGTTCTGGTCATCGTCGTCATCATGCTGCTGCGCTCGTACGTTCTCCCGGAGAAATATGCGGTCGTGTGGCTGGTTGCCGCGGTTGCCGCAATCATCCTTTCCGCGTGGCCGGGGTTGCTGAGCGCGGTCAGCAGCTTTCTGGGGATCGCGCAACCCATCAACCTCCTTTTCGTGGGTGCGTTCTTCGTTGTCTTGCTCCTTCTGATGCAAATCAGCCTTGAGCTTGCCCGTACCCGCGACGAATTGCGAAAAGTTGTGCAGAAGCTCGCGCTCGAGATTGAAAAAGCATCCAAGGAGGATGATGACTGACGGGGCGAAGCCGGGGCGCGCGGGCGCAGTGACGTCGCGGTTCCGGTGGGGGTGGCTCGCTCCGGTGCTCGCGTTCGTGGCTCTCGCTGCCTGGGCTTTTGCCTCGCCGATCGGCGCCGGGCCGGACGACGACTACCATCTCACGAGCACCTGGTGCGCTGTTTCGGGCAGTGCGCAGTGTGAAGCGGGGTCGTCACCGACCGCGAGGGAAGTGTCGGAACCACTCGTGGATGTCGCCTGCTATGCCTACGCCCCCGAGAAGAGCGCAGCATGTCAGTACCGGGTCATGGACGAGTGGAACCATGCGACGGTGGAAACCGGGCGCGGAAACTTCGCGGCGGAGTACCCGCCGGTCTATTACGCGGCAATGCACGTGTTCGCCGGCGCGGACCTGCAGGTGAGCGCCCTCGCGATGCGGCTCATCAATGCCGCCCTTTTCGTCCTCCTGGGCACGGCGCTTGCGCTGCTGCTCCCGCTGGAGCGCCGGCCGACGCTGCTGTGGGGCTGGCTCGTCACGCTCGTGCCGTTGGGGGTTTTCCTGATCCCGTCGAACAATCCGTCCGGCTGGGCGATTGCCGGTGTCGGCACCACGTTTCTCGCCCTCACCGGATGGTATGAAACAGTTGGATCCCGCCGTTGGGCGCTCGGGGCGTTGGCGCTCGTCGGAGCGTTGATGGCCGGGGGTGCGCGTGGCGATGCCGCGGTCTACGCAATCGGCGCGGTGGTCACTGCGACGATCATCGCAGCGCCGTGGCGCGGTGTCTCGTGGCGCGCGTGGTGGCATTGGGCGTGGCTTCCGGCCATCGGGATTCTCGTCTCGGCGGTGTTCTTCGCAACCTCCGGGCAGTCCGGCGTGGCGGAAAGCGGGTTCAGCGGCGGAGCGGCGTCGATCCCCGGAACGCACGGTGATGGCGCCCTCTCCGGGTTCGCCCTCGCCGCGTACAACCTGCTTATGCTTCCGTTCCTGTGGACTGGGGTGTTTGGAACCTGGGCGCTCGGCTGGCTCGACACTTCGCTGCCCGCGATTGTCCCGTGGGCGTCAACCGCGGCGTTCATCGTGGTCGCTTTTGCGGGTGTCGGGCGGATCAACTGGCGGAAGGCCATTGCGGCAACCGGGGTGTTGCTCGTGTTGGTCATCCTGCCGGTGTGGGTGCTGACCAGAGGTGGCAATTCCATAGGTGAGAACCTGCAACCCCGATATTTGCTCCCGCTCATCGTGCTGTTCGCTTTCGTCCTGCTCATCATGCCGGCAGGCGGTCGACTCCGTTTCACCCGGGTGCAGACTTTCCTGGTCCTCGCCGCGCTCGTGCTCGCGAACCTGGTAGCGCTTCAGGTGAACATCCGGCGGTACGTCACCGGCATTGACCAGCAGGGCCTCAATCTGGATGCGGGCGCACAGTGGTGGTGGACCGGATTCCCGGTGGGGCCGACCGCGTTGTGGGTGATCGGCGCGCTGGCGTTTGCCGGTGCGCTGGCAGCCCTGTGGCCGGAGCTTCGGCGCACTGCCGAGGCTCGGCCGGGGACGTCAGTTCCGGCCCGTCGAGAACTCGGAGAGTGACGCTTCCTCGTACAGCCGCGGGGTGCGGTTGATGGTTTCGATCGCATAGGTGAAATCGATGCCGACAACGTCCAGGTACCACTTGAGGTTCGGGTAGCGTGGAGTGTTTTCCTCCTCGACCAGGCGAAGAGCCTGCTCGCGGGTGAGGTCTCCTTCGCGCACCTGGTTGCTTCGGAACGTGTCGTGTTCGGTGAATCCGGCGATCGTGTAATAGGCGTAGTTGTAGAACGCGGCCGTGCCGTCGCCGATCCGCCACGTCGTTTGCGTGTCGGGCGCGCGCTCCCAGTCGTATTCGCTGTCGAGCGTGTCTTCGAGAAGTTTCTCGTCCCACCGCCAGTAGTCGAAGACGTGGAAGTAGTCGGTTTTTTCGGTGAAGCTGCGGTAGTACTCGCCGGAGAGCGTGTCCCAGATCGAACGGTTGAAGTAGCCGGGGCTCTTCAGCATGGCCCCGAACCGCAGGGACTGGTACCGCAGCTGCTTCATCGCGCCGTGGCTGTACACCCGTTCTTCCGCGAAGTCCGGCGGAACGCCGAGGAAGCCCGCCTTGAAGTGCGTGACCTCCAGCGGGTTGATGCCCCAAAGGTTGAGGGAGATCCCGGTTTGCCGTTTGACGGTTTCGATGTGGCGGAAGAAGTGCTTGTCGCCCGCCGTGAGCACGCTCAGCATGCCGAGATGCGGTGCCTTCAGCCAGGCATTGAGGTTCCGGCGGATGTTTTCGCGCTTCTTCGTGATGTCTGCCGCGATGATGATGTTCTCGACGCCGAGTTTCGCGGACATGCGGCTGACGTTCCGGCGGCCGAGGTCGGTGACCATGCCCCAGTCGTACGTGTAGGTGATGGGACGCAGTCCGAGTTCGTTCACGATGAGGTGCAGCCCGTACGAGCTGTCACGCCCGCCGGAGAAGGGCACGATCACGTCGTCGCCGTTCTTCCGCCGGAAGGGTTTGACGAGCTCGAACAGTTCTTCCTTCGGTCTGGGCTGGTTCCTCGACTTGTAGTGGAGGCAGTAGTTGCAGACGCCGTTCTCATCGAACTTGATGTAGGGCATGGTCTCGGGGAGGACGCACCTGGTGCACCGCCGGAAGTCCGGCTTCGGGTACTGCAGGAGTTTTTCTTCTTCGACGGAGAAGCCCAGGCCGGGTACGAGGTCGATCGAGCGGTCCGCCCATTCGGTGATGTCGATCTCTTCGTCCTGGGTTGGGACGTCGAGGACGACGCAGTCCCGCACTTGTCGAATGTTCTCGGCGCCGATCTGTTCGAGCGGGTATCGCTCGGACGAGAACACGAATCCTTTGGATTTGTCGCCGAGATAGAGGCTGCCGTTGTTGGAGAAAAGCAAAAGCTTTCCCAGGTGCGGGACGAGCGCCGCGCAGGCGACGACGCCCTCGGCGATGTTGAGCACGCGCTCGGCGGCCGTTTCGACGGTTCCGCCTTCGTCCAGGTGCGAGGCGATGATCGCGGGGATGACCTCGGTGTCGATGGCGCGGATCGGGTTCTTTCCGAGCAGCGGCCAAACATCCAGATGATTCACGATGATGCCGTTGTGGAGCACCATGATCTGTTCTCGGGTGACGGGCTGGTTGTCGCCGGTGCTGTTGGTCACGAGCCGGCTGTGCCCGAAGAACAGGTTCCCGAGCGGCGGGATGCGCTTGAGGAGGCGATCGATGGGGAAGTCGGCGCGGTACGCGCGGTAGGCGTCCTTATTCCGGATGACCATGCCGCTGGAGTCGCGGCCCCGCTGCTGCGCGTGCTTTACGAGGGTCTTGACCGATGCGGAGTCAAGGTCATCGGGTCCGATGAAGCCAAAGATTCCGCACACGTGTTGTTCTCCGATTCAGGGGGGAGGGGGCCGTCGCGGGAGCATAAATCGCAGGCCCGCGGGACGTTCAATTATGCCACGCGGCCCAGACTATGGCATGCAGTCTGCACGCCCGATCCGACGAAAGCGCCCCACGGTCATCATCTCGGACAAGGACGTCGGGCCACGGTCGATAAGATGGCGTGGTGTCAGACCAGCCCGCCACGCCTTCGAAGAGTGCTCTCGTTATGTGCTATTCCCCGGTGGGTAGCGATGCCAGAGTGTCTAATCAGATCCGTTGGCTCAGGTCCGTGGGTTATCGTGTCGACATCTTGAGCCGTGGACCGGATCATCCGGATGCGAACGGCCGGAGACTTCGCATTGGCTATCCGAGGTTTCTGTCCAGGGTCCTCATTCATCTCCTGCTGCCTCCGCGTGCGCGGTTCCGTCGGCTTGTGGAGAAGTACCTGCCGGTATCGGAACTGTCCGGGCAGAAGTACGACCTTGTCCTTGTGAACGACCTACATTTGTTGCCCTGGGCCGTGAAAGCGGTTCCCGCGCTTACCAATGGACCGGTAATTCTGGATCTGCACGAGGTCTATTCGGGCAACGGAACCGGCCTGCCCTACCGGTTACTCATCGCACGCTATGACGACTGGCTACTGACCTTCATCACCTCACCCGTGTTCACCAAACATTTGACGGTTGCGGAGGGCATCGCAGATCTTTACCGGGACCGGTACGGCGTGCCCCGACCCGGTGTGATTCGCAATGTCGCGCCCTATCAGGAGCTTGAGCCGTCGCGAGTCGACCCGGAGCGGATTCTGCTTGTTCACCACGGATACGCCGCCGTCGAGCGCGGTATCGACCTCATGCTCGATGCAGCTCTTCTGCTTGAACCGCGATTCGTACTCGTCCTCATGGTGCTCGGCGATGAGAAGACGCTTGCCCCGATGCGGGCGCACTCCGCAGTTGCTGCGGGGCGCGTAGAGTTCCGCGAGCCCGTGGCCGTTACCGAAGTGTCGCGAGCACTCAACGACTGCGATCTCGAGGTGATCTTTTTTCCACCGCGGTTCGCGAACAACACGTACGCGCTTCCGAACAAGTTCTTCGAAGCGGTTCAGGGTCGCCTCGGTATCGTAATCGGGGAAAGCCCGGAGATCGTCGGCTTTGTTCGCGACCGTGGACTCGGGATCGTGGTGAGCGGCTGGAGCGCGAAAGACTTGGCGGCCGCAATCAACCGGCTCTCGGCGACGGAGATTACTGAGATGAAACAAGCGTCAGACCGTGCTGCATCGGACCTCTCTACCCGAGGGGAAGGACCCCGCTTCCTGGCTGAAATCGGGGCCTGACCCACGCTCCCGCAAACGGAACTGCTTCGATTTCTAGGCAGTCGCCTTTCCGATCACGCGGTAGGCGACGTTTGGCCATTTTTCCTTGGACGAAATGCGTCGACCATCGATGAATGCCCGTACTCCGGGCAAATCGGCTGGGGTGAGCGATCGGTATTCGTCGTGGTCGGCCTGAACCACCGCGGCATCGACAGCCTCGCCGAGGTGGTATGGGTCAAGCCCAAGTTGGACGAGCTCTTCGTCGCTAAAGAGCGGGTCGTGCACGACCGGGACAGCGCCTCGGGCTTTGAGTGCCTCAACCGCGCCGAACACGCCGGAGAAGGCGGTCTCCTTGACTCCGCCGCGATAGGCGGCACCGAGGACGGCAACTCGCGCGCCTGTCAGGTCGCCAAAGGCACTCTCCAAAAGGCCTATGGTGTAGTCGGGCATTGCCGCGTTCGCCGCGCGCGCGGCGGAGACCACCGTCGCCTCCGGGTCTGTCCACAGGTAGAGCCGCGGATACACCGGGATGCAATGCCCGCCTACGGCGATGCCCGGTTGGTGGATGTGCGAATACGGTTGGGAATTTGAAGCCTCGATCACCTGATACACATCGATGCCGCTCGTTGCTGCATAGCGGGCGAACTGGTTGGCCAGCCCAATGTTCACGTCGCGATACGTGGTTTCGGCAAGCTTTGCGAGCTCGGCAGCCTCAGCGGTACCAAGATCCCAGACGCCGTTACCCCTGGGCAAGTCCGACCGTTCGTCAAAGTCGAGCACTTCGCGGTAGAACTCGACAGCGCGCTTTCCGCCGCGCGGGGTGAGCCCGCCGACGAGTTTCGGATATTTCCGCAAGTCAGCGAACACGCGGCCAGTAAGCACCCGTTCGGGGGAAAACACAAGGTCGAAGTCGACCCCCTCTGCAAGTCCGGATGCGGACTCGAGCATCGGCTTCCACCGTGTCCGAGTGGTTCCGACCGGGAGCGTCGTTTCATAGGAAACCAGCGTTCCCGGAGTCAGCACCTCGCCGAGTGACTGAGTTGCGGCATCCATCCAGCCGAAGTCCGGCTCTGCGGTGACCTCGTCAACGAAGAGCGGAACCACGAGAACCACGGCATCCGCGCCGGGCACCGCGTCCGAGTAGTCGGTGGTGGCACGCAGGTGGCCGGTCGGGACGAGTTCGGTCAGCTTTTCCTGAAGGTGAGCCTCATTGGGGAAGGGCTCCTTGGCCTGATTGACCAGGTCCACCGTTCGCTGAGAGACATCGACGCCAACCACTTCGTGACCTTTGCTGGCGAACTGTGCAGCGAGCGGAAGTCCAATTTTGCCGAGTGCGATGACGGCGATCTTCACGTAGTGTCTCCAGGTTGCGTTGAGTAACTAAATACTACTTGCCGATATTGGGCCGCTCGCCTGCGAGGGCAATGCTGACCTCGGCCACTCGCTCCGCAATCGTGTTCAGGGAGTGGCGACCTACCGACCACCGTGCCAGTTCGGCCCGAGCGGGGGGCTGCAATGGCGCCGCAGCGGCGTCATTCATCGCCTGCGCGGTGGCATTGATGTCGTAGCCGACTGCAACTCCGGCCAACGGATGGCCGTCGTCGCGCAGGAACTCGACCGTGGGCCCAATGCCAGCGAAAATCACCGGGCATCCGGCGGCAAGCGAGGAGTAGATCTTCGTTGCGACAGCGTACTCGTTCCGCGGAACCGGAGTCACGCTGGCCACCGAGGCAGTGGCACCCGCGAGGATTGGCGAGAGTTCTGCCGGGGGTATAGCGGGGTGAAACTCGACTGAATTCTCAAGCCCGAGTTCATGTGCGCGGGACTGAAGTTTCTCGCGATCCTCGCCGTTGCCGTAGAAAACCAGACGGCTACCAGGGTGCTGTTTCAAGACCTGCGGCAGCGCATCGACGAAGATCGCGGCCCCATGCCATTCGGAGTAGGTTCCGGCGTAAACGAATACCGGCGGGGTTGGCGGGGCCTGGTTGTCGTATCGGAAGTCCTTGGTGTCGGCGCCAAAGCCAATGGGCATTGCGGGCGTTGTGATGCCTGCGGATCGCAACTTGTCGATAAGGGGCTGGTGGGCAGCAAAAAGCATCGACGCGCCCCGCAATCCCCACGCCTCTACGCGCCGAAGTGTGCCCAGGATGAATCTCGAACCCGTCACCAACTCGGCGGCTTCCGACCAGTAGTCGGCGGCACGCACAACATATGGGGTCCGGCGAATTGCAGCGATGACTCTAACGACGGCAACGGTCGTCGGCGGCGGCTCAACAATGTACAGGTCGGCTTTGCGTGAGAACAAGAGCCGAAAAGCCAGGGGCACATCAAAGCTCATGTAGCTTACGTAGCCACGCACATATTGTTGTCGATCACGTTTCACCGGGGCCCTGCGAACGTCGACGCCTGACGGGTCGTCGATGACAGCGTTTCGAGGTGGTTTGGCGGTCATGATCGTTACCTGACAGCCGCGATCCCTGAACTCTTCCGCCCAGACCCGGAGAATGCCGGAGGCGGCCGAAATTTCCGGAGCGAAGATCCGGGTGGCGAAGACGACTCTCATTTCTTGCCGGCGAGGAGGCGCGCGACCAGCGCACTCTGCGTCGCCCGATCCGCTTCGCTGGATAGCGCTTTCGCGGCCCGATGCGACGCGTTCTTGAACTGGGCAACCTCAGCATCGGTAAGGTCGTGGAGCGCGTCGACCAGCGCATCCGCGGTCGTGTCGGAAGTGATGATGCCCAAGCCGTACTCACCGATGTGGGCATCAATTTCGGGTGCCGGAGAAAACACCAAACCTAGCCGGGCCTGTACGAAATCGAAGAACTTGTTGGGCAGGTGATAGCGGTGGCTCAACGTTTTGAGCGGGTAGAGGAAGACGCCTAGATCGTATTGGTTGAGCACGTTCGGCAATGTTTGCGGGGGTACCGGTTCGTGGACCGTGGCGTTCGGCGTCATCGCGGCGCGCTTGCGGATGGCTTTGAGGTGCCCGCCCGGTACCTCAAGCAGATAGAGGTCCAGCGTGAAGCGCTTTCCCAGCTTTTCGACTGCTTCGATGAGTTCCATGATGTTGCGTTCCGCGTCGGCGGTGCCGCTGTGGACCAGTCGGATCCTGTTGGGATCGACTGGCGTCGGTGTGAGGTCTCGGAAGCTGGCGGCGCTGCGCACAATCTCCGTCTCCACGCCGTATCGGTCGCTATAAAGCCCCGCGAGACCCGAGCTGACGCTGGTAACCGCAGCGGCCCGTGGCAGATACTTCCGGCAGAGATACTCCATGTACGGGCCGACAAGCACCCGCCAGACGAGAACGGTGGCCCGCTCCTCTGGCGCCCATTCGTGCATATCCGCGTAGGTCGGTGCTCCGTCTGCCGCTGCGAACGCGAGGGGCAGTGCGCGCGCATCGTTGGCCACGACCAGGTCGTATGGCCCCGACTCGACGGCTCGCCGTCGAACCGCCCTTTCGCCAGGGGACCCGAGCTCGACCGCCTTGTGCCGGCGGAGCGCAAGGCGAGCCACGCCGAGAGGCGTCTGAGGCAAGGAGGGCGTATTCCCAGGAACTTCGATGTGGTGTTTGACACCTTCTGGCGTAGGTCCATACCCGACTGTGGTCACCTCGCCGTGCTGTCGCAGCACCTCAAGCTGTCGCAGTACCCTCGCATCGGCGTGGATCGGCGAGAAAGAGATACATAAGATCTTCTTGGGCTGCAATTAGGACTTCCTCAACACGGCCATCGCCGTGAATTGTCGACGCACGACGACGAGTCTATATTGGCGCAGTCAGCTATGCTCGGTTGGTGCCGATGGGGGTGCTCTGCGCTTCCCCGGCTCTATCCGAACGACTCGCGCTACTGGTCGAGAGCGCGAGAAACCATGGAGGCTGGGACGGATGTCGGTTGAGGTGCGAACCTACCAGAGGTGTGTCCGCACGATCATGGATACGACGGATCCTGATATTTGGTTCGACGAGCACGGGGTCTCGTCCCATGCGCTCAATTTCGAAGCCAAGCTTGCCGACTTAGTTCGACGCGCACAGGCGGGCGAACGTCTTGGCGAGCTTGATGTGCTTGTTGAGGCGATAAAGAAGTCGGGTGAGGGTAAACCTTACGACTGTGTCATCGGGATTTCCGGAGGAGTCGACAGCTCCTATTTGGCACTTCAGGCGGTGAAGCTTGGGCTTCGACCGCTTGCGGTCCATTTCGATAGTGGTTGGAACAGTGAACTCGCCGTTGACAACATCCATAACTTGGTGACGAGGCTCGGGCTTGACCTTTACACGCACGTCGTTGATTGGCGTGAGATGAAGGATTTGCAATTGTCCTTCTTCAAGGCCTCTGTGGCTAACGCTGATACGCCAACCGATCACGCCTTTGGCTGGGTTGCATACTCCCAAGCGAAGAAGTATGGGATCAAATACATTCTTTCCGGTTCCAACTTCGCAAGTGAGTCGATCCTTCCGGAGGCCTGGGGCTACGATGCGGGGGATGCGAGACAGCTCACAGCAATCCAGAGGCGTTTCGGCACGGTAAAGCTCAAGACTTATCCTGTCATGGGGCTTCTGAAGCGCAACTTGTGGTACCCAGTTTTTCGTCGCATCCACACGGCAGCATTGTTGAACTACATGCCGTACGTCTATAAGGACGCGAAACGCATCATCGCTGACGAACTCGGCTGGCGTGATTACGGTGGGAAACACTACGAGTCGGTCTTCACCCGCTATTTCCAAGGCTATTACTTGCCTCGCAAGTTCGGTTTCGACAAGCGTCTGGCTCACTATTCCTCGCTGATCCTGTCAGATCAGATGACTCGTGATGAGGCGCTCGCACTCCTGGAGACGACAAACTACCCTGAGGAACTTCGAAAGCAAGACCACGAATTCATTGCGAAGAAGCTTGGCGTCACTGTCGACGCGCTTGAGGAGCTTTACGGTGCGCCTCCGGTCGACTACACCGCCTACCCGGTTGACAATTTGTGGCGGTTCATACAAAGGCTAGGTGCCCCGGCCGCCAGGCTGGCCGGGAGGATTGGGCTGCTTAAATGAAAGACCCTCGAGCCCGGATTCTCGTGCTTACGTACACCCCGTTCGCGCGGGAACCGCGGGCTTTAAAGCAGGTCAAATATTTGAAGGCGACTCATGATGTCACGACTGCAGGCTTTGGGCCATCACCCTTCCCCGATGTGCCCCATGTGGAGTTGCCCGAGCTCCCTCCGCAACGGTGGGCGCTGTTCGGGCGGCTACTGAACCTCGGTCTTCTGGTGTTGCACTGGTATTGGCCGCTCTCGTGGATCAACGCGCTGGATCGTGCCACCGTCCGCATGCTTGCCGGAGACAGCTGGGATGTCGTTATCGCCCATGACCTCAAGGTTCTTGAGGCCTCGTTAGAACTCAAGCCAAGATACGGCGTCGTTCTCGACTTACACGAATACGCACCCCGGCAAAACGAGCACTCTTTCATTTGGCGGCTCTTGATCGCTCCGTACTACCGATGGTTGTGTCGCAGAAGGGCGCCCCGCGCAGCGGCGGTTGTTACCGTGAGCCAGGGCATTGTCGACGAATACCGCCGCGTATTCGGTATCGAGTCGACTCTGGTCGTCAACGCAACTCCGTATCAGGAAATGACCCCAAGCGCGGTCGGGGCTCCGCTTCGACTTGTGCATAGCGGTGGGATCGCAGTCCAGCGCCGCTTGGACATCATGATTCAGGGCGTGCGTGAATCCTCGGCGGACGTCACTCTCGATTTTTATCTGGTAGGTGGGGAATCTGCGCTCATGGCCCATCTGAAGTCTCTGGCGTCTGGTGATCCGCGAATTCGATTTAGGGAACCGGTGCCGTATCGCGACCTCATCCGGGTGCTTAACCGCTATGACATCGGGTTGAGCATCTTTCCACCCACGACTTTCAATCTCGCATGGTGTCTCCCGAACAAGTTCTTCGATTTTGTGCAGGCGCGTCTCGGGGTAATTGTTGGCCCATCACCCGAAATGGCGAGATTCGTGAATCAATACGGCATCGGCCTTGTCTTGCCAGATTTTGAACCTGCTTCCCTTGCGGCGGCGCTGGATTCGCTGACTTCCGATCGGGTTGCGGCGTGGAAAGTCGCTTCGGACGCGAACGCGTCCACAATGTCGAGCGAGTCGCAGGCCGAGATATGGGAGGACCTTGTATCCCGTGTGCTCGCTGAACGCCCACGAAAGGCGTAGTCGGGCAGTTCGTCATGGGCGGCCTGCCGCTGCCGCAACTTCTGGCCTGCGCCTGTGGTTGATAAACTGATCCGTCGGAAGAATCGAGGTAGGTTGTGTCGCCCGTAGCTGAGGATGGACCTTCGTACCCGCGCCGAATTGAAGCGGTATTGTGCGGGACAATCCCTTGAGTGTGTCGCTCGTCGACTACGGACTCGGGAACTTGGGTTCCGTCGCCAACATGTTGAAACGTGCAGGTACACAGGCAAACTTCGTGTCTACCCCGGAGGAGATTCTTGCGAGCGAGCGGTTGCTTCTGCCCGGAGTTGGCGCGTTCGATGCAGGTATAAATCGACTTCGTGACTTGGGGCTTGTTGAGCCGTTAAGAGAATTCGCGGCGTCGGGTCGTCCATTGTTTGGCATCTGCCTCGGCATGCAACTTCTGCTCGATCGCAGCGAGGAGGGTCGTGCCGCGGGACTCGGGCTCGTGCCTGGGTGCAGTCTGCGATTCCCGGACTCGGGCCGGGTCCCGGTGCCTCACATGGGGTGGAATACGGTCGACCTGATTCATGAAGACCCCTTGGTGGCGGGGCTCCCTGAGGACAGCCGGTTCTATTTTGTGCACAGCTATCGGGTGGTGCCGGATAGACACGAAGACGAGCTCGCCTACACGGACTATGGCGAGAGGTTCGTATCAATGATTCGCGCCGGCAATGTGGTTGGCGCGCAATTCCATCCAGAAAAAAGCCACGCGTTTGGTATGGCGATTCTCAGGAATTTCGCCTCCACATGAGCATGTTTCCCCGGGTCATTCCGGTGCTACTCGTGAGTGATGGCTATCTGGTCAAGCCTGTGAGGTTCAAAGGCGAGAAATATATTGGGGACCCCATCAACGCGGTACGGATATTTAATGACAAGCAGGTTGACGAGCTGATCATTCTCGATATTGATGCGACCGTAAAGAAGACCGGTGTGAACTATTCGCTCATAGAAGAGATTGCGAGCGAGGCATTCATGCCGGTTGGGTACGGTGGCGGCGTTTCGTCCGTGGCAGAGGCGCGTCGAATTACAGGAATCGGAATCGAAAAGATCGTTCTCGGCACGGCCGCGGTGACGCGCCCGGAATCGGTCACTGAAGTTTCTGAGGCATTGGGTTCATCCAGCACGGTAGTTTGTGTCGACGTGCGCAAGCGCTTGACAAGCGGTTGGGATACCTTTGTTGCCCGCGGCCGGCGCAAGACGGCAATGACCCCGGTCGAGGCCGCGCGCAGGGCGCAAGGCCTTGGTGCGGGCGAGGTCATGATCTCCTCCATCGACCGGGAAAGCAGTTTCACGGGTTACGACCTCTCTCTCATCCAGACCGTCGCGGGGGCAGTGACGATCCCGGTCGTCGCGTTGGGTGGGGCGAGCCGGTACGACGATTTCATGCCCGCATTGCAGGCCGGCGCGTCCGCGGTTGCGGCTGGAAGTATGTTCGTTCTCAACGGAAAACACCGCGCCGTGCTGATCAGCTATCCGACTCCTCAGCAGATAAGGGCACTTTCGGTGCCATGATTCTCTGCAACGTAACCGCGGCAGCACAATGCCTCTTTACGATCGGATGCTTTCGGCCCGGTCGCCATCGATCTGGGTAAACTAACCAAGTTCATCGAACGGAGACATAAGTGAAGTCCGTCCTCAAGTTGTATCGAGATGTCGTCGCGGCGTTTCCACCAGGAGGAGCACGGTTCCTTCGGACTTACTCTTGGTTACTCGCTTCATTGGCAATTTTCGATGCCGCTGCGCTCGGTTTACTTGCGATCGTTATTGGGCCTATTGCGGCTGGCAGGCCACTCACTCTTCCATTTATTGGTGAGCTTGACTCCTTTGGGGCAATTTGGGTCATCCTTGTGATCTGCGTTCTCATGATCTCGAAAGGGGTCTTTGCGGTCCTCCTTACCTGGTGGGCAACGCGACGAATACCTCGCTATGAGGTGGCAATTGGCGACCGACTCTTCCGTGCCTACATCACCGCGCCGTGGCGAGACCGGCTGCGAAAGAACTCTGCCGACATCATGCGCTTCGCGGACACCGGTGTCGACGCGACCGTCAATAGTTTTGTTTTGCCTGGCGCGACCCTCCTCGGCGAACTGGTGAGCCTCATCGTGATCCTTGGCACCTTGGCAATCGTTCAGCCCGTGCTCGCGGCCACTACGCTCGTATATCTTCTTCTGCTTGGAGCCGTGCTCTTCCTTTGGGTCGCGAGACATGCCCGTAAAGCAGGCGAGGTCCACGTCGAGAACACAATTGCTGCTTCCCGTCTGGTGCTCGAAATCGTTGCTGCAATGAAAGAGGTCTCCCTGCGCAACAAGGAGAGCGGCGTAGCAGACATCGTGGAAAAGACCCGGGGGCGAAGCGCTCAGGCCCGCGGAAACCTGTATTTCTTGACGCAGCTTCCGCGCTTCGCGCTTGAAGCCGGGCTCATCGGCGGATTCCTCCTTATCGGTGGCGTCGGCTTTCTTCTGGGCGGCGTTGAGGAAGCAGTCGCCTCGGTGGCACTGTTCGCACTCGCCGGATTCCGGGTTGCGCCATCGATTATTCGATTTCAGTCGGTGCTTGCGCAAATGGTGGCCATTTCCGAGTATCCGAAACGGGTGCTTGCCGAGCTTGCCGATACGGAACGGGCGAATGCGGAGGTCGCCAGCCGCCCGACGAAACCTTTGCCGGAGCGGCCGGTGAGCATTCGGCTCGAGAAGGTTGTGTTCCGCTACGTGCCCGACGGGCCTCCGGCACTGAGCGGTGTCACCCTTGACATACCGTTCGGTTCCTCTGTCGCGTTTGTGGGGGCGTCAGGATCGGGGAAGTCGACCATGATCGACGTCCTCTTGAGCCTTCTTGAACCGACAGAGGGAACAATCTCCATTGATGGAATTCCCTTGACCGAGGTACGGAGTGAATGGCGCTCGCGGGTTGGCTATGTTCCACAGGATGTTGCACTCTTTGACGCCACGATCGCGCAGAATGTTGCGCTCACCTGGGACGAGGATTACGATCCGGATCGAGTCCAGCGTGCACTCGAACAGGCTCAACTCTGGGACATCGTCGCGGGCAAGGAGAATGGTATTCGGTCGCGCGTCGGCGAGCGCGGACTCTCATTGTCAGGCGGGCAGCGACAGCGGCTTGGTATTGCTCGAGCGCTTTACACCGACCCGCTTGTCCTAGTCCTGGATGAGGCAACAAGTGCGTTGGATACTGCCACCGAGGCATTGGTGACCGAAGGGATCGACGCGATCGGCAATGGTGTCACGAAAATTGTCGTGGCCCACCGACTGGCCACAATCATGCGCGCGGACCGAATATTCTTCATGCGAGAAGGCAAGGTTGTGGGGAGCGGAACGTTCGACGAACTTGTTGCAGACTTTCCGGAGTTCACCCATCAGGCAGCGCTCGCCGGTCTGGCCTGATCGGCGCGAGTTCGAGTCATTTTGTGGGACCAGTGAGCTCAAATACCACCTGTCTGGTTGTCCTAGGATGGGTCGTGGACGACTAATCGGGAACCCTGAAGTGACGGAGAAACACGCGGCATGAATTTGCGCCCACAGATAGTGGCGGCATTTCAGCGCGCTGCATTGGTCCTTAGTTACCAATTCCACCGTTTCCAGCGCGGATCGCGAGGCACGCGCCCGATCTCCTGGGTGGTGGGCCCCGACGAGTGTGCGTCGATGGTTCGTCAAATTGCGGGTGCGTTGCCGGGCTCGTATTCGGTAAATTTCACCGAAGAGTTTGTTTACAACTTCAGTTACGACTACCGATTTCGCACCAAGCCTGACTCCCGTTGGCGCTGGATGGAGCGTATGGTCGCCGGACCACTGCTCTTGGGTCGCCTCATGAACCGGGCTGCGGGGTTTATTTACGTTGCGTCAACGGGATTTCTTCTGAGCAACCTCGATCAGCGCGAATTTGAGTTCTCCTATGTCAAACGCAAGGGACTCCCGATAATTTGCTATTGGTGTGGATCTGACATTCGATCAACCAAGAGAATGCATGCGTTGGAGAAGGAAACAGGGCTTCCGAATATCTCGACCTACATTGGTGAACGCGGGAGAATCTACGATTCGGAGGAGTGGGACGAGCAGAAGCGAGCGATCGCCGAGGTCGCAAGCCGTCATGCTTCAGCCATGTTTAGCAACACGGTGGACCACCTCAGCTACCTCACGGTCGGAACCGAGCCATTTCTCTATTTCCTGCCCGATGACCCGCTTCCGAATCCCGGCAAATTCGAGGACTTGTCCACGATTGTGATTGTGCATGCCACGACGGCACCGTCGATAAAGGGAACGCCTCTGGTCAGGGCGGCAATCCATCAACTTCGCGAAGAAGGCTACGAGTTCGAATACGTCGAGCTGATTGGCGTCCCGAACGCCACGGTCAAACACGAGTTGGGCCGTGCCCACATTGCAATGAACCAGTTCTATGGCTTCTCTCCGGCTGTTTTCGGGGTGGAGGCTCTGGCTGCCGGATGTGTCGTGATGATGAGCGCCGATGAGTTCGTTGAGACCGACCTACCGGCGGGAAGCAACGAGTGCTGGGTAGTCACCAAACACCATCAGGTGTATGCGAACCTCAAGCGCCTGCTCGATGATCCAAGCCAACTCGAACCCATCGCTAGAAGGGGACGAGCCTGGGCAGAGAAATATGCGAGCCGGGCAAGCGCGGGAGCACTCATGAGGCGCACACTTGACGCCGTCCTGGACGGCAGTTATCAAGCACCGGCGGTTCGACCTTGAGCGATCGAATCCTTATCGTAGGCCACGGAACTGCGGGGCTTACTCTCGCGCAAGACATACGCGAGCGCGGAGGCGAGATAGCGGGATTCCTCGACGACCACGCAACGGGTGAGGAAGTCCTGGGGACGCTCGCCGATGTAAATGCAGTGATCGATGAGCACGCGGTCGACCTCGTTTATTTTGCGATCCCGACGGCAAACTCATCTAAGGTACGTGAGTTCATCAACTCGATCCGTTCGAACACGGTCGACCTAGCGATCATTCCTCGAACGTACGACATTCTGGCCAAAGAGACAGTGGACATCGATGATCTCACCGATGTCGACGTGCTGGATCTTGTCGGTCGAGAACCCGTTAAACACAACTTCGTGATCGCGCAGCAGTTTCTCACCGGCAAGCGTGTGCTGGTTACCGGAAGTGCCGGTTCGATTGGGTCGAGGCTGACGCGGCATATTCTCTCGGCGGGTGCCGCTGAGGTGCTTTGCGTCGACTGGTGGGAGAACGGGATGTTCTACCTCGGCCAGGTGCTGTCTGGCCGGGAAAACGTCAAGTTGCGCATCGCCGACGTCAAGAACCAGGCGCACATGCGGCTCATTTTCTCTGAATTCAAACCGGATGTCGTATTCCATGCCGCCGCCTACAAGCACGTACCACTCATGCAGGAGAACGCGGTCGAGGCAATAAACAACAATGTCTGGGGAAGTCTCAATGTGATGCGACTTGCCATCGAACAGGACGTGAGCAATTTCGTCTACGTCTCCACTGACAAAGCGGTCAACCCGGTCAATGTGATGGGGGCGACAAAGCGGATTGGCGAAATGCTGATGGAGTCGTTGTCGGGTCCCGAGGCCGGCACACGATTCACAGCGGTTCGCTTCGGCAACGTCATCGAGAGCAATGGAAGCGTCATGCAGATCTTCCGGTCGCAGATCGCCAAAGGGAATTCCTTGACGGTGACCCATCCCGACGTGACTCGGTTCTTCATGACGATTGACGAGGCGAGTCAACTGATCATCCAATCGGCGGCGCTCGGGCGAGATAGCGACATATTCGTTCTGGACATGGGAGAGCCGGTGCGCATCATGGACCTTGCGCAAAGTCTCATTCGGGCAGTAAACCCGAATTTGCAGATAGAGATTACGGGCCTGAGGCCGGGCGAGAAGATGTTCGAGGAACTCAGCTACGAACCTGATCAAGTAGACCGCACAACAAACAAAAAGATTTTCGTCGTACACGGCGAGAAGCAATTCGACCATTCGGCCTTCATCGCTTCGATTGAGGCGCTCCTGAAACGCACATTGGAGTATTCCATAACGCACGAAGAGGCAGTCGATTCGCTTCGCGGAATGGGCTTTGAAATTCGATGATGCGCGCTCCTGTGCTCATTACCGGGTCAAACGGCAGGCTCGGTCGCGCTCTGCAAAGAGTCGGAGCCGGGAGCATGGAACTCGTAGGCGTCGCGGGTGCGCGCGCAGCATCGGCGCGCAGGAAACTTGACGTCACGGATGCCTCCGCTGTTGCTTCAGTTATAGACGAAATTCGACCACGCGCGATCATCCACCTCGCGTCGATCGTCGGCGCAGCGTGTGAAGCCGACCCCGCCACCGCCGAAGCCGTCAACGTCGGCGGAACAGCCAACCTCCTGGCCGCAGCACTCCGGTTTGATGTTGAGCGAATCGTCTTCGCCTCAACCGCGGCAATTTATGGCGATTCCCGTCGCAGGCCGGTAGCGGAGCACGATGCCCCCATGCCCAACGGCATCTATGCGGAGACCAAGCTGCGAGCAGAGCAGGCGCTTGCCGACGTCTCAGACTCACTGGCATCAGATTCGTTGCGGGTCTTCAACGTTTACGGCCCCGAGATGCCGGACTCACTTGTGGAGCGATTGCAAAACGCCACCGTTGACGCACCCGTCAAGTTGAACGGGCTAGACGGTTTTGTCCGCGACTATGTGCACGTTGACGATGTAGCGCGAGCCCTCTTTGCTTCCGCAGATTCGACGGCCGCTGGATTTCGGGTGCTCAATGTGGGAAGCGGTATTCCCCGCAGCAACCGCGATTTGCTGGACTCGTTTCCCGACGAGGTAAGGGCGGCGGTCAGCGTCGGTGACGAAATTGAGAGCTACAGCTGCGCTGACATCGAAGCAATCGGCAAGGAACTGTCGTGGCGCCCGCTCATGCCGTGGCCGCCGATCCCGCCATCCCCTCGCCTGCCGCTGCTCGTGCCACCGGCAGTCTAACGGCACTGAGCGTAGCGCAGCACGGCGGGGGACACGCTCGCCGGGCCACCGAGGATGGTCATTTGGGTTGCCCCGAACGAAATGATGTCTTGAAGCACATAGGACGGAATGCAGGTCTCAGGAATTACGTAGAGCGGGGCGTGCTGCGCTCCTGCAACTGCGGCGCCGCTCAAGGCGTCCGGATACTTCAAACCCGATGCCAGATAGACGCGGGTGGCAGAGGTGAACGCATCCCGATTGATGTTTCCGGAAACCTTGAACCGGTCTGACCCGGTTAGACGACGCACTGTGGTCACTCCGGGAATTGCCGCCATCTGAGTTTCCAGCGCCGGGATAACGCTAGCCGGTCCGCCAGCGATCCGGATTTCTGTTACGCCGAGCTGGGTAATTAGTGCTGCTGTCAAAGGATCCAGCGTCTCAGCGATGCCAGGGACCAGAATCACTGGAGCGCCGAGCGTGCCGGCTGCGGCACTCGCTGAGAGCGCATCGGGGAAGTTCTCTCCGGTGGCGACGTACGCGATGCTTGCACCAGTCGCGAATGCGTTCGCGGCAATGTTGCGCGAAACTTCGTAGCGGTCAAGTCCGGATCTGCGGCTAATCGTTGTGGCCAGTTGCGAGAGCGCAGAGTAAACAGCAGGCGAAACAGATGCCGGCCCACCGACCACGACTATTTCGGCGGGCTTCAAACGCTCGAGTTCGCTCCGCACGGATGTGGGCAGCGTGCGCGACGGGACCAGGAGCAGTGGAGCGCCCGCCTTTGCTGCGGCCGGCGCCGCGCTCAAGGCATCCGGGTAGTTTTCGCCGGTTGCGATGTAGACGGTGGAGACCGGGTTGGGGAAGTTCTGCTGGCTGATTGCTACGGCCACGTCATAGCGGTCATTGCCGCCAATTCGATCAGCGGTCACACCGGGGGGATAGGTGACCAGAGGGTCACCGAACCAGTCATTGTAAAAGACCCAGAAGTTGCGGTTGCCATAGGACGAGCATGAATCGCCAGTGCCGTAGAGGTTTGCAAGGGCGGCGGCGTTCGGAGTGTACGGCGTGTAATTGTAAAGCGCAGCAGTCGCGTTGTTGCTGATGCTTACGGTCTTGGTGCCGCACCCGCCGTTCGGGTTAAATTGAATTTGCCTCGTGCCAGGCTGGAAACTCCCCCACGGGGTTGGGGTGCTGTAACGCTTGAGCTGCCATGCGGCTGAGTACAGCTGGTTGTACAGCCCGTAGTATTTTGCATCGCACGCCCCCGCTGTGGTGTCCGGGCAGCCGTAGCCCATCGCGCGGGAGAGCTTCGAGGCGCTGGGCGCCTTCGAAGTCACCAGTCCCTGTTCTTTCTGAAGCGTCACCAGGAGCACTTTGGCGCTTATCCCGCAGGCCTGCTGCACCTTGTAGATGATGGTCGAAGCGCGCTCCCCGGCTGCACCGGCGTATGCGGAACATACGGTTCGGTCGGCGGCGCGATCGAAAGTGTCTGTCCGGACGATGTTCAGACAATTCGAGTTGCTGCAGGTGCCAATTTTGGCGTCGAGGAAGGACTGGATTTCTCCTTCTGACATCGCGTTGCTGTCGTAGAAGGCGTCGTCGCTTATGATGTTGCCAGCCTGAAATTGGCTACCCGAAAGTGCGTAGGCACTGTCGGAGGTTCCCGCCAGCCCGGTGAGCCCGGAGGCAACCATGACAATGGCGGCGAGAATGCCGAACGCGGCTCGCGCAACGTGACGCCTCTGCCTAAACATGGTTGTACTCTGCCCCCCACGGCCTGATCTGTTCAAATTGTAGCTGGCAACTCCCGCATTGACCAGCTATTTGAGGTGAGTCCTGAAGGTGCGTTGACGTAGTCCCCGGTCCCACGTAACCTTACCTCTTGTGGGGAATGCCGGGGGGCTTCGATCGCGACGTTGGCTCGCGCAGTGGTTTGTCGCGCTCACGGCCACGCTGGTGCTGGCTTCGGGATTCGCGGTTTCCGGGGCATCACCCGCATCCGCAAACGGCGAGGACACCATTCTCGCGCTGGTCAACCAAGCCAGAGCGGCGAACAATCTCGGCCCGCTTGCTCTAGACAGCTCGATGAGTGCGGTATCGACGGCTTGGGCAAATCAGATGGCTGCTAATGGTGTGATGTCGCACAACCCGGATTATTCATCCCAGATCCCCAGTGGGTGGAGCCGGGCCGCAGAAAACGTCGCCAGGGGATGGCCAACTCCGACCGCGGTGCACAACGCGTGGATGAGTTCTGACGGCCACAGGGCGAACATCCTTGGGGATTTCACCCACATCGGCATTGCCTTCATCACCGCTGGTGGCACGACCTGGGCTGTAGAGAATTTTGCGAAGTACGGCGCAAGCGTTCCGCCCCCTGCACCGGATGTTGTGTTGGATGTGCGGGATTTTGATGTTTCTCGGCTTTCGGGGAGTGGTCGTTTTGACGTGGGTGTGAGTGTGACTCGGGAGTTGTTTCCGGAGGGGTCGGTGCCGGTGGATGGGGTGCCCGTGGTGTATGTCGCCAATGGGTATAACTTTCCGGATGCGTTGACGGCGGGTCCGGCTGCGGCGTTGCAGGGTGGGGCGGTGTTGTTGGTGGAGCCGGCATCGATTCCGGCTTCTGTTGCGGCGGAGTTGGTGCGGCTTCAGCCGCAGCGGATCGTGGTTGCTGGGGGGCCGGGGTCTGTTTCTCCCGCGGTGTTCGCGCAGTTGCAAGGTTTCGTGCCGTCACCCTCGGATGTGGTTCGGGCTGGTGGCGTGGACCGGTATGAGGCGTCCCGCACGATCGTGCGCGATGCGTTCGCATCCGGCGGTGCTGACATGGCGATTATTTCGACGGGAGGGAACTTTCCGGATGCCCTTTCGGCTGGGCCTGCTGCGGCGTCGCAGGGCGGGCCGGTGATTTTGGTGGACGGGTCGGCGTCGTCGATCGACGCGGCGACCCGGCAGCTGATCCTCGATCTTGGCATTCAGCACCTTTATATTGCCGGGGGAACCGCGTCGGTGAGTCCCGGTATCGAATCATCACTCAAGTCGTTGCTCGGCAGTGGCAACGTCGTGCGGTTCGCTGGCGCGGACCGGTTCGCGGTGGGTGTGCTTATCAGTCAGGAATTCTTCGCCAGCGCGGACTACACGTTTGTCGCCACCGGATACAAATTCCCTGATGCCCTCACCGGTGGGCCGCTCGCGGCCGCGTACGGTGCACCGCTCTACCTTTCCGAACCGAACTGCCTCCCCACCGCTATCGCGACCGACATCCTCGACCTCGACGCCCAGGCAATCGTGCTGCTCGGCGGCCCCGGATCACTCTCACCCGCCGTCGAACAACTCCACACCTGCCACTAACCACAGGCTGCACTGGTTAAAGTGAGTGGTCCGCGACGGCGTCACCCTTGATTCGCGTCGTGCGGCCGTCTTCCACCATGAGTTCAGCGATTTCGACGACGCGCGTGCCTTCCGTCAGGGTCACAATTCCCCGGGGTTCGCCGGCGAGAACCGAGTCGCGGAACGCCTCATGTTCTGCAAGGAGCGGTTCCTTGCGCTCTAGGGCGAAGCGCGTCATGTCGCCTTCCGAGACGCCCCGGAAAGCTGCCGCCTGGTCCCACGCCACCTGGATGCGCCCATTC
>JAHBYX010000002.1 GCA_019635735.1 Mesorhizobium sp.
CTGTGACATATGAAACGCCCATTTATTGCAGCTTCTGTCGATCAGCTGGAAGAAAGGCTAGAGAAGGCTCTGGCCGATAGTGATCGCAAGACTATAGACGCGATCGCGGGTGAGCTGACCCATCGTCGCGTCCCGCGAGCGCGGGATCTTGCTGAGCGTATCGCCTCCGTGGGTGCGCCGCTTCCGCAGTCAGGGCCGCAACTGACGACCGCATTCGGGAAGCGGCCCATCACAAGCAAATTGGCGGCAATGGCCAGCCCAGCACCCAAGGGCCATCCTCCGACTCCGGAACAGCAATGTGCAATCGATGCCTTTGGTACGCGCGGTTCGCTCCGTATCAATGCCTATGCGGGTACCGGGAAGACCTCGACGCTGCAGATGCTGGCCCACAGCACGCGCCGACGCGGGCAGTACATTGCCTTCAACCGGGCCATTGTCGCGGATGCGAAGACAAAATTTCCAGCGTCGGTAGACTGCGCGACCACACACGGGCTCGCTTTCAAAGCGACGCCCCAGGCATTCAAACAGAACATCGACAAAATGACGGGTCGGATCAGTGCGCAGAAGCTCGCCGAGATCCTCGAGCTCCGCAAGATTTGGCGCATCGACAAGGACCACACGCTCCAACCCCGTTCCCAGGCCTTTCTCATTCTCGAGACGATTAAACGGTTTGCTCAGAGTGGTGATGAGACAATCTCAGAGCTTCACGTCCCACGGCATGGGTCGCTGGTGTCAGCAAGCCAGGAGAGCCTGGCGGCTGTGAACGCTTTCGCAAAGCGGGGTGCAGAACATGTCTGGGCGCGTATGAGCAATCCAGATGACCAACTACCGCTTGGCCATGATGGTTATCTCAAGCGTTGGGCACTTTCCCACCCGCAACTTGCCTGTGAATACATCTTGCTCGACGAGGCCCAAGACACCAATCCTGTGGTGCTTGACGTGCTGCATCGTCAATCGGCGCAATTGGTCTATGTCGGTGACCGATACCAGCAGATCTATGAATGGCGTGGTGCTGTGAACGCAATGGAAGCGATCGATACCGACTCGTCCGTTCAACTAACCCAGTCTTTCCGGTTCGGTCCGGAGATTGCTGCCGAGGCGTCGCGGCTACTTTTTCAGCTCGGTGAATCGATACCGCTCCGGGGCAATCCCTTACTGCGGAGCCGAGTGGGTTCGTGCAAACCCGACGCCATTCTGGCTCGTACAAATGCTAGCGTGATAACTGCCCTGGTGGAGGCGCTGAACGAGGGCCGCACGCCGCACCTCGTCGGCGGCAACGCCGAGCTTATGGAAATGCTACGTGGCGTGCAGGACCTGAAAGCGGGCACCCCGAGTACCGTTCCGGAATTCTTCGGATTTGAAAACTGGGAGCAGGTGGTCGAGTTCGCCGGCACCGCAGAGGGTGAGCAGCTTAGCACCTTCGTCAACCTCGTTCAGTCGCGAGGCGAGCGCCAACTCATGTGGGCGCTGGGCAGAGCGGTCGACGAAGATCGTTCTGACATCGTCCTGTCGACTGCACATAAGGCAAAAGGTCGAGAATGGAATGCAGTGCGGCTTATGGACGACTTCTTGAAGTCGCGTCCTGCCAAGTCCGACTCGCTTGAAGCACAAGAGAAACACCAGCGTGAGGAGGCTGCGGAGCTACGATTATATTATGTTGCAGTGACGCGAGCCCGCCAGATTATTGAGTTGCCGGACACGCGAGAGGTCCGCGCTCCCGCCATATCACCAGCCAAGGTCGCGCCACATCGTTCGGCGACCACGCCCGCTGCGCAATGGCAAAAGCCAACAGATTGGATTCCGACGGCACAGCCAGAATCTGCGCCAAAGCCTGTTTCCGCTATACCTGCCGAACGGTCTCCTCCGCGAAAAGGCTTCTTCGCCCGGCTGTTTGGAGGGTAGCCGCGGATAACGGATAAACAGCTGAGGGCACCTCCAGCTTTTAGCTTACTCCGGAAACGACATAAGTCGGCCATTCGGATTGGGACTTCCTAACAGAGGTGATGATAGTGGCCAGATTCAATCCACATAGGGACGCATCTCGGATCTACGAAGCTGCTGCAGAATGGCTGGGTCGGTGCCTCATTGCTGATGGATCGGCTTTTTCGCACAGAAATCAACTTTGGAACCTGCCGAATCTCGAAGAGCTCGACCTTCGATTCGTTAGGAACTTGGACGCTGGTGAAGGCGGCTTCCTCTCAAAGTTAGAAGCGCAACTCGCAGAAGGCTCATCGGACTGCCGGCAGCTGATGGCCGAGAGCCTATGGTTGTTGCTACTATTCCCAACCAACGTTGGCGCTGCAAAGAAACGCGAGACCGTACAGGAGATCTGGTCCTGGTCTGGGGAGAACCTGGAAGCGACTAACCCCCTTCTGGACGACGCCGCCCTTGGAGGCATCGGCTCTGCCGGAACCGCTTACAACACACACCGATGGCGCGAGCTGGTCTTCCTCATAAGCTCGCTGCGAGATTTTAAAGCTGGAGATACAGCTGATCGCGAGCGGATAGCATCAGACCCGTGGGCATTCTCCGCCTGGATTGGCGGCCTCCCGGAGGCGCGGAATAGGCAGCTAATTCACATCCTGCCGCACCTACTGTTCCCTGACAGCTTCGAGAGGATAAGTTCAGAGCGCGACAAGCGCTTGATCCTCGCCGGTTTCATTGACACGCCGGAAAGGGCGATCCGGAAATGGAGCACGCTCGAAATTGACCGCGCCTTGCTGGATCTGCGGAGTCGTCTCGAACAGGAGCATGGTGCAGACATCGATTTCTACCAGGAAGAAATCCAATCACGATGGAAGACCCCAACAGGCGGCCTTCCCGGCCAAGACCCGGATACGCCGACGGAATCTGTTCGTCGTTTCTGGATCGAAAAGACACTCGTATCGACTCGGCAGGACCGACGCGAAGGCGAACACGCGCTTGGGAGAGCGCTGTGGTCGCCGCAGAAGTCCAAGGACGGCCGTGACATCTATAAGACCATGCTGCAGGTGCGCGAAGGCGACGTGGTTTTCCATCTGACCGACAACAAGGCGATTAGCGACGTATCGGTCGCCGCTGAAGCTGCCGATGACACATTCACCGGAGTAGACGGAACGGACTGGGCGAACCAAGCGGGATATCGCATTGCCCTTCAAGATCACGTCAGGCTTGATCCGCCTCTGCCGCGCGATGCGTTTTTGGCAACTGAGCCCTTTGCGACTGAGCTCAGGGAGCTTGCGGAGAGCGGCGCGAAAGGCATGTTTTACAGTAGGTTGCTAGAGCTGAATCAGGGTGCATATCTAACCGAGGTGACGCCTACCCTGCTCCACATTCTCAACAGAGCCTACCGGGAATTTGCAGGGAAAGACCTTCCTTACATTCAGGGTGGGGATGGGCCGACGACTGAGGTTTCCGTCGAGCTCTACACCCTCGATAAAGCGCTCGAGACACTGTTTCTCGAACGCGAAATTGCCGAAGAAATCCTTCTCCTGTGGCGAGCTAAGAAAAACGTCATTCTCCAAGGTCCCCCTGGCGTTGGCAAATCCTATGCAGCACAGCGGCTAGCGTTTGCACTGATGGGCGAGCGGGATCGCGACCGGCTGGAATTCGTCCAGTTCCACCAATCATATTCCTACGAAGACTTTGTGGAAGGGTTCCGACCGACCGCTAGCGGGTTCGAGCTAAGACCCGGCAAGTTTGTAGAGTTTTGCCGACGAGCCGAGGCAGATCCGGCCCGGAAGTACGTGTTCATCATCGACGAGATCAACCGTGGCAACTTGAGCAAGATCATGGGTGAGCTCATGGTGCTGATCGAGCCCGATAAGCGCGATGTGGAATGGGCGATGCAGCTTGCCTCCGGCAAAGCACCGTTCCACGTTCCGTCGAATGTCTACATCCTTGGGCTAATGAACACAGCAGACCGTTCGCTCGCTGTGGTCGATTATGCGCTACGTCGACGGTTCGCATTCGTTAGCCTTGGATCAAATTTCAGCTCACCTAAGTTTCGGGAACAGCTGTTGAAGGCTGGCGTTTCGGATCGGCTGATTGACACCCTGATTAACCGCGTGGCGGCGCTCAACGCGGAAATCGTCAGCGATACTGCGAACCTTGGCCCTGGCTTCGCGATTGGTCACAGCTTCTTTTGTACAGGGCCAATCGGTGAGGAGGACGATTCCAAGTGGTACGCGCGCGTAATCCGCACTGAGATTGCGCCCCTGCTTCGCGAGTATTGGTTCGATGCCCCTTCAAGGGCCGACCAGTGGGCCGCAAAGCTCTTAACGCTCTAATGAGCACCGCTCCAGCGATCCCAATCGAGAATATCTATTACTTATTCTGCTATGCTTGGGATCGGTTCGAGGAGGCACAATCGATACCAATTGGTGGGTCGGCCAGCCCAGACCTACCCAACCTTCTAGCTCGCGTATTGCTCTACGGCACGCGTTCTCTTTTACGGCGCGGCCTCGATCGAAATTATCAGGATCAATGCGACGAGATCCCGACGGTCCGCGGTCACATAGAGCTGGGCCAGTCGTTGAAGCTTCAGGCGCGCAATGTCCGTAGGCTCGTGTGCGAGTTTGATGAGCTCAGCTATGATCTCTTGCACAATAGGATAATCAAAGCTTCGCTCAAACGCCTGGCTCGGGCCCAGTCGATCGAACCAATGCTGGCGCGGGAGCTCCTTATGACTGCGCAGCGAATGCCTGGAGTTTCGGACCTATCTCTTGAGCGCTCCCAATTCGCGCGCGTCCAGCTCCATCGCAACAATGCTTACTACGATCTGATATTGAAGGTCGCCGAGCTCGCGTTCGACAGCTTGCTCCCAGACCCGAATGGCGACGGATATGCGTTCAATGATATACTTCGCGATGAGTCGAAGATGGCCCGCGTGTTTGAGGACTTTGTCCGTAACTTTTTCCGCGCGGAGCAAACTGAGTTCTCTGTCTTACCGCTGTCAATCCAGTGGGACGCGGCGAAGCTCCACACCACCGGCATAGGCCGGCTACCTACGATGTATGTAGATATTTATCTCAGGGGCCCTCAGCGCCGCCTGATTATCGATACGAAATACTACGCCAAAGCGCTTCAGCAGAGTCTGTATGGCAATGTGAGCTTTCAGTCCGGGAACCTATATCAGCTTTTCTCGTACCTGAAAAACGCGGCCGCGGATCCTGCGTTTTCTGCGTGCGAAGGAATGTTACTCTACCCTGAAGTCGGAAGGGGCCTGCGCGAGGCTTTCAACATCCAGAACCATGCCGTGACTGTGGCGACTATCAATCTGGCCCAACCATGGACGAAGATTTCAGCAGATTTGCTGGGTCTGCTGAAGGCTGTCTCGCACGAGTGATAATTAAAGCCTTCATTTGCTCGGCTGAAGCCCGTCCCATTGCAACCCAAGCTAATTATCGGTCCGAAATGCGCCCCCATATCGGGTCGTTCCGCTAGCCCTGCCGTCCTCCAGAAGCGGACATCGCTGGTGTCAGCGATACGGAAAGGTTGAGCCATGAGCGGAATTGGATTGTGGGAGCACCGGCTACGTGATGCATCCTTATGCGCTGCCAAGGCTGACCTGATAAGTACTGAAGATATGGGCTAGCTTGAACCGTGTGAACTACCCGGTTTCGACCGGAACCAGCATAAGCAGAGGTCCTCACGGATCCTCTTGGATAGGCTTATGGTTGCCGGGTCTCCCCGCAGAAGGGGTCGGCGGAGACGAGACGGCTCGGCCGCAGGGAAAGGCTTTCCCCGTCAGCGATCAAATCTGACCCTCAGCCTCCGTGCCCTTTCCCTGAAGGCTTCCTCGCCTCCCTCCAGGATATCGCACACCGCCTTGCGGATCTCGGCGTTCTCCAGCCCCCCGGCTTTGTAGGTGATCGGCGGAAGACCGCCTGCCGCATGTGGCCCGGCGTCCGCGACGATTATCTGATCGGCATCGGTATTGATGACAAGGTTGGCGTTGTGGGTGACCATGATTACCTGACGCTTGGCCTTGGCCGCGATGAATAGAGCGACGAGCTCCTCAAACACCGATTTCGGGTCCAGGTTTTCTTCCGGCTGATCGATGATGAGAGGGCGATCGTCCGCATCGTCGAGCGCCAGATAGAGGAGAAGCAGCACGATCCCTCTCGTCCCTGGGGAGAGTTTGCGGATGTCGATGCCGTCATAGGCGATCTCGTAGCGCACCGAGATGTGGTCCGTGGCGAAGAGCCAATGTGCGAACTGCTTCAGCCAGGCACGGAATTCAACCTGCTGGTTCTGCGCGTAAGGCGCGTGGCCGATCAGGTCTCGCATGTATTGGGTGATGAAGTTGGCCATCGCCGTCTGCACATCCGCCGCCGAACCCGTCTCCCATGCGGGCCGCAAGGTCGCATCAGCAAGCGCGATCAGCGAGCCGCGGCCCTGGAACGGTCCAGCCTTGCGCCGATCGAGCAGGTTTTCTTCAGCCACCGTTCCCCAGCCGGCTACGTCGACGATGCGTCGGACCGAGAAGCCGAGTTTTCGCAGCGTGCCGGTCGAAGACGAAAGGCGTACCATCAGGGGCGCGTAGAGATCAGCGAGCGCGGTCTGCTCGCTGACGATCGCTTGGAAGACCCGGCCATAGGCCGCATCGCGCTCGGCTTGGAGGTCTTTGCGGCGCGCGGCAGCGCCCTGGGCGTCGGTCAACCGGGTCTGCAGGTTTTGCAGCGCGGCGTTCTCCTGCGCGATCCGCTGCGAGAGAGTGGCATATTGGTTGCGCACGATGTTGTCGGCGCTGACCAGCGCTTCCAGGCGCGTCATCTCCGCCAACAGCGTGTTGAGGGGCAGCTTTGTCAGGTCCGCCGTGTCAGGGAAGACGGGCGTTGTGGGGTGTGCTGGCGGGACGGGAAGGCCTGTGAGCGTCGCAATCTGCTGATCGGCCCATGTCACGTAGCCGGCGAGGCTGGTGTCCACGTTGCCCTTGTAAATCAGCAGGAATTCATCCCACTGCTGGGCGCTCAGGCCGCTGTGTTGATGCCGTTCCTTGGCCTGGCGTAGGAGCTCAGGCGCCTTTGTCGCTCGCGTGCTGGCCACCTCATCCTGCAACGCGACGAAGGTGCGCCGCTGATTGGCGTAGGCTTGTATCGTGCCGCGCAGCGCCTGAACGGCCTGACCAAGCTGTGCGTGCCGGCTCGCCTGCGCCTCGGTGCCCTTGACGACGAGCTTGGCCAGATCCTGAGTGTAACTCTTGATCTGGCCGTCCTTCTGCGTGACCTGCAGCGACAGGGCCGCGATCGAAGCCTCCTTCTCGATTTCGGTGGCGATGCGCTCGGATATGTCCGCGATCGCGTCCGCCTCCCGTACCCGGGCCTGTTGGAAGCGGGAGGTCCGAAACTCACGCAGTTCGGCAAAATCGATCGCGCCGTCACGAGCGTCTTGAGAGTGGGCCTCGAAGATCACGCGTTCGATTTCTGCAATCAGGCCGTCCGCAACACCGGCGGAAGAGCAAAGCTCTTCGACGAATTGTTGCGACAGGTAACGCGCGCGGGGAAAGGCCAGATGGCCGTTAGCGTCGCGGCCGTCCAGGAAACGAGTGACGGTGGCGCCGCCCGCCCATGCCAAGGTGGCGGACGCATCGCCGAGAAGCTTGCGGGCCCGCACGAGGAAGGACGGGCTGATATTCTCGTTTGCTTTCCATGCCGCTGGCGTGATCGCGTCGCAGCCGGCGGCGACCATGTCGGCGAGTGCGGTCTTGCCGGAGCCGCGCGCGCCGATGATCGCCACGAGGCCAGGATTGAGTGGAATCGACGGCGTTGAGGCCCAACCGGCATCGGCCAGCGTAACGTGCGAGATGACCTGCGAGGGCATCGCCCTGCGCGGCGGTTCGGCCGCGACGTGGGCGCGGCCCTCGGGGTCGATGCAGGCTTGCCGCAGGGCGTCGAATTCCAGCCCGCCCTTGATCCACGAATATCGCTCTTCGACAGGCTCTCCCACGAATTGCTGATCATGTGCATCGCTGCCGTGAAGACAGGGCTTGCATCCGCCGTAACGCTCGCGGAGCTGATCGAGCGTCACGCCCCGACGTCCGCACCAGAATTCACGCTGGGCCGGGCTGCTCGAGAAAATGATATGGGCGAACTTCTCGATCTCTTGACGCATCGTCGCGTCGGCGGCCTGTCGCAAGCCAGACGTCCCGTCGCCAGCCGCGCCGGCGACAGCAATCAGGATGTTCGCCTTCGCCCAGTCGCTCTCTCGCATGACGCGACGAAGCTGATCGAAATTCACCTTGAACTGCGTCGCGCCGTGAGCGAGCGCGGCCCGTTCATCGACAATGGTCGTGTCGGCCTTCTTGCCCAGCGAAATCAGGTCCTGGCGTGTGCAGTTGAAGGTATCGCCATGCGCCTGAAACTGAAGACGCTGAAGGATGCGATGCAGCTCCTCGATGTGCTTGGGGTCTTCGGGGCTGACCAGAAGGTGCAGGTTGACGAAGCCGGTCTTTGCCGCGACGTCGAGGCGCAACTCGACGTTCGGGAAAATGAGTTGGACGTTGGGCAGGCGGCCCGCCGTCTTGTGCTTCAGCACTTCCTCATATGTGTCCGTCAGATAGTAGTCCGTGACTGCAATCGCCTCGATCTTCGGCGTGACGGTTTCTAGGGACGTGAGATAGGTCTCCCACGGCGTGCCACCGCCGAACTGATTGTTCAGGACGGTTCCCGGGGCGTGAATATGTGGCTCCCAGCGCCGCCATTCAGATCCGCGACCGATCATGCTTCCTCCTTTGTACCCGGTCGTTGTCCGCCCTGACGGTCGTGCCCCCGGTCGATGTGTTCCAGCCCAATGATGATGCGTCGGGGCCGCGCACGCATCTGCCCGATGCAGTAATGTAAAAGGTCTATCGACTTACACGAAAATCCCAACCCAGTTCGTTCCGCTGATCATTCAGGCCATCGGAATAATTGTGAAGAACATCTCCGATCTGATATTCGTCGAGGTTGCATGGATTCTCCAGGGCCGTCTGATCCCAGCCGACGTTCCAAATCGTCAGCAGCTCGGGTTTCTCGCTCCAGCGCGGCAGGAAGAACGTGATCGCCATCAGGGTAGGGAATTGACGGAGAATGCCGACCTGTGTCTGGTGGCCCGCCAGATTGCTTTTGCCGTCGAACTCCGGAAGCGACAGGATCTGCTCTCCGGGCTGGCCGAGCGCGATCTGCCACAGCTCGCCGCTTACACAGCTTTCCGCCGGTGGCCCGGCGTGGAAGAAGACGGGCAGAAGGCCGGAAGGACCTTGCGCGATGCTGCTGAGGCGTCCGAGATCGACGACAAGTACGGTCGGGCCGTACTCGATCTGGCCGGGCTTGATGTTGTTGCTGATCTTCTGGATCGTGTCGTCGATCCGCGCGACGGAACCTGCATTGGGCAGATGGCCGGATATCTCTACCGGCTTGCCGAAGTGGATTCCGGGTTGCCGCGCGCGTTCGTCCAACTCGGCCGCGACCTCCAACGCCTCGTGACCGATTTCCTTGTGACGCCGCAGCGGTTCGGCGATTTCGAGGGCCTTGACCTCGAAATAGAGTTCGCCGGCGCTGTACGAGTAGCGGAAGTCCGGGCGCTTCGCCTTGTGGCCGCCGGTGCCGGGAGTGCGCTCCAAAACGACGCCGCGTTCCTTCATCGCCAGATAGAAGGATGCTTCGGAGTAGGCCTCATAGGCCTGCGCCATCTGGACATGGTCCTCGGGTGCGGTCACCGCCTTGAGCTTGGCGCGCAACTCGCGATCCAGGGATGCGAGCGTCGTGTCGGTCGCCGCGTCGGAAACGATCCTTTCGACCTCGTCCCGCGTCATCATCATGATGGGGACCGAAAGGGTCAGGCCGGAGAGCAGCTGCGATACGCGGATGAATTCGTCGATCGATGTCGTCGCCATGTCCGACCTCACGCGCGCCGCAGCATCCGCTCGACGCGGACGCGTTGATAGCCATTCGCATGCACCTGCTGACGCAAATGGCTGATGTCGCGGACGCCGAAGGCTACGGCGGCTTTGATTGGGCTCGCGAAGGTGGCGTAGTAGGTCCAGCGCGCGTCCTCGGGCAGGGTAGCGTTCTGGCGGCGGTCGGTGATGACGACGTCGCGCGGATCGCTGGTGTTGCGGAAGGCGTGGAAGGTGAACCAATCCGGTCGGCGATAGCGTGCGGCCTTCATGAAGGGCACCGACTGCACCTTGACGTCGCCCTGGTCGAGCACCCAACCGCGTTGCTCCAGGATCTGCCGCACCATGTGGCCGATCATCTGCTTGACCCGATCCGCCAGCACCTCCTCGCGGAACGCTTCGAGGATCTGCTCTTCGATCCCTTCGACGGCGGGCTTGCTCAGCTCCGACGCGGTCTCGAGACGGGCGACGTTTTCAGGCCGGGTCAGGAAGGCCCAGAGCTGTTGGCCGAGTTCGGACTCGGAGAGCGATGCGAACTTTTCGGGGTTGTAGACAAACATAGTCGAATCTCCAATTAAGGCGAATATGCCCGGTCATAAACATCCGGTCAAGATTGCTCCACGTGAAAAGCTAACGAACTTGAAAACTGTCAGAAAACCGCGTATATTTCTGACAGGAGATTGGTGATGCAGCGATTGACCGAGCAGATTCTGGTACACGCGGAAGGCTTGCCCGAGGGTGCGCCGATATCCGCCAAGGGCTTGCTGCACCTTGGCAATCGGGCAGCCGTCGACCAGGCGTTGTCGCGCCTTGTGGAGCGGGGCCGCTTGATGAGGGCTGGGCGCGGTGTTTATCTGCGCCCGATTTCCAGCCGGTTCGGTACGAGGTCCCCTTCGGTCGAGCAAGCCGTCGAAGCGCTGGCCAGTCAGCGCGGCGAAGTCATCGTGCCCAGCGGGGCGGCAGCTGCAAACACGCTCGGGCTCACGACACAGGTGCCGGTGAGATCGGTTTATCTGACGTCGGGTCGTAGCCGCACGATGAGCTTGGGAAAGCAAATCGTTGAACTTCGGCACGCGCCGCGCTGGCAGCTTGCCCTGGCCGATCGGCCGGCTGGCGAGGCTGTGCGGGCTCTAGCGTGGCTCGGCCCGGAAAAGGCGGAGGCAGCGCTTCAGGCTTTGAAGCGCAAGCTGCCGTCGACGACATTCCAGGAGTTGGTGGCGGTGGCGCCCCAGCTTCCGACATGGCTTGCGCGCAGCGTCGGAAAGGCCGCGCATGGCTGATGTGTTTCTCCGCCTGTCGGCGTCGGATCGACGTGACGTGATTGGTATTGCCGCCGACAAATCGGGTCGGCCCGCTCATCTCCTCGAAAAGGATGCTTGGGTGGTTTCGGCGCTGGCGGCACTCTATGACACCGCACTGGGCGAGCACCTCGTCTTTAAGGGCGGCACGTCGCTGTCGAAGGCCTATGGCGTGATCCGGCGTTTTTCGGAGGACGTCGATCTCACCTACGATATCCGCGCGATTGCTCCTGATCTCGTCGGCGAAAACGGCGAAGCGCTGCCGAAATCGCGCAGTGAGGAGAAGCGCTGGTCGAGCGAGGTGCGAAAGCGGCTTCCTGAATGGGTGGCCGGATCGGTCCAGCCGGCGATCGCCGACGCTTTGGCGAAGGAGAAACTAGCAGCGTCCGTTCGCGCCGAGGGCGAGAAGCTGTTCATCGACTATGAGGCGACGACCACAGGGACGGGTTACGTCGCGCCAAGCGTCATGCTCGAATTCGGCGCGCGCTCGACCGGCGAGCCGGCAAGCGAGCGCGATGTCGCCTGCGATGCGGCCGGCCTGGTCGATGATGTGGTCTTTCCCACCGCCCGCCCTCGGGTGATGCACGCTGAGCGAACCTTCTGGGAGAAGACTACGGCGATCCATGTCTTCTGCCTGCAAGAGCGATTGCGTGGGGAGCGCTTCGCCCGTCATTGGCATGACGTGGTGCGATTGGACGAGGCTGGCCTCGCCGAAAGTGCCTTTGCCGATCGCGACTTGGCGGAGGCTGTCGCGCGCCACAAGGCGATGTTCTTCGCCGAAAAGGGGCCGATCGTGAACCGATTGACTATCGGGCCGCGGTCCATGGCGGCCTGCGCCTGGTGCCGGCAGGCGAAGCGCTCAAGGCGCTTGGCGACGACTACACCCGGATGGTGGAGGACGGTCTGCTGCTCGACGACGCCGAAACTTTCGAGGCGTTGATGACGCGCTGCGCCGACATCGCCGAGCGGGCCAACCGCAACAATAGAGAATAACGAGTGGGGACGGACGTGTGCGCATATCACGCATAAAGATCAGCAATTTCGCAAATTTCTCGGACATTGACATCGAGACCGGCGAGAGCATCGTCATTGTCGGCGAGAACAAAGTCGGCAAGAGCAATTTCATTCGCGCCCTGCAGTTGATCCTGGATCCGGGCCTGTCGGAACGCGACCGCCAGCTCGGGCTCGAACATTTCTGGGATGGGCTGGGCGAGAACAAGCTCGGCGAGACCATCGAAATCTCAGTCGATCTCACCGATTTTACCGACGATCCGCGATTGATGGCGCATCTCAATGACTGCGTGGTCGATCCGGGCCCGCCCATGGTCGCGCGTCTGACGTACCGCTTTCAGCCGAAGGCAAATCTCGGCCGCGAGCCTGAGAGCTTGGCTGACTACGAGTATATCATTTTCGGCGGCGACGATCCCGATATGTCGATCGGCTCGACCTTCCGCCGGATGCTGCCGCTCGACGTACAGGTCGCGCTGCGCGACGCCGAGAAGGACCTGTCGAGTTGGCGGAACTCGCCGTTGAGGCCTCTCATCGAGGAACTGGCGACCTCGCTGGACGAAGACGCGCGCGACGAGATCCAGCAGCAGGTCAACGAGGCGCAAGCCGAGCTTGCTGGTCATGCCGAGGTGGTTGCCACCGCGCAGCGCATCAGCGAACGGCTGATCGCTATTGCGGGCGAGCAGCATGCCGTTCCGCTCACGCTTGGTCTTGCGCCAACCCGCGTCGATGCTTTGCTGCGAAGCCTCCGGCTGCTGATCGACAATGGTGCGCGCGGCATTGGCGACGCCAGCCTCGGCACCGCCAATCTGATCTTCCTGGCGTTGAAGAGCCTTGAGCTCGATCGTCTGGTCACGGATGGCGAGCGCGACCATACGTTCTTCGTGGTCGAAGAGCCCGAAGCGCACCTTCACCCGCATGTACAGCGGCTCGTCTACCGGTACTTCCTCGGCGGGGCTGGGGACGAAGAGGAAGACACGCCGCCGCTCACAACCATCCTCACGACGCACTCGCCGCATATCGCGAGCGTGACCCCGATCCGCTCGATCGTCCTGCTCCGGCACGACGCCGGCGAGGAGGCGACGACCGCGGTGTCCACGGCCACGGCGCCCCTGACGGCACGCGATGAGGCGGACCTGCAGCGTTACATCGATGTCAGCCGCGGTGAGATCTTCTTCGCGCGAGGCGTGATCCTCGTCGAGGGCGATGCCGAGCGGTTTCTTATCCCTGCATTCGCCGAGGCCTTGGACATCCCGCTCGATATGCTCGGCATCACCGTCTGCTCCGTGAGCGGCACAAACTTCACGCCCTACGTGAAGTTGTTGGGACCGCAGGGACTGAATATCCCGCACGTCATTCTGACGGACCGGGATCCAAATGGTGCAAACCCGCCGCTAGTCCGCCGACGGCTGATCAATGTGCTGCGGCTGGTCGAGGATGGCGTGAACTACGCGCCATTGGACGTCGACGCTGTGATCGCGCGCGCCGAACCGTTCGGCTACTTCGTCAACAGCAATACGCTTGAGCCGGAGCTCTTCACCGGCGGCCTTGCCGAAGCGATGCAGCAGGTCATCGGGGAGGAGCTAGCGATCAATCAGAACACCCAGGAGGTTATCCAGGGCTGGGTTGACGATACCGACACCCTTGATGAGGAGCGCTTGATCAAGCTCATCGAACGGATCGGCAAAGGGCGCTTCGCTCAGGCTCTGGCGCCACACGTCGATGAAGATACGTGCCCGGACTACATCCGGCGGGCGCTGGAGCACATTCGCGATGCCCTTGCGTAGTGTCAGCGCCGCATATCTTGCCCAAGCGGCTGATCTGGCCAGCAATCCTGGCCAGCAAGCAGCCTATGACTCGACGGGACACTGCGTCGTGCTCGCAGGCCCCGGCAGCGGCAAGACCAAGACGCTGGTGCTCAAGCTTGCCCGGATCATGGCTGAGGACGTGCGCGCGCCGCGAGGTGCGGCATGCATCACCTATAGCCAGGAGTGCGCGCGCGAGCTGACGCGCCGTCTGGAGCGGCTGGGCCTGCGGGAGGCGCCGAACCTCTTCATCGGCACCGTCCATGGCTTCTGCCTGAGACATCTGCTGATGCCTTATGGTCGTCTTGCCGATCTCCCGGTGCCGTTTCCCCTTGCCATTGCCACGCAGCGGCAGAGCGATCAGGCGATGCGGCGGATCGGCGACAGGCTCTTTGGCGCAGGTCATCCCTATAAGTCGATGGACCTCGGCCGCCATCGGCGGTCGATCCTCGATCGAACGTCGGAAGACTGGACCGCTGAGGAGGAGCTTGCGGCGTGGGCGGAAGGCTACGAAGCTGAACTGCGGCGAACCGGTCTCGTCGATTTCGATGACCTTGTGATCTTCGGCCAGCGGCTGGTGTCGGAGCATGATTGGGTGCTGCCGCTTCTGCAGGCGAAGTTTCCTGTCCTGGCGGTCGACGAATATCAGGACTTGGGCGTGGCGCTGCACCGCATTGTCAAGCGCGTGGCGTTCGACGGAGGTGTCCGCCTGTTCGCCGTCGGCGACCCTGACCAATCGATCTACGGCTTCACCGGCGCGGATGGAGCTCTGTTGCAGGAACTGGCTGAGCGCGACGATGTCGAGCGCGTACAGCTTCAGCTGAACTACCGTTCAGCCTCAAGCATTGTCAGCGCCTCGGAAATGGCCCTGGGCGAGGCTCGCGGCTACCAGTCGAACGACCCGGACCGCCAGGCTGTTATCGCGATGGTCGAATGCGACGATGGCCTGGAGGGGCAAGCAGCGCATGCGATCGCCGAGATCATTCCAGCGGCGCTTGCGGCCAAACCCGGCCGGGCGCTCGGCGACATCGCGATCCTCTATCGAGACTATCGCGTCGGCGACGTGGTCGCGGAGGCCGTTGCGGCGGCAGGCCTCGACTTTGTGCGGGTCGACACGGCGGCGCCCTATCGCAAGGTCGCGCTCACGAGCTGGATCGAGGATTGCGCGGCTTGGTGCGCGGGCGGGTGGCGGGAAGCGCGCCCCCAGCTGCGTGGTCTGCTGGATCGCTGGATCGGCTTTCATCGCGCTCGAATATCGGAGGCGGAGGCCAGCGCGGAGCTGCAAAGCCTTACCCGACTTCTCTGGTCGCTCAGAGCAGAGGATGGGCTTGCCCGCGATTTTGTCGCGTCCTTGCACGACGGGATGCTCGATGCGCTGATCGCGGCCGAGCCAAGTCTCGCGGATCAGGCCGAACAGGTCGAACGCATGTCGACCGCGCTCGCGGTTGGCGGGGCGCTCGCCGATCTCGACCTCGCAAGCCTTGGCGGTCGCGACGGCTCGCCGCTTCACCTCAACCTTCTGACCCTGCATTCCGCCAAGGGCTGCGAGTACGACGTGGTCATCATGGTGGGGCTCGATCTCGGCAGCTTGCCCTGGCGCAACGAACTTCCTGCGGCGCGGCGGGAAAGCCGCCGCCTGTTCTATGTGGGCCTGACGCGGGCCCGCGATGAAATTCACATGCTGTATTCCGGTTATGTCGATACGGGACGCGGAAGGATGCATTGGGGGCGCTCTCCATTTTTGAACGAGCTTGAAGCGCGTATGGAGGGGGCCGAAGGTGATGAACTCGGCGGTCCACCAAGCATAGTTGGCTGAAGATTTAAGGGGTTAGCACTCGGCTCAACATTCGAGTGGGAAGCGCCCTGCGCTGGTGTCGAGAAGTGGCGCGGCCGCCCGTCCAGTGGACATCTGATTGTTGTTCTATGTCGGCTTTTCAAAGTCTCGCTCCAATACCGGACATTCAGGTTACGGCCCCCATCTAGACATAAGGGATCGATCAAAAACGTTCTACCGCAGATCGGATGTCGGTGCTTCGCTGCCTACGGTAGACCAGCGAGAGTCGAACCGGATGCTGGAGGCAATCGCACGGTTGGCCGGCGATACGCTGTAACGGTCACGATTCGATGGCGTGAAGCTTTCGATGCCCTCCCGGCGGACGATAACCCCACTGCTCCACACGCACCGCTCAGACTTATATATCCTCCCGACGCCGGCCATTAACCTCGATCCGACCACGAACAACAAGTGCCGAAGACTCGCTGGACTTCAACCGCGAACCGAGCATTGCTTATGGCGTGACACCCGACGGCTCTCCAAGCGCGCCGACCCGGCACCCCTCTCCGCCCGCCCCAGTGCGGGCTCGCCTCAGTGCAGGCGCTGGATCGTCCAGTGCGATCATTGACGGAGAGCACAATGTCACACATCACCATACTACCGGACCGCATCCCGACGGAAAGCGAAGAGGTTGACGCCGACGCACCGACGGTGTCGCCCACCGTCTCAGATCCAGCGAAGGCTTCCCGACCGAGCAGTGCAGCGGGTCGTCCTGATGCGTCCAAGTCCGAGATCGTGCTGAAGAAGCTGCAGCTGTCCCGCGGCGTGACCGTCGCCCAGATCGTCGAAGTCACCGGCTGGCAGTCACACTCGGTGCGCGGATTCTTCTCCGCGGTCGTCCGGAAGAAGCTCGGCCTCAACCTGGTGAGCGAAGTCGGCAAGGATGGCCAGCGCCGCTACCGCATTGTCGATTATGCTGCCAAGGCAGCGGATTGATCGCCATGCGCGGAAAACCCGACATTGGCGCCGAGGTCGCTGCCTTGAGCGACCTCTCGCGCGAGGATCTCGTTGAGCGTTGGCTCAAGATCTATGGCGTGCGGCCGCCCAAGGGTGTGCGCCAGGATCTGCTCGTCAGAGCGGTGGCCTGGCATCACCAGGCAAAGCGTCTCGGCGGATTGTCCACCGAGACGCGTCGTCTGCTCAGGTCCGCTATAAGCAGGGTCGAGAACGAGATGCTCGCCCGCGACAAGCGAGCAGTCATCGATCTCGATCGGCAGAGCAAGATGGTGATCGACGACGAAACCCCCGCTGATCTAAGCAGCCCCATCATTGTGGCACCGCCGCCACGCCAGCGGCGGAGGCTGACCCCGGGTGCCCGGCTGATGCGGGAGTGGAACGGCAAGACCCATGTCGTCGACGTAATCGAGGGCGGTTATGTGTTCGAGGCGAAGGTCTACCCTTCGCTGACGGCAATTGCCGGCAAGATCACCGGTGCTCACTGGTCGGGACCGAGGTTCTTCGGGCTATGAGGAACAACGGCGCATCCTCGACCAGCACGAGCAACGCGAATCCTGTCGCCCGTCACTCCGTCGGATCGGCCTCGCCCGGAGCGATCACGTCTCGATCATCGCAGCCCCGTCTGCGCTGTGCGGTCTACACCCGTAAGTCGACCGAGGAAGGGCTCGATCAGGAGTTCAACTCGCTCGATGCACAGCGGGAGGCCTGTGCTGCCTATATCACATCGCAGGTTGGCCTCGGCTGGAAGCTGGTGCCCGACCATTATGACGACGGCGGCATCTCCGGCGGCACGATGGAGCGACCTGCCCTTCTCCGATTGCTGCAGGACATCCGGGATAAACGAGTCGATGTCGTGGTCGTCTACAAGATCGACCGGCTCACCCGCTCGCTCGCCGATTTTGCCAAGATCGTCGAGGTGTTCGACGGCAACGGAGTCTCCTTCGTCTCCGTGACGCAGCAGTTCAACACCACGACATCCATGGGACGGCTGACCCTCAATGTACTGCTCTCCTTCGCCCAGTTCGAGCGAGAGGTCACCGCCGAGCGCATCCGCGACAAGATCGCCGCATCCCGCAAGAAGGGCATGTGGATGGGAGGCACCGTGCCGCTCGGCTATCGGGTTCAGGATCGCAAACTGCTGGTCAACGAATCGGAGGCCAGCTTCGTTAGGAGCCTATTCAACCGATACCTGGACCTGAAGTCGGTGCCGAAGCTCGCCGCGCAGGTGAGTCGGGAGGCTGCGGCCACTCCATCGAGCCGCTATCATGCGCGGCCGATGGCGTCGGGCATGCTCTACAAGCTGCTGGCCAACCCACTTTACATTGGCAAGGTCCGCCACAGGGGTGAGGTCTATGACGGCGAGCATCAAGGCATCATCGACGTCGATCTCTTCGACGCGGTCCAGAAGCAGCTTGCCGAGGGAGCACCGGTTCCGAAGGGAACAGCGATGCGGCGCGACTCACATCTTCTGACCGGCATTCTGTTCGACGACGCTGGAGATCGGATGGCGCCGACCCATGGCAAAGCGAATGGACGTCGATACCGGTACTATGTCTCCGGGCGAGTAAGACGATCGCCCGACACTGTTCCAGACAGCTGGCGCATGCCAGCGTCGGAGATCGAGAGGGTCGTTCGCAACCAGGCCAGTGCGATCCTCAGGGACCGGGGCCTTATCGCAGGATGGGTCGAGCAATATGCGTCGCCCGATCGGATTCTGGTGGGTCTGGATCGCGCAGCCGGCCTCGCCCTGTCCCTTTCGGAGCATGAGGACGCCGATAGTCAGCGCTCGGTGATCCAACTCGTGTTCCGGTCGATCACAGTGTCGACGTCGGCAATCCGGTTCGAGGTGAACGCTTGGGCTATTGTTTGGCGACTGGTCGATGGTGAAATTCACACGATCAATCAGGCCAAAAGCATCGATGACGCGGATGACATGCGACGCACAGACACCCCCAATGCGGTTACCATTGAACTTCCGGTTCTCCTCCGCCGTCGAGGGACGGGCATGCGCATCGTGATCGATTCACCCTACGCGCAGCCGGAGCAAGTCGCCTCCTTGGTCGATCTGATCGCCCGGGCGCATGTCTATCTCGACAGGCTCACAGGCCCGACGCCGATGACCACAAGCAGCATCGCATCGACCTTCGGCGTTGATCGAGCCGACGTCGGACGCGTTCTGCCCCTCGCCTTCCTGAGCCCCGCAACTCTCGACGCCATCCTCACTGGTCGTCAATCCACGTCATTGACCGCCCGGCGTCTTGCGCGTGACGACATTCCCAATCTCTGGGTCGACCAGGAAGCGGCGTTTCGAAAACGCCCTTAGGCATCATCAGCATCACAGTTCGCCGTGATCCTGAGCGATCTGCTCGGGAGCGAAACTGCGTCCAACGTCGCAAGATGAAAACGCGATGCATGGCGAGAGAAATGCACATCGTGACGATGGTCATGCATCAAACGGGCAAACTTGAGGGCACGGGAAATGGCACCGAGAGACGGTGGGCGAGAAACGACCGCAAGACGGGCTAAATGCGCGTCTCTACGGGCGCAAATGATGGCTTGGTATCTGCCAAGTCACGGAAAACGCGGGGCTATCCGCCACGCAAGTTGTGGGCTCGGTCTAGCCAATCCGCCGGTGGTGGAGCTGAGGAGGATCGAACTCCTGACCTCGTCATTGCGAACGACGCGCTCTCCCAGCTGAGCTACAGCCCCGTTCCAGCGGATGGGCGGCATTTATGTGCGGCCCCCCTCTCCTGTCAAGCGCAATGCGCGATGCCGCCGCGCCCGCCCTTGCCGCTCCGGCCCGCAGTGGCTACATGTGCGCGACGATCACGGAGACGTTCATGCTGGCCCTCATCCAGACCATCATTCTGGCGCTCGACATCTACTGGTGGCTGATCATCCTGTCGGCGATCTTCTCCTGGCTGTTCGCCTTCAACGTGATCAACACGCGCAACCAGTTCGTCGCGATGGTCGCCGACTTTCTCTACAAGGTGACGGAGCCGGCGCTGCGGCCGATCCGGCGTTTTCTGCCCGATCTCGGCGGCATCGATATCTCGCCGATCATCCTGCTGCTGATCCTGTTCTTCATTCGCCAGCTGATCCTGACGACGATCGCGCCGGCGCTCCTGTCCTGAGATGGACCTGCCCGTCCGGAAGGCGGCGGGCCGCATCGAGATCCGCGTCCGCCTGACGCCGAAATCCTCGGCCGATCGTGTCGAAGGTGTGTCCGCCGCGTCGGACGGCGCGGCCTATCTCGCCGCCCGTGTCCGCGCCGTCCCGGAGAAGGGCGCCGCCAACGCGGCCCTCGAACGGCTGGTGGCGGACTGGCTGGGCGTGCCCGGGCGTTCGGTGTCGGTCACCGCCGGCGGCACGTCGCGCATCAAGACGGTGAGCGTAGAGGGCGATCCCGACGCGCTGGCGAAACGGATCGCGGAGCTGCTGCCGAGCAGCTGAGCGACGTTTCCTGAGACTTACTTGGCCTTCTTCGCGCGCTCGATCCCCTCGGCGATCATCTGCCGGGCGCGCGAGGCGTCGTGCCAGCCGCCGATCTTCACCCACTTGCCGGGCTCCAGGTCCTTGTAGTGCGAGAAGAAGTGCTCGACCTGCTGCAGCGTGATTTCGGGCAGATCGGTGTAGTTGAGCACCTTCTCGTAGCGGCGGGTGAGCTTCGGCATCGGCACGGCGATCACCTTCTCGTCCTGCCCCGCATTGTCCTCCATGATCAGCACGCCGATCGGGCGCACATTGATGTAGCACCCGGGCATCAGCTCGCGCGTGTTGCACACCAGCACGTCTACCGGGTCGCCGTCGCCCGACAGCGTGTGCGGCACGAAGCCGTAGTTCCCGGGATAGGCCATCGGCGTGTAGAGGAAGCGGTCGACGAACAGCGTGCCGGCCTCCTTGTTCATCTCGTATTTGATCGGCTGGCCGCCGATCGGCACCTCGATGATGACGTTCACGTCCTCGGGCGGATTGTTTCCGATCGGAATGGCGTCGATGCGCATGAGAGGGCTCCACGTTTCGGCGCAGCGCTACCTTTTTGTGCGCTGCAGCGCAAGCGGCTGCATTGACGCCGGCCCGCAGCGCGCCAAGAATGCCCTTCCAATCTGGGGAACCGACATGCGCGCACTGGCCGGCGTTCTGCTTCTGGCGTCGTCGATGGCGGCATATGCCGCCGAAAGCGCCTATACGAAAGTCGACTTCGAAAAGGACTGCCGCGAGGTCGAGACGGACGAACTCGGCGGCACCTGGATCTGCAGGGGCTATGGCGGATACGAGATCCGTTTCGCCGAGGGCGACCTGCGGCAGTCGGCGTTCTACGGCCATGTCGGCCCCTGGTACGAGAAGGGCGCCTTCGAGACCTTCACCGGCTTCAACCATGCCGGCGACACCGTCGAATGGCGGCTGGAGGCCGGCGTTCCGGTCGCCGCCATACGGCGCTGGTTCGTCTCGTCGGGCACCGACGACAAGGGCGACCCGCTGCCGGAAGTCCAGGTTCTGGTGATCTCGAAGGTCGGGCAGAAGGACGAGGGCGAGGCCTGCGTCGTCGGCTATGTCGAGGCGACGGCCAACAAGGATGCCAATGTGCTGGCGCGCAAGGTCGCGGACGAGGAGGCCCGCGATTTCGCCTGCCGCTATTCGGAACCGATGTGGCACGGCAACCGCCGCAACACCGGCATCCAGCCGACCAGCTATTTCGAGGACAAGGCCGGCGTCGAATAGGCCCGGTCGGACCCTGCCGCGGGACAGGCTACTTCCAAACGAAGGCGATCTTGCGCAGCGCCTTCTGGTCGAAGATCTCGACGCCTTCCGCCACGTCGCGGCCGCCGAGTCCGTGGTAGAAAGCGGTGGCGTTCTCGTTTTCCTCGAGCGCCCACACGACCAGGCCCTTCAGCCCGTGGGCGTCGAGACGCTCCCACGCCGCCTGGAACAGCCGCGTGCCGAGGCCTACGCCCTGGTATTCGGGCTTCACGTAGAGCTCGTAGATCTCGCCTTCCTGCTTCAAGTCGCGCGAGCGGTTGCGGCCGATCGTGGCGTAGCCCGCGACCGTCCCGCCCACTTCGACCACCAGAACCGACGCCGCCCGGCGGATGGCGCTCGCCCACCAGCTTTCGCCGCGGCGATTGATCATCGCTGTCAGCGCCCGATGCGGGATGATCCCTGCATAGGCCCCCTGCCATGCCGCATGATGAATCGAAGCGATCGCAGCCGCATCGCCAGGCTCGGCTCTGCGTATGTCTATGGTCAGCGTCTTCATGATGTCTTAACCATAGGCCGCGTCGGCGATTCCGCGCAAGCGCGCAGTCCCGCCGGGCCGAAACTTTTCCACTCAGATTTCGACCAGCTTGTCGTCGAGCTCGTTGCGGTCGTGGGCGTGATAGGGGAAGTGCGCGGCAAGCAGCGCGCCGGCCGCCGCGATCGCGCCTTCGAAACCTTCCGTGAGCCGGTCCTCGGAGGCCGCGGCGGTCAGGCCAGCCACGATCCGGTTCCAGTCGGATTGCGGCACTTTCTCGTTGATGCCAGCGTCCGCCACGACCTCGGCATAGCGCTCCGCCAGCGACACGAAGATCAGCACGCCGGTGCGCGCGCTGGTCGTGTGGACGTTGCGCGACAGGAACTGGCGCACCGCATTCGCATGCGCCTTGGCATAGCGCACGCGCCTGGGGACCAGCCGGATGCGCAGCGCCGGAAACGCCTTCAGGACGACAAGGCCGGCGGCGAGCGCCAGACATTGCGCAAGCGCGAAGGCGAACGCGCCGACCCGGTCCCACCTGGTATCCAGCCAGAGCGCGACGAACACGCTTGCCGCCAGGATCGCGACCGACAGCACCGTCGCCGCCGGGTGGTAATAGCCGTCGCTGGAGCGGGCGAGCACGCAGTAGATCTCGCCCGACGTGGACTTCTCCGCCGTGCGGATCGCGGCGGACACCCGCGAATGATCGACGTCGCCGCTCATCTCGCCTCCCCTACCATCCGCCCGATGCCCCGCCGCCGCCCGAAGAACCGCCGCCGCCTGAGAATCCGCCGCCCGAAGAACTCCCCGACGACCAGCTTGAAGACCCGCTCGACCGGCTGCCTCCCGAGGAGCCGCCGCCGATCGTGATGTCCATGCCGAGCCAGCGGTAGCGGTTGGGGCCGAGCTTCCTGCCGAAGATCGGCGCTAGGATCGCCATCAGGAAGCCGCCGAAGAACAGCGTCGCCCAGATCGTGATGAACAGGACGACCGCCCAGTCGATCTGCTCCGCCGTCTGGTCCTGGTTGCGTTCGGCCCGCGCCTCCAGCTCCGCCGCGTTTCCCTCCAGCACCAGGATGATGTCGTCCACCGCCCGCGAGATGCCGCCGGAGAAGTCGCCTGCCCGGAAGGCCGGAACCATCGTGTTCTCAATGATCAGCTTGGAATGCAGGTCGGTCAGCGTGCCTTCGAGCCCGTAGCCGACCTCGATCCGCATCTTGCGGTCGTCCTTGGCCACCAGCAGCAGGATGCCGTTGTTCTCGCCGGCCTGCCCGAGCCCCCAGGCGCGGAACTGCCGGTTGGCGAAATCCTCGATCGTATCGCCGCCCAGGCTGTTCATCGTCGCGACGACGATCTGGTCGGAGGATTTCTGCTCGAACGCTTCGAGTTTCGACGTCAACAGCGCTTCCGTCGCCGCGTCGATCATGCCGGCCTGGTCGACGACGCGGCCGGTCAGCGGCAGGAGATCGGCGGCAAACGCCGGGGCGAACGCCACCGCGAGGAACACCAGCGCCGACAGCAGCCGCGCGCAGACGCCCGTGCTTCGACTGCCGGCCGCGAGCATCATGTCGCGGACCGGTTCAGCCGCCCTGCTTGGTGCCGAAGTCGACCTTCGGCACCTCCATCTTGTCCTCTTCCACCGTGAAATTCGCGAACGGCTCGTTCGAGGTGAACCAGAACTTAGCCCACAGCAGCGACGGGAACGTGCGCAGCGAGGTGTTGTAGACCCGGACCGCCTCGATATAGTCGCGCCGCGCCACCGCGATGCGGTTCTCGGTCCCCTCCAGCTGCGCCTGCAGCGCCAGGAAGTTCTGGTTCGACTTGAGGTCCGGATAGTTCTCGACCACCGCCAGCAGGCGCGACAGCGCCCCGGTCAGTCCGGCCTGGCCCTCCTGGAAGGCCTTGAAGGCCTCGGGGTCGGACAGCTGCTCGGGCGTCACCTGGATCTGCGGCTGGGTCGCCTTGGCGCGGGCCTCGACGACGGCTTCGAGCACTTCCCGCTCCTGCGCCGCATAGCCCTTCACCGTTTCCACGAGATTGGGGATCAGGTCCGCCCGGCGCTGGTACTGGTTCAGCACCTCGCTCCAGGCCGCCTTCGCCTTCTCCTCCGCCGTCGGGATCGTGTTGAAGCCGCAGCCGGACAGAAGCGGCGCGAGCAGCAGGAGAACAAATGCGCCGAGGCGCGGCAGGCGGAAGGCCGGGCTCAGGTCGGAAGCGATCATCGTTTTCCCCTCAACAGTCCAATTGCGGATCTCGCCGGATCGGCCGCCACCATATCGCGCCATGTCGCGGAAGGAAACGACAAGCTCGTCTCTCCCCTGTGCACGACGCCGCGCAGCGGCTAGACTTGCATCATGGCAAGACGAGACGACGATTCCGAGCTGGAAGCGCGCCGCATCCTCGATCGGGTGGAGAAGGAATCCTCCGCCGACGCATCGCTGATCGGCCGCGGCACCGATCGGCTGCGCAGTCACCTGAGCGCCGGCGACGTCGACCAGACCGACAGGATCGAAGTCTGGGGCACGCGCGTCGGGCGCACAATCGGTTTCCTCATCACGCTGGCCATCATCGGCTGGCTCCTCCTCTATCTCCTCGGCGGCTGACGGACAGATGCAGGCTCAAGGTTCCGACGCACCGCGCGCGGTGATCGTCATCTCCAGTCACGTGGCGCGCGGATCGGTGGGCAACCGCGCCGCCGTCTTCGCGCTCGAAACGCTGGGCTTTCCCGTCTGGGCGGTGCCGACGGTTATCCTGCCCTGGCATCCGGGCCACGGCCCGGCCACCCGCATCGTCCCGCCGCCGGCCGATTTCGCCGCGCTGATGAAGGACTTGGAAGGCGCGCGCTGGCTGGGCGAGGTGGGCGCGGTCCTGTCGGGCTATCTCGGCGATGCTGCGCAGGCGCAGGCCGTCGCGTCGCTCGTCGGCGCGGTGAAGGCGCGCAATCCCCGCGCGGTCTATGTCTGCGACCCGGTGATCGGCGATCACGGCGGCCTCTACGTGCCCGAGGCGACGGCCGTGGCGATCCGCGACCGGCTGATGTCGATCGCCGACGTGGCGACCCCCAACCGCTACGAACTCGCCTGGATGGCCGGCGAGCCGCTCGACGACATCTCCAGCGTTCTCCGGGCCGCGGGCGACGCCGCGCCCCCGACCATGCTGGTCACCTCGGCGCCGGCGATGATGAACGGCTCGATCGCCAACCTCCTTCTCACCCCCTCCCGCGCGCATCTGGCGGAACATCGCCTGATCGACCGCCCGCCCAACGGGCTCGGCGACCTGACCGCCGCGGTCTATCTGGCGCGGCATCTCGCGGGCCAGCCGCCGGAGAAAGCCCTTCAGTCGACGACGGCGGCGGTGTTCGAGATCCTTGCCCGCACGGCGCGCCGAGGCGGCGACGAGTTGCAGATCGAGACAGACGCCCAGAGCCTGTCGCATCCGATGGCGATGGTGCAGACGCGCCAGCTGGCCTTCCCCAGCCGCGACCGGCGCGCATGATCGCCCTTGCCGGCGTCGACGGCTGCAAGGCGGGCTGGGTGGCGGCGGTCCGTCTCCCGGGCAGGGCGGCCACGGTCGAGGTCTTTCGCCGCTTCGAAGAGCTTGTCGGCGCCCTGCCCGGCGACGCCGTGATCGCCGTGGACATGCCGATCGGTCTGCCCGACTACACCCGCAAGGGCGGACGCGGACCGGAAATGGCCGTTCGCCCGCTTCTCGGCGCCCGCCAGTCGAGCGTCTTTTCCATTCCGTCCCGCGCGGCTGTCTACGCCGAGACCGACGCCTTCACCTCGCTCGACGCCTGGTACGAAGCGCACAGGCGGGCCAGCGTCGTCGCGCGCGCCACCTCGGACCCGCCCCGCGCCATCTCGATCCAGGCCTTCGGCATCTTCTCGAAGATCCGCGAGCTCGACACCCTTTTGCGCGCGAGGCCTGACCTGGGCGGCCGCATCCGCGAATCCCATCCCGAGGTCGCGTTCTGGCGGCTGAACGGGAAGTGCGCCATGTCCTCGCCGAAGAAGGTAAAGGGTCGCGTCCATCCGCCGGGCATGGAGGAACGCCGCGCCCTGCTCGCCCGTTGCGGCCTCGATCGGTCCGTCCTCGACCGACCCTCTCCGCGCGGCGCCGGCGACGACGACGTCCTCGACGCGTTCGCGATGCTGCTCGTCGCCGAGCGCGTGGCCGAGGGGCGCGCCGTGCCCTTCCCGGCCCCGCCGCTTGTCGATGGCCACGCAATTCCGATTGCAATCTGGGTGTGAGCTCTTTCGATCACCTTCGCAATTGCGAACGATCCGGATTCCCGCTAATCGCAAACGCATGAGCGCTTTTCCGGAACAGCTTCTGAGCGGCTACCGTTCCTTCATGGCGGGCCGCTATGCCCACGAAACCACTCGCTACCGCGAGCTCGCGCGAAGCGGCCAGACGCCCGAGACCCTGATCATCGCCTGCTGCGACTCCCGCGCAGCTCCCGAGATGATCTTCGATTCCGGTCCCGGCGAGCTGTTCGTCGTGCGCAATGTGGCCAATCTCGTTCCGCCCTATTCGCCGGACGGCGAGTTTCACTCCACGTCCGCTGCGCTCGAATTCGCGGTGCAGAGCTTGAAGGTGAAGAATATCGTCGTCATGGGCCATGGCCGCTGCGGCGGCATCAACGCGGCGCTCAACCCTTCGGAGCCGCTGTCGCCCGGCGATTTCATCGGCAAGTGGATGAGCCTGGTCGCACCCGCCGCCGAGACGGTGAACAGCAGCACCATGCTCACGGCAGCGGAACGGCAAACCGCGCTCGAGCGCATCTCCATCCGCTTCTCGATCGCCAACCTGCGCACGTTTCCCTGCGTCAGCATTCTCGAGCGGAAAGAGCGGCTCAGCCTTCACGGCGCCTGGTTCGACATCTCCTCCGGCGAACTCTGGATCATGAACCCCGAGACCGGCGATTTCGAACGTCCCGAGACGAACTAGCCGACCGGAAGATCTTCCCCCGGCCGCACATGCGGCGTGGGATCGGGCAGCTTGCGGAAGCCGAACCAGCAGGCGATGGCGACCATTCCCATGGCCGGCACGACGGTGGACATCGCCAGCACCGGCTCGCCGATCACGACCGCGATCATTGCGCCCAGAAGCCCTCCACCCATCTGCATGAAGCCTGACAGCGACGAGGCCGCCCCCGCCATGTGCGGGAAGGGCGCGAGCGCCGCCGTGGTGAGAGCCGGCGTCACGAAGGCGATGCCGAAGGCGTAACAGGCCACCGGCACCATCACCGTGAAGAAGTCCGGCTCGAAAACGTTGAGCAGGACGAGCAGTCCGGTCGCCCCAAGCGCCACGAAACCCAGGCCGATCGGCACCAGCGCGCGCGACCCGAGCTTCGGCATCACGAAGCGCACGACGACGGACCCGAGGAAATACGAGCCCGATTGCATCAGCATCGACAGGCCGAATTGGGTGGCCGTCAGTCCGGCCCGCTCTATCAGGACGAAGGACAGCATGGTCGCCAGCGTGTAGAGCGCGCCGACGGTGCCACCCAGCATCAGGCTCGGATACATGAAATAGCGGCTGGCGAGCAGAGTCCCGTAGGAGCGCAGGATCGCCGCCGGCCGGATGCGGCTCAGGTCGCGCGTCACCGTCTCGCGCAGGGCGAACACCGTGACGAGGATGATCGCGACTCCGAAGGCCACCATCAGAGCGAAGATCGCGTGCCAGCCGAACAGTTCCATCGTCACCCCGCCGATCACCGGAGAGAAGGCGGGACCGATGGCGAGGATCATGCCGATCAGGTTCATGATCCTCGCCGAAGTCTCGGTGGTGAACAGGTCCCGCACGATCGCCCGCGCGATCGCGATGCCGGCAGCCGCCCCCACGCCTTGCAGGAAGCGCGCCGCGATAAGCACGTTGATATCGCGAGACAGGAGCGCGACCACGCCGGCGAACAGGTAGATCCCCATGAACGCCACGGTCACCGGCCGCCGCCCGAACCCGTCCGACAGCGGTCCGCAGAACAGCTGGGCGAATGCGAAGCCGGCGAAGTAGAGCGACAGCGTGAGATTGACCGCCGCCTCCGTCGTTCCGAAGGCGCGCACGATCTCGGGCATCGCCGGCGTATAGAGGGCCATGGAGACGGGGCCGAGCGCGACGAGCATCGCGCCGATCAGCGCCACGCGCCGTTCCGACATCAACGGCGGCGCCACCGCACCCTGCATCACGTTCATGCGGCGTCGCTCTCCCGCCGGATCGCTTCGACGCGAAGCTGGTTCAGGCTGTCGCGCGCCAGCCTGAGCGCCGTGTTGAGACGCTCCCATTCGGAGGCGCTGATCTTCTCGGCCACTTCCGCCCGCAGGCTCACCCCGATCGCCTGGATCGTTTCCAGCACATCGTGAGCGCCCTCGGCGAGGTGGACGAGCTTGGCGCGGCGATCGGTAGGATCGGGCCGGCGCTCGACCAGGCCGCGAGCCTCCAGCCGGTCGAGATAGGTGCTGAGCGTCATCGCCTCCACGCCCATCCGCTCGGCAAGGACGGTCTGCCGCACCACACCGGCGCGGAAGGCGTGGAACAGCGCGCGCGCCTCTCCGGGCGTCAGCCCGAGCCCGGTTTCCGTCACGCGCCTGTCGAACTCGGCGCGGAAGAGACGCGACACATCGGTGACGAGAAATCCGAACGAGTCGGGATCCTGGAGAAGGGGCATATCTGAATTAGTAAGCCGAACTGATAATAAGCGGGACATAGAGCGGCGGCCGATCAGCGTCAAGCGGTTGTCCGATCCCCCTCCAGCGACTACATGCCGACTGAACTTTTCTCCCGGAGCATCGTTTCCATGACCGCCGCCCATCCGTTCGATCTCGCATCGCATCCCCTCACCAACTGGACCGGCGAGATCGGCCTTCCCGACTTCGAGCGGATCGGCGACGATGATTTCGCGCCTGCCTTCGCGGCTGCCCTCGAGGCTCACGACGCGGAGATCGCGGCGATAGCCGGGAACCCCGACGCACCGACGATCGAGAACACGCTGTCGGCCTTCGAGCTTGCCGGCAAGCCGCTCGGAAACGTCTCGGCTCTGTTCTGGGCGCGCGCCGGCGCGCACACCAACGAGACCATCCAGGCGCTGGAACGCGACATCGCGCCGAAGATGTCGCGCCATTTCTCCGCGATCTACATGAACGACCGCCTCTTTTCCCGCATCGATTCCCTGTATGCGCGCCGGACCGAACTCGGCCTCGACGCCGAGACGCTGCGGGTTCTGGAGAAGACCTGGAAGCGCTTCGTCCGCGCCGGCGCCAAGCTCGGCACGAAGGACAAGGCGCGCCTCGCCGCGATCGGCGAGGAACTCGCCTCGCTCGGTGCGAATTTCAGTCAGAACCTGCTCGCCGACGAAAAGGGCTGGTCGATGATCCTCTCGGCGGAAGAGGTGGACGACCTGCCCGAATTTCTGCGTTCTTCGATGGCCGAGGCCGCACGTGCGCGGGGCGAGGACGGAAAGTTCGCCGTCACCCTGTCGCGTTCGATCTACGAGCCGTTCATGTCCTTCTCCGGCCGGCGCGATCTGCGCGAGAAGGCCTTCCGGGCTTTCGCCGGCCGTGGCGAGAATCCCGGCCCGACCGACAACCGCGACATCGTCCGGCGCACGCTCGAGCTGCGCGCGGAAAAGGCGAGGCTGCTCGGCTACGAGAACTACGCGGCACTGAAGCTCGACGACACGATGGCCAAGACCCCGCCGGCCGTCATGGGCCTGCTCGAACCGGTCTGGAAGAAGGCGCTGGAGAAGGCCTCGGAGGACGAGGCCGAGCTTTCCCGCATCGCCTCGGCCGAAGGCCGCAATCACGAGATCGCGCCTTGGGACTGGCGCTACTACGCCGAGAAGCTCCGCGCCGAGAAATTCGCCTTCGACGAGGCCGAACTGAAGCCCTATCTCCAGCTCGAACGGGTCATCGACGCCGCCTTCGACGTCGCCTCGCGGCTCTTCGGCCTCTCCTTCGTCGAGCGTCCCGGCATTGCCGCCTGGCATCCCGACGTGCGCGTCTTCGAGGTCCGCAACCGCGAGGGCGACCGCATCGCCACCTTCCTTGCCGACTATTTCGCCCGTCCTTCCAAGCGCTCTGGCGCCTGGATGAGCAGCCTCGAATCCGGCTATTCGCTCGGCGAAGGCGCCCTGCCGCTGATTTACAACGTCATGAACTTCGCCAAGCCCGCCCCCGGCGAGCCGGCGCTGCTCTCGCTCGACGAGGCGCGCACGCTGTTCCACGAGTTCGGCCACGGCCTGCACGGCATGCTGACCGAGGTGCGCTGGCCGTCGATCTCGGGCACGTCCGTCTCGCGCGACTTCGTCGAGCTTCCCTCGCAGCTCTACGAGCACTGGCTGACGGTCCCCGAAGTGCTCTCGACGCATGCGCTTCATCACAAGACGGGTCAGCCGATGCCGGAGGATCTAATCGGCAAGATGAAGGCGGCGCGCAACTTCAATGCCGGCTTCAACACGGTCGAGTTCACCTCCTCGGCGCTCGTCGACATGGCCTATCACGCCAGGGGCGACGCGCCGGCCGATCCTATGGAGTTCGAGGCAGAAACGCTGGCCAGCCTCGACATGCCGGACTCGATCGTCATGCGCCACCGCACGCCGCACTTCCAGCACGTCTTCGCAGGCGACGGATATTCGGCCGGCTACTATTCCTACATGTGGTCGGAAGTGCTCGACGCCGATGCTTTCGCCGCTTTCGAGGAGACGGGTGATCCCTTCAACCCGGAGCTCGCCGCGAAACTCAAGCGGCACATCTACGCCGCCGGCGGCTCGGCCGATCCTGAAGAGCTCTACACCGCCTTCCGCGGCCGCATGCCCTCGCCGCGGGCGATGATGGAGAAGCGCGGGCTGGCCTGATCCGGCCGCCCGCCGGCTCAGTGCGACATCAGCACCGGCAGGCGCAGATCCTCGAGGATCGCCTTGGTCGCGCCGCCGAGCACGAAGTCGCGCAGCCGCGAATGGCCGTAGGCGCCCATCACCAGCAAGCCGGCGCCGTCCTGCACGGCGAAGTCCTGCAGCGTCAGCCCGATGGGCTGGTCTTCCAGCTCGATCGCGATCGCCCGCGCCGGCACGCCGCGCTTGGCGAGCCGGGCCACAAGCTTGTCGCCGAGATCGTCCGCCGGCAGAGGTTTCTCGTTCAGCACGGAAACCACCGTCACTTGCTCCACCTCGCCGAGCAGCGCCAGCGCGTCGTTGACCGCGCGCGCCGCGACGCGCGACCCGTCCCATGCCACGACGACGCGGCGCAGGCTGCGGGGGCCGAGCGTCTCGGGCACCAGGACCGCCGGCCGTCCCGAGCCGAAAATGAGGCCTTCTGCCAGCGCCGGTCCCTGCCCGCCGTTCTTCGGCAGCGGGACCAGCGACAGATCGTAGTAGCGTGTTTCTTCCGCCGCCGCGTCTCCCACCAGCTCCGGCAGCGAATTGCGCGCTCCCGCATCGATGGCCACTCCGGCATCAGCGGCCAGTTTCGTGATCGCCGAGTAGAGCACGTCGCCGTTCGCCCGGCTCTGCGCCTCCGCGTCCCGGATCATGGACGGCACGTCGAGCAGCAGGCGCGACAGGGCATTGGTGACCTTGGGAAACTCCGCCTGCAGCACCAGCGCGTGCAGATCAAGCGCCGATTTGCCAGCGAGGTCGACGATCGCCTTCAGGCAATGGGTCGACAACGGTTCTGGATAGGTGACAAGAGGGACGAGAGCGGTCTTTTTCATTGTTTCACCTTACTACATTGCCGCGTCCGCGTATTGATCTCCGTCAAAGCCCTCAGGCGGCGGCAATCTCCGCCTGGAGGGCGTTCATGTGCTGCTCTGCCGCGGCAGTCGCCGCCCGCTCGATCGCCCGGAACCGGCTGACGACGGCAAGCCCCACTCCGGTCAGCTCCGCCCCGCCGCCGCGCCTGCCGCCGGTCTGCGCCGCCACCACCGGGTTGCCGAAGATCTTGTTCATCTCCTCGACCAGATCCCAGGCATGCTTGTACGACATGTTCATCTGCCGGGCGCCTGCCGAGATCGAGCCGAAGGCGGCGATCTGCTCGAGCAGTTCGATCTTGCCCGGACCGATCCGTCCGCCGGGATCGAGGTTGATGCGCAGGCTGAGCGAGGGCATGGGCGGCTCCGATCGTTATTCCAATTTGTATATATCGATCGGTGCGTCTTCGCAAAGCCGGGACGGCGCGCAACGGCTCAGCGTCGCGCCGCCACGGCGCTGTCGAGCGATACCGATTTGACGATGGCGAAAACGGTCTTGCCGGGTTCCAGCCCGAGCTGTCCGACCGAGCGCCTTGTGACGCGCGCGTATAGCCGGTCGTCGCCCGACAGGATCGACACGAGCGTCTCGCTGTCGCCCGCCATCTCCATCGCCGCGATCCGCCCCTCCAGCACGTTGAGCGCGCTGATCCCGGCGGGACGTTCGGTCGCGATCATCACGTCGCGCGCCCTCACCCGAACCGTCACCCGTGCACCCGCCGGCGCGTCGATGCGCGGCAGGCGCCACTCGCCACCGGAGGAGCGCAGCACCGACAGGCCGAACGCGTCGTCCTGCCCGACGAGTTCCAGCGGCACCATCGCGCCCGCCTCGCCGCGCTCTCCCGCCGGCAGAAGGTCAGCGCGCGGCAGGATGTCCTCCACCGGACCGGCCGCCGTCACCCGCCCTTCCGACAGCAGCACCACGTCGCTCGCCAGCCGCGCGATCTCCGCGACCGAATGGCTGACATAGACGATCGGTATCCCCGCCTCGTCCCGCATCCGCTCGACATAGGGCAGGATCTCGGCCTTGCGCTCGTCGTCGAGCGAGGCCAGCGGCTCGTCCATCAACAGCAGCCTGGGGCTCGCCACCAGCGCCCGGCCGATCGCCACGCGCTGCCTTTCGCCCCCCGACAGCCCCGCCGGCCTGCGCTCGAGCAGGGCGCCGATACCGAGCAGGTCGACCACCTTTGAGAACTCCGCATAGCGCTCCGCCGGCGGCGTGAAGAAGCGCCCGTAGCGCAGGTTCTGCGAAACGGTGAGGTGCGGAAAGAGTCTCGCATCCTGGAACACGTAGCCGATCCTTCGCCGATGCGGCGGCACGAAGATGCGCTGGCCGGTGTCGAGCAGGACTCTGCCCTCCACCGAAACCCTGCCGCTGTCCGGCCGCATCAGCCCGGCGATCGCATTGACGATCGAGGTTTTGCCCGACCCCGACGGACCGAACAGCGCCGTCAGTCGCCCGGCACTCGCGAAGGTGACATGCAGCATGAAGTCGCCTTGCCGGTGGCGGATCGCAACCTCGATTCCCATCAGGCTGCGATCCGCCGGCTGATCCGCCGTGCCAGGATTTCCGAAGCGACCAGCGCGATCATCGCAATCGCGATCGACACCAGCGTCAGCCGCAACGCGCCCGCTTCGCCGCCCGGCACCTGCGTGAACGTGTAGATCGCCGACGGCAGCGTCTGCGTCTCCCCCGGAATGTTGGAGACGAAGGTGATCGTCGCGCCGAACTCCCCCATAGCCTTCGCGAAGGCGAGAATGGCGCCGGCGACTATGCCCGGCAGGATCAGCGGCAGCGTCACCGTCGCGAACACCATCATGGGGCTCGCGCCCAGCGTGCCCGCCGCCGCCTCGAGCTTGCGGTCGACCGCCTCGATCGACAGCCGGATCGCGCGCACCATCAGCGGAAACGCCATCACGCCGCAGGCGAGTGCCGCGCCCGTCCAGCGGAAGGAGAACACCAGGCCGCAGCACTGGTCGAGGAAGGAGCCCACCGGCCCGCGCCGTCCGAAGCTGAGCAGCAGCAGGTAACCGGTGACCACCGGCGGCAGGATCAGCGGCAGGTGCACCAGACCGTTCAACAGCGATTTGCCGACGAACTCGCGCCGCGCCAGCACATGGGCGACGAGAATGCCGACCGGCAGGCTGACCAGCGTCGCCCAGATCGAGACCTTGATGGAGAGACGGACCGCGACCCATTCCTCGGGGCTGAGCTGCAGCCACTCCATGCGACCCCCGTCAGTTCGATGCGACGGGACACAATACCGTGAATCCCTGCGCCTCGAAAAGCGCCTTCGCCTTCGCCGACTGCATGCATTTGAGGAATGCGGCCGCGTCGTCCGTGGCGTCCGAGGTGAGCGCGGCCGGATAGACGATCGGCTTGTGCGATCCTTCCGGGAACGTGCCGACGATCTTCACCTTCTTGTCGGCCGCGGCATCCGTCTTGTAGACGATCCCGAGCGGCGCCTCGCCGGTCGAGACCAGCGCAAGTGCTGCGCGCACGTTTTCCGCCTGCGCGACCTTGCCCTCCACCGAAGCCCAGGCGCCCAGCTTCTCCAGCGCCGCCTTGCCGTATTTGCCGGCCGGCACGGCGTCGACATTCGCCATCGCCAGCCTGCCGTCGCCGAGCAGGCCGGCGAGGTCGAAGCCGTCCCTGATCTCGATCGCGGCGGTGGCGTCCGCCGGCGCCACCAGCACGATGCTGTTGCCGAGCAGCTTCACCTCGGTGTCCTTCCTCGTCAGGTTCTTCCCGGAGAGATAGGCCATCCAGTCGAGATCGGCGGAAACGAAGATGTCCGCCGGCGCCCCGTTCTCGATCTGCTTGGCGAGCGCCGAGCTCGCCGCATAGGAGATCGTCGCCGTCCCGCCGGCATCGGCCTCGCAGGCCGCGTTGACCGCGTCCAGCGCGTTCTTGAGGCTGGCGGCGGCGAACACCGTCACCGTCTCCTCGGCCAGCGATGCCGCGGGGGCGAGGCACGTCGCCACGCAGATGCCGGCCACTCCCGCCAGGAAAGAAAGCCGCAATGCCATGGATGATCCCCCGATCCGCTTGAGCGATATATCCAGTCAAACATAACACTCGCGACGTGTCCATGCCGTCCAAGAGAATGTTCCGGGCAATCGCATATGGCACCGGCTTCCCCCTCCCCCTTGTGGGGAGGGGTCAGGGGTGGGGGTAATTCCATAGGCGATTGCCTACAAGAAGTCCGCCTCGTCGGAGAACAAGCCCAGGCGCGGTCAGGGCTACTTCCTGGAACGGGCTGTCCGCCCCTCGACGTTCAGCGCCACGGCGGCCCGGACGAGAGCCTTCAGCGCCGTCTCATCGACCTCGTCGCCCTTATGGAAGTCGATGGCCCGGCGCGTATTGCCTTCGAGGCTCGAATTGAACAGGCCGGCCGGGTCATCCAGCGAGGCGCCCTTGGCGAAGGTCAGTTTCACGACCGACTTGTATGTCTCGCCGGTGCAGATGATCCCGCCGTGCTCCCACACCGGAACCCCGCGCCACTTCCAGGTCTCGACCGCCTCCGGGTCCGCGTCCCTGATCAGGCCGCGCAGCCGGGCGAGCATCTCGCCGCGCCAGTCGCCCAGTTCCCTGATCCGCGCATCGATCATCTGCGAGGCGGAGCCTCCCTCAGCCTCTTCGCTCGTCTTGCCGGTCATGGTCGTGTCGCTCTCCTCTTCGCTCTGCCGCGCTTGGTGGCCGGCACCTATCCCGCCTACATCTTCTCGCCGGGCAATCGGCTCGCCTGCTTCACCCAATCCGCGAATTGCGCCTCGTCGAGCGTGTCGTCCTCGTGGATGTCGAGATAGCGCACGTCTTTCTGCTTCGATGCGCCCGGCGGAACGGGATCGAGCGACGCGCCGCGGAAGAACGCCACCTTAATGTAGCGTGTGAACACGTGGAACGAGACGAACCAGCCCTCGCCCTCCTTGCCGTAGAAGGGCGAGTTCCACTTGACCGCCTTCTGCACGCCCGGAACGGCCTGCACGATGATGGCATCGAGCCGGCGCCCGACCGCACTCTTCCAGCCCGGCATCGCTGCGATATAGGCCTGGACCGGGGCGTCGCCATATCCCTTGGCGATCTGCGGGTTGCCGCCCGAGAGCAGCTTGGGCGCTGCCGCCGTCTCTGCTCCGGTCTTTGCCGGCCTGCGGTTCGCCTTGGCCGTCATGTCCGTCCTTGCGCCCGCATGCGCCGCCCGCCGCGCCACCGCGCGGCATGGGGCAGAGCGAACATGTAGAGACCGCTGAGCGTCAGCAGCGCGAGCGGGATCAGCGGCATGAGATAGACCCACTGCGCCGGCTCGACGCCCATTCCGAGGCTGATGAAGATCGCGGCGACGACGGCCGTGAAGGCGATCGACAACCAGCGGTGGATCTGCCGGATCCAGGCGTTCCAGTTCATTGACTTCTCCTCGATTGCGCCGAACTCCGCCGCGGCGTCGCTTCAGTCCATGCGTCCCAGAACCTGCTCCAGCCCGTCAAGGAACCTCGGCCAGCCGGCCTTGGCGCCGCGGAAATAGGGCTGCTGGTCGGGCCGGAATCCCGTCTGCTCCATGCGCAGGCGGGTTCCGGCGCCGGTGGAAACGAGCGTCCAGGTCACGACGCTCCTCAAGTCCTTGGTGTCCCAGCTGTAGGACAGTCTCCGGTTGGGTTCGACGCTGCGGACCTCGCAGTCGACGCCGCCCCAATCCGCGCTGAGGCTGAAACGGTGGCCTTGCGTCGGCTGGAAATCGTTCTTCATCAGCCATTCCGCGATCAGATGCGGCTGCGTCAGCGCGCGCCAGATCTTTTCCGCCGCGAATGGCACCTCGCGCTCGACGACGATGGAGAGCGTTTCGGTCGCGGCTTCTGTCATTGGTCCATCCTTCTGAGCAGGTCTTCGAGGTCGTCGAACTTGCCCCGCCAGAACCCGCCCATCTCGCTTGTCCAGTCGGCCAGCGGCGCCAGCGCCTCGCGCCGCGCGCTGTAGTGCGTCTGGCGGCCTTCGGGACGGTCGCTGACCAGTCCGGCGCGCTTCAGCACGCCGAGATGCTTCGAGACGGCCGGCTGCGAGATGCCGGCCCGGGCCGTCAGCGCGCCCACCGTCTGGTCGCCCTCGCGGCACAGCCGCTCGAAGATGGCCCGCCGTGTCGGATCGGCAAGCGTCCTGAAAAGCACATCCTGAGTGGTCGACATTCGCAATCCATAACCTTCTGGCTATTTGGTCGTCGTATAACCATTGGGATATGTGTTGGTCAAGCCCGGTCGTGCATGTTCGTTCGGGGTTGCCCTTGCGTCAGCATTGCTGGTAACTCCGGCTATCCGGATTTGCCTGATAGGGGACCTCATGAGATTTCGCTTCGCCTTGGCCGCCGGCCTGATGGCCATGACCTTGCCGGCAACCGGCGCGCTGGCGGCCGATCGCGCGATCGTCGTTCTCGACGCGTCCGGCTCGATGTGGGCGCAGATCGAAGGCGTGTCGCGTATCGCGATTGCGCGCCAGACCATCAAGGACGTCCTCGCCGGCCTGCCGGAAGGCCTCGAACTCGGTTTGATGGCCTATGGCCATCGCGAAAAGGGCTCCTGCACCGACATCGAGACCCTCGTCCAACCCGCGGCCGGCTCGGCGGCGGCGATATCGGCAGCGGTGGAAGGGATCAGTCCGAAGGGCAAGACGCCTTTGTCCGCCGCCGTGAACCGCGCCGCCGAAGAGCTGCGCTACACCGAGGAAAAGGCCACCGTCATCCTGGTCACCGATGGCATCGAGACCTGCGATGCCGATCCGTGCGCGCTGGCGAATGAGCTCGAAAAGGGCGGCGTCGGCTTCACCGCCCATGTCGTCGGCTTCGGCCTGACGGAGGAGGAAGGCCGCAAGGTCGCCTGCCTGGCCGAGAACACCGGCGGGATGTACGTCCAGGCCGGAGACGGCAATGCGCTCTCCGAGGCTCTCACGCAGACGGTCGCCCAGGCGACGCAGCCCGCGGCCGAGCCGGCTCCCGCGCCTGCCCCGGCCCCGGAGCCTGCGGTTCCGGAGTTCAACTTCGCGCCGGTCGCGATCATGGCGGAAGGAGACGACCCGCTCCCCGGCGGCGCCGGCAACGCCTGGGAAGTCTATCGCGCCCAGGCGGATGGCTCGCGCGGCGAATACGTTTCGACCGACTACGGCAACAGCTGGAAGACCAATCTGGAGCCGGGCAAATATGTCGTTGTCGCCCGTTATGGCGAGGCCGGCACGGAGCAGCCCGTCACGATCGAGGCCGGCAAGCTGACCGAGCCGCTGTTCGTCCTCAATGCCGGCACGCTCATCGTCCGGCCTCTCGCGGTCCCGGGTGGCGAACCGGTCGACGGCGCGGCGGTCAACCTGGCCTATCCCGGCGGCGAGACGACCGGCTACGGCCAGGCGACATTCATCGCGCCGGCGGGAGAACAGAAGCTCACGGTCAGTATAGGTGCCGGCGAGGTCACCGAGACGATCGTCCTCAAAGCCGGAGACATTGTCACCAGGGATGTCGTGGTCGGTGTCGGGCGCGCAGTGGTGAACGCCGCCTACGTGCCGGGCATGAAGGTCGAGGACGGCGGCCTGTTCGTCGAGATCCTGAAGTCGGCGAAGAAACTGGACGGGTCTCGCGAGTCCATCGTGTCGGGCTATGGTCCGGACAGCGCCCATGAGGTTCCGCCGGGCGACTACGTTCTGCACGTGCGCATCGGCGAGGCCGAGGCGGAGGCCCCGTTCAGCGTCAAGGTCGGCGAGACCACGGAGGTGGAAGCGGTCCTGAACGCCGGCGTCCTCGCAGTGTCGGCGCCCGGCGCGAGCTCCATCGAAATCCTGTCGGCGAAGAAGGACATCCAGGGCAAGCGCAAATCCTTCTCCTATGCCTATGGCGAGGAGTTTCAGACGACCCTTCCGGCGGGCGACTACGTCGTCGTCGCGAGGCCGCAGAATGACAACGCCGGCAAGGAGGCCGACGCAAAGGTGGTCGCGGGCGAGCGGACGGAGACGGCTGTCACGCTGCCCTGACCGGGCTCAGGCGAAGCTTGTGCGATCCTTCTCCACCAGCGCGGCGATGAAGGCCGACACGGCCTGCACGCGCCGCAGCGGCCGCACGCTCTCGTGGTAGACGAGCCAGTAGGCGCGGCGGATCGGCGGTGTGATCGCCAGCGGCACGAGATCGTCGAAGGCCCGCGCGATGAACGTGTGGAGGATGCCGATACCGGCGCCCGAGCGCACCGCCGCCGTCTGTCCGAGGGCCGATGAGATCTGGAAGCCGGCATTCCACCGCGACCAGATCTCGGTGGCGTAGTCGAGGCTCTGGCTCATCAGAAGGTCGCCGACATAGCCGACCAGCCTGTGCTTCTCGAGATCTTCTACGCGCGCGGGGGCACCATGCGCGTCGAGATAGGCCTTCGACGCATAGAGACCCAGCGTGTAGTCGACCAGCTTGGAGGCGACGAGGCGTCCTTCCGTCGGCCTCTCGACGGTGATCGCGATGTCGGCCTCGCGCCGCGACAGCGAAAACGAGCGCGGCACCGGCACGAGCTGCACCGACAGCGTCGGGTGCCTTTCGGTCAGTTCGCCGAGACGCGGCGCCAGATAGGCGACGCCGAACCCGTCGGGCGCGCCGATGCGCACCGTGCCCGAGACCTCGCTCCCCTCGCCGGCGATCTCGGCGCGCGCGGCGATCATCTCGCCCTCCATCCGCTCCGCCACCGCCAGGAAATGCTCACCTGCGGGCGTCAGCTCGCTGCCGGTGGTGAGCCTGCGGAACAGGCGCGCGTTGAGGCTTTCCTCGAGTGCTGCGACGCGGCGCGACACCGTCGCGTGGTTGAGCCCCAGCCTTCTGGCCGCGCCGAGGATCTGGCCCGCCCGCGCGACGGCGAGGAAGATGCGCACGTCATCCCAGTTCATATCCCCTCCCGATATGCAGATAATATAGATCAATCATAATCGCTGTTGAGACGGCGCACAACGGTTTCGACCCGGCTCGCGTTGCAATCCGGCTTTTCTGCGCCGATGATGGCGTCCAGAAAAATCCTTCAGGGAGTGAGACAGTGGCGATCTACGGTCATTACATCGGCGGCAAGCATGTCGCCTCCACCAGCGGACGCGTCGCCGACGTGCTGCAGCCCATGGACGGCACCGTGCGCGGCCAGGTCGCGCTCGGCTCGGCCGCCGAACTGCGCAAGGCGGTCGAAAACGCCAAGGCCGCCCAGGTCGGCTGGGGCGCCACCAATCCGCAGCGCCGCGTGCGCGTGCTGATGAAGTTCCTCGAACTCATGGCGCGCGAGAACGATGCGCTGGCCGAACTGCTCGCCCGCGAGCACGGCAAGACCATCGCCGACGCCAAGGGCGATATCCAGCGCGGCCTCGAGGTCATCGAGGTCTGCATCGGCGCGCCGCACCTGATGAAGGGCGAGTTCACCGACGGCGCCGGTCCCGGCATCGACGTCTACTCGATGCGCCAGCCGCTCGGCGTCGTCGCCGGCATCACGCCGTTCAACTTCCCCGCCATGATCCCGCTGTGGAAGATCGGTCCGGCGCTCGCCGCCGGCAACGCCTTCATCCTCAAGCCGTCCGAGCGTGACCCGGGCGTGCCGATGCGCATCGCCGAACTCTTCCTCGAGGCCGGTCTGCCCGCCGGCGTGCTCAACGTCGTCAACGGCGACAAGGAAGTGGTGGACGCGATCCTCGACGATCCGGACATCAAGGCCGTCGGCTTCGTCGGCTCCACCCCCATCGCGCAGTACATCTATTCCCGCGCCACGGCCAACGGCAAGCGAGCCCAGTGCTTCGGCGGCGCCAAGAACCACATGATCATCATGCCCGACGCCGACATGGACCAGACCGTCGACGCCCTCATCGGCGCCGGCTACGGCTCGGCCGGCGAGCGCTGCATGGCGATCTCGGTCGCCGTGCCCGTCGGCAAGGAGACCGCCGACCGCCTCGTCGAGAAGCTCATCCCGCGCGTCGAGAGCCTGAAGGTCGGCCCCTCGACCGACTCCTCCGCCGATTTCGGTCCGCTGGTGACGAAGCAGGCGCTGGAGCGCGTCAAGGGTTACGTCGACGCCGGCGTCAAGGAAGGCGCCAAGCTCCTGGTCGACGGCCGCGGCTTCAAGATGCAGGGCTACGAGAACGGCTTCTACATGGGCGGCTGCCTGTTCGACCACGTGACGCCCGACATGAAGATCTACAAGGAAGAGATCTTCGGCCCGGTGCTGTCGGTCGTCCGCGCCAACACCTACGAGAACGCCATCAAGCTCGCCAACGACCACGAGATGGGCAACGGCGTCGCGATCTTCACCCAGAACGGCGACGCCGCCCGCGACTTCGCCTCGCGCGTCCAGGTCGGCATGGTCGGCGTCAACGTGCCGATCCCGGTGCCGATCGCCTACTACACCTTCGGCGGCTGGAAGGCCTCGTCTTTCGGCGACCTGAACCAGCACGGCCCCGACGCCTTCCGCTTCTACACCAAGACCAAGACCGTCACCTCGCGCTGGCCCTCCGGCATCAAGGACGGCGCCGACTTCGTTATCCCGACGATGAACTGATCTCCTTCGAGGAGGATCCCGACCGAGGCGGCGCAGCAATGCGCCGCCTCTTTTTCATGACCTGCCTGTCGCAAGCATCCGCTTTTCGGTAGACTTGTTGGACGAGGTCCAGAAGTCCGGCGCGGCGGTCATGCGCCGATCTCCAGCCCGGCGATGCGCTCATCCGCCAGCGAGAACCTGTAGCGCAGCGTTGCCGGGCTGCCTGGAAAATCGCCCGCGACGAGACCCGAGACCTTCCAGTTCCCTCCGTCCGCCGTCGCCTCGTTCGGCTCGACCGTGACGCGGTATCTTCTGGTCGTCTCCTCCATCCAGGACCTGATCGCGGCGTGACCGGTATGGGTCTGGCCCTCGTCCCGGACGGACGCGTCCGCAGTGAACGGCGCGAGCATAGCGTCGATGTCATGTCTGTTCTTGGCGGCGAAATAGTCGGCGATCGGTTGTGGCAGGTCGATGGTCATGGTCTGAACTCCTTGTCTGCCGGCCTCTGTGACCGGCCGGCTGCTTGCCTCCCCGCCTAGATGCGGCTAGGCTTTCGATATGACAAGAACCGACCAGAAAGTAGGCTACTTACCGGAAAGTGAGTATGAACCGCTCACGCCGACGAGCGCCGCCAGCGGGGTCGAGAACGTCTTGCGGATTCTCGAGGGCCGCTGGAAGCTGGTGATCCTGTTTCACCTCTTCGGCGGCAAGGTCCTGCGCTTCTCCGAGCTTGAGCGGGCAATCCCTGCCATTTCGCAGAAGATGCTGATCCAGCAGTTGCGGCAGATGGAGGCCGACGGCGTCGTGCGCCGGATCGTCCACCACCAGGTTCCTCCGAAGGTCGAGTATTGCCTGACGGACTGGGGCCAGGCGCTGTGCCCTGCGCTCGATGCCTTGCTGAAATGGGCAGCGCAACGCGAACCGTCCTGACCCGAATCCGCTGCCTGTCTTCGCTCTTCGTTACACTCCGCAAGTTTTCGTGATGGAACGCGGATACGTCGCCCTGCTTGATTTCCAGGAATCACAAACGGCGAACGAGGATTTCCGCCATGACCCGACTCGCTCCCCTTATCGGCGCCTTCGCGCTCACCTGCAGCTTCGCCGCCGTCGCCCAGACCCCGGCGCAGAACCTCGCCCCCGCCTCTGCCCCCGGCATCGAGGTGGTTCCGGACTCGTCGGTCCCCGCCCAGTCCTCCGAGGTCACGAACTGCGGCCCGCGCGACGAGATCGTGGCGCAGCTCGGCGCAGTCTTCCAGGAGGCGCCCAACAGCATGGGGATGATCGACCCGACGGCGGTCGTCGAAGTCTTCGTGTCCGAAGCGGGCACCTTCACCATCCTGGCCAGCGGCACCGACGGCACCAGTTGCATCCTCGCCAGCGGCGAGGGCTGGGATGGCGCGACCAAGATGGCCGGCCGCGAAAGCTGAGATCCTACCGCGTCGCTTCTTCGGCATGGGCCCTGAGCAGCGCCATGAGGCGATCCGACTCCGCCGCGGCCGCGTCGCCATCGCCGTCGAGCACCGCCTTGATCAGTGCCATGTGCCGGTCCGCCGCGGCGGCCAGCCCGCTGTCGGCCTGGTAGCGATACCAGAAGCGCCGGCTGTGCGTCTGGAGCGGTGCGGCGACGCGTGCCGCAAACGGATTGTCGGAAGTCTCGGCCATCACTTCGTCGAGCGTCTTGTCGGCTTGCAGGAACGCGAACACGTTTCCCGAAATCACCGCCTTGCGCATCGACAGCGCCGCGTCGTGAAAACGCTGCGCCGTCTCGCGGGTGGCATGGCGCGCGGCCGCCCGCGCCAGAACCGCTTCCACCCCGCGCCGTGCATCGATGACCTTCATCCAGTCGGACGCATGCAGCGGCGCCACCGCCAGCCCCGCCCGGGCGCGCACCTCGAGCAGCCCTTCCCAGGCCAGCCGCTGGATCGCCTCGCGAACGGGGGTGCGCCCGAGCCCGATCCGCTCGATGAGCGCACCCTCGGTCGTCACGCTGCCAGGGGAGAGTTCGAGCGTGACGATCATCCGCTCCAGCAGCCTGTAGGCGCGTCGCGTGGCGCTTTCCTGCACCGCCTCGGTCATGTGTCTGCGGCCTCCGGAAGGTATATTATTGATATATCAGTATCGGAATCCGCTTGACAACCCTCCGTGCCATCTCATATATCACTGATATATCAGAAGGAGATCGATCATGTGGTCCGGAGTTTTCCCTGCCGTCACGACCAAGTTCACCGCCGACGACCGTCTCGACCATGCCGAGATGGAGCGCTGCTTTTCCCTGCAGATGGACGCCGGCTGCGACGGCATCATCGTCTGCGGCTCGCTCGGCGAAGGCCCGATGCTCAGCCATGACGAGAAGCTCGAAGTGTTCGCGACCGCGCGAAAGATAGCCGGCAAAAAGCCTGTCCTGCTGACGATCAACGAGGCTGCCACACGCGATGCCGCCTCGCTCGCGAAGCGCGCCGCCAAGGCCGGCGCCGACGGCCTCATGGTCGTGCCCTCGCCGATCTACCACACCAATCCGGAAGAGACGGTCGCCGCTCTCAGTGCGGTGGCGCAGGCCGGCGACCTGCCGGTCATGATCTATTCCAACCGCCTCGCCTACCGCGTCGACGTCACGATCCCTATCATGGAAGAGCTCGCCGCCGATGCCCGCTTCGTCGCGGTCAAGGAGAGTTCCGACGACATCCGCCGCTCTACCGACATCATCAACGCCTTCGGCGACCGGTTCGACCTCTTCACCGGCGTCGACAACCTCGCCTTCGAGGCGCTGTCGGTCGGTGCCATCGGCTGGGTCGCCGGCCTCGTCACCGCCTTCCCGCGCGAGACGGTGGCGATCTACCAGCTCATGAAGCAGGGCCGCCGCGAGGAGGCTCTGTCGATCTACCGCTGGTTCCGCCCGCTGCTCGACCTCGACGTCTCGACCTATCTCGTCCAGAACATCAAGCTGGCGGAGGTCCACGCCATCGGCACCAATGACCGCGTGCGCATGCCGCGCCTGCCGCTGTCCGGCGAGCGCCGCAAGTCCGTCGAAAAGATCATCACCGACGCCCTCGCAATCCGCCCGACGCTGCCGGCCTTCTGAAATGGACACGGCGGTGATGGCCCCTGCCAGGCTTGACACCGCCGGCTCCCGCTGTAGACCGTGCAGACTGATCGACCGACCCGAGGGGCCGCTCGTCCCTGAGGGAAGGACCGGACATGTCGGCCGACGACGACGAATACGTATATGACGAGGCGACCGGCGAATGGCGCCCGGCCTCGGAGCTGGCTGCCGCGAAGGCCGAGGCCGCCGCGGTGCGCGACGCCGCCGGCAACGTCCTGGCCGACGGCGACTCGGTCGTCCTCATCAAGGACCTCAAGGTCAAGGGTGCCGGCCAGACCCTGAAACAGGGCACCGTGATCAAGTCGATCCGCCTCACCGACAATCCGGAAGAGATCGACTGCCGTCACGAAGCGATCAAGGGCCTCGTCCTGCGCACCGAGTTCGTACGCAAGCGCTGAGCGCGCGAACAACACCTCCGCCGTCTTTCCGGGGCCGCGCAGCGGAACCCGGAACCCAGAGTCGTGGCCTCGGAGGAAAGGCCGCGTCTCCGGAAAACTCTGAGTCCGCACGCTGGATCCGGGGTTCCGCGTCGCGGTCCCGGAATGACGCACGGAAGTGGCCTATCGGCGTCTTTGGAAGTTGACTGGCCAATCGGCCCAGAAGCACATCTGCATCCAATGACCGCGCCGGCCGATCCGCCGGCGATCTTCCTTCGTATCCGGCTTCGCGCTAAGCGGGATGCCATGTCCCGCCTCGCCCCTCTCCTCTCCTGGCTCGCCTTGCCCGTCTATGTCTGGCAGGGATTGGGCGTGCGTCGCCGCACGCCGCGCATGCTCCCGGCCTCGGGTCCGGTCCGCCACCGCATTGCCGGCGCCGAGCCGGAGATCAGGCTTCTCGTGCTCGGCGATTCCTCCGCCGCCTCGGTCGGCATCGAGAGTTCCGAACAGGGCCTCGCGGCCGAACTCTCCCGCCTCGTCGCCGCGCAGACGGGCCGCGCTGTGGTCTGGCGCGCGGCCGGCTTCAATTCGGCGACGTCGGGCCAGATCCGCGACCACGTCCTACCCAATCTCGCGCCCGAGCCGTGGACCCACATCGTTCTGTCCGTCGGCACCAACGACGCCAAGAATTTTCACACCGTCTCGCGTTTCAAGCGCGAGTTCGGTGGGCTGCTCTACGCGTTGCGCGCCAAATGGCCCGAAGCCCGCGTGGTCTGGTCGCCGGTGGTCGAGATGACGCGCGTTCCCGCACTTCCCCCTCTGCTCGGCCGCATCCTCGAAATCCGCGCAGGCGCGATCAACGCCAGGGGCGAGGCGCTCTGCTTCGAGCGCGGCGCTGTGCCCGCCACGCGCCTGCCGATCCTCGATCCCGCCGCCGGCTTCTCCACCGACGGCTTCCACGCCTCGGCCGCCGGCTACGCCGCCTGGGCGGAGCATCTCTTGCCGCTGGTGCTCGGCGAGAGCTGAAGCTTAGGTCAGGCGAGATCGGTCAGCGCGAAATCGCCGCCCTTGTAGAGCAGTCTCAGTCCGCGCCTCTTTGCGCAGGCATAGGACAGACAATCGGCGAGGTTCAGCTGCGCAGGGTGGCGTTGTCCTTTGCCGTAGCGCGCAAAGGCCTCAACTGCGAAACTTCGGTCCGCAGCTTCGATCGGAACGATTTCGATCTGCCCTCGGTCTAGAAACGCGTCAAGGATGACGCTGACCTGGGCCGGTTGAAGCGAAAGCAAGGTTGAGAGCCGCATGGTTGCTTCGAGAATAACCAGGGCCGACGTCGCGCGATATTGCGCGGCTTCCATCGACTCGGATAGTTCGACGGCGTCGTCTTCCGACACCAGAATTGCGATGACGACCGACGTATCGATGAAGATCAATCGTGACCCCACATCTGATCAATCTCATCCTTCGTCATCACTCGACCTGGGCCGGGCGACATCTCCCGAAGCCTTTGCGCGAGTTCTTCGAATTGGCTTGCCAGAGGAACCCCCGCCTTCCGCTCCAGTTCGTTCTCCAGCGCCGAGATAACCGCCTCGGTCATGGTCGTCTTGTCCCGCTCGGCGAGACGCCTGGCGAGTTCATGGGCGCGCTTGTCACGAATCTGGAGGTTCATCGCGTTGTCCTCGTGAACTGTCATGACAGAATACCCCGAATGTCATGACGGCGGAAGTGGACGCAACCAGGGCGAGGTGTCGGAGGTCTTGCCCCACCCACACTTTCGTCATGCCGGCGGCCGCAGGCCAGCCGGTATCCATTCTTCTCTCCAGCTACACGCAGAAAACGCCTGCCCCCGAAGCATGGAATGACGACACTCCATTCGCCAGCGATCAATGGCTCCCGGCTGACCTCCGGCCGCCGGGACGACGATCATGCGGGGGCGTGCGCCTGTCGAGCACCGCCGGAGGCGGAAGGCCACCCGCTAGTCTCGCACACCCAACCTCCGTCATACCGGAGGCCGAAGGCCATCCGGTATCCATTCTTCTCGTCGGTTACACGCCGAAAACGCCTGCCTCCGCAGTCTGACCGACGGCATTCCACTTGCCGGCGACCAATGGTTCCCGGCTGGCCTCCGGCCGCCGGGAAGACGACGCGCGAGGGGTTCGCTCGGCTTGAACAATCAGATTTGAACGCCTCCCCTGTGCATCGATCGCCACCGGTGAAAAATATCATCTCCGCCAACCCCTTGTTCCCATTCACTTTTCACTATTCACTCTTCACCTTTCTGTCCCCACCTCTCCGACCCAACGGATCATAGGCGCCGGTGCGACGAAAAGGAGCCGGCGGTGAGTTGGAAGGCGAAGACAGGAAGGCGACAGCAAGTGCTGGTCAGCATCGTCTCGACCCTGCTCGGGCTCGCCGCTCTCGCCGAGAAGTCCGTCGGCGATACGCCCTGGGTCCGCTTCTGCGTCCTGTGGGCTGCCCGGCAGGCCGACCTAATCGCGAGGGACTACGTCGCCGGCTCGACCTGGAACACGGTCGGCCGACTCTGGTCGCCGGCTCTGCCCAATGTCCGCTACGCCACCGACCCTTCCGACGCGCTCGACATCGCCGCCTCGCTGCGCGCGCTGGCTCTGGTCATAAGCGGCATGGCCGCCTATCTCCGCCAAGTGTCAGTGTGGCAGCAGGGCCAGGCATCCAGCGAGGTCATACATGATCGCAACCCGCTCCACGGGCTCGACGCGTTCATGCAGAGGCTTCGGCACGTCGCGTTCCACCCGGTCGAGATCCGCGACACCTCCTAAAAGGCGTCCCTCCCTTGCGAGGGCGGATCATCCGAACGATTTCACTTGCTTCCGCGGAAAAACGCACCGCGGTCGACGCCCCCGCGCGGCCGAACATCGGCACGCCCGACGCCGTTCCCAGTCCCCGTCATTCCGGGACCGCGCAGCGGGACCCGGAACCAGAGTCGTGACGTCGGAGAAAAGTGCCCGGACCAAATAACGCCGGCCCGCTGGAGTCCGGGCCCCGCTGCGCGGTCCCGGAATGACGGAGAAGCAAGAACCATCACCCTACTCCCCTACTCCCCTACTCCCCTAACTCCCATGACTCAGCAGCACCGTCGCGCCGATCGCGACCAGCGCACCCACGGCGATCTTCCAGACGTCGCGGCGCAGCTTCAGGCCGGGCAATCCGAGTGGACGGATCATGTGGATCGCCATCATGGCGAGGATGATGAGGGCAAGCGCTTTGGACAATGCGAAACCGATGTGCGTCGAATTGCCCCCTTTGATCAGCCTCGGACGCCCGAGTCTAGACGATCGTCATGTGGACGACCCGAGCCCCGAGGGTCTAGAACGCTGCCAACTATCCGAGGGAGGCATCGAATGGCGTCGACGTATCGCGAAGTCTATGCGAGCTGGGAGAGGGATCCGGAAGGGTTCTGGGCCGAGGCGGCAAAGGCGATCGACTGGGTCACCCCGCCGAAGCGCATCTTCGATGCCAAGGCCGGCGTCTACGGCCGCTGGTTTCCCGATGCCGTCGGCAACATGTGCCACAACGCGGTGGACCGCCACGTCGCCTCCGGCCGCGCCGACCAGTTGGCGCTGATCCATGACAGCGCCATCACCGGCACCAAGGCCTCCTTCACCTATGCGCAGGTGCTCACCGAGGTCAGCGCGCTGGCGGGCGTCCTCAAGGACAAGGGCGTCGGCAAGGGCGACCGCGTCATCATCTATATGCCGATGGTGGCCGAAGCCGCCTTCGCCATGCTCGCCTGCGCCCGGCTGGGCGCGATCCACTCGGTCGTCTTCGGCGGATTTGCCGCCAAGGAACTCGCCACCCGCATCGACGACTGCGCGCCCAAGGCGATCATCGCCGCGTCCTGCGGTCTCGAGCCCGGCCGCACCGTCGCCTACAAGCCGCTGCTCGACGCCGCAATCGACATGGCGTCGCACAAGCCCGGCTTCTGCATCGTCCTCCAGCGGCCGCAGCTCGATGCGGCCATGACCGCCGGCCGCGACCACGACTACGCCGCGCTCGTCTCCGCCGCCCGTGGCCGCACTGTCCCCTGCGAGCCGATGCTCGCCACCGATCCGCTCTACATCCTCTACACGTCCGGCACGACCGGCCAGCCGAAAGGCGTGGTACGCGACACCGGCGGCCACATGGTCGCGCTCGAATGGTCGATGTGGAACGAGTTCGGCGTCAAGCCAGGCGAGGTCTTCTGGGCGGCGTCCGACGTCGGCTGGGTCGTCGGCCATTCCTACATCGTCTACGCGCCGCTGCTGCACGGCTGCACCACCATCCTGTTCGAGGGCAAGCCGGTCGGCACCCCCGATGCCGGCACGTTCTGGCGGGTCATTGCTGAGCACGGTGTCGTCGCGCTGTTCACCGCGCCGACCGCGTTCCGCGCCATCAAGGGCCAGGACCCGAACGGCGAGTTCATCCGCAAATACGACCTGTCGAAGTTCCGCACCCTATTCCTCGCCGGCGAACGCGGCGACCCGCCGACCATCGAATGGGCGCAGAAGCAGCTCGGCGTGCCGGTGATTGACCACTGGTGGCAGACCGAGACGGGCTCGCCGATCAGCCAGAACCCTGTCGGGCTCGGCCTGCTGCCGGTCAAGCTCGGCTCGCCCGGTGTCGCCATGCCCGGCTACAAGATGGAAATCCTCGACGATGCGGGCCATCCGGTCCCGGCCGGCACGCTCGGCAATGTGCTGGTCAAGCTGCCGCTGCCTCCCGGTTGCCTGCCAACGCTGTGGAATGCCGACGAGCGCTTCTTCAACGCCTATCTCGCGGAGTTCCCCGGCTACTACAAGACCGCCGACGCCGGCTATCTCGACGAGGACGGCTACCTGTTCATCATGGCCCGCACCGACGACATCATCAACGTCGCCGGCCATCGCCTCTCGACCGGCGCGATGGAGGAAGTCGTTGCCTCGCATCCCGACGTTGCCGAATGCGCCGTCATCGGCGTGGCCGACGAGATGAAGGGCCAGCTGCCCCTCGGCTTCGTGGTCCTCTCGGCCGGCGTGAAGCGCGACCCGGCCGAAATCGAGAAGGAGATCGTCGCCCTGGTGCGCGACCGCATCGGCCCCGTCGCCGCCTTCCGCACCGCGGTGTCGGTCAAGCGCCTGCCCAAGACCCGCTCGGGCAAGATTCTGCGCGGCACGATGCAGAAGATCGCCGACGGCGAGACCTGGAACATGCCGGCGACGATCGACGACCCGGCCATCCTCGAGGAGATCGGAACCGCGCTGAAAGGCAAGACGATCCGCTAAGGAAGGCTACGCGAGGCCCCGCACGGCATCGTGCTGCGACAGGAACACCTGGCCCCTGAAGTGCTCGAAGAAATCCGAGCGCCTCAGGGCGTCCATCACCGGACCCTTCACCTCGGACAGGTGGAAGCCCACGCCGGCCGATTCCAGCCGGTCCGCGATCGCTTCGAGGCTTTCCAGCGCCGAAGTGTCGATCATGTTCACGGCCGGACACATCAGCACCACGTTGCGGATGTTCGGATCGGCCGCCACCGCGTCGTAGATCGTGTCTTCCAGGAAACGTGCATTGGCGAAGTAGAGGCTCTCGTCGACCCTGATCGACAAGAGGTCGGGCCGTGTCGTGACCTGGTGCCGCCGCACGTTGCGATAATGCTCCGTGCCCGGCACCTGCCCCACCCCCGCGACATGCGGCCGGCTGGTGCGCCAGAGGAACAGCACCAGCGACAGGACCACCCCCGCGACGATACCCACCTCGACGCCGACCAGAAGAACCAGCGCGATCGTCGCCGCCTGCGCCGTGAAGTCGGCCTTCGAATAGGTCCAGGTGCGGCGGATCGACTCCAGATCCACCAGCGACAGCACCGCCACGATGATCGTCGCCGCCAGCGCCGCCTGCGGCAGGTAGGCGAAGAGCGGCGTGAGGAACAGCGTCGCGCCGAGGATGCCGGCGGCTGTGAACACGCCCGCCAGCGGCGTCTCCGCGCCGGCTTCGAAATTGACCACCGAGCGCGCGAAGCCGCCCGTGACCGGATAGCCGCCCGAGACGGCGGCGGCGACGTTTGCCATGCCGAGGCCGGTCAGTTCGCTGTTCGGTGCGATGCGCTGCCGTCGCTTGGCGGCGAGCGTCTGCGCGACCGAGATCGATTCCACGAAGCCGACCAGGCTGATCAGCATGGCGGCCGGCAGGAGGTCGAGCCACAGCCCGGCATCGAAGGAGGGGAGAGCGAAGGGAGGCAGGCCGGACGGGATCGCGCCGACGATCCTGACGCCCTTGCCGTCGAGCCCGAAGGCGACGACCGCGCCGATCGACAATCCGATCGCAACTATCGGTCCCGCCTTGGCGAGCAAGTCTGCAGCGCGGGCCTTCAACCCCGCCTTGACCAGCAGCGGCTTCAGCCCCTTGCGCACCCAGAACAGGAAGCCGAGCGCCGCTCCGCCGATTGCCAGCGTGTAGGGGTTCGTCGTCGACATGGCCACGCCGACCTCGGAGACGATCTCCGGCAACGTATCGCCGCCGGCTGCAATACCGAGGATATGCTTGACCTGGCTCGCCGCGATCAGGATTCCCGAGGCCGTAATGAACCCCGAGATGACCGGGTGCGACAGGAAATTGGCGAGGAAGCCCAGCCGCATGACCGACATGGCCAGCAGCACCAGCCCCGAAAGCAGGGCGAGCGTGGTGGCGGCCGCCACGTAGTCGGCCGACCCCGGCGCGGCGACCTGCCCGACGGCCGCGGCCGTCATCAGCGACACGACCGCCACGGGTCCGACCGCCAGCGTTCGGCTCGAGCCGAAGACCGCGTAGGCAACAAGCGGCAGGATCGAGGCGTAGAGGCCGACATAGGGCGGCAGCCCGGCAAGCATCGCATAGGCGAGGCTCTGTGGCACGAGCATGATCGTCACGATCACCGCCGCGACGAGGTCGCTCACAGCCGTCTCGCGTGAATAGACGCGAGCCCAGTCGAGGAATGGCAGAATCTGCTTGGCCTTCATGGCGGCTGCCGGATGAAAATCGGCCGCGCCCGGTCCGGACGCGGCCTCGGTTCGGAAATTTGTTCGTCTATCGGCGGGAAGACCGCGAGGCGGCCCACAATCCGCTCGACCGGGCGCCGCTGCGGCAATAGGCGAGCACCGGCTTGGGCAACCGCGCCATCAGCCCGTCGAACGCCTCGACCTGCTGCGGACCCATCTGGCCGGGCACGATCGGCAGATAGGCGGCTTCGAGGCCGGCTGCCTTTGCCGCCTTCTCGATCTCGGCGAACCTCGGCTGGCCCCAGCCTTCGCCGTCGGGCCGGTTGCAGATGATCGAGCGATAGCCTGCCTTGGCTGCCGTCGCGATGTCAGGCAGAGCGATCTGCTCCGACACGGCGAAATCGTTGTTGAGTTTCTTGGCATTCATGATGGGAGTCCTTTGTCGACTTACAAACCGTTGATCGGCACCTTGAGGAAGCGCTTGCCGCTCTCGTCGGGCGCGGGAAGCGCGCCCGCCTTCATGTTCACCTGCAGCGACGGGATGATCAGCTTCGGCATCGACAGCGTCCTGTCCCGCGCCTCGCGCGTCCTCACGAACTCGTCCTCGGTGATGCCGTCCCTGACGTGGATGTTGTGGGCGCGCTGTTCGGCCACGCTCGTCTCCCAGCGGATCTCGCGGCCGTTCGGGCCGTAGTCGTGGCACATGAAGAGACGCATCTCGCCGGGCAGCGCCAGCACCCGTTTGATCGAGCGGTAGAGCGTGCGCGCGTCGCCACCAGGGAAGTCGGCTCGCGCCGAGCCCCCGTCGGGCATGAACAGCGTATCGCCGACGAAGGCGGCGTCGCCGATGACATGCGTCATGCAGGCCGGCGTATGGCCGGGCGTGTGCATGGCGTAGGCCTTCATCGTGCCGATCATGTAGCTGTCGCCGTCATTGAACAGGCGGTCGAACTGCGATCCGTCGCGCTGGAACTCGGTGCCTTCGTTGAAGACCTTGCCGAAGGTCTCCTGCACGATCGTGATGTTCGCGCCGATGCCGATCCGTCCACCCAGCTTCTGCTGGATGTAAGGTGCTCCCGAAAGGTGGTCGGCATGCACATGGGTCTCTATCAGCCATTCGAGTTTGAGACCGTTGGCGCGGATGAAGTCGATGATCTGGTCGGCCGAATGATAGGCGATGCGCCCGGCCGCGTAGTCGATATCCATGACGGAATCGACGACCGCGCAGGACGTCGAGTTCGGATCCTTAACGACGTAGCTCACCGTGTTGGTCGGCTCGTCGAAGAAAGCGGTCACCTCCGGTTTGACCGAGAGGTCGACCGGGAAGGGGATTGGAGCGGACATGTGACGTTTCCTCTGATCCGGACTTTCAGGCAGTGGGATGTTGAACGCTGGCCGCGATCAGCGCCTGTTTGCCGGGCAGGTGTTGATGCCGAGAATCGCGTAGAGTGGGCAGATGCGAAGGGTACCGGTGACGACCAACACCAGCCCGATAGCGGCGACGAGAAGCTTCCATGTGCCCCAGGCAGCGAAGAAAGACGCCGTCATCGGCAGGAAGGGAACCACCAGCAGAACGAGACCGAGGACGATGCGGACTATGCGGTCAGGTGCGCCGACATTGATCATGGGAACCTCCATCGAGAAACTGATTGTTAAATAGTTGCGCAATTGCTAATATGTCAAGTATGATTATCGAAATGAACGCAAAGTCCCTGGCGGCCTTCGAGGCGAGCGCCGAAGAGGCCTCCCGGCTGCTGACCGCGATGGCCAATGCCAAGCGGCTGGTCGTGCTGTGCAATCTGCTCGAAGGCGAGAAGTCGGTCGGCCATCTGGCCGAGATCGTCGGTCTGGCGGTGCCGGCCCTGTCGCAGCACCTGGCGAAGATGCGGGCGCTCGATCTGGTCGCGACGCGTCGGGAAGGGCAGACGATCTATTACAGTCTGGCGAGCGACGAGGTCGCGGAGGTGCTCAGGACGCTCTACGGCCTCTACTGCGCGCCCCGCAACGATTGACCGCGCGCGGGACGGCGGATTTCAGTCTCTCGGCCAGGCTTCCACGAGCGCCCATCGCAGGCCGGCGACAGCTGGCGGATTGCGCTCCCTGACATTGTAGACCGCGAAGCAGCTCTCGCCCGCCTCCAGCCCGGCGAGTCCGTGTACCGACCATTCGCTGGCAAGCCGGCCGGCACATGCGAGCAGCCGGCCGAAAAGCGCAGGCAGTGTGACGTCGCTCGCCTCCACGACGATATCGGTCATCCACCAGTTCGGCTCCTTGTAAGGGGCGACCGGCGGAAGGTCGGAAATCGCGAGGAGATCGGCCACCCGTCGGGCCGCGCCCTGCGCGGTCGGCTGTTCCTCTGCCTCGAACACGAAGCGCCACAGAATCCTGAAATCGGTCATGCACCCGTCGCCGCCTTCTGCCCCCTTGCGGAAAGGCTGGACGAGTTTGACGAATTGAAGGCCGCCCGCAAGCCGCTGGCCGCATGTCCGTCAGCGGTCTATAAGGCCGCGACGCCCACCTGCCGGAGCATGCCATGCCGCTTGAACGCAAGATCGCTATCGTCACCGGCGGCGCCGGCGGTATCGGCTACGCCATCGCCGAGCGCTTCGTACGCGACAAGGCGAAAGTCGTGATCGCAGACGTCGACGCGGCCAAGGGCGAGAAGGCGGCCCAGGACCTGAGCAAGCTTGGCGAAGCGCGCTTTGTCCGGACCGACGTCGGCAACCGGCTCGACGCCCACAATCTCGTCGCCGCCACCCTGGAGGCCTATGGCGACATCGACGTGCTGGTCAACAATGCCGGCATCGTTCACGGCGCCGATTTCCTCGACCTCAAGGAGGAGGATTTCGACCGGGTTCTCAGGGTCAACCTCAAGGGCGCGTTCCTGGTCGGCCAGGCCGTGGCGCGCGTCATGGTCGACAAGGTCAAGGCCGGCGGTGCGCCGGGTGCCATCGTCAACATGTCGTCGATCAATGCCGTCCTGGCGATTGCCAACCAGGTGCCCTATTCGATCTCGAAGGGCGGCGTGAACCAGCTCACCAAGGTGATGGCCCTTTCGCTGGCACCCTACGGCATCCGCGTCAACGCGATCGGGCCGGGTTCGATCATGACCGAGATGCTCGCTACGGTGAATTCTGACCCGGCAGCGAAAAGCCGCATCCTGTCGCGCACTCCGATGGGCCGGGCTGGCGAGCCTTCCGAGATCGCGGCGGTCGCGGCCTTCCTGGCTTCGGACGACGCGTCCTACGTCACCGGCCAGACGATCTACGCCGACGGCGGCCGCCTGCCGCTCAATTACACGGTGCCTGTCGCGGATAGGAAATGACGGACCGGCGGCAGGGCTACTGACACAAGGCTGTCGGCAGGGGTTTGGCATACTCCCTTCATTCGAAGGGAGAAAAGCCATGGCTATGCCGACCATCAACGTTCTCGCAGCATTCGGCCGTGTGCGCGAGCGCAGCCGCGAGATGCGCGCCGCCGCCCGCACCCGCCGCATCATCGCCAACTTGCCGCGCAGCATCCAGAAAGACATCGGCTGGCCGGATGTCGCCGACCCGTTGCAGCGCGGCCGCTGACAGGAGATGTCCGGAACCTTCCTGACCCTCCTGACAAAATGTTGTCAGGAGGGTCATGCGATGGTGAGATGTCGAAACAAGAGGTCGTCACCATGAATACGCCAGTCCCCCAGCACGCCGCAGTCTGGTTCGAGATCCCCGTCTCCGACCAGGCACGCGCCAAGTCCTTCTATTCCGCCGTCACCGGCAATCCCTTGCAGGATGAAGACGGGGGGCCGAATCCGATGGCTCGTTTCGCAGCCGCCGGCGAGGATTCGGTCGCCGGACATATCTATCCGGGCAAGCCGGCCGCCGCGGGCGCCGGCCCGACGATCCATCTCGCCGTCGACGACGTCGAGGCGGCGATGGGCCGCGTGACAGCCAATGGCGGCCAGGTTGTTTCCCCGATCATCTCGATACCCGCCGGCCGTTTCGCCTATTGCCTCGACCCGGACGGCAACTCCATCGGCGTGTTCTCCGCCTGATGCGCCGCGCCGACCGCCTTTTTCAGATCGTTCAGCATCTGCGCGGTGGCCGTCTGGTCACCGCGCAGATGCTGGGCGGACGCCTCGAGGTGTCCGAGCGCACGATCTATCGTGACATCGCCGACCTGCAGTCGACCGGCGTGCCGATAGATGGCGAGGCGGGCGTCGGCTACATCATGCGCGAGGGCTATGACCTGCCGCCGCTGATGTTCACGCGCGACGAGATCGTGGCGCTGGTTGCCGGCGCCCGGATGGTGCAGGCCTTCGGCGGCGCTGCCATGGCGCGGGCCGCGGCTGAGGCGCTGGTCAAGATCGGCGCAGTCATTCCCGCCGGCGAAAAGGACCGCCTCCGCCGTACCGAGATCCACGTGGCCGAGTACGTGATGAGCGACGCGGTTCGTGCCGCCGTCGATATCGCCGAACGGGCGGTGGAGGAGCGGCAGGTTCTCGCCGTCGACTACCGCGACGAGCAGGGCCGGCCGACACAGCGCGACGTGCGGCCTCTCGGTCTCTGGTTCTGGGGCAAGGTATGGACGCTGATCGCGTGGTGCGAGCTTCGTGACGATTTTCGCGCCTTCCGCATCGATCGCATCGCAAGCGTCACGCCGGCCGGCCGTGTCTTCCGTCACGAGCGCGGCAAGACGCTTGCCGACTTCTACCGCCGTATGGAAGTGCGCGAACACGACGCGCGGGTGGCCTGAGCGCCTGGCGGCCGCCTCCCGCGCGACGGCGTCTTACTCGTCGTCGTCGACAGGTTCGGCGCGCTTGAGCGAGGACAGCTTCGCGAACACCTTCGAAGCGTCCAGCTCGTCGTCCTCGGACTTTTCCTCGCGCACGGGCATGCGCTCCGTCAGGGCGGCCGGCAGAAGCGTATCGCCGACGGGAGCGGCAGGCGCGCGGCCGGAGGAGGCGCGCTGCACTTCGAGATCGAGATCGATCTGCGAGCAGAGGCCGAGCGTGACCGGGTCCATCGGCGCGAGGCTGGCGGAATTCCAGTGCGTGCGGCCGCGGATCTGGTCGATGGTCGACTTGGTCGTGCCGACGAGACGCGAGATCTGCGCGTCCTTCAGCTCGGGATGATTGCGCACCAGCCACAGGATGGCGTTCGGCCGGTCCTGCCGCTTCGACAGCGGCGTATAGCGGCCGCCGCGGCGCTTGGCCTCGGGCACGCGCACCTTCGGCTCGTTGAGCTTGAGGCGATAGTTGGCGTCCGCCTCGCCGCGCTTGATCTCGTCGCGGGTGAGCTGGCCGTTCATCACCGGGTCCATGCCCTTGATGCCCTGCGCGGCCTCGCCGTCGGCGATGGCGCGCACCTCGAGCGGATGGAGATGGCAGAAGAAGGCGATCTGGTCGAAGGAAAGCGCCGTGTTGTCGACCAGCCAGACGGCGGTCGCCTTGGGCATGAGCAGGGTATTGGCCATGAAGAATATCCTCTCGTTCGCCCGCGTCCCTTGCGCGGGCGGTGGTCAGACCACCGAAGAATGGGAAATCGCGACGGATATAAACCGAATGCGGAAACGAGGCAAGCGAAAGGGCCGGACGGCTGTCGCATGTTCAGAAGCAGCCCCGTTCGCCTGCAGCACAGCCGACGTGCCTGCGACTCGAAGGTGGGAAAGCCAGATGCCACAAATCCGTGAGCGTCAAGCCGCCGCACCTCTCATAGGTAATTCCGGCAAGGACCCGATATCGAGCAGTCTTAATATCGAATATATTATGGTTCTATTGTTAGTCGTCGAATGTCTTCGCTCGGTGCGCGAGATCCATGTGGCAGAGGATGAAATGAATCAGGAAGCTGCGCCGTCCTTGACGTTGCCCCCTAGCGTGCCCTCGGTTTGAACTGGACTCCGTCGAAAGGAGACGGAGATGAAGAAGAGCCGGTTCACGGAAGACCAGATCATCGGCGTGCTGAAGGAGCATCAGGCGGGAATCCCGACGGCGGAGCTGTGCCGCAAGCACGGGATCTCGGACGCGACCTTCTACAACTGGCGCAGCCGCTATGGCGGCATGGAGGTCTCGGACGCCCGGCGGCTGAAGAGCCTTGAGGACGAGAACCGCACGCTGAAGAAGCTGCTGGCGGAGTCGATGCTGGACGTCGCGACGCTGAAGGAAGCACTGGGAAGTTCTGACGCCCAGGGCAAGGAAGCGCTTCGTGACCTGGGCGATCGAAGAGAAGTGCTACTCGCAGCGGCGCGCCTGCGGTCTGGTCGGGCTTGATCCGAAGACCTTCCGCTATGCGTCGCGGCGTGCGGACGACACTGTCCTGCGGGCGCGACTGAAGGAACTGGCGCTTGAACGGCGGCGGTTCGGCTATCGTCGGCTGCACATCCTGCTGCGGCGGGAAGGCATCGAGCTGAACCACAAGAAGCTGTTCCGGCTCTACCGGGAGGAACGGCTGACGGTGAAGAAGCGTGGTGGCCGCAAGCGGGCACTGGGCACGCGGGCACCCATGACGCTGCCGCAGGGGCCGAACCAGCGGTGGAGCCTGGACTTCGTCTCCGACATGCTGGCCGATGGCAGGCGCTTCCGCGTCCTGGTGGTGGTCGACGACTTCACCCGCGAGTGCCTGGCGCTCGTCGTCGACACGTCGCTGTCGGGTATGCGGGTGGCGCGGGAGCTGGACGCCATTGCCCAGGCGCGTGGCCGGCCGCTGATGATCGTGTCCGACAACGGCACCGAACTGACGTCGCGCGCGATCCTGCAGTGGCAGGAGGACAACCGCGTCGAGTGGCACTACATCGCGCCCGGCAAGCCCACCCAGAACGGCTTCGTCGAGAGCCTGAACGGCCGCTTCCGCGACGAATGCCTCAACGAGCACCTGTTCCGCGGCATGGCAGCGGCACGCCGCATCATCGAAGAATGGAGGATCGACTACAACGAGCATCGGCCGCACATGAGCCTGCGCGGCCTCACACCGAACGAGTTTGCAACCCGGTCCAGATCGGACCACAAGGAGAACAGAGTCCAGTTATGAACGAGGGCTGATCGGGGGCAACGTCAGCCTCAATGACCGAAATTCACCCCGAAGATCATCTATATGGATTTCTAAAACGAAGATTTGGCGAAGAGCGTGCGCGAAAGTCCTATTTTGAGGGTGGGGCGTCCGACGCCGCGCAAACGGCGGCGACTATCCGGCGTTTCCGCAAAGAGCCGGAGGTGAAAGTCCTCGAGTTCGCTTCCGGCTACGGCCGGGTGACTCGACACCTGCGCGACCTGTTGCCCGGCGCGTCGCTTTACGCATCCGATATTCATCCCCAGGCATGCGAGTTCGTCACCGCCAGCATCAGCGTGCCGACTCTCCAGTCCAGCGCGCGGCCGGAGGACCTGGACGTCGGCAGCGGCTACGACTTCATTTTCGTCATCTCCCTGTTTTCCCACCTCCCCGACCACTCGTTCGGACGCTGGATCAGCGCTCGTCGATATCCTCTCGCCTGGCGGCCATCTGATGTTCACGACGCATGGAGACAATTCCAGAAGCCAGTACAAGGGCGTGGGCTTCAGCCAGTACGAGCATGGCGACGGCTGGGTCTACATTCGGCGCTCGGACCAGCCGGACATCGCCGACGACGATTACGGCACGATGTTGGTCGAACCGACCTATGTGACGCGGACGATCGCCAATTGCGAAGCACCGCTGCTGCGCTCGTTCACGTCTGCCGCATGGTTCGGCCATCAGGACGAGTGGGTGGTGCAACGCAAGGCGTAGCGATGAAAGGCGGCCGCCGTTTTCGGCTGGCCGTCGTCCGCGCGAGACTGACTATCGCCCTTTCAGCAGCCGCGAAAGACCGCGCAGGGGTGCCGTCAGCCGCCATGAGGTGCTGGTCCTGATCGCCTGTCGGAAAGCTTCCAGCTCAGCTGCCTTTTGCTCAAGCGTCTTTTCCGTCGTTACGACCTTTTCTTCCAGCGTCTTTGCCGTCGTTACGACTTTCTCCTCCAGCGATTTCAGGTCGTCACGTTCCGCCCTGAGGGCCGCGATCTCTGCAACCGCCGACTCACGAACGCGCGAAACCTCCTCGCTGGCTGCCAGGTAGCGCTTCTCGAGCTGCGAGTGGGACAGGGCCAGTTCAGCTTTCTCGCGCTCGAGGCGAGCGACGGTTTCCTCCGCGCGCTTGCCGTCGAGTACGGCACCGAACTCCTGCCTGATCAGCGGGGCAAGTTGGCGCGCCATCTGCGCGAGATGCCTTGCGTCGCGCTCGTGGCGCTGCTCGAAGCGATCGAGCTCGTCGCGCAGGGTCTCCAGTTCGCTCGATAGCCGCGCGATCCTGGCCGTGTCGCGCTCCGTCTGCTGCCGCAGCTCGTCCAGTTCGTGTCCCCGTTGGAGAAACGCGCTACGCGTCTGGGCGAGGTCGTTCTCCAACTCCCGCCTGCCTTTCGCAGTCGCCGCCAGCTCGGCCTCAAGCTTCGCGACAAGCCCTTCCGCGGCGCCGCGGTTTCTCTGTTCGGTCGCATGACTGGCCGCGTGCCCGATCGCCTCGGCACGCGCTGCGGTCAGCGTCGTCTCGGCCTTCGCCAGCTTTGCTTCCAGGCGCCGGTTCTCCAGCGCGACCAGACCCAGGAGCGGCGAGGCTTCGTCAAACGCGGCTCTGAGGGCATCGAGCTCGGCATGATCGGCCACCTGTTCGCCATCGGCAGCCCAGCGCTCCAGAACCTCGTAGGCTCGCGCGACCCAACCGAAGGCCAGCGAGTGCTGTGGCATCTGTTCGCTGGCCGCCCGGAAGTGTCGAAGCTCGCCGGAGAGGAACTCTTCGACATCGGACGCCGCGTTGTCGGGATGGCGTGGCCAGTTCAGTTCGAGCTCGTCGCCGATACGGCCTACGGTGCCCCGCCAATCTGCCATCAGCATATCGTAGGACACGAACGTGCGGGGTTTGCCCCGGCTGCCCGCCTCCGCTTCGAGAATATGGCGCAGCCATAGCAGAAGACCCACAGTCTCGGACCAGCCCTCGCGCCGGGTCAGCGAGGCGGCCACCTCCCGGGGATGGCGGTGAACGCAGACATAGCGAGGCCCGACACCGAGATCGGCCAGCACCTGCTGCCAGAACGGAAGAAGACGGCACATCCGCGGGTCCTTCAGGACGAAAAACCCCGAATCTCCAAACTCCTCCTCGACGACCTTGGCCGCCCGCTGGCGGTACTCGGGGTATCGTGGCGAGCCGTACCATCCCGGATTGAAGACGGTCGAATCGTCCCAGGACGACCCTGCCGAGGCGAGCAGGTCGTCGTTCAGGTGGTAAGCCTTGTACGATTCGAAATACCCTTTCGGATTGGCATCCGTCGGCGGCATCAGGTCCTTCGGCAGATCGCATCCCATCTGCGCCAGAACGCCGGACATTGCCGACGTGCCGGATCGATGCATACCGAGGACGATGAGCGCAGTGCGAGTAGGCCATGCCGAGGACACGGCCGGGGCCTCACCGGTATTGATCATTAGATTGCCTTATGGTCTTGAAGGGCAACGAGCTGGGCCCGAAGAGAATCTGTCTGTTTCCGCAATCGAACAGTTTCCTCAGCTAGAGAATACACCAGCTTCAGTATCCACTGGTCCATCTCCCAGGGAGTCGGATGAGCCTGCTGTGAAACCGGACTCGCAAACGAGAGAGAAGGTTCGCCAGAACGAAGAAGAAATCTGTTTACGTCTTCTATGTCATCTCGCCGAGAAGCAACGATTTCCTGCAACGAACCAACTGAGGGCGTCAATCTGTCAAGAGGCGGAAGCACTGCTCCGTTTTCATCCGTACCTGTCACTAGTCGACTGATCGGCCCAAACTCGGTAGGCGGCATCCGGCGCTTCTTGCGACCATTGAAAACGGATTGCGCCGCGAGCAGGACTTGGTCAGGCGTGACGTTTTCCTTGATTGAAGAGGCACCCGAAATGCCATTCGACCTCAAGAAATGATCAACCACGTCGCCTGCCGAATCGTAGTTGAAGACCCTCAGCCTATTCCCAAAAAGATCGTCCCAAAAATGCAGCGACGGAGCGAACGAAATATCGCGTTGGCCGAACTCCTCAAGCCATTTGTCAAAGCTTCTTACAGGACCTTCGTATGACTTATCTTTGATCCCCCACTGAAGGTAGGCACTTTGGATCCACCTGTCATGCCGCCTGACATAGCATTGGATCTCAACATCGGTTCCGCTTTCCTTTATCTTCTTCAGCGCCGAACACACATGGGCGCCTCGAGTTGCCAGCCACTCATTGCTCCAGATTGCAAGAGAGTAGCCGTCCTGACGCAAATCGGAAATGGAACGGTTTAAGACATCATACAGTTGTTCGCTTGCGTCAGAGGCGGACATCCCATCAAAGAAAGCGTTCGATCCACTCATCCTCTGCCAAGGCAACTTGGTGCCGGCATCAGAATTCTCCAGCATCATCCCAAGATATTTCACGCCCTGACGCTCGAGTATCGGCGCATTGTGAAGCAACGTTTCCTGGATCGAGCTGGATCCGGTTTTCCCGAGCCCGATGTGAACGACCAACTTGACCAATACTCACACCCTCTTCTGGTCCAGCTTGTGCACGAATACCGAATCCATCCCGGTTTGTGCGGCCACCGTGGGCCAAAGCCGCTCGATCAGGTGGAACTCGGTTCCGTCGTCTGGGATCGGCTCATTCGGCCACGGATAACTCTGCCCGAACAAATCCCGCATGGCCAGAACCACGGAGCGGCGTATCCAGAACATATTTCCGACCGGAAACAAGAGAGGATTGCTGGGAAGTGGCCCCGACAGGCGCGCTTCGAACTTGGGCAGTAGCTCGCGCGACGCGTTCCAGGATACCCGATAGGGATCGAACGGAGCGACGAGGCCCACTCCGTCCCCGCCGGCCAGATGCAGCGCTGTCGACAGCTCCTTATCGTCCCCCAGCAGAATTCGCATGAGGAACGTTCGCCAGACTTCACCGGCCCGCCCCAGCGATTTCTTCTGATGGATATGACACCATATGTCGTCCTCGCCGGCGACCCCTCCTTCGTCGAACAGTTCCAGGAATGGAAGGATATCCCGCCCCCGATTGGGCACGACCAGAATTTCGGGCGACAGCCCCTCCAGCAAGGCGAACTTGCGGATCTCCTCGGCCTTCCTGTCCGTATCCGTCGTGACGACGATCCGTTTGGCACAGCGGTAGGCGCGGTAATGTTTCAGGTCGTCGCTCAGTTCGTCAGTGTAGTAGGCGTGGACATGGATGGAGAATTCGGTTTCGGGCACATTCCGCACCTGGCGATAGGGCGCAAGCCGCAGCTTCTTGTGCACCCAGTTATCGGAACTCGCGAGTTCATCTTCCGCGTGCGCCGGGTCGCGCCAGACGAAGCGCCGACGATAGCGCTGTATCTTCTCCCTCTCGATAACGCGTAGCGGCTGATCCTTCTCGTCTGTCGTGAAGAGTACGGGCACGTCGATCTGGCTCGCGCCGCGCACGAAATAGCGCTGCGCCGCAAGCCTCGCCTCGAGGCTCTTTCGAATGGTCGCGAAGAGACGCGGCGGCGGCGGAGACTCGACCTCCGCCGACGGTTTCTTGCGCGGCAACGACAGGATCGTCTCGGCCGCGGCCTGGGGATTGCCGTACTCGACCGATTTGAAATGCTCGGTGGACGAATAGAGACTGTCGCCGAAGCCCGAGGCACCCTCGAACTGTACGATCCTGCAACCGGCATCCAGCGCGTCGAATACCACGTTCGGGAGCGGATCGAGCCGCGAAGATACGAACATCGCATCGGACGCCGCCAGTAGATCTCCATAGGCCGGACCCGCCGGCAGGAAATACAGGTTTCCGCCGGCCCGATCCGCGTCCGCCTGACGCATATGGTATTTCATCCATGTGCCGAAGTTTATGTCCTCGAAGTTGAGCCCGTCGCCGATCCACACGAATACGGTGTCAGGGTCCCGGGATCGGCAGATTTGGGCTGCCATGACGAAGATGTCGGTGCCCTTTCGCCATTGCAGATGCCCTGCCCCGCACACGAGGCGAACCTTTGAAAGATCGCGGCCGAGAATACTCGACAGGCGCGCCCGGGCGCCGTCAAGCGCCACGGCATCCACCCCTCCAACCGAGAAGTTGCGCTGTCTGAGGATTATCGAATCGCGATCGGTATCGAACTCGATATCCTGAAGCCGTCCCGCCCAGCTGTCCCGCACGTGCTCGGACGAGAAGACCAGCAGATCTGCGAATAGCCCCGTGAACGTCGATTTGTACGTGGGGAATATGTAGTGCGCATACTCGTGCACATAGGACGCGAAGGGTATTTCTCGGGCAACCAGAAACGGGATGAACGCCCACGCCTCGACGGAGTTGACGATGGCGAAGTCAATCGTCTGAAAAGCCTCGCTGCCATGGCGCGCGAAATCGCCAAGGACTTGCGTCGAGAGAACGGCTTCGCAGACATATTCGAGAAAGTCGGCGAGCAGCGGCCCGTCCCTCAACGACGCGACGATCACATTATGCGTCTGGGAAGCCTCGCGGACGAGATCGAGCGCGACGATGGGTGCCCCCGTGCGCGAGAATTCGTGCGTTGCGATCAGGCAGGTCGGCTTGTCCGGTGAAAAAGTGGCGCGCCCTTGATGGCGGGACGCGCGCAACTGTTCGAGCGTCCGGCGCCCTTCCTTCGAGCCGTACAGGAGATAATGAACCAGCGGATCGACGCCGGCTTTCGCGATATCGGAATAGGCGTCCTGATAGGCCCGAGCCGAGAAGTTCGACATGCTTGCATCGATGGGCGCGCCAAGATGCAACAGTTCGAAGGCTAGATGATAAGCCTCCGGATCCCCACTCTCGATGGCTATCGACAGTTCTGGATCGGTGACGAGGCGGGCGATGACCGCGATCATGTCCGGATTTCCCGGCGCGATGCTGCGGTAGAGGGTCGGTGCACACCCCTCCTCTCTGCCGCTTTGCTCGTAGTGCGCGAGAAGAGCCTGGGGATCCTGGTCCAGCTCCCGTCTTTGCGCACCGTAGAAATCGGGATCGAACCTGAAATCCGGACGTCGATCGAGAAGGTTCGCCATCGACGCGTACTTGCGCCATATGGCCAGCAAATCCGTCATGAGGGGTCACCCGGAAAGCACAGATTGAGCAGACCGACCATGCGGCGGTCGTCGACGCGATTCTCGCACATGAACGAGACGACATCGCGCAATACCGGACTCGTCGCTATCATCTCGCCGAGCCTAAGCGTTGCCAGATCGCCATTGTCCGTGAAGCTCGCCTCGAGGCTGCCAGGACGGCGCCGTCCCAGTTCGCACTGGGCCTTGACGAAGTCCGCATCGCCCGGGCGATCGATATACAGCAGCGGCCAGCTCTCGCTGTCGAAGCGGACCTTCAGCAATGAGAGTATGTCCAGGAGCAGGCACTCGCGGCCGCCGGCCTTTCGAGGCAATCGAGAACGAGAAAATCCTGCTCGAGTTCCCTGAGCCTCTTTCGGCCCGGGCTGGAGCCGGGAAGAAACACAAGAAGCACTGGCCCATCCCACGCGAGCAAGCCGTCTACGCTCTCGCTGACATCAAAGCAATTCGATGTCGCGATCAGCATGAGGGACTGTCCCGCAGCGGAATACTGAAAGAATATGCAGCCTTCATGAGCCCTTCAAAGCTTCTTACGTTGATGGGTACGGCGCTACGCGATAACGCCAAGGCATTGCATTTGTGTGGCGCCTGCCATGCCTTCCTGACGAACGCTGTTACCGGCTAGCCGTTCCCATTGAATGACTCCCCGAGCGAACCGGACGCCCGGCGGTTGGACAGGACGGGAAACTCGGCAGGACTCGGACGTCAAATTCATCGAATCGCATCGGGACCAAGATAGCCGGAAGCAACTTCTTTGACATCTCGTCAGGCATTTTGCACTGCACAAATCGAAGACAGCGTAGGATTTATCGTGACCATGGGGAGAGAAAGGGCCCGGTCGGCCCATACTCACCCGACATCCAGCACGATCTTGCCGATATGCTCGCCTTCCTGCATGCGCTCATGCGCCCGCCAGGCCTCGCGCAGGGGGAAGATCATGTCCATCACGGGCGCGATTCTGCGCTCGGCGAGCAGCGGCCAGACTTGCCGTTCGAGCTCGGCGGCGATGCCTGCCTTGAACTCGACGCTGCGCGGGCGAAGCGTCGAGCCGGTATGCGTCAGCCGCTTGAGCATCAGCTTCGAGAAGTCGGCGCTCGCCTTCGCGCCCTGCAGGAACGCGATCTGGACGATCCGTCCGTCGACGGCGGCGGCGTCGTAGTTGCGACCGATATAGTCGCCGCCCACCATGTCGAGGATCACGTCGGCACCCTTGCCGCCGGTCGCATCCTTCACGGCTGCGACGAAATCCTCGCTCCGGTAGTTCACGGCCCGATCGGCCCCGAGCTTCGTGCAGGCTTCGCATTTCTCGGCCGAGCCGGCGGTCGCGATAACGCGGGCGCCGAATGCCTTGGCCAGTTGGACCGCCGCGGTGCCGATACCCGACGTGCCGCCATGCACGAGAAAGACTTCGCCCGCCTTCAGCCCGCCGCGCTGGAAGACGTTGTGCCAGACGGTGAAGAACGTCTCCGGGATCGCGGCCGCCTCGGTGAAGGTGAAGCCGTGCGGCACCGGCAAGGCGTTGCTCTCGCTGACGAGGCAGAACTCGGCGTAACCTCCGCCCGGAGTGAGCGCGGTCACCGCGTCACCGATACGCCACCTCTTCACGCCATCTCCGAGCACCGCGACCTCGCCGGCCACTTCAAGGCCGGGCAGGTCCGAGGCACCTGGCGGCGGCGGATAGGCACCCTGCCGCTGCAGCACGTCGGGCCGGTTCACGCCTGCCGCCTTCACCTTGATCAGGATTTCCCCCGGACCTGGCTGCGGCAGCGGCCGCTTCTCGGGTTTCAGCACCATCGGCCCGCCTGGTTCCGTGATCGCGATCGCCGTCATCGCCGCCGGAAGCTTTGCCGTCTGTTTCATTCGCATCCTCCCCCGCTGCCGGGGCTTGTTCGCATCCATCGCCAGGCCCTATGTAACCTCTGCGGGCAATGAGGCAAACCGGAGGACGCCATGGCCTTGTTCGAGGAGGAACCGAGGAAGAAGAAAACGGTCCACGAGATCGGCCAGGATCTGGCGACCCTCTCGGTCGGCGAACTGGAGGAGCGGATCAGTCTGCTGCGCGAGGAAATATCGCGCCTGGAGGCGGAGAAGGCGGCCAAAGGCACGACCCGCAGCGCCGCCGACGCGCTGTTCAAGCGTTAAGCCTCAGACCAGGCCGAGGGCTGCGACGAGCACGTAGAGCGTCATGTAGATCAGCATCAGCGAGCCGATCGTCCAGAAGGTGGCGCGGACATCATGGGTCTGTGCAGTCAGATAGGCGGCGAAATGCAGGAGTCGCGACACGACATAGCCGTAGAGCAGAATTTGCGCGTGTAGCAGTGACGGCCCTGCAATCACGAACAGGAAACCAGCTGCCAGGAAGAAGGGCAGGTTTTCCAGATCGTTGAGCTGGATCCGGCGGATCCGGTCGACATAGTCGTTCGGCCCGATCTGACTCGGATCGGGCTCGGGATTGAGCCGCGTCCTACGCAGATCCTCGGGCGAACGGTAGCCACTTTTGACCTTGGTCATTCGGTAAACGGTGAGCCAGGACATGCCCACCGCCTTGAGGATCATCAGCGCGGCGCAAATCGCATAGGTGGCGAACAGCGGATCCTGCAGGCTCAGTCGGTCCATGTCTCGCCCCCGGGTAACGATCCCACTGTCACCAGTGGTATCAGATCGGGTATGCGACGCAAACGGACCCGAACCGTCGCCCTCGGGGTCGTTGAAAGGACATAAAGCGGGTATCTTCAGCCGAACCGAATCCCAAAGCGGAAGCCCTTCATGTTCGCATCCTTCGGTCCCATTCTCGCGCTTCTGCGGGGTACCGCCTTCCTGCTCGCCGCCTCGGGTCTGCACGGCCTGCTCCTGCCGCTGCGCGGTCAGGCCGAAGGGTTCTCGACCTCCTCGCTAGGCCTGCTCGGAACCGCCTGGGCGGCCGGGTTCGTCGGCGGCTGCCTGTTCGCGCCGCGTCTCGTGCGGAGGGTTGGCCATGTGCGCGCCTTCGGAGCGTTTGCGGCTGCCGCCGCCATCATCGCGCTCATGACGGGCCTGCTTATCGATCCGATCGTCTGGATCGTTCTGCGCGTCTTCACCGGTTTTGCCATGGCCGGCGCTTTCATGGTCATCGAAAGCTGGCTCAACGAGCGCGCCACCAACGAAAACCGCGGCACTGTCTTCGGCCTCTACATGATGGTCACCTACGCCTCGATCATGGCCGGCCAGCTCCTCGTCGCGTTCGGCGACGTGACGACCGACAAGCTGTTCATGGTGGCGGGCATCTTCTTCTGCCTCTCCCTGATCCCGACGGCCGTCTCCACGGCGGTCACCCCGAAGCCGCTGCAGGAAGTGTCGCTCGACATCCGGAAGCTCTATGCCAACTCTCCGGTCTCCGTGGCGGCCTGTCTGCTCGTCGGCATAGCCAACGGCGCCTGGGGAACGCTCGGCGCCGTCTACGGCGCGCAGATCGGCGTCTCGACGGCCACGATCGCGCTGATGATGAGCCTGACGGTCGTCGCCGGAGCCGCGATGCAGATACCGGTCGGGCGCATCTCCGACATGACCGACCGTCGCAACGTGCTTGCGGGTGCCGCCCTGATCACCGCCCTGATCGGCGTGCTGATCTTTCTCATTCAGCCGCGCTCCGACGTCTTCGTCCTGGTCATGACCGCCTGCTACGGGGCGCTCGCCTATACGCTCTATTCGATCGCGGTGGCGCACGCGAACGACCACGCCGACGCCGCGAATTTCGTCAAGGTTTCCGGCGGACTGCTGCTCCTCTACGGCTTCGGCACGATGATCGGGCCGGTTCTGGCGGCGGTGCTCATGGAACAGTTGCGGCCGGACGCGATCTTCCTCGCGACGGCGCTCGCGCACCTGGTGCTCGCTGCCTACACGCTGGTTCGCATCCGCGCCCGCGCGCCGGTGCCGATCGCCGAGCGCGAGACGTTCCAGACCCTTCCCTCGGAGCGGGCCGTCACGCCGGAAGCGCTGCGGCTCGATCCGCGCAGCGGCGAATCGCCCGAGAACCGTTGAAGTGGCCGGCACTGTCGCTTACGCTGGGATATGGCGCTCGAAGACTCTTTCCTGGCGATATCGGATCCCAACCGGCGGACGATCCTGGAAGAACTCCGGCGATCGCCGCGCACTGTGAACGAACTCGCCTCGGGATTGCCTGTCTCCCGGCCCGCCGTTTCCCAGCACCTGAAAGTCCTGCTCGACGCCGGTCTGGTCTCGGTCCGCGCCGAAGGCACGCGGCGCATCTATGCGGTGGAGAATGCGGGGTTCCTGCGCCTCAACCTGTGGCTCGACCAGTTCTGGCAGGAATGAGCCGGCCGTAAACACAAGCGGCCCGCCGGGGAGGACCGACGGGCCGCTAGATCATACCTGCGCCAGGCGCAATGGATATCAGTGACGGGTTTGCGTTTCGTCTTCCCGCGCATTGCGAAGCCGGAAGATCTGGTCCTTGAGGGCCAGTTTCCTGCGCTTCATCGCGACGATCGCGATGTCGTCCACGGATGGACTGGCCTGCGCTTCGGCGATCTGTTCTTCAATCTCGCTGTGGCGCTTCTGGAGCTCCGCAAGGTGGGACGCCAAAGACATCTATCTTTCTCCCTTCGCTGGTTTCCTCGTTTCCGCCAGAGAAGGCCGTCCCGCCGGACGGCGCTTATGACGGATCGATGACAGTGTGCCATCCAACAGGCGGATTGTCGAACTCCAAGGAGTAGGATTTCGTTTCAAGGTGAAATGTGATATGGCGACTCGCCGGTCGCAGTCCCGTGTCCGGGCTCCCCGACGCTCCGCGCGAACGCGCATCACCGCATTGAGACGGAACCTAGATGTCCGACCAGGACCAGGCAGAGATCAAGCTCGAATACGCTCGTCTCAAACAGGATCATGCCGATTTCGACGCGGCGATCAACGCGATGATCGCGACGGGCTGCGACCCGCTGCAGATCCAGCGGATGAAGAAGAAGAAGCTGCATCTCAAGGACAGGCTGCTGCAGCTTTCCGACAAGGTCGTTCCCGACATCATCGCGTGACGGCTGCGCCACGGCCGCTGCTTGCGCGCATTGTCGGTTTCCGCTAGGTCCGCCGCCTTGACGAGGGAAACCGACATGGCCGGCAGCGACGTCGCGATCATCATGGGCAGCCAGTCCGACTGGGCGACCATGCGTCATGCCGCCGAGACGCTCGAGACCCTCGGCATCCCTCACGACCGCCTGATCGTCTCCGCCCACCGCACGCCCGAACGGCTCTACGACTTCGCCCGCGGTGCCAAGGCCAGGGGCTACAAGGTGGTGATCGCCGGCGCCGGCGGCGCCGCCCACCTGCCGGGGATGACCGCTTCGCTCACTCCTCTGCCGGTGTTCGGAGTGCCGGTGGAGTCCAAGGCGCTGTCGGGACAGGATTCGCTGCTTTCGATAGTCCAGATGCCCGCCGGCATCCCCGTTGGCACCCTCGCCATCGGCCGCGCCGGCGCGGTCAATGCAGCTCTCCTGGCTGCGGCTGTCCTCGCACTTCACGACGACGGGCTGGCCGAGCGCCTCGACGCCTTCCGCAAGGCGCAGAGCGACAAGGTGGCGCTGACACCGTCGGACAACGCCGAATGAGCGGACCGTTGGCGCCGGGTTCGACGATCGGCATTATCGGCGGCGGCCAGCTCGGCCGCATGCTGGCGATGGCAGCGGCGAGGTTAGGCTACCGCACGATCGTGCTTGAGCCTCAGGCTGATTGCCCGGCGGCCCAGGTGACGAACCGGCAGATCGTCGCGGCCTATGACGATCCGCAGGCCCTGGCGGAGTTGGGCACGGCCTGCGACGTCGTCACCTACGAATTCGAGAACGTGCCGGTTGGGGCCGCTACTGCGTTGGCATCGCACGCGGAGGTCTCGCCGCCTCCAGTGGCGCTCGAAGTGTCGCAGGACCGGTTGGCGGAAAAGAGCTTCGTCAACGCGGCCGGCATCCCTACCGCGAACTTCCGTGCGGTCGATAGCGACGCCGACCTGATCGCCGCCTGCGCGGCTTTCGGAGGCTCCGGCGTGCTGAAGACCCGCCGCATGGGCTATGACGGCAAGGGGCAGCGCGTGTTGCGTGGAGCGGCGCCTGGGGACCTTTTGGGGCTCTACGCCGCCATGGGCGACGTGCCGCTGATCCTCGAAAGCCTGATCCCGTTCGAGCGCGAAATCTCGGTGATCGGGGCCCGGGGTCGCGACGGCGCGGTCCAATGCTACGATCCGGTCGAAAATGTTCACCGCGACGGAATACTGCACACCTCGACGGTTCCGGCGCGTGTATCGGGTCCGACCGCGGAAGCCGCGAAGAGCGCGGCGACGAAGATCCTGACCGAACTCGGTTATGTCGGCGTTATCGGCGTCGAGTTCTTTGTGCTGAAGGACGGCAATCTCCTGGTCAACGAGATCGCGCCCCGCGTGCACAATTCGGGCCATTGGACCGAAGCGGCCTGCGCCGTCTCGCAGTTCGAACAGCACATCCGCGCCGTGGCCGGCCTGCCACTGGGCGACCCGTCGCGCCACTCGGACTGCGTGATGGAGAACCTGATCGGCGACGATGTGACCCGCCTCGCCGAACTCGCCGCGCAACCGGGCACCGTCATCCACCTCTACGGCAAGGCCGAGGCTCGCCCTGGGCGCAAGATGGGACACTTCACGCGACTGCTCGGTCCCAAGTCCTGACCGGACTGCCTTGACAGCCATCCACCGCGCCGGTATGGACCCGCATCGTTCTTGGCGCGCCCGTTCGGCGCGTCTTGCATTTTGGCCCGAACGGGCCCCACCGACGGGTCAAGACCATGAAGATCAAGAACTCGCTCAAGGCGCTCAAGGGCCGGCATCGGGACAACCAGCTGGTTCGCCGCAAGGGCCGCATCTACATCATCAACAAGACGGCTCCGCGCTACAAGGCGCGCCAGGGCTGATCGCCCGCTTCACGCGAATTTCAGTTTGACGCTGCGCGAATCGGGGCTAGTTTCCCGGTATGCGCAGCGTTTTGCTATTGCTTGTCGGGCTGGGCGTGGTCGCCCCGACGCTTCCGTCATTTTCGCAATCGAGCGCGGCCGCCGTCGCGCCGGCGATGACTCGATCCGAGAAAGCCGCTGCTCTCGACAAGCTCTTCGAGGAGTTGAGGCGCGAGCGCAAGGAGATGGCGGCGGAGCGCATCGCCTCTCGAATCCGGGAAAACTGGTTCGATTCCGGCAGTGCCTCGATCGACGCGATGATGCAATGGTCGCAAGAGGCCATCGAAGCCAAGAAATACGGCGTCGCGCTCGATTTCCTCGACCGTGTAACGGTGCTCCAGCCCGACTATGCAGAGGGCTGGAACAGGCGCGCCACCGTCCATTTCCTGATGAACAATTATCGCAAGTCGATGGCCGACATCGACCGGACGCTCCGGCTGGAGCCGCGCCATTTCGGAGCGCTGTCCGGGATGGGCTCGATTCTCAAGCAGTCGGGCCGCAAGGAACTCGCGCTCGACGCCTACGAGCGCGCACTGTCTATCTATCCGATGATGCGCAACGCCCAGAAGGAAGTGGCCGAACTGTCGGAGGAACTGGCGGGCGAAGGCATCTGAGCCGGCATCTTTCCTTCTCCGCCGAGAGGCGCGATAGTTACATCTCTGCTTTCCTTGCTTCCCTACGGCGTACATGAATCTTCTCTACGCGCTGATCTGCTTTCTCGCGGCCCTCCTTCTCGCGCTTGGCGGTGTGACCCGCGTCGGCGCCTGGCTCATCGAGCGCCGCAACCCGCCGGTCGGAACCTTCGCCACCGTCAAGGCCACACGGATGCACTTCGTCCACGCCGAGAAGCCGGCGAGCGCCGATCTTCCGCCGGTCGTCTTCATCCACGGCGCCAGCGGCAACCTGAAGGACCAGATGCTGCCGTTCCGCAAGCATCTGGCTGGGCGGGCGGAGATGCTGTTTTTCGACCGGCCCGGCCATGGCTGGTCCGGCCGCGGGCCGGCGAACGAGGATCCGCACGGCCAGGCGAAGACGATCGCCGCGCTGATGGACCATGTCGGGATCGATCGGGCGATCATTGTCGGCCATTCGTTCGGCGGCGCGATCGCCGCGACCTTCGCCCTCGATTTCCCCGACCGGACCGCGGGAGTGATGTTTCTCGCACCGGCCAGCCATCCGTGGCCCGGCGGCAAGACGTCGTGGTATTATACCCTGACCACGACACCGCTGATCGGAGCGCTGTTCTCCGAAACCCTGTCCTACCCCGCCGGCGCATTGCGCCTGCGCGCTGCGACCGACTGCGTCTTCTCGCCGAACAAGGCGCCGGACGACTATGCCCACGACGCGTCGATCTCGCTAGTTCTGCGGCCCGCCGCTTTCCGTGCCAACGCGACCGATGTCGAAGGCCTCTACCGCCACGCCGTCGCAACCGCGCCGCGCTATCGCGAGATCGCAGCCCCGACGGTGGTGATTTCGGGCGACCGCGACACGGTTGTCTACGAGGAGATTCACTCGGCCGGTCTCGGACGGGATATCCCCGGAGCCGAACTGATCTGGGTGCACAATCTCGGCCACAAGCCGGAATGGATCGCCACCGACCTTGCCGTGGCTGCAATCGAAAAGCTGGCCGGAAAGCCGACCGATCTGCAGGCAATGGCGAGGCAGGTCGAAGCGCGCCTGTCGGGCGACAGTTACGGCGTCGGTATCTGCGTCGACGAAAACGCGCCCAATCGTTCGCCCGAGCTCAAGCCCGGGGAATAGCCATGGTGACCCGGATCGCAACCTGCTCCTGCGGTGACCTGCGCATCGAATGTGTCGGAGAGCCCGTCTCGGTGTCGCACTGCCATTGCCTCGAATGCCAGCGCCGCACCGGTGGCCCGTTTGGCATTGCGGCATTCTTTTCGAGGCAGGCGACTACGGTGTCTGGCCGGTCGGCCGAGTGGGAACGTCCTTCCGACAGCGGCTTTCCGGTGACGTTCCATTTCTGCCCCGTCTGCGGCAGCACGGTCTGGTGGGAGCCTTCGCGCAAGCCGGATTTCGTCGCGGTCGCAACTGGCGCCTTCGCCGACCCCGCCTTCCCCACGCCGGAGAAATCGGTTTACGCGCACCACCGGCATCACTGGCTGCCGGACGGAATCTGACCGCCAGACGAAGCGGCCTACATCCCCGTCATGCCATCGGAGCCGATATAGGCGATGCGCAGCATGTTGGTCGCGCCGGGGGTGCCGAGCGGCACGCCGGCGGTGATGATGATCCTGTCGCCTGGCTTGCCGAAACCTTCGTCGAAGGCGATGCGGCAGGCGCGGTCGACCATGTCGTCGAGATCGTTGGCATCCGGCGTCACCACGCAATGCTGGCCCCAGACCAGCGACAGCCGACGCGCTGTGGCAAGCACCGGCGACAGCGAGATGATCGGCAGTTGCGGCCGCTCGCGGGCGGCGCGCAGCCCCGTGGTGCCCGACGAGGTGTAAGTGACGATCGCCGACAGTTTCAGCGTCTCGCCGATCTGGCGCGCGGCGGCGGAAATCGCGTCGGCGCCCGTCGCTTCAGGCTCGGAGCGCTGTGCATTGATGATGCCCGGATAGAGCGGATCCTGCTCCACCTTCTCGGCGATCTTGTTCATCATCGCCACCGACTCGATCGGATACTGGCCGGCGGCGGATTCGGCCGAGAGCATGATCGCGTCCGCCCCTTCGAAAACGGCGATCGACACGTCCGACACCTCGGCACGCGTCGGCACCGGGGCGGAGATCATCGATTCGAGCATCTGCGTGGCGACGACCACCGGCTTGCCGGCGCGGCGTGCCGCGCGCGTGATCTGCTTCTGGATGCCGGGCACCGCCTCGAGCGGCATCTCGACGCCCAGGTCGCCACGCGCGACCATCAGCGCGTCTGAGAGTTCGATGATCTCCGACAGCCGCGCCACCGCCTGCGGCTTCTCGATCTTCGACATCAGCGCCGCCCGGCCCCGCGCGATCTTGCGCACCTCGGCGAGATCCTCCGGGCGCTGGATGAAGGACAGCGCGACCCAGTCCACTCCCGTCGCCAGCACTGCGTCGAGGTCGCTGCGATCCTTGTCGGTCAGCGCGCCGACCGGCAGTTCGGTGTCGGGCAGGCTGACGCCCTTCTTGTTCGAAATCGTCGTGCCCGAGATCACCTTGCAGACGATGGACTTGCCGTCCGCCTTTTCCGCCACCAGCGCCAGGCGCCCGTCGTCGATCAGCAGGCGGTCGCCGGCCGCGACCGAGGCCAGGATCTCGGGATGCGGAAGATGCACGCGCGTCGCGTCGCCCGGCTCCGGATTGTCGTCGAGCGTGAACGTCTGCCCCGGGGTCAGTTCCTCTTTTCCGTTGGCGAAGATGCCGACGCGCAGCTTCGGCCCCTGCAGGTCGGCGAGGATGCCGATCGGCCGGCCGACCTTGGTTTCGACGCCGCGGATGCGCGCCACCAGTTCGCGCATCAGCGGGTGGTCGGTATGGCTCATGTTGATGCGGAACACGTCCGCGCCGGCCTCGAACAGCTTCTGGATCATCTCAACGGAGGACGATGCGGGTCCAAGCGTTGCGAGGATCTTGACCTTGCGGCTGCGTCTCATTGAGTGCCTGTCGGGCTGGGAGGATTGGGACTGCCGGGCGGCAGTTCGTCGGTGAGTTCGACCATCCAGCTCGACTGTTCGCGCGTGTCGTATTCCTGGAATCCGGCCCGCTGGAACCCGCGCCTGACGCAGTCGTTCACGGCGGTGATCTTGAACTCTTTTTCGGCCACGCACATGTTGATTGGGCCGTCCCAGCGACCGCCGCGCTCGGCGTCCTCGGCGTAGAGGTAGTAATAGCGCGAAGCGAGAGGTCCCTCGATGAGGGTCTTGCAGGTCGACTTTTCGATATGCCACCAGCCCTCGGTGATCCAGCCCGCCGCGGCGCGATAGCCGATCGCCACGCCGACGAGGCTCTGGGTCGCGTTACACACGCGGAAATCGGCAAGCGCCGGTGTGGAAAAGGCGAACGTCCCGAAGACAGCCGTCGCGAAAAGCGCCGGCAGGGTGATGGCATGGCGCGCGCGTGCGGCCTTGGCGACCTGCATTCTCGAACTCTTCGGCTGACGAAGCAATGTAGGGTTCTTTTCGGAAAACTCGCGCGCTCTGTCAACGAAACTCCGCCGTGAGCGCGCTTAAATCGGTACAAAGACGGACCAGTGCTGGTTTCCCAAGGGCGGGGTAACGTATTGCGTCGATGCGCCCGAGATGAAAGAAGACGCGACATCCGTTTGCGAAACAGGCGCACAGACGACATGGCCAAGACGGCCCTCTTTTCCCCTTTCGAGATCATCGAAGGCAACCGTGCCGGCGGCATGCTGATCGTCGCCGATCATGCCAGGCGCGAAATGCCCGACGAGTATGGCGATCTCGGCCTTCCCGCCGCCGAGTTCGAGCGCCACATCGCCTACGACATTGGCGTCGAATGGGTGACGCGCAGGCTCGCCGAACTGACCGGGGCGCCGGCGGTGATGGCCGGCTTCTCGCGATTGCTCATCGATCCGAACCGCGGCGAGGACGACCCGACGCTGATCCGCCAGCTCTACGACGGCACCGTGATCCCAGGCAATTATCCGATGTCGGAGGAAGAGCGCGCACGCCGGCTGGACCGCTTCTACCGCCCCTATGACGATGCCGTCGGCGCGCTGATGGCCTCCGTCGCGGAAGCTTCCGGCCATTCGCCCTTCATCGTCTCGATGCATTCCTTCACGCCGTCCATGCAGGGGCGCCCGCGCCCCTGGCATGCCGGCATCCTGTGGGACAGCGACCCCCGCGCGCCGCTGCCGCTGATCGAGGCGCTGGCGGCCGATCCAGCCCTCGTCGTCGGCGACAACGAGCCCTATGACGGTGCGCTGCGCGGCGACACCATGTTCCGCCACGCCATCGTCAACGGCTTTGCCCATGTGCTGATCGAGATCCGCCAGGACCTGATCGCCACGCAGGCAGGAGCGGAGAAATGGGCGGAGCGTCTCGCGCCGATGCTTGACGCGATCAACGCCCGGCCCGATATCCATGAGTCAAAGCAGTTCGGCTCCCGCACCGGACCGATCTGAGGAGGCATCGATGACCGACCTGACCGAGACCGAGCAGCGCGACTTCGAGGCCGCCGCCTTCCGCCGCCTGGTCCAGCACCTGCGCGAGCGCAGCGACGTGCAGAACATCGACCTGATGAACCTCGCCGGCTTCTGCCGCAACTGCCTGTCGAACTGGTATCGCGACGCAGCCAACGCGGCCGGCCACGACATGTCCAAGGGCGAGTCGCGCGAGATCATCTACGGCATGCCCTACGCGGAGTGGCAGGCGCTCAACCAGACCGAGGCATCCGACGCCAAGAAGGCCGCCTTCGAACAGAACCGTCCGAAGGACCACTGACAGCAGCACCCCGATGAGGCCGGTTTGCGCCTTGACCCTGCCGGGACGGTGGGGCATCGCAGGCGGACCCGGCGATATGCGAGTCGCCCTGTAACGACAAGATTGAGGAGTTCCGCCTTGGCCGACGAGATCACCGAAACCTCCCAGACCGTGGCTGCCGGCCAGCTCAAGGCCTTCATCGAGCGCGTCGAGCGCCTGGAGGAGGAGAAGCAGACGATCTCCGACGATATCAAGGACGTCTACGCCGAGATGAAGGGCACCGGCTTCGACACCAAGGCCGTGCGCACGATCATCCGCCTGCGCAAGAAGGATGCGGCCGAGCGGCAGGAGGAGGAAGCGATTCTCGACCTCTACAAGGCCGCGCTCGGAATGGAGTAAAGGCTCGACGGTGTCGCCGGGCGCCACCTGCCTCCCGAAAGCGCATGCCGAGGCCGGGGCCCGAAGGAATACCCTATGAAGGTCAACATCGACATGGGCGTCGCGGCTCGCGGCGCCGTGGCGGAGATGGATCTCGAAGAACTGCTCGCGACCCGCCTGCTGGTGCAGGGCAATTCCGGGTCCGGCAAGTCGCATCTGCTGCGCCGCCTGCTGGAACAGAGCGTGCCTTGGGTGCAGCAATGCATCATCGACCCGGAGGGTGATTTCGTCACGCTGGCGGACAAGTTCGGCCATCAGGTGGTCGACGCCGCCCGCACCGAGGCAGAGCTGACACGGATCGCCGGCCGCGTGCGCCAGCACCGCGTCTCCGTGGTGCTCAACCTCGAAGGGCTCGACGTCGAGCAGCAGATGCGCGCCGCGGCCGCCTTTCTCGGCGGCATGTTCGATGCCGAGCGGGATCATTGGTATCCGGTGCTCGTCGTCGTCGACGAGGCGCAGCTTTTCGCGCCGGCAATAGCCGGCGAGGTCTCGGACGAGGCGCGGAAACTCTCGCTCGGCGCCATGACCAACCTGATGTGCCGCGGCCGCAAGCGGGGCCTGGCCGGCGTCATTGCGACCCAGCGGCTGGCCAAGCTGGCGAAGAACGTCGCCGCGGAAGCGTCCAACTTCCTGATGGGGCGCACCTTCCTCGACATCGACATGGCGCGCGCGGCCGATCTGCTCGGCATGGATCGCCGCCAGGCCGAAATGTTCCGCGACCTGGCGCGCGGGAATTTCGTCGCCCTGGGGCCGGCCCTGTCGCGCCGCCCGCTGCCGATCACCATCGGCGAGGTAGAGACCTCCGCGCGATCGAGCAGTCCGAAGCTGATGCCGCTGCCGGAAGCGACACAGGGTGCCGGCGACCTGATCTTCACGCCCGCGCCCGAAAAGGCGCGCCTGGTGATACGCAAGCCGCCGCCGACACCGATCCCGACCGCCGACCTTCTGGCGCAACTGTCGCGGCCGAAGCCCGGGCCTGCGCCGGCGGCCGAGCCGGTCTTCGCCATCATTGACGAGACCGAGCGGAACGCCGGCATCGACGCCGTGCTGCGCGAGATCCTCGACGATCCGGATGCGGCTTTCCGCACCGACGCCGTGCTCTATCAGGATTTCCTGGTGCGCAGCCGCATCCGCCGCGTGCCCGGCGAACCGCTGTCTCTGTCGGGCTTCCGCCGCCGGCTGGCGGTCGCCCGCGCCGGCGTCGACGAACATTCCGGCGGCGAAGTCTGGGCAAAGGCGCTGTCGCTATCGGAGACCCTGCCCGACGACCTGCAGGGCGTGTTCCTCATGGTCGCGCGCGCCGCGACGCTCAACGCCCCGGCCCCGTCCGACGCCACGCTCGCCCGCGCCTATGGCAGCCACTCGCCGCGCCGCGCCCGGCGGCTGCTCGCCTATTTCGAGGAGCGCGGCCTGCTGGTCGTGCGCACCGATTTCCACCAACGCCGCGTCCTTGCCTTCCCCGACCTCGGTTGCGAAACCGCCCCCGGCCACCCCGAAGCGCCGGACGAGCCGCAGCGCGACGCGGCGGAGTAGAGGGAGGCTATCGCGACGAGCTTCACGGCGCGCAGCGGGTCAGTCCGCAGCCTTCGCATAGCCGGCGAGCGCGGCGACAAGGAGGAGAATCGCGGCGACGCCGACATAGACAGGTGCGAAGCCGACATGCTCCCCGATGAAGCCGAGCGCCGATGGCGCAACCAGGATGCCCGAATAGCCGATCGTCGTGACGACGCTCATGCCGGCACCGGGCGGCAGGCCCGGATGGTTGCCGCCGGCCGAGAACGCGATCGGTACCGTATTGGCGATGCCCAGCCCGGCGAACGAGAAGGCCGCGATCACCATCCACGCCTCGGGCGCGATGCCGGCGCCGAGCATGCCGATCGAGGCGATCAGCGCGGAGACGCGAAGCGTGCGCACTGCGCCGAACCGGTCGCGCACCCGGTCGCCGAGGAAGCGCATCGTGGCCATGGCAGCAGAGAAGGCGGCGAAGGCGAAGCCGGCGTTGGCGACGGATGCGCCGCGCTCCTGCTGCAGATAGAGCGCCGCCCAGTCGAGAACCGCCCCTTCTGGCACCATGCAGAACAGGGCGATCAATCCCACGAGGTAGAGCGACGGATCGCGCGGCAGGGCGAGCGGCTGACGTTCATGCGCCTCCGGCCTGTCGTCGCCGCCGAGCTGCGACACCGCGAGCGCGACCGCCGCAAGGGCCAGCACCGTGACGAGCCCGGCATGCGCCATTGCGCCGTAGCGCTCGATGACGAGTCCGCCCGCCGCCCCTCCGGCGAAGCCGCCGAGGCTCCAGAACCCGTGCGACGACGACATGATGGCGCGGCCGAGCGCCCGCTCGACCGCCACCGCATTGGCATTCATCGACACGTCCATGCCCCCGACCAGTCCGCCGAAGAGAACCATCGCCAGCGCAGCCGTCCAGACGTTAGGCGCTGCGACGACCAGGATGAGGCCGAAGGCGGCGGCGAAGGAAAACCAGGTGACCGTGGCGCGCGAGCCCTGGCGGCCGATGACATAGCCTGTGGTGGGCATGGCGATCAGCGCACCGAGGCCGAAACCGAGGATCAGTAGACCCAGCGCGAACTCGCTGATGCCGAGCCGCGCCAGGAACAGCGGAATCTGCGGCGCCCAGCTGCCGATGAGGAAACCGTTGACCGCAAACAGCGCGGCGACGGCCCAGCGGGCGCGCGTTATGGATAGGGTTGGCAAATGATGGGCCATGCAGGTGTTTTAAATCGATTGAACGCCTCGACATGCGCCTCATCGCCGCCATGTGTTGGTCCAGTTTACGACAAGCCAGTGAGTTGCGGGCAGTGGGCCGAATCTATAGCTTCAGAATATTCGCCAGAGGCGTTTTCTCCGGAACCTGAATGGAATACCGACGCGAGATTGACGGACTAAGGGCGGTTGCCGTCGTCCCGGTGATTCTCTTCCATGCAAATATCAGCGGCTTCTCGGGCGGGTTTGTTGGCGTAGACGTTTTTTTCGTGATCAGCGGCTATCTGATCACATCGCTAATAAGCGCTGAACTCACAAAGGGTAGCTTTTCGATAGTGTCGTTCTACGAACGACGGGCCCGACGGATTTTGCCGGCGCTGTTCGCGGTCGTGCTATTCTGCATTCCATTCGCCCATGCGTGGATGGACCCCGAAGAATACAGGGATTTCGCTCGAAGCGCTGGCGCCGTCGTCCTTTTCATCTCGAATGTCTACTTCTGGCAGCAAGGCGATTACTTTTCGCCGTCCAGTGACGAGCGGCCCCTGCTCCATACCTGGAGTCTTGGTGTCGAGGAGCAGTTCTACCTGGTCTTCCCGCTGTTCATGATGCTGATCTGGGGGTTCGGCCGCCGCGTCCTCTTCTGGACCGTAGGCGCATTGCTCGTCGCCGGGCTCGCGACAGCGGAAATGACCGTGCGCAGTTATCCCGATGCAGCTTTCTATCTGCCGCACACGCGGGTGTGGGAGCTCGGTATCGGTGTCATGTGCGCGCTACTGCGGCCCCGCCTCGCCGGTCGCGACAACGGCGCCGCGGCGGCTCTGGGGCTCGCCCTCATCGCTCTGGCGGTGATACTGTACGATCGCGATACACCGTTCCCGTCACTCTATGCGCTTGCGCCGACGGTCGGCACGGGCCTGGTTGTCTTGTTCGCCGGACAGTCGAATTGGACGGGCCGCGTGCTGTCGCTGCCGCCTCTCGTGGGCATGGGCCTCCTGAGCTACAGCGCCTATCTCATCCACCAGCCGCTCTTGGCGTTTGCCCGCATTCGAGCCTTCGATCAAGGTGCCGAACTTGTCTTACTGATCGCGGCGAGCATCGTCCTCGCATTCGTGTCGTGGCGGTTTGTGGAAAAGCCGTTTCGAGGTGCCGAACCCGTTCTCGGCAGGCAGAGTCTCTTCGCGACCGCGGGCGTCGGCATCGTGGCGATTGCGGCTTACGGCGCTGTCCACCTATACGCCGCTTCCGGCGATGCTACTTTCGCCGAGACGGCGGGCGAGGTTGAAATCTTCGGAACGAGCACATTCCCGGACGATTGCGTCAATCTCAAAGGAGAGATCAATCAGCACTACCGGCATTGCACTTTTGAGTCCCCGCCTCACAGGCAGAAGATCGCGATCTTCGGCGACAGCCACGCTGACGCAATCCTCCCTGCCTTCCTTCGCCTGGCAAAGCGCGACGGCGATGATGTAACCGTCCAGTTCCTCGGAGGCTGCCCTCCATTGATAGGCTCTTTCGTCCACCGCGGGAACTTCGCGCTGGGCGTCTGCCCTCGCGTGGTAGAGAGGCAGATGGAAATCCTCGATGGTGAAAGGTTCGATGCCGTGTTTCTCGTGGCGCGATGGAGCCTCTACGATGGAACCGGAAAGCGCTATCGCGTCTCGGGCAACCGGTCGGGGACGAGCGCCACCTCGGAGCAGTACAGAGCAGACCTTCAGCGCCTGTTTGCGGAGACGGTAGCGGAGTATCGCCGCCGCGGTGTCAGACTCTTCGTAGTACGCCAGGTCCCGCAGCAGCAAGTATCATCGAAAACGCTCTACCGCCGGATCCTCCATCGAGACTACTCAGCCGAGGAGGCCGACGCCCTTCTTCGGCGGGTGTCGTCGAGCCGCCAGAAGCATCTCGACAGGCAGGCAATGATCAACGCCATCATAGACGAATCCGGAATCGACCCCGAAGATGTCATCGATCTCGCAGATGCCTTCTGCGATGCCCAGACGTGCCTGATCGGCACCCCCCGGATCGGCTACTATCTCGACGAGGACCACATATCGCCTAAAGGCGCGGCCCTTACGGAGACTGCGCTTTCCGACGCGCTGAGACGCATAAGCTCGCCGCTCGTCACGGCTCAGCCATAGACTACGAGCAGATCCTTCGCATAGATCTGCTCCCCGAACCGCACCAGCACTTCGGCAACAGTGCCGTCGCGTTCGGCTTGCAGTCAGTCTTGGGCATTCCCGCTCATCGACGCAAAACTGCCGACCGCCGGTCCTCACAGATAGCGAAACCACATCGACTCAAGAGTCTGTTGCCGGGATTTCAGTGTTTCGGCAAGCGGTTGAGGAAGCGGCGGGCGGCAATCGAGTTCGCCGATGTCCTGACGAAGATGGGGCGGAAGGCTGGCCGCGACGCGGCCTTGCCTGGCGGCTTCCTCCCTTTCCCTGATCTTGCGTACCGTTCCGTTCCAGACCGAGAAGACCATCTGCAGCGGATTGGCGGAAGCGATCGGAAGCATGACGCTCATGTTCTGATAGGTGCGCATCTTCAAGTCCTCCTTCGAATGCGTGGAGGATGCCTCGCCTCGTTCGCCACGGGAAACGAGTTGCGTAAATGAAGCTCATGAGCGAACCTCATGGCCATGGGCGTCCCCGCGGGATTGGACCTCGATCTGCTGCGAAGCTTCGTCGCTATCGCTGAGGAGGGGAGCTTTACCCGTGCAGCAAACCGTGTCGGCCGCACGCAGTCGGCCGTATCGCTCCAGATGCAGCGGCTTGAAGGTGTCCTCGGCCAGGTCGTGATCGTCCGCGGCAAGGGCGGCAGCGTCGAGCTGAACCAGCAGGGAAAGTATCTGCTCGAGCGCGCACGCGAACTGCTTGCCCTCAACGACGACGTCATGCGGTCGATGCGAGCTGTCCCGGTCCATGGCACGGTGAGGCTGGGGATCCCGGAGGAAGTGTCGGCACGGAGACTGCCGCGCATTCTCGACCGTTTCGCGCATGTCGCGCCGGCGGTGGAAGTGGAGGTCGAGATCGGTGCGTCGTGCCTGCTGGCCCTGAAGCTGAAGAACGCCGAACTCGATCTTGCCGTGCTCAGATCCGGGCTTGAGCCCCGGGACTGGCCTGCGGTCGAGATCTGGCGCAGCGCGACGAAATGGGTCACGTCCGACGAACACGCGCAGCACCTCCGCGATCCGCTGCCATTGTCGACGTCGCCGTTCGGCTGCCCCTGGCGACCGGCTGAGTACAGCGAATGCCCATGGCGCGGCATGGTGTTCCGGGCCCTGGAACAGGCCGGCCGAAACTATCGGATCGTTTCGACGTCGGCGACATTGCAGGGACAGATGGCCACCGCACAGTCCGGGCTGGCGATCACGAGCACCCTCGCAGGCGACCGTCTGCTCGAGGGATTGCGGATCGTGCGGGAAGACGAGGGGCTGCCGGAGCTCCCCGAATGCCGCTATCTTCTGCTCAAGGCGCGTGATCCCCGTCAGCCGATGACCGACATCCTCGCAGCACAGGTTCAGGAAATCTTCGGGGCGGCGAACGACGGCACCTGAAGCAAACAGGCTGACTGCGACTGAGCGCGAGTTCCGTCCCGCGGGTCGCCACCCTACCCGAACACCACCAGCAGATCCTTGGCGTCGATCTGCTCGCCGACCCGCACCAGCACTTCGGCGATGGTGCCGTCTCGTTCGGCGTGCAGCGCGGTTTCCATCTTCATCGCCTCGATCGAGACCAGGATGTCGCCGGCCTTGACCGCCTGGCCGGCGGCGACCGCGACGCCCGAGATGACGCCGGGCATCGGCGCGCCGACATGCGCTTCGTTGCCGGGTTCCGCCTTGCGGCGCACCTTGCCGGCGCCGGCGCCATGCGCCCGGTCCGGTACCTTGACACGGCGCGGCTGGCCGTTGAGCTCGAAGAAGACCGTGACCATCCCCTTGTCGTCGACCTCGCCCACGGCGAGGCAGCGCACGACCAGCGTCTTGCCCTTCTCGATGTGGACGAAGATCTCGTCCTCCGCCTTCATGCCGTAGAAATAGGTCGGCGTCGGCAGCACCGAGACCGGGCCGTAGGCGTCCTGCGCGGCGGCGAAATCCGAGAAGACCTTGGGATACATGAGATAGGATGCGAACTCGTATTCCGAGAGCTTGCGTCCGACCTTCTCTTCCGCCTCCTTGCGCGCCTTGGCAAGGTTCGCGTCCTTGAGCAGCGAGCCGGGACGCACTTGGATCGGCGTCTCGCCTTTCAGCGCCTTCTTCTGCAGGCCGGCCGGCCATCCGCCTGGAGGCTGGCCGAGATCGCCCTTGAGCATCGAGACGACCGAATCCGGGAAGGCGATGTCCCTGGCCGGGTTCTCGACGTCGGCGACAGTCAGGTCCTGCGAGACCATCATCAGCGCCATGTCGCCGACCACCTTGGACGACGGCGTCACCTTGACGATGTCGCCGAACATCAGGTTGACGTCGTGGTAGGCCTGCGCCACCTCGTGCCAGCGCGTCTCGAGCCCGAGCGAACGCGCCTGTTCCTTGAGGTTGGTGAACTGCCCGCCCGGCATCTCGTGCAGGTAGACTTCGGAGGCCGGCCCCTTCAGGTCGCTCTCGAAGGCGGTGTACTGGTTGCGCACCGCTTCCCAATAGAACGAGAGTTTCCGGATCCAGCCGGTGTCAAGGCCCGGATCCCGCTCGGTGCCCTTCAGCGCCTCCACGATCGAGCCGAGGCAGGGCTGGGACGTGTTGCCGGACAGCGCATCCATCGCCGCGTCGACCGCATCGACGCCTGCCTCGACGGCGGCCAAAACCGTGGCGGCTGCGATGCCTGAGGTGTCGTGGGTGTGGAAATGGATCGGCAGGTCGGTCGCCTCGCGCAGCGCCTTGAACAGCACGCGCGCCGCCGCCGGCTTCAGCAGGCCGGCCATGTCCTTGACGGCGATGATGTGCGCGCCGGCGGCCTCCAGTTCCTTCGCCAGCGCGACATAGTATTTGAGGTCGTACTTGGCCCGTCCCGGATCGAGGATGTCGCCGGTGTAGCAGATCGCCGCCTCGATGAGCTTGCCTTCGGCGCCGACGGCGTCCATCGCCACGCGCATGTTCTCGACCCAGTTGAGGCAGTCGAACACCCTGAACAGGTCGATGCCGCCGCTTGCCGCCTGTTTCACGAAGTGCTTCACGACATTGTCGGGATAGTTGGTGTAGCCGACGCCGTTGGCGCCGCGCAGAAGCATCTGGAGAAGCAGGTTCGGCGCACCCTTGCGCACCAGGTCCAGCCGCTCCCACGGATCCTCGGTGAGGAAGCGCATCGCCACGTCGAAGGTCGCACCGCCCCAGCATTCCAGGGACAGGAGCTGCGGCAGGGCGCGGGCATAGGTCCCCGCCACCCGCGCGATGTCGAAGGTGCGCATGCGGGTCGCCAGCAGCGACTGGTGGCCGTCGCGCATCGTCGTGTCGGTGACGAGCACCTGCTTTTGATCGCGCATCCATCTGGCAAAGCCGGCCGGGCCGAATTGGTCGAGCCTCTGCTTGGTGCCGTCAGGTATTTCGCCGCCGTGGAAGGGGACCACCGGCGCCGCCGCGTCGGCCTTCGGCATCGGCCGCCCGCGCGCCTCGGGATGGCCGTTGACGGTGACGTCGGCGAGATAGTTGAGGAGCTTCGTCGCGCGGTCCTGGCGCTTCACCTGCGCGAACAGCTCAGGCGTCGAGTCGATGAACTTGGTCGTGTAGGAATTGTCCTTGAAGGACGGGTGGCCGATGATCGCCTCGAGGAAGGTGAGGTTGGTCGCCACGCCGCGTATGCGGAACTCGCGCAGCGCCCGGTCCATGCGCGCGATCGCCTCCAGCGGCGTCGGCGCCCAGGCCGTCACCTTCTCCAGCAGCGGATCATAGAAGCGGGTGATGACCGCGCCCGAATAGGCCGTGCCGCCGTCCAGCCTAATGCCGAAGCCGGTGGCGCCGCGATAGGCGGTGATGCGGCCGTAGTCCGGGATGAAGTTCTGCTCGGGGTCTTCCGTCGTGATGCGGCATTGCAGGGCGTGGCCGTTGAGGCGGATGTGCTCCTGCGACGGCACGCCCGATTCCGGCGTTCCAATCGCCGCGCCTTCGAGGATGTGGATCTGCGCCTTGACGATGTCGATGCCCGTTACCTGCTCGGTGACCGTATGCTCGACCTGGATGCGCGGATTGACCTCGATGAAGTAGAACTTGCCGGTTTCGGCATCCTGCAGGAACTCGACCGTGCCGGCGCCGACATAGGCGGTGGCGTCGGCGATCCTCAGCGCATAGCCGCACAGTTCCTCGCGCAGCTCGCTCGAAAGATACGGTGCCGGCGCCCGCTCGACGACCTTCTGGTTGCGGCGCTGGATCGAGCAGTCGCGCTCGAACAGATGCACCGCGTTGCCGTGCGTGTCGCCGAGCACCTGCACCTCGACATGGCGGGCGCGCTCGATCAGCTTCTCGAGATAGACCTCGTCCTTGCCGAAGGCGGCCTTGGCCTCGCGCTTGCCCTCGGTGACCTCCTTCACCAGCTCTGACTCGGCGCGGATGACGCGCATGCCGCGGCCGCCGCCGCCCCACGAGGCCTTCAGCATCAGCGGGTAGCCGACCTCGAGCGCCAGCTTCTTGACCGCCTCCATGTCGTCGCGCAGCGGATCGGTCGCCGGAATGACCGGAACGCCGATCTCGATGGCGAGGTTGCGCGCCGCGACCTTGTTGCCGAGCCTTCGCATCGTCTCCGGCTTCGGGCCGATGAAGGTGATGCCGTTCTCGGCGCAGGCGTCGGCGAATTCGGGGCTTTCAGAGAGCAGGCCGTAGCCGGGATGGATCGCATCCGCGCCCGACAGCCTGGCCACCCTGATCACCTCGTCGATCGACAGGTAGCTCTCGATCGGACCGAGATCGCGCTCGAGATGCGGCCCGCGGCCGATCTGGTAGCTCTCGTCCGCCTTGAAGCGGTGCAGCGCGTATTTGTCCTCCTCCGCCCAGATGGCGACCGTCTCGATGCCCAGTTCGTTGGCGGCGCGGAAGACGCGGATCGCGATTTCGGAGCGGTTGGCGACGAGGATCTTCTTGATCTGCAAGGAGGCACTCCGGGAGGGACGGGACGCTGCGGAAGATGTTTATCCGGAAAATGCTGCACTGCAAACAGAATCGGCAGAATTCGCGCCTGCCTACGCGTTGGGCAAAGAAAATGCCCGGCGCGAGGGACGCGCCGGGCACTTTTTCTAAACGCTTCGAGCGGTTATTCGTTCTCGAAGTAGCTGTACTTGCCGTCGTCGCCCTTCTTCCAGGTGTACATCACGTAGTCCGGACGGGTGATGTCGCCCTTGGCGTCGAAGCCGAGTTCGCCGATCGCGGTCGCGAACGGACCCTTGGCCTTGGCGGCTTCCGCGACCTTCGTCGGGTCGAGGTCGCCGGCAGCCTTCGCCGCGCCTGCGATGACCTGCACGGCGGCGTAGGAGTAGAGCGTGTAGGCTTCCGGCTCGAAGCCCGCGGCGCGGAACTTCTCGACGATTTCCTTCGCGGCCGGGTTCTTGCGCGGATCCGGAGCAAAGGTCATCAGCGTGCCGTTGACCGCGTCGCCGGCGATCGAGGCTAGCTCGTTCGAGACGATGCCGTCGCCCGACATGAAGGCGGCCTTCAGGCCCTGGTCGGCCAGCTGGCGCATGATCAGGCCCGCTTCGGTGTGCAGGCCGCCGTAGTAGACGGCCGTGACGCCGGCTTCCTTCATCTTGGCGATGAGCGCCGAGAAGTCCTTGTCGCCGACGTTGATGCCTTCATACATGACTTCCGTCACGCCGGCGCCGTTGGCGGCTTTCTTGGTCTCGTCGGCAAGGCCCTGACCATAGGGGGTCTTGTCGTGGATGATGGCGACCTTGCCGTCCTTGAAGTTGGCGGCGATGTAGGCGCCGGCAACGGCACCCTGCTGGTCGTCGCGGCCGCAGGTGCGGAAGGTGTTCCACAGGCCGCGCTCGGTGAACTGCGGGTTGGTCGAGGCAGGCGTGATCTGCATGATGCCGTTCTCGGCATAGACTTCCGAGGCGGGGATCGAGACGCCGGAGTTGAAGTGGCCGACGACGAACTTGACGCCGTCCGCGACGAACTTGTTGGCAACCGAGACGCCCTGGGTCGGGTCGGAGACGTCGTCGCCGATGACGATCTTGATCTGCTCGCCATTGATGCCGCCGGCGGCGTTGATGTCGGCGGCCGCCTGCTCGGCGCCCTTCTGCAGCTGCGCACCGAAGGCAGCATTCGGACCAGTGATCGGACCGGCCACGCCGATCAGGATGTCGGCCCACGCACTGCCGCTGAACGCGAGAACCGCGGTCACGGCAACGGCCGACAAGAGAGACTTCTTCATTGATACACTCCCGTTAAACGGGCGGGCCTGAATGATTGCTTTCATGCGATGCCCACCCAACTCGCAGAAAGGAAACTTTGCCCATTTTCAGGCACTTGTCACGCCGAATCCTGTAAAATCCGACGTTAATGGTGAATGTCTGCGGCGTTCAGCGCTTCTCCTTCCAGGAGAGAAATGAATCGCGCTCGTAGAGCCAGTGATACTGCGTCACCATCTGGTTCATCCGCGTGTAGCGGTAGCCGAGATAGCCGATCACCAGAAGGATGATCGTGTCGACGATGTAATACTGGGCGGTGAACATCGAGCCGTCGAACAGCGCGTGATGGATGAACCTCACCGCGATCCCGAGCATCAGCAGGAAGGCGATCAGGCCGGACACCGGCCGCCACGTCTGTGCGCAGGCCCGCCCGGTCATCCAGGCCGCACCCCCACCAAGAACGAGCGTGACGAAGAAGAACTGCCAGATATTGGCTTCCTCGTAGATAATACCGTGCATCGAATTGTCCTCCTCAGTGCCGACCGCCTTCGAGATAGGCGGCGCGGACTTCCGGATTGGCGAGCAGGTCCTGCCCGGTCCCGCTCATGGTGATGTTGCCGTTGACCATGACGTAGCCGCGGGTCGCCAGCCGGAGCGCGCCGAAGGCGTTCTGCTCGACCAGGAACACGGTCAGTCCCTGTTCCTGGTTGAGGACCCGGATTGCATCGAAGATCTGCTTCACGATCAGCGGCGCCAGCCCCAGCGACGGTTCGTCGAGCAGGAGCAGTTTCGGCCGGGCCATGAGCGCGCGGCCGATGGAAAGCATCTGCTGCTCGCCGCCCGAAAGCGTGCCGCCGCGCTGCTGGATGCGTTCCTTCAGGCGGGGAAACAGCGCGAAGACCTTTTCAGAATCCTCGGCGAAGTGGGCGAGATTGTCGAGGCTCGCCCCCATCTGGAGATTTTCCAGCACGGTCATGCGCGGAAAGATGCGCCGGCCTTCCGGCGACTGCGCGATGCGCAGGCGGGCGATTTCGTGGGTGGGTAATTGCGTGATGTCGGTACCGTTGAAGACGATGCGGCCGGCCTTGGCACGGGGCGCGCCGAAGATCGTCATCATCAGGGTGGACTTGCCGGCGCCGTTGGCGCCGATCAGGGCGACGATCTCGCCCTGCTTGACCTCCATCGTCACGCCGTTCAGCGCGCGGATATTGCCGTAGAAGGTCTCGACGCCTTCGACCGAGAGAAGGGTTTGGGTTGTCATCAGCCGCGCCCTCCGGTCTTGGCAGTGGAGGGTTTGGCTGGCTTGGTGCCCTTCGCGAGACGCTTGGCCTGGCCGACCCAGTCCTCGCGGGCGATGCGGCCGTCGAACTCGAGATAGGCCTCGGCTGCGACGATGTCTGCCTTCTTCCACGCGGCGATCTGCGCGAAACTCGTCACGCCGTGCTGGTTCAACTTGCGCGCATTGACCGGGCCGATGCCCTTGATCAGCGTGAGGTCATCCGCCGTGGCCGGGGCGGCTTTCGCGGCCACCGGGGTAGCTGCCGCTTTGGTCTTGCGATCCGTCGCCGGCTTGACCACCGGCTTCGCCGCCGCGGGCTTTGCGGCCGGGGCGGTCGCCTTCACCCGATCGGCTTTCGATGCGCCCGGCGACACGGTCACCAGGCCTTCGTGATCGGCGGCGTGCTCGATCGTGTCGGAAACGGGACCTGCCATCATCGAGGAGGACGCCGAAGGCCCGTGCTGCGGATCCGGGGTCCCGTCGAGCTGCTCGATCACGTGTTCGTCGCCAACCTCCACCAGCACCGTCTCGACCTCCTGGTCGTCGATGCCGAGATAGGCGGCGATGACCTTTGGGTCGCTCTTCACGAAGCTTGGGTCGCCGTCGGAGATCTTGCGGCCGTATTCCAGCACCACGACGTGATCCGAAATTTGCATGACGACCGACATGTCGTGCTCGATCAGCAGGATCGAGGTGCCGGTATTGTCCTTGATGTCGTTGAGGAGCGCGTTGAGCGCGAGCGATTCCTTCGGATTGAGGCCTGCCGCCGGCTCGTCGAGACAGAGCAGTTCCGGCCCCGTGCACATGGCGCGCGCGATCTCGAGCCGCCGCTGGGCACCGTAGGGCAGATCGCCCGCCGGATCGTCGGCGCGGTCGATCAGGTTCGCCTTCTCCAGCCAATGCGCCGCGAGGTCGCGCGATTCTGCGGACGCCTTGCGATAGGCCGGCGCGCCGAACAGGCCGAGCACCGTAAAGCCGGAAGCCAGCATGAGCTTGTTGTGCTGGGCGACGAGCAGGTTTTCCAGCACCGTCATGCCCGAGAACAGCCGGATGTTCTGGAATGTGCGCGCCACCTTGGCCTTGGCCGGGATCTGGAAGTCCGGCAGCCGTTCGAGGAGATATGCGGTGCCGTCGCGCCGCGTCAGCGTGATCATGCCTTCCGACGGCTTGTAGAAGCCGGTGATGCAGTTGAACACGGTCGTCTTGCCGGCGCCGTTCGGGCCGATGAGCGCAGTGATCTCGCCGCGCCTGGCCTCGAAAGACAGATCGCCGACGGCGACCAGCCCGCCGAATTTCATCGAGAGATGCTCGACCTTGAGGATCGGATCGGACACGGTTGTCATCAGCCGTGTCCCTCGCGCGTGAATGAACCGGACACGGATTTCCTCGATTTCAGGAATGCTGTGGGCTCGCGGCTGCCGACGAAGCCTCTGGGCTTCCACACCATGACGACGACCATGGCCATGCCGAACAGCAGCATGCGGTAAAGTTCGGGAGTGAAGTTCGGCCCGAAGGCGAGCTTGAGGAACTGCATTTCGCGCAGCGCCTCCATGCCGCCGATCATGACCAGCGCGGCGACCGCGATGCCGACCAGCGAGCCCATGCCGCCCAGAACCACGATCGCCAGGATGATGGCGGACTGAAGGAAAACAAAGGATTCGGGATTGATGAAGCCCTGGCGGGCGGCGAAGAACGATCCGGCGAAGCCGCCGAACATCGCGCCGATGGCGAAGGCCGTGAGCTTGGTGTTGGTCGTGTTGATGCCGAGCGAGCGGCAGGCGATCTCGTCCTCGCGCAGCGCTTCCCAGGCGCGGCCGACCGGCATGCGCCGCAGCCGCACGGTGACGAACGCAGTGATCAGGGCGAGGATCAGGATCAGGTAGTAGAGGAAGATCTTGTAGTAGACGCCCGAGGTCGGCAGGTCGAGCACCTTGCCGATGTAGAACGGCGACGACACGTCGAAATCGAAGATGCCGAAGAACGTGACTTTCGGGATGCCGGAAATGCCGGCCGACCCGTTGGTGACCTCGCGCCAGTTGATCAGCACGAGCCTGATGATCTCGCCGAAGGCAAGCGTGACGATGGCCAGATAGTCGCCGCGCAGGCGAAGCACCGGGAAGCCGAGGAGCACGCCCCACATGGCCGCCATCGCGCCTGCCGCCGGCAGCAGGATCCAGAAGGAAAGGCCGAACTCCTTGCCGAGCAGTGCGTAGGTATAGGCGCCGACGGCATAGAAGGCGACGTAACCGAGGTCGAGCAGGCCCGCGAGGCCGATGACGATGTTCAGGCCCCAGGCCAGCATTACGTAGATCAGCACCTGGATGCCGAAATTGTCGATCCATTTGAGCGAGCCCTGGACGCCGCTCGTCCAGATCACGAAGACGGGGAACAGGAAGAGCGCGACGACGCCGATCCAGTTGATGTTGCGCCGCAGGAACCCGGGTTCGGTCGCGACGACCGCCTTCTTGCCGATGGCGCGGCGGCGCTCCACTTCCGGCCACACGAACGCCGAGAACGCGAAGCGGCCGATCATGACGATCGCGACGACGACGAACAGAAGGGTCCAGCGCTCGACGATGATCAGTTCGTTGCGGATGTTCTGATCGGTCTTCAGGCCGACGATCAGCACGAACATGCCGAGCGCGATCAGGCCGGCGTAGAACGCTTCCTTGAGCGCATCGGCCATGACGTTGGGCTGCGCGCTCGTGGAGGCCGCGGCAGCGGCCGAATGGGTCGTCGCCATGGCTTTAGACTTTCTCCACTTCCGGGCGGCCCATCAGGCCGGAGGGCAGGAAGATCAGCACGATCGCCAGGATCGAGAACGCCGCGACGTCCTTGTAGTCGATCGAGAAATAGGCCGACCAGAGCGACTCGATCGTTCCGATCAGGAGGCCGCCCAGCACGGCGCCCGGCAGCGAGCCGATGCCGCCGAGAACGGCGGCCGTGAATGCCTTGACCCCAGGCACGAAGCCGTCGGAGAAGGCGACGACGCCGTAGTACATCAGGAACAGCGTGCCGGCGACGGCGGCCAGCGCCGCACCCATGATGAAGGTGATCGAGATCGTCCTGTCGACGTCTACGCCGAGCAGCGCCGCCATCTTGCGGTCCTGCTCGCAGGCGCGCTGGGCGCGCCCCAGCGGCGTTTTGTTGACGATGTACCAGAAGATTGCGAGCAGCACGATCGTCACCGCCGCAATGACGATCTGCTTCAGCGAGATCGAGATGCCGGCGACGTCGTAAACGGAACTGATCATCGGCGGGATCGGCTTGTTGCGCGGACCTTGGGTGACCTGCACGAAATTGGAGATGAAGATCGACATGCCGATCGCGGTGATCAGCGGCGCGAGGCGGAAGGATCCGCGCAGCGGCCGGTACGCGGTGCGTTCGATCGTCCAGTTCCACAGCGACGTCGTCAGCATGGCGACGATCATCATCACGAGAAGGAAGAAGACCACGTGGATGGTGGTGAACATCGCCACGAGGATCAGGAACACGATCATCGCGATGAACGCACCGAGCATGAAGATGTCGCCATGGGCGAAATTGATCATGCCGATGATGCCGTAGACCATCGTATAGCCGATCGCGATCAGCCCATAGATCGATCCCAGCGTCAGCCCGTTGATGAGCTGCTGGATAAAATATTCCATCGTTGACCGGCTCCCCTGGAATGTCGCCACCCCTGGCGCATTCCTTATTTGGTTCTCTTAAGTCGTAGCCTTTCGATACCGGATTGCAATGTCAAAATGCGACATCAAGCCTGCCTCATCGGCACTGCTCAAAATCGCGACACCGAGGGACGACGACCTGGACCAAGGCGGAAGCTAGCATTGGCCCATCGCAAAGTCTTTGACTTTTAGGCGGTTCCCACATTCCGGTTTCGCAGAATCCGTCGTGATATAGCCCGGTTCGCGAGGATTCTTGCGGCTCGGAAATGCTTCGTCCAAAGTCTTACTTCACCACGAAACCGTGTGCATAAGGGTCTCGATCGTCGATGAAGATCGTGTTGTAGCCCGTGGTGCGCGCCCAGCCGCCGATCGACGGCACGATCGCCTTGCGGTTTGCGACAGTCGTTTCCTTCTCGACGCGGCCCTTGAACAGCGAGCCGATGATGGACTCGTGCACGAATGCGTCGCCTTCCTTCAGCAGGCCCTTGGCATGGCGCTGCGCCATCCGCGCCGACGTGCCCGTCCCGCAGGGGCTGCGGTCGATCGCCTTGTCCCCGTAGAACACGGCGTTGCGGGCGTCCGCGCCGTCCTGTGTCGGCGCTCCGGTCCACAGGATGTGCGACAGCCGGTTGATGCCGGGATTCTCCGGGTGCTCGAACGAGTACTTCTCGTTCAGCGCCTTGCGCAGCAGCGGGCTCCAGCCGACGAGTTCGCCGGCCGTATGGTCGGCGATGTCGCGGAAATTCTTTTGCGGCTCGACGATCGCATAGAAGTTGCCGCCATAGGCCACATCGACGGCGATCTCGCCGAGACCGGGAACGTCGGCCGTTAGCCCCTCGGCATATAGGAAGGACGGCACGTTGGTGATGCGAACCTCCTCGACAAATTCGCCTTCCTGCCGGTATTCGGCGAGCACCAGGCCGGCCGGCGTGTCGAGCCGCAGCAGGCCCGGCGTTTTCGGCTTCACCAGCCCGTGCTCGACGGCAAAAGTCACCGTCCCGATCGTGCCGTGTCCGCACATCGGCAGGCAGCCGGACGTCTCGATGAACAGGATCGCGACGTCGCAATCGGGCCGGGTCGGCGGATAGAGGATGGAACCGGACATCATGTCATGCCCGCGCGGCTCGAACATCAGCCCGGTGCGGATCCAGTCGTATTCGGCTAGGAAATGCGCCCGCCGCTCCATCATGGTCGAACCGGCGAGCAGCGGTCCTCCCCCCGCGACGAGGCGGACCGGGTTACCGCAGGTGTGACCGTCGATGATATGGAACGAATGGCGGGACATGTGTGGTCTCAGAAACGTTGCGGCGAGAACGGTGAAAGGTCGATGGCGGTCGCGTCGCCCGCGACGAGGTCGCGGACAAGGCGGCCGGTAGCGGCGGCTTGGGTGAGTCCGAGATGGCCATGGCCGAAGGCGTAGAAGACGTTGGGCGAGTGGCGGGCGCGGCCGATGACGGGCAGCGAGTCAGGCATGGACGGGCGATAGCCCATCCACTCGCGGCCGCCCTCCGTCTTGAGGCCCGGCAGGAAGCGTTTCGCTTTCTCCAGCATCGCCTTCGAGCGCGCGTAGTTGGGCGGCAGATTCAGTCCGCCGAGCTCCACCGCGCCGCCGACGCGCAGGCCGGTCGACAGCGGCGTGATGACGAAGCCATGGCCGGAGAAGATCAGCTGCCGCTTCACGTCGAAGGCATCGGCGGGAAGCGTCGTGTTGTAGCCGCGCTCGGTTTCGAGCGGCACGCGGTCGCCGAAGCGGCGCGTCCACAGATGCGACCAGGCGCCGGCGGCGATCAGCAGTTTCGGCGCGGCGATCCTGCGGCCGTCGGTCAGGCTGAGAACGATCCTTTCCGGGGAACCGGCCACGTCCGTCACCATGGCATGAACGAACCGTGCTCCCTTCGCTTCCGCGTGGGCCCAGACCGCCTTGCCGAGCAGCATCGGATCGTCGGCGGTCTTCCAGCCTGGAACGAAAGTTCCTTTGACGAACTGCATCGACAGGCCCGGCTGGAGCGAGGCGAGTTCGTCGCGCTCGACATGCCGGAAGCCGATTCTGTGTCGCTCGCGCGCGGCCCAACCCGGCAGAGTGGCGCGGAATTCGGCCTCGCTCTCGTAGAGTTCAAGCGAGCCGTCCTCGCGCAGCATCGGCCGCGTGCCGGAGCGGTCGAGCAGGGCCAGCCACTCGGCCTCCGCCAGGCGCATCAGGCCGGCCTGCGCCGATAGCGCCGCCTCGTATCCGGTGCGTCCGGCACGCCAGAACCGGTAGAGCCAGGGCAGGAGCTGCGGCAGATAGGAGGGACGGATCGCCAGCGGCCCGAGCGGATCGGCGAGCCATTTCGGCAGGTTCTTCATCATGCCCTTGTGGGCGAGCGGCAGAACGTCCGAGAAGGCGAAGGCACTGGCATTGCCCGAACTCGTCTCTTCGCAGACGCCGGTGCGGTCGACGACGAGCACCCGCTTGCCGGCCTCGGCGAGGAAGGTCGCCGCGCAGATGCCGACGATGCCGGCACCGATTACGACGATGTCGGCGTCAAGGTCGTCAGTCTGGGCGGTGGGCATGGGCGAGAATCTATGACGCGATAAGGGGGCCGCGCGGCCCCCTTAGCATTGTTCGCCGATACAAGGCGACGGGAAAATCAGGCGACCTTTTTCCAAGGTAGCAGCCGGCGGGCGCCGCGCCTCAGCGCGCCCGCGACGCTTCGAAGATGCTGTCGATCGCCGACCCCAGCAGCTTGTTGAACTCGGCGTCGCTCTGCTTCGCGGAAAGGCCCTCGGTCAGGGCGCGCGAGAAGGAGGCGATGACGCCGTCGTTCTCCATGAGCTTCGCATTCGCCTCGTCGCGCGAATAGCCGCCGGACAGCGCCACCACGCGCATGACCTTGGGATGGTCGACCAGCGGCTTGTAGAGGTTCGCCTTCGTCGGCAGCGTAAGCTTAAGCATGACCTTCTGGCCGGCCGGCAGGCCGTCGAGGTGCTTGAGCAGTTCCGCAAGCAGGATGTCCTCCGCTTCCGCCTTGTCGGCAATCGAGATCGTGACTTCCGGCTCGATGATCGGCACGAGGCCGTGCGCCAGCACCTGCCCCGCGACCTCGAACTGCTGGGCGACGATGGCCGCGATACCCTTCGGGTTCGCCGCGTCGATCACCGAACGCTCCTTCGTCCCGAAGATCCCCTTCGCCACCGCGCGCTTCAGCAGCGCGTCGAGGTCCGGCATCGGCTTCATCAGCTGGACGCCGTCCGCCGCCGGGGCGAGCCCCTTGTCAATCTTCAGGAAAGGCACCACGCCGCGCTTCTCCCACAGGTACTGCGCGGTCGGCGTTCCGTCGATGTCGCGGTCCATGGTCTGCTCGAACAGGATCGCGCCCATCACCTTGTCGCCGGTGAAGGCAGGCGACTTGATGATCCGCGCGCGCATCTGGTGGATGAGATCGAACATTTCCGCGTCGTTCGACCAGGCGCCTTCAGCGATGCCGTAGAGCCTGAGCGCCTTCGGCGTGGAGCCGCCCGACTGGTCGAGCGCTGCGATGAAGCCGTCCTTGTTCTCAGCCTGCGCGGCCATTTCCTTGTTCATTCCTGTCTCCGTCGTTCGACCGATTTACGTGAGTTTGCGCGCGCTTAGCAGAACTCCGGACGAGACGGAATGCCGTGCGGACGGCTCAATCGATTGAAAGGGCCGGCCCCGCGACGATGTGTGGCGGACTTACGACTTCAGCGCCTCGACGCCCGGCAGAGCCTTGCCTTCCATCCATTCGAGGAAGGCGCCGCCGGCGGTCGAGACATAGGTGAAGTCGTCGGCCACACCCGCCTGGTTGAGAGCCGCGACCGTGTCGCCCCCGCCGGCCACCGAAACCAGCTTGCCGGCCTTAGTGCGGGCTGCTGCGTGCTTCGCCGCAGTGACGGTCGCCCTGTCGAAAGGCTCGATCTCGAAGGCGCCGAGCGGCCCGTTCCAGACCAGCGTCGCGGCGCGGTCGATCCAGTCGGTCACCGCCTTGACGGTCTTCGGCCCGACGTCGAGGATCATCGCGTCGGCCGGCACGACGGCCACGTCCACCACCTCGCTGGCCGCGCCCGCCTTGAACTCGCGAGCCACCACGCCGTCGACCGGCAGAACGATGGCGCAGCCGGCGGTCGCCGCCTCGATCATGATCTGCTTGGCGGTCGCCGCCAGGTCGTGCTCGCAGAGCGACTTGCCGACATCGGTGCCGCGCGCGGCGAGGAAGGTGTTGGCCATGCCGCCGCCGATGACGAGGGCATCGACCTTGGTGACGAGGTTCATCAGGAGGTCGATCTTGGTCGAGACCTTGGCGCCGCCGACAATGGCAACCACGGGTCGCATCGGCTTGCCGAGGCCCTTCTCCAGCGCCGACAGCTCTTCCTCCATCGTGCGGCCGGCGAAAGCCGGCAGCAGCCTGGCGATGCCCTCTGTCGAGGCATGCGCCCGGTGGGCCGCGGAAAACGCGTCGTTGACGTAGAAATCGCCATTGGCGGCAAGCGCCTTGGCGAAGTCGGGATCGTTCTTCTCCTCACCCTTGTGGAAGCGCGTGTTCTCCAGGAGCAGGATGCCCCCGTCTCTCAGGTTCGCAACAGCCTTGGCCGCCGCCTCGCCAACGCAATCGGAGCCGAAGGCGACGTCGCGGCCGAGCACCTTTGCCGTCGCACGGGCGATGGGTTCGAGCGACTGCGCCGGATCCGGCGCGCCCTTCGGCCGGCCGAAATGCGCCAGGAGAACCACTTTGGCGCCCTTGTCGGAGAGCTCGAGGATGGTCGGCGCGACGCGCTCGATGCGGGTGGCGTCGCTGACTTCGCCGTCCTGCACCGGCACGTTGAGATCGACGCGCACGAGCACGCGCTTTCCCTCCACCTCGCCGATGTCGTCGAGAGTCCTGAACGCGGCCATCACACCCTCCATGCCTTCCGGCGCCCGGCGCCGGCCAAATCGCGCAGGACCATACAGCCGGCCCGTGCGAGCGCAAGATGGCAGAGGTCAGGCCGCGCCGGGCGCGGCCGGCTCGTCCGGCGATTTCGGCGGTTTCGCGCGCATTCGCCGCACGAACCGCGCAAGCCGATCGCGGATCTCGCCGGCAGTGAGCAGCAACGGCATCGATGGCGCCAGTTCCTGCGGTTCGAGAGCGAGGCCGACGGAATCGATCTCGCCCTTGTCGTTGGTGTCGCGCACGATCAGTTCGATCGGGCCGAGCTGCACGCGGTCGGCATATTCGGCGTGGCCGCCGAGCCTGGCCAGCATCAGCTGCGCGATCGTGAGGTCGGCCTCGCCCTCGCGCAGCTCCGCTCCGTAGGCGGCGCTGATCTCGCTGGCGAGGTGGTCCGGGTCGACGGTGAACGACCCGAAGAACTCCTCGTCGTCGGCGGCCAGCGACACCTTGGTGGCGAACAGCCGGTCGAGCAGGCGCGGATAGCGGTCGGAGACGAAGATGTAGACGAGGTCGTCGGCCAGCAGGCGTCCCGCGTCCTGCGGCTTGAGCGAACGGCCTTCGCGGATGACCAGCGAAGGCCGCGCCCAGCGCGGGATGCGTCCTCCGCGCGCCACCGGGCTGCCGGCTGCCACGCGATAGGCGAGCAGTTCATGATGCGCCGAACCCGGCAGCTCCAGCTCGACCTTGTCGAGCGGGCCGCTGCGCGGCGGGATGATCAGCCCCAGCCGTCGCGCGACCGGACCGATCGTCCAGCCCTGAACCAGGAGCGATACGAGCACGATGATGAAGGCGATATTGAACAGCTCCCTGCCGTTCTCCAGCCCGCCGATGATCGGCGCGAGCGCCAGAAGGATCGACACCGCGCCGCGCAGGCCGACCCAGGAGATGAACGCCGTTTCGGCCCGCGCAAAGCGGAAGGGCAACAGGCACAGCGACACCGCGACGGGCCGCGCGATGAAAATGAGGAACAGCGACAGCGCGATCGCGACGGGCAGGATCGAGATGAACTGCGAGGGGGTGGCGAAGAGGCCGAGTACTAGGAACATGATGATCTGGGCGAGCCAGGAAATTCCGTCCTGGAAGCGTTTGAGGGTCGCGGTGGAGCGCATGCCCGAGTTTCCGGCGACGAGACCTGCGGTGTAGACCGCGACGAAGCCCGAGCCGTGCACCGCGCCGGTGATGCCGAACAACACCAGCGCGACGGTGATGACGAAGATCGGCAGCAGGCCGGGATCGAGCTTCAAACGGTTGACGAACATGACGATGAGGCGGCCGCCGAGCAGTCCGGCGAACACGCCGACGCCCATTTCCCGCAGGAAGCCGAGAACGACGCCGACTGCCAGTTCCCCCGGCTCGACGGCGGCGCCGGCGCTGACCAACTCGACGAAGGCGATGGTCAGGAAGATCGCGATCGGGTCGTTGGAGCCGGATTCGATTTCCAGCGTGTTGCGCACCCGCTCGCGGATGTGGAGATTGCCGGCGCGCAGCAGGAAGAACACCGCGGCCGCGTCGGTCGAGGCGACGATCGAACCGAGAAGCAGCGATTCCAGCCAGTCGAGTTCGGTGATCGCGAAGGCGAAGGCGCCGAAGAAACCGGCAGTCAGGATCACGCCGATCGTCGCCAGCGAAAGCGCCGGCGGTGCGGCCTGCCTCAGCGACGACAGGGCAGTGCCGAAGCCGGAGTCGAACAGAATCACCGCCAGCGCGATAGAGCCGATGAAATAGGAGGCAGGCGCGTTGTCGAACGGGATTCCGAGCCCGTCCTGGCCAGCCAGCAGGCCGATACCGAGAAAAAGAAGCAGCAGGGGCGCGCCGAAACGGAAGGCGATCAGGCTCGAGAATGCGGCGGCAAGAACCATCGCGGTTCCGGCAAGCGTAACGAGATAGACCCCTTCGAACATTCGTCCCCCGACCCTCTTTATTCCTCCTCATAAGATAGTGCGGCGAAGAAAAGGCGCTGCGGAAACAAATGCATCGCAGGGTTGATATTTTCGCCTGACCGGCACTGAAAGCGAAAATGCCCGGCCGGAGCCGGGCATTCGAAAGCGGTATGCCGGCCGTTCAGCCGATCAGCTTGCCGAGCGCGACGGCGGTGTCGCCCATGCGGTTCGAGAAGCCCCACTCGTTGTCGTACCACGACAGGACCGAGACGAAGTTGCCGTCCATGACCTTGGTCTGGTCGAGCGCAACCGTCGAGGAATGCGGGTCGTGGTTGAAGTCGATCGACACGTTCGGATGTGTCGTGACGCCGAGGATGCCCTTGAGCCGGCCCTTCGACGCGGCGATCAGCGCCTCGTTGACCTCCTGCACCGAAGTCGCCTTCTTGGCCACGAACTTGAGGTCGACCAGCGAGACGTTCGGCGTCGGCACGCGCACCGAGATGCCGTCCAGCTTGCCCTTCAGCTCCGGCAGCACGAGCCCGACGGCCTTGGCCGCACCCGTCGAGGTCGGGATCTGCGACATCGCCGCGGCGCGGGCGCGGTAGAGGTCCTTGTGCATCGTGTCCAGCGTCGGCTGGTCGCCGGTGTAGGAATGGATGGTGGTCATCATTCCCTTCTCGATGCCGATCGCGTCGTTCAGAACCTGGGCGACCGGCGCCAGGCAGTTGGTGGTGCACGACGCGTTCGAGATGACCATGTGGTCCTTCGTCATCTTGTCGTGGTTGACGCCGTAGACGACGGTCAGGTCGGCGCCTTCCGACGGCGCCGAGACGATGACGCGCTTGGCGCCGGCGGCGAGATGCATTGCCGCCTTGTCGCGGGCGGTGAAGATGCCGGTGCATTCGAGCGCGATGTCGATGCCGAGGTCCTTCCACGGCAGCTGCGTCGGATCCTTGACCGCGAGGACCTTGAAGGAATCGGTGCCGATCGAGATCGTGTCGCCGTCGACCTTGACCTCGCCCGGGAAGCGGCCGTGCACGCTGTCGAAGCGCAGCAGGTGCGCGTTGGTCTCGACCGGGCCGAGGTCGTTGACGGCGACGACGTCGATGTCCTTGCGGCCTGATTCATAGATGGCGCGGACGATGTTGCGGCCGATCCGGCCAAATCCGTTGACTGCTACCCTGACGGTCATGTTCGATCTCCGATAGTGCGGGAGGAAAGGCGGGCTCGGGCGTCCGCCGGATTACTTGGTTGGGTGGAGCAGCTTCTCCGCGGCGGCGGCTGCTGCGTCCGCGGTGATGCCGAAATGCTCGTAAAGCTTCTCGTAGGGGCCGCTGGCGCCGAAGCCGTGCATGCCGATGAAGACGCCGTCGCGGCCGATGAAGCGGTCCCACCCTTGGCGGATGCCGGCTTCGATGGCGATGTTGACCTTCGAATTGCCGATGATCGCCGTCTGGTAGTCCTTGCTCTGCTGCTCGAACAATTCGAAGCAGGGCACCGAGACGACGCGGGTCGGGTGGCCGTGCGCCTGCAGCCTGGCGCGGGCGGCAAGCGCGATCTCGACTTCCGATCCGGTGGCAAAGATCGTTACCGCGGCGTCGTCAGAAGCCCTCGCGAGTTCGTAGGCGCCGCGGGCGCAGAGGTTCTCTTCCGAATACTCGGTGCGGACGGCCGGCAGGTTCTGCCGGGTCAGCGCGATCGTTGCGGGCGCCGTGCGCGAATTGAGCGCAATCTCCCAGCACTCCGCGCACTCCATCGCGTCCGCCGGGCGGAAGACGAGATGGTTGGGAATGGCGCGCAGCGCGGCGAGATGCTCGACCGGCTGGTGGGTCGGCCCGTCTTCGCCGAGCCCGATGGAATCGTGCGTCATGACGAAGACGACGCGCTGATGCATCAGCGACGCGAGCCGCATGGCCGGACGGGCATAGTCGGAGAAGACCAGGAATGTGCCCGAATAGGGGATCAGCCCGCCATGCAGCGCCATGCCGTTCATGGCGGCGGCCATGCCGTGTTCGCGGATGCCGTAGTAGACGTAGCGGCCGGAGAAATCGGAAGGCGTGATCGGCCTGGTCTGGCTGGTCTTGGTATTGTTGGAGCCGGTCAGGTCGGCCGAACCGCCGATGGTCTCTGGCACCGCGCCGTTGACGATCTCCAGCGCCATTTCGGACGACTTGCGGGTCGCGACCTTTGGCTTTTCGGCGGCGAGCTTCTGCTTGTAGGCCGCCATCGCCGGCTCGAAGCCGCCTGGCAGGTCGCCGCGCATGCGCCGCTCGAATTCGCCGCGCTTGTCGGCGTCGGCCGTAGCGAGGCGGGCCTCCCACTCCTTGCGGCGCTTGACCGAACGCAGCCCGGCGAGGCGCCAGGCGTCGAGGATGTCGGACGGCACTTCGAACGGCGCCGAAGTCCAGCCCAGCGCCTTGCGCGTCGCGGCGATCTCGTCCTTGCCGAGCGGCGAGCCGTGCGCCTTGTTGGTGCCGGCCTTGGTCGGCGCGCCGAAGCCGATGGTCGTCTTGCAGGCGATGAGGCTCGGGCGGTCGTCGGCGCGCGCGGCCTCGATGGCCTGCGCGATCGCGTCCGGGTCGTGGCCGTCGCAGGAGATGGTATGCCAGCCGGACGCGGCGAAGCGCTCGAGCTGGTTGGTCGAATCCGACAGCGAGACAGCCCCGTCGATCGAGATGTTGTTGTTGTCCCAGAAGACGACCAGCTTGCCGAGCTTGAGGTGGCCGGCAAACGCGATGGCCTCCTGGCTGATGCCCTCCATCAGGCAGCCGTCGCCGGCGAGAACATAGGTCCAGTGGTCGACGAGGTCGTCGCCGAACGAGGCGTTGAGGATGCGCTCGGCGAGCGCCATGCCGACGGAGTTGCCGAGGCCCTGTCCGAGCGGACCGGTGGTCGTCTCGATGCCGGCGGCGTGGCCGTATTCCGGATGGCCGGCGGTCTTGGAGCCGATCTGGCGGAAGTCCTTGATCTCGTCGAGCGTGATGTCCTCGTAGCCGGTCAAGTAGAGCAGCGAATAGAGCAGCATCGAGCCGTGGCCGGCCGACAGCACGAAGCGGTCGCGGTCGGGCCAGTGCGGGTTGGCCGGGTCGAAGGTCAGGTATTTCGTGAACAGCACGGTGGCGATGTCGGCCGCGCCCATGGGCAGGCCGGGATGGCCGGAATTGGCCTTCTCGACCGCGTCCATCGACAGGAAGCGGATCGCGTTCGCCATCCGGTCATGCTTTTCACGTGACGTCATCTTGTACCTCGAGCCCCAGAAGGCCAGGAGCGGACGCGCATCGGCCGCATCCCCCCGGAAAATGCGAGGGACACATAGCAGGTGCCCGACACCTGTCAACGCGCGGACCGCTCGGATAGCAGGGGAAAGCCGGCGCGCTTTGTTGACGCCCGCTTCGCCCGACGCCTAAGCTTGACAGGATAATTCGTTCGAATAATGCGCGATTCGCGCGTCGGGACGGGTGGAACGCTCAACAATGACCGGCGATGTCACGCTGAAGGAAGTCATCAACCGGCTCGGCAAGGCGATCGCCACGCTGGAGGATGCCGTGTCGGCCCGACTCGAGCGCGACCAGGACTACGCCGAAGCCGAGGCCGAGGTTCAGCGCATGAACACCGACCGCGCCCGCCTGGCACAGGAACTCGATGCGTCGGAGGCTCGCGCCGAGCGGCTCGAAGGCGCCAACAAGGAAGTCTCGCGCCGCCTCGTCACGGCGATGGAGACCATCCGCGCCGTGCTGGACAGGTGAGGCCATGGCACAAGTCACCGTCACCATCGATGGCAAGCAGTACCGGATGGCCTGCGACGAGGGCCAGGAAGAGCACCTGATCGATCTCGCCAACCGCTTCGACCGCTATGTCGGCCACCTGAAGGGCTCGTTCGGTGAGATCGGCGACCACCGCCTGACCGTGATGGCCGGCATCATGGTCATGGACGAATTCTCCGAACTGCAGCGCCGCGTGAAGGGGCTGGAGACCGAAATAGAAACCCTGCGCAAAACCCGCGACGACGCGCTCATGAAGGCCGACAAGAACGACGCCGCCCTGACCGGCGCGCTGGCGGGCCTGGCCGAGCGGATGGAAGTGCTGGCGGAGCGGATCAAGGGGTGAGGCACCTCTCCTTCTCCCCTTGTGGGAGAAGGACAGGTACCCCTCACCTCTTCACCACGTCATCCCACTCCGGCGCATGCCGTGCGATCTCGTCCGCCACGTACCAGCAGGTCGGCGTGATCTTCCAGCCGTTTGCGCGCGCGTCAGCGATCAGGCGCTCGACCAGTGCCTCGGCGATGCCGTCGCCGCGATAGGGCACCGGCACGAACGTGTGGTCGGCGATGATGTGGTCGTCCGAAACCTTGACGAAGGTCAGCCGCGAATCCTCGCCATTGGGCATCGGCACGAAGTAGCGGCCGCCCTTGTGGGTGGTCTCGAACCGGATCTCGGGCGTCATGTCACTTCCTCAACAGGTCAGACCATTCCGGGTGGCGGCGGAACTGCGCGGCGGCGAAGGGGCAAAGCGGGATAATCGTCTTGCCCGCCTTGCGCATGTCCTCCACCGCGCGCGACACGAGCTTCAGCCCGGCGCCCTGCCCGCGGAACGCATCCGGCACTTCGGTATGGTCGATGATGATCTGGTGCTCGCCGATCTTGGTGAAGGTCATCTCGGCCTCTTCGCCGGTGTCGAGCCGGATGAAATAGCGGCCCTTCGAGCCTGTTTCCTCGATCCGGATGTCGGGAAGTTCGGACATGTCAGGCTCCAACCGGCAGGAGGAAACGGCGCGCTGCCTCGATCTCGTTCGGACGCACTTCATGCGCGCCCGGGTGCCACTCGACGATGACATCGGCGCCCGCGTCGCGCAACCAGGCTTCGAGGCGATGGGTGTAGAGCGGCGGGCAGATCGGGTCCTGCCGGCCGGCCGTCATCAGGATCCGCCGGCCCTTGAGGTCGCCCCTGATGTCCGGCTGGAACGGAATCAGCGGATGCATCAGCACCACTGCGTCGAACAAGTCCGGCGCCGCGAAGATGGTGGACGCCAGGATGTTGGCGCCGTTGGAATAGCCGATGCCACAGACACCCGACGGCTTCGCCGCCGCGACATGCGCCTCGACGTAGGCCTTCATCTTGGCCGTGGCCCGCGCCAGGTCGTCCATGTCGTAGACGCCCTCGGCGGCGCGGCGGAAGAAACGCCCGGCGCCATGTTCGGAGACGTCGCCGCGCGGCGAGACCACCGTCGCCTCCGGCATCAGGTCCCGGCCAAGTGCCGGGAACTGGTTCTCGTCCCCGCCGGTGCCGTGGAAGGTGAAGAGCAACGGTCCGCCCGGCTTCCCGGGCAGGACCTTCTCGATATAGCCTTGGGTCATGGTCAGTCCTCGATCGGCTGGAGATGGCCTTCGAGCATCGCCCGCAGATGCTCGTGCTGCCTCGGAAGCTTCAACGCCTCACCCAGGTGTTTGGTGTCCTCGTCGCGATCGAAGCCGGGTTCGTTGGTCGCGACCTCGAACAGCACGCCGCCCGGCGTGCGGAAGTAGATCGCCCAGAAATAGTCCCGGTCGATCACCGGGGTGACCTGATAGCCGGTGTCCATCAGCGCCTTGCGTACCTCGAGCTGCTTCGCCCGGTTCTCGACCGCGAAGGCGATGTGGTGAACCGAGCCGGCGCCCTGGCGGGCAAACGGCGTCACCGGCAGCGCCTCGATGTCGACGACGTCGGCGCCCAAGCCATCCGGCACCGCGAAGCGGGTGACGTTCTTCGACTGGTCGACCTGGCTGTAGCCCATGAACTTCAGGAGCTCGGCCGTCGCCCCGCTGTCGCGCAGCCGCATCGAGGCCGAATGGAAGCCGCGGATCGCGTAGTCGTCGGGCACGCCGCCCTGCGTCCAGGCAGCGCGCGCATCGCCCTTGTGCTCGACCAGCGCGAAGCCGTCATTGTCGGGGCCCTTGAAGCGGAGACGCTTCTCGCCAAAGGATTCGCCGGGCTCGAGGCCCGCGACGTTCTCCTTCGCGAGGTGCTCCTGCCACCAGCCCAGCGAGCCTTCCGGCACCGAGAATACGGTCGTGCCGACCTCGCCGACGCCGGGCTGGCCCTTGGCGATGTGCGGAAAAGGGAAATAGGTCATCACCGAGCCGGGGGCGCCGGTCTCGTCGCCGTAGTAGAGGTGGTAGACGTCCGGTGCGTCGAAATTGACGGTCTTCTTGACCCGGCGCAGGCCGAGCGTCTTGGTAAAGAAGTGATTGTTCTGATTGGCATCCGCCGCCATCGATGTGACGTGGTGCAGTCCCTTGATCTGGTCGAGCATTGTCTTGCTCCCTTGTGTTCGGCGGCCCGCGCCGCCCGTCGCGTCCATATCTCGGTCGCCGGCGCCGAAAGGAAAGCCGCCGGTCACAGCAAGGACCGTGCTCTATTCGTGAACAATCACGAGATATCGTTCATATATTTAGCTACTGGCACTCCGGCTCGCCGGGAACGGCCTTGAATCTGCGCGGCCCGACCATGCCCTGCGGCATGGGCAGGCCTTCGATCCGGACATCGAGCACGCACCCCGCGGTCTCGACCCGGTAGAGGTCATCCTCGACCCGATACACGCTCTCGATCGGACGGGCGCCGAGCACGCCGGCAGCGGCGTCGATGACCGCCGTCAACTCCTTCGCCCGCTGATACTGCGGCGGCAAGGCTGCGTCCGCCGCCGTCGCGAAGGCGGCCCCCGCCATGACCGATAGAACCGTGCGACGCCAGACGACCATCTGCTTTCCTCCGTTCGATACGGCTGCTAGCAGACCACCGGAACAGTCTGCTGAAAAGGAGCATGGCGTGAAGAGCGGAACGAAGGACAAGGCGCGGCCCAACGTGCTCTTCGTCACCTGCGACCAGTGGCGCGGCGACAGCCTGTCGGCCGTCGGCCACCCGGTCGTGCGGACGCCCAGCGTCGACCGGCTGGCGAAGGAGGGTGTGCTGTTCTCGCGCCACTATGCGGGCGCGGCGCCTTGCTCCCCCGCCCGCGCCTGCATCTACACCGGCCTCTACCAGATGAACAACCGCGTCTGCCGCAACGGGACGCCGCTCGACGCCCGCCACGACAACATCGCGTTGGCCGCGCGCCGCGCCGGCTACACGCCGACGCTCTTCGGCTACACCGATACCTCGCCCGATCCGCGCGGGCTCGACCCGTCGGACCCGGCGCTGAGGACCTATGAAGGCATCCTGCCCGGCTTCTTCCCGCGCGTGCTCTTGCCCGAGCACCAGAAGCCGTGGCTGTCCTGGCTTGCCGCGCGCGGCGTGAAGACAAACACCGCCTTCCCCGACATCCACAAGCCGGCGAAGCGCTCTCCCGAAGTCTCGTCCGCCCCGCCCATCTACTCGAAGGACGAGACGCCCGCCGCCTTCATCGCCGGCGAGTTCATCCGTTGGCTGGGCGAGCAAAAGGCGGCCGAACCCTGGTTTGCGCATCTTTCCTTCATCAGCCCGCACCCTCCCTTCATCGTGCCGGAACCGTTCAACACGATGTATGACCCTTCCGACGGGCCGGCGCTGCGCCGGGCGGCGGACATGGAGGCGGAGGCCGCGATCCATCCGTTCGCCGCCTGGGCGATGGAGCGGCTGAGGAAGACGAAGTTCATCCCCGGCGCCAGGGGCAAGGTGCGCGACTGGAGCGAGGACGATGTCCGCCAGATCCGCGCCCTCTACTGGGGCATGATCACGGAAGTCGACGGCCAGCTCGGCCGCATCTTCGACGCGGTCGCCGCGAAGGGCGCCTGGGACGACACGATCGTCGTCTTCATGTCGGATCACGCCGAGATGATGGGTGACCACTTCTCGATGGGAAAGGGCGGCTTCTTCGACCAGAGCTACCATGTGCCGCTGGTGATCCGCGACCCGCGGCGGAAAAGGACACGGGGCGGCAGGGTCGACGCCTTCACCGAGGCCGTCGACATCATGCCGACGCTGCTCGACCTGATCGGAGCCCCCGTGCCCGCGCATCTCGACGGCCGATCGCTGGCGCCCTTTCTCGACGGGTCATCGCCGAAAGACTGGCGCGACGCCGCCCACTGGGAGTTCGATTTCCGCTCGATCGCCAAGGGCACGGCGGAGCAACGCTTCGGCCTTTCGTCGAGGCAGTGCAACCTTGCGGTCCTGCGCACCGACCGGTGGAAATACGTGCACTTCGGCGGCGGCCTGCCTCCGGTGCTGTTCGACCTGCGGGACGATCCCGACGAGACCCGCAATCTGGCGATCGACGCGGCTTATGCCTCCGCACGCCTTGAAATGGCAGAGCGCCTGCTCGAATGGCGCGCCGAACATCTCGACCAGTCCCTGGCTTTGCTGGAACTGACTGAAGGCGGAGTAGCTGGCAAACGATACCTCTAAGGCAAACGAAAACGGCCCGCGCGGTTTCCCGCGCGGGCCGATGTCCGGATGCGTGACCGATCAGTTCGGCATGATGCGCATCTCGTCGCGCTTCTCGGCATAGGCGCTCTCGTCATAGGCGGGCGCCGCGTCGAGCTGTTCCTTCGTGAAGGTCGTGTAGAGGTAGCGGTCGCCGTCCTCGTCGGCCATGAAGGTCAGGTTATCCATGCCCACGGCCACTTCCTTCTCGCCGACGCCGAGGAAGCCGCCGACGTCGATGATCACGGCATCGACCTTTTCGTTCTGCAGGACGACGTCGCCGATTTCGCCGATGTTCTCGTCATTGGCGCCGTAGACCGTCGTGCCGACCAGGTCCTCCGAGCGGATCTCGGCCGTGTTCAGCTCCTTGAGCTTCGAACGGTCGATCGCTGCCGTTGCAGTCTGGTCCGTCGCGGCAGGCGCCTGGGCCGTCGTGTCGGTGCCGGAGGCAGCCGGAGCCTCGGCCTTCGTCTCGGTATCCGAAGCAGCAGGAGCCTCAGCCGTCTTGTCGGCCTTGGTCGCATCCGCGTCGGCCGGAGCCTCGGCGGCCTTGTCCGTGCCGGAGGCGGCCGGAGCCTCAGCCGTGCTGTCGGTCGCGGCCGGCGGGGTGGCCGCGTTGTTCTGGCTCATGTCGGTCGACGGGGTGGTCGTCGCCGGCGGGGTCGCCGAATCGTTCGAAGCAACTGCCGGAGCAGGTGCATAGGCGCCGCGGTCGAAGTCCGGAAGCTCCTTCAGCTGATCGGCCGTCGCCTCGATGACGATCCAGCGGTCACCGTCGCGCTCGGCCCAGTCGATCGTCTTGAAGTCGATCGCAACGTCCTTTTCGCCGATGCCGAGGAAGCCGCCAACGCCGATCACGATGGCCTCGACCATGCCGTCCTTGGAGAGGACGAGATCGTTGACGTCGCCGACCTTCTCGGCATCCTCGGCGGTGCTGTTGTAGACATTCTCGCCGATCAGATTGGAAGCGAGCTGGCCATCGGCCGTCACTTCGGACTGGTCAACTGCTACGCCCGGAGCCATCGGCGCAGCCGGGGCTGCTTCGGTCGCCGCCGGGGGCGTCGCGGGGGCCGGCTCCGTGGTGGGCGCGGTCGTCTGGGCAAACGCGCCCGTCGATACGATTGTCAGGATGGCGGTGGTCGCCAAGAGCTTGCGGATCATGATATTCTCTCCTTCGTGCAGGGTTTCTTTGCACGGCCGCGCCATTCGATCGTCGCTGTGAAGGTGGCGCGGCCTCACAGTCCGGTTAACGCCGGTTTGCGGATCGGGTTCCCTCATAGCGCCACATCGGCGCCCGTCCTTGCGCTTTGATTTTCAAAGAAAAAATGTGGAACCTTTCGGCCCCTTGCGCGTTATTTGACGCCTGTTCGCGTGATCCTGGTCCGAGCTCATCCAACCCATCCGGAGTTTGCCATGCGGTTTATCGCCGTGCTGAACAGTGGTGGGGGAACGCTGCGCACGATGGATCTCGATGCGTTCGCCGCCGGCCTCCGTGATCGACTGGGCGAGGCTGGACACACGGTGGATGTTCGCATCGTGGAAGGCAGCGGGCTCATGGACGCGCTGCGGCAGGCGGTTGCCTCTCCCGACGCCGAGGTGATCCTGGCCGGTGGGGGAGACGGCACGATTTCAGCTGCGGCCGGCGTCGTCATGGATACCGACAAGATCCTCGCCGTCCTCCCCGCCGGAACGATGAACCTCTTCGCGCGTAGCCTCGGCATGCCGCTCGATCTCGACTCCGCGATCGCGGCATTGGCGACGGGCAGGGTCCGCGAAGTGGACGTCGCAACCGCCAATGGCACGCCGTTCGTGCATCAGTATTCGGTCGGCCTTCATGCCAAGCTGGTGAAGATCCGCGACGAGATGACCTTCTCTTCCCGCCTCGGAAAGATGGGCGCCTCGGTCCGTGCGGCCTTCGCGACCCTTGTCCGGCCGCCTTCGATGCTGGTCAGCATCGACATCGACGGTACGGAGACATTGGTGCGGGCATCGGGCATCGGTGTCACCAACAACCTGTTCGGCGAGGGGCACCTGCCTTATGCGGACCACCCCGACGGTGGAACGCTGGGTGTCTACGTCACCACGGCGCGCCGGCTGCCGCATCTCCTGTCCGCCCTCCTCCGCATGCTGGTCGGGCAGTGGCGGCGAAATGCCCATGTAGAAATTCACACGGGCCGGCAGGTCGTGCTGAGGTTCACCCGACTGCACAGGCGGCATCGCTGCGTGATCGACGGGGAACTTTCCCCGATCGAGCACGAGACGACGATCCGAATTCATCCGAAATCGCTTCGGGTGCTGGTCCCCGCGTAAGCATCAGCCGCCCGACGTAGCGGGCGCTGGTTCGCCGGTCGTCGGCTGGGTGGCCTCGGTCTGCGGCGACTGGATCGCCGTTCCATAGATCTCGACGGCGAACCAGACCGCACAGGCAAGCGCAAGTGACACCAGGAGGATGACGAAGACCGGAAAGCCTCGGCGACCCTGGCGGGCGTCCCGGGCCTGGAAAAACCTACGCATGACATGCTCCTCATGATCGTCGCATGCCAAATGCGCCTGATCCGCATCGGTTCCGAAAATAGCCGTGATTAATCAGACCTTAGCTGTCCTGATCGTCGTCCCGGCCAAGGTCGCTGTTCTCCTTGAAGATCGCGTAGGCGACCATCGCCGCTACCGGCGCCAGCAGCGAAATGAACCCACCCCGGCCCTTGAGCAGCGCGGGCAGAATGGCGAACGCCGTCGCCCCCGCGAGCGCCTGCAGCTGGGCGGCCCGAGCCTCTTCGGCGCGGCGCTTTGCCTGGATGCCGGAAATGATGCGATGAACGGTGAGCGCCACGCCGGCCAGGGCGATGAACCCCAGTCCGAAGCCGATGGCCGTGTAGAGCGGCCCGTAGCGCTCCGCGACAAAGATATAGGCGGCGGCGATCAGGAAGCCGAGGCCGATCGCCAGACAAATTCCGGCGATCATATAGTCGATCATGGCGCGCCGCACGCGCTTGGCCGCCCGCGTCGTTTCCCCGGATACGATGGACTGGATCAGCGCTGCGAGCATGAATGTTCCGGGATAGGGCGAGGCGTCAGCGGCGTGCGAGCAGCGCGAAGAGGAAACCGACGCCGGCAGCTATTGCAAGGGACGTAACCGGCTTCTCACGCACCCGGGCGACGATTTCGCCTTCGATGTCGTACGCCTCGGACTTCAGGCCTTGCATGGCAGCCTCGCCCTTGGCGCGTGCCTGGTTGATGCCCTCATGCGCGATATTCTTCACCGCCTCCAGCGATCGCTCGCCGGAACTCTGCACCTGGGCTCTGAGCTTTGCGATCTCGGCCTTGAGGGTTTCGATCTGCGCCTCCATCTCGGTAGTCGACGGCTGCGAAGCTGCGTCCCTGGAACCGTTGGCGGCTTTTTCGGTTTTTGCTGTCGAAGACGGCATGGAAGGCTCCTTTGCGTTTGCAGGATTCCAAACGCGGGACCGGCGGCGAGGTTCCTACGGTCTGCCGGTATCAAAATGCCTTTCCCCGCGCGAGTCCAGCCGAATTCCTCACATCAGCGGGCGGCGCTGCTCGCCGAGCCCTTCCCAGCCTGCGATCCCCAGAAGCGCCGCCTCGTCCAGCACTTCGCAGCCGCGGTCGAGCCAGCGGATCGCGTTGCGGTTGATGAGTTTGCGCAGCGTCTTGTTGGTGTGGACGATGGAGAGGCCGAGCGTGTCGGCCACATGCTGCTGCGTGATCGGGATGGTGGCTCGGCCGTTGGCATAGAGGTGAACAGTCTGGGCGCGCTGGTGGAGGAACGCCAGGAGATAGGCCGCACGCTCCAGCGCGCTCCGCCGCCCGACGCTGAGAAGGTTTTCGTCCAGCATCTGTTCCTCCCGGGCGGCGAGCCACGTAAGATCGTAGGCAAGGCCGGGATGGTTGCGGTAGAGGGTGAAGAGCTGATCGCGTTCGAACACGCACAGCATCAGGGTCGACAGTGCTTCGACGGAGTGCTGCATCTCGCCGGTCAGGCTGCCCTGAAGGCCGATGAGATCGCCCGGCACCACATAGTTCAGGATCTGGCGCCTGCCGTCGGACATCAACTTGTAGCGGAAGCCCCAGCCCGACAGGACGGTGTAGAGGTGAGCACTATGGCTGCCTTCCACGAGCACGGTCGTCCCGCGATCGACCGTCAGTTCGCCGGTCTTGAACCGGCTGATGAAAGCCAGTTCGTCGGGCTGAAAATCACGGAAGGTGTTCAGGGGCCGAAGCGGGCATATCTCGCATGGATAAAGCTTGCCCAGGCTCGGCGCTGTGCTCGTCACCTCGTCTCCTCCCGCCTCAGGCACATGTCATAGTTAAATGACGTACTGTCACCTGTGCTGCAATGAGCGTATCCAAGCATTTTCGGAGAAACGAATTTTGAAAACCCTGCCGCTCGACGGCCTCAGCATCCTTGTCCTCGAAGATGAGTTCCTGATCGCGATGGAGGTGGAGCAGGCGTGCCGGGATTACGGCGCGGCCGAGGTCCACATCTGCCGCACCCTCAACGAGATCGGGGGCGCCGGCGGCGACGCCTTCGAATTCGACGCCGCGGTGGTTGATCTACGCCTCGGCGGAGACTCCGCCGTGGATTTCGCGCGCACCCTATTCGATACAGGCCGGCCGTTCATCTTCGCCACCGGATATTCCGATCCGCTGGAAATGTCGGCCAGCTTTCCCGGAGTGCCCGTGATCACCAAGCCTTATCTGGGCAGCGACCTTGTCGAAGCGCTGGCTCGTACGATCCTCCGAAGGACCCAAATGCAGGAGTGACGCGCAGGCATGGCGGCTCATACCGCCGTGCCGAGGATCTGCGCGGCGATCGAATCCGGACCGAATTCGCCTTCCCCCGAGATCCCGAGCAGTTCCTGAAGGCGGGTTCGGGCGCGGCTCACGCGACTCTTGATCGTCCCCACCGCACAACCGCAGATCTCGGCCGCTTCCTCGTACGAAAAGCCCGAAGCACCGATCAGGATGATCGCTTCGCGCTGGTCTTCGGGCAGCCTTTCGAGAGCGACGCGGAAATCCTCGAGGTCGAGCGAACCGTGCTGGCTCGGGTGGACCGCCAGCCGCGACGTCATGATCCCGTCGGAATCCTGGATCTCGCGCCCGCGCTTGCGCATCTGGGAATAGAACTCGTTGCGCAGGATGGTGAACAGCCACGCCTTCAGGTTCGTGCCGGGCTGGAAGCTTTCATGCTTGTCCCATGCCTTTACCAGCGTCTCCTGGACGAGGTCGTCCGCACGGTCGGTGTTGTGCGTGAGCGACACCGCGAATGCCCGCAGATTCGGGATCGCTCCGAGCAGCCCGGATTTGAAGTCGGCTGACACTGCCATCGGTCTACTCCGGCTTCGCGGCAGATTCTGCCTGATCGAGCTCCTGGAGCAGTTGGGCGAACCGGTCTGGAACGTCCTCGGAGACCAGCCCGTCATAATACTGACGCAGCTTACGTCCAATTTCGGAATTGGTACCGAGGATATCCGTGCTGCCGGCCCGCCCCGGCCGCTGCTCGGACTGTGTCTTGGTTTTCGTCATTCGGTAAACTCGCCCTTTGATGTTGCTGGCGCCACGCACCGTCCCGGATCGCGCAATACGCCGCCCATTGCCGCCCGCCGACAGCAATGACATTGGCGAAATGATCAGGTTCGAAAAAAGTTCCGTATCCCGGGAACTTTATTTTGACCGGTACGTTGAAAGGCATAGATGCGCCGTTTCCGGGCGCAGTTCGTCGTTGAGGGAGACGTAGTTACCATGAGCCTTTCCGCAAGCATCGCCCCGCACCTGCCGTTCCTGCGCCGCTTCTCGCGGGCAGTGTCCGGATCCCAGTCGAGCGGGGACGCCCATGTCGCCGCCGTTCTCGAGGCGATCATTGCCGATGTGAGCATCTTTCCGAAGGCGTCCAGCGATCGGGTAGCGCTCTACAAGATTTTCACGCGTCTTTTCTCGTCGATCGCTTCGAACCTGCCGACCGAACCGCCGGTATCGGCATGGGAGCGCCGCGCCGCGGCCAACCTTGCCACGCTTGCTCCGCTGCCGCGTCAGGCCTTCGTCCTCATCGCCGTCGAAGGCTTCACCGACGAACAGGCCGCTGAAATCCTCGATGTGTCCGAGGAGGAGTTTGCAAACCTGATCGCCGAAGCCTCGCGCGAGATTTCGCGACAGGTCGCCACCGACATCCTCATCATCGAGGACGAGCCGCTGATCGCCATGGACATCGAGGAGATGGTGGAAAGCCTCGGCCACCGGGTGGTCGGCACGGCGCGCACCCACAAGGAAGCGATCGGCCTCTTCAACCGGACCCAGCCGAAGATGGTTCTGGCGGACATCCAGCTTGCCGACGGCAGCTCGGGCATCGACGCGGTTAACGAGATCCTCATGACCACCGCCGTTCCGGTGATCTTCATCACCGCCTTCCCCGAGCGGCTGCTCACCGGCGAACGCCCCGAACCCGCTTTCCTGGTCACCAAGCCCTTCAATCCGGAAATGGTGAAGGCCCTGATCAGCCAGGCGCTCTTCTTCGACCGCCAGGCAAAAGCGGCGGCGTAGCCGTCAGGCGCCGCCCCTGGACAGGGGAACAAAATACGAGACATGGCGTTCTGGTGGGAAGATCGACCCGGTCGGTCACAATTTTGCCAGAAGCTGGGAGATGCCCTCCGCGAGAGGCATTGGCCCGCTGATTTCAGGAGAGTTGGATGTTGTACTGGACCCTCGTCTTTCTCGTCGTTGCCATAATCGCCGGCGCCCTGGGCTTCGGCGGCATTGCCGGGGCATCCGCGGGGATCGCGCAGATCCTGTTCTTCGTGTTCCTGGCCTTCCTTGCAATCTCGCTCATCGCGGGCCTCGTGCGCCGGGCCAGTTAGGCGCGGCGACGGTCGTTCCGGGAGCTAGAAATCCCCCTCAGCGGCTTCCCGGAGCCGAAGCCGGATCGCGTTCCGCCAGGTTCGCGGTCCGGTGGCTTTTTTTCGCACTCGGCACTCTCTTGCTATCCGGGAACCTTGCTCCAGTTCGGCAGTTCTAGCCGGAGAAAAACCATCACCAGGGCGGCGTGGACATGATTGATGCGGGGAAGAGCGGGCGTTCATCGCCGACTTCGTCCTCCGCGATCGACGGAGCGGACAAGGCAAGCCTGATCCGGGCCCTCGGTAACGCAAATGTCGCTCTCCTCGCCCAGGATGCTTCGCTCGCCTACCTCTGGACGGAGAACGCACCGGCCAAATGGGGCGCGGATGGACTGGTCGGCCGCACCGATTCCGAAATCTTTCCCGAAGCTGTCGCCGAGAACCTGACGCGGCTGAAGAAGGATGTTCTCTCAGGCAGCGGGAGGCGTCATGCCGAGATAGAGCTTTCCAATTCCGAGGGGCTGAGCTGGTTCGAGATCTGGCTCGATCCGCTGCGGAACGTCGAAGGCTCCATCGTCGGCATCGTGACGACGGCGACCGAAATCACGGAGCAGAGATTGCGCGAGCAGACGCTGCGAACCCTGCTGCGCGAAGTGAGCCATCGTTCGAAGAACCTCCTCGCGATCATCCAGAGCATCGCGGCGCAGACCGGCCGCTACGCCGGATCGATCGATCAGTTCCTGTCCCGCTTCCGCGGGCGGTTGCAGTCGCTGTCGTCCTCCCAGGATCTCGTCACCTCGTCCAATTGGCGCGGCGCCGACCTTTCGCAGCTCGTGTCCGGCCAGGTGGCGCGCTACTGCGCCGAGCCGTCGCGCAACCTCGTTCTCAGCGGAGAGAACCCGTATCTCAATCCGAATGCGGCGCTCCATGTCGGACTGGCTTTGCATGAACTGGCGGTCAACTCGGTCAGCTACGGCGCGCTCTCTTCGCCCGAGGGACAGGTCCGCATCGAAGTGCGGCCGCTGGCGCACGGGGAAATGGAACTTGTCTGGAGCGAGCCGCTCGCGAAGGCGGACGCCAGCCTCGAGAACAGGCGCTTCGGCACCGTGGCCCTCGAACGGGTCGTGCCATCCTCGCTGAACAGTTCGGCCACCTTGTCCGCGGACGGGGGACGTCTGTTGTACCGGCTGGTCCTTCCGGCCGACAGCTTCCACGCCGATTAAGGTTCTCCGGTCCGTCTTAATCGCGCCTCAACACGTCTGTGCGAGGATGAACGTATGGAACCAGCGGGAGAGGAGCCCGTTTACGCTGACGAATTCCATCGGAGAGGAGCAGGGCGTGAACACCAGGATGCATCATCTGGAAGATGCGGCGCGCCTCGCGATGGGGAGCTTCCTCATCGAGGAAGACCTGCCGGCCGCCAAGGCGTCGCGAGCCGCGCTCAGGATCGGTTCGATCGCCGCCGGCGCGGCGCTCGCGGCAATTCTGGCAATTGCTTATCTCCAATAGGTCCCGGGCGTTGATTTGACGCCCCGGCATCTTTTGCCTGCCACATTCGCAATTCCGCCTGAAATGGAACCAAATAGAACGGCAACACGTTCTTGCGCCGAAAGGAATCGGCCATGGAACACATTGCTGCGCTGTTGCTGATCGTTGGATGTTCCCAGGACATGAAGCAGTGCGAGGAACTGCCGTCGCCGGTCACCGTCTATGAGACGGCGGCTGAATGCGATGCGGAACTGCCGGCTGCGCTTCACCAGATGGACGGAAGCAAGCCGCGCGTTATGGGGACCTGCGTCTATGTCGACCCGGCGATGGAGGAAGAGGACGCGGAACTGGTTTGGGACTTGACGCCCGATGGCGCGCTGCGCGCCTCGGTCGAGGCCGTCTCGATGAACATCGCCTCCGTCAAGGGGAAGACGCTTCATGAATGATCACATGGACTTGGATGAGGATGCGGCGAAACCGAACGGTTACGTTCGGTGCATATTCGTTCCGGTCTAGACCATTCCGGCAGTTGGCCGGATTATTGCTCGCATCGCGTGTAAGGGAACATTCGGGCGGGTTGTTTCTGAAGGAGAGAGCGCAATGAAGAAGATGATCATCGCACTGGTCGCTGCCATGGCGATTACCGGCTGCACGACGGCCGAGCAGGATGCGGCCGGCGGCGCCGTGGTAGGCGCCGCGGTCGGCGGTCTGGCTACCGGCCGTGTCGGCGGCGCCGTCGCGGGTGCCGTTGTCGGCGGTGCTGCCGGCGTGCTGCTCGGCGCTGCGACCCGCAGGGGCGAATGCCGCTACCGCGACCGCCGCGGCCGCATCTACATTGCCGCCTGCCCCGCCGGCTACTACTGATCCGCAGCAAATGAAAAGGGGGCCGCCTTTGCGCGGCCCCTTTTTTGCGTGCTACGTTTTCCTGCTCAGCGTTTTGAGCGGGATGAAGATGTCGATGTCGACCCCGTCCTCAGGATAGCGGCGCTCGATGCTTCCGCCGAGTTCGCGCACGATGTTGGCGTCGATCAGACGCGTCCCGAACCCCTTCCGCTCAGGCGGTTGCACCTTGCCGCCGCCCCGCTCGCGCCAGAACAGCTGCAGGCCATTCCTGGCGAGGTTCCAGGTGACCGAGAGGGAGCCCGAGCCGGTGCCGGCGGCGCCGTATTTGAGCGCATTGGTCGCCAGTTCATGGAAGGTCAGGCCGAGCGCCTGAGTGGTCGCCTCGTCGATCTCCACCTGCGGTCCGGTGAGACGGTCGGCGTCCATGTCGCTGCCAAGCACCTGCTCGATCTCCGTGACCAGCAGTTCGCGCAGATCGGCTTTCTGCCAGCGCGATCGGGTCAGCATGTCCTGCGAGGCGGACATCGCCTGGAGCCGCGCCGAGAACGAAGCCGAGAACTCCTCGATCGATTTGGATCCCGACGCCGTCTGCCTGGCGATCGCCAGCACGCGCGCAATCGAGTTCTTGATCCGGTGCTTCATCTCCTGCAGCAGGAGATCCTTCTCCTGCAGCGCCTTTTCGCCGGCTTCGTTGAGAGCGCGCACCGCTTCGAACGCCTTCTCCCCTGACCGCACGACATAGGCGAGCGCTGTCGCCAGGATCAGTCCGAAGAGTCCGAGCGCGATGGCCGCCATTCGCGACGAAGGCCACACGAAGGCCTCTGTCGGTTCGAAGCGAAGCAGCCATGTGCGCCCGGAGAACTCGATCTGCCGGCTTGTCCGGAACACCCCCATGGACCCGTCGGGCGGGGTCTGCGACCGGAAGATCAGCGTCTCGGGCGTCGGCTCGCCGTCATAGACCTCGATCGCGAGTGGCAGGAGGGGGGCTTTTGCGAGCGCCGCGCCGAACAGTTCCGCGGCCCGAAAGGGTGCATACACGAAGCCCGCGGTGGCTGCCGCGCGCTGCCCGACGCTCGCTGTGTCCGGCACGCCCAGAACGAGCGGCAGGTAGACCACGAAGCCCGCCTGCGTCGAGATGCCCTCGTCCTGGATGAGCGGGACGCGTCCGGTCACGCGCGGCTGGCCGGTTTCCATCGCCCGGGTCAGCGCCGCACGGCGCGTCGGCTCGCTCATCATGTCGAATCCGAGAACCTGGCGGTTTCCGTCGTCCAGCGGTTCGAGGAGTGTGACGACCGCGCGCTGGGCGCTCCCCTCGACAGGCCAGACCTGCATCTGCCGGCCGTAGTTGCGGGCGAGGTCATCCTCCGCCGCCCGTTCGCCCCCTTCGCGCAGAAGCCGGACATAGCCAAGGCCTCGAATTCCCGCATACCGGCCCTTGATGTCGAGGGCGGATACGAACGACCGGAGCGCGTCGCGGCTGACGGAACCGTTCCCGGTCTTGTAGAGGGCGAGCGTCGCCCTGAGCAGCGACAGGTGCAGCTCGAGACGGGTTTCGAGGCGGTTCACCGCGTCGTCGGCCGTGCTCTCGAACTTGATCCGCGCCGCATCGGTCGCCGCGACATAGGCATAGCCCGCCATCACCAGGCTGGCTGCAGCCACCGACACGAACACGACCGCGGGAAAGATCCGTCTCACGCGCACTCCGCAGGAGTTGGATGAATGCGCAATGCATATCGGATGGACCCGCTATTGCAATGCCCGCGCCATTGGCACAGGACTGCCCCAGCGTCAGCCGCCGCCGATCAGCCAGCCGCGACCGGCTCGCGCATGGCGCCCGGCCCCGGTATCGCGCCGGGCGGGCATTTGCCGAGGATGATCATGCCCAGAACCTCGTCCTTGGTGACGTCCTGCGTGCGCGCGGTTCCCACCACCTGGCCGTTCTTCATCACGCAGACCCGGTCGGCGAGGTCGAAGACGTCGTGGATGTCGTGGCTGATCAGGAAGATGCCGATGCCGTCGGCCTTGAGCTGCTTGATCAGTTCGCCGACCTGCGCGGTTTCCTGCGGTCCCAGTGCCGCGGTCGGCTCGTCCATGATCAGGATACGGGCATTGAACAGGATGGCACGCGCGATCGCCACCGATTGCCGCTGTCCGCCGGAGAGCTTGATCACCGGTTCCTTGAATCGCTGGAAGCGCGGGTTGAGCCGGCCCATCACCTTGCGCGCCTCGGCCTCCATCGCCACGTCGTCGAGCGTGCCGTAGCGCGTCATGATCTCGCGCCCGAGGAAAAGGTTGGCCGCCGCGTCGACATTGTCGGCCAGTGCCAGCGTCTGGTAGATCGTCTCGATGCCGTATCTCTTGGCATCGCGCGGATTGCTGATCGCGGCTTCCTCGCCATTGACGTAGATCTCGCCGGCATCGCGCTTGTAGGCGCCCGACAGGATCTTGATCAGCGTCGACTTGCCGGCGCCGTTGTGGCCCAGCAGTGCCATGACCTCGCCGGGGTAGAGGTCGCAGGACGCGTCGTCGACGGCGCGGATGCCGCCGAAGGCGATCGAGATATTGCGCAGATCGACGAGGGGAACGCGTGCGTCGGACATCGTCTTCCTCCTAGAACCGCTTGCGGTACATCGTGTCGAGCCAGACGGCGAGCACCAGCACGCCGCCGACCACGATGTTCTGCAGCGGCGTGTCGATACCGAGCAGCACCATGCCGGACTGCAGCGACTGCATCAGAAGCGCGCCGAGCATGGCGCCGGCAATGGTGCCCGAACCGCCGGCCAGCGACGTGCCGCCGATCACCGCGGCGGCGATGGTGAGAAGTTCGTCCAGCGTGCCCTGTGCGTTGGTGGCCGCATTGAGGCGCGCGGTGGAAATCGTCGATGCGATCGCCGCGAGTATCCCCATCAGCATGAAGATCTTCAGCGTCACCCAGCGGGTGCTGATGCCGGCGAGTTCCGCCGCTTCCGGATTGCCGCCGATGGCGAAGACATATCTGCCGAAGCGGGTGCGGGTGGCGAGGAAGGTCATGACGATGCCGACGCTGATGGCGATCAGCACCGGAATGGCGATGCCGTGCGCGATGAACGCGTCTTCCGGCACCGGCAGGCCCTGCGCCTCGAAATATCGGCGCACGATGCCGACCGGCCAGGGATAGGAATTGGCGATCCAGACGGCGCCGAGGATGGCCGCGCAGGCGACCGAACCGAGGAAGACTTCCGCCCAGACGGGCCGCAGCGGGAACTTGAACCTCGTGCGCTGCCTGCGGCCGACGACCAGCATCACCACGACGGCGATGCAGGCGACGAGGCCGACGATCCAGCTCCAGGTCGCGCCGATCGAGCCGTCGGGTCCCCCGCCCATCAGCCGGAAGGTGGCATCCATCGGCGCCACGGTGCGCCCGCTGGTCACCCACCAGGCAGCACCCCGCCAGACCAGCAGGCCGCCGAGCGTGACGATGAAGGCCGGCACGCCGAGATAGGCGATGATATAGCCCTGGAAGGCGCCGATCGCGGCGCCCACGGCGAGGCCGGCCACGAGGGCGATGACCCAGATCCACGGGTCGCCGAGCGAAAGCCCGAACTGCCGCGTCAGTATTTCGGCCTGGGTGACGCCCATCACCATGCCGACGAAACCGAGTATGGAACCGACGGACAGATCGATGTTGCGCGTGACGATGACCAGCACCATGCCGGTTGCCATCACCGCCACGGAGGCGGACTGGACCGAGAGATTCCACAGATTGCGCGGGGTGAGGAACAGTCCGCCGGACAGGATGTGCAGGCCGATCCAGATGATGACCAGCGCGCCGATCATGCCGAGCATGCGCGTGTCGATCTCGGTGGCCTTGAGGAAACGTGCCGCGGCGTTGAGATCCGCCGCGCGTGCTCCATCCGGAGCCGCATTCGAGGTCGCGTCGGTCATGACTTCCTCCCGGTGCCGCAGTCTGAAGCTGCTTTCGGCCTGTCTACCTTAGAGAAACGCCGCGGCTCGTCAAACCGCGGCGTTCCGGCAATGGCGTCTTCGCGCCGCGGTTAGTTGCAGGCGGCGACCGAGCCGGCGGCGACGCCGGCGCAGACCACGTCCTTGCTCACCCAGCCGGCGTCGATGACGACGTTGAGGTTGTCCTTGGTGATCGGAACCGGGGTCAGGAAGACCGAGTTGGTCTCGTTGCCGCCCGGCGTCGTGAACTTCACCACGTTGGGGATCTCTTCCATCTTCTTGCCGTCGGCAAGCATCGAGGCTATTTCGGCGGCGTTCTTGCCGAGATCGCGTGCGTCCTTCCAAACCGACACGGTCTGCGTGCCGAGGGCAACGCGGTTGAGCGCCGCATGGTCGCCGTCCTGGCCGGAAACCGGCACCGAGCCGGCAAGCCCCTGCGCCGAGAGCGCCGCCACCACGCCGCCGGCGGTGCCGTCGTTCGAGGCCACGACCGCGTCGACCTTGTTGTTGTTGGTCGTCAGGATCTGCTCCATGTTCTTCTGCGCGTTGGCCGGCAGCCAGCCATCCGTATAGGCCTCGCCGACATTCTTGATCTTGCCGGAATCGATCGCTTCCTTGAGCACTTCCATCTGGCCCGAGAACAGGAAATCGGCGTTCGGATCGGCCGACGAGCCCTTGATGAAGGCATAGTTGCCCTCCGGCTTGACCTTGAACACTTCGCGGGCCTGCATGCGCCCCACTTCCTTGTTGTCGAAAGTCAGGTAGAAGACGTCCTTGTTTTCGATCAGACGATCATAACCCACCACCGGAATGCCTTCCGACAGCGCCTTTTCCACGCCCGGGCCGACGGCTGACGCGTCCTGCGACAGGATGATCAGCGCGTTGGCGCCCTGCGAGATCAGTGACTCGATGTCGGTCAGCTGCTTGGCCGCCGACGATTGCGCGTCCGCGGAAATGTATTTGTCGCCGGCGGCTTCGATCGCGGCCTTCATCGCGGCCTCGTCGGTCTTCCAACGCTCTTCCTGGAAGTTCGACCAGGAGACGCCGATCACCTTGTCCTTCGCCTCGGCGACGGCGGCGAGCGACATCGACATGGCGACACCCGCCAGCATGGCGGTTGCAAATTTGTTCATGAAGTCCTCCCTGAGCGCCTTGACGGCGCATGACACTGGCCCTGGAGCCATACAGTGAAGCTCTTTTTTTCGAGCCTCGAAAAAAATAATGACTCACGGCTTCCCGTCTGTCAATATCCATCGGCGCCGAGAGGAGGCGGTTCGAGGGGGACTGCACGGCGCGCGGGAGGATGGCAGGCATGACGGTGGGTATCCGTCACGACGATTTGCGTCGCCGTAATCGGGCGATGGTGATCTCGGCGGTGCGCCGCGCGGGACAGCCGTCGCGCACCGACATCGCCGCCACGACAGCGCTCAGCCCGTCGACCATCTCCGCCATCACCGCCGATCTCATCTCCGAGGGCATTCTCGTCGAGAGCAGGACGGGCGATGCGCCGGCCGCGAGGCGAGGCAGGCCACAGGTGGCGGTTCGCCTCAACGCGAAGGCGGCCACCATCCTCACTGTCGTCCTGTCGATGAACCAGCTCTCGGCCGCGCTCATCGACTACGCCGGCGAGACGATCGCGGAGGAGCGCCGCAAGCTGCCCACGCTCGAATTGTCGCGCGAAGCGCTCGTCGACGAGACGGTCGGCATCGTCCGTCGCCTGATCGGCGGCGCCCCGGACGGCCAGCCGGTCATGCGCATCGTCCTCGCCGTGCAGGGCATCACCGACTCCAGCGAGCGCAAGCTGCTGTGGTCGCCGATCACGCCGCATGCCGATATCGACTTCAGCACGATTCTGGAAAGCGAATTCGAAATCCCGGTGACGGTCGAGAACGACTGCAACATGATCGCGGTCGGCCTGCGCTGGCGCAATCCCGAGCGCTACGCCCGCGATTTCATCGCCGTGCTTTTATCGCACGGCATCGGCATGGGCATGGTGCTGCGCGGCGAACTCTTCACCGGCACGCAGTCTTCCGGCGGCGAGTTCGGCCACATGATCCACCGGCCCGACGGCGCTCTCTGCCGCTGCGGCCGGCGCGGCTGTATAGAGGCCTATGCCGGCAATTATGCGATCTGGCGCAATGCGAAAGGCCTGCCGGAGACGGAAGCGGTAGCGCGGGACGTGACCGACGAGGACATAAGGGCGCTCGCCGAAGTCGCGCGCAGCCGGCCGGGTCCCGAGCGCGAAGCGTTTCGCATCGCCGGCGAGGCGATCGGCTTCGGTCTCGGAAGCCTGTTCGCGCTGATCGACCCCGCGCCCGTGGCGATCGTCGGCCACGGAGCCAACGCCTTCGACCTGATGCAAAAGCCGATGCTCGACGCCATCGCGCGCACCGCGGGCGGCGTGCATTCGGGCGCGATTTCCTTCGACACCGAGCCGGACGAGATGCCCCTGATCCGCGAAGGCTGCGCCATGCGGGCGCTGACCTTCATCGATCAGGAAGTCTTCTCCCCTGCGCAAACCGCCACGCCGGGCAGGATCGTCGCCTGAGCGCGGCCCCCCGCATTCGCAGGTCAGGCGAAGACCTCTCTGACGGCCTCGCCGATCAGGCTGATGTCCTCCGCGCTCAAGTCGACGGACATGGGCAGGCCGATGAGCGTTCGCGAAAGCTCTTCCGTGATTGGAAGCACCTGATCCCGCGGCAATGCCATCGTGTGGGGGTGGAGATGCGCACCGTCGCCATACCAGCGGCGATAGCCGATCCCCGACAGCTCGAGCCGGCGCTGGAACCGCACGGATTCCTGATCGGACGCCGCGCGCGCGATCGCATAGTTCGCGCCGATCGCGGGTGAGACGATCATCTCCGCCGGTTCGCATGCCTCTCGCAGCGAGACCGAAACCTTGCGATACCGGCTCAGCTTCTCCGCCCACCCGTCGAGCTCGGCATGACCGATGGCGGCGTGATACTCGCTCATCTTGCCGTTGACGCCGGCATCGACCGCGAGACGCGTTCCGTCGAAACCGAAGTTCAGCGCTGCCATGGCCGACCGCCAAGCCCGTTCGCTCGAGGTCACCACCGCGCCTCCTTCGCCGATGGCGAATGCCTTGGTGGCGTGGAAGCTCAGCGCGACGGGTATGTCGCCGATGCACTCCGCGGGTGAGGCGAATGTCGATTCGACCATAGCCGCACCGTCTATGACCACGGGTATCGACGTCGCATCGCGAAAGGCTGTCCACGGCGCCTGGTCGACCTTCCTGCCGAATGCCGAAACGGCGAGCACGAGGCCGGCCGAGTCCAGCCTGGGATGGTTCAGGAGATAACGGGGATCGAGCATCCAGGTCTCGGGATCGACATCGACGAAATGCGGCTCGAAGCCGCACCGCTCGACGGCTGCCACCGAACCGATGAATGTGAACGCCGGCATGAGACAGACATGCCTCTGCGGTCGTGCGCGGCCCGCAGACGCCAGGATCGCGCCTTCCAGCGCGGTGGTTCCGGAACTCGCCAACGCCACGAAATTGCCGCCCATCGCCTCGGACAGGCGCTGTTGCAGCGCGAGCAACAGCGTGCCGTGGTTGCTGTAGCGCCGCGTCTCGTCAATCACCTTGAGGTAGGGTAGGAGTCGGTCGGCAGAAGGGAGGAGCGGCCGGCAGACGGCAACCCTTTCGGCTGCAGTCAGTGCGTTTTCCCATAGAGCCTGCGAACTGCGATTCATGCTGCTTATTCCACGAAATTCCTCGAACATGGATGCCGGCACAGTCAGGGAAATCGTCCTCTACGGCGCATCAGGCCACGGTCTGGCGGTTTCCGCGATGCTTGGCGGCGACAGCACTTTCCCAGTTGCCATGCGCACCGTCGCCTTCATCGACGACACACCGGACAAGATCGGAACAAGTCTCGGCGGCATACCTATCGTTTCCTTCGGACAATGGAAGCAGTCACTCAGTCACATCCCCTGTTTCGTGACGCCGGGAAACCCGGCTTCGAGAAAGATGATGGTGGCGAGGGTGATCGAGGCCGGAGGCTTCTTTGAGCAAACCTACCCGACGATCGACCGACCGTTTCCGCCGATCATAGGTGAGGGATCCTATATCGGTCCCTATTCGCACGTAGGCCCGGCGGTCGAGATCGGTTCCCACGCCCAGGTGATGTCGTCGGTTTCGATGGGCCATGACATCAGGCTCGGAAACTACGTGACGGTCTGCCCCGGGTGCACCATTTCGGGCTATGTCGTGCTGGAGGAATGCGTGTTCCTCGGTGCCGGATCCGTCATCGTCAACGGCAGGCCCGACAGGCCGCTGGTCATCGGGGCCGGAGCCTCCGTCGCCGCCGGCTCCGTCGTCACCAGGAGCGTGCCGCCGGGCATGAGGGTCAGCGGCAATCCCGCGCGCCCTCTGCGCGAACTGGTGGCGGAGCGCCGGCAATTCAGATTGTCGTCCCGCACGTGAACCGCCGGGTCGAATTCCTCATCGCCGGCAGCCCGACGGACGCGTTCCTGTCGCAGATCGCCGCGCTGAAGCTGTCGATACTCGCCCGACGCTGGGATCGCTGGCAGCCGGAGATCCGCTGCTTCCTCGGCGGGCCCGTCGATTGGAACACCATGCAGCGATGGGCGCCGCACCTTGATGGCGTCGACATCGAACTGCTCGCAATGTCGCGCTTTGCCGAAGAAGGCCTCTTCGCCCAGATCGAACGGCGCATGGATGCCGCGTCGCGAAACGTCGGCGTACATGTGCTTCTGGACGCGGACACCTGGGTCGCCGGCGACCTCGAGGATCTGCTCCGCAATCTCGGCGACCTGCCCTGCGTGGCGGGCTGCATCGCGCATTACGGATTCCCGACCGGGTCGGGACACGCCCGGATGGACGACTGGAACACCCTTGCGAGCGACGTCATCCGTCGAAGCTTGAGCTTCGAGCACGAATATGCGCTCATCGACAGGGACGCTCCGGAACCCGAACGAAAGACACCGTTCTATGTAAATGCCGGGGCGGTATTCATCACCGAGCGTGCGTTGACGAAGATCTACCGGACCTACCTGCCGATCCGGAAGACCCTGGCTCGCCGCCTCGCGAATCCCTACTTCGCTGGCCAGGTCGCGCTCGCGCTGTCGGTGGCAGCGACCAACACGTCTTCGATCGCCCTGCCGATGCGGTTCAACCTGCCCAATGACGAGCGCGCAGCATCTCTTTATCCCGACGAAGTCAATGACGTCAGGATCGTGCACTATTTGCGCACCGACCATTTCGATCGCCATACCATCTTCGCAAGCGAAGCGAACTATCTCGCGTTCCTCGATCTCGACCTGGCCGGTATCGACCGGGTGTTCCAGGACTCGGTCAGGCAGACCCTGGGAGCGGCCTATCCCTTTCGGTAGGGCTTCCAGCCCCTGGGCTGCTCGCCACGGATGAGCGTGTAGAAGCGGCCCGCCTCGACCGGCTGCCAATCGCCTTGCGAGCCGTCGGGCCACAGCACGCGCACTTCGGCCTTCGGCTCCGCGCCGAGGCCGAAATGGATCCAGCCATGCTGTCCGCCCGCATGGCCGCCGCCGACGGTCACCTCGCGGCGCGTCGTGTGCCCGCCACAGCGCACCTCCACCCAGGCGCCGACCGCGTCGACGTTCGGCGCCGGCTGCCTGACTTCGAAGCCGATCCAGTTTCCCGGCCCGGCGTCGTCATTCCGCCAGATCTGTGCCTTGCCGTTGCGGTTGACGACGACGAGGTCGACCCGCCCGTCGAGATTGAAATCGGCGAGCGCCGCACCCCGGCCGGTCTCGAAGCTTGCCACGCCGGCCGCCTCGCCTGCTTCCTCGAAAGTCCCGTCCGGCTTCTGCAGTAGCAGATTGTTCGGGTCCTTCATGGCGAAGTCCGGCATGTCCGAGACATTGCCCTTGGCGACGAACAGGTCGGCGAGCCCGTCATTGTTCACGTCCTCGAACTGGGCGTGCCAGGCGGTCGAGGGTTTTACCTCGCCGCCAGTGTAGGGCCGGTGCGCCGTCACGCCCCTGGCAAAGGCGACATCGGCGAAGCTCGCCTTCGGCGCGCCAGCCTCCGGCTTGGCGGCCAGAGTCTGCAGCTTGTTGTCGGCCATCGAGGTGAGAAAGTATTCGGGGTAGCCGTCGCCGTCGAGGTCGCCGCTGGCAATGCCCATGCCCCAGATCTTGAGCGGCTTCCACCCGTCGGCGGGCCCGTAGAGCGAGGGCGGCTGGCCCGCTTCGACGCGCCAGAGCTGCTCTTGCCCGCCCTTGTAGTACTCGCGGTCGTTGGAGACGCGCAGCGACGGCGTGCCGGAGCGGTTCCAGTCGGTGAACAGCATGGACAGTGCGCAGAAGCTCGGCTTGAGCGGCAGCGGCGGGGCGAACCTGTGCTCCTGCGCCACTGGCCGATGCAGCCAGTTGTCGGTGCAGGAGCCCCAGGGAAACGCATCCTGCGTCCTGTCGATATAGTTGCCGATGGCGATCGTCGGGAACTGCGCGCCTCTCTCCCATGTCGCGGCGAGCGCGGTCGACCAGGCGTCGCCGCCGTCGAAGCCGATCGCCTCGTTGGCGCGCTCGAACCGGCAGCCGCCGAGGCCGCGCATGACAACGTTTTCGCCCACCCGCAGCAGCACGAGATCGGTCGCGCCGTCGCTGTCGACGTCGAGCGGATAGGCGCCTGAGACCATGTCGAGTTCGAGTCCGCTCGTCTCTGCGACGAAGGCGAGCGCGCCGCCCGCTGTGCTCGTGTTGCGGTAGAACTTCGCCGCGGACGTGCCGCCGGACAGCAGCATGTCCGGCATCCGGTCGCCGTCGCAGTCGAACGTGGCGACGCCGCCGCCGACCATGAATTCCCATTCGCCGGTGTAGCTGTGCTCGATGCCCGATGTGGCGGTCTCCTCGACGTAGCGGGGGACGGAAACCTCGAAAGCCTGCGCGGCGGCGCAGCCGAGCGCGAGCACCACGACGAGGAAGGTGCCTGGGAGGCGCATGGCGTCAGTTCCTCGTCCTGAGCGCGTTGGCATAGGCGCCGATGCAGCGGCCCTGGTCGAGGCCGCGTTCGATCGCCGAGCGGAAATGGATGCCGCCGTAGAGCCGCGAGATGCCCGCTTCCTCGGCCGCCGCCCAGAAGCTGGGGTAGCTCCGCACCGGCAGGCCGTCGGCTTCATGCGTGCCGTCCTGGAAGGAGTAGGACGGACCGAAGATGGCGGTAAGCACCGTCGCCGCAGCGCCGGATTGCGTCGAGTGGCCGCTCGGATATTCCGGGAAGGGCGGCGTGTTGAGGATCGCCTCCCATTTGGGGTCGATGACGCGGCGGATATAGGTCAGCGGACGGACGAGGTCATGTTCGAACTTGGAATGCCAGCACCCGATGAACGCATCCGCCAGCGTGACGCCCAGCCGCGCAAGGGTTTCGGCACTCGTCGGCAGGTCGGCGTCCTCCTTCTCCAGCGCATCGATCGCGATCGAGATCCAGTGCCCGGGCGGCGTCGGCGACAGCATCGGATCGTCCGACCAGAACCGCGCGATGGCGCGCTGCTCGTCGGTGAGGTTGTTGACCGTGTCGCGCACTTCGAGCGCCTCGCGGTAGAATTGCGAATTGGCCGCCTCGCTGTAGGCGGGCGGAGGCGGCAGGCCGCAGGCCGCGCCGTCGGGCATGGCGAAGCTGCGCGTCCTGCCCCAGTCCGGCAGCAGCGGAACCTGCTGCTGGCGGATCAGATTGGTTGGCACCCAATGTGCCGGCCCATCCGTCAGCTTGTATTCGAGCGGGAATCCCATGTTCTCGATCACCGCGCCGCCATCGGTCGCTGCCCAGGCGAGGATATGCTCGGCGACCGCACGACCGTGGTCCTCGCTGCGGCGGACCACGTCCTCGGGCACACCCGTCGCCGCCTCAGTGCCTGCCTTCCTCGCCATCGCCTTCAGCGCGCGCTGGCCGGTCGGGCCGGTATTCCCGAACAGGTTCGCCGCCGCATGCGCCATCGCCGCCTGCACGACCACCGCGCTGTCATAAGCCTGGCCTGTTTCGCGGGCCGGGACCGGCGTGAGGCCGTTCAACTGGCCGGCAAGCGAGTGCAGCCCGTCGGAGCCGGTCGCCAGCGCCTCGAAGGCCGTCACGCCGAGATAGGCGAAGGCCCGGCTCGCCACCGGCGGCGAATAGGTCGCGGTGTGGCGGACGAGTTCGAGCACGAGCCTGTGCCAGATGATCAGCGCATCGCGTGATCTGGCCTGATCGGATGCCGCCTGACCGGCGAAGGCGAGCGGCACGCCGCAGAGGACCACCGCCACAGCGATCATAAGTCTTCGCACCAGACGCATGAGTGGCCCTCCCAGCCCTTCGCGACGGGAGAGAAGCACGGCGGCGGCCCGGACGGCAAGGAGTTGCCCGTCCCCTGCCTCAGTCAGTCCTCGCGGATGGCGTAGCCGGAGCCGCGGATCGTCCGGATGACGTCGACCTGCCGGCCGGTGTTGACCGCCTTGCGCAGGCGCCCGACATGCACGTCTACGGTGCGTTCGTCGATATAGTTGGTGTCGCCCCAGACACTGTCCAGCAACTGGCCGCGCGAATAGACGCGGCCGGGATGCTGCATCAGGAATTCGAGCAGCCGGAATTCGGTCGGCCCGAGGCGGATCTCGTTCTTCTTGCGATAGACGCGGTGCGACTCCCGGTCGAGCACGATGTCTCCGACCTTGAGCACGCTCGACAGCACCTCGGGCTTGGCGCGGCGCAGCAGCGCCCTCACCCGCGCCATGAATTCCGGCGTCGAGAACGGCTTGACCAGATAATCGTCCGCCCCGGTCGAGAGCCCGCGCACCCGGTCGCTCTCCTCGCCGCGCGCGGTCAGCATGATGATCGGCAGGCGTTCGGTTTCGGCGCGCATGCGCAGACGCCGGCACAGTTCGATGCCGGAGACAGCAGGGACCATCCAGTCGAGCACCAGGAGGTCGGGAACGCTCTCCTGCAGGCGAAGCTCGGCTTCGTCGCCGCGGGTGATGATCTCGACCTGATAGCCTTCGGCCTCGAGGTTGTAGCGGAGGAGGACGCCTAGCGGCTCCTCGTCCTCCACCACCATGATCTTCGGTGCAATCATTTCGTCCGATTTCCTCAGGCGGCGGACATTGCCGCCGTTTCGTCCACCTTGGGGCGGTTGGCCGGCAGCTGCGCCCCGGTCATGACGTAGTAGGCGTTCTCCGCGATGTTGGTCACGTGGTCGCCGATCCGTTCCAGGTTCTTCGCGCAGAACAGGAGGTGGGTGCAGGCGGTGATGTTGCGCGGATCCTCCATCATGTAGGTCAGGAGCTCGCGGAAGACGGCCGTGTACTGGATGTCGATCTTCTCGTCGTCGGCGCGCAGCGCCTTCAGCGCCTCCGGATCGCGGGCGACATAGTGGCTGATGACGTTGTTGACCTGCGACAGCACCAGCCCGGACATCGCTTCGATGGAATGCGACAGGTTGCGGGGCGTCGCCGTCTGGCCGACGGCGCCGACGCGCTTGGCGATGTTCTTCGCCAGGTCGCCGACGCGCTCGAGGTCGGCCGCCATGCGGATCGCGCCGACCACCGCGCGTAGGTCCTGCGCCATCGGCTGGCGCTTGGCGATCAGGGTGATCGCCGCGTCGTCGAGCTCGCGCTGATTGGCGTCCAGGATCGCGTCGTCCGAGACGACGCGCTGCGCCAGCGGATTGTCCGACGCCAGAAGCGCCCGCGTGGAGCCGGCGACCATCGAGCCGGCGAGATCGCCCATCTCGCGGATGAGGCGGTCGATGTGTTCGAGTTCCTGGTCGAAGGAAGTGACGGTGTGCTCGCCCATGATGATGTCCTCGTCGCTCGCTCGATCGCTCAGCCGAAGCGGCCGGTGATGTAGTCCTGGGTGCGCTTGTCGTCGGGGCTGGTGAACATCTTGTCCGTCGCCCCCTCCTCGACCAGGTAGCCGAGATGGAACATCGCCGTGCGCTGCGACACGCGTGCGGCCTGCTGCATGGAGTGCGTCACGATAACGATCGTGTAGTTCTGCCTGAGTTCGTCGATCAGTTCCTCGACCTTGGCGGTGGCGATCGGGTCGAGCGCCGAGCAGGGCTCGTCCATGAGGATGACCTCCGGCGACACCGCGATGGCGCGCGCGATGCACAGGCGCTGCTGCTGGCCGCCCGACAGGCCGGTGCCCGGCTCGTTCAACCGGTCCTTCACCTCGTTCCAGAGCGCCGCCTTTTTCAGGCTCGATTCGACGACGGCGTCGAGTTCTGCCTTGGACTTCGTCAGCCCGTGGATGCGCGGGCCGTAGGCGACGTTCTCGTAGATCGACTTCGGAAACGGGTTCGGCTTCTGGAACACCATGCCGACGCGGGCGCGCAGTTCGACGACGTCGATCTTGGGATCGTAGATGTCCTCGCCGTCGAGCGTGATCTCGCCGCCGACGCGGGCGATGTCGATCGTATCGTTCATCCGGTTGAGGCAGCGCAGGAAGGTCGACTTGCCGCAGCCCGACGGTCCGATCAGGGCCGTCACCTGCTTCTCGCGGACGTCGAGATCGACGCCGAACAGCGCCTGCTTCTCGCCATAGTGGACGGTGACCTGCCGGCCACGCATTTTCACGGCATGTTCTTGCGGCATTGCGTTGAGCTTCTGTTCGATGGCGGCTTCGTTGAACACGTTCATCTCTTTCTACTCCATCACCAGCGGCGTTCGAAGCGCTTGCGCAGGATCACGGCGATGGCGTTCATGAGGATCAGGAACCCGAGAAGCACCATGATCGCCGCCGACGTCTTCTGCTGGAACGCGGGCTCGGGGAAATCGGCCCACATGAATATCTGGACCGGAAGAATGGTGGCCGGCTCGGTGAAGCCGCCCGGAATGTCGACGATGAAGGCGACCATGCCGATCATCAGCAGCGGCGCGGTTTCGCCCAGCGCATGCGCCATGCCCAGGATCGTGCCGGTCATGATGCCGGGCATCGCAAGCGGCAGGACGTGATGGAAGACCATCTGAACCTTGGAAGCGCCGATGCCCAGCGCGGCCTCGCGGATCGACGGCGGCACCGCCCTCAGCGATGCGCGCCCGGCAATGATGATGATCGGCAGCGTCATCAGGGCAAGCACCAGGCCGCCGACGACGGGGGCGGATCGCGGCATGCCGAAGAAGTTGAGGAACACCGCGAGACCGAGCAGACCGAAGACGATCGACGGTACGGCGGCGAGGTTGTTTATGTTGACCTCGATCAGGCTCGTCAGCCGGTTCTTCGGCGCGAACTCCTCGAGATAGATCGCCGCGGCCACACCGATCGGAAAGGCCACGGCGATCGTGACGATCAGGGTCAGGAACGAGCCGACGACCGCGCCCCACACGCCGGCGAGTTCCGCCTCGCGGCTGGCGCCCGACGTGAAGAAGATTGTGTTCCAGCCGCTCGTGATCGCTCCGTCGGCTTTCAGCCGATCGAGCCAGACGATCTCCCGGTCGGTGATCTTGCGGCTCGCTTCCGGCGTCGTGATCGTCCTCAGCACGGCAGGCGAAGCTGTCGAGACGGACGCGTCGAGCGCCTCGTAGACGGTGCCCTTGGCCATGTTGCCCGGACCGACTTCGGTCAGCTTGACCGTTCCGCCGCCGACATCCAGCAGAAGCGATGCTGCACCGCTGGTGAGGCGCAGAACGCCGCCCTCGGCCTCGATCGCGCCCACGCTACGGGCAAGACGCGCAATCGCATCGTCGGAGAAGGTCACGCCGACGTCGCCGCTCGCGGCGGACACCGTCACGCCGGGCAGCTGCTGCGGAGCGGCGCTCTCGGCGAGCAGCCCTTTGAAATAGAGATCCGCGAAATCGTCGAGCGGCACCTGGACGTCCACCGTCTTGCCGGCAAGCGAGGCGTCGTTCTCGATCTGCTGGCGGAGGATGACCCCCGACCCGGTGGAGACGATGCCGCGCAGAAGGCGGCGTTCCTGACGGCCGGTCACGTCCGGGAATTTCGCGCCGAGCGCATCGTTGACGACGCCGGCATAGTCGAACCCCGCCCGGGCGGCGGGATCGGCCGGGACCGCCGAGAGATTGACCGGCAGGGTAATCGAATTGATCCGGAACGCCGGAAGACCCTGCGTCACGATCGTCGAAAGCAGCAGCAACAGGAAGAGCGCGGCGAGGCCGATAGCGCCCGCGCCCAGCCACCTGAAGCGCATTTCCGCGCCGTAGCGTGATTTCAGCCTGCTCTTGGCGGCGGCGTCCGTATGAATGCTCGGCGTGCGGCCGGGAGGCAGCGGAGCGGCAGTGATATCAGTCATACTGTTCCCGATACTTCTTGACCACGCGAAGCGCGATGACGTTGAGGGCAAGCGTCGCGCAGAACAGCACGAGACCGAGCGCAAAGGCCGCGCGGGTCTTGGCACTGTCGAATTCCTGGTCGCCGACCAGAAGGGTCGCGATCTGCACCGTGATGGTGGTGACTGCCTCTAGCGGATTGACGGTCAGGTTGGCAGCCAGGCCCGCGGCCATGACGACGATCATCGTCTCGCCGATCGCCCGGCTGACGGCGAGCAGCATGGCCGAGACGATACCCGGAAGCGCTGCCGGAAGGACGACCTTGCGGATGGTCTCCGATTTCGTGGCCCCCAGCCCCGCCGACCCGTCGCGCAGCGATTGCGGCACCGCGTTGATCACGTCGTCCGACAGCGACGAGACGAAGGGAATGATCATGATCCCCATCACCACGCCCGCCGCAAGCGCCGATTCCGATGCGACGCCGAGCCCCAGCGCCTGACCGAGGTCGCGGAAGAAGGGGGCAACCGTCAGCGCGGCGAAGAAGCCGTATACCACGGTCGGAATGCCCGCGAGAATTTCGAGCACCGGCTTTGCCACGGCCCGCACGCTCTTGCTTGCGTAGTCGGACAGGTAGATCGCCGACATCAGGCCGACAGGCGCGGCCACCAGCATCGCGATGAAGGTGATCAGCAGTGTCCCGACGAACAGGGGGACGGCGCCGAAAATATCCTCGTTGACCTCGCCGGCAGCGGTTCCCGCTCCCGTGAAGGCGCTCTGGGGCGACCAGTGCAGGCCGAACAGGAACTTGAAGAAGGGAATCTCGCTGAAGAAGAGAAGCGATTCGAAAATCAGCGACAGCACGATGCCGATCGTGGTCAGCACCGCGACGATCGAGCAGGCGATGAGGAAAACCCGCACGACCCGCTCGACGACATGTCGCGCGCGGAAACGCTCGGAGACGTTGCGGTAGGAATAGAGAAAGCCGCCGAAGGCGAGGAGCGCGCAGACCGCGCTGATGATCGTAAGGCTGGTCGTATGCAGCGACCGGTAGGCAGCCGCGGCGGCCTCCTTTGTCGCATCCGTGAACCCGACCAGGCCGCCGAACGCGATCGCCTTGGCGTCGCGGATGAAGGCTTCGACCTGCGGAACACCCTGCCCCGCGAGTTCGCTGGCAAAGCGCGATTTTATGATCGAGGTCTCGATGCCGGGCGACCCCAGCCCCCAGATCACGAGAGCGAAAAGCGCCGGCAAGGTGGCGAACAGGGCGACATAGGTCCCGTGTTGCGACGGCAGGGAATGCAGCTTGCGTACTTCGCCGCCGACCACCTGGAACGCCTTGCCGCGTCCGGCGAGGTATCCCGCGATACCGACCGCGGCGAGCAGAAGCAGAATGTAGAAGACCATGAACCCGTGCCCCCGGATAGTATGGCGCTAGGCGACGCTCGGCGTCGCGGCCGGGCCATGCGGCAGGGAAACGGCCCGGGCGATTGCGCGCCCGGGCCGGATATTATCCTATCAGGAGCCGAACGGCTTCAGCGCCTTCGCCTCTTCGGCGACCTTGGCGCGATCCGCGTCCGGCAGCGGGATCAGGCCCTTGTCGGCGAGGTAGCCTTCGGGACCCCAGGCCGCGTCGTTGGTGTATTCGGCGATGAACTCGGCCATGCCGGGGATCACGCCGACATGCTCCTTCTTCGCGTAGATGAACAGCGAGCGCGACACGCCGTAGTCGCCCGACGCGATGTTCTCGAAGGTCGGCTCGACGCCGTCCACCTTGTGGCCCTGCAGCTTGTCGGCGTTCTGGTCGAGGAAGGAGAAGCCGAAGATGCCGAAGGCATTGGTGTTGGCCTCGAGCTTCTGGACGATCAGGTTGTCGTTCTCGCCGGCTTCGATGAAGGCGCCGTCTTCGCGGATCTCGCCGCAGCCCTTCTCGTTCGCAGCCTTAACCTCTTCCTGGCAGGCGGCGTCCATGACGAGTTCCACGAAGGCGTCGCGGGTGCCGGAGGTCGGCGGCGGGCCGAGGACCTCAATCTTCGTGGCAGGCAGCGAGGCGTCTATGTCGGACCAGTTGACGTAGGGATTCGCGACGACCTTGCCGTCCACAGCGACGTTCTTGGCCAGCGCCTTGAAGATCTGGTCCTTGGTCAGGTCGACCGCCGCACCAGCCTTCGAATTGGCCAGCACGATGCCGTCGAAGCCGACCTTGATCTCGACCGGGGTGACGCCGCCGGCCTTGCAGGTCTCCAGTTCCTTCGACTTCATGGCGCGCGAGGCGTTGGTGAAGTCGGGGGTATTCTCGCCGACGCCGGCGCAGAACAGCTTCATGCCGCCGCCCGTGCCGGTCGACTCGACAACCGGGGTCTTGAACTGGCCGCCCTGGCCGAGCTTCTCGGCCACCGCGGTGGTAAACGGAAACACGGTCGACGAGCCGACGATCTGGATCTGGTCGCGCGCCGCGGCGACGCCCATGGAAGCTGCGAGGGCGAGCGATGCCGCCGAAGCCGCTAGGAGGAATTTCTTCATTTTGCCTACTCCCGTTCGGAATTCGGATGGAATTCTGTGAGCCGCCTCGAAGGCGACAAGGGGGGCATTAGCGGGGGAATGTTACAGCTGGATGACAGTTTTATGTAGGGAAAAAATCACCGCGCCGCCCAGGCTACCGGCGCGTGCGGAGGATGGCCGGCGTGTTCGCGAGCCATCTCCCCGGAATCGTTTGCCAATCGGGGACCGGCCGCCGTTCAGCCGGCGACGCGGCGGGGCGAGGTCTTTTCCATCCAGAGTTCGACTTTGGCGAGAAGCGCGTTGGGGCTGATCGGCTTCGACAGATAATCGTCCATTCCCGCGTCGATGCAGCGTTCGCGGTCGCCCTTGAGCGCGTGCGCTGTGACACCGACGATCGGCACGTGCCCGCCCTCCAAGGCTTCCCGCTCGCGGATCGCGGCAGTCGCTTCCAGCCCGTTCATCCCCGGCATCGACACGTCCATCAGGATCATGCGCGGATGCAGCGACGCATATGCCTCGAAGGCCCGCCGGCCATTGTCGACGATGTGGAACTTGTAGTCCGTCTCGCCCAGGATCTGCGTGAACACCAGCTGGTTCACCTCGTTGTCCTCGGCGACGAGGATGTCGATGCCATGGGAGGCATCGCCCCTGCGGTTCGTCGATGTGATGACCCTCGAGACTTCGGCAGCGGGCGCCGGCGCGGCCGGCTTCTCCGTCCGTGCACTCTGGTCCGCCTCGATGACCGGCGGCGCCCGATGACGCTGGATCGTGGTTACGAGCGCATCGAGAAGCGCCGAGGACCGCGCCGGCTTGATGAGATGGGCGTTGATGTCGAGATCGCGGTAGCTTTTGTTCGACAGAGACTGGTCGACCGACGTGAGCAGGATCAGCGGCGTGTCGGCGAGCGCCGGGTTGGCGCGGATGATCCTCGCCACGTCGGCGCCCGTCATGCCCGGCATCTGGTAGTCGAGGATCACGCAGTCGACCTTGAGCCCCAGCCGCGACGCTGTCTCGAGCACGAGAAGACCTTCCACCCCGCCATCGGCCGCGCAGGCGTCGAACGCCCAGGAGTTCATCTGTTCCATCAGGATCGCGCGGTTGACCGGATTGTCGTCGATCACGAGGATGCGCGCGCCGGTGACGTCGAGCGGCGCATGGCGGCGCGGCTTCTGGTCGGCGGCCACAGGAAGCTCCAGGCTCACCGTAAAGGTGGAGCCCTTGCCCTCGACGCTTTCGACGTCGATCCGCCCGTGCATCATGTCGACGAGCCGGGAGGTGATCGCGAGACCGAGGCCGGTGCCTTCGTGACGGCGGGTCGAAGACCCGTCTACCTGGCTGAACTTCTCGAACACGAGTTGCAGCTTGTCGGCCGGAATGCCGATGCCCGTGTCGGTGACGGCGATCTTCAGTCGGCTGCTGCCGCCGCGCGTCTCGCCGGCCACGTTGACCAGCACATGGCCCGAATCGGTGAACTTGACCGCATTGCCGACGAGATTGGTGATGATCTGGCGGATCCGGCCGACATCGCCGACGAAGAGCGCCGGAAGGTCGGGCTGCACGCGGACGATCAGTTCGAGGTCCTTTTCCTTGGCCCGCGTCGACACCAGCGTCGCCACATCCTCGATCGCCTCCGCGAGATTGAAGGGCGCGGGATCGAGAACGAGCTGTCCGGCGTCTATCTTCGAGAAGTCGAGGATGTCGTTGATGATCGTCAGGAGTGCGTTGCCGGACTTCACGATGATGTCGGTGAAAGTCCGCTGTTTTGAATCGAGATTCGACTTGGTGAGCAGCTCGGCCATGCCCAGCACGCCGTTCATCGGCGTGCGGATCTCGTGGCTCATGTTGGCGAGGAATTCAGACTTGGCCCGGTCGGCCAGCACGGCGCGGCGCTGCGCCTCCTCCAGTTCCCGTTCGCGCTGCTTGAGCTCGGTCACGTCGGAACTGGAACCGATGAGGTGAACCGTGCCGTCGCCCAGTGTCAGCCGGCTCTTGCGCGCAATCAGTTGCCGGCTCGACCCGTCGCGATGCGGAACCGTTTCCTCCGTCTCGTCGACCTTGCCCGTGGCCAGCACTTCCAGGTCCCGCCGGGCGAATTCCTCCCCGGAACTGCCGAACAGCTCCCGATCGGTGAGACCGGTCGCCTCTTCCTTGTCGATGCCCGTGAGCGTGCACCAGGCCTTGTTGACGAAGCGGATGGAAAGGTCGTCGTCCTTGACGTAGGCGGCGACCGGCAGTTCGTCGAGCACGTGACGGAACAGGTCGATTTGCCGCATGTACTCCCGCAGCGCGCCCTCGCGTTCCTTCAGCTCCGTGATGTCGACCCTGACGCCGACAAACGTCCCGTCGGCGGTGCGCGTATCGAACACCTGATACCATTTGCCGTCGGGATTGAGCCGCTCGCTGACGGAATGGCGCATGTCGTAGCGGCGCGAATAGCCCTCGATCCATGCGGCACGGTCGGTATCGTAGAGAGCGTCGAGCTCGGGATCGCCGCTGGTGCGGAAATATCCCGCGTCGTGCGCTGCCTCCAGCGCATCGCGCAGGTGCTTGCCCGGCTGCATGGCCGACACCAGTGCCGGAAGCGATTCCTGTATCAGCCGGTTGGACAGCACGAATCGATTGTGCCGGTCGTAGATGATGACGCCGGCCGGCAGCGACTCGATGACGTGCTCCAGGCGCTGGCGGGCTTCTTCCGCGTCGGTCTCCCGGCGCTTCATTTCGGTGATGTCGAAGATCGTGCCCGCGACGTAGTCGTTGCCGCTGTCGGTCCGGATCCGGTTCTTGCGGACGACCCTCGACCGGCCGATGCCCTGGAACTCGAAGTTCTCCTCCACCTTGTACGGCTCGCCCGTCCTGAGGACCTGGCGTTCGGTGAGTTCGAATTGGGCGGCTTCCGCGGGGGTGACGAAATGGCCGCCCAGCTTGCCGATCATCTGCGCGGGCTTCACCCCGAACAGGTTGGCGAAGGCCTCGTTGACGTAGACGAAGCGAAGCTGGGAATCCTTGACGAACAAGGGATCGCGGATGCCGTCGATGACGGCGTCGGCGAGACGGGTCCGTTCGAGCGCCTCGGCCAGCTCGGCCTCGCGCTGCTTCAGGTCGGAGATGTCGAAATAGGTGACGAGCCGCTTGCCGCCCGACAGTTCCGTGACCTCGTAGACCATGGTGCAGCCGTCGGCGCGCCGGAACTCCCTCGGCGCAATGCTGCCCGCCGATATCTCGGCGAGCCGCGAGGCGACATAGTCTTCCCACTCGCTGTCGGGCACGTCGTAGACGCCGTTGTGCCGGTTGATGTCCATCAGCGCCCGGAACGGGCTGCCGACGCTGACGTCCTGCGGAGTGACTTTCCAGATGTCGTAGAAGGCGCGATTGATGACTTCCGCGTTCAGCCCTGCGTCCAGCACCACGACGCCCATGCGCATGGCGTCGACCGTCCGCTGCAGGTCTTCCAGCAATTCGCTCGTCTCCAGCGTTGCGGCATGGGTACCGGCGCGCGACAGCGCGTCACCGCCCTCCGCCGGCTCGCGGGGCATGTCGTCCGACGCCTCGCTCAAGGTCAAATCCCGTCCTCTCCTGCTCCCCCGTGGTTAACCATAGCCGCCAACGCTTAACGATCCGCTAAGCATGAATCCGGGCAAAAAGACCTATGTCCGGCTAGGCTAATCCACGGTGAGTTTCGGCGCAGACGCGCAGGATGGTCGTGGCGCCCCGCACGAGATCGTCGCGGGACATCGAGAAGAGACGCTGCGCCCGCGCCGCTTCGATCCGGCCGAGCTGCTCGTCCAGGAACGGCACATGAGCGAAGCCCGACATCGCCGGGCCGAAGCGTTCGAGCGTGCCCGACCGCGACAGGTAGAATAGATGGTTGCACAGATAGGCGCCGGCATTGGCCGAGCGCTGGACCGGCAGGCCTTCGGCCGCAAGCGCGGCGGCAATGTCCTCCAGCGGCAGCGCGGACCGCAGCGTCGCGGGGCCGGCACAGATCAGCGCCTTTTCCGGGAGCAGCCCCGCCGCGTCCACCGCGACCATCGAGGATCGGTTGCGCGCCGTCGATTCGAGCCGGAAGCCGCGCGCGGTGTCGGCGAGACCGAAATGCACTGCAATGTCGGGGCGGAATTCGCGAGCGGACTCGCTGAGGAGCCGCGGTGCTCGCGCATATTCGACCGGCAGGACCAGCGTTCGCAGCTCGACGTCCTCGCCGAGATCAGGCTGCGCCTGCGCGAGCAGCGCCATCAACACCTCGGTCGGATTGACCGGCGCGCGCGGGAAAGCCGAGAAACCGGTCGCGAGAATGCGAAGCTGCGTCATGCCGCTCTGCTCATACTTTGTCGTTGAGGTAGCGTTCGAACATGATGCTGGCGAGACGAGCGGCAATCGCAGCGTTGCGGCGCGAAACGAGATCCGGATCGGCACGACGGCGGGCCGCCTCGCGCGCGACTGCGTCTTCGGCGTGCTCCAGCGAAACGATCCGCCGCGGCTCAAAATAGTCTTCGGACAGACCGTGCTCCCGGCAGAACGCCCGGTTCGCCTCCCAATAGTGGGTATCGGCGAAGTCCCTGAGCACGTTCAGCAACTCGTCCCCCTCGGGCGGTGGCGACAGCGCGGGAATGTCCACGCCTCGTTCGAAGAAGGCGTTGTGTTCATGCGGACCCGGAACGGGCAGCCCGAGCCGGATCGCAAGATGCACCGCTTCGATCAGGTCGGCATCGTACTGCGTGTTGATCACCCTATCCGCCGACGCCGGAAGAGGCGCCGAAGCGTAGCCGCATCGGCGGTAGAAATCGGCGAGCAGAGAGAATTCATAGCCCTCACGGGGGATGAACCCGGCGGATATCTTCACGTCGAAGGGAGCCAGCAAGCGGGCGATATCCTGGTATCCCGCGTGCCAATCGAGGATGACGTTGTCCGCCAGCTGGCGAGCCGAGACCATGTCCGTCTTCATTGCCGCGATGAAGTAGGCTTCGAGGCCCGTGAAATGCGCAGGTTCGAGACCCGCCGCCTGCAGGATGCCGCGCACCTCGGCCGACCGCGCGGGGGATCGGAACATCCATTGGCTGTAGGCAGACTGGATGAAGCCCGACTGACGTCGCGAGTAGCCGACGACGGTCACTTCATCCACCAGCGGTCGCAGGAAGCGCACGAAGTTTCGCAAGGCCCGCCGGCGCTGGAACAGAACCTCGTAGCTGAGGACTGCAACCTCTCCTTTGGCGAGGAGGGCGGAGGCGGAGTCGAGGAGCTGCGGCGGCGCGTCCGGCATGCTCTCGTCCGTGTCGAACTGGCGGATCACCGGTCTGGGCAGTTCGATCGAACATCCGTCGAACAGGGACCCTCGGCGGGCCAGTTCCGTCTGGATCGACGTGGAGCCGCATTTTCCGGGACCGACATGCACTATGAGAGACTTGGTCACGCATCGTCCCCTGCACTTGCGGCACGCCAGTCCGCGTCGACGCCGATACGCCCGACCGGTCGCAGCACGGCGCTCATTCGGGCTGACCGCGGGTGCCGGCGATGTCGCGTCACGTTCTCACGCCACCGCTTCCGATACTTCGCAGACACCGCCACCATCGTTCAAGATCGGTTCGAATTCCTCGCCCACCGCGTCAGGGTCACGCCGTTCGACGGATCGATCTCCTGCCGCTCCGCCGGAATGAGGCCGGAGGCGGCCAGCACGGCGCTCGGGTGTCCGGCCGAAAAGCACGCAGTCCCTCCCGGCAGCACGAAGCCGTCGACCTCGGCAAGCATGAACTCGTCATAGTCGGGCAGGAAATGCTCGAAGACCCTCTGGCCACCCGTCACCGCCACCACGCCCTCGGCCACGCCCGTGCGGGCGAGCACGTCTTCCACCGACATGCCGGCGGGATTGAATAGCGTCGCCAGCGGATCGGCCGCGTCGGCTTCGAAGCGTTCGATCGTGCTGGTGAACACCAGGCGGCGGCGGCCGGGATTGGGATGGCGCCGGTGGCCGAGCCTGCCGACGACGACGACGCTCGACCGGTCGAGCGCCGCCTGGAAGATCGACCAGTCGGCATCGTTGCGCAGCGGCGCGGGCATCAATCCGTCGCCATCGGCGATCATTCCGTCCGCCGAGACGATGGCGTGGCCGACCACCCGATAGGTCTTTCCGGAACTGGAGATCATGGCGGCCCTGTCCACTGCGTCGGGACGCTGTCTAAAGCTACACCCGCAAGCCTACAAGCCGACGCCCGTTCAAGGCCACGCCGCAAACGAACCGCGGTTGGACTTCCGCTCGATCTCCTGGCGCTGGCGGTTAGGGGAGCGTCCGGTCAGGCGCTTGTAAAAGCGGCTGAAATAGGCCGGATCGGAGAAGCCCAGCTCCTCGGCGATCTCGGCGATCTGCAGGCTGGAATCGTCGAGCAGCGCATCGGCCTCGTGGACGAATCGGGCATGGATCAGCGCCAGCGGCGAGCCCCCCGTCGTGCGGCGGACGGTGGCATTGAGACGGTCCGGCGTTACGCCGACCTCCTGCGCGTAGCGGGCGATCGTCCAGTGCTCCCTCAGATGCAGTTCAACAGCGTGCAGGAAGCGCTGCACGATGGTGCGCGGCAGCGGTTTGGTCTCGCGCAACACCGGCCCCGAAAGGCGCCAGGTCGCGATCAGGAACAGGGCGAGGAGGTGGCGTAGCGATTCCTGCGCGGCGGGGAGTTCGCTCCGCGCCTCTTCGGCGATGGCTTCCAGCGTGTCGGCAAGGCGGCGCGCCTGGCGGATGTCGAGCCGCGCATGGATCATCGGCTGACCGAGTGCTGCCCGCATCTGCCCCGCCACCGGTCCGACCGGGATCGCGCCCGCAAGCGCCACCTCGCTCGCGGCGATCGATGTGCCGCGAGAGCCCGCCTCGAGCAGCAGACGCACATTCGCCCCCGCCGGCAGCCAGAGGAGGCAAGGGGCGATGAACGGCACTTCGCCGTCGGAGACCTTCACCCGGCCCCGGCCCGCCTCCAGCACGAAGCCGCGATGGCGTGCATCGCGGAACGTCCATTCGCCGCTGGTCAGCTCGCCTTTCACGGGAGAAACCTCCGTGTCGGACAGCGGCTGCCGCTCGGCGAAGCGAAAGGATTGCGGCATCGGGAAACGCTCCGGGATTTCGTCGGAAAAGTGCAATAAATGTCAGAAAATGTCTATTCGGCATCGAAGGGCGAACCCGTATCGTCTGCGTGCCGGCGTCAGCGGGAGGAGGTTCCGCTCACGCGGCAATAAGAGCGACGGACGCGCCGCATGCGCGTGGCCGCGCTGACGGGAGGAAGATCGATGATCGGACAACAGCGCCCGCGCTGGATCGGCGCGCACCTGTCGAGCGCGTGATGGACACCGTTCCCTCCGACGCAAGACCGGCCAGCCTGACCGCGGGCGGCGCGCTGCTGGCGCGGCTGAAGGCTGTCGGCGTCGACTACATTTTCTGCAATTCCGGCACCGACTTCCCGCCGATCATCGAGGGACTTGCCGAAGCGGCGGCGAAGGACATCCCGCTGCCCTTTGCCCTGGTCATGCCGCACGAATCCGCCGCCATGGGCATGGCGCACGGCTATTACCTCGCCACCGGCCGCTCCCAGGCGGTGATCGCGCATACCAATGTCGGCCTCGCCAACTGTGCCATCGGCGCGATCAACGCGGCCGTCGAGCACATTCCGGTCCTGCTCTTTTCCGGCCGCACCCCGACGACGGAGAAGGACAGGTTCGGCGCGCGCACCGTGCCGATCGGCTGGGGCCAGGAAATGCGCGACCAGACCGCATTGGTGCGCGAGGCGGCGAAATGGGACTACGAGCTGCGCTTCCCGGAACAGGCGCTGGAGATTGCCGACCGGGCATGGGCGATCGCCAACTCGACGCCGCGCGGGCCGGTCTATGTCAGCCTGCCGCGCGAGGTGCTCTGCGAGCCGGCGCCGGCCGAAGGGCTCGACGCGCCGCCGCTGATGCAGCCCGCAATCGTTCATGCGGACCCCAGGCAGATCGCCGCTGTGGCGAAGATCCTGGCGGAGGCTAGGAACCCCGTGTTCTTCGCCCAGCATGGCGCAGGCAGCGCCGAGGCATTCGGCGCACTCTCCGCCCTTGCCGACGAGTGGGGCATTCCGGTCTGCCAGTACTGGGCTCTGGCGCTTGCCATTCCGACCGGCCATCCGATGGCGGCCGAGGCGAACCCCGCGAAGCTGATCGAGCGCGCCGACGCGATCCTGGTCCTCGATGCGCTGGCTCCGTGGTCGCCGCAGATCCATCGGCCGAAGCCCGGCTGCAGGATCATCCAGATGGGGCAGGACCCGCTATCCACCCGCACGCCGGTGCGCAACTTCCGCTCCGATCTCTCGATCGCCTGCGATGTCGCCGACGGGATCCTGGCCTTGAAGGCCGCGATGGACCAGCTCCGCCCGGTGCGCGCTGAGGAGATCGCCATGCGCCGCGATGCGATAGCGGCCGAGAATGCGCAGGCGCGCGGCAGGACGATCGCGTCGGCCGAGGCGGGGCGCGGCGGCATCATGACCAAGGAATGGGTGAGCCTCTGCCTGTCGCGGGCGCTGGAAGGCCAGGACGCGACGGTGCTGTCCGAACTCGGCTGCCCGATGGCGCCGATGTCGCTCGGCCATCATCGCGCCTGGTACCAGGAGCCGCATGCGGGCGGCCTCGGCTGGTCGTTCCCTGCCGCGCTCGGCATGCAGCTCGCCGATCGCGACCGGCTGGTCGTCGCGACCATGGGCGACGGCTCGTACATGTTCGCCAATCCGGTCGCCTGCCATCAAATCGCCGAGGCGCTCGAACTGCCGATCCTCGTCCTGATCGTCAACAATGCCGAATGGGGCGCGGTCCGCCAGTCGGTTCTGGGCATCTATCCGGACGGTTACGCCGCGCGTGCCAACGCCATGCCGTTGACGCAGCTCTCTCCCGTTCCCGACTTCACGAAAGTGGCGGAAGCCAGCCGCGCCTGGGCGCGGCGGGTCGAGGACGGCGCAGCGCTGCCGGATGCGCTCGCCGAGGCGCTCGACCACATCCGCACGAAGCGCACTCTTGCGCTGCTCGACATCCGCGTGCGGCCCTGACCGCGCGCCAACACCCTGAGGAGGTACCCATGCCCGAGAAAGCAGCCACAGAATTCTGGCGCGACCTGAAGCCGATCTCGAAGGTCTTCCAGCCGGACGCGCTGCCGGAGGTCTATCTGAAGAACGCGCCGACCGACGACGAACGCTACTATGTCCCCTTCACCGAAACCGTCTCGTCGCGGCCGCTCTGGATCTCGCCGACACAGAACAAGTGGTGCGACATCCTGATGGCGAAGAAGGCGGGGCTGGTGAACCGCCACTATCATCCGCACGAGGTCTTCGCCTACACGATCTCGGGCAAGTGGGGCTATCTGGAGCACGACTGGACGGCGACGGCCGGCGATTTCGTCTACGAGACGCCTGGCGAAGGCCATACGCTGGTCGCCTACGACAGCGACGAACCGATGCGGGTGTTCTTCCAGGTCAAGGGTCCGCTCATCTGGCTCGACGAGCAGGGGGAGCCGGACGGCTTCTTCGACGTGCACAACTACATCGCCATGTGCCGCGCGCACTACGACAAGGTCGGCATCGGCGCGGACTACGTCAACAAGCTGTTCCGCTGAAGCCGCTGGCTCAGACGCTCATGCCGCCGTCGACCATCAGCGTTGTGCCGGTGACGAAGCTCGAATCGTCGCAGGCAAGGTAGAGCACCGAGCGCGCGATCTCCTCCGCCGAGCCATGCCGGCCGAGCGGAATGAGTTCGTTGAAGAAAGCGGTGCCGTCGACGCCCAGGGCATCGCCCAGCCCCTTCTCGACGGCGAGCTGGAAGCCGTTGTCGATCGGACCCGGATGGATGGTGTTGACCCGGATACCTCGCGGCGCAAGCTCCTTGGCCAGACACCGCATCAACCCGACCTGGGCGTGCTTCGCGGTGATATAGGCATAGACCCCGGCGTCGCCGCGCATGCCGGCGACGCTCGAGGTAATCACGATCGAGGCCCCCTCGCGCATATGCGGCGAAACATGTTTCGCCGCGAGATAGGCGCCCTTCACATGCACCGCCATCACGCTGTCGAAGACCTCGTCCGGATAGTCGGCGATCGGCCCGACCGTGCCGAAATTGCCCGCGTTCGAGAACAGCACGTCGATCCCGCCGATATGCCCGAGCGTGAACGCGACGAAGCCGGCCACTGCGGCCGGATCCGTCACGTCGGCCACGGCGCCCGCCGCCCTGTCCTGCGGCAGGCCGCTAAGGACACGGTCCAGGCCGCTCTCGTCCCGGTCGACAAGGACCACGGATGCGCCGTGGTCGATGAAGAGTCGCGCCGCCGCGGCGCCGAGACTTCCCGCCCCGCCGGTGACGAGGCAGGTTTTCCCCTCCAGCTTTCCCATCGACGCCGGCCTCAGATCGGATAGTGCAGCGGGCCGTCCTGGATGGTGATCCAGCGCAGGTCGGTGAACTCCGCGATGCCCGCCTTGCCGCCGAAGCGGCCATAGCCGGATGCCTTGACGCCGCCGAAAGGCATCTGCGCCTCGTCGTGCACGGTCGGGCCGTTGACATGGCAGATGCCCGATTCGATGCGGCGCGCGACCGCCAGCGCCCGGTTGACGTCGCGGCCGAAGACGGCCGCGGACAGCCCGTACTCGGTGTCGTTGGCGACGCGAACCGCCTCGTCGATGCTGCCGACCCGGACGATCGTCACCACCGGTCCGAACGATTCCTCGGCGTAGATCCGCATCGCGGGCGTCACCCGGTCGAGCACCGTCGCCTGGATGATGGTGCCGTCGATCCCGCCGCCGGCCGCGAGCACGGCGCCTTTCGACACGGCATCTTTGATGAGCTGGCCGATGCGGCCCGCAGCCGTCGCATCGACCACGCAGCCGAGCGGCGTCTTGCCTTCGGTCGGGTCCCCGGCCTTCAGGCTCTTCGCTTTCGTTGCGAGCGCGGCCACGAACTCGTCGGCGATCTTCTCGTCGACGACGATGCGCTCGGTGGACATGCAGATCTGGCCCTGGTTCATGAAAGCGCCGAAAGCGGAGGCGGCCACCGCCGCGGCGATGTCGGCGTCGTCGAGAACCACCAGCGGCGCCTTGCCGCCCAGCTCCAGCAGCGCGGGCTTCAGGTGGCGGCCGGCAATCTCGGCGATGATGCGGCCGACGCGGGTCGACCCGGTGAAGTTGACCCGCCGCACCGCGGGCTGCGCGATCAGCGCCTCGACGATCTCGGCCGCGTCGTCCGGCGCGTTGGACACGGCGTTGAGCACGCCCTTCGGCAGGCCCGCCTCGTTCAGCGCGTCGACGATCAGCCGGTGGGTGCGGGGGCAGATTTCCGACGTCTTCATCACCACCGTGTTGCCGCAGGCGAGCGGCGTGGCGAGCGAGCGCACGCCGAGGATGACCGGCGCGTTCCAGGGCGCCATCGACAGCACCACGCCCGCCGGCTGCCGCACCGCCATCGCGAGCGACGCCGGACGGTTGGACGGGATGACCTCGCCGGTGATCTGCGTCGTCAGCGCGGCCGCCTCGCGCAGCATGTCGGAGGCGAGAAAGACGTTGAAATGCGCCCACCCGGCCGTCGCCCCGATCTCCGCCGCCATCGCCTCGATGAATTCCGGCTCTTTCGCCGAGAGGATGTCGGCGGCCCTGGAGAGGATCCAGCGACGTTCCCCGGGCGAGGATCGCGACCATTCGGGAAATGCCGCCGCCGCCGAGTCGACGGCCGCGATGGCGTCGTCGATCGTCGCCGCCGCGGCTTTCGTCGCAACGCTGCCCGACATCGGGTTGCGCCGTTCGAAGGTCGCTCCGTTCGAAGCCTCCGTCTCCTCGCTTGCGATCATCAGTCCGAGTATGTCCATCTTCGTCTCCATGTGTTTCAGGCCTCGGCCGCCGTGCCGAGGAATGCATGCTGGACCGAGGGATCGTCGGCGAGCTTGGCGGCCTGCCCTTCTCCGACCATGCGTCCCGCTTCGAGAAGATATCCCCGGTCGGCGATCGACAGGCTGATGCGGACATTCTGCTCGACGATCAGCAGGCTGACGCCCGCCCGCCCGACCTTCGCAAGCGACTGGAAGAGTTCGCCCACCAGCACCGGGGCAAGCCCGAGGCTCGGCTCGTCCAGCATCAGGATCCGGGGCGCCGACATCAGCGCCCGGCCGATCGCCACCATCTGCTGCTCGCCGCCCGACATCGTCGACACGGTTTGCCGGCGCCGTTCTGCAAGCCGTGGGAAGAGGTCGAGCACCATCGCCAAGTTGGCCGCTTCATCCTTGCGCGCGCGGCGGGCATAGGCGCCCAGCATCAGGTTTTCGGCCACGGTCAGGTCCGGAAAAACGCCGCGCCCTTCCGGCACCAGCGCGATGCCGCGCTCCAGCACCTCGTGCGCGGGAAGCCTCGTGACCTCTGCGCCTGCGAACCGGATGGAGGTGCCCGCGCGCGGCCGCACCAGGCCCGCGACCGCCTTGAGCAGCGTCGACTTGCCGGCTCCGTTCGCCCCCAGGATGACGACCGTCTCGCCTTCCTTGACGTCGAGCGACACGCCGTGCAGCGCGACATGCTTGCCGTAGTCGACTGCGAGGGTGCGCACCTCAAGCATGGGCGGTCCCCAGATAGGCGCGGACCACTTCGGCATCCCTGAGCACGGCCGGCGTCTCGCCGTCGGCGATCTTGGTGCCTGCGTTCATCACGATGCAGCGTCCGCAGAGCGCCCGCACCGCCTCCATGACGTGCTCGACGAGAAGGATCGTGATGCCCGTGTCGCGAAGATGCGAGACCAGGTCGATGCCGGTCCGGAGTTCGGCCGGATTGAGCCCCGCCAGCCACTCGTCGAGCAGCAGCAGCGACGGCCTGGCGGCAAGCGCCCGCGCCAGTTCCACCCGCTTCTGGTCGATATAGGTGAGCTGTTCCGCCGCTTCGCCCGCCCGCCCTTCCAGCCCGACCTTGCGCAGCAGGAGGTCTGCCTCGTCGCGCGCGGCCTCGCCCCACAGCGGCTCGCCGCGGAAGGCGAGGCCCGCCAGCACGTTTTCGGCGACGGTGAGCGAGGGCAGGATGCGCACCAGCTGGAATGTCCGGGCGACGCCCTTGCGCGCGATCCGGTGCGCGCTCAGCCCGCCGATCGGTTCGCCGCGCAGCCTGATCTCGCCGCCGCTCGGCTTCAGCGCGCCGGAGATCATGTTGAGCGCCGTCGTCTTGCCAGAGCCGTTCGGACCGAGCAGGCCGACCACCTCGCCTTCGCCGATGTCGAAGCCGAGCGCGTTGACGGCCGTCAGCCCGCCGAAGCGGCGGGTGAGACCGGAGAGCGAGAGCAGCGCTGTCACGACCGCGCCTCCCGGCTCTCGGTCCCCAGCGGCGCGGCGTCTAGCTTGGGAGCCGCCGGGGTCCCGCCCGGCCGGCGCCGCGTCAGATCCTTGGCGAAGCCGGCCACGCCGCGCGGCAGCACGAAGACGATGACGATGAACAGCAGGCCGAGCAGGATCGAATAGTGGTCGGGGAAATTCGCCGACAGCCACTCGAACAGCAGGAACAGCGGGATCGCCCCCAGCGCCGGCCCCCAGAGCCGGGACGCACCGCCGAGCAGCGCCATGATCAGCGTCAGGAACGACACGGTCGGGTTGAACACGATCGCCGGCTCGACATAGGTCCAGCGCGGCGCCTGGATCGCCCCGACCAGCGTGATGATCACCGCGCTCACCGAAAACAGCGCGAGCTTGGTGCGGGCGATGTCGATGCCGATATGGGAGGCGACCACCTCGTCGTCGGCGATCACCCTGAGCGCCAGGCCGAGGCGCGAGCGGCCGACCCACCAGGTGATGAACAGCGTGGCGGCGCACAGCACGAGCAGCTGCCAGTAGATATGCTCCGGCCCGACCGGCAGGAAGATGTAGCGGCCGAGCGTGCCGGTGACGGTCGTCTCGAACCAGGTGACGAGCTGGCGGATGAGTTCGGCAAGTCCGAAGGTGAAGATGACGAAATAGACGCCGGCGAGGCGCAGCGTCGAGAATCCGACGACCACCGCGACCAGAAGGCCGATCGCGCCCGCCACCAGCAGGATCACCGGATAGGGCAGCGTCTCGTTGAGCACCGCGACCGTGTAGGCGCCCATGCCGAAGAAGGCGACTGTGGCGAGCGACACATAGCCGGTGCGGCCCGAGAACAGGCCCCAGGCCGAGGCGAGCGTGACGTAGCCGGTCATGCCGATCATCAGGCCGATCCCGTAGGCGTCGAGATAGAAGGGCGCGAACGCCAGCACCGCGAAGACGATCGCGGCGGCGGCAAAGCCGAGAGCCGTCCTCATCGCCGCGCCTTTCCGAACAGGCCGGACGGACGCCACAGCAGGATGGCGAGGAAGATCAGGTAGACCGCCGCGAGCGTCAGGCCCGGGCTGACATAGGTCGCCACGAAGGTCTCCACGAGGCCGAGGATGAGCCCGGCGCTCAGCGCTCCCGCCAGGTTTCCGACGCCGCCCATGATGACCACTATCAGCGCCTTCATGGTGAAGATGACGCCGGAGGACGCGGTGAAGGTCTGGTACATCGAGATGACGACCCCGCCGCAGGCGGCGAGCGCGCCGCCGAGCGCGAAGCCGAAGCGTGCCGCGCGGTCCGCGTCGATGCCGACAAGCGGGGCGGATGCCGGCGCCACCGCGACGGCCCGCAGCGCCGTGCCCCAGCGGGTGTGGGTGAGAAGCAGATAGAGCCCGCCGCCGATGGCAAGCGCCAGGACGAGCGCCAGCAGCCGGTTGGCGGCGACGCTGGCGCCGAGGACGTCGACGCCGAAGTTCATGTAGCTGTAGCTGATATAGTTGCCGCCGAAGCCGACCTGCATCACGCCTTGGATGACGAAGAGCAGGCCGAAGGTGGCGAGGATGGAATCGATCTCCAGCGCGGCGCCCCCTTTCGAGCGCCTGACCAGCGGCCTGAGCAGCAGCCGGTAGACCAGCCAGCCGAAGGCGAAGCCGGCCGGCGCGATCAGCACCAGCCCCAGGATGGGGCTGATGCCGAGACTGTTGTGGACCAGATAGGCCGCGAAGGCGGCGGCGATGATGGTCTCGCCATAGGCGAGGTTCATCGTCCGGGCGATGCCGTACTGGATCGTCAGCCCCATCGCCACGAGGGCATAGGTTCCCCCGAGCACGAGACCCGCGATCAGCGTGGTCGTCAGCATCGCCCGTGCCTCCGCGATGTCCGGCCTACTTCCAGGCCGGCTTCGGCAGGATGGCCGGTGCCGCGCCTTCCCGGTCGACCGGCGCAACGGCGACGAACTGGCCGCTCTGCCACTGGCCGCCGAACCACAGCTTGCGCAGCTGGTTGTCCTCGAGCTTGACCTCGCCGAGCACCGTCTGGAAGGTGCCGTTGGAGAGCTCGTCGGCCACCGCGTCCCGGTCGAGTCCCCGCCGCTTGATCGCCTCCTGCAGCATCTGCAGGCTGTTGTAGGTGATCACCGAGCCCCACAGGTCCGGCGCCTGGCCGGTCACCTCCTGGTGCCGCTTGCGATAGGCCGCGTTGGCCTCGTTCTTGGGGTCGATGCCGCCGAGGCTCATGATGCCTTCCGCGTTCGCGCCGTTCTTCTCGCCATAGACGGGGAAGCCGGTGCCGACGCCGAGATAGAGAATCTTGGGGTTGAACTTGGCGACCTGTGCCTGCTGCGTGATCGCGAAGGTCTCGGGCGGATAGGAGAATGCGACGAACGTGTCGGCCCCGCTGCCCGCCGCCTCGTTGATCATGGGCGTGAAGTCGGTCGTGCCGGCCGGATAGGTCACGTCGTAGACCACCTCGAAGCCGGCATCCTTGAACGAAGGCCGCGCCGCGGTGACCAGGTCGATGCCGAAGCCGTCGGCGACCGAGATCATGGCGATCTTCTTGTTGATCGTGCCCTCGCCGGCCGCCTTGGTCAGCAGGCCCGCCAGCGCCGACGTATAGTCGTGGCCGCCGCCGAGCAGCCAGTAGCTCTTCTTCCACCGCTTGACGAATTCCGGCGCCTTGTCGGTGACCGCCGAGACGGCGAGTTGCGGATAGCCGAAGCGGTCGAACAGCGGCGCGACGGCGAGATTGAAGCCGGTGCCCCAGGGCGGCAGGATGAAGTCGACCTTGTCCTGCGTGGCCAGCCGCTCGATCGCCCGCACGACCTCTTCCGCCGACGAGCGGTCGTCGTATTCGACCACCTCGATCGGCAGTTTCTTGCCGTCCGGCATTTCGAGCCCGCCGGCGTCGTTCACCTCCTTCGCCCACAGCACGTAGTTCGGCAGCGTGGTGATGCCGGCGCCGCCGGAGTTCGGGCCGGTCTTGGAGATGGCATAGCCGATCTTGACCGACGTGCGGTCCTGCGCGGCAGAAGGCAGAGCGGCAATCACGGCGCCAAGCGCGACCGACATGCCGAAATAACGCAGGGCGCGCCTGCGAGTCACAGTCGTCATGGAAAAGTCCTCCCGATCGGCGCGCTCTTCGGCGCGCATGGCGGACAATCCCATCTTCCTCCCGGAACCGTCCGATGAAGGTCAGGCTAGGGGCAGTTGACCGGGGGCGGAATAGACAATTTCGGAGAAGAATTGCATTTTACACGGGGCACGCGGCGTTGCATCGGTCGGTCGTGTCGGGAGCCATTGGACGATGAAGTGTAAGGTTAGTCTCCTCGGGTCCGCCCTGAACGGCCTCCCGAAGGCGCTGAGAGGCGAGTACGCATACAGACCATCGTCCTCGCATCGCCCATGGCATTGCAATCGTGACCGGAATCGCTGCGACGGCAAGCGAATCCGGCGATGACTTGGTACGGATCCTTCCTCTTCCCAAGCAGGCTCCTCCCAAAGCCCTCATGCGGAGCTATTCAATGCCGGCCGCTGGCGCCTCGTCGTTCTCCGAGTCTTCAGGCGTGACGTCGAGAACTGCGGCGTGCATCGTGATCTCGGCCTTTCCGGGCTTGCAGTCCTTCATGCACGGCTCCTGGCCCGGCCGGCTGTGCGGCTCGGAGGATCGGTCGTCCTCGATGAAATTCGCCTCGTTCGGCAGCCTGATCGAGGCCAGGTTATCGTTCGAAAGCTCGAATTCCTCGTCGTCCACGACATCGTTCAGATAGAGGATGTAGGCGGTGAGGGCATAGATGTCGTCGTTGGACAGCGAACGCGCGTTCCCGAAGGGCATGGCTCGGCGGACATAGTCGTAGACGGTCGAGAGATACGGCCAGTAGGAGCCGATCGTCTTCTGGGGACGGTCCGCCTGCAATGTCCCCTGTCCGCCTGCAAGCACCGGCCAGCGATCGACCGCTTCGCCGAAGTCGCCGTGGCAGGAGGCGCAGTTCTCGTCATAGATGCCCATGCCCGTCGCGACCGTGCCGCGGCCCACGGGAAGCCCCTTGCCGTCGGGCCGCACGTCGATGTCCCACGCCGCTATTTCGTCCTCGCCGGCCAGGCGTCCGAGCCCGAACTTGAGCCCTTCGCCCCGGGCCGCGGCAGGCGCTGGCTGGACCGGCGCCTGTGGACCCGCGGGTGTTTGCGACGATGCCTCTGCCTTCTTCTCCGACGGCGCGGCGGCGCCGGCATCTGCGGACGTCTTGCTGCCGTCCGGCGCGAACGTCGCCAGATAGGCGACGAGATTCGAAACCTCCTCGGGCTTCTTGATCCCGGCGAACGCCATCTTGGTGCCTTTCACCATGCCCTTGGGGTCGGCGAGATAGGGAGCAAGCGTAGCCTCGTCCCAAACCAGCCCCTCGGCACCTTTCGTCGCCATCGCCGTCGAATATTTGTAGCCTTCAGCCGAGCCTGCCGGACGGCCGACGATGCCGTTCAGATGCGGCCCCACCTTGTTCTTGGCGTCGGGACCGACGGCATGGCAGGCCTTGCACTTGGCGAAGACGGCCTCGCCCAGGGCAGCGTCCTGGGCGGAGGCGAACCCGAGCGCGGCACCCATGAAGAGCGCCGCAAGGACCCCAGCTTCAGGAAATCTCGACATTCTCGATCACCCCGTCCTTGTTTACGTGCCAGGTCTGTATGCCGTTGTTGTGGTAGATGGAGTTGGATCCGCGCGCGGCGCGCAGGTCGTCCTTGGTCGGCTGGACGATCCCGTCGGAGTCGATCGCGCGGGACTGAAGGAAAAGCTCGGAACCGTCCCAGTCGAACTCGTAATAGAAGCGATGGAGAGCCTTGGGCAGGCTCGGTCCGTCGATCCGCGCGGTCTGCCAGTTGCGGCCGCCATCGATCGACACGTCGACCCGCTTGATGGTTCCGTTTCCGGACCATGCCAGTCCGGCGACGACGAGCGGACCCCTGCCATGCGTGATCGGAGCCTGTGGGCTGGGATTGGTGATCACCGACTTGACGTCCATGGCGAAGGTGAACCGGCGCGCTTTTCCGCTCGGCAGGAGATCGGTGTATTTCGACGTCTCCTCGCGCTGCTGCCAGGGCTGGTCGCCGATCTCGAGCCGGCGCAGCCACTTGATCCACATGTTGCCTTCGAAGCCCGGCACGACGAGGCGCAACGGATAGCCCTGTTCGGGCCGCAGCGCCTCGCCGTTCATGCCGAAGGCGACCATGCAATCGTCGAGGGCCTTGTCGAGGGGTATCGATCGCGTCATCGAAGAAGCGTCGGCGCCTTCCGCGAGCAGCCACTTGCCTTCCGGCCTCACGCCGGCCTCTTCGAGCAGGGTCTTGAGGCGGACGCCGGTATACATCACGCAGTGCAGCATGCCGTGCGTGAACTGGCAGCCGTTGAGCTGGGCGCCACGCCATTCCATGCCGGAATTCGCCGCGCATTCCAGGAAGTAGACCTTGTTCTCGCGGGGGAAGCGCTTGATGTCGGCCATCGTGAAGACGAGCGGCTTCTCGACCATGCCGTTGATCATCAGGCGATGATCCTTCGGGTCGATCTCGGCTATGCCTGCATGGTGGCGTTCGAAGCACAGGCCGCTCGGGGTGATGATTCCTTCCAGTTCGTGAAGCGGCGTGAAGTTAATAGAGGATACCACGTCCGAGGTGAGCCACGGTACGTTCTTGCGCACGACATGGGCCTCGAACTGGGACGGCGTCCCGTAGGGCCGCGCATCGACGCCTTCACCGGAGTAGCGGTTCCAGTCCTGGACCTCGGTGATGACCTGTTCGCCGGCTGCGGCACTTCCAGCCGCGAGCGCCGCACCGGCGGCCAGTCCTCCCTTGAGAAAAGCGCGCCGCGAAGCGGCGCCAGGTCGCGCAGAATTCGTCATCGGCTCCTCCCGAGACTCCAATCAATAGTTATATATGAATAATTATATGTATCAGACACACAGTCAACCGCTTTATCCGCCGGGTGCAAATTCCGCCAGACAATGCGGTCAGAGGATGACCTGGACCGTCCGTTCGTCGGGCACGGCGACCGTCTGCTTGCCGGATATGTAGCCTTCCATCAGATCGTAGATCGCAGGCCCCTCCACCCCCTCGTTCACCGATGCCCAGCCGCCCACGACATAGGTCTTGGCCGGGTCGATCGCCTCGCCGGTTGCGGTCAGCTTCATGTCGGAGATGCGGCTGCCTATGCTCGCGTTGACGGAACAGGTGTAGGTCATGCCTCCGACTCGGACCATGTCGCCGCCCTGCTGGAGGAAGGGGTCCGGGTTGAAGAGGTTGTCGCAGACGTCCTCGAGAACGTCCTTCAACTGCGCGCCCGTCATCTCGTTGCGGTAGACCGCCGGATAGCTCATCGACGTCTCCGTGTAGAGGTCGTCGATGGTGATGTCCTGTCCGGGCAGCAAGGTCGTTCCCCAGCGGAAGCCCGGCGAGAGGGCAATCTGGGTGTCCCGCGCCTCGATGATGCCCTGGCAGATCAGATCGTCCCAGGTGCCGTTGAAATTGCCGCGACGATAGAGCAGCGTCTCCGTCCGGCCGATCACGCGCGAGACCTCGTCCTTGTACGGCGCCCTCACCTCGTCGATCTTCGCCGCCATCTCGGCATCGGGCGCGATCACGTCGGAAAAGACCGGGATCAGGTTCGAACTGTAGCCGGTGACCTTGCCGCCGGAGATTTCGAGGTCGATGCGTCCGAGATACTTGCCGTGCGACCCCGAGGACAGGATCAGCGTGTTCTCCACCTGAACCGCGCAAGGCACCGCGTCGTGGGTATGGCCGGTGAGAATCACGTCGATCCCCTTCACGACGGTGGAGAGCTTGCGGTCGACGTCGAAGCCGTTGTGGGAGATCAGCACCACGACTTCCGCGCCGTCGGCGCGCGCGGCGTCGACGTTCGCCTGCAGCACGTCGGGCCGGATGCCGAACGACCATTTCGGAAACATCCAGCGCGGATTGGCGATCGGCGTGTAAGGCATCGCCTGGCCGATGACGGCGACCTTGACACCGCCCTTCTCGAACATGGCCGTGTTGTCGAAAGCCGGCTCGTCCCACTCCGAATCGAAGATGTTCGAGGCGAGGAAGGGATAGCCGAGGCTCTCCTTGATCTCGAGAAACCGCTCCTCGCCGAGCGTGAACTCCCAATGTCCCGTCATTGCATCGGGCTTGAGCAGTTTCATGCAGTCGACCATGTCCTGGCCGTTCGTTTTCAACGCCGTGTAGGATCCCTGCCAGGTGTCGCCGCCGTCGAGGAAGAGCACCTTGTCCTCACCGCGCTCGGCGCGGATCGCCTTGACGAGCGTAGCCGTCCGGTCGAGACCACCAAGGCGCCCGTAGGCCTTGGCCAGATCGACATAGTCCAGGAAGGTGTGGGCATAGGCATAGGGGGAGCCCCGCTCGATGCCGAACGTCTTCAGGAACTCCTCACCGACGAGATGCGGCGGGATGCCAGCGAAGGCTCCGACGCCGATATTGGTATCCGGCGGACGGAAATAGATCGGCTTCAGTTGGGCATGAACGTCGGTGAAATGCAGGAGCGTGATCTGCCCCTTCGAGTCGAACCGGAGAAGATCGTCCTGGGTCAGCTTCTGCTGCGCGAGTGCACGCGAGGGGCTTCCGAGCAGCCCGGCTGTGCCAAACACGGCGCCGGCACTCACCGCGAACTGAAGGAAATCCCGTCTCGTATAGCTCATGCTGCGAACTCCGCGAATGAGTAGGGCGCAGAAACCCGGCCGGCGGCTCGCCGCCGCCGGCTGCGGACTAGCCCCGCACCGGATTCTACTGGCGCACCGACGGTGTCTCGACGGACAGACCGGTTCCCCGCCAGGTCACGTAGACCTCGAGCGCCATCAGTTCGTCGGAAAACGCCTTCGGCATCTCCGCCCTCGTGTCGCGAATGCAGCCGCGGAACCGGTTATGCAGCGACACCATTCCGGCGGTGTTGAAGCGATAGGTCGGGAAGCCGTTGACCTGGCCCTGGCTGAGATGGTCGGCGCGGATATATTTGCCCATCGCGCCCTCGTGGCAGGAGGCGCAGGCGAAGTTCAACTGCCCGGTGCGGGTATAGTAGGCTTCTTTGCCCTTGTCCCACCAGGTCTGCATGTCGCCTTGCGACAGGTCGATCTTGACCGGCGTGCCGAGCGACTGATGCTTGATATAGGTGGTCAGCGCGACTTGGTCCGCGTCGTCGAACTTGTACGGCTCGGCGCCCATGTTCTCGACACGGCACTTGTCGATCTGAAGCTCGACGTTCAACGGCTTGTTCGATTTCGCATCCCATTTCGGATAGCTGGCGCCGACGCCCTTCATGCTCTCGGCCGCGTCGTTGTGGCAGGATGCGCATGACTTGCCCATCGTCCCTTCGACGGTGCCCCAGATCTCCGCGCCGCGTTCGACGGCGAACATGCCCGGATTGGCGAACGATTCCGCCTCGGTCGCGCGCGTCTCCGCCTCGCGGAACAGCCAGCCCGAAAGCACCTCCTCGAAGGGATGCCCCTCCGGCGCCGGAGCCTTGGTGATCATAGGAACCCCGTCGATCTCAAGCGTGTCATCGACGGGATCGGCCATGGCAGTGGCGATGGCAAGTCCCGTGAGGACCACGCAGGCGGCGGTTCCCGTAAGCAGCTTCAGTCTTTCCACGCTCGTCCTCCCGGCTCGATCGCGACCCCTCCGTCGCGGACCTGGCTCAGTTCACTTCGATCTTCTGCTCGTCGGTGTAGATCGAGCCGTCGTCGTCCACCCAGGTGAACTTGAACGTGCCGCTCTCCGGCACCTTCGCGCTGAACTCGAAATATGGATTGGCCGAAATCGCCGGGTCGAGATCGCAGGAGAACACCGGCTGTCCGTTGAACTCGCAAGCGAACTTGTTGATGATCTTGCGGGGGATCGGCTTGCCTTCCTTGTCCTTTCGCTGGCCGGATTCCATGTCGTGGCTGATCAGCGTCTTCAGGACGATCACCTCGCCGGCCTTCGCCGACTTGGGAACCTTCACGCGTGGCTTCGGGGTCGCTGCCATTGTCCTATTTCCCTTATCCGAAGGTCCGATCAGCCGCCGCAGCCGCCGATCGTCACCTTGACTTCCTTCTTGTCCATGTAGACGGAACCGTCCGCCATCTTGGCCAGCGCAATGACGTTCTGCGTCTTCGCCAGCCGCATCCGGGTAGTCGCCGCGGCGGTTCCCGACAGCGCCGTGAAATGGAACGTCGCCACCTCGGGACGCGGATTGCCGTCGGCCAGGATCATCACCGAGGCCACCATATCGCCGTCCGTCATGGCACTCTCGACGCTGATCGCGATCGGAACCGTGTTGCCGTTCTCGGCGATATCGGGCGCCGTCAGCTTGATCTTGCCGGCCTGAGGCTCCTTGCCGCCGGCGAAGTCGGCAATCAGCTTGGTTGTGTCTTCCGCGGCGGCGAATGCCGGCCGGGGAACCAGCTGCAGCGCGGGAAAGGCAGCCGCTCCGGCAAACAGAGCAAGCGCCCGGCGTCTCGTCAGCGTCATGCGAACCTCCATCTCTTCTATTCCTTGAGGGTCGCGAGATACGCGACCACGTCCTCGACCTGCTGCGCCGTGAGGATGGTCTTGCCGACCAGATCCTTGCGCGGATTCTTGCCGACGTTCAGGCTGTAGAAGCCCGGCATCATGGTGTCGGGATTGAGCGCCTGCTTTGAATCGACGACGATCGCGCGCAGCTGTTCAACCGACCAGCGGTCGGCGGCTCCGTCCAGCGACGGCGCGACGTCGCCGTGAAACTGCTCCTTGGAAAGCGACTTGACGGCGTGGCAGGCGAGACAGTTGCCGAGACCCCGGTTTGCGAGCGTCTTGGCGCCCTCTTCCGGATTGCCCGGCGCACCCGTGAGCGACGCCGTAACCTTCATGTCTTCGAACTTTACATCGCCAGGGGCGATCTCTCCCGCAGACGCTCCGCCGGCGAACGCGACAGCGATCGCCAACGCGGCCATGAACCGCTCCATCCCGATGCTCCTCCGTGCCTTTCGGTCTGCCCGACCGACTCCTCGTTTGTGACGTTAACTCGCAAGCGAGAGGCATTCAATATAAAAATATGAATTTCTGCATGTATTAATTCTCGCCCTCACCGAGGCGCCCTGCGGCACGCAGTTCGTTGATGATGCGCGCGTGGTAGTGCTGGAAATGTTCTCCCGACACGTAGCCCTTTTCGTTCACCCATCGGAACATGTTGAGGAAGGTCCACTTGCCGAATGCGCCCGGCATGGTCGCAACCGCGGCCTCCGCCACCGTCTTGCCCTCCGGCGCCTCCTCAGGAAGGAAGACGATCGTCGGCGTGAACACGTAGCCCCATTTCCGCGCTGCGGTCTTCTCGGTCAGCACCTCGCCGTCGAGGTCCGTCACCTCCTCGTCGCCGAACATGTTGTACTGCACCACCATGAAATGCTCGCGGATGTAGTCGGCCACCTCCGGATCGGCGAGCAACTCCTCATGCATCTGGCGACAGTAGATGCAGCCGCGCTGCTCGATCGTTATTGCAAGCCGCTTGCCCTCGGCCCTCGCCTGGGCGATGTCCTCGGCGATGTCGCGGAAGGTGATCGTGAACCACGGCTGCTTGTGCAGTCCGTCCTCGCCGATTTCGACAGCGGTTGCCACTCGGGGGATTGCAAGCGCCAGCAGCGACAGCCACAGGGCGGTGACAAAGCGGATCATGGCATCCTCCTAGCCTAGGGTCTGGAATATCGGGAACGTGTCGAGCAGCCACAGCGAGATCGTCGACATCTGACCGGTGATGAACAGGATGCCGGTGATGACGAGCAGTCCGCCCATCGCCATCTCCACCTTGTGCATGTGCCGTTTGAATCTCGATGCCCACGCGAGGAACCGGCTCGCGAACAGCGCCGCGAGGATGAACGGAATGCCGATCCCCAGCGAATAGACCGCAAGGAGAACGGCGCCCCGCACCGCGCTGCCTTCGCTTCCGGCAACGAAGAGAATGGCGGCGAGCACCGGTCCGACGCAGGGCGTCCAGCCAAAGGCAAACGCCAGGCCGATCACATAGGCGCCGAGCGGCCCCGCCGGCTTGCGGTCCACCTGCACCCTGGCTTCTCGATACAGCGCCGCGATACGGAATACGCCGAGAAAGTGCAGGCCCATGATGATGATGATGATGCCGGCGATGACCGAGAGCGTGTCGAAATATTGCGCGATGGTCTTGCCGATGACGCTCGCGGTGGCCCCCAGGGCGACGAAGACGGTGGTGAAGCCGAGTACGAAGGCGATCGCCGCCAGGACCACCCGCCGACGCTGCCTGGCCCCCGGCGCCTCGTCCTTCAGCTCGTCGAAGCTCACGCCGGCGAGCCATGCCAGATAGGGCGGCACGATGGGCAACACGCAGGGCGACACGAAGGACAGGAGCCCCGCGAGCAATGCACCGCCGACACTGACGTCCAGCATCTTTCCTCCCCGACGCCTGAGTCCCCGTGACCTTGGCAGAAGCATGCATAGAATGCTATATTTATATGCAACGCTCCGTGGGGTGGTCCATGAATTTTGTCGGCCTGGCGCGACTGGCCCTTGCCGCATACGCACTGTGCCCGGCATTGCCGGTCTATGCGGCCGAACTCGTCATGATGGAGCAGCCCGGCTGCGTATGGTGCGCACGCTTCAATGCCGAGATAGCGCCAGCATGGCCCAACACCGACGAAGGCCGCCTTGCACCGCTGCGGAGGGTCGACATCACCGAGCCGTGGCCCGACGATCTCAAGCACGTCCAGAAGGAGAGGTTCACGCCGACTTTCGTGCTGATGGACCAGGGTCGAGAGATCGGCCGAATTCGAGGCTATGTGGGTGACGAGTTTTTCTGGTACCGTATTGGCGAACTGATTGCCCTCCTTCCCGAGTCTTCGACCAAACCCGACTGAGCCGCACGGACATGAGCCTTCCCAAGATCAACGACGCCCGGACACCGGAAGATTTCAATGCGCTTCTCGACCAGGCGCGCAAGGCGAGCGAGCTGCTGAAGGCGTTGTCGCATGAGGGTCGCCTCCTTATCCTCTGCCTGCTGGCGGAGGGAGAGAGGTCGGTGTCCGAACTGGAGGACGCGATGAGACTGCCTCAGGCAGCCGTGTCCCAACAGCTTGCCCGCCTCCGTTTCGACCGGCTGGTGAATACGCGCCGCGAGGGCCGCACCATCTATTACTCGATCGCCAGCGACGAGGTTTCCTCGGTCATCGAGACCCTTTACACTCTCTTCTGCGCGCCGGTACGGGGGGCCGACGCGAAGAAGTAGATCGGAGCGCCGGACGGCGGCGCCGTCACTCGCCGGTGGGAGCCGGCGGCGGGCCTGGCCCGCGGGAGGAGAAGATGGACTTGGCCACATCGCCATGGTTCCTGGCGCTTGCGGGTCTGTGCGCCGGCTTCGTGCTCGGCTATGCAGCGCGTGCCAACCGCTTCTGCACGATGTCCGCCCTGGAGCGATATTGGTACGCAGGCGACAGTCGCGGTCTGCGGACGTGGGTGCTGGCTGCCGCGGTCGCCCTCGTCGCCACCCAGACCATGCAGGCGCTCGGCCTGATCGACACCGGCGAGAGCTTCTACATCCGGTCCGACTTCGCCTGGGTCGGCGCCATCGCAGGCGGTATCGCCTTCGGCTTCGGCATGGCCCTCGTTGGCACCTGCGGCTTCGGCGCGCTCGTGCGGCTCGGCGGCGGCAGCCTTCGCTCCCTCATCGTGCTGATCGTGCTCGGCCTCGCAGCGATGTCGGCTCAGAAGGGCCTCGTCGCGCAGGCGCGGGTCGCGCTCTCCGACAATTTCGCCATCGATCTCTCGGAGCGGGGCGGACAGTCGCTTGGCGGCATTCTCTCGTCGATCGTCGGCATGGACCTATCGATCATCGTTGCCGGCGCGGTGGCTCTCGCCCTGTTCGGCTGGATCTTCGCCAACACGCGCTACCGGCGTGAGATCGGTTCGATTGCAGCCGGCGCGACCGTCGGTCTGGTCATCGCGTTCGGCTGGTGGGCGACGAGCTATGCCGCCGCCAATTCCTTCGATGTCGTCCAGATCGAGGCCGGATCGTTCGTCGTGCCTGTGGCCGACACGATTCTTCAAATCATCACCTTCACGGGCGTCCTTCCCGACTATGGCGTCGGTCTGGTGCTGGGCGTCGTCGCGGGTGCCGCGGCCCGCGCCCGGCGACAGCGCGATGTGCGTTGGGAGGCTTGCGACGATGCGCGGGAACTCAGCCGCCATATTGCCGGCGGCGTCCTGATGGGGATCGGCGGCGTCTTTGCCATGGGATGCACCATCGGCCAGGGCGTCACCGCGGTCTCCGCCCTCGCAATCTCGGCGCCGGTGGTGATGCTGTCGATCTTCCTCGGCGCACGGATGGGCCTGGCCTATCTCATCGAGGGGTCGGCCTTCGGAGCCTTCCGGTCCCCGTCCAGACAGCCGGCCGAATAGGTCACGCCGGGACGTATCGGTACGAGCCGTCCTTCTTCTCGACCATCCCGGCGCCGGGATAGGGAAAATGGAAGCCGATCGCGCGCACCTTGTCGCCTGCCAGGCGATCGAGCAGCTTTCTGCGCGTCTGCGCGCCAAGGGCCGGATCATGGTCGCTCGCGGTCGGCCAGTCCGGCCGTTCGAAGGAAAGGACGGAATTCGAGATCGCATCGCCGATGATGAGGACCGGTTCGGTTCCATGCACCATGAAGGACAGATGCCCAGGCGTATGGCCCGGCGTCGCGACTGCCTCGACACCCGGCAGGACTTCCTCGCCGTCCGCCAGGAACCGCACCGCGTCGGCGATCGCAGCGAAGCGGTTCTGCGCGCCTACCACGAAGGTCTGCCGGTCCTGCGGCACTTTCGAGATGGTCTCCGGGGATGACCAGAAGTCCCACTCGGCTTTGCCGATATGGTGCTGGGCATTCGCGAAGACCAGTTCGTCGAAGTCGTCGGTCAGGCCCCAGATGTGGTCCGGATGGGCATGGGTGATGACGACGTCCGTGACCTCGGCCGGATCGATACCGGCGGCGGCAAGACTGTCGGCCAGCTTTCCGGCCGTCGGCATGAAGTTGGCGCCGGCGCCGACATCGAAGATCGCAAGCCGGTCGCCCGTCCGGACCAGCGTGACGTTGCAATCGGGTCGCAGGGCGTCCGTCGCCATGCCGTTGTCGGCGAGGAGCCGCGCCAGTTCGTCCTGCGGCACATCAGGGAAGACGAATCCCATCGGTAGCGTCAGCGAGCCGTCACTGACGACGGTCAGATCGGCGCTGCCCGTCGAGACCGTCTGCGCGCGCGCCTGCCGCAGCCCGCCGGGCACGAAGCCCGCCAGGAGTCCCGCTGCTCCCAGTCCCAGCAGCACCGACCGCCGCCCGATCGCAAGGCTGCCGTCGCTTTTGTTCGTCATCATGTCTCCTCCCATTCACATATTTTATTTTTTGCATATTTTGTCGCGACAGACTAGCCTTGCAATCGGGCCCGCAACGAAGACGGGCAGATGGAGGATTTCATGCTTCGCAAACTTCTCGCTTCGCTTGCCCTTTTCTCGGCGCTCTCGACCGCCGCGCTCGCTGCCGACGACGTCACGCGACATGTCAGCGAGGCGCCTTTCGCCGAGGTCGCGGCGGACCTCGAAGACGCAATCGTCAACCGCGGCTTCGTCGTCGACTATCGGGGTCACATCGGCGACATGCTGCAGCGGACGGCGGGCGACGTCGGCAGCAGCAAGCCGCTCTACCGCAATGCCGAGTTCTTCCAGTTCTGCTCGGCCGTGGTGTCGCGCAAGGCGATGGAAGCCGACGTCGGCAATATCGCCTATTGTCCCTACGTCCTCTTCGCCTACGAGACGGACGCCGAACCAGGCAAGGTCAATGTCGGCTTCCGGCGCCTGCCCGACGGACCGGGCCGCGACGAGGTGAACACGTTGCTCGACGAAATCGCCCGCGAGGCCTCCGGAGGTCTCTGACCCGGGACCTGACCTGGCGCACTAGGCGCGCGCGGGCTGATCGCGGTAGAGGGGCGCGGCGACGGGCAGGAACTGCGCGCCCTTCTTTGCCAGGAAGGCCGAGAACGCAGCCATCACCGGCGTTTCGTTGCGGTCGGCGCGCGCCACGGCAAACCATTGCCGACGGATCGGCGTGCCTTCCACGTCGAGGATGACCAGCCGCCCTGACTGCACCTCGGCCTCGATCGTGTGGGCCGAGATGAAGGCAACGCCCAGCCCTGCCATCACAGCCTGCTTGATGGTCTCGTTCGACCCCATCTCGACGCCGATATTGTCCAGCTTGGCCGACACGCGGGAGAAGAAGATCTCAAGCGAGATGCGCGTCCCCGAGCCCGGTTCGCGCACGAGGAACTTCTCCGCCGCGATCCGCTCGCAAGACACTTCGCGCTTGCCCGCCAGCGGATGATCCGGAGGCGCGACGATGACCAGCGGGTGGTCGCCGAACACCTGCGCGCGCACCGGCACATCCTTTGGCGGCCGTCCCATCAGGGCGATGTCGACGGTATGCGTGTCGAGCGCTTGGATGGTCTCCTCGCGGTTACCCACCTTGAGGTCTATCTCCAGTCCGGGGTACTCCTTGCCGAATGCCGCAATGATCCGCGGCGCGAAGTATTTCGCGGTCGACACCACACCGAGCCGGAGATGGCCGCGGGTCAGCCCCTTCAGCGCGCCGATCCGGTCCGACAGAAGGAGGATCTGCTCTTCGATCGCCCGAGCGGCCTCGATCGCGGCCAGCCCTGCGGCGGTCGGACGCATCCCGTCGGGAAGACGGTCGAACAGGGCCATGCCCAGTTCATCCTCCAGCGCCTGGATCTGCAGCGTCACGGCCGGGGCCGTCAGGCCCAACTGTTTGGCAGCGCTGACGATTTTGCCCTCGGTGGCGATGCGGGCAACCGCGCGGAGCTGTTTCAAGGTCAGACTTCTCACGACCGTTCCTTAAGATTATTTAGCTAGATACTTAGAACATTAAATTTCCTTTATCTACAACCGTATGCTCCGCTGCCTTCGAGATCGCGACGCTACTCGGAGGAGCAACCGGTGTCCGCATCAACGCTCGACGCCTATCTGAACTCGCAGCCTGCCGACCGCGCGGCGGTCGCCGAGACCGTCCGCGCTCTTGCCGCGGCGGCGCTGGCCACCCGCGCGCTGATTGCGCAGTCTTCCGCCTCCACCCTGGGCGCGGCCGCCGGCGGCCGCAACGCCGATGGCGACTTTCAACGCTTTCTCGACGTCAGTGCCGATGAAGCATTCCTCGCCGCCGCGCGCCAGGCGGGGGTCCGCCACTATGGCTCGGAGGAGCTCGACTGCGCCGTCGACCTCAATGGCGAGCATGAGCTTGCGCTCGCGATCGACCCGCTCGACGGGTCGTCCAACATCGACACCAATGTCTCGATCGGAACCATCTTCTCCATCCTGCCGGCCGTGGCGGGCGAGCCGGCGGAGAGCTTCCTGCAGCCGGGCAGAAGCCAGTTGGCGGCGGGCTTCTTCATCTACGGGCCGCAGCTCGCGCTGGCGCTCACCCTAGGCGCCGGCACACGCATCTTCGTCCACTCGCCGCGCCTCGGCACCTTCGTCGAAACGGCGCGGCCGTCGATTGCCGAGAAGACCGACGAATTCGCAATCAACGCCTCGAACTACCGCCACTGGGACGAGGCCGTGCGCCTCTATGTCGACGATTGCCTCAAGGGCTCGACCGGGCCGCGCGAAAAGGACTTCAACATGCGCTGGATCGCCTCGCTGGTCGCCGACGCCTACCGCATAATGATCCGCGGCGGCGTGTTCCTCTATCCCGGCGACTCCCGGCGCGGCTATGCCAACGGCCGGCTCCGCCTCGTCTACGAGGCGAATCCGATCGCCATGCTCGTCGAGCAGGCGGGGGGCGCGGCGACCGACGGCATCACGCCGATCCTCAACCTGCCGCCCACGTCCCTGCACCAGCGCACCCCGCTGGTGTTCGGAGCCTCGCGCGAGGTGGCGCGCATCGGCCGCTATCACACCGAGCCCAGCGTGATCGCCGAGCGTTCGCCGCTGTTCGGCAATCGTGGCCTCTTCCGGGCGTGAGGGACGACCGTGTCAGCCAAGCATCCCATCATTTCGATCACCGGGTCGTCGGGCGCCGGGACCACGTCGGTCAAGCGCATCTTCGAACAGATCTTCCGGCGCGAGCAGGTCGAGGCGGCCTTCATCGAGGGCGACGCCTTCCACCGCTACGACCGCATGGCGATGAAGCAGAAGGTCGCGGAGGAGGAGCGCAAGGGCAATCCGAACTTCACCCACTTCAACGCCGAAGCCAACGAGTTGGAGACCCTGGACGAGGTCTTCGCGGAGTATGGCCGCAGGGGATCGGGCCGCACCCGCACCTATGTCCATGACGACGAGGAGGCTGGACTATCAGCCCAAGGACACCGACCTCATCGCGCTGTTCCGCATCACGCCGCAGGACGGCGTCGACGCGATCGAGGCGGCCGCCGCCGTCGCCGGCGAAAGCTCGACCGCGACCTGGACCGTTGTGTGGACCGACCGGCTGACCGCCTGCGACAGCTACCGCGCCAAGGCCTACCGGGTCGACCCGGTGCCGAATGCTCCCGGGCAGTATTTCTGCTACGTCGCCTACGACCTGATCCTGTTCGAGGAAGGCTCCATCGCCAACCTGACGGCCTCGATCATCGGCAACGTCTTCTCGTTCAAGCCGCTCAAGGCCGCTCGACTCGAGGACATGCGCTTCCCTGTCGCCTATGTGAAGACCTTCAAGGGACCGCCGACCGGCATCGTCGTCGAGCGAGAGCGCCTCGACAAGTTCGGCAAGCCGCTGCTCGGCGCGACGACCAAGCCCAAGCTCGGCCTGTCCGCCAAGAACTACGGCCGCGTGGTCTACGAGGGCCTCAAGGGCGGCCTCGACTTCATGAAGGACGACGAGAACATCAACTCGCAACCCTTCATGCATTGGCGCGACCGCTTCCTCTCCTGCATGGAGGCCGTGAACAAGGCGTCGGCCGAGACCGGCGAGGTCAAGGGCCACTACCTCAACATCACCGCCGGCACGATGGAGGAGATGTACCGGCGCGCCGAATTCGCCAGGGAACTCGGTTCGGTCATCGTCATGGTGGACCTGATCATCGGCTGGACGGCGATCCAGTCGATCTCGGAATGGTGCCGGCAGAACGACATGATCCTGCACATGCACCGGGCCGGCCACGGCACCTATACGCGCCAGAAGAACCACGGCATCTCCTTCCGCGTCATCGCCAAATGGCTGCGACTGGCGGGTGTCGACCACCTTCATGCCGGCACCGCGGTCGGCAAGCTCGAGGGCGATCCGATGACCGTCCAGGGCTACTACAACGTCTGCCGCGAAACGAGGAACGAGGTCGACCTGCAACGCGGCATCTATTTCGAGCAGGACTGGGCCGACATCCGCAAGGTCATGCCGGTGGCGTCCGGCGGCATCCATGCCGGCCAGATGCACCAGCTTCTCGACCTGTTCGGCGACGACGTGGTGCTGCAGTTCGGGGGCGGCACCATCGGCCATCCGATGGGCATCCAGGCCGGCGCGACCGCCAACCGCGTCGCGCTGGAGACGATGGTGCTGGCCCGCAACGAGGGCCGCGACATCCTCAGCGAGGGGCCGGAGATCCTCAGAGCCGCCGCCAAGTGGTGCAAACCGCTCGAGGCCGCGCTCGATACCTGGGGCAACATCAGCTTCAACTACGAATCCACCGACACGTCGGACTTCGCGCCGATGCCGAGCGTCGCAATTTAGGAAGGGATCACGATCATGCGCATCACCCAGGGTTGTTTCTCGTTCCTGCCCGACCTCACCGATGACCAGATCGTGGCGCAGATCGAATATTGCCTGCGCAACGAATGGGCGATCGGGTTGGAGTACACCGACGATCCCCACCCCCGGAACACCTATTGGGAGATGTGGGGCAATCCCATGTTCGACCTAAAGGACGCGGCCGGCGTGATGATGGAACTGGCCGAATGCCGCAAGGCATTTGGCGATGCCTACATCCGCATCAACGCCTTCGATTCGACCCGCGGCTTCGAGACGGTGCGCATGTCCTTCATCGTCAACCGGCCGAAGGTGGAGCCGCGCCTGGCGATGAAACGCACCGACGTTCGCGGCCGGACGCAGTCCTATTCGTGGACGGCGGTGAGATAAGCCGATGTCGGACATGACGATCACGACCGGCGACGCCGTGCAGGCTGTCGACCTCGCCGCTGATTTCCGCGAGTCCGGCGTCGCGGGAATCCTCGACGAACTCGACCGCGAACTGATCGGGCTGAAACCGGTCAAGCTGCGCATCCGCGAGACGGCGGCTCTGTTGCTGGTCGAGCGGGCGCGGCGGAAGCTCGGCCTGTCGACGGAGACGCCGACACTGCACATGAGCTTCACCGGCAACCCCGGCACCGGCAAGACGACGGTGGCGCTCCGAATCGCCGGGCTCCTCCACCGGCTCGGCTATGTCCGCAAGGGGCACCTTATCTCCGTCACCCGCGATGACCTCGTCGGTCAGTACATCGGCCACACCGCGCCGAAGACGAAGGAAATCCTCAAGAAGGCGATGGGCGGCGTGCTCTTCATCGACGAGGCATACTATCTCTACCGCCCCGACAACGAGCGCGACTACGGCCAGGAGGCGATTGAGATCCTGCTCCAGGTGATGGAGAACCAGCGCGACGATCTCGTGGTCATCCTGGCCGGCTATGCCGACCGGATGGAGAAATTCCACCAGTCTAACCCGGGCTTCCGCTCGCGCATCGCCCACCACATCGACTTCCCCGACTACGAGGATGCCGAACTTTTGACGATCGCCGAGGCAATGCTGGCGCGGCAGAACTACGCCTTCGACGCGGACGCACGGAAGGCGATGACGGACTACATCGCCCGGCGGCGCGCCCAGCCGCACTTCGCCAATGCCCGCTCGATCCGCAACGCGCTCGATCGCGCGCGGCTGCGCCAGGCGAATCGCCTGTTCGAGGGCGCGGGCGGTCCGATCGGCGCAGACGAGCTGTCGACGATCCGCGCGGCGGACATCACCGCCAGTCGGGTCTTTTCGGCTTCGGCGGACGCGGACGGAAAGCCGGCATGACGACTCAGATCCTCATCGCGCCGTCAGTTCTCTCTGTGGACTTCTCGCCGCCCCGACGACATGAAGATAGCCTGCCGCACCCCTTGTGACAGTTGGGGCAAGGACATTCCACTTCACAAGTGGAGACCCGTTATTTCGGAGTGACAACACATAGAGTTTTCCATATGTTTCGAAACCGACAGGTCGCCGGGAGGACGTGAGTTGGACTTCGAAGCATTCTTCGCCACAAAGCTCGACGGACTTCATCAGGAGGGCCGCTACCGCATTTTCGCCGAACTGGCGCGCCGCAAGGGATCGTTTCCCTCTGCCAGGCGATTCGCCGCGGACCGCGTGTCCGACGTCTCCGTCTGGTGCTCCAACGACTATCTCGGCATGGGCCAGAACGAGAAAGTGCTGGCCGCCATGCACGCGGCGCTGGACGAGTGCGGCGCGGGAGCCGGCGGCACCCGCAACATCTCGGGCACCAACCACCACCACGTCGTGCTGGAGCGCGAACTCGCCGACCTGCATGGCAAGGAGGCCGCGCTCGTCTTCACCTCTGGCTATGTGTCCAACTGGGCAACCCTGTCGACCCTGGGCGCCAACATTCCGGGCGTCGTCATCTTCTCGGACGCCGGCAATCACGCCTCCATGATCGAGGGCGTGCGTCACTCCCGCGCCGAGAAGCGCATCTGGAAACACAACGACGTCAGGGATCTCGACCGCCAGCTTTCCGACTTCCCCCGCCACGTGCCGAAGATCGTGGCGTTCGAAAGCGTCTACTCGATGGACGGCGACATCGCCCCGATCGCCGAGATATTGGCCATCGCCGAGAAACATGGCGCGATGACCTACCTGGACGAGGTCCATGCCGTCGGTATGTACGGCGCGCGCGGCGGCGGCATCGCCGAACGCGAGGGCTTGATGCATCGCATCGACATCATCGAGGGCACGCTGGGCAAGGCTTTCGGTGTCGTGGGTGGCTACATCGCCGGCACTGCGAAGCTGGTCGATTTCGTCCGCTCCTTCGCCAGCGGATTCATCTTCACCACGGCGCTTCCTCCCGCCGTGGCGGCGGGCGCGGTCGCCTCTATCAGGCACCTGAAGGCCTCCGACATCGAGCGAATGGCCCATCGAGCCGCGGTTAAGAAGGTTCGCGCTCGCTTGGACGCGATCGGCATTCCCCATATGGCGAACCCCAGCCACATCGTTCCGGTGATGGTCGGCGACGCATCCAAGTGCAAGTGGATCAGCGACATCCTGCTCGACGAGCACGGCATCTACGTGCAGCCGATCAACTACCCGACCGTGCCGCGCAAGACCGAGCGCCTTCGTATCACGCCTACGCCGCTACATGCCGACGCCGACATCGACCGCCTCGCGGGCGCTCTGTCAGGCCTCTGGAGCCAGTGTGCGCTGGCAAGGGCTGTGGCATAGGGCTTTCCAGGCTTCGACAATGCCTGGGCCTGTCCCATCACTGCCGCCCGGTTTAGCCTGGCTGGACAAGATGCATGAGGTTCAATCTGTCGACTGGAGGAAAGGGGGCAGGCCCTTAATCCAATCGGCAAGGGACGACATGAACATGACCGCCCCACTGCTTGGTGGGCACCTCGGATACCAGGGTACGCTGTGCGAGAAGCCCAGTGCAGCTTGCCGATGGTGCGCTCGTCATAGGCGACGGCGAGGCGCTTCTGTGCCGACCCTCTTGAGAAAGTTCGCGGCGGCGGAATAGATGGACGTACGGCGCGACATTTGGCGAAGCGGGTCTGCCCAAAGGGTCCGATCGTCGGAACGCGCTGACGACTGCAGCGCGGACAAGGGAAGACGCGATGGAAATGACGGACACCATGTCCCGCGACATGCTGGCGAAGGCCGAAGTGACCACGGCCTTCCTCAAGAGCCTGTCGCATCCCGCGCGGCTGGTGCTCCTTTGCCGGCTGTGCGAAGGCCATGCGACCGTGGGCGAGCTCGAAGAGTTCGTCGATCTGCCGCAATCGGAAGTATCGAAGCATCTGGCGCGGTTGCGTGCCGACGGGCTGGTCGTCTCCGAACGGCAGGGGCGCAGCATCAGCTACGCCCTTGCCGAGGACCGGACGGCGCGCGTCGTGCGCCTGCTGCACAAGGAGTTCTGCTGAACTCAGCCGGTGTGGCGGATCGTGAAGACGTAGGTCCCGCCGTCGACGCGGCTATCCACCAGCTCGTTTCCCGTCGTGCGGCAGAAGGCTTCGAAATCCTTCACCGAACCGGGGTCGGTCGCCAGGATCTCCAGCGTCTTGCCGGTCGGAAGCTCCTTGAGCGCCTTCTTGGCGCGCAGGATCGGCAAGGGGCAGTTCAACCCCTTCGCGTCGAGTGTCAGGTCGGCCATTTGTCCTCCTTCGGGCCTGAGCCCATGCTTCATTGATCCCGGTCAGCCCCGGAACGTGTGCGTCCAGCCGGGGAGCCGCGAAACCGGTGCATCTCGATCCCGAGCGTTCAGATGTAGAGATTGATGTCGCTCTTGCCCGCGACCTCGATGTAGCTCGCCGCTCCGCCCAGCGTCGGGCCGTCGATCATGTCCTCGCGCTTGTATTCGAACAGGTCCATGGTCATCTGGCAGGCAATCATCCTGACGTCCGCCTCGACGGCGAGATCGCGCAGTTCCTCGATCGAGGCGACGCCCTTCTTCTTGATCAGGTTCTTCATCATCGCGGTGGCCATGCCGTCGACGCCAGGCAGCGCGCTGACGATGTTGGGCATGGCCATGTGCATGCCCATCATCGGCATCTCCATCGCCGGATTGCCGAGGGTGCTGATCTTGAGGTTGAGGTCCTTCTTGAGGAGCGTCAGCCCGTAGAAGGTGAAGAACATCGTCACCTCCAGGCCCATGGCCGCGGCCGTGGTTGCGAGGATGAAGGGAGGATAGGCCCAGTCGAGCGTGCCCTTCGTCACGATCATCGACATCGACTTCGCATTGCTATCGCTTGGCAATTCAATCCTCCTTTTCGAACCGCCGCGCTTCCCCGTCGGGGGAGGCTTCCGGCGCCGGCGCGACCTTGCGCGTCCTCAATCGCCGCCCGTTCCGCCGGGCAGCAGGCACGTCGTCAGTCAAGCGGCACAACCGGCGAAATTGTCCGCGCTCATCTTCTGCTCATAGGGCGCGGCCACCGCCGATCCCGGCACCAGCACAGTCGATGCGGCCGCGGCGTCCACCGGCTTGACCCGCACCATCCAGCCCTGGCCGTAGGTATCGGTATTGGCGAGTTTCGGATTGGCGGTCAGGTTGTCGTTGACCGCGACGATCTCGACGTCGAAGCCGATTTTCGCCGGGCCGACCCACTTGCCGCTCTCGACGGTGGCGACCGACTTGCCGCCCTCGATCGTCTTGCCCACCTTCTTGGCGGTAAAGGCGACCAGCGCGCCGGCCATGCCGGTCGCGATCATGGTCATGCCGACGGTGTAGGTTCCGTCGGCTTCGGGCCGGTACCAGAGATTGTTCGGCACGTCGTAGAGAAGGTCGTCAGGCAGGTTGCATCCGCGGACGATCGGCATGGTATCTCTCCCTTCAGGCGGCGCCCGCCTCGCGAAGCGGGCGCGATGAACAACAGAAATCGCCGAGGCCTGCCTCGGCCAGCTTGCCTCCGACGAACAGAGCGAGGTGCCTGACCGTCATCGCCATCAGGCGCATCTCCCGCGCGGCGGCGGCGGAGCCGGCCTCGCCGAGAACGACGACGTTGCGGCGGAACACGATTTCGCGGCAGGTCTCGCGGCAGGCATTGAAGGAGGGCGTTCCCCTGCAGCCCTGGCGATGGAGGGCAAGCAGGCGGAAACCCTCGACCGTCTCGCCGTCGGGCGCTTCCCCGCGGGCGGCGAGCCACGCAACAACCACCTCCTCGGCCATCGCCAGAAGCGTGTCGGCGGCGGGCATCGGCGCCTCGCCGTCGAGAGCCGCGTCGATCGCGGGCAGGATTTCGGGGAAGAGGTCCATCAGCCGAGACCCTTGAGGCGGAGGAATTCGGACGGATCCGACAGGTTCTCCTGCACGCCGACCTTCTTCGCCGACAGTCCGAGCGCCATGCCGAGCAACTGGGTGAAGTAGAGGATCTTCACGCTGGTCTTGCGGCCGAGCACCTTTTCGGCGCGCACCTGATGCATCTCGAGACCGGAATGGCAGGTCGGGCATTCCGTCGCAATGACCTCGGCGCCGCAGGCTTCGGCCGTGGTCAGGATGTTGAGCACCAGCTTGGTGGAGATATCGCTGTCGGACAGAGAGTGGGCGCCGCCGCAGCAGGCCGTCTTGAGCGGAAACTCGACATTCTCGGCCCCGGCCGCGGCGAGGATGTCGTCCATGAAGTGCGGCTTGGAGGTCGATTCCGATCCGGGACCCTGGTCCTTCTCGGGGAAGATGTGGCGCGGCCGAGTGTACATGCAGCCGTAGTAGTTGGCGACCTTGAGACCGGCGAGCTTGCCCTTCGCCCTTTGCTTGAGTTCCTCCTCACCGACACCGTGCTTGATCCAGTCGAGCGCATGGATGGTCTCGACGCCGCCCGGCTCGTAGGCCTTGTGGCCCGCCTTCTTCGAAATGCGCTCCGTCACCTGCGCCGCCTGCGGATTGTGAGTGAGGTCGTATTCGGCCTTCTTGAGATTGTGATAGCAGCCGTTGCAGGGCGCCATCACCGTGTCGAAGCCCATGTCCTGCGCGATCGTGAGGTTGCGTGCCGACAGGTAGGTCTGGACCTGCGGGTCGACGTTCTTGACCTCCATCGCGCCGCAGCAGTTCCAGTTCTTCAATTCGACGAGGTCGAGGCCGAGGGCCTTGCCGACCTCCTTGGTCGAGCGATTGTAGGAATGCCCGGTGCCTTCCAGCGCGCAGCCGGGATAGTAGGCCACCTTCTTGAGATCGCCGGCCATCAGTGACCTCCCTCGGTGTCGAGACCGAGCGCCTTTGCCTGCTCGGCGCGGCGTTCGCTGACATATTCCTCGATTGCGCGGCCGGTGCGGCTCCAGTTCGAGGTGCGCGGGCGGAAGACCGTGCTCCAGCCCATGCGGATCAGGTATCCGAGCGGGAAACGCTTCACGAGACCGCCGACGAGCGCCACCAGCCAGGGCTGGTTGAGCGGCTGTCCGGTGCGCTGGAAGAACGTACGCAGTACACGGCCTTCCTCGATCTTGCCCGTGGCGAGAATGCTCTCGGTGAAGCCCTCGTCGAAATGCGTCGATGGGCTCTTCGGCGTGTGTCCCTTGAGCTCGAGCCAGTGGGCGGTCGCCTTCATCACCCCCTCGGGCACCACGTCGCGCGGGCAGGCATAGGTGCACTTGTTGCAGCTGACGCACTGCCAGATGATGTCCTTGTCGCGCAACAGCTCCTCCTCGAGCCCCTGGCGGATGAGGTAGATCCAGTAGCGCGGGTTGAAGTCGGGGTTCACGGCATTGACGGTGCAGGCATTGGTGCAGGATCCGCACTGCCAGCAGCGATGGATGTTCTCGCCGCCGGGGAGGGCGGAAATCTCGTCCTCCATGGCCTCGTTATAGTCCGTGATCGTGCGGCTCTTGATGAAGGTCGACCAGTGCCCGGACACGTCCACCCCGTCGATCACCAGACTGTCGTTGGTGATCAGGTTCTCGGGCCGGATCAGCGATTTCTCATGAATTGGCATGGCGATCCTCGGCGGAGAAGAGATCGAGGCGGGCCCTCAGGCTGCCGCCGAATTCGTGGGCGCTGCCGTCGACCAGCCTGAGCCGCGTGCGGCCCGTCTCGGTGTCCACGGCGTCGAGGCCGAGCATCCGGCGCGTGTGCTGCATCGGGTCGCCCTCGACGGTGAAGTCGTTGCGCAGATACTGGCCGCCGCGATCGTTGATGTAGCCGGCATAGACGTGGCTGATCAGCAGGTCGGCGTACCAGACGCGGTCGCGGAAGACGCCTTCGCCGGCAAGGAAGCCGTCGATTTCGCCGCGCAGGACGAGGAAGGTCGCGAGATCGTCCTCGACCGTGATCTGGGCGGCATCGACGTCGGGGGCATGCCAGATTTCGCGCAGCACGCCGGTGCCGACACGCGCGTCCCAGACCCAGCGCGTCATCAGCGGTATCGCGTCCGGATCGGTGAAATGCAGGATTTCCGCGCCGAGGTCGCGCACCCAGCGCATGTCCTTGCCGGTGGGGAACGCCTCGACGAAGGCGGCGAGCCGCGCGTCGGCCGGCTCGCCTGCACGCAGCAGGGCGTTCAGGTGAGCGCGCATCCACTCGATCCCCATCCGGTCGAAGACCGGGCCAATGCGGCGGCGCACCGGGGCGATGAAGGCGGCGAGGTCGAGGAACTCCGTCGAGGTCAGTTCGGCGGCACCGTCGGCGAGCAATTCGCGGAACAGCGAGGATTTCAGGTGCAGCGCGGTGACGTAGCGCTCCACCCCGCCGGTCGGACCGGCCGACGTGGCGAGGTCGGCGAGCGCGCGACGCAGGCGCTCGCCCGACAGGTCCAGGACCGGACCGGCGGGGACGACCGTCGCTGATTTGCGTCGCAGGCTGAACATCATTCGGCCGCCTGTGCCAGGCCCACCCCGGCGAGCGTCATCGCCGCCACCGCCGCGGCCTGCCCCTGCGCGATCGAATCGTCGATCGTCTCGGGACCGGTTGCCGCGCCGCAGACATAGACGCCCGGCCGCGTGGTCTGCGCGAGACCGGCATAGGTCGAAGCCTTGTCGATATAGCCATAGCGGTTCAGCCCGACGCCGAAGACGGCCGACAGCGTCATGTTGTCGACATTGGGATCCATTCCGATGGCGTGGACGACCATGTCGAACGGTATGGTGATCGGGCGCTTGACCAGCGTGTCCTCGCCCTTGACGACGAGCCGCTTGCCGTCCGACGTCACCTCGGCGATGCGGGCCTTGATGTATTTGACCCGCGCTTCCTCCTGGCTCTTCCAGTAGTATTCGCCCTCGTAGAGCCCGAAGGTGCGGATATCCATGTAGTAGATGTAGACGTTGGTCTTTGGCGACAATTCGCGGATCTCCATCGCGATGTTGGCGCTGACGGTGCAGCAGATCTTCGAGCACCATTCGCGGCCGATCTGGCGGTCGCGCGAGCCGACGCAGAGGAGGATCGCCACGCGGTCGGGGACTCGGCCGTCGGACGGGCAGCGGATGCCCTGGCCGGAGGAGATCATCTGCTCGACCTGGACCGTGGTCACGACATCGGGATAGGTGCCGAAGCCCCATTCCGGCTTGTTCAGGCTGTCGAAATGGGTGAAGCCGGTGGCTAGGATCGCAGCCTCTGCCTCGACCCTCGTGCCGTCCTTCAGCGTGGCAACGAAGTCGCCGGGATTGCCGGCGAAGGACTGCACCTCTGTGCCGGTCCTGACCGTCACGTTCGGGTTCTGCCGGACGCGGTCTACCATGCCGCCGATCGCGTCCTTCGCCCATTCGTGGCTGGGGACGAGCTTGGCGTAGCCCTGCAGGATCGGCGCACCGCCGAGGCGGTCGGCCTTGTCCACGAGCACCGCCTTGCGGCCGGAGGCGGCCACCGCGTACGCCGCCGACAGGCCGGCCGGGCCGCCGCCGACGATGAGGATGGGCGTGTCTCGCATGGTTCAGGCTCCCAGGACGGCCTTGGCCGGCTTGACATAGCCTGGGCCGGAGGTGATGGCGCGCTTCGGGTCGTAGAGGGTCTCGACGCGGCCGGCCTTGACCTCCTCGAGATAGGCCTCGAACTCCGCCTTCGACTTCTCCCAATCGATGCCCATCTTCTCGAGCAATTGCTCGAACGGGCTCGCATGCCAGTGCAGTTGGGCCAGCTTGTAGGGGTGGGCGCCCATTGTGAGGGCCGCGAACTGGCAGTCGGCCATGACCGGAAGCGCAAAGACCTTGTCGACGGCCTTGCCGATCCACTGGTTCTTGTCGAGCGTGGTGATGCAGCCGGTGTCGTGACCGATCATCACGTCGGAGCGCGCCTCCTCGACCGCCACCCTGATCTTTCGGTCGATGGCAAAGCTGCGTGTGAACTCGCGCTCGCCGATGATATGGCGGAAGCCGAAGCCGCAGCAGTCGTACCAGGTGGAATAGTCGATGACCTGGGTGCCGAGCGTTTGGAGCAGTCCGGTCGTCACGGCGACGCGGTCGCCGTTCAGCACCGTGTCGTCGTAGATCACGTCCTCGGGCACCATCTTGTAGACGTGGCAGGCCGGATGGACGGTCGCGCGGATGCTGGAGACGTCGATGGTCTGCCGCTCCCGGATCCGGTCGCGCATCACGTGCAGCCATTCGGAATAGTGGACGATCTCTTCGGGGATCAGCAGCTTGCCGTCGACGAGACGGCCGAGCTTGCCGAGGATCTTGCGCACCTCCTCGCGCAGTTCCGCCGAGTGCAGGAGGAAGCCTCGGATCTCCTTGTAGTTGCCGAAGGACGTGCCGCAGTGGACGAGCGGATAATATGTCCCGACCGGCAGGCCCTGTGCCCTGGACGAGACATAGGCCTGATGGAAATTGCGCAGGAAGACCGCCGCCAGCGAGACGACGTTGCCGATGCCGGATCCGTGATAGTTCCAGGCGGTGCAGGAGGTCTGGTCGGTCTCGTCGAGATAGGAGAGGCCGAGCTGATTCTGGATCCACAGCACCGACGACGGATAGCCCGGGATGTTGCCGCACTGGCCGCAGGACTTGTGGTGCCAGAGATTGTTCGTCGGAATCTTCTTGTCCCAGCCGTACAGGGTTTTGGCGATGACCGGCTCGTTGTGGTCGGCGACCCGATGGACGACGATCTCGCCTTCCCTTTCGAGCTGCCACATGATGTCGCGCACGTCCTCCTTCCGGTCCTTGCCGGTCAACAGGAAGCGCTTGTCGATCTTCGCCTCGACCCAATCGGTCGCACGGCGGGCCTCGGTCTCGGTCAGCCTCGTCGGCGTCCAGTCGGCGCCGAAGCCATTGTAGGCGCCCTTCGCTCCGGATCCGGTGGTCGTGTCGGTCATGTCACGGTCCTTTCTGGCGTCTGCTGGATGGGGAACGTCCGTTCCTCAGTCCTCATCGTCGCCGTCGTCCTCGTTGTCCTCGAGCCACTCCTCCCACTCGTCGCGCTTCTCCTCCATCACGTCGGAGACGACGTCGAACAGGTTCTCGTCCACGGATTCGAGCTGCTTGAGCACGCCGGTCGCCTCCCAGATCGTGTAGAGTTCGACCGAGGTGCGCAGGTTGACCTCCCAGGCCGTGTCAAGCGTGTGCATGGTCGGCATCGGAATCGCCTTGCGCAGGACCATCAGCGGCGCGTCGACCTTGGCGACGTTCGGACCCCAGTCGGGAAAGGCTTCCTTGGTGATCATGTTGGGCGCGAGCTGGTTGCCGGTCGACACGACCTTGAGCAGCACACGGCTGAACGGGCGCAGCACTTCCTTGACCGCGGGGAGCTCGTGCTTGATCGCCACCTCGCGCATGATCATGACCAGGCCGCCCGGCGAATTCTCGAAGGGGCAACGCGCGGCGCAGGTGTAGCATTGGGCGCAGGCCCAAATCTTCTCCTGCATCGCGTCGTAGATGCCCTCGAGATTCTCGGTCCAGAGAAGCTGGACGATCTCGCGCGGCGAATAGTCGTAATACTGGGCGGACGGACACGTCGCGGTGCAGATGCCGCAGTTGAGGCAGCCGTGAATCTCGTGATCGTAGAGGGGGTGGCCGCGGATGTCGTCGAAGACTTCCTCGAGCTTCTCGTAGCTCACGGCCGGCAGATCCGAGACCGGATCGGCAATCGGCGGCACTGGCGGTCTGGCATGCACTGTCATCGCTTGCCCTCCTCCGGGGCTGGCTTGACCGGCTGAACTCGCGTGGTCGCTAGTAGGTGAGCACCTTCGCGTCGTCGTCTTCCATGATGTCCTCGATCACCTTGGCGCCGCCGACGATGCCCTCGCATTCGGGGATAAGGTCGTCGGCCGTCATGTCGAACAGGTCGAGGTTTGGAGAGCAGCAGTAGAACTTGGCGCCGGCCTCGTGCGCGTCCTTGATGAAGTCGTAGACCGTCTTCGGGCTGCCGGGCTTGACCACCAGCTTGTCGGCCACGCCCTTCTTCATCAGCTGGCCCGCGGTGGCGGTGCAGACGACGTCGACCTCGTAGTCCATTGCCGCTGCCACCGTTGCCTGGAAGAACGGCGCGCCCAGCTCCTCGCCGTTGCGCGGATCCGTGTTCACCATGACGATGATCAGTTTCTTGGCCAAGCTTACCTCCCTTGCAACGGACGACCTCCTTTGCCCATTACATTCTAAAAATGTGATATGTTATTTTTGGGATGTCAACGACATTCGGTGCCGCAGTGCAGCAGGCTCACATCCAACCCGTGTGCCGGATCAGCGCGACCATGAAGGGGTGCAGCGCCTCGGCGATGGCAACCTGCGCTGCGGCGAGCCGTTCCAGGCCCGTCAGCGTGTCCGCCGGCGCCTCGGCGAATTCCATGATCAGATCCTCGGCCATTCCGCGCTTCATGCCCGGATTGCCGAGGAGACCGAAGCTGTTCGCGCCGACCGTGAATCCGAGCGTCTCGCCGGCGGGGCCGGTGGCGACGGATGTAATGCCGGGACCGAGGTACGGCGCGTCCCGGCCGTAGACGGCGAGCGGCATATGGCGAGGCGCAGCATCGTTCCATCCGGTGATCGCCGTGTCCACTACGTCGAACCGCAGCGGCGCTTCCTCCGCGCCGCCGCCGCCGGCGGAAAGCAGAATCAGCGCGCCGAGGCCGAAGCCGACCACCGGCAGGCCGGCTCCCAGAAAGGCCCGCGCCAGGCGCAGTTCCGGGCCGAGCGATGGCAGTATATGGCCTGAGACGATGCCGTAGGGTCCGCCGCCGAGCAGGATCAGCCCGTCGGATGCGCCCGGCGTGTCGGGAATGGTGCCGCCGGCGGCGAAGGGGCGCAGATAGCGGAAGCGCAGATTGCGTCCCTCGAAATGGTCCTCCATCAGCCCGAGATACTCGGCTTCCGTGTGCTGGACGACCCAGATCGTCTTCATGCGCGGTGCGGCGCCGCCGTCAGGATCGCAGCGGCAATGTCCTTCGCGGTGATGCCGGGAATGTCCAGGCCGAGCCGGACGATATCCGCGGCAACCGCCTCCGTCAGCGGCTCCTCTTCGAGAGGCGTGCCGACGAGGGCCGCGGCAAGCTGGTCGATGCCCTCCGGCGGCAGGCAGGTGAAGTCCCCCGACACGACGAGGTCGGCGATGCGCCCCTCGCGCTCGAGCAGGTTCACGCGGATCAGCCCGCCCGGCGCCTTGTGGGCGGCCTCGGTCAGATGGGTGTCGGCCGCGATCTTGACCCCGAGCGCCACCAGCTTGCGGTGCTGGGTATTTATCCATTCGGGATCGGAAAGCTCCGCCTCGGCTCGTTCGATCGCGGCAATCTCCGCGGCCGTTGGCTGCGATTCGACCACTTCGACGCCCAGCACGTCGGCGCAGTGGCGCAGGAAGCGCGCCTTGATCTCGGCGCGGTCGGGGACGTGTCCCAGTTCGCGCACCATCGTGGTCATGTAGTCGTCGAGCGTCTGTCGCAGCTTGTCGCGGAACTTTTCAGACGGAACCTTGAGGCACTTCGCCATGGTCGCGGTGTCGAAGTCGAGCATGAAACTGCCGACCATCACCGTCGCCCCGCCGATCGAAGCCGCGCCGGTGCCGCCGATCTTGCGGCCGCTGACATGGATATCGTTGACCGGACGCCACTGCGCCTGGATACCCATCTCCCGATAGGTGCGCACGACGGGCTCGATGAACAGCGGGTAGAGCTGGTCGGCGCGCTCGGGCGCACGGTTCGCCGGAAACACAAAATGGGTGAAGAGCTGGTTGCTGTCGAGATAGACCGCGCCGCCGCCGACATGCCGCCGCCAGATTGGCAGGCCGCGCGCCGCGCAGAACTCGGTGTCGACCTCCTTCTCGATGTCCTGGTGCATGCCGACGCAGACATAGGGAGTCTCGGGCGAGGCCAGCGACAGGACGGCGTCAGTGCCCTCTCCGACCGTTTCCGCCAGGCCGTGATAGACCGCCTGACTGCGCAAGGCAGAAACCAGGCCGAAATCGATAACCCTGAGGCGCATGTCGTTTCCTCCTGGCGATCAAAAGATCACTTTTTTGGAATGTGTCAACAGACCGGCAACCCGCGCCCTCGCGCGAGCGGCGCGAAGGCGCGTAATTTCAATCGATTTCATCGATCATTACGTTCGAAACGTTCCGTTAGATTTGTTGAACGACCTGGAATATCCGGGCACGACTTTCACCGGAAACGCTCATGTCCGCCTTTGACCCGCCCGTTGCTACCGCCCGCCCCGCTTCGATCCTGCCGGGGCTGCTTCTCACCGCGGCCGTCGTGGCGCTGGCCTTCCTGCTGCGCGAGAACCGCTGGCTGGCGGTTCTCAGCCCGCTGATCCTGGCGATCCTGCTTGGCGTCCTCGTGCGCAACACTGTCGGGGTTCCCGCCGCGGCGCTGCCGGGAATGCAGTTCGCGCTACGCCGGCTGCTGAGGCTCGGCATCGTCGCGCTCGGCCTGCAGCTCACGCTTGGGCAAGTGATGCAGGTCGGCGCTTACGGGCTCGCGACCATCGTGATCGGACTGGCATCCACCTATGCGTTCACCATGGCGGCGGGACGGTGGCTGGGCGTCGAGCCGGGACTGTCGCGGCTGATCGCGACCGGCACCGCGGTCTGTGGTGCCTCGGCTGTGCTTGCCGCCAATGCGGTCAAGCCGCAGAAGGATGAGGACGTCGCCTATGCCGTCGCGGGCGTGACGATGTTCGGCACCCTCGCGATGGTACTGTTTCCAATGCTCGGCGGCGGGCTTGCGCCGCGGGACTATGGACTGTGGACAGGCGCCTCGATCCACGAAGTGGCGCAGGTCGTTGCGGCGAGCGCGCAGGGCGGAGCGGAGGCGGCCGCCTTCGCCACAATCGCCAAGTTGACGCGCGTCGCGCTGCTCGCACCCATGATTCTCCTGATGGCGGCCGGTAGCGGCGTCGCGGGCCGGGCACCGTTTCCGTGGTTCGTCCTCGGTTTCCTGGCGATGGTCGTAATCGCCTCGTCGGGCCTCGTCCCGCACGCGGTCACTCAGGCCTCGGTCCCGTTGACGCAGGCGCTGCTGGCGGCCGGGCTGGCTGCGATGGGATTGCAGACCGACCTCGGGCAAATGAAGGCAAAGGGACTGCGGCCGCTGCTGCTCGGCGCGCTGGCATCGATCTTCATCGCGGCCATCACCTTGGCTCTGGTCTTGCTCGAGGCGACCCTCTAGCGTTCGGGCATGACGCTCGAACAGCTCCGCATCTTCGTCGCCGTCGCCGAGCACGAGCACGTCACGCGCGCGGCCGAAGCCCTGAACCTGACGCAATCGGCCACCTCGGCGGCGGTTTCGGCGCTCGAGGCGCGTCACGGCGCCCGGCTGTTCGACCGGGTCGGGCGCGGCATTCGGCTCACCGAGGCCGGGCGGGTCTTCCTGCCCGAGGCGCGCGCGGTGCTCGCCCGCGCCACCTCGGCGGAGAGGGTGCTGACGGACCTCGCCGGCCTCGGACGCGGATCGCTGCGGATCGCCGCCAGCCAGACGCTCGCCGCCTACTGGCTGCCGCCGCTTGCCGTGCGCTTCCACGCGGCCTATCCGGGCATCGAACTGGAACTCCAGCCCGGCAATTCGGAGGCCGTGACCCGCGAGATCGAGGCGCTGCAGGCCGATCTGGGCTTCATCGAGGGAGGCGAGGCGACCGAAGGCCTGATCGACCTGCCGATTGGCGAGGACGAGCTGTTCTTCGTTGTCGCAGCCGAACACCCGTGGGTCCGGACCGCACCGGGTCCGGAGGAACTTGTCCGTGGGCCCTGGATAATGCGCGAGAAGGGTTCGGGCACACGGGACCGGATGGATCAGGCTCTTGCCGAGATCGGCGTCACAGCTCCGGACAGCTGTCTCGAACTGCGCTCCAACGAGGCAGTCCGGGCCGCGGTGCTGGCAGGAGGCGGCGCCACATTGCTTTCGAGGCTGGTGGTCGGCGCGGATATGGACGCCGGGCGGCTGGTACGGCTGCCGGGACCGCCTGCCGCGCGGCAGTTCCGCCTCCTGCGCCATCCCGGGCGGCATCTGACCGCGGCCGCGCGCGCCTTCCTGCGCCTCGCCCTGCCTGAAATCGATCCAAGCCTCGGCCAGCGCGGACCGGCGGCATAAGGCGCGGGGTGAACTCCTTCACTGCGCCAATGAGCAATGACTCCAAGTTCGGCGAAAAGACTTGCCGAAAGTAAGTCCGCCTGAGCTCTCGCGAATCCGCTTGGAGTCCTCTAACCTCGATAGAAAAACGATCACTCAGAGTGCCGGGACGCATTTCCCCCATCGCAACAAACGTCCCCGAGTGCGTCTAGATGGAATCTGCACAAAGCGCATGGCCCCGCAGGCAGGAAGCCCCGGCGAAAGCATAAACACTAGCAATTTCAACTGGTTGTTAGTTGGTACGCCCAAGGGGAATCGAACCCCTGTTTGCGCCGTGAGAGGGCGCCGTCCTAACCGCTAGACGATGGGCGCGAACCGAACTGGGCCGGATATATTCCGGGTCTCCGCCAATTGCAACCGCCCGGAGGCAAATCCTGGGGCGCAGCGATGCGCACACCGCGGGACGGGGCGAGACCCGACATCGTAACGGCCCAATGCCCTTCCGTCGGCGACCGTCTTCATACTAATGTCCAAATCCGAGGAGTAGGGTTCATGGTCCCGCGCGGCTCGCCCCGGGAGCCAAGACCGGAACTGTCGTCCATGATCGCTCGAATGTTTGCCGCGCTGGCGCTTGCCGGCCTGACCACCACCGCCGATGCCGCGGAAGGGCCCCAGTCCTTCCGCGCCGACTACTATGTGTCGATCCTCGGGCTGAACATCGCGCGCTCTTCCTTCGAGAGCACGATCGGCACTCGCGCCTTCTCGGTTTCCGGCACCGTGGCCTCGAGCGGGATCGCCCGCATCTTCGACCAGACCGACGGCACCGCCCAGGTACGGGGCAGTTTCGGCGACGGCGGCGCGCAGGGAAACCGCTTCCTGCTCGACTATGTCTCGGGCAACAAGAAGAAGCGCACCGAGGTCGCCTTCTCCCGCGGTACGGTGACCCGAGCCGAGAACACGCCGGCGCGCAAGCCGGACCCCAAGGCCTGGGTGCCGGTGAAGAAGGCCGACCTCGTATCGGTGGCGGACCCGCTCTCGGCCTCGCTGGTCAAGGCATCCAGCCTGCGCGACGTCTGCGACCGGACGATCAAGGTCTTCGACGGCGAGATGCGCATGGACCTGAAGCTCTCCTACGTCGAAACCGGATCCATCGAGACGCGCGGCTATTCCGGCGAGACGGTGACCTGCCGGGCGCGCTTCGTGCCGATCGGCGGCTACAGGGGCGGCCACAGGTCGATCGAGTTCCTGAAGAACAAGAGCAGGATCCTGATCTCCTTCGCGCCGCTCGGCACCACTGGCGTTTACGCGCCGATCAGGGTATCGGCGACGACGGAGATCGGGACCCTCGTCGTCAAGGCGCGGCGGTTCGAAGCAGTCAGCCAGTAGACCGTCCCCGCGGACGGCGGGGGAGCGGAATTGGGCCGCGCGACACTCATCGGCTTTTCGGCCGTCGCCATGTGGGCGCTGCTGGCACTCCTGACCGATGCGTCCGGAGCCGTGCCGCCGTTTCTCCTGTCGGCGCTCGCCTTCTCGATAGGGGCGGCGATCGGCTTTGCAGCCCGCCTCGCGGGCCTGTCGGCGCCGGCGACCGAGCCGGTGCCCGTCGCCGTGTGGGTCATCGGCATCGCTGGCCTGTTCGGCTACCATTTCTTCTACTTCACTGCCCTTCGCGCCGCGCCCGCCGTCGAGGCGAGCCTGATCGCCTATCTCTGGCCGCTGTTCATCGTCGTCGGCTCGGCGCTGATGCCCGGCGAGCGCCTCGGCTGGCACCATGTGGCGGGCGCGCTGCTGGGACTCGCCGGCACGGTTCTGATCGTCACCAAGGGCGGCGCCGTCGCCTTCGAGGCGCGCTATGCATTCGGCTACGGCATGGCGCTGGTCTGCGCCTTCGTCTGGTCGGCCTATTCGCTCCTGTCGCGCCGCTTTCCGCAGGTGCCGACCTCGATCGTCACCTGGTTCTGCCTGGCGACGGCGATCCTGTCGGCGCTCTGTCATCTGGCGCTGGAAGAGACGGTCTGGCCGCAGGGCGCCGGCCAGTGGCTTGCGGTGGCCGGCCTCGGCCTGATGCCCGTGGGTGCCGCCTTCTACGCCTGGGACTACGGCGTCAAGCACGGCAACATCCAGGTGCTCGGCGCGGCGAGCTATGCCGCGCCGCTGCTTTCGACGCTGGTGCTGATCGCGGGCGGCGCCGCAAACGCCGAGCCCGCGATCCTCGCCGCCTGCGTGCTGATCACGGCGGGCGCGGCGCTGGCGGCTAAGAACATGCTGTTCCAGGCCAACGCCAAGACGGAAGGAGCGGAGGCATGATGCCCTTTCCCGGCGGCGCCGAGAACATCGCCAACGGCACGCTGATCTTCAGCGTGCTGCTTTCGGTCTTCTACGGCATGATCGTGCATCGGCCGCCGTCGCTGCGGCGCACGGTCGTCAAGACCGGCTCGGTGGTGCTGCTCGCCGTGCTGGCGGCAGTGGTGGGCGGCCCGGCGCTGCTCGTCGCGGCGCTGGCGCTGAGCGCGATCGGCGACGCATGCCTGGCGCAGGACGGCGAGAAGGCATTCCTGGCCGGACTGGCGAGCTTCCTTCTCGCCCACATCGCCTATGTCGCGCTGTTCTGGACGACCGGCAGCGGCATCGACGAGATCTTGTCGCAACCCTCGCGCATCGTCATCGCCTTGGCGCTGCTGGCCGCAGTCGGCCTGATCCTGTCGCGGCTGTGGCCGGCGATCGAGGCTCCGATGCGCCCGCCCGTCGCGCTCTACTGCGTGGCGATCCTGGCGATGGGCATCGCGTCCCTGTCGGGCCTCGGCCCGGCCGTGGTGGCGGGAGCGGTGCTGTTCATGGCGTCGGACGCGATCCTCGCGGCCGGACGCTTCCTTGTCCCGGACGACGATCCCCGCCAGGGCTGGATGCGGCCGCTGGTCTGGCTGCTCTACTACGCGTCCCAGATGGTGCTGACGTTGAGCTTCATCGCCGGCTGATCGCCGCGTCAGACGTCGCCATAGGCCGACATGACCGTGTCGTAGCTCGCCTTCGCCTCGTTGCGCGCAGGTTGCGTCAGCGCGATCACGGCGGAGGCGTCGGCCCTGGTGATGTTGGAGAGGAAGAACCTCAGCTGATCGGCTTCCGCCTCGGGGCCACTCGGCCGCTTCGCCTGCGGCCGCACCTGGCTCGCTTCGGACGCCGGTGCCGCCTGCGACTGTCCACCGGTGCGCGCGACTCCGGCGCCATAGGCGTCGGATCTGATATTCCCAAGCATATGAGCCCCTCAGCACTTGCTATGCAGGGAGTTCTACCAGCGACGTTTTGAGGTTGCGTTGCAGCATGCCGGGGCAATCGACTTAAACTGTAACGATCCGCGATCAGGGGGCGATCGCGGCCCGCACCAGCGCCTTGGCGTCCTCGCTCGCCCACTCGGCCGGACCGTTCATGTTGGCGATCAGGCAGCCGTCGCGGTCGACCAGCAGCGTCACCGGCAGGCCCAGCGCCAGGCCGCGCTTCTTCAGCTCGTTGAACAGCGAGAGCGTATTCTCGCGATAATAGGCGAGGTTCGTCACGCCGGTCTCGGCAAGGAATTTCCTCGGCTTCGTGTCGTCGCCGGTGTCGACATTGACCGCGACGACCTCGAACTCGTCGGACCCCATCTCCTTCTGCAGCGCATCGAGCGCCGGCATCTCGGCCCGGCAGGGCGCGCACCAGGTGGCCCACAGATTGACCAGCAGCAGCTTGCCCGACATCGAACCGAATGTGGTCTTCGCGCCCGACGGATCGTTGAGGGAGAGGCTCGCCAGCGATTGCGGCGGATTGGCCGCCAGCATCGCCGCGACCTCGCCCTTCGCGGCGGCCGCTACCGCATTGGCGCGCTCCGTCTTCTGCGTGCACTGGGCGATATCGGCTTCTGCGCCTACCGGACGCGTGAGCCCGGCAGGCTCCTCGGCCGGAATGTTGCCAGAAGGCACTCCGCTCACGTATACCGCCACCGCGCCGGTCGCCAGACCCGCGACGGCCGCAAGGAGGACCGGGCGAAGCCCCGGGAATCCGCTCTTCTTTTCCGCCATCCGTTCTCGTCTCCGGAGCGCCGTAAACACCATGTCCGAGAAAAAGGCCAGCAATGAGATGTGGGGCGGGCGTTTCGCCTCAGGTCCGGCCGCGATCATGGAGGCGATCAACGCCTCGATCGGCTTCGACAAAAAGCTCTACGCGCAGGACATCGCCGGCTCGCTGGCACACGCGGATATGCTGGCAGAACAGGGCATCATCGCAAGGGCCGATCAGAAAAAGATCGCTCACGGGCTGAACACGATCCTGTCAGAGATCGAGGCCGGGACGTTCACCTTCTCGACCCGGCTCGAAGACATCCACATGAACGTGGAATCGCGGCTTGCCGAATTGATCGGCCCGGCGGCGGGCCGCCTGCATACGGCTCGCTCGCGCAACGACCAGGTGGCGGTGGATTTCCGCCTCTGGACGAAGCGGGAGCTGACCCGCACGGCCGACGCGCTGAAAGCCTTGATCTCCGCCTTCCTCGACAAGGCCGAGACGCATGCGGCGACCGTCATGCCCGGCTTCACCCATCTCCAGACCGCCCAGCCGGTCACCTTCGGCCACCACTGCATGGCCTATGTCGAGATGTTCGGCCGCGACTTGAGCCGCGTCCGCGACGCGATCGAGCGGCTGGACGAGAGCCCGCTGGGCGCAGCCGCCCTTGCCGGCACCGGCTTCCCGATCGACCGCCATAGGACGGCCGCGGCGCTGGGCTTCCGCGAGCCGACCCGCAACTCGATCGACAGCGTGTCCGACCGCGACTATGCGCTCGAGTTCCTCTCGGTCGCAGCGATCTGCGCCACCCACCTGTCGCGGCTGGCGGAGGAGATCGTCATCTGGTCGACGCCGCAATTCGCCTTCGTGCGCCTGTCGGACCAGTTCTCGACCGGCTCCTCCATCATGCCGCAGAAGAAGAACCCGGATGCCGCCGAACTGGTGCGCGCCAAGACCGGCCGCATCAACGGCCACCTGGTCGGCCTGCTGACCGTGATGAAGGGCCTGCCGCTCGCCTATTCCAAGGACATGCAGGAAGACAAGGAAGCCGTCTTCGACGCCGCCGAGACGCTCGACCTGATGATCGCCGCGATGACCGGCATGATCGGCGACATGACGGTCAACACCGAGGCGATGAAGCGCGCGGCCGGCTCCGGCTTCTCGACCGCCACCGACCTCGCCGACTGGCTGGTGCGGGAAGCGGGCCTGCCCTTCCGCGAGGCGCACCACGTCACCGGCCGCGCGGTGGCCATGGCCGAAGCGCAGAAGAAGGGCCTCGAAAAGCTCTCGCTCGCCGACCTCCAGTCCCTCAATCCGGCGATCACCGAGGACGTGTTCTCGGTCCTGTCGGTGAACGCCTCGGTCAGGAGCCGCAAATCCTTCGGCGGCACCGCGCCAGCGGAGGTGAAGCGGCAGATCAGATACTGGAGGAAGCGGCTTCAGAAAGCGTGACGCCCGGACGCGTCTGGGAGGGTGCAATTCCCTCCGATCTCCGCTATGAGCATGACACATCGCGACCGGACCCGCTTCATGACCGCTTCCCGCCTGATCCTCTCCACGGTGCTGATCCTCGCCGTCGCCGGCGTCTCCGCCTGCGGTCGGCGCGCGCCGCTCGACCGACCGATCGACGCGCAGTACGAGCAGGAGAAGGAAGCGGCGCGAAAAGCGGGCCGTCCGGCGCCTGCGAAACCGTCGACCGAGACGCCGGACCGTCGCTTCATCCTCGACGGCCTGATCGACTGACCCTTTCGCCGGGACTTCTTCCGTGAACCATTTCGACTACCGCGACGGCGTCCTCCACGCCGAGGACGTGCCCCTGCCCGAGATCGCGGCGGCGGTCGGCACGCCGTTCTACTGCTATTCGACCGCGACGCTCACCCGCCATTTCCGAGTCTTCAGTCAGGCCTTTTCCGGCCTCGACGCGCTGGTCTGCTATGCCATGAAGGCGAACTCCAACCAGGCGGTGCTGAAGACGCTGGCGAAGCTCGGCTCGGGCGCCGACGTCGTCTCCGAGGGCGAGCTGCGCCGCGCGTTGGCCGCCGGCATCCCGCCGTCGAAGATCATGTTCTCCGGCGTCGGCAAGACCGCGCGGGAGATGGATTTTGCGCTCGCCGCGGGCATCCACTGCTTCAACGTCGAATCCGAACCCGAACTGGAATTGCTCTCCGCCCGCGCGGTCGCCGCCGGCAAGGTGGCGCCGGTGTCCATGCGCATCAACCCGGATGTCGACGCGAAGACCCACCACAAGATCGCCACCGGCAAGGCCGAGAACAAGTTCGGCATCCCGTCGCAGCGCGCCCGCGAGGTCTACGCCCGCGCTCGCGACCTGCCCGCCGTCCACGCCATCGGCATCGACATGCATATCGGCTCGCAGATCACCGACCTGCAGCCCTTCGACGACGCCTTCGCGCTGTTGGCCGAGCTCGTCGGCACTTTGCGCGCCGACGGCCACGACATCGCCCATGTCGATCTCGGCGGCGGCCTCGGTGTGCCCTACCGCTTCGACAACGACCCGCCGCCTTTGCCCGACGCCTATGCCGACATCGTGCGCAGGCGCATGACGAAGCTCGGCGTAAAGGTGATCTTCGAGCCCGGCAGGCTGATCGTCGCCAATGCCGGCATCCTCGTCGCCGAGGTCATCTACCTCAAGGAAGGCGACGCGAAGAATTTTCTCATCGTCGACGCGGCGATGAACGACCTGATCCGCCCGACCCTCTACGACGCCTTCCACGACATCCGCCCGGTGGTCGAAAAGCCGGCCGCCACGCCGCGCCTCAACGTCGATATCGTCGGCCCGGTCTGCGAGACTGGCGACTATCTCGGCCACGACCGCAACCTGCCGCGACTCGATCCCGGCGACCTGATCGCGGTCGGCACGGCGGGCGCCTACGGCGCGGTTCAGGCCAGCACCTACAACACCCGCCTGCTCGTGCCCGAAGTGCTCGTCGATGGCGACCGTTTCCACATCGTCCGGCCGCGGCCAAGCTATGACGACCTGATCGGACTCGATTCGGTGCCGGACTGGCTGTAACTGTCGCTTGCTAGGTCGGCATTCTGGTGGCAGCGAAGCGGAAGCGAATATTGCACGACTGGAAGAACGTGTTGATGTCCATCGTTCCGGTTACGAAGAGGGCACCAGAGAGGTTCGCCGGGATCTGCGAGATAATTCTCATCTGAGACATCATCGTGTAGTGATCGTTGTTGTGACCTGATTGCGTTACATTCTTGAATGCCGATCCAATCAAAGAACCACTATCATAAGTGAAATTTTGGGAAAAGAACTCCCAGTTTAGCGTCATCTTCGTGGAGTTTGGATTATTCCCGTAATTGAACGGTTTGTAGCGCATCTTTGCGCACATATCTTTGACGAAGCCGCTGTTGGCACATGCCGCAGACGCGGTGACGATACACGCAACGCCTCTAAAATGATTTGGCGCTGGAGCTTGAGAATGCGCAGCCTGCGTCATCAAAAGTAAGGACGTTAGACCGAAAGCTAGTCGCCCAACAGAATTCATCGATCATCCCCCCGAGCTATTTAATATATCTATTTATAGTTTTTTTCCGTGTCAACTTGCGCTTGAGGAGAGAACCAGTCTCGACGTTCACCCTTCACGTTTTGGTGCGTCGCCTCGCCTTTGCCGTCTTTGCTGCTATCTTCATACATTGAGTCCGCGCGGCCGACGCGCCGGGCTTCCCGGAGATGAAGCGGCCGATGGCTGGCAGCAAGGCGCGAGACGATCGACCCGAGGCGAATGCCGGCCTGCTCGGCCGTCTTGCTCGCACGCGCATGTGGACGAAGGCGTCCATGGTGCTGGAGCGCGCCTGGCCGCTGGTCCTGCCGCTCCTCATCGTCGCCAGCCTGTTCCTCAGCCTGGCCTGGTTCGGCCTGTTCCGGCTGATGCCCGACTGGCTGCGCATCGGCGCCGCGTCCGCCTTCGGCATCGCCGCGATCGCCTCGCTCTATCCGCTGCGCTATTTCCGCTGGCCGCAGCGCGCCGCGATCGACCGCCGCATCGAGCGCGCGAACGAACTCGAGCACACACCCGTTCTCGTCCAGGCCGACCGGCTGACCGGCTCCGCCGACGGCTTCGCCCAGGCACTCTGGCACGAGCATCAGAAGCGGATGGCCGAGAAGCTCGGCCGCCTGTCGAGCGACCTGCCCCGCACCGGCGTGCCGGAGCGCGATCCCTGGGGCCTGCGCGCGGTGTCGCTCCTCCTGCTGGTGACGGCCTTTGCCTTCTCGGCCGGCCCCTTCGGCGGCCGGGTAGCCGACGCCTTCCGCGCCGCGCCGGGCGTCCCGCCGGTTCCGCCGCGCGTCGACGCCTGGGTCACGCCGCCGCCCTATACGGGCAAGCCGCCGATCTTCTTGACCGCCGACGCCAATCGCGAAACCGCGCTGTTCGATGCGCCGGAGGGCAGCGACCTGACGCTGCGCGTGACCGGCGGCAGCGGCCAGGAAACGCTCACCTTTTCGCCGACCGAGGGCGAGGCCGCCGAGATCGCGCCGCAGGGAGCGGCCGATCCCGCCCAGGCGCAGCACACCGGCGTGCGGCAATTCTCGAGCAAGCTCGTCGCCGACGGCATGCTGGTGCTGAAATCCGGCGCGGACGAGATCGGCACCTGGGCGTTCCAGGTCGTTCCCGACACATCCCCGGGCATTTCCTTCATCGGCGAACCCAAGCGGGCGGTGAACGGAACGCTCGAGCTCGCCTACCGGATCCAGGACGACTACGGCGCCGTGTCGGGCAAGGCCGAGTTCGAGATGCTCGAACCGCAGGCGTCCGACGCGCGGCCGCTCTACGACAAGCCCGACATGCCGCTGTCGCTGCCGCGCAAGGCGGCGAAGGACGGAGCCGCCAAGACCAGCCGCGATCTGACCGAGCATGTCTGGGCGGGCGTTCCGGTGCGGGCCACTCTGACTGCGACCGACGCCGCCGGCCAGGTGGCAAGGAGCGAGGCGAAGGAGTTCCGCATGCCGGAGCGCCCCTTCACCAATCCGCTCGCCAGGGCGCTCGTCGAACAGCGGCGTATCCTCGCTCTTGACGCCAACCGGAAGGACCGCGTGCTGGACCTGATGGAAGGCGTCACGCTGCGGCCCGAGGAGACGATCCTGAACCCCGTCCACTGGCTCGCCGTCTCGAGCGTCCAGTCGCGGCTGAAGCAGGCGCGCAGCGACGACGATCTGCGCGGCGTCGTCGACTATCTCTGGCAGATCGCGCTCGCCGTCGAGGATGGCGATCTCACCGCCGCCGAGCGCCGCCTGCGCCAGGCTCAGGAAGCGTTGAAGAACGCGCTCGAGAACAACGCCAGCGACGAGGAGATCGAGAAGCTGATGAACGAGCTGCGCGCCGCGATGCAGGATTTCCTGCGCGAATTCGCCGAGCGTGCCCAGCGCGATCCGAACATGGCCCAGCAGATGCCGCAGAACAGCCAGCAACTGCGTCAGAGCGACCTCGAGAAGCTGATGGACCAGATCGAGGAACTGGCGAGGTCGGGCGCCAAGGAGCAGGCGAAGGATCTGCTCTCGCAGCTGCAGGACATGATGAACAATCTCCAGGCGGGCCGCCAGCAGCAACGGCAGCAGGGGCAGGGCCAGAGCGAGATGCGCCAGCAGATGGACAAGCTCGGCGAACTGATGCGCCGCCAGCAGGAGATGATGAACGAGACGCACCGGCTCGACCAGATGCAGCGCGGCCAGCGCCAGCGCGGACAGGACCGCGGCGAGCAGCAAGGCCAGCAAGGCCAGCAGGGCGAGCAGCAGCAAGGCCAGGGCGGCCCGATGTCCGCGGAGGAACTGGCCGAAGCGCTGCGGCAGATGCAGCAGGGCCAGGGCCAGCTGCGTGGCGACCTCGGCGAGATCATGAAGGGCCTCGAAGGCATGGGCATCCAGCCCGGCGAGGGCTTCGGCGAGGCCGGAGAGGCGATGGGCGAGGCCGGCAAGGCGTTGGGCGACGCACAGGGCGAGCAGGCGGTTGGCGAGCAGGGCCGCGCGCTGGAGGCTCTGCGCAAGGGCGCGCAGGACATGATGCAGCAGATGCAGCAGGCCATGCAGGGCGAACAGGGCGGCAGCGAGGAAGGCGGGCGTCAGCAGAGCTCCGACCGCGATCCGCTCGGCCGGCCGCGCGCCACCACCGGCCCGGACTTCGGCGATACGGTCAAGGTGCCCGACGAGATCGACGTGCAGCGCGCCCGCGAGATCCTGGAAGCGATCCGCAAGCGGCTCGGCAATGCGCTGAGCCCCGAGATCGAACGCGACTACCTCGAACGCCTGCTGCAGATGCGGTAGATTAGGCTCCGACCCGCGCCAGGTTCCTCGCGACCACGTCGCGCAGCGAAGCGAGTGTGAAGGGCTTGAGCAGCACGTCTTTCACCACTCCGTCGAGTTCGGCCGCGCGCTCGCGCTGGTCTGCATAGCCCGTCACCAGCATGATGCGGATTCCCGGGTAGCGGGTGGCCGCCTGGTGCGACATTTCGATCCCGTCCATCGCCGGCATGCGGATGTCCGAGACGACGAGGTCGTAGCCGCCTCCGGCCTGGACGATCCTCGCCAGCCCTTCCTCACCGTCGCAGGCGACGTCGACCTGATAGCCTTCGCGCTGCAGGGCGCGCGCCGCGAGCTGGCGCACCGATTCGTCGTCTTCCACCACGAGAAGCCTTGCCATCACGCGTCTCCCTTGACGATGCCGACGAAGGGCAGTTCGCGAAACGCGTGCGCCACGTCCATGCCGTAGCCGACGACGAAGTGGTCCGGGCAGTCGAAGCCGACATAGTCCGCGTCGAGCTCGATCTGCCGGCGCATGCGCTTGTCGAGCAGTACGGCGATAGAACAGCTCCTGGCGCCGCGGCCGAGCATCAGGTTGCGCGCGAAGGCCAGCGTCTTGCCCGATTCGAGGATGTCGTCGATCAGGAGCACGTCGCGCCCGGCGACATCGTTGTCGATGTCGCGCAGCACGCGCACCTCTCCGCTGGTGGTGCCGGCGCCGTAGCTGGAGATGAAGATGAACTCGACCTCCGGCGACAGGCCGACATCGTGCATCGCGCGGATGAGGTCCGCCGCGAAGATGAAGGATCCCTTGAGCACCGAGATGACCAGCAGGTCGTTGTATTCGTGGGCGGCGATATCCTTGGCCAGTTCGAGATTGCGCCGCGCGATCGTCGATGCGCTGAACAGGACCTCGATGTCCTTGCCGCGAACGATTGGCATCAGTTCAGTCCCTTCCTGTCGATCATTACCGTCACCATCCGGACGCCCGATTCCGGCGCATCGAGGCGGCTGGAGAAGCGGCGCGCTTCGCCCGAGGCCATTCGCCCGGCCCCAGTCGCCAGCTTGTAGCGTGTCACGAGGCCGTCCTGGGCAGTTACATCGATCATCAGGTCAGGCGAGGCAATACCGTCCTGCGCCGTATTGCGCACCTCGCCGTCGATGAAAAGGCGCGGACCCGTCGCGGTGTCGGCGACCCGCGAGGTCACGCCAGCGATCCGGATCGTCTCGGCATCGCCCCTCAGGACGGGCAGGTGGCGGGAAAGAGTGTGTCCGCCCGCCATCCAGAAGGCGGCGATGGCAGCGGCGAACCCGCCCGCCCAGAAGCCGATCCCGGCGCGGCGGGAAACACGTCCAGATTCTGCGGCGTGCTTGAGCAGATCCATCCCGGTCAACGGCGGCGCCGGCCTGACGACCGGAATTTCGGCGACCGTCGTGGCGGATGCCGACGCTGCGGCCGGGCCGCGCGGCAGGGTAACGAACTCGGCATCCACGACGTCGGCGGCCGCGGCCTGCGGCTGCGCCCCGCGCGGCAGATCGCCGGCCATGATTTCGCCGGAGAGCGGCGGCATATCAGTCGGGTCGCCCATTCGGCGCAGCCATCCTCTTCCGTTTTTCCGATCCGGACGCTTCGTCCGGGGTAGCCCGAAATGGTTAATGCTTCGCAACCATTCGGCCTCGCGGGCGAAAACTTAACTCCGCATTAACCATGCGGGACGAATGGTCGAAGCGATTGCTTCGCCGCGTTGTTGTCCGGGAACGAGCTTTGATCCGTTTCGAGAATGTCGGCCTGCGCTATGGAATGGGACCGGAAATCCTCCGCGACATCTCGTTCCATATCCCGCCGAAATCCTTCCAGTTTCTCAGCGGTCCGTCCGGCGCCGGGAAGACAACCCTGCTGCGCCTGCTGTTCATGTCGCTCAAGCCCACGCGCGGCCTGATCACCGTCTTCGACAAGGATCGCGCTCGCATCGCCCAGCGCGACCTGCCGGCGCTGAGACGCCGGATCGGCGTGGTGTTCCAGGATTTCCGCCTGCTCGACCACATGACGACCTACGAAAACGTCGCCCTGCCCCTGCGCGTGCGCGGCAGGGACGAAAGCACCTACCGAAGCGACGTGATAGAACTGCTCAAATGGGTGGGGCTCGGCGAGCGGATGCACGTGCTGCCGCCGGTGCTCTCCGGCGGCGAGAAGCAGCGCGCGGCGATCGCGCGCGCGTTGATCGAGCAGCCGCAGATCCTGCTCGCGGACGAGCCGACAGGCAATGTCGATCCGCCGCTCGCTCGCCGGCTCCTGCGCCTCTTCATCGAGCTCAACCGCTCGGGAACCGCCGTCGTCATCGCCACCCACGATCTCGGCCTGATGGAGCAGGTGGATGCCCGCCGCATGATCCTCGCCAACGGACGGCTGGACATCCATGACTGAACCCGTCGCCGCGCAATCCGCCCAGGCGCGCACCGAGGCCGCGCCGCGCAAGATGCAGCCGATCGTCCCGGCGCAGACCGTGTCGGGCAACGCGCTGGTGATCGTCATCGCGATCATGACCTTTCTCTCCTGCCTGACCCTCGGCGCGGTCACCCTGGTGCGCGACACCGCGAGCATGTGGCAGAGCCAGATCTCCCGCGAGGCGACGATCCAGATCAAGCCGGCCGACGGCCTCGACATGGAAGCCGCGCTTGCGACCGTGCAGCAGATCGTCGCCGACTTCCCTGGCGTGAAGGATGCCCGTATCGTCGATCGCGAGGCGACCGCGCGGTTGCTTTCGCCGTGGCTCGGCGAAGACGTGAACCTCGACGAGCTTCCGGTGCCGCGGCTGGTGATCGTCACCATCGACGAGACCTCGCCGCCCGATTTCGCCGCGATTCGTGCAGCCCTCGCAAAGGACGTGTCGGACGCCAGGCTCGACGATCACCGGACCTGGATCGACCGTCTGGTGTCGATGGCGCGAACCACGGTCGCCATCGGCATCGCCACGCTCGGCCTGATCCTCGCCGCCACCGTTCTCACCGTCGTCTTCGCCACGCGCGGCGCCATGGCCGGCAACGGCCAGATCATCGAGGTGCTGCACTTCGTCGGCGCCGAATCAAGCTTCATCGCAACCGAGTTCCGGCGCCATTTCCTTCTGACCGGAGCCAAAGGCGCGGCCGCGGGCGGGCTCGCGGCCGTGGTGGTGTTCATCGTCTTCGGCTGGTGGTCGTCGCGCAACATGGCGACGCCGGAGGCCGACCAGGCGGCAGCGCTGTTCGGCAATTTCGCCATCGGGGCGGCGGGCTATATCGGCGTCGCCCTGATTGTCGGGCTGATCGCCGTCCTCACCGCGGCCACGTCCCACATCACCGTCGTCTCCTATCTTCACGACATCGACATGCCCGGGCACGGCGATGTCTGACGCCATTCGCGACAGGCAACGCGGAACCCCTTGCCTCCTGTTCCGTTCCCCAACGTCACGCCGGCTCCACTCTGTTCAAGGGATCGTTTCGGGATTAACCATGTGAATGCAATGACGGGGCATGTCGAAGAGGACCCGCTCGGTGCGGCGAACAGGTTCGCGCGGCGCGGTCCATGGCAAACTGCGCGCTGGCTGATAGCCGGCGCCTTTGGCGTGTGCCTGCTCTTCCTCGCCGGATTCGCGGTCTTCGCCAGCCACATCGGCGGTCTCTCCACACCGGAACAGGTGCGCCAGGCCGATGCCATCATCGTCGTGACCGGCGGACAGTCGCGCATCGATGTCGCCGTCGATCTGCTGAGAACCGGAAAAGGCAAGCGCCTCCTGATCAGCGGCGTCAACCCGATGGCCAAGCGCGAGGATCTGCGCGCCGCGACGGGAGGCGACCGTGGCCTGTTCGCCTGCTGCGTCGACATCGACCACGCCGCGCTCGACACCGTGGGCAACGCCGAGGAGAGCGCCAAATGGGTTCGCGGCCACGCCTATGACAGCGTCATCCTCGTCACCAACAACTACCATATTCCGCGCACCATGCTGGAGATGCGCAGACTGCTCGACCACGAGGACCTGCAGCCCTATCCGGTCGTGAACACGCGTCTCGACCGCGGCGGCTGGCTGACCAAGCCGGAGGCGATCCGGGTTCTGTTCACCGAATACACAAAATACCTCGCCGCGCTTGCCCGCGTGCCGTTCTCCCATTCCGCCGGGCAAAACGACATGGAAGTGGTCAACGCCCGCAGCCTGAACTGAACCCGTCCGGCGTTGCGTTTTCCGCCGGCTGGTGTAACCACGAGCGTCTCCTTCCTGGCGGGGCCTATGGTCGTCATCCGTTCACTGGTGTTCAATTTCGCATTCTATCTGAGCCTGATCGTTCAGATGCTCGTCTTCACACCGTTCTACTTCCTCGCACCGCGCCGTCTCGCCTGGTTCGTGCCGAAGTTCTGGTCGCGCTCGAGCCTGTGGCTGCAGAAATGGCTCGCCGGCACCGACGCCGAGATCACCGGCATGGAGAACCTGCCGAAGGGTCCCTTCATCCTCGCCCCCAAACACCAGTCCTTCTGGGATGCGATTGCCTTCTTCCCCTATCTCGAGGACCCGCTCTACATCCTCAAGCGCGAGCTGATGTGGATTCCCTTCTTCGGCTGGTACATCGCCAAGATGCGGATGATCCCGGTCGATCGCGGCAAGCGCTCGATCGCGCTCAAGGCGGTCATCGGCGCGACCAACACGGAAATGGCGCGCAATCCGCGCCAGCTCATCATCTATCCCGAGGGCACGCGGCGCGCGCCCGGCGACGTGCCGGACTATAAATACGGCATCGTCGAGCTCTATTCCGGGCTCAACGTCCCGGTGGTGCCCGTCGCCCACATGGCAGGTCTCTACTGGCCACGGCGCAAGTTCCTGCGCTTCCCCGGCACCATCAAGGCCCGCTTCCTGCCCCCGATTCCGGCCGGCCTGCCCAGGGAAGAGTTTCGCGAACGGCTGATTCGCGAGACCGAAGCCGCCTGCGACGCTTTCCTGATCGAGATTGCGACCGGCGCGAACCCGCCGCCGATGCCGCCGACCGCCCAGCGCCGGCTGAGGGAACTCGGCGTCGCCGTCCCCGCTCAGCCCTGAGGTGGCGCAAGCCGCTCGGCGACCGCGTCCAGCCAGTGGTCGCGGATGCCCAGCGCCTTGAGATGGGCGACGGTATTGAGGACGTATTCTTCGTTGGCGCCGGAAACGCCGACCGCGCCGGACACGCGCCGCGCCGCCTCCTCGACGTCGAGCGCGCCGGCATATTGCGCGTGCGACCGGTCAACGACATAGGTCACGGCCGGCACGGTACTCCCGCCGTCAAGACGGATCGGCAAGGCGCGTTCCAGATAGACCGACGTCACCAGCTCCCGCTCGCGCAGGTATCCGACGACCTCGTCGCGCAAATCGTCCGGCACGCGAAAGGCAAGGCCGAGGCAAGAGCCGCCGCGATCGAGGCCGAGCACCAGTCCGGGCCGCTCGCGCGTGCCGCGATGCACGTGCGAGGTCACGCACAGCGCGCGGCGATAGCCATGCAGCCGCGCCCGACGCGTCTCTACATGCGCGAACCCCGGACGCCACATCAGCGAGCCGTAGCCAAAAACCCAAAAATCGCCCATATCGCCAGACCGGATCGTTCTGCGGCGCGGTGTCGCCAGGAACGGCCGACTTAGGAATCCGACCCGATGACGTCAAGCGACCAGAACGGAAACAGGGCTCCCGCCCCGCCGCGCGGCATGAGCCGCCGCTTCGCCTGGCTTGCCTTCGCGATCATCGCCGCGATCGGCCTCTACACCGCCGGCTGGTTCTATTTCGCGGACAGACTGGAGACAGCCCTCGCGCAGGCGATCGGCAAGGCCCGCGACCGCGGCGCGGAAGCCGACTGCACCAGGGCGCAGGCGCGTGGCTATCCCTTCCGCATCGGCCTGTTCTGCGACGGCGTCGCCTTTGCGGACCGCAAGGTCGGGGTCTCGCTCTCGGGCACGGGCCTGCGCAGCGCAGCCCAGATCTACCAGCCGAGCCGCATCGTCGGCGAGCTCGACCGGCTCTCCATCGACCTCGCCCGCGCCGGCGTCGCCATCGACATGTCCGATCTGCGCTATTCGACCCGGCTGGCCAGCCCGCTGCCCGACCTGGTTTCGGTCGCCGGAAGCGGGCTTCTGGCCGCCGAACTGTCGGGAGCGAAACTGGCCGCCGCCTCGGCCGCGCAGGCGCACATGCGTCCGCGCGGCCAGGATCTCGACCTGGCCGGCAGCGTGTCGCAGCTGCGCCTGGAACCGCGGACCGGCGCGCCACCCGATCTGCCGCCCGTGGATGGCGCGTGGGATGTGACGCTCAAGGACGGCGTCGCGCTTGTGCGAACCTCCGCCGGCAGCCTGCGCGGGATGTCGACCGAAATCCGCAACCTGACCGTCACGTCGGGCACCGCCGGCATCGGCGTCTCCGGCCCCTTCGCGGTCGACCAGGCTGGCCTCGTCGATGCGACGCTGACGATCGCGATCACCGACCCTGCCACGCTCATCTCTATCCTGAGGCGCGCTTTTCCGGACATGCGTCCCCAGCTCGGCCAGGCGGAGGCGCTGCTGACCGCCATGGGCGACAATCCTCAGCTCCCGCTCTCGATTTCAAAGGGCGAAATGCGGATGGGCTTCTTCACGGTGGGACGGATCCCGCCGCTCGACTGACCTTTACGACGGTTGCTCGATCACCCCGCAAGCAACGCGGTTGCCCGCGTGGCCGGCCGGCGCCGAGGCGTAGTCGTCCGGCTCGGCATGCAGCACGACCGCCGATCCGTCCGTGTCCATCAGCGGGTTGGCGCCACCCTCGCCCAGCGACAGCCGATCGGTGAAGAATTCGACCTTCAGCACGCCGTTCTCGCCGACATGGACGTTTGGCAGGTCGCCGGCATGCGGGCCGTTCTCGCTGTTGATCCCGTGTTCCTTGCCGCCGGCATAATGCCCACCCGCGCTCTTGAAACCGCCGGCAGAATCGCATGCGCCCTTCTCGTGGATGTGCAGCCCGTGCGAACCGGGCGCGAGGTTCGTCATCTCCACGATGATGTGCAGCAACCCGGATTTAGTCTGGTTGAACGTGACGATGCCGTTGTCCGAGCCGTCGGCGCCTGCCATCTTGGCCGTGGCGGAGGTTTCCTGGGCGTAGGCCTGCGACGCCATCAGTGTTGCGACCGCCGCTGCGAATATGGTCCGTCTCATCGCTTGCTCCTTCCCGAATGTATCGGGGGCAACGAGTGGCGGGACGGATGGTTCGATAGACTCCAAGGAAAGCGCTGTCCGGGCCCTCGCCAGAACGACGTCATCCCGGCGACCGGAGGTCAGCCGGGACCCATTCTTCTATGAAGCTACACGCCAGGAACGCCGGCATTCGCGGCGGGTGGATCTCCGGTCGCCCGGCTCCCCGAACGACGACCACTGCATGGGCACACAAAAAGAAAAAAGCCGGGCACATGGCCCGGCCTCTTCAAACCCGTGCCGGAGGCACCTACACCGCGTCGTGCAGCGTCGCGAGATGGTTCAGGAACTCCTCGGCCTTGGTGCGCTCCTCGTCCGTCTTGGCGTCGGCGAGGTCGTCCTTGGCGTCCTGGATGCGGCTTGCGAGGTCGGCCTTGTTGATGTCGGCAACGGCGACGGCCGATTCGGCCAGCAGCGTGCAGCCTTCCGGCAGGATGTCGGCGAAACCGCCGAACACCACATAGCGCTGCTCGGTCCCGGAGGCGGGCTTCACCGTGACGACGCCCGGCTTGATGGTGGCCATCACCGGCGCGTGGTTGGCCATCACGGTCATCTCGCCCTCGGTGCCGGGGATGATCACCGACTCCACGAGCTCGGAGACCAGCAGCCGCTCCGGAGAAACGAGGTCGAACTTGAACGCTTCAGCCATATCGGTCAGCCTATCCGGTCCAGATACTCAATTGTCGAACGTGATCGCGGTGAAGGCCGGGAATTCGCCCATCACGTTTCCCTCCGCGTCGGTCTGCTCGCCCATCTCGATCATCACCGTGACGGCCCGTCCGACGAACTCGGCCGGCATCTCGGCATTCTCGTTCCACGCCTCGCACTCGGGCGCCGCACAGAGACCGGTCAGATCCTCGCCATCCTCGGTCCTGATCGTCAGGTAGCAGTTGTCGCCGCACTCGTAGGAGTTGATCCTGCCCGACACGACATCGGTGTCCATGCTCGCCCAAACCGGGGCGGGGACACCGAGCGCGAGGACGAGCGCTGCCACATGCGGCGCCCATCCCAGGAGCAGGCCGGGCTTCATGCGAGCCCCTTACGCCGCTTCCGCGGCCAGCTTCTGCGCCTTGGCGATCGCCATCTCGATCGAGCCGACCATGTAGAAGGCGGCTTCCGGCAGGTGATCGTACTCGCCGTTCACGAGACCCTTGAACGAGCGGATCGTGTCTTCCAGCGGAACAAGCTGGCCGGGCGAGCCGGTGAACACCTCGGCGACGAAGAACGGCTGCGACAGGAAGCGCTCGATCTTGCGGGCGCGGGCGACCGTCAGCTTGTCGTCTTCCGACAGTTCGTCCATGCCCAGGATCGCGATGATGTCCTGCAGCGACTTGTAGCGCTGCAGCGTCGCCTGCACGGCACGCGCCACCTGGTAGTGCTCCTCGCCGACGATCTGCGGGTCGAGCATGCGGGACGTGGAGTCGAGCGGATCCACCGCCGGGTAGATGCCCTTTTCCGAGATCGCGCGGTTGAGCACGGTCGTCGCGTCGAGGTGGGCGAAGGAGGTCGCCGGCGCCGGGTCGGTCAGGTCGTCGGCGGGAACGTAGATGGCCTGCACCGAGGTGATCGAACCCTTGGTCGTGGTGGTGATGCGCTCCTGCATCGAGCCCATGTCGGTGGCGAGCGTCGGCTGGTAGCCCACGGCCGAGGGGATGCGGCCGAGCAGCGCCGACACTTCAGAACCCGCCTGCGTGAAGCGGAAGATGTTGTCGACGAAGAACAGCACGTCCTGGCCCTGGTCGCGGAAGTGCTCGGCGATCGTCAGGCCGGACAGCGCGACGCGGGCACGCGCCCCCGGCGGCTCGTTCATCTGGCCGAACACCAGGGCGCATTTCGAGCCGGCGGTCGAGCCGTTGTTCTCGTGCGGGTCCTTGTTGACGCCCGACTCGATCATCTCGTGATAGAGGTCGTTGCCTTCGCGGGTGCGCTCGCCGACGCCGGCGAACACCGAGTAGCCGCCGTGCGCCTTCGCGACGTTGTTGATCAGTTCCTGGATCAGCACGGTCTTGCCGACGCCGGCACCGCCGAACAGGCCGATCTTGCCGCCGCGGGCATAGGGTGCCAGCAGGTCGACGACCTTGATGCCGGTGACGAGGATCTGCGCCTCGGTCGACTGCTCGACATAGGCCGGAGCGTCCTGGTGGATGGCGCGCTTGCCCTTGGTCTTGACCGGGCCGGCTTCGTCGACCGGCTCGCCGATCACGTTCATGATGCGGCCGAGAGTCTCGTCGCCGACGGGCACCATGATCGGGGAGCCCGTGTCGGCGACCGGCTGGCCGCGCACCAGGCCTTCGGTGGAGTCCATGGCGATGCAGCGCACCGTGTTCTCGCCGAGATGCTGGGCGACTTCGAGGACCAGGCGGTTGCCGCCGTTCATCGTCTCGAGCGCGTTCAGGATCGGCGGCAGCACGCCTTCGAAGGACACGTCGACGACGGCGCCGATGACCTGGGCGACCTTGCCGGCAGCCTTGCCGCCCGTCATCGTGCCGCCCGAGGCGGTTACCGAGGCGAGCGAGGACGACGCCTTGGAGGCTGCCTTGCTTGCAGCTTTCGGGGCCGCGGCCTTGGGAGCGGCGGCTGCCTTTGCCGGAGCCTTTGCGGCTGCGGGAGCCTTCGGAGTTGCGGCCTTTGCCATCGTGACGACCCTCTTTCCTGTTTCCTTTGCGAGCGACCCGTAAGGTCCGCTCCTAGAGCGCCTCGGCGCCCGAGATGATCTCGATAAGTTCTTTGGTGATCTGCGCCTGACGCTGGCGGTTGTAAGTGATCGTCAGCCGGTTGATCATGTCGCCCGCGTTGCGGGTTGCATTGTCCATGGCGCTCATCTTGGCGCCCATCTCGCCGGCTGCGTTTTCCAGCAGCGCGCGGAAGATCTGCACCTTGATGTTGCGCGGGATGAGGTCCGCGAGAATCTCGCCCGGCTCGGGCTCGTATTCGTAGACGGCCGAATTGGCCGCGACCTTCACATCCGATGCCGGCGCGGCGGCGGGGATGATCTGCTGCGCGGTCGGGATCTGGCTGATCACCGACTTGAACTCCGAATAGAACAGCGTGCAGACGTCGAAAGCGCCCTGGTTGAACAGGGTGATCACCTTGCGCGCGATCATGTCGGCATGGACGAAGCCGACCTGCTTGGCGTCACGCAGCTCGATCCTGTCGATGATCAGCGCGGCGTAGTCGCGGCGCAGGATGTCGTTGCCCTTCTTGCCGACGGTGATGATCTTCACCGTCTTGCCGGCCGCCTGGAGCCGGCGGATATGCTCGCGCGCCAGGCGGGCGATCTGCGAGTTGAAACCGCCGCACAGGCCGCGCTCGGCGGTGGCGACGACCAGCAGATGCGTGTCGTCCTTGCCCGTGCCGGTCATCAGCGCCGGGGCGTCACCGCCCGACACCGCGCCGGCGATGTTGGCCAGAACCGCGCCCATGCGCTGCGAATAGGGACGCGCGGCTTCGGCCGCCTCCTGCGCGCGGCGCAGCTTCGCCGCGGCGACCATCTGCATCGCCTTGGTGATCTTCTGCGTCGCCTTGACCGAGGCGATCCGGTTCCGGAGATCTTTCAGGGAAGCCATGCGGGCCTATCCACTAGCGGTTCAGGCGAAGGTCTTGGCGAACGCGTCGATGGCCGCCTTGAGCTTTTCGCGGGTGCCGTCGGAGATCTGCTTCTCGGTGCGGATGGTGTCGAGCACCTCCTTGCCCTCCGAACGCATGTAGCCGAGCAGGCCCTGCTCGAACTTGCCGACCTGGTTGAGGGCCAGCTTGTCGAGATAGCCGTTGACGCCGGCGAAGATCACCACGACCTGCTCTTCCGTCTTCAGCGGCGAGAACTGCGGCTGCTTGAGCAGTTCCGTCAGGCGGGCGCCGCGGTTGAGCAGGCGCTGCGTGGCGGCGTCGAGGTCCGAGCCGAACTGGGCGAAGGCGGCCATCTCGCGATACTGGGCGAGCTCGCCCTTGATCGAGCCGGCGACCTGCTTCATCGCCTTGACCTGGGCGGCCGAACCGACGCGCGACACCGAGAGGCCGACGTTCACCGCCGGACGGATGCCCTGGAAGAACAGGTTGGTCTCGAGGAAGATCTGGCCGTCGGTGATCGAGATCACGTTGGTCGGGATGTAGGCCGACACGTCGTTGGCCTGCGTCTCGATGACCGGCAGCGCGGTCAGCGAACCGGCGCCGTTGTCGTCGTTCATCTTGGCGGCGCGTTCGAGCAGGCGCGAATGCAGGAAGAACACGTCGCCGGGATAGGCTTCGCGGCCCGGCGGGCGGCGCAGCAGGAGCGACATCTGACGATAGGCGACGGCCTGCTTGGACAGGTCGTCATAGGCGATCACGGCGTGCTTGCCGTTGTCGCGGAAATATTCGCCGATGGCGCAGCCGGCGAACGGCGCGATGAACTGCATCGGCGCCGGGTCCGACGCGGTCGCCGCGATGACGACGGAATATTCGAGCGCGCCGCGCTCTTCCAGCACCTTCACGAACTGCGCGACGGTCGAGCGCTTCTGGCCCACCGCGACGTAGACGCAGTAGAGCTTGGCCTTCTCGTCGGTGCCGGCGTTGAGCGGCTTCTGGTTGAGGAAGGTGTCGAGGATGATCGCGGTCTTGCCGGTCTGGCGGTCGCCGATGACCAGCTCACGCTGGCCGCGGCCGATCGGAATCAGCGCGTCGATGGCCTTGAGGCCGGTCGACATGGGCTCGTGCACCGACTTGCGCGGGATGATGCCGGGCGCCTTGACGTCGACGCGGCGGCGCTCCGCCGCGACGATCGGGCCCTTGCCGTCGATCGGGTTGCCGAGCGCATCGACAACGCGGCCGAGCAGGCCGGGGCCGACCGGCACGTCGACGATGGCGCCGGTGCGCTTGACGGTGTCGCCTTCCTTGATGTCGCGGTCGTTGCCGAAGATGACGACGCCGACATTGTCGGTCTCGAGATTGAGCGCCATGCCGCGGATGCCGCCGGGGAATTCGACCATCTCGCCGGCCTGGACATTGTCCAGACCGTAGACGCGGGCGATACCGTCACCGACCGACAGAACCTGACCGACCTCCGAGACTTCGGCTTCCTTGCCGAAGTTCTTGATCTGGTCCTTGAGAATTGCGGAAATTTCCGCGGCGCGGATGTCCATCAGCCGACCTCTTTAAGTGCGAGCTTGAGCGAATTGAGTTTGGTGCGCAGCGAGGTGTCGATCTGGCGCGAGCCGATCTTGACCACCATGCCGCCGAGAAGAGCGGGATCGACCGTCAGGGATATCGTGACATCCTTGCCGGCGACGGCCTTGAGCGCCGTCTTGAGTTCGGCCTGCTGGGCGGCCGTCAGCGAATGCGCGGAGGTGACCTCCGCGGCAACCTCGCCCCGGCTTTCGGCTGCGATCTCGCGGAAGGCGCGGATCATTCCGGGCACCGCGAACAGGCGGCGGTTCTGCGCCACGACGCGCAGGAAATTGCCGGTCAGCGCCGAGAAGCCGGCCTTCTTCACGATCGCGGAAATGGCGTTGAACTGTTCGTCGGACGAGAAGACCGGGCTCTCGACGAGACGCTTCAGGTCGGCACTGCCTGCGAGCATTGACTCGAAGCTCGCAAGGTCCTTCTCGACCGCCGGAACAGCCTTCGCTTCGGCTGCGAGCTCGAACAGCGAGCCCGCATATCTTTCCGCAACGCCGGAGATGGTCGAACCAGACTTTGCCACAGATCGTCTTTTCTCTAGCCTGAGAGGCGCAAGGATTGTCCGCTGGAGTATGATACTCTGGCTAAATCATTGGCCTTGTTGATTTTTTCAACCCGGAAGCGTGGCCTTGCCGCATCCCCCGGCCAAAAGTCGATTGCCGTCTAGCACAGGCCTTCCGGAGTCGCAACACGCCGCAGCGCACGGTTTTGCGGCAGTTTTGTCGCAGTCACCCTACATCCGCAGAGGCTCAGGGAACGAGCCCGAATGCAAAGGCCAGCGGCAGCGCGGCGAGCACGATCTCGACCGCCACGGAAACCCAGTTGTAGAGGGTGTTTCCCCTGTCGGACATCATCGAGACGATGCGCCCGAACGCGGTCAGCGCCCAGGACACGCCGAGCGCGATGTAGAGCATCGGCTGGGCGAAGAGGATGCAGGTAAGCCCGAGCCCGAGATAGAAGCCCGACATCGTCGCCCGCGCCTCCGCCAGCGCTTCCGGATGTTCCGGCGTCGTCTGCAGGCGCAGCAGCCGCAGCGACAGGCCGGGCGCGAAGAACAGGATCAGCCCGAACAGGACCGTGACGACCGCCGACGACCACGCCAGCCACTCGCCATGGCTGAACGGCCAGGGAAATGCGAATTCCATCGAAGCCCCCGCGAATCTTACCGTCGGCGGCCGGAATCTACCTGAAAAACAGCATCCTGCAATCTTTCGACACCCGCTTTCCTTTCAGGGGAACATGCGCGTCCGGCAGGGATTACCCCTGTATGCCAACGCAGGGAGAGAATGATGAAGCAAGGCGACACGCCCCGGCGCAACGTGAATCGCAACGTCCGCCTGACGGAAGGCGCCCTCGCTGACGAGCGGATGGGAAAGAACAGTCTTCAGGGCAACGACCAGAGCAACATCCAGAACCAGCGGTATGCCTTACCGGACGAGAAGGACGAGACGGAAGACCTGATCGAGAGCTTCGAGAACCTCGACCCGCAAACGCGGGCCGAACGGGACCGGCGGCGCCGAAAAGAATGACTTTCGGCCGGTGTCTCGACGATGAGTTCGGAAATCTTCTTTGGCGACTGGTCCGGACCCCTCCGGATCGTGCTCGTAGGTGTGTTCGCGTATGGCTGGCTGATCGTTCTGCTGAGGCTGTCCGGCAAGCGGACGCTCAGCAAGATGAACGCTTTCGACCTGGTAGTGACCGTGGCCTTGGGGTCGACCTTGGCCACAATCCTCCTCGACCGCTCGGTCGCTCTGAGCGAAGGTCTGACGGCCTTCGCGCTCCTAATCGGCGCTCAGTTCGCCATCAGCTGGCTGTCGGTGAGATCGAAGGCCGTCCGCGATCTGATCAAGTCGAATCCTCGCGCGGTTCTGGAGGGCGGTCGGCCGGTGGAATCGGCGATGCGGCGCGAACGCATCTCCAGGGACGAGATCGAAGCGGCGATACGTCAGAGTGGCCGCATCGGCAGCGGTCGGGTCGATCGCGTCGTGCTCGAAACCGACGGCTCTCTGAGTGTGATCGTAAGAGATGCCGACACCCGAGGGACGGCCCGTCCATCCTAGAAAAGCTCTGCGGGTCGATATCCAGTCGCTTCTTCTTGCCATTGCGGCGAACGCATGGCCCACCGCTTCTCGACCTCCTCGAAGCGGACGTGCCGCAAGTCCCCTCCAGCGGATCAGGTGTTCGAATTCTCCCGATAAAGGCCTAGATCGGCCCGGACACCAAGCCGGTTCACCGTCGCGCGCCGGTCGAAGCCGATCTCTTCGTGGAAGCGCGCGATAGCCTCGGCTGCCGCCTGATAGCTGCGTTCGTCCGCCCATTCGACGAGGGTGACGATGTTGAACTCGCCGGGCCCCGAGATCTGCTCGAGAACCAGGTCGCGGACGAAGCCTTCCTGCCGTTGGAGGATTTCGTGGGTGCGCCCGACCAGGGCCGCGAACTCGCCGAGCGATGCGGTTGGAACGGCGAACTTGTCGATACGATAGAGCGCGTTGTTGGGTGTCGCTGCAGACATGATCATTCTCCTGATTGACAACATGTTGACAATTAGGAGAATGACAACATATTGTCAATATGTTACTCGCCTCGTATGAAAAACGCACCGACTCCCCGGGGGCTGGCCGCCGGAACGCTGATCTACGAGGTCCTGCGCCTCCACGGCCAGCTCATCGCCGCCGGCGACGGCCTGATGGCGGACCTCGGTCTCACCAGCGCACGCTGGCAGGTCCTCGGCACCCTCGCGGCGAGCCGCGCCCGCTGCACGGTCTCCGACCTCGCACGCATTCTGGGCCAATCGCGTCAGTCCATTCAGCGGCTGGTCAACGAGATGTGTCGCGACGACATACTCGGATACGAGCCCAATCCGGACCACAAGCGCTCGCCCTTCGTTGTCCCGACCGAGAAAGGCAGGCGCCTCCATGCCCAGGTCGAGGACAGGCGCGTTCCGTGGACGGAGGGGATCGCCGAGAAACTCACCGGCGTCGACACTGTGGAAGCAACGCGCGCCCTGTCGGCCCTGCGTCGGCTCCTGGAGCGGCATCAGGGCTGACACCGGCGCGCTTACGGGAAGCGGTAAGGGTCAATCGGCCCCGCGCCCCGGCACTTGGGCTTGCAGTCCGAGCGGGCTCCTCTATATTGTGACTACATGGGACCACAAGGAGGCTCGCATGAGAACTATGCAGGTCCGGGAAGCGAAAGCCGGCCTGTCCGCACTCATCGACGCGGCGGAGAACGGCGAGCCTACAATGATCACACGGCATGGGAAGCCGGCTGCCGTGATCGTGTCGGTCGAGGATGCGAGAAAGCTGCATCCTGAGAAAAAGCGCAACTTCGGAGAGTTTCTGCTGACTTTCCCGGGCGGCGTCGAATTGGAACGAAACCCGTCACCCTCTCGCGATATCGACTTGTGAGCGGCTTTCTCATCGACACATCGGTCCTGTCGATTTTTGCGGCCGACCGGCCGGCTGTCCCACTGCCCCTGAAGCGCTGGATAGTGGAAAAGGGCACGCGGGAGGCGCTCTTGACGTCATCGATCGTCGTGCTCGAAACCAAAAGAGGAATCGCAAAGCTGAGGCGCGCAGGCGGGCTTTCAAGGGCAGACCGCCTGGAGACTTGGCTGACTTCGATGCTCGTCGACTTTGAAGATCGGACGCTCCCTGTCGACACCGCAATCGCCAGCCTCGCCGGGGAGATCGAAGATGCGGCCATCGCTCGCGGGCGCAGCCCGGGCCTGGCCGATGTGCTGATCGCGGCAACTGCGCGCGTCCACGATCTCACGGTCCTGACGTCCAATGCCCGCCATTTCGGGGTGCTCGGTGTCGCGCATTTCGATCCGCTCACGTCGCCGTTGCCGGCGTAGCATCACACCTCACAGAAAACTCTGCGGGTCGATATCCACCGCGACCCGCACGCTGCCGCGCACCTTCGGGCCGTCGGCCAGCATTTTCCGCACGAACCCCTGGAGGTGCGACTTCCGCTCGCCCTGCACCAGGAGCCGGAAGCGGTGCCGCCCGCCGACGAGCGCCAGCGGCGCTTCGGCCGGACCCAGCACGTGGATGTCGGCGGCTTCGGGCGCCGCGCGCCGCAGGCCGCGCGCATGGCCTTCCGCCTCCGCCCGGCTCGCCGCGCTGACGATGATGCCGGCGAGCCGGCCGAACGGCGGCAGGTGGGCGCGCTCGCGCTCGGCGATCTCGCGCTCGTAGAAGCTCTCCGCGTCGCCGGAGACGATCGCCCGCATCACCGGATGGTCGGGCTGGTAGGTCTGCAGCAGGCCGCGGCTCTTCTTGCCGGTGCGTCCCGCGCGTCCCGTCACCTGGCTGAGCAACTGGAACGTCCGCTCCGCCGCGCGCGGATCGCCGTTGGCGAGCCCGAGATCGGCGTCCACCACCCCCACCAGTGTCATGTTCGGGAAATTGTGCCCCTTGGCGACCAGCTGCGTGCCGATGACGATGTCGGCCTCGCCCTTCGCCACTGCCTCCAGTTCGAGTCTCAGCCGCCGCACCCCGCCGACGAGGTCCGACGACAGGACGATCGTGCGCGCATCGGGGAAAAGCGACACCACCTCCTCGGCGATGCGCTCGACGCCCGGCCCGCAGGCGACCAGATGATCGAGCGTCCCGCATTCCGGACACGCTTCCGGCTTCTTCTCGGTGTGGCCGCACTGGTGGCAGACGAGCTGGCCGCGGAACCGGTGCTCGACCAGCCAGGACGAGCAGTCGGGGCACTGGAAGCGGTGGCCGCAGACCCTGCACAGCGTCAGCGGCGCATAGCCGCGCCGGTTGAGGAACAAGAGCGACTGTTCTTCTTTCTCCAGCGTCTTCTGGATTGCCTCGATCAGCGGCGGCGACAGGAAGCCGCCCCGCGCAGGCGGGTGGCGCCTGAGGTCGATGGCGGCGAGCTCCGGCAGCGCCGCCTCGGCATAGCGCGAGGGCAACGCCACGCGCGCATAGCGCCCGGTCTGCGCGTTGACCCGCGTCTCCACCGACGGCGTGGCCGACGACAGGATCACCGGGAAATCGCCGATATGGCCGCGCACCACCGCCATGTCGCGCGCGTTGTAATAGACCCGGTCCTCCTGCTTGAAGGCCGGATCGTGCTCTTCGTCGACCACGATCAGCCCGAGCTCGTTGAATGGCAGGAACAGCGCCGAGCGCGCGCCGGCCACCACCCGAACCTGTCCCTCGGCCACCTGCCGCCACACCCGCTCGCGCATCCTCGGCGCGAGATCCGAATGCCATTCCGCCGGCTTGGCGCCGAAACGCTGCTGGAAACGTTCGAGGAAGGCATGCGTCAGCGCGATCTCCGGCAAAAGCACCAGCACCTGCCGTCCGGCCTCGACCGCGGCGGCGATCGCCTCGAAATAGACCTCGGTCTTGCCCGATCCGGTGACGCCGTCGAGGAGCGTCACCGAATAGCCGCCGGCCTTGACCGTCGCGGCGAGCCTGTCGGCCGCCGCCTGCTGGTCCGGATTGAGCTCCTGGCGTGCATAGGAGGGATCGGGCGGCGCGACCACCGGACGCGGCGGGATGAGCGTGTCCTCGAACACGCCCTGCGCCCGCATTCCGTCGATGACCGCCGGGGTGACGCCCGCCGCATGCGCGAGGCCCGAGCGCGTCCAGGCGAAGCCGTCGCCGGCAAGCTCCATCACCCGCCGGCGCGCATCGGTCATCCGGTCCGGCGCGTTGCCGGTCGGCTTCAGACCCTCGATCCATGGCTCCGGATCGAAGGCCGCCGGCGCGCGCAACGCCATGCGCGCCGTGAGCCCCGGCGGCGACAGCGTGTAGTCGGCCACCCAGTCGATGAAGCGGCGCATGTCCTGCGACAGCGGCGGGCAGTCGAAGGTTCTCGTGATCGCCCTCAGCTTCTTCGGGTCGACGCTGCCGGGGTCGGCATCCCAGACCACGCCAGCCACCTCGCGCGGCCCCAGCGGCACCTGCACGATCGATCCCGGCACCACCTGCATGCCGTCCGGCACGGCATAGGTATACGGCCGCTCGGCCGGCATCGGCACCAGCACCGCCGCCGTTTTCGGTCGTGGCGAATCTCTGTTCATGGCGCGTGACCTTGCATTGAGTTTCGGCTAGAGCAAAGGCCGATCAACGGCGGCCGCGCCGCCGAGGGCGGGCCGATCCGCCCGACGCCGCGACATGCCGGCCAGGAATTGAAGGAGACGCCCATGAAGTTCTTTGTCGACACCGCCGACGTGAAGGAAATCCGCGAACTCAACGATCTGGGTCTGGTCGACGGCGTGACCACCAACCCCTCGCTGATCCTCAAATCCGGCGGCTCGATCGCGGACGTCACGAAGGAGATCTGCTCGATCGTCGAGGGTCCGGTTTCCGCCGAGGTCGTGGCGACGGAGTTCAAGGAGATGATGCGCGAGGCGGAGACGCTGGCAAAGCTGGCCGACAATGTCTGTATCAAGGTGCCGCTGACGCTCGAAGGTCTCAAGGCCTGCAAGGCGATCCGCACGCAGATGGACCGGATGGTCAACGTCACCCTGTGCTTCTCCGCCAACCAGGCGCTGTTGGCGGCCAAGGCCGGCGCTTCGTTCGTCTCCCCCTTTATCGGCCGCATCGACGACATCGGCCTCGATGGCATGGAGCTGATCGCCGAGATCCGCCACATCTACGACAATTACGGCTTTGACACCGAGATCCTCGCCGCGTCTGCCCGCACCGTGAACCACATCAAGCAGTCGGCTCTCATCGGCGCCGATGTCGTCACCGCCCCGCCCGCTGTCCTCAAGGCGCTGGTCAAGCATCCGTTGACCGACAAGGGTCTGGAGCAGTTCCTCGCCGACTGGGCCAAGACCGGCCAGAAGATCGGCTGACGCTCCATGCGACCGGTCGCCGACATCGCCCGCGAGGTTCTGTCGGCACTGGACGAACACCTCCAGATCGCGCCGTTCACCGGCCGCGATGGCGGGCTCGAGGCCCGCCAGGCGCAGGCCGTCGCCCGTGAGCTGGCCCGCCTGCGCGAGGCTCGCGGCCTCACCAAGGTCGGGCGCAAGATCGGCTTCACCAACCGGGGCATCTGGCCGGAATACGATGTCTGGGCGCCGATCTGGGGCGACGTCTGGGACGCGACGCTCGCTGACGCACAGCCCGGCATGACGGTCGCCGTCGGCGATCTCGTCCAGCCGCGCATAGAGCCCGAGATCATGGTCGGCCTTGAAGACGACCTCGAGCCCGGCATGGACGTCGGGGCGATCGCCGGACGGATCGGCTGGATCGCGCACGGCTATGAGATCGTGCAGTCGCCGTTTCCCGACTGGCGTTTCCGCGCGGCAGACTGCACCGCCGTCGGCGCCCTGCATGGAATGCTCCTCGTCGGCCCGCGCCGTCCCGTGCCGCGCGCCGAGCGGTCCACCCTACCGCGGGCGCTGGCAAACCTGACGATCTCGCTGCGCAGGGACGGCACGGAAGTGGACCTTGGCCTTGGTGCGAACGTGCTGGACGGCCCGGTCCATGCGCTTGCCCACCTCGTTGCGGCCCTGGCGGAAGATGCCGACGAAGCCCCGGTCCGCGCCGGCGACATCATCTCGACGGGAACGATCACGCGCGCCTTTCCGATCGCGCCCGGCGAACGCTGGCAGACGATCGTCGGCAACTACGATCTGCCTGGCATGGACGTCACCTTCGTCTGATCCGGGACCGGTCCGGGCGCCCTACCATGCGCCGTAAGGCGGGCACGCCGAATCCGGCAGCCGGCTCAACAGGAACTCGCGGTCGTCCTCGCCGGCTTCGAGGTCGACCGCATCGCCCTCGTCGCAGCCTTCGCTCATGCGGATCCAGCCGCCCTTTCCGAGGCTGACGAGGATCTTGTCGCCCGGGCGGCGGGTGACGCTCACGCCGCCGCCGTCGCATTCCACGCCGCAGCCGATGCTGTTGCCGTTCGGACCGCACTCGCCCCTTGCCGTCAGCAGCCGGGTGCTGCCCTTCCGCTTGGCTGTCAGCGCGAAATAGTAGTTGCGCTGCCCCTGCGGATAGAACTCGTCGGGCGGGAAGCGGTAGTAGGCCAGCCGGAAACCGATTTCCGTCACCTTCTGCTTCGGATGCTTGGCCAGATGCTCGGGCGTGTAGATCCGCGCGTAGCAGATCCGTTTGCCCGCTTCGGGCTTCAGGAAATTTGCCAGTTCGCCCTCTTCGCCCGGCGCGATGGCCTGGCCGAAAGCCGGCACGGCCAGAGCCGCGCAGAAAAGGACACCGGCCGCGATTCGTCGCATCATCCACCCTCCTGAACAAGGCCAGGATAAATGGCTTCCGTCGGGTAAGAAAGCCTCAGGCAGCGTCCGGCAGGACACGCGCGGCCGGTGCGAAGACGGCGTCCGGTTCCGTCGCCATCCGGATGGCGGTGTGCTCCTGCAGCGCAGCCGCGACCTCGGCCGGATCGCCGTCCAGTTGGTCGGGCGTGATCGGCCGGCCGATCGAGATCGCGAACTTCTGGCCCTTCTTGTTCAGAAGCTCGTGGAACAGCGTCATGTCGCGGATTTCTGTCGAGTGCTTCGACAGGAAATAGAACAGGCCGGAGTTCCGCGCCGAGATATGTGTGGGAATGACCGGATAGTTGTAACGGCGTGCCAGCGACACGACCGAGTTCTGCCACGGCCTTTCCGTCAACCTTCCTTCGTGCCAGTAGGCAAGACGGCCGGACGGGAAAAGCACCACCGCCCTGTTCTCGGCGAAGGCCCTCGCGGTCATCTCCAGCGTATCGCGCGACTTGCCATAGGACTTCTCGCCAGACCGCCATTCCACCGGAATGATCATGTCCCTGAAACCCGGCGAAACCCGCAGGGCGTCCCGATTGGCGAAAATGGTCATGTCCGGACGCACCGCCTTCAACGTGTCGAAGATGGCGATGCCGTCGGCGATCCCGGTCGGGTGATTCGGCGCGAGGATGAAGCCGCCGGAACCCGGAAGGTTCGACATTCCCTTCAGCGTGATATCGAGCGACAGCAGGTTGCTGATCAACTCGAACGCACGCCAGCCGTCGAGCCGGGCGATCTGGTCCGCCATTGCAACCGCTTGCTTGTAATGAAGAAAACGAACCAGCAGCGGCCTGATCAGCGGCCAGAGCGGGTGCTTGGAGATCAGTGTTGTACGTTCGGCGATCAGCTGGTCGATCACATGATCGCCGCCTGTCCGCAGCGCTTCGAGCCGGCCGGATAGAAGCCCGTAGTGGGAAGTCGTCATGTTACCTCCGGCTCTCGACGCCTCAGCTTCTCGCCGAGAACGGTGACGTGCGAATGACGCAGGTGAAAAACGGCGGAAAAGCGGCTCTGTTCCGAGAATGTAATCCTCAGGTTGTGGAAGGAAGCCGCGCCAGTTCCTGTCCGATCGTCAGGCGCAGGACTTCGGCCAGTTCCCGCGCGGCGCGGTTTTCGGCGTCGCGCAGGGCGCGTATTGCGGCAAACTCCTGGCGGGGAATGTCGTAGGACGCGACCATCGAGCGCGTGCCCGCGGCGACCGGCTGGCCGGTCTTGTTGTCGATGATCCTGTAGCTGGCGGTCACTGTCACCTGGCCCGACGTCGGCTCGGTATCGATGGTCCGCTGAACCGTCGCGGTGCTGGTGCTCACCGACGAGACCGACGGCTCGAACGTATAGGCGGCATCGGCAGGCTCGTTGCCGCCGCCGGTCAGGAGGAAGACGAGATGGTTGCGCACCTCGAGCCCGACGCGGGTCGTCGCCGGCTTGACGAGGATCGACGGCCGCGCCGCGTTGCCGGCGAGCGCGCCGGTCTGCAGGCCCGCATCGCTGTAGAGCGGACGCGCCGTGCAGGCCGATATCACGGCAAGACCCGCCAGGGCGGCCAGTCCCCGCATCGCGCGCCGCCGGTTCATCTCAGGCGACGACATTGACGATCCTTTGCGGCACTACGATCACCTTGCGCGGCGCCTTTCCTTCCAGAGCCTTCTGGACGAAGTCAAGCGCGAGCGCGGCCTGTTCGACGGCAGCTTGATCTGCGTCGCGGGCGATTGTCAAATCACCACGCTTCTTGCCGTTGATCTGCACCGGCAGCACGATCTCGTTGTCGACGGTGAGCGCCGGATCGTATTTGGGCCAGAGGCGCTGCGCCGCCATACCCTCGCCGCCGATCGCCTGCCAGCACTCCTCCGCCAGATGCGGGGTCATCGGCGCGATCATGGCGATCAGGAACTCGACCGCCTGGCGCACCGCGCCTGCCATCGGCGCGTCGGCCTTGCCGGCCGCCAGCTCCGCGACCGGGCCCTGCAGCGTGTTCGTGAGCTCGTAGAGCCGCGCGACGGCCTTGTTGAAGCCCAGCCGCCCGATCTCCTCGCCCACCGCCTTCAGCGTCTTGTGAGCCACCTTCGACAGCTCGCCGGCGGCCCCCTCGCGGGCAGCCTCGGGAGCCGTTTTCGACAGTTCGTCCGCCGCCTCGGCCACCAGACGCCAGACGCGCTGCACGAAGCGGTGCGCGCCCTCGACGCCGGCCTCGGTCCAGATCACGTCGCGCTCGGGCGGCGAATCCGACAGCATGAACCAGCGCGCCGTGTCGGCGCCATAGGTGGCGATGATGTCGTCGGGGTCGACTACGTTCTTCTTCGACTTCGACATCTTCTCGATCGAGCCGATCTCGATCGGCGAACCGTCGGCGGCGAGTGCTGCGCTGCGCCTGCCGTCGATCTCGGCGATCCTGACCTCCGCGGGCGTGACCCAGCCTTGCGGCCCCTTGTAGGTCTCGTGCACCACCATGCCCTGCGTGAACAGGCCCTCGAACGGCTCCTCGACCGCGTTCAGGTGCCCCGTCGCCTTCATCGCCCTGGCAAAGAAGCGAGAATACAAGAGATGCAGGATCGCGTGCTCGATACCGCCGATATACTGGTTGACCGGCAGCCACCCATTCGGCCCGTCGACATGCGCGAGGTCCGTCGGCCGCTCCTCGTTCCACGGGTCGGTGAAGCGGGCGAAATACCAGGACGAATCGACGAACGTATCCATCGTGTCCGTGTCGCGCCGCGCCGCCTTGCCGCATTTCGGGCAGTTGGCGTGCTTCCACGTCGGATGGTGGTCGAGCGGATTGCCCGGCCTGTCGAACGACACGTCGTCGGGCAGCAGCACCGGCAGCTGGTCGTCCGGCACCGGCACCGCGCCGCAATCGTCGCAGTGGATCACCGGGATCGGGCAGCCCCAGTAGCGCTGGCGCGAGATCAGCCAGTCGCGCAGGCGGAACTGCACCTTGCGCTCGCCCTGCGGCCGGTTGCCGACCGTCACGCCCGACAGCCGCGTCGCCACCTCGTCGAAGGCGTCCTTCGGCGCCATGCCGTCGAGGAATCGCGAATTGATCATCACGCCGTCGTCGACATAAGCCTCGTCGGCAATGGCGAAGGTCGCGGCATCCGCGTCCTTCGGCATCACCACCGGCACCACCGGCAGGTCGTATTTGCGCGCGAAGTCGAGGTCGCGCTGGTCGCCCGACGGGCAGCCGAAGATCGCGCCGGTGCCGTAGTCCATGAGCACGAAGTTCGCGACATAGACCGGCAGCGTCCACGACGAATCGAACGGATGCACCACGCGCACGCCGGTGTCGAAGCCCATCTTCTCCGCGGTCTCGATCTCGGCAGCGGACGTGCCGCCCTTCTTGATCTCCTCGATGAAGCTCCTCAGCGCCGGGTTCTTCGCGGCCGCCGCCTTCGCCATCGGATGGTCGGCCGCGATCGCCATGAAGGAGGCGCCGAAGATCGTGTCCGGACGCGTCGTATAGACCTCCAGCTCGGTCTCGCCGGCCGGTGCCGTGCCCTCGGCCACCTTCCAGCGCAGCAGCAGGCCTTCCGAGCGGCCGATCCAGTTCGACTGCATCAGCTTGACCTTGTCCGGCCAGCGGTCGAGCGTCTCCAGCCCGTCCAGCAGCTGCTGCGACATCGATGTGATCTTGAAGAACCACTGCGTCAGGTCGCGCTGCTCGACCGGCGCACCCGAGCGCCAGCCCTTGCCGTCGATCACCTGCTCGTTGGCGAGCACCGTCATGTCGACCGGATCCCAGTTGACCTTGGCCGACTTGCGCTCGGCCAGCCCCGCCTTCCAGAAGTCCAGGAACATCTTCTGCTGGTGCCTGTAGTAGGACGGGTCGCAGGTCGCGATCTCGCGCGCCCAGTCGAGCGACAGGCCCATCGTCTTCAACTGGCCCTTCATCGTCTCGATGTTGGCATAGGTCCAGGTGCGCGGATTGACCTTGTTGTCGCGCGCCGCGTTCTCCGCCGGCAGGCCGAACGCGTCCCACCCCATCGGGTGCAGCACGTTGTAGCCCATGGCGCGCCGCCACCGCGCCACCACGTCGCCCATCGTGTAGTTGCGCACGTGGCCCATATGGATGCGGCCCGACGGATAGGGGAACATCTCCAGCACGTAGTATTTCGGGCGCGGATCGTCGTTCCTCGTTTCGAAGAGCTTCGCGTCGTCCCATGCCTTGCGCCATTTCGGCTCGGCGGTGCGGGGATTGTATCGTTCGGTTGCCATCGGGGATTATTTCACACAAAGAAGCGTCGCGGCGGACCTTCACCACGGTTTGCCGGCGGAATCAATAAGAGACGACCGTTCGGTGGAGGCTGCCGCAGATGGAGCTTGGGCCGCACGCCCTTCCAGACTGCCGTCGTCCTCGGGCTTGTCCCGAGGATCTGCCGCCCTGCGACGTCAATCCACGACAGGACTCGATCGCATGAAACACCCATCAACCCCGGCAGATCCTCGGGACAAGCCCGAGGATGACGGCGCGGTCGGAGGGTACGACAAGCCGGACGCCGCCGCCAACCTCCTCGACGTCCGCGGCCGCATCGCCGCCGCCGAGAGGGCCGCGCAGCGCCCCGCCGGTTCGGTCACACTCGTGGCAGTCTCCAAGACCTTCGAGGCCGACGCCATTCGCCCCGTCATCCTCGCCGGCCAGCGCGTCTTCGGCGAGAACCGCGTGCAGGAGGCGCAGGCGAAATGGCCGGTGCTACGCGAAGAGTTTCCCGACCTCGAACTCCACCTCATCGGCCCGCTCCAGTCCAACAAAGCGAAGGAAGCTGTCGCCCTGTTCGACGTTATCGAGACGGTCGACCGCGAGAAGATCGCCGCCGAACTGGCGAAGGAAGGCGCAAAGCAGGACCGTCGCCTGCGCTTCTACGTGCAGGTCAATATCGGCCTGGAGCCGCAGAAGGCAGGCATCGACCCGCGTGAGGCCGCCGCCTTCGCCGCCCGCTGCCGCGACGTCCACGGGCTCGCCGTCGAAGGCCTGATGTGCATCCCCCCGGCCGACGAGAATCCCGGCCCGCATTTCGCCTTGCTGGCAAAAATCGCCGCGGAGGCGGGAGTGGAAAAACTCTCCATGGGCATGTCCGGCGACTACGAGACCGCCATCGCCTTCGGCGCCACCAGCGTCCGCGTCGGCAGCGCGATTTTCGGGACGAGGTAGCGCGAAATTTTCGCGCCCCTTCACCCCGCCGTCAGCACGACCTTGACGCTTTGGCTGCGGTCGAGCGCCAGCCGGAACGCGTCGGGCGCGTCGCTGAGCGGACGCTGCGCCGTCACCAGCCGCATCACGTCGATCTCCCCCGAGACGATCAGCTCGACCGCGCGATAAAACTCCTCGCCGAAGCGGAACGAGCCCCTGACGTCGAGTTCCTTGGCCATGATCGCATTTGCCGGCACGGCGATGTCGCCGCCCGGCAGGTTGCCCACTTGCACGACCGTGCCGCCCCGCCTCACCGCCCGGATCGCCGACCCGAGGCCCGCGGCCGTGCCCGAGACTTCCAGCGCGACGTCGATCGGTGCCGACGCCGCGATCTTGCGCAGGGCCGAATCTCCGTCCGACACGTCGATCACGCCGTCGGCTCCGAGCGTCTGCGCGAAGGCGAGCGGCGCGGCCGCCACGTCGATGACCGTGATCCTCGCTGCCCCCGCCAGCCGCACGGCGAGCATGCACAGAAGGCCGATCGGCCCCGCGCCGCACAACGCGACATGGCGGCCCGCGACGTCGCCCGCGCGTGCTACTGCGTGCAGGGCCACCGCCAGCGGCTCGGCCAGCGCAGCGGCGGCGAGCGGCAGGCTGGCCGGCACCTTGACGCATTGCGCCGCCGCCGCGTCGAACAGGCTGGCGAACCCGCCCTGCATGTGCGGCGTCTTCGAGGCCGAGCCCATGAAATAGATGTTTTCGCAAAGGTTCGGCCGGCCCTCGCGGCAGGCGCGGCAATGGCCGCACCAGCGCGACGGATTCACCGCCACGTGGTCGCCGCGCGCCAGTCCCGCGACCTCTTCGCCGACATCCTCCACGATCCCCGCCACCTCATGCCCCAGCACCAGCGGCGAGGTGACGACAAAATCGCCGGTCCGCGCATGACGGAAATAGTGCAGGTCCGAACCGCATATGCCGCCGGCGCCGAATCGGACACGCACGATGCCTGGATCCAATGGCCCCAGGTCGCGTTCCACAACCCGCAGGTCCTCGGGGCCGAACAGCGTGGCGGCATAGGCATTCATTTTATCAGGCCGAGTTGGGTGGGCAGCCACAGCGTCACCGCCGGCACGAAGGTGATGATCGCGAGCGCGATGAACAGCGGCACCAGCCAGGGCAGGATGGCGATCGTCGTCCGTTCGATCGAGAGTTTCGAGATACGCGACAGCACGAAGAGGATCATGCCCACGGGCGGCGTGAGCAGGCCGATCATCAGGTTGAGCGTGATGATCAGCCCGAGATGCACCGGGTCGATGCCGTAGCGCGCCGCGATCGGGATCAGGATCGGCACCAGGATCGTGATCGCCGCGATCGTGTCGAGGAAGCAGCCGACGACCAGGAGCAGGATGTTGACGATGATCAGGAATGTCCACCAGTTGTCGGTCAGCGCGAACATGAAATTGGCGAACACCGCCGCCGCCTGACTCACTGTCAGCAGCCAGGCGAAGATCGAGGCCGCCGTGACGATGAACAGCACCGAAGCCGTCGTCTCGATCGTCTCGAAGCTCGCCTTGGCGAGCGTCCTCAGCGTCATCGTGCGGTAGCGAACGAGGCCCAGGAACAGCGACCAGATGACCGCGGCCACCGCCGCCTCAGTCGGCGTGAACCAGCCCATGGTCATGCCGCCGATGAGGATGATGGGCGTCATCAGCGCCATGACGGCGGAGAAGTCGTAATACCAGTCGAGCGCGACCAGCACGGCAAGGCCCAGCAGCACCGAGACGTTGATCGACAGTCCCGCCGCGTGCAGCAGATAGACCCCGACCGGGAAGGCGAAGACGATGACGATTTCGAGCGCCGCCGCGCCCAGGCGCCGCAGCTCGAACGGCGTGTCGGATCCCCAACCCTTGCGGTAGGCGAAGATCGCCACCGTCACCATCATCAGCGCCGTCATGACGATGCCGGGCAGGATGCCGGCCATGAACAGCGCACCGATCGAGACGTTCGCCATCATGCCGTAGATCACGAAGGGCAGCGACGGCGGGAAGATCGGACCGAGCGTCGCCGAAGCGGCCGTCACGCCGACGGCTGCCTCCATCGGATAGCCGTGGTCCTTCATCGCCTTGATCTCGATCGTGCCGATGCCCGCCGCGTCCGCCAGCGCCGTGCCCGACATGCCGGAAAAGACGACCGAACCGATGATATTGACCTGCGCCAGTCCGCCCCGCATCCAGCCGACCAGCGCCAGCGCGAAGGCGTAGATGCGGCCGGTCACGCCGGCGATGTTCATCAGGTTGCCGGCGAGCACGAAGAAGGGAACGGCCAGCAGCGGGAAGCTCTCGACGCCCGCGATCATGCGCTGCGCGGCGATGATGTCGGGCGCCACGCCGTAGATGACGAGGTAGAGCAGCGAGGATGTGGCAAGCGACACCGCCACCGGGGCGCCGACAAGCATGAGAAGAAGGAAGGAGCCGATGAGAACCAGCATGGATCAGGCTCCGGACACGGGCTTGTCGTCCTCGTCGAGGCGGGGGCCGCCGCCGCGGCGCCAGTCCGTCACGAAGACCTGTATGGCGCGGATCAGCATCAGCGCGAAGGCCGCCAGCACCGCATAGAAGACGATTCCGCGCGGCAGGTTGACCGTGACCATGCGCTCGTTACCGACGATGGCGACGTAGCGCCAGAACAGCCATGTCATGTAGGCGAAGAAGCCGATCGTCACGAGATCGACGACGAGCGCCAGCCAGCGCCCGGCGGTTCGAGGCAGGATCCGGTAGATGAAGTCGACCCGGATGTGGCGCGACAGGCGCACGCACATGGCGGAGCCCAGGAAGACCGTGACGATCAGGCAGTTGATCGCGATCTCCTCGGTCCAGGCCAGGCTGTTGTTCAACACGTAGCGGGTGAAGAACTGCAGGATGACGCAGACCGACATGCCCCAGAACGCCACCATCGTGAACCAGTCCTCGACCGCATGCATCGAGAGATCGACCGGTTGCGCCTCCTCCTCGAAAGCCTGCGCGATCTCCTCGACGGTCACCTGTGTATGATGCTCTTCGGCCATTCGTTCCGTCTCGGCTGGGGGCTGCGCGCTGGGCGGAACCGGCCGGGCATCGCGCGACGCCCGGCCGGATGCGGGACTACTTGATCGCCTGGATCGCGTCCCAGTCGGCCTTCTCGTAGCCGAACTCCTCGAAGGTGGCCTTCTCCATCACCGCCTTCTTGAACGTGTCGAGATCGGGCTCGACGACCGTCAGGCCCTTGTCCTTGAACTCCTGCACGAGCTGCTTTTCGCGCGCGACGATTTTCTCGGTCGCCCGCGCGGCGGCTTCCTGCATCACGTCGGTGAAGATCTGCTTGTCCTCGTCCGACAGCGATGCCCAGCGCGACTTCGACACGATCGTGTTGAGATGATCGACGATGTGGCCCGTCAGGTTGATATGGGTCTGCACTTCGTAGAACTTCTTGGCCTCGATCGTGGTGAGCGGGTTCTCCTGCGCCTCGACCGTGCCGTTCTGCAGCGCCAGATAGACCTCGGCGAAGGCGATCGGGGCGGTATTGGCGCCGCATGATCTCGGCATCGCGAGATAGGCCGGCACGTCCGGCACGCGCATCTTCAGGCCGGCCATGTCCTCACACTTGGCCAGCGGCTTGTTCGCCGTCGAGTGACGGGTGCCATAGTAGGTCGTCGCCGTGATGTGGTGGCCGGAGGCCTCTTCGTAGCCCTGGGTCAGCGTCTTGTAGATGTCGCTCTTGGCATAGGCGAGCAGGTGGTCCGCATCCCGGAACGTATAGGGGTAATAGGTGACGCCGATCCGGGCGAAGGAACGCGCCGCGAAGCTCGAGCCCGAGATGATGATGTCGACCGTACCCAGCGTCAGTCCCTGGTTGATGTCGCTTTCCTTGCCGAGCTGCGAGGCAGGAAACACGTCGATCGTGTAGCGTCCATCGGTGCGCTTCTTGATTTCCTCGGCCGCCCAGACGGATTCCGTGTGGAAGGGTTCAGACGTTTCATAGACATGCGCCCATTTCAGCGCCGTCTGGGCAAGCGCCGCCGGCATGGTCAGCGCCAGCGCCGCCACGGCGCCGAGCATCGTCACTACTCTCGATTTCATCGTTTCCTCCTGTTTTGATCTTGTGATGGATGAGGGCGCCTAGCGCGCCCCGGCTTCCTCCTTCGCCGGGGCGCCCTGCCGGCCGGCCGGCGCGGCAAAGCTTTCGGAAAAGCGGTCCTGCGACTTGCGCAGATGATCGTTCATGGCGGCCCGTGCCCGGGCCGGATCGCGCTCCGCGATCGCATCACGTACCGCGCGATGCTCCGCCATCGCCTCGCGCCAGGACGACGAGTTTTCGAAGTAGCTCGACAGCCGCGCGAAGAACGGCGTCATGCGCTGGTCGAACAGCTCGCCGACCACGCGCACGAGAACCGCATTGCCGAGGATCGAGGCGATGGCGGTGTGGAAATCCCGATCGTGCGCGATGGTCGTCTGGCTGGGGTGCGTGTCCTGCGACATGCGCGCGAGCGCCGCGTCGAGAGCGGCGATGTCGTCGGGCCCGGCGAGCCGCGCGGCCTCCTCCGCGATCGCGCTCTCGATGAACTGCCTGGCCCGCAACAGTTCGAACGGGCCCTCCCCGGTCGCAGGCGCGGCCGGGATGCGCGGAGGCTGGGCGACATAGATCCCCGACCCGACCTTGATGCGCACCCGTCCCTCAACCTCGAGGGCAATCAGCGCCTCGCGGATCGTCGGCCGCGAAATCCCCATGCGCTCGGCGAGCTCGCGCTCCGGCGGCAGCCGGTCGCCGACCGCGAATTCGCCCGCGTCGAACAGGTGGCGCAACTGGTCCGCGACCTGCCGGTAGAGCCGGTGCGGCGGCGTGATCGTCTCAAACGGCATCGAGCCGGAACCCTCCCGTGGTCCGGCTCCCGGCCTCCTCGCCGGTCAATTGGCCTGACCAATTTGCCGATACCAGACGAGGGGACGGCAATTGTCAAGCGCGAGGCCGCGGCCGTTCGTCAGGCAGCGACCCGCGAGAGATACCGCTTTCTCACTTTCAGCTCGCGATCCTGCCGCCGCCCTGCCGGGTGATCGCCACCACCGACGGCCGGGTCGGCATGTCGAGCGAGAAGTCCGGCCAGCGGGTCGACAGGTCCTCGTAGTAGGACGGACGGCCGAATTCCTTCCAGTCCTCGCCGCCGTCGCCCGGATGCTGGACCGCGACGAAGGCGGTCTGGTCGTCGGCCGTGAAGGTCGGACCGCAGAGTTCCGCGCCCACCGGCACGCGGTAGAACAGCTTCGACGTCGCCCGCGCCTCGCCCTCGGTGTCCACCGCCCACAGCCCGTCGGTGCGGCCCGTCGCCTTGGGCGAATTGCCGTCGGTGGAGACCCAGAGGCGGCCGGCGGAATCGATCGCGCAATTGTCCGGCATGCCGAACCAGCCGTTCGCCGTCGTCGCGGTCGAGAAGGACGCCCCGACCTCGGCCACCGACGGATCGCCGCATTTCAGCAGCACGTCCCATCTGCTCTTCGTCGCCGTGAAGTCGCCATCGGTTTCGGCGATCTCGATGATATGGCCGAACGCGTTCTTCGCCCGCGGGTTGGCCGCATCCGCCTCCTCGCGCTTCGAATTGTTGGTCAGCATCACATAGACCTTGCCGTTCACCGGGTTCGGCTGGATGTCCTCCGGGCGGTCCATCTTCGTCGCGCCGAGCAGGTCCGCCGCGCGCCGCGTCTCGATCACCACGTCGGCCTGGCTGGCAAATCCGTTCGCCTCCGTCAGCGGTCCCTGGCCGAACACCAGCGGCATCCACTCCATCGAACCGTCCGCGTTGAACCTGGCGACGTAGAGCGTGCCCTCGTCCAGCAGGTCCATGTTCGCGGCGCGGTCGGCGGCGTTGAACGTGCCGGCCGTGACGAACTTGTAGACATAGTCGAAACGCTCGTCGTCGCCGAGATAGAACACCACGCGTCCGTCCTTCGCCACGATCGATTCCGCGCCTTCATGCTTGAAGCGTCCGAGCGCCGTGCGCTTCTTCGGTGTCGAGGTCGGATCGTTCACGTCCACCTCGACGATCCAGCCGAACCGGTTCGGCTCGTTCGGCTCCTTGGCGACGTCGTAGCGCTCGTAATGCGCGGCCCACTCGTAGGAGCCTTCCGGAATGCCGAGCCGTTCGTAGTTCGCCGCCTCGCGATGTCCGGCCGGCAGTTCGCCGGCGAAGTAGCCGTGGATGTTCTCCTCGGCCATGATGTAGGTGCCCCACGGCGTCACGCCGCCGGCGCAGTTGTTGACGGTGCCCAGCACCTTCGTGCCCGTCGGGTCGGCGGCGGTCTTCATGCGGTCGTGGCCGGCCGCCGGACCGGTGATCTCCATCGGTGTGTCAGCGGTGATGCGCCGGTTGAGTTTCCCGTCGCGCACCACCTGCCACTTGCCGCCGTCCTTGCGGATCTCGACGATCGTGCCGCCATGCGCCGCGATCTCTATGTCGACCTGCTCCTTCGTCAGCGCCTTCTGCTCCAGCTTCTTCTTTCCGTCCTTCTCCACCAGCGCGACGATGCCCGGGAACATCAGGTGCGGGTTGGTGTATTCGTGGTTGATCACTAGCAGCCCGTGCTCGTTCGAGCCGTCCAGCGGGATGAAGCCGACGAAGTCGTTGTTGTAGCCGAACTGCCGGGCTTGCGCTGCGGCGGTCTGCGCGGCCGGATCGAACCCCGGCGCATCGGCAAACAGCGGGTCGCCCCAGCGCAGGAGCACGTCGGCGTCGTATCCGGCCGCGACATGGTGCCTGTCGTCGACGCCCGCCTCGACCTCGTCGAACGTGAAGGCCGAGGCCGCGCCCCCGGCTCGCGCCTCGTCGGCCAAGAGCAGCGCGATCGGGCTCACCGTTGCGGCGATCGCCGTCACCGCCAGCGAGCCCTTTAGAAGGCTGCGCCGCGAGAAGCGGGCCGAGATGATCTCGCCCATCGACGGATTGGCGCTCGGGTTGTGTCCGGGCCCCTCGTTCTCTTCGAGGAGACTGGTGCGGAAGGGCGAGGGGGTCGACATGCGTGGCATCTCCGGCTGCGTTTGTCCGGACACGCCCCTACCGGCAGCGGATGACACGCGGGTGACAGCCGCGATGCGATCGCGGCCGTCGATGTGTGCCTGGCGCGCTACTCTGCCGCGACGATCTTGCCGTCTTCCCACTTGAACATGGTGAAGCTCGGCGAGGTCAGGTCGCCCGTCTCGGCATAGGTCAGGTCGCCGATCGCGGTCTTGATCGGCTGGCCGTCCTTGAGCGCCGCCGCGACCGCGGCCGAATCCTCGGCGCTTCCCGCCTCGGCGATGCCGGCTGCGATCACCTCCACCGCGGCATAGGCGTTGAGCGTGAACGCCTCCGCCGGGATGTTCGCTGCCTCCAGCACCTTCACCGCGTCGGCCGAGGACGGGTTCTTCAGCGCGTCCGCGGCATTGGTGAACAGGGTGCCCGCCGCGGCGCTTGTGCCGATCGCCCAGTATTCCGTGTTCGACAGGCCCTCGCCGCCGATGATCTGCGCCTTCATGCCGGCATCGGCGAGCTGCCGCGCCAGCAGGCCGCCCTCGGGATGATAGCCGCCGAAATAGATCACCTCGACATTGGCATCCTTGAGACGCGCGATGAGGGCCGACATGTCCTTCTCGCCCGGCGTGACCGAATTGTACTCCACCTCCTGGATCCCGCCGGCATTGATGCCCGCCTTGAAGGCGTCGGCGAGGCCCTGGCCGTAGGTGCCCTTGTCATGGATGACGGCGATGCGCTTGTCCTTCATGTTCGCCACCACGTAGGCGGCGGCGACCTCCGCCTGCTGGTCGTCGCGACCGCAGGTACGCAGCACATTCGTATAGCCGCGGGCGGTGAGGTCAGGCGCGGTGGCCGTCGGCGTCACCATCAGCACGCCGTTCTCCGCGAACACGTCCGACGCCGGCAACGCCACGCCCGATGTCACCGGACCGACGACGAACTTCACGCCCTCCCCGACTAAAAGGTTCGCCGCTGAGACGCCCTGTCCCGGGTCGCCGGCATCGTCGGCCAGCTTCAGCACCAGCTTCTCGCCGTTGACGCCGCCCTTCTCGTTGATCGCGGCGACGGCCGCCTCCGCGCCGTTCTTGACCTGGGCGCCGTAGGCGGCGACCTGCCCGGTCAGCGGCGCCACGAGGCCGATCGTGATGTCCGCCCGCGCGGCGGACCCGAATGCAAGGATCGCGGCAAGCGAAACGCCCGCGAGAGTGATCGTCTTCATCGTTGCTACTCCTTCTTGGCCGCCGCGCCAGAGCCTGATGGCGGCGACATTCAGCCTTACGCCCTGCCTGCCGGGCAGGCAAATGCCAAGAAAGAGAGCAGATTACCCCAGCCGCGATGGGTCAGTGGAGCAGGAGTTCGCCGCTGACATTGCGCCATTCCGACGCCGAGATCAGCCGCCGGTGCGTGTAGCGGATCGAATGCAGCGGCCCTTCCAGCTTCGTCCGCCAGAAATCGATGAAGGAATTGAGCACCGGGAACTTCGGCGCCAGGTCGTAGTCCTGCCAGAGGTAGGTTTGCAGGACCCCGGGATGATCCGGCATCCGGTAAAGGATCTCGGCCGTCGTCAGGCCGTAGCCCTTGAGCATCAGTTCCATTTCACTGTCGCGCATGAGTGTTCCCCGTGTGGATAGTCCTGTCCTCCCAACGCGAAACTGTGCGCCCGGATCGTTACCCGTCTATTGACATTTTCGTGAGCGAGGCAGATTAGATCAACGAATCCAGTATGTTAGCAGCATGATCGCTTGAGTGCTGCCAGCGCGATGCGGCGCCCGTGCCTTCTCCCTGCGGCATGCCGCCACGCGAATCCAAGGTCTAATTGTTGCCGCTCCGGCCAAATTGCTAATAATGCCCGCGAATTCGCGGACGCTGAGGCCGCGGGCAGGCCGGCGGATTGCCGGTGCATGACCAGTCGGGGAGGAATGCATGTCGGAAGTCAACGTCCACAAGGTCCAGCCTGCGTGGAAGAAGAACGCGCTGATCGACAACGACACCTATCTCAAATGGTATGCCGAGAGCGTAAAGAATCCGGATCGGTTCTGGGCGAAGCACGGCAAGCGCATCGACTGGTTCAAGCCCTACACCAAGGTCAAGAACACTTCCTTCGACGGCAAGGTCTCGATCAAGTGGTACGAGGACGGCCAGACCAACGTCTCCTACAACTGCATCGACCGTCACCTGAAGAAGCGCGGCAACCAGACGGCCATCATCTGGGAAGGCGACAACCCCTACGACGACAAGAGAGTCACCTACCGTGAACTCTACGAAAATGTCTGCCGTCTCGCCAACGTGATGAAGAAGCACGGCGTCAGGAAGGGCGACCGCGTCACCATCTACATGCCGATGATCCCGGAAGCGGCCTATGCGATGCTCGCCTGCACCCGCATCGGCGCGATCCATTCGATCGTGTTCGGCGGCTTCTCGCCCGACGCGCTGGCCGGCCGCATCGTCGACTGCGAATCGACCTTCGTCATCACCGCGGATGAGGGGTTGCGTGGAGGGAAAACGATTCCTCTCAAGGAGAACACCGACAAGGCGATAGACATCGCGGCGAAGAACTTCGTCATGGTCAAGAACGTGCTGGTCGTGCGCCGCACCGGCGGCAAGGTCGGCTGGGCCAACGGGCGCGACCTCTGGTACCATGACGAGATCGGCACGGTGAAACCCGAGTGCAAGCCGGAGAAGATGAAGGCGGAAGACCCGCTGTTCATCCTCTACACGTCCGGCTCGACCGGCAAGCCGAAGGGCGTGCTGCACACCACCGGCGGCTACCTCGTCTACGCCTCGATGACGCATCAATACGTCTTCGACTATCATGAAGGGGACATCTACTGGTGCACCGCCGACGTCGGCTGGGTCACCGGCCACAGCTACATCGTCTACGGCCCGCTCGCCAACGGCGCCACGACACTGATGTTCGAGGGCGTGCCCAACTACCCGTCCGTCTCCCGTTTCTGGGAAGTGATCGACAAGCACAAGGTCAACATCTTCTACACCGCGCCCACCGCCATCCGCGCCCTGATGGGCGCCGGCGACGCCCCGGTGAAGAAGACCTCGCGCAAGAGCCTGCGCGTGCTGGGCTCGGTCGGCGAGCCGATCAACCCGGAAGCCTGGGAGTGGTATTTCAACGTCGTCGGCGACAAGCGCTCGCCGATCGTCGACACATGGTGGCAGACCGAAACCGGCGGCATCCTGATCACGCCCCTGCCGGGCGCGACCGACTTGAAGGCCGGCTCGGCGACGCGGCCCTTCTTCGGCGTCAAGCCGCAACTCGTCGACAACGAGGGCAACGTCCTGGAGGGTGCGGCCGACGGCAATCTCTGCATCACCGATTCATGGCCCGGCCAGATGCGCACCGTCTACGGCGACCACGAGCGCTTCATCCAGACCTACTTCTCGACCTACAAGGGCAAGTATTTCACCGGCGACGGCTGCCGCCGCGACGAGGACGGCTACTACTGGATCACCGGCCGCGTCGACGACGTCATCAACGTCTCCGGCCACCGCATGGGCACGGCCGAGGTCGAGTCGGCTCTGGTCGCCCACGACAAGGTGTCGGAAGCCGCCGTCGTCGGCTATCCGCACGACATCAAGGGCCAGGGCATCTACTGCTACGTCACGCTGATGGCGGGCGTCGAGCCGACCGATGACCTGCGCAAGGAACTCGTCGCCTTCGTCCGCAAGGAGATCGGCGCCATTGCCTCCCCCGACAAGATCCAGTTCGCGCCCGGCCTGCCCAAGACCCGCTCCGGCAAGATCATGCGCCGCATCCTGCGCAAGATCGCCGAAGACGACTTTGGCGCACTCGGCGACACGTCCACGCTCGCCGACCCGGCCGTGGTGGACGACCTGATCGGGAACAGGCAGAACAAGAAGGCGTAGCGAACGAGCGCCCGGCCAACACACCACGCCGTCATCCTCGGGCTTGTCCCGAGGATCTACTGCCGCCGCAGGCAATCGAATACCGTCCCGCTAACCGGCCGAGGTTGGTAGATCTCGGGTCAAGCCCGAGGAGACGGCAGTGTGTCGGGAAAGATCGTCGGCCGCCAGGAGCCACAGCGGAGGCCGGCCGACCTGCCCCGCGACGACCTCTACCTTCCAGTCGTCATACCGGCGGCCAAAGGCCAGCCGGTATCCATTCTTCTCCGCGATCAGCCCCGTCTTGCGCCAGAATCCCGACTGCCAATCGATCCCGGCTGACCTCCGGTCGCCGGGATGACGTCGCGCTCTGGTTTCCAGCGGCGAGAAGAATCAAATCGCGCCCCTGACCCCGCCATCACCGCTCCCGCAATCAGCCTGGCTTCCCCCAAACAACCATCCAGATCCGGTCGAACGGCGGCAGCACCAATTTCCCTCTCCATCCGACGAGGAAATCCGGCAACCGTTCGAGATCGGCCGCGACATGCTCAAACCCGGCGATCTCCTCGTGCAGCGTCCAAAAGCTTCCGTCTGCCATCCTGAACTCGAAGCAGATCAGGTCCGCAACGACCCTCGTCGCGCGTGTAGGCAGCGATCTCCACGATGTCGGAAATCGCCCACCGATGCTGGGTTAAGCTGTGATCCAACAGGAAAATGGCCTAGTCGTCGACAGTCACGGAGGGAGAGGATTGCCTCAATACGGCTCAGAATCCCTGCTGGAGGAAATCCACTGCAGCGACGATCTCGTCGCGATGATCCGCCAGATTCGCGATCGGTTGCTTCAAGCCATCTAAAGGGACCGCCAGCATGTGCTGCGTGTAGAGCACATACCTCTTTTCGTGGATCTCAAAGATCGGGTTGAGTTTGGCGATTGCCCGACGGTCGGCGCGCACTGGCAGAAGCGGTATTGCCAAGCGTGTATCAAGCGCGTCGAAGATGTCAGCCTGGACGACGACCAGAAGGTCGACTGAACTCCAGCGGCTGCGATGGACGTCAAACCGGGCCATCAGTATTTTCGCAGTTCTGCAAACGGCAGCCCGTGCTCCGCGAAATAGCGATTGTTCTCTTCGATCGCCTCTCGGTTCTCTTCAAGCCAGAGTTCCGTCTTCCTCGCCGAGACCGCTTTGACGAGCCCCTCCTCGGCAATCTTCGAAACGCTCAGACCGAGTTCTTTCGCCTCGGCGATCAGCGCTTGATCCAGCGACAGATTGATCGCCTTGCGCTGTGGCTTGGGTGACTTTGTCAGCATGCGCGCCTCCTATGCGCACAGATTATGCGCATTAGTTTCCTCTCGCAAGCGATGAGACGTTGCGGCGCAAGCCGCCCCGTGGATCGATCTCCGCTTCTTGCCGAAATCTTTCTCGCCAACCCCTTGTCCCCACTCGCCATTCGCCACTCCCCACTCGCTTCTCGATCCACCTCCTCCGCGCCTCGTCCACACTGTTCGCGAAAGGAGCCGGGCAGTGGATCGGAGGGCGAAAGGAAGGACGGACGTGTTGCACAGCATCGCTGCGACGTTGCTGGCCCTTGCCGTCCTGGCCGAGGAGACCGCCGGCCGCTCCTTCCTGGCCCGCTGGAATACCCTCTGGTACATCTGGCAGGCCGACGCCGTGGTCCGGGAGTTCGTCGCCGGTTCCGAATGGAACACCGCCGGCCGCCTGTGGTCGCCGGCCCTGCCGGGCGTTCGCTACGGCACCGATCCCGCCGACGCCTTGGCCCTTGCCGTGTCGCTCCGTGCGCTGGCAATCGTCGTGCTGAATATGGCCGAACAGCGCCGCCGCCTGTCGCTCCTGCATCCTGACCGGGAAACAGGGGCAGCCCGCCACATCCTGCAAGTTACGGTTTCGGTCGGAAAGGCCGCTGTCTGGTCGACGATCGAACTCCACGACACGTCATAAGTCCGCCTGAATGCGCATTCGCACTCGCTTCGACGACGGTTTGCTTCCGCCGATCGCCCCCGCGCGCCTGCGCGCCGGGCAGCTTTCTGCTACCCCTCGATCTCCTCGCGCAGCATTTCCAGCTCCAGCCATTCCTCCTCCATGGCGTGGAGCGCGGCGCGTTCGGCGTCGAGGCTAGCGGCGATCTTCTGGAAGCCGGCCGGATCCTTCGAAAACAGCGCAGGGTCGGCGAGCTTCGCCTCCAGCGTCGCGATCTTCGCGTTCGCCTCTTCCATCTTCCTGGGCAGGTTCTCCAGCGCGAACTTCTGCTTGTAGGACAGCTTCTTCGAAGAGGGCTTGGGCGGCGGCGCCGCCAGTGCCTTCGGCGCGGGCGCCTCCGCCTCCTCGCTCTTGCGGCTCCTGCGCTCGAAACGCTTCGAACCGCGCTGGATCAGCATGTCGGCATAGCCGCCGGCATATTCGACCCACTTGCCGTCGCCGTCCGGCGCGATCGTCGAGGTCACGGTGCGATCGAGGAAGTCGCGATCGTGGCTGACGAGGATGACCGTGCCGGCGAACCCCGCGACGAGCTCCTGCAAAAGGTCCAGCGTCTCCATGTCGAGGTCGTTTGTCGGCTCGTCGAGCACCAGAAGGTTGGCCGGCTGCGCCAGGATGCGCGCCAGGATCAGTCGCGCCCGCTCGCCACCCGAAAGCTCGCGCACCGGCGTGCGCATCTGCTCGGGCTTGAACAGGAAGTCCTTCATGTAGGACGCGACGTGCTTCTCCTGCCCGTTGATCGTCAGGCTGTCGCCGCGACCGCGCGTCAGGAAATGCGCCAGCGTCTCTTCGGGATCGACCTTCTCGCGCTTCTGATCCAGCGTCGCGATGTCCAGGTTCACCCCGAGACGGACCGTGCCGGTGTCCGGCGCGAGTTCGCCGGTCAGCATCTTGAGCAGCGTCGTCTTGCCCGCCCCGTTCGGCCCGACCAGGCCGACGCGGTCGCCGCGGTTGATCCGGATCGAGAAGTTCTTGACCACCTCCAGGTCGCCGAAGCTCTTCGAGATGTTCTTCGCCTCGATCACCAGCTTGCCGCTTTCGGCCGCGTCGCTCGCCGCCATCTTCGCCAGGCCTTCGGCGCCGCGATGGGCGCGGTGTCTCTGCCGCATCGACTGCAATTCGCCCAGCCGGCGCATGTTGCGCTTGCGCCGGGCCGTGACGCCGTAGCGCAGCCAGTGCTCCTCGCGCACGATCTGGCGGCCGAGCTTGTGCTGCTCGCGCTCCTCCTCCTCCAGCACCTGGTCGCGCCATTCCTCGAAATGGGCAAAGCCGCGGTCGAGCCGCTTCGTCTGGCCGCGATCGAGCCACACCGTCGCCTGGCTCACCCGCTCGAGAAAACGCCGGTCGTGCGAGATCAGGATGATCGCCGAGGAGGAGCGCAAGAGCTCGTCCTCCAGCCATTCGATCGTGGCGAGGTCGAGATGGTTGGTCGGCTCGTCGAGCAGCAGGATGTCCGGTTCGGGCGCCAGGACACGGGCAAGTGCGGCGCGCCGCGCCTCGCCGCCCGACAGCGTGTCGGGATGCTCGTCGCCGGTGAGCCCGAGGTGCTCGATCAGGTAGGTGACGCGGTGCGGATCGTCCGCCGGGCCTCTGCCCGCCTCGACATAGGCGCGGACGGTGTCGAACCCCTCCATGTCAGGCATCTGCGCCAGATAGCGGATCGTGGCCGACGGGTGACGGAACACCTCGCCCTCCTGCGCCTCGACGAGGCCGGCCGCGATCTTGAGCAGTGTCGACTTGCCGGACCCGTTGCGGCCGACGAGCGCGATCTTGTCGCCCGCCGTCACCGACAGGTCAGCCCCGTTGAGCAGCGGCGTGCCGCCGAAGGTCAGCCGGATGCCGTCGAGCTTGAGGAGCGGTGGTGCCATCAGGACTGCTGTTCCAGGGTTTGCGCGACGAGCAGGGCACGCCCGGAGACGAGCGATACGTGCAGCGGCCCGGCCACGCGATTGGAGATGGTGAGCGACGAGCCGAAGTCCATGTGGATCCGGTCGAGCGGCCATTCCGCCCCTTCGATGCTCAGACCTTCGATATCGGTGAAACCGAGGATCGAGAAGAGTGTGCCATAGAGATAGTCGAACGAATGCGCGCCCGGCAGAACCGGCCGGCCTTCCTGCCTGCCGCTCGTCAGCGTCACGTCGAACCCCCGCTCGGCGAGCCGCAGGGCGAGCGCCAGGTGCAGGAACTCGTGATCGGCCCGCTCGCCGCCGAACGCGCCGAGGATGAGCAGCGACGTCGCGCCATCAGCTATCGCGATGTCTATGGCGAGTTCGCCGTCGGTCTTGTCCTTGGCCGCAGGGAAGGTCTGGCGCGGCACATCGCGATGCGCTTCGAAATCCGCGGCGGACGAGGAATCGAAGTCGCCGACCCAGAGTTCCGGCACCATGCCCAGCGCCGCCGCGTGGCGGATGCCGGAATCCGCTGCGATGAGGCGTGCGCCCGCCGCAAGCCGCGCGACGCGCGGCGTCACCGTCAGCTCGCCGCCGAGGAGGATTGCAAAAAGGCTCATGCGCGGCGCTCTAACATGCACCGGCGCAGGAGCGATAGGCCGTGTTGTCGCGTCAGGCCGCCGGCGGAAAGCGGAAGTGTCCGACGATCCGGAAGCCGAACAGCACGTCCTCGATCCGCGCGCCCGCGCCGATGTTGTGGATCATGAGCGGCCGGATCCCGCCAAGGCTGCTGCGCGCGTCGGACACGATGCCGATATGCGGCAGGCCGCCGGGAAGGCGCTGCGTCACCAGATCGCCGGGCAGGTAGTCGTCCGGCTCGTCCGACACCGGAACGGCCGCGCCCTTTCGTTCCAGGAATGTCTCCAGATTGGGCACGCGCCGGTGATCGATGTTGCGGTCCGGCCGCGACAGGCCCCAGGTCTTCGGATAGGCCGGGAACGCGGCGCGCATGTCGGCATTGACGAGGCGCTGCAGATCGATGCCGAAGGCGTCCCGATAGGCGCGGATGACGACGTCCGTGCAGACGCCGCGCTCGCGCGGCACGTCGCCGTTCGGAAAATCGATCCGGCTATAGGACGGATCGTAGATGACGGTCACGCCCACCTGTGAGGCCGCCGCCTCGATCAGTTTCTTTGCCCAAGGTTCGACCGGCTGCTCCGCGCGGACCGGCGGGCCGTGATTCAGGAAGAGGCCCGCGCACGCCGCCGTCAGCCCTCCCAGAAACAACGTTCGCCGCTTCATTCCCGAGCCTCGCTGGAAATCCCGCCATGACGCCCGGGGATTTCGTCCGAATTGAGATCGCCGGACAAGCAACCAAGCACAGGGTTCATGCATTCACGGTGGATACCGAAGGGCACCGTATGGAAAGTCTGATCGCCGAGTTCGGCCATCCAACCTTCACGCCGTTTCCGGTCGTTGTTGCCCGGCTTCTCCTGGCCGCGCTGTTCGGTGCGGCCATCGGCTTCGAGCGTGAATGGCGGGCCCGGTCTGCCGGGCTGCGCACGCACATTCTCGTCTGTGTCGCGGCGGCCACCTTCGCGATACTGACGATCGAGATCGTCCATGCGCCGATGTTCGACCCGGGTGCGATCGGGGAAGCGGTCAAGGTCGACCCGATCCGCATCGTCGAGGCAGTGACCGCCGGCGTCGCCTTCCTCGCGGCGGGCGTGGTGATCTTCACAAAGGGCGAGGTGCATGGGCTGACCACAGGTGCCGGCATGTGGCTCGCGGGGGCTATCGGCGTCGCCTGCGGCCTCGGCCTTTGGCAGATCGCGCTGCTGGCAACGCTCATCGCCCTGGTCGTCCTCGGCCTTCTGCATGCGCTTGAATCGAAGCTCGCTTTCGCGGGCCAGGCTCCCAGGGCGGCGGATTCGCCCAGGACGGACGCTCGCAGCGTCGACCGGTCCGACACCATGCCGCCGCGCTGAACGAATCATCGAATTGCCGAACTTCGCGCGCGGTGGTATGAGCCGCGCCATGGAACGCCTGTTCGGAAATCCGAGCTATCGCCAGTTCACGCTGCAGGACCGCAAGCGCCTGCCGGCGCGCTTCTTTGCGGCGATCTCCGGCGCCAAGACCGCGCGACTTCGCTGACTGGCCGCGGCTTCGGCCGCCCGTCACCGATCTCGAAAGCTCCAGCCACGGAACCCAGCCATGAGCGCACCGCGCACCCTCTACGACAAGATTTTCGACGACCACGTCGTCCAACGCGACCCTGACGGCACCTGCCTCCTCTACATCGACCGCCACCTCGTCCACGAGGTCACCAGCCCGCAGGCCTTCGAGGGCCTGCGCATGACGGGCCGCAAGGTCCGCCATCCGGAAAAGACGCTTGCCGTCGTCGACCACAACGTGCCGACCTCCAAGGACCGCGTGAACGGCATCAAGAACGAGGAGAGCCGCATCCAGGTCGAGGCGCTGGCGCAGAACGCTGCCGACTTCGGCGTCGAATACTATTCCGAGAAGGACCGCCGCCAGGGCATCGTCCACATCATCGGTCCCGAGCAGGGCTTCACGCTCCCCGGCATGACCATCGTCTGCGGCGACAGCCACACCTCGACCCATGGTGCCTTCGGCGCGCTGGCGCACGGCATCGGAACGTCCGAAGTCGAGCACGTGCTCGCCACCCAGACGCTGATCCAGCGCAAGGCCAAGAACATGCTCGTCCAGGTCGATGGCAAGCTGCCCGAAGGCGTCACCGCCAAGGACATCATCCTCGCCATCATCGGCGAGATCGGCACGGCGGGCGGCACCGGCTACGTCATCGAATATGCCGGCGAGGCGATCCGTGCGCTGTCGATGGAAGGCCGCATGACGATCTGCAACATGTCGATCGAAGGCGGGGCGCGGGCCGGCCTGATCGCGCCGGACGAGACCACCTTTGCCTACGTCAAGGACAAGCCGCGCGCCCCGAAGGGCACTGCTTGGGACATGGCGCTGGAATACTGGAAGACCCTGAAGTCCGACGAAGGCGCGCACTTCGACCGCATCGTCAAGCTCGACGCGGCCAAGCTGCCGCCCATCGTCACCTGGGGCTCTTCGCCCGAGGACGTCGTCTCCGTCACCGGCGAAGTTCCGGATCCGGCCTTGATCGAGGACGAGAACAAGCGCGCTTCGAAATACCGCGCGCTCGACTACATGGGGCTGAAGCCAGGCACGAAGATGACCGACATCGCCATCGACCGCGTCTTCATCGGCTCCTGCACCAATGGCCGCATCGAGGATCTGAGGCAGGTCGCCAAGGTCGTGGAGGGGAAGAAGGTCGCCCCCACCGTCAACGCCATGATCGTGCCGGGTTCAGGTCTGGTGAAGGCGCAGGCGGAGGCCGAGGGGCTCGACAGGATCTTCATCGAGGCCGGATTCGACTGGCGCGAGCCGGGCTGCTCGATGTGCCTGGCGATGAACGACGACAGGCTGGCGCCGCACGAGCGCTGCGCCTCGACCTCGAACCGCAACTTCGAGGGCCGCCAGGGCTTCAAGGGCCGCACCCACCTCGTCTCCCCCGCGATGGCGGGAGCCGCGGCGATCGCCGGTCATTTCGTCGACATCCGCGACTGGCACTGACACGGCCACGACGCATAGACGGCAAGAGGCCCGGCTCGTCCGGGCCTCTCTCGTTAGACGACTACCGCCTGACGAGTTCGTACCACGAATCGCGGACGCCCGGCTGGTCCTTGGCGACGACGAGCGCGAGCTGCTCCTTGTCGAAGACCTCGAACCAGTCGCTCCATTCCACGAGTTCGCGTCCGCCGGCGTTCTGCGCCCGCTCGGCCTGGTCCTGGTCCTGGTAGGCGATCTGGTCGAACACGATCACCAGCATCGGTTGGGTACCGCCCGCCGGCGACACATCGACGATCGCGGGCGTACCCATGCGGGCGGCGGCCCAGTCGCGGACCGAATCATGATCGGTGAGGGTGACGGTTTCGGTCATACTTTTCTCCTGAATGAGGTTGGGAACTGCCAGCCCCTCTTTGTGGTTCCTGCCGGCAGTTAACCGGATGTTCGTCGGCGCGGTTCTAGAACGGAATCGAAGTACAGGATGCCATGACCAGCGCCGCTTTCATTCTGATGACCAATCTCAGCGTTTCGGCGCTGCTGGCGATCGCATTCCTGGCCATCGCCACCTATGACAGGTCCCTGGCTTCCGCTCGCTGGATCAGCGCCGCCTATGCATTCGGCATCGCCTACTCCGGTTTCGAACTCCTCATATCGTATTGGCCGACATCGACAATAGTGGCGACCACGGCCTACACGTCTCTTCTCCTGGCGCTGGCATCCTATTCCGTCGGCGTCGCGCGAAAATACGACGTCAGGCCGCCTTGGCGCCTGCTCGGCCTCCTCCTGGTCGCCTCGGTGCTGCTGAATCTCTACACGCAGACTCTGCCGCGCGAATTGATCTCACGCAATGTCCTCTGGCAGGCGCCCTACGGCGTGCTGCAGGCGGTCTCCGTATGGATATTGCTGCGCGCCCGCAGACTGGATGCTCTCGACAAGTCATTGCTGGGCATACTCGCCCTGAGTGCCGCGTATTTCGTGATCAAACCTCTCATCGCGGTCGAGATCGGAGGGCCCGGCTCGTCGCCCGCGTCCTATCTCAACACGGCCTACGCGCTGCTCTCCCAGTCCACAGGCATCATCCTGGCGGTCGCTGTCGCGCTGATGACCTTGGCCGTCTATGTCGGCCGCATGCTGTCGGATGCGAACTTGAGATCCGCGACGGACACCTTGTCGGGTCTTCTCAACCGCCGCGGATTCGTCGAGCGGGCCGACGAGACGTTGCGCATCGCCGACCGCTCCGGCGGCCCGGTGACACTCGTGCTCGCCGACATCGACCGCTTCAAGGCGGTGAACGACACCTATGGCCACGAGGCGGGCGATCGGGTCGTCCAGGTGTTCTCCGACGTGATGAGGCAGGTGGCGGGGGACAATATCATCGGCCGGATCGGCGGCGACGAGTTCGCGATCCTGCTTTCCGGCACAGAGCTCGCGACCGCCCGCCTCATCGCCGAAGGCGCCCGGGTCGCGTTCTCGCAGTCCGTGATCGGCGGCCTGGCGTCGGGCGACGGCTGTACGGCGACCTTCGGCGTCGCCCAGCGTCACGGCAGCGAGACCTACGACGAACTGCTGCGCCGGGCAGACCTGGCCCTTTACGAGGCGAAGAACGCCGGGCGCGATTGCGTTCGGGTTGCTCCGCCGATGGTCCACCCGAGCGGCAACGGCAACGGCGCACAAAACCGCCGCGCGTTCCGGGACAAGCGATAGCCTGCGGGGCTCAGCTCAGTCGCATACCCGGCGCGCCGGGGTCGGCACCACTCCGTCCGGCAGCCCGTACATGTAGCTGCGGCCTTTGAAGATGCCGGGCACGGTGTAGCAGTGGCGGTAGGCCTCGACAGCCGGGCCGTCGTCCTCATAGAGCTGGGGTTCGGCGGCGGCCTGTGCCTCATACTCCGCAAGGACATGGCCCTGGCCAACGATGATGCGCTTGTAGCCCGCCGGGCTGTAGACGATCAGATTGCCGAACGAATCGGCATGATACCTCTCGCCATACGGGTCTCCGGCTACTGCCGGCGCGGCGGCGGCGAACAATCCCGCCGCGAGCGGCAGGGCGCGCAGGTGTTTCGCGATCGAACGCATGGCCTGTCCTTTCCGGGCAAGGGCCCGAGCCGTTTCCTAAGACAAGGATTAACCAATTATTAACCTTTGTCACGGCTTGGCGGTGGTCCGCGGCGCGCCGATTGAGAAACATGGTTAACGAGACGCGCGCCGGCTTGAAAAACATCCCGACAGGAGGCTAGCTGACGCGATGGGGGCATTGTTCCGAAAGAGCTCGCACGGGGCCTACCTTGCGGCAGCGCTGGTTTCGGCGTGTCTGCTGGGCGGCTGCGCATCGGACGGCACGTCCGCGCCGACCGCGTCATTGCTGCCGGGTGCATCCGCATCCGCCGCGGACATTGCGGACGCTGGCGCCGACGCGGCGGGGACCGTCGCCTACGAGGACAACGCGCTCTATGCCGGCCGGTCGATCTATCGTTGCGACAACGGCGAAAGCCTCGAGGTGAACAACACGGTCACGCAGGTGGTGCTCGGCCTTTCCGACGGCTCGGTGATGGAACTGCCGGCCTCTCCGGCCGATTCGCACACCCGCTATGTCAAGGATCAGTACGCCTTCGTCTTCGACGGCACGGAAGCGCTTTTCTTCCGCCCCAAGGCGGCGCCCGCCACCTGCAGGCGCTGACAACCGCCGGAGGCCGGAAATCTTCAATCGATTGAAGCTCCCGGCATCACTTTTCATGTACTAAATACCGCACTTGCCACGCTTTTCCGGCTTTGACGCGCTGCAAAAACCGCACTAGAACGCTGGCACGAAAAAGTCGCATTTCGGCCAGCCTGATGCCGCCCGCGGGATAAGGCCAAGCCGCCCTCGGGGGAGCCATGTCCGCACCAGCCACCCGCCTCAAGCCTCGGCCGCTATCGCCACATCTGCAGATTTACAAGCCGATACCGACGATGGTCATGTCGATCCTGCATCGCATCACCGGCGGTGCGCTCTATGTCGGCACCCTCCTTGTCGCGTGGTGGGTGAGCGCGGCGGCAGGCAGCGAGAGCTATTTCGACTGGGTGAGCGGTATCGTCGGATCCTGGTTCGGTCAGCTCGTCCTGTTCGGCTTCAGCTGGGCGCTCATGTTCCACCTGCTCGGCGGCATCCGTCATCTGATCTGGGACACCGGCTCCTACATGGAGAAGCACACCGCCACGAAGCTCGCGATCGCAACCATGATCGGATCGATCGTGCTGACGCTCGCGGTCTGGGCCGCCGTCGTCGCGATGAGGAGCGCAGCATGAAGAAATCGTCCGACATGCGCACCGCGCTCGGCCGTGTCCGGGGACTGGGTGCCGCCCGCGAGGGCACCGGCCATTTCTGGGCGATCCGGCTGACCTCCATCGCACTGGTTCCGCTGACCTTTTTCGTGGTCGGCCTGCTTTTCGCGCTCAACGGCGCGGGCTATGCCGAGATGCGGTCGATCCTCGGCAATCCGCTGGTGAGCATGATGCTCCTGGCGACGATCGGCGCGAGCCTCTACCACATGTGGCTCGGCATGCAGGACATCCTGCTCGACTATGCGCACGGCGAAGCCTCGAAATACGGCCTGCTGATCCTCAACACCTTCTTCTGCATCGCAATCGGCGCCATTTGCGCCTTCTCGCTTCTCAAGATCGCTTTCGGAGTCTGAAACTTGGCCAAGGCATCCTCCTCACCCGCGGCCAACGGCAGGGCCTATACCTATGTCGATCACAAGTTCGACGTCGTCGTCGTCGGCGCCGGCGGCGCCGGGCTGCGCGCCACGCTCGGCATGGCCGAACAGGGCCTGAAGACGGCCTGCATCACCAAGGTCTTCCCGACCCGCTCGCACACCGTCGCCGCGCAGGGCGGCATCGCCGCCTCGCTGCGCAACATGGGCCCCGACCACTGGCAGTGGCACCTCTACGACACCGTGAAGGGCTCCGACTGGCTGGGCGACGTCGACGCGATGGAATATCTCGCCCGCGAGGCGCCCGCCGCCGTCTACGAACTCGAACATTACGGCGTGCCCTTCTCCCGCACCGAGGACGGCAGGATCTACCAGCGCCCCTTCGGCGGTCACATGCAGAATTTCGGCGACGGCCCGCCGGTGCAGCGCACCTGCGCGGCGGCAGATCGCACCGGCCACGCCATCCTGCACACGCTCTACGGCCAGTCGCTCAGGCATTCGGCCCAGTTCTTCGTCGAATATTTCGCCCTCGACCTGATCGTCGAAGACGGCCGCTGCACCGGCGTCGTCGCCTGGAACCTCGACGACGGCACCATCCACCGCTTCTCCGCCAAGATGGTCGTGCTGGCGACCGGCGGTTACGGCCGCGCCTTCTTCTCCGCCACTTCGGCGCACACCTGCACCGGCGACGGCAACGGCATGGTGGCGCGGGCCGGCCTGCCGCTGCAGGACATGGAGTTCGTGCAGTTCCACCCGACCGGCATCTACGGCGCCGGCTGCCTGATCACCGAGGGCGCGCGCGGCGAGGGCGGCTATCTCGTCAACTCGCAGGGCGAGCGCTTCATGGAGCGCTATGCGCCGTCGGCCAAGGACCTCGCCAGCAGAGACGTCGTCTCCCGCTGCATGACGCTGGAGATCCGCGAGGGCCGCGGTGTCGGCAAGAACAAGGACCACATTTTCCTGCACCTCGACCATCTCGATCCGGCGGTGCTCGCCGAGCGCCTGCCCGGCATTTCCGAGAGCGCAAAGATCTTCGCCGGCGTCGACGTGACGAAGGAGCCGATCCCGGTCCTGCCGACGGTGCACTACAACATGGGCGGCATCCCGACGAACTATTACGGCGAAGTGCTGAACCCGACGCCGGACAATCCCGACGCCGTGTTCCCCGGCCTGATGGCGGTGGGCGAAGCAGGCTGCGCCTCCGTGCATGGGGCCAACCGCCTCGGTTCGAACTCGCTGATCGACCTGGTCGTCTTCGGCCGGGCAGCCGCGATCCGCGCCGGTCAGGTGGTCGATCGAGAAGCGGCGGCGCCGTCTGTCAACGAAGCCGCCGTGGACAAGATCATGGACCGCTTCGACCGCCTGCGCCATGCCGACGGCTCACAGCCCACGGCGGTGCTGCGCGAGAAGATGCAGCGCGCCATGCAGGAAGACGCCGCCGTCTTCCGCACCCAGGACTCGCTCGAAAGCGGCTGCCGCCGGATCTCGGCGATCTGGGGCGAGCTGAAGGACGTGAAGGTCCACGACCGCTCGATGATCTGGAACTCCGACCTCGTCGAGACGCTGGAGCTGGAAAACCTGATGGCCAACGCCATCACCACCGTTTACGGCGCCGAGGCGCGCAAGGAGAGCCGCGGCGCGCACGCCCGCGAGGATTTCTCCGCCCGCGACGACGTCAACTGGCGCAAGCATACGCTGTCCTGGGTGGACGAGGCCGGCAACGTGACGCTCCGCTACCGGCCGGTACATGTCGAAACCATGCTGCCCGAAAGCCAGGGCGGCATCGATCTCGCCAAGATCGCGCCCAAGGCGCGGGTCTACTGAGCCAACCGATGGAATTGTTCCTGCGCAACATCTCCACGGCGACGCAGGCGAAGGGGTTCGCCCCGTCGCCCGTGCAGCGCCGCCGGAGGTGCGCATGACCGACCGGCTCGGCTCCCGTCCGCTCGACCGCTGGCGCGCACGGCTCGGCCTGTTCCGTGCCGACATCAATCGCCATTTCGTCCGCGACCAACAGCGCAGGGCCTCGCAGGGCGCCGGGCCAATCGAGCGCGCCTACTACGACTACAGTGGCCCACTGATCCACAAGTGGAATCACTATCTACCGCTTTACGACCGCTATTTCGCACCCTATCGCAGGCGTGGCACGCCGGTGCGTATGCTGGAGATCGGTGTCTCCCAGGGCGGTTCGCTCCAGCTCTGGCGCGGCTACTTCGGCGAGACTGCGACGATCTTCGGCATCGACATCAATCCCGATTGCGCTCGCTTCGACGGTTTCAACGGAAACAGCGTCCGCATCGGCTCGCAGGCCGATCCGAACTTCCTGCGCAAAGTCGTGGAGGAAATGGGCGGCCTCGACATCGTGCTGGACGACGGGAGCCATTTCGCCTCGCATATGAAGGCCAGCTTCGACACGCTCTTCCCGCTGCTGTCGGACGGAGGTCTATATGCTGCCGAGGACCTTCACACGTCCTACTGGCGCAATTTCGAGGGTCGCTACGGCTCGCGGCGCAGTTTCCTTGGCGTCTGCAAATCTCTCATCGACGACATGCACCACTGGTACCACCCGATGGGCCAGCGCCATGAAGTCGTCCGCAACGACCTGGCGGCAATCCACATCCACGATTCAATCGTATTTCTCGAGAAGTCGCGCGTCACTGCGCCCGTCCACAGCGTCAAGGGCTCGGTCGAAGCCTAGCAGGATCAGAACCCATGGTTGAACTCACCCTTCCCCGGAACTCCAAGATCCAAGCCGGCAAGACTTGGCCTAAGCCGGCGGGCGCGACCAATCTGCGCGAATACCGCATCTACCGCTGGTCGCCCGACGACGACCAGAACCCGCGCCTCGACACCTACTATGTCGATCTCGACGACTGCGGGCCGATGGTTCTCGACGGCCTGCTGTGGATCAAGAACAAGATCGACCCGACGCTGACGCTGCGCCGCTCCTGCCGCGAAGGCATCTGCGGCTCCTGCGCGATGAACATCGACGGCACCAACACGCTCGCCTGCACCAAGGGCATGGAGGAGATCGCCGGCGCGGTGCGCGTCTATCCGCTGCCGCACATGCCGGTGGTGAAGGACCTCGTGCCCGACCTCACCGTTCCCTATGCCCAGCTCACTTCGATCGAGCCCTGGCTGCAGACCGTGTCGCCCGAGCCCGCAAAGGAATGGCTGCAGAGCCACGAGGACCGCCAGAAGCTCGACGGGCTCTACGAATGCATCCTCTGCTTCTGCTGCCAGACCTCCTGCCCGAGCTACTGGTGGAACGGCGACCGTTATCTCGGCCCCGCCGTGCTGCTGCAGGCCTACCGCTGGCTGATCGACAGCCGCGACGAAGCCACCGGCGAGCGGCTCGACAATCTCGAAGACCCCTTCCGCCTCTACCGCTGCCACACCATCATGAACTGCGCCCAGGCCTGCCCCAAGGGGCTCAACCCGGCCAAGGCGATCGCCGAGATCAAGAAGATGATGGTGGAGCGGAGGGTGTAGTTCTCCCCTCGGTCGTCATCCTCGGGCTTGACCCGAGGATCTACCGACGCTGGTAATCCGGCACCGACGCCTTCGCACAAATCGCGACGGCCGCAAATGCTCGGGTCAAGCCCGAGCATGACGGCGCAGCAGCCCCCTTGCTCCACGCTCCCGCCTTTGCCACATAGGCCGGCATGGATACGCCTCCCCTCCCCCTCCTCAACGCCATCGAAGCCCGCGTGCTGGGCTCCCTCATCGAGAAGAAGGAGCTGACGCCGGACGTCTATCCGCTGACGCTCAACGCCGCGCAGGCCGCCGCCAACCAGAAGACGGCGCGTGAGCCGGTGATGGCGCTGGAGCCGTCCGACATCCACCGCGCCTTCAAGACGCTTCAGGAAAAGGGGCTCGTCAGGCAGGTGGCCGGCTCGCGGGTCGAGCGCTACGAGGAGCAGCTGTCGCGGCGCTTCTCGCTGACGCGCGGACAGACGTCGCTCCTCGGCCTGATGCTGCTTCGCGGGCCGCAGAGACGCACGAGCTCTTGGCGCGCAGCGAGCGCATGGCGAGCTATGACTCAGTCGAGGACCTCGTCGCCGATCTCGACCTTCTCATTGGCCGGCGTCCGCCGCTGGTGCAGCTGGTCGAGCGCGGTCCCGGCCAGCGCGAGGACCGCTTCGCGCACCTGCTCAGCGGTCCGGTGGAGGCGCCGGCGCGGACCTCTCCTTCCGCGACGTTCCACACAGCGCCGCCGGATCTGGCGGCCAGGGTCGCGGCCCTCGAAGAGGAGGTTTCCGCGCTGAGGCGGATGGTCGAGAAGCTGGCCGCGAGCGACTGACGGAGAGATCACGCCTCCGTCGCGGCGGCTTGATTTGAAACTGCGCCGCCCGCTGCTACGTTCCTCCACAATCGGAGGAACACCCATGCGCCTTGCCGCCGCCGCGTTCGCGACCGCTCTTGCCTTGCAGCCCCTCGCCGTCTCATCCGCGAGCGCCGAGACGGCGATCTTCGCCGGCGGCTGCTTCTGGTGCGTCGAATCCGACATGGATCAGGTGCCCGGGGTCAGCGAGACCGTCTCCGGCTATTCCGGCGGCACGAAGAAGAGCCCCAGCTACTATGACCACGAAGGCCACCGCGAGGTGCTGAAGGTCGAGTTCGATCCGGCGAAAACGAGCTACGACCAGCTCGTGCGCATCTTCCTGCGCACCATCGATCCGACCGACGGGGGCGGCCAGTTCTGCGACCGCGGCCACTCCTATTCGACCGCAATCTACGCCGTCGGCGACGCGCAGCTGGCGTCCGCCCGGAAAGCCAAGGCAGAGGCCGAAGCGCAGCTCGGCGTCAAGCTCGCGACCGAGGTCGCGCCGGCCGGCGAGTTCACCGTGGCCGAGGACTACCACCAGAACTACTACAACGTGAATCCGGCCAAGTACAAATACTACCGCTTCGCCTGCGGCCGCGACGCCCGCGTCAAGGAAGTCTGGGGCGCCGACGCCTACAAGGGCGTGCCGTCGCATTAGCGAATCCGAGGAACTGCGTCTCTCTCCCCGTTCACGGGGGTCCGAAGGACGGGGAGAAGGGGACGCTCAGAACCACTCCGCCCTCATCTCCAGCGTCGTCTCATCCAGCTTGCCCAGCAGTTCCCTCTGCATGCGCGCCTTGGGCAGCTCGTAGGCGAAGAAGTAGCGGCAGGCGACGAGTTTGCCGCGCAGGAAGTTCCCATCCCCTTCGCCCATTTCCAGTTTGCGCGCGGCGACCAGCGCCTGCCTCAGCCACATCCAGGCGATGACGACATGGCCGAACATGTCGAGATAGATCGTGGCGTTGGCCAAGGCCTTGCGCGGATCTTTTGCCAATTCGCGGGCGAGTGTGCGGGTTAGCGCAACCGTTTCGGCGAGATGGGCGGCGAGGTCCGACGCTTGAGGCGAGAGCGCAGCGATCGATGAGGCCTCAGCCACCGTCTCGCCAATCTGACCCGCCAGCAGTTCCAAGCCTCTCCCGTTCGCCTGCACCACCTTGCGGCCCAGAATGTCCATGCCCTGGATGCCGTGCGTGCCCTCGTGGATCGGGTTCAGCCGGTTGTCGCGGTAGAGCCGCTCGACCGGATAGTCGCGCGTGTAGCCGTAGCCGCCCAGCACCTGGATCGCGTGCTTGTTGGCCTCGAGGCAGAATTCCGACGGCCACGATTTGGCGACCGGCGTGAGAAGATCGAGCAGCAGTTCGTCATCGCGCTTCTTCGCCTCGTCGGTCCCGGTGCGGATCCCGTCCACCAGCCGCGCGCAGTAGAGGATCAGCGAAAAGGCGCCCTCCACCGCGCTCTTCTGCGCCAGGAGCAGCCGTCGGATGTCGGCATGCTCGATGATCGGCACCTGCTTCGACGTGGCGTCCTTGCCGTCTGGATGCCTGCCCTGCGGGCGATCCTTCGCATAGGCGAGCGATGCCTGGTAGCCGGCCGAGGCCAGCGCCGTGGCGCCGAGCCCGACGCCGATGCGCGCCTCGTTCATCATCTGGAACATGTAGCCGAGCCCCTTGTGCGGCTCGCCCACCAGATGGCCGATGCACTCGCCCGCCTCGCCGAAATTGAGCAGCGTGTTGGTGGTGCCGCGATAGCCCATCTTGTGGTTGAGGCCGGCAAGCGTCACGCCGTTGCGCGGGCCGATCGAGCCGTCCTCGCCGACGCGATACTTCGGCACGATGAACAGCGAGATTCCCTTCACCCCGGCGGGGCCGCCGGGGATCTTGGCCAGCACCATGTGGACGATGTTCTCCGATATCTCCTGCTCGCCGCCGGAGATCCACATCTTGCGGCCGCTGATGCGGTAGGTGCCGTCGCCGGCCGGCTCGGCCTTCGTGACGATGTCGGAGAGCGACGAGCCGGCCTGCGGCTCCGACAGGCACATCGTCCCGAAGAAGCGGCCCTCGACCATCGGCGTAAGGTAGCGTGCCTTCTGCTCATCGCTGCCGAAGCTGGCGATCAGGTTCGCCGCGCCGACGGTCAGGAACGGGTAGCCGGCTGTGCCGACATTGGCGGCGGAGAAAATGTAGGCGCAGGCGATGCGCAGCGTCTCCGGCATCTGCGCGCCGCCCCACTCATGATCGAAGCCGGCGCCGAAGAAGCCCGCCTCGCGGTAGACGGCGAGCGCGGCGCCGACGCGCGGGTCGACGATAGCCTTCCCGTCGACGAATTCCGGCTCGTTCTCGTCGACGGCCGCCGCATGCGGCAGGAAGTGGTCGATGGCGATTGCCTCGGCCGTGTCGAGCACGTTGTCGATCGCGCTTCGATCCCAATCGGCGAAACGGCCCGCTTCACTCAGCCGGCCCGCGTCGAGCACGTCGAAGAGCTGGAAGGACAGGTCGGCCCGGTCGATGCGTATCAAGGAACGATTTCCGTTTTTGTGCGTTTGCGAACTTGGCGCGGAAGGGAACGAAACTCTTTCGATCCCGGGTGCGTATCGTTACCGATACGGTTGCCCTCTCGCATCCGTAATGGCGAACCAAAACGGATGTGGCAAGACGAGGAGGGTTGCGTGAAAGCAGAGACGGGACGTTCGAACCTCATCCGCGCCGCCATGAACGCCCCCTATCTGGCGCGCGAGGAGGAACACGACCTCGCCGTGCGGTGGAAGGAGCATCGCGACCAGGCCGCTCTCCACCGCATCACCATCGCCCATATGCGGCTCGTCATCTCGATGGCCGCGAAGTTCCGCAATTTCGGCCTGCCCCTCAACGACCTGATCCAGGAAGGCCATATCGGTCTGCTGGAAGCGGCCGCCCGCTTCGAGCCGGAACGAGACGTCCGCTTCTCGACCTATGCGACGTGGTGGATCCGCGCCTCGATGCAGGATCACATCCTGCGCAACTGGTCGATCGTCCGCGGCGGTACCAGCTCGACGCAGAAGGCGCTGTTTTTCAATCTGCGACGCCTGCGCGCTCGGCTTGCGCAAGGCTCCGAGACGCTGTCGAACGAGACCGTCTACAGCGAGATCTCGGCGGCGCTCGGCGTGTCCAAGGCGGATGTCGCGATGATGGATTCACGCCTTTCGGCGCCGGATTCGTCGCTCAACGCGCCTGTGCTGGACGAGGGAAGCGGCTCGGCCGAACGCATGAACTTCCTCGTCTCGGACGATCCCCTGCCCGACGAGATCGTCGGCAGCACGATCGACGAGCAGCGTCGCAAGGGCTGGCTGCGGGCGGCCCTTGGCGTGCTCAATGAACGCGAACTGCGGATCATCCGAGAAAGGCGGCTGCAGGACGAAGGCGCCACGCTGGAACTCCTCGGCGAAAAGCTCGGCATCTCCAAGGAGCGCGTGCGTCAGATCGAGAACCGGGCGCTGGAGAAGCTGAAGGCAGCGCTCCTCAGGGACAATCCGGACTTCGCCGCCGCCTGAGGCACGAAGACGTCTACTGGTCGGTGATGATCTTCACCTTGTCGCCGGCCGAAACGCTCTCGCCAGCGGAAAGCGCGTTGATCAGTCGGAAAAGCTCCACTTTGCGGTCGACACCACGCATCTGATTGGCCAGCGACTGCACCGTCTCGCCGGAGCGAACGGTGCGGACGCGGATGCGCAGCGGCTTGAGCGCCGCACGCTCCGAAGCCGACAGGACCCGGAAGCTGGCGCTGACCGACTTCGCGACCGATTCGAGCGCCCCGCTGGTCAGCGGAGCGGCCGTTAGCAGGCGATAGACCTGGCCGCCCGCGCGCACCACGGTGATGTCGAACTGCCAGCCATCGGCGCGCGCACGCGCGGTCGCAGCCTCGTTGCCGGCGATCGTCGTCGCGGCGATCGAGCTGGGGTCGAGCCCGGCGATCCAGCCGCTGCGCAGATACTCCTCCAGCGACATCGCAGGCGCCACCTTGACGCCGTCGAAGCGCACCGCGACATCGCCCGGGCCCGCGGCGGTCACCGCCGCCGCCGAATTGTCGATGATGAAGCCTTCCGGCACCGTGAAGCTGACGCCCAGCCCCGGATGCAGGAAGGTGCGGCCCCGGACATAGCCTTCCTGCGGCGTGTCGCCGAACATCAGGCCGTCGATCCCGGCGAGCAGCCAGTCACGGTCGCGGTTGCCGACACCCGGGGCGCCGAAGGCGCGCGCGTGGCCGAGCGCGAGATCGATGCGCTGGGGCGCGGCCGGATGGCTCGCCAGGAAGTCGAGGCTCGCATCCGACGCGCCGCTGACACTACGGAAGTCGGCATAGGAGGACATCGACTGGAGGAAGCGCGCCGCCGCGAACGGGTCATATCCGGCGCGGCCGATCGCTCGGATGCCGATCGCGTCCGCCTCCAGCTCCTGGTTGCGCGAGAACTGCGCGAGGCTGAGCTTGCCGCGGATCAGCGCCGCTTTCGCCGCCGCATCGCCTTCGAGCACGTCGCTGACCACGCGCGCCGCCAGCACTTCGTCGGCTTCGCGCTGCTGGCGCTGCACGCCGTGGTTGGCCGTCACGTGGCCCATCTCGTGAGCGATCACGGCGGCCAGTTCGGCCGAATCGTTGGCAAGCGCGAGAAGGCCGCGCGTGATATAGAGATAGCCGCCCGGCAGCGCGAAGGCATTGACGTTCGGCGAGTTGAGGATGGTGATGCGGTAGGTTTGGTTCGGATTGTCGGGGTCGAGCGTCAGGCTGCCGACAACCTTGGCCACCGCCCGCTCCAGCTTGGCATCGGAATATTCGCCGCCATAGGTGGCAAGGATGCGCGGGTGCTGCTGACGGGCGATCTCCGCGAACTTGTCGTTCCGTCCGACCGTATCGACTGTCACCGGATTGGGCGACGGCTTCAGATCGGACGTCATCGACGTATCGATCATCTGGCAGCTGGACAGCAGCACGGCGAGGCCCGACGCGGCAATGGCGCGGCGGGCCCGGACGCGGCTGTTCGCCGTCCGCTGTGGGGCTGCACTCATTCTGTCGGAACCTGTGAGCAGACTTATTCCTCGAAACTGTCGGGCGCGTCGAATTCCGGTCCGGCAGGCTTTCGACATCGCCACTTAGGACCCCCGCAATGCCGTGACAAGGACGCCGATGCCACACCTTGGCCATATCCGCCAAATGTGTCGCATTGCGGGCAATTTATCGTGAACGGCTCTCTCCGACATAGGCGCGGACGGCTTCCGGCCCCCCTTGTCCCAGGAGATCCTCTGTCGGCCCGTCGGCGACGATCCTGCCTGCCTCGATGAAGACCATGCGCGGCGCAAGCGCCAGCGCATCCTCGGGCGAATGCGTCACCACCAGGATCGTCATGCCGGTTTCGCGATGGAGATTGCCGACCAGTTCCGCCATCCCGGCGCGCAGCCCGGGTCCGAGCGAGGCGAAGGGCTCGTCCATCAAAAGCACCGGGCGCCGCCGCACCAGCGCGCGGGCAAGCGCCGCCCGCTGCCGCTCACCGCCCGAAAGCTCGCGCGGGAGGCGCGCTTCCTTGCCGGAGAGCCCCACGCGCGTCAGTGCATCCAGGGTCGCAGCGCGATCCTCGGCCGAGAGACGCAGCGCCGGGCTACGGCCGAGCGCGACATTGGAGAACACGTCCATATGGGCGAAGAGGTTGTTCTCCTGGAAGATCATCGACACCGGGCGATCCGACGGCGGGTCGGCCGTGACGTCCCGGTCGCCGACCAGGATCCGGCCCTTCGTCGGCGTCTCGAAGCCGGCGATGAGATTGAGCATCGTCGTCTTTCCCGATCCGCTCGGCCCCATGATCGCAACCATCTCCGACGCGGCGACGGACAGATCGAAGGCCATCCGCGTCTCGCCATAGGCGAAGCCGACGCCGTCGAGCCGTAGTGAAAGACCGGGGCTCATGGCGTTTCCCTTCCGAGGCGTTCGGCGAGCCACATCAGGAGAAGGCACAGCAGACCGAGCAGCAAGGCAAGTCCCGCGGCATCCTGCGTGCGGTAGCTGCCCATGCGCGAATAGAGGAGGTACGGCAGCGTCTGGACGCTGTCGCTGCCAAACAGCGCGATGACGCCGAGGTCGCCGAGCGACAGCGCCATGGCGAAGGCGAAGCCGGTGGCGAGCGGCCGGCGCAGTTCCGGCCAGTCGATCAGCCGCGCCCGCGCGACGCCAGAAATGCCGAGCTGCGCGCAGAGCCGGTCGTTGCGGGTGGCGGCGGCATCATGGGCGGGTCGGATAGCGCGGGTGGCGAAGGGCATCGCCATCACCGCGTTGACCGCCACCACCATCGCCGGCGCGACGGCGAAGACCCCGCCCGTATTGCGCAGCAGCACGAACCAGCCGGCACCGATGACGATCGGCGGCACGACCAGCACCAGGCTCGCCCCGGTCCCACTGAGCGTTTCGACGATCGATCGCCGCCCGCCTCTCCGCGCCGTCTCGAGCTTCTGGCGCATGGCGGCCAGCGAAAGCGAGAGCAGGACGGACAGGAGCGCCGCGATGAGCGCGAAGAGGAGGCTTTGGGCAGCCGCCTTCAGGACTGCCGGCTCGGTTGCGAGCCGTCCGAGATCGGCCTGCAGGCCGGACGCGACGATGGCGGCCATCGGAGCCAGGACGAAGGCGGCGGCGAGGGCGATCATCACTCCGTTGAGGAAAGTCTCCCCCCGGTTGCCGGCACGTGGGCGGCGTCCGGCGACCGGCAGGTTGGCGTCGCCGGTCATGTCTGCGCCGAGGCGGGAGAGCGCGAAGACCGCGGCAACGGTGAGCGCGATCTGCACCGCCGTCAGCGCCACTGCCCGCGCCGGCTCGAAGTCGAAGCGCAGCGACTGGTAGATCGCGACTTCCAGCGTGGTGGCGGCCGGTCCGCCGCCGAGCGTCAGAACGAGCGTGAACGACGTGACGCACAGCATGAACACCAGCGCCGCCACGCCCGGGATCGCAGCGCGCAACGTGGGCCATTCGATCAGCCGGAACACCGCGCCCGAGCGCATGCCGAGCTGGCTCGCCAGCCGCCACTGGTCCGGCGGCACGGTTTCGAGCGCGGCGAGCAGCAACCGCGTCGCCAGCGGCAGGTTGAAGAAGACATGCGCGAGAAGAACGCCGCCGAGGCCGTAGATGCCCGGCCAGCGCCCCGCGCCGGCGGCGGATGCGAGGTCCGCGACGAAGCCGGCGCGACCGTAGAGCGCAAGCAGCCCCAGCGCCGCGACGATCGCCGGCAACCCGAGCGGCACCGCGAACAGCCTGAGCAGCATGCCGCGGCCCGGAAAGCTCGAATGCCGCGACAGCGCGCGCGCCACGAAGATCGCCGGCGCGATCGACAGCACCGTCGATAGCGTCGCCTGCAACAGCGTGAAGCGAGCGACGCGCAGCATGCCCACGTCGAACGCGCCTGCCGCCCCCGACCAGTCTCGCGCCGCCTCGACGGCCAGGCCCGCGAAGGCCCCGCCGATCAGGATCGCGATGAAACCCAGCGCGAGGAGGCCGGCGCGCGTCATCCTATCTGCTCATCGCCGCCGTCCACTCCTCGACCCAGGCCTTGCGATTGGCCGCGACTTCGTCGGGCGAGAAAAGCAGCGACTTAGCCGGCTTCACCAGCTCGTCAAACGCCGGGTTCAGCGGCTTCGACGTCTTGGCGGCCGGGAACATCCAGTTCGTCTCGGGAATGGCGTTCTGGAATGACGGGCCGATCATGAAGGCGAGGAACTTCGCCGAAAGCGGGTTTTCCGCCCCCTTCTTCGTCATGCCGGCGACCTCGATCTGCATGTAATGCCCTTCGGAAAAGGCGGCCGCCTTGTAGCGGTCGGTCTTCTCGGCGATGACATGATAGGCGGGCGATGTCGTGTAGGACAGCACCATCGGCGCCTCGCCCTTGGTGAACAGGCCGTAGGCCTCGCTCCAGCCGGGCGTGACGGTGAGCACGCGGTCCTTGAGCTTGCCCCAAGCCTCGCCGGCCTTGTCGCCATAGACCGACTTCATCCAGAGCACGAGGCCGAGGCCGGGCGTCGAGGTGCGGGGGTCCTGGATGACGATCTTGTCCTCTGGATCGCCCTCGACGAGGTCCTTCAGGCTCGCCGGCGGCGTCTTCAGTGCCTCGCTGTCATAGACGACGGCGAAATAGCCGTAGTCGAAGGGAAGGAAGGTCGTATCGGTCCAGCCGCCGGGCACGGTGAGGTCGGTGGGCGAAAGACCGTGCGGGGCGAACAGGCCGGTGTCCGCCGCCTCCCTGGTCAGGTTGGTGTCGAGCCCCAGCACCACGTCGGCCCGGCCCGACGCGCCCTCCAGCCTGACGCGGTTGAGCAGCGCCACGCCGTCGGCGACCGAGACGAACTCGACATCGCAGCCGCATTCGGCCTCGAACGCCTTTTCGACGATCGGGCCCGGGCCCCATTCGGCGGTGAAGCTCTCATAGGTATAGACGGTGAGCTTGTCCGCGGCCGTAGCCGGCGAGACGAGAGCGAGCGTGGCGAGAAATATCGGTATCGTCGTGCGCATCTGGCGCCTCCTTCATTCGAGTGAAAGGGAAGATGCGCCGTGAGCCGAACGCGTCTAATCCCTCCGCCGGTACAAACCGGATCAGGTTCAGCGGGTTGGCTTTCGCCTCTCAGCCGTGTCGCGATCTCTCGCTTGCGGCACCCCGTTAGAGCGCGGCGAACATAGGACGGTCGCTTTGCCGGCGCAAGCGCTTCGCCCGCGGTTGACGCTAGTGCCGAACGCGTGGTGAGGATGGACGATGCTCGACAAGCTCGAAGCCTTCATCGCGCTGTCCCGCGCGCAGCATTTCGGCAAGGCGGCCGAGGATCTCGGCGTGACCCAGCCGACGCTGTCAGCCGCCATCAAGCAGCTGGAGGGCGAGCTCGGCGTGATGCTGGTCAAGCGCGGTTCGCGCTACCAGGGCCTGACCGCCGAGGGTGAGCAGGTTCTCATCTGGGCGCGGCGCATCTCGGGCGATGCACGCGCAATGAAGGAAGAGATGCGCGCCGCCCGCCACGGCCTGTCCGGCCGTATCCGCATTGCCGCTATCCCCACCGCGCTCGCCATGGTGGCGAAGCTCACCACGCCGCTGCGCGAGAAGCATCCCGGCATCACCTTCTCGATCCTGTCGCGGACGTCGATCGAGGTCCTGTCGTTGCTCGGCAATTTCGACATCGATGCCGGCATTACCTATCTCGACAACGAGCCGCTCGGGCGCGTGCTGTCGGTGCCGCTCTATGCCGAGCGCTACCAGTTGATCACCGCGGCGGGGAACCCTTATTCCGACCGCGCCACGGTCACCTGGGCGGAGGTTTCGGAACTGCCGCTATGCCTGTTGACGCCCGACATGCAGAACCGACGCATCATCGACTATCATCTGGCTCAGGCGGGCGTCTCCGTGCGCCCATCGCTCGAATCCAATTCGATGATCGTGCTCTACTCCCACATCCGCACGGGCAAATGGTCGTCGATCATGCCGCTGAATCTGGCCGAAACCTTCGGCTTCTCCGAGCCGATCCGCGCCATTCCCATCGTCGAGCCGGACGCCAGCCATACCGTCGGCCTCGTCGTCCAGCCGCGCGAGCCGCATACGCCACTGGTCAAGGCGCTTCTCGACGAGGCGATCGCTCTGGCCTCGCTGTTCAAGTCCTGACCTATGCGTGCATCCTGATCGGCATCGGCGTTTCGGACATGTAGTCTCCGGACTCGAACGCCATCGCCGCGCCGAGCGCCTGCGCATGCTGCACGACGAGCCCTTCGATGTCCTCCCGAGCGACGTTTTCCTGTTCGTTGCGCAGACGAACGGCCTCGGCCACCATCGGAACGTTGACGACGCCTTCCATTGATGCGGCGCGCCCGACAGCGGAAACCACGTCCAGCTTCAGCTGTTGCGAAAAGACCCGTTCCATCGCCTGACTCCCTGATTGCTCTATTTGGGTCAGGCTATTCCAACGACGTGCCCAAAACAAGGCACATGAAAACATTTTGTTAATGAAATCAGTAAGTTAGATAAGTCACGACTTGCAGTTACCGGGGGCGTTGGCGAGTTCGGAGCAAGCAGCGGAAAAGGGGGCCTTGTCTGACTCAGCCGTCTCTATTGCGAATGCGCCTGACGCAACCATATAGTCACTTACTCATTTATTGCATTGGCTGGTCCGGGGGCAGCACATGTCGGAACTCGAACGTGCAGAACGTCTGCAGATCATGCTGAGCGCGGAAGAGCTTCGGGCCGTCGAGGACTGGAGATTTGAGAAACGCATGCCCAGCCGGGCAGCGGCCGTGCGGGAGTTGTTGCGGCGCGGTTTGGCGGCAGAAGGCTTCCTGACGGCACAAGTCGGCGCAAAATCCCAGGATTTCGGCGTAGTCATCCCTGATAGCCCTGACGACCGGCAGAAGTGAATCGCTTCTCCTTCTGCCGGAGGAGTCCGACACCGTCTTCGCGCGACGATGATTGCGCTCCTCGCTCGAAAGATGTTGCCTGATCTCGAGAGACGTTGCCTGATAAGGCGACGGCGCTGGCAGACACGCCGCGATGGCACGCCGCGCCTATAGTTGCATACCCGGACGATAGATAATTTCAATCAAGCGACGATTCCGCTTTATTGATTTTCGCGCTTTCGTCAGGCTTCATCGATAAATGGCGCGTAACGGCGCCGATCCAGGGAGGAGCGCTGCCTTGCAGCCGTCGGGTACCCAGATTGAGGTCGCTGATGTCGCCGCGCGCACCGCGGCGGTGATCGCCAGCTATACGCATCTCGAAGGGCCGCTGCTGCCCATCCTGCATGCCGTGCAGGAGGAGTTCGGCTTCGTGCCGACCGAGAGCTTGCCGGTGATCGCCGAGGCGCTGAACATCTCGAACGCGGAAGCCCACGGCGTCGTTTCCTTCTACCACGACTATCGCCGCGCGCCGGCCGGCCGCCATGTTCTCAAGCTCTGCCAGGCCGAGGCATGCCAGTCGATGGGCTCGGATCGCATCGCGGCGATGGTAAAGACCACGTTCGGCATTGGCTTTCATGAGACGTCGCCGGACGGCTCGGTGACGCTGGAGCCTGTCTACTGCCTCGGGCTGTGCGCCTGCGCGCCTGCGGCCATGCTCGACCGCGAGGTGATCGGGCGGCTCGACGCCGAGGCGGTGGACGAGATCGTCGCGGAGGTGCGGCGATGACCCCGGTGATCTACATTCCCAAGGACTCGGGCGCCCTGGCGCTCGGTGCCGAGAAGGTGGCGAAGGCGATCGAAGCCGAGTTGAAGGCGCGCGGCGAAACCGCCCGTATCGTCCGCACCGGCTCCCGCGGCCTCTACTGGCTCGAGCCGATGGTCGAGGTGCTGACCGAAAAGGGCCGCGTCGCCTATGGGCCGGTGACGGCTAAGGATGTCAGGTCGCTGTTCGACGCAGGATTCCTGTCGGGCGACCAGCACCATCTCTGGCTCGGAAAGCCGGAGACGATCCCCTTCCTCGCCAAACAGACGCGGCTGACCTTCGCCCGCTGCGGCATCACCGACCCGCTTTCGCTCGCCGACTATGGGGCGCATGGCGGCCTCGCCGGGCTTCGGAAGGCCTTGGCGATGACGCCGACCGATATCGTGAAGGCGGTCACCGAATCCGGCCTGCGCGGCCGCGGCGGCGCCGGTTTCCCGACCGGCATCAAGTGGAAGACCGTCCTCGACCAGGTCGCCGAGCGCAAATACATCGTCTGCAACGCCGACGAGGGTGATTCGGCCACCTTCGCCGACCGCATGATTATGGAGGGCGACCCCTTCGTCCTGATCGAGGGCATGGCGATCGCCGGCATCGCAACCGGCGCCACCAAGGGCTTCGTCTACATCCGCTCGGAATATCCGCACGCGGTCGCGGCCATGCAGGCGGCCATCGACATCGCGCGCAAGGCCAACGTGCTCGGCACAGCGATCCTGGGCTCGCCCAACGCCTTCGACATCGAGGTTCGCGTCGGCGCCGGCGCCTATGTCTGCGGCGAAGAGACGTCATTGCTCAACTCGCTCGAGGGCAAGCGCGGCATCGTTCGCGCCAAGCCGCCGCTGCCCGCCATCCAGGGCCTGTTCGGCAAGCCGACCGTCATCAACAACGTCATCTCGCTGGCCTCCGTGCCGGTCATCCTCGACAGGGGCGCCGAGCACTACAGGGATTTCGGCATGGGCCGCTCGCGCGGCACGATCCCGATCCAGATCGCCGGCAACGTCAAGCATGGCGGCCTGTTCGAGGCAGCGTTCGGCATGACGCTGGGCGAGATCGTCGAGGACATCGGCGGCGGCACCGCGACCGGCCGTCCCGTCAAGGCCGTGCAGGTCGGCGGCCCGCTCGGGGCGTACTTCCCGCCGGCGCTGTTCGACACGCCCTTCGACTACGAGGCCTTCGCCGCGAAGGACGGCCTGATCGGCCACGCCGGCATCACCGTCTTTGACGACACGGCCGACATGCTCAAGCAGGCGCGCTTCGCGATGGAATTCTGTGCCATCGAAAGCTGCGGCAAATGCACCCCCTGCCGCATCGGCTCCACGCGTGGCGTCGAGACGATCGACAAGATCGCGGCCGGTGTCGAGCCGGCAAAGAACCTCGCTCTGGTGACCGACCTCTGCAACACGATGAAGTTCGGCTCGCTCTGCGCGCTCGGCGGCTTCACGCCCTATCCGGTGATGAGCGCGATCAATCACTTCCCGCAGGACTTCGCACCGAAGCCGATGGCGGAGGCCGCCGAATGACCGAGAAAGTCAAAGGCCCAGCCTCCTATTTCCCGTCGATCGAAAAGACCTACGGCAAGCCGATCGCGCACTGGACGACGCTCATCCGCGCCCAGTCGGGTAAGAAGCATATGGAGATCGTGAACTGGCTGAAAGCCGAACACGGGCTCGGACACGGCCACGCCAACGCGCTCGTGGCACATACGCTGGCGGAGAAGAACTGATGGGCCGGTTTGAGCTCCCCGCAGCAGAGATTGCTCACGTCCGTCCTCTTGGCGCCGCTTTCGCGCGCTATGATTCCATTTCAGGAGCTTGACCATGGGTCTCGTCCACGAAATCGACTACGGCACACCGGCCTCGAAATCCGAGCGCCAAGTGACGCTGACCGTCGACGGCTTCACCGTCACGGTGCCCGAGGGCACCTCGATCATGCGCGCGTCGATGGACGCGGGCATCCAGATCCCGAAGCTTTGCGCCACCGACATGGTCGACGCGTTCGGCTCCTGCCGGTTGTGCCTCGTCGAGATCGAGGGCCGCGCCGGCACGCCGTCCTCCTGCACGACCCCGGTCGCGCCCGGCATGGTCGTCCACACCCAGACCGGCCGCCTCAAGGACATCCGCCGCGGCGTGATGGAACTCTACATCTCCGACCACCCGCTCGACTGCCTGACCTGCGCGGCCAATGGCGACTGCGAGCTGCAGGACATGGCCGGCGCGGTGGGCCTGCGCGACGTGCGCTACGGCTATGACGGCGAGAACCATGTCTTTGCGAAGAACCGTGCGGACGCCTCCACCAATTTCAACTGGATGCCCAAGGACGAATCGAACCCCTACTTCACCTACGATCCGTCGAAATGCATCGTCTGCTCGCGCTGCGTGCGGGCCTGCGAGGAGGTGCAGGGCACCTTTGCGCTGACGATCGAGGGCCGCGGCTTCGGCTCCCGCGTCTCGCCCGGCATGCACCAGGACTTCCTCTCGTCGGAATGCGTCTCCTGCGGCGCCTGCGTGCAGGCCTGCCCGACCGCGACGCTCACCGAGAAGTCGGTGATCGAAATCGGCCAGCCGGAACATTCGGTCGTCACCACCTGTGCCTATTGCGGCGTCGGCTGCTCGTTCAAGGCCGAGATGCGCGGCGAGGAACTCGTACGCATGGTGCCGTGGAAGGACGGCAAGGCCAATCGCGGCCATTCCTGCGTCAAGGGCCGTTTCGCCTATGGCTACGCCACGCATAAGGAGCGCATCCTCAACCCGATGATCCGCGAGAAGATCTCGGATCCGTGGAAGGAAGTGTCCTGGGAGGAAGCGTTCGCGCACATCAATTCGGAGTTCCGACGCATCCAGTACCAGTACGGCCGCGGCTCGATCGGCGGCATCACCTCCTCGCGCTGCACCAACGAGGAGACCTACCTCGTCCAGAAGCTGATCCGTCAGGGTTTCGGCAACAACAATGTCGACACCTGCGCCCGCGTCTGCCACTCGCCGACCGGCTACGGCCTCGGCCAGACCTACGGCACGTCTGCGGGCACGCAGGATTTCGATTCCGTCGAGGAATCGGACGTCATCATGGTCATCGGCGCCAATCCGTCCGCCGCGCACCCGGTCTTCGCCTCGCGCATGAAGAAGCGCATCCGCCAGGGCGCCAAGCTCATCGTGCTCGATCCGCGCGAGACGGAGACGGTCACCTCCGTCCATGCCAAGGCGGACTACCACCTGCCGCTGAAGCCCGGCACAAACGTCGCAGTGATCACGGCGCTCGCCCATGTCATCGTCACCGAAGGTCTGTTCGACGAAGCGTTCATCCGCGAGCGCTGCGACTGGTCCGAGTTCGAGGACTGGGCGTCCTTCGTCGCAGAGGAGCGCAATTCGCCCGAAGTCATCGGCAAGCTGGCCGGCGTCGATCCGGAGGTGATCCGCGGCGCGGCGCGCCTCTACGCCACCGGCGGCAATGGCGCGATCTATTACGGCCTCGGCGTCACCGAGCACAGCCAGGGCTCGACCACCGTCATCGCGATCGCCAACCTCGCCATGGCGACCGGCAATATCGGCCGCCGCGGCGTCGGCGTGAACCCGCTGCGCGGCCAGAACAACGTCCAGGGCTCCTGCGACATGGGTTCCTTCCCGCACGAACTGCCGGGCTACCGCCACATCTCCGGCGACGCCGTGCGCAACATCTACGAGAGCCTGTGGGGTGTGAAGCTCGACAACGAGCCCGGCCTGCGCATCCCCAACATGCTCGACGCCGCTGTCGAGGGCACGTTCAAGGGCATCTACATCCAGGGCGAGGATATCCTGCAGTCCGACCCCGACACCAAGCACGTCTCGGCCGGGCTGGCCGCGATGGAATGCGTCGTCGTGCACGACCTCTTCCTCAACGAGACGGCCAACTACGCCCATGTCTTCCTGCCGGGCTCGACCTTCCTCGAGAAGGACGGCACCTTCACCAATGCCGAACGCCGCATCAACCGCGTCCGCAAGGTGATGAGCCCGAAGAACGGCCTCGCCGATTGGGAGGTGACGCAGAAGCTCGCGCAGGCGATGGGCCTGAACTGGAACTACACGCACCCGTCCGAGATCATGGACGAGATCGCCCAGACGACACCGTCCTTCGCCAGCGTTTCCTACGACTTCTTGGACAAGATGGGCTCCGTGCAGTGGCCCTGCAACGAGAAGGCGCCGGAAGGCACGCCGATCATGCATGTCGACGGCTTCGTGCGCGGCAAGGGCAAGTTCATCCGCACCGAATACGTGCCGACCGACGAGAAGACCGGGCCGCGCTTCCCGCTGCTGCTGACGACCGGCCGCATCCTCAGCCAGTACAATGTCGGCGCGCAGACGCGGCGCACCGCCAACGTCGTCTGGCATGCCGAGGACGTGCTGGAGATCCACCCGCACGACGCCGAGCAGCGCGGCATCCGCGACGGCGACTGGGTCCGCCTTGCCTCCCGCTCCGGCGAGACGACGCTTCGCGCGGACGTCACCGACAGGGTGGCGCCGGGCGTGGTCTACACGACCTTCCACCACCCCGATACGCAGGCCAATGTCATCACCACCGACTATTCCGACTGGGCGACCAACTGCCCCGAATACAAGGTGACCGCCGTGCAGGTGACGCCGTCCAACGGCCCGAGCGCCTGGCAGGCGGAATACGAGGAGCTGTCGAAGCGGAGCAGGCGGATCGAGGGTCACTTGGAGGCGGCTGAGTAGGTCGAATGACCCGCCCGCCCCTCGCCTCCACCACCCGCATCGCGCGCCGCGCCAATGGCACGTCCGCAGCCGCGCGGATGGTACCTGAGGAAACGCCGGTGGCGTTGTCCTTTGCGGGCACCACGCACGCGGTCATGATGGCATCGCCGGCCGACCTCGAGGATTTCGCGCTCGGCTTCTCGCTGACCGAGGGCATCATATCGTCGCCGGACGAAATCGCGGCAATTGAGATCATCGAGGACGCCGGCGAGGGCATCGATATCCAGATCACGCTGAAGGACCGGGCGAACACGAAATTCCAGGCGCGGCGCAGGCGTCTTGCCGGGCCGGTCGGCTGCGGTCTCTGCGGCATCGAATCGATCGACGAGGCGATGCGATCGGTGCAGCACATCGGTCAGTCACACCTTACACTTGCTGCGCAGCATATTGTCGAGACCGTCCGTCTGCTCGCCAAGGCGCAGCCTATGCATGCGGAGACCGGCGCGGTCCATGCCGCCGGCTTCTATGTCCCCGGCAAGGGCGTCGTCGCCGCGCGCGAGGACGTAGGCCGGCACAACGCGCTCGACAAGCTGGCCGGCGCGCTGGCCAGGTCCGGCATCGACGGTCCGTCGGGTGCGGTCGTCGTCACCTCGCGCGTTTCGGTCGAGATGGTGCAGAAGACGGCTGCGATCGGTGCGCCGCTGATCATCGCCGTCTCGGCCCCAACCGCGCTCGCCATCCGCACCGCGGACGAGGCCGGCATGACGCTCGTCGCGCTCGTGCGGGGCGACGACTATGACATCTTCACCCATCCAGAGCGTGTAATCGACGGAGCACGGTCCCATGTCGCATAGCGAGATCGCCGAAGACGCTGTCCATTTCGATCCCTATGCCAAGATCGTCCGCATGGCCAACCAGATCGGCACCTTCTTCGCCTCCAAGCCGCATGACGAGGGGGTCGCCGGCGTTGCCGAGCATATCAACAAGTTCTGGGAGCCGCGCATGCGCCGCCACTTCTTCGAGGTGTTCGACGCGGGCGGCGAGGGGCTCTCGCCGATCGTGAAGGAAGCCGCCTCCACGATCCGCCGGCCGGCGGAAGAGCCGCATCCCGGCGCCAATGCCGGTGCGCCGGGCGGCAAGGGCTCGGCGGCAGGCGAATCGAAGGCGGAGATCGCCGCGTCGCAAGGCTGATCTCAGGCGCTGCGCCCGCCGGTGCCTCCGCGCAGCATGTAGGTCGCGGTTACCAGTCCCACTGCTAGATAGATGCCGAGATAGATCATCTGGCCCGGGCGGCCCGCAAGATCGAACACGCCGATGAGCGCCGCCAGCGTGATGAACAGGATCAGGCCCCAGCTCAGAAACATGTGGGTGAGCGCGGAATCGACGCCGCGGACGACGAGCAGGGTCAGCGGTCCGAGCGCTACGGCGAGGTAGAACGCGCCGAAGGCGCGCAGGCTGAACGGTGTGAGGATCTCGGGGAAGATTCCGCCATGCAATCCCCGTGCGCCCTGCGGCGCGAGCAGACCATAAAGCCCCAGAAACGCGACGAGCAGGATGAACACCACGTCGACCGCGATGTCTCGGCTCCTCGTGCGTCCGCCAAGCGTCTCGATCGCAGGCCATGTCAGCAGCGCCTCTATGATCCAGATGGCAGCCTGCGCCACGTTCAGTCCCAGCGCCGCCAGATAGACCCAGGCCAGCCAGTGGCCGAGCTTGAGGAACGGCCAGAAGGCGATCACCACTCCGCTCTGGAAGAGCCCGAACAGGGCGAGATAGACGAGGCCCGACACGACGAGCGAAAACCGCCAGCGGCTGGCGACGACATAGGCGGCCCACGCGTTGCCGAGGCACCAGCCGCCGATCGTCATGGCCACCAGCGGCGACACTTTCCAGGCAAAGTTCGGGGCCGCCCAGTGCGGCGCCAGGAACAACATGAGACCGAGGACGGCATAGATCACCGCCACCGCGAATGTCAGCGAACGCGCACTGGAAGACAGCATCCCCACCCCTCCGGCGAGGGGCACTGTCGATCAAATCACCGGATTGGGCAAGGCTCGCACAACGAGGCGTCTAGCCGCGCATCGGCTTCAGCGCGGTCGCCCAGCGGTGCAGTTCCGACAGCATCAGCTTCGCGCCCTCGATCAGCGGCTCGTTGGGCACAAAAACACCGTCCTTGAGAAACTGCGCGAACATCGGGATCGCGACCGCTTCCGGGATCGGCATCACCTTGACCGTCGTCAGCAACTGCTTCTCCGACTGCGCCGCGCGCGTGCCGGCCGCTACGCCGCCATAGCTGACCAGGCCGGCCGGCTTGTAGGCCCATTCCTTGGCGAGATAGGTGATCGCGTTCACGAAGGAGGGCGGCGCAAAATAGTTGTATTCCGGCGTTACGAACGCAAACGCATCGGCAGAACCCACGCTCTCGGCCCAGCGCTTGGTGTGCGCATGCTCGTATTGGCCGAGCCGAGGGTGCTTGGGCTCGTCGAAGACCGGCAGTTCGAAGGAAGCGAGATCGACGGGCACGATGTCGAAGGCGCCGTGCTCCCTGGCGACTGACACGAACCAGTCCGCGATCTTCGGTCCCATGCGGCCGGGGCGGGTGCTGACTGTAATGACGTTGAGTTTCAGGGACATGATACGATCCGGTTTCCAAAAGATACCGGGACCTCGCACGCCTGACACGTCACATCAACAAGGCACCTGCGCGTAACCGATATGCCCAAGGTCACATCCCCCATCGCAGCGCCGAGGTATGCACCGGCGCATCCCACAGCTTCGTCGTCTCGGCATCCAGCATTGTCACGGTGATCGAGCAGCCCGCCATGTCGAGCGACGTTACATAGGAGCCAACGAGCGAGCGTGTCACGCGGATGCCCTTCGCTTCCAGAAGTTTCCGCGCCGAATTGTAGACGACATAGAGCTCCATCGCCGGCGTGCCGCCGAAACCGTTGACGAAGAGCAGAGCTTCGCCCTTCGCCATGTCGCCCAGGTCCGCCAGGATTGCGTTGACGATCTCCTCCGCGATGGCGTCCGCGTTCTTCAGCTTGTCGCGGCGACGGCCGGGCTCGCCGTGGATGCCGACGCCGAACTCCATCTCGTCCTCGCCGATGTCGAAGGTCGGCTTGCCGGCCGCAGGCACCGTGCAGGAGGTCAGCGCCACGCCCATGGAGCGCGTCGCCCCGTTGACCTTCTCGCCCAGCGCCTTGAGAGCCGCGAGGTCACGTCCTTCCTCGGCGGCAGCCCCGACGATCTTCTCGACCACCAGCGTGCCGGCCACGCCGCGCCGGCCGGTCGTGTACGACGAGTTCTCCACCGCCACGTCGTCATTGGTGATGACGGTGGCGACGTTGTCCGCCATTTCCGCCGCCATCTCGAAATTCATCACGTCGCCCTCGTAGTTCTTGACGATGAACAGGCAACCCGCGCCGGTGTCGACCGCCTGCGCCGCCGCGAGCATCTGGTCCGGCGTCGGCGAGGTGAACACCTGGCCGGGGCAGGCGGCGTCCAGCATGCCGAAGCCGACGAGCCCGCCGTGCAACGGTTCGTGGCCCGAGCCGCCGCCCGAGATCAGCGCCACCTTGCCCGGCTTGAGTTCCTTGCGGCGCACGAACTTGTGCTCGTCGCCGAGAGTCAGGATGTCGCCATGCGCGGCGACGAACCCGTCCAGGCTGTCGGTGAGGATCGTCCCGACCGAATTCATCAGCTTTTTCATACGCATCCTCCCATGTCGCGCCGCCTCATCCCTTCCCGGCGATGCTCGTAATCTTCTGGATGAAATCCAGGATGGCGCGGTCCAGCGCAGCGTTCTGCTTCTCGTCGCCGAGATCCGGCACCGCCAGCGAGATATGCCGCGTGCGTCGTGTCGCACTCGACGGCGCCTTGCCCGGATGCGCGATCGCGTAAGCTGTCACGAACGCTTCGCGCTCGGCCGGGCTGAAATGGCACACGGAAAAGATCGCCTGCAGGTGCTTTGCAGGAATCGGCGTCGAGTATGCCGGGTTGGCGATCTGCGAGACGAAGGATCGGTGCTTGCCGAGCGCATCCGCCAGCCGCTGCCGAGTGCCCGACGGCCGCTGCTCGATGACCGAGGCAAGCACGCTCTTGTAGGCGCGGATCGCGCCCTCGGCATCGGAAGGCGGCGCCGGAAGGTCTGGCGTCCGGCCCTTCACAGCATTACACCGGCGATGGCCGCTTTCGCAGCGGCCAGCTGCGCCGGCGAAGCCGAAAGTTCGCGCAGTCCGGCCTCCAGCAGATGCGGGATCAGTGCCGGGTCGCCGCCGGCATCGCCGCACAGGCTGACCGAAATGCCGCGGGCAGCGCCGAAATCCGCCACCTCGCGGATCAGACGCAGCACGGCCGGGTGCGACGTGTCGTTGAGAGCCGCGACCGAAGCGTTGTCGCGCGCCGCCGCCATCACATATTGCGTCAGGTCGTTGGATCCGATCGAGAAGAAGGCGACATCGGAAAAGGCCTCCGGCGCGATGGCCACCGACGGCACCTCGACCATGATGCCCAGCGGCGGCATGCGGTGCACTGTTCCGAGTGCCGAGAGCGCCAGCGCCTCCTCCGCGAACATGGCTTTCGCCCTCTCATATTCGGATGCGACGGCGATCATCGGGAACATGACCTTGAGAGTGCCGTGGACGGCCGCCCGCAGCAAGGCGCGGATCTGCACGCGGAAGATGTCGGGCCGCGACAGCGACAGCCTTATCCCGCGCAGGCCGAGGAATGGATTCCCCTCCGCCACGGTGAAGCCCGGCACCGGCTTGTCTCCCCCGGCATCGACGGTACGGATCGTCACCGGCTTGCCTTGCGCCCATTCGAGCACCTTGCGATAGGCGCGATACTGCGTCTCCTCGTCCGGCAGGCCGCGCGAGAACAGGAACTCGGTACGCATCAGCCCGACGCCGTCGCATGTCGTGACGTCGATCGCCTCGACATCCGAGGGATCGGCGACGTTGACATAAGCGAGGACGGGCGTGCCGTCCGCGGTGCGCGCAGGCTTCGACAGATAGGCAGCGGCGCTTGAGCGCGCTGCGGCGAATGCGGCGGCCGCCGCGCGATGGCGGACGATGTCGGCTGGCGCGGCGAAGCCGGTCAGCGTTCCGGCTTTCGCGTCGAGCAGCACCTCACCCGCCAGCGCCGACAGCGCGTCGCCCAGGCCGACGACCATCGGCACGCCGCGCGAACGGGCGAGCATGGCGACATGCGACGCGGACGATCCAGCCGAAAGGGCAATGCCGCCGCCCGCCGACCAGTCGGTCTCCAGGAAGCGCGTCGGCGCGATGTCCTCGCCGGCGAGGATGGCCCCGGCTGGGACAGCGCCGCTCTCCGCACCTGTCAGCACGCGCAGCACACGGTCGCGGATGTCCGTCAGGTCCGCCGACCGGGCGCGGAAATAGTCGTCCCCCGACGCCTCGTAGCCCGCGATCTCGTTGTCGAGCGCACGCGTCCATGCGGAAGCGGCATCTTCCCCCTGGCCGATCGCAGCCAGGGCCGGCTCGGCCAATGAATCGTCGGCCAGCATCGCGAGCTGGAACTCGAGAATGTCGGCGCTCTCGCCATCGGCACGCGCGATCAGCTCGGCAACCGCGGCGGAAGCCGCCGCGATCGCGCCGACGAGGGCTTCGATCTCTTCGGCCCTCGTCGCCTTCGGCGCGTAGCTCGCCAAGGCCGTGTCGAGCCGGCAGAGCGGTCCGGCCGCGAATCCGGGAGACGCAGCGATGCCGTTCAGCACGATGGGCGGGCGGTCGTTCATTCGGGTTCACGCGCTCTTGGCATGATCGCCCTCGTCGAAGTCGCGCTCGACCAATGCCACGAGCGCCTCGACCACCGCGCTCGCACCTTCGCCTTCGGCGCGCAGATGGATCGTCGTTCCCTTTGGCGCCTTCGTTGCCATCACCTTGACGATGCTCTTTGCGTCGATCCAGGGCCCGTCGGCATCGAGCGCCATCTCCACCCGCGCCGCAAACGTCTTGGCAAGCTTGGTGAACTTCACCGACGGGCGGGCGTGCAGGCCGACCTCGTGGGTGATCAGGACCGAAGCTACGGCTGTCGCGGACATCATCGACCTTCCTACGCCGGCGACAGTTCATGCGCGGTGGCGACGACCTCGCGCAGCGTCGCGCCGCCGGATGCCTCGGTCGCGGCCATGACCGCGCCCTCGACGATCGGCGCGTTGCACACCACGATCTTCTTCGCGCGCGGCTCGCCGATCATCTCCACCGCCATTTCGGAATTGGTCTCTGCGCCGCCGAGGTCAACCAGGATCGCCACGCCCGCCTCCGACCATGCGCGGCCGATCGCCTCCATGATGTCGCCGACCGACGTGCCGAGCCCACCCTCGGGATTGCCGCCGCACCAGGCGAGCGGCACCTCGTCGCCCACCATCTGGCGCACCATGTCGGCGGTGCCCTCGGCGACCTTGGGCGAATGCGAGACGATGACGATTCCGACGTTCATGCGGTGGCTCCGAGTGTTTCTGCGACGGTCCGCACCAAGAGCGCGCTGGAACGGGAGCCCGGGTCCATGTGGCCGATCGACCGCTCGCCGAGGAAGGACGCCCGTCCGCGCAGCGCCTTCATCGGCACGGTCGCCTCAGCCGCCGCGTCCGCCACGGCGGCGATCTCGGCTTCCGGCTTGCCCGCAGCGAGCGCGTCGCGCACCGGGTAGAGCACGTCGAGCATCGTCTTCTGTCCGGCCTCGGACTTGCCGCGCGCGGCGACCGCGTCGACCGCCTTGGCGAAGGCCGCGGCAAATTCCGGGCGGCCGGGCGAGGCCGGCATCTCCTTGCCGAGCGCCATCAGGAACGTCCCGAAAAGCGGTCCGGAGGCACCGCCCACCGTCATCACCAGCTTGGTGCCCGCGGCCTTCAGCGCGTCCGGCAGCGGCTTGGCCGCCAGCGCATCGGCCTCGGCCAGAAGCGCGTCGAAGCCGCGCTTCATGTTGTAGCCGTGGTCGCCGTCGCCGATCGCCTGGTCGAGCGAGGTGAGTTCGTCGGCATGGGCCGAGATCGTCGCGGCGCAGGCCAGGACGAGTTGCCGGATATCGAGGCTTGCGAGCGTGTCGGTCATGCGGCCCTCTTCCAGCCCTTGCGGATATGTTCGTAGCCCTCGCGATAGACGGCCTGCGGGCTCTCGGCGAAGTCGCGCCAGACCTTGGTCGCGGCGGCGAGGTCCTTCAGCCCACGGCCGAAGGCCTCGATGGTCAGCCAGCCGTCGTAGCCGGACTCCCGGATCGCCTTGAACGTCTTCTTCCACGGAATGTTGCCTCGCCCCGGCACGCCGCGATCGTTCTCGGAAATGTGGACATGGACGATGTTGCGGACATTGTCGGTGAAGGCGGCGATCGGATCGGCTTCCTCGATATTGGCGTGGAATGTGTCGTACATCGCCCTGATATTCGGATGCCCGACTTCGTCGACCAGCCGCGACAGGTCCTTCATCGTGTTGACCAGATAGCATTCGAAGCGGTTCAACGCCTCCAGCCCGATCGTTACGTTGTGCTGGCCCGCATGGTCGCCGATAGCGCGTTGGGTATCGACCGCGCGCCTCCACTCGGCAGGCGTCGGGCCCGTGCCCGAAAAATGGCCGAGCGTCGAATGCAGCGGCCCGGAAAGATACTTGGCTCCCAGCGCCTCGGCGCAGTCGATCGTGTGCTTCACATGGGCGACGCCCGCCTTGCGGGCGCTCGCGTCGCCGATCAGGTTCAGCGCCGGATCGCCCATCGCCGACACGGCGGTGCGTTCCAGCCCGATCCTGTCCAGCATTTCGCCCAGCCGCTTGTAGTCGTCCGGACCGCCTTCGAAGATCGGAATCTCGACCCCGTCGTAGCCGGTGGCCTTGATGTCCTTCAGCAGCGCACGGTGCTTGGTGGAGACGTTCGTCGTCCACAGGAACATGCAGAACCCGATCTTCATGTGCTCACCCCTCCTCGGATGCGATTGCCTTCGCCGTCGAAGAACAGCGGGCTGCGCAACCTTATGGTCACCGGGTCTCCCTTTCTCAAGGGCGTATCGGTGTCGGTGAGGGTGATCAGCTTGCGGTCGGCAAGCGTCACGTGCAGGTGGTTCTGGTCGCCGAGATGCTCGACCCAGTCGACGCGGCCGTCGAAATGGCCGTTCGTCGACTTCTCGATCGTCAGGTGTTCGGTGCGCGCGCCGACGGTTCTGGCTCCCGCCGGCGCGCCGCCGTCGGGGAGGAGCCCGACGGGGAGGAGGTTGATCGCGGGTTGGCCGAGACGGGCTGCGACATGCAGGTTGGCCGGCTCGGTGTAGATCTGGCGCGGAGTGCCCACCTGCACCAGCCGGCCTTCGGCCAGGATGCCGATCCGATCGGCCATCGTCATCGCCTCGATCTGGTCGTGGGTGACGTAAAGCACGGTCGCGCCGAGTTCGGTCTGGATGCGCTTCAGCTCGAGCCTCAGATCCCCGCGCAGCTTGGCGTCGAGCGAGGACAGCGGCTCGTCCATCAGGAAGATCGACGGCTTGCGCACCAGCGCGCGCCCAATCGCGACGCGCTGCATCTCGCCGCCCGAGAGTTTCGTCGACTTGTTCTCGAGCTTGTGGTGGATGCGCACGAGCTTTGCCACATCCTCCACCCGCCGCCTGATCTGATCCTCCGGCACGCGCCGCGCCGGCGAGCGCAGCGGAAAGGCAAGATTCTCGAACACGGTCAGGTGCGGATAGAGCGAATATTGCTGGAACACGAAGGCAACATCCCGCGAAGCCGGGTCGAGTCGCGTCACGTCGCGCCCGCCGATCCGGATCGTGCCGGCGTCGGGCTTCTCCAGTCCCGCGACGAGCCTCAGCGTCGTCGTCTTGCCCGCACCGGTCGGCCCGAGCAGCACGACGAACTCGCCGTCGGCAATCGTGAGGTCCAGACCCGATACCGCCTGGATGTCCCTGAACACCTTGTCGACGTCGCGGATGACGACCTCAGCCATGAGCGTGTCTCCTCAGCGCCTCGTCGTGCAGCGCTGTGCGCAGCGCCCGGCCGCTCGCCCTGTCGAAAAGCGAGAGGCGCGCGCCGTTGAGCGCCAGCCCCACCTGTTCGCCGACCTTCACCGTCTGGTCGGCCGGGACTCTGGCCTTGAGCATCCCCTCTGCCGTCTCGACCGCCACGATCTGCGTCGTGCCGAGATATTCGGCGCCGTAGACCGCGCCGCGCAGTGTCGAGCCATCGTCGAAGCGGATATGCTCCGGCCGGATGCCGAGCGCGTAGTCGGCTTCGCCCGCATCCTCGCGCAGTTCGGGGATGACGATTTCGGCCCCGCGCACGCCGACCTTGCGGTCGCCCTTCCTCAGGTGCGCGCCGAAGCGGAGGAAATTCATCGGCGGCGAGCCGATGAAGTCGGCGACGAACATGGTGGCCGGCCGGTCGTAGATTTCCTGCGGCGTGCCGAACTGCTCGATCACGCCGTGGTTCATCACGGCGATCTTGTCGGCCATCGCCATGGCCTCGTGCTGGTCGTGCGTGACATAGACGGTGGTGGCGTGGATACGATTGTGCAGCTCGCGCAGTTCGTGGACCATTAGGTCGCGGAACTCCGCGTCCAGAGTTCCCAGCGGCTCGTCCATCAGGAAGCATTTCGGCCGCCGCACGATGGCGCGGCCGAGCGCCACCCTCTGACGGTCGCCGCCGGCGAGGCCCGAGACGGGCTTGTCGAGCAGATGGTCGATGCGCAGCAGCCGCGCGACCTCTTCCACCTGGGTCCGGATCTCGGCCGTGGCCATGCCCTGCGCCAGCAGCGGGAAGCCGATGTTCCTGCGCACGTTCATGTGCGGATAGAGCGCGAAGAGCTGGAAGACGAAGGCGATGTCGCGCTCGCGCGCCCGCCGCTGCGACACGTCCTCGCCGCCGAGCAGGATGCGCCCCGACGTCGGCAGCTCCAGCCCCGCGATCATCCTGAGCGTCGTCGTCTTCCCGCAGCCCGACGGACCCAGCATGACGAAGAACTCGCCATCCTCGACGACGAAATTCGAGTTCTGGACCGCCGTGAACGATCCGAATTCCTTGCGCAGCTGTTCGACCCGGATCTCGGCCATCGCGCTACTCCGGGAACTTCGACACGACGATGAACATCGCGGTGCCGACCAGCATGGTGACGAAGGACCAAGTGTAGAGCGCCAGCGCAAAGGGCTGGAACAGCATCAGGAAGCCGATGCCGATCAGCGCGGTGGCGATGTTCTCGAGGGGACCACGGCGGAGGAGTCGGGGCCAGGAGGCGCGCTTGGTGGAGGCGGTCATTGCCAACCTCGCATTGGCTGGAGGAGCAATTGCATATGATCGTCATTCCGGGGCCGCGTAGCGGAACCCGGAATCCAGAGCATCAAGATCGAAGGCAAAGCAGAAAGGCCATGTTCTTTGGGCAGAGTCGGCGCGCTGGATTCCGGGTTCCGCTCCGCGGCCCCGGAATGACGACCGCAGAGTCGGAGAGCACCGCGATACGGCGTAGGACGCTCTGGAGCGCAACATCCGAGAACGAGCATCATTTCCGCACCGCCCCGAAAGTGATCCCGCGCAGGAGCTGCTTCCTCAAGAGGATCGTGAACACCAGGATCGGCACGAGGAAGATCGTAGTTCCCGCCGCCACCGCCGGCCAGTCCTGCCCGCCCTCGCCGATAATCGTCGGGATGAAGGGCGGCGCGGTCTGCGCCGTGCCGGAGGTCAGCAGCGCTGCGAACGCATATTCGTTCCAGGCGAAGATCAGGCAGAAGATGGCGGTCGCAGCGATGCCCGTCGTCGCCTGCGGCAGCACCACCTTCCGGAAGGCCTGCAGCCGCGAATAGCCGTCGATCATCGCCGCCTCTTCGTATTCGCGCGGGATCTCGTCGATGAAGCCTTTCAGCAGCCAAACCGCCAGCGACACGTTCACCGCCGTGTAGAGCAGGATCATGCCGAGCGCCGTGTCGGACAGGCCGAGCTCGCGGTACATCAGGTAGATCGGGATCGCGACCGCGATGGGCGGCATCATCCTGGTCGACAGGATGAAGAACAGGAGATCGTCCGCCAGCGGCACCTTGAAGCGGGAGAAGCCGTAGGCCGTCAGCGTGCCGAGCAACACCGCGCAGAAGGTCGAGCCGAAGGCGATGACCAGCGAATTTATGAAACGCGGCAGGAAGTTCGAGGGGCCGGCGATGACCATGTTGCGCTTGCGCGTGGTCTCGTCGCAGAAATTCGTCGCCGGAGGCAGGGACTGGATATACTCCGCCGTCTGCCGGGTGCGGGTCGTGAACAGGTTGCAGTAACCCTCGATCGACGGCGTGAACACGACCTTTGGCGGATAGGCGATCGAATCCGGCGGCGTCTTGAACGAGGTCGCGATGATCCAGAACAGCGGGATCATGGTGATCACCGCGTAGAGGATCACGATCGCACCGGCGACGCGCTTCGATGCTGCGCTGGGCTCGATGACGGAGTGGGCCGCGGCGCTCATGACAGCCGATTCCGACTGAAGCGAGATTCAAATGGCGTCACGCCCCCTCCACCGCCTTCGGCGGTCCCCCTCCCCCGTAAACGGGGGAGGATCGAGGTCGCGCAAGCGGCACCGCCAATCCTCCCCTGCGAAGCGGGGGAGGGGGACCACGCGAAGCGTGGTGGAGGGGGCACAAAGCGAGCTGTCGTCATCGGCTCTTCACCTTGTTCAGCACCTTGACGTAAATGTTGGCGAGGCCGAACACCGCGACGAAGAGGATGATCGCGAAGGCCGACGAGAAGCCGGTTCGCCACTTCTCGAAGGCCTCGCGCTTCAGCGTGATCGAGGCGACTTCCGTGGTCGAGCCCGGGCCGCCGCCGGTGAGCAGGTTCACCATGTCGAACATCTTGAAGTTCTCGATGCCGCGGAACAGCACCGCCAGCATGATGAAGGGCAGCGCCATGGGCAGCGTGATCGACCAGAACTGCCGCCAGGGCGACGCGCGGTCCACTTCCGCGGCCTCGTAGATGTAGTCGGGAATGGAGCGCAGGCCGGCAAGGCAGATCAGCATCACGTAGGGCGTCCACATCCAAGTATCGACGATGATGATCGCCCAGGGCGCGAGCTTCACCGAGGACAGCATCGCGATGTCGGACGGCGGGATGCCGCTGAAGAACGAGACGATATAGGTGAACAGCCCGATCTGCGGCTCGTAGAGAAAGCGCCAGAAATTGCCGACCACCGCCGGCGACAGCATCATCGGCACCAGGATGACCGTCGTCCAGAACGCATGGCCGCGGAACTTGCGGTCGATCAGATAGGCGAGCGAGAAGCCGATCAGCGTCTGCAGCACGATGGTCCAGAATACGAAATGCGCCGTCGCCTGCATCGCCAGCCAGGTGTCGGAATCGGTGAGGATCCGCTCGTAGTTCTGCAGGCCGACGTTCCGCACCGGTTCGTTCGGCCGGTTGGCGCGGTAGTTTGTGAAGGAAAGCTGGATCGCCCAGATCAGCGGGAAGATGTTGATCGCGAGCAGCAGCACCATTGTCGGCGCGATGAAGAGCCAGGCGACCGCGCGGTCCGACAGGGCCCGCACGCGCTTGGCGACCGGCGCGGGCGTGGCCCGTGCGGCAGTCTCGGCGGCGCGTTCGAGAATGGTTGCGTTGGCATCGGTCACGTTCGGGATTCGCTTCGCTGGTCCGGCGGGATGGAAAGCCGTCCCGCGGCATCGCCGACGCCGCGGGACGGGCCTGGGAGGACGACCTTACATCTTGCCGTCGTCTTCGAACACTTCGGTCCAGTCCTTGACCAGCCCGTCAAGCGCTTCCTTGGCCGTGCCCTGGCCGGCGACCACGTAGTCGTGGAAGCGCTTCTGCGAGGCCTGCAGCAGCGAGGCGTAGCTCGGCTCGGCCCAGAAGTCCTTCACGATCGCCATCGAGTCGAGGAAGGTCTGCGCGTAGGGCTGGCTGGCCGCGAAGCCCGGATCCTCCACCACGGCCTTCAGGCAGGAGAAGCCGCCGAGCGACCACCACTTCTTCTGGACGTCGGCGGTCGCGAACCACTTGATATACTTCAGCGCCGCGTCCTGCTTGTCGGAATAGGCGACGACCGAGATGCCCTGGCCGCCGAGCTGCGCGAACTGCTCGCCATCCGGACCCTTGGGGTTGGCGAAGAAGCCGACCTTGTCGCCGCCGACCGACTCGTCCTTCTGCAGGCCCGGCCAGGTGAAAGCGAAGTTCATGTGCAGGGCGACCTGCCCGGATTTGAAGGCGTCGATGCCTTCGCCCATGTAGCTGTTCGACGCGCCGGGCGGCGTGCAGCAGTCATAGAGCGCCTTGTAGAATTCGAGCCCCGCCACCGACTTGTCGGAATTGACGAACCCATCCATCTCGTAGGGCTTGTCCGGATTCTCGTATTTGAAGCCGAACGAGTAGAGCACGTCCATGACGCCCATGGTGACGCCCTCGGAGCCGCGCTCGGTGTAGATCGAGGCGCCGTAGACGGTCTTGCCGTCGATCTCGCGTTTCTGGAAGAACTCCGCGATGTCCTTCAGCTCGGCGAAGGTCGCCGGCACCGCCAGGCCACGGCCATATTTCTCCTTGAACGCCTTCTGGATGTCCGGATTCGCGAACCAGTCCTTGCGATAGGTCCAGCCGACGACGTCGCCGAATGCAGGCAGCGACCAGTAGTTCGGCGTATTCTTCGGCCACTGCGAATAGCCGACGACGGTCGCGTCGACGAAGTCGCTCATCTTGATCCCTTCCTTGTCGAAGAAATCGTTGAGCTTGACGTAGTGGCCGTTCTCGGCCGAGCCGCCGATCCACTGCGAGTCGCCGATGATCAGGTCGCAGAGCTTGCCCTTCGAGTTGAGCTCGTTGAGGAAACGGTCGGCATAGTTCGTCCACGGCACGAACTCGAATTTCATGCCGATTCCGGTTTCCTTGGTGAAGTCCTTGCTCAGCTCGACCAGAGCGTTGGCGGGGTCCCAGGCAGCCCAACACAGCGTCAGGTCCTCGGCGGCGGCGACATTCGACAGGGCGGTCGTGGCCAGCAGGCCCGACGCCAGGCCGAACGCAGTCTTGGTGATGCGATTCATGCCTTCCTCCCATTTGCGAGGCGCCCGGATCGGCAACCTCGGAGCCCGAAACCCCTCCTCCGGGGCAGGAACATCCGCAGCTGGGCGAAGCGGCGAATGTTTAGTAATTTGTTTAGTGAAACAGCGATTACTAAACACCGCAAGCCACATTCGTTGCTGCATTGCAGCACGAAATGCGCCTTGGACACGCGGAGAATCATGGATTGCGAATGAAACGGGCGAAAAATCCGACGAGATTCAGCAAGATAGCGGCCGACACTGGATCGTGCGGCGCACTAAACTTTTTCTCGGCTCAGCTTTCGAAACGGGCGGACAGGTTCGCGATGCGGCTGACCATGTCGGTGAACTCGGCTGCGATGCGGTCGCGGAGCGCTGCGGCGACTTCCGGGTATTCTTCCAGGATGCGCCGGAACAGCGTCCGGTTGAGGCGGATCACTTCCGAATCCTCCTCGGCATAGGCGCCCGCCTTGCGGCGCGAATGGGCGATCAGCGCCATCTCGTCGAGCGTCTCGCCGGGATCCGCATAGCCAAACGTGACGCGCTCCCCGTCCACTGTCTGATAGAGGGCGATCCTGCCCTTTGCGACCACATAGGCGCAGTCGGCCGCCGTATCCTCGCGGAACAGGTCGCGCCCCTTGATCAGGCGGATGTTCTCGGCTCCGAAGGCCAGCAGGCGAAGTTGTTCATGCGTCAGGCCATCGAAGAGCCGGACGCCGGACAGTATCCGGATATCGTCTTCCAGCGCCATGCGCGAATGTGGCCCTTCCAGTCCCCCTCCCGCCGGCGCGACTCACGTGCCGGCTACGGAACGAGCTTGTAACCGCCGCTTTCTGTCACAAGAATTTCGGCATTGGAAGGATCGCGCTCGATCTTCTGCCTGAGGCGGTACACATGCGTCTCGAGCGTATGCGTCGTGACGCCGGAATTGTAGCCCCACACCTCCTCGAGCAGCACGTCGCGCGTGACGACCTTCTGGTCGGCCCGGTAGAGATATTTGATGATCGAGGCCTCCTTCTCGGTCAGGCGCACCTTGGCGCCCCGCTGGTCGAGAAGCAGCTTCTGGCTCGGCTTGAACGTATACGGTCCGACCGTGAAGGTCGCGTCCTCGCTCTGCTCGTGCTGGCGCAGCTGCGCGCGTATCCTCGCCAGCAGCACCGCGAACCGGAACGGCTTGGTGACATAGTCGTTGGCGCCGGCCTCGAGCCCGAGGATGGTGTCCGAATCGGTGTCGTGGCCCGTCAGCATGATGACCGGCGCCTTGAAGCCGCCCTTGCGCAAGAGCTTCACCGCTTCGCGCCCGTCCATGTCCGGCAGCCCGACATCCATGATCAGCAGATCGACCACGCCGCCGCGCGCCGCGGCCACGCCCTTGGCGGCCGTGCCTTCCTGGAGCACGTCGAACTCCTCGTAGAGCGAAAGCTGCTCGACGAGCGTGCTGCGCAGGTCGGTGTCGTCGTCGACGATGAGAATGGTCCGGGAGGTCATTGTTCAATCCGTGGTCTGGCAATGAATTGGGTGTTGACGCGCCGTCACTTATTAGGAACCTGCCACCGGCGGAAGGCGATCACCGTGATTTGTTCAGCCCCGCCGGCTTCCTCATGAATGCGTGATGCATTGCGATAATGACCGAATTCCGCTCTCGCCGCACGATATTTGGTGTCAGGCGCCGGCCTGGCAAGGCCAGCCAGGGCATTCTCTCGCTGGGCGGCCTCACCTTCCGCTGTTCGCTCGGCAAGGGCGGCATCTCGGCGCTGAAGCGCGAGGGCGACGGCGCGACGCCGCTGGCGGATCTGCGTGTGCTCGGCGGCTATTTTCGAACGGACGGCTGCGTGCGGCGCCGCGACCGACTGGGCCTGACGCCGATCGGACCGGATCTCGGCTGGTGCGACGCGCCGGGAGATCGCAACTACAACCGGCCGGTGCCGCTGCCCTATCCGGCGAGCCACGAGCGGATGCGCCGGCAGGACCATCTCTACGACATCTGCATCGTGCTCGACTGGAACATCCGCCCGCGGCGGCGAAGCCGCGGCAGCGCGATCTTCCTGCACCTCGCCCGGCCGGGCTATCTGCCGACCGAGGGATGCATAGCGCTGTCGCCGCGCGACATGCGGCGCATCCTGCCGCTTCTGTCGACGGATACGGTGTTCCGGGTCATGCGCTGACTATTCGATCGAAGGACCGCCGAACCAGCCGATCACCGCGCCGATGAGCAGCAGCACGCCGAGCCAGTGGCCGCCGTCGATCAGCGTCAATCTCCAGTCGAAGCCCTCGTAGCGATGGTTCACGGCCAGCGTGGTGAACACGAAGCCGAACCAGAATATGAGACCGAACATCACGCCGGCCATGACCGACGGCTCGCCGAAAGTCAGCGTTCCGAGCAGCATCGAGAAGATCACGGCCATCACGATCTCGGCGACGAAACTGATGATGAATGGTGTGATCGAGCGCGACATTGTCGTCGGATCGAGCTTTGCGGCCGCCAGCCACGGCTTGCTCAGCAGCATGTACCACGCGGCCCCGAACAGCCAGGCGACGACGGCCGCGGAAATGACGGCAATCCAGTTGATCGAAGTAATGTCCATAACGTCCCCTCCAGCTCTCGATGGCGCATGCAACGCCGCGGGCGGCGCTGCGTCAAGAGTAGCGCCACACCCTCGTGCGTTTGACGTCCGCGTCTTCAAGGGCCCGTGTGACTGGCACCTGATACTCCGCCAGTTGCGTAATGCGCTCTTTCGGCAGGTAGGCGCGGCCGGGATCGCCCAGCAGCACCGTTGCGCCGCGATCGGCCAGTGCCGAGAACCAGGGAATCAGCCGGTCGGCGAAGGCGCGGTCGTAGAATACGTCTCCGGCGAGAACCACGTCCCATCCCCCGTCGGCTCCCACCACATCGTCGGCCGTGAAGTCGACGGCCACTCGATTCGCGGCTGCGTTGAGCGCGATGGCCGGCGCGCAGAACGGGTCGATGTCGGCGCAGAGCACGCTCGCGGCGCCCGCCCGGGAAGCCGCGATCCCGACCAGCCCGGATCCGGCGGCAAAGTCGAGAACGCGCTTTCCGCGCACGTTCTCCGGGTTGTCGATGATGTAGCGGGAAAGGCCCTGTCCTCCTGCCCAGGCGAAAGCCCAGAACGGCGGCGGAAGACCTTTTTCCTCCAGATGCTCCTCCGTCAGGTGCCAAAGGTCGTGCGCCTCGTCGGCCAGATGCAGGACGATCTCCGGAACGTGCGGCGGCGCGATGAGCGCGGTGTTGTCGCGGACGAACGCCTCCGTGACCCCGACCTGCCTGCTGTCATTCACCCTTTAGCCCGCCCATGCGGCAGACTTCCGTCCATTCCGCGTCCGTGACCGGCTGCACCGACAGCCGCGAATTGTTGACCAGCACCATACCGGCCAGCTTCTCGTTCGCCTTGATGTCCTCCAGCGTCACCGGCTTCGGCATGTCCTTCACGGCGCGCAGGTCGACGCATTCCCAGCGCGGATCGTCGGTCGTGGTGTCCTGGTGCGCCAGCGCGCAGACCTCGACGATGCCGACGACCTCCTTGCCCTCGTTGGAGTGATAGAAGAATCCCTGGTCGCCGATCTGCATGGCCCGCATGTTGTTGCGCGCCTGGTAGTTGCGCACGCCGTCCCACTGCTGGCCCTTCTTGCCGGCTGCCTTCTGCATGTCCCACGACCATGTCTCGGGTTCTGATTTGAACAGCCAGTGCGCCATCGAAGCCTCTTTCCTCGTCCTCATTCGTCCTCGGCCCGGAGCGGCCGAGACAGCAGTTCCTCGACCGCGCGGTCGATGGTCAGCGTCCCCGCAAGCATCCGGTCGACCGCATCGGTAATCGGCGCCCGAATGCCGCGCTGCGCGGCGATGGAGGCGGCGATGCCGGCGGTGGCCACACCCTCCGCAAGCTTCATCCCGGCCACGCTGTCGCCGCGTCCGAGTGCGAGCCCGTAGGCGAAATTGCGCGACTGCGCCGAGCCGCAGGTCAGCACGAGGTCGCCGAGCCCGGACAGCCCCATCAGCGTCTCCGGCCGCGCCCCGAAGGATGCCCCGATACGGCGCAACTCGACGAAGCCGCGCGTGACGATGGCCGCCTGGGCGCTCGCGCCGAGCCCGGCCCCGATCGCAGCACCTGCGGCGATCGCGAGCACGTTCTTCAACGCCCCGCCGATCTCGACGCCGACGAGATCGTCCGAGGAATAGCAGCGGAACTGCGGCGCCGACAGAAGCCGCGCCAGCGACGCCGCGAGGTCCGCGTCCTCGGCCGCCACCGTGACCGCGGTCGGCAGCCCCCGCGCTACGTCGGTGGCGAAACTCGGTCCCGACAAGGCCGCCGGCACATTGCCGGGCAGGATCTCGCGCACGATCTCCGACAGCCGCTTGCCGGAACTGCGCTCGATCCCCTTGGCGCAGATCACCACCGGCACGTCGGCCCGAATCCGCCCGACGAGATGCGTCGACAGGTCCCGCAGCGCCTGCGCCGGCGCGACCGCGAGCACGCAGTCCGCGCCGTCGAGCGCGGCGTCGAGGTCGTTCGTCGCGCTCAATTCCCGATCAAGCGCGATGCCAGGCAGGTAGCCGGGATTCTCGTGCCGCTCGTTGACGGCCCGCACTGCCTCCGGATCGCGCATCCAGAACGTCGTGTGGTTGCCGCCGCGCAGCGAGGTGACCGCCAGCGCAGTGCCCCAGGCGCCGCCGCCGAGAACCGCGACCTTCATGCCTTGGCCCCGCGTTTTCCCGCGCCGATCAGCGGCGCGGCACTCTCGTCGAGCGGCCAGCGCGAGCGCGGCGCGAAGTGCATCGCCTCCTCGGGTTCGATCCCGGCGCGCAGCCGCTCCAGCCCCGCCCAGGCGATCATCGCCGCATTGTCGGTGCACAATTTCATCGGCGGCGCGAGGAAGCGAAAGCCGTTTCGTTGGCAGATATTCTCCAGCGCCGCGCGCACGACCTTGTTCGCCGCGACGCCGCCGGCGACGACGAGTGTTGGCGAATCCTCGGCGGGAAACATCGCCCGGAAGCGCGTCAGGCTGCGGGAGACCCGGTCCTGCAGCGTCTCGGCAACCGCCGACTGGAACGAGGCGCAAATGTCGGCAATATCCTGCTGCGACAACGGCGAAATCTCCGTCGCCGCCTGCCTGACGGCCGTCTTCAGGCCGGAGAAGGAGAAATCCGGCCGCGCCTCGCCCTTGAGCGGGCGCGGGAAGTCGAATCGAGACGCATCGCCAGCCAGCGCCGCCGTCTCGACGTTCGGGCCGCCGGGATAGGGCAGGCCGAGCAGCTTCGCCGTCTTGTCGAAGGCCTCGCCCAGCGCGTCGTCGATCGTCGAGGCCCAGCGCTCGTAGTCTCCGACACCGCGCACGAGGATGATCTGCGTGTGCCCGCCGGAGACGAGCAGCACCAGGTAAGGGAATGCGACATCATCGACGAGGCGCGCCGCCAGCGCATGGCCTTCGAGATGGTTGACCGGATAGAGCGGCCTGCCGCTGACGCTTGCCAGCGCCTTGCCGGTCATCAGACCGACGATCAGCCCGCCGATCAGCCCAGGCCCCGCGGTGGCGGCGATACCTTCCATGTCGGCAAGGCCCTTGCCTGATTCCTGCAGCGCGGCCTCGATGATCCCGTCCAGCGCCTCGACATGGGCGCGGGCGGCGATCTCCGGCACCACGCCGCCGAAGGCCGCATGTTCCTCGATCTGGCTCAGCACCACGTTGGAGAGTATTTCCGGGCGGCCATCGGCATCGAGCGCCACGACCGACGCCGCGGTCTCGTCGCAGCTCGTTTCGATGCCGAGCATGAGGCGTGTCGGTTTCACCACCTGCATTGCCGAATTATGGACACCTGGCTAGGGAATGATACTGAGAGGGCCCGGCCGATCCGGACCGGCAGGGGTTATCACGGTCCGCACATCATGCAAACAGAACTGTTCAGGATAGGCACGCGGGGCAGCGCACTGGCGCTGGCGCAGGCGCACGAGACGCGCGCGCTTCTGATGCAGGCTCACGGCCTGCCCGAGGACGCCTTCCCGATCGAGATCATCTCGGTCACCGGCGACCGGATCCAGGACCGGCCGCTGTCGGAAGCCGGCGGCAAGGGCTTGTTCACCAAGGAGATCGAGGAAGCGCTCCTCGACCGTCGAATCGACATCGCCGTGCATTCCTCCAAGGACATGCCGACGCGGCTGCCGCCCGGCCTCGAACTCTCGGCCTTCCTGGAGCGCGAGGATCCGCGCGACGCCTTCATCGGCCGCGCGGCACCTTCGCTGAGGGATCTACCGCAAGGCGCGGTGGTCGGCTCCTCGTCGCTGCGCCGTCAGGCGCTGATCCGCCGCATGCGCCCCGACCTTCAGGTCGTCACCTTCCGCGGCAACGTGCAGACGCGCCTGCGCAAGCTGGCGGAGGGCCAGGTCGACGGCACGCTGCTCGCCAATGCGGGGCTCAGGCGGCTCGGCCTCGCGCACGAGATCACGCAATTGCTGCCGCTCGACGAGTTTCCGCCCGCGCCGGGCCAGGGCGCGATCTGTATCGAGCAGCGCTCCGGCGACCTGCGGGCTTCCGCCATGCTGGACCCCATCAACCATCTCGAGACGGCGACGACGCTGGCCTGCGAACGCGCCTTCCTCGGCGCGCTCGACGGCTCCTGCAGGACGCCCATCGCCGGCCACGCGCAGATCGAGGGCGACCGCATCGTCTTCTCCGGACTGATCCTGACGCCGGACGGCACGAAATCGCACGACGTCGCTCTCGACGGTTACGCGTCGGAGGCTGAGGCTTTAGGCCGCGAGGCGGCCCGGATCGTCCGCGCACAGGCCGGCGAGGAGTTCTTTGACGGCTGGTCCTGACGCCATGCGCCGCGTGCTGGTCACACGGCCGGAGCCCAGCGCGTCGGCGACGGCGCAGGCGCTGCGCGCCGCCGGCTTTGAGCCCGTAGTCCTGCCGCTGACCGGGATTCGACCGCTCGAAATCGGCGAAACCGCACTTCCGGCCTTTGACGCCGTCGCGCTGACGAGCGCCAACGCCATCGGCCACGCCCCGCAATGGCTTCGGGCGTCGATCCTGACGGTTCCCGTCCACGCGGTCGGCGCGACCACGGCTCAGTCGGCGCGTGAGGCGGGTTTCGCAGATATCGTCGTGGGACCGGGAGACGCGGCGGGCCTTGCGGCCGCAATGGGCAAGGCGCTCGCGCCCGGATCGGCGGTGCTCTATCTCTGCGGGCGGGTGAGGAAACCCGAGTTCGAGGAGGGTCTCCGCAACTGTGGTATCCGCGTTATCCCCGTCGAGACCTATGACACGGTGCCAACGGACCTTGCGGACGTCGATATGCGGAAACTGGACGCCGGAGCCCTCTTCGCCATCTTTGTCCATTCGGCAGAAGCGGCGAAAGCCCTCGCACTGCTGGCGAAGCGCCCGGCCGCCATGCACGCTTTCGAAAGTGCACATCTCGTCGCGATCTCGCGACGTGCCGCGGCCCTTGTGGAAGCGGTTTTCGCGGGCCGGATCGTCGTTGCGCGAGAGCCGACGGAGGCCGCAATGATCAAGGCGCTGATCGGTTTAGGCTAGCCGCGCCATACTGCCACCCTTTTCATGGGGTCCCGTAGCCGGTAGACATCTGACCGGTTCCGGGCTTTGCCGAAACCGGCCGAAATAGTGCGCGGGGAGCTTCAAATGGTCAATTCGCCGAAGATCCGGCATTCCAAGCCGCGCCGCGATCCGGTGACGATCGATCTGGATGCGGAACCGGTGAAAGCCGAAGCCGGAACCGCCGAAGCCGTGACGCCTCAGGCCGCCGCAGCGGCTGAGTCGGCCGGATCGCCGAAGCCGACGCCGGCCGAAGAGGAAGCGGGCAAGCCGCTGCTCGACGAGACTGCATCGAAAACGTCCAGCGATGCCGGAGACAAGCCGCCGTTCGGCCGCGAACAGGCCGCCGCCGCGATTCCACCGGCAGCCGAAAAGACGCCACCCAAGAGCCCGCCGCCTTCACCGCCGCGCGCCGAGCCTCGGCGCGGTGGTGGCGTTTCGGCGATCGCCGCCGGCCTCATTGGCGGGGTGGTCGCGCTCGTCGGCGCCGGTGCACTCCAGTATGGCGGCGTGCTGCCCCAACTCGGCGGCAATTCGGCCGCCACCGCAGAGATCGACGGGCTGCGCGCCGAGATCGCGACGCTTCGCGACCAGATCGTCGCCGCCCCGGCGCCGGAAAACGTCGCACCGCGCCTCGACGAGCTTGCCGCCGCGCTGAACGAGACCCGCACGCAGCTCCAGGCACTGCAATCCGGAGGCGCACCGTCGCCGGAAGCCGCGGCCGCGCTCGAAGAGCGGTTCAAGGCTTTGGAGACCGCAGTAGCTTCCGCGCAGCGGGGTGGTCAGCCTGTCGATCTCGCACCGCTGAACCAGCGCCTCGACGCACTCGACGCCGCGGTTGCCGAGGCGAAACAGGCGGCCTCCGACGCGGCGGCGCCGCTTGAGCAGCGGATCGCATCGCTGGAGGCGAAGGTCGGGGAACTCGGCGGCAAGGTCGCCGAACAGGCCGAGCAGCCCAGCGCGGCGTTGGCCATCGCGGCATCCGCGCTGAAGGCGACCATCGACCGCGGCGATCCGTTCATGACCGAGCTCGAAACCTACGCCTCGATCGCGCCGCAGTCGCCCGAGATCGACGCGTTGCGCGGCATGGCCGCTGCCGGCGTTCCCTCGCGCACGGCGATCGACGACGCCTTTCCTGCCGCCGCCAACGCCATGATCGCGGCGGCGAAGGCCGAGGACCCGAACGCGGGCTTCCTCGACCGACTGATGTCGAGCGCGCAATCGCTCGTTCAGGTCCGGCCCGTCGGGACGGTCGAAGGCGAGGACGCGCCTGCCATCGTGGCGCGCATGGAAGTCGCGCTGAAGAAGGGCGATTATGCCGGTGCCGTTGCCGAATACGACAAGCTTCCGGAGCCGGCCAAGGCGGCGGGCGCCGATTTCATCGCCAAGGTCAAGGCGCGCCAGGCGGCCGACGGGCTGATCGGGACGATCCTGTCCGCTGCGCTCAAGGCCTGAGCAAGAGTCCGTATCCGAGGGTCGATCGATGTTCCGTATCCTGTCCTTCCTGATCCTCGTCTTCGCGCTCGGCCTCGGCTTCGCCTGGCTGGCGGAACGGCCCGGCACCATGCTGATCACGTTCAGCGGCTATCAGTACGAGGTGACGCTCATGGTCGCCGCGGTGCTCGCGACGGCTGCCATCGCGGCCGTCATGATCCTGTGGTGGCTGGTCAAGAGCATCTGGAACAGCCCCTACACGATCTCCCGCTACTTCCGCGTCCGCCGCCGCGACCGCGGCTATCAGGCGCTCTCGACCGGCCTGATCGCCGCCGGCGCGGGCGACGCCGAGGCGGCTCGCCGCAAGCACCGCGAGTCCGCCAAGTTGCTGAGCGCAGACAGCGAGCCGCTGCTGCATCTTCTCGAAGCGCAGGCCTCGCTTCTCGACGGAGACTACGCCAGCGCGCGTAAGAAGTTCGAGGCGATGCTCGACGACCCCGAAATGCGGCTGATCGGCCTGCGCGGGCTCTATCTGGAAGCCGAGCGGCTGGGCGATCATGGTGTCGCGCGTCACTACGCCGAACAGGCGAGCGCGGCCGCGCCGCAACTCGCCTGGGCGGCGACCGCGACCCTCGAATCGCGCATGCGCGACGGCGACTGGGACGGCGCGCTCCGCCTGCTCGACGCCAGGAAGCCGACGACGGCCGCCGAGCGGGAAATGGCCGCGAAGAATCGCGCGGTTCTGCTCGCCGCCAAGGCGATCAACCTGTCGCATGTCGATCCGCTGGCGGCGAAGAACGCTGCTGTCGAGGCGAACAGGCTCGATCCGGGCCTGGTGCCGGCCGCTGTCATCGCCGCCAAGTCGCTGTTCAGGCAGGACGATGTCCGCAAGGGCGCGAAGATCCTGGAAGCAGCCTGGAAGCTGCAGCCGCATCCCGAAATCGCCGATGTCTACATCCATGCGCGCCACGGCGATTCGGCGCTCGACCGGCTCAAGCGCGCCCGCAAGCTGGCCGAGCTTCGCACCAACAACGTTGATTCCTCGCTCGCGGTCGCGCGCGCCGCGCTGGAGGCCGGCGAATTCAAGGCCGCCCGCGAAGCCGCGGAGACGGCGATGCGGCTTGCGCCGCGCGAATCCGTGCTCCTGCTGCTCGCCGACATCGAGGAGGCAGACGGTGGCGAGCAGGGCAAGGTGCGCCAATACCTCGCGCGCGCCCTGAAGGCGCAGCCCGATCCGGCCTGGACCGCCGACGGCGTGGTGTCGGAGAAATGGGCGCCTTTCTCTCCCGTGACCGGTCGTATCGGCGCCTTCGAATGGCGCGTTCCCGTCGAGCGGGTCGGCCACGTGATCGAGCAGGCGCCGCAGATCATCGACGGGCCGGCCCCCGAACCCGAGCGGATCGCTCCCCCGGCTCCCGTCCAGCGTTCCGAACCGGCGCCCGTCCGCGAGGAGGTGGTCGAGGCCGAGATCGTCCCGGTGCCGGCCAATGATCGCTACCCGCCCGCTCCGACTGCCGAGCCCGCCGCCGTTGCCGCGCCCGCGCCGGGAGTGTCGGAACCAGCCAAAGACACCGTGACAGCCGAGCCGCAACCGGAGAAGGCGCCGCAGCCCTCGCCGGCTCCGGTCGCGCTGGCCGCGGCCGCCGACGAACCGCCGGTGCCTCCGATCCCCGACGATCCGGGGGTCGACCCCGATTCCGCCGGAGAGAAGGAAGCCCGACGCTTCCGGCTGTTCTGACGGTTGCCGATTGCCGGGAACACGGTAGATTTTCCCAAACGCCGATTCGGGCGTCGAAACTCCCTGTTGGTCGATCGCAGCCCATGTTCGAGCGTTTTCTTGCGTTCCTAAGAGAGCTCACCGGCGAGGAGGCTGCCGGCCCCGGGCTGGCGGCCGATCACCCGGCCGTGGCCGCCGCTGCGCTGTTGTTCTTCGTGATGGACGCCGACGGCGAGCGCGCCGAGGCTGAACGGAAGATCCTCGAGGAGGAAATCGCCGCGAACTACGACGTCCACGGCGAGACGCTGGCTCAGGTGATCGCCGCCGGAGAGAAGGCCGAGCAGGAATCCGTCGACCTCTACGCCTTCACCAGCGTTCTCGGCGAGCATCTCGACCGGGAGGGCCGCATCGAGTTCATCGGCATGATGTGGGAGATCGTCTATGCCGACGGCGTGCGCACCGAAGTCGAGGACAACATCGTCTGGCGCGTCGCGGAATTGCTTCACGTCGAAAGGGCCGACAGGATCAGGCTCCGGCGCGAGGTCGAACAGCGTCGTCCTGATACCGTCGGAAAGGGAAATGAAGTCGAGACGGACTGAACCTGCCGCACGGCCCAGGATACTGACGGTCCTGCATCAGGAAGCGTCGAGCCCCGGCCGAGTCGGCCAGATCCTCGTCGCCAGCGGCTTCGACCTCGACATCCGCAGGCCGCCCCTGGGCGACCCCCTGCCCGAGACGCTGGACGGTCACGCCGGCGCGGTGATCTTCGGCGGACCGATGAGCGCCAACGATCCCGACGAATTCGTCAGGCGCGAGACGGACTGGCTGGCGGTTCCGCTCACCGAGAACAAGCCGTTTCTCGGCATCTGCCTCGGTGCCCAGATGCTGGTGAACCATCTCGGCGGCACGGTCGGAGGCCGCGACGACGGCAAGGTCGAGATCGGCTGGTATCCGCTGCGCCCGACCGAGGCGGGCAGGCAGGTCTTCGACTGGCCGGACATGGTCTACCACTTCCACCGCGAAGGCTTTTCGCTGCCGTCCGGCGCCACGCTGCTTGCCACCGGCGAGCACTACGAGAACCAGGCAATCCGCTACGGCGACAACGCCTGGGGCATCCAGTTCCACGCCGAACTGACCCGGGCGATGATGCATCGCTGGGTGGTGCGGGGCGCCCATCGCTTCGATCTTCCGGGCGCCCAGCTCGGCCGCGACCATCTCGAGGGCCGCATGCTCTGGGATATCCGCCTGCGCGCCTGGCTGGGCGAGTTCCTGGAACGCGTCTTTGGCGCGGCTAGCCCCGAACAGGCGATTACCCGGGCGAAGAAGGCCTAGACGCGCCCGTCCAGCCGCCGCACCCTGCGCAGCGCCGGGAAGAGGTATGCCCACAGGCCCGCCACCCCGATCGCGCCGACGCCGCCGAACACCACCGCCGGCACCGTTCCGATCAGCGCCGCCATCGTGCCGGCGCGGAATTCGCCGAGTTCGTTCGAGGCGCCGACAAAGACCATGTTCACTGCATTGACGCGGCCGCGCACCCGGTCGGGCGTCCACAGCTGGATCAGCGTCTCGCGCACATAGACCGAGATCATGTCCGTCGCGCCGATCATGGCCAACGCCGCGATCGACAGCCAAGGTATCGTCGACACGCCGAAGACGATGGTGAAGACGCCGAACATCGCGACGAAGAACAGCATCACCAGGCCGGCATGGTCGCGGATCGGATGGCTGGTCAGCCAGACCGCCACCATGATCGCGCCGATGCCGGGCGCGGCGCGCAGCAGGCCGAGCCCCCAGGGACCGAGTTCGAGGATGTCGCGGGCATAGACCGGGAGAAGCGCGACCGCGCCCGACAGAAGCACCGCGAAGAGGTCGAGCGAGATCGCGCCGAGCACGATCTTCTCCGACCAGATGTAGCGGAAGCCGGCGAAGATGGTCGAGAGAGAGGCCCTCTCCGTCTCGGAATGCTGCGCCGGCTTGGGGATCGACAGGATGAGCCCGCCGGCGGCGAGCATGAAAACCGTCGCGACAGTGTAGGCCGCCTGCGCCGACAGGCCGTAGAGCAGGCCGCCGGCCACCGGTCCGACGATCGTGGCCGTCTGCCAGGCCGACGAATTCCACGCCACGGCATTGGCGAAATGCTCCGCCGGCACGAGATTGGCGACGAGCGACGCGGACGCCGGCGCGAAGAAGGCGCGCGCGATGCCGAACACGAACAGGATCGCGAACACTTCGCCGACGCCCGTGAGGCCGCGCACCGTCAGAATCAGGATCGCCAGCGCGCAAAGCGCCTCCAGGAACGCCGCCAGCGCCATGATGAGCCTGCGCCCGAACCGGTCGGCCACCGAGCCGGTGACGAGCACGAGCAGCAGCGACGGCGCGAACTGGATGATGCCGACGAGCCCGAGATCGAACGGATCGCGCGTCAGGTCGTAGACCTGCCAGCCGACGGCGACCGAAACCACCTGCGTCGCGAACGTGATCAGAAACCGCGCCGTCCAATAGCGCGCGAACGCCGAATGGCGGAAGGCGGCGAACCGATGAACGGATGCGGAGGGATCAGACGACATTGTGCGGAAGGGAGGGCGCCGGCATATCTCCATCCCCTAGACCAGTTCGGCAGGATGCGCGCGCCAAAAACCCGGACTGGACCAATCTTTTCGCCGGCTCTTGCCGCTGGCCAACAACAAGCCATGATGGCGCTGCAGTCTTTGCAGGAGCCGCTGGAGACAGGAAATGCCGCGTCTGATTCTGCTGGTCGTCTGCGCCATTGCCGGCGCGATCGCCCTCTACAAGCTTTACCAGTTCCTGCGCACGCGCCAATGGGACTGGACCGGCGTCGGCGTCGCCATCCTGTTCATCCTGCTGGCGATCTGGCTGCGTCAGGAGACTGGGACGGGCGGCTTGTTCGGTTGAGGATCAGCGCGATGACGAACGGCCCGCGAACAGCGCGGCCGCGAGACCGAGTACGATCAGTCCGACCGCGACCGAGGCAGCGGGATGGCTCTTCACGCGATCGCCCGCGTACCGCGCCTGGCGACGCATCTGCGCCATCGTCGGAGCAAGTGTATCGCGGATTTCTTCGACGAGGTCCGCTGCGCTGTCGCGCGCGTCGGAATAGGATTCCGCGCCTCTTTTGCCCGCCTGCCGGCGCAACGACTTGAGCTCTTCCTGCAGGGACTGAATCTGGTCCGCCAGGCGGCCTTCGACACCCTTGCGCGCGTTCAGGAAGTTCAGGGACATGGCAGCACCTCGCTCGTCGTGACGGTCGTTGGTGCAGGAACGGCAAGGCCGCGAAATCGTTCCGTCAGAGCCCGAGAATAAGCGCGGCGAGCGCAATGATCGCGGGCACCGCCTGGACGTAGAGGATCTTGATCCCGACGGTCGCCGCGCCGAACAGTCCGGCGACGAGGACGCAGCCGAGGAAGAACACCTTCACCGCGAAGCCGGCGTCGCCGAGCCACAGGCCCCAGACGAGGCCGGCGACGAGGAAGCCGTTGTACAGCCCCTGGTTCATGGCGAGCGCCTTCGACGCCGACGAGAACTCAGGCGTCGTGCCGAACGCCTTGCGACCCGCGGGCGTGTCCCAGGCGACCATCTCCAGATACATGAAGTAGAGATGGAGAGCCGCGACGACGGCGATCAGGAAATTGGCGATCATGGCAGGTTCCCCCGTGATCCCCTCATTGAGCACGACGAGGGCATGACGCGCAACTTTCCGCTTGATCGCTAAGCGATGCCCGGCCCATCCTTTCGGACCCGGGAGAGGAACAGGGGGAGGAAAAAGGTGGTGGAACAGGCGGATGCCATCGTGGTCGGCGGCGGACTGGCGGGCCTCGTCGCCGCGGCCGAACTCGCTGACGCAGGCCGGAGCGTGATCATCGTCGAACAGGAGGGAGAGAATTCGCTCGGCGGGCAGGCCTTCTGGTCGCTCGGCGGCCTGTTCTTCGTCGACAGTCCCGAACAGCGCCGGCTGCGCATCCGCGACAGCCGCGAGCTGGCGATGCAGGACTGGCTCGGCTCGGCGCAGTTCGACCGGCCCGAGGACGCCTGGCCGCGCAAGGTGGCCGAGGCCTTCGTCGACTTCGCCGCCGGCGAGATGCGGTCCTGGCTCTATGGTATGGGCATGCGCTGGTTTCCCGTCGTCGGCTGGGCCGAACGCGGCGGCGGCCTGGCGCACGGCCACGGCAATTCCGTACCGCGCTTCCACATCACCTGGGGCACAGGCCCCGGCGCGATCGAACCCTTCGAGCGGCGCGTGCGCGAACATGTCGCCAAAGGCCGCATCGCGCTGAAATTCCGCCATCAGGCGAGCCGCCTCGTCACCACCAACGGCGCCGTGACCGGCGTCGCCGGCGAGATTCTCGAACCCTCGACCGTAGAACGCGGCCAGCAGTCCGGCCGCGCCGTCGTCGGATCGTTCGAGGTTTCGGCCGGCGCGATCCTCGTCACCTCGGGCGGCATCGGCGGCAACCACGACCTGGTGCGCAAAGTCTGGCCGGTCGCGCGCCTCGGACCGGCGCCGAAGCGCATGGTTTCCGGCGTGCCGCACCATGTCGACGGCCGCATGATCGCAATCACGCAGGAGGCGGGAGCAGCGGTCATCAACGCCGACCGCATGTGGCACTACACCGAGGGCGTCGCCAACTGGGCCCCGATCTGGCCGAACCACGGCATCCGCATCCTGCCGGGGCCATCATCGCTGTGGTTCGACGCGCGCGGCAACCGCCTTCCTGCGCCATGCTTGCCCGGCTTCGACACGCTATCGACGCTGAAGCACATCCTGTCGACCGGCTACGAGTATTCGTGGTTCGTGCTGACCCAGTCGATCATCAAGAAGGAATTCGCGCTGTCCGGCTCCGAACAGAATCCCGACTTCACCTCGAAGAGCTGGCGCGCGGTGCTGAAGAGCCGGCGCGGCAAGGGCGCGCCGCCGCCGGTCGAGGCCTTCAAGGACAAGGGCGAGGACTTCGTCGTCCGCAACACGCTGTCCGAACTCGTCGAGGGCATGAATGCGCTGACCGGCGAGCGCCTGATCGACCACGATCACCTGAAGATGCAGATCGAGGCGCGCGACCGCGAGATCGACAATCCCTTCTGCAAGGATGCACAGGTCACCGCGATCAACGGCGCCCGAACCTATCTCGGCGACAAGCTCATCCGCACAGCCAGGCCGCACCGCATCCTCGATCCGGCGCACGGCCCCCTGATCGCGGTGCGTCTCAACGTGCTCACCCGCAAGACGCTGGGCGGCCTGCACACCAATCTCGATTCGCAGGTGCTCGACGCATCCGGCAACCCGATCCCCGGCCTCTATGCCGCCGGCGAAGTCTCCGGCTTTGGCGGCGGCGGGTATCACGGCTACAACGCCCTCGAAGGCACCTTCCTCGGCGGGTGCATCTTTTCCGGCCGCAACGCGGGCCGGCATGCCGCGCGCTCCGTCTGACGGCACGGCGCGATGATCGGTCCGGACGCCCGCATTGTCGTTGCCGGCGCAGGCTCGATCGGCTGCTATGTCGGCGCGTGCCTGGCGCTGGCTGGCCGGAACGTCGTGTTTCTCGCCCGGCCGCGGCTGGTCGACGCGTTGCGCCATCGCGGTGTGCAAATCAGCGACCTCGACGGCCGCGACCGCGCGCTTCTGCCGGGGGCCGCGGAAGCGACGAGCGACCCCGCCGCCGCATTTGCCGGTGCAAGCGTGATCCTCGTCACCGTCAAGAGCGGCGACACCTCCGGCATGGCCGATCAGATCCGCCGTTTCGCACCAGCGGACGCCTTGGTCATCAGCCTCCAGAACGGCGTGGACAACATCCCCCTGCTGCGTAGCCGCCTCGGCAATGAACGTGTCGTGGCCGGCATGGTCCCCTTCAACGTCGCCCAGACATGGCCCGACGGCCAGCCGCACTTCCATCGCGGCACCAGCGGCCGCATCGTCATCGACGCCGGCCGGTCCGACTTGCGCTCCCTGCTGGACGTCGCCGGCGCCGGCTGCGCGGACCACCCCGACATGGCAGGGCTCGCCTGGTCGAAGCTGACGCTCAACATGAACAATGCGCTCAACGCGCTCTCCGGCCTGCCGCTGAAGCGGCAATTGTCCGACCGCGCCTGGCGCCGCATCCTCGCCGATCAGATCGACGAACTTCTCCGCGTCACAAGAGCCGCAGGGATCGCCTTGCCGCCGATCGAAGGCGTGCGCCCGCGAACGATCCCCTTCATCCTCCGCCTTCCCGACTGGCTGTTCGGTCTCGTCGCGCGGCGGATGCTCGCTATCGATCCCGCTGCCACGTCCTCGATGGCCGAGGATCTGGCCGCCGGACGTCCCACGGAAATCGACCATCTGCAAGGCGCGGCCATAAGGCTCGGCGCCGCGCATGGGATGGCTGCGCCGATATCGGAGGCGATCGTCTCCGCCGTTCACGACACCGAAGGATCGGGGCGCAGATGGTCGGCGAGGGAATTGTCCGATCGGATCGCCCATCAGCACGGACCCGTCGGCGCACAGCCTACTCCGCCGCGTTCTTGAACGCGTTCGCGCCGGTCTCGAATTGCAGCCGCGCAAGGCGGGCGTAGATGCCGCCCTTGGCGACGAGCGACGCATGCGTGCCTTCCTCGACGATTTCGCCGCCGTCGAGCACCAGGATCCGGTCGGCCTTGAGCACGGTGGCCAGCCGGTGCGCAATGACCAGCGTCGTGCGCCCCTTCATCAGCCGCTCGAGCGCGGTCTGCACCAGCGTTTCGCTTTCGGCGTCCAGCGCCGAGGTTGCCTCGTCGAGCAGCAGGATCGGCGCGTCGCGCAGGATGGCCCGCGCGATCGCCATGCGCTGGCGCTGTCCGCCCGAGAGCGTCACGCCGCGCTCGCCGACGGTCGCGTCGTATCCGCCGGGCAGCCGGTCGATGAATTCGGATGCCAGCGCGTCGTGGGCGGCTCTTTCGATGTCGCTCTGGCTGGCGTCCGGACGGCCGAAGGCGATGTTGTCGCGCACCGAGGCCGCGAAGATGGTGGTGTCCTGCGGAACGATGGCAATGCGCTTGCGCAGTCCCTCCGGATCGGTGTCGCGGATGTCCAACCCGTCCACGCGGATGCAGCCCGACTGGGGATCGTAGAAGCGCAGGATCAGCGAAAAGACCGTGCTCTTTCCCGCGCCTGACGGTCCAACGATCGCGACGGTTTCCCCGGGCTCGACGGTGAAGGACACCGTGCGCAGCGACGGCATGTCCGTGCGCGCCGGGTAGGCGAAGGAGACGTTCTCGAAGGAGACGCGGCCGAGCGCCGGCGACGGCAGCGCCACCGGATTGGCCGGCGCCGCAATCTCGGGCGTTTCGGCGAGGATTTCGGTCAGCCGCTCGGCCGCGCCCGCCGCCTGGCTGAGCTCGCCCCAGACTTCGGACAAAGCGCCGAGCGCACCTGCCGCGAACACCGAATAGAGGAGGAACTGGCCGAGGGTTCCCGCCGACATCGTGCCCGCCAGCACGTCGCGCGAGCCGAACCAGAGCACGGCCACAACCGACGAGAAGATGGTGAAGATGGCGAAGAAGGTCAGGATCGAACGCGCGAACACCGACGAGCGGGCGGCCTCGAAAGCCGTGTTTACCGCCTTCTCGAAACGGCGGACGACCATTTGTTCGGCGGTGAAGGCCTGCATGGTGCGCGGCGCGCCGATCTGCTCGCTGGCATAGGCGGTCGCTTCGGCGAGCGTGTCCTGCGCCAACCGCGACTTGCGCCTGACCGAGCGGCCGAAGGCCACCAGCGGCAGGACGATGAGCGGAATCGCCGCGATGACAAGTCCGGAAAGCTTCGGGCTGGTGACGACCATCATCGCCACGGCGCCGAGCCCCATGATCGCGTTGCGCAGGGCAACGGATGAAGTCGCGCCGACGGCGGACTTGATCTGGGTCGTGTCGGCGGTCAGCCGCGAGACGATCTCGCCGGATTGCGAGCGGTCGAAGAAGGCGGGCGAGAGCTTCGTCACATGCGCGAAGACGTCGCGCCTTATGTCCGACACCACCCGCTCGCCCAGCGTGATGACGAAATAGTAGCGGCAGGCCGATGCAAGCGCGAGAACGGCCGCGATCACCACCAGCATGCTGAAATAGTTTGCGATGAACGTGGGGTCGCTCTCGCTGAACCCGTTGTCGACCATCCGGCGCACTGCCAGCGGCAGCGTCAGCGTCATCGCGGCGGCGAGAAGCAGGAAGAAGAGCGAAGCCGCGACCAATCCCCTGTAGCGGCCGAGATACGGAAAGAGCCGCCCGAGCGGGCGGAGGGAGCGGCGCTTGCGCTCGTTGTCGGATATCGTCTCGCCAGCCATCGCTTCGCGTTCCTCGTCCCGCTTGGTCGGGAGCATGTCCTCATCGTCCATCTAAGTGCCGCGAAGCCTTGAGGGAGATCAATTCCGACAAAAGCCCCGCGTCCTTGGACAGGACGACCCCCACGTCATCCGTTGCCCACTCCACAAAAGGAGCGCGGAACGCAATGTCGGCTGGCGGACTTGTGCTTCGCAGGGTCGTGCTGTATAGGGCACGCCGACCGTTTCCGAAGCCGTAGCCTTCCATGGCCGCGGCTTCAAGCTTTAGTGACCGGGCGCATCGCCGCACCGCCGTTCAGGACGAGACCCATGCAGCAGAAGATCCATCCCGACTACCACATGATCAAGGTCGTCATGACCGACGGTACCGAATACATGACGCGCTCCACCTGGGGCAAGGAAGGGGACACGATGAACCTCGACATCGACCCGACCACGCACCCGGCCTGGACCGGCGGCAACCAGAACGTGCTCGACCGCGGCGGCCGCATCACCAAGTTCAAGAGCAAGTTCGCCAATCTCGGCATCTAGGCCGGACGGTAGCGACGGATTCAAAGAGCCCCGCTTCGACGGGGCTTTTTTGTTGAATCTCGCGGGATAACACCCTGAAGACGTCATCCTCGGCTTTGTGCCGAGGATCTACCGTCGACGAAAACTACGCCGCGCCGCCTCTCGAAATCGCCAACTTGGGAAGACCCTTGGCACAAGGCCGAGGATGACGACGCGGAGTGGGAAGGCGGTCTCAGCGCGGCTCGTCTTCCGGATTCGCGGCGGACTTCTTGTCAACGTGCCCCAGCTCTCTCTCGGGCCAGACCTTGTCGCGCAAGCGCCGCTTGAGCTCCGCCGCCTCCGGAAAACCGCCATCGCGCTTGCGCTCCCAGATCAGCTCGCCGTCGCAATGGATCTCGAATATGCCGCCCGTGCCCGGCACGAGCGTGACTTCGCCGAGGTCCGCGCCAAAGCTCGACAGCAGCTCCTGCGCCATCCATGCGGCACGCAGCATCCAGTTGCACTGGGTGCAGTAGGTGATGCGGATGGAGGGTCCTGCCGTCATCCGCGTATGACAGCGGTGCGCGCGAGGCGGTCGTAGATTGGATCACGCTTCCGAACAATCGTCACCGTGATCCAGATGAGCCAAGCAGCCACCGCAGCAAGCGCGATATAGCTTCCATATCGATAGGCCGGTGTCGCGACATAGGCGCTCATCTTGGCCACATCGTAACGGTAGTACAATATCGGAGCATTGACGACCGCAGCTGGAACCGCACCTATCCAGTAGGCAAGCCGACGGCCGATCGACCTTGCGGCAGGCAATCCGACAACTTCTGGTCTGGCGGGATCCACCACCCTGATCCGCATGATGCGGTCGCCGAGCGTGCGCCCGCGGCGAATTTCAAGAACGACCATGTATACCACAAGAAGCAACAACGCGATCCATGTGACGTCATAACCCGCGCGATCGGCAAGTTGGCCATCCTTATCGAGCCAGAAACTCTCCGACACGGTGCTGGTGAAAGCACCTTCTGTTTCCGAACGGCTGACGACTAGCAACTTAGAGGTCGGCAGACCGGGAAACCCCCACGTGCAGGTTTGCACCCCGTTGGGGTTCTCGACTTGCGTCTGGAGTCCGGGTGGCAATTGCGACAGCTGATCGCAGCCCCCGAGATTCAACCCGAAGCGACCCTGTATCTGGCCATTTGTCAGGCCGAAGAGGACGGCCACGACCACTTGAAGCGGCAGAAGAACGACCACCGCGTCCAATACAAACGATCCGATGCGGCGCCAGAAACCCGCGCGCCGCATCGTGTTCTCGGCTTCCATAGTCACGCTCTGATCTTCCCCGCCAGCCGGCGCTCGTCGCTCGGCACTACCCAGGCGGGAAAAAATCACGCCGCGCTGAGCTTGGCAAGCGTGGCTTCATCGACCTCGAAATTGGCGTAGACGTTTTGAACGTCGTCGTCGTCCTCGAGCGCGGCGACGAGCTTCATCAGCGACTGGGCGCGCTCCTCGTCGACGGGAATGTTGTTCTGCGGCTTCCAGATCGTCTTCACCGACTGGGCTTCGCCGAGCGAGGCTTCGAGCGCGGAGGACACGTCGCCGATGCTCTCGAAGGCGCAGATGATGACGTGGCTCTCCTCGTCGGACTGGACGTCATCCGCGCCAGCCTCGATCGCCGCGTCCATCGCCTTGTCGGCGGATGCGGCCGATGCCGGGTAGACGATCTCGCCGACCCGGTCCCACATGAACGACACCGACCCGGTTTCGCCGAGCGCCCCGCCGGCCTTGGTGAAGCAGGCACGGACATTGGACGCCGTGCGGTTGCGGTTGTCCGTCAGCGCCTCGACGATGACGGCCACGCCGCCCGGGCCGTAGCCCTCGTAGCGCACTTCGTCGTAGTTCTCCGCGTCGCCGCCGACCGCCTTGTTGATGGCGCGCTGGATGTTGTCCTTCGGCATCGATTCGGCCTTGGCGTTCTGGATTGCCAGCCGCAGGCGCGGATTGAAGTTGGGATCGGGCGCGCCCATCTTGGCGGCCACCGTGATTTCGCGCGCGAGCTTGGAGAAGGCCTTGGATCGCATCGCGTCCTGGCGGCCCTTGCGATGCATGATGTTTTTGAACTGCGAATGACCGGCCATGACGCCCTTCAGGTCTGCGATGGTTGGATTTGGGCGCTGCCTTACACCAGAAGCGCCGCTTTCGTCCAGAACCGGCAGGATGCGGCGCTTCCCCGGTTGATTGTGGGACATCACTTGATATATGTTGTGTATATCGGATAACATCACATGCGAACGCTGATCGACATCGAGGAAGAGAACATCAAGGAGCTGGATCGGCTTGCTGCCCGGCAGAAGCGGTCTCGTGCCGCACTCATTCGAGACGCGGTTTCCGACTACCTCGACCGCAATGCCGTCGAGGACAGCGGCGAGGCCTTCGGCTTATGGGGCGAACGCAAGACCGACGGCCTGCGTTACCAGGAGAAGCTGAGGAGCGAATGGTAAAGCCGCTCTTCGACACCAACATCCTCATCGACTACCTCAATGCGGTCCCCGAGGCGCGCGAGGAACTTGCGCTTTATGAGACATGGGGTGTCAGCATCATCACCTGGATGGAGGTGATGATCGGCGCCGACGAGACGACCGAGGCGGCGACACGCCGCTTCCTGGCGAATTTCGACATACTGCCGATCGACGAAAGCGTGGCTGAACTGGCGGTCGTGCTGCGCAAGGCGCGGCGGTTGAAGCTTCCGGACGCGATCATTCATGCGACCGCCAGCGTGCATTCCATGCTGCTCGTAACGCGCAACCAGAAGGATTTTCCCTGGGATGCGCCGGGCATCCGGATGCCCTACCGGCTGAAACCGTAGGCGCTGCCATAGATCCCTCGCGCAATCGTGATGACCGGATCGGCCTGGGCTTGACGATACTCTCTCGACTGAACGAACCGGGAGACCGACATGCGCAGCTTCTGCCTGGCATTCGCGGCCGCAGCCTTTGCAGTGTTCCCCCTCGGCGCCTGCGCCCAGCAGGAGGACCCCGTGCCTTCGTCCTGCATCGCCATGGCGCAGTCGCTGCCCAACGTCGTCTACGCCAGTTTCACGCCACAGCTCGCGCAGGCCGACGTAACGAAAGGCGAGGTCACTATCACCTATGTAGGCCACTCGACCTACCTGATCGACACGCCGGGCGGCGTGCGCGTCGCCACCGACTATTCCGGCCGCTATCCCGTCGATCCGATGCCGCGCGTCGTCACCATGAACAAGGCGCATTCCGGCCACTTCACTCCGAGTCCCGACCCGTCCATCGAATTTCCCCTGCCCGGCTGGGGCGAGGGTGGCGAACCGGCCAGGCACAGGGTCGTCGTCGGCGACCTCTACGTGCGCAACGTGCCGACCGACATCCGCACCTGGGGAGGCGGCATGGAGATCGACGGCAATTCGATCTTCATCTTCGAGGTGGCGGGCCTGTGCATCGGCCATCTCGGCCATCTGCACCACGACCTGACCGACAAGCATTATGCCGCAATCGGCCGGCTCGACGTGCTGATGGTGCCGGTCGACGGCGGCATGACCCAGTCGCTGACCAACATGAGCAGGATCGCGGAGCGGCTCTATTCCTCGATGATCCTGCCGATGCACCGCCATTCGACGCCGATGGGCGAGTTCCTGTCTCTGATGGGCGAAGGCTTCGCGGTGGATTTCCGGTCGGAACGCTCGATCACGCTGTCGCTGTCGACCCTGCCGCGCCAGCCGACGATCGTCATCCTCGACGGGGTCTGAGGTCTATTTCAGGCATTTCACGTAGTCGCCCGCCCTCTGCGCCCGCCGCTCGATGATGTTGGCGATGCGGCGCATGCCGGCCGAGGGCTTGGCCGGGTTGCGCAGGATGGGGTTGGGCAGGGCGGCGGTCAGCAGCGCCGCCTCGCGGCGCGACAGGTTCTTCGCCGACTTGCCGAAATGGTGCTTCGCCGCCGCTTCGGCGCCGTAGACGTTCGGCCCGAGCTCGGCGATGTTGATGTAGATCTCCATGATCCGCCGCTTCGGCACCACGAGGTCGAAATAGACCGCCAGGGGCAGCTCGATCACCTTGCGCACGGTGCCGAGCGGCCGGTGCCAGAGGAAGAGGTTCTTCACCGTCTGCATGGTGATGGTCGAGGCGCCGCGCGTCGCCTCGCCGGCCATCGCGTCGTCGATGACGGCGCCGAGTTCCTTCAGATCCACCCCGTAATGCGAGCAGAACTGGCCGTCCTCGGACATCACGATCGAGTGCAGCAACGCCGGCGCGACCTCTTCGATCGATACCCATTGCCGGTCGTATCCCCGGAAGGTCGCGAGATCCTTCAGCATCAGCGTCGAGACCGGATGCATGAACGGCAGGATGTAAAGGAAGGTCAGAACGAAAGGCAGTGCGGCCAGGACGACGAAGCCCGCGGCGACCCGCCTTGCCCAGACGCGTCCGCCTCGTCTTGTCCTCATCCTGCCCGCGGCCATGTCCGGCTCCGGTTCGACGACGGGCATGCTCTCGTTTGGAGTGCGCTTGGCCATCCCGACCGGCATAAAGGCGCGTTCCGCGGCTGGCAATCGCCCGGACGCCTTTTCCCGGTCGATCCGCATGCTTGACCGCGCCGCGGAATGACGGCAAGCGTCCCGGCATGGAAACCAAGCTCCAGGACGGCTTCGAGGAACGGCTCGCCGCGCATGCGGCCAGGGTCGAGGACGAACTGCGCCGCCTGCTGGACGGCCGCGAGCGCTCGGGCGAGATCGCCCGGCCGGAACGCCTTCTCGCTGCCATGCGCCACGGCGTGCTCAACGGCGGCAAGCGGCTGCGGCCCTTCCTGGTGATCGAAAGCGCGGCCCTGTTCGGCCGTTCCTGCGACGACGTGCTTGCGGCCGCCGCCGCGCTCGAATGCGTCCACTGCTATTCGCTGGTCCACGACGACCTGCCGGCGATGGACGACGACGACCTGCGCCGCGGCCAGCCGACCGTTCACAAGGCCTATGACGAGGCAACCGCGATCCTCGCCGGCGACAGCCTGCTGACGCTCGCCTTCGACATCCTCGCGACCGAAAGCTCCGACGTTCCCCGCAATGCGATCACGCCGCGCCAGCGCATCGACCTGATCAAGGGGCTCGCCACCGCTTCCGGCATCGGCGGCATGGCGGGCGGCCAGGCGCTCGACCTCGCGGCGGAGACGGCGAAGCCCGACGAGCAGGGCATCATCACGCTGCAGGCGATGAAGACCGGCGCGCTGATCCGCTATGCCTGCGAGGCCGGCGCGATCCTCGGCGGTGCGACCTTCGCCGAGCGCGAGCGGCTGGCCGAGTTCGGCTCGGCGATTGGGCTGGCCTTCCAGCTAGCCGACGACCTGCTCGACCTCACTGCCGACACCTCGTCCATGGGCAAGGCGACCGGCAAGGACGCCGCCGCCGGCAAGGCGACCCTGCCTTCGCTGCACGGAACGGATTGGACCCGCAAACAGTTGCGGGGACTCGTCGGCCAGGCGCACGAGCTGCTGGAGCCGTTCGGCGCGAAGGCAGCCACTCTCAGGCAAGCCGCCACCTTCATCGCAGAGCGGAAGAGCTGAGCTATCTGTTCCTGAGCACGATGCACGAGCCGCCCGCGCCGCGCAGTCTCCGGCAGATCGCATCGGCGCCGGCGCGGTCGTCGACGCCGATCCGCACCGCATAAATGCCGCGCCGGCCGATCGGCGAGCGCACTCGGCTGACGACGGGCTCGTAGTCGGCGAGCAGCGGCGACAGCCGCGCCTTGACCCGCTGATACTGCCGGATCGCCGCGTCGCGCCGGAAGTTTCCGGCGACCTGTATGCCCCACGGCTTGGTGTGGATGCTCGCCATCGGGATCACGGCGCTCATCGTCGCCGGCATCGCCCGGCAGGCGGCGTCGAAGCCCTTGTCCGCGTCCAGCGGCGGGATCTTGCCCGCATAGGCCGGGTCGGCGAACACGTCCGCAGGCTCGCCCATGATGTCGAGCACGTAGTTCTCCGTTTCCAGCGGCAGGAAGCCGCCTGAAGAGAGCCATCGCGATACCCGGCTCTCGCCGGAATTGTAGGCGGCGGCCGCCAGCCCGAGATTGCCGAACCTGGCCTTCAGCTCGCCGAGATATTTCGCGCTCGCCGGGATCGCGAAATCGGGATCGAAGGAATCCGACAGGCCGCGCCTCGCCGCCGTACCCGGCATGAACTGGGCGATGCCCTCCGCGCCTGCCGGGCTCACCGCGCCGGGATCGAACCGACTTTCCTTCCAGATCAGCCGCGCGAAGAAGTCCTCCGGCAGGCGGTTGACGCGGGCATGCACCCATATCAGGTCGCAGATACGATCGATCGTGATAGAAGGGCTGCCGGGCTCTTGGGCGGCAACTGGTTTCGAGGCAATGACGAGGACGGCCAGTCCACTTAATAGTCCGGCGATCCATGACGGCGGCGACGACGGCATTCCCGAGCTCTTTCATTCAAGGTGGCTCCAACATATCAGTCCAAGATGCAGATTGTTGTCGCCCGAGTTCCCGGATGGACGCATGGCCAATCGACCTCGTCGCCTCATATTCGCTGAGAGTCTTTTGCCGCCTGAAGTCCTCGCTCGCGCTTCGCAGCGAGGGAACGAATACGCTTGGCATGTCGATGAGATCTTTACGGTCATCGCCGCTGCCGAAGAAGCCCTGCTCGTGAATCTAGGGGGGCAGTTGCAGTTCCGGCTGTCCAACGGCGACACTTGTGAATGCTATTGGGTCGACGTCGACATCGGCACGAGCGAGCTGGGAGGTGCGAACTGGGCCGAGAAAGTCAGACACGCTGGCGAGATCGCACGTGAGCGATTCTTGAAATTGCGGAAACGCTACGACTTTCTTCACGAAGGGCGAGCCAACTTTCAGCCAGTGCGTGAGGCGGAGGCTAAAGGAGAGGACCTTTCGGCCGCGATGTACTTCGTCTGGTATGTCGCCGACGAATCCGGACAGTGGCAAAAAGGGTTTGAGTTGAACTGACGGGACCTTAGATCCGCGATGTTTACTCCGCCGCCTCGCTCGGAGCCTGGCCAAACCGCTTCTCGATATAGTCCGCCACCATCGCTTCGAACTCCGCGGCGATGTTCCCCCCGCGCAACGTCGCTGCCTTCCTGCCGTCGACGAATACGGGCGCGGCGGGCGTCTCGCCCGTGCCCGGCAGCGAGATGCCGATGTCGGCATGCTTGGATTCGCCTGGTCCGTTGACGATGCAGCCCATCACCGCGACCTTGAGCTCCTCGACGCCGGGATACTTGGTCTTCCACACCGGCATGTTCTTGCGCAGGTCGGCCTGGATCTTCTCGGCCAGTTCCTGGAACACGGTCGAGGTCGTGCGGCCGCAGCCGGGGCACGCCGCCACGATCGGCACGAACTGGCGGAACCCCATCGTCTGGAGCAGTTCCTGGGCCACCTGCACCTCGCGGGTGCGGTCGCCGCCGGGCTCCGGCGTCAGCGAAATGCGGATCGTGTCCCCGATGCCCTGCTGCAAGAGGATGCCCATCGCAGCCGACGAGGCGACGATGCCCTTCGTGCCCATGCCGGCCTCGGTGAGGCCGAGATGCAGTGCGTGGTCGGAGCGGCGCGCGAGTTCGCCATAGACGGCGATCAGGTCCTGCACGCGGCTGACCTTGGCCGAGAGGATGATCTTCGAGCGCGGCAATCCGATCTCCTCCGCGAGTTCCGCCGACAGCAGCGCCGACTGCACGATCGCCTCGCGCGTCACCGCGTCCGCCGTCATCGGAAAACCCTTCGCCTGATTGTCGTCCATCAGACGGGTGAGCAGCTCCTGGTCGAGCGAGCCCCAGTTGACGCCGATGCGCACCGGCTTGTCATGGCGGATCGCCGTTTCGACGATCGCGGCGAACTGCCGGTCCTTCTTCTCCTTGAAGCCGACATTGCCCGGATTGATGCGATACTTGGCCAGCGCCTCGGCGCAGGCCGGATGATCGGCCAGCAGCTTGTGGCCGATGTAGTGGAAATCTCCGATCAGCGGCACGAAGACGCCGACCCGCTCCAGCCGTTCGCGGATGCGCGGCACGGCGGCGGCGCTCTCGTCGCGGTCGACGGTAATGCGGACGAGTTCGGAACCGGCGCGATGCAAGGCGGCGACCTGCGCCACGGTCGCGTCGATATCGGCCGTGTCCGTGTTGGTCATCGACTGGACGACGATCGCCGCCCCGCCGCCCACCGTCACGCCGCCGACATCCACACCGACGGTAACGCGGCGCGGCGCGGGTCCGGCCTCGTCGGCGGCAATTGGGGTGGCGATGGTCATCTGTGGTCTCCGCGACCGGGTTCGACGGCCTTCAGGTGGCGGAGGCGCTCCGCCGTGTCAAGATTGCGGGTCGAAGACGACGCTTCTGTGTCAGGCTCGGCGTCCGGCGGCGATCCGCGGCAGGCGCTCCATCAGCAGCTCCCGTTCGTCCTGGCCAAGGATAGTGCCGTCGAACAGCTTCATGCTCAGCAGGCCTTCCATCGCGAAGAAGACGACGAGAAGACCCGCGACATCGGACGTATCTGCCTTGAGCCGGTCGAGCAGCCGGCGACGATGCGCCGTGACGGGTTCGAGGAAGTCGGGATCCTCGGCCATCGCCGAGAACAGCCACGTGGCCGGTTCGTCGCGTTCGCAGGCCTTGGCGGTCAGACGCAGATAGGCGGACAAAAGTGTCTCGCCTGCCTCCACTGCCTCGTTCAGGTCGCGGTCGAACTCCTCGACATAGCTGGCCACCAGCGCCTGCATCAATTTCGCCTTGCTTGGAAAATTGTAGAGCAGCCCGCCCTTCGACACCCCCGCCCGCTGGGCGACCGCATCGAGAGACAGGCTCCCGGGTCCGGTCTCGCGCGCCACTTCGGCTGCCGCGGCCAGTATCCGTTCACGCGAATTTGCTCTCGGAGTCGTCATCGAATTTGCTGCGCCGCACATACGAGGAATTGACAATACCGTCCAGACGGTACAGTTACCATAGGTGAATCCATCTCCGAAATCCAGCCCTTCGGCTGTATAGTCTCTCGCCTGCCCCCGCCGGAGTGCCGCCATGATCAAGCGTTTCCTCATCGCCCTCGTGTTGCTCGTGCTGGTGGTCGGCGGCATCGTTGGCTTCAACATGTTCCGCGACAACGCGATCCAGCAGTTCTTCGCCAACATGCCCGTCGCGTCGTCGCCCGTCTCGACGGTCAAGGTCCAGCCGGTCAAATGGACGCCGGGCATCCAGGCCATCGGCACCGTGAGCGCGTCGCGCGGCGTCGATCTCACGGTCGAAACGAGCGGTATCGTCAAGGAGATCAGGTTCGACTCCAACCAGCGTGTCGAGGAGGGCGCGCTGCTCGTGCAGCTCGACGACACGCAGCAGCAGGCCGATCTCTCGGCCCAGAGCGCGCAGGCCGCGCTCGACAGGCAGAACCTCGACCGCGCTCTCGAACTGCAGAAGCGCGGCGTGGGCTCCGAGACGACCGTCGAACAGGCACAGGCGGCTGCCACCGCCTCTGCTGCGCAGGTCACCAAGCTCGAGGCCGTGCTGGAGCAGAAGCAGCTCACCGCGCCGTTCGCCGGCACGATGGGCATTCCGAGGATCGACCTCGGCCAGTATCTTACGCCCGGAACGACCGTCGCCACCTTGCAGAATCTCGACGTGATGCGGGCCGATTTCTCGATTCCCGAGCAGAGCCTCGACCTCGTCAGGATCGGTCAGCCCGTGCGCTTCGGCGTGACCGAGGCGGACATGCCCTTCACCGGCTCCATCACCGGCATCGAGCCGAAGGTCGACCCCTCGACGCGGCTCGTCCTGATCCGCGCCGAGATCTCCAATCCGGACGCCAAGCTGGCGCCCGGCCAGTTCGTGCAGGTGCGCGTCGATCTGCCTGAGGAAGACAATGTCATTGCGGTGCCGCAGACGGCCGTCGTGACCAGCCTCTACGGCGACTTCGTCTATGCGGTCCGCCCGGCGAAACCGGCCGCAGCGACAGGGACGGACCCTGCCCCCGGCCTCGTCGCGCAGCAGGTCTTCGTCAAGCTCGGTCGCCGCTCCGACGGCCGCGTGGAGATCCTGGACGGCCTGAAGCAGGGCGACGAGATCGTCACGGCGGGCCAGAACCGTCTCTCCAACGGCGGGTCGGTCGTGATCGACAATACCGTCCAGCCGCAGCCGTCGGGCGACGAGAAGGCGGCCGCGAAATGAGCTTCTCCGACATCTTCATCCGCCGGCCCGTCCTGTCGACGGTATTGGCGTTCATGATCCTGCTGCTTGGCGTGCAGGGCATCTTCAACCTGTCGATCCGCCAGTATCCGGAGGTCGAGGAGACGGTCATCACCGTCACCACCACCTATCCCGGGGCCAGCGCCGACCTGATTCAGGGCTTCATCACCGCCCCGATCTCGGCCGCCGTCTCGACGACGGAAAACATCGACTACGTCACCTCGCAGAGCCGGCCGTCGGCATCGGTCGTCACCGTCCAGATGCGCCTCGGCGCCGATCCCGATGCCGCGCTGACCGAGGTGATCGCCAAGGTCAACCAGGTGCGCGGTCAGCTCCCTTCCGACGCGGAGGATCCGGTCATCGTCAAGGGCACCGGCCAGCAGTTCGCGATCATGTACCTGGCCATGCAGAACCCGAACATGACGGGCGAGCAGCTCACCGAATATATCGAGCGCGTCATCCGTCCGCGCATGTCGACTATCGAAGGCGTCGCGGAGGTGCAGGTCCTCGGCGCCAAGGAATATTCGATGCGGGTCTGGGTCGATCCGATCAAGCTCGCCTCGCGCGGCATCACCGCGGCGGAAGTGCTGTCGGCGATCAACTCATCCAACTTCCTCTCCGCCCCCGGCAAGACGCAGAACCAGTTCGTCTCCAGCGCCATCACCGTGCGGTCGACGCTGCAGAACCCCGAAGCCTTCGGCCAATTGCCGCTGAAATCCGATGCCGACGGCATCGTGCGGCTGAACGAGGTGGCGAAGGTCGAGCTCGCCGCCGAGAGCGAGGATACCGTCGTCAACTTCAACGGCCAGGAAGGCACCTTCATCGGCATCTTCCCGACGCCGTCGGCCAACCCGCTCGACACCTCGTCCGGCGTGATCGAGCAGTTGCCGATCATCCAGCAGACGCTGCCCGCCGGAATGGAAATCACGCTCGTCTACGATTCGACCGAGACGATCAGTGCCTCCATCGAGGAGGTCTACAAAACCATCGGCGAGGCGGTCCTGATCGTCGTCGTCGTCATCCTTCTCTTCCTCGGTTCGTTCCGCTCCGTGCTTATGCCCGTGGTGACTATCCCGCTGTCGCTGGTCGGCGTCTGCTTCTTCCTCTTCCTGATGGGCTATTCGATCAACCTGCTCTCGCTGCTGGCGATGGTGCTGGCGATCGGCCTCGTCGTCGACGACGCCATCGTAGTGGTCGAGAACATCCACCGCCACATGGAGGAAGGCATGTCGCCGATGCAGGCGGCGTTCAAGGGCATGGCCGAGATCACGACGTCGGTCGTCGCCATGACCATCACGCTCGCCGCCGTCTTCGCGCCGCTGATGTTCACCGGCGGCCTGACCGGCTCGCTCTTCCGCGAATTCGCCTTCACGCTCGCCGGCGCGGTCGTCATCTCGGGCATTGTCGCGCTGACGATCACGCCGATGATGTCGGCCCGAATCCTGAAATCGGGCGTTCACAGCCGGTTCCAGGCGGCCGTCGACCATTTCTTCGACCGCTTCGCCAATGGCTACGAGCGCTGGGTCTCCGGCTCGCTGAACTACCGTCCCGTCACCTTGTTGGTGGTCATCGCGCTGGTCGGCGCGACCGGCTTCATGTTCCTCAAGACGTCCGGGGAACTTGCGCCGGAGGAGGATTCCGGCGCGCTCTTCGCCATCGTCAACGCGCCGCGCTACGCGACGTCGGAATATACGCAGCTCTATGTCGACCAGATCCGCGATTTGACGAAGGACATTCCGGAGGTCAAGGCGAACTTCTCGATCGTCGGCATGGGGGGCCAGACCAACTCGGGCTTCGCGGTCTGGGCGCTGAAAGACTGGGCCGAGCGCGACCGCTCGCAGAAGGAGATCCAGGCCGACATCCAGGCCCGGCTTTCCAAGGTCGCGGGCGTCCAGGCACTGGTCTTCGCACCTCCGTCGCTGCCCGGTGCCGGCGGCGGCCTGCCAATCTCGGTCGTCATCCGCTCGACCGGCGAACCGTCCCGCGTCTACGAGGTCGCCGAGCAGATCAGGCTGGAAGCCCAGAAATCCGGCCGCTTCATCGTCGTCCAGAACTCGCTCGCCTTCGACGCGCCCCAGGTCACGGTCACGATCGACCGCGACCGCGCGGCCGCTCTCAACCTGCCGATCCGCGAGGTCGGCACGACGCTCGGCCTGCTCGTCGGCGGCGGCGCGGTCGCCCAGTTCGACCGCGATTCGAACAGCTACGACATCATCATGCAGGTGCCGCGCGAGTTCCGCGACAACCCCGAGCGTCTCGGTGAATTCTTCATCCGCTCGGTCTCCGGCGAGATGGTGCCGCTGTCGGCGGTCGTGTCGATCTCGACCGGCGCGTCTCCCGCTTCGATCGAGCAGTTCAACCAGCTGAACTCCGCGACGATCTCGGCCCTGCCGATCCCGACGGTGTCGACCGGCGACGGGCTCGCGGCCATCGAGGAGATCGCCCGGCCGCTGCTGCCGGACGGCTTCTTTATCGACTATTCCGGCCAGTCGCGCCTGGAGAGCCAGCAGGGCAACACGATCCTCATCGCCTTCGCGCTCGCCGTGGTCGTGATCTACCTCGTGCTTGCCGCGCAGTTCGAGAGCTTCCGCGATCCGTTGATCATCATGATGTCGGTGCCGCTATCGATCTTCGGAGCGATCCTGCCGCTCAATCTCGGGCTGGGGACGTTGAACATCTACACGCAGGTCGGTCTCATCACGCTCGTCGGCCTCATCACCAAGCACGGCATCCTGCTAGTCGAATTCGCCAATCAGCAGCGGCACAACAACGGGCTGAGCCGCCGCGACGCGATCGTCGCCTCGGCCAAGACTCGTCTGCGGCCGATCCTGATGACGACCGCGGCGATGGCGCTCGGCGTCGTGCCGCTCATCCTCGCCTCCGGCGCCGGCGCTGCCGCGCGCTCGGCCATGGGCACGGTGATCTTCTCCGGCATCCTCATCGGCACGATGTTCACCCTCTTCGTCGTGCCGATGTTCTACACGTTCATTTCCAGGAAGGACCTGCCCGCCGAAGCCGAGCGGCCTCAGGTCGACGCGCGCCCTGCGCCAGCGGAGTGAGTCCGTAGAACCACGGCATTGGCTTGGATTGTGCCTCGCACTATGTCTGCTGCGGCGCACAAGAAACTCCAGGAGCTTCGCATGACTAAGGTTGCCGTCGTCACAGGATCGACCTCGGGCATAGGATTGGCCATCGCCGAAGCGTTCGCCGAACTCGGGCATACGGTCGTCGTCAATTCCTTCTCCGACACCGAGGCAGACCACGCTGTCGCCAAGGCGATCGCGGAAAAGACCGGGGCGAAGGCCGTTTACCGCAAGGCCGACATGTCGAGGCCCGACGAATGCCGCGATCTGATCGCCTGGACCGCAAAGGAGATCGGCGCTGTCGACATCCTCGTCAACAATGCCGGCATCCAGCATGTCGCGCCCGTTGACGAGTTCCCGGTCGAGCAGTGGGACAGGATCATCGCCATCAACCTCACCTCGGCCTTCCACACGACGGCCGCCGCCCTGCCCCACATGAAGGCAGCCGGCTGGGGCCGTATCGTCAACATCGCCTCGGCGCACGGCCTGCGCGCGTCGCCGAACAAGTCGGCCTATGTCGCGGCCAAACACGGCGTCGTCGGCCTGACCAAGACGGTGGCGCTGGAAACGGCACGGCTCGGCATCACCTGCAATGCGGTGTGCCCCGGCTTCGTGCTCACCCCGCTGGTCGAGACCCAGATCGGCGACCGCGCGAAGGAACTCGGGCTCGACCGTGAGACGACGATCCGCGACGTGATCCTCGAGAAGCAGCCGAGCAAGAAGTTCGCCTCGGTGGACGAGATCGCCGCCGCCACGCTCTACCTCGTGTCCGATGGAGCGGCTTCGGTCACCGGCACGACCATCTCCGTCGACGGCGGATGGACCGCGCAGTGAACCGCAAGCCGGTCAACCTGGCGCTCCAGGGCGGCGGCTCCCACGGCGCCTTCACCTGGGGCGTGCTGGACCGGCTGCTCGAAGACGGCCGGCTCGACTTCGCCGCGGTCTCCGGCACCAGCGCGGGCGCGATGAACGCGGCAGCGCTCGCCGACGGCTGGATGCGCGGCGGACGCGACGGCGCCCGCGAGCGTCTCTCCGCCTTCTGGAAGAGCGTGGCGCGCAAGGGCCGCTTCTCTCCGGTCCAGCGCCTGCCCTGGGACATCCTGTGGGGCAACTGGTCGGTCGAGAACTCGCCCGGCTACATGATGTACGACGCCATGTCGCGCATCTTCTCGCCCTACCTCGCCAACCCGCTTAACGTGAACCCTCTGCGCGAAGTGGTCGAGGAGGAGATCGATTTCGGCAATGTCCGCAGCTGCCGCGGACTCGCCGTCTTCGTCTCGGCCACCAATGTGCAGACCGGCCGCCTGCGCGTCTTTTCCGGCGACGAGCTGAGCGCCGACGCGGTGATGGCATCCGCCTGCCTGCCGCAGGTCTTCCGCGCCGTCGAGATCGACGGCGTGCCCTACTGGGACGGCGGCTATGGCGGCAATCCGGCGATCTATCCCTTCTTCTACACCAACCATGTCGAGGACGTGCTTCTGGTGCAGATCAACCCGGTCATCCGGGAAGGCGCGCCGAAGACGGCCCAGGAGATCCAGAACCGCGTCGACGAGATCACGTTCAACTCCGGCCTGCTGCACGAAATGCGCGCCATCGCCTTCGTCAACAGGCTGGTCCAGGAAGGGCGCATCTCGCGCGACGAGTACCGTGCCATCCGAATGCATCGCATCGATGCCGACGAAGCGTTCAAGGATCTCTCCGCGTCATCCAAGGTGAACGCCGAGTGGGCCTTCCTCGAATATCTGCGTGATCTCGGGCGAAGTGCCGCGGAAGACTGGCTCGTCGCGAACTACGATGCGGTCGGCGAGCGCCCGACGCTGGACGTGTCCGGCGAGATTTCGGCGACCCCGGGGCTCAAGCCGCGCAGTCTGGGGGCGCGTACGCTCGAATTCCTGGCAACGCGCCGGAAGCCCGCCGCCTGACGTTCAGCCCGGCGTGACGGCGCGGGCCACCACCGAAACGAGGCCGCGCGTCGCCGCGCGCAGCTCGTCGAGATTCTTCAAACGCGCCTTCATGCCCTCGATCGCATCCCAGAACAGGCTCGCGAGCGTTTCGGCGGAGTATCCGCGCGCCGCCAGGTCGACGCCGCTGTCGCGGGCAGCTCGGTCGAGCGCCTCCGCCACGAGGGATGTGATCTCCGCCTTCCAGTCCGCAAGCACGTCGCCGGCGAGCTGATTCTTCATGTCCAGAATTTCGTGTCCATGCGGCGAGCGCATGAACTCTTCCATCATCGCGAACATGGATGTCTCGAGCAGAAGGTTCAGCCGCTCGCCGATCGGGCCGTCGCCCGCCAGAACCCGTCTCGCGCTGGCAGCGGACGCATCGAAATAGCTGAGAGCGATGGCCTGGTAGATGTCGATCTTGTTGCGGAACAGCAGGTACAGCGCCGGCCGTGACATCTCCGCCGCCTTGGCGATGTCGTCCATCGTCGTGCGCTGAATGCCGTAGGTGAGGAAGACCTTCGCCGCGCGCTCCAGGATGCGCTGGCGCTTCAGATCGTCGGGGCTGGCACTGATGTCGTTCAATTCACTTCCCACTCGCCAAAGGTCTATTGACATAATGACGAAATTTGTCAATCTGTTTCGGCAAGGCAGGGAGCCCGAGTGGCTCGCAACCCCGCTGAGGAGGTGCATATGCGTCTGACTGTCGACGGACAAGAGATCGATTTCGACGCGGAACCCGACATGCCGCTTCTCTGGGCGCTGCGCGACCTCGCCGGCAAGACCGGGCCGAAGTTCGGCTGTGGCATTGCCGCCTGCGGCGCCTGCACGGTGGTCATCGATGGCCAGGCGGTCCGCTCCTGCTCCTTGCCCGTCGGCGACGTCACCGGCGCGGTGACCACGATCGAGGGACTCGCTGTCGACGGCAAGCTTCATCCCGTCCAGCAGGCCTGGCTCGACGAGCAGGTCGCCCAGTGCGGCTACTGCCAGGCCGGCCAGATCATGAGCGCGTATGCGCTGCTGGAGGAAATCGCCGATCCGACCGACGAGGACATCGACAATGCGATGGGCGGCAATCTGTGCCGCTGCGGCACCTATCCGCGCATCCGCACGGCCATCAAGAAGGCCGCTTCCCTCAAGCTGGCGAGGGCCTGATCATGGCAAGCATCGGCAAGATCGCGCGACGCACCTTCCTGTTCGGCATGGCCGCTGTCGCGGGCGGCGTGGCCGTCGGTTACTACTACTATCGCAGGCCCTATCCGAACCCGCTGGAGGGCGAACTCGCTGAGGGCGAGGTGACCTTCAATCCCTATCTCAAGATCGGCTCCGACAACACGATTACGGTGATCGCGCCGCGCGCCGAGATGGGTCAGGGCATCTCGACCACGCTCGCCGCCTTCGTCGCCGAGGAGCTCGACGTGACGCTCGACCGCCTCAAGGTCGAGCACGGGCCGCCCTCCTATGCCTACTACAATGCCGCGATGCTCGAAGAAGGCGGTGGCTTCAACTTCTGGGACGAGAGCTTCACGGCCGAGACGGTGCGCGGGCTGATGGGCGCGGCAGGCAAGATGCTGGGGCTGCAGGCCACCGGCGGATCGACCGCCGCGCGCGACGGCTTTGACCGGATGCGCCAGGCGGGTGCCGCGGCACGCATCATGCTCGTCGACGCAGCCGCGGCCCGTCTCGGCGTCCCCGCCCGCGAACTCGCCACCGACAACGGCACCATCGTCCACAAGGCCTCGAACCGCAGCCTCACCTATGGCGACGTCGCGCTCGACGCCGCGAAGCTCTCGCCGCCCTCCGAGGTCACGCTGAAGCAGAAGTCCGACTGGAAGCTGCTCGGCAAGCCGCAGAAGCGCGTCGACATGCTCGCCAAGGTTACCGGCGCGCCGATCTTCGGCATCGACGTGCGGCAGCCCGACATGCTGTTCGGCACCGTGCGCATGAGCCCGGTCTTCGGCGCGAAACCTGTCCGCGCGGACACCTCGGCGGCGTCAAAGATGCCTGGCGTCGTCAAGATCGTGCCGATCGAGTCCTCCTACGGCAGCGGTTTCGGCGTCATCGCAGAGAACACCTGGGCCGCGTTCAAGGCGGCCGAGGCGATCGACGTCGAATGGGGCAGGCCCGACTACCCGCTTACTAACGACGAGATCATGGGCCGCATCGTCGAAGCCGCCCGCACCGGCGAGGCGAGCGCGATGCGCGACGACGGCGACGTCGATATCGCCTTCGCCGACGCCCCGCAGGAGCGCGTCATCGAGGCCGAATACAGCGTCCCCTACCTGTCGCACGCGCCGATGGAGCCGATGAACTGCACCGCCCGCCTCAAGGACGGCGTGCTCGACGTCTGGGCGCCCAACCAGATGCCGGTTCTCGTGCGCTGGTTCTGCTCCGACATCGCCGGCGTGCCGGGCGACCGGACCAACGTCCACACCACGTCGATGGGCGGTGCCTTCGGCCGCCGCGGCGAACTCGACTACGCGCTGTATGCCACCATGCTCGCCAAGGAGACCGATGGCCGCCCCGTGCAGGTCACCTGGACCCGCGAGGAGGACATGCGGCGGGGGCCGTTCCGCCCCGCCTCGGCCGGCAAGTTCAGGGCGCGCATCGGCGCCGATGGCCTGCCCGTCGCGGTCGACATGCGCATCGCGGCGCAGAACATGATGGCCTCGCTGATGAGCCGCACCTTCACCTCCCTGCCCGCCGGCGGCTCGGACCCCGCCATCACCGACGGCGCGCGCAACCAGCCCTACACGATCCCCAATTACCGCGTCTCCGAAATCCAGGTGCCGCTCCCCATCCCGGTCACCTTCTGGCGCTCGGTCGGCAATTCGATCAACGGCTTCTTCCACGAAAGCTTCATGGACGAGATAGCTGAGGCCGGCGGCCTCGACCCGGTCGAGATGCGCCGCAAGCTGATGGCGAACCATCCCGCCGCGCTCGCCATCGTGAACAAGGTTGCCGAGATGTCGAACTGGGGCGAGGCGCTTCCCGAGGGCAAGGCCAAGGGCTTCGCCTTCACGCTCTCCTTCGGCAGCTGGTGCGGCCAGGTGATCCAGATCGCCGACACCCCCGCCGGGATCAGGCTCGAGAAGATGTGGATCGCCGTCGACGTGGGGACCGCCCTCGACCCGGGCATCATCGAGACCCAGCTCACCTCGGGCGCGGTCTACGGTCTCTCGGCCGCCATGGGCCAGGCTATCACCTTCGAGGACGGCCGCGTCGCGCAGTCCAACTTCCACGACTTCGACGCTATGCGCATCTTCCAGGCGCCCGAATTCGAGGTCGCGATCCTGGAGAACTTCCACCGCATGGGCGGCGTCGGCGAGGTCGGCGTCCCGCCCGCCGCTCCCGCGCTCGCCAATGCGCTTGCCGCGCTCAAGGGCAAGCGCTTCCGCTCGCTGCCGCTGTCGCGGGAGGTCGCCTTCGCATGAGGTCCGCCGCGAGATTGCTGACAGCTGCCGCCATGGCCCTGCTGCCGGTCGCAGCAAGCGCGCAGGAGGCCGCGGCACCTGCCGCGGACCCAGCGGCTGGCCTTTCCGAATGGGCCAAGGTCTACGAAGTCTTCTCGCATCCCCGCTGCGCCAACTGCCATGTCGAGGACAACCGCCCGCGCTGGTCCGGCGCCCACTACGGCGTCACTCGCGTCCACGCCTTCAATGTGCAGGGCGGCAACGACGGCTCGGGGTTCGGCAATCCCGGCCTGCACTGCACCACATGTCATTTCGATCGCAATTCCAGTGTCCTGCACGGACCGCCCGGTGTCGCCGGCTGGCATCTGGCGCCACCCGAGATGGTCTGGTTCGGCAAGTCTTCTGCCGAGATCTGCGCCCAGATCAAGGATCCGGAGCGCAATGGCAATCGGAGCCTCGAAGAGGTCGCGATCCATGTCCGCGACGATGCTCTCGTCGGCTGGGGCTGGAACCCGGGACCCGGCCGCGAACCCGCGCCCGGATCGGCGCAGGCCACCTATGAAGCGCTGGTCAGATGGGCGGCCGCAGGGGCACCGTGCCCATGACGATGGTCGCGCTCCCGTCTTTGCTTCACATTTCTTCACATATTCCCGCAATTGCAGAAACATCGGGGAGTCATCTTCGACCACAACTGGGATTGGTATCCTGACAGCAGCATGTCAGCAGCAGCAGAGTCATGAATTTTTCTGACTTTTTTGCACTGCAACTTTGAAGTAATGAACGCCCTCCGCCGCACCCGTGGGCGCGGGGCATTGAAGCTCGTCCTCCGCATGGCCATATCCGGCCTTGCGTGCCGGCCAGGGGGCCGGCCGAGCGCACGCACCGGATAAACGTCATGGCCAAACTGAGGTTCCACAAGATCGCAGCCCTTGTCGTGCTGGTTGGCTTCGCGGCCTGGATGGGAACGGGCAAGTTCTCCTCCGTCGGCAGCGCATCCACCGAGCCCGACCAGACCGCCGCCGGAGAGGCGAAGCCGGCCGCGGCCGCGGAGGCCGCGCCCAAGGCGCCCCGTACGGTCGCTGTAGTGGTGCCGCCGCGCGTCCAGCACGAGCGAGCCATACACCTTTCGGGTCAGACGCAGGCCGACAAGCGCGCCGTTCTGGCGACGCGCGCCGCCGGCATCATCGAGCAGCTGCCTGTCAAGCAGGGCGACAAGGTCGACGCCGGGCAGGTCATCCTGACACTCAGCGCCGAGGACAAGCCGGCGATGATCGACACGGCAAAGCAGCTCGTGAAGCAGCGCCAGGCCGAACTCGAGGCCGCGCAGCGCCTCGCCAAGACCGGCACGCTGGCGAAGCTCAGCCTCGACACCGCCGTGTCGGCGCTGGCGCAGGCGGAATCCCAGCTCAAGGCAGCTGAGTCCGATCTCGAACGGCTGACGATCGTGTCACCGTTCGCCGGAATCATCGACAGCGTCGACGTCGAGGTCGGCAGCGCCGTGTCGCAGGGCGCGCAGATCGCCACCTTGCTCAGCCTCGATCCGGTTGTCGTCAAGGGCGAAGTGAGCGAGCGCGATCTCGTCTACATCAAGGCCGGCGACAAGGCCGAGGCGCAGTTGGTCGATGGCGAGAAGGTGAACGGCACGGTCCGCTACATCAGCCGCGAAGCGACGCCGGCCACCCGCACCTTCCGCGTGGAGGTGTCGATCCCGAACCCTGACGACCGCATCCCCGCCGGCATGACCGCCGAGATCACCGTGCGCGCCGCGCCCGCCGACGCTGTGATCCTGCCGCGCTCGGTGGTGACGCTCAGCGCCAATGGCGACCTCGGCATCCGCGTGGCCGACAAGGACAACAAGATCGTCTTCTACCCGATCGACCTGATGGACGACCTGACCAACGGGCTCGTGCTCGGCGGCGTGCCGAAGGACGCCAGGGTGGTGGTCGCCGGACAGGATCTCGTCACCGAGGGCGATCTCGTCAACCCGGTCGCCGCGGACGAACAGCTGATCAAGAAACTCGTCGGCGAAGTGGCCGGCACCAACTAGCGGCGGCCAGTCATGGATATCGTCAAGATTGCCATCCGCAATGCGCGGCTGACCCTTTCCGTCCTGGTCTTCCTCATCCTTGCCGGCACCGTCGCGTACATGTCGGTGCCGAAGGAGGCCGAGCCGGACGTCGCCTTCCCGGTCATCTATGTCAGCCTGACCTATCAGGGCATCTCGCCGGAGGATTCCGAGCGCCTTCTGCTGCGACCGGTCGAGACGCAGCTCAAGAGCCTGAAAGGGCTGAAGGAGATGCGCTCGGCCGCCTATCAGGGCGGCGGCTATGTGCTCGTCGAATTCGACCCCTCGACCGATCTGTCGGATGCGCTGATCGACACCCGCAACAAGGTGCAGGACGCCAAGCGCGATCTGCCGGCGGGCACCGAGGAGCCGACGGTCAACGAGGTCAACGTCTCTGAATTCCCGGTCCTCGTGGTGACATTGTCGGGCGATGTTCCGGAGCGGGCGCTTACGGCCGCTGCCAAGGTGCTGCGCGACAAGATCGAGGAAGTGCCAGGCGTACTCGAAGGCACGATCCAGGGCTCGCGCGATGAGCTCGTCGAGGCGATCATCGATCCGGTCAAGCTGTCGTCCTACGGGCTTCGGCTCGACCAGCTCATCCAGGGCGTCGGCGCGTCCAACAGTCTCGTCGCCGCCGGCGCGCTCGAAGGCAGCGAAGGCAAGTATGCGATCAAGGTTCCGGCGCTGATCGAGACGCCTGAGGACGTCGCCAACCTGCCCGTCGTCGCCAACAACAACGCGGTCGTGCGCGTGCAGGACCTGGCAACCGTGCGTTCCACCTTCAAGGACGCCGAAACCATCACGCGTCTCGACGGCAAGCCGGCGATCGCCATCGAAGTCAAGAAGCGCACCGGCGCCAACATCGTCGAGACCATCGAGGGTGCCAAGAAAGTCGCCGACGAGTTCGTCAAGGCGGCGCCTCCGGGCATGGAGGTCACCTACACGCAGGACAAGTCGGTCTTCGTCAACCAGCTGCTCAACGACCTGCAGAACCACGTCCTGATCGCCGTCATCCTGGTGTTCATCGTCGTTCTCTACGCGCTGTCGGGCCGCGCCTCCCTGCTGATCGGCCTGGCCATCCCCTCGTCCTTCCTGATGGGCATCCTGCTGCTCGCGCTGATGGGCTACACGATTAACATGATCGTGCTGTTCTCGCTGATCCTGGCCGTTGGCATGCTGGTCGACGACGCGATCATCGTCACCGAATATGCCGAGCGGCGGATGTCGGAGGGCGCCCACAAGGCGCTCGCCTTCGAGGAAGCGGCCAAGCGCATGGCAGGCCCGGTCATCGCCGCCACCATGACGCGCATCGCCGCCTTCTCGCCGCTGCTGTTCTGGCCGGGCATCATCGGCGACTTCATGAAATACCTGCCGATCACGCTGATCGTGACCCTCGCCGCGTCGATGGCCTACGCGCTGATCTTCGCGCCGGCTTTGGGATCGCTGGTCGCCAAGGCGCCGCTGCACGACGAGGAGGACCGTCGCGACGGCATCTACATGGCGGTGGTCAAGAAAGCCGTCCAATGGCCGGTCACGGCGCTGATGCTGACGCTCGCCCTGCTCAGCGGCGGTTTCTGGGCCTACGTGAACTATGGCAACGGTGTCGAGTTCTTCCCGACCGTCGAACCCGACTACGGCCTGCTCTACGTGCATGCGCGCGGCAACCTTTCCCTTGCCGAAATGGACGCAGCGACGCGTGAGGCCGAGAACCGCCTCCTCGGCTGGCCGGGCGTGAAATCGGTCTATACCCGCTCCGGCAAGTCGCGCGGCGGCGGCCAGGACATCCCCGAGGACGTCGTCGGTGTCATCCAGTACGAGTTCGTCGACTGGCGCGAGCGCAAGTCGGCTCATACGATCCTCGATGACCTGCGCGTGGTCATGGCCGGTATTCCCGGCGTCGACGTCGAAGTGCGTGTGCCCGATGCAGGCCCGCCGACCGGCAAGCCGGTCCAGGTTCGCCTGGCCGCGGTCGATCCGACTGGTCTCAACGACTATGCCAGGAAGGTTGCCGCCGCCGTCGCCAAGGTCCCCGGCGTCATCGACGTTTCGGACGGCCTGCCGCCGCCCGGCATCGACTGGGCGCTCGAAGTCGATCGTTCCAAGGCGGCGCAGTACGGCATCAGCCCGATGGCGGTCGGCACGGTCGTGCAGCTCGTCACCACCGGCCTCAAGCTCACCGACTACCGCCCCGCCGGCGCGGACGACGCGGTCGACATCCGGCTGCGCCTGCCGGAAGACCGCAGGACGCTTGCCTCGCTCGACCAGTTGCGGATCGAGACGGCGCAGGGGTCCGTGCCGATCTCCAACTTCGTCTCCCGCAAGCCGGAGCGAACGGTCGGCATCCTCAACCGCATCGACGCCAAGCGCACGATCACCGTACAGGGCAACGTCGCCTCGGGCTTCCAGGTGGCTGCGGTGCAGGCCGAGGTCGCGAAGGTCGTGAGCGAGATGGCTCAGCCCGGCATTGAATGGAAGCTCGCCGGTTCGAACGAGGACAGTGCGGAAGCCCAGGCCTTCCTCGGCAATGCCTTCGGCGCGGCCATGTTCCTGATCTTCATCGTGCTCCTGGCGCAGTTCAACAAGTTCACCAGCGTGATGCTGGTGCTGGTCACCGTCATCATGGCGGTGATCGGCGCGTTGCTCGGCATGCTTTTGACCGGCCAGGCCTTCGTCATCGTCATGTCGGGCATCGGCATGATCGCGCTCGCCGGCGTCGTCGTGAACAACAACATCGTTCTGATCGACACCTACGACCGGCTGCGCCATGAAGGCTGGAACAAGATGGAAGCCGTGCTGCAGACCTGCCGCGAGCGCGCGCGTCCGGTCGTGCTGACGGCCCTGTCCGCCATCCTGGGCGTCCTGCCGATCGCCTTCGGCCTCGGACTCGAGATCTTCCACCACGAGACGACCATCAATGCGCCGTCGACGCAATGGTGGATCGCCCTGTCCTCGGCGATCGTGTTCGGCCTCGCCTTTGCGACCGTGCTGACGCTGGTGGTGACGCCGGCCATGCTGATGGTGTTCACCCGCTCCAACGACAGCAAGGTCTACGCCTTCTTCCGCCGCCTGTTCCGCATGAAGCCGAAGCAGGCGACGCAGCCCTCGGCCGAAGCCGCCGACTTGCCGGCGATGCCCTATCCGAAGGCGGCCGAATAGCAGTCGAAGTCGCGGAATTCCCGGGCGCCGGAACAAATTCCGGCGTCCGCGCATTGTGAACCCATTGCAAGACCGTTCTTGGAAGGGGAAGTCACATGACCGTCAGCACTATTCTTATCATTATCCTCGTTCTGATCCTGCTCGGCGCCATTCCGGCCTGGCCCTATTCGCGCGGCTGGGGCTATGGCCCGTCCGGCATCGTCGGCGTCATCCTCGTGATCCTGCTCATCCTCGTCCTGATGGGACGAATCTGATCCGACATCGAAAAAACTGATCCAGAATGAGAACGCCGCCCGGAACATCCGGGCGGCGTTTTTCTCGGGCGAAACCTTCATGACTGGCGTCATCCTCGGGCTTGTCCCGAGGATCTGCCAACCGTGCGGGTGATCGCGGACGGCGGGAAAAACTTGCAAGCGGCGGTGGATCCTCGGGACAAGCCCGAGGATGACGGTGTGGGACTTTGGCCGACGCCGCGCCCTTGTCACGCCGGCACGAACTCTAGCGCCACGCCGTTGATGCAGTAGCGCTGGTAGGTCGGGGGCGGACCGTCGGGGAACACGTGCCCGAGATGGCTTCCGCAGGTGGCGCAATGGCACTCCGTGCGCACCATTCCGTGGCTGCGGTCGACCGTCGTCTCGACCGATCCGGGCACCGGATCATTGAAGCTCGGCCAGCCGGTGCCGCTCTCGAACTTCAGCGTCGATTCGAACAGCGGACTTTCGCAGCCCACGCATTTGAACGTGCCCGGCCGCTTTTCGTAGAGCAGCGCGCAGCTTCCCGGCCGCTCGGTGCCATGCTGGCGCATGATGTAATACTGTTCCGGCGTCAGCCGCGCCTTCCACTCGGCGTCGGTGCGGGTGACGGGATAGGTGTGGGTGTCCATGGATATCTCCCGTTTGGTCCGCTCAATATAGGGTGCCGGGGCGCTCGCGAAAATGCTCAGTGCTTTCGCGACAGTTCCTTGGTCGCGCTTTCCAGCCCTTGCAGTGTCAGGGGATACATCCGGTCCGAGAACAGGTCGCGGATCATCTGGATCGAGTGCGTGTAGCCCCAGTGCTTCTGCTGCACGGGGTTGATCCAGATCGCGTTCGGCCATTGCCGGACGACGCGGTTCAGCCAGACGATTCCGGCTTCCGGATTCCAGTGCTCGACCGACCCGCCGGCCGTGGCGATCTCGTAGGGGCTCATCGAGGCGTCGCCGACGAAGATCACCTTGTAGTCCGAACCGTATTTGTGCAGCACGTCGAATGTCGGCGTCACCTCATGGTGGCGGCGCCTGTTGTCCTTCCACACGCCCTCGTAGAGGCAGTTGTGGAAGTAGAAGAACTCGAGCTGCCGGAACTCGGTCCGGGCCGCCGAAAACAGCTCCTCCACCACCTTGATGTGGTCGTCCATCGAGCCGCCGACGTCGAAGAACATTAGAAGCTTCACCGCGTTGCGCCGCTCCGGCCGCGTCTGCACGTCGAGATAGCCGTGCTCGGCGGTCGCGTGGATGGTGCCCGGAATATCGAGTTCCTCGTCCGCGCCCTCGCGCACCCAGCGGCGCAGCCGTTTCAGCGCCACCTTGATGTTGCGGGTGCCGAGCTCGACCGTGTCGTCGAAGTTCCTGAACTCGCGTTTGTCCCAGACCTTGACCGCGCGCCGGTTGCGGCTCTCGGTCTGGCCGATCCGCACGCCCTCCGGATTGTAGCCGTAGGCGCCGAAGGGGGACGTGCCGGCCGTGCCGATCCATTTCGAGCCGCCCTGGTGTCTGCCCTTCTGCTCCTCCAGCCGCTTCTTCAGCGTCTCCATCAGCTTGTCGAAGCCGCCCAGCGCCTCGACCAGCTTCTTCTCTTCTTCGGTCAGGTGCTTTTCGGCGAGCTTGCGCAGCCATTCCTCCGGCAGGTTGGCGATGTCGATGCCGCCCTCGCCGGACAGCGCTTCCAGCCCCTTGAAGACATGGCCGAACACCTGGTCGAAACGGTCGATGTGGCGCTCGTCCTTCACCAGGGCGGCGCGCGCCAGATAGTAGAAGCCTTCGACGTCATAGGTGACGAGTTCGGCCTCCATCCCTTCCAGCAGCGTCAGATATTCGCGCAGCGACACCGGAACCTTGGCGGCCTTGAGCTCGAGGAAGAAGGGGATGAACATGACGAACACTCTGGTCGGACGGCTCGCCAAATGCAAGACAGTCGACCAACTGCTAGCAAAATGCTATCAACGTTCGAAAGAGGAATTGCGAGATGGCCAGTCTGCATGTGAGAAACGTCGACGACGAGATTGTGGCGCTGCTCAAGGAGCGTGCGACACGCCATGGGCGGTCGGCCGAGGCGGAACATCGGGAGATTCTTCAGGACGTTCTGAAAGGCAGGCAGGCGATGAGTTTCGACGAGATGGCCGCGCTGCTGCGTCAGCGACTGGCGGGACGTCCTCATACTCCGTCCGAGATCCTGCAGCGTGAAGGTCGCGACGAGCGGTGAGGCGCAGGATCGTCGTCGACGCCAGCGTCGTCGTCAAATGGCTCGTCCCGGAAGACCAATCACTCCGCGCGGTTTCGCTGCGCGAACGATTCGATTTTGCTGCGCCCGACCTGATCCACGCTGAGATCGTCAACATCCTCTGGAAGAAGGCGCGGCGCGGCGAGATAGCCGATGCCGATGCGTTGGATGGTTTGCGTGCGTTGCGCTATGCGGAATTCCGTCTGGTAAGTTCGCATGAATTGTTGGAGCAGTCGTTCGAGCTCTCGCGTCTGCTCGATCACCCCGCGTATGACTGTTTCTACCTCTGCGCGGCCGTCCACCTGGGGACGGTTCTGGTCACAGCAGATGAGCGAATGTTGCGCAAGCTGTCCACGACCGCGCACACTGAATGGACTTCGGCTGCGGTCGATCTCAGGACGTTTTGATCGACCTCACCTCTCATACTCGATGAACCCGGTCCTCCGCGCGATGCGATCATACAGCTGCCGCGCCGTCGTGTTGGTCTCGTGGGTCATCCAGTAGACGTTGGTGATGCCCTGCCGGTCGGCCTCGGCATAGACCGCCTCGATCAGCTTGCGCCCGACGCCCGTTCCGCGCACGTCCGGGTCTGTGTAGAGGTCCTGAAGATAGCAATTGTTCTTCTGCGACCAGCAGGTTCGGTGCAGGATGTAATGGACGAGACCGATCGCGTGGCCGTCCAGCCGCGCGATGAAGCCGTTGGGCTCGTACTCGCCGGGGTCGAATAGGCGTTTCCACGTCGTCGCGTAGATCTCGTCCGGCAGCACCGTCTTGTAGAAGGTCAGGTAGTCGGTCCAAAGCCGTCGCCAGTCGGCGTGGTCGCTTTCGGCAAGCGGACGTATCTCGATCGATGACATGGCAGGCGCCTCCCTCTCGGAAGCCCATCCTCGCGATGTGATGGCACAACGGCAATGGTCCAGCGTGTGCCGCTGCGTTGTACGGCCGATTGTTCAAGGCGGAACATCTTGCCTCGCGCGGTCACGGGGTCTAAGCCGTCCCCGAGACGGAGGCGCCGGATGGCCAATGATATCGGAAGAGCGGTAGCGACGGCCGGCGGCGGCGAGGTCTTGCGCTTCCCCTTTGCGGAAGCACCCGCCACCGGCACGGTGGTCGAGGTCGCTCCCGGCATCCTCTGGACCCGCATCCCGCTGCCGTTCCGCCTCGACCACGTCAACATATATCTCATCGAGGACGGCGACGGCTGGGCGGTTCTCGACACCGGCATCTCGAACCGCGCCACGCGGGAAGTCTGGGAGGCGTTGACGGCGGGTCCCCTTGCCGGACGCAGGCTGACCCGCCTGATCGTGACCCATTTCCATCCCGACCACATCGGTTTGGCCGGCTGGCTTTGCGAGCGGCATTCGATGCCTCTCCTGACCAGCCAGACCTGCTATCTCGGCTGCATCAATATCTCGCTCAGCCCGAACGCGATGGGCGACAAGCCCTACCAGGATTTCTATCGCAGCCACGGCATGTCTGCGGAGACGGCGCAGCTCGTTGCCACGCAAGGCAACGGCTATCTGCACATGGTCTCGCCGCTGCCGCCGACCTTCCGCAGGCTCGTCGCCGGAGATACGCTGGATATCGGCGGTCGGCCGTTCGAGGTGATGTCGGCCGACGGCCACGCCGCCGAGCAGTTGATGTTCTACCTCGCCGAGGAAAACGTCTTCCTGGCCTCGGATCAGGTGCTGGCGAAGATCACCCCCAACGTCAGCGTCTGGGCAGTTGAACCGGACGGCGATCCGCTCGGGCTTTACATCCGTTCCCTCGGCGCGATCGAGAAGGCCATCCCCGCCAACGCTCTCGTCCTGCCCGGGCATCAATTGCCCTTCTACGGCCTGCACGAGCGCGCCCGCGAGCTCGCAGGCCATCATGCCGATCGCTGTGAGCGGATTGCATATGCGTGTCACCAAGGCCCGAGATCAGTCGCCGAACTCGTGCCCGTGCTGTTTCCGCGCCCGCTCGACCCGCACCAGCTTTCCTTCGCCTTCTCCGAGACCCACGCCCATGTGAACTACATGGTGGGTCGCGGCGAACTTGCCTGGGAAGCGCCTTCGGCCGATCTGATGCGCGTGCGGCGGCCCGGCTGACGGCTCAGCCGTTCCGCCGCGCCATGAACGCCAGCCGCTCGAACAGGTGCACGTCCTGCTCGTTCTTCAAGAGCGCGCCGTGCAGCTTCGGCAGGGCGTTCTTCGGGTCCGCGCGAAGGTCTTCGGGCTCCACATCGTCGGTCACGAGCAACCGGATCCAGTCCAGTGCCTCCGAGGTCGACGGCTTCTTTTTCAGCCCCGGCATCTCGCGCACCTCGTAGAACTGGGTCAGCGCGGCCCGCACCAGGTTCTGCTTGATGCCCGGATAGTGCACGTCGACGATCTTCTGCAGCGTTTCGACGTCGGGGAAGCGGATGTAGTGGAAGAAGCAGCGGCGCAGGAATGCATCCGGCAGCTCTTTCTCGTTGTTCGAGGTGATGATGACGATCGGCCGGTGCACGGCCCGCACGGTCTCGCCGGTCTCGTAGACGAAGAACTCCATCCGGTCGAGTTCCTGCAGGAGATCGTTGGGAAACTCGATATCGGCCTTGTCGATCTCGTCGATCAGCAGCACCACCTTCCTGTCGGTGGCGAAGGCCTCCCACAGCTTGCCCTTTTTGATGTAGTTGCGGATGTCGTTGAACCGCTCGTCGCCCAGCTGGCTGTCGCGCAGGCGCGACACCGCATCGTATTCGTAGAGACCCTGCTGCGCCTTGGTCGTCGACTTGACGTGCCACTCGATCAGATCGAGCCCCAACGCCGCCGCCACCTGGCGGGCCAGTTCCGTCTTGCCTGTGCCCGGCTCGCCCTTCACGAGCAGCGGCCTCTCGAGCGCGATCGAAGCGTTGACCGCGACCATGAGGTCCTTGTCCGCGACATAGGCCGCCGTTCCTTCAAAACGCATCCGTCAGAGTCCATTCCGTTGAGCCGCGGCGACAGTAGGGACAGCGCACGGCAAGGGCAAGCGCCAGCTTTCTAACACGGATAAGAAAGCCGGCTGTGCGGAATCGCGGACTTTGAAACGCGAAACGCCCGCGCTCCTTTGTGAAAGCGCGGACGTTTTCGGAAAGCGCGGGCGGGCATTCCCCCGCTGGCTCAGAGGCCCGAGTAGTTCTGATCCAGGTTGATCTGGAAGCCGTCGCCCGTGGAAACGCTGGCGTTCTGCTGCGAGGAGATGGTGAAGGCGCCGCCTGCGGGAGCGGTTCCGACATTCTCGACGTTCTGGGCAAAGGACTGCGAGTAGATCAGCGCCGGGGCTTCCTGGGCCGCGGAGACACCGGAGAGGCCGAGGACGGCAACGGAGGCGAGAAGAAACCTGTTCATGGGATGATACCTTTCGATTCTTGAAGGACTGTGGCCGGCGGATCCGGCCGTTCCGCCGCTTAGCGGCCCGAGTAGTCCTGGTTGTTGCGGATGTCGTCGACGGTCTGGCCGCCGCTCTGGACCGGCACGCTCGCATTGCGCTGCGAGGACACGGTCAGGCCGTGGTCGGTGGAGGGCACGTCGGCGTTCTGGACATTCCGCGCATACGCGTCGCTGTAGATCAGGGCCGGGGCTTCCTGCGCAGCAGCGAGACCGGTGAAGCTCAGCACGGCGGCCGAGGCGATGAGATACTTACGCATGTTCTATCCCTTTGGTGTGCGGCCACCCGGCTTTCCGGCATGGCCTTCGTCTTTCTGAAATCGAAGCGGCGATCAGTGCGTCGTCCGATGGCGCTGAGATGGGCCTGTTCCGCCACACGTTCAAAACAACAGAACGGGAGAGAAAGTTGACGCACAGGTCGCGAACTCGTGACCGGATTTCCCTTGAAAAACAGATCGTTCATCAGCCTCGAAACGCTGACGTCGCGCTATTCCGAACGATGCCGGCGAACGTGCTGGCGGCGGACTGGCGAAAGCCCTATATTGGCTGGGACGGTCTGTGCTTCACGGCAGGAGTAACACTTCCCCGGGGCCTTATTGATCCCAAGGGAGCTGTCCCTGGAGAGACCCGTGGGTCTTTTCACACGGCGCCCACCTACGTTGTAGGCACCCGGGATCAACCTCTCCACCGGTCTGCGTGGATCGTCACCTCCCCTTCGTTTATCCATCCATCCGTGTCGCATGCCGGCTGTCCGCGGCACCGCTCGCTCGCGTAGTGTCGTCCCCGGAGGTGCAGACATGGACAATCGTGCGATCAAGAAGAGGCTCCGGCAGGAGGCGCTGGCGCGACGCGACGCGCTCGATCCGGAATGGCGCATCGAGGCGTCGCTGCGGATGGCCGACGAGGCGCACCGCATCGGCATGGAGCCGGGCGCGACCGTCTCCGGCTTTTGGCCGATGCGCTCGGAAGTCGACGTCCGCCCGCTGATGTTCGCGCTGCGCGAACTGGGCGGCCGTCTCTGTCTTCCGGCGATCCTCGACAAGGAGACGATCGTCTTCCGCGAGCTCGTCCGCGGCGCGCCGCTGATCGACATGGGTTTCGGCACGGCCGGGCCGGGACCGGAGGCCGAGGTTCTCCAGCCGACGCTGATGCTCGTGCCGCTTGCTGCCTTCGACCGCCGCGGCCACAGGATCGGCTACGGCGCCGGCTACTACGACCGCGCCATCGCGAAACTGCAGGCGGGATCGCGGCCGCCCCGCCTTATTGGCATCGCCTTCGACTGCCAGGAGGTCGAAAGAGTGCCGGACGAGGCACACGATGTCGTCATTCCGGAATTCCTGACGGAATCCGGCTTGCGCAGCTTTGCGCCGGCTCTATAGAAGCCGGATGCGTCTTCTCTTCCTGGGCGACATGGTGGGCAAAACCGGCCGCACAGCGGTGTGGGAACGCCTTCCAGGCCTCATCTCCGATTTCCGGCTCGATTTCGTGATCGTCAACGGCGAGAACGCCGCCGGCGGGTTTGGCATCACCGAAGAGATTTTCCAGGAGACCTTGCGCGCCGGCGCCGACGTCGTCACCACCGGCAATCACGTCTGGGACCAGCGCGAGGCGCTCAGCTTCGCGCCGCGTGAGGATCGCTTCCTTCGGCCCGCTAATTTCCCGAAGGGCACGCCCGGCCGCGGCTCCGGGCTCTACATGGCCAGAAACGGCGCGCGCGTCATGGTGGCCAACATCATGGGCCGCGTCTTCATGCATCCCGAACTCGACGACCCCTTCGTCGCCGGGGAAGAGGTGCTGGAAGCCTGTCCCATGGGAGAACAGGCCGACGCGGTGGTGATCGATTTCCACGCCGAGGCGACGTCCGAGAAGATGTGCTTCGCGCATTTCGTCGACGGACGCGCGAGCTTCGTCGTCGGCACCCACACCCATTGTCCGACCGCCGACCATCAGATCCTGAACGGCGGCACGGCCTACCTGTCCGACGCCGGCATGTGCGGTGACTACGATTCCTCCCTTGGCATGGACAAGGAAGAACCGCTGAACCGCTTCCTGTCGAAGGTTCCGAAAGGCCGCTTCGAGGCGGCGACCGGTCCGGCCACCATCTGCGGCGTCGGCGTGGAGATCTCCGACCGCACGGGGCTGGCCGACAGCATCGGACTCCTGCGTCTCGGCCCGCGGCTCGAGGAAACGGTCCCGTCGTTCTGGCTGTGAAGCGCGGATGCGCGCGGCGTATGTGAATCTCTGACATTGACGGGGCGCGACGCGCCCCCTACTTCTCTCGGCATACATAACCCGCGCGCCGGAGCCCCGGCCAACACGGAACATCCCCATGGAATGGCTGACCGGCTTCTTCGACTGGACGAGCGATCCGACCGCATGGGTGGCGCTCGCCACGCTCGTCATCCTCGAGATCGTCCTTGGCATCGACAACCTGATCTTCATCTCGATCCTGACGAACAAGCTGCCGGCCGAACAGCAGGCGCGGGCCCGCAGGCTCGGCATCGGCGCCGCGCTGGTCATGCGGCTGCTCCTCCTGGCCACGATCTCGTTCATCGTCCAGCTCACGACACCCCTGTTCACCGCCTTCGACCACCCCTTCTCCTGGCGCGACCTGATCCTCATTGCCGGAGGACTCTTCCTGGTCTGGAAGGCGACCCGCGAGATCCACCACTCGGTCGACCCTCAGGACCACAAGGAGGACATGGTCGGCGGCGCGGTATCGATGACCATCGGTGCGGCCATCTTCCAGATCCTGCTGCTCGACCTCGTCTTCTCGATCGACTCGATCATCACGGCCGTCGGCATGACCGATCACATCGCGATCATGTATATCGCCGTGATCTGCGCCGTCACGGTCATGCTGCTCGCCGCCGAGCCACTGTCCAGGTTCATCGCCAAGAATCCGACCATCGTCATGCTGGCGCTGGGCTTCCTCCTGATGATCGGCATGACGCTGATCGCAGACGGCTTCGGCTTCCACGTGCCGAAGGGCTATATCTACGCCGCCATGGGCTTCTCGGCGCTGGTCGAGTCGCTCAACATGCTCGCCCGCCGCGCCAAGGCTCGCAACAGGGCGAGCCACTGACGAGGCATGGCCGCGGGGGGCATCCCGCGGCGCATTGCTTTTTTGCCGGCCGGGACTGGCCAAATCCCGGTCGGGCGTGTATAGGCACGCGACTTTCTGATGACCCGCCGCGCGCGACGCCCGATTTTCGGGATTCCCCGGCATTGCAAGACGCCCGGAGCAGGACCATGGCAGTACCGAAACGAAAGACCTCCCCGTCGAAGCGCGGCATGCGCCGCTCCGCCGACGCGCTCAAGGCCCCGACCTATGTCGAGGACCGCAATTCGGGCGAGATGCGCCGTCCGCATCACATCGATCTCAAGACCGGCATGTATCGCGGCCGCCAGGTCCTGGAACCCAAGGAAAGCTGATCCGCGCCCTCCGGGGCGTGACGATCCTTGAAAAGGCCGGCGCTCGCGCCGGCCTTTTCGCGTGCATGCTTGACGCCGCCTTGCGGGACCGCTCTACAAGCTCCTGACCCAGTTCGGAGCTTCGCATGATCGGCAGCATACCCCTCCTCGTCGTCCCGTTCGTTCTCTACAACATGGGCCTTATCGGCCTGTTCGGCGGCGGCGCCGATCCGTGGGCGCAGGTCCTTTTCTCGATGCCGATGATGTCGGGCGGCACATGGTCGATGACGCTGGGCGACCTGATGGTTCTGATCGGCCTGGTCTTCCTCTTCGTCGAGATCATGAAGTCGACGCGGACGTCGAGCGTGTCGGTGATCGATCATCTGCTTTCGACCTTCGTCTTCGTCGCCTTCCTGGTCGAATTCCTGCTCGTACCAGGAGCTGCGCATTCCGTCTTCTTCACGCTGATGCTGATCGCGCTGGTCGACGTTCTCGCCGGCTTCTCGGTCTCCATCCGCTCCGCCGGGCGCGACGTCAACTTCCGCTGATGCGCGACTTCCATCTCCCGGGCCGCTCGCCGGTCATCGCCGAGAACGGCATGGCGGCGACGTCGCATCCGCTCGCGACAGCCACGGCCATCGACGTTCTGAAATCCGGTGGCAATGCGGTGGACGCCGCCATCGCGGCCTCCGCCGTGCTGACGGTGGTCGAGCCGCACATGACGGGCATCGGCGGCGACTGCTTCGTCATCCTGGCCGAGCCGGACGGTTCGGTGCACGGGCTGAACGGGTCCGGCCGCGCGCCTGCGGCGGCAACCGCCGAAGCCTACCGCGCCCGCGGGCTGACCGGCATTCCGGAGTTCGGGCCCCTGTCCATCACCGTCCCCGGCGCCATAAAGGCATGGGAGACGCTGCTTGCCCGCTTCGGCACGCGCGAGTTCGATTCGCTCTTTGCCGATGCGATCCGCTACGCCGAGTATGGATACCCGGTCCATGCCCGGGTAGCCTGGGACTGGGCGAGGCAGGTCGAGGCGCTTGCGGCTGACGAAGGCGGCGCCAGGCACTATCTCGTGGATGGCAAGGCACCCGTAGCCGGCGCGCGCCATCGCCAGCCGGCGCTGGCAAACACCCTGCGCGCCATCGCATCGCAAGGCGCATGCGCCTTCTACGAAGGGCCGATCGCCGCGGAGATGGCCGCCGTGGTGCAAGCCAAGGGCGGCTACCTCGCCGAGGAAGACCTCGCAGCCGTCTCGGCCGACTGGGTGACGCCGATCTCCACCCGCTATCGCGGCTGCGACGTGCTGGAGATCCCGCCCAACGGCCAGGGCATCACCGCGCTGATCATGCTAAACCTGATGCGCGAGCTCGGCGTCCAGCGGCTGCCGCCCGACAGTGCCGAGCGCTACCATCTGGAGATCGAGGCGGGCCGCATCGCCTATTCGGTATTGCACCGCGAAGTCTCGGATCCCGCCACGATGAAGGTAGCGGTCGAAACCGTGCTTGCCGGCGACTTTACCCGCGACATTGCCCGCCAGTTCGACCCTGCCCGGCGCAATCCGGCGATCGCTTTCCCCAAGAACCCGTCGTCCGACACGGTCTATCTCACCGTCGTCGACCGCGACCGCCGCGCCATCTCCTTCATCAATTCGACCTACGACGCCTTCGGCTCTGGCGTCGTCACGCCGCAATCGGGCATAGCGTTGCAGAACCGTGGCGCCTGTTTCAACCTGATCGAGGGCCATCCCAACGAGATCGGTCCGCGCAAGCGCCCGCTGCACACGATCATCCCCGCCATGGCGATGAAGAACGGCCGTGCCTTCGCTGCGTTCGGCGTGATGGGTGGCGACTTCCAGCCCATGGGCCACGCCCACGTCTTTTCCAACCTTGTCGACTTCGGCATGGATCCGCAGGCGGCGATCGACCACCCGCGCCTGTTCTGGGGCGAGGACGGCGTGCTCGACGCCGAGACCGGCATTTCGTCGGCGATACGCGAGGGCATGATCGCGCGCGGCCATCCGATGCGTGACGCGCCACGGCCGCATGGCGGCGGCCAGATGATCGTCATCGACGCGGAAAACGGCTTTCTCGTCGGTGGATCGGATCCCCGCAAGGACGGCTGCGCGATGGGGTGGTGACGCCTCGGTTCTGTTCCGCGAATGAGCTCAAACCAAAACGCCGTCATCCCGGCGGCCAAAGGCCAGCCGGGATCTATACTTCTCCGAGATTGACCTTGTCCTCCGGTACACCTGCGCCAGGATTTTCACCGGCAATGGATCCAGGATGGCCTCCGGCCTCCGGGTTGACGAACCCAGGTGTTCCCCAGTCTCGCCGCGCCGCAGCATCGTGCGGAACTACTTCCCCAACTGCTCCAGCTTGCGCTGCATCGCGGCGATCTGCTCCTTGAGATCGGCGAGTTCGTCGGACTTCTTCGCCTTCGGCGCTTCCTCCGGCTCGGGCGCGGTCGTTCCCGCCGCGGGGAAGGCTGTGAACATGCGCATGGCGTTCTGGAAAATCTCCATGTTCCGCCTTGTCTGTTCCTCGATCGCCTTCATCGACGTCGGCATGTTGATGAGATCGATCGGCGCCTTGCCGAAGGTCGCCTTCATCTGCTCGCGGAAGCGTTCCTGTTCCTTGGTGAAGGCCTGCATCGACTGCTCGAGGAAACTCGGCACGATCATCTGCATCTGGTCGCCGTAGAAGGCGATGAGCTGGCGCAGGAACGAGATCGGCAGCATGTTCTGCCCATCCTTGTTCTCGAGCTCGAAGATGATCTGGGTCAGGACGGGGTGGGTGATGTCCTCGCCGGTCTTGGCGTCCTGGACGTTGAAGTCCTCGCCCCGCTTGACCATCTCCGCGAGGTCCTCCAGCGTCACGTAGGTGCTGGTGCCCGTATTGTACAGGCGGCGGTTGGCGTATTTCTTGATGACGATCGGATCGTCCTTCACGGCCATCGAGGCCCTCCCAATATGACCGTTCCGTTGAAAGGGCGGCCCGCTGCGCTCAATTGCTGCACAGAGGATATGCGCAAAACCAGACCAATTGAAAGCGCTTTGTGCACTGCGTGAAACCGTCATGCGCTGCGGCAAGTGCCGGACATGAAAGGAGAACTCCGCCTGGCCGGGCCGCCGGGGACCAAACCCTACCATTTTCCGGTTTGACTCGGATGCTGGAACGGGCAAGAAAGTCGCGATCCTGCGGCGTCAGTCCGAGGCGCCGGTTCTTCGGAGATGCCCAATGTCCTCTTCCCCTTCCATTGTCGTCGCTTCCGCCGCCCGCACTGCGGTCGGATCCTTCAACGGCGCCTTTGCCGCGACGCCGGCCCATGAGCTCGGCGCGGTCGTGATCAAGGAAGTGCTCGCACGGGCGGGCGTCGACGCACGAGAGGTCGATGAAGTCATTCTCGGCCAGGTGCTGACCGCGGGCGCCGGCCAGAACCCGGCCCGCCAGGCCTCCATCGCCGCCGGCCTGCCGATCGAGACGACGGCCTGGGGCCTCAACCAGGTCTGCGGCTCGGGCCTGCGCTCGATCGCCATCGGCATGCAGCAGATCGCCAACGGCGACGCCAAGGTCATCGTCGCCGGCGGCCAGGAATCCATGTCGCTGTCGCCCCACTGCCAGCACCTGCGCGCCGGCACCAAGATGGGCGACATCAAGCTGATCGACACGATGATCAAGGACGGACTGTGGGACGCCTTCAACGGCTACCACATGGGAAACACGGCCGAAAACGTCGCCCGTCAGTTCCAGATCACCCGAGAGGCCCAGGACGAGTTCGCCGTCGGATCGCAGAACAAGGCGGAGGCGGCGCAGAAGGCCGGCAAGTTCAAGGACGAGATCGTCGCCGTAACGATCAAGGGCCGCAAGGGCGACACGGTCGTCGACTCCGACGAATACATCCGTCACGGCGCCACGCTCGACGCCATGCAGAAGCTGAAACCCGCCTTCGACAAGGAAGGTTCGGTCACCGCCGCCAACGCGTCCGGCCTGAACGACGGCGCCGCCGCTGTGCTTTTGATGACCGAGGAAGAGGCCAGGAAGCGCGGCATCACCCCGCTCGCCCGCATTGCGTCCTGGGCCACCGCCGGCGTCGATCCCTCCATCATGGGCACCGGCCCGATCCCGGCCTCGAAGAAGGCGCTGGAAAAGGCCGGCTGGTCGGTCGGCGACCTCGACCTCGTCGAGGCCAACGAGGCCTTCGCCGCGCAGGCCTGCGCGGTCAACAAGGGGCTCGGCTGGGATCCATCGATCGTCAACGTCAACGGCGGCGCCATCGCCATCGGCCACCCGATCGGCGCCTCCGGCGCCCGCATCTTCAACACGCTGGTCTACGAGATGCGCCGTCGCGGCGCCAAGAAGGGCCTCGCCACGCTCTGCATCGGCGGCGGCATGGGCGTCGCTATGTGCGTTGAAGCGATGTAGTTGGCTCGTTTCAGAATGGCGCGAACGGTTGCGGTCGCCTTACTTCTGGCATGCATTTGCCTTGGCGAAGCGGAAGCAGACGAGAGCAGGCTTCACAAGACCGCCGACTGTATGTTCGAGCATGCAACGGATGCAGACTTCGACGTTCTGAAGAAGATGATGGTCGCCGGAATCGAAGAGGACACATCTTCACTCAAAGGGCTGGCAATGATTCTCGCGGGAAGCGTTGCCCGTCTTGCCTCGGTCGATTGCGACTATCCTGTGACGCAGCTCGGCACGCAGGAATTCAAGACGATTTCCAACCTGTATGGACAGAGGATCGGTGAGAAAGTCATGCAAGATGCTTTCTCCAAGGTGAATCAGTAGGCGACAAAAAGGCTAGAACAGGGGAGGAGAACCACATGGCACGCGTAGCACTCGTTACAGGCGGATCCCGCGGCATCGGAGCGGCAATCTCGGTCGCGTTGAGAGACGCCGGCTACAAGGTTGCGGCCAACTATGCAGGCAATGACGAGGCCGCCGCCGCCTTCTCGAAGGAGACCGGCATAAAGACCTACAAATGGTCGGTGGCCGACTACGACGCCTGCGTCGCCGGCATCGCCAAGGTGGAAGCCGATCTCGGCCCGGTCGAGGTGCTGGTCAACAATGCCGGCATCACGCGCGACGCGATGTTCCACCGCATGACGCGCGAGCAGTGGAGCGAGGTGATCAACACCAACCTCAACGGCGCCTTCAACATGACGCATCCGATCTGGACCGGCATGCGCGAGCGCAAGTTCGGCCGCGTCATCACCATTTCGTCGATCAACGGCCAGAAGGGCCAGATGGGCCAGGCGAACTACTCAGCCGCCAAGGCCGGCGACATCGGCTTCACCAAGGCGCTCGCCCAGGAAGGCGCCAAGGCCGGCATCACCGTCAACGTCATTTGTCCCGGCTACATCGGCACCGACATGGTCATGGCCGTGCCGGAAAAGGTGCGCGAATCGATCATCGCCCAGATCCCGGTCGGCAGGCTGGGCGAGCCGGCGGAGATCGCGCGCTGCGTGGTGTTCCTGGCTTCGGACGAAGCCGGCTTCATCACCGGCTCGACGCTCTCGGCCAATGGCGGCCAGTACATCGTCTGAGGCATCCGTCCGACGCCGTCATCCTCGGGCTTGACCCGAAGATCTGCCGACGTAGCCGTTGGCCGGCAAGGCTCCTGGAGTGCGGAGGCGCGCAGATCCTCGGGGTGAGATGCTGGTTCGCCCATCGGGCGAATTGCAAGGTCCAGTGGACCTTGCAAAGCCAATCGAACGCCCGAAGGGCCGGCCCGAGGATGACGATCTGGCGCGAGCTACAGGCTCAGCCGAGGATTTCCTTCCGCGCCCAGTAGAGCAGTTCGGAGCGGTCGGCGCGCATGTCTGACAGGTCGCGGTTCGACAGCGAATTGATCTCGGCCACGGTGCGATTGTAGCGGCGCTGCTTCTCGATGCGGTGCTGGGCGCGGGAAATGAGATCGTTGAGGATCATGATACGGTTCCTTGCATGAAGGGCCTCTCGGCCCGTGCGTGGTTCCTCCCGTATGCGTTCAGCCTCTCATATGGGTGCGGCGAAAGGAATGCGGAAATGCTGCAGTGCAGCAATGCGCGATGCGCATGGCTCGGTTAACCGGCTGTTAAAGCTCCCGCCGAGAAGCCGCCTCACCACATCGACTTCGCGTAGGCGTCGTCCAGCCAGCTGTCCATTGCCTCGGCCGACTGGTCGAGCGCCAGCTGGTCCTTGAGCATCTGCCCCAGCGTCGGCATCGAGTTGCGCTCCGGCCAGGTCTCCGGATGCCACAACTGCGAGCGCATGAACGCCTTGGCGCAATGCATGTAGGCGGCCTCGACCTCGACCAGGATCACCGCCTGGGGCAGCTTGCCGTCGACCTCGAACCGGGCCCTCAGCGAATCATCGGCCGTGATCTTCGCCTTGCCGTTGATGCGCAGCGTCTCGTCCATGCCGGGGATCAGGAACAGCAGCCCGATCGACGGTTCGACGAGGAGATTCTCCAGCGTGTCCAGGCGGTTGTTGCCGGGTCTGTCGGGGATCGCGATCGTCCGGTTGTCGAGAACGGCGACGAAGCCCGGCCTGTCGCCCTTGGGCGTCACGTCCGCGTGGCCCTTGCCGTCCGACGTGCCGATCAGCACGAAGGGGCTGCGGCCGATGAAGGAGACGCTATGGCCGTCGAGCGCCTTCAGTTCCTTGCGCAGCGAATTCTCGCTTGCCGGCTTGTAGACACGGCGCAGCTCGTCGCGCGAGGTGATGAAATGCATCGTCGGTCTCCCGGTTTCGACAGCCGATAATGCCAACCGGCGGTGCGGCGCGCCAGCCGTTGACGGGCGGCGCGCCGACACTCCTGTCAATCGTCGCCGAAAATCGCCTTGTGCACGACGCCGGCAATCGCGGCGCCGACGATCGGCGCCACCCAGAACAGCCAGAGCTGCGCCAGCGCCGGACTGTCCGCGAACAGCGCGACGCCGGTGGAGCGGGCCGGATTGACCGACGTGTTGGTCACCGGGATCGACACCAGATGGATCAGAGTCAGGGCAAGGCCGATGGCGATCGGCGCGAAGCCTCCCGGCACGCGGCCGGTGGTGGCGCCGAGGATGATCATCAGGAACATGAAGGTCATGACGACTTCCATGACCAGCGCTGCACCCATGGAGAACTTGCCGGGCGACGCGTCGCCATACCCGTTGGACGCGAAACCGCCAACGCCGGCGAAGTCCGCCTTGCCGCTGACGATGAAATAGAGCACCGCCGCCGCCACGACCGCGCCGACGATCTGGGCGATCACATAGGGGATCAGATCCTTGGCCGGGAACCGGCCCGCGGCGAGAAGACCGACGGACACGGCGGGATTGAAATGCCCGCCCGAAATGCCGCCGACGGCGTAGGCCATCGTCAGCACGGTGAGACCGAAGGCGAGCGACACGCCAAGCAGGCCGATGCCGACATCGGGGAAGGCAGCCGCCAGCACGGCGCTGCCGCAGCCGCCGAAGACGAGCCAGAACGTGCCGAGGAATTCGGCGAATAGACGCTTTTGCATGGACCCCTCCATAGGAGCAAATCGCGATATGGACCGGCGCACGCCGGCCGGCCGCGCGAGGGCCGGGCGGCTGACGCCAGCAGAGTCACGGTTTTGACCCTGCGGCAAGTTCGATCCGGCAGGCCTCGCCCCGCTCGACGAAGAAGGTTGTGGAAGATCGGGGGAGCAACCTGCATGTGCCGTTTCGGCGCAGGAAGGTTAACGGACACGGGAATCGGATAGGTTGCATCGCGTCCGTAGAAGGCGGGTTAGTCCGGCTTCTGCGAGGCAGCCACCAGATGTTGCGGTGAACGGACCGGAAACCTGGCGCGGAAGCTGATTCGTCGCCGATTCGTTCCGGCTTTGGCCGCATCGTTAACGAAAGCCGCCCCGCCGACCGCGCTCCGCTTAATCTCCGGTTCATCTTCCCTAATGATTTCATAAGTTTGACCGCAGATCCCCGTTGCCTGGCGGGCGGGATCAGGGCCGCCGCGCCGAAACGTTAACGCCGGGTCGGTGGAGTCCCCGCCGGAGGCTCGGGCGATTCTGCATGTGGTGAGAAATCCTGATTCAAATCAACATCTTGCGGTGAACAGAACAAGAATCTGGTCGAGTCAGTGATTCGTCGCTGATTCGTTCCAGACTCGTTCCGGTTGTTAATGTGCGCACCGATCGGCCCCCGTCTTGATCGCCCTGCCGTTGTGCCGGCCCTATGCCTGCCTATATTGGGGTCAAAGTCGGTTCCTCCGCCGGCTGTGCCGCGCAGGCTCCAACGGTGCGCCCAAGGCCTCCCTGACCGATGAATGTCCAGCCCAGACCGAAAGATGCGATGATCCTGTCCGGCCGCGGCGTCACCGCCGTTCTCGGGCCGACCAATACCGGCAAGACCCATCTCGCCATCGAACGCATGGTCGCCCACCCCTCCGGCATTATCGGACTGCCGCTGCGCCTGCTCGCGCGCGAGGTCTATGGCCGCGTCGGCGAGAAGGTCGGCTTCGCCAACGTGTCGCTGATCACCGGCGAGGAGAAGATCCAGCCGCCCGGCGCCCGCTACTCCGTCTGCACCGTCGAGGCCCTGCCGCGCCAGACCAGCGCCGCCTTCGTCGCCATCGACGAGGTGCAGCTCGCCGGCGATCTCGAGCGCGGCCACATCTTCACCGACCGCATCCTGCATCTGCGCGGCCGCGACGAGACGCTGCTGCTCGGCGCCGGCACCATGCGCGGTATCCTCGAGCGCATCCTGCGCGGCATCTCGGTCGTCGGCCGCCCGCGCATGTCGCAGCTCGCCTATGCCGGCCAGAAGAAGATAACGCGACTGCCCCGCCGTTCGGCGATCGTCGCCTTCTCGGCCGAGGAGGTCTACGCCATCGGCGAGCTGATCCGCCGCCAGCGCGGCGGCGTCGCCGTCGTGCTGGGCGCGCTCAGCCCCCGCACCCGCAACAAGCAGGTCGAGCTCTACCAGTCCGGCGACGTCGACTTCCTCGTTGCCACCGACGCCATCGGCATGGGCGTCAATCTCGACGTCGACCACGTCGCCTTCGCGCAGAACCGCAAGTTCGACGGCTACCAGTACCGCGATCTCTCCGCCGCCGAGCTCGGCCAGATCGCCGGACGCGCCGGGCGCCATGTCCGCGACGGCACCTTCGGCGTCACCGGCCAGGTGATCCCGTTCGACGAGGAGCTGGTCGAGAAGATCGAGGGCCACGAGTTTGACCCTGTGCGCGTCCTGCAATGGCGCACGCCCGATTTCGATTTCTCCAGTCTGGAGGCGCTGCGCCATTCCATCGAGACGCCGCCGCTGGTCGAGGGTCTGACGAAGGCGCTGCCGGCGGTCGACCAGAAGGCGCTCGACTATCTCGCCCGCGATCCGATGATCCGCGACCTCGCCACCAACCGCGAGCGGGTCGCGCTTCTGTGGGACGCCTGCGCGCTTCCCGACTACCGCCGCATCGCACCCGCGCAGCACGCCGACCTCATCGGCTCGATCTACCAGGACCTCGCCGAACGCGGCCATGTCGACGAAGCCTACATGGCCGAGCAGGTCCGGCGGGCCGATTCCAGCGATGGCGACATCGACACGCTTTCCCACCGCATCGCGCAGATCCGCACCTGGACCTTCGTGTCGCACCGGCCCGGCTGGCTTGCCGATCCGGCACACTGGCAGGAAAAAACGCGCGAGATCGAAGACAGACTGTCGGACGCGCTGCATGAGCGGTTGACGAAACGCTTCGTAGACCGCAGGACATCCGTGCTTATGAGGCGCCTTAGAGAAAACACGATGCTCGAAGCCGAAATCAGTCAAACGGGCGAGGTCTCCGTCGAGGGTCACCACGTCGGGGAATTGCAGGGCTTCCGCTTCACTGCCGACGCGTCGGCGGGGGGCGAGGATGCGAAGGCCGTTCGTTCCGCCGCGCAGAAGGCACTGGCGGCCGAGTTCGAAACCCGCGCCGAGCGCTTTTCGGTCTGCGCCAACGGCGACCTGGCGCTTGCCAATGACGGCACGGTGCGCTGGCTCGGCCAGCCGATCGGCACGCTGGTCGAAGGCGAGGAGCCGCTCAAGCCCCGCGTCATCCTGCTGGCCGACGAGCAGCTGACCGGCCCGGCGCGCGACAAGGTCGCCGCGCGCGCTGATCGCTTCGTCGCCTGGCAGATCGAACTGCTGCTCAAGCCGCTCGTTGATCTGAAGAATGCCGAACAGCTCACCGGCATCGCCCGCGGCCTTGCCTATCGCCTGGTCGAGAGCTTCGGGCTGCTCAACCGCCGCGACGTCGCCGATGAGATGAAGTCGCTCGAGCAGGATTCGCGCGCAGCACTCCGGCGGCTCGGCGTGCGCTTCGGCGCCTATCACATCTTCCTGCCCGCGCTGTTGAAACCCGCCCCGGCCGGTCTTTTGACGCTGCTCTGGGCGCTCAGGAACGACGGCAAGGACAAGCCCGGCTTCGGCGATCCGGTCAACGCTCTCGCCACCGGTCGCACCTCGGTCGTCGTCGATCCGCAGTTCGACCGCGAATTCTACAAGCTCGCAGGTTTCCGCATCCTCGGCCGCCGCGCGGTGCGCGTCGACATCCTCGAACGTGTCGCCGACCTGATCCGTCCGGCGCTCGCCTGGAAGCCCGGTTCCACGGCGCGCCCGGACGGCGCCTATGACGGCAGCTCCTTCCTCGTCACGCCGCCGATGATGTCGATCCTCGGCGCCACCGCGACCGATATGGAGGAGATCCTGAAGGCGCTTGGCTACCGCGCCGAGCCGAAGCCTCAGGCCGAGGTCGCGGGGCGTCTCGCAAAGCTCGATGCCGACGCCGCGGAAGCCGCCCGCCTCAGGGCCGAGGCGCATGCAGCCGCGGAAGCGGCGAGGGCCGCCGAAGCCGCCGCTGCGACGACAGAGCCCGTTTCGACGGACGCGGAAGCCGCGCCCGTTTCGGCCGAAGCGGCCGACCTGCCCCAGGCCGTCGTCGATGGAATGGATGCCGCCCCTCTTGCCGGCGCCGACCTTGCCGCCGAAGCGATCGCCCCCGTGGCCGTGGAGGAAGCGTCGGAGGCCGAGGTGGCTGCCACCGAGGATGTATCCGCTGGTGAATCGTCGGAGATCGCGGCTGAGGCTGTTGCTCCGGTCGTCGTCGAGGCCGACGCCGTCGCCGATGCTCCGGCATCGGCCGAGCCGCCAGCCGAGCAGGATGCACCCGCCGCCGACACCGCCCCGGCCGAGTCTGAAGAACCCAAGGTCGTGCTGCTGTGGCGGCCTGCCCGCAACGAGAACCGCTTCCGCAACCAGCGGCAGGGCGCGCGCGACGGTGCGCCGCAGGGCCGCCGCGATCGTGGCCGCGGCTACAAGGGTCGCGACGGCGCCAAGCCCGAGGACGCCACGCCGAAGGAGCCAAAGATATTGTGGCGGGCTGACGACCCGCAGTTCCAGCGCAAGCCGCGCCCCGAAGGCGAACGCGACAATCGCAACCGCCGGGATGGAAAGCCCCATGAGGGCAAGCGTCGCGACGACCGGCCCGAGCGCAAGTTCGAGAACCAGGGCCGTCCGCGCGAAGAGAAGCCGCGGCCGATCGACCCGGACTCGCCCTTCGCCAAGCTCGCCGCGCTGCGCGATCAGCTGCGCAAGTAGGCATGGCGGCGGCCGGCAGCCAGCGCATCGACAAGTGGCTGTTCTTCGCGCGCGTCGTGAAATCCCGTTCGCTCGCCGCGAAGCTGGTCCAGTCGGGCGGCGTCCGCATCAACTCGGTCAAGATCGACCAGCCTTCGGCGGCCGTGAAGCCCGGCGACGGCGTGACGGTGACGCTTGAGCGAAAGATCCTCGTCTATCGCGTTGTCTCGGGCGGGATGCGCCGGGGCCCCGCCGAGGAGGCGCGCACCCTCTACGAAGATCTCACGCCACCGCCGCTGCCGCGCGAGGAACGCGTGACGGCGGCCGAGCGCGAACCGGGCTCAGGACGCCCGACCAAGCGCGACCGCAGGCTGACCGACCGGCTGCGGGACGGCGAGCGGGACTGATACTTGCGGTCTCTATCGTTGGAATTCCATTCCCCGATGGCTGCCCCGCGCGGCAAACCGCCCCTTGCACGGCCATCCCAAACTCGCTACCCACCGCGCTACAAGACCGCCGGAGCCCGTCCGATGACCTATATCGTCACCGACAACTGCATCAAGTGCAAGTACATGGACTGCATCGAGGTCTGTCCGGTCGACTGTTTCTACGAAGGCGAGAACATGCTCGTCATCCATCCCGACGAGTGTATCGACTGCGGCGTGTGCGAGCCGGAATGCCCCGCCGACGCGATCAAGCCCGACACCGAGCCCGGACTCGACAAGTGGCTGAAGATCAACACGGAATACGCTTCGCTCTGGCCCAACATCACGCAGAAGGGCGAACCGCCTGCCGATGCCAAGGAATTCGACGGCGTGCCGGGCAAGTTCGAGAAGTTCTTCTCGCCGGAGCCCGGCAAGGGCGACTGACAACGGCCGGCTGCCATCGACCGGATTAACCTTCACTGCGCCGAATCCGGCCGCGGCACCTTCGCGCATGCGGCAAATTGTTGATTTCGACGCGAAATTATGTTACCTAACCTTTTACATGCTGGTGACACGACGTCTCTTAATGGCGCTGAGCCTGACTCATCGAAAGGTTTGAACTGATTTCGGACCAGGGCGATCCGGGCGTCGCGCTTTGTTTGCGCGCGTACGCCGCCTTTCCCGAAATCGTTCTGTCGTATCCCGCATAGCGCATGGCCCGCGACCGGGCCGCAGCACGAGGTCTCCCGGCGCGTTCCGGGCGACACGAACAGGAGTTTGAAGCGTAATGGCAATTCCGCAGAAGAAGAGTTCGGCAGCGCGCAACGGTTTCAAGACCGGCGAGTTCATCGTCTATCCCGCGCACGGCGTCGGCCAGATCGTCTCGATCGACGAGCAGGAGGTCGCCGGCCACAAGCTCGAGCTCTTCGTCATCGACTTCCAGAAAGACAAGATGCGCCTCAAGGTCCCGGTCGCCAAGGCCGCGGCCATCGGCATGCGCAAGCTGTCCGAGACCGACTATGTCGAGCGTGCGCTCAAGGTCGTTCAGGGCCGCGCCCGCGTGAAGCGCACCATGTGGTCGCGCCGCGCGCAGGAATACGATGCGAAGATCAATTCGGGCGATCTGATCTCGATCTCCGAGGTCGTTCGCGACCTCTATCGCGCCGAGAACCAGCCGGAGCAGTCCTATTCTGAGCGGCAGCTCTACGAGGCCGCGCTCGACCGCATGGCGCGCGAGATCGCCGCGGTCAACAAGATGTCCGAGACCGAGGCCGTGCGCCTGATCGAGGTCAACCTGAACAAGGGTCCCAAGCGCGGCGCCAAGGCCGCCAACGAGGAGGCCGAAGCAGACGGCGACGCCGATGTCGAAACCGAGCAGGAAGAAGCGGCCTGAGCCGTTCTCGACCTGATACGAAATCAAGAAACCCGGCCTCGCGGCCGGGTTTTTCCGTTGAGATACGGCCGGTTGCTCAGCCGAGCTTCGCGTCCAGCGTGACCTTGATCGCGCCGAGCGCCTGCGACACGGGGCAGCCGGCCTTGGCCTTCTCCGCCAGTTCCTTGAACTTCGCCGCGTCGATGCCAGGCACCTTGCCGACGAGCGTCAGCGCGCTGCCGGTGATGCCCGTTCCGGGAACCAGCGTCACCACGGCTTTCGCCTCGAGGCTCTCGGCCGGCGTGCCGTTCTCGGCGAGGAAATGCGACAGCTGCATGGCGAAACACCCTGCATGCGCGGCGGCGATCAGCTCCTCCGGATTGGTGCCGGACTTGCCGCTCTCGTCCTCGAAGCGCGCCTTGAACGAATAGGGCAGCGCCTTCAGTGCACCGCTCTGGGAATCCAGCGTTCCCTTGCCTTCCTTGAGGTTTCCTTTCCAGACGGCTGTCGCGTGACGGTCCATGATGGTCTCCCTGTATCGGCGGCCGAAATCGGCCCGGCAGGAAGAACATAGCGCATTGTGTTGTTCGGTCCACGCCGCGTTGCGGCACGGGCGCGCGTTTCGTTAGATCGCCTCGCCGCGCAACAGCCGCGGCGCGGCTGGACTGATGCCCGATGCCTGGCCGATGAAGTAGTTCTTCATCCGGGGCATCCGGTCGACCAGGCCGAGGCCGAAGTCGCGCAGCGCTCTCAGCGGCCCGATATCGTTGGAGAACAGCCGGTTCAGGACGTCCGTTGTGACACCCATCTGGACCGTGTCGAAGCGCCGCCAGCGCTCGTATTGCTGGAGAACGTCGAGCGCGCCGATGTCCTGTCCGAGCCGGTCTGCCTCCACGACCACCTCGGCCAGGGCGGCGGCATCCCTGAAGCCCAGGTTCAGCCCCTGGCCCGCGATCGGATGGATGCCGTGCGCGGCATCTCCGGCCAATGCGAAGCGCGGAGCGACGAAGGCGCGCGCCAGCGTCAGCCCAAGCGGCCAGGCCTTTCGGCCGCCCTCGACGCGGATCTCGCCGAGCCTGAGGCCGAAGCGCTGCTCGAGTTCCGTCTCGAACACAAGATCGTCCTCGGCGACGATACGGTTCGCGTCCTCGGTGCGCTCCGTCCAGACGATCGACGAGCGGTTGCTTCCGTTCGCATCGGGCTTCAGCGGCAGGATCGCGAAGGGTCCGGCGGGCAGGAAATGCTCCTCGGCCCGGCCGTGATGCGGACGCTCGTGCGCCACGGTGCAGACGATGCCCGACTGGCCGTAGTCCCAGTGCACGGTCTTGATACCCGCCATGTCGCGCAGCTTGGAGCGCACGCCGTCGGCGGCGACCAGCAGCCTGGCGTCGATGCTGATCCCGTCGGCCAGCGCAACCGAGACATGCGACGCGCCGGTGACGAAATGATCGACGGCGACCCCCTCGATGATATCGATCCCGAGTTCCGCCGCGCGTCTTCGCAAAGCACCGTTGAGCACCTTGTTGTCCACCATGTGGGCGAAGGGCTCGCCCGGAGCTACTTCGCCATCGAAGGTCAGGAAGACCGGACGCACCGGGTCGGCGGTGCGCGAATCCGTGACGATCATCTCGGTCATCGCCTGCGCCTGCGGTTCGATCTCGGCCCAGCAGCCGAGCCGTTCCAGCATCCGGCAGGCGGCGGCGGCGATCGCCGAGGAGCGGCCGTCCTTGCGCCACACCTCCGGCGGCGCCGCATCGACGACCGCGACCTTGAGCGACGAGCGCGCTTGGACGATCGCCACGGCGGTCGCGAGGCCGACATAGCCGGCTCCGGCGACCAGCACATCGAATCGCGCGCCGGGCGCGGCTTCAGGATTATTGACGTCCGGCATGTCCATTCCTCCCCGGACGGTCGAACGGCCTTGACATACCGCCGCCACCTGTCCGAAAGCCTGTTTTCCGGCCCTTGTCGGGGCACTTGCCCACGGAAGCAGCAGCCATGCCGGCCGAACCGCAGACGATCCAATCCATTCTCGAACTCGAGCAGCTTGAACACAACCTGTTTCGTGGTCGCAGCCCCGAGACGTCCTGGCAGCGCGTGTTCGGCGGTCAGGTCATCGCCCAGGCCCTGGTCGCGGCCCAGCGCTGCGTCGAGGACGAGCGCTTCGTGCACTCCCTGCATTGCTACTTCATGCTGCCGGGCGATCCGTCGATCCCGATCATCTACCAGGTCGAGCGCCTCAGGGACGGGAGTTCCTTCACCACACGCCGCGTCACCGCGATCCAGCACGGCAAGGCGATCTTTTCGCTGGAAGCCTCGTTCCAGCTCGACGAGGAGGGGCTGGACTTCCAGGTTCCCATGCCGCTCGACGTTCCCGGTCCCGATGCGCTGCTCAGCCAGCGCGAGATCATCGAACGCTACGGCGACAGGATCCCCGCCGGCATCGCCCGCTTCTGGCGGCGCGAGCGGCCCATCGAGTTCAAGCCGGTTGACCTCGAGCACTACACCAGCCGGGAGAAGCTCGAGCCGCGCCAGAACAGCTGGGTGCGCGTCAAGGAGAAGGTGGCCGACGACCGCCGGATCCAGGCGGCGGTCCTCGCCTATGTCTCCGACATGACCCTGCTCGACACCTCCACCTTCGCCCACGGGCGGATTCTGGCCGACCCCGACATCCAGGCGGCAAGCCTCGACCACGCCATGTGGTTCCACCGCCCCGACAGGCTCGACGACTGGCTGCTCTACACGCAGGACAGCCCCTCCACCTCGGGCTCGCGCGGCTTCACCCGCGGCGCCCTCTATGCGCGCGACGGCACGCTCGTGGCCTCCGTTGCACAGGAGGGACTCATCCGCCTGCGAACGAAGCAGAAGTCGTAAGCATTCATTAATGCATGCCTATTTTTTAGGCATCTCTTGAATGCACAAAAAGCAGGCAGCCTCTCCGGCTCTGCCTATCGACAAGGATTCCATTGATTTAGTGGCTTCCGCGCCAGTTGGCACGGACCTTGAATCTACGTGCGTCAGTCTCCGCCGTCTTCGGGCGCCGGCGATGGACGAAACGCGGGGGACCCGCACCAGTAAAGGGTGAAGCCTAATGAAAATCGTGATGGCAATCATCAAGCCGTTCAAGCTCGACGAGGTGCGCGAAGCGCTCACCGGCGTCGGGATCCAGGGCCTGACCGTCACCGAAGTCAAAGGTTATGGGCGTCAGAAGGGGCACACGGAAATCTATCGCGGCGCGGAATACGCCGTGAGCTTCCTCCCCAAGCTCAAGATCGAGATCGCGGTGAGCTCGGACATGGCGGAGAAGGCCGTCGAGGCCATTTCCGCCGCGGCCAAGACCGGTCAGATCGGCGACGGCAAAATCTTCGTCTACCCGATCGAACAGGCCGTGCGCATCCGCACGGGCGAAACCGACAACGACGCGCTCTAAGCCGCCATTCCCGATTTCATGGAGAGAAGCATGACCATAATTAAACGACTTGCGCCAATGGCGCGCACGGCGGCGCTCGGCGCGCTCGCCTTGGGAGCGATGGGGACCCTCGCCGCTTTCGCCCAGGAAGCCGCTCCCGCCGCGACCGACGCGGCCGCTGCCGCTGCTCCCGCTCCGACGATGGACAAGGGCGACACCGCCTGGATGATGATTTCGACCATCCTCGTCCTGTTCATGATCCTGCCCGGCCTCGCGCTGTTCTATGGCGGCCTCGTCCGCTCCAAGAACATGCTGTCCGTGCTCATGCAGTGCACCATGATCACCGCCACCGTGATCATCGTCTGGGTGTTCTGGGGCTACTCGATGGCCTTCGGCGATGCGCCGAGCGCTTACTGGGGCGGCCTCGGCAAGGCGTTCCTCTCCGGCGTGACCGCGGACAGCCAGGCCGCGACCTTCACCGCCGGCGTCGTCATCCCGGAATATGTCTTCATCTGCTTCCAGATGACCTTCGCCTGCATCACGCCGGCCCTGATCGTCGGCGCCTTCGCCGAGCGCATCAAGTTCCGCGCGGTGCTGCTCTTCGTCGTCCTCTGGGTCACAGTCGTCTACTTCCCGATCGCTCACATGGTGTGGGATTCGGATGGCCTGCTCTATGGCTGGGGCGCGCTTGACTTCGCCGGCGGCACCGTCGTCCACATCAATGCCGGTATCGCTGCTCTGATGGGCTCGATCCTGGTCGGCAAGCGTCTCGGCTACGGCAAGGACAACATGGCGCCGCACTCGATGACGCTCACCATGGTCGGCGCCTCGATGCTCTGGGTCGGCTGGTTCGGTTTCAACGCCGGCTCCAACCTCGAAGCCACCGGCGGCGCGGCACTTGCCATGATCAACACCTTCACCGCCACGGCCGGCGCCATCGTCGCCTGGGTGATCATCGAAGGGCTGATCCGCGGCAAGGCCTCCATGCTGGGCGCGGCCTCCGGTCTCGTCGCCGGCCTCGTCGCCGTCACCCCGGCGGCCGGCTTCGTCGGACCGATCGGCGCGATCGTCCTCGGCGCGGTCGCCAGCGCGGTCTGCTACTTCTTCGTCTCCGTGGTGAAGATCAGGTTCGGCTACGACGACTCGCTCGACGTGTTCGGCATCCACGGCATTGGCGGCATCATCGGCGCCATCGGCACCGGCATCCTGAACTCCGAATCGTTCGGCGGCATCGGCTACGGCGACCTGTCCGCCGCGGCTCAGACCTGGGTCCAGATCCAGGCCGTGCTGGTCACGATCGTCTGGTGCGGCATCGGTTCGGCGATCCTTTACAAGGTCGTCGACCTGATCGTCGGCCTGCGTCCGGCCATCGAAGCCGAACAGCAGGGCCTCGACCTCACCTCGCACGGCGAAGTGGCCTACCACTCGTAAGACGAGACATTCCCGGCGTGGCCACCGTCCGCGCCGGCGTCCTCCCGACGACGGCCTGGCCGTCGCGACTAGCCCGGCTCCGGCCGGGCTTTTTCTTGTGTGGCGCCGCATGGTTAATGCGCCCTTAACCATCGTCCCGATACCTTCGTCGACACTGCGCGCCGTGCGATCCGGCGCCCTTTTTGCGCGATCAAGACGGGGTTCTCCATGCGCTCCACAAGCCCGACCGGTTCCGCCCTGATGGACAGCGGCGCAGGCCTTGCGGCCTTTGCCCGCCGGCAGGCGGAGCGATTGGGCGGTCTTGGACTGATTCTCCTCTCCGTCGCCGGCGTCGGCAGCCTTGCGACCTGGAACGTCCAGGACCCGAGCTTCAGCCATGCCACCGACAATCCCGTCACCAACGCGCTCGGCTATCCGGGCGCGGTCTATTCCGACATCGCGATGCAGTTCTTCGGCCTGGCGGCCCTCATCACCCTGCTGCCGCTGCTGGGCTGGGGCATCCTCTTCGTCTCGGCCCGCGGCATCGACCGCATGCCGCGGCGCGCGCTCGCCTGGTTCGGCGCCTCGGTCCTGACGGCCGGCGTGGTGGGCTGCGTCGAGCCTCCGGCCAGCTGGCCGCTGCCGTCGGGTCTCGGCGGCGTCTTCGGCGATGTCGTGCTGAAACTGCCGTCCCTCGCGCTCGGCGGCTACCCGACGGGCATCGCGGCGATGCTGATCGCGGTTGTCCTCGCCGGCCCCACGCTCTGGCTTCTCGCCTTCGCCTCCGGCGCCATCGGCAGGCAGGCCGCCGCGCATGACCGCCCGGCATCGCGCAAGTCGGCCGCCGACGACGACGCGCTTTATGCGGAAGACGACGAGGACGAGGAGAACGGCAGGGTGCTGGCGCTCGGCGCGATCGTCCACATGTGGCTGTCGGGCCGCGCCTGGATCCGCCGCCATTTCGGCCGGGCGCAGGAACGGCGCCTGCCGGAACCGGCCGTCGCGGCGCGCCGCGAGGCCGCGCCCGCCCGCTCGTCGCAGCGCATCGAGCCAGGCTTCGACACGCAGCCGTCGATTCCCTCGGCCGCGCGGTTCGACGACGAGAGCGATATGGATGACTATGACGAGGCGGACTTCGCCGAGGCCGGGGAGCCGGAGGCGCCCGTCCGCCAGATGCCGGTTGCGGGCGCAGCCCGGGTTGCAGCACCCGCTCCGCGTCCGGTCCAGGGGGCCCGCGTGAAGCGCGAGGCGCAGGCCTCGATGCTGTCCAGCGACGTCTTCGAGATGCCGCCGATCCATTTCCTGTCCGAACCGAAGAACGTCTCGAAGGATCCCTCGCTGTCGAAGGATGCGCTGGAGCAGAACGCGCGCCTGCTCGAAGGCGTGCTCGAGGATTTCGGAGTCAAGGGCGAGATCATCCATGTCCGCCCGGGTCCGGTCGTCACCCTCTACGAGCTGGAACCCGCGCCGGGCATCAAGTCCTCCCGCGTCATCGGCCTTGCCGACGACATTGCCCGCTCGATGAGCGCGATCGCCTGCCGCGTCGCCGTCGTCCCCGGCCGCAACGCCATCGGCATCGAACTGCCGAACGCCAGGCGCGAGACGGTCTACCTGCGCGAGATCCTCGCCAGCCGCGATTTCGAGCAGACCAAGGCGAGGCTCGCGCTGGCACTCGGCAAGACGATCAACGGCGAGGCCGTCATCGTCGACATCGCCAAGATGCCGCACGTTCTGGTCGCCGGCACCACCGGGTCGGGCAAGTCGGTGGCGATCAACACGATGATCCTGTCGCTTCTTTATCGCATGACCCCGGACCAGTGCCGGCTGATCATGATCGACCCGAAGATGCTGGAACTCTCGGTCTATGACGGCATCCCGCATCTGCTGACCCCCGTCGTCACCGATCCGAAGAAGGCCGTCGTCGCGCTCAAATGGACCGTGCGCGAGATGGAGGACCGCTACCGCAAGATGTCCAAGGTCGGCGTGCGCAACATCGACGGCTTCAACGCCCGCGTCGCCGAGGCATCGAAGAAGGGCGAGCGCATCTCGCGCACCGTCCAGACCGGTTTCGACCGCGACACCGGCGAGGCGATCTACGAGACCGAGCATCTCGACCTCGATCCGATGCCGTTCATCGTCGTCGTCATCGACGAGATGGCCGACCTGATGATGGTCGCCGGCAAGGATATCGAGGGCGCCGTGCAGCGCCTCGCGCAGATGGCGCGCGCCGCCGGCATCCACGTCATCATGGCGACGCAGCGTCCGTCGGTCGACGTCATCACCGGCACGATCAAGGCGAACTTCCCGACCCGCATCTCCTTCCAGGTGACGTCGAAGATCGACAGCCGCACCATTCTCGGCGAACAGGGCGCCGAACAGCTGCTCGGCATGGGCGACATGCTCTACATGGCCGGCGGCGGGCGAATCCAGCGCGTCCACGGCCCCTTCGTCGCCGACGACGAGGTCGAAAAGGTCGTCAGCCACCTCAAGCTGCAGGGCGTGCCGCAATATCTCGACGCCATCACCGAGGACGACGGCGAAGACGACGAGGATGGCGGCGGACGGAACGGATCGGGCGGGGGCGGCGTTTCGGGTGTCTTCGAGGAGTCCGAGGATCCCTATGACCAGGCGGTGGCCGTGGTGCTGCAGGACGGCAAGGCGTCGACCAGCTACATTCAGCGCCGGCTCGGCATCGGCTACAACCGCGCCGCCTCGATCATCGAGAAGATGGAGAAGGAAGGCATCGTCGGCCCGGCCAATCACGCCGGCAAGCGCGAAATCCTGGTGCCGACCGAGAAGGACAAGATGTGAGCGCGGCTGCTGCCGCAGTCACGCCCAACTAAAGCCCAACTGGAAGCCTATCCGCACCAACGAACCGACAGGAGACCGGCGCAGATGACCACCGCAACCTCACAGCCCCTGAGCCTCGCGCGCGGCCTTGCGCGGCATGCCCTCCGGCTTGGCGCGGCGCTCTCTGTCGCGGGCCTCGTTGCCGGCCTCGCCGGTACGGTGCACCAGCCTCTGGCCCCAGTTCCGGCCGCCTACGCCGCTTCGGACGCGGCGCAGAAGATCGCCGATCATTTCTCCAGCATCCAGACCATGGCCGGCGAATTCGTCCAGTTCGGCCCGCGCGGCGAGAAGACCGGCGGCAAGTTCTATATCCAGCGTCCCGGCAAGATCCGCTTCAACTATGAGGCTCCCTCGGCCTACCGCGTCGTCGCCGACGGCAATTCGGTGGTGATCAGCAACACCAAGCTGAGGACGGCTGATCTCTATCCCCTGTCCAAGACCCCGCTGAAGCTCCTCCTCGACGATCGCATCGACCTCTCCGGCAAGAAGGTGGTGAAGGTGACCGAAGATCCGGACCTCACCACCATCGTGCTGGCCGACAAGTCGGTGTTCGGCAATTCGCGCATCACCATGATGTTCGACCCGAAGTCCAACGACCTGCGCCAGTGGACGATCACCGACGCCCAGGGCAAGGACACGACGGTGATGATCTTCAACGTCCAGTCGGGGGTGAAACTCGACCCGAAGTTCTTCGAGATCGACTATCGCAAGGTCGACGAGATGAACCAGAAGATGGGCGGCAATCGCTGAACGCGTCCTTTCCGTTGGAAAGGGAAGCCGCTTCCTTGTCTTGAGCCGCTCCGGCTGGCAGGTTCCGCGCGATTCCGCCGGAACCCGCCATGACGTTCTCGCTTGCCACCTGGAACATCAACTCCGTCCGCCTGCGCCTGCCGCTGGTGACGGAATTCCTGCGCCGCTATGCGCCGGACATCCTGTGCCTGCAGGAGATCAAGTGCCCGGAGGAGTTCTTCCCCTACCAGGCCTTCCATGACGCGGGCTACGCGCATGTCACGATCAGTGGCCAGAAGGGCTATCACGGCGTGGCGACGATCTCGCGCCTGCCGATCGAGCTGGTCGAGCGCCGCGACTTCTGCGCCAAGGGCGATTGCCGGCATCTGTCGACCACCTTCGAGGCAGGCGGGCTGAAGGTGATGCTGCACAATTTCTACGTTCCCGCGGGCGGCGACGAGCCGGATCCGGAGATCAATCCCAAGTTCCGCCACAAGCTCGACTTCATCGAGGAGATGCGGCTGGTCATGGCCGGCGGCGACGAGGCGACCGCCTCGATCCTGGTCGGCGATCTCAACATCGCGCCGCTCGAGTCCGACGTCTGGTCACACAAGCAGCTGCTCAAGGTGGTCAGCCACACGCCCGTCGAGACGGCGGGCCTGGAATCGATGCGCACCGGCGGGGGCTGGGTCGACCTGATGCGCCAGGCGATCCCGGAGCCGGAGAAGATCTACACCTGGTGGAGCTACCGCGCCGCCGATTGGGCCGCGGCCGACAAGGGCCGCAGGCTCGACCATATCTGGGGCTCGGCCAACCTTGCTCCCAGGCTCAAGGGCATCGAGATCCTGCGCCATGCCCGCGGCTGGGACCGCCCCTCCGACCACGTGCCGGTGATCGCGACGTTCGATATGTAGTCGAGGCATGCCGAAACTGAGAAAAGTCGCGAGGGCATGAACCTACGCGAGCGTCATCCCGGCGGCCGGAGGCCAGCCGGGATCCATTGGCGGTTGGGATCCTGGCGCAAGCAAAGCAAATCGCAGAGAGTAATTGATCCCGGGTCGCCTTCCGGCGCCCGGGATAACGTGGCGGAGGGAAGAGGCATCCGATTGCCCTTCTCGCAGGACAACAGCGGCCTACTTACTACCTTCGTCAGGAATGCGCGATCATGACGTGGCGCACCGCCGTGTAGTCCTCCAGCGCGTAGAGCGACATGTCCTTGCCGTAGCCGGATTGCTTCAGGCCGCCGTGCGGCATCTCGTTGACCAGGGCGAAATGCGTGTTCACCCATGTGCAGCCGTACTGCAGCCGCGACGCGGTCGACACCGCGCGTCCGACATCCTTCGTCCACACAGAAGACGCGAGGCCGTAGTCGCTGTCGTTCGCCCAGTTCACCGCCTCGTCCACATCCGAGAAGCGCGTCACCGACACCACCGGCCCGAACACCTCGCGCCGCACGATCTCGTCCTCCTGGAGCGCGCCGGCGACGACCGTCGGCTGGTAGAAATAGCCGCCGCCCTCGCCGGGCTTCCCGCCGGTGGTGATCTCGATATGCTTCTGCTCCGAGGCGCGCTCGACGAAGGAGGCGACCCGGTCGCGCTGGCGCTTCGAGATCAGCGGGCCGATCTCGTTCTCCGTGTCGTCCGCCTGGTTGAACTTGATCGTCGAGACTGCCGAGGAGAGGTCGGCGACCAGTTTCTCGTAGACCTTCTTGCCGGCATAGATGCGGCAAGCGGCGGTGCAATCCTGCCCGGCATTGTAGTAGCCGAAAGCGCGCAGGCCGCCCACGACCGCGTCGATGTCGGCATCGTCGAACACGATCACCGGCGCCTTGCCGCCCAGTTCCAGATGCGTCCGCTTCACGGTCTTCGACGCCGCCTGCAGGATCTTCTTGCCGGTCGCCACGTCGCCCGTGATCGAGATCATGTTGACCTTGGGATGGTTGATTAGCGCGTTGCCCACCGTCTCGCCGCGGCCGAGAACGACATTGACCACGCCCTCCGGCAGGATCTCGGCGAGGATTTTGGCCAGGCGCAGCGCCGTCAGCGGCGTCTGCTCGGACGGCTTGAACACCACCGTGTTGCCGCCCGCGATCGCCGGTGCCAGCTTCCACGCCATCATCATCAGGGGGTAGTTCCACGGCGCGATGGAGGCGACGATGCCGATCGGGTCGCGGCGGATCATCGACGTCATGCCGGGCATGTACTCGCCCGCCGCCACGGCCGGCATCGAGCGCACCGCGCCCGCGAAGAAGCGGTAGCAGTCGACGATCGCCGGCAGTTCGTCGTTCAGCACCGCGTTGATCGGCTTGCCGCAGTTCAGCGCCTCGAGCGCAGCGAACTCCCTCGCTTCGGCCTCGATCCGGTCGGCGATCTTGAGCAGATAGCCCGAGCGCTGGCCGGGCGTGGTGCGGGACCACGTTGCAAAGGCTTTCTCGGCGGCGGCGACCGCGGCTTCGATCTGGCCCTGCGAGGCTTCGGGCAGGTCGAGGATCGTCTCGCCGGTCTTCGGATTGAAGATTTGCTCGTCCGCTTCGGTGCCCTTCTGGAAGGCCGATCCGATCAGCATCTGGGTGTCCATGGGTATCTCCCTAGTGTCTGCGTTGCAGCCGGCGAGTAGCGAGTGGCGAGTGGCGAATGGGGTTTGACAGAAGGTCAGTCCCCATTCGCCATTCGCCACTCCCCATTCGCCCGTTTCATTTCCCCGCCCCGGCGATCTGGTCGCCGTCGCGGGTGAGGTAATAGGCCGCCAGGATCGGCAGGAAGGTCACGATGACCACCACCATGGCGACGACGTTGGTGACCGGCCGCTGCCGTGGGCGCACGAGTTCCTCGAGCATCCAGATCGGCAGCGTCTGCTGCTGGCCGGCGGTGAAGGTGGTGACGATGACCTCGTCGAAGGACAGCGCAAACGCAAGCATGCCGCCGGCGACGAGCGCCGTGCCTATATTCGGCAGGATCACGTGGCGGAATGTCTGGAACGCGTCCGCGCCGAGGTCCATCGACGCCTCGATCATAGAGCCCGATGTGCGCCTGAACCGCGCCACGGCATTGTTGTAGACCACCACCACGCAGAACGTCGCGTGGCCGAGCACGATCGTCCAGAACGAGAACGGGATCTCCGCCAGGCTGAAGGCCGAGCGCAGGGCGATGCCGGTGATGATGCCGGGCAGCGCGATCGGCAGGATGACCAGCAGCGAGATGGTCTCGCGGCCGAAGAAGGACGTGCCCGAGATCGCCGCCGCGCAGAGCGTGCCGAGCACCAGCGCGATCACGGTGGAAATCGCGGCGACCTGCACCGACAGCGTCAGCGCCTCCCACACGTCAGGCCGGTTCCAGGTCACCGCGAACCATTGCGTGGTGAAGCCGGGCGGCGGCCAGACATAGCTCTTCTCCTCCGTCGTGAAGGCGTAGACGAAGATGATCAGGATCGGCAGGTGCAGGAACAAGAGCCCCGCCGCCGCGGCCACCTTGAGGCCGACAGGGGCGCGTTGGGAGCGGTCAGAGGACATCTGAGCCTCCGTGTCCACACCCGGTCGTCATCCTCGGGCTGGTCCCGAGGATCTGCCAGCATTGGCGAGTTATGGAAGACGTTGGCCGAAGAGCCGTTCCGACGGCAGCGACCCCCGCTCGTCCGGCAGTAGATCCTCGGGTCAAGCCCGAGGATGACACCAGGAAGGCGGATGACGGCGCCAGGGAAAGGGGTGGCAAGGACGGGAGAGAGGTTTCACAGCGCATCGAACGCCCCCTGCCGCTTGGCGAACCAGAGGTAGAAGCCCATCACGACGATCGGCACCACCGTGAAGGCCGCCGCCAGCGGGATGTTGCCGGCCGTGCCCTGGTGCGCATAGACCGCCTGGCCGATGAACAGCCGCGACGTGCCGATGATCTGAGGGATGATGTAGTCGCCCATCGTCAGCGAGAAGGTGAAGATCGAGCCGGCGATCACGCCCGGCATCGCCAGCGGCAGGATCACGTTGCGAAATGTCTGGCGCGGCGCGGCGCCAAGGTCGGCCGACGCCTCGATCAGGTTGCCCGGCACCCGCTCCAGCGCCGCCTGCATCGGCACGATCATGAACGGCATCCAGACATAGACGAAGACGAGGAACGTCCCGGTATAGGAGACCGACAGCGAATTGCCGCCGACGATCGGCAGGGCCAGCCAGGCGTCGAGCAACCAGGTCAGATGCAGCTTGGCCAAAAACCAGTTGAGGATGCCTTCCTTGGCGAGGATCAGCTTCCAGGCGTAGACCTTGACCAGATAGCTCGACCATAGCGGCAGCATGACGCCAAGGTAGAACGCCGCCTTCCATTTCCCCTTCGCATAGCGCGCCGCGTAGTAGGCGATCGGGAAAGCGACGATCGCCGAGGCGATGGTCACCAGCGCCGCCATCAGCACCGTGCGCACGACGATATCGACGTTCTGCGGCAGGAACAGCTCGCCATAGGTCTTGAGCGTGAACTCGCGGTTGATGAGGCCGGAGAACTCGTCGATCGAAAAGAAGCTCTGCAGCAAGAGCGCAAACAGCGAACCGATATAGATGATGCCGAGCCACAGGACCGGCGGCGTCAGCATCAGGAACAGGAACATCCGCGGATGCCGCCACACCCAGTCGGACATCGCGCCGAACACCCCGCCGCGGCCGGCGAGGATGGCCGGAGCGCCTGTCCGGTCGGCTGCGAGCGCGCTCATGCGGGCTCGTCCATCACATGAACATGGTCGCGGTTGAAGGTCAGCACGACCGCATCACCGGGCGCGGGCAGCGCGCCCCCGGAATCGACGACGGCATGGAGGCGCAGGCCCTCCGCATCGAGCGACACGCGCGTTCCCGCGCCGAGATAGCTGAGCGCCGCGACCCGCGCCGGCACCCCGTCGCCGCTGGTCTGCGCGAGGATGCGGATATGCTCGGGCCGCAGGCTCCCCCAGCGCCGCTGGCCGGCATAGCGCTGCATGAAGTCCGGCGGCAGGATATTCGACGAACCGACGAAATCGGCCACGAAACGCGTGGCCGGTCGGCGGTAGATCTCCTGCGGGCTGCCGATCTGCATGATTTTTCCGTCGTTGAAGACGGCGACGCGGTCGGCCATTGACAGCGCCTCGCCCTGGTCGTGGGTGACGAAGACGAAGGTGATGCCGAGCTGTTTCTGTAGCGACTTCAGCTCCTCCTGCATCTGCTCGCGCAGCTTGAGGTCGAGCGCGCCGAGCGGCTCGTCGAGCAAAAGCACGCGCGGCTTGTTCACCAGCGCGCGCGCCAGCGCCACCCGTTGCCGCTGACCGCCCGACAACTGGCCGGGCTTGCGCGCGCCGTAGCCCGGCAGCTTGACCAGCGCCAGCGCCTCTTCCGCCGCGCGGCTGCGCTCTTCGCGTGCAACGCCCTTCACCATCAGCCCGTAGGCGACGTTGTCGGCGACGTTGAGATGCGGGAAGAGCGCGTAGTCCTGGAACACCGTGTTGACGTTGCGCCGATAGGGCGGGACGCCAACCGCGTTCTCGCCGAAGATCTCGATGCGGCCGGATGTCGGCTGCTCGAAACCGGCGATCAGCCTCAGGCACGTCGTCTTGCCCGAGCCGGAGGGCCCGAGCATGGCGAAGAACTCGCCCTCGGCGATCTCGAGGTCGACCGCGTCGACGGCGCGCACGGCGCCGAAATGACGCGAGACTTTCGTGAAGGAGACGGCTGGGGTCATCTTGATCAAACAACTCTGCTGGGGCGAAGCACCCCCTCACCGTCACGCTTCGCGTACCACCTCTCCCCCTGCCCGAGGGAGAGGAGACGCCAATCGCGGAAGGAGCGCCGTCACAGGCCCAGAATCACCGCCCGCCGATCACGCCGATGTAATCCGACACCCAGCGGTAGTACGGCACGCACTTGTCGCCCTGGGAGGCGCATTTCGAGGTCGGCGTGGTCCAGAAGTGAACCTTCTCGAAATTGTCGAAGCCGTTGGTCGTGCAGGTTTCCTTGGTCATCATGCCGCGCCCGTCGGTGCAGGCGGCCGGCACGGACGGGTTGGCGCCGAACCAGACACCGAGGTCGCTCTGCAGGTTGGACGAGAGCGAATGCTCCATCCACATGTAGGAACAGTTCGGGTTCGCCGCGTCGACATGCATCATCGTCGTGTCGGCCCAGCCGGTCACGCCTTCCTCGGGGAACACCGAGGCGACGGGCTGCTTCTCGCCCTTCAGCAGGTTGACCTGGAACGGCCACGAGCCGGAGGCCACCACGCCCTCGTTCTTGAAGTCGTCGATCTGGATGAAGGCGTCGTGCCAGTAGCGGCCGACCAGCGTCCGCTGCTGGCGCAGGAGGTCGAGCGCGGCCTTGTACTGGTCCTCGGTCAGCTCGTAGGGGCTCTTGATGCCGAGGTCCGGCTTGTGGGTCATCAGATAGAGTGCCGCGTCGGCCACATGGATCGGCCCGTCATAGGCCTGCACGCGGCCCTTGTTCGACTTGCCGTCGTCCAGCGTCATCTCCTCGAACACGACCTTCCATGAGGTCGGCGGGGTCTTGATGACATTGGTGTTGTACATCAGCACGTTCGGCCCCCACATATAGGGCACGCCGTAGTGCACGCCGTCGACCGTGTGCCACGGCGCGTCCTTCAGGCGGTCGTCCACCGTCGACCAGCTCTTTATCAGGTCGATGTTGACCGGCTGCACGCGCTTGCCGGCGATGAGCCGCAGCGACGCGTCGCCCGAGGCCGTCACGAGGTCGAAGCCGCCCTCGTTCATCAGCGCCACCATCTCGTCGGACGTGTTCGCGGTCTTGACGTTGACCTTGCAGCCCGTGGCCGCCTCGAACTTGGTCACCCAGTCGAACGCCTTGTCGGTCTCGCCGCGCTCGATGTAGCCGGCCCAGGCGACGATGTTGACCTGGCCTTCGCCCGCGCCGATCTCCTTCACCTGCGCGAAGGCCGGAGCCGCGAAGGCGACGGCCATCGTCATCGCGGTGCATGTCTTCAGAAACGACTTCATGCCGAAATCTCCCATTGATCAGGGGCCGCGCTTCATCGGCGGCTTGGACCCTGTCGGAAGAGTGCCACAACCGTGTCCGTTCGCAAATTCATTAAACAGAACGCCGATATCGGTTTTGCCGATATTTAAATCGTGCCCGCTTCTGCGCTTCTCAAATCAGAAGGTTTCGAGCTCCGACAGTGTCAGCACAATGCCGGGCACGGAGACGGATTCGATGCGCTCGGTTTCGGCGAACGCGCGGATATTGCGATATCCCTCGAGGCGAGGCTCGCGATGGACGTGGATGGTTCTCGACACCGCATCGATCACCCAGAGTTCGGGGATGCCGAAATCGGCATAGATGCGCGCCTTGCGCCCGAGGTCCCAGCGCAGGCTGGAATCGGCGACTTCGATTGCGAGAAGTGCGGTCCGCGGCGCAAGCCCGGCCAACCCGTCCGACCTGCGGAAGACGATGAAATCAGGCTCGACGAACGTGTCCTCGTTCATCCGGAACGTGGTTTCCTGCGCCACGCGAAACTCATCGGGGACAGTCTTCACCAGATGATAGGTAAGAGCGGTCTTGATGACCTCATGCTGGAAGCCCTTGGCGTTCATGGGCACGATCTCCCCGCCGATCAGCTCGAAGCGTTCGTCCTCGTCGAACAGGCCCAGCCGTGTGGCCTCCTCGATTTCAGCAACGCTCCAGCGCCGGCGCGGTAGCCCTTCGGCGGCTTGCGTCGTTGGCGCGAGGTCCGGAGATCGGAACACCTGGTTCATCGGGCCAATGTAGCATCGAACCTCGGTTGGGCCAATCGCGGGGAACAGGCGCTACCTCTGCCTCACCGCCCTCTGCCCCTGCGCGATGCCGATGAAATCGCGCGCCGACTGCTGCAGGCCCGATCCCCTGCGCCACACCATGCCCACCTGCACCACCGGCAGGCTGCCGGAAATGTCGCGGCTCTCGATCCGGTCGCCTTCCAGCGACCACGGCCGGTAGACGAGGTCCGGCAGCAGCGCCACACCGGCCCCGGTCGCCACCAGGCTGCGCACCGCTTCCACCGACCGCGTCCGGAAAGCGACGTGCGGGCGCGCTCCGAACGCCATCAGCAGCTTGCCGGTGTTTTCCTCGATCTCGTCGATGGTGAGCATGATGATCGGCTCGGCGGCGACATCCGAGAGTGAGATCGTCTCCGCGGTCGCCAGCGGATGGCCGAGTGGCAGCCACAGCCGGTAGGGCGAGCTCTCCAGGATTTCCGCCTGCAGCGCCATCCGGTCGCGCAGGTTGGAGATCACCATCACCGCGATGTCGAGTTCGCCGCCGACCAGCAGATGCTCCAGATAGTCGCCGTTGTCCTCGATCGCCGTGACTTCGACGCCCGGAAAGGCGCGGCGGTAGCGCGCCAAAAGGTCCGACAGGACGTAGCCGGCGACGAGGGAGGTGACACCCAGTTGCAGCCGCCCGGACGCCGCTTCCGCCTCGCCCGAGAACGTCCGGCGCGCATCCGAGACGTCGGCGAGGATCTTCGTCGCATGGCGCAGGAACTGGTGCCCCTTGTGGGTGATGTTCAGGCCGCGCGGATGCCGCTCGAACAGTTCGACGCCGAGATCGCTCTCCAGTTCCTTGATCGCCTCGGTCACGGCGGATTGCGAGATCGACAGGCTCTGCGCCGCGCGCGACACGCCGCCCTGTTCGGCGACGGCGACGAAATACTGCAACTGGCGAAGCGTGAAGGCCATCGCCGACTATGACCACGCCCATCGACGATTGGGAAGATTGACTCGGCGACGATTCGTAACTATTAAAGTTACATGAAGCGCAACTCACGCCTCACCGCCTCCCTCCACGCGCTGGTCCACATGGCGCAGGTGCCCGACCATCCGATGACCTCCGAGGAAATCGCCGGCTGGTTGCACACCAACCCCGTCGTCGTGCGGCGCATGGTGGCCGGATTGCGCGAGGCAGGCATACTTTCCGCTGTGCGCGGCCACGGCGGCGGCTGGACGCTCGCGCGCCCCGCTGCCTCGATCTCGCTGGCCGATGTCGCCGCCGCGCTGGAGGAGAGCTTCCTGTCGATCAACACCAAACCCGAAAACCCGCGCTGCCTGGTCGAGCGGTCCGTCTCCCGTCACCTCGACGGCTTCCGGCTGGAGGTCGAACGGCTGCTGGCCGAGCGGCTTGCAACCGTGACGCTCGCCGACATCGCCGCCGAATGCGGCCAGGGCATCGCCGCCTACAAGGAGAACAGACATGCACTATGACGTCGCAATCGTTGGAGGCAGCTTCGCCGGCCTCTCCGCCGCCCTCCAGATCGCACGCGGCAAGCGCAAGGTTGTCGTCGTCGACGCCGGCCTGCCGCGCAACCGCTTCGCCTCGCATTCGCACGGGTTCCTGACCCGCGACGGTTCCGTTCCGGGCGACATGCTGGACGAGGCCCGGCGCCAGCTGCTGGCCTACCCCACGGCGCGGTTTCGCCAGGGTCTGGTGGAAAGTGTCGAAGGCAGCGCCGACGACTTCTCGCTGCGCCTGCGCGATGGCGATACGCTCTCGGCGCGCCGGCTGGTGCTCGCCGGCGGCGTCAGAGACACCTTGCCGGACATCCCGGGCCTGGCCGACGAATGGGGCCGCCGCGTCATCCATTGCCCCTACTGCCACGGCTACGAATTCGGCGACGGTCAGTTCGGCGTGCTGGCCACGGAACCGGAAGCGATCATGAAGGCGCAGCTGGTATCGGACTGGGGCCCGGTGCACCTGTTCCTCAACGATGCCCTCGTGCCTGACGCCGACCAGGCGGCCAGGCTCGAGGCGCGCGGCGTGACAATCGTCGCCGGCAAGGTCGAACGCGTAGCTTCGAGCGACAATGGCCTCACCATCGGCATCGCCGGCGCCCCAACCACATCGGTGGCTGCGCTGTTCGTTGCGCCGAAGACGACCCTGTCGAGCGACCTGCCGCATCAGCTCGGCTGCTCGCTGTCGCAGGGTCCGATGGGCGCGTTCATCGTGGTGGACGAGCGCAAGGTCACCAGCGTCCCCGGCGTATTCGCCGCCGGTGACATCGCCCGGCCGATGCCCACCGTCGCACTGGCCGTCGCGGATGGCGCGATGGCGGGTGCCGCGGCTCACCAATCGCTGGTCTTTGCCTGACGGCGCGTTGACAACCGGCATCCGCATGCGCGAGATGCCGGCGACCACCGATCACGCAGCCGGGACAGATGATCGACCCGATCACCCGCATAACGGTACTCCCGATCTGGACCAGCGAGGTCCGCCCGACCCTGCTGCCGGGCGGAATCGGCAACCAGAGCTATATCGTCGACGACGACGGCCGGAAGTTCGTCGTGCGCTTCGGCCGCGATCACCCGCAGCAGCATGTCTATCGCGCCTGGGAGCTGATGGTGTCCCAAGCGGCGCACCGGGCGGGCTTCGCCTCCGAAATCGTCTATACCGGGCCTGGCGTGTTCGTCGGCGTCTACATCGACGGCAAGAACTGCACGCCGCAGGATGTGCGGGACAAGGCCGACGACATCGTCCTTCTGATGCGGCGCTTCCATGTCGAGATGCCTCCTCATGTCTCCGGCGCGGCGCACATGTTCTGGCCGTTCCACACGGTGCGCGACTATGCCCGCACGCTGCGCCACGAGCGGCACCGCAATGCAGGCATGTTCGGCGACTGGTTCGACGTCTCGGAAGAACTGGAACGCGCCCAGGCCGCCCTCCCGATCATCTTCGGCCACAACGATCTCGTCCACCGCAACATCGTCGACGACGGCGACCGGATCTGGTTCGTCGACTACGAACACGCCGGCTTCACCACCTCGGTCGTCGATCTGGCCGGGCTTGCCTCGCACTCGTCCTTCGGCGACGCGCAGCTCGACCACGTGCTGGATCTCTATTTCGGCCCGGATCTCACCGACGACGTCCGCCGTTCGTTCGACGCCGCCTTCGCCATCATGCCGCTCCGCGAAGCGCTGTGGGGCATGCTCGCCGAAACGCATCTCGACATACCCCAGGTCGACTACTTCGCCTACGGCGCGCAGAAACTCGAGGTGCACCGCGAGGCGCTGGACCGTTTCCGGAGGCGGTGGTCCTAGGGAATACGGAACACGAACGCCTTGACCGTCACCTCGGGCTCCGCGACCGCGAAGGCGCGGAAGGATGGGCTTTCCTCGACCTTCATCCAGCGCCCTGACCGCTCCAGCTCCGCGAACTTCGCCCGAAACCCGCCCGTCTCCAGCACGCTGTCCCTCACGGTGAAGATGACGAAGCCGCCGGGCCGCACGATCCGCACCAGATCGTCCAGGCTCGAGGCTGGCGCGTGGCCTTCGGTGAAGACGCCGGTGGAGAAGACGGCGGCATAGGCGGCGTCCTCGATCGGCAGCCTGCCGCCCAGCGCGGCCTCGATCAGGGTCCGGTAGACGCCCCGCCCGCGCGCCAGCGCCAGCATCTCCGCCGACATGTCGAGCCCGTCGATCTCGCGATAGCCGAGCGCCGCCAGATAGGGCCCCGAAAGCCCTGTGCCGCACCCGGCGTCCAGCAGCGGCCCGGCATCGGCCGGAACATGCCGCGCCACCCACGCCGCGATCATGAAGGGCAGGCAGTAGCCGAGCGCGGCGGTCTCGCGATCGTATCCGTTCGACCACGCGGCATAGGCGGCGGCGAGCTCTGTCTCGTTGCGCGCGGCATAAACCTGGTTCAGTGCGTCGCTGGCCTGGTCCGCACTCATTGCTCATCCACCTTGCGCATGCGCCGCTCCAATCCTCTGAGCGCAAGCGACAGCGAAATCGTCAGCAGCAGGTAGATATAGGCAACGATCGAATAGGTCTCGAAGAAGCGGAAGGAGCCTGCGGCGTAGATCTTGCCCATCTGGGTGATGTCGGCCACGCCCAGCACGGACACGAGCGAGGAGTCCTTCACCATGGCGATGAAGTCGTTCGAGTAGGGCGGCAGGATGGTGCGGAAGGCCTGCGGCCAGACGATGTGGCGGAAGCGCTGGAACCGGCTGAGCCCGAGGGTCTTGGCCGCGTCGATCTGGCCTTCCGGCACCGACTGGATGCCCGCCCGGAAAATCTCGGCGATGAACGAGGAATAGGCGATCATCAGCGCGATGATTGCGCGCCACAGCAGCGACACGTCGCGCACCTGCATCTCGCCGAAAATGCCGCCCAGCACAGCGTTCCATGCGGCCACGAAGGCCGGCGCGCCGGCAAACGCGATCCAGAACAGGAGAACCAGGATCGGCACGCCGCGGATGATCTCGATGTAGAAGCGCGCGATCTGGCTCAGCACCCTCGATCCGGACAGTCCCATCAGCGCGACGCAAAGGCCGAGGGCGGATGCAAGCGCAAAGGCGACGATGGTGACGAAGATGGTGATCCAGATGCCCTTGGCGATCGTCACGAAAATCTGCGCGTAGAGTTCGCTCGCCGCGATCGCCAGCGCCGCCGCGATCCCGACGAGAGCGGCCGCGACGAGCCAGTAGGGGAATTCGCCTGCCGCGGGCCGCGCCACGTCAGTCTTTCCGACGTCGCACGAACAGTTGCTCGCGCACGCCGCCGCGCCACTGGTCCTCGCTGCTTTCGGACACCAGCCTGAACCCGTGCTTCTCGTAGAGGCCGCGCGCCGCATCCAGCCCGGCAAACGTCGTCAGCCAGATCTGCGGCGCCGGGCGCCTGTCGCAATGTCCGATCGCACGCTCCATCAACTCCTTGCCCAGCCCCTTTCCACGGGTCTCGCCGGAGACGATGAACCACCTGAGATGCGCGCCCTGCGGTCCGCCGCCGGAGATGTCGATCGTCACCGAACCGGCCAGATGCCCTTGCCTGTCCCAGGCGGTCAGGAACAGGTCGCGGCCCGGCTCCATCCGGCGCAGGAACTCCGCCATCTCCAGCGCCACCTTGGTTTCGAACTCCAGGCCGAAGCCCCAGGCGTCGCGGTAATAATCCATGTGCAGGCCGACGACGCCGGCGAGGCTCCCCGGCCGGTAGCCGTCGAATGCATAGTCCATCACCGCAACCCGCTCAGGGCTTGTAGTCCACGAACCATTTCTGGGTGATGGCGTCGAACGTGCCGTCGGCCTTCAGCGCGGCGATGCCGGCATTGATCGGCGCGACGAGATCGGAGCCTTTCGGGAAGATGAAGCCGAATTCCTCCGCCTGCAGCGGCTCTCCGACCATCTTCAGTTTGCCGCCCGACGCCGCGACCAGCGCCTTGCCGCCGGCGCTGTCGGTCAGGACCAGGTCGACGTCACCGGACTGGAGCGCCGCCACCGAGGCCGCGAAGGTCTCGAACAGCTTGATGCGCGGATTGGCTTCGTTGCCGTCGAGCACGTTGTAGACCGCGACATAGAACGGCGAGGTGCCCGCCTGCGCGCCGACCAGCAGCTTTTCGTCCGCCGCGAAGGCCTTCGGGTCGGAGAAGCGGCTCTCGTCGGCGCGGACGAGCATGAAGATCTCGGAGAGCATGTAGGGGTCGGAGAAGTCGACCTTCTCCTTGCGCTCGTCCTTGATGGTGATGCCGGTCATGCCCATGTCGTATTGCTTGTCCGACACGGCCTGAATCATCGCGTCCCACGACGTGTTCTGGTACTCGACGGTGAAATTGAGCTTCTTCGCCAGCGCGGCCATCGCGTCATATTCCCAGCCGACCGGCTGGCTGGTCTTGGGGTCGACGAACTGCAGCGGGAAATAGGCGTTCTCGGTCACGACCACGACCTTCTTGCCCCCGAGATCGGGAAGCGACTGGGCCATCGCCAGCGCGGGCAGCAGGACGGCCGCAACGAGGCCGGCAAGGAACATTCTCATCTTCGTCATCTCGAACTCCGGGAAAGCTCTCTGAAGGATCGAGCAAATCTATCCGGCTGGCGTACGCATGCAAGGCATGGCACGCAACTCGTCCAGCCGAAACGAAAAAGGCGCGGATCGCTCCGCGCCTTTCCGGAATTCGAACGGTGGAACCCTTATTCGCTCGCGGCTTCCGCTGCCTTGGCGGCTTCGGCGGCGGCCTTGGCCTCGGCGGCGTCCTGGGCGGCCTTCTCCTTGGCCAGCGCCTCGGCGGCGGCGATCTTCTCGGCCTCGATGCGGGCGCGCTCGGCGTTCAGCGCATCGCGCTCGGAATCGTTGAGCTTGCGGGCGCGCACGCCGGTGTTCTCGGAGATGCGGGCCGACTTGCCGCGGCGGTCGCGCAGGTAATAGAGCTTGGCGCGGCGGACCTTGCCGCGGCGGACGATCTCGACAGCTTCGACCATCGGCGAATAGACCGGGAAGACGCGCTCGACGCCCTCGCCGTAGGAGATCTTGCGGACGGTGAAGCTTTCCTGGAAGCCGGCGCCCTTGCGCGAGATGCAGACGCCTTCATAGGCCTGCACGCGGGTGCGCGTGCCTTCGGTGACGCGCACCTGGACGCGGACGGTGTCGCCGGGCTGGAATTCGGGGAACTTGCGCTTCTCTTCGATCTTTGCGGCCTGCTCGGCCTCAAGCTGACGGATGATATCCATCGTCGGAACCTTTCTTCGTTCTTGCGCCAGCCAGAGCGCCCGACTGTTGCCGGTCAGTTCTTTGACCGTCCGGCTATGCCATCCCGATGCGGGAAGGCAGGGGCGAATTCACTTGGGTCTTGGTTATGGCACCGGGAATTCCCGATTTCCGCGCGTGCCGATACACCATCGCGGGCGGATTGTCACCACCGGACGGCGATTTTGCGCGATTCAGCGTGATCCCACCCGCAAAAGGACACCGCCGGCCAGGTCAACCCGCATGCCTCGCTTGAATGCCGGCTAGATTGACGCTATTTTCCGTCTGTATTCATGGCGGAGAATTCCGATGGGTCTCGCACAATATGCCGAAGACGGGTTCTTTGCGCCGCGCAAGATCGCGGCCGCGCTCCGCACGACCAGCGACGAAGTGGCGCGCACGGCAGGTCTCGGCAAGGACGCGGTGCAGCGCAAGGATCGCCTCGGTTCGGTTCGGACGCAGCGCCGACTGCGCGAAATGGTCGAGGTGCTGAACAAGGTCGAGCCGCGCTTCGGATCAGCGCTGATGGCATATGCGTGGTATCGCTCCGAACCCCTGCCGGGTTTCTCGGGCCTTTCCGCGATGCAACTCGTCAGACAGGGCCGCGCCGACGAGGTGCTCGACTATATCGACGCGGTCGACGCCGGCATTCACGCCTAGAGGCATGGCCCTAGCAATGGCGATTCGCTATCGGGGCACGCTCTATCGCGCGCTGAACCCGATCTACGCCCGCGAGCCGCTTTCGGGAAAGGGAGCCGAACTGCACGGGGGCCGGTTCAACGCAAAGGGCGTGGCAGCGCTCTATGCGTCGCTCACCGTGATGACAGCGCTTCGCGAGGCAAACCAGGTGGGCAGCCTCCAGCCGACAACACTCGTGTCCTACGATGCCGACATAGAGGCCGCGTTCGACACCCGCGACGAACATTCGCTGGCCGCGCACGATATCGACCCGGACATCCTGTCCGACCCGGCATGGCGCGAGCGAATGAGGAAGCAGGGAGAGGCGCCGACGCAGGCCTTGGCGCGGCGGCTGGCGGCCTCCGGCCACAACGGGATCCTGGTGAGAAGCTTTGCCGTCGGCTCGACGGCTTCGGACTTGAACCTCGTGCTCTGGCGATGGGGGCCGACCGCTCCCCACCGCCTGACACTCATCGACGATGAGAACCGACTGTCGCGATGATCACTTCGCCGGCGAAGCGAGCGGCTTGCCGCGTTCGACCACGTAGATGCCCAGCACCTTGACCGGCTTCTCGCCGACGGCCTTCGCATCGTGGGGAACGCCGGCCGGAATGACATAGGAATCGCCGGCCTTCATCGTGACATCGCCCTGCCCGTCGATCGACAGCACCGTCTCGCCCTCCAGCACATAGCCCGTCTCGATGCCGGGATGCGTATGGCGGCCCGCCGATACGCCCGGCTGGATCTCGGCGAGCCCGGTGACTGTCGTATAGCCTTCCGGGAAATCGACCTTCTGCAGCGGCGTGCGCCTGATTCCGTCCTGCGCGGCGGCCGTCGCCGTCATGGCGGCAAGTGCAACAGCGATGATCGGCAGTCTCGGCATGAAGGTCTCTCCCTGTCCACGACGCGCGAGTCTAGCGGGAGCCGTCCCTGCCGCAAGGGGAGGACGCGCGTTCTCCACATGCCCGCCTTGCCGCCCCGGCCCGCTCTGGCTACAGCAGGGCAGCACCCACAGACGGAATGCCGCCTTGAGCCTCATAGACGCCCTCATCCTCTTCGCTTCCGGCGTGATTGCCGGCGCGGTCAATGCCGTCGCGGGCGGCGGCACGTTTCTCACATTCGGGGCGCTGTCCGTCGCCGGCATCCCGCCGATCGTCGCCAACGCCACCTCCTCGATCACCCAGTTTCCCGGCTACATTACCTCGACGCTCGCCTACTGGAGCGACATCAGGACATTCTGGCGCGGCGCGCTTGTCCTCTCTCTGATCTCGGCGGCGGGCGCACTGGCCGGCGCGCTGATCCTGCTCGCGCTCGACAACCCGTCCTTCCGCGCGCTGGTGCCTTGGCTGCTCATCGCCGCGACCGCCATCTTCGCCGCCGGACCCTGGCTCAAGCCGAAGCCGAAGCCTGGACAGCACGCCGCCGTCGGCGGCTTCGCCGGAGCGCTCGTCCAGTTCGTCACCGCGGTCTATGGCGGCTTCTTCGGCGCCGGCATGGGCGTGATGATGCTGGCGACGCTGGGGCTGACCCAGGAAGGCGACTACCACCGCCTCAATGCGCTGAAGAACATGCTCTCGATCGTCATCGCCGCGGTCGCGATCGTCGTTTTCGTCGCCGGCGGCGTGGTCGCCTGGCCGCAGGCTTTCGTCATGATCCCCGCCGTCGCGATCGGCGGCTGGTCGGGCGTCTGGATCGCCAAGCGGGTGCCGCAGCTTGCGCTGCGCGTCTTCGTCATCGCGGTCGGCCTGCTGCTGGCGCTGTATTACTTCGTGACGGGCTGAGCGGGTCTACGGCCGCGGTTCCGTCGCTCGCCCGATCCGGCCGAGATGGGTGTCCTGGAAGCCGCTCTCGTGCTTCAATCCATAGCCGAGAGTGCGGTCGATCGCGATATGCGCGGCCAGGATGATGGCAAGCTGGGTCAACAGCGGCGAAGCGGCAGCGAGGGCGGCCAGCCAGAGGGCGACCGGCGCGAACCAGCCATGCACCGCATTGTAGGCGCGGGCTCCGACCCTCGGATTGACGAGATAGCCGATCATCGACAGGTCGGGCGCAAGGATCAGCGCGGCGAAGAGCCACCAGCTCCCGTCGGACAGTTGAAAGGCGACAAGTGCCGCAAGCGCCATCGCGGCGCGTTCAAGTCGCAGCAGCGAAGTCATTTTTCCTCCCACTCACTCGCCGTCAGGAGATCGGGCCGCCGTTCTCGCGTCAACGTCCCCGCCTGCTCGCGCCGCCATTTCGCGATCTTCCCGTGATTGCCCGACATCAGGACCTCTGGGATCGGCCGTCCCTCCCATTCGGGCGGGCGCGTATAGTGCGGATGCTCCAGCAACCCGTTCTCGAAGCTCTCCTCGCCGCCCGAATCCTCGTTGCCCATCACCCCCGGCAGCAGCCGCACAACCGCGTCGAGCAGGACCAGCGCCGCAGGCTCCCCGCCCGACAGGATGTAGTCGCCGATCGACACCTCCTCGAGGTTCCGTGCCTCGATCACCCGCTGGTCCACTCCTTCGAAGCGGCCGCAGACGATAACTACGCCCGGCCCCGCCGCCAGTTCGCGCACGCGCGCCTGCGTCAGCGGCTTTCCGCGCGGGCTCATCAGCAGCTTCGGACGAGGGTCGCCCCCAGCCGCCGCATGGTCGATCGCCGAGCCGAGCACATCCGCCCGCAGCACCATGCCCGCCCCGCCGCCGGCCGGCGTATCGTCGACGGCGCGATGGCGGCCGAGGCCGAAGTCGCGGATCTGCACCGTCTCCAGCGACCAGTCGCCCCGCTCCAGCGCCTTGCCGGCAAGCGACACACCCAGCGCGCCTGGAAACATCTCCGGATAGAGCGTCAGCACCGTGGCACGGAATGTCACCTGTTGCCGCCCGCCGATTTCGGCCCGCGCGGGCGCTTGTCGACCGCCCTGTGCTCGTCCGGCGCCTCTTCCTCATCGGTCTCCACGAGGCCCGCGGAGACCGGATCGATCCGCACCTTGCCGGCTGGCATGTCAACCGCCGGCACCGCCGCCTTGGTGAACGGGACCAGCACGGTCGTCTTCCCGCCGCGTGCGATTTCGAGGATATCGCCGCCTCCGAAATTGTGAACCGCGATGATCTTGCCGATCGGCGCTTCCTCTATGTCCACCGCGTCCAGCCCGATCAGGTCGGCATGGTAGAACTCCTCGTCTTCTAGGTCGTCCGGCAGCATGTCGCGGTCGACGAAGAGCGCGGTGCCGGTCAGCGCCTCGGCCGCCGAGCGGTCGTTGACGCCCTTGAACCGGACGACGGCCATGTCCTTCTGCATGCGTATGTCGAGGATCGTGAAGGCGCGGCCGTCCTCCGCGTAGAGCGGCCCGTAGTCGTCCAGCGCCAGCGGGTCGCCGGTATAGCTCTTGACGCGCACTTCGCCCTTGATTCCGTGCGCGGCGCCGATCACGGCCATCTGGATGGGATTTTGCGGCTTCGACATGTCGATCTCCTCGCCATTCTCCTAGCTCTCCGCACGGTTCAAGACAATCTGCGCCTCGTTTCACACTCTGGTAAGGTCGCCAAATCAGCATGGCGCGGGATTCGGGCGCGAAAGGGCCGGCGTGAACGAGTTACTCATCACCGCCAGGGACGACCTGCACAAGGCGCGCGGCGACTGGCTGAAGATGCTCGCGCGAGAACGACGTCTCTCGCCGCTCACCGTCGAGGCCTATGAGCGCGACACGCGCCAGTTCCTGCTCTTCCTCACCGAGCATGTCGGCGCGCCGCCCGGCCTGAAGGACATCGCGGCGCTCCGCACCGCCGATCTGCGGGCCTTCCTTGCGCGCCGCCGCACCGATGGAGCCGGCGCGCGCACGCTTGGGCGCGGGCTTGCCGGCGTGCGATCCTTCCTGCGCTGGCTGGAGAAGCGAGGGCTTGCCAACGCTGCCGGAGCCGCCGCCATGCGTGCGCCGAAACAGCCGAAGTCGCTGCCGAAACCGCTTACTGCCGCCGACGCCAAACGCGTTGTGGCTCTCGGCGAGCAATTGAACGAAGAGCCGTGGATCGCCGCCCGCAATGCCGCCGTGCTCACCTTGCTCTACGGCTGCGGCCTGCGCATTTCAGAGGCGCTCGGCCTCACTGGTGCGCAGTTTGCACACGGCGAGACGACGCTGCGGGTCACCGGCAAGGGCAGCAAGACCCGCCTCGTGCCGCTGCTGCCGATCGCCCTCAAGGCCGTCGCCGAGTATCGCCGGCTTTGCCCCTACCACCTCGACAACCAGGGCCTGCTGTTTCGCGGCGCCAAGGGCGGGCCGCTGCAGCCGGCCATCATCCAGCGCGAGATGCAGAAGCTGCGCTCGGCCCTCAACCTCCCCGACACCGCCACGCCGCATGCCCTGCGCCATTCCTTCGCCACGCATCTTCTCGGGCGCGGCGGCGACCTGCGCACCATCCAGGAACTGCTCGGCCATTCGAGTCTGTCCACCACGCAGGTCTATACCGGCGTCGACACCAAGCGCCTGCTCGACATCTACGACGCTGCCCATCCGCGTGCCTGACAGGGCGCATTTGTCGCCCGCCATTAACGGAAAAGCCGGAATTTCCGCCTAGGCTCGGCGGCATGAAGAAAGCCGTCGCCCTCGCCGATCGCGCCGCCAGCGTCTCGCTGTGGCTGGTCGCGTTCGCCAACCTGTTCTTCCTGCTGGCCTTCCTCGCTACCCTGTTCCTGTTCGCCGGCAGGGCCGAAGCGGCGACGCCGGTCTGCACCGGCAAGAACATGATCGAGGAGATGGCGGCCTCCGATCCGGCTGCCCTCGACAGGATAAAAGCGGAGGCGGCGAAGACGCCGAACGGAGCCGGGCTCCTCTGGAAGATCGAAAAAGAGGGCGCCAAGCCCTCTTTCCTTTTCGGCACCATGCACATGACCGACCCGCGCGTCGTCACGCTGCCGGCCGACGCGCAGGCCGCCTTCGACACTTCGTCCACCGTGGTGATCGAGACCACCGACGTGCTCGATCAGGCGAAGATGATGGCGGGCTTCATGGAAGATCCGGAACTTATGATGTTCACGGACAAGACGACGCTGCCCTCGCTCCTTTCTCCGGAAGACGAGAAGATGGTCGAGGCGGCGCTGTCCAAGCGCGGCATTCCGCTCGCCAGCGTCATCAAGATGAAGCCCTGGATCCTGTCCGCGATGGTCGCGCTCCCGGCCTGCGAGATGGCGCGCAAGGCCGCGGGCGAGCCCGTGCTCGACATCAATCTCGCCAGGCAGGCCGAAGCCGCGGGCAAGACGCTCGGCGGGCTGGAGACCGCGAAGAGCCAGTTGGAAGCGATGGCCTCCCTGCCGCTCGAGTTCCACGTCGAAGGGCTCGTCGAGACGCTCAGGCTCGGCGACGGCATCGACGACGTCATCGAAACGATGATCGACATCTATCTCGCCGGCGATACCGGCATGTTCTGGCCCTTCTTCGAGGCGGCCCTTCCCTCCGGCGAGGACGGCAAGTCCGGCTACTCCGCCTTCGAGGAGACCATGATCACGGCGCGCAACGGCGTGATGGCCCGCGAGGCGAAGGCGTTCCTGGACGCGGGAGGCGCCTTCATCGCGGTCGGCGCCCTGCATCTTCCCGGCGAAGAAGGTGTCGTCGAGCTCCTGCGCAAGGACGGCTACACGGTCACCCGCGCCGAGTGATCACGTAAAGCGTGATTTTGCGTCCCTGCCCGTCGGTGTTAGCGTTCCGCCATCGACCAGCACGGGAGACGACGATGAAGACCCTGTTCGCCGCAGCCGCACTGCTTGGATTGACCGCCTCTGGCGCACTCGCCGCCTGCGGCCATGACATGGTCAAGGCCGAGACCACCCAGTCGGTCGCGACCCTCGACATGTCGACCACGGCATCGACAGCCGCAGAGACCACGGTGAAGACCGAAGAGACGAAGCCTGCCGAGGAATAAGCCGTCGGATAGCTCGAATGGATTGCGGCCGGCCTTTGTGTCCGGCCGTTTTCGTTTGTGAAGAGGCAGTCCTCACGGCAATTTGAACCATTCCGCCCGTTCGACGTTGTGGCAGCGTAGCAGCAATGGAGAACCAAGATGGTGGATCCCCTCAATCCTGATCCGCGGGGCACCCCTCCGCCTCATCCGGCGACCGATCCAACCCGCGCGGATTATGATCCGGCCCGCGTGGACAACCGGACGGTCGTCCAGTCGCGCAGCGGCGGCACGGGCGTCATGATCGCGGCCGTCGTCATAATCCTCGCGATCATCGCCTATTTCGTCTTCGGCACCGGCGGTGACGCACCCGGCCCGGATGCTCCGCCGCCCCCGGCGGCAACTGAGCCGGCCCCGGCAACCCCGCCGGCCGCTCCGGCTCCCGAGCCGACGCCGCCCGCGGCCGAACCCGCGCCCGCGCCCACGCAGCCTGCCCCGGCAGAGCCCGCGCCGGCTCCCGAGCCCGGTCCGGCTCCGGCCCCGACGCCTCCGCCGGCACAGCCCGCTCCGGCCCAGTAAAGGCCGCGCGGCTCCTGAAACGACGACGGCCCGCCATCCGGCGGGCCGTTGTGCATCCGCAATGCCTGTCGCTCAGATGTGGATCGGCTTGAAGAACGTCGCCAGCGCCGCCTCGCGCACCGCTTCCGACATGGTCGGATGCGCATGGGTCGTACGCGCCAGATCCTCCGACGAACCGCCGAATTCCATCAGCACCGTCAGTTCGTGGATCATCTCGCCGGCGCCGAAGCCGACGATATGTGCGCCGAGCACCCGGTCCGTCACCTTGTCGGCGAGGATCTTTACCAGCCCTTCGGTATGCAGCATCGCGCGCGCGCGGCCGTTCGCCGTGAAGGGGAACTTGCCGACCTTGTAGTCGATGCCCGCCTTCTTCAGCTCTTCCTCGGTCTTGCCCACCGAGGCGACTTCGGGGCTGGTATAGACCACGCTCGGGATCGCATCGTAATTCACATGGCCACGCTGGCCGGCGAGAATCTCGGCGACCGCGATGCCTTCGTCCTCGGCCTTATGCGCCAGCATCGGCCCGGCGATCACGTCGCCGATGGCGTAGATGCCCTTGACGTTGGTCTGGTATTGGCCGTCGGTCTTGACCTTGCCCCGATCCATCTCGACGCCCGCTTCCTCCAGCCCGAGCCCGTCGGTGTAGGGGCGCCTGCCGGTGGCGATCAGCACGACGTCGGCAGCGAGCGTCTCCGCCGCGCCGCCCTTCACCGGCTCGAAGGTCACGGTCGCGCCCTTCTTGCCCTTCTCGACAGCCGTCACCTTGGCGCCGAGCTTGAAGTCGATTCCCTGCTTGGCCAGCATCCGCTGGAACTGCTTCGATATCTCGCCGTCCATGCCGCCGAGGATCGTGTCGAGATACTCCACGACCGTCACCTTGGCGCCGAGCCGCGCCCAGACCGAGCCGAGTTCGAGGCCGATCACCCCGCCGCCGACGACGGCCATGCTGGCCGGCACCTTGTCGAGCGCGATGCCGCCGGTGGACGAGACGATCACCTTCTCGTCGATGTCGACCTTGACGCCGGGAATGCCGGCCACGTCCGACCCGGTGGCGATGACGATGTTGGCGCCCTCGACCTCGGTCACCTTGCCGTCCTCGCCGGTCACCGCCACCTTGCCGGGGGCGGCGATCCTGCCCGTGCCGCGGAAGGCGTCGATCTTGTTCTTCTTGAACAGGAAGGCGACGCCGCCGACGTTGGACGCCACCGTCGCGTCCTTGTGCGCCATCATCTTCGTCAGGTTGAGCTTCGGCTTCACACCCTCGATGCCGAGCGCGTCGAACGAATGCCCGGCCTCAGCGAACATCTCGGAGGCGTGCAGCAGCGCCTTCGACGGGATGCAGCCAATGTTGAGGCACGTGCCGCCATAGGTCTCGCGCTTCTCGACCACGGCCGTCTTCAGGCCGAGCTGCGCCGCCTTGATCGCGCCGACATAGCCGCCCGGGCCGGTTCCGATAAAGATCACGTCATAGGCCATCGTCCGGTCTCCCGTCGTGCTGGTTCAGCGCCCGCCGCTCACGTCGAGCAGCGTGCCGGTGATATAGGATGCCTCGTCCGACAAAAGCCAGACGACGGCCGATGCAATTTCCTCAGGTCTGCCTTCCCTTTTCATGGGAAGTCCGGAGCGGACTTTCTCCACCCGGTCCGGCTCGCCGCCGGAGGCATGGATGTCGGTGTCGACGATCCCCGGGCGCACCCCGCAGACCCGTATTCCCTCGTCCGCGACTTCGAGCGCCAGGCCCTTGGTGAACGTGTCGATCGCCCCCTTCGAGGCGGCGTAGTCCACATACCAGCCGGGGCTGCCGAGCCTCGCTGCGGCGGACGACAGGTTGACGATCACGCCGCCCTGTCCGCCGTGCCGCGTCGACATGCGCTTCACCGCCTCGCGGGCGCACAGCATCGAGCCGATCACATTGATGCGCATCATCCGCTCGAGACGCGCCGCGCTCATCTCGTCGAGCCGCCCCATGCGGTCGACCACGCCGGCATTGTTGACCAGCCCGTCGAGCCGCCCCCAGCGGGAATCGACCGCGGCGAACATGGACAGCACGTCCGCCTCCGTACCCACGTCGCCCTGCACCGCGAGTGCCTCGCCGCCGGCGCCCGCTATACCCGCCACGACGGCCTCCGCCGCCGCCCTGTCGGAGACGTAATTCACCGCGACGCGCCATCCCCGCGCCGCCGCCAGCCGCGCGGTCTCGGCGCCTATGCCCCGGCTCCCGCCGGTGACCAGAAGAACCTTCCCGCTCATTCCTGGCATCCCGACATCTTGAACGCGTCCCATGGCATTTTCGACACCCCTTCCATCCCATAGGCGGAGGATTGCCTGAGTGCCGGCGCGAAATCGGGCAGCAGAAGCTGCGCCGCGGAATCCGCGCCTTCGGGCGGCAGCAGGTCGACATTGCCCTGCCCGTCGATGGCGTAGATGACGCCCTGCCACACCGTGCAGGCATCGAGTTCGGCGCCGGTGACGTCTCCTTCCGGGCATTTGTGCATGACGATGCCGACGGGCCGCGCCACGCCTTCGGTCCACATCACGATCCCGTCCAGGACCACCGAGTTCTCGGGGAACTTGACCTTGAACGTGTGCGACGTGGAGCCGTTCGGCGCAGCGGGCGTGAATTCGAGCGAAGCGTTCGCCTCGGGCTCGGAATAGACCGCGAGCTCCTGCCTGCAGGCGGCGTGGGAAGAACCGGCAAACCCCGATATCAACGCGCCGATCAGGACAAGGCGGCTGGCACGGCTTGCGGTTCCGCCTACTCGCTGCTGTCGGCCGGCTCCAGCCTCCGCCGCATGGGTCCGTCGCGAGAAATCCATGAGGCGCGTCAGCTCGCCTTGGCCAGTAATGCGGCCTGTTCCTCGGCCATTTCGCGAAGCCGATCGCAGCCAAAGTCGACGTCCTCGGCGTATTCCTCACCCCAGTATATGGAGTGACCGAACGTATCGACCTTGACGGATCGAAAATAGCTGGGGTCTTGCAGGGGCTCGAAGATCGGACCGGCCTTCAGCAAGCCGCGAATATCCACGACACCTTCGTAGCCGTCGCTCCAGACCACCTTGAGCACGCCGGGGATTACCGCTTCTGCCGCAAGGATATGCAGTGGTCTCTTCATTCGATCCGCCCTGGCAGACGATGTTCAGCTATTGCATTCCACGCGGCCATCAAGGCCGCTTGTCTGGTCGACACCCACGATAGCACAGTTGAGAGCTTCGCGGGCGGTAGATATCCATTGAGCAACCGCAACGGATCGATCGCGATCTGCGCACGATAGCCGCCGGAAGCCACGTGAAAGTGGGGCGGAGGATGTTCGGACGCGAAGACCTGGATCTTCGCGCCATCGACCACCGCCACCGTCGGCATAGTTACAGATCCAGCACCAGCCGTTCCGGATCCTCGAGGCTTTCCTTGACCCGCACCAGGAACGTCACCGCTTCCTTGCCGTCGACGATGCGGTGGTCGTAGCTGAGCGCCAGGTACATCATCGGGCGGATGACGATCTGGCCGCCGACCACCACCGGCCGATCCTGGATCTTGTGCATGCCGAGAATGCCGGACTGCGGCGCGTTGAGGATCGGCGTCGACATCAGCGAACCGTAGACGCCGCCGTTGGAGATGGTGAACGTGCCGCCCTGCATGTCGGCCATGCCGAGCTTGCCGTCGCGGGCCGCGATGCCAAGTCTGCCGATTTCCTTCTCGATCTCGGCGATAGACATGGCGTCCGCATTGCGCACCACCGGCACGACGAGGCCCTTGTCGGTGCCCACCGCGACGCCGATATGGGCGTAGTTCTTGTAGATGATGTCGGTGCCGTCGATCTCGGCATTGACCGCCGGGATCTCTGCCAGCGCATGCGTCACCGCCTTGGTGAAGAAGCCCATGAAGCCGAGCTTCACGCCGTGCTTCTTCTCGAACACGTCCTTGTATTTCGAGCGCAGCGACATCACCCCGCTCATGTCCACCTCGTTGAAGGTGGTCAGCATCGCGGCGGTCGATTGCGCGTCCTTGAGCCGGCGCGCGATGGTCTGGCGCAGGCGGGTCATCTTCACCCGTTCCTCGCGCGCGGCGTCGTCGGCCGTCGATGGGGCGCGCGGCGCGGCGGGAACCGACGGCGTCTCGGCCGGCTGCGAGGGCGCGCCCTTGGCGATCGCGTCGAGCACGTCGCCCTTCAGCACCTGGCCACGCTTGCCCGAGCCGGACACCTGGTCGGCCGAAAGATTGGTCTCGGCGAGCAGCTTGGCCGCGGCCGGCGCCGGCGGCATATCGCGCTTCTCGACCGGGCCTTCGCCGGCGATCTTGGCCGTCTTCTCGGCCGCTTCCTTTGACGTGGCAGCCCCCGACGCACCGGCCGCCTGCGCGACCGCCTCGGGCTTCGCCTCCGCCTTGGCGGCGGGCTTCGCGCCCGTGCCTTCGCCGATCGTGCCGAGCAGCGCGCCGAGGCCGACCGTCTCGCCTTCCTGCGCGGTGATCTCCGACAGGACGCCGGCGGCGGGCGCGGGCACCTCCACCGTCACCTTGTCGGTTTCGAGTTCGAGCAGAGGCTCGTCGGCGGCGATCGCGTCGCCGGCCTTCTTGAACCACTTGCCGACGGTCGCCTCGGTGACGGATTCGCCGAGTGTCGGAACACGGATTTCGGTAGCCATCGGTCTGCCTTTTTTCGCTGTGCTCGAGTTCAGTTGCCGCCCAGCGCGTCTTCGAGGAAGGCCTCGAGCTGCGCCAGGTGCTTCGACATCAGGCCGGTTGCCGGAGAGGCGGCGGCCGGACGTCCGGTGTAGCGGACGCGCTGGTGCTTGGCGTCGATATGGGCCAGCACCCATTCCAGATACGGATCGATGAAGGCCCAGGCGCCCATGTTCTTCGGCTCCTCCTGGCACCACACCATCTCGGCGTTGCGGAAGCGCGACAGTTCCGTGATCAGCGCCTTGGCCGGGAACGGATAGAGCTGTTCGACGCGCAGCAGGTAGACGTCGTTGATGCCGCGCTTCTCGCGCTCCTCGTAGAGGTCGTAGTAGACCTTGCCCGAGCACAGCACGACGCGGCGGATCTTCGAGTCCTTCACCAGCTTGATCGCCTGGTCGGGCAGCATCTGCGCGTCGTCCCACAGGAGGCGGTGGAACGAGCTCTCGCCCGACATCTCGGCCAGCGTCGACACCGCCCGCTTGTGGCGCAGCAGCGACTTCGGCGTCATCAGGATCAACGGCTTGCGGAAATCGCGCTTCAGCTGGCGGCGCAGGATGTGGAAGTAGTTCGCCGGCGTCGTGACGTTCGCCACCTGCATGTTGTCCTCGGCGCAAAGCTGCAGGAACCGCTCGAGCCGGGCCGACGAATGCTCCGGTCCCTGGCCTTCGTAGCCGTGCGGCAGCAGGCAGACGAGGCCCGACATGCGCAACCACTTGCGCTCGCCCGACGAGATGAACTGGTCGAACACCACCTGCGCCCCGTTGGCGAAGTCGCCGAACTGGGCCTCCCACAGCGTCAGCGCCTTGGGTTCGGCCAGCGAGTAACCGTATTCGAAGCCAAGCACGGCCTCTTCCGAGAGCATCGAGTTGATGACCTCGTAATAGGCCTGCTGGGGTCCCAGATTGTTCAGCGGGATGTAGCGGTTCTCGTCGCGCTGGTCATAGAGCACCGAATGGCGCTGCGAGAAGGTGCCGCGCTCGGAATCCTGGCCGGACAGCCGGATCGGATTGCCGTCGAGCAGGATCGCGCCGAAGGCGAGCGCCTCGGCCGTCGACCAGTCGAGACCTTCGCCCGTGTCGATCATCTTGCGCCGCGCGTCGAGGAAACGCTGGATCGTCTTGTGCGCCTCGAAATCCTTCGGCGTCTCGGTCAGCTTCTTGCCGATCTCCTTCAGCGTCTTGACCGGCACCGCGGTCTTGCCGCGGCGCAGTTCGTCCTGGCTGTCTGCGGAACGCAGTCCGGACCACGCCCCGTCCAGCCAGTCGGCCTTGTTGGGCTTGTAGGCCTGTCCGGCCTCGAACTCGGCCTCCAGATGCGCGCGCCAGTCCGCCTTCATCTTGTCGACTTCGGCTTCGGAGACCACGCCTTCCGCGATGAGCTTCTTGGCATAGATCGCCAGCGTCGTCTGACGGCCGCGGATGTTCTTGTACATCAGAGGCTGCGTGAAGGCCGGCTCGTCGCCCTCGTTATGGCCGAAGCGGCGGTAGCAGAACATGTCCACCACGACCGGCTTGTGGAACTTCATCCGGAACTCGGTCGCCACCTTGGCGGCATAGACCACTGCTTCCGGATCGTCGCCATTGACGTGGAAGATCGGCGCCTCGATCATCTTCGCCACGTCCGACGGATATGGCGACGAGCGCGAGAAGCGCGGATTGGTGGTGAAGCCGATCTGGTTGTTGATGATGAAATGCAGCGTGCCGGCGACGCGATGGCCGCGCAGGCCGCTCAGCCCGAGGATTTCCGCGATGACGCCCTGGCCGGCGAAGGCCGCGTCGCCGTGCAGCAGCAGCGGCAGCACCTTGGCGCGCTCTTCCAGCGGCACGATCTCCTCGCGCGTACGGCCGAACAGCTGGTCCTGCTTGGCGCGCGCCTTGCCCATCACCACCGGGTCGACGATCTCGAGATGCGAGGGGTTGGCCGTCAGCGACAGGTGCACCTTGTTGTTGTCGAACTCGCGGTCCGACGATGCGCCGAGATGATACTTGACGTCGCCCGAGCCCTCCACGTCGTCAGGCGCGAAGGAGCCGCCCTTGAACTCGTGGAAGACGGCGCGGTGAGGCTTGGCCATCACGTTGGTCAGCACGTTGAGCCGGCCGCGGTGGGCCATGCCGAGCACGATCTCCTCCATGCCGAGCGCGCCGCCCCGCTTGATGATCTGCTCGAGTGCCGGGATCAGCGACTCGCCCCCATCGAGGCCGAAACGCTTCGTGCCCTTGTACTTGACGTCGATGAACTGCTCGAAGCCCTCGGCCTCGACCAGCTTGTGCAGGATCGCCTTCTTGCCGTTGGCGGTGAAGAATACGCCCTTGTCGGGGCCTTCGATGCGCTCCTGGATCCACGCCTTTTCGGCGGGGTCGGAAATGTGCATGAACTCGACGCCGAGCGTCGAGCAATAGGTCCGCTTCAGCAGGTCGAGCATCTGGCGGATGGTGGCGTATTCGCCGAGGCCGAGCACGCCGTCGATGAAGATCGGGCGGTCGAAGTCGGCGTCCGTGAAGCCGTAGTTCGCCGGCGACAGTTCGTTGTAGTCCTCCTGCGGCTTGGCGATGCCGAGCGGATCGAGGTCGGCATGGAGATGGCCGCGCATCCGGTAGGCGCGGATCATCATGATGGCCCGCACCGAATCCCGCGCCGCCCGCTGCACGTCGGCCGGATCGGTTGCCGGGGCGGCCGCGCCGACCGTTGCCTTGTCGCGCAGCTTCTTCTCGACCGCCTTCTCGACCTGGGCCCAGTTGCCGTCGAGCGCCGAGACCAGTTCGCCGTTCGCGGCCTGCGGCCAGCCCTTCTGCTGCCACGAGGCGCCTTCGGCGTTCTTGACGACGATTGCCGCCTCGTCCTTCAGCCCGCCGAAGAAATCGCGCCACTCCTCGCTGACCGAGGACGCATCCTTCTGCCAGTCGGCATAGAGCTGCTCGATATAGTCCGCGTTCCCGCCATAGAGGAACGAGGTGATCGAGAACTGGTCGTTGGCCTGATCCTGCCTTGCCATGTGTCTGTCGGAGCGCTTGCTCCGTCTCCTCGTTGGGCGAATGGTGGTTGGCGAATGGCGAGTGGGGGAATTTTGACCCCATTCGCCACTCGCCACTCCCCATTCGCCTAGCCCTTGATCGCTTCCACCAGCGTCTTGCCCAGCCGCGCCGGCGAGGGCGAGACCTTGATGCCCGCGGCTTCCATCGCCGCGATCTTGTCTTCCGCGCCGCCCTTGCCGCCGGAGATCACGGCGCCCGCATGGCCCATGGTCCGTCCGGCAGGGGCCGTGCGGCCGGCGATGAAGCCGGCCATCGGCTTCTTGCGGCCGCGCTTGGCCTCGTCGCGCAGGAACTGCGCCGCGTCTTCCTCGGCCGAACCGCCGATCTCGCCGATCATGATGATCGACTTGGTCTCGTCGTCGGCGAGGAACATCTCCAGCATGTCGATGAATTCGGTGCCCTTCACCGGGTCGCCGCCGATACCGACCGCGGTCGACTGCCCAAGGCCCTCGTTGGACGTCTGGAAGACTGCCTCATAGGTAAGCGTTCCCGAGCGCGAGACAACGCCGACCGAGCCCTTCTTGAAGATGTTGCCGGGCATGATGCCGATCTTGCATTCGTTCGGCGTCACGATGCCGGGGCAGTTCGGCCCGATCAGCCGCGTCTTGGACCTGTCGAGCCGCGCCTTGACCTTGACCATGTCCATGACCGGGATGCCCTCGGTGATGCAGACCACCAGCGGGATTTCCGCCTCGATCGCCTCGAGGATCGCTTCGGCCGCGCCTGCCGGCGGCACGTAGACGACCGAAGCGGTGGCGCCGGTGACGTCGCGCGCCTCGGCGACGGTCGCGAAGATCGGCAGGGTCTCGCCCTTCGAGCCGGTCCATGTCTCGCCGCCCTTCTTCGGGTGGATGCCGCCGACCATTTGCGTGCCGTAATAGGCGAGCGCCTGCTCGGTGTGGAACGTGCCGGTCTTGCCGGTCAGGCCCTGCACGATGACCTTGGTGTTCTTGTCGACGAGAATGGACATGCGTCGCTCAGCCTTTCGGGAACAATCTATCGGATAGCATGGGTGCCGGACGGGAAGCTCATTGGCCTGCCTCCTCCGGCGCGGAGGTGGAGAACTTCAGCACGACCCCGTCGAAGCCCGTCTGATCGACGTGCGGGCTGCCGGCGGGGATATAGGTCAGGTAGGTGTCGAGCGTGCGCGGCATCGACGGCGGCGGACCCCAGACATGGCTGGTGATCTCCGCCGTCTCCATCGACTGCGCGGGCGCCGCAATGCCGAGCATCCGCCCGACCGCGGCCGCGTCGACCGGCTCGGTTGCGGCGAAGTCGTAAAGATAGCATCCGATCTGGTCGAGATATTCCGACCCGGTGAACGACACGATGAGATGCAGGTCGCGGCTTTCGACGGTGCGGACCAGGGACACCTGTTGGAACGACAGCTCCATCCCGTCGGTCTTTGCCTCTTCGAGCCCCTTGGCCGAATGCTCCATCACCTTGGCGAACTTGGGATGCGACGACGGTTCGACGGCCATCCATCCGAGTGCCCTGGCGTGGCCGACCGTACCCTCGTAGCTCAGCCGCTCGGGCACGCAGGTCTCCCTGAACGTCTCGACGAACGCCGCCGAAAACGGGTTCGCGGCCGCCGGCAGAACCCCGACGGCGAGCAGACCCGATACTCCGGCGGCGATGCCGAGACGTCGCATCCTCAGCCCTTGACCGCCGCGACGATCTTCTTGGCAGCATCGTCGAGATCGTCGGCCGAGATGACGTTCAGGCCGCTCTCGTTGATGATCTTCTTGCCGAGCTCGACATTGGTGCCCTCGAGGCGCACCACCAGCGGCACCTGCAGGCCGACTTCCTTGACCGCGGCGATCACGCCCTCGGCGATGACATCGCATTTCATGATGCCGCCGAAGATATTGACCAGGATGCCCTTCACGTTCGGGTCGGCGGTGATGATCTTGAACGCCGCCGTGACCTTTTCCTTGGAGGCGCCGCCGCCGACATCGAGGAAGTTCGCCGGCTCCGCGCCGTAGAGCTTGATGATGTCCATCGTCGCCATGGCAAGGCCTGCGCCGTTGACCATGCAGCCGATATTGCCGTCGAGCGCGACATAGGCGAGGTCGTATTTGGAGGCCTGAATCTCCTTCTCGTCCTCTTCGGTCGTATCGCGCAGTTCCATGATGTCCGGATGGCGGAACAGCGCGTTGTTGTCGAACGACACCTTGGCGTCGAGCACGCGCAGCCGGCCGTTCTTCATCACGATCAGCGGGTTGACCTCGAGCAGGCTCATGTCCTTCTCGACGAAGGCCTTGTAGAGGACCGGAAACAGGCTCTCGCCGTCCTTCGCCGCGTCGCCCGAGAGGCCGTAGGCCGCGTTGATCTTCTTCACGTCGCCGGCCGTCACGCCCTTCACGGGATCGATCGCGATGGTGACGATCTTCTCCGGCGTGTCGTGGGCAACAGCCTCGATGTCCATGCCGCCCTCGGTCGAGACGACGAAGGCGACCTGGCCGACCGAGCGGTCCACCAGCAGCGACAGGTAGAGTTCGCGGTCGATGTCGGCGCCGTCCTCGATATAGAGGCGGTTCACCTGCTTGCCCTCGGGCCCGGTCTGCTTGGTGACGAGCGTGTTGCCCAGCATCTCCTTGACGTTGTGCACGACCTCGTCGACCGACTTGGCGAGCCGCACGCCGCCCTTGGCGGTTTCGGGCAGTTCCTTGAACTTGCCCTTGCCGCGGCCGCCGGCATGGATCTGGCTCTTCACCACATAGAGCGGGCCCGGCAGAGAGCGCGTCGCGTTCTGCGCCTCGTCCGCCTTGAGGATCGCCACGCCATCCGCGACCGGCGCGCCGTAGCTCTTGAGGATCTGCTTTGCCTGGTATTCGTGGATGTTCATGGAGCGCTGGTCCTACTTGGCGAGGTTCGGGGCGATGGTCACGCAGGCCTCGCACAGGCCCTGGACGGCTGCGACCGACTTGTCGAACATCTTCTGCTCGGCCTTGTTGAAGTCGAGCTCGATGACGCGCTCGACGCCGCCGGCGCCGATCACCACGGGCACGCCGACATACATGTCCTTCAGGCCGTACTGGCCGGACAGATGCGCCGCGCAGGGCAGCACGCGCTTCTTGTCCTTGAGATAGGCCTCGGCCATCGAAACCGCCGACGCCGCCGGCGCGTAATAGGCCGAACCGGACTTGAGCAGGCCGACGATCTCGCCGCCGCCCTTGCGGGTGCGCTCGACGATGGCGTCCAGCTTCTCCTTCGAGGTCCAGCCCATCTTGACGAGGTCGGGCAGCGGGATGCCGGCGACCGTCGAATAGCGCACCATCGGCACCATGTCGTCGCCGTGGCCGCCGAGCGTCATCGCCGACACGTCCTCGACCGACACCTTGAACTCCTCGGCGAGGAAGTAGCGGAAGCGGGCCGAGTCGAGCACGCCGGCCATGCCGACCACATGGCTCTTCGGCAGGCCGGAGAACTTCTGCAGCGCCCACACCATCGCGTCGAGCGGGTTGGTGATGCAGATCACGAAGGCTTTCGGCGCATATTTCTTGATGCCCGCGCCCACCTGCTCCATCACCTTGAGGTTGATGCCGAGCAGGTCGTCGCGGCTCATGCCGGGCTTGCGCGGCACGCCGGCGGTCACGATGCACACGTCGGCGTCCTTGATCGCCGAATAGTCGTTGGCGCCCTGGTAACGCGCGTCGACGCCTTCGACCGGGGTGGACTGCGCGATGTCGAGGCCCTTGCCCTGCGGGATGCCTTCCGCGATGTCGAACATGACGACGTCGCCGAGTTCCTTGAGCCCGATCAGATGGGCGAGCGTGCCGCCGATCATACCCGAGCCGATGAGGGCAATCTTGTTGCGTGCCATGCGAACCGTCCCTTGCGCATCGCCGGGTCCACTCGCGGCCGGCGGGAGTTGAAACCGTTAGGGCCTATTCGCACAGACTGAAATCTGTATGACATATGCCCGCGCCGCCGACGCTGTGCCGGCGAAACCGGCGCAGGCATTAGGCCCGGACGGAAAAAAATTCAACCGATTCTTTTGGACTGAACATTTTCAATCGGTTAATACTGTTTTGATTTACGTAAACGTAAGAATTCAAGGGCCCAAGGGAAGGATGGATGGAAATCGAGTTCCGAATTGTCTCACCCGCCGATGCGCACTTGCTGGAGCGGGTGGCCGAAGATGTATTCGACGCCATGCCTCAGCCTGCCCGCATCGCGGCATATTTGGCCAGCCCCGGCCACTATCTCATGGTCGCCTTGCTTGAAGGCGAGATCGTGGCGCAGGCAGCCGCGGTTGTGCATCGTCACGTGGACCAGCCGACGGAATTGTATATCGACAACCTTGGCGTGACGCCGCGGCTGCACCGGCGCGGCATTGCGCGCGAGATGATCCGCCGCCTGTTCGAACTCGGGCGCTCGGTCGGCTGCGAGGAGGCGTGGGTCGGCACGGAGATCGGCAATCAACCTGCCCGCGCGCTCTACGAAGGTCTTGGCGCCGACGGCGAGAGCTTCGTCATGTATGTTTATGAGCTTTGAGTAGCCCCCACCTCCGAAGCAGACTGTCCCTCCACCCATTCCCGGCTCTGCATCTCGTTGAGACGCGAGGCGGTGCGCGCGAATTCGAAGGCTTCGGTGACGTTGTCTCGCCCGGCATAGAGCCGGTCCGGCGCCGCCTCCGCGCTCGCCACCAGGCGGATGTGGCGGTCGTAGAGCGTATCGATCAGCAGGATGAAGCGCTTGGTCGCGTTGCGGCGCGTCTGGTCCATCACCGGAATGTGGTCGATGAAGATCGTGTCGAAGCGCTCGGCGATCGCCAGGAAATCGCGCGCGCCCAGCGGCTCGTCGCACAATTGCGCGAAGGTGAACCGCGCCGAAGCGCCGGAGGCCCGCGCGACCTTCACCTCGCGGCCCATTACCTCCAGCGCCGTCGCCGCCTCGCTGTGGCCTTCGGTCGCCGCCGCCCAGGCCTCGTCCATCTGGCGGTCAGCCGCCGGGCCGAGCGGCGTGACGTAGACCGGCAGGTGGCTGAGCTTCAGCATCCGGTAGTCGGTCGCAATGTCGACCGCCACCACCTCGACATTGGCCTTCAGTGTGGCAATGAACGGCAGGAACAGCGCCCGGTTCAGTCCGTCCCGATAGAGGTCGTCCGGGGCGACGTTCGACGTGGCGACGAGTGTCACCCCGTTGGCGAACAGCGCGGTGAACAGCCGCGACAGGATCATCGCGTCGGCGATGTCGGTGACGGTGAACTCGTCAAAGCACAGGAGCCGCGATTCCTTGGCGATCGCGGCCGCCACCGGCGGGATCGGGTCGTCGCCCTTCGCCGTGCCCGCCTTCAGCGCCGCCCGATGCAGCCCGATCCGGTCATGCACGTCGGCCATGAACTCGTTGAAATGGGCGCGCCGCTTGCGCTTCAGCGGCGCCAGTCTGAAGAACATGTCCATCAGCATGGTCTTGCCACGGCCGACCCCGCCATGCACGTAGAGGCCGCGCGGCGCCGGCGGCGCCTTCTTCCGTGCGAAGAACCAGCCCAGCGCATTGGACTTGGTGGCGGCGTTCGTGGCGCCGAGTTCGACGATCAGCCGGTCGAAGCGGGCGACAAGCGCTTCCTGCACGGGATCGCGCGTGATCTCTCCCTTCTCGACAAGCCGGCCGTAATCGTGCCGCAGCGAGGAATAGGCCGCCAGCCCTGCATGAGAGGTCATGGAGACCGCACCCGAATGAGTTGGCGTCTTATCTGGTGAAGCTGATCGGCTGGCCGGTTGCCGTCTGGCCGTCATACTTCTCGGCGCCCGAGGAATAGAGGCGCGCAACCACGTTGCCGGTATTGTCCTTCAGCACCACCTGCTTGCCTGCGACGTTCCAGGCCGCGACATTGGCCGCGTCGCCCGGGCAGCGCAGCGAGGCGGCGCGGAAGTCGGATGCCTGCTTGGTCAGGCTCAGCATCATCTGGCAGCCGCCGCCGGCGGCATTGACCTTCCACGCGCCGACCATCGCTTCCTTGGTGACGTCGGGCGCGCCGGCCGGCGCCTCGGGCGGCACGGCGGGGCCGGCGGCGACCTGCGGATCGGTCGCACTCGTCCCCGGAGCCGGCGGGAAGGCCGACGGATCGGTCGGGCCGGCCGCCGAGGGCGGCGGAAGCTGGTTCGAGGTGACGGTGCCCGATGGTGCCGGCGTCAGCGGCTCGGGCCGCGTGTTGACGCGGTCGAAGCGCGACGTGCTGCACCCGGCGATCGCGAGCGCAGCGCAGGCGATCAGAAGGCCGCGCGTTGCGTTGGGATGGAATCGGGCCATTTCACTCGCCATGTCGTCTTCTCCGCAGGTGCGGACGCTGTGGGGGCGCCCCGTCTGTCAGTCCAATCACTACAAACGTGGCGATGTTGCGAACGATTCGAGGCCAATAGGGTTAATATTTGGTTTTGGCGAGCCGAAACCGCAGGTCGGAACCGTATTTTTTTTGCGCGCAGGGATGCCGCGCCGCCGCTCAGATCGCCTTGCCGGGGACGAAGACATAGCCCGACGGTCCGACGATATGGCACTCGCGCAGCCCGTGCGGCTTGTCGATCGAGCCGGACAGGACGACATGGCCCGCCGAGCGCGCCCGCGCCTCGATTTCGTCCGGCTCGACCCCATAGACACGGATCTCCGCCCCGATGCCCCGCGCCTCGATACCGTCGAACACGCCGAACATCTCATGGTCGCGATAGGTGTGATCGGCGTGAAGCAGCAGGATCGAGCCGGCGAGGTCGACGACGCAGAAGTCCGCGTCGGCATAGACGATCCGCCCGCCAAGCACGTCGGCGCAGAACTGCCGCATCGGTTCGATGTCGGGCACCAGAAGGTTGAGGCCGAGACCGCGCGGCAGCGCCCGCCCGAACTCGTCCGCCGGCATCCAGGCATCGCCGATACGCTTCTTGACCATGGCTCACGACCTTTTTCATCCTGCCGGCACATTCAGTTCACTGCCTAGCGGTTGTGTGCAAGCGTCTTGCTCCTATCTCCTGCGGATGAAGCGACCCGGATTGTTCTCGAAACACGCATTCGGCGGCGGCGATGCCGCCACTGTGCGCCGTGCGAAAGCAGGCAACGCCTATTATGGCGGCCCGGCCTCCGATCATTTCGACGGCCGGCTGTTCTTCAATCCGGAGGGGAAGGAGCCAGCCTCCTTTCGCGACCTGCTGCGCTGGCAGTTCGGCGGCGGCAAGGCGAAATGGCCCGCCGAATGGCCGAGCCCGCACCCGCCGGCGAAACCCGAAGCCCGGCTCGCACCCGAAGCGCTGCGCGTGACGATGGTCGGCCACGCCTCGCTGCTCATCCAGGCGGGCGGCCTGAACTTCCTCACCGATCCGGTCTGGTCGCCGCGCGCCTCGCCCTTCTCCTTCGCCGGCCCGAGGCGCGTCAATGTGCCGGGCATCGTCTTCGACGACCTTCCGCCCATCGACTACGTGCTCCTCACCCACAACCATTACGACCACATGGACGCCGCGACGCTGGCGCGGCTGAAGTCCGCCCGCGACCCGCATGTCATCACGCCGCTCGGCAACGATGCCATCGTCGGCAAGGCGGCGCCCGGCATCCGCATCTCGACGCACGACTGGCACGAGCGGATCGACCTCGGCGATGGCGTCGCCGTCCATGTCGAGCCGGCGCATCACTGGTCGGCGCGCGGCGCCGGCGACCGCCGCATGGCGTTGTGGTCCGCCTTCACCATCGAGACCTCCGCCGGCCATGTCTATTTCGGCGGCGACACCGGCTTCCACGAGGGCCGCAATTTCGCCCTCGCCCGGGAGAAGCACGGCGGCTTCCGCCTCGCGCTCCTGCCCATCGGCGCCTACGAGCCGCGCTGGTTCATGGAACCGCACCACCAGAATCCCGAGGAAGCCGTCGCGGCCTTCCGTCTCCTCGGCGCCGATCATGCCGTCGGCATCCACTGGGGCACCTTCCGGCTCACCAACGAAGCGGTGGACGAGCCACGCGAGCGCCTGCATGCGGCGCTCGACGCGGAAGCCATCCCCCGCCACCGCTTCCGCGCCATGCAGCCCGGCGAGGTCTGGGACGTGCCGCCCGCCTGACGGAACCCGCTCCCGCCTGCGGCGTTTCCCTCGCGCAAGCGAGGGAGATTTCACATGGTCAAGTGGATCGTCATTCTTCTCATCGTCGCCGCGGTCGCGAGCCTCCTCGGCTTCAACGCCATTTCCGGCGCGGCCTTGACCGGCGCGAAACTTCTGATCGGCATCCTGCTGATCCTGTTCCTGCTGGTCATCCTCGGCATCGTCGTCATCGCCTGAAGCGGCCGGCCCTGCGAGACTGGTAATTTCGGCCCGCTTCCGCCATATAGCGGCGAGATCGCAGGGAAACTGGGCCGCGATGGCTTCCGACGTGCAATTCGCCAAGATGAACGGGCTCGGCAACGAGATCATCGTCGCCGACATGCGCGGCTCGTCGGCGCGCGTCTCGCCGGCGGCCGCGATCGCGCTCAATGCCGATCCGGCGACGAAGTTCGACCAGATCATGGCTATTCACGATCCGAAGACGCCGGGAACCGACAACTATGTCGAGATCCTCAACTCCGACGGTTCGCGCGCCCAGGCCTGCGGCAACGGCATGCGCTGCGTCGTGCAGGCGCTCGCCTCCGAGACAGGGCAGAAGCTGTTCACCTTCGAGACGGTCGCCGGCATCCTCTCCGCGCAGGAGCATGCCGACGGCACGATCTCCGTCGACATGGGCGTCCCGCGCTTCGAATGGGACCAGATTCCGCTCGCCGAGGAGTTCGCCGACACCCGCGCTATCGAGCTGCAGGTGGGGCCGATCGACGACCCGGTTCTCCACTCGCCCTCCGTCGCCTCGATGGGCAATCCGCATGCGATCTTCTGGGTCGACCGCGACGTCTGGTCCTATGACCTCGACCGTTTCGGTCCCCTGCTCGAGAACCACCCGATCTTTCCCGAGCGCGCCAACATCTCCATCGCCCAGGTAATCTCCCGCGATGCCCTGATCATGCGCACATGGGAGCGCGGCGCGGGGCTGACCAAGGCCTGCGGCTCCGCCGCCTGCGCCGCCGCCGTCTCTGCCGCCCGCACCGGCCGCACGGATCGTATCGTCAGGATCACCCAGCCGGGCGGCACGCTCACCGTCGAGTGGCGCGGCAACGACCACGTCGTCATGACCGGACCGGCCGAATGGGAATTCGCCGGCACGTTCGATCCCGTGACCGGCGCCTGGGCACGCGAAACCGAAAGCGCGGCGTGATGGCCGGCAAGGGCATCGACATCGTCACCTTCGGCTGCCGGCTGAACACCTACGAATCCGAGGTGATGCGCCGCGAGGCCAATGCCGCCGGCCTCGGCGAGCTCGACGGCGGCGCGGTCGTCTTCAACACCTGCGCCGTCACCGCCGAAGCCGTCCGCCAGGCGCGGCAGGCGATCCGCAAGGCCCGTCGCGACAATCCGCAAGCCCGCATCATTGTCACCGGCTGCGCCGCGCAGACCGAGCCCGGCACCTTCGAGGCGATGGACGAGGTCGATCTCGTCCTCGGCAACGAGGAGAAGCTGAAGGCCAGTTCCTACCGCGCGCTGCCGGATTTCGGCGTCAACCTGTTCGAGAAGGTCCGCGTCAACGACATCATGTCGGTGAAGGAGACCGCCTCGCACATGGTCGACGCGATCGAGGGCCGGGCGCGCGCCTTCGTCCAGGTCCAGAACGGCTGCGACCACCGCTGCACCTTCTGCATCATCCCCTACGGCCGCGGCAATTCGCGCTCGGTGCCGATGGGCGCTGTCGTCGAGCAGGTCAAGCGCCTCGTCGGCAACGGCTATTCCGAGATCGTGCTATCGGGCGTCGACATGACCAGCTACGGCGCAGACCTGCCCGGCAGCCCGCGCCTCGGCAAGCTCGTCAGGACGATCCTGCGCCAGCTGCCGGACCTGAAGCGCCTGCGCCTCTCCTCGATCGATTCGATTGAAGCCGACGCCGATCTCATGGAAGCCATCGCAACCGAGGCGCGGCTGATGCCGCATCTTCATCTCTCGCTCCAGTCGGGCGATGACATGATCCTCAAGCGCATGAAGCGCCGCCACCTGCGCGACGATTCCATCCGCTTCTGCGCCGAGGTGCGGGCACTCAGGCCCGACATCGTCTTCGGCGCCGACATCATCGCCGGCTTCCCGACCGAAAGCGAGGCGATGTTCGAGAACTCGCTGAATATCGTCGAGGAATGCGGCCTCACCCATCTGCACGTCTTCCCCTTCTCGCCGCGCGAGGGCACGCCCGCCGCGCGCATGCCTCCGGTCCGCCGCGACATCGTCAAGGACCGCGCCGCGCGCCTGCGCGCCGCAGGCGACAGGGCCTACCGGCGCCACCTCGCCTCGCTCGCCGGCACGACGCAGTCGATCCTCGTCGAGCGTAACGGCATCGGCCGCACCGAAGGCTTCACCCTTGTGGCGCTCGGTTCCGGAGAACCCGGCGAAATCCTGCCGGGAATCGTCACCGGCCATGACGGCGACAGGCTCATCGCCGCGCCCCTGAGACAGGCGGCCTGAGCGGATGGCATTCGACTTCATCAAGAAGGTGTTCACCTTCGGCCGCAAGGCCGAGGAGGAGAAGGCCCCGCCCGCGCCGCCCGCGCCGTCGGATCAGCCGGCCCTTGCACCCTATATCGGGATCGAGGAGCGGCCCGTCGCCGAGGCGCCGCCTCAGGCCTTGCCAGAGGCCGAGGTCCTGGCCCCGATCCGCGAGCCGGATCCGGTCGCCGGCGACGCGCTGAAGGCCGAGGTCGCGCCGGAACCCACCTCGATCCCAGAACCGGCGCGCGTCGAGACTGCAGCCTCTGTTCCTGCCCCCGCGCCGCTCGAGGCCGAGCGTTCGCCGCTTGCAGAAGCCCCACCGGCGGCCGAAATCATGCCCCCCATCCGCGTTGCCGAGCCGATCCCGCCTCCGGCGATCGAGGCGGAAGTCGCGCCGGAACTGCCGGCGCTGCCGCCCGTGGACGCTCGCACCCAGACGGCGAAACCGGAGCCTGTCGCCCCGCCGTCGGAAGAGCCGACTCAGGAAGCAGCCGAGCCTCCCGCTCCCGTGGCGGTCGAACCGCCGCCGGTCGACGCACCCCAGGTCGCCGCGCCGGCACCGGCCGAGCCGGTATCTGCGGCCCCCGCCGTTCCGGACCTGCCGGCGGAATCGGTCGCTGCACCGGAGCCGGCCCCCATCGCCGTCGAGCCTCCGTCCCTCGAGGCGGTCCAGACCCCGGTTGCTGCGCCCGTCGCCGCGACGCCCGCCGGCAAGGTCACCGTCACGAAGAAGGTCGAGGCCAAGGCCGAACCGGTCGCCCCCGCCGCCCCCGCGCCGCGTCCGACCTGGTTCCAGCGCATGCGCGAGGGCCTCGCGCGCTCCTCGCGCGAGCTGTCGTCCAGCATCGCCGGCGTCTTCACCAAGAAGAAGCTCGACGAAGACACGCTGCAGGATCTGGAAGACGTGCTCATCCGCGCCGACCTCGGCGTCGAGACCGCACTTCGCGTCACCGACACGCTCGCCTCGACCCGCCTCGGCCGCGACGTGTCGGAGGCCGAGGTCCGCGGCGTGATGGCGCAGGAGATCGAGAAGGTGCTGAAGCCGGTGGCGCTGCCGCTCGAGCTCGACTTGAGCCACAAGCCGCACGTCATCCTCGTCGTCGGCGTCAATGGCACCGGCAAGACCACCACCATCGGCAAGCTCGCCGCCAAGCTCACCGCCGGGGGACTGAAGGTGATGCTCGCGGCCGGCGACACGTTCCGCGCCGCCGCGATCGAACAGCTGAAGATCTGGGGCGAGCGGACCCGTTCGCCCGTCATCTCCTCGAAGCTCGGCGCCGATGCCGCCGGTCTCGCCTACGACGCTTTCGAGAAGGCGAAGGAGGCCGGCTCCGACGTGCTGATCATAGACACCGCCGGCCGCCTGCAGAACAAGGCCGAGCTGATGGCGGAGCTGGAAAAGATCGTCCGCGTGCTCGCCAAGCTCGATCCCGAGGCGCCGCATACCGTGCTGCAAACCGTCGATGCGACCACCGGCCAGAACGCCCTCAATCAGGTCGAAATCTTCCGCAACATTGCCGGCGTGAACGGCCTCGTCATGACCAAGCTCGACGGCACCGCGCGCGGCGGCATCCTCGTCGCCATCGCCGCGAAGCACAGATTGCCGGTCTACTTCATCGGCGTCGGCGAACAGGTCGACGACCTCGAACCCTTCTCGGCCAACGATTTCGCGCGCGCGATCGCCGGAGTGCAGTGATGAGTTCCGGTTTACAAAGCGCCCCCTCCACCATGCTGCGCATGGTCCCCCTCCCCCGTGAACGGGAGAGGATCAGGCGCGACCGCGCGGCTGCCATATCCTCCCCTGCGAAGCGGGGGAGGGGGACCGCCGAAGGCGGTGGAGGGGGCGTGGCTTCTCGAGGACAATTCCAATGAACGAACCCATCCTCGAACGCGATCCTGCCGATCCGCGGCGCAAGGAGATCAACCCCTATCTCAAGTTCGCGCTGGAACTCGGGCCGCTGCTGATCTTTTTCTTCGCCAATGCCCGCGGCGAATGGCTGGCTGAGCGTTTCCCCGCACTTGCCGATCTCGGCGGTCCGATCTTCATCGCCACCGGCCTGTTCATGGCCGCGACGGCCATCGCGCTGGCCGTCTCGTGGTCGCTGACCCGCACGCTGCCGATCATGCCGCTGGTTTCCGGCGTCGTCGTCTTCGTCTTCGGCGGGCTGACGCTCTGGCTGCAGGACGCCACCTTCATCAAGATGAAGCCGACCATCGTCAACACGCTGTTCGGCGCGGTCCTGCTCGGCGGCCTCCTCTTCGGCCGCTCGCTGCTCGGTTACGTCTTCGATTCGGCGTTCAAGCTCGACGCGGAAGGCTGGCGCAAGCTGACGCTCCGCTGGGGCCTGTTCTTCCTCTTCCTCGCGGTGGTCAACGAGATCGTGTGGCGCAACTTCTCGGAAGAAACCTGGGTGGCGTTCAAGGTCTGGGGCATCATGCCCATCACCATCGCCTTCACGCTCTTCCAGATGCCGCTGATCATCCGCCACTCCACCGAGGAACTCGGCAAGAAATAGCACCTGGTTTCAGGTACAATTGGGGATAGACGCCTCTTACGCCGTCATTCCGGGGCCGCGAAGCGGAACCCGGAATCCAGAGCGCGACCCGGGAAGCCGTGGATCGTCGCTCGCGGTTGAGGGTGTGGACGTCCTGGCCGACGTCCGCGACCTGGATTCCGGGTTCCGCTTCGCGGCCCCGGAATGACGACGCCGTCAGCCGGCCAGCGCCTTCTCGATCTGCGGCATCAAATCGCCTTTGACCGACTCCGGCGTGAACGGCCCGACATGCTTGTAAAGAATGCGCCCGTCCTTGCCGACGAGGAAGGTTTCGGGCACCCCGTAGACGCCCCAGTCGATCGTCGTCGAGCCCGTCGCGTCCACCCCGATCGCGGCGAACGGGTTGCCGAGGCTGCCGAGGAAACGCCGCGCATTCTCGGGCGTGTCCTTGTAGTTCAGGCCGGTGAGCACGATGCGCTTGTCGCCGGCGAGTTCCATCAGCAGCGGATGCTCCTGCCGGCACGGCGCGCACCACGACGCCCAGACATTGACCAGCGTCACCTTGCCGGCGAAGGCCGACGAATCGAGCCCGGGCAGGCCGATGCCGTCGAGCGGCGGCAGATCGGTCGCGGGAGCCTGCGCGCCGATCAACGCCGAGGGCACGACCGAATTGTCCTTGCCGGACATCAGTTGCGTCATGAACAGCGCCGCCAGCGCCAGGAAGAAGGCGAGCGGCAAAAGCGCCAGCCAGGCGCGCGCTTTCGACTTCGGTTCAGCCTGCGGCGTCACGGCGGGCCTTCCGCTCCGAACGGCGCTTCACGCCGGCGGCCTCGAGATCGGCCATTTCCTTCTGCCGCGCGCGCTGGTCGAGCAGGATCCAGGCGCCGAGCCCCAGAAGCGCCAGGGCCGACACGACATAGGCGGCGGTGACGAACAGCGCGTGGTTCATGCCGCGGCGTCCCGGTCGGCGCGCTTGGCCATCATGCGCCGCATCGCCGAGACGCGGCGGCGCCAGATCTCAGCCCGCATCGTCATGATGTGGAAGGTGAAGAACATGAGCGTGAATCCCAGCGCCGAGATCAGCAGCGGCCAGAGCAGGCTCGAATGGATGGTCGGACCGTCGAGCCGCATCACCGAGGCCGGCTGGTGCAGCGTGTTCCACCACTCGACCGAGAATTTGATGATCGGGATGTTGATGACGCCGACCAGCGTCACGATCGCCGCCGCGCGGGCCGAGCGCGCCGGGTCGTCCAGCGCCCGCGTCAGCGCGATCAGGCCGAGATACATGAGGAACAGCACGAAGACCGAGGTCAGCCGCCCGTCCCAGACCCACCACGTGCCCCACATCGGCCGGCCCCAGATCGAGCCGGTGGCGAGCGCCAGCGCGGTGAACACGGCGCCGATCGGGGCCGCGGCCTTCAGCGAAACGTCGGCCAGCGGATGTTTCCACACCAGCGTGCCGAGCGCTGCGACCGCCATGACCATGTAGCACATCATCGAAATCCAGGCGAAAGGCACGTGGATATACATGATCCTGACCGTCGAGCCCTGCTGGTAGTCCTCGGGCGCCGCGAAGCCCATCGCCAGGCCTATGGCCGTGACGATCAGTGCGGCGGCGCCCAGCCACGGCAATACCTTGCCCGAGAGTTCCAGGAACCGCGTCGGGTTGGCGAGGTCGGCAAATCGCATCGGCTGTGTCGCGGCGTCGCTCATCGTTTCCCAATAGACCGGCCGAATGCGGCGCGCAATTGACGCCGATCAAGCTCGCGTGAAGCAACTTGTCGCGCGCCGGCTAGTCTGTCGCATGTTTCAGCGCATACCCCGCCGCGAACGGCCCGATCACCGCGAAGAACAACGTCAGCGCGCAGAGCATCAGGAAGGGCGGCAGGAACGGGTCGGGCTCGGCCGTCACCGCGTAGGCCGCCGAGACGCCGAAGATCAGCACCGGGATCACCAGCGGCAGCACCAGCACCGTCACCAGCAGCCCGCCGCGCGGCAGCGATACGGCGACCGCCGCGCCCGCGGCGCCGATGAAAGTGATCGCCGGCGTTCCGGCCAGAAGCGTGAGCGCGGTTCCGAGCGCGGAGTCGAACGTCATGTTCATGAACAGCGCCAGCAGCGGCGCGGCGACCACCAGCGGCAGCACGCTCGTCGTCCAGTGCGCCAGGCATTTGACGAAGACGACCAGCGCCATCATGTGCCGGCTCGACCCGATGATCAGCAGGTCGAGCGAGCCGTCCTCGCGGTCGGCCTGGAACAGACGGTCGAGGCCGAGCAGGCTCGCCAGCAGCGCGCCGATCCACAGCATCGCCGGCCCGATGCGGGACAGAAGGTTCATGTCCGGCCCGATCGCGAACGGCGCCACCGTGATGACGACGAGAAAGAACAGCACGCCCACCAGCGCCCCGCCCCCCGCCCGCACCCCGAGCCTCAGATCGCGGATGTAGAGGGCTAGCATGCGCTGCAAATCCTCCCCTGCGAAGCGGGGGAGGGGGACCATGCGCAGCATGGTGGAGGGGGCGTTTGCCGCAAGGCGATCATTCGCGTCCGTCGCCTCCCATCACCAGTTCCTTCGCCCCCTCGATCCCGAGCGGCACATGCGTTGCCGCGACGATGATGCCGCCCTCCTCCAGATGCGCCCGCATCAGGGCCGAAAACCGGCGCTCCGAGCCGAGGTCGAGGCCCGCGGTCGGCTCGTCCAGCAGCCAGACCGGGCGGAAACTCACCAGCAATCCCGCGATCGCCACCCGCCGCCTCTGTCCCGTCGAAAGGTACCCGAAGGGCAGCGAGGCGACGCTCGGCAGCGCCACCTCCTCCAGCGCCTCCTCCGCCGACAGGAACGGCCGCCCGAGGAACTCCTGCCGGAACGACAGGTTCTCCGCCACGGTCAGCGCCGGCTTCATCGCGTTCCTGTCGCCGAGATAGTGGCAGGCCGACATCACGTCCGGCCATTCCTCGCCGCCGCCGTCCAGCCTCACCGATCCGCCCGAGGCGGGCAGCAATCCGGCGACGATCCTGAGCAGCGTCGACTTGCCGCTGCCGTTTTCGCCGGTGACGACCAGGCATTCGCCATCGGACAACGCGAAGGAGACGCGGTCGAAGACCGGCTCGCCTCCTCGGTCGCCTGCCAGATTCTCGACAACCAGCCGCATTCTGCCCCGTTTCCCGGCCCGTTCGAGGCGCGGCTCAGCTTATTCTTGCGACGCAGCAAATTTGCCCTTCGTCGCACTGGCAACCTGTTTAGAAAGCTTCTATGAAGCAGGCAACTGTGCCAGCGGTCGGCACGGGGAACCTCAGATTGCCGAGCCCGCGCAACCCGCTCTCCCAGCGGGGACGCGCAGGGGACGGGCAGCGGAAATGACCGCACCCGCAACCTTTGCGCGTCATGCCTCAGGAGTCCGTTCCCGCTTCGGCGAAACAGACCAGGATGGGATCGCACGTGCCTAAATCGCTCGACAGCTTCAACGCCCGGCGCACGCTTCGTGTCGGGGACGCAGAATATGTCTACTTCAGCCTCGTCGAGGCGGAGAAGAACGGTCTCACCGGCATCTCGCAGCTTCCCTTCTCGATGAAGGTGCTGCTCGAGAACCTGCTGCGCAACGAGGACGGCCGCTCCGTCACCAAGGCGTCGATCGAGGCCGTCGCCGCCTGGCTGGTCGACAGGGGCAAGGCCGGCGTCGAGATCGCCTACCGCCCGGCGCGCGTCCTGATGCAGGACTTCACCGGCGTGCCGGCCGTGGTCGACCTCGCCGCCATGCGCGACGGCATCAAGGCGCTCGGCGGCGATCCCGAGAAGATCAACCCGCTCGTCCCCGTCGATCTGGTCATCGACCATTCCGTCATCGTCGACGAGTTCGGCACGCCCATGGCGTTCGCCCGCAATGTCGAGCTCGAATACGAGCGCAACGAGGAGCGCTACAAGTTCCTCAAGTGGGGCCAGCAGGCGTTCCGCAATTTCCGCGTCGTGCCGCCCGGCACCGGCATCTGCCACCAGGTCAACCTCGAGTATCTCGGCCAGGTCGTCTGGACCAATGACGAGGACGGCGAGCTCACCGCCTATCCAGACACCTGCGTCGGTACCGATTCCCACACCACGATGATCAACGGCCTCGGCGTGCTCGGCTGGGGCGTCGGCGGCATCGAGGCCGAGGCCGCGATGCTCGGCCAGCCCGTCTCCATGCTCCTGCCCGAAGTCATCGGCTTCCGCCTCACCGGCAAGCTCAAGGAAGGCGTCACCGCCACCGACCTCGTGCTCACCGTCACCCAGATGCTGCGCAAGAAGGGCGTCGTCGGCAAGTTCGTCGAGTTCTTCGGTCCCGGCCTGTCCTCGATGACGCTCGCCGACCGCGCCACGATCGGCAACATGGCGCCGGAATACGGCGCCACCTGCGGCTTCTTCCCGGTCGACGGCGAGACCATCAACTACCTCACCACGTCGGGCCGCTCTGACGCCCGCGTCGCGCTGGTCGAGGCCTATTCGCAGGCGCAGGGCATGTGGCGCCACGACGGCATCGCCGACCCCGTCTTCACCGACACGCTCGAGCTCGACCTCGGCTCGGTCGTGCCGTCGATGGCAGGGCCGAAGCGTCCGGAAGGCCGCCAGGCGCTGCAGGACATCGCCGCCGGCTTCGCCAAGGCGATGGAGACCGAATACAAGAAGACCGTCGAGATCTCGAAGCGCTATGCCGTCGAAGGCACCGACTTCGACCTCGGCCACGGCGACGTGGTGATCGCCGCCATCACCTCCTGCACCAACACGTCGAACCCGTCGGTGCTGATCGGCGCCGGCCTGCTCGCCCGCAACGCCAACCGCGTCGGCCTGAAGCAGAAGCCGTGGGTCAAGACCTCGCTCGCCCCCGGCTCGCAGGTCGTCGCCGAATATCTCGAGAAGGCCGGCCTCCAGAAGGAGCTCGACCAGATCGGCTTCAATCTCGTCGGCTTCGGCTGCACCACCTGCATCGGCAATTCCGGCCCGCTGCCCGGCCCGATCTCGAAGACCATCAACGACAAGGGCCTGATCGCCGCCGCCGTGCTCTCCGGCAACCGCAACTTCGAAGGCCGCGTCTCGCCCGACGTGCAGGCGAACTACCTCGCCTCGCCGCCGCTCGTCGTCGCCTACGCGCTCGCTGGCACGGTGACGAAGGACCTGACCGCCGAGCCGCTCGGCGAGGACAGGAACGGCAACCCGGTCTACCTCAAGGACATCTGGCCGACCAATGTCGAGATCCAGGAGTTCATCGCGAAGAACGTCACGCGCGAGCTGTTCGCCCGCAAATATGCCGACGTCTTCAAGGGCGACGAGAACTGGCAGAAGGTTCAGGCCCCGACCGGCCAGACCTATGCCTGGGACGACAGCTCGACCTATGTCCAGAACCCGCCCTACTTCGTCGGCATGGGCAAGGGCTTCGGCAAGATCGGCGACATCAAGGGCGCCCGCGTCCTCGGCCTGTTCGGCGACAAGATCACCACCGATCACATCTCGCCCGCCGGTTCCATCAAGGCGGCCTCTCCGGCCGGCAAGTATCTCACCGACCACGGCGTCGGCGTCGCCGACTTCAACCAGTACGGCACGCGTCGCGGCAATCATGAAGTGATGATGCGCGGCACCTTCGCCAACATCCGCATCCGCAACCACATGCTGGGAGAAAACGGCCGCGAGGGCGGCTACACGATCCACTATCCCTCGAAGGAGGAGATGTCGATCTACGACGCCGCCATGCTCTACCAGCAGGAAAAGGTGCCGCTCGTCATCTTCGCCGGCGTCGAATACGGCAACGGCTCGTCGCGCGACTGGGCGGCGAAGGGCACCAACCTGCTCGGCGTCAAGGCCGTGATCGCCCAGTCCTTCGAGCGCATCCACCGCTCGAACCTGGTCGGCATGGGCGTCATCCCCTTCACCTTCGAGGAAGGCACCTCCTGGGCCTCCCTCGGCCTCAAGGGCGACGAGACGGTCGAGATCGACGGCATCGAGACCATCAAGCCGCGCCAGAAGATGACGGCGAAGGTGACCTTCGCCGACGGCACGGTGAAGAACGTGCCCGTGCTCTGCCGCATCGATACGCTGGACGAGCTCGACTACTTCAAGAACGGCGGCATCCTGCAATACGTGCTGCGCGACCTCGCCGCGTAAGCGAAAGAGCCGATCGACGAAAAGCGGCGCCGGGCGAAACCGCCCGGCGCCGTTTGCGTTTGCGGGGCTCAATCGACCGCCCCCGGCCGAATCCCGGCATTGAGACTCCACGGAACACTCACCCCAACGTGACTTCCCGTTGATTGCTTGTCTGCCTATGCTTTGGGCAGATAAGAAGAGAAGAAGCGGCCTTACTGGCTGCGGGGCATGTGAGACCGATGATACTGAAGAGCCTTGGCGCCGCCGCTCTGACGGCGCTGTCGCTGTTTGCAACCAATCCGATCTGCTGGGCAGGCGAGCGCCTGGCCGGGGTCGTCGAGCTGTTCACCAGCCAGGGCTGCAAATCCTCGCCCGCGGCCGACGCCAATCTCGCCGAGATGTCGAAGCGAGGCGACGTGCTGACCCTCGGCTACCATGTCGGCTACTGGGACTATCTCGGCTGGCGCGATACGCTCGCCAACCCGGACAGCGCGGCCCGCCAGGACGATTATCGCAAGGCTTTCGAGACCCGTTCCGTCTACACGCCCCAGGCCGTGGTCAATGGCAGGGTCCACGTCAACGGCTCCAGGCGCGGCGAGATCGAGGGATCGCTGTCGTCCCTCGGCAATACCGGGCAGGGCCTCGTCGTCGACGTCGACGTGCGCAAGCGGGGCGACAGCATCGTCATCGAGACGGGTGCGGGCAGCTTCGGGCAGAAGGCCCATGTCACTGTCGTCTATTACGATTTTCCCCATTCCGTGAACATCACGGCCGGCGAGAACGTCGGCAAGCACATCCGCTACGTGAACCCGGTCACCGGCGTCCAGGCCGCCGGCATGTGGCACGGCAAAGCGGCGGTATTCGAACTGCCGGCGAGCGAGATGGCGCGGCGCGGCCCGGGCGGATTTGCGGTGCTGCTGCAGTCCGTCCGCTCCGACGGCGCGCCGGGACCTATCCTCGGCGCGGCCAATTTCCCGCAGGGCGGCGTCTGACCGGCAAAGAAAAGACCGACATTCGATCCGAAGATCGAATGCCGGCCGCAGGTCTTTCGGGATTGTCGCTCGGGACACCCGTTATGCTCGGGAGCCCCGAAGGATCGGTCCAGCGCGAGCCCCATGGGCGGGGGGCTTGGGGTTTACAGGGCCGGCGCCGGACCGAACCGTCTCAGGCAACGAGCGCATACTTCTGTCGAATGCTGGCCGCAGGTGGATTATTTCGCGGCGAGAATGTGTCAAAGCGATCACCAATGTCACATTCGCTTTCATGATGCGTGAACCCCGGAACTGCCTCCGCAGACCCCATTCCAGCATTAGGTGTTGATTTCGCTCGGCATACGAGCGACCTTGTCACTCAACTGTCACGGAGTGGAGTGGATGGTCGATCGCAGCGCCGGCGGGGAGGGCGGTGACGATTCCGGAATACTGATTCCGCTGTCGGACGCGCGCCGCCAGCGGATGGATATCCCGGTCGCTTTCGACAGGCGCGAACTCGATCAGATCCTCCGGCTTTACGGCCGTATGGTAGCCGCCAACGAATGGCGCGACTACGCCATCGACCACATGAGCGACCGCGCGGTTTTCTCGGTCTTCCGCCGCACCAGCGAGACGCCGCTTTACCGGATCGTCAAGGATCCGTCGCTGGCGCGCCGCCAGGGTGCCTATTCCGTCGTCTCCGCCTCGGGCCTCATCCTCAAGCGCGGCCACGAGCTGGCCCGCGTGCTCACCGTCTTCGACAAGACGCTGAAGCTCGTCGAGGCCTAGGCCGCGTTGACACGTACCGCCGTCATTCCGGGGCCGCGCAGCGGAGCCCGGAATGACGCCTTACGTGCTGCCGACTTCGATCTCCCGTCGCCCATACAACCTAAATCATCCGGCCCGGCAGCGAATCAGGGTCGGGCGGCAGGTCCTTGCCGCCATTGATCGTCAGCTGCATGAACACCGTGTCGAGCCACCTACCGTGCTTGTAGCCCGAACCCTTTAGCGTGCCGGCATTGCGGAAGCCGGCCTTCTCGTGCAGCCGGACCGAGGCGCGGTTGCGCTCGCCGTCGCCGATCACCGCCGCGATCTGGCGGAAACCGAGCCGGGTGCATTCGGCGACGAGCCGCGCGAGCAGCAGGCCGCCGGCGCCCTTTCCCTGTGATTCGGGCGCGAGATAGATCGAATCCTCGACCATGAAGCGATAGGCCCGGCGCGGCCGGAACGGCCCGGCATAGGCGTAGCCGACGACCGCGCCGCCGCTGGCGGCTACCAGATAGGGATAGCCGGCGGAGACGAGGCCCTGGTAGCGGTCGCGCATTTCGTCGAGGCTGGGTGCCTCCAGCTCGTAGCTCGCCGTTCCATGCGTCACCGCATGCGCGTAGATACCGGCGATGGCCGGCAGGTCGGAGGGCTCGGCGGGGCGGATGTCGATGGGCATGGCGCTTTCCGGAATGGTCGCCCCGGCGATACCGCACTGAAGCACCAAAAGAAAAGGGCGGCCGAAGCCGCCCTTTCCGAATTCGCTTCCGTTGCGCCTACTCGCGATTGCCGAGGAAGGACAGCAGGAACGAGAACAGGTTGATGAAGTCGAGATAGAGCGTCAGCGCGCCCATGATGGCCTTGCGGCCGGCGACCAGCACTTCGTCACCCTCGAAATACATCTCCTTGATCTTCTGCGTGTCGTAGGCGGTGAGGCCCGCGAAGATGAGCACGCCGATCGCCGAGATCGCAAACTGCAGCGCCGGCGAGGCCAGGAAGATGTTCACCACCATCGCGATGATCAGGCCGAACACGCCCATGATCAGGAACGAGCCCCAGCCCGTCAGGTCGCGCTTCGTCGTGTAGCCGAACAGCGACAGCGCGCCGAACGAGGCCGCCGTGATGAAGAAGGTCTGCACGATCGAGGCCGAGGTATAGACCAGGAAGATCGACGACATCGACAGGCCCATCAGCGCGGCGAACACCCAGAACATGGTCTGGGCGGACGAGACGCTGAGCGTGTGGATGCGCGCGCTCAGGAAGAACACCATGCCGAGCGGCGCGAGCATCACCACCCACTTGAGCGGCGAGCCGTAGAGCGCGAGGCCGAGCGAGGTCAGCATCTTGCCATTGCCGAGCGTCGCCGCGGCAGCGGCCGGATCATTGGTGGTCGCGAGCATCATCGTGCCGAGCGCGGCCAGGCCGGTAATTGCAAGGCCGAGCGCCATCAGGTTGTAAACCTTCAGCATATAGGCGCGCAGCCCTTCGTCGATGCCGGTGTCGACGCGGGTGCCCGCGCCTGCACGCATCTGGTAATTGCGAAGGTCAGCCATAGGATTCCTCTTTGCTACTGCCCCGTCCGGTGTCGGCTCGCGGCGGTCCGCGCTCCAGGCGCCGCTGGCGGGGCTCCAGCATGCCTGCGCACAATATGATCATTCTTCGTGTCGGTAACAAGGCCCGTAACGCTCGGTCACGCACTGTGATCATACAATGTAGTAAAAATCCGATCACAGGTCGCGGAGCACCGGTGCCGCCTTCTGACCGAGGACGCGCCACGTGCCGGCGAGCCCGATGCCGACGGTGAGCAGAAGCGCGATCAGCACCGTGCCGACCGCCACGTCCGGCAGAAAGCTCGACGGCAGCGTCATGATCCGCGCCACCACGAACCAGGCGGCCGCCCCGCCCGCGGCAAGCGCGAAGATCGCGGTCGCCAGCCCGATCAGCATGTATTCGAGCGAAAAGGCGCCGATCAGCGTACCGCGCGTGGCGCCCAGCATCTTCAGCACGACGGCATCATGCACCCGCGCGCGATTTCCCGCGGCAAGTGCCCCCGCCAGAACCAACACCGAGGCGATCAGCGCCACCGCCGCCGCCGCGCGGATCGCGACGCCTAGCTGTCCCACCAGACGGTTGACGATGTCGAGCGCGTCCTTGACCCGCACGGACGTCACCGCCGGAAAGGCGCGCGTCACCTCGTTCAGGATCTTCGCCTCCTCGGCTGCCGACGCATCCCTGTCGAGCAGCGTCGCCAGCCAGGCGTGCGGCGCGCCGGCGAAGGCGTTGGGCGAGAACACCATGACGAAATTGATGCCCATCGATTCCCACTCGACCTGGCGCAGATTGGCGATGCGGGCGGTCACGTTGCGGCCGAGCACGTTGACCGTGACCGTATCGCCGAGCTTCAGCCCGATTTCCTGCGCCTCCTCGGCCGAAAACGACACCAGCGGCTCGCCGGCATAGTCCTTCGGCCACCATTGTCCGGCACTCAGCGTCGCATTCTCCGGCACCGTCTCGGAATAGGTGATGCCGCGGTCGCCGCGGAGCACCCACTGGCCCTCCGGCGGCACCTGGATCTGCTGTACGTCGATGCCGTTGAGCGCGATGACGCGGCCGCGCAGCATCGGCACCTTGGTCAGCGTGCCGTTGGGCGACGCCTGCGCCACCAGGTCGCTGAACCGGTCGACCTCGCTCGGCTGGATGTCGACGAAGAAGAAATTCGGCGCCCGCTCCGGCAGGTTGCCGGCGATCTGCCGGCGCAGGTTGCCGTCGATAAGCGCCAGCGTCACGAGCAGGGTCAGCCCAAGCCCGAGCGACAGCACCACCGACGGCGTCAGCGCGCCCGGCCTATGGATGTTGCCGATCGCCAGCCTCAAGGGCGTCGACCGCACCGCCGGCGCCTTGCGCGCGATCCATTGCACCAGCGCCGCCACGCTGCGCAGCACGACGAAGGCGAAGACCGCGGCGCCGACGAAGATCAGCGCCACGCGCCGGTCGGACGAGAACCAGACGGCGAGGCCGGCGAGAGCGACCGCGATGCCGAGCGCGGCCGCCAGGTAGGGCAGGCGCGGCAGCCCGCGCCCCTCGAGTCCGACTTCGCGGAACAGCGCGGTGGCCGGGATGTCGCGCGCCCGGCCGAGCGGCAGGATGGCGAAGGCGAGCGTCACCAGCACGCCGAACAGCACGCCCATCGCCAGCGCGTCCGGGTAGACGCCGCCTTCCGCCGGAACCGGGATGACCGACGACAGCGCCGCACCGGCCGCAAACGGCATGGCGAGCGCAATCGCGAGACCAATGACGATGCCGATCGCCGCGACGATCATCACCTGCAACAGATAGACCGAGAACACGAATCCGCCCGACGCGCCGACGCTCTTCAGCGTGGCGATGACGCCGCGCTTGGCGTCGAGATGCGCGCGCACGGCATTGGCCACGCCGACCCCGCCGACCACCAGCGCGGTGAGGCCGACCAGCGTCAGGAACTGCGAGAAGCGTTCGACATTGCTGGACAGCGAGGGTGCTGCGTTGGAGCGCGAGCGGATGCTCCAGCCCGCCTCCGGGAAATCCGCCTTCGCCTTGTCCGCAATGGCGCCGATACGGGCCTCGCTCGCGCCGCCCGGCACCCTGATCTTGTAGGCATGCTCGACGAGGCTGCCCGGCTGGATCAGTCCGGACGCGCGAAGTCCGTCCATCGACACCATCAGCCGCGGCGCGAAGCCGAACCCGTCGGACACGGCGTCCGGCTCGTTGACGATGCGGGCGCGCAGCTCGAAGGTCGCGCCGCCCAGCCTGATCCGTCCGCCCTCCTTGAGGCCCAGCCGGTCGAACAGCAGGTCAGGCGCCGCCGCGCCCCACACGCCTGCCCGCTCGCCGAACAGATCGCCATGCGACAGCGCCGGCTGCGTTTCCAGCGTCCCGAAGAGCGGGTAGGAGCCATCCACCGCCTTGGCCTCGACCAGCGCCTGGTCGGATCCGTCCTCCAGCCTCGCCATCGAGCGCATGTTGGCGCTCACCGCCAGGTCGCCCTGCGCCTTCAGGAACGCGAATTCCGTCTCCGACGCTTCGCGCTGCACCAGCTCGAACCGTATGTCGCCGCCGAGCAGCGTCTGGCCCTGGCTCGCGACCGAAGCCGTGATCGCACGCGCCACCGAATTCACCCCGCCGATCGCGCCGACCCCGAGCGCGATGCAGGTGATGAAGATGAGGAACCCTTTCAGCCCGCCGCGCATCTCGCGCAGCGCGAAGCGCAGCGCAAGGCCGGGCTTTGCCGCTTCGAACCGCGCCGCCATCAGGCGCTCACCGCGACCGGAGCCGTCTCGATCCGTCCCGAGCGGATGGCGATCTGCCGCTGGCAGCGCGCTGCCAGCGCGATGTCGTGGGTAACGAGCACCAGCGTGGTTCCCCGCTCGCGCGCAGTGGCGAACAGCAGGTCGGCGATATGCCGGCCGGTCGTCTGGTCGAGATTTCCCGTCGGTTCGTCGGCGATGAGGATCGACGGCGAGGGCGCGAGTGCCCTCGCGATCGCCACGCGCTGCTGCTCCCCTCCCGACAGCTGGCCCGGATAATGCTTCGTCCGCTCGCCCAGCCCCACGGCCTCGAGCTCGCGTTCCGCGATCGCGAAGGCGTCCGCGATGCCCGCCAGTTCCAGCGGCACGGCGACGTTCTCGAGCGCGGTCATGTTAGGGATCAGGTGGAAAGACTGGAACACGATGCCGATGTTGCGGCCGCGGAACCGGGCGATGTCGTCCTCGCTGCGGCCGTTGAGCGTTTCGCCGGCGATCCGCACCGTGCCGCCGTCGACGCCTTCGAGCCCGGCGAGCACCATCAGCAGCGTCGACTTGCCGGACCCTGACGGTCCGACGACGCCGACGGCCTCGCCGCGCGCCACCGTCAAGCTTATGCCGCGCAGCACATGCACGCGCGACGCGCCCTGGCCCAGCGTGAGAGTCACGTCGTCGAGTTGAATGACGGCTTCTGTCACGGCGGATCGGTCCTATATGGAGGTCTTGTGGGCAGGTCGAAGGTCATATGGGAACCATGCGATGGCATTCAAACAGGTGAAACGCGCTATTTTCACTGCACTTATTTGTGTTGTCGCGTTGACCGGCCAGGCGGCCGCCGACACGTTCAGGATCGTCGGTTTCGGCGACAGCCTGATGGCGGGCTACAATCTCGGCCCGAACGAAGGCTTCCCCCAGAAGCTGGAAGCGGCGCTGAAGGCGCGCGGCCATGACGTCGCCGTGGCGAATGCCGGCGTGTCGGGCGACACGACGTCCGGCGGCCTGTCCAGGCTCGACTGGTCCGTGCCTGACGGCACCGACCTCGTCATCCTCGAACTCGGCGCCAACGACATGCTGCGCGGCCTGGCGCCGGAGATAACCGAGCAGAATCTCGACGCGATGATGGCATCGCTCAAGAAACGCGGCATCGGCGTCGTCCTCGCCGGCATGCTCGCCGCGCCGAATCTCGGTCCGGACTACGCCGCCGCCTTCAACGGCATCTACCCGAAACTGGCCGAGAAATACGACACGCCGCTCATTCCCTTCTTCCTCGACGGCGTCGCCGCGAACCCGTCGCTGCAGCTCGAGGACGGCCTTCATCCGAGCGCCGCCGGCGTGGATCGGATGGTCGAAGGAGCGCTGCCGGTGATCGAGCCGCTGGTCCGGTAGCAATCGCCCGGCCGGGCGGCACCGGAAATAATCGCTTGCCCGCCCCGCCATTCGATGATTCGCTGCAATGCGAGATCGAATCGAGGAGGTGCCCACATGCCCCGTCTATTCACCGCCCTCGAGATCCCGCGCGACGCCGCGCTGTCGCTTTCCCTCCTCCGCGGTGGTCTGCCCGGCGCCCGCTGGATCGATGTCGAGAACTATCACCTCACGCTGCGCTTCATCGGCGACATCGAGGGACATCTCGCCGACGAGATCGCGCACGCCCTCGACCGGGTGCGCCGTCCCGCCTTCGACCTCACCCTGTCCGGCGTCGGCGCCTTCGGTTCGAAGAAGCCGCACTCCATCTACGCCGGGGTCATCCCGTCGCCCGAGCTCAATGCGCTGCAGGGCGAGATCGACCGGATCTGCACCCGCGCCGGGGCGCCGTCCGACCAGCGCAAGTTCGTGCCCCATGTCACGCTCGCCCGCCTGCGCAACGGCAATGACGGCGAAGTCGCCCGCTACCTGTCGGCCCGGGGAAACTTCGCCGCGATGCCGTTCCGCGTCGGCCGCTTCGTGCTGATGTCGTCGCGCGATTCGGTCGGCGGCGGGCCCTATATCGTCGAGGAGGCCTGGACGCTCGGCGCGCCGCAGGCCGGGCGGCATGAGAACGTGCAGGACGGCCGCCAGGCCTTTCGCGCGATGCGATAGCGGCCTTCGGTCTGTTCCGGCGCTGCGAACGCGCTATCTTGCCTGCCAGTAACGGTCCGAACGGGGCATGAGATGGCAAGAGACCTGCTGGACAGGGATGAACTGAAACGGGCGGTCGCCGAGCTGCCCGGCTGGTCGGTCGCAGCCGACGGCCTGTCGATCGAGCGCAGCTTCGAGTTCCGCAATTTCAGCGAAGCCTTCGCCTTCATGACGCGGTCGGCGCTGGCCGCCGAGAAGATGAACCACCATCCCGACTGGTCGAACGTCTACAAGACGGTCAGGGTCACCCTGTCGACGCATGACCGGGGCGGCGTGACCGAACTCGACATCGAACTCGCCCGCCGCATGAACCGCTATGCCGGCTGAACCCTTGCAAAGCCTGTCCCCCCGCGCCACATCCTCTCCGCAGAGGAAGGACGAGGATGGACGACGTTAAGATTGGCGAGGTCTTGAAGCCGGTGGACGCGGACGAAACCGGCCGCCGCGAGAAGCGCGTGCGGCTCGAGTTCTGGCGCACCGCCAAGCGCGCCGCGCGCTATGTGCCCTTCATGGACGAGCTTGTCGCCGCCTACTATTGCGCGCTCGATCCGAAGACGCCCTTCCGTGTCCGCGGCACGCTGCTCGCGGCCCTTGCCTACTTCGTCCTGCCGCTGGATTTCATCCCCGACTTCCTCCTCGGCTTCGGCTTCACCGACGACGTGGCGGTGCTGACGGCTGCCATCACCGCCATCCGCGCGCACATCAAGCCCGCGCACCGCACCGCGGCCAGGAAGGCGCTTGAGGAAGCGGAATAGGCCGCTGCCGCCGCCACCTCGGCTCGAAGGTCAAACTCTTGCCGCTTTCCTACCCTCTTTCGGGGGCAGGCAAAGGGCGCGGGGTTCGCTGTCGCATCGCATTCGCGCCGATGGAGCGCTCCGCACCGGGTTGGTCCGGAAACGGCAGGGTGGTAACCCTTTCGTAACCTGGATTTAATCAAATTGTATCAGATGCGTCGGCGACGGAACGATTTCCGGGGACGCGCTTCCGGCGTTCGGCACGAATTGCGGCAGGACAATATGCACAAGACACTCCCCATTCTGATTGCCGGCGCGATGCTCGCCGCGGGCGGTATTGCGCAGGCGCAGAACATCGCCAAGATCGGCCAGAAGGGCGACTGGGCGCTCTATTCCTACAACGACGACAAGGGCAAGGTCTGCTACACGCTGACCATCCCGACCGACAAGCAGCCCTCCTCGCTCGACCACGGCAAGTCGATGTATTTCGTCGTGTCCCAGAAGCCCGGCCAGAACGTCTCCTTCGAGCCGCAGTTCAACGCATCCTACAATTTCCAGGAAAACTCCAAGGTCGAGGTGACGGTCGGCGACAGCAAGTTCGCCATGTTCACCAAGGGCAACCGGGCCTGGATGGAGAATGCGGCCGAGGAGCCGCAACTCATCGCCGCCATGAAGGCCGGCGCCGACATGAAGGTCGCTGCCAAGTCCGGACGCGGCAATCCGACCAGCTATGTCTTCTCGCTCAAGGGCATCTCGGCGGCTTTGACCGAGATTTCGGCCTGCAAGTAATCGGACGTTTTCGCGCATCCGGGCCGCCATCGTGACGGATGGCGGCTCTTGTGCTATCTGGCGCCGGACAGCGCGAGGACCTATCTCCGCGCAAACGGCAATTCGGCAGACATGGCAATCACGATCCTGAACGATACGCGGGTCGATCCGACCCCGGCGGCGACCGGCGCGTCAGCGCGTGCGGCGGTTGAGAAACCGTCGCTCGTCGGCATGTCGCGCGAGGAGATGGCGGATGCGCTGGTCGGCATCGGCGTGCCCGAGCGCCAGGCCAAGATGCGGGTCAGCCAGCTCTGGCACTGGCTCTACGTGCGCGGCGTCTCCGACTTCGGCCAGATGTTCAACATCTCCAAGGATCTGCGCGCGACGCTTGCAGAGCACTTCACCATCGCCCGGCCCGAAATCGTCGAGGAGCAGATCTCGCAGGACGGAACGCGCAAATGGCTGTTCCGCTTTCCCGCGCGCGGCGCCGGCCGTCCGGTCGAGATCGAGACGGTCTACATTCCGGAAGAAGGCCGCGGCACGCTCTGCATCTCCTCCCAGGTCGGCTGCACGCTCACCTGCTCCTTCTGCCACACCGGCACGCAGAAGCTGGTCCGCAACCTGACCTCCGAGGAGATCCTCTCCCAGCTCCTCGTCGCGCGCGACCGCCTCGGCGACTTCCCCGACCGCGACACCCCGGCCGGCGCCATCGTCCCGGCGGAAGGCCGCAAGGTCTCCAACATCGTCATGATGGGCATGGGCGAGCCGCTCTATAATTTCGACAACGTCAAGAAGGCGCTGCTGATCGCCTCCGACGGCGACGGGCTGGCGCTCTCCAAGCGCCGCATCACCCTGTCGACCTCCGGCGTGGTGCCGGAGATCGTGCGCACCGGCGCCGAGCTCGGCGTCATGCTGGCGATTTCGCTGCATGCGCCGAACGACGACCTGCGCGACCTGCTGGTGCCGATCAACAAGAAGTATCCGCTCGCCGAACTGATGGCCGCCTGCCGCGCCTATCCGGGCCTTTCCAATGCGCGCCGCATCACCTTCGAATATGTCATGCTGCGCGACGTCAACGATTCCATCGACGACGCCAAGGCGTTGATCAAATTGCTGAAAGGCATCCCGGCCAAGATCAACCTGATCCCGTTCAACCCCTGGCCCGGCACCAACTATCAGTGCTCGGAATGGGAGACGATCGAGAAGTTCGCCGACTACATTAACGACGCCGGCTACGCCTCGCCGATCCGCACCCCGCGCGGCCGCGACATCCTCGCCGCCTGCGGTCAGCTCAAGTCCGAATCCGAGCGCATGCGCCGCGTCGACCGCCTCGCACTCGAAGCGATGATGATCGCGGGGCACGGCGAGGAGTGAGCCCGGCGCGCCGCATCGCGAGGACGATCGCGGCGGTGGCGATGCGTGATCTCATTCCCTACGGACTTGCCTCGATCGTCGGAGCCCTCATCGTCGTCACGGGGGTATTGGTGAGGGAAGCCTATCAGGGCAGGGCCTTCGGCTTCGACAATCTCGTGATCGCGGTATTCTACGGCAGCCTTGCGACTTTCGTGTTCGCCCTGCCCGCCTCGGCGGTCTTCATCGCTGTCGGCGAATGGCGGAAATTTGGGACCCGGTATCACGTCGCGGCCGGCACGCTTGCGGCGACCCTGTCGTTTCTCGCCATCATGGGCGATGCGTTCGTCAACAGGCGCCGCGGCGATACCGTCCCCTTCCTCACGCCGGAGGACCAGATTATCCTCCTGTTCGTCGTTCTCGGCGGCGCGATCGCCGGCTTGATCTTCATCCAGGCGCGCCTGATGCTTGTCCGGGCTCTCGGCGATCTGGCATTCCCTCGTTCGACAGGTCGGTAGTGGCGGCATGATCCTTTTCCTGCGAATCCTCGGCCAGCTCTTTCTGATACTGTTCGGCTATGCCGCCGCCTCGCTCGTCGCCAGCATGTTCTTCCACCTGCTCTTTCTCGGCATCGACGGGCTCGACCCGCGCGATGTTCCGCCCGTGGTGATGGGCACGGTCTTCGTGACCGTTCCGATCGTCGCCTTGTTCATTTCCTATTTCGCCTTCCTGCCCTCCGCAATTCTCGTCGGCCTCGGCGAAATCATCGGCGCGCGGGACTGGCCTTTCTATGCGGTCGGCGGAGGCATGGTCGGCGCGTGCGTCATCGGTCTGTTCTGGACCTGGACTCCCTCCTTCGCCCCCGGGCCCGAAGCTGCACCGCCCGGCGAGCCCTTTCTCGGCGATCCCTACGTTCTCGCCGCGCTGGTCTGCACCGGCATGGTCGGCGGCATCGCCTACTGGGCGGTGGCCGGGCGGCTGGCCGGGGGCTGGAAGACCGTCGCTACCTTGCCTGCGCGGTCAGGATCTTGAGCGCGAAGGCCGAGAACACGCCGGCGAACAGATAGTCGATCGCCCGCGTCGCGCGCGGGCTCTTCCTGAGCAGGCCCGAGAACCCGTCCGCCGCCAGCACCATCGGCACGGTGACCGGCAGCGACACCGCGATGAACATGAAGCCAAGGAAGAACAGCTTCGCGGCCGCATGCGGGTCCTCCACCGACACGAACTGCGGCAGGAAGGTCATGAAGAACAGAATGATCTTGGGATTGAGCAGGTTGATGCCGATACCGGTCGCCCAGTTCTGCACGAGCGAGTGCTGCGGTCCGGCCTTCTTCTCCGGCGAGAACGCCGAGCCCTTCCGGATCGCCTGCCAGGCCAGCCAGACGAGATAGCCGGCGCCGAACACCTTCAACACCAGGAAGGCCTGCGGCGACGCGACGATCAGCGCCGACAGCCCGAAGGCGACCATCGTCGTGTGGATCAGGCAGCCGGTCAGTGCCCCCGCCATGCAGGCGAGCCCCGCCGCGCGCCCCTCCGACAGCGCCCGCCCGACGAACAGCGTCATGTCGGGTCCGGGTGTGATGGCGATGATCACCGTCGCCACGGCGAACTGGGCGAGGATCGTGGCATCGGGGACGAGAGTTGAAAGCATCGGGGGTCTCGGCGATCGGTCACGGCAAGCCGTAGCCCAACGGCCGCCGCGGTGAAAGCCGTCGGCCGACATTTCGGCGCCCGCGAAGTATTGCACCGCACAATCCAAACCGTGCAATGCACAAGTTCCGGTTCGACGAACGTTGTATGCAGATTGCCTACAAACGCTTGCAACACATGACAATTGCCATATTCTTTCTCCGCACAAAGCCGACTGGGCTAAGAAAAACAAACGGGAGGAATGAACATGAGAAAGGAATTCTCGCGCCGCCGGTTTCTTGCCGGCACGGGCGTCGCAACTGCCGCGGTCGGCACGCTCGCCGCTCCCGCGGTGCTGGCGCAGGCCCCCAAGACATTGAAGATGCAGTCGTCCTGGCCGGCGTCGGACGTCTTCCAGGAGATGGCCGGCCAGTACAAGGAGCGCGTCGAGGCCATGTCCGGCGGACGCCTCAAGATCGACCTCCTGCCGGCCGGCGCCGTCGTCGGCGCCTTCCAGGTGCAGGACGCCTGCCATGACGGCACGATCGATGCCGCCCACACGGTCCCGGTCTACTGGTACGGCAAAAACAAGGCTGCGTCCCTGTTCGGCACCGGCCCGGTCTTCGGCGGCGACGCCAACCAGATGCTCGCCTGGTTCTACAAGGGCGGCGGCGAGGCGCTCTACAACGAGCTGACCCAGCAGGTCCTCGGCTTGAACATCGTCGGCTTCCTGGGCACCGGCATGCCGGCCCAGCCGCTCGGCTGGTTCAAGAGCGAGATCACCGACGCCTCCCAGCTCCAGGGGCTGAAATACCGCACCGTGGGCCTGGCGGCCGACCTCTTCCAGGCGATGGGCGCTTCGGTCGCCCAGCTGCCCGGCGGCGAGATCGTGCCGGCAATGGAACGCGGCGTTATCGACGGGTTCGAGTTCAACAACCCGACCTCCGACATGCGTTTCGGCGCGCAGGACGTCGCCAAGAACTACATGCTCGCCTCCTACCACCAGGCCTCGGAGTCCTTCGAGTACATCTTCAACAAGGACACGTTCGACGATCTCGAACCCGACCTGCAGGCGATCCTGAAGCACGGCGTCGAGGCTACCCACCTCGCCAACTACTCGCTGGCGATGGACCAGTATTCGGCCGACCTGCAGAAGCTCGCCAAGGAAAACGGCGTCAACGTCAAGCGCACGCCGGACTCCGTTCTCGCCGCGCAGCTCGAGGCCTGGGACAAGATCATGCCCGCGCTCGAGGCAGACGCCTATTTCAAGAAGGTGGTCGACAGCCAGAAGGCCTTCTGCGAGCGGGTGGTCTACTTCACGCTCCTCGCCTCGCCCGACTACAAGCTGGCCTACCAGCACTACTTCCCGGGCAAGCTCTGACGTCATCGCGGCGGGGCGCTTGCCGCCCCGCCGTCACGCCACCCGCCGCATAGGGAACTGGGGCATGCAGGGCTACATTCGATTCGCCGACGAACTGTCGGCCTGGTTCGGCAAGGTCTTCGCCTGGTCGATCATGGTGATGACGCTGGGCATCGGCTACGAAGTCGTCGTCCGCTACTTCTTCCGCGCGCCCACGCCGTGGGCCTTCGACCTCAGCTACATGCTCTACGGCACGCTGTTCATGATCGCCGGCGCCTACACGCTGTCGCGCGACGGCCACGTGCGGGGCGACTTCGTCTACCGGCTCTGGGCGCCGCGCACCCAGGCCACCGTCGAGATGGTCCTCTATTTTCTCTTCTTCTTTCCCGGCATCCTGGCGCTGATCTTCGCCGGCTGGAAATATGCCGGCCGTTCCTGGTCCTATCTCGAAGTCTCGTCCAACAGCCCGGCTGGCATTCCCATCTACCAGTTCAAGTCGGTGATCGTGGTCGCCGGCATCCTTCTGTTCCTGCAGGGCATCGCCCAGGTGTTCCGCTGCATCCTTTGCATCCGCACCGGCCAGTGGCCGCCGCACGCGCAGGACGTCGAGGAACTGGAAAAGGTTCTGCTCCAGTCCGTCGCCGGCGAACGAGGCGAGGCGGGCGCCGAGAGCCACGCGGGAGAACGCACATGACCGAACCCCAGGTCGCGGTCGGCATGCTGCTGATCCTCATCCTCGCCATCTTCCTCGGCTTTCCCGTCGCCTTCACGCTGATGGCGCTGGGCGTGGCCTTCGGCTACTACACCTATTTCGACGCTGACCGTATGTGGCGCACCTACGATCGCGCAGTCGAGAACGGTGCCGATTCCTGGACCCTTCTCGAGACGTGGGTCGGCGGCCTGTTCAACAACCGCATCTTCGACCTGTTCGTGAACCAGACCTTCTCGGTCATGTCGAACGACGTGCTGACCTCGATCCCGCTCTTCCTGTTCATGGGCTACCTGGTCGAGCGCGCCAACATCGTCGACCGGCTGTTCACCACGCTCTACATCGCCACCCGCCGCCTGCCCGGCGCCATGGCGGTGGCCGCCCTCGTCACCTGCACCCTGTTCGCGACGGCCACCGGCATCGTCGGCGCCGTGGTCACGCTGATGGGCCTTCTCGCCCTGCCGGCCATGCTCAAGGCCAGATACGACGTCAAGTTCGCGACGGGAGTGATCTGCGCCGGCGGCACGCTCGGCATCCTCATTCCGCCCTCCATCATGCTGATCGTCTATGCCGCCACATCAGGCGTCTCGGTGGTCCGCATGTATGCCGCGGCACTCCTGCCCGGCCTGCTGCTCGCTGGCCTCTATCTTCTCTACGTCGTCACCCGCGCGATGCTTAACAAGGATATTGCGCCCCGACCGCGCGAGGAGGACGTCGGCGACTACACCACCGGCCAGGTGGCCTGGATGATGTTCACCTCCTTCGTGCCGCTCGCCTTCCTGATCTTCGCCGTGCTCGGCGCCATCCTGTTCGGGCTGGCGACGCCGACCGAAGCGGCCGCGATCGGCGCGCTGGGCGGGTTCGTCCTGGCGGTGGCCTACCGGGCGCTCACCTGGCAGCGCCTGAAGGAGTCCGTCTATCTCACCGCCCGCACCTCGGCGATGGTCTGCTGGCTCTTCGTCGGCTCGGCCACCTTCGCCTCCGTCTTCGCCTATCTCGGCGGCCAGCAGATGATTTCGGATTTCGTCACCGGCCTCGACATGTCGCCGCTGATGTTCCTCATCGTCGCCCAGCTGATCATCTTCCTGCTTGGCTGGCCGCTGGAATGGACCGAGATCATCGTCATCTTCATCCCGATCTTCCTGCCGCTGCTTCCGCATTTCGGCATCGATCCGCTGTTCTTCGGCATCCTGGTGGCGATCAACCTGCAGACGGCCTTCCTGTCGCCCCCGATGGCGATGTCGGCCTACTATCTCAAGGGCGTCTCGCCGGCGCACGTGCAGATCGCCGACATCTTCAGGGGCATGATGCCCTATATGGGCATCGTCGTCCTCTGCATGGTCCTGATCTACGTCTTCCCAGACATCGCCTATTTCCTGCCCAACCTTCTGTACGGGAACTGAGAGATGGCAACCTCACGCGCACTGGCTCTCCTCGCCTTCGCCGCGTTTCTGATCTTCTTCGGCGTGGTGCTCGTGAAGGTGCCGCGCGTCGACCTGAGCGTCGCCATCCTGATCGGGCTCGCCCTCGCCGGCTACGACCTGTGGACACAGCTCGGTCCGGGCCGTCGGCTCTGACCCCGCCCTACTGCTCGTCCTGAGCGGAAGGCTCTTCCGGGCCGCTCGCCACGGCGCCGCCCTCGGACACCGCGTAGCCATCGCCGCCCCATGCCCACAGCACCTCGTCGCCGCCGCCCTTCTTGGGCAGCGCGATGAGGTTCGGCCATCCGTCGACCAGCGTGTTGGTGTCGAGATAGAGCTCGGCGCCTTCGGTGTCGTAGACCTGGGTCCATTCCGTCGCGTCGGAGAGGCGGGCGAAGGCCGCGGCGTTGCAGCCCGACGCGCCGTAATACCAGGACGAGCCGCACAGTTCGACGAACAGCAGGCTGCGACCGTCCGGCATCACCGACTTGGCCGCCGAAACGATCGGCTCGGATGATGTCGCCTGCCTGAACAGCCCGATCTCGTCCTTGCGAAGCTCCTTGGCCTCCAGCAGATAGGAACTGTAGGGTGTGAGCCCGATGCGCTCATAGCCGGACATGTCCCGCTTCGAGCAGAACGGTTCCGCCGCCTCGATCGCAACCTTCGACCCGCGCAGCGGGAACACCGCCTCGAGCGCCGGCTCCGTGCCCTCGATCGTGATCTTCGCCCGCGTGCCCGCCTTGATCGGCGCGATCGCAAGACCGGCCACCGGAACGGAAAGCCCGCCATTCTCGGCTTGCGCGTTGGCTTCGAACACCTGCCCGCCGACGAAGAGCTTCGCGGCCATCTCCCCTGGCCGGGCGGCGGCGTCCGGGGCAAGCGTCAGCGCGAGCGACCATTTCTGCTCGGCGCAGCGAAGCGAGGCGCCGGCGATGCCCTTCGCCTGAAGCGGATCGGGAAGCGCAATCGCGGCTTCGCCGGCGACCGGCTCCCACCGGTCCGCGGCGAGCGCGAGCGACGGCCAGCCGCAGGCAGCCGCAAGCGCTGCCGCGCCGAGCCGTTTGCGCAGGAGCGAGCCGGTGACCTCCTCGGCGGCGTGTCTTTGCATCGAACTCCACCCCTCTAACGGCAGGCAGGTGCAATCGCGGATTGCAGCACGAATCAAAAGCGAATGTATTCGAGAGCCGGCAGCCGGCAAAAGCAAATCACTCCGGCGAGAGATACTTGGCGGCTGCACGGCTTGCCGCCCCCGGCTTTCCTGCTAAAAGGACGCGCGAAACGCGGGCTTTTCCCGCGGCGCCAGCACATCTGACAGGACCGGCAATGTCGAAGTGGAAGAACGTCAAGAAGGTCGTCCTCGCCTATTCGGGCGGGCTCGACACCTCGATCATCCTGAAATGGCTGCAGACCGAACTCGGCGCGGAGGTCGTCACCTTCACCGCCGATCTCGGCCAGGGCGACAGCGATCTGGAGCCGGCCCGCCGCAAGGCCGAGATGATGGGCGTCAGGGACATCTACATCCGCGACGTGCGCGAGGAATTCGTCAAGGACTTCGTCTACCCGATGTTCCGCGCCAATGCCGTCTACGAGGGCACCTACCTCCTCGGCACCTCGATCGCGCGCCCGCTGATCTCCAAGCACCTCGTCGAGATCGCCCGCGAAACCGGCGCAGATGCCGTCGCCCACGGCGCCACCGGCAAGGGCAACGACCAGGTCCGCTTCGAACTCTCCGCCTATGCGCTGAACCCAGACATCAAGGTCATCGCACCCTGGCGCGACTGGTCGTTCAAGTCGCGCACCGACCTGATCGACTTCGCCGAGAAATACCAGATCCCGATCGCCAAGGACAAACGCAACGAGGCGCCGTTCTCGGTCGACGCCAACCTCCTGCACTCCTCCTCGGAGGGCAAGGTCCTGGAAGACCCGTGGGTCGACCCGCCGGAATATGTCTACCAGCGCACCATCTCGCCGATGGCCGCCCCCGACACGGTCACCGAAATCGTCATCGGCTTCGACAAGGGCGACGCCGTCTCGCTGAACGGCAAGGCGCTGTCGCCGGCATCGATGCTTTCCGCCCTCAACGATCTCGGCCGCGACAACGGCATCGGCCGGCTCGACCTGGTCGAAAACCGCTTCGTCGGCATGAAGTCGCGCGGCGTCTACGAGACCCCCGGCGGAACGATCCTGCTCGCCGCCCACCGCGCCATCGAATCGATCACGCTCGACCGCGGCGCCGGCCACTTGAAGGACGACATCATGCCCCGCTATGCGGAGCTGATCTACAACGGCTTCTGGTATTCGCCCGAGCGCGAGATGCTGCAGGCGCTGATCGACAAGAGCCAGGAGGACGTCGAGGGCGAGGTCCGGCTGAAGCTCTACAAGGGCAACGTCATCGTCTCCGGCCGCCGCTCGCCGAAATCGCTCTACCGCAACGACCTCGTCACCTTCGAGGACGACCGCGGCGCCTACGACCAGAAAGACGCCGAAGGCTTCATCCGCCTGAATGGTCTGAGATTGAGGACGCTGGCCGCGCGGTCAAGGGGCTGATACCCTTAGCGCAGGGGCGGACTTACCTCCTCACGGCGTCATCCTCGGGCTTGTCCCGAGGATTTACTGCCGCCTACGGATAAGACGACCCGGTCACAGGCTGGTCAACGTCGGTGGATCCTCGGGGGACAGCCCGAGGATGACGAAGAACATCCTTGCCTCACTCCGCGTCGATGGCATCCGCCATGATGATGATCGCCTGCTGGTAGACCGAGGCCGAGTTCCAGCCCGCGATCGCGCCGCGGTTGGCGCTTGCCGGACCGCCGCGATAGCCGTGCCCGCGCAGGAAGTTGGCCGTCGACGCGAGCGCCGTCGCTTTGTCCTTCAGGTTCATGCTGCCGACGCCGAAGTTCAGCACGTTGCCCGGCAGGAACTGGGTGTGGCCGATTTCGCCGTGTGCCGCGCCCACCGAACTCGCGCTGAGGACACCTCGGTCGACAAGCTTCAGCGCCGCAAGGGCGTGCGGGTTGAAGAAGTCTGGCCGACGGCAGTCATAGGCGAGCGTGACGATCGCCGAGATGGTGTTCTGGTTCCCCATGAAGCTGCCGAAGCCGGTCTCCATGCCCCAGATGGCGAGCAGCGGACCGGCGGGCACGCCGTAGCGCCGCTCGATATCCGCAAACATTGCCGCGTTCGCCTTCTTCAGCGACCGTCCCTTCGAGATGATGGTCGCGCCGCCGCGGCGCTTCATGAACGAGTTGACGTCGCCGCTGAAGGCTTTCTTCACGGCGCGGTCGACCTTGATCGTCGCGGTCGCATATTTGGCGCTGGCGAGAGCCTGGAGGCCCTTGTTCTTCACGCCCGCCGCCTTGGCCTGCTGAGCGAAGGATTGCTTCCAGGCTTCGAACCCGCTGCCGTCCTTGCCGCAGCTCGCGGCGCTCGCCGCTCCTGCGCTCAAGCCCAATGCAACCACAATGCCCGAAACAAGCTTCGCGCCCCGCGCAAGAAACGCCATGTATCTCTCCAAACCCGTGATTCCGCTGTTTTCTGCCATCATGAACCTGATTTGTCACCGTTAAGATGGAGTTGCGGCCATTCAATGTCGCGTTATCGCGCGTCTGTTTCAGCGGTGTTACGCAGCGCTACGCCGTCGCCGCCGCTGCTGGCCGGAACATTCTCCCCCGCTCCCCGTTTGCCGCTCCGAAGGGGTAATCCAAAGGAGAGAATGATGATCCATCGCTACGCACTCCCACTGGCGGCGTTCGCTTTCGCCGCCGCGACCGGCATCGCGTCGGCCCAGAGCGGCGTCACCGCCACGACGGACCTCAATGTTCGCGGCGGCCCCGGCCCGCAGTATCCCGTGATCGGCATGATCCCGGCAGGCGGTCCGGCGGACCTCAGCGGCTGTCTCGACAATTCCAAGTGGTGCCAGGTCAGCACCTCCGGCGGCCCCGGCTGGGTCTATTCGGACTATCTGACGATCGACCGCGGCGGCACGGCCGCGATCGTCACCGAGAGCCGCGCCGAGGTGCCGGTCGTCACCTATGAGCAGCCCCAGGGCGGCGGCGGTGCCGTGGCCGGCGGCGCGACGGGCGCGGTGGCGGGTGCCATCGTCGCCGGTCCGATCGGCGCGGTCGTCGGCGGCGTCGCCGGCGCGGCGATCGGCGGCACGGCCGAAGGTCTTGCCTCGCCGCCGCCGGACAAGGTCGTCACCTATGTCCGCTCGAACCAGGTCGAGCCCGTCTATCTCGACGGCGAGGTCGTGGTCGGCGCCAGCCTGCCGGAGACGGTCACGCTCGCCGAGGTGCCGGACTACGAATACCGCTACGTCTATGTGAACGGCCAGCCGGTGCTGGTCGAGCCGCAGAGCCGTCGCATCGTCTACGTCGTCCGCTAAACCGCGCGCGACACACATGGTCCGCCGGGCCGATCTGGGCCCGGCGGAATTCGTTTGCCCGCCGCAACGTTTCGCGATTTCCTGCGTTGAAGCGGCTGTCCTTCCCTCCATCCAGCGGATTCCCGCCGTGAAGCTCTTTTCCTGCCCGGCCTGCGGCCAGCGGCTCTATTTCGAGAATTCGCGCTGCCTCGCCTGCGGCGTCGAGGTTCTCTACGATCCCGACGCGGCCGATTTCGTGCTGCTCGGCGGAGACGCCTTCGCCTGCTCCAATGCCGACGAGGCGCTTTGCAACTGGCGCGCGCCCGGTCCTCAGGCATTCTGCCGCGCCTGCGCGCTCAACAAGACGATCCCCGACCTGTCGATCGAGGGCAATCGCGACCGCTGGATCCGCGTCGAGGCCGCCAAGCGGCGACTGATCTACGCGCTCCTGTCCTTCGGGCTCGAGGTGCGTCCCAAGCAGTCGCCCGACGAGGAAGCCGGCATCGCCTTCGACTTCCTGGCCGATCCGATCGGCGGCGGGCCCGGCGGCGAAAAGATCCTCACCGGCCACGACAATGGCGTCATCACGCTCAACGTCGCCGAGGCCGATTCCGTCGAGCGCGAGCAGCGGCGCATCGCCATGGGCGAGACATACCGCACGCTCCTCGGCCATTTCCGCCACGAGATCGGCCATTACTACTGGGACCGCCTGATCCGGGATGATGCCCACTGGCTGGCGCGATTCCGCGACCTGTTCGGCGACGAGACCGCGGACTATCAGCAGGCTCTCGAGACCCACTATGCCAACCCGCCGGCGCCCGGCTGGCAGGAGAACCACATCACCGCCTATGCCGCCAGTCACCCCTGGGAGGATTGGGCCGAGACCTGGGCGCACTACCTGCACATCGTCGACACGCTCGAGATGGCCGACGCGCTCGGCATGTCGATCTCGGCGATGGAGACGAAGGAAGAGCGTCTGCACACGCCCGACGCCGAGGGCGCCGCCACGGCCCCGCCCGCTTCCTTCGACCGCACGCTGAAACGCTGGATCGTGCTCTCCAACGCCTCCAACTCGATCAACCGCTGCATGGGCCTGCCGGACCTCTACCCCTTCGTCATCTCGCCCAACGTCGGCGCGAAGCTGGCCTTCGTCGACGAATTGCTGTCCCGTCGGAGGTAAGCCCTTCAGACATGGACTTCGCCGAACGACGATTCCCCCGAGCGGACGTCGGCGCGCAACGATGCGTACAGCAGGGCCGCATGGAGGAGGCCGACCGCCACGACGATCGCCCAACCGGGGATCGGGCCTAGTGCCGCGTTGGCGACCGCATCCGCGACGGACCGCACGAACTCCACCTTTTCGGCTTCGTCCTGGAGGCGTGGGCTCATGATTTTCAGCACCCAGGCGAGCAGAAGGATGAAAAGCATGAAAATATAGTTGCGCCGCAGGCGCCGCGCGAAGGCGTCGCTCATCGTGATGAGGAACCCCGGTTCGCGCAGGCTCTGTCCCATGATCTGTTGCCAGTTCGAGGAATTATCCTCCATCGGCGACAGGATCTGGGCGAAGTAGTAGCGCTCGAATTGCCTGACGCGTGTGCGGTAGACATCGAAGAACCGGTATCTCCTCGCCTCGATGAAGAGCAGGAGCAGAACGAGGAGCATGGCGAACAGCAGGACGCCGTGATGCGACGACGGTGTCGAAAGCGACACGGACAGCATGGCGGGGACCACGGTTATCGCCCAGTTGCTCGTCCGGTCGATCCGGTCGCGCCAGCCGGCCATCCGCGCCAGTTCCGCGCGGTAGTAGTGCACCAGCGCGGTGACGGTTTCGGACTGGGTGCCGGGAAGCAGTGTTGGCGCCAGGGTTTCGGGTCCGGGCTGAACGTGCGACATGGCTGCCTCCTCGCCTGTGATTTGCCCCTCTCACTTGACTCCGCACGCCGTTTCCTGTCTACAGCCCGCGAATTCCGCGACGAGTTGACACTCCGAGCCGCTGACCGGGACGCCTGAACAGGACCGATCCCGGAAGCCAACACCCGGCAGCGCTGTGCGCCCCCGGGTGCTTTTCGGCTTTGGCGTTTCAAATCGCGCGGGCAGACACTACCTCTCCGGCGAAAGCCAATCGCCAGGGAATGGAAACCGGATGTTTGAATCTCTCCAGGAGCGGCTTGGCTCCATCTTGAATGGCCTGACCGGCCGCGGCGCGCTGTCGGAGGCCGATGTCTCCGCCGCGCTGCGCGAAGTGCGCCGCGCGCTGCTCGAGGCCGACGTCGCGCTCGAGGTCGTCCGCTCCTTCACCGACAAGGTGCGCGAGAAGTCGGTCGGCGCCGCGGTGCTGAAGTCGATCAAGCCCGGCCAGATGGTCGTCAAGATCGTCCATGACGAACTGGTCGCCATGCTCGGCACCGACGGCCAGGGCATCGATCTCAACGCGCCCGCGCCCGTCGTCATCATGATGGTCGGCCTGCAGGGCTCCGGCAAGACCACGACCTCCGCCAAGATCGCCAAGCGGCTCACCGAGCGTCAGGGCAGGAAGGTCCTGATGGCCTCGCTCGACACGCGCCGTCCGGCCGCGCAGGAGCAATTGCGCCAGCTCGGCGAGCAGGTGAAGGTCGCGACGCTGCCGATCGTGCCCGGCCAGACCCCGGTCGAGATCGCCCGCCGCGCCGAACAGGCCGGCCGCCTCGGCGGCTACGACGTCGTCATCCTCGACACCGCCGGCCGCACCCATATCGACGAGCCGCTGATGGTCGAGATGGCCGACATCAAGGCCGCGTCGAAGCCGCACGAAATCCTGCTCGTCGCCGATTCGCTGACCGGCCAGGACGCCGTCAACCTCGCCCGCAACTTCGACACCCGTGTCGGCGTCACCGGCCTCGTGCTCACCCGCATGGACGGCGACGGCCGCGGCGGTGCCGCGCTCTCCATGCGCGCCGTCACCGGAAAACCGGTCAAGCTGATCGGCGTCGGCGAGAAGATGGACGCGCTGGAGGAGTTCCATCCCAAGCGCATCGCCGACCGCATCCTCGGCATGGGCGATATCGTCTCGCTGGTCGAGAAGGCTGCCGAGAACATCGACGCGGAAAAGGCCGCGGCGATGGCGAAGAAGATGCAGGCCGGCAAGTTCGACCTGGACGACCTCGCCGATCAGCTGCGCCAGATGCAGAAGATGGGCGGCATGGGCGGCATCATGAACCTGATGCCGGGCATGGGCGGCATGAAGGACAAGATGGCCGCCGCGGGCATGGACGACAAGATGTTCGGCCGCCAGATCGCCATCATCCAGTCGATGACCAGGGCCGAGCGCGCCAATCCCGACCTCCTCAAGCATTCGCGCAAGCAGCGCATCGCGAAAGGGTCTGGCACCGACGCCGCGGCCATCAACAAGCTGCTCAAGATGCACCGCCAGATGGCCGACATGATGAAGGCGATGGGTGGCAAGGGCAAGGGCGGCGGCCTCATGCGCGGCATGATGGGCGGGCTGGCCAGCAAGATGGGCCTCGGCGGCATGATGCCCGGCGTCGGCATGCCCGACCTCTCCAGCATGGACCCCAAGCAGCTCGAAGCGCTGAAGAAGCAGGCCGAAGCCGCCGGCCTCGGCGGCGGCCTGCCCAAGGGTCTTCCGGGTCTTCCCGGGCCGGGCGGTCTTCCCGGCCTCGGCGGCATGCCCCGGCTGCCCGGCCTCGGCGGGCTGCCGGGCCTTCCCAAGGGACCGAAGAAGTGATCCCCACCCTCGAAACCCGGCGCCTCGTGCTGCGCGCGATGAAGGCCGAGGACTTCGAGCCCTTCGCCGCCTTCTATGCGTCGGAGGCCGCGCGTTTCGTCGGCGGGCCGGAAGACCGGGTCGCCACCTGGCGGCGCATGGCCGCCTATGCCGGATCTTGGACGCTGCGCGGCTACGGCAAGTTCGTGGTCGAGGACAGGCAGACCGGTCGTCCCGCCGGCATGGCGGGCCCCTGGTATCCGGAAGACTGGCCGGAGCCGGAACTCTCGTGGACCTTCCTGCCCGAATTCCAGGGCCGCGGCTACGCGACGGAAGCCGCCGCCCGCAGCCTCGCCTATGCCTATGACGAGCTTGGCTGGACCACCGCGATCTCGGCCATCGCGCCCGGCAACGACCGCTCCGCGCGCCTCGCCGAACGTCTCGGCGCGCGCCTTGAAGGAACGGCCGATGTCGCCTCCTTCGGCGCGCTCGAAATCTGGCGCCACCTGCCCCCGGCCGAATTCCGCGCCCATTTCGCGAGGATGCAATGAACGACACCGACCGCGCCCGCGAGATCCTGGCCGGCTACCGCGCCTCGATCGACAATATCGACGCCGCGCTCATCCACATGCTGGCCGAGCGCTTCCGCTGCACCCAGGCGGTGGGCGTGCTCAAGGCGACGCACGGCCTGCCGCCGGCCGATCCGGCGCGCGAACAGGAACAGATCGCCCGCCTGCGCCGGCTGGCGAAGGAAGCCCATCTCGACCCGGACTTCGCGGAAAAGTTCCTCAATTTCGTGGTGAAGGAAGTCATCCGCCACCACGAGCAGATCGCCGCCACCAACGGCGGCGCATGAACCGGCTACTCGGCCGCAACCCTCAGTGAGACATCAGGAGAAAACATCATGGCACTGAAGATCAGACTGGCCCGCGCGGGCTCCAAGAAGCGTCCCTACTACCACGTCGTCATCGCCGACGTCCGCTCGCCGCGCGACGGCCGCTTCATCGAGACGGTCGGCTCGTGGAACCCGCTGCTGCCGAAGGATTCGGCCGAGCGCGTCAAGCTCGACGCCGACCGCATCAACCACTGGCTGGGCAACGGTGCGCTGCCGACAGACCGCGTCCTGCGCTTCCTCAACGAGGCCGGCATCGCCAAGCGCGAGGCCCGCTCCAACCCCGAGAAGGCCAAGCCCGGCAAGAAGGCGCAGGAACGCGCCGCGCTGCTGGCAAAGGCCCAGGAAGAGGCAGCCGCCAAGCTCGCCGCCGCGACGGCAGAATAATCGGCGCCCTCACGGACACGCGAACGGCGGGCTTCGGCCCGCCGTTTTCGTTTGATCGAGGGTCTTGACGAAAGGAATTCCGATACCAAAATCCTGTCCGGCTGCGCCCGAGGCCAGCCCTGTCAAAGCCGCTCCGTTGGACCGATCGCGAAAGGAGGTTGCGATGAATGGTGCCGCTTTCGAACGTCCCCTGACCCTGTTCGTCGGTCTAGGCTTTCCCCGACATGTCGACAACGCCACCGATGCCCTGCAGGCGCTCGACGAGCTCGCGCCGCTCGAACATGGTCCCGCCCACAACGTCGCCGTCCGGGCCTGCCGCGCGGCGCTGCTGGGCGAGATCGAACCCGAAACCGCGCGCGGCATCGTCGAAGCCTATGCCCGCGCGCGCGGCGTGCTCGTCGACGAACTGCTGGCGCCCCACGCGATCGCGGCCAGGAACGACCTCCTCGGGGCGTGACGCGGCAGCGGGGCAGGGGCTTCCGCAATCGGTCCGCCCGCCACGCCGTTGCGCCTGCGGCCACCGTCGAATCTGTTGACGCCGGTCGCGCCAGGTGAGACTGGATCGCCATGTCCAGTCTCACCACCATCGGCTTCGATGCCGACGACACGCTCTGGCAGAACGAGCAGTTCTTCCGCCTGACGGAGCGCCGCTTCGCCGAGCTTCTGACCGACTATGCCGAGCCCGGCCATCTGGTCGAGCGGCTGCTGGCCGCCGAAAGGAAGAACCTCGCCGCCTACGGTTTCGGCATCAAGGGCTTCACGCTCTCGATGATCGAGACGGCGATCGAGGTCACGGAGGGCCGCGCCCCGGCAAGCGTCATCCAGGCGATCCTCGTGACCGGCCGCGAGATGCTGTCCCACCCGGTCGAGACCCTCCCGCATGTGTGCGAGACGCTGGAAGCGCTTTCCGGCGACTACCGGCTGGTGATGATCACCAAGGGCGACCTGTTCGACCAGGAGCGCAAGCTCGCCGCCTCCGGGCTCGGCGATTTCTTCGACGCCGTCGAGATCGTCTCGGACAAGAAGCCGGACACTTACGCCCGCATCTTCGCCCGCCACGGCGACGGCGCGGAGCGGGCGATGATGGTCGGCAACTCTCTGAAGTCCGACGTGCTTCCGGCCCTCGACGCCGGCGGCTGGGGCGTCTTCGTCCCGCACGAGCTCACCTGGGTGCTGGAACACGCCGAAGAACCCGCCACCCACCCCCGCTTCCGCAAGATCGCGCATCTGGGCGAACTCGAGGAACAGATCCGCCAGGCGCGGTAGGCGGGGTGGCGGTCCTGGCCCACAGCATAATGCCGCCCCCTTCCGCGCCGACCCCTTGCCCCGCCCCTTCCCTCCAGCCGTCATCCCGGGCGCCGGAGGCGAACCGGGATCTATTCTTCTCTCCGGTTACACGCCGAAGACACCCCCGCGGAATGACCACAAGTGCCTCTCAACCGACGGCCAATGGTTCCCGGCTGGCCTCCGGCCGCCGGGATGACGTCGCGCTCGATTGTCCGGCGGCAAAAAAATCGATCCACCTCCCTCCGGCCCTCCACCACACTGTCCGCGCTGAAAGGAGGCGGAAGGTGAGCGTCTGGGACGAGGTGAGTGACGGAGGGATCGACTGGGATCTGGTGATCGAGCGCAATGTCCGCCTGCTCGGTCCGATCGTCGCAACGCTCTGCATCATGGCCGGGATCTTCTCCTCTCCCCTTGAGGGAGAGGATGGTCCGGCTCGCCGAGGCAAGGCCGAGGCGCTAGCCGGACCTGGTGAGGGGTATCTGCCGAGCCCAACTCTCCCCCGCCGCATCCATCGCGCCGTCTATCGCCTGCTCCGCGCGGCGGAGGCTGCGGTGCGGCGCCTGATCGTCGTCGTCGGCCGCGACATCGTGGCGGCGGAGCCGGTTCTACCGCCGCTCAAGCAGAACAATGGCCCGCTGGTCACGCACATCCCCGTCCGCCCCGGCCTCGGCCTCGCCTGCGCCGCACCGGCGGAGGCTCCTCCCGAGCCGCCCGCCGTTCGAAAACTCTCCTTCCCGCTCCTCGACCCGCTGCGGGACCCGGACGCGCCGCCGTTCCGCATCCGCACCTCCGGCGTGCCGCGCATCTCTTTTCCGGGCTGGACGCCACTGTTCCATGTGGCACCCCGGCACGACCCTTTGCCCAACGATCCGATCGACGCCGGATACCTCCGCCTGCGTCTCGACGCGCTCAGCCGCGCGCTGTCCGACCTGCCGCGCCAGGCGATGCGCCTCGCCCGCTGGCAGGCCCGCCGCGTGGCCTTGCGCAAGGCCGGCCGCGCCGGCCGCCTCTCGCCGCTCCGCCCCGGCCCCGCCTACGGGCTGCGCCGCCCCGGCTCGCCCCGACCCGAACACGAGATCGACGACATTTTGCGAGACCTGCACTACTTCGCCTGGGAGGCGAGGCGCGACACGTCATGAGGAGGCGACGGCTCAGCCCCTTCGCGTATCCTCCCCACGCGACGTCATCCTCGGGCTTGTCCCGAGGATCTGCCTCCGCTCGCGCCTATCCGAGCCGCCCGTCACATCGACGCCGACATCCTCGGCTCAAGGCCGAGGATGTCGGCGTGCGGGCTGACCGGACAACGTCCTTTTGTGGAAAAAGTAAACTGCCCCCGGCACTTAACGCGCGGTATCACGTTCCGGACGACGGAAACCGCTTCGGAGCGGCATCGCCGCTCCGATCGGTCATCAACGTCCCAGCCGTATCTCGGATAGCCGATACCGGCAGCCGTTCAGGCGGCCTTGGCCCGCGGCTTCAACAGGCCGCGCTCGATCATCAGTTCGGCGATCTGCACCGCGTTGAGCGCGGCGCCCTTGCGCAGGTTGTCCGAGACGACCCAGATGTTGAGGCCGTTTTCCACCGTCGAATCCTCGCGGATGCGGGAGATGTAGGTCGCGTCCTCGCCGGCGCTCTCGATCGGCGTGATGTAGCCGCCGTTCTCGCGCTTGTCGATGACGACGCAGCCCGGCGCCTCGCGCAGCAGGTCGCGCGCCTCGTCGGCGCTGATCGGCTTCTCGAACTCGATGTTGATCGCCTCTGAATGGCCGATGAACACCGGCACGCGCACGCAGGTCGCCGTCACCTTGATCTTCGGGTCGAGCATCTTCTTGGTCTCGGCGACCATCTTCCACTCTTCCTTGGTCGAGCCGTCGTCGAGGAAGACGTCGATGTGGGGGATGACGTTGAAGGCGATGCGCTTGGTGAACTTCTTCGCCTCGACCGGATCGGCGACGAACACGGCGCGGGTCTGCGTGAACAGCTCGTCCATGCCTTCCTTGCCTGCGCCCGACACCGACTGGTAGGTCGCCACCACGATGCGCTTGATCGTCGCCGCGTCATGCAGCGGCTTCAGGGCCACCAGCATCTGCGCCGTCGAGCAGTTCGGATTGGCGATGATGTTCTTGCGCGAATAGAGCGAGATCGCGTCCGGATTCACCTCCGGCACGATCAGCGGCACGTCCTGGTCGTAGCGCCAGGCCGAGGAATTGTCGATGACGACGCAGCCCTGCTTGCCGATCCTGGGCGACCACTCCTTCGACACCGATCCGCCGGCCGACATCAGGCAGAGGTCGGTGTCGGAGAAGTCGTAATTGTCGAGCGCCTTCACCTTCAGGGTCCTGTCGCCGTAGGACACGTCCGTGCCCTGGCTGCGCCGCGAGGCGAGCGCCACCACCTCGTCGGCCGGGAAGCCGCGTTCTTCCAGTATGTTCAGCATTTCGCGGCCCACATTTCCCGTGGCGCCGACGATCGCAACCTTGAAACCCATCGAAATCTCCTGTCCCCCTCCGCTCGTTTTGGGAAAACCCGCCGGCTTCGCGGGGTCCACCCCGGGCCGGACCCGGGGAGGGGCGAGCAGGCCAAGGGGCGTCAGACCGTTTTGGCGGTCGCCGTTTTGGCCGTGGTTTTGGTGGAACGGGACATGCGAGCGCCATCGCCGGCCGAAAGACCGGTGAAGCCGCTGGTCAGAAAGGCCATAAGCAGGCCGCGCATGGGAAACTCCGTTTCGCGGCGGCTAATGACGGAGTTCGGGCAAAGAGTCAATCTGTCAGCGCCGGCGCCGCGGCGCGGCCGCTCGCGATGCGGGAACGGCCGGGATATCGCGCCCGCACCCGCGACCATTGTGCACGTATGCCGGCAGGCAGGATGTGGAACGTCCGTTTCGGCCTGGGCAACATTCCCTGCGACGCGTCGAACAGCAGTCCGTGTCCCGCGCATACGATGGCCATTGCATAGGCGAACCAGGCTCCGATCATCAGCCCGGCAAAGACGTCGCTCATGAAATGCGAACCGACGAAGACGCGCGTCGTCGCCAGCCAGAGCGCCAGGATCAGCATCGGCACCCTCAGGCGCGGAAAGAGCAGGGCGATCCCCATCGCGGTCGCGCCGACCACGCTCGCATGACCTGAGGGAAAGGACGCGAAGCGGAAGTGGGTCGTCAGCGGATCGAAATGATAGGTGCCGAGTTCCAGGTAGAGGCTCGGCCTGGCCCGCCCGATCAGGGGTTTCAGCAGGTTCACCACCAGCCCGGAGAGCCCCACCGACAGGAACAGGTAGGCGCTCATCGCGGCCTGGTTCATCAACAGGATCTGTGTCCGCGGGCGCAGCCGCCGCCAGGCCACGAACGACGAGGCGATCAGCAGAAGCGCTGTTGGAACGAGCACGGTCGCCGACTTCCCCAGGTCGGTCCAGGCGAGGGCCTGCTGGAAGAGAAGCGATTTCGCCGTGAGACGGTTCGCCGCGAAATAGGTATCGATCGAGACCAGGGCGAGCAGGACGATGACGGCCGCGACCGCCAGGGGCCCCTTCCAGGCAATCCGCCCCATACGCCGTCTGCACCTGCGCCGATGGAGGAGGACGAACGTGCTGACGATGTTGTCCGGCATGCGGAAGCGGCTGTAGGCGCAGACCCCGAGAGCGGGGGCGCGAGGCCGCGGTGTGGCGGCGGCCGTGATTTCCCCTGTGGATGTCACGGATCGCCCGCCGAAAGTAAACCCTTGCCCACGATGCCGGCTCCCTGTGTCAGGCGCATGACGACCGGAGCTGCAGGGCCGCAACGGAACACGTCAAGCCATCCGACCATCACGCTCGATGGAACCAGACCGCGGATCACGATGTCGTCGCTTGCACCGCCCCCCGGCGAAATGTGATTCCACCATAGGCAGCGTCTTCCGTTGAGGCAAGAAGGCCGCTGTGGGGAGACGGAAACACCCGATCGAGTTGCTACCAAAAAGACAGCGGCCTGCCGCATATCCTCCCCCGTTCACGGGAGGTCGGAAGGACGATCGAGACAAGCGGCTCGCTCCGAAGGGGCCGCCGAAAGCGGTGGAGGGGACAGTCGCAGGACAGCGACGACCGCAGCACCATCTCCCTGAGCTCTCTTGGCCCAACCCCCGCGACCGTCATACCGGGCGCCGGAGGCGACCCGGTATCCATTCTTCTCTCCGGTTACACGCAACAGGGCGCCCACCTGCGCAGGCCAATGGTTCCCGGCTGACCTCCGGTCGCCGGGATGACGTCGCGCTTTTTTCTTCGCCCGTAAGAAAACTTATCCACCTCCCCCTCAGCCCACGCGACACTGTCCCCGTGTGAACGGAGGCGGCAGTGGACTGGAACAGGATCGTAGAACGGAACCATCAGGCCCTAGACCAGGATGAGGTTGGATTGAATCGTTCTGCCGGAGGGAATTCGGGACAAGGTCGAGGTCTTCGGCGCGGGCCGTGCTGGCGGCGCGGCCAAGTCCTAAGACCGAAGGATTTGGCCCGAAGTCACCCGGCAGAACGATTCAATCCGACCTCATCTTGGTCTAATGCGCATCCTTGCCGCGCTCGTCGCCATGGCCGGTCTCGATCTCCGGGAGCACTTTACTTTCTTTCCGCAGCAAGACGGTGTGGTTGACGGGTTCGCGCGGGCGGAAAAAGGTAAACTGTCCCCGGCACTTACCTGTCCGACGCGTCTCAGGACCATCGTCATCCTCGGCCTTGTGCCGAGGAGCTGCCGTCGTCGGATCGTCAGTCTCGCCGTCGCGCGAAGCCGCAGACGTGCGAAGATCCCCGGCTCAGGGCCGAGGATGACGGCGGCGAGGGGTGGCGATCTCGCAAGAGCCGCTCGCCCCTGCTTGAACCTCGACTCCCGCTCACACGGCACTGAGGCCATTCCCTACTGCCTACTGCCTATTCCCCTACTCCCTTACTCCCCCATTCCGACTTCGCACAAACCCCGCCAGCGCCTCCACCACCCCCGGCGCCAGCGGCAGGGAAGGGTCGGCGTAGGTGGCCAAGTTGGCCCCGAAGTCGTCGGAAGGTGCCACCTTGAGCACATGGTTCGCATGCGGGATCAGGGCCAGCGCCGCGTCGGGCCTGGCGGCGGCGAGCAGGCGGGCGTCCTCCACCCCGATCTGCAGGTCTGCCTCGCCTTGCAGGATCAGCACCGGCACGGCGACGTCGGCGATCAGCTTCGCCGGGTCATGCGAGAAGAGATCGCGCAGGAAGCCCTGGACGGCGGGAGCGAAGAGCCCGGCGACAACCGGGGGGAACGAACCGGCATCGACGGAACCGCCGGCTTCGAGTGTCGCAATGGCGTCGAGCATCTGCGGCAGATAGGGCGCATTGGCCGGATTGGCCCGCAACTGCGCGCGCAGCACGTCGCCCAGCTTCCGCCCGGGACCGGAAACGAGCAGCAGGCCGCAGATGCCGTCCGGCTTCTGTCCGGCCTCGAGCGCCACCAGTGCGCCCTCGCTGTGGCCGAGAATCCAGACACAGTCCACACCTGCCTTGTCGCGGATCGCCCGGACCCAACTGTGCACGTCTGCCGCGTAGTCCGCGATCGTCACTGCGTTGGGATCCGGGACCGCCGCAGCACTGCCGAACATGCCGCGCTTGTCGATCCGCACCGAAGCGACGCCGCGTTCGGCGAGCCCCTCGGCCAGCAGTCGGTAGGTCGAGGCCCTGACGCCGAACGGATTGTTGCCGTCGCGGTCGGTCGGGCCGGAGCCGGGAACGACGAGCACCACAGGCGCGCTTTCGCCGGTCGACAGGAACGTCCCCTTCAGCTCGCCTTGCGGGCCGGGGGCCGGGATGTCGACGGGTTCGCCCATCGCAGGGCCGGCAGATAGTATCGACAGCACCAGGATTGCGCAGCCGACGCGTGCAATAATGCCGGCCAGCCGCGACATGGTCAGGCCAGTGCCCGGAACGTCTCGATGATCGCGTCGCCCATCTCGCTCGTGTTCACCTGCTTCATGCCCGTGGACATGATGTCGCCGGTGCGCAGGCCGCTGTCGAGCACATCGGCGATCGCCTTCTCCAGCCGGTCGGCCTCGGCCACCATGTTGAACGAGTAGCGCAGGCACATGGCGAAGGAGGCGATCATCGCGATCGGGTTGGCGATGCCCTTGCCGGCGATGTCGGGTGCGGAGCCGTGCACCGGCTCGTAGAGCGCCTTGCGGCTGCCGGTCTTGGCGTCCGGCGCGCCGAGCGAGGCCGAGGGCAGCATGCCGAGCGAGCCGGTCAGCATCGCCGCAACGTCCGAAAGCATGTCGCCGAACAGGTTGTCGGTGACGATCACGTCGAACTGCTTCGGCCAGCGGACGAGCTGCATGCCGCCGGCGTCGGCCAGCATGTGGCTCAGTTCGACGTCCGGATACTTCGCCTTGTGCGTCTGGGCGACGACCTCTTTCCACAGCACGCCCGACTTCATCACATTGTGCTTTTCCATCGAGCACACCTTGTTCTTGCGGGTGCGCGCCAGCTCGAATGCGACGCCCGCGATGCGCTCGATCTCGAACGTGTCGTAGACCTGCGTGTCGATGCCCCGCTTCTGGCCGTTGCCGAGATCGATGATCTCCTTCGGCTCGCCGAAATAGACGCCGCCGGTGAGCTCGCGCACGATCAGGATGTCGAGGCCCTCGACGACTTCCGGCTTGAGCGAGGACGAGGCGGCAAGTGCGGGATAGCAGATCGCCGGGCGCAGGTTGGCGAAGAGCTGCATGTCCTTGCGCAGCCGCAGCAGCCCGGCTTCCGGCCGCACTTCGTAGGGCACGCCGTCCCACTTCGGCCCGCCGACCGCACCGAACAGCACCGCGTCCGCAGCCATCGCCTTGGCCATATCGGCTTCCGAGATCGCCTTGCCGTGCGCGTCGTAGGCGCAGCCGCCGACCAGGCCTTCCTCAGTCTCGAAGCCGGCGCCCATTTCCGCGTTCATCATGGCGATCAGCTTCTTCACCTCCGCCATCGCCTCGGGGCCGATGCCGTCGCCGGCGAGGAGGAGGAGCTTGCGGGATGCCATGGTCGCGCCTTTCGTACGGGAAATCTCGGGCGCGTTGCTAGACGCGGCAGCGGCGCGATGCAAGCCGGAATCACGCCCGGTCGCGTTGGAGCGGACAGGGCGCGCAGCGCTCAGTCAGCGCCGGAGCGCACCGGTCATCGCGTCGCGTACGTCTTCCGGCCACTTGGCCGCAGGCGGCCAGGCATTCGGCGTATCGCCCTCGGTCTGCTGGGCGAAGTAGAGTTTGCGCCCGCGCTTGTCGATCGCCATGAAGCTGTTGCCGCCGCCGCAAGCGTGCGGGATGCAGCCATCCGACCAGATCACGCCGGACTTCAGCGTTTCGGGAGCGCCGCCGACGACGAGACCGGTCGCGACCGATTCGAGATCGCCTCCGAGCAGCTTCTCCGCGGCGGCATAGACCGCTTCGTTTCGGAACGTGTCGAGCATGTGCTCGACCGCCGTCGGATCGAGGTCGGACCAGCCGGTATCGGCCTGCGGCTTGTAGGTCAGGAGGCCGGCAAGTCCGTAGCGCTCCGTCGGCGACCAGGTGACGACGTCGGCGCTGGCGCCGGGCAGGAGATAGGGGACGAAGTAGATCTGGCTCGGCGTCACCGCCGGAGAGGGCGCACCGCAATCCTCTCCGACATAGTCGCTGTCGATTTCGCTGCCGTTCTTCCATACGATCAGGGTGCCCGGAGGACAGGCATTGCCGCCGTCGCCGACGGAGATCAGCGCCACCTTGGAACCGCCGACCTCGACCTCCCGGTCGAAGGAGACGAAGTAGTTCGAGGCGAGCAGCTGCCCGTCGAAGGCGATCTCCTTTTCACCCGTATCCGTCTCGGTGATGGTGATCGTGCCGCCCTCGAAGGAATGTTTCTCCGGTTCCGCCGTCTGCGCGAATGCCGGAATGCCGCTCACGGCAAGGGCGAGTGCGGCAAGAATGAGGGGTCTGTGCATTTTCTGGTCTCCGGTCCGGACCAGACTGCCATGCGGCGAAAACGATGTCAGCCCGGTTCAGGCCGGCCTGACGATCCTGGCCAGGATACGCCGCACGAAGGGCGCGACGACAAGGACGCTCGGAAAAGCGATCGCCCAGGACGGCAGCCAGGCCGACAGCCACAGGAGCGGAAAACCGGCATTGAGGCCGGCCGCGAGCGCCGTCGAGACTCCGGAGACGAGGAATGACATCATGCCGGAGAGGAGCAGCCCGAACGCATAGGGTTCGAGCCACTTGGGCAGAAAAGGTGTCATTGGAGGATTCAGGCCCAGGGACGCGACGTGGCGTTCGTCTTCTCGAAGCTGTCGATGGCCGCGGCCTTCTCGAGTGTCAGGCCGATGTCGTCCAGGCCGTTCAGCAGGCAGTGGCGCTTGAAGGCGTCGAGGTCGAACTTGATCATGCCGCCGTCCGGCCCGCGGATCTCCTTCGCCTCGAGATCGACCGTCAGCGTCGCGTTGGAGCCGCGCGAGGCGTCGTCCAGCAGCTTTTCCAGGTCCTCGGGGCTGACCGTGATCGGCAGGATGCCGTTCTTGAAGCAGTTGTTGTAGAAGATGTCGGCGAACGAGGTGGAGATCACGCAGCGGATGCCGAAATCGAGCAGCGCCCAGGGCGCGTGCTCGCGCGACGAGCCGCAGCCGAAATTGTCGCCCGCGACCAGGATCTGCGCCTTGCGGTAGGCCGGCTTGTTCAGCACGAAGTCGGGATTCTCCGAGCCGTCCTCGTTGAACCGCATCTCGGCGAAAAGACCCTTGCCGAGCCCGGTGCGCTTGATCGTCTTCAGGTAATCCTTCGGAATGATCATGTCCGTGTCGATGTTGACGATCGGCAGCGGCGCGGCGACGCCAGTGAGCTTGGTGAACTTGTCCATGGGAAAGGTCCTTTCTTCGGGGTCGCCTTACACGGAATCCATCGTCTTTCAAAGGGCTTCGGAACATGGGCGGCTCATGCGCGTTCCCTGCGCATGAGCCACAGCGAACCCAAGCGTTTCGCCACGCCGGTCGTCGTCCTCGTCGAGGGACGCGACGTCGTCGTGGAAAGCGTCGCCGAAGCGGCGGCCCTGCTGGCGGATGTGCGTTGGCCGGGTCCGCGGGACGACTTTCACGCCGAGGCCTTGGAGACCTGCCTCAAGGTGCTCGAAGGACACCGCTCGACCGAGGATGCTCGCGCACGGCTGGTCGACGCGGCATTGGCCGCCGGCATCTACGATGACGTCGTCAGATGACGTTCAGCTCCCGGTACGGCCGCCCCGCCGCGATCCGCTCGTAGCCGAAGACCGAGCAGTCGATCGTCCGGTAGCCGCCGTGGACGACGAGCTCCGCCACTGCCCGGCCCACGGCCGGCGCCTGCTGCAGGCCGTGGCCCGAAAATCCGTTGGCGAAGATGAAGTTCGACACCTGCGGATGGCGGCCGATCACCGCGTTCTGGTCGAGCGTGTTGTAGTCGTAGTGGCCGGCCCAGGCGCGCGTCGGCTTGATTGCCTCGAAGGCAGGGATGCGTCCGGCGAGAACCGGCCAGATCGTTTCCTCGAACAGCCCCCATTCCGGCTCGAAATCCGCCGGATCGGCAGCGCGGTCGGTGTCGTAGGGCTCCGCTCCGCCGGTGATGTAGACCGAACCTTCCGGCCGCACATAGACGCCGCTCGGGTCAACGATCAGCGGCATGTCCGCATAGCGTTCGCGCGCCTCGAAGACGAAGACCGAGCGCTTGCGCGGCTCGACCGGCAGCGCGAGACCGGCCATGGCAGCGACCTTGCCGCCATTGGGACCGGCCGCGTTGACGACCGTGCCGGCGGAGATCTGGGACCCGTCGTCCAGCATCACCTTCGTCACCCTTTCGCCCTCGCGGACGATGCCCGTGACCGCCGCCTTGATGAAGCTGACATCGCGGCTCTTCAGCGCGCGCCGGAAGAGCTGGAGATAGGCATGCGCGTCGAACCATCCCTCGCCCGAGCGGCCGAAGGCGCCGGCGGCGATCCCTTCCACCGACAGCCAGGGGAAACGTGCCCGGAGCGCCGCGGCGTCTTCCAGCACGATGTCCGTGCCTTCGGCTGCCTGGGCGACGTGGTTCTGCCGCAGGATCGGAACGCCCTCGGGTCCTGCGAGGATCAGGTAGCCGTTCTCGCGGAACCCGATATCGGCATCGTCGCCGAACTCCTCCTTCAGCCGCCGGAACAGGCCGAGGGTGAACTGCGACAGGCGGATGTTTTCGGCAATCGAGAACTGCTGGCGGATGGAGGCGCAGGACAGCGTCGTGGCCGACGTCGAAAACTGCGGGTCCCGCTCGATCAGCGCGATCGTTCCGGTGAAGCCTTCCTCGCGCAGACCCCAGGCGACCGAGGAGCCGACAATGGCCCCGCCGATGATGACGATGTCGAATTGCATTGTGGATCGATCTCGGTTTCGCTGCGAGGCAAATCAGGTTCCGCCGTCGCGTTCAAGCGCCTTGCCGCCGCACCCGCTTGCGCCAGGCCGCGCGTCGAGGCATGAAGCGCACCATGACGACACGCCCCTTCCGCCCCCGCCGCTCCGTCCTCTACGTCCCCGCGACCAACGCCAAGGCGCTTGCAAAACTGCCGGGACTTGCCTGCGACGCCGCGATCATCGACCTGGAGGACGCCGTCGCGCCCGACGCCAAGGTCGCCGCCCGCGAGGCGCTGAAATCCTTCTTTGCCGAACGCGCGAAGGCCCCGCATGCGGGCGGTCCTGGCGAGATCGTCATCCGGATCAACGGATTGTCGACCGAATGGGGGATGGACGACCTGCTCGCTGCGCGCGAATGCCGTCCCGATGCGATCCTTATCCCGAAGGTGGAGACACCGCGCGACATTCTGGAAGCCAACGACACGCTCGACGGGGAATACGCTCATCCGGCGATGTGGCTGTGGGCGATGATCGAGACGCCGAAGGCGCTGCTCAACATCGGCGCGATAGCCGAGCTCGGCCGTGATCCGGGTGCACGGCTTGCCTGTTTCGTCGCCGGCACCAACGACCTCGTCAAGGAGACCGGCGTGCGCATGACGCCGGACCGGCGCTTTCTGACGCCGTGGCTGATGCAGATGGTGCTGGCGGCGCGCGCCGGCGGCATCGACGTCCTCGACGGCGTTGCCAACGATTTCCGCGACCTCGATGCCTTTCGCCGCGAATGCGACGATGGCGCGGCGATGGGTTTCGACGGCAAGACCCTGATCCACCCGGACCAGATCGCTCCGGCCAACGCGGCATTTTCGCCCTCGGCCGGGGAGATCGCGGCGGCGCGTGCGATCGTCGCGGCCTTCGCGGAGCCGCAGAATGCCGGCAAGGGCGTCCTCACCGTCGATGGCCGCATGACCGAGCGGCTGCACCTGGCGCAGGCCGAGAAGCTTCTCGCCAAGGCCGGCAATCTCTGAGGAAACGCCGATGAAACTCTACCGTTTTCTGACCGGACCCGACGATTCGAGCTTCTGTCACAAGGTGACGGCGGCGCTGAACAAGGGCTGGCTGCTGCACGGCGGGCCCACCTACGCCTTCGACGCGGAGACGAAGACGATGCGCTGCGGCCAGGCCGTTTTCAAGGAGGTCGACGGCGTGGACTACGATCCGGGAATCAAGCTGGGCGATTACTGATCGCTGGGATGAGCGCCGGAGGGCGAGTGAGCATCAGGCTCTGGATTCCTGGTCGACGCCTTCCTCGATGCGGGCCATGTCGTCGTCGCTGAGGCCGAAATGGTGGCCGATCTCGTGGATCAGCACATGGGTGACGATGTCGCCCAGCGTCTCCTCGTTCTCGGCCCAGTAGTCGAGGATCGCCCGGCGGTAGAGCGTGATGCGGTTCGGCCCCTCGCCGGTGGCCGGGTTCCAGCGCTCGGCGATGCCGCGGCCCTCGAACAGGCCGAGCAGGTCGAACGGCGTCTCCAGCGACAGGTCGTCCATGATCTCCTCTTCCGGAAACTCGGCAACCTGGATCACGATCTCGCCGGTCAGCGTGCGAAAGTCCTCCGGCAGATGTGCATAGGCGTCGAGTGCGAGCACCTCCATGTCCTCGAGGGTGGGCGAGAGCTGATCGCGCCAGAGACGGGAATTGTCGATGCGGGCCATATGCTGTCCTTCGGCGCGCCGACCGCGAGCCGGCGAAAGGCTCGAGGAAAGCATTGCGCGCCAGTTGCGGCGGCGTTCGGATACGCGCCCGGGTGGACGCCTGAGACATAGATGAGGCCGCATATAGGGGTTTTCGGTCTCGGATTGAAGCTTTTCCGTTGAAAGAGCGAAAGGAATAAATTCTTCGCGACTCCGCTTGACTCTTTGGGGCCACTCCGGAATCAATAAGAACAGAACATGAACAATCGATCGGAACAGTGCCATGGCCGGGGTCGCCGCGGCGCGTGAGGCCGTTTGCGCCCTGCGCCAGGAAATCGCGAGAATCGAAGGACGTCTGGCGGAGACGCTGGATCGGCCCGGGATCGATGCGGTTCTGGCGCGGCGCCGCGGCGTGGCGGTGATGCCGCATCTGACGACGGGAGCCGCCCGTTTCGACGCAGCTCTCGGCGGCGGCATCCCGGCCGCCGGCCTGTCGGAGATCCACGGGCGTCTCACGCGCGACGCCGGCGCGGTCTCGGGCCTCGCGCTGGCCCTTGCCGTGCTTGCGGCCGGCAACGGGCCGGTGGTCTGGATTGCGACCTCCGAGATGCTGCGCGAGGCGGGCGACCCTTATTTGCCCGGCATCGCCGCGCTCTACGGCATTCGCCCTGGCCGGCTCCTGGTGGCACAGGCCGCCAGGATCGCCGACGTGCTGTGGATCGCGGAGGAGGCCGCCAGCCTCGAGGCCGTCGGCGCCATCCTGCTCGAACTGCGCGGCAACCCCCATGTGCTCGACCTGACGGCGACGCGGCGGCTGCATCGGCGCGCGCTGGCCTCGGGCAGGCCGCTCTTCCTCCTGCGCCACGGAGCCGAGGCCGAGGCCACCGCCGCGCCGCTGCGCCTCGTCGTCTCGCCGGAGCCGGCGGCTGAGAGGTCGACCCTCGCCGGACCGCTGCGGGGTTCGATCGGGCCGCCCGCCTTCCATGTCCTCATCGACAAGAACCGACTGTCGCCGCAAGCCGCCTTCCTGCTGCAATGGAATGCCGGCCGGCGCATCTTCGAGGAGAAGGGCCATGAGCCTGCCGCAACGGATACTCGCCATCTGGCTGCCGTTCCTGTCGACCGACCGGATCTTCCGGCAGAGGCTGGGGAGGTCATGGCGTTTCGACGGCGCCCGGGCGACCCCGCTCCTCGTCAGCGCACGTCAGGGCAACGCCCAGCGCATCGGCGCGCTTGACGAGGAGGCCGGCCGTCTCGGCCTGCGCCAGGGTCTGGGCATTGCCGACGCGCGGGCCATGCATCCCTCGATTGAAATCGTCGAGGAGGATCCGCAGGCCGATCGCCGGCTGCTCGAAGGGCTGGCCGACTGGTGCGACCGCTACACGCCGCTGGTCTCCCTCGACGGCACGGACGGCCTGTTCCTCGACATCACCGGCTGCGCGCACCTGTTCGGCGGCGAGCACGCCCTGATGAAGGACCTGCTTGCGCGGCTCTTCCATCAGGGTTTCGAGGCCCGCGCCGGTCTCGCCTCCACCCCCGGCGCCGCCTGGGCGGCCGCCCGTTTCCGCAGTCCCGCCGTCATCGTGCCGGGCGGCGAGGCGGAGCTTCTGTCGCCCCTGCCGCTCTCCGCGCTCCGGCTCGATGCCGAAACGGTCGCCGGCCTGAAGAGCGTCGGGCTGCGCACCGCCGCCATGGTGATGGAGGCACCCCGCGCCCCGATCGCACGCCGTTTCGGCCGGCAGGTGATCCTGCGCATCGACCAGGCGCTGGGCGCCGTCGACGAGGCGATCTCGCCGCGCCTGCCGGTGCCTCCCCTGTCGGTCGAGCGACGCCTTGCCGAGCCGGTCTGCCTGGTCGAGGACATCGAGCGGCTCGTCCTCCTCCTGTCGGAAGCGCTGAAAGAGCATCTCGAACAGCGCGGCGAGGGCGCCGAACGGCTCGAGCTGATCCTCTTCCGCGTCGACGGTGCGGTCAGCCGCGTCGCGGCTGGATCGGCCCGGCCGCTGCGCGAGCCGCGGCGCATCGCAAGACTGTTTCACGAGCGGCTCTCCTCGCTGGAGAATTCGCTCGACGCCGGTTACGGCTTCGATCTCGTGCGGCTCGCCGTGCTGACGGCCGCGGCACTCGACGAGAGGCAGCAAGACCTTTCCGGCGATGCGGCGGTCGTCGAGGAGGACGCCGCCTTCTTCGCCGACCGGGTGCGCGCCCGCCTCGGCGGGCAGGCGCTTGCCGAGCCCGACCTGCGCCAGAGCCATCTTCCCGAGCGCGCCATGGGGTTCGGCGGCGGCGGCGCACCGCTCGCAAGCGAAATGCCGGCCGGCGGGGCCGACCGGCCGCTGCGGCTCCTGCGGCGGCCCGATCCCATCGAGATCACCGATCCGGCAAGCCTCGATTTCCGCTGGCGGCGCGTCGACCATAGCGTCCATCGCAAGGAGGGACCCGAACGCATCTCGCCTGAATGGTGGCGCGACGAGGCGGAGACTGCTGTCCGCGACTATTACCGGGTCGAGGACGGGGACGGTCGCCGCTACTGGATGTATCGCGAGGCGGCAAGCGGCCCTGGCGAGCAGCCGAAATGGTTCATGCAGGGTGTCTTTGCATGAACGCGGCCGTTTCGCCTGCCTATGCCGAGTTTTCGGTCCAGTCGAATTTCTCCTTCCTGCGCGGCGCCTCGTCCGGCGAGGAACTGGTGCGGCAGGCGGCACATCTGGGTCACGCCGCGATCGGGCTCGCCGACCGCAACACGGTGGCGGGCGTGGTGCGCGCCTGGCAGCAGGCGAAGGAGATGAACATTGCCTATCATCCGGGCTGCCGTCTGGTCTTTTCCGACGGCACGCCGGACATGCTCGCCTATCCGCGCGACAGGGAAGGCTGGGGAAAGCTCTGCCGGCTGCTCTCCCAGGCCAACCTGCGCGAGGAAAGCGAGAAGGGAAATTCCCTGGTCTATCTTTCCGACCTCATGGAATGGGGCGACCGGATGTCGCTCGCGGTCCTGCCGCCTTTGGTCGACGAAGGAGCGGAGCTTGCGCTGCTTCGCCGGCTGGCGGAGCGGTTCGGTCCGGCCGTGCGGCTCGCCGTGGCGCCGCGCTTTTCGGGCACCGACGCCTGGCGGCTCGCCCAGGCCGACGCGATGGCGAAGGCGGCAGGCATGCCGCTGATGGCCGTCAACGACGTGCTCTATCACGAGCCCCGCCGCCGCCCGCTGCAGGACGTGATGAGCGCGATCCGGCTGAAGACCACGGTGGCCGAGGCCGGGTTCCGGCTCGAAGCCAATGCCGAACGTCACCTCAAGGCGCCGATCGAGATGGCGCGGCTCTTCCGTGGCTATCAGCATGCGCTCGCCGAGACGCTCCGCTTCGCGCGGGAACTGGAATTCTCGCTCGGAGAGCTCAGCCACAACTATCCGGACGAGCCGACCCGCGATGGTGCCACGCCGCAGCAGGAACTCGAGCGCCTCACCTGGGAGGGGGCGGCATCGCGCTTTCCCGACGGGGTCGACGACAAGAGCCGGGCCACCCTGGTCAAGGAGCTGCAGCTCGTGGGCGAGCTGAACTACGCCGGCTACTTCCTGACGGTCCACGATATCGTGCAGGCGGCGCGCGGCATGAACATCCTCTGCCAGGGTCGCGGCTCCGCCGCCAATTCGCTGATCTGCTACTGCCTGCGCATCACCGATGTCGGTCCCGGCCGGATGGACACGCTGTTCGAGCGCTTCATCTCGAAGGAGCGCGGCGAACCGCCCGACATCGACGTCGACTTCGAGCACGACCGCCGCGACGAGGTGATCGACTACATCTACAGGAAATACAGCGAGAAGCACACGTCGCTTGCGGCGGCGATCGTCACCTACCGTTCGCGCTCCGCCATGCGCGAGACCGCCAAGGCGCTCGGCCTGTCGGACGACACGATCGCCGCGCTTTCCTCCTCGACCTGGCGCTGGACCTCGGCCGGCCTCGGCGAGACGGAGGCGAAATCGGCCGGGCTCGACATGAGCGATGCGCTGACCAGGCATCTCTTCGACAATGCCAACGAGCTGATGGGCTTCCCGCGCCACCTGTCGCAGCATGTCGGCGGCTTCGTCATCACCCGCGACCGGCTCGACGAGATCGTCCCGATCATGAAGACGGCGATGCCGGAGCGGAAGATGATCGAATGGGACAAGGACGACCTCGATTCCGTCGGCATCTTCAAGGTCGACATCCTCGCGCTCGGCATGCTGTCCTGCCTGCGCCGCTGCTTCGACCTGATCAAGTCCCATTACCCGGACCGCCCGGAGACCGATCTGGCTGCGATCCCCGAAGGCGAGGGCCCGGTCTACGACATGATCTGCCGGGCCGACACGCTTGGCGTCTTCCAGATCGAGAGCCGCGCGCAGATGACCATGCTGCCGCGGCTGCAGCCGCGCGAGTTTTACGATCTCGTCATCGAGGTGGCGATCGTGCGCCCCGGCCCGATCCAGGGCGACATGGTGCATCCCTATCTCAGACGCCGTGAAGGCAAGGAGGTGCCCGACTACGTCAAGCCCGAGCTCGAGGCGATCCTGAAGCGCACGCTCGGCGTGCCGCTGTTCCAGGAGCAGGCGATGAAGATCGCCATCGTCGCCGGCGGCTTTTCGCCGGACAAGGCCGACAAGCTGCGCCGCGCCATGGCGACGTTCCGGCGCGTCGGCACGATTGGCAAGCTGCGCGACGAGATGATCGAGGGCATGGTCGGCAAGGGCTATCCGCGCGACTTCGCCGAACGCTGCTTCAAGCAGATCGAAGGCTTTGGCGAATACGGCTTCCCGGAAAGCCACGCGGCCTCCTTTGCGCTCCTGGTCTACGCCTCCTGCTGGTTCAAGGCCTATTATCCCGACGTGTTCTCGGCGGCGATCCTCAACTCGCAGCCGATGGGCTTCTATGCGCCGTCTCAGCTGGTGCGCGACGCGCGCGAGCACGGCGTCGACGTCCGCCCGGTCGACGTCAACCGGTCCGACTGGGACTGCACGCTGGAGGAGGCACCGTTCGATCCCGCCCGGATCGCGCCGCGCCATGCCTCGATGGCCGGCATCATCCGTTCGCGCCATGCGGTGCGCCTCGGCCTGCGCCAGGTCAAGGGCCTGGCCGAGGCCGACATGAAGCTTCTCGTCGCGCGGCGCGGCAGGGGTTACGATTCGGTGCGCGACCTGTGGCTGCGCAGCGGCCTGCGCGCCGACGTCGTCGAGCGGCTCGCCCAGGCGGACGCCTTCCGCTCCCTCGGGCTCGACCGCCGCGAGGCCCTGTGGGCGGTCAAGGCGCTCGACCGGAAAGGGGCGGCCGAGCGGCTTCCGCTGTTCGACCAGCCGGAGATCAGGCTGCCGGATCTGGAACCCGAAACCAGACTGCCGGCCATGCCGCTGGGCGAACATGTCATCCACGACTACCGCTCGCTCACCCTCTCGCTGAAGGCGCATCCGGTATCGTTCCTGCGCGAGCGGCTCGCCGCCGCCGGAATCGCCCGCTCCGCCGCGCTGGAGACGACCGCGAATGGTCGGCGCGTCAGCGTCGCAGGCCTCGTCCTGGTGCGCCAGCGTCCGGGCTCCGCCAAGGGCGTCATCTTCATGACCATAGAGGACGAAAGCGGCGTCGCCAATGTCATCGTCTGGCCGAAGACGTTCGAGACCTATCGCGCCATCGTGCTCGGGTCGCGCTTCGTCAGCGTGACCGGACGCGTCCAGTCGGCAAAGAGCCCGAAATCCTCCACCGCGGTCATCCACGTCGTGGCCGAACGCGTCGAGGATCTGTCGCCATGGCTCGCCGACCTGTCGGAGGAGGCGGACGGGATCGACAGCCTCGCCCGTGCCGATGAGGTCCGCCGCCCGGTGGTGGAACAGCGCGACCGCATGTCGCCGCGCTCGGCCGTCGGCCGGCTGATCCGGGCGCATCCCGAGCTTCGGCAGGAGTTCGAGAAGCTCGCCGCCCAGGCCGGGAAGGTCATGCCCAAAGGCCGGAACTTCCAATAGGGAAGGGCTTCAGCCGCGCAATTTCCTGCGCTGCGCGATCTCGTCCTCGTCGAGCGCCCGCGCCTCGGAAGGCAGCATGATCGGGATGCCCTCCCGCACCGGATAGGCGAGCTTCGCCGTAAGCGAGATCAGTTCCTTGCGCGTGGCGTCATAGGAGAGAACGCCCTTGGTCAGCGGGCAGCAGATCAGCTCGAGCAGTTTTGGGTCGATTGCCGTTTCGGTCGAGGTCTCGCCCATGTTCATCGTCACTGCAGGCTGGAGGAAAAATCGTCCCCCTCGCGGGCGAGCGACATTTCCGTAATGGCGATCAGCGTCTCGGCACGCGTCCTGAGGTCGGGCGCCTCCAGCAGCGCCTGCTTCTCCGCCGCGCCATAGGGAGACATCATCGACAGCGCGTTGACGAGCGTGGCATTCTCGGCGCGGCTGATCGAGTCCCAGTCCGCTTCCAGCCCGTTCGCTTCCAGGTAGGAGCGGAAACATTTCAGCAGCGCCGCCCGGTCGATCTTTTCCGCCCCCTTGTCCTCGTCGAGATCGGCCAGGAACGGCACCAGACGGCAGCGTCGATAAGGCGTCCTGACGCTTACTTCCTCGACGACGCGGAAACGGCATACGCCCTGCAGCGACACGAGATAGCGGCCGTCGCCGGTTTCCGCGAAGGAGGTGATGCGGCCCAGGCATCCGGTCTCGCACAGTTCCGGCTCGCCGTCGGCGCGCAATGCGCCGTCGAGACGGGGCTGGATCATGCCGACGAGCCTGGTCGAACCCAGCGCGTCGTCGATCATCTCCAGGTAGCGCGGCTCGAAGATGTTGAGCGGCATCCGTCCGCCGGGAAGCAGGAGCGCCGCCGTCAGCGGAAACACCGCCGCCTCCTGCGGCAGGTCCTTTGCCTTGCGATAGAATGCGTTGCCGGCCTGCACGCCGTTACCTTCCTCGGGACGGACGGGATCAGGAACTATGTGGGGCGCCCTGCCTGTTTCGCAAGGGCGCCGGCGATGCGATCCGCGTCAGGAGAACAGCAGAGCCGACAGCTTGCGGCGCGCGGCCAGCGTCGCCTCGTCGGTCATGCCCCAGGCCTCGAAGAACTGGAGTAGCTGCTTGCGCGCGCCGTCGTCGTTCCACGTCCGGTCGGCCTTCATGATCGCCAGCAGGCAATCGGCCGCTTCCGCCCGCTCGCCGCGCGCATTGTGAAGCATGGCAAGGTCGAAACGCGCCTGATGGTCCTTGGGGTCGGCCTCGATCCGGCGCAGTAGTTCGCCCGCATCGCCGAGCTTGGCGGCCTGCTCGGCCAGCGCGATTCGCGCTTTGACGCCGGCCACCGACGCGTCCGACTGCTTGTCCGCCGGGACTGTGTCGAGCACGGAGCGCGCCGCATCGAATTCGCCGGCATCGACCAGCATTCCCGCCAGCCCGACGATCGCGGCGAGATTGTCGGGCGCAACCGACAGGATCTCCTGGTAGATGTCGGCCGCCGTCTGGCCGTCGCCCGCCTCGAGCGCCTGCTGCGCGGCGGCGAGCGCTGCCTCGATCTGGGCGCCGGGGCCGGCCGGGCCGGCGACCTTGTCGATGAACTCGCGTACCTTGCCTTCCGGCAACGCGCCCATGAAACCGTCCACCGGCTGGCCATCCTTGAAGGCGATGACCGCCGGTATCGACTGGATGCCGAGCTGGCCTGCGACCGCAGGGTGGTCATCGATGTTCATCTTGACCAGCTTGACCCGCCCCGCGGCCGCCGTGACGACCTTTTCGAGGACGGGCGTGAGCTGCTTGCACGGTCCGCACCACGGTGCCCAGAAATCGACCAGCACCACCTGGTTGCGCGACTCCTGGATCACGTCCGCCGAGAAGCGCTGGGTCGTCGTGTCCTTGATCAGATCGCCCTTCGGCTGCTCCGGCGTCTGCCCGCCGAAGCTGACATTCGCCGAATACTGCGCGCCGGCTTGGGCGAAGGGATTGTTGTCGGTGCTCATTCTGAAGCTCCCTGAGAGGCCGCACGGCCGAGTTCGAACAATCTGTCGGATACCGCGACCGCGCCAGATGTGGCGATCACTGTCCCACTTTCAAGATGGCCGGATCGTGTCCGGTCTCGCGCATGAAGCGCACGAGGTCGCCGGGCGCGATCGACGTGGTCGCGGTGTTGACCAGCGGGTGCGCGTTGACAACGTCGTGCCGCAGCAGTTCCTCGTCGAGGATCGCCTTCACCTTGCCGCCCGTATCGTTGACCACGCCGAACGCCGTCACCGCGCCGGGGGCGACACCGAGATATTCCATCAGTTTCTCCGGATTGCCGAAAGACACACGGCTTGCCGCCCCGATCAGCTGATGGATCGACTTGAGGTCCACCTGGGTGTCCTCCCCGAGAGTGACGAGGAAGAAATTGTCCTTCTTGTCCTTGAGGAACAGATTCTTGGTGTGGCGGCCGGCGATCTCGCCGCGCAGCGCCTGCGATTCGGCTACCGTATGAAGCGGCGGGTGCTGCCTTGTCGTCACGTCTATCCCGAGCGAGGAAAGGAGGGAGAACAGGTCGTCGGGTGTCTTCGGCATGGCGTCGATACTCGTGTCTGTGCCTGCTCTAGGCCCAAACCGCCGCGCTGCCAACCCTGCGCGGATCGCGGTTCGCGCGCCGGAAGTGTCCTTTGCCCAATGGGGCAAACGGGCGCGATTTCCCTGTTGCATTCGCCACGCGCTTCGGCCATATAGGCCCGGCTTTCGGCCTGCGGGCCGTGCGAGCGGGTGTAGCTCAGGGGTAGAGCACAACCTTGCCAAGGTTGGGGTCGAGGGTTCGAATCCCTTCGCCCGCTCCAGTTTTCTTCAGGAAAGTCAGCGACTTAGCAAACGCCCTTCGGGGCGTTTTCTGCTTCCCCGGCCTAGTCCTTGAGAACGGGGAAGCAGGGGGGAAGCAGTTAAAGGGATATGCTTTTGTGTGCGGCGCAGCAATCCCATAGCAAGCCAGCGGTCCCATCGCTGCCAAATGTTCTGAACCAAGCATGCGCTTGGAGAGCGCGATACCGGATCCGAACGGCAAGTTCGAGTCGCGTCTCCTTCTCAATTCATCGGCAGGCTCCGAACAACCGGTCGAAGATGTCGCCGAACCATGCCTCGAACATATCGACATCGCTCTGTGTGACGGGAAGGCATTCTGGCCAGCGGTCGCTGACGGTCCCGTCAGAAAGGGTGAGTTTCTGCGGGCCGCCAGCGCGAGGTCGGGGCTCTGTCCGAAAATAGTCATAGAGGACATCGGGTAGACCAACTGAGCGGACGTTGCTCGGTGAATCCTTTTGGCGTCGGCGGCAAGTCAGGGCATGGGCCGAAGTATGACCGAGCGATATGGATCCGAACAGCCTATCGTGCGCCGGCAACGCCAATTTCACGCCTGGAAAGCTGACTTGGCTCACACTGCCAACTTGCGACGTTCACGGACATCCTCCTCATTCAGGGCGGCAACCAGCCTGACGGCCGCCTCCCAATGCCGGGAGACATCGGCACGCGTGGCCGCACGGTCGGGCCGATAGGCCGGCAGTTCGCCGGCAAGGGCCTTCAAGTCGCGCAGCACCGAAGCGATGTGCGGCCATGGGAAGTCGGTCGGGTCGCCGATATCCCTGTCGGCCGCGACGATCATTTCCAGCTTGGCCACGACGCCTGCCAGTGAGGTCGCCGCGATCCCTGGAATGGCGTCCTGAAGCTTGAGCGCTCCGGTCATCGCAAAGATCTCCGCCTCGCGAGCAATCGCATAGACGTCCGCATCCGGCAGCGTGCGCTCGCTATCTCGGCACCGCCACCCCTTCTTCCTGTGTGTAGTCAATGCCGGAATTCCGGGATTGACCAACATTCGGCTCTCCAGCCGCTGCTGAACACGACAAAGAACAAGTGAGGCGTGTCGGGCTCGGTGCCATTTGGTCCACTTCGCAAAAGCCATATCGCTCGTCGTCGACACGTCGATTGATCCAAGTATGTAAACCGCGAAAGTGGCGCATGGACATGCGTCAACTGGTCGGAAGGAACTTTGCCCGACTTCGACGAGAGAAGGGCCTGACTCAAGAGCAAGTGGAAGCTCTATCGGGCTACAGTCAGCAATATCTGAGCAGCTTAGAACGGGGTCGCCGGAACCCGACGGTCATCACGCTATACGAATTGTCCCAAGCCCTCGGTGTCAGCCACGTCGAATTGGTCAGGCCGGACCAAGGCGGATAAGGCCATGGTGTCCGATTGCAGCGTCTTCAAGCCGCGAGCGAGCGCGCCCTCAACAGCGCTTTAGCGAGATCACTGTGCCGAAGCCTAGTCTATGGCAGATTTGCGCCCCCATTTCCGTTCAGCGCCATTGGGAAGAATTACAAAAGTGGACCTATCTACCAACACCGAGCCAGCGTTGGGTTTGGCCTGCTGCCGGTTTTCGTGGACACCGAGGTAGGTGTTTTGGACTGCCCCTGGTGCGATAGACAGCCCCCGCCTATCCTGACCTGCCACTGAACCGTCATCCAGCGGCGATTAGAGCCTCGGCCGTTTCAGTTACGCCGTTCGGCGCGGGTTGAGCAACCAGAGGAGACGCGTAGCCCTTATCGAGCGCAGCGTCGTGGCCGGTTGCGGCAAGGGTTCCGGCGAAGGCCGCCGGGGTATGGTATCCGAGCGAGGAGTGCGCCTCGCGGTGTTGAAGTCCTGCCTCCATTCGGCGATGGCGCTGCGGGCGTGGTCAAGGCCGAAGAACAGGCTCTCGTTCAGGAGTTCGTCGCACATCCGGCCGTTGGAGCTCTCGACGTAGCCATTTTGCATCGGCTTGCCTGGGGCGATGTAGTGCCATTCGACGCGATGATCCTTCGACCAGGCGAGGATGGCGTTCGAGGTGAACTCCGTCCCTTGGTCGGAGACGATCATGCCCGGCTTGCCGCGCCGGGTGATCAGGTCCGTCAGCTCACGGGCCACCCGACGACCGGAGATCGACGTGTCCGGGATCGCTGCCAGGCATTCGCGGGTCACGTCGTCGACGATGTTGAGCACCCGGAGGCGCCGCCCGCAGGCGAACTGGTCATGCACGAAGTCCAGTGACCAGCGCGCGTTCGGTCTCGCCTCGACGAGGATCGGCGCTCGCGTGCCCGCCGCGCGTCGCCGCGCCCGGCGCTTGCGAACCGTCAACCCATCCTCCCGATAGAGCCGGTAGATGCGGTTGATGCCAGACGGTTCGCCCTCCGGCCGCAGGATAAACGGGCGACGAAAGCCAAAGCGTCTCTGCTCGTTGGCGAGATCCCGTAGCCGACCGCGCAGTTCGGTCTCCGGCGGGCGGCATGACCGGTAACGGATCATCTTGCGATCGGCACCGACGAAGGAGCAGGCCCGACGCTCCGACAAGCCCATGAGGGCCTGCAGATGCACGACGGCTTCGCGCTTGGCGGCGGACCCTACCATTAATGGGATGGTCCGCCCCCGTCCTCCTGCAACATCATCTGAGCGGTCACACCAAAGGAAGTTTGCAATGTCCACACGCAATGCGCCGCGTCCTGCGGCAGTTTATGTAATCGATATCGGCAAGAACGTCTTCCACGTCGTCGGACTGGACAGCGGTGGCGGGCCGGTTCAGCGAGTTCGCTTCCGGCGGGACACGCTGCTTCAGTTCTTCGAACGAGCAGGGCCGGCGATCGTCGGTATGGAATCGTGCGCCGGATCACAATGGGTTGCCAGGAGACTGCAAGCGCTGGGGCACAAGGTTCGCCTGATCCCGGCGCCGTTCGTGAAGCCCTACGTGAAGTCGAACAAGAGCGACATTATCGATGCCGAGGCTATCGCCGAAGCGGCCACCCGGCCGACAATGCGGTTCGCTGCAATCAAGAGCGAGGAACAGGCTGACCTACAGGCGCTGCATCGGGTGCGAGATCAGATGATCGGCACGCGAACGCGCTTGATCAATCAGATGAGGGCATTCTGCCTGGAGTACGGCATTGCTTTGAGACAAGGAGGTGGCCTGTTCAAGCTCGACTTGCCGTTGGTTCTCGACGATGCGTCGAACGACCTCTCGCCGGCGATGCGCAGACTTCTGGGAGACTTGCTTGCCGACCTGCGCCGGCTGGAGCAGCGCATCGACCACGTAACGAGAGAGATCGGCGCGATTGCGGACCGGGAAGATGTTGCCCGTCGGCTTATGACGATCCCCGGAATCGGGGCACTGGGCACCACCGCCGTTCTTGCGGCCGTCGGCAACGGACGCCAATTCCAGAAGGCCCGCGATCTGGCTGCATGGCTGGGCCTTGTTCCGCGGGAGCACTCCACGGGAGGTAAGCAGAAGCTCCTCGGCATCAGCAAACGCGGGAACCGCTACGTCCGCAAACTCCTCGTTCATGGCGCGCGATCCTGCTTCCGACATCTGGATCGAACCCGGGATCGCCTTGGAAGCTGGCTCGACGGGCTGCAGAGCCGAATGCATCCGAACAAAGCCGTTGTCGCACTCGTCGCCAAGATGGCGCGCATTGTCTGGGTTGTTCTGACCAAGCCGGGAGCACTCTACGAACGCGGGGATCCTGCATTCGCCTGAAGCTTCCGGCTCGATTGCAAGGCTCGGGGATAGCGATGACGAAACGGTGGATCAGCATGCCTAAACTCTATGCAAAAAGCGGGCTTCTTGCCCGAACCATTTATTGGGAACGGCGTGCGCGGATCTCATCATGGCCTGGCGGCAACCGCAGTCCACTCGCGAGAGGCCGGATACATTTATGCAACTGGAATCGTCGTCGGCGATGTCGCGAACCCTTGCGCGGACGGGGCGGACCATACATTTTTTGACAGAAGCTCCCTCAGAGCAGTCGCTTCCAGCATCTGGTCAGCGAGCAGCTTCTTGAGCTTCGCGTTCTCGTCTTCCAGCGCCTTCAGGCGCTTGGCGTCGGACACGTCCATCCCGTCATACTTCGCCTTCCAGTTATACAGCGTCGCCTCGGAGACCCCGTGCTTGCGCGCCAAATCGCCAGCCTTCGCGCCCGCCTCGTGCTCGTCCAGAACCGCGATGATCTGCTCTTCCGTAAACCGCTTTCGCTTCATCTGTCCGTCCTTCAATCAAGGCCGGACTCTAATCTCAGACGGAGGAAAAATTCAGTGGCAGGTCAGCCTGAAGAAGGAGCGCATCCGAAAACGCATCTACAAAACGCGCGATCTCGCCCGAGCCGACATCTTCGATTTTATCGAGGCGTTCTACAATCGAACTCGCCGGCGACAAGCATCTCGTCCATATGGCGCCAGTCCATGCAGACGAAGTGGGCCGGGAGCGGTTAGCACGCGGCGACGATACCGATCTCAACTTTAAAATCGGAAGTGGCTAAGAGCGCACCGACGGTGGCGCGTGCGGGGGCTGCACCGGCCGGCACCCACGCGTCCCATTTGGCGTTCATCTCGACGAAGTAGCGCATATCGGACAACCAGATGGTGGCCGATAGAATCTTGGTGCGGTCTGATCCTGCTTCCCTCAGCAGTGTGTCAATTTTAGTGAGAACCTGCTGTGTTTGAGTGCCGATGTCAGCTTTCTCGTCGTCCGCCACCTGACCGGCGAGATAGGCCACGCCGCCGTGTTTTACCACTTGGCTCATACGGTGATTGGTCTTCAGTCGTTCGATCGTCATGATTGCATTTCCTCTACATCAGTAGACCGGGCAGCCAAGTAGCCAGGCCAGGGACGAACACAATGGCGAAAACCACCGCCAGCATGATCGCAACAAACGGCCAGATATCGACCTTGAATACCGACAGCTTGGCGATATCCGCCGCGATGAAGAGCTGCAGGCCCACCGGCGGAGTGATCGTTCCGATTAGCAGCGTTATGATCACGATGATGGCGAACTGCAGCTGATCGATGCCGAAGCTGTTCACAATCGGCATGAACACCGGCACGAAGATCAGCATGGCCGCCGTGCCTTCCACAAACAGGCCGACCACCATGAAGATCGCGATGACGACAAGCAGGAAAAGCGTCGGATCGTCCACAAAGCCCCGCATGGCGTCCTGCACCATGAAGCCGAAACCAGACATGGTAAGCGCAAAGCCGAATACGGACCCGGCAGCGATGATGTAGACTGGCACTGCTGTCGCCTCCACCGTCTCGGCCAGCAGCGGAATCAGGTCCCTCGGCTTGAGTTCACCGTACACGAAGAAGCCGAGGATTAGTCCGTAGACACAGGCAACCACCCCCGCTTCGGTGGGGGTCGTAACGCCGCTGAATATTCCGCCGAGGATGATGACGGGGGCCAGCAGCGCGGGAACGGCGATCATGATCGGCCGCCACCTTTCGCTCCACGGAGTGTAATCGGATCGTGGGTAGCCGCGACGAAATGACAGGAACGTTACCGTGCCCATCAGGGCGATGCCGACAAGCAGGCCCGGCAAGATGCCAGCGAGGAAAAGCGCTCCGACCGAGAGATTGGTGACTGAGCCGTAGATCACCATCGTGATTGAGGGAGGGATGATCGCGCCAATCGTGGCGGAGGCCGAGTTCACGCCTGCCGCAAAACCTGCGTCGTAGCCTTCCTTCTTCATGTGCGGAATGAGGATTCGGCCCTGCGATGCGGCATCCGCGGTGGCCGAGCCGGACATTCCGGCGAAAAAGACCGACGCGAGAACGTCGACCTGTGCTGTACCGCCACGAAAATGCCCCACAAACACACGGGCGACCTCGAGCAGCCTGTCGGTGAGCCCGCCGCGATTCATGATCACCGCGGCGAAGATGAAGAACGGGACCGCCAGCAGCGTGTAGGAGTTGATGCCCGAAAGCACCCGCTCGGCCATGATCGTCATCGGCAAGCCATTTGCCAAAAGCGAAAGCACGGCCGAAGCGATCATCGCCGTCGCGACCGAGACGCCGAGGATCAGCAAGGCAATGAAGGAGGCGAGAAGGACGAGAAGTTCCAAGGAGGAATCCTTTCGGGTGTGGCGGTCAGGCCTTCCAGCGCATGATGCCTCGCATCACGTAGAACAGAGCCAGAGCCGAGCCGACGGGCACCGCGAGGTAGAAGATGACCTGCGGCATGTCCGGCATCGTATAGAAGCTAGCGTTGCGATGCTTCCAGGCTACGAGAATGCCCGAGTAGAGCAGCATGGCCACAGCGGCCGCCTCCACCAACCGTCGGAATAGGTCGCCTCTTCGCGCGACCTTGCTGCCGAGAAGTGCGATCACAGCATCCACTCGGATATGCGTGTCGCGGGCGAAGGCGACAGCAGCACCGAGGAACGTAATCCAGATGAACAGGTAACGTCCGACTTCTTCGGCCCAGGTCTGGGGGTTGTTGAAGAAGTAACGGAGCAAGACTTGACCGAACGTGAGGCTGACGGTGGCCGCGAGCAGCAGCGACCCGATCAGCGTTAGGATCCGCAGGTCGACGCTTTCGCGCGTCGACCTGTCGTTCCCTGCGAGATGCGGCTCGATCATTCGACCGAGGTGACCATCTCAATGAACTTGTCGGCACCCGGATTCTTCTCGGCGATCTCGGCCTGCAGCGGTCCCATCGCGTCGCGCCATTCTTGCGGGTTGGTCGGCTCCACAATCCTGATTCCGGCCGCCTCGAGCCTGCTGTAGGCCTCGGCCTCGAGCTTCTGGTTCTCGGCGTCGACATAGTCACCGGTATCGGCGGCGGCTTTCTTCAGCAACTCCTGCTTCTCCGGCGACAGCGCGGCAAACTTGTTCTCATTCATGGCGAACAACATGGATCCGAACATGTGCTGGGTCTTCAACAGTGAGTTCGAAACTTCGTTGAACTTCATGTCGAGTGCAGCTTGCGCCGATGTGTCGAACCCTTCCGCGACTCCTGTCTGCATGGCCGTGTAAACCTCACCCCACGTCACAGGGGTGGGCTTTGCGCCCATCAGCTCGAACATGCGGATCCACACAAAGTTCTCCGGCGAGCGCATGCGCTTTCCAGCAATTCCAGCGAGAGTACGGGGCGCGTCGCCCTTGAACATAAGATCGCGAAAGCCGAGATGGATGAAGGTCAGGATCTCAACATCACTGTTGTCGCGCACGCCGGCCACCAACGCCTGCCCGTACTCCCCCTTGTAGACCTTACGGGCATGCTCCCAGCCCTTGAATATCAATGGGGCGGACGTCGAAGCCATCGGCGGGAAAAGCTTGTCCAGGATCGGTGTGGACGTGATCGAGATATCAATTGCACCCTGGTTCACCAGGTCGAGCGCCTCGCGCTCCTGACCCAGCTGGGCTGCCGGGAACACCTGGATGGTGATGTCGCCGCTGGAATATTCCTTCACCAGTTCCGCGAACTTGTTGGCGGCGGTATCGACTTGCCCGCCGACGGCGTGATGGTGAGCCAGGCGAAAGGTTTCGGCTATGGCAGCGCTGCCGAATACTGCGACGGAGGCGACCATCGCGGTGGCGGCAGCAAAGATGCTTGAACGTATGCTCATTGCATAACTCCTGATGTTCCCGGGACTGTGGCTTTTCTTATTTCGTATTATTCTCGGTAATTTACGGCACGGCCGATGACCGGTAGCTCCTCCGGCGCAAGGCCGAGAGTCAACAGCCGGTAACCGTCATCGGTAACCAGCACCAGATCCTCCGTGTGATATGCGCCCGACGAGTGCTTCACCATTGGTTCGATATTGATGACCATGCCGGACTTCAGCGGCGTCTTGTCACCGGGGCGCAGCATCGGATTCTCGTGCAGCTCGACACCAAACGAATGCCCGATATGCGGCATGCCGAAAGGTAGACCATTCTTCTCGAACAGGCCCTTGCAGAGGAAGAACAGATCCTCAGCGAGCACGCCGGGCTTCACCGCTTCGATCGTTTCGCGCTGGATGCGAACCAACTTCGCGTGGATCTCCTTCTGCTCCTGCGTCGGCTCTCCGGCCGAATAGGTTCGGGCGAAATCACTAGCGAAGGCGCCATAGGTGCCGCCCACGTCAAAGCGGATGATGTCGCCCGGTCTCGGCAGCACATCTGACTGTGCCGTCGTATGCGGGTGTTTGGTCCTGTCGCCAGACGCGAACGCCATGAAGAGGGTGCCATCGGCGCCGTAGTTGATGATATTGTTGGCGATCTTCTGAGCCATGTCGGCCTCGGAGTCACCTTGCTTGCTGGCTTCCATCGCGTCCAGCACGGCCTTGTGTGTCTGCCTGGTAGCAGCCTCGAGCAGCGCGATCTCGCTCTCGCTCTTGATGGCGCGCAGCGCCGCGACCGTCTCGGTCGTGTTGATGAAGTCCGCGCCCGGCATTGCAGCCTTAAGCGTCTCAAACGAAGAAACCGGCAAGTAGTCGAGGTCGATGCCGATCTTGCCCTTCTCTAGCCCCTTCTTCTTCAGTTCCCGAGCCAGCACCTCGACCGGCACATCGACGAACTCGGTGTAGGTCACCACATCGTCGATCCAGCTTTCGGCGCGCGTAAGGCTCTCCTCAATGCTGCAGACAATGTTGAAGGGTTTGCCCTTCGCCAGCAGTACCGCGAAAGCCAAGCGCGGACGGATCAGCCGTACTGTCGAGATGAACGCGCCGGAAGCGTAGGCGAAGTTCTCCGGGCTCATGGCAACGATGGCGTCGAGCCCTTCCTCGGTGGGAAGGGCTTTCAGAGCTTCGGTATTGGGAATGAATTGCATGTCGGGACGACCTCTTCACGATTCACATGACGTTGAGGAAGGGGCGCCTCCTAGACGGCCCGTGACATCAATTCGCCCTCAACTTGACGACAGATTGTCATCATTTTATCGCCTTATCAATAGCGATTGTTGGACGGCGTACCCGCCAGTATGCCGGGAAAATGGGCGCTCGCCGTTGCCTGCCCTTTTGGTCCGGGGTAGAGGATTCCCGAAGTCGAAGGAGGCTGTGGCTTGAACAAACCCGTAGAAGAAAAAGAACTGGCCGATCTGGTTGAGAGGCTCGCGCCGATCATGACCCAGTTCGAGCTCGCCATGATCGTGGCGAAGCACGCGCAGGAGCAGTGGGGGCTTCGATGTGCTGCGGCGACCGGAATGAAAGGATACTCGCCCGTCGACCTGTTGGTCCTTCACATGGTCGGCTATGGATCAAAGCGGCTGGCGGACATCTGCTTTGCGCTGAACGTAGAGGACACGCACGTTGTGTCCTATGCCCTAAAAAAGCTCCAGCGCGCGCAGCTGGTCGAGAGTCAAAAGATCGGTAAAGACACCTTCTTTGTTCCGACCACAGAGGGTCGTTCCTTTATCGCCGACTACAAGACGGTGCGGAAGCGATTCCTGATTCGTGCCCTTGCTCGTTTCTCAGGTGGGGAGCTGGAGCTTGAACAGTTGACTGAGATGCTCCGGGTGCTTTCAGGTCTCTACGAGCAGGCCGCACGAAGTGCAGAGAATTCAGTGGCGGCCTAAAAGGTCATGCCCCCCGCAAGTCTGTCCAGTTGATACAGCGCGCAAGATCGTCGGCGCCGTTGGACTGCGTTTCATAGCCTGAATGCATCTGAGCATTCGGGCATCACTCTTTCTAGCACTCGTCCGGCCACTTGTGGACCTCAGGTCGCCGTAGCGCACCCGCGACGCAGCCGCTTCACCTCGGACGGCATCAGACCTGCGTATCGCTTGCGCCAGTTGTAGAAGGTCGCTTCCGAAATACCGGCCTTCCCGCAGATCTCGCCGTCCGCCGTTCCGTCCTCAGCCTGCTTCAAGACGAGGGCGATCAGCGCCTCCGAGAACTTCGATGGCCTTCATGATCTTCCGCTCCTCCCAGCCAAGGGATGTTAACGCGGAAAACTCCAGCTTCGAACGATCCAGTTTTCAGGGATCAGAGCAAGAGCCTATAACATTACGGCATTGCCGCTTAGGCTTTATGTATTTTCGGATCCGCAGCTGTCCGTGTAACCAACGGGGGAAATGGAGCTAAAAATGGCAAGGACTGGGATCCTGATCGATAACCAGTGGCGCAATGCCGAAACAGGCGCGACCATCCCGGTGATGGCGCCCGCCGAGGGGCGCGAGTTCGCGCGTATCGCAGCCGCGACCGAGCGGGACGTCAACGCGGCCGTGAAGGCTGCGCGGCGGGCGGTGGAGAGCGGCGCCTGGGGCAGGCTGACGGCGGCCGAGCGCGGGCGGCTCCTATCAAAGATGGCGATCGTCGTCGCCGATCATTCGGAGGAGCTCGCTCACCTCGAGGCGCGTGACACCGGCAAGCCGATCAGGCAGGCCCGAAACGACATCGCCGCCGCGGCGCGCTACTTTGAATATTACGGCGGTGGCGCCGACAAGGTTCATGGCGACACGCTGCCCTTCCTCAGCGGGCACTTCGCCGCCACCGAGAGAGTGCCGCATGGCGTGACGGCGCACATCATCCCCTGGAACTATCCGGCTCAAATGTTCCCGCGCTCGGTCGGCCCGGCGCTCGCCATGGGCAATGCAGTGGTGATGAAGCCGGCCGAGGACGCCTGCCAGACCCCGCTGCGGATGGCCGAGCTGATGGTCGAGAATGGCTTTCCCGAGGGCGCCATCAACATGGTCACCGGCTACGGCCACGAGGCCGGCGCGGCTTTGAGCAGCCATCCGGACATCGATTTCATCTCCTTCATCGGTAGCAATGCGACTGGCGTGCAGATCCAGACGGCGGCGGCCAGGAACCACATCGGCTGCACGCTGGAGCTCGGCGGCAAGTCGGCGCAGATCGTCTTCGCGGACGCCGACCTCGACGCCGCCTTGCCGGTGCTGGTCAACGCGATCGTGCAGCATGCCGGCCAGACCTGCTCGGCCGGGTCGCGGCTGCTGGTGGAGCGCAGCGCCTACGACCGGATCGTCGAGCGCGTTGCCGAGCGCTTCCGCCAGGTGCGTGTCGGGACGCCCGAGATGGATCTCGACCTCGGCCCGGTGGTGAGCAGGCGCCAGCAGGAGCGCGTCGTCGGGTTCTGCGACCGGGCGGAGGAGGATTCGATTCCCGTGATCGCCTCCGGCCAGGTGTCGGAGGGGCTGCCGGCGGACGGCTTTTTCGTCCAACCGAAGCTGTTCGGCCCCGTGCCGCGCGCCAACGCGCTGGCGCATGAGGAGGTGTTCGGCCCGGTCATGGCGGTGATGCCGTTTGACGACGAGGCGGACGCCGTCGCGCTGGCCAACGCCACCCGCTACGGCCTCGTCGCCGGCGTGTGGACGCAGGACGGCGGCAGGGCGCTGCGCGTCGCCAGGCGCATGCAGGTCGGCCAGGTCTTCGTCAACTGCTACGGCGCCGGCGGCGGCATCGAACTGCCCTTCGGCGGCATGAAGAAATCGGGGCATGGCCGCGAGAAGGGCTTCGAGGCCTTCCACGAATTCTCCGCCCTGCGCACAATGGTCGTGAAGCACGGCTGAGCCGCGCTGCACGGCTTGTCGGCGGTTACCCTGCCGACCGGGCCTCGATCCGGTCGGCCATCGCGATCATCTCCTCGACCGCCTTCACCGAGGCGACATCGATCATCTTGCCCTCGAAGCTGATCGCCCCCTCGCCGCGCTCCAGTGCCTCGGCATAGGCTGCCGCCATCGCGCGGGCCTTGGCCACGCGCGCGGGCTCGGGGGTGAAGATCTCTTCCGCCAGCGCGATCTGCGACGGATGGATCGCCCACTTGCCGGTGAAGCCCAGCAGTGCCGCGCGCCGCGCCTCGTCGCGATACTTATGCGGGTTGCGGAAATCGGCGAAAGGCCCGTCGATGGCATCGAGCCCGTTCAACCGGGCAGCAATGGCAACGCGGTTGCGGTGGTAGTGGTAGAGGTCGCCGGGATAGTCGTCGGTCTCTCCCACGTCGGTGACGGGCATGCCCTGGCTGCGGGCGTAGTCGCCCATGCCGAAGATCAGGGCTTCCAGCCTCGGTGAGGCAGCCGCGATCTGCTCCACCTTGTCCAGCGCCTGGATTTCCTCGATCAGCACCTCGATGCCGATCGGCCGCGCCAGGCCGCGACGGCGCTCCAGCATGGCAAGCAGGCGGTCGACGAACAGCACGTCCTCGGGGCCGAGCACCTTCGGCACGACGATGACGTCAAGCCGGTCGCCGCAGCCTTCGACCAGCGCGGTCATGTCGTCCAGCGCCCAGGGCGTCGTCAGGTCGTTGATGCGCACCGCGACCGTCGGCGCGCGGAAGGTCGTGTCGTGGACGGCGGCGACTGCGTTGGCGCGCGCGGCGTCCTTGCGGTTGGGGGCGACCGCGTCCTCCAGGTCGATGAACAGATGGTCTACCGCCACAGTCGCGGCCTTGGCGAGCATCTTCTCGCTGGAGCCAGGAACAGAGAGCTCGCAGCGCCGCAACCGTTTCGTCTTCATGCCGACTCCGTTGGGTATAGTTGTCCCGTCCGACTGCCGCGCATGAGTTGCGCCACGAACTGCGGGATGCCGGCGAGGCCCTTGGGAAAGAAGCGAAGGATCAGCACGATCAGCACGGCGGTGACGAGATAGCGGCCGGGCCCCAGCGGCGCCATCACCTCGGACAGGATCGTGAAGACGAAAGCGCCCGCGATCGGCCCCCAGACCGTGCCAGTGCCTCCGAGCAGGAGCATCGACAGCGCCAGCGTCAGGAACGAGAAGCCGAACATGTCCGGGCTCGCTGAGCGGACATACTGCGCATAGACCGCGCCGATCGCCCCGGGGAAAACGGCACTCAAGGCGAATGTCAGCAATCGCGTGCGCGAAAGCGGCACGCCGCGGCTGACCGCATAGGGTTCATTGTCGCGCAGCGCGACCACCCGCCAGCCGAAGCGCGATCGCGCGAACCACGAGACGACCGCGACGGTGAGGCCGAGTATCGCCAGCGCCAGGTAGTAATAGCCGATGTTCTGGTGGTCGCGGAACGAGAAGGTGCCGATCTCCAGCGGCGGTATCTGCACCAGGCCGAAATTGCCGCCGGTGAGCTCGCGCTGGTTTAGGACGATCTGCAGGCAGAGCTGACCGAAAGCAAAGGTCACCAGGATGACATAGATGCCCTTCAGCCGCAGCACCGGCAGGCAGACCAGGATGCTAGCCGCGACCGACGCCGCGATGCCGATCGGCATGCCGAACCAGGGCGAGAAGCCGAAGGTCTTGGTGAGGATGCCGGTGGCATAGGCGCCGACCGCGAAGAAGGCCATGTGGGCGAAGTTGAACACGCCGCCGTAGCCCAGCGAAATGTTCCAGCTCGAGACCAGGACTGCATACATGATCGCGATGATCGAGATGTGGCGGACGTAGGAATCGCCGTTGACCAGCGGCAGCGCGACGAGGATCGCGAAAAAGGCCACGATGGCGGCGGTGCGCAGTTTCGTCTCCATCTTCACTGCTTTCCGAATAGGCCGTTTGGCCTCAGCACGAGGAAGCCGATGAAGACGAGAAACAGTACCGCCTGTGTCCAGTAGGCGCCGAGGAAATAGGTACTGGTCGCCTCGCCGAAGCCGACCAGATAGGCGCCGAGCACGGTGCCAGGCATGCTGCCGAGACCGCCGAGGATGACGACAATGAGCGCCTTGAGCAGCGGCTCGCCGCCGAGGCCCGGCGTGATGAAGCGGATGGCGCCCAGCATGATTCCGGCCAGGCCGGCGAGTGCTGCCGCGATGGCGAACGCGATGGCATACATGCGCTGGACGCGGACGCCGGAAAGCTCGGCAAAGTCGCGGTTCTGCGCCACGGCGCGGATGGCGCTGCCGGTCCAGGTGAAGCGCAGGAAGGCCCACAGTCCGAGCATCAGGAGCGGGGCGAGCAGGATGATGATCGCCTCATGGCCCGAGATCGTCGTGCCGGCGATCCGCACGTTGCCCTCGACGAACTTGTCGAGCTGCTTGATGCGAGGACCCCAGAGGAGGAGCGCCGAGTTCTCGATGAAGAAGGCGCCCGAAAGCGTGGTCATCACCGCGATCAGCACGATCTGCTTCTGGCCGAGGAAGGGAGCGACTAGCAGGTAGTTGATGATGAAACCAAGCAGCGCCGCGACCAGGATCGCCGCCACCACTCCGACTGCCAGCCCGAGGGCGAGGCCGCGCGGATCGGCTACCGTCCAGGCGACATAGGCGGCGGCCGCCATCAGCGCACCGTGGGTGAAATTGAAGATGCCGAGCGTGTTCCAGACCAGGGCCAGGCCGGCTGCCATCAGCACGTAGAGCGAGGCGAGCACCAGCCCGCTGGCGAAGATCGACTGGAAGACGAGCTGGATGGAATCAAGAGTGCCCAAAATACATGTCCACGATGCGCTTGTGTTCCAGTCCGCCCTCGCCCGAAATCTCGGCGTGGACCGTCCCTTCGCTGACGAGCAGGAAACGCGTCGCCAGCGTGTGCAGGAATTCCGGGTCCTGCTCCACGATGATCGTCTGAACGCCGGACGCGATGATGGCCGCGATCGCGTCGCGCAGCTCCGTCTTGAGCTTCGGCGATAGGCCGAGCGTCGGCTCGTCCAGGATGAGCAGCTTCGGCAGCCCCATCAGGCCGCAGCCGATCGCCACCATCTGGCGCTCGCCGCCGCTCAGCGTGCGGCAGCGCTGCCCGCGCCGTTCGGCCAGGCGCGGGAACAGTGCGAAGACGCGCTCGACGGTCCGCAGGCGCTGGGCGCGCGGACCCTTGGCGAAAGCACCCAGCCAGAGATTTTCCTGCACCGTCAGGTCGGGAAACAGCGTGTTTCCCTGCGGCACATGGATCAGGCCGCGCTCGACGATCTCGGCCGGCGGATGGTTGGTGATGTCTTCGCCGCGAAAGGCGATCGTGCCCGACCAGGCGCGCAGCAGGCCCGACAATGTGCGGAACAGGGTCGACTTGCCATGGCCGTTCGGGCCAATCAGGCCGACATTCTCGCCGCTGGCGACGCCAAACGAGATGCCATGCAGCACCGGCACGCGGCCATAGCCCGAATTCAGCCCACGAACGTCGAGGATGAGTTCACTCATGCGCGGCTGCCGGTCCGAGATAGGCCTCGATGACCCGCGGATCGCGGATCACGTCCTGCGGCGTCCCCTCCGCCAGCAGCTCGCCGAAGTTCAGCACGATCAGGCGGTTCGAGACGGAGACGAGCAGGGAGATGATGTGCTCGATGACGATGACCGAGATGCCACCGAGGTTGATGCGCTTGATCAGTTCGATCATCTCCGAAACCTCCGGACGCGACAGCCCGGCTGCCGGCTCGTCCAGCAGGAGCACCTTGGGCCGGCAGGCCAGCGCGGTTGCGATCATCAGCTTCTTGCGGTCGTAGACGGTGATCTCGGACGCGGGGCGGTCCTGCTGCGCGGCGAGGCCGACATAGTCCAGAAACTCCCGCGCGCGCTGGCGGGATGCCGCCTTGCCGGACCTGAAATCGCTGTCGGGCATCGACACCAGGACGTTCTCGATCACGCTCAGTGTCTCGAAATCGGTCTCGGTCTGGAAACTGCGGACAAGGCCCCTTTCGACGATCTGTCGCGGCCCCAGGCCGCTGACGGACTCCCCCGCTACCCTGATCTCGCCCTCGTCGGGACCGAAGGGAACCTTGGTGAGGATGTTGAACAGGGTGCTCTTGCCGCTGCCGTTCGGTCCGGCGATGCCCAGCACCTCGTTGGACTTCAGCGAGAAGGAGAGGTTGCGAATGGCCTTCAACGCGCCGAAGCTCTTGCTGATGCCCTGCACGGCGAGAATGTCTGTCATGCGATACGCCCCTGCAACAGGGAGACCGATGCCCCTCGGTCTCCCTGCGTGCCGACCCTACTTGATCCAGGGGGGCGTCTGGCTCTTACCGGTGGCATATTCCTTCGGGTAGATGGTGATCCGTTCGCCGTCCCAGATCTGGTAGAACTGGATCGGCAGGTAGCCTGGGCCCTGCATCGAAAGATGCGTTGCGGGGTCGAACTTGACCCGGCCGTGGACCATTTCCTTGTCGGTCGCGGCGAGCTCGGCGGACATCCTGGCATAGTCCTTCGGGTCCCCGACCTTCTTCAGCATGTCCGCATAGAGATAGACCATCTCGTAGCAGATGTAGCCGTAGATGGACGAGTCGTAACCGTATTCGGCCTTGTACTTCTCTCCGATCTCCGCGGTGCGCGGACGGACGGATGCGCTGATCGGGCCTCCCAGCATGTTGTAGAGCACGCCGGTCGAGTTCTTCTTGGTCAGGTCGACGAATTCGGGAACCGACGGCGCATACTGGATGAACAGCAGCGAGTTGGTGGGCTCCTCCATAAACTGGTTCATGAACGAGGCGGCGTTCGAGGACGAGGCCTCGGTGTTGATGATCACCGCGGGCGGGGCCTGCCGGATCTTGTTAAGGATGACTCGCCAGTCGTTAATCTCGACTGCCGGAACGACGTCGTCAAAGGTCATTTTCCAGCCCTTCTCGTCCATCGCCTTCTTCAGGCCGGCATAGATCGGCATCGAGTAGGGGTTGTCCGAGCCGATGATGGCGTAGGTCTTTTCGGTTGGTTTGAACGAGCCGTCTGTAATCATCTCCTCGATGACCGTGGGGAGTTCCGTCTGGTAGGCGTCGTAGGACGGCGCCAGCGACCAGACATTCTTGAACTTGTCCGGGTTCGGCTGGATGATCGAGCGATACTGGTTGGAGTTCGCCGCCACCATGTACGGCACTCCGATATCAGCTACATAGTCCATCTCGAAGCCCGAAAGGCTGCCGAACGGCGTGACGATTGCGCCGAGGTCCGGCGTCGCCTTGAGACGCTCGACTGCCGCCAGCACGGCGTCTGGCGTCATTTCCTTGGTGTCGAACTGCTCGACGCTGAACTTGTAGCCGTTGATGCCGCCCGCTGCGTTGATTTCCTTGGCCGCGAGCTTGGCGCCGTTAAAGCCCTCCACAGCGTCCGCCGCGAACGGTCCTGCGAATGCGCCGAGCACGCCGAGCGTCACCGTCTTTTCCTGTGCCTGTGCCGAAGTGCCCCAGAACGCGGCCACGACCGCGCCGGCCGCAAGCGCCGCCGCCCTGAGCAGGTTCGCTTTTGATCTCATGGTTCAACCCTCTTGTTGTGTCTGTGCCCTGGCCTGAACGCCGTCTCCTGCCGCGTCCGGTCGACAAAAATCTACCGGCGTGCTGCTGTGCAACAAGCGTGCAAATCAGCATATGGCGATAAGTTTGCGTTATAGCCGGCGACGCTTCGGCAACTCTCCACGCCACCGGTCGCTGGCCAACAGCGCGGCGGTGACTTCGGTGGTGAGTTGCGCGATGACTTCCGCAGCACGCGATCGCGGCCAGCCACGCGCTGACGCGAGATAGACCTTGCGCTCGATGCGCGGCTTTTCGATCGGCACGGCCAGTAATTGTCCGCCGGCGCATTCCTGCTGGATCGCGCACCAGGGAAGGATCGACGTCCCAAAGCCCGACGCCACCAACTGCTTGATCGCAACGAGCGAATCCACCTCGGTCTTGACCTCGATCGCGAGCGACGAGAACGCAGAATACCGATCGATGGCGTGACGTAGACCATGGCTGGACCCCGTCAGCACGAGGCTGTTGCCGCGCAGTTCCTGCAGTTCGATCGAGGTGCGCCCCGCGATGAAGCTGCCCGGTGCAGTGACGAAGTAGAGCTGTTCCTCCAACAGCGGGATCAGCTCGAACGGGGCGTCGGCGTCGAGATCGAACAGCACGGCGATATCCAACCGGCCGGCAAGGACCCACTCGGACAGGTAGCCGCTGTGGTTCTCGTTGATCCGCAGGCTGATCGCTGGATAGCGCTTCTCGACCTCCTGCAGCAGCGGCACGGTCAGGCCGATGGAAATGCTGGTCGGAAGTCCGATCGTGACGACGCCTGACGGATGGGCCGATGTCGTCTTCACGTCGACGGCCGCCTGGGTGACCTGCCGGATGATCGTCTCCGCGTGGCGGATCAGCGTTTCCCCGCATTCGGTCGGCGTCACGCCCTTTGTCGAGCGTTCGAACAGCTTGACCCCCAGTTCCGCCTCCAGGTTTGCGACGTGATGGCTGAGCGCCGGCTGGGCGACGTTCAGGTCCACAGCAGCGCGGGAAAAGCTCCGGAACTTCGCCACCGACAGAAAGTATCTCAGCTGCCTCACGTCCATGACCAGCTCTCCGTCGCTCGCCCCGGCCCGGTCGGAGCGTACCTCACGCAGCATAGCCCGACCATAACTTTCCTGTCTAACTGTAGAAGACGATTGTTTTTGCGTCGCTTGGGAGCGCCTGCGACATATCGGGCACATCAACAGAAGTGGCCCCATGTCAGATCGCAAACGCCCGCTCGACGGAATCCGGGTCCTCGACATCGCGACGTTCATAGCCGCGCCGATGGCCGCTTCGATCCTCGGTGAATTCGGCGCCGAGGTGATCAAGATCGAGCAGCCCCGCGAGGGCGACCCGCTGCGGCGGTTCGGCGTGCCGAGCGTGGCGACCGACGACACGTTCTGCTGGCTGAGCGAGGCGCGCAACAAGAAGTCGGTGACGCTCGATCTGAGGCGCGCCGAAGGCGCCGACATCCTGCGCGATCTCGTCTCGAAATCAGACGTGCTGTGCGAGAACTTTCGTCCGGGCACGCTGGAGAAATGGGGGCTCGGCTATGAAGAACTCGTCCGCATCAACCCGGCCCTCGTCATGCTGCGCGTCTCCGGATTCGGCCAGGACGGGCCGTATCGCAATCGGCCGGGATTCGCCCGCATCGCCCATGCTTTCGGTGGCCTGGCGCACTTGACCGGCATTGACGGCGGGCCGCCGCTGACACCTGGCTCGACCTCTCTCGCGGACTATGTCTCGGGCGTTTACGGCGCTCTCGGAATCATGCTGGCATTGCGGGCTCGCGACAACGACGGCAAGGGCCAGTATATCGACCTCGCGCTCTACGAACCGATCCTGCGTATGCTGGACGACCTTGCACCCGCCTATGCGGCGCAGGGCATCGTTCGTGGTCGGCAGGGACTGGGCACCTCGAACGCCTGTCCGCATGGGCATTTCCAGACACGCGACGGCTGGATCGCCATCGCCTGCACCAACGATCGGATGTTCGCCCGTCTGGCGGCGGCGATGGGCCAATCCGGCCTCGCGGAATCGGCTCTATACGGCACGACGGCGGCCCGGTTGCGCGATTCCGCCAAGGTCGATGCCATCGTTCAACTTTGGGTCGGCACGATGAGTACGGACGAGATCGTGGCCCTTTGCGCCGATCAGGACGTGCCCTGCGCAGCCGTCAACACGATCGAAGGAATCTTTGCTGATCCGCACATCGCGCACCGGCAGAACCAGGTCGCGCTGCCGCACGAGCAACTCGGCGAGGTCCACGTTCCCGCCGTCGTGCCGAAGCTGTCGCGCACGCCGGGCAAAGTGGACAGCCTTGGACCATCATTGGGATCGTCGAACACCGACATTCTGGGTGGCATCCTCGGAATGGATGAGGGCAAGATGCAGTCGCTCAAAGCAGCTGGCATTATCTAGGAAGGCAACGCATGACGGATTTCCACGTCCTGCCGGACGAACGCAGCCCCACCCGCGCGGTCTGGGACGACATCCTGTCGCGAGGCCCCGAGCTCTACCGGGAGTATTGCCTGACGCCGATCGGTGCCCACAGTCCGAACCTGCAATTCGTGCTGCAGCATTTCCGCAAGGCGCCGTGCGCGGGGAAATACGTCCTCGTCGCCACCGAGCCGCATCGGCGCTGGCGATTGGCAAGACTGACCGGCCGGCGCGGTGATCCGGTGCGGCTCGAAGACGACGTCGAGTATACCGACCTTGCGGTGGCCGAACGCCACGTCTTCCGCCTGCGCTGGAAGGCGATGTTCGGCGTCGACCTCGGAGACGTTTAGATGGCCCTGCCTTATTGCACCGGATACCTCGACAGGATCAGCCTGACGCGCGGCGAACGCCTGAAGGTCATGGTCAGCTGCACAGCCGCGAGTACATTCAGCGCCAGCCTAGTGCGCACCGTCTGCGGCGATCTCAATCCCGATGGCCCCGGCTTTTGCGAGATCGACATTCCATCCGCGGCCGACGGCACCTATCCGGCGCGTGAGCAGATTTGTAATGCGGGCTCATGCATCGTCGTTCCGCCCAATGACTATGTTGACGCGCTCGGCAGCTTCTCCGTCCAGATGCATATCTGGCCGACGACGCCGCTGAAAGGCGAACAGGTGTTGCTCGCCCTTTGGGACGAGGAGGCTGGACGCGGCTTCCGTCTGTTCATTGACGAACGGGGAGCGTTGGCCGCTTGCGTATCGGACGGATCGGGCACGGCGACCGTGACGCCGAACGTCGCATTGATCGAGCGCCAATGGCATCTCGTCGGCGCAAGCTACGATGTGGCCGCCAACACGCTGACCGTCATACAGGAACCGTATTCGCGCACCGGTGCGGGCGAAAGGCCGCTCGTGGCGCAACAGGCGGTACCGTTCGCTTTCTCTACGCCAGTCGGCGCAAGCCTCACCCTCGCCGCCCGGATGACCGGCGGTACGCCATCGGCCCCGCTGACTGCGCAGCACTACAACGGTAAGATCGAGAAGCCGCGCCTGCTCTGCGTCGCCGCGTCGCGGCTCGACATGGAGAAATTTCGCGGCGAGGCGATTCCCACGGACGTTGCGCCTCTGTGCGTCGCCTTCTGGGATTTCTCCGTCGGCATCGACGGCGAGCGCATCGCCGACCGTTCGCGGCACGGTCTGCACGGGGATGCCGTGAACCTGCCGGCGCGCGGCATGACTGGCTCCAACTGGACCGGCGAAGAAGTGTCGTGGCGCGTGGCCCCCGCGCAATATGGCGCCATCCATTTCCACGAGGACGACATCTACGACGCCCGCTGGCAGGCAGACATCGACTTCGCGCTGCCGGACGATCTGCGCAGCGGCTTCTACGCGATCCGGCTGATTGCCGGCGCCGACGAGGAGCGAATCCCCTTCTTCGTCCGCCCGAAGCCCGGCGACCGTCGCGCGCCCGTCTGCCTGCTCGCATCGACCGCAACCTACATGGCCTATGCCAATCTGAACCCGGTCCCCTTTCCGATCGCGGAATTGCTGTCGAGCCGATTGATCGTACTGCATAAGGCCAACCTGTTGATCGACGAGCACCCGGAATGGGGACCGTCTCTCTACGACGTGCATTCGGATGGTAGCGGCGTCTGCTATTCGTCGCGCCTGCGGCCGATCCTGAACTTCAGGCCCGGCTACATCAGCTCTTTCGGGGCCAAGGGATCGAACCTGCGCGAGTTTAACGCGGATACGCACATTGTCGACTGGCTCGAGCAGCAGGGCATCGACTACGACGTCATCACCGACGACGACCTGCACACCGATGGCTTTCCGCTGCTCAGCCAGTACAAGACCGTCATCACGGGCGCGCACCCTGAATATTTCTCCGCCGAGATGTGGGACGCCACCAAGAGCTACACGGATGCCGGCGGGCGGATGATGGTGCTGGGCGGCAACAGCTTCTACTGGCGCATCGCCTACCACTCGACATTGCCGGGGGTGATGGAGGTTCGCCGCTGCGGGGCGGCGATCCGCACGTGGGAGACGCAACCCGGCGAGGAATTCCATTCCTTCGACGGAAAGCGCGGCGGCCTGTGGCGCGCGCAGGGCCGCCCGCCGCAGTCGATAGGCGGCGTCGGCTTCATCTCGGAAGGGTTCGACCTGGCCGCCTTCTACCGTCGTACCGCTGCCAGTCGTGACCCGCGTGCGGCGTTCGTCTTCCAAGGCGTCGACGAAGAGATTATCGGCGACTTCGGTCTCCAGGGGGGTGGCGCAGCCGGGATCGAGATCGACCATGCCGACACCAATCTCGGCACGCCGACGCATGCCCTGATCCTCGCCTCGTCAGAGGGCCACACGGAATCGTTCCGGCTGGTCAACGAGGAGATGAGCATCACCGTGCCGACGGTCACCGCGCCGGTCGAGGCGCGGATCCAGGCCGATATGGTATTCTTCGAGACCGCTGGAGGAGGCGCCGTGTTCAATGTCGGCTCGATCGCATGGCCGGGCAGCCTCAGCCACAACGGCTACGTCAACAATGTCTCGCGGATCACGCGCAACGTTCTCGACCGTTTCACCGATCCGACGCCGTTCGAATACCGGCGCGACTGACCGTACTGGAGGTTTGTATGACATCCGACATCGCCGACGTCGAAGCCACCGTCTGGTCCTACCTGAATGCTCTGCACGACGGCGATGCCGACGGTCTCGCCCGCGCCTTCGCGCCGAACTCCGCCCTCTATGCCTCCGCGGGCGGCGCCGCCACGGCGCTCGCCATTGAGCCGTGGCTCGACCGCGTCCGCAACCGCAAGTCCGCGCGCGACAGCGGCCATGAGGCGCAGAACCGGATCCATTCGATCGAGGTCGTCGGCGACATGGCGATGGCGAAGGTGTCGTCCGAGTTTCCGCCCAAGCGGTTCACCGACTTCCTGAGCCTGGTTCGGACAAGCTCGGGTTGGCTCATCGTCGCGAAGACCTATCATGCCGCGGACGTGTAGCTTAGTATCGCCGACGTTGGTCGCTCGTCCGCTTCCTCAAAGGTCGCGAGCAAAACCAGACCGTCCGGATGCATGAAGAGTTTCGGGCGCCGGGAGGCGTATGAAAGTCCCCGAGGAAGGAACCCGCGGGGCACAGTCGACGGCTATGGGGATTTCGCTCTGCGGCCGATGTCGGCGATGGCGTGACCGCCGCTGGTAAGCGTGGGGATGGATGCGAAGAGGCGGCTTCGTTGTGCCTCCGCGCGGTCCAGCCGATCGCGCACGAGGCTCGTTGCGACGCTGTCGGCGGTGATATCGACGATGGACGCGCGCGGGTCCGTTGCCGTCGGCTGGGCGCCTGCGGCTGAAGGTTCGACCATGCCCTGCCGGGTCATGGACACTTCTCCCGGTTCGTCGCCGTGGCGCGCGGCGGTCCGCGCGGCTGCTTCCATCGTTCGAATACCTCGATGACGATCATGCGTCCGCCGCAGCAGGGGCATGGCGGGCGGAAGTCCTCCGGGTCGCCTGGTGTGTCGACATCAGGCGGCGCGGCGACGCTTAGCAGTTCGCGGGCGCGTGCGAGACTGGCCTTGCGAGCAGAGCCCGTTAGCAGACCGTAATGCCGGATGCGATGGAAGCCGCGCGGCAGGACATGAATCAGGAAGCGGCGGATGAACTCGTCTGCCGAAAGCGTCATGACCTGCTGCCGGTCCGCGCCGTTGCGGCGGTAGTCCTTGTAGCGGAAGGTGACGCCGCTCTCGTCGAAGGCGATCAGGCGGCGGTTCGAGATTGCGACCCGGTGGGTGTAGCGGGAGAGGTAGGCGAGCACCGCCTCCGGTCCGGCGAACGGCGCCTTGGCATAGACGACCCAGCGCTTATTCCTGACAACAGCAAGGTGGCGCAGGAAGGCTCGGCGGTCGGCCAGGTGCGCCAGCGATCCGAAGAAGGCGAGCTGACCAGCGTCGTGCAGCGCGAGCAGGCGGGTGAGGAACAATCGGCGGAACAGCTTGCCGAGCACGCGCACCGGAAGCAGGAAGGCCGGCCGCGACGCGATCCAGCGGCTTCCGTCGGGCGCGATGCCGCCGCCCGGCACGATCATGTGCACGTGCGGATGGTGGGTCATCGCCGAACCCCACGTGTGGAGCACGGCGGTGATGCCGATGCGCGCGCCGAGATGCTTCGGATCGGCCGCGATCGTCAGCATCGTCTCCGACGCCGCCTTGAACAGAAGATCGTAGACGACCGCCTTGTTCTGGAAGGCGATGTCCGCGATCTCGACCGGCAGCGTGAAACCCATGATGATAAGTAGATTTTGCACCGTGCGTGCCTTCAGCGCACGGTGCAAAACGTGCTACAAAACCAAACAGAAACAACCGCCCAACCGACGCGCACCGTGCGTGCTTTTATCCTGCCCTCCTAATCGGTGACGTTGCTGGTGCTCTTCTGGCCATCGGCGTTTCTCCTTCCGGTTACGATAGCATACTGCGCTGTTCGCCACGACACGCTGCCGCTGCTGCGCTTCGAGTTCCGATGCGCCTCGCACTCCTCCGCGCTCTGCGACGGGATGTTTGGGCTGCACTCTGGCGACGCTCGAGCCGTCGCGGCGCAATTTTCCATTGGACTGACGGAGCATCGTCACAGGCAATCGAGCGCGGTCCGGCCGCAGGCAAGATAACGTGCGTTCCGTGGTTCCTGGTCTGCATCGGTTCTCATCCGCCGCGGCGGATCTCAGGTTTCAGGGTCAGGTCTGTTGTTCGGCGGCCGTGTCGCGTTCAACTGGCGTTGTTCTGTTCATCGTGCGCTCCCAGAAGGCGGCGATCCTTGACCTGCGCGCGCCGGACGGTGTCGGCTTCGGTCGCGTCGCGTCACCAATATAGTGGGTTCCATCGCTCCACATGGCGTGCATGATCACCGCCAGCGTGCACGCCACGGCGACCACCGCCTTGCGGAGGAGCGTCTGGCGATCTGCTTGTCCCATGTCTTGACCTCCCCCTTGCCCTTGGAGCGGGTCTTCGAGCCGCGCGGGGAGATAAAGGTCGGTATCCCACACTCGATGGCACGGTCGGTCGCGGTGCCCTTGGTTGTGTGGTTTGCCGCCCGTTTCCCCAAGAGTCAGATCATGTTGCAACTCGGCGTTTCGCACGAGATCGAGCAGGCGCTAAGCTTCGGGCAGATCGACATCGGCTTGCTGATCAGCCCGCAGACCGAGGCGCGGCTGGTACGAGTCAAGCCATTGGCCACTGAGCCCTTGTTGCTACTCGGACGCCGGGTTCTGCCCATGGCGATCAGTCTGCCGAGTGGACTGATATTGGTGGTTTGCCACTGATTGCCCCGCCAATGCAGAATCAGTTGAGGCGCCGCATCGATGCGGCCGCTCGGAACTCCGGCATTGATCTGCGTATTCTGGCCGAAGTCAGCGACAGTGCAGTCGCGATGGAGCTTGTCGAGAAGGGCTTGGGCCATGCCATCCTACCCGAATCGATTAGCCGGGACATGAGGGGCGCGGGTCGCCTTACCGGACGACCGCTCGGTCGGGAGGTTGTGGTGTGGAGCATCGCCGTTTCCAACCAAGGCATTTCGCAGGGGCTCCGTGATTCCGTCGAAGCGCAATTGCGGGCCATCGCCGCGACGCTCTCGAACGGCAGTTCATGGAGACTGTTGGACGCCCATTAGGCTTGTCGCCAAGGCCTTGACAGTGATTGGGGGATGGATGCTCACGGGAGCTGCGTCGCGCTCTCGCGCCATCGCGCCGGCAGGGATCTGCCGTACGTGCGCGACGAGTTTGCCAGCCGGAGCACATTTGGTGAGAACGCTGTCGCGTGAACGGGTCAAGGATACGGCGTCGGACTACGAGCGGATCAACCCGGCGCAGACTTACGCCCAACGGCGCGGCATCACCTTCCAAATGCGCGTGAGCGAGATCGTCAGGAGATCGTGCCTGAGAAGCTGCGTGACCGGATCGATCGGCGACTCGAGGGCTGGCGCTCCACCAGCGACGCCGCGCATGCCTCGACGTTAGAACGCGACCGGAAAGAGAGGCGGAGCGAGCCGGTCCGGAAAGGGACGCTCGCGCAGCCAGTACGGCTGGCGGGGCCGAAGGCATGCCGGGTGGGGGCGATCTGTCACTGCCGGGCCGGCCGGAGCGGCGCGGTCCGGCCCGGTGGTGTTATCGGAGTCGGTGGGGTTGGGGGCGTTCTGGTCCGAGCCCACACGGACAGATGATGCGCGGCTTTTACGGTGGCATGGGCGGAATGTACGGCGCCCGGATGAAGATCATGTTCGCCGTTGTCGATGCGAACGGCGACGGAGTTCTGACGCTGGAGGAAGTCCAGGACTTTCATGGGCGCATTTTCAACGCCGTCGACCAGAATGGTGATGGCGGGGTCGATGTGGGAGAGATCCAATCGTTCTTCCACGGCTCGGACCACGGCCCTCAGGCGCCGGAACTGAGCTACTTCCAGCGCGAAATCAGACCCGCGCCCGCGGTGATAAATTCACCTCCGGTCGATGTCGAGGTCTTGTGGTTCAATGTCGACAAGGGGTTCGGCTTCGTGAAGCTGGCCGACGGTTCGAACGCATTCCTTCACATCAGCGCATTGGAAAACGCCGGTCACCGCGCAGTTGCGGAAGGAATGGAACTGTCGGTGCGCATCGGCCAGGGACAGAAGGGGCCGCAGGTTGCGGAAGTCCTGCACGTTCTCGCAGCGCGCCCCACATTTGCGGCCAGGCCTTCCTACTCTAATGCGCGCAGCGAAGATACAGACCCATCGAATGCCGAGAAGGCAGGCACCGTGAAGTGGTACAATTTCGGGAAGGGATTTGGCTTCATCGCCGTCGAAGGCAGCTCCATGGACGCGTTTGTCCACGTCTCTGCTCTCAAGCGATGTGGGTTGGAATCGCTGGAAGAGGGACAGCGGGTCGTCGTCGCCGTTGCGCAGGGGCAGAAAGGACTTGAGGTCAGGTCCCTTCGACTACCATGACGGGGTCAAGCCCAGGCTAGTTGCAGGTTCGCGCCTCTCGCTCACGCGAGAACCCGATTTACGTTTCCTTCGGATCTTGCAGCCATCCTGGCGTTCTCACGATCGGTTCAGAGTACGTGAACTGATCATCTCGATTGCCCCCGGCTGCCCCAAAGGCCGGGGGCAATTTGATTTCAGACAACGAAGACTTCGGAAAGGGGCTTATCAGGCGGTTACAGCACGACAGAGGCCAGTGCTACTGAAGCGGAACGCGGCGGCCCCTATCCCCTCCCCCGCCCGTGCGAGGGACTATCGGACGATCGAAATATGGCGCCCGGCGGTGAGTGCGTGGTCGCCGAGCTTTCCCTCGCAGTTTGCACCATACCAGGAATTGCCGTTGAACTCGATCGTGTCTCCGACGATGCGCAGGCATTCGCCATCGGCGGTCGCGCCGGCATTGCCGGTAAAGGACACATGCGCTCCCGACGCGTACACGAAGCCGTCGACGAATGAACCGGACGTACCGTTTATCGATACCGTGTTGGTGTTGCTCTTCGGCTGGTAGATGGTGATGCCCGCATACGGACCGGTTTCCTGCGGCGAGAGCTGCACGATCTCGTTTACGTTGATGGTGAACTCGGCGTCCTCCATCAGGAAGATCGTCACGCCCGCGCCTATCAGGAAGCCGTTTCCACCGAGATTCACGCGACCGCCGCGAAGGATGTAGACGCCCGCTTCGAGCGTCACTTCTCCCGAAATCGTCTTGCCGCAATAGGTCCCGGGAGAAGGGGTCTTGGTCTTTCCTCCCGGAACGGACTGGCAGCTCGTGTAGCTGGGCGGCTCGATCCCGGCCAATGGATCGACGGACGGATATTGCTTCTCGAGCACCTTCGGGCACTCCAGATCCGCCGCGCCGAGCCCCGACGTCCGTCCTGAGGTGAGTACGCATTCGGCGTTGAGGTTGGCCGCGCCATCGAGCGTCACCGCCGAGTAGGACTTCGAGTTGGCCGCCAGCACGCAGCCCTCCATGTCCACCTCGGTCGAGCCCCAAAATTCTGGAATTCGTCTCCAAACGGTAAATCGGTTAGATCCCCGTGTTGTTATATCGATAGCAACTGCGACGCTGGCGGGGAGACATCGGTCATCGGCCTCCTCAAGATCCGCAAGAATGTCGCCGCGCTTGCCTGAAAAACATCGGCGGCGGCGCCGGAAACAACTCGAAACCTCGAACGAACTTGAGGGCGCCCTCCTTCCAAATCGCGGCCGCGCAGAAAAAAGGGGACACCGTTCGCGTCGCGGTCGCGAAGAAGCAGAGTGTTGGCGAAGGGGAGAGTATATTCGAACCGATTAAACATCCAGCGGGTCTCTAGCGCCTGCCTCGCACCTATGGTGCCGAGAAGTAACCACCGCCCGGTGATCCGTCACCCAACTCTGCAAGGGGGACAGGGCGCCGCGGACGGCCAATCGGGCGCGAAAGATGCGACGCGCGCCGATTGCCTCGGACAGCTTACCGCCGAAGCCTATCACGTAGGCGTTGAGGTCAAGCCGCCGTCGGTGAACCGAATTCGGCCTCAATGGTGGAAAGAGCCAAAACTCTAATAGAAGTGCCGGGATCCGCGAGGTATGCGCGGCCTTCACGCTTACGAGCGCCGTTCCTCATGAGGTCGCGGTCCGGCTCTGGGCTTGCGACTACGAGTAAGCGGCACGTCGAAAGCGCATACTTGCGGCATCTGGCATTCTTCTGGACGGTTCCAATTGCGGAGCCGGCCGCGCCCCGCTAAAGCGGAACCGAATGGAGAACGGTGCAATAAAGATCTTCCTGTGCAGCGAGGTCGTGCGCGAGCTGGATTTCCTCGATCAGTGCAGATTCGCGCGCGAAATCGGATATGCCGGGCTGGAGCTTGCCCCATTCCTGCTGGGAGACGATCCGGCAAACCTGGCACCGGGCGCAGTCGTGGAACTGCGTAGGATTGCTGAGAGCGAAGGCGTCGCCATATCGGGCCTGCATTGGCTGATGGCAGCTCCCGCGGGCCTGTCGATCACTGCTGACGATGATCACGTTGCCGATAGGACGCTGGAGGTTGGCCGGCGTCTCGTCGCTCTGTGCGCCTCCCTCGGCGGGCGTTACCTGATACACGGCTCGCCCGGCCAGCGCGTTCTTGAACCGGGCCACGAGGCGCAGGGACGAAGACGCGCCGAGCGCTACTTCGCCAAGATCGCCGAAGACGCTGAGGGCGCCGGCGTGCGTTACATCATCGAGCCGTTGTCGCGCATCGATACCCGCTATGTTAACTCAGTGGAAGAAGCGCTTGAGCTGATCGAAGCCATAGGTTCGCCGGCCCTTGCGACCATGGTGGATTGCTATGCCGCCGTGACCAATGGCGAGGACATTCCAGCGCTACTTGCGCGACATGTGCCGGCAGGCGCTATCCGGCACGTGCATTTCAACGACGACAACAAGCGAGGTCCGGGAGAGGGCGGGATCGATTTCGCCGCCATTCTCGACATGCTTATCAGGCTGGATTATGGGGGAACCGCAGCCGTCGAGCCCTTCATCTACGTTCCCGATGGCCAGGCAACGGCGGCTCGATCCATTGGTTATCTGCGCGGACTGTCGGCCGCGCTGCGGTGAGGGCCGCTGTCCCGGACGGTATCGATGACGGCAATCGAGCAAACGGCTCAGGGAAAACCCTCTCGGGTCCGCAGGACGCCGGAGGAAACGCGCGCGTCAATCCTGGCCGCAGCACGCACGGAATTTGCCGCCAAGGGTCTTGACGGTGCCCGGGTCGACCAGATCGCATCGCGCGCGAAAGCAAACAAGCAGCTTGTTTACTATTACTTCGGCAGCAAGGACGAACTCTATACCGCTGCGCTCGAATCCACCTATCACGAGATCCGCGCGCTTGAACGCGAATTGGACCTGACCGCTTTGCCTCCGCGGGAAGCCATGGTGCGGCTCATCGACTTCTCGCTCGACTACTTGAACGAGCACCGGGAGTTCATCCGCATGCTTGCCGACGAGAATGCGCACGGCGCGCGCCATGTGCGTTCGTCGGAAATGGCGCTGCGCACCAATTCCCCGCTGCTGGAGTTGATCGCCGAGACGCTTGACCGTGGCGTGACGGGTGGCGTGTTCCGGCGAGGCGTCGATCCGCTCGAACTCTACATCTCGATTGCCGGCATGACATTCTTCTACTTCGCCAACGGCCTGACGATGTCGGCGATCTTCGGCCGCGACCTTGCCAAGCCGCAGGCGGTGGCTTCCTATCGCGATCATATCGTGCGGTTGACGGTGGACGGCCTTCGACCCTAGACGCGCAATCCTGGCCGATCGAGGAGATATCGTCGTGCAGATCAGCATCGTCACCGACGAAATGTCGGGCGACCCCGAAACGGCGTTTGAGCTCGGCCTAGAATGGGGTGTCGATCGGTTCGAACTGCGCGGTGTCTACGCAGACCGGATCCCGGATCTCCCGCCCCATGCGCGGCACCGGCTCCTGCGTGCGGTTCGCGAATTCGGCGTTACCGTGACGGCGGTGTCGCCGGGCCTGTTCAAGATGCCGTTTCCTGCGAGCGAGCCTGGGCGCTCCAACCTCGGATGGATGGATGCGGGGTTCTTCGAGACCTGGCGGGGCGTGCGAGAGACGCTTGACGACCATTTGTACCGACTGCTGCCCCGCACGCTGGAGTTCGCCGCCGAAGTCGGTGCGAGGTCCCTGATCTGCTTCAGTTTCGCCCGCGGTGGCGCAGGGCAGGGACCAGCGCCCGCCGGCGTCGTGGATGCGCTTGCCGACGCAGCCGAACAGTGCGCGGGGGCCGGTATCGACCTGCTCATCGAGACAGAGGAGGGGCACTGGGCGGACAGCGGCGAGCGGTCGGCGGCGATCGTCCAGCGAATCGGCGGGGAGCGGATCGGCATCAACTGGGACCCTGCCAACGCCCTGATAGATGGTGACGTGCCGTGGCCTGACGGCTACGACTTCGTTCGCGATCATGTCCGCAACGTCCACTTCAAAGATGCGCGCCGCTACCCTGACGGAAGCTGGGAACTGCTGGCCGAGGGCGACGTGGACTGGCGCGGCCAGATCGGCGCGCTGGTGGCCGACGGCTATAGCGGCGCCATTGCGATCGAGCCGCATCTTTCCCCGCCGGTCGCCTCGACCCGCAACGCGCTGAAGAGACTTCGGGGGCTGATCGAGGGGACAGCCTGACCTTTCCTGCCGCTGGGGAACTAGATTTCAACTAAATGGTTGAAAGCTTTTTTGAGTCGCTATAGCGTTGCCGTATCGAGAGGCTCGGAGACGGCTACCGATGCAGGATAAGGTGCTGACGAGGACAAACGACGTCGTCGCGGATGGGCGCGCTCCGGCTCTTCCGGCAAGGTTCGAGGACGTCGCGCAACTCGACGCGTTTCTCTCTACACCCGACGATGTGCTCGTCGCCGATATGGCGCGGCTCGACGGGGACATCCTGATCCTCGGTGTCGCCGGCAAGATGGGGCCGACGCTTGCCCGCCTCGCCAGGAACGCCGCTCCAGGCAAGCGCATCATCGGCGTCGCCCGCTTCACTGATCCCGCAATCCGCGAAGAGCTCGAGTCTCACGGGATCGAGACGATCTCCGCCGATCTGCTTGACGCCGCACAGGTCGCGGCGCTGCCTCGCGTCGAGAACGTTCTCTACATGGCCGGCCGGAAGTTCGGATCGAGCGGAAATCAGGCGCTGACCTGGGCGATGAACGTGCATTCCCCGGCGATCGTGGCTGACTCCTTCCGCGAGTCGCGCATCGTCGCCTTCTCCACCGGCAACATCTATCCGCTCGTCGACGTCCTTCACCAGGGGGCGCTGGAGACCACGCCGCCGGGACCCCGCGGCGAATATGCGCAGTCCTGTCTGGGGCGTGAACGACTGTTCGAGTACTTCTCTGGCCTACACGGCACGCCCGGTCGCCTGTTCCGGCTGAACTACGCGATCGACCTGCGCTACGGCGTCCTTCATGACCTCGCCAGTCGCGTAAAGGCGGGGACACCCATCGACCTGTCGCTGATGGGCCATGTCAACGTGATCTGGCAGGGCGATGCCAACGCCCAGGCATTGCGCTCGCTGCTCCATTGCACCACTCCGACTTCCCCGATCAATATCAGCGGACCCGAGACGCTGTCGGTGCGGTGGCTGGCGCAGGAACTCGGCCACCGACTGGGCGTCGAGGCCAAGCTGGTGGGCACGGAGGCGAACAGCGCGTGGCTCACCAATTCGGCCGCCGCGACGGGGCTTTTCGGATATCCGCGCGTGCCGTTGCAGACCATGCTCGACTGGGTGGGAGACTGGGTCGCGAAAGACGGCGTCAGCTTCAACAAGCCGACCAAATACGAGGTGCGTGATGGCGGGTTTTGACATCCTGCACCGCGTCGAGCTGAGCCCGGATGACATTGAGGCCGGCATGGCATTGTCGACCGAGGCGCACTGGAACCAGATCGAGCCCGACTGGCTTCATTTCGTCACGCACGGCCATGCGTTCGGTATGCGCGATGAGACCGGCCGGCTGGTCGCAAGCGCCGCGGCGCTGCCCTACGACGGGCCGTTCGGCTATGTAGGTATGGTCCTCGTGACCCAGGATTTCCGCCGGCGCGGTATCGCCACCGAACTCGTGGCCGGCTGCATCGACGTCCTGCGGGAGCGCAGCGTGATCCCTGTCCTCGATGCCACTGCAGCGGGAGCCGAAGTCTACAGGAAACAGGGCTTTCTCCCGCAGTTTGCCTTCGACCGCTGGGAGGGCAGGTCCGAGGGCGGCGCGGCCATCGACATGCGGGAGGAGACGGCAACGATCTCTGCGCTCGACGCGTCCGCGTTTGGCGCTCGCCGCAACGCCCTGATGGAGGATTTTCTTCGCCGCGAGGGGACGCGTTGCGTCGGGCCGGTCGTCGGCAAAGGCTTCGCGATGATCCGGCGTGGCCGCCGGGCATGGCAGACGGGGCCGGTCGTGGCGGCACGCGAGGCCGATGCACTCGACATGGTTCGTAGGCTCTTCGGCACAATACGCGGTGCCGTGTTCATCGACGTGCCCGCGCGCTGGCGCGCCCTTGGTGCCTGGCTGGCCGGGCGCGGGTTCTCCATCCAGCGCAGCTTCACCCGGATGGCGCTCGGCCGCAGCGAGCCCTTCGGCGACCCACTTCGATTGTTCGCCGTGGCTGGACCGGAGTTCGGCTGATGACTGCCGCCGACGCGACCGCACCCGACCGGACAACCGCCTTGAGCGAGTCTTATGCGGTGCTGAAGGCAGGGACGGTGATCCCCGCCCATCCCCTCGCGCTTGATGCCTCCAGAAGGCTCGATCGTCGCCGGCAGCGGGCGCTGACACGCTATTACATCGACGCGGGATCCGGCGGTCTGGCGGTCGGGGTTCACACGACGCAGTTCGCGATTCGCGAGGCAGGGCTGTATGACGAAGTGCTCGGACTGGCGGCCGAGGCTGCGCGCCGGTGGAGCGACCGCCCGCTCGCTATGGTCGCCGGGCTCGCGGGACCGACACGCCAGGCGATCGGCGAGGCAGCAACCGCCAGAGGCCTCGGCTATCATGCGGGCCTGCTCAGCCTCGCCGCGATGAAGGGACGCTCGGCGGACGAGATCATAGAACATTGCACGGCGGTCGCCGCCGAGATCCCACTCGTCGGCTTCTATCTGCAGCCGGCAGTCGGCGGCCTACATCTCGACGTCGACTTCTGGACACGCTTCGCCGCGATCCCGCGGGTCATTGCGATCAAGGTGGCGCCCTTCAATCGCTACCGCACTCTCGATGTGGTGCGCGGTCTCGTCGAAGCCGGCGCAGAGGACCGGATCACGCTCTATACCGGCAATGACGACCACATCGTCCTCGACCTGGTCACCCCCTTCACGATCATGCGCGAGGCCCGGCCCGTGACGGTTCGCTTCCGCGGCGGCCTGCTGGGACACTGGTCCGTCTGGACGAAGGGCGCGGTCGATATCTTCAACCGCTGTCGCGAGGCAGCCGACGGTGGATCGGTTCCGGCCGACCTGCTCGCTATCGACAGTCGCGTCACCGACTGCAACAGCGCGTTCTTCGATGTCGCGAACGATTTCCATGGCTGCATCGCGGGTTGCCACGAGGTACTGCGCCGACAGGGGTTGCTGGAAGGAACCTGGTGCCTCGATCCGCAGGAAGGGCTGAGTCCCGGGCAGTCCGCCGAGATCGACCGCGTGCTGCGCCAGCATAGCGATCTCGCAGACGACGGGTTCGTCGCTTCGAACCTGGAGCGGTGGATGTCCTGATGAAGATCGCTGCGATCGAAACCTTCGTCCTCGAATTCCCCTTCAGGAGCCCGTTCCTCATCGCGGGCGGCGTCGCCGGACATCCCGGACAGCCGTCGGCGCGGGTGTTCGTGCGCATCGAGAGCGATGGCGGCGCGGTGGGCTGGGGCGAGGCGACACCCACGCCGCGCTGGACCTACGAGACGACCGAGACGATCGTCTCGACATTGAGCAAGTATCTGGCGCCCGCCGTCATCGGCATAGGGCTCTGGGATTTCGACGCGCTCCACCGAACGATGGATCGGGCCATCAGCCCCGGGGTCACGACTGGCGCGCCGCTGGCCAAGTCCGCCATCGACATCGCCGCGCACGATGCTCTCGGGCGGGCTCTCGGCGTGCCGGTCTACCAGCTTCTCGGCGGCTGTCGCCGCACCGGGTTCGACCTGTCGTGGATGATCTCCGTCTCCGAACCATCCGGCGCCCGACGGCTTGCGGAGGAAGGTCTCGAAGCCGGCTATGACGTGTTCGACGTCAAGGTCGGGATGCACGGGATGGCCGGTGATGCGGACCTCGTGCGTTCGACCCGTGCGGTGGTCGGCGATCGTGTCATCCAGGTGGATGCGAACCGCGGCTACCGACTGGCCGCCGCCAAGCGCCAGGCGCAGATTTTCGCCGACCTCGGCGTCACGCTCTTCGAACAGCCTCTGGACGGTTTCAATCTCTCGGGCTACCGCACCCTCGCAGCCGCAAGCGCCGTCGAGATCGGCATCGATGAATCGCTGCGCTCGGTCGCCGATCTGATCGAATATGCACGCGCCGAAGCGATCCATGTCGCGGTCGCGAAACTGCAGCGCAATTCCGGATTCCACAAGTCGAGGCAGCTCTGCGAGACGGCCCTCGCGGCCGGGCTCGGCCTGTCCCTTTCCGGCTTGACGGAGACCGACCTCGGCCTTGCGGCGGGGCTGCATCTGGCCGCCGCCTTCGACATCTCGCCGCTGCAGCTCAACGGCCCCCAGTATATCGAGACGCCGTTCCTCGCGGAGCGTCTGTGGAAGGGCGGGGGGAAGGTGAGGCTGCCGGAAGGACCCGGCCTCGGGGTCGCGGTCGACGAAGCATGGGTGCGCGCCAACGCGGTGAGGGTCAGTCTTGAGTAACGCCGCGCGCAAACTCGCTGAGATCCTGCCCGCCTTCGTGCTGTTCGCGCTGCTGCTGGTGCTGTGGCAGCTCGCCGTCTCGGTCTTCGGCATCCGTGAGTATCTGCTGCCGAGCCCGACCACGGTCGTCAACGCGATGTTTTCGGGACATATCAACTGGTGGGGTCACATCTGGGCAACCGGACTCGCCATCTTCGGAGCGTTCCTGATCGCTGCGGTGGCGGGCATCGCGTTGGGCGTCGTCATCGCGTGGTCGCCGATGGCCAGCCGCGCGCTGATGCCGTTCCTGGTCTTCGTCAACACGCTTCCCAAAGTGGCGGTGGCGCCGCTGTTCCTGCTCTGGCTAGGCTACGGCATCCTGCCGAACATGTTGATTGGCGCACTGATCGGGTTCTTCCCTGTGGTGATCAATACTGCGGTCGGGTTGATGCAGATCGACGACGACATGCTCGACCTCGGACGCGTGTTCAATGCGCCGAAGTGGAAGGTGTTCGCCAAGATCCGCATCCCGAACGCCTATCCCTACATATTAAGTGCTCTGAAGGTGACCGCGACCGCGGCCGTCGTCGGCGCGATCGTGGGCGAATTCGTCGCCTCGCAGCGCGGCCTTGGCTACGTGATCATCACCTCGCAGAGCAGCATGAACACGCCGCTGGCCTTTGGCGCGCTGGTCTGGATCTCGGTTCTGGGCCTCGTCCTCTATGGCGCGGTTGCGGCCTTGTCGCGTGTCCTGGCCCCGTGGGCTGAGGGTCAGGAACGATGAACGAAGCCCGGAAAACGACCGCAATGGGAGAATTGCAATGCTGAAGAAACTGCTCGCCACCGCGGCGCTCGTCGGCGTCATGGTCTCGCCGGCTCTCGCCCAGGAGAAGTTCACCTTCGCCCTCAACTGGTTTCCGGTGGGCGACCATGCCGCCTACTGGGTCGCCCTGGAGAAGGGCTACTTTACCGACCGCGGCCTCGACGTGACGCTGGAGAATTCGAAGGGGTCGGGCGACTCGATCGCCAAGGTCGATACGGGCGCGGCTGATGCAGGTCTCGCCGACAGCGCGGTGGTCATCGCTTCGAACGCACGTGGCACCACGGTCAAGGTCGTCGGCATGGTGTTCGACAAGACGCCGCTCAATGTCTTCTCGTCCAAGGACAAGCCGGTGACCGAACCGAAGCAACTCGAAGGCATGACGATCGGAGCGCCTCCCGGAGACGGCCAGCGCCAGATGTGGCCAGCTTTCGCCAAGGCCAACGGCATCGACGAGAGCAAGGTGACCTGGGTCAACATCGAACCTGCCGCCAAGATCGCTGCCCTGGCCGAGAAGCGCGTCGACACCGTCGCCGACTACACGACGGGCCTACCCCTCTACGAGAAGCCGATGGGCAAGGGGAACGTCGTGATGATGCCTTGGTCGGATCACGGCTTCGACATGTATTCCATGTCGATTATGGCGAGCGAGAAGACCATGAGCGAACGACCCGAGGTCCTGAAGAAATTTCTAGAAGCGGCGTATATGGGATGGCGCGACGTGATGGCGGACCCTGAAGCTGCCATGGAGATCTTCAAGAAGCGGGTACCGGAGATCGACGAGGTGCTGATCGGCGCCAACATGAAGCTCGGGCTCGAACTGCTCAAGACGGACCGGTATCGCGAGAACGGCATCGGCTGGATCGACGAGAAGAAGATGTGCGACTCGGTCGAACTGGTGAACACCTATATGGGCCTGCCCAAGAAGGTGGACTGCAAGGATGTCTTCACCACCGACTTCCTCACCAAGGTCGACATGCCAGCGCAGTGACGCACATCGACGAAAGGAGCGCCATGCCGCGCATCATCATCCAGCTCGACCGGGTCGGCATGATCTACCAGACCGGCAGCGGTCCGGTCGAGGCGCTGAATGACATCACGCTAGACGTGGCCGAAGGCGAGTTCGTCTCGCTGGTAGGCCCGAGTGGGTGCGGCAAGTCCACCCTCCTGAGAGTGGCTGCTGGCCTGCGCCCAATGACGTCGGGATCGATCATCGTCGATGGAACTCCCGTTACCAGGCCGATCCCGAAAGTCGGCATGGTGTTCCAGGCAGCGGTGCTGTTGAAGTGGCGCTCCATTCTCGACAATGTGTTGCTGCCGGCCGAACTGGCCGGCCTCAATGCCGGGGCATATTGCGACCGGGCACGGGACCTTCTGAAACTTGTCGGGCTGGCCGGATTCGAGAACAAGCGGCCGGGCGAGCTGTCCGGCGGCATGCAGCAGCGCGTCGCTCTTTGCCGGGCGCTGCTGCTCGATCCGCCGCTCTTGCTGATGGACGAGCCGTTCGGCGCGCTCGACGCGATGACGCGCGACGATATGAATCTCGAACTGCTGCGCGTCTGGGGTGAGGCGACCGGCAGCGCCGGGCGAAAGACGATCCTGTTCGTTACCCATTCGATCCCGGAAGCGGTGTTTCTCTCCGACCGGGTCGTGGTAATGTCGCCGCGTCCGGGCCGTATCGCCGATGTGGTCGACATTAACCTGCCAAGGCCCCGCAGCGTGGAGACGCGCGCCACGGCCGAGTTCGGGCAACACTCGCTGCGCATCTACGACACGCTCACCGGCCGCAAAGCGGGCGCCGCGGGCGTACCGCTCCAAGCGCTGTCATGAAGACAGAGCGTGTCAAGGCCCTGTCGATCGAGCTACGGCAGCGGCCCTATCGCCTCCGGATGCCTTTCAAGTTCGGCGTCACCGTAGCGACGCACGGCTTCCAGACGGGAGTCCGTGCGCGAGTGAGACTGTCGGACGGTTCGGAGGCTTTCGGCTATTCCGCGGAAGCGCTCGGCGCCAAATGGTTCGACAAGGACCTGTCGCTCACCGACGCCGACAATCATCACCAGTTGCGCAAATCGCTCGAACTCGCAGCGGAGGCAGCACTTGCTGCCGACGCCGCAACCCCGTTCGACCTGTTCGCTTCCACCTATCAACCGCATTTCCAGGCCTGTGCGGCACTGGGGCTCAACACGCTGATCGCGAGCTACGGTCAGTCGCTGGTCGATCGCGCAATTCTCGATGCGATGCTGCGCGGGCGCGGCACGAGCTTCTTCGCGGGCATGCGCGGCAACATGGCGGGATTGCGCGCCGATCCGCTCGCACCCGAGCTCTCCGGCTTCGACTTCGACCGCTTGTTTGTTGAGGCCGACCGGCCCGCCTTCATCGACGTGCGCCATACCGTCGGACTTGCCGATCCGATCACCGATGCCGATCTCGCGAGCGGCGCCCGTATCGGCGACGGCCTGCCGGAGACGCTCGAAGAAGTCGTCTCCGTCTACGGCAACCGCTATTTCAAGCTAAAGGTGGGCGGCGACGAAGCAGCCGACCTCGATCGACTGGCCCGCATCGCGTCGGTTCTCGACAGGATCGATGAGCCCTGGTTCGCGACGCTGGACGGTAACGAACAGTACGCTAACGCCGATGCGATTGCCGCGTTCTATCGCAAATTGGGCGAGACGCCAAAACTAGTGCGCTTGGCGTCCTCGATCCTTTATGTAGAGCAACCGATTAACCGCAAGGAGGCATTAGCGCGACCTATCACTGAACTGGCGAAACTAATCGCTGTGATTATCGACGAATCCGATGGTGACTTGTCCTCCTTTCGAGAGGCGCGCGAATTGGGTTATACCGGCGTATCCTCCAAGGCCTGCAAGGGCATCTACAAGTCGATCCTCAACCATGCCCGATGCCAAGTGTGGAACAGTGATGGAGGCTGTCGCTACTTCATGTCGGCCGAGGATCTGACCTGCGAGCCGGGCATCTCAATTCAGCAGGATCTCTCGCTGGTAACGCTTCTTGGGCTTACCCATGTCGAACGCAATGCCCATCATTTCATCGACGGGTTCGGCGGGCGCCCGCGGCGCGAGGCTGAAGACTTCCTACGTGCGCATCCCGACCTCTATCATGCGGACAACGGCGTGATCCGCCTGCGAATTGCGAACGGCCGTTTTGCGATCAGGTCATTGGATTGTCCCGGTTTCGGCGCATCCGTCGAGCCGGATTTCGAGGCCGCCGAACCAATGCCGGTGTCGCTCTGGCCGGTTAGGGAGACCACACGATGATCGCCGAATATGACAATCTGGACGGGCTCGCCATTGCCGATCTGGTGCGCAGGAAAGAAGTTTCTCCCGCCGAGATTCTCGAAACCGCGATCGCAAGGGTCGAAGAGCGTAATCCAACGTTGAATGCGATCGTCGCGACCCTGTTCGACGAAGCCCGAGGGGCGGTGAAGTCCGGTCTAGCGGATGGGCCCTTTACAGGAGTGCCCTATGTGTTCAAGGAGTTGGTCGTTTCGGTTGCCGGCGCGCCGACCACGTTTGCATCCAGGCTCTATGCAAATAACAGGCCGAACGTCGAAAGCGAGATGGTGACGCGTTGCCGCCGCGCGGGCATGTCGGTAATCGGCAAGTCGAACTCATCCGAATTCGGACTGCAACCGGTTACTGAACCGCATCTGTTCGGGCCAACCCGGAATCCATGGAGCCTAGAACATTCACCGGGAGGATCGAGCGGCGGGTCGGCGGCCGCAGTCGCAGCGGGCATAATACCGCTGGGCCATGCGACGGATGGTGGCGGTTCGATCCGCATCCCCGCGTCATGCTGCGGTCTGTTCGGCATGAAACCGACACGCGCCCGCATCACCGCGGGTCCGGAGGGAGGGGAAGGCCTTGCTGGGCTGGCCAGCCAGCATGCCGTGACCCGCAGCGTGCGTGACAGCGCGGCCCTACTCGACGCCACCGCTGGACCGTTGCCGGGCGACCCCTATTTCCCGCCGCCTCCGTCGCGGCCTTACCTGGAGGAGGTCTCTCGCGATCCGGCGCGGCTGCGCATTGCCTTCTCGCTCGCCGCGCCGAACGGCGTGCACATCCATTCCGCTTGCGTCGATGCAGTCCGCCGAATGGCCCGTTTGTGCGAGGAACTTGGGCATGACGTCGTCGAAGCCGCTCCCGAATTCGATGTTGAGGCTGTGGAGCGCGGATTTTCAGCGGCGTTCCAAGCGAACACCATGGCGAACATCGGCCGCGCGACGGGGGGCACGCTGCCGCCCCAAGGCATGATTGAGCCGCTGACGCGTGCCATCGCCGAAAAGGGTCTCGCGATGTCGGCCCCCGACTATATCCGGGCGCTCCAGACCCTGCAGCGCGAGACACGACGCATAGCCACGTTTTTCGAATCCCATGACATATGGCTAACGCCCACGCTCGCCACACCCCCGCCGCGACTGGGTGTATTCGATTCCGACATCACGAATGTGGACGTTTGGATGAAGCGGCTTATGGGCTTCATCCCCTTCACCTACCTGTTCAACGTAACGGGCCAGCCGGGGATGTCGATCCCGTACGGAGAGAACGGCGAGGCCCTGCCGATCGGCTGTCACTTCGCTGCCCGTTACGGCGAAGACGCCCTCCTCTTTTCGCTTGCCGGGCAGATCGAGCGCGCCCGGCCGTGGCGCCTCCTCGCGCCGGCCTACGGATGACTTGTGGAAGAAGGAGCATTCGGCGGACAGCTGTGCCGCAAGAAACCGCCGGCGATGCAGGCCCCTTGCACGCGCGCGATCGTCGGCTTGGGACAGTCCCAAATCCGCAGGGCGTAGTCGAAGTAGCGGCGCTGCTCATACTCCCACCGCTGTTCAACCGTGAAGTCTTGCCGGTCGCGTTGCGCCTCCTTAAGATCGTGACCGGTAGAGAAAGATCGTGACCGGTAGAGAAATGGTCGCCCTGCCCCCAATCACGATTGACCGCACGCGCTCGTCAGCCGTCGCCTCGGTGAGCGCTTGGTCCAGTTCGTCGAGCAGGCGTTTGCTCTCCGCGTTCCGGGCTTGCGGTCGGGCATGGAGGAGCTTCGCAACGGCTCCGGTGATCTGGTAGTCGATATCGTGGTGCAAGCATCCTCCCGCGCCGGGTCTTTTCTCCCGCCCAGAATTCTAACCTCGGCCGCCTTACTGAGAAAGATGCCGGCTTGCTACCGCGACTGACTGGCCACGATAGATGTGCCGTCGGTGAGCGTCAAAGCGAGATAGTGGCACTGAGTTGTAGCGTCGGGCAAGGGTTGCGCCGTCTGCATCTCCGTTGCGCCGCATCGATGGCTTCAGCCGCCTGGTCATCAGGGAGGGCAGGGGCAGCGCCCCATGCATTTGCCTCTGGCTTTGGCCCTCCGGCGACCCTCGGCGGTTCGCACGGCAGTCAACTCGCGCTCGAACTCGGCAAAGCCGACGAGCACCGTCCCCTCTGCTGCGACGGGGGCAGATGGCGGCTGGCTCACCCAAAGAAGGACTTGATCGCTAATCATGCGAGGCACGATCAGCACAAATGCTGCTAAGACGCATAGATGTAGAATCCCCCTGCCCTGACGTTCGATCGTTGAGGGGAGAAGACGCGTCGATCGGTTCAGAAGTTCCCCTGAGCATGCAAGAATCACCCCGTATTCGTCTTTGCGCGACCCTTTGAACGAAGCAGCTTCCGCTCTTGGACAGAGACAACTTCTCCGCCATCCATCAGTCGGGCGATCTCGGCTGCCACCTGACCCGCCGCAATGACGAGGGCGGTGTCGAGGTGAACGTAGCGCTGCGTAACTCCCCGGGGCGCATGTCCAAGCAAGCCCGAAATCGTCAACTCGCTGAAGCCTAGCGAAGCTGCGATGCTCGCAAAGGTGTGTCTCAAAGTATGTGGTGAAACATCGTTTAGACCAGCTCGAGTGCACACCCGATCAAGCACCCGCACAACGCCGATGAAGTGGCCTTCACCCCTATCGGCCGGGAAAATGAAGGGCGAGGAGTGCTGGCTTGCTTGGCTAAGCAGGTGGATGACAGCGGCATCGCCGACGGCCCGCAGCTGCGGCCCCGATTTCGTATCCGGGAAGGCCACGCAGTTCCCCTCTGGGTCGATCCATTCCTCACGCATCGCCAGGACTTCCATACGGCGGAAACCGGTCAGCAGCATCGCGCGGATAGCGGAAAGGCCCGTCGGGTGCTCGCCCTCCCGGTCCATCTGCATGATGATCTTGCCGAGGTGCCGGATCTCCCCAGCACTGAGGCGGCGCTTGAGTTTCTCCGATGCGATCACGCGTACGCCGTTCGCCGGGTTCTGCTCGATCAGCCCTAGCCGGCGTGCGTGATTGAGGAGACTACGCAGGGTGCTTATGGCGCGTGCGGCCACGCCGGCCCCGCCAGAGGTCTGTCCTCCGCGACCCGCGCGACGCGACCGCGCTGTCTTGCCCGCCGCGATATCGGCCTGTAGCCGTTCGATATCGGCTAGGCGAACATGACTCACCACCCGCGAACCGATTATCGGCTTGATGTGCTGCTCGATGCGGCTTCTGTCGCCGGCCACGGAGGACGCTTTGATCGGCCGTCTATTCCGGCCGAGGAGCCGTCGGGCTTCAGCCTCTTCGAGATACCAGTCGCAAACCTCAGCAACGGTCATGCCTTCGCGAGCTGCCCGACGTTCAGCCGAAGGGTCGCCACCGTCGACCACGGAAGCTAGCTTCTTCTTGGCTAGATCGCGGGCGAGGTCGACCGTTAGAACGCCGAACTGACCGATGACGAGGCGTCGGGTGCGCCGCTCCGCGTTGCGGTATTGGATCAGAAACGTCTTCGTACCCGAGGGTTTTGCGCGAATGCCGAAGCCACGGACCTCGGTGTCACACACGAAGACATCGCGGCCCCGGTCATGTTGCAAGGCATCAACGATTCTCTTGGTCAGTTTCGGCATCGGCGGACTCCTCAAGCTCGAATTTGCGTTTCAAAACAGATGCGTGCGAGGAGGGCGGAGGCCCCGCACGCACTAATCTGCTTCCCCACGCAGGTGCAGCATGAGCGGGGAAGCAGGGGGGAAGCACTTGAAAGGATATCAGGGGGTCGTCCAGCGTACCCGCGGCGGCGCAACTGTGGCGATAAGTATTTGATTGATCGCAGTATTTGGGGCTATGGCGTAGGAAAACCCGCTGTGGCGAAAACGTCCTGATCCGGTTGCCAAGGTTGGGGTCGAGGGTTCGAATCCCTTCGCCCGCTCCAGTTTTCCCAGGAAAATTGAATGCATACGACGAAGCCGCCGAGAGGCGGTTTTGTCGTTTTTGGCGCCGCGATCATCGTCCCTCGTGGCGGCTTTGGTCTTGTCCGCGCGAGTCGCCGAAATTTCGTCCGAACCCGCCGTGAACGGATTCTCCAAATCCCTTGCTCGTCCCGATCGTTGCACCCAGCGGCGATCCCATCTCCCGACGCGGGTAATCCGCCTCCTGTCTTCGTTCGCTCCAGACCCTGCAAGGCCGCGCCCAACCGGTCGTCCTCGACCGGCGGAAGTCTTTTCCGTGCTCCTTTCACACCGGTGAAAATAGCGACGCTTCAGGGCCATGCATTTCACGAGTATGAATGTTGCCTTCACATGATTGAATTGCTTGAACCCGGCGGGTCATCGGCCACAATGCTCTCCAGGCGGACAGGCGAAGGATTTCGCGTCGCCGCGGAGGAGTTCAATGCGGATGGCCAACGCACGGATCATGCGTTCGATCCACGATTCTCCAGTGCTTGAGGACTCGCGCCCGAGTGGCACTGAAGGACCGGAGATCATCGAGATACCTGCCTCCGTCCGCGTCGGCCGCGTCATGCCGGCCGCAGGCCCCGCGCTCGCGCGGTGGCCATCCAGTCAAACGAAGAAGGTGCCGAGATGAGCAACACGGATACGAGGAAAACCGAAGGGAGCCGCCGCCGAGTCGACGTGATCGTGGTCGGGGCGGGATTCGCCGGCATGTATGCGACCTACCGCTTCCGCGAGATGGGCAAGTCGGTGGTCGGGGTCGAGGCGGCCGGCGACGTAGGCGGCGTGTGGTACTGGAACCGCTATCCCGGCGCACGCTGCGACCTGATGAGCGTCGACTACAGCTACGGATTCTCCGAGGAAATCCAGCAGGAATGGACCTGGTCGGAACAGTTCGCTTCGCAGGAGGAGATCCTCGCCTACGCGAATTTCGTCGCGGACAGGCTGGACCTTCGCAAGCACTACAACTTCAACACGCGTGTCGTCAGCGCCGTCTGGGACGACGCAGCCAGGCTCTGGCGCGCGACGACCGACAGCGGCGAGACGCTGGAAGCGCCCTTCTGCATCATGTCGACCGGCCCGCTGTCGATCCCGAAGGATCCCGACATCGCCGGCATCGATCGGTTCAAGGGCCAGCTCCTGCGCGCGCAGAAATGGCCTCACACGCCCGTCAGCTTCGAAGGCAAGCGCGTCGGCGTGATCGGAACCGGATCGACGGGCATCCAGATCATCCAGACGGTCGGCCGGCAGGCGGTCGAGCTCTTCGTCTTCCAGCGTACGCCAAGCTTCACCTTGCCGATGCGCAATCACAAGCTCGAGCCCGACTATGTCGCCGAGATGAAGCGCCATTATCCGGCAATGCGCGAAGCCATGCGCAACAATCCGACGGGCGGCACTCGGCCCGCGACGTCGCGGCCCTATTTCAGCCTGCCGCCGTCGCAGCGTCTCCAGGCCATGGAACAGGCATGGATCAATGGCGGGCATACTTTCCTCGGATCCTTCGCGGACCTGTTGACCAACCAGGAAGCCAATGACCAGGTCGCCGACTTCGTGCGCGAGAAGATCGGGGAAATCGTCAAGGATCCCAAGGTCGCCGAGGCGCTCAAGCCCCGCGGCTACCCGATCTTCGCGCGACGCCCCTGCTTGGATACGGAGTATTACGAGACCTACAATCTGCCGAACGTCCACCTCGTCGATGTTGCGTCCGACCCGATCGTGGAAATCACCGAGAAAGGCATACGCACGCAATCCGGCGAGACCGAACTCGACATCCTCATCTTTGCCACCGGATACGACGCACTGACCGGTGCGCTGCTCGCCTTCGACGTGGTCGGCCGCAATGGGCGCACTTTGAAGGAGAAATGGAAGAGCGGAGCGCGATCCCATCTCGGCATCATGATCGAAGGCTTTCCCAACCTGTTCGCGACCGGCGGCCCGAACGGCCCGGCCGCGCTCGCCAACCTGATCACGATCGCAGAGCACGACGTCGACTGGATCGCCGACATGATCACCTACATGGAGGCGAACGGCCTCGCGACCGTGGAGCCGACCCCCGAGGCCGAGGAGGCCTGGATGAAGCTCGTCGTGTCGCTTGCCGAACGTTCCCTCATCCGCAAGGCGAACACCTGGTGGGTCGGCGCCAATGTGAAGGGCAAGCCGCAGGGCCTGACGATGTTCCTGGGCGGGTTCCACAAATACCGGGAACTCTGTGCGGCCGCCGCTCAGGACCGTTCGTCCCAGTTCGTTTTCGACCGGGCGCGGGAAAGCGCCGCGGCCTGACGGCCGTCTGCGGCACAAAGGCCGGAAGACGAGCCCGCAATCCTCGAAAGCCGCTGTCGATGACAGCGGCTTTACCGCTCTGGCGGACGGCCTGGACCCGGGCCGCACTGACACAGCGACAAGTCCGGCCGATAGCGGCGACACGGGAAACGCTTTCCCGCGTCCTTGCTGCCTTGTCCGCGGGCCAGGCCTCCTGCCTGGCCGCCTCTCCCGCATCGCATCGCTCTCCGCCGCAGCAAGGCTCTTTCGATCCCCTGCCTTCGCCCCGAATGCCGGCTGTCGCGACAAGGCGGTGCGTCGCCGGTTCGCCGATGTGCAGCGCTTTTGTTTCGTTAGGCCCCTTCCGCTTTCGGGCGCCTGGCCGCAACGCGGACAATCCGCCTGATTTTATGACGCTGGATTTCGTTTGACATTCGCTTGTGGTTCGAAATAGCTTTTCATTCGCGCGAAACGACAGCGACTATGCTGCATTGCGAAAGCGCCGGGAGGAATTGTGCTCGAAGGCGTGCATGACATCTTCGTCATAGGCGGCGGCATCAACGGATGCGGCATCGCGCGGGATGCTGTCGGTCGCGGCTACTCCGTCTATCTGGCCGAGATGAATGATCTTGCCAGCGGCACGTCGTCCGGCTCGACCAAGCTCATCCATGGTGGCCTCCGCTATCTCGAATTCTACGAATTCCGCCTGGTGCGCGAGGCGCTGATGGAGCGCGAGGTGCTGTGGCGAATGGCGCCTCACATCATCTGGCCGATGCGGTTCGTGCTCCCCCATGCCAAGGGTATCCGCCCGGCCTGGCTGATCCGCCTCGGCCTGTTCCTCTACGACCACATCGGCGGCCGCAAGCTCCTGCCGGCGACAAAGACGCTCGACATGCGGCAGGACCCGGCCGGCAAGCCGCTGAAGCCGCTGTTCACCAAGGCGTTCGAATATTCCGACGGCTGGGTCAACGACGCCCGCCTCGTCGTCCTCAATGCGCGCGACGCGGCCGACCGCGGCGCAACGATCCGCACGCGGGCAAAGGTGGTCAGCGCCCGGCGCGACGGCGCGCTCTGGCGTATCGCGGTGGAGGACACGCGAACCGGCGACACGGAAGAAGTCAGCGCACGCCTTCTGGTCAATGCAGCCGGCCCCTGGGTCGACAAGGTCCTGTCCGGAACGGTCGGAAAGAACGACGTCCACAACGTCCGGCTGGTCCAGGGCAGCCACATCGTCGTCCGCAAGAAGTTCTCCGATCCCCGCGCCTATTTCTTCCAGAACCGCGATGGCCGCATCATCTTCGCGATCCCCTACGAGGAGGACTTCACGCTGATCGGCACCACGGACCAGGACTATCTTGGCGATCCGGCCAAGGTGGCGATCACCGACAGGGAGATCGACTATCTGTGCGATGCGGCGAGCGAGTATTTCACCGAGCCGGTCCGTCGCGCCGATATCGTCTGGACCTATTCGGCGGTCAGGCCGCTCTTCGACGACGGTGCCTCGAAAGCGCAGGAGGCGACGCGCGACTATGTGCTGAAGGCCGATTCCGGCGACGGGCAGGCGCCCCTGATCAACGCCTTCGGCGGCAAGATCACGACCTATCGCCGCCTTGCGGAATCGATGCTGGAGAAGATCGAGGGCTTTATCGGCCGCAAGGGCAAGCCGTGGACGGCGACCGCCCCGCTGCCCGGCGGCGATTTCGCTGCAACCGAGTTCGACGCGCAGGTGTCGGCCCTCAAGCGCGACTATCCCTTTCTCGACCAGCGCCTGGCGAAACGCCTGGCGCGGCTCTACGGAACGCGGGCGTGGGCGATCCTGGGCCTTGCCAAGTCGCTTGCTGATCTCGGACGCGGCTTCGGTGCGGACCTCTACGAGGCCGAAGTGCGCTATCTTGTCGAAAAGGAATGGGCTGTCACCGCCGACGACATCCTGTGGCGGCGCACAAAACGCGGACTGCATCTCGGAGCCGAGGAAAAGGCTGCGCTGGAAAAATACCTGAAGGAATCCGGAGGACGTCGGCACACCGCCGCCGCTTGAGAAGCGACATCAGGCAATCGGCCTCGGAGGAGGGTCCATGCTCGAACTGCGCAACGTAACGAAGACTGTCGGCGCCGAGACCCATATCGGCGACGTCTCGCTGACGCTCGCGCATGGCAGCCTCAACGTCCTCCTGGGGCCGACACTTTCCGGCAAGACCAGCCTGATGCGGCTGATGGCCGGCCTCGACGTGCCGACCTCTGGATCGGTCTGGTTCGACGGCAAGGACGTGACGGGACTGGCGGTGCAGAGGCGCAACGTCGCCATGGTCTACCAGCAGTTCATCAACTATCCGGCGATGACCGTCTACGAGAACATCGCCTCGCCGCTCAGGGTCGCCGGCAAGGATTCGGCCACGATCGACCGCGAGGTGCGCAAGGCGGCCGACCTGTTGCGGCTGACGCCCTATCTCGACCGCACGCCGCTCAACCTGTCGGGCGGGCAGCAGCAGCGCACCGCGCTCGCGCGCGCCATCGTCAAGAACGCCTCCCTGGTGCTGCTCGACGAACCGCTCGCCAATCTCGACTACAAGCTGCGCGAGGAACTGCGCGCCGAACTGCCGAAGATCTTCGCCGCTTCCGGCACGATCTTCGTCTATGCCACGACGGAACCGTCGGAGGCGCTCCTGCTCGGCGGCCACACCGCCACCCTGTCGGAAGGACGTATCACCCAGTTCGGTCCGACGATCGAGGTGTTCCGCAGGCCGGCCGATCTCGTCACCGCGATGACCTTTTCCGATCCGCCGCTCAACACGATCGTGCTGGCGAAGCGCGGCGCGGCGTTCCAGCTTGATGGTGGGGTGAACCTCCCTGTTCCGGCGTCTCTCGCCGGGATCGCTGACGGAGTCTATACCGTCAGCTTTCAGCCCCACCATCTCTCTTTATCCCCCCGCAATCCGGACGCCGTGCCTGTCAAGGTCAAGGTGTTCGCGACGGAGATCACCGGCTCGGAGAGCTTCGTCCATGTCGACTTCGCCGATGCGCGCTGGGTAATGCTGGCGCCGGGCGTGCATGATTTCGAGCCGGACGAGACGATCGAGATCTACATCGATACGCGGCATCTCCTGGTGTTCGGTGCCGACGGGCGCGCGGCCGCGCCACAGCAATTGGCGGCGTGAGGCGGATCATGGCACGCATCGACATCGATCATATCCGCCACGCCTACGGGCCGAACCCCAAGGCGTCGAAGGACTATGCGCTGAAGGAGGTCCACCACACGTTCGAGGACGGCGGCGCCTATGCGCTGCTCGGACCCTCGGGCTGCGGCAAGACCACGCTGCTCAACATCATGTCGGGGCTGGTGGAGCCCTCCGAAGGCCGCATCCTGTTCGATGGACGCGACGTGACCAGGCTTTCGACCCAGGAACGCAACATCGCCCAGGTGTTCCAGTTCCCGGTCATCTACGACACGATGACCGTCTACGACAATCTCGCCTTCCCGCTGCGCAACCGCGGCGTGCCCGAGGTAGAGGTCGATCGCAAGGTGCGCGAGATCATCGCCATGATCGACCTGGAGACATGGTCCAAGCGCAAGGCGAGGGGCCTCACCGCCGACCAGAAGCAGAAGATCTCGCTCGGGCGCGGGCTGGTGCGCTCGGACGTCAACGCGATCCTGTTCGACGAGCCGCTGACCGTCATCGATCCGCACATGAAGTGGCAGTTGCGCTCGCAGCTGAAGCAGTTGCACCGCCGGTTCGGCTACACGATGATCTACGTCACGCACGACCAGACGGAAGCGCTGTCCTTCGCCGACAAGGTGGTGGTGATGTTCGACGGCGAGATCGTCCAGATCGGCACGCCCGCGGAACTCTTCGAACGCCCGCGCCACACCTTCGTCGGCTATTTCATCGGCTCGCCGGGGATGAACGTGATGCCGGCGGCGATCGACGGCACGATTGCCCGGGTCGGGTCGCAGACCATCGCGCTGCCGGGCATGCCGGTGGCAGCGACGGGAAGCATCGAACTCGGCATCCGGCCGGAATTCGTCCGGCTCGGCCGCGAGGGCATGCCGGTCACCATCGACAAGATCGAAGACGTCGGCCGCCACCGCATCGTCCGCACCAGGCTCGAAGGGCGCGATCTCGCGGCCATCGTACCGGAGGACGGCGACATCCCGGCTGACCCGCGGGTCGCGTTCGACCCCGCCGGGATCAACATCTATGCGGACTCCTGGCGCGTCGACTACGGGAGTGCCGCATGAACAAGACCTGGAACAACCGCGCCTGGTTCATGGTGCTGCCGGTGCTGCTGCTGGTCGCCTTCTCCGCGATCATTCCGCTGATGACCGTGGTCAACTACTCGGTCCAGGACACATTCGGGAACAACCAGTTCTTCTGGGCGGGCGCGGAATGGTTCGAGGAGATGCTGACGTCGGACCGTTTCTGGCTCGCCATGGGCCGCAACCTGATCTTCTCCTTCATCATCCTCGCCATCGAGATTCCGCTTGGCATCTTCATCGCGCTCAACATGCCGCGAAAGGGCTGGGGCGTCCCGGTCTGCCTGGTGCTGATGGCCCTGCCGCTGCTGATCCCGTGGAACGTCGTCGGCACCATCTGGCAGGTCTTCGGCCGCGTTGACATCGGCCTGCTCGGCTATGTCATGAACGCGCTCGGCTTCGACTACAACTACGTCAACGACCCGTTCGACGCCTGGGTGACCGTCATCGTCATGGATGTCTGGCATTGGACGAGCCTGGTCGTGCTGCTCTGCTATGCCGGCCTGGTCTCGATTCCCGACGCGTACTACCAGGCGGCAAAGATCGACGGCGCGTCGCGCTGGGCGGTGTTCCGCTACATCCAGCTTCCGAAGATGAACCGCGTGCTTCTGATCGCGGTGCTGCTGCGCTTCATGGACTCCTTCATGATCTACACCGAGCCCTTCGTCGTCACCGGCGGCGGACCGGGCAACTCGACGACCTTCCTGTCGATCGACCTCGTCAAGATGGCGATCGGCCAGTTCGACCTCGGCCCGGCGGCGGCCATGTCGATCATCTACTTCCTGATCATCCTCGCCATGTCGTGGGTCTTCTACACGGTCATGACCAACTACGACGCGGAGAAGTGAGATGCCCGCGCGGGACGAAACGATGAGCATGCGCGAGACGGCCACTCCGGCACTGTCCGGGCGTGAGGCGGAGATCGCCCGGCTGATGCGCCGGCGCGGCGCGGAATCGCGCTTCTGGTGGATCGTGCCAACGCTCTACATCATCTTCCTGATGCTGCCGATCTACTGGCTCGTGAACATGAGCTTCAAGAGCAACCAGGAGATTCTGGGCGCCTTCTCGCTCTGGCCGCGGGATCCCACGCTGCGCAACTACGCCGTCATCTTCACCGATCCGTCCTGGTACAAGGGCTACATCAACTCGATCATCTACGTGGTCATGAACACGGTGATCTCGGTCGCCGTCGCTTTGCCGGCTGCCTATGCGTTTTCGCGCTACCGCTTCCTCGGCGACAAGCACCTGTTCTTCTGGCTGCTCACCAACCGCATGGCGCCGCCGGCGGTGTTCGCGCTGCCCTTCTTCCAGCTCTATTCGGCCTTCGGGCTGATCGACACGCATATCGCGGTGGCCCTGGCGCACTGCCTTTTCAACGTGCCGCTGGCGGTGTGGATTCTCGAAGGCTTCATGTCGGGCGTGCCGAAGGAGATCGACGAGACCGCCTATATCGACGGCTATTCCTTCCCGCGCTTCTTCGTGAAGATCTTCGCCCCGCTGATCGCAAGCGGCATCGGCGTCGCGGCCTTCTTCTGCTTCATGTTCTCGTGGGTGGAACTCCTGATCGCGCGCACGCTGACGACGACCGACGCCAAGCCCATCGCCGCGATCATGACCCGCACCGTCTCGGCCTCGGGCCTCGACTGGGGCGTGCTCGCCGCCGCCGGCGTGCTCACCATCATCCCCGGTGCGCTCGTGATCTGGTTTGTCCGCAACTACATCGCCAAGGGCTTTGCCCTGGGGAGGGTGTGATGAGGAAACAAGCGCAAGCGTTCTCTCCCCCCTTGCGGGGGAGATGGCCCGAAGGGCCAGAGGGGGCAGCCGGAGGCAGCGCGCGACATCTCAGGGCGTCGAGCGCTGTAGAGGCTACCCCGCCCCCGGCCTTCGGCCAGACCCTCCACGCAAGGGGGAGGGGGACATGACCCGCCGCTGGCAGATACCCCTCGTCGTCGTGCTCGCCATCTACGCGGCGGCCGCCTTCGGGCTGATGTCCATGCTGCCGCTCAAGGACGGCGTCCGCGACTGGTTCGCACCGCTGGTCAAGAGCGGCTGGATGGCCTGGTCGTTCCCCAGCGCCATGTTCTTCCTGACGATCGCGCTCTTTCTGTCGCTGATGGCGGTGTGGGAATACGCCTCGCCCGGCGGCAATCCGCGTGTCGGCATCCTGCGCTTTGAGACGACGCGCGGCGACCGCCTCTTCGTTTCGCTGCTCGGCAGCGCCTTCATCCATCTCGCTTGGCTGGGTCTTGTTGGACCCAACCTGTGGTGGGCTCTCGCTCTCTCCGTGGTCTACGCCGTTGGCGTATTTCGCTACGTATAGAGGGGGAAACTGTTGGAGCGGCGGCGTGCCGGCCGCCGCTCCAGATCGCAACTGCAACCTTTTGGGAGGAATACAATGCGACGGCAAATTCTAGCATCAACCAGTGCGATTGCACTCCTGCTCTGCGCGCAAAGCGCATTTGCGGGCATGGACGAAGCCAAGGCGTTCCTCGACGCCGAGATCAAGGACATGTCGACTCTCGACCGCGCCGCGCAGGAAGCGGAAATGCAGTGGTTCGTCGACGCGGCAAAGCCCTTTGCCGGCATGGAGATCAAGGTCGTTTCCGAGACGATCACCACGCATGAATACGAATCGAAGGTGCTGGCTCCGGCCTTCACGGCGATCACCGGCATCAAGATCACGCATGACCTGATCGGCGAGGGCGACGTCGTCGAGAAGCTGCAGACGCAGATGCAGTCGGGCGAGAACATTTACGATGGCTACATCAACGACTCCGACCTGATCGGCACCCACTGGCGCTACCAGCAGGCCCGCTCGCTGACCGACTGGATGGCCAACGAAGGCAAGGATGTCACCAACCCGAACCTCGACATCGAGGACTTCATCGGCAAGTCTTTCACGACCGCGCCCGACGGCAAGCTCTACCAGCTGCCCGACCAGCAGTTCGCGAACCTCTACTTCTTCCGCTACGACTGGTTCAACGACGAGAAGAACAAGGCCGATTTCAAGGCGAAATACGGCTACGACCTCGGCGTTCCGGTCAACTGGTCGGCCTATGAGGACATCGCCGAGTTCTTCACCGGCCGCGAGATCGACGGCAAGAAGGTCTACGGCCACATGGACTACGGCAAGAAGGACCCCTCGCTCGGCTGGCGCTTCACCGACGCCTGGCTGTCGATGGCCGGCAACGGCGACAAGGGCATCCCGAACGGCAAGCCGGTCGACGAGTGGGGTATCAAGGTCGACGAGAACTCACGTCCCGTCGGCTCTTGCGTCGCCCGCGGCGGCGACACCAACGGCCCGGCCTCGGTCTACGCCATCGAGAAATACCTCGAGTGGATGAAGAAGTATGCGCCGGCCGCCGCCCAGGGCATGACCTTCGGCGAATCCGGCCCGGTGCCCTCGCAGGGCGAGATCGCCCAGCAGATGTTCACCTACACCGCCTTCACGGCCGACTTCGTCAAGGAAGGCCTGCCGGTGGTCAACGCGGACGGAACGCCCAAGTGGCGCTTCGCCCCGTCGCCGCACGGTGTCTACTGGAAGGAGGGCATGAAGCTCGGCTACCAGGACGCGGGCTCCTGGACCCTGCTCAAGTCGACGCCGGACGATCGCGCCAAGGCCGCCTGGCTCTATGCGCAATTCGTCACCTCGAAGACGATCGACGTGAAGAAGAGCCATGTCGGCCTGACCTTCATCCGCCAGTCGACGCTCGACCACCCGTCGTTCACCGAGCGCGCGCCCAAGCTCGGCGGTCTCGTCGAGTTCTACCGCTCGCCGGCCCGCCTGCAGTGGTCGCCGACCGGCACCAACGTGCCCGACTATCCGAAGCTGGCGCAGCTCTGGTGGCAGGCGATCGGCGACGCGTCCTCGGGCGCGAAGTCGGCGCAGGAGGCCATGGACTCGCTCTGCGCCGAGCAGGAAAAGGTGCTGGAACGCCTCGAGCGCGCCGGCATCATGGGTGACATCGGACCGAAGCTCGCCGAAGAGAAGACGCTCGAAGAATGGAACGCGGATGCGGTCGCCAAGGGCAATCTCGCTCCGCAGCTCAAGATCGAGAACGAGAAGGAAAAGCCGATGACCGTCAACTACGACGAGCTGGTCAAGAGCTGGCAGAAGTAGGATCGTCCAAATCGCACGAATGGAGGAGGCGGCTCGTCCGCCTCCTCTTCTTTTTTCGGGTCGTCGGCTTGCACCCGAACCAGGATCGCCGGGCACAGCCGAGCGGTCCCGAAACCCAGCCGAAACAGCCGGTCATCCTGCGCCGCCCTCGTCGCTCGAGCGGCGAGACCGCTTTCCCTCCCACTCACCTCGCAAAATACCCTGGCGGCGATTGACTCCGCCGGCGCATGGCCCTATGCCGCTGGTCATTCTATATTCTATATTCTATAGAATGTAGCGAGACCCGCCGAGAGGACGCATCGGACCCTGATGCGGCGCGGCCAGATTGGGAGGATCCTTTGAAACACACTATGAAGAACTCGATCTCGCGTCGCGCTCTGCTCGCCGCCGCGACGATCGCCGCGGCCCTGCCGACGTCCTTCGCGCTGGCTCAGAATGAACCGGTCGAAATCCACGTGATGGCCAACGAGGCCTTCTCGAACGTGATCCAGTCGTCGGAAGTGGTCGAGTTCAACAAGCACTATCCGAACATCAAGGTGACCGTGGACGGCGTGCCCTATGTCGAACTTCTCGCCAAGATGATGCTCGACGCCACCAGCCCGACCCCGGTCTATGACGTGCTGATCGTCGACGATCCGTGGACGCCGCAGCTCGCCGAAGTCGGCGCGCTGCAGGACCTGAAGAGCGCGGAGATGGCCGGCTTTACCGCTGCCGATTTCGACTGGGCCGATTTCAACGCCGCGCCGCTGGCTGCGAGCGAGTGGAAAGGCGTGCAGTACGGCGTGCCCCTGCGCTCGAACATGCTGATGATGTTCTACAACCGCACCCTCTACCAGAAGGCCGGCGTTCCCGAGCCGACCCCCGCGCTCACGTGGGCAGAGTATCTCGAGCAGGCGCCGAAGCTGGTGCAGGACACCAATGGCGACGGCAAGGTCGATGCCTGGGCGATCGACACCTATTTCGTGCGCGAGCCGCTGACCCCGACGATCTGGCAGACCATCATGAATTCCAATGGCGGCAAGCTGATCGACGCCGACGGAAAGCCGGCCTTCAACAACGAGATCGGCGTCGCCGCTCTCGAAACCCACAAGAAGCTGCTGGACTTCGCTCCTCCGGGCGCACTCGCGCATGGCTTCACGGAATCGCTCCAGGCCTTCCGCCAAGGCACGGTGGCGGCGATGTTCCAGTGGGGCAGCGTCTATCGCAGCTCGGCAGTCGACCCCAAGACGACGACGCTGACGCCCGAACAGGTGGGAATCCAGGTTCTGCCGGCAGGCTCCGTCGGACCGGGCGCCCATCGCGGCATCTGGAGCGGCGCGGTCAGCGCCAAGAGCGAGAAGAAGGAAGCTGCGTGGACCTTCCTGCAGTGGCTGAGCTCCAAGCAGGGCGAGACCTGGCGTACCAACAATCTCGGCACGTTCCCGGCGCGCAAGTCCACGCTTGCGGCAAAGCCCGAAAGCGAGTGGCTGGCTCCCGTCTTCACCTCGCTTCAGCTTGCCTATGACGTTGCCGCCAAGGGCGAGATGTGGCGCATCCGCAATCCGCGTTCGGATGCGGCGCAGCAGATCCTCGCCGACGAGGTCGGACGCGCCATGGCGGGCCGTGCCACCGCTGCCGAAGCCTTGCAGACCGCGGCGGAAAAGATCGAGAAAGTCCTGAACTAGGCATAGTTCAGGTTGGGAGGAGCATCTTGGTCGACGAACGTCTCACCCGCGCGAGCGCTTCGCACTCGCGCTTTGCCCGAAAGTTCGCAGATCTCCTGTCGCGGTGGGCCTTCATGGTCCCCGCGGCGGTGCTCCTCCTCGCCGTCCTCGCCTACCCGATCTTCTATACGATCGAGATCAGCTTTTCCCGCTTCGACCTCGCCACGTTCAGCGCGGTCGAGTGGGTAGGCTGGGAGAACTACGCCCACGTGCTGGACGACTACCGCTTCTGGGAATCGATGAAGGTCACCGTGGTCTACCTGGTCTTCGCCTTGCCGCTGCAGATCGTGCTCGGCTTCGGCATTGCCTTCCTGATCAATGCCGAATGGCGCGGCCGCAACGTGGTTCGCGCGCTGTTCATCATCCCGATGGTCGTCGCGCCGGTCGTGGCCGGCGGCCTGTGGCGCATGATCCTCGACCCGCTCTGGGGAATGGTGAACTATGTGCTCGGTCTTGTCGGTCTCGGGCCGCTCGACTGGTTCGGCGATCCGACGCTGGCGATGGCCGCCTTGATCATCATCGACACCTGGCGCTGGACTCCCTTCGTCATCCTGACCGCCACCGCCGCTCTGCTGGCGCTGCCGAGGGACGTGTTCGAGGCGGCCGAAATCGACGGCGCCAACTGGTGGTCGAAGCTGTGGTCGATCACGCTGCCGCTTCTCGTTCCGATCATTGCCGCGACCTTCGTGGTGCGCTGGCTGGGTGCGGTGAAGATGTTCGACATCGCCCTCGCCGCCACCTATGGCGGACCCGGCGGCGCCACCAACGTCATCAACCTCTTCATCTACGAAGAGGCGTTCCGCTCGCTGCGTTTTGCCGAGTCAGCCGCGATGGCGGTGATCATCCTCGTCGTCACGATGGTACTTACCGCGCTCTTCCTGCGCGGCAGCCGCCTGCTGGAGGAACGGTATTGAGCGCGATCGCCCAGAACGTCACCCACAAGCGCAAGAGCAGGCTTGGGGCCCGCCTGCGCATCTCCGCGGGCGTCATCGCCTGCTTCCTCTTTCTGTTCCCGCTGATCTGGATGGTGCTGACCTCCTTCAAGGAGCAGCGCGACATCTTCACCATGCCGCCGACGCTGTTCTTCACACCGACGCTTGAATCCTACGTCACCTACCTCCAGCGGCCGGACATCTGGAAGCGACTCGTCAACACGGTGATCGTCGCCGTCGGCTCCGGCGTGCTGTCGATCGTCGCAGGTGCGATGGCGGGCTACGCGCTGGCGCGCATCAGGCTGCGCGGCGCCGGCACGATCGGCCTGCTGATCGTGCTGTCGCGAGGCGTGCCGCCGATCGCGCTCGCGGTGCCGATGTTCCTCGTCGCGCGCAAGCTCGGACTGACCGACAAGCACATCACGCTCATCCTCGCCTACTGCACGTTCCTCATTCCCTATGTGATGTGGCTGATGCGCGGCTTCTTCCTGTCGCTGCCCAGGGAGCTGGAGGAATCGGCGATGATCGACGGCTGCAGCCGCTTCGGCGCGTTCTTCAAGATCATCGTGCCGATCTCGCTGCCGGGCCTGCTGTCGACGATGATCTTCAGCATGATCCTCGCCTGGGAAGAACTGCTGTTCGCGCTGGTCCTGACCAACCGCAACGCCTCGACCATCCCCGTCGCGATCCAGGGCATCGCGGGCGACACGATCAACGGCGCCAACTGGGCCGCGCTCACGGCCGTCGGCACGATCACCGTGCTTCCCGTGATCGTCTTCGCCATGCTCGTGCAGAAATGGCTCGTGCAGGGATTGGCCGACGGGGCGACCAAGGGCTGAGACAGAAACGCAAAGTTCGACGGCAAAGCCGGGAAATCCAAATGACGCCGACACCGCTCTACATGACCAAGTCCGATCTCGCCCGCCGCCACATCCAGGGCATGATCCTGTCCGGCCAGGCGCGCCCCGGGGCGCGCATCACGACACGCGCGGTGTCCGAGGCGCTCGGGATTTCCGAGACTCCCATCCGCGAGGCGATACGCGCGCTCGCAGCCGACGGCTGGCTCGAACTGCAGTCGCATATCGGCGCCGTCGTCGCACAATTCGGGGGTGGCGAGATCTCCGAGATCTACGCGCTGCGCAGCCTGATCGGCGCGCTGGCCATCGAGCTTGGCGGACCCACCTACGACGAGGACCGGCTCGCACGGATCGACGAGAACATCGAGGCGTCGCGGGCTGCCGTCGCCGAGCGCGACGTGCAGAAATACATGCTCCTGAACAACGAGTTCCACACCCTGCTGTGCGACACGCCGGCTTCGCAATGGTGCCTGAAGATCCTGTCCAGCCTGCGGTCGCAGACAGGCATCCATCAGGGCTTCGTCGCGGTGCCGCAACGGCTGGCGGAATCGCTTGCCGAGCATTGCAGCATCCGCGATGCGCTCCGCCAGCGCGATTTCGCGAAAGCCGCCGAACTGATCAAGGCGCATGAGCACGCCGCCGGCGCGGCCCTCATCAACGAACTCGCCGTGTCCCGGCCCGGATCGACCGGCAGCGTCCGGTGACCAAGTCTCAAGACTTCAGCATAGGTAATTCGCAGATGGCAGCCGGCCCCGACAGGAACGAGCGCGAGATCACCCAGCCCGTGGATCTCTGCCTGCCGAACGGCAGGCTCAATCCCGATGCGGTCGGATGGACACGGCGTCCGCTTCACCGCGCCAATCTGAAAGGCTGGGGACGCAACAAGCGGTTCGAATACTGGTGCGTGACGTCGCATGATCTCGTCTGCGCGATCAACGTCTCGCATGGCGACTATCGCGTCACGCTGGCGACGTTCTTTCTCGATCTCAAGACGATGCACGCGTTCTCCCAAGCCGAGATCCACTGGCTGCCGCGCGAGAAGGTCACGCCCATGCCGGAGCGTTCGGGCCAGGGTGGTGTAACCGGCACAGGCGACCGGATGCGCATTTCCATGCAGGCTGTGGACGGCGGCACGCTGCTGAAGGCCGACACACCGCGCCTCAACCTGGAGATCATGGCCCACGAAGAGCCGGGCCACGAATCCCTGGGGGTCGTCGTGCCCTGGGACGACAAGCGCTTCCAGTACACCCGCAAGGACAATTGCCTGCGGGCCACCGGTACGATCATGGCCGACGGCAAGGCCTACAGCCTGTCCGACGCCTATGCGGCGCTCGACCACGGCCGCGGCCGCTGGCCCTACTCGATCGTGTGGAACTGGGCGGCCGGCAGCGGCGTCTCGCGCGGTCGCGAGATCGGCCTGCAGTTCGGCGGCAAATGGACCGAACGCACGCCGTCGACCGAGAACGCGCTGCGCATCGACGGCCGAATCGAGAAGATCGGCCAGGAGCTGGAATGGATCTACGACCGCAGCAACTTCATGGCGCCGTGGAAGATCCGCGGCAACCGTGTCGATCTGACCTTCACTCCCGTCTACGACCGCCAGTCCAACTTCGACCGCCTCATCGTGCGCTCGAAGGAGGATCAGGTGTTCGGCTGGTTCGACGGCACGATAGTCAGCGAGAAGGGCGAGACGATCCCGGTCGAGCGCATCTTCGGCTGGGCGGAGGAGGTCGCGCGGCGGTGGTGACCGGCCCCGGCGTCGTGCCGGTCATCATCCCCCAGGCGACAGCAGGAAGAGGAATTTTTGCATGAGCACCGTCGAAATCAGGAATGTGCGCAAGTCCTATGGCGGGCACGAGGTCTTGCACGGCGTCTCGATCCACATACCGGACGGCGAGTTCGTCGCCCTGGTGGGGCCGTCGGGTTGCGGCAAGTCGACATTGCTGCGGATGATCGCCGGGCTTGAGGACATTTCCCAGGGCGAGATCGCGATCGGCGAGCGCGTCGTCAACGACGTCGTGCCGCGCGACCGCGACATCGCGATGGTGTTCCAGAACTACGCGCTCTACCCGCATATGAACGTTCGACAGAACATGGGTTTCGCGCTGAAACAGCGGCGCGTGTCGCGCTCGGAAATCGAGGCGCGCGTGCAGAACGCGGCGCGCATCCTCGGCCTCGAAAGCCTGCTCGACCGCAAGCCCCGCGCGCTGTCGGGCGGCCAGCGCCAGCGTGTCGCGATGGGACGCGCCATCGTCCGCGATCCCAATGTCTTCCTGTTCGACGAGCCGCTCTCCAACCTCGATGCCAAGCTGCGCGGCGAGATGCGCTCGGAACTGAAGGAGCTGCACCAGCGTCTCCAGACGACGACGGTCTATGTCACGCACGACCAAATCGAGGCGATGACGCTGGCCGACCGCGTCGTGGTCATGAACGGCGGCAATGTCGAGCAGGAAGGGCCGCCGCTCGAACTCTACGACCGCCCGCAAAGCCTTTTCGTGGCCGCCTTCATCGGCTCACCGCCGATGAACTTCCTCGAGGGGTTTGTCGCGAGCGGCGCTCTGGTGCTGGACAATGGCGAGCAGCTCAATTTGCCCATCGCACTGCCGGCCGGAGACCGAATCGTCGCCGGAGTGCGGCCGGAGCATTTCACGATCTCGGCCGAGGGTTGGCCGGCAATCGTCTCGGTCGTCGAGCCGACGGGGTCGGAGACGCAGATCACCGCGCGGATCGCCGGCCACGTCGTGCGTGTTCTCATTCGCGGCCGCACCGATGTAAAACCGGGAGAAACGATCCATCTCTCGACCGCATCGTCCCATCTCCATGTCTTCGACCCCGGCTCGGGCAAGCGCCGGGAGATCGGCGGCTGAGAGAGCGGCGATGACCATGAACAAGCCGCTCGAGCAGGCCATGCACAATTTCAGCTTCGCCCGCGGGTTGCCGGCTCCGCTGCCGCGCTTCGTCGGCATGCCCCGCTACAATTTCGTCGGCGGCCACAACGACCCGGACAGGATCCCCGTCGACGATCTCGCCGATGCTGCCGCACGTGCGCTGCGCACCCATGCGCGGCAGCTTGCGATCTACAATCTCGGCACCGGCCCGCTGGGTTTCGAGGACCTTCGCGACGGCATCGCGCTGCGTCTCCGAGGCCGCGGCATGAACGTCGACCGCGAGCGGGTGCTCGTCACCTCGGGTTCCGGACAGGGCCTGGACCTCGTCAACGCCGCTCTGGTTGAACCGGGCGATACGGTCATCCTCGAGGAGTTCACCTATTCGGGCGCGCTCAGCAAGGCGCGCCGGCTGGGCGCCCGGATCGCCGGCGCGCCGCTCGATTCGCGCGGGCTCGACGTCTATCGGCTTGGCCAGATGCTCGACGAGATGACGCGGCAAGGCGTCCGTCCGAAATATATCTACACGATCCCGACCGTGCAGAATCCCACTGGCAGCATCCTGCCCGCGGAGCGCCGGCATCGGCTGGTCGAGCTGGCGCGGCACTATCGCGTGCCGATCTTCGAGGACGAATGCTATGCGGAACTGGGCTTCGCAGCCGAGACGCCGCCGGCGCTTGCCGCATTGGCGCCGGAGAGCGTGATTCACATCGGCTCGCTTTCCAAGACGCTCGCTCCCGCGATCCGGCTTGGCTATGTCGTCGCGGAGCCTGCGGTGCTGAATCAGCTGGTGGCCCTGAAGAACGACGGCGGCACCGGCGCCATCGACCAGATGGTCGCGGCCGAATACCTGGCGACCGGCTATCCCGGCCATGTCGACGATCTGATCGCCGCACTCAGGCGCAAGCTCGCGGTGATGACCGAGGCGATCGAACGGGAGTTCGGCACGACAGTCGATATCGTGCGCCCGGAAGGCGGCATTTTTGTCTGGCTGCGTTTTCCCGCCGATTTCGACGTCCGCCGCCTGATCGGCCCGGCGGCGGCGCGCGGCGTGGTGTTCAACCCCGGTCCCGAATGGGCCTGCGATCCGGAGCGGGCGAAAAACCTCATGCGCCTGTGTTTCGCGCTCCCCGGAGAGGACGACATCCGCGCCGGCGTCGCCGAGCTGGCGGCGGCCTGCCACGAGGTCGCCGGATTTCCGCAGCGTAGCGCCAATGTCGCCAGGAGCGTGCAGCCATGATCGACCTTTATACCTGGACCACTCCCAACGGCCGCAAGGTTTCGATCGCACTGGAGGAGCTCGGCCTGCCCTATCGTGCGATCGCGGTGGACATCACCAAAGACGAGCAGTTCAGGCCCGACTTCCTCGCTATCAGTCCCAACAACAAGATCCCGGCGATCGTCGATCACGACACCGGCCTGTCGCTGATGGAGTCCGGCGCCATCCTCGTCTATCTCGCCGAGAAGACCGGCAAACTGCTTCCGCCCGAAGGGGAGCGCCGTTATCGCTGCCTCGAATGGCTGAACTGGCAGATGGGCGGCTTCGGGCCGATGCTCGGCCAGGCGCACCATTTCCTCAAATACAATCCCGGCGTCGCCCCCTACGCCGAAGAGCGCTTCGGCACTGAGGCGCAGCGTCTCTACCGCGTGCTCGACCAGAGGCTCGAGGGACGCGACTTCGTCGCCGACGACTATTCGATCGCCGACATCGCCATCTGGCCCTGGGTGTCGCGCTACGAATGGCAGCGGATCGACCTCGACGCCTATCCGAACGTCAAGCGCTGGTATCTCGCGCTCGCCGCGCGGCCGGCAGTGCAGCGCGGCTATCAGGTGCCCGCGCGCGTCAACGACATTCCTCTGCCGGCGAAATGACACAGGCTGCCTCATCGAAAGCATCCCGCCCGGGCAGCGGCGGCGCGCGGCGGCTGCGTCGCGTCCTTGCGCTGGACGATTTCGAGGCCGCCGCCCGTTCCTTCCTGCCGCGTCCGATCTTCGGCTACGTCTCCGGCGGGTCCGAGACCTGTGCTACGCTTCGCGACAATCGCGCGGCGTTTTCTGAATGGGCGATGCTGCCGCAGACGCTGGTCGACGTGTCAGCACGCAGCCAGAAGCGCAGCCTGTTCGGTATCGACTATTCCTCGCCCTTCGGCATATCTCCCGTCGGCTTCAGCGCGCTGTCCGCCTATCGCGGCGACCTTGTCCTTGCGCAAAGCGCGCAGCGCGCCGGGATACCGATGATCATGAGCGGCGCCTCCCTGATCCGACTCGAAGACGTCGCCGCGGCGGCTCCGGGCATGTGGTTCCAGGCCTATCTTCCCGGCGATGCGGAAACGATCCTGGCGATGCTCGACCGCATCGAGCAGGCCGGCATCGGTACGTTGGTGCTTACCGTCGACATGCCGGTCGTCTCCAACCGCGAGAACAATCTGCGCAACGGGTTCTCGGCGCCGCTCAACCCGACCCCGCGCCTTGCGTGGGACGGCCTCGTGCGGCCGCGCTGGACGTTTGGCACGTTCCTGCGCACCATCCTTCGCCAGGGCATGCCGCATTTCGAGAACTCGACGGTCGAACGCGGGCCGGCGATCGTCGCGCGCAATGTCGCGCGGCACATGCCGAACCGCGACCGTCTCGACTGGAGCCATGTCGACCTGATCCGCAGGCGTTGGACCGGCAGGTTCGTTCTCAAGGGGATCCTGACCGCCGGGGACGCATTGAAGGCGCGCGACCGCGGCGTCGACGGCATCATCGTCTCCAACCATGGCGGCCGGCAGATGGATTGCCTGCCCTCGCCGCTCAGGGTCCTTCCCGCCATCGCGGATGCTGTCGGGGGCAGGATGCCGGTCATGCTCGACAGCGGCGTCCGCCGCGGCACCGACGTGCTCAAGGCGCTGGCGCTGGGTGCCGACTTCGTCTTCCTCGGCCGGCCCTTCATCTATGCCGCGGCGATCGCCGGAGAGGCGGGTGTGGCGCATGCATACCGGCTGCTCGCCGAAGAGATAGACCGCGACATGGCGCTGCTCGGCATCACCGCGCTGTCGAAGCTGTCGGGGAGCCATCTGATGCGCATCGCTGGCGTTCCGGCCCCCATCCAGACCCACCACGCAGGCGTGGCATGAAGACCTTCGACTATGTGATCGTCGGCGCGGGTTCCGCCGGCTGCGTCGTCGCCGAGCGGCTCTCCGCCGACGGCCGCGCCACCGTGCTCGTGCTGGAGGCGGGCGGCAGCGACCGCAACTTCTGGATTCGAATGCCGCTCGGCTACGCCCGCTGCTTCACCGATCCGGAGGTCAACTGGAACTACCAGCCCGACCCCGATCCCGGCCTCGGCGGCCGCGTCAACCATTGGCCGCGCGGCAGGGTGCTCGGCGGCTCGAGCTCGATCAACGCGCTCGTCTGGATGCGCGGCCATCCGACGGATTTCGACGATTGGCGGGCGGCGGGAAATGCCGGCTGGAGCTACGACGACGTCCTCCCGGCGTTCAGGGCGCTGGAGGACAATCGGGCCGGGGCGGACCAATGGCGCGCGACGGGCGGCCCGGTTCCGATCGCGGACATGAGCCGCACCGTTCATCCGCTGACCCGGCGCTTTCTCGACGCGGGCGCCGAGCTCGGCCTGCCGCGCAATCCGGACTTCAACGGCGCCGGGCAGGAGGGCGTCGGCGTCTACCAGCAGAACATCGCCAACGGTCGCCGGGTTTCCGCCGCCGACGCCTTCCTCAAGCCGGCCTTGCGCCGCCGCAATGTCGAGGTGCTGACGCACGCAGTGGCGACGCATATCGTCGTCGAGGCAGGGCGCGCGGTCGGCGTCGAGTTCCTGCACGGCGGGGAACGGCGGATCGCCCGGGCGCGCCGCGAGATCGTGCTGAGCGCCGGCTCCATCGCCTCGCCGCAATTGCTGCAACTGTCCGGCATCGGACCGGGCGACCTGCTGGCGCGACATGGCATCCCGGTCGTCGCCGACAATCCGCATGTCGGGGACAATCTCCAGGACCATCAGAGCGTCAACTATGCCTGGCGGGCGAACGTACCGACGCTCAACCGCCTGCTGCGCTCCTGGTGGGGCAAGGCCTTCATTGGCGCGCGCTATGTGCTGACCCGCTCCGGCCCCTTGGCAATGAGCGTCAACCAGGGCGGCGGCTTCCTGCGCAGCGATCCGTCGCTGACGCGCCCGAACCTGCAGATCTATTTCCAGGCGAATTCGGCGATCCCGCCCCGTCCGGGCGGCAGCGCCATGCGCGAGATCGACCCGTGGCCCGGCTTCGCGATGGGCGTCTCCAACTGCCGCCCGAAAAGTCGCGGCACCATCGGAATCGCCGCGACAGACCCGCTCCAGGCGCCCCGCATCACCGTTAATGCGCTGTCGCACCCGGACGACCAGGCGGAACTCGTGGCCGGCGTCCGCTTCCTGCGCCGCATGGCCGCGACGCGGGCGCTGTCGCCCTTCATCGCCGAGGAGATGCGGCCGGGATCGTCGGTCCAGACCGACGAGCAGCTTCTGGCCGATATACGCGCCCGCGCCGGCACGGTCTTTCATCCGGTCTCCACCTGCCGCATGGCGCCCGACAGGCGCGACGGCGTCGTCTCGCCGCGGCTCGCCGTCCATGGACTGTCTGGCCTACGAATTGCCGACGCCTCGGTCTTTCCATCGATCATCTCCGGCAATACCAACGCCGCCACGATGATGATCGGCTGGAAGGCGGCCGACATGATCCTCGAAGACAACCGCTGACTGCAGGAGACTTGCATGATCGAACTCGACCGTTTCTACATCGACGGCAAGTGGCGGACCGCGCAGTCGTCGGCGCGGCACACGCTGGTCAACGCCTCGACCGAGGAACCCTACGGCTCGGTCGCGCTGGGGGACGAGCGCGACACGCAGGCCGCCGTCGCCGCGGCGCGGGCTGCCTTCCCGGCATGGGCGGCGACAGATCCGGCGACGCGGATCGCCTTCGTCGAGAAGATGCGCGAGATCCATCTCGACCGCACCGACGAGATGGCGAGTGCCATCTCGCGCGAAATGGGCGCTCCCATCGACCTCGCCCGCAAGTCGCAGGCGGCCGCCGGTCCCCGCCACATGACCAATTTTCTCGCCGCGATGCGCGGCTTCGACTTCGTCCGGCCGCTGGGCGACCATGCGCCGGGCGACCGCCTGTCCTGGGAGCCGATTGGGGTGGCGGCGCTGATCACCCCGTGGAACTGGCCGATCAGCCAGATTGCGCTCAAGGTGGTCGCGGCACTCCTCGCCGGTTGCACCGTGGTGCTCAAGCCGTCGGAGTTCGCGCCCCTGTCGGCAACGGTCTTCGCCAACATCGTCGACGCAGCCGGCCTGCCGCCCGGCGTCTTCAACCTGATCCACGGCGACGGCATGGGCGTCGGCACCTGGCTCTCGACGCATCCGGACGTCGACATGGTGAGCTTCACCGGTTCGACCCGCGCGGGCATTGCCGTGTCGAAGTCGGCCGCCGACACGCTCAAGCGCGTCGCGCTGGAACTCGGCGGCAAGGGAGCCAATCTGATCTTCGCCGACGCCGACGACATGGCGGTCGAACGTGGCGTGCGCCAGTGCTTCAACAACAGCGGCCAGAGCTGCAATGCGCCGACCCGCATGCTAGTCGAGCGGCCGGTCTATGAGCGCGCCGTCGAGACCGCAGCTGCCGTCGCCCGGTCGATCGAGGTCGGCCCCTCGGACCAGCCGGGTCCGCATATCGGTCCGGTCATCTCCGCCCGGCAATATGAGCGCATCCAGTCGCTGATCGATCGGGGCGTCGCCGAGGGCGCCCGGTTGGTCGCCGGCGGACCTGGCCGCGCGCCGGGCTTCAACCGCGGCTACTTCGTGCAGCCGACGGTTTTCGCGGACGTGTCCAACGACATGACCATTGCGCGTGAGGAGATCTTCGGACCGGTCCTGTCGATCATCCCCTTCGAGAGCGAGGAAGAGGCTGTTCGGATCGCCAATGATACGCCCTACGGACTGACGAACTACGTCCAGAGCGAGAGCGTGGAGCGCCGTCAGCGGCTGGCGCGCCGGCTCCACTCCGGCATGGTCGAGATGAACGGCCAGCCGCGCGGCGCCGGCTCGCCCTTCGGCGGCGTCAAGGGCTCGGGCCGCGCCCGCGAAGGCGGCCGCTTCGGCATCGAGGAGTTCATGGACGTGAAGGCGATCTCCGGCTGGGTTTGACCGCGGACCGGCGCTCGCGGCGAGGCTCGTTCACGCCGCGTCGCGCGCGCCCGGCTCGCAGTAGATGCCGTAGAGTGTTTCCAGGACCCGGCGCACGTCCGGCGAGGCCAGGTGGTAGTAGATCTGGCGCGCGTCGCGGCGCGTGTCGACCAGCCTCAACGCGCGCAGCTTGGAAAGCTGCTGTGACAACGCCGACTGGTTCATGCCGACGCGGTCGGCGAGTTCGTTGACGCTGACCTCGCCTTCGAGCAGGCGGCACAGTATCCGCAGCCGGTTCTCGTTGGCCATGGCCGAGAGCAGACTCGCTGCGTCGCGCGCATTGGCATCGAGCTTGTCGGTGTCGATCGTCATCATCTGCGACATCATCATCTGATCAGCCTTTCCTTGATGTCGGTCGTGCGGCCGGTCACGTCAATACACCTTGCCGCTTCCCGGCCCCGGATTTGATCCATGGCAACGCGGGCTGGCCGCGGCCGCACTATCAAATTTCCGAACCGCATCATTCGCTCTTGCGTTCTGTCGGATATGTTTATACATGAACACATCATCATATGAAAGGATATTGTGATGACTCTCGACAGAACCATCCTCGCGTTCGCCGGCATCATGGTGCTGGCCTCCGTGGCGCTGACCGTCTGGGTCTCGCCGCTCTTCGTCTGGTTCACGGTCTTCATCGGCCTGAACCTGCTCCAGTCGGCCTTCACCGGGGCTTGCCCCGCGGCCTTCGTGTTCAAGAAGCTCGGCATCAGGCCGGGCTGCGCCTTCTGAGAGAGAACCGCCATGCGCACCCTCATCGCCCTTGCCGCCGCCTTTGCCGCGACCTCCGCCCTTGCCGGGACCTTCGAGGTGACACCCGCTTCGACCACGGAGTGGAAATCCGTCTACGGCCGCATCGAGGCGCGGGATCTCGTCCCGGCGCGGGCGCGCATCGGCGGGACGGTCGCCGAACTGCTCGTGACCGAGGGTGACCTGGTGACGCAGGGCCAGAAGATCGCCGTGATCCGCGACGACAAGCTCGCCTTTCAGGTCGCGGCGGTCGATGCGCAGCTGGCGGCACTCGCCGCACAGCTCGCTCGCGCCGAGGCGGAACTGGAGCGCGGGCAGGCGCTGGTCGACAAGGGCGTCGTCACGGCCCAGCGCCTCGACCAGCTAAGGACCGATGTCGACGTGACCCGCAATCAGATCGCGGCGACCGAGGCACAGAAATCGGTGATCGTGCAGCAGGAAGCGGAAGGCGACGTGCTCGCGCCCGCCGCCGGGCGCGTCCTGACGACGCCTGTCACCCGCAATGGCGTGGTCATGGCCGGCGAGGCGGTGGCGACGGTCGGCGGCGGTGGCTTCTATCTGCGGCTCGCCGTTCCGGAACGGCATGCCGGCGGCCTGAAGGAGGGCGCCTCGATCCGTGTCACCACCGGCGGCGGCGAAATGTCCGGCCAACTCGCGAAAATCTACCCGCAGATCGAGAACGGCCGGGTGATCGCCGATGTCGAGGTCGCGGATCTCGATACCGCCTTCGTCGATGCCCGCGTGCTGGTCGAACTGCCGGTCGGCGAGCGGAAGGCCCTCCTCGTTCCGGCCGCTGCCCTGACCAACCGCTTCGGTATCGACTTCGTCCGTGTCGGCACGAGTGCCGGCGAGGTCGAGCGCGCCGTCGTCATCGGCGAGCGGATCGAGAGGGACGGTGTTGCGATGGTCGAGATAATGACCGGCGTCTCCGCCGGCGAGCAGGTGGTTTTCCCATGAGTACCCCCGCCACGAATGACAAGAAGGCCGCCGACGGCATCGCCGGCGCGTTGACGCGCGCCTTCATCACCTCGCCGCTGACGCCGCTCTTCCTCATCGCCGCCTTCGCCTTCGGCCTGGTCGCGCTCATCTCGCTGCCGCGCGAAGAGGAGCCGCAGATCTCCGTCCCGATGGTGGATATCCGCGTTCGTGCCGACGGGCTCAAGGCCGAGGACGCGGTCAAGCTGATCGCCGAACCCCTCGAGACGATCGTCAAGGGCATCGACGGCGTCGAGCATGTCTATTCGCAGACGCAGGACGACGGCGTGCTGGTGACCGCGCGCTTCCTCGTCGGGACGTCTGCCGACGCCGCGGTGCTGCGCGTCCATGACAAGGTCCGCGCCAATCTCGATCGCATTCCCGTGGGCATCCCCGAGCCCCTGATCGTGGGCCGCGGGATCGACGATGTCGCGATCGTGTCGCTGACCTTGACCCCGAAGCCCGATGCCGCTTCCGTCGACGCCAATGCGCTCACCCGCGTCGCGCGGGAACTGCGCACCGAACTCGCCAAGATCGACAATGTCGGGCTCACCTACCTCGTCGGCGAGACGGCCGAGCGCATCCGCATCGCGCCGGATCCGGCGAGACTCGCTCTTTATGGGGTCACGCTGCAGCAGCTTGCGGGCAAGGTGCAGGGAGCGAACCGCGCTTTCCCGACAGGAAACGTCAGGGATCAGGGCGAGCAGGTGATGCTCGTTGCCGGCGAGACGCTGAAGACGCCGGAGAGCATCGGCAACCTCGTCCTCACCACCCGCGACGGCCGCCCGGTCTATGTCCGCGACGTCGCCACGGTGGAGTTCGTGACGGAACCGGACAACATGCTCGTCTCGACCGTGACGAAGAGCGAGGCCGGGACTGCGCGTCTTCCGGCCGTGACGCTGGCCGTCGCCAAGCGCGCCGGCTCCAACGCCGTGACGGTCGCGGAGCAGATCCTGCACCGTGTGCACGAGCTCGAAGGCTCCCTGATCCCCGAGGAGATCTCGGTCGAGGTCACGCGCGACTATGGCGAAACCGCCAACGAAAAGGCCAACGAGCTCCTCTATCACCTCGGTCTGGCGACCGTCTCGATCATCGCGCTTGTCTGGCTGGCCATCGGCCGCCGCGAAGCGGTCGTCGTAGCTGTGGTCATTCCGGTGACCATCCTGCTTACTCTCTTCGCCTCCTGGACGATGGGCTATACGCTCAACCGCGTATCGCTCTTCGCGCTGATCTTCTCCATCGGTATCCTGGTGGACGACGCGATCGTCGTCATCGAGAACATCGCCCGGCACTGGGGAATGGCGGACGGGCGCAGCCGCAAGGAAGCCGCGATCGGGGCCGTTGCCGAGGTCGGCAACCCGACGATCGTCGCAACGCTGACGGTGGTCGCAGCCCTTCTGCCGATGCTTTTCGTCTCCGGCATGATGGGCCCCTACATGAGCCCGATTCCGGCCAACGCGTCGGCGGCGATGATCTTTTCGTTCTTCGTCGCGGTCATGGTCACGCCCTGGCTCATGCTCAAGGTCGCCGGCAAGGCGCCGGTCGCGCACCATGACGACCACAGCCATGGCGGCATTCTCGGCAAGGCCTATGCAGCCGCGGCGCGGCCCATACTGGCCTCCAAGGCCTCGAGCTGGGTCTTCCTGCTGGTGATCGGCGTCCTGACGCTGGGCTCGCTGACGCTGTTCTACACCAAGGACGTGACGGTCAAGCTGCTCCCCTTCGACAACAAGTCGGAACTGTCGGTGACGATCGACCTGCCGGAAGGCTCGTCCGTCGAGGCGACCGACGCGGTCGCGCAGGCGGTCGCGCAGGTGGTCACCCAGCTGGAGGAAGTCCGCTCGGTGCAGACCCACGCCGGCACCGCTGCGCCCTTCAACTTCAACGGCCTCGTCCGGCACTCCTACTACCGGTCGGACCCGTACATGGGCGACGTCGCGCTGAACCTCCTTCCCAAGGGCGAGCGTGAACGCTCCAGCCACGAGATCGCACTCGACATCCGTGAGCGCATCAAGGCTATTCCGGTTCCCGAAGGCACCAGCCTGAAGGTCGTCGAGCCCCCGCCCGGACCCCCGGTCATGGCGACGCTGCTCGCGGAGATCTATGGCGAGAACGCCGCGACGCGGCGCGCTGTCGCCGAAAAGGTCGAGGCTGCGTTCCGTTCCGTGCCCTACATCGTCGACGTGGACAACTCCTACGGCGTCGCCGCGCGGAAGCTGCGCGCGCGGATTTCCTCCGACGACCTCGACTTCTTCAAGGTGCAGGAAGGCGATGTGTTCGACACGCTGGCGATTCTCAACGGCGGCCAGACCATCGGCTACTCTCACCGCGGCGAAGGCCGCCAGCCGACGCCGATCCGTCTCGAACGTCCGAAGGGTGAACGGCGCGTCTCGGAGGACTTCCTGACGACGCCGATCCCGGCCAATCTCCTGCCCGGGGATCGCGGGGTGGTGGAACTCGGCGACGTTGTGAACATCGAGGAAGAGCGCGCCTCCTACCCTGTCTTCCGCCACAACGGCCGGCCGGCCGAGATGGTCACCGCCGAACTCGCCGGCGACTTCGAGGCCCCGCTTTACGGTATGCTGGCGGTGCAGGAGGCAATCGACGCCCAGGACTGGACGGGCCTGCCGAAGCCGGTGATCTCGCTTCACGGCCAGCCGCAGGACGATCGCGCCTCGACTCTTCTGTGGGACGGCGAATGGGAAGTCACCTGGGTGACCTTCCGCGACATGGGCGCAGCCTTCATGATCGCCCTGCTCGGCATCTACATCCTCGTCGTGGCGCAGTTCGGCTCGTTCAAGGTGCCGCTGGTCATCCTGACGCCGATCCCCCTGACCTTCATCGGCATCCTGGGCGGCCACTGGCTGTTCGGCGCACCGTTCTCGGCGACCTCGATGATCGGCTTCATCGCTCTCGCCGGCATCATCGTGCGCAACTCGATCCTGCTGGTCGACTTCATCCGGCACGCGCCGCGCGAGGTCCCCTGCGACGGCGAGGACGATGTCGTCGAGACGCAGATGTCGATCGTCGCGCCGGACGTCGAGGCGCACGAAGTCGCGCCGGGCACGAAGATGCGGCAACGCGCGCTGACGGAGATCCTGGCCGAAGCGGGTTCGATCCGCTTCAAGCCGATACTGCTGACCGCTCTGGCGGCGATGATCGGCGCGGCGGTGATCCTGACCGACCCGATCTTCCAGGGACTGGCGATCTCGCTGCTCTTCGGTCTCGCCTCCTCGACCTTGCTGACCGTGCTGGTCATACCGGCGATCTACCGGGTGCTCAGGACCTGACGATAGGCATAGCCGCAGCGCATTTCGCGCGGCGGCGTTCGCCAGGCGACGCGGGTTTGGCTTGCGTCGTCCCCCGCCGCTCGCTAACCCGGACGCATGTCGCAGAAGAAGGCACATGAGGTCGAAGGGTGGATCGCACGTCCGGATCCGGCCGTGCGGGTGGTGCTGATCTACGGTCCGGACCGCGGCCTGGTATCGGAGCGCGCCGCCGCGTTCGCAAAACGCACCGGGCTGCCGCTGGACGATGCCTTCTCCGTCATCCGCTACGACGCCTCCGACCTGGAGCAGGATCCCGGCCGCCTGATCGACGAGGCCCGTATGGTTTCGATGTTCGGCGGCGAGCGGTTGATCTGGATCCGCAACGCGGGCACCCACAAAGGCTTTGCCGACGCCCTCAAGGATCTCCTCGACAAGCCGTCGCGCGACGCGTTCACGCTGATCGAGGCGGGAGATTTGAAGAAGGCGGCTCCGCTTCGCGACATGGTCGAACGCGCCGACGCCGCAATGGCGCTGCCTTGCTATATCGATGAGGAACGCTCGCTCGACGGCGTCATCGATTCTGAACTGGCGCCGGCGGGCAAGACCATGGCCGCGGACGCGCGACAGGCGCTCCGCCGGCGCCTGGGCGGCGATCGACTGGCCACGCGCGGGGAGATCGAGAAGCTGATCCTCTATTGCGGGGAAAAGCCCGTGATCGACCTCGAAGATGTTGTCGCCTCGTCGGGCGACGTCTCTGCCTCGTCGGTCGATCAGGCGATCGACGCCGCGCTGGCGGGCTCCCTTGCGGAGCTCGACCTCGCCTTGCGCCGTTCGCAGGAGGGCGGCACGCATGCGCAGGCGATCCTCGGAGCGGCGATGCGGCAGTTTCAGGGCCTCGAGATCCTGCGCCGCAATGTCGATCTGGGCGGTGCCCAGCCGGCCGCGGCCGTCGCCGGTGCACGGCCGCCGATCTTCTTCTCGCGCCGCAAGCTCGTCGAAACCGCGCTCGGAACATGGAGCGGCGCTTCGATCGCGCGCGCCCTGGCCCGGCTGCAACAGAGCATCCTTGCGACGCGCCACCGCCCGGAACTTGCCGGATCGATTGTTCGAGAAACGCTGATGGCCATCGCCGTCGAGAGCCTTCGCTCCCGTCGACGTGGCAGATAATTCTTTAAGATCAGCTATTTAAGTCAGCGCTGCAATCTGCGGCAGAGATCGTCCAGCTGTTCCAGGGTCTTGTAGGCGATCCGGACGTCGCCGCCCTTGTCCCTGTGATTGACCGAAACCTTCAGTCCGGTCACATCGGACAGCAACTGCTCGAGCGCGCGCGTATCGGCGTCCTTCTCCTCCTCGGCCGGCTTCGCGGCGGCCGGCGGTTTTTCCGTGCCCTTCTGCGCCAGCGCCTCGGCCTGACGCACCGAGAGGCCGTCTTTGATGATCTTTTGCGCCAGTGCGGTCGGGTTCTCGGCCGTCACCAGCGTACGCGCGTGCCCGGCGGACAGGGAACCGTCGACGAGCATGTCGCGTATGTTCTGCGGGAGCTTGAGCAGCCGCAGCGTATTGGCGACGTGGCTTCGGCTCTTGCCGATGATCTGCGCGAGATCGGCTTGCGCGTAGTCGTGCTCGTCGACGAGCTGCTGATAGCCGAGTGCCTCCTCGACCGGATTGAGGTCCGCGCGCTGCACGTTCTCGACTATGGCCAACTCCAGCGCCATGCGGTCGTCGACGTCCCGCACGATAACGGGAATGGTTGGCAGACCGGCGCGCTGCGCCGCCCGCCAGCGCCGCTCGCCGGCAATGATCTCGTAGCGGCCGGGGGCCGATTTCGACGGACGCACGACCACCGGCTGCACGATTCCGTGCTGCTTCAGCGAGGATGCCAGATCCTCCAGCTCGGCGTCGGCAAACGTGCGGCGCGGATTGCGCGGATTGGGCGAGATGAACTCGACCGGAACCGTGCGATCCGGCGTGGGGGCCGGCGTCTGCGACGGCACCGGTCTGTCGATGTCGCCGATCAGCGCCGCAAGTCCGCGGCCGAGACGGTTCCTGGAAGTGTCTTCACTCATCGACGTCGTCCACTCATCAGACATTTCGGCTGCGAATCGTCACGCTGCCCGGAGCCGCCGCTCGCGCCGGATCACCTCCGAAGCAAGCTGAAGGTAGGCCTGACTGCCCGAGCACTTGAGATCGTAGAGAATTGCCGGCTTGCCGTAGGACGGCGCTTCGGACACCCGCACATTGCGCGGTATCACCGTCTCGTAGACCTTGTCGCCCATGTGCGCACGGACGTCTGCAACTACTTGATTCGCAAGGTTGTTTCGTCCGTCGTACATGGTCAGGACGATACCCTGGATGGTAAGTGCCGGATTGATGGAGCCGCGTACCTGTTCGACCGTCGCGAGAAGCTGGCTCAACCCTTCTAGGGCGAAGAACTCGCACTGCAACGGAACCAGCACGGAATCGGCCGCCGCCATGGAGTTGAGCGTAAGCAGGTTCAGCGATGGCGGGCAGTCGATCAGCACATAGGTAAAGCGCGCGCTTTCGGCTGCGTGCCTGCGCAAGGCATTGCGCAATTTCAGCACGCGATCGGGTGCTGCGGCGATTTCCATCTCGATGCCGAGAAGATCGAGCGTGGAAGGGACGATGGAAAGGCCAGGCACCGCAGTCGCCATCGCCGCTTCGTCGATGCTCCGTTCGCCGGTCAGGACATCGTAGGACGAGATGTTGCGATCGCGCCGGTCGATGCCGAGCCCGGTGCTCGCATTGCCCTGGGGATCCAGATCGACCAGAAGCACCCGCTCGCCGATCGCTGCGAGCGCGGTCGCGAGATTGATCGCCGTCGTGGTCTTTCCGACGCCGCCCTTCTGGTTTGCTACTGTGATGATGCGCATCTGCCGGCCGCTTCGTTCAGTCCGCGCGGTCCTGGGACCGCGTGATCGCCTCGACGTTGGAGATTTCGAGTATGACACCTTCGGCGTCGACAGCGCTGCGATGTTCTACCAGATCGAATCGCCAATCGGCAGCCGAATTCGCGATCTCGGTCCGGTAGTCCCGGCCTTTGTGGAAAAGTGCCTTCGCGCCGCGCAGCAGCCAGGGCGAAGCGAGATCGATCAGCTGGGTGAGCGGCGCAAGTGCCCTCGCGGTCACGATCTCAGGCTGCGGAACCAGGCCGACAGCGTCCTCGATCCGCACCGGATGGACTCGGGACGGCGCTCCGAGACGTCCCAGGATAGACTGCAGGAACGCCGCCTTCTTGCGGTTGCTCTCGATCAGGGCGACATGCGAGCCGGGTCGTTCCTTCATCAGGATGGCAATGATAGCCCCGGGAAAGCCGCCGCCCGAGCCAAGATCCAGCCAGCGCACCGCCCTAGGGGCAAGGGCCGGAACCTGGGCGCTGTCCAGCACGTGGCGTGTCCATAACTCCGGGAGCGTCGATGGCGCCGCGAGGTTTATCTTCGCGGACCAACGACGAAATTCCGTCTCGAATGTCTGCAGGTCGCCGAATGTTTCACGTGAAACGGGTCCGGCAATCCTGCACAACTCGCGATAGGCGCCCTCGCTCATGCCGCGCCACGCACCGCCGGCTGCAGCCGCAGCCGGGCAATGATGATCGCCATTGCCGCCGGCGTCATGCCTTCGATCCTCTGCGCCTCGGCGACGCTGCGAGGGCGGCGCTGAGCCAGCTTCTGCTTCAGCTCGTTCGACAGCCCCGGAATCCCGCCAAAATCCATCTCGTCGGGAATGGATTTGCCTTCTTCGACGCGGATCGTTTCGGACTCGACTCGTTGACGTTCGAGGTAGACCGAATACTTCGCCTCGGTTTCCATAGCCTCCGCCGTCCCGCTGTCGATAGACTTCAGTTCGGGCCAAACCAGGGAAAGGCGCGCGACATCGACCCCGTCCACGGCCAGGAGGTCGTACGCGCTACGGCGGATGCCATCCAGATTGAGCGCGATCCCCTGCCGTCGAGCCTCATTGGGTGTGATCGTCCGCTCGCGGAGCAAGTCCCGCGCCCGCTTCAGGCCGTCCTCGTACGCCCGAAAGCGCTCTATACGCTCGTTGGATGCGATCCCCAGCTCGATCGCCCTCGGCGTCAACCTTTCGTCGGCATTGTCCGCGCGCAGCGACAGGCGGAACTCGGCGCGCGAGGTGAACATCCGGTACGGCTCCGAAACGCCTCGGCTGGTCAAATCGTCCGCCATCACGCCGATATAGGCCTCAGTCCGGCTGAACCGAACCAGTTCCATGCCACCGGCCCGGCGCGCGGCGTTGAGCCCGGCCAGGATTCCCTGCGCTGCCGCTTCCTCGTATCCGGTGGTCCCATTGATCTGTCCCGCCAGGAACAATCCGCGGATCCGGCGCGTCTCGAATGTCGGATCGAGCTCCCTCGGATCGACATGGTCATACTCGATCGCATAGCCAGGCTGCGTAATCGTCACGCCGCCGAGGCCCGGGATGCTTTTGACCAGCAGATGCTGCACAGCCTCCGGAAGCGACGTCGAGATCCCGTTCGGATAGACTGTGTCGTCGTCCAGGCCTTCCGGCTCGAGGAAGATCTGATGCCCGTCGCGATCTCCGAACTTGACGATCTTGTCCTCGATGGAAGGACAATAGCGCGGTCCGATCCCCTCGATCGAGCCCGAATACATCGCCGAGCGGTGGAGGTTGTCCCGGATGACCGCGTGGGTTTCCGGCGTCGTTCGCGTGATGCCGCACTCGATCTGAGGCGTCGTGATGCGATCCGTCATCAGCGAGAACGGCTTCGGATCCTCGTCCGCGGCCTGATGTTCGAGCGCACTCCAGTCGATCGTCCGCCCGTCGAGCCGGGGCGGAGTCCCGGTCTTCAGCCGTCCGAGGCGAAAACCTTCCCGGGAGAGCGCGCCGGACAGCCGTTCCGCGGCCTGTTCATTCATCCGTCCGGCGGGGAAACGGCGCTCCCCGATGTGGATCAGGCCGCGCAGGAACGTGCCGGTCGTCAACACCAGCGCGCCGCAGGGAATAACGGTGCCGTCGGCAAGTGTCACCGAGCGGACCAATTGATCCGAAAGGTCGAGGTCGACCACCTCGCCCTCTATTACGTCGAGGTTCTGCTGGGCGGTGACGAGTGCCTGAACCGCTTGCCGGTACAGCTTCCGGTCGGCCTGCGTCCGCGGACCTCGAACGGCCGGGCCCTTGCGGCGGTTCAGGAGGCGAAACTGGATTCCGGCCACATCCGCCGCCCGCCCCATGATGCCGTCCAGTGCGTCGACCTCGCGGACGAGGTGGCCTTTCCCGAGCCCGCCGATCGCCGGATTGCAGGACATCACGCCGATCTTGCTCGCATCGATGGTCACCAGCGCGGTGCGCGCACCGGCACGCGCGGAAGCCGAAGCAGCTTCCACGCCGGCATGACCTCCTCCAATGACAATGACATCATAGGTTTTCATGACCAGTCCTCTGGCCCGTGCATCTGTGCCGAGTACGCTCGGCTGTCAAGCGCGTCGCGGTTGTTTCACGTGAAACACATCCGAAACGATTCGCCAGCCGCGGTCTGCGGCTGTTTCACGTGAATCATTTCCCGATGCAGAAGCGCGAGAAAATCTCACCAAGGAGATCCTCAGTATCCCCAAGTCCGACAACCCGCCCGATCTCCACCGCGGCAACCCGGAGTTCCTCTGCCGCAATCTCAATCTCGACCGCTTCACAAGCTCGCAGCAATGCATCTCGCGCTCTCAATATATGCCCGACATGCCGTTCCCGTACCGAAATGAGCCCTTCGCCGCCCGGCAGCCTCTCGCGGAGCCGGGTCCCTACCATCTTCACCAGATCCGCAATCCCGTAGCCATTCAATGACGAGACGACAATGTCGTAGTTGTCGGCGTCCCTCTCCCGGATGTCGCTCTTGGACCCGACCCTGATCACCTCATGTTTTGCGTTAAGATCGACAGGCTGTGGATTCGACATATCCTCCAGGAGGATAACGAGATCCGCTGATTCCGCGGCCGCGCGAGCCCTCTCGATACCCATCGTCTCGGCGATACCGGCGCCCTCCCGGATCCCCGCTGTATCGGTGACAATGACCTTGTAGCCATCGATCTCCAGCGCAACTTCGACCAGGTCGCGTGTTGTCCCTGGCTCTTCACTCACGATCGCCACGTCGCGCATGGCTAATGCGTTGAGAAGACTGGATTTTCCAGCATTCGGAGCGCCAAGGATAGCGACCCGGAAACCTTCGCGCACGATTTCGGCCTCGCGGAATCGGGCCGCGACCGCCTCAATCCTGCCGATCAGCGATCCCATCTGTTCTCGAAGCGTGTCGTTCAGGCCCGGCTCTACGTCGTCCTGGTCCGAGAAGTCGAGTTCCGCTTCGACCTTGGCGCGTAGCGTCTGCAGTTCGTGGCGCCAACCAAGACAGAGATCGCGCAATCTCCCGGACACGCCCGACAAAGCCAGCCTGCGCTGCTGATCTGTTTCGGCGGCGATAAGGTCTGACAGCGATTCGACCGCCGTCAGATCCATCCGCCCGTTCAGAAAGGCTCTGCGGGAGAACTCTCCAGGTTCCGCCAGGCGGAAACCCTCCAGGCTGGAGAGTGCCGCAGTGAGGCCTTTGACGACCGCCGGGCTTCCATGGACATGAAACTCGCCGCAATCCTCTCCCGTGGCCGACGCTGGGCCGGGAAAGAACAGCATGATCCCGTGGTCGAGCACTTCACCGTCGTGGGAAAACGCCCCAAATCTGGCGACGCGTGGAGGTGGAACCGAACCCGAGACCTTTTCGAGCGCATGTCTGACGCCCGGACCCGACATGCGAACGATGGCGATGCCCGACGGCAGATGCCCCGTCGACAGGGCGAAGATCGTTTCGGTCGACCGCATCGGGATCTTCCAAACTGCTCCGGCAGGTCTGGCGCTCGTATGAACGATCCGAACAGCCGATCAGGTCGACAGGATGTTCCGGACCCGAATCGGTATCAGGTGTTCATCGAATCGAAGAAGTCGGCGTTCGTCTTCGTCTGCTTCAGCTTGTCGATGAGGAACTCGATCGCGTCGGTCGTGCCCATAGGAGCGAGGATCCGCCGCAGCACGAAGATCTTCTGCAGGTCGGCGCGCGGAACGAGGAGATCCTCCTTGCGCGTGCCAGACTTGAGAATGTCCATCGCCGGGTAGATTCGCTTGTCGGCCACCTTGCGGTCGAGCACGATTTCGGAATTGCCGGTTCCCTTGAACTCTTCGAAGATGACTTCGTCCATGCGACTGCCGGTATCGATCAGGGCCGTCGCGATGATCGTCAGCGAACCTCCCTCCTCGATGTTGCGCGCGGCGCCGAAGAAGCGCTTCGGGCGCTGCAGCGCATTCGCGTCGACACCACCGGTCAGCACCTTGCCCGACGACGGCACCACCGTGTTGTAAGCACGGCCGAGGCGGGTGATCGAGTCGAGCAGGATGACCACGTCGCGCCCGTGCTCGACCAGTCTCTTCGCCTTTTCGATAACCATTTCAGCGACTTGCACGTGGCGCACCGCCGGCTCGTCGAAGGTCGACGAGACCACTTCGCCCTTCACCGAGCGCTGCATGTCGGTGACTTCCTCCGGCCGCTCGTCGATCAGGAGCACGATCAGATAACACTCCGGATGATTCGCCGTGATCGAATGCGCGATGTTCTGCAAAAGCACTGTCTTGCCGGTGCGCGGCTGCGCGACGATGAGGGCGCGTTGGCCCTTGCCGAGCGGTGCGACGAGATCGATGACCCGCGCCGAAATATCCTTCGACGTCGGGACTTCCAGCTCCATCTTCAGCCGCGACGTCGGATAGAGCGGCGTCAGATTGTCGAAATGGATCTTGTGACGGATCTTCTCCGGATCGTCGAAATTGATCGTGTTGACCTTGAGCAGCGCGAAGTAGCGCTCTCCTTCCTTCGGGCTGCGGATCGGGCCCTCGACGGTGTCGCCGGTCTTCAGCGAGAAGCGGCGAATCTGCGACGGCGATATGTAGATATCGTCCGGTCCCGGCAAGTAGTTCGCGTTCGCCGAACGCAGGAAGCCGAACCCGTCCTGCAGCACCTCGACGACACCGTCACCGATGATCTCGATATCCTGCGCCGCGAGCTTCTTCAGGATTGCGAACATCAGTTCCTGCTTGCGCATGACGCTGGCGTTCTCGACCTCCAGCGATTCCGCGTAAGCGATCAGCTCCGGCGGCTTCTTGTTCTTGAAGTCTGCGAGTTTCATTTCCTGCATGGGGCGGGCTCTGGATGAATTCGGGGGTCCGGATACGAAACGCGGACTGGCATCGGTGCTTAGGAAACGCCGTCGGCGCGTCGATATGCTTGAGACGGCACGAGCGCGAGGCGGAAAGGGAAGGCCCTTCTCATACAATCGGGCTTGCCAAAGCGCAAGCCGTCAATTCGCCCGCCACCGTGAACCTCTCAGAACGGCTTGACGATGACCAGGATCACGATGGCTATCATCAAAACGGTCGGCACCTCGTTGACGATACGCCAATGCCGCGCAGGCTTCTGGTTGCGGTCTTCCGCGAAGCGCCGAACCGCGCCGCCGAGATAGCCGTGCATTCCCGACATCGCGACCACCAGCGCGATCTTGGCGTGAAGCCACCCGCCCATGAAGCCGAAGCCCTTCCACGCCAGCCACAGGCCCGCCGCCCAGGCAATGATCATGGACGGGTTGATGATCCCCCGGTAGAGACGCCGCTCCATCACCTTGAACGTCTCGGATTGCACCGACCCGCGCTCGGAATCGACGTGGTAGACGAACAGCCGCGGCAGATAGAGCATGCCTGCCATCCATGCGATCACCGCGATGACATGCACGGCCTTGATCCAAAGATAGAGGTCGTCCGGCGCGGCGGCGAGCAGCAGGAGCGTCAGCGCGACGAAGATCGCGAGCGCGATGGCCGCCCTGCGCAGAGCAACGGCTCCGGAATCCTTCGAATCGCCGGCCATGTCAGCGCGCCGCCCTGATTTGCCGAAGCATTGCCTCGACATGCGCGACCGGCGTCTCGGGCGTGATGCCGTGACCGAGGTTGAAGATCAGCGGACCTCCCCCCAGGCCCTCGAGAACGGCACCCACGCCGTCTTCTAGCGCTCGGCCGCCCGCCACCAGCCGCATCGGGTCGAGATTGCCCTGGACGGCGCCTGCTGCCTGCAGGCGCTTCGCCTGCGACATCGGCACGGACCAATCGAGCCCGAGCCCGTTCACGCCGGTTGCCTCCCGGTAGCCGTCGTAGAGGCTGCCCGCGCCTTTGGGGAAACCGATCACCAGCGCATCGGCGCGAGCCTCGCGCACTTTCTCGACGATTTTCCTCACCGGCCGTATGCAGAACGAGGCGAAAGACGGCTCGTCCAGCACGCCCGACCAGGAATCGAAGATCTGCACCGCATCCGCCCCGGCATCGAGCTGCCGGATCAGATACTCCGCAGATACCTCCGCGATCGTATCGAGAAGCTGGATGAACGCTTCCGGATGGCGATACGCGAAGAGCCGCGCCGGCGCCTGGTCCGGCGTGCCATGCCCGGCGATCATGTAGGTCGCGATCGTCCACGGCGCGCCGCAGAACCCCAACAGCGTCGTTTCCGCCGGAAGAACTGCCCGCAATCGCCTGACTGTCTCGTAGACCGGCTCCAAAGTCTCGTGGAACCGGCTCCGATCCAGCCGCACGACATCGTCGACGCTCATCGGCGTCATCAGCGGCCCGCGACCCTCCTCGAACCGAAGGTCGCGCCCCAGCGCATGCGGCACGACGAGAATATCCGAGAACAGGATCGACGCATCGAAGCCGAACCGGCGGATCGGCTGGAGCGTCACCTCCACGGCGTAGTCGGGATTGTAGCAGAGATCGAGAAAGCTCCCGGCTTTCTTCCGCGTCTCGCGATACTCGGGAAGGTAGCGCCCAGCCTGGCGCATCAGCCAGACCGGAGGCGGAAATGCGGTTTCGCCTCGCAGCACCTCGGCGACAATCCTTCTCGGCGTGCTCGGCTGAGCCATCAAGCCTCTTTCCCAATAAAGAAATGAATCTTCGAATCTTCTTTTGATTCTTAGAGTCTGTCTCTAACGGGGATCATCGGTCATCCCCAATCCGTTGACGAATAGGCCGCCAGGCCCTTCCATGTCCAGATGTATCGAGAAGTGCATAAGTCGAAGGGACCTTCGAATTCTCGTTTCTGAATCAGCGGGTTGGCTGCGACAGCGTCAAATGGCGAGCTGTGGACAGGTGACGCCAAACCGTTCCGGAGCCGATTCATCCACAGGCCCAGGGCAAATGATCCGCAGGCCCGTGCATTGTGGACAAAGAGTCATCTGATACAGTCCGTGCCGCCGGCGGATCCGATCTGTCCCGCTTGTCCACACTCGTCAACAGGGGCCGATCCGGGCTGTGAGCAAACCGCAAAGCTTCTTCCATCTGCACCTGATCTCGGACGCGACGGGCGAGACGCTCCTGGCCGCAGGCCGCGCGGCATCGGCTCAGTACAAGGACACGCGGGCGATCGAGCACATCTATCCGCTGATCCGCACCGAGAAGCAGCTGGCCAAGGTGATCGAGGAGATCGACGCCGAGCCGGGGATCGTCCTCTACACTGTCGTCGATAAGGAACTGGCCGCCATCATCGACCAGAAATGCGCTGCGATGGGTCTCCCCTGTGTCTCCGTCCTGGAGCCGGTGCTGACGGTCTTCCAGTCCTATCTCGGAGCGCCCGCCGGCCGCCGGGTCGGCGCTCAGCATGTGCTCGATGCGGAATATTTCCGTCGCATCGACGCCCTCAACTTCACCATGGACCATGATGACGGCCAGCTCCCCGCCGACATCGAGGAGGCCGATGTCGTGCTGATCGGCATCTCGCGCACGTCGAAGACTCCGACCAGCATCTATCTGGCGAACCGCGGCATCAAGACCGCCAACATCCCGATCGTCCTCGGCGTTCCGATTCCGGACAGTCTCTTGACCGCGAAGCGGCCTTTGATCGTCGGTCTCATCGCCACGGCTGAGCGCATTTCCCACGTGCGGCAGAACAGATTGCTCGGCACGACGACCGGCTTCGACGCCCGGACCTATGTCGACAGGAGCACGATCTCCGAGGAACTGTCCTATGCAAGGCAGATCTGTGCGCGGCACAACTGGCCGATGATCGATGTCAGCCGGCGATCGATCGAGGAGACGGCTGCTGCCATCGTTGCGCTGCGGGGCCGGACGCGCTAACCGGTTCGCCCATGACAACCCGGATCATTCTTGCCTCCGCAAGCCCGTTCCGCCTCGCGATGCTGCGCAATGCGGGTATCGAAACGGAGGCGAATCCATCGCGGATCGATGAGCGCGCGGTGGAAGAAGCCGTCGGCGACGCCGCGATTTCGCCCGAGAACCTCGCCTGGATCCTCGCCGAGGCGAAGGCCGAGGAGGTGAGCGAGCGGTTTCCCGGCGCGCTGGTCATCGGCTCCGACCAGACGCTGTCGCTCGGCGACGAAGTGCTTCACAAGGCTGCCGACATGGAAGAAGCACGGCGGCGGTTGCTCAAGCTCTCAGGCAGAACCCACCATTTGAACAGCGCAGTCGTGCTTGCGCGCGACGGCAAGGCGCTGTGGGGGCATGTCTCGGTTGCCAACATGACGATGCGCAAGCTCGATCCGGCCTATATCGGACGCTATCTGTCGCGTGTCGGCGATCAGGTTCTGCGCAGCGTTGGTGTCTACCAGATCGAGGGCGAGGGCATCCAGCTCTTCGACTCGATCGAGGGCGATCATTTCACGATCGTCGGCTTGCCGCTGCTCCCGCTCGTCGCCGAGCTTCGACGTCTCGGAGCCATCGATGGCTGACATCCGCGCCTTCGTCTGCGGCCACCCGGTCGCCCATTCCCGCTCGCCCTTGATCCACGGCCATTGGCTCTCGACGCTCGGGATCTCCGGCAGCTACGGGCGCATCGACATCGATCCGTCCGACATCCGCTCCTTCATTGCGACCCTGCCGCAGAGCGGCTTCGCCGGCGGCAATGTCACCATCCCGCACAAGGAAGCGGCCTTCGAAACCGTGGAACGTCGCGACGCGGAGGCCGATGCGGTCGGCGCGGTCAACACGCTCTGGATCGAGGATGGCAGGGTCTGCGGCGGCAATACGGATGCGATCGGTTTCGCCGCCAATCTCGACCAGTTCGCGCCCTCATGGCGCGGCCGCGACACCGCGCTCGTCCTCGGCGCGGGCGGCGCGGCGCGCGCCGTGGTCCACGCGATCCTCGGCGCCGGCTACCGCAGGGTGGAGATCGTCAACCGGACGCCGGCGCGGGCGCAGGAACTCGCCGAGCTGTTCGGCTCCAAGGTGGGCGCCCACGGCATTGACGCCACCGACCGGCTGCTGCCTTCCGCCGACCTGCTGGTCAACACGACGTCGCTCGGGATGGACGGCGAGGGATCGCTCCCCGCCGACGTCGCCAGGCTCCCCGACCATGCGCTCGTTACCGACATCGTCTACGTGCCCCTCCGCACGCCGCTGCTCGAGGCCGCCGCCGCCCGCGGTCTGGAGACGGTCGACGGGCTCGGCATGCTGCTCCACCAGGCAGTACCCGGTTTCGAGCGCTGGTTCGGCGGACGCCCGACCGTCACGCAGGAACTTCGCGACCTCGTCATCGCCGATCTGGGCGCCCACCGATGATCGTCATCGGCCTGACGGGCTCCATCGGCATGGGCAAGTCGACCACCGCGAAGATGTTCGCCGAGGCCGGCGTTCCGGTGCACGATTCCGACGAGGCGGTGCACCGTCTCTATTCGGGTGCGGCCGTGCCGCTGGTCGAGGCCGCCTTTCCGGGCGTGACCGTTGACGGCCGCATCGATCGCAATCTCCTCGGCCAGCGCGTGATCGGCAATTCCGACGCCATCCGGAAGCTCGAGACGATCGTGCATCCGCTCGTGCGGGCCGACGCCGACGCCTTTCTGGCGCGGCATCGGGCGGCGGGTGCGAAAATCGTCGTTCTCGACATTCCGCTTCTGTTCGAGACCGGTGGACGCGATCGCGTCGACAAGGTCGTGGTCGTCTCCGCCCCGGCGGAGGTTCAGCGCGAACGCGTGCTTGCCCGGCCGGGCATGACGGCGGAGAAATTCGAGGCGATTCTCGCGCGGCAGGTGCCGGACGCGGAAAAGCGGCGGCTGGCCGATTTCGTCGTCGATACGGGCGCCGGCATGGAAGCCGCCAGGCACTCGGTCGGGCAGATCATCGAAGCCCTGACGGCGTGATGTCGGGATGTGTTGACGACGCCGGGGCCGGGACTTGTTGCCGGCACTTCGCTGCCGCATCCTCGTTCGAGGAGTGATTCGATGCGCGAGATCGTCTTCGATACGGAAACCACGGGCCTTGATTCGCGCGTCGAGCGGGTGATCGAGATCGGCGCGATCGAACTGGTCAACCGGTTCCCGACCGGCCGCACCTATCATGTCTATATCAATCCCGACGGCCGGCCGATCGATCCGGAGGCCCAGGCGGTTCACGGGATTTCCATGGCCGACCTGGCTGACAAGCCGGTCTTCGGCGGCATCGTCGACGAATTCTGCGCTTTCATCGACGGCGCCACGCTCGTCGCCCACAACGCGGGCTTCGACATCGGCTTCCTCAACGCCGAATTCGCCCGCTACGGCAAGCCGCCGATCGAACAGTCGCGCGTCGTCGATACGCTGGCCATTGCGCGCCGCAAGCATCCGATGGGGCCGAATTCGCTCGATGCGCTCTGCCGGCGCTATGGCATCGACAACAGCCATCGAACCCGCCACGGCGCGCTGCTCGACTCAGGTCTTCTGGCCGAGGTCTATATCGAGCTGATCGGCGGGAAGCAGGCCGCCTTTGGCCTGTCGGTTGCCGAAACCTCGGCGAACCGCAGGGAAGATATCGAGGTGCAGGTCGTTCTGGCGGCACGGCCCGAACCCCTGCCGCCGAGGCTCACCGCGCCGGAGCGGGAAGCCCATGCCAGGCTCGTGGCGTCTCTTGGAGAGAAGGCGATCTGGCTGAAACCGGATTTCCAGCCTCTTGCCGAGGCGGAAGCCTGATCAGCTCGACATCTGCACCTTGCCGCGGGCCTGCTCTTCGGCCATGCGGGCCTGGAACATCTGCGCGAAGTCGATCGGATCGATCATCAGCGGCGGGAAGCCGCCGTTGCGCGTTGCCTCGGCGATGATCTGCCGCGCGAACGGGAACAGCAGCCGCGGGCACTCGACGAAGAGGATCGGCAGCGTGTGTTCCTTCGGGAAGCCGCTGATGCGGAAGACGCCGCCGTAGACCAGCTCGACGTTGAACAGAACATCCTTGTCCGCTCCAGCCTTCGCCGAAATGGTCAGGTTCACGTCGAACTCGGTATCGGAGAGCGGGTTCGCGTTGACATTGACGTTGATATTGATGCCCGGAGCGGTCTCGCGGGCGCGCAGGGAATTCGGAGCATTCGGGCTCTCGAAGGACAGATCCTTGACATACTGCGCCAGCACATTGAGCGAAGGCTGCGCGCCGTTGCCGGCCTTTGCGCCGGTCTCGTTCTCTGCCATTGATCCCGTTCCTTGGTCGGTGGGCTCGTCGCGGCCCGTTTCAAATCGGGGCGTTCGCTAGCATGCCCGACCCCGCATAGCAAGTTTGCGAGGCGGATTGCCGAGGTCTACTCGGCATCCGGGCGTCGCCAGGGCGATGGCCCGTTGTCGTTGATCTCCCGGTAGTCCTGCTCGTCCAGATCGATCACTTTGGTCTCGCGCCTGGCCTGCGCGCCGCGCATGCCGAAGCCGGTGCCGACCACGACGATGCGGGAGCGGATCGCGTTCCACGCAAGATCGCGCACCGGGGGCAGGAAGAGCAGCAGTCCGATGATGTCGGTGATGAAGCCGGGGATGATGAGCAGCAGTCCGGCCAGGACGATCATCGCGCCATGCACGATCTCGCGGTCGGGGGCGCCGCCGGCCTGAGCCTGGATCTGTGCCCGCCGCAGCGCTCCGATGCCCTGGATTCGAAGAAGCAAGGCGCCGAGGACAGCCGAGGCGATTACCAGGCCGACAGTCGCAAGGGCGCCGATGCGGCTGCCGACGACGACGAATCCCGCGATCTCCAGCAGGGGCAGGAGAAGGAAGAAGATACCGACGATCGTTCTGGTCATGGGATTCCGCGACTGAGGCCGCCGAACGCGGCTCCCCTAACATAGGAACGCGACCACGGGATTTGAATGATTGCGGTTGCCACTCTATATGCAAACGTCGAGCATTGTATCGGCTTGCCAAGCGGTCGATAATGATCCTTCGCATTCGTGGCCATAGCTCAGTCGTCTGGCGGAAGAATATGGAATTTTTCGATTTGGGTACGATCATCTTCCTGGTCGCGGCGGTGGTTATCTTCATCCAGCTGCGCAACGTGCTCGGTCGCCGCACAGGCAACGAGCGCCCGCCCTTCGATCCCTACACCGCCGGGCGCAGCAGGCGCGAGGCAGAGCCTGCCGCGCAGGACAATGTCGTCTCTCTGCCGCGCCGCAAGGCGACCGAATCGAGTGAAGAAAGCTACGCTTCGATCGACAAGGCCGCGGCACCCGGCACCGACCTGAACAAGGGCATGCGCGCGATCAAGGACGCCGATCACACGTTCGAACCGGCCACCTTCGTCGATGGCGCGAAGATGGCTTACGAGATGATCGTCATGGCCTATGCCGACGGCGACCGGAAGACGCTCAAGAACCTTCTGTCCCGCGAGGTCTACGACGGCTTCGTCCAGGCGATCGCCGAGCGCGAGCAGCGCAACGAGAAGATCCAGTCGTCCTTCGTCGGTATCGACAAGGCGGAAATCGTCGGCGCCGAGATGAAGGGCAGTGAGGCGCACGTCACGCTGCGCATCGTCAGCGAACTCATCTCCGCCACGCGCAACAATGCCGGCGAGGTGATCGACGGCGATCCCGAAACGGTTGCCGAGGTCAAGGACGTCTGGACTTTCGCCCGCGACACGAAATCCCGGGACCCGAACTGGAAGCTGGTCGCAACCGAAGCCGAAGACTGATCCTCCCGGCGGAGATGGCCGATGCTCCTGTCCTCGGCGTTCCGCCCGGTCCCCTTCTGCGATCTTCCCGGCTGGCGTGAGGACGATCAAACGCTCGCATTCGAGGCCTTCCGGCGCTCGGCATTCCGTGTCCTCGAGAAACCGTACCGAACCGGCAGCCTGGGCGTTGATTGTGCGGCGTTCGACCCGGCCTATGCCGAAGCACGCGCTTCTGCATCTGTCGACAATTCGGCGGCACGCTCCTTTTTCGAGTGGCATTTCACGCCCTGTCTCGTTGCCCCATCGAGCGGGGCCGACCACGGCTTCGTGACCGGCTTCTATGAACCCGAGGCCGACGCTTCACCCGTCCGGACCGAAAAATTCCGCTTCCCGCTCTATGCACGGCCCGTGGATCTCGTCGACATCGACGACGCCAATCGCCCTGACGGGCTTGATCCGTATCTGGCTTTCGGACGCAAGACGCCCGACGGCAATGTCGAATACTATGACAGGGGCGAGATCGAGCGCGGCGCGCTCGCCGGCCGCGGTCTCGAATTTGCCTGGCTGGAAGATCCGGTGGACGTCTTCTTCATCCATGTCCAGGGCGCCGCGCGGCTGCGCATGCCGGACGGCTCCGTCCGGCGGGTAACCTATGCGGCCAAGAGCGGCCAGCGCTTCACCGGGCCCGGCCGGATCCTCGCCGACCTCGGAGAGATACCCCTGGCCGACGTCACCATGCAGTCGATCCGCGCCTGGTTCCGCGCGCATCCGGAACGTATTGACGAGATCCTCTGGCAGAACAGGTCGTTCATCTTCTTCCGCGAGGCCGCGGTCGACGATCCGGCGCTCGGTCCGGTGGCCGCTGCCAAGGTGCCGCTGACGCCGGGACGCTCCGTCGCCGTGGACCGGCTGCTGCACACGTTCGGAACGCCGTTCTTCATCGTCGCGCCCGAGCTGACTGCCTTTGAGGGAAAGCCCTTCCGCCGCCTGATGATCGCACAGGACACCGGCTCGGCGATCGTTGGTGCCGCGCGCGGCGACCTGTTCGCGGGTTGCGGCGATGCGGCGGGCGAAATCGCCGGGGTGGTCAGGAGCGCGGCCGATTTCTATGCGCTCGTGCCGAATCCCCTGGTTGCAGGACACGCGCGATGAGCCGATCCCGTGTCCGCGACCTGACGGAGGAAGAACGGATCCTGTGGAACCTTGTGGCGCGCACGGCGCGTCCGCTGAAGGGGAAGCCGGGCGTCGAGGCGGAGCCGCCCCGCGCGGAAGAGCCGCCGGCAAAGCCCGCACCGCAGACCCCGCCGCCCGCGCAACCAAAGCCGGTCCAGCCGCAGCGCCTGCAGGTTCATCATCTCGACCGCCTGACCCAGAAGAAGATCTCCAAGGGCAGGCTGCCAATCGAGGCGCGGGTGGATTTGCATGGCCTGCGCCAGGACGAAGCCCATAGCCTGCTGCTCTCCTTCCTTCGCCGCGCGCATGGGTCCGGAATCCGCTACGTCCTGGTGATCACCGGCAAGGGGCGCTCGCTCGCCAGCGACGGCGTCCTGAAGCGCTCCGTCCCGGGCTGGTTTGCGACGCCGCCCTTCCGCGATCTGGTGAGCGGCTTCGAGGATGCGGCGCGCAACCATGGTGGCGAGGGGGCGCTCTACGTCAGGCTGCGGCGACTGCCGCACGATACAGGCCCATGACGCCGTTCGGCGCGAAGGTGCGCGACCTGCGCAAGGCACGCGGCGTCTCGCAAAAGGAGATGGCGGCGGCTCTCGGCGTCAGCTCTGCCTACCTTTCGGCCCTGGAACACGGCCGCCGCGGCCGCCCGACCTGGGCGATGCTGCAGAAGATCATCGGCTATTTCAACATCATCTGGGACGATGCCGAGGAGCTCCTGCGCCTTGCCGAGGCGTCGGATCCGCGCGCCGTCATCGACACGTCGGGCCTGTCGCCGCGCGCCACCGAGCTCGCGAACCTGCTCGCCGGGCGGATCGCGCAGCTCACCCCGTCCGAGCTGGACCAGCTGATCGCGATCGTGCAGCGCCCGCCGCGGCGCGGGGACTGATCAGAAAAGCGCCTTGAGGTCGGCGATCCGGTCGTTCACGAGCCAGCCGTAATAGTTCTCTTCCGGAAGCTTCGGTTCGAGACCTTCGTTCATGCGACGCTGATTCTCGGCCTTCAGCGCATAGGCGCGGGCTTCCGGTCCGCCGACATTGTAGAGCGTCGCGGTCAGTCCCGGATTCTGCGAGATGTCGAAATCTGCAATCGTGGCATAGGCGTCGATCGCCTTGCGAAGCGTCGCGGCGACATAGGGAAGCGTCTGATCGGGATCCATGATCGTCCCGTAGACCGCCTGCGCGTCGCGATAATCGAGCTTCGGCGCGCCCGTCACATTCGAGACGATATCGCTCATCTGCAGCGCGGTCAGCGGGTTGAGCTGACCGATGCCGAAAGTCTGTCCGGAATAGAAGGGCTGGAAAAAGACGGCGCTGAACCGGTTGTTCGGGAATTCTTTCCCGTCGACGGTCTTGCCGCGGAACGAGGAATCCCACACCTCTTCGCGGCAGGTCCAGACGGCATAGCTGCCGGGCAGGCCGGCGCATGGCGCGAACTGCGGTCGCTCGATGAATTCTGCGATGTCCTCGCCGCCATAGGAGAACGAGAAGCTGGAGCCGAGATAGGAGACGGCCTTGACGTAATAGGTCTGCAGCCGATCGTAGGCGTCGACATTGTAGGTATGCTCTCCGACGATCGCCCCGGCGATGTGCAGCGGATCGATGTCGAACTGGCGCGCCGCCGCGGCGATCTTCTGCCTGAGCGCCCTGTCGTTGCGCAGGAGCGAGATCACCTTGCGGTATTTCGCGTCGTAGCTGGTCTTGAGGGCCTTGGTGCGAGACGCCGAACCGCCCGGAACCTGCGGCTGCTCGACATTGCGGTTTCCGGCGGGAACGACGGTCGCGGCGGCGGCGGGAGCGGCCGCCAGCACCGAAAGACCCATCAGCACGACAGCCAGCTTCTTCATTCCTCGCCCAATTATGCGACTGTGCCCAAGCCCCTTTTCCCCGTCTAAGGACTGACGTTCGGGAAGTCGAGTGCGAAGATGGCGGCAATCGACCTGTATAGTCAGCAGATGATCGGGGGTGGCCGCGAGGCCACACCCATGCCTTTACAGGATGAAACGCGACAAATCTGTGTTCTTGGCGATATCGCCGACATTCTTCGCCACGAAGGCGGCGTCGACCGTGATCGCCAGGCCGGACTTGTCCGGAGCCTCGTAGGAGACCTCGTCGAGCACGCGCTCCATCACCGTCTGCAAACGTCGCGCACCAATGTTCTCGACGCTCGAATTGAGGTCGACCGCGATGCCGGCCAGGCTGTCGATCGCATCGTCGGTGAAGGAGAGTTCCACTCCCTCGGTCGCCATCAGCGCGATATACTGCTTGATCAGGCTCGCCTCCGGTTCGGTCAGGATGCGCTTGAAATCGTCCTTCTCGAGCGCCCGGAGCTCGACGCGGATCGGCAGGCGGCCCTGCAATTCGGGCAGCAGGTCCGACGGCTTGGCGACATGGAACGCGCCCGACGCGATGAACAGGATGTGATCGGTCTTGATCGGTCCGTATTTGGTCGCGACCGTGGTTCCCTCGACCAGCGGCAGCAGGTCGCGCTGCACGCCTTCGCGCGATACGCCGGCGCCCACGCCGCCGTCGCGGGCCGCGATCTTGTCGATCTCGTCGAGGAAGACGATGCCGTCGTCCTGCGCCGACTGCAGCGCCGCGGCAACCACCTGGTCCTGGTCGAGCAGCTTGTCGGACTCGTCCTCGATCAGCAGGTTGTAGGATTCCTTCACCGTCGTCTTGCGCGTCTTCGTCCGCTTCTGACCCATCGCCTTCGACAGCATGTCGTTGATGTTCATCACGCCGATATTGGCGCCCGGCATGCCGGGAATCTCGAAGCCGGGCATGCCGCCGGTGCCGGTGTCGGCCACCTCGATCTCGATCTCCTTGTCGTCCATCTCGCCGTTGCGCAGCTTCTTGCGGAAGGAATCGCGCGTCGCGGGGCTTGCGGTCTTTCCGACCAGCGCTTCGAGCACGCGCTCCTCGGCGTTCAGATGCGCCCGCGCCTTGACGTCCTCGCGCATCTTCTCGCGCACCAGGCCGATCGCCACCTCGACGAGGTCGCGAATGATCTGTTCGACGTCCCGGCCGACATAGCCGACTTCGGTGAACTTGGTCGCCTCGACCTTGATGAAAGGCGCCCCGGCGAGCCGGGCGAGACGGCGCGCGATCTCGGTCTTGCCGACGCCGGTCGGCCCGATCATCAGGATGTTCTTCGGCATGACCTCTTCGCGCATCTGGCCGGTCAGCTGCTGCCGGCGCCAGCGGTTGCGCAGCGCGATCGCGACGGCCCGCTTGGCGTCCTTCTGGCCGACGATATAGCGGTCGAGTTCGGAAACGATCTCGCGGGGGGAAAAATTGGTCATCTTAGTCCGTCTCTTCCTCGGCATCCCGCGCCATCATCAGGGCGGGGCCATAGATTGAAGTTCTCGTGTCGAAGGGGACGAAGCCCGCCTTCTCATAGGCCCGGATGGCCCGCGCGTTCGTCGGGTGCGGATCGATGATCAGCCGCGGCGCGCCTTCCTCGAACAGCTGCTCGGCGAACTGCGCGATGATCGCACTGCCATGGCCGAGACCCAGCAGTCCGGGGATGCCGATCGTGATGTCTAGCCCGAGCGTGCCGAACGGCTGGTCCGCATAGGGGTGATCGTCCTCCAGATGCGGATCGTAGCTCTGGAGATAGGCGATCGGTTTCCCGTCCAGCTCGACGATGAGCGCTTCCATCGCGACGTTCTCCATGACCTCGCGCAATTCGGCGAGGCTCTGGTCCGGATCGCCCCACCACTCGCGGACATGCGGCTCGGCGAGCCAGCCGGCAAGCAGCGGCAGGTCGGCTTCGGTCACGGCGCGAAAGCCGTAGGTCGGCTTACGCGGCATCGATCGTTTCGAGCGTGACCGATTCGTTGGTGTAGATGCAGATGTCGGCCGCGATCTTCATCGCCCTGCGCGCGATTTCCTCGGCATCCAGATCGGTCTCCACCAGCGCGCGGGCGGCGGCCAGGGCATAATTGCCGCCCGAGCCGATCGCCATCACGCCGTGCTCCGGTTCCAGCACGTCGCCGGTGCCGGTCAGGGCCAGCGTCACGGACTTGTCGGCCACCAGCATCATCGCTTCGAGGCGGCGCAGGTAGCGGTCGGTGCGCCAGTCCTTTGCAAGTTCAACGCAGGCGCGGGTCAGCTGGTCGGGATACTGCTCGAGCTTGGATTCGAGGCGCTCCAGAAGGGTGAAGGCGTCCGCGGTGGCTCCGGCGAAGCCCGCGATGACGTTGCCCTTGCCGATGCGGCGCACCTTGCGGGCGTTGCCTTTCATCACCGTATTGCCGAGGCTCACCTGGCCGTCGCCGGCGATGACGACCTTGCCACCCTTGCGCACGGTCACGATCGTCGTTCCGTGCATGATGATTTCGTTGGACATGAAATACTCCGAGAGCGAAACGGCCCGGCCCGAAGCGCCGTGGTCGTCTCCAATGCCGACCTATGTATGCACGCTAACCGTGATTGCAATCTTCGCTTCCCCCTGGCCGATCGGTCAGGTTTGCGCCGCCCCGTCAACTGGAATTACCTCTAACATGCTGATAAGAGGCGGTCACTTCGGGACCCAGGGATACCGCGAATGCCCAGCACCACGCCGCGCCGCGCCGAGATCAAACGGGCGACCAAGGAAACGGAGATCTCCGTTTCGGTCGACCTCGACGGTTCGGGCAAGTTCGACGTCTCGACCGGCGTCGGCTTCTTCGATCACATGCTCGAGCAGCTGTCGCGCCATTCGCTGATCGACATGGCCGTGCGCGCTAAGGGCGATCTGCACATCGACGACCACCACACGGTCGAGGATGTCGGCATCGCGCTCGGCCAGGCGATCTCGAAAGCGCTTGGCGAGCGGCGCGGCATCTGCCGATACGCCTCGCTCGACCTCGCCATGGACGAGACGCTGACGCGCGCCGCGATCGACGTGTCGGGCCGGCCCTTCCTCGTCTGGAACGTCGCTTTCACGGCGCCGAAGATCGGCACCTTCGACACCGAACTGGTGCGCGAGTTCTTCCAGGCCCTGTCGCAGAATGCGGGCGTGACTCTGCACGTGACCAACCACTACGGCGCCAACAGCCATCACATCGCCGAGACCTGCTTCAAGGCCGTGGCGCGCGTTCTGCGCACCGCGATCGAGGCCGATCCGCGCCAGGCAGGCGCCATTCCCTCGACCAAGGGAACGCTGAAAGGATAGTCCGATGGCGAGCTTCGTGGTGATGGAAGCCCCGGAAGGCCGCGACGAAGCGGTATATGTCCGGGACGGCTTCCACGTCCTGGCCTTTCTGCTGCCGCCGATCTGGCTTGCCTGGCATCGGCTCTGGATCGAGGCGCTCCTCGCCTTCGCGGTCATGGCGGTGCTGGGCTCGCTTGGCGGCGTTTCCGGTTTCGGCGACGCCGCTCCGCTCCTGTCGCTGCTGGTCTCGCTCTATGTCGGACTGGAGGCGCCGGCGATCCGGATCGCGGCGCTTCGCCGCCGGGGCTGGCACGAATGGGGCGTGGTCGACGCCTACAATCGCGACGACGCCGAGACGAAACACCTCTTCGCCGAAGGGTCCGACACGGTCGATGACAGGGTCGAACGGGCGCCACCCATGCCGTCAGCCGAACCGCTGTCGCCGCGGCCGGTTCCCGCCGGCCCGGCGCTCGGCCTCTTCTCCTATCCCGGAGCGCGGTGACGATGCGGGTCGCGATCATCGACTATGGTTCGGGCAATCTGCGCTCGGCCACAAAGGCGTTCGAGCGCGCCGCGCGCGAAGCCGGCATTGCTGCTGAGATCGACCTGACGGCCGATGCCGAACGCGTGCGCACGGCCGACCGCATCGTGCTGCCCGGCGTCGGTGCCTATGCCGATTGCGCCGCCGGCCTGCACGCGGTTCCCGGCATGTGGGAAGCGGTGGAGGAGGTCGCCATCGGCAAAGGCCGCCCGTTCCTCGGCATCTGCGTCGGCATGCAGCTGATGTCCGAACGCGGCCTGGAGAAGACGATCACGAAGGGCTTCGGCTGGATCGCCGGCGACGTGAAGGAAATCGAGCCCTCCGACCGGTCGCTGAAAATCCCGCAGATCGGCTGGAACACGATTCACGTGAAACATCCCCACCCGCTCTTCGACGGCATCCGCACCGGCGATGACGGGCTGCACGCCTATTTCGTGCATTCCTACCATCTCGACGCGACGAACGATGACCAGGTGCTCGCGACCGCCGATTATGGCGGCCAGGTAACGGCCGCCGTCGGCCACGACAATCTCGTGGGCACCCAGTTCCATCCCGAAAAGAGCCAGGAACTGGGCCTCGCCCTCATCGCCAACTTTCTGAGGTGGAATCCATGACGACGAAGAAGGGCTACTGGATGGCGATGGTCGACATCACCGATCCGGACAGCTATCCGCGTTACATGGCGGCGAACAAGGCAGCGTTCGAGAAATACGGCGCGAAGTTCGTCGTTCGCGGCGGCCAGCACGAGATGTTCGAGGGGCCGCCCGCGACGCGCATGGTCGTCATCGAGTTCAAGGATTACCAGACCGCGCTGGACTGCCACAACTCGCCCGAATACCAGGAGGCGCTCAAACTCAGGCAGCAGTTCGCGACGGCCCACATGGCGGTGGTCGAGGGCGTCTGACGCATGATCCTCTTTCCCGCGATCGACTTGAAGGACGGCAAGTGCGTCCGCCTCAAGCTCGGCGACATGGCGACGGCGACCGTCTACAACGAGGATCCTGCCGCACAGGCGAAAGCCTTTGAGGATCAGGGCTTCTCCTGGCTGCACGTGGTCGATCTCAACGGCGCCTTCAAAGGCGCAAGCGTCAACAGCGCCGCCGTCGGCGCGATCCTCAAGGCGACGAAGAATCCGGTGCAGCTGGGCGGCGGCATCCGCACCCTGCCCCAGATCGAGGACTGGCTCGGCCGGGGTCTTGCCCGCGTGATCCTCGGCACGGTCGCCGTGCGCGACCCGGAGCTCGTCAAGGAGGCTTGCCGGCTCTTCCCGGGCAAGATCGCTGTCGGCATCGACGCCAAGGGCGGCAAGGTTGCGGTCGAGGGCTGGGCGGAAGCGTCCGAACTCGGCGTCATCGAACTGGCGAAGAAATTCGAAGGCGCGGGCGTCGCCGCGATTATATACACCGACATCGACCGCGACGGAGTGCTGACGGGCATCAACTGGGAATCGACCATCGAGCTGGCCAGCGCCGTGTCCATCCCCGTCATCGCCTCCGGCGGCCTCGCTTCGCTTGCCGACATCGTGCGCATGACCATGCCCGACGCGAAGAAGCTCGAAGGCGCGATCTCCGGCCGCGCGCTCTACGACGGCCGCATCGACCCGGCGACGGCACTCGCGATCCTGCGAGGGGAGCACAAGCCAGAAGCTGCACAGTTCGAGGAGCCAAGATGACCCTCAAATCCCGCGTCATCCCCTGCCTGGACGTCAAGGACGGCCGCGTCGTCAAGGGCGTCAACTTCGTCGACCTGGTCGATGCCGGCGATCCGGTCGAGGCCGCGCGCGCCTATGACGCGGCCGGCGCCGACGAACTGTGCTTCCTCGACATCACCGCCTCGTCGGACAACCGCGAGACGATCTTCGACGTCGTCGCCCGCACGGCCGAACAGTGTTTCATGCCGCTGACGGTGGGCGGCGGCGTGCGCACCGTCGCCGACATCCGCAAGCTGCTGCTGGCGGGCGCCGACAAGGTGTCGATCAACACTGCCGCGGTCAACAATCCCAATTTCGTGGCGGAGGCAGCCGACAAGTTCGGCAACCAGTGCATCGTCGTCGCCATCGATGCCAAGAAAGTGTCGGCTCCGGGCGAGACCGACCGTTGGGAGATCTTCACCCATGGCGGCCGCAAGCCCACCGGCATCGATGCGATCGAGTTCGCGCGCAAGGTCGTGGATCTCGGCGCGGGCGAGATCCTGCTCACCTCGATGGACCGCGACGGCACCAAGGCCGGCTACGACATTCCCCTCACTCGTGCAATCGCGGACGCAGTTCGCGCCCCGGTCATCGCCTCGGGCGGCGTCGGCACGCTGGATCATCTGGTCGAAGGGATTCGCGATGGTCACGCCACCGCGGTTCTCGCCGCGTCGATCTTCCATTTCGGCACTTATTCGATCGGCGAGGCAAAGGCCTACATGGCAAAGGCGGGTCTCGCCATGAGACTCGACTCCGCCCCGCGCGCAGCGTAAACGCGCGATCGATGGCCGGCTTTTCCCTTTCCGATCTCGAACGCATCGTCGGCGAGCGCGCGCTGTCCGGCGACGCGAACTCGTGGACCGCGAAGCTCTATCGCTCCGGCATGGAGCGTGCGGCCAAGAAGATGGGCGAGGAGGCGGTCGAAGCCGTCATCGCCGCCGTCAAGGGCGACGACGAGGCCCTGGTTTCGGAAAGCGCCGACCTCCTCTATCATTGGCTGGTGGTCATGAAGATCGCGGGCATTCCGCTTTCCGACGTGATGGCGGAACTCGAACGCCGCACCGCCCAGTCGGGCATTGCCGAGAAGGCGTCCCGCATACAGGACTGACGGCAGAAGGGTCGGCCGATGGATCAGCTTGCTCCCACCGAGAAGTATTCGCCCTACCGCGTCTTCACGGCGGCGCAGTGGGCCGGCTTCCGCGCCGACACCCCGATGACGCTGACGGCCGACGAGGTGCAGCGGCTGCGCTCCATGAACGACCCGATCGATCTGGAGGAGGTACGGCGGATCTATCTGTCGCTGTCGCGACTGCTTTCGGCCCATGTCGAGGCGAGCCAGCTCCTGTTCCGCCAGAGACAGGCATTCTTCAACGCCGGCGATGCGGTGAAGACGCCGTTCATCATCGGCATCGCCGGCTCCGTCGCCGTGGGCAAGTCCACCACCGCCCGCGTGCTGAAGGAACTCCTTCAGCGCTGGCCCTCCAGCCCCAAGGTCGATCTGGTCACGACGGACGGCTTCCTCTGGTCAAACGAGGTGCTGCGCCGCGAAAACCTGATGGACCGCAAGGGCTTTCCCGAGAGCTACGACGTCGGCGCTCTGCTGCGTTTCCTCTCCGCGATCAAGTCGGGTCAGCGCAATGTCCACGCGCCGCTCTATTCGCACCTCACCTACGACGTGCTGGCCGGGCAGTTCGTCACCATCGATCGGCCGGACATCCTCATCTTTGAGGGCATCAACGTGCTGCAGACGCGCGACCTGCCGAAAGACGGCAACGCGGTGCCCTTCGTTTCAGACTTCTTCGACTTCTCGATCTATATCGACGCCGAGGAAGGACTCATCCACAAGTGGTACATCGACCGCTTCATGCGTCTGCGCGAGACCGCGTTCCGCGACCCGAACTCCTTCTTCCATCGCTATGCCAGCCTGTCCAAGGATGCGGCGCTGGCGATAGCGGAAGGTCTCTGGGCGAACATCAACCTCAAGAATCTGCACGAGAACATCCAGCCCACGCGCCCGCGCGCCGACCTGATCCTCAAGAAGGGCGCCGATCATCTGATTGAGGAAGTGGCGCTGAGGAAGCTCTGAGTTCGCCGATTCACACTATCTTAGCCGCTGGCGATCATCATGCCGCGACCCCGATGAAGCGGCTCATGACCTGGTTCAGTTCTCTGCCCTCGCACTACCGTATCGCGCTCGTCCCGGGCCTGGTCGCGCTCGTCTGCACCTTCTACATCACCTGGCAGGGCCTGACCTTGCCGGGCATCCATCCGGGCTTCGCCGACAAGGATTTCGCGAACTACTGGACCGCCGGAAAACTCATCCTCGCGGGCCGCGCGGCCGATCTGTTCGGCCCCCACGCCACATATTTCGCGCATCTGACCAAAGCCTTCGGTCCGGACTTTCCCTGGCATAACTGGAGCTATCCGCCTCACTATCTGCTGTTTCTGTGGCCTCTTGGCCTGTTCGGCTACAAGACGGCGATGATGCTGTTTCTGGGGGTGACTGGTGCCTTCTTCATCTGGGCGGCCAGGGCATTCGGTGGACGCGACAACAGTCTGGTCTGGGTTGCGATCATTCCTTTTGTCGCCCACAACCTTTGGGTCGCCCAGAACGGATTTCTCTTCGCGGGTTGCGCCCTCGCCGCGCTGGCCTTTCGGGACAGTCGGCCCCTCCTCGCTGGGGTTTTTCTGGGTCTGCTCACGATCAAGCCGCAACTCGGCGTCTTCTTTCCGTTCCTACTCCTTGCCGAACGCCGTTGGCTGGTGATCGCCAGCGCGGCCGCGACGACTTTCGTTCTGGTCGGTCTGTCGGCTGTGGTCTTTGGCGTCGATGCGTGGCGCGGCTATTTCGCCGAGGTCATCCCCTACCAGACTCTCGTCATGCGGGAATTGCAGGGCACTTTCCTCGCGATGCTGACCTCGATCTACGGCATGTTGCGCAACTGGGGATTTTCCGCAGACACCGCTTTGGCATTGCATGTCGTGATCGCGATACCTGCAGCGGTCATCACCATAGCGGCCTTCTTCCTCGGCCGGTCAGACCGCGACCGTTCGGTGCTGCTGCTCGTGGCGACGTTCGTCGTGACGCCCTATGCGCTCACCTACGACCTGGGTCTGCTGACCGGCGCGCTTGCCCTGCTTGCCAACTCCAGGTTCGGCCAGAGCAACCGCACCGGTCTTCTGATAGCGCTCGCAATGCTCTTGCCGGTCATCATGATGCCGCTTGGCGAGGCGCATGTGACCATCGCACCGCTGCTGATCATGATCATGTTCGTGATGGCTCTGGCGAACACCGGCGCGTGGGAACGCCTTCGCGGGAACCAGGCCTCATACGCCGGAACCGGGCAAGGTCACGCGCCGCAGCGTCAGGTTGATCCGGCCGCCGCTTTTGAGCAGCGGTGAGGTGCCGGGATAGATCCGGTCGACGCCGTGAAAGGCCAAACGCGATTCGCCGCCCAGCACCACCACGTCGCCGCTGTTCAGCCGGAAGGACTGCGTCGGATCGTTGCGCGCCGTGCCGCCGATCCTGAACAGGCACGTATCTCCGAGCGAGACTGACACGACCGGCGCGGAAAGCTCCTGTTCATCGCGGTCCTGGTGCAGGCCCATCCGGGCAGTGTCGTCGTAGAAGTTGACCAGGCAGGCCTCGGGCTCGACGCTGGCACCCGACACCTCGCGCCAGATCGTCAGCAGCCGGTGCGGAATCGGCGGCCACTGCCGGCCTGTCGCGGGATGCGTGGATTGATAGCGATAGCCCCGCTCGCGGTCGGTCACCCAGCCCAGCGCGCCGCAATTCGTCATGCGCACGCTCATCGGCTTGCCGGTGCGCGGCATTTCCGGCGTGTAAAGCGGCGCCGCCTGCACCGCCGCCCTGATGTCCTCGACCAGGGCGCGCTGCTCGGGCAGGTCCAGATAGCCGGGCAGGTGACGGAAGCCGTCGGGAAGCGTCTTCATCGCATGGGTTCCGTCCGGCCCGGATGTCCCGGCCGGACGGTTCGGTCGGGATCGTTCAGGCGGTTTCGAGGTCGGGGATGCGCAGCACCTGGCCGGGATAGATCTTGTCCGGATGCGTCAGCATCGGGCGGTTCGCCTCGAAGATGACCGTATATTTCGATGCCTTGCCCTTGCCGTAGTGCTTTTCGGAGATTTTCGACAGGTTGTCGCCCTTCTTCACGGTGTAGAACACCGGTTCCTTGGCCGGCGTCGAGGCCTTCACCAGAGCCGTCATGTCGACGTTCCCGTCGAGCTTCAGCCCCGATTCGGGTGCAACCACCTTGAGTTCGCCCGCCTCGACCTTGGAAATGCCGAGCGTGTTGCCGACCGCGATGACGGCCTTTTCGAAAACCGACTGGTCCTTGACGACGCCCTTCAGCACGACCTTGTCGCCCTGGACCTCGACATCCACCTTTTCCGTGCCGAGATTGTAGGAATCGAGCTCCTTCTTGAGCTTGTCGGCCGCCGGCGGCTCGTCATCGCCGATGCCGAGCTTCTTCCCCACCGATTTGACGAAATCGAAGATACCCATCGGTTCTCAGTCTCCAGATGTTGAACTCCGCCCGACCTTGCCATTGCCTGCGTTGGATTGGAAGGCTCACTCGGAACCGACCCGTCCCCGCATCTTCTTGACATTGGCGCGCCCCGACTTTTCCTTCAGGCGCCGCTCGACCGCGCCCTTCGAAGGTTTTGTCTTCTTGCGCGGCTTGGGTGGTGGTTCGGCCGCCTTGGCGACGAGGTCGGCGAGGCGCTGACGGGCATCCTCGCGGTTGCGCTCCTGCAGCCTGAAGCGGCTAGCCTCGATGACGATGACGCCGTCCTTGGTCGCCCGCTGCCCCGCGATCCGGATCAGCGCGTCCCGGACATGTTCGGGAAGGCCCCTCGCTTTCGTCGCATCGAAGCGCAGCTGCACCGCCGTCGCGACCTTGTTGACGTTCTGCCCGCCGGGACCCGACGCGCGGATGAATGCCTCCTCGAGCTCGTCGTCATGGACGACGATGCCCGGACGGATGACGATGTCCTCGCCGATCGTCATGGCAGCCAGACCGCGATGTCGGACAGCGGCTTTCGGGTGATGTCAGGCACCGACGCGCCCTGCGCGGGGTAGCCGGCAACAAGTAGGATCACTGGCTTCTCGTTGTCCGGCCTGCCGCAGATCTCATTGAGGAAACCCATCGGCGAGGGCGTATGGGTCAGCGATGCCAGGCCTGCATTGTGCAGTGCCGCGATCAGCAGGCCGGTGGCGATCCCGACGGACTCGGGCACGTAGTAGTGCTTGATCCGCCTGCCGGCCCTGTCGACGCCGTGGCGTTGAGCGAAGATGACGATCAGCCAGGGAGCCGTCTCCAGGAATGGCTTGTTCGCATCGGTTCCGAGCGGCCCCAGGGCCTCGAGCCATTCGGAAGACGCGCGTCCCGCATAGAATTCGCGCTCCTCCTGCTCGGCTGCGGCACGGATGCGCGTCTTGACCTCCGGGTTGGAGATGCAGACGAAAGTCCACGGCTGCTGGTTGGCGCCCGAGGGCGCCGTTCCCGCGGCCCCGATGCAAGCTTCGATGATCTCCCGAGGCACCGGACGGTCCGAGAAGTCGCGGACGGTCCTCCGGCGCGCCATCCGTGCCTGGAAAGAGACGGCGCGTACGACCATGTCGCCGGGCGGCAGTTCCTCGAAATCGAGCGGGCGCATCGGAGCTTGCATGCCGCTATCGTGAGGCGATGCGCCGCAAAAGAAAAGGCCCGGCGCGAGGCCGGGCCGATTTCTCGCAAGGAGGATCGGATTACTCCGCCGCTTCCTGCACCCGCGGGGCGGCGCCCCGGACGGCGTGATCGACATGGCTCTCGAACTTGCCGAAATTGTCGATGAACATGCTGACCAGCTTCCTTGCCTGGCGGTCGTAGGCGGCCATGTCGGCCCAGGTCGAACGCGGATCGAGGATCGATCCGTCGACGCCGGGCACCTCGACCGGCACCTCGAAGCCGAAATGGGCATCGGTGCGGAACAGGGCATTCTTCAGCGAGCCGTCGAGAGCCGCGGACAGGAGTGCCCGGGTCGCCCGGATCGGCATCCGCCGGCCGACCCCGTAGGCGCCGCCGGTCCAGCCGGTGTTGACCAACCAGCAGTCGACCTCGTGTTCGGCGATCAGCTCGCGCAGCAGATTGCCGTATTCGGACGGATGCCGCGGCATGAAGGGCGCGCCGAAGCAGGTCGAGAAGGTGGCCTCGGGTTCGGTGACGCCGCGCTCGGTGCCGGCGACCTTCGCCGTATAGCCGGAGAGGAAGTGGTACATCGCCTGAGCCGGCGTGAGCCTGGCGATCGGCGGCATCACGCCGAAGGCGTCCGCCGTCAGCATGATGATGTTCCTCGGGTGGCCGGCCCGCCCGGTGTCGCTCGCGTTCGGGATGAAGTGGAGCGGGTAGGCGCAGCGCGTGTTCTCGGTCAGCGAGCCGTCATCGAAATCCGGCAGGCGCCGCTCGTCGAGCACGACGTTTTCGAGCACCGTGCCGAACCGGCGCGTGGTCGCGAAGATCTCCGGCTCGGCCTCGGCCGAGAGGCGGATCGTCTTGGCGTAGCAGCCGCCTTCGAAGTTGAAGATGCCGTCCTCGCCCCAGCCGTGCTCGTCGTCGCCGATCAGCGTCCGGCTCGGGTCGGCCGACAGCGTCGTCTTGCCGGTTCCCGACAGGCCGAAGAAGACCGCCGCGTCGCCTTGCGGGCCGACATTGGCCGAGCAGTGCATCGGCATCACGCTGCGTTCGGGCAGGAGGTAGTTGAGCACGGTGAAGACGGATTTCTTCATCTCGCCGGCATAGGCGGAGCCGCCGATCAGCACGATCATGCGGGTCAGGTCGACGGCGATGACGGTTTCCGTGCGCGTGCCGTGGCGGGCCGGATCGGCGCGGAAGGACGGCACGTCGATGATCGTCATCTTCGGCACGAAGGTCGCGAGCCTGGCGCGATCGGGACGGATCAGGAGGTTGCGGATGAACAGCGAGTGCCAGGCGTATTCGGTGATCACGCGGACCGGCAGAACGTTGGCTGGGTCAGCGCCGCCTTCGAGGTCCTGCACGTAGACATTCTTGCCCTTCAGGAAGGTCTTGAAGTCGTCGAACAGCGTGTCGAATTGCTCGGGCGAGATCGCCTTGTTGTTGTCCCACCAGATCTTGCCTTCGGTGTTCGCGTCGCGAACGACGAACTTGTCCTTCGGCGAGCGGCCGGTGTGCTGGCCGGTATAGGCGACGAGCGCGCCTTCGGCGGTCAGGTTCGCTTCGCCCAGGCGAATCGCCTCCTCGCAGAGCTCGGCGGCGCCGAGATTGTAACGGACCTCGCCGAGGTCCTCCAATCCGATCGTTTCGATTCCCTGATCCGGATTGAAGACGCCGGCCACTTTCGTGGGCATACCTGCACTCCCTGAAATATCGATTAGGTCCGATACGGCGCAAAATGTCAGGCGCTCGAGGGCGGTTCACCGCAATACCGCCTCGCAGGAATCGGTCAGAAACAGAAAAGACAAACGATATCAAATCATTAATCGATTTAAAGATTTTGAGGATTTTCTAAATCGTTTATATTGGACTAACATGTCGATCTTCCACATCCCTCGCGCGGCCGTCGGATGCTAAGCAGCCATCAGCCGGTCGCTTCCGGACGGGAGATATGGGCGGGTCGGTCTGTCGCGGGCCGGCGATCCGTGCCACATTTTGTACCCAGTTTGTCCGCCACAAGCCCTTCCAATAAAGAGAAGGGACATCCGCACATGAGGGAGCCGTTCGATATGGCAACAATCGCGCTTGTCGATGACGACAGAAACATCCTGACGTCGGTCTCGATCGCGCTGGAATCCGAGGGCTATCGGGTCGAAACCTATACCGACGGCGCATCCGCGCTGGAGGGGCTGACCGCACGACCGCCGAACCTCGCGATCCTCGACATCAAGATGCCCCGCATGGACGGCATGGAGCTTTTGCGCCGGCTCCGGCAGAAGACCGACCTTCCCGTCATCTTCCTGACCTCCAAGGACGACGAGATCGACGAGCTGTTCGGTCTCAAGATGGGCGCCGACGATTTCATCCGCAAACCCTTCTCGCAGCGCCTGCTCGTCGAGCGGGTCAAGGCGGTGTTGCGCCGCGGCGCGGCCAAGGATGCGGCCGTGAAGACGCCGAACCAGCAGGCTCGCTCTCTCGAGCGTGGCCAGCTGGTGATGGACCAGGAACGCCACACCTGCACCTGGAAGGGCGAACCGGTCACGCTGACGGTCACCGAGTTCCTGATCCTCCATTCGCTTGCCCAGCGGCCCGGCGTTGTGAAGAGCCGTGACGCGCTGATGGATTCGGCCTATGATGAGCAAGTTTATGTCGACGACCGGACCATCGACAGCCACATCAAGCGCTTGCGCAAGAAGTTCAAGGCTGTCGACGACGACTTCGACATGATCGAAACGCTCTACGGCGTCGGCTACCGGTTCCGCGAGGCGTGACCGGGCGAGACCGGACAAGTGTCCGGCATAGAGGCCGCCGTAACATGGGTCGCGGGACCGCAACGGGCTGAATGACGGCGGAAACGGAAATCGGCAGGGTCACCCCGGCGAGAAGCTCGGCGAGGGGCAGGTCGCGGCTCCTCACGCGGGCCGCGACGTCGTTGCGCCGATTCCTCGGCCACTATGTCTTTTCGAGCCTCACCCGCCGCATCCTCGTCCTCAATCTCGCCGGCCTCGGCGTTCTCGTCTCCGGCATCCTCTACATGAACCAGTTTCGCGAGGGGCTGATCGAGGCGCGCGTCGAGAGCCTGATGACGCAGGGCGAGATCATCGCCGCCGCGATCGCCGCCTCGGCGACCGTCGATACGGACGCGATCACCATCGATCCGGAAAAGTTGCTTGAGCTTCAGGCCGGCGAGAGTGCCAATCCGACGAGCGACCAGCTGGACAGCCTCGACTTCCCGATCAATCCGGAACTCGTGGCGCCGGTTCTGCGCCGCCTTATCTCGCCGACGCGCACGCGTGCGCGGATTTTCGACCGCGATGCAAATCTCCTGCTCGATTCCAAGCACATCTATTCGCGCGGCCAGATCCTTCGCTACCAGCTGCCGCCGGTGGATCAGGAGGAGCCGAGCCTCATGGAGCGGATCGGCAAGTTCGCCGGCGATCTGTTCCGCCGCACCGATCTGCCCGTCTACCGCGAGCAGCCCGGCGGCAGCGGCGCGATCTACCCCGAGGTGATCAAGGCGCTCACCGGCAACCGGGCGACCGTGGTGCGGGTCAACGAACAGGGCGAGCAGATGGTGTCCGTCGCCGTGCCGGTGCAGCGCTTCCGTGCCGTGCTCGGCGTGCTGATGCTGTCCACCGAAGGCGGCGACATCGACAACATCATCGCGGCCGAGCGCCAGGCCATCCTGCGGGTGTTCGGCGTCGCCGCGCTCGTGATGGCGCTTCTGTCGCTGCTCACTGCTTCGACCATCGCCAATCCGCTGCGCCGCCTGGCGGCCGCGGCCGTGCGCGTGCGCCGGGGCGGCAAGAGCCGCGAGGAGATCCCGGACTTCTCGGACCGCGAGGACGAGATCGGCAATCTCTCGACGGCGCTTCGCGACATGACCAACGCGCTCTATGCCCGCATCGAGGCGATCGAGAGCTTTGCCGCCGACGTCAGCCATGAACTGAAGAATCCGCTGACCTCGCTGCGCAGCGCCGTGGAGACACTACCGATCGCGCGCAACGACGACTCGCGCAGGCGCCTGATGGACGTGATCCAGCACGACGTGCGGCGTCTGGACAGGTTGATCACCGACATTTCCGACGCGTCGCGCCTCGATGCCGAGCTCGCCCGCCAGGACGCGACGAAGGTAGACCTCAAGTCTCTGGTCTCCGATCTCGTCAACTTCTCGCGCGAGGGCGGCAAGCTCAAGAAGGCGGTCGATATCGAGCTCAAGGTCGGCAAGCTGCCGCAGGGCGTGAAGGGCTGGACCGTCCTCGGGCACGATCTGAGGCTTGGACAGGTCCTCACCAATCTCATCGAGAATGCCCGCTCCTTCGTCCCGGACGAGGGCGGCCGCATCGTCGTTTCCATGACGCGGTCTGGACGCCGCATCGTCGTCTCGGTGGACGACAACGGCCCCGGCATCCGCGCCGAGAACATCGACCGCATCTTCGAGCGCTTCTACACCGATCGCCCCGGCAGCGAATCCTTCGGCCAGAATTCGGGTCTCGGCCTGTCGATCAGCCGCCAGATCGTCGAGGCGCACGGCGGCACGCTGACTGCGGAGAACATCCCGGGCCTCAAGCCTGGCGACATACGCGGCGCGCGCTTCGTCATCTCCCTGCCGGCCGAATGATCCGCTCCGCCCGCGAAGGCATGCCCGGCGATGCCGTCAACCTCCACGCATCGGCGGTCGTGCTGGACGATGGCGCGGTGTTGATCAGGGGCCCCGCCGGAGCCGGCAAGACACATCTCGCCCTCGCTCTGATTGACATGTGGCGCGGGCAAGGCGGCTTTGCGCGGCTTCTCGCCGACGACCAGGTCTTCGTCATGCGAAGGGACGGCCGGCTCGTGGCGCACACGCCGCGCACGATCGCCGGCCTGGCGGAAATCCGCGGAGTCGGCATCGTCGAATTGCCGTACGAGCCGGCGGCGACAGTGGATCTCGTCGTTGATCTCGTTGATCGGGACGCGCCGCCGGCAGCGCTGTCCAGGGTGCGTATAGAGTCGGTCGATCTGCCCTTGCTGACGCTTCGCAGCCGCGACGCCGATGCATCTCTCGTAGCGATTTCCGCAGCGGTAGCGGCAATCCGCGCCGCCTCACGCCCGGAAAACGCTTGAAATATGGTTGTCCCGGATAACGATTTGGGCTTGCCAAGCGGGGACGGGCGGACAACATAGCCAACTCCGCCGGCCGGCAGGTCCGGATCGCGTTCATCAGAGCATGCACCGAGAGCGGTGTATCGGGAGTCTGCACAGTATGATCGGTCTCGTGCTCGTTACGCACGGTCGTTTGGCTGAAGAGTTCCGCAATGCAGTGGAACATGTCGTCGGACCCCAGAAGAATCTCGAGACGGTCTGCATCGGACCCGACGACGACATGGAGCAGCGCCGGCTGGATATCGTCGCCGCCGTTCGCCGGGCCGACAGCGGAACCGGCGTCATCATGCTGACCGACATGTTCGGCGGCACACCGTCGAATCTCGCGATCTCGGTGATGAATCCGGGTCGGGTCGAAGTCATCGCCGGGATGAACCTGCCGATGCTGATCAAGCTGTCCAGCGTCCGCGGCGGCGACAACATGCAAAAGGCGGTCGAGGAAGCTCAGGCAGCCGGCCGCAAATACATCAATGTCGCCAGTCAGGTGCTCACCGGCAAATGAACGTCGCTGTCGACCGGATCACCCGCGAACTGCCGATCGTGAACCAGCGGGGATTGCACGCCCGTGCCTCGGCAAAGTTCGTGCAGACGGTGAACCGCTTCAACGCCACCGTGACCGTCGAGAAGGACGGGGTCTCGGTCGGCGGCAACTCGATCATGGGCCTGATGATGCTGGCGGCGAGCCCCGGATGCTGCATCCGTGTCTCCGCGACCGGCGCCGAGGCCGGCGAAGTGATCGCCGCGCTCGAAGCTCTTATCGCCGACCGGTTCGGCGAGGAGATCTGACGGATCTCGACGTCACATGCAGGGATAAAGATTTCTTTATATCCCATTGAGGTCGGAGCGGGCGTCTGCTAGGGAAGCCCCCAAAATGGGCCGCCCCGTAGCCAGCCGGGCGCCGGGTCCGAGCCTTCAGACACGGAGCAGACCATGTCCCACGACTATGTGATTGCCGACATCAAACTTGCGGATTGGGGCCGCAAGGAGATCGAGATCGCCGAGACCGAAATGCCCGGCCTCATGGCCGCCCGCGAGGAATTCGGCCCGTCCAAGCCGCTCAAGGGGGCGCGCATTTCCGGTTCCCTGCATATGACCATCCAGACCGCGGTGCTGATCGAGACGCTGCAGGCGCTCGGCGCCGACGTGCGCTGGGCCTCCTGCAACATCTTCTCGACCCAGGACCACGCAGCCGCGGCGATCGCCGCCGCCGGCACGCCGGTTTTCGCGATCAAGGGCGAGAACCTCACGGAATACTGGGAATACACCGACAGGATCTTCCAGTGGGCCGATGGCGGCACCACCAACATGATCCTGGACGACGGCGGCGACGCCACGATGTACATCCTGATCGGCGCACGCGCCGAGGCGGGCGAGGACGTGCTGTCGAAGCCGGGCAATGAGGAGGAGGAGATCCTCTTCGCCCAGATCAGGAAGCGTATGGCTGCGACGCCGGGCTTCTTCACCAGGAACCGCGACGCGATCCGCGGCGTCACGGAAGAGACCACGACGGGCGTCAACCGCCTCTACCAGCTGCAGAAGAAGGGCCTGCTGCCCTTCCCCGCGATCAACGTCAACGACAGCGTCACCAAGTCTAAGTTCGACAACAAGTACGGCTGCAAGGAATCGCTGGTCGACGGCATCCGCCGCGGCACCGACGTCATGATGGCCGGCAAGGTCGCCGTGGTCTGCGGCTATGGCGACGTCGGCAAGGGTTCGGCGGCATCGCTGAAGGGTGCCGGCGCCCGCGTGAAGGTGACGGAAGTCGATCCGATCTGCGCGTTGCAGGCGGCCATGGACGGGTTCGAGGTCGTGACTCTCGAGGATGCGGCCCCGACGGCCGACATCGTCATCACGACGACCGGCAACAAGGACGTCATCACGCTCGAGCACATGCGCATGTTCAAGGACATGGCGATCATCGGCAATATCGGCCACTTCGACAACGAGATCCAGGTTGCCGCGCTGCGCAACTTCAAATGGATCAACGTCAAGCCGCAGGTCGACATGATCGAGTTCCCCGGCGGCAAGCGCATGATCCTGCTGTCGGAAGGCCGCCTGCTCAATCTCGGCAATGCGACCGGTCACCCGAGCTTCGTCATGTCGGCCTCGTTCACCAACCAGGTGCTGGCCCAGATCGAGCTCTGGACGAAGCCCGGCCAGTACAAGAACGAGGTCTACGTTCTGCCGAAGCATCTCGACGAAAAGGTCGCCCGCCTCCATCTCGCGAAGCTTGGCGCCAAGCTGACCGAACTCAGCTCCGAACAGGCTGCCTATATCGGCGTGTCGCCGACGGGTCCGTTCAAGGCGGAACACTACCGCTATTGATCTGAATACAGTCGTACACAGCATGTAGACGCCGGCGAAGCGCAAGCTTCGCCGGCATCATTTTTTGGCGCAGCGCTGCTTCCCGCAGATTCCCCTTGCGGTTATGTTGAGTTGATTCGCGGCGCTTTCCGCCCGCTGAAGAGCCTTCCGGCGAGATGTTTCTGGTTCTCCGGCAAGAAAGCGGTCTCGTGCCAAAAGCGCGGGATCGTCAGGGATTCCGGTGTTGCGGCCACCGGGGGCGGGACGCGGTCCGTGGCAGGCGGCATGGAAAGGCCGGAGAGGACGAGGCATGCCCGGGGACATCCGGACGGACGCGGCGCGCGGGGGCTGCCGCGAAACGACCGATTCGATCGGCAACGCCGCCTGGCGCGGCGGCCGGGCCCTGTTGACCCTGTGCAACTCACTGAAGGCGGGCGTGAGCCTGGCCGCGGTCTCGCTGCTGAGCGGCGCGGGAGCGGCTGAAGCACTGGAAATGGAATTGCTGACGGCGGGCATGAACGTCGGCACTTTCGAGGTGATCCAGGTTGCCGTATTCGCAGGCATCATGGGAGCGGCGCTGCTGTCGGCGGTGTGGCTCATCCGCGAACGCGGTCGCATCGCCGCCGACAATCTCGAACTGCGCGGCCGCATCGCCGAGCAGAATACCGCCCTGCAGCGGACCGAATCGCTGCTCAACCTCAAGGACCAGCGGCTGATCGTCTGGATGAAGGACCGGCAGAAGCCCGACATCGTCGGCTCGCTCGGGCTTGCCGCGGGTGTTCCGGAAGAGCGCGCGACTTTCCTCGCCTTCGGACGCTGGCTCACGGCGCGGTCGTCCGCTCAGCTCGAGCGCGCCGTGACTGAGCTTCGCGAGAAGGGAAAGACCTTCGAACTTGCGGTCGAGACCCAGCACGGATCGCTGCTCGAGGTGCACGGCCGCAACTCGGCATCGAATGCCGTCGTCCGGTTCGTGTCGCTGTCCGACGCGCAGAACGAGCACGCGCGGCTGCGCGCGGAACATGCGGCCCTGCAGTCGGAATACGAGACGATACGAGGCCTCATCAACGCTCTGCCGATGCCGTTCTGGCTGCGCGAGATCGAGGGCCGCCTGCGCTGGGTGAACCCGGCCTATTCGGCCGCCGTCGAGGCGGCTGCGCCCTCGGACGCAGTCCGCGACGGCAAGGAATTCCTGCCCACGTCGGTTCGTGACGCGATCGCCGCGCATCGTCGCGACGGCAAGCTTTTCCAGCAGACGGTATCGACGGTGATCCGGGGCGACCGCAGGCTCTTTGCCGTTGTCGACTATCCGGGCCGCGACGCAATTGCCGGCGTGGCGACAGACCGGACGGAGGTCGAGACCGTCCGCGAGGAACTGCGCAAGGTCCAGCGCAGCCATTCCGAGACGCTCGACCAGCTGACCACGGCGGTCGCCATCTTCGACGCCGAGGAGAAGCTGCGCTTCTACAACCAGGCATTCCAGAAACTCTGGGACCTCGACGCAGCCTTTCTCGACAGCGCGCCGGCCAATGCTCTGCTTCTCGACAGGCTGCGCAGCGACGGCCGCATCCCGGAGCAGCCGGAATGGCGGCGATGGAAGGAAGGCGTCCTGTCGGCCTATCGCGCCGTTCAGCCGCAGGAGGACTGGTGGCACCTGCCCGACGGACGCACCGTCCGCGTCGTCGCGAATCCGCATCCGGCCGGCGGCGTCACCTGGGTCTTCGAGAACCTGACAGAACGCATGGACCTCGAAAGCCGCTACAACGCGGCGGTCCGGGTCCAGGGCGAGACCCTCGACAATCTGGCCGAAGGTGTCGCCGCGTTCGGACCAGACGGCCGGCTGCGCTTGTCGAACCCGTCCTTTGCAAAGCTGTGGGGCCTGCCGGAGGATCTCGTGCGTCCCAACACGCACATCAAGGCGATCCGCGCGGCCTGCGACCTGACCGCGAAGGACAGCCCCTGGGCCGGCTTCGTCGCCGATGTGACCGGCTTTGCCGACGAACGGCGCGACCGGCACGGCCAGGTCGAGATGAACGACGGCGCGATCCTGCGCTATGCGCTGATCAACCTCCCCAACGGCCAGGTGATGATCACCTTCGTCGACGTGACGGATTCGGTGAATGTCGAGCGCGCGCTCAAGGACAAGAACGAAGCGCTGCAGATGGCCGACCAGCTGAAGAACGACTTCGTCCAGCACGTGTCCTACGAACTGCGCTCGCCGCTCACCAACATCATCGGTTTCACCGACCTCCTGGCGCTTCCCGACACCGGTCCGCTGACGCCCCGGCAACGGGACTACCTCGATCACATCGGTTCGTCGTCCTCGGTACTGCTCACCATCGTCAACGACATTCTCGACCTCGCGACCGTTGATGCCGGCATCATGGAACTCGACATCGGCGAGATCGACGTCGACCGGATCGTCAACGAAGCGGCCGAACTGATCGGCGAGCGGCTGCGTGAGCACGGTATCGAACTCGACATCGACCTGTCCGCCGCGCCAAAACGTTTCCGCGCCGACGAGAATCGCGTGAGGCAGGTGCTCTTCAATCTTCTCAGCAATGCGGTGAACTACGCACCCGACGGCAGCCGCGTCACGCTGTCCTGCCGCGGCAAGGGCGGAATGGTCGAATTCTCGGTGTCGGACCAGGGCCCGGGCATTCCGCCCGAAGTGCTCGACACGGTCTACCGCCGTTTCGAATCCCGCGCCAACGGCGGCAGGCGGCGCGGCGCCGGCCTCGGCCTCTCCATCGTGAAGAGCTTCGTCGAACTGCATGGCGGCCAGGTCGAGATCGCGACCGGCAAGGGGCACGGCACGACCGTCACCTGCCGCTTCCCGGCCGAACCGGACGCGATGCGCCCCGCCGCGGAATGACATGTCGCCCGAAACGCTGACGATCGAGCTCGAAGACGAAGCCGCCACGACGCGTCTGGGCGCGGATCTCGCAGCCGTGGCGCGGGTCGGCGACGTCTTTGCGCTCTCCGGCGATCTCGGGGCCGGCAAGACGACGCTCGCGCGCGGCTTCGTGCGGGCGCTGGCGGGCGATCCGGCGCTCGATGTGCCGAGCCCCACCTTCACCCTCGTCCAGTCCTATCCGGGGCGCATCGCCATCCATCATTTCGACCTCTATCGGCTCGCCGCCGGCTCCGACCTCGACGAGCTCGGCTTCGACGAGGCGGTCAGCGAAGGCGTAGCACTCGTCGAATGGCCGGAACGCGCCGCGGACCTTCTGCCCGCGGACCGGATTCGCATCGAGCTTGCCCATCGCGGCGACGGCCGCGTCGCGATGATCGACGCGCCGGATACCGCTCTGCGGCGTCTGCGCCGAACGCTCGCGATCCGGCGCTTCCTCGCCGACGCCGGCGCGCCGGGGGCTGCACGCACCTTCCTCCTCGGCGATGCCTCGACGCGCACCTACGAGACGATATCGGCTCCCGGCGCGCCGAAGCGCATCCTGATGAACGCGCCGCGCCAGCCCGACGGACCGCCGATCCGCGACGGCAAGCCCTACAGCCAGATCGCGCATCTGGCGGAATCCGTGACGCCTTTCGTCGCCATCGCGAAGGCGCTTACATCGCGTGGCTTCTGCGCCCCGAAGATTTTTGCCCAGGATCTCGATCAGGGCCTGCTCCTGATCGAGCATCTGGGCGACGGCGGCTTCCTCGACGCCGCGGGCGCGCCGGTGCGCGAGCGCTATCTCGCCGCCGCGACGCTGCTTGCCGGCATTCATCGCCACGACTGGCCGCTGGAGATGGAAGCGGCGCCGGGTGTCGTCCATCATCTGCCGCTCTACGACCGCGAGGCGATGATGATCGAGGCGGAGCTGCTGACCGACTGGTACGTGCCCGAAGAGACGGGGACGGCGCCGACGGACGCCGATCGGGCCGAATACCGCGCCGCCTGGGACACGGCCATCTCGTGTCTCGCGACCGCCGAGAAGAGCATCGTGCTGCGCGACTATCATTCGCCCAACATCATCTGGCGCGAGGAACGCAGCGGCAACGACCGGCTCGGCATCATCGACTTCCAGGACGCGCTCTGGGGCCCGGCGGCCTATGACGTCGCGTCGCTCGCCCAGGACGCGCGGGTGACGATCCCGCCCGAACTGGAGCGCGCGACGGTCGATGCCTACAAGACGGCGCGGCGCGCGCAGGGCGCCTTCGACGAAGCCGCCTTCGACCAGGCCTACGCGATCATGGCCGCGCAGCGGAACTCGAAGATCCTCGGCATCTTCGTCCGGCTCAACAGGCGCGATGGCAAGCCGCAATATCTGAAGCACCTGCCGCGCATCCGCGACTACGTCGGCCGCGTTCTGCCGCATCCCGCACTCGCCGCTGTGCGCGATTTCTACCTCTCGCGCGGTCTGCTCGGATGAGCGCAATTCCTCGCAAAGCGATGGTGCTCGCCGCCGGGCTCGGCAAGCGCATGCGGCCGATTACCGACACCATGCCGAAACCTCTCGTGAAGATAGCCGGCAAAGCATTGATCGACTGGGGACTCGACGCACTGGCGGAAGTCGGGGTCGAAACGGCAGTGGTGAACGTGCACTACCTGCCCGATCAGCTCGTCAGCCACGTCTCCGGCCGGGCAAGGCCGGCCATCGAGATCTCGGACGAGCGCGATGCTCTGCTGGATTCGGGCGGCGGCATCGTGCGGGCGCTGCCGATGCTGGGTTCATCGCCGTTCTTCATCCTAAACGCCGACACGTTCTGGATCGACAGGAAGGACAGCAGCCTTCGTCGCCTCGCCCTTGCATGGAATGACGCGGAGATGGATATTCTCCTCATGCTGGCCAGGCTCGATCAGGCGACGGGGCATTCGGGCGGGACCGACTTCCTGCTGGCGTCCGACGGACGGCTTTCGCGCGCGAAAGGCGATCCGCAAGGATTGATCTACGCCGGTGCCGCGATCGTCCATCCGCGCATCTTTGCGGACGCGCCGGCCGACGCGCATTCCCTCAACGTCGAATTCGACAAGGCGCTCGCCGCCGGACGCCTCCACGGCATGGTGCTTGACGGCGACTGGATCACCGTCGGCACCCCCGATGCCATCGCGCCGGCGGAAGCCGCCGTCGAGCGGGCCGCGGCAAGGGCAAGATGAACGCCTCCGCGCCGCGGGTCCTGTCGATTCCGCCTGGGGCGCCCTTCCTTCCGACGCTTGCCGACGCGCTGCTTTCGGGCCGTTTGATCCCCGGCTTCCAGCCCGGCGGCGACCCGCTCGCGCTGGCAGATGCGACGATCTTCGTGCCGACCCGCCGCGCCGCCCGAGCATTGCGGGCGGCTTTTGCGGAAAGGCTGGGCGGCAAGGCGGCGATCCTGCCGGTGATCCGCCCGCTCGGCGATGTCGACGAGGATCTGGCCTGGTTCGACATCACGCTGCCCCCGCCGCCGGCGCTCGATCCGCCGATCGACGGCCTGGAGCGCCTGTTGCTGCTCGCACCGCTGGTGCAGGCGTGGAAAAAGCGGTTGCCCGCCCACGTCGCCAGCCTGTTCGAGGAGGAAATCGTGGTGCCGACCTCGTCGGCCGAGGCGATCTGGCTGGCGCGCGACCTGGCGGCGCTGATCGATGAGATCGAGACCGCGGAGGCCGACTGGACGCGGCTCTCCGGTATCGTCCGCGACGAGCTCGCCACCTGGTGGCAGGTGACGCTCGATTTCCTGCGGATCGTTACCTCGCTCTGGCCGGAGGCACTGGCCGAGCGACGGCGCTCCAATCCCGCCGCGCACCGCAGCCGTCTCATCGACGCGGAGGCCGAGCGTCTCGGGCGCGATCCGCCGAAGGGTCCGGTCATCGCTGCCGGTTCCACGGGCTCGATCCCGGCGACGGCGCGGCTGCTGCGCGTGATATCGCACCTGCCGCACGGCGCGGTCATCCTGCCAGGGCTCGACCTCGCGCTCGACGAGGCTGCGTGGAACATGCTGTCGGGAGCCGATGCCGCACCCTCGGTGTTCGGCCACCCGCAGTTCGGCCTCAACAGGCTGCTGCGGGAACTCGGGGTGGTCCGTGCGGATGTTGCCGAGCTCGGGGCGCAGGCGCCCGACCTCGCCGCGCGCGCGGCCATCGTCTCGGAAGCGCTGCGGCCTGCGGAAGCGACAGAGACATGGCCGGACAGCCGGCGCGCGGTGGCCGATGCGATCGAGCGGGGCGCCCTCGACGGCGTGACGCTCGTCGAGGCAGCCAACGAACGCGACGAGGCGCTGGCGATCGCGCTCGCGCTGCGCAAGGCGGCAGCGGAGCCCGGCGGACGCGCCGCGCTGGTCACTGCGGACCGGGCGCTGGCCCGCCGGGTCAGCGCGGAACTGCTGCGTTTTGGTATCGTCGCCGACGATTCCGCGGGGTCGCCGCTCGCCGACACGCCGCCCGCGGCGATGCTGCGCTTGCTGGTGGAATGCGTCATGCGCCCGGGCGATCCCGTGGCGGTGCTCTCGCTCCTCAAGCAGCCGTTGCTGCGCGCCGGGCTGGAGCGCGGGCGGGTGCGGCGCGCCGCCGAGGCGATCGAACTCGTCGCCCTGCGGGGCGGCGTCGGCCGGCCCGACATCTGCGCCCTCGCCGACGATTTCGAAGCCAGGCTGCTGGCCGACGACGAGGAGAAGCGGCACAAGCCGTTCTGGAGGAGGCGCCTTCGCGCCGCGGAGCTTGACGATGCGCTCCGGGTCGCCCGCATCATTCACGATGCCGTCGCCGGCCTCGGTAGCCTGCGCGGCGGGCGAGCCGACATCACGGCCCTTGCACGCGCGACCGTCATCGCTTTCGAGAACGCCGGGCGCTCGGAAACCGGCGGCGTGGAAGAGCTCTATCGCGGCGAGGCCGGCGAGAAGCTGGCCGGCCTGTTGCGCGGTCTCGTGGCCGCCGAGGCGAGGTTCGAGATCGATGCGTCCGAATGGCCGGACGTCCTGACGGCGCTGATCGCCGGCGAGGCGGTCAAACCCCGTCATGGCGCCGACCACGCGGTATCGATCTGGGGCGCGCTTGAAGCGCGTTTGCAGGATGTCGACCTGCTCGTCTGCGGCGGGCTGAACGAGGGTTCCTGGCCCGGACGGGCCGACCCGGGCGGCTTCATGTCGCGCGTCATGAAGGGCGGTCTCGACCTCGATCCGCCGGAGCGGCGGATCGGACAGGCGGCCCACGACTTCCAGATGGCGATGGGAGCGCGCCAAACCCTCCTGACGCGGTCTGCGCGGGCCGGCGACGCGCCTTCCGTGCCGTCCCGATGGCTACAGCGCCTCACGGCGCTCATCGGTGAAGAGCCGGCTAAGCAAATCCGCGAGAAAGGGTCCCTGCTGGTTGCCGAAGCGCGATTTCACGCGTTGGATGCGCCGCCGCCGGTGGATTTCGCACGCCGGCCCAATCCGGCGCCGCCGCTTGAAGCGCGTCCTCGGCACTTATCGGTGACGCAGGTCGAAACACTCCGCCGCGACCCCTATGCGATCTACGCGCGCAAGGTCCTTCGGCTCGATCCGCTCGACCCGCTGCTGCGCGATCCGGGTGCTGCCGAGCGCGGCACGCTGTTCCACGACATCCTGCACCGCTTCACCCTGTCGGGCGTCGATGCCGGGGCCGCCGATGCGGTCGACCGCCTGCTCGCCATCGCGCGGCTGCGCTTCGACGAGGAACTGCTTCCACCCGACATATATGCGGTGTGGTGGCCGCGCTTTGCGCTGATGGCGCCCAAGCTCGTCGATTGGGAGCGGAACAAGCGCGCCGACACGACGATCCGTCATGCCGAAGCGATCGCCGAGGCCATCGCCGTCGGTCGGACCGACGTAACCTTGTCCGGCCAGGCCGATCGGATCGATGTCACGCGTGGCGGTCTTGCGGATATTCTCGACTACAAGACCGGTTCCTCGCCCTCGAAGGTCCAGGCGCACCGTCTCGTCTCGCCGCAGTTGCCGCTCGAAGGCGCGCTCTTGATGCGCGGCGCGTTCAGGAACCTCGGCGCCTTGACTCCGGGCGAGCTTGCCTATGTCCGGCTCAGGGCGAGCGGCGAGGTGGAGGAGGAATCGATTCTCGACATCAGGGGATCGCTCAAGACCGCCGCCGACATGTCCGAGGAGGCCTGGCAGCGGCTTGAACGTCTGCTGCAGCATTACAACGACCCGCGCACCGGCTATCTTTCCCGCGCCCTTCCGTTCAGGGAAGGGGATACCGACGGCGACTACGATCACCTCGCGCGCGTGCTCGAATGGTCTGCCGGCGGCGACGACACCGGCGGCGAGGGCGGCGAATGAGCGGCAGGCCCGACATCCCGGCCGATACGCTGGCCGAACAGGCCCGCGCCTCCGATCCGTCGAGCTCGGCCTGGGTCTCGGCCAATGCCGGATCGGGCAAGACGCATGTGCTCGCCCAGCGCGTGATCCGCCTCCTGCTCGACGGCGTCGAACCGTCGAAGATCCTCTGCCTGACCTATACCAAGGCCGCCGCCGCCAACATGTCCAACCGCGTCTTCCGCGATCTCGCCCGCTGGACTACGCTCGGCGGAACCAGCCTGAGCGAGGAAATCGCCCGGATCGACGGAACGACACCGTCCGCGTCGCGCCTGCGACGGGCCCGCCAGCTCTTCGCCCGTGCATTGGAAACACCCGGCGGACTGAAGATCCAGACCATCCACGCCTTCTGCGAGGCGATCCTGCACCAGTTCCCGCTCGAAGCGAACATCGCCGGGCACTTCGAGATGCTCGACGGCCAGATGGAGCAGGCGCTGGTCGCGGAAGCCCGCCGCGACATGCTGACGGGGATTGCCGCGCGCCAGGATGAGGCGCTGGCCGGCGCCTTCGAGCGAGTGCTGGCGATCGGCGGCGAAGCCGGACTGGACAGGCTGCTGACGGAGATCGTCGCCAAGCGGGAGAAGCTGCGCGCCTTCCTCGACCAGCTCGGCGGCGACATGTCGGTGCTCTTCGAGGAGTTCGGCTTCGAACGCACCGACAGTGTATCGGGCCTGGCAGCCGCCATCTGGCCCTTGCCCGGTTTCTCGCCGGACTATTTTGCCGACTTCGCGAACGCCTCTGTCAGGCACGACGCCCGAACGGTCGTGAACAACATCCTGCCTCACGCGACGCTGGCCTTCGAGGCGCAGGATCCCCTGGTCCGGTTCGACCATCTTCGCAAGGGGTTTTTGAAGGCCGATGGCGACCCGTATGGGCCTTCCGTGTTCAAGAGGGCCCTGGTTGCGGAGCTCCCGGACTTGCCCGAGAGGTACGGCGCCGCGTCGGCCGCGCTTGTCGCGGCTCAGGACCGCATTGCGCTCCATCGCATGATCGAGGCAACGGTCGCGGCTCTGAGCGTCGCCGACGTGCTGATCGGCCGCTACGAGCGGCTGAAGGCGGCGCGCGGCTTCCTTGACTTCAACGACCTGATTTCGCGCACGGTCCGCCTGCTCGCCCGCGCCGATGTCGGACCGTGGGTGCAGTACAAGCTCGATCGCGGCATCGATCATGTCCTGGTCGACGAGGCGCAGGACACCAGTCCCGACCAGTGGCAGGTCGTGCGCAAGCTGGCAGAGGAATTCTTCGCCGGGCTCGGCGCGCGCGACAACGTCAACCGCACGGTCTTCGCCGTCGGCGACGAGAAGCAGTCGATCTACTCGTTCCAGGGCGCCGACCCCGAATCCTTCTCGCTCAGCGGCGCCGCTTTCTCCGAGAAGGTTCGGGGCTCTGGCGGTCGTTTCGAGCGCGTCCGCCTGCAGCGCTCCTTCCGTTCCACGACGGATGTGCTCGGCGCCGTCGATCTCGTGTTCGCCGCCGAGACGGCCCGCAAGGGCCTGACGCACGACCAGGAGCCGATCGAGCATCCGACCATCCGCGAGATGCAGCCCGGCCATGTCGAAGTCTGGCCTTTGATCGAGCCGCAGCAGGTGGAAGAGCCGGACGACTGGACCGAGGCGATCGACCACGCCTCGGCGCCCGCCGTTTTGCTCGCCGAACAGATCGCGACGACGATCCGTGACTGGATCCGCAACGGCGAGTGCCTCGAAGGCAAGCTGGTGCAAGGTGCGCCGCGCAGGATGACCGCCGGCGACGTGCTCGTCCTCGTGCGCAAGCGCGATCGCTTCGTCCATGCGCTGTCGCGGGCCTTGAAGAACCGCGCCGTGAACGTCGCCGGCGCCGACCGGCTCAGCCTGTCCGGCCATATCGCCGTGAAGGATCTGATCGCGCTCGGCCGCGTCGCGCTGCAGCCGCATGACGACCTGTCGCTGGCCGCGCTGCTGCGCAGCCCCGTCTTCGGCCTTGCCGAGGAACAGCTCTTCGGTCTCGCCTGGAACCGGCACGACGCGCCGCTCGGCCGCACGCTGCGTCAGCGCGCGGAGACCGACCCGCTGCTCGCCCCGGTCGTCGAAAGCCTGGACCGCTGGGCCAACGAGGCGGCGTTCAAGCCCGTGTTCGAGTTCTATGCCGCCGTCCTCGCCCGCGACGGCATCCGCTCGAAGATGGTGGCGCGGCTCGGACCCTCCGCCGGCGAGATCCTCGACGAGTTCCTGAGTTTCGCACTGGCCGTGGAGCGCACCGGCCTCCCGGGCCTCGAATCCTTCCTCGCTTCGCTGGAATCGGCCGCCCCGGACATCAAGCGCGAAATGGACCAGACGCGCGACGAGGTGCGCATCATGACGGTCCACGCCGCCAAGGGCCTGGAGGCGCCGGTCGTGTTCCTGGTCGATGGTGCCGGCCGGCCGACCCTCGACGCGCATCTGCCGCGCCTGATCCCGATCGAGGCGAAGACCGGCGCCTGGCGTGGAGCCGGCTATCTCTGGCGGGCCGGGTCCGACATGACGAACAACGTCTCGGTCGCCCAGAACCGCATTCTGTCCGACAAGGCCGAGGACGAATACCGCCGCCTTCTCTATGTCGGCATGACCCGCGCCGAGGACCGTTTGATCGTCTGCGGCTATCGCGGCAAGCAGAACCCCGTTCCGGGCATCTGGCACGATCTCGTGACGACCGCGCTGTCCGCCTCGCCGCACAGCCGGACCGTCCCGCATCCGGTGACCGGCGCCGGCATCCTGCGCTTCCGCCGTAGTCCCGAGGCTCCCCTGCCGGCCGTATCCGCGACATCTCTTGCGCCGCCGGCCGGTCCCGTCTTCGCTCCTCTTGCGCCTCTGCCCGAGCAGCGCGCACCCGCCAGGAGCCTGTCGCCCTCGGCGGCGGCCTCCCTCCTCGACCCGCCGGAGGAAAATGTCGCGCCGGCGCGCTCGCCGGTGCTGGATCCGCAGGACGAGCCTTCCTTTGCCATCGCCCTCGGCCTCGCGATCCACCGCCTACTGCAGATGCTGCCCTCCATGCCGGAAGGCGATCGCGAATCCGCCGCCCGGCGCTATCTCGACAATGCGGAAGGCGATTGGACCGCCGCCGACCGCGACCGCGCCTGGGCATCTGTGCGACAGGTGCTCTCCGATCCGTCGTTCGCCCCGGTTTTCACCGCCGGCTCGCGCGCGGAGGTGGCCGTGACGGGAACTCTCTCGCTTGGCGGGCGCGACGTCGTGGTCTCCGGCACCATCGACCGCCTGTCGCTGTCGGCCGGCCGCGTGCTGATCGTCGACTACAAGACCAACCGCCCGCCGCCGAAAGATCTGTCCGGTGTCCCCGAGGCCTACATCGTCCAGCTTTCGCTCTATCGCGCTCTCCTCGCCCAGGTCTATCCGGGCCGGGAGATCGCCGCCGCCTTGCTGTTCACCGAAGCGCCCCGCCTGATCGAACTGCCGGCCACGCTGATGGATGCGGCGCTTGAACGACTCACGCGAGCGTGAGACAGTCCGGCTTGAACGCACAGCCGTGCGCCACCACATATGGACCAAGTTCGGGCGGCTTCGATGCCGCCTTTCTCGTCATTCAGGCAAGGAGAGCCATCATGGCCACCGTCAAGGTCGACAAGAACAACTTCGCTGCGGACGTCCTGCAGTCCGCCGAACCCGTCGTCGTGGACTTCTGGGCGGAATGGTGCGGCCCGTGCAAGATGATCGGGCCGTCGCTCGACGAGATCTCCAGCGAAATGGCCGGCAAGGTTAAGATCGCCAAGCTCAACATCGACGAGAACCCCGAGATCGCCGCTCAGTTCGGCGTCCGCTCGATTCCGACGCTGATGATGTTCAAGGGTGGCGAAGTCGCCGACATCAAGGTCGGCGCCGCGCCCAAGACCGCGCTGTCGCACTGGATCTCGGGCAACGTCTGATCATCCGGACAGCCCTGGAAACGCAAAAAGCCCGGCCGTCGTGCCGGGCTTTTTCGTGTCACCTCGGCGGTGTGCCGTTGAGGCGCAGCGCCTCGCCCGCCAGGTAGAGCGATCCGCAGATCAGGATGCGCGGGGGAGTTTCTCCCTCCTCCCAGTTGTCCCGCAGCAGGAGCAGTGCGTTCTCGATGGACGCCACCGGCTCGGCCGAAAGCCCCGCTTCCACCGCATGCGCCGCCAGCACCGTGTTCGGCACGCTGGCCTCGCTCATGTTGACCGGCACCGTATAGACATGGCGCGCCATGCCCTCGAAGGCCCTGAAGAAATTCGTCTGATCCTTGGTGTTGATCATGCCGCAGATCAGGAACAGCGGTCGCGGGAACCGCTCCTCCTGCTCGACGATTGCCTCGGCGATGACGACGCTTGCGCCTGGATTGTGCCCGCCGTCGAGCCACAGTTCCGCGCCCCGTGGCGCGAATTCCGTCAACCGGCCCGTGCTGAGGCGCTGCAGCCGTCCCGGCCATTCGACCGTCTGCATCGCTTTCTCCACCGCAGCGATGCCGAGGTCGAAGCCGGCGGCTTTCACCGTCGCGATCGCGGCGGCGGCATTGGCGAACTGGTGCCGCCCGGGCAGGCGCGGCGGAGGCAGATCGAGGAGCCCGTCCTCGTCCTGGTAGATCAGGCGCCCGCTCTCCTCGAAAGCGATGAAGTCCTGCCCGTAGACATATGTCGGCGCGCCGAGACGTTCGGCCGTGGCCAGGATCACCTCGCGCGCCGCATCGCTGTCCTGCGCGCCGACCACCACCGGCCTGCCGGGCTTGATGATGCCCGCCTTTTCGGCCGCGATCAGCTCGACCCGGTCGCCGAGATAGGCCTCGTGATCGAGCGAAACGGGCATGATCGCGCAGGCGGCCGGGTTCTGGATCACGTTGGTCGCGTCGAAACGGCCTCCGAGCCCGACTTCGATAACCGCCGCGTCGGCGGGGTGTTCCGAAAACAGCAGGAAGCCGACGGCCGTCAGGATCTCGAAAACGGTGATTGTCTGGCCCTCGTTCGCCGCGCCGACGCGCCTGATCGCATCTGCAAACACCTCGTCCTCGACGAACCTGCCGCCGCCTGGCGCGCCGATCCTGTAGCGTTCGTGCCAGTTGACGAGGTGGGGCGAGGTATGGACGTGGACGACATGACCGCTGGCTTCCAGCAGGGCGCGCGAGAAGGCCGCCGTCGAGCCCTTGCCGTTGGTGCCGGCGATGTGGATCACCGGCGGCAGCCGGTCCTGCGGATTGCCCAGCTTCTCCAGCAGCCGGCGGATCCGGCCGAGCGACAGGTCGAACCCTTTCGGATGAAGGGTCATCAACCGATCGATCTCGCGTTCGGCAGCGCTTTTGGTCATCGGGAACATGCCTTCCGGTCGCAGGAGATTCATCGCTCGGACACTCCACGCCTGCGTCGGGGTAAATGGGCGCTTCGACGCCGGAGTCTAGACGCCGGCCGTCACTGCGGGAGGAACCGCGCGCGCCATCTGGGCGTCAGCCTGCGCCACCGGCGTGTGCATCAGGATCTTGAGCAGGCGGGCGACCGTCTCCTTCATTTCCAGACGCGACACGACCATGTCGACCATGCCGTGCTCCATCAGATACTCGGCCCGCTGGAAACCCTCCGGCAGCTTCTCGCGGATGGTCTGCTCGATGACGCGCGGTCCGGCAAAGCCGATCAGCGCGCCGGGCTCGGCGATATGGATGTCGCCGAGCATGGCGTAGGACGCGGTGACGCCGCCGGTGGTCGGGTTGGTCAGCACCACGACATAGGGCAGTCCCGCCTCGCGCAGCCGTTCGACCGCGACCGTCGTCCGCGGCAGCTGCATCAGCGACAGGATGCCCTCCTGCATCCGCGCCCCGCCGGACGCCGCGAACAGCACCATCGGCCGCCTCTCGGCGAGGGCTACCTCGAACGCCTTGATGATCGCCTCGCCGGCCGCCATGCCGAGCGAGCCGCCCATGAAGGCGAAGTCCTGCACGCAGGCGATGATCGGCAGGCCCTCGATCGTGCCGCGCGCGGTCAGGATCGCGTCTTCCAGCCCGGTCTTGGCCTTGGCGTCCTTCAGGCGGTCGGTGTAGCGCTTCTCGTCGCGGAACCGCAGCGGATCGACCGCTGCCTTGGGGTTCTCGACGAGCGCATACTCGCCATTGTCCATGAAGAACTTCAGCCGGTCCTTGGCCGATATCTTCATATGGTGGCCGGAGGAGGGGATGACCCACTGGTTCTCCTCCAGGTCCTTGTGGAAGACCATCTCGCCGGTCTCGGGATCTTTGATCCAGAGGTTCTCGGGTATCTCGCGGCGCCCAAGCATCGAATTGATCTTCGGGCGGACGTAGTTGGTGATCCAGTTCATGGCCGGTCTCGCGTTGCTTGACGCAATGTGGGGCGACTATTCGGCGGGAGCAAGGCGGGCCGCGCGAACGCCTGCGGCCAGGCCGGAGACGAGGGTCGCGACCGCATCCGCCGGATCGGCGGTCTTCTCACCCTTCGGGCCGAGCACGCTGGCGATCGTGTTGACGATCGCAGTGCCGACCACGACGCCGTCGGCCGAGGCGCCGATCGTGCGCGCCTGCTCGGCGGTCTTTACCCCGAAGCCGACGCAGACCGGCAGATCGGTATGTCCCTTGATGCGCTTGACCGCTGAAGCCACCTTGCTCGTGTCGGCGAGCGCCGAGCCGGTGATGCCCGTCATCGACACGTAGTAGACGAAGCCCGACGTGTTCTCGAGCACCTTGGGCAGGCGCTTGTCGTCGGTGGTGGGGGTCGCGAGGCGGATGAAGTTGATCCCGGCCTTGAGCGCGGGGATGCACAGTTCCTCGTCCATCTCCGGCGGCAGGTCGACGACGATCAGCCCGTCGATACCGGCGGCCTTCGCGTCGGCGAGAAACCGCTCGACCCCGTAGATATAGATCGGATTGTAGTAGCCCATCAGCACGATCGGCGTCTCGTCGTCGGACCTGCGGAATTCCAGCGCCATGTCCAGCGTCTTGCGCAGCGTCTGGCCGGATTTCAGCGCGCGCAGGCCCGCCGCCTGGATCGCCGGGCCGTCGGCCATCGGGTCCGAAAAAGGCATGCCGAGCTCGATGATGTCGGCGCCTGCCCGCGGCAGCGCCTTCATGATCGACAGGGAAGTGGCGTAGTCGGGGTCGCCGCCCATGAAATAGGTCACGAGCGCCGGACGGCCCTCGCCCTTCAGTCGCGCCATGCGCCGGTCGATGCGGGTGGTCATGCTAGGACTGCAGCCTCTTCATGAAACTCGAGCAGGTCGGGATCCGCGCGCTGATCCCAGACACGGACGATTTCGATACGATCCTCTACAACTTGGTAGAAGATGGCGAAGGGAGTCCTCGGAACGGAGAGTTTCCGCAGGCCTTCCAAGCCTATCGAACGGCCGATGTAAGGGCTGTCGACGATATTGTCGATGGCCTTCGCATAGTGTCGGCGAGCGGCGGCCGCACCTTCCGGGAAGACCCTGCCGTAGTAGGTTCGGAACCAGGCCAGGTCTGGCCTGGTCGATGCGAGGTAGATCAGCTTCATCTTTGCCGTGGCGGCAGAAAAACATCTGGCTCCGGCGGAGCGAGTTCGTTCTCGCTGCCCCAGCTTTCCATCCATCGCATCATGGCTTCTGAGGAGATGAACACCCCCTTGTCGGCCTCGGCGATCCTCTCTTTCAGGATCGCGCGTTCGCGGGCAGGGATCTCGAGATAGGATTCGATGGCGCGCTCGGCGATTTCGGACTCGGAGACATTCAGCAGGCGTGCGTGCTCCTCCAGCTCTCGCTTCACGTCTGCCGTCACATGAAGGGAAAGCGGCACTTCGCCCATCGTCATGCTCCCGTCTTCGCGTCCGTCAAACGTAGCACATCCGCGAGCGCCTCGCCAAACCGGACCGTCGCCTACAGCCCCATGCCGAGAATCTTGCCGACCGTGAAGATGTCCTTGTCGCCGCGGCCGCACAGGTTCATCACGATGATCTTGTCCTTGCCCATCTTCGGCGCGCGCTTGATCACCTCGGCCAGCGCGTGGCTGGGCTCGAGCGCCGGGATGATGCCCTCGATCCGGGTCAGCAGCTGGAAAGCCTCCAGCGCCTCCGTGTCCATGATCGGCACGTAGTCGACACGGCCGGACTCCTTGAGCCAGGAATGTTCCGGTCCGATGCCGGGATAGTCGAGGCCGGCCGAGATCGAATGGCCGTCCTTGATCTGGCCGTCGGCCGTTTGCAGCAGATAGGTGCGGTTGCCGTGCAGCACGCCGGGCGAGCCGGCGGTGAGCGAGGCGCAGTGCTCCTCGCCGTCCAGCCCCTTGCCGCCGGCTTCGACGCCGACGATCTGCACCGACCGGTCGTCGAGGAAGGGATGGAACAGGCCGATCGCGTTCGACCCGCCGCCGACGGCCGCCACCAGCATGTCGGGCAGCCGGCCCTCCACCTCCATCAGCTGCTGCTTGGTCTCGCGGCCGATCACCGACTGGAACTCGCGCACCAGTTCCGGATAGGGGTGAGGACCCGCCGCGGTGCCGATCAGGTAATAGGTGTCGTCGACATTGGTCACCCAGTCGCGCAGCGCCTCGTTCATCGCGTCCTTGAGCGTGCCGTGGCCGGCGGTGACCGGACGGACTTCTGCGCCGAGCAGCTTCATGCGGAACACGTTGGGAGCCTGCCGCTCGACGTCGGTCGCGCCCATGTAGACCACGCAGGGGAAACCGAACCGGGCGGAAACCGTGGCCGAGGCAACGCCGTGCTGGCCCGCACCCGTCTCGGCGATGATGCGCTTCTTGCCCATGCGCTTGGCGAGCAGGATCTGCCCCAGGCAATTGTTGATCTTGTGCGAGCCCGTGTGGTTCAGCTCGTCGCGCTTGAAATAGATCTTCGCGCCGCCGAGATGCTCGGTCAGCCGCTCGGCGAAGTAGAGCGGTGAGGGCCGGCCGGTATAGTGCTTGTTCAGGTGCTCGAGCTCGGCCTTGAAAGCCGGGTCCTTCTTCGCCGCGTGCCAGTGCTCCTCGAGGTCGAGAATGAGCGGCATCAGGGTCTCGGCGACGAAACGCCCGCCGAAGATGCCGAACATGCCCTGTTCGTCGGGACCGGTGCGGAAGGAATTGGGCTCGATCGGCTTGTTCATGCCGTACTCCTGGATTCGGGGACAGGGTAACAGGTACGCCCCGGAAATGCGGTGGCAATGGCTATGTCGCGTCGACGGCGAAAAGTAAACTGCCTGCCGTATTTCGCGACGCTGCGGCCGGGCAGAGCTCCCGCATGGGAAAGGGGATCGGCCGGCAACCCGCCCTCCGTGCATCGATCGCCGCCGCCGCAAGAAATCTTTCCCGGCAACCCCTTGTTCCCATTCGCCACTCGCCATTCGCCACTCGCGTTTCTGTCCACATCCTTAGGACCTCCGTCATGATCTCCGCGCGAAAGGAGGCGGTGATGGACTGGAAGGCGCGGAGGAGAGGGGAGGTGGACGTGCTGAGGCGCATCATGGCGTGGCTGCTTGCGCTCGCCGATCTCGCCGAAAGCGCCGCGGACGTCCCGCATCCCGTGCGCTGCCGCATGATGTGGGCTCTTCAGCAGGCAGACGAGGTGGTGCGTGAGTTCGTCGCCGGCTCCGTGTGGAACCCGGCCGGCCGTCAGTGGTCGCCGGCTGTAATGAGCGTCACCTACGGCAATGCGCCTGCCGATGCGAGAAGCCTTGCTCTGAGCCTGCGCGCCCTGGCGCTCGTGGTCCAGACCATGGCCATGCAGGCGCGCCACCGGTCCAACTGCCGCAATGCTGTAGGCTTCGATGGCGACCGTCAGGACGGCCGGCCACGAGCCGATGCCGAAGGAACCATTCAGACGCTTTCGGCAGTGTTTGCTGACGTCGAACTCCACGACACCTCGTAAGCGTGTCGGTTCTTCTCCATCCCGCGGCTGGCGGACCGAAGGCCACTTGACGGGATGAACGGCACAGACCGGGAAAACGAGGACGGCGCAGAGGGAAGGCTTGCCCTGCGCCGGCGCCGGCGCGCGCCCTTCTCATGGCGAGCCGTCAGCTCCCGGCCTTTCGTACCGCCTCGAAGAACTCTCGGATCAGTCCCACGTCCTTGACGCCCGGCGCGGATTCGACGCCGGACGAGACATCGAGTCCGGGCGGATGGGCGATGCGGATCGCCTCGGCCACGTTGCCGGGATTGAGTCCGCCCGACAGCATGTAGTCCAGACCGGGATCGAGGGCTGCGAGCAGGCGCCAGTCGAACGCCATGCCGTTGCCGCCGGGCAGTTCGGACCCCTTCGGCGCCTTCGCGTCGAGCAGCAGCCGGTCGGCCATGCCGGCAAAGCCCTGGATCGGCAGCAGGTCCGCCGGCTCGCTCACCGACAAAGCCTTCATCACCGGCAGGTTGAAGTGCTCGCGAATGTAGGCCGCGCGTTCCGGCGTTTCCTTGCCATGCAGCTGCAGCATGTCGGGTTTCATCGCGGTCACGATGCCGTCGAGAAACTCGTCCGTCGCGTCGACCGTCACCGCGACCGCCTTGGCGCGGCCCGTCGCCGCCTGCCGCAACTCCGCCGCCTGCTGCGGCGTCACGTTGCGCGGGCTCTTCGGAAAGAAGATGAATCCGACATGGCTCGCCCCGCCGTCGAGCGCGGCCGCGATCGTTTCGGGCGTGGAGAGGCCGCAGATCTTGATGTCGAGGGGCATGATGCGGGCGAAATGCCATGAACCGCCGCGCGAGTCGAGAAAAACACGCAGCCGGCGGCATTGAGGCGTCCGACGCTCCGCCCTACTCTATTCCGCAGGCAGGAGCGGAAGGGGCACGAGATGACCACGCAGAAGGCAACGATCGAGCAACTCGAGGAGAAGATCGGCCAAGCCTGCCAGGTGATCGGCCACTTGCTCGAACAGGCGGGCTTCGACGGCGGCGAAGGCCGTCGCGCACTGGACTACTTCTCGAGCGACGAATTCGATCCCGGTTTCCTGCCCTGGCCGCGTCCGTCCGCGGAAGGGTTGCGGCCGGAAGAGCTGAACGCCGGCAACGACGGGTGAGACCTAGTCGAACCTGATCGCCTGCAGCGCGCTACCGTTCTTCTTCAGCCAGGCGCGCGCCTCGTCGGTGCGGGGGCACAGCTCGCGGCAGAGCGCCCAGAACCTGGGGCCGTGGTTCATTTCCTTCAGATGCGCCACCTCGTGCGCGACGAGGTAGTCGATCACCGCCGGCTTCGCCATCATGATCCGCCAGGAGAAGGACAGGCTGCCGTCCGAGGTGCATGAGCCCCAGCGGCTGGTCGTGTCCTTGAAGCGGATCGCCTTGGCCTTGCGGCCGACCGCAGTGGTGTGCTTGGCCACCAGCGCCTCGATGTCCTTCTTGGCCTCGCGCTTGAGGTGATCGGCGACCCGCCGCGGCAGGTGTGTCCGTTCGCCATGGACGATCAGCGCCGGGATGCCCTCGACCTCGGAAATGGTGACCGACCCGCGCTTGCCGGGTTCATGAACGATCAGATGCGCAATCCCCCGCACCGGGATCTTCACGCCCGGCCTCACCTGCGGCTTGTCGGGCACCTTGGCGAGCCGTGCCTCCAGCCAGCCCTGGTGCCGGTCGACGAAACGGTCGACCTCGCGCGTCGAGATGCCCGGCGGAACGGTGACGCGCAGGCCCTGCCCGCCGGCGTCGATGCGCAGCGTCAGCCGCCGCGCCCGCGCATTCTCGACGATGCGCAGTGGCAGCGAGCGGCCGGCCACCTCATGCAGCCGCTCGAGCGGTTCTGCGGCCCGTCGCGGTTCGGGTTTTCGCAAGAGGGAGAAGATCATGCGGCGATGATATGCGATTCGCGTGATCTGCAGATGAAGATCCGAGGCTGCTCGGATGGTCAGGTCGTCGCGTCCTCCGCCGGCGAGGTGATGCCGGCGCGCAGGAAGGCGACGACGAAGGTGCCGGACATCAGAAGCACTATCGTCGGCGCCGGTGCGGAGTCCAGGAAGAACGACAGATAGACGCCGAGAAACGAGGCAACGACCGCGACCGCGACGGACACTGCCAGCATCACGCCGAAGCGTCGGGCGACGAGGAAGCCGATCGCGCCCGGCGCAATCAGCAGCGCGATGGCGAGGATGATGCCGACCGACTTGAGTGCGCCGACGATCGACAGTGACAGCAGCACCAGCAGCCCGTAGTGGAGCAGGCGCACGCTGAGTCCGATGGCACGGGCGTGCTGCGGATCGAAGGCGTGCAGCATCAGGTCGCGGCCGCGCACCACAAGCGCGGCGGACACGACCGCCGCGATCGCACCGGCCTCCGCGATGTCGCTCCAGCCGACGCCCAGCATGTCGCCGAACAGGATGTGGTCGAGATGCAGTTCCGTCTCGATCATCGAATAGAGCACCAGCCCCAGCCCGAACATGCCGGAGAAGAGGACGCCCATGACCGTGTCTTCCTTGATGCGGCTGTTCTCCTTCAGGTAGCCGGTGCCGACCGCGCAGAACATGCCGGCGGCGAAAGCGCCGATGCCGATCGGCAGGCCGGCGACATAGGCCAGCACCACGCCGGGCAGCACCGCGTGGCTGACCGCGTCGCCCATCAGCGACCAGCCCTTCAGCACCAGGAACGGTGACAGAAGCCCCATCGGCAGCGCCACCAGCAGCGAGACGATGAACGCCTGCTGCATGAACGGGAAGGAGAAGGGGAGGAGCAGGGTCTCGATCATGCGCCCGCCTCCAGCGCTTCGCGCGCCTTGCGTCGCGAAGCGAGCAGTCCGTGCTTGGGTGCAAAGACGAAGGCGGCGAGGAAGACCGCCATCTGCAGCACGACGATCACGCCGCCGGTCGCGCCGTCGAGGAAATAGGAGATGTAGGCGCCGACGAAGCTCGACAGCGCTCCGATCGCCACCGCGATGGCGATCAGGCGCGGGAAGCGGTCGGTCAGCAGATAGGCGGTGGCGCCGGGGGTGACGACCATCGCGATCACCAGAAAAGCCCCGACGGTCTGCAATGCCGCGACCGTGCAGGCGGCGAGCAGGGTGAAGAACACTCCCTTGAGCAGTCCCGGCCGCAGGCCGATGGACCGCGCATGGTTCTCGTCGAAGAAGGCGACCATCAGGTCCTTCCACTTGGCGACAAGGATGGCGAGCGACACGCCCGCGATCAGCACCAGCTGGAACGTGTCGGCCGGCGTGATGGCGAGGATGTTGCCGAGCACGATCGTCTGGATGTTCACCGAGGTCGGCGACAGCGACACCATGAACAAGCCGAGGCCGAAGAAGGAGGTGAAGATCATGCCGATGATGGCATCCTCGCGCAGCCTGGTCCGCTGGTTGAGGAAGAGCATGGCGCCGGCGGCGAGGCCACCAGCGAGGAACGCGCCGAGCGCGAAAGGCAGGCCCAGCATGTAGGCGCCCGCCACACCCGGCACGATCGAGTGCGACAGCGCATCGCCGATCAGCGACCAGCCCTTGAGCATCAGGAAGGCCGACAGGAAGGCGCAGACGGCGCCGACCAGCGCCGAGACCCACATGGCGTTGATCATGTAGCCGTAGCCGAACGGCTCGAGCAGCGTCGTGGTCATTCGACCGTCTCGTCGGGCTTGCGCGGAGCGGGGGCGGCGCTCCCGGTCAGCCCCTTCTCGGAATACACGACCAGCGGCCGCTCGTCGTCGGAGATGACGGTCACCTGCCGCGCGTCCTCGTCGTCGTGAAGTTCCGAGCCGCCGAGCACGAAGTGTCTCAGAACGCCGCCGAACGCCTTCTCGAGATTGTCGCGGGTGAAGACCTCGTCGGTCGGGCCCTCCGCCAGCACGGTGCGGTTGAGCAGGATCACGCGGTCGCAGAAATCGGGTACGGAACCCAGATTGTGCGTCGAGACGAGCATGATCTTGCCCTCGTCGCGCAGGCCCCGCATCAGCGCGATGATCGCGTCCTCGGTGTTGACGTCGACGCCGGTGAAAGGTTCGTCGAGCAGGATCACCTCGCCCTCCTGCGCGAGCGCGCGCGCCAGGAAGACGCGCTTCTTCTGGCCGCCGGATAGCTCACCGATCTGGCGTTTGCGGTAATCGCCCATGCCGACCCGTCCGAGCGCCTGCGCCACCAGTTCATGGTCGCGGCGCGACGGAATGCGCAGGGAGTTCATGTGGCCGTAGCGGCCCATCATCACCACGTCCTCGACCAGCACCGGGAAGGTCCAGTCGACCTCCTCGGCCTGCGGGACATAGGCGACGACGTTCTTCTTCAGCGCACGTCCGGCCGGCTGGCCGAACATGCTGACGGATCCGGCCGCGAGCGGGACGAATCCCATGATCGCCTTGAACAGCGTCGACTTGCCCGACCCGTTGACGCCCACGAGCGCGGTGATCGAGCCGCGCGGGATGGAGAAGGAGGCATCCCGGAGCGCCGTGTTGCCGGTGCGGTACGCGACGGTGAGATTCTTCGCGACCAGGCCGTCGGATGTTGCGGATCCTGGCGAACGACTTGGGATCCGGGGCGCGATGTTCATTGCGCCAGGCCTTTCGCGATGGTTTCGGTCGTTACCCGCAGGAGATCGAGATAGGTCGGCACCGGCCCGTCCGCTTCACTGAGCGAGTCGACGTAGAGAACGCCACCATATCTGGCGCCCGTCTCGCGCGCCACCTGCTGCGCCGGATCGGCGGACACCGTGCTTTCGCTGAAGACAACGGGAATGCCGTTCGCCTTCACGGCATCTACGACCTTGCGGACCTGCTGCGGCGTGCCCTGCCCGTCCGCGTTGATCGGCCAGAGATACAGCTCCTTGAGACCGAAATCGCGCGCGAGATAGGAGAATGCGCCTTCGCTTGTCACCAGCCAGCGGCGCTCCTGCGGGATCGCGTCGAGAGCCGCGCGGATCGGAGCGACCGTGGCGTCGATCTTTGCCTTGTAGGCCTCCGCATTGGCCAGGTAGGTCGACGCGTTCGCCGCATCGTATTTCGCGAAGGCGGCCGCGATGTTGTCGACATAGATCTTCACGTCGGTCGGCGACATCCAGGCATGCGGGTTGGGCTTGCCCGTATACGGGCCTTCGGCGATGCCAATCGGGTCGACGCCATCCGAGATGACCACTCCCGGAATGTCGCGCAGATTGCGGAAGAACCGCTCGAACCAGGTTTCGAGGTTGAGCCCGTTCCACAGGACCAGGTCTGCGTCCTGCGCCTTGACGATGTCGCGCGGCGTCGGCTGGTAATTATGGATCTCCGCGCCGGCGCGCGTGATGGACTCCACCTCCGCGGCATCGCCGGCGACGTTCTTCGCGATGTCCGCGATGACCGTGAACGTCGTGATTGCCTTGAACTTGTCGGCGGCATGGACGGAAACGACCGATGCCGTGGTCAACGCCAGTGCGAGCATTGCTCCGCGAACGATAGAAATCATCTTGCCAGATCCTCGAAACGCCGCGGACATTGGCGGCCCCACCATCACATAGGGCAGCGCCGCCATGCTGTCAATGCAAATGCAAATCGTTTGCAACTGGAAAGTCTACTTGCAAAAATTGTCATCTGGCGCATAGAGGCGACATGGACAACGAGGCCCGCAAGCTCCGCGAATACGAGCAGCGCCTGCGCGACGAAGGCGTGCGGATCACGCGCCCGCGCAGGGCTATCCTGCAGATACTTTCGCAGGCCGCCGACCATCCCGACGCGATGGAGCTTTTCCGGCGCGCGCTGGCGATCGATCCGACAATTTCGCTCTCGACCGTCTACCGCACCATGAAACTGCTGGAGGACAAGGGCGAGATCCAGCGGCACGCCTTTGCCGGCGGTCCGGCACGATTCGAACAGGCGGCGGGCGAGCACCACGACCATCTCATCGACATCGACACGGGCGACGTCATCGAGTTCCACTCCGAGCGGATCGAACAGCTTCAGGACGAGATCGCGCACAGGCTGGGCTACGATATCGTCCACCACCGCTTCGAGCTCTACGGCTGCAGGCGGAAGAGGAAATAGCTCAGCCCGCCCTGATCATGTCCGCCGCCTTTTCGGCGATCATGATCGTCGGCGCGTTGGTGTTGCCGCCGATCAGCGTCGGCATCACAGAGGCGTCCACCACCCGCAGGCCCTCCATGCCGCGCACCCGCAGTTGCGGATCGACGACCGCGTCGTCGTCCGTGCCCATGCGGCACGTGCCGACCGGGTGATAGATCGTGTCGGCGCGCGCGCGGATATGGCGCATCAGCTCCGCGTCGTCTGGATCTCCGTCGAGATAGAGCTCCTTGGCCCGGTATTTCGCCAGCGCCGGTGACCCGAGTATCCTGCGCATGATCCTGGCGCCCTTGAGCAGCAGGTCCGCATCGCGCTCGTCCGACAGATATTGCGGATCGATCCGCGGCGGCGACATTGGATTGGAATCGAGCAGCCCGACCTCTCCCCGCGAATGCGGCCTGAGCACGCAGACGTGGCAGGAGAATCCATGGCCGAGATGCAACTTGCGCGCATGGTCGTCGACGATGCCGGACACGAAATGCAGCTGAAGGTCGGGCTTGTCGAGCGACGGGTCGGACTTGATGAAGGCGCCGCCCTCGGCGCCGGGTGAGGCGACCATGCCGGTGCCGTCGCGCCGCCACTGCACAATGTGGCGCAACAGATCGTAGGATCCGCGCAGGCTGAGACCCAGCATGTCGCGGTCCTTCGACGTCCACGACACGATGAAGTCGAGATGGTCTTGGAGGTTGCGTCCCACGCCCGGCACTTCATGGCGGATCGGGATCGAGTGCCGCGCCAGTTCGAGCGCGGGTCCGACTCCGGACAGGAGCAGCAGGTGCGGTGAATTGAACGCGCCGCCGGACAGGATGACCTCGCGCTTCGCCGACACCGTCTCGCGCCGCCGCCCGCGCCTGAACTGGACGCCGGTCGCCCGCAAGCCTTCGAAGACGATGCGCGTCGCTTGCGCGCCGGTGAGCACCGTAAGGTTGGGACGGTTCATGACCGGATGGAGATAGGCCGCCGCCGCGGAGCAGCGTTCGCCGGCCCTTTGACCGGTCCAGAACTGGGTTACCTGGTAGAGGCCCGCTCCTTCCTGCTCGGGACCGTTGAAATCGTCCGTCAGGCGAATCTGGTTCTCGGCGCAGCTCTCGAGAAAGGCCCGCGCGACAGGGCGTGGACTGCGCTGTTCGCCGACCTGAAGCGGGCCGTCCATGCCGTGCAGGTCGCTGCTGCCCCTCTGATTGCCTTCCGCGCGCTTGAAATAGGGCAGCACGTCGTTCCAGGACCAGCCTTCGCAGCCCTGTGCCGCCCACCCGTCATAGTCACTGCGGTGGCCGCGAATGTAGAGCATGGCGTTGATGGCGCTCGATCCGCCGAGCGCCTTGCCGCGCGGCTGGTAGCCGCGGCGGCCATCAAGACCGGGTTGAGGAACCGTCTCGTACGCCCAGTTGGAAATCTTCGGTCGGCCGGGAAGCATCGCTGCGGTCGCGATCGGGGCCCGAATGAGGATGTGCCTGCCGTCGCCTCCGGCTTCCAGCAGGCAGACCGTCCTCGCCTGATCCTCGCTCAGCCGCGCGGCGAGCGTTGAGCCGGCGGACCCGCCGCCGACGATGACATAATCGAATTCCATGTTCTCCTCCCGGAACGCTTCATCATCGCGCGACCGGGAGAAGGAATCCAGTGGGAGTCCGGACGATCAGGCGGCGAGCGCGGGCCGCATCATGTGCTGACCGTGGCTGATCTCGGTCCCGAGCACCTTCAGGCATTCGCGCATGAAGTTGGACAGGCCGGGCCAGCCCTTGGCGGAGACGAGATTGCCGTCGACATGAGCCCCGTTCGGCGGCACGTCGACATAGATGCCGCCGGCCAGCGTCACCTCCGGCTCGCAATATTGCAGCGCCGCGACCTTCTTGCCGCGCACCACGCCGTCGACCGCGATCAGGATCTGCACGCCGTGGCAGATGGTGAAGATCGGCTTGCCGGTCTCGTGGAAGTGGCGGACGATCGCCTGCACCCGTGGGTCGATGCGGATATATTCCGGGCCGCGACCGCCGGCGCAATAGACGGCGTCGTAGTCCTCGGGCTTCACCTCGGCGAAGGTCTTGTTGACGTAATAGTCGTGGCCGAGCTTCTCGGTGTAGGTCTGGTGGCCCTCGAAGTCGTGCAGCGACGTCTTGACGAGTTCGCCCGCCTTCTTGTCTGGACAGACCACATGCACCGTGTGGCCCACCGCGTGCATGGTCTGCTCGAAAACGAAGATCTCATACTCTTCGCTGAATTCGCCCACGAGCATGAGGATTTTCTTGCCTGGCATCGTCTTCCTCCCTGAAGTGAATTATTCCGCAGCTCGAAATAACTCCTTCATCCTAGAGGATGATCGCTTGCGTGAAAAGAGGTTTGGTCGGACCAGTTTCAGTCGCGCGTCCGCCGCCAGGAATACTTGCCCTGGACGTCGGACGAGGTGGCGGTGGGCTGGTACTGGAACGGTATCCCGCCCGTGTCGCCCCTCTCCAGGCGCTCGATCAACACCGGGTTCGAGACCTCGAACTGGTCGAAGCCGACGCGCAGCATATGCGGCAACTGGTCGACCAGAACCTGGCCGGTCGCGCGGATCGGCCCGGTATAGCCGTAACGGCTGCGCAGCAGCTCGGCTTTCGAGAACGAGCGCCCGTCCGAGAAGGCAGGAAAGGCCAGCGCCACCAGCGAGAGCTGGTCCATCAGGTCGGCGATGGCGTCGACCGGTTCGGCGGGCGCGAGCAGCACACCAAGGCGGTCCCTGTCGCGCATCCTCTCGTCCGCGGGAATTTCGAGGAATGTCTTCAGCGGCAGGATCAGCCTTCCGTTCGAGCCGGGCGCGTCGAATTCCTCGGCATGGCGCCAGTCGTCGTCGCGAAAGCCGGACGGCGTCCAGAGCCGCGTCTCGGGCGCGGATGAAGGGTCAGTCATCGAAGAGTCCTAAAGCGAAGACGCGGTCAGCGAATGGTCGAGGTCCGACAGGTGAATGCCGCATTCCGTCTTCGCTTGTCCAGCCCACCGGCCCGAACGCGCGTCGTCGCCTTCCTTCACCGGCTGGGTGCAGGGGAAGCAGCCGATCGACAGGTAGCCGTAGGCGACGAGCGGGTTCTCGCGCAGACGGTGCTCGCGCATGTAGGCGGCGAGGTCGGCGGTCGTCCACTTCGCCAGCGGGTTGATGCGGATACGCGGGCCGACGGCTTCGAAGACCGGCAGGCCGTTACGTGTGGCCGCCTGGAAGCGCTTGCGTCCCGTGAACCACGCGGCGAGCGGCTCGACCGCGCGCGCCATCGGCTCGACCTTGCGGATGTTGCAGCAGGCGTCCGTGTCGGTCTTGTGCAGATCCCCGGCCGGGTCCTTCTCCGCCAGCGCGGACGGAAGGGGCTCGAAGACGGTGACGTTGCGGAGCCCGAAATCGGCCGCGAGTGCGTCCTTGTACTGCAGCGTCTCGCCGAAATGCTTGCCGGTGTCGAGGAAGATGACCTGCAGTACCTGGTCGACCCGCGCGATCATGTGCAGCAGCACCGCCGAATCCGCGCCGAAGGACGAGACCGCTCCCAGACCCTGATGCCCGAAGCGCCCGATCGACAATGCGATGATGTCCTGCGGCGCGAGGTGGCCGTAGCGTGCCTCCAAAGCCGCGGCTTCGATGGCCGCCTCTTCGTCCGCGCTAAGCGGCTTTAGCTTCGCTAGCATAGAGCGCCTCCTTGAAGGGCGCCGGGCCAAGGCGGCGGTAGGCGTCGAGGAACTTTTCCGATGGGCCGCTCCGGTGAGCCAGATAGGTGTCGACGATCTTCTCGATCGCATCGGTGATCTCGTCCGGGCCGAAGCCGCGGCCGATGATCTCGCCGATCGATGCGTTTTCGTCGCCGGAGCCGCCGAGCGTCACCTGATAAAGCTCCGCGCCTTTCTTCTCGACGCCCAGAATGCCGATGTGGCCGACATGGTGGTGGCCGCAGGCATTGATGCAGCCGGAGATCTTCAGCTTCAGCTCGCCGATATCCTTCTGCCGGTCGAGCGATGCGAAGCGGCGCGAGATGTCCTGCGCAACCGAGATCGAGCGCGCATTGGCCAGCGCGCAATAGTCGAGGCCCGGGCAGGCGATGATGTCGGTGATGAGGTTCGAGTTCGCCGTGGCGAAGCCGATTTCCACCAGCCGGTCGTAGACCGCCTTCAGATCGGCGCGTGCCACATGCGGCAGGATTAGGTTCTGCTCGTGGCTGACGCGGATTTCGTCGAAGGCATAGCGTTCCGCGAGGTCGGCCACCGCGTCCATTTGCGAGTCGGTCGCGTCGCCTGGCACCTCGCCTATCCCCTTGAGCGAGATCGTCACCGCGGCATAGTCCGGGTGCTTGTGCGTCACGACGTTCTGGTCGAGCCACTCGCCGAAGGAGCGCGAATCGAGCCGCGCCAGCTTGACCGCCGCGTCGCCCTCCGGACGCGCGGCAAGGGCCGGCGGTACGAAATAGGATTCGATGGCGCGGATGTCCGCCTCGGGCAACGTCAGCGCGCCGTCCTTCAGCGCGGCCCACTCGGCCTCGACCTGACGGGCGAATTCCTCCGTCCCCGTCTCGTGGACGAGGATCTTGATCCGCGCCTTGTACTTGTTGTCGCGCCGGCCGTGGAGGTTGTACACGCGCACGATCGCGGTCGCGTAGGAAAGCAGGTGCTCTTCCGGAAGGAAATCCCGGATCTTCTTGGCCAGGATCGGGGTGCGGCCCTGCCCGCCGCCGACCCATACCGCAAAGCCGAGTTCGCCGTTCTCATTCTTCTTCAGATGCAGGCCGATGTCGTGCGTCTGGATCGCCGCCCGGTCGCGTTCGGCTCCCGTCACCGCGATCTTGAACTTGCGCGGCAGGTAGGAGAACTCGGGGTGGACCGAGGACCACTGCCGCAGGATCTCGGCATAGGGCCGCGGGTCGGCGACCTCGTCGGCCGCGGCACCCGCGAAATGGTCGGCCGTCACGTTGCGTATGCAATTGCCGCTGGTCTGGATCGCGTGCATCTCGACCGAGGCAAGGTCGGCCAGGATCGCCGGAATGTCGGACAGCGCCGGCCAGTTGTACTGGATGTTCTGGCGCGTGGTGAAGTGGCCGTAGCCCTTGTCATAGGTGCGCGCGATATGGGCGAGCATCCGCATCTGCTTCGACGACAGCGTGCCGTACGGCACTGCGACGCGCAGCATGTAGGCGTGCAGCTGAAGGTAGACGCCGTTCATCAGCCTGAGCGGGCGGAACTGGTCCTCGGTGATCTCGCCGGCAAGCCTGCGGTCCACCTGGTCGCGGAACTGGGCGACGCGGGCCTGAACGAAGGAATGATCGAATTCGTCGTAGCGATACATGTCTGCTTCCTGCCTGCCGGCCTAGATGCCGGCCGCAAATCCCTCGTCGGCAGGACGCGGCCGCGCCTGCTTGCCGAGATCGGTACGGTTGGTCGGTCCCGCCGCGCGGATGCGCTCGCGCAGCCTGAGCGGTCGGATTTCGCCCCCGAGCAATTCGACGTCGATCAGGTCGACATCCACCACCTCGTTGCGGGCGAACGCTTCCTTGCCGAGACGCTCCAGCCGCTCGTCGGCGGCCTTGTCGCGGGCAACTTCGGCATAGTCGATCGTTTCGTGCCAGCGCTGGTCGGAGCCGAACCAGACGGCCTCGCCATCGATGAGCCGGTTTGCGGTGAGAACCTTCATCTCGCTCTCCCTCAGGCTGCCACGGTCGCGCGGTCCTGCACCGCGAGCGCCGATGACGTGTCGAACCGCGCTCCGGCGACGGCGTCGCCGATGATCGTCATCACCGGTCCGGTCAGGTCACTGCGCGCTTCGAGCGCGGGCAGGTCGGCGAGCGTGCCGTGGAACAGGCGCTTCGTCGGGAGACTGGCATTCTCCACAACTGCCACCGCGGTATCGGGCGAAAGACCGGCGTCGATCAGCCGCGTCGCCACCTCCGCCGCGATCGAGCGGCCCATGTAGACGGCGACCGTCGCTCCGGCGATTGCCAGCTTCGCCCAATCTGGCAGCGCGCCGCCCTTTAGGTCATGGCCGGTGGTGAACACCATCGAGGACGAAACGCCTCGCAGCGTCAGCGGCAGTTCGAAATCGGCGGCGGCCGCGAAGGCGGCCGTGACGCCCGGCACCACCTCGTAGGACACGCCGGCCCCGCGCAGCGCCGCCATTTCCTCGCCGGCTCTGCCGAACACCAGCGGATCGCCGCTCTTCAGCCGCACCACACGCTTGCCGGCGCGTCCGAGGTCCACCAGCAGGTCGTTGATCTCCGCCTGGCTCTTCGAATGGCAACCCTTGCGCTTGCCGACGCCGATGCGTTCGGCGTCGCGGCGGCCCATTGCGATGATCGCTTCAGGCACCAGCGCGTCGTGCACGATCACGTCGGCTTCCATCAGCAGCCGATGCGCACGAAGCGTCAGCAGATCTTCGGCGCCCGGTCCGGCGCCGACAAGCGCGATATGACCTTCGACCGCGCCCCGCCGCGCCAGGAGCGCATCGGCGGCCGCCTGCGCCTCGGCGAAATGGCCGATCTCCATTGCGCGCGCCGGCGCACCGGAGAAGAATTCGTTCCAGTAGCCGCGTCGTGCGGCGCCTTTCGGCAGAAGTGCCTCGACCGCCGCCCGATAGGATGCGGCGAGCGTCGCGAGCCTGCCCAGCGACGGCGACAGCATCCGGTCGATTCGCGCACGGATCATCTGTGCCAACACAGGGCCGGTACCTTCCGTGCCGATGGCGATGGCGACCGGCGCGCGGTTGACCAGCGCCGGCGTGAAGAAATCGCAGAGTTCCGGCCGGTCGACTGCGTTGACGCAGATGCCTGCAGCGCGCGCATCCGCCACGATCCGCGCGTCCAGCGTCTCCTCGCCCGTGGCGGCAAAGGCGAGTGTCGCTCCGGCCAGATGGTCCGGGCGATAGGCTTCGCGCAGCAGCGATACGCCGTTCGCAGCGGTCCAGCTCGCCAGCTCGGGCTCCGGCGTTTCGGCGACGATCGTCAGGACTGCGCTCGATTGCGCCATCAGGCGCGCCTTGGCGAGCGCCTCGTCACCGTTGCCGACGACGACGACGGGGCGGCCATCGACCTTCATGAAGATCGGAAATGCGTTGAGCCTGGATTCTGGTGTCGACATCTGGGCAACCTTCAAGTGGTACATTTTCCCGGATCGAACGTCAGATTCAGAGGCATCGACTGTTACCGCGCGGAGGGGCAGGCAATCGCTTTTCTGTGCGCGACTTCGGTCACGGAAAAATATTCCAACAGCTCCATCCGGCCGGATGTCAGATCCGCCTTCCCGGTAGCGTGCGGGGCGTTGGGAGGTGTATCTTGTCGCCGAACCCCGCTTCCGGAAAAATCCGTTCCGCCGGGGCGATTCCGGAACCGCGCCCCTCAGCCCGTCGTTCCCACAGCATCGTCAGCAAGAGGATCAGACCATGGCCGCAGAGATGAACATCAGGCTCGAACAGGACATTTGGGTTGTCGTGGCAGACGGCGAGAAGGCGCTTTTCCTGTGCAACGAAGGCGATGCGCTGCACCCCAATCTCGAGGTCGTGCGTCAGATGCATGAAGAGAATCCGCCGACGCGGGAGCAGGGCACCGATCGTCCCGGCCGCTACTCCGACGGACCGGGTGTCCATCGGAGCGCCGTCGAGGACACCGACTGGCACCGCGTTCAGAAGGAGAGGTTCGCCGACGAGATCGCGGAACGGCTCTACAATTTCGCGCACCGTGGCGACTACGAGAAGTTGATCCTCGTCGCTCCCCCGCTGGTGCTGGGCGAACTGCGCCGCAAGCTGCACAAGGAGGTCGTCGACCGCATCGTCGCCGAGATCCCGAAGACCCTTACCAATCACCCGGTCCCGGAGATCGAGAAGCTGCTGAAGGCCGCGTAGGGGCTCAGCCTCTCGTCGTATCGAGCTGGCTGCGGGCCCAGGACACGATCTGCCGGGCCTGCATCGCCCCGGAAATGCGCGCCACCTCGCGGCCGCCGGCATAGAGCAGCATCGTCGGGATGCCCCGGATGCCGAGCTGCGACGCCACGCCGGGTTGTGCCTCGGAATTCAACTTGATCAGGCGGACGTCCGGTTCGAGCGCCTTTGCGGCCGCCTCGAATTCGGGAGCCATCATCCGGCAGGGCCCGCACCACGGCGCCCAGACGTCGACCAGCACTGGAACGTCGCTTCGTCGCGTCTGCTTCTCGAACATCGCCGCGTCGGCTTCTGCCGGCCGACCGACGAAAAGCGGCTCCTTGCATTTGCCGCACCGCGCCGCTTGCGCAGGCCGATCGTCCGGAACCCGGTTGATGCCGGCACAGTGCGGGCAGACGATCTCGCGATTGCTGGACATAAAGGACTCCCCAAGCTCAGGCGCAAACCGTCCGATGAGCGATCTGCGCACGATCGAAACATGCATATTTAAGTATATGCGCAAGTAAGAATATCAAGGTGCCTCCTCTTTTCGACAGCGCGTAGGTCGCGGCCGAGCGACGATCCCGCGCGCATGGCTCCCATACGAGAATGTGAATTGCACCCCGGCGAAATCGTGAGTACTCTCATTTCAGAAGTTTCTGAAAATTGTGGCGCCAGCTCGTGAACCTCACCCCGACGATCCAGGCCTTCGTGTTGCATTTCGGCGAAATGGGAAGCCGCTGGGGCATCAACCGCACCGTCGGGCAGATCTATGCGCTGCTCTACGTGTCGCGCGAGCCGCTCTGCGCCGACCAGATCGTCGAGGCCTTGGGAATATCGAGATCCAACGTCTCGATGAGCCTGCGCGAGCTGCAGGGCTGGAACCTCGTGCTGCTCAAGCATCTACCCGGCGACCGGCGCGACTTCTTCACCACCCCCGACGATGTCTGGCAGATCCTGCGCACCTTGGCGGAAGAACGCAAGAAGCGCGAGGTCGACCCCACTCTGTCCGTGCTGCGCGAATTGCTCATGCAGGCTCCGTCGGGCGAGGAGGAACGGTTCGCGCAGACGCGGCTGGGCGAGATGCACACGCTGATCGAGCGGCTGACAACCTGGTACGACGACGTCAAGCGGCTGGAGCCTGAAAGGATGGTCGCACTGCTTGCCCTTGGATCGAAAGTGACGAAATTCCTCGATACGAAGGACAGGATCGTTTCCCTTGGCCGCAAGCGCAAAGAGCCCGCCGCGCCATGACAGCCATCGAGCCAGCCCTTTCTGGCCGGACCTCTGCTCCCGCGTCCTTCGCTCCGGCGGAAGACGCGGACGATAGCCTTCGGGTGTCAGCTGTCTCGTATCGTCCGTCCCGCCTCGGGGTGGTCCTGCAGACCGCCGCCGCGCTGATGTGGATACCGCAGGCGGCTCTGATCGGCCTGGCCGTGGGCGGCATCGCCGCGGGTGAGCCTGCGCGCGCCGCGCTTTATCCCGCGCTGGCTGTCTTCGTTCTCGGTCTCCTGCGGGCGGGGTTGGACCGGTCCGGCGTCAGGATCGCATTCGATTCGGCGCGCGAGCACCTGTCGCGCCTGCGCCGCGAGGCCATCGCCGCCGTGGCGGGCAGGTCGCCGCTCGACATCTCCGCGCCGTCGTCCGGGCACATCGCCAGCGCGCTCGCCGAGCAGGCCGAAGCCGTCCTGCCCTTTCTTGCCCGTTTTCAGCCGCTGCGCGCCAAGGCGGCCGTCGTTCCGGCGGTCATCCTCGCCTGCGTGTTCGCATTCTCGTGGGTGCCTGCCCTCATTTTCCTTCTCGCGGCACCCCTGATCCCGGTCTTCATGGCGTTGATCGGCTGGCGTGCGAAGGAGGCGAGCGAGCGGCAGCTGGCCGAGATGGGCGACATGAACGCCTTCCTGCTCGACCGCCTGCGCGGGCTGGCCACGATCCACACCTTCGGCGCGGTTGACCGGACGGCCCGGCAATTGCGCGCCGACGCCGACAGCCTGCGGCTCCGGACCTTGGCGGTGCTGCGCATCGCCTTCCTTTCGTCGGCGGTGCTGGAGCTGTTCGCCGCCCTCGGCGTGGCGATGGTCGCCGTCTATGTCGGCTTCCATTTCCTCGGCCAGCTGGATTTCGGAGCCTGGGGCGGCCGGCTGTCGCTTGCCGAGGGCTTGTTCATCCTGCTTCTGGCCCCCGCCTTCTTCGAGCCGCTGCGCGACCTGTCGACGGTCTGGCACGACCGCGCCGCGGGGCAGGCCGGGCTGGCTGCGCTGGCGGCGGCCTCTGGCAGCGGCATTCCAATCGTAGGCCGGGTGGAGGACGCAGCGACCCCGGAGAAAGGACGGCGCGCGCTTTCCGTGAAGATCGAAGACCTCCGCTTCCGCTATCCTGGGCAGGACCGCTTCGTGCTGGACGGATTCGACCTCGACATCCGCGCGGGCGAGCGTGTCGCGCTCATGGCGCCGAGCGGAGCGGGCAAGTCGACGCTGGTGGCGCTGATCGCTGGACTGGCTGCCGCTTCGGGCTCCATCCGCATCGGCGGCGAACCGCTGAACGCGGCAACGGCGGATCGGCTCCGTGGCTCGATGGCCTGGGTCGGGCAGCCCCCTCACATCTTCGCCGGCACGATCGCCGGCAATGTCTCCCTTGGTAGGCCGGGAATCGGCCCGGCCGAGGTCGCACGCGCCGTGAAAGCCGCGCGGCTCGACGGCGTGGCCTCCGCGAGGGGGCCGTCTCCCATCGGCGAGAGTGGCGTAGGCCTGTCGGGCGGCGAAGCGCTCCGCCTCGCGCTCGCCCGGGCGGCGGCCGGGCAAGGTGCCGGCCTCATCCTGGCGGACGAGCCCACCGCCCATCTCGACAGCGAAACGGCGGCCGAGGTGATCGAGGCTCTGCTCGCCGTCTCGGCCGGTCGCACGCTCATCGTCGCGACGCATGATCCGGTGCTGGCGAGCCGCATGGACCGCGTGATCGATCTGTCGGCACGCCAGACGGCGGAGGTCGCGGCATGAGCCGGTTCCGTCATCTGGGCCCCGTCCTTGCGCTTTACCGGACCGGCGACCGACGCATGTTCATGGCCGGCCTGGTGATGGCGCTGACGACCGCGCTTGCGGGCGTGGGACTCCTCGGCCTCTCCGGATGGTTCATCACCGCGTCGTCGATCGCCGGAGCTACGGTCGCGACGGCGCTGGCGTTCGACGTGTTCATGCCCTCGGCGGGAATACGCCTTCTGGCGCTGGGCCGCACCGCCTCGCGCTACGGCGAGCGTCTGATGACCCACGACGCCACGCTGAAAGTCCTGGCCGCGCTGCGGGAACGGCTGTTCCGCGGCTGGGCGGCGCCCGGCGCGGCGCGGGCGCTCGCCATGCGCTCCTCCCGGCTCCTGTTCCGCTTGACAGTCGACGTCGACGCCCTCGATTCGCTCTATCTTCGGGTCATCGTGCCCGCCTTCGCCGCGACAGGCACTGCGCTCGCGGTCTCGGTCGCTCTCGGCTTCGTTCATCCCCTGCTCGGTCTCGGCACGGGGAGTTTGCTGCTCGCCGCTGGGCTGGGCATTCCGCTGCTGGCATCGCGTCGGGCCGAAGCTTTCGCGCGACGCCGGGCGCATGCGCTCGAGGTGTTGCGCTCGCGTGCCATCGATCTGGCCAAGGGGCACACGGACCTGCTGATGGCGAACCGTGCCGGCGCTCAGGTCAGCGCTGTGACAGCCGCGGACAAGCGCCTCGCCGAAGCGGATCGCGCTTTGAACCGGATCGAGACCGATGCGGGCTTTGCTTTCGGGGTGGCGAGCGCCGGCCTGCTGGCAGGTGTGCTGCTGGTCGGAGCCTTTCTCGCGGAACGCGGCACGATCGGTGCGCCGGCGGCGGCCTTCGCGGTCCTGCTCGCGATGGCGAGCCTCGAACCCTTCGCGCCGCTTCGGCGCGGCGCGGTCGAACTCGGCCGGTCGCTTCTGGCGGCGCGGCGGCTTGCGCCGGGACTGGGCGGACAAATCACGACACCCACTCGGCGGGACCCGGCCCAGGCGGACGTCGCGATCCGGCTGCGCGACGTCACAGCGGCGTATGAGGGCAGGGCTCGTCCGGCCTTGTCGGAGATTTCACTCGTTGTCCGTCGCGGCGAGCGCATCGCCGTCATCGGCCATAGCGGGGCCGGCAAGTCGACGTTGCTTTCGCTTCTCGCCGGCGAGCTGCCCGCTGCCAGCGGTGCTGTCGAGACGCAGCCGGCGACCTTGCTGACGCAGCGCTCGGAACTCTTCGCCGACACGCTGGGCGGCAATCTTGCGTTGGCGCGGCCGAATGCATCCGACGCCGACATGATCGCGGCGCTCCGCGCGGCGGGTCTCGACGACGTCGTCCGGCGCTTGCCGCGCCAGCTTGAGAGCCGGCTGGGAGAGTCGGGCGCCGGCCTGTCGGGTGGCCAGGCAAGGCGTCTGGCGCTGGCCCGTATTCTGCTGCGCGATGCGCCGGTGTGGCTGATGGACGAGCCGACCGAGGGTCTCGACGGCCAGACCGCGCGCGACGTCCTGGCGCGTATCGAAGCATGCTCGAAAAGCCGCGCGCTCGTGATCGCAACCCACATACGCCGTGAGGCTGAACTCGCCGACAGGCTCATCGTCCTCGACGGCGGCCGCATCGTCGCCGGCGCGGTGCGCGGAAGCGCGGAATACGAAGAAATGCTCAGCCGGCTAAGGCCGGATTGAGACGAACAGTCAGAGCCCGGGAGACCGAAAGGACGACCGGTCCAGTACAGGAGGCCGCTGAGCGGAGACAGCCATGGAACTCGACATCGTAGATCTATCGCGGCTGCAATTTGCCATCACCGCGCTCTACCATTTCCTCTTCGTCCCGCTCACGCTCGGACTGTCGATTCTGCTCGCCATCATGGAGACGGTCTATGTCATGACCGGCCGGGTGATCTGGCGCCAGATGACCAAGTTCTGGGGCACGTTGTTCGGCATCAACTTTGCGCTGGGCGTGGCGACCGGCATCGTCATGGAGTTCCAGTTCGGCATGAACTGGAGCTACTACAGCCACTATGTCGGCGACATCTTCGGCGCGCCGCTGGCGATCGAAGGCCTCATGGCCTTCTTCCTCGAGGCGACCTTCGTCGGCCTGTTCTTCTTCGGCTGGGACAAGCTGTCGAAGCTCGGCCACCTCGCCGCGACCTGGGCCGTGGCCATCGGCTCGAACTTCTCGGCGCTGTGGATCCTGATCGCCAATGGCTGGATGCAGAATCCGGTGGGGTCGGCGTTCAACCCGCAGACGATGCGCATGGAGGTCAATGATTTCTATGCGGTCCTGTTCAACCCGGTCGCGCAGGCCAAATTCGTCCACACCGTCTCCGCCGGATATGTGACGGCCGCGATCTTCGTGCTCGGCGTCTCGGCCTGGTACCTGTTGAAGGGCAGGAGCGTCGAACTCGCCCGGCGCTCGATGACGGTCGCCGCCTCGTTCGGACTGGCCGCGTCGCTGTCGGTCGTCGTTCTCGGCGACGAGAGCGGATACCTCTCCACCGAGCATCAGAAGATGAAGCTCGCCGCCATCGAAGGGATGTGGAAGACCGAGCCGGCGCCGGCCGCCTTCACCGCGTTCGGCTTCCCCGATCAGGAATCGCGCACGACGCATTATGCCGTGCACATTCCCTGGGTGATGGGCCTGATCGGTACACGCTCTCTGACAACGGAGATCCCCGGCATCGAAGAACTCGTGCAGCACGCCGAGGTGCGCATCCGAAACGGTATCGTCGCCTACGGCGCGCTGCAGGCGATCCGCGAGGCGGGCAGCACCGCCGCTGTCACCGACGAGGCGCGCGTAGCCTTCGAGGAGAACGGAATGGATCTCGGCTACGCGCTGCTGCTCAAGCGCTATGTCGACGACCCGCGCCAGGCAACCGAAGAGCAGATCGCGCAAGCCGCCTGGGACACGGTCCCGCATGTGCCGACCCTGTTCTGGACCTTCCGCATCATGGTCGGCCTCGGCTTCTTCTTCATCCTTCTCATGGCGGTCTTCTTCTACTTGTCGGCGCGCCATCGCCTCGACCGCTATCCCTGGCTGCTGCGCGTCGCAGTGCTGACGATTCCCCTGCCATGGATCGCGGCGGAATGCGGCTGGATCGTTGCGGAAGTCGGCCGGCAGCCCTGGATCATCGAGGGCGTGCTGCCGACGGCCGCCGCCGTATCGAGCCTCGGCGCGGCGACGGTGCTGACGACCATTGTCGGTTTCGCGCTCATCTACACCGTCCTGTTCATCGTCGAGATGTCGCTGATGCTCGCCGCGATCCGCAAAGGCCCGCAACCGGACCACGATCCGGAACCGGCCATCGGCCCTCCCTCTCTCGTCCCAGCGGAGTGACCCGTCATGATCCTGCATGAACTCATCGACTACACGACGCTGCGCCTCATCTGGTGGGTGCTCCTGGGCGTCCTGCTGATCGGCTTCGCCGTCATGGACGGCTTCGATCTCGGCGCCGCAACCCTCCTGCCTTTCGTTGCCAGGAACGACCTCGAGCGCCGCATCGTCATCAACTCGGTCGGACCGGTCTGGGAAGGCAACCAGGTCTGGCTGATCCTCGGCGGCGGCGCCATCTTCGCCGCCTGGCCGCCGCTCTATGCGGTGTCCTTCTCGGGGTTCTACCTCGCGATGTTTGCCATCCTCTTCGCGCTCATCCTGCGCCCGGTCGGCTTCAAATACCGTTCGAAGCGCGAGAGCCCGACATGGCGCTCGCGCTGGGACTGGGCGCTGTTCATCGGCGGCGTCGTGCCGACCCTGATCATGGGCGTCGCCGTCGGCAACGTGCTGCAGGGAGTGCCCTTTCACCTCGGGTCCGACCTGCGCATCTTCTACGACGGCACCACGCTGTTCGAACTGCTCAACCCCTTCGCCCTGCTTGCGGGCCTGCTGTCGGTCTCGATGATCGTGATGCACGGCGCGTCCTGGCTCGTGCTCAAGACGACGGGCGAGGTCGCGGTCCGCTCGCGGCGCTACGGCAGCATCGCCGCGCTGGCAACGATCGCCCTGTTCGCGCTTGGCGGCCTGTGGCTTTGGGCCGGCATCGACGGCTTCCGCTTCACCAGCGCGGTCGTCATGGACGGTCCCTCCAACCCGCTCGCCAAGACGGTCGAACGGGGCCCGGGCATCTGGTTCGAGAACTACGCCGCCCATCCGTGGACGATGGTCGCGCCGGCGCTCGGGCTCGCCGGTGCCGCCCTTGCGCTGCTGCTGCTTCGCATGCGACGCGAACTCCTGCCGATCCTCGCCAGCGCCGTGTCGATCCTCGGCATCATCTCGACGGTCGGCCTGTCGATGTTCCCCTTCATCCTGCCCTCGTCGGTCGATCCGCGGTCGAGCCTGACGGTGTGGGATGCGTCGTCCAGCCATCTCACCCTGTTCATCATGCTCGTCGTCACGGTGATCTTCATCCCGCTCATCGTCGCCTATACGAGCTGGGTCTACCGCGTCCTGTGGGGCAAGGTGGAGGAGAATGAGATCCGCGACGGCACCGGCCACGCCTACTGAGAAGGAGCGCTCATCATGTGGTATTTCGCCTGGCTGCTCGGCCTGCCGCTCGCCGCCGCCTTCGCGGTTCTCAACGCGATGTGGTACGAACTGATGGAAGACGAGGCGCAGAAGCGCGCTTCCGGCAAGCCGGGCTGAACAAGAGGCGTTCGTGCGTGGCAGGTAGCATCGGTTTCGGGACAGGACATGGGTGCGGGGCGGTGACGGTGTTGGCCGGCACCGCCCTGTCTCATTTCGGCCGCAGATGCCGGTGGTCCTCTTTGCGTGATGCAGATCAAAGCGTTGGCTTGACCGGGCGCTATCCACTACCTTGAAGGCGCAATCCGGCCGAAGAGATGCGGACGATGGACAAGAAGACGCAATTCAACACCTGGTACTGGATCGCCGCCTTCATCGGGCTGATGATTTTCCAGTACCTGTTCGCGACGATGACGCAGGTCGCCCAGATCCCCTACAGCCAGTTCGAGACCTATCTGCGTGAGGGCAGGATCGCCGAGGTCGCGGTCTCCGACAAGTATATCCAGGGCAAGTTCAAGGAACCGATCGACGGCAAGCCGATGTTCATCACGACGCGCGTCGAACCCGACCTGGCAAAGGATCTCCAGAGCCAGGGCGTGGTGGTGACCGGCCAGATCGAGAGCACCTTCCTGCGCGACCTCCTTTCGTGGATCGTGCCGGTCCTGATCTTCGTCGGCGTCTGGATGTTCGCGCTGAGGCGCATGGGTGCCGGCGGGCTCGGCGGCGGTCTGATGCAGATCGGCAAGTCCAAGGCGAAAGTCTATGTCCAGTCGGACACCGGCGTGACCTTCAAGGATGTTGCCGGTGTCGACGAGGCCAAGGACGAACTCAAGGAGATCGTCGACTTCCTCAAGGATCCGGTCGGCTACGGCCGGCTCGGCGGCCGCATGCCGAAAGGCATCCTGCTCGTCGGCCCGCCCGGCACGGGCAAGACGCTGCTCGCGCGCGCCGTGGCGGGCGAGGCGGGGGTTCCGTTCTTCTCGATCTCCGGCTCGGAATTCGTCGAGATGTTCGTCGGCGTGGGTGCCGCCCGCGTGCGCGACCTTTTCGAGCAGGCGCGCGCCAAGGCACCCGCCATCATCTTCATCGACGAGCTGGACGCGCTCGGTCGCGCGCGCGGCATCGGCCCCATGGCCGGCGGCCATGACGAGAAGGAACAGACGCTCAACCAGCTTCTCGTCGAGTTGGACGGCTTCGACCCGTCCGCCGGGCTGGTGCTGCTGGCTGCGACCAACCGGCCTGAAATCCTCGACCCGGCCCTGCTGCGCGCCGGGCGGTTCGACCGGCAGGTGCTGGTCGACAGGCCGGACCGCACCGGCCGCATCCAGATCCTCAACGTGCATCTGAAGAAGGCGAAGCTCGCGCCCGAGGTATCGCCCGAGCAGATCGCGGCGCTGACGCCGGGTTTCACCGGCGCCGACCTCGCCAACCTGGTCAACGAGGCGACATTGCTGGCGACCCGGCGCAAGGCCGACGCCGTGACCATGGAGGACTTCAACAACGCCGTCGAGCGCATCGTGGCGGGTCTCGAGAAACGCAACCGTCTCCTGAATGCGAAGGAGCGCGAGATCGTCGCCTATCACGAGATGGGCCACGCGCTGGTGGCGATGGCGTTGCCCGGCGCCGACCCGGTCCACAAGGTGTCGATCATACCGCGCGGCATCGGCGCGCTCGGCTACACCATCCAGCGCCCGACGGAGGACCGGTTCCTGATGACGCGCGAGGAGCTGGACAACAAGATGGCGGTGCTGCTCGGAGGGCGCGCGGCGGAGTGGATCGTGTTCCGGCATCTGTCGACGGGTGCCGCCGACGATCTCGCCAAGGTCACCGACATCGCCCGCGCCATGGTCGTCCGCTACGGCATGAGCGAGAGGCTCGGCCATGTCGCGCTCGAAGCCGACCGCCGGTCGCTTCTCGCCACCGACCAGCCCTATTACGGCCCTCAGGAGCGGACCTATTCCGACGAAACCGCCGCGGTCGTCGACGAGGAGGTCAAGCGCATGGTCGACGAAGCCTTCGAGCGCACCGTCGGCCTGCTCACCGAGCGCCGCGAACTACTCGAGACCACCGCCCGCAAGCTGCTCGAAAAGGAAACCCTCGACGAAGCCGATCTCGCCGCACTGTCGGGCGCCCCTGTGCCGGCGATCGGGTGAGTCCGCGGCAATGACCAGCACACGCATTTCGCTCGTCGGCCTCGGCATGGCCGTGACACCGCATGCGCGCGGGCTGATGGACCTTGCCGATACGGTCGAGGTGGTACACGCCTTCTCGCCCAGCGAAGCCCGTCGCCGCGCCTTCGCGGAGAAATATCCGTTCCCGCTCTGCGACAGCCTCGATACGATCCTCGCCGACGACAGTGTCGAGGCGGTCGCAGTGCTCTCGCCCGCCAATACCCACCGCGACATCGCGATCCGCTGCGCCCAGGCCGGCAAGCACGTGCTGATGGAGAAGCCGCTCGACATCACCACAGCGCGGGCGGAGGAACTCGTCGCCGCCTGCCGCGCCGCCGGCGTCAAGCTCGGCGTGGTCCTGCAGCACCGTTTCCGTCCCGCGGCGATGAAGCTCGCCGAGCTGCTGCGTGCGGGCGATCTCGGCGCGATCGTCGGCTGCTCCGCCATCGTCCGGCTGTGGCGACCGCAGGCCTACTATGACGAGCCCGGCCGCGGCACCTTCGCGCGCGACGGCGGCGGCGTGCTGATCTCGCAGGGCATCCACACGCTCGACCTGATGCTCAGTCTCGCGGGTCCCGTCGACCAGGTCGCGGGCTTCACCGCAACGACCCCGGTGCACCGCATGGAAACCGAGGACATGGTCTGCGCCGCGGCCCGATTTGCCAATGGCGCCATCGGCACCATCGACGCGACGACCGCGGCCTTTCCGGGCTTTCCAGAGGAGATTATCCTGACCTGCGAGAAGGGCACAGCGAGGCTCGCCGGCACCGAACTCCTGGTCCAATGGCACGACGGGCGCAGGTTCGCCATAGAGCCGGACCGATCGGACGGCGGCACCGGCGCCGACCCGATGGCTTTCCCGCACGACTGGCACCGCGCCGTGATGGCCGATTTCGCCCAGGCGATCCGGACGGATCGCGAGCCGAAGGTCACCGGCGAGGAGGCGCTGAAGGTCCATCGCCTGATCGACGCGCTGATCGAAACCGGTCGGACCGGCGCGCCCGCCAGGGTCGCGGGTTGATCTTCGCGAGCGGCGGCGCTGAAGCCCGGCGCCGCCTTCCGCGCCGCAGCGAGCCGTCGATGGACCGATCGAGGCAGGTCTCAACGGGGCCGTCCGACGTCGCGCGGCGAGATCCCGTATTTCCGCCGGAACAGGGTGCTGAAATGCGCCGAACTGTTGAAGCCGTGATCGAAGGCGATCAAGGTGATCGACCGCCCGTCGCCCCTGGCCAGGCAATCGTAGCAGAGCTGCAGGCGACGGTTCCAGATCCACTCAGAGGCCGACATCTCGCATGGCTCGAACAGGGCGTGCAGATAGCGCAACGACATGCCGTTCGCCGCCGCGATCGTCTCGAGGGACAGATGCGGATTGCCGATATGGTCCTCGATCCAGCGCTGCACCGACATCAGGCGAGCCTTCTTCACCGAACCCTCGGCGGCCGGCATGTCGCCTTCCGACGAGAGCAGCGTGAAGGCGAGAACGTCCATCAGCTGGTTGCCGAGACCGGCCCTGATCGTGTCCTCCAGCTTCGAGCCCTCTGTCGCCAGCGTCGCGCAGAACTCGGTCGCGATGCGCCCCAGTCCCCGCGTCGTGTTGAGCGAGGCCGATACGGGGATCCGCTCGCGCGGAAAGCGCTGGGCGAAGTCGTCGCGCGGGATCTCGAGATAGAACGAGCGCACCTCGCCGTGGCACTGCAGCTCGTACTGCTCGGTCGCGCAGAAGATAGCCCCGCGCGCCGCGTTCGAGCGGTGGGTCGAACCGTGCTGCAGGACGCTCAGATTGCCGCGGTGGATCAGCTGCAGGTAGTAGCAGTCCTTGTCGAGCTTGGAGATGTGCTCCCGATTGCGGCGGATCCGCTGCTCGGACAACAGGATGTCGGTCATCACGACGTCGCCGAACTTCGCCTCGCGGATGAAGCCCCGATAATTGTCGGGATCTGTCGCCTTGACATCGACATGGACATAGACGTCGCAGATGGCATCCCGCCACGCGCTGTAGCGCTGCGTCGGGGCAAGATCGTCGGTCGAAAAGACAAGGTCCATGGGTCCTCCACCCTGGCCTGCGCGCAAGCTGACGGCAGCGGGACATCCTCCGTCCTGCCGCTGCCACCGTGCCTCCTGAGCCGACCCTAGTCGTCAAACAATTCGCCGTCCAGCGGCCGCCCGGCCGAGTGCGCGCACATGCAAAAAGTCTGCACGGCCAGAGAAGAACGGACACCGCGCCACCGATAATGTCCCGCCGCCGTATCGATCTCGAGATCGTCCGACGGCGCGGCGGGGAGGGCCGACATGCCGGGAATGGGACGTCTGAGCCAGGAGCAGATCGTATTCGTCCTCGCCGTGGGGCTCTGCGCGGTTTTCGCCGTCGCGCTTCCGGGGTTCCTCACCACCAACAACGTGCTGAACCTGGTCCGGAGCGTCTCGATCCTCGGCATTCTCGGTGTCGCGATGGGCCTCGTGGTCATCGGCCGCGGCATTGACCTCTCGCTGGTGGCGCTGATGGCGATTTCGGTCGCCTGGACGCTGAGTCTGATCGAGGGCGGCATGCCTTTGCCCCAGGCGATTGCCATCGGCCTCGCCTTCAGCCTCTTCATCGGCGCGGTGAACGGCTGGTTCGTCGCCTATGTCGAGATCCCGGCGATCTTCGCGACGCTCGCCATGGGAACTCTCGTCTACGGTTTCGGCAGATACTTCCTGTTCGACCTCGACGTCGTCTACATGCCCCCGGCCGGAGCGCCGCTGCTGTGGATCGGCCAGGGAACGCTGATGGGCGTTCCGGTGCCGATCTATCTGTTCGCCGGCGTTTGCCTGGCGGGCTACCTGTTTCTTCGATACGCCAGGGCCGGTCGCTATCTTCGCGCCGTCGGCGACAACATGCTCGCCGCGCGCATCACCGGCGTGCCGACACGGCCGACGGTCGTGATGCAATACGTGCTCTCCTCGCTGATCGGCTATCTCGCCGGCATCATCACCGCCGCCTCGGTGGCCTCGATGAACACGCGCGTCGCGATCTCGACCTACGTCTACGACGTGATCCTGGTCGTGGTGCTCGGCGGCATCGGCCTTTCCGGCGGCAAGGGCGGCATCCGCAATGTCATCGTCGGCACGCTGCTGATCGGCGTGCTGCTCAACGGCATGACGATCATGGACATCCAGTACACCGTCCAGAACGTGATCAAGGGCGCGATCCTGCTCACCGCGATCGTCATCGACACGATCCTCAATCCCCGCGACGAACAGACCGCTCAGCAGGGCGACATCTAGAACCAGGTCAACAATGGGAGGAAGACCATGCGACTGATCAAGACAGCCACACTCGCCGCGGCGCTCGCGCTCTGCGGCGCCGCACACGCGCAGGAGGGCATCGACGACCCGACCCGGGCGCCTTACTACGACTCCTTCAAGGGTAAGAAGGTCGCCTACGTGCCCGTGGCGATGGGCTTCGACCTGACCGAGGGTTGGGCGGCCGGCCTGAAGGAAGCGCTCGAGCCGCTGGGCGTCACCTTCGACATCCGCGATCCGAACTGGTCGACGGACGCAGGCGCGCAGGCGATCACCACGCTGATCTCCGAGAAGCCGGACGTGATCGTGGTCCACAACCCGGACGTCCAGTCCTACGCCCGCCTGCTCAAGAAGGCCGAGGAAGCCGGCATCTACGTGGTGCAGGTGAACATGCGGTCGAGCTATTCGACGGACGTGTTCGTCGGCGCCGACTATGTCGGCATGGGCCAGCAGATCGGCGAGCGGCTGGTCGAGGTGTGCTCGCCGTCCAAGGGCGGATCGGGCAAGGTCGCGATCACCCAGGGCGTGCTGACGGCGGCGGCCTCGATCTACCAGATGCAGGGCATCAACAACGTTCTCTCGAAGCACCCGGAGATCCAGCTCGTCTCCAACCAGGCAGCCGACTGGGACGCCACCAAGGCCAAGAACATCGCCGCGACGGTGATCCAGCAGCACCCCGACCTGTGCGCCATCACGGGCTTCTGGGACGTGATGGACGTCGGCACGGCGGCGGCCATCAAGGAATCAGGCAAGAACGTCTACCTGCTGACGCAGGGCGGCGGAAACCGCATGGTGTGCGACGGCCTGGCCAACGGCACCTATTCGGAATCCGTCGTCTACTTCGTGCCCGGCCAGGCACGGGACATGGCGACCATGATCAAGCAGCTGCTGCAACTGAAGCAGCCCGCCGGCACGACCAAGACGACCCTGTTCACGCCGCTCACCTTCCTCCGGAAGGACAACATGACGGCGGCGTCGTGCTGGGACATGCCCACCAAGGGCTGACACCTCTGCGCGGGCGGCTCCGGCCGCCCGCTTCCCTCCTGAACCAGGCAGACAACCATGGCCGCATCTGACCGGATCGTGCGCTGGCGCTATCGCCTTGTGCCCGATCATCTCCTCGGCGAGATCCTGACGAAACGCTGGGTCGACAATGCGATCCCGGTCCTGATCCTGATCGCCGTCGCGGCCACGTTCGGCTGGCTCATCCCGGACTTCTTCTCGATGGCGAGCGTGTCGAGCCTGATGCGGCAATGGGGCGAGTTCACCCTCATCGCGCTGGCCCTGATGATCGTGATGGTCGCGGGCGGCATCGACCTCAGCGTCGGCTCGACCTTCGCGCTCGGCAACATCGTCGCGCTGACCCTGATCACGGTCGCTGGATGGCCGGTGCCGGCGGTGATCGCCGCGACGCTCGCTTGCGGCGCGTTCGTCGGCCTCGTCAACGGCGTCCTCGTCGGCTACCTGCGCCTGCGCGCGTTCCTCACCACACTCGTGACGCTCATTATCGTGCGCGCCATCGTCGACATGCTGCTGCTCAAGTATTCGGTGGCGATCGCCGCTGGCTTCGTCGATTCCGACCTCTGGTATTATTTCGGCGAGGGCGACGTGCTCGGCGTTCCCTTCAGCGTCGCGACGGCGCTGGTGCTCGCGCTGGTCGCGCATCTGGTGCTGAGCCGCAGCCGGGTCGGCTGGCACGTGCTTGCCGTCGGCGGCTCGCGCCGGTCAGCGCACAATGTCGGCATTCCCGTGCGACGGGTCATCTGCATGACCTATGTCGTATCCGGCACGCTTGCTGCGCTTTCCGGTGTCCTCTTCGCCTCGCGGCTCGGCGGTGCGGGGGCCGATACCGGCGTAGGTCTCGAGATCGCCGCGCTCACGGCCGCCGTGCTCGGCGGCAACAGCCTCGGCGGCGGCAGGGGATCGGCCGCCAAGGCAATCATCGGCGCCATCATCGTCATGATCATGGTCAATGGGCTGGTCCGGATCGGGGTGACGAGAGGCGGCAGTTCGCTGCTGCTCGGCATGGTCCTGCTCGCCGCGGTCGCGATCGACGTGCGCTGGCTGAAGAACCGGCACAAATTCCTGTCCAAGGTCTACGTCTCGCCGACCTATTCGGAACTGCCCGAGGCGCCTGCGACCTCCGGCTCGTCGCCCTATGCTCTGAACGACCGGCTGCGTCCCGTGGAGGCGATCGGGCTCGGGCAGATCGACGGCCCGGAGGACGTCATCCTCGACGAGGACGACAACATCTATGTCGGCAACCGCACCGGCGACATCGTGCGTTTCTTCGCGCCGGACTATGCGCGCCAGGAGGTCTTCGTCCATTGCGGCGGGCGGCCTCTCGGCATGGCGTTTGCCCGCGACGGCTCGCTGATCTGCTGTATCGGCGGGATGGGTCTCTACAGGATCACGCAGGACCGCAGGATCGAGCGCCTGACCGACGAGACGAGCCGCTCCTGGTTCTCGATCATCGACGATTCCCGGCTGCGACTTGCCGACGATCTGGATATCGCTCCCGATGGCCGCATCTTCTTCAGCGAGGCCACGATCCGCTACGAGATGCACGAATGGCCCGTCGACTGCCTGGAGTCGCGCGGCAACGGGCGCATCATCTGCTTCGACCCGAAGACGGGCACCACGCACACCCTCCTGAAGAACCTGCTGTTCCCGAACGGCATCTGCATGACGCATGACGGCCAGTCGTTCCTGTTCGCGGAGACCTGGGCCTGCCGCGTCAGCCGCTACTGGTTCGACGGCCCGAAGAAGGGAACCGTCGAGGTCGTCATCGCTGACCTGCCGGGCTATCCCGACAACATCAACCGCGCCTCAGACGGCACCTATTGGCTCGCGCTGGTCGGCATCCGCACGCCCTCGCTCGACCTGGCGCTGAAGATGCCCGGCTTCCGCAAGCGCATGGCCCGCCGCATCGCGCCCGACGAGTGGATGTATCCGAACATCAACACCGGCTGCATAGTCCGCTTCGACGAGACCGGGCGGATCATCGAGACGCTGTGGGACTTCGGCGGCGAGAACCATCCGATGATCACCTCGATGCGTGAGCACAAGGGCCATCTCTACATCGGCGGCATCCTCAACAACCGGGTCGGCCGCCTCAAGCTCGATGGCGCGGACCCCGGCTGGACCGGCCCGGCATCCTACTGGGGGCGACAGTCATGATCCGCGCGATCGGAAGGGCTTTCGACAATCTGTTGGGCCGCGGCGATGCGGCTGTGACAGTGCCGCCGCTCGACGGCGCGCTTCGGCCGAACCGCCTGCTGGACGAAATTGGTTCGCGCGTGCCCCTCGCCGAGGTCGACTGCCTCGCCCTGCATGGCGCGGACCTCGTCGCATCGGCTGGCGACAGCGTCTTCGCGCAGGAGGCGGGCGGCGGCTGGACACGGCGCCGCAGCTACGGCTCCGCCGTCGTCGGCCTCGCCGCGGTCGGCACCGACGGGCTCGCCGTGGCGCTCGACAGCGGCTACATCGTCGTCGAGGGCGGCCGCCACGACGGGCGCCGCTATCGGGCCGATCCGTCGGTGACCTGCATCACGACGATGGCCGTGTCGGGCGACACGCTCTTCCTCGCCTGCGGCTCCGCGACCCATCCGGTCGACGACTGGCAGCGGGATCTGCTGGAGGGAAATGCCTCCGGCAGCGTCTGGCGTATCGATATGGAAAGCGGAGCCGCTACCCGCATTGCCGGCGGCCTGGCCTGGCCGGCGGGTCTCGCCGTCGACCGCGACGGGCTGGTCGTCTCCGAAGCCTGGCGGCACCAGCTGATCCGGATCGAACTTGCCGGGGGAGATCGGCGGCAGGTGCTTCACGCCGACCTGCCGGGTTATCCCGGCCGTATCTCGCCGGCGTCGGACGGCCACTGGCTGGCGATCTTCGCGCCGCGCAGCCAGTTGGTCGAGTTCGTGCTGAGGGAGCCCGCCTACCGCAGGCGCATGATGGCCGAGGTGCCGAAGCCGTTCTGGGTCGTGCCGAAGCTGCGGGCCGGCCGCAGCTATTACGAGCCGCTCCAGGGCGGCGGGGTGAAACATCTCGGCCTGCTCAAGCCCTGGGCTCCGACCATGTCCGCCGGCCTGTGCGTCAAGCTCGACGCCGCGTTCCAGCCGCGCTCCAGCCTCCAGAGCCGCGCCGACGGCCACACGCACGGCGTGACCGGCGCGGCCGAGCATCGCGGGCAGCTCGTCGTGGCGGCGCGGGGAGATGGTGTCGTGGTGTCGATTCCGCTCGCGGGGATTGGCCGGGGAGGTCGCGCATGAGCCCGATCGTTGAACTGCGCAATGTCACGAAGGAATATCGCGGCGTCCCGGCCGTGCGGAACGTCTCGTTCGCGCTCGAGAGAGGCGAGGTGCATGCGCTGGTCGGCGAAAACGGCGCCGGCAAGTCCACCCTGACCAAGATGATCGCCGGCGTCGTCGAGCCCACTGCCGGCGAAATCTGGATCGACGGGGCGAGGGTCCAACTTGGCTCTCCGTCGGACGCACTGAAGCGCGGCATCGCGATGGTCTATCAGGAGACCAGTCTCGTCCCGTCGCTCACAGTCGCGCAGAACATCTACCTCACCGACGACAAGCGCTTCCACCGCCTGCGCGGCATCTACATCGCCGGCCAGCAGTTCCTGCAATCGCTGAACTTCCCGGTCGATCCGACGGCGACCGTGTCGGCGCTCGGCGCCGGACAGAAGCAGATGGTCGAGATCGCGCGGGCGGTGCACCACAATGCCAGCGTCATCATCTTCGACGAACCCACGGCGACGCTGACCCCGGAGGAGAAGCATCAGTTCTTCTCGCTGGTCGAGCGGCTGAAGCTGCGCGGCGTATCGATCATCTTCATCAGCCATGCGCTGGAGGAGGCGCTCGCCATCGCCGATCGCATCACCATCATGCGCGATGGCGAGCACGTCGTGACCGACGTCACCTTGGCTTTCGACCGGGAGAAGATCGTCCGCGCGATGGTGGGACGCACGCTGACCGGCGAACTTTACGGATCGCACAAGGACAGGACGGCGCGGGAGGCGGGAACGAAGGTCCTCAGCGTGCAGAACCTGTCGATGGGCAATGTCGTGCGCAACACGTCCTTCTCGGTCTTCGCCGGTCAGATCACCGGCGTGTTCGGCCTCATCGGGTCGGGCCGCACCGAAGCGGCGAAGGTGGTGGCCGGCGTGATGAAGCGCGATCTCTTCCACGGCGGGCAGGTGCGGTTCAACGGCGCGTCCGTCCGCTACCGCGTGCCCCGGCCGGCCGTGCGCGACGGCATCATCTACGTCACCGAGGACCGCAAGGTCGAAGGCTTCTTCGACACCATGTCGATCGCCGAGAACATCCACCTCGGCGCCCTGGCGGGCGGGCAGACGAAATCGTCGACGGTCTCGATGAGCGAGATGCGTTCGGTCGCGGACGAATGGATCAAGGCCCTCAACGTCAAGGCGATCAACGCCGACGCCCGTGTGATCGAGCTGTCGGGCGGCAACCAGCAGAAGGTCGTCGTCGCCAAGGCGCTGGTGCAGAAGCCGAAGCTCGTCATCTTCGACGAGCCGACGCGCGGCGTCGATGTCGGCGCGATCGCGGAGATTCACCAGTTCATCAACCGGCTGGCCGACGACGGCATCGCGGTCATGGTGATCTCCTCCTACCTGCCCGAGATCCTGCAGCTCTCGGACCGCATTCTGGTCTGCCGGCAGGGCCGCATCGTCGAAGAGTTCGACGGCCACACGGCCGACGAGGAAACCATCATGTATGCCGCGGTGCACTGATGGCGGGCGTGCTGAAGACGACCCGCCCGGTCCGCGAAGTACGGACAATCGCCGATGTCGAGGCGATCGAACGCGGCGCGTACGACGATCTCGTCACGGCACATAATCTCTACGATCTCCTTCGCGCCACCGCGGACCATGTCGGCGATCGGATGGCGCTCACCGTCCTGCGCTCACCCGATCCGGCCGATGTCGGTCTCTCGCTGACGCATCGCGGCCTGCTCCGCGAGGTCACGCGCGCGGCCAACCTGTTCCGCTCGCTCGGCCTGGCGCCGGGACACGGCGTTGCCGCCTTCCTGTCGCCGACGGTGCCGGAACTGCCGGCGCTGCTGCTCGGCGCGCAGGTCGCCGGCGTGGCCAGTGCGCTGAACTACCTGCTCAGCCGCGAGGCGATCGTCGACCTGCTCAATGCCGAACGGGCGACGATCCTCGTCCTCTCCTCGCGCGCCCTCGACGAGACCTGCTGGACAAAAGCGGAAGGAATCCTCGCCGACGTCCCGACTCTCGAGCGGGTGCTGGTCGTCGGCGGCGAAGGCGATCTGCCCGCCGGCCACCTGCCGCTTGGCGAGGCCTTGGCCCGCTGCCGCGCGGACGCGCTCGACTTCGCGCCCTCGCAGGACCGCGACACGGTTTGCGCCCTGTTCCACACCGGCGGCACGACCGGCCGGCCGAAACTGGTGCAACTGACCCACGGCAACCAGATCCACGCCGCCTTCGGCTTCGCCCAGGTGTTCGGCTACGACGAGAACGACACGGTCATCAACGGCTTCCCCTTCTTCCATGTCGGCGGGACGATGACGGTGGGGCTCTCGGTGCTTGCGGCGGGCGGACATGTGGTCGTCCCGTCGCCCTACGGGATGCGCCAGCCGCAGACGGTCGAGCGCTACTGGACGCTCGTCGAAGCGTTCCGCGCGACCGTCATCGGCGGCGTGCCGACCTCGATTGCCGCGATCACCAACAGCTGGGTCGAAGGATCGGACGTGTCGAGCGTGCGCATGGCGATCACCGGCGGCGCGGTGCTGCCTGCGGCGGTCGGGGCCCGTTTCGAGGCGACGACCGGTATTCGCCTCTACGAAACCTATGGCATGACCGAAACCGCCGCCGCCATCGCCTTCAATCCCGGTCGCGGGACGCCGGTCGCGGGCAGTGTAGGCTTCCGCGCGCCCTATTCCCGCACGCGCGTCGTGCGTATCGGCCGCGAAGACATTCCGTGCGGGGCCGGCGAAAGCGGGCTGGTGCAGGTCAAGGGACGCCAGGTCTTTCCCGGATATGTGGATCCGGCCCACAATGCCGGCACCCTCTCGGCCGACGGGTGGCTCACCACGGGCGATGTCGGCTACCTGACTTCCGACGAGAGGTTGGTGCTCACCGGGCGCGAGAAGGACCTGATCGTCCGCGGCGGCCACAACATCGATCCGGCCGCCATCGAGGACGTCGCGAACCGCTTCGCCGCCATCCAGATCAGCGCTGCCGTCGGCATGCCCGACCAGTACGCCGGCGAGGTGCCGGCGCTGTTCGTCGTGCCCTCGCCCGGCGTCGAGCTCGACCTCGACGCCGTCCGGCGCCATCTGGACGAGAACGTGCACGAGCCGCCGGCCAGGCCGCGCAGCGTCGTCGTCATCGATGCCCTGCCGGTCACGGCCGTCGGCAAGATCTTCAAGCCGGCCCTGCGCGATCTCGCGATCAAGGAAAAGGTTCGCCTCGAGGTCGAGCGCATTTGCGGCGCCGCTGCCTCGGCCGCGGTGGACGTCGCGATCGACGGCCAGAAGCGTACCGTCGTCGAGGTCGAGATCTCCGGCGCCGCGCCGGACAGGCTGGCCCAGCTAGAGGCGGCGCTGAAGCCGCTGCCGCAGACCTACCTGGTCCGCGGCGCCGCCGGGATGTGGGACGAGGGCGTGCGGCTCGCCGTCGCCGATGGCATCGCCACGCTCACCCTCGACAGGCCCGGCAGCATGAATGCGCTGTCGCAGGCAATGATGCAGTCGCTGGAGCGCCGGCTGCGCGTGGTCGCTGGCTTGCCCGGTCTTCGGGCCGTGGTGATGACCGGCACCGGACGGGCCTTCTGCGCGGGCGGCGACCTGATCGAGTTCGAGGCGGCGCTCAAGGCGGGCGGCACGCGGCTCATCGACATGCTGCGCTACAACCAGGACGTCATCCAGATGGTCGAGGACCTGCCGGTTCCGGTGATCGGCGCGGCCAACGGCACGGCCGCCGCGGGCGGGCTCGAACTGCTTTTGGCCTGCGACATCATCCTCGCCGCCGAAGGCGCGAAGCTTGGGGACGGGCACGCGAAGTTCGGCATCGTCCCGGCGGGTGGAGCGACCGTCAGGCTCGGCGAACGGATCGGCCCCGGCCGGGCGGCGCGGCTCTTCTACACGGCGGAACTGGTCGATGCCGGCACGATGGCGGACTGGGGTCTCGTCGACGAGGTCGTGCCGAAGGATAGATTGTTGGAGCGCGCGGGCGAGATCGCCGCCGCAATTTCCGCGGCGAGCCCGCAAGTCGTGCGCCACATCAAGCTGCTGACGCGGCAATCGAAGAACGCCGAACGCCAGGCGCGGATCCGCGCCGAGCTCGAGAGGTTCCGCTTACACCTGGACGGCACCGACCTGGCCGAAGGACTGGCCGCATTCCGGGAAAAGCGGACGCCGGTCTACCGCGACGGGGAATGATATCCTGGCAGCGACGCGACGCGCGTCACCAGAGCCGCCAGGACGAACGCTTTGGCATTCTGCGTTGGGAGGCGGCCTCTCCGGACATCATGTCCGGGGACCACGGCGGATCATAGGTAACGGCCACTTCGGCGGCCGCAATGCCTGTCGCCGAAATCGCGGCCTGTCGCACTCCCTCCTGCAGATAGCCGACAGCGGGACACCCCGGAGTGGTCGTGGTCATGACGACATGGGCCGTGCCCTCTTCGTCGACGGCGACGAAGTAGATCAGGCCGAGGTCGACGACGTTCTGGCCGAGTTCGGGATCGATGACGGAGCGCAGCGCGTGTTTCACCGTCTCCGCGAACGACTCCCGCGACGGTCCGTCCACGGCTAGGCCCCTTTCCCGGTGGCACTCGCCCTGGAGAACAGCACTTCCCAGTCGCCGCCGCCGATTTCGTAGTCCTCATAGGTGAAGCCCCTGGAACCCAGCGCGGAGAACAGGGGAACCGGCCGGAACGGCGCAATGAGGCGCAGCCCTTCGTCGGGTCCCAGCGACTGCACGGTTTCCATGATCCGGCTGAACGGTTCGTCGCCTGCTGCGAGAATCGGCCGGACATCGAGTTCAACGTAATTGGTCAATGTCGTACTCCATGTTCAGCGCCCGCCGCAAATGAGTAGAGCAGCGATGGCCGGTGCGTGCCTTGGGGAAATCTGCGGGCGCGGTCAACGTTGCGAAGCAGGCGTGCTCGCACCAGATGCGCCGCCACGGCGACCGTCGCCGCGAGAGTGCCCGCGGCGGCCAATTGAAACCCAGCCCCGCTTCCGAGCGCAAGGGCGGCCGTTCCGCCCCACACCGCGACGAAATACAGGAGGAACCAGGGCAGCGCGCGTTCTTCCGCGACGAGATCCTGCACACGAGGCGTCGGCGTGCGGCCGAGGACGGGCCCGTAGCACTCCAGCCATGTCATGAACGGGACGATCTTGTAGAGCTTGGCCAGGCCGAGGCCCGACAGCCATCCGAACGCGGCCAGGTAGGCGGAGGCCGCGACCGCCTTCTCGAAGCCGACGAATGCTGCAAGCGGCGCAGGCAGCAGGACCGACATGCCGAGCGAGGCAAAGGCGAGGATCGCGATGCGTGTGTTCAGTTCCAGTTCCCTGCGTCGGCGGGACCGGTAGAAGAACACGACGTCCCGGCCGTAGAACAGTGCCGCTCCCGCCCCGGCGAGCGCGGCTGCGGACATGACCTGCGACAGCGGCCCGCCTGCCAGCACGACTGCAATTCCTCCGCCGATCGCAGTCCCGGCAGCGATGGTCGCGAAGATGAAGGCCAGCCGGGTGCCGGGCCGGACGAGATCCGGCGCGAGGAGGAACATGGGGAAGAGGCGGTAGGAAACGCCGACGGCGCACATTCCCAGCCAGCCGCCGAGTCCGGCTGCCGCATGGATAGGCACGCCCCGGGCGGCGAGTTGCACGAGAGGCCCTTCCGATATCGTGCCGCCAAGCACCTGCGTGAAGACCAGACCGAGCGCGGCCGTCGCCGCGAGCCCGGCGAGCCCCGCCGCGACGAATGCCGCCGGAATCGAAAGCGGCAAGGCCCGGGCGATGGTCATGCCGACAACCCAGGCTGCCATGCCGAAGCCGAGGCAGAGCAAAGGTCCCGCGATCGGCAGGAAAGGCATCGACGGGGCGATCGAGCCGTCCAGCGAAAGGAATCCGAGCACGAGCGAGACGAGGCCGGCCACGAGGCTGAGCAGGGCGGGCAGAACCAGGGCGGGAGTGGCGAGCGGACGGTTCACGAGGACGGGGACGAACTGGAACAGCGCGCCGCACATGAGCAGGCTGAGCCATCCGATGGCAACGAGATGGACGACCACGAGCGTGGCCGGCGCCGTCGGCGCAGCGCCGGGATAGCCATAGCCCCAGGCCATCAATGCCTCGGCCGCCAGCAGGGACGCCAGCGCCGCCGCGAAATAGGCCATGGTCCAGCGGGACAGGGATCCACCGATCATTTTGCTCACTCCGCGGCGGATGGATCAGCCTCGGGCCGCCCCCGATGTCGGCTCCGGAAACGAGCCGCCGCTTCAGGATCCGCAGCAGCATTCGCAGCCGCTGGTCTCCTCCCGGGAGATGACGACGCGCCAGACGTCCGGCCCCTGCTCGACATAGTCCCACCCGAACAGGCCCGGGAATCTTGCCTGGATCTGGTAGTGAAGGGGCCTTGGTTCGTGATCGCTTACGACGACGAACGATTGCCGCGGTTTCAGCGCCTCGAGCGCCGCGAATATGATCGAATGCCGCTGGACATGCGGAATCACACGCACGTCTATCTCGGGGGTATCGGCAACGTTTTCCATGCTCATGCGGCAATGCTCCGGTCACAATCCATTGGGTGCGGAGCGCGCTGGGCGATCCGTCGACAAAACCCTAGCCGCGCACACGCCACGCCTCTTTGTCGAAGCGCAAACAAATGGACTGCTGTCACAGGAGGATGGCCGGCCGAAGCGAACCTCACGCAGGTCGGAAAGCCCTGCAGTATCGCGGGTCGGTCTCTATGCGGCCGGCGCCGATCAGATCCAGGCAATAGGGGATGGCCGGGAAAACCGCATTCAGGCACACGTCGATCGAGGCCGGCTTGCCCGGCAGGTTGACGATCAGGGTCTTCCCGCGCAGGCCCGCCATCTGCCGCGACAGGATAGCGGTCGGCACGGTCTCCAGGCTGACACGTCGCATGAGCTCGCCGAAGCCCGGCAGTTCCCGGTCGATCACCGTCCGCATGGCTTCCGGTGTCAGGTCGCGAGGCCCGGGCCCCGTGCCGCCCGTGGTGAGGACGAGATCGGCGCGGCCCTCGTCACAGAGTTCGATCAAGGCGTTCCGTACAGGCTCGATACCGTCCGGGACAATGCGCCGAAGCGGCTGCCAAGGGGAGGTCACCGTCCGTTCGAGCCAGCTTGCGATCGCGCCCCCGCTCGCGTCCGCGTATTCGCCGCGGCTCGCGCGATCGGATATGGTCAGGACACCGATGTTCACCATGGCAGTCTGCCCTTGGTCCGCGCAACGCCGGTCACGTGAGCGCGGCCCGGATCGCCGATCTGCACTCCACCGTTTCGGCGGCGAATTGCTGTGCCCGGTTGCGGCCTTCCTCGTCGGGCAGGCGTTCGCCGAAATCCAGGTAGCAGTCGAGCAGCAATTCGCACAGCGCGGCCATTCGCGCCGCCACCTCCGGCGTAACCCCGCTGCGAAGCAGGGGCGACTCCCCTAGAGGCTGGCGCGCGATGCTCGAGGCCCTCGCCCTGGCCTTCCGGGCCATCGTCTCGAGGCTGGACGCATCGGCTTCCCGGTTCCGGGCGGCCTCAGCCTCCAGATGGTCCGCCAGCCGCATCTCGAGTGCGGGAAGGTCGGCGGCCGGCGCAGACCGCGCCGCATCCAGTCCCGCGTGGAAGGCGCGCCTGCGCTCCCGCCTCAGCGTCGTGAGATGGCCAAGCTCTTCCCGGGCCATCTTCTCGGCGGCTTCCCGCAGCGCGTCCTTGTCGGTCTGCGCCGCCACGTAGGTCCAGAAGAGGAATGCGCGCTCCTCGTTGCGCGAGGCCATCGCAAACGCGCGATAGGCCGTCATCAGTTCGGGCGCAATCGAGCTTGCGCCTTCATCGTCGAATGTATCGACCGGCTCCCAGCGAAGGCTTGCCAGGTCCGGTTTCCTGCCGCTCAGCGTTTCGGACCAGCGCTCGACATTTCCCAGATGCTGGCTTTCCTCGCCGACCAGCCGGTCGAATACTGCGACGAGGTCCACCCTTCCCTCCCGCCGCATCATGTCCGCGAGATTCGAGTAGGCGGCGATGGCCTCCTGTTCCATGACGGAGGCGATCGCCAGGAGCTCGTCCATCGACGTGACGGCCGCGAAGGGCTCCGATTTCAGCAGCGACATCTCCGACCTCCCAGTTCCTGATCTGACGCCTTTTCTACAGCAGCCAACTCCCCGTTGTTTGATCTTGCGCAAAGACGACGGGTTGAAATCGGCGCCAATGACGTTAGCCTTCTTGCCGGGGCGAGGACAGCGGGAAACCGCTGGCCGATCATTTGGATGCGTGTCTTGATCAGCAACTCCTCCACTCATGCCCTTTCACGCCGCCATGGATTTCTCCCGGCATTCGTGGCGCTGGCCATCGCACTCATTCTCGTCGCGGTCAGTCCGGTTCCGACCCTGGCAGCGGGCAGGCTGGCCGAATTCCTGCAGAAGGCACAGCCATCCGAACTCTTCGAAGGAGCGGACCGATTCGGCGAACTCCAGGGCGATCCGTCCGTAGTCCCGGTCTACCGGGGCAGCGACTTTGCTGGATATGTCTATCTCAACAGCGATTTCACAAGCTCGGTGGGCTACTCGGGAAAGCCGATCCATATTCTGGTGGGGATAGATTCGGCCGGCGTGGTCCGCGGCTTCAAGCTGGTCGCGCATTCGGAGCCCATCGTCCTCATCGGCATTCCCGAAGCGAAAGTCGTCGCCGCGCTCAACTCCCTGATCGGTCGGGATCTCGGGCGCGTCGCCGCGGGCGCGGAACGACCGCCGCAGGTCGACATCGTTGGCGGCGCGACGGTGACCGTGCTTGTCATGGGCGACAGTATCGTGCGCTCCGCGGTCAAGCTTATCCGCAGCGGCCGGCTGGAGTCGGTTGCAGTTGGCGGAGCGCAGGCTCAGGCGCCGGCCGCGACCCGGGAAGTGAACCTCGAATACCAGGAAGTCCGCGACTGGCAGACGCTGACCGGCGACGGTTCCGTGCGAAGCCTTCGGCTGACGGTCGGCGAGGTAACGGACGCCTTCGAACGCGCGGGCCAGGCAGAGGCTGCGAAGCATCCGGAAACCAAGAATCCCGGAGACGTCTTCATCGACCTCTATGTCGCGCCGGTCAGCGTGCCGGCGATCGGGCTCAGCCTGCTCGGCAAGGATGGCTACGAGCGCCTGCGCGGCAGGCTGAAGGATGGGCAGCAGGCGATCGTCGTCGCCGGTGACGGCGCCTATTCCTTCAAGGGGTCCGGCTATGTGCGCGGCGGCATCTTCGACCGGATCGAACTTCTCCAGGGCGGCGAGGGCGTGCGCTTCCGCGACCGCAACCACACCCGACTCGGCGATCTTGCCGCCGACGGTGCCCCGAGGCTGCGCGAGATCGCCCTCTTCGTCGTCCCCGAGGATTTCCCCCTCGACGTCACCGCAGAGTGGGAATTGCAGCTGCTCGTCCAGCGCAGCATCGGCGCGCGCGACAAGGCAACACTGCCTTTCAACCTTGGATACTCGCTTCCCGACCGTTACGTGACCGTCACGCAGGCTCCTCCGCCCGCCCAGCCGGCGGCTTCCGAAGCCGCGACACCTCCCGTCGCAGCCGCGCCGGTACCGCAGGCAGGCCAGTCCATGCCCGGCGAAGCTGGCGTCAGCAGTGCCGCCGAGGACGAGCCACTCTGGCAGCGCATGTGGAAGATGAACACGGTGTCGATCGCGATCACGGTGGCGGCCCTCCTCGTCCTCACGGCGATCTTCTTCTTCCAGGACTCGCTGTCGCGGCGGCCGCTGCTGCGCGTCTGGGTTCGGCGCGGCTATCTTCTGTTCGCGCTCGTCTGGCTCGGCTGGTACGCCAATGCCCAGCTCTCCGTGGTCAATGTGCTGACCTTCACCAACTCGCTGATGACCAATTTCAGCTGGGAGTTCTTCCTCTCCGCGCCTCTCGTGTTCATCTTGTGGGCGGCGGTGGCAGCGGGACTCCTCTTCTGGGGTCGCGGTCCGTTCTGCGGCTGGCTGTGTCCGTTCGGCGCACTCCAGGAACTGCTCAACAACCTGGCCCAGTGGCTGAAGGTGCCCCAGCTCAAGATCCCGTTCGGTCTCCACGAGCGGCTGTGGCCGATCAAATACATCATCTTCCTCGGGCTATTCGGCCTGTCGTTCTATTCGCTCGCTCTGTCCGAGGTGTTTGCCGAGGTCGAGCCCTTCAAGACCGCCATCGTGCTGAAGTTCGCCCGCGAATGGCCGTTCGTCATCTACGCGCTCACGCTTCTGGTCGCGGGGCTGTTCGTCGAGCGGTTCTTCTGCCGCTACCTCTGCCCGCTTGGTGCTGCGCTCGCCATTCCCGGTCGCATCCGCATGTTCGAATGGTTGAAGCGGTGGCCCGAATGCGGCTCGCCCTGCCAGCGCTGCGCCAAGGAATGCCCGGTCCAGTCGATCCATCCCGAAGGCCAGATCAACGTCAACGAGTGCATCTACTGCATGCACTGCCAGGAACTCTACCACGACGATCACCGCTGCCCGCACATGATCCAGGTGCGGCTGAAGCGCGAGAAATTCGAAGCTCTCTCCTCGCCCGCCACGCGGGGCGGAGGGCCTGCGAAGCCGGTCATCTCACACAAGGGCAAGCCGGTCGACATGCCGGACACCGTGACACGACCGACCACATGAGCAACCAAAGGAGAGAAACGATGCAATCCGACGAAACAAGGAAGGGACTGAGCAGACGCCAGCTGCTGGGGAGCAGCGCAGCCGTCGCGGCCGCGGGCGCGGTCGGAGTGGGTGGAGGAATCACGCTGACGGGTGGCGCGGTCACGCCTGCCGCCGCCCAGAGCGCCTCCGCCGAAGGCAGCTATGAGGTCAAGCCGGGAGAACTCGACGAATACTACGTCTTCTTCTCCAGCGGCCAGTCGGGCGAGGTGCGGGTGGTCGGCTGTCCGTCGATGCGCGAGCTGATGCGCATTCCGGTGTTCAATCGCGACAGCGCCACCGGCTGGGGCCAGACGAATGAGAGCCGGAAGGTGCTCACCGAAGGGCTGACCCCTGAAACGGTCGAGTTCCTCAAGGACAGGGGCGGGATCCACCTCAACGGCGACCTGCACCATCCTCACCCCTCGCAGACCGACGGCACCTATGACGGCCGCTATCTCTACGCCAACGACAAGGCGAACACGCGCGTCTGCCGCATCCGCCTCGACGTGATGAAGTGCGACAAGATCATCGAGCTGCCGAACCAGCATACGGTCCACGGACTGCGTGTGCAGAAATATCCGAAGACCGGCTATGTCTTCGCCAATGGCGAAGACCGCGTGCCGATGCCGAACGACGGCAAGACGATGGGCGCGAAGGACACCTACCGTTGCATCTTTTCTGCCATCGACGGCGAGACGATGAAGGTCGCCTGGCAGGTCATGGTCGACGGCAATCTCGACAATGTCGACGCCGACTACCAGGGCAAATACTGCTTCGCCACCTGCTACGACTCGGAGGAGGGCTTTACTCTCGCCGAGATGATGGGGGCCGAGCAGGACTGGATCGTCATCTTCAACCTGCAGAGGATCGAGGAGGCGGTCGCCAAGGGCGACGTCCAGCAGATCAACGGCGTGCCGGTGCTCGACGGGCGCAAGGGTTCGCCCTACACGCGCTACGTTCCGGTTCCGAACAGCCCACACGGCATCAACACCGCGCCCGACGGCATCCACGTCGTCGCCAACGGCAAGCTGTCGCCGACCGTCACGGTGTTCGACGTGCGCAAGTTCGACGATCTCTTCGACGACAAGATCCAGCCGCGCGACACGGTCGTCGCCGAGCCGGAACTCGGCCTTGGGCCGTTGCACACCGCCTTTGACGGCAAGGGCAATGCCTACACCACGCTGTTCATCGACAGCCAGGTCTGCAAATGGAACATCGAGGACGCGAAGAAGGCATTTGCAGGCGAGCAGGTCGACCCGATCCGGCAGAAGCTCGATGTGCACTACCAGCCCGGCCACAACCACACCTCCATGGGGCAGACCAAGGAGGCGGACGGCAAATGGCTGATCTCGCTGAACAAGTTCTCCAAGGACCGCTTCCTCAATGTCGGCCCGCTGAAGCCCGAGAACGACCAGCTGATCGACATCTCCGGCGACGAGATGAAGCTGGTTCACGACGGCCCGTCCTTCGCCGAGCCGCATGACGCGACCATCGTGCACCGGTCCAAGATCAATCCGGTGCATGTCTGGAGCCGCGACGACCCGTTCTTCGCGGACGCGGTCACCCAGGCAAAAGCCGACGGCGTAGATCTGACGGCGGATTCGAAGGTCATTCGGGACGGCAACAAGGTCCGCGTCTACATGACCTCGGTGGCGCCGGCCTTCGGTCTTGAGGAGTTCACCGTCAGGCAGGGCGATGAGGTGACTGTCTACGTTACCAACATCGACGACGTCGAAGACCTGACGCACGGCTTCTGCATCATCAACTACGGCGTCAACATGGAGGTGGCGCCGCAGGCGACCGCATCCGTGACCTTCACCGCGAGCAAGCCGGGGGTCTACTGGTACTACTGCTCCTGGTTCTGCCATGCGATGCACATGGAGATGAAGGGCCGCATGCTGGTCGAGCCGCAGGGCGCCTGATGGCAGGTCGCGGCACCATACTGGCAATGGGGACGGCGGCGCTTGCCGCCGTCCTCGGCAAGCCTGCCTTGGCGGAAACGATCCATCACCGTCCGGACGGAATGCCGCTTCAGGCGGTAATCGACCGTTCCGCGGCGGGCGACGTCATCGTGCTGGCCGAAGGCAGGCACGCGGGCCCGATCACCCTCGACAGGACGCTGACGATCGAAGGCGAGCCGGGCGCGGTCGTCGCAGGCAACGGCAAGGGCAGCGTCATCACCGTCACCGCCGAGCGATCCGTCGTCCGCGGCCTCGAAATCACCGGATCCGGCAAGGATCTCTCCGCGATGGATTCGGCCGTGTTCGTGGCCCAGACGGCGACCGGGACGCGGGTGGAGGACAACCGGATCACCGGCAATCTCGTCGGCATCTATCTGCACGGGGCGAAGGATTCCGTCGCCAAGGGAAATACGATCATCGGCCTGCGGGAAGGCCGCGTCAGCGAGGCCGGCGACGGCGTTTCGGTCTGGAACGCTCCCGGCGCGAAGGTGATCGGCAACGACGTCAGCTTTGGCCGCGACGGCATATTCACCAAGACGAGCAAGCTGAACGTCTTCAGCGGCAACAGGCTCCACAACGTCCGCTTCGCCATCCACTACATGTACACGAACCAGAGCGAGATCATCGGCAACCGCTCCGAGCGGAACAATGTCGGCTACGCGATCATGTATTCCGACAGGCTCCGTGTCGTCGACAACGTCTCCGATGGGGACCGCGACCACGGTCTGCTCCTGAATTACGCCAACGCATCCGAGATCCGCGGCAACGTCGTGCGCGGGCGGCTTCAGCCCGCGGAAAGATGGACGGGAGCGGCGCAGATCGGCGGCACGCACGGGGTTCCCTCGGAAAGGCAGCCGGCAGGCGTCGAACGGGCGGGCATGCGGCTTGGGCCCGAGAAGTGCGTCTTCATATACAACGCCAACCGCAATCGCTTCCTCGACAACTGGTTCGAGGGCTGCGGGGTCGGAATCCATTTCACGGCCGGCTCCGAGGGCAACGCGATCTCGGGCAACGCCTTCATCCGCAATCGCCATCAGGTCAAATATGTCGGCACGCGCTATCTGGACTGGTCGGCCGAAGGCTGCGGCAATTACTGGAGCGACAACCCGGCATTCGACCTCGACGGCGACGGCGTCGCGGACAATCCCTACCGGCCCAACGACCTGGTCGACCGGGTTCTGTGGACGTCGCCGCAGGCCAAGGTGCTCATGAACAGCCCTGCGGTACAGGTCATCCGTTGGGCGCAGAGCCAGTTCCCCGCGATACTGCCTGGCGGCGTCGTCGATTCCCGCCCGATGATGGCGCCCCCGCCGGCTAGGGGGGATCTGCAATGAACGCGTCCCCGACAGTCGAGATCACCGGCGTCACCAAGACCTACGGCAAGGTTCGCGCCGTGACCGATATTTCCTGCGTCCTGCGCGAGGGCGAGACGATCGCACTGGTCGGCCACAACGGCGCGGGCAAGACGACACTCATCAAGCTGATGCTGGGACTGATCGGGCCGAGCGCCGGCACGGTCAGGGTGCTTGGTGAGGATCCGGCGGCTGGCCAGTTCGCGGCGCGCCGAAGGCTCGGCTACCTGCCCGAGAATGTCTCCTTCAACATGTCGCTGACGGGCCGCGAGACGCTTGGCTTCTATGCCCGGCTGAAGCGGGCGCCGCTCGATTCTGTCGAAACATTGCTCCACCGCGTCGGGCTCACCGGAGCCGGCGACCGGCGCATCGGCACCTATTCCAAGGGAATGCGCCAGAGGCTCGGCCTCGCCCAGGCGCTGCTCGGCCGGCCTCGCGTGTTGCTTCTCGACGAGCCGACGACCGGGCTGGACCCGGCCCTGCGGCGCAGCTTCTACGAGATCGTGGCGGATCTTCGCGCGGATGGCGCGACCGTCCTGCTCTCATCGCATGCCCTGACCGAACTCGAAGGCGAGGCCGACCGGGTCATCATCGTCAACCGCGGAGTGAAGATAGCTGACGGCACGATCGAAGACCTGCGCCGGATCGCCCAATTGCCGACCAGGATCCGGGTCCGGTACTCCGACGCCGACGCCTCGAGGATGGACGAGTGGATCGGCAGAACCGGCGCGTGGCGGCGGATCAACGGCCATATGCTCGAGATGGACGCCGGGCCGGAGGAGAAGCTCTCCCTGATCAGGCGCGCCGCTTCCGCCGATGCGCCGATCGCCGATCTCGACATAGTCCCGCCGACCCTGGACGAGCTCTACGCCCACTTCCTCGGCTCGGAGGCCGCGACCCGATGAAGAACGTCCTCATCATCGCCGGCAAGGAAATCCAGGAAGGCCTGCGCAACCGCTGGGTGCTCGCCACGACGCTGTTGCTTGCCGCGCTGGCGCTTACCCTGACATTTCTCGGCAGCGCGCCGACGGGCAATGTCGGCGCGGGCGCTCTCGAGGTGGTGATCGTCAGTCTTTCCAGCCTCACGATCTTCCTCGTCCCGTTGATCGCGCTCCTGATCTCGCACGACGCAATCGTGGGCGAAATGGAACGCGGCACGATGCTGCTTCTGCTGAGCTACCCGATCGGGCGCTGGCAGGTCATCATGGGCAAGTTCATCGGTCACGTCGCGATTCTCTCCTTCGCCACGCTGCTCGGCTACGGCGCGGCCGCGGTGGCTCTTGCCGTGACCGAAGGGGCCATCGATTCATCGAGCCTGACGGCGTTCGGGTCGATGATCCTCTCATCCATCCTCCTCGGCGGCGTATTTGTCGCCATCGGCTACCTGATCAGCGCGCTCGTCGCCGAGCGCGGCACCGCGGGTGGGATCGCCATCGGCGTCTGGCTGCTGTGCGTGCTGATCTACGACATGGCGCTGCTCGGACTGCTCGTCGTCGACCAGGGAAAAACTGTCAGCGGCGGCCTGCTCAACGCGCTGCTGCTCGCCAACCCGACCGACGTCTACCGCTTGCTGAATCTCGGTTCCGGCACCGCGGGAGCCCTGTCCGGCATGGCTGGCGTTGCGGAAAACGCGGCGCTCGGACCGGCAGCCCTGGTCGCGGCCCTCGTCGCCTGGACGCTCGTCCCCCTGACGGCCGCGGCCATGGTGTTTTCGCGGAGGGAACTATGAAGTTGCGTCTCGCACTGGCCATTTCCGCCCTGGTCCTGCTTGCCGCGTGCAGCGGCGAGTCGGGCCTGGAGGCCCCCAAGCCCCAGACTCTGACCTCGGAGGCGATCGGCCGCTATTGCGGCATGAACGTGCTGGAGCATCCCGGCCCGAAGGGGCAGATCATGCTCGGGCAGATCCCCGAGCCGATATGGTTCTCGTCCGCCCGCGACGCGGTCGCCTTCACCATGCTTCCGGAAGAGCCGAAGGACATTTCGGCGATCTACGTCTCCGACATGGCCAGCGCGCCGAGCTGGGAGGAGCCTGGCCCGGCCAACTGGATCGATGCGCGGCAGGCCTTCTACGTCATTGGAAGCACGATGCGCGGCGGCATGGGCGCGCCGGAGACGGTGCCGTTCTCGACTGAGGCCGCGGCCGCCCGGTTCGCAGGCGACAATGGCGGGCAGGTCGTCTCGTTCGCCGACATCCCCCGCGACTACGTCCTGGGCACGGGTGAGACGGGAGCGACGGGTAACCCCACGCCGGAAATCACCGGCGCAACAGACTAGGAGGCGCGACATGGCCCATCTGCTCGACCGTCGCCGTTTCATCTCCATCGCCGCGTCCGCAGCCGGCATGGCGCTGCTGCCGTCCGGCGCAATGGCGAAGGGCATGCACACGGTAGCCTGGGAGGGACATGCGCTTGGCGCGGCGGCGCGAATGACACTCCATCATCCGGACAGGCGGGCCGCCGAGGAGCTGATCAGGCAAGCGGTCGTGGAGACGGAACGGCTCGAGCGGATCTTCAGTCTCTACCGCCCGGACTCGGCCCTGTCGGAGCTGAACCGGGTCGGCGCGCTCGCGATGCCGCCGGCGGAACTCGTGGCCGCCCTCGAAACGAGCCGCGACGTCTGGAGCCTGACCGGTGGGGCATTTGACCCGACTGTCCAGCCTCTCTGGACGCTGCTGGCGGACCATTTCGGCGGTGCTGAGCCCGACCCGTCGGGCCCGCCGCGGGAGCGGCTCGGCGAGGCTCTTCAGCGCGTCGGTCTCGACAAGGTGGCGTTCAGCGCCAGCCGCGTTGCCTTCGCCCGCGCGGGCATGGCCCTGACCCTCAACGGCATCGCCCAAGGGTTCATCACCGATCGGATCGTCGATCTGCTGCGGCGCGGCGGCGTGACGAAGACCCTCGTCGACATGGGCGAAATCCGGGCAATCGGAACCCGGCCCGACGGCTCGCCCTGGACGGTAGGTATCGAAGACCCGCGTCACGAAGGCGGCCTGGCCACGGTGCTGGAGGTGGAGGACATGGCCGTCGCGACCTCCAGCGGCGAGGGATTCCGTTTTGATGCCGCCGGCCGTTTCAACCACCTGATCGACCCCCGCAGCGGACTCGGCGCAGGCCGCTACCGGAGCGTCGCCGTCGTCGCCCCGGACGCAGCCGCAGCCGACGCGTTCTCGACGGCCTTCAGCCTGCTGGAGTCGAACGAGGTGGCCAACGTCGTCGAACGGCGGCCAGGCCTGCAGGCGCATCTCTTCGACAGACAGTCGCCGTAGGCGGCTGAGAGCGTACTGCGTCTCATGCAGGGGCTGAGAATCTGACGCGGTGCGGCCATCCTACAGGATCGACGGCCGTATGATCGCTGTCGTGAGTGTCCGGGCCACGTGCTAAGATCACTGGCGGAGCCGCGAAGCGTCTCTGCGGCTAGCGGATAGTGGCTGCCGCGCGGCGCAGGGCCCGGCGGGCGGCGGTCTGCGGTTCGGTGCGCGCATCGTCCGCCTCGATGCGGGCAAACAGCCAGTCGATGAACACCTTGACGATGGGCGCCTCGGTGAGGTCGTTGCGGCAGGCGACGTAGAAATCGTCGGCGGCCGGCACCGCCAGGTTGAACGGGGCGACGAGTTGGCCCTTTGCGAGGAGACCCGAGGCGGTGACGGTGTCGCCGAGCGCCACGCCGTGGCCGTGCACGGCTGCCTCGAGCGCCAGGCGCGCGTCGCCCATGCGGTGCTGGTTGCGCCCGCGCAGCAGGTCGCGCGCATCGGCGGCGGCGAGCCAGGTGTGCCACTCCCGGCCGTCGTCGGCATGCAGGATCGTATGGTCGCCAAGGTCGCGGATGGTCCGGATCGGACGGTTGTGGATCAGCGTCGGACTGACGACCGGGAACAGGTCGAGCTGGGTCCAGAGTTTTAGCCAGCAATCCGGCCAGTTGCCGTCGCCGTAGAGGATGCAGACATCGACGTTCGGCGCATGAATCCTGGCCGGGTCGTTCGACGCGTCGAGGGTCAGCCGGATCTCTGGATATTGCGCGGTGAAGCTGCCGAGCATCGGGATCAACCAGAACGACAGCAGCGCCGGCACACAATTGACAGTCAGCGAGCCGGCACTTGTCGGCCGCGTCATGCGTGCGGTGGCGGCGGCGATTCCGTCGAAGGCCGACGAGACGGCGGGCAGAAGCTCGGCGCCGTGCGCGGTAAGCCTGAGGCGCTGACCGGTGCGCTCGAACAGCTTGACGTCCAGCGAGGCCTCGAGCGCCTTGATCTGGTGGCTGATGGCGCCGTGCGTGACGAAAAGCTCGCTTGCCGCTTTGGTGAGGGACCCATGGCGCGCCGTCGCCTCGAAAGCGCGCAGAGGGTTGAGTGGGGGAAGGCGCTTGGCCATGTCGTGCGGCACCGAAGAGTCTTGTTAGTATTTCTCACAAAAAAGCCTCTGACAATATCAATTGCGCTTTCAAAATGATTGCCGCAATTTTGCCCAGCACGAAAAAATGCCGAAAAGGTTCGCAGCAAGGTCGCAACGCCCGCGTCGTCCAGAGGGGCGGGGGGCTGCACAGGGAGAACAGGTCGATGGCGTGGGACTCAGGGAAGCTCGACGCGTTGAAGGCCAAGTATGGCGATAGCCATGGCGGCGAACTCTCCGACCCGAAATTCCGCCGCGTCGCCGACAGAATCTTTTCCAAAGGCGGTACCCGGCTCGCACCCTATTCGGGGATTCCGACCTTCCTCGCCGCGCCCTATCTGCCGGTCGATCCGCAGAACCCGGATTTCGGCGACCTGCAGGTGGCGATGGTCGGCGTGCCGATGGACCTCGGCGTCACCAACCGGACCGGCTCGCGCTTCGGCCCGCGTGCGTTGCGCACTATCGAGCGCATCGGCCCCTACAATCACGTTCTCGACTGCGCGCCGACGCATGAGCTGCGTGTCGCTGACATCGGCGACGTTCCGTTTGCAAGCCGCTACCGGCTCGAGCAGGGCCATGACGACATCGAGCGCTTCATCAACAGGATCGTATATGCCGGCGTGGTGCCGCTTTCGGTGGGCGGCGACCATTCGATCAGCCATCCGATCCTAAAAGCGGTCGGCAAGAACCGTCCCGTCGGCATGATCCACATCGACGCCCACTGCGATACCGGTGGCGCCTTCGACCAGACCAAATTCCACCACGGCGGACCGTTTCGGAACGCGGTGCTCGACGGCGTGCTCGACCCGACGCGGACGATCCAGATCGGCATTCGCGGCTCGGCGGAATATCTCTGGGAGTTCACCTACGAGTCCGGCATGACGGTGATCCACGCAGAGGAGATTCCCGCTATGGGCATCCAGGCGGTGATCGCCAGGGCGCTCGAGATCGTCGGCGACGGGCCGACCTATCTCTCCTTCGACATCGACAGTCTCGATCCGGCGTTCGCACCCGGCACCGGCACGCCGGAGGTTGGCGGTATGACCACGCGGGAAGTTCTCGAGATCCTGCGCGGGTTGAAGGGGGTCAACCTGGTCGGCGGGGACGTGGTCGAGGTGGCGCCGCAATATGATGCGACGACCAACACGGCGCATGCGGGCGCGCAGGTGCTGTTCGAAATCCTGAGCCTGATGGTGTTCAGCCCCTTTTTGACCGGCACGGGGCGCTGATCGGCCCGGCCCCGGGCGGGCCATTGAGGCGGGCCGGGCATGGTGATTTACTGAAAGAAACAAGGGAACATGCCGGACAACCGGCGCAACAGAGGAGCGTGAGATGACAACATTGATCAATCGGGGCTTCAGCCGCCGCAGCGTGCTCGGCGCGGGTGTTGCGTTGGCCGGAACGCTGGCCATGCCGGCCGTCCTGCGCGCGCAGGACAAGTCGCTGAAGGTCGGCGTCTATGGCGGATACTTCAAGGATTCGTTCGACAAGAACATCTTCCCGGAGTTCACCAAGGCGACGGGAATCGCGGTGGAATCCGTCGCCGAGCCGACCGGCGAGGCCTGGCTCGTGCAGCTTGAACAGGCCGCCAAGGCCGGCCAGGCGCCGGCCGACGTCTCGATGATGTCGCAGACCTCGACCATCAAGGGCCAGGCGACCAAGCTCTGGACGCCGCTGGATCCCGCCAAGATCAGGAATTTCGGTGATCTGCTGCCGCAGTTTGTCAGCAAATACCCGGACGGCACGATCGCGGGCATCGGCGCGGTGGCGTGGTACATCACACTTGTCACCAACACCGACACCTACAAGGAAGCGCCGACATCGTGGGCGGCGCTCTGGGACCCCGCGAACAAGGACAAGCTCGGCTTGCTGGCGCTTGTGTCCAACTCCTTCCTGCTCGAAGTGACGGCCAAGACCTTCATGGGCGGCACCAACGCGCTCGACACTGAGGAGGGCATCCTCAAGGCATTCGAGAAGCTCGCCGAAGTGAAGCCCAACGTGCGGCTTTGGTATCGCGACGAGGCGCAGTTCGAGCAGGCGCTGAAGTCGGGCGAGATTCCGATGGGCCAGTACTACCACGATGTGACGGGTCTGGCCGCCGCCGACGGGCAACCGGTGCGCTCCACCTTCCCGAAGGAAGGCGGCATCCAGGACTCGGGCAACTGGGTGCTTTCCCGCGCGTCGACCAAGGTCGATGAGGCGCACGCCTTCATCGACTATATGAGCCAGCCGGCGATCCAGGGCCTGATGTCGCGCAAGGTCGGCACAGCGCCGACGCTGAAGCGCGCGGTGCTCGACCTGACGGCGGAAGAGTTCGCCGCCGTCTCGTCGGAGATCGAGCCGATCCTGCCGCGCTACGATCTCTACACGACGAAGTCGGACTGGCTGAACCAGAAGTGGACCGAACTGATCGCCGGGTGAGTCTTCCTTCTCCCCGCTTGCGGGGAGAAGTTGGCCCGAAGGGCCGGATGAGGGGCCGAACGAAACCCAAAAAGGTTGCTGCCCCTTATCTGCCTGCCGGCATCTTCACCCGTAAACGAGGAGAAGAGAGCTGCTTCGCCGTCGCTCGTCCTTCCGGGCGATCACCAAAGGACCAACGCCACCCATGTCCGGCCTCTCCGTCAATGACGTGACCAAGAAGTTCGGCAGTTTCGCCGCGGTCGATCGTGTGCAGCTTGACGTGCCGCAGGGCACCTTCGTCTGTCTGCTCGGGCCATCCGGCTGCGGCAAGACTACGCTTCTGCGCATGATCGCGGGCCTGGAAGTGCCGACCAGCGGCGCCATCGTGCTAGACGGGCAGGACATCACGCAGGTGCCGACGCACAAGCGCAATCTGGGCATGGTGTTCCAATCGCTGGCGCTGTTTCCGCATCTCTCCGTTGGCGACAATATCGCCTATGCGTTGCGCATTCGCAGTGCGTCGAAAGCGGCACAGAAGGCGCGCGTCGACGAACTCCTGACGATGATCCATCTGGACGGCTTCGCAGACCGGCCGGTTGCCAAGCTTTCAGGCGGCCAGCGCCAGCGCGTGGCGATCGCGCGGGCGCTCGCGCTGTCGCCGAAACTCTTCCTCCTCGATGAACCGCTGTCGGCACTCGACGCCAAGCTGCGCGAGGCGATGCAGGTGGAACTGCGACAGCTGCAGCAGCAACTGGGCATCACCACCATCGTTGTCACGCACGACCAGCGAGAGGCGATGACGATGGCCGACCTCGTCGTCGTGATGGGTCAGGGCAAGATCCGTCAGGCCGCGCCGCCCATCGATATCTACCGGCAGCCGGCGGACTCGTTCGTCGCTGACTTCATCGGCTCGACGAATCTCTTGGAACTTCGGGCGGACAGCACGGGGCGCGCGACGATCTTCGGCCAGCCGGTGGCCGGGCTGTCGCTTCCCGACGAACTTACCAGGGCACCACTCTCCGTACGGCCCGAGGACGTCCACGTCACGGCGCCCGGGCATGGCACGATCGATGGAACCGTCACCTTCGTGCGCGACCTCGGTGGTACGATCGAAACATTTGTCCAGGTCGGTGACAAGACGATCGTCGCCGTTGCGACGCCGCGCGAGCGGCCGGACGTGAAGGCGGGCCAGTCCGTAGGCGTTTCTCTGCCGGCGGCGAGCTGCGTGGTGCTCAGATCGTGAGACGCGAGCGGCCGCAATCCTTCGCCGACTACACGCCGCTCTTCTTTCCCGGCCTGATGCTGGTCGTCTTCTTCGTGGTGCCGTTTTCGACCATGATTGCGGTGTCGTTCTTCAGGCGCGATCCGACGGGTTTCTACACGCGCGATTTCGTGTTCGACAATTATGCGCGGTTCCTCAGCACCTTCTTCGGCGGCGTTCTCGGCTTCTCGCTGCTGCTCGCCATCGGGGTCGCCATCTGCTGCGTGCTGATCGCGTTTCCGTTCACCTATCTGCTGACGCAGCGGCCGCGGCGCGTGCAGACGCTGTGGCTGGTGGGGCTGCTGTCCGTGCTGTCCCTGTCCGAGGTCATCATCGGCTTCGCCTGGTCGACGCTTCTGTCGCGCACCGCCGGCATCACCAATCTGTTCGTCTGGCTCGGCCTGATGGAGGCTCCGGTGGCGCTGCTGCCCTCGGTCTGGGCGGTGCTCATCGGCATGGTCTACCAGGCGCTGCCCTACACGATCCTGGTGCTCTATCCCGCGCTCATCCGGCTCGACCCGACGCTGCTGGAGGCGGCGCGGACGCTGGGTGCCTCGCCGGTGCGCGCTTTTCTCAACGTCGTTACGCCGGCGCTCCGCAATACGCTGGTGGCGACGGTGATCATGGTGTTCGTCTTTGCGCTGGGCTCCTATCTCCTGCCGCAGATTCTCGGCCGGCCGCAGCACTGGACGCTGTCGGTGCTGATCACGGACCAGGCGATCTACCAGTCGAACATGCCGTTCGCGGCTGCAATGGCGGTCTTCCTGGTGCTGATCTCTCTGGCGCTCGTCGGACTGACGCTCATGATCGGACGCAGGGAGAACGCGACATGAGCGCCTTCCTTCGCCGGCTCTACTTCACAGCGGTCGCACTCTTCCTCGCCGCGCCGATCATCGTCGTCGCCGGCGTCTCGGTTAACGAGAAGCAGGACCTGTCCTTTCCGCCCGAGGGTTTCTCGCTCTCCTGGTACGGCCAGATATTCCTCGATCCCGGCTGGCGCCAGGCACTGTTCGCGTCGGTCGTACTTGCCCTCGCGTCGGCGGCCCTCGCGGTCGCCATCGCGCTGCCGCTCGCCTGGTTTCTGTGGCGGCGCATCGCGCCGTGGGCGAACGTCTTCCAGATTCTCGGTCTCGCCCCGTTCATCCTGCCGCCGGTCATCACCGCGCTCGGCCTTCTCACCTTCTGGGCGACGGCGGGCTTCTACGGCCAGCCGTGGACCGCGGTGATCAGCCACGCGATCTTCTTCGTCACGCTGCCGCTGGTCACGCTCTCGCTCGGCTTCGCCTCGATCGACAGGGCGCTGGTCGAGGCGGCGTCGACCATGGGCGCCGACGATCGCACCGTGCTGAAGACGGTCGTGCTGCCGCTGATCCTGCCCTACCTCGTGTCGGGCTATGCCTTCGCCTTCGTGCTGTCGCTTAACGAGTATATCGTCGCCTATATGACGGTCGGCTTCACCATGGAGACGCTGCCGATCAAGATCTTCAATGCGCTGCGCTACGGCTACACGCCGACCATGGCCTCGGTATCGATCTTCTTCGTGGCGATCGCCGCCCTCGTCTTCGGCCTGATCGCGCGATTCGGCGACATCCGCCGGCTGCTCGGCGCACTCTCCTCGGACGGCAACTGATGAAGCTCGCGGCACTCCAGATGCAGGCACTCGCGGGCGCCCAGGCGGCCAATCTCGCGCGGATCGAAAGGGCGGCGCGTGATGCGGCATCCTTCGGCGCGGACCTGCTCGCCGTGCCGGAACTGGCGCTGCCCGGCTATGGCGCGGGCGCGGCAATGGCCGCCCTGGCGGAGACGGCGGACGGCGCGCTGATGGACAGCCTCGCGCAGATCGCCCGCGCAACTGGCGTCGCGATCGTGGCCGGCTTCGCGGAGAGGGACGGCGCCGATGTCTACAACAGCGCCGTCTTCATCGACGGACGCGGCAACAAGGTCGTTTACCGGAAGTCGCATCTTTACGGATCCTACGAGAAGGACCTTTTCCGACCGCAACCGCCCGAAACCCGTCTTTTCGAGGTCGCCGGGCTGAAGCTCGGGATGCTGATCTGCTATGATGTCGAATTCCCGGAGAATGTCCGTCGCCTTGCGAAAGCCGGTGCGCAAGGCGTTATCGTGCCGACGGCGCTGCCGGCGGGTGACAACGGCAGCTTCATCGCCGAACACATGATCGCGGTTCGCGCTTTCGAGAATCAGGTCTTCGTCGCCTACGTCAACCATTGCGGCAGCGACGCGCTTTTCACCTACGCCGGCCTCAGCCGCATCGCGGCGCCTGACGGCAGTATGCTCGCTGCGGCCGGCTCGTCGGACGAGGGACTGCTCGTCGCCGAACTCGATCCGGCTGCCTATGCGGCGTCAGCCGAGGCCAACACCTACTTGCAGGATGCCGGATAAGGTCGGGTCAGCGGACGTCGTCTATCTGGGCGTGGCTGGAGAATGCTTGAGCCGGGTGGTGGGCCTGTTTGTGGAAGGCACGGCCGCCATGCTGATCTTCGTGCCGGTGTTCGTGCCAATTGTGAACAGCTTTGGCATCGATCAGCTGCAGTTCGCCAACATTGGGATCATAACGCTGCTGATCGGAACGATCACCCCACCGGTGGGCCTGCAGCTTTTCATCGCGGCGGATATCGCCAAGCTGTCGGTGTTCAAAGTCCATATCTGGCTGTTCGTCGCGATCATCCTGGCGGTGGTCTTCGTCATCGTGTTCGTCCCTGGCCTGGCGACCTGGCTGCCCGGTGTCCTGATGTAGGCGAAATGCAATTGTCATGACGATGTATCGGCAAAGCAGCTAGCCCCCTCGGCTTGTGCCAGAACGTGGACCTCCCCGACTGGCACCCGTCCGGTCCTGGTGTCCGTCAGCGGAGCCTCTTCGAAATCCGCTCCATCTGTTCTATCTCTCGCCGTTGCGCCTCGGTGATCTCGGTGCACAGCGCGACGAGATCGGGATCGGCGAGGTTCGCCTCACGACACATCAGGATAGCGCCGGAATGATGAGGGATCATGGAGGCGATGAACTGTCGATCGTCGATGAGGGCCTGTGCCCGCGTGGCCCACAGGGATGCCGCGGTCAGCAGCGCGAAGGCGATGTAGAGGGCAGCGTTCGCCCGCTTGTTCGGGAACATCCCAGGCATCGTCGCCAGCATGAAGATGCCCATCGGAGCCCACATCGTTACCGCCATGTAGAACATGTTCAGATTGTTTCTGAAATCTCCGGTGCCGTCGATCATCGTGAACATGACGATGTACATGACGATGAGGCCGAGGAGCATATTCACCCAGAACATGAGGTAGGGGCGGCCGCGCGGGTCTCCGGCGTGCCTTGCGTGGTCTCCGGTCATAGCCTGTCTCCTGCGTTTCGGTTCCCGATGCCGATGGGTCTGTGGATCGGCCACAATCGCGGCCCTTTTCGGTATCGCGGTGAGAAAGACGAACCCCGGTACAGCGAATGCCGACTCCAGGAGCGGCTATCGTCAGCCGCGGAATCAGCTTGGCAGGTTTGCATTCGCGGAACGTGTCATATTCGCCGGAAACCTTCGGTGCCCTCGGTTTCCACCGATCTCTCCAACAGCCGGGCGACGAGGACTAGCCCGCCGGCAAGATAAACCGCCGCGCCGACGAGCAACATCAGTATCCCGCCGAACTGCTGGTCTTGCGCGGCGTCGAGAACGACACCGAAACACGTGACCTCGCCCACGCCGTACAAAGGGCGCGGAGCGAGCGACAGAAGCGCTCCGAGCAGGGTCATGTGGATCGACGTCAAGAGAAGCGCGCCCGCACCCGCCAGCGCGTGCCGACGCTCGCCCGAGGCGGCGAAACTCGTTGACCAGAGGAGCAGACCAGCCAACAGGAACGTCGCCTGCTCCGCGATCGTCGCCATTGTCGACGTTGCTGCCAGCTCGCGCATGAAGGGCGCATGCCAGGTCCAGACAGCGATCAACTCGATCAGCGACGCCAGCACCGGCAAGGCGGACGGCATGGACGGGCCAGGTCGCCAGCGCTCCGGCAGGCCGATGGCGATCAGTGGCGCTGCGACCGCGATGACCCCCATGTGGGCGACCATGCCGGCGGCGAAGGAGCTTCGCCATGCATCAAGCAACGGCCCGAGCCAGATCGCCGCGAGAAGGATGATGCCGATCGGGAGCGCCAGCCGCTTCATCGCAGGCATTCGGTGATGAACAGCGCCGGCAACGCGGTGAAGATCACGGCGACGAAGCTCAGGCCCGACAGGAGCAGTGTCGCATAGCCTTGAAACAGGAGCCGATCCCGGCGCGTCGGATCGTCATGCGGCGGATCGCCGGTGCCGAAGCCCCATTGCCGCCACGCGAGGAGCGCGGAGACGCCGATCACAGCGAGCGAAAGCACAGTGATCAGTCCAATGGCGACCCGAAGGTTGTCGAAGTCCTCGCCCAGCAAGCCAGGCTTCTCGCAGAAGACCGCGGCGCCGACATACGAGAGCAGGAAATGCAGCGCCCAGACCACCGGCGCCGTGAACAGCGTCCACAGCGACTCGACCTCCTTCGGCAGCAGCCGCCACATCACAACGCCTCCGGAAACAGTCCGACCACGCCGAAGGTCACCAGTGCGGTCACCATCACGAAATGCCAGTAGAGCGCGACGTTGTGCAGTTCCATGTCGTGGCGGCGCGTCAACCGGCCGGCGAGGCTGCGGGCGAGGCAATAGAGCAGCATCAGGATGCCGACGGCGCCGTGGACGGCGGCCCAGCTCACGAGAACCCACACGATGGCCGGATAGACATGCGCGGTCGGGTCCATGCCTGTCGTCCAGGGTCCGGCGAGCGCGGCCGCGCAGCCTGCGGCGGACGCAAGCGCACCGATGACCAGAAGCACCCGGGCCGCGCCTACCCCACCCCTGCGGTTGACCTCCCGCGCGCCCACTGTCGCTGCCCATGCGGCTGCGAACAGAGAGAGCGCGGCCATCGGCCAATATACCCCGGGCCCGGCGACGCCCCCGGTGAAATCCTGGTGGATCGTCCAGAAGAAGAAGTAGCCGAACACCAGGCTGGCGAATGCCGTACCGTCGCCGGTCATGGTGATGAACATCGCCCACCAGCCGGTCGACTTCACACCGGACGCGTAGAGCGGCAGGCTGACCCCGCGGCCGATATCCTTCCTTTCCTTTTCGGGAATCTCGCCCGTGCCCGTCCACAGCCACCAGATGACGGCCGCGACGAAGGCCAGCCCGGCCACCAGCGAGACGATCCACCATTTGAAAGTCAGCGCCACGAAAACCGTACCCAGAGTCACGGCGCTGATGATGGTGACATAGGACGTGCCGCCGACGCGCAGGACCTGCTCCGGCTCGGCATCGAGCACCGATGTGACCAGCGTCTCGCGGCGGCCTTCCCTTGCATCCGCCAGGTACCAGGCACCGGATTTGACTTCGCGGGCCAGGTTTTCCTGATCCCAAAGCGGATAGCGGCTTTCGATCCGGGGAATCGATCGCACGCCCCAGTTCTCCTCAGGCTCGCTGATCCATTCAAGCGTTCCGGCATACCAGGGATTTTGCTCCCCGCGCGGCTGGCGGCGGCGATTGAGCGTGACGTCCACGACGACCGCGAACATGCCGATGCCCAGCACCGCCGCGCCGAGGGTCGAAATCAGGTTCAACCAGTCCCAGCCGATATCGGCCGGATAGGTGTATACGCGCCGCGGCATGCCGCGCAGGCCCGTCAGGTGCATGGGGAAGAAGGCGATGTTGAAGCCGGTGAACATCAGCCAGAAGGCGAGACGTCCGACCCGGTCCGACATGCGTTTTCCGTTGATCAGAGGATAGTAGTAGTAGAGCCCGGCAAACACCGGGAACAGCATTCCGCCGATCAGCACATAGTGCAGATGGGCGACGACGAAATAGCTGTCATGCGCCTGCCAGTCGAACGGCACCAGCGCCACCATGACGCCCGTCAGCCCGCCCATCACAAAGATCGCGAGTCCCCCCATCGCGAAGAGCATCGGCGTCGAGAAAATCACCCGGCCAGCGAGCATCGTCGCGATGAAGACGAAGATCTGAACGCCGGTCGGGATCGCCACCGCGCCGGAGGCGGCCGAGAAGAAGGCGAGCGATATCTGCGGCAGACCTGTCGCGAACATGTGGTGCACCCACAGCCCGAAGGAGAGGAAGCCCGTGCCGACCGCGGCGAGCACGATCCACGAGTAGCCAACGATCGGACGTCCGGCGAAGGTCGGGACGATCATCGCCAGCAGCGCGATTGCCGGCAGGAAGATGATGTAGACCTCCGGATGCCCGAAGATCCAGAACAGGTGCTGCCACAGGAGCGGGTCGCCGCCGCGCTCCGGATCGAAGAATGGCCAGTCGAACATGCGCTGCATTTCGAACAACAGGTCTCCCGCGATGAGCGGCGGGAAGGCGAAAAGGATCATGCCGGCCACGATCAGCAGATACCATGCGAACAGCGGCATCAGGTTGACGCGCATGCCGGGGGCCCGGCACTTCATGATGCCGACGATCAACTCGACCGCCGCCGCGAGCGAGGCCACCTCGATGAAGGAGAGGCCGAGCAGCCAGATGTCTGCGCCAATGCCGGCCTGCTCGCTCGTTGCCAGCGGCGGATACATGAACCAGCCGCTGTTGGGCGCTGCACCGAAGAAGATCGAGCCGCAGACGAAGACGCCGCCGATCAGGAAGCTCCAGAAGCCGAAGGCGCCGAGCCGCGGAAATGGCAGTTCGCGCGCGCCAAGCATCGGCGGCAGCAGGAAGATCGCGACCGCCTCGAAGATGGGCACGGCGAAAAGGAACATCATCACCGTGCCGTGCAGCGTGTAGACCTGATTGTAAGTCTCGGCCGAGAGGAGGTCGTTCTCGGGGACGGCGAGCTGCGCGCGGATCAGCAGTCCCAGCAACCCTGCGAACAGCATGAAGGCGAAGGCAGCCGACCCGTACCACAAGCCTACCTGTGTGTTGTTGACCGAGGTCCAGTAGCGCCAGCCTTCGGGTGTCGCCCACACCGTTCGAAGCTGCGCTTCCTCGGCGACCTTGTCGCGATCGGGTGGGGGCGCGGCGCTCATTGCAGTCCCTTCAGCCAGGCGGAGATGGCGTCCAGGTCGGCGGAAGGCATGTCCAGATAGGTCGGCATCAGGCTGCCCGGCTTCAACGATTGCGAGTGGGCGATGAACCGTGCCATCGTTTCAGCGTCGTTCGTCATCAGCGACGCTCCGATCGTAAGCCGCGATCCGACATGCGAAAGGTCGGGCCCGCTCGTGCCGCGCGCCTGCGTGCCGTCCACCCGATGACAGTCGCCGCAGCCGTGGCGAAGGAAGAGCGTTTCGGCGGACCGGCTTTCGACGACACCCGGCGAGGCGCTCGCGCGCGCCGCGAGCCACGATTCGAAGTCTCCCGGCTGCATCACCACGACCGGAAAGGCCATGAGCGCGTGCGACCTGCCGCAGAATTCGGCGCACTGCCCGCGATAGGTGCCCGACTTGGTCGGCTGCAGCGACAACCGGTTGGTCCGACCGGGGATCAGGTCCATCTTACCGCCCAATGCAGGTATCCAGAAGGAATGGATCATGTCCGAGCTGGTCAGCGAGAACTCCACGCGCCTGCCGAGCGGCAGCCTGACCTCGTTCGCGGAGACGATGCTCGAACCGTCGGGCCGATGGTAGACCACGCGCCACCAGAACTGGCTGCCGACGATCTCGACCCGCAGACCGGCCTGCGTCTGGTCGCCGAAGGGCCTCAACGAAGGCATCAGCCACAAGGCGTAGGCGAGGAGAGCAGTCAGCACCGTAACGGGGAAGACCACGCCCCCCCATACGATCAACCTGCCGGCCGCTTCGGTGGTGATTGCGCCACGCTTCCAGCGCGACGCGTAGAGCGCGAGCGCGATCACACCGGCCCAGATCGCCAAGCCCCCGACCGTCATCACCCAGAAGAGCGTCGCGACCTGCCGCGCCTCTTCGCCGGCGGGATCGAGAGCGGACTGAATGCCGTTACAGGAAACGATCAGTGGAACGGCCGACAGCGGGACGCCAACACGAACGGCCCCGGACGATCGCCTCGGGGCGGGTTCTGCATCGCCGTCTCGTCGCTGATGCTCGCCGCTGATGAATATCTCCCGCGTCATCGGAAGGGGGTTGCCGGATAAGCGCGCGCAAGGGACAAGGTTCCAAGACCGGCCGGAGCGCTACAGCTTTTTTGCAGCGAATGTCATCTCGGCCGCGGGTGAGTGCAGAAGCGACGACGGCAACGGATTGCCGGGAAGGGTCTCGACAAGGTGGCGGCGAAACGTAAAGTGACTGGCTACTCACCCATGCAGGTGGCGCTGCATTGGATCGTGGTCGTTCTGGTCGCGTTCCAGTTCGTGGCCCATGACGGCATCGAGGAGTCGTGGCGGGCGTGGCTTCGCGACGGGATGCGTCTCCCGACGGATGGCTGGGTGCTTGCTTATCTGCACATCGGCGCCGGGATTCTGATCCTCATTCTTGCTTTAGCGCGTCTTTATCTGCGTGTGACCAGGGGCGCACCTCCCCCTCCCGCCGATGAACCGCGCCTGCTGCAATGGGCGGCCGAGGCGATTCACGGGTTGATCTACTTGCTTCTGATCCTGCTTCCCGTCACTGGCGCAGCCGCGTGGTTTTTCAGCGTCAGGACGGCCGCCAACGTCCACGACATTCTTCAGAACGTCCTGCTGCTTGCGATCGCGCTCCATGTCAGCGGCGCGCTGTTCCAGCATTTCGTAAGACGATCGCAGGTACTGATGCGGATGTTCCGGCCGGACCGGTCCTGACCCACGGCCGGACTTCGTGTTCGCGCCTATTGGGCATCTTCGGGTGCAGTCTGGCCGTCCTCGGGTCCGATTGCAGGTGCGATGTCGGTCTGCGACGGCTCCGCCGCTCCTCCCTCCGGCGAGGTTGCAGCCGGCTCGGTCGAGGGCGGCTGCGTCGTCGCAGGTGAAGCCGCGCCCGGCGTAGCGGGCTCATCGCCCTCCGACCCTGCAGCGCCGATCGACTCGGCGGTCAGCCGGTCGGACGGGATTGGCACGGGCGTTACCGAACCATCGGCCGCCGCCACGCGCCAGACCGTGTTGCCGGCATCGTCGGCGATCAGCAGCGCGCCCGTGCCGTCGATAGCGAGACCCACCGGCCGTCCGCGCACCTCGCCATCGACGAGGAAGCCGGTCACCACGTCCTGCGCCATCCCGTTCGGCTTGCCTGCGGTGAACGGCACATAGATCACCTTGTAGCCATTGAACGTATCACGGTTCCAGCTACCGCGATTGCCGACGAAAGCGCCGTTGCGATAGGCCTGGGGCATCGCCGAATCGTTGGTGAAGGCCAGGCCCAGCGCCGCCACGTGGCTGGTCAGCGCATAGTCCGGCGAGATCGCCTTCTCGACCAGATCCGGACGGCGCGGCATCACGCGTTCGTCGACGTTCTGCCCGTAATAGCTCCAGGGCCAGCCGTAGAAGCCGCCCTCTCGGACCGAGGTCATATAGTCCGGGACCAGGTTCGGTCCCAGCTCGTCGCGCTCGTTGACGACCGTCCACAGCTCTCCGGTTTCGGGATGAATGGTCAATCCGTTCGGATTGCGCAGACCCGACGCGAACACCTTGGCGGCACCGGTCTCCCGATCGATCCGCCAGATCGCCGCGCGACCCTTCTCGGCCTCCAGCCCGCGTTCGCCCACATTGGAGTTGGAACCAACGGACGCATAAAGGTACCGCGCGTCGGGGCTCAGTGCGAGGTCCTTCGTCCAGTGGTGATTGATCGGCCCGCCCGGCAAGGGCGTGAGGACGGTTGGTTCGGCGTCGATGCTGGTGTCGCCCAGCCGATACGGATAGGCCAGGATCGCATCCGCGGCGGCGACATAAAGCGTATCTTCGTGCCAGGCCACGCCGAACGGCGAGGTCAGCCCGGTCAGAAGGTCACTGCGCTCATCCACCGTTCCATTTCGGTCGGTGTCACGCAGAAGCGTGATGAGGTTGGTCTCCTTGTCGCCGCCACCGCTGCCGGCCGCCATCGACATGATGAAGCCGCGGATGATGTCCTTCGGCCGATTGAGCGGTTTTCCGGGAGGCGCCTTCGATTGGACCACCAGCACGTCGCCGTTCGGCAAAGTATGGACCGTTCGCGGGTTGGCGAGGTCCTCGGCATAGGCCGTAACGACGAAGCCGTCGGGCACTGCCGGCGTCTGTCCGTCCTTCCATCCGACAACTTCAGCAACATTTAGGTCCGGGATCAGGCCGGGGGTGGGTGTGGGCAGGAGCGGCTCCGGCCCATATTGCCGCGAGACGTCGAACTCGCTCTCGCTGCAGCCCGCAAGGACGAGACAGCCGCCGACCAGCATTAGAATCGAAAGAAGCGCAACTCTAGGCACGATACTGCCTCCTGTATCCTAGTGAGGCCGTGACGATCATTGCCAGCAGCGTGAGGATCGAAAGCGCCAACCCGAAGGGCATCACTGCGGTCCACCCGTCTGCGGTGTGGACAAGACTGTTGATCGTGGCCAGCAACATCGCGACGATGCCGCCCGCAACTGCGAGCCAGGAAGGGCGGACGCGCCAGACGAGCCAACCGACCAAGCGAACGATCAGGTCGATGCATCCGAAGACGAGGCCGGCCAGAAGCAGCCACTCGGAGAAATGCAGCCAGAGCAGATTCAGCGTTTGCAGATAGGCCAGGTCGGTAACGACCGTCAGGCTGAAGCATGCAATGGGGAAGGAGAGAAGAGCGGTATGGATTGGCTCGACGGCCAAGGGTCTGTCCGACAGTGGATGGTCATAGGTCATAGATCGCACCGGAGGTTGCCACTCTGGTGTGATACGATTGTCGGCCCCGATGGTTCCGTGCCGGGTGCAACTCGCACGTCCTCCGGGGCCGGATTGCTACCAACAAACGGCCGCTAGCCGCCGGATGGCAACTCATTGGCCGCAACTGAGAGGCCTGGAGACGCAGCTGTAGAATCCGGCGGGCCCCGTCAATCGTACCACATGCGATCCGCTCTGATCCCGCCAGAGGCGCCGCGACGGTCCGTCCCCAAATAGGGAACTATCTGCGGATCAGCGGGATTATGGTTCAACTCGCCCACGCGATCCTGAACTCGGTCGTTGAATGCAGATTTCGAATATCCCGCTTGGACAGATCTGGGCCATCCTGCAAACGGCAGTCTGGGGATTTTTCAGTGACAACGCGCTTAGCCGCGCTGCGGCCATCGCGTTTTATGCGGCCACATCGCTGGCTCCGATACTTCTCATCGTGATCGCCATTGCGGGGATTGCAGTCGGCCGGGACGCGGCGGAACTGGCCGTATCGGCACAACTCTCCGGCTTGCTGGGCGAACAGGGCGCGGACTTGCTTCAGGCCATAGTTCAGGGAGCGGCCAACAACACCTCCGGCATACTCGCCGCGTCCGTGGCGACCATTACCCTGCTGGTGACGGCATCCGGCGTCTTCGGAGAGATGCAATCCTCGCTCAATCAGATCTGGAAGGTTGAACCGGCGTCGACCAGTCTGTCCACCCTTGTCCGGGCCCGGGCCGCAAGCCTCGGCCTGGTCGGCGCCCTTGGCTTTCTACTGTTGGCATCTCTGCTTGTGAGCGCCGCTCTCTCGGGGCTCAGCGACTATATCAACGCCCGCTTGCCGGTAGGTGCATGGGTTCTCTCCGCAATCAACACCATCATATCCTTGGCCCTGATCGCCCTGCTTTTCGGAGCCATCTACAAAGTCCTGCCCGATCGCTCGCTGTCATGGCGCGACATCAGCTTTGGAGCGGTCGTCACTGCAATCCTGTTCACGGTCGGCAAATCGATCATCGGCTGGTATCTCGGCACAAGCGCAGTCGCTTCATCCTACGGGGCCGCGGGAAGCCTGATCGTGCTCCTCTTGTGGGTTTTCTATTCGTCAGCGATCTTCCTTTTCGGCGCCGAGATTACCAGAGCTTACGCGACAACACTGGGGACGAGAGGTGATCTGGTCGAGGAAGTCTCCGAGCCGCCCGAAGCCTCAGCCCCCGCCAGCCGGAACTAGCCGCGGCGCACGACGACCGCAAAGACGGCCGCCCCAGAGTCTGCTTCCGGCGACGGCAGGGTTTGTCGGAGCGTCCGTGCTGGGGGCCGCAAAGCGGCCGAAGCTCGCTCACTCGGTGAAGGTCGGCTTTGTCGACCCAGCAGCCCGGCGGTCTCGCAGCATGTGAAGGGGATCGAGAAAGAGTCAGCGTGCGGCTGTTCCGGCGCCGTAACGGCACACTTCATCCGACGCCCCTGTGCTTGGAACTCTGTGACGTGGCGGAACGGATGAGCGAAGCCGAAAGCGCGGCGACCCCCATCCTCACCCGCCGCAATGCGCTCGCCGACGGCCATATCTCGATCGAGCTCGGCAATTCGATGCCCGCCATGGCCCTGATCGCGTTGTTCTCCAAGCGCCATCCGACCGTATCGATCGTGATCGAGGCCGGTTCCTTCGAAGAGATCACCGTGGCGGTCATCACCCGCCGCGTCGATGTCGGCGTGCTGCCTAACGTGCCGGACGGCGCTTCCGGCGCGAACTCCTCGTCCGACAGCAGGTCTTCGCCATCGTCAACGCTGACAGCGTGCTGGCGGCCGAGGAATATCTGACCTGCGAATAACTCATCACCGCGCCCTGATCTTCAGAACGAGGGGATCATCGACCCAGCGCGTCGTGGACAGGGCTTTCCATTCCGCCGGCTTAAGCCCGGTCCCCCTGCTGACGCTCGACAGGCGCGATGATACGATACGGCGCATACCCGTCCGCGAAATGGACCGGCTCTACGACGAAGTGGTTTTCGCTCCGCGCGACGGGGGCGGTAAGGTGAGCGGGTCTTCGTCGCGGCCGCGAAGGTCTTCGGCAGTTCAGTAGTGGCTGAGGCTGCGGCAAAGCAGGCCTGGGAAGGATGCGATGCGAGTCTGGCCGGTCATGCGGCCCTATTAGGTCATGCTGTCGGAGTTGCGGGTCGCTCGACAACTCGTTCGGCACGAGATTGTCACCCGTGACTTGGGAACAAACTGTTACCCATGTCTCCGGGCCGGACAAGAAGTGAAGTGTTTGGTGGTGTGCTCAGTCTGAAGCGAACCCGTCTCTGATAGGATTTCCCGAATAACAGGGAATAAACTGGGAATTTCGAGGTTTTTGGACCCGGAAACGAGTTCTGCGCGCCAAAAACCCTCGATCCTTCAGGAGGTTGCGTAGGAATTCCCTGTTTGGGCTTAACAGGGAATTCCCCATCGCCGAGCAGGGAATGTCTAGGTCTAAACAGGGAAGCGAGCGTCGGAAGCAGGCAACCTGCCCTATTCGTCTTCTTCGACGTCCAACTGCAGCAGGATCAGCGCGTGGCTGTCCTCCTGCTCCAGCACCTGACAGAAGAGCTGTCCCGGAGGTCGATGCAGTCGCCAGTCGGCCGCGTCCGCGTCCGTCACTTCCGACGTCGGGCCATCTCTCCCGATGGCCGGCAGGTCGGGCAGCTGGTCACCTCGTTCGAAGGGCAGGAACGGGAACGCAGCACTTCGCTCCGCGTAGAGGAACTGGCCCGACTTGGCGACGACCAAGGCCAGAGGGGCGTGGTGCAGGCCGACGTAGCGCCGTCCAGCCGCGACCTTGCTGATGTCGAGCCGCTTGTGCAGGGCCAGGATGACGTCCAGGTCGGGAAGGCGTTTGAGAAAGGGCGCAACCAGATGCCTTGGCGCGAGGAGTTCTATCGCGAAGACGTTGGCCTCGCGTTCCTGGGCTATGTGTTGCGCAGACCCGACGGGGGAGACCATGTCGCCGCGGCTGCAGGCGAACCTGTTCTCAGCTGACGGGCGATGCCAGGTGCACAGGAAATGCCCCAGTTCGTGCGCCAGCGAATAGCGGCGTCGTCTGGGGTTGGAGTTGCTGTTGAGAAGGACCTGGCCGAAGTCGCGCTCGGGCGCCGTGAGCAACATCGCCTCAAAGCCACGCAGCGGGTGTTGATGGATCTGCTCGATGTCGAGCGCCCGCGCGATCTCGAAGACGGGAACTGCGCCCGTCAAGGTCCCCAGCTGACGGTGGATCTCGGCCGCCGCCCTTTCCGGCGAGGAGGCGGCATCATCGACCGCAATGCGGTCAAGTACTATGTCCGTCACGTTCGAGACGCCGGCGACGGAAGGATTCGATCATGTCGTCGATGACACGACGCTCGTGCTCTTCGAGTTCACCGGCGAGGCGAAACATCCGCGCCAGATCCTGGTCGGCGTCGGCAGCCTCGATGTCCTCGCCCACGAGATAGGCGATCGAGACCCCGAAATGGTTGGCCAGGCCCTCGATCACCTGGAGCGAGGGATTCTTGGTACGGCCGCGCTCCAGCTCCCAGATGTGGGTCTTCGTGACCCCGACGGCGGTTGCCACGTCCTGAAAGGATTCGTTCTTCTGCCGCCGCAGTTCTGCGATGCGGGTCGCCAGCGTCATGGTTCACTCCCGGTCTGTGTTGAGCGAGAAACCACAGGTCACGCTCCGCTGTCAACATGATCTGACGTTGGCGGCAGATGTTGTGATTGACGAAATCGTTCTTTTGACCTTACGATCCGCATGTCTCGAATCGAAGGATGATGCCATGGACCCACAGATCGAAATGATCCCTCCCGACGCGCTCCGCGCCTGGGCGAAGAACGCGCGCACCCACTCGCGCAAGCAGGTGAAGCAGATCGCCGAGAGCATCCGCACCTTCGGCTTCACCAATCCCGTTCTCATTGACGGTTCCGACACGATCCTCGCCGGCCACGGCCGCGTCGAGGCGGCGAAGCTGATCGGCATGGAGAGGGTTCCGTGCGTCCGCATCGAGCATATGACGCCGGAGCAGAAGCGGGCTTACGTGCTTGCCGACAACAAGCTGGCGCTCAATGCCGGCTGGGATGACCAGATCCTGGCCGAGGAGCTTCGCGCGCTCTCGGAGATCGACCTCGACTTCGACATCGAAGTGACCGGCTTCGCGATCGCCGAGATCGACAGCCTGGTCGAGGGACTGATTCCGGAGGAGCCCGGCGACCCCGACGATGATGTCGTCCTGGACGATGTGATCGCGTCTCGCGTTCGTCCCGGCGACATCTGGCAGCTCGGTCCGCACCGCCTCGTCTGCGGTTCGGCATTGGACCGCCAGGTCGTCGCGGCGCTCATGGATGGCGAGATCGCCCGCATGGTCTTCACCGATCCACCCTACAATGTTCCGATCGACGGCCATGTCGGCAACTCGGGCAAGATCAAGCATCGCGAGTTCGCCATGGCGTCGGGCGAGATGTCGAAGCCCGAGTTCCAAATCTTCCTGACGACAGCGTTCCAGAACCTCGCCTCCTACAGCGTCGACGGCTCGATCCACTTCATCTGCATGGACTGGCGCCATATGGACGAGATGCTCGTGGCCGGCGGTCGCGCCTATGGCGAGCTCAAGAACCTGATCGTCTGGGTCAAGGACAATGGCGGCATGGGCACCTTCTACCGCTCGCGTCACGAACTGATCTTCGCCTTCAAGAACGGGACAGCACCCCACATCAACTCGTTCGAGCTTGGCCAGCACGGCCGCTACCGCACGAACGTCTGGCAGTATCGCGGCGTCAACACCTTGAAGGCCGGCCGGATGGACGAGCTGGGACTTCATCCGACTGTCAAGCCGGTGCACATGATCGCCGACGCGATCAAGGACGTCTCCGGCCGCGGCGACATCGTACTGGATCTGTTCGGTGGATCCGGCTCGACCCTGATCGCGGCCCAGAAGACGGGTCGTCGCGCCCGCCTGTGCGAGCTCGACCCCATCTATTGCGACCGCATCATCCGGCGCTGGGAGGTCTTCGCCAACGACGATGCCGAACTGATCGCCTGCGGCATCGATACCGCCCTTGCATTCCGTGAGGCAGCCGAATGAGCGAGACGAAGAACCGCAACGCCCTCACATCACTGCCGACCGATTACGAGGTGGGCTACGGCAAACCGCCGGCCGCGACCCGGTTCGCCCCCGGAAGGTCCGGCAACCCGAAGGGGCGGCCGAAGGGAAGCAAGTCGAGACCGAAGCCACCCGCCCTCAACGAGGAGCGCATGAAGTCGATCCTGATGCAGGAGGCGTATCGCACGATCAAGGTCAACGAGGGTGCTGGCCAGGTCACTATCCCAATGGCACAGGCTGTCATCCGTTCGCTCGCCGTGAATGCCGTCAAACGCAACCAGCGTGCCCAGCGTCTGTTCACTCAACTGCTCTCCACGACGGAGCGGGAGAACAAGCGCCTTGCCGACGAGTGGCTGGACACCGCCATCACCTACAAGGTGGAATGGGACCAGGAACTCGCACGGCGAAAGCGCCTGGGCATCGACGCACCGGCGCCGATCCCGCACCCCGACGACATCGTCATCAACATGAACACCGGCATGGTCTCCGTCCGCGGTCCGATGACCAAGGAGGACAAGGTCAAATGGGACGAACTGCGTGGTCGCAAGCGCGAGTTCGAGACCGAGCTCGCAGAACTCCAGCAGATGCTCATCGACGACCCGACGTGCTCCTATCGGCACATCGTCGAGGACGATATCGAGCATACCAGGAAGATGATCGCGATCATCGGGCGAGTGATCCGCGACTGACGGGCGGATAGTCCTCCGGATTGCCTGACAAGGCGTCGAGGATGGCGGCGATCTAAAGGAAGTCGGTTGGTGTTGCGACATATCCGATGCCCACAATCCAATGTTGCTCTGAGACATCGGCGACGATCTCTTTCGCCAGGGAAGAACGACAGTTCGTGGGCGCCATCGGTAGTGGCGACATAGCGCCCCTGCCGGCGAGCTCCAGGCCCTTCTCTCGAATCAGGTTCCACAGTTTCGGACCGCGGAAATCGGGCAACTGCGTTCAGGTGAGAACAGTGTCGCCAGATTCCATAGGCGCGACCTGCTCGAGCGCCTCTATGCGAGGTGGCGCAAAGTCGGAATCCCGCGTCGACGCGGATATGAGTCGGTCAGTCGAGCATTGCAGCCCGCGAGTTCACGAGGCTTTTTGACGTCTTGGACCGCATCCGGTCAGGTGAAACCCAGCGACCATACGGCAGAAGAGTTCGAGCAGTACGTTCAACACCAACTTCATGGCTGAGGAAATGGCGCGGCGTTGGGCTTGTGCTTTCGCCGTCAGAAGGCGTGGTTTTTTGCCACCCGAGCCGAACATCTGCGACCGACGAGCCAAGTGTAATCATATCACCAGGACGGGGGCAAAGCCGCCGCCCGGCGTCCTGAAATTGGTCGTCTGGCCTTGGTAGAGGCGGGCGGCTGCGAGCAGGACTTGGCCGCTGTAGGTATAGAGCCGCACGTCCATCTTGCGCGGTGCAACCGCCCCATCGATCTCGATCATTCGCTGCCCGGGTGCGGCAAAAGCCTGGGCTACGTAGCCGCCCCGGGCAATCTCGGCCCACACTCCCTTGGTGACCTTGTCGCCGCGATAGACCGCCTTGCCACCATGTCCGGCGACCGGCTTGAAAAACAGCTCTTTTCTCGATTGCCAAAGCTCGTCCGCGTTGTCCGGCGTGACGAGCACGGTCGTCGGAATGCCGGCAAGCCTCAAACGCATGTCTTGGGGAAGGCCCATGGCCTCCAGCGCCGCCGGATCGGATAGAAGCGTCAGATTGCGCTTGGCCGCAAAAAGCGCGTGATTGCGCGGATTGGGTGTGACCACCACCGCGCCGTCGCGATAGGCCGCCCTGAGTGCCGTATGCTCCGGGCCGTCCAAGGTGAAATCGACCAGGCGATTGTAGACAAGGTCGATTTCAGCGCCGGAGAGGCGAAGCGAGCCACCCTCATACTGCAATTCACCGGCATCGCCAATCACGGCGTCGAAGCCGTGTCTCATCAACAGCTGCCTGGCGAGAACGAATTCCGGGTAGAGGTATTGCTCCTCCGGCCGATCGTCGACGATCGCGGTTCGCCGCGGGGAGCCGGTGCCTCGCTGTCGTCGCCATTCATCCCGGAACATCGCGACGATGCGCGCTTCGAAGTCGTTCTCCTGCGTGTCGATAAGACCCTGTCTCACCTCGGCGCAGCAGGCTTCCTGGGCTTTGGCTAGCAGTGCATTGAGAAATGCGCCGCCGGCATTGGTGTTGACTTCAATTAGCCGGGGACCCTCGTCATCGAGGTGGAAATCATAACCCATCAGCACTCCGGCGGGGCCGAAATCCTGCTGTGCGATTTCGGGGGCCCAGGAGAGGACGGTGTCGCGGTAGCCCGGCAATCTCGTCGTCGCCTCGATGGCCTCTACGATGCCCCGCATTTCCTCGACGGCAGAGCGGGAGAGGAAGACCGGGACATTGGAAAACAGATGCGGACGGGACTCGATGAAGGTCTCGCAGAAACCTCTCTCGCCCGCTTCTCGATCCAGTGCCTCCGATAGAGCGGTGCGGTCGAGACTTATGCAAAAACAATCCCGGTTGAGCCGGGCCGAAATGGGCTCCGCTTGACCGCGAAAACTGAGCTCGTTCATCTCGGCCTCATGTGCGCAGTGCTCCGCCGTTCGGACATGTCCAGACCACGCTCCATGTACCATCTATCATCAATACGGGTCACACATATCCGGACTTTGATTTGCATCAAAGCAACAGCCGCGATTGCCTCTAAGCTATCAATATGGAATTCACGCTCGTCCATCTCCGCGTCCTGCTCGCTGCGATCTTCCTGATCGCGGGCAGCATGCTGGCGGGCCCTGCAGCTTTCGCGGATGCGGTTGCTGCAACTTCGGCTGAATCCGGCTTGGCGCGTGACTATTCAGCGTCTGCATCGCCGGGCATTAACCTCGAAGCAGAGGCCGTGGCGGTCGACGGCCACGCCTGCGACCGAAATGGCTGCACCCAGGACTGCCGCTCGAACTGCATTGGTTCCGCTGCGTCGGGTTGTTGCGCGGCGGCGATGTCATGCGTCGGTAACAGTGTTCTGAATCTCGCTGCGGCTACCGCATGCGGCGTCGCGAGAACCGGATTCCTGGCATCGGGTATCGATCCCGAAGCCCTTCTAAGACCTCCACAGAGCCACGTCTGAAGCCGCGTCCGCGCGGTCTCTGTTTTTGTCGGACCGACAGGACCAGAGGTCTGTCGGTTCGCCATCGCAGGACATGCGCCGGCGTTCAGTGCCGCTCGCACACCCGGTCGCAAGCGACTGGGCCGACGGCTCGGACAACGCACCACTTCAGTGGAGAACTCCCATGAACAAGCAGCTGAGTACTCTTGCCGTCGGCGTCGCACTGGGCGTCACGCTCGCCCTCCTGAGCATTCTGTGCGCTCTCACCTTCGCGATCTGGCCAGATCGAACGCTCGATTTCTTCGGCGCGTTCACCCACGGACTTGATCTAAGCACGGTCAAGACGACGGCACCGATGAGCGCGGGTCGGCTTCTCTATGGTGTCGTTGGGCTTGGGCTTGTCGGGCTCGTCGCGGGTGTCGTTTACGCGTCGATCTACAACGTCGTCGCCACCGGGCGGCGCTAGATGGGCCAGCGTCCGGCGGCCCCTGGGCAATGCGCCTCGGTCTGCGGATCGAGGCGTAGGCCCCACCATAACCCTTCAATCTCCCAATCCTCTCATCGAAACAGATGGAAACGATCATGAAACGCAGAGAATTCCTCAAAGCCGCAATCGCCGGCGCCGCGGCTTTCGCAGTGCCGCCAACCTTGATCACAGCGGCAGTTGCCGGTCAGCCGGCCGGCCAGACGCTGCTTGGCATTGTTCGTCGCACGATCGAGGTGAACGGCAAAGCTGCCAGCGTCTTCGGCCTGCAGCACGAGAACGGTTCTCCGGGCGTGCGATTGCGGGCTGGGGAGGCCTTCAATGTCTTGCTCCGTAACGAGACTGCCGAGTCGACCATCATCCACTGGCACGGACTAACGCCGCCATGGCAAAGCGATGGCGTCGGCGACGCGCCGTTGCCTCTCATCGCCGCCGGAGCCGACCGCGCTTACGACTTCCCGGTCGGCAGGCCGGGTACCCATTGGATGCACGCCCACACGCTGCAGGAGCAGGCGCTTCTCGCCGCGCCCTTAATCGTCGCTGATCCTGACGACGATAGTAAGGACGAGCAGGAGGTCGTCGTTCTCCTTCACGACTTCTCGTTTTCGTCTCCGGAGGAACTGCTGGCCGGCCTGACAGGGGGTGCAGCCGCACCGATGCAGCACGGCGGCATGCCTATGTCGGGGGCGACGGGCGGGGCCATGGCGGGGATGAACCACGGCGGCATGGCTATGGACCTCAACGACATCGAGTATGACGCCTATCTGGCCAACGACCGGACTCTGGACGATCCGGAGATCGTGTCGGTCGAACCAGGCGGACGCGTGCGCGTGCGGATCATCAACGGCGCGACCGCGACTGCGTTCACGATCGATTTCGGCGAACTCGAAGGCGAACTGATCGCGGTCGACGGTCAGGATATCGAGCCGGTCAAGGGCAGCCGCTTCCCGATGACGATGGGACAGCGCATCGACGTCCGTGTGCAATTGCCGCGCGAAGTCCGTTCATTTCCGATCGTGGCGCTACGCGAGGGGAGCAGGGAACGGACCGGCGTCATCCTGCGCCCGGCAGGGGCGGCGGTGGCGAAGATCGCAACGTCCGGAGATGGCGACGCCCCGGTTCTCGATCTGGCGCTCGAGGCGCAACTGCGGGCTGTTGCGCCACTTGTATCGCGCCCGGTTCAGAAGAGGTTCGACATGATGCTCACCGGCGGCATGGCCGCGTATCGCTGGGGCCTGGCGACCAACGAGCCAATCGTCGTCGACGCGGGCGACCGCGTGGAAGTGACGCTGCGCAACATGAGCATGATGGCGCATCCAATGCACCTTCACGGCCATCACTTCCAGGTTGTCGCGATCGACGGGCAGCGCTTTGCGGGAGCGGTAAGAGACACTGTGCTCGTGCCACCGATGCGCTCGGTAACGATCGCGGTCGACGCCGGCAATCCCGGCCAGTGGGCCTTCCACTGCCACCATCTCTACCACATGGCGACCGGCATGATGTCGACCTTCGCCTACAGGGGCTGAGAGCGTTGCGGGCCGCGGATGATTGTCCGCGGCCCGCTCACCCAAACCAGGCAGTGCATTCGCAGTTGGCAAGAGCAGGAGATCGATGGTGACAAAGACGACGCTGGAAGTACATGACCTTATTGGCATGCTGGATTTCGCCGCTGTCGAGAAGCGGCTCGCCGCCCTGCCGGGTGTCGTGGGCGTCGCCATGAATGCAGGCTCGACGAGCGCCACCATCGAATTCGACGAAGCCCTGACGAACCCGCAGACCCTCGCCCGCGAGATCGAAGCCTGCGGCTTTCATTGCCGGGGCGAGACCGTACCGCGGCATCTTTGTGTGCCCGGCAACACAACGGTCGCGCCCGGACATCCGCGCGCGCCTTCCAGCCACGCCCACGAACACATGTATCCTGCCGCCAAGACCGATGCCGCACCGGTCAGGAGTGAAGGAACGGCCGCCACCAGGCCACAGCACGACGCAATGGCCCACGAAATGGGACACGGCGCCGGCATGGACATGCAGGACATGGTGCTCGACATGCGCAACCGATTCCTGGTCAGCCTGGTGTTCACGCTACCGATCTTTGCCATGGAGCCCATGGGGCTGGGCGAGCCCTTGTTGCATCCGCCTTTCGGGCTCAGCGAAGACCTTGCGATGTTCTTCCTCGCAAGTGCCGCGATCCTCTATCCGGTTTGGCCATTCATCGTCGCCGCGTGGCGGGCGCTGCGAAACGGCGTGCTCAACATGGCGGTGCTGGTCTTGCTCAGCGTCGGAACAGGCTACCTCTTCAGCGTCGGGGCGACCTTCTTTTTCGAAGGCCAGCAGTTCTACGAAGCCGCGAGCGTACTGCTCGTCTTCATCCTGCTCGGACACTGGCTGGAAATGCGGGCGCGGGCCGGCGCCTCCGCCGCCATCCGGGCGCTGCTCGATCTCGCGCCGCCCAAGGCCAACGTCATTCGAGACGGAAAGGAGGTCGAGGTTGCGACCTCCGACGTCGTTCTCGGCGATATCGTCGTCCTGCGGCCCGGCAACAAGCTGCCGGTCGATGGCGAAGTCATCGAGGGCGAATCGACCATCGACGAATCGATGCTCACCGGCGAATCCATGCCCGTCACCAAGAAGATCGGCGATACGGTGATCGGTGCCACGATCAACAAGAGCGGCACGCTGCGCTATCGCTCGACCAAGGTGGGCGCCGACACTGCCTTGGCCCAGATCGTCAAGCTGGTCCAGGAGGCACAGAACTCCAAGGCGCCGGCGCAGCTGCTTGCCGACCGCGCCTCGCAGTGGCTTGTAATGGCCGCGATTGTCATCGGGCTTGCGACCTTTGCCGTCTGGTTCTGGTGGATAGGCCAGCCGCTGCTCTTCGCGATGACGTTGACGATCACGGTTTTCGTCATCGCCTGTCCCGACGCGCTCGGCCTCGCCACGCCGATGGCGGTGATGGTCGGTACCGGTCTCGGTGCATCCAACGGGATCCTGTTCAAGAATGCGGCCGCCCTCGAAGAGGCGACAAAGTTGAACGTGATCGTCTTCGACAAGACCGGGACGCTGACCATGGGCCAGCCGAAGGTGGTCGAGATCGTTCCTGCGCCGGGTGTTTCGCCCGACGAGGTTTTGCAGGTCGCGGCAGCAGTCGATCAGGGATCGGATCATCCGCTGGCCGTCGCCATTGTGGAACGGGCCAGGGATCTGGAAATTCCCAAAGTGTCCGGCTTCCTCAACATAGAAGGCAAAGGCGCCGGCGCCGCCATAGGCGGTGATCAGGTCTTCCTCGGCAACCGGCGTCTCATGGACGAGCAGAAGATCGACCTGCTGTCGCTCGGCGACAAGGCGGAAACGCTCAAGGGCGAAGGCCGCACCGTCATCCACGTAGCGCGATCCGGAAGACTTCTCGGGCTGATCGCCATCGCCGACGCGCCGCGTCCGACCGCCATCGCGACCATCAAGAAGCTCCACGAGCAGGGCGTGCGCGTGGCGATGCTTACCGGCGACAATGCCGGCACTGCCAAGCGTATCGCCGGCATTCTCGGCATCGACATCGTCCTGGCCGATGTTCTTCCCGGCCAGAAGGCCGAAAAGATCAAGGAGTTGCAGGGACAAAGCCTGAAGGTCGGCATGGTCGGCGACGGCGTCAACGACGCGCCAGCGTTGACTCAAGCCGACGTCGGATTCGCCATCGGTGCGGGCACCGACGTGGCAATCGAAAGCGCCGACATCGTCCTGATGAAGAGCGACCCCTATGACGTTGTCGGTGCGATGACCTTGTCACGGGCCACGCTGCGCAAGATGCATCAGAACCTTTGGTGGGCCGTCGGCTACAATGTCATCGCCTTCCCGCTCGCGGCAGGCGTGTTCTACCCCTTCCTTTTGAGCCCCGAGATCGCCGCTCTGGCAATGTCGGGCAGCTCGGCGCTAGTCGCCGTCAATGCGCTTTTGCTCAAACGCACGAGGCTCGAAGGCATCCGGCCTATCGTTTCGGCAGCCGCAAGTGCCGCTCACGAGCAGCCGACCGGTGCGCCGGCATCGCCTATCCCATCGTCGGCTGCACGTTGAAGGCCGGGAGAACACGATGAACCGCAATCCCACTCTTAAATTCCTTGGCGCCGCCGGAACCGTGACCGGATCGCGGTACCTGCTCGAAACGGACGGGCATCGCGTCCTGGTCGATTGCGGCCTCTTCCAGGGCTACAAGCAGTTGCGCGACCGCAATCGCGCAGTCTTTCCGGTGCCGCCTGAAACGATCGATACGGTCCTGCTGACCCACGCGCATCTCGATCATTCCGGCTACATCCCCGCGCTCGTGCGCGATGGCTTTCGCGGCAAGGTGATATGCACACCTGCCACCGCCGAACTTTGTTCCCTGTTGCTGCCGGACAGCGGCCACCTCCAGGAAGAAGAGGCGAGGTATGCCAAGCGGATGGGGTTCTCGAAGCACCTCAATCCCGAGCCCCTCTACACGCTCGAAGACGCCGAGGCTTCGCTCCGGCATATCGCGACGAGGGACTTCGACACGGAATTCGAAGTCGGCCGCGGGATCCGCGCTCGTTTCCTTCACGCGGGTCATCTGTTGGGGGCCGCACAGATCAGCGTCGACATTGCCGGAACACACGTGCATTTCAGCGGCGACCTGGGTCGCGCGCAAGATCCGCTGATGCGGCCGCCCGTGCCGCTGCATGAAGCCGACATACTCGTCTGTGAATCCACCTACGGCAACCGCAAGCACCCACGCATCGACGCGGAAGCGGAGCTTGCGCCGGTGATCCGGCGTGTCGCCAAAAGAGGCGGCGTGATTGTCATTCCGGCTTTCGCGGTAGGCCGCGCGCAAGGCCTTCTGCTGCACATCGCGCGCCTCGAACAGCGCGGTGACATCCCCGCCGTACCCGTCTTCCTCAACAGCCCGATGGCGATCGACGCGACGGATATCTACCACCGTTTCCACGACGAGCATCACGTCAGCGCGGAAGAGTGCCGCGCGATGTATTCGATCGCGACGCTGGTGCGATCGGTCGAGGAATCGAAGGCGCTGAATCTCCGGCGGGGGCCGATGATCATCGTGTCGGCCAGCGGCATGCTGACGGGCGGACGCGTGCTGCACCATATTCAGGCCTTCGGATCTGATGCGCGAAATGCGATCCTGCTCTCCGGCTTCCAGGCCGGCGGCACGCGAGGTGCTGCCCTGGCCGCCGGCGCCGACCACCTGCGGATGTTTGGGCAGGATGTGCCGATCCGCGCCGAGGTCGTTCAGCTGGAGAGCTTTTCCGGTCACGCCGACGCCGACGAGATCATTGAGTGGATGCGGAACGCGCGTCGCGCGCCCGCAATGACCTACCTCACGCATGGCGAACCGGATTCCGCCGATACGCTGCGCGGGCGGATCAACCGCGAACTCAAATGGCAGGCCCGTGTCCCGGAACACCTTGAGCGGATCGACTTGGAGCAGCCGGCATGAGCCAGGTTCACAGCCAGATGCGCCTCATCCGCGCCGGCATCAACACATACCAGCAGCCGGTCGTCTATATGCACCGCGATTGCCACGTCTGCCGGTCCGAAGGCTTCACCGCGCTGACCCGCGTGCTGGTGCGGTGTGGGGACCGGGAACTGGTTGCGACGCTCAACGTCGTCGTCGACGATCATCTCGCGCCCGATGTCGCCGCATTGTCCGAAGTCGCCTGGACTCTGCTCCAGCCGGATCCGCAAGCCACGGCGGTGTTCAGCCATCCCGAACCCCCGGCCTCGGCGACGGCGCTGCGTGCCAAGGTGTTTGGACAGCGATTGAAGGACGCTGATTTCCTCGCCCTGATGCGGGACACCGTCGACAACCGTTTGTCCGACATCGAACTGACGGCGTTCGTCACCGCATGCGCCGGCGAGCGGCTGGACGAACGGGAAACGATCGCGCTCACCAAGGCGATGTTGTCGGTCGGAGAGCGTATCGACTGGGGTGGCGGCCCGGTGCTCGACAAGCACTGCGTCGGCGGTCTCCCGGGAAACCGCACGACGCCCATCGTCGTTGCGATCGTGGCGGCAGCTGGCCACCGGATCCCGAAGACGTCCTCGCGCGCCATCACATCGCCCGCCGGGACCGCGGATGCAATGGAGGTGATGGCGCCGGTGGCGCTCGATCTCGACGCCATGCGAGGAGTGGTCGACCGCGAAGGGGGCTGCATCGTGTGGGGTGGGAATGTCCGGCTGAGCCCGGCCGACGACATCCTGATCCGCATCGAGCGCCCGCTCGATTTCGACAGCGACGGGCAGCTCGTCTCCAGTGTCCTCTCGAAGAAAGCCGCAGCCGGCTCCACCCATGTGCTGATCGACATTCCCGTCGGACCGACAGCCAAGGTGCGGTCTGCCGCCGCGGCTGTCTCTCTTGAAAAGAGGCTTCGGGCTACGGCCCGTGCGCTGGGTCTAGACCTCTCCGTGCTTCGCACCGATGGCAGCCAACCGGTTGGCTATGGAATCGGGCCCGCACTCGAAGCGCGAGACGTGCTGAGCGTCTTGCGCAACGACAGGCAAGCGCCCCGCGATCTCCGCAACCGCGCGTTCGATCTTGCCGGGGCATTGCTCGACGCAGCACCCGGAGCCGTCGCCGGACAGGGACGGGCACGCGCAGGCTCGCTGCTCGACAGCGGCGCCGCGCTCGCCAAGTTCCTCGCGATCTGCGAGGCGCAGGGCGGCTTCACCGAGCCGCGCAAGGCGGCGCAGAGTCGTCCGGTTCTCGCTGGCAGCCCGGGTCGCGTGAGCCGTATCGACAACCGCCGGCTGGCAAAGGTCGCCAAGCTCGCCGGCGCGCCGGGCAGCCCTGCCGCCGGTGTCGAGTGCCGCGTCCGGATTGGCGACCGTGTCGAGGTCGGAGAGCCGCTGTTCCACATCCATGCCCAATCGCCGGGAGAACTCGAATATGCGCTCGCCTATGCCAGGGCGCATCCGGACATCTTCGAGACCGGAGCCATCGAATGACCCGCGTGCTGCTCCCCTTCCCGTCACAGTGCGAGCTCGCGAAGGCGATGTCTCCGCTGCTGGCCGCGCGAACCGGACGGCTCGACTGGCGTCATTTTCCCGATGGCGAGTCCCTCGTCGCAGTCGAGGAGGATCTGGGCGGCGTTGATGTCGCGATCGTCGCGAGCCTGCACAACCCCGACGAACTCGCCCTCCCGCTGCGGTTCGCGGCGGCTACGGCGCGCGAATTCGGGGCGCGCTCCGTCGGGCTGATTGCGCCCTATCTCGCCTACATGCGCCAGGATAGGCGGTTCAATCCCGGCGAAGCCGTCAGCGCACCCCTGTTCGCGCGCTTTCTCGAAGAAAGCTTCGATTGGCTGGTAACGGCGGATCCGCATCTGCACAGGAATCCGGAGCTTTCCCAACTCTACCGCATCCCGGTCCGTCGCGTGGCGACAGCACCTCTGGTCGCCGACTGGATCCGCAACAACCTCCCCAACGCCGTGCTGATCGGTCCGGACGTCGAAAGCGAACAATGGGTGGCCGATATCGCAAGTCGCGCGGCCGTTCCCTATCAGGTTCTGGCGAAAACCCGCCATGGCGACCGTGACGTCGAGGTGAGCCTTCCTTCGCTGGATGCCGTCCTTGACCGCACGCCCGTCGTGATCGACGACATCGTCTCGTCGGGACGGACTTTGATCGAAACCGTCGGCCATCTGAAACGGCTCGGCCTGCCTCCGGCCGTCTGCATCGTCATTCACCCTGTGTTCGCGGGCCAAGCCTATGCCCAGCTGTTGGCAGCGGGGGCCGCGCGTGTGGTGAGCACGGATTCGATCCCCCACCCTTCGAACATCATCCCGATCGCCAGCCTTCTGGCCTCGGCCAGTGCCGAACTCTTCGGAGGTGCTCCGTCATCGGAGGACCATCGCCCTGGTGCCGGCTGCTTTGCCACAACTCGAAACCGTCAGAAAGGAAAGACACCATGACCACGTTTCTGAAGACACTGACCGCAGTTGCGTTGCTGCTGGTCCCCGCAACGTCCTTCGCCGAAGACGCGCATCACCCGCCATCGGCGGCGCAGGAAGCACCGGCGATGGAGGCCGCCCCGAAACCGTCCGCACCCGACGCGACGCCGGGACCTGGAGGCGGCATGATGGGCGGTGGCATGATGGGCGCAGATATGATGGCGATGATGCGGGAGATGATGCAGGGCCAAAGCGCCATGATGCGAGGCATGATGTCGGGCGAGGCAATGTTCGGCGGCGGCCGGATGGGGCAGATGATGTCGCCGGAATATATCGAAGGCCGCATCGCTTTCCTCCGCACCGAGCTTAAGGTGACGCCGGCGCAGGAGCCGCTCTGGGCGGCGGTCGCCGAGGCTTTGAGAGCCAATGCAGGCGCGTCGGAGCCCATGATGCAGCCGGCGGCGGGCCAAACGCTGCCTTCGGTTCTCGAGACACGGGAGCGGGCGCTGTCGGCCCGCCTGGAAGCGGTCCACCGCCTGAGGGCGGCCGTCGAACCCTTCTACGCGGCCCTCGACGAGACGCAAAAGGCGACCGCGGACAAGCTCATGGAGCCGATGGGCATGATGTGAACGGAGCAATCTACCAATGTCCGAGTATCCCTTTTCGGCGGAGACGCGAGTCCGGGTGAACGCGTCTCCTGACGCGGTTTTCGCCTTCCTCGACGACCACCGCAACCTCTCCGCTCATATGGAACAGACATCCTTGATGATGATGGGATCCAGGATGGAGATCCACCTCGATGAAGGCGGCGCACGGTCCGTCGGTTCGAAATTCGGTTTCACCGGAAGCATCCTCGGCATTCCGCTCTCGGTGGAGGAAATCGTGACCGAACGCGATCCGCCTCGATCGAAGGCGTGGGTCACCATTGTCGAACCGACGCTGTGGGTGATCGGATGCTATCGAATGGGATTCGTGCTCGCGCCCGAGTCCGGTTCGTCGCTGCTGACGGTCTTCATCGGCTATGATCTGCCGCGACGCTTCGGAATCCGTTGGCTCGGCTGGCTTCTGGGCGGATTCTACGCGAAATGGTGCACCAACCGGATGGCGAACGATGCCGCGCGGCATTTTCGCCTCGCGTCTGGCGAGGCCAACGATCGGCGCAATCGTCAGGCAACGTGACGGAGGTGAAGCTTTTCAACGGATCGTCCATGCCGAAGCCTCAGTTTCTTGCCGTCGTTTCGGCTGTGGTCGTCCTGCTGCAGATGACATCCGGCCCCGGCAGCGGTGCGCAGCCGCCTTCGACAGTCGAGCGCCGCCAGCAGGCGATGAAAGATATGGCCGCTGCGGCCAAGACAATCGCTGCAATGTTCAGCGGGGACGTCGCCTACGACAAGACTGGCCTGCAGGAAGCCGCATCGGCATTTGTCCTGCATGGCTCCGAGCTGAGTACGCTGTTCGCCGGACATGCTAGATCGGAAAGCGAGGCGGACGATCAAAGAATCGCAGCCGAGCGGAAGGAGTTCGACGAGATCGCCGCAGGGCTCGAAGAACTCGCCCTCGTCTTCTATCGGAAAGCCGCTCGCGCCGGCGATGTGCTCACTCCCGACATGCGCATGGGATCCAGCGTTCCTGGCGGCGGCAGTTTGCTTGGGGCCCGACCGTCGAGGACCGAGGCAGATCTGAGCGCCATCCCCGCCGAGCATCTGTTCCACATGATGCTCGAGACCTGCACGACCTGTCACAGCAAATATCGGCTCAGGAAGTAGGTCACGGCGGATGCGCCGCGCGAGACGGACTGTCCCTGCTGTTCGGTTAAATTCATTCGTCGCGTGCCTCTAGCGGAGTCTCTCCGAAATCCGCTCCATCTGTTCTATCTCTCGCCGTTGCGCCTCGGTGATCTGGGTGCACAGAGCAACGAGTTCCGGATCGGCGAGGCTGGCTTCTCGGCACATCAGGATGGCACCGGAATGATGCGGGATCATCGACGCGATGAACTGGCGGTCGTCTATGAGGGCCTGGGCGCGGGTAGCCCAGAATGAACCAGCTGTCAGGACTGCGAACAGGATATAGAGCGCCATGTTCGCCCGCTTGTTCGGGAACATCCCCGGCATCGTCGCCAGCATGAAGATGCCCATCGGCGCCCACATCGTTACCGCCATGTAGAACATGTTCAGATTGTTTCTGAAGTCGCCGGTGCCGTCTATCATCGTGAACATGACGACGTACATGACGATGAGGCCGAGGATCATGTTCACCCAAAACATGAGATAGGGGCGGCCGTGCGTGCCATGCTCTTTGGTTTCATGCATCCGGTGGTCGTCGGTCATGCTCAGTCTCCCTTATGTTGGGTCCCCAAGGTCGTTGACTGAGGACCAGCCGGCCAAGCCCCTATAGTGGCTAGAACTCGCTGTCTAAGTTGGCGTTCCAGGCGACCGCGACAGGGACCAGTCCGCGACGACCACGGCTAGCCCGCGCCCGTATGATCGCGGTCGAGCACCCGTAGGTGCGGGCTCTACCACGCGCGCGCGGAGAGCCCGGTCCAAAGGTACTGCCAAATCGGCGGGTGGTACCATTGCCGCGACTGCCCGACCCCCGGAAGCGCATCGATGTGACCGGCAAGCATGCCCTCCACGACCTTCACGCAGGCGGCGCGCGAGGCGGCGGCGAGCGTGTAGGGGTAGGTGATGATGCTATCGCCCGGCTCGGGAAGGCATCTTGTCTGTTCGAGGATCGGCCCGGTATCGATCCCTTCGTCGACGATGTGTATCGTGCTGCCGAACTGATCCGGTTCTCCGCTTGCCAGGGCCCAGTATCCGCCATTCATCCCCCGATATTTGGGCGTGACACCGGCGTGGTAGTTGACCACTGGACAGGGCATCCGACTAAGGGTGGCTTTCGTCATCACGCGGCACCCTGCGAGAAAGATCAGATCGGGTTGCAAGTCCGAGACGGCACGGACGAACGCCTCGGAGTTCACGGAAGGAACCTTCACGACGTCACACGATCGGGGGAGTTCGACCTCAAGCCGTTGCTGCGCTATGTAGCGCCGGATACGCGATTGCAGTGCAAGCTTCCCGAGACGCACAAACACCATCGTGCCCAATTGGCCCGTGGCGTTCCACCAACCGAACTTCCGCGCGCGCCGCGCCAGAATATCCCACTTACTGTCGGGATCCTCCGTTATCAGCACCAAGGCGTTGCCGTAGCGAGCGGCCAACGCGTTCGCAATTATCCATGGATGATCGCCTCCGGCTGTGACGAAGCATATGGTCGGAGACTTTTTCATGCGGCCGGACAAATGGTGACACTCGGCATCAGAGGTAAACGGGTGAAAGCACTCCGAGACGCCCTTAAGCAGCTCTGCCTAGCGGTAGCTCTGATAGACCTCCGTCGTACCATCGCGCTTTACCATCAGAACGTCGTACGGATCCGCATCGTCACCGGCCTCGCCCATGCCTGGTGAGCCGTAGGGCATGTCGGGGACCGTCAGGCCGATCGCGTTGGGCCGTTCGTCGAGCAGTCGCCGGACCTCGCGTGCGGGCACATGCCCCTCGATCACATAGCCGTCGATCCGTGCCGTATGGCAGGACGTCTGGCCCGGCTTCAACCCGGCCTCGACCTTGGCGGCGTTGAGCTCCGCCAGCGGCAGGTCGGTCTCGGTCACCGTGAATCCCGCCTCGCGCATGTGCTTGCCCCAGGAGGAACAGCAGCCACAGGAAGCCGACTTCAGTACGTCCAGCGTGCCGGCCGCCCATGCGGCCTGGCTAAGCAGCAGCACAGCCGTGAACGCGGCGGCGCCAAGTTTTCTGTTAAGCCCTTTCATGGCGATTCTCCTACCTAAAGAACACGTATTTCACGAGAGCGGCGATCACGAGGGCGACGACCACCAGGCCGACGAGGCTCCATAGGCCCATGCCCCACATGCCACCCATTCCGTTTTCCATCATGGCATTTGCCTCCCGAAGGAGGCGCGGACGCCTTGGCCCGCGCCTCGATGGCCTATTTGATGTCGGTGACCGTGATGCGGCCGTTGACACGCTCCGCGGTGAATTCGATCTTTTGGCCGACCTTGACCTCTCCGATCATGGACTCGTCTGCGACCACGAACACCATCGTCATCGCCGGCATGTCGAGGCTTGTGAGCTCTTCGTGCCGGATGGTCAGCTTCTTCTGCGCTGCATCGATCTTCGTGACTTCGCCGGCGGTATATTCCTGAGCGCCGGCTCCGACTGCGCCGAGAACGAGGGCCGCGGCCGCGATCAGCAGGGTGTGTGTCTTCTTCATGTGATCATCCTTTCGAGGAGAGAATTCAGTGGCGGACGTTGATGTCGCCCTTCATTCCGGAGTCGTAATGGCCCGGGATAAGGCAGGCGAAGCCGAAGTCGCCCGCCTTGGCGAAGGTCCAGACGATCTCGCCGGTCGCACCCGGTGCGAGCCGGATCGAGTTCGGATCGTCGTGTTCCATCTCGGGAAAACGCTCCATGAGCGCCTTGTGCTCCATGATGCCCTCGTGGACGTCCATGACGAACTCGTGGTCGAGTTTTCCCTTGTTGACGAACTTCAGGCGGAGCGTTTCGCCTTCCGAGACGCCCAGCGACGCGGGCTCGAACACCATGCCGCCGTCGTCGCGCTCCATCATCGTGATTGTCACCGTCCGGGACGCCTCGGTCTTCTTTCCGGGCTTGCCGATCGCCATCATGCCTGCCTCGCCATGACCGCCTGAATGGGTTCCTGCCGCCCACGCTCCGCCGGCAAGGGCGATGAGCATGGCGAGTGTCGCAATGGATGTCTTCATGTGGGTGTCCTTGTTTTGGGGTTGAGTCATTTGATCGAATGGGCGCCGTGGGGAGCCATCGTTCTTGCATCTCCGGCCTTGGCCGGAGACGGGGTGTCGCCCGTCCATTCGTAGGCGACCGTGCCTTCCGGATGTTCGTACCAGCCGGGGTCGGCGTAATCGTTTGCTGAAATGCCCTCGCGGACCTTCACGACCGAGAACATGCCGCCCATCTCGATCGCGCCGAACTGCCCCCAGCCCGTCATCATCGGGATGGTGTTGTCGGGCAGCGGCATTTCCATCTCGCCCATATCCGCCATGCCGCGGTTGCCCATGGCCATGTAGTCCGGCTGGACCCGCTGTATTCGGCGGGCGACGTCGGTCTTGTCCGCGCCGATGAAGGTCGGCACGTCGTGGCCCATGGCGTTCATGGTGTGGTGCGACTTGTGGCAATGGATCGCCCAGTCGCCGAGATACTTGGCATCGAACTCGTAGGCCCGCATCGCACCGACGGGGATGTCGATCGAGACTTCCGGCCAGCGTGCCTCCGGCCTGACCCACCCGCCGTCCGTGCAGGTGACCTCGAAGTCGTAGCCATGCATGTGGATCGGATGGTTGGTCATGGTGAGATTGCCGACCCGCACGCGGACCCGATCGTCCTTGTTCACGACGAGATGGCTGATCCCGGGGAAGACCCGGCTGTTCCAGGTCCACAGGTTGAAGTCGGTCATCTCCATGACGCGCGGCACGTAGGAGCCGGGCTCGATATCGAACGCGTTGAGGAGGAAGACGAAGTCGCGGTCTACCCGGTGCAGCTTCGGGTCCTTCGGATGGATGACGAAGAAGCCCATCATGCCCATCGCCATCTGGACCATCTCGTCGGCGTGCGGGTGGTACATGAAGGTCCCGCTCTTCACGAGGTCGAACTCGTAGACGAAGGTCTTGCCGGGCGGGATTCCGGGCTGCGTCAGGCCCGTCACGCCGTCCATGCCGCAGGGCAGGATCATGCCGTGCCAGTGGATGGTGGTGTGCTCGGGCAGTCTGTTGGTGACGAAGATGCGGACCCTGTCGCCTTCAACCGCCTCGATGGTCGGCCCCGGCGACTGGCCATTATAGCCCCACAGATAGGCCGTCATGCCGGGGCTGAGTTCCCGTTCGACCGGCTCGGCGACCAGATGGAACTCCTTGACCCCGCCGTTCATCCGGTGCGGCAAGGTCCAGCCGTTAAGAGTGACGACCGGCTGGTAGTCCGGGCCGCTCGATGGGAAGATTGGCGGCTGCATGTCGGGAGATTCCATGACCGGCGCGTCGGGAAGCCCCATGGCCGAGGTCTTGGACCAGGCGGCGGCGCTCGCCAAGAACGCGCCGCCTCCGAGTATCTGTCTTCTGGTGATCATGTCTCGTTCTCCTGGATCAGTGTCCGCCGCCGCCGTCGTCGGCGGCCGCGGTCTCGGCCCCGGTCCCCGCAGGGGCGCTGCTGCCCCCGCCGTAGACGGCGGTTCCAAGGTTCACGTCGGCCAGCCAGAACTGGCGCTTGGCGTTGAGGGAGAGCATGATCGAGTTCACCTTGGCGCGCGTATCGGCGAGCAGCTCGAAAGTGTTCGTGATCATGCCGTTGTAGGTGAGGAGGGATTCCTCCTCGATCGTGGTGCGCAGCGGGACGACGTTCGCCCGGTAATGGCGGGCGATGTCGAGCGTGGAGCGATAGCCGTCATAGGCGCTGCGGGCTTCCGAACGGACGTTTACCGCCCGCTCCGCCAGCAGATTGGCCGCCTGCATGTAGGCGAGTTCCGCCTTGCGCATTCGGGCTCGACCGCTGTCGAAGATCGGAATGACGAATTCGAGCTCGGCATTGACGAGGACCTTGGTCTTCGTTTCCCCGTCCTCTTCCTCCTGCTCGATTTCGGCCCCGGTCATGAGTTCGAGATCGGAGACGTAGCGCGTCGCCTCCGTCAGCCCGTAGGAGAGGGCGAGGGCTTCCAGTTCGAGCTTCGCGATGTCGAGGTCGACGCGGTTCCTGAGAGCCAGCGCCTCGATGTCCTTGCGGGCGAGCGGGTTGGCGGGGAGCGAGGGAAGCGCGTTCGGCACCTGGTAGTCGATATCGTAGCCCCAGAGGCCCATCAGCCGTGTCAGCGCCTCCTTGGCCATCCTTGCCTGCATACGGGCTTCTGCCGTTTGCCCCGCCAACTCGGCATAGAAGACATGCTCGCGCGCCTGTCCGGTCTTGGTGAACGCTCCCGTCTGCCCGAGCTTCTCCGCAAGAGCCGACGCAGCGTCGGCGGCAGCCTGGGCGCGGTTGAGGTAACCTACCTTTTCCCAGGCGACGACTGCTTCGATCCATGCGCGGCGCGTGTCGGCCGCGAGTTTCAGTGTCGCTTCGGCGGCCCTCAGCTGCGCCTGCCTGAAGCGAGCGTCGGCGACGGCCATCCGACGAGGTCTGGTGATGAGCGCCAGGATATTGCCGACGATCGCGGTTTCAACGGTGCGGCCGGCGTTGATTCCCATGACTCCGACGGAAACGGTCGGATTGGCGGGCAGAGATTGCTGCCACAGCTCAGCCGAGGACATGCCGATCTCGGCATAGGCGGCCTGCAGTCCCTTGTTGTTGAGCAGCGCGACCTGCACGGCCAGATCCGGGCCGATCGTCTTGCCGCGGACCAGGGTGCTCACGCGTTCGCCGAGTGCGCGGGCTTCCTCGCTCGACTGTGCCCAGACGGTCTCCTTGCCTGTCACCGCAGCGGTCCTGGCGGAGACTGTCTGGAACCCAGCCAGCGGGTCGCCCAGCCCGTCGCCCGTTGTGACGCAAGCTGAAACGAGTAACGGGGCGGCAAGTGCCGCGATGTTGAGAATGCCGCGTCTCATGAACCCTGGCCCTTGCGTGCGGGAGAGAGCCGGTCGTTGAGCCGTCGCCAATCGTCAGGGCCGGTCGGCCGTCGCGGTTGATAGTCGCCAAGCACGGGGGAGTAGCGCGCGTCGCGCAGTCCGGTCGCCGGGTTCGCGGGGTTGAACATCGGCAGAATGTCCGGCGGCGCAGTCGCCGAACAACTGGCCACGAGGAGCGACGCTGCGAGCGCCGCGATCGATGGTATTCGCATGTGAGACCTTGAACCTGATAGGGAAAGGTGGGCCGCGCGCGGACGCACGGGTGCCTTCACGCCACTCGGCGCGGCGGATCAGGTCAGGTTCGGGGCGGGCGGATCAGCCGGGTCGACTCGCCGGGCAGGAACGCGGCAGAGACCGGCTGCGCAAAGACGCGGGAAAGAGATCCGACCCACGCCTGATGCTCCTCCGGGACCGCGCTTGATGGTGCGCAGTGAAGATCGCAACAGACGTCGGCCGTCGCCTGATCGCCATGGTGGTCATGTTCGGAAGCGGCACCGCCCGCGAGAGCGTGTTGATGAACCGCTTCGCTGTCGTGACCATGCTCGTGCGGATCGGCGTGCTCGTCAGCCGGCGTGGCCGCCGCGACGCTGACCTGATGCATGGCCCCGTTCGCCATCGCCACCATGCCGGGCTGCAGCGAAGCCAGGAAAACGAGCGCGAACGCAAGCGCGGCGCGTAGCCATACGCCTCTCTGCATCCGCCGCTGTTTCGAATCCTTCATGATGTCAGCTTCGCCACAAAAAGCAGGCACAGGTCAAGATGCACCGCTTATTTGATCCGGATACAACTGAAATGTGATCACTCTCAGGCGCGGGGAACAGTTGTTCCCTGCCGATGCCGTCGTGTGAGCCAGAGAACGAACGAAGGAATGACCATCCACTGGACAAGCGGGCTCAGTCCGATGCCGAGCGGTGGGACGAGCGGCATGAGTTCGGAGTAGGACCACCGATGGCTGACTTCCGTGTTGTAATATTCGAAAGCGATCGTGAGGGCTATTCCGACTGCGATGAACACCACGAATGGGAGACGCCGCCTCTTCTGAATCCATTGACGGCTCGCTCCGACCGCGCTGGCCGCCCAGAACGCAGTCAAGGCGAATCCCACATCTCCGAGTGTCGCCGCCGTGCAGAACTTGATGCCGTCCCAGTGTGGCATTGCCGCCATTCCGGCAAATGTGGGCACCTGCAGGAATTCCCACACGAAGTGCAGAAGGAAAGAAAAGAGGGCGATCGGGATCTCGGGTATCGGAAGGGCGGACCATCTGCCGGTCCCCGGTGGTTGGCCCGTACCTCGTCGCGTCATTCGATGAAAGTCCGTTGAAACTCGCCGCATCGGTTGATCGGTATATCACGACGCGATGGCCGGGAGCGGGGCGTTGTTTCAGACATCGATCGAACAGGCGACGTTCCGGTCATGAAGGCCATGGCCGCCGACCGCGCTCGTCTTTGTCGGGGCGCAACGAACGGGCAGTTCCAGGGTGGTCTGTTGATCGCAGTCCACCTGAAAGGCTATCCCGATGAAAAAACTCCGGACACTCCCGTTCCTGGCCGCGGCTGCCCTCCTTAGCCTCGCGGCCGGCCATGCCTTTGGCGGAGGCACGCACGAGCATCCAGCGGAGAATGGAACGGCCGAGGCGCCGCTCGATATCGCGCGCGCTGCCGATGACGTTCCTGCGCCCATCGGCCTCCGTCCGCCGCAAACAGTCAAGGTCGACTTGGAGACCGTGGAGGTAACGGGTCGGCTGGCCGATGGTGCGGCCTATCACTACTGGACCTTCGGAACAAAGGTGCCTGGGCCGTTCGTCCGGGCGAGGGTCGGAGACATGGTTGAGGTGACTCTCACCAACCGTAGCGATAGCAGCGAAAAGCACAGTGTCGATTTTCACGCGGCGACCGCGCCCGGCGGAGGACACTTCGCCACAGAGGCGGCGCCCGGTGAGAGCAAAAGCTTTTCGTTCAAGGCGCTTAAGCCGGGCCTGTACGTCTATCACTGTGCCGTCCCTGAGGCGGCCCAGCACATTGCCAACGGCATGTATGGCCTGATCCTTGTCGAACCGGAGGTCCCGCTGCCGTCGGTCGACCGCGAGTTCTACGTGGTCCAGGGCGAGATCTACACGAAGGCGTCTTTCGGTGCCGAGGGCATGCAGGGGTTCGATGTTGCCAAGATGTACGCCGAGGCACCTGAATATTATGTCTTCAATGGCGCGGTCGGCGCTCTTTTGAATGACGGGGCCTTGAAGGCCAAGGTCGGCGAGAGCGTTCGCATCTATTTCGGCGTGGGCGGTCCGGGCCAAACCTCGAGTTTCCATGTGATCGGCGAGATCTTCGACCGGACGTACCAGCTGGCGTCGCTGTCGAGCCCGCCGCTTCTGGATGTTCAGACGGTGACGGTGCCGCCGGGCGGCGCTACTGTGGTCGACATGACCCTGGACGTTGCCGGAGAGTATGTCCTTGTCGACCACGCTCTACCGCGCGTGGCCAAGGGGCTGATCGGCAAACTGATCGTCGAGTAATCCCGGCGCGGTTGCAATGACCTCGGTCGGGGAGTTCAGTCGATATGCTGGCGCGCCGCAGTGCAGGCGCGCGGTCCGCGGACACCGCTATCGTGACAAACGACGCTTGTTCGCCCGGACCTTCGATCGGATGGACTGAACGACTTTCTCGGGACGTGCGCCCGTTGCGATGGCGCCTGCGGCCTGGACAGTCGCGACCACTTTCTCGCTTACCATCAGCCGGGCTTCGCGATGACCCTGCTTTCCCCCGCCGGCGATCCTCATCGCCCGCAGCCACATCACTTGTTGCGCCTCGAAGCCAAGAACCGCGGCATTAATCCAGAATTTCAGCATTCCAAGCACCCGAGCTCTGCGAGTTGTCATCACTGATAGGCTAAGCCCAAAGCGGACAAGGGTCGCGTTAGGAGCGCGATCAACTCGCGCCCACCAAAACATTCCGAGAGCAGCGAAGTTCCGACCCGCCAACGATAGTATCGGCCTGGCAGTGGGAAACTGAGGGGGTGCGGAACGCCTGCCCGTTCCAGCGCGAGCGCATCGTAAGGGCCGCCCCGATAGGGGCGGCTCCATGGGTTCGGGATCAGTGCCCCGAATGCGCAGGACCAGAGGGCGCGACCTCGTGAGTGGTCTGGGCGATCGGCTCCACTGCTTTCGGGTCAGTCGAAACAATCTGCACCTGGATCACGGCGAGCGTCACTGCCGCGGCCGACGCCGTCGCAAGAAACGCAGTCGAAAGGCGGGACATCGCCACCTCCTTCACGCGGCATCGCGCAGGGCGGGATAGCCCGCCTCGGCAAGAACGGCCTCGATCTCGGCGCGCGCGGCCGAGGTCTCGACGTCGACCTTGCGGTTCTCCGGATCGGCCTTCACCACGGCGGCCTTGTCGACCGACTGGATCGCCTTGGTCACGCTGCGGGCGCAGCCGAAGCAGGTCATGTTTTCAATGTGGAATTGCATCCTTGTCTCCTTTGCTTACTTGGCGACACCAGACGTGGGCGCTCCCAGCATGGGAGGGTCAAGGGGCTCTCCCACGACTCTTTTTTTTCGCCTCGCTCGAAGCGGCTTTGCGCGGGCCTGCCGGCGTGAACGCACATGAGGCGGGAGGCGATCGAAGAAAATCAAAAATGCCGCTTGACCCTCCCAACATGGGAGATCCCATGTGTTGGCGCATTCGATGAATCCGAAGGGAATCAGCCATGAATGCGCCCGCCAATTTCACGATGGAAGCCGTCTCCCTGCCGATCGAGGGCATGACCTGCGCCTCTTGCGTCGGCCGTGTCGAACGCGCCCTCAAGAGCGTTCTCGGCGTCCTCGATGCCAGCGTCAACCTCGCCACCGAGCGTGCAGAGGTCCGCCTTGCCGCGCCCGTCGCCCGCGCCGACCTGATCCGCGCGGTCGAGGATGTGGGCTACACGGTGACGGCCTCGACCATCGAACTCGCCATCGACGGCATGACCTGCGCCTCCTGCGTCGGCCGCGTCGAACGGGCGCTGCGCGCCGTGCCGGGCGTGACCGGAGCCAACGTCAACTTGGCGACCGAGCGGGCAACCGTAATAGGCAGCGCCGACGCCGCCGCGCTGATCGCGGCGGTCGCAGACTCGGGCTATGACGCCCGCGTTGTCGACCGGAGCGGTGCGGCCAGCACCGAGGCGGAGGCGCAGAAGGAGGAGGAGCGACGCGTCCTCTCGCGCGATCTTGCCCTCGCGGCGGCCCTGACGGCGCCGGTCTTCCTGCTCGAGATGGGAAGCCACGTCATCCCGGGCATGCACCACCTGATCGCCTCGACCATCGGGATGGGAGCGAGCTGGCTGATCCAGTTCGCGCTGACGACGCTGGTACTGGCCTTCCCCGGCCTGCGGTTCTACCAGAAGGGCATCCCGGCGCTGCTGCGCGCCGCGCCCGACATGAACAGCTTGGTCGCTGTCGGCACCCTGGCCGCTTATGCCTATTCGATGGTCGCGACCTTTGCGCCGGTGCTTCTGCCCGCGGGCACGGTCAACGTCTATTATGAGGCTTCGGCGGTGATTGTCACCCTGATCCTCCTGGGCCGGGTGCTCGAGGCGCGCGCCAAGGGTCGTACCTCCGAAGCGATCAAGCGGCTGGTCGGGCTGAAGGCCAAGACCGCCCGCGTGCGGCGGGGCGAAAGCGTCGTCGAGATCGACGTCGCGGACGTCGCCCTCGGCGACATCGTCGACGTGCGCCCCGGCGAACGCGTGCCGGTGGATGGCGAGGTGATCGAGGGCGAGAGCTGGATCGACGAGTCGATGATAACCGGCGAGCCGATCCCGGTCGCCAAGGCCACGGGCACCGCCGTTACTGGCGGCACGCTCAACCAGATCGGCGCCTTCGCGTTCCGCGCCACCGCTGTGGGCAGCCACACGATGCTGGCGCAGATCATCCGGATGGTCGAGGAAGCGCAGGGGTCGAAGCTGCCTATCCAAGGGCTCATCGACAAGATCACCATGTGGTTCGTGCCCGCGGTTATGACACTCGCCGTGTTGACCTTCGGCGTGTGGTTTTTCTTCGGGCCGGACCCGGCGCTGACCTTCGGCCTCGTCAACGCCGTGGCGGTCCTCATCATCGCCTGCCCCTGCGCGATGGGCCTGGCCACGCCGACCTCGATCATGGTGGGCACGGGCCGCGGCGCTGAGATCGGCGTACTGTTCCGCAAGGGTGACGCGCTACAGGGTCTTCAGGGTGCGAAGGTCGTGGCGCTCGACAAGACCGGCACGCTGACCCAAGGCAAGCCGATCCTGACCGACCTCGCGCTGGCGGACGGGTTCGAGCGAGCCGACGTGCTGGCCAGGATCGCCGCCGTCGAGGCCAAGTCCGAGCATCCGATCGCCCGCGCCATCGTCGCCGCGGCCGAGGCCGAGGGACTGACCATGCCCGTGCTGTCGCGGTTCGAGAGCGTGACCGGTTTTGGTGTGGCGGCCGAGGCGGGGGGTGTCCGGGTCGAGATCGGCGCCGACCGCTACATGGCGCAGCTCGGCCTCGACGTGGGCCCCTTCGCGCAGACGGCCTCGCGCCTCGCCACCGACGGCAAGTCGCCGCTCTACGTCGCCATCGCCGGTCGGCTGGCGGCGATCATCGCGGTGGCCGATCCGATCAAGGAGTCGACGCCGGGTGCGATCCGCGCGCTGCACGCGCTGGGGCTCAAGGTCGCCATGATCACCGGGGACAACCGGCGCACCGCCGAGGCCATCGGTCGGCGGCTCGGGATCGACGAGGTCGTGGCCGAGGTCCTGCCCGACGGCAAGGTGGCTGCGATCCGGCGGCTCAAGACCCTCGGCCCCGTGGCCTTCGTCGGCGACGGAATCAACGACGCCCCGGCGCTGGCCGAGGCGGACGTGGGCCTGGCGATCGGGACGGGCACGGATGTGGCCATCGAGGCCGCCGACGTGGTGCTGATGTCCGGAAGCCTCAAGGGCGTGCCTAATGCCATCGCGCTGTCCCGCGCCACGATGCGAAACATTCGGCAGAACCTTTTCTGGGCTTTCGCGTACAATGCCGCCCTGATCCCGGTCGCAGCCGGGGTGCTCTGGCCGTCTACCGGCATCCTGCTCTCGCCGGTCTTCGCCGCGGGCGCGATGGCCCTGTCCTCAGTCTTCGTCCTCGGCAACGCGCTGCGTCTGCGCCGGTTCAGGGCGCCCATGGCCGAGAGCGTCCGCAGCGCCTGATCGTAAGGCGTCCCCGGTACGGCCGGGGACGCACCCCATTCCTTTCACCTTTGCCAAGGAGAAGCGCCATGAACGCTACCGTCACCGTTTATTCCACCCCGACGTGCCCCGACTGCCGTGCGCTCAAGGCCTGGCTTGGCCGCCTCGGCATCGCCTACGTCGAACGCGACCTCACCGACCAGGCCGTGATGGAAGAGGCCAAGCACCGGTTCGGCGTCCGCGTCGCCCCGATCACCGAGATCGGCGACTGGTTCACCTACGGCACCTTCGGGGACCAGAAGCCTCGGATCGAGTCCCGGCTAAGGGAGGTGGGGGAATGGCCGATCTGACCCTTGCAGCGCCGGGCGCCGATACCGGACGCCGGTCCCTGATCCTCGGCACGCTCGGCCATACGGTCAACGACGCCTATACCGCCTTCGTGCCGGCGTTGCTGCCAATGTTTCACCTCCAGCTTGGGCTGGACGAGATGACGCTGGCTGCGCTTGTCGCGATCTTCGCGCTGTCGGCCTCGCTGCCCGGCCCGTTTCTCGGACGGCTGTCCGATCACTTCGGCGAGGTGTCGGTCACCGCCGCCAGCGTCCTGTTCAGCGCGGTGCTTCTCAGCCTGCTCGTCGTGGCCCCGAGCGTGCCGCTGCTTTTCGCCCTGGTCGCCGTCGCGGGCCTTGGGTCGGCTGCCATTCACCCGGCCGGTTCGATGCTGGTACGGCGCGGAACCGCACGGCCAGAACTCGCGATCGCCGTGTTTGCGGCGGGCGGAATGCTGGGCTACGCGGCTGGCCCCTCGCTCTTGTCCACCGCGCGCGATCTGGCCGGTGCGGCGCTACCGGTCGTCCTCGCGGCGCCCGGCGTTCTCGCCGCTACGGTGATCCTGGCCTGCGCCACAGGCGATCGGAAGCGGGAGGTGCCCGCCGCGGACGTGGTCCGGCGCTTCGACTGGAGGCTCGTGTGGGGCCCGGTCTCCTTGCGAGTGCCGCCGCGCTGGTCTTGGTGCGGAGTAACGCCAAGAGCGCCGACGTCCCAGTCGGCTGATCCCGATACAGCCTCCGGCCTCCGGGCCGGGGGCAACTGCCAAAGATCGACCTTCGGAGGATGGAGAAGGCTCGACGTCAGGGCCAATGCCTCCCGTCCAGAGAGAAGGTTCACCCGCGACAAAGTTAGACGAAATAGGAGCGGGGCTTCCGTGAGTTCACCCGCGAATTGCGAACTATTGTCATGGGGCGCCAGGCGATCGTCTTTGGACCTTAGCGCCAGCGCCCGCTTTTAGGCGAAGGCAAGTCTGCCTCGGCGTCCGCAATGGGCGTTCATTGCCGTCCATCGGGATTGGGGCCGGAAGCTGTCAGTCCGTTACTGGAGGCAGATAATGGATTGACTGCCTTAAGTCGCCGGCAAATTGTTTGACCGCGTCGCCGTCACAATAGGCCGCCGCAGCCACCAGTTGGTGACATTGCATACTCACAGCGCCCTCCGCATGGCCTATCTATCGGGGATTAGCAGGACGCACACGTCGTCGTTAGGTGACATGATCGTCGTGCGGGTTTTCGCGCGCGTTACGCTCACGCGGAAATTCTGGCGAGCTTGCGCGCCACGTGCGCCACATCTTCGAGCGCTACCTGCATCTCAAGTCAGTCCTTGCGCTCACCGATGAGGTAAACCGCGCGAAGATTGGACGCTCCAGCGAAACGGACGCTCCGGAGTGGACCCGCGGCAAGCTCTACTACCTGCTGGCCAATCAGATCTATGTCGGCAAGGTGCGCCATCACGACCGGTATTTTGAGGGAGACCACGAGGCAATCATCGACACAGAGCAGTTCGGTGAGATTCAAAAGCTGCTGGCGATCCAGGCGCCGCGTCGAGCCAGGTCGTCCTCGAATGCAGCAGATCTACACCGTCTCACAGGCATCCTCTTCGACGAGACGGGTGATCGGCTTAGCCCCGCTCATGCGAGCAATCATGGCAAGCGCTATCGTTACTACGTCTCGGCACGGCTGAAGACAGGCCGCAGCACGGAAGGATGGCGTGTTCCGGCAACTGAACTGGAGGGCATCGTCGATCAACAGATCAGACAGTTGCTCGGCGATCAGGCTCGCCTGGCATCCTGGGTCGATGACAAAGCAGATGCAGGGAAGATCGAAAAGACTCTTGAGGCGGCGCGCGATCGGCTCGCCGGTCTCAGCACGGATCACACCAGAAACGTGATGAGCCAGATCGTCCGCCGCGTTACGCTCCATCCGGATCGGATCGAGATGCAGATCGATACGGGCAGGCTTCTGACTTGGCTGGCTTGCGGCGAGTCAGACATCGGTCCGCCCGGCCGGGCCGCTGATACCCGCGTCGATGCGCGACCCTCGTCAATCGTTGTGATCTCGACGCCGATCTCCATCAAAAGGCGCGGCGTCGAGACGCGGCTGGTGATCGATGCAGATTCCGCGTCAAGTCGAAAGCCGGACCCTAGGCTGGTTGACGCTATCGCGCGCGCACATCTCTACCTCGACAAGCTCACCGACGGATCGGGTCGAACCGTTGCTGAGGTCGCCGATCTATTCGGTGTCCATAGCGCCGACGTCAGTCGCATTCTGCCGCTCGCATTCCTGGCGCCGAAGATCGTCGAGAAGATACTGAATGGCACCCAGCCGGCAGATCTGACCATCCGCAGGCTCGCCAGAGCGAGCGATCTGCCGCTTCGTTGGGCGGATCAGGAAGCGCTTCTCCTGCGCTGACCGCCGAACGGTGCGGGTTGCCAGCCTGCCGTTCCGATGACAGCCTGCCGCCCATCAAGCCGGAATCGGACGGGATGCTGCCGTACTCAGGGCAGCAGTTAGCCAATCCTCGAGCATCGCCCGAACAATATCTTGGACGGGGAAGCCGCGTCTCTGAGACGGCCTCGACTTGTAGGCCTCATTACAGACGGAAATGCCGCCTCGCGACCACGATATGCGGTCTCAGTGCTGCTAAGAGGCGGAAATGTCGAGGTGATTTGGAGACGGGGCAGAACCGCACTAGCGCGGAGGAATGTTTGGTGGAGCCAATCGGAATCGAACCGACGACCTCTTGAATGCCATTCAAGCGCTCTCCCAACTGAGCTATGGCCCCACGCTCCGGCCTGTCGGCCGCGCCGTCTCCGGCGGAGAGCTTGGCGGAATGGGAACCCCGCCAAAGATCGAGGCGGCTTCTAACCCCGCCGCCCCGCAAGATCAAGGCCTCACCGACACGATTGCCGACTTTGTCGGAATCCGGTCCGCGGGCCCGAACCGTCAGATCTCGTCGTCGTCCTCGCCGCCGACGCCGATGATGTCGGCGACGTCGTCATCCTCTTCCTCCTCGTCGGGCAGGAAGGTGTCGTCGTCCTCGTCGTCGATCTCGACGTCGTCGTCGCCCAAGTCCGGGATATCGTCAGAGCCGCCCTTGGCCTCGTCGTCGGCCTCTTCGAGGCTGACGATTTCGGGGGCCTCGTCCTCGGCGTCCAGTTCCTTCTCGACGACTTCCTCTTCCTCCTCGATCTTGCTCAGCACGGTCGATTCGAAATAGGACCGCGGATAGCTCTTGCCGGTATAGGGCGAGACGATCGGATCGCGGTTCAGGTCGTAGAATTTCTTGCCCGTCTCCGGGTCGATACGCTTTGTGCCAAGTTCAGGTTTCGCCACTGTGTCCGCCTCGTGGAAACAGGCCCGGAGAGAGACCGGGCCCCGCCGCGCGGGCAATCGTCCGCCGCAGCCGCGCCGTAAAAATGAGTTCGGTCCCATATCCACAAGTGGAGCCAGTGTCAAAGCCTATTCAGGGCCGGAATTGCCGCCTTGCCCGGACATCGCCGCGCGAGACGGCCGCGCGGCGGGGATGACCGTCCCGCGGACGCATGCTAGACCCGCCCCGACCCGTGGCGAGAGGCGCAGAACGCGCGCGGGAAGGGACAGGAACCGCCGATGACCGACCGACCGCCACTGCAGCCAGCGACCGCCCGCCGTTCGCCCGCGATGACGGGCCATGCGCGGGTGCCGGGCGACAAGTCGATCTCGCATCGCGCGCTCCTGCTCGGTGGCCTCGCAGCCGGCGAGACCCGCATCACCGGCCTGCTGGACGGCGACGACGTGCTGCGTACCGCCGCCGCGATGCGCGCCTTCGGCGCGCAGGTGGACGGCGCCGGCGGCGAATGGACCGTCCGCGGTGTCGGCAATGGCGGCCTGCTCGAGCCCGAAGCACCGCTCGATTTCGGCAATTCGGGCACGGGCGTTCGGCTCGCCATGGGGCTGGCCGGTGTCTACGACATGGTGACCGCCTTCGCCGGCGACGCCTCGCTGTCCAGGCGGCCGATGGGCCGGGTCCTCGATCCCCTGCGGCTGATGGGCGTCCAGGTCGAGGCCACTCCCGGAGACCGCCTGCCGCTGACGCTGCGCGGGCCGAAGACCGCGGCGCCGATCACCTACCGCGTTCCCGTCGCTTCCGCGCAGGTCAAGTCGGCGGTGCTGCTGGCCGGCCTCAACGCGCCGGGCGTGACCACCGTCATCGAGCCGGTCCCCACCCGCGACCACACCGAGAAGATGCTGCGCGGCTTCGGTGCAAACGTCGAGATCGAGACGGGCGCCGGCGGCCTGCGCCACATCCGCATCAAGGGGCAGGGCCGCCTCACGGGCCAAGCCATCGCCGTGCCGGGCGACCCGTCCTCGGCCGCCTTCGTCGTCGTCGCCGCGCTGATCGTGCCCGGATCGGATGTCGTCGTCGAGAACGTGCTGGTCAACCCGACGCGCACCGGTCTCTTCGATACGCTGCACGAAATGGGCGCCTCGATCGAGATGTTCAACCGCCGCAATTCCGGCGGCGAGGATATAGCCGATCTGCGCGTCCGGGCCTCTGAACTGAAGAGCATCACGGTGCCGCCCGAGCGTGCGCCGTCGATGATCGACGAATATCCGGTGCTGGCGGTCGCGGCGGCCTTTGCCGAGGGCGAAACGTTGATGCAGGGGCTGGACGAACTGCGCGTCAAGGAATCCGACCGGCTCGCCTCCGTCGCGGCCGGGTTGAAGGCCAACGCTGTCGACTGCGAGGAGGGCAAGGACTGGCTGCTGGTGCGCGGCTCGCCCGAAGGCCGGGGCCTCGGCGGCGGCACGGTGGAGACGAGTTCCGACCACCGCGTCGCCATGAGTTTCCTCGTCATGGGGCTGACCGCCGAAAATCCGGTGACGGTCGACGACACGGGCATGATCGCCGCCAGCTTCCCGCAGTTCGTGGACCTGATGCGCGGCCTTGGCGCCGAGATCGAATGATGTCGGCGAGGGTCGGCAGGCCGGAATATAGCCGTTCGCGGCAAGAAGGAGCAGATGAAATGAGCTTGCAGAAGGTTGCCCTCGTCGTCGGCGGCGGGTCGGGCATGGGCGCGGCGGCGGCCCGCCGGCTGGCGGCCGACGGTTTCGCCGTCGCCATCCTGTCCTCCTCCGGCAAGGGCGAGGCGCTCGCCAATGAGCTTGGCGGGCTCGGCGTCACCGGCTCCAACCAGTCGAACGAGGATCTGAAGCGTTTCGTCGACCTCGCGCTCGCCCGCTGGGGCCGCATCGACGCGCTCGTCAATAGCGCCGGCCACGGCCCGCGCGCGCCCTTGCTCGAGATCACCGACGAACAGTGGCACAAGGGTTTCGACGTCTACTTCATGAACGTCGTGCGCGCGGTGCGCCTCGTGGCGCCGGTCATGGCCACGCAGGGCGGCGGCGCCATCGTCAACATCTCGACCGCCTGGGTGTCGGAGCCGAGCCCGATGTTCCCGACGTCGGCCGTGGCGCGGGCCGGGCTCGCCGCCTACACCAAGCTCTTCGCCGACGAATACGCCGCGAAGAACGTGCGGATGAACAACGTGCTCCCCGGCTGGATCGACAGCCTGCCGGCGACCGAGGAGCGGCGCGCCGGCGTGCCGATGCAGCGCTACGGCACCAGCGACGAGATCGCGGCGACCATCTCGTTCCTGATCTCCGACGGTGCGGCATATATCACCGGCCAGAATCTCAGGGTCGACGGCGGCCTGATGCGGTCGATATCATAAGAACGCAGATGACCCTGCCGAAGCGGCGGTCGCCCGAGATCGAATCGGATCGTTCTCCATGCAGGAGATGGAACTCAAATTCGTGCTCGCGGAGCCGCCGGCAAGACTGTGGGCCCGGGTGAAGGACCTCGACAGCAGCTTCGCCGGGCCGCATACGCGAACTCTCAGCACTCTCTACTACGACACGCCCGACCGCGCGCTGCGCGATGCCGGCATTGCGCTCAGGACGCGGCGTGACGGCCGGCGCTCCCTGCAGACGGTCAAGGCCGGCCGCCGGGCGCTCGGCGGTTTCACCGACGTGCAGGAATCCGAAACTTTTATGCGCGGCCGGACGCCCGATCCGGATGCGATCCCCGACGAGGCGCTGCGATCCCGCGTCGCCGAGCTCTGCCGGGGCAAGGAACTGGTCGTCGTCGCCAACATGCGCTTCAGGCGGTCGAGCGGCGTGGTCTCGCTGCCTGACGGCGCGAAGGTCGAGATATCCACGGACAGGGGCACCATCTCGGCCAACGGTTCTTCCGCGCCCTGGAACGAGCTCGAGGTCGAGCGGGTCGAAGGCAGCCCGAAGGTCCTGTTCGACGTCGCGAATGCACTCTATCCGGACGGCGGCTTGCGCTTCTCGCGCCTGCCCAAATCCGCCCGCGCCGAGCTTCTGGCCACGCAAGGCCGCGTCTCCCCCCCGCCTGCGCCGCGCAACGCCGTGGAGGTGCCGCTTTCCGGCGACATGTCGATCGAGGCGGCGGCGCGCGACATCATGCGCGAATGCGCCGACCAGATCTGCGCCAACATCGATGTCGTGCGCGATACCGACGACATCGAAGGTCCGCACCAGCTCAGGGTCGGGTTGCGCCGCCTGCGCAGCTGGTTTTCCATCTTCCGGCATGTTGCCCGCAGCGCCGAGCTCGACCGGCTCGCCGGGGAGGCTTCATGGCTGGCGGGCGAAGTCAGCCGCCTGCGCGACATGGACGTGGCGGGTCGCGACATCGTCGGCGCGGAAGCGGCGCGATATCCCGGCGAATCCTCGCTCGCGGCGCTTGCCGCGCTGTTCGCCCGGCATTCCGCCGACGAGCGCGAAGATCTCCTGCTCGTGTTGAACGGGCGGCGTGCGCAGGCCTTCGAACTCGACCTGATCCGCTTCGTCGAGACCAGGGGCTGGTTCGAGGCAACCGACCTCGACCAGTCGAGGCGGCTCGCCGCGCCCGTCTCGGTCTGCGCCGACGAGGCCCTGGCGCGACGCTGGAAGAAGACGCGCCGTCACGCGCGCGGCCTGAAGAAGCTTAGCGTGGCGGAGCGCCACGAACTGCGCAAGGAGCTGAAGAAGCTGCGCTACACGTTCGAGTTCTTCGGCCCGCTCTACGAGCCGAAGCGAACGGCGCGCCTGGCCGGCCGTCTCGCGGCCTTGCAGGACATCTTCGGCGAGCTCAACGACGCGGCGATGCTTCGGCGGCTGCTGACCGATCCGGCTATCGCCCCCACGGCCGATTCCGAACTCCAGCGGGCCGTCGGCTGGATCCTCGGAGCGACGCAATTGCGTGCCGAGATCGCATGGACCGGAGCCGCCGGCCTCTGGCGCAGGCTGAAGCGATCCAGAAGGTTCTGGAGCCGCACCTGACTTCGCACTTGCGCAAAATGCCGGGACAGGCTTGATGCCGGCCATGACCAGTCTCCTCATCGCCATCGACGGACCGGCCGCTTCGGGCAAGGGCACGCTCTCGCGCCGCCTTGCCGACTACTATCACCTGCCGCATCTCGACACCGGGCTGACCTATCGCGCCGTGGCCCACGAACTGATCCGCAGCGGCCAGCCGCTGGACGACGAGGCGCATGCCATCGAGGCCGCGCGTCGCGTCGATCTGGCCAATCTCGACAAGCATGCACTGTCGGCGCACAGCGTCGGCGAGGCCGCCTCGCGCGTCGCGGTGATCTCGGACGTGCGGCGCCTGCTGGTCGAGAAACAGCGGGAGTTTGCCCGCCAGCCTGGCGGCGCCGTGCTCGACGGCCGCGACATCGGCACCGTCGTGACGCCGGATGCCGACGTGAAACTCTACGTCACGGCGAGCCCGGAGGTGCGCGCGCGCCGCCGCCTGCGCGATATCGAGGACCGGGGCGGACACGCGGATATGTCGGAGATTCTCGCCGACATCCGCCGCCGCGACGAGCGCGACATCGGCCGCGCCGACTCGCCCCTGCGCCCCGCGTCAGACGCGCACTTGCTCGATACGTCCGAAATGTCTATAGAGGCCGCGTTCCGGGCAGCCCGGGCCATCGTCGATGGCGCGCTGGCCAAGCGGAACGGGGCCTGATCCGGCGGCAAGTCCTTCCAGGCGGAAGCTCGCCAGCCATATCCGGCCACTGAACCAGCCTGCCAGCATTCTCATGCGCCGGAACTTGCCGCCACGGGCGGCACAAGGGCTTTCAGCCCGGAACGCCGGCAGGTCGACGCAACACGAACCACGGCGCCGCGTCCCGCAACCAGCGGGACCCCCAGGAGAACACATGTCAGCTGCAAATCCCTCTCGCGACGATTTCGCGAGCCTGCTCGACGAATCGTTTTCGGAGAGCAATTCCGCCGAAGGATCGGTCGTCCGCGGCGTGATCACATCCATTGAAAAGGACATGGCCATTATCGACGTCGGCCTGAAGGTCGAAGGTCGCGTACCGCTCAAGGAATTCGGCACCAAGGCGAAGGATCTCAAGGCCGGCGACACGGTCGAGGTCATGGTCGAGCGCATCGAGAACGCGCTGGGCGAAGCCGTCCTGTCGCGCGAGAAGGCCCGCCGCGAGGAGAGCTGGGTCAAGCTCGAAGAGAAGTTCAACCGCGGAGAGCGCGTCGAAGGCGTCATCTTCAACCAGGTCAAGGGCGGCTTCACCGTCGATCTCGACGGTGCGGTGGCCTTCCTGCCGCGTTCGCAGGTCGACATCCGTCCGATCCGCGACGTCACGCCCCTCATGCACACGCCGCAGCCCTTCGAGATCCTCAAGATGGATCGCCGTCGCGGCAACATCGTCGTGTCGCGCCGCACCGTGCTCGAGGAGAGCCGTGCCGAGCAGCGCTCCGAGATCGTCCAGAACCTCGAAGAGGGTCAGGTCGTCGAGGGCGTGGTCAAGAACATCACCGACTACGGCGCGTTCGTCGACCTCGGCGGCATCGACGGCCTGCTGCACGTCACCGACATGGCCTGGCGCCGCGTCAACCATCCGACCGAGATCCTCAACATCGGTCAGACGGTCAAGGTGCAGATCATCCGCATCAACCAGGAGACCCACCGCATCTCGCTCGGCATGAAGCAGCTCGAGTCGGATCCGTGGGGCGACATCGGCACCAAGTTCCCGATCGGCAAGAAGATCAAGGGAACTGTCACGAACATCACCGACTACGGCGCGTTCGTGGAGCTGGAGCCGGGCATCGAAGGCCTCATCCACGTCTCCGAGATGTCCTGGACCAAGAAGAACGTCCATCCCGGCAAGATCCTCTCGACCAGCCAGGACGTCGACGTCGTGGTGCTCGAGGTCGATCCGGCCAAGCGCCGCATCTCTCTCGGCCTCAAGCAGACGCTCGAGAATCCGTGGGAAGCCTTCGTGCGCAGCCACCCCGTCGGTTCGACCGTCGAGGGCGAGGTCAAGAACAAGACCGAGTTCGGCCTGTTCATCGGTCTCGACGGCGACGTGGACGGCATGGTGCACCTCTCCGACCTCGACTGGACCCGTCCGGGCGAGCAGGTGATCGAAGAGTATCAGCGCGGCCAGATGGTCAAGGCCCAGGTCCTCGACATCGACGTCGACAAGGAGCGCATCTCGCTCGGCATCAAGCAGCTGCAGCGTGACACCGGCGCCGATTCGGGCGACCTGCGCAAGAACGCCGTCGTGACCTGCGAGGTGACGAAGATCACCGACGGCGGCATCGAGGTTCGTCTCGTCGAGAGCGGTCTCGAGAGCTTCATCAAGCGCAACGACCTGTCGCGCGACCGCGACGAGCAGCGCCCCGAGCGCTTCTCGGTCGGCCAGAAGCTCGACGCCCGCGTCATCGCCTACGACAAGAAGACCCGCAAGGTGCAGGTCTCGGTCAAGGCGCTGGAAATCGCCGAGGAAAAGGAAGCCGTCGCTCAGTACGGCTCCACCGACTCCGGCGCATCGCTCGGCGACATCCTCGGCGCGGCGCTCAAGAGCCGCAACTAAGGCTGCAACGCCGATACAATGCCAAAACCCCGCCGGAGCGATCCGGCGGGGTTTTTTCATTCATCGTAGTCGACCCGATTCGCCCCGGGTCGGCTCAGTTCGGACACGGCTAGACGTGGATGGATTCCAGGTTGGCGAGCCGGTTCGGCCCGGAATCCTGCGCTTCGGAAAAAAATCGATCCACACCCCTCGCCACCGCCCCCACACTGCGCCTGACCGAAACGGGGGACGCGATGGACTGGGCGACGCAGACCGACATCATCAGGCGCATCGTCGCCATGCTGCTGGTGCTCGCCGATCTCGCCGACCGCGCGCGCCACGCGTCGCGCCCGGAGCGCTGCCGTGTCCTCGGGCTATTGCTCCGGGCCGAAATGGTCGCGCAGGTCGACGGTCATGCGCGCCGGCGCGGCGCGCCGCCGCTGGGCGGATGCCCCGATCCGGCGATATCCGATGCACCCGGCAACGAGCCGGCCGACGCCGCGCATCTGGCGCTCCGCTTGCGGGCTCTGTCGCTCGTGTGGGCAACTCTCCTGGCGTGGATGCTGAGGGTCGCCCGCCGGCGGTCGGCGGGATCTCGGATCGTGCCTGCCAGCACTCCGGCCGGCGACGCCCATGCGCTCGCGGCGCCGCGCGCGCCGGACACGTCCTGACGGCAAAAGCCTTCGGTCCGGCGCTGGCCGAAGCACGGCGCCCATCCTCCGTTCCCGAACCTTATTCTCTGGCGAGCCATGTCGCCGGAGCCGCCGGCGCGCGTCCGAAAATGAGTCGGCGATACGCCGGGCCTTTCTTTGGAACCAGGGCAACCCCTCTTGGAACCTTGGCCGGGCCGTCGCGTTTTCCTGCCAGACCGGCTCCGTCGCCGGTTCGTTCAAAATCAAGGAGATGCGCCATGAATTGGAATCAGGTCGAAGGCAATTGGGAGCAGTTCAAGGGCAAGGTCCAGCAGCAGTGGGGCAAGCTGACGAATGACGATCTCGACGTCATCCGCGGCAACCGCCGCGAGCTCGCCGGCCGTCTGCAGGAGCGTTATGGCCACGCCCAGGACGCTGCCGACCGCGAAATCGATTCCTGGCTCGCGCGCCACTGATCCGCGCCGCCAGGCTTTCGGAGAACCCCGCTTCTGCGGGGTTTTTCACGTGGCCGGCAGGCAGGAGCGGAGACGTTCCATCACCGCCGCTTCGACCTCGACGCCTTCCCGGACTGCCTTCGCCCTCCGCTTCGCCTTTGCCCCTCCCGGAACATGAAGCCCGAAGCCGGTCGTCAGCCGGTCGAGGTGCCGCCCGGTCCGGTTCGCGAAACCGCCGGTGAACAGCCGCGGGTCGATCGCCAGCACGAACAGCCCGCAGCCCGGCGATTCCGCGCCCTCCGCGAAGGACGGCGCGTCGAGCGACCAGTTCGCGCCCGAAAGTCCGGCCGCGAGCACTTCGACCATCAGCGCGATATTGGCCCCGCGCGCCCCGCCGAATGCCAGAAGGGCGCCGCGCATCGCCTCGTGCGGATTCGTGGTCGGCTTGCCGTCGGGCCCGAGCGCCCAGCCTTCGGGAATGGCCTCGCCGCGCTCCGCCGCTGCCCTTATGTTCACATAGGCGGTCGCGCTGGACGACTGGTCGATCAGCAGCGGCGGCCCGTGCTCCGTCGGCGCGGCGAAGGCGATCGGGTTGGTGCAGAACACCGGCCTCGTCGTGCCCGAGCCGGCAAGCAGTGCTGGACCGTTCGCCGCCGCGAGCCCGACCAGCCCGCGCTTAGCGAGGCGGCCGGCGAAATAGCCCAGCGCGCCTGCCGTATAGGCGTTCTTCTGGCTGAAGATCGCGACGCCGAACGTCTCCGCCACCGCCACCAGGTCCTCGAACGCCATGTCGAAGCCGAGATGCGCCGTCCCGCCGCCCGCGTCGGACAGGATGATTGCCCGCGCCGGCCGCGAGATGAGAGGCGTTGCCGTGCCGTTGATCCGGCCCGCCTCCAGGGCGTCGAGATAGTCTATGAAATGCGCAAGCCCGACCGCCGGCTGGCCCTCCGCCTCGGCGGCCACGGCCGCCCTGGCGATGGACTCCGCGGCGGGGGCCGATGCTCCGGCCGCGATTGCCGCATCGATGCAAAGCCGCTCCGCCTCCTCGAGCGAGATGCGTTCCATGGCGGGCATGCTCATCCGAGCCGCACTGGAATCCGGGCCTCCATCTTCCTGAACAGGAAAATGATGACGCCCGAAATGATCAGATAGATGAGCGCCAGCAAGAGCAGCGGTTCGTAGACGATGAACGTGTCCTGCCTGACCCGCGAGGCGACCGCGTAGATGTCGACGACGGTGATCGTCGCAACGAGAGGTGTGCATTTCAATTGCAGCACCGTTTCGCCGGCGAGCGTCGGCAGCGCCCGGTGCAGTGCCTGCGGCAGCCAGATGCGGCGGAAGATCGTAAACGGCCGCATGCCGTAGGCGCGGGCGGCCTCGAGTTGACCCCTGGGCACGCCGGCGAAGGCGCCACGCATCACCTCGCCCTCGTAGGCCGCGAAGGAGATCGTCAGGGACAGCACTGCATAGGGCCATGCCTGCCTGAGATAGGGCCATAGCTCCGACTGCCGGATCCAGGGAAACTGCGGAAACAGCGAGCCCAGCCCGTAATAGAGCAGCCAGAGCTGGAGGAGGAGCGGCGTGCCGCGGATGACGGTGCAGAACGCGTTGGCGGGCATCGCCAGCCACCACGGCCCTGCGGCTTGCGCGAGCCCCAGCGGCACGGCCAGCATGATGCCCAGAACGCAGGTGACCACCAGGATCCAGATCGTGCGCCAGATGCCCTGCAGCGCCAGGCCGTAATAATTCGGCAGCCAGTCCCAGCGCATGAACAGCGCCGCCGAAATGACCAGCGCGGCGGCGACCGCCATCAGCAGGATGCGGTGCGGCTGCAGCCACGCGCTGCGCGCCGCGAACTCGGCGAGGCTCGTTATGGGAATGCTCATCGCGCGCTCCCCGACACGGCCGGCATACCGCGCCGCGACCAGCGCTCGATCCGCGCGATGATCCGGTTGGAGACGAGCGTGAGAAGCAGATAGAGCACGCCCGCGGCGACGAAGAAGGTGAAATAGGCCTTCGTCTGCCCCGCCGCGGTGCGCGTCTCCTGCGTCAGCTCATTGAAGCCGACGATGGCCAGCAGGGCCGTGTCCTTCGTGGCGATCAGCCACAGATTGGCAAGGCCCGGTATCGCGAAGGGCAGCATCGCCGGCAGGGTGATCCGGCGCAGCATCAGCATCGGCGCCATGCCGTAGGCGCGGGCCGCCTCGATCTGGCCCTGCGGGATCGACAGGATCGCGCCGCGCAGCACTTCCGTCGAATAGGCCCCCTGCACCACCGCCAATACCCAGATGCCGGCCACCAGCCCGTTGATGTCGATGCGCGCGTAGCCCAACGCCTCCAGCACGCGGTTGATGAGATCGGTGCCGGCGAAATAGAGGATCAGGATCAGCACCAGCTCCGGCACGGCACGCACGATGGTCGTGTAGACCTCGAGCAGGTCGCGCACGATCGGCCCGCCATAGAGCTTGCCGTAGGCGCCGCCGATGCCGATTGCCAGGCCGAAGCCGTAAGCTCCGACGGCGATGATCACCGAATTCAACAGCCCCCGCAGCAGATTGCCGCCCCAGCCGGGCGGCTCGAGCGCGAGCAGGTCCATCGTCGAGACCTGCAGCAGCGGGGCGAAGAGGGTTTCGATCATCGGAGGTTTATGAAACCCCCCTCACAGTCTCGGGCTTCGCCCCATCCACCTCTCCCCGACGATGTGGGGCGAGGAGACGCAGCGTCGGCGACTGGACTCTCCTCTCCCCCGGGCAGGGGGAGAGGTGGCCCGAAGGGCCGGTGAGGGGGTGCTTAGGCAGAGCCTTCGCTGGCCGCTCACCCGCCATAGACGTCGAAGTCGAAATACTTCTTGGTGATCTCGCCATATTTGCCGTTGTCGCGGATCGCCTTGATCGCGGCGTTCAGCTTGACCTTGAGCTCGGCATCCTCCTTGCGCAGGCCGGCGCCGACGCCAGGTCCGAGGATCTCGAGGTCTTCAGCCACGTTGCCCTTGAGGTCGCAGCAGGCCATGCCGGCCTCGGACTTCAGGAAGGCGTCGAGCGCGATCGCATCCGCCTGCGTCGCGTCGATGCGGCCGGCGGCGAGATCCTGGTTGGCCTCGTCCTGGGTCTGGTATTCCTTGATCTCGGCGGCCTCGGTGAAGTGCTTCTTCACATAGGCGGAATGGGTGGTCGACACCTGCACGCCGATGATCTTGCCTTTCATCCCGGCCGGATCGGCGGTGAAGCTCTCGCCCTTCGGCCCGATCACGGCGGTCGGGGTGTTATAGTACTTGTCGGTGAAATCGATCGTCTTCTTGCGCTCGTCGGTGATCGACATCGAGTTCATGATCGCGTCGATCTTCTTGGTCGTCAGCGCCGGGATCAGGCCGTCCCAGGGAATCGGCGTCAGTTCGCAGGTGAGCTTCGCCTCGGTGCAGATGGCGTCGATGATCTCGACCTCCCAGCCGCCCCACTTGCCGGATGCGTCCGCAGCCCAGAAGGGCGGATAGGCCTCCGGTGAGAACCCGACCTTGACTGTCTGCGCCGATGCGAAGCCGGCGGTGGCTGCGAGCAGGGCCGCCGCGGCGGCGAGTTTGACGATCGTCTTCATTTCATTTCTCCCGTTCCTGTCCTTGTTCCCGAATACGCATCCGCCGGTCCTTCTCAACCGACCGTGCGGATGAATTGCCTGAGTGCCTCTGTCTTCGGCGCGCCGAACAGCTGGTCCGGCGGCCCTTCCTCCTCGACGATCCCGTTGCGCAGGAAGACGACATGGGTCGCCACCTCGCGCGCGAACTTCATCTCGTGCGTGACCAGGACCATCGTCCGCCCCTCGCGGGCGAGGTCGGCGATCACCTTGAGCACTTCGCCGACCAGTTCCGGGTCGAGCGCCGAGGTCGGCTCGTCGAACAGCATGACCCGTGGCTGGATGGCGAGCGCGCGGGCGATCGCGCCGCGCTGCTGCTGCCCGCCTGAGAGGAAAGCCGGATAGACGTCGCGCTTCTCGGCCAGGCCGACCCGGGCGAGCAGGGCCTCGGCTGTCGCAATCGCCTCGGCGCGCGACACGCCGAGCACATGAATGGGTACTTCGATGACGTTCTCGATCAGCGTCATGTGGCTCCAGAGGTTGAAGTTCTGGAACACCATGCCGAGCTTCGAGCGGATGCGCTCGATCTGCCGTCGGTCGGCCGGCACGGTGTTGCCGTGGCTGTCGGCCTTGAGTCTGATCTCCTCGGCATTGACGCGGATGATCCCGCTGGTCGGGTTTTCGAGGCAGTTGATGCAGCGCAGCAGCGTCGATTTGCCGGAGCCGCTGCCGCCGATGATCGCCACCACGTCGCCGTCGCGGGCAGACAGCGACACGCCCTTCAGCACGTGCAGTTCGCCGAACTTCTTGTGCAGGTTCTCGACGTGAATCGCCTCGGCGGCCATCTGGCCGGCACCCGGGTGAGCGGCCGAGGCGAGGCTCATCCGCGACGCCCTTTCCGGGGCATCGGATATCCCTTGCGCCGGTTTTGCCGTCCCGTCACGCTGGCCAATTCTCCGTCCGTGGCCAGCATGGACCGGCGGCCGCGATGCCGTCAACCCGGGCGTGCCCGCACTTGCGGCACCGCTTCGCCGCTGTGTAGAGATTGGGCACGGCAGTATGCGAGGAGCCCAGCAGTGCAGGACTACGGATCACAGTCGATGGCCGCGCCGCTCAGGCGCGTGCTGATGCGCCGGGCATCGAGCGCGATGCGCGGGGCCGATCCCGTTGAATGGCACTACGGCCCCAGGTTCGATTCCGCGCGCGCCGCCGCCGAGCACGACCGGCTGATCGACCTCGTCGCGGCCACGGGCGCGGCGATCGAATTCCTGCCCGACGACGACGACGGCCTCGCCGATTCCGTGTTTACCCACGACCCGTCGCTGATGACCGAGCACGGCGCGCTGATCCTGTCGATGGGCAAGGCGCTGAGGACGCCGGAGCCCGGCCTGCACGAAGCCGCCTACCGAAGGCTCGGCATCCCGATCCTGGGGCGCGTCGAGGCGCCGGGCACCGTCGAAGGCGGCGACTGCGTCTGGATCGACCGCACCACGCTCGCCATCGGACGTGGCGTGCGCACCAATCAGGACGGCATCCAGCAGGTCGCGAACATTCTCGGGCCGAAGGGCATCAGGGTCTACGGCTTCGACCTGCCGTTCTGGCAGGGCGAGGAGGCCTGCCTGCACCTGATGTCGGTGATCAGCCCGCTCGCCGACGATCTGGCGCTGGTCCATTCGCCGCTCCTGCCCGCGCCGTTCTGGCAACTGCTCAAGGCGCGGGGCATCACGCTGGTCGAGGGCGATCCGGACGAGTTCCGCCTGAGCTTCGGCCTTTCGCTCAACGTCCTGCCGACCGCGCCGCGCCAGGTGATCGCCGTCGCCGGTTTCCCGAAGACGGCAGCCGCGATGCAGGCCGCCGGCTGCCGGGTCGAGACGTTCGAAGCGGAGGCGCTCTGCATTTCCTGCGAGGGCGGGCCGACCTGTCTGACGAGGCCGATATGGCGGGCCTGACGGTCGGCGAAACCCTCATCCGCCTGCTTGAGGCGCACGGCGTCGACACGGTCTTCGGCATCCCGGGCGTCCATACGATCGAGCTCTACCGGGGCCTTGCCTCGTCTTCGATCCGCCATGTGACGCCCCGGCACGAGCAGGGCGCGGCCTTCATGGCCGACGGCTACGCCCGCGCCTCCGGCAAACCCGGCGTCGCCTTCGTCATCACCGGCCCCGGCCTTACCAACGCGATCACTCCAATGGCGCAGGCGCGGGCGGATTCCATCCCGATGCTGGTCATCTCCGGCGTCAACCGGCTCGACACGCTGGGCAAGGGGATAGGCTATCTCCACGAACTGCCGGACCAGCGCGGCATGATGGAGAAGGTGGCGCTGTTCTCGCACAGGGTGGAAAATCCGGCCGAACTTGCGGACGTGCTGGCCCGGGCGTTCGCCCGCTTTTCGACCGGACGCCCGGGACCTGTCCATATCGAGATCCCGCTGGACGTCATGGGAATGCCCGCGCCTGCGCCGGCGCCCCGCACGGACAAGGCCTCTCCTTCCTGGGACCTGGGCAAGATCGGCGAAGTCGCGGCGAAGGCACGCGCCGCGCGGATGCCTCTAATCCTGGCCGGGGGCGGCGCGAGGCGGGCGGAAACCCCGCTGCGCGTGCTGGCCGAGCGTCTGGATTCGCCGGTGGTGACCACCGTCAATGCGCGCGGCCTCATGCATCGCCATCCGCTCGCCGTCCATGCCAGCCCGAGCTTGAAGGCGGTCCGGACGCTGATCGGCGAGGCCGATCTCGTCATCGCGGTGGGGACGGAGTTCGGCCCGACCGACTACGACATGTATGCCGATGGCGGATTCGTTCTGCCGCGCCATCTCGTACGGATGGATATCGACGCGGACCAGCTGGCCCGGCATCCGGTGGCGATACCCTTGAAGGGTGATGCCGCCGAGCTGCTCGACGCGCTCGTCGCCGAGCTGGGTGACGACCGGACAGAGAGAGGCACCGGCGTGGAGCGCGCCACTGCTGCGCGCGAGGCGGCCTGGGCGGAGATCGGTCCCCTGATGCGGGACCAGGTCCGCGCGGTGGAAGCGATCCGCGACGCGCTGCCGGGGTCGTTGATCGTCGGCGATTCGACGCAGCCGGTCTATGCCGCCAATCTGTCTTACGACCACGATCGCTCCGGCGGCTGGTTCAACGCCGCCACGGGTTATGGTGCGCTCGGCTATGCGCCGCCGGCGGCGATCGGTGCGGCGATCGCGCGGCCCGATCTCCCCGTCGTCTGCCTCGTCGGCGACGGCGGCTTCCAGTTCACGCTGCCGGAGATCGCCGTCGCCGCCGAGACCGGAGCAGCCGTCACCTTCGTCGTCTGGAACAATCGCGGCTACCGCGAGATCGAGACCTCGATGCGCGAGGCCGGCGTCGAGCCTGTCGGCGTTTCCCCCGCCCCGCCGGATTTCCTCAAGCTTGCCGAAGCCTACGGGATCCCCGCCGAGCGGATCGCCTCGGCTTCCGATCTCGGCGCCGCGCTCATCCGCGCCCGCGCCGCCGGCGGTCCGCGCCTCATCGAGATCGTCGTCGATTGAGGCGCATTCTGCCGCGCCTCGTCGCGCTTGGCGATCCCGGCGAAACGGACTAATACGACAGCGGTTTTTCATTCGATTGCCGCGCCGGAGCCTGCAATGACCCTGATCACGGAAACGTCGAAACTCGTCACCGTTTTCGGCGGTTCGGGCTTCATCGGCCGCCATACCGTACGCGCGCTGGCCCGCCGCGGCTATCGCGTGCGCGTCGCCGTGCGCCGGCCGGAACTCGCCGGCCACCTCCAGCCGCTCGGCAATGTCGGCCAGATCCAGCCCGTCCAGGCCAATCTGCGCGTCCGCTGGTCCGTCGACCGTGCCGTGGAGGGCGCCGACCACGTCATCAATCTGGTCGGCATCCTGCACGAAACCGGCCGCCAGTCGTTCAACGCCGTGCAGGATTTCGGTGCCCGTGCCGTTGCCGAAGCCGCCCGCGCCGCCGGCGCGAAGATGACGCAGATGTCGGCGATCGGGGCCGATGCGGCGTCCGAATCGGACTATGCGCGGACCAAGGCGCGTGGCGAGGCCGCCGTGCTTGCGACGCTCCCGGACGCCAACATCGTCCGGGCGTCGATCGTGTTCGGGCCGGAGGACGGCTTCTTCAACCGCTTCGCCAACATGGCGCGGTTCTCGCCGGTCCTGCCTTTGATCGGCGGTGGCACCACGCGCTACCAGCCGGTCTACGTGGTCGATGTCGCGGAAGCTCTGGCGCTGACGGTCGACGGCAGGGCCAGGCCCGGCACCACCTACGAGCTCGGCGGGCCGGAGGTGCTGACCTTCCGCGAATGCATGGAGCACATGCTGAGGATCATCGACCGAAAACGCATGCTCGTGTCGGTGCCGTGGTCGATCGCGAGGATCCAGGGTGCGATCCTCGGCATGCTGCCCAATCCGCTTCTGACGACGGATCAGGTCACGTTGCTCAGGAGCGACAATGTCGTGTCCGAGGCGGCGAAGTCGGAAGGCCGCACGCTTGCCGGGCTCGGGGTTACGGCGGAATCGCTCGACGCGATCCTGCCCTCCTATCTGTGGCGCTACCGCGTGGCCGGCCAGTACACAAAGAGCAACCTGGCCTGATCTATTGGATGTCTCTGTCTTCCTTCCCGACGGCCTCGGCTACGCGCCCGCCGCGCTTCTGATCGTCGCGAGCTTCTTCACCTCGGCCTTGACCGCCGCGTTCGGTGTTGGCGGCGGCCTGGCGATGCTTGCCCTGATGGGGCTGTTCGTGCCCGTCGCGGCACTGATCCCCGTTCATGGCGCCGTGCAGCTCGGCTCCAACACCGGCCGCGCCTGGAAGCAGCGCGCCAGCATCCGGTGGGACGTCGCCGCGCCCTTCGTCGCCGGCAGCATCATCGGCGCGATCGTCGGCGCCTTCGTCGTCGTTCAGCTGCCCGACGCGGTCATGAAGCTGGTGCTCGGCCTCTTCATCGTCGCCATTACCTGGACGAAGATCCCCGGCATGGACAGGCTCGGGCGCGCGGGCATTGCCATCGGCAGCTCCGTCCTGGCGGTGCTGTCTATGTTCTTCGGCGCGACCGGGCCGCTGCTCGCGGCCTTCTTCGGCCAGATCTTCGCCGGCGACCGCAAGGCTCTGGTCGCCACCCACGCCGCCGGCATGACCGTGCAGCACCTGCTCAAGATCGTCGTCTTCGGCCTGGCCGGCTTCGCCTTCGCGAGCTGGCTGCCGCTGGTCGCGGCGATGATCGTCTCGGGCTATCTCGGCACCGTCTACGGAACGCGCCTATTGGAGCGGCTGCCCGAGGAGAGCTTCGCCTTCTGGTTCAAGGTCGGGCTGACGCTGCTGGCGGCGGACATGGTGCGGCGCGGTGCGACGGAATTGATCACGGCGGCGTGAAATTAGCGACTGCAACGCGCTTGCGACTCGAAACGCCATTCTTATATACACCGCAACCCGGAAAATCCGGCGCAGCGATGCGGCGGAGTTCAGGAAACAACGAGTGAAGAGGGGTTGCCTCCTGGAACGCCGTCATGGGTCCTGGCAGCCTGCTAAGCGGAGAAGACACAATGGCTAAAGTCATCGGTATCGACCTCGGCACCACCAACTCCTGCGTCGCAGTGATGGATGGCAAGGAACCCAAGGTCATTGAAAACGCGGAAGGCGCGCGCACCACGCCTTCGATCGTCGCATTCACCGGCGACGGCGAACGCCTCGTCGGACAGCCGGCCAAGCGCCAGGCAGTCACCAATCCCGAAAACACCATCTTCGCGGTCAAGCGCCTGATCGGCCGTCGCTTCGACGACCCGGTGACCGAGAAGGACAAGAAGCTCGTTCCCTACAAGATCGTCAAGGGCGACAACGGCGACGCCTGGGTCGAAGCCGGCGGCAAGAAGCAGTCGCCTTCCCAGATTTCGGCGATGACGCTGCAGAAGATGAAGGAGACGGCGGAAGCCTATCTCGGCGAGAAGGTCGAGAAGGCGGTCATCACCGTTCCGGCCTACTTCAACGACGCCCAGCGCCAGGCCACCAAGGACGCCGGCAAGATCGCCGGCCTCGAAGTCCTGCGCATCATCAACGAGCCGACGGCAGCCGCGCTCGCCTACGGCCTCGACAAGAAGAAGTCCGGCACCATCGCGGTCTATGACCTCGGCGGCGGCACGTTCGACATCTCGATCCTCGAGATCGGCGACGGCGTCTTCGAGGTGAAGTCGACCAATGGCGACACCTTCCTCGGCGGCGAGGACTTCGACATGCGCCTGGTGGAATACCTGGCGGCGGAGTTCAAGAAGGAACAGGGCATCGACCTGAAGAACGACAAGCTCGCCCTACAGCGCCTCAAGGAGGCCGCAGAAAAGGCGAAGATCGAGCTCTCCTCGTCGGCCCAGACCGAGATCAACCTGCCCTTCATCACGGCCGATGCGACCGGCCCGAAGCATCTGACGATGAAGCTGACCCGCGCCAAGTTCGAGCAGCTCGTTGACGATCTCGTGCAGCGCACGGTGGAGCCGCTGAAGGCCGCGCTCAAGGATGCCGGCATGAAGGCCGGCGAGATCGACGAGGTGGTCCTGGTCGGCGGCATGACCCGCATGCCCAAGGTCCAGGAAGTCGTGAAGCAGTTCTTCGGCAAGGACCCTCACAAGGGCGTCAACCCCGATGAGGTGGTGGCACTCGGCGCGGCGATCCAGGCCGGCGTGCTGCAGGGCGACGTCAAGGACGTGCTGCTGCTCGACGTGACCCCGCTGTCGCTGGGCATCGAGACGCTGGGCGGCGTGTTCACCCGCCTGATCGACCGCAATACGACGATCCCGACCAAGAAGAGTCAGGTATTCTCCACGGCCGAGGATTCGCAGTCGGCGGTGACGATCCGCGTCTTCCAGGGCGAGCGCGAGATGGCGGCCGACAACAAGCTGCTCGGCCAGTTCGACCTGGTCGGCATCCCGCCCGCACCGCGCGGCGTGCCGCAGATCGAGGTCACCTTCGACATCGACGCCAACGGCATCGTCAACGTCTCGGCCAAGGACAAGGGCACCGGCAAGGAGCACCAGATCCGCATCCAGGCGTCGGGCGGTCTGTCGGACGCCGACATCGAGAAGATGGTCAAGGACGCCGAGGCGAATGCCGAGTCGGACAAGAAGCGCCGCGCCGTGGTCGAGGCCCGCAACCAGGCGGAAGCCTTGGTCCATTCCTCGGAGAAGTCGCTGAAGGAATATGGCGACAAGGTCTCGGAAGCCGACCGCACCGCGATCAGCGATGCGATCGCCGCGCTCAAGACCGCGTCCGAGGGCGACGACGTCGAGGACATCCAGGCCAAGACCAACGCGCTTGCCGAAGCGTCGATGAAGCTCGGCCAGGCGATGTATGAGGCCTCCCAGGCCGAGGCCGCCGAGGCTGACGCCCGTGCGGATGGGGCCAAGTCCGGCGACGATGTTGTCGACGCCGATTTCGAGGATCTCGACGACGATCACAAGAAGTCCGCCTGACCTTCGGGATAGGCACGCACAGCGGCCGGCAGCGATGCCGGCCGTTTCGTATTGAGCGGGTGGCGCGTCGACGCGGCCGGAGGCGCCCGCAGATCTTCATGGCCGCCTCTCTCCTGATTCCTCGCCAATATCGCGAGAAAACGCGGCGTTTGCGCATGAAGCCTATGGCATCTGCGCGCCTGGCTTACTAAATGCGGGGCCGATACAGCGATTCTTCCGCTCGACTTCTTTTCGAACACGGGACGACATGAAAGCCGATTTCTACGAGACACTCGGCGTAGCCAGGGGAGCCGACGAGAAGGAACTCAAGGTTGCCTTCCGCAAGCTGGCGATGCAGTTCCATCCCGACCGCAATCCAGGCGACGATGCCTGCGAGGCGAAGTTCAAGGAGATCAACGAGGCCTACGAGACCTTGAAGGATCCGCAGAAGCGGGCGGCCTATGACCGGTTCGGGCACGCGGCCTTCGAGAATGGAGGCATGAACGGCGGGTTCTCGGGCGCCGGCGGGTTCGCCGACATTTTCGAAGACATCTTCGGCGACATGATGGGAGGCCGACGCCGCTCCTCGGGCGGCCGCGAGCGCGGCGCGGATCTCCGCTACAACATGGAGATCAGCCTGGAGGAGGCCTTCACCGGCAAGACGGCGCAGATTCGCGTTCCCTCGTCGATCCAGTGCTCCGAGTGTTCCGGCTCCGGCGCCAAGCCCGGTACCCAGCCGGTCACCTGCGCGATGTGCAGCGGCTCCGGGCGCGTGCGCGCCAGCCAGGGCTTCTTCTCGATCGAGCGCACCTGCCCGCAATGCCAGGGGCGAGGCCAGACGATCAAGGACCCTTGCGGCAAGTGCGGTGGCCAGGGCCGCGTGACCGAGGAGCGCTCGCTGTCGGTCAACATTCCGGCCGGCATCGAGGACGGTACCCGTATCCGCCTTGCCGGCGAGGGCGAAGCCGGTGCCCGTGGCGGCCCGACGGGCGATCTCTACATCTTCCTGTCGGTGAAGCCGCACGAGTTCTTCCAGCGCGATGGCGCCGACCTCTACTGCAAGGTGCCCATCTCGATGACGACGGCCGCACTTGGCGGCACCTTCGAGGTGGCGACGCTCGACGGCACCCAGACCCGGGTGAAGGTCACCGAAGGCACGCAGAACGGCAAGCAGTTTCGCCTGAAGGGCAAGGGCATGCCGGTGCTGCGCCAGCCCAATGTCGGCGATCTCTACATCCAGGTTTCGGTCGAAACGCCCCAGAGCCTCACGAAGCGCCAGCGCGAGCTGCTGGAGGAGTTCGAACAGATTTCCTCCACGGAGAATTCGCCGCAATCCAACGGCTTCTTCTCGCGCATGAAGGATTTCTTCGAGTCCTTCGGCCAGTGAGGCGCTGCTACTTCGAGCTTGCCCGACAATGTGTGCATCGCGGAATCTTCGGTCTTTCTTTTGGCGCGTTGTGGTCGCATAACGCAGCGTGAGATGACCACGGAGCCAGGGCCGATGCGATCAAACAGCCTGAAGAAATCCATCGGCCGGCGGTTCGACGAAGAGCTGAAATTCTTCCGCGGCTGGATGGACAAGCCCCGCGCTGTCGGCTCGATCGTCCCGACAAGCAATGTCACGGCGCGAAAGATGGCGTCTGTTATCAATCCTGATTCCGGTCTCCCGGTTCTCGAACTCGGTCCAGGCACAGGGGTTATCACCCGCGCCATCCTTACCCGCGGCGTCAAGCCGCAAGATCTCTGGTCGATCGAATATTCCGCCGATTTCATCGAGCATCTGCGCAGCAATATGCCCGGCGTGAACTTCATCCACGGCGACGCTTTCGACCTCGACGCCACGCTGCCCGAAAAAGGCATGATCTTCGACTCCATCATTTCCGGCGTGCCGCTCCTCAACTTCCCGGTCGAGCAGCGCGTGCGCTATGTCGAAGATCTCCTGGAGAGGATCCCCGCTGGCCGGCCGATCGTGCAGCTCACTTACGGCCCGCTTTCCCCGGTGCCGCCGCGGCGCGGCAACTACACTGTCGAGCATTTCGATTTCGTCGTTCGCAACATCCCGCCGACGCAGCTCTGGATCTATCGGCGCGGCGCGCGGGCCTAGAGACTTGATTCCCCTCGCCTGGCCCTTTAGCGGAGGGCAGGCCGGGAGTACGTCATGACGCCGAGAATCCTCGTCTTCGCCGGATCGATCCGCACCGGAGCCTATAGCGGCAGGACCGCCGACATTGCCCAGACGGAGCTCGCCCGGCAGGGCGCCGAGGTCACGCGCATCTCGCTCGCCGACTATCCTTTGCCGATCATGGACCAGGATCTGGAGGTCGAAAAAGGCATTCCGGAGAACGCCTACAAGCTCGGCCGCCTTATCGCGTCCCACGACGCGGTGCTCATCTGCACGCCGGAATACAACGGCTCGATCCCGCCGCTGCTCAAGAACGCCATCGATTGGGTCAGCCGCATCCATCGCGACAACGGCAGGCCCATCACCATCTACCCGGGCAAGGTCGTCGCCATCTGCTCGTCCTCGGACGGTCATTTCGCCGGTATCCGCAGCGCCAACCATCTCCGCGCGGTTCTGTCCCACATCCAGATGGAGGTCATCGCACCGCAGGTCTCGGTACCGAGCGCGGGCGAAGCCTTCGACGAGGACGGCAATTTCAGGGAAGAGCGGCTGCGCAAGGGCATGACGCGGCTCTGTACCAGTCTGATCACACATGCCCGGCTGCACTCCACGAGGATCGAGCCATGAACGCGGTCGTGCGGGCCGGAATGCGCGACAGGTTGATCGTCGGCCTCGACGTGCCCTCGGTGGCCGAGGCAGAAAAAGTCGTCGCCGAACTCGGCGATGCCGTGTCGTTCTATAAGATCGGCTACCAGCTGGCCTTCGCTGGCGGGCTCGAATTCGCCCGCGACCTTGCGGCCGGCGGCAAGAAGGTCTTCCTCGACATGAAGCTCCTCGACATCGACAACACGGTGGCGAAGGGCGTCGAGAACATCGCCCGCATGGGGATGTCGATGCTCACCCTGCATGCCTATCCAAAGGCGATGCGGGCTGCGGTCGAAGCGGCGAAGGGTTCGGACCTTTGCCTGCTCGGCGTGACAGTCCTGACCTCCATGGACGAACAGGACATGATCGAGGCCGGCTACGAATACGATCCGCATACGCTGGTGCTGCGCCGCGCCGAACAGGCGCTCGCGGCCGGGATGGGCGGCATCGTCTGTTCGGCGGAGGAAGCTTCGGCGGTTCGCAGGATCGTCGGCCCGAACCTCGCGGTGGTCACCCCCGGTATCCGTCCGGCGGGTGCGGATCGCGGCGACCAGAAGCGGGTGATGACGCCGGCCGACGCGCTCAGGTCCGGCGCCAGCCATCTCGTGGTGGCGCGGCCGATCGTCGGCGCGCCGGATCGGCGCCTGGCGGCGGAGGCGATCCTCAAGGAAATGAACAGCCAGGGAGGAATCTGATCATGGCGAAGGGCTATTGGATCGCGCGTGTCGACGTGCATGACCCCGAGGGTTACAAGGGCTACGTGGCGACGGCCAAGCCGGCCTTCGAGCGCTTCGGCGCGAAATTCCTGGCACGCGGCGGTGCCTATACCGCGATGGAGGGCGAGGCTCGCGGCCGCAACGTTGTTATCGAGTTCGAATCGGTGGACGTTGCGAAGGCCTGCTACAACTCGCCCGAATATCAGGCGGCGAAAGCGATCCGGCAGAAATACGCCACGGCCGAGATGGTAATCGTCGAGGGCGTGTGACCCAGCCTTTCGCCGGGATTGCGATTCGGCGGACGACGCTGGACGATGCCTCTGCGGTGCTCACGATCGGCGAACGCGCCGACCGGCTCTTTGCAAGACACGGCTTTCCCCAGATCGCTGAGCTGCCGCCCGCGCCAATCGAGGCTATTCGGGCTCTTCTCGCGGGCAACGATGCGTGGATCGCCGAAGCGAACGGGGGGTCGGCGGGTTTCGCCATCGCCGGACGGGCAGTTGGACAATACTGGTTGAGGGAGCTTGCCGTGGATCCCGCGCACGGACGGCGCGGAATCGGCACTGCCATCCTCGCAACGGTGCTCGAGAACGTGCGGAACACTGATCGCGCCGCCGTCTTTCTGTCTACTTTTCGGGAGGTGCCCTTCAACCGGCCCTTCTACGAGCGGCACGGCTTCGCCGTGGTCGAGCCCGAATCGGCGGCCCCAGAGCTTCGCAGGCAGTTCCTCAGCGAGGTGCCGCCAGGTGTCGATCCGGTCACGCGAGTCCTGATGGTATGGCGTCCGTGACTACTTGTTAGGCAACTAAGGGCAAAATAGCGCGCAATTCGCACGCAAACTGTCCAAAGGTCGTACTTCCACCAGTTGCCTTGGAACGTTTTGCTGATAGCTTTGTTGCAGGGCAGCATACGACGTTCCTAGCCGATCCGGCGCATCAAGGGGTTCGATGTTCTATCATCTCTATGAATTGAACCATGCCGCGGTTCAGCCGATGCGGGCCATGGCGGATGCAACCCGGGTCCTCTATTCGCACCCGCTCAATCCGGTCGCTCAGACGCCGTGGGGGAGATCCATTGCCGGCCTGGCCGAGCTCTTCGAGCGCACCACCCGGCGCTACGGCAAGCCGGCATTCGGGCTCACCTCGACCATCGTCGACTGGAAACCGGTGGACGTGACCGAGGAGGTCGTCTGGTCCACACCCTTCTGCCGGCTGCTGCATTTCAAGCGTGATCTGCCGAAGGGCCGCAAGCCTGACCGCAAGCTCCTGATGGTCGCGCCGATGTCGGGCCACTACGCGACGCTGCTGCGCGGCACGGTCGAATCCATGCTGCCCTATGCCGAGGTTTACATCACCGACTGGGTGGATGCCCGGACGATCCCGCTCTCGGCAGGGCGTTTCGATCTCGATGACTATGTCGACCACGTCATCGACATGCTCCACGAACTGGGCCCCGATACGCATATCATGGCAGTCTGCCAGCCCTCGGTTCCGGTGCTCGTGGCAGCCGCGGTGATGGAATCGCGCGGCGATCCGATGGCGCCGGCAACCATGGTTCTCATGGGCGGGCCGATCGACACCCGCGTCAACCCGACAGCGGTGAACAAGCTCGCGGAAGAGCGCGGCATCGACTGGTTCCGCGACAACGTCGTGATGACGGTTCCGTGGCCGAACCTCGGCTTCATGCGGCAGGTCTATCCCGGCTTCCTGCAGCTCGGCGGCTTCATGGGCATGAATCTCGACCGCCACATCAGCGCACACAAGGACTTCTTCGTCCACCTCGTGAAGAACGACGGCGACAACGCCGAGAAGCACCGCGAGTTCTATGACGAGTATCTCGCCGTCATGGACCTGACCGCCGAATTCTATCTGCAGACCGTCGACAACGTCTTCGTGAACCACAGGCTCCCGAAGGGCGAGATGATGCATCGCGGCGAGCGGGTGGACCCCTCGAAGATCCGCAACATCGCGCTGATGACGGTCGAGGGCGAGAACGACGACATTTCGGGTCTCGGCCAGACCAAGGCCGCGCACACGCTGTGCAGCAATATCCCCGACGACATGCGCGTGCATTACATGCAGCCGGCGGTCGGCCACTACGGCGTGTTCAACGGGTCGCGCTATCGTGCCGAGATTCTGCCGCGTATCGTCGATTTCCAGGCAAGTTTCGGCCGGGCAACCCGGGCGCCTTCGAAGCCCCGCGCGATACCGGCGGTGAAGGTCTGAGGTCCGATCCGGCTCACGGCATTGTGAATCGGACCGCATGGTGCACGCTAACCATGCCCTCATGTGTGGCGCCGGGCGAATTGACTTTCGCCGATTATCCCCTTTAACGTTTCTTTAAGAAACGAAACGGGCGAACGGGGACTTGCATGACCGCCTCTTGGGCAGCCGCGAAGACGCGCATGCGCCTCGCAACGGTCGCTCTGTGCCTCATTGCGGTTCCCTCGCTCGCCTCGGCCGCCGCGCCTATGGCAACCGGCGGCCTTACCTCGCAGCCGATCGGTCACTACGAATTCTGCAAGGCGAATGTGTCCGAGTGCTCGATCAGGCCCCGGGACGAAGGGCCGGTTGCCCTCACCGGTTCCATGATGCGCCAACTGAGGTCGGTCAACGCCTTTGCCAATCACGCGATCAGGCCGATGAACGATTTCGACATCTACGGCAAGGACGAGGTCTGGGCCTATCCGGACAAGCTCGGCGTCGGGGATTGTGAGGACTACGTCCTGGCCAAGCGCAGGATGCTCGCTGCCAAGGGCATCTCCCTGTCGAACCTGCTTATCACCGTGGTTCGCAAGCCCGACGGCGAGGGCCACGCGGTACTCACGGTCCGCACCGACAAGGGCGACTACGTTCTCGACAATCTGTCCGAGGCGGTGAAGCTCTGGACCGACACGCCCTACCGCTTCCTCAAGCGCCAGGCGAGCGAACACACCGGGCGCTGGGTGACGATCCGCGGCGAGTCCGCCCCGCTGGTCGGCTCGGTCAAATAGGTCGTCCCCGTTAAATTTTCCTTGCCCCTACGTCTAAGACCGCTGTCGGCGGAATTGCGCAAATCTACGGATTGACCGATAGATTGCGCGGTGCGCCGATCGTGCAGGCATCGGGTGGTTTGGGGGGCGGACATGAGCGATACTTTCACCGTGACCACGCGGCGTGGCTGGTTCAGCCGCATCGCGGGTTCCTTCGTCGGCGTCATCATCGGCTTCCTGCTGGTGCTGGCGATGATCGTGCTCCTGTTCTGGAACGAGGGGCGGGCGGTCCAGACGGCGCGGTCGCTCGCCGAAGGCGCCGGCGCGGTCGTCGACGTCTCGTCCGACGCGATCGATCCCGCCAATGAGGGCCGGCTCGTCCACACGTCCGGCACGGTGACCACCACCGAGACGCTCGCCGATCCGGATTTCGGCATCACCGCGACCGGCGTCAGCCTGATCCGCCGTGCGGAAATGTTCCAGTGGAAGGAAGAGAGCCGGTCCGAGACCAGGAAGACCCTGGGCGGCGGCGAGGAAACCGTCACCACCTACACCTACAGCCGCGGGTGGGCCGACAGCCCGCAGGATTCCGCGAATTTCAAGCAGCCGCAGGGCCACCAAAACCCGGAAATGCGCTGGCGCGACAAGACTTTCGCCCTCTCGCAGGCTCAGATGGGCGCCTGGCGCCTCGATGGTCAAACCTTGAGCCGCATCGGCGGGGAAGAGGCGCTGCCGGTCACCGCCGCCGATGCTCAGAAGGTGAAGGGAACCTACGGCGGGGCCGACGTGCAGATCGTCCAGTCGCGCATCTATCTCGGCAAGGATCCGAACGCGCCGCAGATCGGCGACCAGCGCATCTCCTACGAACTCGTCCCCCTCGGGCCGATCAGCGTGATCGCCAGGCAGCAGGGCGACGGCTTTGCCCACTATCAGACGCAGGCGGGCGATTCGCTGTTCATGGTCGACCGCGGCACCGTGGCAGCCAAGCAGATGTTCGACGAGGCCGTGGCCGAGAATACGTTCATAACCTGGCTGCTGCGCGGCGTGGGGCTATTGCTGCTCGCGGTCGGCTTCGGCCTCGTCATGGGGCCGATCGGCGTGATCTTCGACGTCATCCCCTTCCTCGGCTCGCTGGCGCGGCTCGGCACGGGGCTGGTCGCCTTCGTGCTAGCCATCGCGGTCGGCACGGTCGTGATCGCTTTCGCCTGGTTCTGGTATCGTCCGCTTCTGGCACTGGGCATTCTCGTCGTCGGGGCGTTGATATCCTGGCTTCTGGTGCGATACGGCAAGTCGCGCGCGCCGCAACCCGCCGCGCCGACGCCAGCCTGAACCGCCAAGACCACGAAAGCGTTCGCATGAGCATTTCCGGCCTGTTCCAGCTCGGCCTCTCCACGCTCGTCTTCCTCGCCGCCGCGACCATGGCCAAGCAGTGGGCGCTCGCGCCCGGCATGGGCAAGCTCGTCGTCACCCTCGTTCTCTATTCGCTCGGCAACCTGATCATGCTGCGGCTGGTGCGCGAGTTCGGCATGGCCTCCTCATTCAGCCTGTCGGCCGTGATCCAGCTCGTCGCGGTCAACCTGATCGCGCTGGTCTATTTCGGCGAGAAGCTCGCGCCGATCCAGAGCGTCGGAATCTTCCTTGCAATCGTTGCGGTCGCGCTGATCACTCTCGGCCCGCAATTGACCAATCGCTAGACCGCCCGATCTACAAGGCGGTTCGGCGCTTGCGAATGCTGCCTCGCCCATGCGAGAGCAACGGCAGGCGTCCGACCATTTCGGGACGGCCGCAAGAGGAAGCCGCATGGACGCCGGCGACAGCTTCGACTGCACTTCCTGCGGCGCGTGCTGTGCGACGTCGTCAGAGTGGCCTCGCTTCACGCTCGAGGACGACGACCAGATCGCGCGGATCCCGCCCGCATTGATCGCCGCCGACCAGAGCGGCATGCGCTGCACGGGAGCCCGATGCAACGCGCTGTCCGGGGAGGTCGGAAAGAAGACCGCCTGCACGATCTACGCGATACGGCCGGATGTCTGCCGGTCCTGCATGCCCGGCGATCCCGAATGTCTTTTCGCGCGGCGCGCCTGGGCCCTGCCGCCTCTGGTAGCTTAGGTCGGGAACGGCGGGCATCTGTCGTCTTGACATTTAATCAATCGATTGATTAAACATCTAGCATGAGTCAGCATCTCGAAAAGCCCGAATCTGCCCAATTGTCGGGTGCCGAGCAGACGCGGCTTGCACTGATCCGCGCCTCCCTGGTCCTGTTCGCTCGCCACGGCTTCGACGCCACGACGACGCGGGAAATCGCCGCCGCGGCAAAGGCGAATGTCGGCTCGATCGCCTATCATTTCGGCGGCAAGGAGGGCCTGCACGCGGCCTGCGCGCAACACATCGTGGATACGATTCGCGGCATCGCCGGCGATGCGCTGGAGGGTCCGGAAGCGGCGGCCGGCATCTCGCCTGAACAGGCAACGATGATCCTGGAAGGGGCCCTCTCCCGCATGGTCTCGTTCATCGTGGCGCGCCCCGAAGGCGGCGAGATCGTGCAGTTCATCCTGCGCGAGCTGAACCGCCCGACCGCGGCCCTGAATACGATCTATCTCGGCGTGTTCGAGCCTGTCCACAAGCGGCTCTGCGCAATATGGTCTGCCGCGACGGGAGACGAGCCCGACAGCGAGCGCACCCGTCTCACCGTCTTCACCCTCGTCGGGCAGATCGTCTATTTCCGCATCGGTCGCGAAGCCGTCTCCCGCCGGATGGGCTGGAAGACGATCGGCCCGGCCGAAACCGAGGCAATCACCTCGGTTGCGCGCTCCAATCTCCGCGCGATCCTGGAAAGCCGCAGGAAGGAGAATGCATGAGCTTTCTCTGCACGCTTCCCGTCATCGCTGCGCTGGTTCCCGGCTGCGCGCCGCCCGCGCCTCTCGCCGTCGGCTATGTCGAAGGCGAGTATGTTTTGCTTGCCCCGAACGACATAGCCGATGTGCTGACGGTCGGTGTCCGGCGGGGCGAGCGCGTGGCCGCCGGGCAGGTTGTTGCCGAACTGGAGAGCGAGGATGCGCGGATCGCCGTCGCCCAGGCCTCGGCGGCGCTCGATCAGGCCAAGGCGCAGCTCGCCGACCTCAAGCTCGGCAAGCGGCCGGAGGAGATCGCGGTGATCGAGGCGACACTTGCCTCCGCCGAAGCCCAGGCCCGTGCCGCTGCGCGTGATCTCGCGCGGACCGCCGACCTGGTCAAGCGAGGTGCGGCCACGCCCGCCGCGCTCGACACGGCCCAGACGGCGCTCGAACTGGCGGATGCTGCGGTGGAACAGGCGAAGGCCAACGTCGCCGTGGCTCACCTCCCCGCCCGCGAGGAGACCATCCGCGCCGCCGAGAATCAGGTTCGGCAGTCGGAGGCAGCGCTGAAGACGGCGAAATGGCGGCTGTCCAAGCGCAGCATCGTCGCCCAGGTGGCTGGTCGCATCGGAGACGTCATCCGCAATCCCGGCGACGTGGCGGGTCCGTCCGCGCCGGTGCTTTCCCTGCTTCCCGACGGGGCGGTCAAGCTCAAGCTCTATGTCGGCGAGGGCCAGTTCTCGGGCATCGAAGTCGGAAGGAAGCTTGCGGTGCGTTGCGACGGCTGCCCGGACGATCTGACCGCGGCGGTCAGCTACATTTCGCCAGAGCCGGAGTTCACGCCGCCGGTGATCTACTCGCTCGAGCGCCGCCAGAAGCTTGTTTACCTGATCGAGGCGCGCCCCGAGGCCAATGCCGAAGTTCTGCAACCGGGGCAGTTGGTCGACGTCGTGTTGCAGGACCCATGAACGCGATCGAGGTCAACGGTCTCGTCAAGCGCTTCGGCGACAAGACCGTCGTCGACAATGTTTCGATGAGCGTGGCGGAAGGAGAGATCGTCGGCTTCCTCGGTCCCAATGGATCGGGCAAGACCACCACCATCCGCATGATGTGCGGCCTTCTCACTCCGGACGAAGGCGAAGGCGAGGTTCTCGGCTACGACCTTCGCCGCGAGAGCCTGCTGATCAAGCGCGAGGTGGGCTACATGACGCAGAGGTTCTCGTTCTACGAGGACCTGACGATCGCCGAGAATCTCGAATTCGTCGCCCGCCTCTATCGGCTGAAGCCGGTGGCGAGATTCGTCGACGACACGCTGGAGGATCTCGGCCTCACCAGCCGCCGCAAGCAGCTCGCTGGAACGCTGTCGGGGGGCTGGAAACAGCGGCTGGCGCTCGCCGCCTGCATCATGCACCGTCCGAAGCTGCTGCTGCTCGACGAGCCGACGGCCGGCGTTGATCCGAAGGCTCGCCGCGAGTTCTGGGACGAGATCCACCGGCTCGCCGCGCGCGGGCTCACCGTGCTCGTCTCCACCCACTACATGGACGAGGCGGAGCGCTGCCACCGCATCAACTATATTTCCTATGGCAAGCTGCTCGCCACCGGCACCGTGGAGGAGGTGGTGCGCAATGCCGGCCTCTTCACCTATATCGTGCGAGGGCCGGGCCTGGAGGAGATCACCGCCCGGCTGCGCAACTCGCCCGGTGTCGCGCAGGTCGCGCCGTTCGGCACCACGCTGCATGTGGTCGGGCTCGACCGCGACGCACTCGAGACGGCGCTCGTCGCGGTCAAGGCCGACGGCGTTACCTACGAGGAAGGCGAAACCAGTCTCGAAGACGTCTTCATCCAGTTCATGGCGCGGTCGAAGGACAACATGTCGTGACCGCCTGGTTCTCCCTCGGCCGGCTGAACGCGATGCTCATCAAGGAGTTCATCCAGATGCGGCGCGACCGCATCACCTTCGGCATGATGCTCGGCGTGCCGCTGGTCCAGCTCGTGCTCTTCGGCTACGCGATCAACACCGACCCGAAACAGCTCCCGGCCGCGCTGGTCGCGCTGAGCAGCGATCGCTACACGCGGGCGATCGTATCGTCGCTCGAAATGACCGGCTATTACCGGTTCGACCACATCGTCGGATCCGCGGCCGAGGCGGAGGAGCTGATGGCATCCGGCGAGGTCGCTTTCGTCGTTACGATCCCGTCGGATCTCGCGCGTCGGGTCGACCGCAAGGACCATCCCTCGATCCTGATCGAAGCGGACGCGACCGACCCGGCGGTGGCGTCGGGCGCCATCTCCACAGTGTCGACGGTCGCCTCGCGCGCGCTGCTGCGCGAGCAGGGCCAGGAGCAGGCGGCCGCCGCGGCTGCCGAGGGTCAGCTCGACGTGATCGTCCACCGCCGCTACAACCCCGAAAGCGTCTCGCAATACAACATCGTGCCGGGTCTGCTCGGCGTCATCCTGCAGATGACCATGGTGATGATGACCTCCATCGCGCTGACCCGCGAGACCGAGCGCGGCACGATGGAGAACCTGCTCGCCATGCCCACCAGCCCGGCGGAGGTCATGCTCGGCAAGGTGCTGCCCTATCTCGTCGTCGGCGCCGTGCAGGTCGCGGTGGTGCTCGTCGCGGCGAAGCTTCTCTTCGCCATCCCTTTTGTCGGCAGTCTCGGGCTGCTGCTGCTTTCCGTCCTGTCCTTCGTCTTCGCGCTGGTGCTGCTCGGCTACACGATCTCCACCATGGCCCGCACCCAGATGCAGGCGCTGCAGCTGACGTTCTTCTTTTTCCTGCCCTCGCTGATGCTGTCCGGTTTCATGTTCCCCTTCCGCGGCATGCCGCAATGGGCGCAGACGCTGGGCGAGTTCTTCCCGCTCACCCACTTCCTTCGCGTGGTCCGGGCGATCATGCTCAAGGGCGCCGAGTTCCCGGCCGTCGCCTTCGAGATCGGCATTCTCTGCGTCTTCATCGCAGCCTACGCGGGGATTGCACTCATGCGCTTCCGGCGCACTCTCGACTGAGCTTCGATCAGTCTCCGGCTCACGTCCTGCCGCCGGCGTCCGGATCGTGGCGCGCAGCGCGGGTTTCGACCGCGGCCTCGACAAGGGGTTCCTGCATCCAACCTGCCGGCGGAACACCCCCGGCAGCGAAATCGCCCCAGGTCACAGCCCGATAGTCGAAGCCGAATTCCAGGGTCGGTTTGACGATCCGGAAGAAGGGCGACAGGTCGAAATCGCGCGGCGTATAGAGAGAGTGGTGCCGGATATGCAGGATCTCGCTGCGCGAGTAGCGCGATGTGGCCGAGGCGCGTCCCGGTGCGCGGGTGATTTCGGGCAGGATCGGATAGCGCACGGTTTCATAGGCCTGCGCGATCAGCGATGAGCAGATCGCGCGCGTCGGATCGCCGGAACCGAACGCGATCAGCCGCCGCCGCCAGCGCACCGGCACCGGAGGCGTCGGGAGGAAGTAGCGCAGCATGTCGAGGATGTTTCTGAGGTCGTATTTCAGCCCGAGCCGGGCGACCATGAATTCCACGATCGCGTCCCGGTCCTCGGGCGTCAGTCCGCTGGCTCGACAGATGCGCGTGTTGTAGCTCTCGTATTTCGACAGCGGCACGGCGATACAGCCCGCGCCGAGATTGACCTCGACGAGCCTTGGTCTTTCTCCGCCCGAATCCGGCAGCGGCAAGGCGTCGCCGACATAGAGCGCGGAATGCGACCAGGTCGACTGCGTCAGATATTTGATCGCGTTGGATATTTTCTGGTTGCCCTCGACCAGAAGGATATCACCGGGCTCAAGCGTACGTCGCAGGGTTTCCGGATCGGATGGCGTGTAAGGCCGGTAGCCGGAAGATTCGTCCTCAAGGCGTCTGGCGAGGAAACGGCCGATCCGGTCGAGCACTGTGTCGGTCTCGGTGGTCATCGTTCCATCGGCATGGTTTGCTCCTTCTCAGGCGACTATGGATGCACGCCAAGCAGAAATGAAGCGCCGGGGGCAAGATTGCGGTCTTTCTCCCGGCCTGGCGACGTCCGACCGCATTGCGCCAGCGCTTCAGACGGCATAGCTTAGAACCATTCTAAATTGGAATGTCGTCCATGCTTTCCCGTGTCTTCGGCTTTGGCCGCCGCTCGTTCGATTCGCTCAGCGAACAGGAGGTCCTGGCGCTCGCGATTTCGTCGGAAGAGGATGACGCCCGCATCTATCGCGCCTATGCCGACGGTCTGGCCGATGCCTATCCGAATTCGGCAAAAGTGTTCGAGCAGATGGCGGCCGAGGAAGACGGCCACCGGGCGTCGCTGATCGAACTCCACCAAGCGCGTTTCGGCGAGCGGATCCCGCTCATCCGCCGCGAGCACGTCCGCGGCTACTACGAGCGCAAGCCCGACTGGCTGGTGCGTCCGCTCGGTCTCGACAAGGTCAGGGCGATGGCCGAGGAGATGGAATCGCAGGCCGAGCGCTTCTACGTTGAAGCGGCGAAGCGCACCTCCGATGCCTCGACCCGCAAGCTGCTCGGCGCGCTGGCAGCGGCCGAGAAGTCGCACGAGACGCTCGCGCAGCGCCTCGGCAAGGAATACCTGACCGAGGACGCCCGGAGCGAGGAGGATTTCGCCGAGCGGCGGCAGTTCATCCTGACCTACGTTCAGCCGGGCCTCGCCGGCCTGATGGATGGCTCGGTCTCGACGCTGGCTCCAATCTTCGCCGCCGCGTTTGCGACTGGCGACACCTGGCAGACCTTCCTGGTCGGCTTGTCCGCTTCGGTCGGCGCCGGCATTTCGATGGGCTTCACCGAGGCCGCGCACGACGATGGCAAGCTTTCGGGCCGCGGCTCGCCGGTCAAGCGCGGTCTGGCCTCCGGCATCATGACCGCCATCGGCGGCCTCGGCCACGCGCTGCCCTACCTCATCCCCGATTTCTGGACCGCGACGACCGTCGCGGCCATCGTCGTCTTCGTGGAGCTCTGGGCGATCGCCTTCATCCAGAACCGCTACATGGAGACGCCATTCCTGCGTGCCGCGTTCCAGGTGGTGCTCGGCGGTGGCCTTGTCTTCGCCGCCGGTGTGCTCATCGGCAACGCATGAGAAAGGGCCGGTCCTCGCGGACCGGCCCCTTCGGACAGTCGGGCAGCCGAAGCTTACTCGGCCGCCATCAGGTTGATCTTGCGCTCGGCAAGGCCGGTCAGCTTCTTGTCGGTAGCCATCTCTTCCTTGAGATTCTTCTCCAGAACCGCCGCGCAGTCGCTGCGGCCGAGCTTCTTGGCCCACTCGACCAGCGTGCCGTAGCGGGTGATCTCATAGTGCTCGACCGCCTGCGCCGCTGCGATCAGCGCCGCATCCAGCACCTGATCGTCGGCGATGTCTCCGGCAATCTCTTCGGCTTCCTCCAGGATACCGTCGATCGCCGGGCAGTTGACCGCCTTGGCCTTCACGCCATGCATCTCGAACACCTGCTCGACACGCACGATATGGCCCCTGGTCTCTTCGAGATGCATCTCGAAGCCCTTCTTGAGTTCGGCGTCGGTCGCCTTCTTCACCATCTTCGGCAGGTTTTTCGCGATCTGCTGTTCGGCATAGTAGATGTCGCGCAGCGTGTGGACGAAGAGATCGTCCATGGTTTTGATGTCCTTCGAAAACAGACCCATCTTCCTGGCCCTTCCTGTTGATTGGTGTGGAGCAAGGACTGCAACGTCCTTCGGAACCGGAGCGTTTCCGGTCTGCGCGGTCAACGTCTGCTCGCCCGGCGGGTTCCTGTTCGGATCTGTTGCCATTTCGCCACGCCGGCCATCAGCGTGAGCGGATTCGCATACGCAGCCGCAAAACGCCGCAATTTTTCCCCCGAGGCGACACGATCGGGCGATTTCTGTCCGTTCGTTAAACGCGGGATTCACCGGCTATTCACGTTCGATCGCTAGAATGCGTCACATCGGAAGGGACATTCCGAGGGACAGGGTCAAGGTAAGATGTTGCTCTGGTCAACCATCAGCCACTACGCGGTGGCCATCCGCGAATTCGTCGCTCCGACCTATCGGCCGGAACGCCACTATATGCGCGGGCCGGGTCCGGCATGCGCGCGCCGCATGGGAGGCGCGTCGATCGAGGCGCGTGTCACCTTTCACTGAGCGCCGCCGGGCAGCGGTTCGCCGCGCGCGCAGGCCCTAATCCGGGCCGCCGCGGCCGCCGCCTCTTCGATTTCGATGCAGATATGCCAGCACTGGGCATTCGCGCCCGAGCGCTCGAGCAGTAGCACCGGCAGCCCGGGCAGATCGTTCCGGGCTCCGTCACTGACCTGCATTCTGCAAGCCCTGGGATCAGGCCGCTGATGCCGGGGCGGTTCCCTTCTTTCGGAAAATCTCGGGCATTTCGGTTGCCGGCCGCGGCTCGCTGAACAGGAATCCCTGGAACTCCGTGCATCCTTCCGAGGACAGGCTCGTGAGCTGCTCCTGCGTCTCGACGCCTTCGGCAGTCGTGGTAATTCCCAGGCTGCTGCCCAGACCCACCACCGCGCGTACGATGGCCAGGCTCTCTTCCCGATTGGGCAGATCCTGGATGAACGACTGGTCGATCTTGATCTTGTCGAACGGGAAGCTGCGCAGATAGCCGAGCGAGGAGTAGCCGGTGCCGAAGTCGTCCATGGCGATCCGGATACCCAGATCGCGAAGCTGATGCAGAACTGTGAAGGCGCCTTCGTTGTCCTGCAGGAGCACCAGTTCCGTGATCTCCAGCTCGAGGCGCCGCGCCGGAAGCCCCGACGTCTCCAGCGCCTTGTGCACGGCCGGAACGAGGTTCTTGCTCTTGAACTGAGCCGGCGAGAGATTGACCGCGATCGTGATGGCTTCCGGCCAGGTGGCAGCGTCGATGCAGGCCTGCTGCAGGATCCATTCACCCAGCGGAACGATCAAACCGCTTTCCTCCGCCACCGAGATGAACTCTGTCGGTTGCACGATGCCGCGTTCCGGATGATGCCAGCGCACCAGCGCTTCGCAACTGGTGACCAGGTTGCTCTTGACGTCGATGATCGGCTGATAGTTCAGCTCGAACTCGTTGTTGACGATTGCCTTGCGCAGATCGAGTTCGAGGGTCCGCCGCGCCTGCATGCGGGCGTCCATCTCCGCCTCGAAGAAGCGATAGACGCCGCCGCCATCGGCTTTCGCGCGGTAGAGCGCGAGATCGGCCTTCTTCATCAGCATGTCTGCCTCGTTCTCGTCCGCGGGCGACAGCGCGATACCGACACTCGAGCCGATCACCACCTGGTGGCCCGACAGATTATAGGGCGCGATGAGCGTTTCGATGAGACGCGCCGCGAAGGCCGCGACGTCGGGCGGGGTCTCGGACGGCAGGACCTGGACGATGGCGAACTCGTCGCCGCCCAGCCGGGCGACGAAATCCTTGCCGCGAATGCTGTCGCTCATGCGTTCGGCTGCCGCCTTCAGCAGTAGGTCGCCGATCGGATGCCCGAGCGTATCGTTCACGCTCTTGAAATGGTCGAGGTCGATGCTGAGCACCGCGACGGCCTGTGAGCGCCCAGAGCGCTGCAGGGCTTCGCCCATCTTGGCATAGAACGACGTGCGATTGAGCAGGCCGGTCAGAGCATCGTGGTGCGCCAGGTATTCGATCTCGGCCTCGGCCTGCTCCCGTTCGGTTATGTCTTCGATCGTCGCCACATAGCCGCCGTCCGATGCAACGTTGTAGCTGACGGCAATGCTCCTGCCGTCGGCGACCCGCTCGACCAGGTAACCGGATACGCGGCCGGCCGTGTCGCTTTCCAGCCGCGCGGAGATCGCGTCGGTTTCCTCCGTCGTCCTGACGCCCTGGCCGAAGATCAGCGCCACAACTTCACGCATCGTCATGCCTTGCTTCATGTGGTCGGGCGGCAATCGGAGTATGTCGGCGAAGCGCTGATTCCAGACGACGAGTTGATTCTGGCTGTCGAACATGACCAGACCCTGGGACATGTTCGTCAGCGCCGTATCGAGTCTCTTCCGCGAGTCGGCGAGGGCCAGTTCGTTGCGCTTGCGTTCGGTGACGTCCTGGTTGACGCCGAATGTCCTGATGGTGCGCCCCTGCTCGTCCTTGACGATGAAGAAGCGCACGACGATGTAGCCGCTCGTTCCGTCTGCATAGAGCATGCGATGCTCGAATTCACGGCTGTAGCCCGGGTCCGTCGTCTCGATGGCCCCTTTCACCTCCTTCGCGACAATCCCGAGGTCGTCGGGATGTACGAACCGCCTCGCGTAGTCGGCTGATGCCATCTCGTAGCCGCCTACATCCGCTGCCGTCGCGTGGAAGATCCTGTAGAGATTGTCGTTGAAGATGAAGACATCTCTCAGGACGTCGTATTCCCAATTGCCGGTGCGGGCGATCTGCAACGCATTCGACAGTTGGGCCTCGCTTATCCGGAGACGCTCGTTCTGCTCGGCAAGAGTGCGCTGCGTGTCGTTCAGTTCGCCGATGGTGCGATCGAGCACGCGTAGCGGGAACGTCCTCACGGCAAGATACACGACAGCGCCCCAAAGCGCGCTCAGCGCCGCGACGATGCCGACGAGAGGCAGCGCGCCTCGGAAGCTCGACGTCACTTCGAGGTAAGCGCGCGGGGTGCCGCCCACCGTAATGTCGGCCCGGCTCGTGATCACGGGCCATGCCTGCGGGGGACCTTCTTCGAGGACGAGCTTGCCGTCCGATGTGTAGAGCTTCTGATGGATGGGATCGCCATAGTCGGAGGGCAGTTGCATCTGCTCAACAAGGCGGAGCTGGTGATACTGCCACAACTCCTCGTGGCTATAGATATAGGTTGCGAGCCTGTTGGCGTTGAACCGGGCCTTGAATGCCAAAGTGTCCCGCCCGTCGGTATAGGCGTCGGCGAGAAACCCGGCTGGAGTGAGCACGGCCGCCAATAGCGCAATTACGATTCCTATTGTGCTGATGAGACTTCGCAGGCCAATGGGAGCCATGGGACGCGTCATTTCTCGATCGGCAGACTGCCGGCATCGCGCAGGAGCGTCCGACCGTGCCCCGACCGGAGGAATTCGAGCAATCGCCCGGCGGCGTCGGCGGTCGCGGGGGCGTAGACCAGGTAGAACGGCTTCTCATAGCGGTAAGCGCCGCTCTCCAGGTTCTCCGGCGTTGGTTCTACGCCGTCGAGCGGCACTGTTCTCAGATTCCTGTTTTCGGTTACGATCTGGCTCAAGCCGGCATGAACGAGCGAGCCTGGCAGCTCCTCGGCGACCGCGGCATTGTCCTGATCGGTCGCGGTGACAGGAATCTCGGGCCGCAGCCTTGCCGTCGCAAAGGCTTCCGCCAACCCCGGGAAGTATCCCTCGACGATCGAGACGTCGGTTTCGGACGCGATACGCAGGACGATGTGGATCGGCGATCCGTCGGCCCATTTCGGGGCCGCTGCCTCGAATATCCCCGCGATGTCTGCGCTGGCGATGGGGGGCGGCGCCGGGTGGGGGTGACCCATGCAATCGGGGTCCGGGCGAACAAGACGGCCGTCAAACCCCGCTCGGCCTCTTTTGGCTTGAGTGGTCGGGAGGAGATCGCGAGCTCGATCACGCCGTCGGCGACGGCGTTGATCGCGCCGGAACTGCCTAGGCCCGGGAGGATCTCGATCCGAGGGCCGCTCGCCGCATAGGCGTCGGCGATCCGTTGCGCCATTCCCATGCCACCGCCAGTGCCACCCAGACGCAGCGTCTGGGCTGCCGCGGTATCCGCCAACAGGGGGGCGCCAAGGAACGTGGTTGCCAACAGGACGGCCGATACAGACCTGAACATGCGGAACCCCTCGGTTAGGTTCGGCGATAATGCGCCATCAAACCTAAGGTTATCCTGCCGAAATAGCTTTGATTTTGCGCAACCCGGCGGCCGGCTTCTCGGGGTAAGCTGAATCAATCGTTGGCAGGTTCAGACGTGCAGGCGGCAATTTTCACCGCCGCGCCCGCTCCTGTGCCGATCTCGCGGCATCGGTCTTCGGCGCAGAGCTCCCAACCTCCGGCGGTGGCGCCCGACCGCGCGAGCAGCAGCTCCCTTTGCGGCGGCAGGCTGGGCACATAGCGCCAGACCCCATCCCGCAGAACCGCGCCGTCCGGAACTTCCATTCCTGCCCCCGAGCCTTTCACGCGCGCCTCGACGATCCGCAGGCCGGCGCCCGAAAGCTCCCAGTCCTCCTCCCACCGCACCTTCTCGACCGAATGCGTCCATGCCAGCGTGAAGGAAGCGAGCGCGATCGCAGTCGCCTTGCCCCCGGCAATCAGGCAGATCGGCATCAGGCAGTGCTTGCGGCGACGGCGCGGCTGCGCCACCAATGCTGACCGAAGAACAGGACAGCCAAGGCGAAGCCGACCTCGTCCGTGACAGGGAGCGCGGCCACCAACGTGAACGAGGCGGCGGCGGCGAGCAGTCGCTCCCACCAGGCCAGCCGAACTCGCAGGAACCCGATCACCGCCACGCCCCACAGCGCGATGGCGAGCGCCGTCTTGACGATAATGTAGGCGACCGCCGGCCAGTAACCGATCGCACCCGCCAGCGCGCCTCCGTCCTGCAGCATCAGCGCTGGCGTGTAGACCGCCATGAATGGGATGACGAAGCCGGCTGCCGCTACCTTGATCGCCTCGAGCGAGATCCTGAACCCGCTTTCCTTGGCGATCGGTGCCGCGGCGAAGCAGGCGAGCGCCACCGGCGGGGTGAGGTCGGCCAGGATGCCGAAATAGAACACGAACATGTGGCTGACGATCAGCGGCACGCCGAGGTCGAGCAGCGCCGGGCCGGCGATCGACGAGGTGATGATGTAGTTGGGGATCGTCGGAATGCCCATGCCGAGGAAGATGCAGGTGACCATCGTCAGGAGCAGGGACAGGAACAGCGAGTTCTCGCCGACCGAGACGATGAACTGTCCGAATGTGTTGGCGACGCCTGTCAGCGTCATCGTACCGACGATGACGCCGACCACGGCGCAGGCGACACCGACCGGCAGTGCATTGCGCGCGCCCTCGGCCAGCGAGTCGCGGCAGGCGGCGAGCGTGTCGCGCCCGCCGGCTACGACGAGATTGACGAGGATCAGGATCGCGACCGCCGCCATGATCGCGCCGATGCCGAAGCGGAAGAAGCTCGCCGCGACCAGTCCCAGCCCGATCCAGAAGACCGCGCGGACAACCGTGTTCGGCAGGCCCAGCGCCACCGTCGCGCCGAGGATAAGGAGAACTGTAAGAGCCAGACCCACGGTGCCGGCGAACAGCGGCGTGTAGCCGGAGAACAGCAGCCACACGAGCACCGCCAGCGGCAGGATGAGATGCCACCCGGTCTTCAGAGCGGCCATCGCCGACGGCAGCTCGGACCGCTTCAGCCCGAGCAGATTGTGCTTTCCGGCTTCGAGATGGACCATCCAGAACGCCGACGCGAAATAAAGGATGGCCGGGATGATCGCCGCCTTGACGACCTCGGAATACTCGACGCCCAGCGTCTCGGCCATGATGAAGGCCACCGCGCCCATTACCGGCGGCATGATCTGGCCGCCCATGGAGGCGGTCGCCTCCACCCCGCCTGCGAAGGCCGCCCGATAGCCGAACTTCTTCATCAGCGGGATGGTGAATTGGCCGGTGGTGACGACGTTGGCGACGCCCGATCCCGAGATTGTGCCCATCAGCGCAGACGAGATGACGGACACCTTCGCCGCGCCGCCCCGCGCATGCCCGACCGTGCCCAGCGACACGTCGGTGAAAAGCTTGATCATGCCCGCCTTTTCGAGGAACGAGCCGAACAGGATGAACAGGAAAATATAGGTCGCCGACACATAGGTCGGGATGCCGTAGATACCTTCCGTGCCGAAGGCCATATGATCGATGACCTGGGTCAGGTCGTAGCCGCGGTGGTCGAACGGCCGCGGCAGGTATTCCCCGAACAGGCAATAGGCGAGGAACAGGCCCGAGATGATCGGCAAGGCCGGCCCCATGACCAGCCATGCCGCCGCGAAGACCGTGGCAAGCGCCACGCAGCCGACGACGATGTCGCGCGCCAGCAGGTCGCCCGAGCGCAGGATGAGGCCGTTGTATTCCCACCACTGGTAGAGCGCGACGAAGACACCGACGGCCGCCAGGCCCCATGCCGCCGCGCGCCAGGCGGGCGCGGCGTTGCGGGCCGCGGCGGCGAGCGGAAAGGCCAGCAGCAGCAGGAAGCCGACATGGAACGCGCGCACCACCTGGCTCGACAGGCTGATCAGATGCGCCGCGGTGGCGATCTGGTAGAGCGAGAAGACGACCGCGATCCAGAAGAGGAGGCGGCCTTCCCGCGTTGCCGGAAAGCCGGCGCCGAGAGGGTCGTGCATGTCGACGGCCGGCGGGGCGGTGCCTTGGGAAGCTGCCGTTGTCATCGGACGGGCCTTGTGCGTGGCTGAGGCATGTAGCAGGGAGCGGGACCGGCAGCCGGTGAAGGCTGCCGGTCCGCGCCGGCCGTTACATCAGGCCCTTTTCCTTGTAGTAGCGCTCCGCGCCCGGATGCAGCGGCACCGGCATGCCGTCCAGCGCCTTTTTGATGTCGATCGCCTTGGCGGCATTGTGCGCCGCGACCATGTCGGGAAGGTTTTCAAACAGCTGCTTGGTCATCTGGTAAGCCGTCTCGTCCGACACGCCCTCGTGCGTGATCAGGAAGTTGCCGACAGCGGCAGTTTCCACCTCGGCATCCTGGCCCTGATAGGTGCCAGCTGGGATGGTGGCGGCCAGATACGGGCTGCCGATCTTCTCGACGTCTGCCTTGGGCACGGCCACGACCGTGATCGCCACCGACGAGGCGAGATCCTTGATCGAACCGACGCCGAGGCCGGCCGACTGCAGCGTGGCGTCGAGCTGGCGGTTCTTGATCAGCTCGACCGACTCGCCGAACGGCAAGTATTCGGTCTTGCCAAGATCCTCATATTTCATGCCGGCCGCCGCCAGGATGGCACGCGCGTTGAGCTCGGTGCCTGACTTCGGGGCGCCCACCGACAGGCTCTTGCCCTTGAGATCGGCGAGCGTCTTGATGCCGGATTCCTGGCTGGCCACGATCTGGATGTAGTTCGGATAGATCGCCGCGATGCCGCGCAGCTTGTCGAGCTTACCCGGGTATCCCGCATCGGTGTTGCCTTCCCAGGCGAACTTGACGGAGTCGCCAAGCGCGAAGGCAATCTCGCCCTTGCCCTGCTGCAGCAGGTTGAGGTTCTCGACCGATGCCTTGGTCGCCTGCACCTGGGTGCGCGCGCCTTCGATCTTGGCGCCGTAGATATTGGCGAGGGCCGCGCCCAGCGGGTAGTAGACGCCCGACGTGCCGCCGGCCAGCACGTTGATGAACTCGTCTGCCCGGGCGGCTCCGCCCGCCGACAGCGAAAATGCGATTGCTCCGGCGGCCGCGAGCCGCGCTCCGATATGCTTCATCAATGAACCTCCCAGAATATGTGCCGCTTTGCCGGCACGATGAACCCGGCATGTTAGCGAAGACGCGCCGAATGCCAACCCTTCAGGGCCAATCCTTTGGTCGGATCATCTGGTTGGACCAGTTTCCTTCTGCCGCGCTTCGGTCTAGAAACGCACAACGAGGATGGGAGGAAGCCAATGAACGTATCACCCGCGAGATCGCAGGCCGCCGGTGCGCCGTTCGACCGGGACAAGCTCGACCGCCTGATGGATGAGGCCGGCATTGACGTGCTGCTCGCCACCTCCAAGCACAATGTCCAATATCTGCTCGGCGGCTATCGCTACATCTTCTTCCACGCCATGGATGCGATCGGCCACAGCCGCTACCTGCCCGTCGTCATCTATGCGAAGGGCAACCCGGACAAGGCCGCCTATGTCGGCAACCGGATGGAAGGCCACGAGCAGCAGGTCAATCCGTTCTGGACGCCGTCCGTCTTCGCCAATTGCTGGGGTTCGGTGGACGCCGCGACGCAGGCCGCCGCGCATCTGAAGAGCATTGGTCTGGCCAGAGCCAGGATCGGGCTGGAGCCGGCGTTCGTTCCGCACGACGCCTGGGCGGCGCTGCAGGCCGCCTTGCCCGACGCTACCCTGATCGACGCCACCGGCATGCTCGAACGGTTGCGCGCGATCAAGACGCCGGAGGAACTGGCGAAGCTGCGCGTTGCCTCCGAACTCATCACGGATTCCATGCTCGCCGTCTTCGCGGCGATGCGCGAAGGTTCGTCCAAGGGCGACATCGTCGAGCGGCTGCGCCGCGAGGAGACCGATCGCGGTCTGACCTTCGACTATGCGCTGATCACGCTGGGCTCCAGCCACAACCGTGCCGTTTCGCCCCAGACCTGGCGGCGGGGCGAGGTGATGTCGCTCGATTCTGGCGGCAACTATCACGGCTATATCGGCGACCTCTGTCGGATGGCCGTGCTGGGCGAGCCCGATGCCGAGTTGCAGGACCTGCTTTCGGAAATCGACCAGGTGCAGCAGGCAGCCTTCGCGCACATCCGTGCTGGCGCGCGTGGAGGCGACTTCATTGCACAGGCGGAACAGGTGCTGAAGACGTCGAAGGTCGCCGCCTACACCGACTTCTTTGCGCACGGCATGGGCCTGATCAGCCACGAGGCGCCATTCCTGATGACCAACCATCCGGTCGCCTACGAAGGCGTCGACGCCGACAAGCCGCTCGAGGCCGGCATGGTCGTCTCGGTCGAGACGACGATGCTCCATCCCTCTCGCGGATTCATCAAGCTTGAGGATACGATCGCCGTGATGGCGGACGGCTACGAGATGATGGGTGCGCGCGGCCGCGGCTGGAACCTCGGCGGCACGCAATAGTTACAGCGTGAAGTCCGCGTTCCTGCTGCGGGCGGCCACCCGCCGTGCATTGGGGATGTCGTTCGACAGCGCCTTGTCGCGTGCCTGCTCGGGGGCGAAACCGTGGTCGAGCCAGCGCCGCACCAGTCGGCGTTCGAGTTCGTCCACCGGCACGTCGAGCCACACGGTCATGTCGAACGCATCGGCAAGGCCGTTCCACGGCGCTTCGTCGAGCAGGAGATAGTTGCCCTCGGCGAGGATGATGCGCGTTTCGGCCGGCACGATGGCGGCACCCGCCCTGGCGATCTCGATCGACCGGTCGAAGACCGGGATCGCGACATCCGCCTCACACGCCCGAAGGCGCGTCAGCAGGTGACGGAAGCCCGCGACGTCGAAGGTCTCGGGCGCGCCTTTCCGTGTCAGCAGTCCACGCGCGCCGAGCACCCGGTCGTCGAAGTGAAAGCCGTCCATCGGAACGACGGCGACGCTATCCCCCGAAGCCTCGATCCTGTCACGAAGCCGCTCCGCCAGCGTCGACTTGCCCGAGCCCGGCGCTCCGGCAATCGCCACGATCAGCCTGTCGCGGCCGCCGGCGCGCTCCATGATCGCAGCGAGAAGGCCCGCCTCGTCCATGCCTCAGGCAAGCCACTTGTCGTAGTCGGAGACGAGCAGATGAACCGGCGGCTCATCCTCCTCGATGTCGGAGAAGCGGGCGATCGGTTCTGCGAAGACGTTGTCGGTCAGGTCGTCGTTGACGGTCGAGACCTCGCCGATCAGCACGTCCGAGCCTTCGCCCCAGAAGGCATGCCAGACGCCCGGCAGCAGCGTAACGCTTTCGCCCGGCGACAGGCGCAGGATGCCGCCGGCGGGGACCGTCCGCATCACCCCGTCCGTCGGCACGCTCACGTCCTCGCCCCGGTCGATCAGTCCGTCCGGCCCGGAGGCAAACAGCTTGATCGCCAGCGCGCCACCTCCGCGGTTGATGATGTCCTCGGCCTTGATGTTGTGGCGATGCATCGGCGCCACCTGGTCCTTGCGCGAGATCATGATCTTTTCGGCATAAAGCATGCCGCTTCCCTTGCGCAGGTCCGCCGGGTCGCCGTTGCGCGCGGTGAAGAGGAACAGCCCGCGCCGGGCGAAGTCGCCGCGCCCATAGTCGGTAATGTCCCAGCCAAGGCGGCGATCGACGATGCCGGCAATGTCGGCGCGCCTCGCCCGCATTTCGTCCGGCGACCAATAGGCGAAGGGGGGCAGGATCTGGCCGTGCGCGCGCATGAAGGCGTCGCTCTCGCGCAGGATCCGGTTGACCTCCGAGCGCTTCATCGGCCCTTCTCCCCGAGTGGCCGCGGGCAAAACTGCGGGCCACCGCTTCTATCGTCCGGCGTCGGCGACCGGTCAAGCCGTTCCGTATGGGCAAGAAAAAACCGGCCACGTTGCCGCGGCCGGTTCCTTTCCGGTCTGACCGTCTACATGCCGGTCGAGTATTTCTCGATCAGTGCGAGAGCTTCCGACACCAGTGCCTTGCCGTCCTTGCCCTTGGCCGTCATCTCCGCCTCCCACGCCTCGATCAACGGCGCCGCCGTGTCCTTCCAGCGCTTCGTCTCGGCCTCGTCCAGCGTGATCATGTTGTTGCCGAGCTTCTCGGCGATTCCCAGTCCCCGCTTGTCGCCCTCGTCCATCACCTTGCCGAAGAAGGCGGCGGTTTCGATGCCGGAATTGTCGTCGATGACCTTCTTCAGGTCGTCCGGCAGCTTGTCGTAGGAGGCCTTGTTCATCGCCACCACGAAGGTCTGGGTGTAGAGGCCGTTCTTGCCGGAGAAGCTGGTGTGGTTCTTCACCAGTTCCGCGACCTTCAGCGACGGCGTAACCTCCCACGGGATCGTGGTGGCGTCGATCACGCCCTTGGACAGCGCCTCGGTCACCGCCGGCACCGGCATGCCGACCGGCGTGGCGCCGAGCTTCTCCAACATCTGGTTGATCACCCGCGAACCGCCGCGGATCTTGAGCCCCTTCATGTCCTCGAGCTTGTTCACCGGGTTCTTGGAATGGATTAGGCCGGGGCCGTGGGCATGCCAGGCGATGACCTTCCAGTCCTTGAACTCGTCCATGCAGTGCTTTTCGCAATATTCCTGGATCGCGCGGGACGTCGCTTCGCCGGTCGTCATCATGAACGGCAGCTCGAACGCTTCCGTCGAGGGGAAGCGTCCCGGCGTATAGCCGATTACGGTCCAGACGATGTCGACGACGCCGTCCTTGGCCTGGTCGATCAGCTCCGGCGGCTTGCCGCCCAGCGCCATGGCGTCGAACTGGTCGATCTTGATGCGGCCACCCGATTCCTTCATCACCTTCTCGGCCCACGGCTTGAGCGCCTTGGCCGGAATTGTCGCCTGGGGCGGCAGCATCTGGTGCAGTTTGAGCGTGGCGTCCTGTGCCCAGGCGGCGCCGGTGATCGCGCCGAGCGCCACCGTCGCGCCCAGCAGCATGCGTGTCAGTCTGGTCATTGCATTTTCCTCCCGTGGATGGCCTGATCAGATCGCCGATTGTTATACAAAAGAACGAATTTGGGAATGGGCTTGTTTGAAGCCTGAGGAAAAGTCGACTTTGGTATACAGCCCGCCCTAATCGCGCCCCTTCCTCTCTTTCGATGCCCAGCATAGCGGGCCGGTTTCGTCTCCGCGAGTCCGTATTGCGGCTGGCCGGATCCAATTCTTATCGGCGAGAGGGACCGGCGGCGCCTGCCAGCCTTAGGTGCCGAGCTCTCCCGGCCTTTCCTTCTGTATACAGCGAATTGCCAGCGCCGGGATTGTGTGGCAGCTAGGCGCCCTAACCCGATGCCGGACGGAACGAACTCGAAGGACGAGCCATGCCCACCCCACCCTATCGCGCGGACCATGTCGGCAGCCTCCTGCGGCCGGAGGCCGTGAAGCGTGCGCGCAAGGCGCATTATGAAGACAAGACTATGCCTGCCGAGGAACTTGCGGCAATCGAGGACGAGGCGATTCGCGAGGCTGTCCGGCAGCAGGAAGAGGCGGGTCTCCTGGCCGTCACCGATGGCGAGTTCCGACGTTCCTTCTGGCACTACGACTTCATGGGAGAGCTCACCGGCCTCGATCTCGAGGAGCGCGATGAAGGCGTGCAGTTCCACGGCGTGAAGCTCAGGCCGATCTTCCCGACGATCAAGGAGAAGCTCGACTTTCCCGACGATCATCCGATGCTCGAGCACTTCAAGTATGTCGCCTCGGTGACGAAGGTGACGCCGAAGATCTCGATCCCCGGCCCCTCCTGCTGTCATTTCCGCGTTGCAAAGGCGGATATCCATCCGAAGGAGTATCGCGACGATCCCGAGGCGCTGTTTGCCGATCTGGCGAAGACCTATGCCAAGGCGGTCAAGGCGTTCTACGATGCCGGCTGCCGCTACCTGCAGATGGACGACATCTTCTTCGCCTATCTGTGCGATCCCAAGCACCGCGCCGCGAAACAGGCCGAAGGCCAGGACCCGGACTGGCTGATCGAGCGCTATGCCTGGATGATGCACGAGGCGATCAAGGATCGCCCGGCGGACATGCTGATCGGCATGCACATGTGCCGCGGCAATTTCGTCTCCACCTACGCTGCCGAGGGCGCCTACGATCCGGCCGCCGACGCGATCTTCAACCAGACGGGCGTCGATGTCTATTTCATGGAATACGACAGTGATCGTGCCGGCGGGCTGGAGCCGCTGCGCCTGCTGCCCAAGGGCAGAAAGCGCGTGCTGCCCGGCTTCATCACCACCAAGACGGGCGAGCTCGAGAAGCTGGACGACCTCAAGCGCAAGTTTGATGCGGCGTCGAAATTCGCCGACCTCGACCAGCTCGGCATCGCGCCGCAATGCGGTTTCGCGTCGACGGAGGAAGGCAACAAGGTGACCGCCGACGACCAGCGCCGCAAGCTCGACCTCGTCGTCAGGACCGCCGAGGCGATCTGGGGCGGCGTCGACCGATAGTCTCCGGCAATGGCGGGTCGTCAGGCGGCGCGCGCCGCCTGAAAGAAGCTGATCCGCGAGCGCCCTGAGCCCTTGCTGGCATACATGGCGGCGTCGGCCTTTCGCAGCAGGTCGTCGGGATCGAGCCCGTCGCTGGGTGCGACGGCGATGCCGATCGAAACGCCGACCGACACGGTTCCACCGGCGATCCCGAACGGTGCCGCGATCGATTTCACCACCCGGCTTGCCAGGCTCACCGCGTCCTTGGCCTCGCGGATGCCGGTCTGGACGATGGCGAACTCGTCGCCGCCGAGTCGCGCCACCGTGTCGTGTTTGCGCACCGTGCCGAGCAGCCGTTCGGAGATGGCGACGAGAAGTTCGTCGCCCGCCTTGTGGCCCAGCCTGTCGTTGACGGGCTTGAATCCGTCCACGTCGAGATAGTGCAGCGCCATCACCGCGCCCCGCCCCGCCAGCGCCACGGCCTGTTCCAGCCGGTCGCGGAACAGCATCCGGTTCGGAAGCTTGGTCAGGGCATCATGATGCGCCATATGCGCGATCGTCGCCTGCGCGAGGCGCTGCTCGGTGACATCGAGATAGATCGTGACGAAGCCGCCGCCGGCGATCGGCATGCCGCGGACCTCGAGGATTGCGCCGTTCGGGCGCGTGCGCTCGAACACGTGCGGTTCGCGCTTGCGTGCCAGCTGCATCTTGCGCGCCACGATGGCTTCAACGTCGCCCGGTCCGTACTCCCCGCGCCTGGCGTTGAAGCGGAAAAGCTCCTCCAGCGAAGGGTAACCGTTCGCCATGAGTTCTTCCGGATAGTCGAGCATCTGGCGCTGCCGCATATTGCAGAGCACCATGTTTAGGTCCTCGTCGAACAGCGATATTCCTCCGGGGAAATTATCCACCACGGCGTCGAGCAGCCTGATGCGTTCGCGTTGATGCTCGACGATCGAGGCGATGGATCCGATCGCCTGCACAAGCCCGCCGAGGGACGGGGCGTGGAGGACGGGATCTGGATTGGCTGACATCGTGTTGGCTACTCCAGCGGGCGGCGAGGTGCCGGTGCGCCTACCGATGCGTCAAACTAGTGCGCAGACATTTCCGACCTGTTAACCGCGAAGGACGTGGATGGCACGAAATGTCCCGTTCCCTATGGTCGCGCCCCGGCGACAGCCGCACGGCTAGGCGAAGGGGGAGCGGGTTTGCGAGTGAAACCACTTGGCTCACCGGACTCCGCCAGCGGTGCGGCGCGTGAAGCCTTGGCAGCAAGCCAGTGCCCCCGGCTTTTTGGTCGTTGAAGCGCCGCGATCTATCGTCTATGAGAAACCCCGAAGCCGCAGCGCTTCGACCATGGCCCGCACCCGTAGCTCAGCTGGATAGAGCGTTGCCCTCCGAAGGCAAAGGTCACAAGTTCGAATCTTGTCGGGTGCGCCATATTGTTTTCACCAGCCAAAAAATCACCTAAGACCTTGAACGGTAAGGTCAAATTTGTCGTTCTAAATCCTCCATTTCGCACATACCGAAGACGCTCGGCGAAGACGAGTTTCAGGACCAGCTTGCGGTCCTCCAACTGCCCCGAACGCCAAAGATTCCAAGGGTTTGAGAGGAAATCGAGCGCAGTTCTAACTGTATCGTCATAGCTGCTTCGCGGACGGGCGGTTTTCGCCATGCTCTCCTTGATGAAAATCTTCTCCCCTTCGAGCTTTTGAATCTCGTTTTCATACGCGCCGACGACGCTCGGACTGGTCGCAGCAAGGATGCGTTCGAGAAACTGCTCGATCTTGCGTTCGGTCTTGGCCAGTTCGACCCCTAGCGCCTTGGCGCGGGTATCGGCGAGGGCGTGGCGGTCGTCCCAAAGGTCCTTGAACATCTTGTGGGCAACCCGGAAAAGTGCCTCGGTCGGCTGCACCGACTGGATCAGCGTCTCGAACTCGCCCTCGATTTTATCGCGGCGGATCGTCTTGCCATAGCAATCGCATCCGCGACGGGGGCAGTAATAATATGGGTACTTCGCGTTCGAGCCCTTCGACCAGCAGGCGGTCAAGGGCGTGTCGCATTCGGCGCACAGCACGTAGCCGCGCAGCGGAAAATCTTCGTTCAGGTTCTTCTTGCGCGGCGCGTAGCTCCCGCCATTCAGCCTGTCCTGAATTCGCCGGAAGCTCTCGTAAGAGATCAGCCCTTCATGCTGGCCTTCGCGCAGCGACACGTTCCATTTCGGCGCGTGGACGTATCCCGCATACAGCGGATTGGTCAGAAGGTTGGAGACGCTCTGGTGGCGCACGAGGCCGCGCGAGTCCTTGGGAAACAGCGGTTGATCCTGGAGGAAGCGCATCACGTCGGCCTGATTGTCGAACCGGCCGCGCTCGTATCCTTCCAGCGCCTCCTGCACGATCGAGGCGACTGGTTCGTCGCGCTGGAGCAGCATGCCGCGTCCGCTGACGCGCACATGCTTGAAACCGACAGCGGGGTGAAAGGGCCAATACCCGTTCATCACGCGGGCGCGCATGCGGTTCTTGGTTTGCTCGCCGTTCTTCTGCCGCTGATGCTGCGATACGCTCGCGAGCAGGTTTTCGACGAGGATGGAATCGGAGTCTTCGCCGAATTCGATCGACGGGGATTCGAGGATCGCGCCTGCCGCGTGGATGGCGGCGCGCAATTGCAGATGCTGTTCGAGGCCGCGCGCAAGCCGCGATACATCGTCGATGATGATGACGAACTGATATTCGGGATGCGCACGCACATAGGCCAGCGCTGCGTTCATCCCTTTACGGTCTACACTGCCTCCCGACGCATCGTCATCGAAGGTCGCGACGAGGTCATAGCCTTTCATGCGCGCGAATTCGGCACATCGGGTCTCCTGACTTTTCAGTCCGTCGCCGACCTTGACCTGTTTGCTGCTCGACACGCGCGCATAGCCGATTGCCTTTCTTGGTCTCTCGCTCTTCATTTTATACCGTCCTCTCCGCTGCCGTCCGATGGCATCTCCATGCTAGGTGAAGAGGGAAGGGTAACACGCCGCGACTCACCGTCTGCCGCGTCGTTGACATCATCGAACAGAAGTCCACAGACATCGACCGTGAACCCCATTTCGACGAACGAAGACATAATGTTCCATAGCGTCTCCAGGAGCTCTCGTTCCTGATCGTCTGACAGAGAAAGATCAGCCAGATCAGCGCGGTAGCGGCCCAGATCAACATTCGGTCGAGGACCGCGCATTACTTCGGTTTCCATGTCGGCCCTCCTTTCTTTTCTGGCCATAGTCACCTCCAGATCATATAGAACGAATTAGGAACATTCAAGGAATTTGTTCCTAATAGTATACTGCCGGAAGATGCTAGGTCAGATCGAAAATGCTACATTTGTCCCCGCGGCAAGCACCCTCGCTATGGTCCAAAAAAATGTGTCTCTTCGGTGTCTATTTTCGGTAGTGCAACCACTATTGGGCGGCGCGACACCCAAATTATTTAGTGGCGCGAGAAGCCGATTGGGCATCAGTCAATGGCACAAAGCTGATAGGAGAGATCGCAAGATGTGCGGGGTAGTACCCGCAATCTTGGCAAGGGGGCCGCTGCGCGCCCCCGTTGCATCCCCCAGGCCGTGGCGCTTCTCGGCATTGAGCCTCGGCGCGCCATTCAACCGTATCGCCGGTTGATCGCTCGCGGGAGACTTCGCTCTCCCTGCACCCATCGACCAGGGGCGTTCCTGCCCCATGGAACCGTGATCAACCCTACGCGGATTGGATGCCGCCAGCTTATCGAAGCTGGACCACGACCCTGGGGCGTCCGCCGCCCCCGGACCCGCGCCATGCTTTCGCGCATGGAGACGACCAAGATTGCAGCGCTAGCCTTCTAAGCCACGTCGCCCCTGCGCATAACTCGCCGTTAGCTCGCAGCTTTGCTTGATAAGCATCCACACCTCCGGCACCCTTCGGTGGATGCGCAAAGCCTATTATCAAGCCACAGCCGCCGAGTTCATTCAGGCCGATACGTCCTTCATTCTCGGGGAGTTGACGCGCGCGCATGGATTTGCGCTGGAACATCAGCAGCGGCAAGCATGGCTTGATCAAATCGCCTTGGTCAAAGAGGCGATCGGCGATCATGCCGCGGCGCATATTCTTTTTGAATTTTCCATTCCGAGAATGGGCAAGCGCGCCGATGTCGTCATCGCGTTGCCGAACGCGATTCTCGTCGTCGAATTCAAAGTCGGGGCGACGGCCTACGATGCTTACGCCATTCAGCAGGTGCACGACTACGCCCTTGATCTAAAGAATTTTCATCTCGGCAGTCATGACGCCCCCATCGTGCCCGTGCTTTATGCAACTAATGCGCCGCCGCTCGCGCGCTTTGGCCTGCACTGGCGCGCCGACCGTGTCGCCGAGCCAATTAAGATCGGCGAAGGCGAGTTCGCGGACCTGCTTGCGCAGATCGCCTCAGCGAATACGGGCGCCAATGTCGATTATGCCTTTTGGCTGAGTGCCGGCTACAAGCCGACACCGACGATCGTCGATCCACCGATGCGCTGCGTGAGGATCGATAGGGACGAGATAGCTCGCTGCATCATAAGCCGCATCGCCAACAACCATGCGGAGTTCAGGACGCGCGGCGAATTCGAGTAGCGCTTCCGCAGCGATATGTCGCCTGCGGAGATCATGTTGCGCATCAGGCCTGCGAACCGCGCTGAACATCGTCGGTGAAGGACTCTCCCGCTGCCTGGCGATCCGTCGTCGCGCGCGCGTAGATAGGTGCACTGTCCCCACCATCTTCCGTCCGCCTCTTGATCTCCATCAGTGGAGTTTCCAGCTGGCGGGGCGGACTCCAGAACGGTCTGCTGTTGGGCGCGGAACGCGGATAGCGGACATTCGAGCGTCGATCACATTGCCTGCAAGAAATTTCACTTAGCGAATTTTCGTGCAGCATAGTTGACACACTAACGTCAACACTGTCATATCCACTGCGTCGCGATAAAATTCGCGATATGAAATTTCTTGCGATCGCCTTTCAATGCTGTCAGCATCAAGTGCGAGGCAAGAGACCAAGCGGAGGAGACAATGAAGCGTTTTAGACTGGCCGGGCCCTTGGCCGCGGCGACAATGACACTTGCCCTCGTCTCGACGGGGAGCGCACTCGCCCAGAGCAAATTCCAGTGCGAACCGGGCGAGACCTACATCATGAACGTCATGGTCTCGGCCCACCCCTATTGGGTGCCCGTCTACCAAGGCTTCAAGCAGGCGGCTGAGGCGATGGGCTGCGAGACGGTCTTCTCGGGCACGCCCGACTATGACATCACCAAGCAGATCGCTTCGTTCGAGCAGGACCTGGTCAGGAGCCCGGCCGGTATTCTGCTCCACCCGATGCAGTCGGATCCTTTCATCGAGCCGATCAACCGCGCCATCGACGGCGGCGTCGACGTCGTGACCTTCGCCGCCGACTCGCCGAAATCCAAGCGCACCGCCTACATCACGTCGGACAATCTCGCCGAAGCCAAGTTCGCGGCCGAGGAGATCGTCAAGCAGGTCGGCGACAGCGCGGAGTATGCGGTTCTCGAAAACCCGGGCCAGAGCAACCACGACCTGCGCGTGACGGCGCTCATCGCCTACATGGAGAAGAACTACCCCAACATGAAGTTGGTCGGCCGCCAGGCGTCCAACCAGGACGCCAATGCCGCCAACCGGGCGACCGCCTCGATCCTGCAGGCCAATCCGAACCTGAAGGCGATGTGGATTCCGGAGGCCGGCTCGGCCGAGGGCGCCGTTGCGGCGGTGCTCGAGGCCAAGGCCAAGGTGCTGATCCTTCACGCCGACGTCACTCCGGCGACGCTGGAGCACATCAAGGCGGGCAACATCCACATGTCGCTCAACCCGAACCAGGGCGTCCAGGGCTTCATGGGCTTTATCGCCACCTTCCTGGCGGCGCATCCGGACATGTTCGACCCGTTCAACGACTACAAGGTGTCGGGCTACAACCCGATGCAAATCCCCTTCATCGACAATGGGTTCGCGGTGATCACCAAGGAAAACGCCGACTCGTTCGACCTGAACAAGTACATGGCCGGACGCGATCCGAGCTAATCGGTCCGAGGCCAGCAACGATGCCCGCGCCACGCGACGCGGCGCGGGCACCGATACGCATGTTCACAATGGAATGAAGCCAATGACGGCCGGCACAGACGATCTGATCCTAGAGATCACCAACCTGTCGAAATCCTTCGGGCCGATCCGTGCGCTGCGCGGCGTAGGCTTCCAGTTGCGCAAGGGAGAGATCCATGCGCTTGCAGGCGAGAACGGTGCCGGCAAGTCGACGTTGATGAATATCATCGACGGAATCCTCCGCGCCGATTGCGGCGAGATCCGTCTCGACGGCCAGCCGGTCACCATAACCTCGCCGGCCATGGCGCAGACGCTCGGCATCGGCTTCGTGCACCAGGAAATCGCGCTCTGCCCCGACATCACCGTGGCCGAGAACATCTTCATGGCGGCGACCAATTCGAGCCGCGCGATGCTGATGGATTTCCGCGACCTGGAACGGCGGGCCGCCGAGATCCTGCGCCGTCTCGGCGACATTGATCCCACGGCACCGGTGCGCTCGCTCTCGATCTCACAGCAGCAGTTGGTCGAGATCGCCAAGGCGCTGACGCTGGATTGCCGCGTGCTGATCCTCGACGAGCCGACCGCCGCGCTGACGGAGCGCGAAGCCCAGATCCTTTTCGGAATCATGCATACGCTCGCCGGACAGGGCATTTCGATCATCTATATCTCCCACCGCATGGTCGAGATTTTCGACAATTGCGACCGCGTCACGGTGCTGCGCGACGGCCAGTATATCGCGACCATGAATGTCGCCGAGACGACACCAGGCGAGGTGGTCAGCGCCATGGTCGGTCGCGTGATCGACAGTCTCTACCCGCCGAAGTTGGGCAAGGACGAACGCTCTCACGAGATCATCCTCGACGTGCGCGGCCTGACCGAGCGAAAGCGGTTTCGCGACGTCTCGTTCCAGCTCCGCAAGGGCGAAATTCTCGGCCTGGCCGGTCTGATCGGCGCAGGGCGGACGGAAATCGTCAAGGGCATCTGCAGATTGGAGGGCGAGGTGAGCGGCGAGGTGTCGCTGCACGGGCGCGTGCTGCACCTGGTGCACTATGCCGACAGCATTGCCGAGGGCATCGTCTACCTGTCCGAGGATCGCAAGGGCGACGGCCTGTTCCTCGACATGTCGATCGCCGCGAATGTCTCGGCACTGAGCGTCGAGCAGGTCTCGACCCGTACGGGTATCATCGACGATCGCCGGGAGAACGAGCAGGCCGAGCGGCTCGGCGCCCGGCTGAACCTGCGCTACGGCCATGTCGGGCAACCGGTGTCAGCGCTGTCGGGTGGCAATCAGCAGAAGGTCGCCATTGCGAAAATGCTCTCGGTCAATCCCAAGGTGATCTTCCTCGACGAGCCGACGCGCGGCGTCGATGTCGGCGCCAAGGCCGAGATCCACCGCATCCTGCGCGACCTCGCCCGGAGCGGCGTCGGCATCGTGGTGATTTCCTCGGAGCTTCCCGAACTGATCGGCGTCTGCGACCGCGTCCTCGTGGTGCGCGAGGGGCGCATTGCCGGCGAGGTGACAGGCAACGAAATGACGGAGAACAGGATCATGCATCTCGCATCGTTGGGCGAACAACGGCCGGTGGCGGCATGAGCGCGGAGGGAACCATCTTGGCCGCAACGACTCCTTCCGGAAAGGGCCGCAACGCTTCGGGCAGTGTCACGGACACGCTGCGGCGCCTGCTGCGGATGCGCGAGACGGGACTCGTCCTGATCATCCTCGTCCTGTTCATCGCGATGTCGTTCGCCTCCCCCTATTTCCTGACCTGGAACAACATGCGCGCGATGGCCATGGCCTTCGCGGTGGAAGGTGTTGTGGTCGTTGGCATGACGATCCTGCTCATCTCGGGCGGTATCGACCTTTCGGTCGGTTCCGTCACCGCGCTTGCGATGGTGATCGCAGGGCTGTTGTTCCTGAACGGTGTCGATCCCTGGCTGGCGTCGGGCATGGCGATTGCCGCCTGCACGGCCATAGGAGCGGCGATGGGCTTCTTCGTCACCCGTGTCGGCCTGCACCATTTCATCGTGTCGCTGGCGGTGATGGTGATAGCGCGCGGCCTTTGTCTGCTCGGCACCGGGGGCAGGCCGCTCGGCCTCTACACGCTGCCACCGGAATTCAAGTTCATCGGCCAGGGATCGATCGGCGTCATCCCCGTGGTCATTGTCATCTTCGTCGTCGTGGTCGTCGCCTTCGACTTCCTCTTGCGACGCACGACGATGTTCCGGAAAGTGTTCTACACCGGCAGCAACGAGAAGGCCGCCGCCTATTCGGGCATCCGCACCAAGAAGGTCGTGTTCCTGACCACCACGCTCTGCTCGGCGCTCTGCGGCGTGGCCGGCATCATCTACATGGCCCGCTTCGGCTCGGCCCAGCCGACCTTCGGGATCGGCATGGAGCTGAACGTTATCGCGGCGGCCGTCATCGGCGGGGCGAGCCTGTCCGGTGGCTCCGGCACGATCTTCGGCGCCATTCTCGGCACGATCCTGCTCTCCGTGGTGTCGAGTTCCCTCGCGCTTCTCGACGTCTCGGTCTACTGGCAGGATATCATTCGCGGCTCGATCCTGCTGACGGCAGTGACGATCGACCATTACCTCAACAAGCGGCGTGGCTGAGATGGCTGAAAACCGGGAAGACTTCGAGGCGATCCGGCAGATCTACACCGTGCTGGTGCTGCATTTCGTCGATGACATGAAACAGTCCGACATCGCGCTGGCGCTGAACCTGTCGCCCTCGAAGGTGAACCGTCTCATCGCCCAGGGCCGCAAGCTTGGCATGGTGAAGATCGCCATCGAGAGCCCGTTCCAACCGCTGGTCGACCTGGAGACCCGCCTGACCAAAGCCGGCGGCCTGTCGGCAAGCGTCGTGGCGCCGACGGTCCCCGGCAGCCCCGACACAACGCTGCAGCAGGTCGGGCGCGCTGCCGCCAACATGTTGCTTGAAACGCTGCGCGACGGCGACGTCATCGCGATCACCGGCGGCAAGGCGGTCAGCGCGGTGGTCGAGAACCTGTCGCCCGACCGCGCCTTCGACGTGACTGTGGTGCCGCTGACCGGGGGCGTGCAGGGCAAGTTCTACACCGATGTCAATCATCTGGCCTCCCGCCTCGCCGAGCGGCTCGGGGGCCGCACGCTGCTGATGCATGCGCCGCTCTTTGCCGAAAGCCGCGAGCAGCGCGACATGCTGATGGACATGGCATCGGTCAGGGAAGTCTTCGATCTTGCCCGCAAGGCAACCGTGGCGCTGGTCGGCATCGGCTCCATTGTGACGCCCGGATCGAGCTATTACGACCTCAACCCGCTGACCAACACCAGCCGCGAACTGCTGATCGAAAGCGGCGTGCGCGGCGAGTTCCTGGCGCACCTGATCCGCGAGGACGGCTCGGTCGCCGACCATCCGCTGAACTCGTGCCTGGTCGCGCTCGAACCCTCGGACCTTTCCCGGTGCCCCCGTACCATCGGCGTAGCGGCCGGACCGGAGAAGGTTCTGCCGATCCGCGCCGCCCTCAACGGGCGCTTTCTCGACGCGCTCGTTCTCGACGAGGAGACGGCAGGTGCCGTGCTCGAAGCCATGGAGCCTTTGCAGAATGTCGCATGAAATGCTTGTCCGCGAAATCGGCTCGTCGGGCGTCAGGGCCTCAGCCATCGGGCTCGGCACATGGGCCATCGGCGGCTGGATGTGGGGCGGCACCGACGAAGGCAAGTCGATCGCCGCGATCCATGCCTCGCTCGACGAGGGCATCAGCCTCGTCGACACTGCACCCGCCTATGGCATGGGCCTGGCCGAGGAGATCGTGGGCAAGGCGATCCGCGGACGGCGCGACAAGGTCGTTCTCGCAACCAAGTGCGGCCTCGTCTGGCATACGCGCCAGGGCAACTACTTCTTCGACTACGACGGCAAACCGGTCCATCGCCACCTGGGGCGAGACTCGATCGCCTATGAATTGGAACAGAGCCTCAAGCGGCTCGGCACCGATCACATCGACCACTACATCACCCATTGGCAGGACCCGACCACGCCGATCGCCGAGACGATGGCGACGCTGGAAGACCTGAAGCAGCAAGGCAAGATCCGCTCGATCGGGGCGAGCAACCTTTCGGTGGACGACCTCGAGGCCTACGTCGCGGCCGGGCCGCTCGATGCGATCCAGGAGGAATATTCGATGATCCGGCGCGGCATCGAGTCGACGCTGCTGCCTGCCTGCGCCGCTCACGGCGTGTCGACGCTGAGCTATTCGTCGCTGGCGCTGGGCCTGCTGTCCGGCGGCATCGGCCCTGACCGGGTGTTCGAGGGCGACGACCAACGCAAGGACAATCCGCGCTTCTCGATCGCCAACCGGGAGAAGGTGGCGCGGCTGATGCACGAAATCCGACCGATCGCCGAGGCCCACTGGGCGACACCGGGCCAGATCGTCATCGCATGGACCTTGCAGCAGCCCGGCATCACGTTTTCGCTCTGCGGCGCGCGCAATCCGGACCAGGCACGGGAAAACGCCAAGGCAGGGCGTATCCGTCTGTCATCCACCGATATTCACACGATCAGCGAGGCCGCCACGCGCCATCTGACAGACCTCGACGCCTGACCGCCCACCGAAACGCCCAAGGACCAGCGCCGTACCCGTGACGGCGAACGACACGCCATGCCTGAACAGAGAGACCGGAACCTCGACCTGATCCGCCAGGATGGCGCCTTCGACGTCATCGTCGTCGGCGGCGGCATCAACGGCATCGGCGTCTACCGCGAACTGGCGCTGCAGGGTCTGAGGGTGCTGCTGGTCGAGCGCAACGATTTCTGTTCAGGGTGCAGTGCGGCGCCATCGCGGATGATCCATGGCGGCCTGCGTTATCTTGAGAACGGCGAGTTCGATCTCGTCTGGGAATCGCTGCGCGAGCGCGACGCGCTGTTGCTCAACGCGCCGCACATGGTGCGCGCGCTGCCGACGACGATCCCGATCAACTCGCTCTTCTCCGGCTTGCTCAACGGGGCGGCGGGGTTCTTCGGGATGACCAGCCGCCCGGCGAGCCGAGGCGCGCTGCCGATCAAGATCGGGCTGATGCTCTATGACTGGACCACTCGTCACCGTCGCCTGCTGCCGAAGCACCGCTTCCGCGGCGCGCGCGAGACGCTGAAGCACTGGCCGGCGCTGTCACCGCGGCTGCGCTTCTCCGCGACCTATTATGACGCCTGGATCAGCTATCCGGAACGGCTCGGTCTGGAACTGGTGCTCGACACCATCCGCCTGGCGCCTGCCTGCGTCGCGCTGAACCATGCCGGGATTTCTCAATCCGGCGACGGCCTCCGGGTGACCGACGGTCCGTCTGGCGAGGTCATTCAGGTCATCGCCCGCGCCGTCGTAAACGCGACCGGCGCTTGGCTGGACGAGTCGCTCGCCAGTCTGTCGGATCGCGGGGAGGGCGCTGAACGCTTCATCTCCGGCACGAAGGGCTCGCACCTGATTCTCGACTGCGCGCCGCTCTACGAGGCGCTGGGCGGCCACATGATCTTCTTCGAGCGGGAGGACGGGCGCGTCTGCATCATCTTTCCCTATCTCGGCAAGGTGCTGGCCGGATCGACGGACATTCGCGTTGAGAAGGCAGACCGAGTCCGATGCGAACCCGAGGAGAAGGACTACATCCTTGGCGCGGTGCGGGAGGTGTTCCCGACCGTCCCGCTATCGTCCGACAATGTCGTCTACAGCTACAGCGGCATTCGGCCGCTCGCGAAGAGCGACCATGAATTCACCGGCCGGATCTCGCGTGGCCATTTCATCCACCGCATTGACGGCGCGGTGCCGCAATTCTGCATGGTTGGCGGCAAGTGGACGACATTTCGCGCCTTCGCCGAACAGGCTGCCGATGTCGTGCTGGACGAACTCGGCCGCGCCCGCGTACGCGACACGATCGGTCTGGCCATCGGAGGTGGCGCCGGGTTTCCGACGGATCCTTCGGAACTCGAACGATCTCTCGTGGCGCGTCATGGCATCAGCGTCAAACGCGCCGCCTGGCTGGTCGACGCCTATGGCACACGCGCGGAAAAGCTGCTGGAGTTCTGTCTCAATCGACCCGACGACGTGCCGCTCCAAGCCGACTGCTGGGTGACATCGGCGGAAATCGCGTATCTTGCGCGAAATGAGCTTGTCGTCGGGCTGGAGGACATGCTGCTGCGCCGCACGCCGCTGGCGATCCGCGGCGAGGTGTCGACGGCCCTGATCTCTAGTGTCGCCACGGCGATGGCGAAGGAGCTTGGGTGGAACGCCGAGCGACAGGCGCAAGAGGTGGAGACGGTTATCGGCAATCTGGCGACATACCATGGCGTCTCGCTGGAGATGCTCGAACAACGAACGCACGACAGGAGCACGACATGCGTATGAGTACAAAGGCCCGCATGAACCGGCTGTTCACGAATGGAGGCTGCCTCGACGTGGCGCTCGACCACGGAGTCTGCAACGAGCCCGGCTTCCTGGTCGGCCTTGAGGACATGGCGGGCGTGGTCGACACCTTGATCCGCGCGAAGCCCGACGCGATCCAGATGGCCTATGGCCAGGCCGACCTGCTGCAGGCAAGGCCGGAGAAGGACAAGCCGGCGCTGGTCATGCGCATCGACATGGGCAACCCCTACAATGCGCAGCGCCACAAGGTGATGTGGTCGCTGCTGCAGAACCACGACGAGCCGATCATCGGTGCGCTGGAGATGGATGCGGCTTGCGTGGTGGTCAACCTGTTCATGCTGCCCGACGAGCCGGACCTGTTCCGCCAATGCGTGGAGAACATCAGCAAGGTCCGGGCGGCATGCCATCGCTATGGCATGCCGCTCATGATCGAACCGCTGGTCATGTTGCCCAACGAGGTGCGCGGCGGCTACCAGGTCGACGGCAATGCGGAGAAGATCGTCACACTCGTCCGCCTCGCGTCGGAAATGGGCGCCGACATCATCAAGGCCGACCCGACCGACGATCCGGAGGAGTTCCACCGCGTCGTCGAGGCGGCACGGGTGCCGGTGCTGGTGCGCGGCGGCGGCAAGGAAGACTTGAAGGCGGTGCTGGCGAAGTCGGCTACATTGATGCGGCAAGGCGCCAAGGGCATGGTCTACGGCCGCAACATCTATCAGCATTCCAACCCCAAGGCCGTGGTCAACGCGCTGATGGCCATGATCCATCAGGACGTCGGCGGCGAAGAAGCCTGGGACATCTACAATCGTGGCTGACGGCGGCCCCTATCTCCTCGGCCTCGACGCCGGCAACACCGTCATCAAGGCGGTTCTGTTCGACGCTCTCGGGCGGCAGCTCGCCGCTCATGGCATCGACGGCGCGACCCATAAGCCGGCCGCCGGCATGGTCGAGCGGTCCGTCTCGGAACTCTGGGAGAACGCCAAATCCGCCATCGCCGGCTGCATCGGCGCGGCCGGCATCGACCCCAGTGACATCGTCGCCATCGGCACCGCTGGACATGGCAACGGGCTCTATCTGCTGGACCGCGACAGCGGGCCGCTGATCGGCATCCAATCGCTCGACACGCGGGCCGCCGCGCTTGCCGCCGAACTCGACTTGGCGGCCGGCGCCGACATGCACGCCATTGGGCTACAGAGGCCCTGGCCCTCGCAGACGCCCACCTTGCTCGCATGGCTCAAGCGGCTTCGGCCGGAAGTCTACCGGCGCGCGGGAACGCTGCTCTTCGCCAAGGATATCCTGACCTGGCGCCTGACCGGCGAGCGCGCCAGCGAGATTTCCGACATGTCGGGCGCCGGTCTCTTGCGGCTGCCGCAGGCCGAATACGATAGCGATCTGCTCGCGCTCTACGGACTGGAGGACGCCGTCGGCCTGCTGCCGCAATTGCTCCAGCCATCCAGTGTCGTCGGCCTGGTCACGGCAGAGGCAGCAGAGGCGACCGGGTTGGCGCGAGGCACGCCCGTGGTCGCCGGCTATTTCGACGTCGTCGCGTCGGCGCTCGGGTCGGGCGCGGTCGGAGCCGGGGCCGCGTCGGTCGTGGTCGGCAGCTGGTCGATCAATCAGGTTTTCTCGGATGCGCCGGTGCGCGACGACCGCGTCTTCATGGTCACCGCCTACGGGCCCGGCCTCTTCATCAACATGGAAAACAGCGCGACCTCGGCCGCCAACCTCGAATGGTATGTCCGCGCACTGGTCGAGCGCGGCGGCCATCACGACGATCCGTTTGGCTTCGTCAACGAAGTCGTGGCCGGCGTGACCCCTGCGCATGACGATCCGCTGTTCCATCCGTTCCTCTATGGCGGACGGCTGGGGGCGCATCAGCGTGGCGGCTTCTTCGGGCTTGCCGGGTGGCATGGCGAAGGGCATCTGTTGCGCTCGATCTTCGAGGGCGTGATGTTTGAGCATCGCCGACACATTGGCGTGCTGGCCGAGGCCGGCGTGACCTTCTCGACCGCCGCGCTGTCAGGCGGCGGCTCCCGCTCGGCGCAGTGGGCGCAGATGTTCGCTGACGGCTTGGGCGTTCCAGTGACCGTGGCCGAGGCGCGGGAGACCGGCGCGCTTGGCGCCGCGATGGCTGCGGCGATCGGCGTGCGGCTCTATCCGAACGAGGCCGAGGCAGTGGCCGCCATGGCGCGGCCGGCGCGATCGTTCGCTCCCGATCCGGCGATGCAAGCGCACTATGACCGGCGCTATGCGATCTGGACACGCCTGACCGAAGCGGTCGACCCACTGTGGCGAGAATTGGCCTCGCCGGAGATGAGCGCATCGTGATTGAGGGCCGCTACGACTACATCATCGTCGGCGCCGGCACGGCCGGCTGCGTCTTGGCCAATCGCCTGACCCAGGATCCCGCCACGCGCGTCCTGTTGATCGAGGCCGGCGGCTCGGACAACTATCACTGGGTGCACATCCCGGTCGGCTATCTCTACTGCATCGGCAATCCGCGCACCGACTGGATGATGAAGACCGCTCCCGAGCCGGGCCTCAACGGTCGCTCGCTCGTCTATCCGCGTGGCAAGGTTCTGGGCGGCTGCTCCTCGGTCAACGGCATGATCTACATGCGTGGCCAGGCGGCCGACTATGACGGCTGGCGCCAGATGGGCAATATCGGCTGGGGTTGGGACGACGTGCTGCCCTATTTTCTGAAATCGGAAGACCACTACGGCGGAAAAACGGACCTGCACGGCGCCGGCGGCGAATGGAAAGTGTCGAAGCAGCGTCTCACCTGGGACATCCTGCGTGCGGTGCAGGAGGGGGCGCGCGAATTTGGCATAGAACCGCGGGCGGACTTCAACGACGGAAACAACGAGGGTTCCGGCTTTTTCGAAGTCAACCAGAAGCGTGGGCTGCGCTGGAATGCCGCGAAGGGGTTTCTGCGGCCGGCGCTGAAGCGGCCGAACCTGCGGCTGGTGACAAAAGGCCTGACCCAGAACCTCATCATCGAGGGCAAACGGGTCGCAGGCGTGCGGTATCTGACTGAAGGCAAGCTTCACGAGGTGCGCGCGGACGGCGAGGTCCTGCTCGCGGCGGGCTCGATCAACTCGCCGAAACTGCTGGAACTGTCGGGTGTTGGACAACCCCAGGTGCTGCAGCGAATTGGCGTCGACGTCGTGCACGAAAGTCCGGGTGTCGGCGAAAGCCTGCAGGATCATCTGCAGATCCGCACGGTCTACAAAGTGTCGGGCGCGAAGACGCTCAATACCATGTTCAACAGCTGGTTCGGCAGAGCGCGGATCGCGCTGCAATACGCGCTGATGCAATCGGGCCCGATGTCGATGGCGCCGAGCCAGTTCGGCATGTTCACCAAATCGGACCCCTCACGCGCGACGCCCGACCTTGAATACCATGTCCAGCCACTGTCGACGGATCGGCTGGGCGACCCGCTGCATCCTTTCCCGGCCATCACTGTCTCGGTGTGCAACCTGAGGCCGGAAAGCATGGGCAACGTCCACGCGGTGACCGCCGAGCCGAACCGGCAGCCGGAGATCAGGCTCAACTACCTCTCCGCCCAGAGCGACCGGGATGTAGCCGTGAAGTCGTTGCGGCAAGCGCGGCAGATCATGACAGCGCGGGCGCTCGCCCGCTACCGGCCGGAAGAGGTCCTGCCCGGCCCGGCGCATCAGACCGACGACGAGCTTGTGACACAAGCAGGCAACATCGCGACGACGATCTTCCATCCGGTGGGGACATGCAGGATGGGGCAGGACGAGCGGGCGGTGGTGGGACACGACCTGCGCGTCCACGGACTGGCCGGGCTGCGCGTGGTCGACGCCTCGATCATGCCGCGGATCGTCTCGGGAAACACGGCTTCGCCCGTGGTCATGATCGCAGAGAAGGCGGCAGATCTGGTTCGCGCATCGTCGCGCAGTCGGACCGGTTGATCGCCGCGCGGGTTCAGTCGGTATCGGCTTCCAGGCAGGCGCCATGACAGGTTCCATAACCGCAATTGGGGCGCTTTGCAGAACGTCCGCTTAGGCTAATGCCGAGGAATTGGGTAGGCTGCTGACGCTCGAAGAGGGTAAGCCGCTCGGCGGATTGAGATTGCACTTCGAGATCGGCGGCGCGGTCGACGAGGAGACCGGCCGGCGGATTTGACCTATCTGCCGGGCCTCGACTTCGGCCTGCGAGATTACCTCACTACATCAGTATTCGATGCTCGCGCCCCTATGTCGGACAGCTACCGTCTGCGCGCGCCGGGTTGATAGCCCTTCTCTCGGGCCTCAACTCCGGCGCACCGCATGCGCCCTTACCGCATCGCGAACAGTTCCTGATGGAAGCGCTTTTCCACCGGAAAGCCCTGCGCCGCGAAATCGTCCTTCAGGGCCTCGCCGAAACCGGTCGGGCCGCAGAACCAGATGCTCGCCTCGCGCCATTTCGGCACCGCGGCACGGATGCGCTCGCCGGTCAGGCGGCCGTCGCGCGCATCGATAAGCACATGCAGCCTCACGTTCGCGTTCTGCGCATCGGAGGCGATCTTGTTCAGCGCCTCCTCGTCCACGTCGGCGGTGGTGTGGAAGACGTCGACCTGTTGCGATGGTGGCCAGTCAGGCGCTTCCTTCTGAGCCGCCATGTGCTTCATGCGGGCAATGAGGGGCGTGACGCCGATGCCCCCGCCGACCCATATCTGCTGCGGGCAATCGTCGTCGAAGGTGAAGCAGCCGTAAGGTCCTTCGATCTTGACCTTCTGGCCGACGCGGAGATTGCCCGGCAGGCGGCTGGTATGGTCTCCAAGTTCCTTGGTGACGAAGGTGATCTTCCGTTCGTCGTCGCGCCAACCCGAGGCGATGGTATAGGGATGTGCTCCCTCGGATGTGTCCGACGTGGCGAAGGCGAACTGACCGGCCTTGTGCCCGGGCCAGCCCTGGGGAACGTCGATCACGGTCTCAAGGGCCTTCACCCCCGGGAAATAGTGCAGCCCGGCGATGGTCCCCTCGACCTGTCGCCCCGCGCCAACCTTGCGAAGAAGAACGACGACGGCTGCCCACACCCCGGCGGCGAGCATGACCGCCATCAGCCAGCCGATCGGCGACGTCCAGTAGGCGAACTTGACCAGCACGACCGTGTGAAAGGCGAGCACCAGATAGGCGACCGCCAGCAGACGATGCGTCTTGAAGAACAGCCGATAGGGAAAGCGCTGGATGAGCGCCAGCGCGATCAGCACGACCGCGGCGTAGAAGGCCCACTCGCCCAATCCTTCGGCGATTCCGCGCTGGCTCATGAGGAATGCTTCGACCGGATCCTCGATCGGCGGCCTTTCGCCCCGCACCGGCCGCTCGATCAATCCCCAGCCCACCGCCCATTTCGGCGCCTGGGTCCAGAGCCAGTGCACGACGGAGAAGACCAGCGCGGCGATGCCAAGCCATTTGTGCAGACGGTACATCTTGTCGAGTCCGCCGAGCCAGGCTTCCGGCCAGCGGGGCCGCAGCGCCAGGACCATCGCCAGACTCATGCATCCGATCGCCAGCACGCCGGTCAGCTGCACCATCGAACCGCGCAGCTCGAGAAAGGTGGACGACCGGAACACCGAAGGCTCCGCGACCAGCCACAGCAGCGTCAGGACGGCGAGCGCGGCCCAGAACGCGCGTTTGAAATTTCGCATGTGGACTTCCCTTCGAAAGGCGTCGCGCCGAACCATAGGCCGTGCGGGATCGGCCACCTTGACCAGGATCAAGGACAGTGCGGCAAGCCTTCTCGCCGCTTGCGTTCGCGGCACATTTCCCCCAGCAGTTCGGAACAAGAAACGAGACGGGGAGGAAACATGGGACCGCTCGCGGGGATCCGGATCATCGAGATGGCGGGCATCGGGCCGGGGCCGTTCTGCGGCATGCTTCTGGCCGACATGGGCGCCGACGTGATCCGCGTCGACCGGCTCGCCCCGTCGGGTCTCGGGGTCGAGATCCCGGTGCGCTACGACCTCTTCAACCGCAACAAGCGCTCGCTCGCCGTCGACCTGAAATCGCTGGAAGGCGTGGCGACGGTGCTGAGGCTGGCGAAGGAGGCCGACATCCTGATCGAAGGCTTCCGTCCCGGCGTCATGGAGAAGCTCGGGCTTGGGCCGGACGTATGCCTCGCCGCCAATCCGCGCCTCGTCTACGGCCGCATGACCGGCTGGGGCCAGGACGGGCCGCTGGCCAGGGCGGCCGGCCACGACATCAACTACATCGCGCTGACCGGCGCGCTCGCCGCGATCGGCCCGGCCGGCGGCGCGCCGGTGCCGCCGCTCAACCTGCTCGGCGATTTCGGCGGCGGGTCGATGTATCTGGCGATGGGCGTGCTGGCGGCACATATCGAGGCGCTGCGATCGGGTAAGGGGCAGGTGGTGGACGCCGCGATCGTCGACGGCACGGCGGGGCTGCTGACCATGTTCCATGCCTTCCGCCAGATGGGCGCGTTCCAGACGCGGCGGGGGGCGAACCTGCTCGACGGCGGCGCGCCGTTCTACGGCGTCTACGAGACCGGCGACGGCAGGCATGTTGCGATCGGCGCGCTGGAGCCGAAGTTCTACGCCGAGCTGATCGAGAAGCTGGGGCTCGCGGGCGAGGAGCTGCCGCAGCAGTACGACACGAAGGGCTGGCCCAGGCTGAAGGCGCGGTTCGAGGAGGTATTCCGCACCAGGACGCGCGACGAGTGGTGCGCGATACTCGAAGGAACCGACGCCTGCTTCGCGCCGGTGCTGGACCTGGACGAGGCGAAGGCGCACCCGCACATGGCGGCGCGAAAGATCCATCCTTCGGTCGACGGTGTGGTCAACACGGCGCCCGCGCCGCGCTTCAGCCGTACGCCCTCGGAGATCGCGCATCCGGCGACGGAGCCGGGTGCCGACACGGCGGAGATCCTGGCGAGCTACGGCTTCGGTGCGGAGGAAATCGCCCGGCTGAAGGCGTCGGGCGTTACCGCCTAGCTGCGAACGCCTCGGCCTGCGCCAGCAGCGCGCGGGCCTGCTTCAGATGCGGCACGTCGAACATCTTGCCGCCGAGATTGACGACGCCTGCCCCCGGCGACGCCGCGAAGGCCTCGACGACCTCCCGCGCATGCGCAACCTCCTCGGCCGAGGGGGTGAAGGCGGCGTTGATGACGGCGACCTGGTTGGGGTGGATCGCCATGCGCCCCGCAAACCCTTCGCGCGCGGCGGCCGCGCAGTCGGCGGCAAAGCCTTCCGCGTCGGAGAAGTCGGTCCAGACCGTGTCGATGGCGGCGACGCCGGCGGCCTTGGCGGCGAGAAGGCAGGAGGAGCGGGCGAGGCGGTAGGTCAGGTCGAGCGCGCCGTCCGGACCGCGATTGGTCCGCGCGCCGAGCGCCGCCGCCAGATCCTCCGCGCCCCAGGTGATGGCGGCGAGGCGGGGCACGGCGACCTCCGCGTAAGCCGGCAGCGAAAGCACCGCCTTCGGCGTCTCGGTAGCGATGGGCACGATCGGGATCCTGGCCTCGACCCCGTCCCGCGCCTCCAGCGCGTCGAGCATGAGGCTGAGCGCGACGAGGTCGGCCGGGCCGTCGGGCTTGGGGATGACCAGCCCGGCGGGGCGCGCGCGCACGATCGCGACGAGATCGTCGAGCCCGCCCTGCGCCAGCGGGTTGATGCGCACCCACAGCGCCGGCCCGGCGCGGTTCTCCGCCACGAAGGCCGCGGCCATGTTGCGCGCCACACCCTTGCGCTCGGGCGATACCGAATCCTCGAGGTCGAGGATCAGCGCGTCGGCGCCGGAGGAGAGGCCCTTTGCGAGCTTCTTCTCCGAATCCGCCGGGACGAAGAGCAGCGAGCGCGGGATCATGCCGGCCTCTTCTTCTGCAGCCCGGCGCGGCGGCAGGACGCCACGAGCTCGTTCTTCTGGTTGTAGGCGCGGTGGATGAAGGTGACGATGCCCTGGTCGGGCCGAGACCTGCTCTCGCGCAGCTCGGCGACCTCCGTCTCCACCCGGATCGTGTCGCCGTGGAAGACGGGTTTCGGAAAGCGCACCTCGTCCCAGCCGAGATTGGCGATGGCCGTGCCGAGCGTCGTCTCGGCGACCGAGATGCCGACCATCAGCGACAGCGTGAAGCAGGAATTGACGATGCGCGTGCCGAACTCGGTCTCGGTGCGGCAATATTCCTCGTCGAGGTGGAGATAGGCCGGGTTGTGGGTGATGGCCGAGAACCAGACATTGTCGGTCTCGGTGATGGTGCGCCGGATCTCGTGCCGGAACACCTGGCCCACCTCGAGCTCGTCGAAATACCGTCCCGCCATCTCGTCCCTCCCGGCCTGAAACCCGAAGGGTGATAATCGCCCTATTGCGGCATGTCGATGGTCGTCGTGGTTTTGGCCACGCAGACCGAGCAGCAGGAGCGGCAGGCCCGGTCGCCGTCGGGCCCGACGCCGAAGGAGATGCGGTCGTTGCCGTGGACCCATGCGCCGTAGCAGATGTTCTCGCCCTCGCGGCAGTCGATCAGCACCGACTTCCGCTCGCCCGGCTCCAGCAGGTAGACCTGGCCCTCGCCCGGCCAGACCTGGGTCTCGCCGTGCAGCTCCAGCACCATGGCGCGGCCGGTGTCGTTCTTCATGTAGAAGGTCATGCCGCCCTCGGCATGGGCGGGGGCACTGAGCGCGAGCGCGAGCAGGACGGCGGCCAGGATTCGCATGGCGCCATCATCGCCGGACTTGCTTGTGCGAAGGTTGCGGCTCCTCATGACGTGTCGCGCCGCGCCTCCCAGGCGAAATAGTGAACGTCC
>JAHBYX010000020.1 GCA_019635735.1 Mesorhizobium sp.
TGGGCTGCCCGGCAGGCCGACCTGATCGCGCGGGACTACGTCGCCGGATCGACATGGAACACGGCCGGCCGCCTCTGGTCGCCCGCTCTGCCGAACGTCCGCTACGGCACCGACCCCGCCGACGCCCTCGACATCGCCGCCTCGCTGCGCGCGCTGGCAATGGTCATCAGCGGCATGGCCGCCTATCTCCGCCGCGTTTCGATCTGGCGGCGGGACCAGGCCTCCGACGCGGCCAGTGACGACGGCAACCCGACCACCGGGCTCGACGCATTCATCCGCAGTCTCGCTCGAGCCGCATCCCAGCCGGTCGAACTCCGCGACACGTCCTGAAGGAGCGCCTCTCCTTCGCCAGAGTGGCATTCCCAGACCGAACCTGCTTGCTTCCGCGAAAGAATGCGCCGCGGTCGACGATCTTACGCGGCCGGTCGAAGCCGCGTATCTCTCCCCGTGAACGGGTAGAAGGAAGAGGGGCGCAAGCCCGCGCCCCATCCGGCTCTCGACCTCTCAATACCCCGATTTGATCTTCTCGAACTCCGCGATCATCTTGGTCTTCAGCTCCGCCGGCACGGGTGCCTGGAACAGCGTCTTGTCGACGAATTTCGCCACGTCGGCATAGCCCTTGGCCTTCAGCACCTCCGGGTCTACCGCCTCCATCGCCTTGGCGTTTGCGTGGCCGTAGCCCCAGTCGTTGACGATGTATTTGGCGACCTCGGGGTCGTCGTTCACGTCGGACAGGAATTCGTAGGCCTTGTCCTTGTTGCCCGGCGCGTCCTTCATCATCACGTAGCCGCAGACCCAGGTGGTCAGGCCCTCGGCCGTGTCGCGGTTGATGACGAAGGGCTTGCCCTCGTTGGCGAGCTGCGTGCCGGCGTCGTTCCACGCCCAGGCGAGGTCGACCTCGCCGCCGCCCAGCGCCTGCACGATCTCGGTGGAATCGGTCCAGTAGAGCCGAACGTTCTTGTGCACCTCGCGCAGGAAGTCGGATGCTTGGCTGAACTGCTCGTCGGTCATCTGCGTCCAGTCCTTCAGCCCGATGGCGAGGCTCGCCAGAGCGTAGGCGTCGTCCACATTGTCGCCGATCGAGACGCGGCCCTTGAACTTCGGATCGGCGAAAGCCTTCAGCGAGGCGACCTCTTCGGGCTTGATCTTCTCGGAATTGTAGGTGAGCGCCGTGTTGCCCCAGTCCCAGGGCATGAACCAGGCCTTGCCGTCCGCGTCCGTCGCGAGGTTCTTCATCGCCATGATGCCCGGATTGAGGTCGTTCCAGCCGCGGATCTTCGAGGTGTCGAGAGGCTCGAGCAGGCCCGCCTCTCGCCACTTCACCACGCTCTGCGAGCAGGGATGGGCGAGGTCCACCTTGAAGCCGGCGCGGATCTTCTCGAAGGCCTCGTCCTCGTCGCCGAAGAAGGTGAAAGTCGGCGAGTCGCCGTATTTCTCGACATATTTCGGGTGGAAGGCCGGGTCCTCGTAGCCCGACCAGTCGAAGACCGTCAGTTCGCCGTCCTCGGCGAGCGAGACGGTCGAGACCGACGCGGCGAGCGCGGCGGCGAGAGATGCGGTGAGGAACGTCCGTCTGCCGAATGCTGTCATGCCGAAAGCTGTCATCGTGGGTTCTCCTGTCCCGTTTTCTGTTCCCGTTATGCCTGGTCCGTGCGACCCTTATCCCGCGCTAGCCCGGCGCGTGCCGGCAAGCGGAAAGTGCCGCGGAAAGACGGTCGCCAGATGTTCGAAGGCCGCGTCCTGCGCCTTTTCGCGGTTGATCTCCTCGCCGCCTATCATCAGCCGCAGCCACAGGCCTTCCAGCATCGCCGCGAGTCCGAGCGCGACCTTCTCCGGATTGAAGGCATAGCCGCCGTCCCTCGCCAGTGCCGCGCACAGGTCCACCATCGTGTTCTGGTAGGCGAGGTCGCGCGAGCCGCACAGCGCCTGGTAGGTCGGTCGCGACTTCGCCTCGCCCCAGAAGGCGCACCAGGCCGCGAGCTTGCGGCGCGAGCAGACCGCGCGGTCGAAGTCGGCCGCGACCACGGCGGCCAGCCGCTTCGCCGGATCGTCGCCCGCCTTCTCCAGCGCGCCGCGCCAGTGCGCGGCATATTCCTCCGACATGTACTGCAGCGTGGCGACGAGCAGCTTTTCCTTGGATTCGAAGTGGAAGTTGACGATGCCGCGCGACAGGCCCGCGCCGTCGGCCACGTCGGCCATCGTCGTCTCGGAATAGCCGCGCTTGGCCAGCGAATCGATCGTCGCCTCGATCAGCTGCAGCCGCCGCGTCTCCTTCGAGGCCTTGCGGCCCTTGCGGTCGGCCTCCGGCTCCCTCGGCTGTTCGGATTTCGGGCGTTCGGCGGTCTTGAGCATGTCTTCGTCTATTCCGGCTTCGTTCCGCGCAGATGGGTGGGGCGGTGCTCGCCGGAGTCAAGCACCTTCTGCATGGCTTCCCAGGTCTTGATGTTCTTCAGCACATAGTCCTCGCCGACCGCGTTCGAGGCCTTCTCGAACATCGGGCCTTTCAGCCGTTCCAGTTCCCCTCTCGCGACGTCGCGGTACCAGGGATTGCGGTCGACCGTGACGACATCGCGGAACCCGGCGCGCTCCATGGCGGCGCGGTAGCGCGCGGGCGATGCCATGGCAAAGCTCAGACCCTCGGCGGCGATGTAGGCCTTCATGTCGTCCGACGGTTCGCCGTCGTGGCTGATCATCCAGTTCGATGCAGCAAAGGTGCCGCCGGGCTTCAGCACACGAAAGATCTCGGCGAACAGCGCGTCCTTGTCGGGCACGTGCAACAGCGCGTCCTTGGAGAAGACGATGTCGAAGCTCTCGTCCGGAAAGGGCAGCGGGCCGGGCAACGCCTGGACGAAGTCGATGCCGCTGGTCAGTCGGCACATCGCGGCGCGGTCGATCGCATGGCGGATCACCGGCTCCTCGACGTCGAAGCCGGTAACGTGCGCGGCACCATGCTTGCGCAGAATATGGATTGCGATGCCGCCCGACCCGCAGCCGATGTCGAGCACCCGCCTGCCCTTGACGTCGACGCCTTCGAGTACCCGGTCGACCTCTTCCGGTCCGCCCGGCGACAGCCATCCGTCGCCCCAAAGGGCTTCGAGGAAGCGGATGGCGGTGTCGTCATATTCGGGCTGGTCGTGCATGTCCCGAAGTCTCTCCCGCGCCGGTCGTCCGACGATGCGCAAACCCTAGCGCAGTTGGAGGGAATCGCAAGGACCCTTGTTGAACGTTCATTCAACATGGCTGGACAGGCAGGGATTTTCCGTGGCAGCCTTGCGAGGACCGCGAGGGGAGACGGCTTGAAGACCTGGGACGCCATTGTGATAGGTGCGGGCCACAACGGGCTCGTCAACGCCTGCTACCTGCAGCGGGCCGGCCTCGACGTGCTGGTGGTCGAGAAGAACGACTGGATCGGCGGCGCCGCGACAAGCCGCGAGCTGACGCCCGGCTGGCTCTACTCCAACTGTTCCTACGTCTGCTCCCTGTTCCGCCCCGAGATCATGCGCGACCTCGAACTGCCGCGCTTCGGTCTGCAGGTCATCCCCTACGAAGGAGGCGCGGTGTTCACGCAGGACGGCGACTACCTCGCCTCCTACCGCGACCACGACGCCCACCGGCGCGAGTTCGCGCGCTGGTCGCCTCGCGACGCGGAAGCCTACGAGCGCTACGCCCGAGACGTGACCCGCCAGTGTCGTTTCATCCAGCCGCTTTTGATGCGCACCGCGCCCGATCCCGCGAGCCTGAGGCCCCGCGACCTCGGCGAGCTGCTCTATCTGGGCAGGAAGTTCGGCGAGCTTACACCTTCGGAGATGGCGCTGACGCTGCGCTTCTGGACCATGTCGATCTCCGACTTCCTCGACGAGTATTTCGAGACGCCGGTGATCAAGGCGAACCTCGCGCTCTCCGGTATCATCGGCACGGCGCTCGGTCCGATGTCGCCAGGCACGGCCTATGTCCTGCTGCACCACTACATGGGCGAGGTCGACGGTTCCGTCGGGGCCTGGGGCTATGCTCGTGGCGGCATGGGTGCTGTCACCAAGGCGCTGGCGGATTCCTTTGTCGCCTCCGGCGGTACGATCCGCACCGGCGCCGGCGTTGACCATGTCGCGGTGAAGAACGGCCGCGCGACGGGCGTGGTGCTGGCCAGCGGCGAGGAGATATCCGGCAAGCTCGTCATCTCCAACGCCGACGTCAAGCGCACCTTCCTCAAGCTCGTCGAGGAGAAGGAACTGCCCGAGCCGTTCCTGCGCCGGGTGAGGAATTTCAAGATCCGCGGATCGTCGGGCAAGGTGAACATCGCGCTGGATTCGATGCCCGAGTTTCCCGCCCTGCCCAAGGACTCGCCCTGTCTCAAGGGCGACATGCACTTCACCGATACGGTCGAACGAATGGAGCGCGGCTACGACGACTGGAAGGAGGGGCGCTTCTCGCGCGACCCCTTCCTCGACATGGTTTTGCCGACGACGCTCGACCCGACCATGGCGCCGGCCGGCAAGCACTTCATGTCCTGCTTCGTCCAATACGCGCCGCCAAAGATCGACGGCCGCGACTGGACCGATGCCGACCGCGACGCCTTCGCCGAGACGGTGATCTCGCAGATCGCCGACTATTCGCCCGGCTTCCGCGACCGCATCGTCCACATGGAGGTGCGCACGCCGCGCGAGATCGAGGCCGAGGTTGGCCTGACCGAGGGCAATATCTTCCAGGGCGAGCTCACCTTCGACCAGTTGCTCTTCAACCGGCCGGTTCCTGGCTACGCGCAGTACCGCTCGCCGGTGGGCGGCCTCTACATGTGCGGCTCGTCCACCCATCCGGGCGGCGGCGTCATGGGCGCGCCCGGCAGGAATGCGGCGGCCGAAATCCTGCGCGACCTGAAGCGTCCGAACAGGCAGATGAGCGACGCCCATGACGTCATCTGAAAGCTTCGACGTCATCGTCATCGGCGGCGGCCACAACGGCCTTGTCGCAGCTACCGTGCTCGCCAAGGGCGGGCGCAAGGTGCTCGTGCTGGAGGCGGCCGAAGAGGTCGGTGGTCCGGCGCGGACGCAGGAGTTCTTCCCCGGCTATCGCGCGTCTACAGCCCATGTGCTGAACCGGCTGCATCCGGACGTGGTCAAGGCGCTCGGTCTGTCGCGGCACGGCCTCACCTTCGCCCGCGCCGACCTCGCATCCACCGCGCTGATCTCGCCCGGGCGCGACCCGATCCTCCTAACCGGCGGCTGGGGCGAGAAGATCGATGGCGACGTGTCAGAGACGGAGAAGCAGGCCTGGCTCGCGATGCGGGCGCAGCTCGTTCGCTATGCAGCGATCCTGAAGCCCTTCCTGGCCAGGCTGCCGCCCGGCCTCGAAGGCATGTCGCTGTCCGAGACGCTCGGCTTCGGCGGCGCGGCGCTGGCCTTGAAGCGGCTCGGCACCGAGGATATGCGCGACTTCCTGCGCATGATGCTGATGAACGTCCACGACGTGGCGGAAGAACATCTGAGCGGCAACCTGCTGAAGGGTTTCGTCGCCTTCGAGGCGACGCTCGGCAGCCATCTCGGGCCGCGCTCGCCGACCTCGCTGCTCGGGCTCTACTACCGCCTCACCGGCGAGATGGCGGGCGTTTCCGGCGGGCAGGTCGTGCCGAAGGGAGGCATGGGCGCGGTGGTCGCGGCGATGCGCAAGGCAGCGGAGGCGGCGGGTGCCTCGACCCGTACCGGCGCCGAGGTCTCCCGCATCCTGGTCGAGAAGGGGTCGGCTGCCGGCGTGCGGCTGGCCGACGGGTCGGAAGTCCGTGCTCCGGCGGTTGTCTCGGCGATCAACCCGCGTACCACGTTCATCGACCTCGTCGGCTCGTCCGAGCTGGATACCGGCGTCGTCCGCAAGGCGCGGGCGATCCGCATGAAGGGCAACGTCGCCAAGCTGCATCTGGCGCTGTCCGCTGTCCCCGCCTTCCGCGCCCCGCGCGAAGCCCTTGCCGGCCGCCTCGTCATCGCGTCCTCGTCCGAGGCGGTGGAGCGTGCGTTCAATCCGGCCAAATACGGCGAATTCTCGCCCGAGCCTGTGATGGAAATCGTGCTGCCATCGCTGTCCGACCCCTCGCTCGCGCCTGCCGGCGCCTGTGTCCTCTCCGCCAACGTCCAGTTCGCGCCCTACAACCTCAAGGGCGGCTGGGAGACCGGCAAGCCCGCCTTCCTCGCCGCGATAATGGCGGTGCTGGAGCGCCACGCGCCCGGCATCGGCCGGCTGGTCCGGCACGCCGAACTGCTCACGCCGGCCGACATCGAGGCGCGCTACCGCATGCCCGGCGGCCACTGGCATCACGGCGAGCTGCAGGTCGACCAGATGCTGGTCAACCGGCCCTTCTTCGGCGCCGAGCGTTACGCGACGCCGATCGACGGCTTGTGGCTCGTCAGCGCGGGCTCGCATCCGGGCGGCGGGATTTCGGGCGTGTCGGGGCTGAATGCAGCGCGGGCGGTCATGAAGGGGAGGGGATGATGCGGATCGAAATCGGCTCGACTTCGCTCCTTCACGCCCCCCTCTGCCCTGCCGGGCATCTCCCCCACGAGGGGGGAGATCATGCGCGTCGCCGGAGCTGCCAATCTCCGCCCTCGTGGGGGAGATGCCCGGCAGGGCAGAGGGGGGCGCCGTGGAGCGCGACATCGCCATGACGACCCAACCCGCCACCCGCCGCGCGGCCCAATCCCACATCGAGGCCGTGCGCCTCGAATCCCCGTTCCACCCGCGATTCGCTGCCCTGTCGCAGCAGAACGACTGGTATTCCTGGGCCGGCTACAAGGCGCCGCATTCGCTGTGGGACGAGGAGATGGAGTATTTCGCCATCCGCTCGCAGACGGCCGTTTTCGACATCTCGCCGATGGTGAAATACCGCATCGAAGGACCGGGCGCCGAAGCCTTCTGCAACCGTCTCACCCTGCGCAACGTCGCCAAGCTCAAGCCCGGCAAGGTGCAATACACCGCCTGGTGCGACGACGAAGGACATGTGCTCGACGATGGCACGCTGTTCCGCCTGTCGGCCAGCCGCTTCCGCCTGTGCTGCCAGGAGCGGCACCTGCCCTGGCTGCTCGACTCCGCGATCGGCTTCGACGTGACGGTGCGCGAGGAGACGGAGGAGGTCGCGGGGCTGGCGGTGCAAGGGCCGACCTCCTGCGCGGTGCTGAAGGATGCGGGCCTCGCCGGAGTCGAGACGATGAAGCCGTTCGACATCCGCGTCTTCCCCTTCGGCGCGGGCGAGGTCACGGTGTCGCGCACCGGCTTCACCGGCGACCTCGGTTACGAGCTATTCATCGACGCAGCCTCTGCGCTTCCACTTTGGGATCATCTCTTCGCGGCCGGGAAGCTGCGCGGTATCCGCGCCATCGGCTATACGGCTCTCAACCGCGCCCGCATCGAGACCGGCTTCATCGTCGCCAATGCGGATTTCGTGACGGCCGAGCATGCCGTCCGCGCCGACCGCGTGCGCATGCCCGACGAGATCGGCCTCGACTGGATGGTCGATCTCGACAAGCCCTATTTCAACGGCCGGCGCGCCATCGAGCGCGCGCGGCGGGAGGGCACGCTGAAACATGTGCTTGTCGGTCTCGAGATCGAGGGCAACGTGCCGGCCGAGCACGCGATCGTATACCATCGCAAGACGAAGGAGGCGGGTCTGGTGACCGCCGCGATCTGGTCGCCGACGGGCAAGCGCAACATCGCCATCGCCAGCTTGGAGCGGCCCTACGGGACCAGGATCGTCGACGACCTCTGGGTGGAGATCTACGCCCTGCGCGAACTGCGCTACCAGAAGCTGATGAAGCGGGCGAAGATCGTGGAGCGGCCTTTCGTCAAGCTCGCGCGACGGACGCTGACGCCGCCTGGAGATTTCTGATGACCGAGGACGAGGCTGATCTGGCGGAGAACTGGGCGCTGGTGAAGACACCGCTCGGCGAGCCGTGGTCGGGCCGCGCGCGCTATGCCGCCGCCATGTTCCTCTACAAGCGCGGCCTGATGAATGCCGAAACGCTGGAGGTCTACCGGCTGTGCTCCCGCCTCGACCACCAGGACCCGCTGTCGCTCATCCGCCAGCGCGGCTGCGGCAAGGACTGGCTGGAGAAGATGGGAGGCTAGGATTTTTCCGGATGTGCCACGACCTGGCGGCCGAAGTCGGGCACGTCCACTTCCTGGCCGGCCTCGATGATCGATCGGCGGATGTGCCGGGTGCGGGTGAACAGGTCGAACAGCTTGTCGCCGTCGCCCCAGCGGATCGCGCGCTGCAGATACGCGAGATCCTCCGAGAACCGCGCCAGCATTTCCAGGATCGCATCCTTGTTGTGCAGACAGACGTCGCGCCACATCGTCGGGTCGGAGGCGGCGAGGCGGGTGAAATCGCGGAAACCGGAGGCCGAATACTTGATGACTTCCGATTCCGTAACCGCCTCCAGGTCGTCGGCCGTGCCGACGATGTTGTAGGCGATGATGTGCGGCAGGTGCGAGACGATCGCCAGGACCTTGTCGTGGTGCGCCGCGTCCATCGTATCGATGTTGGAGCCGCAACGGCGCCAGAATTCCGCTAGTTTCTCGAGTGCGGCCGGATCTGTGTCCGGCAGCGGCGTGAAGATGCACCAGCGATTCTGGAACAGGTCGGCAAAGCCGGCGTCGGGGCCGGACTTCTCGGTTCCGGCGAGCGGGTGGCCCGGGATGAAGTGGACGCCCTCCGGAATATGAGGCTGCATCTGGGCGATGACGGAACCCTTGGTCGAGCCGACATCGGTGACGATCGCCCCTTCCTTCAGCGCGGGTGCGATCTCCTGCGCCACCGCCCCGGAGGAGCCGACCGGGACCGAGACGATGACGAGATCGGCGCCGCGCACCGCGTCCTTCGGGTCGGTGGAATAGCTGTCGCCGAGGCCAAGTTCCTCGGCCCGTTTCAGCGTCTGGGGGCTGCGGGTCGAGATGGCGATATGGCGCGCCAGCCCTTCTCGGCGGACGACGCGCGCCAGCGACGAGCCGATCAGGCCGATGCCGACCAGCGCGATCCTGTCGAACATCGGTACCCTTTGGGGTTCGGTCATTTGAGGAAGTCCTTCAGCGCCGCGACGACGCCGCGGCTCGCCTCCTCGGTGCCGATCGTCATGCGCAGCGCGTTGGGGAAGCCATAGGCCGACACCCGCCGCAGCACATAGCCGCGGGCCGTCAGGTAATCGTCGGCCTTCGCCGCCGAATGCGCCTCGTCGGCCGGGAAGTGGATCAGGATGAAGTTGCCGACCGACGGCGTCACCGACAGGCCGAGTGCGGTCAACTCGTCCGTCGTCCAGGCCAGCCACTTGGCGTTGTGCTCGACCGAGCGCTCGACATGGGCGCGGTCACGGATCGCGGCGGTGCCGGCCTCGATCGCGGCCGCGTTGACGTTGAACGGCCCGCGCATGCGGTTCATCGCGTCGGCGATGTGCGCCGGGCAGTAGGCCCAGCCGAGGCGGATGCCGCCCAGCCCGTGCACCTTGGAAAAGGTGCGGGTCATCACGACATTCTCCGTCGAGGAGACGAGTTCGATGCCGGATTCGTAGTCGTTGCGGCGCACGAACTCGGCATAGGCCGCGTCGAGCACCAGGAGCACGTTCTTCGGCAGGCCGGCCTGCAGTCGGCGCACCTCGTCGAAGGGGATATAGGTGCCGGTCGGGTTGTTCGGATTGGCGAGGAAAACCACGCGCGTCCGGTCCGTCACGGCGGCCAGGATCGCGTCGACATTCGCCGTCGCGTTGGTCTCCTTCACCGAGACCGGCACGGCGCCCGCGGCCTGGGTGTAGATCTTGTAGACGAGGAAACCGTGCTCGGTGAAGATCGCCTCGTCGCCGGGCTTCAGGTAGGTCTGCGCGAGCAGGCCGATGATCTCGTCCGAGCCGTTGGAGCAGACGATGTTGGCCGGGTTCAGCCCGTGCACCTCGCCGATCGCCTCGCGCAGTTTCGTCGCCGAGCCGTCGGGATAGAACTCCATCTTCTCGGCCAATGCCTTGACCGCTTCCTTGGCGGCCGGCGAGGCGCCGAGCGGGTTCTCGTTGGAGGACAGCTTGTGCAGTTTCACGCCGGCGGGCGCAGCACTCTTGCCTGGCACATAGGCCGCGATGTCCATCACGCCGGGTTTCGGCTGGGGGCGCAGGGCATCGGACATGGCAGGCTTTTCCTGTTCGAGAAGATGCGTGCCTTTAGCGGATTTGGGGGCGAATGGGGAAGGGGGTAACAGAGCCGGGTCTGCAGACTGGCCGAACCGGCCGGCGAGTGCGATGTCAGGATGCCTGATGGATTTTGTTTGACAGGGAGCCTGATTTGCCGCCGAATTGACGCGCGCCGGGAGGAGGCGCGGTTCAGCGGAGGAGTAAAGGGCATGAGCAGATCATCGGCGCCGATACGCGCCTTTCTCCTGCTTCTCGCAGGAATGGCAATGACGTCCCTCGCCAACGCCGACGAGGCGGCCGTCGCCAAGTGCGAGGCGATGAAGGATGCAACGCTGCCGGGCAGCGATCTAAAGATCGCGGCGGCGAAATACGTGGACGAGGGTGCGCCGGCCCATTGCCTGGTGAGCGGCTCCTTCGAGCACCGCACCGGCGCGGACGGCAAGCCCTATGCGATCGGGTTCTCGATCGCCCTTCCGGACGCGTGGGAGGGGCGCTTCCTGGTCCAGGGCGGCGGAGGGCTCAACGGCGTCGTGCGCCCCCCGGTGGGCGATGTCGCAGCCGGATCGAACCCGGCGCTGGCTCGTGGCTTCAGCGTGATCTCCCATGACAGCGGGCATGCCGGCGAGCCGTGGGACGGGTCCTTCAAGGCGGACCAGATCGCGACGCTCAATTTCGCCGGCTGGTCGGTCGAGAAGGTCACGGCCGTGGGCAAGGCGCTGGTCGCAACGTACTACGGGCGTCCGGCAAACCGCTCCTACTTCGCGGGCTGCTCCACCGGCGGGCGCGAGGGGCTGGCCTCCGCGCAACGTTTCCCGCTTCTCTTCGACGGCATCATCTCGGGCGCGCCCGCCATGCGCACCAGCCGGTCGAATATGTCGCTGGCCGCCAAGACGGTCGCCATGAACAAGATCTCGCCAACCGGCGCAGACGGCACGCCCGATCGAGCGGGCGCCTTCACGGATGCCGACCGCGACCTCATTGTTGCCGGCATCCTCAAGGCCTGCGACGGATTGGACGGGGTCGAGGATAGCATGATCGCCAATACCAAGGCCTGCACATTCGACGCCAAGACGCTGGCCTGCGGCGGCGAGAAGACGAACGCCTGCCTCACCCCGCAGCAGGCGGACGTGGTCGCACAGATCTTTGCGCCGACACTGGATGCCTCCGGGCGGCCCGCCTATGTCGGTTTTCCCTTCGACACCGGTGTCATGAGCGTCACCGACCCGATCCCGGGTCTTATGCGCTTCGATGACAAGCGCAATCGCCAGTTCAAGAACATGGCGATGGAGTTCGACGTCGATGCGGCGGTGGTGAAGGCCGACATCGAGGATCCGCAGCAGCGGCTGATCAATGTCGACCAGTGGACGGATCTGAGTTCCTTTGCCGACAGGGGGAGCAAAATCATGTTCTTTCACGGCATGAGCGACCCGTGGTTTTCTGCCAATGACACGATAGACTTCTTCGAACGGGCGACCAGGTCGACCAAGGTCAAGCTCCAGCCCGAGGAGTGGACCAGGCTCTACCTCGTGCCGGGCATGGCGCATTGTCGTGGGGGACCGGCCAGCCTCGACCAGTTCGACCTCCTGACCGAGCTCGTCGACTGGGTGGAGAAGGGCGAAGCCCCCCAAGGCGTCGCCGCGTCGGGTCAGGCATTTCCCGGGCGAACGCGGCCGTTATGTCCCTATCCCACCCACGCCCATTACAAAGGCCAGGGCGACGTCGACGACGGCGCGAACTTCGAGTGCCGCCCCTGACGTCATGAACTCGCGAAAGGAGGCTGCGGCCTCCTTTCACCGCGCTGCCCAGTCGCGCGAAGGGCCGCCCCTTGCCGTTCCGCCCTGTCCGCCGTATATGCCTCCCATCCCGTGGTGATTTGGCCGGTCGGCTTGCAGCCACGTTAAACAAGTCGCTAAAGGGCCGTCGCATGACGAAACCGGCTTTTGCGCGACCCGCAGGCCGGTTTTTGTTTGGAGCATGCGCCATGCCGATCAAGATTCCCGATCAGCTTCCCGCCCGCGAGATTCTGGTGCGCGAAGGCGTCTCGGTGATGGACGAGCGGTCGGCCTTGCGCCAGGACATCCGGCCGCTGCAGATCGGCCTTCTGAACCTGATGCCCAACAAGATCCGCACGGAGACCCAGATCGCGCGTCTGATCGGTGCGTCGCCGCTTCAGGTCGAGCTGACGCTGGTGCGCATCGGCGGCCACAAGGCCCGCAATACGTCCGAAGACCACCTCATCTCCTTCTACCAGACCTGGGAGGAGGTTGCCGATCGCAAGTTCGACGGCTTCATCATCACCGGGGCACCTATCGAACTGCTGCCGTTCGAAGAGGTGACCTACTGGAACGAGCTCACGCGGATCCTCGACTGGACGACGACCAACGTGCATTCGTCCTTCTACATCTGCTGGGGCGCAATGGCCGCGGCGTGGCATTTCCATCGCGTTCCGAAATACACGCTCGAGAAGAAGGCCTTCGGCGTCTACCGGCACAGCAACAACGCCCCGGCATCGCCCTATCTCGCCGGGTTCTCTGACGATTTCGCCATTCCGGTGTCGCGCTGGACGGAAGTCAGGGCCGCCGACATTTCGGCGGCCGGAGACCTCGAACTGCTCATGGAATCGGACGTGACCGGTCCATGCCTCGTCGCCGAGAAGACCGGCAACCGGCTCTACATGTTCAATCACATCGAATACGACTCGACGTCGCTGAAGGAAGAATACGATCGCGACGTCGCCGCCGGCACGCCGATCGCCATTCCGCACGACTACTATCCGCACGACGATCCGTCGCGGCCGCCGCTCAACCGCTGGCGCTCGCACGCGCATCTCTTGTTCGGCAACTGGATCAACCAGGTCTACCAGACCACCTTGTTCGAGATCGAGAAGATCGGTGTGCGGCCCGAGCCGGCGATGGTCTGAGTTTTCTCGGCGGACTGTTCAGGCGGCGTGCGCGAGAGGCGGCGGGACGGTCGCCTGGGCTGCCGCGGATGCTTCACGGATGCATTCCTGCAGAAGGTCGAGATCGACGGGACCGTGAAGGCTCAGATGCACGTCGAGATCGTCGAGCTCCCAGCCTAGTTCGGGAAGCTGCGCGATGATGGCGCCGATGACGCGGCGGTCGTCGAAGCGGGTGATCAGCATTGTATACCCCGGTTTGCCCGAGGGAATCCTGCGCCAACATGGTTAACGATGGGTTAGCGACTCGCGGCCGGCACCCTGCGGACTCAGCACCGGCACGAAGACGCGGCGCGAGGCGCGGCGGCTGACCGGGACGCCCTGATAGAGCCGCTTCTGTGCCTCGACGATGATGACGCCCGAGAACATCGGCCAGAACCGCCGGCCGACTCGCTCGAAGTATTGGTACAGGCGAAGCACGGCGCGCCGGTGGCTCGGCGGGAAGAAGAGCGCTTCGGAGAAGGGGCCCGGCGTGAAGTTCGAATCCCTCAGCAGCTTGGTAAGTTGCCCCCTGGAATAGGGCCGCCCGGTTCCGAACGGCGTGTGTTCGAGCCGGGCCCAAACGCCGCGCCGGTTCGGCACGACCACGACCAACCGGCCATTCGGGGCCAGCGCCCGCCACATCTCCTTCAGCGTCTCGTGCGGGTCCTCCGAGTGCTCGAGCGCATGCACCATCAGGATGCGGTCGACCGACGAATCCTGCAGCGGCAGCTCCTCGTCGAACACCAGCGCCGTGGCTGACGGTCCCTGCGGCGGCCAGTTCACAGCGCCCTGGGTGGCGGGCATGAACGCGAATACGCGCTCGGCGTCCGCCCCGAACCGGTCGAGCCAGGGCAGGGCATAGCCGAGGCCGACCAGCCGCTCGTTGGGAACGGCAGCCCAGACGGGCGCGATGGCCATGGCGATCGAGCGCTCGGCCAGACGGCCCAGCATCGACGCATAGAAGGCACGGAGGTCGACGATGTCGGCATGCATGGCGCGGACGGTAGTTGCCTGCTGCGGATAGATCAAGGAAGGCGGGTGACATGGGGCCGCCGCCGCCCTATCTTCCCCGCATCCCCCAGGAGATTGCGTGCATGCCCTTGATGGTCGAACAATTCATGTGCCGGAGCGACAATTTCGGCGTTCTTCTGCATGACGCGGCGACCGGGCAGACGGCGGTCATCGACGCGCCGGAGGAGCGGCCGATCCTGGAGGCTGTCGAGCGCACCGGCTGGCGGCCGACCGTCATCTTCACGACCCATCATCATCCCGACCATATCGAAGCGAACCTCGCGCTGAAGGAGCGCTTCGGCCTGACCATCGTCGGACCGAAGGCGGAGGCAGAGAAGATCCCGGGGATCGACCGCACGGTGGTCGACGGCGACACGTTCGACTTTTCCGGCCATCCCGTGCGGGTCATCGAGACGCCCGGCCACACCGCCGGCCATGTCTGCTACCACCTGCCCGAAGACGGTCTGCTGTTTGCCGGCGACACCTTGTTCGCGCTCGGCTGCGGACGGTTGTTCGAACGCGGGCCGGCCGACATGTACCTTTCGCTCAAGAAGCTCGCCGCGCTGCCGCTGGAGACGGTGGTCTATTGCGGCCACGAATACACCCAGTCGAACGCGCGTTTCGCGCTCTCAGTCGATCCGACGAATTCGGCGCTGAAGGAGCGTGCGAAGGAGATCGAGGCGCTGCGGGCACAGGTCAAGCCGACGCTGCCGACGACGCTGATGGCCGAGATGTCGACCAATCCGTTCCTGCGCTGGCACGACCCCGTCATCCGCCGCAATCTCGGCATGGAAACGGCATCCGACGAGGCGGTGTTCGCCGAGATCAGGAAACGGAAGGACGTATTCTAGGGCGCGGACTACCGCGTCGGCACCGGCGTCTCGCCGCGATAGTCGTAGAAGCCTCGGCCGGTCTTGCGGCCGAGCCAGCCGGCCTCGACATATTTCACCAGCAGCGGGCAGGGGCGGTATTTCGTGTCCGACAGCCCGTCGTGCAGCACCTGCATGATCGACAGGCACGTATCGAGGCCGATGAAATCGGCAAGCTGCAGCGGCCCCATCGGGTGATTGGCGCCGAGCTTCATCGCGGTGTCGATACCCTCGACCGTCCCCACGCCCTCATAGAGCACGTAGATCGCCTCGTTGATCATCGGCAGGAGGATGCGGTTGACGATGAAGGCCGGGAAGTCCTCGGCCACCGTGATCGTCTTGTCGAGCGAATGGACGAAGGATTTCGCCGCCTCGAAGGTCTGGTCCACCGTCGCGATCCCGCGCACCAGCTCGACCAGCTTCATAACCGGCACGGGGTTCATGAAGTGGATGCCGATGAACCGGTCCGGCCGGTCGGTGCTCGCGGCCATGCGGGTGATCGAGATCGACGAGGTGTTGGTGGCGATCAGCGCCTGCGGGTTCAGCACCGGGCAGAGCTGCTGGAAGATCTTGCGCTTGACCGTCTCGTCCTCGGTCGCCGCTTCTATGACGAGGTCGGCGCCGGCCAGGTCCTGCATGACTTCGGCCGGGCGAATGCGTCCGACGGCTGCGTTGCGGTCCTGCTCGGCCATCTTTCCGGACGCGACCTGGCGGGCCATGTTGCCGCTTACGGTGGCGATGCCCTTCTCGATGCGATCCTTGGAAATATCGTAGAGGAGAACCTCGTAGCCGGCCAGCGCCGCCACATGGGCGATGCCTCCGCCCATTTGCCCTGCGCCGATGATGCCGACGGTTCCGATCTTGCCCATGTTCCTCGCCCACTCCACCCGGCATTTATTGTGCAGCGCAAACTATGAGGGCGGGGAGACTGCGTCTACCCCGCCCCCAACAATAAATACCTAAGCCTGCGGGCCGTCAAAGCGCCTTTTCGAGTTCCGGCAGGATGGTGAAGAGGTCGCCGACGATGCCGTAGTCGGCGACCTGGAAGATCGGGGCTTCCTCGTCCTTGTTGATGGCGACGATGACCTTAGAGTCCTTCATGCCGGCAAGATGCTGGATCGCGCCCGAGATGCCGACCGCGATATAGAGCTGGGGTGCTACGACCTTGCCGGTCTGGCCGACCTGCCAGTCGTTCGGCGCGTAGCCGGCGTCGACCGCGGCGCGGGAGGCACCAACCGCGGCGCCGAGCTTGTCGGCCACCGGCAGGATCACCTCCTGGAACTTCTCCGAGGAGCCGAGCGCGCGGCCGCCCGAGATGATGATCTTGGCCGAGGTCAGTTCGGGACGATCGCTTTCCGACAGACGGTTCTCGACGAAGCTGGAGAGACCGGGATCTGCCGCCGCGTTGACGCTCTCGACCGGGGCCGAACCGCCTTCGCCCGCTCCCTGGAAGGAGGCGGTGCGGACCGTGATCACTTTCTTGGCGTCGCTCGACTGCACTGTCTGGATCGCATTGCCGGCATAGATCGGCCGCTTGAACGTGTCGGGCGAGACGACCTCGACGATCTCGGAGATCTGCATCACGTCGAGCAGGGCGGCCACGCGCGGCATAACGTTCTTGCCCATGGTGGTCGCCGGCGCGACGATCGTGTCGTAGCCGCCGGCGAGCGACACGACGGTGGCAGCGACCGGCTCCGCCAGGCGCTCGGCCAGCGCGTCGCTCTCGGCCAGCAGCACCTTGGTCGCGCCCTTGAGCTTGGCGGCCGCGTCGGCGGCGGCCTTCGCACCCTTGCCGGCGACGAGGATGTGCACGTCCGAGCCGATCT
>JAHBYX010000021.1 GCA_019635735.1 Mesorhizobium sp.
CTTCGCGGAGGTGATGCCGAAGACGCTGGCCATCAATTTTCCCGAAAAGATGTCGCTTGCCGTCGCGCGGCCGGCGGCCGTCGCGGTCGCCGTGTTCGGCCCGATCCTGGTCGCGGTGGAAATGATCGTGCGCGGCGTCCTGCGCGCCGCCGGCGTGAAGGTGGGCGACGCCCATTCCGTGGTCGGCGGCCACGACGAGCTCAAGAGCACGGTCGATTATCTGCATCAGGGAGGCGGCGTCGCACGCGCCGACCGCGACATGTTCGGCGGCCTTCTCGACCTGAAGGACCTGTCCGTGTCCGACGTCATGGTGCATCGCACCAAGATGGTCGCCGTGAACGCCGAACTGCCGCCGCGCCAGCTCGTGCGGGAGGTGCTCGCCTCGCCCCACACGCGCCTGCCGCTGTGGCGCGGCGAGCCCGAGAACATCGTCGGCGTCATGCACGCAAAGGATCTGCTGCGCGAGCTCGAATCGGGGGGCGACCCCGACAAGCTCGACATCGACGCGATCAAGCTCGACGCCTGGTTCGTGCCGGAGACGACCTCGCTCGGCGACCAGTTGCAGGCCTTCCGCAAGCGCAAGACGCATTTCGCGCTGGTCGTCGATGAATATGGCGTGGTCATGGGGCTGGTGACGCTCGAGGACATTCTCGAGGAGATCGTCGGCGACATTACGGACGAGCACGATATCGCCGCGCAGGGCGTCCGCCAGACCGCGGACGGCGGGGTGATCGTCGACGGCGCGGCGCCGATCCGCGACCTCAATCGCATCATGGACTGGCGCCTGCCGGACGAGGAGGCGACGACCATCGCCGGCCTCGTCATCCACGAGGCGCAGACCATCCCCGAGGAGAAGCAGGCCTTCACCTTCCACGGCAAGCGCTTCGTCGTGCTGAAGCGCGACAGAAACCGCATCGTGCGGCTGAGGGTGAAGGCAGCCGAATAGCGCCGCGTGGACAGCTAGGTCACGGCAGTCGAGGCTGCCTACCGGCCATCCCGATCCGTCATCCCGGGGCCGCGCAGCGGAACCCGGGATCCAGATCGCGGACGTTGGCTAGCATGTCTCCGCCCTGCGTGTCCTGCCTCGGTCGCGAGAGCGGCAGTCGGCATCCTCCCGGGTGGGCGCTCTGGATTCCGGGTTCCGCTGCGCGGCCCCGGAATGACGGCGTGGGCGTCTGCGATCGCCGATTGTCCACACGGCCCACCGCCGTCCGGGCTGCGAAACCCACAATCAGCGGGTGATTGGTGCTCGGTCGGATATCTGCCGCCAGGCTCGGCCTAACGCGCGGATTTCACGGCGAAAATTGCACCCATGCCGGGATGAGACTTAAGCTGGAAGAATGCATCCTTCACACGGAAATCCGGCAAATCATTGCATTATAAAGGTAAATGTGATCTTGTTGAATGAACATTCAATAAGAACCGGGGGACTTTCATGACCCATCACGCGGGCAATGTGGCTATTCCGAACGACTGGAACCGCAGCGGCCTGCCCGGTTGGACCTATCACAGTCCGGCGCTCCTCGAGCTCGAGAAGGAGCAGCTGTTCCGCACCCACTGGCAGATCGTCGGCCATGTGTCGGACGTGGCGAATCCCGGCGACTACCTGGCAATGGATGTGGTCGGCGAGCGCGCGCTCGTGGTGCGCGGCAAGGATGGCGTCGTGCGGGCTTTCCTCAACATGTGCCGTCACCGCGGCAGCCGGGTCGTCGCCGACAATCAGGGCAACTGCAGGAACGCGCTGGTCTGCCCGTTCCACGGCTGGGTCTACAATCTCGACGGCACGCTGCGGGGCGCTGCGCGGCCACGCTCGTTCCCGGACCTCGACAGGGTCGAGTTCGGGCTGAAGCAGCTCGACCTCGAGATATGGATGGGCTTCATCTTCATCCGCTTCCGCTCGGGCCCGCAGCCCTCCGTCGCCGAACTGATGAAGCCGCACGAAGCCGAGATCGCCCCCTACCGCATAGACGAGATGGTGCCCTCCTGGGGCATCTGGTCGAGTGTGTCGCACGTCAACTGGAAATCGGTGCGCGACGTCGACAACGAGGGCTATCACGTCGCCATGGCGCATCCCGCGCTGCAGGACCTTTACGGTTCCACCTATTACGACGAGCCCTTCGTCAACGGCGTCTCACGCTCATTCGCCACCTACAATCCGCATGCCGGGCGTCGCTGGAGCGTGCGCAACTATGTCAAGATCGCGCCGCAGCCGGAGCGCCTGCCGGAGCCGCTTCGTCGCGCCTGGATCTATTACGGGCTGTTCCCCAACACCGTGATCGCGTTGACGCCCGAAACGGCACAATTCTACCAGGAGTTCCCGCTCACCACCGGCCAGACGCTGCTGCGCGGCGCCATCTATCGCTACGCCGACGAGAGTCGCGAGGCCGCCGCAGCCCGCTATCTCGCCTTCCGCATCGATCGCGACACGATGGCCGAGGACGTGCAGCTGTCCGAATGGTCGAACGAATCGATGACCTCGTCGTCCTTCGAGGGCTTCTACCTGTCCGACCTCGAATATGGCGTGCGCACCCACCACGACCACATCCGCGCGCTGCTGCCGGTCGTCAACCTCGAATCGGCGCCCGAGGAGAAGGACATCTGGGGGCTCAACGAGGCGCTGGCGAGCCGGAAGTAGATCGCGCCGTTCACGTTCCGCAGACGTCAGGATGCCCGCGAGTTGCGGACGCGAGGTCCGGCGGGTACAGGGAACGTGCAGGCGATCCGCGCGTTGGCTGCCTGCGCGCAACCGATCTGGAGTCCGATGTCGAACCTCAGCCGCCGTGGGCTCCTTGCACTGACCGCCGCCGGCGTCGCATCCGCCGCCCTGTCTGCCTGCGCGAGCGACCGCGACCGGGTGGCCGACGCGGCCGACGCCGCATCCGCGCCGCCGCCCCTGCCGATGCCCGTTCCCGCGGTCGGCGATCCGCGCGTGATGTATGCCGCCGCGGTCGACGAAGGCCACAGCATCCCTGCCGTGCCGATCGAGAAGATCGATCCGAGATTCTACCGCCAGATCGTTCCGGATCCGACGGGCGAGGCGCCGGGCACCGTCGTCGTCGATACGGCCAATCACTTCCTCTATCTCGTCGTCCACAGCGGTGCGGCGATCCGCTACGGCGTCGGCCTCGGCCGCCAGGGCTTCGAGTGGTCGGGCCGCGGGGTGATCGAATCGAAGCAGAAATGGCCGCGCTGGTTTCCGCCCGACGAGATGATCGACCGCCAGCCCGAGCTGGAGAAATACCGTGCCCGGCAGATCCCGGGCAAGAACGAGTGGGAGGGCGGCATGGAACCCGGCCCCAGCAATCCGCTCGGCGCCCGCGCCCTCTACATCTTCCAGAACGGCGAGGACACGCTCTACCGTCTGCACGGCTCGCCGGAATGGGCCTCGATCGGCAAGTCCGTATCGTCGGGCTGCGTGCGGTTGATGCACCAGGACATCATCGACCTCTACGACCGCGTGCCCGAAGGCGCGCCGATGGTGGTGACGTCAGGTCTGACGGTGACGTAGCCGGACGAGCCGCTGTTAGGCGACGCCGTGGTCGCGGAAAGGCGTTAACCCTGCCACAGCCCTTCCCGCCGCAGGTCGTCCATGGTCCGCGAGATGCCCTCGCGCAGGATCGCGACCATGTCGTCGACCTGCTCCCTTGTGATTATCAGCGGCGGCGACATCACACACATGTTGATCAGCGGCCTGACCAGCAGGCCGAGCTCCTGGCAGTGCCGGTCGATGCGCTTTCCCACCTCGTTGTCGAGCTTCAGCGGGTTCATGCTGTCGCGGTCGGCGACGCATTCGATGCAGGCCATCAGGCCGCGCCCGCGCACTTCGCCCACCAGCGGCAGATCCTCCAGCGTCTTCAGGCGCGCCTGGAAATAGGGGCCGAGCTGGCGGGCATGGCCGAGGATGCCGCCTTCCAGCAGGTCGAGGTTCTTCAGCGCCACGGCGCAGCCGACGGGATGGCTGGAGTAGGTCAGCCCATGCGCGAACATCGCGTCGGGATGGTTCGAGCGGCGCAGCGTCTCGAACAGCCGGTCCGACATCATCACGCCGCCGAGCGGGAAGTAGCCGGAGGTGACGCCCTTGGCGAAGGTGATCATGTCCGGTTCGACCCCGAACACATCCTGCGAGGCGAAGATCTCGCCGACGCGCCCGAATGCCGTCACCACCTCGTCGGAAATGTAGAGGATGTCGTTGTCGCGGCAGATCCTGGCAATGCGCGGCAGGTAGCCGTCCGGCGGCACGATGACGCCGCCCGAGGCCTGGATCAGCTCCGCGACGAAGGCTCCGATCCTGTCCGCGCCGATCCGCGCCACCGTCTCGCGGAATTCCTCGACCAGGACATCGCAGAACGCCGCGACGCTCATGCCCGCCGGCCGGCGGAACGGGTTGGGGCAGGAGAGCTTCTCCACCAGCCCGTCCGCCCCGTCCATCCAGTCGCGGTCGCGCGGGCGGCCGTTGAGCGAGCCGGAAAGATAGGTCGAGCCGTGATAGGCGCCCTGGCGCGACAGGATCGTCTTCTTCTCCGGCCGGCCGCGGACATTGTTGTAGAACTGCATGAAACGCAGCGCCGTCTCCACCGCCGACGAGCCGCCGGTCGTGTAGAAGACGTGGTTGAGGTCGCCCGGCGCATAGGCCGCCAGCCGCTCGGAGAGCGCCACCGACGGCTCGTTCATCGTGTACCAGGGCGTGTTGTAGGAGAGCTCCATCGCCTGGTCGCGCATCGCATCGGCCAGCTCGGCGCGGCGGTGGCCGACGTTGACGCACCACATGCCGGCGGGGCCGTCGATCAGCCGTTCGCCATGCGCGCCGGTGATGTAGATGCCGTCGCCCGAGGCGATATAGGTGCGCGCCTCGGCGCCGATCTGGCCGGCCGTCGGCCACGGCTGCACCAGATGGCGCGCCGCGCGCCCGGCCGCCTCGTCGCCGACGCTGCCGGTATGATCGGGTTTTTCCAGCGCGGCCATCGTCCGGTCTCCACGAATATACGCCATATCCACAATCGTGGATCAGGCAAACCAACGGATATCAAAGGGAAATTTATTCACGTATTGAATGTCCGTTCAGTCAATATCCCAGAAATTCCGCTTGATTTCAATGAGGACTTGCGCATTGATGATCGAAAGCCGGTGAAAAGCCGGCCTGGCTGCCGGGACGAGCGCATGCGACCTACGCCCCTCTTGCGACCCACCTGTCGTCACGGAGCCATGTAATGGCTGCGACGGCGGAGGGGATGTCGGCGGCAGGAGCCCCAGCGGCACGATCCCGGTCCTATCTGCAGTCAGACGAAGCCAAGGGCTACTCGCTCATCTCCGCGCCGTTCCTCTATGCGCTCGCCATGCTCGGCCTGCCGGTGGTCGTCGTCGTCGCTCACTCGTTCTGGACGCAGACCTATCTGACGGTCGACCGGACGCTGACGCTCGAGAACTACCGCCAGGCGATCTTCGAGCCGATCTACCAGGACCTTCTGTTCCGCTCGCTGTGGATCTCCTTCACCGTCAGCGTGCTCACCGTCGCGCTCGCCTATCCGGTCGCCTATTTCATCTCCTTCCACGGCGGCCGGCACAAGAACCTCTGGCTGTTCGTCATCACCGTGCCGTTCTGGACGAGCTACCTTCTGCGCGTGATGGCCTGGAAGGTGGTGCTCGGCTACAACGGCGTGTTGAACTCCGCCCTCATGGGAACGGGAATCACGGCTGAGCCCTCGACCGCCTTCCTCTACAATTCGACGGCGGTGATGATCACGCTCACCCATGCGTGGGTGGCTTTTGCCATCCTGCCGATCTTCGTCTCGCTGGAGAAGGTCGACCGGACGCTGGTGGAGGCGGCGACCGACCTCGGCGACGGTCCCATCCGCTCCTTCCTGCGCGTCACGCTGCCGCTGTCGCTGCCGGGCGTCATCGCCGCGCTTTTGATCGTCATGATCCCGACGGTCGGCGACTACGTCACGCCCAAGATGGTCGGCGGCACCGACGGGGTGATGATCGCCAACGCCATCCAGGCCCAGTTCGGCCGCGCCATGAACAAGCCGCTGGGTGCGGCCCTCTCGGTCACCACGATGATCGCCGTCTGCCTGATGGCCGGCGGCACCGTGCTGGCGCTGCGCGCCGCGGTGAGGGCGTTCCGGTGAGCGCCGCGCGCCGCCTCGCCGCCAACTGGCTGCCGGCCTACGCGGCGCTCTTCGTCCTGTTCCTCTACCTGCCGGTGCTCCTGCTCCCGATCTTTTCGCTCAACTCGTCCGCCTCGCCGCGCTTTCCGCTGACCGGCTTCACGCTGAAATGGTATGCCGGCCTTCCGAAGACGCCGGCCCTGCTCGACGCCGCGTGGAACAGCCTCGTCGTCGGCGTGTCGGCGGCGGTGCTCGCGACCGTCTTGGGCATCTGCGCCGCTCGCGCTCTCACCCGCTACCGTTTCCGCGGCCAGCGCGCCATGCAGGGCCTGATCATGGCGCCGCTCGTCATGCCCGAGATCATCGTCGCGGTGTCGATCCTCATCATCGTGCTCGCCCTCGGCATGCCGCTGACGCTGTTCACCGTGACGCTCGGCCACGTGCTCGTCTGCCTGCCCTATTCGATCTCGGTACTGATCTCCGGCTTCGAGGGTTTCGACCGCAGCCTGGAGGAAGCCTCGGCCGATCTCGGCGAAACCTCCTTCGGCACGTTCCGGCGCGTCACGCTGCCGATGATGGCGCCGGCGATCATCTCCAGCCTGCTCGTCGGCTTCACCATCTCGCTCGACGATTTCATGATGGCCTTCTTCCTCGGCGGCAACGACGTGACGCTGCCGGTCTACATCTGGGGCCAGCTGCGCTTCGCCGCGCGCCTGCCGGGCGTGCTGGCGCTCGGCACGCTGCTGCTCGTCGCCTCGATCGTGCTTCTCACCATCGCCGAACTCCTGCGCCGCCGCGCGCAGGAGCGCACACAGACGACCGGAGGCCTGCTTGCCTGAGCCCGCGACACGCCCGATGATCGAGATCGAGACGGTCACGCGCAGCTATGGCGACTTCCACGCCCTCGACCGCGCGACGCTGACGATCCGCGAGGGCGAGTTCTTCTCGCTGCTCGGGCCGTCCGGCTGCGGCAAGACCACGCTCCTGCGCCTCATCGCCGGCTTCGACCAGCCGACCTCGGGCACGATCGCCATCGACGGCCAGCCAATGGACGGCATCCCGGCCAACGCTCGGCCGACCAACATGGTCTTCCAGTCCTACGCCATCTTCCCGCATCTGAACGTCGGCGAGAACGTCGCCTACGGGCTGAAGAAGATGAAGCTGGGCGCCGCCGAGGAAAAACGGCGCGTCGACGAGGCGCTGTCGATGGTCTCGCTCGCCGGCCTGCAGAACCGCGGCGCGACCGAACTCTCCGGCGGCCAGCGCCAGCGCGTGGCGCTCGCCCGCGCGCTCGTCATGCGGCCCAAGGTGCTGCTGCTCGACGAACCGCTCTCGGCGCTCGACAAGAAGCTGCGCGAGCAGATGCAGGTGGAACTGCGCCGACTGCAGCAGGCCGTCGGCATCACCTTCATCCTGGTCACGCACGACCAGTACGAGGCGCTCGCCATGTCCGACCGGATCGCCGTCATGTTCGGCGGCCGCATCGCGCAGGTCTCGACGCCGAAGGAGATCTACCAGCGCCCGGTCAACCGCCAGGTTGCCGATTTCCTCGGCGGCATGAATTTCATCCGCGCCGACCTCGTCGAGGAAAACGGCGAGTCGATCGTCGTCGACACCGCCGCCTTTGGCCGGGTCAGGACCGACAAGCCGCGCGCCTTCGCCGCGAAGGGCCGAGAAGCGACGCTCGGCATCCGCCCCGAGCGCCTGCGCGTGCTCTGGGACGACGCGACGGCAAAGCACGAGATCGCCGGCACGGTGGTCGAGCGGCACTATTTCGGCGAGATTACCCATCTCGTCGTCGACGTCGCCGGCATGGACAAGCCGCTCTCCGTCACCGAAACCAACGATTTCGGCGCCGACGACCTGCCGCTCGGCGCGAAAATCAGGCTCGGTTACGACCCCGACGCGCTGGTGGCGCTGGCGGATTGAGGGGTGGTTTGCTGTGGGGCTAGTGCTTCTCGACACTCTCTCGAAGCAGCGCAGATAGCAGACCGATCTCGTTGCACGCGCGGCGTCATCCCGGCCGCCGGAGGCGAGCCGGGACCCATTCCTGTCGAAAAACTCGCGCCTGTGCCACGGTCGGCACCGGTTTCGACCCGAGGGCTAGGGACGGGGCCAATGACCGCAGCCAATGGATCCCGGCTGACCTCCGGTCGCCGGGATGACGTCCGTCTTGTGGGTGAGAAAGAGGCGTGTCCGACCCCGACGCGTTGGTGGCGCTGGCGGATTGACGGGCTGCACCGCCGTCGCCCACAAAGCCTTATGCATGACCCGATCGAACCCACCTGCCCGCGCCGGCTCTCCGTTCGCGACTGCGACGCGTTCTGGCAGCGCTTCGTCGCGCTGCGGCCGGACCTCGCCTTGCAGCGCGGCAACCACTGGTCGCGCTGGCGGCCGGTGGCGGGCACGCCGGTCTTCATCGCGCTCTACCTGACGAACCGGAGCGTCGGCATGTTCGTGCGCGGCGAGCGCGGCTTGTCGCTCAAGGGCGCGGTGCGGCTTCTGTCGTTCCACGAGCCGAAGCTGAGCGCCGCCCTCGGCGTCCCTGTCCTGTCGGACGGCTGCCCCTATCTGAGCAGGCTACCGGTCGCGACGGTCGATCGGGACACCTGGCCGGCCGCGCAGGAATGGCTGATAGACCGCGAAAACTTCTATCACGACACCTTGGCGCGTATCGTCGGCGGCCTCGACGTCTGACCGGCGACAATCCTCCCCGCCACGATCGCCCCCTCAATATAGCCCGGATACTCCGGCGAGATTTCCGAGCAGGCGAAGTGCAGCGGCGGGGCGCCGGCGGTGATGACCGCCTCCGCGTCCCGCGCTTCGATGTCCATGATCAGGTCGCTGTAGGCAGGACCAGTCGCGCACCAGCATGTCCAGCGGCCGGGCGGCTTCGGGTCCCAGTGCGTCGGCGAGATAGGCGAGGAAGTCTTGGCGAATGCCGCTTTCTCCCCGCTCTCGCCATTCGAGCGCGCTCGGTCCGCCGATGAAGCCGGTCAGCGCCGGCCGCTCGGGCGTGCCGGTGTCGCAGGCGAACAGCCCGACGGGCTCGCGGAACATCACGACGCCCGACAGCCTCTTGTCGAGCCAGAAGGCGCGGGCGTAGCGGATATGCAGCTTGATCACCGAGCCGCTCCGCCACACCGCCAGGGCGTGTCTGAGCGGCGCGGGAAGGGCAGGGGCGTAGTCGAGCCGCGCGCCCATCGACGGTGGCAGGGCGACGATGGCCGCGTGCGCCTCGACCTTGCCCGCCGGCGTCGTCACGGCGACACCATCCGCCGACCAGTCGATCCGCGTCGCCGGGGTTGAAAGGCGAACCCGGTCGCCCAGTTCCGTCGCGAGGTCGTCGGCCAGCGCATGCATCGTGCGCGCGGGAAAATGCTGCAGCTCGAACTGTTCGTTGGTAATGCGCCGGTCGTTGTCGATCATGTACCACAGCGGCACCCGGTCGATCGGCTGGCACCACAGGCCCTCGATCATCGAGCGGAAGGCGGCCTTCTGGTTCGCATCCTCCGGCTGGCGCGCCAGCCAGTCGGCGATGGTCAGCCCCGCAATCGCCGGGTCGTCGGGGTCCATCGCGACATAGCGTTCGCGCAGCTCCGTCGCGCCCTCACGTTCACCATGTCGTCGCAGGCAAACTGGCCGCCGGTGTCGACCCGCTCGCCGAGCGCGTTGACCTGCGATTCGACGCGTCCGCCGACACGGCCCCGCGCCTCCAGCACGACGACATCCTTGCCCCGCCGCGTCAGCTCGAGCGCCGCGGAAAGACCGGTGAACCCGGCGCCGATGATGATGACGTCATGCATTGGAAATCACCCCTGTGCCTCCCGTCTATACCCGTTCGAGGGCTCGGGCGAGGGAGGCCTGATTTCCCGCTCCCGTCACGCGCCCCTCCATCGCGCGGTGATGCCCCTCCACCATTCCCAGCACGCCCCCTCCACCGCCTTCGGCGGTCCCCCTCCCCCGCTTCGCAGGGGAGGATAGCTGCCGCGCGGTCGTGCTCTAATCCTCCCCCGTTTACGGGGGAGGGGGACCACGTAGTGGTGGAGGGGGCGCGAATCTCACGCCCTCCGTCATGCCGGCGGCCGAAGGCCAGCCGGTATCCATTCTTCTCTCCGGCTACACACCGAAAACGCCTCCGCGGCATTTCCGGCAGTGCCCGCTTACCGGCGGCCGATGGTTCCCGGCTGGCCTCCGGCCGCCGGGAAGACGCCGCGCGAGGGTGTGCGGTGGCTAAACATACCGCCCACCCGTCCCGCTCTCCCTCCATCGTCATCCCGCAGGCCGAAGGCCATGCGGGATCTATTCTTCTCTCCAGCTACACGCCGAAAACGCCTGCCCGAAGCATGGAATGACGGCATTCCACCTGCCGGCGGCCAATGGTTCCCGGCTGGCCTCCGGCCGCCGGGAAGACGCCGCGCGAGGGTGTGTGGTGGCTAAACATACCGCCCACCCGTCACGCTCTCCCTCCATCGTCATGCCGGCGGCCGAAGGCCAGCCGGTATCCATTCTTCTCTCCGGCTACACGCCGAAAACGCCTGCCCGAAGCATGGAATGACGGGATTCCACTTGCCGGCGGTCAATGGTTCCCGGCTGGCCTCCGGCCGCCGGGAAGACGGTCGCGCGAGGGTGCAGGCGGCCAAAGACACCATCCGCCCGGTGGATCGAATCCCGCTCTTATTCCGCCAACCCCTTGTTTCCGCTCGACCTGCAAAAATACTTATCCCCACCTCCTCAGACCCGACGGACCATAGAGGCCGGTGCAACGCAACGGAGCAGGCAGTGAGTTCGAAGGCGAAGACAGGGAGGCGGCAGCAGGTGCTGATGAGCATCGTCTCGACGCTGCTCGCGCTCGCCGCTCTCGCCGAGAAGTCCGTCGGCGACACCCCCTGGATCCGCTTCTGCGTCCTG
>JAHBYX010000022.1 GCA_019635735.1 Mesorhizobium sp.
ATTGGCCCCTAAGAAGACGGGCGGCGCAACCTTATGCAAGCGAATGCCGGCACGCTCGCGACCGTTTGGCAGCGCAATCGAATCAGTCTTCGGTGGGTGTCGGGTTTGCTCAAGCTTGCGGTCGTTGCCCGGTCCGGCGGATCGGTGATGAGGGGGTAGCCATGGCAATAACGGCGGCGCAGGCACGGCTTGCCCATCTCGTGCTGACCCGGTTCGGCCTCGGCGCGAAACCAGGTGCCATCCAGCGCATCGGAGCCGACGCCAAGGCCGCCTTGCTTGCCGAGATCAATCAGCCAGGCATCGCCGACATCCCCGCGACCGGCCTGCCCACCTATGTGGCCGCATGTCGGCTGACCGACGGTGACTGGCAGGCGACCGAGAACGTCCGGAGCCTCGAGTTGAAGGCCCGCCTGACCAAGGCGATGCAGCCCGAAATCGGCTTCGTCGAACGCTTGGTGATGTTCTTTTCCAACCATTTTTCCATTGGCGTCAGCAAGGAAGGCGCAACGCGTCCGACGATCGGCCAGATGGAGCGGTCTGTCATTCGGCGCCACGTGCTCGGATCCTTTCCCGCCATGCTGCAGGGCGTGACGCTGCATCCCGCGATGCTCGACTTCCTCGACAATTCGAGTTCGGTTGGGCCGAACTCGCCCTATGGCAAGCAGCATCGCCTTGGGCTCAACGAAAATCTCGGCCGCGAGCTTCTCGAACTGCACACGCTCGGCATCGGCGGCGGCTACACGCAGGCCGATGTCGTCGCGCTCGCCAGGATACTCACCGGATGGTCGGTGGTGCGCGGCTGGGAAGCGGAGAACGGCTGGAATGGGGGGACGCCGGCCAATCGCGGTCAGTTTCTGTGGCGTCCGCAGTGTCACGAGCCGGGCACGCACACGCTGCTCGGTCGCGCCTTTCCGGCAAACGGCACGCTTCAGGGCAGGACGGCATTGGCGACGCTTGCGCTGCATCCCTCGACGGCCGAGTTCCTCGCCTTCAAGCTGATTCACCACTTCATCACCGACACTCCGCAGCCGTCCCAGGTCAACGCCGTCGCCGCCGCCTATCGCGCCTCGCGCGGCAACATCAAGACGACCGTGCTTGCCATGCTCGAGCTGCCCGAAGCGTTCACCGCGCCGTTGACCAAGCTGCGCACGCCCTACGAGGTGCAGCTTGCCATGATGCGCGGCCTCGGACGAATGTATCGCGAGGACCAGTTGTGGGCCTTCGACGCGCCGCTGTTCGATCTCAGGAATATGCCGTGGGAGCGCCGCTCGCCGGACGGATACCCGGACGAGACCGAGTACTGGCTCAGGCCCGACGGCATGCGCGTCCGTCTCGAAACCTCCCAGATGGCTGCGTGGGTATTCCAGGACGGCCGCCCCTACGGGCTGACGGCGCCGCAGATGGCGTCGTCCATCTTCGCGTCGACGCTCTCAGCGCAGTCGCGCCTCGCCCTGAAGACGGCGCACGCCGAGGACCGGATCCGCGGCGTCGCCACCCTGTTCATGCTGCCCGAGTTCCAGTGGAGATAATGATGAGCGCTGGCCACGACGATCATCACGACGGCACGCCGGGCGCGGCTGATACCCGGATCACCCGGGCGGCCGCGGAAGGCTGCGCCGAATCGAGCCTGCTGATGAGCCGGCGTTCGCTGCTGGGCGTAACCGCGGCGCTCTTCTCGAGCGCCTTCCTGCCCGATTTCGCCCAGGCTGCCTCCAGTCCCGACGCGCGGCTGCTCGTCATCGTGCTGCGCGGCGGCATGGACGGCCTCAACTTCATCGTGCCGAAGCTGGACACCCGCTATGCCGGCGTGCGGCGCGACCTTGCCATCCCGTTGGCCTCGACCCTGTCGCTCGGCGCCGATTTCGGGCTGCACCCCGGACTCGCGGGCATTCACCGACTCTTCGGCGCCGGAGAGGCCGCCTTCGTCCCGGCGGCGGGCATCCCGCTTCGCACCCGCTCGCATTTCGACTGTCAGGACAATCTCGAGAACGGCCTGCCGACAAACCGCTCCGATGCGACAGGCTGGCTCAATCGACTTCTCGGCGTTTTGCCGGCGGGCGATCCGATCCGCGTGCGCGGCGGTATCGAAATCGGCGATTCGCCCCTGATCCTGAGCGGACCGCAACCGGTGCTCGGCTGGTCTCCGACGTGGTATACCAAGGCGTCGCCGGAATACCGCGACGCGATCCTGTCGCTCTACCAGACCCAGTCGCCGCAACTTCACGGCACGCTCGTCAGCGGGCTTCGCGCCGACGACCTGGCAAGACGGGCGGGCGCCGATCCGGGCGAAGATCTCAGCACCTTGCGCAAGGCCTTCATCGGAGCCGGCCGCCTGCTCCGTCTCAGCACCGGACCCCGTATCGCCGTCCTGTCGGTCGGCGGCTGGGATACCCACTCCGGCCAGGGCGGAGTGACGGGCGAATTCAACGACCGCCTTCGCGAGCTCGACCAGGCGATCGGCGACCTGAAGGCCGCACTGGGTCCGGTCTGGGCGCGCAGCGTCGCGGTGCTGGTGACCGAGTTCGGCCGGACCGTTCAGGCTAATGGCGACCATGGCACCGACCATGGCGTCGCGACCGTAGCGACGCTTGTCGGCGGCGCCGTGCGAAAGGGCGTTTTCGGCGATTGGCCGGGGCTGGCGCCGAGCCAGCTCTACGAAGGGCGCGACTTGCGCCCGGCGGTCGATCTGCGCTCGGTGTTCAAGGGTGTCCTGCGCGACCATCTCGGCATCGCGCCGTCCGTGCTGGAAGCGGCGGTGTTCCCGGGCAGCGTCGCGGCCCGCCCCCTCGGCGGTCTCATCAAGGTTCCGGCGAGCGCCAACGGCTCGGTCGAGGCCTACAGCGCCACAGCACTCGCGCGCACCCATCCCATCGCGGCCTACCGGGCAGCGCTGCGGGGCGGGTAACCAGCCATACGGTGGATACCCTTCCCTCGTCCCCCCGTCCGCCAACTGCGATTGCCTGCCCAAGACCGCTAGGCGGGTGCGCCGCTCGCGGGCGGCCTTGACCGGAGCGCGCAACTTCGCGGATGGGCTGCCCGCACCCCCCGCCCCCTCACCCCTTCTCGATAAGCCGCTCCAGCTTGCCCAGCGTCTGCAGTCCCAGCTCGATCGCCCCGAAACCCTTCGCCGTCTGGAACTCGGCCGCGGTGGCGAACACCATGCCGAGCGTCACCTTCGTCGCTCCGTCCTCGTCCTCGAACGAGGCCCAGGCATCGGCATGTTTCGGGCCGTTCTCGCCCCAGAGCAGGCTGTAGCCGAACCCTTCCTCGGTCCTCACCTCGCCATACTGGTGATGGTTCGGATAGACCGTGCCGTCCGGCCCGATCATGTCGAAGACCCATTCGCCGCCGGCCCTGAGGTCGATCCGCTTGGTGCGGCAGGAATAGCCCTCCGGCCCCCACCATTGCGGCAGCGTCTCGTTGTTCATCCACGCGCCCCAGACGACCGAACGCGGCGCCCTGATCACCCGCTGCAGCACCATGGTCCGCTCGGCGACGCCGGCGAGATTGTCCAGCCCCGCGCCAAAACCCTGGCGGTATCCCGCCTCCATGTCCTCGGAAAGCGACGACAGCTGCACCGTCACCACCAGCTGGCTGCGCTCGCCGAGGTCGGCGAAATCCGCGGTCACCAGCGCCGCCGACTGCGTCACGCCTTCCGACGAGATCACCTCGTAGCTCACGCTGCGCGCTGCCGGTTGCAGCACCAGCCAGCCGCCCTCGCAGCGGATGTCGGGCTGGCCCTCCACCTTGCACAGCGAGACCTCGCGGCCGCCGACCTTCGTGTCGGCCTCGAGGAACTCGACCGTCACCGAGGGCGACGGGGAAGCCCAGACCGCGCGCGCGGCAGGCGCCGTCCAGGCCTGCCACAGCGCCGAAACGGGCGCGGCGACGTTGCGCTCGAAGGTGAGCGTGGCAAAGCCGCCTTGTCTCGGATGGGAGGCCGTCGGAGCCGTGTTCGCTTTCGTGTTTGCCGTCATGTTCCGCGTTCCTTCATTACATTCATCACAAACCTGTCCAGCCGCTCGAGCCTGGCTTCCCAGATCGCCCGCTGCGCGTCGATCCATGTCCGCGCCGGCTCCATCGCCTCGGGCACGATGGCGCAGGTGCGCACCCGCCCGTCCTTCGACGTCGCGATCAATCCCGCCTCCTCCAGCACCGACAGGTGCCGCATCACCGTCGGCAGGCGCAGGCCCGTCGGCCCCGCCAGATCCGTCACCCGGGCCGGGCCCTCGGCCAGCTGGCTCAGCATCGAGCGCCGCGTTTCATCCGCCAGCGCGTGGAACAGTAGCGAGAGTTCAGGATCATGCTTAGCCATGTAGCTAACTATCATCGACGCACTCGGCCGCGCAAGTGAAAACTTTGCCAACTTGCTAAGTATTTTCACCTTGACGCCGGGGCAGTCCGGGTCCTACACGCGCCGCAGGTATCGGGCACCTGCCGCCTGCGGACGCAAGTCACGGTGAAGCCCGAGGAAATGACGACACTCACCCTCGAAGCATTTCGTAGGTGGGCAATGCGGGCCCCCATCCAGCGCGGAATGCCTCATGTGAGGAGTGAGCGATGTCGTCCCGACACGCATCCGAGAACCGTTTCCTGACCGCGCCCACCGGCCGGCTCTTCCTGGCCCAGGCCCTGCCCATGATGGTCGTCATGAGCATGAGCGGCCTTTTGACCGTCGTCGACGCGGTGTTCCTGGGCCATTTCGTCGGCGCCGACGCACTGGCGGCGATCAGCCTCGTCTTCCCGGCCCTCATGGCGACGATCGCGCTGTCCACCCTCGTCAGCGGCGGCATGTCCAGCCTGTTTGCCCGCTCGCTCGGCGCAGGCCGGCGCGACGAGGCCGCCGCCGTGTTCGCCCGGGCGCATGGGCTGGCGCTCCTGATCGCGCTGGCGCTCGTCGCGGCCTTCTTCGTCGGCGGGGAAGCGGCCATCGCCCGCCTGGCCGGTGGCCAGCAGCCGATCGCGGCGATGGCCTGGACCTTCCTTGCCATCACGGTCTGTGCCTCGCCCGTGCAGTTCCTGCTCGGGCTGCACGCGGACGCGTGGCGCAACGAGGGCCGCGCCGGCCTGATGGCGTCGATGTCCGTCGGGGTGACCGTCGCCAACATCGCGCTCAACTACATGCTGATCGTCGGGTTCGGCCTTGGCGTCGCCGGATCGGCGCTCGGCACCGCGCTGGCGCAGGGCCTCGGCCTCTTCCTGCTCGTCGTCCAGCGCCTGCGCGGCCGCGGCTTCGTGCCGCTCGCCTCGCTGCGCAAATACGCCTGGACCGGCGGCTGGCGCTCCATCCTGGTGCTCGGCGCGCCCGTCAGCCTGAGCTTCATCGGCATCGCGCTCGTCTCGGCGACCGTCATCGCAACCCTCCGGCTGACGGCCGGGCCGGCCTATGCCGAGACCGTCGCGGCCTATGGCATCGTCACGCGCATCTTCTCCTTCACGTTCCTTCCGCTGATGGCGCTGGCGCTCGCGATGCAGAGCATCGTCGGCAACAATGTCGGAGCCGGGCTCCACCTCCGCTCCGACCGCGTGCTGCGGCTCGCGCTGGGCTTCGCCTTCGCCTACTGCGCGGCGGTCGAGGCGGTTCTGCTCTTGGGCAGCCACCTCGTCGGAACCGCCTTCATCGGCGATCCGGCGGTCGTCGCCCAGGTCGCGACGATCCTGCAGCCGATGATCTCGCTCTATCTCTTCACCGGTCCGGTCCTGGTTCTGGCGCTCTATTTCCAGGCCGTCGGCCGGCCGGCGCCAACCGCCGCGCTGACACTGGCCAAGCCCTTCCTGCTCAGCCCGGTCCTGGTCGTCGCGCTGGGATTGACCTGGGGTGTTCCCACGCTCTGGCTCGCCTATCCGCTCGCCGACGGACTCGTCCTGGTCCTCGCGTCGGCCATCGTGATCGCCGGTCTGCGGCGGCGCACGTCTGGTGCCGGTTTCGGGCTGACCGTCCGGGAGGAGCCCGCATGACCATCAAATCCGTGGACGAGGCGAAATCCCAGGCGAAGGCGCTTCGCGCCGCGCTTGCCGGCGAGGGAACGCGGATCAGCCATGCCCAGGCGCTGGAGATCGTCGCCCGGCAGAACGGCGCGCGCGACTGGAACACCCTGCAAGCCCGGCTCGCCCGGGCGGAACCGCGCTTCTTCCGGATCGGCGAGCAGGTGCGTGGGCGCTATCTCGGCCAGGACTTTACCGGCAGGGTCGTGGCGCTGTCGAAGGCCGGCAGGCACTACGACATCTCCATCCAGCTCGACGAGCCGATCGACACCGTCCGGTTCGAGTCCTTCTCCAACCTGCGCCGCCGCATCGGCGGCGTCGTCGGTGCCGACGGCCGCTCCCCGCGCAAGACGTCGGACGGCGTGCCGCAGCTGGTCGTCGTCCTTCCGGCGCAGGGCGGGTAACGGGTGGCCCGCCCCGCCGCGACACCCGCGCCCCTTGCCTCCCCGCCCCGGCCGTGCTTTGGCACGCCCTCCCCGCGCGCCCTTAAGAGTTCCCTCGCATGATCCGTCTCGAATCCATCTCCAAGCAGAACGGCAAGCAGATCGTCTTCATTGAGGCGTCCGCCACGCTGCAGCGCGGCGAGAAGGTCGGGCTCGTCGGCCCGAACGGCGCCGGCAAGACCACCCTCTTCCGCATGATCACCGGCGAGGAACTGCCCGACGAGGGCCAGGTCTCGATCGATAAGGGCGTGCGCATCGGCTATTTCAGCCAGGACGTCGGCGATATGGCCGGCCATTCCCCCGTGGTCGAGGTGATGGACGGCGTCGGCCCGGTGTCGAAGCTCGCCGAGGAGATGGCCGTGCTCGAGGCCGCCATGGGCGATCCCGACCAGGCCGACCGCATGGACGAGATCATCGAGCGCTACGGCGAGGTGCAGGCCAAGTTCGACGAGCTCGACGGCTATGCGCTCGACGGCCGTGCCCGCGAGATTCTCGGCGGCCTCGGCTTTTCCGACGAGATGATGGCCGGCGACGTGGCCAAGCTCTCCGGCGGCTGGAAGATGCGCGTCGCGCTGGCGAAGATCCTGCTGATGCGGCCGGACGCGATGCTGCTCGACGAGCCGTCCAACCATCTCGACATCGAGAGCCTGATCTGGCTGGAGAATTTCCTGAAAGGCTACGACGGCGCGATCCTGATGACCTCGCACGACCGCGAGTTCATGAACCGCATCGTGGGCAAGATCGTCGAGATCGACGGCGGCACGCTCACCACCTATTCCGGCGACTACGAGTTCTACCGCGCCCAGCGCGCGCTGGCCGACGTGCAGCAGCAGGCGCAGTTCGACCGCCAGCAGGCGATGCTCGCCAAGGAGATCGCCTTCATCGAGCGCTTCAAGGCGCGCGCCAGCCACGCCGCCCAGGTGCAGAGCCGGGTCAAGAAGCTCGACAAGATCGACAAGGTCGAGCCGCCCAGGCGCCAGCAGACGGTGCGCTTCGAGTTCCAGCCGGCACCCCGCTCTGGCGAGGATGTCGCCACCTTGAAGAACGTCTCGAAGCGCTATGGCAGCCGCACCATCTATGACGCCCTCGACTTCCAGATCCGCCGCCGCGAGCGCTGGTGCGTCATGGGCGTCAACGGCGCCGGCAAGTCCACGCTCCTGAAGCTGGTCGCGGGTGCCGCCGAGCCCGACGACGGCACGGTCGCACGCGGCCCGAGCGTCAAGATGGGCTACTTCGCCCAGCACGCGATGGAGCTGCTAGACGGCGAGCATACCGTGCTGCAGAGCCTGGAGGATTCGTTTCCGCAGGCCGGCCAGGCGCCGTTGCGCGCCCTCGCCGGCTGCTTCGGCTTCCATGGCGACGACATCGAGAAGAAGTGCCGCGTGCTCTCGGGCGGCGAGAAGGCGCGGCTGGTGATGGCGAAAATGCTGTTCGATCCGCCCAACTTCCTCGTCCTCGACGAGCCGACCAACCATCTCGACATCGCCACCAAGCAGATGCTGATCGAGGCGCTGTCGAAATACGAGGGCGCAATGCTCTTCGTCAGCCACGACCGCCACTTCCTGGCAGCGCTGTCGAACCGCGTGCTGGAACTCACCGCCGACGGCCTGCACGCCTATGGCGGCGGCTACTCCGAATACGTCCAGCGCACCGGCCACGAAGCGCCGGGGCTGCGAAGCTGAGGCTCCGCTGCAAGTCTGAGCTGACCACGGACGTCATTCTCGGGCTTGTCCCGAGCATCTACCGTCCTTGGAATCTTGAAATTCTTCAGAGCCCACGGAGATGCCGTAGATCCCGGCACAAGGCCGAGGATGACGTCGCCCCGGCGGACCCCGTGTCACCAATCTGACAATTCCAGACGCTCAGCTTTCCCGCTCTGCCCGCGCCATCCCGTGCGCCACCAGCCGGTCGAGAAGCTCAGGATAGCTCACCCCGCTTGCCGCCATCGCCTTCGGATACATCGAAATGTCGGTGAAGCCGGGAATGGTGTTCAGCTCGTTCAGCCTTATGTCGAAATCCTCCGTCACAAAGAAATCGACCCGCGCCATCGCATCGCAGCCGACCTCCCGGAACGCCTGCGCGGCCAGCGCCTTCAGCCGCTCCTCTACCGCCGCCGGAAGCTCCGCCGGCACGCGGATCGCAGCTCCGTCCGCGTCGACATATTTCGCGTCGTAGCTGTAGAAGCCGTGGCTTTCCGCCGGCACGATCTCGCCCGGCCGCGACACGAACAGGCTGCCGTCCGGCGCTTCCAGTACGGCGAGTTCGATCTCGCGGCCCTTGACGAATTCCTCCACGAGCAGCTTTGCGTCGTGCCGGAAGCCGAGGTCGAGCGCGGCGGCCCACTCCGCCTCGCTCGCCACCTTGCTGACGCCGACGGACGAGCCCTGCCGCGCCGGCTTGACGAACACCGGCAGGCCGAGCGCCGCCTCGATCTCGGCGAAGGCCGGCGCCGTGTCGGCCGCAATCGTCAGCGACCGCGCCACCGGCACGCAGGCCTGGAGCAGCAGTCGCTTCGACAGGTCCTTGTCGAGGGCGTTGGCCGAGCCGATGATGCCGCAGCCGACCAGCGGCACCCGCGCCGCCTGCGCCAGGCCCTGCACCGACCCGTCCTCGCCGTTCAGCCCGTGCAGCACCGGAAACAGCGCGTCGACCGGCGGCAGGTCCCGCGCCACGCCATCCGAGGGGATCGCGAGCAGCCGTCCCTGCCCTCCTGCGACAAGGCAAAGCTCCGTGCCGCCGGCCGGCTTCGCCAGCGCGCCACTGGCGAAGCTGCTTTCGAGCCACCGGCCCTCGCGCGTGACATAGATCGGCACCGCATCGTATTTCGCCGGGTCGAGCGCGGCCATGACATTCGTCGCCGACATCACCGAGACGTCGTGTTCCGAGGATCGCCCGCCATAGAGCACGGCGATGCGGAGTCTGGCGGATGTGTTCATGGATGATTCCCGGTGATTCTGGTCCCCTCCCGCCTAGTCCCGCCGCCCTCGTCCCCGCAAGAGGAAAGCGCCTTCGCCATGCCGGGGCATGTCCCTGCAATCGAGCACCCCCTCCACCACGCTTCGCTTGGTCCCCCTCCCCCGCTTCGCAGGGGAGGATATGCCGGCCGCGCCGCCGCGCCCTGATCCTCCCCCGTTCACGGGGGAGGGGGACCGCCGAAGGCAGTGGAGGGGGCGTTAGATGCATAGGACGGCCCAAGCACGGAAGCTCCCTGCCGTGGATCGATTTCGCCCGTCTTCCCGCCAACCCCTTCTTTCCGTTCGACCTGCAAAAATACTTATCCACCTCCCTCCCGACCTGACGGACCATAGGCGCCGGTGCGACGGAAAGGAGCCGGCAGTGAGTTGGAAGGCGAAGACAGGGAGGCGAGAGCAAGTGCTGGTCAGCATCGTCTCGACCCTGCTTGCCCTCGCCGCTCTCGCCGAGAAGTCCGTCGGCGACACCCCCTGGATCCGCTTCTGCGTGCTT
>JAHBYX010000023.1 GCA_019635735.1 Mesorhizobium sp.
GCCGGAACTTGCCCCGGCGATCTGTGTTGAATCATCTTTCTGCGCTGGCAGGGTGACGCGCAACCGACCCAGAATCATTAACCGGACCGGTTCCGGCAATTCCAAGATGATGCCGATTTCCATAGTAAGAATTGGTGGCGCCCCGCCCCAGCCGATGATGGCCATGGGGCCGAACAGGAATCGGTTTTGCGCGGGCGGAAAAATGGTGGAAAGGTTACTGACGATCTGCGGCGCGTTCTCAACGATATTCTGGGGGAAGAGAACCGAGCCTAGCGTACCTCGGCGAAGTCCTTCCCGTAGGACCTCCGCCATCGCGGTTCGATTCACTCCAAGCAGACCACCAAGACCATTGAGGCTAAACCCATAACCGAGTTGAATGCCGGGATCAAACCGGACCGAGATGATGACCAGCAGCGAGAACCCTTTGGAACCATCCGGCATCTTCGTGGTGAGGAGACCGACCGCTGAGAGTGAAAACTTTTGCGCAATCTCTAGTTGCAAGACCCCGGCGTATTGTTCCTTCTCGAAGTCGAAATAGAGATAGCCGCCGCCGGTAACTACCTGCGCTTTGATCGTGAGGCCGACGCCTTTGGGAGGTTTGAAGCGGAGATCGAGATTGGCGACGCCGAGATTCCCGCCCTTTTCTGGAAAACCAAGTGTGGCTTGTAAGCCAAATCTCTCCACCACCGCAGACACTGGCCCCAGTTGGACCTTCACCGTTGTGGCAGTGACAGCTTGAATCTTGCTTTCTTTTCCTTCTTCACTCGTTGCCAACAAGGCGAGATAGACGGAATCAATCTTGATGACACCGAAGCGATCAATGTTAATCGGTAACGTCGCTTCTAGCCCGGCGCCACCTTTAAAATAGAGACCTTTCTGATTGGACCAGCCGACGGCGAGGTTGAACTCAAGTCGGAAGCCTTCCGCTGGCATAACCTTCTGCAGGAATCCGTCCCCGTCGCCAGTCGAGATCACGAGCGCGGCCTGCTGGATCTGCGCAGCGCCGCCGTAGTCGATCCGATCCGGACCGGTCGCTGGGTGATGGAATTTCCCCTCAACGGTGAACGATACCATGCCGACCTCGAAGCGCGTCCCGGCGGCGCTGCCGAACCGTATCGGCGATCCGTCGGTGGTACTTCGGCTGAGGGTCACTGCAGCGTCGAATCCCTGTTCGCGGAGCCCAGTTTCGATCCCGCTCGATTTGATCGCCAGCGCACCCGCTCCTGCCGCGAGAGAGAGGGCCAGGCGCCATGCGCCAAGCACAAACTCCAGTTCCCCTGCGCCAAAAGGTGCGAGCAGCACGCCCGGTCCCTGTTCTTCGGCCGAGAAGATGTGCGCGCTGAGCCCAAGCTCTACGGCCACGGCCGGGTCGTCCACCAGTTCCCAGATCGCAGTGAGGGTGCGATTGCGAGCCGCCTGCTCGCCCTCGTTGAGCAGTGGTATTCCTGCGCCGCTGCCGGCGATTGCGCGTGCGCCCGTATGGCTGAGTAAGTCCGCAACGATCGGGAAGATGCGTCTGGCAGCCAATGTGGTGTCGGCGTCGGTGGCGAGACCGCTCGGGAAGTAATGATCGCGAAGGAGCGTGACGGGATCGTTGAGCAGCAGCGGGATACGATCCAGTTCCAGCCGCTCCACAGTAGTCGTCCTTCTCGCGAGGTGCGCGTCTTTCGACACGGCCGTGCGTTCCTCGGCGCGCACGATCGTCAAGAACCGAAGGACATCGACGGCGGCCGGGGCGCGCTCGCGCAGGTAGCGCAGTGTGAGCAGCTCGAAGAGGTCGCCAACGAGCGAGTCGAGCTCCGTCGGCTGATTCTGACCGAACGCCGGCGGCAAAGCCGCAATCGCCTTGGACACGGCGTCGACGGCGCCGAGCGACTTCGATAGATCGCTGAGCGATTTAGGCGGTGGGGTGAGCGTGCGCTCGACTTCTACGACAGCCGACGCCGCAACCGCCCATGCGTCGATCACGGCGTTCGGCGGCGGACCGAAAAGCGCGTTGCCATTCCATCCGAGGCACCCGATCAGCTCGTAGACCCGTTCCGGGCTGGCGGCGCCCCGCACGACCGGATCGAAGAGCAGAATGAGTTCTTCGAGCAGGCGTTTCTGGAAATTGTTTTCGCTCACGGCAGCCACTCCACAGTCGGATGGTAATAACGGCTCTGAGTCTTTGCCCACCCATAGTCAGCTGTGATGCGAGGCTCAACAGCCGCTGTGCCGCCGCTGTTGTTCACATAGAGCATCAGCGCAGCCATCATGCTACGCAGATAGCTGTCGGCCCACTTGAAGTGGATTGGGCCGTAGTTTAGGAAGAGTGGGCCAGCTAGGCGATGCGCGCCGCGCGTGTAGAAGACGGCGGAAGTGCCGTCCATGACGTAGCCAAACTCGCGATTGCCAGCCACGGGGCCGCCGTGAGCCTTCGGCGAGCCAAGGTTCACGAAGGTCCACCCGTGGTCAGTCGCATCCCCCACCACGACGGTACCGTTGTAGCACCGTTCTTCGAAGAAGATGGAATCGTGGCCGTGCTTGGTAATTGTGTCCATCACGGCGCCGGAAGGATTAGCTGACGCCCACGCCGTCGCGTCCTGTGGACTGAACGGTACGAATCGGGCCTGCCCGCGATCGAGGAAGGTGGTCTCGTCGCTGACGATCTCAAGGCGGAAATGACGCAGGAGCGCTGTCGCATCGAGCTGCACGTCGGCAACCGTGGGCATCACTGTTATTCGTACCCCGTACCAATCCAGTCGGATGCCCCCCGAAGCACTCTCCAAGCGATCGGGACGGAGCATCGGTGACCGCTGTGCTAGTACTGTCTGCAACGCGACTGGTGGCCGATAGGAGATGATGCCGTCCCACGCGGCCATCGTCGCGGGTGGCGTCGCCTGCGACAGGGCGGTAAGCGGAGGTGGTTCGTCATGTGCCGGCGGGGTCAAGTCGGCCCAATGTACAGTGAACGGCAGGCCGTCCGAGTCTTCATTCAGCCTGAACCAAAGCGTGTGCTGCGCTAGGATTATCGGCCGCGGGGCGCCGGCAGGCGTCGTCGCGAAGCGAACGATCGCCAGATTGTTGAGACCTACGACGCAACGCATCTGATCGTCTCTTGCGATGCTGCGCTGTTCCAGCGCCGCCGCTAGGCTGCGCTCGAAGGGTGTCGTCGCTGGTACTTTTGTGGGACCGGCGCGGCCCGTGCGCTGTTCGAGTAACCGAGCATCCGCCACGAAGCCCGCCTGATAGCGCCACTTTGGCGGATCGACCGTGCCGAAGTCTTCGGGGTTGTGCCTGTACACTGCCGGGTTCCCAGGCACCCACCAGTCCTGGAACTCCGTCACTCGGACATGCTTGCCCTCCGACGGCCATCCGAGGAACAGGTGAGGCGCGGTCGGCGGAAGCGCGGACAGCTTCTTTGTTCCGCCGCTCTGGTTCTTGAGCGCGCTGGAGACGAGCTGCACGTATGCCGCGCTTTCGACGGTAGCGGTCCGCTCGTTCCAGTAGCGCGCGCTAAAAGTGAATGCGTAGTGAACATCCCCGGAGAGAATGAGCACGCTGCGGCACGGCACGAGTGTCTCGAGGAGGCGTTCGAACGCAGCGCGCCGCGTGGTGATGAGCCACGTTTCATGGTCCAGCGCGGACGTGGAAGCCACCTCCGACGCCAGATCCTGACCGAATTCCGCGACGGGATGCCCGAATACCGGCGCCGGCGACAGCAGCACTGTAAGGGGCTTGCGGGCAGTGGCAGATGGGATACGATCGGCGACTTGTGTGTTGATCTCGGCCAGAGTGAGCAAGTCAGGTTGCTCTTCATCGTGCTCACCAGGATAGCCTCGTCGCGTGCGCGTGTCGAGCACGATCACCTGATGCTCAGGACCGACCACTTCGTAGTCGAAACGCAGCTCGGGCGGCGTGCCCGCACTTACCGTGCCGACTGCGGTGCAGATATCGGTGTAGCTCGCGCTCGAGTCCTCCCCGCGCCACCGCGACAGACTGTTGAGGAACATGCCGCCAGCCTCACCGGCGCGGAACTGAGCGGGAGTATTGCCCCACGCTTGAAATACCGAGTACGCGCACAGGCCATTGGTCACGATGCGACGGCCAAGTGGGCTTTCGAGGACGTTCTCGCGCATGTGGCGATGTATGTACCAGTCGTCGGTGATCTCGTGATCGTCGAATGCCATATATGTGGGCACGTTTGCAAGTGCCCGTCGCACCTTTCCCAGCGCGTCCCGAAAGTGTTTCAGTGACTCAACCTGCGCGTTGTAGGTCTCGACCTTTTTCTTCTTTGCGTCGAACGTGTAGTCAGAATCTGTTGGCATCCGCACCGGCAGCGGTCGAGGCGTGAGGCCGTCCCAGAGCGTGTCCGTCCATGCGAAGAGATACATCCCGGCGAACTCACCAAGCCGAATCAGGTGGCATACCGCTTCATCTGAAGTCAGAGGTGGCTTCACGGCCCTGTCACGGACGCCGGGAGCTAGTTCGGCGGGGGTTGGCGGAGTGCCTCCGGACTCGCGTGGCGGAAGTACTTCGTCTGTGCCCCACATCAGGTTCTTTGCGACCACCATCAATTGCTCGAGAAGTGGCTCCGCTACGTCGTCAGCGTAGATCTGGTCGCCGGTGAGAAAGAGTTGATGCGGTCGGTCGGTCGGACTCATATATGACTGCCGGATGATCGTGTCGAGAATCGGCAGTGCATCAGTGCCCTCGCCATGAGGCTTACGGCACGACGCGTGTGCAAGCCGAAGATCCTTCAGTTCAGTGGGCGGCAGCGCGAAGCCGGGTCTCGCATTGGGCGCATAGCCGAGGGCCAGCGTCCCCTCAAGCAGACTTCCAGGACCAGCTAGGTTCGGGGAGGCGAGAGTTTTGACCGCGCGATCAGTGTCGAGCGGGTCTGTCCCAGCGCCTGCGGTGAAAGTGACGTCGTAGGTATAGACCTTGCCCGGTACGAGATCGCCATGGGTGGGGACTGCCGTCACCACGGTGACGTGCAGATATTTGCCGAAGGCGAGCGTCGCCCCCGTCCCCTGCGCGACAGCAGTCTCACCGTCGAAAACAGTGAGGGCAACTTCACGCGCGTGTTTGAGTGCGACGAAGACACTGACGCCTGTCGGTTCGACCCGCCGCAGCATCGGGCCACACAGCAGTAGCGGCCATGTCGTTTGCTCCTTGGCCATCTACATTACTCGCACATCACTACATCCTTAAAATTAGTTATGAGTATTGACTTATTCCGTCTCCGGCTGGTTCTCGTCGTAACCCTGTAGTTCTGCAGGTCTCCTGTCCGGTTCTGGTCTCAATGCTGACCCTGCGGCTTGTCACCAGCTGCTATGGACCAAAATCCGCACTCATATTCGCCCCGTGTTAATTGTTCCCGGTGCCACCTCACCTGTCGACCTTATTTGGAGTCTGAGGCTGCTCCCATGATCTCTTTCTGATCTAGTCCAGGCGGGAGGGATTCATCAAGCCATTTCGTTGTCGGGTTTATTCTATGCATGGCGAAGAAGCTAGCACGTGTCATGCCCCAACTGCCTGGATGCGTCTCACGAATCTGCTTTTTCGCGCTGAGCTCCGGTACCGACGTCATTCGTGAATAATCCAACCCGAGAAGCTGCGTGTTAGAGATGATCGCTACATGGTAGTCGCAAATAATGACGGCTATGCCGTGAATCCAAAAAGATACAGCCTGTATCGAATCAGATTCACCTGATGAAGCTGATAAGAAGTTATTCGTATGAGCAATTTGCATCCTAGGTTGTTGGTCTCGCCGCATCAGGCATTGTCGTTGCTTTATACTGCGCGGTGTACAGAATGTTTACATAGGATGCCTATACTCGTATGAGAGTGTTCACGCCTACCGCAGAGAGCTTATTGGGGTATAAGGCTCGTTCGCTCACCTTTCCGAGTCTTAATAACGAGAGCAATTTTCCATGCCACTACGAGGGCGTAGCGCTCAATGGAGAGCATCTATTCAATCCACAATTCTCTGATATTCCGGCCACTATGTGGTTGAGGTACAGGCCCGAATAGCTATTCGGGCAACACAGGAGCGGCTGAACCAAGGTGGCTGATGTCTGGTCTATGGCATGGGAATTTATGGCAACCAGACAAACGCCGCCGCCCAGCTGTTTTAGGCATGATTGATTCATAGGCAAGGGCAATCGATGAGGAACGCTGGAGTCGTCGGACAACGCGATTTCGAAATCGGGACGCACAGTTGAGTGAAATTTTTGGATAGGAGAGCCTCTAGGATGGAACCTCCGCAATCACGTGGGACAGGAGACGACGAGACTGCCAAGGAGATCGCTGATGATGGGCAGCGGATCGTGTTCGCCCCGCACACTGTGGAAGTACTCAACCATCCGAAAGGCTACCGGGAGTTCAGAGTCCTTCCTGCGACTTGGTGCTACCCCGAAGCGAGGCCATTTCGCGCTTTCCTGACCGAGTACTCCAGCGCGAGAAAAGGTGCAGACCCACATGGTGTCGGAGAGCATTCAGAGTTCTGGTCGGGTAGTGACGCTGCGCTACGCTTGCGAGCGCTCCCAGTCGATGACCTGGCGGTTCGCGAACTCGCTGCATTGGCCAGCCGCCGTTCGATTGGTCTCAACGCGCCGCGACCATGGGTATCGGAGCACGAGGTTGCTGAGATGGTCAATGTCTGGCAACCCGAGGTCACGGACATCCATTTCAGCCAACACCCAGTTGAAAAGGAGATAACTCCGATATGAGCTCACTACGGCATGAAGGAAAGCTTCACGGACCCGGTCATTCTAAGTTATGGGAGGCGAACTAGTCTCCGGTCGCCGCTTGGTCGCGCGGCATGTACGTCGGCAAGCGGCCCTGGAACTTGGTATGCCTGGTCGACTCTTGTCGGATGGGAGCGCTGGCCCAGGCGCCAGGAGGGGCAGCCGCTAGCTACAGCAGCACATACGGGACAGCTTCTCCTTTTCATCTCACACCGCTGGGAATCACTTGAGCATCCGGACCCCACGGGCGCGCAGTTATTGTGCCTAAAAGTCGGGCTTACGCTCGCGCTTGCGGCGGCAGTGCTGCAACTTGGCAGCAGCCAGAAGAAGGTGAAGAGCGTTTCAGGCCTTCCCGAAACCATTGCGGACTTTCTAGAACCCGTGCTCGAGTCCGCAGAGCTCATTGCCTTGCAGCAGTGGGCAGGACAAATTAAAGCAGCTGCGGAGTGCATCAAGGAAGAGCAGTCTTTCTGGGCTGAATCACGTCGGCTTGAGATGCCGAAGATCCGCCTACTCCTGGATCGAATTCGTAGTCTCATTCTTGTCTGGTACGATTATGCTTCGATGTGGCAGGCGCCTCGCAGCCAGCACGAGGAGGTGCAGTTTCGCCGCGAGATTTTGGAACTCAATAGGATTCAGGGGCATGCTACCACGGTCGTCATTGCCGGCGATGAGCGATACCTCTCCCGAGCCTGGTGCTTCCTTGAGCTTTGCGGCGGCATGCGCCAGCGCATTGTCGAGCTGACTCCCTCCTGGGGAA
>JAHBYX010000024.1 GCA_019635735.1 Mesorhizobium sp.
CTCGCGACGCTGCTTAAGCAGGACATACCCGATATCCTGGTCGATCCCCCGCCTGACGGCGCGCGCATTATGAACGGTCCGCCTGACCGCTGACCGCTCTGGCGCCTAAGCGCCCAGGTTCCAGATGCATCGACCTCGATGCTTCGCCATAGGAGGTTTCAGCAGCAGCGGGAGGGCAGTCTTATGCCTATTAGAAGCAAGGCGGCAGAGGTCGGCGTCGTTGGTCCCGAAGATCTCGATCTTCTTGGTCGGGTGTTTCACGACACCGCCGTGCCAGGCGAGACCGATCGCGATCGGGAAGCCCGAGCCTCCCGCATCATTGCCTATTTCATAGCTGGCGTCGCTGACGAGGAGGAACTGCGCACACTGGCGAAGCAGCCGCTTGGGCGCTGAGTGGGCAGCATGCGCGGAACGAACGCGAGTCAACAGGCACGCGGCGACGCATAAACAGGAATTCCGGACGCGATTCATTTTGTCGGGGTCGAATCGGTTACGGAACAAAACCCACCCGTTTGTGGGTTATGTTCAAAGCGGGTGGACAGAGGAGACCCAATCTCCCTCTCACTACCGGACGAGACCTCTCTGCCCGCCGCCCGCACTGTCCGATCCGAATCAAGCGGCCAAGGGGATCTCGAACGAGATCCGGAAGTTTGCGTCCTTTGCGACGCGGACGACGCCGTTCCACTTTCGCTCGACGAGTGCCCTGATCAGCTTCGAACCAAACCCCGTCTTCACCTCGAACTCCGCGGGAGGAGCCAAGTCCGAATCGTTCCATCCAAGTCGGAAGGCCCGCAATTCGCTGGAGCTCGGTTCAAACGACCATTCGACGGCGACTGTGCCATCGTCCCTTCCGAGCGACCCGTATTTGACCGAATTCGTCGCCAGCTCGTGCAGCACGAGGCCCATATCGAAGCAGAGTTCCGGTGGCAGCAGGATATCGCGCCCGAGCGCCTTCACGCGCTGGCCAAACGGCTTCAACGTCTCCTCCACAAGCTCCGCGAAGCTTGTCGACGTCCATCCACCGCGCGCAACAACATAATTGGAACGGGCAAGCGCGCTCAGTCGCTCACTGAATGTATGCCTCGCAGCCGAGGTGTCCACGTCCGGATGGAAGGTCTGGGTGGCAATGCTGTTCACCAACTGCAACATATTCCCTGCACGATGAGCCATTTCGCGCACGAGTAGCGTCTGATGATCGGCCGCTGCGGCGTGTCTGGCCGCACCCGCAACGACATTCGCCAGCGATTGCAGGAACTCGGCGTCAGTCTGGTCGAAGTTCCGAAGATCCGTTGCATGGATCCCGAACACGCCGAATGGTCGCGCCCGAGATCCCGGAATGACAACCGAAATGCCACTGCGAACACCATGGTCATGCAGAAGCGCGGGCCCGTTGAATCGAGTTTCGGTCAGCAGGTCTCTAACGATGACGGGCTCATCCACCAGGAGAGTGAATCCGGCTTGCGAAGCCTTTTCGATCCCTACGACGGTATGTCCTACCTCGGCGTCCGCCCACCCAATGCCGGCACGCAGGACGAGCTGATCAGCCGTATCGGAAAACTGCAGTATTTTCGAAAGAGGAACGTCGAGCACCTCCGCCGCGATTGCAACGGCGCCATCCAGCACCTTCGCCAGATCGCCTTCGCTGAGCGCAAAGGACCCGAATCGCGCGATTGCCTTCTGCTGGGCAAGCCGGCGCTGCAACTGGCGTTCGTTTCGGATACGCTCGGACACTTCAAGGCATATGCCGGTGAGGTACTGGGAGCCATCGCGTCCGATCGCTAATCCGCCCGACGTCTCGATCCACAAGTCGTCCCGGCCAGGGCGCGGCGCTGTCCGGTAAACTGTCAGGAAAGGGGTGCCGGTAACGATGCTCTCCCTGATCTTTTGCCAGACGGCATCGGCATCGTCGGGATGAAGATCGAGCTGGAAGCTCGACAGCGTTCCATCGAACGAGCCAGCGGGTAAACCATGAACACTCTCGAGATTGCGCGTCCATTCGAGTTGATCGCTGTCGACCTTCCATCGCCAGACACCGGCGCTACCCAGTCTGAGGCCGTCCTCCAGTGCGCTGGGGTCTGTCAAGAAGCCCAAGGGGACCGGCTGCTCTTCAGTGCGATTCACTGTCTCTTCCCCTAACATCCGGCTCAAAGAATTCAGTCTTTCCGGCGACCCCGCCGCTCTTTCGGTCGATGCCATAGATGGCGCGGTCAGTTCGCAAGGGAAGCTGCCGCCACGAGAAATGCGACGAGCAGTTAGGAAATAACCCAGGAATCGTCCCCAGTCGCTCATTAGCCGTGCCCTGCGATCGACCATTGATCGCCTTGATCGGCACCTTGCAGCGATCCATAGATGGATAGGCTGCGGGAGAACCGCAACCGCAAGCAATCATAGTGCACCATAAACCCGATGGGTCTCGTGCCGAGCGTCACCTGGATCGCTGTCCGCACAACGGGGCGAATTCACATTGCAAAGTCCGCTGACTAGCGCATTCTGTGGCGGCCTTTGCGGTAGGGTAAGGGCGATAAGAACACCGGCTCCATGGAGCGGCCTGCGTGAATGACAGCGACGTGCTCAATGGCGACATCAACGCACAGCTTGCCAAGAAACTTTCCGTTGCTCTGCAAGCCGCGGAGCTCGGGGTGTGGGAATGGGATCTAGCAGCTGACCGGTTCACCTATTCCGCTCGTGCAAAGGAAATCTTCGGCTTCGCACCGGACGTAGAGGTGACCCGAGAGCGTATCCTCGAGGTCATGCATCCCGAAGATCACCTGCGCGCCAAGGAGCAGGCGGCGCAGAGCATGGATCCCAAAAACAAGCAGCGTCTCCCCTATCGCTATCGCATAAGGCGCGCCGACAGTGGAGAGGTGCGGTGGATACACGCGTTCGGCGAACCCATTTTCAGGGAAACGGATGGCACCCCTGTTGCGGTCGGCTTCATCGGCACGATCCAGGACGTGACTTCCGAGGTGGAGGCGAAGGAGCGCCTGGAGTACCAAGAAGCGCGGCTGCGACTGGCGATCGAAGCGAGCGGCATGGCAGTGTGGGAGATCGATCTAGCCACGGAGACGGTGACACATTCGCCCGAATTGAATAGGCTCTGCGGCTTTTCTCCGGATGCGCGCCCCACGCTCGCCGAATTCCGTTCGAGATACGCGCCAGGGGAGCGTGAGCGTCTGGAGAAGATTGGGGCCGAGGCTCGTTCGCGCGGTGAAACGAAGGTAGCGACAGAAATTCACCACATCTGGCCTGATAGAACCGAGAAATGGCTATCTCTTCGAGCTCAGCTTGCACCTGGCGAGAAAAACTATGGGGGTCGGATTATCGGAGTGCTGATCGACGTTACCGAACAGAAACAGCGCGAGCAGCATCAGGCCCTCCTGCTTTCCGAACTCAAACACCGGATCAAGAACTCCTTCGCCGTCACCCAGGCCGTCATAAGCCAGTCGCTTCGAGGAGATGAAATCTCTGCCGCGTCGCGTGCGAAACTGTTCGCACGGCTCCAGGCTTTGGCGAGTGCCCACGACGAGATTGTGAAGGGGGCCTGGGAAAGCGCGTCTCTCAAATCGGTGATCGGAAGGGCGCGAAGCACCTTCGAGGGAAACTTCGACGCGCGAGTACATGTGGAGGGAAACGATGCGGTCTTGCCTCCGCGGGCGGCTTTGGCTTTCTCACTTGTGTTGCACGAGCTATTCACGAACGCGATCAAATACGGTTCCCTGTCGAAAGACGGTGGCTCGATCCGCATTGATCTTGAAACTCACACCAACTCGCCCAGCTACCTTTCGTTTGTGTGGTCGGAGCACGACGGACCAGTCGTCAGCGAGCCGGTCCACACCGGTTTTGGGACACGCCTGCTGGACAGGCTCCTTTCAGCCGAATTGGACGCCGGTGTCACGCGGCGCTTCGATCCCGCGGGTTTTGTCTGCCAGATCCGGGTGCCGCTCGAGAAGCTTGCGGTTTCTGCCCCTCCTGAGATTTGACGGCCGAAAGTCGTTCCGAGCCGGGTTGGACTCGCACCAGTCGCCTATTCTGCTTTTCTGGTTAGCCGCCTCAGCCCCATCAGGCCGACGACGGGCCCCGGCACCAACATCAGGAAGACGTACTGCGGGCCCACTGTGTCCACCAGCCATGAAAGAAGTGCGATCGAGACGATCGTGATCGAAAAGCCGATGCAATTGGCGAGCGTTAGCGCCGAGCCGATGAGCCGCGGCGGGGCGAAACGCGCATTGAGTGTTGAGAATTGTGGAGAATCACCGGCAACGACGACGCCCCAAAACAATAGGAAGGCGAGAAAAACTGGCAGAGGGGCGAGGAAGGCAAGCGGCGAGACGAGGCAGCACAGTCCGGACGCCGACAACTGCACATAGGCGACGCGCGCGCTGCCGACGTGTCGCGAGAGGTAGCCGCCCAACGTGCAGCCAACAAAGCCGGATGCGATCGCCGCAAAGCTCCAAACCGACACCATCGCGCCGTCACCGCCGAGGCGCGCGGCAATCAGAAGCGGCAGGAACGCGTAGAACGCGTAGAGTTCCCACATTACGAGCGGCAGCTTTGAGATGAGGCCCATCCGGCACCAGAAGGAGCATCGCACCCCCTCCGGCCAGCGATACCGCCGAAACCGACAGGATCACGCTTTGCCAAGGCAAATCGCCGCCAAGGCCACGGATGAGATGGGGAAGTGCGGTTCCCAGCACCAGTGCTCCGACCAGCCATCCCAAAGCCAAGCCAAGATCACGATCGTACCAGCCCGAAGCTATCTTCATGCCGACAGGATAAATGCCGGCAAGACATAGGCCAGTAACGAAGCGCGCCGCGAGCAGGGTCATGTATTCGCCGCCGTTTGGCAGCGTAGCAATGTTGGCCGCCGCGCCGGAGGCTGTGCAGATGAAAAAGATGATCCGCGGCGAGTAGCGGTCGGCGATCGCCAGCCAAGCGAAGACGAGTGTGCCCGCGATGAAACCGACCTGGACGGCGATCGTAATATCGCCGACAGCGGATGCCGGCAAGCCGCCGCTCTGCTCGAGGTCTGGTATTACCGCGTTTCCTGCGAACCATAGCGATGTGCCAGCGAACTGCGAGATGACGATCGTCGGCAGAATATGGGCGGGAACGGCGGCCAAGGCGGGAAGCTCGGTTTCAGATTGCGTTACCTAGCATATTGCGCGCGAGCCCGCAGGCGCCGCTTGATTGCGGTCTTCATCCTGCACGCCGGTGGATTGACTCTGGACGCGGGGAAAATTCCGGA
>JAHBYX010000025.1 GCA_019635735.1 Mesorhizobium sp.
GGCTTACCGGTGGGGTCCGGGCCACCCGTCGTATTGTCGGGGGGCAGAGCGAAATAACGACGGAGATTGGGATGAAAATGATATCCCGGCTTATAGCGTTGGGTTCTTTCCTTGTGCTGGCTGGTTGCGGCACCTGGACCGCTGAGTCGTACCTGCATCAAGACATTCAGGGCGATTCTTTCAACGCGTGCCTGGCTCGCGAATATCAGGACAGGGCGACTTCGGAAGCCTATGTCGACTGCAACTGGGTTGATACCGCTGCGATCGTCGCGAAGGGCCGTGCGGCCGCCGCTGGCGAAACGGTTCTGCCCTGGGATCCTTCCACGAAGGGTGTCCTCTCGAGCGATCTGCCTGAACTGCAGGACGCCCGTGCGAAGCTGATGGCTGCCCTCGATAATGGCGGCCGTACCGACCGCGGTTGCGCCTGCGCCAAGGCACAGCGTTACTACGACGGCTGGGTCGAACAGGCGAGCGACAACAAGCTCGGCGTGAACGGCTCCTATTTCGGCGGTGAAGGCGGCCCGGTTCAGCCGGAGCGCGTTGAAGCTGAAAAGGCCGCGTTCTACGAAGCTCTGGCCGCTTGCGCCGAGGCGCCTGTTGCCGGTCCGTGGACCATCTATTTCGGTTTCGACAAGTACAACCTGACGCCGGAAGCGCAGTCGGTGATCGATCAGATCGTCGCTGAAACGACCGGTCCGCTCTCGGTTGTCGGTCACACCGACACGTCGGGCAGCAGCGCCTATAACCAGGCACTCGGCCAGCGCCGTGCGAACTCCGTGTCCAATGCGCTCACCGCGCAGGGCAAGGAACTCTGCAGCGCCACGTCGCGTGGTGAAACGGAACTCGCCGTCCAGACGGGCGACGGCGTCCGTGAGCCGCTCAACCGCCGTGCGGTTGTCTCGGGCTGCTAATCAGCTCCGAGATTCCAAGGATCGGGGCCCCTGCCGCAAGGCAGGGGCCCTTTTCTTTTGGGCGGTCAAATCCGCTCCCCTGAGTTGAATGAGGGCGGCGGGCGGGCGATATAGGTTTCAGAGCCATTTCCCCGGAGTACCCGTCCATGCCGCGCGTTTCAGACCCTTCGTCCGTCCGTTCCCCTGCAGCGCCTGCGGCCGCGCCGGACCCGGTGCTCGGCGATCTGCCGGTCTGGAACCTTGCCGATCTCTACGAGGCGCCCGATTCGCCCGCCGTCGCCGAGGATATTGCAGCTGCGGCGGAGGAAAGCCGCGCTTTCAACACGCGCTACAAGGGCCGTATCGCGGCGCTGGCCGAGGCACCCGGTGGCGGCGGCGAGCTTGCGGCGGCCATCACGGCTTATGAAAGGATCGAGGACCGGCTTGGCCGCCTTATGTCCTATGCCGGGCTTCTCTATGCGAAGGACAATACGAATCCCGCCCATGCGAAGTTCTATGGCGACATGCAGGTGCGGGTGACGGCGATTTCGACCGACCTCCTGTTCTTTCCGCTGGAACTCAACCGCGTCGAGGACGAGGCGCTTCAGCAGGCTCTGAAAGATCCGGCGCTTGCGCATTACGAGCCCTGGCTGCGCGA
>JAHBYX010000003.1 GCA_019635735.1 Mesorhizobium sp.
TAGGGCAATTCTGATCGCCCCGGCGCAGGCGGTAGCCAGCAACATACTCACTGCGCATGTCCACCAGCGTCTCAATCCCCGACACCTCTTACTCTGAAGAAAGCCGTAGGCGAATTCTGGCCATTTGTCGGGATAGGCATTAGACCGGAGCAGCTTTCGCCAACACCGTTGAGTTTTCAATAGCCACCAGGACTCTCAGAGCCGACACAGCGGCGGAAAGGCATTGGCCATGATAGCGATGCTCATCCGCCGAGAAGCGAATTTGGCAGTGCGCGCCCATCGCCTTGCCCCCGCGCTGACGGAGCGGGCGCACGATCTAGCGCGCCGGTGGATGACCAGCCACCAATGACCCGAACACCGCCCCTTTGCCCATAGGCACAGCGGCGAGAAGACGGAAAGCGAATGTCCCCTCGATGTCTGTGAAGTGCGCGTTGTGGCCCGACAGCTTTGGTTCTTGTGTCAATTCGCCTTCCAACTTGTCGTCGGGTTGAATGGGTAGCGATCGCTTCCACGCCTCGATCAAGCTGTATCTTCCTTGGACTTTCTTCTCAGGCTAGCGGCTCGCTTGCCAGGTCTCTCAAATCCTGAAGGAGCCACCGTAGTATCCGGATCCTTCCAAGACGAGATGCCGGCCATGGCTGTTTCGAACCGTCTGATGCCGCCTCAAATTCAGACTAAGACATACCGTAGTTGAACACCCGCTGGGACCGCTCCAGGCGACCTCGACCTTGCCAGCCAGCACGTCGAGGTAGCGTTCGTTGACCGCATAGAAGAGCGCCTGCTTGTGCGGGAAGTATTGGTACATCGTGCCCACGGAGACGCCGGCCCGCTCCGCCACGCGCGTCGTCGTAAGCCGCGCCGGCCCGTCCAGGACGAGGATTTGAATGGTCGCCTCGAAAATGGCATCCACCGTTGCGGCCGCGCGTGCCTGCCGCGGCCGTTTCCTCGGTTTCAGATGTGAGGGCGCGGTGTTCATCCGTGGCGCTTCTTTACTCGGGGATCCTATCAAACTTGGCGTTCCCGAGGAGAGGCAAACTCCAGCTGAGAAGGGATCCCACCGAGCGACGCGTTCGGCGGCGTTGCCCATTGTGGTTTCCGGAACGGGCCGCGCTGACTCGCGCACCACTGGCGGCAGGCTCATGAGGGCATCATCGCCCAACTGGCCGACGATTTCCAGATCCTCCTCGCGCTGGCGTTCCATCTTGATAGAGGCGAAGGCGCCGATCTGAACGCCGGTTGGACGGCGGCGCTCCGCGCCCGCGAGGCTGGCCTGTCCTATGTCAGCAGCCATATCGAGCGGCTGATGGCGGACGTGCCCTCGCACTGCGGCATCGTCACCGTCATCGACGGTCACCCGGTGACACTCGCCTGGCTGGGTTCCGTCCATGGCCACCGCACCCGCTCGCTAGGTGTCGAGCATTTCGGCCAGACCGGCACGCTCGCCGACCTCTATCGCCATCTCGGCATCGACGCTCAGGGAATTGTCAAAGCGGCACAGGCGCTCACACCCGGCAGACTCCTTCGCCATCTCCGGGCAGTGTAGTCGCTGGCGGGATTCGGGCCAGCCCGAAGACCAGATCGTAGTAGGCCTACGACCAGCATTCCTTGTTTGTAGGGATTTGGTTCGGCGCCGCTGGAGCGTCCGATGTGTACGCCTTGGCGCGCCAACGCCCGACGAACGAGCGATACCAGTGTCCATAGCCCGGAACCGTTGCTCTCTCTCCTCAGTTGAAACGGGGTAGGATTCGAGATGAACACACACGCAACCACGCCGATCAAGAAGACCATCCGGCGACAGCAGCTACGCGAAATTGTTCCGTTGGCTGACAGCACAATCTACGAAATGGAGCAGCGCGGGGAATTCCCGCGACGCTTTGCCTTGACCCCCAGATGCGTCGTCTGGGATCTTGATGAAGTTCAGGCTTGGCTTGCGGACCGTCGCTCCAAGCCGGTTCTCCGCGCGCCTAGCCCAGATGTCAGGCAGCGCCGGGTTCGGCCGGTCAGAGAGCAGGATCAGGCTCCAGAAGTGGCATCGAGGGCGGGATGAGCGAGGGTACGTATTTCCTGCCGTCCACCCAGGCGTCAACGATGTCCGACCATTCTTGCATCATGTGCCGACGCTGAACTTCGTACTCGGCCTTGTTGTAGACACCGCGTGACGAGCGTCCGTCCTCATGTGCCAGGCACTTTTCGATCCAGTCGCTGTTGAAGCCCATTTCATTCAGCAGGGTTGAGCCCGTGCGCCGAAGGTCATGGACCGTGAACGGTTCCAGGGGCAGACCCTCGGCCTTCGCCCGGTCGACGACAGCATAAGTCACCCGATTGAAGGTCGCACGCGACATCGGCGCATCAGCATCGTAACGCGACGGCAGAAGGTATCTCGAATTGCCTGCACAGGTCTTCAGCGCGACCATGATGTCGAGCACCTGCCGTGACAGATAGACGTTATGAGCCTTCGAGCGCTTCATACGTTCCTTTGGGATCGTCCAGACGGCGTTCTCAAAGTCGACCTCGTCCCACACTGCGTCCTGCAGTTCGCTCTTCCGTACCATCGTAAGCAGGTACAATTTCATGCCCAGTCGAATGGTGGGCAAGGTGGCGATGTACTCAAGCTGCCTAAGCATGACCCGGATCTCGGTCGGCGACAGTGCACGGTCCTTTGGTACAAATGTCGCGATCGATGCGGGACCGACTTCCTCCGCCGGGTTGGCGACCTTCTCGCCGTGCAGGATGGCGAAGCCGTAAATCTGCTTGAGGATGTCGCGTACGTGGATGGCGGTCGCTGGAGCTCCTCGCGCGACGATCGCTCCGCAGTGGGCCCTGAGATCGTCGGGCGAGATTTCCGTCAGTAGGCGGTTGCGCCAGACGGGAAGCAGCTCGCGTAGGAAAATTGATCGACGCATCGCTCGCGTGCTGTCCGCCATTGTAGCCGTCTGGAGCCACTTTTCCCCGAATTCGCCAAAGCTTTTTGCTTCTTTGATGCGGCGCTTCTCCCGCTGCTTTTCAATCGCTGGCGATCGTCCCTCGCTAATCGCCCGCTTGGCATCAATGCATAGCTCTCGCGCACGAGCGAGCGAGAGCCCTGTGGGGCCGTACTTGCCGAACGTGACGGTCTCGCGCCGCCCATTCATCCGGTAGTCGAGCCGGAATGTTAGTGTCCCCGAGGGCTTCACGAGGACGTACATGCCGTCCCGGTCCGATACCTTGTAAGCTTTCTCTTTTCGTTTCAGATGCTTAAGGGCCGCATCAGTCAGCATTTCGACCGCCTCCTCGGAAAAAGACCGTCAGGCCTTTTTCTGGCACCGTCGCAGATAAATATCCTTATTTTACAGCTAGTTAGCTATAATAAAAGACCGTCAGACAGTACCGATACCCTGACGGTATCGGACGATATGCATTTTCGCAATAGGGAGGCGCACCGTCAGGAATTACGTCAGTCACGGTCTTTGCCAGCCGATAGTCTTCGAACGTATCTGGCTAATTCTGTCTTGTTTATCAGAATGTTACGTCGTATTCCCGCGTGTCGCAGGATACTGGAGGATCGGCCTGAATCATTCCCACTCGATTGTCCCAGGCGGCTTGGACGTCACGTCGTAGACGACGCGGTTGATGCCTCGCACTTCGTTGATGATGCGGGTCGCTGCGCGGCCGAGGAAGGCCATGTCGTAGTGGTAGAAGTCGGCCGTCATGCCGTCGACGGAGGTGACGGCGCGCAAGGCGCAGACATATTCGTAGGTGCGGCCATCGCCCATGACGCCGACCGTCTGCACCGGCAGCAGCACCGCGAAGGCCTGCCAGATGGCGTCGTAGAGGCCGGCCTTGCGGATTTCATCGAGATAGACGGCGTCGGCCTCGCGCAGGATGTCGAGCTTTTCGCGCGTCACGCCGCCCGGGCAACGGATCGCCAGGCCCGGCCCCGGGAAGGGATGGCGGCCGATGAAATGGTCGGGCAGACCGAGCTCCTTGCCGAGCACGCGAACCTCGTCCTTGAACAGTTCGCGCAGCGGCTCGACGAGCTTCATGTTCATGCGCTCGGGCAGACCGCCGACATTGTGGTGCGACTTGATCGTCACCGACGGCCCGCCGGTGAAGGAAACGCTTTCGATCACGTCAGGGTAAAGCGTGCCCTGGGCCAGGAACTGGGCGGGCTGGCCGCCCTGTGCGAGCTTCTTCGCCTCGGCCTCGAACACCTCGATGAACAGCCGCCCGATCGTCTTGCGCTTCTTTTCGGGATCCGCCTCGCCTTCGAGCGCCGAGATGAACAGGTGCGAAGCGTCGACGTGGACGAGCGGGATGTTGTAGTGCTCGCGGAACATGGCCACAACGTCGGCGGCTTCGTTTTTGCGCATTAGACCATGGTCTACCAGGATGCAGGTCAGCCGCTCGCCGATGGCTTCGTGGATCAGCACCGCGGCGACGGAGGAATCGACGCCGCCCGAGAGGCCGCAGATCACCCTGCCCTCGCCGACCTGGGCGCGGATCGCCGCCACCGCCTGCTCGCGGTAGGCGGCCATGGTCCAGTCGCCCTTGAGACCCGCGATCTTGTGCACGAAGTTGGAGAGGAGCTTGGCGCCGTCCGGCGTGTGCACCACTTCGGGGTGGAACTGGACAGCGTAGAACCGACGCGCCTCGTCGGCGATCGCGGCGAAAGGCGCGCCGGTCGACGTGCCGACGACACGGAAGCCCTCGGGAATGGCGGTAACGCGGTCGCCGTGGCTCATCCAGACCTGGTGGCGGGTGCCCTTGGCCCAGACGCCCTCGAACAGGGCGCAGTCGTCATTGATGTCGAGAAAGGCGCGGCCGAACTCGCGGTGGTGGCCGGCCTCCACCTTGCCACCCAGCTGTGCGCACATGGTCTGCTCGCCATAGCAGATGCCGAGCACAGGGATACCTGCCGAGAACACGGCATCGGGCGCGCGGGGGCTGCCGATATCGACCGTCGAGTGCGGACTGCCTGAGAGGATCACGGCCTTCGGCTTGATCCGCCTGAAGCCCTGCTCGGCGAGCTGGAAGGGGACGATCTCGGAATAGACCCCCGCTTCTCGCACGCGCCTGGCGATCAGCTGCGTGACCTGGCTGCCGAAGTCGACGATGAGGATGGTGTCGGGATGGGCTGTCATGGCGAGCGTTTAGAGACAAAGTTGAGTCGGCGCAACGGGTTCTGCTGCCGGTTCGGTCGACCGTTGGTCAGGTCTCGGGATGCAGCCCGGCGTCCAGTGCGCGCAGGGCATCCATCAGCGCCGCGAAACGCGCCTGGCCGATACATCCGATCCAGCGCTGCTCGATCTCGCGCTTGATGCGGTCGCCGTCCCGCAACGCCGCCAGACCCTTCGGCGTATAGCGCACCAATTTGCCGCGGCCGTCATCCGGGTCCGGCAGCCGTTCGACCACACCCTCGGCCTCCAACCCGTCGAGCAACTGCTGCACCGCCTGTTTGGAAATCGCCATGCGCTCGATCAGGGCGACCTGGCGCGTGCCGGCGCGTGCGATATGGCCGATTAGGCCGGCGCGCGCGTCGGAGAACCATGCATGCCCGGCCGCGCGCATTGCGGCCGCGAACTCGCCTTGCCAGGCGCGATTCGCCTGCCAGAGCCGCCAGCCGACGTGATCCGGCAGGGCTTCGGATTTTTCGTCAAGTCCCTTGACCATTCTTTCCGATCCATATAGTCAAGCATCTTGACCATCTCGCAGGTTACGCGCGGCGACCGGCCAAGGCAATCGGAAATCAGCCAAGGAGCAGACTATGGTGGCGTTGAAAAAAGAGACCCTGGCAGTTCTCATTCCCGGTACGACCCATGTGCTGGAGCGAAGCGGTAAGGAGGCCTACGTCTATTTCGAGACCGATGGCGCCGCCCACATGCTGCTCGACGACGGAGAACAGCGCAGCGGGCGCTGGACGATAGAGGACGACGGCTACGTCGCAGAATGGGACAGTGGCGCGACCGGACGGTGGATGCTCGACCACGACGGCGGCGCGGTAACTTATGTCAACCGCGACAGCGCAGCGCGTGTGAGGATGATCGGCGTTCTGTTCGGCAATGCCAGGGGTCTGCCGCTTCAGCGGACCTGAATGTGGAGGGTGCCGGACCGGATGGCATTTTCCAGCAACCCCACCGCCGCAGCCAACTTCTCGTCGATGACGTGCAGATATTCCGTCCAGTCGCCGACATGGCGAAGCTCCGCCGCACCGTCGGAGATACCGCGAAGCGCCACCAGCGGCACATCGAAGCGATGGCAGGCGCGAAGGACGGCGAAAGTCTCCATGTCGACCATGTCCGCCTCGATCATGTCATAGGCTGCGCCGGAGACGATGTTGGCACCCGTGGACAGCGTCGCCTCCGCGATGCCGGGGATCCTGAGCGGTAGCGGCACAACCGCGGGGAGATCGAGGAAGGGCGTCGCACCCTTCGCGAATCCCAGCGGAGAGGCATCCATGTCGCGGTAGGAGACGGACGTCGCTTGGTAAATCTCCGTCTGTTCCAGCCTTCGGCTGCCGGCGGAGCCGAGCGACACGACGAGATCCGGAGCAACACCCTCCCTGTCCAGGGAGGCCAGGGTTGCGGTCAGGTGGACGGCCGCCTCGACGGGTCCGACGCCTGTCATCAGCGGCGTGAAACGGGCTCTGAGATGCGGGCCGTACTCCGCCTCCGCGGCCATCGCAAACAGCACCTTCCGGCCCGCAATGTCGGCAGGCAGCGACAGCGCCATATTCAGCCTGCCAGCCCTTCGCGGCCGGTGATCGTCATCATCGTCGCCGTCATGGTCGCGATCAGCCGCGCCTCGCCGTCGGCGGAATAGGCATAGGCCTGGCCGTCGGCGACGATGATCGTGCGGCCGGGCTTGGTGACCGAGCCACGGAACAGGAAACGCTCGCCCTTGCCGGGCGAGAGCATGTTGAGCTTGAACTCGATGGTCAGAACCGCTGCGTCCGGTGGCATCAACGAATAGGCGGCGTAACCGCAGGCCGAGTCCAGAGCGGTCGAAATGATGCCGGCATGGAGAAAGCCATGCTGCTGGGTCAGCGCCTTCGAATAGGGCATCTCGATCTCGACAATGCCCGGCGTGACACTGGTCAGTTCGGCACCGATGGTCGACATCACGACCTGGCGCGCGAAGCTGGAGCGCACGCGCTCCTCATAGTCTGTCCCGGTCTGAATGGTCGCTTTCACGCATCTTCCTCCGCCACAAGGGCTTTATCGCAAAGCGAAGCCGGCGCCGCAATCATTCAATGCTGCAATGCAGCAGCGATCAGTTGAGCCAAAGGATCGAGGCGTTAAGAAGCGTGGCGAAGGAGACCCAGGCCGCATAGGGCACGAACAGCAATGCGGCGATCCGGTCGCGGTTCCAGGCAAGGCCGATGAAGGCAAGGATGGCGGCGAGCATCAACACGATGATGACGAGCGCGCCACCGACGCTATGCAGCGTGAAGAATACGGGAGACCAGGCGAAGTTGAGCAACAACTGCGCCCACCACGCCTTCATCGCCGGTCCGCCGCGGTCGCGCTCCCAGATGCGCCACCCGGCAACCCCGATGAGAATGTAGAGGATCGTCCAGGCCGGGCCGAAGACCCAGTTAGGCGGGTTGAACGGCGGCTTGACGAGAGCCTCGTACCATGGCCCCGGAAGATTCATCGAGCCGATGGCTGCTCCGCCTCCGACGACCAGAACGAGGAAGATTACCAACACGAGATAGCGGTTCATCCGAATTCCCTCTCCTTGCCTCCCGCACATGTGGCGTGGGCAAGAATCGTCAAGCGTCGTGGCGCACCGCTTCACCCCGTCCGCCGCATCGAGGCGAAAAAGAAGCCGTCGGTGCCGCTGCGCAACGGTGTCAGGACGATGCCATGTTTCCCCGTGAGCGCCTTGTCGGCATGCGCCGGGAACATGCCGGTCCAGAGTGCGGCATGGTCGACGGTCGAGAAATCGGGATGGCGTTCGAGGAAGGCGGCGACCTGGTCCTGGTTTTCCCGCGGAAACACCGAGCAGGTGACGTAGGCAATGGTCCCTCCCGGCTTCACGTAGCGGGCGGCGTTGTCGAGAATGGACCTCTGTTCGCCGATGCGGACGTCGAGCTGGCGCTCGGTCAGCCGCCATTTCGCGTCCGGTCTGCGCCGCCAGGTACCAGAGCCGGTACAGGGCGCGTCGATGAGGACGAGGTCCATGCGGCCTTCGAGATCGGCGAGCCCCTGCGGATTGGCGATGACCTGCACGTTGCGGCATTCGGCCCGCTTGAGCCGGTCGAAAATCGGGGCCAGGCGCGCCTTCTCCGAATCGTGGGCGAAGATCTGGCCGCGATTGTCCATCATCGCCGCCAGCGCCAGCGTCTTGCCGCCGGCCCCGGCGCACAGGTCGAGCACCTGCATGCCCGGTGCCGCGCCGCTGAGCAGCGCCGCAATCTGCGAACCCTCGTCCTGAATCTCGAACCAGCCCTTCTGGAAGGCGGGCTCGACCTGGACGTTGGGGTGGCGGCCGTCGCCCTCGATCGGCGGGATCCGGATGCCGTGTGGGGCGATCTCCGTCGCCGAGGAACCCGGAAGCTCGCCGATCACCTTGTCGCGCGAGGCGAGAAGCGTGTTGGCGCGCAGGTCGAGCGGCGGGCGGGCGGCGAGGCCTTTCGCCTCGGAGACCCAGTCGCCGCCGAACGCCAGTTCCAGCATCGGAACGCACCAGTCTGGCACGTCGGCGCGGACGGCCTCGGGCGCATCCGCAAGGTCGCGCGAGGCGATGGCGGAGAGTTCGTCGGCCGAGAGGGGCTCGGGCGCAAACCGGTCACCCTCGAGCGCGGCGTTGATCTCCTGGGCCGGTCGTCCGCTCCCGAGGATCATGCCGCCAAACGCAACCGTGCGCGGCGTATCCGCACCGAGCAGCCAGCCGGCGGAGCGGCGGCGGCGCAGAGCGTCGTAGACGATATTGCCGATCGCGGCGCGATCGCCGGCGCCGGCGAAGCGGTGCGACAGGCCCCAATCCTTCAGCGCATCGGCCGCGGGACGGTGGCGTCGCTCCATATCCTCCAGAACCTCGATGGCCGCAGCCAGCCGTCCGCCCAGTCGCATGTCGGAATTCCTTTCGTCGCGGCGGGTCATATAGCGGACGCCGGCAAAACACCAACAGCGCGTTCCAGCCTGCCGCAGTGCAATATGAAGGTGGCGACAGCCGCGGATTTATGACTAGAGTACAGCCAAGCAGAGAAGGGGCACCATGGCGATCCACGCGGCGATCTACCACCTGACGCACTACACCTACGACAAGCCGGTCGTGCTCGGGCCGCAGGTGATCCGCCTCCAGCCGGCACCGCATTCGCGGACCAAGGTGCTCAGCCATTCGCTGAAGGTCTCGCCGTCCAACCATTTCGTGAACCTGCAGCAGGACCCGTACGGCAACTTCCTCGCGCGGTTTGTCTTCCCCGAGCCGGTGACCGAGTTCAAGATCGAGGTCGACCTCGTCGCTGATATGACGGTCTACAATCCGTTCGACTTCTTCGTCGAGGAAAGCGCCGAGAACTGGCCTTTCGAATATCCGGAAGAGATCCGCGAAGACCTCGCGATCTACCGCAAGCCCGACCCGGTCGGGCCGCTGCTGCAGGAATTTCTCGCGGGAATCGATCGTTCGGAAACGAATACCGTCAACTTCCTCGTCGCGCTCAACGCCAAGGTGCAGCAGCAGATCGGCTACATCATCCGCATGGAGACCGGCGTATTGACGCCCGAGGAAACGCTCGGCTTCCGCACCGGCTCCTGCCGCGATTCGAGCTGGCTGCTCGTCCAGATCCTACGCAATCTCGGTTTCGCCGCCCGCTTCGTCTCCGGCTATCTGATCCAGCTCAAGCCCGATCTCGTCGCGCTTGACGGGCCGGCGGGCACCTCGGTCGACTTCACCGACCTGCACGCCTGGTGCGAGGTCTACCTTCCGGGCGCCGGCTGGATCGGATTCGACCCGACGTCGGGCCTGCTCACCGGCGAAAGCCACGTGCCGCTGGCGGCGACGCCGCTTTTCCGCAACGCAGCACCCATCTCCGGCGGCTATTTCGGCGAGGCGAATGTCGGCTTCGATTTCGCCATGCGCGTCGACCGCGTGTCGGAACATCCGCGCATCACAAAGCCCTTCTCGGACGAATCCTGGGCGCGGCTGGACGCGCTGGGCGACAGAGTGGACGAGATCCTGAAAAGCCAGGACGCGCGGTTGACGATGGGCGGCGAGCCGACCTTCGTGTCGATCGACGATTTCGAATCGGCCGAATGGAACACGGCGGCCGTCGGCCCGACCAAGCGGGAGAAGGCGGACGCGCTGATCCGCCGCTTGCGCGAGCGCTTCGCGCCCACCGGCTTCCTCCACTATGGCCAGGGCAAGTGGTATCCGGGCGAGACGCTGCCGCGCTGGACCTTCTCGCTCTACTGGCGCCCGGACGGCGAGCCGGTCTGGGCCGACGAGAAGCTGATCGCCAGAGAGGGCGAGACGACCGCGGCCAAGCCGCAGGACGCACAGCGGCTCCTGACCGAGATCGCCGCGGAACTGGGCGTCGAGCGCGAGATGGTGGCGGAAGCCTACGAGGATCCCGGCGAATGGCTGCTCAAGGAAGGCAAGTTGCCGGACAATGTCGATCCGTCCAACTCGAAGCTCGCCGACCCCGAGGAGCGCAGCCGCATGGCCCGCGTGTTCGAGCGCGGCCTGACCAATCCGAGCGGCTATGTCCTGCCGGTGCAGCGCTGGAACGCGGCTGCGACCGCGGGCGGACCGCGCTGGCGCAGCGAGAAGTGGAAGACCAGGCGCGGGCGGCTGTTCCTGGTGCCGGGCGACTCGCCCGTCGGCTACCGCCTGCCGCTGGGCGCATTGCCCTATGTGCCGCCGGCGCAATTCCCCTACATCGTCCCCGTGGATCCCACCGTGCCGCGCGGCGCGCTGCCGGCGCGGGCCGAGATACTGCCCGCGTCTGCCGCCGCGGCCGGAGCCGACGAGATGGCGCAGCGCCAGACGGCAGTTTCCTTCACGGCGGCGACCGAGCAGCAGGACCGTGTCGAGCAGACGCTGACCGAGATCGGCGGCGCGGTGCGCACCGCGCTGTCGACCGAGCTGCGCGACGGCAGGCTCTGCGTCTTCATGCCTCCCGTCGAGGCTCTGGAGGACTATCTGGAGCTGATCGCGGCGGCGGAAGAGGCGGCGAAGCGGATCGGGCTGCCTATCCATATAGAGGGTTACGCTCCGCCGCACGATCCGCGCCTCAACGTCATCCGCGTCGCGCCCGATCCGGGCGTCATCGAGGTCAACATCCATCCGGCCGCGAACTGGAAAGACTGCGTGGCGACGACCACGGCGGTCTATGAGGAGGCGCGACTGAGCCGGCTCGGCGCCGACAAGTTCATGATCGACGGCCGCCATACCGGCACCGGCGGCGGCAACCACGTCGTGGTCGGCGGTGCGACGCCGAACGACAGTCCCTTCTTGCGGCGGCCCGACCTGCTCAAAAGCCTTGTCCTGCACTGGCAGCGCCACCCCGCGCTCTCCTATCTGTTCTCCGGGCTGTTCATCGGGCCGACCAGCCAGGCGCCGCGCGTCGACGAGGCGAGGCACGATTCGCTCTACGAACTCGAGATCGCGATGGCGCAGGTGCCGCATCCGGCCAATGGTCCGGGACCCCTGCCCTGGCTGGTCGACCGGCTGTTCCGCAATCTGCTCGTGGACGTCACCGGCAACACGCACCGGTCCGAGATCTGCATCGACAAGCTGTTCTCGCCCGACGGCCCGACCGGGCGCCTCGGTCTGGTCGAGTTCCGCGGCTTCGAGATGCCGCCCAACGCGCGCATGAGCCTTGCGCAGCAGCTCCTCATCCGCGCGCTGATCGCCCGATTCTGGGCCAGCCCTGCGGACGGCAGGTTCGTGCGCTGGGGCACCACGCTGCACGACCGCTTTATGCTGCCCTGGCATGTCTGGCAGGATTTCCTCGGCGTGCTGCAGGACCTGCGCACCCACGGGTTCGACTTCGCGCCGGAATGGTTCGAGGCGCAGCTCGAATTCCGCTTCCCGTTCTGCGGCGAAGTCCAGTACGAGGGCGTCAGGCTGGAGCTTCGCCAGGCGCTGGAGCCCTGGCATGTGATGGGCGAACAGGGCGCGATCGGCGGGACCGTCCGCTTCGTCGATTCCTCGGTCGAGCGGCTGCAGGTGCGCACCGACGGGCTCAATCCCGAACGGCACAAGGTGCTGTGCAACGGCCGCATCGTGCCGATGACGCTGACCGACAGTCGCGAGACCGCGGTCGCCGGCGTGCGCTACAAGGCCTGGCAGCCGGCTTCGGGCCTGCACCCGGTGCTGCCGGTCAACACGCCGCTGGTGTTCGACATCTACGATACATGGTCGAACCGGTCGATCGGCGGCTGCGTCTACCATGTGGCGCACCCGGGCGGGCGCAACTACGAGACATTCCCGGTCAACGCCAACGAGGCGGAGGCGCGCCGGCTCGCGCGCTTCGAGCCGCGCGGCCATACGGCCTCGCTCTTCGTTCCGCCGGCCGAAGCCGCCAATCTAGACTTCCCGATGACGCTCGACATGCGTCGGCCGGTGTTCAGGTGATCGCAGGAGAGCCGAAACGGGAGGCGCCCGCCGGTCGGAGCGGGCGGAGCCTGCTTGCCGGCTATCGGCCGATCGCCGGCGTCACCGACGAGATGCTGGATGCGTCGGGCAATGTCCGACCCGGCTGGGACATGCTGATCTCGGTGCTGTCCGACATCTCCTACAAGGACCGCACCGAGCGGTTCGGCCGCGCCGACCAGTACCTGCGCGATGCCGGCGTCTACTACCGCGTCTACGAGGGCCAGGGCGCGCGCGAACGGGAATGGCCGCTCGCGCACCTGCCGCTGATCATCTCCGAAACCGAATGGCAGGACATCTCTGCCGGGCTGGAGGAGCGCGCCGAACTGCTGGAACGCATCGTCGCCGACATCTATGGCGACAACATGCTGGTCGCCCGCGGGCTGATCCCGCCAGCGCTGATCGCCGGCAATCCCCAATTCCTGCGTCCACTCGTCGGCATCCAGCCGGTCGGCGGCCATTTCCTGCATTTCTGCGCCTTCGAGCTGGGGCGGGGACCGGACGGCCGCTGGTGGGTGCTGGGCGACCGCACGCAGGCCCCGTCCGGCGCCGGCTTCGCGCTGGAGAACCGGGTGGCCACGACGCGTGCGCTGCCGGACCTGTTCGGCGACATGAACGTGCACCGGCTGGCCGGCTTCTTCCGGCAGTTCCGCGACACGCTCCTGGCGCTCGCGGGGGATCCGGGCTCCCGAGCCGCAATCCTGTCGCCCGGCCCTCTCAACGAGACCTATTTCGAGCATGCCTGGATTGCCCGCTATCTCGGCATCTCGCTGCTCGAGGGCGAGGATCTGCGAGTCTCGGGCGGCAAGGTGATGGTTCGTACCGTCTCCGGGCTCAGGCCGGTCAGCGTGCTGTGGCGGCGCATGGACGCCGACTTCATGGATCCGCTGGAACTCAACGGTGAGTCGCATATCGGCACGCCGGGAATGGTCGAAGCGTTGCGGGCCGGCACGATCGCGATGGTCAATGCTCTCGGATCGGGCATCGTCGAAACGCGCGCCCTGCTCGCCTTCATGCCGCGGATCGCGCGTGCGCTGAACGGATCCGAGCCGAAGCTGCCCTCCGTCGCGACCTGGTGGTGCGGACAGCCGCGCGAGCAGCGGCATGTGATGGACAGGCTCGACCGCATGGTGGTCGGTCCTGCGCTGTCGACCCGCCTCCCCTTCGAGGACCCTGAAGCAACGCGGCCGGGCTCGGCGCTTGATGCCGATGAGCGCGCCGACCTTCTCGCGCGTCTCGCCGCCGACGGTGCCGCCTACGCCGCCCAGGAGGATGTCACGCTGTCGACCACTCCGGTCTATTCGCACGGGCGGCTCGTGCCGCGGCCGATGTCTCTGCGCGTCTTTGCGGCGCGGACGAAGGATGGCTGGAGCATCATGCCGGGCGGCTTCGCGCGCGTCGGGCGCACCAATGATGCGACCGCGATCGCCATGCAGCGCGGCGGACAGGCGGCGGATGTCTGGATCGTCAGCGACCGACCGGTCAAGCGCGAGACGCTTCTGCCAGACGAGAAGGGCCCGGCGCGACGCTATGCCAGCGGCAACCTGCCGAGCCGTGCGGCCGAAAACATGATGTGGCTCGGCCGCTATTCGGAGCGGCTGGAGGGCACGGTGCGCATCCTGCGTGCCTACCACGTCCGCCTCGCCGAGGCCGCCGATCCGGCGCTGCCGCTACTCAAGACCGTGCGTGCCTACCTCGATTTCCTCGGCGTCGACGCGACCTGCGCCGTTTCGCCCGGCGTGCTGCGCACCATCGACAACGCGACCGGCAGCGCCGGCCAAATCCGCGACCGCTTCTCTCCCGACGGCTGGCTGGCGCTCAACGACCTGTCGAAGACGCTGCACCGCTTCGCCGACAAGGTGGAGCCCGGCGACGACGCGGCCCGCGCGATGACGGTGATCCTGCGCAAGCTCGCCGGCTTCTCCGGCCTCGTGCACGAGAACATGTACCGCTTCACCGGATGGCGCTTCCTCGAGATCGGCCGGCGTGTCGAGCGCGGCATCCACATGGCGCGCGTTGTCGGCGCGCTGGCTTCCACCAAAGCACCCGACGGCGGCCTCGACATGCTGCTGGAAATCGGCGACAGCGTGCTTACCCATCGCCGTCAGTTCAGCGTCAACGCCAGCCGACGCTCGGTCATCGAGCTTCTGGCGCTCGACCCGCTCAATCCGCGATCGATCGCCTTCCAGCTCGACCGGTTGAAGGCCGGCGTCGCCGAACTGCCCGGCAACGAGACCGGCCATCTGACGGCCGCCGCGAAGGAGGTGCTGAACCTCCATACGCGCCTTTCGATCTGGGAGGCCAAGGATCTCGACGGTGCCCAGTTCAATGAGATCGTGTCAGGCCTCGGCGCCGTCTACGACTCGATCTCGCACAGCTATTTCGTCTGACGATGCTCTACGACGTTCGCCTCAACCTCCACTACGACTACCCCTACCCCGTCGAGGGCGGGCGCCATCATCTTCGCACGATGCCGCTCACACTGCCGGGAATGCAGCGCGTAATCGCGGCGAACATCGCGCTTTCTCCGAAGCCCAGCGAACAGACGGCGTTTTCCGACTTCTTCGGCAACGCGGTCACGTCGATCGCCTTCCGCAAGCCGCACGATACGCTCGATCTCACCATGAAGGCGCGCGTCAGCGTCACCCGACCCGAGCCACCGCTCGACATATCGCCGAACCTGGAAGGTCTGGGGGCTGAGATCGACGCGACGCTGACGCTCGATGCGACCTCGCCGCATCATTTCGTCGCCGGAAGCCTGCACGCGCCGCTCGAGCCCGCAATCACGGCCTATGCGCGTGACAGCGCCGCGTCATCGCGCAGCGTCTTCGAACTCGCCTTCGACCTGTGCAAGCGCATTCATGCCGATTTCGACTACGAGCCCGATGCCACCAATGTGCGCACGCTGTCGCACGAAGCCTTTCGTCTCAAGGCGGGCGTCTGCCAGGATTTCTCGCACGTGATGATCTCCGGCCTGCGCGGGCTCGGCGTGCCTGCGGCCTATGTCAGCGGCTTCATCCGCACCATCCCGCCGCCCGGCAAAGAACGGCTCGAAGGGGCGGACGCGATGCATGCCTGGGTGAGCGTCTGGTGCGGACGCGAAGCGGGCTGGCGTGAATTCGATCCGACCAATGCGATCCTGGCGGGCAACGACCACATCGTCATCGGCTACGGGCGCGACTATGCCGATGTCGCGCCGATCGTCGGCGTGCTGCGCACCGTCGGACGACACTCCTCCGAACAGTCGGTCGACGTCATTCCGGTAGCTGAGTAAGCCCGCCCCGCAGCACGGCGATCGTCGCAAAGGCCGCGACCGAAACGAACGACACCACGACCAGCGTTACGAGCGAAGGAACGATGCCGAGACCGGCCAGCATAGCCGAGAATGCGAAGGGGGCGAAGGCGGCAGAGAACTGCCGCGCCGAGGTCGCCCATCCCACCATCGCGCCGTAGCCGGCGCGGCCGAACAGCTCGAGCGGAAGAGTGCCGCCGACGATGCTGTTCAGGCCCGACCCAAGGCCGAACATGACGACGAAGGCAAGCGCTCCGGGTAGCCACGGCGTCGTCAGCAGCAGCGCCACCAGACCGGCCGGAAGCAGGCATGCCGAGATCACCGCCAGCCATGTCTGCGGCAGGCGCCCGCCGAACACCATGTTGACCAGCCGACTGGCGACCTGGGCCGGCCCGAACAGCGTGGACGCCCACAGCCCCGCCGCCCCCATGCCGAGCGCGGCGGTTAGCGGCACCATGTGGATCAGGATCGAGTTCAGCACGAAACCTTCGGCGGCAAAGCCCGCCAGCATGAGCAGGAAAATGGTCCGCCGTCCGGCCGACGTAGTCGCGGCGCGATGCGCCGGCTCGGCGACGGCGATCGACTGCGCCGCCGCGGCCCTGGTGCGACGCGCATGGCCTGCGATCCATCCATGCAACGGCAGGCAGACGACAAGATGCAATGCCGCGAAGACGAGGAAGACCTCGCGCCAGTCGAGCACCTCGTGAAGCCACGTCGTCACCGGCCAGAACACCGTCGAGGCGAAGCCGGCGATCAGTGTCAGATGCGTGATCGACAACGAGGCGCGCTGGCCGCCGACCTGCACGATGGCGACGAAGGCGGTCGAGTAGAGCACGAAAGAAGCTGCCACCTGCATGGCGAGAAGCGCGCCGACGAAGGCGTAGGCGTTGGGAGCGGCGGCGGCGAGCCCGAGCGCCGCCGATGCCGCAAGCGACCCCCAGCTCATCACGCGTCCCGCACCGTGCCGGTCGGCAAGCCTGCCGGCGGTCGGCGCGACAATGCTTCCGGCGATCAGGGAGAGGGAGAGCGCGGCGAAGATCCATTGCTGCGGCCAGCCGAACGCGGCCGAGATCGACGGCGCGAGGATCGCATAGCTGTAGAACAGCGTGCCGTAGCCGATGATCTGGGTGACGCCGAGCGACCAGATGAGCGCGGCGGGCGCGCGATCCGAAGTCATGGGAAAAGCGCCTTTGCGGCGGCGGAAGTCGGGACGGCTGCGCGTATCACGGAAGAACTGCCGGAGAGGACTTCTCTTCCTGAAGCGCGCAACGGCGGTCGTCAACTGCGACGGTGTGCTGGATCAACGACCTAGACGTGTTGTCCGAAACGGAAGGCCGGGCCGTCTCAACCTTTTCCAAGCGAGGCCAAGAATGCCCTCACCGCTTCGAACAGGAAGGTTTCGGTCGCCTCGTCGGCGAGGTGGCCATCACGCACCTTGGTGTTCGCGTGGGTGACGACCACCTCCTGCCAGACGAAGGTGTTGGCCAGCACGCCGCCGAGAATGTTCTTCAGATGCGCCTGCGCGCGCACCCCGCCGAGTGCGCCACCCGACACCGAGGCGATGAACACCGGCTTGCCCTTGAACACCGAGGCGTAGCCGGGTCGAGACGCCCAGTCGATCGCGTTCTTGAGCACGCCGGGGACCGAGTAGTTGTATTCGGGCGTGACGATGATCAGCCCGTCCGCGCCCGCGATCGACTGCTTCAGCGCGACGACCGTGTCCGGAAGCGGATCGAGATCGGCATTGTAATGCGGCAGCGAGCCGATGTCGAAACGGGAGAAAACCGCCTCGGCCGAGAGCTTCCTGCAGATTGTTTCCACCACCGCCCTCGAAGAGGCGGCGGCACGCAGGCTTCCGGCGAGGCACAGTACTTTCGGCATGGTCAGAGTCTCGCGAGCCAGGTGGCGATGCCTGGAAAGACGGTGAGAACTGCCAGGCAAACGATCATGGCAATCACGAACGGAAGCGCGCCGCGGAAGATGTCGCCGACCTTCAGGGTCCGGTCGTCGATGGACGACTTGATCGTGTAGACCGACAGACCGAACGGCGGCGTCAGCAGGCCGATCTCGACCGCGACGACCGTCATCACGCCGAACCAGATCAGGTCGAAGCCGGCCGCCTTCGCCACCGGCAGGGCGATCGGCAGAAGGATCAGCATGATCGAGATGGAATCGATGAAACAGCCCATCACGATGACCAGCGCCAAGAACAGGATGAGGAAGCCATAGGGTCCGAGCGTGCCGCCGATGAGGAACTCGGCCAGCGCCGTCGGCAGACCCGACATCGCCAGCATGCGGCTGAAAAAGGTCGCAGCCACGATCAGGAAGAGGACCGAGACGGTGATCTGTCCGGTCTCGACGAGCAGCGACCAGAACCGCGAGCGGGTGAGCGAGCGCCGCAAAAGGGCGATCAGCAGCGCGCCGAGCGCGCCCATCGCGCCGGCCTCGGTGGGGTTGAGGAAACCGCCGTAGAGCCCGCCCAGCACGACCAGCACCAGCATGACGATCGGGGAGCCCTTGCGCAGCATGTCCGCTGCACCCATCGCCTCGCCGACCGCGCCGCGCCGTTCCTCGACGTAGACGAAACCGGGCTTCCACCAGGCCAGAAGGAGGATGGTGAATGCGAACAGGATCGAGAGCAGAATGCCAGGGCCGACGCCCGAGAGGAACATGCGGCCGACCGATTCCTCCGCCAGCACGGCGTAGACGACCATCAGCAGCGAGGGCGGGATCAGCATGCCGAGCACGGAGCTTCCTGCCACCACTCCAGTGGAAAATTTCCGCGTGTAGCCATGCCGCGTCATTTCGGGCACCGCGATGCGCGAGAAGACCGAGGCCGAAGCGACCGAGATGCCGGTGATCGAGGCGAATACGGCATTGGCGAAGACCGTGGCGATGCCCAGCCCCGCCTTTACCCGCCGGAGCATCCGCTCGAAAATGTCGAATGTGTCCTTGCCCACGCCCGAGATCGTGACAAGCAGACCCATCAGCACGAACAGCGGGACGATGGCGAAGAGGTATTCTTCGAGGCTGTCATTGGCGACCGAGCCCAGCATGCGCAGCGCCACCGTCTCGTTGCGGATGAAGGCGACGGCGCCGAAGGACGACGCCATCATCGCCACACCGATCGGCATGCCGAGCAGGATCAGAAGGAGCAGGACCGCGATGGCCGCGATGCCGATCTCGATACCGGTCATCGTGGATATTCTCCAGCTCTGGCCACACCGCGCAGGCGACTCAGCGCAAGCAGTACAAACTGGACCGCCGCGACCACGGCGCCGATGAAGATCAGCGCTCGGAAGGGTGACGTCGGCATGGTCAGCACGCCAGTCACGCCGATGAACTCGCGGTGCTCGATGTCGCGCCAGAGGATCCCCCAACTCGACCATGCGATGCCGGCGCAGAGCGCCGCGCCGACGAGATCCCACATTGCGCGGATCGCGAGCGCAAAGCGCGGGCGGGACCGCGCCACGGCGTCGAGGACGAAGTCGGTGCTGGCGAGCCGATCGTTGCGGACGGCGGCGGCGAGCTGGAGAAAGACGATGAGGACGACCGTCAGGGCGCCAAGTTCGGCGATCAGCGGCAGCGACGCGCCGACGACATTGCGCACCGCCACGTCCGCCACGATGATCGCCATCAGAAAGACAATCATGATCGTGCCGAGCGCGGCGAGACCGTCGACGCCGCGGGTCCACACACGCGCGGGTTCGCTGGTGCCGCGCGGAAGGGTCTCTTCCGCGCGGATTCTCTCACCGTCATGTTCCATATCCGCCCCCGGTCGCCGTCAGCGGCCTACATGCCCTTGTCCCAGTCGCGGGCCGGCTCCTCGCCGGCGGCGCGCAGGCCGTCCATGTAGGCCTTCATGAAGGCCTTGCCCGGCAGGCCGCGGGACTCGGCGTCGGCCGCCCATTCGCCGGCGATATCCGGCAGACTGTCGACCCATTTCTGGCGGTCGCCGTCGGGCAGCTCGGAAATCGTGACCGGCGGGTTCTGGCCCTTGCCGAGCTCGACCATCTTGCCGAAGGCAGCCTCATGGCGCTCCAGCAGATCCTTCGAATGCGCGTCGGTGTAGAACTTGCCGGCTGCGACCATCGCCTCCTGGACCGCTGGAGGCAGCGCATCCCACGAGTCCTTGTTGATCGCCACGGCGCCCGAGAAGGCGGTGCCGATGCGGACGCGGGTAATGTAGGGAGCGACCTCGTAGAGCTTGGCCGGCAGCACGCCGAGCGCCAGCGAAAGGACGCCGTTGGACACGCCGGTCTGGATGTCGGTGTAGAAGGTCGGCAGCGAGCCATCGACTGCGTTGGCGCCGGTACCGCGCAACCACTGGCCGAGCACGCCCGGTGCGGAGAGCTTCATGCCGTTCAGATCGGCCAAGCCGGTGATCTGCTTCTTGGTGTAGATGTCGTAGTCGTCGGTGCCGGTGAGGCCGAGAACTTTAAGGTTGTACTGCTCCCACTCTTTCCTGAACGCTTCGTTGTTCTCCAGGAGGTCGCCCATGACCTTGAGCTGGACAGGCGGGTTGGCGGTGGAGAACGGCGCGTAGGTCGACGCCTGGCTCAGCGGCAGCTTGGCGCCTTCGAGGAAGGAGAATACCCAGCCGATATCGGTGACGCCTTCCTGCACCGAGGTGAGCGTCGCGTTGGCCTTGTAGAGCGAGCCGCCGAATGCCTCGTTCCACTTGATCTTGTACTCACCCTTCTCCGCGAGAATACGGTCGGTTTCGGCCATGAAATGCGACTTGATCATGCCCACCCAGGGGATCGCCAGCGGGTGGCTCGACGCCACCGTCAGTTCGATCTCCTCCACGGCATAGGCGGCGGTCGGAAGCGCCATCACGGCGCCCATCAGCAGTCCGGTCAATCTGTACATTTCGGTTCCTCCCAGGATCTACAGAATCGTGAATTTCTGGCTCGACATGTCGAGCCGGACCGTCATCGTTCCCTCGTTGATCATCCACGGCCTGACCGTGAATCTGCGTGCGCCGCTTCTGTGCATCGGGTCGCGTTCTGCGATCGCGACAGCCTCGGCCCTCGATGCGGCACGTACGACGACGAGACCGTCGCCGTTCCATTCCTGTTCGTCGTCGCTCCACATCGGACCGGCGGCGAACATGATCCCCTCGCGCTCAAGCTGCATCTGGAACGCCAGATGCTCTTCCAGACCCTGCAGGATCGGCTCGATGCCGCCCGTGGGCACCGTGAAGACGGCGTAGAGCTGCTTCTGCAGCATGGCGCTGCTGGCTTTCTTCACGTCGGCGACTGGCAGCGCCATGCGTCGTCCCTCCCGGCTCGCCGTCACCCGGCGTTGCGCGTCCCGATTTCGGCTCTGATCTCGTCGCCGTGCTCGTCGAGCGTCGGCGGTGGCAGGATCGACAGGTCTGCCTCGCCGTCGAAATTGTAGGGCGCGCGAACCGTCGTGAACGGACCCATCTGCGGATGGTCGGTCGACACCTTGATGTTGAGGTGCACCGCCTGCGGATCCTCCAGCGCCTCGTTCGAATCGTAGGCGGGCGAGTGCGGCACCTCGTTCTTCAGCAGGATGGCGCACCACTCGTCGCGGGTGCGAGTTGCGAAGACCGGCGTGAGAACCTCGATCAGGTCGTGCTGGTGCTCGATGCGCGCCATGCGCTCGGCAAAGCGCGGGTCAGACATCAGCTCCGGCATCCCGACCGCCTCGACCAGACCTTCCCAGAATTTGGGCGGCGAGGAGAGATGGATGGCGATCCATTTCCCGTCGGAACAGGCAAATGTGTACGATTGCGATACGGTGGGCCGGCTGAGGGGACCCATCACTTCGCCGACCGAGAAGTAGTGCGTGAAACTGTCAAGGTTGAAGTGGCACATCGCTTCGAGCATCGAGATGTCGAGGCGGCGGCCCTTGCCGGTGGATACCCGCTCCAGGAGAGCTGCCACGATGCCGAGGGCGGCGTAATGGCCGGTCACCGCATCGGCGATAGCCGGGCCGATCACGCGCGGGTTGGTCGGCGGGGTCAGCAGGCGCAGATACGCGCTGGCCGCCTGCGCCACCGTATCGTAGGCCGGCCTGTCCCGCGCGGGGCCAGTCTGGCCGAAGCCCGAGATAGCGCAATAGACCAGCCGCGGGTTGATCCGGTGCAGTTCCTCCTCGCCCGCGCCGAGCTTCTCGGCCACGCCGGGTCGGAAATTCTGGATGAAGACGTCGGCGTCGCGGATCAGGTCGTGGAAGACCGCGCGGTCGTCCGGCTTGGCGGTGTCCAGCGCGATCGAACGCTTGTTGCGGTTGTAGGTCTGGTAGTGCGGCGAATAGAGGCCACCCTTGAAGGCGCGGAAGGGATCGCCCGTCTCGGGCCGCTCGACCTTGATCACATCGGCGCCGAGGTCGGCGAGATGCATCCCGGCGGCCGGGCCGGTGATGTAGGTCCCCATCTCGATGACGCGGACGCCCTTGAGGATCTTGGTCATCGCCTCACTCCGCCGCCGTGGCCGCGGGGCCGTCATAGCCGATGGCAAGGTCCGCCTTGTGCGACAGGATGAAGCCGATCGAGCGCTGCGATTCCTCGTAGAGGTGGGCGACGAGGCCGGCTGCGCGGGCGAGAAGCGGAATGCCCTTCATCGCCTCGATCGGCCAGCCGGCGTCCAGCATCAGTGCGGGGATCGCGCCGGACACGTTGATCGGCAGCGGCCGGTTCATCACTTCCGGCGCGATTCGCCCCAGCATCCTGAGACATGCGACGGCGTCGCCGGATACGCTCCTTGCATCGGCGAATTCGAGCAGCACGTTGGCGCGCGGATCGCCGCCGCTATGCTGCGGATGACCGAGGCCGGGCACTTTTGCCCTCTTCGCCTTCAGCTCGACGAGGCTTGCGCGCACCGCGCTCTCCAGATCGGCGCCCGGCGCCTTCGCCGCCTCCAGGATCTCGACGATATAGCGCCCGGCGGTCTCGGAGCTTCCCGCCACCACGGTCCCCATGCCGAGCAGGCCCGCCGACATCGCGCCCTGCCAGGCTTCGGGCGCGGCGGCCAGCGTCATCCGCGCCGCCTGAACGCTCGGCACCAGCCCGTGCTCGGCGATCGCGACCAGGCAGGCATTGGTGACATCCCGCTGGAGGGCCGTCGGCTTGTCGCCCAGCACGAGCAGCCAGAAATAGTCGGTGAAATCGGTCTTGCCGATCAGGTCGCGACACAGGTCGTGGCCGCGGATCGTAATCGAATGGGCGTCGGAGGTCGCAATCGCCGTAAACGCGCCGTCCTGTTTTCCTATGCGCATGGCACTCTCAATTATTTCGCACAGCGAAAGATTTTTCTCTTGCCGGAGGTTAGAGGCCCAATTAGCGTTATGTCAAGGCAGAACGGACGCGGACCCGCACGTGGGGCGATCGCGCCCGGCCATCGCGGAGGACAAGAATGCGCGACGTCAACCAGTTCACCCTGACCGAAGCGGTGAAGAACAGCTTCAAGACCGAGGAGGGATCCAGGTTCAAGCTCCTGCTCGAAGGGCTGATCGACCATCTGCACGACTACACGCGCGAGATGCAGCTGACGCACAAGGAATGGATGCGGGTCCTGACGTTCCTCTACGACTGCGGAAAGATCTCGACGCCGGAACGGCACGAATTCATCCTCCTGTCCGACGTGCTCGGCTGGTCGGCCCTGGTGGACATGATCAATACGCGCGGCGGGGCAACCGAAGGCAGCAATCTCGGCCCGTTCTATCTCGAGAATTCGCCGAACAAGAAGCTCGGCGCCGACCTTGCCGGCGAGCGCCAGGGCGCGCTGGTCCTCGTTTACGGCACCGTCCGCCATACTCTCGGCAAGCCGCTGGCGGGTGCGATCGTCGATACCTGGCAGGCTGACGGATCGGGCACCTACCCGATCCAGGAGCAGGAGCGCGGGCAGGACAAATATGACCTGCGCGGCGTCTTCGAAACGGACGACCAGGGACGCTACTATTACACCACGGTCCTGCCCAAGCCCTACACCGTGCCGGACGACGGGCCGGTCGGCGACCTGCTGCGCGCAGGCGCCCGGCACAACTGGCGGGCTGCTCACCTGCACTTCATGTTGCGCGCCAAGGGCATGCGCACCAATGTGACGGAGCTGTTCTTCGAGAACACCGAATATATCGACAACGACGCCGTGTTCGGTGTACGCCGGTCACTGATCGCCAAGGTCGAACCCTACAAGGCCGACAAGGCGGGCAATCTGCCGCTCGAGCGCAAGCCGGACGCCATGCTCAAGTTCGACTTCGTCATGGCGCCGGAAGGTTGACGGCGGCGAGACAGGCTTCTCCGGGGAACTCCATGCTCGAAAATACACCGGACAGCGCGCGGCCGGCGGAATTCGTCGAGGCGCTGGCAAAGGGGCTGATGATCCTCGAGAGCTTCGATTCGCAGCATCCCGAGATGACGCTGAGCGACGTGGCGCGGCGGGTGGGGCTCAGCCCGGCCGCCGCGCGCCGCAGTCTCCTGACGCTGCAGGCGATGGGCTATGTCGGCCAGACCAACAAGCGCTTCCACCTGCGGCCGAAGGTGATGAACCTGGGTTCCGCCTTCTACTTCTCGGCCCGCGTCGACGAGGTGCTGCAGCCCGAGCTGCGCCGGCTGGTGGGAATGTTCGGCGACGCCTCCTCGGTGGCAACGCTCGACGGCCACGACGTCATCTACATTGCGCACTATTCCGAGCAGCGGGCGCGCCGCGCAACCGCGGTGGTCGGCGCGCGCTATCCCGCGCACGCAACCTCCCTCGGCCGAGTGCTTCTGGCCGGGCTGCCCGACGCCGAATTCGACCGCTATCTGCGCGAGGTGGAGCCACTAGCCCTCACCCGAATGACGGTGGTCGACAAATCCGAACTCCGCGCCCTCGTCGAGGAGGTGCGCGAGAGAAACTATGCCACGACGGTGGACCAGCTCGACTATGGCATCACGGCGCTGGCGGTGCCGATACGCGGCGCCTCCGGACGTACGATCGCGGCTCTCAACTCGTCAGGCTACACCGGCGTGGTGACGGCGGAGGGGCTGGTTGCCCAGCGCCTGCAGGAACTGCGGCTTTCGGCTGGACGCATCGCGCTGACGCTGTCGCGCTACCCGGTTCTCGAATCCATCATTGGCACGCGGTAGCGGACACGCCGCGAACGGGCCTTACTCTCCCCAGCGATTGCGGTTGACAGAACGGCGAACGCAACGTTAGCTTAATCGCGAAAAGATTTTCGCATAGCGAAAACTTTGCATGTTGGCTGCGGCGGATTGCAACAGGCGGCACGACGTTTCTTTGGGAGGAGAGATCATGTGCATTTATTGTGATTCCGGGCGGACGCCCGGAGCGGAGGGATCGCGCCGCGATTTCCTCAAGACGTCGATGCTCGTCGGAGCCGCTGCCGCCGCCTCCGGCTTCCTGGCCGGATCGGCGCAGGCCCAGGAGGCGCCTGCGGGGACCGGCACCGAAGGCCGCCGCGTCCTGATCAAGGGCGGCCATGTGCTCAGCATGGACCCGGCCGTGGGCGATTTCGAGCAGGCCGACGTGCTGATAAATGGCAAGCTGATCGAGGCGGTCGGATCGAATCTCGACGCCGGAGGGGCGGAGGTGATCGATGCCGCTGGCATGATCGTCATGCCCGGCTTCATCGATACCCATCACCACCAGTTCGAGACGGCTCTGCGCTCGTTCCTCGCCGACGGCATCCTGGTGAACGACGGTCTCCCCGCCAACGCCATCAACTACTACGAATACATCCTGCAGAAGTTCTCGATGGTCTACCGGCCGCAGGACGTGCACATCAACGAGCTGTTCGGCTCGCTGGCGCAACTCGATGCCGGCGTCACCACGGTGATGGACGTCTCGCAGATCCACCACTCGCCGGAACATTCCGACGCGGTGATCCAGGCGCTGAAGGATGCCGGTCGCCGCTCGGTGTTCGGCTATTTCGAAGGTTGGGGCGACAAGGCGAAGTATCCGGGCGACGCAACGCGCCTCAAGACGACCCATTTCGCCTCCGACGACGGCCTCCTGTCGATGGTTATGGGCGGAGAGATTTATATCCCGGGCTACGAGAATGCCTGGAAGCTCGGCCGCGAGCTCGGCTTGCCGATCGCGCTGCATGTCGTCGGCACGTTCGGCATGCGCCCGACGTTCGACCAGCTCGCGGAAGCCGGCCAGTTTGGTCCCGACAATATCTTCATCCACATGACCGGGATGAGCGAGATGGCGTGGAAGAAGGCGGCGGATGCCGGCGCGCACGTGTCGCTCGCCGTGCCGATCGAGATGCAAATGCGCCACGGCATGCCACCGATCCAGACCGCGCTCGACCTCGGGATGCAGCCTTCAATGTCCTCCGACGTCGAATGCACGATGACGGCGGATCCCTTCACGCTGATGCGCTCGACGATGACGCTGCAGCGCGCCTTCATCAACGAGAAGGCGCTGGCGGGCGAGACGGAGCTCCCTGCCCTTTTGACGTCGCGCGACGTGATCCGCTTCGCCACGCTGGAGGGTGCAAAAGGCCTCAAGCTTGACAAGAAGACCGGCAGCCTGACGCCCGGCAAGGAGGCGGACGTCATCCTGCTCGATGCGACCGCCATCAACGTGACGCCGCTCAACCACGTGCCGGGCGCCGTCGTGACGCTGATGGAACGCTCCAACGTCGACACGGTGTTTGTCGCAGGCAAGCTGCGCAAGTACAAGGGCAAGCTGCTGGACGTCGACATCGCCAAGTTGAGGGGCGAGTTGGAGGCCAGCCGCGACTATATCTTCCAGGCCGCCGGCGTGCCGCGCGATCTGTTCAGAGCCTGACGGAGGAGACACCATGGCCCGCCCGCTTCCGCTCTTCCCGACCTCGCTGGTCGGATCCTACGCCCAGCCCGAATGGCTGATCGACCGCAAGAAGCTGGCGGGCCGCTTTCCGCCCCGCGTCCGGGCCAGAGAGCTCTGGCGCGTCGCGCCCGAATTTCTCGATCAGGCGCAGGACGACGCGACCCTGCTCGCCATCCGCGACCAGGAACGCGCCGGCCTCGACATCATCACCGACGGCGAGATGCGGCGCGAGAGCTATTCCAACCGCTTCGCCACCGCGCTGGAAGGCGTCGATATCGACAATCCGGGTTCAGCGCTGGACCGCTCGGGGCACCCCAATCCGGTGCCTCGCGTCGTCGGGAAGATCCGGCGCCGCCACGCGGTCGAGGTGCGCGACGTGCAGTTCCTGCGCGCCAACACCGACCGGAAGATCAAGATCACCGTGCCCGGCCCCTTCACCATGGCGCAGCAGGCCCAGAACGACTTCTACGGCAGCGAGGAGGAGCTCGCGGTCGACTATGCCGCCGCGGTGAACGAAGAGATCAAGGACCTGTTTGCGGCCGGCGCCGACATCGTCCAGATCGACGAGCCCTACATGCAGGCCCGTCCCGCAAAGGCGCGCGAATACGGACTCAAGGCGCTCGCCCGGGCGCTGGAAGGCGTGACCGGCGAGACGGCGCTGCACATCTGCTTCGGCTACGCCGCCATTATTCACGAGCGGCCCAACGGCTACTCCTTCCTGCCGGAACTTGCCGATACCGCGGTCAAGTCGATCTCGATCGAGACCGCACAATCCGGGCTCGACTGCTCGGTGCTGGCGAAGCTGCCGGGCAAGACGATCATCCTCGGGGTGCTCGACCTCGCCACCCACGACATCGAGCCGCCGGAACTCATCGCGGCACGTATCCGCCGCGCGCTGCCCTACGTTTCGCCGGAGAATCTTGTCATCGCGCCCGATTGCGGGCTGAAATACCTGCCGCGCGAGGTGGCCTTCGGCAAGATGAAGGCGATGGCCGAGGGTGCCGCAATCGTACGCGCCTCGCTCTGAGGCAGGTGACAAATCTGGCCGTGATCGGGATCAGCCCTTCACGGCCTGTCGTCTGTCAATTTCGGCCTTGCGCAGAAGGAAGCGCTGGATCTTGCCGCTGGGGGTCTTGGGCAGTTCGGTGACGAACTCGATCTCGCGTGGATACGCATGCGCGGACAGGCGCTGGCGCACGTAGAGCCGCAGCTCCTCGGCTAGCTGCGGAGATCCGTGAAACCCGGATGCGAGGATCACGAACGCTTTCACGATCTCCGTGCGCTCCGGATCGGGAACGCCGACCACGGCGGCTTCGGTCACGGCCGGGTGTTCGAGCAACGCGCTTTCAACATCGAACGGTCCGATCCGGTATCCGGACGTGGTGATTACGTCATCGGCGCGCCCGACGAAGCTGATCGCGCCATCGTCGGTCAGCTCCACGGTGTCGCCGGTGAGGTAGTAGCCGTCCTTTATCGCCGGCGTGGCCGTCCGGTAGTAGCCCTTGAACCACATCAGCGGCGACCGCACGATATCGACAGCCAGAATGCCTGGCTGGTTGGGTCCGAGTTCCCGGCCGGCATCGTCGAGGACTGCAACGCGGTAGCCGGGCATCGAATAGCCGGCCGATCCGATACGCACCGGATGATCGAGCCCGTGGTGATTGTTCACGGTCATGCCGGTTTCCGTCTGGCCATAGTGGTCGTTGATCGGCACGGCGAGCGTTGAATCAAACCAGCGGATCACTTCCGGATTGAGCGGCTCCCCGGCGCTGCTGACCACACGGAGCTTGCCTTTGATCCTGGCGGCAGGCTCGGCGCCAGCGGCGATGAGGCCGCGATAGGCTGTGGGAGAGCCGGCCAGGTTCGTCACGCCTACACGGTCGATGATGTCGTAGGTCGATTCCACGGTGAATGCTCCTTCGTAGAGAAGCGTCGACCGCCCGATCAACAGCGGACCGGTCACCGCGTAGTACAGCCCGTAGGCCCAACCCGGGTCAGCGATGTTCCAGTAGATGTCGTCCTCGCGCAGATCGACCGCATCGCGCATGTAGACCGCGAAAGACGGCAGCGCCGCGATGGGTACGGGAACGCCTTTCGGCAGGCCGGTGGTGCCGGAGGTCGACATCATCATGATCAGGTCGTCTGCCTTGCAGGCGACCGGCTCGAAACTGCCGGGACCCTCGTTCAGCGCCGCGCGGAGATCGATGTCGCCGCTCGGCGGCGTCTCGCCCGGAGTCGCCAGCGTCGCAATCGACGGGCAGTTCGCGATGTCGGCGAGCTTGCCGCGATTGGCCGAATTCGTGACCACGAGCCGCGTGCCGGCCGTGGCGAAGCGGTGTTCGATGGCCTTCGGCCCGAATGCGGTGAACAGCGGCTGGTAGATGGCACCAATGCGCCAGGTCGCAAGGATCATGGCGACGAGTTCGGGCACGCGCGGCAACAGCGCTGCGACGACATCGCCCTTCCGGACATCCGCACGCGCCAGCATGTGGGCCCCGCGGATCGACATCTTGCGAAGATCTTCAAAAGTATAGGTTTTGAGATCACCCGTCGCCGATACCCAACGCAGCGCAACCTTCCCGCTGCCGCAATGGCGGTCGCAGCAGAGCACGCAGGCATTGAGGTCGGCGCTGGCGTTTCCGAACACTTCGGCCAACGCATCTTCAAGCCGGAAGCGCTCGATGCGTTCGGCATAGCTGGCATAGCCGCGCGCCACGGTTCTGGCGCTCAAGCTGCTGCCTTCCTTCGGCATTCCCGCCGCGCCCGATCCTGCGGCCGCTTCTCTCCCCGGGCCGGCCGCTTGAGAACGTTCCGGACCGGATCCCGACTCCAGCTCCGCGATCATGGCGTCGCGCATGACGAACTTCTGCGCTTTCCCCGTGACCGTCATCGGCAACGTGTCCTTGAAGCGGATGTATTTCGGGATCTTGTAGTGCGCGATCTGCCCGCGGCAGAACGCCCTGATATCGTCCTCGGTCGCCTTGCTGCCTTTATGCAGCACGATCCAGGCGCACACCTCCTCGCCATAGGTCGCATCGGGAACGCCGAATACCTGAACCTCCGCCACCGACGGATGACGGTAGAGGTATTCCTCGATCTCGCGCGGATAGACGTTTTCGCCGCCACGGATCACCATGTCCTTCACGCGCCCGACGATCCGGCAGTAGCCGCGCTCGTCGATCGTGGCGAGATCGCCGGTGTGCATCCAGCCGCCCTCGTCGATGGATTCCCTGGTGCGCTCTTCGTCGTTCCAGTATCCGCGCATGACCGAATAGCCGCGCGTGCACAGTTCGCCGCTCTCGCCGACGGGGGTGGTGCGCCCGTCCTTGTCGATGATCTTGACCTCGACATGCGGATGAACCCGCCCGACGGTGCCGACGCGGTCCTCGAGCGCATCGTCCATCCGGCTCTGGAACGACAACGGACTGGTTTCGGTCATGCCGTAGCCGATCGTCACCTGCGGCATGTGAAGGTCGGTGATCACCCGACGCATCACTTCGATCGGACAGGGCGCGCCCGCCATGACGCCGGTGCGAAGCGAACTGTAGTCGTGTCTGCCGAAGTCGGGATGGTCGAGCATCGAGACGAACATGGTCGGCACTCCGTAGAGTGCCGTGCAGCGCTCCGCCGCGACGGTCGCAAGCGTCGCGCCCGCGTCGAAGGACTCCGCGGGGAATACCATCGTCGCGCCGCTCGCCACGCAGGCGAGTGTGCCCATGACCATGCCGAAGCAATGGTAGAGCGGGACCGGAATGCAGACGCGGTCAGCCTCGGTGAAGCGCATGGCGCGAGCGTTGAACGTGGCGTTGTTGACGATATTGTAGTGCGTCAGGGTGGCGCCCTTCGGCGAACCCGTGGTACCCGAGGTAAACTGGATGTTGATCGCATCGTCCGGATCGAGCCCGCTGCTGATCGCGTCCAGCCGCATGATCTGGGCCGGTCCGCCCATGGCCGGTACGTCATCGAAGTTCAGCATTCCCGGGGCCTTGTCCGCGCCCATGCGGATCACCGCCTTCAGCGAGGGAAGCCGCGCCGCGGTGAGCTTTCCGGGCTCGCAGCGGTCGATCTCGGGCGCCAGCTGGCGGATCATGGAGATGTAGTCGGACGACTTGAAAGTGGCGGCCGTGACCAGCGCCTTGCAGCCGACCTTGTTCAGCGCATACTCGAGCTCTGAAAGCCTGTACGCCGGATTGATGTTGACAAGGACCACGCCGATGCGCGCGGTCGCGAATTGCGTGATCAGCCATTCCGGCCGGTTCGGCGCCCATATCCCGAGCCGGTCGCCCCGGTTGAGGCCGAGGCTCAGCAGCCCTCCTGCGAAGGCATCCACCTCGCGGTCGAGATCATAGAAGGTGTAGCGCTTGCCGAACTGCGGGAACACCGCGGCCTCGCGCGGACCGAAGCGCGATACCGTTTCGGAGAAGATCGCCGAAACCGTGGCGTGCCGCAGCGGGATTGTCCGATCGCCCGCGACATAGGATCTGCCGTCGACCGGCGCCAGTTGTGCGGCCGACGCGTCCACCGCATCGTTCCGGCCCCACAGGCTTGCCGACAGCCCACCCGCCATCGATTGCGACAAGATACTCATAACGGCCTCCCCGCCGACTACATGGCGCGCCAGTCTCCAAGTCCCTCGAATGCCGAACCAGCGCGGTAGATCGTGCTTTCCGCATAGTCGTCCGCGACCAGCATCATGCCGATCGGCAAGCCTTCGCTCATGCCGCACGGCACGTTCATTGCGGGAAAGCCGCCGGAATTGAATGGCGCCGTATTGCCGACCATCTCGAAGGCCCTCTTGACATACAGCTCGAGCGACGCGTCGAACGGCGGGATCGGCTGCGGCTTCATCGGCACGGTCGGAAGCACAAGGAGATCGTATTTCCGGAAAGCTGCCTGGTACTGGCCGCGAAGGCGGCGCATCAGGTTCTGCGCCTTGCCGTAGAAACGGCCACGGTAACGGGTCTGAAAATACTCGCCGAGGAACATGCAGACCTTGAGGCTGGACGACAGCTCGTCCGCACGGTTGCGCCAGTTGGCAAAGTGATCGGTCATGCTCGGGAGGAAGAGGCCGCGGTAATTAGTGCCGCCCCCGTTGCCGTGCATCATCATGTCCTGCAGGCCCTCGACGGTGATCGCGGTCCAGAGGTCGGCACCGAGATTGTGCCCGGGGATCGAGACCTCCTCGACCTCGGCGCCGAGAGCCTTGAAGCGTTCCGCCGCCGCCCGCACCTTCCGGTCGACGTCGGCCTCGCTTTCCGGACGGCCGAAGCCTTCGCGCAGGATGCCGATGCGCAGGCCGCGACAGCCCCGGCCAATGGCGTCGCTGTAGCGCTCGACCCTGGGCTTGTACTGACGTGGGTCGAGCCCATCCTGGCCGGCGATGACTTCGAGCAGCAGCGCATTGTCGGCAACGGTCCGGGTGACCGGACCGACATGATCGATGGTCTGCTCGACGCCCATGACGCCGGTATAGGGAACCAGGCCGTGTGTGGGCTTCATGCCATAGACGCCGCAGTTGGACGACGGGATACGTATCGATCCGCCCTGATCTCCGGCAATCGCCATGTCGACCTCGCCGACGGCCACCAGCACGGCGGAGCCGCTCGATGAGCCGCCGGCCATGTATCCCCGCTTGTACGGGTTGTGGACCGGTCCGGTCGCGCTCGTATGGCTGCCGCCCGACAGACAGAGATTCTCGCAGGTCGACTTGCCGACAATGGTTGCGCCGGCATCGAGCATGCGCGTGACGATCGTGGCGTCGATCTCGGGCGTATAGCCTTCCATGATCGCCGACCCGTTCATCATCGGCACGCCCGCCACGCAGACCGTGTCCTTGACGACGATCCGCTTGCCGGCGAGCGGACCGCTCGACGCGCCACGAATATCAGTCTTGTAATACCAGGCGTTCAGGCTGTTTTCCGAACCGCCCGGCCGATATCCGGGAGAGCGCGGATACCGCACTTCCGGAAGGAAATCGGTTTCCGAGTTGATGCGGTCGTAGCCCTGGATATAGGGCTCCATGATGCCGAGGTAGCGCGATAGCTCGTCATCGCCCATGGAGAAGCCCAGGGCTTCGCTCATGTCTCGCATCTGGTTGAGTGACGGGCGCTTGACGGTCATGGCCTGGAACCTCGGTACGTCGCTTATGGATGGAGCGCTTTCTGGTCGCGCGTGAGCCTGCCGACCGGTTTGTCTGGACGCTGCGGGAACAGGCGACGAGCGGTGACCAATGTCCGACCGCGGGCCGTCGAACACCGGGATCGCAGCGCCCGCCGCCGCAGGTCGCGCCTGCGAGGCGGACGAGCCACCTCCCCGCGTGCGCCTTGCGCCGCCGAGCCCGAGAAAAGCCTCGACCTGCGCCGGATCGGCGAGCTGGGCCGCATCCAGTTCCTCGGTCAATGCTCCGCGTTCAAGCACGACGACCCGATCCGAAAGGGCGGCGATGAAATCGAAATTCTGCTCGACGAGAAGGATCGTCAGGCCGCGCTCCCGACGCAGCCTGATCAAGGTCTCCTCCATCTCCTCGATGATCGAGGGCTGGATGCCTTCCGTGGGCTCGTCGAGCAGCAGCAGCCACGGATCGCCCACGAGACAGCGGGCGAGCGCGAGCAGTTGCTGTTCGCCGCCGGAGAGCGATCCGCCGGGGCGGTCGAGAAGCCGCTCAATACGCGGAAAGTCTTGCAGGGCGCGTTCGACAGCAGCGCCCTCGTCCGCCTCTCCATAGCCCTGGTAGGCGAGGCGCAGATTCTCCCGAGCCGTCAGCTTCGGGAAGATGCCGCGTCCCTGCGGAACGTAGCCCATGCCGCGATGCGAGCGCACATGAGGCGGCTGCCGCGTCACGTCTTCGCCTGCCACGGAGATGGAGCCGCCGGTCACCGGTATCATGCCCATGACGGACTTGAGCAGCGTCGACTTGCCCATGCCATTGTGGCCAAGGATGCCGACGATCTCTCCCTGAGCGACGCTCAGATCAATGCCGCGCAGTACCGGAATCCGCCCGTAACCTGCGGATAGCGACCTGATCTCGAGTGCTTGCCGAGTTGTCATCAGGTCAATTCTTCCGTCCGAGATAGACTTCACGGACGCGTGGGTCGGCCATGACTTTGTCGACCTGGTCCTCCATCAGGATCCGACCCTGGGCAAAGACCGTGACCAGGCCCGCGATCGACCGGATGAACTGCATGTCGTGCTCGACGATGACGACGGCGGCATCGCGGCTGATGTCCGTGACGATCTCTCCGAGCGTAGCTATCTCGGCTGCGGTCAGGCCAGCCGCCGGCTCGTCCAGCAGGACCAGCCAGGGCCGTGACGCAAGGATCATGGACAGTTCGACGCGCTGGCGTTCGCCATGGGAAAGGCTTCCGACCATGCTGTTGGCGAGCGAGGATACGGCCAGCCGCTCCATGGCTTCCGCAACCCGCGACGCCACGCCGTCCGCCGCGGTCACGCGATGCGCCGCAAGCCAGACATTCTCGCGCACGGTGAATCCGTCCAGCACGCTGGGAACCTGGGTCTTGATGCCCACCCCGAGCCGCGCGACCTGATGCGGATCCCAGGTGGTCGTCTCATGACCGTTGATCCAGACTTCGCCGGACGTCGCTTTCAGCATGCCGGTGATGCATTTGAAGAACGTGCTCTTGCCGGCACCGTTCGGGCCGATGAGGCAGCGCAACTCGTTGCGCCGGAGCGAGAAGTCGACATTGTCGACGGCGGTGACGCCACCGAACTGCATCGTCAGGCCGCGCGTCTGAACGACACTGTCAGACATGAGCGCGCTCCGCGGGAGACGCGCCCGGCCTGCGCCTGGTCCCATCCGTCTGTGGGCGCCGGTAGGAGCGCCGCAGCGCGGAACCCAGCGTCGGCACGACGCCGCGCGGCATCAGAAGCACGCACAGAATGAGTATGGCGCCGAGCACCAGCGTATTGTCGATGACGGATTGCTGGCCAAGCGCGAATTTCAGATAGGCAAGTATCATGGCGCCGATCACGGGGCCGACCAGCGTCCCGAGCCCGCCGACGATGCACCAGATGATGATTTCCGCCGACTGCCCCAGCGAGAACATTCCCGGCGTCACGATCTCCGCCCAGGATGCGTAGAGTGTGCCGGCCAGGCCAGCTATCGCGCCGCCGATCGAGAACAGCAGCGTCTTGCGGGCGCGGGCATCGTAGCCCAGCAGTTCGACCCGGAGTTCGTTCTCCCTGATGGCCATCGCGATGCGACCGAACGGGCTTGCCAGCAGCCAGCGGACCAGCAGGTAGACGATGAGCAGCGCCACCGCGGTGAGATAATAGTACGCATCCCCGAAGATGTAGGCCGACGGGTCGCCCGGCACATTGAGCGTCTGAAATCCCGGTATGCCGTTGAAGCCGCCGAGCCGTGCCGTGCCGACCACATATTCCGGGCCGGCGGTCGAATTCATGAAGCGGAAGAACAACAGCGTCACCACCAGAGTGATGACGCCGAGATAGACATCAGAGAGCCGCCCGTAGAACATCATGGCGCCCAGCGCCGCGGCGAACAGGAAGGGAATGGCGATGCCCAGCAGAAACGGCACGGTGCTCTCGCCAATGTTGATCGCGGCGATTGCGTAAGTGTAGGCGCCAAGTCCGAAGAAGGCTGCCTGGCCGAAACACAGGATACCGCCGAACCCCCAGATCAGCCCCAGGCTCAGCGCGAGCATTCCATAGATCACCAGCAGGGTCAGCGTGTAGGTCCCGATCAGTGCCGGCGCGACGGCCAGGACGATGGCCGCCACGATGGCCACCAGCAGCGCATGCCGCATCTCGCCGCGCATCGTCACATCGCCCCCCGGAAGAAGCGGCTGGTTATTCCCTGCGGGAGGAGCCTGAGGAGGACGATTGCGATGAGGAGCAAGGCGATCTCGCCAACCATCGGAGTGGTGGCAAGCGTGAAGATCTGCGACGTGGCGCCGAACAGAACGGCGCTCGAAACGAGACCGGCGATGACGGAAGCACCGCCCGAGATGACCGTTATGAACGCCTTCGCGATATACGCGCTGCCGATCGTGGGGACCAGGCCGAGCAGCGGCGCGAACAGGCCGCCGGCAAGCCCGGCAAGCGCGGAACCGGCGAAGAACGTGAGCATATATACCCGCTCAGGATTGTAGCCGAGGGCCGACGCCATCGCTGGATTCTGCATGGCGCCTCTGGCCACGAGGCCAGCCCGCGTCCCGGCGAGAACGGCAAACATCGCGACCAGAATGGCGACCGCCGCCAAGATGATGAAGAAACTGTAGCCGTTGACCTGATACTGGCCGATGGCAAAGCCGGGAATAGGAGGCGAGATTCCGGTCGTGGTGTTGCCGAAGATCATACTGGCGAGCCCGATCAAAAGGAGGCTCAGCCCCCAGGTCGCCAGCATCGTGTCGACGAGCCGCCCGTAGAGGCGGCGGATGATCAGTCGCTCGACGATGACGCCGAGCACGCCAACCACGATCGGCGCGACGATCAGCATGGCAATGTAGATGTTGATGCCCGACTTGACGGCAACGATGGTGGCGTAGCCACCCACCATCATGAACTCGCCATGCGCGAGGTTGATCACGCGCATCATCCCGAACACGACCGCCAGGCCGGAGCTGATAACCACGAGGCTGGCGATCGCGTACAGGATTTCGACCGCGAAGATTGCCGCAAGATCCATTGCGTTTCGTTCCGCTGGTTCATTCGGGGGTTCGGCTGACGAAGGGGCGCCGGAAATCCGGCGCCCGCTACGGGATCAGATCTTGATCTCGTACTGCGTGTTGTCGTCAGGGTTGGCCGCGAGGTCGCAGACGCCCTGCGTATCCGATGGCTGGCGCTGCGTGAAGCTCTCGAGAACCTTGAGCTTCTGGCCGGACATCTCCATAAGATGAACGTCGAGAACGGCGTGATGCGTCTTCGGATCGATGAGCACCTTTCCGCCCGGCCCCTCGAACGACAGGCCGCCTTCAATCGCTCCGATGAGCTTATCGCGTCCGACATCGCCGGCCTTACGTACCGCCTCGGCCCATACATGGATGCCCTGGTAATGCGACACCGCGATCTCGTGGATCTGGTCGGTGTTGCCGTATTTCGCGGTCCAGGCCTTGAGGAATGCTTCGTTGGCAGGCGAGACGATTTCCGGCGAGTAGTTGTAGGCGACAAGGATGCCATCGCCTTCCTCGGCGGTGAGCACCTTGTGCTCGTTGCCGATACCGATCGTCGTGGACGCCATCGGGATCTTGGACTTCATGCCGGCAGCGGCCCATTGGCGGAAGAAGGAGAGATGGGGGCCCCCGACGAGCGCAGGCACGACGATATCGGGTGCGGCGCCCTGGATCTTCGCGATGGTCGATCCGAAGTCGGCAACGTCGAGCGGGAAGAAGTCGGTCTGCACGACTTCGCCCCCCGCATCCTTCGCGAACTTCTCGATCCAGCGCGCGGTGATCTGGCCGTAATTGTAGTCGGCCGCCAGCACGTAGATCTTCTTGCCCCACTTCTTGATCGCGGCCGGAATGAGGACCTCGACCTGCTGCGACGGCGTGACACCGATGACGGTGATGTTGCGGTCGCAAACGCCGCCCTCGTAGAGCACGTTGTAGAAATAAGGCACGCCGGACTTGCGCAGGGTCTGGCGGATCGCCTCGCGGGAGGCGGAAAGAATGCCGCCGTGGACGACGTCAACCTTGTCGACGCGAGCCAGCTGCTGGCCGTACTGCGTGTAAAGAGCCATGTCGGACTGCGTGTCGTAGGCGACGATCTCGACCTGGCGGCCGAGCAGGCCGCCCGCTGCGTTGATTTCGTCGACGGCAAGCCGCAGCGCCATGTCCATCGGCTTGCCGTAGGCGTCGAACGCACCGGACGTATCCAGGATCGAGCCGAGCTTGATCGGATCGGCCGCCAGGGTCCTGCCGGCACTTGCTCCCAATATCCCAGCACCGGCAACCGCAGCCGAACTGGCCAAGAAAGTCCTTCTATTGATCATGACTTCTTCCCCTGTTGATTTTTGTCTGAACGCTATTTCTGCTGATCGTCCGCCGGTTTCTTCGACCGTATCGAAGGGGCGGCTCTGGCAGCCGCGTCGGCCGTGCGGCCAGCCAGCTGAGAGTCGAAGTCGAGGCCGATTTCGTCGCCGATCTTCTTCATGAAGGGCAGCTGGACCGACATTCCGAGGATCGAATCCAGGGCCTGCCCGAACACCGAGCCATCGCCGCCGGCACCGCCGCCGCCATTGCCGAGCCCGCTGATATGGTTGATCCGGATGGAGTCGATCTTCTCGACCGGCTTCATCATTTGGGTGGCGATCTCGGGCAGCTTGTCGACCTTGTGCATCTCGACCCGCGCCCTCAGCACGGCCTCGCTCTGGCGGTTCTCCGCCTCGATCTGGGCGGACCTGCCGGAGGCCTCGGCGATCAGGCGGTCGCGATCCGCGTTGGACCGGAGCTGCACTGCCTCGCTCTCCGCCTTGGCGATCGATATGATCGTGCCGACCTTGGACTTGACCCTGGCGTCGTCGGTTTCGTTCTCCTGAGCGACCTTGAGCACGGCCAGCTTGCGCGCCCGCTCCGCCGCCGCAATGTCCTTGGCGGTCTGGACGTTCTCCTGCGCCTCCACCAGCTTGCCGCGGGCGCCCTCCACCTTCGCCTGCTCGATCGATTCCTCGCCACGTTTCGCGGCAAGCACGATGGCATTGTCGATCTTGGCCTTCTCGACCTCGAGCAGGGCCTCCATCTCGCGGCGGCGCAGATTGAGGTCGCGCTCGATTTCCGCCTGCTTGATCTCGCCCACCTTCGCGATCTGCAGGGCCTCGGAGTGACGCGCCGCCTCGGTCTTGCTCGTTTCCAGTTCGGTATTCAAGTTGATGCGCTGGCGTTCGATCTCCAGCCGATTGGCGATTTCGTATTCCTGCTGCTCGCGCTCGAAACGCAGCCGGTCACGCGTCTGCTCAAGCTGCCGTTTCCGCACCGCTATGTCGGATTCCGCCTCGACATCGATGCGCGCCTTGCGGTTTTCCGCCACAACCTCGGCCAGCCTGCGCATGCCGACGGCGTTGAAGGCGTTGGTGTCGTCCAGCGACGAGAACGGCGTCTGGTCGAGCAGGACCAGGGAAACGAAATCGACGACGAGCCCCGAGCGGGAAAGGTCGCCGCGCAGTCGCTTGCCGACCGCATCCGAGAATCCGCTCCGGTCCGCATGAAGTGCGTCCATCGTCCGCAGCGCGACCTCGGCCTGCGCAGCGTCGATCAGCTTGCCCTCCAGCAGCGACTGGATCTCGTCGTCGCGGAACGACTTAGCCCCCAGAGCCTGGGCAGCCACTGCGATGCCAGCGGGATCGGGATCGACGCGAACCTGAAACTCCATGCCGATATCCACACGGAGGCGATCCTCCGAGATCAGCGCGTTCGAGCCGCTGCGGTCGATGCGGAGCCGGATGGACCGCATGCTGATGCGCTCGACCCGATGCAGGATCGGGAGAGCGAACGCGCCGCCGTCGACGATGACCTTGCGGCCGCCAGCACCCGTGCGGATCAGCGCGACGTCCCGGGAGGACTTCACGTAGTACCGATTGAGGAAGAGGACGGCGATCACGACCGCGACGACGAGCGCCAGGAATCCGAAAAACCAAACCAAGCGGGTCCCCTTTCCCCCATTATTTGAATTGGAAAATACCTAGCTCATATTGTTTTCCAATTCAAGCTTTTGTTTTCCGTTTCAACATTTCGGAACGCGAAGGCGCATTCGTCGGCAGCCGCGCGATGAAAGGGTCGGGTGTTCGGTGCTGGAACCGAGGAGTTTGAGCGAGAGAGAGGATTGGATTGGCCCGATCACGCGCCGCGTCGACTCAGACGCCGCCGGAACGTCAGGCCAGCTGTTCGGTCACGCAGAATTGCACGCCGTCGGCGCGCGCCAGATAGACCGACGTGTCTTTCTTCGCATTGGAATAGTAGCGGCCGTCGCGTGCGCTCTGATAGTCGATTGCCGCGCGTCTGGAATCGTCTTCCCGACGCATCATGGCGGAGTAGAAGTTCATCCCCTCGTAGATCGATTGGCCAAACGAGTTGAGCATCGGTGGAGGTTTCCGCAGCCCCGCCTCATAGCGCTCCCGGAACGCGAGGTTCTGGTCGGTCTGCAGCGAACTGAAATAGGCCGCCGAGACGAAGAGACGCTTGGTGTTGGCGCTCTCGCTGGCGAGGAGCGCATTCTCTTCCAGCACGGTCGACAGGCGGAAGATGCGGCGGTCGAGGCTCATCGCGCCGAAACTGCGATTGAATTCCACGCCGTCCTGCCCGATCAGCGATACGAGGACGATATCGGGCCGGGATTTGGCAATGCGCTCCACCAGCCAGGACGCGTCTTCCAACCCGAACGGGACATAGCCTTCGAAGACGACGTTCCCTCCCGTCTCGGCAATGGTCCGCTTGGCGACCACGTGCGACATCCGCGGCCAGACATAGTCGTTGCCGATGAGCGCCCAGCGCTTGACCTTGAGCGTCTCGGTCAGGCGCCGGATGGCGGGCACCAGGTTCTGGTCGGGCGTGTCGCCTATCGTGAACACGTTCGGCGAATGCTCGTTACCTTCGTAGTGCGGCGTGTAGATATGCGGCACCCTGCCCGCGATGATCTTGTTGAGCCGCTGCCGGACGGAACTGACGCTCATACCGACGACGCCGGAGATCTCGCCATTGTCCAGCAATTCGTTGATCTCCCGTTCGAGCGTATGAACGGTGTCGGCATCCGAGTTGAGAAAGATCGGCTCGAGGGGAAGCCCGTTGATGCCGTCGGCGGCGTTGATCTCGCCGATCGCCACCTGTGCGCAGGAGATACACGAGGGACCCCAAATCCCTGCAGAGCCGCCTATCGGAACCAGCACCGCCACGCGATGCGTCTCGTCGCCGCGTTCCCACGGCAACAGGCCGGCCCGTGGACCGCTGATCCGTGCCTTGGGCACCGAACCGTCGACTGCCTCCATACTGGTCTGCACCCTTCCCCCGGGCAATTGACCACATTTATTTTCCAACTAAAATATTCCACTATCGAACGCAAATCAATCGCCGAAACGCGAACCGTCATTAGGGAACGAGAACCGCACGACATGCCCAAGTCCGACCTTCATAGGGATCTGTCCTACCTGATCGCGGGGGCCCATCGCCGTCTCTACGCGAAGCTCGAGCGCGTCGTTCAGCAGGACGGACTGACTGTGGAACAATGGCGCGTCCTGGAGGCGCTGAGCGAACGAGACGGATGTTCGATGGGCGAACTGGCCGAACTGGTGTTGATGAATCATCCCGCGTTGACCAAGCTCGCGGACAGAATGGTCGCCGACGGTCTCATCCACCGGGTGGCGGACACGTCTGACCAGAGGCGCGTCCTGGTTCACAATACCGAGCGCGGCAACGCGTTCTTCCAGCGCGTCGAACGCAGGGTCGCCGCACACAACAAACATCTGGAGCACGTGATCGGAGCGTCCAAGGCAGCCGCGCTGCGGGCCCTCCTCGAAGACCTCGCGAGCGAAGAGCTCGAAGGGGCACGAGGTTGACCAGCAGCCCGTCCGACAGGCTGAGACGAACTGACGTTGTCCTCGGTCGACGCACAGTCATGTCCGGACCGCAAACATCGCGCGCCCAGAGGGGGTTGGTCGGATATGTGTGATTGAGGGAGTTTTAGCTGGGGAACCTGGATTCGAACCAGGACTAACGGAGTCAGAGTGCTTGAAAGTCCGTTGATTTCATTGGCGTTTCGGCAGTCATGTCGCGTCTATGTCGCACTCGCTGCCAGCAAGCGGCATTCTGCGTCGGCCAACGCCTGGGCTTCATCCGCCGCCGGGAACAAGTGTCCGTAGGTGTCGAACGTGACCTGGATCGACGAATGACCCATGCGAGCCTGGACGGCCTTCGGCGATAGCTCCAGACCTCCATCGGCCTTGCTGTTGATGCACCAGGACGCGAACCAGTGCCGCAAGGCGTGGAGCCCGGAATACTTCGGGGCCAACACCGGCTTGCCGTCCTTGTCGATTTTGTCCGTCGAGATCGTGACACCGGCCTTCACCAGCGTCGGCCACAGGCCGCGCTTGATTATGTTCTGGTGCCACTCGACGTTGCCTTCGCCATTCGGAAAGACGAGGTTCAAATCGCCTTTCGGGCACGCCAGTTTCCATTCCCGGAGCGTGTTCACCACCATGGGTGTGAGCGGGATCGTCCGTTGACCCGCGTCCGACTTCGGCATCCCGATAGCGTGGTAGGCGTCGGCCCGCTGGCGGACATGGATCACGCCCTTGTCGAGATCGACGTCGCGCCAGGACAGGCCACGCAACTCTGACGCCCTCATGCCCGTGAAGATCGCCGTGACGATGAACGGCCGATAGCGGCCTTCCGCAGTCGCGAGGATCGCCCGAACCTCTTCCATGGTTGGAATGTCGACGCCGTACCGCAGGCGCGCCTTCTGGCGCTTCTCTGCTTTGGTGCCGCCCTTCCGGCGCTTCGACATCTCATGCACCGCGTTGCGCACCACGAGCCCGCGTTCCTGGGCATCTGACAGGATACTACCCAGACTGACCGTGACCCGCTTAATCATGGCAGGCGAACGCCCGTTCTCCCGCAATTCCTCTTGGAATGCGCGCACGGCCGGCACCGTGATCTTCGACAACTTCGTGGCACCGAGGAAAGGCTCGACGTGAAGCGTAAGGTGCTGGCGATACTGGTCTATCGTCGCCCGCTCCAGTCGCGCACCGTCGCAGCTCTTAAGCCATAGGTCGCCGGCTTCCTTCACAGTCACCGTGGCGCTGTCGGCAACATGAACGCCGTCTCGGACCTCGACCTTGGCCGTGGCCGCGAACTGGTCGGCATCCTTTTTCTTCGTGAACGTCTTCTGACGGCGCGTGCCGGAGGCGTCGGCATAGTCGACGATCCAGGCGCTCTTTTCCTCGCCCTTCGCCGTCTTCCATGAGCGCTTGCGGATAGCCATCAGAACGGTATCTCGTCGTCTAAATCGCGGCTGTAGCCTTTGCCAGAAGTCTCCGTCTTCTTCGGTGCTACCGGCCAGTCCGGCGCCTTTAGCTTTGCATTGGACAATGCAGCTCGCATGGCGTTGCCGGCGGCGAAGTAGTCGCTCGCCTTCTGATCCTCATGGATTTGGACAAACTCGTCGATCCGTGGCCAAAGGACGTCGACGTAGTGATTAAGGAAGTTCTTGCGGGTCTCCGAAGACCAGAAGAACGGCCAGTGCTCCTTGCAGAAGGCGAGCCGTTTTTCCTCGTCGTAGCTGGGGAAGAATTCTGACCGCATCGCGATCTTGAGCGAGCGCACACCCTCACTAACGTCCCAGAAATCCTGCCAGCCGTCAGGGGTATTGTTCGACCAACTCTCTAGGGTTTCCTGATCGGCGGCCTTGATGATGGCGCGCTCTACGACCGTAGTGATCGACTGCCCTTTCAGCCGTGACAGATACTCCAGGATGAACCGCGTCTTGGGATCGAGGCGGATCGTGAGCGTCTCGCTTTTTCTGGTTTTTGGTTCGCGCGCCATGCCGCTGAGTCCCTGTTTTCCCCAGCTATTAACATGCACTGATGGAAAAGTGCAATTGTCGCTTGACGCTGTACACAGGCTGCCTAAAGTGTCTGCACTGATCATGCAGTGCGAAAGGATGCAAGCGAATGACAGTGACTGCTGAACGCAAGGCGAACATAGAACTGGTTTGGGGCTGTTCCGAGATCGCGCGGATCATTGGCCGATCAGCCAGGGCAACATTCCACATGCTGGAAAAAGGCGAGTTGCCGGCAAAGAAAGTAGGCGGACGTTGGGTTGCCGAACACTCGAAGCTGGTCGCGTTCTTCATGGAGGACGCGGCTTGATCCACGAAAAGAAAAGACCCGGTGGAGGCGGCAACCTCAACACCGGGTCGGTGTCCAATCCCTTCCTCTCCAAGGATCAGAATATGAACGCACACACTCCTACACCCGGTGCCGTGCCGGCGGCAAGCGAGAACCGCGACATAGGCGATGCCATCGACATCATCAGCCGCGCCATCAGCATCAACGACCTCATCTTCGAGGCTGCCCATCGGCTGGAAGACCGAGCTGTCGTCAACGCTTTCGTCGAGGGCAGCTTGGTGGTCCATGACTTTCTGGCGGATGCGAAAGCCGTTCTCTATGCCAACATCGAGCGGGAAGGCGGTGACGCATGGGGCAGTCCTACTGCTCGAAACGCTGCTATCAGCTCCACTACGACGCGATCGACAAGCAGGCGCGCGCCGAGGCCCGATCCGGGCTGACTTGCCAGGAATGCGGCGGCACCTTCGACGGCGCGCGCGCCGGGCAGATGTTCTGCTCGAAAGCCTGTACCCGCCTCGCCATGCGCAAGCGCACCTGGGGCTATCGCACCTGCCGCGTCTGCGACTCGCGCTTCCTGCCGAACCACAAGGATCAGGTGCAGTGCTCGACCGACATCATGGAATGCGTCGGCCGGCTGAAAGAGCGCATCCGCTGTCTGGCAGCCTAGTTCCTCGTCGGGCTTTCGGTTCGCAGGATATGCTCCGCGCCGATCACCGCCAGCCGAACACGCTCGTGCTTTTCGTCTAATTCATGCGCCCTTCGCCGCTCATCCTCCGAGGGATGGGATTGGAGCTTTCCGCTTCGCTGTAGGAAGCGCCGGCGGCGATATTCGACCAGCCAGACCGACTCATCGACCGTCAGGCCAGCAAGGATCGCTCGGCCATCGGCATCGGTTGAAAGCGACCGCATCTCGCGGAAATAGGCTTCTTCGCCTTCGGTCAGAACCAGCTCTGTCATGTCGCATTCCATGTCGCACGGATTTGCCGAGTCTCGCAGGAAACCCTTGGAAATCAAGGGAACTGGATTGCAACACGATGCGACATGCGAACGGGCGAAGATGGGGCTAAGTCATTGAAAAGATTTGGCTGGGGAACCTGGATTCGAACCAGGACTAACGGAGTCAGAGTCCGTGGGTCTACCGTTAACCTATTCCCCAACGGCCGCGCTAATGCGCACGGCGATGGTGCGGCGGCTTTTACCGACAGGGGCGAAATAGTCAAGCGCAAAGGCGGATTCAAGCGGACCGGACCTGCGGTCAGATCCAAACGATGACCGGATCGCTGCCGGGCGCCCCCTACCGTCAGCCTCATGCCCGCCCGCCAACCGCCCTCAGCGGGACACGCGACGCGGTCTCCCTGCCCCACCAAGGCCCTTGGTGATACGCGCCCGGGCTGCTATGTTGTCGGCAACGCTAGACAAAGCGCGATGTCGCGTCCCATCCGGGTTCGCGCCGCGCCTGAAGGACATACAGTGGACGACCCCGAGACGGGCGGCAATGCGCCGCATCGCGGGGGGCAGGCGGACGAAGCCGGCGAGCATCGCCGAACGTCCGGCGGCGACCGCGGCCTGCCGCGGCAGCCAGGCGAAGCAAGCGCGCGCCCCGCGGCCCCCAGCCAGACACATCGCAAACGGCGAAAGCGCAAACGCGGCCGCAAGGTTTTTGCGCGCGACACCTCGCCCGGACAGACGCCCCACCCCGGCGGCCAGGCCGCGCCCGGCCAAGGCAAGCCTGCCCTACAGGTCAGCCCTCCCGCTAGGGATTCCGCCCACCAGCCGCAGCCGTCGACGGTCCAGCACGATGCGGCCGCACAGCCGGGCGAGCGCGCCGGAGCGCCGCGAGTGGAAAAATCAGCGCGCGCGGATCTCCCGTCCTCGCGGCAGGCAGGGTCGGGCGCCCGAAGCGGCGGCGCTTTCCAGGCCAGGTTTCCCGGCGGACCGCGTTCGCCCCGTCCGGGCGACCAGCCGGTCTATGCCGCGCTCGACCTCGGCACCAACAATTGCCGGCTCCTGGTGGCGGTACCTACTCGTCCCGGACAGTTCCGCGTCATCGACGCCTTCTCGCGCATCGTCAGGCTGGGCGAAGGGCTGACGGCGAACGGGCGCCTCGGCGATGCCGCCATGGCGCGCGCGGTCGACGCGCTGGCGGTCTGCGCGGCGAAGCTCGGACTGCGCCAGATCCGCCTGTCGCGGCTGATCGCCACCGAGGCTTGCCGCGCAGCCGACAACGGCGAGGAGTTTCTGGCGCGCGTGACCGAGGAGACGGGTCTGGAACTCGAGATCATCGACCGGGAGACGGAAGCCCGCCTCGCTGTCTCCGGCTGCGGCTCGCTGGTCGAGGATGACACCGATGCCGTGGTCCTGTTCGACATCGGCGGCGGCTCGTCGGAAATCGCGCTGATCGACCTGTCCGGCGAGCGCAGCCAGCATCTCGCCCGCCACATCGTGTCTTGGACCTCGCTGCCGGTCGGCGTCGTGTCGCTCGCCGAGCGCTTCGGCGGCCGGCACGTCACGCGCGAGGTCTTCGACGACATGGTAGCCGACGTGGCACGCATGCTCGAAGCCTTCGAAGGGCGCCACCGCCTGGGCGCGCTGGCCTCCGGCGGGCGCTTCCACCTGCTCGGCACGTCGGGCACGGTCACCACTCTCGCAGGTGTCTACCTCGGCCTCGAGCGCTATGACCGCAAGCGGGTCGACGGGCTGTGGCTGGAGCGGGCGGACGTCGACGCGATGACGGAACGGCTGCTCGGCTGGGATTTCGCCGCCCGCGTCGCCAATCCCTGCATCGGCGCCGACCGCGCCGACCTCGTGCTCGCTGGCTGCGCCATCCTCGAAGCGATCCGGCAGGTCTGGCCGTCGGAGCGGCTGCGCGTCGCCGACCGCGGCCTGCGCGAAGGAATCCTCACCGAACTGATGGCGTCGGACGGCGCCTGGCGGCGCAACCGCCGGCGGGGCGAGCCATGAAGAAGCCGACCTCCGGCAAGGGCCCCACACGCGTCCTCAGGACGAAGATCAAGAAGAAGAGCGGTCTGAAGGAATCCTCGCGCCGCTGGCTCGAGCGGCACATGAACGACCCCTATGTGCAGCGCTCCAAGGCGGAGGGCTACCGCTCGCGCGCCGCCTACAAGCTGATGGAGATCGACGAGCGCTACAAGCTCCTGAAACCCGGCATGCGCGTGGTCGACCTCGGTGCTGCGCCCGGCGGCTGGTGCCAGGTCGCGTCGCGCAAGCTCGGCTCGACTGACGACAGGCCGCTGATCGCGGCGATCGACTATCTCGACATGGACCCGGTGCCGGGCTGCGTCATCCTGAAGAAGGATTTTCTCGACGAGGATGCACCCGGCGCCCTCATCGCGGCGCTGGGCGGGCCGCCGGACGTGGTGATCTCGGATATGGCGGCGCCGACCACAGGCCATCGCCGCACCGATCATATCCGCACCATGCATCTCGGCGAAGTTGCCGCCGACTTCGCCATCTCGGTGCTGAAGCCCGGCGGACATTTCCTCGCCAAGACCTTCCAGGGCGGCACTGCGAACGAGCTGCTGACCATGCTGAAGCGGAATTTCAAGACCGTCCACCACGTCAAGCCGCCCGCCTCGCGCGACGAGTCGGTCGAACTCTTCCTGCTCGCCAAGGACTTCAAGGGCAGGAAGCCGGTGGACGAAGAGATCAGCCCTCCGGCCGCGTGATCGGCGTCGTCGAGCGCGCCACCGGCGCCTTGCCGGAGACGGAACTGCCGGCGTCCGGATCGAGCCAGACGAACGGCAGCGCGGCCAGCGAGGTCAGTCCGGCGACGATGAGGAAGGACCAGACGAAGGCGTGTACCGTCAGCGCCTCGCCGGTTATCAGCGAGATCGCCTCCAGCGCGCCGCCCGCCACCGCAACCCCGAGCGCGATCGAGATCTGCTGCGTCGCCGCCGCAAGCGCGGTCGCCTGCGCCGCGTCGGCTTCCGAGATGTCGGCGAAGACCAGCGCGTTGACGGAGGTGAAGAACAGCGAGCGCAGGAAGCCGGAGGCGAACAGCACCGCCACGATCACCGGCCAGGGCGTCTCGGCGGTAAACGATGCGTTGATGGCGATGAAGGCGGCGCCCGCCAATCCGGCGGCGATCAGCACGTTGCGGAAGCCGCCCGCCCGCAACGCTGCCGACGCCATGAACTTGAGCATGATCGCCCCGCCGGCCGAGGCGAAGGTGAGCATGCCCGATTGGAACGGCGTCATGCCGAAGCCGAGCTGGAAGAACAGCGGTAGGAGGAAGGGCACCGCGCCCGCGCCAATGCGGAACAGAGAGCCGCCGATGATCGCAGCGCGGAAGACCGGACTGGAAAACAGCCTGAGATCGAGGATCGGTGCCGGGCTTCGCCCGGCGTGCCGGACATAGAGCCAGCCGCAGACGAGTCCGAACACCACCGTCACGGCGCCGACCGCGGGCGGCAGCGCCGGCAGGCTGACGACCGACAGGCCGAAGACGATGCCGGACGCCGCGAGCCCCGAGAGGAAGAACCCCTTGCGGTCAAGCGTGCCCCCTCCGCCCGGCTCGATGTCGGGCAGTACGCGGCCGGCGAGATAGATGCCGGCAAGTCCGATCGGCAAGTTGATCAGGAAGATCCAGTGCCAGGTGAAGAAGGTGGTGATGAAGCCGCCGATGGGCGGTCCCATCAGCGGCCCGATCAGCCCGGGGATCGTCAGCCAGGCCATCGCCTGGACAAGCTGCGACTTCGGTGTCGCGCGCACCAGCACGAGGCGCGCCACCGGCGTCATCATCGCGCCGCCCATGCCTTGCAGGAAACGTGCACCTACGAAGGCCGACAGCGAGCCGGCGAACGCGCAGGCGAATGAGCCGACGACAAAGACTGCGATCGCGACGCGAAACACGCGCTTCGCCCCGAAGCGCTCCGCCATCCAGCCACTGACGGGAATGAAGATCGCCAACGAGACGAGGTAGGCCGTGAGCGCCAGCTTGAGTGCGACTGGGCTTGTGCCGATATCCGCCGCGATCGCCGGCAGCGAGGTCGCGATGACCGTCGAATCCATCTGCTCCATGAACAGCGCAACTGCGAGCACCAGGGGTACGGTGCGGCTGAGCGTGGCCGGCTCTAAGGAGGAGGGGGGAGGGCTGGGGTGATCCTGCATGGCCGTGCGCGGTTAGCACGGAGCGGCGGATTTGTCGCGAAGGATCGGGAGGGCCAGACCACGCTCTCTACCTCTTCGCGAGTTCCTCGGCATAGGTCTTCACGGCCTCGATCCGCTGTTGCGTCGCCGGATGGGTCGAGAAGAAATCGCTGCCTTGTGTCTTCTCCAGTCTGTCGCGCACGATTTCGAGGAAACCCACGATCGCCGCCGGGTCCCTGCCCGCTTTCAGCATCAGTTCGACGCTCGATCGGTCGGCCTCTGCCTCCTGGCTGCGCGAATAGGACAGTCCGACCAGCGCTGACCCCTGGACGAGGATGTCCTCTGCGCCCGAACCGATGTCGCCGCCGATCAGCATGATCAGCGCGGCGATGCCGGCGGCGCGGTAGAGCTGGCGCAGCGAATGCTCGCGCTCGACATGGCCGATCTCGTGTGCCAGCACGCCGAGCACCGCATCCTGGCCAGGCGCCAGCGTCACCAGTTCGTCCGTCAGCACGATCGAGCCATCGGGAAGCGCAAAAGCGTTCGGACCGATCGATCCCCCTTTCCTGAAATGCAGGACATAGCCGTCCGCGCCCCGCGGACTGAGCCCCGCCAGCTGGTTGAATCCTTCCCGGATCGCGGTCTGGCGGGCTTCCGGCAACTCGCTCTGTGCCAGCAGCGTCTCGTCGAGCGAGGCCAGCGCGCCCTGGCTCATCAATTGCGGCACGACCGGCGGGGTGATCGCAACCGCCAGTTCGACCATCGTCGGCACCGCGAAACGGTAGATCAGGAAGCAGAGCCCGACGACGATAGCGGCGAAGACGAACAGGCGCGGTCGGAAGCGCTCAAGTTCGTGCACGGCGCCCGCGGAGCCGCTCAGCCGGTCGATGCCGTCATTGTCGGCCGTCTCGAACAGGCTACCGTTGGGAAAAGCGAGCCTCCTCGGGATCGATCCAACGCGCGCGGAGAACTCGATCTCCGACGGAGCCGCGCGCGCCAGCACCGCCTGGCCTGCCACCACGACCAGATCGCCGTTCGCCGTCCGGGCAACGGTCGCCTCGACCTTGCGGCTGGATCCCGGCGGGAACCAAGCGCCGCGTACGGATTCAGAAGCCAAAGTCGAAGCCCTCGACATCCATATATTCGGCGCCAACAGCCGAGCCGGTATCCTTCAGATCGCTGAGATAATCGTCGAGCGAGCCAGAGACTTCGAGCGCGGTCGCGGCGGCCAGAAACCGCGACATGCGGATCGCCGCCCAGGGGCGCGCGAGCCCGAGCGAAAAGACCGTCGCCAGCAGGTTGGTCACCGTGATCCAGGTGAAGCGGCCGCGGTGGATCGCCGAGCGGAAACGGTGGCGCCCGTCGACCACGGTGGCGTTCAGCGCCACGTTGCGCGTGCCAGCGCGGTAGATCAGCGTCACGACGGCGAGGACGACGATGAATGGCAGCAACGAGGTCGTCAGAACCTGCAGGATCGCCACCACGATCGCGTCAGCGTCATTTCCGCCGGCCCGCACATCCTGGTAGACGGCATAGAGCGCGTTGCCCAACGCCAAAGCGGACAGTCCGAGAACGACGACCGTCGCCATGAGGATCACCGCCGGAAGCAGCCACTGGCCGTAGAGTTTGCGCAGGGCGGGGTCGCTGGCGACCGGGCGTCCGCCATAGGTCGTGTTGACCAGCATGTAGCGCCACATCCAGCGCGAGGCGAACGGCGCCAAGATGCCGAGCGACAGCCAGGCGACGATGCCGCCGAGCACATAGGCGCGGAAGGCGCCGCCATAACCGCCGTGGAAGTCGAAGCGCACGTTCCTGAAGCTCGTCACCCGCGCGTTGAAGCGCAGCCCGCGCATGATGAACCACGGCGTTGCCAAAACGAACAGCGGGACGAGAACGATGGCCGCCGGCGGGGCGACGTTCAGGATGACGTTGTAGACGAGCAGCACGACGAGGACGATGATCCGGCCGATCAGGATTTGCACCGGTTTCGCGTGATAGTCGAAGCTCGATCCGGCCAGATGCGTATTGCCGTAGAAGTAGCGCAGCCGCCTCACCTTGGCCCAGGCGGAGTAGATGCCCAGCGTCACGATGGTCAGCAGGATGTTGACGATCCATATGCCGAAATATTCGCGAGTCGTTCCGGTGAAGACGAAAGGCTCGACACTCGTTCCCGGCGATGGCGGCGGGTCCGAAGACACAGGCTCCGCCGCCCTCCCCCAAGGTTGTGCCGTCGCCATGCTCGCCCCCGATCCCCGATTGCCGCAGGGTAACTTGCCGCCCAGTGGTGGCGTTTACAAGGGAGAGAATCCCTCCTCATATTGGAGCGCAGCGCCTTTGCATTCCGTCGCAAGCGTGTTACCAGCCGGTGCCAATCCTGAAAGGGACATTTCGAGTCGGCGCGGCCCATCCCACGGGCGTCAGCGCCATCTTCGTATTCAAGGATCGGCAATGGCGAAAATCATCGAAACCGCGACCGGCGCCCAGGCGCTCACCTTCGACGACGTGCTCTTGCAGCCCGGCCATTCCGACGTCATGCCGGGCGAGACCGACGTGCGCACCAAGATCGCCGGCGACATCGAGCTCAACATCCCGATCCTGTCGGCGGCGATGGACACGGTCACCGAGGCGCGGCTCGCCATCTCGATGGCGCAGGCGGGCGGCATCGGCGTCATCCACCGCAACCTGACGCCCGAGCAGCAGGCCGAGGAGGTCCGGCAGGTCAAGAAGTTCGAATCCGGCATGGTCGTGAACCCGGTCACGATCGGCCCCGACGCCACCCTCGCCGAGGCGCTGGCGCTGATGAAGGCACACGGCATATCCGGCATCCCGGTCGTCGAGAACGGCGGTCCGGGCGGCCACACCACCGGGCGGCTGGTCGGCATCCTCACCAACCGCGACGTGCGCTTCGCCTCCGCCCCGTCGCAGAAAGTCTACGAGCTCATGACGCGGGAAAACCTGGTCACCGTGCGCGAGAACCGCGTCGACCAGGACGAGGCTAAGCGCCTGCTGCACAAGCATCGCATCGAAAAGCTGCTGGTCGTCGACCAGAAGGGTCACTGCGTCGGGCTGATCACCGTCAAGGACATCGAGAAGACCCAGCTCAATCCCAATGCGTCGAAGGATGCGCAGGGGCGCCTGCGCGTGGCCGCCGCCACCAGCGTCGGCCAGGACGGCTTCGAGCGGGCCGAGCGGCTGATCGCGGCAGGCGTCGACCTGCTGGTCATCGACACCGCGCACGGCCATTCGCAGCGTGTGCTCGACGCCGTCACCAGTGCGAAGAAGTTATCCAACTCGGTGCGCATCCTCGCCGGCAACGTCGCGACCGCCGAAGGCACAAGGGCGCTGATCGACGCGGGCGCCGACGCCGTGAAAGTGGGTATCGGCCCGGGCTCGATCTGCACCACGCGCATTGTTGCCGGCGTCGGCGTGCCGCAGCTCTCGGCCGTCATCGCCGCGGCCGAGGAAGCCCAGAAGTCCGGCATCTCGATCATCGCCGACGGCGGCATCAAATATTCCGGCGATCTCGCCAAGGCGCTTGCCGCCGGCGCCGACGCGGCAATGATCGGCTCGCTGCTGGCGGGCACGGAGGAGAGCCCGGGCGAGGTCTATTTGCACCAAGGACGGTCGTTCAAAGCCTATCGCGGCATGGGCTCGGTCGGCGCCATGGCGCGCGGCTCGGCCGACCGTTACTTCCAGGCGGAAGTCCGCGACACCCTGAAGCTCGTGCCCGAGGGCATCGAGGGCCAGGTGCCCTACAAGGGCGCGGTCGGCGGCGTGCTGCACCAGCTCACCGGCGGGCTGAAGGCGGCGATGGGCTATGTCGGTGGTCGCGATCTCGCGGAGTTCCGCGAGAAAGCGCGGTTCGTGCGCATCTCGACAGCGGGCCTGCGCGAAAGCCATACCCACGACGTGACCATTACCCGCGAGAGCCCGAACTATCCGGGCGGGATGTAACTCTCCGGCCTGGACCATTGATGAGGTGCAAGGACATCTCGACCTTGCGTGACGTCCCCATGCTATAGGGACGGATCGTCATCGGCACGAGAAAGGCAGCGCCTTGCCGCAGCGCGCATCGACCCTTGCCCCCTTCCGGCATCCGACCTTCCGCGCCCTGTGGATCGCCACCTTGATCTCCAATCTCGGCGGGCTGATCCAGGGCGTCGGCGCCGGCTGGATGATGACGACGATCTCGGACTCGCCGGTCATGGTCGCGCTGGTGCAGGGCGCGACGACGCTGCCGATCATGCTGTTCTCGCTGGCGTCGGGGGCGCTCGCCGACAATTTCGATCGGCGGCGCATCATGCTGAGTGCCCAGACCTTGATGATGGCGGTGTCCATCGCGCTGGCCGCCTTCGCATTCATGGGCTGGATCACGCCGTGGCTGCTGCTCTCCTTCACCTTCCTGCTCGGCTGCGGCACGGCGCTGCACAATCCCCCGTGGCAGGCGTCGATGGGCGACATCGTGCCGCGCGAAGACCTGCCCGCGGCGGTGACGCTGAACTCGATGGGTTTCAACCTGATGCGCAGCGTGGGACCGGCCATCGGCGGCCTCATCGTCGCCACGACCGGCGTCGCGGCCGCGTTCCTTGCCAACGCGGTCAGCTATGTCGCCCTGATCGCTGCGCTCTGGCGCTGGAAGCCGGCCTATCCGCCGCGGAACCTGCCGCGGGAGAGCTTCGTCAGCGCGATGTCGGCTGGGCTGCGCTATGTCTCGATGTCACCCAGCCTGCTGACCGTGATGTTCCGCGCCTGGCTTTTCGGCATCGCGGCGATTTCGTCGATGGCGCTGCTGCCGTTGGTGGCCCGCGAACTGGTTGGCGGCGGCGCGCTGACCTATGGCGGCCTGCTCGGCGCGTTCGGCATCGGCGCGATCATCGGCGGGTTTCTCAATGGTGCAGTCCGCGAACGGTTTAGCAATGAGTGGATCGTCCGCCTCGCCTGCATCGGCTTCGGACTCAGCAACATCCTGATCGCCTTCAGCGGAAATGTCTGGCTGAGCCACCTGCTGCTTCTCCCCGCCGGCGCATGCTGGGTCTTTGCGCTGTCGCTGTTCAACGTCACGGTGCAGTTGTCGACGCCGCGCTGGGTCGTCGGCCGGGCGCTGTCGCTCTACCAGACGGCCACGTTCGGCGGCATGGCGATGGGAAGCTGGCTCTGGGGGGCGGTCGCGGAAGCCTCAGGTCCCTCCAATGCGCTCTTGGGATCCGGTCTCTTGCTCATCGCCAGCGTGGCGGTCGGGCTGCGCCACTCCCTTCCCGAATTCGGCGCGCTCAATCTTGACCCGCTCGACCGCTTCAGGGAACCGGAGTTGCGCCTCGATTTGAAAGCGCGCAGCGGGCCAATCATGATCATGGTCGACTATACGATCGCGCAGGAGGACGTTCCCGCCTTCCTGGCCGCCATGTCGGCCCGCCGCCGCATCCGGATACGCGACGGCGCGCGGCAGTGGGCCCTGCTGCGCGACCTCGAGAACCCGGAGGTCTGGACGGAGAGCTATCACGTTCCGACCTGGATCGAGTATCTGCGGCACAATCAGCGCCGGACGCAGGCAGACGCCGAAGTGACCGACACGCTGTGGAAGCTGCACAAGGGTTCCGAAACCCCTCGTATTCACCGGATGATCGAGCGCCAGACCGTGCCGGTCGAGGACGACATGCCGCTCAAGGGTCCGCCGGATATCCTCTGAGCCGGCCGGCGGCCGCGCATCGCGCGCAGCGTCGAATCGGATAGACTTGCCGGAGAGACACAGGGAACGCCATGAACCAGACCGCAATCTTCTGGCCTATGCTCCTTCAGGTCGCGCTGACCTATGCGGTCTATGTGCTGATGTCCTACCGCCGCAAGGCCGCCATTCGTGCCGGCAGCGTGCGCGTGTCCGACTTTCGCGAGAACCGCAACGAGCCGCCGGAAAGCCTGTTCGTCCGCAACAATCTGGCCAACCAGTTCGAACTGCCGGTGTTGTTTTTCGCGGCATGCCTGGCGCTCTACGTCACGAGCGGCGCCAATGCCTTCACCGTCGCGCTCGCCTGGGTCTTCGCGCTTTCACGCTGTGGCCACGCCGCGATCCACGTCACGACCAACCGTATCCGCCACCGCCAGCCGCTCTTCATCGCCGGTTTCCTGGCGCTGTTTGTCATGTGGGTCTGGTTCGCCCTCCACATCGCCGGAATCGTCTGACCCGAACAGGCGGCGCAGAGTCCTTGCGAGCGCCTCGCATTCGTTGCGGCGCGCGCTGCCGCGCCGCCAGACGAGGCCCAGCGTCCGCGAGGGCGCAGGCTCGGCGAAGGGCACCACGCGGATGTCGCGCATCTCCTCCGCTGCCGCCACCGCGATCGCGGGAATGAGCGTCACGCCGAAGCCGTGCGCCACCATCTGCAGCAGCGTCGTCAGGCTCGTCGCACCATAGTTCGCCATTGCCGCAGGCCGGACGCTGCCGCAGACAGCGAGCGCCTGCTCGCGCATGCAGTGCCCCTCTTCCAAAAGCATCAGGCGCTCCAGCACCGGGCTCTCCGGTGGCACGGGCGGCTCGACGAAGCCCGGTTCCGAGGCGGGGATCGCGAGCAGGAAGGCATCCTCGAATACGGGCTCCGCCGTCAGACCCGCCTGCTCAAGCGGCAGCGCGACCAGCGCGGCATCGATCCGGCCGGCGAGCGTCTCTTCGACCAGGGTCTGGGTGACGGCTTCGCGCAGTTCCAGCGTCAGCGCAGGAAAGAGCACTCGAAGCTCGGGCAGAAACCTAGGCAGGAGGTAGGGCGCGACGGTGGGGATGATGCCGAGCCTCAGCCGGCCGTCCATGGCGAGCCGCCCGCGTCGAGCGACGCTTTCGAGATCGCGCATCTCGTTCAGGATCGCCTCGATCCGCGGCTGAAGCGCCCGCCCTTCTTCGGTCATCCCGGCCGACTTACCTCCTCGCTCGAACAACCTGCATCCGAGCCGCTGTTCCATCTCGGCGATCTGCGAGGACAGTGCGGGCTGGGTCACGCCCGCCAGTTCGGCCGCGCGGCCGAAGTGGCGCGTCTGAGCTAATGCGTCGAAGTATTCCATCTGCCGGATGGTGAGCTTGATCATAAGCCAGAATTATCACGACAAACAGGAAACGCAATTTGCGTTTATCGAACTCGGGCGATAGTTTTGAACCATTCCAGATTGAGAAGGCTTCGAAGGCGCGCACTGCGCGCCAGCCGATCCCATCCGCAGGATCGGCATGATCGCAAGCCAAGGCACGAACCTGATTGGAGGCAAGAATGGATGCGAAGGTAGACAACCAGAAGGAGCCGGATTCCGGCAAATGCCCGGTCGCTCACGGCGGCGGTCACGGCGCGCGCCGCAATCGCGACTGGTGGCCAGAGCTCCTCGACATCCGCGTCCTGCACGCCAATTCGCCGAAGTCCGACCCGATGGGCAGGGACTTCGACTACGTCAAGGAATTCGAAAGCCTCGACCTCGATGCGGTCATCGCCGACCTGAAGGCGCTGATGACCGATTCGCAGGACTGGTGGCCGGCCGATTTCGGCCACTACGGCGGCCTCTTCATCCGCATGGCCTGGCACAGTGCCGGCACCTATCGCATCACCGACGGCCGCGGCGGGGCCGGCGCAGGCCAACAGCGCTTCGCTCCGCTCAACTCGTGGCCCGACAACGCCAACCTCGACAAGGCGCGCCGGCTGCTCTGGCCGATCAAGCAGAAATATGGTCGCAAGATCTCGTGGGCCGATCTGATGATCCTCACCGGCAACGTCGCGCTGGAGTCGATGGGCTTCAAGACCTTCGGCTTCGCGGGAGGCCGTGCCGACGTCTGGGAGCCCGAAGAGCTCTACTGGGGGCCGGAAGGCACTTGGCTGGGCGACTCCCGCTACAGCGGCGAACGTCAGCTTGAGGAGCCGCTGGCAGCGGTCCAGATGGGCCTCATCTACGTCAACCCGGAAGGTCCGAACGGCAAGCCCGATCCGGTCGCCGCAGCGATCGACATCCGCGAAACCTTCGCCCGCATGGCCATGAACGACGAGGAAACCGTGGCGTTGATCGCTGGCGGTCACACGCTCGGCAAGACCCACGGCGCCGGCGATCCGTCGCTGATCGGCGCCGATCCGGAAGGTGCCGCGCTCGAAGACCAGGGACTCGGCTGGAAGAGCGGCTACGGTACCGGTGTCGGCGCTGACGCCATCACCGGTGGGCCGGAGGTCATCTGGACGCAGACGCCGACCCGGTGGAGCAACCACTTCTTCAAGAACCTGTTCGAGAATGAGTGGGAGCTGACCAAGAGCCCCGCAGGTGCCTGGCAGTGGGTCGCCAAGGACGCGATCGCGGATGTCCCCGATGCGTTCGATCCCAATAAAAAGCACCGGCCGCGGATGCTGACCACGGATTTGTCGCTGCGCTTCGATCCGATCTACGAGAAGATCTCGCGCCGCTTCTACGAGAACCCGGCCGATTTCGACGACGCCTTCGCGCGCGCATGGTTCAAGCTCACCCACCGCGACATGGGCCCGCGTGTCCGCTACAAGGGCAAGCTCGTGCCGCAGGAGGTGCTGATCTGGCAGGACCCTGTTCCAGCGGTCGACCATCCGCTCGTGAACGATCAGGACATCGCCGCGCTGAAGCAGAAGGTGCTGGCGTCCGGCCTCGCCGTGTCCGACCTCGTCTCGACCGCCTGGGGCTCGGCATCGACCTTCCGCGGCTCGGACAAGCGCGGCGGGGCCAACGGTGCGCGGATTCGTCTGGCTCCGCAGAAGGACTGGGAGGTCAACGAGCCGGCCCGCCTCGCTCGCGTTCTCGCCAAGCTCGAGGAGATCAAGCGGGAGTTCGACGCTTCGGCCGCCGGCGGCAGGAAGGTATCGATCGCCGACCTGATCGTGCTGGCGGGCAGCGCCGCCGTCGAAAAGGCCGCGAAGGACGCCGGCATCGCGGTGACGGTTCCTTTCGTTCCGGGCCGCACCGATGCGACGCAGGAGCAGACGGATGCGCCGTCCTTCGCGCCGCTCGAGCCGCGTCAGGATGCGTTCCGGAACTATGCCAATGCGCGGAAGATCCAGTTCATGAAGCCGGAAGAGGCGATGGTCGATCGCGCCCAACTGTTGCGGCTGACCGGACCGGAGATGACTGTCCTTCTCGGCGGGCTGCGCGTGCTCGGCGCCAATTTCGGCGGGTCGAACCATGGCGTCCTCACCGAACGTCCGGGCCAGCTGACGAACGACTTCTTCGTCAACCTGCTCGACATGGGAACGCGCTGGCAGCCGGCCGCCGGGCTGGACGGGGTCTACGAAGGGTTCGACCGCAAGCAGGGCGTACAGAAGTGGACGGCCACCCGTGTCGACCTGATCTTCGGATCGCATTCGCAGCTGCGCGCCTTCGCCGAGGTCTATGCGACCAGTGATGCCAGGGAGAAGTTCGTGACCGATTTCGTCGCTGCCTGGACAAAGGTGATGAACGCCGACAGGTTCGACGTCGCGGCGTGAGGCCTTCCTGGCCTTGCCCTCGGGATGAACCCGGGCATGGCGATCGGCTTTCAACGGGCTGAATTCTTTCGATCGGGACGGGCGCGGAGAGATCCGCGCCCGTTTTTCGTTGGGCGGGATGGCGCATTTGATCTATGCACCCCGACAGAGGGAAAACTCGGCGATTGACCACGCTAGACCCTTGCAACATACTCAGTAGTATGTTTCGGGACGGGGAGGAGTCCGGCGATGAATTTCACGCACGCCAATGGCATCGTGCTGCACTACGAGGACACGGGCGGCGATCGTCGGGCGATCGTCTTCGCCAACTCGCTCGGGACGGATTTCCGCATCTGGGACAAGGTGGTCGCCGGCCTTCGCCCCGACTACCGCATCATCCGCTACGACAAGCGCGGCCATGGATTGTCCGAAGCGACGCCCGCGCCCTATGCGATGACCGACCATGTCAACGATCTCGCCGCGCTGCTCGATGAGCTGCGCGTCAAATCCGCCGTTATCGTCGGCCTCTCCGTCGGCGGCGTGATCGCGCAGGGCCTCGCGGCGATGCGCCCCGACCTCGTGCGCGGACTCGTCCTGTCGAACACGGCCCACAAGATCGGCACCAACGAGAGCTGGAATGCGCGGATCGCGACGGTCGAGGCCAACGGCATAGAGTCCATCGCCGACAATGTCATGAAGCTCTGGTTCACGCAGGCCTTCCGTTCGCCGTCCAATGCCGAGTTCGTTGGTTGTCGCGCCATGCTCGTGCGCTCGCCGCTTGCTGGCTATCTCGGCACCTGCGCCGCGCTGCGCGACAGCGACCTGACCGAATCCACCCGTGCGCTGAAAGTGCCGGCCCTCTGCCTCGTCGGCGACCAGGACGGATCGACGCCACCCGATCTTGTGCGTTCCCTTGCCGATCTGATCCACGGTTCGCAATTCCGCGTTATCGCCGACGCGGGTCACATCCCTTGCGTGGAGCAGCCCGCCGCCGTCGTCGCGCTGATCCGCCAGTTCCTGACGAATGCCAGGCTCGCCTGACAATCGAACATTCTTCCGTTTCGAACCATTTGGAGTAGCAGATGTCCCAGCCCGTGACAGTCACCCGCGACGGCAACGTCGCCATCGTGACGATCGACAATCCGCCGGTGAACGCGATGTCGTTCCATGTCCGCGCGCCGCTGCACCAGGTGCTGCTCGAACTGCGCGACGATCCGTCCGTGGAAGCGATGGTGCTCGCCTGCGCCGGCCGCACCTTCGTCGCCGGCGCCGACATCTCCGAGTTCGGCAAGCCGATCCAGGATCCGTTCCTGCCCGAAATCATCGACCGCATCGAGACGTTCAGAAAGCCGACGGTCGCCGCGATTCACGGTACGGCGCTCGGCGGCGGGCTCGAACTCGCGATGGGCTGCCATTTCCGGGTGGCCGAGGCTTCGGCGAAGATGGGCCTGCCCGAGGTCAAGCTCGGCGTGCTTCCGGGCGCCGGCGGCACGCAGCGCCTGCCGCGCCTCGTGAGTCCGTCCAAGGCGTTGAAGATGATCGTCTCCGGCGCGCCTATTGGCGCCAAGGAAGCGCTCTCGAACGGTCTCGTCGACGAGGTGGTGGACGGCGACCTGCTGGGCAACGCCATCAGGTTCGCGCGCGCCAAGGCGGTCGCCAAAGCTGCGCTCGTTCCGGTCAGCCAGCGCGACGAAAAGCTCGCCCCGGTGCGCGCCAACATCGCCGCCTTCGACGCCGAGATCGCCGAGGTGCTGAAGAAGTCCAAAGGCCTCGACGCGCCGAAGACCTGTGCGCAGTCGGTGCGCAACAGCCTCACCATGCCCTTCCAGGAAGCGGCGACCACGGAGCGCAACTACTTCTTCGAACTGGTCAAAGGCGACCAGTCGCGCGCACAGCGCCACCTGTTCTTCGCCGAACGGGAGGCCAACAAGGTGCCCGGCGTCGGCAAGGACGACAAGCCGCGCAAGATCGCCAAAGTGGGCGTCATCGGCGCCGGCACGATGGGTGGCGGCATCTCGATGTCCTTCGTCAACGGCGGCATTCCGGTCACCATCCTCGAAATGTCCGACGAAGCACTGAAACGCGGCCTCGGCGTCATCGAGAAGAACTACGGCATCTCCGTCTCGCGCGGCTCGCTGACCGAGGAGGCGAAGACGAAGCGCATGTCGATGTTCAAAGGCACGACCGACTATGCCGACCTTGCCGACTGCGACCTGATCATCGAGGCGGTCTTCGAGGAGATGGGCGTCAAGAAACAGGTATTCGGGACGCTGGACAAGATCGCCAAGCCGGGCGCCATCCTTGCCTCCAATACTTCCTATCTCGACATCAACGAGATCGCGAAGTTCACCTCGCGTCCCTCCGACGTGCTCGGCATGCATTTCTTCTCGCCGGCCAACGTCATGAAGCTGCTGGAGATCGTGCGCGGCGACAAGACCGCGCCGGACGTGCTGGCAACCGCGATGGCGGTCGGCAAGCAGATCGGCAAGGTGCCGGTCGTCGTCGGCGTCTGCCACGGCTTCGTCGGCAACCGCATGCTCGGCGCCCGCGGCGCCGAGGCCGAGGACCTGCTGCTCGAAGGCGCGACACCGGCCCAGGCCGACAAGGTCTTCACCGATTTCGGCTGGCCGATGGGCACCTACCAGATGTGGGACCTCGCCGGCCTCGACATCGGCTGGCGCACCCGCAAATCGCTCGGCAAGACCGCGGCGATCGGCGACGCGCTGTGCGAGCAGGGCCGCTTCGGCCAGAAGACCGGCAAGGGCTACTACCTCTATGCCGACGGACGCACGCCGACCTCCGATCCTGAAGTCGAGGCGCTGATCGTCGAGAAAGCTCGCGAGAAGGGCGTCAACCGCCGGAGCATCTCCGACGAGGAGATTACCGAGCGGATGATGTACCCGATGATAAACGAGGGCGCGCGCATTCTCGAGGAAGGCATCGCCATCCGCTCCTCCGACATCGACACGGTCTGGGTCAATGGCTACGGCTTCCCCGTCGGCAAGGGCGGCCCGATGTTCTGGGCCGAGCTCGTCGGCCTGCCGAAGATCGTCGAGCGGCTCGACTACTGGTACGGCAGGACCGGCAAGGAAGTCTACAACCCCTCGCCGCTCCTGCGTCGTCTCGCTGCGGAGAAGCGCAGCTTCGCCGACGCCGGCAAGGTCGCCGCATGATCCAGACGATCGCGGGCGACGCCTGGCCCTGGGCCAGGTCCTATCCGGGGGGCTTCTCCCCGGATGTCGCCCTCGACACCTGGCCGGTCCACGCTCTGGTCGACGAGAGTGCGGAGCGGTTCGGCGACGCCGTCGCCTTCACCTTTCGTGGCGCGAGGGTGAGCTACCGCGAGCTGAAGCGCGAGGTCGACCGCGCCGCCGCCGGCTTCGTGGCTATGGGCATCGGCAAGGGCGACCGGGTCGCGCTTCTCCTGCCCAACACGCTCTACCATCCCTACGCCTTCTTCGGCGCGCTGAAGGCCGGCGCGACGGTGGTGCATCTCTCCCCGCTCGACGCGCCGAAGGTCATCGCCCACAAGCTCGCCGACAGCGGCGCGCGGACGCTGGTCACCACCAATATCGGCGAGCTCACCAGCGGCGCGGCCAAACTGCTCGGAGCCGGCCTCGTTGACCGGATCGTCGTCGGCGACGATCGCCGCTTCGGCCCCTCGTCGCTGACCGGCCCACTGCCCGCAGACGGCGTGACCGCCTGGGACGACTTCAGTCGCGACCCGGGCTCCACATCCTTTCCCTCGGTTGCGGTCGAGGACCTCGCGCTTCTGCAATACACCGGCGGCACGACCGGCCTGCCCAAGGCGGCGATGTTGACGCATGCCAACCTGTCGGCCGCCGTTTCCTCCTACGCGCTGTGGAGTGCTGCCGACCGGCTGACGCGGCCGGGCCAGGAGAAGGTGCTGCTGTTCCTTCCCCTGTTCCACATCTACGCCCTCGTGTCGGTCATGCTGCGCGCGCTTTCCGACGGCCAGACGCTCGTCATGCACACGCGGTTCGACCCCGAGACGGCGCTGGCCGAAATCGAGGCGGGCGCGACCGTCTTTCCCGGTGTTCCGACCATGTGGATCGCCATCTGCGCGCTGCCCGGTTTCGAGAAGCGTGATATCTCTTCGCTCCACTATTGCGCCTCCGGCGGCGCGCCCTTGCCGGTCGAGGTCGCGCGCAAGCTGAAGGACATGGCAGGCATCGAACTGCTTGGCGGCTGGGGCATGACCGAGACTTCGCCCGCCGGCACAAACATCCCGCGCGGGCGCCCCGACAAGTCCGGCACGGTCGGCCTGCCGTTGCCCGGCATCCGCATGCGCATCGTCGCGCTCGACGATCCCCGGCGCGAACTGCCGCCCGGCGAGACCGGCGAACTGGCCGTCAGGGGCGCGAACGTCACGTCGGGCTATCTCAACCGGCCGGAGGAGAACGAGACGTCCTTCATAGACGGCTGGTTCCTCACCGGCGATATCGGCTATTTCGACCAGGACGGCTTCCTGTTCCTCATCGACCGCAAGAAGGACATGATCATCTCCGGCGGTTTCAACATCTATCCCCAGATGATCGAGCAGGCGGTCTATGAGCATCCCGACGTCGAGGAGGTGCTCGTCATCGGCATACCCGACGCCTATCGCGGCGAGGCTGCCAAGGCTTTCGTCAAGTTGCGCACCGGCGCTTCCAACCTGTCGTTGGACACACTGCGTGCCTTCCTCAAGGGCCGGCTCGGTCCGCACGAACTCCCCGCCGCGCTCGAAATCCGCGAAGCACTTCCGCGCACGCCGGTGGGCAAGCTTTCCAAACTCGAACTCAAGCGGGAAGAGCGGGGAAAGCCCGCGTCCCAAAGCCAAGGAGCCTGAACAATGGTCGACGCCGTCATCGTTTCAACCGCCCGCACCCCGATCGGCAAGGCCTATCGCGGCGCCTTCAACGACACGACCGGCGCCACGCTCGGCGCGCATGCGATCGAGCATGCGCTCAAGCGGTCCGGCATCGACGGCGCCGAGATCGAGGACGTGATCATGGGATCGGCGATGCCCGAAGGCACCGACGGCTTCAACGTCGCGCGCCGCGCCCTGCTCGCTGCCGGCCTGCCGGTCACCACCGCAGGCACCACCATCGACCGCCAGTGCTCGTCGGGCCTGCAGTCGATGTCGCTGCTCGCCAATGCGATCCGCAATGACGGCGTCAAGATCGGCATCGCGGGCGGCCTGGAATCGATCAGCCTGGTCCAGAACGAGCACATGAACCGCTTTCGCCTGGCAGACGACAAGCTCATGGCGATCAAGCCCGAAGCCTACATGAACATGATCGACACGGCCGAGGTCGTGGCCAAGCGCTACGGCATCAGCCGCGAGCGGCAGGACGAATATGCGCTGGAATCGCAGCGACGGACTGCCGCCGCCCGCGAGGCCGGCCGCTTCGCCAAGGAGATCGCGCCGATGAAGACGCGGATGGCCGTGGTCGACAAGGAGACCAAGGAAATCTCCTACAAGGAGATCGAGGTTGCGCATGACGAAGGTCCGCGCGCCGACACCACCGCGCAGGGCCTCGCCAGCCTCAAGCCGGTCAAGGGCGAGGGCTACGTGATCACCGCGGGCAATGCGAGCCAGCTCTCCGACGGATCTGCGGCCAGCGTGATGATGAGCAGCAAGGAAGCCGAGAAGCGCGGCATCGAGCCGATGGGCATCTTCCGCGGCTTCAACGTCGCCGGCTGCGAGCCCGACGAAATGGGCATCGGCCCGGTCTTCGCCATCCCGCGGCTGCTCGAACGCCATGGACTCAAGATCGACGACATCGGCCTGTGGGAGCTGAACGAGGCCTTTGCCGTCCAGGTGATCTACTGCCGCGACCGGCTCGGCATCGACCCGGCCAAGCTCAATGTCGACGGCGGCGCGATCGCGGTCGGCCACCCCTACGGCATGAGCGGCGCCCGGCTCGCCGGCCACGCCCTGATCGAGGGCAAGCGCCGCGGCGTGAAGTATGCAGTGGTCACCATGTGCATCGGCGGCGGCATGGGCGGTGCCGGGCTGCTGGAGATCGTGTGAGGACAGCCCACTTCTCCCCGTTCTCGGGGAGAAGATGCCGGCAGGCAGGTGAGGGGCGATGCCTGCGTCGGACGTAGAACTGCCTCTCATCCGGCCTTTCGGGCCACCTTCTCCCCGTGAACGGGGAGAAGCGAAAAGAGGGAGAACGCCAATGGACCTTCGCTTCACGCCCGAGGAAAACGCCTTCCGCGAGGAGGTTCGCGCCTTTTTCGCAGAGAACCTCGATCCCGCCGTGCGGGAGAAACTGAAATCTCGCGACTATGCGGGCAAGGCGGACCTCGTCGCCTGGACGCGGATCCTCAACGCCCACGGCTGGGGCGCGCCGCACTGGCCGGTCGAGTATGGCGGCACGGGCTGGGACCCGATGCGGCAGTACATCTTCCTCGAAGAGCTGCAGAAATTCCCCGCGCCGCAGCCGCTCGCCTTCGGCGTCAACATGGTTGGACCGGTCATCTACACGTTCGGATCGAAGGCACAGAAGGAGCGCTTCCTGCCGCGCATCCGCAACCTCGACGACTGGTGGTGTCAGGGCTTCTCCGAACCGGGTTCCGGCTCCGACCTGGCCTCCCTCAAGACCCGGGCGGTCCGTGATGGCGACCACTACGTCGTCAACGGGCAGAAGACCTGGACTACGATGGCGCAGCATGCCGACTGGATCTTCTGCCTCGTGCGCACCGACATCTCCGCCAAGAAGCAGGAAGGCATCTCCTTCCTGCTGATCGACATGAAGACGCCCGGCATCGAAGTGCGGCCGATCGTGACGATGGACGGGGGAGCCGAGGTCAACGAGGTCTTCCTCACCGACGTTCGCGTCCCCGTCGAGAACCTTGTCGGCGAGGAGAACAAGGGCTGGGACTACGCCAAGTTCCTGCTCGGCAACGAGCGCACCAATATCGCCCGCATCGGCGTCTCGAAGCAGCGCATCGCCCGCATCCGCGAGCTCGCGGCACTGGAGTTCTCGGATCGGCGGCCGCTGATCGAGGACGAGCGCTTCCGCGAGAAACTCGCCGCGATCGAGATCGACCTGAAGGCGCTGGAGCTCACCCAGCTCCGCGTCGTCGCCGCCGACGCCAAGCGCGGCAACACCGGCAAGCCGGACCCGGCGTCCTCGATCCTCAAGATCAAGGGCTCGGAGATCCAGCAGGCGACCACGCATCTCCTGATGGAGGTGATGGGCCCATACGCTCTACCTTACCAGCCGCAGGACGAGGTGGGCCGAAACGAGCCCTTCGATGGCCCCGACTACGCCGCGCCGACGGCGCCGTCCTACTTCAACAACCGCAAGGTCTCGATCTACGGCGGCTCGAACGAGATCCAGAAGAACATCATCGCCAAGGCCGTGCTGGGTCTCTAGGGACAATCGGGAGGACATCATGGATTTCGACCTGACCGAAGAACAGTCGTTGATCAAAGATCAGCTCGACCGCCTGCTCAAGGACCGCTACGGCTTCGAGGACCGCAAGAAATACATGGCCGCGGCCGAAGGCTTCAGCCCTGACATGTGGTCGGCCTATGCCGAGATGGGGCTGATGGCGCTCCCCTTTGCCGAGGAGCATGGGGGCATCGGCGGCGGGCCGGTGGAGACCATGATCGTCATGGAATCCTTCGGCCGGGTGCTGGCGCTCGAGCCCTATTTCGCGACCGTGGTGCTCGGCGGCGGCTTCCTGCGCGCGGGCGCGAGCGATCAGCAGAAGGCGGAGCTCATCCCGGGCATCGCCGACGGCTCGACAAAGTATGCCTTCGCACAGATGGAGCGCGGGGCGCGCTACGACCTCGCCCATGTCTCGACCGCGGCGAAGAAGAACGGCTCCGGCTGGACGCTCTCGGGTGCCAAGAGCCTGGTCCTGCACGGCGACAGCGCCGACAGGTTGATCGTCACGGCACGCACCGCCGGCAAGCCGGGCGAGGAGGCTGGCATCGGCGTCTTCGTCGTGGACGCCACGGCGGAGGGTGTCTCTCGGCGCGGTTACCCGACGCAGGACGGCCTGCGTGCCGCGGAGATCTCCTTCGAGAACGCGCGGGCAGTCCATGTGCTGGGCGACCCCGGCCACGGCATGCCGCTGGTGCGTGCCGTCGTCGACAAGGCGATCGCGGCGCTGGCGGCCGAGGCGGTCGGCGTCATGTCGGCGATGCATGCCCTCACCGTCGATTACATCAAGGTGCGCAAGCAGTTCGGCGTCGCCATCGGCCAGTTCCAGGTGCTGCAGCACAAGGCGGTCGACATGTTCATCGCCACCGAGCAGATGCGCTCGATGGCCATGTTTGCGACCATGATGGCCGACAGCGACGACGCCGCAGAGCGCGCCCGCGCCATGCATGCGGCCAAAGTCGAGCTCGGCCGCGGCGGCAAGCTGGCGGGCGAAAACGCCATCCAGCTGCACGGCGGCGTCGGCATGACGGCGGAATATGCCGTCTCGCACTATTTCAAGCGGCTGACGATGATGAACACGCTCTTCGGCGACGGCGACTGGCATCTGCGCCGGCTCGCCGCGATGGGGGGACTGTTCGACAAGGCGGCCTGAACGCGCCGCTCACGCGGCAGAAAACCTCCTCGGCGACAGCGCCGGCACAAGCGCCTCCAGCCCGTCGGGCGGCGCTTCGCCCTTGATGAGCGTGGCGGCAAGCGCCGACATCGCCGGCGAGGTCTGGATGCCGTAGCCGCCCTGCCCCGCCAGCCAGAAGAAGCCGTCCTCGGCGAAACCGAGCACCGGCGTGCGGTCGGGCGCGAAGGTGCGCAGGCCCGCCCAGCTGCGCTCGACGCGCGTCACCGGTACGTCGACCGCCTGCTCGAAACGCCACAGCCCTTCCGCCAGCACCATGTCGTCGACATAGGCGTCGTGCGGATCGACTGGAACTTCCTCGGCCGGCGAAACGTAGAGCTTGCCGGCGTCGGCCTTGGCATACCAGCCTTCCGCCGAATCGGAGATCATCGGCCAGCCGGTGATGTCGTAGTTTTCCGGCGCCGGAATCACCGCCATCGAGCGCCGCATCGGCTGCAGGCCGAGCGGTGCGACACCTGCTCTCTTCGCCACGTCGTCGGCCCAGGCGCCGGCAGCATCGACGAGGACCCTGGCCGTCAGCGTGCCGCTTCCCGTCTCGATGCGCCAGATGCCGTCGATACGCGCTGCCGACAGCATTGGCGTGCCGGCCATCAGCACCGCGCCGTTGGCCCTGGCCTGGCGCAGCCAGCCCTCGTGCAGCGCCGAAACGTCGATGTCCTGCGCATCGCGCTCGAAGGCGGCGGCGGCGAGCTTCTCGGGCCGCAGCGCCGGCACCATCGCCAGCGCCTGTTCCCGCGTCAGGATCTCCATCCCGTGCGCGCCTTCGAGCATCGCGGCATGTGCGGCCAGTCCCTCTTCATCTGCCACGTTGAGCACGCCGCGCGGCGTCAGCAGCGGATGCGGGAACAGCGCCGGGTCGCCCCGTTCGAACAGCGGCGCGCTCGCCGCGTTGAGGGCGCGGATGACGGCGTTGCCGTAGTTGCGGATGTAGATCGCCGCCGACCGCCCCGTGGAGTGGTAGCCGTGGCGCGGCTCCTGTTCGAGAATGGCCACTTTCGGACCCGGGCCGAGCGCCGCGGCCAGCCCCACGCCGGCAATGCCCGCGCCAATGATGACAATGTCGAAATCTCTTTCCATTGGCCGTGGTTAGACCGCTCGCGGGAGCCAGGCAACGGCACAGCGCTGGCCCAGCCGGAAACCCATTGCCCCGAGGCTGCAGGGGTGGCATGAAACCGCCCACCAGAACGAGGATCGCGCCTGATGGAATACCGCAAGATCAATGACGACTTCGCCGTGACCGGCCAGATCACCGCCGACGACATTCCGACCATCAAGGCCGCCGGCTACAAGAGCGTCATCTCCAACCGACCCGACCGCGAGGACGGCACCGTACCGCACGAGGGCATCGAGGCAGCGGCCAGGGCGGCCGGCCTCGAGTTCCGCTACATCCCGGTCGTCAGCGGCGCGATCACCCCCGAAGACGTCGAGAAGATGGCGGACGCGCTCGGCGAGATGGAAGGTCCGATCTTCGCCTATTGCCGCTCCGGTGCGCGCTCGACCAATCTCTACATGATGGCGAAACAGCTGCGCGGTTAGTACAGCCAGCGCAGCAGGAACAGCGAAATCGCCGGGAAGATGACCAGGATCGTCGTCCGCACCAGGTCGCTGATGACGAAGGGCGTCACGCCGCGATAGGTGGCCAGGATCGGAATGTCCCTGGCCATCGAGTTGATGACGAACAGGTTCATGCCCACTGGCGGAGTGATCAGTCCCACCTCGACGACGATCAGCACCAGGATGCCGAACCAGATGGCGAATTCCTCCGGCCCCAGGCCGTAGTCCAGCGCGGTGACGATCGGGAAGAAGATCGGGATCGTCAGGAGGATCATCGACAGCGAGTCCATCACGCAGCCGAGCAGAAGGTAGAGGATCAGGATCGCAACCAGAACGGTCCAGGGATTGAACCCCTGCCCCGAAATGTAGGCCGCGGCGACCTGCGGCAATTGCGTGAGCGCCAAAAAACCATTGTACATCGCGGCGCCGAAGACGATGAAGAAGATCATCGCCGTGGCGCTGGCGGTCAGCAGGATGGACTGAACGAGCGTCTGGCGCGTCAGTCCGCCGTTGAACCAGGCGATCAGCCCGGTGCCCGCCGCGCCGATCGCGGCGCCCTCGGTCGGCGTGAACCAGCCGAAGTAGATGCCGCCGACCACGGTGAAGAACACCAGCAGCACCGGCCAGACGTCGACCAGCGCGCGGAAACGCTGGCCATAGGGCAAACGCGGCGATTGCCCGGCGGAACCGGGAAATACTCGGACATAGATCGAGATCGCGATCATGTAGCCGATCGCCGCCAGGATGCCGGGCACGAAGGCGGCGAGAAACAGCTTGGCGATGTTCTGCTCAGCGAGGATCGCATAGATCACCAACACGATCGACGGCGGGATCAAGATGCCGAGCGTGCCGCCGGCCGCCAATGTGCCGGTCGCCAAACCGCCCGAATAGCCGTATCGCTTCAGCTCCGGCAGCGCGACCTGAGCCATGGTTGCGGCGGTCGCAAGCGACGAGCCGCAGATCGCGCCGAAGCCGGCGCAGGCGCCGATCGCGGCCATCGCGACGCCGCCGCGCCGGTGGCCGAGCCAGGCATTCGCGGCCTTGAACAAGGATTGCGACATGCCGCCGAGACCGGCGAACTGGCCCATCAGCAGGAACAGCGGGATGATCGATAGCGAATGGCTGGCGAAGGTCGAGTAGGTCTCCGACTTCAGCTTTGCCATGATCGGGATCGTGCTGCCCGACAAGATCCAGGATCCGCCGAGGCCGCAGATCAGCATTGCCAGCCCGATCGGCATGCGCAGGAAGATCAAGGCAAGGAGGACGGGAAACGACCAGAGGCCGATCTCGAGCGCGCTCAATGGAGTGCTCCCGACGACTGGCCGAGCAGGGAGCGGCCCTGCGCCACTTCCTTGCTCCTGATTGCAATCATGTAGATCGCCACGACCACGCCGATGACGGTCGCCGCGGCGCACAGCGCCATGCCCCACCAGATCGGGAATTGAAGCAGGAGGGTCGTCTCGCCATAGCTGCGCTTCTCCAGCATGCCGACCCACAGACGCCACGCGATGAGGATGGTGATCAGGCCGAGCACGATCTCCCACAGGAGGTCGAGCACCCGGTTGGCGCCGGGCGACAGGTAGTTGGTGAACAGATCGACTGTGGCGTGGCCGCGGTTGAGCTGGCACCACGGCAGGAAGGCAAACACGGCAAAGCCGGTGCCGGCTTCGACCAGTTCGAAATCGCCCGGGACCGGCCCCAGGCCGACCCAGGAGAGAGCCCGGCCGATGATGCTGAACGAGGTCATCACCGTGATGGCGACGAGCACGACCCCACCGGCGATGGCGAGCCACTTTGCCAGCGCATGCACGATAGAAGAAAGGTTCACGTTGCCTCCCGCACGTTCCCTTTGAAATCCCGGCGTGACGCTATTCCCCCCGGTCGCCCAAGGCAACTTCGCCGCCGAATTGGTATGTAGTATAACAATTCGGATGCGAGGCGTAAAGCGCTAGACGTCGGCCGAGCGAAGCACCAGCACGAAGAACACGAATCCGGCGCCGATGACCAGCAGTCGCTGGATGAGACGCCAGCGCATCCGCTGCGTTTCCTCGTCCTTCGCGACGCCGACGTTGAATGCCACGGGAAAGACGTTGGCGAAGCCGGGCAGGCCATGCTTCAGCATCGGCCGCCCCGACCGCGCCTCGATGGCGTAGGTCAACCGCGTCACGGATATCCACATCGCGATCATCGCCGCTGCCCAGAGGCCGCAGAAGGCGAAGAAGACGGCGGGGGTCTGGAGGGCTTCCTTCATCGCGAAATGCTCAATCCGACTTCCGCCCTTCGACCGTCTGCTCGATCGCACCGAAGATCGAATGCCCTTTCGCATCCTTCATCTCGATCCGCACCGTGTCGCCCACCTTCATGAACGGCGTCTTCGATCCGCCCGACAGGATCTTCTCCACGGTACGCTGCTCGATGATGCAGGAATAGCCGACGCCACCGTCCTCGACCGGCTTGCCGGGACCGTCTTCGCCCTTGTTCGACACCGTGCCGGAGCCGAAGATTGAACCGGCGCAGATCGGCCGCGTCTTCGCGGCGTGTGCAATGATCTCGCCGAAGTCGAACAGCATGCCCACACCGGCGTTGGCGCGGCCGAACGGCTTGCCGTTCAGGTCGACCTTCAGCGGCAAACCGACGCTGCCGCCGTCCCATGCGTCGCCCAGTTCGTCAGGCGTGACGGCGACGGGCGAGAAGGTGGATGACGGCTTTGCCTGGTAGAAGCCGAAGCCCTTGGCCAGTTCGCCGGCCGCCATGTAGCGCAGCGAGACATCGTTGACGAGCATCACCAGCCGGATCGCCTCGCGCGCGGTCGCGGCACTCGCGCCCATGGGGACATCGTCGACGATAACCGCAATCTCGCCTTCGAAATCCAGCCCCCAGGCTTCGTCGGCAAGCGGTATGGCCTCGCGTGGCGCCAGGAATGAGTCGGAGCCACCCTGGTAGATCATCGGCTCGGTCTTGAAGCTCTCCGGAACTTCCCGGCCCCGGGCCTTGTTGACCAGTTCCACATGATTGAGGAAGGACGAGGCATCGGCCCATTGGTAGGCGCGCGGCAGCGGCGACAGCGCGTCGTGCTCGTGGAACCGCTCGGACGGGACCGCGCCGTGCTCCAATGATTCTCCAAGGGCTGCGAGATGAGGAGCGATCCGCCGCCAGTCGTCCAGCGCCGCCTGAAGGGTCGGCACCAGATAGGATGCGTCGGTGCAGCGCGTCAGGTCGCGCGACACGACCACCAGCCGGCCGTCACGGCGGCCGTTCCTCAGCGAGGCAAGCTTCATTCATTTCCTCCCGCGGCCGCTTTGTCGGATTCGGGCGCAGCCGTCCCGAACTCAACCAACAGCCCGTCGCGGGCGATTGTCAACGGCCCCACCCATGTCTCGCGCACAGCCTTTTCCCAATGCGCCTGTATGATCGCCGGATCGTCGGCGGGAATCAGGTGGTTGAGCACGAGTCGGCCGACGCCGGCATCGGCCGCGATCCGCCCCGCTTGCGCCGCGAAGCTGTGGCTGGCCAGAAGATGCTCCTTGAGCCGCGCGCCGTTGCCGGTGCGGGCCACCAGCCTGTCGACGCCTTCCGCCAGCATCGCCTCATGCACCAGCACGTCCGCATTCCTGGCGAAATCGGCGAGCGGCGGGAAGACGGCCGTGTCCGCGGAGAAGACCGCGCTGCCCTGCGCGTGGTCGAAGCGCAGCGCGAAGCAGTCGGTGACGGGCGGGTGGTCGACCCTCAGCGCCGAGACCCTGAACCCGTTCTCTTCGAACACGGGACCTTCGGAAAACTCCTCGATCCGCACCAGCTCGCGGATATCGGGACGCCCTTCGTCGGCGATACGGATCTCGATGTCGAACTCCATCGCCTGGGCGAAGCGCGACCAGTAGTGGCCGGTGCCGGGTGGGCCGAAGACGCGGACCTCATGATCCAACCCTGTCGTCCAGGCCGTGTGGAGCAGGCCACCGAGTTCCAGCACGTGATCGGAATGCAGGTGCGTGACGAAGACCAGGTCGAGTTCCTTGAGGCTCACACCGGCCTCGACGAGACCCCGGGAGACGCCGAGGCCGCAATCGACAACGATAACGCGCCCGCCGAGCCGCAGCAGCGCGGAAGTCGGGGACGGGCCGCCGGGGCGGATCGCCGGGCCGCCTTTCGAGCCGAGGGTAACGAGGTTGGCCGTCATGGACGACCGTTCGGATGGCGATATGTCATCGCACGAGCCTAGCTGTCCGCCCCCGCAGCGTCGAGCCCGTCACATCCGGCGGCTGAGAAAAGGCGATCCGGCAAGGCCGAAGCGCCACGGCACGTCGGCGGCTTTGGTGATTCCGATACGGGGGCCGACTGCGATATCCGCCGGCCGCGATCCGGCTTCGAGATGGAAGGGCGGGCGCGAGAGGGCAGCTCCGTCCAGCGAAACGTCGACGGCCAGCGCCTGAGTCAGGCGTCCGGGGCCGGAGCAGAGGGCGCGCGGATTCCCGGTTCCGCGCCGCTCGGCCATCACCTCGAGGCCCGCCAGCGGCTCAAGGGCCCGGATCAGCACCGCGCTGCCCGGCAGGCAGACGAAGTTCAGGCACCAGTGGATGCCGTAGGAGCGGTAGACATAGGCATGCGCCGGCGCACCGAACATCGCCGCGTTGCGCGCCGTAGGTCCACGGAAGCTGTGGGAGGCGGGGTCGTCGCCCGCATAGGCTTCCGTCTCCACGATCCTGCCGCCGACACCGTCCACCAGCAGCGCACAGCCGATCAGTTCGCGCGCAACCTCGGTCGCGGCGCGGGAAAAGAAGGAGGAGTGATCGATTGGCGCAGTCATGATCATCGGACAGGGAACCAATGAGCCGTTCAACTGGTTCGAGATGAAAATCAAGGAGTGAACCCGATGGCACGGCCCAGCGACAGTCGACCCGAAGCGGAGATGGAAGACAATCTGCCTCTCGCGGACCTACCGGAGGACTTTTTCGACGACGAGCCCGATGGCGAACTTCCGGAGGAAGACGACGATAATCCCTATCAGGAGAGCGACGACGCGCTGCCCGACGACCTTGAAGAGGCCGTGCTGAGCAAGGACCCGTCAAAGGAAGGCAGCCGCTTCGACGAGATCTAGCCTTCGACGCGCAGAGGATACTGACGCCTTGGCGGAATTCGATGCACGATCAGCGCCAGTGCCACCAGGATCGAGCAACCGACGAAGACGACGGCGAAAAGCTTCACCCCGTGCAAGCCCTGGCCGAACGCGAGGATCGGCAGGGCGCCCGCGGGCGGATGAGTGACGCGGAACGACCGCATGAGAACGATCGCAATCCCGACCGAGACCGCCGCAGCGAGCCAGGTTCCGGGCAGGAGGAAAAATACCCCCTCGCAGACGATTGCGCCGATCAGGAATCCCATCATCACATTGATCGGCTGCGCCATCGGGCTGGACGGCTGGGCGAACAGGAGCACTGAGGTTAAGCCCAGCGGTGCCAGCAACAGCGGCTGTCCGCTGACAAAGGGCAGATAGCCGACCGCGAGCATGCCTGCGATGGCCGCGATCCCGGCCTTCAGATTGGCGACGTCGTCCACCTCCCGCTCATGGCGAGTCAGCAGGCGCTCAATGAGCGACCGGACCTGTGCGGTCAAAGGCTCGGCAGTCTCCGTTCGCGATTGCCTCACCAGTCCATCACCACTTTTCCGGAATTGCCGCTCTTCATGGCCTGGAAGCCGGCCTCGTAGTCGTCGATGCCGATGCGGTGCGTGATCAGGCCCGTGACGTCAAGCGGGCCCTGTACCAGCGCGATCATCTTGTACCAGGTCTCGAACATCTCGCGGCCGTAGATGCCCTTCAAGGTCAGCATCTTGAAGATGACCTTGTTCCAGTCGATCTCGAAGCCGGTCGGCGCGATGCCGAGGATGGCGATCTTGCCGCCATTGTTCATCGTGTCGATCATGTCGCGGAAGGCCGGCGCGGCGCCCGACATTTCGAGGCCGACGTCGAAACCCTCTGTCATGCCAATGTCTCGCATGACATCGCGCAGTTTCTCCTTCGAGGCGTCGACCACATGTTGCACGCCCACCTTGCGGGCGAGGTCGAGCCTGTAGGGATTGATGTCGGTGATGACGACTTTCCGCGCGCCGACGCACTGCGCCACCAGCGCGCCCATGATGCCGATCGGCCCGGCCCCGGTGACCAGCACGTCCTCGCCGACCAGGTCGAAGGAGAGCGCGGTGTGGACTGCGTTGCCGAGCGGATCGAAGATCGCCGCGACCTCGTCCGGGATGTCATCGGGGATCGGCACGACGTTATGCTGCGGGATCGCGACGTATTCGCCGAAGGAGCCGGGCCGGTTGACGCCGACGCCCTTGGTGTTGCGGCACAGGTGCCCCCTGCCCGCGCGGCAGTTGCGGCAATGGCCGCAGACGATGTGGCCCTCGCCCGAGACCCGCTGGCCGAGCCTGTATTCGCTGACCGCCGAGCCGACGTCGGCCACCGTGCCGACGAATTCGTGGCCCGTCACCATCGGCACTGGCACGGTCTTCTGCGCCCACTGGTCCCAGTTGTAGATGTGGACGTCGGTGCCGCAGATCGCCGACTTCCTGACCTTGATCAGCACGTCGTTCGGCCCGATCTCCGGAATCGGCACCCGCTCCATCCAGATGCCGGGCTCGGCGCGGGCTTTGACCAGGGCGCGCATCATGTTGGACATGTCTATTCCCACGGTCCCAGATGAGGATGGTGCTCAGGGTGATTGTCGGGGTCGTTCAACCAATCGAAATCGATTGTGTGTTGCTCATTTGCAAATCGCGACGCCGCGCAATCGGCGTGAGCGTAGAGATACTGCCAGCCTCCGTCGATCCAGAGGCTGCGAATGCGAAACTCGACCCCGTTCTCATCATCTTCGTCACTGACCGGCTCCAAGATCGGGGCGCCGCAAAAGCAGCAATGGTGTAGAGTGGTCATGGCACCACCCCCAACTCCCTCCCCACCGCCACGAACGCCTCCACGCACCTGTCGATATCCGCATGCGAATGCGCAGCCGACATCTGCGTCCGGATGCGGGCCTGGCCCTTCGGCACCACGGGGAACGAGAAGCCGATCACGTAGATGCCGCGCTTCAGCATCCGCGCTGCCATCTCCTGGGCGAGTGCGGCGTCGCCAAGCATGACCGGGATAATCGGATGATCCGCACCGGCGAGCCGGAAGCCCGCCGTGGTCATCTTCTCGCGGAAGCGCGCGGCGTTGCCGGCAAGCTTCGCGCGTAGCGCGTCACCGTGCTCGACGATGTCGAACACCTTCAGCGACGCTGCGGCAATCGCCGGCATCAGGGTGTTGGAGAAGAGATAGGGCCGCGAGCGCTGGCGAAGCCAGTCGACCACCTCGCGCCTCCCCGACGTATAGCCGCCCGACGCGCCGCCCAGCGCCTTGCCGAGAGTGCCCGTGACGATGTCCACCTTGCCCTCGACCCCGCAATGTTCGGCCGAGCCGCGGCCGTGCCTGCCGACGAAGCCCACCGCATGGCTGTCGTCGACCATGACCATGGCGCCGTATTTCTCGGCGAGGTCGCAGACGCCGGCGAGGTTGGCGATGATGCCGTCCATCGAGAAGACGCCATCGGTTGCGATCAGCTTGAAGCGGCAGGCTTCCGCCTTCTTCAACTCCTCTTCCAGCGCCTTCATGTCGTTGTTGGCGTAGCGGAAGCGCTGGGCCTTGGAGAGCCGCACGCCGTCGATGATCGAGGCATGGTTGAGCGCGTCCGAGATGACCGCGTCCTCTTCGCCAAGCAGCGTCTCGAACAGGCCGCCATTGGCATCGAAGCAGGAGCCGTAGAGGATCGTGTCCTCGAAGCCGAGGAAGGAAGATATGCGCGCCTCGAGCTGCTTATGCTCCTCCTGCGTGCCGCAGATGAAACGTACCGAGGCCATGCCGTAGCCGTAGCGGTCGAGCGCCGCCTTCGCCGCCTCGCGCAGGTCCTCGCTGTCGGCGAGGCCGAGATAGTTGTTGGCGCAGAAGTTCAGCACGTGGGCGCCGCCCACCACCTCGATCTCGGCAGACTGCATCGACGTGATGACGCGCTCGGATTTGTAGAGGCCGGCGGACTTCAGCCCGTCCAGTTCTCCGGCGAGGTGCGAAAGAAAGGCGTCGCGCATCGAGAATCCCCTTTATCGAAGGGGACAATCGCGCCTGCGCGGGCCAAAATCTACCGGAAATGCGACCTCGCCAGGGCGGGCGGACTGGTGAAGTCCGCCCGGGCAGCCATCGCTCAGGCGATCGGCCCGCCGATGATGTCGATGCCGTTGCGGGCACAGGCCATGGCGAGCGCCTGCTGGACGTGCAGGTTCGGCTCGACATAAGGCATGAGTTCGGCGGACGCGGCGGGTTTCGCCATCTCACGCAGCATGCGCTCGAAATCGCCGCCGGTGGTGATCGTCAGGCAGCGCGCGCCGCTGACCGACTCGACCCGGAACGCATGCGGAATGCCCTTCGGCGCCAGCACGATCTGGCCCGCATGTGCCACGGTATCCTTGCCGTCGACACGGAAGCGCATCGTGCCTTCGAGGACGTGGAACACCTCGTCCTCCCTCCGATGGATGTGCATCGGCGTCTTGGAGCCGTAGGGCATGCGATGCTCGATGATCGAGATCCGATCCTCGCCGGCGGACGCCGACAGGCGCACCGATACCAGCGTGTCGAGAAACATGAGGAGCTGCTCGGCGGGGGCCGATTTCTTCTGAATGCTCATTGCATTTGTCCTTTCACAAGCGCCGCGCGGCATCGCCTGCGCGGCTGCCCCGATCTAGGACCGTCCCGTTTCCATTCGAGCGCGCGCGGCCGCTCTCAGCAGGCAGCGCTGAAACAGCGGCGTTACGAAGATGAAACGCGTGCGCGGGACTTCGCCTCTGTGTACCGCTGGCAATGCTGTGCTGTCCGGTCCCGCCGGATCCGGACATCAATTGTTAAAGTAGATGACGCTAGGATCGGCCAACCCAGAGGAAAGCTTATTTGGTGGCGACTGTGGATTCCGAGCCGACACGCGACGATAGGTCGATCCTCTCGCTGCAGATGGACGCCATCCATAGCTCGTCTCCCGCCTCGTTTCTCAGCATCATCGCAGCACTGCTCTCCGTCTACGTCTACTGGTCTCCCGATATCGCGACGGGTCTGCTGATCTGGTTCGGCTGCATCTTCGCGATCGCCGCGACCAACGTGATCACCACCGCCATGCGGGTCCGCGGCGTTCCCGCGGGATGGACGGACGATGCGTGGGAGCGCTTCGTCTGCGTGATGCATCTTCTCTCCGGCCTGACCTGGGGGATCGGCGGCGGGTGGATGCTGAGCATCGCCACCGGTCAACAGGCGCTGCTCACCATATCGATCGGCCTCGGCGCCGTGACCGTCTCGATACCCTCGGTGGTGCACCAGACGGCCTACAACCTCTTCCACTTCCCGATCTTCTGGTGCTACGCGGTCGGCGCGGCCTTCAGTTCTCTCGAGTTCCGCTGGGTCCTCGCTTTCGGCTTCGTCATTCTTGCCCCGTTCGCGTCATGGATCGGACGCGATCTCGGGCGGAAGCTGGTCATGGCGTTGCGTTTGTCGATCGAGAACAGACGCCTGGCCGAACGCCTGGAAGACCGCAGCGCCGCGCTAGAGAGTGCCAACCGGGAACTCGAAGTCCTGAGCTCGACCGATCCCCTCACGGGGGTCGCCAATCGCCGCCATCTGATGGCGTTCGGTCGCTCCGCGCCGCCCCTCTGCGCGGTACTGATCGTCGATATCGATCACTTCAAGTCGTACAACGACACGTTCGGCCATGTCGAAGGCGACGCCTGCCTGGTGGCCGTCGCCAATGCGCTGCAATCCAGCGTGCGGCCCCATCTCGACCTCGTCGCCCGCCTGGGGGGTGAGGAGTTCGCCGTGGTGCTGACAGGCGCCTCGCACGATGTGGCGGCGGCGATCGCCGAGACGATGCGGATCAACATCGAGAATGCCCACACGTCCGGGCCGAAACGCATCAAGCGCGTGGTGACCGCGAGCATCGGCTTCAGCGTGCGAAGCGTCGACAGGCCGCGTTCCTTCGCCAAGCTCATGGAAGATGCGGATGCCGCCGTGTATCAGGCAAAGGCCGCGGGTCGGAACCGGGTCTGCACGGCAGCTACGGAAGCAACCCGCGCCCGCGCCTGACCTCAGGACGGCAGCTGTTCGCGCGTCAGCCAGAACACCTCGCCCTCGCTCCCCTCTGTGTCGAGCCAGAGGAAGGGCGTGTCGGGATACTCCGCTTCGAGCAGTTCGCGGTCGGTGCCGATCTCGCACAAGAGCCCGCCGCCGGGATTGAGATGGCCGACCGCTCCGGCAAGGATTCGGCGGACGATGTCGAAACCATCCTCGCCGCCATCCAGCGCGATTGCAGGCTCGTGGCGGAACTCGGCGGGCAGCGCCTCCATCACCTCGCGGCCGACATAGGGCGGGTTGGTGATGATGAGATCGTAGGTGCGCCCACCAACGGCCTCGAAGAGATCGCCCTGAAACAGGTGGATTCGGTCTTCGAGCCCGTGATCGGCCACGTTTTCCGCCGCAAGCGACAGGGCCTCGGCCGACAGGTCGGCGCCGTCCACCTCGGCGTTCGGAAAGGATAGTGCGGCGAAGATCGCCAGCGAACCGCCGCCGGTGCACAGGTCGAGCACGGACGAGATCGTATCCGGATCCTCAACCAGGGCCATCCCCTCCCCGGTTCCGTCAAAGAGCGGCGACCGCAAGAGTTCGGCGATGAAGGACCGCGGAGCCAGCGCGCGCGCGTCGCTGCGGAACGGCACGTCCATCAGATAGGTGCGACCGGTGAGATAAGCCGCCGGCAGCCGCTCCTCGACGCGGAGCGCGATCCGCTCTCCCAGCAGTACCTTCTCCCGCGCGGTCAGGCGCGCATCCGCAAACGCGTTGAAGTCATCCACCGGTAGGTGGAGCGTTTCGAGGATCAGGAAGACCGCCTCATCCACGGCGTTGTCCGATCCGTGGCCGTAGTGCAGGCCGGCTGCGGAAAAGGCCGAGACGGCATAGCGCAGCACGTCACGCAGGGTGACGAGTTCGTTCACCTCGCCGCGCGGATCCGCCTCCAGCTCCGCTCCGCCCTTGGCCATCAGAAGAATGCCTGCAGCCCCGTCTGCGCCCTGCCGAGGATCAGCGCGTGCACGTCGTGCGCCCCCTCGTATGTGTTGACGGTCTCGAGGTTCGCCGCGTGGCGCATGACATGGTAGCCGATCTGGATGCCGTTGCCGCCGTGCATGTCGCGGGCCATTCGCGCGATGTCGAGCGCCTTGCCGCAATTGTTGCGCTTGACGATCGAGATCATCTCGGGGGCCATCTTGCCCTCGTCCATCAGCCGGCCGACGCGCAGCGAGGCCTGCAGGCCGAGCGCGATGTCGGTCTGCATGTCGGCGAGCTTCTTCTGGTAGAGCTGCGTGCCGGCGAGCGGCTTGCCGAACTGTTTCCTGTCGAGACCGTACTGGCGCGCACGGAACCAGCAGTCCTCGGCAGCTCCCAGCGCGCCCCAGGATATGCCGTAGCGGGCGCGGTTGAGGCAGCCGAACGGGCCGCCGAGGCCACGCGCGTTGGGCAGCAGCGCGTCCTCCCCGACCTCGACGTTCTCCATCACCACTTCGCCGGTGATCGACGCGCGGAGCGACAACTTGCCCTCGATCTTCGGCGCCGAAAGACCCTTCATCCCCTTCTCCAGCACGAAGCCGCGGATCTCGTCCCTGCCGTCGTCGGTCCTCAGCTTTGCCCAGACCACGAACACGTCGGCGATCGGCGCGTTGGAGATCCACATCTTGGCGCCGTTGATACGATAGCCGCTGGGCGTCTTCTCGGCGCGCGTCTTCATGCCGCCGGGATCGGAGCCGGCCTCCGGCTCGGTCAGGCCGAAACAGCCGATCCACTCGCCGGACGCGAGCTTGGGCAGGTATTTCCGGCGCTGCTCTTCGGAGCCATAGGCATGGATCGGATACATGACCAGCGAGGACTGCACGCTCATCATGGAGCGATAGCCGGAGTCGACGCGCTCGACCTCGCGCGCGACCAGACCGTAGGTCACGTAGCTGGCACCCAGCCCGCCATATTCCTCCGGCACGGTGACGCCCAGCAGCCCGGCCTCGCCCATCTCGCGGAAGATCGAGGGATCGGACGTCTCGTTGAGATACATGTCCTCGACGCGGGGCGCGAGCTTGTCGGCGGCGAAAGCCGCCGCCGCATCCCGCATCATCCGCTCATCCTCGGACAATTGCTCCTCAAGAAGGAAAGGGTCGTTCCAGACGAAGCCCGCCAGCTTTGCCGGCCTGTGTTCCATGTTCATCGGCGTCGTTCCCTCGCACGTGCTTTTCGGCGCCCTTAAAGCCGATTTTGACGCCCGACAAAAGCCTTTGTTGAAGCCAGGGCCAGGACGAAAATCGATAGCATTTTAACCATTCGCGCAAATCACCACTAACCAGCGATCGGAATAGGCGCTTCCGAGTGTTCCGGAAGGGGTTTTCTTCGCCCGACATTAACCTTCGCGTGCGGAGAGTGAGGATGGGCTAGATGCGCATCCGGGGACGGCTTTCCATGGACGACAAGATTCAGATCGAGGGATCTTCGCGCCTGACGCGGCAGATGAAGATCACCTACTGGATCGCGCTCGCCCTCATCGCGTCGATGGCGACGGCATCCTATTGGCTGCTCGACCGCAGGCTTTCCGAACACCGCTACGACCGCGAACTGCTGACCACGGTCGCGGGCCAGGGCACGCTATCCCAACGGATCGTTTTCCTGGCCAACCAGGTGCAGATTTCGCGGCCGGAAGCGCGGGCCGACATGCTTGCGGCGTTGAGCGCGGCCGTATCCGAATTCGAGCGCGGCTACGACAGGCTGCTGGCGATGTCCGGCGCCGAAAATCCTGCGACGCCCGGCCGCGACCACGCGATCTTCGAAGAGGTCCTGTTCGAGCAGCCCTATCATCTCGACCATTTCACCGCCGAACTGGCCGCCCGCGCCCACCGTTTCGTCTCGGCCAGCGAGCACGAGAACGGCCTCGACGTGGTTGCCGCCGGATACTCCTCCAACTTCGAGCTTAGCCATCTCGATGCGACCGTGGCGAACACGACGCTGCGGGGCTACAGCGAACTGCGCGAACGTCTCAACGGGGTGATCAACACGCGCCTCGGCGACATGCTGACCGTCCACAGGACATTGTTCTTCCTGACAATCGGGCTATTGATCGCGGTCGCGATGTTCATCTTCCGCCCGATGGCGAATGCGATCGGCCGCAAGACCAGCGAGCTGGTCGAGGCGCGCAACTCGATGGCGTTCCTCGCCGCGCATGACGGGCTGACGGGCCTGCACAACCGCGCCTTCCTCATCGATCATTTCGACACGCAGATCAGCGGGGCGAAGCGCCGCGGCGAGCGGATCGCAGTACTGCAGCTCGACCTCGACGGCTTCAAGCAGATCAACGACACGGTCGGCCACGCCGCCGGCGATTTCGTGCTGGCGACGACCGCGCGCCGCATGCGCGAGACCTCGCGCGCCTCGGACATGTGCGTGCGGCTCGGCGGCGACGAGTTCGTGATCGTGCTCAATGGCGCCGGCCTGACCGAGGATATCGGGATGGTGGCCAAGCGGGTGCTCGACCGCCTGAGCGAGCCGATGGACTTCGAAGGCGTGACGATCCAGTGCGCCGCCAGCGCCGGCATCGCGGTCTATCCGGTCGATGCAGACAACGCGAGCGATCTGCTCGTCCATGCCGATCTCGCCCTCTACAATGCCAAGAAGCAGACGACGGGTTCCTTCTGTTTCTTCTCCGACGAGCTTCGGCGCGAACTCGAGTACCGCAAGACGCTCGAACGCGACATGCGCGCCGCGATCGCCGAGCGCTCTTTCGAGGTCTACTTCCAGCCGCAGGTCTCGCTGGTCACCGGCTCGGTCGCCGGCATCGAGGCTCTGGTGCGCTGGCCGCATCCGGAGCGCGGCATGATCTCGCCCGGCGAGTTCATCCCGATCGCTGAGAAGACCGGCCTCATGGCCGGAGTGGGCAGGATCGTGATGGAGAAGGCGATCGAAGCCGCCGCCGAGTGGCACCACAACGGCATCCAGTTCGGCCGCCTCGCCGTGAACGCTTCGGGCTGCGAACTGCGCGAACCCGATTTCGCCCGCTTCCTGTTCGCCACGCTCGAACGTTTCGGCCTGCCGCCGCAGAAACTGTCGCTCGAGATCGTCGAATCCGTGATCCTGGACGACGAGAAGACCGGCATCGCCGGCAAGCTCAGGCTCATCCGCGCGGCGGGCGTGCATCTGGAGCTCGACGATTTCGGCACCGGCTACGCCTCGCTCAGCCACGTCAACCCGAACGAGATCGACAGGCTCAAGATCGACCGCCGCTTCGTGCAGAAGATCAACACAAACGACGACAACAGCGCGATCGTCAAGGCGATCACCGAACTGGCGCGCGGTCTCGGCATCTCGATCATCGCCGAGGGGGCGGAGACCGAAGAGGAACTGTCGTCGCTGCTCAAGATCGGCTGCGAACAGGTGCAAGGCTACTCGATCGCGTTCCCGATGCCGGTCGAAAAGGCGCGCGACTGGCTCACTCAGCGCTCGCCGAAGAAGCCTGTGCTCAGGCTTGCCAAGAGCGACGTGGCCTGACGCCGATCCTTTGCCTCGCCGGGGCGAATCCCGGTAAGGTGGCGGGATGCCGATCCGCCCGCTCTCCGAAACGATGGTGAACCAGATCGCCGCCGGCGAGGTCATCGAGCGGCCGGCAAGCGTGGTCAAAGAGCTTGTCGAAAACGCACTCGACGCGGGGGCTTCCCGCATCGACATCGCGACCGCGGGCGGCGGGCTCAACCTGATCCGCGTCACCGACGACGGATCGGGCATTCCGGAGGCCGAACTGCCGCTGGCGGTCGCCCGGCACTGCACCTCGAAGCTCACTGACGACATCAATGAAATCCGCGCGCTCGGCTTCCGCGGCGAGGCGCTGCCTTCGATCGGCTCGGTGGCGCGACTGACGATCCGCTCGCGCACTCCGTCCGCCGGCAACGGTGCCGAGATCGTCGTCGACGGCGGGCGGGTCGCATCGGTTCGCCCTGCCGCGGCCAACATCGGCACGCTGGTCGAGGTGCGCGACCTGTTCTTCGCCACGCCGGCGCGGCTGAAGTTCATGAAGGGCGAACGGGCGGAGTCGACGGCTATCTCCGACACCGTCAGGCGCATCGCCATCGCGTTTCCGCACGTCCGCTTCAGCCTGTCCGGCCCGGACCGCGGCACGATCGACCTGCCGCCATCCGGCGAAGGCATCGAGGGCAGGCTCAATCGTATATCCCAGGTTCTGGGGCGCGAGTTCGCCGAAAACTCGCTTCCCGTCGACGCCCTAAGGGAGAGTGTGCGGCTCGAGGGCTACATCTCCATACCGGCCTACAGCCGCGCCAACGCGCTGCAGCAGTTCGCCTATGTCAACGGCCGGCCGGTGCGCGACAAGCTGATCGCGGGCGCGCTCAGGGCCGGTTTTGCCGACGTCTTGCCGCGCGACCGGCATCCCGTCACGGCGCTGTTCCTGACGCTGGATCCGGCGCTGGTCGACGTCAACGTCCATCCGGCGAAATCCGACGTGCGCTTCCGCGATCCCGGTCTGGTGCGCGGGCTGATCGTCGGGGCCATCCGCGAAACGCTCGCCCGCTCGGGCATCAGGGCGGCGACGAGCGGCGCCGAGGCGATGATGTCCGCGTTCCGCACGGAAGGAGTTTCGCCCGGTGGAGCCTCGACCTGGCCCCGCGCCGACGCCTCGCGCGATTTCGGATGGAGCGGCCGGTCGGTCCAGCCATCCTTCGGCCCGCCCGGCGGTTTCGGCGAGGCGATGCAAGCCGCATTCGAGACGGCGCGCTCAACCGACGTGCGCGCCGGGACAATCGAGCCGGCGGGCGATCTGCTGGACCGCGACCTGGGTGCTGCCCGCGCACAGGTGCACGAGAACTACATCGTCGCGCAGACGCGGGATTCGCTGATAATCGTCGACCAACACGCGGCACATGAGCGCCTCGTCTATGAGGAGCTCAAGAACGCGCTTGCGACCCGGGACATGCCCGCCCAGATGCTTCTGGTGCCCGAGATCGTCGACTTGGGAGAGGACGATTCGGAGCGGATCGCCAGGCATGCGGACACGTTGCGCCGGTTTGGCCTTTCGGTCGAGCGTTTCGGGCCGGGCGCGATAGCGGTGCGCGAGACCCCGGCCATGCTGGGCGAAGTGGATGCGGGCCAGCTGATCCGCGATCTCGCCGACGAGATCGGCGAGAACGACACGACGGAAACGCTGACGCGCCGGTTGGATGCGATCGCGGCGACCATGGCCTGCCACGGATCAGTACGGTCCGGCCGCAAGCTGAGACCCGAGGAGATGAACGCGCTGCTGCGGCAAATGGAGGCGACGCCCGGTTCGGGGACGTGCAATCATGGCCGACCGACCTATATCGAACTGAAACTCGCCGACATCGAGCGGCTGTTCGGACGGCGGTGATGCCGCGCCGCAGCGGCAACTTGATTTCCCGTGCGAAGTATGGCGGATGAGGCGCTTCAGACACGAGCAGACATGAACCGTTTCGAAGGCCCCGGCGCGAAAGAAGCGCGCATCCGCTATCTCGACGGCGACTTCCAGGTCGCCAGTCCGGGGTCGTTCGTGCGCTGCGCGGTAACGGGCGAAGCGATCCCTCTCGACGAGCTGAAATACTGGAGCGTTGCGCGCCAGGAGGCCTACCTAAACGCCGCGGTCTCGCTGAAGCGCGAGATCGACATGAATCCCGGCCTGCGCAAGCGCGGCTGAGCCGTCGCATCAGCCTTCGAACGCAGCGAGCGTGTCGCGGATGATACGCTCCGGGACATCCGGAAGTTCGAACTCCACGTCGATCTCGATCACGGTCAGCCGGTCGAGCAAACGGGTGGCGATATCCGAAGCACGACGGATCCGCACTGCATCCTTTGCCGTCGTAACCAGATCCACGCCGAGGGCGTAGGCCTGGTCGAGCAGGTCGGCGAGATTCTCGTCTGTATAATAGTGATGGTCGGGGAATGGCCGCGTCGCGGCGAGGGTTCCCCCCGCCTCCTCGACCGTGCGGAAGAACTTCGCCGGATCGCCAATGCCGGCGAAGGCGAGGAAGGAACGCCCTTCGACCCCGCTTCCCGGGCGCGGGCGGGCGACCGCGTCGTAGATGGGAAGGGCGGCACGCGCGGCGAGGCGCACGACCTGATCGGCGGCGTCTCCCTTTCCCATGCGGATGACGGCATCGGCATAGCGCAACTGGTCGACCAGCGGCGCCCTTACCGGGCCGCCCGGAATGATGCGGCCATTGCCCAGCCCGCGCTGCGCGTCCACGACCAGCAGCCCGAAGTCGAAATGGATGCGGGCGCTCTGGAAGCCGTCGTCCATGATGAGGAAGTCGCAGCCTTCGGCGATCAGCAGCCTGGCGCCGGCCGCACGATTGGGCGTTACCGCCGTCGGTGCCTCCGCCGCGAGCAGGAGCGGTTCGTCGCCGGTCGACTTCGCGCTGTCATGATGCAGGTCGACGAGATGCGGCTTGCCGAGACTGCCGCCATGGCCGCGCGACAGGAAGCCGGGCTCCCGTCCCATGCGCCGCGCCTGCTGGGCGAGCGCGATGGCGGTCGGGGTCTTGCCAGCTCCGCCGACGGTCGGATTGCCGACGCAGAGGACCGGCATCCCGGTCCGCTCTCGACGGGCATGCCGCATCCGCCGCGCGGCAGCCAGGCCATAGATGGCGGAAACCGGCCAGAGCAGCGCGGAGCGCCAGTCGGGACGATCCCACCAAAAGGGCGGGGCTTCGCTCGCCATCAGAGCGATCCAACCTGGTCGGACATCGCGCTACCTGACCCTGCGCCCATTCGCCTGCTCGAGGCGGGCCTTGACGATCAGCGGCTGGACATAGGGCTCCAGCGCCTTCAGCGTCTGGTTGAGCGCGCCGCGCATCGCCTCCACGGTCTGGCGGCCGGCGGCGATCATCTCCCGGCGCTTGGAAGGGTTGACGAGCAGGTAGTTCACCGCGCCGGCCAGCATGTCGGCGTCCCGGACGAGTCTGGCGCCGCCGCTGTCGACCAGCTTCTGGTAGGCGTCGCGGAAGTTCTGCACGTTGCGCCCCGACAGCACAGCCGTGTCGAGGAGAGCCGGCTCCAGCGGGTTCTGGCCGCCCTCGGCCGTCAGCGAGCGGCCGACGAAGGCGATCTCGGTCAGCCGCAGGTAAAGACCCATTTCACCGATCGTGTCGCCGAGCAGGATGTCCGTGTCGCTCCGAAGCCGGTCGTTGCGGCTCCGGCGCGCGACCTTTAGCCCGGTCGCGGCGAACTCCGCCTCGAGCGCATCCGCGCGCTTGGGGTGGCGCGGGACGATGATTGTGAGGATGTTGGGATGGCGCTGCCTGAGCAGGCGATGCACGGAAGCGGCCACCTGCTCCTCGCCGTCATGCGTGGAGATAGCCGCCCATGTCTGACGAGAGCCGATCTGGCCCGCGATCGTCGCAAGGGCCGCGTCGTCCACCGGCAGCGGCTCGGTATCGCCCTTGAGATTGCCGGACACCGTCACCGGCCGCGCGCCAAGGGTGCGGAAACGCTCGCCATCGACCTCGGACTGGGCGATCACATGCGACAGGTTCTCGAACAGCGCCTCGGCGATATAGGCACGCTTCTTCCAGGATTCGAAGGAGCGGTCGGACATGCGGCCGTTGACGAGGATCTGCGGGATGCGGCGTGAGCCGAGTTCGAGGATGGTCATCGGCCAGATCTCGGATTCGGCGATGATCGCGAGGTCCGGCGCCCAATGATTGAGGAAGCGGTTCAGCGCCGGCTTCAAGTCCAGCGGCACATATTGGTGGATCACGCCCTCGCTGAAGCGGTCTCGCACGATCGCCGCCGAGGTGACGGTTCCGGTGGTCAGCACCACGTTGATGCCGAGGCCCATGATCCGCTCGACGAGCGGCGCAACGGCCAGCGTCTCGCCGACGCTCGCCGCGTGAAACCAGACCAAAGGTCCGGCGGGACGGGCCATCCCGGGGACCCCATAGCGTTCCCGCCGACGGCTGCGCTCCTCCTTGCCCTTGCTCGCGCGCCAGGCGATATAGCCGCCGATCAGAGGATAGGCCGCGGCACCCGCCCATCGGTAGGTGGTCAACATCGCGCGTGCCCAGCGTTCGCTCATGACCGGCCGTCCGCGAGCCTGTAGGCGCGGTCCGTCGCCGCGTTGAGCGCATCGGTGACCCGCTTGCGGTAGTCCTCGAGCTCGCTTTCCGAAGCGTCCCTCGGCACCTGGATCGGTTCGGTCGCGGCCACCCCGCAGCGCCCGAAGGGGAGATTTATCGTGGTCTTGTCCCAGCTCTTTTCCAGCACCTTGCGCCGGCTGGTGGCGAAAGCGACGCCGACGATAGGCCGGCCTGATATCCGTGAGAGCGTGATGATGCCAAGGCCCGCCTCGCGCGGCGTCCCATGCGGTATGTCTGCGATCATGCAGACCGACTTGCCCTGATCGAGCGCCTTTTTAAGGGCGATCAACGCCCTCGCCCCACCTTTTTCGAGGGAATGCTCGCCTTCGCGACCGCCGGACCCGCGAATGGGCTCCAGACCGAGCCGGCTTGCCGCAAGCGCATTGAGTTCGGCATCGGCGCTGCGCGAGAACATCGTGGGCAGTCGCTGGCCCTTGGGGACAAAGGCCGGCGCCAGAAGATGCTGGCCGTGCCACAGCACATAGATACTGCTCGGCCGAACATCCAAAAAGGTTTCGAATGGGTCGGAGCCAGGTGCGATTGAGTTTGTCGCCTTGACGAAACGCAGGCCATTGGCGAGCAGCGACGCCAGCAGGTTCTTCACGATCCTCGAATCCGCCAGCGGTTTGCGGATGCGGCGCCAGGCGCGGCCGAGCGGACTACGCCTGCGTTCGGGGCGCGGCGCCTCGTCCTCCGCTGGCATTTCTCGCACGCTCACCGATCAGTGCCCGCCCGCCGTTTTCGAATCGGGATCGAGGAGCCGATGCAGATGGACGATAAAATAGCGCATATGGGCATTGTCGACACTGGCTTGCGCCTTGGCGCGCCAGGCGAGCTCGGCCGACTTGTAGTCGGGGAACACGCCGACGATATCGAGACCTTCGAGGTCGCGAAACTCCACGCCTTTCAACGACTTGAGCTCGCCGCCGAAGACCAGATGCAGCAATTGCTTCTTTTCCCCGTCGCCCGACATCGCACTCTCCTAAGCGTTTTGTTCCCATCGGCTGCGGCGCGCGCGGCCAATTCAGGCTTCCTGGCGGATCAGAATGTCCGAGAGCCTGTCTAGTAGATAAGGACCGCCCGCGACAAGCGAGCCGTGTTGAGGATTGACCCCGCCATAGCTCGGTGACAGGCCGGTGCGCGAGAGAATGCCGCCTCCTGCCTCCGACAAGAGCAGGTCGGCAGCTGCAAGGTCCCAGTCATGCGCCTTCGGCTTGACGAATGTGGCATCGATACGGCCGGCGGCCACCATCGCGACGCGGTAGGCCAGCGAGGGGATGTAGGGCACCGTTCGCAAGGCCGGGAATTCGGCGCGGGCCGCGTCGACCATCGGCTTTGGACCGGCGATCGCCGGCGAAAGTCCAGGCTCCTGCAAGGCGAGCCGCCGACCGTCGAGAAAAGACCCGCTGCCGAGCGTGGCGGAGTAGAATTCGCCAATCGCGGGGCAGGCGAGAACGCCTACGAGTGGACGTCCGGCCTCGACGACGGCAATGCTGACGCACCAGGTTTCGCGGTTGTCGATGAAGGCACGGGTGCCGTCGATCGGATCGACGACGAAGAGCCGTTGCGTGCCAAGCCGGTGCGGCGTGTCGACGGTCTCCTCGGAGAGCCAGCCATAGTCCGGCCTCGCCCTGCGCAGGGTCTCCCGCAGGTAGGTGTCGACGGCGATGTCGGCCTGGGTCACGGGCGAATCGCCCGGCTTCATCCGGATCTCGTGCTTGCGGCCGAAATGGCCCATCGCGATCTCGCCGCCCGCGCGAGCGGCCTCGGCGATCAATTCGAGATCGGCCTCCAGACCGGAGGGAACGACGTCAGTTGCCTGCAAGGGTCATCCCTTCGACCATGAGCGTGGGCGCGGCCGTGCCGAAATTGCGGTCAAGATCGTTTGCCGGAACCAGCGCGAGGAACATGTCCTTCAGATTGGACGCAATCGTGACCTCGGTAACCGGGAACGCGAGCTCGCCATTCTCGATCCAGAAGCCGGAAGCTCCGCGGCTGTATTCGCCCGTCACCATGTTGACACCCTGACCGAAGACTTCCGTGACGTAGAATCCGGACTTCACTGCCGCGATTATATCCGATGGCGAGACCTCGCCCGGCTCGATCGCCAAGTTGGTCGAGGTCGGCGACACCGACGAGCCCGAGCGCGCGCCGCGACCGTTGGTCACGAGACCCAGTTCCTTGGCGGCGGAGTTCGACAGGAACCAATGCCCCAGCACGCCCTTGTCGACCATCGTCAGCTCTTGTCCGCGCACGCCTTCCCCGTCGAAGGGGCGCGAGGCCTGGCCGCGCCTTCGCAGCGGGTCGTCGGTAACGGTTATCGCGGCCGAAGCCATCTGCTTTCCCATCATGTCGCGCAGGAAGCTCGTCTTGCGCGCCACGCTGGCGCCATTGATCGCGCCTGCAAGATGGCCCGCAATGCCGCGCGCGACACGCGGATCGAACACAACCGTTACGGTGCCGGTCGCAACCTTGCGTCCGCCGAGGCGGCGCACGGCGCGCTCGCCAGCGCTCTTGCCGATCGCCGCTGCGCTGTCGAGATCGGCGAAATGCTGCCGCGAGGAGAAGTCGTAGTCGCGCTCCATGCCGGTGCCCTCGCCCGCGATCGCGCTGACGGAGCGCGAGAAGCGGGTCGCCGTATAGTGGCCGACAAATCCGTGCGAGGTCGCCAGCACCATGCCGCCGAGGCCTGCCGACGCGCTCGATCCGCCCGAGTTGGTCACGCCCTTCACGGCAAGCGCCGCCTGCTCGGCCTCGAGCGCGGCTTCCCGCAACTGATCGGCGGACAGGTCGGTCGGATCGAACAGATCGAGGTCGACCGTATCCTTCGCAAGAAGTGTTTCGTCCGCCAGCCCCTGGTAGGGGTCCTCCGGCGATACTTTCGCCATCGCCACCGCCCGCTCGGCGAGGCTGGCCGGATCGGAGGCAGCGGTGGCCGAAACGCTGGCAACGCGCTTGCCGACGAAGACGCGCAGCGAGATGTCGTCGCTCTCCGACGCTTCGGTCGATTCAACCTTGCCCAGCCGGACAGTCACACCCTTGGAACGGGAGCGGACGGCGACCGCGTCGGCCGCATCCGCCCCTGCCCGCTTGGCCGCCTCGACGAGGGACGCCACGCGTTCGGCGAGTTTCTGCGAATCCGGCGTTGCTGTCATGGAAGCTTCCCGCTTGTGATGGACGATGGCATGCGGTGAGCATGCCCATTGGCGGAGCGATGTGCCGTCAGGGTCCGGCCGCCCGGCTAAATCCGTTCCGCGAAGGGGCGGGCACGACCGCCGCCGGATTTCCGTCTTCCCGCGCCATTTCGGAAACAGAAATGACTCAATCTGATCTGACATAGCTCCGGACCCCATCTATTGTTCCCTCCGGGGTTCTGCAATGGGCAGCGGACAACGGCTGCCCGCCAATTCGAGACGAGACGCTTCATGGAACAACACGGACCGGCGATCTACGCACAGGTGCTCCTGATGCTCGGCGGCGCCGTCATCGCCGCGCCACTCTTCAAGCGAGTGGGCCTGGAGACGGTTCTTGGCTACATCGCCGCCGGTATCGCGATCGGACCTGTGACGCTCCTGATCACCGGGGGCGACGAATTGCTGCAGCTGGGTGAACTCGGCGTCGTCTTCCTGCTGTTCATTATCGGCCTGGAGCTCAAGCCCGCCCGCCTGTGGTCGATGCGGCGGGAAATCTTCGGGCTTGGCACAGCTCAGGTGGTGATAACGGGCATCGTCCTTACAGCGCTCGCAGCCTTCCTGGCCGGGTTCTCTCTCCCGGCCGCGATCCTCGCCGGCTTCGGCCTGGCGCTGTCGTCGACCGCCTTCGCGACCCAGATCCTCGAACAGCAGGGCTCGCTCAACCGGCGCTATGGCCAGATCTCGTTCTCGATCCTGCTGCTGCAGGATATGGCGATCGTGCCGTTGCTCGCGATCATTCCGATCCTGGCCCCCTTCGCCGTGGAGACGGAAGACCTGGGCTTTCAGGAGTTGGCGATCGCGGGTGCGGCGGTGGCCACACTCTTCGTCTCCGGGCGCTATCTGATCAATCCGCTGTTCCGCATCATCGCCAATACAGGCGCGCGGGAGGCGATGATCGCAGCCGCCCTGCTCGTGGTGCTGGGCGCGGCGACACTGATGCAGTTCGCCGGGCTTTCGATGGCGATGGGTGCATTCCTGGCCGGCGTGATGCTTGCCGATTCCTCCTACCGTCACGAACTGGAGGCCAGCGTGGAACCGTTCCGCGGCATCCTTCTCGGCCTGTTCTTCATGGCCGTTGGCATGTCGCTGGATCTCGCGGTCATCCGGGACAACTGGCTGATGATCGCGATCGCCGTGCCGCTGCTGATGCTGGTGAAAGCCGCCATCATCTACCCGCTCGCCCGCCTCTTCGGCGCGATCCACGACGATGCCCTGCAAGTCGCATTGATCCTGCCGCAGGGCGGCGAGTTCGGCTTCGTCCTGTTCTCGGCGGCCGCCGGCGCCGCAATCCTTTCCACGAAAACCTCGTCGATCCTGGTCGCGATCGTGACCATCTCGATGGCGCTTACCCCCATTGCCGTCCGCCTCGGCCGGCGTCTGAAATCGACACAGGACGCGGATGAGATCGACGAGAATTTCGAGGAAGCAGGCGCGGACGTGCTCATGATCGGGTTCTCCCGCTTCGGCCAGATTGCCTCGCAGATACTGCTGTCGGGCGGAACGTCAGTCACGATCATCGACAGTTCGGCCAACCGCGTCCGCGCAGTCGAGAAGTTCGGCTTCCGCATCTATTTCGGCGACGGGACGCGCAAGGACGTGCTCGAATCGGCCGGTATCCGCGACGCCAAGATCGTCGCGATATGCACGCGAGAACGAGAAACTACCGACAAGATCGTCGATCTGATCCAGCACGACTATCCCGACGTGAAGCTCTACGTGCGCGCCTATGATCGGACGCATACTCTGCAGTTGCGCGCCAAGGGCGTCGACTACGAGATACGCGAGACGTTCGAATCCGGCCTGATGTTCGGGCGCCGGACCCTTGAGGGGCTGGGCGTGTCGGAAATGGAAGCGCTCAGTATCGCGGAAGATGTGCGGCGGCGCGACGAAGAAAGACTTGCCATGCAGTCCTCGGGCGGGATGTACGCGGGCAACAGCACGCTGACGACGACACCGGTGACGCCCGAGCCGCTCACCCGGCCCAGCCGGGAGGCGCGCCGCCTCGACAAGGCGATCGAGGAGGCCGATAGAAAAGAGCCGTCGGCGGCCCCGGGCTAAGCGGAGACCATCGGGAATGGAACAGGGAGGAACGCAGCCGGGGGAACGCCCGCGCACGGCCCGGTTCACGACAGGGTCGACGCTGCGCCATGTGATCTCGATGACGGCGACGGGGTCCATCGGGCTGATCGCCATCTTCGTCGTCGACGCGCTCAACCTGTTCTACATCTCGATGCTTGGCGTGCAGGAACTGGCCGCTGCGATCGGCTTCGCCGGGACGCTCCTGTTCTTCACCATTTCCGTGTCGATCGGCTTCACCATCGCGGCCTCGGCGCTGGTCTCGCGCGCGCTCGGCCGAAGCGACCGCGTCGAGGCGGCCAGACTCGGCGGCGCTTCGATGGTCTTCGTGGGGGCGGCCACGGCCGCGCTCGCAGCTGTCATCTGGCCGTTCCTCGACACGCTCGTCGGCTGGATGGGAGCAAGGGGAGAAACGGCGCGGATCTGCGCCGATTTCCTGCGCATCGTCATTCCCTCCTCGCCGATCATGGCACTCGGGATGTGCACGACGGGCATCCTGCGCGGCGTCGGCGACGCGCGCCGGGCCATGTATGTGACGCTGTCCGGCGGCGTCGCGGCCGCGATCCTGGATCCGCTGCTGATCTTCGGGCTCGATCTCGGGATCACGGGCGCCGCGATCTCGACCGTCCTGTCCCGTTTTGTGATCCTCGCGGTCGGCCTTCACGGCGCGCATGTCGTTCACCACCTGATCCGGATGCCTGATCTTTCGCGTCTCAAGGCCGCGACGAGGCCGTTCTTCGGCATCGGCATCCCGGCACTCCTCACCCAGATCGCGACACCGGTCGGCAACACCTACGTCACCGTCAGGATGGCGGATTTCGGCGACGATGCCGTCGCCGGATGGGCGATCGTCGGGCGCATCATACCGGTCGCCTTCGGCGTGATCTTCGCCCTGTCGGGGGCTGTGGGGCCGATCCTCGGCCAGAACTACGGCGCGAGGCTCTACGGCCGACTGATGCAGACGATGCGCGACAGCCTGATCGTCACGCTGGTCTACTGTCTCGCGGTCTGGGCGGCTCTTGCGCTGTTTTCCGTGCAGGTGGCGGACCTGTTCGGAGCGCAGGGCGAGGCGCGCGAACTGGTGATCTTCTTCTGCCTGTTCGCAGCCGGCAGCTTCCTGTTCAACGGCGCGCTGTTCGTCGCCAATGCGGCGTTCAACAATCTGGGCTTTCCGGGCTACGGCACCGTCTTCAACTGGGGGCGGTCGACCCTCGGCGTCATCCCCTTCGTGTGGGTGGGCGCTAATCTCTATGGCGCCAAGGGTGTCGTCGGCGGCTGGGCGCTGGGCGCAATCGTCTTCGGCCTCGCGTCCGTCATCGTCTGCTTCCGGCTGGTGCGGCGGATCGCTGTCGACAAAACCCGCGGCAACGACCAGGTTCCACCGCCGCCGCCCACCGCGAACTCGCCCTTCTCCACCGGCAAGGCGGCGACACTACAGTGAAACCGCCCGCGACCTGACTGCGCCGTCGACCGCGCGTTTGAGCTCATCCTTGAGCGGCGCGGTCGCGCTCATCACCTTGTCGATCTTCAGGAAGTCGAGCACGCGGAACCTGGAGACCGGCGGCTGCAGGAAGATATCCGGCCTGTGCTGTCCGAGTTTCGTTTCGATGATCGACTGCATCATCAACTGACTCGTGCCGAACATCAGGTCGAGCGTGGCCGGGGCGACACCCGGATCTCCCTCCGGCGCGCCGACGACGTCGATCGCGATTACGATGTCGGCCGTCCCGAACAGGAGATCGAAGGGCACGGGATTGTAGAAGCCGCCGTCGATGTAATACCGGCCGTCGCGCAGGACGGGACGGAACACGGCCGGTATGGCCGCCGACGCGGCCAGCGCCGACAGGAGGTCGCCGCTCTCGAAGACGGCAGCCTTGTGCCCGTAGAAGTCGGTGCCCGTCACCTTGAGCGGTATATTCAGCTGCTCGAACGTGTCCGGCACCGCGTCCGGCAGGAAGGCCTTGAGGATCCGCGGAATGTCGAACTGGCCCAGCCGAAAGCCGCCGGCCACCGCTTCCCGCAGGCTGCCGGGTCGCGACTTCCAGATCCGGCTCGCGACCTCGCCGCGGCGCCCCAGGATCGACTTGGCGTAGTGGTGGATATCCGCGCCGCTCATGCCGGCGGCCATGCCCGCGCCCATGATCGCACCGATGGACGAACCCGCAATGGCGACGGGCTCGATGCCGAGCTCGTCCAGCGCCTCGATAGCGTGGATATGCGCCAGGCCACGCGCGCCGCCGCCGCCCAAGGCCAGGGCGAAGGTCGGCCCTGACGGCTTCTTCGCGCGTCCGGCGGCAGGTGCAGTCACTGCACCGCGCCTTGCGAGATCGCCGGCCCGAGAACCATCACGGCCGGCTCCGAGCTGAGCAGGCGCTTGGCTACGGCCTTCACGTCCTCCAGCGTCACCGCGTCGATGAGCTGGGCGCGGCGCTCGATATAGTCGATACCGAGACCGTCGAGCTGAAGTTCCACCAGCGTCCGTGCGATCGCCCCCGACGAATCGAGATTGTTTATGGCGTAGGCTCCGATGACGTATCTCTTAGCGAAGTCGAGTTCGGCCTCGGTCGGCCCTTCGGCTGCCATCTTTGCCACTTCGGACCGGATGATGGCGAGGGTCTCGGCCGCGCGGTCGGAGCGGGTCGAGGTGCCGATTGCGAGCGCGGTGGCGTAGTCGCGGTTCACCAGCGCGGAGCTGATGCCGTATGTCAGCCCGCGCTTCTCGCGGACTTCTTCGAACAGGCGCGAGGAGAACGCGCCGCCGCCAAGGATATTGTTCATCAGATAGGCGGCGAAGAACAACGGATCCTTTCGCTCGATGCCCGGCCAGGCGAGTTGCAGGGTGGTCTGCGGCAGGTTCGACGCCACGTCGATCTGCTGCGCGAACCTCGGCTCCGCGCGCTCAACCGGAGTCAGCGCAGGTTCGGCCGCAAGTGCGCCGAACAGTTCGTCCAGCCGGCGCTTCAGTGTTTCCGCATCGATCGCTCCCACCACGCCGACAGCCAGGTTGCCGCGCGCAAAGATACGGGCGTGGAACTGTCTGATATCGTCCGGAACGATGGTCGCAAGCGTTTCCGCCGTGCCTTCGTCCGGCCGCGCATAGGGATGCTTCCCGTAGATCGCCTCACGCCACGCGACCTCGCCCTTGGTAGCGGGATCGAGCGCGGCCGCCTGGATACCCGAGATGATCTGGTCGCGGATGCGGTTCATCGGCGCAACATCGAAACGAGGCGCCTGGATCGCCATGCGCAGCAGCGCAAAGGCTTCGTCCTGCTGCTCGGCGAGCATTCGCATCGATCCGTAGACGGCGTCGCTACCTGCGCTGAAGCTCATCTCCGCGCCGGCATCGTCCAGGCGAAGCTGGAAGGCATCGCTATCGAGGTCGCCCGCTCCCTCGTCGAACAGGCCGGTCATCAGATTCGCCAGGCCTTCCTTGCCCGCCGGATCCTGCGTCGAGCCGCCGCGGAAGGCGAAGCGGATCGATACGATCGGCACCGAGTAGTCTTCTACCAGCCAGGCGCGGACACCCTTGGAGGAAACGACGTCCTGGATCTTCACCTCCGCCTGGGCGGATGAAAACACGGCGATGGTGAACATGAAAACGAACGCGAGGAAGGCACTGACGTGGCGGCCGGCGGCCATGGAGGTGGTCATCATCCGGCGTTTCCTCCCGCGGGCAGCAGATACCCCGTCACTGCGGTGTCGGGCGACAGGTATTTCTTGGCGACGTTGCGGATGTCCTCCGGCGTCACCTTCCTGATGCGGTCCGGCCACTCGTCGATGTCGCGGATCGTGCCGCCCGTCGTCAGCGTCGAACCATACATGCGCGCCATGCCCGACTGGCTGTCGGCAGCGAAGATCAGGCTGCGCAGGAAACGGTTTCGCGCGCGGTCGAGCTCTTCCTCGGTCACGCCGCCTTCGATCAGCTTCACGACCTCCGCATCGACCGCCGCCTCGACCTCGGCCAGGGTCGCCGCGCCCCTCGGGGAGCCGTAGAGAGTGACGTCGGTTTGGTCGAGCGTGGTACCCTGGTAGTAGGCCCCAGCCGACGAGGCTATCCCGCGCTTCACCACGAGTTCCTGATGCAGGCGGCTGCGGATGCCGCCGCCCAGGATCTCCGTCAGGAGGTCGAGCGCCTCGGGCTCGCCGTCCAGCTTCTCGCGCGCCGCACTTGAGTAGGAAGGCACGAGCCAGTTCTTCTGGAAACTCGGCACGCCGACGCGCGGGTCCTTGAGAGTCACGGTGCGCGAGGTGTTCTGGTCGGGCTCCACCGGGCGGATGCGCGGCGGCAGGTCCGGACCGCGCGGCACCTTGGCATAGGTGTCCTCCGCGAGCTTCCTGACCGTCTCGGCATCGACGTCCCCCGCCACGACCAGAACGGCGTTGTTCGGCGCATAGTAGCGGTCGTAGAAGTCGGTCGCGTCCTTGCGGTTCAACTGGGCGATCTCATGGCGCCAGCCGATGACCGGCGTCGCGTAGGGATGGTTCTGGTAGAGCGTCGCGTCGATCTCCTCGGCCAGGATACCGCCCGGATCGCTGTCGACGCGCGAGGCGCGCTCCTCGAGGATGACGTCGCGCTCGGGCACGATCACCTCATCGGTGAGGATCAGGTTGCGCATCCGGTCGGCCTCATAGCGCATCATGTCGGGCAGCGCGTCCGGCGAGACCTGCTGATAGTAGGCGGTGTAGTCATTGGAGGTGAAGGCGTTCTCCTGGCCGCCGATCTCGGCGACACGGCGGGAGAATTCGCCGGGCTTCGCATTCTTCGTGCCCTTGAACATCAGATGCTCGAAGAAATGCGCGATGCCCGACTTGCCGGGTTCCTCGTCGGAGCCGCCGACCTTGTACCAGAGCATGTGGGTGACGACCGGTGCGCGGCGGTCGGGAATGACGACGACCTCCAGGCCGTTGGCAAGCGTGAAGTCGCTCACCGGCTCCCGCCGCACCTCCTGCGCCACCGCGACCGGGCCGAAAAGCAGCGCGAGCGCGACTGCGGTTCCTCTCGCGAGGCGCCTCGAATGTATGCCGAGCAATGCCCAAGCCCTCCCTGAATCAAGCGATTGTAGTCGCACATGTCGCGAAAGCGCGTGGCTGCAACATGGCCATCGCGAAAAATTGTCCTACGTCACCTCGATGAAGCGGATCACCGTATCGCCATAGGCGCGCTCGTCGACGATTTCGAAGCCATCGCCCGGCGAGAAGGCTGCGTCGGCGGCCTCTTCGACGACGCACAGGCTTCCCGGACCGATCCAGCCGCCCTGCCGCGCCGACTGGAGCGCGCGCTCGCCCAATCCCTTGCCGTAAGGCGGATCGGCGAAGAGCAGATCGAACATGCCGAGCGTCCCCGATGGACCGAGGGCCGTGGCGTCGCGGCGGAACAGTTTCGTGCGGCCCTGCAGCCCGAGCGTCTCGATGTTCTGCCGAACCAGCCCGCGGCCTTCCGCCGATTCCTCGATGAACAGGCAGAACGAGGCCCCGCGCGACAGCGCTTCCAGTCCGAGCGCACCCGTCCCGGCGAAGAGGTCGAGCACGCGCCCACCTTCCAGCCTGTCGGCGTAGCGGTGCGCCAAGACGTTGAATACCGCCTCGCGCGTCCGGTCGGTCGTCGGCCGGATCGCGCTCGAGCGCGGCGTCGCCAGCGCACGACCGCGAAACTCACCGCCGACGACGCGCATCAGCGGTCTTTACGCGGCTTTCCCTGACCGGGCGGGCGGGAGGTCGGCGAGCGCAAACGGCCCTCGCGCTTTTCGCCGGACGCGAGTCCTGACTCGGCCTTCTTGCCCTGCGGTCGTGCCCCCGGCGCCATCCACACATTGGCGCTGCGGGCCTTCGGCGGCTCGAACGGCTTTTCCGTTCGGCCGCCCGGCTTGCCAAACGATTTACCCCGCGGCTTGTCACCGCCCTTGGAGTCGAAGCGCGGACGGTCCGGCCTGGTGCCCAGACGGCCGAGCACGTCCTCGCGATGCTCGTCGCGCGAGCGCTTGCGATTCTTGATCAGGCCGCCTTCGCCGGGCTCGACGCGCCGTTCGCGGCGCGGCACGGTCGGCTCGGGGCCCGCCTCGCGTGAGCGGACGACCGGCTTGTTCGAGAATTCGTTGACGATGGGCGCTTCGAAATTGGCGCCTGATTCAGCGATCAGACGATCGCCCAACTGGTCGCGCAGGGCCTTGCCCTTCAATTCCTGGACGGCACCTTCGGCCAGCTCGCCGAGCTGGAACGGACCGTAGGAGATGCGGATCAGTCGCGAGACGTCGAGGCCGAGCGCGCCGAGCACGTTCTTGACCTCGCGGTTCTTGCCTTCGCGCAGGCCGATCGTCAGCCAGGCGTTTGAGCCCTGCTCGCGGTCGAGCGAGGCCTCGATCGACCCGTAGAAGACGCCGTCGACCGCGATGCCGTCCTTCAGTCCGGCCAGCGCCTTCTCGTCGACCCTCCCATGGACGCGGGCGCGGTAACGCCGCAGCCAGCCGGTGGCCGGAAGTTCGAGCACCCGCGCCAGCCCGCCATCATTGGTGAGCAGCAGCAGGCCTTCGGTGTTGATGTCGAGCCGGCCAATTGTGACCAGCCGAGGCAACCCCTCCGGAAGCACGTCGAAGATGGTCTTGCGGCCTTCGGGATCGCGGTTGGTGGTCACCAGCCCGCCGGGCTTGTGGAACAGGAAGAGGCGGGTCCGCTCGATCGCCGGGATCAGTTCGTTGTCGACATAGATGACGTCATCCGGGCCGACATTGACGGCGGGCGAAGACAGCACCCTGCCGTTCACCTTGACGCGGCCGGCCGCGATCATCTCTTCGGCGTCGCGGCGCGACGAGATGCCCGCGCGGGCGAGACGTTTGGCGATCCGCTCGCCCTCCTCGGGTGCGGCCTCGTCGCGAACGGGGCGCGCTTCGAACGGCCTGGACCGCCCGCCGGGGCGCGGAGCGTCGCCATCGGGACGCTTGCGGAACGGACGGTCGCCGTCCGGCTTGCGGAACGGCTTGTCGCCGTCGGCGCGCGGACGGTAGGCGCGCTTCGGCGCGTCCGTGCCAGCAGCAGCCGCGTCGTCGCGGCGCGGGCGATATTCGCGTTTTTCGCCGGCCTCGGCCGGCTTGCGGAACGGGCGGTCGCCGTCCGGCCTGCGATAGGGCTTGTCGCCTTCGGCGCGCGGACGATACTCGCGTTTCGGCGCCTCGGTGCCAGCGGCCGCCGCATCGTCGCGGCGCGCACGATACTCGCGCTTCTCTCCCGGTTCCGCCGGCTTGCGGAAGGGTCTGTCGCCGTCAGGCTTGCGGTAGGGCTTGTCGCCGGACTTGCTGGCGAAGGGACGTTCGCCCGGGCTCGACTTGCGGAACGGGCGTGCCTCGGCTCGCGCTGGCTTTTCGGCGCGGTCTTCGCGCGGCTTAAAGGCTCTCTTGGGCGTATCGGAGGATGCGGTGGCGGCGTCGCGGCGCGGGCGGAACTCACGCTTCTCGGCCGAGGCGTCGGCCGGACGCGGGGTGCGCTCGGTCCGATAGGTGGTCGGCCTGTCGCCCTTCTTGGCAGCAGGCTTGCCGAATTTCGGCTTGCCGCCGCCGGGGCCCCGTGCACCGGGCCCGCTTCCGCTGCGGCCGCGGTTTCCCGGAGTTTTCTTTCGATCGTCGCTCATGTGGTCTTTGCCTCTCGGGGCGGGTAACTATCAGGTGCGCCGTTTTCGCGCGAGGGATTTCAAGGACAGATGCACGTTTCGCGACGCGATTTCATGGCCGAGGCGCTCGTTGAAGCCCGCGCCGCCGCATCGCGCGGCGAAGTTCCCGTCGGCGCGGTCGTCGTTCGCGACGGGGCGGTCCTGTCGAAGGCGGGAAACCGCACCCGTGAGCTCAACGACCCGACGGCGCATGCCGAAATCCTGGCGATCCGCCAGGCCTGCGAAGCCATCGGCAGCGAGCGGCTGACCGGCGCCGACCTCTACGTGACGCTGGAGCCCTGCGCGATGTGCGCGGCGGCGATTTCGTTCGCGCGGCTGCGTCGGCTTTATTATGGCACCGCCGATCCAAAGGGCGGCGCCGTGGCAAGCGGCGGGCGGTTCTTCACCCAGCCGACATGCCACCATGTGCCCGAAGTCTATGACGGAATAGCGGAAGCCGAAGCGGCCGAGCTTCTGAAGGGCTTTTTTCTCGACAGACGCTGACCTCGGCGGCCGATCACCAGGGAAGCCAGGAGGACCAGCCGGTGCCCTTCTTGGTGTGGCCGGCCTTGCGGCGCTTTTCCTTCTTCCACTCGTCCTCGCCGACATCGTCGGTGGGCGCCGTGGCCGCCGGGGCGCGGTATTCCAGCGGCGGCTCGCTGAGATAGCGGCGCTCCGTCGGGCTGCCCTGCTTGTTCATCGCCAGGCGTTCGTTGAACTCCTTGCGCTGACCTTCGACCGAGATCGGCGAGCCGTCGGGATTGACCTCGTTGCCGCGCGCATCGCGATAGACGCGGCGGGTCTCCTGCGGCATGTCGACTTCGGGTTCGAAGCCGAGTTCGTCGCGTTTCTTGGTCGCGTCGTCGCGGATGCGGGCAAGGCGGGCCTCGGGCGATTCGGGCCATGCGCCGCCGGCCGAGGCGGTGACGATGTTGTCCTGGGGTGCGGGAAGCGCCGCATTCTTAGGACCGGCCGGCTTCACCAGCTCCGGACGGGGCTTGTAGTCGATCTGCGCCTTTTTCTCCGGCGCGAGCGAGAACATGCCGGTCACGTCTTCAATCAGCTGGGTGTCGGCGGGCTTGCCGGTGCCGTAGGTCGGCGCCATGCCCATGCATCCCGACAGCGCAACAGCCGATATCGCCACGACGGCGCCGGCGGAAATCCTGCGGGTCATGCCGGCGTGCTCGATTGTCATCTTCATCTTCGTCCGCTTCATCCTGTTCGGTCGGCAATCCGGGCGCGGCCTATGCCTAGCACACCGATACGCATCCCGATCCGGCGAAAAGATGGCGCCGGGACATCGGGACTGTTTATCCCATGGCATTGTCGAGGGCAACGACCGGACGTTGCCGTCCGGTCACATTGCCCTGCAAATGCGAACAATCGCTAAAGACGGCCCAGTGTCCGCAGCTCGCGAAGTGCCGCCGCGTCACGCGCCGACACGTCCGGGAACTCCGGATCGGAGCCGACATCCTCCGTATAGCGCCACGAGCGCGCGCATTTCGTGCCCGGCGCGGGCGCGAAGACCACGGCCACGCCCTTCACCTCGTCGAGGCGGAAGGCATCCGGCGGCCCGTCCCCCGCCACGACCGAAATGGCGCTGGTGATCGCCACCTCGGCCATGTCGACGTCCGCGACGGCGTCCGCGAGTTCGGCATCGGCGATGAACACGCGCGGGGCCGCTTCCAGCGACGAACCGATCGTCTTCTTGGCCCGCTCCAGCTCCAGCGCGCCGGTGACGACGCGGCGCACCGTGCGTACCTTGCGCCACTTCTCGGCCAGCGCCTCGTCGCGCCAGGCCGACGGCACCTTCGGGAACTGCGTCAGGTGCACCGAACGGTCGTCGGCGTGGAGTTCGAGCCAGGCTTCCTCGGTGGTGAAGGGCAGCAGCGGCGCCAGCCATTTCACCACGCAATCGAAGATATGACGGACTACGACCACCGAGGCCTTGCGGCGCACGCTCGACGGCGCGTCGCAGTAGAGCGCGTCCTTCCGCACGTCGAAATAGAAAGCCGATAGGTCGACGACCATGAAGTCGAGCAGCGACTTGGCGATACGCTTGAAGTCGAACGCGTCGTAGCCCTTGCGCACCAGCTCGTCGAGCTCGGCCAGCCGATGCAGCATCAGCCGCTCCAGTTCCGGCATGTCGGAGAGTGCCACCTCCTCGCCCTGGTCATGCGCGAGCGTGCCCAGCATCCAGCGGATCGTGTTCCTCAGCTTGCGGTAGGCGTCGATATTGGTCTGCAGGATGGTCTTGCCGAGCCGCTGGTCCTCCCAGTAGTCGGTGGTGGCGACCCACAGGCGCAGAATGTCGGCGCCCGACTGTTTCATCACGTCCTGCGGCACGACCGTGTTGCCGAGCGACTTCGACATCTTGCGGCCTTCCTCGTCCATGGTAAAGCCATGGGTGATGACCGTGTCGTAGGGCGCGCGGCCGCGCGTGCCGCAGGCTTCGAGCAGCGACGAATGGAACCAGCCGCGATGCTGGTCGGAGCCTTCGAGATAGACGTCTGCCGGCCATTTGAGATCCGGCCGGTCCTCCAGCGTGAAGGTGTGGGTCGAGCCCGAGTCGAACCAGACGTCGAGGATGTCCTTGACCATCGTCCACGGTTCGTTGGCGCGGCTGCCCAGGAAGCGCTCGCGCGCGCCCTCGGCGAACCAGGCGTCCGCGCCTTCTTTCTCGAAGGCGTCGAGGATGCGGGCATTGACCGCGTCGTCCTTGAGCACGTTGCCGTCCTCGTCGGCGAAGACGCAGATCGGCACGCCCCAGGCGCGCTGGCGCGACAGCACCCAGTCCGGCCGCTCCTCGATCATGGCGCGCAGTCGCGTCTGTCCCTGCGCCGGCACGAAGCGGGTGGCGTCGATGGCCGCGAGCGCGCGGGTGCGCAGGGTCGTGCCGTCGCCGAGCGGCAGGTCCATGTGGACGAACCACTGCGGCGTGTTGCGGAAGATGACCGGCTTCTTCGAGCGCCACGAATGCGGATACTGGTGCTTCAGCCGCCCCCGCGCGAACAGCATGCCGCGCTCGATCAGCGCGTCGATGACGACCTTGTTGGCATCGCCCTTCTTGCCATTGTCATCGATGACGCGCGCCGCCCCGCCCTCGCGGTCCGGCCCGAAGCCCGGCGCGTCCTTGGTGAAGAAGCCGGCGTCGTCGACGGTGAAAGGGATCGCCGTGTCGATGCCGCGCTGCCGCAGCTCAGGCGCCGCATCCATCCAGGCGTCGAAGTCCTCGCGGCCATGGCCGGGCGCAGTGTGGACGAACCCGGTCCCGGCGTCGTCGGTGACGTGATCGCCGGGGAGGAGCGGGACTGTAAACTCATAGCCGCCGCCGAAGCCCCTGAGGGGATGCGCCAGCGTCAACGCCGCCAGTTCATCCGCGGTGACGCCGCGCAGCTTCGTAAACTGCAGCTTGGCCTTCGCGAACGACTCCTCCGCCAGCTTGTCGGCGAAGATCAGCTTCTCGCCCGCCTGCGGACCGAATTCGTTCTCCGCGGCGGTGACCTCGAACAGGCCATACTCGATGCGGGGTGAGAACGAGACCGCTCGGTTGCCTGGCATGGTCCAGGGCGTGGTGGTCCAGATTACGACGCTTGATTCTCGCAGCTCTTTTTTCCTGGCAAGATCCTCGGCTGCGAGCGAGCTGAGGTCAGCGTCGGAAACCCATCGAGCACCCGTACCAATCCCGGCGAAAGTGACCGGAAACTTCACCCAGACCGTATCGCTCTCGTAGTCCGCGTACTCGACCTCCGCCTCGGCCAGCGCCGTCCTCTCCACCACACTCCACATCACCGGCTTCGAGCCGCGATAGAGCTGTCCGCTCATCGCGAACTTGAGCAGTTCGCCCGCGATCCGCGACTCCGCGTGAAAGTTCATCGTCGTGTACGGATTGTCGAAATCGCCCACCACGCCCAGCCGCTGGAACTCGCCGCCCTGCACGGCGATCCACTTCTCGGCATAGGCGCGGCATTCCTGGCGGAACTCGACCATCGCGGCCGGGTCCTTCAGGTCGGGCTTCTGCTTGCCCTTCGAGCGGTAGTTCTCCTCCTCGATCTTCCACTCGATCGGCAGGCCGTGGCAGTCCCAGCCCGGCACGTAGTTGCTATCGAACCCGCGCATCTGGAACGAGCGCGTGATGATGTCCTTGAGGATCTTGTTCAGCGCGTGGCCGATATGGATGTTGCCGTTGGCATAGGGCGGACCGTCGTGAAGCACGTATTTCGGCCGCCCGGCCGCGTCCTTCCGCAATAACTTGTAGAGACCCATCTCCTGCCAGCGGGCGACGATCGCCGGCTCCTTCTCAGGCAGGCCGGCGCGCATCGGGAAATCCGTCTGAGGCAGATAGAGCGTGGTCGAATAGTCGATCTTGGTGTCGGTCATCATCGGTCGTCAGGTTTCGCCCGGAGGCGTGGGAGCGCGCGGGCAGGCCAATATCACGGATGGAAAGACGCGCAAATGCGCGGGAGAAACCCGGACCGTCGGCAGCCGATCAGGCCGGCCGGACGGCCGGGCCGATAATTCGTATGGCGCGGATGGAGTAGCGCGAGGTCATGGACGGCTCTCTATCGCAGGAAACGCCCGGACGGAAGGGGCGATTGCAGCCTTCAGAACGCGACCAGGGAATCCAGCGGCCCCAGCGGCCTGACGCCGGCCAGCAGGGTCCGCGCTTCCTCTTCATCGCGCTTCATCTGGACGACGAGGTCGTCGAGCGAGGCGAACTTCTCCTCGCCGCGCAGAAAGCCGAAGAAGGATACGGTGCAGGTCTGGCCGTAGAGATCGCCTGAAAAGTCGAAGACGAAGGTCTCGAGCAGCGGCGCGCCGGCATCATCGACCGTCGGCCGGCGGCCGAAGCTCGCGACGCCGTCGTGGAGCGTTCCGGACGCATCGCGCAGGCGCACCGCGTAGATGCCGTGCCTCAGACCATTGTCGTCCGCGAGCGCCTTGTTGGCGGTCGGATAGCCGAGCGTCCGGCCCAACTGCTTGCCGCGGGAAACCACGCCTTCGACCGTGTAGCGATAGCCGAGAAGCCCGGCCGATTGGGCGACGTCGCCCTTGCACAGCAGTTCGCGGATGCGGCTCGACGAGATCACCTCCGCGCCCTCGTCGCGGAAGGCGTCGAGCAGCGAGACCTGGAACCCCTTTGCGCGCCCCGCCTCCATCAGAAAGGCCGGGCCGCCCTTGCGATCCTTGCCGAAATGGAAGTCGAAGCCGGTGACGACGTGGCGGATGCCCAGGCCCTCGATCAGGATACGGTCGACGAACTCCTCCGCCGATTGCGCTGCGAAACCGGCGGTGAAAGGCAGTTCCACCACCGCGTCGAAGCCGAGCGCCTCGATCAGCCTCGCCTTCAGATCTGCCGGGGTCAGCCGGAACAGCGGCGCGTCCGGCCGGAAAAACTGGCGCGGATGCGGCTCGAAGGTCAGCGCGAGCGCCGGCGCGCCGATCGCCCGCGCCTCGTCGAGAGCGCGGCTCAGAACGACCTGGTGGCCGCGATGGACACCGTCGAAATTGCCGATCGCGACGACGCCGCCCTGCAGGCGCTCCGGAAACCTGGACAGGTCCGCTATGCGCGCGAACTCCGGCATCGCGTCAGCGCAGCCTCGGGATCACGGCCACCGGATGGTGACCATGCTTTTCCAGGAACGCCGCCAGCAGCGCCGGATCCGGCTCCAGCGTCTCGCCATATTCGCGCGCGTGGATGCCGCCGGTGACGTAGAGGATGTCGATGCCGTTCTGCTCGGCGCCCTTGACGTCGGTCAGCACGCCGTCGCCGATCGCCAGCGCCTCCTTCTCGGTCACAGGCCGGCCCAGGACCTCGGCCGCAGCCTCAAGGGCGGCCACGTAGATCGGACGATGCGGCTTTCCGGCGATCTGGGTGCGGCCACCGAGCTGCGCATAGTCACGCGCCAGCGCCCCGGCGCACCAGATCAGGCGATCGCCTTTTTCCACCACGATATCCGGGTTGGCGCAGATGAAGGGAAGGTTCCGCGCGCGCAGCCGCCGCAGGATCTCGGCATAGTCATCGGGCGTCTCGACGTCGTCGTCGAACAGGCCGGTGCAGACGACGGTCGAGGCCTCGAATTCCTCGACGATATCCACGTCAAGCCCGTCGTAGATCGAAAGATCGCGCTCCGGACCGAGATGAAAGACCCTGCGTGCGCCGACCTTGATCAGGTCCCGCGTCACGTCGCCCGAGGTGACGATCCGGTCGTAGGCTTCGCGCGGGACGCCGAGAACATCGAGCTGTGCCTGCACCTCGGCGCGCGGGCGCGGCGCATTGGTGATCAGCACCACGGCAACTCCCCGCGCACGCGCGGCGGCCAGCGCCCGGGAGGCATCCGAAAAGGCACGCACGCCATTGTGGACGACGCCCCAGACGTCGGAGAGGATCACGCCATAGCGTCCCTCGATCTCCTGGAGCGAGTCGATCCTGTCCGCGTGATGGGCCATCGAGCCTCCGGATAGCGAGATTTGGCGCCGCAACAAGCGGCCGCAGCGGGATTAACCGAACCGGTTCACCCTGTCACCAGCTTTCGCTTAACAGGAAAGCGGCCGCATGCGACATACCCGCTGCCGGCAAAGAGCCGGCGTCGCGCGGCCGCGAGACGATCGGGAGAGAGCCGGAGAGACGTGAACCTGCTGAAATTGCCATTCGCAGTCGCCGCGGCGGTGCTCATTCTCGGCGCCGGGTTTGCCCTCGTCGGCACCGGCCAGACGCCATTGTCGTTTCTGGTCGTGGTATCGCTGGCGCTCGCCGCAGGCGCCTCGGCGCTGGCGGGATATCTGCTTTTCAAGGTGGAGCGGATGCGGGGCGATATCGATCGGCTCGCGCGCACTCTCGATGGTGCCCTCAAGGATCTTGCCGCCGGAAACGAACGCAATTCGCTGACGCTTGGAGCTCTCACTGGAACGATCGACCGGCAGATCGGCGGCATGCTCGAGCGGATCGAGACCGCCGCGCGGCCGGAGATTGCGGCGGCTTCGCCCGCGAGCGGCGGGAGCGACGGTGCATCGCAGGACGCAGGCGGCCGCAAGGCGCCGCAGAAGACCGATGCCGGCGAGAGGCTTCCCGCCGGCTGGGCCGACCGGGAAATCGAGCTCAGCCTCGAGCCGATCGTATCGGTTTCGCAAGGCGCCGCCGCCGCGTTCGAAGTTCACGCCCACATTCTCCTCGAGGACGGGTCGGAGCGGGTCGTCAGGCGATTGTCGGAGGCGGCCAATCCGTCGGACCTCTGTGCCTTCGAGCTCGCGGTCGTCAAAGCCGCGATCCATGCGAGCCGCCGCAAGCTGGCCGCCGACGCGAGGCTGCCGCTACACGTTGCCGTTTCGGCGGCGCTGCTCGGCAACGAAGCCGCCGTCGGCGAACTCTGCGGTCTGCTCGATCTTCACTCGGGACTGGCGAGGGGCCTGGTCTTCTCGGTTCCCGCCGAGCAGTTTGCCACGAAGGACAATGCGGTTCGGCACGGCATCGTGCGGCTGACGATTTCGGGCGCAGTATTGGCGGCGGAAGGCTGGCCGCGCGAGGACGACGCGCTCGAACGCCTGAAACTGCAAGGCGTGCGCATCGTCAAGCTCTCGGCCGACCGCCTGCTTGATCGCGAGCGCACGCGGCGAAAATCCCCATCCGGGACGGACCTCGCTGAACTCATCGACAGGTCGAACATGGCGATCGTCGCTGTCGATGTAGCCTCCGACGAAGACGCCGTCGCGCTTCTCGATCTGGGCGTGGATCTGATGCGAGGGGAGCGGTTCTCGCCGCCGCGCAAGCTGAAACCGTCGGCGAAAAGCACCTCCGCCATCTACGCCGGGGCATGACCGGCGCCGCTCGGCGGCATGGTTAATGCCCGATCAAGCCATATGCGGAATTCTGCTCGATCAAAGGAACCGGAAATTAGTGCGTTTCTGCGATCCTGAACGGCATGGAAGAATTTGCCGTGGGGGCAGGATTTCGATGATCCGGCGTTTTCGCAGGAATGAGAGCGGCCAATATGCAATGATGACGGCAATTCTCGCCGTCCCGCTTCTGGGCGCTCTCGCCTTTGCCGTCGACTTCACAGAGATGAACCGCCAGCGCGTTGAAGTGCTGAATGCACTCGATGCAGCCGGCATCGCGACCGCCCGACGGGTGATCACCGGTGCGACCGATACCGAACTGGTCGTCTATGCCAACGATTTCTTCGAGGCCAACCTCAACTCCGTCGCCGTCGAGGACACGACCCTCACCGTCGTCCTGCCGAAAAACAACACGGGCGGCGGCACGCTCAAGATGTCGGCAAGGCTCAATTACAAGCCCTACTTCTTCTCGGCATTCACCAATCTCGTACATAAGACGACCGGCCGGTCCACAGAGATCAGTTTCAGCGCCGACACCGAGATTCGGCTGAAGAACACGCTCGAGGTCGCGCTCGTCCTCGATAACTCGGGCTCGATGGATTACGTTGGCACCGGCTCGGGCAAGAAGCGTATCGACCTTCTCAAGGATGCCGCCAAGCAGCTCGTCGATACGATCTCGGGCCAGGCCGCGCAGATGAAGCAGGTGTCGAAACCGGTGCAGTTCTCGCTGGTCCCGTTCGCCGCCTCGGTCAATGTCGGTGCGAGCCACGAGACGTCGTCCTGGATGGACACGACCGGCATCTCGCCCATCCATCACGAAAATTTCGACTGGTCGACGATGGGCGCGGTCGATTCGAACAAGAAGGTCGAGCTGAGCGGCGGCGCCTATTACAAGCGCGGGACCGGCTGGAGCACCGAAAAAGACAAGGTCGTGACCCGCTTCACGCTCTACAAAGACATGAAGCGGCTGACTTCGGTCAAGACGGGCACGGAGACCTATTGCAAGGAATACAAGTGGAACGGTACGTGCAAGACTTGGGGCACGAGGGACGTCTATCAAGTCCAGCCGGTCAGCTTCGCCTCCTGGCAGGGCTGCGTCGAGGCGCGTCCCTACCCCTACAATACCAATGACGCGACCCCGGCCGTGGGCACGCCGGCCACGATGTTCGTACCGATGTTCGCCCCCGACGAGACGGACCAGACGGACTCGAGCAGCCGCCCGGCCAACAACAACTGGTGGAAGGACGTAACCACCAACAGCAGCGCGGCCGTGCGCCAGCGCTATATGCCCAAATACTTTACGGCCGCGGCCGAAGGTACGGCGGCGATGGGCTTGGACGAGGGGCCGAATACGAGCTGCAGCACGACCGCCATCACGCCGCTTGTCGATGTCGCGGATGCGACGGGCATCTCCACGATCAAGACCGCGATCGATGCCATGACCCCGAATGGGGCGACCAACGTGCCGGAAGGCCTCGCCTGGGGCTGGCGTTCGATCTCCGGCGGCGAACCGTTCACTGAAGGCCGGGCGGACACGGAAAAGGGTAACGACAAGGTCGTGATCGTCCTGACGGACGGTGCCAACACCTATTACACGCCGACGTCGGTCACGGCGCAGACCTATTCGGGAACCTACTGGAACTACGGCGGCAACGACCTTGCCGGTTCGAAGGCGATCTACTCCGCCTTCGGCTACCTCGTTCCCTACGCCAACGCCTACAGCTCCGGCCGCATGTTCCTCGGCACCAGCAATGCGATCAGCAAGACGGATTATTCCAACGCCAACTACTCGAAGGCGATGGACGAGCACCTCGCCACCACCTGTACGAATGCCAAAGACAAGAACGTCATCATCATGACGGTGGCGCTCGATCTCGATCCGACCAAGGGAACAGCCGCCGAGAAGGCGGCGACGCAGGCCCAGATCGACGGCCTGACCAACTGCGCGTCCTTCTCCCGCTTCCGCAACGAAAAACTGTTCTGGAACACCAAGGGCGGCGACCTCGCGGAGACGTTCAAGAAGATCGCCGACGAACTGTCCAACCTGCGCATCGTGGGCTGACGGCCCGATGTCCGGCCTTCGGGGCATCCACTCGACCGGCGTGTCGCTGTTGCACCGTGCCGGTTGCCTCATCGGGCGGGTCGGCAGGCGTTTCCGTCGGGACGAAGCCGGCAACTACGCGATTGCGTTCGCGATCGCGCTGATCCCCATAATGGGCGGGATGGCGATCGCCATCGACTTCGCAGAGATGAACCGGCAGAAGCAGGCGACGCTCAACGCGCTCGACGCCGCCGGCATTGCCACGGCCCGCCAACTCGTCAGCGGCGGAACCGACGACCAGATCAAGGCGTATGCGCGCAGTTTCTTCGAGGCGAATCTCGGCCCCGTCGATCCGGCCGACACGGTGCTGAACGTCACCTTGCCGAACAACGAATCCGGCGGCGGAACCCTGAAGCTAACCGCCGACCTGCGCTACCAGCCGGTCTTCTTTCCGGTCTTCACCAAGGCGCTGAAGGGCGAGGCCAATACGGACGCGATCAACTTCTCCGCCGGCACCGAGGTCCGGCTCAAGAACACGCTCGAAGTCGCGCTCGTGCTCGATAATTCCGGGTCCATGTCCTATCTAGGCTCGGGTTCGGGCGAAAAGCGGATCGACCTCCTCAAGACCGCGGCCAAGCAGCTCGTGGATACGCTGGCCGACCAGGCGAACCTGGTGAAGCAGGTCGAGAAGCCCGTCCAGTTCTCGCTCGTGCCGTTCGCCGCGTCCGTCAACGTCGGGCCGGAGAATGCCGGCGCCGCATGGATGGACACGCAGGGACTTTCGCCCGCCCATCACGAGAGCTTCGACTGGTCGACCCTGAATGCAGCCAACAAATACGCCGAGAAGATCGGCGGCGTCTGGCGCAAGAAGGGCACCGATTGGGGAGCCGAAGAGAACGAAGTCCTGTCGCGCTTCTCGCTCTACAAGGACATGAAGAAGATCGAGAGCCGCGAATGGGTCGTCACCAGCCGCGAATATGTCTGCACCGAATACCGCGACAACGGCAGCTGCCGGCGGGGCAAATGGGTCGAAACCGGCTACTATGAGGAAACGGTCGGCGCCTATGCCAGCTGGCAGGGTTGCGTCGAGGCAAGGCCGTATCCTTTCAACGTCAACGACGCAGCTCCTGGCGTGCTCAGCGAACTCGGCGTCTTCTCCGGCGATCCGGCCAGTCTGTTCGTGCCGATGTTCGCTCCCGACGAGCCCGGCGACCGCTGGGCAACGGACGCGGATGCGAATCCCGAGAATTATTCTGCGCCGAACAACTGGTGGAACGACGGCACGGAGGACAGCTCCGGCCAGACCCGGCTGCGGACCATGTCGAAATATTTCGAGGTCAGGCCCTACGGCGCGTCATCGTCCCAGGGCTCGGGGCCGAACTACAGCTGCACGACGAAGCCGATCACCACGCTCACCGACGTCGGCACGGCGGAAGGCCGCGCGGCCGTCAAGGCGGCGATCGACGCCATGGAGCCCAATGGCGCGACCAACGTGCCGGAAGGGATGGCCTGGGGCTGGCGCACGATCTCGAGCGGCGAACCGTTCACCCAGGGCCGGCCCGACAGCGAGAGGGGCAACGACAAGGTGGTGATCGTGCTGACCGACGGGGCCAACACCTACTATACACCCTCCTCACTCGGCTATTCCGACCCCGCCGGGTCGAAATCCACCTACTCGGCCTATGGCTATCTCGCACCCTCCTACGATGGGACGGGTACGGCTCGCCTCTTCCTCGGCACCAGTTCCGCGATCGGCCGCTACGACTATTCGAACGCCAACTACACCAACGCGCTCAACGAGCAGATGGGAACGCTGTGCGACAATGCGAAGGCGGCGAAGGTTCTGGTCATGACCGTCTCGCTCGACCTGTCGACCTCCAACAGCACCGAGAACGCGGCGATCGAGGCGCTGAAGAAATGCTCCTCGGACTCGCGTTTCCGCAGGAACGCCGACGGAACGGCCGCCAAGCTCTACTGGAACGCCACCGGCAGCAATCTCGCGGAAAAGTTCAAGGAGATCGCCGACGAACTGTCGAACCTGCGCATTGTCGGCTAGACCTCACCTCCCGTCCCGGCAAGACAAGCGTCCGGCAGAGGTGCGAGGTCGAGTGTCCGAGGATCGGAATCAGGACCGCGAGACCGGGACCGGATTCGCCTTTCGGCGTTCGGGAAATCCGTTAATCGGTCTGCCCGTCCTTGACATCAAAAAGGCAAGGGCCTATCTCAGCGCCGCGTTAGCACTCACCCTAAGGGAGTGCTAACAGACGATCCGAAACGTCGGACGTCCAAACCGCTTCGCTCAAGGGATCACGAATATGGCAAAGTCGAAATTCCGGCCGCTGCACGACCGCGTTGTCGTCCGCCGGGTCGAATCCGAAGAGAGGACCAAGGGCGGGATCATCATCCCCGACACCGCCAAGGAGAAGCCGCAGGAAGGCGAGATCATCGCCGTCGGCTCGGGCGCTCGCGACGAGAGCGGCAAGCTGGTTCCGCTGGACGTCAAGGCCGGCGACCGCGTGCTGTTCGGCAAGTGGTCCGGCACCGAGGTGAAGCTCAATGGCGAAGACCTTCTGATCATGAAGGAATCCGACATCATGGGCATCATCGGCTGATCCAGGCCGAGCTCTTTTCCCTTCAACAGATATTCGGGCCCCAGGGCCCAGGAGCAATCAAATGGCAGCGAAAGACGTAAAGTTCTCCCGTGATGCCCGCGAGCGTATGCTGCGCGGCGTCAACATCCTCGCCGACGCGGTGAAGGTCACGCTCGGTCCCAAGGGCCGCAACGTCGTGATCGACAAGTCGTTCGGCGCCCCGCGCATCACCAAGGACGGCGTCACCGTCGCCAAGGAGATCGAGCTGGAGGACAAGTTCGAGAACATGGGCGCCCAGATGGTGCGCGAAGTGGCCTCGAAGACCAACGACATCGCCGGCGACGGCACCACGACCGCCACGGTCCTCGCCCAGGCGATCGTCCAGGAAGGCCACAAGTCGGTTGCCGCCGGCATGAACCCGATGGACCTGAAGCGCGGCATCGATCTCGCCGTGACCGAGGTCGTCGCCCACCTCAACAAGAACGCCAAGAAGATCAAGACTTCCGAGGAAGTCGCCCAGGTCGGCACGATCTCCGCCAACGGCGAGACCGAGATCGGCGAGATGATCGCCAAGGCGATGCAGAAGGTCGGCAACGAAGGCGTCATCACGGTCGAGGAAGCCAAGACCGCCGACACCGAGCTCGAGGTCGTCGAAGGCATGCAGTTCGACCGCGGCTACCTGTCGCCGTATTTCGTCACCAACCCCGACAAGATGGTCGCCGAGCTGGAAGACGTCTACATCCTGCTGCACGAGAAGAAGCTCTCCAACCTGCAGGCGATGCTCCCGGTCCTCGAGGCCGTGGTGCAGACCTCCAAGCCGCTGCTCATCATCTCGGAAGACGTCGAAGGCGAGGCTCTCGCCACGCTCGTCGTCAACAAGCTGCGTGGCGGCCTGAAGATCGCCGCAGTCAAGGCGCCGGGCTTCGGTGATCGCCGCAAGGCCATGCTCGAGGACATCGCGATCCTGACCGGTGGCCAGGTGATCTCGGAAGACCTCGGCATCAAGCTCGAGAACGTCGGGCTCAACATGCTCGGCCGCGCCAAGAAGGTGTCGATCTCCAAGGAGAACACCACCATCGTCGACGGCGCCGGCAAGAAGGCCGAGATCCAGGGCCGCGTCGCCCAGATCAAGGGCCAGATCGAGGAGACCACCTCGGACTACGACAAGGAGAAGCTGCAGGAGCGTCTCGCCAAGCTCGCGGGCGGCGTCGCGGTGATCCGCGTCGGCGGCGCGACGGAAGTCGAAGTCAAGGAGAAGAAGGACCGCGTCGACGACGCGCTGAACGCCACGCGCGCAGCCGTTGAAGAAGGCATCGTCCCCGGCGGCGGCGTCGCACTTCTGCGTGCCTCGCTCGCCATCAAGGCTGCCGGCGCCAATGCCGACCAGCAGGCCGGCATCAACATCGTCCGTCGCGCGCTGCAGGCTCCGGCCCGCCAGATCGCCACCAACGCCGGCGCCGAAGCGTCGATCGTCGCTGGCAAGATCCTGGAGAACAAGGGCGCGACCTTCGGCTACAACGCCCAGACCGGCGAATATGGCGACATGATCGCCATGGGCATCGTCGACCCGATGAAGGTCGTGCGCACGGCTCTGCAGGATGCGGCCTCGGTCGCCGGCCTGCTCGTCACCACCGAGGCGATGATCGCCGAGGCTCCGAAGAAGGAGTCGGCCGGCGGCGGCATGCCGGGCGGTATGGGCGGCGGCATGGGCGGCATGGGCGGCATGGACTTCTGATCCAGCCAATCAGGCTCTATCTACCCGAGGGGCGGCAGCGATGCCGCCCCTTTTTCTTGCCCCGCGCGGCGCAGATTTCAGAACGCCCGTGCCACCGCCTCGGCGACGCCGCTCCAGTCGACGCCGCCGAAATCGCGGCCGTGGCGGGTGATCACCAGTCCCTTCCGCGGGAACACGAACACGAATTGGCCCTTGTTGCCGCGCGCCGAATAGTAGGGGCCAAGGCCTTCCGCCTCGTGCGTCCACCACCACCGCCCGTAGCCGGACGCGGAGGCGAAGCCGGTGGGAAGCACGGGCGCCGTCGAGGCGTCGACCCATTCCGCCGGCAGGATGCGCCTCCCGTTGAATTCGCCGCGGTGCAGATAGAGCGATCCGAGCTTGGCGAAGTCGATGGCGCGTGCATTGATGCCGCTCTCCATTTTCTCGAAGCCATTCTTCTTGGAATCGAGCGACCAAGACGCATCCGCCTCCGCGCCCATCGGCTTCCAGATCTTCTGCGCCAGATAGTCGGCGACATGCATGCCCGTCGCGCGCTCGAGGATCATGCCGAACAGCAGCGGATTGTAGTTGTTGTAATGGAAGCGCTGTCCCGGTTTCTCCTCGACGAACGTCCTGCGCAGCGCCAGGCCGCGTAGGTCAGCGCCGTAGTAGGTCTGCGCGTCGTCCGACCACGGCAGGCCGTATTCCTCGTAGTGCAGGCCAGACGACATGGTGACGAGGTGGCGGATCTTGACGTCGGCGAAACGCGGGTCGCGCTCCAGCAGCTCGGGAATGTATTTCGTCACCGGGTCGTCGATGCTGGCTATGGAACCGTCGGCGATCGCCGCGCCGAGCATGGCCGAGTTGAACGACTTGGCGACGGAGAACGAGGTCTGCACGGCCTCATGCGAGGACCCGTTGAAATAGTGCTCGTAGACGAGCTTGTCGTCCTTGATGACGAGAAAGGCCGTGGTTCGGCTGCCGGCCAGGAGATCGGCGAGCATCTTCCCGCCCGGCAAGGCGATCGTTGCCGGCAGCGCGTCGGGATAGCCGTCGGCTTTCTCATAGACGTAAGGCGTGGTGTAAGCCGAAATCGTGCGTGCAGGAAAGCGCGCGTAATCGTCGACGTCGGCATCGCCCCAGGCGATCGATCGCGCAAGCCCGGAACGGCCGGTGGCCGTCCAGGCGAGCGCATAGACGAGTGCGAGGACGGCCGCGACCGCCGCGGCGGCGATGACGGCCCGGCGTGCTGCCCGCGCGTATCGCAATGCGGATTCCTCCCCATTTTCCGGCACAAGCAGCGAGCCACCGCCTGGGCCGCGTGTCAATGGACCGCCACGCTTGGCTGCGTCGACGCGAAACACCGGAGCGCGGAAGGATTTTCTTCGGAGTATTTTCTTCTGGAACCTCTGGCGGGTCCGCCCGTTATCTCTTGGTCCGATTGAAACGAGCGGAGAGATCCGAAACGCCATCGAGACAAGCGCCCTCCACGAACAATTGATCGTGGAGGGCGTTTTGCGTTTGCGCCCTTGACTCCCGTCCGATTGTGAGAGATTTTCTCATTTATGGGAATCGAGCCGGGGCATGACGAAGCGTTGAGCCGGCAGATTGCCGAGCGGCTCAAGGCCTTGCGCGCAACCCGGGGCTGGTCTCTCGACGAACTCGCCGTTCAAAGCGGCGTCAGCCGGGCGACCCTTTCGCGGCTTGAGAACGCGGAGGTCAGTCCGACAGCGCAGGTGCTCGGGCGGCTCTGCTCGGCATACGGGCTGACCATGACCCGGCTGATGGGTATGGTCGAGGACGATTTCACCCCGTTGATCAGGACCCGTTCCCAGCCCGCCTGGGAAGACCCCTCCGTTGGCTTCGTCCGCCGTGCGCTGTCGCCGCCCGCCGCGGCACTCGCCGGCGAGGTGTTGGAATGCGAGCTTCGCCCCGACGCGCGCATCGAATATCCCCTGCCGCCGCGTCCGGCGCTGGAACACCATCTCCTGCTGCTCGAAGGGGCGCTGTCGTTGACCGTCGACGGCGCACGCCACGAACTCGTGCCCGGCGACTGCCTGCGCTACCGGCTCTACGGCGCGAGCCGTTTCGAGACTCCGCCGGAGGCGGGCGCCCGATACCTTCTTTTCATCGTGTGAGGATCATGACCGCTTTTGTCATCACGGCCTTCGGGCAAGACGAGGTCCGGGCAAATATCGACGCGCTTGGCGCCATGATGCGCGCCTGCGTGCATGCCGGCGCCAGCATAGGCTACATCCTGCCCTATTCGCACGACGACGGCGTCGCCTTCTGGAGGCAGAAGGTGCTGCCGCGGCTCGACGGCGGCAACCTGCTTCTGCTGGTCGCGCGCGCCGGAGAGCGCATCGCAGGCGCGGTTCAACTCGACTACGACACGCCCCCCAACCAGCCGCACCGGGCCGAAGTACGCAAGCTGATGGTGCACCCCGATTTCCGCCGCCGCGGTCTCGCCCGCCTGCTGATGGCCGAGGTCGAAGCGAGTGCCCGGGCGCTCGGCCGCAGTCTGCTCACCCTCGACACGCGCACCGGCGACCATGCCGAGCCGCTGTACGCATCCATCGGTTACCGCACGAGCGGCATAATTCCCGGCTACTGCCTCGATCCGTTCAAACAGGAGTTCGATTCCACCACGATCATGTTCAAGCAGCTCTGAGTGCGGGATTCGCGCTTTCTGCGAAAATCCATTCCCCGGACGCAGTGCCGCAGGGGAGTGCTTTCGCTTGGCGCATCCCCTTCCAGCGTCTAGGTTCCGGGCCTGTACTGAGGGGCCCGAATGCAGGAATTCCTGATTTTCGCACTCGTCGGCTTCCTCGCGCAGGTGGTCGACGGCGCGCTCGGCATGGCGTACGGCGTCATATCGTCGACCACGCTGCTGGCCTTCGGCATCGCACCGGCGAATGCGTCGGCTGCCGTGCACGCGGCGAAGCTGTTCACTACGGCCGCGTCCGGAGCGGCGCATTTCAGGCTCGGCAACGTCGATCGACGTCTGTTCGTCCGCCTTGCGCCTTTTGGGGTCGCCGGCGGTATCGCCGGCGCAGTCGTCCTCACCTCGGTCGATTCACATATCGTCAAGCCCTTCGTAACCTCCTACCTCGCCCTGGTCGGCGTCTGGCTCCTCATCCGGTCTTTCCGCAAAATGCCGACGCGGCCCGTGCCGGGACGGATCGTGTCACCGCTCGGGGCGGTAGGCGGCTTTCTCGACGCGATCGGCGGTGGCGGATGGGGTCCGGTGGTCACCACCGGCCTGCTCGGGTCGGGCGGAGCGCCGCGCTACGTCATCGGCAGCGTCAACGCGGCCGAGTTCCTCGTCTCGGTCGCGGTCGCGCTGTCGTTCCTGTTCGCGCTCCTGAGCGGCCACTGGGACGATGCCGGCGCGATGTCGGCCAATCTTTCCGCCATTGCCGGCCTCATCATCGGCGGCCTGTTTGCAGCGCCACTGGCGGGGCTGGTGGTCAAGGCGGCGGAAGAAACACTGCTCCTGCGCCTCGTTGGCGGCCTGATCGTGCTTCTGGCGGGATGGCAAACCGTTCAATATTTCGGACTGACCTGAACCGGCACACACCCTGAAATTGCACAACCTGCGGAGACGTATACTGTCCTAGGTTGTATGAACTTCATTGGCAGATCGATGGAACTGCCGAGATTTTCAGCACATTAACTGCGCGTTAGCGCGTATGCCCTAGATATTCCCCCAGCGGAAGTTGCGGCGAGGGGCCGCGCCGCTCGTTCAGGCTGACAGTGGCCGGGCTTTCGGGACGGCGCAGCTCTCCAACCTGAACGCGAAACATCGGGGTAAAAATGCGAACCGCAGCGGCGAAGAGCTATCAACCAGCCGACATCGCGACGAAGATCGCAATGACGATGCGTCAGATGGGCGTCATCGGCCTGCCTCGCAATTATGAAATCTTCTACGAGATCTGCACGGGCAGCAATGAAGCCCTCTGCGACGACGTTCGGGCCCTCGGTCCACTTCCGACACAGGACCAGCTCGACCGCATCGGCCGGAAATACCTCGCCGGCTCCAACGGGCCGAGCGTTGTAGATGACGTGCGCGACCAGGTCGCCACGAAGATCGAGGAGGTCATGGGCCTGCTGCGGCGGGAGCGTTCTTCGCTCGAGAAATACGGCAACATCCTCGACAAGACTTCCAGCGGCCTCAACAACCAGATCACGCAGGATATTCTCCTGCGGATCGTCGGCATCATGTCGGCGGCGACCGAGAGCACCCTCGAACAGGGCCGCCAGATCGCCTCGTCGATCGTCGACAAGTCCGCGGAGCTCGAAAAGGTCAAGATCACCCTCGAGGAATACAAGAAGCTCGCGGACACCGATCCGTTGACGCATATCTGGAACCGGCGCGCCTTCGACCGCGCGCTCGCGTCCGTCTACGACAGCGACAAGGGGCGCATGTTCAACGCGCTCATCATCGCCGACATCGACCGCTTCAAGGAGTTCAACGACCGGCACGGCCATCCCGTCGGCGACCGGATTCTCCAGCTTGTCGCCGACATTGTTGGCGCCAACGTCCAGCCCGGAATGTTCGTGGCGAGGACCGGCGGCGAGGAGTTCGCCATCATCGCCGAAGGCATGAGCGAGGAGGGTATCTCGAAGGTCGCAGAGGCCATCCGCACCGCCGTCGAAGCAGCACCCTTCGTCAGTGCCGATACCGGAATGAACTACGGCCCGGTCACCATGTCGATGGGCATCTGCATGGCGTCCGAAGCCACCGGTCCCGAGGATCTCTACATCAAGGCCGACCGCGCGCTCTATGCGTCCAAGGTCAGCGGCCGTAACCAGGTGACACGCCATTCCGCTCTCGCGGATGGAAAAGTGCGCAAGAACTGGTTCATCTACCGCAAGGATTAGGCCGTCAGCGACGGCCGCTCGTCTTTCAAACGATTTTGTCATGCCTGCCCGCAGGCTCACCGCTTGAACGCGTCGCGCCTAGCGGATAGTCCGCACACGTCATTGCAGAACGCCGGAGAAGCCGCTTGTCCAAGACCCGCACCGAGACCGACACTTTCGGACCCATCGAGGTCCAGGCGGACCGCTACTGGGGCGCGCAGGCGCAGCGGTCGCTCGGCAACTTCAGGATCGGCTGGGAGAAACAGCCCCTGTCGATCGTTCGCGCTTTGGGCATCGTCAAGCGCGCCGCGGCGGAAGCCAACATGGAACTGAAGCGGCTCGATCCGGCGATCGGCAAGACCATCGTCGACGCCGCGCAGGAGGTCATCGACGGCAAGCTCAACGACCATTTCCCGCTTGTCGTCTGGCAGACCGGTTCGGGCACCCAGTCCAACATGAACGCCAACGAAGTGATCTCGAACCGCGCCATCGAGATGCTCGGCGGCACGATGGGCTCGAAGAAGCCGGTCCATCCCAACGACCACGTCAACATGAGCCAGTCGTCGAACGACACGTATCCAACGGCGATGCATATCGCCTGCGCCGAGCGGATCGTGCACGATCTCCTGCCGGCGCTGAAGCACCTGCACAAGGCGCTGGAGAAGAAGTCGAAAAAATTCGCCAAGATCGTCAAGATCGGCCGCACCCACACGCAGGACGCCACCCCGCTGACGCTCGGCCAGGAGTTCGGCGGCTACGCCGCCCAGGTCGCCTCGTCGATCAGGCGCATCGAGGCGACGTTGCCGGGTCTCTACGAACTCGCCCAGGGCGGCACGGCCGTCGGCACCGGCCTCAACGCGCCGGTCGGCTTCGCCGAGAAGGTCGCCAAGCGCATCGCCAAGATCACCAGGCTGCCCTTCGTCACCGCGCCGAACAAGTTCGAGGCGCTTGCCGCGCATGACGCGATGGTGTTCTCACACGGCGCGATCAATACCACCGCCGCTGCCCTGTTCAAGATCGCCAACGACATCCGCTTCCTCGGCTCGGGTCCCCGCGCCGGCTTGGGAGAACTGTCGCTGCCCGAGAACGAGCCCGGCTCGTCGATCATGCCCGGCAAGGTCAACCCGACCCAGTGCGAGGCCCTCACGCAGGTCTGCGTCCACGTCTTCGGCAACCACGCCGCCGTCACCTTCGCCGGCAGCCAGGGCCATTTCGAGCTCAACGTCTTCAATCCGGTGATGGCCTACAACTTCCTGCAGTCGGTGCAGCTCATCGCCGATGCCGCGGTCTCCTTCACCGACAATTGCGTGGTCGGCATCGAGGCGCGCGAAGACAACATCAAGGCGGGCGTGGAGCGCTCGCTGATGCTGGTGACGGCACTGGCGCCGACCATCGGCTACGACAACGCTGCCAAGATCGCCAAGACGGCGCACAAGAACGGCACGACGCTGCGCGAGGAAGCGCTGAAGACCGGGCTCGTCTCGGCCGAGGACTACGACCGGATCGTCCGGCCGGAACTGATGATCCAGCCCGGCTGAATTCCTGAACAAATTTTTGTGATTGTTCGGTATCAGTAAACACTGAGTCAGCCGGCGGAGGGACTGCCGCGCGCCATCGCATCGGTTATGGCTTGCGCGACACTCCCTCACCGAAAGCAGACTCATGAACAACAACATTCTCCTCCTCGCCGCCCGCGTCCTCCTCGCATTCATGTTCATCATGGCGGGCTTGCAGAAGTTCGGCTCGATCGACGGCACCGCCGGCTACATCGCCTCCGTCAACCTGCCGGCTCCGACGCTGCTCGCGTGGCTTTCCGCCATCTTCGAGACGACGACCGGCATCGCCATCCTGGTCGGCTTCCAGACGAAGATCGCCGCCGCGCTTCTGGCGCTGTTCTGCGCTTTCACCGCCTTCTGGTTCCACTCGGGCCCGATCGCCATTCCGGACTTCCCGGAAGCCGCCAACGGCATGCTGTCGATGATGAACCAGCTGATCTTCGCCAAGAACCTGACGATCGCAGGCGGCTTCCTGGCGCTCATCGCCGCGGGCCCGGGCTCGCTGTCGGTCGACGCCCGCCTCGGCAAGGTCGCCTGACCGCATCCTCCCTTCCCTGCCTCGAAACGCCCGGCTTCGCGCCGGGCGTTTTCGTTTTCGCGAGAATGGCGTGAGGTCGGATCATTCCGCAGGGGAAGCTGTGCATGACCGATGTCGGCCTCATCGTGGCGCGCGTAATGATCGCGATAATGTTCATTGCCAGCGGCTACGGCGCGGTGATGGACCTGTCGGGCGCCTCGGCCTATTTCGGCGGGCTCGGGCTGCCGGTGCCCCTCCTGGTCGCGGTCGGGACGGCGCTTTTCGAGATCGCCGCGGGCGCGCTCCTCGTCGTCGGCTTCCAGACCCGCATCGTGGCTGCGGTGCTCGCCGCCTTCTGCCTGTTCGCCACCTATGTCGGCCATTACGGCCAGGGTGCCGATGCCGCGTCCGCCTTCACGCACCAGCAGATGCTCCTGAAAGACATCGCGGTCGCGGGCGGGCTGATCCTCGTCGCCCTGTTCGGCGCCGGCATGCTGTCGATCGACGCCTGGCTGGCGCGGCGGGCGAAGGTGCCGCCGATCGCCGAGAACGGTTAGACCAGGATCGGGACTAGGCCGTCTTCGCCTCGGTCAGTCCGAGTTCCGAGATCATCTCCTCGCGCATCAGGAATTTCTGCGCCTTGCCGGTGACGGTCATCGGCAGGGCGGCGCGGATGCGGACGTAGCGCGGGATCTTGTAATGCGCGATCTGGCCTTTGCAGAAGTCGCGGATCTCCTCCTCCGTCGGCGGCTCCCCGGGTGCGGCGACGATCCAGGCGCAGATCTCCTCGCCGTAGCGGTCGTCGGGAACGCCGAAGACCTGAACCTCGCGCACCATGGGATGGCGGTAGAGGAACTCCTCGATCTCGCGCGGATAGACGTTTTCGCCGCCCCGGATGACCATGTCCTTCACCCGGCCGACGATGTTGCCGTAGCCGTCGGCGTCGATGGTGGCGAGGTCGCCGGTGTGCATCCAGCCGTCGGCGTCGAGCGCCTCGGCGGTGCGCTCGGGGTCGCCCCAGTAGCCCTGCATGACCGAATAGCCGCGCGTGCATAGTTCGCCGCGCTCGCCGACCGCCACCGTCCTCCCCTTGTCGTCGACCACCTTGACCTCGACATGCGGATGCACCCGCCCCACCGTCGAGACGCGCCGGTCGAGCGGGTCGTCGGTGTGGCTCTGGAACGAGACCGGGCTCGTCTCCGTCATGCCGTAGGCGATCGTCACCTCGCGCATGTTCATCTTCGAGACCACCTTCTTCATCACCTCGACCGGGCAGGGCGAGCCCGCCATGATGCCGGTGCGCAGGCTGGCGAAATCGAAGCTGGCGAAGTCGGGATGATCGAGCATGGCGACGAACATGGTCGGCACGCCGTAGAGGCCGGTGCACTTTTCCGCCGTGACGGCCTTCAGCGTCGCCAGCGGGTCGAAGCCCTCCGACGGGAACACCATCGCCGCGCCCTTGGAGACGCATCCGAGCGTTCCCATCACCATGCCGAAGCAATGGTAGAGCGGCACCGGAATGGCGAGCCGGTCCTCATGGGTGAAGTCCATCGTCGCGGTGACGAAACTGCCGTTGTTGACGATGTTGCGGTGGGTCAGCGTCGCGCCCTTCGGCGCGCCGGTGGTGCCCGAAGTGAACTGGATGTTGATCGGGTCGGCGGGCGCAAGCGTCGCCGTCGCCGCGTCGAGCGCGGCGATTCCAGCTGGCGTCGCCATCGCCAGCACGTCGGCGAAGTTGAACATGCCGGGCGATCTCTCCTCGCCCATGCGGATCACGGTCGTCAGATGCGGCAGCTTCGCCGCCTTGAGCTGCCCCGGCGCGCAGGTCGCCAGTTCCGGCGCTAGTTCCCCCAGCATGCCGAGATAGTCGGACGTCTTGAAGCTCGCGGCCAGCACCAGCGCGCGGCAGCCGACCTTGTTCAGCGCGTATTCGAGTTCGTAGAGCCGGTAGGCCGGGTTGATGTTGACCAGGATGAGCCCGATCCGCGCCGTCGCGAACTGGGTCACCAGCCATTCCCAGCGGTTGGGCGACCAGATGCCGATGCGGTCGCCCTTCTCCAGTCCTAGCGCCGCAAGCCCGGCGGCAAGGCGGTCGACGTCGCGGGAGAGTTCCTGCCACGACTGGCGGATGCCCTGCTGCGGAAATACCGCCGCCTCGCGCGGCCCCTGTGCCTCGACCGTCCGCGCCAGAAGCTGCGGAATGGTCAGCTCCAGCGGCGGCACCGATGTGTCCCCCCGCACATGCGAAACGCCGCCGATCGGCTTCAGCGAGTGCGGGCGTGCGGCGACGTTCATCTTCTCTCTCCCCTGTTCGCGCTCTCATGGCGCGTGTCGGCGCGAACCTATCAGGCCACAGGACGGGAGCAAGCGGCGCGATCGCCGATCAGGAGAAGCGGGCGGCAATATCTGCCAGCGCGGCGGCGTCCGCCGGGGCGCGCGCCTTACTTGACGACACCAGGCAGGCTTCCGATTCGAGGATGACGCCGTCGTCGAGGATCTTCAGCCGGTTGGCCTTCAGCGTCGAGCCGGTCGAGGTGATGTCGACGATGACATCGGCCTGCCCCGCCGCCGGCGCGCCCTCGGTGGCGCCGAGGCTCTCGACGATCCGGTAGACCTGGATGCCGTGCTTCTGGGAAAAGAACTGCTGCGTCAGCCGCCAGTATTTCGTCGCGATGCGCAGCCGCCGCCCATGCCGCTGGCGGAAGTCGGCGGCGATTTCGTCGAGATCGGCCATGGTCGAGACGTCGAACCAGACCTCCGGCACCGCGACTACAACATCCGCGCGGCCGAAACCGAGCCGCGCCTCGATCGCCATCTTCGCCGACCAGTCGCCCGCCGCCTCGCGTACCAGGTCCTCGCCGGTGACGCCGAGGTCGACCGTCCCCTGCGCCAGTTCGCGGGCGATCTCGGAGGCCGACAGGAAGGCCACCTCGACGTCGTCGCGGCCCTTTACACGGGTCTTGTAGGAACGCGAATCGGCCGTCGGCAGGACCTCGATGCCGGCGGCAGCCAGCCGCGCCACCGCGTCGTCCTTCATCCGGCCCTTTGAGGGCAGTGCGAGGGTGAGGGTCATCCCCTGCCCTCCCGTGCCTTCTCGATCCGGTCGAGCCAGACCGAGAAGCCGACGCCGGGGATCGGCCGGTCGGCGCCAAGCAGCGTCAGGAGCCGGTCGTAGCGGCCGCCGCCGACGAGCGGCCGCGTGTCCCCCGGAGCGGCGATCTCGAAGACGACGCCGGTGTAATAGTCCAGAGGACGGCCGAAGGCGGCGTCATAGGAAATGTCCCCGGCCTTCAGCCCGTTCGACAGGATCGCGTTGGCGCGGGCCGAGAACAGGGCGAGCGCGCCGTCGAGCGCGATGCCGGAGCGCGCCGCGAAATCCGACAGCGCCCGAGCCGCCCCTGACAGCGGCACATGGATGGCGAGAAACGCCTTCAGCGCCTCGAGCTGTGCGGCCGTCAGCCTCAGCCGCGACAGTTCCGCCTTCTCGATCAGCCGCCTGGCGATCTCGTCGGGCGTGCGCCCGGCCGACGGGGAAATGCCGGCCTCCTGCATCTCGCCCTCGATGAAGGCGGAAAGCGCCGCACGGTCGCCCGATGCCGCCAGCAGGTTCGCCGCGCCGCTCAGCCCGCGATTGGCGGGCGGGTCGGCCAGGTCGGCAAGGGCCGCCGCGAGCATGTCGGCCGAGCCGAAGGCCCGCGCCAGCCGCTTCTGCCAGCCGCGCGGCAGGCCGAGCGCCGCCAGCACCGCCTCGAACACGGTCTGGTCGCCGAGCGTCACCTTCAGCGCCACGCCCGGCAGCGCCATGGTCAGCAGCGCATGCGCATCGGCGAGGCTGCGCGCGTCGGCCTTGGCAATATCCGTATCGCCCAGGTCCTCGATTCCGGCCTGCAGGAACTCGCTGTCGCCGTCGCGCCGCTGCCGGAACACCTCGCCCAGATAGGCATAGCGGCGCGGGGTGGCGGCGCGGTTGGCGATGTGGTCGAGGCAGACCGGAATGGTGAATTCGGGCCTCAGGCACAGCGTCTCGCCGGTTTCGCTCTCGGTGAGAAAAATACGACGCCGCAAATCCTCGCCGGCGATGTCGAGGAACGGATCGGCCGGCTGCAGCATCGGCACGTCGATCAGCTCCGCCCCGCGTTGAGCGAAGAGATCGAGGATGGATTGGGCGAGCGTCATGGGCCGGCTCCCTCCCCCTTGAGGGGAGGGAGGCCAGCCGCAGGCTGGCCGGGTGGGGTCGCCGGTGCCGGACGCGAGGCAAAGATGAGGTCGCGCGCCGCCGCAGTGACCCCACCCGGCCGCTTCGCGGCCACCCTCCCCTCGAGGGGGAGGGATCGCGCCGCGACCGCCATCAGCCGCGTTCCGCCCGTTGCGCCGCGAGAATCCCGCGCACCGTCCCGACCAGTTCCGCCTCCGGCACGGTCATCTGTCCCGGCCGCGCCTCCTTGTAGGCATCGTGGCCCTCGATGTTCGCGGCGAGTTCGGCGCCCGCCACCATGTCCTTGATCTGGACCATCGGGCGGGGATTGCCGTTCTCGTCCACGGCGTTGCGCTCGTTGCCGCCCTGGATGACGACGCAGGGCGCGCCCCTGCGGTCGGCATATTTCATCTGCGGCTTCATGCCCGAGCCGCCGAGATACATCTCCGCCCGGATGCCGGCCTGGCGCAGGTCCGAGACCATCTTCTGGTAGCGGCCGAGGCTGTCCGTGTCGCGGTCCATCACCAGCACGACGACCGGGCCGACGGTCGACGACGTATCGAGCTTGCCCAGCGCCTTCAGCGCCGACATCAGCCGCGACACGCCGATGGAAAAGCCCGTCGCCGGCACCGGCTCGCCCCTGAAGCGCGACACCAGCCCGTCATACCGACCGCCGCCGCCGACCGACCCGAACCGCACGATCTGCCCATCCTCGTTGGGGATTTCGGCCAGAAGCTCGGCCTCGAAGACCGGGCCGGTGTAGTATTCGAGGCCGCGCACGACGGAGGGGTCGATGCGGATGCGATCCGGACCATAGCCGGAAGCTACGACCAGCTGCTCGATCTGCATCAGTTCGCCTTGGCCGTCAGCAAATGTTTGGCTGGAAGGAAATTCCCCGTCTCCAAGTGCTTCAACTACGCCGATATCAGCAAGAACCCGATTTGCCTGTTGAGCGCTCAGCCCCGCGCCCTTCGTAAAATCCCCCTCGCCCTCTTTCCCTCCGTCCCAGCGCCCCGGCCCCAGTAGCTGCCGCACGCCCTCGACGCCCAGCTTGTCCAGCTTGTCGATCGCCCTGAGCACGATCAGCCGCCGTCCCGCATTCTCCTCCCCGCCCAGCCCGATCGCCTCCAGCACGCCGTCGAGCACCTTGCGGTTGTTCACCCGGATGACGTAGTCGCCGCGCGGAATCCCCAGCGCCTCCATGACGTCGGCCATCATCATCGCCATCTCGGCATCGGCCGCCACGCCCGGCGTGCCCACCGTGTCGGCGTCGAACTGCATGAACTGGCGGAACCGCCCCGGCCCCGGCTTCTCGTTGCGGAACACCCAGCCCGAGCGGTAGGAGCGGAACGGCTTCGGCAGCCGCTCGAAATTCTCCGCCACGTAGCGCGCCATAGGCGCGGTGAGGTCGTAGCGCAGCGACAGCCACTGCTCGTCGTCGTCCTGGAACGAGAACACGCCCTCGTTCGGCCGGTCCTGGTCGGGCAGGAATTTTCCCAGCGCGTCGGTGTATTCGATCAGCGGCTGGTCGGCCGGCTCGAAGCCGTAGAGCTCGTAGACGGCGCGGATCTTGGCCATCATCTGCTCGACGGCGCGGATGTCGTCGGCCGTGCGATCGGCGAAGCCGCGCGGCAGCCGCGCCAGCATCTTCTGCGATTTGTCAGCCATCCGGATTTCCGCGTGATTTCTTGGGCTTTGCGCGCGGTTTCCCGCGCGGGCACGTGTTAGCGGATCGATACGGGAGGGGCAAGGCGCACGACAGCGCGTCCCTCGTTACATTCGCGTTGCCCCACGCCATCCCAGCGAAACACGAGTCGCCGAAAACCGGCATCACAGACATCCGGAACGACGACCATGACCTCCGAAACCATTGCCCCCGAAGACCGCGCCCTGCGCCCCGCCGCCCGCAAGGCCGAAGCGAGCGCCCCCGGCCCGGGCGCCTTCTCGCCGCGCAACGATCCCCGTCTCGCCGAGATGGAGACCGGCGGCGCGCTCGGCACCTCGATGCTGGTGCTCTATCCGGTCTTTGCCTGCGTCATCGTCGTGCTCACCAGCCTGACCCTGTCGGGCGCCTCGATGCCGGTATGACCGTCATGCGCTACGTCTTCAGGCTTCTCGTCCTCTCGGCGCTGTTCGCAACCGCAGCCGCTTGCGTCAGCGCCCAGACCGGCATCGCCGCCGTCGGCTGCCGCGGTGGCCACGAGCGCCTCGCCGGCCACTACTATCTGAACGGCGTGATGGAGGTCGGCTCCGAACTCCTGCTGCGCAAGGACGGCTCGTTCGAGTTCATGCTCGCCTATGGCGCCAACGACCAGTACGGCAAGGGCTGCTGGGCGCAGGAGGGCTCGAAGATCTCGCTGATCCCGGCCGGCCAGGGCCGCGTCACCGGTCGCCACACGCCGGACAGCCGCGGCTTCACCGGCATCGTGCTCGACGTCCAGGGCAGCGCCCTCGTCTGGAACATCGGCGGCAGCGGCCACAAGGGCCGCTACGAGAAATAGGCGTCCCCGCCATCGGAATTCCGGCCTTTATGCCCCAGGCCGGATGATCGCCCCCTTCCCGATCCGCCCGAGGACCGGCGGAGGGGGCACTTTTCGTTGCGGCCGGCCGCGGCTACGGGCCGGGGCGTTTCAGCAGCCGCGCCGGTCGCGGTGATAGGTCAGCGCCATCGCCACGCAATGAGACAGCGCCTGCTCGTCGACAGGCTTGTCCGGCGCGATCAGGATCGACCGCTTGCCGTCATAGTCGAAAACGTCCGGATAGATGTCCCGGAAACGGTCGACCAGGCCCGTATGACAGATGAAGTGCATTGCGACACGCCCGTCGCGCAGCGCTGCGAGACGAACCGAACTGCCGACCCCGGCCTTCGCCGGGGTGTAGGACGGTTCTCCCCATTTCAGGCTCTCGGCCAGCGGACCCACACCCTCGATCTCCTCGGCGACACGGTGAATGAGGCCGCGCATGCGCAGCAACTCGTCGGCGGTCTCCTCCGGCAGCGCGGCAAAATAGGCCCCGGCCTGGGCGTTGGGCCTATCGCGGGCGGATAAAGGCATCGCGCTCCTTCTCGATCTCCGCGCGGCAGACGCAGCCCTCGATATGGTCGTTGACGAGTCCCATCGCCTGCATGAAGGCATAGACCGTCGTCGGCCCGACGAAGCTCCAGCCGCGCTTCTTCAGTTCCTTCGAGATGCGCTTCGACACCTCCGTCGTCGGGTTGGCGCGCAGGTGCTCGAGGTCGACGCGTTCCGGACGCTCCGCGGCGCCCGGCTCGAAGCGCCAGAAAAAGGCGGCGAGCGATCCCGCCTCCTCGATCAGTTCGCGGGCGCGTTTGGCGTTGTTGATGACCGAGCGGATCTTGCCCTGGTGGCGGACGATTCCCTTGTCGGCCAGCAGCCGCTCGACATCCGCCTCTCCGTAGCGCGCGATCTTCTCGTGGTCGAAATTGTCGAAGGCGGCGCGGAAGTTCTCCCGCTTGCGCAGGATGGTGAGCCAGGACAGGCCTGACTGAAAACCTTCGAGGCAGAGCTTCTCGAACAGGCGGCGGTCGTCGGCGACAGGCCGGCCCCACTCGTTGTCGTGGTAGTGAAGATAGTCCGGCAGATTGCCGTGCCAGAAGCAGCGCACGGCACCGTCCGGTCCCTCGATCAGTCCGCCTGCCAGTTCCGCCATGCGTCCGTCTCTCCGCTCGACATCCGATTCACCGGCCGTTCACCACTTTCCTGAACCGGCCGGTAACCACACCAAACGGTTTCCGCGATCGCTCGCCTTTTATCAATTCGGATTCACCTTTTGCTACCGCCCCGACGCCAATCTCCTGACACATACGGCGCCTCTCCCGCCGGCCCGAGTGACGTGTAAACGAGAGTTTGTGTGATGCTGCGTATCCTTCTCCTCGCCGGTGCGGCGACCGCCGCCGTTGTCGCCGCCCAACCCGCCGCCGCGCAGAGCCGCTATGCCGAGCCGCCGCCGCTGATGGTCAGCCCCGACCTCACGGCGCCGTGGGTGATGCAGCTGAAGCGCTCGCCGAACGGGCGCCGCGTCGCCGCCCCCGCCATCCGCCGCAACGTCTCGATGAGCCAGCCGCAGTTGCGTCAGCTGCGCCGCGTCGAGCGCCAGACCGCCGATCCGACGATCCGCACCGCGGCCGTGCGCGTGCCTCAGCCCCAGGAACAGAAATACCGCATCGACCCGAAATATCTGCCGCAGGAGGTCGACTATTCCGGCCCTCACGGCCCCGGCACGATCGTCATCGATACGACCGACAATTTCCTCTATCTCGTGCAAAATGGCGGCACCGCGCGACGCTACGGCGTCGGCACCGGCAAGCCCGGCTTCGAATGGGCCGGCACCCACAAGGTGACCCAAAAGAAGGAATGGCCGGACTGGCGGCCGCCGGCGGAGATGATCGTGCGCGAGCGCGCCAAGGGCCGCATCCTGCCCGTGCACATGGCAGGGGGGCCTGAGAATCCGCTGGGCGCCCGCGCCCTCTATCTCGGCTCGACGCTCTACCGCATCCACGGCACCAACCAGCCCTGGACGATCGGCGGCGCGGTATCGTCCGGCTGTATCCGCATGCGCAACGAGGACGTGATCGACCTCTATGAGCGCGTCAAGGTCGGCACGAAGGTCGTCGTGATGTAATCCCGGAGAGGGATCGGCCGGCCCGGGGGACGGGACCGGCCGTGCAGGCGGGAGGCTTCGGGGCGCCGACCCGCCGCGACAAGGGCAGCGCGATCGCCGTCGCGCTGCCCTTTTCCGTTGGCGGCCTTATACGATTGCGGAATCGTCCGATCTTGCCTAAGCCTTGGCTGGCGGGAGCTTCCGGCCGATCAGGGAGGGGATCGTTGGACACACTCATCACGGTATTCCTGCCGCTGGCGCTGGCGGTCATCATGTTCTCGCTGGGCCTCGGCCTGAGCGTGGCGGATTTCGCCCGCGTCGCGGCGCAGCCCAAGGCCTTCGGCATCGGCGCCTTCTCGCAGCTCGTCACCATCCCGCTGGTCGCCTGGGCCATCGCCACCGCCTTCGGCCTGCCGCCGGAACTCGCCGTCGGGCTGATGATCCTGTCCCTCTGCCCGGGCGGGGTGACGTCGAACATCCTGACCAAGCTCGCCAGGGGCGACCTCGCCCTCTCGATCTCGCTCACCGGGATCATCAGCCTGGTGGCGGTGTTCACCATGCCGCCGTTGGTCGCCTTCTTCGCCAGCCATTTCATGGGGCTCGACGCGCCCCCGGTCGACGTGACGCGGCTCGGCATCTCGATGTTCCTGATCACCGCCGCGCCCGTGGTCGCCGGCATTTTGTTCAGGCGCTACGCGGAGGGCGTCGCGCTGTCGATCGAGCCATTCGTCGAGAAACTCGCACTGGTGCTTTTCATCATCGTCGTGGCCGGTGCGCTGGCCGCCAACTGGTCGCTCTTCGTCGCCAACCTTGCGATCCTGGCGCCAAGCCTGATCGTGCTCAACGTCGCACTGCTGGCGATCGGCCTGGCGCTCGGCCGGGTCTTCGCGCTGGGACCGGCGCAATCCACCGCCATCGCCATCGAGACCGGCATCCAGAACGCAACCCTCGGTATCACCGTAGGTTCGCTGATCGCAGAGCAGGCGGGCGCCCTGCCGCCTTTCTCGCTGCCGAGCGGGGTCTATGGGATCACGATGTACCTGGTGACGATCCCGTTCGTGCTGTGGCGGAGGCGAGCGGGAGGTTAGTCACCCCCACCACTGTCGCTGCCACCGTCGCTCGTATCGGACTCCGTATCGCTTCTCGACTTCCGGTGATACGGCAGATCCGTGACTGAGTCGGCGTAGCCGCCGGCGACGCCTGCCCTTGCAGTTCGCGAGTTGCGTAGCTTGACGCCGAGCCAAACTGCTAGTCCAAGGATGATCGGGGCGAGGAGGATGGCAATTGGCGTCATGGCACGGCTCCAACCCCCTCCGGCCTCGGCCCACCATACGCCCAGTCGAGCAGTTCGACCGTGTGCACCACGGGCAGGCGCGTGCCGCCGCCGATCTGCGTCATGCAGCCGATATTGCCCGTGGCAACCAGCGGGGCGCCCGTCGCCTCGATGTTGGCGACCTTGCGGCTGCGCAGCTTTCCCGCGATCTCCGGCTGCAGGATGTTGTAGGTGCCGGCCGAGCCGCAGCACAGGTGTCCCTCCTTCGGCTCGCGCACGTCGAACCCGGCGCGCTTCAAGAGATCCTTCGGCTGGCGGGTGATCTTCTGGCCGTGCTGCATAGAGCAGGCGGAATGGTAGGCGACCGCGAGGCCGGGCTCCAGCGCCGGCTCGGGCAGTTGGATCGAGGCGAGATATTCGGTGACGTCCTTGGCAAGTGCGCTAACCCGCGCGGCCTTGCCGGCATAGGCCGGATCGAGGCGCAGCATGAAGCCGTAATCCTTGATCGTCGTGCCACAGCCGGACGCGGTGATGACGATGGCATCGAGCCCACCGCGCTCGACCTCGCGGGTCCAGGCGTCGACATTGTTGCGCGCGGCGGTGAGCGCCGCCTCCTCGCGGCCCATGTGATGTACCAGCGCGCCACAGCAACCTTCGCCCTGCGGCACCACGACCTCGACGCCGAGCCGGGTGAGCAGGCGCACCGTCGCCTCGTTGATGGCAGGGTCGAGCACCGACTGGGCACAGCCGGTGAGCAGCGCGACGCGGCCGCGCCTCTGGGCCGTCGCGGCATGGGTGGCGGGCTTCGAGACAGGCGAAGCTGCCGGAACCGATCGCGGCGCCATCGCCAGCATCGCGGCGAGCGGCCTCAGCCCCTTCACCCTGGCAAACAGCGGCGCGAAGGGCCGGCCGAACGAAGCGAGCTTCAGCGCGGCGCGGAAGCGGGCCGGATAGGGTAGCACCTGCGCAAGCAGGGCGCGGATCGCGCGATCGATCAAGGGTCGTCGATAGGTCTGCTGGATATGCGCCCGGGCATGGTCGACGAGGTGCATGTAGTGCACGCCCGACGGACAGGTCGTCATGCAGGCGAGACAGGACAGGCAGCGGTCGATATGGGTGACGATCTCCTCATCGGCCGGGCGGCCGTTCTCCAGCATGTCCTTGATCAGGTAGATACGCCCGCGCGGGCTGTCGAGTTCGTTGCCCAGCGTCACATAGGTCGGGCAGGTCGCGGTGCAGAAGCCGCAATGAACGCACTTGCGCAGGATCTTCTCCGCCTCCGCGACATGCGGATCGGCGAGCTGGGCGAGGGAGAAAGTGGTTTGCATTACGTGCCTATTCTCCCCGAATTCCGGAAGCGACAACGGGGCGTGGACTGCGGCACGCCCCTCGCCGCGTTCAAATCAGCCAGCTTTCAGGGTTCTTGATCGCCTCGCCCCTGCCCGCGGCCTGGAGTCCGATGATGCAGCGGACGATGATCCAGACGGCGACGGCGACGAGAAGCAGGAAGCCGATCAGCAGCATCATCAGGATCACTGCGACGAACCCGTAGAGAAGCCCGATCCAGAAGGTGCGGATCAGGTAGGTGTAGTGCGTATCGACCCATCCGCCCGCCTTGCCGCGGTTGATGTAGGCCATGATCAGCCCGACCAGCGGCAGGATCGGAATGAACATCCCGGCGATGTAGAGGAAATAGACGATCTGGACGTTGGTCTTGCCGGGTTCCAGCCACTGGTCCGTCTGGCGCGGTGATGCGGGCGGCGTGTTCATGTCGGTCATGTCGTTCCCCTCGTTTGGCGGTCGCAATCTAGCAGAAGTTCATACAGCCGCCATACGGCCGGGATTGAGGATGCCCTTCGGGTCGAACTCGGACTTCAGTCGCGCGGCAAGGGCGCCCAGCGCGCCCGGCTGCGGCTCGAATACCGGCGTCGCGGCGCGGACCGACGACGCGGCGCGCACCAATGTCGCATGGCCGCCTCCATGCGCGCGGACGAGGCTGCGAATCGCTCCGGCCTCCGCGTCGCCTTCCATCCGCAGCCAGACGAGGCCGCCCTGCCAGTCGTAGAAGGCGTCGACCGCCGCCTGCATGCGAAGTGCCGCCACCAGTTTCCACCCGTCCGAAGGCGCTGTGGAGACGCGCCAGACCGGACGGTCCGTGCCTTCGGCGAAGGGCGAGACATCGCGGATGCCGGCCCACAGAGCGCGGGAACGCTCCGCCTCGATGGTCTCGATGTGGCCGCCGAAAAGATCGGACAGCATCGCGACACGATAGGCGACGGAAGGGCCGAAGCCATCGACCCGCAGCAGTGTCGCCGGATCGGAGCCGAGCATGCCGTCCGCCACGCGCGCGGCAACACGTTCGGGCAGGTGCGCGGCGGCCGAGACTTCGGCGCTCGAGCCGAGTGCCGCCGCCATCGCGGCAGTCGCCCTCTCGTCGTCGAGCCGGCGCAGCGCGACGGTGGTTTCGGTCTCCGCCCGGGGGAGCACCTTGAAGGTCAGGTCGGTGACGATGGCGAGCGTGCCCCACGATCCGGCGATCGCCTTGGACAGATCGTAGCCGGTGACGTTCTTGACGACCCGGCCGCCGGACTTGAAGGCTTCGCCGCGCCCCGAAACGCACTGCACGCCCAGGATATGGTCGCGCGCGGCACCGGCCTTGAGGCGGCGGGGACCGGACAGGTTGGTTGCGAGAACGCCGCCGATCGTGCCCGACTTGCCGCTCTGCCCCGGCGGCTTCCCATGCAGCCGCGCATAGTCCATCGGCTCGAAGGCCAGTTCCTGGCCGCGTTCGGCCAGCAGCGCCTCGATCTCGGCGAGCGGGGTGCCGGCGCGGGCGGAGAGTACAAGCTCCTCCGGTTCGTAGAGCGTGACGCCTGTCAGCCGCGACAGGTCGATTGCGTGCTCCGTCTGTGCCGGTCGCCCGATGCCGCGTTTGGTGCCGTGGCCGAGCACCTCGAGCGGCTGCTCCTCGGCGGCCGCCCAGCGGACGGCGTCGAGAACTTCTGCGGAGGTGTGGGGGGTGAAGGTGGTCATGTCTTGTTCGTGGCCAGTTCCGCGGACAAGCCGGCAGCCTTGATACGGGCAACGGCTTTGCGGTCGAACGAAACGAAATTGTCGGCACCCGATTGGGCTCCGATCGAAGCGATTACGCCATCCGCGAAGTCACCTCCGGCTTCGAGGACACGAAGTCCCACGCCGATCGCCTGAGCGTCAGTCTCCACATTCGCTCGCTGGATTATCTGACGCAGAGACGCTGCAATGTGTTGCCGTGAAAGCCCATAGGTCCGTTCGAGAACCCAGGCGAACTCGCAGAGGCACGGCAGCGGGAGGAAAACCGTGTCAGCCTTTGCGAGGATGTCCAACGCTGTCCGCGCCTGGGCGACATCGTCAAGGAAGATCACGCGAACCAGAATGTTGGTGTCGGCGGTGATCCTCATCTCTCGCCGGCCCAGCCCTTTCGAATGGCCTCGTTCATTTCCTCGATCGTCGCGACCTTGTCAGTCTTGCCAGCGAGCATCCCGTAGACATCCTCCCAGTCTCCCTTTCGCGGCGCGGCCTTCATCGCCAGCTGTCCGCCGGGCAGGGCATCGACCTCGATCTTCTGGCCAGGCTTCACGCCGAGATGCTGCAGCAGCTCTTTCCTCAGCGTCACTTGGCCTTTCGCAGTTACCGTGAGTGTCGTCATCGTCTTGTTTCCAATTTGGCTCCCGCCATCCAATGTAAGGCAAAATTGCCTTACCTCCAATCCTAGAACCTCGGAATGTCCGGAAACGCCAGTTGTCCCCCATGCACGTGCATACGGCCGAGTTCGGCACAGCGGCGCAGTTGCGGGAATACTTTTCCCGGGTTGAGCAGGTGGTTGGGATCGAAGGCGCACTTGACCCGCATCTGCTGGTCGAGGTCGGCCTCGTTGAACATTTCCGGCATCAGGTCGCGCTTCTCGACGCCGACGCCGTGCTCGCCCGTGAGCACCCCGCCGACTTGGACGCAGAGGCGCAGGATGTCCGCCCCGAAACTCTCCGCTTTCTCGAGTTCGCCCGGCACGTTGGCGTCGTAGAGGATGAGCGGATGGAGATTGCCGTCGCCGGCGTGGAAGACGTTGGCGACGCCTAGGCCGTAACGTTCGGACATCTCGCGCATGCCGGCGAGCACTTTCGGCAGTTCCTTGCGCGGGATCGTGCCGTCCATGCAGTAGTAGTCCGGTGAGATGCGGCCGACCGCCGGGAAGGCCGCCTTGCGGCCGGCCCAGAAGGTCAGCCTCTCTGCCTCCGAAGTCGACACACGGCACGTCGTCGACCCGTTCCTCGCCGCGATCGCCTCGACCGCACCGATCAGATGGTCGATCTCGGGGCCCGGACCATCGAGCTCGACGATCAGCAGCGCCTCGACGTCGAGCGGGTAGCCGGCGTGGACGAAATCCTCCGCGGCGCGGATCGCCGGCCGGTCCATCATCTCCATGCCGCCGGGAATGATCCCGGCGCCGATGATGTCGGCGACACACTGGCCGCCCTGTTCGGAGGTTGGGAAGCCGATCAGCAGCGCACGCGCAGCCTCGGGCTTCTTGAGGATGCGCACCGTGACCTCGGTGACGACGCCGAGCAGACCCTCCGAGCCGGTCATGACTCCAAGCAGGTCATAGCCTTCCGCGTCGAGATGCTTCCCGCCGAGGCGCACCACCTCGCCGTCCATCAGCACCATCTCGATACCGAGCACGTTGTTGGCGGTCAGCCCGTATTTCAGGCAGTGCACGCCGCCGGAATTCTCCGCGACGTTGCCGCCGATCGAACAGGCGATCTGCGACGACGGGTCGGGGGCGTAATAGTAGCCCTCGTCCTGAACCGCGACGGTGATGCCGAGATTGGTGACGCCCGGCTGGGCGACGACCGCGCGGTTGGCGTAGTCGATGTCCAGGATGCGGTTGAATCGGCTCATGACCAGCAGCACCGCGTCTTCCAGCGGCAGCGCACCGCCTGACAGCGATGTTCCGGAGCCGCGCGGCACGACGCGGATGTTGCGGTCGTTGCAGTATTTGAGGATGCGCGAAACTTGGGCGACCGTCTCGGGAAGCACCACCACGAGGGGCAACTGACGGTAGGCTGTCAGCCCGTCGCTTTCGAATACGCGCATGCCGGTCGGCTGATCGACGACGCCTTCGCCCGGCACGATGATGCGCATGTCGGCGACGATCTCGTCGCGGCGGCGCAGAGCCTCGACATCTGGAGCGGGCATCACGAGGCCGGACAACGCATCACCTCCCAAACTGGTCACAAGTCTTTACCAGTTTGAGGATCGATTGGCAAATCGCCGCGTCAGCGCCGCTCGTCGGAATGCGTCCGGCGGATGCGCCGCACGAACAGCCAGATCGCCACCACCACGAAGGGTACCGAGAACGCGGTGACGAGTTCCGGCTTTACCGCGACGCCCGCGATCGTCGCACCTTTGGCGAGATAGCCGACGAGGCCGACGACGTAATAGGACACAGCCGCCACCGAGAGACCTTCCACCGTCTGCTGGAGACGAAGCTGCAGCCGCGCGCGGTCGTTCATCGAACCCAGGAGTTCGCGGTTCTGCTTCTCGACCTCGACATCCACCCATGTGCGCAGGAGCGTAGTGGCGCGGGTCAGCTTGCGCGACAGGTTGGCCTGGCGCTCCTCGACCGAGCGGCAGGTGCGCATCGCCGGCGCCACGCGCCGCTGGAGGAAGGCTGCCAGCGTGTCATTGCCGGGTACCGGCTCCTCGGCGAGCGCCGCCAGGCGCTCCTCGACGATCCCGTCATAGGCGCGGCTGGCGCCGAAGCGGTAGAGGCTCGCCGCCGCGTCGGCCTCCAGCTCGGCGGCGAGTTCGGTCAGCTCGGCCAGCAGTTTCTGGTCGTCGCGGTTCCCGGACATCCGCATCTGCGTGGTCAGTTGCGCCAGCCGGTCCTCGATCCGCCGCAGCCGCGCCGACAGCGACTGCGCCAGTGGCAGGCCGAGCAAGGCGAGCGTGCGGTAGGTCTCAATCTCGAGCAGGCGCTGCGCAAGCGCGCCACGGCGCGACGCGGAGAGGCCCCGATCGAGCACCAGGATGCGTGTCAGTCCGTCGCGGTCCTGCCGGAAATCCGTCGCGACCGCCGCCATGCCGCCTTCCACTCTGGAATAGCAAAGGCTCTCAGGATCGAAATCCGCGACGAGCTCCTCGCTTTCGAGAGTCCACAGCCGGATCTCCAGCCTGATGCCGGAGATGACCGTGCCGGGAGCGCTGAAGCCGTTGCCGAACGGATTGGCCGTTTCTTCTCCGCTGCCGGGCGGCCCCTCCCAGAGATAGGTCGAGAACTCGGTATGCCGCTCCCAGCGCAGCGTGCCCCTTCCCCACTTCACGACATGGTGGCGGGCCTGGCGGTCGGGTGCGGCGACGCCCTGGGCGCGCGACAACTCGGCAAGAACGGCATGGTCGACGCCGGAACCGCCCTCGGTCATGAACGAGAGCTGGATCAGCACGCGCGGCGCCTCGATCAGCGGGTGCGGCCGCGCGTGGACCTCGCCGATAGCGCCGTTGCGGCCGTGGTAGATCGGGAAGCCCATGACGGTCCCGGCCGGCGATTGGGCAGGCTCGACCTGGTGCGGATTTGTCGTCACCGGCGCTCTCCCCGTGCGGACGTTTTCGCTTATGACCTTATGGGATAAGTTCTCCCATGCGGGACGTTGTCGCGCCTTCCAATGGCGTCGAAGCGACACCACGCCGATGTCGGCCATGCCCGGCCCGCCCCGGAAAGAGGAGCGGGTCGGCTAGACCGGCACACCGAGCACAATGCGGATAAATAAATTGACCAGTTGAGGCTCCGGCCGTTATGCTGGGGCAAACAGGGACCCGGCGGATTGGGCGACGTCTTTTCCAGGATCGAGCATTCGCGCACGGCCGACGAGGTGGTGCAGCAGATCGAGGGGCTGATCCTCGAAGGCGTGCTGCGCGTCGGCGACCGGCTGCCTGGAGAACGCGACCTGGCGCGGGATTTCGAAGTCTCGCGGCCGATCCTGCGCGACGCGCTGAAGACGCTGGAAACGCGGGGATTGCTGGTGACACGCCCCGGCGGCGGCACGCATGTCGCCGACGTGATCGGCCAGGTCTTCGCGCCGCCCCTGATGGACCTGATCGCAAGCCACCCCAAGGCGGCGGCCGACTATCTGGAATACCGCCGCGAGATCGAAGGCATCGCCGCCGAATACGCTGCACGGCGCGCGACCCGGGACGACCTCGCACTGCTCGAGCGCATCATGGCGCGCATGGAAGCGGCCCACCAGAAAGCGGATGTCGCCGAGGAGGCGGCGGTCGATGTCGAGTTCCACGCCACGATCGGCGAATGCGCGCACAACATCATCCTGCTGCACACGCTGCGCTCCTGCTACCGGCTGCTGTCGGACGGCGTTTTCCAGCACCGGCTGCTTGCGTTTGAACTGCCCGGCGTGCGCGAGGAACTCTTAGGGCAGCATCGCGCCATCCACGCCGCGATCGTGGCGCGGGATCCGGCGGGAGCGCGCCGCGCGGCCATGGACCACATTACCTATGTCGAACGATCCATGCTCGAAGCGGAGCGGACCGGCGACTGGCGCAGGGTGTCCCGACTGAGGCTCAGGCAGCGGCTGGACGACCGGCGCAGGAACGGCTCTGATAAGGCATCAGCCAGGGAACCATCGTGACCCAGCAGAAAGTGACAAAGCCCCGCGTCGGCCTGTTCGTGACGTGCCTCGTCGACCTCTTCCGGCCGGTGGTCGGCTTCGCCGCCGTGAAGCTGATCGAGGATTCCGGCTGCACCGTCGACATCCCGATGGCGCAGACCTGCTGCGGCCAACCGGCCTATAATTCCGGCGATCGCAAGGACACCCGCGCGATCGCGCAGAACACGATCGAGGCATTCGAGGAGTACGACTACATCGTCGCACCGTCGGGATCCTGCGCCGGCATGCTGAAGAAGCACTATCCCGGCCTGTTCAAGGGCGACCCGGCATGGGAGCCGCGCGTCGCCGCGTTCTCGGCCAAGGTGCACGAACTGGTGTCGTTTCTGGCCGACGTGCGCGGCGTGAGCGATATCGACGCCCGGCTCGACGGCACCGTGACCTACCACGATTCCTGCTCGGGCCTGCGCGAGCTCGGCATCCGCGCCCAGCCGCGGGCGCTGCTCGGCCAGGTCGACGGATTGACCCTCAGGGAACTGCCGGATTCCGACGTCTGCTGCGGCTTCGGCGGCACGTTCTGCGTGAAGTATTCCGACATCTCGAATGCGATCGTCAGCGAAAAGACCAGCAAGATCGAGGCATCGGGCGCGGACCTGCTGCTGGCGGGCGATCTGGGCTGCCTGATGAATATGGCGGGCAAGCTCAAGCGGCAGGGGTCAAGCGTCGAGACGCGGCATGTGGCCGAAGTGCTGGCCGGCATGACCGACCAGCCGCCAATCGGCGGGAGAGGCTGAGCGGATGCAGATCACGTCGCCTGAATTCAAGTCCAACTCCCGCGCCGCCCTCGCCGACGCGCAACTGCAGAAGGCGCTGAGCAATGTCCGCTCGGGCTTCATCGACAAGCGGCTGAAGGCGGTCGCCGACCTGCCGGAGTTCGAACGGCTGCGCGACAGCGCCAAGGCGATCAAGGACCACGTTCTGTCGAACCTCGACCTCTATCTCGAGGCCTACGAGGGCAAGGTGCTGGCGGCGGGCGGCAAGGTGCACTGGTGCCAGACGGCCGAGGACGCGCGCCAGGCGATCCTCGCCATCTGCCGCAGCGTCGACGCCCGGGTTGTGACCAAGGGCAAGTCGATGATCACCGAGGAGATCGCGCTCAACGAGTTCTTCGAGAAGAACGGCATCGCGCCGGTCGAGACCGACCTCGGCGAATACATCATCCAGCTGCGCGGCGAGCACCCGAGCCATATCATCGCGCCGGCGGTCCACCTCAACAAGGAGCAGGTGGAAGAGGACTTCCGGCGCGTGCACGACCATCTGGCGCCCGGCCGCGACCTGACGGAGCCGGAAGCGCTGTTGAACGAGGCGCGGCGCGTGCTGCGCTCCCGCTATTTCGAGGCCGATGTCGGCATCACCGGCGCGAACTTCCTGGTGGCCGAGACCGGCTCGTCGATCATCGTCACCAACGAGGGCAACGGAGATCTCACCCAGATCCTGCCCAAGGTCCACATCGTCGTCGCCTCGATCGAGAAGGTGGTGCCGACGCTGGACGATGCGGCGCAGATCCTGCGCCTGTTGGCCCGATCGGCGACCGGGCAGGACATGAGCGTCTACACGACGGTGTCCACCGGTCCGCGCCGGCCGGGCGACCCGGACGGGCCGGAGGAATACCACGTCATCCTGCTCGACAACGGCCGCTCGGCCATGCTCGGCACCGAGTTCCAGGACATGCTGCGCTGCATCCGCTGCGGGGCATGCATGAACCACTGCCCGGTCTATCACGCCGTCGGCGGGCACGCCTATGGCTGGGTCTACCCCGGGCCGATGGGCGCCGTGCTGACGCCGTCGCTGATCGGCGTCGACAAGGGCGGCCACCTGCCCAACGCGTCCACCTTCTGCGGCCGGTGCGAGAGCGTATGCCCGATGCGCATCCCGCTGCCGAAGATGATGCGCCACTGGCGCGAGCGCGAGTTTGAACGTGGGTTGAATCCGGCGGTGGCACGCTACGGCCTAAAGACTTGGGCGTTCTTCGCCAAACGGCCGAGGCTCTACCGCTTCGCCGCGGCGATGGGGATACCGGCGCTCGGCATGTTCTCGTTCGGCAAGGGACGGTTTTCCTGGCTGCCCTTCGCCGGAGGCTGGACGAGACATCGCGAACTCCCGGCGCCCGAAGGACGGACCTTCATGCAACAGTTGCGCGAGCGCGACGCGGTGATGAAGCAGGCTGCACGATGAGCGGGCGGCAGGCCATCCTCTCCAAGGTGCGGGCCTCGCTGGCCGAGACGGGCGACGACGCCGCCCGGCGCGCCGTTGTCGAGGCGCGGCTGGCGAAGCCGCCGAAGGGCGTGATCCCGGCGCGGGGAAAGCTGCCGGACGACGCGCGCGTCGACCTGTTCGAGACACTGGCCACCAAGTTCGCCGCGACGGTGGAGCGGGTGCGCTCGCCTGCCGACGTGCCGAAAGCGGTCGCGGCCTATTTGCGCGCGAAGAATCTGCCCGCGGCAGTGCGCGTCGGCGCCGACAAGCGGCTGGCGGCGATGCCATGGGACAGAGAGAAGGCGCTGGAGATCCGCAGCGGCCCGTCCGACGGCGACGACGAGGCGGGCGTCAGCCATGCATTCGGCGGCATCGCCGAGACCGGCACGCTGGTGATGACGTCCGGAAAGGACAACCCGTCGACCATCAACTTCCTGCCCGAACACCACATCGTGGTGGTGGAGGCAGCTGACATCGACGGCGATATGGAGAGCGTGCTCGCCAAGGTGCGAAAGAAATACGGACGCGGGAAGATGCCTCGAACGCTGAACTTCATCACCGGCCCCTCGCGCTCGGGCGACATCGAGCAGAAGATCATCCTCGGCGCCCACGGCCCCCGCGCGCTGCATATAATCCTGGTCGATGGCTAAGCGGGTAGGAACGGAAGGCATTCACCTGCTGGACGCGGCCGGGCCCGAAGGCCTGCGCATCTATGCGATCGGCGATGTGCACGGGCGTCTCGACCTGTTGCGTGCCATGCACGAGGCGATCCGCGACGAGATCGAGACTGTGCGTCCCGCAGACTGGCGCATCGTGCATGTCGGTGACTACATCGACCGCGGACCAGATTCGAAGGGGGTGATCGACTTCCTCATCGAAACGATCCGCGATGATGGCAGGCATATCGCCCTCGCGGGCAATCACGATGCGGGGCTGCTCGAGTTTCTCGCCGAGCCCAGCCCGCAAACCCTGTTCGCCGGGCACGGGGGCCGGCAGACCGCGCTGTCCTACGGCGTCGACGCCGATTTCTCCTCGCTGGCAATGGCCCGCGAGGCGGCTGCGAAACTGAAGGCGGTGATGCCGCGCGAGCACGTCGATTTTCTGGCGGGGCTGCCGCGCAGCGTAGTCTTCGGCGACTTCTTCTTTTGTCACGCGGGCATCAGGCCCGGCGTCCCCCTGGCGCAACAGAATCCGGAAGACCTGATCTGGATCCGCGAGAAATTCCTGAAGTCGCCGCTGCTCTACGAAAAGGTCATCGTGCACGGCCACACGCCGTCGCCCGATCCGGAAATCCTGCCGAACAGGGTGAATGTGGATACTGCGGCGTTCACGACCGGCGTGCTGACGGCGCTATCGATCGAGGGAACGGGGAAGCGAATTCTGCAGATGAGCGCCGAAGGTCAGCGCGAAGCCTGGACGACGCCATAGCCGTCCACCGGGGCATGTCCGCCGGCCGCGTCGGCGGCGTAGATGCCCGCGCCCCAGAGCGCAATGCCGGAGAGCATCAGGACGGAGAGGAGAGCTGCTTTCACGGGGGTCATCTCTGTTTTGGGTCCTGAACTCTTTAGCGATTCAACGTTACGGTTTGGTTTCACGAAAACGCCCGGCCTGTAACAAGGTTCCGCCACGTTTCCGGCCGGCTGCAACGCGGGCGAGGCTCTATCGCTCCCCAACGGGAATGAAAAGGAGGCGTTTCACACAACTGTGGATAGTTGGCGGACGTGGCAATTCGGCAACGCGCCGACCGTCAGCGAGGGATCGTGGCGATCCAGGCGCGGGCGATGGCAAGGCCTGCGGCGTCGGCGGCGGGACCGTGCGTTTCCGCTTCGGCGGGATAGATATCCATCCAGCCGATGCGCTTGGCGGCAATCGCTTCGGGAAAGGCCTGATGCCATTCGCCGACCAGTTTCCGGTCCGCCTCGAAATGGAACTGGATGCCGTAACCGGCACGGCCGACCCGGAACGCCTGGTTATGCGCGGCGTCGTTGCCCGCGAGACGGGTCGCACCGCGCGGCAAAGTGAAGGTGTCGTCGTGCCACTGGAAGATCGGGAAGCTCTCGGGCACGGCGGACAGCACCGGGTCGGCGCGGCCCTCGGGCGTCAGCGCCACGGTCTGCCAGCCGAACTCCGGGGCCGCGCCGATCAGGTTTTCCGCCCCGTAGGCGCGGGCGAGGATCTGGCTGCCGAGGCAGATGCCGAGCGTGGACCGGCCCGAATCGGCGAAGGCGCGCATCAGTGCCGCCAGCGCCGGCAGGTATGAATACTCGTCGTCGGCGACCGCGTTCTGGCCGCCGCCCAGCACGATGATCGCATCGTGGCCGTCCGGCGCCGTCGGCAGTTCGTCGCCTCGGTGCGCGCGCACCAGCGTGATCTCCGCGCCCGCCTCGTCCAGCGCCGTCGCCATCTGACCGAGGCCGGTATTGTCGTAGTTCTGGACGACGAGGACCTTCATCGCGCGTGTTCCGGGTGGGCAGGACGGGCCAGAGCGGTATCATGGAGCGTTGCCGTCAGGAAGGAGGAGCGGATGCCGTTGCAGAACAGGGTCGATCCGTTCGGCGAGATCCATGCCGTGACCGCCCGCGGCCTGTTCACCGGCAACCGCGGCGTGATCCACGACCCAGCGACGAAAACCCTGCTCAACCGCCGCTGGACGACGAAGGCGTGGATCATCTGCGAATGCGACTTCCGCGGCCGGCACCGCGAGGTGATGGGCCGCAACGCGCCGTCCGGGCGGGCTGGCTGGACGGAACTGTTCTTCCTCGACGAGGTGACGGCCCTCGCCGCCGGCCACCGCCCCTGCTTCTACTGCCGCCGCGAGCGGGCGACCGAGTTCGCGCGATGCTTCGCGGCGGGGCAAGGGCGGAAAACCATCACCGCGCCTGAGATGGACGCGGTGCTGCATCGGGAGAGGTGGACGAGCAGACGCGGGCATGACCGGGACGAGGCACCCCCAACCTTTGCCCCTCCCCACAAGGGGGAGGGGGATCTTGGCGTCGCGATCCCTCCTCCGGAGGTGTCGCCGGGCATCGACATTTTCGGATCCCCCTCCCCCTTGTGGGGAGGGGTTAGGGGTGGGGGTCTGCGTGCGTCCGACCTTTCCGGGCTTCCGTCTGGCGCAATGGTCACCGCCAGGGAACGGCCTTATGCAAGATCGGATGGCACCTGGCTCGCATGGTCGTTCGAGGGATGGTACCCCACTGCGGAACCAACGGTCCCGGCAGCCCTGATCAGCCCACCCGCAACCGTCGCGGCGCTGCTCGCAGGCTATGCACCGGTCTGGCATCCCTCCGCCGGATAATGCCTTGAACTCGCCGCAAGCCTGCCGCATGGCACGGCGATGCGAGCGAATTACAGGATGCAGCGGTTGTTCGTGCCGCAGGCGATGCAGGCGAACGGCGAGATCGAGCCCGATCCGCAGCAGACCCACTATCTCCTCAACGTGCTGCGCATGCATTCCGGCACGCAGCTTCTGGTCTTCAACGGCGTCGACGGCGAATGGCTGGCGAGCCTCATCGAAGTGAGCCGCAAGAAGGTTCGGCTTGCGCTGATGACGCAGGTCAGGCCGCAACCGGCGCCCTCCGACCTCGTCTATTGCTTCGCGCCATTGAAGCAGGGGCGGCTCGACTACATGGTGCAGAAGGCGGTGGAGATGGGCGCCGGTGTGCTGCAGCCCGTGCTCACCCAGCACACGCAGATGTCGAACATCGGCATCGACCGCATCCGCGCCAACGTGGTCGAGGCGGCCGAACAGTGCGGCATCCTGGCGATCCCCGAGGTGCGCGAGGTGGTGAAGCTCGACCGGCTGATCTGGGAATGGGAGCCGGGGCGGCGGCTGATCTTCTGCGACGAAGGCGCCGCGACCAACAATCCGGTACCTGCTCTGAGGAGCATACCCGAGGAAAAGCTCGGGCTGCTGATCGGGCCGGAGGGCGGCTTTTCCGAGGAGGAACGCCAGCAACTGCGCGCCCTGCCCTACGTCACGCCGATCCCGCTCGGCCCGCGAATCCTGCGGGCGGACACGGCCGCGGTTGCCGCGATGGCGGTGATCCAGGCGACGATCGGGGACTGGCGCTGACGCAGCGTTTCCCGTCCATCAAGTTTCGTTGACGGCTGGCTCAGAACATTTCGCTTGCCGTCAGGCCCGCTTTCCGGCCAATGCTCGCGCGCAAAAAAGACTGTTCCAGGGACAACGCCATGGCGCGCGACACGACGGATTCGAGTCCGATCGAGGGCATGCACGAACTCGTCGACTATCTGGCCGCCGGCAACAAGCCGCGCGACAAGTGGCGCATCGGCACCGAGCACGAGAAGTTTCCCTTCTATGTCGACGGCAATGCGCCCGTCCCCTATGCGGGGCCGCGCGGCATCAAGGCGCTGCTCGACGGCATGAAGGGGATGCTCGGCTGGGAGCCGATCATCGACGCCGGCAACATCATCGGCCTCGTCGAACCGACCGGCCAGGGCGCCATCTCGCTGGAGCCCGGCGGGCAGTTCGAACTCTCCGGCGCGCCGCTGGAAACGATCCACCAGACCTGCCGCGAGGGCAATGCGCATCTGGCCCAGCTGCGCGAGATCGCCGAGCCGCTCGGCATCCGCTTCCTCGGCCTCGGCGGCAGCCCGAAATGGACGCTTGCCGAAACGCCGAAAATGCCGAAGTCGCGCTACGGGATCATGACGCGCTACATGCCCAAGGTCGGGACCAAGGGCCTCGACATGATGTACCGCACCTGCACAATCCAGGTGAACCTCGACTTCGAGAGCGAGGCAGACATGCGGCGCAAGATGCAGGTGTCGCTGAAGCTGCAGCCGCTGGCGACCGCGCTGTTCGCCAACTCGCCCTTCACCGACGGCAAGCCGAACGGTCTTCAGAGCTGGCGAGGGGACATCTGGCGCGACACCGACAACCAGCGTTCCGGCCTGCTTCCCTTCTGTTTCTCGCCCGATTTCGGCTTCGCCGACTATGTCGACTGGGCGCTCGACGTGCCGATGTATTTCGTCATCCGCGAGGGCCGCTACATCGACATGACGCATATGACCTTCCGCGACTTCATGGCCGGCAAGGCGCGCAGCGAAGTGCCGGACGGCATGCCGACCATGGGCGACTGGGCGAACCATCTGTCGACGCTGTTCCCCGACGTGCGGCTGAAGCGCTTCCTCGAAATGCGCGGCGCCGACGGCGGACCGTGGCGGCGCATCTGTGCGCTGCCCGCCTTCTGGGTCGGCCTTCTCTACGATGACGCGGCGCTGGACGCGGCCGAGGAGCTCACCCGCGACTGGACCTTCGAGGAGGTGCGCGCAATGCGCGACGCGGTGCCGAAAAAGGCTCTCTCGACCGTCTTCCGCAACCGCTCGCTGCTTGAGGTCGCGCGCGAGACGCTGGCGATCTCGCGGCTCGGCCTGAAGAACCGGGCGCGCAAGAACCGCGACGGCTACGACGAAACCAGCTTCCTGTCGACCTTGGACGAGGTCGTGGCGCGGGGCACAACGAGCGCGGAGGAGATGCTCTCCGCCTACCACACGCGCTGGGGCGGCTCGATCGAGCCGGCCTTCCTGGAATATGCCTACTGAGCGACGGCAGGCCGCTCAGCAAGATCGTCTCGGGTCGCTTGTTCTCAGCGCAAAGCGGCAGGGGCGGAAGAGCCGCCGGGTTTGTGAACGGGATTGCCGTCGGTGCCGGCGGCGCAGACCACTCGATTGCGTCCGCCGTTTTTCGCCTCGTACAGCGCCCGGTCGGCCACTTTCATGAGATCCGATATCCCGGTCATGGCCTCGTCGCGCGACGCCACCCCGATGCTGATCGTCGTCGATATCCGGTCAGTGTCGGCAACGAGCGGATTCTCGGCGACCTCGCGGCGCAGGCGTTCCGCAACCAATAGCGCTTGTGCCAGGTCGGTCTCCGGCAGCAGCAGGCCGAACTCTTCCCCGCCTATCCGGGCGAGCACATCGGAATCGCGCTTGCAGGCGGTCGCGACCTTCGTGAGATGAACGATCATCTGGTCGCCCACTTCGTGGCCGAAGCGGTCATTGATCGACTTGAAATAATCGATGTCGATCATCAGGAACGACATAGGCCGCCGGTAACGCCCCGATCTGCTCCATTCGATGTCGGCCAGCGTCATGAAGTGACGCCGGTTGTAGATACCGGTCATCCCGTCCGTCGTCGCAAGCCGCTCGAGTTCCTCGGCATGGTGGACGATGTCGGTGATATCGCTGTAGGTCAGCATCCGCCCGCCTGCGGGAAGCACGGCGCACTGGCAACGTATGACCCGCCCGCTGCTCAGGCGCTGATCGACGGGAGGCTGATCGCCCGCGACGACCCATGCGAGCCGATTGGACACATATTTCCTGAGTTCCTCGGGCGAGACGGCATAGGCCCTGCTTCGTCGCGCATGTTCCAGCATTTCAGCGAAGAGCGGCTTGCCGTTCACGAACTCCGGCGGGGAGTTGAACATGGCGTGCAGGGCGGGGTTCGCATATTGCATGCGCAGCTCATGATCGAGGAGGATGACCCCGTTCTCGATATTGTCGAGCGCGGCGTAGAGCGTTGCCAGTTCCAGAGCCGTCGCACCGCCGTCAGGCCGCCGGCCACTCGCCACCGGGCCACGAGGCGCTTCCCGCACCAGGTGATCGGGGTTCGGGTACCGGCCAGCCGGCTGCAATCTCGGCATTGCTGACTCCGATGCGTCTGCGGTTCAGTGTATCGGCTTCATTGGACATGCACTCCCACGAGCAAAACCGCATCGGGCTTAACATTGAAGAAACATCGGTCCGGGCTCTGGATCTGGCGCCGGTCGAACCCGCGTTTCGGCAGACATGGTGAAATTAGGCTTAACGACGGACCGCCGTCCGATTCCGACATTGGAGGGGAAGAAGGCCGGGTTCGCCTGCAGCATTTACCTCTTCTAAGCCTCGGTGTTCCGCTCTACGGTGCCGGGAAGAGGGAATTCGGCAAGGAGACCGCAATGCTACCGCTCTATGAAATGATGGCCCAGAACGGCCGTGCGGTCGAACTCATGGCGCGTCAGTTCAACCTGTCGCAGCAGCAGGCCGCGCTTGCGATGGAAGCGCTGATGCCGGCCTTCAGCCAGGGGCTGAAGCGCAACACGTCCGATCCCTACGGCGTATTAAGCTTCCTGCAGGCGCTGGCGAGCGGCCAGCACGCGAAATACTACGACGACGCGGCGAATGCGTTCTCTCCGGCCGGCATGTCGGAGGGTAACGGCATCCTCGGCCATCTCTTCGGCTCGAAGGAACTGTCGCGGGCGGTCGCGGCGCAGGCGGCCCAGGCGACGGGAATCCAGCAGGAGATCCTGAAGCAGATGCTGCCGGCGATGGCTTCGATGCTGATGGGCGGCCTGTTCCGGCAGAGCACGGCCCAGCCGCAGCAGGCGCAGGCGGGAGGCTTCGGCGCGGGCGGCAACATTCTCGGCGAGATCATCGACCAGATGATGAAGCAGGGCGGCGGCATGATGGGCCAGCCGCAGCAGCGCCAGGCGCCGCCGCCTCAGCCCAACCCGATGGACCCGTTCGACAATCCGTTCGGCAAGATCCTGAAGGACATGATGGGCGGCGGGGCGCAACCGGCGCCGCGCCAGGAGCGCCAGCAGCGCCAGCCGGACCCGATGACCGACAATCCGCTCGGCCGCATCTTCGAAGAGATGCTGCGTGGCGGCCAACGCAAGGCCGAGCCCGAGCCGGAACCGCAGCCCCGGACCAACCCGAGCGGGCGGGCGCGCAACCCCTATGACGACCTGTTCGGCGAGATGTTCGAGAGCGGCTCCAAGCAGCGCGAGGAGTACCAGAAGGGCATGGAATCGATCTTCGACCAGTATCTGAAGGGCATGGAGCGCTACCGGTAGGGGAGGACGATGAGCGCTCTCCGAGCAATCCGTCTGATTGATCGTATGCGTCGAAATCCTCTGGCCGACTGGAGGATCGAAGACATCATTCTAGTCTGCCGCGAACATGGGTTGAAATGCGAGCCTCCCCGTGGAGGTGGGTCGCACTACAAAGTCGCTCATGATCGAGTACGCGAGATCGTCACGATCCCTTACAAGCGCCCGATCAAGCCTGTATATATCAGGAAGCTTGTGAAGTTGGTCGATACCTTGGAAGGATGATAGACATGAGAGCACTGCGCTATGCAGTCATCGTATCTCCCCTTCCGCCCGAAGATGGCGGAGGCTTCGCCGCAACGGTGCCCGACCTTCCCGGTTGCATGAGCGACGGAGAATCGCCGGAAGAAGCACTAGCCAATGTACAGGATGCCATTTCGGAATGGCTGGACATGGCCGAGCAGATGGGGCGGGCACTTCCCGTGCCTACTCGACCGCAGGCCCTTGCCTAACGAAAAAGCCCGGTCCTTGGGAGGGACCGGGCAGTCGGCAGGCGTCCGGCGGGGGAGCCGGGAGTGAACGGGAGCGCCTGCGAAAGCTAAGTCAGCAGACCTGGCGCGCGGCACGCTCGGCGGCTTCGCGCATGGCCTGGACGGCCCGCGCGTCGGCAAGGTGCCCGAGGACGGTCGTCGGATCGACGCCCATCGGCTCGCGCCAGGCCACGTGCAGGTCGCCGCGCGTCAAGCCGATATCGGCGAGTTCCCAGTCGGACATCGCGCCGAGGTGATAGATCGCGCGACGGTTTTTCCAGGCGCGAAGCGCGCGGACGATGGCGTTGACGGCGCGCACGGCCACTGCCGGGCGGGTGGTGCCGGTCATCGGGAACGCGGTGCGGTCAAGCGTCGTCATCGTCTCTCTCCATCGTGCGGAAGGGCGCAGGAAGCCTTACGCGCCGATGCTTTGCGCACGGCGTCGTCTCGGCGGTCAGGCACGCCCTTTCTGTGAACGTGCCGTGTTTGACAGGGAGAGATCGATTAGTCTAACGAATGTTACTTATCGTAAAGATCACCCCGATTGATGAGAGTGCCATGAACGCTCCGCTCGACCTCGACCAGCTCCAGACCTTCGTCGCCATTTCGGACACCGGCAGCTTCACCAAGGCCGCCGACACGATCTTCCGCACGCAATCGGCCGTCTCCATGCAGATGCGCCGGCTCGAAGAGCGCATCGGCAAGCCGCTGTTCGAGAAGGACGGCCGGACCAACCGGCTGACCGAGGAGGGCGAACGCCTGCTGACCTATGCCCGCCGGCTTCTCAGGCTGAGCCGGGAGACGATGGCCGCCTTCGACGAATCCCAGCTCGAAGGGCAGGTGCGAATCGGCACGCCGGACGACTATGCCGACCGGTTCCTGCCCGAGATCATGGGTCGTTTCGCGCGCTCCAACCCGCGCATCGAGATGTCGGTCATCTGCGAACCGACGATAAACCTCGCCGAGCTGGTGCGCCGCGGCCAACTCGACCTCGCGCTGGTGACGCAGTGCGACGATGTCAACGTCACCGAGATCGTACGTCGCGAGCCCCTGCTCTGGGTCACCTCGGCGAGCCATTCCATCCACGAGGAACCGGTGGTGCCGCTCGCGGTCGGACGGCCGACGTGCCAATGGCGCCGCGCGGCGACCGAAGCACTTCAGCGCTCCGGGCGGGAGCACCGCGTGCTGTTCACCTCTTGGTCGGCGACCGTGATCATCGCCAGCGTGTTGTCGGGACTTGCCGTCTCTGTCCTGCCCGAATGCGCGTTGCGCCCGGGCATGCGCGTGCTGGGCGAGGCGGACGGCTTCGCGCCGCTGCCCGACTGCCGGATCGGCATCCTGCGCGGCCACACCGGCCAGCGCGAGCTCATCGACGCGGTGGCGCGCCACATCACGGAGAGCCTCGACAACATCACCGCGCCGACAGCCGACGAGCATGCCTTCGACTTCGCCGCGCTGAACGGCGTACGCAGCAAACGGCTGCGTCCGGGTCAGGTCATGCCGGGGTGGTAGGGTCGCCCATGTCCGCCATCAGCGCCTCCAGCTTGTCGAGGGCGCCAGTCCAGCCCCAGATGTGACGGTCGCGCGCGGCTTCGTCGTAGAACTGGCCGTGATGCATGGTGAACTCCGTGCCGCCCTTCCCGTCGTCGACAAAGGTCAGTCGCACGAAGGAGGCGCGGTCGGGAAGCGTGCGCCACATCCAGCCGAAGGAAAGCACCGTGTATTCCTCGGCCTCCCGGTATTCGCCGCTGACGTCGTGAACCTCGCCGTCGGGGGTGGTGAAGACGACGTGATAGCGGCCGCCGGGACGCGGATCGGTTTCGGCCGAGAGAGTCTTCGCGCCGGTCGGCCCCCACCACATGACGATCATCGCCGGATCGGTCCAGGCGCGGTAGACCAGCCGTGGCACGGCGGCGAAACGGCGGCGCAGTGTCAGGCTGGGTTTGTCGGGCATGCTTCTCTCCCTGGCGAGGCGCCGATTTGCCTTTGGTTTCTGCCAGCCGTCAACCCTCGTTCCCGTCGTGTTCTTGACTGCGGCGGCGGCTTTGCGGATCAGTGTCGGTCATGGACGAGACCATCGATTCCCCGACCAACGCCCACGAATATTCCGTCAGCGAAATCTCGATCGCGCTCAAGCGCACGGTCGAGGACGCGTTCGGCAATGTGCGGGTGCGCGGCGAGATTTCCGGATATCGCGGCCCGCATTCCTCCGGCCACGCCTATTTCTCGCTAAAGGACGACCGCTCGCGCATCGAGGCTGTCGTCTGGAAGGGGACGTTCAGCAAGCTCAAATTCCGGCCCGAAGAGGGCATGGAGGTAATCGCCACCGGCAAGCTCACGACCTATCCCGGCTCTTCGAAATACCAGATCGTCATCGACAATCTCGAACCCGCCGGCGCGGGCGCGCTGATGGCGCTGCTGGAGGAGCGCAAGCGCAGGCTTGCTGCCGAAGGCCTGTTCGACGCGGGCCGCAAGCAGCTGCTGCCTTATCTGCCCAGCGTCATCGGCGTGGTCACGTCACCGACCGGCGCCGTGATCCGCGACATCATCCACCGCATCTCGGATCGCTTTCCGCTGCATGTGATCGTCTGGCCGGTGCGCGTGCAGGGCGAGACGACCGGCGCGGAGGTGGCGAACGCGGTCGCTGGCTTCAACGCGCTGGCGGATGACGGCGGGATTGCACGGCCCGACGTGATCATCGTCGCGCGCGGCGGCGGCAGCCTGGAGGATCTGTGGGGCTTCAACGACGAGGCGGTGGTGCGCGCCGTCGCCGCATCCGATATCCCGGTGATCTCCGCGGTGGGCCACGAGACCGACTGGACGCTGATCGACCTCGCCGCAGACATTCGAGCACCGACGCCGACGGGCGCAGCGGAAATGGCGGTGCCGGTGAAGGCCGAGCTGGAAGCGACGCTCGCCTCGCTCGGCGCGCGGCTGCGCGCTTGTTCCTCGCGCAATATCGACCGGAAGAGGCAGGCGCTCAGAAGTGCTGCACGCGCCCTCCCCTCGCCCGACCAGCTCTTCGCCCTGCCGCGCCGGCACTTCGACGAGGTCGGCGGGCGGCTCGACCGCGCGGCGGCGGTCGGCGCGGAACGGCGGCGTGCGCGTCTTGCCGCGATACGCCTCTCGTCGGCGACGCTGGAGCGCGGCATCGCGGAGGCGCGCCGGCATCTGGCGCGGACGGCGGCACAGCTGCCGCGATGCGCCGGCGTCTATTTCGAGCGGCGCAGGCTGCGGCTCGATACGGCGGCGCGACGGTTGACCGTCGAGCCCTTCGCCCGGCGCAACACCGACAACCGCCGGGTCTTGGAGCGGCTCGCTTTGCGCCTGCCGAGAACCGTCGACGCGATTCTGGCCGAGCGGCGCACACGCCTCGGTCAGGCAACCAGGCTGGTGGACTCGCTTTCGGTGAAATCGGTGCTCGACCGCGGCTTCGCGCTGGTGGAGCGCGAGGATGGCACGCTGGCCAAGCGGGCTGCGGACATCGCCGACGGGATGCGGCTTACCCTCCGCTTCGCCGATGGCGACAGGAACGCGGTCGCTGGGGACGGCGCGGCGGCGTCTGATCTCGCACGGGTCAGGCCGAGGGCTGGCGCCGCCAAGCCCAAGGCAGATCAGGGCAGCCTGTTCTAGATCCTATACAAGGGCGGTGCGGATATCCGGTCGCGGGGGCAACAGCCTCGCCAGATAGGCCATGCACTTGTCCGACACCTGATCCCGGTCTGCGGCGAGAAAATCCCCCGGCATGTGGCGCGTCTTCCCCGCCACCGCATCGAGGGGGACGCGGACCGGGCGGGTGGCCTTGCCGTCGAACTGGAGCGCTACGGAATAACTGCCGGCTTCGGCGACCTCGACCGCGAAGGTGCCGGCCTCGAAGGCCTCGCGCTGGTCCGTCGCGTTGACCAGACCGGCATGGCTGCGCGGCAGGTAGCCGAACGTGTCGACCCGGGCGCGAACGCGGGGCAGGTCTTCTGCCAGGATCCGTTCCACGGCCTGTCCGAGATCGGTGCCCGAAAGCCGCACATTGCCATGCGGATCGCGCTCCAGCATTTCTGGCGGAACGAGGTGCTCGACGAGGGAACGGCCGTCGCGGTCCTGGACACCTTCCGACATTGCCACGATGCAATGGCCATGGCGGCCGAGGCTGCTGCGCACACCATCGAGGAAGCGCTCCCGATCGAAGGGACGCTCGGGCACGTAGACCAGATGGGGGCCGCTTTCGGGATCGGCTCGCCACGCCGCCGACGCGGCGGTCAGGAAGCCGGCGTGACGGCCCATGACGATCCCGACATAGATGCCGGGCAATGAGCGGAAATCGAGATCGGCGCCGGCAAAGGCGCCGGCGACAAACTCGGCCGCGGAGATGAAGCCAGGCGTGTGGTCGTTCTCCACCAGGTCGTTGTCGATGGTCTTGGGCGCGTGAACGCAGGCAATAGTGCCTCCGGACGCTTGGGCGATCAGGCTCTGCGTGCCGGCGGTGTCATTGCCGCCGATGTAGATGAACGCGTCGGCGCCGGCGGCCCGCAATCCTTTGAGGACCGCGTCGCAATAGGCGGCATCGGGCTTGTCGCGGGTGCTGCCGAGCGCCGCCCCCGGCGTCCGGGCAAGGCGCTCGAGGTCGGCAGCCGAAAGGGTGTGGAGATCGGCCAGGTGTCCGTCGCGCAGTCCGCGCACGCCGTGCCGCGCCCCGAGGATTCGTGCGCCCGGATGACGTGCCCGGATCGCGGTGATGGCTCCGGCCAGCGTCTGGTTGATCACGGCGGTCGGTCCGCCGCCCTGCGCGATCACGAACGTGCCGCTCATCGTCGCTCCCTCCCACCCCTGTCACGTACAGGCGGATCATCGATCCGGGAGCTTGGGCGTGCAGGCCGGCCGCGTCAACCTTCGGGAATGAAGAGGGGGGCGAAACAGGGGAGAGGGATGGTACCGTTGCTCGGGATCGAACCGAGGACCTCCGGATCCACAATCCGGCGCTCTAACCATCTGAGCTACAACGGCACTGGGCCAGTCGGCGACGGAGGGTCCATACGTCGGGCGGCGGTATATTTCAAGGCTTTTCCCGCCGGACCGGCGCGACCGCATTGCGGCCGGCTATGGAAGGGCCGCGACCCTCCACAAGCGGAAAAAGACCGGGGGGAGGACCCGGTCTTTTCCGTGGTTGGCCAGCGAAGCCGGCCACTGACCCCGAAGCGGCGGGAGGAGGATGCCGCCCGGGATTGCTTGGCGCCTGAACGCGTCAGGCGACCTTGAGTTCCTTCATCGTCTTCTCGAAAGCGGTTTTCACCGGCTTGGCGACGTCTTCCACGGCCTTGGTGGAGGCGGCCTGAAGGTCCTTGGCCTGCTCGACCGCGGACTCCACGCTCTTGCGCATCCAGGCGGTCTGCAGCTCGATGAACTCGGACACCGATTTCACGCCGACGAGCGCCTCGAGATGCGAGAAGGTCGCATCGGCATTGGCGCGCATGGCGGAAATCGCCTTGAGCGACAGGTCGGCGCCGGTGGCGCGGGCGGTCTCGTAGGTGGATTCAAACGTCTTCTGCGCGTCTTCGGCACCGGACTTCAGCTTGGAGTAGACTTCCTTGGTCTGCTCCATGCCCTTCTCGGTGAAATCGCGCAGCTGCTCCGTCGCCTTCGAAGCGTCGAAGCTGGGGAATTCGATGGTATCCTTGGCGGTCTTGCTCATCTTAGTCTCCTTGCTAGCGTTTCCTTAATGGCTCGGATGTGACTCGTAGTCCCCGTTCCGAACGACTGTTTTCAATATAGGACAAATTTTTGTGCAGTGCAATATCTTTGTTGCAGTGCAGCGCAAACACCCCGCCGATTAACCACGCAAGGCGAAACCGGACCGGCAATGCGCACGGAAGATGGACGCGGGACGGGGACTCCTATTATTAAAAATCCGTTAACTGCAGCTATTGGCGCGAGGGGTGGAGTATAGTGACGGTCGAGATGCCGACACGAGTCTATCCGTTCATAGACATTGCCGTGCTTGATTCCGTTCGACCGCATTTCCTTGCGGGCGACGCGGTGGTGATCCTCACCGTCGAGCTCGACAGCGTGATCTGGGCGAACGGAGCTGGCGCGGCGCTGCTGGGCTATGACGACATCGAAGAGGCGCGCGGCGCGGCATCCAACCTCGGCCTCTCGGCGCGACGGCAGATCGCCGGCATGCCGGGCTTTCCTGCGATCGGCGCCAATCGAACCCTTATCGTACGCGTCACGCAGCGGCTGAGCAGCCACGCGATCGGCTTCCTCGCCAGCGAGATCGCGCTGCCGGACGGAACGAACGCGATCATGCTCGTCGCGCCGGACCTCGACGCAGCGAAGCGCAGCCCCGAGGAAATCGGCGCGCGGGTGATCCATGGCATCGGCGAGGCAGGCCATCACGCCGCCCTGATCGACGGTAGCGGCACGGCCATCGCGGCGTCGCCCGGCTTCATTTCCGCCGGCCCGGGACACCAGATCCTGGCAGAACTTGCCGGCGACGTGCGCCAGGAGGCCGATCGGCTGATCAAGCGCCTGGTTTCGATCGGCGACATGGCCTATCCGGTTGGGGTTGCCTATCTCTCGGACGATCCGGAACGTCATCTGGTCGTCGTCGTCGACGATCCTCAGCCGCTGGAATCGCCTGCTCCGGAAGTCCCCGACGCCGAGCCGGAACCGGCGCCGGCAACCGCGCCCGAGCCGGCAACCGTCCCCGCGACGGCTCCGGCATTTGCGGCACGCGACACCGATGACTGGTTCTTCGACGACCTGCCCAAGGCCGCGCCGCCGCAGGCTGCTGCCGCACCCGTCGAGATGGTCGCGGCAGACGCGGCCACGGCCGATCTTCCCGAACCGGTCTCACCTTCCGTCGAGCCGGACGCAGACTCGATCCTCGAAGCACCCGCGATGCCCGAAGAAGCGGCGCCGGTCAGCGCAGCCGCGCCCGACATCGCGGCACTTTTCCCGGTCGAAGAAGGTTCCGAAGATACGATCGAGGACGTCGAGAGCGCCCTGTCGGCGGCGGAGGCGGTTCCTTCCGACATGATCGATACTGTCGAGGAGGCTGAACAGGCACCCGACGACGTTTTCTCCGTGCAAGCCGCGCCGCTTCCGGTCTCGCCCGAGGCGCCAGAAATGGTAGAGCCGATTGCCGAAGCTGCGGCCGAGGACGCGGCACGTTTCCTGGTGGACGAGGATTTCGAAGACGCGGTCGACGACATCGAGAGCCCCCCGCCGACCGAAGAGGTCGTTTCCTCCGATGTGACCGATAAGGTCGAGGCGGCCGACGAGGCGCCCAAGCACGATCTTTCCGATCTCGCGCAGATCCCGCCGCCTTCCGTTTCGCCCGAAGCGCCGGCCGTCCAGGCCGAGGAAGAGGCGGCTCCCGCCGAGACGACGGCGCAGGATGTCGGGGGCGACGCCGTGTTCCAGCCCGACCTGCGGTCCGGCCCCGTTCGCTTCGTCTGGCGCACCGACGCCCAGGGGCGGTTCAGCACCATCTCCGAGGAGTTCGCACGCAGTGTCGGATCGGCTGCCGCCGATATCGCCGGGAAACCGTTCCGCGAGGTCGCCGACGCCTTCGGCCTCGATCCGGACGGTGAGATCGCCGGCCTGCTGGAGCGCCGCGACACCTGGTCCGGCCGTTCGGTGATGTGGCCGATCGAAGGGACGGACCTCAAGGTCCCCGTCGACCTGGCGGCCCTGCCGGTTTATGCGCGCGACCGATCCTTCGAAGGCTTCAGGGGCTTCGGCGTGGTTCGCGTCGGCGATGCCGTGGTGGATGAGCAGGCGGTCGGCCTGTCGCTCGGCACGGGTCGTACCCCACCAGCACAGACATTGCCGGCCGAGTCGACGCCCACAGAACCTGCCACGTCGCAGGACCCGTTCGCAGGCGAGGCACCGGCGATCGCCGTCGACGCGACACCCGAGCGGCGGCAGGCGGACAAGGTCATCCGCCTCGCCGAACATCGCCCCCTCGCGGGGGAACGGGCGCTTTCACCGACGGAGAAGAACGCGTTCCGCGAAATCGGCGTAAGGCTGAAGGAGGCCGGCGCTGAGCCTCTCTCCGGCCAGGAAAGCCCGGCGGCGCAACCGAACGATACGGATGGGCCTACGCCATCGGAGAGCCAGCAGGCCGACGAACCTGAGCCGCGGCTCTATTCGGACGATCTCGCCGCCCCCGGCGAGGATGACGAGTGGTATGACGATGCGCCGGACGAGTCCGACGGCGATGGTCTGATCGAGGATCATCTCGACCCGAGCGAACCCGAGCCGGATGAAATCGTGCACGCCGCCGACGATCGGGAAGTCGCGGATCGGCCGGACGAAGCTTGGCATCCTGTCGAGGACCGGCCGCCTTCGGAACTTTCCGCGGATACCGACGAGTATTCGCTGGCAGCCGATGAATACGAGCATCCGGAGAACGACGACGCGGCTGCGGCACGTTCTGTCGATACGTCTGTTTTGGAGCGGCTGCCGGTTCCGGTCCTGATCCATTCGGGCGATACGCTGCATTTCGCCAATCAGGAGTTCCTGGACCTCACCGGTTATGCCTCCCTGCGGGAACTGGAGCAGGGAGGTGGCCTGGATGCGCTTTTCGCCGACGAAAGCGAGAGCCCGGGGCGGGATCCGGACGACCATCGCCGCCGGCTGCGCACACGCGGCGGCGAGGAGTTCCCGGTCGATGCGCTGCTTCAGTCGGTTCCGTGGAAAGGCGGCAAGGCGCTGTTGCTGGCGCTGAAGACGGCCCCTTCGACGGCGATACCGGCGGCGACCGTCGAGGAACTCACCGAGCTGGAATCGCGCGTCAACGAGATGAGCACCATCCTCGACACGGCGACGGACGGGATCGTCATCATCGGCAATGACGGCTCGATTCGCTCGATCAGCCGCCCCGCCGAGGCCCTGTTCGGTTTCGACAGCACAGAGGTCGCCGGCAAGCCGTTTGTCTCGCTGTTTGCGGTTGAGAGCCAGCGCGCCGCCCGCGACTATCTCAACGGCCTGTCCGACAACGGCGTGGCAAGCGTGCTCAACGACGGCCGCGAGGTGATCGGGCGCGAGGCGCAGGGCCGCTTCATCCCGCTGTTCATGACCATCGGCCGGCTACCGGGCGCCAAGGGCTATTGTGCGGTGCTGCGCGACATCACGCAGTGGAAGCGCGCCGAGGAGGAACTGACCCAGGCGCGTGCCGAGGCCGAGCGGGCCTCCTCGCAGAAGACCGAGTTCCTCGCCCGGATCAGCCACGAGATCCGCACGCCGCTCAACGCCATCATCGGTTTTTCCGAGCTGATGATCGACGAGAAGTTCGGGCCGATCGTCAACGACCGCTACCGCGACTATCTGCGCGACATCAACAAGTCGGGCAACCACGTGCTCGACCTCGTCAACGACCTGCTCGACATCTCGAAGATCGAGGCCGGCGAGCAGGAGATGACTTACGAGGCCGTCTCGCTCAACGAGACGCTTTCCGAAGCGGTCGCGATGCTGCAGCCGCAGGCCAACCGCAACCGGGTCATCATCCGCTCCTCCTTCGCCTCGCGCCTCCCGGACGTGGTGGCGGATCTGCGCTCGATCCGCCAGATCGCGCTCAATCTCCTGTCCAATGCGGTACGCTACACGCAGGCCGGCGGACAGGTGATCGTCTCCACTGCCTATGAGCCGACCGGCGACGTGGTCTTGAGGGTGCGCGACACCGGCGTCGGCATGAGCCAGGGCGAGATCGAACAGGCGCTGAAGCCCTTCAGACAGATCAACGCGCTGAAGCGCCCGCGCGGCGACGGCACGGGCCTCGGACTGCCGCTGACCAAGGCGATGGTCGAGGCCAACCGCGCTCGGTTTGCCATCAGTTCGACTCCCGGCGAAGGCACGATGGTCGAAATCGTCTTCTCCTCGCAGCGCGTCCTCGCCGGGTGACGAACCCGGGACGAGTGCAAGTCTCTGGAAACATGAGTGAAATAGTTTAGAATAGTTCTAAACAGCTGAATTCGTTACGCTTTCCTTGACGAACGCCGAATTTCGCGACATTGAGGAGCCGCGCAGTCAAGTTTTCTGTGCAGGTGGGCCATGTCGATCGCCCACAATGACCCCCTAAAAGAAGGGCAGGAGACGATCATGATACGAGTTCTGGGACGCCACGCCGCTGCATTCGCCGGCGTCGCTCTCGCCATCGGGCTGGCGGCTTCGGCCGCGTCGGCGCAGACGGTCAATATCTATTCCTATCGCCAGCCCGACCTGATCAAGCCGGTCCTCGATGCCTTCACGGCGGAAACCGGGATCAAGACGGAAGTGCTCTTCCTCGACAAGGGCCTCGAGGAGCGCATCGCCGCCGAAGGCGTCAATTCGCCGGCCGACGTCATCCTCACCGTCGACATTGCGCGCCTCGCCAAGACGGTTGATGCCGGCGTGACCCAGCCGCTCGACGACGCCACCGTCAACGCGAACATCCCTGCCGAATACCGCGATCCGGCCGGCAACTGGTTCGGTCTGACCAAGCGCGCCCGCGTTGTTTACGCGTCGAAGGATCGTGTCAGCGAAAGCACCATCACCTATGCCGACCTCGCCGATCCGAAGTGGAAGGGCAAGATCTGCATCCGCTCGGGCCAGCACGACTACAATCTGGCGCTCATCTCGGCCGCCATCGCGCATTGGGGCGAGGCGAAGACCGAGGAATGGCTGAAGGGCGTGAAGGCCAACCTCGCTCGCAAGCCCGACGGCGGCGACCGCGATCAGGCGAAAGCCATCGCGGCCGGCGAATGCGACATCGCGCTCGGCAACACCTACTACGTCGGCCTGATGATGACCAACGAGAAGGACCCCGAGCAGAAGGACTGGGCTAAGGCCATCAAGGTCGTCTTCCCGACCTTCGAAAACGGCGGCACGCATGTGAACGTGTCGGGCGTGGCGCTGGCCAAGAACGCGCCGAACCGCGACAATGCGGTGAAACTCATCCAGTTCCTGTCGTCGGAAAAGGCGCAGCAGGTCTATGCCGAGCAGGTGTTCGAGTATCCGGTCGAGCCGGGCCTGGCGCCCTCCGAGATCGTCAGCGGCTTCGGCAAGCTGACGGCGGATACGCTGCCGCTCGCCGACATCGCGAAGAACCGCAAGACCGCCTCCGAGATGGTCGACCGGGTCGGCCTCGACGATGGCCCGGCGAGCTGAGGCAGGCTACAATTCGAAAGATGAAGGCCGGGCGGGGCAACCTTCCCGGCCTTCGCCGTGACGGGGAACTTCGTGGCATTCGCTGAACAGGCAAGACCTGGCCGTCCGTTGCGCGTCCGCAGGCCGCGACACGTGCTTGCGCTTCTGCCCGCGATCCTGATCGCCGCGGCGGTGCTTGCGCCCATCGTCGCGATCGGCTTCATCGCTCTCTCGGGCAGCGGAGAGGACTGGCCGCATCTGCTGCGCAACGTCCTGCCCGGCGCGTTGCAGACGACCGCGCTCCTGCTCTTCCTGGTGACGCTCGGCACCGCTTCCATCGGCGTCGTCAGCGCCTGGCTGGTCGTGGCGTTCGACTTTCCCCTGCGGCGGCTGCTGTCCTGGGCGCTGGTATTGCCTTTCGCGGTGCCGCCTTATCTCGCGGCCTATGCATTCGCGGAGTTCTTTCATTTCTCAGGGCCGGTGCAGAGCGCTTTGCGCGCCCTGTTCGGGTTCCAGACGCGGGCCGACTACTGGTTCCCCGACATCCGCTCGACGGCGGGCGCGGCGCTCGTTCTGTCGGCCGTGCTGTTTCCCTATGTCTACATGACCACCCGCATCGTCTTCATCATGCAGGGCCGCAACATCGCGGACGTCGCACGCACGCTGGGTGCCTCGCCGTTCAAGGTGCTGACGCGCATTCTCCTTCCGGTGGCGAAGCCGGCGATTGCGGCGGGCGTCGCGTTGGTGCTTATGGAGACGCTCAACGACATCGGTGCCTCCGAATACCTCGGCGTGCGCACCCTCACCTTCTCCGTCTATTCGACCTGGCTGAACCGCGGCAGCCTGGAGGGCGCCGCCCAGATTGCGGTGCTGATGCTTGCCCTCGTCTTCGCGCTGCTGTGGGCCGAGCGCTGGGCCAGGCGAAACCAGCGTTTCCACTCGGCGCGCGCCACACAGATGAAGGTGCGGCCGCCGCGAACCGTGCTGCGCGGCTGGAAAGCACTGCTCGCGACGACAGCCGCTACGCTGCCCGTGCTCGCCGGGTTCGGGGTCCCCCTTTTCGTCTTCGGACGCTATGCGCTGCGTCGGCTCGATCAGTTCTCCGACCCGGCGCTCGGCAGCGCGCTGTTCCACAGCATCGTCGCGGCGTCGGGCACGGCGGCCATCACGGTAGGCGCCGCCCTTTTGCTCACCTACGCGGTTCGGCTCTCCCGCACTCGCGAAATGGCGATGCTGGCAAGGCTCGCCACGCTGGGTTACGCGCTGCCCGGCACGATCCTCGGCCTCGGGCTGTTGTTCGTCCTGGCGCGGTTCGACAATACGGTCGATGCGTTCGCGCGAACCTATCTCGGCATATCGACCGGGCTTCTGATCTCCGGATCCGCGGCGGCCGTGATCCTCGCCTGCTCGCTGCGATTCCTGGCGCTTGCCGAAGGGTCGATCCGGTCCGGCATCGAAAAGCTCCCTCCCAATCTCGACGAAGCGGCGCGCAGCCTTGGCCGCACCCCGGCGCAAAGCGCGTTGACGGTGATCCTGCCCTTGCTGGGACCGGCCATCTTCACGGCGACCGTGCTGGTATTCGTCGACACGATCAAGGAACTGTCGGCGACGATCCTGCTCAGGCCCTTCGGCTTCAACACGCTCGCGACCTTCGTCTACGAGAACGCCTCGCGCGGGGTGGTCGAGGACGGAGCGATTGCGGCGCTGACTATCATCGCCACGTCGCTCGTTCCCGTGGCACTGCTTTCCGGCGCGCTCATGCGCGACCGGGAAGCGTCGCTGTGACTATGACGAAGCCCCCGCCTCCGCAGCGATCCGAACCCTAACGGCAAAAAAAGAGGCGCCTGAACGGGCGCCTCGAAGGAATTTGCTGTCACACGGGGCTTGAGCGAATGGGGCTGAATCCGAACTCGCCGGATGCAGGGATTTCTCCCTCAAGTTAGCCCCGACTATCGCGGCGCTTTCTTAACAACTTCTTACCGGACTGCACCGACATTTACCGAAGTGTACCAGAGCTGAAGTCTAGGTAAATTTCCGTGTTACGATTCGTTAACCCTGGCCGTCCTCAGCCGCGTAGCGCCGGCAGGTCGCGGAATAGGTCGAGCGCTTCCGGATTGGCCAGCGCTTCCTTGTTCTTCACCGCCCTGCCGTGGACGACGTCACGCACCGCCAGTTCGGTGATCTTGCCCGATTTGGTGCGGGGAATGTCGGCAACCTCGACGATGCGGGCGGGGACATGCCGCGGCGTGGCGCCGGTGCGGATCTTCGACTTGATCCGCTTCTCCAGATCCTCGTCAAGGACCACGCCCGACGCCAGGCGTACGAACAGCACGACGCGCACGTCGTTGTCCCAGTCCTGGCCGATGCAGATCGCCTCGACGATCTCGGGCATCTGCTCCACCTGATTGTAGATCTCCGCCGTGCCGATGCGCACGCCGCCGGGATTGAGCGTCGCGTCGGAGCGGCCGTGGATGACCATGCCGCCATGCTCGGTCCACTCGGCGAAGTCGCCGTGGCACCAGACATTGTCGAAGCGGTCGAAATAGGCGGCGTGGTATTTGGCCCCGTCCGGATCGTTCCAGAACTTCACCGGCATGGACGGGAAGGCGCGCGTGCAGACAAGTTCGCCCTTCTCGCCGACGACGTGCTTTCCGTCATCGTCCCACACGTCCACGGCCATGCCGAGGCCCGGACCCTGGATCTCGCCGATCCAGACCGGCTTCAGTGGCACTCCCAGGACGAAGCAGGAGACGATGTCCGTGCCGCCCGAGATCGACGCCAGGTGCACGTCCGGCTTGATGGCTTCGTAGACATAGGCGAACCCTTCCGGCGAGAGCGGCGAGCCGGTCGAGGAGATGACGCGCACGGTCGACAGGTCATGCGTGTACTTCGGCGAAAGCCCCGCCTTGCGCAATGCGTCGATGAATTTCGCCGAGGTGCCGAAATAGGTCATCCTCTCGGCCTGGGCGAAGTCGAACAGCACGTTGCCGTCCGGATGGAAGGGCGAACCGTCGTAGAGCAGCAGGGTGGCGTTGGACGCCAGCGCCGAGACCAGCCAGTTCCACATCATCCAGCCGCAGGTGGTGAAGTAGAAGACGCGGTCGCCGTCTTCGATGCCGGCGTGAAGACGATGTTCCTTCACATGCTGGATCAGCGTGCCGCCAGCCGAATGCACGATGCATTTCGGGATGCCGGTCGTGCCGGAGGAGAACAGGATGTAGAGCGGATGCGAGAACGCCAGCCGCGCGTAGACGATATCCTTGGCGGCGAACCCCTCGACCGCCGCTTCCAGGGTCATCGCATTGGGCAGGTCGGTGACCGCCTGTGCCGCCGTGCCGAGATAGTCGACGATGATCGCCCGGCGCACTGTGGGCAGCTGACGGAGGACCGCCTTGACCTTGCCGGTGACGTTGTTCTGCTTGCCGTTGTACCAGTAGCCGTCCGGGGCGATGAAGATCACGGGCTCGATCTGCCCGAACCGGTCGAGCACGCCCTGCTCGCCGAAATCGGGCGAACAGGACGACCAGATCGCGCCAAGCGACGCCGCGGCCAGCATGCAGGCCACCGTCTCGGGCATGTTGGGCATCATCGCGGCGACGCGGTCGCCCGGTTTCACCCCGGCGGCGGAAAAGGCCTGCTGCAGTCGTGAAACCAGCGCGCGAAGCTCATCCCAGGACATGCGCCGCGAGACCTTGTCTTCGCCCTTGAAGACGATCGCATCACCGGCGCCGCGCCTTTTCAGGAGGTTCTCGGCAAAGTTCAGCTTCGCGTCGGGAAAGAAGGATGCGCCGGGCATGCGGTCGCCGTCGACCAGAACCCGCGACCCCTTATCGCCGACGATGCCGGCGAAATCCCAGACCAGGGACCAGAACTCTTCGCGACGATCGATGGACCAGCGATGCAGATCGTCGAAGCCGGAAAGCGGACCGGCGCCGGACGCCTCGGCCTCGCGCATGAAGCGCGTCATCGGCGCAGACTGGACGGCAGCGGAGGAAGGGGTCCACAGCGGCTGAGAAGCGGTCATCAAGGTCTCTCCCGGAAGCGACGGCGTTATGCATGCCGCACCATTCGAGGGCAAGTCGCAAGAATACGTACCACTTGTGCGCAACAGCCTTCGCCGGGCCACAAAGCCTTGAAATGACGCCTCCTTGCGATAAACCGGGCGTGCCGGCGGGTGCAGTGGCCGGCAACGAGGATCTATGCCGGCTCCTATCGTCAGGAAAGCCATCTGGGCAATCGTCGCGGCCTGCGTCGCGGTGGTACTCGTGCTTGCCTCCTTGCCTCTGGTCGCGTCCACCCAGATCGTGCGGACACGCATATCGCAGGAACTCTCGGCGCGGACGGGCTATCGCGTCACGCTCGGCGAAGCGCCGGACCTCGTCCTGTTCCCTTCGCTGAAAGCCGTCCTCAACAATGTCAGCTTCAGGCGATGGGACGACGCCAACGCTCCGGCGGTGCTGGAAACCGAGCGGTTGCAAGTGAACCTGTCTGCCTGGCAAGCGCTGCTCGGCCGGATCGACTTCAGCACGGTCACGCTGGAGCGCCCATTGTTGAGGGTGGAGGAGGTCGGCGACGGCTTCCACCTGCCGTTTCTGCCCGACCGCGGCCGTGTCACCGAGATCCTGCGCGCCGCCGGAACCAGCACCCCGCCGAAAGGACCGGCGCTTGGGACGATCCATTTCTCCGAAGGCCGCCTCGTCGGCGCGGAGAGCGGCGGGGACATCGCAACCGGACTGACCGGCACGGCGCAATGGGAAACCGCGAACTCGTCGGCGCTGCTCAACGGCGGCGGCGTATGGCGGGGCGAGCCCGTGAAATACGCGATGCTGATCGACGCCCCGCTGAAACTCGCCGCTCAGGACGCGAGCGCGGTGACGGTCTCCTTCGAATCCGATCCGTTCAAGGCATCCTTTTCCGGCATGGTTTCGCGTCGCGAGGGATTGGCGTTCGAGGGATCGCTGGCCGCCAGTTCCCCATCCGTCCGGCGCGCGCTCGAGTGGTCGCAGGCGCAGATAAGCCCGGGGGCCGCCATGGGCGCGTTCTCGCTCACCGGCAAGGCGACGGGCGGGAAGGATAACCTCAAGCTCGCCGACGCACGCCTGTCGATCAACGAGAACCCGGGCGTAGGCGCGCTCGAGTTCGCCTTCGCTGGTCCGGTTCCAAGCATAGCCGGCACATTGGCCTTCGATACGCTCGATCTCGGGCGCTTCCTTTCGGCCTTCGCGACACCGCTCGACCACGCCTCGCGCCGGCCCGTCTTCGACCTTGCCTTCACCGACCAGATCAGCCTCGATCTGCGGCTTTCCGCAGGCAGCGCGACGGGCGGGGGCATCCCCTTGACCAATGTCGCCGCGACGGCCCAGGTGCGGAGCGGCTTCGCCGCGTTCGACATCTCGGACGCGACCGCCCTCGGGGGCGAGATCCAGGCCGGCTTCCGCGTCGACCGGAAGACCGAGGGCGAGATCGGCGAAATGAGAGTCTCGGCCGTCGGAATCGATTGGGCGCAGATGGCCGACCGGATCGGCTGGAACCGGAATGCGCCGCAGGGGAAAGGGTCTCTCAGCGTGGTGCTCAGAAGCCCGATCACCGACGTGGCGTCCCTGCCGTACACGGTCGAGGGGACGATCAGCGCCAAACTGGGCGTCGGCTCGGTGAGAGATTTCGACTTCGCCAAGCTCGTATCGAACAAGCCGGGCAGCGGCTTCTTCCCGCTAAGCGCGGTCGGCGGCGGCTCGCTCACGATCGAGGGCGCCGAGTTCAAGGCCGCTGTCGGCAGTGGCGTCGCGCGGATCGATACGGCGAAGGCGTGGACGGCGAGCGACATCCTCACTCTCGAAGGAATAGTGCCCTATGTCGGGCGCAGCCTCGCGCTGTCGCTCAAGACAGACAAGCGCGTCGCGCCGGACGCCCCGCGCGATCCTGACAGCATCCAGTCCTACTTCATCGGCGGTTCCTGGGACGCGCCTTACGTCTCTGCCGTGGTGGCGCCCGCGGAGCCCTGAGGGCGGCCGCGCGGGCGATTCAACTTGCCGGCGAATCGCGCTAATGTGGCGCGGGGGATTTCTCGAATGTTCAGGATCATCTCCGGCGCGTTCAAGATCGTGGTCATCTCGCTGCTGACGGGGGCGGCACTGTCCGCGCTCGACTTGTCGGCCGCCGAAATCCTGATCGAACTCGGCCTCACGCCCGAACGCGTCATGGAACTGCTGCAGACCGGCGCAGCCTGGGCGCTGCCCAACATCATCCTGGGCTCGATGGTCATCGTGCCGGTCTGGCTGGTCGTGGCGCTGCTCAGGCCGCCGAGAGGCCCCTGAAATCTAACCCCGGTTGGCCGCCTGCTCGTCGCGCAGCCGCTGGACCTCGCGGCGCTTGTTGACGAGCGAGGCGATGATGACGCCGGTGGCGACGATGCCGATCAGGATCGTGCAGGCGGCATTGATCTCGGGCGTCACGCCGAGGCGCACCTGGCTGTAGATCTTCATCGGCAGCGTGGTGGCGCCGGGTCCGGAGGTGAAGCTCGCGATGACGAGGTCGTCGAGCGACAGGGTGAAGGCCAGCATCCAGCCCGAGATGACGGCGGGCAGGATGACGGGCAGCGTGATCTGGAAGAAGGTCTTCACCGGCGTCGCGCCGAGATCCATCGCCGCTTCCTCGAGCGACCGGTCGAAGGTCATCAGCCGCGATTGGACGACGACCGCGACGAAACACATCGAAAAGGTGATGTGGGCGAGCGTGACGGTCAGGAAGCCGCGGTCGAGGCCAATCGCCACGAACAGAAGCAGCAGCGACAGGCCGGTAATGACCTCCGGCATGACCAGCGGCGCGAACACCATGCCGGAGAACAGAACCCGGCCGCGGAAGCGGGTGTAGCGGGTGAGCGCGAGCGCGGCCATGGTGCCGAGGATCGTGGCGAAGGTGGCGGAAAGCACCCCGACGCGGGCCGTCACCCAGGCCGCGTCCATGAGGCTCTGGTTGCGGAACAATTCGCCGTACCACTTGGTCGAGAAGCCGGCCCAGACGGTGACGAGCTTGGACTCATTGAACGAGAAGATGATGAGCAGCACGATCGGCAGATAGAGGAAGGCGAAGCCGAGCACGATCGAGACGATGTTGAAGCGGGACCAGGTCGCGTTCATGTCAGCGCCCCTGCTCCTGCGCCTTGGCCTGCGCCTGCTGGAAGAACATCATCGGCACGACCAGCATCAGCAGCAGGATCACCGCCACTGCCGACGACACCGGCCAGTCGCGGTTGGAGAAGAACTCGTTCCACAGCGTCTTGCCGATCATCAGCGTCTGCGAGCCGCCGAGCAGGTCGGGAATGACGAACTCGCCCGTCGCCGGGATGAAGACGAGCAGGCAGCCGGCGACGATGCCCGGCATGGCAAGCGGGAAGGTGATTTTCCAGAACGCCGAGATCGGTGGGCAGCCGAGGTCCTGGGCCGCCTCGATCAGCGAGTAGTCCATCTTTTCCAGCGCCGAATAGAGCGGCAGGACCATGAACGGCAGGTAGGAATAGACGATGCCGATGAAGATCGCCGTGTGCGTGTTCAGGATGATCAGCGGCTGATCGATGATGCCGGTCCAGATCAGGAACTGGTTGAGCAGTCCCTCGGGCTTCAGGATGCCTATCCAGGCGTAGACCCGGATCAGGAAGCTGGTCCAGAACGGCAGGATAACCAGCATCAGCAGTAGCGGGCGCACGGTCGCCGGCGCGCGCGCCATGCCGTAGGCGATGGGAAAACCGATCAGGAGCGCGAAGAAGGTCGAGATGGCGGCGATCACGACACTCGACACATAGGCGTTGACGTAGAGCGGATCGTCGGTGAGCCAGAGGTAGTTGTCGAAAGAGAACTCCCTGAAGCTCTCCCACAGTCCCGTGATGCCCGCCGACAAATCGAACGTCGGCGAATAGGGCGGCATCGCGATCGCGGTCTGCGACAGCGATATCTTGAAGACGATCAGGAACGGCACCAGGAAAAGAATGAGCAGCCAGGCATAGGGGATGATGATCACCAGCCTGCCGGTGAGCGCGGCCAGCCACGTGCCCTGCTGCGGGACGGCGGCCGGGGAAGCCGAGGGGGCCGTGGCGAGCGTCGTCTCAGCCATGTTCGCAGCCTTTCGGCATCGGAGGCACGACGACCAGTACCGTGGCGGCGCTGTCCATGTCGCCTCCTATCTCGTCAACACGACGCCAGCGTCGGGCGCGAAGGAGATCCACGCCTTGTCGTTCCAGCTCAGCGGATCCTCGGTGATGCGCGAGCTGTTGAGCGCGCTCGCCTTGACGACCTGACCGTCGACAAGCCGGACGTGATAGACCGTCATGTCGCCGAGGTAGGCCAGGTCGTAGATTTCGCCTTCCATGACATTGGCCGCGCCGTCGGGCTTCCTGGAGGAAACCTTGATCTTCTCCGGCCGGATCGCGAACGCGACGGTGCTGCCCGCGGTGGCGTCACCCGCGTTTTCGACGCGGATCTGCGCCCCGCTCGCGCCGGTGATCGTCGCGGTCTTTTCCGATCGTTCGGCGACGGTGCCTTCCAGCATGTTCACGTTACCGACGAAATTGGCGACGAAGCGCGAAACCGGCGCTTCGTAGACCTCGGCCGGGGTCGCGACCTGCATGACCTGCCCCTTGTCGAGGATGGCGATGCGGTCGGCCATGGTCATCGCCTCTTCCTGGTCGTGCGTGACGACGACGAAGGTGAGACCGAGGTTCTGCTGCAGGTCCATCAGTTCGAACTGGGTCTCCTCGCGCAGCTTCTTGTCGAGCGCGCCCAGCGGTTCGTCGAGCAGCAGCACCTTGGGACGCTTGGCGACCGAACGCGCAAGCGCCACACGCTGGCGCTGGCCGCCCGACAATTGGTGCGGCTTGCGCTTGGCGAACTGCTCGAGTTTCACCAGCTTCAGCATGTCGGCGACGCGCTTGTCGATATCGGCCTTGGGCATGCCTTCCTGCTTCAGGCCGAAGGCAATGTTCTGCTCCACCGACATATGCGGGAAGAGCGCGTAGGACTGGAACATCATGTTGACCGGCCGCCTGTAGGGCGGAATGCCGCGCAGATCCTGGCCGTCGAGCAGGATGCGGCCGGACGTCGGTTCGTCGAAGCCGGCCAGCATGCGCAGCAACGTGGACTTGCCGCAGCCGGATGCGCCGAGAAGGGCGAAGAACTCCCGCTCATAGATCGCCAGCGACAGATTGTTGACCGCGGTAAAGTCGCCGAACTTCTTGGTGACGTTCTCGAAGACGATATAGGGCTTCGCCGCCGGGTCGGTCCACGGCGAGAAGCTTCTGCGGATGCTGCCAAGCGATTTCATGTGCTACCCAGGTCCCCAATCCCGGAAATGAAAAGCCCCGGCGGTGCCGGGGCTTCCCTGATCACTGTCCGGAGACGATCTTGGTCCAGCTCCGGGTGATAAGGCGCTGCGTCTTCGGATCGTAAGGCAGCGTGATGAAGAGCTTCGCCATCGTCGCATCGTCCGGATAGATCGCCGGATCGTCCAGAACCTCCTTGTCGAGGAGGGCCTGCGAGGCCTTGTTGCCGTTGGCGTAGAAGACGTAGTTCGACGCCTTCGCCGCGACTTCCGGCTTCATGATGTAGTTGATGAAGGCATGCGCCTCGTCGACATGCTTGGCGTCGGCCGGGATCGCCAGCTGGTCGAACCACATCTCCGCACCTTCCGTGGGGATCACATAGGCGATCTCGACGCCCTGGTCGGCCTCGGCGGCGCGGTCGCGCGCCTGGAACACGTCGCCCGACCAGCCGACGGCCAGGCAGATGTCGCCGTTGGCCAGCGCATTGATGTATTCGGAGGAATGGAACTTGCGCACATAGGGGCGGATCGAGAGCAGAAGTTCCTCGGCCTTGGTGATGTCGGCCGGATCGCGGCTGTCCGGATTGAGGCCCAGATAGGCGAGCGCCGTCGGGATGATCTCCTGCGGCGCGTCGAGCATGTAGACGCCGCACTCGTTGAGCTTCTTCATCGATTCCGGATCGAAGACGGTCTTCCACGAGTCGATCTTGTCGACGCCGAGAGCGTCCTGGATCTTCTTGACGTTGTAGCCGATGCCGGTCGTGCCCCACATGTAGTTGACCGAATAGGCGTTCTCGGGATCGTATTTCGCCGTCTGCGTCGCCACCACGTCCCACATGTTGGAGATGTTCGGCAGCTTTGCCTTGTCGAGCTTCTGGAAAACGCCGGCCTGGATCTGGCGTGCGAGGAACGCGCCGGTCGGAACGACGACGTCGTAGCCGGTTCCGCCCGCGAGCAGCTTGGTTTCGAGGATCTCGTTGGAATCGAACACGTCGTAGACGACCTTGATGCCGGTTTCCTTGGTGAAGTCCTCAAGGATGGAATCGTCGATATAGTCCGACCAGTTGTAGACGTTGACGACCTTGTCCTGAGCGAAGGCCGAAAAAGCGAAGATGCTTGCCAAGGTCGTCGCGGTCGCGAGCCCGATAGCTTTGCGCATCGAGTATTCTCCTCTGATTGCCCCAATCCCGGCTCGCACAGCGGTCCTTCACGGCCGGGTTCGGACACAGCCTATTGGCGTTTTCGCAGTGCGGCAAGCCTCGAAATCCAAGACCAAAGGGGCAAACCCGGCCGCGCCAGGGCTTTGGTCAGCGCGGAGCGGGAACGCCGGTGACGCCGGGTCTTTGCGGCCGCGCCTGGCGGCGGAACTCGAGGCCAATGTGGACGAGGAGTGCTGCGAAGATGACCGTTCCGCCGATGACGGTCCGCACCGACGGCGTCTCTGCGTGGATCAGCCAGACCCAGACGGGGCCGAGGACGGTCTCCAGCGTTCCGAGCAGCGCCGCAAAGGCGGCCGGGATCAGCCGGGCGCCCGTCGCGAACAGCGCGAGCCCCAGGCCTAGATTCAGCGCGCCGAAGGCGAACAGCCAGGCCATGTCGACAGCGCCCACCGCGAAGGCCGACGCCTGGGTCGCGGCGAAGGCCGCCGCGATCAGCGTGCCGAGGCAGGTCGCAGGCGTCATGCGCACATGGGCGAAGCGGCGGGTGATCACCGTCGCCGAGGAGAACGCAACGGCAATCAGCAACGCCAGTCCGTCGCCGATCGGGGAGACGTCGCCGGTGAAGGATTCCGACACCATGATGGCGACGCCGCCAATGACCACCGCGATGGCGAGCCAGGTCGCAAGCGAGACCTTCTCGCGGTAGATGATCCATCCCATGAGGGCCGCGAGCAGCGGCACGCCGGCCTGCATCAGGACGATGTTGGCGACCGTCGTATAGGCGAGCGCGACGACGAAGGAGGTGGATGCGACGGCGAAGCAGATGCCGACCGCAAGGCCCGGCAGGCCCATGTTCCTGAACAGCGCTATCGTGCCGCGCATGCCGTCGCGCCACAGCATGAAACCGATGAGGAAGGCGGCGGCCCAGACGGAGCGCCAGAAGACCATGGTCCAGCTCTCCGCCTCGATGAACCTCGCGATCGCGCCGCCGAAGCTCCAGAAGAGCGCCGACAGCGTGACCAGGAGGAACCCCAGCCGTTCGTCGCCGCGCGCGGGCGAAGCCTGTTTTGCCATCTCTGCCATGATCAGATGCCGTGTTGCCGGCAGCGCGATTGCGCAGGCCGGGCGAATCTCCCTATCGCGTTAGAGCAGAAGCGCTAGGCTCGCGTGATCCAGCCGGCGCTTTGGTTTGTATCACCTGCGACACGGAGCACATGGCAGCCCCTTCGCGCTCGACCGCCGTCCTCACCCTCCTGCTCGTCCTGCCGGCGGTTCTGCTCGTTGCCGGGCTGGCGAGTGGCGAGCCGTGGCGTTTCGCGATCCGTCCCTCGGGCGACTTCGCCGCGAAGCTGCTGGTTTTCACGCTCTCGATCTCGCCGCTGCGGGTTCTCTTTCCACAAAGCCGTTGGACCGCCTGGCTGATGTCTCGCCGCCGCATCTTCGGGCTCTCGGCCTTTTTGTACGCCCTGTTCCACCTCGCGGTCTTCTGCGCCAGCATCGGCCGGCTCGACTGGATCCTGGAGGGCATGGCTTTCGCCTCGATGTGGACCGGCTGGATCGCCTTCGGCCTGCTTGCAACGGTCGCCTCGATCTCCAATGCCGCCGCCATGGCCCGCCTCGGCCATTGGTGGAAACGAATCCAGCGACTTGCCTATCCGGCTGCGGTCCTGACGCTGGCGCACTGGCTGCTGCTCAGCCGCTCGTCGACCGAGGCGCTGCTCCACGCCGCTCCGGTCGCGGGGCTTTGGATCGCCTGTGGCACGAGACGTTTTTCTTCGCCGGTTGCCCGTGCTAAGCTTAAATAGGAGCAGACCATGAACCAGATTTTGAAGCGCGCGGTTACCGAAGTCGAAAGCCTGTCCGACAAGGAACAGGAAGAGCTTGGGCACGCGCTGATGGAGATGGCACTGCGCAAGAAGCTCGAAGCGATGTTTGCAGCATCCGACGCCGAAGGCGGCGAGACGCTTCACGACGAGGTCTTCGATAGGCTCCTCACGAAGATCCGTGGCTAAGATCGTCTGGCGCGATCGTGCGATCCGCCACCTCGAGGCAATCGGCGAATACCTGCGAGCACGCAGCCCACGAGCTGCGGAGCGCTATGTTTCCGAGCTAGGGATCTCGGTCGCGTCTCTGGCGGTGTTTCCCGAGAAGGGGCGACAGTTCGACAAGAGGCGACGCGTCCTAATCTTCCGGAATCACCTGGTTCTCTACGTGGTCGATTCACGTACCGACAGTGTCTTCATCGCAGACATCATCGACGGCAGGCGCGACATCCCAAGCGTGATCCGCTATCTCTCCGATTGAGTTCGAATGAACCACCGTTTCGGAGGAGACCCTTCATGCAGGCAGCCTGGTACGAGAGGAACGGCGCGGCGGCGCAGGTTCTCAATGTCGGCGACATGGACATGCCGGAGCCCGGACCGAACGAGGTGCGGGTCAAGATCCATACATCGGGTGTCAACCCGTCGGACGTGAAGAGCCGGCGCGGGCGGCCGCCGATGTTTCCACGGATCATCCCGCATTCGGACGGGGCGGGCGTCATCGATGCCGTCGGCAAGGGCATCGACCATACCCGTATCGGCGAACGGGTGTGGCTCTGGAACGCGCAGTGGAAGCGGGCCTTCGGCACGGCGGCGGAATATTGCGTGCTTCCTTCCGAACAGGCCGTGCACCTCCCGAAGCGGGTCGACTTCGCCGCCGGAGCATGCCTCGGCATCCCCGCGCTCACGGCCCTTCAGGCCGTCCGCCACCTCGGGCAGATCGGCGGCAAGACCATTCTCATCACCGGGGCGGGATCGTCGGTCGGATACTACGCGTCGCAGTTCGCCAAGGCACGCGGAGCGCGCGTGATCGGCACGGCATCCGCCGCCAAGGCAGAGCATGCCCGCCACGGCGGAGCGGACTTCGTCGTCGACTACCAGGCGAAGGACGTCGCGAGCGTGGTGAAGCATCTCACCCAGGGCAAGGGTGTCGACGGCATCATCGACATGGACCTGTCGTCGACGGCCACGCTGATCGCCGAGGCGGTGATGGTGCCCCATGGTACGATGGTCTGCTACGGTTCGAACCTGGCAGGCGACATCGCGCTCAATTTCCCCGCGCTCCTGTGGAACAGCTACACTCTCAAGGTCTTCCTGGTCTACGAGCTGAAGCCGGAGGAACGCCGGGCGACGACCGCCGAACTGACCAGATTCCTCGAGGACGGCGGTGTCAAGCACTCGGTCGGGCCGCGCTTCCTGCTACGCGACATCGCACGAGCGCATGAGGAGGTCGAGGGCGGCAAGGCGATCGGCAATGTGGTGCTGGACGTGGCGTAGCCGTGGCTACTTCCAACGCATCGTGCTATTCTAAATTGATCTAAGATAGGAAACTCCTGTGGCGCGTCACGCTTCGAAAAAGATTGGAGATCGCGAGGACAGTGGCGTGGAGCTGTCCGACGCTGACGTGACGCGATTGCTGAGCGACCCTGCCTTCCGAAGCAAGATCGACGCGCTTCTTGCAGAAGCCGAGACACGTGGCGGTGAAACGCCATCAGAACAGGTCTTTGCCGAGCTTCGCGCCAGGCATGGCCTTTGAGCTGATCTTCCTCGACCAGGCGCGGAACGATCTTCGCGACCTTTTCAACCATCTGTACTTACTTAGCCCCCGCGCCGCAATCAGCTATGTCAATGGCCTGGAGAAGGCATGCGAAAGGCTCCGAACCTTTCCGCGATCCGGACGGCAGTACGACGATTGATACCGAGTTCTCGTTCACCGCAACCATCTGATTTTTTATCGGATTTCAGATTCCGCATCCGTTCACGTTGTCACGATCGTCGATGGACGACGCGACCCTTCGTCTTTTTTCGAACGGAAGTAGTCAAATCACCTGAAATCGAACGCGCTTAGTCCCGTCACCATCTCGTCGAGGCTCAACGGCCGCGTCACCGGCGGTTCGGCCCGCGCCAGGCAGCCGGAGCGCTCGCATAGCCGGCAGGCCGCGCCGATCGGGGTGGCGGGGACATGTCCGGGTTTCGAGACCGTTCCCGGCGCGGCGCCGGGAAGCGCGGCCGAATAGACGATCTCGTCCTTGAAGCCGATGTCGCAGCCGAGCAGCAGCGCGGTGCGGCGCGGGCGCTCGTTGAAGGCGCCCTGCGGACCTTCGAGCGTGCGGGCAATCGTCAGGAACTCAGCGCCGTCGGGCATCTCGACCGCCTCGACCAGGATCTGGGACGGCTGGGCGAAGGCCGCATGCACCGGCAGTTTCGGGCAGCCGCCGCCGAAGCGGGCCTGGGGAAATCCCTGTGCGCCCGCCTTGCGGAAGCGGTGGCCGGCATTGTCGACTTCGAGCATGAAGAACGGCACGCCCTGAGCGCCCGGCCGCTGCAGCATGGTCAGACGGTTGGCCGCCTGCTCGAAGGACACGCCGAAGCGCGAGCGCAGGACGTCGATGTCGTAGCGCGAGCGCTGCGCGGCGGCATGGAAGGCGCCGTAAGGCATCATCAGAGCGTGGGCGGCATAGCGGGCGAGTTCGAAACGGCCGAGCCGCCGCGCCTCGTCGGAGGACAGTTTGAGCGCCTGCAGCTCGGCGCCGATGGCGACGCCCATGCGCACGAGACAGGCTTCCATCGCCACCTCGCGCAGCTGGTCGAAGGGCGACAGGCGCTCCGAGATGAACAGGCGCTGGGAGTGGCGGTCGTAGCGGCGGCGCCAGTTGGGCATGGTCGCAACAGGTAGCACGCGGACCACGATCCCTGCCTCGCGCTTCAGCCATGCCTTCAGCGCACCGAGCAGGTCGTCGCCGGGCTGGAGCAGCGCGGTGAAGGCGTCCGCCTCCTCCTCGATCGAGGCAAAGTGATTTGCCCGCCGCTCGAACACTTCATGCACCTCGTCGATCGGCAGGCGCGCGGACGACAGCGCGGTGGCACGGCCGTCGCGGGCGAGCATTTCCGAGAGATCCGACAGGCGCTCGGCCTGCTCGCGGTAGGCGCGGAAGAGCTTGATTACGCCCGACGAGACGTTGGGCGCGGCTTCGGCGATCTCGAGCAGTTCCTGGTCGCCCGGCAGTTCGCCCGCCAGCAGCGGATCGGCGAAGACCTCCCGCAGCTGCGAGACGGTGCCGCCGGCCTCGGCCTGCAGTTCGTCAGGCTCGACCTTGTAGACGGAGGCGAGCTTGAGGATGAGCTGAACAGTCAGCGGCCGCTGGTTGCGCTCGATGAGGTTGAGGTAGGACGGCGAGATCCCCAGCCCCTCGGCCATCGCCGTCTGGGTCAGTCCCTTGGCGTTGCGGATGCGCCGGATGCGCGGCCCCGCGAAAATCTTCTGCTCGGCCATCTCGACCCACCCGCAGCGATTTGTACGGCAATTTACAATGTCCGACAGGCCGCCGGCGGCTTCTCGGTTTTTACAAGATTTACATCTTTACATCGCCGATCGGTAAATCGCAACACAGGATAACTTCATTCTTTCGTTGGTTTTGCGATCTTTTCTGGCGAATTGTGCGTTGCGATGTAAATGCGTTCACATCGGAAACGACGGGGCGAGCAGTCCCGTCCTGCCATTTGGAGACTCCGCGATGACCGACTTTTACAACCTTGTTCCGTCCGCGCCGGAAGGCCGCTTCGACGGTATCGAACGGCCCTATTCGCCGGAAGATGTGAAGCGGCTGCGCGGCTCCGTCCAGATTCGTCACACGCTGGCCGAGATGGGCGCAAACCGCCTGTGGAAGCTCATCCACGAGGAAGACTTCGTCAACGCGCTGGGCGCGATGTCGGGCAACCAGGCTATGCAGCAGGTGCGCGCCGGCTTGAAGGCGATCTACCTCTCCGGCTGGCAGGTCGCGGCGGATGCCAACACGGCATCCGCGATGTATCCTGACCAGTCGCTCTATCCGGCCAACGCCGCGCCGGAACTGGTCAAGCGCATCAACCGCACGCTGCAGCGCGCCGACCAGATCGAGGTGTCCGAAGGCAACGGCCTGTCGGTCGAGACCTGGTTCGCGCCGATCGTGGCGGATGCCGAGGCCGGCTTCGGCGGCCCGCTCAACGCGTTCGAGATCATGAAAGCCTTCATCGAGGCGGGTGCCGCCGGCGTCCACTTCGAAGACCAGCTCGCGTCCGAGAAGAAATGCGGCCACCTTGGCGGCAAGGTGCTGATTCCCACCGCGGCTCACATCCGCAACCTCAACGCCGCGCGGCTCGCCGCCGACGTGATGGGCACCTCGACGCTGATCGTCGCCCGCACCGACGCCGAGGCGGCGAAGCTGCTGACGTCCGACATCGACGAGCGCGACCAGCCTTTCGTCGACTACGACGCCGGCCGCACGGTCGAAGGGTTCTACCAGGTGAAGAACGGCATCGAGCCGTGCATTGCTCGTGCCATCGCCTATGCACCGAACTGCGACCTGATCTGGATGGAGACCGGCAAGCCCGACCTCGCCCAGGCCCGCAAGTTCGCGGAGGCCGTTCACAAGGCGCATCCGGGCAAGCTGCTCGCCTACAATTGCTCGCCGTCGTTCAACTGGAAGAAGAACCTCGACGACGCGACGATCGCCAAGTTCCAGCGCGAGCTGGGCGCGATGGGCTACAAGTTCCAGTTCATCACGCTGGCCGGCTTCCACCAGCTCAACTACGGCATGTTCGAGCTGGCGCGCGGCTACAAGGATCGCCAGATGGCGGCCTACTCGGAGCTGCAGGAGGCCGAGTTCGCGGCCGAGGTGAACGGCTACACCGCGACCAAGCACCAGCGCGAGGTCGGCACCGGCTATTTCGACGCCGTGTCGATGGCGATCACCGGCGGCAAGTCGTCGACCACCGCCATGCACGAGTCTACCGAGCACGAACAGTTCCGCCCGGCCGCCGAATAAGCGACCGGCGCGACAGAAAATCTCCGGGACACCTGCCCCGGAGAGATGTAACAGAGGAAACGCCCAGGAGCGGCCACGAAAAGCCTAAGGAACGACTGCCATGACCCCGAGAACCCGTGTCAAGGAACGCGCCGAGGAACAGTCCTCGTCGATGAGCGACGACCAGCAGGCGGTGATCCGCATGGTCGCCAACGATCTGCATCGCCTGAACCAGTCGGTGATGAAGGCGGTCGAGGCGGGTGTATCGGTAGAGCTGGTCCGCTCCGCCCGCCACCATGGCGGCGAGGGCAACTGGGGCGATCTGCTGATTCCGGTGATCGTGACGCAGTCGAACAAGTCCTGATCGGATCTGCCGCGAGGCGAACAGGAAAAGGCCGGTGGAGAAGTCCGCCGGCCTTTTTCGCTTTGCTTGACATGAAATCCCGCGATAGTTGACATCGATCCAGCGTCGGGTCGGGCTGGTCGACGCGATCGGATATCCCGGTAGGCACGCCGGGCCATCTTGACCAACAGCCTGCGGGGCCCGTCCGATGCCCAACAAGAATCTCGATCCGGTTGCCCCGCGCGAAGATGCGCCGCGCGACGCGATCGTCGGACAGGCCTTCGTCCAGCCCGAAACCGTGATCGTCGTTAGCACGTCGCAGGTTAACCTGATCGTGCTGTCGCGGATCGTCGAGCGGGCGCGCCTCAAGGCGGTAAACTGCGAGCCCGAGCGGGCGGGCGCGCACATCGCGCGCATCGATCCGCTGATCGTCATCCTCGACGGCGGCAGCGACATGCGTGAATGCGATGCCGCGCTGGGTCCGATAGCGGTTCAGAAGCGCATGTCGGACGGTGCGAGGCCACATGTCGTACTGCTCACGGTTCGTAACATGCAGCCCGATGACGTCGACATGGGTGGGTTGATCGATTCCCTCGTTGCCAAGCCGGTGACGCCGGAACGGCTGCAGCCGCTGATCGAAACCGTTCGCGACCGTTGGTCCTCATATTTCAGCGCCGCGGGTCGATCGCGGCAGGCTTCGTCGCAGGATCCCGCCTAGACAGGGAGGCGTAGTGCGCTGATGCAGACCGGCTGGCGTGCACGTGGTCTCCTGGCCCTCCTGTCGGCGGCGATCGGTGTCGCATGCCTTCGCGCCGCCTATCTCATGCTGGGCGCTGCGCCCTTCCCCGCCACGGCTGGCGACGCGATCCTGGCCGCGGTCCTTGCGATCTGCGGTATCGCCTGTGTCCTCGGGTCATTGCTGCTCTGGTTCCGGTTCTCGGATCGGCCGCGTGTCGAGACGGAGCAGGCGCCCAGATTCGGCCGATATGCCGCCGGCGGCAAGGAAAGCGGCTCGCGGCTGATGCCCGCTCTTGCGGTGATAGCGGTCGCCGGCGCCGCGGCCCTCGCCACCCATCAGTTCGCTCTCCTGCGCCACATCGAAAGCCCGTCGACGGATTCCGAGCCGCAGATCGCTCAACAACCTGTGCCGACGGCCTCGCCGGCGCCGTCGGCGACCGAGCCGGCGCCGGGCCCTTCGCCGGGCGCCGAGACGGTGTCGCCAGAGCCCGCGGTGCCGGTTTCTGGCGAGCCGAAGCCTGCCGTCCCGACGCTCCCTTCCCAGGAAACCGCGGCTGCTCCGCCACCGGCACCACCGCCTGCTCCTGAAACCGCCGTGCCGGAGACACCTCCCGCCGTCACGACCGTGCCGATGCCCAAGCCGGGAGCCGCGCCGACGCAGGCAGAAGGCCACCAAGACGCGGTCGTGTGGCTGTCGCTTTCACCGGACGGGAATACGTTCCTCAGCACCAGCACGGACAGGACGATCAAGCTGTGGGACCTCGCGGGCAGGAAATTGACCAGGACGGTCGCCAGCCACTCCGACATGGCGCGCGTCGCGGTGTTCCTGCCCAACGGCGAGCGGATCGTCACCGCCGGGGACGACGGAGAGATCGTGTTGAGAAGCCTGGCCGACGGCGCGCCGCTGCACGTCTTCTCGACCAAGGACCATGGCGGAGTGAACAAGATCGCGATCTCCGCCGACGGCAAGCGGATGGTGAGCGGCCACGAAGCCGGCACGGTCCTTCTGTGGGACCTGGAGAAACGCGCGGCCCTGCATGTCGAACGCGCTCATGGCTGGCCGGTCGCCGGCGTCGCGATCTCGGCCGACGGCAAGCGCGCCCTGAGCGGCAGCATCGACGGCGACCTGAAACTGTGGGACGTCGAGAGCGGCGACCTCATCCGTTACTGGGGCGGCCACGAGCGCGGCACATACGGGATGGCGTTCACGCGCGACGGAAAGCAGGCGGTCACCGGCAGCGGCGACCGCACGATCAAGCTGTGGGATCTCGAGAGCGGGCGCCTCGTGCGCCAGTTCGACGGGCATTCGCAGACTGTCTATGCAATCGCCCTCTCTGACGACGATACGCGCATCCTCAGCGGTTCGCTCGACGGCACCGCGCGGCTCTGGGATCTCGAGAACGGCACCGAGATCGCCCAGTACGTCGGACACCGCGGGCCGGTCTATTCGGTCGCGTTCGGCCCCGAGGGCACCGTACTGACCGGCGGCTACGACCGGGCCATCCGGATCTGGCGCGAGAGGGGACCTCCTGCCATCGCAGTGCTCGCCGGCGCCCCGCAATAGGCGGAATCGGCGCAATTCCAGCCTTGGGGCCTTCCCAAGCCACCGAGCGCACGGCTATAGTCGGCTCACCAGCAACATCTCTTGGTGATTGATGCCTCCTGCGAAGAAGGAAGTCCGACCGTCCGGCCGCGGCGGCGGGCGGCGCACGCCTGCGTTCCTGAAGAACTTCCGCGGAGTAAGGAACTGGAAGGAAGCCAGCCAGTGGCTGGAATGGCGCAGCATCGAGGACATCGAGTGCATCACGCCCGACCAGGCCGGCGTCGCGCGCGGCAAGATGATGCCGTCGACCAAGTTCACCTCGAACACGTCGCTCGCCCTGCCGTCCGCCCCGTTCATGATGACCATCTCGGGCGATTATCCCGAAGACGGCAATGGCTTCGCCTATCCGGAGGACGACGGCGATCTGAAGCTGATGCCCGACCTGTCGACGCTGTCGCTGGTGCCGTGGGAGACGGATCCCACCGCGCAGGTGATCTGCGACCTCGTCCACCAGGACGGGCGGCTGGTCGAGTTCACGCCGCGCAACGTCCTGCGCCGGGTGCTTGGCGAATACACCAAGATGGGATTGAAGCCCGTCGTCGCGCCGGAGATCGAATTCTATCTGGTGCGCAAGAATCCCGACCCCGACTATCCTCTCGCGCCGCCGGTCGGACGTTCGGGACGGCCGATCGCCGGCGGTTCCGGTTATTCGATCGCCGGCGTCAACGAGTTCGACGAACTGATCGACGACATTTACCACTTCTCGGCGAGCCAGGGACTCGAGATCGACACGCTGATCCACGAGGAAGGTGCCGGGCAGCTCGAGATCAATCTGCGGCACGGCGATCCGGTGGAACTCGCCGACCAGGTGTTCATGTTCAAGCGCACGATCCGCGAGGCGGCGCTCAAGCACGACATGTATGCGACCTTCATGGCCAAGCCGATCCAGGGCCAGCCCGGCTCGGCGATGCACATCCACCAGTCGATCGTCGACAAGAAGACCGGCAAGAACGTTTTCACCGCCGATGACGGTTCGGAGACGGAGGCGTTCGGCCATTTCATCGGCGGCATGCAGAAGCACGTGCCGGCCGCTCTGGTGATGTTCGCACCCTATGTGAACTCCTACCGGCGGCTCACCCAGGCGGCATCCGCACCGGTCAATACCAAGTGGGGCTACGACAACCGCACGACCGCCTTCCGCGTGCCGCGCTCGGATCCGGGCGCGCGCCGCGTCGAGAACCGCATCCCCTCGTCCGACGCCAATCCCTATCTGGCGCTCGCCGCCTCGCTGGCCTGCGGCCTGATCGGCATGCAGCAGAAGATCCGGCCGGACGCGCCGGTCGGCACGACGGCGAACGAGGACGAGATCGACCTGCCCCGCGGCCTGCTCGAGGCCGTGGACCTGTTCGAAAACGACGAGCAGTTGCGCGCGATGCTGGGCGACGTGTTCGTGTCGACCTATGCGGCGATCAAGAAGGCAGAGTTCGAGACCTTCATGGAAGTGATCAGTCCGTGGGAGCGGGAGTATTTGCTGCTGAACGTCTAGGGACACGCAGCCGCATTCCCAACAAGGAGACAGCGTGAGATAGAAGACCGATGACGATAAAGGTCGACATAACACCCGAGATGCAGCGCCGTGTGAGCAACTTAGCGCAGAAATCCGGTCGTTCCGAGACTCAGGTGATCATCGACGCGCTGGAGCACGGCCATTCGCTCGACTGGCAGGAGAGCTTCCTCGAGAAGATCAGGCAGGGGATCGCAGCAGCGGATCGGGGAGATTTCGCGACCGAAGCCGAGATCGACATGGTCCGGCAGAAATACCGTCCTTCGTGAGGGTTCGCTGGACCCGTCCCGCTCTCTCGCACCTGGACGAGATCCAGGACTACATTGCGGCGCACAACCCGGCCGCTGCCTACAGGCTCACCAACGAGATCATCGATCGGACGGAGCAACTGCTGGCCGCAAATCCCGAAGCCGGCCGGACCGGCAGAGTGAACGCAACGCGCGAACTCGTGCTCGGCGGCACGTCCTACGTGATCGCCTACCGAATCTCGCAGACGATCGAGATTCTTGCCGTGATGCACGGCGCACAGCAATGGCCGGATAAATTCGACTGAGACGCATCATGCCTTATTCTTCCCCCATCTCCCCCGGCTACTCCTGGTATGAGGCCACCGTAGGCGAGCGGCCCGAATATCCCGCGCTTAACGGCGACGTCTCCGCCGACGTCGTCATCATCGGCGGCGGCTATACTGGCCTTTCCGCCGCCGTGCACCTCGCCAAGGCAGGCACCAATGTCGTGCTGATCGAGTCGCACCGCTTCGGTGACGGCGCGTCTGGCCGCAACGGCGGCCAGCTCGGCACCGGCCAGCGCGCGGGACCGGAGGAGATGGAGCAGGAACTCGGCTTCACCCGCGCCAAGGCGCTGTTCGACCTCGCCGAAGAAGCCAAGGCTCACTTGCTCGAATTCGCGTCGACGAACCGGATCGAGATCGACTTCCGTCCGGGTCACCTGAACGTCACGCACAAGGCGCGCGAACTGCCCGATTACGAGAAATACGCGGAGGCGGCCGCGCGCTTCGGCTACCCGCACATCTCTGTGATGGACGCCGCCGAGACGGCCGAGCGGATCGGGTCGACGCATTATGTCGGCGGCGTTCGCGACGCCGGCGCCGGCCACATCCATCCGATGAAGCTGCTTGTCGGCACGGCTCGGGTGGCTGCCGAGGCGGGCGCACGATTGTACGAAAAGACGCCGGCGACCGGCATCGCCGCGAAGTCCGGCAAGGTCAGGGTCACGACACCGCGCGGAACGATCACCGCCGATAAATGCCTCGTCGCGACCAACGCCTACGGCAACGATCTCGAACCTGTGAGCGCTGCCCACATCATGCCGATCGGCTCCTTCATCGGGGCAACGATTCCGCTCGGCGCGGAAAGCCCGATCCTGCCCGGCGGCGAGTCGGTGTCGGATTCCCGTTTCGTCGTGCGCTATTTCCGCCGCGCTCCCAGCGGCGAGCTCCTGTTCGGCGGCCGCGAGATCTACGCGGTCAAGGATCCGAGCGACATCCACGTCCACATCCGCCGCCAGATCGCAGAGATTTACCCAGCGCTCAAGGACGTCGAGATCACCCATGGCTGGGGCGGCTATGTCGGCATCACCGTGCCTCGCAAGCCGTTCGTGCGCGAGGTGATGCCCAATGTCATCTCCGCCGGCGGCTATTCCGGCCACGGGGTCATGCTGGCCAATTTCGTCGGCAAGCTCTACGCCGAGACGGTGGCGGGCAATCGCGACCGGCTGAAGCTGTTCGAGGAGCTGAAGATCCCCGCCTTCCCGGGGGGCCGCCGGTTCCGCTCGCCGATGCTCTTCCTGGCGCTGTCATGGTTCGCGCTGCGCGACCGTTTCTGACATGAAAACGCCCGCCAAGAGGCGGGCGCAATCAGGCTCAGACCAGCGACCTGACTACTTGCCGCTGTAATCCTGGTCGTTGTTCACGTTCTCGCCATCGAAGACAAAGATGCCCTGGCCCCTCCGGTCGTACGGATCGGCGTAGTAGCCCGGTTCGACGACATAGTCGGCTCCGCCATAACGGGGACCGCTGACGTAGTAGCCGCCCGGTATCGCCGCGGATGCGCCGCCATAGTAGACGTCACCATACACGGGTGCGCTCGGCGCGCTCCACTGCATCTGGCCCGGATACGTCACCTGGCCGTTCATGACGGTGTAGGGCGCTTCCTGGGCATAGGCGGCGCCCACGGCGGCGGCGCTGATGGCAGCGGCAACAATGAGCTTCTTCATGACAGTCTCCTTCTGATTTCGCGTTCCTGGGAGTTCGGTTCGCGCGGCCGCTTGCGGCCGTCAGCATGGTCAACGGGCGGAGCGCGATCGGGTTTCGCCGAGGTGCTGAAACCTCGCCTCACAACATGTTGATAAGGGCCACACCACACCCCGCCTCGCCTGCGCAGCGCCTCAAGTCCGCAAAAAGCCACGATCGGGCGCTCTTCAGGCCGTCTATCCAGGTGCGGGGACACGCTTGACCAAGACCGTTGCGAAAATCTTCTGGCCGCTCGGCATCACGATCGCCGCGCTCTTGATGGTGCTGGCACTCTCGGGCTGCCAGTCGATCTCACTGTTGAGGATCGAGGGCGCCGGCGCCAATGCGAGCGCCGAGGAGCACCTTGCCGCCATCCGCAAGGCCGCGGGGCTGTCGCCGCTTGCCCCCGACGCGCAACTGGAAAAAGCCGCGCGCCAGCAGGCCGAACTGATGGCGGCGTCCGGCCGGATGAAGCACACGACCGGGCGCGGGAAGGACTTCCTCACGCGAGTGCGCGGCAACGGCATAGAAGGCGCCGCCGCCGAGAACATCGCCTATGGACGGTTCGGACTCGACGAACTGTTTTCCGCGTGGGTCAACTCGCCCGGACATCGGAAGAACATGCTCGACCCGCGCTTCTCGCGCTTCGGCCTCGCCTCCGCCAGGGGCGAAGGCGAGCGGCGCTACTGGTCGCTGATCGTGGCACGCTGAGCCTGTTCAGGTCGGGGCCAACGGCACGACCGCGCGGCGGTAGAGATGCCAGGTGGCGTGGCCGAGCACCGGCAGGATCACCAGAAGACCGAGGAAGAAGGGCAGGCAGGCGAGGACCACGCACAGCGTGACGACCAGCCCCCATGACAGCATCGCCACCGGGCTCGCCACCACGGTGCGCACGCTGGTGATCATCGCCGTGACGAAATCCACCTCGCGCTCCATGAGCAGCGGAATCGAGATGACGGTGATGGAGAAGAGGATCAAAGCCAGCGCGGAACCGACCACATGACCGACCGTCAGGAAAAGCCAGCCTTGCGGCGTGGTCAGGACCACCGTCAGGAACTTGTCCAGCGTCGCGAACGACATACGCCCGAGGAAGAGCGCGATCAGCAGCCGGACCTGGTACATCCAGACCCAGAAGACGAAGAGCATCACGAAGGCCATCCACGACAGTTCCCTGAACCGCTGGGCCCAGACCACTGCGAGAATTTCGCTCCAGATCAGCGGCCGACCGGCCTCGAGCCTGCGGCTGACCTCGTAGAGGCCGACCGCCGCGAAGGGTCCGATCAGCGGAAACCCGATCGCCACCGGGTAGATCATCCACGGCATGTCCCACAGCGTCAGCCCGAGCACGATGAGGATGCCGGCGAGCGCGAAGATACCGCCGAAGAACAGTCCGAACAGCGGCGCCCGGGCGAAATCGGACAGGCCTTCCATCAGCGCGGCCCGTATGTCGGCGGGTGTCAGCGCGTTGACGCCCGGCATCGTATAGGCCTGCGTCGTCGTCGGTCCTCTTTCGCTGCTCATTCCTTCGCCCTCCCCCTGCGAAGCGCCCGACGAAGGGCACCAATCAAGTATCGCCGCCGGGATGAACGCAGACCTTGACGGAAATCAAACGCGGAACGAGGGAACGGCCTTACATCCTGCGCACGATCACGCTGCCGGCCGAGTAGCCGGCACCGAAGGAGCAGATGACGCCGAGGCTGCCGGCGGGCAGGTCGTCCGAGAATTTGGAAAAGGCGATGATCGAGCCCGCCGACGAAGTGTTCGCATAATCCTGCAGCACGTTGGGCTGTTCTTCCCGCGTCGGCTCCCGGCCGAGCACCTTCTGGCCGATGAAGTCGTTCATGCCCTTGTTGGCCTGGTGCAGCCACATGCGGCTGAGATCAGACGGCTTCATGTTCTCGTCGGCGAGATGGGTGAGCATCAGTTCCGCCACCATCGGCACCACCTGCTTGAAGACCTTGCGGCCCTCCTGCATGAACTGCATGTCGCGGCGCTCGCCCATCTGGTCGTGCGTGCGGCGCAGGAAGCCGTTGTTGTTGCGGATATTGTTGGAGAATTCGGTCAGCAGGCGGGTGGAGAGGATTTCCCACGCGCCTTCCGTATCGCCGTCGATCCGCTCCATCAGCACGGCCGTGCAGACGTCACCGAAGATGAAATGGCAGTCGCGGTCGCGCCACTCTTGATGGCCCGAGGTGATCTCCGGATTGACCATCAGGATGGCGCGGGCCGAGCCCGAGCGGATCATGTCGGCGGCGGCCTGGATGCCGAAGGTGGCCGAGGAACAGGCGACGTTCATGTCGAAGGCGAAGCCCTTGATGCCCAGCGCTTGCTGGATCTCGACCGCGATCGCCGGATAGGCGCGCTCGTGGTTGGAGGCCGCGCAGATGACGGCATCCACCTCTCCCGCCGTGCGCCCGGCCTGCGCGAGAGCCTTGTTGGCGGCGTCGACGGCGATCTCGGCCATAATAGAGAGTTCCTCGTCGGCGCGAGGTCTCAACTTCGGCATCATCCGTTCGGGATCGAGCACGCCCGACTTGTTCATCACATGGCGACGTTCGATGCCGGATGCCTTGACGATGAAGTCCTCGCTCGACATGGGCAGCGCCGCGCGCGTTCCGGCCGCGATCTCCTCGGCATGCCGCTCGTTCTGCCGCCTCGCGTATTCGTTGTACGAAGCCACCAGCTCGGCGTTGGTGATCGTCTCGTCGGGCGTGAAGATGCCCGTGCCGGTGATGGCAACCCTGTGCATGCGCGTTTCCCGTGATTCCCGGTTTTTCGGCGATCATAGCGGCGGCCGGCAAAGAAACCAGCGGGCTTCATCGGCCTGTCATGGGGCACCCATAGAGAGGCCCTTTCGCTTCCGGGGACTTCCGATGACCCATTCCGGCATCACTGGCCTTCTCAGGCAGGTCGAAGAACTGCGCGCGGCCGTGGTCGAGGACGGCTGCGACATAGCGCAGAAATGGGACGGCTATGTCGAGCGCCCCGACTTCGCGCCGAGCGCCGAGAATTTCAGCCACTATCTGGCGCTTCGCCGACGGGATATCCGATCGCTGCAGCGCGATCTGATGGTGCATGGTCTTTCGTCGCTCGGCCGCGCCGAGGGCCGGGTGCTGCCCACCCTCGACGCCCTGCTTGGGGTCCTGCGCACCCTGGAAACCGGACAGGCACCGGTCTTTCCGCCCCATGCGTCGTTCTTCGCGGCCGAGGAACGGATTGCGGCGCGAACCACCGAGCTGTTCGGTCCCCGCTCGCCCCATAGTCCGATCCACCTGCTCGTGACGGCGCCCAGCGTGGCGGCAAGCGAGGAGAGCTTCATGTTGCGGCTGGCCGATCTCGGGGTGGAGGCCGTCCGCATCAATTGCGCGCATGACGACCCCGACGTTTGGGCGAAGATGATCGAGCAGGTCGAGAAGGCCGCCGCGAAGACGGGCCGCCGCATGAAGGTGCTCATGGATCTCGCCGGCCCCAAGATGCGCACTGGCGAGGTCCGCAAGACGAAGGGCCTGAAGCGCATCCATGTCGGGCAGCATCTGGCGATCGCGTTGCCCGGCCGGCTCCCCGAGATCGACGACACGCTCGCGGCGGTCGAATGCACCCTGGATGAGGCCATCGTTGCGGCCCGCAAAGGCGACCGCATCTTCATCGACGACGGCAAGGTCGAGACCCGCGTGATCCGGTCGGAACCCTGGGGCGTGGTCGCCGAGGTTCACGCGGGGCCGGACGATGACGGCTACAAGCTGAAGCCGGAGAAGGGGGTGAATTTTCCCGACACGAGCTTCTCGGTCCCGGCTCTGACCCAGGACGACCGGGACGTGCTCGGCTTCGCCGCGCATCACGCCGACGGTATCGAATTCTCCTTCGTGCAGGGCGAGGACGATGTCGCGGAGCTTCAGGAAGCCCTTGCATGCGAACGGCCGGACGACTGGCGCAGCCTCGGCCTCGTGCTCAAGATCGAGACTTTGCGCGCCGTGACCAATCTGCCGTCCATGCTGATGCGGGCGGCGGGAAAGCAGCCGACCGCCATCATGATCGCCCGGGGCGACCTCGCCGTCGAGATCGGCTTCGCGCGGCTGGCGGAGATACAGGAGGAGCTTCTATGGCTTGGCGAAGCCGCCCAGGTCCCGGTGGTCTGGGCCACTCAGGTGCTCGAAGGCCTGCTGCGGACCGGCATCCCGTCGCGCGGCGAGATGACCGACGCCGCGATGGCGGTCCGCGCCGAATGCGTCATGCTGAACAAGGGACCGTTCCTGTTCCAGGCGATCGGCGAGCTCGACCGCCTCTGGAGCAGGATGGACGAGCACATCCACAAGAAGACCCCCCAATTGCGGCGGCTGACGAGCTGGTAGCCGACCGCCATTCGGGCCTAGGCGGGGGCGGCCGGCAGGCATAACATTTCCCGGGAGATGGAACCGGCAAGGCGCGGGCGGCTTGATGGCAGAAGACCAGGAGGCCTCATGACACAGACCAGTGACGGGCGGATCGTCTACCACGTCGTCGAGCACGACGGAGGATGGGCCTACAAGGTAGGCGACGTCTTTTCCGAGACGTTTCCCGACCACGACAGCGCCCGCAACGCGGCGCTTGCCGCTGCAAACGAGCATCGGCTGGGCGGACGCGACGCCGACATCGAGTATCAGGACGCGTCCGGCAAGTGGCACACCGAGCACGAACCCGGCGGCGACCGGCCGGACACGACGGTCGAAGGCTGAGCCTTGGTTTCCCCGCCGGAGAGCGGGGATGTCAGATGTCGAAGCCGCCGTCGACCTCGAGCGCGATGCCGGTGATGAAGGCGGCTTCGTCGGACGCAAGCCAGAGCGCGGCGTTGGCCACGTCGAGCGGTGTCGACAGCCGGCCGAGCGGGATCGCCGCGCGGATGCCCTCGCGGATTTCCGGCGTGTCGGCGCCCATGAAGCGGGCCAGCATCGGCGTGTCGCCGGAGACGGGGCACAGGCAATTCACCCGGATCTTCTTCGGCGCCAGCTCCAGCGCCATCGATTTGGTCGCGGTGATCGCCCAGCCCTTGGACGCGTTGTACCAGGTGAGGCCCGCCTGCGGGCGGATGCCGGAGGTGGACGCCGTAGTGATGATCGAGCCGCCGCCCTGGCGCTCCATGATCGGCACGACGGCGAGCGTCGAGAAGTAGATCGCCTTCATGTTGACGTCGGCGATCAGGTCGAACGTCCCCTCGTCGACGTCGACCAGGTCGCCGCTGCGATGGGTGAAGCCGGCATTGTTGACCATGACGTCGATGCGGCCGAAGGCCTGCATGGCGGCATAGACCATGGCCTCGATCTGCGAGCGGTTGGTCACGTCGGTGGCGGTGAAGATGGCGTTGGGGCCGATCTCGGCGGCGACACGTTCGGCTTCCCGGGCGTTAAGGTCGGCGACGACCACCCTGGCGCCCTCCTCGGCAAAACGCCGCGCAAGGCCCTCACCGAAGCCGGAAGCGGCGCCGGTGACGATGGCAACTTTGTTCTCGAGGCGATTGGTCATCACCCGTGATTGAACACGATCGTCTTGGTGGCGCTCATGTCGTAGAGCGCCTCGAAGCCCTTCTCGCGGCCGTGGCCGGATTTCTTGAAGCCGCCGAAGGGCAGCTCGACGCCGCCGCCAGCGCCGTAGCCGTTGACGAAAACCTGGCCGGCACGCACCCGCTTTGCAACGCGGTGCTGGCGCGAGCCGTCCTTCGTCCAGACACCTGCGACAAGGCCGAATTCGGTGCCGTTGGCGATGCGGATGGCATCCTCCTCGTCGTCGAAGGGCGAGAGCGCCAGGACCGGTCCGAAGACTTCCTCCTGCGCCACCGTCGCGGCCGGGTCGACGGAACCGAACAGCACCGGCGCCTGGTACCAGCCGCCAGCGGGTGCATCGGCGGCGACGGAGCCGCGGGCGAGGATCGGTATTCCGGCCTCCTCGGCGGCCGCGATCATTCCGGCGACGCGTTCGCGCTGTTTCGGATTGATCAGCGCGCCGAGGTCGAGGTCGGCGTCGTGCGGGCCGGCGACGAGCCTGGAGAAGCGGTCGGCGAGCGCCGCGGCGACCTGTTCGTAAACGGGGCGCTGGATCAGCACGCGGCTGCCGGCCGAGCAGGTCTGGCCGCCGTTCTGGATGATGGCGTTGACGAGAACCGGAACCGCCGCGTCGATATCGGCATCGGCGAAGACGATCTGCGGTGACTTGCCGCCGAGTTCCATGGTGACGCCGCGATTGTTGATCGCGGCGGCCTGCTGGATCGCGGTGCCGGTCATGGGCGAGCCGGTGAAGGTTACGTAGTCGACGCCGGGATGCGCCGAAAGCGCCGCCCCCGCCTCGCGGCCGTAGCCGGTGACGACGTTGACGACGCCCTCGGGAATGCCGGCCTCGAGACAGAGTTCGGCGATGCGGATGGCGGAGAGCGAGGCATCCTCGGCCGGCTTGGCGACCAGCGTGTTGCCCATGGCCAGCGCCGCGCCCAACACCCGGGCGAGAATCTGCAGCGGATAGTTCCAGGGGATGATGCCGGCGACCACGCCGTGCGGCTCGCGCAGGGTCAGCGCGGTATAGCCCGGCAGGAAGGGGATCGTGTCGCCGTGGATCTTGTCGCCCGCGCCGCCGTAGAACTCGTAATAGCGCATGGTCGCGGTGATATCCGCCCTGCCCTGCCGGATCGGCTTGCCGGTGTCGCGCGATTCGAGCGCGGCGAGTTCGGTGCCGTGGCTCTCGACGAGATGGAACAGGCGCGTCAGGCAGCGGCCGCGCTCGACCGCGGGCATGCGCCCCCACGGACCTTCGTCGAACGCCTTGCGCGCCGAGCGGACCGCGCGGTCGACATCCGCCGCGCCCGAAGCCGGGATCGAGGCGAAGACCTTTCCGTCCGACGGCGAAGCGACTTCGATGCGAGCCCCGGAGAGCGCGTCCGTGGACTTTCCGTCGATGATCTGCATGAAGGCGACGCCCTCGGCGACGGTTCGAGACAGATGCGTGCCCATGGACGGCTCCTTTCCGCTTTTCACCGGACGCGCGATATGCTGCACTGCAAAACGGCCGCGCCGGGGTGGCCGCAGGAAAAGACCCTCGCCCGGGCATGTGTCAAGCTGTAGCAGCGTCGCAGCGGGACTAGGAAATTTAAATCGATTAGATTATAGCGGTCCGGATCGCTCCGGAACAAGCATCGGACACAGCATGACCAGCCAGATCATCCCGGTGGAACCTTTCGATTTCATCGCCTTCGGCGGCACCGGCGATCTCGCCGAACGCAAGCTTCTGCCCGCGCTCTACCAGCGGCAGCGCGCCGGTCAGTTCTCCGAACCGACGCGGATCATCGGCACCTCGCGCGCCAAGATGAGCCACAAGGAATACCGCGAATTCGCCAGGAAGGCGATCAGCGACCACGTCAAGGCCGCGGAGATCGATCCCGAGCAGCTCGAGACCTTCCTCGCCCGGCTGCACTACGTGGCGGCCGACGCCAAGTCCGGCGACGGGTTCGACGCAATCAGGAAACAGGTTGGCGAGAGCGACCGCATCCGCGTCTTCTACATGGCCGTGGCGCCGGCGCTGTTCGGCGACATCGCCAAGCATCTGAAAACGAACGACCTGATCTGCCAGAATTGCCGCATCGTGGTCGAGAAGCCGATCGGCCGCGATCTCGCGTCCGCCCGGACACTCAACGACCAGATCGGCAGCTATTTCGACGAGCACCAGATCTTCCGCATCGACCATTATCTCGGCAAGGAGACGGTGCAGAACCTGATGGCGCTGCGTTTCGCCAACATGCTCTACGAGCCGCTGTGGAATTCGGCGCATATCGACCACGTCCAGATCACAGTCGCCGAGACGGTCGGGCTGGAGGACCGGATCGGCTATTACGACCGGGCTGGCGCGCTGCGCGACATGGCGCAGAACCATATCCTGCAGCTGCTCTGCCTTGTGGCCATGGAGGTTCCGTCCACCATGGACGCTGACGCCGTGCGCGACGAGAAGCTGAAGGTGCTGCGCTCGCTCAAGCGCATCAACGGCCAGGAGGCCCCCAAGATGACCGTTCGCGGCCAATATCGCGCCGGCGCGTCGGCGGGCGGCGCGGTGAAGGGCTACCAGGAGGAGCTCGGCTCCCAGAGCTCGACCGAGACATTCGTGGCGATCAAGGCCGAGATCGAGAACTGGCGCTGGGCGGGCGTTCCGTTCTACCTGCGCACCGGCAAGCGGCTGGCGACCCGTGTGTCCGAGATCGTCATCGAATTCAAGCACATCCCGCATTCGATCTTCGGCGAGAACGCGGGCCGCATCCTCGCCAACCAGCTCGTCATCCGGCTGCAGCCGGACGAGGGCGTGAAGCAGTGGATCATGATCAAGGATCCGGGCCCGGGCGGCATGCGGCTGCGCAACATCGCGCTCGACATGAGCTTCGCCCAGTCGTTCCAGGAGCGCAACCCGGACGCCTATGAGCGGCTCGTGATGGACGTGGTGCGCGGCAACCAGACCCTGTTCATGCGCCGCGACGAGGTCGAAGCCGCCTGGAAATGGATCGATCCGATCCAGGGCGCCTGGGCCGAGAACCTGCAGGAGGCGCAGGGCTATACCGCCGGCACCTGGGGGCCATCCTCCGCGATCGCGCTGATCGAGCGCGACGGCCGGACATGGCACGAGAGCACGTGATGGCTTCGGCAAGGCGGCGGACGTTCGCGACGCGAGAAGACCTTGCGGTGCAGCTCGCCGCTGACGCCGCCGACAGGCTGCGCGAGGCGATCAAGGCGAAAGGCGGCGCGACCCTCGCAGTATCCGGCGGCACGACGCCGGGGCTGTTTTTCGAGACCCTGTCGCACAAGGATCTGGACTGGACGAAGGTGATCGTCACACTCGTCGACGAGCGTTTCGTGCCGCCCTCCTCCGAACGATCGAATGAACGGCTGGTGCGCGAGAAGCTGCTGAGGAACGAGGCGCGGCTGGCGCGGTTCGTCGGGCTCTACTCGGACGCGACCGATGTCGACGAGGCGGCGCGACGCGCGCAGGCGGGCGTGGCGATACTGGGCTCGCCGCTCGACGTCGTCGTGCTGGGCATGGGAACCGACGGCCATACGGCCTCGTTCTTTCCCGACGCACCAAATCTCGACGTTCTGACCGACATCGCACAAAAACGGCGCGTGCTGGCGGTCGATGCTCCCTCCGGCGGCGAACCGCGCATCACGCTGACACTGCCGCTCATCGTCGAGGCACGGCATCTGGTGCTTCATATCGAGGGCGACGCCAAACGGCAGGTTTTGGACGCCGCGCTTGCGCAGGCAGCACCTCGCCTTCCCATCGCGCGCGTCTTTGACGCCGTGCCTTCGCCGATCGACGTCTACTGGGCTCCCTAGGAGATCCGCCATGTCCGCGCTGAAAGCCATCGAAGCCATCACCGAGCGTATCCGCGAACGCTCCCGGCCGGGTCGCGAAACCTATCTCGAGCGTGTCGACGCGGCCGCCGGCAAGCGCGCCAACCGCGGCGTGCTCTCCTGCGGCAACCTCGCGCACGGTTTCGCCGCCTGCGCGCCGGGCGAGAAGGCGGCGCTCAGCGGCGACACGGTGCCCAATCTCGGCATCATCACCTCCTACAACGACATGCTGTCGGCGCATCAGCCGTTCGAGACCTTCCCGCAGCTCATCAAGCAGGCGGCGCGCGAGGCGGGCGGCATCGCCCAGGTCGCGGGCGGGGTGCCGGCGATGTGCGACGGCGTCACCCAGGGCCAGCCCGGCATGGAACTGTCGCTGTTCTCGCGCGACGTGATCGCCATGGCCACCGCCGTCGGCCTGTCGCACAACATGTTCGACGCGGCCGTCTATCTTGGCGTCTGCGACAAGATCGTGCCCGGTCTCGTCATCGGCGCGCTGACCTTCGGCCACCTGCCGGCGGTGTTCATCCCGGCCGGACCGATGACGACCGGGCTGCCCAACGACGAGAAGGCGCGCGTGCGCCAGCTTTATGCCGAGGGCAAGGTCGGCCGCGCTGAGCTCTTGGAAGCGGAATCGAAATCCTACCACGGGCCCGGCACCTGCACCTTCTACGGCACGGCCAATTCCAATCAGATGCTGATGGAGATCATGGGCCTGCACACGCCGGGCGCCTCCTTCGTCAATCCCGGCACGCCGCTGCGCGACGCGCTCACCAAGGAAGCGACGAAACAGGCGCTCAGCCTCACCCATCTCGGCAACGCCTACACGCCTGTCGGCCGGATGATCGACGAGCGCTCGATCGTGAACGGCGTGGTCGGCCTGCACGCGACCGGCGGCTCGACCAACCACACCATCCACCTGATCGCGATGGCGCAGGCGGCGGGCATCCGCCTCACCTGGCAGGACATTTCCGACCTCTCTGACATCGTGCCCCTTCTGGCGCGCGTCTATCCGAACGGGCTGGCCGACGTGAACCATTTCCACGCCGCGGGCGGCATGGGCTTCCTGATCCGCGAACTGTTGTCGGGCGGGTTCCTGCACGACGACGTGCGCACGATCTGGGGTGAAGGGCTCGCGGCTTATGCGGTCGAAGCGAAGCTCGGTGCCGACGGCACGGTGGTGCGTGAGCCTGCGCCGGCGGCCAGCGGCGACGACAAGGTGCTGGCGACCGCGGCGAAGCCCTTCCAGGCGACGGGCGGCCTCAAGGTGCTGCACGGCAATATCGGCGCGGCGATCGCCAAGACGTCGGCGGTAAAACCCGAGCGGCGGCGGGTCGAAGCACCGGCGATCGTCTTCCACAGCCAGGAAGAGATGAATGCGGCCTTCAAAGCGGGCGAGCTCGAAAGGGATTTCGTCGCCGTGCTGCGCTTCCAGGGACCGAAGGCCAACGGCATGCCGGAACTGCACAAGCTGACGACGGTGCTCGGCATCCTGCAGGACCGCGGCTACAAGGTGGCGCTGGTGACCGACGGGCGCATGTCGGGCGCGTCCGGCAAGGTGCCGTCGGCGATCCATGTGACGCCTGAAGCATTGGACGGCGGCGTGATCGGCAAGATCCGTGACGGCGACCTGATCCGCCTCGACGGCGAGGAAGGCACGCTCGAAGTGTTCCTGTCGGCGGAAGAGATCGCGGCGCGGAGTTGCGCGACCGCCGACCTTTCGGCGAACAGCTTTGGGATGGGGCGCGAGTTGTTCACGGCCTTCCGCGCATTGGCCGGGCGCGCCGAGGCGGGCGCCAGCGTCTTCGGCTGATCAGGCGTTGATCATGCGCTGAGGCGGGATTCCTCGACGGCATAGACGAAGATGCGCCTGGCGATATGGACGGACGTGCGGCCGCTGGCGGCGTCGTCACAGGCGCGGTTTGCGGCATAGTACCACTTGCCGCGGGTTTCCGGCCAACCATCCCTTAGAAGGTCTCGGGCCTGGCCGAGCGTGCGTATTTCGGCGGTCTTGCCGTCTCCGGCCTTCAGGACGACCGGCTCGTAGAACGTCTGCTCGACCGACATCGCGTGCACTCCCCGACAACCGTCGAAAGAACTGCGCCAGCGCGAAAGTGTTCCGCGCGGCGGCGGGACTTTTTCATCTTGCGCCGCATCCCTTTCGCGAGGCTGAATACGGCGTCGCGCCCTCAATACGTCGTGCGCCGTTCCTCGCTCGGCGGACGGCCGAACTGCAGCCGGTAGGACTGGGCGAAATAGGAATGCGAGGTGAAGCCGGTGGCGATCGCGACGTCCAGGATCGGCATGTTGGTCTGGCGCAGCAGTTCGCGCGCGCGCTCGAGGCGCAAGCGCATATAGTAGCGGCCGGGCGTCATGTTGAGGTGGCGCAGGAACAGCCGTTCGACCTGGCGCACCGAGAGACCCGCGGACTTGGCCAGTTGCACCGCCGAGAAAGGCTCGTCGAGATTGTCGGCCATCAGTTCGACGATCTTGCGCAGCTTCTCCGACTTGCCCGCCAGGTCGCGCTCGGGCCCGACGCGCTGGCGGTCGCCGGCCGAACGGATGCGCTCGTGCTGGAACTGGTTGGCGACCTCGTTGGCGACGCCGGCGCCGAAATCGGAACGGACGATCTCCAGCATCAGGTCGATCGAGGTGGTGCCGCCGGCGCAGGTGTAGCGCTTGCGGTCGATCTCGAAGACGTTGCCGGTGCATTCGATCTCGGGGAAGCGTTCGCGGAAGCCGGCGCGGTTCTCCCAGTGGATGGTGCAGCGGTGGCCTTCGAGCTGGCCGGCCTCGGCGAGCAGGTAGGAGCCGACCGACAGGGCGCCGAGCGCCGCGCCGCGCCGGCCGAGATTGCGCAGTCCGGAGAGCACCTTGGACTTGCCGGGAAAGTCGATCGACAGGCCGACGCAGACGAAGAGGATGTCGACCGGCGGCAGGTCGGCAATGGCGTAGTCGATCTTCAGCGGCAGGCCGTTTGACGCCATGACGGCGTCGCCGTCGGCCGAAACCGTCTTCCAGGAATAGAAATCGCGGCCGAGCATGCGATTGGCCGAGCGGACCGTGTCGATCGCGGCCGCCAGCGAGAACATGGAGAATTTGTCGACCAGCAGAAAGGCGAATTGCCGGCCGGAAGCGGAGGGTTCGGGCATGGCGGCGTTCTACAGGATCGCGGGAGGGGCGGGAAGGAGGGGGCGCAAGTGGCGAGTGGCGAGTGGCGAGTGGCGAGTGGCGAGTGGCGAGTGGCGAGTGCAAAGCGTTGATTTAAAGAGGGAGGTCAACCAGAGACTGCGGCTGAAAACCCCATTCGCCATTCGCCAATCGCGCCCTTAGAACTTCGGCGCCTGCACACCCGCCGCCCGGCATGCCGAAACCAGCGTATTGGCCATGAGCATGGCGATGGTCATGGGACCGACACCGCCGGGGACGGGCGTGATCGCGCCGGCGCGCTCCGCGGCGCCCGCGAACTCGACGTCGCCGACGAGGCGCGATTTTCCCTCACCCTTCTCGGGCGCCGGAATGCGGTTGATGCCGACGTCGATGACGGTCGCGCCCGGCTTCACCCAGTCTCCCTTGACCATCTCGGGCCGGCCGACAGCGGCGACGAGAATGTCGGCGGTCTGGCAGAGACCGGCGAGATCCTTCGTCTTCGAATGCGCGATGGTGACGGTGGCGTTGGCGGCAAGCAGAAGGTTCGCCATCGGCTTGCCGACGATGTTGGAGCGGCCGACCACGACGGCGTTGAGGCCCGACAGGTCTCGGCCGCGCACGCGCTCGATGAGCAGCATCGAGCCGGCGGGAGTGCAGGGCACGAAGGCCGTGTCAAGCACGCCGGCGCCGAGCTTGCCGACATTGATGAAATGGAAGCCGTCGACGTCCTTGTCCGGCGAGATGGCCTGGATCACTTTGCCGGAATCGATATGGGCCGGCAGCGGAAGCTGGACGAGAATGCCGTGGATCGCGGCGTCGGCATTGAGCTCCTCGATCAGCGCGAGGAGATCGGTCTCCGGCGTATCCGCCGCCAGCGTGTGCTGCACCGAATGGAAGCCGCACTCGCGCGCCTTCTTCGACTTGGAAGCGACATAGACCTGGCTGGCGGGATCCTCGCCGACGATGACGACGGCGAGACCGGGCTTGACGCCGGTCTTCGCGACCAGTTCGGCGGTCGCCTTCGCCACGGTCGCGGCGACGTCCTCGCCCGCCTTCTTGCCGTCGATGATCTCCGCCATGGCGCACCCTCCCCGTTCGGATGGCGCGGTCATGCCACGAAACGGCGGCGACGCCTACAGGGCAATGCGGCACACGATGCCGCAATTCCTGCTTCAGGCCCGGCCGCGCACCCGGTTGACGGCGAGATCGCGCACCGCGTCGCGGAACTCGCGCAGGCTCTCGCGGATCCCGTCGATGGCGCTCGTCTCCGCCCGCGCCTGCTGGTGCTGGAACGATTGAGGCTGCGGCGGCGGAGCCATTTCCTGCGGAGGAGACCAGCCCGTCGGCGGCGCATATTGCGGCTGGGCCGGCCAGGCTTGCGGCGCCTGCATGTTCAACGGCATGTGCGGCAGGGGATAGACCGGCTGGGCATAGCCCGGCTGCTGCGGCCAGGACGCCCATTGCGGCGCAGGCGCCTGCGGCGGGTAGGCAGGCTGGGGCGGGCGGGCAGCGAGCCAGGCCTGGTAGGCGGCCTGCTGCTGCGCGGCGTAGACGGCCTGCTGGTCGTACCACGCCTGCTGCGGCATGGGCTGCTGCATCGGCCCGGGCTGCGCGGGATAGGCCCCCGGCAGAGGAGGATAGGGATAGGGCTGGGTGGGATGCATCGGAGAATCCTTCTTGCCTTCGTCTGACGGCTGGGAGGGCTTGGGAGCGGTTTTGTCGCCGGCAGGTGCCGCTTTCGGTTCATCGGCCTTGACCGGCGCGGCGGGCCGGGCCGCTCGCGCCGGTTTGCCCGAAACAGCGGGTTCGGACGTCCAACCGCCTGCCGCCGAGCGCATGATGCGATCGATCTCGTCTTCCGCTTCGGGGCGGGGTCGCGCCGGCGCACCCCGCGGCGCGGGAGTAACCGGGCTGCCGCCGCCTCCCGAACGCAGGCTGTCGACGACGCCGCGAACACCGCCGATGCCGACGCCCGCCATGAAGCCGAGCACGGTTGCCGCGATCACCATCATCGAGCGCGACGGGCCGAGCGGCTCGAGCGGCGGCTGCGCCACCGAGATGACGCTCATGTTGGCCGTATTGATGCCGCGCTGTTCGTCGGTTTCCCGGGCACGCAGCAGGAAGGATTCGTAGACGGCGCGCTTGGCCGCCGCCTCGCGCTCCAGCTCGCGCACGGTCACGAGATCCTCGCTGACCTGGGCCTGGCGCGACTTGAGCTGGGCGAGCCGGCTGGCGAGATCCTGCTCGAGCTGTACCGCGCGCTTCAGGTCGACCTGGATCGAGGAGCTGATGCGCCGGAGCTCGGAGGCCAGCGATTCGCGCGCGCCGGCGAGCTGGGCTTCGGCGGCGAGGCGCTCGGGGTGACGCGGCCCGAGCTTGACCGCGAGACGTTCGACCTCCTGCTTCGAGGCGGCATACTGGGTGCGCAGCTCGGCCATGACGGGAGAGTTGATCTGTTCCGGCAGGCTGCCGCCGGCGACCGCGTCGGGATTGAGATCGCGGATCGAGGCCGCGCGTGCGTTGAGTTCGATCGTGCGGGCACGCGCGATCGTCAGCTGGTCGTTGAGCTTGACCATCTCGTCGTCGGAGATGAGGCGGCCCTGGGCGTCGAACAGGTCCTGCTCGACCCTGTAGGCCTCGACCTTGCGCTCGGCTTCCTCGACGCCCTTCTGCAGTTCGGCAAGGCGCGAGGTCAGTTCGTCCGAGGCGCGGCCTGCCGTATCCGACTGGATGTCACCATAGGACTGGAGGAAGGTCTCGGTCAGCGTGTTGGCGATGAGCGCCGATTTCTCGGCGCTCTGGGTGACAGCGGAGATCGAGACGACGAAGGTCTTTCCGCCGCGCTCGACGTCGAGACTCTTGGCGAGGTTCTGGATCGCCAGCGCGCGGCGCAGGTCGCCCTCGTTCTTCTCGCTGCGGGAGAAGATGGACCTAAGCTCGGAAATGAACGTGCCGAGGCCGAACCTCTCTTCCTCGCCGTTGAATTCCGGGTCGGCGGCGAGGTTCAGCTTGTCGACGACCTTGGCCAGAACGTTGCCGGAGGTGAGCACCCGGACCTGGTTTTCGACGATCGCCAGCGTGGCGTCGTTCGGCAGGCCGCCCTCTGTGACGTTGCGGTCGGAGATCTTGATGTCGCGCGGATCGACGAGGAGTTCGGCGTAGGATTCGTATTTCTTCGGCGTCGACAATGCGATGACCACGCCCAGCGCGGCGCCCGCGACGGTGGTGGCGAGAATGATCCAGCGCGAGCGGACAATACCGCCCCAGATCTTCAGCGGATCGATCAGCGGGCGCCACACATCGCCCTGCGCGGTAGCGGTGGGGGGCGGCGGTGTCGATGCCACCTCCGGCTGCCTGGCGGGCCGAGGCACGGTCTCCTTGGCGGGCATCGCGGCGGCGCGGGACGCAGGCGCTTCGCGCGGTCCGATGTCCTTCGGCGCTGGTGCGCTCTCCGGCTGAGCCGCCAGCGCGTCGAGCAGGGGATTCGACTTGGCCTCGCGGCGCGAGCGCACCAGACGGTGACGCTCCGCGGCCGACAGGCCCTCGGGAATGTATGAGGTGAGAGAGGCAGGCGGCGGATTGACCGCGGACGGCTTCGCGCGCTGCTGCCCGAACGAGAGCAGAGAACGCGGGGGGTTCCCCTTGTCACGTTTGTCCGGGTTGAACATGCGCCCGTACTGCCTTTTTCGGGTCGTGTCTGTCGAGTGGATGGCCCCAATCGTTAAGGCACGCTAAAGAGCCATGGAAAACAAAAGGTTAATTTCGGCATTAATAGGTCCGGCGAAGACCACATTTTTAACGCGCCAGGCGAGCTCCATTCCACCTTCGCGTGCATCAATCCTGAACGGCACGTTAAACTTTCCTTGCTAGCTGTTCGGCCGTGTCCAGTCTCACGCCGAGCGGCGAAAAAGTCGGTCAGGATCCTTCCCTTCGCGCGAGACTTCGCGGACGGGTCGGGATCGTCCGCGACTACGCCTCCGCGATCAGCGGCTCGGCCGGGCGGCTTGTCTTTTCGCTCATCTACTTCGTGGCGCTGGCCAACACGCTGTCGATCGCCGATTTCGGCCTGTTTGCGACCGCGTCCGCCACGGGCGTGATGCTGTCGCGCATCCTCGCCTTCGGCTACATCACGGCCCTCTACCGCATGGCGACGGTCCGCCCCGCCCTGATCGGCGTGTTCACAGCCGGGTTCATCTTGATGGCGGTTGCTTCGCTGCCGGTTCTCGGTCTGGCGAGTCTAGGCGCGCATGCGATCTTCTTCGGCAGCGACATGGCGTTGCCGGTCTTCCTCACCGTGATCGCGGCCGAGACGCTGTTGTGGCGCCCGGTCGAGGCGGTGGTGATCGTCAACAACGGCATGGGGCGTTTTGGACGGGCAGCCGTGCTCGTCATCCTCGGCACCGTGCTGCGGGCAGCGGCGGCGGGCATCTTCATGTTCCTGCCGGTGGGGGATCTGTCGACCTGGAGCCTGTTCTATCTCGCCGCGAACGCCGTCTCGCTGCTGATCGCGGCCTTCTTCTTCTATCCGCCATGCAGGCTGAGACTGAAGCCGAGAGTGTATCTGCGCCGCCTGCCGGATTCGCTCTACGTCGCCGGCGCGGAGATCCTGTTCTACCTCCAGATGGAGATGGACAAGCTTCTGGTGCTGGTACTGGGCGGGCCGCATCTCGCCGGCATCTATGCGATCATCATGCGGCTGGTCGACCTGACCGCCATCCCGATCCGGACCTTCACGATGATGCTGGTGCAGCGCCTGATGCGCACGCCCGAGCTCCTGGCGCGGACGATGCGCCGGATCGGGCTGGAAGCCGCGGTCTTTGCCGTGTCGACGCTTGCACTCGCCGCGCTGGCAGTGATCCTGCACTTCTTCCCGACGCTTCTGGGCAGGAACGTGTCGGAGGCCTCTCCCCTGCTCGGCCTCGCCCTCTTCGTACCCGGACTGCGCAACCTGGTGGAATACCAGGCCGAGCTGCTGTTCGCGCGCGGCCAGACGCTTCTGAGGGCCATCAACCTCGCGTTCCTTGCCGGCCTGAAGGCGGTGCTTCTGGCGCTTCTCCTCGTGCAGTCGCTCGAGGTCGGCCAGCTCGTCCTGTGGCTGAACGCCGTCTTTGCGGCGCTCTATCTGGCTTCGATGCTGTTCACCTATTCGGCGATGCGGCTGCCGGCGAAATCCATCTAGAGCATTCAGGCTTCGATCAGCCGCCGGATGCGGCCGACATCGGTGCCGATGAAGGACTGCATGCCGATCGCAACCTGGTCCGGGCTCATCGCGGCGACGAATTCGCGGAACTGCTCGTCGGAAAGCGCCGGCCCGGTCCAGTAGACACGGCAGAGTTCGTTGGAGGCGTGGAAATGGCCCTGCCCTTCCATCACCTCGTCGGCGTAGCGGCCGTAGATCATGCATTCGGAAAAATGCCTGTTTGCGGCAATGCCCGCCACCCAGTGCTTGCCGGTCACCTGTTCTATGCGCTCGCACATGGCGACCGCCGCGTCGCGACGCCAGGCGATGACGGTGGCGATGTAATCATGCCGCGGGGCTGCGGAGAGACCGAGTACGGCTCCCGCATTGGCCGCCCAGCGCCGCTGCTCGTCGAGCCCCTCGCGTGCAAGACCGTCGTCGCGGCGAAAGAGCCGCAGGTCGGCCTCTTGCCAGAGGGCGCGGCAGTCGAAGGGGCGCAGGAACGCGACGTCGGAATCGCAATAGACCAACGCATCCTGCGAGACGCGATGCGCGATCGCGATGCGGCGCAGTTGCTGGACGTGCCAGCCGCGCATAGGCATGGTGCGGGTGGAGAGCCAGACGCGCTTGCGGAAGCCGAAGAACGGATCGGGAAAGGATCGGAGCCACGACGGCAGCAGATCCTGCTCGTCCACCACCGTCCGCATCGGTCCCTCGAGCTGCCTGAACAAGGCGACGTCGTCCGAGGCGACCAGCAGATAGTGATGCGAATGACCGGTGACATAGCGGTCGACCGTCTCGCACAGCAGCCGGCACCGTTCGAGGTCTGGCTGGTAGCTCGCCGTCACGAGCGCCGCCGTGCGACGGATCACGTCATGCATCCCGCATCCGCTCCTTGTCGGTGCGATAGCCTACCAGCTTTTGCGCAAGCACGCGCACCAGGAAGAGCGGGTTGCCGACGACGTATCGGCGCCAGAGCCGGCCCGGTTCGATCCAGAGCCGGAACAGCCATTCGAGCCGCAGCCGGCGCATCCACAGCGGTGCGCGGGGCACGCGGCCGGACAGGAAATCGAGCAGCGCTCCGACCGCGATCGGCATCGTGCAATGGAGCGGAGTGAGATTGCGCGCTATCCAAAGTTCCTGGTGCGGCACGCCCATGGCGACCAGAAGGATGTCCGGCCGATAGTCGGCGATGTCGGCGATGATGTCCGGCTCCTGCTCCTTGGTGAAGTAGCCGTCGTGGATGACCCGATACTCGTGCTGGGGCGCCAAGGCCGTGAGTTGCTCGGCCGCTCCGCCCGCGTTCTCCAGTGTCGCCCCGAGGAGGCCCACCTTCAGCCGGGTGGGCACGTAGGCGATCAGGGCCGGCACGAAGTCCGTACCGTTGAGGTTTGCCGGAAATGGACGGCCGTGCAGCCATTTGGCGGCGATGTCGACGCCGACGCCGTCCGGCAGGACGAGGAATCGACCTAGCGCATGGGTGAAATCATGGTCGACGCAGGCGACATTCGCATTGTGTGCGTTGAGGAATCCGACCGGCGTGAAGCGTTTTTCGCGCAGACGGGATCCGAGGACCTCCAGCGCGTCATGCCAGCCGATCGCGGCCACGGGGACTGCGAGGATCTCCATCGATGGCAGGCGCGACGCACCTGGCTGGATGGACGGCGTGTTCATGCCGCCGCCTCGTGCTTGCCGGCCTTGCGAAGTTGCACCAGGCCGCGCGCGATCTCGCGGTCGAGCGCGGCGCGCTGGGCGGCGTGAAACACCCGCCCGTCGGCGTCCGGCTTCGGGTTGCGCGCCGCCTCGACGAGCGCGCGGGCAAACTCCTTCGGATCGTCGGCGACGACACAATTGTCCGGCACGTTGGCGATGCCGCGCAGCGACCGCGTCGTTGCGACAGAGGGAAGGCCGAGTTCGAACGTCTCGATAGTCTTCAGCTGGACGCCGGTGCCGGCGCGGCTGGCAAGCGGTATGACGCGGGCCGAGCGGACGAAGTCGGTGGCGTCCGGCACGAAGCCGACGAACTTCACGCCCGGATGAGGGCTGGAGATATCGGACGGCGTCTTGCCGGCGATCCGGACGGTGAAATCCGGCGGCAGGTTCGGGACCACGGCTTCGAGGAACCATTCCAGGCCGATCCTGTTCGGCTGCCACGTCCAGGTGCCTATCAGGGCCGCGTCGCAGTCCTTGGCACGGGCGCCATAGGGCTGCGGCGCTTCGAGGCGGGTCACCAGCGGCAGCGCGGACGAACGGTCGTCGCCCTCGACGCCGAGCAAGGGGCGGTCATCATCCGCCAGCGTCCAGACGAAGGCGGCGCGGTCGCACAGGCGGCGCTCGACGCCGCGCAGCAGGCCGGCCTCGCGCGTGTAGAGCACCTTCTGCATCAGCCCGCGCGCGGCGGCTGCGTTCTCCTCCGCCGACCGGTACTCGACGTTGTGCGCGACGAAGATCGACGGCCGGTCGCGAAGAACGTCCTCGAACGCGCCGGCGAACTGGGCGGCGTTGAGAATGTAGCCATCGTAAGGCTCGATCGAGGACAGCGCGGCGCGCACCTGACCGGGCGTCGCCGCCCTGAGCTTGACCGAGGAGAATGTCAGCCCCATCGACATCGCCTTCAGGAGCCAGCTCGCCTTCTGGAGCCCCGTGGCATTGTCGGTGCGGACATCGACCTCACCGAGGACAACGGTGTGTTCGGGGTCCGACGGGCTCGCGCCCGGCCAGATGAAGCCGAGCACCGTCACCTTCACCCCGGCGCGGCGCAACGCATCGACGATCGCGGCATTGGCGATCTCGTAGCCGGTCGTGGCACTTCCGGACGGGACGATGGAGGTGGCGAAAACGAGGTGCATTCCAGCTTCCTGTTGCCTCGAGGCAATAGCAGTCCAGCCGGTAACAGGAGTTAAGCGCATGACCAAGAACTTCGTTTCCAACACTCAAAAACGCCTGCTTCCGCCGCGAAACCGAAAAGTGATTAACGACCCGTAAAGCACCGGCGGCGGGTTTTACGCGCCCGGCCGCGCAAAGGGCACAAAGGCATGATTTAACGCGTCCTTAATGGCACTCTGCGATACCGGATCGTCTGCAACGGACGCCGCGCCGACATGAATCCCCGCCCTTCCGATCCGGCGATCTCGCTCGTCGCCCGCTCCCCAGGCCTGGACGCGCAGGCCGTGGACGCGGTGGTGACCATGCCGACCTTCCGCCGTCCGAAGCAGGTCCTGGAAACGCTCGCCTCGCTCGAGCGGCAGCGCACCCAGCGGCGCTTCGCGGTCGTCGTGATGGAGAACGACGCGGAGGGCCGCGAAGGCGTTGCGGCCGCCGCGCCGTGGTTCGAGGCGGGGCGGATTCCCGGCCTTCTGATTATCGCGCATGATCGCGGCAATTGCAGCGCCTACAATGCCGGCTGGCTGACGGCGCTGATCCACTTCCCGGCGTTCCGCCACCTTCTCGTCATCGACGACGACGAGATCGCCGATCCCGACTGGCTGGAACGCATGTGCGCGGCGAGCGAGACGCTGCCGGCCGACATCGTCGGCGGGCCGCAGGTTCCGGTGTTCGACAATCCCGCGCATCAGCACTGGGAGAGCCACCCCGTGTTCTCCGCGCCATACAAGGCGAGCGGCCGCGTGCCGGCGCTCTATTCCTCGGGCAACCTGCTGATCGGCCGGCACGTGCTGGAAAAGATGGGATCGCCCTTCCTCGATCTGCGCTTCAATTTCATGGGCGGCGGCGACAGCGATTTCCTCTCCCGCTCGGCCGCGGTCGGCTTCACGCTCGGCTGGTGCGCCGAGGCGCAGGTCTTCGAGGCGGTCCCTGACCGGCGGGTCGAACCGGACTGGATCCGGGCGCGGGCGCTGCGCAACGGCGTGATCTCGACCCTGGTCGAGAAGCGCAAGCGTGCCGCGGACCCGTATGGGCGGGTCAAGGTATTGGCGAAGAGCCTGGCGCTGCTCAGCGCGTCGCCGCTGCGCGCCGCCGTGCGCTACGCCGCGACCGGCTCCGCATCGGTCGCGCTCTACCCTGTCTACGTGGCGTTGGGCCGGGTCGGCGCCGAATTCGGCTATGCGAATGAACAGTACCGCACTCCCGAGAAGAACTGATCTCGGCCGCATCGCCGAAGCCTTCCCGGCGCGGCGCATCGCGACGATCCTGGCGTCGCTGCTGCTGACGATCGTCATCATCTCGTTCAAGCCCTTCCAGCCGGCGCCGGCGCCCGGCACCCAGGAGGGCGGCGACATCGTCAACCAGCTGGGCTTCGGCTCGCTCGGCGCGATCGCGATCCTCTCGCTCGCCTGCTTCGTCGACCGCCGCGTGCTCGCGAGCCTGCTCAGCCCATGGTGGCTCATCCTGCTGGGTTTCCTCGCGCTTTCGGTGATGCACGCGACCGATCCGCCGTCGGCGTTCCGCGCCGCGATGTTCACCGTCATCGGCATCCTGACGATTGCGGCCGTGCTGACAATGCCGCGCGACGCGGATTCCTTCTCGACGGTGCTGGCCTTCGCCGGGCTGGTCACCGTCGGGCTCTGCTATTTCGGGCTGGTCGCCTTCCCGGTCGAAGCGATCCACAGCGGAGATTCGTTCGAGCCGCAGCATGCCGGCTTCTGGCGCGGCTCGTTCAGCCACAAGAACGTCGCCGGGCCGGTGATGGCGTGTTTCTCCTTCGCCGGCCTCTATTTGTGGCGCAGGGGATGGAGGGGGCTGGGCGTCGTCCTCTTCTCCGGGGCGATGATCTTCATGATCAATACCGGCTCGAAGACGACCGCCGGGCTCGTTCCCCTGGCGATCCTGCTGGTGATGCTGCCCGGTCTCATCGGCCTCAGGAAGATCGTCCCGCTGATCTTCGCACTGGCGATCGCCGGCACCGCGCTCGGCACGCTCGGCATCGTCTTCATCGACCCGCTGAAGCAGCTCGCGGCGGAGCATTTCCCCGGCATGACCTATACCGGCCGCACGGCACTCTGGGAATTCTCCGGTGAGATGATCGCGAAGAGGCCATGGGCCGGCTACGGTTTCGAGAGCTTCTGGGGAACCCCGTTCCTGATGAACACCGAACAGCCGTTCGACCGCGACTGGGACATCCGCGGCATCGTGCACGGCCACAACGGCTATCTCGACATCGCGGTCATCATGGGCATACCGGCGCTTGCCGCCGCCGTGATGGCTTTCCTGGTCGTCCCGCTCGTCGATTACCTGCGAAGCGGACCGCGGCGGGAAAACGTGCTGTTGGCCGACATGTTCATGATGATGCTGCTGTTCACCGCGCTCAACGCGTTCCTCGAATCCTTCTTCTTCCGCCGCGCCGACCCGGTCTGGCTGTTTTTCGTCATGTCCGTGCTGGGCTTGCGGCTCGTCGCACGCTTTCCGGTCGCGACCCGCATTTCGGACTGACCCCTTGCAACGCTAGGTCTCGCGGTCCATTCCCTCTCCTGAAAGGGAGTGGATGCGATGTCGGTTCTGGTTGTTCTCGTCGGCTGCGGCAACATGGGCCACGCCATGCTGTCGGGCTGGCTGAAATCGGGGAAGCTCAAGCCGCACGAAGTCTTCGTCGTCGAGCCCAACGAGACGCTGAGGGCACGCGCCGCGGAGCTCGGCGCGCTGGCCGGCGCCAGCGCGGCCGAGATACCGCGAGAGACGGCACCCACGCTGGTGATCTTCGCCGTCAAGCCGCAGGTGATGCGCGACGTGGTACCTGCCTATGCCCGCTTCGCCGGCATGGGCGCGACCTATCTCAGCATTGCCGCCGGGACGCGGGTTTCCGTGTTCGAGGATATCCTGGGATCGACCGCCGCCATCGTGCGCTGCATGCCCAACACTCCGGCAGCGGTCGGCAAGGGTATGATGGTGACGTTCGCCAATCCGAACGTGACGAAGGAAGCGAATGCCTTCGTCGCCGATCTTCTGTCGGCATCGGGCGAAGTCGCCTCGATCGCCGACGAGGGCCTGATGGATGCGGTAACCGCCGTGTCGGGCTCCGGCCCCGCCTACATCTTCCATTTCATCGAATGCCTCACAGCCGCAGGCGAAGCGGCCGGTCTGCCTGCCGACACCGCGAAACTGCTTGCCATGCAAACCGTCTACGGCGCTGCCTGCCTTGCGAAGGAGAGCACCGAAACCCCGACCCGCCTGCGCGAACAGGTGACCAGTCCCAACGGCACCACAGCGGCGGCGCTGGGCGTACTGATGGGAGGCGACAAGCTCAAGTCGCTGCTGACCGAAGCGGTCGAAGCCGCCCGCAAGCGCAGCGTGGAACTGGGCTGAGGGCTCACACCCGCCGCAGGTGGTTGTCCCAAGCCGGATTCGCCACGGACTCCTCCACGATCTCCGCCCTCCCCCAGGGCGACATGTCGTTGATTGCCCCGCGTCCCGTGGTCCCCAGCACATGGCCGGGCTTGAGCGGCGCCACGCCGCAGACATCGGCCATGCTCTGCTCGCCAAGATAGCGGCCGGTGGCGGCGTCCCAGAAGGCGACCAGCCCGCCGAGCGGCGAGGAGATCGCCACGACTTCGCCGGAGGCGTCGACCGAAACCGAGCCGACATAGTTGTCCATGCGGCGCAGCAGATCCGGCGGGCCTGCGAAGAGCTCCGCCTCGCGGCCGCGCCGGTGACGCCCGACGAGCGGCGGCCGGTCCGAGGCCTCGCCCTCGTGCTGGCAGCCGAACCAGACCGCGCCATGGGCGTCGACGACGAGGTGGCGGATCGACAGTTTGTGCAATTCCTTCGGCAGCGCCACCTGTTCGACGATGTCGCCGCTGGCGAGGTCGAGATAGGCGAGGCTCGGCGACATCGTATCGATGTTGAGCTTCAGCTTGTCGTAGTCCGGGTGGGTGAGGATGCCGCCATTGGCGACGCAGGCCGTCCTGCCGTCCGGCATCAGCACCACGTCGTGCGGGCCGATGCCGCCGCAGTCGAACTCGCCGAGGCGCGCGAACCCTTTGTCGACGTCGTAAATGCCGGTCACGCCCCTGCCGGCTTCGTAATCGTTTTCCGAGGCGAACATCAGCCGGCCGTCGGCCGAGAAGATGCCATGGCCGAAGAAATGCCGTCCGGGCGCCGCCACCAGCGGCTGCGGCAGGCCCTTGCCTTCGATGTCGAAGCCGACCGCGTAGCGGCCGGGCGCGCGGGCGAAAGCGACGGCCGTGCGGCGGACAGGGTCAATGGCGAAGGAATGGCCGCGGTCCTCGATCGGCAGCACGAGGCGGTCGACGCCCCGCGCGTCGAGCACCGCCACCTCGTGCCGGCCTCCCCTCGCCCGCGCCGCGAGGTAGAGCTGCTCGTCCGCCGCAAGTACTCCCGCAGGCGCCACCGCTGCGGCGCCGACCAGGGAAAGAAAGGTGCGGCGGTCAATCTCCATCGAGCGCGTCGAACCCCATGGTCAGGCCGAGCGCCGCGGAAAGGTCCCTGGTTACCACTTCGCTGGCGTGGTGCAACGCGAGCTCCGCAAAGACGAACCGTCCGCGATCGGGCTCGGTGCCGAAGGTCAGCTCGACCGGGCCGTCGACCTGCGCCAAGGTCCGGATCGCGTTGTCGAGCTCGAAGCGGATGGAGGACGCGACGTAGCGGCTGTCCTCCGGCAGCGACTGCTCGTACCCGGCCGCCGCCAGCAGTTGCCGCACGCCGTCGAGCTGAGCCGCGATCAGCGGGACCGTCAGCCGGCTGCGCCACATCGGCGCCCGCTTCCCGTTGGCCTTCTCCGGCGCCTCGCCGAGCGGCGGGACAAGCTCGGCCGAACGGACGAACTGCAGCGCCGTGGTGAGCGCCTTGACGATCTCGCCGTGGACTTCGGCTTCCGTGCGATAGGGCTCCTTTCCTTCGCCGGGCTCGCGGAACGAGGCGGCGAAGGGCGTGCCGGCGTCCCATTCCCGGGCGACCGTCGCGGCAATCGCGGCGATATTCGACGCAATGGCGGACGCGACCGAACAGCGCCACGGTTCGTCCATCGCGAGTTTCTCGGAGCCCGCGCCGTAAAGCGTGAACTCGAGCGCGGGAAAGCCTTGGAGGGCCGCGCTCTTGCCGGCCATGCCGGCGGAAATCTCGCCCGGCTGGTTGGCGGCGAGCAGGCCCTGCACCTGCTTCAGCCCGATGCCGCGCGCGTCCGGCCAGAAGAACAGTTTCTCGAAGCGGCCATCGGCGGCAAGCGGCCCGAAGCGCAGGACGGAGACACGGCCCCAGTCGTCCAGCGCCGACGCGAAGGCCGTCCGGGAAGCGGACAATGTCTCATCGCCCGGCTTGTCGCACAGCGCCTCGACCGAAGCCGCCAGATCCATTGTCGAGCGCGTAAAAGCGGCAGTCGATGGCGCAACGAAGCCGTCGATCACCCGCCGACCCACGCCTTGGGCGGACGCCAGGAAAATCGAGGCGACGACAATCGCTGCCGCCCACACGGCCCGCATCAGAGCGACTCCAGGAACTTGACCAGCGCGTCGCGCTCGGCCTTCTGCAGCGCGGCGTAGCTGTCCCGCGCAGCCTGCGCCTCGCCGCCGTGCCACAGGATCGCCTCTTCGAGCGTCCGCGCACGGCCGTCATGCAGGAAGCCCGCCTCCGCGCTCACCTTGTGCGCCAGGCCGATCCCCCAGAGCGGAGCCGTGCGCCACTCGCTGCCGTCGGCCAGTCCCTCGCCGCGTCCGTCGGCAAGGCCCGGGCCCATGTCGTGCAGCAGCATGTCCGTGTACGGCCAGATCAGCTGGAAACGCTGCGCCTCATGCGCGGCGTTGCGGCCCGTCACGAATTTCGGCACGTGGCATGCGGGACAGCCGGCCTGGTAGAACGCCGCCTTCCCTGCAAGCACGTCGGGCTTGTCGAAGCCGCGCCGCGCCGGCGGCGCGAGGTTCTGCGAATAGAAGACGACGAGATCGAGCACGTCGCGCGGCACCTCCGTGTCGCCGTAGCGTTCCTGGGCGCCGTTGGGCATGGCGCGGCAATCCGGCTGGGCTTCGGTGCAGTCGGCGGCATTGTCGGGCAGGATCGGCGTCGACAGGCCCATGTCGCCGGCGAAGGCATGAACCGTCTGCTGCTCGACGGAGGGCTGGGCGGCCTTCCAGCCGAAGCGGCCGATGAGAAGCCCGCCGTTGCCGTCGGAGACCAGGTTCGGGCGGCCTGAGATGCCGTCTCCGTTCGTATCGTGAGGATCGGCATTGGACATGATGTCGGCGTCGTGGATCGCCTCCAGCAGCCCCATTCCGGACATGGCTGGCGCGATGCGGCCGGACATCATCAGGCCTGGGGCGAAGGGTCCGAAGCCCGGCTTGTCGACGCTGAGCGTCGGCTTGCGCAGCGTGACCGTCTCGCCGTCCGAGAGTGTGACCGGAACGTCTTCATACTCGATATGAACCTCGCCTTCGGGAGCGAGGCCGGCGATTCCATGATCCTGTAGCTGCAGGCCGTAGACCGGATCAGGCACCGCCGGGATCAGGCCGGCGGCGACCTGTGCCGCCTGTGCCGCGTCCGGCGGCACGGAGAGACGAACCAGATAGGAAACCGCATCGGCTCCCGCGGACAGCGGTGCATGTCCGCGCCCGTCCTTGATATGGCAGGCTTGGCAGTTGCGCGAATTGAACAGCGGGCCGAGACCGTCCGACGCCTGCGTGGACGACGGCGAGGAGACCCAGTCCTTGCGGAAAATGCCGTTGCCGAGGAAGAAGCGCTCCCTGTCGGCGAAGGTAAGGTTCGCCGAGGGCTGCGACAGTGCATTGGCGTCGCCGACCTTCGGCGTGGTAGCCGCCCCGCCTTGCATCTTCTCGAATGTCTCGGGTTTCGAGAAATCGACGGCCGGCCGCGTGATCGCGCGAACCCGCTCGAGATCCGTCGGCGAGAGATCGTCGCGCGACCCGCCCGCGGCGACCGCGGTCGCCGCCATGAGCAGGAGAATCGTGAGGCGCAGTTTCATGGCTCGTACACCGGGTCCGCGGCTCGGCCGGCGGGCGGCTCCTATTGGAACACCGCGTCCGGATTGTCGAGGCTGTCGGATCCCTCGATCGTCACGTCGCCCAGGTTGAGTGACGCAATGACGCGCTCGAGCGAGCGGGTCTGCGCGACCAGTCCGTCGATCACCGCCTGGACCACCGCGTTGCCGTCGGCATTGCCCTCGCCGATCATCTGGTCGTAGGCCTCCTTCGTCTCCGCGCGCGCCTTCATCGCCTCGGCCGCCTTCAGCGTGGCGGCAAGCTTTGCGTCCATTTCGTCCGCAACCGCTGCATCCTTCTCGCGCACAAATCCTGCAAGGCTGGGACCTTCCACAACCGAGCCGTCCACGCGCACATAGCGGCCGTGGTAGACATTGTTGATGCCGACGATGTCGTTGTAGTGCGAATTGTGCGTGTTGTCGGAGAAGCAATCGTGCTCCTCCTCCGGGTCGTGCAGCAACAGGCCGAGCTTCATGCGCTCGCCAGCCAATTCGCCGTAGGACAGCGACCCGAGACCGGTGAGGATCGCCGACACGCCGGCGGCAGGATCGCCCTCGATCGCCTTGCGCGCCTCGCCGCCTTCCTTCCAGTTGGCCACCATCTCCTCGAGATCCGCGACCAGGAGGTCGGACGCAGCCTTCAGATATTCGGCGCGGCGCTCACAATGGCCGCCGCTGCAGTTCACCGTATCGAAATCAGTCGCAGGCCGGCTCCCCGCGCCTGCACCCGTGCCGTTCAGATCCTGCCCCCAGAGCAGGAATTCGATCGCATGATAACCCGAGGCGACATTCGCCTCCGAGCCGCCGATCTCCTGCAGCGACTGGATCACCTCAGGCGTGATCGTCGCGGCGTCGACCTCGTCGCTGCCCGCGCCGACCTTCGTGTTGGCGATCACATTGGCCGCGTAGAACGGATTCGAGTCCGACTCGGTGCCGTAGTTCGCATCGACATAGTCGATCAGCCCCTCGTCGAGCGGCCAGGCGTTCACGCGGCCTTCCCACTCGTCGACGATCGCATTGCCGAAGCGGAACGCCTCGGTCTGCTGATAGGGCACGCGCGCGGCGATCCAGGCCTTGCGCGCCGCATCCAGCGTTTCGGGCGACGGCCTGGCGATCAGCGCGTCCACTGCGGCATCGAGCGCCTTGGCCGTGGTCAGGCTGTCCTCGTAACCCGCAAGCGCGATATCGGAATAGGTCCTGACGATTGCCGCAGGCTCCACCGCGAGCGCCGGGATGCTGGCGAAACCCGCAAGTGCGCAAAACGCGGCGGACAAGATGCTGATTCTCATGAGATTCTTTCCCTGGACACGACGGAGCCAGCCTTTGGCGCCAGCGCTTCGACAGCCCGGATATTGCACAATCTAACTGGATAAATAAAGTCATGTTTTAGGATATGGGCAGAGTTCTGAGACCGGCGTGAGACGCGATCTGGCGAGCCATCGGGAAATTGCGAGGGCGCCGACCGCCCGCCTCATTCGTCATCCCGGGCGCCGGAGGCGACCCGGGACCCATTCTTCTCTCCGGTTACACGCCGAAAACGCCGCACGGTCGGAAGAAGGAAGGTCAGCGCCAACCCGCCAAGGCCAATAGATCCCGGGTCGCCTCCGGCGCCCGGGATGATGACGTCTGTGTCGACGACGTCGATCTCCAGCCGACGCCCCTACCCGACCATCGCTTCCTGCTTCTGCCGCATGGCATAGAGCTTCGTCGTGCGGTCCGGTTCGGCATTGGCCCGGGTCAGCAATTCGCCCTTGCGCACCGGCGCCGTGACCTTGCCGCCCTCGAGCAGGCCGCAGGGAATGGCTTTCGCCGCGCGCGCGTCGGCAACCGTCATCGTCCACGACCGGTACATCGTCTCGCCGATCGAATCGAGATTCTCGCCCGGCTTCAGGTCGCGCTTGGCCACCGCACAGACCTCGGCGACCGGCGTGTCGAGCGGCACCATGTCCGGCTTGCCGAACAGCGCCGCCCGGGCGCAGGTCAGCGGCACTTCCAGAGAGGTCAGGTGATAGGGCCGGTGGAAGGAATAGTAAGGCCCGGTGCCGACATGCAGGTCGTCCATGCGCTCGATGATGCGCGGATGCGTCGCCTCGACCACGACGAACACGCCGGGGGCCACGCCCTTGCCGATCGTGTAGTCGACGACGCCCTTCTTCGACAGCACGCCGCCATGCTCGCGCGGGATCAGGATCTTCGCCAGTTCGTCGCGCCCGGCCCGCGGCCCGTGCATGCCCGGCACGTCGGGCACCAGGCCGGTGGCGTTGGCAATCGCGCACATTTCCACCATAGTCTTGGAGCCGTCGACGAACTCGACCAGCATGCGCGGGTTCATGTTCCGCCGCTCCGCCTCCTCGCGATAGTCGTCCGGAACGGCGTCGTGGTTGAGCGGGTTGTTCTTGCCCTTGCCGGCGGACACGATCGTGTAGCCGAGCGCGGAGGCAAACTCGATCAGTTCCATGCAGGACGACGGCTCGTCGCCGGCGCCGACCGTGTAGACGACGCCCAGCCGCTCGGCCTGCTTCTTCAGATAGACGCCGATGGTGACGTCCGCCTCGACATTCATCATCACCAGGTGCTTGCCGTGTTCCATGGCGATCAGGTTGAAGTCGGCGGCGACGCCGGGCTTGCCGGTAGCGTCGACGATTACGTCGATCAGCGGGTTCGTCACCATGGTCTCGACGGAGGTGACAGCGATGCGGCCCGCTTCGATGGCCGACGTGACGCGCGATTGCGTGTCGGCCTCGACGAATTTCGACGTCTCGCCATAGGCCAATTCGATCGCGTGCTTCGCGGTGTGCGGGCGGCGCGTCGCCATGGCGGACAGCTCGACGCCCTTCATCAGCATACATTGCGTGACGAGGTCGGTGCCCATCTCGCCGGAGCCGATCACGCCGATGCGCACCGGCCGGCCTTCATCCGCGCGGCGCGAGAGTTCGCGCGCGAGGCCCGTGAGTGCGACATTGGTCATCGGCTGCAATCCATTCGTATTCTGGCGCCGCTGGTAGAATTGGCGGTGGTGCAATGTCAACGCCGGCCTATTGCAGCGCCGAGAGCGCCTCGCGCGCGCGGACGAGGTTGCCTTCGCTTTCCGCCACGAGTTCGCCGGCGTCGGCCGCCTTGAACTCGCCGACCGCCTGCTCGCACAGTGCGATCGCTTCCTCCAGCGCGGCGCGGTCCCTGCGCTCCTGGCCGAGCCCGGTCAGCGCGCGGCAAAGCGTATCGCGGATATAGGGCAGGTTTTCCGCATCGCCACTCTCCACCTGGGCCGACAGGGCGAGGCGTGCGTCCGCGACGGCGGTCTCGAAGTCCGACCGGCTGCGCGAGGCTTCCGCCATCAGCACGCGGGCATAGGCGATCGAATTGCGCATGGCCGCGAAATCTGCGGGCGAACTGGCACGGGGATAGGCCTTTTCCGCCGCCTCGTAGGCGGCGATCGAGGCGAGGAAGTCCTCGCGGCGCGATGGCTCCTTGCTGGCACGCTGCTGCAGGGCCTGCCCGAGCATCGACTGGTTCCAGGCCCAGTCCGACTCCTCCGACCCGTCCGCCGGCCAGCCGGCGAGGGCGGCCCGGTAGGTATCGATCGCTTCGCCGAGTACCGTCACGTCCTCCAGCCGCGAGGCGCGCGCATGCAGCGCCCGGCCGAGGTTGAAGCGGGTGCGCGTCGCCTGGAGACCTTCGCCGGCCTTCTCCAACTCTCCCAGGGTGCTGCGAAAGAGCTCGGCGGCGCGGGCGAAATGGTCGGCCCCCTCTGCGGTCCGCTCGCCCAGCGACAGCTCGACGAGGGCGACGTTGGAGGTGGAGATCGCCCAATCGACCTTGTTGCCTGCCGCGCCGAACAGGTCCGCCGCCTTTGAGAAAGCTTCCGCCGCCTCGGTCAGTCTGGCATCCTCGCCGGTCACGTCGCCGACCGTCTGCAGCGCGCGCCCGAGTTCGTTCCAGGCCGTCGCCCGGTCGAAATCCTCCGAGCCGGCGGGCGCGGCGTCAAGCGCGGCGCGGAAGGCCTCGGCGGCCTCCGCGGCCAGCGCTGCATCCGCATCCGCAAGCGCGAGCTCGAGAAGCTCGCCTGCGGCGAAGTAGCTCGACTTGGCCTGGTCGATCTTCTGGCCGAGCGCCGCATACGCCTTCGCCGCCTCGCGCAGCGCCGACACGGCGGCCCGGCGGTCGTCCGCAGCGCCGGTGAGCTTTGCCAGTTCGACGAAGCCGAGACCGATATTGTAGCTCGTGTCGGCCTCCTCCGCGGCCGAGCGGCTGCGGCCGGCCAGCGCCTTCACCTCGCGGTAGCCGGCGATCGCCGCGCGCAGGCGATCCTGGCTACCCGACTTCCAACCGATGTCGTAGTCGTGCCGGGAAAGCCCGTTGCGCGCAGAGGCCCACTGGCTCGGCGAGCGGACGGGATCGAGTGCGCCGAGCGCGGCCCGCCAGGCGTCGCCCGCCTCCTTGCGATAGGCCTCGTTGCCGGTCTTTCCGGCAATCTCGTCGAGGATGTTCGCAAGCGCGGCGGTCGTTGCCGCCCAGTCGATCGGCGCCCGCTCCCGCGTCCAGCCGGTCAGCGCGGTGCGATAGGCCGACACCGCATCTTCGAGCAGCGCGTCGTTCTTCTCCAGTCGCGCAAGATCGCTCAGCGCGTCTGCGCGGTTGGCATGCGTCTGGGCCCAGGCCAGCGGCGTCTCCGCCGCGGAGTTCACCGTGAGCACTTCCTCGTAGATCTTGACCGCGGCGCGCAGGAAACTGACGTCGTCGGTCTTGGCCCCGTAGTCGCGAAGGACGTTGGCAAGGTTGTTGTAGGTGATCGCCCACTGCAGCGGGGCTTCGTCCTTGTCGATATAGGCGAGAAGCGCCCGATAGAGACCCGCGGCCTCCTTCAACAGGTCCTTGTCGTCGGCAAGAGCCGCCTTCAGCCGCTTGGCCGCGGCGAGGTTGGTCTGCGTGTTCGCCCATTCCTGCGGGATCCTGTCGCGGGTGAACTCGAGCGAAGCGAGTTCGAAGGCGGCGATCGCCTCGTCGACGGCGGCGACGCTGTCGGTGCGTCGCGCGAGCCCGAGGCGCGCGATGCCGATGTTCTGCTGCACGCGCGCCCAGTCGATCGGGTAGCTCTCGCGCGTGCGGACCTCCAGCGACGCTTCGTAGGCACCCACGGCGGCGGCGTAGAGTTCGGGGTCGGCATCGTATTCGGACTGCATCAGAAACGCGTTCGCAAGCAGCGACTGCGTCCATGCCCACTGCACTGGATCGCTCTCCCGGGTAAACACGTCCAGGGCCTGGTGATGAACCTGCGCGGCCTCTTTGAACATCGACGGATCGCCGAGGCGGGTACCGAGTTCGACCTGGGCGACGCCGATATTGTTCAGGGCCAGCGCGTGGTCGCCCGGCTTCGAGGTCTCGTAGTTAAGCGAGTCCCGATAGGTGGCGATCGCATCGCGGATCGCCTGGTTGTCGCCGCGACGGTCGCCCTGGTTCCACAGCGCCAGTCCTTCGTTCAGGCGATACTCCCAGGCAAGCGCGCTATCCCAGCGCTTCACCTCCTCGAAGGCCGAGTGGTAGTCGCGCGCCGCGCCGCGATAGTCGAAGGAGAGGTTCAGCGTCTCGGCGCTGCGCGCATATGCGGCGGCGAATTCGAGGCGTCGCGCCTTCAGGTTTTCCTCGACCGCGTCTATTCGCTCGGACAACTCGCCGATCCGCTGCTTGATCCGGTCATGCAGGCCGACCGCGGCTTCGAGCGCTCCTTCGTCGACCGCCTTGTTGGCTAGATCGGTCAGCCGGCCGATCTCGGAATCGCTGCTGCTCACCGCGTCGCGCTCGGCGCGCATCTGCCTCAGCTTCTCCGCCTGCGAGCGGAGCAGCTGGTCGAGCTCGCCGGGGTCTTTCGGAGCGTTCTCGCCGAGCGAGGCGAGCATGGCGTAGATGGCGTCCATTGGCACGCTGTCGGTCGCGGAGATCGCTTCCACTTCGCGGCGCGACTTGTCGGGTAGCGTCGAGATCGTCACCAGCAGCTTGCGCCGCTCGTGCAGGATGTCGCCTTCGGGACCTTCCGGCTCGTCGGGCGCCGCGCCGAGATAGAGGAGCCGGCGCAGGCTTTCGTTGACCCACGGCCGCTGCGCACCGCGCGTCTTCAGATAGACTTCTTCCGCGACCATGCGCAGCACCAGGCCGAACTCTTCGCCCGCCATGGCGGAGAGATGCCTGACCAGCGCGGCGGCGTATGGCGAGTTGCCGCCGGGCTCGCCGTCGAGCGCGACCTGGCCGGGTTCCGCCGAATAGGCGATCACGCTGCCAAAGGTTTCTTCCTTTGCGCTGGAGCGCGCCGCAAACGGCGTGACGCTGCGCGGCTGGCCGAGGCCGGCGAGAGTGACGGCAAGCCCCTCTTGTGCATCGGCGGTCCGCAGCATCGCGCCCGGCGGAAACGGATTGGTGCGGCAGGCGTCGAGCAGCACGACCGAGATCGGAACCGTGTTGCGCAAGACGTCCAAATGTCGGCCGAGCGGCACCAGTCTCGCGTCGGCCGCGTCGAGGGCCGAGAGGTCGGCGTCGACAGGCACGAGGAAGTTCTGTCCGCCGGCCTCGATGCCGTGGCCGGCATAGTAGAGCAGCGCGACGTCGGCCTCTTCCGCATCCTCGACGAAGCGCTCGAGCTGGCGGTCCAGCCGCTTGCGGTCGCCGTCATTGACCGTCTGCACCTCGAAGCCGAGGTCTGCGAGCAGCTTCTGGATCTCGCGGGCATCGTTGGCGGTGTTGGCGAGGTCGGGCAGACTCTCGTAGTCCGACTGCGCGACGACAAGAGCTACGCCCTTGAGCGGGCTGTTCTGCGCCTGCGCTTCCGGTGCAAGGACGACGATGGCGAGGATGGACAAGATCCATCCCGCAAACCTCCATCCCAACACCAAGCCACTGCGCGCCACAGCATCACCCGCCCGTCCCTGCGGAATGACCGTAACAGCGTGGCGTGATCATGGCGACGGTGAGGAAGACAATTCGAGGTCGCAAACCTTCTATGCACAGGCGACGTACACGATCCGTCCGGATGCATCGCGCTCCTCGGCCACCTTGCCCCGTCCGACCAGGTAGTTGACGTGGGCGAGTGTCTCGCCGAGCGCGAAGCCGATATTGTCCGGCCCCTCGACATGCGGGAACATGACCCGCGCCAGGTCGATCGGGATGCGCGGTGCGCGCAGGAACTCGATCGTGGCGTCGAGGCGCCTGTCGTGATGCTCGCGCAGCTCCAGGATCCGGTCATGCACGCCGTGATAGGGCATTCCGTGCGAGGGCAGCACGAGCGCGTCCGGGCGGATGTCCGAGAAGCTGGGAAACGATTCGAGATAGTCGCCGAGCGGATCGGCCTTCGGCGTCATCTCGTAAACCGCGATGACCGGCGAAATCTTGGGCAGAAGGTGATCGCCGGCGATCAGGATGTTCGCCGCCCTGTCGTAGAACGAGGCGTGTTCGAAGGCGTGGCCACGCGTCACGATCACCTGCCAGTCGCGGCCGCCGAGCCGCACCGTCTCGCCGTCGCGGATCTCGGTGATCCAGGCCGGAATCGGAGACGACAGGTCGATGAAGCGGTGACGGCTCGTCACCAGCTTCTGCGCGACGGAATCGTCGAAACCGTTGCGGACGAGGTGTGAATGATGCGCGTCGTTCGATCCCGGCACGTCGTGCATGTGGCTGACGCGGGCCCACATCCATTCGGCGAAGGTGCCGACATAGTCGGCGTCGAAGCGCGACACCATCCAGCCCGACAGGCCGATATGGTCGACATGGCCGTGGGTCGCGACGACGCGCCGGACCGGCTTGCCGCCCATCGGCCCGGCAAGGAGCTTCTCCCAGACGTTCAGGATTTCCGGCGTCGCGCAACCGGTGTCGATCACCGTCCAGCCGTCGTCGTCTTGCAGCAGCCAGACGTTGACGTGGTTGAGACGGAACGGCAGCGGCAGCCGGGCCCAGAGCAGGCCCGGGGCGACTTCGCGCGCTTCGCCGGCCGGCGGCGTGTCCACCCAGGGGAATTCGAGCCTGCCGCGCTTTGCCAGCATCCTGCGTCCTCTCAGTTCGCCCCGCGCGGGACAAGCACCCAGTAGTCGAGATCGAGCAGGACCGAGGCGTCCGCATCGCCTCCGGGCGCCGGATGCGCGGCGCAAGGCAGGTCCCTGGTCGCGATCGTACGAACGCGCAGCGCTCCGACATCCGTCCGATGTTCGAAGGCGTGGCGGTCGAGGATCTCGGACCAGGCATAGACCGTGTCGCCGCCCGCCGCCGGATTGACGTGCCGGCCGCCATTGATCGCGGCGATGAACGGCGCGTTGGCCAGCCCGTTGAAGGACAGCGCTCGCGCCAGCGAGATGATATGGCCGCCATAGACAATGCGGCGGCCGAAACGGCTCGACTTCTGCGCCAGGCCGTCGAAATGGCCCTTGGCCGTGTTCTGGTAGAGGCGGGTGGCGATCTGATGCTCCGCCTCCTCGATCGTCATGCCGTCGATATGGTCGATCTTCTCGCCGACCTGGTAGTCGTCGAACAGGAACGGGCTGCCGGCGAGCGCCCGGTCGTAGCGCGAGAAGTCGAGGCCGTCGGGAATGACGAGATCGCCTGCGGAAACCACCGCGGCCGTTTCCGGAACGGTCGTTGTCGGCGGCGGCGCGGCCTGGTCGCGCTTGTTGACCATTACCCAGCGCACGAACGTGAGCATGGGCTCGCCGGTCTGGTTATAGCCTGTCGAGCGGACATAGACGATGCCGGTCTTGCCGTTGGCGTTCTTGCGCAGTCCGATGACGGTCGAGCGCGCCGTGACGCTGTCGTCGGGATAGGCCTGTCTGAGGAAGCGGCATTCGGCATAGCCGAGATTGGCGACCGCGTTGAGCGAGATGTCGGGCACCGTCTTGCCGAAGATCACGTGGAACAGCAGCAGGTTGTCGACAGGCGCGCGCGACAGCCCGACCGACTGCGCGAAGGCGTCCGACGACTGGACGGCGAACCGCATGCCGTAGAGCGCCGAATAGAGCGAGACGTCGCCGGTGGTGACCGTGCGCGGCACGGCGTGGACGATCTCCTGGCCGAGGCGGAAATCTTCGAAGAAGTTGCCGGTGGAGGATTTGGCCATCGCTCTTACAGCCCGGCCGAGGGTTTCATGCCGGCGAGTTCGGCGCGGTCGATGATCCGCTGGACGAGCCGCACCGTGGCGACGTCGACCATCTGGCCGTCGACCTGGATGGCGCCGAGCCCTTGCGCCTGCGCCTCGCGATAGGCGGCAACGGCCTTGTAGGCGCGGTCGACCTCTGCCTGCGACGGGCTGAACACCTCCTGCGCGATCGCCACCTGGCTCGGATGGATCGCCCATTTGCCGACCGCGCCGAGCTGCTGGGCGCGGACGCATTCTGTGCGGAACCAGTCGCCGTCCTTGAAGTTCACGAACGGACCGTCGACCGCGTCGAGACCGTAGGTGCGCGCCGCGACGATCATCTTGTAGCGGGCATAGTGCCAGATGTCGCCGGGATAGCCGGAATCGCCGGCGATGGCGCGCGGGTCGATCCCCTGGGAGGCGGAATAGTCGCCCATGCCGAAGATCAGCGCCTCCAGCCGGTCCGACGCACCGGCGATCTCCTCGACGCGCATGATGGCTTCCGCCTCCTCGATCAGCACCTCGATGCCGATGCGGCGCGTCAGCCCGAGCTTGCCTTCGATCTGGGAGAGAAGGCGATCGACGAAGCGGACATCGCAGGCGGTGCGGACCTTGGGCACGAGGATCGTGTCGAGGTTGCCGTTCGTCCCCTCGACTACCGTGATGATGTCCTCGTAGGCGTAGTGGGTGTCGAGGTCGTTGATGCGCACGCAGCGCACCGACGTGCCGAAGTCGAGCGTATTGAGCGCATTGACGATCTGGGCTCGCGCCCCGACCTTCGCGCCAGGCGCCACCGCGTCCTCGAGGTCGAGGAAGACGTGATCGACGTCCATTGCCGCGGCCTTGGCCATCATCTTGTCGCTGGAGCCCGGCACCGCCAGTTGGCAGCGGCGGAGGCGCTTCGGTCTGGCGTTGGCCATGATCTCTCTCCCTGTGGCGGCGCGGAGGCGCGACCCTTTGACGGCGGTCGCCGTGGTGCTGCGAGTTGACCGCGCAGCGACGCATCCTATAATCTAACCATCGTTAGAATCCTAGTGAGGCAAGCGTAGAATTTTTCCCCGGCCCGGTCGATGGCGCCGGATCCGGCGATCCTCATTCCTCGCTGGGGAAGGGCAGGTGCCGGCTCAGGAGGCCAAAGGGCGGAAGCCGATGCGCGAACCGCCGCCGACGGGCCTCCGAGGCGCGATCAAAGGCATGTGAGCAGGGTGTAATTTCGAACGACTGTTCGCTTCTTATATGTGTATTTTCAGACACTTGATTGGCATTTGACGAAATTCCGAGAAGGATGGTGACAAACTTTCGAACAAGTGTTAGAGTTTTTCAAATGCTCCGGACGGCAGGTTGCCGAACCGGGGAGCGGGAGGAGAGACCGATGTACCCAACAGGCTCACTGGCCGATTTCGTGTGCCCCGAGGGCATGCTCTGATCATGCTGCACGTCGACGACATCCAGCTGGCCTTCGGCGGCGTCAAAGCTCTGTCGGGCGTGAGCGTGCATGCCGACAAGGGCAAGATCACAGCGGTGATCGGGCCGAACGGCGCCGGCAAGACCAGCCTGTTCAACGTCATTTCCGGCTTCTACCGGCCGCAAAGCGGCAGGGTCACCCTGGACGGCGAAGACATTTCCGGATTGAAGCCGCATGCGCGCGCCTATCGCGGCATGTCGCGCACCTTCCAGAACATCGCCCTGTTCCACGGCATGACCGTGCTCGACAACATCAAGCTCGGCGCGCACACCAACCTCAAGAGCGGCGTCATCTCAGCCGGCCTGCGCCTGCCGCTGACCCGGAACGAGGAGGCGCAGCTCGACGAGGAAATCCAGCGCGACGTCATCGGCCTGCTCGAACTTGACCATGTGCAGCATCACCACGTCGAGGATCTCGCCTACGGCCTGCAGAAGCGGGTCGAGCTCGCCCGCGCCCTCGTCATGAAGCCCAAGATCCTGCTGCTCGACGAGCCGGTCGCCGGCATGAACCGCGAGGAGAAGCGCGAGATGAGCCGCTTCGTCCTCGGCGTGAAGAAGGACTGGAACACGACCGTGCTTCTGATCGAGCACGACATGAGCATGGTGATGGGCATCTCGGACCACATCGTCGTCCTGTCCTTCGGCAAGCCCATCGCCTCGGGCACGCCGGAGGAAGTGCGCGCCAATCCCGACGTCATCAAGGCCTATCTCGGCAGCGTCGACGAACCCGCCAAGACCGCGGCGTGAGGTAGACCATGAGCCCGCTGCAGCAGTTCATCGAATATTCCATCGTCGGCATCGCGGCCGGCGGCATCTACGCGCTCATCGCGCTCGGCATCATCCTCATCTTCAAGTCGTCGCGCACGTTTAATTTCGCCATGGGCGAGATGATGATGCTGTCCGCCTACTTCTTCTACGCAGCCGCCGTCACCTTCGCGCTCGGACCGTTTCTCGGCATGATCGTGGCGCTGATCGGCTCGATCATCGTCGCACTCGTCATCGAACGCGTGGCGATCCGGCCGATGCTCGGCCGGCCGTTCATCGCGGTCGTCATGGTCACCTTCGGCATCGGGTCGATCATCCGCGGCATCGTCGGCATGATCTGGGGTCCGAACGACCTGCAGATCCCGGCGATCCTGTCGCGCTCGCCGATCATGCTGGGCGAGATCTTCGTGCCCGGCAAGACGGCGCGGGCCTTCGCTATCGCCGTTGTCATCGTCGTCGGGCTCATCGCCTATCTCCGCTACTCCCGCGCCGGTGTCGCGCTCCGCGCCGCCGCCGCCGACGCGGTGACAGCCTATTCGATGGGCATCGACGTGCGCCGCATCATCTCCTTCACCTGGATCCTCGCCGCGATCACCGGCTGCATCAGCGGCGTGCTGATGGCCAACGTCAATACCCTCACCCCGCATCTCGGTCTCGTCGCGCTCAACGTTCTGGCCGTGGTCATCCTCGGCGGCATGAACTCGCTCGGCGGCGTCTTGATCGCAGGCTTCATCATCGGCTGGCTCGAGGCGATCACCGGCCTGTTCCTGCCCACCGAGTTCCGCGAGATCACGCCCTACCTCCTGGCGCTGATCGTTCTGCTCGTGCGCCCCACCGGCCTGTTCGGTACCAAGGAAATCGAGAGGATCTGATGGCAATGACGGTGGACACCACGCGCGTCTCGCAGCCTGCCAGCCCCATTTCCGGGTCGATGCTGTGGAACGGCCTCCTGATCCTGGCGCTGCTCCTCTTGCCGCTCGTCGCGCCGCGCTACTGGATCTACTTCGCGGGCCTGCTGGGCATCAACATCATCGCCACCCAGGGCCTCAACATCATGATGGGCTACACGGGCCTGCTCTCGCTCGGCCACGCGGCGTTCGTCGGCGTCGGCGCCTACACGGTGGCGCTCACGCAGACCTATCTCGGCCTGCCGTTCTGGGTCACGATACCGCTGGCCGGCATCTCGGCCGCCGTGATCGGCGCCGCCTTCGGCCTGCCGTCGCTGCGCATCCGCGGCCTCTACCTGGTCATCGCCACGCTGGCCGCGCAGTTCATCCTGACCTTCGTCTTCGTGCACTGGCAGTCGGTGACCAATGGCGACGTCGGCCTGCCGGTGCGCCCGGCGACGGTGTTCGGCTACGCGCTGAACAACGAGACGCGGATCTACTACCTCATTCTGGCGGTCGTCGTGTTCCTGATGATCTTCGCCCGCAACGTCATCAAGTCGCGGGTCGGCCGCGCCTTCATCGCCATCCGCGAGCGCGACCTGACGGCCCAGGTGCTGGGCGTCGAGATCGTCACCTACAAGCTCGTCGCCTTCGCGCTCGGCTCGTTCTACGCCGGCGTCGCCGGCGGCCTGCTCGCCTATTTCAACCAGTTCGTGAACCCGGAGCAGTTCGGGCTCCTGCTCTCGGTCTTCTTCCTATCGGCGGTGATCGTCGGCGGCATGGGCTCGATCCTCGGTGCGATCCTCGGCGCCGCCTTCATGACGCTCTTGCCGGAAGTCCTGCGCGAAGGCTCGCTGCTGTTCGGCGAGCTCTTCCAGATCGACCTCGGCACGGTGCTGACGCCGCTGCGCGAGACGATCTTCGGCCTTCTCATGGTCGGCTTCCTGATCCTCGAGCCGCGCGGCCTCGCGCAGCTGTGGAAGCGGGCGAAGCACAAGTTTTCATCCGGACGGTCCGGATGAGGAGACTCGCCGGTCCGTGACCGGCGCGGGACGAAACCGCGATCGCTCCGATCGCAGAACGTGGAGGAGACTATGTTCAGCAGACGCAAATTCCTGAAGGCGGCGGGCGCCACGGCGGCGGTCGGCGCTGTCAGCTCGTTCGGCATCCTGCGCGCGCAGGCGGCCGACGACCTCAACTGGAGCATCCACTGCGACCTCACCGGCCCAGCGGCCGAAGGCGGCAAGTTCCAGGGCGAGGGCTTCACCGAATACGCCAACTGGATCAATTCCAACGGCGGTATCCGTGGCCGGAAGATCAACCTGACCATCAACGACTCGACCTTCAAGGTCGACGTCGCCGTCGCAAACGTGAAGAAGGCGCTCGCCGCGGGCCGCGTCGACTACCTGTTCGGTGAATCGACCGGCATGATCCAGGCGATCTCGCCCGAGAACAACTCGACCAACAAGATCCTGATGACGTCGGGATCGTTCGCGTCCGAACTCGCCGACGAGAAGGCCTATCCGTACCACTTCGTTCCGGGCGCGACCTACGGCGCCCAGCTCAAGATGCTGGTCGACTACATCAAGACCTCGAAGGGCTCGAACCCTGCGAAGCTGGTGATCGTCCACTCCTCCACCGGCATGGGACGCGACGGTATCGAAAACGCCGTCGCCTACGCCAAGGAAAGCGGCATCGAGGTGGCGCTGGTGCAGCAGACCAAGTTCGTCGAGACCGACGTGTCGGCCTTCGCGCTCGCCATCCGCCAGGCGCAGCCGACCCACGTCATCCACCACGGCTACTCCTTCGCCGTGTGGCCGGAGATCGTTCGCCTGGTGCGCGATTACGGCATGAACGACGTCGTCTTCCTCGGCACGATCTGGCAGAGCGAGCGCGAGAAGGTCGTGGCGATGCCCGACGTGGCGGAAGGCCTGATCGGCATCAAGGTGTGGAACGACGACACCAACAAGCCGGCCGGCAAGACGATGGAGACGATCGGCAGCATCCTTAAGGCCAAGGATCCGAACTGGAAGGGTTATGTCCGTCTCGGCTTCCTCGACGCATGGATCAGCGGGATGATGGCGACGAAGGCGTTCGAGATCGTCATCGACGCCGGCCAGGAAATCAACGGCGACAATCTCGCCGCTGCGCTCCGCACCGTGAAGGACTGGGACACCGGCGGCCTCATCGACGTCCCCGTTTCGATCGAGAACCAGCAGATCGGCCTCGGCCGGATCATCCGCTACTCGGCGGCGAACAACTGGGACATGGAACACGTGACCGACTGGATGAAGGTAAGCTGACGTCATGGCGGCCGTTCTCGAAGTCAAGGATCTGGAAGTCGTCTATCAGGGCGTGATCCAGGCTCTCACGAGCCTCAGCCTCACCGTGCCCGAAGGGGCGATCGTCACGCTGCTCGGCGCCAACGGCGCCGGCAAGACGACGACGCTCAAGGCGATCTCCGGCTTCCTGCCGCTCGAGGACGGCCGCGTCACCCGCGGGTCGATCACCATAGGCGGTCAGGACCTGCTCAAGCTCGCGCCGCACCAGATCGTGCGGCGCGGCATCTTCCAGGTGCGCGAAGGCCGACACGTCTTCTCGGAGATGACCGTCGAGGAAAACCTCATCGCGGCCACCTTCGCCCAGCGCGCCGCGCGATCGCGCAAGGAGGCCTTCGACGAGGTCTACAATTACTTCCCGATCCTGTCGCAGCGCCGCGGCCAGGCGGCTGGCTACCTTTCCGGCGGCGAGCAGCAGATGCTCGCCATCGGCCGGGCGCTCGTGGCCGATCCCGAGATGATCCTGCTCGACGAGCCGTCGCTTGGCCTCGCACCGCTGATCGTGAAGGAGATCTTCGAGATCATCGCCCGGATCAACCGCGAGAAGGGCGTCTCGATGCTGCTCGTCGAGCAGAACGCCGTGATCGCGCTGAAATACGCCTCCTACGGCTATGTCATCGAGAGCGGCCGCACCGTTCTCGAAGGCACGACCGAGAAGCTCTCGGCCGACCAGGATATCCAGAAATTCTATTTGGGGGTCGAGGCGCACGAAGCCGCCTGACCCGACGCAACAGCGCCTCCCAAGCGCCCAGGGGCGAGCAGCAATGCTCGCTCCTGTTTTCGTCGGCAGCCTGTTGTATCGCGTAGCGCTACATGCTACATTTCCGCATGATCCGCTCCATCAGGCACAAGGGGCTCAAGCGCCTCTATGCCGACGGGGATCGCAGCAAGCTGGCCGCGGAAATGGTCGGGCGCATCGAGGAAATCCTCGGCGTGCTTGACGTCGCCGGCGATATCCGTGACGTGGATCTTCCGCATTTCCGTTTGCATCCTCTTGCGGGCGACCGAAAGGGCCAGTGGGCCGTCACCGTTCGTGCGAACTGGCGGATCGTATTTCGCTTTGAGAACGGAGAGGCGAGCGATGTCGACCTCACCGACTACCATTGAGGCACGCCATGACGATGAAGTCTCCTCCCCATCCGGGCCGGCTCGTAAAGGGAGCGATGGAGGAACTGGGGCTTTCCGTGGCCAAGGCGGCGGAAGCGCTTGGAGTGACAAGGTCCGCCCTCAACAGGGTCGTCAACGGCACGAGCTCGGTCTCGCCGGAGATGGCTCTTCGGCTCGAGACGGTCATCGGCAGCAGTGCGGAGGCATGGCTGAGGCTTCAGGCGGCCTATGACGCCGCGCGTGTCCGCGAGCGCGCTCCCGAGATCACGAAGGGACTGAAGCGGCTCGTTCTGCCCGACGCCGCCTGAACCGCTCAATAAATCGAAATCCCCATCGACCTCCCGCCGTCGAGGGTCAGGATCTGGCCGGTGACGTTGCGCGTTCTCGGGCTGGCGAAGAAGGCGATGCCGTTGGCGATGTCCTCGGGCTGGCCGACCTCCTTCGTCGGCTGCTTTGCAATCAGCTCCTGCTGACGCTCCGGCGTCAGCGACCGGAACATGTCGGTCTCGATGAGACCTGGCGCGATCGCGTTGACGAAGATGCCCTTGTCTGCGAGGTCGATCGCCATGCCGCGGGTCAGGCCGATCGCGCCGGCCTTGGACGTGCCATAGGCAGAATGCGCGTAGCCGGCGAGATAGGCCCGAGAGGCGACATTGATGATGCGCCCGCCGCGCTTCATCACCTTGGCCGCCTCCTGCGCCATCACGAAGGTGCCGACGACGTTGACCTCATACATCTTGCGGAAATCGTCCTCGGTGGCCGCGTCGAACTTGCCGTCCCAGAACACCGCCGCATTGTTGACCAGAACGTCGAGGCGCGGCAGCGAGGCGATCAGCTTCGCGACCGCCGGCCGGTCGGTGATCGACAGCGCATGATGCTCGACGGAATTGCTGGCGGCCTTGAGCGCGGCGGCGTTGGTCGCCAGCGGCTCGGGGCTGAGATCGACCATGACGACGTGGAACCCGTCTTCCAGCAGGCGCCTCGTCGTTGCCAGGCCGATCCCTCGGCCGGCGCCGGTGACGAGTGCGACTTCCTTTTCGTGTGCCATCTCGATCTCCTCAGGCCGCGTCGACGGGCAGGACGAAGGTTTCGGTCAGCCCGCCGTCCACCATCAGCACGTGGCCGTTCATGTAGCTCGATGCCTTGGAGACCATGAAGGCGACGACGCCGCCGGCCTCCTCCGGGTCGCCCCAGCGGCCGAGCGGGATGCGGCTCGAGACGCCTTTCTCGTAGCCGGGGCGCGCGAGGATGGTGTTGTTGATTTCGGTCAGGAAGTAGCCCGGCGCCATCATGTTGACGGTCACGCCCTTCGCGCCGAGTTCCGCGGCGAAGGCGCGGGTCATGCCGGCGAGGCCGTGCTTCGAGGACACGTAGGCCGTGACGTTCTCGCGGCCGACGACCGCGAGCGCCGAGCCGACATTGACGATGCGGCCGTAGCCGCGCGGAACCATCCGGCGCGCTGCCTCGCGACAGAGCAGGTATGGAGCGCGCATGTTGGTGCCCATCACCTTGTCCCAGGTCGCGGTGGTGGCTTGCGCGAACGGTTCCCAAGCATTGATGCCGGCATTGTTGACGAGGATGTCGAGACGGCCTTCCGCATCCGCGATCTCGTTGATGGCGGCCACGCAGGCCGCGCCGTCCGCGAGATCGAACGCCTTGACCGCGACGTCTAGGCCCTCGGCACGGAGCTTCGCCGCGGATTCGTCCAGCTGCTCCTGGCCGCGCGCCGTCATCCACACCCTCGCGCCGGATTCGGCGACGGCCTTGGCCATCTCGAAACCCAGGCCGCGCGAGGCGCCGGTGACGATGGCGATCTGTCCTTCGAGGGAAAAACGCTTTGTCATCTTCGCCTCACGCCGCGAGCTGGAACTTGAAGGAGGACGACAGACCGCCGTCGACCATGATCGTCTGCCCGGTGACATAGCTGGACGCCGCCGAGGAGAGGTAGATGATCGTGCCGACCATCTCCTTGGGATCGCCCCAGCGCTCCATCGGGGTGACGCCGTTGATGGCCTCGATGTAGCCGGGGCGGGACTGCAGGTTCTGGTTGATCTCGGTCAGGAAATAGCCGGGACAGACGCAGTTGACGTTGATCTTCTCCTTGCCGAGTTCGGCGGCGAGCGAGCGCGTCAGGCCGATGATCGCCGACTTCGAGCCGCAATAGGCATGCAGCTTCGCACGTCCGAGTGGTCCGAGCACCGAGCCGGTGTTGACGATGCGTCCGCCCTCGCCCCCCGCCCGCATGAGGGCCGCGCATTCCTGCGACATCACGAAGGTGGCGCGGACATTGGTGTCCATGATCCGCTCGAAATCCTCGACGTCGCTGTCGAGCAGCGGCTGCCAGTTGATGATGCCGGCATTGTTGACGCAGATGTCGAGCCGGCCGAGCTGCGCGCCGACCGTGCGCACGCCCTCGCGGATCGCCGCCTCGTCGGCGAGGTCGAGCGACAGCACGGTCGCGTTGCCGCCCTCGCTCTCGATCTCGGCCTTGACCGCGTCGAGCTTCGCCTCGTCGCGGGCGACGAGCACGACATGCGCGCCGGCGGCGGCAAGGCCCTTGGCGATCGGCTTGCCGAGGCCGCGCGACGCGCCGGTCACTAGGGCGACCTTGCCCTTCAGCGAAAACAGTTCGAGCATCGATATCCTCCCGTATCGGCGGCGCGGCTCAGGCCGTGCCGTAGAGCTTGCGCAGGCGCACCTTGTCGATCTTGCCGCTCGGCAGCTTGACGATCTCGTCGACGAACTCGACATGGCGCGGGCGCTTGTAGCCGGCGATGAGCGTGCGGCAGTGGTCGATGAGATCCTCGGCGGTGGCGCTCGCGCCCTGCCGCAGCACGACCACCGCCTTGACCGCCTCGCCCCATTTCTCGTCGGGCACGCCGATGACGGCCACCTCTGAGACGGCTTCGTGGGTGACGACCGCCTCCTCGACCTCGCGCGAATAGATGTTCTCGCCGCCCGAGATGATCATGTCCTTCTTGCGGTCGACCAGATAGAGGAAGCCCTCGCTGTCGAGGCGGCCGACGTCGCCGGTGTGCACCCAGCCGTCGCGCAGCGTCTCGATCGTGGCGGCGGTGTTGTTCCAATAGCCTTTCATCACGCCGGGACTCGTCAGCAGGATCTCGCCGACCTCACCGGCCGGCAGGTCGTCGCCGTTGTCATCGACGATGCGCACGTTGACGCGCGGCGAGGCCTGGCCGACGGAGGTCAGGATCTCGCGGTCGCGGTCGGTGCCGTCGGGCCTGTGCTGGTGCGCGAGCAGCGTCGTGCCGATGCCCTCGGTCTGGCCGAACTGCTGCTGGAAGACCGGGCCAAGCAGCTTGAGGCCCTTCTTCAGCACCGGGATCGGCATGGGTGCCGCGGCATAGACGATCATGCGCAGGCTGGAGAGGTCGGCCTTTTCGATCGCCGGAGATTCCAGCAGCGTCTGGATCATCGTCGGCGCCATATGCGTAACGGTGATCTTCTCGCGCTCGATACAGTCGACGATCGCCGGCGGATCGAAGCCCTTCAGCACATGCACCGTGCCCGCGCGCCAGTGCTGCGCGAGCTGGATGATCTTGGCGCCGATGTGGAACAGCGGCATCATGATCAGCAGCCGGTCGTCCGGCGTATTGCGCTGGTCAGAGCCGAGGATTTCCGCGGCGTTCACCTGTCCGCCCTGGCCCAGCATCACGCCCTTCGGGCGCCCGGTGGTGCCTGAGGTGTAGATCAGGAAGGCGATGTCGTCGGGCAGCGGCCGGAACGGCACGCCGGATGCGTCGCCCGAGGCGACGAGCGCCTCGTAGTCGTCGCCGAATGGCCCGCCGTCGAGGCAGACGAAATGCTCGACCGATTTCAGCTGGTCCTTCATCGCCAGCACGGTCTCGGCATAGGCCGCCTCGAAAATCAGAACCTTCGGCGCGCCGTCGTTGACGATGTAGACCATCTCGGGAATGGCCAGGCGCCAGTTCACCGTGGCGCAGATGAAGCCCGAGATTTCGCAGGCGCCGTAGACCTCCTGGAACTCCAGCCGGTTCTGGCTGAGGATGCCGACGCGGTCCTGCCGCCTCAGCCCCAGCCGCCGCAGCGCGCTAGCGAGCTTCGAGACGCGGACGTGGAACTGCGCATGCGTCACCCGCCGGTCCTGCCAGACGAAGGCGGTCTGGTCGGGATACTTCCAGGCATTGTTGTCCAGCATGTCCGCAAGCGTCTGCGGAATTCTGACGGAAGACATGGCGGCCTCAGGCGATGTCGGGATCGAAGCGCGGCTTGCGCTTCTCGCGGAAGGCGGCGAGGCCCTCGCGGAAATCGTCGCTGGCGAAGCAGAGCGGCTGCGCCGTCGCCTCGAAGTCGAGCACCGCCTGCGGATCGTCGCTCAGCGAAAGCATCCGCTTCGTCAGCGCGGCGGTGTGCGAGGGGAACTCGGCCAGTTCCCGCGCCCGCTCCAGCGCTTTCTCCGCGACGTGCTCGTCGGCGACGACGTCGTCGGCAAGGCCGATCGCAAGCGCCTCCGGCCCCTTGTAGAAGCGGGCGTAGAGCAGCGCCTGGCGGGCGCGGGCGAGGCCGATGCGCTGCGGCAGCGTGTGGGCAATGGCAAAATCCGGCGCGAGGCCGACCTTTGCGAAGGGGAAGCCGATCGATGCGCTCTCGCCCATCACGATCGTGTCGCAGAACAGCGCGAGCCCCGCGCCTGCGCCCACCGCGTGCCCCCTCACCTCGGCCACCATCGGCTTCTCGGCCGCAAGCAGCACACGCGCCAGCCGGTGCGCCGAGGTCAGCCGCTCGCGGCCGGCCTTGGGGTCGGAGAGCGTGTCCATCTTCGACAGGTCGCCGCCGACGGAGAAGTTCTTCAAGGCGGAGGCGAGGACGATGACGCGGCAGCTGCGGTCGCGGAACAACTCCTCGAACGCCGGCAGCAGCAGGCCGCGAAACGCCTCGCCGAGCCCGTTTCCCGACTCGTGGTGGTTCATCACAAGACGAACGACGCCACGGCCGTGCCGCTCGATGTCGACAGATCCCACACGCTCCTCCCGGGCAGCTTTTATCTCGCGGGAAACGCTACACCAATCCAAAACCTAACACTAGTTAGAAAATAGGTTTTTTCGGATGAGCGTTCGAAACCATTCCATCCGGGCGATTCGCATCGTAATATGCTCGCAGAAGGTGTTGCGGGGGCGACGGAGGCAGGATGACGAAGAAGCTGGCCAAATCGGCGATCTCGCAGAAGCGGGTTCTCGATGCCGCAGCCAGGATTTTCCGCGACTACGGCTATGCGGGAACGACGATGCGGGCGATCGCCGACGAAGCCGATCTCAGGGCCGGCAGCATCTACTACCACTACAAGTCGAAGGATGACCTGATCAGCGCCGTTCTCGACATTGGCATCCGCGCGGTGACCGACAACGTCGAGGCCGCGCTCAAGTCGCTGCCCGACACGGCCACCGGCCGCGAGCGGATCGAGGCGGCGATCCGCGCCCACCTGTCGGCGATCATCGAGGTCGGCGACTATACGCTCGCCACGCGGCGCGCACTTGGCCAGGTGCCGGAGGCGATCCGGGCGAGAAACACCCGGATGCGCGACCAGTATGGCTCGGTCTGGCAGAAGATCCTCGCGGACGCGCACGAACGCGGCGAGTTCCGGACGAGTGCCAACCTGACGCTTGCCCGCCTCTTCATCCTCGGCGCGCTGAACTGGACCGTCGAATGGTTCAAGCCGGGCGGCCGCTCGATCGACGACGTGGCGCGCGAATTCGCCTCCGTCGTGCTCGACGGACTGTCGGGCAACGGCGCAACCGCCGCGATCGCGCAGGAAGTGCCCCCGCCGGCGAAGGCCAAGCGTTCGGCGCCGCGCATCAGCGCCGCTTAGCCCGCAATCGCATGCCGGCCGCGTCAGCCGCGGCCGAGGATGTGGTCCGAGATGATGCGCATCTGGATCTCCGAGGTGCCCTCGAAGATCTTGGTCAGCCGCGCGTCGCGCCAGTGCCGCTCGACCTGGTTGAGCGTCGTGTAGCCGCCGCCGCCGAAGATCTGCAGCGCCTCGCTGGTCACGCGTTCCGACATCTCGGAAGCGAACAGCTTGACCATCGACGCCTCCTTGTCGCAGCGCACGCCCTGGTCGATCTTCTCGCAGACCATGTACATCAGCGACCTCGCTGCCTCGATCTCGGTCGCCATGGTCGCGATCTTGAAGCGGATCGCCTGGAAGGCCGAGATGGCGTTGCCGAACTGCCGGCGTTCCGTCGCGTGAGCGATCGCATCGTCCAGCGCCGCCTGCGCCAGCCCGATCGATCGGGCGGCGGTATGCGCCCGCGCCGTTTCGAGCCCGGCCGTGGCGAGGTAGAAGCCCCTGCCCTCCTCGCCGATCAGGTTGGCGGCCGGCACGCGGCACTTGTCGAAGGCAAGCTCCCAGGTCGTCCAGCCGAAATAGCCGATCTTCGGGATGACGGTCCCCGCGACGCCCTCCGGCAGCTTGCCGCGCGGCTTCTCGACCATGAAGGCCGAGATGCCCTTGTGCCGTGCCTTCGGATCGACGGTCGGATCGGTGCGGGCGAAGACCATGATGAAGTCGGCCCCGTCGGCGAAGGTGCACCAGTATTTGTTGCCCGTGATCTCCCATTCGTCGCCCACGCGCTTCGCGCGGCAGGAGATGTTGGCGACATCCGAGCCGGCGTCGGGCTCCGACAGCGAAAAGGCTCCGAGGAAGTCGCCCTTGGCCATGCGGGGCAGGTAGATCTTCTTCTGCTCCGGCGTCATGGCCTTGAGCGAACCGATCAGCGCATTGCCGCGCGCGATCAGCGAGGCGACGCTCATCCAGCCGCGCGCCAGTTCTTCCGCCACGAGGCAATATTCGAACGCGCCCAGCCCGAGGCCGCCATATTCCTCCGGGATCAGGATGCCGAAGTAACCGAGCTCGGCCATCTCCTCGAGCAGTTCGCGCGGGATCTCGCCCTTGACCGGATCGAGCCTGTCGGCTGTCGGCCGCACGCGGTCGCGCGTGAAGACCCGCGCCGATTCCTGGATCATGCGGCGTTCTTCGGTCAGTTCGGTCATAGCGGGGATTCCTCGGGCGGCAGCTGTCCCTGGCCGAGCGAGCGTCCGCCGTCGACGATGAGGACCTGCCCCGTGATGTAGCGGTTTTCGGGTGAGGCGAGGAAGGAGACCGCGCGGGCGATGTCCTCCGGCTGGCCGATGCGGCCGAGCAGCTGCAGCGACAGCATCATCTTCTGCCGCTCGGGTGTCATGTAGCGCAGCATCTCGGTATCGACGACGCCGGGCGCGACCGCGTTGACGCGGATGTCGCGCGGCGAGAGGTCGATCGCCATGGCGCGGGTCAGGCCGACGACGGCGGTCTTCGAGGCCACGTAATGCGCCATCTGCGGCGCGCCGGCGAAAGAACGCGAGGCGATGTTGACGATACGTCCGCCGTTCTTCATCCGCCGCGCGCCTTCCTGCGCCACGACGAAAGTGCCGATCGCGTTGATCTCGAAGGCCTCGCGGAAGTGCTCCTCGGTCAGCTCCTCGAAGAAATGGGTGCCGGTGATCGCGGCGTTGTTCACGATCACCTCGACCGGCGCATACCTGTCCATGATCGCCGAGATCGCCGCCCTGTCGCGGATATCGCACACTTCGGAATCGATCCGCGCACCTGCCGCGCGCAGCGCGTCGGCGACGTCGTGCACGGCGTCGAGCCGGTCGAGCGCGACCACGTGATAGCCCTCGAGCGCCAGCTTCTCGACGATACCCTTGCCGATGCCGCGCGCGGCGCCGGTGACGATGGCGGTTCCGAGCTGGCCGTTCATTGCGTGCGTCCTGAAAGGTTCATGATGTTCGCGATACCGTCCGCCCCGCCCATGCCGGCGAGGGCTTCGCGCAGCGTGCGGCTCGACGCGCCGAGCGCGGGCTCGACGAGCGCGTCGAACTTCGCCTCGAGCTTGCGGCCCTGGCGCGCAAGGTCGCTGTCGGCGACACCGGCGTCATGGCTGGCAGCGAAGCGGCGCCCGTCGGCGGTGGTAATAGTGACGTCGGCCTTCGCTTCCGGATAACCTTCGACGAATTCGATCGACGCCATGTCGCGCAGGCGCACCAGCTCCGGTTCGCGCGTCAGGTCGTCGGTGTAGGTGGCGATACCGGACGTATCTCGCCCCGACAGCGCCATGGCTACTGTCAGGCGCAGCGAGAATTTCGCCTCAAGCCCGGTCTGCGGCTTCGCGATGTTGCAGACCCGGTCGGTGACGGGCGGCACGCGGATCTCGATCGCCTGGATGGCGTTGGACGAAGCCGCGCTCTTCTCGCGCAGCGCCTTGCCGGCCTCGATCGCGCCATGGGTCAGGTAGCAGGCCGCGTGATACTTGAAGAGGTTGTTGGCGATGTGATGGTCGAGCGGCGCGTCCTTCATCGCCTCGTCCGGGTTGAAGTCCGCACTCTGAGTGGCAGCCAGCCCCTGCGGCGCCTCCAGCGCGTCGGGCCGGCTGGTGAAGCCCCTGGCGGCAAGCCGCGCCGCGAGCAGGCCGTTCTGCGCCGCCATGCCGGCATGCAGCGGCTTGCACATCGTGCCGAACATCGATTTCAGGCCCGACGCCTTGGTCGCGGCGATGCCGTAGGCGACCGCGCTCGTCTCCGCGTCCAGCTTCAGAAGATGCGCGCAGGCCGCGGCCGCGCCGACGCTGCCGACCGTCGAGGTGGCATGGAAGCCGTGGTTGTAGTGCCCGGGGCTCATCAGGGCGCCGGTGCGGCAGACCACCTCGTATCCCGCGACGAAGGCCGCGAGCACATCGTCCTGGCTGGCGCCGGTTTCTTCGGCAAGCGCAAGCAGGCCGGGCAGGATCGCCACCGTCGGATGGCCGAGGATCGCCATGTTGACGTCGTCGAAGTCGAGCGCGTGCGAGGCGGTGCCGTTGATCAGCGCCGCGTTCATCGCGGAAGTGCGCCCCTTCTGGCCCGTGAGCGAGGCGACCGGCTTCGCGCCGTCCGACAGCAGTTCCTCGGACAGGATCTGCACCGCCGGTTCCGCGGCACCCGGGATCGTCACCGCGAACCAGTCGAGGATGCACTGCCGAGCGACGGTGACCGCCGCCGGCGGCAGGTCGGCGAAGCGGATCGCCGAGGCCCGCGCGGCGAGCCAGCGGGTGACGGGCGGGCGCTCGGTCGTCATCTCAGTTGGCCTTCGGCTCCGCGGCGCCGTAGAGCTGGCGCAGCGTGACCTTGTTGATCTTGCCGCTCGGCAGGCGCGGCAGGTCGTCGACGAAGACGACGGATTTCGGCTTCTTGTAGCTGGCGATCTGCGTCTTCGTATGCTCGATCAGTTCGACCTCGCTGACGGTATGACCGGGATTGAGCACGGTGATCGCGCGCACGGTCTCGCCCCAATAGTCGTCCTTCACGCCGATCACCGCCACGTCCATGACGGCCGGGTGGCTCGCCACCGCCTCCTCGACCTCACGGGAATAGATGTTCTCGCCGCCCGAGATGATCATGTCCTTCTTGCGGTCGACCAGGAAGAGGAAGCCCTGCGGGTCGAGATAGCCGACATCGCCGGTGTGGTACCAGCCTTCCTTGAGCGCCGCGATCGTGGCGGCGGAATTGTTCCAGTAGCCGGCCATGCGGCTGGTGGTGTTGATGAGAATCTCGCCTGGCTCTCCGGTCGGCAGGTCGCGGCCTTCGTCGTCGACGATGCGCAGGCCGACATTCGGCGCAGCCTGCCCGACGGAACCCAGCAGCTTGACCTCTTCCGGCGTGCCGTCGGGCTTGTGCTGGCGCTTGTGCAGCGTGGTGCCGCCGCCTTCCGTCATGCCGTAGAGCTGGAGGAAGACCGGCCCGAGCAGCTTGAGGCCGCGCTTGAGCAGCGGCACGGGCATGGGCGCCGCCGAATAGCAGATCGTGTGCAGGGACTTCAGATCGCGCTGCTCGATGCCGGGGACGTTGAGCATCGCCTGCACCATGGTCGGGGCCATGTGCGTCATCGTCACGCGCTCGCGCTCGATCGTCTCGACGATCTCGGCCGGCTTGAAGTCGTGGTGCAGCACCACACTGCCGCCGCGGATGTGGACGCCGAGCTGCAGGAAGCGCGCTCCGACATGGAAGATGGGCATCATCAGCTGCAGCTTGTCGGAGACGATCAGGCCGAGCTCGGTCGCCATCAGGATAGCGATGGCGATCTCGCCGCGATGGGTCCGCATGACGCCCTTCGGCCGGCCGGTCGTGCCCGACGTGTAGATCAGGTGCATGATCTCGTCGGGAAGCGGACGCGTCGGCGCGCCTTCGGCGTCGCCAGAGGCAAGTACCGCCTCGTAGTCCTCGGCCCACGCCGGCACGTCGCCGCCGAAGCAGAGGAACAGCTCGATGAAGCGGAGCTTGTCGCGGATCTGAGCGATCGTCGCCGCATACTGCGCCTCGAAGATCAGCACGCGCGGCGTGGAATCGCCGAGGATGTAGGCGATCTCCGGCGGAGCGAGCCGCCAGTTGACGGTCGCCGCGATATAGCCCGCCAGCTCGCAGGCGGCGTAGGATTCCATGAACTCGATGGTGTTCTGCGACAGGATCGAGACGCGGTCCTGCCGGCGGATGCCGCGCTTCCACAGCGCCGAGGCCAGCCGGTTGGCGCGTTGGAGATGCTCGCCGAAGGTGACGATGCGGCCGTGATAGTTGTAGGCCGTCTCGTGCGGGAACTTGTAGGCGTTGTTGCGAAGAACGTCGCCGAGCGTCTCGATCATGCCGTTTCCTCCCTCGTCGCGTCGCCGTCAGGCCTTCGGCAGGCCCATGCGGTTCGCGATGTTGTTCTTCTGGATCGCGGTCGAGCCGCCGATGATCGGCATCAAAAGCATGTCGCGCACATGCCGCTCCATGTCGAAACCCTTGGCGTAGCCATAGGCGCCCATCACCTTCTGGCAGGTCAGCACGATGTCGAGGCCCGTCTCGCAGACATACATCTTCGCCATCGAGCTCTCGACCGACAGCGGCATGCCGTTGTCGGCCAGCCAGCAGGCCCGGTAGAGCATCAGACGCGCCGAGGAGAGCTTTGTCTGCACATCGGCCAGCATGTGCCGGATCGACTGGTGCGAGCAGATGCGCTTGCCGAACTGACTGCGCGTCTGGGAATACTCCCACGCGTCGTCGACGGCCTGCGCCGCAATGCCGAGCGCCATGGCCGCCACTTCGAGCTTCTCCACCTCGAGCGCCGGGCCGGCGAGTTTCGACCAGCCCTGGTTCCAGCCTTCCTCGCCGCCGACCACGTCCTCGATACCGATCTCGACATTGTCGAGCGTCACGTCGTTGGTGTTGAGCCCGCGCGCGCCGAGCGCGGGGATGTGCGTCAGCGTCACGCCCTTGGCGGTCGGCGGGATCAGCACCAGCGACAGGTTCTTGTAGCGCGCGTCCGGATCGCCGGAGCGGACGAGCGCGTAGATGTAGTCGGCGCTCTCGGCGCCCGAGCACCAGCGCTTGTAGCCGTTGATGATGACCTTGTCGCCGCGCCGCTCGGCCCGCGTCTTGACGCTGGCGAGGTCGGAGCCGACGTCGGGCTCCGACAGGCCGTAGGCGAACAGGATCTCGCCGTTGGCGAGCTTCGGCAGCAGGCGCCGCTTCTGCTCCTCGCTGCCCGATGCCAGCACGTTCATCGAGCCGTAGCAGGAGTTCATAAGGTAGAGCGTGCCGATGACCATCGAGCGGCGCGACAGTTCCTCGACGGTCACCATCGTGGCGAGGATGTCGCGGCCGTAGCCGCCATATTCCTCGGGCACGGTCATGCCGCAGACGCCCAGTTCGGTGATCGGACCCATCAGCGAGCGGGGAACCTTGTCCTCCTCGTCCCACTTGGCCATCATCTCGCGCGTGGCGTGGCGCTCGAGCATCCGGCGGATGCTCTCGCGCAACATGGTGATGTATTCTGGCTCGCCGAAATCCATGTCAAATCCTCCCGGCTTGCGCCGCATGCCTCGCCCACGTGCCGCGCTGCGGCGGCCCGCTCAGAGCCCCGTGAACTTCGGCTTGCGTTTCTCGGAGAAGGCGTTGATCGCCTCGAGGTGATCCTGACTGCGGTTGGTCAGCGCCTCGTAGGCCATGCAGGTGTCCATCATCGTGTGGGCAAGCTGCTTCAGGCCGATGTTGATCGCGGTCTTGGTGTATTTGATCGACTTCATGGCGCCCGATCCGAGCTTCTTCGCCATCGCGTCGACCTTGGCGTCGAGCTCGGCCGCCGGGACGGCGTAATTGATCAGGCCCATCGCCTGCGCGTCCGGCGCGGTGATCAGGTCGCCCGTCATCAGGTATTCCTTGGCTTTGGCATAGCCGATCGCCTGCGGCCAGATCACCGCGCCGCCGTCGCCGGCCGCGAGGCCGACGCGCACATGGGGGTCCCCGAAGCGGGCATGGTCGGCGGCGATGATAATGTCGCAGAACAGCGCCATCGTGGCGCCGAGGCCGACGGCGTCGCCGTTCACCTTGGCGATGATGATCTTGTCGCAGTCGAGGATGCCGAACACGACCTTCTTGGCCTCGTTGATCGAGCGGTCGAACATCTCGGTGTCTTCGTACATCATCTTCATGCCGACGATGTCGCCGCCGGCCGAGAAGGCCTTGCCCGCGCCGGTGAAGATGACCACGTCGATGGAGTGATCCATGCCGAGATCGTAGAACACGCGCGAAGCCTCCTCGTGCATGTCCCAGGTCATCGCGTTGAGCTGGTCGGGACGGTTCATCGTCACCGTAAGAGTGCGCCCTTCCTTCTCGAACAGGAAATACTTGTATCCGGAATAGTCGACGCTCATGGGATCCTCCGATCGGGCGGCCGCATCGGCGACCATTTTTCTAACGCTAGTTCGAAAACAGGTTCAGTTCAAGTCCTGACGCGGCACGACCAGGGCGTCGAGCGCCACCGCGCCCTCGCCTTTCGGCCACACGACGACAGGGTTCAGATCGATTGTCTCGATGTCTTCGGCATGCGCTGCGGCGAAGGCGGAGACGTTCACCAGCAGGTCGGCGATGGCATCGACATCGGAGGCCGGCGCGCCGCGCACGCCCGACAGGAGCGCGCGACCGCGGATCTCGTCGATCATCCGCATCGCCTCGTCGCGGCCGAACGGCGCGAGACGGAAGGTGACGTCCTTCAGCACCTCGACATGCACGCCGCCGAGCCCGAACATCACCGCCGGTCCGAACACCGGATCGCGCGAAACGCCGACGATCACCTCGACGCCCTTCTTCGCCATCGGCGCGACCAGCACGCCCTCGATCCTGGCGTCCGGCCGGTGCTTCGCCGCGCGTTCGATCAGCGTCGCATACCCTGCCACGACCGCCTCACGGTCGGCGACGCCGACCAGCACGCCGCCGATCTCCGTCTTGTGCTCGATGTCGGGCGAGACGATCTTCAGCACGACCGGGTAGCCGATCGCATCCGCGGCGCTTCCGGCGGCCTTGGCGTCGGCCGCAATTCGCTCGTCGAGGAAGGGTATGCCCGCCTCGCCGAGAAGATCCTTGGCAGCACGTTCCGACATCGGCCCCGTGCCGATCGCGGCGGCCGGCGCGACCTGCCTCTCGTCCGACGCGAGCGACAGGCTCTGGCCGAAGCGCGACAGCGCGGCCAGCGCCGCGACCGCCCGGTCGCAATCCTCGAAGACGAGGAAGCCGGCCTGCTCGTATTCCTTGACGACCTCCGGATCGGCGATCATCTGCAGCGCGATCAGGCGATCCGGAAAGCGCTCGCAGCCCTTGGCGATCGCGTCGCGCAACGGTTTGGACAGCGTACGCGTGTTCGGCACGGTGGTGAAGAAGCCGATCAGCGCGTCGTAGCCGCCCTGCTCGAGGATCACCTCGATGTTCTTCGCCAGCAGGTTCATGTCATTCAAGGCCTGCGCCGTCGTGTCGACCGGGTTGACCACGGTCGCGAAGGGCAGCAGTTCCTTCAGCACCTTTTGCGCGGCATCCGGCATCGGCGCGACGTCCATGCCGTAGCGTTCGGCCGCGTCCGAGATCAGCACGCCCGCGCCGCCGGACAGCGTGACGACGCCCAGCTTGTTTCCCTTCGGAAAAATCCCGCGCGCGCAGGCATAGGCGATGTCGATCTGCTCCTCGGTCGTCGTCGCGCGATGGACGCCGTACTGGCTGAACAGCGCGTCGTAGATCGCATCCGAACCGGCAAGCGAGGCGGTGTGCGAACTCGCCGCTCGCGCGCCGATCTCGGAGCGGCCGACCTTCATCATCACGATCGGCTTGCCGTTCGCCCGCGCCAGCGCCAGGGCGCGGCGGAAGCGGGCGCCGTCGCGCACGCCCTCGACATAGGCCATGATCACCTTGATGTCGGGCTGCGCCGCCATCCACTCGAGGCTCTCCGCCACGTCGACGTCGGCCTCGTTGCCGGTGGTGATCCAGTAGTTGATGCCGATGCCGCGCTTGCGGGCCATGTAGGCGATGTGCGAGCCGTAAGCGCCCGACTGGCTGATGATGCCGAGCGGGCCCGGGAACGGCATCTCCCTGTCCAGCGACTGCGTGAACGTGCCGTAGAAGCCGATCTGCGGATTGAAGATGCCGAGGCAGTTGGGACCCAACAGGCGCAGGCCGCCGGCCCGCGCGATCTCGGTAATGCGGCCCTGGATGGCGATCCCGTCCTCGCCGCTCTCGGCATAGCCGGCGGAGAAGATGACCGCGCCCTTGACGCCCTTCTCGACGCATTCGCGCACCGCCTGCTCGGTCAGCGCGGCCGGAACGGCGAGCAGCGCCACATCGGGCACCTCGGGCACGTCTGCCAGCGTCCTGTAGGCCTTCAGCCCCTGCACCGTCTCGCGGTTCGGGTTGACCGGATAGATCCCGCCCTTGAAGCCGCCCTCGATCAGGTAGCGCACCGGCCGGCCGGAAATGCGCGTGGCATCGTCCGACGCGCCGAGGATCGCCACGGAGCGAGGGCGGAACAGCGCGTCGAGGCTGGTGGGCGGGGCGACATGTTTCATGGTCATCGAACTCAGAAATGGACCCCGTTGGCGAGCAGGTCGCGCGCGATGGTGCGGCGCTGGATCTCGCTGGTGCCGTCGGGGATGCGCATCGAGCGCGTGAACCGGTAGCCGGCCTCGAGCCGCAATTCGTTGGTCAGGCCCATGCCGCCATGCACCTGGATGCAGCGGTCGAAGACGCGGTTGGCGGCGTCGGTGCAGTGCAGCTTGACCATCGACGTCTCGGCAAGCGCCTTCTCGCCGCGTTCCAGCTTCATGGCGCAGTCGACCAGCATCGTCTCGGCGGCATAGATCTCGGCAGCGCTGTCGGCGAGCAGGATCTGCACCGCCTGATGATCGGCGATCGGCTTGCCGAAGGTCTTGCGCACCTTGGCGTAGTCGACCGCCTGGTTCAGCGCCCAGCGCGCCATGCCGACGCAGGTGGCGGACAGGCCGAGCCGGCCCGTGTTGACGCCGCGCATCGCGACCTTGAGGCCGTGGTTCACCTCGCCGAGACGATGCGTGTCGGGAACGCGCAGGCCGTCGAAGGAGAGGATGCCGATCTCGGCGCCGAGCTGACCCATGATCGGGATCGTCGAGACCACCTCGAAGCCCTTCCACGACGTCTCGACGAAGAAGCCGGTGATGCCACCCTTGCGCTGCGCGACGAGGCCGGGGTCGGTAATCGCGAAGATCATCGCGTAGTCGGCATAGGGACCGTTGGTGATCCACTGCTTCGAGCCGGTGATCACCCAGTCGTTGCCGTCCTTCACCGCGCGCGTCTTCATGCCGAAGACGTCGGAGCCGGCGTCGGGTTCGGACAGGCCGAAGCAGAGCGTCTTCTCGCCAGATCCGAGTTGCGGCAGGTAGGTGTCGCGCAGCGACGGGTCGAGGAAGGTCAATACCGGCGACAGGCCGTTGGTGAAAGGCGACGGGATCACCACCGGATGGATGAGCGTGCGCCCCGGCCCGCAATGCATCGACAGAAGCCAGTTGAGGTAGACCGAGGCCAGCGGCCCGAGCCCGCTGCCGCCGAGTTCTTCGGGGCCGAACATCGTGTAGAACCCAGCCTCGGCCGACTTCGTCCGCACCTCGCGCTTCAGCGCCTCGACTTCCGGCGTGAAGCGTCCGCGCTCGTCGTAGATCGTGCGATCCGATGCGAGCACCGCCTTGTTGGCGGCCTCGATCGGCACGACCTCCTGCTCGACGAAGCGGATCAGGCTTTCGCCGGTCTGGACGATCTCTTCAGGGATGAGAGCGATGTTCATCTCAGTCCTTGTCGAGCGTGAATTTCGGCAGGGTGAGTTCGGGCGTGACGTCGTCGAACTTCACCGTAACGCGGTCGCCGATCGCCGCCCGCTCGACATCCTTGGTGACGATGTTGGTCAGCATGCGCGGACCCTCGTCGAGCGCGATCATCGCGATGACGTAGGGCACGTCGGCGGCGAAGACCGGACCGGCCGGCTTGCGCGCGATCGTGTAGGAGTAGATCTCGCCCTTGCCGCTGGCGTCCGTCCATTCGAGATCGTCGGAATGGCAGTGCGGGCAGAGCTCGCGCGGATAGAAGTGATGCTTGCCGCAGGCGCGGCAGCGCGGGATCGACAGGCGATGCTCGCGCGCGGCGTCCCAGAAGGGCTTGGTGCCCGGATCGATGACGGGCTGCGGCTTCTCGTAGGCTTGGGTCTCGCTCATCGTGATCGCCTCAGCTGTTCGCCAGAATGACCGTTGCGCCCGACGACAGCGTGCCGCCGGTGCCGTGGACCAGCGCGGTGTCGACCTTCTTCACCTGACGATCGCCCGCCTCGCCGCGCAGCTGGCGAACCGCCTCGACCAGCAGGAAGATGCCGTACATGCCGGGGTGGCAGTAGGACAGGCCGCCACCATTTGTGTTGAGCGGGAAGGCGCCGCCCGGCGCGGTGCGCTGGTTCATCACGAACTGCCCGCCCTCGCCGCGCTTGCAGAAGCCGAGCGCCTCGAGCGTCATCAGCACCGTGATCGTGAAACTGTCGTAGCACTCCACCAGGTCGATCGCGTCGTGGCTGACACCGGCCATCTGGAAGGCGCGCTGCGACGACATCTCGGCTGCCGTCAGCCGCGCCAGATCAGGCATCGCACCGATCGACCAGTGCGTATGCGCCTCGCCGTAGCCGCGGATATGCGTCATCTTCGCGCCATGCGCCCGGGCATTGTCTGCGGTGGTCATGACGATCGCGCCCGCGCCGTCCGTGACGAGACAGCAGTCGAGCAGCTTGAGCGGGTCCGACACCTTGGTGGAGTTCATCACGTCGTCGATCGTGATCGGGTCGCGCATCGTGGCGGCCGGGTTCAAGCTCGCCCACTTCCGCGTCGCCACGGCGATCTCGGCAAGCTGCTCTTCCGTGGTGCCGAACTCGTGCATGTGCCGGCGCGCGGCGAGCGCATAGCCGCCAACCGGCTGCGGGATGCCCCAGACGTTCTCGAACTGCATGGTGAGCACGGAGGGGCGGCCGCCGAGCGCGCGGCTTCGCTCGCTCTTCTGGGTGGAGCCGTAGACGATCAGCGCGACGTCGCAATAGCCCTTCTCGATCGCCATCGCGGCATGCGCGACATGCGCCTCGAAGGCCGAGCCGCCGATATTGGTCGTGTCGGCAAACCGCGGATGGATGCCGAGATATTCGCCCAGCGTGACCGAGGGCAGCTGGCCGGGGCCGGGAACGCCCCACAGGCCCGCGACCAGCAGGCCGTCGACGTCGCGCATGGGTATACGCGCATCGTCGAGTGCAGCCTTCGCCGCGCGCGCCTGCACCTGCAGCACCGAGCCGCCACCGACCACCCTGCCTTCCTTCAGGGGGACGTCGCCCACCCCAACGATCACTGCTTCGCGCGCCATGCTCAGGACTTTCCGTTCTCGATTGGCTGGAGGGCATGGCCCGCCAGTATTTGCCGCTCGCCGGCCCGGCAGACGAGCCGGATGCGGGCGCAGGTTTCGCCGTCACGCGCGACGAGTTCCTCGACCGAACCGGTCACCTCGACCGTGTCGCCGACGAAGACCGGCCCGACGAAGGCGATGTCGATCTCGCCGCAGGCGTCGAAGCGGCCGTCGCTCCACTCGTTGAGCATCTGGGCCACGAAGGCGAGCGTCATGAGACCGTGAGCGATGGTCCGCCCGAACGGGCCGGTCCTGGAATATTCGGGATCGACGTGGATCGGATTGAAATCTCCCGTGGCCTCGGCATAGGCGTTGATCATCTCCTGCGTGATAGAGCGGGTCAGCATCGGCAGCGTGTCGCCGACGGCGATCTGCGTCGCATCGCTGCTGAGCGCATGTGCAGCCGGGCTCACAGGTCCTTCCCCCAGATCGACGTGACTTGGCCCGAGGAGACGAGCGTACCGTCCGACCCGCGCGTCTCGAAGCTGGAGACCACGTAGGGACGTTCCTTGCGGATGTATTTCTCGATCACGGTGCCCTGGATGGACAGTTTCTCCCCCACCTCGATCGGACGATGGAAGCGGATCGACTGCTTGGCATGGATGCCGCCGGGCGGGCTTCTTCGAGCCATCAGAAGATCGATCAGGTAGGCCGACGCGATCATCGACGGGGCGCGGCGCGTTCCGCTGCGCTCGCGATAGAGCGAGCCGTCATTGCCCGTCGCGGACAGGAACCCGTCGACCACGTCCGCGCTGACGTCGAACGTCAGCGGTTCGGCGGGATAGACGTCGCCGACGGCGACTTCGTCATATCGGCGATACGCACTCATCGCTCAGACTGGCGTCCACGAGAACACGTCGCGCGACATGTGCAGCGGGATGAAGGAGCTCTTCAGCGTCGGCAGCATGTGGTCGCGCAGCGTTTCGGGCGTCCAGCCCTCGGAGCGATGCACCGAACGCAGCGGCCGCGGCTGGCTCATCAGGAAGATCTCGTTGCCGCGCACGGCGAAGATCTGGCCGTTGACCTCCTTCGAGTCGTCGCTGGCGAGGAACACCGCCACCGGCGCGATCTTGTCGGGGGTGAGCATGCGCAGGCCCTTCAGGCGCTCTTCCTGGTCGGGCGTGTTCGGGATCGAGCCGATCATGCGGCTCCAGGCGAACGGCGAGATACAGTTCGAACGGACGTTGAACTTCGCCATGTCGAGGGCCAGCGATTTCGACAGGCCGATGATGCCCATCTTCGCCGCCGAATAGTTCGCCTGGCCGGGATTGCCGACGAGGCCGGAGGTCGACGTCATGTGGATGAACGTGCCGCTCTCCTGCTTGCGGAAATGCTCGGCGGCGGCGCGGCTGACATAGAAGCTGCCGTAGAGATGGACCTTGATGACCGAGTCCCAGTCCTCTTCGGTCATCTTGTGGAAGATCACGTCGCGCAGGATGCCGGCATTGTTCACGACCACGTCGATCTTGCCGAACGTATCCACCGCGCGGGCCACCATCGCCTTGGCGGCGGCCGGATCCGACACGCTTCCATAGTCCGCGACCGCCTCGCCGCCGGCCGCCTTGATGTCGCGGACCACCTCGTTCGCCGGACCGGCGGTTTCGTCATTGCCTTCGAGCGACACGCCCGGGTCGTTGACGACGATCTTGGCACCGTGCGCCGCCATCATCAGTGCCATCTCGCGACCGATGCCGCGCCCGGCGCCGGTGATCAGCGCTACCTTGTTCTCCAGCATTCCAGCCATCGTCTCGGTTACCTTCCGAATAGTCTGTCGAAGTCTCTATGGGCCGATGCCAAAGGCATCAGATCATCCAGCGGCCGCCGTCGACGACAACGGACTGGCCGGTCATGTAGCGGGCGTCGTCGCTGGCCAGGAACGCGGCGGCGGCGGCGATGTCCTCCGGTTCGGCGAAATAGCCGAGCGGGATCTGGGAGCGGATCTTCTCGAGGATGTCCTCGGGAATGCGGTCGATGACGCGGGTCTTGGTGACGCCCGGGCAAACCGCGTTGACGTTGACCCTGAATGGCGCAAGCTCGCGGGCAAGCGAGCGGGTGAAGCCGATGACGCCCATCTTGGCGGCCGCGTATTCGGCGATGCCCACCTCGCCGGCGAGGCCTGCGTTGGAAGCGACGTTGACGATCTTGCCGCGGCCCGCCTCGCGCATCGACGGCACCACCTGGCGCGAGGCGGTCAGCGTCGAGAACAGCGTGATGTCGATGACGAAACGCCAGACTTCGGGCTCCGACTTGTAGAATTCGGAGGCTCGTTCGCGCGCGCTCTGGCCGACATTGTTCATCAGCACGTCGACGAAGCCGAACTCGTCGTAGATGCGCCTGAAGGAAGGGGCAATGAACTCTTCCTTGGTGCAGTCGCCGGCGATGGCGAGCACTTTCGCGCCGCCGGCGCGGGCTTCCTCGGCGACTTTCTCCAGCCCGCCGGCTTCGAGGTCCATGATCGCGAGGTTCGCGCCTTCCGATGCGAAGCGCAGCGCCGACGCGCGGCCGATGCCGTTTGCCGCGCCGGTGACGACGGCGAGTTTACCTTCCAGACGGCGCATGACCCGCTTCCTCCTGATATGCCGTCGGAGCTGCGGATCGCCCTTCCGGCCGGGCCTGAACGGCCCTCTGATTGTTCCGGCGACATCCACCCTGCCCACCGATATCGAAAACCTAACACCCGTTCGAAAGTGATGCAAGCCCGGAATCGAACAACCGTACGCTTTTCCTCAGGCCGTCGGCGGAACGACCGGAACGGCGGACCTCCGGCGGATGGTGGAGATCGCGACGCCGGCCAGGACGAGCGCCGCGCCGGCGGCCTTCTGCAGCGTGAGCGCCTCGCCGAGAAACAGCGATCCGCAGATGACCGCGACGGCCGGGACGAGATAGTTGTTGAAGGCGGTGTAGGCCGGCCCCGCGCGCGCCACGAGCGCAAAGACCAGCAGACTGGCGGCCGCCGTGTTCAGAAGCGCGAGGACGACGACCGCACCGACAACCGACGTCGACGGTAGCGCAGTCGGCACGCCGTCGAGGACATAGGCCGCGGGTATCGTCCAGATCGCCGCCGCGACCAGCGACCAGGCCGCGACCTCGAGCGGATGGCGATCACGTGCCAGCCCGGACACGAACAGCGAGGCGGAGAACACGATCGCGGCCGCGATGGCGGCAAGGGCACCGCGCGCGCCGTCGCCGAAATTCGCGAAGGCCTGCGGCCCGAACAACACGATGATGCCGGCAAAGCCGATCCCGATGCCCACCATGCTGCGGACGGTCGGATAGTCGCCGCGGAAGAGGGCGAAGATTGTGGTGATCAGCGGAACGAGCGCCATTGTCGTCGCTGTCACCGACGAATCGACCAGCGACACCGAGATGGCGATCAGGCAGAGCGGCGCCGCGTTGACCATCAGGCCGATGAGGGCGAAGACGCCGGCATCGCGCAGGCTCAGCCGCCTGATCTTCCCGCTGATTGCGAGGATCGCGATCATAACCACCGCGGCGATCCCGGTGCGCAGCGAGATCAGCGTGATCGGCGCAATCGCCGACACGGCGATCTTGGTGAACATGTAGGATGTTCCCCAGGTCAGGCTGACGGCGGCGAGAAGGACATGTTCGGCAGCGCCTGGCGTCGCCGCCGGGCCCGACCCGTTCGCGCTGGACATGGATGAGCTTCCTCCGCTATGAAAACGAACATCTGTTAGATTTTCGCCTCGGTCAAGCGCCGGAAACGAACAGCGGATATGCGGGAGGAAGGGCATGCGGATTCTGGTGACCGGCGCGACCGGAACGGTGGGCGGCGCGGCGATGGAGCTGTTGCGGCCCGAGGCGGAGGCGGGTCGCATCGAACTGCTCGGCGCCGCCCGCAGCGAAGACAGCGCGACGAAGCTGCGTGCCAGGGGACTGACCCCGGTCGCCTTCGACTATGATTCGCCGACGACGCTGCGTCCCGCACTTCGCGGCGTCGATGCCGTCTTCCTCATCACCGGCTATTCGGTCGACATGCTGGTCCATTCCAAGCGCCTGCTCGACGCTGCGAAGGCGGAGGGCGTGCGCCACATCGTCCACCTCGGCGCGCTCGCTGCCGACGATACGCCCCACGCCCATTTCGCCTGGCACCAGATGGTCGAGCGGACGATCGAGGCGATGGGCTTTTCCTGGACCCATCTGCGTCCGAACTTCTTCATCGACACGGTCTGGAACGGCTTTCGCCAGCGCCCCGACCGGGTCGTGCATTTCGTCGGCGACCGGCGTGTCTCCTTCGTCTGCGCGCGGGACATGGCGGCCGTCGGCGCCGAGGCGCTGAAGCGTCCCGACGCGCATGCCGGCAAGACCTATCCGCTCGCCGTCGAGGCCCTGACCTTCGCCGAGGTGGCGCAGATCCTGTCCGACGTGACGGGGCGGCCCGTCGACTACCGGCCGCGGCCGGCGGCGGATCTCTTCCCGATCATGCAGAAGCAGGGCGCCGAGCCGGCCTACGCGGCCAGCCTCGCGGAGGGAGTGGCGGCGACCGAGCGCGGCGAGATGCCCCTTGCCGACGCCGTCTTCGACACGGTCGAACAGGTCACCGGGCGGAAGGGCATCGGCTGGCGGGAATTCGCCGAACTTCACATACGTGAGGTTCGGGCCTGATCCGCCTCGGTTGATCGAGATCAACCCGGCGCCCCAAGGCGGTTGCTAGCGTTTTCTCCCGAACCAGTTCGATGGGAGAGAGACGATGACCGGACTTGCCGCGCGCGAGGTTTTCAACCGCTTGGCTGAGAAGTGGCAGGCGCACAGGTCGGCGCGGGCCGCGCTCGCCGAACTCGACGGGATGGATCCTTCGGTCGTCGGCGAGATCGCTCGCGAGTCCGGGCTCGACGTCGCCGATCTGCGCGAGGTCGTCGCCAAGGGCGCCGATGCCGACAAGCTCATGTACCGCATGATGGACGCCTTCGGCATCGACGCGGAAAAGCTCGCCCGGGAAGCTCCCGCGTTCCTGAAGGAGGTGTCCATCGCCTGCTCCAAATGCGACGACAAGGGCCGTTGCCGGCGCGAACTCGCCGCCGGCACCGCGCGCCAGCACGCCGCCGAATTCTGCCCCAACGAGGCAAGCTTCGTCGCGATAAGCTAGAGCGCCGGCGCGCAGGAACGATTAGGTCGACACAGTCAACCGCCGTCATACCGGAGGCCGGTAGGCCATCCGGTATCCATTCTTCTCTCCGTCTACACGCCGAAAATGCGCCTCCGCGGCAGGATCGGCAGCGCCCTTTCCCCTGCGGTCAACGGTTCCCGGCTGGCCTTCGGCCGCCGGGAAGATGAAGCGCGCGAATTTCCCGCAACGAGAAAACAATCTGACTGTCCACGCGCCCTAAAGCGTTCGCCCGATCAGTTCCTTCATGATCTCGTTGGTGCCGGCGTAGATGCGCTGCACGCGCGCGTCGGCGAAGGCGCGGGTGATCGGATATTCCCACATGAAGCCGTAGCCGCCGTGCAGCTGCAGCAGCTCGTCCAGCACCTTGCCCTGCATCTCGCTGGTCCACAGCTTCACCATCGCCGCCGTGGTCGTGTCGAGCTTGCCCTCCAGAACCAGTTCCAGGCAGCGGTCGAGGAAGATGCGGCCGACCTGGATTTCCGTCTTCATCTCGGCGAGCTTGAAGCGCGAGTTCTGGAAGTCGATCACCGCCTTGCCGAAGGCCTTGCGGTTGCGGGTGTAGTCGATCGTCCAGTCGAGCGCCGCCTCGACGCAGGATACTGCCTGGATGCCGACATGCATGCGCTCCCAGGCGAGCTCGTTCATCATGTAGCCGAAACCCTTGCCCTCCTCGCCGATCAGGTTGGAGACCGGCACGCGCACCTCGTTGAAGAACAGTTCGGACGTGTCCTGCGCCTTCGTGCCCATCTTCTTCAGCCGCCGGCCGCGCTCGAAGCCCGGACGGTCGGCCTCGACCACGATCAGGCTGATGCCCTTGGCGCCCTGGCTGCGGTCGGTCTTGCAGGCGACGAGGAAGAGGTCGGCGGTCTGGCCGTTGGTGATGAAGGTCTTCTGGCCGGAAACGACATACTCGTCGCCGTCGCGGATGGCCGTGGTGCGGATCGCCTGCAGGTCGGAGCCGCCGCCGGGCTCGGTCATGGCGATGCCGGCGATATAGTCGCCAGAGGTCATTTTCGGCAGCCACCTCTGTTTCTGCTCGGCCGTGCCGTAGTGGTCGATGTATGGCGCGACGATGTCGGAATGCAGCGCGAAGCCGAGGCCGGTCAGGTTCAGCCGGTACTGTTCCTCCATCAGGATGATCGAATAGCGCCGGTCGGCGCCGATGCCGCCCGACTGCTCCGGGATGGCGACGCAGAGGAAGCCGTTCTCGCCGGCCTTCTTCCAGGCCCAGCGCGGCACCTCGCCCTTTTCCTCCCATTCCTCATGGTGGGGCGCGAGCTCTTCCATGAACCGCCGGACCGACACCCGGAACATCTCGTGCTCTTCCGAAAACAGGGTGCGCTCGATCATCGATCCTCCTCCCGCCCGCTCGCAATGGCATTGCCGCCCATCGCTATAGCACGGGTTCGGGTAAGGCCAGAAATTTTTCTAACAGCCGTTTGAAATTGATCTACGCCCGTTCTAGAACGGACGAAACCGCAAAGGGAGCGAGACATGATCATCGAGAAACGCACCTACACGTTCCACCCCGGCAAGGTGCAGGAGTTCCTGGCGCTCTACGAGAAGGAGGGGCTGGCGATCCACACCAGCTACCTGCCGCTGATCGGCTATTTCGTCTCGGAGATCGGCACGCTCAACCAGGTCATCACCATGTGGGGCTACGAGAGCATGGCCGACCGCGAGGAAAAGCGCGCGAAGCTCTATGCCGATCCCGCCTGGATCGCCTTCGGCCCGAAGACCACCCCCTTCATCCAGAAGATGGAGACGATGATCCTGAAGCCGACCGCCTGGTCGCCGATCAAGTAGGCCTTCGTCGCCTTTAGGCGACGACCTTCCGCGACCTCAGATCCGCGATTTCGTCTTCCCCCAGTCCGAGCGAGGCGAGCACCTCATCGGTGTCCTCGCCGGTCAGCGGGGCTCGACGCGTGACGCCTCCCGGCGTCGCCGTCATGCGGATCGGCGTCGAGGCGATCGTGACCGGCGTCGCCGACCCCGGATGCTCGACCTCGACCAGCATGTGGCGCGCCGCGATGTGCGGATCGGCATAGATGTCGGCGGCGGTATTGACCGGGCCGAAGGGCACGCGGCCGTCGAGCGCCGCGGCGATCTCCGCCTTGGTCAGCCCGCGCGTCCAGGTCTCGACGATCGCGACGGTCTCGGACGCATGCGCCAGCCGGTCGTTGTTGGTCAGGAATTTCGGGTCGCTGGCGAGTTCGGGGCGCCCCATCGCATCGGCCAGTTCGCGCCAGAACGAGTCGCGCGGACAGCCGATCGTGACCATGCCGTCCCTGCAGGGAAAGACGCCGAACGGGCAGAGGATCGGATGCTGGTTGCCTTCCGGCACGGGCGACTTGCCGGTGTAGGAATACTGGTAGACCAGCCGCTCGCACATCGCGAGGATGCCGTCATACATCGCCACGTCGACGAACTGGCCCTGGCCGGTCCTCTGCGCATGGTGGACGGCGGCCATGATGCCGAAGGCCGAGAGTGCTGCCGGGAAGATGTCGCCGATGCCGGGGCCGATCTTCATCGGGGTATTCGCGTCGGGGCCGGTAATGCCCATCGCGCCGCCCATCGCCTGCGCCACCACGTCGAAGGCGGGACGGTCGACATAGGGGCTCGCCCCGGTGCGCGGATCGCCGAAGCCGCGGATAGCGGCATAGACGAGGCGCGGATTGTCGGCCGCGAGGCTCTCGTAGCCGATGCCGAGCCTGTCCATCACGCCGGCGCGGAAATTCTCGACCACCACGTCGGCATCCTTCGCCAAGCGGCGGAACAGCGCCTTGCCCTCCGGCGACTTCAGGTCCAGCCCTACGCTCTTCTTGTTGCGGTTGGTCGACTGGAAGTAGCCGCCGAAATGACGGTCCCTGTCGTCCGCCCGGAACGGCCCGAAATGCCGGGTCGGGTCGCCCTCGACCGGTTCGATCTTGACGACGTCGGCGCCCTGGTCGGCCAGGAGCATCGTGCAATAGGGACCGGCCAGCATCTGCGTCAGGTCGATGACGCGAAGGCCGGCCAGTGCGCCTCCAGTTGTGGTGGACATGCTTTTAATCCTTCGCGCGTTCGACGCGACCCGTGATCGGCTCCATGATCCAGACCATGCGCTTGTCCTCGAGCGCCGGCGACAGCGGCATCCTTTCGGTGCCGGACACAGCCTTCAGCTCGGCCAGCGTGGTGCGGATATCGTCGATCTCGATCTCGTAGACCGCCATGTAGCCATATTCGAACGGACCGGGACGATGCTGCGTGTCGCTCATCCGGAAGCGCTGGGCGGCGACGACACCGGGAAGCTTGAGCACGTCTGTAAGGTGGACATTCGTGTACCAGTCGTTGAACTCGTCCTCGCGGCCCGGAACCGCATTGGTGAGCGCGATCAGATTGTATTTCGGCATCTACGTCCTCCCGGAGTCCCGCGGTCGACCGCGGTGCCGAAAATTTCTAACGTCTGTTCGAAAAATCGGCAAGAGGCAAATTCGATACGACCGCTCAGCGCGCCGTGTAGCCGCCGTCGATGAGGAAGTCGGCTCCCGTGACGAAGGTCGACCGGCGCGAGCAGAGAAACCAGATCGCATCTGCGATGTCCGACGGCTTGCCGGTGTGGCCGATCGGATGCAACGGCGCGAGATAGTCTTCCGCCGCCTGCTCCGAGCCGAACAGTTCGATCAGGCGGTCGGTCGCAATGCCGCCCGGCGAGACCGAATTGACGCGGATGCCGGCCTCGGCAAGGTCGAGCGCCAGGCTGCGGGTGAAGGCGAGCATCGCACCCTTGGTCGTGGAGTAGGCCACCCTTCCCGGCGAGCCGACATGCGCAAAAGTCGAGGCGAGGTTAACGATGCGGCCGCCGCGCCGCATCAGCGGGATGGCCGAACGCGTCACGTTGAACGCGCCTGTGACGTTCACCGTCATGGTGCGCGACCATTCCTCGGGCGTCAGTTCGGTGATCGGTACCGCACGGGTGACGGCCGCGGCATTGTTGACGAGAACGTCGATCTGCCTGCCTTCCGCTCGCAGTTCCTCGAAAAAAGCCTCGACGGCGGCAAGGTCGACGATATCGCACGCATGCGAACGAACGGAGCCCGCGAAGGGAGCCTGCTCGCCGAGGTCGAGCGAGTGGACCTCGGCTCCCTCGCCCGCGAACATCTCGACGATGGCGCGGCCTATGCCGCGTCCGCCGCCGGTAACGACACAGACCTGTCCCGAGAATTCCGCCATGACTGCCTCCCTCGCCGAGAGGGCGGACTAGCAGGTGCGGATTTGCATCCGCAAGGTCCGCCGCCGTATCGAGGGTCTATGGACAGGGCTCTAGCACGCAGCGAAGCAGGTTTTGCCGGATCTCCGCCAATCTCGCCGAGCCCACGCCGGTCTGTTCGAGCGCGGACCAGACCGGGAATCCCATGATCGCGGTGGCGAGCGAGAGGTTTTCCCCGGAGAGGCCCTCCGGACGCAGGGCTTCGGCGACGAAGGCTGCTATTCCTGCTTCGACGGCTCCGAAGAAGGCGGCGACTTCCGGAACGCGCTCCCGGTCTTGTGCTGCCAGTCGCAGCCGGAACGCGCCGCGCGCGTAGAAACCGTCCAGTTCCTCGACCAGGCGCGCCAGTCGGGCGGAGCGCCCTTCTAGACCCGCGAACGTTGCCGCAGCGGCGTCCGGCACAGGCGGCCGCAGCTCCTGCCAGACATGCATGCCGCAGGTCTGGACCAGCTGGCCGTAGGTCGGGAAATGCCTCAGCACGGTGGCGAGGCCGACGCCGGCGCGCGCCGCGATTTCGGACATGGTCGTCGGCCCGATGCCCTTCTCGTCATGCACTTCCATCGTTGCTTTGACGATCCGCTCGCGCGTCTCCTCGCTGGAGAGGGCGCGCTTGCGCATGCGGTAGGTTCTGGGCATCAGGCTGCTTGCATTTGACAGTTCTGTAATTTCGTGAATATACTTATCCATTAATTCATGAGGGTCAAGGTTCGGTTTGACGAAAGGGCATGGCGGCAAACCGAGCTACGAAAAGACAGAAGCCACCTATCCGTAATCCGGACGAGGCTGAAACCATGCGCCACGAAGGTCCATCAAGGCTGATGATCGTCGACGACGAGGCGGAGATGCGCGGCATGCTCGCCGACCTCCTCTCGGGCGACGGCTATCTCGTCGACGCGGCGTCGGGAGGCGCCGAGCTCGACGACGCGCTCGCCTCGCGCGAACCCGACCTCATCCTGCTCGACGTCGCCATGCCCGGCGAGGACGGGCTGTCGATCGCCAAGCGCGTGAAGGCTTCGCGCGCGACGCCGATCATCATGCTGTCGGCGCTTGGCGACACGGTCGACCGGATCGTCGGGCTGGAAGTCGGTGCGGACGACTACATCGCCAAGCCGTTCGACATCGGCGAATTGCGCGCGCGCGTCAGGGCAGTGCTGAGGCGGGGCGATCAGGCATCCCCACCGCCGGAAGAACCCGCCGCGCCGGGCGCATCGACTGACCTCGTGCCCTTCGGCGAAGCGATGCTCAGCCTGGCGAACCGCACCCTGATCGGCCGCGACGGCGAACTCGTGACGCTCACGCCGACCGAGTTCGACATGGTCGAGACCTTCCTTCACTTTCCCAACCGGGTGCTGTCGCGCGACCGGCTGGCGGCGCCGATCTCGCCGGAAGCGCCCTGCCCGCTCGACCGGGCGGTTGACATAAGGGTAACCCGCATCCGAAAGAAGATCGAAGCCGATCCGCGCCGGCCGAGAACCATACGCACGGTGCGCGGCGCAGGCTACATCTACGTCCCGAAGCTACCTCCTGCATGACGAACCGAAGCGGCAATGCCGCGGACAGCACGGCCCGGAAGCTCAGCACGCACGAGGAGCACGCCCTCGTCTACGCAGCGGTCATCGATTCCGCGCTCGATTCGGTGGTCGTGGTGGATGAGAAGGGCGTCGTCGTCTCGATCAATCCGGCGGCCGAAGCCACATTCGGCTTCGCCAGGGAAGAGGCAGTCGGCCGCGAGATTTCCGACCTTATCGTCCCCGACCACCTCAAGGCCGCCCATGACAGCGGCATGGCACGCTACCGGGCCACCAGCGCCCCGCGCGTGCTGGGGCGCCGCGTCGAGATGGATGCCAGGCGCAAGGACGGCAGCATCATTCCGGTGGAACTGGCGATCACAGAGGTGAACCTGTCCAGCGGCCGTCTGTTCACCGCCAATCTGCGCGACCTGTCGGCGGCGCGCGCGGCGGCCGCCGAGATCGAGCGCCAGCGCGATGCGCTCTACCAGAGCGAGAAGATGTCGGCGATCGGCTCGCTTCTGGCCGGCATCGCGCACGAACTCAACAATCCGCTGTCGATCGTCGTCGGCCAGTCCGGCATCCTGCGCGAGGAGCTGAGGGCGGGACGTGCGACCCCCGCCTCGGCCGACCGCGCGGCGCGGATCGAGACCGCCGCCCAGCGCTGCGCCCGGATCATCCGGACGTTTCTCGCCATCGCCCGCCAGCGCAAGCCCGAGAAGCGCGCGACGGAACTCGCACCGCTGGTCGAGGCCTCGATCGAGCTGATCCTCTACGGCATCCGCGCCAACGGCGTCGTCCTCGACTGCGACATCGAGCCCGGCCTGCCGCCTGCCTTCGCCGACCCCGACCAAGTCCAGAACGTCATCGTCAACCTGCTGGTCAACGCCGCCCAGGCGCTGGAGCGCGTGCAGGGCGAGCGGCGGGTCTCCGTGCGCGGGCGGCGCGACGGCGACATGCTCTCGCTCGTCGTCGCCGACAACGGCCCCGGCATCCGCGCCGAAAACCGCGACCGCATCTTCGAGGCCTTCTTCACCACCAAGCCCGAAGGAGCGGGAACCGGGATCGGCCTGTCCATCTCGCGCAACCTCGCCCAGGCCCAGGGCGGTTCGCTGGAACTGCTGGACAGCGACGCGGGTGCCTGTTTCGAACTCCGCCTGCCGATCGACGAGGCGGCACGGCAGGCGTCGGAAGACGGCAGAGCGCCCGAGGCCGCGTCTGCGTCCGGGCAGCGCGCGCGGGCGATCGTCGTCGACGACGAGGCCGACATCTGCGAGCTGGTAGCCGAGATCCTCGAGCGCGCCGGCATCGACTGCGCCACGGCCGGCAACGGCAGCCAGGCACGCGCTGCGATCGAAGCCGCGGACGATGACTTCGACATCGTCATCTCGGACCTGCGCATGCCCGAGATGGACGGAAGCGCATTCTTCGACTGGCTCCGCCGCGACCGCCCGGCGCTGGCGGACAGCACGCTGTTCATGACCGGCGATTCGCTCGGGCCGACCGCCGGGCGTTTCCTCGCGGCGAGCGGGCGGCCGGTGATGGAAAAGCCCTTCGCGCCGGACGAGCTGATCCGGCACGTGTCGGCCCTGCTCGCCGAGCGGTCGCTGAAACAATCGCGAAACAACTGAAATAGTCGAGAGCGGCGGGCGAAATCCGCCCGAAGGCGGCGTCTCCCATTCTCCTCGTGTCGTCCAGGACGACATCCAGCCGGCAATTCCGCCGGCCAAACGAAGGAGAAACGACATGCTTTTGAGAACCGGTGCCATCGCCGCGGTTTCCGCCGCGATCATCCTCGGCTCGCTGACGTTCAACGCCGGCGCGGTCGTGAAGTCCGGCCCGTCGGGCTACGCCAACGGCGACTGCAAGAACAGCTTCGAGACCGTCATGGGCACGAGCTCGCATCACGCCCAGACGATGTGGACGCAGACCGTCGCGGCCAAGTTCGGCACCAAGTGGGCCCACTGGGTCGGCGCCAAGAACAAGACCGTGATCCCGGTCAACGCCGGCGGCACGACGATGTACCAGGCGAAGGCGAAGCCCTGCTTCTACCAGCCCGTCCTGTAAGACGGGTGACGCAATGAAGGGACGCGTCGGGGCCGGTCCTCAGGGCCGGACCCCGTAGCGCGTCTTCAGCCCTGGCGCGCCACCGGCGCGGTCAGCCTGGCGCGCAGCTTCGCGACGGTCTCGTCCCCTACCCCGATCGACGCCAGGTAGGCGTCCACCCCTCCATGAACCGCATCGAGCTCGTCGAGAGCGCCGGCCATGGTCGCCGGCTCGCAGGTCAAAAGCTGCCTGAACCCGTCCACATCCAGTCCCCTTGCCCGCGCGTGCTCGACCAGTTCGTCCAGCATCGGCGCGATCAGCGGGCCGGTCATCGCATAGTCCTCGAGGATGACGTCGCGCTCGACGCCCGCGACGAGCAGAAGGATGGCGGCGATCAGCCCGGTGCGGTCCTTGCCCGCCGTGCAATGGAAGAGCACCGCCCCTTCCGGCGCCTCGGCGATCAGGTTCAGCACGCTGGCGAACTCCGCGCCGCGTTCGCCCAGCGCGACCTTGTAGAGGTCGAGGAGCAGGTTCGGGCTGCCGACCATCTCCAGCGGCGCCAGCCGGTCGAACAGCGAAACGTGGTGATAGGCCACGCCCTCGACGCGCGAAAACGGGTTCGGCGCCTCCTGCAGTTCGCCGGCGCGGCGCAGGTCGATGACCGTGGCAAGGCCGCGTTCGGCCAGCAGCGCCATCTCCGCCGCACCGAGCCGGTGGAGGCTTGCGGCGCGCAGCACCCTGCCCCATTGCGTCGTGCCGCCGCCGGCCGTCGCATAGCCGCCGAGGTCGCGGACATTGAGCGCGCCTGAAAGCCGAAGGTGGCGCTGGTCTGGCTGGACATTCATGGTCGGGGCACCGACGGAAGAGGAAACCGTCAGGCTATTGCCGCAGCGCCCGCCGCAATACAACCCGCCATGCGGTCACAACGGGTGCCACATTCCGTCGCCGCCGCGCGCCAGCAGCGGCGTCGCGATCGCCGAGCGCACCGGAATGTCCGCGAAAGCGGAGGCGTCGAGCGCGTCCCGCCAGGCCTCGCCCTGGCGCATGGCGACGACGATCGCGCGCGGGCGCAGCTTGGCCTTTTCCAGCATGCGCAGCACCGCGAGGATCGACGTCCCGGTGCTGATCACGTCGTCCACCAGCACGAAACGCCGGCTTTGGAGCAAGGGCAGCATGCGCGGATCGAGATAGATGCGCTTTCCCTCGCCCGGGCTGGTGATCGAGCGCAGCGGCTCGGACAGCGTTTCGTCGTACCAGAATTTTCGTGACGTCCCCAGCGCCACCATGCGCGGATGGCCGAGCCGGCGCGCGACATTCGCCGCCAGCGGCAGGCCGAGCGTCGGCACGCCCATGACCACCTCCGGTGCGCAGACCTGAGCCTCGCGCGCCATCGCTTCGGCGAGCGCATCCTCGACCGCGAAGCTCGCCTGGTTGACGATCAGCGATGCGACGGCTCGGTCGCCCGAGGGCAGCACGCGGATCGGCAGCGCGATCTCGCGCCCGTCCGGCAGCGCGGCCGGAAAGAGATGCGACAGACCGCCCGCGACCTCCTCCGAGAACCCGCCTTCAGGGCGGATGTCCTGCCAGTAGTCATGGGGTTCGTACGACATTGACTCGGCCCCCCTTGCCGAAATCATTTGCAGGACCAGATTGCGTTTTGTCTCCTGCCGCCTCATGAGTCCAGCCGTGTCCGACCTGTCTCCCGATCCCGGCGAAATCGCCACGCTGGTTGCGCTCCGGCGCGACCTCCATGCGCACCCCGAACTCGGCTTCGAGGAAGTGCGCACCAGCGCCATCGTCAAGACTTTCCTCGCCGAATGCGGGCTGGATGTGCAGGCGGGGATCGGCGGGACCGGCGTCGTCGGCACGCTGCGCGGCAGGGCCGGCGGCCCGTCGATCGCGCTGCGCGCCGACATGGACGCGCTCGCCATGCCCGAGACGGCGGAGCGGCCCCACCGTTCGACGATCCCCGGAAGGATGCATGCATGCGGCCATGACGGCCACACGGCGATGCTGCTCGGCGCGGCGCGGGCGCTGGCACGGCGCAACGATCTCGCTGGCACCGTCCACTTCGTCTTCCAGCCGGCGGAGGAAGGGCGCGGCGGCGCGCAGGCGATGGTCGAGGACGGACTGTTCGAGCGCTTTCAAATCGACCGCTTCTACGGGCTGCACAACATGCCGGGCATTCCGGTCGGCCGCATGGCGGTCGTGCCGGGCGCGCAGCTCGCCTCCTCCGACCGGTGGCACGTGACCTTCCGCGGGGTCGGCACGCATGGTGGGAAGCCGCATCTCGGGCGCGACCCGATCGTGGCGGCGGGACAGTTCCTGACGTCGCTGCAGACCGTCGTCTCGCGCGGCACCGATCCGATCCAGACGGCGGTCGTCAGCGCCTGCGCCATCCAGGCCGGCGATTTCGAGGCGCTCAACGTCATTCCCGACGACATCCGCATCGGCGGCACTGCACGCGCCTATTCCCACGCCGTGCGCGACCGTCTTGAAGCGGAGATCGGCCGGGTCGCGGACGGCATTGCGTCGGCCAACGGAATAGCGGCGGATTACGCCTTTCACCGGCAGATGCCGCCGGTCGTCAACGACGACGACGCCACCGTCCGGGCCACGAACGCGGCGCTCGCCGCGCTGGGCGAGGAAAACGTCATCACCGCGTTCCCGCCCTCGACGGCCGGCGACGATTTCGCCATCTTCTCCTCGCGCGTGCCAGGCGCCTATGTCTGGCTCGGCAACGGCCCGGCCCAAGACGGCGCGCTTCACCACAACGGCCACTACGACTTCAACGACGATGCCCTCGCGCATGGCATCAGGTTCTGGACGACGCTGGTGGCGCAGGAACTGCGGGCGATTTGACAGGATTAACCTGAAACAGAAGCGCAGCGACCGCAGAAGCACGCGCCGTCATTCCGGGGCCGCGTAGCGGAACCCGGAATCCAGAGGGCAGACGCTGCCGGGTGAGCGCCGCACATCCGCTTCGTCACGAACGACAGCGTGCAACTTGCGGAGGTGGCGCTCTGGATTCCGGATTCCGCTGCGCGGATCCGGAATGACGGATCAGGATGGCCAGCCGACGAACTCGACTGCCTGCGACCTACCGTCCATACGGCCTAGCGCCCGGCCAGCCGCCCGGCCAGAAGGTCGAGCGCGGCGGCCGTATCCACCCGCATCGCAACGTCGACCGGTGCACCGCGTCCCTCGTCCTTGATCAGCGCTCCCGCGTCCACGCCATCGCCGAGATCCACGGAAAGCGGATAGCGTTCGATGCCGAACAGGTCCGGCCGCTCGGCAAAGAGCATGACGCAGGGATCGTGCAGCGGCCGGCTCTCTCCGCCGGTCGTCGACTGGAAATAGGCATCGATGAGGTCGGCCGAAACGCGCGCCGGCGGTCTCTCCGACCGGCGCAGCAGCGCAAGATAGTCGCGCGTCGCGCGCACCTTGCGCGTCACGTCGAGCGGGACCAGCACCAGCGGCAGTCCCGCCCGCAGGACGATGTCCGCCGCCTCCGGGTCGGCGGCGAGGTTGAACTCGGAACGCGGGCCGATATTGCCGCGCTCGTCGATGGCCCCGCCCATGGCGATGACGCGCCGGATGCGCCCGGCCGCCGCTGGATGCTCTCTCACCAGCCGGGCGATGTTGGTCAGCGGCCCGAGCGCCAGGATGTCGACGCTGCCGAACGGATGGCGCAGCAGCGTCTCGGCGATCCAGCGCGGCGCGCCCTCCCACAGCGGAGCCGTCGGATCGGGCTCGGGAAACGAAACGCCGCCCAGCCCGTCGTCGCCGTGGATCTCCGCCGTGTCGAAGCCCTTTCGCGCCAGCGGCGCGGCGGCTCCCGCAATCACCGGGATGTCCTGTCTTCCCGCCAGCGCCAGGATGCGGCCCGCATTCCGTGTCACCGTCGTCAGGCCGATATTGCCGGCAACGGTGGTGATACCCAGCACGTCGAAGGCGGGCGACGCCAGCGCGAACAGGATCGCCACCGCGTCGTCGATGCCGGGGTCGGTGTCGATGACGACCTTGCGCGTCATTCGGCGAAGGCCGCCAGGACGCGGACCCAGGAGCGGATGCCCTTCCTGAAGCTCGACAGGTCGTATTTCTCGTTGGGACTATGGATGCGGTTGTCGAAGCGGGCAAATCCGACCAGCAGCGAATCCATGCCCAGCCGTTCCTGGAAGACGGTGGCGATGGGGATCGAGCCGCCCGTGCCGGCGATGGCCGAGCGGCCCCACTCGTCCTTGAGCGCCCCCAGCGCCTTGCGCAGGAGCGGGCTGTCGACCGGCATCACCGTCGCCGAACTCGAACCGTGGTTGCGGAACTCGACCGAGCAGTCGGCGGGAATCATGGCGCGGACATGATCCCGGAAGGCTTGCTGGATCTTCCGGGGGTCCTGCCCCTCGACCAGGCGGAAGGAGAGCTTCACGTTCGCCTCCGCCGGGATGACCGCCTTGAACCCCTCGCCGGCATAGCCGCCCGAGATGCCGCTGACCTCGAAGGATGGACGCGACCACACCTGCTCCAGCACCGTTCGCCCCTTCTCGCCGGCCGGGATCGACAGGCCGATGTCGCCGAGGAACTTCGCCTCGTCGAACGGCTCCTTCAGCCAGCGCTCGGCGAGTTCGGGCGGCAGATCCCTCACGCCATCGTAGAAGCCTGCCAACGCCACGCTCCCGTCCGGATTGCGCAGGCTGGCGATGATGTCGGCGACGATCTGGATCGGGTTGCGCGCCGCATTGCCGTAGATGCCGGAATGCAGGTCGCGGTCGGCGCAACGCACCCAGAACTCCTCCTTGACGATGCCGCGGAGCATGGTGGTGATCGCCGGAGTCTCGTCGTCCCACATGTCGGTGTCGCAGACGAGCATGACGTCGGCCTTCAGTTCTTCGGCCGCCGCATCGAGGAAGGCCGGCAGGCTGGGGCTGCCCGACTCTTCCTCGCCCTCCAACAGGACCGAGACGCGGATCGGCAGCTTGCCGGTCACGTCCTTCCAGGCACGGCAGGCTTCGAGGAAGGTGAACAACGCGCCCTTGTCGTCGGATGCGCCGCGCGCGACGATATGCGTGTCGCCGTTCGGCTGCGGCACCAGCACCGGCTCGAACGGATCGGAGTTCCACAGGTTCAGCGGGTCGACCGGCTGTACGTCGTAATGGCCGTAGAACAGCACATGCGGCCCCTCCCCCGAATGGTCGTGCGCGACCACCATCGGATGCCCGGTGGTCAGCCGCACCGAGGCCTCGAAGCCCATGCCCGCAAGATCGGCCGCCAGCCATTCGGCGCAACGCAGGCACTCCGCCTTATAAGCCGGATCGGTCGAAACCGAGGGAATGCGGACCAGCTCGAACAGGCGCCCGAGCGAGGCGTCCAGGTTGGCCTCGGCGTGGGCGAGGACGGCGGGGAGGTGGGCACTTGGTTCGGTCACGCAATATTCTCCATCAGTCTTCCACGCCGCGTGCATTCCGCGCGGCGTCATAGGGGAAGCGTAGCGCCCCTCCATCGTCATCCCGGGCGCCGGAGGCGACCCGGGATCCATTCTTCTCTCCGGTTACACGCCGAAAAGGCCTGTCTCCGTGGCATATCCGACAGCGCCCTTCTCCCAGCGATCAATGGATCCCGGATCGCCTTCGGCGTCCGGGATGACGGCCGTCCCGCATAAATCGCCAGAAGAAACACCCTACCTTCATGCGGCGAAACCTCTGCCGTCATCGCGGCATTACCCCCGCGCGATCGTCATGCCGGAGGCCGGAGGCCAGCCGGTATCCATTCTTCTCTCCGGTTACACGCCGAAAACAGCTGCCTCTGCGGCATATCCGACAGCGCCCTTCTCCCAGCGATCAATGGATCCCGGATCGCCTTCGGCGTCCGGGATGACGGCCACTGGTGGACATGCGAAGCAATTCGCCAACCCACCCCGTGGATCGATCGCCGGCGTCCCAAAAAATCTCCGCCCGCAAGCCTCTGCTTCCATTCACCATTTACTATTCGCCACCCACTTTCCATCCACCACCTCCGCCACTTGCACCAAACTTCCGGCAGTTGAAAGGAGGCGGCATTGGCCTGGAAGGCAAAAGAAGGGAGGGACGTGTTGGGCAGCATCGCCGCGAGGCTGCTGTCGCTCGCTGATCTCGCCGAGGACGTCGCCGGCCGCTCGTTTCTCGTCCGCTGGCTGGTCCTCTGGTACGTCTGCCGGGCCGACGCGATCCTGCGGGAGTTCGTCGCCGGGTCGGAATGGAACACCGCCGGCCGCCTCTGGTCGCCCTCCCTGCCGCCGGTCCGCTACGGCACCCGCTCCGCCGACGCGATGGCGCTCGCCGCATCGCTGCGCGCGCTGGCGCGTATCGTGCTGGACATGAGGGATCAACGGCGCCGCATGGCGGCCCTCCGGATGATCCAGACCTGTGCCGATCCCGGCCACGACAAGAGCCCCCTCGCCGGCGATTGCCGGAAAGGTCAGAAATCGCTCATGGTCCCCGGCAAGGTTCATGCCGCCGCCCTCTCGTGGACGGGGCGGATCGACACGTCCTGACGCGCTCCCCCAGCGAGGTTCCGTCCGTCCATCCCGAAATACCTGGCCGAGCCGCATACGAGCTCGGACGGGACCATGTACGCCGCCTGCCGGTCACGTCGCAGCATCGATCCGTTTCATCTCCGCCTTGAACGCCGACGCGACCTGCAGCGCATCGCGCATCACCTTCTTCCGCTCCAGCGTCAGAACCTCCCGGTCGCGCATCAGCCATTTACCCGCGACCATGACGTCGCGCACGTCGTCGGCCAGCGTCGAATAGACCAGCGTCGCGTAGGGATCGTAGATCGGCTGGAGGCGCGGCGCGGAGAGGTCGATGTGCACCAGGTCGGCCTGCTTGCCGGGCTCGATCGAGCCGATCCTGTCGTCCATGCCGAGCACCGTTGCCCCCTCGATCGTGGCCATGCGGATGACCTCGACCACCGGCATTGGCTTCCTCGAATGGCCGAGCAGCTTCTGGAACATCGTCACCGGGCCGAACTGCGCGAACAGGTCGAGCCCGTTGCCGCTCATGGGCCCGTCCGTGCCGATGCCGACCGGCAGCCCCGCCCTTCGCATGGCCTCCACCGGGGCGATGCCCCTGCCCGCCTTGGCGTTGGAGCGGGCATTGTGGGCGACGCAGACGCGGGCATGCGCCATCTTCTCGATGTCGCTCTCGTTCACATGCAGGCAGTGGGCGCAGATCAGCCCCTTGCGCAAGAGGCCTGCCTTCTCGACCACCTCGACCGGGCGCAGACCATGGTTCTTCGCGCACCACTCCATCTCCGAATCCATCTCGGCGAGGTGGATCTGCAACGGCACGTCGGGATTGTCGTCCGCCCATCGCGCGACGCGGTTCATCACCGCGATGTCCGTCGAATAGGGCGCGTGCGGGGCAATGGAGGGCGTCACGCGCGAATGGCCGCGGAACTCGGCGACGAGTTCCTCGGTCAGCGCGAAGCCTTCGTCGATGGTCTTGTGATCGGGCGGATTGAAGTCGGCGATCGTCTGGCCGACGACGCCGCGCATGCCGGCCTGGTCGATCACGCGCCCGACCTCGGTCTCGAAGTAATACATATCCGCCACGGCGGTGACGCCGGAACTGATCATCTCGTAAACGCCGAGCGCCGTGCCGGCGCGCACCATCTCCGGCGTGACGAACTTGCGCTCCATCGGCAGGACGTAGCGGTAGAGCCTGTCGTCCACATCCTCGCCCAGCCCCCGGAACAGCGTCATGGCGATGTGGCAGTGCGGGTTGACCATGCCCGGCATCAGGATGTCGCCGGAAAGGTCGATCGTCTCGGCGCCCGGTATTGCCGGCGGCGCGCCGGACCCCGTGGCGGTGATGGTCTCGCCGTCCACCTGCACCCAGCCGTTCTCGATGACGGGCATGTCGGGCGTGCAGGGGAGGAGGAGGGCGTTTGTCAGGAGGAGGGTCATGGACGGTCAGCCGTGGGATCGCACGCATACGCCCCCTCCACCGCCTTCGGTGGTCCCCCTCCCCCGCTTCGCAGGGGAGGAAATGCGGTCGCGGCCGGCCGCGGCCTCAATCCTCCCCCGTTTACGGGGGAGGGGGACCATGCGAAGCATGGTGGAGGGGGCGGAGCCTGCCTCATCACTCCGCCTTCAGCACGCAGCACTGGTCGGGCACAGGCACCAGCGTCGCCGTGGACCCCGGCTCCAGCGGTTCCGACAATGCGCCATTGGCGACGATCGGGCCGGCGGCGGTGTCGCACTGGTATTGATAAGCGCGCCCGAGATAGGTGCGCAGCCCTGTCGTGGCCGGGATCCCCTCGCCCGTCCCCGGCACCACCCTCAGCCCGTCCGCGCGGCTCGCGAAAATGAAGCCGTCCGGAATCTCCCCGAAGCGCTCGCCCGACATCGCAAGCCTCGCCCCGCCGGCCGTCTCGGCGGTGACGTTCGCTCCGTCGCGGGCGACGACCTTCATCGGGATCAGGTTCTCGAAGCCGACGAAGCGGGCGACGAAGGAATTGGCCGGGCGCTGGTAGAGCGTCTCGGGCGTGTCGAACTGCATGATGCGGCCGGCATTCATGATCGCCACGCGGTCGGAGATCGAGAACGCCTCCTCCTGGTCGTGAGTCACGTAGACGGCGGTGGTGCGGTTGGCGCGCTGCAGCTGGCGGATCTCGACGCGCATGTCGATGCGGAGCTTGGCATCGAGGTTGGACAGCGGTTCGTCGAACATCAGGAGCGGCGGCTCGATGACCAGTGCGCGCGCCAGCGCGACGCGCTGCTTCTGCCCGCCCGACAGCGCGCCCGGCAGCCGGTCGGCGAGCGGGGCAAGGCCGACGCGCTCGAGCATGGCGCGGGCGCGCTTTTCGCGCTCCGGCCCGGCGATGCCACGCTGCTTGAGACCGAAGGCCACGTTCTCCAGAACGGTCAGATGCGGGAAGAGCGCGTAGTTCTGGAAGACCAGGCCGATGTCCCGCTTGTAGGCCGGAAGCCGTGTCAGGTCGCGCCCGCCGAGCGTGATGGTGCCCGAGGTCGGTTCGAGAAAGCCGGCGATGAGGCGCAGCGTGGTGGTCTTGCCGCAGCCCGATGCGCCGAGCAGCGAGACGAGCTCGCCTTCGGCCACGTCGAGCGACAGGTCTTCCAGCACTTTGGTTGTGCCGTAGTGGGCGGTGACGTTTCGGACGGAAAGCGGCTGGGTCATCGGGATTACTTCGTGAGGAACGTCAGGCCGAGCGTCCGCTCCACGATCGCCATCACCGCCACGGTGAGCAGCATCAGGAGAACGGAGACGGAGGCGATCACGGGATCGAAGAACTGCTCGACATGGGCGAGGATCTGGATCGGCAGGGTGGAGATGCCGGGCCCGGTCAGGAACAGCGAGGTCGAGACGTCATTGATCGAGGTGATGAAGGCAAGGATGAAAGCCGCGATCACGCCCGACCGGACGTTCGGCAGGACGATCGTGAAGAAGGTCCTGGACGGCGGGCTGCCGAGCGAGATCGCGGCCTCTTCGATGGAGAAGTCGAACGAGGCGAGGCTCGCCGAGATCACTCGCACCGCGTAGGGCAGCACGAGCAGCGTGTGGCCGATCAGCAGCGTCGGGAAGATGGGCAGCGATGCGCCCACCGCGACCGACTTGAGCAGCGAGAAGCCGAGGACGATCTCCGGCACCAGGATCGGCAGGACGAAGACGGTCGAGAGCCACGTCGGCAGCTGGATCCGGTAACGGTTGAGCGCATAGGCGGCCGGAATGCCGATGACCAGAGCCAGCGCGGTCGCCAGGCAGGCGAGCTGCAGGCTGGTCACGATCGTCCGGCGGAAGGCGCCGATCTCGAAGATACGCTGGAACCAGTGCAGCGTGAAACCCTGCGGCGGGAAAGTGAGATAGGTCGTATCCGAGACCGCCGCGCCGAGGATGATGATCAGCGGGCCGACCAGGAAGATGTAGACGGCCACCGTCAGCAGGATGAGCGGGAGGGGGATCCTGGTCGCCATCGCGTCGCCCCTCAGGTCGCCATCGGGTTGAGGCGCTTGGCGACGCGCGTCATCAGGAGCACGATCGCAATCGTGATCACGACCATGATCGTGGCGATCGTCGAGGCGCTGATCCAGTCGAAGTTCACCATCGCCTGCTGGTACATCAGCGTGCCCATCACCATCTGCTTCTCGCCGCCGAGAAGCTGCGGCGTGGCGTAGGAGGTGAACGAGCCGGTGAAGACGAGAACGGCACCGACGATCAGGCCGGGCACCGCGAGTGGAAAGACGACCTGACGGAAGGTCGAGCCCGGGCTCGCACCGAGCGACGCGGAAGCCTGGATCAGGTCGTCCGGTATGTTCTCCAGCACGCCGACCAGCGTCAGGATCATCAGAGGCGTGAACAGGTAGACCATCGCGACGATGACCGACCCTTGCGTGTAGAGCATCGCGAATGGCTCGTCGGTTACGCCTATGGCCAGCAGCAGGTTGTTCAGGATGCCGTTCTTGCCGAGGATGATGAGCCAGGCGAACGAACGCACCACGACGCCGGTCAGAAGCGGGAAGACGGCGGCGATGATCAGGATGCTCTTCAGGTTGCGCGGGGCGCGCGAGACGACATAGGCCGTCAGGAAGCCGAGCAGCAGCGAGATGGCGGTCGTGGCGAGCGAGATCTCCAGCGTCCGCCAGAGCACCCTGCGCCGGAAGCCACTGGAGAAGAAGTTGACGTAGGGCGCGAAGGGACCTGCGCCCTCCCCGAAGGTCGAGCCGATGGTGCCTGCCACCGGCAGCACCAGGAACAGCACGACGAGCAGGGTCGCAGGCAGAGCCAGCCACCAGCCGATATGGCGCTTCAACATGGGAACCGATCAATCGTCACAAGGGGCCATGCTCGTGCAGAGATGGCCTGCCACCCGGGGGCCCGCTGCCTGCGGCAGCTCCCCGGTTCGCGATCTTTCATCGTGCCGCCGGCACGATGAATTCGCTGCTTGAAGCGATCGCTCACCCCCCGAATATCTCGTTCCAGCGCTCGATCCACGCGCCCTTGGCGGCATTGAGCTTGGAATAGTCGATCCGCTTCAGGTTCTTGATCATGTCGGCGCCGTAGGTCCACTGCACTGCCTGTTCAGGCGTCAGCGTCACCGACGTGGCCACCGGCGCGTCGACGCCATTCTCGGCCAGCGTCTGCTGAACGGCCGGGTCCAGGATGAAGTTGATGAACTCGTGCGCGAGCTCGGGCTCCGCCGCGCCCTTCGGTATGTTGACGGTGTTGAGCGTGGCAATCGCGTCGGGAAGGTCGGCCCACTTGATGGTCGGGACCGCCTTCTTCAGCTGGCCGAGGACGAAATCCTGCGCCAGCGAGGCGGTGACCTCGCCCGTCGAGAACAGGTTCACCAGTTCCGAACCGGTGTTGTAGTTCTTGACGACGTTCGGCTTGATCTTCTCGATCTCCGCGAAGGCCGGATCGGCGTTGGTGAACGCGTCGGTGCCGGCCTTGTCGCCCGCGAGCAGCACGACCATCGGGCCGGCTGTCGTGGTGATGCCCGGCAGCGAAAGCGAGGCTTTCAGGTCTTCGCGCCACAGGTCTGCCCAGGACGTGATCGGCTTCACCTTGGCCTCGTCGTACATGATGCCGACGCGGCCGATCGTGTAAGCCGGGCCGTAGCCGCCCTGCGGATCCTTTGCGAGATCGTAGAGGCCGGCGAGATTGGGAAGCTTCGCCGGGTCGACCTTCTGGAACAGTCCTTCCTCGATGCCGATCTGGGAATAGGAGTCGGTGAAGTAGGCCACGTCGACGCCCGCCCCGCCGCGCTGCTTGATCTTGTTGAGGCGGTCGGCATTGTTTCCGGTCTCGAACACCAGCTCGCAGCCGCACTTCTCCTGGAACGGCTTGACGATGAACTGGTCGAGCTTCTCGCCGTTGAAGCCCCACCAGGAGATCGTCAGCGTCTTGGCCTCGGCGGACGCCACGGAGAGCGCCAGTGTCGATGCGGCTGCCAGAATTGCGGTGCGGAGGATGGTCATGTCGTGCCCCTATCTGAATGCTCAGCCGTCTGCGCCGGCGTCGCGAAATGTATGACGAGCTTGTTTTGTATGACAAAGCTTATTTTTGAAGCGCCCGCCCTGCAAGTCCAAAGAAGCGGCAGGGAATGGACGGAACGTGGGCAGTTGCCGCTCGGACCAAATTGGTCCTATCAAGTTCCCCTGCGCTAGAATTCCATCGGAAAGCCGGCTCATGGCCACGATCAATCCCAAGCTCGACGACGCGGCCCGCGCCGGCTGGCTCTATTATGTTGCCGGCAATACGCAGGACCAGATCGCCGCCAAGTTGGGTGTTTCTCGCCAGTCGGCGCAGCGCCTCGTTTCGCTTGCCGTGGCGGAAGGTCTGGTGAAGGTCAGGATCGATCATCCGATCGCGCAATGCCTGTCGCTTGCCAAGGATCTGACTGAGCGATTCGGTCTTGCCTTCTGCGAGGTCGTGCCGAGCGATCCGGGCTCCAATTCGACGACGCTCGGCGTCGCGCAGGCCGTAGCCGCCGAAATCGAGCGCTGGCTGTCGAAGAGCGAGCCGATCGTGCTGGCGATGGGGACCGGGCGGACATTGAAGGCGGCGGTGGAACAGCTTCCGTCGATCGACGGGCCGCAGCACAAGGTGGTGTCGCTGACCGGCAATATCGCACCGGACGGGTCGGCCGCTTACTACAACGTCGTCTTCACGATGGCCGACACGGTGAAGTCGCGCTCCTTCCCGATGCCGCTGCCGGTCATCGCCTCGTCGAAGGCGGAGCGGGAGATGCTGCATGCTCAGGCAATGATCCGCCCGACGCTCGAGCTTGCCGCCCGCGCCGACGTCACCTTCGTCGGCATCGGCGAGCTCGGGTCCAACGCGCCGCTCGTCCTTGACGGTTTCGTGTCGGAGGCGGAACTCGCGGCGCTGCGCAAGGCAGGCGCCGTCGGCGAAATCGTCGGCTGGGCGTTCGACGCGGACGGGGCACTGATCGAGGGCATCACCAACGACCGCGTCGCTTCGGCGCCGATCCCGGACCGGTCGCGCTCGCTGGTCATCGCCGCCGCAATGGGGAGCGCCAAGCTCCCAGCAATCGCAGCCGCGATCCGCGGCGGGCTCGTCAACGGCCTCATCACCGACGAAGCGACCGCGAAGGCGCTGCTCGAGATACACTAGCCGGGCTTATACCGCGTGCGGCACGATCGCCAAGGGACGGCACGCGTCCCTGTCGTCGGTGCGGCGCCCGCCGCGCTCGACGGCATCACCGATTTCGGCATCATCCAGGATACCGATGTCCCGGCGCAGATAGGCCGGAAGATCCTCGATGTGGCGGACAGCCATCGCATTGCTGCGCCTTCTGGCATGGTCAAGCATCACGATCTCCACGGCATCGACCACGTGGGCGAAGACGGAGCGCACGGTTTCGATCAGCATGGGAGCCTCCTTCCACTGCATTCGATACCTTCCAGATGGACCGGGAGCGGCTTGTTCACCAATTGAACGTTGCGTATCATGCATCAAGAGGCCTTATGCATGTCGACACGTCTCCCCCCTCTTTCAGCACTCCGCGCCTTCGAGGCAGCGGCGCGGCATCTGAGCTTTACCCGCGCGGCCGAAGAACTCGCCATGACCCAGGCGGCGGTGAGCTATCAGATCAAGGTCCTGGAAGAGCGGGTCGGGTCGGCGCTGTTCGTGCGCAAGCCGAGGCAGGTGCTGCTGACGGAGACGGGCCAGGCTCTCGCGGTCGCATCGACCGATGCCTTCAGGAAGATCGCGGAGGCTTATGAAACTGCGCGGACGGGCGGCCAGGGCACGCTGTCGATCAGCACCATCACCACCTTCGCCGCAAACTGGCTGGCACTGCATCTCGGCGCCTTCCAGATGGACAATCCGAGGATAGCGGTAAGGATCGAGACGTCGGATGTCCTCGTCGACCTGGCGCGCGACAATTTCGATGTCGCCATCCGCTCGAGTCCAGTCGGCGAGTGGGCGGGGCTCGATTCCCACTTTCTGTTTCGGGAGACCTTCGCCCCGATGCTCAGCCCGGCGCTCGCCGCCAGCATCGGGGGCGTACGTGAACCCGCCGACCTGCTCAGGCTTCCCATCATCGATGCCGGAGACCCTTGGTGGACGATCTGGTTCAGCCTGGCAGGAGTCGATGCGGCGGACGCGCTCGCGGCGCGGCCCCGAAGCCAGTTCGGCTCCCAGAGCTATGAAGGTCGCGCGGCCGTCGCGGGTCTCGGCGTCGGCATCCTCACGCCGGCCATGTTCAGCCAGGAGCTCGTGGCCGGCAGCCTGATCCAGCCTTTCGACATCCTCGGCCAGGACGAGCGCTCCTACTGGCTGGTCCACCAGACGACACGCCGCAACGTGCCGAAGATCCGCGCCTTCCGGGAATGGCTGCTCGCCGAACTCACCCTCTCGTCCCGCTGATCCGATCGGCCTGCTGCGCCGCAGCAACGAATCCGGCTTGACCTAGATCAGAGAGTATGAGTAATTGCCCACAGCCAAGGCATTTGCTCATTCGGCTGTATTGGGAGGAAATCGATGACTTTCAGAACGCTCATCCTGGGCGCGTGCTCGACGCTTGCCCTCGCCTGGTCGGCCCAGGCCGAGACGCTCACCATCGCCACTGTCAACAATGGCGACATGATCCGCATGCAGAAGCTGACTGACGATTTCACCGCGAAAAACCCAGACATTCAGCTGAACTGGGTCACGCTCGAAGAAAACGTTCTGCGCGAGCGCGTGACGACCGACATCGCCACCAAGGGCGGCCAGTACGACGTGATGACGATCGGTACCTACGAGGTTCCGATCTGGGCAAAGCAGAACTGGCTCTTGCCGCTCGACAATCTCGGCGCCGACTACGACGCCGCGGACATCATCCCCGCCATCGCCGGCGGCCTGTCTGTCGATGGGAAGCTCTATGCCGCCCCGTTCTACGGCGAGAGTTCCTTCATCATGTATCGCACCGACCTGATGGAGAAGGCGGGGCTGAAGATGCCCGACGCGCCGACCTGGGGGTTCGTGGCCGACGCCGCCCGCAAGATGACCGACCGGGCCGCAGACATCAACGGCATCTGCCTGCGCGGCAAGGCCGGCTGGGGCGAGAACATGGCCTTCCTCACGGCCACGGCGAACTCCTTCGGCGCGCGCTGGTTCGACGAGAAATGGATGCCGCAGTTCGACCAGCCCGAATGGAAGAATACGCTGCAGTTCTATGTCGACCTGATGAAGGACGCAGGGCCCGCGGGCGCCTCGTCCAATGGCTTCAACGAGAACCTGGCGCTGTTCCAGCAGGGCAAGTGCGGCATGTGGATCGACGCCACGGTGGCGGCGTCGTTCGTCTCGAACCCGAAGGACTCAACCGTCGCTGACAAGGTCGGCTATGCGCTGGCGCCCGACACGGGTCTCGGCAAGCGCGGCAACTGGCTCTGGGCATGGTCGCTCGGCGTCCCGGCGGGCACGCAGAAGGCCGAAGCCGCCCAGAAGTTCATCGCCTGGGCGACCGGCAAGGGCTACGCCGAACTCGTCGCCTCCAAGGAAGGCTGGGCCAACGTGCCTCCGGGCACCCGGACTTCGCTCTATGCCAATCCGGAATACCAGAAGGCGGCGCCCTTCGCGAAGATGACGCTCGATTCGATCAATGCCGCCGACCCGACCAAACCGACCGTGAAGCCCGTGCCCTACACCGGCGTCCAGTTCGTCGCGATCCCCGAATTCCAGGGTCTCGGAACGACGGTAGGCCAGCTGTTCTCTGCCGCGCTCGCCGGCCAGATGTCGGTCGACGATGCACTCAAGCAGGCCCAGGACGCCGCTACCGCCACCATGAAGGAAGGCGGCTACATCCAATAGGCATCCTCCCGGTGCCTCGGCCGTCCGGATCCGTCCGGGCGGCCACCCTTCCGCAGACCTCAGGCGACAGCAAGCCTCGTGCGCGAGGCAGCGAACCGGCCCTGCCGTGTGCGACCGCGAAACCCGGAGATCGTCCCATGGCCACGCGACAGACCCAGACACTCGCCCGCCTGATGATGGCGCCGTCGGTGGTCCTGCTGTTCATCTGGATGATCGTGCCCCTGGCCATCACGCTCTGGCTCTCGTTCCAGCAGTACAACCCGCTCAACCCCATCCGCGACGGTTTCGTCGGCCTCGCCAACTACGCGCTGTTCTACTCGAACCCGGCCTTCTTCTTCGCCATCCTCAACACGCTGATCATCGTCGGCGCGGTGCTACTCATCACCATCGTCGGCGGCATCCTGCTGGCGATCCTGCTCGACCAGCCGATCTTCGGCCAGGGCGTCGTGCGTATCCTGGTGATCTCGCCGTTCTTCGTCATGCCGCCGGTTGCGGCGCTGGTGTGGAAGAACATGATCCTTCACCCGGGCTACGGCGTCACCGCCGACCTCGCGCGCTTCCTCGGCCTCCAGCCGGTCGACTGGTTCGCGCAGTATCCGCTGTTCTCGATCATCATGATCGTCGCATGGCAGTGGCTGCCCTTTGCGACGCTGATCCTGCTCACCTCGCTGCAATCGCTCGACGGTGAGCAGAAGGAGGCGGCGGAGATGGACGGGGCGGGAGCGCTCGCCCGCTTCTGGTACCTGACGCTGCCGCACATGTCGCGGGCGATCACCGTCGTGATCCTGATCCAGACGATCTTCCTGCTGGCGGTCTATGCCGAGATCCTGGTCACGACCAATGGCGGGCCGGGCTACGCTTCAACCAACCTGCCCTTCCTCGTCTACCAGAAGGCGTCGCTCGAATTCAAAATCGGCCAGGCCTCCGCCGGCGGCATCATCGCCGTGATCCTCGCCAACATCGTCGCCTTCTTCGCCATGCGCGCGGTCGGCAAGAACCTGGACAAGTGAGGAGGCGATCATGGCTCGCAAGGTCACGACACGGCACAAGATCGTCGCAACGGCTGCCGCATGGGCGGTGGCGCTGATCATCTTCTTCCCGATCCTCTACACGATCATCACCTCGTTCAAATCGGAGACCGAGGCAATCGCCGGTTTCAAGCTCATCCCGTCCTTCACGACGGAGAGTTATCGCGAGGTCCAGGGCCAGTACAACTACTTCAAGCCGTTCATGAATTCGGTGATCCTGTCGGTCGGCTCGACGCTGCTCGCGCTGCTCATCGCCGTCCCCGCCGCATGGGCGATGGCGTTCTCGCCGACGAAGCGGACCAAGGACGTATTGATGTGGATGCTGTCCACAAAGATGATGCCGGCGGTGGCCGTGCTGTTTCCGATGTACATCATCTTCCGCGACCTCGGCCTTCTCGACAGCCGCATCGGCCTCACGCTGATGCTGACGATGATCAACCTGCCGATCGTGGTGTGGATGCTCTACACCTATTTCCGCGAGATCCCGGGCGAGATCCTGGAGGCTGCCCGAATGGACGGCGCCTCGCTGTGGAACGAGATCGTCTATGTGCTGACGCCGATGGCGGTGCCGGGCATCGCCTCGACCATGCTGCTCAACATCATCCTGGCCTGGAACGAGGCGTTCTGGACCATCCGCCTGACGACGACCGAAGCAGCACCCCTGACCGCCTTCATCAGCTCGTTCTCCAGTCCTCAAGGGTTGTTCTGGGCGAAGCTGTCGGCTGCCTCGACGCTCGCCATCGCGCCGATCCTGATTATGGGCTGGTTCAGCCAGAAGCAGCTGGTGCGCGGCCTGACATTCGGCGCCGTGAAGTAGCGCCCACAGAAATCCGGGAGGGACTGAAATGGGCAACATCACGCTCAAGAACGTGTCGAAATCCTTCGGGGCGACGAACATCATCCCCGATATCGATCTCGTCATCGAGGACGGCGAGTTCGTCGTGTTCGTCGGACCGTCGGGCTGCGGCAAGTCCACGCTGCTGCGGCTGATCGCCGGACTGGAGGACACCAGCGGCGGCACGATCGAGATCGACGGGCGCGACGTCACCAACGAGGCGCCGGCCAAGCGCAAGCTCGCGATGGTGTTCCAGTCCTACGCGCTCTACCCGCACATGACAGTGGCGAAGAACATCGCGTTCCCGCTCAAGATGGCGGGCGAGGACCAGGCGACGATCGACCGCAAGGTGAAGGCAGCCGCAGCGACACTCAATCTCACCAACTATCTCGAGCGACGGCCCGGCCAGCTCTCCGGCGGTCAGCGCCAGCGCGTCGCGATCGGCCGCGCCATCGTGCGGCAACCGTCGGCCTTCCTGTTCGACGAGCCGCTGTCCAACCTGGACGCAGCACTGCGCGGCACGATGCGGCTAGAGATCACCGAGCTTCACCAGCAGTTGAAGACGACGATGATCTACGTCACCCACGACCAGGTCGAGGCGATGACGATGGCCGACAAGATCGTCGTGCTCAACGCCGGCAACATCGAGCAGGTCGGCTCGCCGATGGAGCTCTACAAGGCGCCGAAGAACCTGTTCGTCGCCGGATTCATCGGCTCGCCAAAGATGAACCTCGTGACCGGGGCGGCGGCTGCCAAACACAACGCGGCCACGATCGGCATCCGCCCCGAACACCTGCGCGTGACGACGCCCGGCGAGTGGAAGGCAACGGTCGGCGTCGCCGAGCATCTCGGCTCCGACACGTTCCTGCATGTGAACTCCGAGGTCGGCCCGCTGACCGTCAGGGCGGACGGCGAGATCAAGGTGGCCCACGGCGACGAGATCTGGCTGACGCCGGACGCGGCCAAGCTGCACCGCTTCGACACCGACGGGAAGGCGATCCGCTGATGCGGCTGGAGGGCAAATCGGCGCTGATCACCGGTTCCGCGCGCGGCATCGGACGCGCCTTCGCGGAGGCCTATGTGCGCGAAGGCGCGCGGGTGGCGATCGCCGACATCAATCTCGACGCCGCCAGAGCCACGGCGAGCGAAATCGGACCTGCCGCCTATGCCGTGGCGCTCGATGTGGCGAAACAGGAGTCGATCGACGCCGCGATCAGGGAGGTCGAGGTGAAGGCCGGAGGGGTCGACATCCTGATCAACAATGCCGCGCTGTTCGACCTCGCCCCGATCGTCGAGATCACGCGCGCCAGCTACGACCGGCTGTTCTCGGTCAATGTCGCCGGCGCGCTGTTCACGCTGCAGGCGGCGGCGAAATCGATGATCGCGGCGGGGCGCGGCGGCAAGATCATCAACATGGCCAGCCAGGCCGGCCGGCGCGGCGAAGCTCTCGTCGGCGTCTACTGCGCCACCAAGGCGGCGATCATCTCGCTGACCCAGTCGGCCGGGCTCGACCTGATCAAGCACCGCATCAACGTCAACGCGATCGCGCCCGGCGTCGTCGACGGCGAGCACTGGGACCATGTCGATGCGCTGTTCGCGAAATACGAGAACCTGAAGCCCGGCGAGAAGAAGAGGCGGGTCGGCGAAGCCGTGCCTTTCGGCAGGATGGGCACGGCAGGGGACCTGACGGGGATGGCCGTCTTCCTGGCGTCGAGCGAGGCCGACTACATCGTTGCCCAGACATACAATGTCGACGGCGGCAACTGGATGAGCTGAGGACCGCCGGATGCCGATCAAGCTCTCCGCCCGGACTCTCGACAAGCTCCCTGAACGAGTCGCAGCGCCGCGCTACGATGCGGGGGCGCTGCGCGGCGGCATCCTGCATTTCGGCGTCGGCAACTTCCATCGTTCGCACCAGGCCGTCTATCTCGACGATCTCTTCAATCTCGGGGACGATCGCGACTGGGCGATCGTCGGCGCAGGCGTGCTCGAGGCGGATTCCGCGGGGCGAGACCGGTTGAAACGCCAGGACTGGCTGACCACCGTCGTCGAACAGGACGCCACGCACATGTCGGCGCGCGTCACCGCCGCCATGATCGACTATCTGGAGCCGGGCGACAGCGGCGCAATCGTCGCGCGGCTCGCCGACCCCGCCATCCGCATCGTGTCGCTGACCATTACCGAAGGCGGCTACTTCATCGATCCGGCAACCGGTTCGTTTAACGCCGCCCATCCGGCGATCATCGCCGATGGCGCCAATCCCGACGCGCCGAAGACGGTCTTCGGTCTGATCGTCGCCGGCCTGAAGCGTCGCAGAGCGGCGAGTATAGGGCCCTTCACTGTCATGTCCTGCGACAACATCCCCCACAACGGCGTGGTGACGCGCAACGCGGTCATCGGGCTGGCTGAGCTCTCCGACACCGCGCTGGCGGACTGGATCGGACGGGACGTCGCCTTTCCGAATGGCATGGTAGATCGCATTACACCTGCCACCGGAGACCGAGAGCGTGGCATACTGGCCGATGAATTCGGCGTGGAGGATGCCTGGCCCGTCTTCTGCGAAACATTTCGCCAGTGGGTGCTCGAAGACAATTTCCCCGCCGGCCGCCCGGCGCTCGAAAAGGTCGGCGTCCAGTTCGTGCCGGACGTCACCCCCTACGAGCACATGAAGATCCGCATCCTCAACGGCGGCCATGCAATCATTGCATATCCGGCCGGACTGATGGACATCGAGTTCGTCCACGAGGCGATGGAAAACGCGCTGGTGCGCGGCTTCCTGCGCAAGGTCGCACACGACGAGATCATTCCCGTTCTGCCGCCTGTGCCGAATACGAACCTCGACGACTACTACGCCCTGATCGAAGAACGGTTCGCCAACCCCAAGATCGGCGACACGGTGCGGCGGCTCTGCCTCGACGGGTCGAACCGGCAGCCCAAGTTCATCGTTCCAACCATTGCCGACCGGCTTGCGCGAGGCGAAAGCGTCTCGGGCCTGGCGCTCGAATCGGCGCTGTGGTGTCGCTACTGCCACGGCACCAGCGATAGTGGCCGCCCTATCGCGCCGAATGACCCGGCCTGGGAGCGGCTGCAAGGGGTCGCGGAGGTCGCCCGGGCGCAGCCCTCCGCATGGCTGGCGATGGCCGACATCTACGGTGCCGTCGGCGTGTCACCGGCATTCCAGTCGAGCTTTGCCAAATGGCTCACAAGACTCTGGGCCGATGGTACGGAGGCGACCTTGCGCAGCTATCTCGGATCGTAGACAACGCCCTGCCGCGATGAGACGACCGGTAGCGAGGCGGCGGACCGGTCGCGAAGGATGGTTGGATGAGCGACCGGCCTGCCCTTGTCATTTTCGATTGCGACGGCGTGCTGGTCGACAGCGAACCGCTGTCCATCGACGTGCTGACGAGCTACTTCGTCGAGCTCGGCGCGCCGCTTGCAACCGACCTCGCCTATGCGCGCTTCCTCGGCCGCTCGATGGCGACGATCATGTCGATCATGCACGACGATTTCGGGGTCCAGGTAACCGACATGCACCTGGCGGAATTGCGCGAGCGGCTGAACGACCGCTTCCGCCGCGACTTGAAGCCGATCCCGCACATTGCCGGCACGCTGGCACGCCTGTCCGGGCCGCGTTGCGTCGCCTCCTCGTCCAAGCCGGAACGTATACGGCTTTCCCTCTCCCTCACCGGCCTACTGGAAAGCCTCGAGCCGCACATATACAGTTCGACCATGGTGAAGCACGGCAAGCCGGCGCCCGATCTTTTCCTCCACGCCGCCCGCGACATGGGCGCGCGGCCGCAGGATTGCGTGGTGATCGAGGACAGCCCGGCCGGCATACAGGCCGCCAAGAGCGCCGGGATGCGCGTGCTCGCCTTCACGGGAGGAACCCACGCCGCGCCAAGCGGGCTTCGCGCGGCAGTCGAGGCGCTCGATCCGGACGCCATTTTCGACGACATGCGGCTGCTTCCCGACCTGATCCTTCCGAGCGCGCCGGCGACCTGACGTGAAAGGCGGCCTGATCTGCGCCGTCGACGTCGGCACCGGCAGCGCCCGTGCCGGGGTTTTCGACGCGGCCGGGCGGCTTCTCGGCCGGGGCGAACATCCGATCGCCATGAACCGCCCTTCCGCGAACCACGCCGAGCACGACTCCGAGGATATCTGGCGGTCGGTCTGCCGTGCCGTCCAGGCAGCCAGGGTCAAGGCCGGCGCACGGCCAGACGATGTCATAGCTATCAGCTTCGACGCGACCTGCTCGCTGGTGGTGCGCGGAACGGACGGACACCAGGTCAGCGTATCCACCAGCGAAGAGAGCCGGTGGGACACGATCGTCTGGCTGGACCACAGGGCGCTGGCCGAGGCCGACGAATGCACCGCCACCGGCCATGAGGTGCTCGACCATATCGGCGGGGTGATGTCGCCCGAGATGCAGACGCCGAAGCTGATGTGGCTGAAGCGGAACCTGCCGTCGTCCTGGAACGCAGCGGGACATTTCTTCGACCTTGCCGACTTCCTGACCTGGAAGGCGACCGGCTCGACCGCCCGATCGCAGTGCACGCTGACGACGAAATGGACCTATCTCGCGCATGACGGCGGCTGGCGGAGCGACTTCTTCGAGGCCGTCGGTCTCGGCGACATGCTGGCGCGGGGCGGGCTGCCGGCCGAGGCGACAGCGGTCGGCACGCCGATCGGAACGCTGACCGGCGCGGCGGCGCGCGACCTCGGATTACCGGCGTCCTGCCGGGTCGGCACCGGGTTGATCGACGCCTTTGCCGGATCGCTTGGCGTAATCGGAGCGCATGCTGCCGAGACCGCCGATCGGCATCTGGCGCTGATCGCCGGCACCTCGAGTTGCGTGATGGCGTTCTCAGGCGACCCGCGCATGGTGCCCGGCATCTGGGGTCCCTATTTCGGCACGGCGCTTCCCGGCCTGTGGCAATCGGAAGGCGGGCAATCCGCGACGGGCGCGCTGCTCGACCACATCATCCGCCTGCACGGCCAGGGCGGGGAGCCGGATGCGCGGATGCATGCACGGATCATCGGCCGAATCGGCGAACTGCGCGCGGCAGAGCCCCATCTCGCGCCGAGCCTGCACGTTCTGCCGGACTTTCACGGCAATCGCTCGCCCTTCGCCGACCCGCACGCGACCGGCGCGATCAGCGGGCTTACCCTCGACGCCTCGTTCGACGGATTGTGCAGGCTCTACTGGCGAGCCGCCGTGTCGATCGCGCTCGGCGTGCGGCAGATCCTCGACCACATGAACGCGCACGGCTATCGGATCGAATCCCTGCACGTCACGGGCGGCCACACGCGCAATCCGCTGCTGATGGAGCTCTATTCGGGAGCCACTGGCGTCGTAGTGGCGGAGACCGAAGCGGAGGACGCGGTGCTGCTCGGCACGGCCATGGCGGGGGCCGCGGCAGCCGGCATCCATGCCGACGTGGCAACCGCATGCCGCAAGATGCGGCAGCCGGAACGGCGGCGCCTGCCCGACCCGTCCGCCCGCGCCGCCTTCGACCGCGATTATGCTATCTTCCAGGCGATGCACCGGCATCAGCGCGAACTGGCACGGATCGCGTCCGACCATAGCCGCTGGGCGGGGATTTCGTGAGGAAGGTCTGGATGAACTAGGCATGTGGCGCTTGAATTGCTTCGCCGACAGCATAGACTTGCGATTCATACCGTCGGCGGCAGATTGGCGGAGAACCGGGAGGATCGGGTGGCAGCAGGCGTCAGGTTCATGATCGCCGACGATCATCCGCTGTTTCGTGGAGCGCTGAAGCAGGCGCTTGCCGGGATCGGCGGCGAGCCGGAAATTCTCGAAGCCGGCGACTTCGAGACCGCGCGCTCCATAGTTGCCGCCAACGACGACCTCGATCTCATCCTTCTCGACCTCGCCATGCCGGGTGTCAGCGGCCTGTCCGGTCTCGTGACGCTGCGCGGGATCCAGGCCGGCGTGCCGGTGGTGATCGTATCGGCGCATGACGATCCCGAAACGATCCGCCGGGCGCTCAGTCTCGGAGCCTCCGGCTTCATCTCGAAATCGTCGAGCATGGAGCATATCCGCGAAGCGATCAGCACGGTGCTTGCCGGGGGTATCTGGTCGCCCAGCGACATCGACCTCGGCGTCGAGGCCGATCCGGAAATCTCCGATCTTATCCAGCGGTTGCAGTCGCTCACCCCGCAGCAGTCCCGCGTCCTGTCGATGCTGGCCGAAGGCCTGCTCAACAAGCAGATCGCCTACGAACTCGGCGTGTCCGAGGCGACCATCAAGGCGCATGTCTCGGCGGTGCTGCAGAAGCTCGGCGTCGACAGCCGGACGCAGGCGGTGATCCAGCTGTCGAAGATCGGGGCAGAGCCGCTGCCGGCGGCCTGACCTATCCGGCGGCCGAGGTCTACTCCGCCGCGGCGGCGTGCTGGTGGCGGGCGAGCATCGAGCGCAGTGCCGCCGGCTTCACCGGCTTGTTGAGGATCGGGATGTCGAGATTGGCGGCCTGCTGGCGCACGTCGGCCGACCGGTCTGCCGTGACCAGCACCGCGGGCACCTCTGTGTCGAAGCGCAGGCGCAAGCTGGCGATGACGTCGAAACCCGTCTCGTCGTCAAGGTGGTAGTCGGCGAACACGATATCGGGTCGCGGCAGGTCTTTCGCATTCATCGCGTTGAGCGCGGCCGTTCCCGAGATGGTCACGGCCCGGCATCCCCAACCTTCGAGGAGCAGGCGCATTCCCTCGAGAATCCGCTCGTCATTGTCGATGCAGTAGACAACCATACCGTCGACGGAGAATGCACCCTGTCTCTCGATACGGCCGCGCTCCGGAACCGGGAGCTCCTGCGCGGCCGAAATCGGCAAAAGGACCGAGAAGGTCGTGCCCTTCCCAGTCGACCCGAGCCGCAGTTCCAGACGCAGAACACGGGCGATGCGGTCGACGATGGACAGCCCCAGCCCCAGCCCCTGCGCCTCTCTCGCGCCCTCGTCCAGGCGCAGGAACTCCTGGAAGACGGTGTTAAGCTTGTCCGGGGGAATGCCGATGCCGGTATCGACGACCTGGATCTCGACGAGCGAGCCACGTCGCCTGGCGCCGACCAGCACGCTGCCGGAGCGGGTGTACTTGATGGCATTTGACACGAGGTTCTGCAGCAGCCGGCGGAAGAGGTTGCGGTCTGTCATCACCGCGATGCTGGACGGCACGATCCGCAGTCGCAGGTTCTTCTCGCGCGCCAGCGGCTGGAAGTCGGTGCCGATCTGGCGCAGCAGGCCCTCGAGGCTGAATACCGTGGCCTGCGGCTTCATGGCGCCCGCGTCGAGGCGGGAGATGTCGAGCACCGCGCCGAGGATCGCCTCGACGGAATCGAGCGCGGAATCGATGTTGGCCGCCGCCTCGCTCTCGGTTCTTCTTCGCGTGCGCTCGATCAGCGATGCGCAATAGAGCCGCGCGGCGTTGAGCGGCTGGAGGATGTCGTGGCCGACGGCCGCGAGGAACCGCGTCTTTCCGAGATTGGCTTCCTCGGCCAGCATCTGCGCCTGGGCCAGTTCGCGGTTGACGCGGGTCAGCTCCGCCGTGCGGCTGGCGACGCGTTGCTCCAGCGACTCGTTGGCGACCTTGAGCGCGTTGTCCGCATGCACCCGGGCGGTGATATCGGCATAGGTCGCGACCATGCCGCCGTCCGGCATAGGGTTCGACCGCAGCTCGACGATCCGTCCGCTCGTCTTCAATTCGATCTGCCAGGGCTGGTCGTAGGTCGACAGGCGATTGAGCACTGTCGTCTCGGAGCCGGAATCGAGATCGCCGCGCTGGACAAGCAGGTCGAGGATCTGGCTCAGCGATACGCCGACCTGACCAAGTTCTTCCGGCAGGTCGAACAACGCCCGGTACTGGCGGTTCCAACAGGTCAGGCGGAAATCGCGATCAAAAACGGTGATGCCCTGCGCCATCTGGTCGAGGGCGATCTGCAGCAGGTCGCGATTCTGCTGCAGCGCCTCCGACGCGTCATCCAGCAGGCGGAAGGCATCGCGCGAGGACTTGTCGTTCCGCTGGAACAGGAGCGACAGGATCAGACGGGCCGAGGAGGAGCCGACGGCACTGGTCAGCAGCTGTTCCGAGTAGCGGATGAGCGCCGTGTTCGCTGGCTCCGATCCGACGATGCGCGCGCCGGACTGTTTCTCGAATGTCTCGAAGGAACGCTCGGTCCGTTCGACGCCGAGATAGCGCGATATCGTCTCGCGCAGATCGTTGGCGGTGACGGCGGTGCGGAAGCGGCGCAGGCTCGGCATGGGATTCTGGTCGCGCGGCACGAAGAGAGCAGCCTGGATGCGCTCGAGCGGCTTCGACGCCCGCGACAGAGAGCCCAGCACGAAGAACAGCGTGTTGATGGCGAGGCTCCACAGGACGCCGTGGTTCAGGGGCTCACCGGCGGTACCGAACAGCGCCTGCGGGCGTAGCGCGGCGATGCCGAAGAGACCCTTGGAGACGAAATCGGTCTCAGGCCCCATCAAGGACGGGATCAGCAGCGTGTAGGTCCAGACAGCAAAACCGGCCACCATGCCGAGGATGGCGCCGCGCGAATTAGCCCCGCGCCAAACCAGTCCGCCGACGAAGGCCGGCGCGAACTGCGCGATGGCGGCGAAGGACATCAGGCCGATCGAGGCCAGCCGCGTGTTGGTGGTCGCTTCGCGATAGTAGAGGAAGGCAGCGAACAACACGATGAAGATCGCCGCGCGGCGGATATTGAGGATCACCGTCGAGAGATCTTCCCGCCGCCGGTCAGTCGGGCGCAGCATGCCGCGGGCGAAGATCGGAATCACCAGGTCGTTCGAGATCATGATGGAAAGCGCCACGCTCTCGACGATGACCATCGCAGTCGCAGCCGACAGGCCGCCGATGAAGGCGGCCAGTGCCAGCAGGTCATGCCCTGCGAGCAGCGGGACGGAGAGGACATAGAGGTCGGCGGACGTCTCGCCCCCGACGATGGTCAGGCCGGCGAAGGCGATCGGAAGGACGAACAGGTTGATGAGAACCAGGTAGAACGGAAAGAGCCAGGTCGCTGTGCGCAGTTCGCCTTCGCTGCGGTTCTCGACGATGGTGACGTAAAACTGGCGCGGCAGGAGAACGATGGCGAAGCCGCTCAGCACCGTGAGGACGACCCAAGTTGAGGGTGAGGTCTGGTAGCTGGCCGCCTCGGCCACCTGGCTGTTCGCGGACGTGGCGGCGACGAAGCCGTCGAAACCACCAAGGAACAGGAACGTGGTGGCAAGACCGATCGCCAGGAACGAGGCGAGCTTGACGATCGATTCGACCGCCACCGCCAGAACCAGCCCGTCCTGATGCTCGGTGGCGTCGGCGTGGCGCGTGCCGAACAGGACGGCGAAGACGGCGAGCAGGAAGGCGACCGCGAGCGAAACGTCGCCGATGAAGAAGTCGAAGGACGGCGGTGCGCCATTGTAGTGCTCGACCATCAGGCTGACGGACCCCGAGATCGCCTTGAGCTGCAAGGCGATGTAGGGGATGGCGCCGACGGTCGCGATGATCGTGGCGATCGAGGCGACGGCGAAGCTCTTGCCATAGCGGGCGGCGAGGAAATCGGCGACGGACGTGATCTTCTCGGACTTCGCCAGCCGGATCACCCGGCGGAGAAGCGGGAAGCCGAAGATGAAGACCAGCGCCGGCCCGATGTAGATCGCAAGGAATTCGAGCCCGCGCTCGGAGGCGAGGCCGACCGAACCGAAGAATGTCCATGACGTGCAGTAGATCGCCAGGCTCGCCGCGTAGATGTAGGGGCGCGAATGGCCGGACCCCAGACGCGCAGCACGGCGGTCGCCGAGGCTCGCCACGCCGAAGAGCAGCGTGACGTAGGCAATCGCTATGATGACGATGACCCAACCCTGCACGCCCGATGTCCTCCGTGTCGCGCGTCGTGCCCGACCATTGCGCATTCCGGCCGCGGCGATCAAGGGCGGCGAAGCACCTCGGCAGGAAACCGTCGGGACCGGACGGGAAAACAGTTCGATTTGCCCTTATCGACGCAACGGAATCCGCTATGGTTTGCCGACCGGGCTGTCGATGAAATGGCGACGGCCGGCGAAACCCGCATTATGGAGGGACCCGATGCTGAAGGAATTCCAGGAGTTCATCTCGAAAGGCAATGTCATGGACCTTGCCGTCGGCGTGATCATCGGCGGCGCGTTCGGCCTGATCGTCTCGTCGCTCGTGGCCGACATCATCATGCCGATCGTCGGCGCGATCTTCGGCGGCTTCGATTTCTCCAACTACTTCCTGCCGCTCTCGTCTGCGGTGACCGCGGACTCGCTGGAAGAGGCGCGCAAGCAGGGCGCCGTGTTCGCTTACGGCAACTTCCTGACGGTGTTGATCAATTTCCTGATTCTCGCCTGGATCATCTTCCTGATGGTCAAGGCGGTGAACAACCTGCGCAAGCGGCTTGAAAAGGAGAAGCCCGCCGCGCCCGCCGCCCCGCCGCCGGCGGACGTGCAGTTGTTGACGGAAATCCGCGATCTCCTGGCCAAGAAGGCCTGATCGTCAGGATACGTCGGCAGACCAATCCCCGGCACTAAGCCTGCCGGGGATTTCTGTTTTTTCCGGCGGCGAAAGCGGGTAAAGGCTTTGCCTTCGCCCAACCGGATACCCTCCCTTGCACGCGCCAATCACGTCCTACCTTCGCCCCGAAGCGCGTCTCGCGCCGGAGAGCGGCATCGTCGCCGTGATGAACCACGGCCGCGGCAAGGAGGGTCTGATCCCGCTATGGGCGGGCGAAGGCGACCTGCCGACTCCCGAGTTCATCACCCGCGCCGCGATGGAGGCGCTCGCCGCCGGCGAGACGTTCTACACCTGGCAACGCGGCATTCCCGAATTGCGCGAGGCGCTGGCGCGCTATCACAAGCGGCATTTCGGCCGCGACTTCGCCGCGGAGGAGTTCCTGGTCACCGGCTCCGGCATGCAGTCGATCCAGCTGGCCATCGACGCTGTCGCCGGCGCGGGCGACGAGGTGGTCTATCTCTCTCCGGCCTGGCCGAACCTTGCCGCGGCGGCGGGCGTGGCCGGGGTGACACCCGTTCCGGTCCATCTCGACTGGTCGGATAATGGGTGGGCCTGCGACGTCGACAAGGTTACCGCAGCGATCACGCCGCGCACCAAGGCGCTGTTCATCAACACGCCATCGAACCCGACCGGCTGGACGGCAGACATCGACACGCTGAAGGCGCTGCTTTCGCTGGCGCGCGAGAAAGGCCTGTGGATCATCGCAGACGAGATCTATTCGCTGTTCTACTATGGTGGCCGGCGGGCACCGTCCTTCATGGACGTGATGGCGCCGGACGACCGAATCCTCTTCGTCAACAGCTTCTCGAAGAACTGGGCGATGACGGGCTGGCGCGTCGGCTGGATCAAGGTCCACCCGGACCTCCAGGACGTGTTCGAGAACCTGATCCAGTATTCGACTTCGGGGGTGGCGCAGTTCATGCAGCGCGGCGCAGTGGCCGCGCTCGACCAGGGCGATGCGTTCATCGCCTCGCAGGTGGAGCGGGCGCACAAGGCACGCGACATCGTCTGCAAGATCCTCGGCGACACCGGTCGCGCGCGCTTCAGCGTGCCGGCCGGCGCGTTCTACCTCTATTTCTCGATCGACGGGATCACCGATGCGCGGCAGGCCGCCTTCGACATCGTCGATCAGGCCAATGTCGGGCTGGCGCCCGGCACGGCCTTCGAAAAGGATGGCGCGGAATTCTTCCGCATCTGCTTCCATCGCCGGCTCGACCAGGTCGAGGAATCGGCCAACCGGCTGGCCAAGTGGATCAGAGAGTGCTGACCCCGGGCGAGTTCAACCGCCCGCGCTTGGGACGACCAGCGGTATGATCCGCTCGGTCTTCTCGACGCCCGGCCTGCGGGTATCGGTGAAGGGGATCCCGAGCGCCGTCCAGGTTTCGACCAGCGCCTCCTTGAGCCCGTCGATCAGGCCGTCCGAATGGAACGGCGTTGGCGTGATGCGCAGCCGCTCGGTGCCGCGCGGCACCGTCGGATAGTTGATCGGCTGGATGTAGATGCCGTGGACGCCGAGCAGGCGGTCGCTGGCGAGCTTGCACAATTCCGGGTCGCCGACCAGGACCGGCACGATGTGCGTCTCGGACGGCATGACCGGCAGGCCCGCCCCTGACAGGATCTCCTTGGTCCGCGCGGCCTGGCGCTGCTGCGCCTCGCGCTCGGCGCAAGAGGCCTTGAGATGGCGGATGGAAGCCGTGGCGGCGGCTGCGATCGACGGCGGCAGCGCCGTCGTGAAGATAAAGCCCGGCGCGTAGGAGCGCACCGCGTCGATGATTGCCTTCGTTCCCGTAATGTATCCGCCGAGCGTTCCGAAGGCCTTGGCCAGCGTTCCCTCGATCACGTCGATGCGGTCCGCGAGCCCTTCGCGCTCGGTGATGCCACCGCCATGGGCGCCATACATGCCGACCGCGTGGACCTCGTCGATATAGGTCATCGCATTGTAGCGCTGCGCCAGGTCGGCGATTTCGGCGATCGGCGAGATGTCGCCGTCCATCGAATAGACCGATTCGAACACGATCACCTTGGCGCGCTCGCGTCCCGCCTGCTGGAGCAGCGATTCGAGGTGCTTCACGTCGTTGTGGCGGAAGACCTTCTTCTCAGCACCCGAGCGGCGCACGCCCTCGATCATCGAAGAATGATTCAGCTCATCGGAAAGGATGAGGCAGTTTGGCAAGAGACGGCCGATGGTCGAGATTGCCGCCTCGTTGGAGACGAAGCCGGACGTGAAGACGAGGCCGGCCTCCTTGCCGTGCAGGTCGGCGAGTTCGGTCTCGAGCTCGACCAGCGGATGGTTGGTGCCGGAGATGTTGCGGGTGCCGCCGGCGCCGGAGCCCATGCGTCCGGCCGCGTCCTGCATTGCGGCGATCACATCGGGATGCTGGCCCATGCCGAGATAGTCGTTCGAGCACCAGACCGTGATTTCCTTGGCTTCCGCGCCGGAGCGCCAGATTGCCCGGGGAAACGATCCGACGATGCGCTCGATGTCAGCGAAGACACGATAGCGGCGCTCGGCATGGAGCTGGTCGATCGCTTCCTGGAAAAAACGCTGATAATTCATGCCTCGATCCTGCAGTTCGGCCGGAACATAATCCCGGACACGGAGGGAATCCATTCGCCGCTCTTGGTCATATTGCCACGGCAAACGCTGCCGGTCCGGCAGCTATTCCCAAATGGCGGTTTCAACCCGATGTCGCCTTGTCCTGGATCAATCGCGAACGGGGTCGGGCGACGAGCGCACGGTTCCTTAAGCCTTTCGAGCTAGTGTTCCATAACCGGGTACTGCCGGTGGCCGGCCCCCATTGCCGGTCCGGGACGGCCAAAGGGTGTTGGGTATGGCTGTACTTGTCACGGGAGGCGCCGGTTACATCGGCAGCCACATGGCGTGGGAACTGCTCGACCACGGCGAGGAGGTCGTGGTTCTGGACCGTCTGTCGACGGGCTTCAGCTGGGCAGTGCCGCGCGAGGCGCGCCTGATCATTGGCGACATAGGCGACCAGGATCTGGTCAAGACGATCCTGCACCGCCACGACATCGACTCGATCATCCATTTCGCCGGATCGGTCGTGGTGCCGGAATCTCTTGCCGACCCGCTGGGCTACTATGACAACAACACCTGCAAATCGCGCGACCTGATCGAGTCCGCTGTCCGCGGCGGAGTGAAGAACTTCATCTTCTCGTCCACCGCCGCCGTCTACGGGATGACGAATTCGGATCCGGTTCCGGAAAGCCACCCGCTCGCTCCCGAAACGCCTTACGGCGTGTCCAAGCTGATGACCGAATGGATGCTGCGCGACACCGCCCGAGCACATGAGTTCCATTATGCGGCGCTGCGCTACTTCAACGTTGCAGGCTCGGACCCGCGCGGACGGACCGGTCAGTCGACACGCGGAGCGACGCATCTCGTCAAGGTGGCGGTCGAAGCCGCCCTCGGCAAGCGCAGCCGCATCGAGGTGTTCGGTACCGACTATCCGACACATGACGGCACCTGCATCCGCGACTTCATCCATGTCAGCGACCTCGTCGCGGCGCATCGGCTGGCGCTCGCTCATCTGCGCGCGGGCGGCGGCAACCTGGTGGCGAATTGCGGCTACGGTCACGGCTATTCGGTGCTCGATCTGATCGAAGCGGTGCAGCGGGCCAACGCACGCAGCATCGAGGTGCATCTCGCGCCGCGACGCGAGGGCGACATGCCCTGCGTTATCGCCGATCCGACGCTGCTCAAGTCGACCCTCGGCTGGGTGCCGCGATACGACGATCTCGATGTGATCGCGCAGACCTCGCTGGCCTGGGAAAAGGCGTTGGCGCAGCGCAACTCGTTCTGGGATGTCGGAACATCGGCGACGAATGACTGGAAAGACGCCGCCGGACGTATGGGCGCCTGAGCGGCGCTGAGCGGGCGTAACTTCGGCCGCCGAACTCACAGGGATTTGCTTCGCACAGGTCGCGCCGGAGTTGACGTGGCGAGGCGATGGCGCGACAGGTTGCGCCGAGGGGCAAATCGCCCGCCGTTTCGGCGGGACATGAGGGTTGGCGGCGACCGGAATGAACATGCGACCGATCTTGCGGCTGGCCCTGGCGGCGGCCGTTGCTCTTGTCCTTTCAGCCTGCACGACAGGCTCGCCGACCAGGGTTCTGCAGGTACAGCCGATCCGGTCGGAGAAATATGCGGCGATCGTCGTCGACGCGAACACCGGCCGCACGCTCTATTCCGCCTCCGCCGACCAGATCCGCTACCCGGCCTCGCTCACCAAGATGATGACCATCTACATGCTGTTCGAGGCGCTGGATTCCGGCCGGATCAGCAAATCGACCCAGATTCCCATCTCGGCCTACGCGGCGTCGCGCCCGCCGACGAAGATGGGGATCAAGCCAGGCGGCTCCATCGACGTCGACAGTGCCATCCGCGCGCTGGTGGTGCGTTCGGCCAACGACATCGCCGCCGCGGTCGGCGAATATCTCAGCGGCTCGGAAGCGCAGTTCGCGGCGAACATGACGGCCAAGGCCCGCGGGCTCGGCATGTCGAAGACGACATTCAGGAACGCGTCCGGCCTGCCCGACGCCGGCCAGCAGACCTGCGCGCGCGACATGGCGCTGCTCGGAATGGCGCTGCGGCAGCGCTTCCCACACCACTACGCCTATTTCTCGACGCGCGAATTCGCCTATGGCGGCAAGATCGTACGTGGTCACAACAAGCTGCTCGAGACCGGTGGCGTCGACGGCATCAAGACGGGCTACATCCGTGCGTCCGGATTCAATGTCGTCACTTCGGTCAACCGCAACGGCAAGCGCCTGATCGTCACCGTGATGGGCGGCGAAAGCGCCAATGGCCGCAACGCGCATGTTCAGGAGCTGATCCAGCGCTACCTGCCGGCTGCTGCCACCCGTGGCGTCAGCACTCCCACCTGAACAGGACCGGAAGGTCTGGCGGTGCGGGAACAAATCACCGCCGGATGCGTCTTCCCTGCAATGTGATTTGCAGAGCAGCTTTATTTGCCTTCACAGTCATCGAACGGCGTGTCGGAGACCCCTGATGGAACGGATCAGGCAGATTGCGGTCGAATGTGTCGGACGTGCCGTGATGTTCGGCTGGCTCGCCATCGGATGCGTGATGGTCGGCTTCTCCTTCGCACCGGTATCGTCGTTCAGGGCGGGCTCCATTCTCGCACTGTTGATGGCTCTGGTTTTGCTGTGGAGAGCCATGACGGCGGCGGGGCGCAATCCCAAGCACAGCGAGGTCTGGCTCTATTTGGACGAGAACAGCCGTCCCGCCGAGGCTCATGCGCGCCTGATCTTCGCGACCGTCATGCGCGAGGTCTATGCGCGCTACGCGCAAATCACGCTGGGCGTCGCGGTCGGCTTCTTTGCCGCATCGGTGCTGCTGCAACTGGCCGGACTGGAACCCTATTCAGTGCCGGCAGCCTGATATTTCCCGGCGCGTCAGGTCTTGCCCGGCGGCAGAGCGTCCGTCTTTGGCGAACTGGACTCCTCTTCGATTTCCTTCGCGATGTCGATGAACCGGCGGAAGAACCTTTCCATGAAGGACAGGCTCTGCTCGAACTGCTCCTCGGTCGGAAGCGCACCCTGTGCCGCCGGCGATGCTTCCAGCGCGCCCAGGCGCTTCTCTACCTCGTCGAGGCGACGCGTAATGCGGTCAAGCTCGTCCTGCCAGGCGCTGCGCTCGTCGGCGGCGATGCGGCAGACCAGTTGACCGGCGCGCTCGGTGCAGAGGTACATCTCGCCGGTGCGGGTGTCCATGCGGACATAGCCATCAGCTGTCTTCTCGAGCGAGTAGCGCGTCTCCGCGTCCTGCGCGAGGCTACCCGGAACGGTAGTGGCGAGCACAAGTGCGGCAAGTCCTGCGATGCGCATGCGTTCCTCCTGCTGGCTTCGCCATTGATCCACTTCTTTGCGCCGGAAATGCGGTGGACAGGTGCGCTGGAGACCTGACGCGTCTTCCGGTTCGCTACCGCCTCGTCTATAGCCCGGCCATGTCACGGATCATCTACAAGATCGCGCCTCGATCGCTTTGGGACAAGGCGGTCGAGATGGGCGTGTTCGAAGGCGCGCCGATCGACCTCGCGGACGGGTTCATCCATTTCTCGACCGCCGAACAGGCGAGAGAGACTGCGGCCAAGCATTTCGCCGGCCAGACCGACCTGCTGCTGATTGCCGTGGACGACGGCGCATTCGGCGATGCGATGCGCTACGAGGTCTCGCGCGGCGGCGCGCTTTTTCCGCATCTCTATGCGGCCTTGCCGGTTTCGGCGGCGCTGTGGGTCAAGGAACTTCCGCTCGGTCCCGACGGCGGTCACGTATTCCCGGACCTCGACGACTGATGTTCTCTCTCCTGAAGCTCGGCCAGCCGCTGCTCTTCGCACTCGATCCCGAGAGAGCGCATCACGTCTCGATCGCGGCGCTCAAGTCCGGCGTTCCGCTGGCTTCCTGTCCGAAGGCCGATCCGAAACTCGCCGTCGACCTGGCCGGTCTGCGGTTCCCCAACCCGCTCGGCATGGCGGCAGGTTACGACAAGAACGGCGAGGTGCCCGATGCGCTGCTGCGGCTCGGCTTCGGCTTTGCCGAAATCGGCACGGTCACGCCGCTGCCCCAGCAAGGCAATCCGAAACCGCGCATCTTCCGCCTGATGAGCGACCGCGCCGTGATCAACCGCCTCGGCTTCAACAATGAAGGACACGCCGCCCTGGCGGAAAGGCTGGCGAGACGGCGGGGCGGAGGGATCGTCGGAGTCAATATCGGCGCCAACAAGGATTCGGACGACCGGATCCGCGACTACGAGGCAGGCGTCCGCGCCTTCGCAAAGAAGGCATCCTACCTCACCGTCAACATCTCGTCGCCGAATACGCCCGGGCTGCGCGCGCTGCAGAGCCGCGAAACGCTGGGCGAGCTGCTCGCACGTGTGCTCGCGGCACGCGCGGAGACAGGCGCGGCGACGCCCGTGTTTCTCAAGATCGCGCCGGATCTGGTCGATGCCGACCTCGACGACATCGCGGCCGAGCTGTTGGGACAGAGGCTGGACGGGCTGATCGTGTCGAACACGACGCTTTCCCGCACCGGCCTGCAGGACAGCCGGACTGCGCAGGAAGCCGGCGGCCTGTCGGGACGCCCTCTCTTCCGACGCTCAACCGCCATGCTCGCGCGCATGCGAAGGCGGCTGGGTAGCGATTTCCCGCTGATCGGCGTCGGCGGAATAGATTCGGTGGAGAGCGCGCTGGAGAAGATCCGCGCCGGGGCCGACCTGGTGCAGCTCTATACGGGCATGATCTATGCCGGACCGGGCCTGCCCGGCGAGATCGTCACAGGTCTGTCGCGCCATGCGGCGAAGGAAGGTCTCGCCTCGATCCGCGACATCCGCGACGACGCCACCGAGCGCTGGGCTTCTACCAAGCTGGATTAAGCGAAAGCCGCCCTCACCCTTCCCGGCAGCAGCGCCAGCAGGCTGAAGCCCCGCGCGAGCAGGAAGACGTGGAGCGAGATCCACAGCCCGTGATTGCCGAGGATCTGCGGCAAGACGAGCAGGGCCGCGAGGAAGGCGGCGAACGACAGGAGCATCATGTTGCGCATGGCGTTCGACCAGGTCGCCCCGATGTAGACGCCGTCCATCTGGAAGGCGAGCACGCCGGTCAGGGCCGTCAGCGCGGCCCAAGGCAGGTATAGCCCTGCAACGGCGCGGACCTCCGGCGCGGTCGTGATGACCGCAATGATGCGGTCGCCGAGGACCTGGAACAGCACCGTGACGGCAGCGGCGGTGCCGAAGCCCCAGGTAGCGGTGAGCCATAGCGTCCGCCGCAACGCCGGCTCCTGGCGCGCGCCGATCGAGCGGCCGGTGAGCTGCTCGGCGGCCGTGGCGAAACCGTCGAGGAAGTAGCCGCCCACCAGGAAGAAGTTCATCAGCACGGCGTTGGCCGCCAGCGTCAATGTCCCCAGCTGAGCGCCTTGCCGGGTCATCAGCGCGAAGGCGCCGACCAGCACGAAGGAGCGGATCATGATGTCGAGGTTGAGCGAAAGCGTGCGCAGGATCGGCGCTAGGGCCAGCAGATCGGTCCGGCGGACGCGCGGCTGGCCGGCAAAGCGCCGGATGAGAATTGCCATGCCGGCGAGGAAGGCGATCGTCTCGCCGAGCACTGTGCCCCAGGCCACACCGGCCACGCCCCATTCGAGCATCAGACCGAGCCAGATCGACATCGCGATGTTGACGCCGTTGAGCAGCAGCTGCAGCGCGAGGCTGAGGCCGGCTTCGCCGCGTCCGAGCAGATAGCCCAGGATGGCGTAGTTGGCGAGCGCCAGCGGAGCCGAGACGAGGCGGATCGTGACATAGGAGCCCATGGCCTGCGTCACGGCCTGCTCGCCGCCGATGAACCAGGCCCCGGCGGAGGCGACCAGCGGCGCGGCCGCGAGCAGAGTAAGCCCAGCCAGGATCGCAAGCACGAAGGCGCGCCAGAAATGGACTTGCTCGTCTGGGGTGTCGCCGCGGCCGAAAGCCTGCGCCACCAGCCCGGTCGTGCCAGAGCGCAGGAAGTTGAAGGTAGCGAACACGAGATCGAAGATAATGGCCCCGGCGGCAAGGCCGCCCAGCATCGCCGCATCGCCGAACTGGCCGATCACGGCGGTGTCGACCAGACCCAGGAGCGGCGTCGTGAGATAGGCCAGCATCATCGGCAAGGCGATCGACAGGACGAGCCTGTTCGTCACCTCGATCCTGGGGGTTGCGTTCCCGTCCCGATGATAAATGTCGTGCGGCATGGGCGGGGTCTGCCCGGCTGCCGCGCAATGTGCAAGGGCCACGTCGCGTAGCCCTTTCGTCCTGCCTTGTGCGCCCTATACTCCCGGCAATGCCGCTGCCGATCGTCCACCATCCCGACTACGATGCCCAGTTTCCCGCCCATCACCGTTTCCCGATGGGCAAATACCGCCTCCTGATGGAGGCGCTCGCCAGCCGCGGACTTGCGACAGACGCGAATCTTCGCACACCCGCGACGCCGGAGCCGTCCTGGCTGAAGCTCGCCCACGCGCCCGACTATGTCGATCAGGTGCTGTCCAGCACCGTGCCGCCTGCGATCGAGAAGGAAATCGGCTTTCCCGTTTCCGAAAGGGTCTCCCGACGCGCCCAGATGGCGGTCGCCGGCACCGTGCTCGCCGCGCGGCTGGCGCTCTCGCACGGCATCGCCTGCAACACGGCTGGAGGCAGCCATCATGCGCGCCGCGCGCATGGCGCAGGCTTCTGCACCTTCAACGATGTCGCGGTTGCTGCCAGGCTGCTCCTCAAGGAGGGCAAGGTGCGGCGGGTCCTCGTCGTCGATGTCGACGTGCACCAGGGAGACGGCACCGCCGAGATCTTCGCCGACGAGCCTCGGGTCTTCACCTTTTCGATGCATGCGCGCTCGAACTATCCGGCCCGGAAGGTTCCGTCCGATCTCGACCTGGCGCTCGCCGACCGAACCGGGGACGAGGCCTATCTGGAGCGACTGGCGGCGATGCTGCCCGTGCTGATGGAGTATTCGCGCCCCGACATCGTCTTCTACAATGCCGGCGTCGACCCGCACCGCGACGACAAACTCGGCAAACTGGCGCTGAGCGACGAAGGACTGAGGCTTCGCGACCGCATGACGATGACCTTCTTCCGCGCACGCCGCGTGCCGGTGTGCGGCGTCATCGGCGGCGGCTATTCGAACGACGTGCCGGCGCTGGCCGAGCGCCACGCCATCCTTTTCGAGGAAGCGGCGCTTCTTGCCTGATCAGCGGCGGCGGTAGTTGATGAGCCGCAGCACCAGCCAGATCGGCACCACGACCGCGGCGCCGAGCAGGATATAGCCGAGGAACTGGTCGATTGCCGCGAAGCCCATGTTCCACAGCCGGACGAAGAAGTCGCGCACACCGAAGAGGATGTCCCAGGGCGACAGCCCGAGCGACGCCATGACCATGCCGACGATGAAGGACGCGACGGCGAGCTTGAGCAGCACGCGCAAGGGGCTGTCGCCGAGGATGCGGTTCACGCCGTCGGACATCGGTTGGTCTCCGTTACCGCCGGCAGATACGCATGGACCGTGGCGAGATCAAGCCGTGGGACGGACTGGCGCGGGGAACGGAAGCGGGGACGGCAACGAAAATGGAGCGCCGGAAGAGGCCGGCGCTCCGTGGACATCTAGCAGAAGGCCGGAGCCGCTACACACGTATCGTAGACGAGCTTTCCTATGTTTCCCGCACCGCGCCCGCCGTAATTGGAAAGCGGGAACTCCGCGTTCTGGCCGAAGTACGACGCACCTTGGACGTTGATGCCGACTGAGGTGTAGCCCCAACTCGTCGTGCCGACGACGATGTTGCGGCCGACGGTTCCAGCCCTCCCCAACGACGCGCTTCCGGTGACCACCGGCGAGGTGCCGAAGTTGACCAGCCACGGTCCACCCGACGAGCCGCCGGTCATTGCCGAGCCGAGTTGGGTGTTCCGGAGCTGCTTGCCGTTCGCCCCCGTCAGGGCGATGAACTTGCCGAACGAGTCGCCCCGAAGCATCTGACGCCCGTGGTCGATCGCGACGGGATAGCCGATCTGCGTGATCTGGGCGACCCGCGCGTTGCCGAAGATCGGCGTCGCAATGAAGCTATACCCGTTCCAGCCATAGCCATACCATCCGCCCAAGGTCGAACCGGCATGAACTCCATTCCTCGGGGCCAGGCGAACCGTGGCGATATCGTTGTTACAGACGATACCGATCGCGCCGGACTGACAGGTATCCGTTCCGTTGTAGTAAGGCGCCGGAACACGCCAGGCTTGACCGGAATAGAATCCCCAGGGACCGCCGCCGGCCGCCCAGTTGGCCGGATACCAGCGAACTTCGTTGGCAAAGCCCGCAGCTTTCTGTCCATAATTATGGACGCAATGCGCAGCGGTCACGAGAATGCCTTTCTTGATCAGCGAGGCGGTACAGACATACCAACTCGAACCGAAACGCATCCACAGCTTGCCGGAAAAGCGATAAGGGCGGCTTGCGACCGGCACGAGAGCGCCGTTCGTGGTGTTGAAGGGCGCCCCCGTCACCGCTACACGGGCGATCGTGTAAGGCCATTTGAAACTGTTGCTTACGCCATAGGCACTGCTTCCGACGCCGCTGTCGCCGGTTGAACCGGCCACCTGCCCAGCCGGCAGCGCACCGCCTGTCGATTCGAACGGCATGATCCTGGGCGTCGTGGTCGGAAGACGGCTCAATCCCGGGCCGACCGGGCCGGATGCCGACATCCGGCCCGACGGCACACCTTCAACGGTCTGCGGACCGTTTCCAATCTGTGCACTGCCCGCCTCCGTCAGCAACAACACGGTTCCAATCGCCATCGAGGCGATCCTGGTTGTTCGCGACAACCTCGTCATCCTGCCCTCCTGGGTTCGATTTTTGTAACGAATCCAAACATACCGTCACACCGCGTGAAGGCAATAAGAAATTTCCAGTATACTGTATATATCCCATTTTTATCTCGAATTACTTCTGAATATATGTTAAAGAGTGTGAAATCTTTCACAATTCATCCGAGATTAAAGAGAATTGCAGCTATGGTCTTTGCTGAGAAACATATTCCAAAAAATCTGAAAGTTTTCCGGCGCTCCCATGGCGCTTATCTTTTTTGACTGGCCGGAATCGCAACGGATGTTTTCTGTTCAGCGAAGTAGAGGGCTGCCCTAACGGCAGATGAAGCCGCTGTGGAAGGAAGAACGACGCTCTTCTGCGAGGTTCGCAGGCAGCAAAAAGGATCCGAAGCCCGGACGCTGGCGAGCGAAGCGCGCTATCGTCGTGACGATTCGATCCCAACAAGCTGACCGAAAAGCTAAAAAAAAAGCGGCGGCGGGAGTGACCCGCCGCCGAATGTCTCGAACTGCCGGGTAACCCCAGCGACCTCTATGGGAAAGCTCAGCAGTAAGCCGGTGCGGCGGTGCAGGTGTCGTACATCAGCTTGCCAATGTTGCCCGCGCCGTAGCTGCCATAGGCAGCGCCCGGGAACTCGGCGTTCTGGCCGAACCAGGAAGCGCCCTGCACGTTAATGCCGACCGAGGTGTAGCCCCAGCTCGTCGTGCCGACGACAATGTTGCGACCCACCGTGCCGGCCTTGCCGAGCGACGCGCTGCCGGTAACGACCGGCGCGGTACCGAAGTTGACGAGCCAAGGACCGCCGGACGAGCCACCCGTCATGGCGGAGCCGAGCTGAGTGTTCTTCAGCACCTTGCCGTTGGCGCCGGTCATGGCGATGTATTTGCCAAACGAGTCGCCGCGCAGCATCTGGTAGCCGTTGTCGATCGCGGCCGGATAGCCGATCTGCGTGATCGCGGCGACGGTCGCATTGCCGAAGATCGGCGTTGCGAGGAAGCTGTAGCCGTTCCAGCCGTAGGAGTACCAGCCGCCGAGCGTGGTGCCGGCATGTGCACCGTTCTTCGGAACCAGGCGAACCGTCGCGATGTCATTGTTGCAGACAACCCCGTTGGCACCCGACTGGCAGGTGTCGGTGCCGTTGACATACGGTGCCGGGACGCGCCACGAATGCGCGGTGTAGTAGCCCCAGGGACCGCCGCCGGCCGCGTAGTTGGCCGGATACCAGCGGACTTCATCCGCGAATCCGGCCTGTCCCTGACCGTAATTGTGAACACAGTGCGCTGCCGTGATCAGCACGCCCTTCTTCACCAGCGACGCTGTGCAGACGAACCAGTCCGAGCCGAAGCGCATCCACAGCTTGCCTGCGAAACGATAGGGACGGCTGGCGACCGGCACGATGGCGCCGTTGGTGGTGTTGAACGGCGCACCGGTCACCGCTACGCGGGCGATCGTGTAGGGCCATTTGTAGCTTGCGCTCACGCCATAGGCGCTGCTTCCGACGCCGCTGTCGCCGATCGCGCCGGCCGGCTGCGAGGCCGGCAGTGACCCGCCGGTGGACTCGTAAGGCATCACCGCGGGCGTCGTGGTCGGCAGGCGACTCTTTCCCGGTCCGACCGGCGCCGCCGCCGACGAGCGGGACGAGGGGAAGCCCTCGATCGTCTGCGCACCGTTTCCGATCTGTGCGCTGCTCGCCGCTACGAGCATGAATGTGGCCCCCATCGCGACAGACGCGATCTTGGCGCCCTTCGGCAACCTCATCATCCCAATCCTCCAGGAATCGATTCTCGACGAGAGGATAGATACCCACGCTACATACAAAGGCAAGTGAATTATTTCAGCTTAACATGATATCTGTTATGCGCAATATATGCTCTACTATTCATGACGAGCAAAGGCCTGCGTTAGAAAATACAAATGGCCACATTAGCAGCTATATTTCTTAATTTCTTCTTAATTCCGGATGAATGCCAGAATTGGAACTTGAACTCAATCTCGTTCTATTTTCTCATTCTTGAACTACGCCTTGGGCGAATGCCGACGGCCGTTTACAGGACGGAGAGATTCCACCGGGGTTGGGGATCTACCATCGCCAGATGAAGTAACCTGTCGGGCCGCAGGTCGCTGGAGCGGGTGAAGGGAATCGAACCCTCGTATTCAGCTTGGGAAGCTGCTGCTCTACCATTGAGCTACACCCGCAACGGCAACAGTCATCCGCGATCGGACGGGCCGATGTCAAGCCGGATGTTCGGCCGTCCGGCGACGCTCCGGCTTGACGCCGGGCGGAGTTGCGCGCACCTGTCGAAGCGGTTCGCCGCAGGGGGGAGACTATGCCGCGATTGCTGAAATGGGTGTTGGGAATACTCGCGGTCCTCACTGTCGCGGGGCTCGCCGTCTTCTTCTTCATCGCGCCGGCGGAAGTCGAAAGGGCCATGAACGGCGTGATCGAACCGCCACCCTACTCGGTCGCCGACCGCGCCGCTGAGCTGCACAAGACGCTGACGGTTGCGGACCTCCACGCAGATTCCCTCCTCTGGGGCCGCAACCTTCTCAAGAAGGGAACCCGCGCGCAGGTGGACGTGCCGCGGCTGATCGAGGGCAATGTCGCGGTACAGGTGTTCGCGGTGGTGTCGAAGACGCCACGCGGCCTGAACATCGAGAAGAACACGCCAGACACGGACAACATCACCCTGCTCGCCATTGCCCAGCGCTGGCCGGTGAAGACCTGGACCAGCCTGAAGGAACGCGCGCTCTACCAGGCCGAACGGCTGAAGGCATTCGCCGCGCAGTCCGGCGGCAAGCTGACCATGATCTACAGCCGCGGCGACCTGGAGCGCTTCCTGGTGCGGCGCCGGAGCGAGCCCGGCATCGTCGCCGGGCTGCTGGCGCTCGAAGGCGCGCAGGTTCTCGAAGGCGATCCGACCAATGTCGACGTGCTGTTCGACGCGGGCTACCGGATGATGTCGCCGACGCATTTCTTCGACAACGAGATGGCGGGTTCGGCCCACGGCGTGAAAAAGGGCGGACTGACCGAGGCAGGCCGCGAGATGATCGAGCGGATGGAGGCGAGGCGCATGATCGTCGACGTGTCGCACGGCTCGATGGCGCAGATCGACGACGTGCTGGCGATGTCGACGCGGCCGATCGTGGTCTCGCACACGGGAGTGCGGGGGACCTGCGACAACGGCCGCAACCTGACCGACGACCAGCTGCGCGCGATCGCCGCCAAGGGCGGGCTCGTCGGTATCGGCTTCTGGGACGTGGCCACCTGCGGGCGCGCCGCCGACGCGATCGCAGCTGCGCAGGCCTACACGGCAAATCTCGTCGGCGCGCCGCATGTCGGCCTCGGATCCGATTTCGACGGCGCGGTGCTTGTTCCCTTCGATGCGACGGGCATGGTCAAGATCACCGAGGCGCTGATGGCAGGCGGTATGAGCGACGACGACATCGCCGCCGTCATGGGCGGCAACCAGGTGCGCTTCCTGCTGGAGAACCTGCCGGAGTGACGTTTCGCACCAATCTCCGACTGGCATTGGACGGCCAGCATCCCCGACTCGGCGGTTCGGTCGAGTTTGCATTGCTGGCATTGATCGTCGTGTCGGCGATCGGAATGGGGGTCGAGACGCTGACCGGGCTCCCGCCCGGGATCTACGCGTTCTTCGGGGCGCTCGAAGTGTTCGTCGTCACCGCGTTTGCCCTTGAATACGGGTTGCGGCTGTGGGTTTCCGATCAGCCGTTGCGTTACGCACGAAGCTTCTACGGTATTATTGACCTGGTCTCGTTCCTGCCGACGCTCGTCGGAATACTGCTGACAGGCTCGGCGCTTGACGGCCGAGCGATGCGGACGCTGCGCCTCTTTCGACTGCTCCGTCTCCTGAAAGTCGTGCGCTATGCAAACGCGGCGGAGCGGTTGGGGGAAGCCTGGCGGCTGGTGCGCGAAGAGGTGATCGTGTTCGGCCTCGCCGCGCTGATCGTGCTCTATGTCTGCGCGCTGATCATCTACCAGTTCGAGAACGAGGCTCAGCCGGAAGCCTTCTCGTCGGTGTTTTCCGCCATGTGGTGGGCGGCCGTGACGCTGACGACCGTCGGCTACGGCGACATCTACCCGATCACGGCCATGGGTCGCATCTTCACCGTCGTGATGCTGTTCGTGGCATTGGGCATCATCGCCATCCCGACCGGGCTGGTGGCATCGGCGATGTCGGAACTGCGCAGGCGAAAGACGGCGAACGACCGGACATCCTCGCCGCATGAGATAAATCCCGAGCCGCCAACGCGGGCATCTTGACCGCATGAAGGTGGTCGAGCATCTGTCGGGCGATCCTCCCCGCCGGAGTCTACCGTGACCGCACTCAAGTCGCTCATTGAATCGCGCCGCTTCGAAGCCTTCATCACCGCTCTAATCTTCATCAACGCGGTGACGCTCGGACTGGAGACATCGCCGACGGCGGTGGCGGCGTTCGGAGGGGCGCTCGCGGTCGCCGACAGCGCGATCCTCGCAGTCTTCGTCTTCGAGCTTCTCGCGCGGTTCGTGGTCTATCGGTTCGATTTCTTCCGCGACCCGTGGCGCATCTTCGACCTGCTCGTCGTCGGCGTCGCGCTGATCCCGGCGACGGGCAGCCTGTCGGTGCTGCGCGCCCTGCGCATCCTGCGGGTGCTCAGGCTGATATCGATCGTGCCGTCGCTCAGGCGCGTCGTCACCGGCTTCATCACGGCGCTGCCCGGCATGGGCTCGATCATTCTGCTGCTGGCGCTGGTTTTCTATGTTTTCGCGGTGATGGCCACGAAGCTCTACGGGGCGGCCTTCCCGGACCTTTTCGGCGATCTCGGCGCGTCGCTCTACACGCTGTTCCAGGTGATGACGCTTGAAGGCTGGTCCGACGGTGTCGTGCGGCCTGTGATGGAAGTCTACCCGACCGCCTGGCTGTTTTTCATCCCGTTCATCGTCGCCACCTCCTTCACCGTGCTCAACCTGTTCATCGGCGTCATCGTGTCGGCGATGGAGGAAGAGCACGAGGCCGAGGAGAGCGCGGAACGCGAGGCGCTGCAGGAGGACCAGGACGCGATCCTGCGCGAGATCAGGGCGCTGCGACAGGAGGTGCGGGAGTTGAAAGGCGCCTCTCTCCCCTCTTCTTGAGGTGTCGAGCTACTCCTCCGGAGCGCCGCGGATGAGCGATAGGACGGATGACAGATCACTACCTTTGGATGAATTCTTGGATCAAAACTATCTTTAGTTGAAATATTTCACCTGATTCGCTAACTTGGTGGTGCGTGCTGGGGGGTAGCGATGCGCTCGATACAGTCGTCCGGCCTTATTTCGATCTGCATTCTGCTGGGTGGTGATGCCATTGCTCAACAAGAGGTTGAGACGATGCAATTCGACGCAAACAGTCGCCGTGTGGTCGTTCGAAGTCACATCAAATTCTCGGATGTCCGACAACCAGCGACAATCCCGGACTCGAAAGGCGCGGCATTCTGTGCGCTGACCTTCGTAGACGACGACCATCCATCAGGATGGTGCAAGGTCTTCTACGTTCCTGATGCCAACGAGTGGAGATTCCAGACTGGCGCCGGCGGCGGGCAACAAGCTTGCGCCGTGAGTTGCATGTGGATCAAGTGACGTGATTTCGCGCGAGGCATTACATCTTCATCTGAAATGCTTCGACAGCTTTAGCCCCTGCGCCTGATAGTTGGACTTGAGGTCCGCGCCGTAGAGCGCCCTCGGGCGTGAGAGCATGTGCTCGTAGACCAGGCGGCCGACGACCTGGCCGTGCTCGAGGATGAACGGCACCTCATGGCTGCGCACCTCGAGCACCGCGCGGCTGCCGGCCCCTCCGGCCTGCCTGTGTCCGAAGCCGGGATCGAAGAAGCCGGCATAGTGGACCCGGAATTCGCCGACGAGCGGATCGAAGGGCGTCATCTCGGCGGCGACGTCGGGCGGCACGTGCACCGCCTCGCGGCTGACCAGAATGTAGAACTCGTTGGGATCGAGGATCAGCTCGCCTGAACCGCGATCATGCAGCGGCTCCCAGAAGTCGAGGATGTCGTGCGCGGCGCGCCTGTCGACGTCGACCAGGGACGAATGGCGCTTGCCGCGATAGCCGATCAGGCCGTTCGCATCGCCCCTGAGATCGATCGACAGCGCGACGCCGCCGCCCGAGATGTTCGGCTCATCCGTTGCGACCAGCGTATCGCGGGCATGCAGGTCCAGAAGTTCGGCCTCCGACAGCAGCGAATGGCCCTTGCGGAAGCGGATCTGCGACAGGCGCGAGCCGGTTCGCGCGACGATCGGGAAGGTGCGCGGGCTCACTTCCATGTAGAGCGGACCCGAATAGCCCGCCGGGATCTTGTCGAACTCCTGCGCGAAGTCGGCCATGACGCGGGTGAAGATATCGAGCCGCCCGGTCGAACTCTTGGGATTGGCCGAGGCCGAGACATCGGGGGGAAGCGCCAGCGTCTCCAGCAGCGGCACGATGTAGACGCATCCCGTCTCGAGAACGGCGCCGTCGCGCAAATCGATCTCATGCAGTTTCAGTCGCGCCAGCTTGTCCTCGACGGTGGCGTTGCGGCCCGGCATGAAGCTCGCCCGCACGCGCCACGCCTTCTCCCCGAGGCGCAGGTCGAGGCTCGCCGGCTGGATCTGGTCGGCATCGAGCGGACGCGCGCTAACCAGCGCGTCGCGGGCGAACAACGCCGCGATCTCGCGGTCTGGAAGGATGCCGGTCGTGCGGTTGGCCATGTCGCTCCGGTGTTCTGAGGCAACCGACCTCTATCAATCGGCCCGATTGACGCAAGAAGCCAGCGGGTCTAAAGGAGCGTTATCCCGTGGTGATTTGGCCGGTCGGCTTGCAGCCACGTTAAACAAGTCGCTAAAGGACCGTGTGGCCGAAAGGCTCTGTGGACCGGTTGCGACTTCTCGCGGCCGGTTTTTTGTTTTTGGGGCTTTGGAACATGGCGAACAGAAACTGGCGGCCGCAGACGGCTCTCGTGCATGGCGGCACGCTGCGCTCGCACCACGGCGAGACGTCCGAGGCGATCTACCTCACGCAGGGCTATGTCTACGAGTCCGCCGAGAGCGCGGAAGCCCGCTTCAAGGGCGACGAGCCGGGCTTCATCTACTCGCGCTACGCCAACCCAACCGTTGACATGTTCGAGAAGCGCATGTGCGCGTTGGAGGGCGCGGAGGATGCGCGCGCGACAGCGTCGGGAATGGCGGCTGTGTCGGCTGCCCTGCTTTGCTCGGTCAAGGCCGGCGACCACGTGGTTTCGGCGCGTGCGCTGTTCGGCTCCTGCCGCTGGATCATCGAAACGCTGATGCCGAAATACGGCATCGAGACGACGCTGGTCGACGGCACGAAGATGGACCAGTGGCAGAATGCGGTGCGGCCGAACACCAGGCTCTTCTTCCTCGAAAGCCCGACCAATCCGACGCTCGAAGTCGTCGATATCGCGGCGGTCGCCAGCATCGCCAATTCGATCGGCGCGCGCGTCGTGGTGGACAATGTGTTCGCGACGCCGCTGCAGCAGAAGCCGCTCGAACTCGGCGCGCATGTGGTCGTCTATTCCGCCACCAAGCATATCGACGGCCAGGGCCGCTGCCTCGGCGGCGTGATCCTCTCGGACAAGGAATGGATCGACAAGAACCTGCACGACTATTTCCGCCACACCGGGCCGTCGCTATCGCCATTCAACGCCTGGACGCTGCTCAAGGGGCTGGAGACGCTGCCGCTGCGTGTCAGGCAGCAGACCGAAAGCGCCGGGCGCATCGCCGACTGGCTGGCGGAACACTCCGGCATCTCGCGCGTGATCTATCCGGGCCGCAAGGACCATCCGCAGGCCGACATCGTCGCCCGGCAGATGAAGGGCGGCTCGACGCTGGTGTGCCTCGACACCAGGGGCGGCAAGAAGGCGGCTTTCGCGCTCTCCAACGCGTTGGAGATCGTCAAGATTTCCAACAACCTCGGCGACGCCAAGAGCCTGATCACCCACCCGGCGACGACGACGCACAAGAACCTCACTGACGAGGCTCGGGCAGAACTGGGCATCGGGCCGGGAACGCTTCGGCTGTCGGTAGGCCTGGAGGACGTCGACGACCTGATCGAGGATCTGGACCGGGCGCTGAAGGCGGCTGCCTAGGACACAATCGCGTCGGCTTCCAATTCGACCAGCCAGTCGGGATCGACGAAGCCGACGACCTGAACGACGGTGGTGGCGGGTCGGATCGCGGCGAAGTATTCGCCGTGCGCCCGCGCCGCCTCGCGCCAGTGCTTCATATCCGTCAGCATGATGCGGCTGCGGACCACGTCAGAGAGCGTCCCTCCCGCGTCGACGACCGCCTTTTCGATGATCTCGAGGCAGCGGATCGTCTGACCGTAGACGTCGCCCTTCGCCGCCGTGCCGCCCTCGGGGAGGATCGGCGCGGTGCCGGCAACGGCGATATGCGGGCCGACGCGCACCGCGCGGGTGAAGCCGAGAATGGGCTCTAGGTAGGACCCCGAGCTGACGGACTTACGTTCCATTCGTCTCTCCGAACTGACGCCACGCCAGGACGACGCGGGAAAGCGCCGTATAGGCCGTCAGCGCCGCGAATGCATAGGCGAGAATCGCAAACCAGTCCGGAAACAGGCAGAACGCGACGAAGACCGCAATCGTCTCCGTCGCTTCCGCGAGGCCGGTCGTGAAGAACAGCGATTTCGGGCCACGCGCATTACCCGCCAGGCCGCGCTTCTCGGCGATGGCCGCGTAGGCAAGGAAGCTCGCGCCATTGGCATAGAAGACGGCGATCAACAGCGCGCCGGGAATGCCGTTCGCCGCAGGATCGAGGATGACGAAGGCAAGCGGGATCATGCCGTAGAAAGCAAAATCGAGCACGATGTCGAGATAGCCGCCGAGATCGGTCCGGCCGGCCCGCTTGGCGACCGCGCCGTCGAGGCCGTCGCCGAGGCGCGAGACAAGGATGAGAATCAGGCCGGTCCAGAGCGCGCCGAGCGCGATCGCCAACGCCGCCGCCGCTCCGATCGCGAAGGCCGACAGCGTGATCGCGTTGGCCGAGATTCCGGCCGCGTGCAGCGCACCCGCGACCCGGTCGAGCGCCGGATCGATGCGCCTGCGCGCCCACCCATCGAGCATTGGCTATCTCCTCGATACCTTGCCTGTTGACCGCGAATGGACGCTCGGCGAAGGTTGGATGCAACGTCGGGAAACCATCATGTACCGCGCCGTCACGCGCAACATCGAAGTCGAGGTGGAGCCGATCTACCTGCCGGAGCGATCCGATCCGGAGCAGAGCCGATATGTCTGGGCCTACCGCGTGACCATCGCCAACAATTCGGACGGCTTCGTGCAGCTGCTGACCCGCTACTGGCGCATCGTCGACGGCAACGGCAAGGTCGAGGAGGTGCGTGGACCTGGCGTCGTCGGCGACCAGCCCGAGCTCAATCCCGGCGACAGCTACCAGTATACGTCCGGCTGTCCGCTCACCACGCCGACGGGCTTCATGGCCGGACACTACACGATGCGTGACGAGGCCGGCGCCCTTTTCGACGTGGAGATTCCAGCCTTCGCGCTCGACCTTCCGGATATGCTTCGGACGGTCAATTAGGCTCGACGAACTCCGCTGGATCGAACTCGTAGCGCTTGGAACAGAATTCGCACGATACCTTGATCACTCCATCCTCGATGGAATCGGTGATCTCCTCGGCAGTGAAGCCTTCCAGTATGCCGCGGATGCGCTCGCGCGAGCACGAGCACTGGTCAAGGATTTCGGCGCCCTCGAAGACACGCACGCCGTGCTCGTGGAACAGCCTGAACAACAGCCGCTCGGGCTCGACGGTGGGGTCGAGAAGCTCAGACGGTTCGACCGTCGAAAGCAGCGCCAACGCCTCGTTCCAGGCTCCGTCGACGATATCCGAGAAGTCGTGCCCCGGATCCCCGTCGCCGCCCGGCAGGTCGGGCAGGCGCAGCCGCTCCGGCGCCTCGGGCAGGAACTGGATCAGCATCCCGCCCGCGCGCCAGCGCTCGTCGGGCCCGTACTCGCCCGGCACGACATGGCGGGCGACCGCCATGCGCACGTCGGTCGGAATCTGCTCCGACTGACGGAAATAGGTTCGGGCCACCTCGTCGAGCGATTGGCCGGCGAGTTCGACGATGCCCTGGTAGCGCTGCATGTACTCGCCCTGGTCGATCGTCATGGCGAGCACGCCAGTACCGAGGAGATCAGGCGGAGAGGTGGCGCCGGCTGCGACGAACTCGGCAAGGCGGTCGGCGTCGAAGCGGGCATAGGCGCGCATCGCCGACGGCGTCGCGAAATCTACCACCAGCATGTCGACCGGACCGTCGGAACGGGTCTGGAGGATGAACTTGCCCTCGAACTTCAACGCCGTGCCGAGCAGCACCGTCAGCACCATCGCCTCGGCCAGCAGCCGGGCTACGGGCTCGGGGTAGTCGTGGCGGGCAAGAATGTGGTTCAGCGTCGGCCCTAGCTGGACGATGCGGCCGCGCACGTCGAGCGGGGCGACCTCGAACGGCACGACATGGTCGTCTCCGGCGAAGCCGAATTCGCCAAGCTTCGGTTCCTTCACGTCAAGCGGCTCCGGACAGGCACCAGGCAAGAACCGCCTTCTGGGCGTGCAGGCGGTTCTCGGCTTCGTCGAAGACGACCGAGTTCGGGCCGTCGATCACCTCGTCGGTAACCTCCTCGCCGCGGTGCGCGGGCAGGCAGTGCATGAACAGGGCGTCCGGCTTCGCCTTCGCCATCAGGTCCGCATTGACCTGGTAGGGGAGAAACACGTTGTGGCCGCGCGCCCGATGCTCCTGATTCATCGACACCCAGCAGTCGGTGACGACCGCATCGGCGCCCGCCACGGCTTCCGCCGGCGAACGGCCGAGCGTCAGCCTGCCACCGTTCCGCTTCGCCCAGTCGACATAGCGCTGTTCCGGTTCGCTGCCTTCCGGCACGGCCATGTTCAGCTTGTAGCCGAAGCGGGCAGAACCCTCGATCAGCGAATGCAGCACGTTGTTGCCGTCGCCGGACCAGGCGATGACGCGGTCCTTCACGGCGCCGCGATGCTCTTCGAAGGTCATCACATCGGCCATGATCTGGCACGGATGGGTGTCGTCCGTGAGACCGTTGATGACGGGAACGGTCGCGTTTTCCGCGAGCTCCGTCATGCGCTCATGGGCGGTGGTGCGGATCATGATGGCGTCGACATAGCGCGAGAGCACCCGCGCCGTGTCGGCGATCGATTCCGAACGGCCGAGCTGCATCTCCGCGCCGGTGAGCATGATCGTCGAACCGCCGAGCTGGCGCATGGCGACGTCGAACGACACGCGCGTGCGGGTCGACGGCTTGTCGAAGATCATCGCCAGGACCTTGCCGGCGAAGGGCTGTTCCGCGGTGCCGGCCTTCTGCGCGGCCTTGCGCACCTTGGCGTCGTCCAGGATGCGGCGCAGGTTCTCGGCGCTGACCGAAGACAGATCGGTGAAATGGCGTGGCTGAGCGGTCATCGACAGGCTTTCCCGGCCTCAGGCCGCAGCTTCGGCGGCGGCAAGGCTCGCCGCGGCAGTGCGGATGCGGTCCACGGCAGTGCGGATCTCCTCGTCGTCGGCGATCAGCGGCGGCAGGAGACGGATGACATTGTCGCCTGCGGGCGCGGCCAGCAGGTGCTGGGCGCGCAACGCCTTGTTGACCTCGGTGTTCGGCAGTCCGCATTTGAGGCCCGCCATGAGGCCGACCCCGCGGATGCCCTCGATCACCTGCGGGAAATCGTCGGCAATGCCGGCCAGACCCTGCTTGAGCAGAAGCCCCTTGCGGCTCACGTCTTCGAGGAACCCTTCAGCCAGGACGACGTCGAGAACGGCATTGCCGACGGCCATCGCCAGTGGGTTGCCGCCAAAGGTGGTGCCGTGCGTGCCGGCGGTCATGCCGGCGGCCGCGTTTTCGGTCGAAAGGCACGCGCCCATCGGGAAACCGCCGCCGATGCCCTTGGCGATCGCCACGATGTCGGGCTCGACATCCGTCCACTGGTAGGCGAACAGCTTGCCGGTGCGGCCGACGCCGGTCTGGACCTCGTCGAGGACCAGAAGCAGGCCATGCTCGTCGCAAAGCTTGCGCAGCGCAGCGAGGCCGCCCTGCGGCAGTTCGCGGATACCGCCTTCACCCTGCAGGGGCTCTATCAGGATCGCCGCGGTTTCCGGCCCGATCGCGGCTTTGACCGCATCCAGGTCGAAGAACGGCACCTGGTCGAAGCCTTCGACCTTTGGCCCGAAGCCTTCCATATACTTCTTCTGCCCGCCGGCGGCGATCGTCGCGAGCGTGCGCCCGTGGAACGCGCCTTCGAATGTGATGATGCGGAAACGCTCGGGGTGGCCGTTTACGAAGTGGTAGCGGCGCGCCGTCTTGATCGCGCATTCCAGCGCTTCCGCTCCGGAATTGGTAAAGAAGACGCGGTCGGCGAAACTGTTCTGGACGAGGCGTTCCGCGAGCCGCTCCTGGCCCGGAATGTTGTAGAGGTTAGAGACATGCCAGAGTTTGCCGGCCTGCTCGGTCAGTGCCGCGACGAGGTGCGGATGACAATGCCCGAGCGAATTGACCGCGATGCCGCCGGCGAAATCGAGATAGCCGTCGCCGTTCGCGGTGTAGAGCCAGCAGCCCTCGCCTCGCTCGAAAGCGAGCGGCGCTCGGGAAAAAGTTCCGAAAAGGGCTCCACTGTTCATCATCACCATCCGCGGCATTGTGGCCCGGCTTCCGGCCGAGACCTTGTTTTCGCCGAATTCACACCCCAAATCAAAAAAGCCGCCCGAGGGGCGGCCTGCTGGCGGAATATTGGTTTTTTCGCCCGCATTGTCAATGGAGGGAACGGCAGGCGGGCGATTGCCCGACCGTTGGCGAAAGCCGGCTGACCTTCCTGCCCCAAGTTGGGGAAAACCGAAAAATCCGATTCGTGTTGCGCCCGGGACTCTTGTCACGGAGTCACCCGACCGGTAGTTTAACAACGACGAAATACCAGATTTCGTGCGGCGGACCAAATAACCCGAGTAGATGTGGTGTCGCACCGGCTTGCCGGGACGATTTTGGATTCCGGTATCGCACGTCGTCGCGAGGACCGTGATAGATGAACTGGAATGACGAACGCGTCGAACTCCTCAAGAAGCTTTGGAGCGAAGGTCTGAGCGCAAGCCAGATCGCCGCCAGCCTCGGAGGCGTCAGCCGTAACGCGGTGATCGGCAAGGTCCATCGCCTGAAGCTCTCCAGCCGCGGGCGGGCGACTGCCGCGCCGGCGCGCCAGAAGAAGGCGCCGAAGGCCGCGGCGGCCGCCACCGGCGCCTCCAAGTCGATGGGGCGCGTGTCGAGCCAGCCGCGGTCTATGCCGGCCTCGATCGGAGCTACGGCATTGCAGGTGCAGTTCGATGCCGAACCCGTCGCGCAGACCTACATCAGGCCGGTCCACGACAATGTCGTCGTGCCGATCTCGCGCCGGCTTCGCCTGGTCGAATTGACCGAGCGCACCTGCAAGTGGCCCAACGGCGATCCGCTCAGCGAGGATTTCAGCTTCTGCGGGACCGACGCGGCAGAGACCGGACCCTATTGCAAGTATCACGCGAAGCTTGCGTTTCAGCCGGCTGCCGAGCGGCGGCGCAATCGCTGACGGCCGCGAGCGAACTCCTCATCAGTCACGAAGGGCGGCCATGTGCCGCCTTTCTTGCATATGATCGGCCGGATCAGTCGTCGACCATGTCCTCCAGCATCACCTTGTGGCTCTTGTCCTCCTTCGGGCGCTCCGGCGGCATCTGCAGGCCTGTGACGATGTAATAGACCGTCTCGGCGATGTTGGTCGCGTGATCGCCGATCCGCTCGATGTTCTTGGCGCAGAACAGGAGGTGGGTGCAGGCCGTGATGTTGCGCGGGTCCTCCATCATGTAGGTCAGGAGTTCGCGGAACAGCGACGTGTACATGGCATCGATCTGGTCGTCGCGGTCGCGGACGAACTGGATCCGGTCGGTCGAGCGCGACGCATAGGTGTCGAGCACTTCCTTCAACTGCGTCAGCGCAAGTTCCGCCAGCGCCTCCAGCCCGCGAAACAGCCGCAGCGGCTGCTGCGTCTCGGTCACGGCCACCACGCGCTTGGCGATGTTCTTGCCCAGATCGCCGACGCGTTCGAGATCGCCCGAAATGCGGATCGCGCCGATGATCTCCCGCAGGTCGTCGGCCATCGGCTGCCGCTTGGCGATGACGATGATCGCCTTTTCGTCGACCTCGCGCTGCCCCTCGTCCAGAACCGCGTCGTCCTCGACCACCTTGCGCGCGAGACCCAGATCGGACGTCACGAGCGCCTGGACTGCCTGCTCGACCATCCTCTCCGCATGGCCGCCCATCGCGGCAATCCGGCTCGCCAGGTATTTCAGGTCGGCATCGTAGGATCGAACGATGTGCTGCGTCTGCATCTTGTCTTCAAACCTCCGCTCAGGGCTGAATGGACACGCTAGAGCAACGGGATGACGGAAAAAAGAACCAGGCCGGCGTTTCAGCTGTTCGGGGGCGGGAAGTGGACCGTGAAGGTCGCGCCTTCGCCGGATCGCGAGCTGACGGTGAGGCGCGCCTTGTGGCGGGTGAGAATGTGCTTGACGATCGCGAGGCCGAGGCCAGTCCCCTTCTGGCCGCGGCTGGTCTCGACGTCGACGCGGTAGAAGCGCTCGGTGAGGCGGGGGATATGCTCCTCGGGAATGCCCGGACCATGATCGCGGACCGAGACGTCGATGCCGTTCTGCTGGCCGGGGTGAATGACCGAGATTTCGACAAGTCCGCCGCTGCGGCCGTATTTGCAGGCGTTCTCGAGCAGGTTCTCGAACACCTGGATGAGTTCGTCGCGGCTTCCGCCGACGACGAGCGGATCGGCTCCCAGGTTCGCGTCGATACGCACACCGGAGTCTTCCGCGAGGGGATTGAGCGCGTCGATGACGCCCTCAATGAGCGGCTTCAGATCGACGCGCTCCGCGGGATTGAGATAAGGCTTCATCTCGAGCCGCGACAGCGATAGCAGATCGTCGATCAGGCGGGCCATGCGTGCGGTCTGGGCCTGCATGATCTGGAGGAACTGTTCACGGGCCGCCGGATCGTTCTTCGCCGGCCCGCGCAGCGTCTCGATGAATCCCGCGACGGAGGCGAGCGGCGTGCGCAGTTCGTGGCTGGCATTGGCGATGAAATCGGCTCGCATGCGGTCGATGCGGCGGATCTCGCTCTGGTCCCTAAAGATCATCGCGAACAGGTCACCGCCATCCCCAACCGGGGACACGTTGACGCGAAAGAAGCGCTCGACCGGTACTTTCTCGGAATAGTCGATCGATATCGGCTGGCCATGGGTCAGCGCCTTCGCGATCAGCTCCTGCATTTCGGGTGCCCTGAACCGTAGCGGCAGCGACGTGCCGATCGAAAGGCCGGGAAAGGCGACCGCGCAGACGCTGTTGACGTGAATGACGGCAGCCTGGCGGTCGAAGATAACCAGCGGATCGCTGACGGCGGCGGCGAGCGCCTCGGCGGTGATCGAGCCCATCGCCGGCCTGTTGGCCTCGGCCTCGCGTTCGGCGCGGCGTTCCCTCAGGCTGCGGCGCGGCGCGAAAGCTGCGACGGCGATGACCGCCAGCGAGGCTCCAACCGCGATCCGGTAGTCTGCCCCTGCTTCGATGGCGACGAGCGCAATTCCGGCTACAGCGGCGGCCAGCACCCAGCGCGCCGACAAGAGGCGTTGTCTCACACCCTCACCAGCGCCGTGAATGTCCATCTGCGCCTCGGCAGTTCGGCCACCGCGATGGCCACCAACCCCGTCGTCCGTGACCGTCATGTGCGAACGACAACGCGCTTTACGCGCCCTGCCCCTCCCCATAGCATGAGTTGCAGCAAGGAAAAGGTGCCCCCAGCATGGCAAAGAGCGAAGACAAGCCGTCGGAGAAGATGAAGCTCACGATCGAGGGAAAGGAACGCGTCTTCGACATCGGCGACCCCAAGCTCCCGGACTGGATCGACAAGAACGACCTGAAGTCGGACGGTTATCCCTACGACGCGAAGCTGCCGGAGAAGGAATACGAGGCGACGGTCGAGGCGCTCCAGATCGAGCTCGTCAAGCTGCAGCACTGGATGCTGGAGACCGGCGAAAGGGTGATGGTGATCTTCGAAGGGCGCGATGCCGCCGGCAAAGGGGGAACGATCTTCGTGGTCAGGCAATACATGAACCCCCGCTCGGCGCGCAACGTCGCGCTGACAAAGCCGACAGAGACCGAGCGCGGGCAGTGGTACTATCAGCGATATGTGACACATTTTCCGACGAGCGGTGAATTCGTCACCTTCGACCGCTCGTGGTACAACCGCGGCGGGGTCGAGCCGGTCATGGGCTTCTGCACACCCCAGCAGCACGAGAGGTTCCTCGACGAAACACCGCATTTCGAAGAGCGCATCTCCAAGGAGGGCATCCGCTTCTTCAAGTTCTGGCTGAACATAGGACGGGAGATGCAGCTGAAGCGCTTCCACGACCGGCGGCATTCGCCGCTGAAGAACTGGAAATACTCGCCGATCGACGTCGCCGGCATGAAGCTCTGGGACGAATATACGAAAGCGCGGGACACCATGCTGAAGCGCACGCACAGCCCGCATGCGCCGTGGACCATCGTCAAGTCCAACGACAAGCGGCGTGCACGGATCGCCGTGATGCGGCGGCTGTTGCTGTCGATCCCCTATGCGGGTCGCGACACGGCCCTCATCGGCACGGAGGACCCGAAGATCATCGGCGACGGGCCGGGCTTTCTCGGACTGTAGGATCCCTTCGCGGCGGTGGGCCCCACGACCGCGCGCCGCCGAGCGTGCGGAGTCTTCTCCCAGTGATGGGGGCGGGCGTACAGGTGGACCGCGGCGCGCCACGCGGCGACCGACATCATCATCCAGTAGACGGGCGTGAACAGCATGACCTTCCAGAAGCCGCGCCGCGCGCCGGGCGGACTCGCACGCCAGCCGAGCAGCAGGAATGCCCCGTAGCCCAGAACGAGGTTGAAGGCGTCCACCGCGAACAGGAAGAACTGTGGCGCGCTCAACCCGCCCCCCGCGAACGCCTTCGCCGTCAGGCCAAGGCCCGTGGCCAGCAAGATGGGGTGAAACAGCGAAGACAGCAGCAGGCCGGCAAGCAGTATCTGGACGGCGATGAAGGAGCGAAATCCGAGTTCGTAGGCGAGTTCGACCGGATTGCGCATGTGAACAAGCCAGGTCTGCATCCATCCTTTCAGCCACCGGGTGCGCTGTCTCAGCCAGACCCCAGGCCGCTCGGGTGCGTCCTCTCCGGTGGGGGAGAATATCACGCCGGTCCGGTAGCCGTAGCGCGCCAGACGGACGCCGAGATCCGCGTCCTCGGTGACGTTGTAGGGATCCCACGCGCCGACCTCTTCGAGCGCCGCCCGCCGAAAGTGGTTGGACGTGCCTCCAAGCGGAAGGAACAATCGCCTGCTCGCCAGATAGGGCAGAAAACGGCGAAACAGGGCCGCGTATTCGAGCGCGAACATGCGCGGCAGGATGCCAGCGGCACCGTTGCCGATATCCAGAGGCGCCTGGAGACAGGCGAGGCTTTCGTCCTCTTCGTTGAAGCGCTTCCAGGCTTCGAAAAGCTGAAGCGGATGCGGACGATCCTCGGCGTCGTAGATAGCGATGAATTCGCCGCGCGTGAGCGGCAGCGCGTATGTCAGCGCGTTGGGCTTGGTCGCAGGCATTCCGCGCGGCACCTCGATGATCTCCGCCCAGGGCCGCAGCCCGAGTGCGCGCAAGGCATCGATCGTGCGACGGTCGTCGTCCTCGCATATGAACTTCACCTCCAGCCGTGCTCTCGGCCAGGAGATTCGTCCAAGGGCCGACAGGAGGTCAGGCAGGATTTCCGCCTCATCGCGCAGCGCCACGAGGATGGAGTAGATGGGAAGCTTCGCAGGATCGACGCCGGCGGCCGTCACGCGGTGTCGCCGTATGCGCGCGAAGGCCGCGGCAAGTCGGATCGCCACGCATTGCAGGAAGAAGAAGGTCGCGCAGCAGTGCAGGGCGAGAAGGGTGTGCGAAGGCGAGAGGGCAAATGCCACCGGCAGTCCGACGGCTATTCCACCGAGCATAGCGCCTTGCCAGCCATTTGCCACCAGACGCGCGGAGAAACGCGGCTCGCGGGTGAAAAGCCCGTCTCGCGCCGCTTCCTTGAGACGAGGTTTGGCGATCTCGACGAGCGCGCGGCGAACCTCCGAAGGCGGCGATATGCTGATCCGTTCGGCGAGGGCCGGAGACTCGCGAAGGAGACGCCTCATCCGGGAACAATCGACAGGCTTCGGCGAGGCGACATAGGTGACGCGGCCTTCCGCGCCGATCGCCTGGAGCAGGCAGGACCGGCCCGACTTCAATAGGGCGAGCGCGTCGTTGATGTCGATCCTGAGCTCGCGTGGCACCAAGCTTTGCCGGAACGACAAGCCGAGCTTGATCGCGATCTGGCGGTAGAGTTCCTGTTCGCTGACCGCGCCCGACGCGAGCAGTTCGTCGGGCAGGCTCGTTCCGCAACGCTCGGCCGTTCGCGCGAGTTCTACCGCTTGCCGATGTGGGATGGTGAGGCGCCGCAGAACGGCAGCCCATTCGTCCAGCTCGGCCCGCGCCCTGCCGGAGGGTACATAAGCCGTTTGGGCAGCGGCCGCGACCGCTGCCGTCATACCTCCGTTCCCGTCCAGCGCTTCCGCGACGGACATGCCTCCCCCCACAACATGACGCATGCACCCGCGCGGTCGGCGCGTGATGCCGCTTTTGCTCGAAACTGCGCATGCCATGCTGATCGGCCACCGCCCCAAGCGGCCGAATTCCCCAAAGAGTTGCATCGTGACAAAGATGCACTTGCTCGTCAATCTCCCCGACGAGTCCCCTGAAGCGAATGTTTGCGGTCTTCTCGCGTCATGCTATGTCGCCGCGACGCGCCGGCCGGGTCCGGCGGCAAGAGCCGGAGAGCTACTTGAAACGTCTGCTGGCGGTCCTGGCCTTCCTAGTTGCTCTATGCGGCACCGTTGCAGCGGCGGAGCCGCAGATCCCGAATTTCTGGGACTTGAAGGAGCGCCTGCCGAAGCCCCAGCTGGAAGGCCTCCAGCGGCTCCGCTTCCTGACCACGGTCGATTTCCCGCCGTTCAACTACATCGATTCCGAAGGGCGGCTGGCCGGCTTCCATGTCGATCTCGCCCGTCGCATCTGCGCCGAACTCGAAATCACCGACAAATGCCAGATCCAGGCTTTGCCCTGGTCCGAGTTGGAGCCTGCGCTTGCGAAGGGGGACGGCGAAGCCCTCCTGGCGGGGCTGGCGATCACGCCGGCAAACCGGGAAACGCACGTATTCACGCGGCCGTATCTCCAGTTTGCCGCCCGTTTCATCATGCAGAAGCCAAATGCCGTGTCGGAGCCCCTTTACGTCGCGCTATCCGGCAAGCGCATCGGGGTAACCGCGGGCTCGGCGCACGAGAGGATGCTGCGTGCCTATTTCGCCGACGTGAAGCCTGTCACCTACAGCAAGCCCGAATGGCTCTACGAGGATTTGCGCGCCGGCAAGATCGACGGCGCCTTTGGCGATGGGATGCGGTTCTCGTTCTGGCTCGTCGGCTCGGATTCCGCCGGATGCTGCCGGTTCGTCGGCGGACCTTATCTGGCGCCCGAATATCTCGGCCTCGGGCTTGCGATCGCAGTCAAGCCGGCGGACGCGGCCCTTGCCGACGCCTTCAACTTCGCGCTGCGCGAGTTGCAGGCAAAGGGCATATTTGCCGAGCTCTATCTCCGCTACTTCCCTGTCAGCTTCTACTGACGCTGCGCCGGAACGGCAGGCGGAGTGACCAGGCAAGGGACGCCGGCTCGCGGCCGCGCCATTCGGCAAGGCCGATATCGATTGCATCATGGCCCTTCGCAGGCTGGGCGTTGTAGGTGCCGAACAGCCTGTCCCAGAACGGAAAGTTGAAACCGTAGTTCGAATCCGTCTCGCGCCGGATCGTGGAGTGGTGCACCCGGTGCATGTCCGGCGTGACGACGAACCGCCTCAGCACGCGGTCGAGGCCAAGAGGCAGCCGCACGTTCGAGTGGTTGAACATGGCGGTTCCGTTGAGGACGATCTCGAAGACGAGGACCGCGACGACCGGCGGGCCGAGCATGACGACGACCGCCGCCTTCCAGACCATGGACAGCAGGATTTCAATCGGGTGGAAGCGCAGGCCCGTCGTGACGTCGAAGCCGGTGTCGGCATGGTGCATGCGGTGGATGCGCCATAGGAGCGGGATCTTGTGGCTCGCCACATGTTCGAGCCAGACCGCGAGATCGAGGAGGACGAACGCCAAGATGCCGGCGGCGACCGGATCGAGTCCGAGGGATCGAAACAAGCCCCAGCCGTTCGCCTCCGCCCAGACGGCCGCGCCGACCGCCGCTGCCGGAAAGACCAATCGCAAAAGGACGGAGGACAGGATCACCATCGACAGGTTGGTGAACCAGCGTTGCGTCTTCAGCGCACCGGTCATTTCGGCACGCTCAAGTCGCGGCGAGACGAGTTCGAAGATCGCCATCCCGCCGAAGATTGCGAGGAACGCCGCCAGGCGCACTGCACTTTCGGACGGCAGCGCTTCCATCGGTCAGGTCAGCGTGCGGTAGCGCGCCTTGGCGGATATCTCGATCGCGCGCGCGGTATCGGCATCGATGGCCAGCCACGACCGCAGTCGCTCCAGCACCCGCCGCTCCTCCATCCGCATTTCGCGGTCAACGACCGCCACCTCCACCGCCACCGCATAGGCCGTATCGTGGAGACGCAGCGGCACGCTCTCAAGGACGAGGCCGAAGACCTTGTCGAGCCCACCCTCTTCCTGCAGCAGCTTCTGGCACTCGCGCGCGGCCTCGATCACCTTGTCCGGATCGTAGTCCATGAAAATCGGCCATGTGCGGACAGAATCGCCGATGTGAGCGAGTTCGGCATCGTTCATCTCTCGGTCCGACGCGGAGGTCACCACCATCAGGTAGATCAAGGCTTCATGAGCAGAGGGTTTTGGCAAGAAAGGCTCCATAGCTGATGTCGGCTGAACGTAGGATGGACGCTGCCCCGCAGCAAGTTGGGGCGCTAAGATTGACGCCCATGACAGTGCAGCCTAGAGCATCCGCTCCCGTGAGGCCGTTGCAACGGCCGCTAAGACAGTGGAACATGCAATGATTGCCCCCGCTCCCCTCATCACGCCCGAGATCGTCGCCGCGGCGCATGAGAGCAAAGCCTGGCCCTTCGAAGAGGCGAAGAAGATCGTCGCCCGCTACAAGGGCCGCGACTGGCCGGCACAGATCCTGTTCGAAACCGGCTACGGTCCCTCGGGCCTGCCGCATATCGGCACGTTCGGCGAGGTCGCGCGGACGACGATGGTGCGGCACGCGTTTCGCGTGCTGACCGAAGACAAGGTGCCGACGCGGCTTCTTTGCTTCTCAGACGACATGGATGGGATGCGCAAGATTCCGGACAATGTGCCGGACCGTTCGTTCCTTGAGCCCTACCTTCACATGCCGCTGACGGCCGTTCCGAACCCGTTCGGCGGCGACTACGAGAGCTTCGGACATCACAACAACGCAATGCTGCGCCGCTTCCTCGATACGTTCGGGTTCGACTACGAGTTCGCCAGCGCGACCGACTATTACAAGTCCGGCCGGTTTGACGCGGTGCTGCTGAAAGCCGCCGAGCGCTACGACGACATCATGAAGGTGATGCTGCCGACCCTCGGCCCCGAAAGGCAGGCGACCTACAGCCCCTTCCTGCCGATCTCGCCCAAGTCGGGTCGCGTGCTCTACGTGCCGATGAAGCATGTGGACGCGAAAGCCGGCACGGTGACTTTCGCCGATGAGGACGGCACGGAGACGACTCTGCCGGTCACCGGCGGTGCGGTGAAGCTGCAGTGGAAACCTGACTTCGGCATGCGCTGGGCCGCACTCGGCGTCGATTTCGAAATGTTCGGCAAGGACCACCAGACGAATGCGGCGATCTACGACAGGATCTGCGTGATCCTGGGCGGCCGCGCGCCCGAGCATTTCGTTTACGAACTCTTCCTCGACGAGGTCGGCCAGAAGATCTCCAAGTCGAAGGGAAACGGACTGACCATCGACGAATGGCTCACCTATGCGCCGACCGAGAGCCTCGGCCTCTACATGTTCCAGAGGCCACGACAGGCGAAGAAGCTCTATTTCGACGTCATCCCGAAGGCGGTGGACGAGTATTATTCCTTCCTTTCAGCCTATCCGCGTCAGGAGTGGAAGGAGAGGCTCGGCAATCCGGTCTGGCACATGCATGACGGCCAGCCGCCGGCGATCGACCTGCCGGTCACCTTCGCGCTTCTGCTGAACCTTGTCAGTGCTTCGAATGCGCATGACCGCAACGTGTTGTGGGGCTTCATCTCGCGCTATGCGCCCGGCGTGACGGCGCAGACGCATCCCGAACTCGACAGGCTGGCAGACTATGCGATCCGCTACTACGACGATTTCGTGAAGCCGTCGAAGGTCTATCGCGCGCCCGACGAGGTGGAACGCAAGGCGCTGGCCGATCTGGCGGCGAGACTGCGGGCTCTTCCGTCCGGCACCGATGGCGAGGCGATCCAGAACGCCGCGCTCGACGTCGCGCGCGAGATCGAGCGCTATCAGGACCACGACAAGAAGAGCCCGAGCGGCGGACCCGGCGTCTCCGGCGCCTTCTTCCAGATGATTTACCAGGTGGTGATCGGCCAGGAGCGCGGGCCGCGCTTCGGCTCCTTCGCGGCGCTTTATGGCGCCCGAGAGACTGCGGCGCTGATCGACAAAGCCCTGGAAGGCGAGCTCAGCGGAGCGGCGGCAGCGGGCTGAGGCCGGGCGACGCTTCGCCGGGAGAGACCGGCGAAGCCGTGGGTAGCTCACCAGGCGGCGTGGCTTCTGTTTCGCGCGGCAGAATCGAAATGTCGCCGGAGGTCACGGATTCCGGCGCGGTCCCGGTTGCTGGAACATCCGCCGGGGATGCGAGGTCCGGCGGCAGCGCGGCAGGTCCCTCGCCGTAGATGCCGCGCCCGGCATCCCTGGCGGCCTTCGCCAACTCCTCGTATCTGCTGCCATCGGCGCGCGCCCAGCCGTTCTCGACGAGCCAGGCACCGATGTCGCGCGTCCCCAGCCGGCAGGTCGTCGTCAATGTGTCGGGAACGTCGCCTTCGGGGAAATCGCAGGTCGCGGCCCGCCCGCGAAGGAAGGAGCGAAACGCCGTTCGCGCCGCCCGGCCGCACGGCCATTGACCCCCTTGCGGACGCGCGCAGGTCTCCCCGTCCGCCACCACCCCCACCTGCGAAATGGTGATCGTGCGTCCACTGGCGACGATCACGCCCGCGGCCTCGGCGACGGGCTGGAACAGCAGCGGTTTCGGCGGCGGCTTCTTCGGAGGTGCGGCCGGAGCGATCGTGCTCAGCGGCGGGCGCGGTTCGACGCGCTGGAGGGTGCCAGGATCGACCGGCGGTATGGCGATGATCGAAGGCGCGACCGCCCGCGGAGCGGGAGCGGCGGGCGGCAGCGGTTTGGTCTCGGCCTCAAAGGCGACCTTTGGCGCGGGTGCTTCATCGGCCGGCCGGGCGGGAACCGGGGGCCCGGCACGCTTTGGGGCGGCTGGCGCCGGCTGTTCTGGCACCGACTTGCGGATCTCGCTCGCCGGATCCTGCCACGGCTCGCGACGGTCCAGGCTGTAAGCCGTGACCGCGAGGACCGCGATCGTTCCGGCCAGTCCCGCAGACGAGACGAGGAGGGCGAGGCTCCTCACCGGCCTACTGGCTGGCCCAGACGATACGAGCCACCCAGGCGATCTCCGCCGTCGGGATCGTGCGCACCGGATGTTCGGGATTGAGCGACATCAGTTCGATCGCGCGGCTCGTCTGCCTCTCGAGCACCTTGGCCATGACTTCGCCGTCCTGCGTCTTGACGACCACGCGATCGCCGCGGCGGATGTTCGCGTTCGGATCGACGACGAGGCGATCTCCGTCGCGGTAGAGCGGCAGCATGGAATCGCCTTGAACCTGCAGCGCATAGGCGCCGTCGCGGGCGCTCGCCGGAATCTCCACCAGATCCCATCCCTGCCCCGCCGGAAAACCGGCATCGTCGAAGAAGCCGCCTGCACCCGCCTGCGCGAAACCGATCAGCGGCACGGAGGAGGATTGCGACGGCAGCCGGTCCGAGGCGGGCGGCCCCCTCACGAGCATGATGAACTCTTCCAGCGAGGCCCCTGTCGCCTCGATCACCTTGGAGAGGGATTCGGTGGACGGCCATCGGGGACGGCCGTCCACCGACTGCCGCTTCGACTTGTTGAACGCGGTCGAGTCGAGGCCCGCACGCTTGGCGAGCCCCGAGGCCGAGAGCGAATAACGCTCGGCGAGGGCGTCGATGGCCGCCCAGACACGATCATGCGAGAGCATAGACTCGTCCGCAAACAGGAAAAAATACCTTTGCCACGGTATTTAGTCCCCCGCCCCTTTGGTGTCCAGCCATGAAGCAGAGAACTCACAAGGCCTTGAAGGGAACCCGGCCTGACGAGAGGGCTCGGTCGAGCAGGTCGATGCGGTCCTGCCCCCAGAACGGCTCGCCGTTGAGGACAAAGGACGGGACACCCGTCGCATCGACGTCGACCGCGTCCTGCGTGTTGCGGGCGCGGATCGCGGCCGTCTCCGGCTCCTTCGCTGTGGCGAGGATCGCCGCCGCGTCGAAGCCGGCCGCAGTCAGCAAGGACGCCAGCGTCGGCTCGTCAGAGATGTCCTTTTCCTCCGCCCAGACAGCGCTGAAGACGCTGTCCATGTAGGCCATCGGATCGCGACCCGACCGCAGGATCGCTATGATCGTGTGGTCGGCAAGCGTAGGATTCACGGGGAAGAATTTCGGCTTCGGATTGAGCTTGCGGCCGCGCATCTCGGCGAAGCGCTGGAGCTCAATGAACCGGTAGCGCTGGCGCACGGCCGGCCGCTCGCCCAGCGCGACCTGTCCCGAGACCTTGAACATCTCGCCGAGATTGACCGGCTTCACCACGAGCTTCGCGCCGTGGCGGGCCGCGACCTGCTGGACCGGACGGTGGCCGAGATAAGTCCAGGGTGAGACGCAGGTCAGATAGTAGTCGATTGTGGGCATGGGGCCTCAGTGAGCATTCTTCGAGTTTGGGAACGTCGCCGCGGCTAATCCCTCCGCGGTCCGCAACTTATCACAGAGGCGGTCGGGCGGAAGGCCCAGGCGATCAGCGCTTCGCCAAGGCGCGCAGACCCGCATGCGAAGCCATGAAGATGCGTTCCTCCTCCGTCGGCGGGCGGGGAGTGATGTCGCGGCCGATCAGGCGGACAATCTCGTTGATCGGCACGAAGCGGCGCGCGGCCGGATCGTAGATGCCGGCAGTGGTCATCACCAGGGCAGCGGTCTGGCCATCCTCGAGCACGAAGCGATGGCTGCCGATGACCTGGGTGCCTTCCCAGGTGTCGACGGTCGAGACGACCTCGAAGCGCTTCCACAGCTTGATCTCGCGGATGTAGACGGACTGCAAGCCACCCATCATCGGGGCCCACCGCCGCGCGCGGGCGAGCTTGATGAGACCGGACCGCAGGAAGATGTCGATCCGGCCGACATCCGCCAGCATCATGTAGCGTGCATTGTTGAGGTGCAGGTTGGTATCGATGTCGCTGGGAAGGCAGCGAAAGGACAATCGACTCTCGCCGTTCATGCGGTAGGGTCCGCGCGATCTCGCGGTCAGCACCATCCGCGCCATACGGCCCCAGACATACATTCGGAATGCTCCTGGTCCCTCCCCGTTGAGGGGAGGGTGCCGAGCAAAGCGAGGCGGGTGGGGTCGGTCGATGCCGCGCACTGCCGCAACGACCCCACCCGGCCAATCGCCTTCGGCGATTGTCCACCCTCCCCTCGAGGGGGAGGGATCGAAAGCTAAGCCGCCTTCTTCGCCTCGCCCTTGTAGGGGTTGAACCGCTGGTAGAAGGTTTCGCCCTTGTCGGCCATGTCGACGAGCAGCTTCGGCGCCTTGAACTGCTTGCCGTACTGCTTCTGCAGATCTTTGGCGAGCTTGACGAAGGCCTTGGCGCCCATCCCGTCGATGTAGGACAGGGCACCGCCGGTGTACGGCGCGAAGCCGAACGCCAGGATCGAGCCGACATCGGCCTCGCGCGGGTCGATGACGATACCCTCTTCCATCACGCGGGCGGCCTCAAGCGCGATCGTCACGAGGAAGCGCTGCTTCAGCACCTCGACGTCGATCTTGTCCGGATCCTGCTGCTTGTAGAGGTCCTTGAGGCCGGGCCACAGTTTCTTCTTCGCTGGCTTCGCCGGATAGTCGTAGAAGCCCTTGCCGTTCTTGCGGCCGAAGCGGCCGTGCGTGTCGACCATCGTGTTGATCAGCGCGAACTGCTCCTGATCGACGGCCTTCTCGCCAAGGTCGCGGATGGTCTGCTTCATGATCTTCTGCGCGAGGTCGACCGCCGTCTCGTCGGTGAGCGCCAGCGGTCCGACCGGCATGCCGGCCATCTTCGCCGCGTTCTCTATCATCGCCGGCGGCACGCCCTCGATGAGCATCTGATAGCTCTCCGACATGTAGCGCAGCACGCAGCGGTTGACGTAGAAGCCGCGCGTGTCGTTGACCACGATCGGCGTCTTCCTGATGGCGCGGACATAGTCGATCGCCATGGCGACGGCCTTGTCGCCCGTCTTCTTGCCGAGGATGATCTCGACCAGCATCATCTTGTCGACGGGCGAGAAGAAGTGGATGCCGACGAAGTTCTTCGGCCGCTTCGAATTCGTCGCGAGCGAGGTGATCGGAATGGTCGAGGTGTTGGAGGCGAAGATCGCGGCCGGCTTCAGAACGGCTTCGGCCTTCTCCGTCACGCCCTTCTTGATCTCGGAATCCTCGAACACGGCCTCGACCACCATGTCGCAGCCGTCGAGCAGCGAATAGTCGTCGGTCGCGGTGATGAGCGCGAGCAGTTTCTCCTTCTGCTCGGCCGTCGCGCGGCCCTTCTTGATCAGCCCGTCCATCAGGCCGGCCGAATGTGCCTTGCCCTTCTCGGCCGCGGGAACATCGCGGTCGATCAGCACGACCGGAATGCCGGCCTGCGCGGTGACATAGGCGATGCCGGCGCCCATGAATCCGGCGCCGAGGACGCCGATCTTCTTGAACTTCGTCTCCGGCACGCCTTCGGGACGGCGCGCGCCCTTGTTGAGTTCCTGCAGCGACACGAACAGCGAGCGGATCATCATCGCCGCCTCTGTCGTCTGCATGACCTCGGTGAAATAGCGCTGCTCGATCCTGAGCGCCGTGTCGAAGGGCACAAGCAGGCCCTCGTAGACGCACTTCAGGATCGCCGACGCCGCCGGATAGTTGCCGTAGGTTTCGCGGCGCAGGATGGCGATCGCCGGCGGCCAGAGGTTGGCGCCGGCAGCCGAATATACCGGACCGCCGGGCAGCTTGAAGCCCTTCTCGTCCCAAGGCTGGACCGGCTTCAGCCCGCCCTTGATCAGGTCCTTGGCCGCCTCGACCAGCTTGTCCGCCGGGGCAACCGCCGTGATCAGGTTCATCGACTTGGCCTTGGCGGGTGACAGGTTCTGGCCCGAGGTCAGCATCTGGAGTGCAGCCTGCGTGTCCGCAAGCCGCGGCACGCGCTGCGTGCCGCCGGCGCCGGGGAAGAGGCCGACCTTGATCTCAGGCAGCGCCATCTTGACCTTGTCCGAGTCAGCCGCGACGCGGGCGTGGCAGGACAGCGACAACTCGAACGCGCCACCCATGCAGGTGCCGTTGATCGCGGAGACCCACGGCTTGCCGCAGGTCTCGAGCTTGCGGAACAACTGGCTCATGTAGCCGGCATTGTCGAACAGGTCTTTCGTCGCCTTGTCCGCGTCCTTCAGCTTCTCCTTGGCGAAGACGCCGAGCATGCGCTGGAGCATTGTGAGGTCGGCGCCGCCGGAGAAGCTGTCCTTGCCGGAGGTGACGACCGCGCCCTTGATTGCGGCGTCGCCGGCGACCTGGTCGACGATCTTGTCGAGTTCGCGCATCACCTCTTCGGTGAACACGTTCATCGAGCGGCCGGGCATGTCCCAGGTGACGAGCGCGATGCCGTCGGAATCGGTTTCGACCTTGAAGTTGTTGTAATTAGCCATTGTCGTTCTCCTCGGGTCGAAATCAGACGCGCTCGATGATCGTCGCGGTGCCCATGCCGGCGCCGATGCACAGCGTGATCAGCGCGGTATTCAGGTCGCGGCGTTCGAGTTCGTCGAGCACGGTGCCGAAGATCATCGCGCCGGTGGCGCCCAGCGGATGACCCATCGCGATCGCGCCGCCGTTGACGTTCATCTTCGAGTGGTCGACGTCGAAGGCCTGCATGAAACGCAGCACGACCGACGCGAAAGCCTCGTTGAGCTCGAACAGGTCGATGTCGGAAATCTTCATCTTGGCCTGCTTCAGGAGCTTCTCGGTCACGTCGACCGGGCCGGTCAGCATGATCGCCGGCTCGGAGCCGATGTTGGTGAAGGCGCGGATACGGGCGCGCGGCTTCAGCCCCATCGACTTTCCGGCCTTCTTCGAGCCCAGCAGCACGGCGGCGGCGCCGTCGACGATACCGCTCGAGTTGCCGGCATGGTGAACGTGGTTGACTTCCTCCAGTTCCGGATAGCGCTGGATGGCAACAGCGTCGAATCCGCCCATCTCGCCGGGGATGGTGAATGACGGATTGAGCGAAGCGAGCGACTGCATGTCGGTCGAGGGCCGCATGTGCTCGTCATGGTCGAGGATGGTGAGGCCGTTCTGGTCCTTGATCGGCACGACCGAGTTCTTGAAGTAGCCCTTTTCCCAAGCCTTCGCCGCGCGCTTCTGGCTCTCGACCGCATAGGCGTCGACATCGTCGCGGGAGAAGCCGTATTTCGTCGCAATCACGTCGGCCGAGACGCCCTGGGGAACGAAGTAGGACGGCAGGCCGATCGACGGGTCCATGAACCAGGCGCCGCCCGACATGCCCATGCCGACCCGCGACATCGATTCGACGCCGCCGGCGATGACGATGTCGTCCTGACCGGCCGCGATCTTCGCGGACCCCAGATTGATGGCGTCGAGTCCGGAGGCGCAGAAGCGCGAGAGCTGGATACCTGGCGCCTTGGTGTCGTAGCCCGCCTCGAAGGTCGCGGCGCGCGGGATGACCGAGCCAGCCTCGCCGACCGGATCGACGCAACCGAAGATGATGTCGTCGACCGTGCCGGTGTCGAGCCCGTTGCGGTCGCGCACGGCTTCGAGAACCTTGGCGGCCAGACGCACCGCCGGCACCTCGTGCAGGGAACCGTCCTTCTTGCCGCGTCCGCGCGGGGTGCGGACGGCGTCGTAGACATAAACCTCAGCCATTTCCTTGCTCCAGTTTTTCATTGCGCCGCACCGGGCGGCGGCAGGCATTGCATCGGCTGGCGGATCAGGCGGCCGGCTCGACGGTAATCTCGGTCTTCACCGAATTGGCGATGAAACAGGCCTCGTGCGCCTGGTGGTGGATCGCGTCGAGGTCGCCGGCGTCGCCGGATATTTCGACCTTCGGGCGCAGCGTCACCTTCGTGATCCAGGTCCGCCCGTCGGCGGTCTTTTCGAGAAGGCCCTCGGCGTTGTCCTCGTAAGATAAGACCTCAACCTTGGCGCGTCGGGCGAAATCCAGAAACCACAGCATGTGGCAGGAGGCGATCGAGGCGACGAACATCTCCTCCGGATCGACAGCGACGGGATTTGAGAAGGGTTCGCGCACGATCGTCGGTGACGGCGATCCCATCACGGTGGTGCCGCCGTCGAAGACGATCTCATGCACCCGCGTGTAGCGGCCGAGCGAGAAGTGATCGCCCTCGTCCTGGCTCCAGCGCAGAGTGGCAGTGTGCTTCGACATGTCGACCTCACAGGCTCCGGGCGATCAGCACCTTCATGATCTCGTTCGTGCCGCCATAGATACGCTGCACGCGGGCATCGCGATACATGCGGGCAATCGGATACTCGTTCATATAGCCGTAACCGCCGAACAGCTGCAGGCAGCGATCGACGACCTTGCCCTGCAGGTCGGACAGCCAGTATTTCGCCATCGAGGCGGTGACCGGGTCCAGCCCGCCATTGACGTGGCGCTCGACGCAATTGTTGTAGAAGACGCGGGCGACGGTTGCCTCGGTCTTGATCTCGGCCAGTTCGAACTGGGTGTTCTGGAACTCCAGGATCGACTTGCCGAAAGCCTTGCGCTCCTTGACGTAGTCGATCGTCAGCGCCAGCGCCTTTTCGATCACGGCCACGGCGCTCGCACCGATCTGCAGCCTCTCCTGCGGCAGTTGCTGCATGAGCTGGATGAAGCCCTGGCCTTCCTCATGGCCGAGCAGGTTCGAAGTCGGCACGCGGACGTCGTTGAAAAACAGCTCCGACGTGTCGTTCGACTTGAGCCCGATCTTGTCGAGGTTGCGGCCGCGCTCGAACCCCTCGACCTCGTCGGTCTCGACGACGATCAGCGACGTGCCCTTGGCGCCCTTCGACGGATCGGTCTTGGTGACGACGACGATCAGGTTGGCCAGCTGGCCGTTGGTGATGAACGTTTTGGAGCCGTTGATGCGATACTGGTTGCCGTCCCTATCGGCCCGGGTCTTGACGCCCTGCAGGTCGGATCCGGCGCCGGGCTCCGTCATGGCTATGGCGCCGATCAGTTCGCCGCTCGCCATCTTCGGCAGCCAGCGCTTCTTCTGTTCCTCGGACCCGTAGTGGAGGATGTAGGGCGCGACGATCGAGTTGTGCAACGCGATGCCGAAACCGTCGACGCCGACATGACTGATCGCTTCGATGATCGCACTTTCATGCGCGAAGGTGCCTCCCGAACCGCCATATTCCTCGGGCATCGAGGCGCAGAGCAGGCCCGCCTCGCCTGCCTTCGTCCAGCTCTTGCGGTCGAATGTCTCGGCCTTCTCGAACTCGTCGTACCGGGGCGCGATCTCCTCGGAGAGGAAACGCGTCGCCATGTCGTAGAGCATCGACACGTCGTCGGTCGCCCAACGCGGCTTGGGAAGGTCGAGAACGGTTGCGGGATCTGCGGCCACTGCGTTTCCTCCAGGCAGACGGTTTTATAGTTCAAGCTTGAACAAAAGCAAGCGGCACGATCCGCCTAGAACGCCTCCGCCGGCAGCTTCATCAACGTCTCGGAACCGGTCGAGATGCGGGCAAGATGGGCGGACGTCTCGGGCATGACGCGCTCCATGAAGTAGCGGCCGGTGACGAGCTTCGTCTCGTAGAACGAGGCGCCGCCATTGGCGCCCTCGGCGAGCTTCGCCTGTGCGGTCTTCGCCATCTGGCCCCACATGTAGCCGAGGGCGACGAGGCCGAAGAGGTGCATGTAGTCGGTCGACGCGGCACCGGCATTGTCCGGATTGGACATGCCGTTCTGGACCAGCCACATCGTCGCCGCCTGCAGGTCGTTCAGGCCCTTCTTGAGCGCCTTGGTGTAGGGCGCCATCTGCTCATTCGAGCGGTTCGCCTCGCAGAACTCGCCGACCTCCTTGAAGAAGGCCTGAACTGCGCGGCCACCATTGAGGCCGAGCTTGCGACCGACGAGATCGAGCGCCTGGATGCCGTTGGCACCTTCGTAGATCATGGCAATGCGTGCATCGCGCACGAACTGGCTCATGCCGTGCTCTTCGATATAGCCGTGGCCGCCGAAGACCTGCTGCGCCATGACGGCGTGGTCGAAGCCCTTGTCGGTCAAGACGCCCTTGATGATCGGCGTCATCAGGCCGAGGTGGTCGTCGGCCGCCTGGCGATCGGCATCGTCTCCGGAACGGTGCGCCACGTCCGACTTGAGCGCGGTCCACAGGATCAGCGCCCGGCCGGCCTCGTTGAACGACTTCATCGTCAGCAGGTTACGGCGAACATCGGGATGGACGATGATCGGGTCGGCCTTCTTGTCCTTGGCCTTGGCGCCGGTGAGCGAGCGACCCTGGATACGCTCCTTCGCGTAGGCGACGGCGTTTTGGTAGGCGATCTCGGAGACCGACAGACCCTGGAGGCCAACGCCGAGACGCGCTTCGTTCATCATGACGAACATGGCTTTCAGGCCGCCGTTCGCCTCGCCGATCAGGAAGCCCTTCGCCCCGTCATAATTCATGACGCAGGTCGAGTTTCCGTGGATGCCCATCTTCTCCTCGATCGAGCCGCAGGAAACCGTATTGCGGTCGCCGATCGAGCCGTCCGTGCCGAGGTTGAACTTCGGGACGATGAAGAGCGAGATGCCCTTTACGCCTTCCGGCGCGCCCTCGATGCGGGCGAGCACCAGATGGATGATGTTCTCCGCCATGTCGTGCTCACCGGCCGAGATGAAGATCTTCTGGCCGGAAATGGCGTAGGAGCCGTCGCCGTTCGGGACGGCCTTGGTGCGCAGCAGACCGAGATCCGTGCCGCAATGCGGCTCCGTCAGGTTCATCGTGCCGGTCCAGATGCCTTCGGCCATCTTGGGCACATAGGTCTGCTTCTGCTCTTCCGAACCGTGGGCAAGGATGGCCGCGATCGCGCCCTGGGTCAGGCCGGGATACATCATCAGCGCCATGTTGGCCGACGACATGTATTCGCCGACGGCCGAGTGGACCGTGTAAGGCAGGCCCTGCCCGCCATACTCAGCCGGAATGGCAAGGCTGAGCCAGCCGCCCTCGCGATAGGCGTCGAAGCCTTCCTTGAAACCCTTCGGCGTCGTGACGGAACCGTCGTCGTGGCGGGTGCAGCCCTCTTCGTCGCCGACGCGATTCAGCGGATGCATCACGTTTTCTGCGAGCTTCGCCCCTTCGGCGAGAATTGCCTCGAGAACATCCGACGTGGCGTCGGAGAAGCCCGGCAGGTTGGAATACCGCTCGTAGCCGAGCACGTCGTTCAACACGAAAAGCGTATCCTGAACCGGCGCGCGGTAAATCGGCATGAAATCCTCCAATGACAGATCACGTCCCGCCCGGCGAACAAGCCGATTGGGCAGGAGCCCTCGTTGGCGTCGCTGTAGCAAATATTGACGTTTGCGTAAACGTCAATATTTGCCGCTGCGCACAAAAATCAAACGGCCGCCCCGAAGGACGGCCGTGAGAGTAGTCCGGTGTATTGAAGGAAGGAAGGGTCAGCCGTTGGCGGCGACCGGCTGGCGATTGGCCAACGTATTGCGGGCGGTATCGATCACTCGCGCCAGATCCTCGACCGCTTCGTCCAGCGCCTGACGCTGCTTGATCAGCCTGCCCATCTGCTTCTCGGACTTGTCGAGCACGACCTTGAGCTGCTTGGCGTTGGATCCCTTGGGATCGTAGAGGTCGATCATCTGCTTCACATCGCGCAGCGTGAAGCCGACCTTGCGGCCAAGCAGGATGAGGCGAAGGCGAGCCCGGTCGCGGCGCGTATAGAGACGCGTCGTGCCTTCGCGCTTGGGATTGAGGAGACCCTTGTCCTCATAGAAACGCAAGGTGCGCAGCGTGACGCCGAACTCCTTGGCCATGTCGCCGATGCGGGCGAGATCCTCGCCCTGCTCGGAAGACGCCCCGGTGGAACCATTTTCAAACGCATTCGCGGCGGGGTCACCCGCCAGGACCAGTTTCATCATTGTTCTTGTGTCCGTTGCTCGCAGTGCGGCGGGCGACTTTGCCAGGCGACGCACAGAGTATTTCACCGCGGCCGGCGAATCACACTCGGATTGACGATAGAGTTCAAGAGCGCGTCAAATGTGGCGTTCTTACGTTTACGTAAAGCATATACCCACGGTTCGCCGGCCAATCAAGTGACGCAATGACGCATCACCATGCGTCTGGCGCAGACCTCGCATGCAATTTGGTAATTTTGGTTAACGCGTTGTTTACCATCTCCAGAGGAATGTGCGCTCACCGGAACACAGTGGTTATCCTGTCTTGCGTGTTCACCGTCAACCGGACCGGCGGAATCGACCGCGCCGAGGCCAGCCTCGCACAGGCCTTAGCCGTTAACGAATCCGCAAGGAGCCTTCATCGGGGCGCCGGCGGTAACGTCGGCAGAGGTTGAAAACAGGCGCGACCATGAGCAGCAGACGGTCCTATCTCGAGTCCCTGAACGCCGGCCGGCAGAGACGCACCAGTTCTTCGATAGAGGAGATCGGGCGCACGCTCGACGCGATCGGAGCCCGTCTCGACCGGACGAAGGACGAGCCCAGACCACAGCTGCGCGCCGCCGATCGCTACGCGCCGGAGCGGGCGGGCTACCGGCCTCCTTACCAGGACGACCTGCTGACACGCGGCCGTTCCCCGCAATATCGTCCGGGCATCGAGACCTCGATGCAGGATCTCGCCCGTTCCGTTGAGAACAGCCGGCGTCAAGAAGAGGGCGTCGCCTCGATCTCCAGGATCGCCTCGGAACTGCAGGGCGTGCGCGAGGAACTGCGCCAGCAGATCTCGGGTGGCCTCCACCGTGAGTTCGAGGCGCTGCGGGCGGACATCGAGCGCACTTACAGGACCGCGAACGCCGGTCTGCAGGGGGTCGACCTGACCGCCGAGCTGGAGCGCCTGTCCGACGCGATCGGCGCACTGGCCGAGCGCAGCGACGATCGCGGCATCGGCATGCTCAGGGCCGAGCTCGATCAGGTGCGGGAGACGATGGATCGCCTGGCACGGGAAGAGTCCGTTCACGCCGTGGAACGCCGCTGGGACGAGTTCGACCGCCGCTTCGATGCCTTCGAGGAACGCGTCTCCGCCAGCGGCGGGACGCATCGGGCGGATCCGGCCATCGAGGCGCTGACGGCGCGACTCGAACAGATCAGCGAGGCGGTCAACAACCTGCCCGAATCCTTGTCGCTGCGAACGATGGAGGACAAGGTGCGCACGCTGGCCGGCGCTGTCGAGCAGTTCGCGCGCCAGCAGCACGGCGCGGGTCCGGATTCGTTTTCGCTGATCGAGGAGCGTCTCGACGAAATCTCGCGCGCGATCGTGGCATCGTCCCTCAACGTTCAGGCGCAGGTTCCGCAAATCGAGCAGTTCGAACGGATCGAGGCGCGCATCGCGTCGCTCGCCCGGCAGATCGAGGAACTGAACGACGACCGGCCGAGCGGCGAGATCATCGACCGCATCAACATATTGTCGCTGCGCGTCGACGATATGGCGCGTCGCGTTGCCATGCCCGACGCCGCGCTGGAGCAGCTCGCCCGCCAGGTCGCCGCGATCGCCGACAAGGTCGATGCCGGGTTCGCACCGCAGGATGCCGAAAAGGTCGTGCGCGGACTCGAGGGCCGCTTCTCCTCGCTCTCCGACATGCTGCAGTCGCAGAACGAAGCGACGAAGCGCGGTCAGACGATTTTCCGCGAACTCGAGAGCCGCCTGGAAGAGCTCGCCGCGCGGTTCGACAAACCGCAGAGCGCCGCCTTCATGGACGCGATCGACGCGCGCTTCGAAGAGCTGTCGCGCCGGTTCGACCAGTCGGTCGCGCCGCAGGACCGGGCTGCGATCAGCGGCCTGGAAGCGCGCCTCGAAGACATCTCCGCCCGGCTGGAGAAATCGTCGCGCGACGTGGCGGGCATCGATCCCGGCCTGATCCGCAGCCTCGAAAGCCAGGTTGCCAGCCTGTCGGACCATTTGCGCACCCCGCGCACCTCCCTACCGGAGTTCGAGGACATCGGGCCGCGTCTCGAACAGATCGAGCAGTCGATCGCGGGAAGCCGCGATGCGATCCTCGAGTCCGCCCGAGCGGTTGCCGAGAATACGATCCGCCAGATCGCCGGCACCAGCATGGACGCGCCGGCGGTCGAAGCGCTGTCGCAGGACCTGCGAGCGCTCGACAGTCTGACGCGCCGGTCGGACGAGCGGAATACCCGCACCTTCGAGGCGATCCATGACACCTTGCTGAAGATCGTCGACCGCCTCGGCACGCTCGAGTCCGGCAAGGCTGCGCCGTCGCCGCGCATCTTCAAATCGGTTGCGGAAACGCCCTCGCTCGAGCCGGCCGACAATCTCGATCCGATGTATCCGGTCGATGCGCCCCCGCCCCCGAAGCGGACGCCCGCCGAAGCCGCTGCCGCTGCCGCCTCCGCCGCGCTCGAAGGCGAGATTGACGCCGAGCCGCGCGCGGAGACGCCGTCGAAGCGCTCCATGCTGAGCGGGCTGGCACGCGCCTTCGCCGGCCGGAAAGACGCGGCCAAGGCTGCCGTGGCGACTGCCGGAGATGATATCCCGGCCCAGGCGGCCGTCCCCGCCGTAGATATCGACGAGCCGATCGACCCGAAGGTCGCAAACCGGCCGCTGGAACCCGGCTCGGGTGCGCCGGATCTCAACATGATCATGAAGCGGGTACGCGACGAACGCAGCAAGACGCTGCAGCCAAGCGACGGAGAGGCGGCGAAATCCGACTTCATCGCCGCTGCCCGGCGCGCCGCGCAGGCCGCGGCAGCGGAGGCCGAAACCCGCAAGAAGGGGATCGACATCACCGGGGTTGCGACCTCGTCCGGCCTTGGCCGGATCTTCAAGAACCATCGCAAGACCGCGCTGATGGCCGCGGGCGGCGTCGTGCTGGCGCTTGCAGGGCTGCAGCTCGGCAAGGCATTTCTTGCCGAGGGCGAACCGGTAGCGGTCTCTGAAACCTCCGCGCCCGAGATCGCAGCCACCGGCCCGATCGCCAACGTGCCCGACACGACGGCAAGTGCGGAAGTCGTGCCAGTGCCCCGCACGATCGAGCCGTCGGAGCCGAGCGGTCAGGCGCCGGCTCCCGACATGGCCCGAAATGCGATGGACGTGGAAACGACCTCCGCCCTGCCCCACGATACGGCAAAGCCGGTCGCCGCCGACGACGCGATGACCGAGGTGTCCGAGGAGCCGGCGCCCGAGCCGATCGTCGTTCCGGCGGACGCAGGCCCGCTGCCGCTGCGCGAAGCCGCCGAGGCCGGTGACCCGAAGGCGCTATTCGAGATCGGCGGCCGCTATGCTGAAGGGCGCGGCACGAAGGCCGATCTGGCTGAGGCTGCGAAATGGTACGAGCGCGCGGCCGACGCCGGCTTCGCCCCGGCGCAGTACCGCATCGGCAATTTCTACGAAAAGGGCACCGGCGTTGCCCGCGACGTCGCCAAGGCCAAGACCTGGTACCAGATGGCCGCCGAACAGGGCAATGCGAGCGCCATGCACAATCTCGCCGTGCTGTTCGCGATGGGAGCCGACGGCACGACCGACAACGACTCCGCCGGTCGCTGGTTCACCAGGGCCGCCGAACTCGGCGTGAAGGACAGCCAGTTCAATCTCGGCATTCTTTCGGCCAAGGGCGTCGGCGTGCCGCAGAACCTGGAAGAGTCCTACAAATGGTTCGCGCTCGTGGCCAAGAGCGGCGACAAGGATGCCGCCCAGAAGCGCGACGAAGTGGCGAACGCGCTGCGCCCGGAACAGTTACAGCGCGCCCGCGCCGCAGCCGAACTCTGGAAGCCGAAGGAACTCGACCTCGAGTCCAATGACATCACCATCCCGGACGCCTGGATGGAGAGCCCTTCGAAGACTGCCAGTGTCGACATGAAGCAGGCGGTGCGCAACATCCAGCTTATCCTGAACAAGAACGGCTACGACGCGGGCGGCGCCGACGGCGTGATGGGTGCGAAGACCACCGAGGCGATCACGCGGTTCCAGAAGGACAACGGGATGCAGCCGACGGGCAAGGTGACAGAAGAGCTCGTTCGGGCGCTGTTGGCGAAGAAGTAGCCTTGGCCAACCGTCAGGCTTAACCTTCATTTTCGAAAGACGGCCGAATATACGCCGATGGGCCGATTGCGGTTTGACTTCGCCGCAATGTGGGCGCAAGACCGATCTAGAGCCTATCACGCTGGGACGGGAAATCGCGTGCGGGTACGGGCGCTTAGGGCAATAATCGGTCAGGTCTGACGGGTGGGTATCTATCTCCCCATCGCCGAGATTTCGGTCAACGTTTTCGTCCTTCTCGCGATGGGCGCGGCGGTCGGATTCCTGTCGGGCATGTTCGGCGTCGGCGGCGGCTTCCTGATCACGCCGCTCCTGATCTTCTACAACATCCCGCCCGCGATCGCGGTGGCCACCGGGGCCAATCAGGTCATCGCCTCATCCTTTTCCGGCACGCTTGCGCATCTCAAGCGCGGCACGGTGGACATCAAGCTGGGTCTCGTCCTGCTTGCCGGAGGCGTCGTCGGCTCGTCTATCGGCGCCTATGTCTTCGCGATCCTGCGCTCGTTCGGCCAGCTCGATCTCGCGATCTCGCTGCTCTACGTGGTCTTCCTCGGCACCGTCGGCGGCCTGATGCTGATCGAAAGCCTGAACGCGATCCGCCAGGCCCGCGCAGGCGGCACGCCAGCCCTGAAGAAATCCGGGCAGCACAACTGGATCCTGCGCCTGCCGCTCAAGATGCGCTTCCGCGCCTCCAAGCTGTTCGTCAGCGTCATTCCCGTTCTCGGGCTCGGCGCCGGCATCGGTTTCCTCGCCGCCATCATGGGCGTCGGCGGCGGCTTCATCATGGTGCCGGCACTGATCTACCTCCTGAAGGTCCCGACCAACGTCGTCATCGGCACCTCGCTGTTCCACATCATGTTCACCACCGCCTACACGACGCTGGTGCAGTCGACGCTGAACCAGACCGTGGACATCGTGCTCGCGTTCCTGCTGATGGTGGGCGGCGTTGCCGGCGCGCAATATGGTGCGAAGATGGGCCAGCGGCTGCGTGGCGACCAGTTGCGCGCGCTGTTGGCGGCGCTGGTTCTCGCCGTCGCGCTGCGCCTCGCATTCGACATGTTCGTGGCGCCCGGCAGCGTCTATCTCATCGCCTCGCCGGGCGGAAGCTAGCGATGCGCCGCGCCGCACTCCTTGTCGGCATGTTGCTGGCCTTCACGCCCGCCCTGTGCGCTGCGCCCCCGCCGGCGCTTGCCCAGCAGCAAGTGCCTGAGCAGTTGCCGGAGAACATCCAGATCGGCCTGTCGACCAACCGCGTCACGATCACGTCGGATTTTTCCGGCGCGGATCTGACGATCTTCGGCGCGATCGACAATGCCGACCCGCAGATCAGCCGCCAGGGCGGCTACGACGTCATCGTCGTCCTCGAAGGCCCGGCGCAGCCGCTGGTGATCTGGCGTCGCGCTCGCATTCTCGGCGTCTGGGTCAACGCCCAGTCGCAGAGCTTCGTCAACGTACCCCTGTCCTATTCGGTCGCGACCACGCGCGCGCCGCAGGACATCACCAATCCCGACAGCTACAAGCGCCTGTCGCTCGGCCCCGCCTATATCTACCTGCAGCCGGAAGACCGGGCCGGCGACCCCGCCACCATAGCCGAGTTCACCGCGGCTCTGCGCGAGCGGAAGCTCGCGGTGGGCCTCTACAGCGAGAATATCGGCGGCGTACAGTTCCTGTCGCAGACGCTTTTCCGCGCAACGCTCAACCTGCCGCCGAACGTTCCGGTCGGAACCCACAAGGCGCGCGCGTTCCTGTTTCGCAACGGCGAATTCATGAAGGAAACTTCGTCCAGCCTCGCCATCGTCAAGGCCGGCTTCGAGCAGACCGTCTATCGCACCGCGCATGAGCAGAGTTTCCTCTACGGTCTCCTTGCCGTGGTAATCGCCATGCTCACCGGCTGGATGGGTCGGCTGATATTCCGCAAGGATTGAAGATGGAGAGCGAGCCCCAGAGCGTCCTGCAAAGCCCTGCGCTTCGCCTCTCTCTGGTGGGCTGCATCCCTCTCGCCGTGCTGACGCTCTGGCTGGTGTCCATTCCCCAGGACCATGTCTGGCGCGGTGACACCGTCGCGCTGCTGAAAACCTACGCCGCGCTGGCGCTTTCCTTTCTAGGGGGGATCCGGTTCGGCCTGGCTGTGGCTGCCGGCGGGAATGACCAGCGTCTGGCGCTCGCCGCCACGGCCATTCCGGTCCTTGTGGCGTGGATCGCCGTCGTGCTCGGCGAGCCGGGTTCGTTTGCGATGCTCGCCGTTGCCTTCGCCGCGCAGGGCGCCTGGGACAGCATCGCGGCCCATCGCGGCGCCGCACCCGCCTGGTTCGGCCGGATGCGGGTGCCGCTGACGGTCTTCGTCGTGGCCTTGATGATCGCAGCGTTTTTCGCGACGGCCTAGCCGGGGAATAGGACCGATCGATTGAGCGCGTAGACGCGCTCCGAGCCGAGCACATGCGCCCGGAAGGACCGCCAGTCGAACAGGCCGGTATAGGCGCGATCCAGCACGTTGAGAGAACCTGTGAGCGCGCCGAAGGCCGGCATGATCATGCGCAGGCCGTCGCTGGCGAAACAAGGCCGGCGGACGGACTTGCCCTGCCGCACGATTCGCGCACCCGGATGGAGGTGGCCGGCGATCTCTCCGGCGAATTGGCCGGCGGTCGGCTCGTGGCGGAAGGTCAATGCGCCAAGTACGACCTCCGTGACGCTGGTTCCGGAGAGGTTTTCGGGTGCGTCGGGATCGTGGTTGCCGGTGACCCAGAGCCAGTCGCGGCCGCGCATCATCTTCTCCAGCCGATCGCGGAAGATCGACGGCATATGCGAGGAGCCGACGCGGTCGTGGAAACTGTCGCCGAGGCTGACGACGATGCGCGGATCGAAATCCGCAACGACCGATTCCAGCTTCGTCAGCGTTTCGGCCGTGTCGTAGGGCGGAAGGAAGACGCCGCGACGCGCATAGGCGGAACCCTTTTCAAGATGCAGATCCGAGACGGCGAGAAGACCGTGGTCGGGAAAGAACAGCGCGCCGCGCCGATCGCAAAACGCTTCCTCGCCGGCGATCACGGCGACCGCGGAAAACGTCTCCGCCTCGTATCGTCGCGCCAGCATCAGCCCATTGCCTCTTCGATCAGGTCGTCTTCGGTGTCCTGCAGCAGCGCATCGGCCGCACCGCCGTTCACCCGTTCCTTGCCGATATCGAGCATGATCGGCACGGCGAGCGGCGAAATGCGCTCCAGGTGCTTATGCACGATTCGACCTTTCACGCGCGACAGCATTTCGGCGAGCCGATGGATGTCGAGCAGACCCGTGGCGGCGTCCGCCCGAGTTGCCTTGAGCAGGATATGGTCCGGCTCGTGCGCGCGCAGCACATCGTAGATCAGGTCGGCCGAGACGGTTACCTGCCGTCCCGTCTTCTCCTGCCCGGGATGGCGCTTCTCGATGAGACCGGAAATGACCGCGCAGTTGCGGAAGGTGCGCTTCAACAGCCAGCTCTCGGCCAGCCAGGCTTCGAGATCGTCGCCCAGCATGTCCTCGTCGAAAAGGTCGGCAAGCGCCAGCCGTCGCGAGGCGACCATCTCGCCGACATCACGAAGTGACCACACGGCGATCGCATAATCCGAGGCGACGAAGCCGAGCGGCTGGACACCCATGCGCTCCATGCGCCGCGTGAGCAGCATGCCGAGCGTCTGGTGTGCGAGCCGGCCTTCGAACGGATAGGCGACCATGTAGAAGCGGTTGCCGCGCGGAAAGGTCTCGACCAGCAGGTCGGAGCGTCGGGGCAGTACCGACTTGTCGCGCTGGATGCGCAGCCAGTCCGACACCTGATCCGGCAGGCTCTGCCAGCGCTTCGGATCGGCCAGGATGCCGCGCACCTCGTCGGCGAGGTAGGTCGACAGCGGGAACTTGCCGCCGGCATAGACCGGGATGCGGGCGTCCTGACCCGACGCGTTCGAGACGAAGCACTCGTTCTCGCGTATGCCCTCGAACTTGAGCACCTTGCCGGCGAAGAGGAAGGTGTCGCCGGGAGCGATGGTCTCGAGGAAGCCTTCCTCGATCTTGCCGAGCACCGGCCCGCCGCGGCCCGCCGCGCCCCGCCCCGAGCGGACATAGCGGACGTTGAGATAGGCCGCCTCGACGATCGTGCCGACATTCAGCCTGTACTGCTGGGCGACACGCGGATGGCTGACGCGCCAGGTGCCGTCCTTGGTCAGCCGGATGCGTGCATAGCGCTCGTAGGTGCGCAGCGCGTAGCCGCCGGTGGCGACGAAATCGACCGCCTGATCGAAGGTCTGCCGGTCGAGGCGCGCATAGGGTGCCGCCGAGCGGATCTCTCCGAACAGATCGTCCGCCCGGAACGGCTCGGCGCAGGCGCAGCCCAGGATGTGCTGCGCAAGCACGTCGAGCGAGCCGTCGACCAGCGGCGGCGTGTCCTGCGCGCCGAGATAGTTGGCTTCGAGCGCGGCGCGGCATTCCATCACCTCGAAGCGGTTGGCCGGAACGAGGATCGCGCGCGACGGCTCGTCCATGCGGTGGTTGGAGCGGCCGATGCGCTGCGCCAGACGGCTCGCCCCTTTCGGCGCGCCGACATGGACGACGAGGTCGACGTCGCCCCAGTCAATGCCGAGATCGAGCGTGGACGTCGCGACGATGGCGCGCAGCGAGCCCGCCTCCATCGCCTTTTCCACCTTGCGCCGCTGGGCGACGTCCAGCGAGCCATGATGCAGCGCGATCGGCAGCGAGTCCTCGTTGATGCGCCACAGCTCCTGGAAAAGCATCTCGGCCTGGCTGCGGGTGTTGACGAAGAGCAGCGTTGTCTTGTGCTTGCGGATCTCGTCGTAGACGTCGGGAATCGCATAGCGCGCCGAGTGCCCGGCCCAGGGTACTCGCTCTTCGGTATCGAGGATCGTGATGACCGGCTTTGCGCCTCCCTCGACAGTGATCAGGTCGGCGAGGTCAACGCCCCCTCCACCACGCTTCGCGTGGTCCCCCTCCCCCGTAAACGGGGGAGGATCCAAGTCTCGCCCGTTGCCCCTTTGATCCTCCCCTGCGAAGCGGGGGAGGGGGACCGCCGAAGGCGGTGGAGGGGGCACCATCTGTTCTCCCTGCGGCACCAGCCAGCGGCGCAACTCGTCCGGTTCGGCGACCGTCGCCGACAGGCCCACCGTCTGCAGCCGTGGCGCCAGACGGCGCAGGCGCGCAAGGCCGAGCGACAAGAGGTGGCCGCGCTTGGAAGTGACCAGCGAGTGCAGTTCGTCGAGTACCACGTATCGCAAGCCGGAAAAGAAGCGCCCGGCATCCTTGGTCGAGATCAGGAGCGCGAGTTGCTCGGGCGTCGTCAGCAGGATGTCGGGCGGGTCGAGCTTCTGGCGCTGGCGCTTGTGGGTCGGCGTGTCGCCGGTGCGGGTCTCGATCTTGACCGGCAGCCGCATCTCCTCGACCGGCTTGCCGAGATTGCGTTCGATGTCGACGGCGAGCGCTTTGAGAGGCGAGATGTAGAGCGTGTGGATGCCGCGGAAGGCCTCGCCCGGCTTGCGATTCGGGCGCTCGGCCAGATCGACCAGCGAGGGCAGGAAGCCCGCGAGCGTCTTGCCCGCGCCCGTGGGCGCGATCAGCAGAACCGACCGCCCGGCCTGCGACCGCGCCAGCAGATCGACCTGATGAGCGCGCGGAGACCAGCCGCGCTTCGCGAACCAGTCGAGGAACGGTTCGGGGAAATGCGCGGGCGAGGCGTTGGAACGGATGGTCGTCTGTTGCGTCACCGCACCGAGAACTAATGCAGAACATGGACGCCGCCAAGGGGGCTCGTTCCCCTAAACCCCACGACCGCCGCGATCATCCGGGTGCGCTCCTGCTCCCGGTCCCTGCGGAACGTCGCCTCACACAGGGAAACAAGCCGGATGCCCGGTCCGATCCTGACACGAATGAGCTTCCCTATCGCACGCGACAGCCTATCTCTATGCCATGCGCGCCCGCGATCTTCTGCACACCCGCCCCGAAGGTCTCTACTGTCCGCCGGGCGATTTCTTCATCGACCCGGTGAAGCCGGTGGCGCGCGCGCTGATCACGCACGGCCATGCCGACCATGCGAGACCGGGAAACAGCAAGGTGCTGGCGACCCGCGAGACGCTCGACATCATGGGTATCCGCTACGGTGCGGGTTTCGCGGGTTCGATGCAGATCGCCCCGCTCGGCGAACCAATCGATATCGGTGGCGTGCGCGTCACCTTCCATCCGGCGGGCCATGTTCTCGGTTCCGCGCAGATCGCGGTCGAGAAAGACGGCATGCGCATCGTCGCCTCGGGCGACTACAAGCGCCGGACGGACCCGACCTGCGCTGCCTTCGAGCCGATCGCCTGCGATGTCTTCATCACCGAAGCGACCTTCGGCCTGCCCGTATTCAGACATCCCGAGTCGTCGCACGAGATCGCGCGGCTGCTGGAATCGGTGCGGCAGTTTCCCGAGCGGGCGCATCTCGTCGGCGCCTACGCGCTCGGCAAGGCGCAGCGTGTGATCCGGCTGCTGCGCGACGCGGGCTACGGCGAGACGATCTACATCCACGGCGCGCTGACCAAGCTCTGCGACTACTATGTGGCGCAAGGGATCGACCTCGGCCCGCTCGCGCCGGCGACGATCGAGACCGGCGCCAGGGACCAGTTCGCCGGCGCGATTGTGGTCGGCCCGCCCTCGGCCTTCGCCGACCGCTGGGCGCGGCGCTTTCCGGACCCGGTCGCCTGCTTCGCGTCCGGCTGGATGCGGATCCGTCAGCGCGCCAGGCAGCGTGGGGTCGAAATGCCGTTGATCCTGTCGGATCATTCGGACTGGGACGAACTGACCGCGACCATCACCGAGACCGGCGCCTCGGAGGTCTGGGTGACGCATGGCCGCGAGGAAGCGCTGGTCCGCTGGTGCGCGCTCGCCGGCATTGCCGCCCAACCGCTGCATCTCATCGGCTACGAGGACGAGGGGGACTGATGCGCCGCTTCGCCGAACTCCTCGACCGCCTCGTCCTCACCCCGTCGCGCAACGGCAAGCTGACGCTGCTCGTCGACTATTTCGCGACGACTCCCGACCCCGATCGCGGCCTGGCGCTCGCAGCACTGACCGGCGATCTCGACATACCTTCGGTCAAGCCGGCGATGCTGCGGACATTGGTGATGGAGCGGATTGATCCGGTTCTGTTCGGCTACTCCTACGACTATGTCGGCGATCTCGCCGAAACCATATCGCTCGTCTGGCCCGAGACACTACAGGAAGAGGAACGCCACGATCCGCGATTGTCGGAAGTGGTCGCCATCCTACAACGCGCCGGCCGGGCCGAGGGCCCGCGCATCTTCGCCGACCTGCTCGATCGCCTCGACATCCCCGCCCGCTTCGCCCTGATCAAGCTGGCGACGGGTGGCCTGCGCATCGGCGTCTCCGCCCGCCTCGCGAAACAGGCGCTCGCCGACCTCGGCGGCAAGGAAGCCAACGAGATCGAGGAACTGTGGCACGGGCTGAAACCGCCCTACATGTCGCTGTTCGCCTGGCTGGAGGGCCGCGCCGAGAAACCGGCCTCGGCCGCGCTTGCCATGTTCCGGCCGGTGATGCTGGCGCATCCGGTCGAGGATCGCGACCTGGAGGTAGCAGACCCCGGCGACTATGCGGCGGAATGGAAGTGGGATGGCATCCGCGTCCAGGCCACCGGCGAGGGCGGCGTGCGCCGGCTCTATTCGCGCACCGGCGACGATGTAGCGCCGGCGTTCCCGGACCTGCTCGAAGCGATGGACTTCGAGGCCGCTATCGACGGCGAACTTCTGGTCGGCTCGCCTTCCGCCACCGGCAGTTTTTCAGATCTGCAACAGCGCCTCAACCGCAAGACCGTCTCTGCAAAGCTCGCGGCGAGGTTCCCCGCGTTCATGCGCTGCTACGATCTCCTGCAGGTCGGCGGCGAAGACCTGCGGCCCCTTCCCTTCGCCGAGCGGCGCGCAAGGCTCGAAGCGCTGATGGCGTCGCTCGATCCCGAGCGCTTCGACCTCTCGCCGCTGGTGCCGTTCGAAAGCTGGGACGAACTGAATGCCAGGCGCATGTCGCCGCCGCATCCCGTCATCGAAGGGGTGATGCTGAAGCGGCACGATTCGCCCTACGTTCCGGGCCGGCCGAAAGGACCGTGGTTCAAGTGGAAGCGCGATCCGTTCACGGTCGACGCGGTGCTGATGTATGCCCAGCGCGGCCACGGAAAGCGCTCGAGCTTCTATTCCGACTACACTTTCGGCGTCTGGGCAGGCGACGAGGGGGCGCCCGAACTCGTACCGGTGGGCAAGGCCTATTTCGGCTTCACCGACGAGGAACTGCGCCAGATCGACAAGTTCGTCCGCGACAACACGATCGAGAGGTTCGGGCCGGTCAGGTCGGTGCGCGCGGACATGAAGAGCGGACTGGTGCTGGAAATCGCCTTCGAAGGCCTCAACCGCTCGACCCGCCACCGCTCCGGCGTGGCGATGCGGTTTCCGCGAATCTCCCGGCTGAGATGGGACAAGCCGACGGCCGAAGCCGACAGGCTGGAAACCCTGCAGGCACTGTTGCCCGACTGACTAGGGCGCTCCGACACTGACCCTGATCTGGACGATCTCGACCGATTTTCCCGCATTTGCGACGTCGGACTGAACCTCGATCACCCCCGCTCCCGCGGGGGCCGCCGACGGAACGTCCATCTGGAAGAGGAACTCCGCGCGTTGGGTGCCGACCACGTAGCGGTTGCGGCCGCAATCGCCGAGAGCACCGAAATCGCAAGTAACCGACATCTGCGTCTCCGGTCCCTCGCCGGTCCGGGCAACGATATCGAAGACCGCATGCTTGCCGGCGATCCGTTCCAGGATGCCCTGCCCGACATCGAAACGCACGGCTGCGCCCGACGGCCCGGACGAAATGCGGATCGCCTTCTCGCCGCCGCTTTCGATGACTTCGGCCGTGGCACCTGGCCGCGCTGCAACACTGGTCGGATCGTCAGGCGAGAACACGACGATCCAGTTCTCCAACGCCTCTTCCTCGCCCGGCTTGCGCGGCTCGCCTTCGGTCCCTGATCCGGGCGCGGACTGCGGCGTGCCGGAGACCTGGGGCTGAGCACTGTCGTTCGGCAGCTTCAGCAGGCCGAATTCCGCCGCTGCCCAGATGGCGAGGCCGACGATGATGACGAAGGAGAACAGGCCGGCGACCGTGCCCCAGCGACCGCGTTTGCGGCTCGGCCTTTCCACGGCGCGGTCCCGCGCCTGCGGCGGAGGCGCGTCGCCGGCAAGTGTCGGCCGATCGTCCGAAGGTGCCGCCGGCCAGTCCGAGGCCAGTTCCTCTCGTTCCGGCGCAGGTTCGGTCCGGACGGGATCGGGAAAGAGCGACGGCTCTTCACGGCGCGCAGGCGCCGGCACCTCGACCTGGGGTGCGTCGGACTCCCTCGCAGAAACAGTCGGAGCCATGACAGGCGGGACTGTTTTCGCTTCCGGCGGTTGGGTCGATGGAACGACCACTTCCACGGCCGGCACGAATTCGGATTCGATGCTCGTTACCGCCGCCAAAAGACTCTTGCGGCGGCGCTCGGCCGCTTCGGGCGAAATCGACGCGTTGGCCTGGAGGGCCTTTTCGAGAGCGGCATTGGCCGACCGATACACCTTTTCGCGGAAGGCCGGATCCTCGGGATTGCCCTTCGAGAATGCGTTTCTGATCGCCTGTTCGATCGGATCCAAGCGGCGTGTCCCCTTTGCGGGCAATGCCCTGTCGGCAATCGTTAACCCTTGACCGGGCGGCAATCAACCTGCCCCACTCCCCAGCGCCCGAGGCTTAGCCGGTTGTCCACCAGCAACGCTGGAACCATGCGACGGTTGCGTGCGACGGGCGTTCTGCTAGACAGCATTACGTTTACGCACACGTCAATCGCTGCGGAGGAGATGAGAATGGCGCTGCCGGAGATCCTGAAAAAGAACGTCAGACTTCCGGTTGTCGGCTCGCCGCTGTTCATCATCTCGCATCCGCCGCTGGTGCTGGCCCAGTGCAAGGCAGGCATCGTCGGCGCCTTCCCCGCGCTCAATGCGCGGCCCGAGGCCCAACTCGACGAATGGCTGGCCGAGATCACCGAAACGCTCACGGCGCACGACCGCGCCCACCCCGATCGGCCCGCGGCGCCCTTCGCCGTCAACCAGATCGTGCACAAGTCCAACAAACGCCTCGAGCACGATCTTTCTATGTGCGTCAAATACAAGGTGCCGATCGTCATAACCTCGCTCGGCGCCGTGCCGGAGGTGAACCAGGCGGTGCATTCCTATGGCGGCATCGTGCTGCACGACATCATCCACGACAGGCACGCCCGCAAGGCGATCGAGAAGGGCGCCGACGGGCTGATCGCGGTCGCGGCGGGCGCTGGCGGGCATGCCGGCACGCTGTCGCCCTTCGCGCTGGTGCAAGAGATCCGCCAGTGGTTCGACGGCCCGCTGCTTCTGTCGGGCGCGATCGCCAATGGCGGCGCGATCCTCGCTGCGGAGGCGATGGGTGCCGATATGGCCTATATCGGCTCGCCCTTCATCGCGACGAAAGAGGCGCGCGCCGTCGACGCCTACAAGCAGATGATCGTGGACTCGAACGCCGCCGACATCGTCTATTCGAACCTCTTCACCGGAGTGCACGGAAACTATCTGAAGGGCTCGATCGCCGCGCAGGGGATGGACCCGAACAATCTGCCGGAGTCGGACCCGTCCAAGATGGATTTCGGCTCGGCCAAGGCGTGGAAGGAAATCTGGGGCTGCGGCCAGGGCATCGGCGCGGTCAAGGAAATCGTGCCGGCCGGCGAACTGGTCGACCGGCTTGCCCGCGAATACGACGCCGCGCGGGCAAGGCTCGGCCTCTCCGCCCGGGCGATGGCAGCGTAAGACGGACTGTCGTCAGCCTCCCATGCCGGAGCGCGGCAGCAGGATGTTCGAAAACCGCGCCCGCAACTGGTCGTCGAGCGCGCGCGGAACGTGGCTGGGGAACACCGTCGACAGGATGCGCTTCTTCTCGGCGATCGCGCGCTGCAGGATGTCCGGCCGCCCCTTCTCGTTCCATTCCTTCGGGCTGAAACGGTCGGCGACCGCCGGATAGAAATACTCCGTCTGCATCAGCTTCAATGTCTGGCCGTGGCCGAGATAGTGGCCGGGTCCGTTCAGGCAGACGTCCGTGATGACGTCGACCGACAGCGCCGTGTCGCTGACGTCTATGCCGCGCACGCAGCGCAGGCACTGGCCCAGCATGTCGTTGTCGATGATCAGGCTTTCCAGGCAGAAGCCGAGCAGCGAAGCATGCATGCCGGCGGATTCGTAGATCAGGTTGAGGCCGGAGAGGCCCGCCAGAACGTTGGTGATGCCTTTCTCGTAGCCTGACTGGATGTCAGGCAGTTTGGAATCGGCCATGCCGGCGGCGGAACCGCCGGGAAGATTGTAGAATTGCGCCATCTGCGCACAGGCCGCGGTCAGCAGCGCCTGCTCGGCCGAGCCGCCCGACATGGCGCCGGTGCGCAGGTCGGAAACGAAAGGCCAGGTGCCGAAGATACAGGGATGGCCGGGCTTGAGCGCATTGACGTAGACGAGGCCGACGAGAACCTCCGCGACGGCCTGGACCACCGCCCCGGCGATCGCGGCGGGAGCGGTCGCCCCTGCCTGTCCCGCCGAGAGCAACAGGATCGGTATGCCACCCTTCACGCAGGCTTCGAGGACGCCGCAGGCATCCTCGGCGAACTTCATCGGCGGGACGACGAAGCAGTTGGAGTTGGAGACGAAGGGCCGGGCGCGGAATTTATCTTCCCCGCCGGCGATCGCATAGAGCATCTCCAGCGCCGGACCGACATTGTCGGCGACCGTGAAGGACGTGCCGACATGCTTGGTCGTCCCTGTCACGCAGGCGTAGAGCGTGTTGAAATCCATGTCGAACGGATCGACGACGTCGCGCGGCACCATCGGCCGCTGGAAGAAATGGATGTTGTCCATCGTCTCGACGATGCGAGCGGCATCATAGATGTCCTGCAGCAGAGATTCGCGGTATTCGCGCTTTTCGACGTCCACCACGTGGACGGCCGCGCCCGCCGTGCCGAAATGCACGCGCTTTCCCTGCACGACCATGTCGTGACGCGGATCCTGGCCGTAAAGCGTGAAATTTCGCGCTGCGATGCGGATCGTGTGTTCGACGAGCGCACGCGGGCAGCGCAGCCGACCATCCGCGCCAAGCTCCGCACCCGCTTTCGTGCAGATCTCGATGCAGGACGGGATGGCGTTGGCGAAGCCGACGGTCTCCAGAAGCGTCAGGACGGCTTCGTGGATCCGTTCGAGATCGTTGGCGGCCAATGGCGTGTAGCGGCCGCCTTCCATGCCCGGCCGGATCGGCCGCACGTCTTCGGCCAGCGGCGCGGCCCGCATGGCTCGGCGGGCTTCGCGCCCTCCCGACCGGCGCATGCGGCCGGCATCGCCCGAATCCTGCTCCTGCAAGACAGCGCTCATGGCATTTTCCCCGGTTTCCCGCGGCGCAGGCTTATCCTTGCCGTGCTGCCGCCCGTTCACATGAGCGCCAGTCTTGCGCCGCCCGGCGGAGGCCGGGAAGCCCCGAATTTAGACCACAGAGCGGCGCAGATTGATCCAGATCAGGCTGCGGCCGGGCGCCGACCGGCCGCCGTCGCGAGTTCGCGGATTCCTGGCTCGATGTGCTGGAGCGCAATGGACGAGAATCCGAGACGCAGGAAATTCGTCGGGCGCGACGTACCATCGTAAAAGCGGTCGCCGGCCTCGATCAGGACGCTGCGCGTCGCTGCCATCTCGGCCAGCGCCGAAGCGTTGACGCCGGCTGGTCCTTCCAGCCAGAGCGACGTGCCTCCGGTCGCGGGCGACGACTTCCATTCAGGCAGGAAGGCCGACACGGCCTGGACGAGCCGCTTGCGGCGCTCGCTGAAGGCGCCGGAGAGCTTGCGCACGAGAGCCTCGTGGTGGCCGAGCGACAGGAACAGCGCTACGGCGCGCTGATTGTTGGCCGGCGGGTGTCTCAGCATGAAACGGCGCAGCGCCCTGAGCTCCGCGATCAGGTCTGCCGAGGCGACGATGTAGCCGAGGCGCAGGCCGGGGGCGAGCGTCTTCGACATCGAGCCGACATAGACGACGCGGCCGGAGCGGTCGATGCTCTTCAGCGCCTGCTGCGGTGCCTCGTCGACGAGCTGGCTGTCGTAGCCGTCCTCGATGATGATCTGATTGTTGCGGGTCGCATCCGCGAGAAGCTGGGCGCGGCGTTCCTGGCTCAGCGACACCATGGTCGGGCAGTGGTGGCTGGGCGTGGTGAAGACGAAGCCGCAGTCGGCCGGGATCTGGCCGACCTTGATGCCATCCTTGTCGACCGGCACCGGCACGATCTCGGCCCCGGCCAGGCGGAAGACGCTGCGCGCGTCCGGATAGCCGGGATTCTCCATCGCCACGCGCGTGCCCTTCGACATCAGCAAAGTCGCAAGCATATAGAGCGCGTTCTGGGCGCCGAGCGTGATGATGATCTCGTCGGGATTGGCGAAGATGCCGCGCCGCGGCAGGAGCCGCGCCTGGATCTGCTCGATCAGCGCCGGATCGTCCTGGTCGACCATGTCGGCCGCCCAGTTGCGGATCTCGAGCACCGCCAGCGCCATGCGGTTGCACTCGCGCCACTCCGCCGTCGGAAACAGTGCCGGATCGAACTGGCCGTAGACGAACGGATAGGACGTCTTGATCCAGTTGCCCTGCTTGCTCGGCCGCGGAAGCTCGCTCGGCGTGATCTTGCGGCGTGCCTTCCAGTCGACGCCGTCCTGATTGTCGGCATGCTTGTGCGGACCACGGGCCGGCATCGCCAACACTTCCGGGTTGACGAAATGCCCGCGCCGCTCGCGCGCGATCAGAAAGCCCTGGTCTACCAGCTGCTGGAACGCAAGGACCACGGTGCCGCGGGCGACGCCGAGTTTCTCGGCCAGGATGCGGCAGGACGGCAGCGGCATGGAGGCCGCGATCTGCCTGTCGAGGATGGCCGCGACGATCGCCTGGCGGATCTGTGCCTGGAGCGTCTGGCCGGATTCGGCGGATATGGTGAACAGGCCGGACCAGATGGCGGCATCGTTTCGCGACGACATGACTGACTTCCTCTTTGCGGCAAGCCTACTCTGGAACTAACATGTCAGCAAGGCTGGCACAATCACTTAAGCCACGTTCTTGTCAGCTATTGTGACAATTGGGCCAGCCTGAGACGTAGAATAACACCCCGCGGCAAGGTAGCTTGCGCGGAAAGACCGCCAGACCGGGGGGCACGTTGACCAAAGCGGCACTGAACGAATCGATCGAAGCGCTTCGCCGCCATCGCGCCGAAGGCGGGCCCAAGGACATGCGAGAGGCCTTTCGCGCCAACCCCGGCCGCTTCGGGGCGTATTCGCTCACCCTCGACGACCTTCTTCTCGACTGGTCGAAATGCGCGGTCGACGTGCGAACCATGGCCTTGCTGGAACAGGCCGCCGCCGCGGCCGACCTCGAGGGAAAGCGCGCGGCGATGTTCGCCGGCGAACCGATCAATCTCACCGAAGGGCGCGCGGTGCTCCACGTGGCGCTGCGCGGCGCTGCGGCCGGAGTAGCCGACGGGCGCTCGAACGTGGCCGGTGATGTCAACGCCGTCCTCGACGCCGTTTGTGCTTTCGCCGACAGCATCCGCTCGGGCCTCACGAAGGGCGCGACCGGCAAGAAGATCACCGATGTGGTCAATATCGGCATCGGCGGCTCGGACCTCGGCCCGCAGATGGCGGTTCTGGCGCTGGCGCCCTTCCACGACGGACCGCGCGTGCACTTCGTCTCGAATGTCGACGGTGCGCACATCTCCGACGTGCTCAAGCCGCTCGATCCGGAGACGACCTTCTTCATCGTCGCTTCCAAGACCTTCACGACCATCGAGACGATGACCAATGCCGTGACGGCCAAGGCCTGGGTGCAGTCCGCGGTCGGCGCGGACCTCGCCTCGCTTCACTTCGCCGCCGTCTCGACGGCGGTCGACAAGGCCGCCGCCTTCGGCATCCCGCAGGAGCGTGTGTTCGGCTTCTGGGACTGGGTCGGCGGGCGCTATTCGTTGTGGTCGGCGATCGGCCTGCCGATCGTGATCGCCATTGGTCCGGAGAACTTTCGTCGCTTGCTTGCCGGCGCGCATGCGATGGATGAGCATTTCCGCACCGCGCCGATCTCCGAGAACCTTCCTGCCATCCTCGGCCTCGTCGGCTGGTGGCACCGGGTCATCTGCGGTTATCCGGCCCGCGCTGTCATCCCCTACAACCAGCGGCTATCGCGGCTGCCAGCCTATTTGCAGCAGCTCGACATGGAATCGAACGGCAAAGGCGTCGCGATCGGTGGCAAGCCCGTGACGACTCCGACGGGGCCGCTCGTCTTCGGCGAGCCCGGTACCAACGGACAGCACGCGTTCTTTCAGCTGCTGCACCAGGGCACCGACGTCATCCCGGTCGAGTTCATCGTCGCCGCGGAAGGATCCGAGCCGGAACTTTCGCATCACCACGCCCTGCTCGTCGCCAACTGCCTCGCCCAGTCCGAGGCGCTGATGCGCGGACGGACGCTGGACGAAGCACGCGAGCAGCTTCTCAAGGCGGGAATGGACAAGGCAAAGGCGGAGACGATTGCGCCGCACCGGGTGTTTTCGGGCAATCGGCCGTCGATGACCATCGTCTACCACAAGCTCGATCCGTTTGCGCTCGGCCGCCTCGTCGCTCTCTACGAGCATCGCGTGTTCGTGGAGGCCGTCCTGTTCGGCATCAACGCTTTCGACCAGTGGGGCGTTGAACTCGGCAAGGAACTCGCCACCGGACTGCTGCCGGTCGTCGAGGGCAAGGTGTCGGCTGCGGGGCGCGACTCGTCGACGGCAGGCCTCATCGCGCACATCCATGCCTTGACGTCGGAGGAATAGACCGTGGCGCGCATCCGGGGGATCCTCTTCGACAAGGACGGGACGCTGGTCGATTTCGACCGCACATGGTTCTCGATCGGCGACATGCTGGCTCTGGAGGCGGCGGGCGGCGACCGTCTCAAGGCGGACCGGCTGATGGCGCAGGCAGGCTACGACTTCAGATCGAAGCATTTCGTCGCCGATTCCGTCTTCGCGGCGGGCACCAATGCCGACGTCGTTGCGCTCTGGTATCCCGACACCGAGCCGACGCTGCGCCAGGAGATCGTCACGCGTTTCAACGGCATCACGGCGGTCAACGGTGCGGCCAAGGCCGTGGCTGTTGCCGGTGTCCGCGACGCGCTCGCCACGCTGCACCAGGGCGGCTACCGGATGGGGGTCGCCACCAACGATTCGACGGCGGGCGCGCAGCAGACGATCCTGATGCTCGGCATCGCCAGCATGTTCGACGCCGCCTACGGCTACGATGCGGTGGCGAGGCCCAAGCCCGCGCCCGACACGGTGCTGGCCTTCTGCGACCTCACCGGCCTGTCGCCTTCGGAGGTCGCGATCATCGGCGACAACGGGCACGACATCGAGATGGCGCACAATGCCGGCTGCGGGCTTTCGATCGGGGTGCTGTCGGGCACCGGAACGCGGGACACGTTCGAGAGGGCGCGGGCGGATGCCATCCTCGGCTCGGTTGCCGACCTGCCGGCCTTCCTCGCCTCGGACCCGAACTGAGGCCTATTCCAGCGTCCGGACAAACGCGGCGATTTCCGCGGAGAGTTCTTCGTCGTGGCCGACCCAGACATGGCCGCCCTGCGGATAGATGACCAGGCGCGCGCCTGCGACCTCGCGTGCGATATAGCGGGCCGCGTCCGCCGTGCCGAAACGGTCGTCCTCGACGGAAATGGCGAGCGTCGGGACCGTGATGCGGCGAAGCTCCGACGGGGCCGGATCGGACGCGAGACGCGCATCGTTCATCAGGCCGCGGCTGCGCCGGCTGAGCGGCTGGATGATCGACAATATCTCGTGAACGCGCGCCTTCTCGTCGGCCGAAGCCGCCGCGACGAGCGCGGGGTCGGTCGCCAGCATCGTTCCGATCATCGTGTCGGGCGAAAGGTTGAGCGCGGCCCAGAACAGCGAGTCCCAGTCCAGCATCGCCCGCATCAGGCGCTCCTGCCACGGGCTCATCGGCCACAGACTGGGGCGCTCGGGAGCATAGGTGGCCGGCACAAGGGCAATCAGCCCGCTGCATCGGTCGGGGTGGCGGATCGCGAACTCGATCGCCGACAGCGCGCCGGCCGAGCCGCCGACGATCGGAATCCTGTCGATACCGAGATGATCGAGCAGTTCGACGAAAACGTCGGCCTGCCGCGCGGAACTCGGATCGTCGGGATAGTCACTGCGCAGATAGCCGAAGCGCGAGGGCGCGATGATGCGGAAACCGCCGGCGCTGAGACGCCGGGCGAAAGCCAGTCCCTGGTCGAAGCCGCCGCCCGTGCCGTGGATCATGAGGAGCGGCGTCCCGGTGCCTTCCTCGGCCCATTCCATCGTGCCGTAGCTGGCCTCGAATGAGGAACTGCCGGCGGAAACCCGATCCTCCGCGGCGGCGATCGACCTCCGGAACGACACTGTGGCCCAGCCGCCACCCGCCAGGACGCCCGCAGCGACCGCCCCCAGGATGAATGTGCGACGGGACGGCATGGACATCAGTCTTCCCTGCCGGGAGCCCGGCGCGGAAGCATGCCGCGCTTCTCGAGCTCACGCTTGATGTGCTCAGGCGATTCCCGGCAGTTGCAATTCTCCGCATGGTCGCGGTGCCATTCGAGACGTTCCTCGAACGTCGCGTTGCGCGGCAGGCGGTGCGCCTCGTGCCACTCCTTGTTGATCTTCATGTCGCGTCATCCCGTCATGGTGGGACCATGACGGGATATCGGGCGAGGTGCCTTGACCCAGCGCAAGCCGGAGGCGTTGCGCCGGGAGAGGAGTTATCAGCCCCTCAATTCGCGGCGCAGGATCTTGCCGACATTGGTCTTCGGCAGATCGGTGCGGAACTCGACATATTTCGGCACCTTGTAGCCCGTCAGGTTCTCGCGGAGATATTTCTGCAGGGCTTCCGCCGTCAGCGCCGGATCCTTCTTGACCACGAAGAGCTTCGGCGTCTCGCCCGACTTCTCGTCGGGCACGCCGATCGCGGCGCATTCCAGCACGCCCGGGTGGGTGGCCGCCACGTCCTCGATCTCGTTCGGATAGACGTTGAAGCCGGAGACGAGGATCATGTCCTTCTTGCGGTCGACGATCTTGATGTAGCCGCGCGTGTCCATGAAGCCCATGTCGCCCGACTTGAAGAAGCCGTCCGGCGTCATCACCTTGGCCGTCTCGTCGGGACGGTTCCAATAGCCTGCCATCACCTGCGGGCCCCTGATGCAGATCTCGCCGACGTCGCCGAGCGGCAGGTCATGGCCTTCGTCGTCGCGGATCGTGATCTCGGTCGAGGGAATCGGGATGCCGATGGTGCCGGAGAATTCCTCCGCGTCGAACCGGTTGGCGGTCGCCACCGGCGAGGTCTCCGAGAGTCCGTAACCTTCCGAGATGACGCAGCCGGTGAGCTTCTGCCAGCGTTCGGACACGGCCTTCTGCGCGGCCATGCCGCCTGCGAAGGTGAGCAGCAGCGGCTTGAAGTCGAGCTTCTGGAAATCCGGATTGTTGAGGAGCGCGTTGAACAGCGTGTTGAGGCCGGGGAAGATGTTGACCGGGTATTTCTGCAGCTCCTTGACGAAGGACGGGATATCGCGCGGATTGGGGATCAGAATGTTCTGCGCGCCCTGCTGCATGCCCATCAGCGCGTTCACCGTCAGCGCGTAGATGTGGTAAAGCGGCAGCGCGCAGACATAGACCAGCCGGTCCGGCTCCGGCCGCTTGATGTAGGCCGTTTTCACCCAGACGTCGTTCTGGGCGACGTTGGCGAGCACGTTGCGATGGAGCAGCGTCGCGCCCTTCGAGACGCCCGTCGTGCCGCCGGTATATTGCAGGAAGGCGACATCGTCCGGCGCCACCTTCGCCGGCTTGAAGGTGGCGCGGCTGCCCGCCTTCAGCGCGTCGTTGAACTTGATATGGCCTGGCAACGACCAGGCCGGCACGAGCTTCTTCACCCGGCGCACGACAAGATTGACGATATGCCCCTTGAGGCCGAGCAGGTCGCCCATCGCCGCCACGACGACATGCTTGACACCTGTCTTGGCCACGATCGCCTGCAGCGTGTGAGCGAAGTTCTCCAGGATGACGATCGCCTCGGCGCCGGAATCCTTGAGCTGGTGCTCCAGTTCACGCGGCGTATAGAGCGGATTGACGTTGACGACCGTGTATCCGGCACGCAGCACCGCCATCATCACGATCGGGTATTGCAGCACATTGGGCATCATGATCGCGACGCGGGCGCCCTTCTGCAGTCCCTTGGATTGGAGGAAGGCCGCGAAGGACTGCGCCATCTCGCCGACCTGCGCATAGGTCAGCGTCTTGTCCATGCAGGTGAAAGCCGAGCGGGTGGAGAATTTCTTGACGCTGTCCGCCAGCAGGTCGCCGATCGACTGGTAGGCCAGAGGGCCGATCTCGGCCGGAATGATGTCGGGATAGCTCGCGAGCCAGGGCTTCGATGCGGAGGTGGGCTTGCCGGCCGGTTTCGCCTTGGCGGCGGGTTTCGCTGCACCAGGGGCGGCGGGAGCAGGCTCTGCGGCGGGCTTGGATGGCGCCGACTTCGCGGCGGACGGCGCCTTCGCGACCTTGGCGGCCGACGATCCGGCAGGTTTCGCAGCGGGCGCAGCCTTTGCAGCCGGTTTGGCAGCCGCGGGTTTCGCGGCAGCGGCGGTCTTCACGGCCGCCGGCTTTGCTGCCGCGGGCTTCGCGGCAGGCTTTGCTGCCGCGGGCTTCGCGGCGGCCGGAGCCTTCGCTGGCTTGGCCGGAGCAGCGGACTTCGCAGCGGCAGGCGCCTTGACGGCAGCGGGCTTGGCAGCGCTCTTCGCCGGCGCCGCGGCAACTTTCCCCGCCGGCTTCTTCATGTCGGACGGCTTGGTACGGGCCGCCAGCCCGCTTACGGGCGTGTCGGACTTCGCCGCATTGCCTGTCGATTTCCCCGCCGGCTTCCTGCCTGCTGCCTTTGCCATTGCCTCGTCCCTCCTCGTCGCCGCGCGCTTGGGCGGCGAACTTTTCTTGTCATTCGTTTCGGACACCGCGCCGACCCGCGCGCCCTGCCCTCGCAGACGTATCTAGGTTGAGATCGCCGGTACGCGCAAGTGTCGCGAAATTCGTTGTCGGACGGTCTGCCAGACAACTCTCAAACATTCCCCTACGCTATCGGAAGGGGAGTTCCAATGGCCCGAATTCGATGCTTATATGGCGTTTCGCGAGCCTGTTAGAGGGGCTTGGACGATAAAAAGGGAGCGCATTGATGAAGAAACTGAGTTTTGCGGCCGCGTTGCTGGCTGCAACCGTCCTGAGCGGCGCGGCCAGCGCTAAGACGCTGGTCTACTGCTCGGAAGGTTCACCGGAGGGGTTTGACCCCGCCCTCTACACCGCCGGCACCACCTTCGACGCCTCGTCGCGTCCGATCTACAACCGCCTGGTGGAATTCAAGCCCGGCACCACCGAAATCGAGCCCGGCCTCGCCGAAAGCTACGAGATCTCCGACGACGGACTGCAGTACACGTTCAAGCTGCGCCCGGGCGTCAAGTTCCAGACCACCGACTATTTCACGCCGACGCGCGAGATGAACGCGGACGACGTGATCTTCTCCTTCGAACGCCAGCTCAAGGCCGACAACCCGTACAATCAGTACGTGACCGGCGGCGCGTGGGAATATTTCGCCGGCATGGGCATGCCAGACCTGATCTCCTCGATCGACAAGGTCGACGACATGACAGTCAGGTTCGTGCTCAAGCAGAAGGAAGCACCGTTCCTCAGCAATCTCGGCATGGATTTCGGCTCGATCGTATCGAAGGAATATGCCGACAAGCTGGCTGAGGCGAACACCAAGGAACTGCTGAACCAGAAGCCGGTCGGCACCGGGCCGTACCAGTTCGTCGACTACCAGCTCGACGCCCGCATCCAGTACAAGGCGAATCCCGACTACTGGAAAGGCAAGGAGAAGATCGACGACCTCGTCTTCGCCATCACCAAGGAAGCCTCGGTGCGCTACCAGAAGCTTCAGGCCGGCGAATGCCACGTGATGCCCTATCCGGCTGCCGCCGACGTCGCGGCGATGAAGGCCGATCCGAACCTGCAGGTGATGGAAGAGAACGGCCTCAACGTCGCCTATCTCGCCTTCAACACGTTGCAGCCTCCGTTCGACAAGACCGAGGTCCGCAAGGCGATCGCCGGCGCGATCAACAAGCAGGCGATCGTCGACGCGGTGTTCCAGGGTGCGGCTTCCGTCGCCAAGAACCCGATGCCGCCGACGATGTGGGGCTACAACGACGCGATCGAGGACGACAAATATGACCCGGCCGCGGCCAAGGCCGCGCTCGAGGCAGCCGGCGTCAAGGACCTGAAGATGAAGGTCTGGGCAATGCCGGTGGCGCGCCCCTACATGCTCGACGCGCGCCGCGCGGCGGAAGTGATCCAGGCCGATCTCGCCGCCATCGGCGTGACCGCGGAGGTCGTCACCTATGAGTGGGCCGAGTATCTCGAGCGCTCGAAGGCCAAGGACCGCGACGGCGCGGTGATCCTCGGCTGGACCGGCGACAACGGCGACCCGGACAACTTCCTGCACACCCTGCTCGGCTGTGCCGCGGTCGGCGGCAACAACCGCGCGCAGTGGTGCAACGAGGAGTTCGACAAGCTCGTCAACGCCGCCAAGACCACCACCGACCAGGCGGAACGCACCAAGCTCTATGAAGAGGCGCAGGTCGTCTTCAAGCGCGAAGCTCCCTGGGTCACGCTCGACCACTCGGTCGTCGTGATGCCGATGTCGAAGAAGGTTTCCGGCTACGTGATGAGCCCGCTCGGCCATCACTCCTTCAGCGGCGTCGACATTGCCGAATAGGCTGACATAGCACCTCAGTGGGGGGTGTCCGGCGACGGACACCCCCTTGTGCTATGTGGTAGCCGGAGTGCGTCGCGGCGAGCACAAGGCTCGGTAAGGCCGCGCGTCCGGCGAAAATTCATGGGTGGGCCATGCTGCGCTTTTTCCTTGGACGCCTCGCCGTCCTGATCCCGACATTCATCGGCGTCTCGATCGTCGCCTTCGCCTTCATCCGGCTCTTGCCGGGAGACCCGGTGCAGCTGATGTCGGGGGAGCGCGTCATGTCGCCGGAACGCTACGAGAAGATCTCGCACGAGCTCGGCTACGACCGGCCCATCGTCATCCAGTATCTCGACTACCTCGGCAACGTTCTCACGGGCGATTTCGGCCGGTCGCTGACGACCAAGGAGCCGGTCCTCGCCATTTTCGCGAAGCTGTTTCCGGCGACGCTGGAACTGTCGCTCTGCGCCATCATCTTCGCCGTCGTCCTCGGCATCCCGGCCGGTATTATCGCCGCGGTCCGACGAGGAACGGTGATCGACCAGACCGTCATGGGAACGGCGCTGATCGGCTATTCGATGCCGATCTTCTGGTGGGGCCTGCTGCTCATCATCCTGTTCTCCGGCGTGCTGCAATGGACGCCCGTGTCCGGGCGCATCTCGTTCTCCTACTTCTTCCAGCCGGTCACCGGCTTCATGCTGATCGACTCGCTGATCTCGGGCCAGAAGGGCGCGTTCAAGTCGGCGGTCTCGCACCTGATCCTGCCCACGATCGTGCTGGGCACGATCCCGCTCGCGGTGATCGCGCGGCAGACCCGCTCGGCGATGCTGGAGGTGCTGGGCGAGGACTATGTGCGCACCGCGCGCGCCAAGGGCCTGCCGCCGCTGCGCGTCATCGGCGTTCATGCGCTGCGCAACGCGATGATCCCGGTGGTCACCACGATCGGCCTGCAGGTGGGCGTCATGCTCGCCGGCGCGATCCTGACCGAATCGATCTTCTCCTGGCCCGGCATCGGCAAGTGGATGGTCGATTCCGTGTTCAAGCGCGACTACCCGGTCATCCAGGGCGGCCTCCTGATTATCGCCTCGATCATCATGCTGGTGAACCTGATCGTGGACCTGCTCTACGGCCTCATCAACCCGCGCATCCGGCACTGAGGAGGCAGAAGATGGCAACCACCACACCCCACGCCCTCCAGGAAGCCGACCGCCACGCGGTGACGATCGGCCAGCGCCTGTCCGAGTTCTGGTACTATTTCTCGGAGAACCGCGGCGCCGTCATCGGCCTGTGGGTCTTCGTCTTTCTTGTCATCGTGGCGATCCTGGCGCCGCTGCTCGCGCCGCACATGCCGCAGCAGCAGTACCGCGACGCGATTCTGGTGCCGCCCTACTGGCAGGAGGGCGGACGCGCGGCCTATCTGCTCGGCACCGACGCGGTCGGTCGCGATCTACTCTCGCGCCTGCTCTATGGCGCCCGCTTCTCGCTGTTCATCGGCGTCATCGTGACGACACTGTCGCTGACGGTCGGCATCTTCTTCGGCGTTATCGCCGGCTATGTCGGCGGCAAGACCGACACGTTCATCATGCGCATCATGGACGTGATCCTCGCCTTCCCGTCGCTGCTCCTGGCGCTCGTCCTCGTCGCGGTGCTGGGGCCGGGCCTGATCAACGCGATGATCGCCATCGCGCTCGTCCTGCAGCCGCATTTCGTGCGGCTGACGCGCGCGGCGGTGATGTCGGAAAAGACGCGCGACTACGTCGTCGCCGCCAAGGTCGCTGGCGCGAAGCCGCTCAGGCTGATGTTCAAGACGATCCTGCCCAACTGCATGGCGCCGCTGATCGTGCAGGCGACGCTGTCCTTCTCCACCGCGATCCTCGACGCCGCCGCGCTCGGATTTCTCGGCATGGGGGCACAACCGCCGACGCCGGAATGGGGCACCATGCTCGCCGAGGCGCGGGAGTTCATCCTGCGCGCCTGGTGGGTGGTGACGCTGCCCGGCCTCGCCATCCTCATCACGGTGCTGGCGATCAACCTGATGGGCGACGGCCTGCGCGACGCGCTCGACCCCAAGCTGAAGAGGTCGTGACGATGGCACTGCTTGAAATCGAAAATCTAGTCGTTGAGTTCGACACCGCGCAGGGCCCGTTCCGGGCCGTCGACGGCGTGTCGCTGAAGGTCGACGAACGCGAGGTGCTGGCGATCGTCGGCGAGTCCGGATCGGGCAAATCTGTATCGATGCTCGCCGTGATGGGCCTGCTTCCGTGGACGGCCAAGGTGAGCGCCGACAAGATGGTCTTCGCCGGCACGGATCTCCTCAAGCTCGACGATACCGAGCGCCGCAAGATCATCGGCAAGGACATGGCAATGATCTTCCAGGAGCCGATGGCGAGCCTCAACCCGTCCTTCACCGTCGGCTTCCAGATCGAGGAAGTCTTGAAGCTGCACATGAACATGGACAAGAGCCAGCGCCGCGAGCGGGCGACGGAGCTCTTGCGGCTCGTCGGCATCCCCGATCCGGCGGAGCGGCTGGAGTCCTACCCGCACCAGATGTCGGGCGGCCAGTGCCAGCGCGTGATGATCGCCATGGCGATCGCCTGCAATCCCAAGCTGCTCATCGCCGACGAGCCGACCACGGCGCTCGACGTGACGATCCAGAAGCAGATCCTCGACCTGCTGGTTTCCCTGCAGGAGAAATACGGCATGGCGCTGATCATGATCACCCACAACATGGGCGTCGTGGCGGAAACGGCGGACCGGGTGATCGTCCAGTACAAGGGCAGGAAGATGGAAGAAGCCGACGTGCTCACGCTCTTCGAGAACCCGAAAAACGCCTACACGCGTGCGCTGCTTTCCGCCCTGCCGGACAACGCCACCGGCGACAGGTTGCCGACCATCTCGGACCTCGTCTTCGAACAGGCGGCGTCCGCCGTCGTCACACCGCCGATGGAGGGCCCGCTATGAGCACCGTCGTTCTCGAAGGCCGCGATATCGTCCGCGACTACCGGATTCCGGGCGGGCTGTTCTCGCCGGCTCGCGTCGTTCACGCCGTCAAGGGCGTCTCGTTCAAGGTGGAAAAGGGCAGGACGCTCGCCATCGTCGGCGAGAGCGGCTGCGGCAAGTCGACGCTCGCGCGCATCATCACCATGATCGACGCGGCGACGGCCGGCGAGTTGTTCATCGACGGACAGAAGGTCGACATCGCCAGGGACGGCATCACGCCGGAACTGCGCCGCAAGGTGCAGATCGTCTTCCAGAACCCGTACGGATCGCTCAATCCCCGCCAGAAGATCGGCGACGTGCTGGGCGAGCCGCTCCTGATCAACACCGGCGCGTCGGCCGACGAGCGACGCGAACGCGCCATGCAGATGCTGATCAAGGTCGGGCTCGGGCCGGAGCACTTCAACCGCTATCCGCACATGTTCTCCGGCGGCCAGAGGCAGCGCATCGCGATCGCCAGGGCCCTGATGCTCAACCCGAGCCTGCTGGTGCTCGACGAGCCCGTCTCGGCGCTCGACCTTTCCGTCCAGGCGCAGGTGCTGAACCTGCTCGCCGACCTGCAGGACGAGTTCCAGCTCACCTATGTCTTCATCAGCCACGACCTGTCGGTTGTCCGCTACATCGCCGACGACGTGATGGTGATGTATTTCGGCGAGGCGGTGGAATACGGACCGCGCGACGAGGTCTTTTCGAACCCGAAGCACAACTACACGAAGACCCTCTTTGCCGCGACGCCGCGCGCCGATGTCGCGAGCATCAAGGCGAGGCTCGCACGGAAAGCCGCAAAGGCCGCCTGAGCGCGGCGCGACGAATCTGCTCGACGCGACCGAGGCGGTGCCCGTTGCGGGCAAGCGGTCTACTCGCGTCGCGCGAATCGACTTATGTCGCTTCCGTCGACTATCCTGGGGATGGCGGCGCCGCAGCCCAACAGAGGGAAAGAACATGATCATCGAAGTCGCGACGATTCGCGTGAAGCCGGGACTGGAAGCCGAGTTCGAAGCCGCGGTCGGAAAGGCCGTCGAGGTCTTCCGCCGCGCCGAAGGCTGCCTTGGCCTCGTGCTTACCCGCTGCGTCGAGGATCCGTCGCATTTCGACGTGGTGATCCGCTGGAAGACGCTCGAAGACCATACCGTCGGCTTCCGCACGTCGCCGCTGTTCGCCGAATGGCGCGCGCTGGTCGGCCCGTATTTCGCCGAACCGCCGTCGGTCAAGCACTACGCCAACATCTTCGCGCCCGTCGAGTTCTGAGATCGAAGACCGGTGGGGGAGGAGTGGTGCCGCTTGCGTGACTCGAACACGCGACCCCATCATTACGAATGATGTGCTCTACCGACTGAGCTAAAGCGGCAATCCGGCGCGACCGTCTGGCGGTGCAACGTGGTGCGCGTCATATCGACAATGGTAGCGGAATTCAAGCCGAGGGCGGTGAATTCTCCACGCCATCGTAAACGCGTCACGGAGTGCCCGGCGTCGGGTCCCGGCCATTACGCCTTCCGGCGAAAATCCGCCTTTCGCTTCTGCAGGAAGGCGGCGACGCCTTCCCGGTAGTCGTCGGACCAGCCGGCCTCGCGCTGGAAACTGCGCTCCATGTCGAGCTGTTCGTCCAGCGAATTCGTCGACGCCGCATGGATCAGCTGCTTGGTCAGCGCATAGGCGGTGGCGGGCCCGTTGGCGAAGCGCTGGGCGAGCGCTTCCGCTTCGGCCTGGAGGTCGCCGTCGTCGACGCATTTCCAGATCAGGCCCCATTCGGCCGCCGTCTCGGCCGGCAAGGCATCGCCGGTCAGGGCCAGTGCCTTGGCGCGCGCCTCGCCGAGATGCCTGGTCAGCCAGTAGGTGCCGCCGGCATCGGGCACCAGGCCGATCCTGGAGAAGGCCTGGATGAAGCTTGCCGAGCGCGCGGCGATGACGATGTCGGCGGCGAGCGCAATGTTGGCGCCGGCGCCGGCGGCGACGCCGTTCACCGCGCAGACGACCGGCTTGGCCAGCGACCGCATCTGCCGGATCAGCGGATTGTAGTAGGTCTCCAGCGTCAGGCCGAGATCGGGCCGCGGCCCGTCGAGAGTGGGATCCCGGTCGGACAGGTCCTGGCCCGCGCAGAAGCCGCGGCCGGCGCCGGTCACGATCACGGCACGGCAGTCGGCGTCGGCGGCGCATTCCGCAAGCGCGGCGCGCAACTGGAGGTGCTGGTCCTCGTTGAAAGCGTTCAGCCTCTGCGGCCGGTTCAGCGTCACCCTGGCATAGCCGTCGAGCTTCTCGTGGAGGACGGCGTCGCTGGTCATGATCATGTCCTTGGGTTAGGTTTCCTCGGGGGTCTTAATTGCATGCCGGTCACGCACATTCAATTTTCCGAAGCGCCCGCTTCGGATCTTCACATCGGTGAAACACCATGAGGCGGCGCGGCATGCCGCATCTGCGCCCTCCCCGCAGTGGCCAGCTGGCGCCGGACCTGTTTCAGGCCCTGTTTGCCGGCCACCCGGTCGAGCGATGGGCGGACGGCGACGAGCTCTTTCTCCAGGACGACCCGCCGGACCGGGTGTTCGGCATCGTTTCCGGCGCGGTCGAGATCTCGCTCTACTCGCCTGACGGGCGCAAGATCGTCGCCAACATGGAGATGGCGAACAGCCTCGTCGGCGAGATCGGCGCGCTCGACGGCGGCACCCGGACGGCGACGGCGACCTGCGTCGGGGATTGCGAGATCTACTCGATCACGCGCTCCCAGTTCCTCGACCGCGTCACGCGCACACCGTCGCTCTCGGCCCCGATGATCGCGCTGCTGTGCGCCCGCATCCGCTGGATCAATGCCGAGTTCGGCGACCAGGTGATGCTGAAGGTCGACGCCCGGCTCGCCAAGCGGCTGCTGTTCATGTCGTCCGGCTTCGCCGACGCCGACGGCTGGGTGGACATATCGCAGTCGGACCTCGCCGACTTCCTGGGGGCGACGCGGGAATCGGTCAACAAGAACCTCAAGCAATGGCGTGAGGCGCGTATCATCGACATCCGCCGCGGCGGTATCCGCATTCTCGACGAGGGCAGGCTGCGCGCCAGCGCGGCGCTTCCGCCCGCCGGCGACCGCGGTCAGGATTGAGCAAGCAGGGCCAGTTTCTCCTCGGCCGCCTGGAAATTGCCGATCAGGAACCGATTGAGCTTCGGATCGACATAGGGAACCAGCTCGGCGCGGCGCATCCTGAAACCGGGATGACGCAGCCTGAAGGCAGCCAGCTGGGCCGCGGCTTCCGCCTCCTTGCCCGCCCGGAACAGCGACCCCACCCGGATCAGGCCGGAATACCAGTAGCCGGGGGAGAGTTCGAGCGATGCCCTTGCGGCATCCGCGGACGCCTCGAAATCGCCGACGAAGGCATAGGCCGCGGCGAGCTCGCCGAGATTGTGGAAGCGGTAGAGATCGAACGGGCTGAGCTTTTCCGCCTGCAGGTGGGAGGGGATCGCCTTGGCCGCCTCGCCCAAGAGATTGTGCGCGCTTCCCTTGGCGGAGTGCGCAAAGGAACAGCTGGGATTGATGGCAAGGGCAACGTCGAGATGCTTCAGCGCCGAGCCCGGCCTTCCCCGCATGATGTCGGCGATGCCGAGATAGCAATGCGGGCGCGCGTCGCGCGGATCGATCGCCTGCGCCTTCCTGGCATAGGCGACGACCTGCACCAGGTCGGCCTCGTAGTCGTGCGGCGCGCCGAAATGAAGCCACGAGCGCCAGAAATACCACCAGGCCAACTCGTTGAGCGCGCTCGTCGAATTGGGCGAGCGGTCCAGAGCGCGCTCGAAGAAGCCGAGTGCGATTTCCGTGTCGTCATGGCTGCGGCGCCCCATGTGCCAGCGTCCCCGCCGTATGAGCTGCCAAGTGTCCATGGTCTCGACCGGCAGGCGGTAGGAGCGCTCCTGCTCGACGCGGTCGACCTCCTTGGCAAGCACGACCACGATCTCGCCGCCGATCTCGTCGGGGATGGACGGAATTCCCTCGACGTCGGCATCGAAGCTGCCGGCCCAGACGGTGCTCGACTCGACAGCATCCTCGAGCATGGCCTTGACCCTGATCGACCGGCCTGTGTGCGAGATGGTGCCGGACACGACATAGCGGGCGCCGAGAGCAAGGCCGGCCGTGGTGGCCTGCGCGGCGTCGCGGAACTGGAAGCTCGAACTGCGCGAGATCACGGGCAGCCAGCGCACGTTGGACAGGCCGATGATGATGTCGTCGGCAAGGCCCTCGGCCATGGCTTCCGCCTCCGGCCCCGGTCCGGAGGCGCGGAACGGCAGTACAGCCACGGTCGGCGGCCCGGAAGGCAATCCGGCGAACGCGCGGGGCGGGACAGGGGCTTCCTCCTCCGCCTGCGGCGCCCGCGCTTCTGGAGACAGGACCAGGTAGCTGCGCACCGGATAGAGAATGTTCTTGAACCGCTTCTCGCCCATGTCGCTGCAGCGGGCGATCGAGAGGCGCTGGATATGGTTGAACGTCGTCTGCGAGATGACGATGCCGCTCTCGGGAGCCGATTCCTGCAGGCGCGCGGCGATGTTGACGTCGTCCCCGTAGCGGCTGGCATCGCGCACGATCACGTCGCCGGTGTTGATGCCGACCCGGAACGCCATTCGCACGCGCTCTGGTGCTGCCGCGTTGAGTTCCACGATCCGCTTCTGGAACGCCAGCGCGGCCAGCAGCGCCTGGGCCGGCAGGCCGAACTCGGCCATGAAGCTGTCGCCGGCCGCACCGAAGATCTCGCCGCCATATGCCCGGCAGGTTTCGCGGATGATCGCCGCGCGTTCCTCGAAGGCTGACACCGCCGCGTCGGCATTCCGGCCGATCGCCCGCGAGAAGCCGACGGCGTCTACGGAAATGATCGTTGCAAGCTGACGCATGAACTGCACGTCAGCCATTTGGATGCCGCTTCAACATCATGCCCCATCGGTCCGAGCGCTGCCTTGCGGGTCTCCGGATCGACGTGCCGCGGGTTACTCCCGTCCTTGCTCCACCGGCCGCTGGGTCGCGCTCTGTTTCATTAGGAAACATCGACTAACTGACATGTTAAGCGAGGAATTCGCCAACGGCAACCTTGCAATTGTATGATCAAACGGAAAAGCCAAATAATTCAAACATCTATTCGAAAACGATCGCCGGCCCCGCGGCCGAGCTCGACGCGGACTCCGCGCGCATGCGCTCGAGGACCCTGGCCGCGACGCCGCGATAGACCTCCGCGATCGGCCCGTTCGGCTCGGCGACGACGATCGGAGTGCCGGCATCGGAATTCTCGCGGATCGCCATCTCGATCGGCACTTCGCCTAGGAAGGTGACGCCCAGACGCTGCGCCTCGTTGCGCGCACCGCCATGGCCGAAAATGTCGTAGCGCTTGCCGGTGTCGGGGGCGATGAAATAGCTCATGTTCTCGACGATGCCGAGCAGCGGCACGTCGACCTTCCTGAACATGTTGAGACCCTTGCGCGCGTCGATGAGCGCCAGGTCCTGCGGCGTCGAGACGATGACGGCGCCGGCAAGCGGCACCTGCTGCGCCATGGTCAGCTGAGCGTCGCCGGTGCCCGGCGGCATGTCGACGACGAGCACGTCGAGCGCACCCCACTCGACCTCGCGCAGCATCTGCGTCAGCGCCGACATCACCATCGGGCCGCGCCAGATCATCGGCGTCTCCTCCTCGACGAGGAAGCCCATCGACATGACCTTGAGGCCGTATTTCTCCATCGGCCGCAAAATCTTGCCGTCGACGGTGGTGGGCTTGCCCTTGATGCCCAGGAGCTTCGGCATGGAGGGTCCGTAGATGTCGGCGTCGAGGATGCCGACCTTCAGCCCGAGCGCGGCGAGGCCGAGAGCCAGGTTCACGGCGGTGGTCGACTTGCCGACACCGCCCTTGCCCGATGCGACCGCGATGATCGCCTCGATGCCCGGCACGCCGCGCTTGCCCGACTGGGTGGAGGCAGGAGCCGCCGGCGGCGCGGGCCGGGCCGGCGCCGGGCGCGGGGGCGCGGGCCGAGGAGGCGCCGCCTCCATGCCGCCGCCCTTCTTCTCGGCCGTCAGCGCGACGACCGCGCCCGCCACACCGGGCAGCGACTTGACGGCGCGCTCTGCCGCGGCGCGCAGCGGCTCGAGTTCCTGGGCGCGGGCGGCCGGCACCGTGATCGAGAAGAACACTTTGGAATCGGCGATGAAGATTTCCGACACCAGCCCCAGCGAGACGATGTCGCCCTCGAAGTCCGGCCCCTTGATGGTACGCAGTTTCTCGAGGACTGTTTCCTTGGAAATCGACATGTCGGGACTCGCAGGGTTTCGGTCGTGCCGTTCACATAATGCAGATGGGTGGAGGAACCAAGCAGGCGGCGGCGCCGGGGGGCGGTCTACTTTGTCGCGCGCGAAGGCGTTGCCGCTGCAAGAATATGCGCGGGCGCGACGGAATCGGAGTATCCTGGCGATCCGCTATGACGTGTCGCGGATTTCGACCGGTGGCGCCGCTGCTTCCCGAAGTTTTCGCATGAACGCGTCGAGCCCGTGGAGCGGGTTGGCGCCGTCGGCGGCCTCGGATGCCTGGCCCTGCTGCCACACTGACACTTGGCGGAGATAGGCGGCCATGCCGCTGATGACCATGGCCAGCGCGCGCAGCGAGGCGGCGATGTCGAGCGCGTCGGAAGGGTCGGTGCCGTAGCGGACATCGGGCAGAGCCGGCGACCAGAGCCGGCCGGCCGGGTTCCATGTCGAGCCGGCGACGTAGTCCCGCGCGATCAGGTCGGCCTGCCGGGCAGCCCACAATACGCAGAAGCGGACCCAGGGGGTGTCGCCGGCAGACTTTTCGGCGAGAGCGGCAATGGCAAGCAGCGTCGAGACGATGCTGTAAAGCACCTGCTGTCGTCTCCCTGTCTTCGCCTTCCAAGTCACTGCCGGCTCCTTCCGTTGCACCGGCCTTTATGGTCCGTCGGGTCCGAAGAGGTGGGGATAAGTATTTTTGCAGGTCGAACGGAAAGAAGGGGTTGGAGGAACGAGGCGGGAGATCGATCCACGGTGCACGCGGTGTTCCGCCTCGCGCGGCCGTCTTCCCGGCGGCCGGAGGCCAGCCGGGAACCATTGATCGCTGGCAAGTCGGCCGCTGTCGGTCAGGGTCAGGAGGCGGCGCTTTCCGAGTGTAACCGGAGAGAAGAATGGATACCGGCTGGCCTTTGGCCGCCGGTATGACGGAGGAGAGTGTGCGGGACGGGGCATCGCTTTCTGCCTCCGGCGGTTATCAGCGGTCACACACCCTCGCGGACGTCATCCCGGCGGCCGGAGGCCAGCCGGGAACCATTGATCGCTGGCAAATGGAATGCCGTCGGTCAGGCTTCGGAGGCAGGGGATTCTGCGTTCAACCGGAGAGAAGAATGGGTCCCGGCTGGCCTCCGGCCGCCGGGATGACGGCGTGGGTGTGTGGAACGCACTGATGGCCTTCAGCTTCCGGCATGACGGCGGAGATGTCGGGCGACCATCAGTCGGGGGACCGAACACCTCAACGCCTCTCGACGCAAAGACGGTTCTTCGTTTCTTCCGAAGCGACCCGTTGGCGCTTGTGTCGGCAGGCCTCACTTCTCGCGGACCAACCCCCTCACCTTGCGGCCTTTCGGTCCGTAGTCGGCCAGCACCTCGCCGCAGAAGGCTTCCCTCTGCCCGGGCTCGATGTAGATGCTCGGGAGCATTCGGCTCTTGGTCTCGCCGCTGCCCTTGATGCTGTTGCTGCTCAGCGCGAGCGTGGAGGTCAGTAGCTCCTCGTAGCGCTTTGCGTTCAGCGCCAGGTCCGGACACTCTCTGACATAGGCAGGGACCAGTTCCAACTCGTCGAACGCGCTCGCCGGACCGATGGTCGCGGCGCCTACGAGCAAGACGACAAAGAAGGGGCGCATGGCACCACCATATTCCCTACGCTGCCGCGCCGCAATCAGAGTTCCCTTACGTCAATCATCCCGGCGCGGGGTCTGATGCCGTCTGTTCACGCTCTCCGGCCGTCCGGGCAGCGACAGCGCGGTGTCGCGGCGCGGGCGCTGGGCGACAACCTTGCCGCGCGCGACGACGCAGAGGCGTTCGGCGCGCAGGCGCACCGCTTCGGTCTTGTTGCCGGCGTCGAGCACGACGAGGGAGGCGCGCTTGCCGACGGCGAGGCCGTAGTGGTCGAGGTGCATGATCGCGGCGCTCTCGGTGGTGACCATGTCGAAACACTTCGCCATCTCGGCCGGGTGCGACATCTGGGCAACGTGGAGGCCCATGAAGGCGACGTCGAGCATGTCGGCGGTGCCGAGCGAATACCAGGGGTCGAGACAGCAATCCTGGCCGAAGCCGACGCGGATGCCCATGGCGAGCATCTCCTTCACCCGCGTCAGGCCGCGGCGCTTCGGAAACGTGTCGTGGCGGCCCTGCAGCATGATGTTGATCAGCGGATTGGGGATCGCCGAGACCTGCGCTTCGGCCATCAGCGGCAGCAGTTTCGAGACGTAGTAATTGTCCATCGAGTGCATCGAGGTCAGGTGCGAGCCGTTGACCCGGCCTTGCAGGCCGAGGCGCTGCGTCTCGTAGGCGAGCTGCTCGATGTGGCGCGACATCGGGTCGTCGGTCTCGTCGCAATGCATGTCGACCAGAAGGCCGCGTGTCGCCGCCATCTCGCAGAGGTCGGTCACCGATCTGGTGCCGTCGGCCATGGTGCGCTCGAAATGCGGAATGCCGCCGACGACGTCGACGCCCATGTCCAGCGCCCGGATGGTGTTCTGCCGCGCCGTCGGGTCGCGGTAGAGCCCGTCCTGCGGGAAGGCGACCAGCTGGAGGTCGATATAGGGCGCGATCTCCTTCTTCACCTCCAGGAGCGCCTCGACCGCGAGCAGCCGGTCGTCGCAGGTGTCGACATGGCTGCGGATGGCGAGCAGGCCCATCGACACCGCCCAGTCGCAATAGGCGAGCGCCCTCGCCTTGACCGCCTCGTGCGTGAGCAGCGGCTTCAGCTCGCCCCAGAGCGCGATGCCTTCCAGCAGCGTGCCCGACGCGTTGACGCGCGGGATGCCGTAGCTGAGCGTCGCGTCCATGTGGAAATGCGGGTCGACGAAGGGCGGGGAGACGAGGCAGTCGGTCGCGTCAACAGTGGGGGCGCCGTTGGCGGGGAGGTTGGGGGCGATCGCCGCGATGGACTCGCCCGTGATGCCGATGTCGGCGCGGGTGCCGTCAGGCAGGATGCCGCCGCGGATGAGGAGGTCGAAGGTCATGGTGTGCCTCTAGAAATGCGCCGTCATCCTAGGGCTTGTCCCGAGGATCTGCCGACGCTGGAGGGGTTCGATGACGGTCCCGCACACTCGCCGACGGCAGTAGATCCTCGGGACAAGCCCGAGGATGACGACGTTGGTGGGAGGGATGACGGCGCTGTGGGTTGGGATGAGCGTGGTGTGGGTTGAAAACGGCGCGCCCATCACCGCTCGCCCTTCTGATAGGGCACCATCAGCGCCTTCGGATAGGTCGCACGGCGGGCGACGAGGACGAGGGCGAGGATGGAGAGGAGGTAGGGCAGCATCAGGAAGAGCTGGTAGGGCACCACGCCGCCGGTGACCTGCTGCAGGCGCACCTGGTAGGCGTCGAAGGCGGCGAAGAGGACGGCGCCGATCAGCGCCTTGCCTGGGCGCCAGGACCCGAAGACGACCAGCGCGATGCAGATCCAGCCGCGGCCGTTGACCATCTCGAAGAAGAAGGAGTTGAAGGCCGACATGGTGAGGAAGGCGCCGCCGACGGCCATCAGCGCCGAGCCGACCATGACCGCGCCCATGCGGATAGCGGTGACGGAAATGCCCTGCGCCTCGACCGATGACGGATTCTCGCCGGCGGCGCGGACGGCGAGGCCGAGCGGCGTGCGGTAGAGCGCCCAGGCGACGACGGCGACGGTGACGTAGGCGAGATAGGTGAGCGGGGTCTGGGCGAACAGTGCGGGGCCGACCAGCGGTATGTCGGAGAGGAGCGCGATCGGCAGCGGCTGGAAGGCTTCGATCTTGGGCGGCGAGGTGACCTCGGGGAGCGCCAGGCGATAAGTGAAATAGGTGAGCGAGGTGGCGAGCAACGTCACGCCGATGCCGACGACATGCTGGGAGAGGCCGAGGGGGACGGTGAGCGTCGAGTGGAGCAGGCCGAAGGCCGCGCCGGTGAGGGCTGCGACGAGGACGCCGGCCCAGAGGTCGCCGCCGGAATAGACGGTGAACCAGCCGGCGAAGGCGCCGGCCACCATGATGCCCTCGATGCCGAGATTGAGCACCCCCGCCCGCTCGCAGATCAGCTCGCCCATGGTGGCGAAGATCAGCGGCGAGGCGATGCGGATCGCGGCGACCCAGAACGAGGTTTGCAGGAGGATGTCGAAGGCTTCGGTCATGGAGACGTGCCCCCTCCACCGCCTTCGGCGGTCCCCCTCCCCCGTAAACGCGGGAGGATCAAGGCGCCGTCTGCGCCACCTCTTATCCTCCCCTGTGAAGCGGGGGAGGGGGACCACGCGAAGCGTGGTGGAGGGGGCGCAAGCATGGGCATCCTCACCTCCACCTCACCCGAAACCGCATCAGCATGATCGCCGTGACCATGGTGAGGAGCGCGGTCGCGACCATGACGTTGGCGATGTAGGAGGGCACGCCGGCGGTGCGGCTCATGGCGTCGGCGCCGACGAAGATGCCGGCGACGAAGATCGCCGCGACGACGACGCCGAGCGGGTTGAGCATGGCGAGCATGGCCACCACGATGCCCGAATAGCCGAAGCCGGGAGAGAGATCGAGGGTGAGGTTGCCCTTGAGGCCGGCGACCTCGGAGAAGCCGCCGAGCGCGGCCAGCCCGCCCGAAATCAAAGCCGTCTTGAGGAGGATCCGGTTGACCGGCATGCCCGAAAAGCGCGCGGCTTCCGGGTTGTGGCCGACGGCGCGCATCTCGTAGCCCAGCGTTGTCTTCTTCATCACGATCCAGACGGCAAGCGCGGAGACGAGCGCGAGGACGAAGCCGTAGTGCAGGCGCCGGCCGGTGACAATGCGCGGCAGGCGGGCCTCGGCGATGAGCTTCTGCGACTGCGGCCAGCCGAGGCCCGTCGGGTCCTTGAGCACGCCTTCGAGCAGCATCGAGACGAAGAGGATCATGACGAAGTTGAGGAGGAGCGTGGTGACCACCTCGTCAACGCCGAAGCGGACCTTCAGCACAGCCGGGCCGAGCAGCAGCATGGCGCCGGCAAGTGCGGCGAAGATCGCGATCAGCGGCAGCAGCACGATCGCCGGCAGCGGCAGGGCGCCGGTGCCGAGCACGACGGTCAGGATCGCGCCGGCATAGAGCTGCGCCTCGGCGCCGATGTTCCACAGTTTTGCGCGGAAGGCGACGGCGACCGCGAGGCCGGTGAAGATCAGCGGCGTGGCGCGCGTCAACGTCTCCATCAGCGCGAATTGCGAGCCGGCCGCGCCCTTCAGCACCAGGCCGAAGACCGAGAGCGGATTGGCGCCGGCGGCCAGCACGAGGAGGGAGGCGACGAGGACGGTGACCGCGACCGCGCCGACGGGGAAAAGGAGTGTCGTGGCGAGCGACGGGGCGGGTTTGGGCTCAAGGCGCATGGGGATGCACCTTCTGCACGGAGCCGGAGGTCGGCGGGGTCGCGGAACACCCCCTCACCGACTGCCTTCGGCAGCCACCTCTCCCCCTGGCCGGGGGAGAGGAGACGCCAATCGCCGAAGCTGCTGCTCCTCGCCCCCATGGAATGGGGGAGAGGTGGCACGCGAAGCGTGACGGTGAGGGGGACGCCGGCGACAGGGCGTGACGATAGAGATGACCCCACCCGACCGGGCTTTGCCCGGCCACCCTCCCCTCAAGGGGGAGGGATTGCGTTGCGCCCGCCCTCACGCCGCCGCCTCCGCGTGTCCCGCCATCAGTTCGCCCAGCTCCCGCACCGTTCGCTCGCCGCGCGCGGACGGTACTGACAGCCGGCCGCCCGAAATCACCACGGTGCGGTCGGCGAGCGTCAGGATCTCGTCGAGGTCCTCGGAGATCAAGAGCACCGCCGCCCCCCTCGCCCGCGCCTCGAGCAGCCGGCCGTGGACATAGGCGATGGCGCCGACGTCGAGGCCGCGCGTGGGCTGGTTGGCGAGAATGATGACCGGTTCGGGATCGAGCGCGCGGCCTAGGATCAGCTTCTGCATGTTGCCGCCCGACAGCAGGCGGATGCGCGCGTCGGGGCCAGGGCACTTGACGTCATAATCGCGGATGATCTCTTCCGCGAAATTTCGGGCGGCTTTCCAGTCCATGAAACCGTGCTTCGAGAAACGCGGCGTGCGGTAGCGCTCGGAGATGACGTTCTCCATGACGCTCATGTCGGCGATGGCGCCGACGGCGTGGCGGTCCTCGGGGATACGGGCGATGCCGGCTTCGAGCGCCGCGACCGGGGACCAGTTGTCCGGCGCGTGACCCTGCACGGCCATCGAGCCGGACTGCGGCGTTTCCAGGCCCGACAGCAGGCCGGCGAGTGCCGCCTGCCCGTTGCCCGACACGCCGGCGACGCCGGTGATCTCGCCGCTGTGCAAGGAAAGCGTCACGCCGGAAAGCGGAGTGCCGGTGCCCCGGCGCGGGGTCGATACGTTCTCCATGATCAGCAGGGCCGGGCCGGTGACGACGGGCGGAACCGGCGGCGGCACGAGGTCCTGCCCGACCATCAGGGCGGCCAGCGCCTTGCGGTCGGTCTCGGCGGTGCGGCGTTCGCCCGCCACCTTGCCGGCGCGCAGCACGACGACGCGGTCGGAGATCGCCATCACCTCGTTGAGCTTGTGCGAGATGAAGATGATCGACAGGCCTTCGGCGACGAGCTTGCGCAGCGTCGAAAACAGGGCGTCGGTTTCGAGCGGGGTGAGCACGGCGGTCGGCTCGTCGAGGATGAGGATGCGCGCGTCGCGGTAGAGCGCTTTCAGAATCTCGACGCGCTGGCGCTCGCCGACGGTCAGCGCGGAAACGAGGCTGTCGGGATGGACCTCGAGGCCGAAATCGGCGGAAAGTTTGCGGATCTTCTGCCGCGCCGCCTCACGCCGGAAGCGCGGTGCGAACAGCGGCTCGGTGCCTAGCGCGATGTTTTCGAGCACGGTCATGTTGTCGGCGAGCGTGAAATGCTGGTGGACCATGCCGATGCCGGCATCGAGGGCGGCGCGCGGGTCGCCCGGGGGCAGTTCCGTACCGAAGGCCTCGACCGTGCCGTCGTCGGCGACGTAATGGCCGAAGAGGATGTTCATCAGCGTCGTCTTGCCGGCGCCGTTCTCGCCCAGCAGCGCCACCACCTCGCCGCGCGCGAGGTCGAGCGAGATCGCATCGTTGGCGACGAGCGGCCCGAAGCGCTTGGTGATGGAGGCGAGGCGGAGGACGGGGGCGCCGACGTTCCCTCCCCCTTGAGGGGAGGGTGGCGGCGCAGCCGCCGGGTGGGGTTGCTGCGGCAGGGCTCGACGTCCTCTGTTTGCTGATCCAAGGCGGAGTCACCAAATTGGCGACCCCACCCGACCGGCTTTCGGCCGGCCACCCTCCCCTCAAGGGGGAGGGATCACGCTCAGCTCGACTTCGGCTCCGTGTCGTTGATCTCGACCGTGAAGCTGCCGTCCTTGATGGCCTTTTCCTTCTCGGCGACCTTGGCCATGACCTCGGCGGGCACCTTGCCCTCGAAGGTGCCGAGCGGGGCGATCGAGCAGCCGCCTTCCTTCATGAAGGAATACATGCCGTAATCGGCGGCCTTGAAGGTGCCGGCCTTGACCTCGGCGATGGCCTTGTCGAGCGTCGGCTCGAAGTGCCAGAGCGCGGAGGCGACGACGGTGTCCGGGTAGTCCTTCTGCGTGTCGATGACGTTGCCGATGGCCAGCACGCCCTTCTCCTTGGCCGCGTCCGAAACGCCGAAGCGCTCGGCATACATGACGTCGGCGCCGGCATCGATCTGGGCAAACGCGGTCTCCTTGGCCTTGGGCGGATCGAACCAGGAGCCGATGAAGGCGACCTGGAACTTGGCGTCGGGCGCGGTCTTCTTCACGCCGGCCATGAAGGCGTGCATCAGGCGGTTGACCTCGGGGATCGGGAAGCCGCCGACCATGCCGATGTTCTTCGACTTGGTCATGGCGCCGGCGATGATGCCGGTGAGGTAGGACGCGTCCTGGATGTAATTGTCGAAGACGGAGAAGTTCGGATTCTTGTCGTCCGGCTTGAACGACGAGCCCATCAGGAAGGCGGTGTCGGGATAGTCGGCGGCGACGGTGCGCGCGGCCTCCTCGACGCCGAAGACCTCGCCGACGATCAGCTTGTTGCCGGCCTCGGCATATTCGCGCATGACGCGCTCATAGTCGGTGTTGGAGACGTTCTCGGTGGCGACGTATTCGATGTCGCCGCGCTCCTTGGCCTTCAGCGCCGCTTGGTGGATGCGCGACACCCACTGCTGCTCGAAAGGCACGGTGTAGATCGCCGCGACCTTGAGCTTTTCCTGGGCGAAGGCCCGGCCTGCGAGACCGGGAGCAAGGGCGAGCGCCGCGCCGGCTCCGGTCGCCTTCAGGATCTGGCGGCGCGAGAAGAAGAGATTGCTGGGTCTTGTCATGTTCCACCTCTGGCTTGCGGGTCCGGCCGATCCGTCCCACGATTTTTTATCGTTTGGACAAAATCTAAGCAGAAATCGCGCCTGCCGCAATCGGATGCAGGCGCGATTCCGGTGAATTGTATGAATAGCGCCGGCGTGTCAGAGCTTCGGCCGCGCCGTGGCCTCGCCGTACCAGCCGCCCACAGACTTCTCGTAGGCGATCGCGGCGCGCATGACGTCCTCGTCGCAATAGGTCCGGCCGACGATCTGCATGCCGGTCGGCACGCGGTTCTTCGCGTGGCCGGTCGGCACCGAGATGACCGGGCAGCGCGACAGCATGTTGAACGGCGTGGTCATGACCCAGCCGAGCGACGGATCGACGACCTTGCCGTTGATCTTCACCTCGTCCTTCGACTGGTCGTGATCGGCGGGCACGGCGGCAAGCGCGTTGGTCGGGCAGATGAAGATGTCGTAGTCCTCGAGCAGCGGGCCGAGAGAGTTGTACATCTCGGCTGCGGTCTCCAGCGTCGAGACGAAGTCGGTCGCCTTGGACGACTGGCCCTCCTCGGCGAATCTGCGTGTATATGTGCAGAGATCGTCGGCATGGTCCGCCAGCAGCTTCGCCAGCGAGGCGCCGAACAGGTGGTTGAGATAGGCCATGCCCTGCTGCAGCGCGTTCTTCGGCCAGCCGAGATCGACCTCCTCGACCGTGGCGCCGAGCGAGCGGAAGACGTCGAGCGCGGCCAGCGTGTTCTTCCGGACTTCCCTGTCGACCTCGAACAGGCCGAGATCCATCGACCAGGCGATCTTCCACTTGCCGATCGGCTTGTATTTCGTCGGCAGCGTCAGCTTGGGCCTGAGGCTCGCGATGTCGAGCGGGTGCGGGCCGCACATCACGTTCTGCAGCAGGATCGTGTCCTCGACCGTGCGCGCCATCGGGCCGGTGTGGCAGTAGAAGTCGAGATTGAACGGCGGGTCGTCCGGGTTGCGGCCATAGGGCGGCTTGAAGCCGACGACGCCGCAGGCCGACGCCGGGATGCGGATCGAGCCGCCGATGTCGGAGCCGGTCGCGATCGGCGCGAGGCCCGCGGTGAGCGCCGCGCCCGAGCCGCCGGACGAGCCGCCGGTGGTGAACTTCGGGTTCCATGGATTGCGCGTGACACCCCAGAGCCGCGACCAGGTGTAAGCCGCGCAGGAGAATTCCGGCGTCGCCGTGCGGGCATGGACGATTCCGCCGGCGGCCATGATGCGCTGGTTGTTGGGCGAGGTCTTCTCGGCGACGAAATCCTTGAGGATCAGCGAGGCGTTCGAGGTCGGCTTGCCGGCGATGTAGCTCTCGTCCTTGACGGCCACAGGCAGGCCTTCGAGCGGCCCGGTCTTCTTGCCCTTGGCGTATCTCGCTTCCGCCTTCTTCGCCAGCGCCAGCGCCTCGTCGTAATGCGTGTAGGTGAAGGCGTTGATCTTGTCCTTCGTCGCTTCCGCCCGATCGATCACCGCCGTCATCAGTTCGACCGGCGACAGCTTCTTCTTCCTGAACAGCGAAAGCGCCTCGGTCGCAGACATGTAGCAGAGGTCGAGGTCGCTCATTCGAGTGCTCCGGAGATGGCATGGACCGCGCGCAAGGTCGCGACCGAATAGGGGTGATTGAGGAATTCGGGCCAGGTCGACAGTTTCACGGTGACGATCCGCGCGTCGAAATTGACATGGATGAGCTGGCCGAAGACGCCGCGGCACATCAGGTTGCGGGACTGCGCGTCCTCGATCCAGAACTGGTTGCGGTAGGAGCCGGGAAACGCCGTGCTGTAGGCTTGGCCATAGGAAGCGCCGTCGCGGGTGGCCGCGATCCATTCCGCCGGCACGATGCCCGCGCCATTGTCCAGGATCATCTGGCCGAAACGGCCATAGTCGCGCAGCGTCGCGTTGAAGCCGCCGTCGGCGAGCGCATAGCCGGCGCTGTCGACGGTGAAGCAGGCACTCTCCTCGCAGCCGAGTTTCTGCCAAAGCTCGTCCGAGACGAGGTCGGCCAGGCGCCTGCCGGTCACGCGCTCCATCGCGAAGGCCAGCACGTCGGTCTCGATGGAGCGATATTCGAACGCCTCGCCATGGGGGCGGTCGAGACGCTTCAGCGTCAGGATCAATTCCCACATGTGCGAAGGCCATTGGAACTCCGGATCGGCGCCCGGCGGGACCGGTTTCCAGCCGCTGGCGACGTCGGTCTGGCCGATCTCCGAATAGGGGTCGGTGTATTCCTCGCTGAAATGGACGCCCGTCGTCATGTCGAGCACCTGTTGCAGTGTGGCGCCATTCCACGCGGTGCGGACAAGTTCAGGAAGGTAGTCGGTGACAGGCCGCGAAGGTTCGAGCAGGCCGCGTCCGACGAGTATGCCGGCGACGGCGGAGGTGACGGATTTCGCCATCGACTGCGACAGGTGCAGCGTGCGCGGCGTCATGCCGTTGAAATAGCGTTCGTAGACCACCGCCCCGTCCTTCAGGACAAGGAAGGCGTCGGTGTAGCTCTCGTCGAGATGGTCGAGCAGCGTGGACGGCCGGCCGGCGCTGTCGGCGACGGCGAGCGCGTCGAGGCCTCGCTCCGCGCGCGGCAGGCGCGACGCGTGGCCGGGTCCCTTCCACACTTCGACGGTCGGCAGCAGTTCGCGGATGTGCTGGAACGACCAGCGGTTCCACGGCGGCCTGTCCCAGTCCATGCGCGGCGGCACGAGACGGGGCGGCGACCCGAGCATGATCGGCGGGCGCGGCTCGGAGTTGCGGTAGGATTTCATCGTCGCCCGAAGGAAAGCGGCCCCGGCGTGGCGCCGGGGCCGGGATGCGTTACTTCTGAACCTCGGTCCAGATCTTCGTATAGATCTCCTGCACCTCAGGCGCGCAGCGGAGCATGAACTTGCCCTTGTCCGAGAATTCGGCCGGCGTCACGATCTCCGGCGCCGTCGCCATCTCCGGCGGCATGAACTTCTCCGAGCCCATGATGCCGTTGGCGTATTTGGCGAAGTTGGAAATCAGCGCCGCGTTCTCGGGCGCCATGACGAAGTTCAGGAAGAGCTTTGCGTTCTCGACGTTCTTGGCGTCCTTCAGGATGGCGGCGTTGTCCATCCACAGCGGGTAGCCTTCCTTGGGATAGCCGTAGTGGATCGAGCTCTTCGCGTCGCGCATGCGCAGCGAGGCGCCGTTCCAGTTGACCGTGGCGGCATAGTCGCCCTTGGCCATGGCTTCGATGTTGCCGTAGTTCATCGAGATCCACTTGGTCTTGGCTTCGACCAGCTTGTCGCGGACCTTCTTCAGGACCTCCTTGTCGCCGGTGCAGGGCTCGCCGCCCATATAGCGGATGGCGAGATGCATGACGTCGGCCATCTCGGGCACGACGTTGATCTTGCCGGCGAGTTCCGGCGGCGGGTCGAGGAAGATCGCGGAGGTGTTGATGTCGCCCTTGTAGACGGCGGTGTCGACGGAGACGCCCGTGGAGCCCCACTGCCACGGAACCGTGTATTTGCGGCCCGGGTCGAATTCGACGTCCACCCAGCGCGGGTCCACGTTCTTGAAGTTCTCCATCTGGTTCGGATTGGATTCGAGCAGCAGGCCTTCCTCGACCCAGATCTGGACGTAGGAGGCCGAGGGCACGACGATGTCGTAGCCGTGGCCGCCCTGGCGGATCTTGCCCAACGCGGTGTCGTTGGAATCGTAGTCGGTCACGGTGACCTTGACCTTGTAGGTCTCCTCGAACTTCTTGATCAGATCGGGCGCCGTGTAGTTGCCCCAGTTGAAGATGTTGAGCTCGCCCTCGGCGCGGGCAAGCCCGGTCGTGGCGAGAAGCGCGGCGGTCATCGCCGCGATCGTCAGTCTGCGTTTCATCTCAGCTTCCTTTCCCTCTGGTTGTTATGTGCGTCGCCTGCTGATGAAGAAGAACAGCGTCACGATCAGGATCGAGATCAGCAGGAAGACAGTGGAGATGGCGTTCATTTCCGGCGTGACGACGCGCCGGAGCTGGCCGAGCATGTAGGTCGGCAAAGTGTCCTGGCCGCCGGACTTGACGAACTCGGTGATGACGACGTCGTCCAGCGAGATGACGAAGGCGAGCATAAGACCCGCGATGATGCCGGGCCATAGGAGCGGCAGCGTGATGCGCGTGAACGTCTTCCACGGCGTGGCGTAGAGGTCGGCGGCCGCCGTCTCCAGCGTCAAGTCCATGCTCTCCAGCCGCGCCCGGATCGGCAGATAGGCGAAGGGAATGCAGAACGCCGTGTGCGCCGCGATCAGGTAGCCGAGCCCGGAATAGCCGGTGGCAACCTTGATGCGGGCAAAGACGATGAGCAGCGCGACCGCCGTGACGATTTCCGGGATCATCAGCGGCTGGTTGATGAAAGCGTATTTGAAGGTCAGCCCGCGATACGGTTTCGTCCTCGTCGTGGCGAGCGCGGCCATCGTCGCGGCGATGGTGGCGACCACGGCCGCGACCGAGGCGATCTGGACGGAGCGGATCGAGGCCTCGAGAACCTGCTGATTGTTCCACGCCTGCCGGAACCAGCGTAGGGAAAAGCCTTGCCAGATCGCCACCGAGTTGCCCTCGTTGAAGGCATAGACGACCAGCGTGACGATCGGCAGATAGAGGAGCGCGAAGCAGAATATCGCGATGGTGGCGAAGCCGGGCTGGCGCTTGATGGCGAAATTGGATCTAGCCATGCCGCTGTTCCGAGTGCGCCGCGTAGCGGACGTAGAACAGGAGCGCGACCGTGACGATGACGGTGAGCGTCAGCGCCAGCGCGGCGCCGAGCGGCCAGTTGCGGCCGGCGCCGAACTGCAGCTCGATCAGGTTGCCCAGCATCATCTGCTTGCCGCCGCCCAACACGCGCGGCGTGACGTAGGCGCCGAGCGAGGGGATGAAGACCAGGATCGAGCCGGCGATGATGCCGGGCTTGACCAGCGGGATGATGATGCGCCTGAGCACCTGGAAGCGCGTGGCGTAGAGATCGTAGCCGGCCTCGACCAGGCGGAAGTCGAGCTTCTCCATCGAGGCGTAGAGCGGCAGCACCATCAGCGGCAGGTAGACGTAGACCATGCCGATGCCGATGGCCCAGTCGGTGTAGAGGATCTGGATCGGCGTCGAGGTGACGCCCAGCCAGATCAGCGCGGTATTGAGGATGCCTTCGTTGCGGATCACCTCCTGCACGGCGAAGGTGCGGATCAGGAGGTTGGTCCAGAACGGGATTGTGATGACGAACAGCCAGAGCGCCTGCGTCCGTTCCGGCCGCGTGGCGATGAAATAGGCGGTCGGGAAGCCGAAGAGGAGCGTCAGGATCGTCGTCGCGAAGGACAGACGCACCGAGCGCAGGAAGATCGACAGGTGGGCGTCGGCGATGCCCAGCGTGTCGTCGAAGATGTCGCGCTGCAGGAAGACGCCGACCCAGGCGTCGGTCGAGAACTCCCACTTCACGTCGCCGTAGGGGCCGGGCGTCAGGAAGGAATAGAGCACGACGACGAGGAGCGGCCCGATGCCGGCGAGGAAGATGATGACCAGCGCGGGCGTCGAAAGCAGCCAGCGTTTGCGGATGTCGTCCCGCTCGGCCCTGGCTGCGATTTCCGCCGCTGTCGTCATCGCGTCAGTCCTTCAGGACCTGGGCGGCGTCGTCGGCGATCAGGATGCCGACATGCTCGCCCAGCTCGAAACCGCTGCCGGCGCTGCGCGTGTTCTGCTGGCGGACGATGAATGCGCCGCCGCCATCGAGGCGGACGTGGATGTTGGTGTCGGTGCCGAAGTAGACGATGTTGTCGATCACCCCCGGCAGATGCCCCTCCCCCTTCACGACGCGGGCATGTTCCGGGCGCACGACGATCGTGGCCTCGCCGGACGGCACGAGGTTCTCGGCGACGGTGGCGGCGATCGTCTTGCCGGAGGAGAGCGTCGCGTTCGCCTTGCCGCCCTCGGCGGGCTCGACCTTCGCGGTGAGGAAGTTCGTCTCGCCGATGAAGTCGGCGACGAAGCGCTCGGACGGCTTGTCGTAGATGTCCCAGGGCGTGCCGACCTGCAGGATCTTGCCCTGTGACATGACCGCGATGCGGTCGGACATCGTGAGCGCCTCCTCCTGGTCGTGGGTGACGAAGATGAAGGTGATGCCGGTCTCGTGCTGCAGGCGTTTCAGCTCGATCTGCATCTCCTTGCGCAGCTTGTAGTCGAGCGCGGAGAGCGGCTCGTCGAGGAGCAGCACCTTGGGCTGCGGGGCCAACGCGCGGGCCAGCGCCACGCGCTGCTGCTGGCCGCCGGAGATCTGGCTGGTCTTGCGGTTCTTCAGCGCCTCCATCTTGACCAGCTTGAGCATCTGGTCGACGCGCGCCGTCACCTCGTCCTTCGGCTTGCCCAGCATCTCGAGCCCGAAGCCGATGTTCTGCGCCACCGTCATGTGCGGGAACAGCGCATAGGACTGGAAGACAGTGTTGACCGGGCGCTTGAACGGCGGCAGCGGCGCGATGTCCTGCCCGTGCAGCAGGATCTGGCCATAGGTCGGGAAATCGAAGCCGGCGATGAGCCTGAGAAGCGTGGTCTTGCCGCAGCCCGAAGGGCCGAGGAGGGTGAAGAACTCGTTTTCGCAGATGACGACCGAGACGTCGTCGAGTGCTGCCACCCGATCGGCTCCCGAGCCGAAGATCTTCGAAACCCCGCGGACGTCGATTGCGCCCCTATCCGGATTGGCCGGCACGATATCCCCTGTTTGTTTTCCGCTCTTCCCGGCGGTTCATTTCGTCAATGTCAGCACAAGGCACCATGCCTTGGCAATGGAGAGTTTGAATCTCCGTTCAATTGGCGGCTCCGAGCAAGTCGCGTGCCGGACGGCGGGACAAGGGATTGGCGGGCGGACGCAGACGCGGCTGGTCAGAATTGCGGCAGGCTGCCGATTTTAGCGGCGCCCCCGCACGCCGTCATCCTCGGGCTTGTCCCGAGGATCTGCCGTCGTCGGCAGATTGCCATCACCGTCGAAGCGCTCATCTGGAGTAGATCCTCGGGACAAGCCCGAGGATGACGGCAACAGGTTCCGCACTCATGCCTGAAACGTTACCTTGCCGCCGCAGACCGTCATCACCGGCCGGACCTCGTGAAGCGCTTCCGGATCGACCGCCTCGATGTCGTGCGACAGGACGACGAAGTCGGCGAAGAAGCCCGGCTTCAGGCGACCCTTCGTCGCCTCGGCGAATTCGGTATAGGCGCCCTCGACCGTGTATCCGGCGATCGCCTCGTGCAGGGAGTAGCTGTGGTCGGGCAGGCCCTCGGCCCAGGGCTTGCGGATCATCGCCGACTGGATGCCGAGGATCGGGTCGACGTTCGACACCGGCCAGTCGGAGGCAAAGACGACATGGGCGCCGGTGTTCTTGAGCGTGCGCCAGGCATAGGCGAGCCGCCAGCGGTCGCGGCCGATGCGCGAGACGGTCGGCTCCAGCGGCAGGCCTTGCGAGCCCGGCGGATGCGGCGGCTGCATCGAGCAGATGACGCCGAGTTCGGCGAAGCGCGGCACGTCGGCGTCGGTCGTCACCTCGATATGCTCGATGCGGTGGCGGCTGTCGCGCCTGCCATTGGCCTTCTGCGCCGCCTCGTAGCCGTCGAGGACGGAGCGCACCGCGCCGTCGCCGATGGCGTGCACCGCGATCTGCAGCCCGCGCCGGTCGATCTCGGTGGCGATGCGGGCGAACTCGTCGGCGGGAAACAGCGGCTCGCCCACCCAGTCCGGCCGGTCGGCATAGGGCTCGACCATGACGGCCGTCCACGAGTCCAGCACGCCGTCCATGAACAGCTTGACGAAGCCCGACCTCAGCCATTCGTCGTCGAAGCGGCGGGTCATCTCGGAGGCGCGCTCGAGCTCGGAGATCTGCATGAAGTTCTTGTAGTGGAACGGCACGCGGGCGCGGCAGAGCAGCTTGCCCTCGTCGCGCAGCTCCGACAGCAGTTCGAGCGTGTAGGCGTTGCCGTCCATGTTGTGGAACGAGGTGATGCCGTGCTTTGCCGCGTGCTTCAGCCCTTCCAGCAGCACGGCGCGGTCGGCGGCGCGCTCGGCGGCGGTCGGCGGCGTTTCCGGCTCGCCGCCGGTCGAGATGCCGAGCCTGATCCGGTCTTCGCCCGCCAGCGCCACCACTGGTCCCATCGCTTCGCTCTCGCGGAGCTCGCCCTCGGCCAGCCCGTCGGCGCCCATGACGATCTCGTTGCCGGGTCCGAGCTTCTTTCCGTGCAGGATGCCGGCCATCTCCAGCGCCTTCGTGTTCGCCCACATCGTGTGGTGGTCGGGCGAGGACATGGCGAAGGGGCGGTCGGGAACGATCCGGTCGAGATGATGGCGGGTGACCGGCTCGGTCTCGGACAGGATCGTGTAGTCGGCGCCCTGCGCCTGCAGCACTTTCCGGTCGGGATTGGCGGCGGCGAAAGCCTTCACCTTCGCCGACAGTTCGTCGAAGCCCTTGACGCCGAAGAGCTGCAGGTGGCCGAGTTCGGCGGCGCCAAGCAGGATGTGCAGGTGGCTCTCGATGAAGCCGGGCAGCACCGATTTGCCCGCGGCGTCGATCCGCTTCGCACCCGGCGCGGCGAGGCGCTCGATGTCGCCTCGGCTGCCGACCGCCACGATGCGTCCGTCTGCCACCGCCATCGCCTCCGCCGCCGGATTGCCCTCGTCCATCGTGAGGATCCGCGCATTGGTGACGATCAAGTCTGCCTGCAAGATGAGTTCCCCTTTGTCGTTGGAAGCAGGCTAGCACCGGCTCGCTCCAAAGCGCCACAGGTTGTTCTTTGGTCCAGATGAAGGATCGGAATGTGCCAGAAGCCTCGGCTTGCGGACGGCCGCGAAAAGCCGCTAGCCTTGGTTCGCCGCCAAGCGGCACAACCCGACAGGATCCCCGCATGAAGACCGTCTACTCCCCACGTCACCACGGCCATGCCGGCAATGTCGAGCTGGTCGCGGGGGCGGTGGTGCCGGCGTTCGAGATGCCGTCGCGGGCGGAATATATCCGCTCGCGCGTCGAGGCGGTGAAGCTCGGGCCGATCGTCGCGCCGCAGGAGCACGACATCGCCATTGCCAAGCGCGTGCATCGCGCGGACTTCATCGACTTCCTGCCGACGGTTTGGCCGATGTGGCGCGAGTCGGGGCGCGACGGAACCGCCATGCCGTTCACCTGGCCGACGCGCGGCCTGCGCGGCGACGTGCGGCCACAAGGCATCGACGCGCTGCTGGGCTATTATTCCTTCGACGCCGGCGCCACCTTCGTCGCGGGCACATGGGATGCGATCAAGTCGTCGCATGACGTGGCGATCACCGCGGCAGGACTGGTGAAGACCGGCGAACGCGCCGCCTTTGCGCTCTGCCGCCCGCCCGGGCACCATGCGGGCGCTGGCTTCGCCGGCGGCTACTGCTTCATCAACAATGCCGCGAGCGCGGCGCAGTGGTTCCTCGACCAGGGCGCGAAGCGGATCGCGATCCTCGACGTCGACTACCACCACGGCAACGGCACGCAGGAGATCTTCTACCGGCGAAACGACGTGCTGCTGGTCAACCTGCACGGCGACCCGATGGTCGAGTATCCGTTCTTCCTCGGCCATGCCGACGAGCGCGGCGAAGGGCCGGGCGAAGGCTTCAACGTCAACTATCCTATGCCCTGGGGGACGGACTGGGACGCGTGGGCCGAGGCGCTGGAAGCCGGCTGCCGCAAGGTCGCCGACTATGCACCCGACGTGCTGGTGGTCTCGCTCGGGGTCGACACGTTCGAGAAGGATCCGATCTCGAAGTTCAAGCTCAGGACGGAGGACTATCCGAAGATCGGGCGGCGCATCGCGCAGCTCGGCCTGCCGACGCTCATCGTCATGGAAGGCGGCTACGCGGTCGAGGAGATCGGCGTCAACGCGGTCGGCGTGCTGACCGGCTTCGAGGACGCGTGATGGACGAGGTCAACAAGGTCACGCTCGGCGTCGTCCAGTTCGCCTGTTCGGACGACGTCGGCGAGAACATCGCAACGGCGTCGCGGCTCGTGCGGGCGGCGGCGGCCGAGGGCGCCAACATCGTCGTCGTGCAGGAACTCTTCGAGGGCCACTATTTCTGCCAGGAGGAGAACCCGGCGCATTTCGACCGCGCCCGGCCGCTCGATGGGCATCCGACGCTCGCCGCGATGCAAGCCCTCGCCGCCGAATACGGCGTTGTCCTACCCGTCTCGCTGTTCGAGCGGAGGAACCAGGCCTACTACAACTCGCTGGTGATGGTGGACGATCGCGGCGAGGCGCTCGGCGTCTATCGCAAGTCGCATATCCCCGACGGGCCGGGCTATTCGGAAAAGTTCTACTTCAATCCGGGCGACACCGGCTTTCGCGTCTGGAAGACGCGCTTCGGCACGATCGGCGCCGGGATCTGCTGGGACCAGTGGTTCCCGGAGGCGGCGCGGTCGATGGCGCTGATGGGGGCGGAGTTCCTCATCTATCCGACGGCGATCGGCTCGGAGCCGGGCCGGCCGGATTTCGATTCCATGGAGCACTGGCGCATCACGATGCGGGGGCACGCCGGCGCCAACCTGATGCCGGTGGCGGCGGCCAACCGGATCGGGACGGAAGTCGTCAACGGCCGGACGCAGACCTATTACGGCTCGTCCTTCATCGCCGGGCCGCAGGGGGATCTGCGCGCCAGCGCGGGGCGCGAGGGCGAGGCGGTGCTGACGGCGACGTTCGACCGGGCGATCATGCGCAACGAACGCGCGGCCTGGGGCCTGTTCCGCGACCGGCGGCCGGAGCTTTACGGGGCGCTGGCGGGGGCGGATGGGGGTTGATTGCAATGTCCCTGCTCGATGAGAATGCCGAAGTGTTGCGACGACTGGAAGCCGAGGGACGCAACCTTGGTCCGCCTAGACAGATCGACTTTTCACATCTGCTTCCTGATAAAGAGTCAGCCGATGCGTTCGCCGAGATCGCAAGGCGCGTGGGCTTCTTGACGGCGGTCAAGCAACTGGACGACGATTGCGGCGACCCTGAGCTCCGATGGGAGGTAAGCGCGTCCAAGCACATGTCGCCGACATGCGAGGACATCACCGAAACCGAGGTGATGCTCGATTCGGCGGCGAGGCAGTATGGCGGACGGGCGGACGGCTGGGGGTTCTTCGACGTTTAATGTAGGGGCGGCTTCCGAGACCTTTCGTCGGCAAAGCCGCCCTCACGCAAGAGTTGGCGCCGCCCCTCTCCCTTACCCTCTCCCGTGAAGGACGGGGAGAGGGGGGCGCCGGCGTTTGAGCTGCGTTCTTCTCCCCGTTCTTACGGGGAGAAGTGCCCGGCAGGGCGATGAGGGGCAGCGCTGAGGGCGAAAGACAGCGTTGCGGATATGACGACCTGCGCTCCTCCCTCCCCTCGACGGGGAGGGTACCCGGCGAAGCCGGGTGGGTGGGGTGACCTGCGACGCTGGCGAAGCCTCGCCGTCACCAATCACCCAACAAAGGCTCTCTCCAGAACGAACTCCGCCGGTGCCGAGTTGGAGCCCTCGGTGAAGCCGCGGGCCTGGAGCAGCGCCGCCACGTCCTTGATCATCGCCATCGAGCCGCACAGCATGGCCCGGTCGGTGGCCGGGTCGAGCGGCGGGATGCCGAGGTCGGAGAACAGCTTGCCGCTCTCGATCAGCGTCGTCAGGCGGCCCATGTGCGGGCTTTCCTGGCGCGTGGTCGAGGCATAGTAGACGAGCTTGCCGCCGGCCATCTCGCCGATCAGCGGATCCTCGGTCGCGAGCGCCGCCAGTTCGTTGCCGTATTGCAGGTCGGCCACGTCGCGGCAGGTGTTGGTCAGGATCACCTGGTCGAACTTCTCGTAGGTCTCCGGATCGCGGACGAGGCTGGCGAAGGGCGCCATGCCGGTGCCGGTCGCGATCATGAACACGCGCTTGCCCGGCGTCAGCGCGTCGAGCACCAGCGTGCCGGTCGGCTTCGGGCGCATCAGCACGATGTCGCCCGGCTGGATCTTCTGCAGGTGCTGCGTCAGCGGGCCGTCGGGAACCTTGATCGAATAGAATTCGAGCTCGTCGTCCCAGGAGGGGCTGGCGATCGAATAGGCGCGATAGACCGGCTTCTCGGCGTTGGGCAGGCCGATCATGACGAACTCGCCCGAGCGGAAGCGGAAGCTCTGCGGGCGGGTGATGCGGAACGAGAACAGCCTGTCCGTATAATGCCTTACCGAAACCACGCGCTCCGCGTGGACGTTGGCGGGAATGGGAAATGGAAGCGCGGGAGCGATCGCGTCCTGACTGACGGCGGCATCTTGCATTCGGTCGGTCCTTGTCACAGGCTTGCGCCCGGAGAGTATAGCAGGCAGGCGCCGGATATGTGAGATGGCTGGCGCGCGCGGGGGACGATCGGCGCCACCTTGCCTGCGGGGATTATTAGTATACCAATGATTTTCGGGTCAATACGGAGCAATAGTCGCATGTTCCAAAATGCGCCCGCGAGCCAGTTCTTCATTCCGGATTCAGTCGATGGCAGAGAAAGTGGCGGCAGGCAATGAATATGTGGTTGCCGGAATCGATGTTGGCGGGACGTTCACCGACCTCATCCTGATCGACGGCTCGGCAGGGGGCAGGGTCTATGTCGCCAAGACCCCAACGACGGTCGACAACCAGGCCTACGGCGTCGTCTCGGCGCTCGGCGCGACAGGGTTTCCGATCGATCGGATCGACCTGATCGTGCACGGCACGACGACGACGACCAACGCCGTGCTCGAGCGGCGCCTGGCCCGGACCGGCATGATCACGACGCAAGGGTTCCGCGACGTGCTGGAGCTCGGACGCAGGACCCGGCCGAACCCTTACGGAATGACGGGAACCTTCGTACCCGTGATCCCACGCAACCTGCGACTCGAGGTTCCCGAGCGAGTCGAGGCCTCGGGTGCCGTGCGCACGCCGCTCGACGAGGAGGCTGTCCGCGCGGCCGTGCGGCAGCTGATCGACACCGGCTGCGAATCGCTGGTGATCCATTTCCTGCATGCCTATGCCAATCCGGCGCATGAGAAGCGGGCGGCCGAGATCGCCGCCGAACTCTGGCCTAACGACCACATCACTACAGGTCATTCGCTCCTGTCCGAGGCGCGCGAATTCGAGCGCGGCGTCACGGCGGCCGTCAACGCCTCGGTGCAGCCGATCCTGAAGCGCTATGTCGAGCGGCTGCGCGGCGAGCTGGCGAACCGCGGCTACCGCCGCGATTTCCTGATGATGAACGGCAATGGCGGCATGATCTCCGCCCGCTACGTGACGAACGAGGCGGCCAAGACCGTCATGTCCGGCCCGGCGTCGGGAGTCATGGCGGCGGCCTATACCGGCCGGCGTGCCGGGTTCCCCAACCTCGTCACCTACGACATGGGCGGAACCTCGACCGACGTGGCGCTGATCCGCGGGGCGCAGCCGGCGGTGTCGAACGAGATCGAGATCGAATACGCGATGCCGATCCATCTGCCGATGGTGGACGTGCACACGGTGGGCGCCGGCGGCGGCTCGATCGCGCGGATCGACGATTCCGGCCTGATCCGGGTCGGGCCCGAGAGCGCAGGCGCGTCGCCCGGACCGATCTGCTACGGCCGCGGCGGCACCGAGCCGACGATTTCCGACGCCAACCTGATCCTCGGCCGGCTCAATCCGAAACGGCTGCTCGCGGTCGATTCCCCCGTCAGCGTGCCCGATATCGAGGCGATTTTCGCCGAGAAGCTCGGCGGCCGCATCGGCGTCGGCGGCGCGGAGGCGGCGGGCGCCGTGCTGCGCATCGCCAATCTCAAGATGGCGGGCGCGATCCGCATGGTGTCGATCTCCAAGGGCCACGACCCGCGCGATTTCGCGCTGTTCGCCTTCGGCGGCGCCGGGCCGCTGCATGCGACCGCGCTGGCGCGCGAGCTCGGCATTCCGAAAGTGCTGGTGCCGGCGCGGCCGGGAATCACCAACGCGCTCGGCTGCGTGGTGGCCGACATGCGGCACGATTTCGTCAACACGCTGAACCAGCCCGTCGCCGCGCTCGACGAGGCCAGGGCGCGCGAGATCCTCGCCCGCCATGCGGCGGAGGGACGCGAACTGATCGCCAAGGAAGCGGTGAAGCCGCAGACGATCCGCGTCGTGCACTCGGCGGACATGCAGTTCGTCGGCCAGACGCATCTGCTGAACGTCCCCCTGCCCTCGGCCGAGGTCACGCGCGCCCACCTGCAGGACATTTTCGAGAAGGCCTACTACGCCCGCTTCCGGGTGAAACTGCCGGAGATCCGCGCGGCACTCGTCAACCTGAACACGTCGGTCATCGGCGTGCGCAGCGAACTGGACCTCTCGACGCTGATCGATCCGGCCGGCCGCACCGGCACGGTCGCCGACGCGCTGGTCGAAACGCGTCCGGTCTGGTTCGACGGCGAATGGCGGGACACGCCCGTCTATGCCCGCGAGAAGCTGCCGCTCGACGCCGTCTTCGAAGGGCCGGCCATCCTCGAGCAGCTCGACGCGACGACGGTCGTCGAGCCGGGCGACCGATGTTCGTCGGACCGGGAAGGCAACATCATCATCGAGGTGAGACCGGCATGACCACGCTCGACGCGATCACCCTATCGGTCATCCAGGCGGGCCTGCAGCAGGTCTGCGACGAGATGGACCTGACTTTCTCGCGCGCCGCGTTTTCGCCCGTGATCGCAGAAGCCAACGACCGCTCCGACGGCATCTATTCGGCCGAGGACGGGTCGCTGATCGCGCAAGGCATCGGCGGCCTGCCGGTGTTCGTCGGCGTGATGCAGTATTCGACGCGCACGCTGATCGAGATGATCCGCGAGGGCAAGGCGCTGAAGCCCGAACCGGGCGACATCTACATCGTCAACGACCCCTATCTGGGCGGCACGCACCTCATGGACGTGCGCTTCGTCAAGCCGGTCTGGCGCAACGGCAAGATCTTCTGCTGGCTGTCCAACACCGGCCACTGGCCGGACATCGGCGGAGCGGTGCCGGGCGGCTTCTCCGCCTCGGCGACGTCCGTCGAACAGGAGGGACTGCGGCTGCCGCCGGTCAAGCTGTTCAAGAAGGGCGTGATGGATCCGGAGATCCACGCCATCATCGCCTCGAACATCCGCGTCGCCGACCAGCGCATCGGCGACATCAAGGCGCAGGCGGCAGCCCTGATGGTCGGCCAGGACCGGCTCTACGAACTGCTCGACCGCTATGGCGACAAGACCGTCAACGACGCGATCGCGGAGCTGCGGCGCCGGGCCGGCGAGCAGATGCGGGCGCGCATCGCCGAGATGCCGGACGGCGTCTTCCGGTCGAAGGCCTTCGTCGATTCCGACGGCGTCGTCGACGAGCCGCTGACAATTGCGCTGGCGATCGAGAAGAGCGGCGACACGCTGACCTTCGACTTCGACGGTTCGAGCCCGCCCTGCGCCGGCCCGATGAACAGCGTGCTCGCGACCACGCTGTCGTCGGTCTATCTGGCGATCCGGCATGTCTTCCCGGACGTTCCGCTGTCGGCGGGCGCGTTCGAGCCGCTGATCGTCAAGCGGCCGGAGGGCACGTTCCTCGACGCGCACTATCCGCGCCCCGTCTCTGGCTGCGCGGCGGAGGTCTCGCAGCGCATCGCCGAAGCCGTCTTCGCGGCGATGGTCCAGGCGCTTCCGGACAAGGTCACCGCGGCGCCTGCCGGATCGAGCGGCAATTTCGCGCTCGGCGGCCACGACCCGGCGCGCGGGCGCGACTTCGTGATGTACCAGATCTCGGGCGGCGGCTATGGCGGCAGCGCCGGAGCCGACGGCCTGTCGAACGGCTGTTCCACCATCGGCATCTCGAAATCGCCGCCGGTTGAAGTCATGGAGCAGGCCTTCCCGGTGCTCTACCGGCACTATGCCCTGCACGAGGGATCGGGAGGCGCCGGCCGGCATCGCGGCGGCTTCGGGCTCGCCTACGAGATCGAGCTGTTGCGCGGCCAGGCCCGCGCGTCGTTCGTCATGGACCACGGTCGCACCGGACCGCTCGGCGCGCTGGGCGGCGAGGACGGCGGCGTCAATAAGGTCAAGGTCATTCGCGGCGGCCACGAGCACGTGCCGCCGCATCTGTCGAAGGAGCAGGACATTCCGCTTTCCGCCGGCGACCGCGTGCAGGTGAAGACGCCAGGCGGCGGCGGCTACGGCAATCCGCGGGAGCGGGACCGGGCGGAGGTCGCCCGCGACGTCGCGATGGGCTACTACACGCCGCAGGAGGCCGAAGCGCGCTTCGGCCCCTTCAGCTGATCTTGTTGAGCAGTTTGAGCAGGGTCTGCGATTCGCGTTTCGTCAGCGGTTGCAGCGTGTCGCGGGTGATCTTGACTGCGACAGGAACGAGCTGGACGAGCATGTCCCGTCCGAGCGGCGTCAGGGAAACAACGATGCGGCGGCGGTCTTCATTGTCCTCGGCCACCGCCACCAGCCCGCGCAGCTTCAAGCGGTCGACGACGCCCTTGATGGTCGCTGCGTCCATCGCGACGAGCTGGCCGAGGTGGTTCTGCGAACATTCGCCGAGATCGCCGAGCTTTGCCAGCGTCGCGAACTGGGGAGGTGTCAACTCACTGATCTGAGACGAGAAAATCGCGATGTGACGCTGTTGCGCCTTGCGGAGGATGTAGCCCACCTGCTCCTGGAGACGATAGGTGGGTGTCGCGTCCTCCGTATCGGACGCAACTGGCGAGTCGTTTTCGGCCATCACCGCAAGCCATCCTCTCCCTTCACATGAGAGGCTTCGAGCCCGCCCATGCGACTGTGGATTCTGGGACCGCATGACATAGCAATGCAGTATAGAATCTCGTCCGGGCGTGGGCCGTCTGGAATACTTACTGTCATAGCATCGAAATGACTGCGCACATAGGCCGCGTTTGTATGGCCGAGCGGTATGTCGAGAGAGCTGCCAAATCCTCCGACTTTCATCGCGGACGGAACTATTGCCTTGGTCGCAGCCAATCGTTCCCGCATCGCATAGCCGCCGGGCACGTGCCAGAGTGCGCCATGCTCGATCTCGCCGGCGGAGCCTACGATCGCGCCCTTGCCGTAGCCATCGATCGCGCCGACGTCGCCGCCGAGCGCGGCGATCAGCTTCTCCGTCAGCAACATTCCCAGCGGCTTCAGGTCGTCCATTGCCGGCTGCAGATTCGGCTCAAAGCGGCCGGCGAAAGGATTGCTGACCAGCGCCAGAGCGGCGGCGCGGCGGCGTGGAATGCCGGGCGGAGGACCTCCATCGTGAAAGATTTCCTCGCTAGTGATGGATATTTTGCGGATTTTAAAGTCTGGCATATCAGAACATGTTCATTTGTTTGCAAATTGTCGAAGGGGCTTGCAAATTCTTTGCCCGCCGAAGTCATACAGGCGGACATCGATTCCAGGCAAGCATTTTAGCTTGGTACTCTCCACCTGACCGGCGCTTTTCGACTTCACTGACAATTCTACTCCATCGCGCGACCAGAAGGACTCTCAAGCGGCAAGGCGGAACGGGCGATTTTCGACATTCCCGCCAGAAACAGGCCGGCGCTTTCGATCAGACCGCGCGCGAAGAACTCGCTTGCCTCGATCAACCCGCGCTCCAGAGCGTCGTCGACTTCGCGCTGCGTGAGGCTGCCTACGCCCGTCGTGACCAGCCTCTCGCCGAGATCGCTGTCCGGCTGCAGGGAGGACGCCGCCGCACGCGCGATGGCCGGATGCCCCGGAATGTCCACCGCATTCGCTATGAGGGTCGCCGCCGCGTCCGCTGTCGCGCCGTCGCGGCCGAGCACGGTCACCGCGTCGGCAATACCGAGCGAGAACGAGCGGCCCCGCCAGCCGCTGGTCGCCACGCCGCGCACGGGCGATGCATGCTCGATGGTCAGCCGGTCTTCGAAACCGTGACCCGTGCCGGCGACCGCCAGCCGCATCGACTCGCCGGGCGAGAGGTGGAGGGCAATGTCGCCGCCGTCGTTGACATAGGCCTTCCGGAGTTCCCGTCCGGCGACCAGTGCCGCCAGCATCTCGTCGGCGACCGCGCCTGCGACCGCGGCCATCGGCGTGATGAACCGCGCGGAGAAGAGGCTCACAGCGCGCTCCATACGCCATGCCGTCGGCCCTTTGAACGGGCGGGGCATCGATCCCGCTGGCCGGCGCAGGTCCGGCCCTTCGGCAACGAGTTCGGCGAGGATCGTGTCAAAGCGGTCTGCCGCCTGCCCGTAGGCCCGGGCAACCTCACCGGGCTCTCCCCATGCCTCGACGATCAGGTCGATCGGGCCATGATTCATGTGCAGTCGCCGGCCGTCGGGCAGCCAACCGATCTGCGGGCCAGCCGTCACTGCCGCAACCGCAGTTGCGCGAGCGGGGGCCAGTCGTTGCCCGCGGGCGCGGGTGTCACGACGCGCGGATTGAGGAACTCGCCGCCCTTTGCCAGGACGTCCTCGACGGTGCGGATATCCGACACATGGCCGCCGAGCTGCTCGTAGTGGTCGCGCCGCAGCGTGAATTCGATCGGCGCAACCAGTGCCGGCGTCGGCACGTAGCCGAAGGCGTTGTCCGGCAGCCGGGTCACGTCGACCATCAGCGTAATACCGCCGCCCGGCCAGATATAGACCGGCGCGCCGCCGCAGGTGACATAGGTCTGGAGCCGGTGGACGGACCGGGTCAGATTGACCGGATTCTCGGTCACGCCGGCCCTGAGGCTGCCTCCTGCGCCGCCGACGAACAGCACCGAGCAGAGTGCCGGCTCGCAATTGTCCGCGATCAGCTCGACCGAGTTTCGCAGGCGATCCGGGAACGGCATCTTCACCGGCTTCAGGTCGCCGTCGAGTTCGTAGTAGCCGTAGTGTTCCCCCGTGGTCGAGACCATCAGGATCGAGAGCCCGGGCCGCGCGCCCTTCTTGGGGTTCCATGTGCCGAGGATGTCGAGCGGATCTTCGAGCATTGTACCGCCCCAGCCGGTTCCCGGCTCCGACACCTTGAAATAGCGACCGGGCGTCGAGCGCCGGCCGACGATCTTGATGCCGGTGTCTTCCCAACCGAGCACCTTGCCAGCCTGATGTTCCGATACGACGCCGGTGATGTGATCGTCGACGACCACTACCTCGTCGACCAGCCCGCGCCACTGGCTGGCGAACATGCCGATGGTGGCCGAGCCGCAGCCGACCCGCATGCGGCTTTCGACCGCGCCGCCGATGACGGGCGGCTGGCCTGCCTGCACGATCACGGTCTCGCCGCCGTCGATGGTCAATTCGACCGGCTGCTTGTTGCACAGCGACAAGAGCGTGTCGCAGGTGACGCGGCCTTCCGCCTTCGACCCGCCGGTCAGATGGTGCACGCCGCCGAGCGACAGCATCTGCGAGCCGTATTCCGCCGTCGATACGTGTCCCACCGCCTCGCCCGCCGCGCGAACCGTCGCGGCCTCGGGGCCGATGTGACGGTCGGTGTCGATCTTCACCTTGACGCCGCAATAGGAGAAGATGCCCTCCGTCACCACGGTGACCAGATCGACGCCCTCAACCTCCTGGCTGACGATGAAGGGCGCGGGCTTGTAGTCCGGATAGGTGGTGCCGGCGCCGATGGCGGTGACGAACCGCCGACCGGTGTTGACGGGATTGCCGCTCCACGGCTCGTCCTGGCCGAAAGGCACCAGCGGCTGCCCTGTCTCGACCGCATGCTCAAGAATCGTGACCGGGTCGCAGCGGACGATCCGTCCGCCGAAATTGCCGTAGCGGTCGCAAGCCCCGGTGCGGCCTTCGGCGATGTAGCACATGACCGGGCAAGCGTCGCAGCGAAGCTTGTCGTTCGACTTGTTCTCTTCGAGCGCTCGGGATTCGAAGCGTTCCGCGAGTTCATTCATCGCAGCGCCCCCTGCGCCTTGATTGCTGCCAGCACCCGCGACGGCGTCGCAGGCACCTTCGTCACCAGCACGCCGGCGGCGTCGCGAATCGCGTTCAGGATAGCGGGCGCGGTGGGGATGAGAACATGCTCGCCCAGACCTTTTGCGCCGAACGGGCCCTCCGGGTCCGGCACCTCGACGATGATCGTCTCGATAGGCGGGACATCGCCGATGGTCGGGATCAGATAGTCGTGCAGGTTCTCCGTCCGGCCGGGCACGTATTCCTCGAGCAGCGCGAGGCCGATGCCCTGGGCGATGCCGCCCTCGACCTGGCCCTGGACCAGCAGCGGGTTGACGGCGCGGCCGACATCGTGCGCGGCGGTGATCTTGAGCAGCCTGACCGTGCCAAGTCTCGTGTCGACCTCGAGTTCGACGAGTTGCGCGCCGTAGCCATAGACGGCGTAGGGGCTGCCCTGTCCCTTGGCGTCCAGCGGCAGGGTCGGCGGATCGTAGCTTTCTTCTGCGGAAAAGGCGTAGCCCAGCGCATCCCGCGGCAGGGACGCGAGATCGATCCGCCGGGTCGCCTCGCCTTCGCTGACCGTCAGCACCGTGCCGTCGAGGTGGAGGCGTCCCGCCGCCGACACGTTGGCGAAGCGCAGGATCGCCTCACGCAGCGCCGACGCTGCCTTCTGCGCCGCCTTGCCGGAAACGAAGGTCTGGCGCGACGCCGACGTCTTGCCGGCATCCGGCGTCAGCGCCGTGTCGGCGCCGACGAGGCGGAACTTCGCCAGCGGCAGACCGAGCGCATCGGCCGCGATCTGCGTGATGACCGTGTTCGAGCCCTGGCCGATGTCGATCGCGCCCTGGTGAAGGACGACGTCGCCGTCGGCCGAAATGCCGATGCGCATGGTCGAGGGGTTGGGCAGCGAGGTGTTGCCGCAGCCGTACCAGCAGGAGGCGATGCCGACGCCCCGCCGGACATGGCCATCTGCCGCATTGGCGTCGCGGGCATCCGCCTGCGCCCTGTCCCAATGCGATTTGAGCGCCTCGAGGCAGGCGAGGATGCCGACGCCGGAGGCCAGCTCCTGGCCGGTGACGGTCCTGTCGCCGTCGCGCAGCGCGTTACGCAGGCGGAATTCGAGGCGATCGATGCCGAGCTTTCCCGCCAGCTCGTCATAGAGCGTTTCCTGCATGATCGTCGCCTGCGGCACGCCGAAGCCGCGGAAGGCGCCGGCGATCGGGCCGTTGGTATGCACGGCACGGCCGACGGCGCGGTAGTTGGGCGTCCGATAGGGGCCCGATGCGTGAACCGGCACGCGGTTGGCGACAGTCGGCCCCCAGCTGGCATAGGCACCGGTGTCGAAGTCGCCGTCGAAGATCATGCCGGCGATATGGCCGGAGGCGTCGGCACCGATCGTGGCGCGCATCCGCGCCGGATGCCGCTTGGTCGTCGACATCATCGATTCCTGGCGGGAATAGACCATCCGCGCCGGCCTGCCGGTCTTCAGCACGACGAGGCCGAGCAGCGGCTGGACCGAGACGTCGAGCTTGGAGCCGAAGCCGCCGCCGGTCGCGGTCGGGATGATGCGGACGCGCTCCAACGGCAGCCCCAGCACGGCGGCCGTCTCGTCGCGGTCGATACCCGCGCTCTGCGTGCAGGCGCGGATGACGAGGGTGTCGCCGTCCATCCAGGCGGACCCGGCTTCCGGCTCGATATAGGCGTGCTCGACGAAAGACGTCTCGATGTCACCCGAGGCGGTCACGGCGGCCCGCGCCAGCGCCGCGTCCGGATCGCCGCGCTCGACCATGCCTTGGGTCAGGATATTGCCCGGGCGTGCGATATGGATCAGGTCAGCGCCCTCGCGCCGGGCTTCGGCCTGATCCAGGATGTGCGGCAGGGCCGTCCATACGATCGGGAAGGCGGCGAGGTCGAGGTCTTCGATCGCTTCCTTTTCCCCGGCGACGAGCGCCACCGCCTCGCCGCGGAACCGGACGAAGCCGTCGGCCAATGCCGGCTGGTCGGCGAAGGCGGCGATCACGCCGAAGCGGTTGCGGCCGGGAACATCCTTCGCCGTCACCACGGCGGCGATGCCCGGATGGGCGGCGACATAGGCGTCGAGGTCACCAAGGACGAAGGACGCGTGCCAGTGCGGCGAGCGGATCGCGACGACCGCGAGCGCGCCGGCAGGTGTTTCGTCCGCGCCGAAGCGCTCCGTCCCGTTCACCTTGGGGATGCCGTCGAGCCGGATCGGCGAGGCGCCGACGGCATAGCCCGGCGCCGGCATGGCGTCGGGCAGATTGTGGAAGCGCGAGGCAGCCATCACCGCCTCGACGATCTTGCGGTAGCCGGTACAACGGCAGAGCACGCCGCCCAGCGCATCGGCCACTTCGGTCTCGGAAGGATGCGGCGTGTGTTCGAGCAAGGCAGCGGCGGAGACCAGCAGGCCGGGCGTACAGATGCCGCACTGCGCCGCGCCATGCGCGAGAAAGGATTTCTGCAGCGACGACAGGTGGCCGTTGGCGAGGCCCTCCACGGTCGTGACCGACGAACCCTCCGCCTGGGCGGCCGGCACGAGGCAGGAACAGACGGGCTCGCCGTCGAGGAGAACGGTGCAGGCGCCGCAGTCGCCGGCGTCGCAGCCGACCTTGGTGCCGGTCAGGCCCAGCTCGTCGCGCAGCACGGCGGAGAGCCGCGCCACGGGCGAGACGTTCACCACCGCGCGGCTGCCGTTCACCTCAAAGGCAATGTCTTTGCCGGCGAGACTCATGCGGCCATGTCCTCCGCCGCGCCGGCCAGACGCGCGATCGCCCGCGCCACGATCTCGCGGGCCGCCTCGCGGCGATAGGCAGCGCTCGCGCGCACGTCGTCGATCGGGGAAAGCCCGGCGAGATGATGTTCCTGGACGACATGTGCCAGCGCCGCGTCCGCGTCGCGCCCAACGAGATCGGCCTCCAGCGCGGTCAGCCGCTTTGCGACCTCCGAACAGGAACCGACGGCGATCGCCGCCTGCGTGACGCGTCCAGCTGCGACCGCGATGCGAGCGGCGACCATGGCGATCGAGATCACCAGATAGCGCCGCGCGCCGAGCTTGAGGAAGGTGGAGCGGCCGCCGGCCGAGGCGGACGGGACCAGGACGGCGGTGACAAGCTCGTCCGGCCGAAGCGCCGTGCGGCGGTTGCCGAGGATGAAGGCCTGCAGCGGCAGGACCCGCGTGCCGGCCGCGGAACGGAGTTCGACGCTGGCGTCGAGCGTCAGGAGCGGCGGTACGCCGTCGGCGGCGGGCGAGGCGTTGCACAGGTTGCCGGCGACGGTGCCCGTGTTCTGGATCTGCACGGAACCGACCTCCCGCGCCGCGAGGCGCAACCCCTCGAAGGCCGGCGGCAGATCGGCGCGGACGATATCGGTCCAGCTCGTGCGCGCGCCGATGCGAATTCCCTCGGTGGTGCGCTCGATGCCGCGCAAGGCGGCGATGCCGTTCAGGTCGACGATGCTGTCGCGGATCGGACGGCTGCCCTGCGCCGGATAGAAATCCGTGCCCCCGGCGAGCGGCCGCCATCGTCCGGTCGACAGAAGCGCAACGGCCTCCTCGATCGTGTCCGGCCTGGCGTATCGCGGCTGGGTCATGCTCGGACCAGGTTCCCTAGCGGGAGTTTTTCGTATGCATACAAATGATACTCCCGGCGCTCCACTTGTCAAAGCTCTTGCGCGGCATGCGGCCATTGACGCAACAAAGCGCTTCAGGCGAGTTTCGACGCCGCGAATCTGCACGTGGAGAAGGCTATGGAAGCGCTGGTGGTGATCGATGTCCAGAACGATTTCTGCCCGGGTGGCGCGCTCGCGGTCGCAGGCGGCGACGAGATCGTGCCGGTCGTCAACAGGCTCATCCAGTCGTTCGACCACGTCGTGCTGACGCAGGACTGGCATCCGGCCGGCCATTCGAGCTTCGCGTCGAGCCATAAGGGCCGGGAGCCGTTCGAGACGATCGCGATGCCTTATGGCCCGCAGACGCTCTGGCCGGACCATTGCGTGCAGGGCACCGCGGGCGCGCTGTTCCATCCCGATCTCGCCTGGACCAAGGCGGAACTCGTCATCCGCAAGGGATTTCGCAAGGGGATCGATTCCTATTCGGCCTTCTACGAGAACGACCATACGACCCCGACAGGCCTCGGCGGCTATCTGAGGGAGCGCGGCTTCTCGAAGCTGACGATGGTGGGCCTCGCGACCGATTTCTGCGTCGCCTTCTCCGCGCTCGACGCGCGCAGGCTCGGCTTCGACGTGACGGTCAGGCTGGACGCCTGCCGCGCGATCGACCTCGGCGGTTCCCTGGCGGCGATGACGGACCGGATGCGGGAAGCGGGTGTGAAGCTGGTCTGAAGGCTAGGGCAGACTCTACCCCACGCCCACGTAGCGCTTGACCATTTCCGGATCGGCCCGGAGCACGGCGACATCCACCGTCTCGCGGTTGTGGCCATTCTCGAGGAATGCCACGCGGTCGGCGACGGAGAGCACGGCATCGACGCGCTGCTCGACCAGGATGGTGGAGACACCGCGGCGGCGCAGTTCCACCACCGTCTCGCGGATCTTGGCGATCATCGAGGGCATCAGGCCCTCGGTCGGCTCGTCGAGCAGCAGCACCTCGGGCTCAAGGCAGAGCGCCCGGGCCATCGCCAGCATCTGCTGCTCGCCGCCGGAGAGCGTGCCGGAGCGCTGCTTCAGCCGCTCGCGAAGCAACGGGAAGAGGTCGAGCACGGCCTCGCGCGTCGCCGCTCCCTTGCCCCGGGCCATCAGTCCGATCTCGATGTTCTCGGCGACGGTCATCTCGGCGAACAGGCGGCGGCCCTGCGGCACGTAGGCGACGCCATGCTTGGGCACCTGCCAGGCCGGCAGGGCGGTCAGTTCGGTCTCGCCGAGCCGGACGGAACCGGCGCGGGCCGGCACCAGCCCCATGATCGCCTTGAGCAGCGTCGTCTTGCCGGCGCCGTTGCGGCCGAGCAGGCAGAGCACTTCTCCCCTGCGCAGCGACAGCGACACGCCATAGAGCACCTGCACCTCGCCATAGGCGCAATCGAGGCCCTGGATCGCGAGAACGTCAGTCATCGTCCGGCGTCCCCAGATAGGCCGCCTGGACGTGGGCGTCGGCGCGGATTTCCTCCGGCGTGCCTTCCGCCAGCACCTTGCCGGAACTGAGCACGGTGATGCGGTGCGCGAGGCTCATCACCACGGCCATGTTGTGCTCGATCAGCATGACGGTCGCGTCCCTGGCGATCTCGCGCACCAGACCGATGAAGCCCTCGATCTCGCCGTCCGAGAGGCCCTGCGTCGGCTCGTCGAGGATCAGGAGCCTCGGCTTCAGCGACAGGCCCATCGCCACCTCGAGCAGGCGCTGGTGTCCGTAGGCCAGTTCGCCCGCCGGCTGGTCGGCACGATCGGAGAGCCCGACGCGCTCGAGTGCCTCCATCACGCCGGCGCGCAGCCGGGCGGCACCGACCGCATGATGCTGGCTGCGCTGGACCGGCAGCGCGACATTGTCGAAAACGGTTAAGTTCGGGAAGATCGAGGTGATCTGAAACGTGTAAGCGATCCCTTGTCTCACCCGCCGATGCGCAGGCATCGAGGTGATGTCCCGGCCGTCGAAGAGGATCGATCCGGAACTGGGTTCGACGCGGCCGCAGATCAGCCCGACCAGCGTCGACTTGCCGGCGCCGTTGGGGCCGATGATCGCCCTCACCTCGCCCGGCATCACCGTCAGGTCGACGCCGTCGACGGCCTTCAGTCCGCCGAAGGAGCGGTGCAGATCGTCGACGACGAGGAGCGGGGTCACGGCAGCCATTTCAGCCACCGTTCGCGGATCGAGCCGAACAAGCCCTTGGGGAAGAACAGGACGAGCAGGATCAATGCCACGCCGACGATGCCGATCTGGTTGAGCCGGGCGTCCGGAAACCAGGCGTTCAGCGCGTCGTTCGACATCTCGGCGAGATAGAACATCAGGAGCGTGCCGAAGAAGGGGCCGAGCGTCGTCGCGGCACCGCCGAGCAGCACCCAGAGCAGCGGCAGGATGGAATACTGGATCGAGGCGAAGGTGGAGCCCATGTAGCCGAAGAGGAGGACATAGGCGGCGCCCGCCGTCGCCGAGATCGCGCCGGAGATAGCCACCGACGCCAGCTTGTTGGCGAAGGTGTCAAAGCCCAGCATCCGCGCCCGCTCCTCGTTCTCGCGGATCGCGACAAGCACGCGGCCGAAGCGCGAACGGGCGATCAAGAGCGTGATGCCGAGGCCGAGCGCGAACAGCGCCCAGGCGATGATGTAGCGTGTGTCGCGGTTCGTCATGTCGAGGAACATCGGACCGATCTCGATGATGCGCTCGGCGCGAGAGAGCGTCAGCCCCTCGTCGCCGCGCGTCCATTCGCCGAGCCACAGCGACATCAGGTAGGCGACCTGAGCGAACATCAGCGTCACGATCATGAAGGCGACGCCCGTCGTCCTGAGCGCCAGCGCGCCGACCAGCAGTGCAAGCGCCGTGCCGCAGCCGATGCCGATCGCAAAGGCCGGCAGCGGATGGACCCCGAAATGATAGATCGGCAGGCCGGCGCCGTAGAGGCCGGCAGCGAAGAACATCGAGTGGCCGAGCGAGAGCAGGCCCGTGTAGCCGAACAGGACGTTGTAGCCCATGGCGAACAGCGCCAGCACCATGACGCGCGCGATGACGCCGTTGTGGTAGTCCGGGAGCACATATTGAGCGGCGAAGAGAAGAGCGATCAGGCCGAAGTGAAGGCCCCAGACTCTCGCATCGTCGCGAGCGGTGAGATGTCCGCTCATCGGGCCGCCGTCCCGAACAGGCCCTGCGGCCGGAAGACGAGCACCATCGCCACCAGCAGCGTCGCCAGCATCTTGGCGAGCGTCGGCGAGAAGAACACCGAGATGACGCCGTCGGACACGCCGATAAGCAGGGCGGCCACTACCGTGCCGCGCAGCGAACCCAGCCCGCCGATGATCACGACAATGAAGGACAGGAGCAGCGGATCGGTGCCCATCAGGTAGTGGGCCTGCTGGATCGGCACGATCAGCACCGCGGCCACCGCGGCGAGCATCGCGCCGAGCGCGAAAACACCGGCATAGACGCGGTCGACCGGAATGCCGAAGGCCTGCGCCGTCTCACGGTCGTATTGCGTCGCCCGCATGACGAGCCCGATCCTGGTGCGGGTCAGCACCAGCCAGGTCAGCGTGATGAGCAGGATCGACGCGCCGATCACGGCGAGCTTGTAGCCGGAATAGCCGAACCAGGGCAGAAGGACGCGGTAGTTGAACGGCGGGACGACCGGGTTGGCGTCGGGACCGTAGAAGGTGAGCGCCGCCTGCTGCAGCACGTAGAGCAGGCCGATCGTCGCGACGATCGTCGCCTCCGGATTGTAATGGATTCGTCGCAGCACCAGCCGCTCGGCCGCGAACGCGATCGCGCCGACGACCAGAGGACTCAGAACCAGCGCCAGCAGGAACCCGATCGCCGGATGCCCGGTCGCCAGCGTCGAGAAATACCAGGCCAGCACCGCGCCCAGCATGAAGAACTCGCCATGCGCGACGTTGACGACACGCATCACGCCGAAGACCAGCGACAGGCCGAGCGCCATCAGCGCCAGCACGGCCGCCATGACGAGACCCTCGAGGGTGGCGAGAAGAAGATGCGGTCCGAAGGCCATTCAGGGGGTCTCGTCGTCGGGGGCGTCGGGGCTCGGGGGCCACCGGCGCGCCGAATGATGCACCGAGGTTATCCAGATCCCGTCGTCCCGGATTTCGTAGACGATGACGTAGCTGGGATGGGGAATCAGTTCACGGGTGCCAGCAATCGACCCCGGACGGCCTATCCGGGGAAAGTCAGCCAGTTTCAGAACGGCCGTTTCAAACAGCAAGTCGATGCGGACCGCCGCACGCGGGCTGTCCAAGGCGATGTACTCGCCGATTTCGAGGCGCTCTGTTTCAGCTTCCGGGGTCCACGTGACCTTCAAGCGTCACGCTCGCGCGCTTCACGTTCCCACTTCGCGCGTCGCTTGGCGAATTCTGCGCGCACTTCCTCGTCCGAGCGCCCGCGTCCTGCAGCAATCGACTTCCGAGCCTCATCCACCTTGCCCTGGAGCCAGGCGACGTATTCCCGATCCTGATTGACATAGTTGCGCATCATTTCGCGCATGATCTGCGATGCGGGGCGGTCCGCAGCCGCGGCGGCCTTCATGAAGGCATCCCGCAGCTCCGGTTCGAGTTTCATCGTGAAAACGGCTTCCTTGGCCATGGCGAACACTCCGATCAAAGGTAATGACAAGGTATATACCCCGTCATTACCTTTCAACCGGAAACCGTCGTCAGAGCGGCATGGTCGTGTAGTCGCCCTCGGGCTCGTAGACACCGTCGTTGATCGATGTCTTGTGGATGACCTTGAGCTTGCCGCCCTCGACCTTGGAAATGTTCTGGATGCCGAACACCTGGTGGATCTTGCCGTTAAAGACCTTGGCGCCCTGCGGATGCTCCGGCCCCTCGGGGAACTCGGTCAGCGCCTCGGTGGCTTCGACCAGCTTGGCACGGTCTTGCGGTCCCTGGTAGCCGGCGGCCTCCATCGCCTGCTTGATGACGTAGAGCGTCTCCCAGCAGCCGAACATGTGAGCGGCGGTCGAGATGTCCTTCGGGTCGTCGACCGAGGCGCCGTTGTCATCGATGCCGACGGCGGCGCGATAGGCCTTCTGCGCTTCCGAGTCGTCGGCCTGGGCATAGCGCGGCGAGCCTTCCCAGAAATGGCTGCCGTCGAGGAATTCGAGGCCGGGCGAGTTGATGTCGACTGCTTCGAGACTGTCGATGAAGCCGAACAGCTGCGGCCGGTTCGAGCCATAGAACTCGCCGAGTTCCTTGACGAAGGTCAGCACTGCCGGCCCGACCATCACGTGGTAGATGACCTCGGTCTCCGCCGGGATCTGCGGGAAGTATTTGGTGAAGGACGACTCCGTCGGCGGGATGGCGATCTGGGCGATCACGTCGGCGCCCTGCGCCTTCAGCGCCGGCGGGAGATAGTCGCGATGGTCGTGGCCGAAGGCGAAGTCCGGGAAGATCTGCGTGACCTTCTTGCCGACATTGCCGGCGATCCACGGCGCCATCGACTGGATCTGGCTCTTCACGTCGGTGATGCCCGGCTGGAAGACGTAGCGGTTCATCTTGGTCGAGGCGACGTGGTGGCCTTCCGACACGACATAGTACGGAATCTTGAGCTCGCCGGCCGCCGGCGAGGACGCGATGACGACATGGCTGAACAGGGTGCCGTAGACCACGTCGACCTTGTGCTGGTTGGCGAATTTCTCGACCACTTCCGGTCCGCGTTTGGCATCGGTGCCGTCATCCTCGGTGACGATCTCGACCGGCCGGCCGTTGATGCCGCCGGCGGCGTTGATGGCCTTGACCGCGGCCATGGTGGTCTTCTCGTACCAGCGGCCGTAGGAGGCGCCGATGCCGGTGCGGTGCGCCTGGAAGCCGATCTTGATCGGCGCCGACGACTGCGCCTGCGCATAGCGCACGAAACCCGGCCCCATCGCGAGGCCGGCCGTGGCGCCTATTCCCTTCAGCGCCGAACGGCGGCTGATGCTCTTCCTCAGAAAGCTGATCTTTCCCTGTTCTTCGCTCATGCCAGTTCCCCTTGCTTTGTCACATTCGCCCAGAAAACGCGCATCTCCGATCAATTCGCCAAGGACGAAAATCGAATGTATGCAAACTAGATCACTTGTCCCCGAAGTGCGCAAGCGATCCGCTCGGCAGCGTCATGCTCCGGTTGGCGTCGCCAGCAGCCACAGTCCCAGTACCGTATACAGGATCATCAGAATTGTAAGCGGAATCTGACTCCTCGTGGCGGCCTGCGAGCTCCCGTGCAACCTCTCCGACAGCATGTGCGCGAGGATGACCGCCAGCACATGCGCCCCCACGATCGCCGCCGCCTGAAGGTTCCACAGGACCCAGGCCGCGGCCGGACCCATGACGAGGCCGGCCGAGATGTAATTGTCCGCCGTGCCGAACAGGTTCCAGCCGCGCGAGAACGGATCGGAGATCGCCGCCAGGGCGTATTGGCCGTTGACCAGGAGCGCGATCAGATAGTGGGCGAAGTGATAGGCGAGCGCGATCGGCGCGATCGACCACACCAGCGTCCCGGCCGCGCGGGCGAGCGGCAGCGGTTCGCCCGATAGCTTCTCCCCCGCCCAGACCGACACGAAGAACGCGGCGGCGAATGCCGCCGGCACCAGGACGAGGCCCACCGTGTTCTCGACCATCACCGCCGAACGGCCTGGGAACTCCAGCGGATTGACGCCGATTGCGCCGAGCCAGGCGAAGGTGCGCATCAATCCGTCGAAGGAGACCGAGCCGAGCACCAGAAGCAGGAACAGCGCGCCGGAAAGCGGCAGCGGTTCGACCCTGGCGAGTTTTCCGCCCGGCAGGCACAGGCGCAGGCGTCCCTCGCTGCGCTCGAGGATCGCCAGTTTCGAGACGATGCGGAAGAAGACCGAGAACGGTTCGCAGCGTCGCGTCCACGGATCGTGGCCGACGGCAAGGACGCCGGCGAAATTCGCCAGCCAGTAGATCGAGACGGCACAGGCGAGCCGGGCAGGATCGTCGGGCGCGGGATAGACAAGCTCGAACCAGGCGAAGGCCGCGAACTGGACGATGGCCAGCCCATATCCGAGCCGCTCGAGCCAGGCGGGCGCCGAACGTTCTCCGGCCCTGCCGAAGAGCCGCGCCGGTCCCCGCCACGGATCGAGCCAGTCGAACAGGTTGCCGAACACTCCGGTCGCCATGGTCAGGCCGATCCAGAACAGCGTCCAGACAACGAGCGGCAGCGGGTTCGACAGGGGGTCGCGGCTGCCGAGCCAGCCTGCGGCGACGAGGATGGCCAGTACGGCAAGCGATATCCACCCGGTTGCCGTGCGCAAATCGGGCATCCGGCCGGCGAGCGTCGCCCGGCGCGAAGCCAGCTTCCCGAGGGCGCCGGCGGGCACCAGCCACAGCACCGCGAAACTCGCGGCGACGGCCAGTGCCCCGCCGACGAAGTAGTGACCGGTCGGCAGCAGCAGGACGAAGCCGCGCTCCGACGCATGCGCCAGCGCCTCGCCCGGCGCTAGAGCCGCCGCGCCGCACATGACTGCTGTTCCCACCCGCCTCATGGCGACAACGAAGCACGCGCCTGCCGAACAGCGCAAGCGCGTGTGGCGCCGCACAACCGTTTCGCCCGACTGGATTTTCCACGGTGCAGCGCCTAGGAAGCTTGGCGGAGAGAGGGAAGAGTTCAGCATGGCCACCAAGACCGACATCGCGCGCCGGGTCTACAACCACACCTGGAAGCTCGACCCGATCGTGCGCAGCCTGCTCGATACGGATTTCTACAAGCTCCTGATGCTGCAGATGATCTGGGGCGTCTATCCGAAGGTTGACGCCACCTTCGACCTGATCAACCGCGCCACCCGCTACAGGCTCGCCGACGAGATCGACATCGAGGAGTTGCGCGACCAGCTCGACCACGCGCGCACGCTCCGCTTCAAGAAGAAGGAGATGATCTGGCTCGCCGGCAACACCTTCTATGGCCGCAAGCAGATCTTCTCGCCCGAATTCCTCGACTGGCTGAAGGACTTCCAGCTCCCCGAATACGAGCTGAGCAAGAAGGACGGCCAGTTCGAGCTCACCTTCCCCGGCCCGTGGATGTATACCTCGATGTGGGAGATTCCGGCACTGGCGATCATCAACGAGCTCAGGTCGCGGGCGGCGATGAAGTCGCTCGGCCCGTTCTCGCTCGACGTCCTCTATGCCCGCGCCAAGGCAAAGCTCTGGGACAAGGTCGAACGGCTCAAGCAGCTGCCGGACCTGCGCATCTCCGATTTCGGCACCCGCCGCCGCCACTCCTTCCTGTGGCACCGCTGGTGCGTCGAGGCGCTGAAGGAGGGGCTCGGCAGCGCCTTCACCGGCTCGTCCAACGTGCTTCTGGCCATGGACAACGACCTCGAAGCCGTCGGCACCAACGCGCATGAACTGCCGATGGTGCTGGCCGCACTCGCCGACAGCGAGGAGGAACTGAAGAAAGCGCCCTACCAGGTGCTGAAGGACTGGAAGAAATATTACGGCGGCAACCTGCTGATCGTGCTGCCCGACACCTTCGGCACCGCCTCGTTCCTGCGCGAGGCGCCGGACTGGGTCGCCGACTGGACCGGCTTTCGCCCCGACAGCGCGCCGGCGATCGAGGGCGGCGAACGGATCATCAGATGGTGGACGGAAAAGGGGCGCGATCCGCGCGAGAAGCTCCTGATCTTTTCCGACGGGCTCGACGTCGACACGATCGTCGCCGCCTACCACCACTTCCACGACAAGGTCCGCATGGCCTTCGGCTGGGGCACCAATCTCACCAACGATTTCGAAGGCTGCGCGCCGAGCGAGGTCGAGGGGCTCAACGCGATATCGCTCGTCTGCAAGGTCACCGAGGCCAACGGCCGCCCGGCGGTCAAGCTCTCCGACAATCCGCTGAAGGCGACCGGCGAGCGGGCCGAGATCGAGCGCTATCTGCGCATCTTCGGCACAGAGGGCCAGACCGAGATCGGGTTGAAGGTGTGAGGCGGACGGCCTCGTCGGCCTCGGTATCGTGGAACGGGGAGTCCCATCGCTTTTCCTCCGGCGTCAGCTCCTTCGCGGCGTACCGCAACGTAAGCGTGTTCGCGTCGTCGCGGACGAAACATTTCGTCCTCGAGGGAGTTTGTAGGGCGCCGGTCACACCGGCATCCACAAAAGACCTCAGAACGATAAGGATCTCCGCATGAACGCCGCATTCCGTCGCCGTATCACCGTACTCGTCGGACTGGGGACGCCGCGCAGCATCGAGAGTGCCGGCGAAGCGCTGGCCTATCTGCTCGAACTTCCCCGCGGGGCCCGCGACGAAGCCTTCGAGGCGACGGTGGTGGCCTGCCGCGACGCTCTTCGTGGACTCTGCGACGCCGACGAAGCGCGGGACGTCTTCTGCGCCTTCGCCCGCCGGCGCGACGTCTTTCTGGAGGACGTGCCGATGGAAGACGCCCTGGCCGACATGACGGCGGATACCGAGCCGAGGCCCCTCGCCGCCTGAGGCGGGACCGGACACATTGCCCGCCCGGAATACTGTCCGGCGAGGCAGGAGGGTCTCGGTCCGCTGTCGCGCCGGCTACTTCATCGCCAGAACCACCGTCCCCGAAATGGGATCCGTGACGCCCATCCCGTTGCCGAGATCGAGGAGCGTGTGGCGGAAGCTGTCGAGCGTCGCGATCATCTGCGGCCTCGCGGCTGCCAGCGCATCCATGCTGTCCCACTCCGCGATGATGCAGTAGCGGCCCTCGCCGGCTGCGATGATGTTGGCGTGCCGCAGGCCTGGCCAGGCCGCGACGACCGCCCGATGCGCATCGAGAAACGCGTCTTCCATGCCAGGCTTGATCTTGAAGCGTACGACGTTGAAAGCGCTCATGACTGCCTCCCGCGAGCAACTCACATGACTGCAATGGATGTGAACGGCACGTCCCCGGGGCCGGCCGAGGCGCGATGTTGCGCCGCAGGGCCTTCCCCAACGTCACACTAGCTCAGAAGTCCTGCAGAGAGAAGCTCGCGGGTGGGCGACCTCCGGGAGGTCGCGACTAGAGCCTCTCCACCGCCATCGCCGTCGCCTCGCCGCCTCCGATGCAGAGCGAAGCGATGCCGCGCTTGACGTCGCGGGCGTCCATCTCGGCCAGGAGCGTGGCGAGGATGCGGGCGCCGGAGGCGCCGATCGGATGGCCGAGCGCGCAGGCGCCGCCGTTGACGTTTACCTTGTCGTGCGGCAGCCCGAGCTCGCGCATCGCCGCCAGCGCCACCACCGCGAAGGCTTCGTTGATCTCGAAGAGATCGACGTCGTCCGCGGACCAGCCGACCCTGTCCAGCACCTTGTTGATGGCGCCGATCGGCGCGGTGGTGAACCAGGCCGGCGCCTGCGCGTGGCTCGCATGGGCGCGCACGATGGCGAGCGGCGCGATGCCGCGGCGGTCGGCCTCGGACATGCGCATCAGCACGAGCGCGGCTGCGCCGTCCGAGATCGAGGACGAGTTCGCCGCCGTGACGGTGCCATCGGCGCGGAAGGCGGGCTTCAGCGTCGGGATCTTCTCGGGCTTCGCCTTGCCGGGCTGCTCGTCCTCGACGACATCGCCCACCGGCGCCACCTCGAGATGGAAGCGGCCCTCGGCAATGGCGCGGCGCGCCCGGTCCAGCGAGGCGAGCGCGAACTCGTCCTGCGCATCGCGGGTGAACTGCAGCTCGCGCGCGGTGTCCTCTGCGAAGGTGCCCATCAGGCGGCCCTTGTCGTAGGCGTCTTCCAGCCCGTCGAGGAACATGTGGTCCATGACCCGGCCATGGCCGAGCCGCATGCCGGCGCGCGCCTTCTCCAGCAGATACGGCGCGTTGGTCATGCTCTCCATGCCGCCGGCGACAACGATGCGGGCGGAGCCGGCCGCGATCGAATCGTAGCCCAGCATCGCCGCCTTCATGCCAGAACCGCACATCTTGTTGACGGTGGTGCAGGGCACCGACTGCGGCAGGCCGGCGCCGAGCGCCGCCTGGCGGGCGGGCGCCTGGCCGAGGCCCGCCGGCAGGACGCAGCCCATGATCACCTCGTCCACCTCTTCGGCCGCCAGGCCCGCCTGGACGAGCGCGGCTGCGATGGCGACCTTGCCGAGCTCGGGCGCCGCGCGGTCCTTGAAGACGCCCTGGAAACCGCCCATCGGCGTGCGCCTCGCTGCGGTGATGACGATCGGATCTTCGGTCATGGCTGGCTCCCTATTGTTCAAGGCTGGACAAAGCGCGGAAGCGCCGCGGCGTCAAGTGCAACCTTTACCCGTCGCGCCGATCGCTTTGCCAGAAGTCCGTAGACCCGGGCAATCAGCCTCGTTCCTATTCGTGCCTCAGCGCCTCGATCGGATTCAGCCGGGCGGCCTGGCGCGCTGGAAAATAGCCGAACCCCATGCCGATCAGCGCCGAGAACACGAAGGCAAGCGCGATGATCCCCGGGCTGGTGACGAAGGGAATGCCGAGATAGACGCCGACGCCAAAGGCCAGGCCAAGGCCGAACAGGATGCCTACGATGCCGCCGAACAGGGCCAGCACCGTCGCCTCGACGAGGAACTGAGTCAGGACCTGGCTTTCGAGCGCGCCGATGGCGAGCCTGATGCCGATCTCGCGGGTACGCTCCGTTACCGACACCAGCATGATGTTCATGATGCCGATGCCGCCGACAAGCAGGCTGACCGCCGCGACGGCGCCGAGCAGCCCGGTCAGGATGCTGGTTGTTCCGGCCATGGTGGCGGCGATCTGGGTCATGTCGTTGACCGAGAAGTCGTCCTCCTCGCCGGCCACGATGCCGCGCCGCTCGCGCATCAGGCGCTCGATGTCGCCCTGGACCTTGCTGGTGGCGACGCCGTTGCGCGCCGACACCAGGATCGTATCGACGTCGCTGTTGCCGGCCATCCGCCGCTGAAAGGTGCGCAACGGCATGAGAACGATATCGTCCTGGTCCGTGCCCATGCTGGACTCGCCCTTCTCGCCGAGCACGCCGATGACCTCGCACGAGACCTTGCCGACCCGGATGCTCCTGCCGAGCGGTGACGAGCTGCCGAACAGCTTGCCGCGCACGGTGTCGCCGATCAGGCAGACGGCGGTGCCGCGCTCTTCTGCCGGCAGGAAGGCGCGGCCGGACGCGATCGTCCAGTCGCCGACGATGAGATAATCGGCGTTGGTGCCGGCGACGCTGCTCTGCCGGCTCTCGCCGCCGAAGATGACGGTCGCCGACGATTGCGACATGGGCGCGACCGCGCGCAGGCCGGCAACCTGGTCGCGGATCGCCGCGACGTCCCTGGACGTGAAGGATTTCGCCTGCGTGCTGGCGCGTCCCGGCCCGAACTGGCCCGGCCGGACGAACAGCATGTTGCTGCCGAGCTTGCCCAGTTCCTCGGTCACCCGGGCAGTGGTGCCATTGCCGATCGTCACCATCGCGATCACCGCGGCGACGCCGATGACGATGCCGAGGATGGTCAGGAACGATCGCATCGGATTGCGCAGAATGGCCTGCGCGGCGAGTTTCAGGGTTTCATAGAACACCGGTCGGCTCCTGCACCCTGTCGGACTCGATCCTGCCGTCCACGAAACGGATGACCCGGCGCGCATAGAGGGCGATGTCGTCCTCGTGGGTGACCATGATCACGGTGAGGCCCTCGTCCGCGTTGAGGCGGGTGACGATGCCCATGATCTCGCGGCTGATCTTCGTGTCGAGGTTGCCGGTGGGCTCGTCGGCGAGCAGGACCATCGGGCTGGTGACGATGGCGCGGGCGATCGCCACGCGCTGCTGCTGGCCGCCGGACATCTCCGCCGAGGTATGGTTGGCCCGGTCGGCGAGGCCGACCTGGCCAAGCGCCTGCAGCGCGCGCCGGCGCCGGTCGACCTCGTTCATGCCGCGATAGATCAGCGGCAGCTCGACGTTCTCCACGGCGGTGGTGCGGGCGAGCAGGTTGAATCCCTGGAAGACGAAGCCGATCATGTGGCGGCGCAGCAGCGTCCGCTCGTCGCGACCGAGCCGGCTCACCGGAACGCCCTGGAACAGGTATTCGCCCGACGTCGGCACGTCGAGGCAGCCCATGATGTTCATCGCCGTCGACTTGCCTGACCCCGACGGGCCCATGATGGCGACGAACTCGCCGCGCGAGATGGACAGGTCGACGCCGTCGAGCGCGCGCACCTCGGCTTCGCCGCTGCCGTAGACCTTGGTCAGTGCGCGGAATTCGATCAGGGGGGAGGGAGAGGCGTCCAAGGCGGCCGTCTCAGTCGGGCGCGACGGCATCGAGAACGACGTCGTCGCCCTCGGCGAGGTCGCCGGATTTCAACTCGGTATTCTGTCCGTCGGTCGCTCCGGTCACGACGGTCGTTTCGACCGGCACCTTGTCGCGCATGACCCACAGCGTGCGCGAGCCGCCGGGGAGTTCGGCCGTGGTCGCCGAGCCCGTGTGCGGCGGCCTGAACATGCTCATCAGCCCGCCGCCCGAATCGTCCTCCACCGGCGGCGTGTAGCGCAGCGCCGCATTGGGCACGAGGAGGGCCTCTTGGACGGTGTTGACCACTATGTCCGCCGTGGCGGTCATGCCCGGCCGCAGGAGGAGCTCGCTGTTGTCCACCGCGAGCAGGGCCTTGTAGGTCACCACGTTGTTGATGGTCTCGGAGACGAAGCGGATTTCGGTGATCTGCGCCGGAAACGTCCGGTCGGGATAGGCATCCACCGTGAAGGTCCCGGACTGGCCGACGGAGACATTGCCGATGTCGGCCTCGTCGACGTCGACCTGGACCTCCATGCGTTTCAGATCGCCGGCAATGGAAAACAGCACCGGCGCCGAAAGCGAGGCGGCGATCGTCGAGCCTTCGTTGATATCGCGTGTCAGTACGACCCCGTCGATCGGCGAGGTGATCAGCGTCTTGGCGAGGTTCGTCTCGGCCAGCTTCAGATCGGCATCGGCGACGAGCACCTCCGCCTCCACGGCCTTGAGCGCGGCGTCGGCCGCGTCCATCGCGAGACGCGTGTCCTCGAGCGTCTGCGCCGACATGACGCCGCGGTTGAACAGTGCCTCCTGTCGCTCGTACGTGGCTTTCGACGCGTTCGCCGTCGCCCTGGCCTTGGCGACGTTGGCGTTGGCGACGACCAGGTGGGCGCGTGCGCTGGCGACGCCCGCCTGGAGCGTATCGGCATCGAGTTCGGCGAGCACGTCGCCGCGGTAGACGATGCTGTTGTAGTCGACATTCACCTTGCGGACGATGCCGGATATGGCCGTCGAGACATCGACCTGGGTGATCGGCTGCACGGTTCCGGTCGCCGTGACGATCACGGTGAGATCGCCCCTGGCGACCTTCTGCGTCGTGTAGACGTAGCCGCTGCCTTGCGCGAAGTAGGCCCAGGCGAAGTAACCGGCAGCCACAAGTGCCGCGCCGATCAAGAGCCATCGCACCGCGCGGCCTGCCAGGCGCGACGGCCCGAGCGCCGCATCGCCGAGGATGTCGCGCAACGAAGCTGCCGGTCCGGTAGGGACTGTGTCTGAAGTCACGCCTGCCTCGCTGTAAGAGCCAGATTGACGAGTGACAGTCTTCGCGCCGCCGGGCGTTGACGTGAATCAAGGTCGACGCAGATCGCAGGCGCGGGACCCCACCGGTCGACCCCACCGGTCGATGGACAGTCCCTGTGCGCTCGCTCGCGCAGCTTGACGAATGTAATAACATAACATAGGAAGAGCGCCTCGCGCGGCTGCGGCCGCTGGCGGATAGACCATGACCCAGGCCTGCCTCACCTTTCGCGATCTGACGCTCGGCTATGACAGCCATCCGGCCGTCCATCATCTGAGCGGCACGGTCGCACGCGGATCGCTGACCGCCATCGTCGGCGCCAACGGATCGGGCAAGTCGACGCTGCTCAAGGGCATCGCCGGGATGCTGAGCCCGATGTCGGGGGAGTTCGTGCGCGATCCCTCCGCGCGCATCGCCTACCTGCCGCAACAGTCCGAAATCGACCGTGGCTTTCCCGCGCGTGTCGTCGATCTCGTCTCGCTAGGCCTATGGCCGAAGCGCGGCCTGCTCGGGCGCTTCACCGGCGAGGATCGTGCGACCGTGGCGCGTGCGCTGTCGGCGGTCGGGCTCGAAGGCTTCGAGAACCGGCCGATCGACACGCTGTCGGGCGGCCAGCTGCAGCGCGCGCTGTTCGCCCGCGTGCTGGTGCAGGATGCCGAGCTCATCCTGCTCGACGAGCCGTTCAACGCGATCGACGCGCGCACCGTCGCCGACCTAGTCGCGCTGATCCGGCGCTGGCACGGCGAGAAGCGCACCGTCATCGTCGTCAGCCACGACATGGATCTGGTGCGCGAGAATTTTCCGCAGACGCTGCTCCTGGCGCGGCAGCCGGTCGCCTGGGGCGAAACCGCCGAGGTGCTGCGGCCGGAGAACCTGCTCAAGGCGCGGCGTTTCACCGAAGCCTGGAGCGAGGACGCGCCCTGGTGCGAGCCGGAGCACGATCACGCCCATGATCACGGCCACGGACACCACCATGCCCACGAACATGGTCACGATCACGGCCCGAGGGCGGCATGAACGCGATCTACGATTTCCTGCTAGCGCCGTTCGTCGACTACGCCTTCATGCAGCGGGCGCTGGCCGGCTCGGTGCTTTTGTCGCTGTCGTCCTGCCCGGTCGGCGTGTTCCTGATGCTGCGGCGCATGAGCCTGACGGGCGACGCGATGGCGCATGCGATCCTGCCGGGCGCCGCTGTCGGTTTCCTGCTCTACGGGCTGGAGATCGTGCCCATGACCATCGGCGGGCTGTTCGCAGGCATGGTCGTAGCGCTCGGCGCCGGCGCAGTGTCGCGGCTGACCGTGCAGCGCGAGGATGCGTCGATGGCGGCGTTCTACCTGATCTCGCTGGCGCTCGGCGTGCTGCTGGTGTCGATGCGCGGCTCGTCCGTCGATCTGATGCACGTGCTGTTCGGCACGGTGCTGGCGCTCACCGACGACGCGCTGTGGCTCATCGCCTCGGTGGCGGTCGTCACCGCCGTGACAGTCACCGTGTTCTGGCGCGCGCTGGTGGCGGAGTGCCTCGACCCGCTGTTCCTGCGCTCGGTCAGCCGGCTTGGCACGCCGACGCATTTCATCTTCCTGGCGTTGGTCGTGCTCAACCTCGTCGGCGGCTTCCAGGCGCTCGGCACGCTGCTCGCCGTCGGCCTGATGATGCTGCCGGCCGCGACAGCGCGATTCTGGACGTCGCGGGTCGGGCCGATGGTGGCCGTGGCGATTGCCGTCGGCATCGCCTCGTCGATCGCCGGCCTGCTCCTCTCCTATCACGCCGAACTGCCCTCCGGCCCGGCGATCATCCTGTCGGCGGGCGTCGCCTATGCCGCCTCCATCATGGCGGCCCCGCGCGGCGCGCTGAGGAGCCGCGTCCGTCCCCATCGTCACCGCACAGCCTAGGAGACCTGACCATGCGAACCAATCTTGCGCGCGCACTGCTCGCCGCCACGGTGCTGACCGCCCTTCCCGCGGCGGCCGCGGCCGAACCGCTCAAGGTCGTCGCCACCTTCTCGATCATCGGCGACATGGCCAAACAGGTCGGCGGCGACCGCATCGACCTCACCGTACTCGTCGGGCCGAACGGCGATGCGCATGTCTACGAGCCCAAGCCGCAGGACGCGGCGCGCATCGGGGAGGCCGAGGTCGTGCTGGCCAACGGCCTGAAGTTCGAAGGCTTCATCGACCGCGTCGTCGAGGCGAGCGGCACCAGGGCGCCGATCGTCGAGCTGACCAAAGGCGTCACTCCGATCGAGGCCGGCGAGGACGAACACGAGCACGGCCACGAGGAGGCCGCCCACGAGGGCGAGGAAGGCCACGACGGCGAAGACAAGGCCGAGGCCGGCCACGAAGGTCACGACCACGGCGCCTTCGACCCGCACGCCTTCCAGTCTATCCCCAATGCGATCATCTACGTCGCCAACATCGCCGACGCGCTCTGCGCGGCCGATGCGGACGGCTGCGATACCTACAGGGCAAATGCCGCTTCCTATACCGAAACCCTGAAGGCGCTCGACGCCGAGCTGCGCGCGGAGGTGGCGGCGATTCCGGAGGGCAAGCGCACCATCATCACCTCGCACGACGCTTTCGGCTATTTCGCCAAGGAATATGGCATCACCTTCCTGGCGCCGGAAGGTATCTCGACGGATGCAGAGGCCTCCGCCGCGGACGTGGCCAAGCTGATCGACCAGGTTCGCGAGGACAGCGCCTCGGCCGTCTTCGTCGAGAACGTCAGCAATCCCCGCCTGATCGAGCAGATCGCCAAGGAGACCGGCCTGAAGGTCGGCGGCGCGCTCTATTCGGACGCGCTGTCGGCCGCGGACGGACCGGCGCCCACCTATGTCGACCTGATGCGCTACAACATCCGCACCATTGCCGGCGCGATTACCGGAAGCTGAACGGCGCCGCGGCGCCTGTTACGGGGTTTTCGATCGCTATTGCGCTTCGCCGGCCCCGTCAACACGCTCGGCACGGTCGGTCACGTCGAGCCGCACTCCGGCGGCGGCGAGCGCCTCGGCAATGTCGGCGGGCGGAGCGCGGTCGGTCACGAGGCCCGTCACGCCCTCCATCGCGCAGATGCGCACCAGCCCGCGGCGACCGAACTTCGAGTGGTCGGTCACCACGAGGCGGCGGCTGCCGCAGGACAGCACCGTGCGGGCGAACTCGGACTCCTCGAGATCGTAGTCCATCAGCCCCTCGGCATCGACCGCGCCGACCGAAATGATCGAGTGGTCGACCGAGAAGCGGCTGATGAACTCGATCGCCGAGACGCCGAAGGCCGCGCCGGAATCGCTTCTCAGCTCACCGCCGGCCATGTAGACCTTGTTGCCGTTGACCGTCGCCAGCGTGCGGGCGATGTCGGACGAGTTGGTGACGACCGTGAGCCTGCGGTGGCCCAGCAGTTCGCGGGCGAGGAAACTCGTCGTCGTTCCCGTGTCGAGCATGATGGAATCGCCGTCTGCGATGGTCGCCGCGACGTGGCGCGCGATGGCGCGCTTGGCGGCCGCGTTCTCGCGCATGCGACCTTCGAACGGCGCCTCGCCCCCCTGCCCGGCCAGCCCGACCGCTCCGTGCATCCTGACCACCGACCCGTCGCCGCTCAGCGGCTTCACGTCGCGCCGCACCGTCTCCAGCGAGACGCCGAGTCGGTCCGCCAGGTCGGAGATCGACATCGTGCCTTCCTCGCGCAACATGCGCAGGATCTCGGCGTGACGCTTCGACAGGAGGGTGGTGGACATGATCGACCCAATTGCCCGTTTCGACGGCATTCGTGACCGCTCTTGCCCGCTTCGTGACAAAATTCGGTCAGGAAGCCATAAAACACCACATGCCTCGTTGACAAGGCGGCTGCCGCTGCGTGACATTGCCGGATTGATACGAAGACCTCCTGCGGGGTTGTCCCGACCGGAGGCGGGGCGAACACTTTCACAGGAGTTTCGGACATGATTGCCACGTGCCATGCATTGAAGACGGCCTGCGCGACCCTCGCACTGGCCGCGGCGCTCTCCTTCGGCGGCGCAGCCGTCGCGCAGGAATCGACCGACCCGATCAAGCTCACGCTGCACGACTGGACGGGCCAGCTGATCACCACCGAGCTGATGGGCGAGGTGCTGAAGAAGGCCGGCTACAGCGTCGAATACGTCCAGGCCGACTATCTCGCGCAGTTCGCGGGGCTCGAGGCCGGCGATCTGCACGTGGCGATGGAGATGTGGGAGACCACCGGCCGCGACGCGATGGACGCCTCGACCGCCACCGGCAAGACCGAGGTGTTCGGCCCGACCGGCATGAAGGCCAAGGAAGAGTGGTGGTTTCCCGAATACATGAAGGAGAAGTGCCCCGGCCTGCCCAACTGGGAAGCGCTGAAGGACGAGAAGTGCGCCGAGATGTTCTCGACCGCCGAAACCGCGCCGAAGGGCCGCTATCTCGGCGGTCCCGTCACCTGGGGCGGCTTCGACGACGAGCGGGTGGCCGCACTCGGCCTGCCCTTCGAGGTGATCCATGCCGGCACGGACGCCGCGCTCTTCGCCGAGCTCGAAAGCGCCTACCAGCGGCAGGCGCCGATCCTGCTCTGGATCTACGCGCCGCACTGGGCGCCGGCGAAATACAAGGGCGAGTGGATCGAATTCCCCGAATACACCAAGGAATGCTACACCGACCCGAAATGGGGCTCGAACCCCAACGCGCTCTACGACTGCGGCAAGCCCTTCGGCGAGATCTGGAAGGTCGGCTGGGCCGGCGTGAAGGACAAGTGGCCGGGCGCCTACAAGGCGATCAAGGCGTTTTCGATCGACAATGACGAGATGGGCAAGATGATCACCGCCGTGGACCTCGACGGCAAGAAGATCCCCGACGTCGTCGCCGAATGGATGGGCGCCAACGAGGCCAAGTGGTCGGAGTGGATCAAGAAATAGGTCTGCCAGACCTCCATCACAGCATGACCGCGAAACTCTCCTGCCGGCACGTGTGGAAACTGTTCGGCGAGGGCGCGAAGGCGTTTCTCGCCGACACGCCGTCCCCCGACGCCGCGGCGCTGTCGGCGCGCAACCTCGTCGGCGCGGTGCGCGACATCAATCTCGACGTGGCCGAGGGCGAGATCTTCGTCATCATGGGCCTGTCCGGCTCCGGCAAGTCGACGCTGGTGCGGTGTCTCTCGCGGCTGATCGAGCCGACCGCAGGCGAGATCCTGTTCAACGGCGAGAACCTGCTCGCCGCCGACGAGAAGCGGATGATCGAGATCCGCCGCCACCGGATGGGCATGGTGTTCCAGCATTTCGCGCTGCTGCCGCATCTCACCGTGCTCGACAACGTCGCCTTTCCGCTGTCAATCCAGGGCATGGACCGCGCCGCCCGCGAAACCCGGGCGCGCGAGATGATCGACCTCGTCGGACTGACCGGCCGCGAGGCTTTCTACCCGCGCCAGCTCTCCGGCGGACAGCAGCAGCGGGTCGGCATCGCCCGCTCGCTCGCCGTCGAGCCGGAACTGTGGTTCCTCGACGAACCTTTCTCGGCGCTCGACCCGCTGATCCGGCGCGAGATGCAAGACGAGTTCGTGCGCCTTCAGTCCAAGCTGAAGAAGACGATCGTCTTCATCACCCACGATTTCGACGAGGCGATCAGGCTCGCCGACCGCATCGCCATCATGAAGGACGGCGAAATCGTCCAGACGGGCACGCCGGAAGATCTCGTGCTCAACCCCGCGACCGACTACGTGCGCGAGTTCACCCGCGACGTGGCGCAGGCGAAGGTGGTGCGGGTCGGTCGCCTGATGCAGCCGGGCGACGCATCCGGCCGGCCGCGGGTCGCGGCGACCGCGCGCATTTCCGAGGCGGCGCGGCTGTTCGACGGCGGCGAGACGCTGGCAGTGGTCGATGCCAACGGCGCGCCGGTCGGCCGGCTCGAACGCCGCGACGTCGCCGACCTGATGCTGAGGGGGTGAGCGTGCGCGTTCGACCCCACACCCCCACCCCTAACCCCTCCCCACAAGGGGGAGGGGAAGCTGCCGCGCGCCCGTCCCCCTCCCCCTTGTGGGGAGGGATTAGGGGTGGGGATAGTCGCCCATGACCGCCTCAGCCATTACTCCGCGCGACATGTCCACATCGACGACGGGCCGGAACAACTACCCGGTCGTCTGGCTCATAGCGCTCGCCGTCTTCGCCCTTCTCTGGCTGGCGCCGGTGCCAGGCTGGATCGACGTCTACCCGAAAGCGTGGGAAATCCCCGCTTCCCGCTGGATCTCGGCGGCGATGAAATGGCTGGTCAACGAAGCCAGCTTCGGCCTCTTCACCTTCACCGAATTCACCCGGTTCCTCGCCTCGATCATCGAGGCGCCGTACCGGCTGGCGATGAGCCTGCTCGCGACCGGCTTCCTCTCCGGCCAGGGGTCGAGCGCGGTGCAGGTCGCGCCGCCGCTGTCGTGGGTCGCGGTGATCGGCATCGCGGCGCTGATGGGCCATGCCGCCGGCGGGCGGGCGCTCGCGCTGCTGGTCTTTGCCTGCTTCGCCTTCATCCTCGTCTTCGGCCAGTGGCAGAGCGCGATGGCGACGCTCGCCTCGGTGCTGGTCGCGGTGCCGATCGGCATCGCCGGCGGGCTTTTGCTCGGCATCGCCGCCTACCGGCATCCGCGCTTCGAGCGGGCGCTGACGCCGGTGCTGGACGTCATGCAGACCGTTCCGGCCTTCGCCTATCTGGTGCCGATCCTTTTCCTGTTCGGCTTCGGCCCGACGGCGGCGATCCTGGCGACCGTCATCTACGCCCTGCCGCCGATGGCGCGCATCACCGCGCTGTCGCTGCGCCAGGTCGCGCCCGAGATCCGCGACCTCGGCCGCATGGTCGGCGCCACCAGGCGGCAGCTGACCTGGCGCGTGCTGGTGCCCTCGGCGCGCGACAGCCTGATGGTCGGCGTCAACCAGGTGATCATGCTGTCGCTCAACATGGTCATCATCGCCTCGATGATCGGCGCCGGCGGGCTGGGCTTCGACGTGCTGGCGGCGCTCCGCCGGCTCGACATCGGCGCCGGGCTGGAGGCGGGGCTTGCGATCGTCGCGCTTGCCGTGGCGCTCGACCGGCTGAGCCAGGCATTCGCGCAGCGCGAAGCCAGCCCCCTCGCCGACCGGGGCGCGTCCTGGCCCGCGCGCCATCCGCACGTCGCAGCCGGGCTGGCGCTTGTCGCCGCAACCTATCTGCTCGGCCTCCTCCTGCCCGCATTCCGGACCTGGCCCGAGGCGTGGGAGATCTCCACCGGCGCATACCTCTCCGAGATGGTGAAGTGGATCAACGTCAACTTCTTCGACACGTTCGAGGCGGTGAAGAATGCGGTGCTGCTCAATGTGCTCATACCCTTCAAGCGGCTGCTCGGCGAGCTGCCCTGGCTCGGCGTGACCGGGTTGCTCGCGGTTGCCGGCTGGCGGCTCGGCGGTGTCCGGCTGATGGCGACGGTCGCGATCCTCTCCTTCCTCATCGCGGCGACCGGCCAGTGGGAGAAGGCGGCGATAACGGTCTATCTGTGCGGCGTCTCGGTGCTCGTCGCCGCGCTCATCGGCATCCCCATCGGCATCATGTGCGCCGAGAACGAGCGCGTCTGGCGCGTCGTGTCGCTCGTCATCGACACGCTGCAGACGCTGCCCTCCTTCGTCTATCTCATGCCCGTGGTGATGCTGTTCCGCGTTGGCGATTTCTCGGCGATGATCGCGGTCGTCGCCTACGCGGTCGTGCCGGCGATCCGCTACACGGTGCTCGGCCTCACACGCGTCGACCCGCGCGTGGTCGAGGCAGGGCGGGCCATGGGTGCGACGCGCGGCCAGATCCTCTGGCGCATCCGGCTGAAGCTCGCACTGCCCGAAATCCTGCTCGGCCTCAACCAGACGATCATGTTCGCGCTGTCGATGCTGGTCATCACCGCGCTGGTCGGTACGCGCGACCTCGGCCAGGAAGTCTACATCGCGCTGACCAAGGCTGACACCGGCCGCGGCCTCGTCGCCGGCCTGGCGGTGGCGGCGATCGCGATCATCGCCGACCGGCTGATCTCGGCGGGAGCCGCAAGAACCAGAGCGAGGCTCGGACTCGCCGATAGCGGAGGAAGTGCATCTTGATGGAAATGAACGCCCGTATCTGGGTGCTGCCGATCTGGTCGGGTCCCGTCGACCCGAAGCCGCTGAAGGGCGGGCTGTCGAACAAGAGCTACACGGTCGAGGATGCCGGCCGGAAATATGTTGTGCGCTTCGGCCAGGACTATCCGTTCCACCACGTCTTCCGCAGCCGCGAGATCATGACCGCCCGGGCGGCGCATGCCAGCGGTTTCGCGCCCGAGGTGGTCTATACCGGCCCCGGCGTGATGGTGTCGCGCTTCGTCGAAGGCAAGACCTTCGCGCCCGCCGACGTCACCGCGAACATCGGCCGCGTCGCCGACATCGTGAAGCGGTTCCACACCGAGATGCCGCGCCAGATCAGCGGCACGGGTTTCGCATTCCTCGTCTTCCACGTCATCCGCGACTATGCCCGCACGCTGCGCGAGGGCCAGAGCCGCATGAGCGATCGCCTGCCGGAGTTCCTCCAGCTTGCCGCCGACCTCGAGAAGACCCAGCCGCCGCTGCCGATCATCTTCGGCCACAACGACTTCCTGCCCGCCAATATCCTCGACGACGGCGAGCGGCTGTGGCTGATCGACTTCGAATATGCCGGGTTCACCACCGCGATGTTCGACCTTGCCGGTCTCGCCTCCAATGCCGGCTTTTCGGACGAGCAGTCGCAGGAGCTTCTCGCGCGCTACTTCGGCGAGAAGCCGACGCCTGAGATCGTGCGCGCCCATGCGGCGATGCAATGCGCCTCGCTGCTGCGCGAGGCGATGTGGTCGATGGTGTCCGAACTGCATCTCGATGCGCCCGGCGCCGACTATGAAGCTTACACTGCGGAAAACCTCGCGCGTCTCGACACCGCGCTCGACCGTTACCAGTCCCGGTTCGGGAGGCTGACGCCATGACCTTGCCCTCTCACGCACAGATCGTTGTCATCGGCGGCGGCATCATCGGCTGCTCCACCGCCTACCACCTCGCCCGCGACCACAAGGCCGATGTCGTATTGCTCGAAATGGGCCAGATCACCTCCGGCTCGACCTGGCACGCCGCCGGCCTCGTCGGCCAGTTGCGCTCGTCGGCGTCGATCACGCGGGTGCTGAAATACTCCGTCGAGCTCTACAAGGGGCTGGAGGCCGAGACCGGGCTTGCGACCGGCTGGAAGATGACCGGCTGTCTCAGGCTCGCCACCAACCAGGACCGCTGGACCGAATTCAAGCGCACGGCCACCACGGCGAAGAGCTTCGGCATGGAGATGCACCTGCTCTCGCCGGCCGAGACCAAGGCGATGTTCCCGCTGATGGACGTCGCCGACCTCGTCGGCGCGTCGTGGCTGCCGACCGACGGGCAGGCGAGCCCGTCGGACATCACCCAGTCGCTGGCCAAGGGCGCGCGCATGCACGGCGCGAAGCTGTTCGAGAACGTGCGCGTCACCGGCTTCGAGATGAAGAATCGCCGCATCGTCGCGGTCAAGACCGACCGGGGCGACATCGCCTGCGAGACCGTCGTCAACTGCGCCGGCCAGTGGGCACGGCAGGTGGGCGCGCTCGCCGGCATCAACGTGCCGCTGCAGCCGGTCAGGCACCAGTATGTCATCACCGAGAAGATCCCGGGCCTCGCCACCGACGCGCCGACGATCCGCGATCCCGACCGGCGCACCTATTTCAAGGAGGAGGTGGGCGGGCTCGTGTTCGGCGGCTACGAGCCGAACCCGCAACCCTGGACGACGGGGGACGTGCCCAACGACTGGCAGTTCCGCCTGTTCGACGACGACTACGACCATTTCGAGCAGCACATGGTCGAGGCGATCGCCCGCATTCCGGCGCTCGAGACCGTCGGCATCAAGCAGATGATCAACGGGCCGGAGAGCTTCACGCCCGACGGCAATTTCATCCTCGGCGCGGCGCCGGAATGCGTGAACATGTTCGTCGGCGCCGGCTTCAACGCCTTCGGCATCGCCTCGGGCGGCGGCGCCGGCTGGGTGCTGGCGCAGTGGGCCATCGACGGCGAGGCGCCGCTCGACCTCTGGGTCGTCGACATAAGGCGCTTCGCGGACATGCACCGCAGCCGCGACTGGGTGCGCGACCGCACGCTCGAGGCCTACGGCAAGCACTACACGGTCGCCTTCCCGCACGAGGAATACGAGAGCGGCCGGCCGCTGATCGTCTCGCCGCTCTACCAGCGCCTGAAGAAGCACCGCGCCGTCTTCGGCTCCAAGCTCGGCTGGGAGCGGCCGAACTGGTTCGCGCCGGAGGGCGTGGAGCCGGCAGACGTCTATTCGATGGGCCGGCAGAACTGGTTCGGCCCGGTCGGCGAGGAACACCGGCTGGTGCGCGAGAAGGTCGGCATCTTCGACCAGTCCTCCTTCGCCAAATACGAGCTTGCCGGGGCGGATGCGCAGAAAGCGCTCGACTGGATCTGCGCCAACGACGTGTCGAAGCCGGTCGGGCGGCTGACCTACACGCAGCTCCTCAATTCGCGCGGTGGCATCGAGGCCGACTTGACGGTCGCGCGGCTGGCCGAAGACCGGTTCTACATCGTCACCGGCACCGGTTTCCGCACTCACGACCTCTCCTGGATCGAGGATCACATCGGCGCAGGGCTCGACGCACGGCTGACCGATGTGACCGAACGGTTCGGCACGCTGTCGCTGATGGGGCCGCGCGCCCGCGACGTGCTGGCCGCGGTGACTGATGGCGACGTGTCGAACGCCTCCTTCCCCTTCGGCCATGTCCGCGAGATCTCGATCGCCGGTGCGAGCGTGCGGGCGCTGCGTGTCACCTATGTCGGCGAGCTCGGCTGGGAGCTGCACGTTCCGATCGACGCGACCGGCGACGTGTTCGACGCGCTGATGGCGGCCGGCAAACCGCACGGCATCCGCCCGGTTGGCTACCGCGCGCTCGAATCGCTCCGGCTGGAAAAGGGCTACCGTGCATGGGGTTCGGACATCACGCCCAACGACACGCCGTTCGAGGCGGGGCTCGGCTGGGCGGTGAAGCTCCGCAAGAACACAGACTTCAACGGGCGCCGCGCCCTTGAGGCTGTTGCTGGCCAGCCGCTGAAGAAGCGGCTCGCCTGCTTCACCGTCGACGATCCGTCGGTGGTCCTGCTCGGCCGCGAGACGATCCTGCGCGACGGCCAGCCGGTCGGCTACCTCACCTCCGGCGGCTACGGCTACACGGTGGGCCAGAACATCGGCTACGGTTATGTGCGGAATGCGGAGGGCGTTAGCGACGAGTTCCTGGCGTCGGGGACATACGAGCTGGTCGTGGCGATGGAGACGGTGCCGGCGACGCTGCACATGCGGCCGCTCTACGATCCGACGGCGGAGCGGGTGAAGGGGTAGCCAGAAACAGAACGATCCCCGAAAATCAGCCAAGATCGTAACCCGTAACGCGACGCTTTACAAGTGAGCCAGAGAGACCTACGATCATTTGAATGATCATCCGATCGGTGAAGCACAAAGGCCTGCGCCGACTGATCCTGGACGACGACGCCGGCGGACTTCCGGCGCAGTTCATCGGAAAGATTCGCAACATCATCGCATTCCTGCAGGATATGGAGCGCGAGGACGAGTTGCGTAGCGTTCCGACCTGGAAAGCCCACCAGCTCGTTGGCGACCGAAGGGGCACGTGGAGCCTTTTCGTCAGCAAGAACTGGCGCATCACCTTTCGGATCGATCAGCAGGAGATCGAGATCATCGATCTCGACTACGAAGACTACCATTAGGAACGGACCATGACCGCAAAACCGAGCTTCCGCCTGAAAAGCCCGCCGCATCCCGGTAGCTTCGTGCGCGCGGAGATTCTGGAACCGGCGGGACTGTCGGTCACGGCTGGGGCCGAAGTGCTTGGGGTGACGCGTCCGGCCCTGTCCGCCCTGCTCAACGAACGCGCGGCGCTATCGCCGGAAATGGCACTGCGTCTCGAGAAAGCCTTCGGCGTCAGCATGGACACGCTGATGCGCATGCAGAACAGCTACGACATCGCCGTCGCCCGCAAACGCGAGGGCGAGATCAACGTCGCGCGCTATGTTGCGGTCGCCCCGGAACCCAAGTCGGCTTGAACCGGGCTCGGCTATCGCCGCAACACCACCGCCCGGCTCGGCACTGTACCCACCTCCCCGGGCATCGAGACATAAGGCTCCGTCTCCTCGGCGCGGGTGACCATGCCCCGCGCCTCCAGCTCCGCGATCCGCGTGGCAAAGCCCTCCTCCCACAGCGTGTTCTTGACAGTCAGCACGATCGCGCCGCCCGGCCGGCAGATGCGGATCAGCTCGTCGAGCCCTTCCGCGCCGACATGGCCGGTCGTGAAGACGCCCGCCGAGACGATGCCGGCGAAATGACCGTCGGCGAAGGGCAATGGACCGCCGAGCGCCAGATTGTGCAGCTTCGAATAGGCACCCTTGGCCCTCGCCCGCTCCAGCATGCCCGGCGAGATGTCCAGTCCCTCGACCTCGGGATAGCCGACGATGCCCAGCCATTCACCGACCAGCCCGGTGCCGCAGCCGGCGTCGAGCACGGGTGTCGCCCCGCGCGGCAAATGGCGCGCCAGAAGGGCCAGCGCGATCGACGGGTGACGATAACCTGCGACCGCCATTTCCGCGTCATAGGTATCGGCCCAGCGATCGTAGAGCGCCGCGACCTCTTCAGGCTTTTTCGCACTGTAGACCTGTCCGAGCGCGCCCTCGTGATGTCCGTCCGCCATGATGTCCTCGCTGCTTCTACGCGATCCACCATATCCCGGCGGGGGGCCGTGAAGGCAAGCCTGAGTGAAGGCACCTTCGTCCGCGCTTAATCAGACAGTCGGTGACCGCATTCCCCAGATCGGCACACCTCGATGCGTGGGCAGGGGCGCGGCGTCGTCCAGCGGGCGTTTTCGGCGGAGCCCTTGGCCTATCTGGGCCATTGTTTCCGCCAGGGAACCATGCATCATCCCGCCTGCTCATCTTGCCACGTCCAGACCAGGAGAACACCCATGTCCATCGGACGCATATCGGTCCTCGCTTCGATCGCCCTGGCAACGGCCATCGGCGCAGCAGGACAGGCCCATGCAGGCAAACTGTTCAAGGGCATCGCTGTCATCACCGCCCGCACCGCCACTGGCCCCTGCATCGCGGAATACGACGTCTCGGAAAGCTTCATCGTCGAATACAAGGCCAATGTCGGCGCCGAGACTGCGCCCGAGCGGCTGGCGATCATCAGCTCGAACGGCGCTCTGCTGATGACCAACAACGACGGCACGCCGACCCTGCGCGGCGCCGGCACGGTCAGCGTATCCGGCAACGCCTTTGCGCAGCCGGTTACGATTCCCTCGATCACGACCAATTTCGCGATCTCGGCCGTCGCCGCCGCCACCACTACGGTGACAATGACGGGAACGGCCAACAATCTCGGCATTCCGGGCTGCAGCGTGACCATTCGCGCGGCCCTCACCTATCTGCCGCCCGGCGGCTACTGAGCGCCGGGGCGCGTTCCGCCATAGTGGTGCAACGTACTTCACCCCTTGATGAACGGGGGTGGAGTGAGGCTATGCTGCGTTCTCAGCCTCGCCGGATTACACAATGACCGAAGACCTCGCCGACGTCCGCGCCGTCCTTGCCTCCATTCCGGCGCTCGCCGGTTATGGTGGCCCGCTGGAGCGGATGGGCGGGCTGACCAACCGCGTCTACCGCGCCGGCGAGTTCTGCCTGCGCATCCCCGGCAAGGGCACCGAGGAATATATCAGCCGCGCCAACGAGGCAGTTGCCGCGCGCGAGGCGGCGAAGGCCGGCGTGTCGCCGCAGGTTCTGCATTTCGACGAGGCGACCGGCGTGATGGCGACGCGCTTCGTCGACGACGCGGTGACGATGTCGCCGGAAGAGTTCCGGGCGCGTTCCGGCAGTCCGGCCCGCGCGGGTGAAGCCTTCCGCAGGCTTCACACATCGGGCGCCGTCTTTCCGTTCCGTTTCGAACTCTTCGCGATGATCGACGACTACCTGAAGGTGCTCTCCACCAAGGATGTCGCCCTGCCCCCAGGCTACCATGACGTCGTGCGCGAGGCGGACGAGACGGTGCGCGCGGCGCTTGCGGCGCATCCGCTGCCAATCGTCGCCTGCCATTGCGATCCGCTCTGCGAGAACTTCCTCGACACCGGCGAGCGCATGTGGATCGTCGACTGGGAATATTCGGGCATGAACGATCCGATGTGGGATCTCGGCGACCTTTCGGTGGAAGGGGGCTTCGATGCGCGCCAAGAAGACGAGATGCTGGCCGCCTATTTCGGCGGCGAACCGTCGGCGAGCGACCGCGGCCGCGTCGTCATCTACAAGGCGATGTGCGATCTGCTGTGGACGCTGTGGGGGCTGATCCAGCTCGCCAACGGCAACCCGGCCGACGACTTCCGCGCCTATGCCGACAACCGCTTCGCCCGGTGCAAGGCGCTGATGGAGACGCCCGATTTCGCCCGCCACGTCGCGGCGGTGCGGGGCTGACCGGGCGGACGGGTTGACCTTCGCGCGCCGAGGCTGTTCAAGCGCGCAGACCAGGTGAACCGACCAGCATGACGTTGCGACTGATTTTCATGGGCACGCCGGAGTTTTCCGTGCCGACGCTGCGCGCCCTCTGTGCGGCGGGGCACGAGATCGCGGCCGTCTATTCGCAGCCACCGCGCCCGGCCGGCCGGCGCGGGCTCGAACTCACCCCCTCGCCCATCCAGCGCGCGGCGGAAGCGATGGGCATTGAGGTGCGCACGCCCGTCTCGCTCAAGGGCGAGACCGAGCAGGAGGCGTTCCGGGCGCTGAGGGCAGACGCGGCGGTCGTCGTCGCCTACGGGCTTCTCCTGCCGAAGGCGATCCTGGAGGGCACAAGGCTCGGCTGTTTCAACGGCCATGCGTCGCTCCTGCCGCGCTGGCGGGGTGCGGCCCCCATCCAGCGCGCGATCATGACCGGCGACGCTGAAACCGGCATGATGGTGATGAAGATGGATGAGGGGCTCGACACCGGCCCTGTCGCCCTGACCGCCCGTGTCGCGATTGGTCCCGACATGACCGGCGGCGAACTGCACGACCGCTTGAGCGAGACTGGCGCGGCGCTGATGGTCGAGGCAATGGCGAAGCTGGAGCGGGGCGAATTGGCATTGACGCCACAGCCCGCCGACGGCGTCACCTATGCGAAGAAGATCGACAAGGCCGAAACCCGGATCGACTGGACGCGTCCTGCGCGCGAGGTGCACGACACGGTGCGGGCGCTGTCGCCCGCCCCCGGAGCCTGGTGCGAGGTGACGGTCAACGGCAAGGCGGAACGGCTCAAGGTGCTGCGAACGACGCGGGCGGACGGCGCGGGCGAGCCCGGCGAGGTGTTGGACGGCGATCTCGCCATCGCCTGCGGCGACGGCGCGGTTCGCCTCGTCGAGGTGCAGCGCGCCGGCGCCAAGCCGATGACGGCGCAGGACTTCCTGCGCGGCGTGCGCCTCGCCACGGGAGACCGGCTGTCATGATCCGCGGCCTCGTCATTCGCCCGGCAGAGCCCGCCGACCGCGCCGGCATCCGCGATGTGGAACTGCAGGCCTTCGGCCAGCCGGCCGAGGCCGATCTTGTCGAGGCGCTTGTTGCCGGCGGCGACACGGTGCTCGAACTCGTCGCGACGCAGGAAGGCGAGATCGTCGGCCACATCCTGTTCTCGCGCCTCATCGTCGAGAACGGGACCGATCGGTTCCCCGCCGTCGCGCTTGCGCCCCTCTCCGTCAAGCCGAAGCGACAGGACAGCGGCATCGGCACCGCGCTCGTCGAAGCCGCCCATGCGCTGCTGAAGGATGCCGGCGAGACTTTGTCCGTCGTGCTCGGCGAGCCGTCCTACTACGGCCGCTTCGGCTACGCGCACGAGCGCGCTGCCGGCTTTGCCAGCGACTACCAGTGCGAGGCGCTGCAGGCGTTGGCCTGGGGCGACGCGCCGGCGAGCGGTCGGCTCGTCTACGCCCGCGCCTTTTCGGATCTCTGAGATGCCGCGCTACCGGCTCGACATCGAATATGACGGCAGCGCGTTTTCCGGCTGGCAGCGGCAGGCCGGGCAGCGTTCGATCCAGGAGGCGATCGAGGACGCGATCAAGGCCTTCTGCGGCGAAGACGTGTCGATCCGCGGCGCCGGGCGCACCGACGCCGGTGTGCATGCGACCGGCCAGGTCGCGCATGTCGATCTCGCGAAGGACTGGCCGGCCGATACCGTTCGCGATGCGCTCAACGCCCATCTCGGGCTCGCCAGCGACGCGGTCGCGATCCTTGCCGCGCGACAGGTGGGAGCGGAGTTCGACGCCCGCTTCTCGGCCACCGCCCGCCATTATCTCTACCGGATCGTCAACCGCCGCGCCCGTCTGGCCCTGGAGGCGAAGCGGGCCTGGTGGGTGCCGAAGCCGCTCGATGCAGAGGCCATGGACAAGGCCGCACAACACCTGGTCGGCAGGCACGACTTCACCACCTTCCGCTCGATCCACTGCCAGGCAAACAGCCCGCTGCGCACGCTCGACCGGCTCGACGTCACCCGCGTGGGCGACGTGATCGAGATCCGTGCCTCGGCGCGGTCATTCCTGCACAACCAGGTCCGCTCGATGGCCGGCACGCTGAAACGCGTCGGCGAAGGCGCCTGGACACCAGGGGACGTGAAGGATGCGCTCGCCGCCGCCGACCGGGCACGCTGCGGCCCCGTCGCGCCGCCGGACGGACTCTATCTGATCGCCGTCGACTACCCGGCCGGAACCTGAGCCCCTTCCAGGCCGAACAGACCCTGCAGGAACACGATTAGGAATATCCCTGCAAAGACCATGCCGACGAAGACGGCGCTGGCGACGACGGCACCTTTCACCAGGACAGCGTTCGTCAGCCGCCAGCTCAGCACCAGGGCGGCGAGGAAAACGACCAGCGAAACCGTGTTGTTGAGATCGCTTGCCTCCGGGGCGAAGAGGTTGAGCAGGCCGGCCGGCAGCATCAGCCATGCCAGCAGGGCCGAAGCCCAGTTGCTGGCGACGACGAAATGCGGATAGCGGTCGAGAATGCCCGCCGGCCGCGCGACCAGGCCAAGGACGAGCAGCGGCAGAACCCAGGCCACGACGTCGATGACCGCGAGGCGCAACAGGATCGAATAGCGGCTGCCGAGCCCGTCTTCGGAGAGTTCGGCCGCGAGCGCGGCCCAGCTGACGCTGAGCGCCGGGAACGCCACGAGGATAGCGAAGAACGAGTTCCAGAATCCGTCGGCCGAAACGTCCAGCGCGCGCACGCCGTCGGGCTTGCCCATCATCAGCCGCCAGGCGCCGGCGAGGTAGGCTTGTATGTCGTCGCCGCTCGGCATGTCAGGCGAACCAGTCCGCGAGGAAGCGCTGGTAAATGCGCGTCAGCATCTCCAGATCGTCGAGCGCCACGCGCTCGTCGACCATATGCATCGTCTTGCCGACGAGCCCGAACTCCACCACCGGACAATAGTCCTTGATGAAGCGCGCGTCGGAGGTTCCCCCCGAGGTCGAGAGCGCGGGATATCGCCCGGTCATCTTCTCGACCGAACCGCTTAAGGTGCGGATCAGCTTGTCGTCGTGGGTCAGGAACACCGGGCTCGCCCGGCCGCGCCAGACAAGCTCGTAGTCGACCGGCTCCGTCCTGCCGGGGCGCAGCTTCGACTTGCGGGCCGCGCGGTCGAGACGATTGTGGATCTCGGCCTGGATCGTCTCGCCGTTCCAGCTGTCGTTGAAGCGGATGTTGAACGAGGCGGTCGCCTTGCCGGGGATGACGTTCGTCGCCGGGTTGCCGACGTCGATGGTCGTGACTTCGAGATTGCTTGGCTGGAAATCGGCCGTGCCCTTGTCGAAGGCCGGATAAAGCAACGCTTCGACCAGGGAGACGAGGCCGCGCACCGGATTGTCGGCGAGATGCGGATAGGCGGCATGGCCCTGCACGCCGCGCACGATGATCGTGCCGGAGATGGAGCCGCGCCGGCCGATCTTGATCGCGTCGCCCAGCCGTTCGGGATTGGTCGGCTCGCCGACGATCGAGGCGTCCCAGGTCTCGCCCTTCGCGGCGGCCCATTCGAGCAGCTTCGACGTGCCGTTGATCGACGGGCCTTCCTCGTCGCCGGTGATCAGCAGCGAGACCGAGCCCTTCGGCGCGCCGCGCTCCCCGACATGGCGGGCAATCGCCGCCACGAAGCAGGCGATGCCGCCCTTCATGTCGACGGCGCCGCGGCCGTACATCTGGCCGTTGGCGATCTCGGCGGCGAAGGGCGGGTGCGTCCAGGCCTGCTCGTCGCCCGGCGGCACGACGTCGGTATGACCGGCGAACATCAGGTGCGGGCCGTTGCCGGACAGCCGGGCATAGAGGTTCTCGACGTCGGGCGTGCCCTGTTCGCTGAACACCGGCCGTTCGACCGAAAAGCCCATAGGCGCCAGCATGCCGCCCAGCGCGCTGAGCGCCCCGCCCTCGGCCGGCGTGACCGACGGGCAGCGGATGAGTGCGGCGAGATTGGCGGCGGGATCGGTGGGCAGGCTCATTGCACGAGCGTTAGTCCAAAGGGCGGCGTCTGTCACGATGCCAGGCGCTGGTGCGACGATGGGCATGACCCAAGCGCACCAAAGACTTTATCAACCCTTAACTCCGCTGTGCTAGTGTGCGTCCTGGAGTCGGAGTCGCGCGGCCAATGGCCTTCAAACACCTGGACCTGTCTTCTCGTGGCAAGGCGCGGGTCTATCTGCTGACCGCGGTCGGCACGCTCTTCTGCATCCTCGCGGCATTCGCGATCGACAGTTATTCGTTCGAGACCGGCACATGGCGCTGGGGCAAAGACCCGGTGAACAACATCATCATCCCGCTGGTCGTCGCTCCGCCCTTCTTCTTCTTCCTGCTGAGCAAGCTGCGCGAACTCTCCATCGCGCACAGCGAGCTCATGAACGTGGCGGCCACCGACCCGCTGACCTCCTGCCTGAACCGGCGTGCCTTCACCGCGCTGGTCGACGGATACCTGGAGCGGGTGGAAAAGCATGAGGGAGCCGGCAGCGGCGCCCTGCTGGTGCTCGACGTCGACCACTTCAAGGCGGTCAACGACAATTTCGGTCATGACCTCGGCGACGAGGCATTGAAGCTGATCGCCGGCACGATCAAGTCAATGGTCCGCGAGATCGATCTGGTCGGCCGGCTTGGCGGGGAGGAATTCGCGGTGTTCCTTCCCAGCGCGGATCCGGCGCGGACCGCGATGGTCGCCGACCGCATCCGCGCCGCGGTGCGCTCCGCCCCGTTCGCGCCATACGGCCGCAAGCACGACCTCTCCATCAGCGTCGGCGGAGCGACGTTCGACCGGGGCGCGACGTTCGCCGATCTCTACCGGGCGGCGGACGAACGTCTTTATGCCGCCAAGAATGCCGGACGCGACCGCGTCGACATCACGCGCTACGGTCCCAAGATCGCCGCCTGAGCGGTCCTGCAACCGCCGGACGTTGAAAGCCTGGCGCCTTCAGGATAGCCTTTTTGTTCGAACCGGGGGTGTCTCATGGCGCTCTATGTCAAGGACCAGGAAGTCGACCGGCTTGTCCGTGACGTCCAGGCCGCCTACGGTGTGAAGACGAAGACCGAGGCGGTGCGGATCGCGCTGCAGCGGGCGCTGGATCAGGCCGGGGCGAAGCCTACCCTGCGCGAACAGCTGGAGGCGGTCCGGCGCCGGATCCGCGAAGACTACGGCCCGGACGACCCGAACTTCGACGACAAGGCCTATTTCGACGAAATGTGGAGCCGCTGATTTTCGTGGATCCTACGGCGACAGTCGAAACGATGCCGGCCGACCCGAAGACCGGGCCGGTCGTCTCGCCGTCCCTCGGGACACCTGCCGTGCTGACAGATCCCGCCTGATCAGCCGGGCCGGCGGGGCGCGCCGGACTGTTCGGCAATCATGATGATCTTCTGCCAGATCTTGCGCGCCAGGTTGCTGCCGAGGCTTTCCACGTCGTTCACGGCGCGGACGACGACGTCGTCGTTGACGGACTGGGCGTAGAGCGCCGCGAGCTTGCCGGTGATCGACAGCATCTCGGTGCAGTAGTCGAGATAGCGCGACAGGTCGGCGGGGGTCAGGTCGCGCTTCGGCGAATGCGTCGAGGGCGTGAAGCTCTGCGACAGCGCTGCGGGATCCTTCGTCAATTGATGCATGTCGATGACGTGGATCATCGAGCGCAGCGAATGCAGCCCGGCGAAGACCTTGCGGCGCTTCACCCTGATCTCGGTCTGGGTCAGCGTGATCATGCCGAGACCGACCAGCAGCAGCGTATTCAGGGATGCCTCGATGCCCTGGACGAAGTCGAAGGCGCCGGTGTCGATGCGGTCGAAGGACAGGATGGTCATCACGAAGGCAATGACCAGCACGCCGATCAGGATCGTCGCCCAAATCATCAGGCGCAGCCAGCGGATCGGCGCCTCGAGCGCCCGAGCTTCGCGGGCGATGTCCCTGCCGAGGGCGATCAGTTCGACGGCGACCTTGCGCAGTCCCGATTCGGGGAAGCGGTCGGCGATCCGGGCCTCGAGCAGTTCGGCCGTCGCGATGACCCTGGTGGCGTCGATGGTCCGGTAGCGTGCCGAAGTATCGAGACCGGACGACATGGGCTCACGCCGGACTGTTGGTCGTTTCGCCGTACCTGTTGGGTCCCGGCTCCCCCGGCATCACGCACAGGATGACGAAGGCGACATAGGAGACGAGCGGAACGAACAGGGCGAGCGCATAGGCGCCGGGCTTGCCGAGGTCGTGCACGCGCTTCACGCTCAGTGCGAAGATCGCCCAGATCGCAAGGATGCCGATCAGGGTGAAGGCAACTGCCCAGCCCATCGACTCCGTGCTGCCTTCGGGCACCAGGGTGAACCGGTAGAGCAGGAAGAGCGGAATTAGGTTCGCGAGCAGGCCGGCGAGCAGGTAGGCCGCGCGGCTGATGCGCCCCTTCAGCCGCAGGAAAAGCCAGACAAGCTGCGACACGTCGATCATCGGCTACATCGCCCCCTCAGTCCCGCAGCAGTTCGTTGATCGACGTCTTGGAGCGGGTCCGCTCGTCGACGCGCTTGACGATCACGGCGCAGTAGAGGCCGGGGCCGGGCTGTCCGTTGCCCATCGTGCCGCCCGGCATCGCGCCGGCGACGACCACCGAATAGGGCGGCACTTCGCCATACGTCACCTCGCCGGTGGCGCGGTCGACGATCTTGGTCGACTTGCCGATGAACACGCCCATGCCGAGCACCGATCCCTCGCGCACGATGCAGCCCTCGACCACTTCGGAGCGCGCGCCGATGAAGCAGTTGTCCTCGATGATCGTCGGTCCGGCCTGCAGCGGTTCCAGCACGCCGCCGATGCCGACGCCGCCCGAGAGGTGCACATGCTTGCCGATCTGGGCGCAGGAGCCGACCGTGACCCAGGTGTCGACCATCGTGCCCTCGCCGACATAGGCGCCGAGATTGACGAAGGAGGGCATCAGGATCGCGTTCGGCGCAATATAAGCCGAGTGGCGCACGACGCAGTTCGGCACCGCCCGGAAGCCGGCCTTCTCGAAATCCACCGCGCCCCAGCCGTCGAACTTGGAGGCGACCTTGTCCCACCAGGCGCTGTCGCCCGGCCCGCCCTTGATGATCGCCATCGGGCTGAGGCGGAAGGACAGAAGCACCGCCTTCTTCATCCACTGATTGACATGCCAGGTGCCGTCGGCGCCGCGCTCGGCGACGCGGATCTGGCCCTTGTCGAGCAGATCGAGCGTCGTCTCGATCGCCTCGCGCGCCTCGCCCCTGGTCGCGGCATTGATGCCGTCGCGCGCCTCGAACGCAGCCTCCACCGATTTTTCGAGGGACGACAGATCGGGCTTCGACATGGATAACGCTCCGTTAACAGCAGGACGGGTAGGCTAAAACCGCGCGGAACCTATGTCATCGACATGGGCGAGGGTCAATCGCGCTTCGACCGCCGGAGACGCCCGACTCTGCGGGCCTTCCAGGACGGAAAAACGCGGTCGGAACAGGGGAACTGCTGATGAATCCCATGGAAAAGAACGGCTGGACGCCGCTGCCACACTCCGACGAGGATCTGGAGCGTGCCAAATCCGTCCCCGATACGCCGCAGACCCGCGCGTCCACCTACCGGCTCGCCTGGAACGACGAGGACTTCCTGACCCGGCGCGAGATGCGCGCGGTGCGCCTGCAGCTCGAACTGATGAAGCCGGAGCTGATCCTGACCGAGCGCGGCATCCGCTCGACGGTCATCCTGTTCGGTGGCGCGCGCATCCCGGAGCCCGGCGGGCCTGCCTGGGCGGCCAAGAACGAGACCCAGGAGAAGAACCTCAAGGCGAACAGCAAATATTACGACGAGGCGCGCAAGTTCGCCCGCCTGTGCTCGGAACATTCGGCCGGGTCCTATCACCGCGAATTCGTCGTCGTCACCGGCGGCGGGCCGGGGGTGATGGAGGCGGGCAACCGCGGCGCCGCGGATGTGGGCGCTCCGTCGATCGGCCTCAATATCGTCCTGCCGCACGAGCAGGCGCCCAATCTCTACGTGACGCCGGAGCTGTGCTTCAACTTCCACTATTTCGCGATCCGCAAGATGCACTTCATCATGCGCGCCAAGGCGGTCGCCATCTTCCCCGGCGGCTTCGGCACGATGGACGAGTTCTTCGAGACGCTGACGCTGATCCAGACCGGGCGCATGGAGCGGGTGCCGGTCATCCTGTTCGGCAGCGAGTTCTGGCATCGCGCCCTCGACCTCGACTTCCTCGCCGAACAGGGCACGATCTCGCCCGGCGACCAGCACATCATCAACTATGCCGACACCGCCGCGGAGGCGTGGGACGTCATCAGCGCCTTCTACGGCATCGACCAGCCAGTTTGACGCACTGGCGCCGGCCAAGCCGTCGGGCTATGGGTGCGGCATGAGGAACTCGGCGAAACCGTCATGGTTTGCACGGCTGAGGCGCGACCAGCGCCTGTTCGCCGCGCTCGCCCTGTTCCTGCTCTTCGCCCACACGCTGCAGCCGCTGGCAACCGCGCAGGCTGCCACCAACGGCCATCTCGTCATCTGCTCAGCGATCGGCGCGGAGCCGCTGCCAGACGGCACGCCGGTCCACCATGAAGGCTGCGGAGAATGCGTCGTCGGCGCCTGCGGCCTGAAGACGCTCGCCAAGGCGATCGTCGTCGCCGTCCCGGCCTGGGAGCCGGTTCTCGCCGTCGCCGAGGCGCCGCCGCATTCACGCCACACAATCAGCCCCCAGTCCCTGCCGCCCGAACGGCCGCCGGGCATACGCGCACCCCCCTCCTTCGCCTGAAACACCGGTCGGCCGCGCAATCCTGCGCGGGTCGTCATGTCATTTCAGACGTCATAGGAGATCATCATGCGTCGTTACGTTCTTCCCCTGGCCGCAGCCTGCGCGCTCACGGCCGTTTCCATCGTCACCGCCTTCGCCCACTCCACGCTGGAGAAGGCGGAAGCGCCGGCCGGTTCCTACAAGGCCGTCCTGCGCATCCCGCACGGCTGCGACGGCCAGGCCACCCATACGGTCAGGATCGACCTGCCCGAAGGCTTCATCGGCGCCAAGCCGATGCCCAAGGCCGGCTGGCAGGTCGCCACCGAAAAGGGCGACTACGCCAAGACCTACAAATTGCACGGCAAAGACGTCTCGTCGGGCCTCAAGTCGGTCACCTGGAGCGGCGGCGACCTGCCGGACGACTTCTACGAGGAATTCGTCGTCAACGGTTCCCTGTCGGCCGATCCCGGCGCGAAGCTGCCCTTCATCGTCACGCAGCTCTGCAAGGACGGCCAGGTGGCGTGGAACGAGATCGCGGCCGAGGGCCAGGATCCGCATTCGCTCAAGCATCCCGCTCCCTTCGTGACCATCGCGGCGGCGGCAGACGACGGCCATGGCGGCCACATGGCGGCGGACGCGGTCAAGGTCGGTGACCTGACGCTCACCGGCGGCTGGCTGCGCGCCATGCTTCCCGGCCAGCCGGCGGGCGGCGGCTTCGTGACGATCGCCAATGGCGGTTCGACCCCGGACCGGATGATCGGCGTCTCGACCACGGCCGCCGGTAAGTCCGAGATGCACACGATGGAGATCAAGAACGACGTGATGGTCATGCGTCCGGTCGAAGGCGGCATCGAGATCCCGGCCGGCCAGATCGTAGAGCTGAAGCCCGGCGGCCTGCACCTGATGTTCATGCAGGTGAAGGAGCCGTTCAGGGAGGGCGCGACAATCGCCGTCACGCTCGAATTCGAGAAGGCCGGCAAGGTCGAGTTGCAGCTGCCGGTCAAGGCGGCCGCCGACGCCCACGGGCACTGATTTCGATCAGCGAACCTCGTCCGCGTCGCGCTTCCCGGGAACCGTCTCCGGTTCCCGGTCCGGCGCGGCGGGCCGGTGGACGAGGCTCACCAACACGAAGGAAATGATCATCAGCAGATACCAGGCGCCGAGCTTCGACAGCGAGACCGGCGTCCAGCCGTTCGCCTGCGAGGGATAGATCCACGCCCGCGACCAGGTGGCGATGTTCTCGGCGAACCAGATGAACAGCGCCACCAGCAGGAAACCGACCAGCAGCCGCATCTGGTGGCGGCCGCGAAAGACGCGGTAGTGGACGCGCGTCCTGCGAAACAGCACGAAGGCGAAGGCGAACAGGCCCCAGCGCGCATCGAAGACGAAGTGATGCGTGAAGAAGTTGATGTAGATCGCCACCGCCAGCACCACCGTCGCTGCGAGCGACGGGTAATCCGTGTAGCGCATGTCGAAGATGCGCGTGATGCGGGCGATGTAGGAGCCGACGGCGGCATACATGAAGCCCGAGAACAACGGCACGCCCATGATCCGGAAGAAGGCTTCCTCCGGATAGATCCACGAGCCGGCGCTGGTCTTGAACAGTTCCATCGCCGTTCCGACCAGATGGAAGACGAGGATGACCAACGCCTCCCTCGGCGTCTCCAGCTTGAAGGCGAGCAGTGCGGCCTGGATCGACAGCGCGGCGAGGAACAGGAAATCGTAGCGCTCGATCGGCGCGGCCTGCGGCCACAAGAGAGCCGTCAGGATCATTATCCCCAGGAGCGCGCCGCCGAACAGGCAGGCCCAGGCCTGTTTCAGGCCGAAGACGACGAACTCGACGAGTGCTCCCGAAACGCCGCCTTGCGGCAGCCGGTCGAGCACCCGGTGGGCGGCCGCATCGATCCGCGCCTCGACGGAGGTGAAGCGCTTCAAGCGGAGGCCTGTCCCAGAATGGTGCGCAGGAAGGACGTCAGGTCGTCGGTGACGTAGTCGACCTCGTCGTCGAGGGCTGGGTCACGCTCCCAGATCTCGGAGAAGGTCGGCTCGAAATTGTTCGGCACGATCAGCACCGTCGTCATGCCGAGCGCCTTGGGCACGACGAGGTTGCGCGCCAGGTCCTCGAACATGACGGCATTCGGACCGGCGATCTTGTGCAGCTCGACGAACTTCTCGTAGGTGCCCCGCGCCGGCTTGGGCGTCAGCCCCGCCGCGACGATATCGAAGATGTCGTCGAACTCGTCGAGCACGCCGAGCTGCCGCGCGGTCCGCTCCGCGTGCCCGCGGTCGCCATTGGTGAAGATGAACTTGCGCCCCGGCAGCGCCTTGATCGCCTGGCCGAGCTCCGGGTTCGGCTTGACCCAGGAATAGTCGATGTCATGCACCTTCTGCAGGAATTCGTCCGGGTCGATGCGGTGCCTCTCCATCAGGCCGTTCAGCGTCGTGCCGTATTCGAGATAGAGTTCCTTCTGCAGCACCCTCGCCTCGTCGCGCGGCAGTTGCAGAAGCTCCGCCACATAGGCCGTCATCTTCACGTCGATCTGCGCGAACAGGTTCGAATGATGCGGATAGAGCGTGTTGTCGAGGTCGAACACCCAGTCGGTGACATGGGAGAAGCGGGCGGGTGAAGGGCTGTTGGTCATGCCGTTCCATACTTCATCGCGATGACGGTCGAAAAGCGGCAATGCATTGCATCCGCCCACCGCCTCGACAGCCGGATCAGAAATCCTCGGAAATCAGGAAGCCTTCCTCGAAGCCGGCGCGATAATACGGCCGCCAGAGATCGAGGCTGTCGCGCAGCGCGCGTCGGAGCGCTACTCGCGCATCGCGGTCCAGAAGGGAGCCTTTCGAAAAGAGTTCGGGCCGGGACAACGCGAGTTTCTCAAGTCCGTGCGACAGGCTCCGTCGGGTCTCCTCGCTCATGGCAAGCCCGTTCGCGAGCCGCAGAACTTCGGTCAGGCCGGCGGGCAGGCTGCGGTTCGCCTCGAAGGGTCCCAGCGAACGCTCCAAACCGATTGCATCGACGCCGATCATGCCCAGGAAATCGTCGAGAATGCTGCCGTCGGGCCACTGCCGCTCGTCGTAGGGCGCCAGAACGAGCCGATGTCCGTCGGCGGCGGCCCACTTGGTCAGATTGGAGTGGTAGGTGGGATCGTAGTTTCCCCTTTCCTCGATCGGCGCGACCCGTCGACCATGTCGCACCATCTGGTTGAAGGCTGAGACGAGGCGATCGTCGGGCGCGCGCAGATAGGCGATGAAGGTCGCCTGCAAGCCCCCGATCGCGTGAAGGAAGGGCGCCGGATCGAAGGCATGTTTCGAAAAGCTCTCCGAACTCACGATGCAGATGTCGCAGCCCGCCGCGGCGGCCGCGTCGATGTAACGGTTCAGCAGTGCGGATGCAGCCGGGTCCGAATGCAGGAATGCGTGTCCGAGAAGGGTGTGATTGGTCGTCGCCTCCCACCCCAGATACCACGCGCCGCGCTGCCGCAGGGCAGCGTGATTCTTGTGCAGGGAGGCTTGAAGGGCCGACGTGCCCGTCTTGTGCGGCCCGACGTGAATAAAAAGTCTCATCTGCCCGCTTGTGAATGGCCGCCCGGATGGCGCCGGATTTTCCGGACGCTAGCTCCCGGCGCGGGACGTGTCCATGCCGACGGACGTTCGGACGAGCGGCATTCTGGGGTCGAACGCGGGGAAGGTGAACGAACGTCTTCACCCTGAGGCGGCGGCGCCGAACTCTACAGTCCCATTCAGGATCAAAGTCGGATAACGAAGCTGGGTGACAGTCGCTCGGGTCCTGGGGAATCTCGCTTGAAAGCGTCGCCGCTTCACCCTCTCACGTCCTTGCGCTTCTTCGCCGCCGCGGCAATCGTGACGGGACACATGACGTCTTCGAGCCTTGGGGGGTTGCCGGGGGACGGTCGATACGGGCTCGGCGTCGGCTTCTTCTTCGTTCTTTCCGGCTTCATCCTGACCTATGTCTACCGGGATTTCACCGGCCATTCCGTGAGGTCGTTCTATGTCGCCAGATTTGCCCGGCTCTGGCCTGTCCACCTCGTCACGTTCCTCATTGCCGCGCTCGTTATCCAGCCCAACGCCCTGTTTTCTCCCCTTTACGCGATAACCGCGCCGATCAACCTCCTGATGCTCCACGCATGGATACCTATCAATGGACTCGTCTTCTCGTGGAACGCGCCGTCGTGGAGCATTTCGGCCGAACTCTGGTTCTATATCCTGTTTCCGTTTCTGGCCGCGACGAGCCGCTTGGGGATGTGGTTCGTGGGGCTGACGCTCATTGCTGCAATCATCGTCATTTCCGTTCCGCCAGTGCCGTCCCGACCATTCGAGTTCTGGCACGTTCATGTGATCCTGCAACACCCGGCAGTGCGGGTGGTGGAGTTCGTAGTCGGCGTAGCCGCAGGGCGGCTTTTCAACGCGGGGCGCCGCATCGAGGGCAACTCGACGCTCCTCGAGGTCGCCGCCATTGCCGGTGTCGCGTTCTACGCCGTCACCTCGACGGCAGTCCAAGCGGCGATCGCCGGTGCCGGTCACGAGAAGATCGGCCTCTGGTACGGCCAGTCCGGCGGGGTGCTTGTCTTTGCCTTCGCCATCTTCGTCTTTGCCCAGAACGGCGGATTGATCTCGCAGGCACTTTCCGTCCGGGCGCTGGTGTTGCTCGGCGAGATCAGCTTCTCGACCTACATGCTGCATCAGCTGCTCATTCGCGCCGCTTTGAAGTATGACTGGCTATCCTATCTCGGGCGGCCGGCCACGATTATCGTCGTGCTTGTCCTGATCTATGTCGGATCGTGGCTGCTCTGGCGCTTCATCGAGGTCCCGTGCCGCAGAGCGATCATCGCGAAGGCTGCCCAGCCGATCTCGCTAAAACTCTAACGATCGGCTGAACCTGAACTTCAGTCCGATCTGCGATCAGTCGCAATCATGGAACGCAGCTTGATTTCAGTCTTCGTCAAGGCAGGTGTGGCAACGGCCCTGTCGATCGTCGCATCGCTCGCCGTCGTGGCCGGCATGGGCGTCGAGATCTCCGGCGCGTCGCTCTGGCTGCCGATCCTGTGCCCGCTTGTCATCGCCTTCCCGGCAAGCTCCTTCACCTACTGGCAGAAGCATCGGCTGCGGCTGCTCAACGAACAGTTGCGCACCGCCCACGCCGCGCTGGAACAGGCGAACGCGAGGCTCGCCGAGAAAGCCCGGCGCGACGTGATGACCGGTTTCCTCAATCGCGAGGCATTCTTCTCCGCCCTCGACGCGACGCGGCGCAAGCCCAACCGCGGCGCGCTGCTGCTCGTCGATGCCGACCACTTCAAGCGGATCAACGACAATTTCGGCCATCTCGTCGGCGACGACGCCCTGCTCGACATAGCCGCCGCCATCGGCCGCGCCACCAATGCCGCGGATATCGTGGGGCGAATCGGCGGCGAGGAATTCGCCGTCTTCCTCGTCGGGGCGAGCAGCGACAAGGCAGAGAAGGCGGCCGAACGCATTCGCGCCGAGGTCGAGGCAATCGGTTTCATGCCGGCGCAGGGAACGACACTCAAGCTCACGATCAGCGTCGGCGGAACCGTCTGCTGGCCGGATGCCAAGATCTCCGAACTGATGCGCCAGGCCGACCGCCAGCTCTACCGGGCCAAGAATGCCGGGCGCAACCGCGTCATGTTCGAGAAGCAGCAGCGCCTCGCTGCCTGAGGCGGGTTTGGGAGGCGGTTGCGCTCCTCGTGCCATAGAGACTAAGACCCGCGGCGGACATTCGCCCGGGGGCGCTCTTGGAACTGTGGATACCCATCACGATCGCGGCTGCCTTCCTGCAGAACCTGCGCTCGGTCGGCCAGAAGCATTTGAAGGGCGTGATGGGGACCACGGGCGCGACCTTCGTCCGCTTCGGTTTCGGCCTGCCCTTCGCAGCATTCTACGTCCTCCTCCTCAACCGGATCGCCGGCTACGCATTCCCCGCCATGCCGCCGGAGTTCTTCGGCTGGGTCGTCGTCGGCGGCCTCGGCCAGATCACTGCCACCTTCCTGCTCGTCCACCTGTTCTCGTTCCGCAACTTCGCCGTCGGCACCGCCTATTCGCGCACCGAGCCGGCACAGGCGGCGCTGTTCGGTCTGGTGTTCCTGGGCGAGACGGTGACGGCGGGCACGCTGATGGCGATTGCGGTGTCGGTGTTCGGCGTGATGCTGATCTCGGTCGCGCATACGGCACTCACGGCCCGCAACCTCGTCGCGACGACCTTCTCGCGCACAGCGCTGATCGGTCTTGCCTCGGGCACCTGCTTCGGCGTGTCGGCGGTCGCCTATCGCGCCGCATCTCTGTCGCTCGGCGGTCCCAACTTCACCATGCAGGCGGCGGTCACGCTTCTTGTGGTGATCACGTTCCAGACGCTGGTCATGGCGGCGTGGATGCTCGCCCGCGACCGGGCCGAACTCGGCCGCATCGCCGCAGCCTGGAAGCCGTCGCTGTTCGTCGGCTTCGTCGGCGCCACGGCCTCGTTCGGCTGGTTCATGGCGATGACCCTGCAGCAGGCGGCGATCGTCAAGGCGCTGGCGCAGATCGAGATGATCTTCACGTTCGCCTCGTCCGTCTTCTTCTTCAAGGAGAGGATCAACCGGTTGGAGACGGCCGGCTGCCTGCTGATCGTCGGCGGCATCCTGCTGCTGTTGCTCGTTGATTGACTCTTAGCCATTCGCGGCGAAGTTCTCCGGGGCAAACGGTCCGGTTAAGGAATTGGAAACCACGCCACACGTGAATGCGTAACACAGCCGCCGGGCCCGAGACGATGGCACGCTTTTGGCTTGAACAGGGGTGGGCGTGCCGAATTGATCCGGTATCGCCCAGACGTATCAACCCGGGACCGCACCGATGACAACGACCGAGTCACCCATGCCGAAGACGAGCCGCCGCCGCCTGCTCAAGGCGCTCTTCTTCGCGCTGCCCGCCCTCGCAATCTTCAGGCATGTCCGCCCGACGCGGCATGACGACATCGTCGAAGTCGACGGCTGGATCCTGAAGCGGAGCGATCTCGCATGATCTTCCAGGACATGGCCGCCTACCGGGCGGCGAGCCATACGCCGCGCGTCGCCATCATCGGCGGCGGCGTCGCCGGCATCACGATCGCCCGCAAGCTCGATGCCCGGGGCATCCCGTGCGTGCTCTTCGAGGCGGGCGGCGAGGATATCACCGAGGAGTCGCAGGACTTCTACAGGGGTAGCACGGTCGGCGACCAGTATTTCGATCTCGACGTGACGCGCCTGCGTTATCTCGGCGGATCGTCCAACCACTGGGCGGGCTGGTGTCGCGTGCTCGATGCCTACGATTTCGAGTCCAGGTCCTACATTCCCCATTCCGGCTGGCCGATCCGTCGTGCCGACATCGAGCCCTTTCTCGACGAGACGCGCGCCATCCTCGGCCTGCGCGAATTCAAGGCGACGTATCCCCTCACCGACAATTTCGGCCGGATGGACCTGATCAAGAGCGACGCGGTGCGCTTCGGCACGCAGTTCCGGGGCGAGCTGGAAGCAAGCCGCAACGTCGCGGTCGTGCTCAACACGACGGTCCTCGAACTCGCCGGCGACGGAAAGGCGGTTACGGGGGCGAAGCTCTTCTCGGCAGGCGCGCCGGCCGGCGATTTCACGGCACCCTATTTCGTGGTCGCGACCGGCGGGCTCGAGAACTCGCGCCTGCTCCTGTGGTCGAACGCGCAGTCGAATGGCGCGGTGGTGCCGAACGCGAAGGCGCTTGGCCGCTACTGGATGGAGCACCCGATGTACTGGGCCGGCAACGCCTTCATCACTAACCAGGACGCGCTGGAGTTCGACGACGAGGGCGAGTGCTTCATGATCCCGACGCCGCCGGCCATGGCGGAGCGCGGCGTCGCGAATTTCCATATCCAGCTCGAGACCATGCCCTATCACGGCACCAAGCAGCTGATCGCCGAGATGGCGTGCTACGCCCCGCGTTTCACGGAATGGGTCTCGAGCGCGATCGGCATGCACCTGCAGTGCAGCGCCCGCGTCCATATCGACTGGGAGCAGCCTCCGGTCGAATCCAACCATATCGCGCTTTCGGCCACCGAGCGCGATGCGGCCGGCGTGCCGCGCATGGAGCTTCACTGGAAGAAGGGCGACCTCGACCGCAGGACGCTCGTCGAAGGCATGCGCATGTTCGGCGAAGACATCGCGCTCAAGGATATCGGCCGCCTCCACATCAGCGACTGGGTGCTGAACGGCGAGGACTACCCGAGCGACATGGAACTCGCCGGCAACCACCACATGGGCGGAACGCGCATGGGCACCGATCCGGCCACCAGCGTCGTCGACGCCAATAGCCGCGTGCACGGCATGGAGAACCTCTACGTCGCCGGATCGTCGGTCTTCGCGACGGCGGGCCAATGCACGCCGACCACGACCATCACCGCGCTGTCGCTCAGGCTGGGGGATCATCTAGGCCGGACCGTCGCATCCTGACGGACGCCGACACGGCGGGCGTCCGATTGACGCCCGCGCGGGTCAGATGGTGGCGGGGTCGAGCGCCGGCGCGTCCTTCCACCGCCGAGCGATGCGGACCAGATCCCCTGCGTCGAACGCATCGCGTAGCGCGTCGAAGGACGGCAGCACGAAATAGGCGCGCTGGAACTTGTCGATCTCGTACGTCGTGCGCATCACCGTTTCGATATCGAACGGGACATGATGCGCATCCGGGCTCTCGACGGCGAACCGCAACTCGGTGAACGACGACATCAGCCCGGCGCCAAAGGCCTTGAGCGGCTGGCCGGGTTCCCGCATCAGCCCGTATTCGGCGGTATACCAGTAGAGCCGCGTGATCATCTCCGCGCCGCCTGCGGCAATGACCTTCTCGGCCGTCCTGCCGTACATCTGCATGAAATCGGCGAAGACGGGCTGGGTCAGTATCGGGACGTGCCCGAAGAAGTCGTGGAACATGTCCGGCTCGACGATGTAGTCGAGTTCTTCGGGACTGCGCAGCCAGTTGGTCACCGGAAAGCGACGGTTGGCGAGATGGTCGAAGAACGGCGCCGCGGGGATGAGTCCTGGAACGGCGACGATTTCCCAACCGGTCAGGCGGCGAAGCGCGTCACTCACCTCGTCGAAATCCGGAATCCGCTCCAGCAGGCCCAGCGCGGCCACGCCGTCGAGATAGGAGCGGTGCGCCAGGCGTTCAGTGAGCTTCGTCTGACGGTCGCAGAGTCTCCGCCAGACCTGCTGCGCCGCTTCGCTGTAGTCGTAGGACTGCTCGACCGTGAAATCCGACCGGCAGCGCGAATAGTCGCCGCGCAGCCCCTGTTCGGCGCATTCGCGCGCATAATCCTGGACGCTGATCTCCATTGTCACTCCTCCGGCAAATGGCTTCGCCGGTATCGTAACGCGCAGCCTGGAGGTTTTTCGGCTTCGATCGTCGATCCATTCGAATTTTTGAGGCAGTATCACTCCGAAAATTCAGGATTGGAGTGGTTATGCCTCGCTTCGACGAATTCGAGATCAGAATGCTGGAGGTGCTCCAGGACGACGGACGCAAGCGGATATCGGACCTCGCGCCGGAGATCGGACTGTCGGCGACGCCCTGCGCACGCCGTTTCGACGCGCTTCAGGAAAGCGGCGTCATCAAGGGCTTCATGGCGAGGATCGACCGTCGCGCCGTGGGGCTCGCGGTCGAAGTGTTCATCCAGGTCAGGTTAACGAGCCACAGCGACGATTCGCCGGAGCGTTTCATCGCGGCGGTCGAGCGGATGGACGAAGTCTCGTCATGCTGGACCATGACCGGCGAGCACGATTTCCTCATGCACGTCATGGTGCCGTCGGTCGACGACCTCAACGATTTCGTGATGCAACGGCTGATGCGGCTGAAAGGCGTACGCGACGTTCACACGCAACTTGTGCTGCAGAACATCAAGGGACCCGGCAAGGTGCCGCTGGCGCATTTGCGGAGGTAACGGCGGGAATCTAGGCGACTTCCTTCGAGGGCCGCGGTTTCGTCATGTCGCCCCGTCCGGCCAGCAGGCCCTCGACGGAGATGTCCTCGTCGAGTTCCTCCCAATGGAGCCCGCGCGTCGAAAGCCTGACGTTCGCGCGCTGCTCATCCGTGGCCGACAACAGGCGGGGAAACCATACAAGGGGCGCGCCGAGCGTGCGACCGTCCGAGAGGTCGACCCAGAGGCTGTCTTCGTCGCACCATGCCTTAGTCGGCCTGACCAAAGAATTCGTTCCAGACATTGGTTATGTGCTGCCTGCGATTGGTGACGAGTTCGGTTAGATCTCTGAGTGTCCGCGCGTTGAAGCCGTCATTGTAAGCGACAACCACGTCGGGCCAAAGCCAAAACCTCTCTGATTGGCGTCACCCTCGGGCTTGTCCCGAGGGTCTGCAGCGTCCGCTAGGTCGCTCATGCGGCTTGGCGGCTACTTGTCTATGTCGGCAGATGCTCGGGACAAGCCCGAGCATGACGGCGAGAATGTAGTGGTTGCCCTCGCCCGCGGTGGCTGAAGACGAGCGGCATCGCACTACGGCACGATCAGCGTGCCCGCGCCGTGCTGGGTGAACAGTTCGAGCAGCACCGCATGCGGCGTCTTGCCGTTGAGGATGACGACGCCCTCGACGCCGCGCTCGATCGCCTCGATGCAGGTCTCGACCTTCGGGATCATGCCGCCCGAGATCGTGCCGTCGCGGATCAGCGCCTTGGCCTGGGCGACCGTCAGTTCGGCGATCACGTTCCTGTCCTTGTCCATGACGCCCGGAACGTCGGTCAGGAACAGCAGGCGCGTCGCGTTCAGCGCCCCCGCGATGGCGCCGGCGAACGTGTCGGCATTGATGTTGTAAGTGTGGCCGTCGCGGCCGGGCGCCACAGGCGCCAGAACCGGGATCATCTCGGAGCGGGCCAGGAGGTCGAGCAGGGTGCGGTCGACCTCGACCGGTTCGCCGACGAAGCCGAGGTCGAGCACGCGCTCGATGTTCGAATCCGGGTCGATCATCGTCTTCCTGGCCTTCTCGGCGAAGACCATGTTGCCGTCCTTGCCGCAGAGCCCGATCGCCCATTCGCCCTCGGCGTTGATGAGCGCGACGATCTCCTTGTTGATCGAGCCGGCGAGCACCATCTCGACGATCTCGACCGTCTTCTGGTCGGTGACGCGCAGGCCGCCCTCGAACTTCGATTCGATGCCCATCTTGGCGAGCATCGCGCCGATCTGCGGCCCGCCGCCGTGGACGACGATGGGGTTGACGCCCGACTGCTTGAGCAGCGCGATGTCGCGGGCGAAAGCCTGGCCAAGCGCGGCGTCGCCCATGGCGTGGCCGCCATATTTCACCACCACCGTCTTGTTCTCGTAGCGCTGCATGTAGGGCAGCGCATTGGACAGCAGGCGCGCCTGCATCTCGGCGATTTCGGCAGTGTCGGTCGTCATGCTGATGTCCCGGCTGGAATGGTCGGCGGCGTCTTAGCGCATGTTTGCGACGGGTTCAAAGCGTGCGGCACGGAAACTTCCGCCGTGTCGAACGGCTCACCCCGGCACATGGAACGGCGCGCGGCGCTTGTCCCAGCCCGAGATCTTCTCCAGCTGCCCGGCGAGGGAGTAGAGCGTCTCCTCGTCGCCCGGGCGCCCCGCAGCCTGGATGCCGAGCGGCAGGCCGGCTGAGGTGACGTGCACCGGAAGGGCGATGGAGGGCTGGCCTGTGACGTTCTGGATCGCCGGCCAGTGGGTGAACCATAGGCTCTTGTCCAGAAGCTGGCCGAAGAATTGCGGGAACCTGAGCAGCCAGGTGAGCCGCAGCTTGTCCAGCATGTTCTCGATGAACTCGTCGGCGCCCTTCGGGTCCATCGAGCCGACGGCGAGCGGCGGGTGCGCGATGACCGGCATCAGAACGGCGTCGAAGCGAGCCGTGTCGGTGATGATCCGCCGCGACGCCGCGTGCAGGCGCTCAAGCGCGGCATAGGTCTCGCCAGCAGAGAGAAGCTCGCCATACCGCGCCAGCACCCGCGACGCGCGCTCGACGTCGCCCGAGATGTCGCGGCCGACGCGCACGCGCTCCATGCGCAGGAGCCCGGCAATGGACGAACAGACACTGCCGGCGAAATCGGTCATGAAGGCGCGGTCGACGCCGGGTAGGTCGACCTCCTCGACCGAGTGGCCGCCTTCCCTGGCGAGCGCCTCCGCCGCGTCGAGCGCGGCAAGGGTTTCTTTCGATATCTCCAGCCCGAGCGGCGAGCCGCGATAGACGGCGAGTTGCAGCCTGACCGGATCGCGCGCGGCGGCGGCGGCGAACGTGCCCTTGGGCGGCCGCGCGGCATAGGGCGCCAGCGGATCGGGACCGTGCGTCAGGTCGAGCAGCGTGGCGCTGTCGCGCACCGTGCGGCTCACCGCATGGTCGACGACGAAGCCGTACCAGCTTTCCGTGACCAGCGGCGACAGCGGCACGCGGCCGCGCGAGGTCTTCATGCCGACGAGGCCGGTGCAGGCGGAAGGAACGCGGATCGAGCCGCCGCCGTCCGAGGCATGGGCTGCCGCCACCACGCCGGCGGCGACGATCGAGGACGACCCTCCGGACGAGCCGCCCGTCGTGTGGCCGGTGTTCCACGGATTGCGGGTGATGCCGAAGGCGGCCGATTCCGTCATCAGCCGCAGGCCGTATTCCGGAGAGGTGGTCGTCGCGATCGGGATCAGGCCGGCGGCGCGATAGCGTTCGGTGAGCACGGAATCGAAATCGGGCACGAACACCGGCGCGCGGCTGCCGGAATGGGTGGCGATTCCCTTCTGGGCGATGCCGAGATCCTTGATGGCAAACGGCACGCCGGCGAGAGGCGCGCCGCGGTCCACCGATTTCGCCGCCGCCCGCGCCTGCTCGTATGTCTTCTCCGCGACACAGTTGATCTGCGGGTTGACCCTCTCCAGCCGCGCGATCGCCGCCTCGACGAGTTCGGATGGCGAGATCTCGCCCTTCCGCACCAGATCGGCCTGCCCGACCGCGTCGTATTCCCACAGGACCTGTTCGGCCGTCATGTCGCGTCCCCCTCGCTTTCGCAGGACGCTATCGGCGGCGCGCCGCTTTGGCAATGAAGGCACGGGACTGGTGGTGGATCCGCGCATCTTGCCGTTGCAAACGCCGCCCAAAGCCCTAACTTGGCCGCGATGACGCCGCAGGACATTACCAAACTGATCGTGCGCACCTCGATGAAGGATCGCGCCGCGTTCGATCTGCTCTACAGGCAGACGAGCGCGAAACTCTTCGGCGTCTGCCTGCGTGTCTTGAACGACCGGACGGAGGCCGAAGAGGCGCTGCAGGAGGTCTTCGTCAAGATATGGACGAAAGCCGACCGTTTCGCCGTTTCCGACCTCAGCCCGATCTCCTGGCTGGTGGCGGTGGCGCGCAACCATTCGATCGACCGCATCCGGCAGCGGCGGCGCCCGGCGGCGGACCTGGACGAGGCGCTGGACGTCGCCGATCCGACGCCCGGACCGGAGGCGCTGGCGGTGGCCGGTGGCGAGCGCGAGAGGATATATTCCTGCCTCGAGGAACTGGATGAGGACAAGGCGGCCGCGGTGCGCGGCGCCTATATCAGCGGCGAAAGCTACGCGGACCTTGCTGAGAGGTACAAGGTTCCGCTGAACACGATGCGGACCTGGCTGCGGCGCAGCCTGTTGAAACTCAGGGAATGCCTGGAGCGATGAACGGCACCGAAGACAGCGAGAGAGGACTCGGAGGCGACGACGCCGTCGCCGCCGAATACGTTCTCGGCGCGCTCGATTCCGACGAGCGGGCCGCCGCCGCGCGCCGCGTCGACGCCGACGCCGCCTTCGCGCAGCTCGTCGACCGCTGGGAAGTCACGCTTGCCCCGATGGCCAGCGCCTACGGCTCCGTCGAACCTCCCGCCTCCGTCAAGCAGGCGATCGACCGCCGCCTGTTCGCGAGCACCGCCGCGCGGACGGTGGAGAAAGCCGGCATCTGGTCGAGCCTCGCCTTCTGGCGCGGGCTGACGGTCGCGGCCTTCGCCGCGCTGGCGCTCTACATCGCGGTGCCGCTGCTTTCGCCGCCGCCTCCGGCCGCACCCGCCGAGCGGCTGGTCGCCTCGCTCGCGCCGCAGCAGAGCGACGTGCACTATTTCGTCGTCTACGACGCGAGGACGAAGGATATCGGCCTGTCACACGTCACTGGCGCCCGTGCCCCGGACCGCGATTTCGAGCTTTGGGTGATCGAGAAAAACCAGTCGCCCCGCTCGCTCGGCGTCATCCCCGTCGGGTCGAACGTGCATCTCGCCGTGTCGCAGGAGATCCAGGATAAGATCGCCTCGGGCGCCATCTTCGCCATCACCATGGAACCCAAGGGCGGCTCCGCCACCGGAGCGCCGACCGGACCGGTCGTCGCGTCAGGCGACCTGAGGGATATCTGAGCCGACAGCATTCGTGTTTGAATAGTCGTAATACATGTGCTACGTGTACTACATGGCTACCTCCGCAATGAAGAACATCAGCCTCCGTCTGGACGAAGACGTCAAAGCGCGCTGGGATGCGCTTTCCAGGCGGCACGGATTGAACTCCAGCAAGCTCATGCGCGACGCGATCGTCGAACGCCTCGAGGAACTTGAGGATTTCTACGCGGTCCAGGCACGACTGGCCTCACCGTTCACACCTGTCTCCAACGAACAGGTCTGGAAAGAGCTTGGCGATCAGGATTGAGTGGCACCCTGCTGCCGTAGAGGATCTTCGCCAGATCGGCCTGTCTGATCGAAGTCGAATCCGCAAGGCGATAGACCAGCTCTCGCAGCTCGACGATGCCCGACAACGGTTACTCCCCTACTCAGCTTCTTTGAAAGGGTATTGGAAACTGCGGGGCGGCGACTACAGGCTGGTTTGCCGACTGACCGTACACGATGGACGGGAGGTCTTGATCGTCCTCGTCGCCCATAGAAGCGTCGTCTATTCGCCCCGCTGGGAACGCACAATCCACGACCGCGGTCACTAATCTCGTTCACACCACCGTGACAACGGCTTGATCGAACCGACCGAAACTCTCCCCGCTGCCCTGCCGTAGCTCCCGCATTCCCCACGAGAGGGGAGCAACCAAGGAGAGTCACGCAATGCGCAAGTTCACCTCTGCCCTGTTCGCCGGTTCCGTCGCCCTCGCAGCCTTCGCGGGCGTCGCGCAGGCCGAGAACCCGATGGTCGGCGGCGCCGCCATGTATGCCGACAAGAACATCGTCGAGAACGCGGTCAACTCCAAAGACCACACCACGCTCGTCGCCGCCGTGAAGGCCGCCGGCCTGGTCGAGACGCTTTCCGGCCCCGGCCCGTTCACCGTCTTCGCGCCGGTCAACGACGCGTTCGCCGCGCTGCCGGCCGGCACGGTCGACAACCTGCTCAAGCCCGAGAACAAGGAGATGCTGACCAAGGTGCTGACCTGCCACGTCGTGGCGGCGGATGCGATGTCCGAGGCGATCGGCAAGATGATCAAGGATGATGGCGGCACGCACCCGGTCAAGACCGTCGGCGGCTGCACCCTTCAGGCCAAGATGGACGGCGACAAGATCACGCTGACCGACGAGACGGGCGGCGTCGCGACCGTGACCATCGCCGACGTCGACCAGTCGAACGGCGTGATCCACGTCATCGACAAGGTGCTGCTGCCGAAGGCTTGATCGGCCGCGCGCAAGGCGCTCCGTCTCGATACCCTTCCTCGCAGACGGAGCGCCGCCTTGCCGAAGAGCCCCGGCTCAAGGCGAGTTGATTTCGACGTGACGCCGGGGCGCGCTAGAAGGGCAGGCGAGGAGATCGACCATGAATCGACGCAACTTCCTGTTCCTGACGGCCGCCGCCGGGGCGCTTCTATCGGCGGGCGGCGTGTTCCGCGGCCGCGGCAACGTGGCCATTGCCGCCGAATTCGAGATCACGAAGACAGACGCGGAATGGAAGGCGCAACTGCCGGAGGACGTCTATCAGGTGCTGCGGCACGAGGCGACCGAACGCGCCGGCTCCAGCCCGCTCAACAACGAGAAGCGCAAGGGCACCTTCCACTGCGCCGGCTGCGACCTGCCGCTCTATTCGTCGGAAGCGAAATACGAGTCCGGCACCGGCTGGCCGAGCTTCTGGGAATCCCTGCCCGACGCGATCGGCACCCGCGAGGACAGTTCCTTCTTCATGACCCGGACCGAATGCCACTGCCGCCGCTGCGGCGGCCATCTCGGCCACATCTTCGATGACGGTCCGCCGCCGACCGGACTGCGCCACTGCATCAACGGCCTGGCGTTGACGTTCAAGCCGGCGGGCGCCGCCTAAGGCATTCCAGACGACTACGTCCGGGTGCCCGACCGGCGTCCGGTCGCCGCGTAGGCGCCGAGTTCGACCGCCAGGTGATCGAACAGAAGCCGCACGCGTCGTGATTGGCGCAGGTCTTCGTGCATGGCCAGCCACATGTCGAGGCTGAGATCGAACAGGTCCGGCAGGACGGGCACCAGATCCGGGTCCCGGGCGGCGACGCCGTGCTGGCAGATGCCGATGCCGACGCCGGCGCGCACCGCGGCGAGCTGGCCGACATCGCTGTCGCAGCGATAGGAGAACAGATCCCGCGACACGGGCTCGCCGCCGATGCGGATCGCCTCCAGCGCTGCGTTGTTGCGGTCGACGCCCACCACCGTATGCGAAGCGAGATCCGCCGCGGTCTCGGGCATGCCGCACCGCGCGAGATAGTCGCGTTTCGCGTAGAGGCCGATCCCGACCGCCCCGATGCGCCGCGCCACGAGCGCCGCCTGCTGCGGTCGCACCATGCGCACCGCAATGTCGGCGTCGCGCCGCAACAGATCCTCGTTGCGGTTCGACAACGCCAGTTCGAGCACGATGCCGGGATGAACCTCGCGAAACCGCGCGAGAATCGCCGGCAGGACCTCGATGCCGACGATCTCGCTGGCGGCGAGCCTGACCGTTCCCCGCTCGCCCGCCGCCTCGCCCGAGGCGGTCCGCAGCAGGCTGTCGGCGGCAGCCGCCATCGCCCCGGCGTGCGGCACGAGCGACAGCGCCAGCGCGGTCGGCTGCAGCCCGTGCTGCGAGCGGGTGAACAGCGGCGCGCCGAGTGCCGCCTCCAGCGCTTCGACATGGCGGCCCAGCGTCGGTTGCGTCAGGCGCAGCGAACGGGCCGCGGCCGACAGCGAACCCGTCTCGGCGACAGCCAGGAAGCTGCGCCAGTATTCCCAGCCGAGATCGGATGCTTTCATACGTTTCTGTATATCATCCAAACACCTTTCCGCAATTTCCGTATCGCGCGTCTGCGCCTAGGTATCGCCCAAGGATGCAGCGCATCCACTGGATCGAACCCGAAGGAACCTGTCATGAAGACTCTCCTCCTCTCCGCCGCCGCCGTTGTCGCCGCGCTCGGCGCCGCGCTTATCTTCGCTCCCCGCAACGACGTCCGCACCGAGGTGACGATATCCGCCCCTCCGGCCAAGGTCTGGTCGGTGCTGACCGACGCGGCGGGCTATCGCGAATGGAACCCGTTCCTCGTCGACATGAAGGGCAAGCCGGCCGTGGGCGAGACGCTCGAAAACACCATGCAGCCCGAGGGCGGCAGTGCCATGACCTTCCGCCCGATCGTGCTCGTCGCAGACGAAGGCCGGGAGTTCCGATGGCTCGGCCGGTTGTTTGTCCCGCGCATCTTCGACGGCGAGCACTATTTCCTGCTGGAGGAGACCGCGGAAGGCACCCGCCTCATCCACGGCGAGACGTTCACCGGCGTGCTTCTGTGGGCGATCGATACCGACCGCTTTCGCGCCGACTTCGAGCGCATGAACGCCGCGCTCAAGGCGCGGGCGGAGGGGTGAAGCAGGTCGAGAATTTATCGCCCCTCACCCGTACCCTCTCCCCGCAGGCGGGGAGAGGGGGATCGCCGGCGTTGGTGCTGCGTCCTTCTCCCCGTTCTTCACGGGGAGAAGTGCCCGGCAGGGCGATGAGGGGCCGTGGCCACTCGGCCAGCAATCATCGCCTGTCAGGGCTCGAGCAGCCCCGCCCTCACCCGCCCCTGGCCGCGAGCAGGATCGCGTCACGCAGTTCGGCCATGCCCTCGCCCTTCTCCGACGAGGTGACGATGATCTCGGGAAAGGCGGCGGGGCGCTTGCGGATCTTGTCCAGCGTCTCGGCCACCAGCTTCGGCACGGCCGGCGGCTTGATCTTGTCGGTCTTGGTCAGCACGATCTGGTAGGACACCGCCGCCTTGTCGAGCAGCGACAGGACCTCGTCGTCGATCGCCTTCACGCCGTGGCGCGAATCGATCAGCACATAGACGCGCTTCAGCGTCACCCGGCCCTTCAGATAGTCGAAGACCAGCTTCGTCCAGGCGTCGACCTGCGCTTTCGGCGCCTGCGCGAAGCCGTAGCCCGGCATGTCGACGAGTGCCATCGGCGGCAGGTCGCCCGCTTCGCCCGAATGGCCGTCGGGCACGAAATAGTTCAGTTCCTGCGTGCGGCCGGGCGTGTTCGAGGTGCGCGCCAGACCCTTCTGGCCGACGAGCGCGTTGATCAGCGACGACTTGCCGACATTGGAGCGGCCGGCAAAGGCGATCTCCGGCGGCCCCTCCGGCGGCAGGAACTTCATCGACGGCACGCCGCGGATGAAGATCCACGGCCGGGCGAACAGCCCCTCGCCTCCCGCCAATGCTGCCCTGTCCTGTGTGGTCACGATCGCCACTCCTTTCGCATCGCATCGGCTCTGGAGCGAAGCTTGTCAACCTTGTCGCAGACCTCACAGCCCTTTCGGCAGATAGCGCCAGGTCAACCAGCCGCAGAAGGCGAGGAACAGGCCGAGCGTCGCGAACACGCCGCCGAGCCCCGTGAACGCCAGCACGACCGAATAGACCAGCGGCGGCAGGAGTTCGGACAGATCGAGATAGGTGCGGTAGACCGCCGACATCTGCGGTCGCTCGTGCACGCGCACCGCGCGCATGAAGGCGGTCGAGCCCAGCGAATCGAGCGCCACCGCGAAGAAGGCCGTGGCCAAGAGGAAGCCGCCGGCCGCCAGCGGTGTCGCCTCGCCGAACAGCGCGGCGCCCGCCAGCATGACGGTCATGCCGAGGAAGGCAAAGGCCATCGTGGCGCGCGCGCCGAAGCGCTTTCCGGCCTTGCCCCACAGGATCGCGAAGAACAGGAGCGCGTTGCCGCCCGACACCAGCAGGCCGCCCGCGAGGCTGCCCTGCCCGGTCGCCACCATGAGGATCGGCCCGTAGACGAAGAAGGTCGTCCAGAAGCAGGAGCGGCCGAAGGCGATCAGCCAGGCGAGCCTCAGTCGCGGCTGCGCGACGAAACGGCCGATATTGGCAAGCGGGTTGGACGGCCGCGTCACGCCAGGCCGGATCGCCTTGTCGTCGCTCAGCCGGAAATACCAGAACAGCGCAAGCAGGATCGCGCAGAAAACCACCACGATGCCGTGCGCCGCCCAGAGGCCGAAATGGCTGTAGAGCAGCACGCCGATCGTCGGCCCGCCGGTCCAGGCCAGCGTCGACCATGCCATGCGCAGCGATTCCGCCTCGATGAACTTGGTCTTGGCGATGTGGTCCATGATGTAGAGGTTGAGCGTGATCGACAGCGCGCTCGCCCCCATCACGCGCAACAGCATGCCGAGCAGCTGGCCGGCCAGCGTGTCGGTCAGAAACATCGCCGCGCCCAACGCCAGCGACAGGACGCCGGCGGTATAGACCCGGCGCCGCGCGAAGCGGACGATCAGCATGGGCATGAACAGGGTTACGGAAAGCCCGGTCAGCGCCACCAGCGTATAGAGCAGCGAAACCGCCTGCTTGTCGTTCAGCAGTTCGTAGGCCTGGATCGGGATGACGCTCGACACCGACGCGCGGGCGAAGGATTCCACCGCATAGAGCAGCGCAAAGGTGCGCGCGCCGGGTGTCCTGACGGCGGGAAGCCAGATCGGATGTTGGACCTGCGTCGCCATGGGAGGTTTGGCCCGGAATCGCCAGGATGCTGGCAAGCCGGCGACATCGAAAGTGTCGCGAAACCGACCTGCACGACGGCAAATGCGAAGCCAGCGGGCCTCCCGGGTGGGCCAGTGGGGGGGTTGAGGCGATTCCGCGCCTTTGCTGGTCTACCCCCACCCCTACCCCTCCCCACAAGGGGGAGGGGAATGTGGAGGAGGCGTCATCAACCCGTGCGCCTGGTCCCGGGAGCCAGGTTCGCAGATCCGGTCCGTGCGTCCTGTCCGGGTCGGGATCGGGGCAAGCGCGACGTCCATGTCCCCCTCCCCCTTGTGGGGAGGGGTAGGGGTGGGGGTATTCGCGCCGCCCCGGCTTGCGCGAATACCGCGCAGGCAATACCTTTCCCGCCAACTACCATACAAGTTTGCGGGCGCCGTCGCCCGCCCGAGGAGCGCAGCGTGAACAGCAAGACAGCCAGGACCCTGCGGCTCGGTGCCGAGGACAATGTCGTCATCGCCGTGGAACGCATCGAGGCGGGCGTGGCGGCGGCCGAAGGCATCGTCGCGCGCGCAAGAATTCCCTTCGGCCACAAGATGGCAAGCCGGCCGATCGCGACGGGCGAGCCGGTGCGCAAGTTCGGCCAGATCATCGGCTTCGCCAGCCAGCCGATCGAAAAAGGCGACTGGGTGCACGAGCACAATGTCCTGATGCACGATTTCGAGCGCGACTATCAGTTCTGCGCCGACGCGCGGCCGGAAAACGTGCTGCCGGTCGAGGAGCAGGCGACGTTCGAGGGCTTCCGCCGCGCCAATGGCCGCGCCGGAACGCGCAACTATCTCGGCATCCTGACCAGCGTGAACTGCTCGGCCTCGGTCGCGCGATTCATGGCGGAAGCCGCGACGCGCTCCGGCCTGCTCGACGACTTCCCGAACGTCGACGGCGTCGTCTCCTTCACCCACGGCACCGGCTGCGGCATGGCGGGCTCCGGCGAGGGCTTCGACATCCTGCAGCGCACGCAGTGGGGCTATGCCGGCAACCCGAACCTCGGCGCGGTGCTGCTCGTCGGGCTCGGCTGCGAGGTGTTCCAGATCGGCCGGATGAAGTCGACCTACGGCATCTCGGAAGGCGACACGTTTCGCAGCATGACGATCCAGGACACCGGCGGCACCAAGAAAACCATCGAGCAGGGTCTGGCGCGCATCAGGGAAATGCTGCCGGCGGTCAACGCCGCGAAGCGCGAGACGCTGCCTGCCTCGCAGCTGACGCTGGCGCTGCAGTGCGGCGGCTCGGACGGCTATTCCGGCATCACCGCCAATCCGGCGCTCGGCGTCGCGGCCGATATCCTGGTCAAGAACGGCGGCACGGCGATCCTGTCCGAGACGCCGGAAATCTACGGGGCCGAACACCTGCTCACCCGCCGCGCCCGCACCCGCGAGGTCGGCGAGAAGCTGGTCGAGCGCATCCACTGGTGGGAGGAATACACCGCGCGGCTCGGCGGCGAGATGAACAACAATCCCTCGCCCGGCAACAAGGCGGGCGGGCTGACCACGATCCTCGAAAAGTCGCTGGGTGCTGCGGCCAAGGGCGGCTCGACCACGCTCAATGCCGTCTACGAATATGCCGAACCGGTCACCGAGAAGGGTTTCGTGTTCATGGACACGCCCGGCTACGACCCGGTCTCCGCCACCGGCCAGGTGGCGGGCGGCGCCAACATCATCTGCTTCACCACCGGCCGCGGCTCGGCCTATGGCTGCAAGCCCTCGCCCTCGATCAAGCTCGCCACCAACACGCCGATGTACGAGCGGATGAAGGACGACATGGACATCAATTGCGGCGACATCCTCGACGGCGTCAGCGTCGCCGACAAGGGCCGCGAGATTTTCGACGAGATTCTGGCGGTGGCGTCGGGGAAGAAGTCGAAGTCGGAAGAGCTCGGCTATGGCGACAACGAATTCGTGCCCTGGCAGATCGGCGCGGTGATGTGACGGCGGGCAACCACCATCCGCCGTCGTCCTCGGGCTTGTCACGAGGATCTACTGTCGCCGGCAAATTGTCGTCACCTCCCTAGCGCTCGTCCGTCAGTAGATCCTCGGGACAAGCCAGAGGATGACGGCGCTGGTGGTTGTGCGGATGATGGCCAGCGCCGCCCTACCGCCACATCCCCCGCATCTTCGCCTTCAGGTCCACCCGCACGTCGGGCTGCGGTCCCTTGCCCTGCGCGGCCGAGGGCGGCGGCCAGGACGTTCTCGCGAAATCGCCCAGAATGTGGTCCGGGATGAAGCGCGTGCGCGAGGCGTAGACGTGGCGGTCGCCGCGGGCGGCCTGGCCGTGCACGAAGAAGCGCTGCGGCGTGATCAGGTGCAGCGAATCCTTGGCCCGCGTCATCGCGACATAGAGCAGCCGGCGCTCCTCCTCGATCTCCTCCTTCTCGCCCACCGCGAGGTCGGACGGGATGCAGCCGTCGACGGCGTTGAGCACGAAGACCTTGGTCCATTCCTGCCCCTTGGCCGAATGGATGGTGGACAGGATGAGATAATCCTCGTCGAGATGCGGCGGGCCAGCCTCGTCGCTGGTCGCGTCGGGCGGGTCGAGCGTCAGGTCGGTCAGGAAGCGCTCGCGCGACGGGTAGCCGGCGGCGATCTGCTCCAGCTGCAGCAGGTCGGCGCGGCGCATGGCGGCGTCCTCGTGCATCCGCTCCAGATGCGGCTCGTACCAGAGGCGAGCGCGTTCCAGGTCGCCCGGCCAGGACGATTTCTGGCGCAGGCCGGCGAACAGAGTGGCGAAGTCGGGAAAAGCCGTTTCGGCCCGCGCCGGCGGCTTGAAGAATTGCAGCCCGAGACTGACGTCGAGCGCACGCTCCATCGCCTCCATCGCATTCGACGCCGCCGACAAGCCGATACCCGGCATCAGCTGAAGCACGCGAAAACCAGCCACCCGGTCGCGCGGGTTCTCGGCGAAGCGCAGCAGCGCCAGCAGGTCCTTCACATGCGCCGAGTCGAGGAATTTCAGCCCCCCGAACTTGACGAAGGGGATGTTGCGCCGGGTCAGTTCCACTTCCAGCGGGCCGGAGTGGTGCGAGGCGCGGAACAGCACGGCCTGCTGCTTGAGAGCGACGCCTTCTTCCCGCGCGGCCAGCACCCCTTCGCAGACATGGTTCGCCTGCTCCGCCTCGTCGCGCACGGTGACCAGCAGCGGCTTCTCGGCCGAGCGGCGCTCGGTCCACAGGTTCTTGGTGAAGCGCTCCGACGCCTCGCCGATCACCGCATTGGCGGCGGACAGAATCGCGTCGGTGGAGCGGTAGTTGCGGTCGAGCGTGACGATTTGCGCCGGCTCGGCAAACAGCTTCGGGAAGTCGAGGATGTTGCGCACCTCCGCCGCGCGGAACGAATAGATCGACTGCGCGTCGTCGCCGACCACGGTGAGCCCGCGCCCGTCCGGCTTCATCGCGGTCAGGATCGAGGCCTGCAGCCGGTTCGTGTCCTGGTATTCGTCGACCAGCACGTGGTCGAAGCGGGCGCCCAGATGCTCGGCGATCGCCGGCTCGGCGCACATCTGCGCCCACCACAGCAACAGGTCGTCGTAGTCGAGCACGTTCTGCGCCTGCTTGGCGTCGACATAGGCCGCGAAGAGCTGCTTCAGCTCGTCCGCCCAGCCGATGCACCACGGGAAATATTTCCCCAGCACCTGCTCCAGCTCCGACTGCCCGTTCACCGCGCGCGAATAGATCGAAAGGCACGTCGCCTTGGCCGGAAACCGGCTCTCGGTCTTCGACAGGCCGATCTCGTGGCGCACGAGGTTCATCAGGTCGGCCGAATCCTCGCGGTCGTGGATTGTGAAGGCCGGGTCGAGGCCGATCTCCAGCGCATAGTCGCGCAACAGCCGCGCGCCGACGGAATGGAACGTGCCGGCCCAGGTCAGTCCCTCGGTCAGCACGGCGGCCCTGTCGCCCATCACCTCCGCCGCGATGCGCTCGACGCGGCGCGTCATTTCGGACGCCGCCCGGCGCGAGAAGGTCATCAGCAGGATGCGGCGCGGGTCGGCCCCCTTGACGATCAGGTGGGCGACGCGGTGCGCCAGCGTGTTGGTCTTGCCGGAGCCCGCGCCGGCGATGATCAGCAAGGGGGCCGCGACCTGGCCTCCGCCATGCTCCACCGCCGCCCGCTGGGCGTCATTCAGCCGGGCGAGATGGTCCTTGGGCTGCGGCGCCTGCGCTGCGGACGCCTGCGCGGAATTCGAATCACGGACGGCGAGGTTCATCCCGCCATCAAGCACCGTTCACGGCTTGTTCGCAACGTGGGCGTCACACCGCCAGCGAATGCCGCGCCGTCCCGCGCTGGATATAGGCGTCGAAGCGGGCGGCGATGGTGCGCACGTAGGGCCTGGCCTCCGCCGGCACGACGTAGCGGTCGCCGCTGGCGTAGAGCGCGTCCCGCTCGGTCTGGGCCAGCATCGCCGCCTCCGACAGAACCGGCGCGCTGGAATGGCCGAAGCGCGACAGCGCCTCATGCGCCGAGAAGCCGAAGTCGCACATCAGGCGCTCGATCACCCAGGAGCGCACCTTGTCGTCCTCCGACAGTTCGACGCCGCGGGCGATCGCCAGATGGCCGGTATCGACCTGGCGCTGGTAGTCCAGCGTCGAGGTGACGTTCTGGGCATATCCTTCCCGGTAGCGGCTGACCGAGGACGGCCCGAGCCCGATCAGCGTCTCGCACGGATCGTCGGTGTAGCCCTGGAAGTTGCGGTGCAGCCGGCCGGCGGCCGCGGCCTTCGTCAGGCTGTCGCTCGGCAGCGCGAAATGGTCGATGCCGATCGGCACGTAGCCCGCCTCGACGATGAGTTTCGCCGCCGCCAGCGACTGCTCCAGACGCGCCGGGCCGTCCGGCAGCCAGGAATTGTCGATCATCGTCTGGTGCTTCTTGAACCAGGGAACGTGCGCATAGCCGAACAGCGCGATCCGGTCGGGACGCAGCGTCAGCGCCTGCGCGACCGTGGCCTCGACGCTTCTGACCGTTTGGTGCGGCAGGCCGTAGAGCAGGTCGAGGTTGAGCGACCGCACCCCGCGCCTGCGCAGCCCTTCGACGACCGACCGGGTCAGCTCGAAACTCTGCTCGCGGTTGATCGCCTGCTGCACCTTCGGGTCGAAATCCTGCACGCCGAGGCTGGCGCGGGTCAGGCCGGCGCCGGCCAGCACGTCGAGCTTGCGGTCGTTCATGTCGTTGGGATCGATCTCGACGGAGAGTTCGGCCGTGTCCGCTCCGTTGAAGGCGACCCGCAGCCTGGCGACGAGTTCGCGGAAATCGGCGGGTTCCAGCATGGTCGGGGAGCCGCCGCCGAAATGGATCGCCGCGATGCGGGTGCGCGTGCCGATGCTCGCCGCGACGGTTTCAATCTCCGCGTGCAGCGAACTCAGGAAGCGCGCGACCGGCTCGTAGCGATGCGTCTGCTTGGTGTGACAGGCGCAGAACCAGCACAGCCGGTCGCAGAAGGGAATGTGCAGATAGAGCGAAACCGCGTCGCCGTCGGGAATGGCGTCGATCCAGCGGGAGACGGTCGCTTCGTCCACACCGGGATGGAAATGGGGCGCCGTCGGATAGCTGGTGTAGCGCGGCGCGGTTTCGGCAAGGCGGGTATCGGCTGAGGTCACGGGCTTGTCCCTGATTTGGCCTCTCCATGCCAGAGACGGCGCAACCCGACGTTGACGTGGATCAAAGTGCGTGCAGGTCTGACAGTCTGCCGCAGCGCAATATGTCGCTATAGATGCTAGTTCAGCCTGCGAGGCCGGCGATGAACACGCAGAACTTGAGAAAAGACGTCCATACAGACGGAACGCCCGTTGTCTGCCTGTCCTGCGAGGCGCGGCACCGGGGCGTCTGCGGCGCACTCACGTCCGAACAGCTGACGACCCTGTCGAAGACCTCCTACAAGCACAAGCTCGGCGAAGGCCACGAACTGGTCGGCGAGGCCGAAAAGGTCGAGAGCTACTCCAACATCCTCTCCGGCGTGGTGAAGCTGACCAAGACGCTCGCCGACGGGCGACAGCAGATCGTCGGGCTGCAATTCGCCCCCGATTTCCTCGGCCGCCCGTTCAAGGCGGACAGCGAGATCACCGCGCAGGCGGCGACCAACGTCTCGCTCTGCTCGTTCCCGAAGTCGGTGATCGACCGGATGATCCGGGAATCGCCGGGGTTGGAGCACAAGCTTCTGGAGCAGACGCTCAAGGAGCTCGACGAGGCGCGCGACTGGATGGTGACGCTCGGCCGCAAGACCGCGGCCGAGAAGGTGGCGAGCTATATCCTGATGATCGCCCGCCACATCGACCCGGAGGCCGGCCCGGATGGGGCATCCGCTACCTTCGACCTGCCGATGACGCGCGCCGACATCGCCGATTTCCTCGGGCTGACCATCGAGACCGTGAGTCGGCAGATCACGAAGCTGCGCACCGACGGCGTCATCGTGCTCGAGAACAACCGGCACGTCTTCGTCCCCAGCGTCGAACGCCTCGAACTGCGCGCCGGCTCCTGAACCGTCCGCCGGCCGGCCTCACGCCATCGAGGCGAGCCGGCGCACGTAGTTCCTGATATCCGCCGGCCACGGCTCGGTCAGCTCGCAGAAGCGATATGTGTCGCCGGCATAAAGCGCTCGCACCGCCTCCTCGTAGCCGGGACGATCGCCGGCAAGCGTCGTCATCGCGCGATAGGCCGTTTCGCGGGCGGCGTGGACCGCGCCCGCATCGGTCTTGCGCGCCTGTTCGACCAGACGGCGCAGCGTGACGGAGGCACCGCCCGGCTGGGCGGCGAGCCATTCCCAATGCCGCGGCAGGAGGGTGATCTCGCGCGACGAGACGCCAAGCCTCGGCCGGCCGCGGCCGCGTGGAGGTTTCGGCTCCGCCGGCTCGCGCAGATCGATGTCGACGACGCGGCCGGTGGCGTCGTCGATGACGACGTAGCCGCGGGCCGGATCCGCCTTGGCGGCACGGCGCACCCAGGCCGCGACATCCCCGTCGGCTCCGGCGGCGGCGATCCGCCCCTGCTCGAACACCGTCAGAACCTGTGGTTCACCCATCTACACCCTCCTGTTCTCTCCCTTCTAACCCGACGACGTATGCGACGTCAAATTTACCCGGGTAATATTGACTCTGCGATATCATCCGCCTACATCACCCGCCTCACGAGGAATTCGGCCATGGAACACCAGGCAAGGCGCGCCGCGATCGCGGCCTACAAGAAGCGGGAGAGCGTCGCGGGCATCTACGTCGTCCGCTCCGCCGCGTCCGGGGAGGCGTGGGTCGGCCACACGCCGGATATCGATGCGATCCGCAACCGGATCTGGTTTGCGCTGCGCACCGGCGGTCATACGAACCGGCCCCTGCAGGCGGCGTGGAACCGCGACGGCGAAGCCGCCTTCTCGCTCGATCCGCTGGAACTGGTCGACGAAGAGACGCTCGGCTTCATGGCCGACAAGGTGCTGCGCTCCAAGGCCGGCGACTGGCGGGCGAAGCTCTCGGCCGGCGCCGTCTGACTGGCCCCATGGCATCTAGTTGGACCTTATCGCTGGCATGACATGCTCGCGCTCGAAGGCGATGTGACGGCGTATCGCCTCGAACAGCGCACGCAGCATGAAGCCCAGCGCCTCGGGATTGCTGATCTCGCCGCCGTGGCCGATGCGCAGCAGTTCCTCGGACACGTCGGCTGCCGCGCATTCGTCGGCCAGATGCTCCGACTTCAGGCGCGCCACCGAGATGGCGCGCCCGGGAACCGCCGAGCTCTTCTCGAAGGCGGGAAAGATCCTGCTCTCCTCGAACTGGTGGCTGCGGCGCATGGCGGGCGCGAGGATCGCGCCGACGCGCAGGCATTCGAAGCGGTCGACCTGGGAAGGCAGCGAATCGGCAATCGCCTCCAGCGCGTCGCAGAGCGCCAGCTTCTCCTCGTGAATCCGGGACATGTCCTCGCACGGAAACTGATCCGGGGCGCAGGCTAACGACAGCGGGCAGGAAAGCGAGGTATCGCAGGCCTCGGCAGGCTTTGGCCTTGTGATGTTCATTGCGGACTCCGGCAGCGCGTGAGCGGTTGTGAGAATCTGCCGTTTAGCCCGCGCGTCGCCTTGACCTGGATCAAGGCGCGATTCCGCACCCCGCGCGATTTAGCTCCCCGAAGCGTGGAGCTCTGGCCACGCAACACTCGGGGACCTTCCATGAGATACGGACCACACATCATAGGCGTAGGGCTCTTCGCCTTCGTCGCGCTTCTCGGCGCGGCATTCGCCACGGACAATCTTTTCGCGCAGCACATGTGGGTGCTGTTCTTCGTGCTCGGCGCGAGCACGATCGTGCTGATGCGCACGACCGCGCTGGCGCCGGCCATGCCGGCCGACCCCTCCGCCTATCTGGACGGGCCGATCCGCTACGGCGCGATCGCCACCATGTTCTGGGGCGTCGTCGGCTTCCTGGTGGGCGTCGTCGTCGCCCTGCAGCTCGCCTATCCGGATCTCAACATCGAGCCATGGTTCAACTTCGGCCGCATGCGGCCGCTGCACACCTCGGCCGTGATCTTCGCCTTCGGCGGCAACGCGCTCATCGCGACGTCGTTCTACGTCGTGCAGCGCACCAGCCGGGCGCGGTTGTTCGGCGGCGATCTCGCCTGGTTCGTCTTCTGGGGCTATCAGCTGTTCATCGTGATGGCCGCAACGGGCTACCTGCTCGGCATCACCCAGAGCCGTGAATACGCCGAGCCCGAATGGTATGTCGATCTCTGGCTCACCATCGTCTGGGTCGCTTATCTCGTCGTTTTCCTCGGCACGATCCTGAAGCGCAAGGAACCCCATATCTACGTCGCCAACTGGTTCTACCTGTCCTTCATCGTGACCATCGCGATGCTGCACGTGGTCAACAACCTGGCGATTCCGGTCTCGCTGACCGGCATCAAGAGCTACTCGGCCTTCTCCGGCGTCCAGGACGCGCTGACCCAGTGGTGGTACGGCCACAACGCGGTCGGCTTCTTCCTCACCGCCGGCTTCCTCGGCATGATGTACTATTTCGTGCCGAAGCAGGCCAACCGGCCGGTCTATTCCTACCGGCTGTCGATCATCCACTTCTGGGCGCTGATCTTCCTCTACATCTGGGCCGGCCCGCATCACCTTCACTACACGGCTCTGCCCGACTGGGCGCAGACGCTCGGCATGGTGTTCTCGATCATGCTGTGGATGCCCTCGTGGGGCGGCATGATCAACGGCCTGATGACGCTCTCGGGCGCCTGGGACAAGATCCGCACCGATCCGATCATCCGCATGATGGTCATGGCCATCGCCTTCTACGGCATGTCGACCTTCGAAGGCCCGATGATGTCGATCAAGGCCGTCAACTCGCTCAGCCACTACACCGACTGGACGATCGGCCACGTGCACTCCGGCGCGCTCGGCTGGGTCGGCATGATCTCGTTCGCCGCGCTCTACTACATGGTGCCGAAGCTGTGGGGCCGCGAGCGTCTCTACTCGCTGCGCCTGGTGACGTGGCACTTCTGGCTCGCCACGCTCGGCATCGTCGTCTACGCGTCGGTGATGTGGGTGTCCGGCATCATGCAGGGCCTGATGTGGCGCGAATACGACGAGCAGGGCTTCCTGGTCTACTCGTTCGCCGAAACGGTGGCGGCCATGCATCCCTACTACGTCATGCGTGCGCTCGGCGGGACCCTCTACCTCGTGGGTGCCCTGATCATGGCCTTCAACATCACGATGACCATCCTCGGTCGTCAGCGCGAGGAGGAGCCGATCGGCGGTCGCTCACCTTCGCCTGCCCTCCAGCCTGCCGAATAGGAGCCGACCATGGCACTGATTGAAAAGCATGCCATCCTCGAGAAGAACGCGACGCTCCTGCTCGTGGGTTCTCTCGCGGTGGTCACCGTCGGCGGCATCGTCGAGATCGCACCCCTCTTCTACCTCGAGAACACCATCGAGAAGGTCGAGGGGATGCGCCCCTACTCGCCGCTGGAGCTGGCCGGACGCAACATCTACATCCGCGAGGGCTGCTACGTCTGCCACTCGCAGATGATCCGGCCCTTCCGCGACGAGGTCGAGCGCTACGGCCATTACAGCCTCGCCGCGGAGTCGATGTACGACCATCCGTTCCAGTGGGGTTCCAAGCGCTCCGGCCCGGACCTTGCCCGTGTCGGCGACCGCTATTCCAACGAGTGGCACGTCCAGCACCTGACCGAACCGCGTTCGGTGGTGCCGGAATCGATCATGCCGAGCTACTCGTTCCTGTCCTCGGCGACGATCGAACCGTCGCAGATCTCCACGCATCTGGTGGCCAACACCCGCGTCGGCGTGCCCTACACCGAGGCCATGATCGAAAACGCCCAGGCGGACCTCCTCGCGCAGTCCGATCCGAACGCGGACACGTCCGCGCTGCTGGAGCGGTATCCCAAGGCGAAGGTGGGCGATTTCGACGGCAACCCCGGCGCGGTGACCGAGATGGATGCGCTGGTCGCGTATCTGCAGATGCTCGGCACGCTGGTCGACTTCTCGACCTACGACGACACCGCCGGCGCGAGATAGGAGGCCACGATGGAAACCTATACCGCGATGCGTGAATTCGCCGACAGCTGGGCGCTGGCGCTCATGACTGTCTTCTTCCTCGGCGTTGTCGTCTTCGCCTTCCGCCCCGGAAGCAGGAAGACCGCCGACGAGGCCGCGCAAATCCCTCTCAAGGACGACTGACATGAGCGAGAAGCACATCGACGAACTCTCCGGCATCGAAACGACCGGACACGAGTGGGACGGCATCAAGGAGCTCAACAACCCGCTGCCCAGGTGGTGGGTGTGGACCTTCTACGCCACGATCGTGTGGGCGCTGGCCTACACGATCTTCTATCCGGCCTGGCCGATGCTGTCGTCGGCGACGACGGGCGTGCTCGGCTATTCCAGCCGCAACGACGTCAAGGCCGAGCTGGCCGCCGCCGTCGCCGCCAAGGGCGAGATGGCCGCGGCTGTCGCGGCCAAGCCGGTCGACGAGATCCTCGCCGACGAGAAGCTGCGCACCTTCGCCATCTCGGCCGGTGCCGCGGCCTTCAAGGTCAACTGCGTCCAGTGCCACGGTTCGGGTGCGGCGGGTTCGCCCGGCTATCCGAACCTCAACGACGACGAGTGGCTGTGGGGCGGCAAGCCGGAGGACATCCTGACCACGATCAGCCACGGCATCCGCTTCGCCGCGGACGACGCGACGCGGTTCTCCGAGATGCCGCCCTTCGGCGACACGCTCGACAAGGACCAGATCGCCCAGGTCGCGTCCTACGTGGTCAGCCTCAGCGGAACCCCGGCCAACCCTTCGCTCGTCGAAGGCGGCAAGGCGATCTTCACCGAGAACTGCGCCGCTTGCCATGGCGAGGACGCCAAGGGACTGCGCGACTTCGGCGCGCCGAACCTGACGGACGCGATCTGGCTGCGCGGGAGCGGCGAGGCCGCGATCTCGGCCCAGATCGCGGCCCCCAAGCACGGCATCATGCCTGCCTGGGCCGGCAGGCTGGGCGAAAGCACGGTCAAGGAACTCACCGTCTACGTGCATTCGCTGGGCGGCGGCGAATAGCCGACGGAAGGCATTGTGAGGGCGATCGCCTTCCCGAATGCGTCCAGCGCAGAGGCCCGGCACCAGATGCCGGGCCTTTTGCTTTGCGGGTCCGCGCCCGGACATTTTCAGCCGGGCGGAATCTCTTGCCCTCTTGATCAGGATCAAGGTCGGCCGGCGGTGCGCATGCGAATGAGACTCGCAGATTTGCCCTCGCTCGCGTGAATGCCATGAATGTGATTGCCAAGCCCGATCCGGACAGCGAGATCGAGCGCCTCGAAGCCTCCGCGGTGAATTCCGCCAAGGTGCGCCAGCCGCTCTACGCGCCGCGCAAGAAGATCTTCCCCAAGCGGGCCTCCGGCTCCTTCCGCCGCTTCAAGTGGATCGTGATGCTGATCACGCTCGGCATCTACTACCTGACGCCGTGGATCCGCTGGGATCGCGGGCCGTTCGCGCCCGATCAGGCGGTTCTGATCGACATGGCGAATCGCCGCTTCTACTTCTTCTTCATCGAGATCTGGCCGCAGGAGTTCTACATCGTCGCCGGACTCCTGGTGATGGCGGGCTTCGGTCTGTTCCTGATCACCTCGGCCGTCGGCCGTGCCTGGTGCGGCTACACCTGCCCGCAGACAGTGTGGGTCGACCTGTTCCTCGTCGTCGAGCGCGGCATCGAGGGCGACCGCAATGCGCGCATGAAGCTCGACGCCGGTCCCTGGACCCTCGAGAAGATCGTCAAGCGCGTCGCCAAGCACGCGATCTGGATCGCCATCGCGATCGCCACGGGCGGCGCCTGGATCTTCTACTTCGCCGACGCGCCGACCCTGTTCGTCGACCTGTTCACCGGCACCGCCGCGCCGATCGCCTACATCACCGTCGCCGTCCTCACCGCCACGACCTACACGTTCGGCGGCCTGATGCGGGAGCAGGTCTGCACCTACATGTGCCCCTGGCCGCGCATCCAGGCGGCGATGCTCGACGAGCACTCGCTCACCGTCACCTACAACGACTGGCGCGGCGAGCCGCGCTCGCGCCACGCCAAGAAGGCGGCCGCCGCGGGCCAGAGCGTCGGCGACTGCGTCGACTGCAATGCCTGCGTCGCGGTCTGTCCGATGGGCATCGACATCCGCGACGGCCAGCAGCTCGAATGCATCACCTGCGCGCTCTGCATCGACGCCTGCGACAGCGTGATGGACAAGCTCGGGCGCGAGCGGGGACTGATCTCCTACGCCACGCTCGCCGACTACAATACCAACATGGCGATCGCCACCGCGGGCAACACCTGCGCCATCACGCCGGCGCTCGTGCGCACCCCGCAGGGCAAGCTCACCGACAAGCTGGCGCATTTCCACGTCCGCAAGATCTTCCGGCCGCGCACGCTCGTCTATTTCGGCGCCTGGTCGCTCGTCGGCCTGCTGCTGCTCTATGCGCTGCTCACCCGCGACCGGCTCGAGGTCAACGTGCTGCACGACCGCAACCCGCTCTACGTGACGCTGTCGGACGGCGCGATCCGCAACGGCTACACCGTCAAGCTCCTGAACAAGATCCCCGAACCGCGCACGATCATCGTGACGCTGCAGGGACTTCGGGGCGCGGAGATGAGCGTGGTCGGCATCGACCAGCCGGCCGACCGTTCCTTTGCGATCCGCGTCGAGCCCGACAAGCTCACCACGCTCAAGGTCTATGTCCGCCAGCCGGCGGACCATGTCGAGGACAAGGTGCAGCGTTTCCACTTCGTGGTCGAGGACAAGTCGAGCTTCGAGACCGACAGCTACAACGCCCAGTTCGAAGCGCCGGAGAGACACAAATGAACCGCACGGAAGGGGAATTCACCGGCCGGCACATGCTGGCGATCATGCTGGCCTTCTTCGGCGTCATCATCGCGGTCAACGTGACGATGGCGGTGTTCGCGAACAGCAGCTGGACGGGCCTGGTGGTCAAGAACAGCTACGTGGCGAGCCAGCAGTTCAACGAGAAGGCCGCCGAGGAACGCGCCCAGGCGGCGCTCGCCTACGTCCCGACCTTGCGGATCGACGGCGCAGCCATCAGCTACGCGATCGCCGACAGGGACGGCCGACGCGTTCCGATCGCGTCCGCGTCGGCCACGCTCCACCGGCCCGTCACGACGCGCCAGGACACGCATGTCGCCTTCACGATCGGCAACGAAGGCGTCGCGCGCGGGACGGAGGATCTGACCGACGGCGTGTGGATCATGGAACTCACCGCCGACATCGGGCGCGAGCATCCCTGGCGCGACATGCGCCGCATCGTCATCCGCGACGGAGAGTTCCAATGAGCTGCTGCGCTCCCGGCGCCGAGTTCGACGCGACCGAGGCCGCGGTTCCCTCGGATGAGGAGCTGCTGCTCGCCAGCCGCAGTCTCGGCAACGGCAAGCGCCAGGTCGAGCTTGCCCTTCCCGCCGTGCATTGCGCCGCCTGCATCCAGACCGTCGAGCACGCGCTCTTCGAGCTTCCCGGCGTCGAGGCCGCGCGCGTCAACCTGTCCACCAAGCGCGTCTCGGTGAAATGGCGCGACGGCCAACTGCCGCCCATCACCTCGACGCTGACCCGGCTCGGCTACGCGCCCAACCTGTTCGACGAGGCGATCGCCGGCCGCGACGGCACGATGTCGGAGCTGCTGCGGGCCGTTGCCGTCTCCGGCTTCGCCGCCGGCAACATCATGCTTCTCTCCGTCTCGGTCTGGTCCGGGGCCGAAGGCGCGACGCGCGATTTGTTCCACTGGGTTTCGGCACTGATCGCGCTGCCCGCGCTCTTCTTCGCCGGCCGCATCTACTACCGCTCCGCCTGGAGCGCGCTCCGTCACGGCCGCATGAACATGGACGTGCCGATCGCCATCGGCGTGACGCTCGCCTACGCGATGAGCCTCTACGAGACGATCAACCACGGCTCCCACGCCTATTTCGACGCCTCGGTGACGTTGCTGTTCTTCCTTCTGATCGGCCGCACGCTCGATCACATGATGCGCGACCGCGCCCGCGAAGCCGTCATCGGCCTTGCCAGGCTCGCCCCGCGCGGCGCGCTGGTCGTGGCGCCCGACGGCACGCGCGACTACCGCCCCGTCGAGGAGATCCAGCCCGGCATGCGCGTCCTGATCGCGGCGGGCGAACGCATCCCCGCCGACGGGCGCGTCCTCGACGGACGCTCCGATCTCGACCGCTCCGTAGTCACCGGCGAAAGCGCGCCGGTCATGATCGCCAGGGGCGACATGGTCCAGGCCGGCACGCTCAACCTGACCGGGCCGCTGACGCTGGAGGCGACGTCGACCGCCACCTCCTCCTTCCTTGCCGAGATGATCCGCATGCTGGAGGCGGCCGAGGGCGGCCGCGCCCGCTACCGCCGCATCGCGGAGCGCGTCTCCGCGCTCTATGCGCCAGTCGTTCACCTCACCGCCTTCGTCACCTTCCTCGGCTGGATGGCCTGGGGCGGCGACTGGCACCAGGCGCTGACCATCGCCATCGCGGTTCTCATCATCACCTGCCCCTGCGCGCTCGGCCTCGCGGTGCCTATCGTCCAGGTCGTCGCCGCGCGGCGGCTGTTCGAGGCGGGCGTCATGGTCAAGGACGGCTCCGCCATGGAGCGCCTCGCCGAGGCCGACGCCGTCGTCTTCGACAAGACCGGCACGCTCACCCTCGGCCGTCCGCGCCTCGTCGGCGCCGAGCGGATCGACCCGGCCGTGCTCGGCCTCGCCGGATCGCTCGCCTCGCATTCGCGCCATCCCTTGTCCCTGGCGATCGCCGCCGAGACCGACGGCGATTCCACCCGTTTCGACGACGTCACCGAACAGCCGGGCTACGGCGTCGAGGGCCGCGCCGGCGGTCATACCTGGCGGCTCGGCCGCGCTGCCTGGGCGACCGGGGCAAAAGGCGACGGCACGGTTCTCGCCCGCGACGGCGTCGAGGTCGCCCGCTTCGAGTTCGAGGACCGGCTGCGCGCCGGCGCCCGCGACACGGTCGCCGAGGCGGAGCGCACGATCGGGCCATTGGAGATGCTCTCCGGCGACAGCGAAGCCGCCTGCGCGCGGGTCGCCGCGTCGCTCGAGATCGAGCGCTACAGGTCGGGCATGCTGCCCGCCGACAAGGTGGCGCGTCTCACCGAATTGTCGCTGTCGGGCCATCGGGTGCTGATGGTCGGCGACGGGCTGAACGACGCGCCGGCGCTGGGTGCCGCGCATGTCTCGATGGCGCCGGCGAGCGCTGCCGAGATCGGTCGCAACGCCGCCGACTTCGTCTTCCTGCGCGAAAGCCTCGAAGCCGTGCCGCTTGCCCGCGACATCGCGGTGCGCGCCGGCCGGCTGATCCGCGAGAACATCGCCATCGCGATCGTCTACAACGCCATCGCCGTGCCGGTGGCGATCCTCGGCTACGTCACGCCGCTGATCGCCGCCATCGCCATGTCCGGCTCCTCCATAATCGTCATCGCCAATGCGCTGCGCCTGTCGCCGTCCCGCGAGATGAAGGCGGAGACCGCGCCTGCGGCAACCGTGGTGCGCGCGACGAGGCCGGCATGAGCACGCTGCTTTACCTCATCCCTGTCGCGCTTTTCCTCGGCGGCATCAGTCTCGTCGCCTTCCTCTGGGCGCTGCGCAGCGGCCAGTACGAAGACCTCGACGGCGCCGGCGAACGCATCCTGATCGACGACGAGGAGCCGAAGAAGCCGGCGACCCCCAAGCGCCGCTGACGCCCCAAGGCGCCGACTCTTCAGGACCTGTCCCTCTACCACCTTCCACCCCACACCTCAGTCATCCCGGGCGCCGGAGGCCATCCGGTATCCATTCTTCTCTCGGGTTACACGCCGAAAAGGCCTGACTCCGTGGCATATCCGACAGCGCCCTTCTCCCAGCGATCAATGGATCCCGGATCGCCTTCGGCGCCCGGGATGACGTCGGTGGGTTGAGACGTCGCCTACCGCGATATCTCCTCGAAAAGATCCATCCACTCCGGATTCTGCGCCTCGATCAGTTCTAGCTTCCACTTCCTGCGCCAGCGCTTGATGCGCTTCTCGTCGACGATGGCATCCTCGATGTCGTGATAGAAGCGGTGCCAGACCAGATGCTTCACGTCGTACCGCTGCGTGAAACCCGCGATATCGCCCTCCCGGTGTTCCTGAACCCGGCGATAGAGGTCCGAGGTCACGCCAGTGTAGAGCGTGCCGTGCTTCCGCGAAGCCATGATGTAGACGTGCCCGGGCATGGGAAAAGCAAATCCCACTTCCGCGACAGAGGCAACGGCAGGTCACTCTCGGCCGACATCGCAGCATTGCCTCCTCTCCTTCGTCATCCCGGGCGCCGAAGGCGACCCGGTATCCATTCTTCTCTCCGGTTACACGCCGAAAACAGCTGCCTCTGCGGCATATCCGACAGCGCCCTTCTCCCAGCGATCAATGGATCCCGGATCGCCTTCGGCGTCCGGGATGACGGCCACTGGTGGACATGCGAAGCAATTCGCCAACCCACCCCGTGGATCGATCGCCGGCGTCCCAAAAAATCTCCGCCCGCAAGCCTCTGCTTCCATTCACCATTTACTATTCGCCACCCACTTTCCATCCACCACCTCCGCCACTTGCACCAAACTTCCGGCAGTTGAAAGGAGGCGGCATTGGCCTGGAAGGCAAAAGAAGGGAGGGACGTGTTGGGCAGCATCGCCGCGAGGCTGCTGTCGCTCGCTGATCTCGCCGAGGACGTCGCCGGCCGCTCGTTTCTCGTCCGCTGGCTGGTCCTCTGGTACGTCTGCCGGGCCGACGCGATCCTGCGGGAGTTCGTCGCCGGGTCGGAATGGAACACCGCCGGCCGCCTCTGGTCGCCCTCCCTGCCGCCGGTCCGCTACGGCACCCGCTCCGCCGACGCGATGGCGCTCGCCGCATCGCTGCGCGCGCTGGCGCGTATCGTGCTGGACATGAGGGCTGAACGGCGACGCCTGGCAATAGTGCGGCAGGCATCCGACGAAGGCCACGACGGCAATCCGATCCACGACCTCGAGGCGGTCGTCCAGACCCTCTGGCACGCAGACTTTCTGCCAGTCGAGGTCTGTGACACGTCCTAGGATAGCCAGGAAACAGTCTGCTTCGCCCGTCTATCCTGCTTCCGCGCAAAGCCGCTGCGGTCGACGCTTTCGCGCGGCCGAAAGCAAGCCGCCCGTTCCCGGCACTTGGCTACTACCGCAAATCCTCCGGCAGCAGCGCCTCCGGCATGTTCTGGAAAGATACCGGCCTGAGGAAACGCCGGATCGCGAGCGTGCCGACCGACGTCGCGGAGGCAAAGGTGCTCGCCGGATAGGGTCCGCCATGCATCATCGAGTCCACCACCTCGACGCCCGTCGGGAAGCCGTTGGCAAGCAGGCGGCCGGCCTTGCGCTCCAACACCGGCATCATGCGCCTGGCGAGATCGGTGTCGCCCTCGTCCATCTGCAGCGTCACGGTGAGCTGGCCGTGCAGGCCTTTCGCGATCTCCAGCATCTGGACGGCGTCGCGCGCCCGGACGATCATGCCGAGCGGGCCGAACACTTCCTCGCCAAGGTCCGGATTGGCGAGAAACGTGTCGCCGTCGGTGGCAAAGAGCGCCGGCGCGACGCTGCGCAATTCGCACACGCCGCGCGTCACCGTGCGCACCGCATTGCCCGCCGCCATCTTCGCCGCGCCGCGGCCGAAGGCCTCGGCGATGCCGGTGGTCAGCATCGTCGCCGGCCCGGTGGCGCCGAGCGCAGCGGAAGCCTCTTCTTCGAACCTCTCGGCAGGCGCGCCATCGGCGATCACCAGCACGCCCGGATTGGTGCAGAACTGGCCGACACCGAGCGTCAGGGACGCCGCCCATGCCTTCGCGATCTCCGCTGCTCGCGCCTGCGCCGCCTCGGGCAGCACGAAGACCGGATTGACCGAGCCGAGCTCGCCGAAGAAGGGGATCGGCTCGGGACGGCTGCAGGCGATGTCGAACAGGGCCCTGCCGCCGCCGAGCGAACCGGTGAAGCCGACCGCCTTGATCAGCGGATGGGCGACGAGCGACTGGCCAGCCTCGCGGCTGTTCGACTGCACCAGCGAGAAGACGCCCGGATGCTGGCCGGTCTTCTCGATCGCCTCGAGGATCGCCTCGGCGACGATCTCGCCGGTGCCGGGATGGCCGGAATGGCCCTTGACCACCACCGGGCAGCCGGCGGCGAGCGCTGAGGCCGTGTCGCCTCCGGCCGTCGAAAAGGCGAGCGGGAAGTTCGACGCACCGAAGACGCCCACAGGACCGATCGGGCGCTGGACGAGTTTGAGGTCGGGCCGGGGCGCGGGCTTGCGGTCGGGCAGTGCCGCGTCGTGGCGGCGGTCGAGATAGGCGCCGTCGCGGATATGGCTGGCGAAGAGCCTGAGCTGTCCGGTGGTGCGGCCGCGCTCGCCATCCAGCCGCGCTTCCGGCAGGCCGGTCTCGGCCGAGCCGATCGCGGTGATCGCGGCCGCCCGCGCTTCCATCGCATCGGCTATGGCCTCAAGGAAGGCGGCGCGGTTTTCGCGCGAGGAATAGCCGTAGGACCAGAACGCCTCTTCCGCGGCCTTCACCGCGCGGTCGACCTCGGCGGCGGTGCCCACGGCATAGCGTGCGGGCGCTCCCCGCGCGGGGTCGGAAGCGAACGTCGTCGCGCCCTCCACCCATTCGCCGGCAATGAGATGTCTGCCCGTCGGGGTCCAGGTCATGGTCAGGTCCTTCTTCTGCAGGTCAGAACTCGAAAGCGTCGACGACGATCCGCCGGCCGAGCGTCAGGGCATCGGCGACATGCACCATCGGGCCGAGGTCTACGTCGGAACGACCCTCGCGCACAAGTTCGGCCATCCGCGCATAGAGGGCGGGATACTCGCCGGTGATCGTGTTCTCGCCGGCCGCCGCCTTGCCCGCGACCTCCAGCACGTTGCCGCCCATCCTGAGTGCCACCGGCCCGGCATCGGTGTCGACCTCGATATCCCAGGTTTGCGGCCCTTCCTGGCGCCAGTCGAAATCCGCGGTGACATTGCCGGTGAAGCTGAGCTTGGCTGCGATTGGCGTCTGCCGGTTGGCCGGGAATTCCAGCTCGGCGCCGGTCAGGTGGACCGGCCGCGGCAGGATCTCCGTCAGGATCGACAGGGCGTTGATGCCCGGGTCGAACACGCCCATTCCGCCCGGCTCGAACACCCAGTCCTGGCCGGGGTGCCATTTGCGCACGTCCTCGCGCCAGGTGATGTGCGCCCTCGTCACGGCCCTGTCCGCCAGCCAGGCCTTGGCCGGCGCCACGGCATGCGCCATGCGCGAGTGCCATGTGGCGAAGAGCGTGAGCTGCCGCGCCTTGGCCAGCGCCTGCAGCTCGTGCACTTCGGCAAGCGTCGCGCCGGGCGGCTTCTCCAGCATCACGTGCCGGCCGGCCTTCAGCGCCGCCTCTGCATAGTCGAAGCGCGGCACCGGCGGCAGGCAGAGCGAGACGACCGGAATGTCCGGACGCCGGGCGAGCAGGGTGGCGAAATCGGTAAAGGCGGGAACGCCCTCGACCGAGCCCTGGCGCGAGCAGGTCGCGGCGAGTTCCCAGTCCGCCGAAGCGGCAATCGCCGGCACGTGCTGGTCGAGCGCGATCTTGCCGATGCCTACCAGGGCGACTTTCAGGGGAGCGGCCATCAGTGCGAATCCCTTCCGACTTCGCGGCCGCGGCAGCCCTTGAGGAAGTCGAGATCGGCGCCGGTGTCGGCGCCCTCGACATGCGTCTGGTGCAGCCAGGCATAGCCCGAGGCCGGCATCTCGTGCGACGGCGCCCACTCAGCCAGCCGCGCCGCGAGCTCCTCGTCAGAGATCTCGACGGTCAGCGAGCGGTTCGGCACGTCGAGCGAGATCATGTCGCCGTCGCGCACCACCGCCAGCGGCCCGCCGGCGGCCGCTTCCGGCGAGGTGTGCAGCACGACGGTACCATAGGCCGTGCCCGACATGCGCGCATCGGAGATGCGCACCATGTCGGTGATGCCCTTGCGCAGCACTTTCGGCGGCAGGCCCATGTTGCCCACCTCCGCCATGCCGGGATAGCCTTTCGGTCCGCAGTTCTTCAAGACCATCACGCAGGTCTCGTCGATGTCGAGTGCCTCGTCCTCGATCCTGGCCTTGTAGTCGTCGATGTCCTCGAACACCACCGCCCGGCCGCGGTGGACCATCAGCGCCGGCGTCGCCGCCGAGGGTTTCAGCACAGCGCCTTTCGGCGCGAGGTTGCCCTTCAGAACGACGATGCCGCCGGACTGCGCCAGCGCCTTCTCGGCCGGAAGGATGACGTCCTCGTTCCAGTTGACGACGTTCTTCACCTCGTCCCAGATCGCCGCGCCGGACACCGTCAGCGCATCCTTGTGCAGGACGCCGGCCTCGCCGAGGCGCTTCAGCACGACGGGCAGGCCGCCGGCATAGAAGAACTCCTCCATCAGGTATTTGCCCGACGGCATCAGGTTGACGATCGTGGGCACGTCGCGACCGAGCCGGTCCCAGTCGTCGAGCGTGAGGTCTACCCCGACGCGGCCGGCGATCGCCAGCAGGTGGATCACCGCGTTGGTCGAGCCGCCGATCGCCGCATTGGTGCGGATGGCGTTCTCGAAGGCCTGCTTCGTCAGGATGTCGGAGGGTTTCAGGTCGTCCTTGACCATGTCGACGATGCGCCGGCCCGACATCTGCGCCATCACGCGCCGGCGCGAATCGACCGCGGGGATCGCAGCGTTGCCGGAAAGAGCCATGCCCAGCGCCTCGGCCATCGAAGCCATGGTGGAGGCCGTGCCCATCGTGTTGCAGGTGCCCGACGAGCGGCTCATCGAGGCCTCGGCCTCGAGGAACTCTTCCTGCGTCATCTCGCCGGCCTTCACCGCCTCGGAGAATATCCACAGATGGGTGCCCGAGCCGACGCGCTCGCCGCGGAAATAGCCGTTGAGCATCGGCCCGCCGGTGACGACGATCGAGGGGATGTCGGTCGAGGCGGCGGCCATCAGGAGCGAGGGCGTGGTCTTGTCGCAGCCGACCATCAGCACCGCGCCGTCGATCGGCTGGCCGCGCATCGCCTCCTCGACCGCCATCGCCGCGAGGTTGCGGAACATCATCGCGGTGGGCCGGAAGGTGTTTTCGGAAGCAGAGAACACCGGCACTTCGACCGGGAAGCCGCCGGCTTCCCACACGCCCGCCTTCACCTTCTCGGCGAGCTCCCGCAGATGGCCGTTGCAGGGTGTCAGGTCGGACCAGGTGTTGAGAATGCCGATGATCGGCCGCCCGTCGAACAGGTCGTGCGCGTGGCCCTGGTTCTTCAGCCAGCCGCGGTGATAGATCGCGTCGCGCGAATTGCCGCCGTACCAGTGCTGCGACCTCAGCTTGCGCGGCCATTCGGCCTTCTTGAACGTCATGATCTCACCCTCTCACAGCACGCGCACGTCGATGCGCCGGGCGGCCGGCGCGGCTTCGACGACCAGCCGGTTGCGCAGCGGCAGGCCGAAGTCCGGCGCCTCGATCTCGAACTCGTCGCCGGGCTGTGTCCGCACCCCGTCGGCGAAGGACAGCGTCGCCGTGCCGAACATGTGGACGTGGATATCCCCGGGTCTCCGGAAGAGCGCATACTTGAAGTGATGGTGTTCGAGATTGGCAAAGGAATGCGACATGTTCTCCTCCCCCGACAGGAAAGGCTTCTCGAAGATCACCTTGCCGTCGCGGCGGATCCGCGAGGTGCCGCGGATGTCGGGCGGCGGCGCGCCGATGCGGATTTCCGGGCCGAACGAGGCCGGGCGGAGTTTCGAATGGGCGAGATAGAGATAGTTTCGCCGCTCCATCACGTGGTCGGAGAACTCGTTCGAGATCGCGAAGCCGACCCGGAACGGCGTGCCGTCGTCGCCGATGACGTAGACGCCTGCGATCTCGGGCTCCTCGCCGCCGTCCTCGGCGAAGAAAGGCGAGGTGAGCGGCGCGCCGGGGGCGGCGAGGTTTGTCCCGTTGCCCTTGTAGAACCATTCGGGCTGCACGCCGGGCGACCCGTCAGCCGGCTTGCCGCCTTCGAGCCCCATCCGGAACATCTTCATCGAATCCGTCAGAGTCTCGTCCGCCGCGCCGGCCTTCTGGTGCATCGCATCGCGCGTCGCGGCGGAGCCGAGATGCGTCAGCCCGGTGCCGGTCAGGTGCAGGTGCGCCGGGTCCGGATGAGTGATGGGCGCCAGCACCCTGCCCTCCTCCAGCGCGGCGACGAGGTCGACGGCAGGTCCTCGCCCGAGGGTCGCGACATACGCGGCGAGATCGGCGCTGCCCGAGCGGATGCAGTCGATCACGAGGTCGTAGGTGCTGCGCGCGCCCCTGACCGCATAGGCCTGCCCGCCCTCCCGGGCGACGACGGTGATCGACCCGTCCGGGTTGCCGATCTGCGAAAGCCACATGCGACGCATCCTCCTGCAAACGGCCTCGGCCGTTTTTCTGATGCAGCCATATATCGGATTCCGCGGTTTACAAAAGTATTATTATATGATTTTTCTCTGCGCGGGCCGCCGATGCGCCCTCGTAATGGGAGGAAATCCATGTTTGCCAAGACCCTACTTGGCGCGAGCCTGCTCGCGTCCATGACACTTCTGTCGTCCGCTGCGCTCTCGCAGACGATCGGCTTCTCGCAGATCGGATCCGAGTCCGGCTGGCGCGCCGCCGAAACCACGCTCACCAAGCAGGAAGCCGAAAAGCGCGGCATCGATCTCAAGTTCTCCGACGCGCAGCAGAAGCAGGAGAACCAGATCAAGGCGCTGCGCAGCTTCATCGCCCAGGGCGTCGATGCCATCCTGGTCGCGCCGGTCGTCGCCACCGGTTGGGACGCCGTCCTGAAGGAAGCCAAGGAGGCCGAGATCCCGGTCGTCCTGCTCGACCGCATGGTCGATTCCGACAAGGACCTCTACCTGACCGCGGTCGGCTCCGACCTCGTCCACGAGGGCTCGGTCGCCGGCAAGTGGCTGGTCGACACCGTCGCCGGCAAGGACTGCGCCGTCGTCGAGCTCCAGGGCACGACCGGTTCGTCGCCGGCGATCGACCGCAAGAAGGGCTTCGAGCAGGCGATCGCCGGTGCCGCCAACATCAAGATCATCCGCAGCCAGACCGGCGACTTCACCCGCGCCAAGGGCAAGGAAGTGATGGAAAGCTTCCTCAAGGCCGAGAACGGCGGCAAGAACATCTGCGCGCTCTATGCCCATAACGACGACATGGCCGTCGGTGCCATCCAGGCCATCAAGGAAGCGGGTCTCAAGCCGGGCACCGACATCCTGGTCGTGTCGATCGACGCGGTGCCGGACATCTTCCAGGCGATGGCCGCCGGCGAGGCGAACGCCACCGTCGAGCTGACGCCCAACATGGCAGGCCCCGCCTTCGACGCGCTCAAGGCGTACATGGACAACGGTACCGTTCCGCCGAAGTTCATCCAGACCGAGTCGAAGCTCTATACGCAGAAGGACGACCCGGCGAAGGAATACGAGGCGCGCAAGGGCCTCGGCTACTAACGCCAGCCACGGCCGGCGGCTTGCCCGCCGGCCACCCTTCTCTGTAGCGAAAGCTACCCCCACCCCTACCCCTCCCCACAAGGGGGAGGGGATCCGATCCGTCGACGCTCAGCGATGACATCCCTGGTACCGGCGGCACCGCGCCGATCCCCTCCCCCTTGTGGGGAGGGGTAGGGGTGGGGGTATTTTGCGACACCCGTTTCAGCGAGTTACGCTTGCAGAGCATTCTTGTGTGCGCGAGGCACCGCCAGTGACCAACAACCCAACGCTGCTCGCCGCAGTCGGCCTCAGCAAGACATTTCCCGGCACGCGGGCGCTCGACGGTGTCGACTTCGACCTCAGGGCGGGCGAGGTGCATGCCTTGCTCGGCGAGAACGGCGCCGGCAAGTCCACCCTTATCAAGTGCCTGACCGGCGCCTACCGGCGCGACGGCGGCGACATCCTGCTCGAGGGCGCCTCGATCGATCCGCGCGACACGCAGGAGGCGCAGCGGCTCGGCATCGGCACCGTCTACCAGGAGGTCAACCTCCTGCCCAACCTCACCGTCGCCGACAATCTGCTGCTCGGCCGCCAGCCGCGGCGCCTCGGCCTCGTCTCGCGCCGCGAGACCAACCGGATCGCACGCGAGATGCTGTCGCGCTACGGGCTCACCATCGACGTGGCACGTTCGCTCGATTCATATTCGGTCGCCATCCAGCAGATCGTCGCCATCGCACGCGCCGTATCGCTTTCCGGCAAGGTGCTGATCCTCGACGAACCGACCGCAAGCCTCGACCGCGACGAGGTGCGCATGCTGTTCGACGTCGTCCGCTCGCTGCGCGCGCAAGGGCTCGGCATCGTCTTCATCTCGCACTTCCTCGACCAGGTGTTCGACATCTCCGACCGCATCACCGTGCTGCGCAACGGCAGGCTCGTCGGCGTCCGCGACGCCGCGACGCTCGACCGGACGCAGCTCATCAACATGATGCTCGGTCGCGAACTGTCGGAGGAAACCCGCGACCGCGGCCGCGGCGGCTTCGACTATGCGCAGCGGGCCCGCATCGCCTATGTCGGCACAGGCCGGGCCGGTGTCATCGCGCCCTTCGACCTCTCCATCCATCGCGGCGAAGTGGTCGGCATGGCCGGCCTGCTCGGCTCCGGGCGGACCGAGACGGCCGAGCTGATGTTCGCAGCCGCGCCGCGCGACGGCGGCAGCGTGAACAAGGACGGCAAGCCGCTGAAACTCGCCTCGCCGCGCGACGCGATCGCCGCCGGCTTCGGCTTCTCGCCGGAGGACCGCAAGACCAGCGGCATCATCGGCGACATGAGCGTGCGCGAGAACATCGTGCTGGCGCTGCAGGCCCGCCAGGGCTGGATGCGGCCGGTGCGGCTCAGCCGCCAGCGCGAGATGGCCGACGACTATATCCGCCGGCTCGACATCCGCACGCCCGACGCGGAGAAGCCGATCGGCCAGCTCTCCGGCGGCAACCAGCAGAAGGCGCTGCTCGCCCGCTGGCTCGCCACCAATCCGGAGTTCCTGATCCTCGACGAGCCGACGCGCGGCATCGACGTCGGCGCGCATGCCGAGATCATCCGCATGATCGAAAACCTGTGCGAGAGCGGCATGTCGCTGCTCGTCATCTCCTCCGAGCTCGACGAGCTCGTCACCTACAGCCACCGGGTCGTCGTCGTGCGCGACCGCGTTCATGTCGCCGAGCTGATCGGCGAAGAGATCACCACCGACAGCATCGTGGCGGCGATCGCCAAGCCGTCGCCGGCCCCGGAGACGAGCGCATGAACGGGACTCTGGCGCGCTTCGGGCGCAGGATCGCCCCGCAGCTGGTCACGCTCGCCGTGGTCGTGGCGATGATCGGCATCGTCTTTCCCGGCTTCTTCGACATCTCCATCGCCAACGGCCGGCTCTACGGCAGCCCCATCGACATCCTCAACCGCGGCGCGCCCGTCGCGCTGCTCGCCATCGGCATGACACTGGTCATCGCCACCGGCGGCATCGACCTGTCGGTCGGCGCCGTCATGGCGATCTGTGGCGCGATTGCCGCGACCCTGATCGTCGACGGCTACAGCCTGCCCGCGACGCTGGCGTTGTCGCTAGGAGCAGGGCTGCTGTGCGGCCTGTGGAACGGGCTTTTGGTCGCCGTCCTCGGCATCCAGCCGATCGTCGCGACGCTGATCCTCATGGTGGCGGGACGCGGGATCGCGCAGCTGGTGACCGAGGGCATGATCCGCACCTTCAGCCATCACGGTTTCGCCTCGCTCGGGTCAGGTAACCTGCTGTGGCTGCCGACGCCGGTGGTGATCTGGGTCTGTGCCGGAATTCTTGCGACGCTGGTCGTGCGGCGCACCGCGCTCGGCATGCTGATCGAGGCCGTCGGCATCAACCGCCGCGCCTCGATGCTGGCCGGCGTGAACGCCCGGCTGCTCATCGTCACCGTCTACATGGTCTCGGGCCTGTGCGCGGCGATGGCGGGGCTCATCGTCACCGCCGACATCCGCGGCGCCGACGCCAACAATGCCGGCCTGTTTCTCGAGCTCGACGCCATCCTCGCCGTCGTCGTCGGTGGCACGTCGCTGCTCGGCGGCCACTTCTCGCTGATCGCCTCGCTGATCGGCGCGATGATCATCCAGGCGATCAACACCGGCATCCTCGTCGCCGGCTTCCCGCCCGAGTTCAACCTCGTCATCAAGGCCTGCATCGTGCTGGCGATCCTCGTCCTGCAATCGCCGGCGCTCCAGGGCGCGGCGATGCTGTTCTCCCGTACGAAGGGCCAGCCATGAACCCCCGGCTCCTCCCTCTCGCCGTGACCGTGCTGATCTTCGTCGTCGCCTACGCGGTCTGCTACGCGCAGTTCCCGGCGATGCTGTCCACCCGCGTCATCGGCAACCTTTTGACCGACAACGCCTTCCTCGGCATCGCGGCAGTCGGCATGACCTTCGTGATCATCTCGGGGGGCATCGACCTGTCGGTCGGATCCGTCATTGCCTTCACCGGCGTCTTCATCACGGTCATGCTGCGGGACACCAGCCTCCATCCGCTCGCCGTCTTCGCCATCCTGCTCGGTCTCACCACGCTGTTCGGCGCGGCGATGGGGATGATCATCCACGTGCTGCGCATGCCGCCCTTCATCGTCACGCTCGCCGGCATGTTCCTTGCGCGCGGGCTGGCCTATATCCTGTCGGTCGATTCCGTTCCGATCACGCATCCGTTCTACGAGTGGCTGCAGAGCCTCTACTGGCTGCTGCCCGGCAAGGGCAGGCTGACCCTGATCGGCGGCCTGATGCTCCTCGTCTTCGCATTCGGCATCCTGCTCGCCCACCGCACCCGCTTCGGCGCCAACGTCTTCGCACTCGGCGGCGGGGTGCAGACGGCGCGGCTGATGGGCGTGCCGGTGGCGCGCACGACCGTTGCGATCTATGCCCTCTCAGGCTTCCTCGCGGGACTGTCCGGCATCGTGTTTTCGCTCTATACGTCAGCCGGCTATTCTCTTGCCGCGGTTGGGGTAGAGCTCGACGCGATCGCCGCGGTGGTCATCGGCGGGACGCTGTTGACGGGCGGCAGCGGCTTCGTCGCGGGGACACTGATAGGCGTGCTGATCATGGGGCTGATCCAGACCTACATCATCTTCGACGGAACGCTGTCGAGCTGGTGGACGAAGATCGTCATCGGCGCACTGCTGCTGGTCTTCATCATGCTGCAGAAAGGACTTCTCAGCCTCGCCGACCGCCGTCGGTCGCTGCGGGCGAGCGGGAATACGTGACGATGCTGAAGACGGCGATCTCCGGCGAGCGGGTCAGGAACAGCCATGCGCTGGTCGTCGACGCACTCGGCAAGGCGATCGTCGCGGGCGAGTATCCGCGCGGCTCGACGCTGCCGGGCGACCTCGAGCTCGCCGCCCGCTTCGGCGTGTCGCGCACCGTGCTGCGCGAGGCGATGAAGACACTGGCCGCGAAAGGCATGATCGTCGCGAAGGCCCGCATCGGCACCCGCGTGACCGACAAGTCGACCTGGAACTATTTCGACGCCGACATCCTGCGCTGGCACCTCGAGCTCGGCGCCGACAGCCGGTTCATGGCGCATCTGGCGGAGATGCGTCTCGCCTTCGAGCCCTATGCGGCGCGCCTCGCCTGCCGCAACGCGACGCCGAGAGATATCGAGCAGATGCTCGCGCATGCCGATGCGATGGAGAAGGCCACCTCCCAGGAAGGCTTCGCGCTGGCCGACCTCGCCTTCCACATGGCGCTGGCGGAAGCGTCGAAGAACCCGTTCATGTATTCCGTCGGCGCACTGGTGGAGGCAGCGCTCGTCACCAGCTTCCGCCTGAGCTCGCCGTTCGGCGAGGCCACACGCCAGTCGATGTCGGCGGACAATCATCGCCGGATCGCGCAGGCGATCCAGTTGAAGGACGAGGCGAAAGCCGCCGCCGCCGTCGAAGTGGTCATCGCGGAAGGCCGCGACCGTGTCGGACTGAAGCTCGGCGAGGCGTAGGCCGTGCGGGTACGGCCAAAGGTCGCGCCGATCGTTCCAACCGCGATGCGTCCTACATGTTCGAGGCGATATCGTCGTTGCGCGGCGGACGCGGTTTGTAGCAGGGGACCTGAGACCGGTCACGTTCGCGACGCTGTTTAGCCTCGTCCGCCGGGCCACGCGACTTCGGCTCTATCCGATCCAACGCGGCCTGATACGGTTTGAGCTTGGTCCGTCTCAGCCAGCCGGCCGAAATCTCGGCCAGGAAACTGCGCAGCACCGGTTGCATGACGTCCTCCCATGACGCGACATGAACGGGGAGGAACGCCGAACCGGCGCTTGTGTTCCACGACTGTGAAGGAAGATTCCGCGGCCCCTCCCGTTCAGCGATCGAGTTCCCGCGGCATCTCGATTGCCCGGCCCTCTCGCGCCGAGCGCTGCGCGGCGAGGCCCATCAGGACAGCCCAGCGGCCGTCGCCCAGCGAGACGTCCACGGGACCTGTTCCCCGCACCGCATCGACGAACCGGCGATGCTGGTAGAAGGTCGAGCCGTTGTGGTCGCCTGCAGCGAGCAGCGTCGGATCGACGGGTATGTCGAGGACGCGCGGGCCGGCTGGATCGCGCGGGCTGACGACGACGTGCGGCACTGGAGGGGCGCCCAGGTGTTCCGGCCAGAAGCGGGTCGGGCCGGGCACAAGGCATTCGATCTTGCCGCTCGCTCCGACCGCCGAGATCTCTTCCTGGTAGCGGCTGCCTTCGGCGAACATGCACAGTTCGAGCATGGCCCGCGCGCCATTGTCGAAATCGACCAGCGCGTAACCGTGGTCCCATATGTCCGGCGCCTCGCCGCCGTAGCGCTCGTCGCGATGGTTGATCGCGCTGCCGGCGCTCGCCATCACCCGCACCGGATCGGCTTTCAGGATCAACCGCATCAGGTCGAAGAAATGGCAGCATTTCTCCACGAACGTGCCGCCGCTGGTGCGCTCGAAGCGGTTCCATGCGCCGACCTTGTCGAGAAACGGATAGCGGTGCTCGCGGATGGTGAGCATACGGATGCCGCCGGTGGCCCGACCGGCCTCGGCGATGAAGCGGGCGACGGGGGGCATGTAGCGGTACTCCATCGCCACCCACAAAAGCGGCAGGAGCCTGCCGATGGCGGCCGCGCGCTCCTCGTCTTCCGGCGTCGTGAAGAGCGGCTTTTCCACCAGCACCGGCAGCGGCCGGATGCGGGCGATCTCCTCGAGCTGCTCGACATGGCGGTGGTTGGGGCTGGCGATCAGCACGCAGTCGACGTCCGGATCGGCGAGAAGCTCGGCGATCGAACCCAACGCCCGGGCACCCGGCGCCAGCGCCAGCGATTTCGCCAGCATGCCCGCGTCCGGCTCGAAGATCGCGGCCACATGCGCGTCGCCAAGCAGGGCGATGTTGCGGATGTGCTCTTGCCCCATCATGCCGCAGCCGACGATGCCGTATCCGATCGATGTCCTGGCCAAGCTGGTCTTCCCCGAATTATCTGAAGCGTGAGACGTAGCGGGCGACGCCCGGATCGAACCACGAGCGCGAGAACTCGACGCTGTCGCCGTCGCCCGCCCAGGCGATGCGCTCGATCAGGCCGTAGGGCGCCGGCGGTTGCGCTCCGAACGCGGCGGGCGCCCAGTCCGGCGCCGGCGCGACCGAGACGCGGTCCTCGATGCGGGCGATCGAGAAGCCGAGAGCGACGCGGTAGTGAAGATAGAGGGATTCGGACAGATCGTCCGGCGACAGGACCTGCGCCCGCGCCCCGTCGAGCCAGATCTCCTCGACCGCAGCCGCAACGCCGTCCAGCCGCCGCAGGCGCCTGATCCTGTGCGCAACCGTCGAAGAACCGAAGGCCGGCACGTCGGCGGGCTTCTCCATCCTCTCGACCGAGATCAGATCCGCCGTCGGCAGCCCGCCGCCGCCGATCCGTTCCAGCCGGAAGAACGCGTAGACACCCTGGAGGTCGCCCCGCGAGCGGACATAGTTGCCCGAGCCGTGGACCCGTTCGAGCAGCCCACGGTCGGTCAGATCGGCCAGCGCCCGCCTGAGCGTGCCGACCGCAATGCCGAGTTCGGCCGCCATGTCGCGCTCGGGCGGCAGGCGCGCGCCGTCGGCCAGCCGTCCGGCTGCGATCTCGCGGATCAGCATTTCGCCTATCTGCATGTGCACCGGCAGCGGCCCGCGCATCTGCGTCGACCTTCGCCCGGGCTCCACCCGCCTCACCTGAACCACGTCCGCGCCGCCTCGGAAAAATTGATACAGCATTGATCTACATCAATGCGGATGCTACGCAAGACAAAAATGCGCGGCCGGAGCGGGATTTCCGCGGACCGCAGGAAGGACGCCATGACGATCGTTCCCATCACCTCGCCAGACCTCGACGCGGCGGAAGTGTCCTGGTTTTCGGCGCTGTGCTCCGACGACTACCGCTATCTCGGGGTGCCCGACGGCGCGCTGCGCTCGAGCTGGGAACACTGTTCGGACATCGTGAAGGAGGCGGAAGCGCAAGGGTTCCGCAACATCCTGTGCCCCTCCTCCTACCAGGTCGGCCAGGACACGCTCTCCTTCGTCGCCGGCTGCGCGCCGATCACCTCGCGGATCAATTTCCTGGCGGCGATCCGCTGCGGCGAGCTGCATCCGATCATGCTCGCCCGCACGGTGGCGACGCTCGACCACATGCTGGAAGGGCGACTCACACTGAACGTCATCTCGTCGGACTTCCCCGGCCAGACGGAAGACAGCGCCTACCGCTACCGCCGCTCGCACGAGGTGGTTGAGATCCTGCGCCAGGCCTGGACGCGCGACCGGATCGACTTCGAGGGCGAGATTTACAGCTTCAAGGGTCTCACGACCGACCCGGCAAAACCATACCAGCAGAACGGCGGACCGCTGCTCTATTTCGGCGGCTATTCGCCCGACGCCCTCGAGCTCTGCGGGGCGCAATGCGACGTCTACCTGATGTGGCCGGAGACGAAGGAGGAGCTCGCCGGACGCATGAAGGCGGTCCACGAGCGCGCCGCGGCGCATGGGCGCACCCTCGACTACGGGCTGAGGGTCCACATGATCGTGCGCGACACCGAGGCCGAGGCGCGCGAATACGCGCGCGAGCTCGTCTCGGTGCTCGACGACGAACAGGGCAAGGCGATCCGCGAGCGCGCCCACGATGCCCGCTCGCTCGGCGTCTCGCACCAGGCGAAGAACCGCGAGATCGCCGACGACGAAGGCTATGTCGAGCCGAATCTGTGGACCGGCATCGGCCGGGCGCGCTCGGGCTGCGGGGCGGCGCTCGTCGGCTCGGCCGACCAGGTGCTCTCCGAGATCGAGGCCTATCAGCGGATGGGCATTCGCGCCTTCATCTTCTCCGGCTACCCCCATCTCGACGAATGTCGCCATTTCGGCACGAAGGTGCTGCCCGAGCTGAAAACCTGCTCGCTGCCGCAGGCCTACGGGCGCGTGCCGGCTGTCACACCGGCCACGCCCCTCGGCACAGGGGAACGACGCTGATGGAACGGGTAGCCCTCACGCCCGACCTGGCCATGTCGCGCAACTCGATGTTCGCAGATGCCGACGGCGGTCCGGGTGCCGCATTGCCCAGCTTTGATGCGACGACGCTGCGCGGCGCCTTCGGCCGTTTCGCGACCGGCCTGACGGTGGTCACCGCGGCCTCGGAGGACGGACCGGTCGGCATCACGGCCAACAGCTTCTCCTCCGTTTCGCTCGACCCGCCGCTGGTACTCTGGTCGATCGCCCGTTCCTCGCGGCGCTTCGATGCCTTCGCCGGTGCGCGCTTCCAGGCCATCCACATCCTCGGTGCCGGGCAGATCGACCTCAGCCGCCGCTTCTTCCGCGACGGCCGCGACTTCGCCGGCCTAGACACTGAGCCCGGCCTCGGCGGCGTGCCGCTGATCAAGGGCGCGCTGGCGCTGCTCGAATGCGAGATCGTCAGCCGGATGGACTGCGGCGACCATCTCGTGCTGATCGGCCACGTGCGCGCCATGGAGACGTCCGACGGCGAGCCGCTCGTCTTCGCCGCCGGGCGCTACGGGACGTTGGCGGCGTTTGCCTCATGACGCACGGCCCTCGCCGCAGCCGTCGACTGCCGCAGCACCAGGTTGCAGGCGAGTTCGATGCGGCGCGGCGGCAGGGTAGCGAGCGACAGATCGTCGAGAAGGAGACTGAGCGCCGCCGCACCGATCTCGCGCATCGGGATATGCATCGTCGTCAGCGGCGGGCTGCAGAAGGCGGACAGCGGCAGGTCGTCCATGCCGACCACCGATACGTCGGCTGGCACGTTGAAGCCGGCGCGCTCGACGCCGCGGATCGCGCCGTAGGCCAGGCTGTCGCCGGCCGTCAGGACCGCGGTGAAGTCGAGCCCGCGATCCCGAATGCGGGCGGCGATCGCCTCCTCGGCGAGCTCCGGCAGCCAGTCCGGCACCTCGACGACGAGATCCTCGATCCCGGCGACGCCCTTCGCGGTGAGGGCGTCGCGCCAGCCCTCGAAGCGACGCTCGATGGTGCGCCGGCCGCGCCGCATCAGGAACAGAATGCGCCGGTGGCCGAGCGACAGCAGATGCTGCGCGGCGAACTGCGCGGCCGAGCGGTTGCAGGGCGTGACGCTGGAATGGCGCATCGCCGGATCGTCGCCATTGACCAGGACGATCGGCTTGCCGAAGCCCTCGGTCAGCGTCAGCACGTCGTCATCGTCGAGCGTAAGGAACAGGCAGCCGGCAACCGCCGGATCGTCGCTCGCCTCGCGCAGCAATGCTACCTCGTCGTCGGGCGTCGCGACGGGCCGCGTGACCAGTTCGACGCCCAGCGCCTGCGCGCGCTCCTTCAGCCCGTCCAGCACATGGAAGGTAAACTGGTTTCGGGAGTGGTCGATCATCGCGACGCTGCTGGCCGCCAGGATCACCTTGCGGTCGGCGATCGAGGCCGGAATGGCGTAGTGCAGCGCCCGCGCCGCCTCGATGATCTCCGCGCGAAGCTGATCGCGCACGCCGACGGCGCCGGCGAGCGCTCGCGAAGCGGTGCTGACCGACACGCCGCAGCGCCTGGCCACCTCCTCGAGACGGATACGGCGGTTGGGCCGCCCCCTCTTGGCCTGCGCGATGATCACCTCCCTCGTGCTCATCACCATGCTGCAAAAAATTTTCAGATTGCGCAAGAAAAATTGATGTGGGAAGTTTCGCGGCAAGGCGACCGACAGAGGGCGTCACCGGGAGGAGTTATGGCTGTATCAGCCGCGCACGTTCGCACGGCCCTCGACAGGCTGGTCGCCGGCATGACCGGCCTGCGCGCCGACGGTCGCTTCGACGAACCCAATCTCGACGGCACGCCCGGCGACTATGTCAGTTTCGACAGCTGGGAATGGCCGCAGGGCGTCGGTCTCTACGGCCTCGTCAAGCTGTGGGCGCGGACCGGCGACGCGAGCCTGCTCGCCACCATCGAGGACTGGTACGACCGCCGCATCGCCGCCGGCCTGCCCGCGATGAATGTCAACACGACCGCGCCGATGCTGGCGCTTTCCGAGCTGTGGCGTCGCCAGCGCCAGCCCCGCTTCGAACCGGTGCTGCGCGACTGGGCGCGCCGTGTCGTCGAGACCATGCCGCGCACGCCGGAAGGCGGCTTCCAGCACAATGTCTCCGACAAGATCAACGACGACGAGCTGTGGGACGACACGCTGTTCATGGTCGCGCTGTTTCTCGCTTCCTTCGGCCAGGCGACCGGAGAGCGCCGGTTCGTCGACGAGGCGGAACGTCAGTTCCTCGTCCATGCGCGCTATCTCGCCGACATCCACTCGGGCCTGTGGTTCCACGGCTGGACGTTCCGCGGCCGGCACAATTTCGCCCGCGCGCTCTGGGGCCGCGGCAATTCGTGGATCACGGTCGGCATTCTCGACCTTGTCGACATGGCCGACATCTCGCCTTCGGTGCGCGCCTATCTGCTCGGCGTGCTGGAGACGCAGATCGCGGCGCTGTTGAGGCTGCAGGCGCCGTCCGGCGCGTGGCGCACCCTGCTCGACGATCCGGCGTCCTACGAGGAAATCTCGGCCACGGCCGGGTTCGGCTATGGACTGATGAAAGCCGCCCGCATCGGCCTCGGACCCGCCGAATGGCGCAAGGCCGGCCTGAAGGCGCTCGCGGCGGTGCTGGCCAATGTGGGCGACGACGGCGTCGTGGCCAACGTGTCCTACGGCACGCGCATGGGCCACGACCTGCAATTCTATCGCGACATTCCCATCCAGCCGACCGGCTACGGACAGGCGCTCGCAATCCTGTGTCTCGCCGAGGGGCTGGAGAACCCGAACGAAATGACGGAGGCCGCGTGATGCGCGTGCTCTACGGCACCTCGCCGGCCGACATGGCCGCTATGGACACCGACCGGCTGCGGGACGAGTTCCTGGTGGAGGATCTGTTCTCTCCGGGCGAACTCGTCTTCGTCTACACCCATGTCGACCGAATGATCCTGGGCGGCGCGGTGCCGCTCGGCCAGCCCCTCGCCTTCGGCGACGGTAAGGATGTCGGCACCGACCTGTTTTTCACCGCCCGCGAGATGGGCATCGCCAATCTCGGCGGCGCGGGCAGCGTCACCATCGACGGCGTGCGTTATGCGGTCGCCAACCGCGACATCGTCTATGTCGGCCGCGGCGCCCGCTCGGTGACGCTGCAAAGCGATAACGCGGCCAGGCCTGCCCGCTTCTACATGAACTCGGTGCCGGCCGGCGCCGACATCCCGCACCGGCTGATCACGAGGGCTGAGGGCAAGGCGCTCGACCTGGGCGATGCCGCCCGCTCCAACAAGCGCCGGCTGGTGATGTATATTCATCCGGAGGTGGCGCCGTCCTGCCTGCTCCTGATGGGCATCACCGACCTCGCGCCCGGCAGCGTCTGGAACACCATGCCGCCGCATCTGCACGAGCGGCGCATGGAAGCCTACTGCTATTTCGACCTCGCCGAGGAAGACCGGGTGATCCACCTCATGGGCCGCCCCGACAACACCCGCCACCTGATCGTCGCCGACGGCAACGCGCTGATCTCGCCGGCCTGGTCGATCCATATGGGATCGGGCACGGGACCCTATGCCTTCGTGTGGGGCATGACCGGCGAGAACCAGGCCTATACCGACGTCGATCCGGTGGCCGTCAAGGACCTTCGATGAACATGGCCGCCCGCACCCTCTCTGCAAACCCAGCGCTCCGCCGCCCGCTCGGCGTGGGCCAGCCGGTCGTATACTGGCGACTCGGCTCGACGCAGGAAGCGCGCTACGACGTCGCCGACCAGCCGATGAAGGGCGAGATGGACCCCTTCTTCTTCCTGACCAAGCACAAGAACTTCATCCCGCACGAATATCCCTGCCGCACGCAGTTCGCGGCCGAGCGCCGCGGCAGGCGCCCGGTGCCGACGGTCGACGCGTACGCGCATCGGGTCTGGCTGCCCTTCGCCTCGCCGCGCGTCGACCTGTCTGGCTTCTGGTTCCGCCCGACCGTCCTCGGCACCTGGGCCGAGACCGCGATCGAAGCGCAGGCCGCGGGAACGGCACGGCTGCGCCTGCGCACCTGCGGCGGGGCGATCATCTTCGTCAACGGCGAGGAAGCCGGCTGGATGGCGCCCTACGGCCGCAACCTCGAATCCGCCGAGGAGTTCGACGTGTCGCTGCGCGCCGGCGGCAACGAGATCCGCATCTGGTTCGACGATCTCGCCGAACGCGACGCCCGCTACTATTTCCAGCTCGACTATCTCTTCGGCCCCGCCGTGGCGCATGCGCTGCCCGTTCCGGTCGACGCGGCCCTCGCCGATGCGATCGAAGCGGCGCTGGACGGCATGCACTTCGAGCGACCCGCCTATTCCGACGGCGAGGTGGCGCTGTTGCTCGACCGGCCGCTGCCGGTCGATGTCGGCGTCAACGTGCAGATCGAGGGCGATTTCATGTCGATCGAGGCGCCGGTGCGCTTCGACATCGAGCTACCGGCAGGGGCCACGCGGATCGCCGTCGCCGACACCGAGGCGCTGCCGGCCGATTTCCGCCATTTCAAGGTCACGCTCTCGACCGGCGATTTCGCGGCGGCACGGACATATGGCGTGGAAATCTGCCATGCCCTCCGCCAGGGCGAGGCCCCGGCGACGCTGAAGGCGCGCATCGACGAGGCACTGGCCGAGGTCGCCGACCACGCAGAGGCCGACACCGTCCGCGCGCTGGCGCGGCTCGCGATCGGGCGCACCGGTGGCGAGACGGAGGCGATGATCGCCGGCGCGCTGCCGATGATCGAGGACTGCCACGACTGCGCCGACTTCATCTTGGTGCCGCTCTTATGGTCGCGGAAGGCCTATGACGGAGCTCTGGATCCCGCCCTGCGTCAGCGGATCGACGGCGCCATCCTCGGCTATCGTTACTGGATGGACGAGCCCGGCAACGACGTGCAGTGGTATTTCTCGGAGAACCACGCGCTCCTGTTTCACACCGCAGCGTACCTTGCCGGTCACATCCTGCCCGACGCCCGCTTCGTGCGGTCGGGGCGCTTGGGACGGGAGCAGTCGGCGGTGGGTGCCGCCCGTGTGCGCGCCTGGCTCGACCATTTCGAAGCCTGGGAGATGGCCGAGTTCAACTCGGCTCCTTATTTTCCGATCGACCTCAAGGGTCTTTGCGCCCTCTACGCGCTGGCACCGGACGTCGACATTTCCGCCCGCGCCGGCGCCGGAATCCTGCGTCTGCTCGAGGTCGTGGCGCGCTCCGCCCATCACGGCATCCTGACCGGCGCGCAGGGACGCTCCTACGAACACACGCTTCGCGCGTCCCGCTCGCTCGAACTGTCCGGTATCAGCCGCATGGTCTGGGGCAAGGGCAATTACGGCATGCGCTTCCATGCCCTGCCGCAGCTGGCGCTGTGCCTGCGCGACCACGGGCTCGTCGTGCCCGGCGAACTCGCGGCGATCGCTTCGGTCGAAGACGACAGCGCCTGGGAATGGTGCTTCGCACAGGGCCAGGACAGGTTCGCGCGGCTCTATCACCACAAGACCCGCAACCATGCCATGGGCAGCGCCGCCGGCTACCGCTGGAACCAGTGGGGCTACCAGGAGACGGTGATCCACATCCGTCTCGGCGACAATCCCGATGCTCAGATCTGGATCAACCATCCCGGCGAAGTGCTGCAGTCGGGCTATGGCCGCCCGTCCTACTGGGGCGGCAGCGGCACCTTGCCCCGGGTGCACCAGTATCGCGATCTCGCGGTCGTGCGGTTCGACTGCTCCGACGAGCAGCCCGATTTCACCCATGCCTGGTTCCCGCAAAGCGTCTTCGACGCGACGCGCGTCGCCGGCAATCTGGCGCTGGCGGAGGCCGGCAACGCCTTCGTGATGCTGAAGACGTCGGCCCCCCTCGCGCAGGTTGCCAGCGGGCCGACGGCCGGCAACGAACTGCGCGTTCCGGGACGGCAGGCGACCTGGATCGTCAGGCTGGGCAGCCGCGCTGCAGCCGGCTCGCTCGATGGATTTGCCGGCACATTCTCGACCCTCGACGTCGTCGCCGGCGAGGACGGGGAACTGCTGGTCGAGGATCCGGAATACGGCCTCGTTCGCTTCAGCGCCGACGGCAGCGCGCGCGCGCAGGACAGGGTCGTCGACCCTTCACAATGGACGGTGCAAGGTCGGGCGACACGCCTCGGATAGGAGTTCTTGAAGCCGGCCCGCGGGAGGAATGCGGGCCGGGCGAGACGACACAACTGGTCAGCGGGAACGACCCGCGTTTTGGGAGGAGACTGAAATGAGAAAGACAGGAACCGTTCTGGCGGCCATGGCCGCGAGCCTGCTGGCTACCAGCGCGCTCGCCGGCGAAGTCAGGGTCATGTGGTATTCCGACGGCGTCGAGGGCGAGGTCATCCAGGACCTGCTCAACCGCTTTATGAAGGACAATCCCGACATCAAGGTGACGCTCGACAACGTCGCCTACAAGGTCATCCAGGAGCAGCTGCCGATCCAGCTCGAATCCGGACAGGGGCCCGACATCGCGCGCGTCACCAACCTCAAGGAGCTGGCGCAGCACTGGCTCGACCTGCGCCCGCACCTCGCCGACGCCAAATACTGGGAGGACAATTTCGGCGCCCAGGCCGACTGGATGCGCCCGGACGGCTCGGACGCGATCACCGGCTTCATGACGCAGCTGACGCTGACCGGCGGCTTCGCCAACAAGACCCTGTTCGAGCAGGCCGGCGTTGCCCTGCCCGGCGACAAGGCCACCTGGGACGACTGGGTCAAGGCGTCGGCCGAGGTGATGAAGAGCCAGCAGACCGCGGCCGCCTTCGGCATCGACCGCTCCGGCCATCGCATCTCGGGGCCGAACGTCTCCTACGGGGCCAACTACATCGGCGCCGACGGAAAGCCGGCCAAGGTCGACGACGGCACCAAGGCATTCGCCACCCGCCTGGTCGACTGGACCGCGCAGGGCCTGATGCTGAAGGAAACCTGGGTCTCGGCCGCAGGCTCCACCTACCGGGCCGCCGCCGACGATTTCATCAACGCGCAGATCCCGTTCTACTATTCGGGCAGCTGGCAGGTCGCCAACCTGTCGACCAAGATCGGCGACAGCTTCGACTGGGTGGCCACGGGCTCGCCCTGCGGCACCGCGGGCTGCTCCGGCCTCAAGGGCGGCGCCGCCCTTGTCGCCATCAAATACACCAAGAACCCCACCGACGTGGCGAAGGTGATGGAGTATCTCGCCAGCGAGGCGGTGGTGAAGGAGTTCTCCGAGCGCACCCTGTTCCTGCCGGCCCACAAGGCTGTCGTGGAGAAAGGCGGCCTGAGCTGGGTCACGAAGGACAAGAATGTCGGCCCCGCGCTCGACGCCTTCGTGAAGTCGTCCGGCGAGACGCTTCCGGCCTCCGATGCGCTGCCGGCGTGGAAGTGGGCGTCCGCCTACTACGGCGCACTCGTCACGCGCATCAGCCAGGTCATGGCCGGGGAGATGTCGCTCGACGACGCCTGGGCCAAGATCGATCAGGACATCGCCGACAAGGTCGCCCAGGCGAAGTGACGATGGTCGCCCCGATCGGAAAGGCACTCGGCGCCGCGGTGGCGGCGCCGGTCAGCTGGCTCGCGTCGGCCGTCAACCCGCCGCTCAAGGCGTGGCAGAGGGCGACCGGCACCGACGGCATGGCCGCCTTCTTCCTCGCCCCGAACATGGCGATCTTCGCCGTGTTCGTGCTGACGCCGTTCGTGATCAATTTCTTCTATTCGGCAACGTCGGGGAACGCCTTCTTCCTCGGAGACCGCACGTTCGTGGGGACCGAGCAGTACGAGCGCCTGTTCGACTGCGCCAGCTATCTCGACCCCTCGACCTGCCGGGAGGACCTGTTCTGGAAGGCGGTGCAGAACACCGGCCTCTTCGTTGTGCTGCAGGTCGCGCTGATGACGGTCGTCTCCATCGTCACGGCGCTGATCCTCAACCGCGAGATCGCCGCGCGCAGTTTCTGGCGCGCCGTCTTCTTCTTCCCGGTGCTGCTGTCGCCCGTCGTGGTCGGCCTGATCTGGCGCTGGATCCTGCAGCGGCAGGGCCTGCTCAACTACATGCTCTACTCGGTCGGTCTCGAACCGCACGACTGGCTGATCGAGCGCGGCTCTGCCTTCACCGCCGCCGTCACCGTCTCGGTCTGGGCGCATATGGGCTTCTACACGCTGATCCTGCTTGCCGGCCTGCAGGCCATCCCGCGCGACCTCTACGAGGCGGCGGAGATGGACGGCACGCGGCCGGCGCGCGTCTTCTGGCGCATCACGCTGCCGCTGCTGATGCCGAGCCTGCTCGTCGTCGTCATCCTCACGCTCATCCGCGCGGTCCAGATCTTCGACGAGGTCTACGTGCTGACCGGCGGCGGACCGGGCACTTCGACGCTCTATCTCACGCAATACATCTACGAGGTCGGCTTCGCCTCGCTGCTGCGCAATCCGGGCCTCGCCGCGGCCGCCTCTATCCTGATGGGTGCGGTGCTGGTGGTACTGACGCTGATCCAGCTGCAGCTCGGTCGGCGCGGCGAAAAGAAGGGAGCACGCGAATGAGCGCCGTCGTCTCCTTCCTCACCCGCCGGCGCGGCGGCAAGGGCTGGCACTGGACCGACGTCGTCACCTGGGTGTGGCTCGTCGGCGGCCTGATCGTCATGTTCGGCCCGGCGATCTGGCTGATCGCTTCCTCCTTCAAGACGCCGGCACAGCTCGCCGAATTTCCGCCGACCATCCTGCCCTATGTCGGCCAGCAGGCCACGGTCGAAGGCTATGACAAGCCGCTGACGCTCTACACGGTGAAGATGCCCGACGGCACGTCGCGCATCCTCGCGGAGGTCAGGCGCGTCGGCATCGTCTCGCAGATGGTCGACCCCGACGCGCCGGGTGAGATCGTCAAGATCAACATCGCCGACCGCACGCCGGTGCGCGAGGTCGGCCTGGCAACCGAGAACTACGTCGTCCCTCTGGAGCAGAACAATTTCCTGCTCTACCTGCGCAACTCGGTCTTCGTCACCTTCATGGCGACGATCATCACGCTGCTCACCAACTCGATGGCGGCCTTTGCGCTCTCGAAATACCGTTTCCCGGGACGGGACGCCGTCATGCTGCTCATCGTCGGCACGCTGATGGTGCCGCTGTCGGTGGTGCTAGTACCGCTCTATTCCGTGGTCAGCGCGGTCGGTCTCTACGATTCGCTCTGGGGCATCATCCTGCCGACTGTGGCGACGCCGACCGGCGTCTTCCTGCTGCGCCAGTACATGCTGACCATCCCCGACGAACTGCTCGACGCCGCACGGATGGACAATGCGTCGGAGTGGCAGATCTACTGGCGCATCGTCCTGCCGCTGGCCGCTCCCGCGCTGGCAGTGCTCGCCATCTTCTCTGTCGTCTGGCGCTGGAACGACTTCCTGTGGCCCCTCGTCGTGCTCTCCCGCAAGGAGCTCTACACGCTGCAGGTCGGCCTCAACACCTATGCCGGCGAGCTCAACGTGCAATGGCACTACATCCTGGCGATGACGGTGGTGACGATGATCCCCGTCGTGCTCGTCTTCGTCTTCTTGCAGCGCTTCATCACCTCCGGCATCGCCGGCAGCGGTCTGAAATAGGCACGATCATGGGACAGATAAGGCTCACCGACATCGACCGCGCCTATGGCAAGCTGAAGATCCTGCACGGCATCAGCCTCGCCATCGAGGACGGCGAGTTCGTCGTGCTGGTCGGCCCGTCCGGCTGCGGCAAGTCCACCCTTCTGCGCCTCATCGCCGGGCTGGATCAGCCGACGGGAGGCACGATCGAGATCGACGGCAAGGATGTGACCAAGGTCTCGGCGGCGCAGCGCGGCCTTGCCATGGTGTTCCAGTCCTACGCGCTCTACCCGCACATGACGGTGCGCCAGAATCTCGCCTTCGGCCTGGAAAACCAGCGGATGGCGAAGGAGGAAATCGCGAGCCGCATCGCGGAGGCGGCGCGGATGCTGGAGATCGAGGCCTATCTCGACCGCCGGCCCGGCCAGCTTTCCGGCGGGCAGAAGCAGCGCGTCGCGATCGGCCGTGCCGTGGTGCGCAATCCGACCGCCTTCCTGCTCGACGAGCCGCTGTCCAACCTCGACGCCGAACTGCGCATCTCGACGCGCGCCGAGCTCGCGGCGCTGCACGAACGCCTCGGCACCACGATGATCTACGTCACCCACGACCAGATCGAGGCGATGACTCTCGCCGACCGCATCGTCGTCATGCGCGCCGGCCGCATCGAGCAGGTCGGGCGCCCGCTCGACCTCTACAATTCGCCGGCAAACCTGTTCGTCGCCGGCTTCATCGGCGCTCCGAGGATGAACCTGATGGATGTCAAGGTGACGGCGGCCGAACCCACCTCGGTCACCGTCGAGGGTCCCGGCTTCGTCGCCACCTGTCCAGTCGACGGATCGCAACTGGCGGCGGGCGACAAGGCGACGCTCGGCGTGCGGCCACACGACATCGCCGTTGCCGCGGATGGCGGGGTCGAAGCCAAGGTGACGCTGATCGAGGCGCTCGGCCCCGAAACCGTGGTCCATGCCAGCCTGCCCGATGCGACGAAGCTGGTCGCAGTGCTCGCCGGCCAGGATGTCGTCGCGTCCGGCGGGAGCCTGCGACTTGCGCTGGATCGCGGCCGGATGCACCTCTTCGACAAGGACGGCGCGCGCGTTCCGGACGCTCAGGAGGCGAGGTAGCGCTCCAGAAAGCCGAAGACGGCGGCGCGCATCGCCGGCGTCTCAACATGACCGCTGCTTGGCTCGCGCAGAACCGTCAGACTGTCGGCCGCGCCCGCCTGTGCATAGGCGGCGCGGGTTTCGGCAAGCGCGCGGTCGACGGCGGCCGGCGGCGTGAGCGGGTCTTCGTCGCCGATTGCGATCAGCTGCGGACGCGGCGCGACCATGCCGGCGATGACACCGTTGGAGGCGAACTCCAGCAGGCCCGGGATCGTCAGGTAGATGCCGTGGAGGTCATGCGCGCCTGTTTCGATCAGTGTCGCGAAATCGGCGTAGCAGCACAGATGCGCGACGCAGGCGATGCGCGGCTCGACCGCCGCGAGCCAGTAGCCGAGGGTCGCCCCCATCGACAGGCCGAACACCCCGATGCGCTGCGCGATCACGTCGTCGCGCTCGGCCATCCATTCGAATGCGGACTGCTGCTCGGCCATCATCTGGCCCGCGAGCGACCGCCCCCGCCAGAGGCAGACTTTCGCGCGGGCGCTTTCGTTTGGCTCAGACCGGCTGCCGAAGGCCGGCATCTCGATCATCAGCGTGACGAAGCCGCGACGGGCGAATTCGGGGCCGAGGGGACCCAGCAGCGCCGGCCGGCCGTCGAGGAGCTCATCCGCGCCGATGTCGTAGCGAGCGCCGTGGGCGTGGATATAGAGCAGGCCGGGCCATCGTCCGGACGTAAGCGGCCGCGTCAGCAGGCCACGCACCGCCTCGCCCTCGGCCGTGACGAACCGGAGGCGTTCGACGGCGTAGCCGTCCTCCTCAACGACCTGCCGGCCCGTTAGCGTAAGCGGATGCTTACCTATTTCGAAGGCTGTCGGCAGCCGGTCGCTCTGTGACATCGAATCCATGGCCGCAGTCGAGAACGATCGCCCCGCCGCGTCAAGCGGTCCGCGGGCCGTCATCGGCTGCAATGCGGAAGCAGCCTGCCGGCCAGCGCCTGCGCGGCCGCAATAAGATTGCCCGTCGTCCTGACGAGCGAGGCCCGGTCCCTCGTCGCCAGCCACTGGTTCAGGATTCCGACGAAACACGCATAGACGAACTCGGTCAGTTCCTCGAGCCGGGGCCCGTCTTCCGGGCGCACGTCGCGGCATTCGCGAAAGGACGCGCTATACAGCGACCTGATCTCCCGCTCCTTCTGCGCCGCCAGGTGCTCGGCGTGCGACACCCGCAGGACGTAGAGGGTCATCTCCTGCAGCACGAGCTGCTCGCCGGGCGCCTTCTCGATTTCGCCCCAGATGAACCAGAGGAGATCGCGGATGCGGTCATGAAGGCCCTGCGGCTGCGCAAAGTGTGCCGAAAGCGTGTTACGATAGCTTGAGGCCAGTTCCTCCATGGCACTGAAGATGATCTCTTCCTTGTCGTGGAAATGATAATGCAGCGTCGCGACATTGACGCCCGCCGCCTCGGCGATCTTGCGGGTCGTGGTGTTGTGGACCCCGTTCGAGATCATGACCGTCAGGGCAGCGCCGATGATCTGCTCGCGCCGGCCCGTGCTTTGCGGTCGCACCGGGCTCCTGCGGATCGTGATTGCTTCCCTGCCGTCCATGTCGATGCCTTCTCCGACGTCCGCGCACGCCCGCGCAGTCGTTGATGTCTAATAGGCCATTCTGCCTTCCCAGGCACGCCGTGCGATAGCCAACTCCCGCATACACGGCGAACCCCGTCCAGAGTTTTGCCGATCCGTATCCGAAATGCGTTGACGAGCCCGCGAGGAACGTCATATGAATTTGGTCACTTGATTGGATCAGACATTTAGTTCTCGATCAAGTGAGGGAGAGACAATCGAACTGGCGGCTTTTCCGGGGCCAAACCCCGAGGCGCCATCCACCGGGAGGACCCAATGACCAACCTTTTGCGAAAGGGTGCGGCAAACCTGTATCTAAGCCTGGCCGTGTCGCTGGCGGCGCCGGCGATGGCTGAGGACGAGATCCAGCTGCTGCCGCCCGGCCTGATCGAGGCGACTTCGCCCAACATGACACCGGCCGACAAGTTCAAGAAGAATCCGCCGTGGAAGATCGGCGTGTCCTTCGTCGGCGTCGGCAACACCTGGATCGTCCAGATGATCGAGGAAATGAAGCGCGAGGCGTCCAGCAACCCCAACATCGGAGAGTTCCTCTTCACCGAGGCGAACTGGCAGCCAGCCAAGCAGGTCGCCGATCTCGAAGACCTGCTCGTCCAGAAGGTCGATGCGTTGATCGTCGCCCCGCTCGCGCCGGCGCTGGTCAAGGACCAGGTGGCGAAGGCGCTGGCGGCGGGAATCCCGGTCGTCAACTTCGGCACGGGAGGCGACATTCTCGCCACGACCGTCGAGGTCATGGGCGGCGGCGAGCGCTTCGGCGAGGTCGGCGGCAAGTTCCTCCGGGAGAAGCTCGGCGGCAAGGGCACGATCTGGGCTTTCCGGGGGATCGCTGGCGTCGAGGAAGAGAAGCAGCGCTACGACGGTTTCCGCAAGGCGATCGAAGGAAGCGACATCCAGATCGGCACCGAGGTCTACGGCGACTGGAACTATGCCAAGGGCAAGCAGCTTTGCGAAAACCTGGTGCTCTCAGGGCAGCCGGTCGACGGGATATGGTTTTCGGGCGCCGACATGACGCGCGCCTGCATCGACGTGTTCGCCGAGGCGGGCAAGCCACTGGTACCGATGACGGGCGAGTCCAACAACGGCTTCCTTCGGGCATGGAAGGACGCCGGTGTCGACGGCGCCGCGCCGATCTTCACGCCCGGCCTCGGCCCCGCGACGGTGCGCGCGGCGGTCGCCTTGCTCGAGGGCAAGTCGCTGCACACGCACTACTATTCCTCGCCGGCGCCGATCACCAACCAGAACCTGGACGAATACTACCGGCCCGATCTCAACGACGCGTTCTGGGTCACGTCGACCCTGCCGGACGACAAGATCAAGGAAATGTTCGCCAAATAATCCGCCCATCGGCAGAGGCCCTTTCGCTCGCCCCTGAGGGCGGGCGGGAGGGCAGCTGACAGATCTGGTTGGCCAGCCGTCATGATTTCATTCGACAAGGTCACGAAGCGCTTCGGCTCGAACCTGGCGCTGAGCGAGGTCTCCATCGACTGCGAAGCCGGGACCGTTCACGCAATCACGGGCGAGAATGGAGCCGGCAAATCGACGCTGATGAATCTCCTGGCCGGCGTTTTTTCCGCCGACGGTGGAGAGATCCGGCTGCGCGGCGAGCCGATATCGCCTGAGAGGCCGGCCGACGCCCGCCGCCTCGGCATATCGACGATTTTCCAGGAGCTCACCCTCCTGCCCAACCTGACGATCGCGGAAAACCTGTTTCTCGGCCGGGAACCGTTGCGCCTCGGCATGGTCGACCGCGCATCGATGCGCAGGCAGGCCGGGTCGATGATTGCCCGGCTGGGAAGCAGCCTGGATGTCGACGCCTATTGCGGGGACCTCTCCGTCGCCGACCAGCATCTGGTCGAGATTGCCCGGGGCGTTTCGGTCGATGCCGACGTCTTCATATTCGACGAGCCGACGGCCGCCCTGAATGCGCCCGAAGTCGAGAAGCTCGGCGAACTTCTGGCCGCCCTCAGGGCGTCGGGAAAGCTCGTGTTCTACGTCAGCCATCGCCTCGACGAAATCTTCCGGTTCTGCGACCGGGTCAGCATCCTCAAGGACGGCAAGCATGTCGAGACACGGCCGACGCAGGCGCTGACCCGCGACGAGCTGGTCTCGCTCATGGTCGGGCGCGTGCTGTCGAAGTTCTTCCCGCCGCGCCCGGCGCGTCCCGACGGTGCACCAGTCGCGCTTTCGGTGAGCGGCATGCGCGTCCGCGAGGACAGTCCGCAGGTTTCCTTCGAACTGAGAAGCGGCGAGATCGTCGGGCTGGCGGGGCTGGAGGGTCAGGGTCAGCGCAATATCATTCGTGCGCTGTCTGGATTGGAGCCCGTGGTGGGCGGGAAAGTCACCAAGGGCAGCGAGACGGGTCCAATGCCGCTCGGACCGGATGTTGTCGCAACGGCACGTGCGGGGGTCGGCTTCGTTCCTGAAGACCGGAAGACCGAAGGGCTCTATCTGCCGCTTTCCATCGACGAGAACATCACGCTCGGAATGCTGCGCCGGCTGCCGATCTGGCAGTTGGTGAAGCGCCGGCGTGATGTGATCGAAGAGTTGATGGGACGCCTCAACGTCCGCTCCGCCGGTGCCCGCCAGGCTGTCGGAGAGCTTTCGGGCGGCAACCAGCAGAAAGTGATGATCGGGCGATGGCTCGCGTCGGGCATCGATGTGCTGCTGCTCGAGGAGCCGACCCGGGGTGTCGATGTCGGCGCGAAGGCCGAAATCTACGGTCTGCTGCGCGAATTCGCAAACGCCGGTGGTGCCGTCCTGACGGTGTCGAGCGAGCTCCTGGAATTGCTGGGTCTTTGCGACCGCATTCTGGTCGTGCGCCGCAACGAGATCGTGGCCGAGCTCGACGGAGCGCGGGCCGCGGAGGAGGAAGTCATGCGCTATGCCCTGATGGGTCGTGCCGAAGCCGGCGTTCACGCCAATGCTTGATCTCGCCCGCGGATCCCGGCGGACCGGGCTGTCGCCGATCGTGCTCGTGCTCCCCGTCGCTCTCTTCGTCCTGCTGTATCTTTCGTCGGGCACGTTCAGGAGCCTCGAAAACCTGGCCAACGTCAACAGCCAGGTCGCGGCGCTGATGATCGCGTCGCTCGGCCAGGGAATCGTCGCGATCTCCGGCGGCATCGATCTGTCCGTCGGTTCGGTCATGAGCCTGACGAGTGCGATTCTCGTGACCGCGGATCCGGCCTGGGGGGTGCCCATCGCGTTGGCGATGGGAGCCGCAGTGGGGCTGGTCAATGGCTTCGGCGTTACCCTGTTCAAGGTCCACCCGCTGGTCATGACCCTGGCGACCATGACGTTCGTCCAGGGTGTCGCATTGCTGCTCCACCCGGTCCCCGGCGGCGAGGTCCCCGGCTACCTTCGAGCCCTTGCCGTGTCGCAGGTCGCGGGCGTGCCCGCCGCGTTCTTCTGGTGCGGGGCTGCGATCCTTCTCGCGTGGCACCTCCTAGGTCGTTCGCGCTTCGGGCTGCGCACCTATGCGGTCGGCGCAAATCCGGTCAGCGCGGGACGCAACGGCATTGCCGTGACGCGACTGAAGGTGGCCTGTTTCGTCCTGTGCTCTCTCTCGGCGGTCGTGGCCGGCATTTTCCTGACTGCGCGCGTCGGCGCCGGCGATGCGACGATGGGCGCTCCGTATTCGCTCGATACGGTGACCGCCATGGCGCTCGGCGGCATCCAGCTTGCCGGAGGCAGCGGCAGCGTGCTCGGCATCGTCGCGGGCGTGCTCACGCTCGGACTGATATCCAACGGCATGAACCTCATGGGTGTTTCCCCGTTCCTGCGCGCCGCGGTGACCGGCGCGCTCCTTCTCGTGGCGATCGGCCTGCAACGCCGGGAGGCGATCGGCGCATGACCAGGGACGCGGTATCGCCAGCGAGCATGACGGGCCAGTGGCTGTGGCGGGCAGGCAAGACTCTGCTCTCGCTGCCCTTCGCCTATGCCGCCCTGGTGATCCTGATGGTCGTCGCCTATTTCATGCGGCCGGCATTGCTTTCCCCGATGCTGCTGCTGCTGATCCTGAGGCAGGCGGCCCCGCTTGGCATCGCGGTGCTCGGGCAGTCGCTGTGCATGCGCGTGCTGTCGCTCGATCTGTCGATCGGAGGCGTCATCGTCGGCGTCAGCTATATCCTGACCAGCGGACTTCTGCCCTTTTCCGAGCCCGTGCTGCTGCTGGTCGCCGTCGCCTTCGGCGTGGCAGTAGGCCTGCTCAACGCCTTCTTCATCACCCGGCTTCGCGCATCGTCGGTCATCGTGACGCTCGCCGTCACCCTGGTCATCACCGGCGTCGCCGTCGCCTTGAGCCAGCTTCGCTCGCCCGGCGAGGCGCCCGAAATCCTGCGTCAGCTCGTTCGGCTAAAAATTGGCATCGTGCCGGTGGTCCTCGTCATCTGGGCCCTGTTGCTGCTCGCCGTCGCCATCTTCATCCGCCGCTCGGTCTTCGGCCGCTATGTCGACGCCATCGGCGCAAATCCCCGCGCCGCCTGGGTGTCCGGAATACCTTACGTCCGGGTCGTCAGCGTCGTGCACGTCATGTCGAGCCTGTTCGCGGTCTTCGCCGGGTTCCTGCTCATCGGCTTCGTCGGCATCGGCAGCATGGATCTCGGCCGGGATCTCGCCCTGAACTCTCTGGCCGCCGTGATCCTCGGCGGCGTCACCTTCGGCTCGGGCAAGGGAGGTGTCCTTGGCCCGACCGTCGCGGCGCTCATGCTCACTTTCAGCTTCAATCTCCTCACCAGCCTCGGTCTCGGCGAGCCCGCGAAACTGATGCTGCAGGGGATCATCATCGGCGTCGCCGCGGCGGCGTATTCCGTGCAGCGCAACAACTGAGACCGCACGCATCCACAGTGGAGGGACGAATGGCAGAAATCATGAACGGCGCCGAAGCGTTCCGCTTCGCGGCAGCAGACCGGCCCGCGGTGCTGGTGCTGCACGGTTTTACCGGGACGACACAGAGCATGCGCTATCTCGGCGAGGAGCTTCACCGCAGGTTCGGCTATCATGTCCACGGCCCGCGGCTGGCCGGGCATGGCACGTCGCCGGACGACATGGCGACCACCGGCTACCTCAACTGGCTGGGAACGGCCGAAGCGGCGCTTCGCGAGATGGCGGCTTCGCACGGGAAGGTCTTCGTCACCGGTCTGTCGATGGGCGGCACGCTCTGCCTGAACCTCGCGGCGAGATTTCCCGCATTGGTCGCAGGCATCGTTCCGATCAACGGTTGCGGCGGGAGGCTGAGCGCGGAAATGTCGGAGCTGGTCCTGGCCGGCGATGCTCCAGACCGCGTCGCCGGCATCGGCTCCGACATCAAGGCCGAAGGCGTCGTCGAACTCGCCTACCCGGAAGTCCCGGTCAAGTGCGTGCGGGATGCCAATGCGCTGATGGGCGCGACCGGGAACCTGCTGCACAAGGTGGAGTGCCCGACCCTGATCATCCAGTCGCGCCAGGATCATGTCCTGCCGCCCCCCAACGGTCCCCTGATCCTGCAGGGCATCAGCTCGCGGGACGCCAGGATCCTGTGGCTCGAAAACTCCTATCACGTCGCGACCCTGGACAACGACCGGGACCTGATCGTCGAACGAACCGGCAGGTTCATTGCCGAAGTCGCGAGCGATGCCGGCGATTCATAGTACGGGTGCCGTTGTCGAACAGGGCCCGCGGGCCGCGACTAACCGATCGTGACCGCTTGCATCGGCTGCCTGAAGATCAACGAGGTCCGTGGCTGTTCCGATGTCGGACGCGAACTGGCCGATAGAGCCCACGCGATCGCCCGAGGGGCATTCCCCACCGCGGAACTCTTCGCCCCGCCGGATTGACCGATCCGGCGAAATCGCTCCAAAAGCCGCTTCGAATCGTCGATCCAAAACAGCGCGGCTCGAACAAGTCGTTGAGATTATTGGCGCGCCGTGCCGGTTGAACACGAGAAATATATCCACGCTATAGCTCTTTGATTTGGTGTCCAAGATGCTTCCTTACAGGGCCGTCGCATGGCAGAAACGGCGCCGTCTGCGGGCCAGGTATCTGGCCCACCCTTATCCGGCGCGTCCGGATTGCCCTGGCCGAGAAAACCTGCAATCGCCGGTTCAGTTCGTGACGACCTGGCGCTGGAGGAAGTGCAGGACTTTCATGGGCGCATTTTCAACGCCGTCGACCAGAATGGTGATGGCGGGGTCGATGTGGGAGAGATCCAATCGTTCTTCCACGGCTCGGACGACGAGCCAGGCCCAATGGCTGACGATTGAAACACAAAAACCCAGGTGCTAGCGGTACTCATCAACTCCGGGCCTGAGACGAGCATGAGCAACTATCGCAACCACCGGGAACCACGTCGTCGCGGTTTTGACGACGACGGCCCTCAGGAGCCCGAAGCGACCTACTTCCAGCGCGAAGCTAGGCAGGCGCCCGCAGTGATGAGTTCACCTCCGGTCGATGTCGAGGTCTTGTGGTTCAATGTCGACAAGGGGTTCGGCTTCGTGAAGCTGGCCGACGGTTCGAACGCATTTCTTCACATCAGCGCATTGGAAAACGCCGGTCACCGCGCAGTTTCGGAAGGCATGGAACTGTCGGTGCGCATCGGCCAGGGACAAAAGGGACCGCAGGTTGCGGAAGTCCTGAACGTCCGCGGAGGGAGCCCCTCAGTTGCGGACAGGCCTTCCCACTCTCAGGCGCGCAGCGAAGATACAGACCCATCGGATGCCGAGAAGACAGGCACCGTGAAGTGGTACAATTCCGAGAAGGGATTTGGCTTCATCGCTGTCGAAGGTAGTTCCAAGGATGCGTTTGTCCATGTCTCCGCTCTCAAGCGATGCGGGCTGGAATCGCTGGAAGAGGGACAGCGGGTCGTCGTCGCCGTCGCGCAGGGGCAGAAAGGACTTGAGGTCAGGTCCCTTCGACTACCGTGACGGGGTCAAGCCCAGGCTAATTGCAGGTTCGCGCCTCTCGCTCACGCACGAACTCAAATTTACGTTTCCTTCGGATCTTGAAGCCAGTCTCGATGGTGTCCCACTGAGTGGTGTAGCTGGCGGCATTGGTCGCCGTGCTCTCCGGCGTTGCCGGGCTGATCAACGCGCCACTGCTGGCAGGCTGATGAGGGGATCATCAGCTCAACTGGCCGACGCTTTCCAGCGTCATGTAGCGGGCGCGCTGGACGGCCCACTCCTCGTTCTGTTCGAGCATCAGCGCGCCGACGAGGCGGACGATTGCGTCGTCGTTGGGGAAGATGCCGACCACGTCTGTGCGCCGCTTGATCTCGCCGTTGAGGCGCTCGATCGGGTTGGTGCTGTGCAGCTTTGCGCGATGCTCCTTCGGGAAGGTCATGTAGGCGAGCACGTCCGGTTCGGCGTCGTCGAGAATGGCTGCGAGCTTCGGCACCTTCGGGCGGATCTGGTCGGCGACAGCCCGCCACTGGGTGCTGGCGGCCTCCGGCGTCTCCTGCGCGAAGGCGGTGGCGATGAAGGCCGAGACGACGCGCCGGCCGCTCTTGCCGGCATGCGCCAGCACGTTGCGCATGAAGTGGACGCGGCAGCGCTGCCATGTGGCCGAGAGCACCTTGGTGACAGCGGCCTTGAGGCCTTCATGGGCATCGGAGACGACCAGCTTCACGCCGCGAAGACCTCGGCGCGTCAGCTTGCGCAGGAACTCGGTCCAGATCGGCTCGGCTTCGGACGTGCCGATCTCCATGCCCAGGACCTCGCGCCGGCCATCGCTGTTGACGCCGACCGCGATGATGACGGCAACGGACACGATGCGACCGCCACGACGCACCTTCAGGTAGGTGGCGTCGATCCACAGGTATGGCCAGTCGCCTTCGATCGGCCGTTCGAGGAAGGCCTTGACCTTGCCGTCGATCTCCTCGCACAGCCGCGACACCTGGCTCTTCGAGATGCCGCTCATGCCCATCGCCTTGACGAGATCGTCGACCGAGCGCGTCGAGATGCCCTGGACATAAGCCTCCTGGATCACCGCCGTCAGCGCCTTCTCGGCCATGCGGCGCGGCTCAAGGAAGCCCGGAAAGTAGGAGCCCTTCCTCAGCTTCGGGATGCGCAGCTCGACGGTGCCAGCCCGCGTCTCCCAGTCCCGATCGCGGTAGCCGTTGCGCTGGGCCGTCCGGAGCGGGCTCTTCTCCCCATAGGCAGCACCCGTGGCGGCGCCCACCTCCATCTCCATCAGCCGCTCGGCCGCAAAGCCGATCATCTCGCGCAGCAGATCGGCGTCAGGTGTCTTCTCCACGAGCGCGCGCAGGTTCATCATGTCGTCGGTCATCGGTAGTCCTTTCGGATCAGAGTTGGTGTCGCAACCAGACCCTACCGGAAAGCGCCGATGACCACCGCGCTACCCAGCTACACCACGTCCAGGGACGTCACCCCAGTCTCTAGTTCTCACGATCGGTTCAGAGTACGTGAGCTGATCAAGTCGATTGCCCCCGGCTACCCCAAGGCCGGGGGCAGTTTCTTTCGAGACAACGAAGACTTCGGCGTCATGCGTCCTGTCGAAGGCAGCATTTAGATATCCCCACCAGGAGATAATTGCGGTCATTGGGCGCGGGTTGGGCGCCTGAGGGGCGGTCACCACACGCGCATGCGACCGCTCTTCAGATCCGCGATCTGGTTAACCACCTCGGGACGCCCGAATGTTGATCGGACGACACCTCGACCCCCGGATCAAATGTGTTCGTCATTATTATCGACCAAGTTCAAGAGTAAGATGGAACCAGCCTGGTTTCACGCAGCGGTAACGTCATCCTAAAACGAAACCCGTCCGGGTCGTAGTTCAACTCGACCTGGGCCTGGCATTGCACGACAATCACCTTCTCGACAAGCGTGGTTCCAAACCCTCGACGTGTAGGAGGACTCACACAGGGACCGTTGCGCTCCTGCCAAACGAAGTTCACAACTTCCGTCTCGTCAGCATGGACTCTCGACCAGCGGACCTCCAAGTGGCCTTCGGATACTGAAAGTGCTCCGAATTTCGAAGAGTTCGAGGCAAGTTCATGAAACGCCATGCCGATGGGTATGGCGATGTCCGCGACTAATGCGACCTCTGGCCCCTCAATCAGAATCCGTGGTTTATCCTTTGTCTCGTAGTGTCGAAGTTCGCCTTCCAACATTCTGTGCAAGGATGCAGTCTGCCAATAATCGTCCGTCAGCATAGTGTGAGTATCTGCCAACGACACGATTCTTGCCGAAAAATCGCGGACGAAATCGTCTACGCTGTCATTCGATCGAGCGGTCGCACCCATCATGGCGCGAACATTGGCAAGTGTGTTTTTGACGCGGTGATGTAGTTCCCGGATCAGTAGCTGTTGCCGGTCAGAAACTTCCTGCTTTTGAGCGATATAAGACTTTACCTCCAACTGGCGGGCACGCGCACGCAGCGCCGTTCGGACTGCGTTGGCGAGGCTGGACGGGAGAAACGGGCGCTCTAGCACGATCAAATATCGATCTAGAAAGGCCAGCCGACCATCGAACTCAGTTCCCCTCATGGTCAAGAGAACGACTGGAAAATCCGACCATGGTGGTTGGTTCTGAAACCATGCAGCAAACGCCCTGCGGTCCGCGCTAGTCAGGGCTTCCTCAGCGACTACGAGACAATGTGACCGTTCCAAGCATTGCAAAGTCTCGCCCAAGGTCGCGCAAATTCGCGAGCTTATTCGATTGGCGCTCAGTATGGCTGCGGCAACTCCCGCATCCCGACCTTGGGGCGCCAGAACCAACACCTCCGGCGTTTTCATCACGAAGACCTGGTTTTCAGAAGATCGCTTTGCTTGCCCTCGAAGAACGGCGCTCCCGTTAGGATGCCCCTGAACTCCTCCAGCGGCTCTCCAACCGACACTCCAGACGCGCTTATCTTGAACTCCCGGATCGTATCCTCGTGGGCGCCAACCCGCTTCTTGATCACAGAGATGGCACGGCGCAGCCTGCCGCCATTTTCGAAGAAACGTAGGAGCAAGACTGAGTCGCACAGGTAGGTCATGTCTACCGGAACGGCCATTTGGCCGATGAGGCCATGATTAGCGAGAAGCAGAATCGTCACAATGCCTTTTTGGTTGAGGTAGGTCAGAATCTCGTGCATCTGGAGCACGAGATGCTGTTCTTCGGACATTGCGTTTAGGTAGCCGGTCAGACTGTCAATTACTACGATCTTCGCTTCGGCCTTCTCTACGGCATCCCGAATGCGCGACGACAATTCACCTGGCGACAGCTCGGCAGGATCTACTTGCTCGAGTATTAATCTGCCGTCGGCGGCGAATGCGGTAAATTCCATGCCGACTCCGGCTGCGCGGGCTAAATAGATACGTTTGGTTTCGTCGAACAGGAGTACAAGAACGCGCTCACCCCGCACCATTGCAGCGTGACAGTAAGTTGACGCAATCGTCGACTTCCCGACGCCCGAAGGCCCCATCAGAAGCGTGCTGGTTCCACGTTCGAGGCCCCCGCCGACCAGCGCATCTAGAGAGTCACTGCTCAGAGCGGGAGTCCCATGCTCTGCTACGTCATGTTCACTGGCGACCAGGCGCGGGAACACTGTCACCCCACCCGGTCGTATGACGAAATCGTGGTACCCTCCGCGAATCTGCACCCCGCGCATCTTGATCACTCGCAGACGTCGCCGCTCCCCGCCGTAAATGGGCGTGAGTTGCTCCATCCGAATAACGCCGTGGCTGATCGAATGGAGATTGAGATCGTCTTGTTCCGCCGTCAGATCGTCCAAAAGAAGGACCGTGACGTTGTTGAGTAGGAAGAAGCTTTTCAAGGCAAGAACCTGGCGACGGTAACGCAGCGATCCCTGCGAGAGTAGCCGGATTTCGGATAGAGAATCGAACACGACCCTGTCAGGTTTCAAGCGGTCGATCGCATCCAATGCCGAATGCACCGTCTCACCAAGCTCCAGATCAGAAGAATGCACTAAGGTCTGCAATTGCGAAGGATCGAGACTGAGTTCTGGGGGGACCAATTCGAGGATTTCAATACCCTGGAGATCCCAGCCATGCCGGGCCGCCACAGAAAGCAATTCTCGCTTGCTTTCTGAAAGCGTTATGTAGAGGCATCTTTCGCCGTTCCGCGCACCCTCAAGCAGAAATTGCAGACCAAGGGTAGTTTTGCCTGACCCCGGCCGGCCCTCGACAAGATGGGACCGGAATTTCGCGTAGCCGCCTCGCAAAACATAATCTAAGCCGTCAACTCCGGAGCGGATTGGGGAAGCGTCTTCTTTGTCCACGGTGACTCCGGCGGCTCATATTCGGCCGGAACAACGGTCGCGATTTCGAATAGTTCCGTCTATCGGCCACGACGTCCGGCGCTAGCTACCGAGCTAGCGGGTTCTGTGAACACGCCCATTGCGCTTGTAGAGTTCGTTGTCAGCATGACCCGCCTCGGTCGGCATGAGCATGCTTTTCCGTGGTGCCAATTATCCTTACTCGTCATCTGCATATGAGTTGCGTTGCTGACAGTAGCGCTTCGCGCGATGATGGGCTTTGCGGACGGGTCTGTGCAAATTGTTTCAATCTTTCTAAACCAGCGAGGCCCGCAGTCTGCTCGTTTCGGTGACCGCATTGCTGACGGCGCGCGACCATGTGCCGTCAATGCGCGCTTGCGGAAAGCGCTGGCAGAGAGCCGAGACCACCTCATGCGCCTCGGTGCGAGCCATCACTTGTCCGAGGCAGCTGTAGGGCCCGCCGCCGAACTGGAGCGCCCGTTTCGTACCCCGATCCAGACGGAAGGCGGTCGGGTCGTCGAACTGCGCCGGGTCGAGGTTCGCAGACCTAACCGAGACGAAGACCCAGCTGTCTGCCGGAACGGGGTGGTCGCCCAACAAGGTTGCAGCGGGCGCATAGCGGAAGACCGTACCGAAGCGCGGATTGATGCGCATGGCTTCTTCGACGCCGGCAGGCACGAGGGAGAGATCGTCGTGCAAGGCGCGCCAGCGATCCGGCACTTCGAGAAGGGTCCCAAGCACGAGACCGATTTGATGCACCGTGTTGTCGATGCTTGCCTGGAGGAGCGCGATGCCCTCGAAGATCATCTCCTCTTCCGATTGCCGACCCTCCATCTGTTGGCGGATCATGATCGAGGTGAAGTCGTCGCCGAGACCCTTGCGGCGACGCTCGGCGAGGTGGCCGGCGACGAAATCGTAGGTCGCGACAAATGCGTCGATGGATTCTTGGCGGCGTGCGCGATTGCTGGTGAGAATCGGCGCCAGGGTACTGTCCGAAAGATGTGCGGCATGTTCCGCCTGTTCGAACGGTGCTGACACCAGATGGCAATAGACGCGCGACGGCACCTTCCAGGCCAATTCGGCCATGAGGTTGGCATCGCTCAAGTCCTCGATCTCGTCGATCGCATCGTCGACGATCTGCCGGATGTCCTGACGCAGGCGTGCTATGTGCGGGCCACGGAGAAGTGCGGTGAGCGGCAGCCGCAAGTGCCGCCGGCGTTCGCCTTCGGCCGTCACCAGCATGCGCTCCCATACGGCACGCTCCTCGCCGTCCGTGATGCCGATTTCGTCCAGCCGGCGCTGAAAGGAGGCTCCCTTCTGCAGATCCTTGTGCTCAATCGTCTCCAGAGCAGGACGATAGCGCAGGACCTCCAACCCGCGCGCGCTTTGAACGAGTGCCGTATCTTGGCGGAGCGCCGCGAGGCGGGCTTCATCCTCGCCTATTTCGTCGATCTGCAGAACGTGCGCCATGTCTCCCTCTCCCCGTCACTAAGCGTAAGTCGAAGGGCTTCCTCTCCGTCAGCACCTCGTTCGCCGCTTGAAGGCGAGAGGCCGCCGGAATGCCGCAATGGACGGCAGCGTGGAGAAGGACTTCCTTGATCTCTTCCACCGTTATGGCGTTTGTCACCACTGCCCGCGCGCGCTGTTGGCGGTCGACTCCCCTTCGCCGATCATTAGGCTTTTGGACGCTTCCTGACCGCGTCAGTCTGTATGACAGTATTTCATCTGTCAATCAGTTTGTCTTATTGGTGTGAGGTGGAGTTGAGTGACCCTCGTGCCTGAACAAAGGCGCCTTTCGGTATCATCTTGTCGCCAGGCGGCTGGCAGGGTCGTCAAAGTGCATAAGCGGAGCCGGAAGAAGTCCCGGTTCGCGCTGTCTTCGAAGCGGAAGCACACGCCTACGGTCTCCCAGCAGCGCAATCTTCGCGTGCAGTGGTATGTGGGATCCAGCTGCCGGTGCCGTCGCTTCCTATGCTGTCAGCCTATCTGAGGACGATCATGAAATCGGCCACTGGACAACTTGCTCGCGGTATTGGTGGCGCCGGTAGGGTATCTGGATCGCGGCGGCGCTCGCCTTGCCGTCCTGCTGTGATCCAGGTTTCCGTGTTGGATCAAAGAGGGCTGGAAACGCGTCTCAGGCGCTTCAAACTGACAACAGCCAAGCGTGCTCCGGCGCGTTGTGGACTTTCCAGGTCCGCTTCGGCCCAGCCATAACGTTGAGATAGTACAGGTCGTAGCCGTGAATTGCAGCGCAGGGATGATACCCCTTCGGCACCAGCACTACGTCGCCGTCTTCCACGCAGATTGTCTCGTCGAGATCGCGCGATCCGTCGGCTCCGGCGTCCGTGTAGACACGCTGGAAGGCAAAGCCCTGCGGCGGGTTCAGTCGATGATAGTAGGTTTCCTCTAGCATCGATTCGCGCGGCAGGTCGTCGGTGTCGTGCTTGTGCGGAGGATAGCTGGAAGTATGCCCTCCGGGGGTGATTACCTCGACCACAAGCAGCGAATCCGCGGGCTCCGTCTCGGGTAGGATGTTGGTGACGTATCGTGTGTTGGTGCCCTTACCGCGCGTCTCAAGAGCGACATCTTCTGGCGCGATGACGCGGACCGCGAGTTTGCCGCCGCGTCCGGGCGCCGAGCAGACGGCGAGTTCCAGCGCGCTCTCCGCCGTCACCGACCAGTTGCAGCCTTGTGGAACGTAGACGGAGTAGGGCCTGCCGGAAAACGGAGACATGCGCTCGCCGAGCAGGCCCAACTCGGCGCCCGCGGCGGTTACCCGCCCCCGCCCCGCGACGAAAACCAGGCAGACTTCGCGGCCCCCGGTCGCGGCCGCGACCGTCTCGCCCGGCGCCAGCCTGTAGAGATCGAAGCCGACATGGCTCCAGCCCGCGCTGGCCGGCGTGACGTCGATGACATGCCCGTTCCCGGCCTTGAGCTTCAGCAGCAGCTTCGACATCATGGCTGTTCCTTCCCGAGGACTTTCGCCGGCCCGGCGGGGCACGCCCGGTCCTGCATCAGGCGAGCCCGGCCTCGGCGAGGTAGCGCCTGACGTTTGCGTGGCCCATGGTTGCGAATTTAAGCGGCTCGGCCTTTTGAGGGTCCTGCTCCGCCTCCACCACCACCCAACCGGAATAGCCGGGCAATTCCTTCAGCACACGAACGAAATCGATCAGCCCGTCCCCCGGTACCGTATACACGCCGGCCAGCACGCAATCGAGGAACGACCAGTCCTCCCGGTTTGCCTGCCACATGACCGCCTCGCGGACATCCTTGCAGTGCACATGGCTGATGCGCGAGCGGTAGTGCCGTGCCAGCCGTGCCGGGTCGGCGCCGCCCCACGTCGCGTGGCCGGTGTCGAGCAGCAGGTGCGCAGCGTCGCTCGTTACCTCCATGAAGCGGTCGATGTCCGCCTCGGTCTGCACGCAGGTGCCCATGTGGTGGTGATACACCAGTATCAACCCGTATTCGTCGGATACGGCTCTGGCGAACTCGGTGTAGCGCGCGCCGAACTGCTTCCAGTCGCCCTTGCCGAGCACCGGCCGCGCCGAAAGCGGTTTCGATCGATTGCCATGGATGGCGTTTGAGGTCTCGGCCGCGATGAAGATGGAGCAACCCATCTCCTTCAACAGCGTGGCGTGCGCTCTCGCGGCTGCGAGTTCCGCCTCAGGGGAGCGGACCAGCAACTCGGTCGAATACCACCCGCCGACCAGCGCATGGCCATGCTTCTCCAGGATCGGCCGCAGTTCGCCTGCTCTGCGGGGGAATTTGTTGCCCAATTCCATGCCGGTAAAGCCAGCCTGCTGGGCCTCGGTCAGGCAACGCTCCAGCGGGATGTTTCCGCCAATCTCCAGCATGTCGTCGTTCGACCAGCCGATCGGGTTTGCGCCTATGCGGATCATTCAGTCCCCCACCCTTTGCAGCCTCGCCGCCTCGTCATAGGCCTTGCGCGCCTCCACGACTTGGCTTCGCGGGCTTACCTGCGGCACGGCAACGTCCCACCACGCGCCGCCCTCTGCCGTGGAGACCAGCGGATCGGTATCGATGACGATCACCGTCGTTCTGTCGTTGCGTTTGGCCCTTCCGAGTGCAGCCTCCAGTTCGGCGACGGACGCTGCCTTCTCGGCGATAGAACCGAGGCTTGCCGCATGACCTACGAAATCGATCTGCGGCAATGTCTCGTGGCGCGTGTCCTTGAAGAGATTGTTAAAGTTCGCGCCGCCGGTGGCCATCTGCAGCCGGTTGATGCAACCGAAGCCGCGGTTGTCGAGCAGCACGATCGTAAGCTTCAGGCCGAGCATCACCGACGTGGCGATCTCCGAGTTGAGCATCAGATAGGATCCGTCGCCGACCATGACGACCACCTCCCTGTCCGGCCGCGCCATCTTAGCGCCGAGACCGCCGGCGATCTCGTACCCCATGGTCGAGTAGCCGTATTCCCCATGGTAGGAGCCCGGACTGGTAGCCTGCCAGAGCTTGTGCAATTCGCCCGGCAGTCCACCAGATGCGTTGATGAGCAGAATTTCGCCGCCCATGGCACGCTGCACGGCGCCGATCACCTGTGCGTCCGAGGGCAGCGCCGCGTTGGTGGCAGCGGTCACCTTCGCCGCCGCCTTCAGCCATTCGGCCTTCAGCGCCTTTGCGCGCGCCGTCCAGGCTGTAGGCGCGTTGCAGGCGCCGAGCCTGGCATCGAGGACGTCAAGACCCGCCCGCGCATCGGCAACGAGAGGATGCGCAAGGTGCTTGCCTGCGTCGAACGGCTGTACGTTCAACCCGATGACCTGCATCGCGTCGTTGCGGAACAGCGCCCACGAGCCGGTGGTGAAATCCTGCAGGCGGGTACCGACGGCCAGGACAAGGTCCGCCTCGGCGGCAAGCGCGTTGGCGGCGGATGTTCCCGTGACGCCGACTGCTCCCATGTTCAACGGGTGGTCGTGCGGCAGGCTCGATTTTCCGCCTTGCGTTTCCATCACAGGGATGCCCCGCTCTGCGGCAAACGCCGCCAGCTCGGCGCTGGTCTGCGAGTAGATGACGCCGCCGCCGGCGATGATGATCGGCTTCTTCGCTTCGCGCAGCAGTTCCGCCGCAGCCTGCGCCTCCCGCGCGTCGGGCACGATCCGCCGCGGCCTCCACAGACGCTGTTCGAAGAAGCGCTCGGGATAGTCATAGGCCTCGGCCTGGACGTCCTGGCAGAGCGAGAGCGTCACCGGCCCGCACTCGGCCGGATCGGTCAGCACTTGCATGGCGCGGTTGAGTGCGGGAACGAGCTGCTCGGGCCGGGTGAGACGGTCGAAATAGCGCGACACCGGGCGGAAGCAGTCGTTGACCGAGACGGTTCCGTCGCCAAAATCCTCGACCTGCTGCAGGACAGGATCGGGCAGTCGCCCGGCGAAGACGTCCCCGGGGAGGATCAGTAACGGCAGCCGGTTGACATGCGCCAGGGCCGCTGCCGTCAGCATGTTCGTCGCACCCGGCCCGATCGACGACGTGCACGCCATGAAGCGACGGCGGAAATGCGCCTTGGCGAAGCCGATCGCCGCATGCGCCATCGCCTGCTCATTGTGGGCGCGGAAGGTCGGCAGCTCGTCGCGCACGGCATGGAGCGCCTCGCCGAGGGCGGCCACATTGCCATGGCCGAAGATCGCCCACGCGCCGCCAAAGATCGGCATTGTCTGGCCGTCGATCTCGGTCATCTGTGCGGCAATGAAGCGCACAAGCGCCTGTGCCATCGTCAGCCGAACCGTCTTGCCCATTGAACTGCTCCCGTCCTCACGCCGGCCGGAGAGCAAGCCATTTGCTCGTCAGCCGGCCGAACCTCTCCGCCATCATCGTCACCGCGGCGTCGTCCGACAGGCCACCCTCGAACCATCCTTCGGCCGCTTCGCGGAAGATTGCGCGTCCCACGGCAAACCCCTTCACCACCGGGGCTTGCGCGGCGGTTTCGAGCGCGGTTTCGATCTCGCCCATCGCCCCGTCGAGACCAAGCACGAGCACGCCACGGCACCACGGGTCCTTGTCGATGATGACGGCTTCGACCGCGCGCCAGCCCGCCACGGATTGCGGCTCGAGTTTCCACCAGTCGGGCTTGATACCCAGCGCGTAGAGATCAGAAAGCACGGTCGCGACAGTATCGTCCCCGACCGGCCCGTTCTTTCCGGCGATGATCTCGACCAGCAGCTCGCGCCCGACCCGCCGGGTCGCCTCGAACAGCGTGCGCAACTTGACCTGCTGCTTGCGCTTCAGACCGGCCGAGTCGTCCGGATGATAGAAGCACAAGACTTTCGCGCAGTGATAGACGGGCCATTCGACCAGCTCGGAACCCATGTCGAGACCGTGTTCGAAACGCAGCGGCCGCGAGCCCGGCAGCTCCACGGGCCGGGCAATCCAGGCAAACGGGTGCTTCGCCGCCTCGAACAGTGCGTCGCGCCCCAGCCGCCCGTCGATCAATATGCCGAATCCGCTGCGACCGGCAGCGGTCTGCCCCGCCGCCCTGACCGCGAGCAGTTTGAACGCGCCGATCCTGTCAGCGCCGGCGCCATGGCGCTGAGCCAACTCCTCCAACTGCGCGCGGTGGTCGATGGCTAGCGCCATCAGCGACGGCAGCGCACGCCGGCGCGTCGTCGCCCAATGGATGTGGTTCAGCTCCGGATCTTTGCGCAGCGCGCGGAATGTGCTGCCCTGTTCAAGAAAATGGCGCAGTTCCGCGAAGGTCGGGCTTTCAGGCGAGCAGAGGAGCCGCGAAACCGCGAACGCGCCGCAGGCATTGGCCCAAGTCGCAGCAGTGGCAAGGCTCTCACCGCGCAGCCATCCCCGCAGAAAACCCGACATGAATGCATCCCCGGCGCCGAGCACGTTGTAGACCTCAATCGGGAATCCCCGCCCGACGATGCCATCTTCGAGATCGTCGCGTATAGGGCCGTCATAGACGATGCAGCCCATAGGGCCGCGCTTGAGCACAATGGTTGCGGCGCTTGCCGCGCGGATCGCCTTCAGGGCCGCCAGCAATTCGCTTTCGCCCGACGCGATCAGCACCTCCTCCTCGGTACCAACGATCAGGTCGCAGTCGGCCAGAACGCTCTTCATTTTGGCCGTGACTTTCTCCGAAACGACGAAGCGATTGTCGCCCTCTGCGTGCCCGGCCAGCCCCCACAGATTCGGCCGATAGTCGATGTCGAGCACGATCTTCGCACCGCCCGCTTTGGCGAGCCGAATGGCTTTGCGTTGCGCCGCCTCGGTGTTAGGTCGCGAGAAATGTGTACCGGTCACTACGATCGCCTGGGCGGATGCGATGAAGGCCGGATCGATATCATCCTCGCACAGGGCCATGTCCGCGCAGTTCTCGCGGTAGAAGAGAAGCGGGAAAGACTTGTCGTTTTGAACCGAGAGGATGGCGAGCGCGGTGAGCCGTCCCAAATCAGTGACGATCCCCCCGGTCGCGACACCCTCGCGTATCATCTGCGCGCGAATGAATCGGCCCATCTGCTCGTTGCCGACACGCGTCAGCAGCGCGGATCGCAATCCGAGCCTGGCCGAGCCGATGGCAATGTTGGCGGGGCAGCCTCCGACCGATTTGGCAAACGTCGATACGTCCTCAAGGCGCGAGCCGATCTGTTGGCCATAGAGGTCGACCGAAGCACGGCCGATGGTTATGACGTCGAGCTGCTTTGCGACGGGGTTCATGGCGATCCCTCACCAACACGACCGAGATCCGCCCAGTCTCGCACGGGCACGGCGGCGGCGCTGCAGCCTTCGCCGAACAGCTGCCTTGCCGCGGTGAATCCGCCCTGTGCGCCGCCGACGACAATCACGCATGTCGATTCGAGCGGCTGGTCCATCGTAGTCGCGCCCCTCACACGTCCACGGTCATTCCGCTCGCGGCGGCCTTCAGCGCTGCGTCGGCGAGCCGCAGCGCGGCCAGTCCGTCGGCACCGCTCGGCGAGGCAGGCCCGCCGGTTTTCACCGTGGCTATGAAGACCGCAATCTCGTGGGCATAGGCGTCGAGATAGCGGGTCATGAAGAAGTCGTGCAGTGGGGGGCGCGTATAGCCCTTCGCATTGGCCACCTCGATCGAAACCGGGCGCTGGTTCTCCGCCGCGACCATGCCGGACGACCCGTGCACCTCGATGCGCTGGTCGTAGCCGTAGGTGGCGCGGCGGGAATTCGAAATCACGCACTGCCGCCCCGACGCCGTGGTCAGGATGACGCTGATGCTGTCGTAATCTCCGAGCGCGCCGATCTGCGGATCGACCAGAACGGAAGCTGACGCCGCCACCCTGACGGGCTCCTCCCCGAGCAGGAAACGCGCCATGTCGAAGTCGTGGATGGTCATGTCGCGAAAGATGCCGCCCGAGCGCGTAATATACTCCGCTGGCGGCGGACCTGGGTCGCGCGAGATGATGTTGACCATCTCGACCTTGCCTATCGCACCATCGTCGATCGCTCTGCGCACCGCCATGAAATGCGGATCGAAGCGGCGGTTGAAGCCCACCATCAGGGTCGCTTTCTCCGCGGCGACGACCTTCAGGCAGGCTTCGACCCGGGGTACGTCCAGGTCGATTGGCTTTTCGCAGAAGATCGCCTTGCCCCCGCGTGCGAAGCGCTCGATCAGGTCGGCGTGGGTGTCCGTTGGCGTGCAAATGACGACCGCGTCGATGTCGGCCGCCGCCTCAATCGCGTCGATAGTGCGAATGTCGCAGCCATAGCGGCCGGAGATTTCGCGCGCGGCCTGGTCCAGGGGATCGGCCACCGCAACGAGCGTCGCGTCCGGGTTCGCGGCGATCGCTCGGGCATGCACTTTGCCTATGCGACCTGCGCCGAGCAGACCGAATCTCACTCCCATATGGCCGCCTCCTCCGCGGATATCACATGCACGTCGCAAGGCATGCTCCATGCCTTGCGGCGACAGTAATGCGACGGCTCTTTATCCGCCATCGCAAAACGACGCCCGACCCAAATCGGTCGTCATGATTGCATTGGTTCACGAAATCCCACAATCTCCATCTAAGTCGGCAAACAATAAGCCGCCGACAGGGAGGACTGAAAGATGAACAGGTTCACGCTCGGAATAGCATTGACGTCTGCGGTGCTGCTTGGCGGCACCGCGCTCACGCATGCCGCCAATCTGGTGCTCTACTGCGCGGCGGACGAAGCCTGGTGCCAGCAGATCAAGACCACGTTCGAGGCCGAGACAGGCATTACTGTCGACATGACCCGCAAGAGCTCCGGGGAGACCTATGCTCAGGTGCGGGCCGAAGCGTCGAATCCCAAAGGAGACGTGTGGTGGGGCGGCACCGGCGATCCGCATCTCCAGGCGGCCGAGGAGGGATTGACCGAGGAATACGTGTCGCCGATGCGCGGTGAGTTGCATCCCTGGGCGATCAGCCAGGCGGAAGCCGCGGGCAACAGGACTATCGGCGTCTACTCGGGCGCGCTCGGCTTCGGCTACAATAAGGAGTTGCTCGCCAAGAACAACATGCCCGAGCCCAAATGCTGGGCCGACCTGATCAAGCCCGAGTACAAGGGCCAGGTGCAAATGGCCAACCCAAACTCGTCGGGCACGGCTTACACCATGCTTGCCACCATCGTGCAGCTGATGGGCGAGGATGCAGGCTTCGACTACATGAAGGCCCTGCACAAGAACATCAACCAATACACCAAGTCGGGATCGGCCCCGATCAAGGCGGCCGGCCTCGGCGAGACCACGATCGGCATCGTGTTCATGCATGACGCCGTGGCGCAGACTGCGGCGGGCTTTCCGGTTGTCACGGTCGCGCCCTGCGAGGGCACCGGCTACGAGATCGGCTCTATGTCGCTGATCAAGGGCGCCCGTAATCCCGAAGAGGCGAAGAAGTTCTACGATTGGGCCCTGACCGCCGCTATGCAGTCGCGCGCACAGGAGGTGAAGTCGTTCCAGCTTCCGTCCAACAAGTCGGCCACCGGCTCGCCCCTGTCGCCGGATCTGTCGACGATCAAGCTGATCGAGTACGACTTCAAGAAATACGGCTCGAGCGACGAGCGCAAGCGCCTGCTACAGAAGTGGGACACCGAGGTCTCGACTCTGCCGCAATGACCCGTCGCCAGTAAGGTGCGGGTCCAGAAGGGACAACCAGTGCTGCACCCGACCGTCGTCCTTTGGACGGCGGTCGGCCTCATCGGTTATGCGCTGCTGCCTTGGTACGGCATTGACGGCAACCTCTTCACTTTCGGCTGGCTGTTCGGCGGCTATCCGTTCGACGACGACTCAGCACCTGCGGTCATCCTCAACCTGGGGGGCGAAAAGCTATGGCTAGCGCCGCTCGGCGCGCTTCTGCTTCTACCGCTCGCCCTGGCAGGCCGGGGCAAGTCCGAACCTGTTTTCGGATATCTGCTCATCGCCGTCGGTCTGGTGGGCGGTGCGTGGTTCCTGTTGCAGGGCTTCGGCATCGGATTGCGCGGCTTCCAGTGGCAATGGCTGAACGCGCTGTTCGGCGAGCTCGGCGATCGCCAGTTCGGCATGGGCTGGGGCGCTTTACTGACCGGTGTAGCCTTCCTCTTCCTGTTCAGTCTGGGCCTTGCTGCCCGCGGAGCCGTGGGTGGCGACGAGTTCGTCGTCGGTGCCATAGTCTTCGTGGTGGCCGTTGTCGGCATCTTCATCTTCATGCCGATATTCCAGATGCTGCTGAGCGCCATCGTTACGCAGGACGGCGACTATTCCCTGTCGGTCTTCTTCACCAAGTTCTTCAGCGAAAGGCTCTGGGGCCTGGATTGCGTGACCGGCGGTCCGCGCTGCGGCGTGGCGTGGAACTCGCTGTTCCTCGCCATCCTGGTCGGCGTCATCACCACAGTCCTCGGCCTCGTATTCGCGCTGGTGGTGACCCGTTCGGGCTTTCGCTTCGGCGCCACGCTGCGCGCGCTGACCGTGCTGCCGATCATCACGCCGCCCTTCGTGATCGGCCTCGCCATCATTCTCCTGTTCGGCATGTCAGGCATCTTTACGCAAGGTCTCGCCGAGCTTTTCGGCTTACAGCCGACACGCTGGGTCTACGGGCTGCCGGGCCTGCTGATCGCTCAGACGCTGGCCTTCACGCCGATCGCATTCCTCGTGATGATCGGTGTCGTGGAGGGCGTAAGCCCCTCGATGGAGGAAGCCGCGCAGACGCTGCGCGCCAGCCGCTGGCAGACTTTCGTGACGGTGTCGCTGCCGCTGATGCGGCCGGGCCTGGCCAATGCGTTTCTTCTCGGCTTCATCGAATCCATGGCCGATTTCGGCAACCCGCTGGTGCTGGGCGGCAATTTCGACGTCCTTTCGACGGAAATCTTCTTCGCCATCGTCGGGGCGCAATACGACCAGGCGCAAGCGGCCATCCTTGCGATCGTGCTCCTGTTCTTCACGCTCGGCGCCTTCTATGCGCAGCGGTTCTGGCTCGGCGCGAAATCCTACACCACGGTATCGGGCAAGGGCGACGCTGGCGTCCACCCGCATCTGCCGGCCGGCCTGCGCAACACGGTGTTCGCGGTCGCCGCCTCCTGGACCCTGTTCACGCTGGTCGTCTACGCCACGATCTTCTACGGCAGCTTCGTTAGGCTGTGGGGCGTCGACTTCTCGCTGACGTTCCACCACTACGCGACGGCTTTCTCCGTCGGCTGGACGGAATTCGGCATCCACTGGCGCGGCTCTGCCTGGAACTCGTTCTGGACGACGATGCAGATCGCACTCATATCCGCTCCGCTGACCGCGGCGATCGGCCTGCTGACGGCCTGGCTTCTGGTGCGGCAGAACTTCGCCGGCAAGAACGCATTCGAGTTCGGCACGATGCTGTCCTTCGCCATTCCGGGGACAATCATCGGCGTGTCCTACGTCATCGCCTTCAACGTGCCGCCGATCGAACTGACCGGCACCGGCATCATCCTCGTCCTCTCGTTCATCTTCCGCAACATGCCGGTCGGCGTGCGCGCCGGAATCGCCTCGATGTCGCAGATCGACCGCAGCCTGGACGAATCCTCGCTGACGCTCGGCGCCAACTCCTGGCAAACGTTCCGCAAGGTGATCCTGCCGCTGCTTCGTCCTGCCATCCTTGCCGCGCTGGTCTATTCGTTCGTTCGGGCCATGACCGCGATCAGCGCCATCATCTTCCTGGTCAGCGCGCGCTACGACATGTCGACCAGCTACATCGTCGGACGGGTGGAGAACAACGAGTATGGCATCGCCATCGCCTATTCGACGGTGCTGATCGGCGTGATGCTCGCCGTCATTGGACTGATGCAGCTGGCGGTCGGACGCCGCAACATCGGCCGCCGCACGGGCGACGACCCGCAGGCGGCCGGCTGGCGCTCGAACGTCAGCCTGCCGGGACAGACCCAACCCGTCACCATCGGAGGAGGCTGATGGTCGAATTCAAGAGCAATGCCGCCTCGGTCGAGTTCCGCAACGTGACCAAGGTCTACGGACGCAGCGCGGCGCCGGCCGTGAACAACATCTCGCTCTTCATCGAGGCCGGCAAGCTCGTGACCCTGCTCGGACCCTCGGGCTGCGGCAAGACGACAAACCTGCGGATGATCGCCGGGCTCGAGCTTGCCACCAGCGGGCAGATCCTCATCGGAGGCAACGACGTCACGCGCCTGCCTGCAACCGAGCGCGACGTTTCAATGGTGTTCCAGTCCTATGCACTCTTCCCGCACATGACCGTTCGCGAGAACGTGCAATACGGACTTAAATTCTCCGGTTTCGACAAGAAGGACGTCACCGAGAAGGCTCAGGCCGGTCTTGAACTCGTCGGCTTGTCGAGCTTCGGCGACCGTCTGCCGAGCCAATTGTCCGGCGGCCAGCAGCAGCGCGTTGCGGTGGCGCGCGCGCTGGTGCTGGAACCACAGGTCCTTCTCTTCGACGAACCCCTGTCCAACCTCGACGCCAAGCTGCGCCGACATGTGCGCGAGGAGATCCGCGAGATCCAGCAGAAGCTCGGACTGACCGTCGTCTATGTCACCCACGACCAGGAAGAGGCGCTGGCTGTCTCCGACCGCATCATCGTCATGAACAATGCCGAGATCGCCCAGGACGGAACGCCGCGCGATCTCTACGAGGCACCGGCAAACGCCTTCGTGGCGGACTTCATCGGCGAAGCCAACATCTTCGACTGCCACATCGAGGCGATTGCCGGCGACGTGGCCGTCGTCCGGGTCGGGCCAGTTTCGTTGCGCTTGCCAGCGCGCGGCCGAGCGGCCGGACCTGCGAAGCTTGCCGCGCGGGCGGGCCGCATTGAACTGGCCGCCGAGGGGGCGGCCGGGACCTTTCCTGGCCGGTTGGAGAAGGTCACCTATGTCGGCAGCCACCTGGAATATCGCGTGCTCACTGAATTCGGCGAGATATTCGTCGTCTCCAACGACGTCGATTCGGCCCTGCAGGCCGGCCAGGATGTCGGCGTGAAATTCGCCGAACGCGGCCCCGTGCTCATTTCCGGCTGACACGCCTCACTGGAAAGACATGCCGCGTTGGTGTCAGCGAGCCCCCGCGCCGGCGCCAAAGGCCTTCGCCGCCATCGATTCGATCTCAGCAAACACGTTTGAGCCGCCGGCGATCACGACGGTGCCCTCGTCGAGGACTGTCGAAGCGTCCGGCGGGACGATGCCGCCGCCGGCCTCTTCGACAAGCATCAGGCCGGCGAGGCAGTCCCAGGCATTCATGTGCTCCTCGACATAGCCGAGCAGCCGACCCGAGGCGACGTAGGCCAGCATCAGCGCACCCGACGCGTTGCGGTAGAAGACGCCGCCGCGCGCGATCAGGCTCTCGATGAAGGGAACGATGTTGCGTGCCTCGCGACGGTTGGAGAATCCAGTGCCGACCGAGCCCTCGCCTAGGCTGGAAGTCGAACTCGCGCGCATCGGCCTACCGTTCAGGAACGCCCCGCCGCCGCGCCGGGCGTGGAAAGTCTCACCGGTGCAAGGCTCGTGGATGACCGCGACGTCGCAGATTCCATGGCGGACACCGGCGATCACCACTGTCCATGCCGGGATGCCACGTACGAAGTTTGCGGTGCCGTCGATCGGGTCGATTACCCAGTCAAAGCCCGATGCACCTCTCGTCGGCGCGTGTTCCTCTCCGACGATACCGTCTTCAGGATAGGCTTTCAGGATCGCCCTACGCACAAAGGTCTCGACGTTGCGGTCGGCTTCCGAGACCAGATCCTGGTGCCCCTTACTCTCGATGGTCAGTGAATCGCGGTTACGGAAATAGGTCATGCCCAGTTCGCCCGCGCGGCGGGCAAGGTCCACCGCGAATTCTTCCCGCCGCGAATTGTCAGCCGACACGACATGTCTCCCAGCGCTCGAGCAGGGCCCGGTTTGCCAGATCAAGATGAAAGAGGAAAGTGCTGTGGAGAATCGCGAGTTCGCCGGCTCGCTCGGGGGGTCCATACTATAGTACCCGCTGGCAGCCGCCGTCTCAGGCGAGAACTATGGAAGCGAAGAAGGTTGGCATGATCGCAAGGGGCAGCGCCATTGCGCGCCTGATCGTCTGCGATGCCCTCCCCCATCCCAGACGCTCAGCATGCCCGGCGCGCTGCGCAACGATACGCCGTTCCTAGACTGGGAACTGCCGCCGGCGATGGAGCGGGTCAGGCGCAGGCTGAAGGCCGCCGACGACGCGACCGGCAGATGGTGTCGATCCTGACGGCTGTGCAGTCGGATGGGCTCGCTGCCGTCGAGACCGCCTGCTAGCAGGCGCTTGCCGGGAACGTCCGCTCGTCCGCCGTTATTCTCAACATCCTGGCCCGACGCCGCGATCCGGCGCCGGCCGTCACCATCCTCACATCCGACGCGCTGCACTGGCGATCGAGCCGCGGGCGGAATGCTCCCGCTGCGACAGCCTCAATCCTGCAGCATAGTCGCTGAACGCCCGGATACGGGTTGCGAAGTGGATAGGACGGTGTCTGCTTGTGACGTGACGTCGCGACGGTGGCAGTCCGGCACGTCGATCGACGTTCAAGGGCGCATCTCGAAGGCCGGCGACGCCGATGTTCGGCGCGCGCTCTACGAGGCGGCGTTCGGCCTGATGACCCGCTCCAAGGGCAAGGAGAAGGTCAAGACATCGGCCAGCAGATCGCCAGACGCTCCTCCGCAAGGCGGTGGTCGCCGTGGCGCGCAAGCTGGCGGTGATCATGCACGCCATGTGGAGCGATGGAACCCTCTATGTCGGTGACGCGACGCGACCGAAGCCGACACCGCCCGGCGTGCGCAGGTCAAGGATCGCAAGGTGCTCGGTGCCCATTGATGACCAGAACGACGACAGTCGAAATGCATCGCGTGCGCAAAGTGACGGGCGCAATCTGAACACGAGATCCGCTGCGGTGGATGAGGACCGATGCAGACCAGGAACGACGGGAAGCACGTTATCTTGCCTGCGGCCGCGCCGATCGAAAGATGGCCGGACCGCGCTCTAATGCCTGTGACGATTCCCTGTCAGTCCGATGGAAAAATTGCACTGCGACGGCTCCGGCGCTGCAAATATGCAGCCGAAACACCCCGTCGCAGAGTGCGGAAGAGTGCACGGCGCACAGGAACTCCATGCCAACGAGCGGAAGCGTATCATAGAGTACAGTCTCGTATATCATCGCACATGAGAGGAGAAACGACGATGGATGCAAAGCCTCGCCAAATACGACCGATTAAGACGGCAGGATAAAAGCACGCACGGTGCGCTTCAGTCGGATGTTTGTTTTTGCTTGCTTTTCTGGCACACTTTACACCGTGCGCCGATGGGACGCACAGTGCAGGTTCTATCTATACTCATGGATTTGTTGACGTTTCCGCGCCGTGCGGGACGGAGTCACGCCTGATCAACACACCCTCCATTGCCGGGCAAGACGATGACTGGAACGGGGCCGTCTCCCGACTGTCCGCTCGTGGCACCCGCACTGAGATAGCTGCCGTTACATCCACCATATAAAGAGTGCTATAGTCGCCGTCGCCGTCACGACGATCGTCACCGGCCATCCCGCCCTCAGGAAGTCGGAGAACCGATAGCCTGCGAGGCCCATCACGAGCGTGTTGTTGTGGTGCCCGATCGGCGTGAGGAAGTCGACCGAGGCGCCGAGAGCGACCGCGATAAGGAGCAGCTCGGGCGAGACGCTCGAAGCAGTCGCCACCCCAAGGGCGATCGGCCCGAGCACCACGGCCGTCGAGGCGTTGTTGACGAAGGGCGTGATCAGGATCGCGATACCCATCATCGCGACGGCGAGAATCAGCGAACTGTCCGCAGGAAGCACGGACATCAGGCCGTTCGCCAGGACGGTCGCGGCTCCTGTCGTCTGAACCGCCTCGCCGAGCGGTATCATCGTCGCCAGCATCAGGAGGATCGGCCAGTCGAGCTCGGCCAGGCCCTTGCGCAGATTGAGGCTGCCGAGACCAGCCAGGACGATGACGACGAGGCCGAATGCCAGTTCCGGTGGCGCGAGATCGAGCGCTGCAAGCGCGATACCGCCTGTGAACGCGATGACAGGCGGCCAGCGGATTTCGGCCGCCTCCCCAGCCGGCTTCGGCCACAGCGGGAGAATGTCGGCCTCGTCGATCGCCTCGTCGATGGCTTCCTGATCACCGGAGAGGTAGAGCACATCGCCTATCGATAGCTGGAGGTCGTCCAGCGATCCCTCGATGCGCGGTGTCTGCGTCGCCACTGCGACCACGCCGATGCCTCGGGAATGGAGCAGGTCCAGAGCGCCGACGCGCGAACCGACCAGCGTGCTCTCAGGCATGATGACGGCCTCGACCCGCTGCACTGTCGCCGAGCCCGCAGCTCTATCCGGCAGCGACGCAGAACCAGATGCGAACAAGGATTCGAGATGCGGCAGGCTGGTCTCGACGAGCAGGATGTCACCGGCTTCTATGCTGGTGCCACGCCGCTGGTGAAGAAGGTTGGCGCCACCGCGCCGCATGGCATGGATCGTGAGGTCCATGTCCGCGACAGGCAGTCCGGCGAAGGGCGAGCCTATAGGTACATGGATTTCGGTTACCACGTTCCGGAATGCCTGGGGCGGCAGGCGTCCGCGCCCGATGGCCTCGCGTCCCAGAACACGCTGCGGCCACACGAGGAGGACGAGAATCCCGGCAAGTGCCGCGGGTACTCCGACCCACGCGAAGTCGAAGAAGGCGAAGCCACGTCCCGTCGCCGCGGCAAGCTGGTTGCTGACAATCAGGTTGGCGGGAGTGCCGATGATCGAGCAGAGCCCGCCCAGAAGGGCCGCGAAGCTGACAGGCATCAGGACACGCCGGCTGTCGAGCCCGTTTACCCGGCAGACGCTGGTCACCACTGGAATCATAAGTGCCAGCGCGCCGATGTTGTTCATGAACACCGAGATGCTTGCCGTCGCCAAGCACAGAACGGCGAGGACCCCTGTCTCGGTGCTGGCGATATCGGAGATGCGCCGGGCGAGCGGATCGAGGATGCCGGAACGGCCGAGCACCTGCACGATGAGCAGGATTTCCACGACTGTGACGAAGGCCGGATTGGAGAAGCCCGCGAAGGCGTCCGCCGGGCCGACCAGCCCGAGCGCGACGCCGAGACCGAGGCCGCCAACCGCCACCACTTCCATGCGGATGCGATCGAGGGCGAGGACGATGAGCATGCCTACGAGCAGGATCAGGATCGCGGCCTGCTCGAAACTCATTGTCGCTTGCGTCTCCGGTTCTACACCTCTTGCCGGATGATCTTCCAGCGAGAGTGCTGAACCAATACCACCGAGCGCGTTGCGCGCGTAGCCACTTGTCAGGTGGTCAGGGCAAGCATCAGTTCGGTTTCGTCAATGCTGCTTTCATGGATGTGCGTCCCGGCGGGTTGCGCCTCAGCCCCCCGATCCAGGTCCGGAAACACCTTCCACCGCTTCGGGCGGAAGGCGATCCGTCCGTTCGTGCCAGCGGGATGCTCGACCGGGAGTTCGATCTCGACCCTCTCGCGCGCGCCTCCGACCTCCAATTCCACCCGCCTCGTGCCGGCGACACGCCGGCTGGCCGCGACCGTTCCCGCAATGCAGCCGCCGCAGCCGTCGAGAAGATCGATGTCGTGGGGGCGGAAGTACAGAGTAGCCGGTCCTTCCGGCAAATCCCTCGCGTCCATGCCGATGGAGCGATCCTGCAGCCAGAGCTGGCCGTTCTCTACCTGCACCGGGAGCGTGCTGGAATCGCCGATGAAGCCGTAGACGAAGGGCGAGTTCGGGCGGTCGTAGACGTCGTCGGCCAAACCGATCTGCTCGATGCACCCCTGGCTCATCACCACGACACGGTCGGCGAGTTCGAGCGCTTCTTCCTGGTCGTGGGTGACGAAGACGGTGGTGTGCCCGGTCCTGTCGTGGATTTCGCGCAGCCAGCGGCGCAGTTCCCGGCGGACCTGGGCATCGAGCGCGCCGAACGGCTCGTCGAGGAGGAGCACCCTGGGCTCGATGGCCAGTGCCCGCGCCAGCGCCACACGCTGCCGTTGGCCGCCGGAGAGCTGACTCGGATAGCGGTTCTCCAGCCCGGAGAGCTGGACGAGGTCGAGCAGCTCCGATGCCCGGCGCCTGATCTCCTCCTTCGACGGCCGGCTCGATCCCGGCCGCACCTTCAGGCCGAAGCCGATATTGTCGGCCACTGTCATGTGGCGGAACAGGGCATAATGCTGGAAGACGAAGCCGACATTGCGTTCCTGCACTGAGCGATGCGAGGCGTCTTCGTCGCCGAAGAACACGGCACCCTCCGTCGGGTGCTCCAGCCCCGCGATGAGCCGAAGCAGCGTCGTCTTTCCGGAGCCGGACGGACCGAGCAGCGCGATAAGCTCGCCCGAGCGGATGCCGAGGGAGACATCGATCAAGGCTGGAAAGCCATCGAATTCCTTGCGGACGGATTGTATCGAGACGTCCATGGCGGGCGCTCCTAATGCTTGGCCGCAGCGGCGATCTCGTCGCCATAGCGGTATTCGAGGAAGGATTTGAGGACGAGGGTCACCAGCGCCAGGCCAGCCAGCAGCGTAGAAACGGCGAAGGCGGCGACGAAGTTGTATTCATTGTAGAGGATCTCGACATGCAGAGGCATGGTGTTGGTGAGGCCGCGAATATGGCCCGAGACGACCGACACGGCGCCGAACTCGCCCATGGCCCGAGCGTTGCAGAGCAGCACGCCGTAGAGCAGTCCCCACTTGATGTTGGGCAGCGTGACGAACCGAAAGGTCTGCCAGCCGGATGCGCCGAGCGAAAGAGCCGCCTCCTCGTCGCCCGTGCCCTGGTCCTGCATCAGCGGGATCAATTCGCGCGCGACAAAGGGAAAGGTGACGAAGATCGTCGCCAGCACGATGCCCGGCACGGCGAACAGGATCTCGATGCCGTGCGACTTCAGCCACGGTCCGACCACGGACCCGGCCCCGAACAGGAGCACGTAGACCAGGCCCGAGATCACTGGTGAGACCGAGAATGGCAGGTCGATCAGCGTCGTCAGGAAGGCCTTGCCCTTGAACTCGAACTTGGCGATCGCCCAGGCGGCCGCGACGCCGAAGACGAGATTGAGCGGCACGGCGATGGCTGCCACTGTCAGCGTGAGGCGGATGGCGGCCAGCGTGTCCGGCTCGCGAAGCGCGAACAGGAACTCGCCCGCGCCCTTGCGGAACGCCTCGATGAAGACCGCGAGCAGCGGCAGGACGAGGAACAGCGCCAGGAAGCCGAGCGCGAGTGCCATCAGAATGCCCTTGGCGAGCGGGCCTTCGGTGGTCGCGCGTCGGTAGGGGCGCGTGGCTGCGGGATCGGCAGCGACCGTCCGCGACATGTCGGTCATGAGCTCAACCGCCATAGCCGTACCTCCTGCGACTCCAGGCCTGGATCAGGTTGATGGCGAACAGCATGGCAAACGAGATGATGAGCATGATCGCCGCGATCGCGGTCGCGCCCGCGTAGTTGAACTCCTCCAGGCGGATGACGATCAGCAGCGGCGCGATCTCCGACACGTAGGGGATGTTGCCCGCGATGAAGATCACGGAACCGTATTCGCCGACGGCGCGAGCGAAGGCGAGCGCGAAACCCGTCAGCACCGCCGGCGCGAGACCTGGAAGGATGACGCGGCGGATCGTCTGGAAACGGTTGGCGCCCAGCGTGGCGGCAGCCTCTTCGACCTCGCTGTCGATCTCCTCCATCACCGGCTGCACGGTGCGCACCACGAAGGGCAGGCCGATGAAGACCAGCGCGATGACGATGCCGAGCGGCGTGAACGCCGCCTTGATGCCGAACGGTGCAAGCAACTGGCCGATCCAGCCGTTGGGCGCATAGATCGAGGCCAGCGCAATGCCCGCGACTGCCGTCGGCAAAGCAAAAGGCAGGTCGACGGCGGCATCGACGATGCGCCGTCCAGGAAAGCGGTAGCGCACCAGAACCCAGGCCACGAGCGTGCCGAACACCACGTTGATGATCGCCGCGATCAGCGAGGCGCCGAACGAGATGCGCAGCGCCTTCAGCGTGCGCTCGTCGGTGGCGACCGACCAGAACTCGGCCCAGCCAAGCTCGGTCGTGCGCCAGGCGACGCCGGACAGCGGGATAAGGATGATTAGCGTTAGGTAGGCGATCGTGAAGCCGAGCGTCAGCCCGAAACCGGGAATGACGCTCGGCCTCCTGAACTGCCACCCCTGTGCCACTGTGAGGGTGGTCATGATGCCGTCCTCAGTTCGACGAGCCAGGCTTGTAGATCTGGTCGAACACGCCGCCGTCGCCGAAGTGGGTGGGCTGCGCCTTCGCCCAGCCGCCGAACAGCGGATCGTCGATCGAGATCAGCTCGACGTCCGGCAGCGCCGAGAGTTCGTCGGCGGGAACGAGGTCGCGCTTGGCCGGACGGTAGAAGTGCTTGGCCGCCAGCCGCTGGCCTTCCTCGGAGTAGAGATATTCGAGATAGGCCTGCGCGACCTTGCGTGTGCCCTTGGCGTCGACATTGCCGTCGACCAACGCCACCGGCGGCTCGGCGAGGATCGACGAGGGCGGAACCACGATATCGAACTGGTCGTCGCCGAACTCGGCCCCGGCCAGATAGGCTTCGTTCTCCCAGGCCAGGAGCACGTCGCCGATCTGCCTCTGTGCGAACGTGGTCAGCGAACCGCGCGCGCCCGTATCGAGCACCGGAACCCGCTTGTAGAGGTCGGCGATATAGCCCTTGATCTTCGCCTCATCCCCGCCGAACGCCTTGTTGGCCCATGCCCAGGCGGCAAGGTAGTTCCAGCGCGCGCCGCCGGAGGTCTTAGGGTTCGGCGTGATTACCTGGACGTCGTCCTTCACCAGGTCGCCCCAGTCCTTGATGCCCTTGGGATTGCCCTTGCGGACCAAGAACACGATCGTCGAGGTGTAGGGCGCGTTGTTGTTTTCGAGCCGCCCGCGCCAATCGGCGGGGATCTTGCCCGAATTCTTGGCGATCGCGTCGATGTCGGCTTCGAGCGCCAGCGTGACGACATCGGCATCGAGGCCATCGATCACGGCGCGCGCCTGTTTACCGGAACCGCCATGCGAAGTGCGAATGGTGACCGTCTCCCCAGTCTGGGCCTTCCAGTGCGCGGCGAAGGCTTCGTTGAACTCGCGATAGAGTTCGCGCGTTGGATCGTAGGAAACGTTGAGAAGGGTCGTGTCGGCAAAGGCGAAGCCGAGACCGCCGAACTGGACCGAGGCCGCGAGCGCGGCGGTGAACAGCATGGATCGTCGATTGAGCAACATGGCTACCTCCACAGTTAGAAACTAAACTCTATCGGCTTAGTAGAGTAATAGAGGGCATGCGTCTTCCAATTTCAAGCCGGAATCGGAAACCGTATTCCTTCAGGCAGTGAGGGCGCGGGCGTCTTCGTTCGCGACGCCGCCGATGCAGTCGGCGATGGTGGTGCCATCCAGCACCTCGCGGGTGGCCGTCGCGACCCGGGCGAAGACGCGCCGGACTTCGCAGCTCTTCTCCTCGCGACAATCCTCGCAGCGACGATAGGCCATGCGGCTGAGGCAAGGGAGCGGAGCGATCGGACCGTCGATGATGCGCATCACCTCGCCGAAGGTGATCGTGTCAGGGCTCTTGAGAAGCATATAGCCCCCCGCCTTGCCCCGCCTGCTAACCACGATGCCATGGTGCTTCAGGTCTAGGAGGATCTGCTCCAGGAACTTCTTTGGAATGCGCTGCTGGTCGGCGATTTCGGAGATGAGCTGGGTGTCATCGTTGCCGTGCGCGCGAGCCAGCGCCACCAAGGCCCGCAGCGCATATTTTGCCTTCTGTGAAATCATTGTCTCGTTCGTTGTCTCGAGCGCGGCCAGGCGGAAGTGAACCGATCCAAGGCATCACCAAGCTAGTCGGCTGGGCGCTGCCACGCAACCGGCCCAACCCGAAGAGCGGGGTTGTCAGCTCCGGGCGCGCGCCCTAATATCTCGACCAGATAGGTCGTATAATGACAAACGTCAGCAGCGAAGTCCATATCTCTGCTCGGGATGCGGTTCCGGAACGCGACTTACGTATTCCTCGCGCAACCCGATGGCTGGCGTACATGTCGACCAGCCGCTGGCAGCCGCATCCTCCTGTTCATCCTGCCGTCGCCGAGATCGCGACAGTCATGGAGGCAGAGGGTTGGATGATCAGAGGTGCGTGGATCCGCAACTACCTGCTCTGGCGGAACGGCCGGACTATGCGTGAAAGGCGATTGCCGCTTCTCGTCCTGCCGCTGGCCTTCGGACGCCTCTCGGTCCTGCAGATCAACGTATTCCTCGCCGTGGAGATCATAGAAGCCAGGTTCAGGTTTAACAGGTCAACGGATAGGGCCCACGCTTCTGCTGAAGCCGCGGAACTCCAGTTGGCAATCACCCTCGTAGGCGGCGAATCCGGGGTCGCCGTCGCCGACCCGTTTCGTCTACATCGGGAGGTAGCGGTCGGTCTGGCGCGGGTTTACCCACTGACCACCGGAGTCGAGTAAGGGGCCGTCTGCTGACCGTCCGGTTCTGGCCTAGAAACCGAGAAAGCCGACGTTCGGCCTACAACCCTCGTCGGTCAACAAGACGGAGCGGTTCAGCGCTTAGAATCTTCCGTTTGTTCAGCGGTTGCAACTCGGCCTCAACGGCGTCGTCTCCTGCCTGTGCGCTATGGAAAACAGCGGACGGAAGGTTGCCTGTCCGGTTGCGAGTTTCGGACGCCTATCGGTGCCCGGAGCTTTCTTTGAAGCGGACGGCAGATATTCGATGACCGTCAGCTGGAACGAAGCACATCACGAGTTCCACATGCCCGCGTCGACATTGATCGTCTGGCCGGTGATATAGGCCGCTCCACCGCTGCAGAGAAAGGCCACGACAGCTGACACCTCCTCGGGGGTTCCAAAGCGCTTGAGCGGAATGGTCGCCACGTATTGTTCCCCGCGCGTTCGTACGATTTCATCCGACATCGGCGTGTGGATCAGCCCCGGCGCCACGGCATTGACGAGCGTATGCGGCGCATACTCGCGTGCGAGTGCGCGCACCATCCCCACAATGCCAGCCTTGTGTGAGGAATAGGACACGTGGCCGGGCGTGCCGCGGCGGAAGGCCAGTGAGCTGCACATGACGATCCGGCCGACCACATCGGGGTCGCGGTGGCGCTGATAGGCGACGGCGAGCAGGTAGGCATTAGTGAGATTTGCCGCGAGGCTCCGCTCCCAGACGGACGGATCGGCCGGATCGAGCGCGTCGTGCTCGAGTAGGCCGGCCATGTTGACCAGCCCATGGACGGGACGTCCGCTTGCGCCCAGCGCCTCGTCGGCCTCCGCCGCGGACGCGATGCGCGACGTGACCAGCATCACGTCCTTCGAGCCGCCGAGTTCTTTCAGGGCTGCCGCCAGGCGCCGATCGTCCACGTCGACGAGGGTGACCTGCGCGCCGCGGGACAGGAGATCGCGCGCGCAGGCCTTGCCGATCGCGCCCGCACCTCCCGTGACGACGAAGTGCTTGCCGTCGAAGTCGTTCATGCTGGACTCTCCGGTCGAGACTGGTGGGCTGTTCGTCACCGGCGCGGGCGGTGGATGCAGGCCCGCGCCGGCGCTGCGCTCTAGAGTTCGAAGAGCGCTGCCGCGCCCATGCCGCCACCAACGCACATGGTCGCGACGACGAAGCGCACGCCGCGTCGACGGCCCTCGATGAGGGCGTGACCGACGATGCGGCTTCCCGTCATCCCATAAGGATGGCCGATCGAGATGCCGCCGCCGTCGACATTGTAAATGTCTGGATCGATGCCGAGCGTGTCGCGGCAGTAAATGGCCTGGCAGGCAAAGGCCTCGTTGAGTTCCCACAGTCCGATGTCGGACACTCTGAGTCCATGCTGCTTGAGGAGCTTCGGCACCGCGAGAACCGGGCCGATGCCCATCTGTTCCGGCGCGAGGCCCGCGACCGCCATGCCGCGGTACGTGCCCATGGCGGACAGGCCTCGCCGTTCGGCCTCCCCTCGCTCCATCAAAACGCAGGCGCTGGCGCCGTCGGAGAGCTGGCTGGCATTGCCCGCGGTGACCACGCCGCCGTCGAGGACGGGCGCGAGCGCCTGGAGGGATTCCAGCGTCGTCGAAGGCCGGTTGCCCTCGTCCCGGTCGAGGCGAACGTGCTGGATGGACACCTCTCCCGTCTCCTTGTCCTTGACCTTCATGGCGGCGTCGAAGGGCACGATCTCGGCGTCGAAGCGCCCGGCCTGCTGGGCCGCGGCCGTACGCTGCTGCGAGGCCAGCGCGTATTCGTCCTGCGCTTGCCGCGAGATCGCGTATCGCTCTGCGACGATCTCGGCCGTCTTCAGCATGGGCATGTACGCATGTCGCGCATGCTGCACGACGGCCGGATCCTTTTCCTTCATCGCCCAGTCGAAGTATGGCCCCTGGACGGACGAGATGTTGTCCTGGCCGCCGGCGATCACGATCGACTGCCCATCGACGATGATTTGCTTGGCAGCGGTGGCGATCGCCATCAGGCCGGACGCGCACTGGCGGTCGATGGTCTGCGCAGCGACGGTGTCCGGCAGACCGGCGGCGAGCACCGCATTGCGCGCGACGTTCATGCCCGCGGTTCCCGCGGCAAGCACGGTGCCGATGACGGCGTCGTCGATCTCGCCGCCTTCGACGCGCGCCCGGGCGACGGCGTGGCGGATGGCATGTCCCATCATGGTGGGAGACTTGGTGTCGTTGAGCGCTCCCCTGAACGCGCGGCCGATGCCGGTGCGGGCGGTCGAGACGATGACGGCTTCTCTCATGGACGGATTCCTGGCTTGGGATCTCAGAAATGGGACGGGATGAACAGGATGATGCCGGGCACGGCGATCAGGAGCACGAGAAGTGCGAGATCGGCGATGAAGAACCAGAGCACGCCGCGAAACACGACCGCCGTCGGCGCGGCGCGACCCACCGTCGAACTGATCACGAACACGTTCAGTCCGATCGGAGGCGTGATCATGCCGATTTCCAGCAGCTTGGCGACGAAGACGCCGAACCAGATCGGGTCGATCCCGGCCTGGAGGATCAGCGGGAGAAAGATCGGCAACGTGATGAGCATGGCGCCGATGGGTTCGAGAAACATGCCGAGGAGCAGATAGACCGCGGCGATCGCGAGGAGGAGAACGACCGGGCCGGCATTGAAGGCCAGCACTGCATCCGAGATCGACCAGCCGATCCCCGACAGTGTCAGGAAGCGGGTGAGCATCGACGCCCCGATGGTGATGACGAACAGGCTGCCGCAGGTCACCAGCGTCTCCACGATCGACCTGCGCAACACCCCGAAGGTCAGCGATCCCTTCAGCGCCGCCACCACGATCGACAGGAGCGCGCCGACCGCGCCCGCCTGCGTGGCGGTGAAGAAGCCGCCAAACAAACCTCCGAGCACGCCGATGACGAGCAGGATGATCGGCAGCGTCTGCCGCAGGGCGGCGATTTTCTCCGCCAGCGTCACGTGGTCGGTCACGCGGGGAGCGAGCGACGGCTTCATCTTGACCCGCAAGAGGATCACCAGGACGTAGGTGACGGCCGTGGCGAGGCCTGCCCCTATGCCGCCCAGGAAGAGATCGGTGATCGAGACCTGGGCCACGACGCCGAACACGATGAGCAGGATCGAGGGCGGAATGAGCGCGCCGACCGTTCCTGCCGCCGCGACCGTTCCGGTCGCCAGGCTTGGATCATACTTGTGGCGCAGCATCTCGGGAACGGCGACCTTGCCCATCGCCGCAGCACAGGCCACTGAGGAACCCGTCACGGCCGCGAAACCCGAGCAGCCGAACACCGAGGCGATGGCGAGACCGCCCGGCAGTCGCGACAACCAGATGCGCGCGGCGTCGAAAAGGCCGGTGGTCAGGTTGGCATGGTAGCAGATGAAGCCCATCAGGACGAACATGGGAACCGAACTCAACGTCCAGTTCGAGATGAAGGAGAAGGGCACGACCTGCAGCATGCCCCAGGCCGCGGCTTCCCCCACGAGCGCCCAGAGGCCGAGATAGGAGACCAGGATCAACGCGATCCCGATGTGCATGTTCGAGGCGATCAGCAGCAGAAGGCCGAGGATGCCCAGAACGCCGATCATGATGTCAGACATCTGTTCCCTCCCCTTGAACGAGTTCGGCGCCGTACTGGGCCGCGGCGGGCGGATTCTGTCCGATGGCGCGGAGTATCGCCTTGAGCGCCAGAAAGAACGCCATGGCTCCGAAAGCGAGCGGAATGACGAAGTACGCGGGCCAGATGAGGACGCGCGTCGTCTGCTCGACCACGAAGGCGCCGGCCGCGTATTTGTCGGACGCCTCGCTCCAGGCCTGGAGGGTCAGGAGCCCGTAGACGGCGACCATGACGACGTTGACGAGGAAGTCGATCCACCGACGCACGCCGCCGGGCAGCGCGTCGGTGATCAGCGAGACGCCGATATGGGCGCCGCGATATTCGGCGACCATGATGGGCAGGAAAGCCACCGCGATCATGTAGTAGTTCGTCACGATCGCGGAGGTGATCGCGAGCGGCGCATTGAGCAGGAGGCTCGACAGGATGTCGATGCTGATGTGCAGCATCATCGCGACGAGGCCGACCGCTCCGATTGCCACGAGCAGCCTGTCAACGCCCTGCACAAGGCGCGATGCCATCGGATGGGGCGTCGACATGGGGACCTCAGAGGCCGTAGGTCTTTTCGTCGAGCTTGGAGAAGATCTCCGTCCGGTACACCTCGGCGATCTCCTCGGGGCTCCACTCACGGTCCAGCGGCAGCAGCCCTTCCCACTTTTTGACGAGCTCGTGGAAGCGCGCGATCTTTGCTTCCGCGTCCTGGATCTTGTGCGTCTCGGTCGTGATCTGAAGGATGTTGGCGAGATCCGCCTCGATCGCGGCGTCCGACTTCGCCTTCGCGTCGGGCGAGGCCTTCGAAACCGCGATGCCCGCCTCCTCGGCCTTCTTCAGGTTCGACGCCACGTCGGCGGCGAATTTCCAGGTGGTCGCCGCGTTGGCGAGCGCGGCCGCGTCCATGTAGGCGCGGCGCTGCTCGTCCGTCAGTCCCCGCCAGAAATCGCGGTTGACGCTCATCAGGTCGAGCCCGTGAACCGTGCCGCCCGGCATGTCCGTCGTCACGTTCTTGGCGACGTCGATCAGCCGGATGGACGTCAGCTCCGACGGGGCGTTCATGGCGCCGTCGATGGTTCCCTGGCTGACCGCTTCGAAGATCTCGTTGCCCGAGAGGCTGACGCCCACGGCGCCCATGGCCGCCGCCCAGCGCGACCATGCGCCGCCCGCCGCCCGCAGCTTCTTGCCCTGAAGCTCCTCCGGCGTCGTCATCGGCGAGGTGCCGAGGATGCCGTAGGTTCCCGTCGAGGCGTTGCCGAGCGGCACCATGTTGGCCGCGAGGCGCTCCTGCACGCAGGCTTCGCAGGTCAGGATGTATTCGCTCATCGCGCCGGCCATGGCGTAGGAGTTGCGGCCAAGCATGGCGAGTTCGATCGGAAGCTGTGCTTCCGGCAGTTCGCCGGGGAAGAGGTTGAGGACCATGTATCCGCTGTCGACCACGTGGTCGCGGATGCCGCCGAAGGTCTGGCGAAGATCGAGCAGCGACGAGGGGAACACCCGGACGTCGAGCTCGCCGTTGGTGCGGGCCGCCAGGTCCTTGGAGAAGGCTTCGACGCCGTAGTGGACGGCAGACCCTTCGCCGACGCCGATGACGATGCGAACGGTTTCTGCGGCGGCGGGCAGCGCGGTCAGGGCGATCGTCGCGGCGGCAGTGCAGGCAAGTAGTGCTTTCTTCAGTGTCATGCTTTCCTCCCTAGTATGCCGTCTCCGGCGACCCGACCGCGGACTAGCGGTCCTTTTCCGCTCCGGTCTTCCAGACCGGATCGCGTTTCTCGGCGAACGCGGCGGCTCCTTCGCGCGCGTCCGATGATGTGATGACGTCTTCGAGAAGGGCGTCCTGGCGCGCCCAGAGCTGATCCTCGGGCCAGCGCCCCGCGGACGCGACGATGTGCTTGGTCGCCTCCAGCGCGGCTGGTGCGCACCTGATGATCTCGGCGGCGAGCGATCTGGCTGCGGCCACGGCTCCTCCCGGCTCGACCAGACGGTTGATCAAGCCCCACCTTTCGGCTTCGGCGGCCGGGATCATGCGTCCCGTAAGGGCGCATTCCATCGCAATCTGCCGCGGCATCCGTTCGGGCAGGCGTATCAGCCCGCCGGAACCGGCGATCAATCCGCGCAGGGCCTCGGGCAGCCCGAAGCTCGCCGTCGTCGAGGCGACGATCAGGTCGCAGGCCAGCGCGATCTCGAAGCCGCCTGCAAGCGCGTAGCCTTCGACGGCTGCGATCAGCGGCTTGCGGGGCGGCGTCTTGATGATGCCGCCCAATCCGCGTCCCGGCAGTTCGACCCTCTCGCCTGCGAGGAATGCCTTCAGGTCCATGCCGGCCGAAAAATGCTGACCTGCGCCCGTCAGGATGCCCACACGAAGCGAAGGGTCGCTGTCGAGAGCGTCCATGGCCGCGGCGATCGCTTCCGAGGCAGCCCGATCTATCGCGTTGCGGCGATCGGGCCGATTGATCGTGACCACGAGAATGCCGCCGTCGATGGTGCGCAGAACGCTCATCTCGCCCCCTTCAGCCGGGCCCAGAGACCCATCCTGTCGCGGATGATGCGGCCCGAGACGATCTGCCCGTCCGCGACCTGCAGCAGGCCGTTGACGTCCAGGAAGTCGGCTGCCGCGGGCAGCCCGTCGATGCCCGAGCGGTAGGTCCCATGCTGGCGGACCCAGAACGCCACCCGGTCGCCGGCGGAATGCATCCGCTTCACCTCGGTGCGTTTGACGTCGAAATGCAGATGGTCCCGCGTCAGGTGCTCGTCGTCGCACGGGATAGATGCGCTCTTCGGCCACGATCCTTCGAGCCAGGCAAGGACTGCAGCCTCGGCCTCGCGATCCGGCGCCTCTGCAGCGCCGTCCCACGGGGCGATGCAGGGCCGATCGACGGGGTCACCGCGCCCAACCTTGAGCTGACGGCGACGGGTCATGTAGTCCTCCTGCGCGACGCAGCCGGACAGGAGGCCGCGTTCCTCGCGGTAGATCGCCACGCCTGACCAGACGGCCTCGGCGCCGTCGCGCGCGCCGTGTTCGCTGAACCAGATCGCAGCCCAACCCTCTCCCGAGAGCGTCTCGTGCACGGTCATGGTTAGGCCGGGATAGTCGCGCATTTGGCGGTCGACGGCCGGCAGCCATGTGTCGTCACGGCCCGCCAGCGTCACGTCCCCGATCTCGAGCGTGTAGCCGGACGCGCAGAAGGCGCGCGCCGCCGCCGCGTCGTGGCGGTTGAAATAGTCGTTGACCCAGCGGCGGGCGAGAGCGAGCGCGGCCGTCACGAGGCTGCTCCGTAGAGCCGCCGCAGCTCCGGCTTGAGGAGCTTGCCGGTCGCGTTGCGCGGAAGGGTCTCGACGATCCTGACGACGCTCGGGCACTTGTAGGTCGCGAGATTGCGGCGCGTATGGGCGAGAAGCTCTTCCACGGTCGCCGACGAACCGGGCTTCAGCACCACGAAGGCCGCGGGCGTCTCGCCCCATCTCTCGTGCGGGACGCCGATGACCGCGGCCTGCGCCACGGCGTCATGGCCGTTCAGCACGTTCTCGATCTCGGCCGGATAGATGTTCTCGCCGCCGGAAATGATCATGTCCTTGAAGCGGTCGAACAGGAAGATGTAGCCGTCCGCGTCGGCATATGCGGCGTCGCCGGTGCGGAACCAGCCGTCTTCGACGATCGCCTCCCGCGTTGCCGAGGGGTTGCGCCAATACCCCGTCATGGTCATCGGCGATTTCAGCCAGATCTCGCCGACCGAGCCTATCGTGGCGTCACGCATCGTGGTCGGGTCGATGATGCGCAACTCGATCCAGGGCAGCGGCCGGCCGCAGGATTTGAGCAGCTCCGGCCGAGGGCCGTCCGGATCGTGCTTGTCCGGCGGCAGTATCACGACGGTCCCCGCACTCTCGGTCATCCCGTAGGCGTGCATGAAATTGCAGCCGAGCGCGTCGATGGCCCGCCTGAGCAGCACGTCGCCCATGGGGGACGCGCCATACATCAGCAGCTCCAGGCTGGAGAGATCGGCATCCTTCAGCGCCGGCGCGTTGAGGATCATCTGCACCACGGCCGGCACCAGAAAGGTGTGGGTCACGCGGTAGCGCGGGATGAGCGAGAGGATCTCGTCAACGTTCACTTCCGGCACCAGCACCGTGTGGCCGCCGGCCATGAAGGTGGAGGTGCCGTAGCCGCACCCGCCGATATGGAAGAGCGGCATCGCGACGAGGTTGACGCTGGTGGGTCCCATGCCCCAGGCCGCAGCGAGCCTTGCGGTGTAGGACATGGCTTTGTTGCTGAGCATCACCCCCTTCGGCAGCCCGGTCGTCCCGGAGGTGTAGAGGATCAGCGCGGTCGCGTCGGGGCGGCTGTCGTGCAGCGGATCGGATGCCGGCGCGGCGTCGCGGGCGTCCGCGAAGGCCTCGCCGAAGGCGATGGCGCGGCAGGGCGCTCCGTCAGGCAGCAGTTGCTCACCGCGTTCATCGTGGAAGAGCAGCGACGGCTCGCAGTCGCGCAGAATCTCGTTCATTTCGCGCGGCGAAAGCCGCCAGTTGAGGCCGACTGCGGTGGCGCCCATCTTCGAGGCGCCGATCAGCACCTCGAAATACTCGGCGCAGTTCTTGGCGAGGACCGCCACGCGGTCGCCCGCACCGATGCCGTTCGCCAAGAGAAGATTGGCGACGCGCGAGGTTGCGGCATCGAGTTCGGCAAATGTCCGGGTGCGCCCGGCAAAGGTCAGGGCAGGTGCGTCGGCGCGGTCGCGAGCGTGGCGGCGAAGAGTGCTTGCGAATGTATCCACGGCGACGTCCTCCCGACCCCGGCTTGGCGCTAGTAGCTTTTGGGCAGGCCCAGCGAGTGCTGGGCAAAGAAGTTGAGCACCATCTCGCGGCTCACAGGGGCCGTCTTGTGCAGGCGGGCGATGAACCAGAGGTCGGCGAGCCCGTATTCGATGGCCAGTCCGTTGCCGCCATGAACCTGGATCGCCTGGTCGAGCGCCTTCAGGGAGGAGTCCGCGGCCGCGAACTTGGCCATGTTGGATGCCTCGCCGGCTTCCATCGAACCGCCGTCGTAGAGCTGGGCGGCGCGCGCCGTCATCAGGCGCGCCTGCTGCACGCCGACATAGGCTTCGGCCAGCGGGTGGGAGACGCCTTGGTGCGAACCGATCGGGACGCCCCAAACCGAGCGGTCGCCGGCATACTGCGCGCCCTTCTCAATCGCGTAGCGGGCGATGCCGTTGTTGATCGCAGCCGCGCAGATGCGCTCCGGATTGAGGCCCGCGAACAGATGCTTCAGCCCGTTTCCTTCCTCGCCGACGATGGCGTCGGCGGGCAGCGTCACGTCGTCGAACCACAGCATGAATTGGGTTTCGGGCACGTGCAGCGCGGTCTCGATGGGGGTCTTGCGGATACCCGGCGCGTCGACGGGGACGAGGAAGAGGGAGAGCCGGCCCCTCCCCCGGTCGTCCAGCTCCGGCGCCCGCGCCACGACCATGATCGCGTCGACCTCGTCGACCGCCGAGGTCCAGTACTTCTGGCCGTTGAGGCGCCAGCCATTACCATCCTGGCGGGCGATGGTGGAGACCTTGTGGGTATTGGAACCGGCGTTGGGCTCTGTGATCGCGAAAGCGAGGCGGCGCTCGCCCGAGGCGAGGCCGGGCAGCCAGTCCTTCTTCTGCTCTTCGCTCCCATGTCCCTGGATGATCGGAGCACAGATCGAGCCGATCACGAGGCTTAGGATCGGGCAGCCCTGTGCGGCAGTCTCCTCCACGATGACGTTGTAGTCTGCCATTCCGCCGCCGCCGCCGCCGTACTCTTCCGAGACGTGAACGCCGAGGAACCCGGCCCGCCCGAGCGCCGTCCAAAGCTCGTCGGGCTTCGCGTTGCGCTTGACGACGTCCTGGAAGTACTTGCGGCCGAAGCCGGAAACGAGCTTGCCAACGCTGTCGCGGAGCATCGCGTGATGCTCTGCCGTATCGACCAGCGTGGAGGCGAAAACTGAATTCATGGATTGCATTTTCCCGCTTTAGAGAGCCGACATGTCGGACCAGTCGTAGAAGCCCTTGCCGGACTTCCGGCCGAGATGACCGCGGGCCACCATGTCCTGGAGAAGCTTCGGCGGCGCGAAATGCGGGCCCAGAGCGGTTTCAAGATGCCGCGCGATGTCGAGCCGGACGTCGAGCCCGACGACGTCGGACAGCCGCAGCGGCCCCATCGGGTGGCGATAGGCCGTGGTCACGGCGCGGTCGATGTCTTCCGGCGTGGAGACGCCGTCCTCGACCATCCGGATCGCCTCGAGGGCAAGCACGAGGTCGAGCCGGCTCGTCGCGAAGCCTGGATGGTCGGCGACGACGGCCGTCGTCTTGCCGATCGCCTCGGAGAACGCCCTCGCCTGCTCGACCGCCGTGTCCGACGTCGCCTTGCCGCGGACGATCTCGACGAGCATCAGCGACCACACTGGGTTGAAGAAGTGCATCCCCAGGAAGCGCGTAGGGTCGCCGACGCTGGCGCTCAGCGCGTCGATGCTGAGCGAACTGGTGTTGCTGGCGATCAGTCGCGGCGCGCGCCTGTCGATCTCGCCCAGCACCGCGCGCTTGACCTCGAGCCGTTCGGGCACGCTCTCGATCACCAGGTCGAGGTCCTGCGGCAGGTCGGACACCGCCGAGATGAGCCGAACCGAGGCGAGCCGCGCATCCGCGGTCGCAGCATCCGCCTTGCCACGGCGCACCGCCTCGTCGCCGGCCTTTCGCATCCCTTCGGCGGCACTGCGGGCCCGGCCTGCGTCGGGCTCGACGAGATGCGTCGCGAAACCCGCCATCGCGAAGACATAGGCGATGCCCATGCCCATGGTTCCAGCCCCGACGACGGCGATCGATCCGGTGTCAAGCATGCGCCCTGGCCTTTGCCGCAGGGCCGAGCTTGCGCAGGGCAAAGCCCGGATAGCCGTCCTTCGCCGAGCCCTGCAGCAGGCGCCGGTAGTGACGCACGCCGCCCGAATACGGCATGAAGACGCGCGGTTTCCCGGGAAGCTCGCCGCCATTGTAGAAGCTGTCGGCGGTCATGTAGAGCGTTTCGCGGGCGCGCTCCTGGACGTGCGCCGTCCAGTCCCGCTCCGCATCTTCCGTCACCTCCACCTCGTCGAGGCCCGCGTCGCGCTGGTGCTTCAGAAGCTGGACGAACCAGTCGACCTGCTCCTCGATGGAAACCATCACGTTCGACAGGACAGACGGGCTGCCGGGCCCGGCGACGATGAACATGTTGGGAAAGCCGGCCGTGCCGACGCCGAGATGTGTCAGCGGCCCTTCGCGCCACTTGTCGCGCAGCGGCTGCCCCTTCCGGCCGCGGATGTCGAGCTTGAGGATGGATCCCGTCAACGCGTCGAAGCCCGTCGCGTAGATCAGTACGTCGAGGCGATGATGCTTTGCCGTGGTGCTGATGCCGTCAGCTGTGAAGCCGGTGATGGGCTCGGCTTTGATGTCGGCCAGTTCTACGTTCGGGCGGCTGAACGCTTCGAAGTAGCCACTGTCGACGGAAGGGCGCCGCGTCGCGAACCGGTGCGTGCTGGGTGTTAGCTTGTCGCGAAGCTCAGGTACAGCGATCCGTTCGGCGATCTTCCTCTTGAGGAACGCGGTCGCGATGTCGTTGGCCTTCTCGTCCAGGAGGATGTCGGGATAGGTGAGCGCGAAACCGAAGCCAAGACGATGATAGGCCTTCTCGAACACCGCTTCCCGCTCCTCCGCGGGCGCATCGAGGGTCTTCGTCTTGCCCGGCAGGAAACCCAGACCCGTTGGCGAGTTGCGCATCAGCTGACGACGCTCGCCGTAGTGAGCCTTGACCTGCCGGTCTTCCTCGTCCGTGAGGGGCGCATTGGCCGCCGGCACCGAATAGTTCGCCGTCCGCTGGAACACGGTGACATGCGCCGCCGTCTGCGCGATCACCGGTGTCATCTGCATGCCGGACGATCCGGTTCCCAAGATGCCGACACGCTTACCGGTGAAGTCGTGGCTTCGCCCCTTCGGCCAGTTGGCGCTGACGATCGTCTCACCCGCAAAATCCGACTGTCCCGGGTAGGATGGGAGCTTCGGCGCGGAGAGCTGGCCGAGGCACAGGACGAGGGTGCGGCACCTGAAGCGGCGGCCGCCCTGCACATGCACCGCCCACGTGGCGGAGGCCTCGTCGTAAACGGCCGCTTCGACGCGCGCGCGAAGTTCGATCCGGGATCGGAGCTCAAATCGATCGGCGACGTGATTGATGTAGCGAAGAATCTCCGGCTGCGTCGGATAGCGCTCCGTCCAGCGCCACTCCTGTTCCAGCTCCGGCGAGAAGCTGTAGGAATAATCGTAGCTCTCGACGTCGCACCGCGCACCGGGATAGCGGTTGTGATTCCAGACGCCGCCGATTTCGTCCGACGCTTCGAGCACGAGCGCCTCGAACCCCGCTTCTCGGAAGCTGTAGAGCGCGCGCAGGCCGGCAAGACCGGCACCGACGACAATGACCTCCACATCACGCATGCAGCTCCTCCCCGAGCGATTACTGACGTCATCATAAATCTACTCATCAGTAGAATTCAAGATGGGTTGGTACGCTTTTTTCAGAGAGGGCTGGCGTCGGGTGTGTCGGACTGCTGCTCAGTCAGCCGGAGCGGCTTTCGCACGCGACAGGTTGAGGAGCGTCTTCGTCATCCGCTCGGAGATCTCGTCGATCGACAGCGGGCCCTGGGGGTTGAACCAGAACGTCGTCCAGCTGACGGCGCCGACCAGGGCGAACGCCGCCACGCGCGTATCGGGGACGGAAATGTCGCCGTTCTCGACACCCTTCGCGAGCAGCCCCTCCACCTTCGACATGAAGCGCTGGCGCATGCCGGCGAGCGTCGCCGCATCCGACGGATCGAGGTTCTTTTCCTCGCGGATGTTGATGGCGATGCTCTTCTGCGAATTCAGGATGGCGGTGACGTAGGTCGGGACGAAATGCGTCATCGTTTCGGCCGGGCCGACGTCGAGCGCGAGGGCGTCATCGATTGCGTCGATGGCGCGCTGGACGCCCTGCGAGCAGATCTCGCCGAGCAGCGCGCTCTTCGAACCGAAGTTCGAGTAGATGAACGGTTTGGTGACGCCGAGCTGCTCGGCGACCTGGTCGAGCGTCGTGTTCGTGAAGCCGCGCTCGTAGAACAGATCGGTGGCCGCCTCGAGGATCCGATGCCTCTTGAAGTCCGCGACCGCCTGGCGAATCTTCTGCTTCTCCGTGGTGGAACCTGTCACGTTCGTGCGCCCTTTCACTTGCGCCGCGGAAGCGGCTACTGACAAGTAGCCGTTTCTACCGTAAGAAAACAACATGAACCTTCACCCTGCCATTGCACCGCTTGTCGCAGACCCGAAAATGACGGTGCGCGTCCCGCCCCCGCACGTCTCGCTCGAACGGATCCGGGACGCTGCCAACAAGGCGATGGCGCGCGGACCCTCGCCCGACCTGGCATCGATCGCTGACATCCGCCTGTCCGGCGGGGAGAAAGCCATTCCGGTTCGCGTCTACCGGCCCGATCACGGCCCCACCGAAAGCGTGATCGTCTTCGCCCATGGAGGCGGCTTCGTCTGGGGCTCGCTGGACACGCATGACGGCTTGTGTCGCCGGATGGCGCTGGCAACCGGAAAGGCCGTCGTCTCGGTCGACTACCGCCTGTCACCCGAATCACAGTTCCCCGCGGCCGAAGACGACGTCTTCGTCGTTGCCCGGCAGGCGCTCGAAGGTGCGATCGATGGGGTTTCCAGGGGATGTTCTGTCAGCCTCTGCGGCGACAGCGCGGGCGGCTATCTCGCCTGCCATGCCGCGGGAAGACTGATCAGCGCCGGCATCGGACTAGCGCGGCTGGTTCTCGTCTATCCGGCGCTGGACCCCACCTGCAGCGCGCCGAGCCACACGCGAAACGCGCAAGGGCCGGTGTTGACCAGCGAGGCGATGAGATGGTTCTGGTCGAACCATCGAGTGACGCCGTGGCACCAGATCCGAGCGAAGCACGACCTTGGTCGCTTCCCCGCGACGTCTATCCTCGCCGCCGAGTTTGACCCCCTGCATGACGAAGCCGGAAGGTTCGCGTCAGAACTTGCGGCGAGCGGCGCCGAGGTCGAGTTCATGTCCGCCCCAGGGCTCGTGCACGGCTTCCTCTCTCTCGATATTCCGGCCAGCTTTCGCGATCAGTGGGAGGGCTGGATCTTTGCGAGATTGCAATGACGGCTGCGGGGGGGGCAGCGAGGACAAGAGCTTCTTCTCGTTCCGCCTCTAGCAGCGATCACGCAGCCGACGGATACAGACGGTACCCGCAATGCGCTGAAGGGCAGAAGCAACCAACCCAACAGTTTTTCTGACCCTGGTCACCGCCATATCTCGCCTCCGGCATCCGGTGCGCAACGGCAGGTATCCGGCGGGCCTAATGTAGGTCTCTATGGCCGTTTCTAGGGCGCAAAGCGGTCATCGCCGAGGCTAAGCTACCTTGGGCTCGCTACAACGCGGTTGGGCGCACTCCGCCAACGGTTCGCGTCAGCGATTTGGCAGGTTCGCCAACTCCTTGATGACAGACGATGGATCGAAACTCAGCACCTCCGCCAGGTTCAAGAATTCGACGACATCGACTCGCCGTTGGCCGCTTTCGAGGCGGGCCACGAATGATTGATACTCTCCGAGCTTCTTCGCCAGTTCCGTCTGGGTCAGCCCGCTGGCTTCACGCTTCTCAACCAGAATGGCGATGAGCGAGTTGTGGCGTTCCGATCCAAGCGTCTTCACCACGTTTGCCTCACCTGAGTTCAGATGAGGGCTTCAGTTATATCTGATTTTCAGTTATCTTAAATTCAGATATTTCTGAGACTAGCCTGGAGACAACTCCATGAACATCGATTCGGAAATTCCGTGTGACCAAGGGTGTCTGCTGCACACAAAGTGGCACCGAGCCCGGCACGCCTCACTTCTGCTGTGCCGTGTTCAGCAGCGGCTGGAGAGCCGAATGTTGGTCAATCCCGGAATTCCGGTATTGACTGCAAACGGGAGGAAGAGATCGGAGCGCCGAGCCAATGACGTGCGCCGGCCTCCAGACGCGGACGCCTATGCGATTGCCCGCGAGGCGGAGGTCTTTGCCATGACCGAGGCGCTCAAGCTTCAGGACGCCATTCCAGGGATCGCGGCGACCTCACTGGCAGGGGTTGTCGCCAAGCTGGAAATGATCGTCGCGACCGACAGGGATATCGGCGACCCGACCGACTTCCCTTGGCCGCACATCACTTCGGTGCTGCGGGACCTGAAGGCGCTTGCCGGCGATTTGCCGGCCTATCGGCCCGATCGTGCTGAAACGCGTTCCGATTTCTCCCGGCATTGGGAGGCAGCCGCTAGGCTGATCGCCGCCCTTAATAAGGAGGATGCTCGTGAACGCCGCAAGTTGGCAGTGTGAGCTACGTCGGCTTTCCAGGCGTAGGAATGGCGTTGCCAGCGCGCGGAAAGGCTGTTCGGATCCATGGATCGCTCGGGCATACTTCGGTCATGTCCCGACTTGCCGCCAACGCCAACAGGATTCATCGAGCCCCGCTCGTTCAGTCCGGTTTACCCGATGACCTCCATGACTATTTGCGGCCAGAGCCCTGGCCGCGTGCAGGCCGTCCTCACACGCACACTCTTTGTGACTGGACCGTCAGCGACAACTGGCCAGAATGCCCTCCCGTCACGTCGAGCGAAGTCGACGTGTTCGAGGCATGGTTCGGCGACATCTTCGATCGGTTGTTCGGAGCCGTCCCATGAATTGAGAAGGAGACACGGCTCATGAAGGCCTCTCAGCAGCCCACCAAGGGAAACCGCGCGGTTCTTTATCTGCGCGTATCGACTGCCAGACAGGCCGAGCACGATGTCTCCATTCCCGACCAGAAGCGGCAGGGCGAAGCCTATTGCGCCTCACGCGGCTTCGAGCTGGTCGAGACATTCGTGGAGGCCGGCGCCTCCGCCATGAACGACCGCCGACCCGAGTTCCAGCGGATGATCGAAGAGGGAACGACAAAGCCCTCTCCCTTCGACGTGGTCGTCGTGCACAGCTTCTCGCGCTTCTTCCGCGATCACTTCGAGCTTGAGTTCTATGTCCGCAAGCTCGCCAAGAACGGCGTCAAGCTTGTCTCGATCACTCAGGAGATGGGTGACGATCCGATGCACGTCATGATGCGGCAGATCATGGCCCTGTTTGACGAATATCAGTCCAAGGAGAATGCCAAGCACGTCTTGCGCGCCATGAACGAGAATGCCCGCCAGGGCTTCTGGAACGGGGCATTACCACCGATCGGCTACCGGATTGTGGCCGCAGAGCAGCGAGGCTCCAAGACCAAGAAGAAGCTCGAGATCGACCCGCTGCACGCCGACACGGTGCGCCTGATCTATCGCCTGTTCCTTGTCGGCGACGGCCTATCCGGTCCCAAGGGCGTCAAGGCCATTGCGACCTATCTCAATGAGAACCGCATCTTCACCCGCGACGGTGGCAGATGGGGCCTGGCGCAGGTCCACGCGGTGCTCACCCGCACGACCTACATCGGCGAACACCGGTTCAACACCCGCTCGCACAAGGACCGCGCGCGAAAGCCGGATGAAGAGGTCGTCGTCATGGCCGTGCCGCCCCTGATCGAGCGAGACATCTTTGACGCCGTCCAAGCCAAGCTCAAGTCCCGTAACCCGATGGTCGTCCCGCCGCGTGTGACAACGAGCCCGGTCCTGCTTACAGGCATCTGCTTTTGCGCCGATTGCGCGGGAGCGATGACGCTCAGAACCGGCAGGGGCTGCACAGGCCGCGACTATCGCTACTACACCTGCTCGACCAAGGCACGACAGGGCAAGACCGGCTGCAAGGGCCGATCCATTCCGATGCGGAAGCTCGACGATCTGGTCGCCGGCCACATCGAGAAGCGTCTACTCCAGCCAGAAAGGCTAGAGCGCATCCTTGCCAGCGTTCTGGACCGCCGCCAGGAGCGCACCGAGCGCCGTCGCGAACATATCGCCGAGCTCAACAGACGCATCACGGAGACCGACCAGCGGCTCAATCGTCTTTATGACGCTATCGAGGCCGGAATAGCCGACTTGAACGATGCAGCCCTCAAGGATCGCGTTGCAGGTCTCGTCGCCATCCGCGACCAGGCCAGGGCCGACGCAGAACGCGCCCAGGCGGCACTCGACAATGCAACCAATCGATCGATCACCCCGGAAATGGTTCAGACCTTCGCCGAAGAAGCCCGCCGGCGTATTCGCCTGCCCGACGGCGGATACCGGCGCGATCACCTCAGAGCGCTGGCACAGCGTGTCGAGGTAGCCGACAAGGAAGTTCGCATCATGGGTTCGCGGTCAACGCTGCTGCAAACGCTTGCAGCCGTATCGAGCGTAGAATCGGCGAGGCTCGGCGTTCAGAGTTCTGTTCTGAAGTGGCGCGCCCGAAGAGATTCGAACTCCTGACCCCCAGATTCGTAGTCTGGTGCTCTATCCAGCTGAGCTACGGGCGCGCTGGCGGCCTGCATGTCGCAAGCCGCACGATCCGGCCTCTCGGCCGAAGAGCCGCGTAACTAAACGCTGGACCGGCGAATTGCAAGCATGTCGGCGGAGAAATTACGCGGGCCGGCGCAACGCGTGCCGGGCCTCCTCCAGCAGTACCGGCTGGTCCGGCACGGAGAGCGCGAAGACGGTGCGGCCGCCGGCGCTCTCGACCAGCTCCAGCGTGCCGCCATGCGCCCTGACCAGTTCGTGCGCGATGGCGAGGCCGAGGCCGGTGCCGCCGCTGCGCGCCGAGCCGCGGAAGGCGGCGAACAGGTTGTCGCGCGCCTTGGGCGGCAGGCCGGGGCCGGTGTCCATGACGATGATGCGGCTGACCGAGCCCTGCCGCTCGGCCGAGATGGTCAGGCGGCGCACGACGGAGCTGTCGCTGTCGCCGCTCATCGCCTGCACAGCGTTGCGGCAGAGATTGGAAAGCACGCGGAACATCTGCTCGGCGTCGGCATCCATCTCGAAGGCGTGGTCGATCGCATTCTCGAACTCTATCCCCGCCGCGGGATCGATGCCGAGCAGGCCTTCGACCTCCTCCACCAGCTGGCGCAGCCGGACCTTGCGGCGCGACGGCGGCGCCTCCTGCGCGCGGCCGTAGGAGAGCACGTTCTCGGTATAGGCGACCGCGCGGTCGAGCGTGCGCACCAGCTTCGGCGCGAAGGCCTGGACGGAAGGGTCTTTCACCATGCGCAGACGGTCGGAGATGAGCTGCGCGGAGGCCAGGATGTTCCTCAGGTCGTGGTTGATCTTCGACACCGCAAGGCCGAGATTGACGAGATGGGCCTGTCCGGCCAGCGTGCGCTGCAGCTGTGTCTGCACGCCCTCGAGTTCGCGCGCCGCGGCTCCCAGTTCGTCGGCGCGATTGCCCGGATGGATGATGCGCGAGGGATCGTCGGGCGCCTCTGCGAAGCGGACCATGGCGCCGCGCAGCGCGAGAACCGGCCGGATCATGATGTGGTTGATCGCGCCGAACACCAGCGCCGCCGTGATGAAGGAGATGATCAGCGAGAGCAGCGCAACGTTGCGGGCATAGACGAGCATCGCCTTGCGCAGGCCCTGATCGGGCATGATGAGCTCGAATTCCTTGTCGCTGTCGCCGACCATGCCGAAGACGCGCAGGGTGCGGTCGCCGCCATAGACCATCGTGTCGAGAGCGCCGGCTATCGCCCGGAACGGCCCGACCGCGGAGGGTTCGACATGCTCGTCCACCTGCGGCGGCATCTCGGAGACGACGAGCAGGCGGGAATCGCCGCCGGAGCGCACCGCCACGGCCTTGGCGCCGAGCGCCTTCAGCACGTCGTCCTGGACGTTGCGCGGCAGCGACACGCTGTCGGTGCCGATCAGCAGGACCGCCGTCGCGGCAGCCGTGTTCAGACGTTCCTCCAGCCAGCGCAGGCGGAAGTTCGCAACGGAGGGGATGAAGATCAGCACCTCGGCGACGAGGACGGAGATGGCCGTCAGGATGAGCATCTTCGTCGACAGCCGCTTCAGCCACGGAATGCGGGCGTAGGCCGGGGGGAGCGCAGGGCTCTCGATCATTCTGTCAGGCATTCAAAAAATCCCCGCCGCGTCCGCGGCCACGGCGCCGGCACAGGCCGCACGCCGGATGCCCCTTCAGCCGAAGATGCGCAGGAAACGGATCAGCGCGCGAACCACCGGCTTTCGGGTCACTCCGGCAAAATAGGTGATCGCGGCGCGTTTGCCAATTTCGCTCATGGTGGGATAGGGCGGCAGCCATGAGGCCAGGTCGCGGACGCCCATGCCCTTTGCGATCGCCAGGCCGTAGAGACCGATCATCTCGCCCGCATTGGCGCCGACGATCGATACGCCGAGGATCCTGCCTTTGGAGCTGGCGATCAGCTTGACCAGCCCCGCCGTCTCCCGCTCGGTCTGGGCGCGGTCGTTCTCCGACAGCGGCCAGCGCAGGATCCGCGCGCCCTTATGCGCCTTGAGAGCCTCCTCCTCGCTCATGCCGACATGGGCGATCTCCGGATCGGTATAGGTGACACGCGGGATGATCGACGGGTCGACACGGGCCGGCAGCCGGAACAGGAGCGGGCGCAGCACGAGGCTCGCATGATAGCCGGCGACGTGGGTGAACTGCGGGCCGCCCGTCACGTCACCGATGGCATAGACGCGGCGGTTGGTGGTGCGCAGGCGGCCGTTCACCTTGACGCCCCTGGCGGAGAACGACACGCGGGCCGCGGCGAGGTCGAGGTTGTCGAAGTTCGGGGCGCGGCCGGTGGCAGCCAGCAGGTGGGTGCCGTCGACGACGATGCGTGCCCCCGCCGTTTCTACATGCACGCGCACGCCGGTCTTTCCCCGCCGCTCGACGCTCGCGATCTTCGCGCCTTCGTGGGTAACCACGCCGTCCTCGCGCAGCGCCCGCAGCGCGAAGGCCGCCAGTTCGGGGTCCTCGCGGCCCAAAGCGCGGCCCGCCTCGATGATGGTCACATCGCTGCCGAGCCTGCGATGCGCCTGCGCCAGTTCGACGCCGATCGGGCCGCCGCCGACGATGATCAGATGCCCGGGCCTGCGTGTGAGGTCGAAGACCGTTTCGTTGGTCAGCACCTCGACGCCGTCGATGCCGGGGATCTCCGGGATGACCGGTCGCGATCCGGTGGCGACGACGAAACGGCGGGCGCGGATCTCGAATTCGCCGGCGACGAGCGTCCGCCGGTCCTTGAACCGGGCCTCCGCCTGAATCACGCGCACGCCGAGCGCCGTGAAACGCTCGACCGAATCGTTGGGCGCGATCGCCGCGATCACGTCGTGGACTCCGGCGTTCACCTTGCGAAAATCGATCTCCGGTTCGACGGACGCAATGCCGAACTTCGCCGCATCGCGCATCGCATGCGCCCGCTTGCCGGCGGCGATCAGCGCCTTCGACGGCACGCAGCCATAGTTCAGGCAGTCGCCGCCCATCCTGCCCTTCTCGACCAGCACGACGGGCACGCCGAACGTGGCGGCGGCAGCGGCCACCGACAGTCCGGCCGAGCCGGCGCCGATGACGCAGATGTCCGGCGTCAGGGTCTTCGCCATCAGGTTGCTTTCCTCGCAGGCCCGGCGCGGGGTCCGGTGCGGCGCCGCGGGGGCTGCGTCATGCCGCCCTCCGCCGCCGCAGTTTCCTTACGACGGTCGGGATCAGCGCGACAAGCGCGAGCAGGGCAAAGGCGATGACGATCTTGGCCGTCACGAGGTCATGCACCGACGGCTCCCGTCCCGCCTGCTGCGCGGCGACCAGCACGCTGTCCACTCCCTCGCCGAGATAGGCGAAGGCGAAGGTGGCGGGCAGGATGCCGAGAAAAGTCGCGGCGATATAGGTGCGCAGGCCGACATTGAACAGCGCAGGCGCAATGTTGACGACGAAGAAGGGAAAGACCGGCGCCAGCCGCAGGACGAGCAGATAGCCGAAGGCGTTTTCCTCGAAGCCGTCGGCGAGCTTCGCAGCCTTGCCGCCGACCTTGTCGCGAAGCACATTGCCGAAAGCCGACCGCGCCGCGATGAACAGAAGCGTTGCCCCGGTGGTTGCCGCGAACGCCACGACCGTGCCGCCGGCCAGCCAACCGAACAGGAACCCGCCGAAGATGGTCAGGATCGAGGCGGCGGGAAAGGAGAAGGCTACGGCGAGCACATAGACCGCGGCGAAGAAGACAAGCGACAGCAGATGGTTCTGCGCGACATAGGCCTTGAGTGTGTCCCTGCTCTCGGCGAGGTAGGTCAGGGAGAGGTAGCGCTGCCAGCCCATCGCGTAGCCGAAGGCCAGGCCCGCGAGCACGAGGGCGATCGGCACAAAACGCCAGAGGCTGGCGCGCCGCGCGGCGATCCGGGTCTCCTGCCCCATCGCTTCCTCGTCCGTCCCCTCGTTCCCCGGGCGCGACTCATAGCGCGTCCGGGCCCGATTGGATGCCCCTTCCTCGCGTAGCGCGGAGGTTTTCGTCCGGGCGGACGCCGAAACAGGCTGGTTGAGGCGGGTCATTCGCCAGCAGTTGCGCACACGGGCCCAACTGACAAGCATCTCGCGGAGGCCTCACCATGTGTTGAGAATGGCGGCGCTGCGGCGTCAACGCTTCGTGACGCATCGGAACGGCTTTCTCCCAGTTTCCTGGCCCGCCGTTTTTCCCCCGCAGGAGCGGTTTCCTCGCCGGATGAGACGCATTAGTGTCGCGCGAGATTCGAAAGGCCCTCTCCATGACTTCGCTTGCCCCCGTTCTCGATGCGCTCGATGCCGGCCTCGACGCCAGCATAGCCCGCCTTGCCGACCTTGTCCGCATCCCGTCGATTTCGACCGACCCTGCCTATGCGGCCGAATGCCGGCGCGCCGCCGAATGGCTGGTCGCGGACCTGAAGACGATCGGCTTTGCCGCGAGCGTGCGCGACACGCCCGGCCATCCCATGGTCGTGGCCCACCACGACGGCCCGGCGGGCTCCCCGCACGTCCTGTTCTACGGCCACTACGACGTGCAGCCGGTCGATCCCCTCGAACTGTGGCACGACGATCCGTTCGACATGAAGGTGAAGGAGGTCGCGCCCGGCCACAAGGTATTGACCGGCCGCGGCACGGCCGACGACAAGGGCCAGTTGATGACCTTCGTCGAGGCATGCCGCGCCTACAAGCAGGCACACGGCGCCCTGCCCTGCCGGGTGACGATCCTGTTCGAGGGCGAGGAAGAGTCGGGATCGCCGTCTCTGAAGCCTTTCCTCGAAGCCAATGCGAAGGAACTGAAGGCCGATTTCGCGCTGGTCTGCGACACCGGCATGTGGGACCGCGATACGCCGGCCATCTCGACAGCGTTGCGCGGCCTGGTCGGCGAGGAAGTGATCATCAGGGCGGCCGACCGCGACCTGCATTCGGGCGAGTTCGGCGGGGCGGCTGCCAATCCGGTGCGTGTGCTGGCCAAGGTTCTGGCCGCCGTGCACGACGACGACGGCCGCATCACCATCCCCGACTTCTACGACGGCGTCGAGGAGACTCCTTCGCAAATCCTGAAGCAGTGGGAAGGGCTCGGGTTGACGGCGGAGGAATTCCTCGGCGAAGTGGGACTTTCCGTGCCGGCCGGCGAGAAGGGCCGTTCCGTGCTCGAACTCGTCTGGGCGCGCCCGACCGCCGAGTTCAACGGCATTTCCGGCGGCTACACGGGCAAGGGCTTCAAGACGGTGATCGCGGCAGAGGCCTTCGCCAAGGTCTCGTTCCGCCTCGTGCACAAGCAGGACCCGGCGAAGATCCGCGAGGCGTTCCGCGCCTTCGTGCGCGAGCGCATCCCGGCCGACTGCACGGTTGAGTTCCAGCCGCATGGCGGCTCGCCGGCGATCCAGCTCTCCTACGACTCGCCCTTCCTGTCCAAGGCCAAGGAAGCGCTGTCCGACGAATGGCCGAAGCCGGCGGTGATGATCGCGATGGGCGGGTCGATTCCGATCGTCGGCGATTTCCAGAACCTGCTCGGCATGGAATCGCTGCTCGTCGGCTACGGCCTGTCCGACGACCGCATCCATTCGCCCAACGAGAAATACGAGCTGTCCTCCTTCCACAAGGGACAGCGCTCCTGGGCGCGCATTCTCGCCGCGCTGTCACGCTGAGGTTTATATGACAATCCGCTTCCACACCGGCGACCTCGCCGACCTGTCGAACTACGACGTCGAGGCGGTCGCCATCGACACCGAGACGCTCGGCCTCAACCCGCACCGCGACCGGCTCTGCGTGGTGCAGATCTCGCCCGGCGACGGCACGGCCGACGTGATCCAGATCGCGGCCGGCCAGAAGCGCGCGCCGAACCTCGTCTCACTGCTGAGGAACAGGAAGATCACCAAGATCTTCCATTTCGGCCGTTTCGACCTGGCCGTGCTTTACCAGGCCTTCGGCGTCATGCCGGAGCCGGTGTTCTGCACCAAGATCGCCTCGCGCCTGACAAGGACCTATACCGATCGGCACGGGCTGAAGGACATCTGCAACGAACTGCTGGGCGTCAACCTGTCGAAGGTGCAGCAATCGTCCGACTGGGCGGCGGCGAAGCTCACGCCCGAGCAGCTCGAATACGCGGCATCGGACGTGCTCTACCTCCACCGCCTGCGCGATGCGCTCGTCCATCGCCTCGATCGCGACGGGCGCGCGGCCGAGGCCGCCGCCTGCTTCAAGTTCCTGCCGACGCGGGCGAAGCTCGACCTGATGGGCTGGGACGAAGAAGACATCTTCGCCCACAGCTGAGGTCTCGGAGAGTTTCTGCTACTCCGCCTCGTTGGCCGGCTCGGCGTTGAGCTGGCCATATCGCTCTTCGCCGATCGAATTCAGCAGCTGCAGCTGGGTTTCGAGGAAGTCGATATGGCCTTCCTCGTCGGTCAGCAGCTCCTCGAAGAGGTGCATCGAGACATAGTCGCCGATCTGCTGGCAGATCTCGCGCGACTTCTTGTAGGCGGTGCGGGCGTCGTATTCGCCGGCGAGATCGGCCTCCAAGACTTCCTTGACGTTCTGGCCGATGCGCAGCGGCGCGACCGACTGCAGGTTGGGATGACCTTCGAGGAAGATGATGCGGGCGACGAGCTTGTCGGCGTGGTGCATCTCCTCGATCGACTCCGCCCGCTCCTTCTTGGCGAGCTTCTGGAAGCCCCAGTCGTCCAGCAGCCTGTAGTGCAGCCAGTACTGGTTGACGGCGCCGAGTTCGAGGAACAGCGCCTCGTTAAGCCGCTCGATGACCTGTTGTTCGCCCTTCATGATTTCTGCTCCCGTATTGACCGCGCAATCCGCGCACGCGGTCCAGGTACGACACGATCTCCGCCTGGCCGGTATCGCTCCTGGAGTGATACGCCTCGGTCACGCGGATGATCGTTTCCACCACATTCGGGAAGCAGCCGCAACAGCGCCCTCGCTTGGCGAGGGTGTGATAGACCTTCGCGGGCACGATCAGTTGCCACGGATCGGCTTCGAGCAGGCTCAGAATGGTCCGCTCGATCTCCTTCTCAGTGATCAGATTGCAGTGACAGACGATCATGAGACTTCGTTTGCAGGTCGGGAACTCGTAGCCTTCGGCGGGCGCTGCGCGGCCGAAGGTGCCGGCCGCAGGCTTGTTGTAGGCCGGTCGACGGTCGAAAAACCGATCGCATCCATACGGCACCGGCTAAACTTGTCAATCTAGATCAAGTTTTGCAAGCGGACTCCAATGCGACAAGAGAGCACGACGGCGGCGGTCAGAGCAAAATCAGCCACGCGATCGTGCCGCCCAGCAGGATACCGGCGGCAAAGCAGGCCGTTCCCATCAGCAGCCAGCCGGTCAGATCGATCTGCGGCGTTTCCCTGTCCTGGAACGCCGCGGGATGCAGGACGATGTTTCCGCCCCTTCGCCGCAAGCCCGCCTCGATGCGCCGCCGCATCTCGGCATGCGGTGTGTCCGGCTCGCGGTCGTTGATGCGGGCGACCCGCTCGCGCCAGTCCTCGACACGCGCGGCAAGGGTCGGATCGCGCCGCATCTCCCGCTCGAAAAACGCCGTCTCCTCGGCATCCATCAGGCCGAGAACGTAGTCGGCGACCCGCATGTCTTCCTTGGGCTGTCCGAACATCGGTGCTCCCTCCCAGCACGCGGCGACAACAGGTAATATAGCCCCTGTGCGAGCAAAGCGAAATCCGCCACGTAACCTTCGCCAGAACGCGCACCGGGCCGATTTGATCCAGGACAAGGAGCGAGGCGCGGCCGCGGGTCCAAATGCGCCTACCGACGGGATTTCATATCGAGAAGGAGACCGAACATGTCCGGCACGACCCTGCTGACCATTCTGGGCACGGCAACCGACAAGGATCTGGGTGAGGCGATCGCCGTTGCCCGATCCATCGATGCCCACCTCGCGGTCGTCGCCATGGCGGTCGCGCCCAGTCCGCCGATCGGCGAGATAGGTGCGGCGGCGGCTCTCTCCTCCGTGTGGCTCGAGACGCGCGCCGCGGAGGAACAGGCGCTTGGTTCGCGCGCGCAGCAGCTGGAGACCCGGCTCGCCGAGGATGCCGTCAACGGCGATGTCTCGGCATCCTATGTCGAAGCCGGCGGCATCGCCGACGACGTCGGCCGCCGGGGCCGGTGCGCCGACGCGATCTTCCTCGGTCCGGAGGTGCGCAAGGATTCCGTCCTCGGATCGGCGGCGGTGGAAGCGGCCCTGTTCGAGACCGGCGCTCCGGTGATCGTGTCGCCGGCCGGCTCGCCGGCGGATCTGTCCTGCGAGCGCATCGTGGTGGCGTGGAACTCGACCTTCGAATCCGCGCGCGCCCTGCACGCGGCGATCGCGCTCTTGCCCAAGCTGCGCGATATCCGCATCGCCATGGTCGATCCGAAGGCATCCGAGACAGACGGCGGCGAGGAACCCGGCGCGGATGTCGCCGCCTATCTGGCGAGGAAAGGCTATTCCGTCTCGGTCGACCGGCTCGCCGGCATGGGGCAGGCGCCGGAATCCGTGCTGACGCGCCATGCGAGCGACGTCTCGGCCGGAATGCTCGTGATGGGTGCCTACAGCCATTCGCGGCTGCGCCAGCGCATCTTCGGCGGCGTCACCCGCTCGATGCTGGAGTCTCCGCCGCTGGCGCTGCTGCTCGCGCACTGAGGCGGGCAGCGCTCAGAACTCGATGTCGATCGGCTGGTCGAAGGGGTTCTCGGGCGTGACCGACTTCACCGCGCGGCGCAGGGCCTCGAGGTAACGGTCGCGGTTGGCGCGCATGCGTTCCGACGCACCGCCGAGTGTCAGCACGACCGGCTGGTTCTGGATCGTGATCGGCAGAAGCATGCACAGCGTGGCGCCGCCGAGGAAGGGGATGTTCTCGGTCCAGGCATAGCCCCGTTCCCGGATCACGCGGATTCGCGCCATGATGTCGGGTATGCTCACCCGTTCCGACGTCTTTTCGGCGGCGATGTTGGCGCGGCGGATCAGGTTGTCGATGCGCTCGTCGGGCAGCGTCGACATCAGCGTCCAGCCCACGGCCGAATGCGGCAGGAGCCGCAGCGCGCCCTCGTCGATGTCGAAGCGCACCGCGTGCGTCGAGTAGATGACCTGGACGTATTGCAGGTAGATATCGTTCTTGGTGCAGACCGAGATCCCCTCGCCGGTGGCGGACTGGAGATCGCGCATCGCTTCCAGGACGCGGCTGCTGCCGAACAGCGCGCGGGGGACCCATTCGCCAAGCGACGTCACCTTCGGGGTCGGGAAGTAGAGCCTTTCGTGCCGGTCGTAATTCAGATAGCCGAGCTTCACCAAGGTCTTGAGCAGGACGGTGGTGCTGGACGCCGGATAGCCGAGTGCGGCGGCGATCTCCGACATGGACCTCGGATGCCTGACCCTCTTGAAGAGTTCGAGGATTTCGATCGCCCGGGTCGCCGACTTCACCTGTGCCGAGAGCATGGCTACTCCTGACTTGAGGTGGGGACAATGCCGCCGCGCGGCGGCCGACGCAAGGCACGCCGCCTCGCCCGCGCGGTCGCGCAAGTGCCCGGCCCGTCCCCGCAGATGCAGGGACGCCGCCGCCGGACCCCACGCCGAGGTGCGGCCGCTTCTTCAGAACGCGACCTTGTCGGCGCCCTTGAGCTGGAGGATGTCGCGGGCCTCGGCAGGCGTGGCGATCTCGAGGCCGAGGCTTTCGACCATCTGGCGCGCGATCGTCACCTGTTCGGCATTGCTTGCCGCCAGGCGCCCCTTGCCGGCCCAGATCGAGTCTTCGAGGCCGACCCGCAGGTTGCCGCCCATCAGCACCGACTGCATCGCCAC
>JAHBYX010000004.1 GCA_019635735.1 Mesorhizobium sp.
AATGATCCTCTCATCAGCCTGCCGGCAGTGGCGCGCTGATCAACCCGGCAATGCCGGACAGCACGGCGACCAACGCCGCCAGCTACACCACGTCGCGGGACGCCATCTCCTAAGGGCTGCGCCGCCTCTTTGTTCCGGCTTCGCTATAGGGATGACGAGGGGAGGGTCGCAAGCTAAACGCTGACTGAGTTGGGAGCTTACTCTGCTACTTTCTGAAATATGTTCGATATGATCGCCCGTCGCGAATCTTGCGATTTGTCCACGATGTCTAGTAGAAAAATAATACTCATCGAACCTATCGATTATCATCAGGAGGAACGCCAGTGGAATACGGACCGCTTAATGGAAAATGTCCGATTTGGTCCACTCGCGCTAGCACGAGTGGCGCGGGCGACGGTTCGTTAGTTGCCTCTCCGCGATCGGCTGGCCAATACTCCATTTCCGGCAGCGCTATCGCTACACTTCTTCAGTTAGACGAACATGGACGCGCAAGGCTGACAACGTGGCTTGTCGAGCAGAGAATGCTAGGGAACGATGTTCCGAACGTTAGTTCGGATGTCGTGAGTTTTGCGAAGTCCCGACCGTCTCTTGAGGTATTCGAGAGAGCATATCGACTTCTCGACTACTTCAATATAGCCACAGATTATATTGGTGAAGAGATAAATTTCGATCCTCACGGCATCTCTGGCCAAGAAATGTTGGCTGTATCGGAGTCTATTAATTTTGATGAAATAATATACCTCATTGAATATTTGCGAGAGGAGGGATTTATCGATGTAGAGCTTCTAGAATCCGGAGGATCTGTCAAAATAACTATGGCTGGTTACTCTGCTATATCAGATAGACGCAAAAAGGGATCATCCAGCGATCAAGCATTCGTAGCAATGTGGTTTGATCCGACCATGAACGATGCATATGAACACGGTGTAGCTCCAGGCGTAACAGATTCTGGTTATAGACCGGTCCGAATTGATAAGAAAAACCACAATAACAAGATTGATGATGAGATCATCTCTGAAATAAGAAGATCAAGATTTCTGATTGCCGATTTCACTCAGAGTGATGAAAAGGGTGCGCGTGGCGGAGTGTATTACGAAGCGGGATTCGCGCATGGCTTGAATATTCCTGTCATTTTTACGTGCCGAGCGGATGCGATATCGAGAGTGCATTTCGACACTCGGCAATACAATCATATTACATGGAAAGACCCGACCGATCTACGTCACGCACTTGCAGCACGCATCTCCGCGACAATCGGAGACGGGCCACATAAGAGACCGTAGTCCTCACACCTCGCTCACAAACCCGTCCAGCACCCGTTTCTGCCCGGCCTTGTCGAAATCGATCGTCAGCTTGTTGCCGTCGATGGCCGCGATGTTGCCGTTGCCGAACTTCTGGTGGAACACCCTGTCGCCGACGTGGAACTTCGACGGCTCCGTCGCCACCGACTTCGCCACCAGTTCGCCCTCGATGGTGCGGCCCTTGACCGAGCCGCGGCCGGCGCCGTAGCCGGAGTCGGTTTCGCCGTAGCCGATGCGTTCGACGCCGTGGCCGGAGCGGGAGCCCCAGTTGCGGTCGGTGGCTTCGGTGCGGTTCTGTTGTGCGCGGGCCCAGCCGGGGGTGGCGTAGGTGCTGGAGAAGGCGCCGCGGGCCCCCTCATCCGACCCGCTGCGCGGGCCACCTGTTCCGGGGCGGGCCGCTTGTCCCGCCCGTCCTTCGGACCCCCCGCGGGGAGAAGGGGAGTAGCTGTCGAAGCGCGAGGCGCCGTAGAGGTTCTGCCGGCCTGGCCCCTGGCTGCCGAAACCGCCGCCGCGCCCTGAGGCGAAGCCGCCGGAGCCGCCGTAGGGGGCGGAGTAGCCGCCGTAGGAATTGCCGGCGTCCGCCACCTCGACATGGGCCTCGGGCAGCTCGTCGAGGAAGCGCGAGGGGATGGTGGATTGCCACAGGCCGTGGATGCGGCGGTTGGAGACGAACCAGATGTGCAGGTTCTTCTTGGCCCGGGTGAGCCCGACATAGGCCAGCCGCCGCTCTTCCTCGAGGCCGGTGCGGCCGCCTTCGTCGAGCGCGCGCTGGTGGGGGAAGAGGCCTTCCTCCCAGCCGGGCAGGAAGACGGTCTCGAATTCGAGGCCCTTGGCGGAGTGCAGGGTCATGATGGAGACGGCGTCGAGCTCGGCGTTCTGCTCGGCGTCCATGACCAGCGCGACGTGCTCCAGGAAGGAGCGCAGCGACTCGTAGTCCTCCATCGAGCGGATGAGTTCCTTCAGGTTCTCCAGCCGGCCGGGCGCCTCGGCCGACTTGTCGGCCTTCCACATGTCGATATAGCCGCTCTCCTCCAGGATCTGCTCGGCGAGCTCGATGTGGGGGATGCGCTCCAGCGCCTCCTGCCAGCGGCCGAAATGGGCGCAGATTTCGCGCAATGCCGCGCGGGGCTTGGGCTTCATCTCGTCGCTTTCGGCGAGACGCGAGGCGGCCTCCAGCATGGGCATGCGCAGGGCGCGGGCGGTGTCGTGGATCTGGCGGATGGCGCTCTCGCCCAGGCCGCGCTTCGGTACGTTGACGATGCGCTCGAAGGCGAGGTCGTCGGCGCCCTGCGCGACGACGCGGAAATAGGCGAGTGCGTCGCGGATCTCCTGGCGCTCGTAGAAGCGCGGGCCGCCGATGACGCGGTAGTTGAGGCCGAGCGTGACGAAACGGTCCTCGAACTCGCGCATCTGGAAGGAGGCGCGGACGAGGATCGCCATGTCGTTCAGGTTGTGCCCCCGGCGCTGCGCCTGCTCGATCTCCTCGCCGACGGCGCGGGCCTCTTCCTCCGAATCCCAAGCGGCGTGGACCTGAACCTTGGCGTCGTCCGGGTCGGACTGGTCGGTGAACAGCGTCTTGCCGAGGCGGCCCTCGTTGTGGGCGATGAGGTGGGAGGCCGCACCCAGGATATGCGCGGTGGAGCGGTAGTTGCGCTCCAGCCGGATGATGGTGGCGCCCGGGAAATCCTTGTCGAAGCGCAGGATGTTGTCGACCTCGGCGCCACGCCAGCCGTAGATCGACTGGTCGTCGTCGCCGACGCAGCAGATGTTGACTGTATCCTGCGGCCGGGAGCCCCCCTCATCCGGCCGCTTCGCGGCCACCTTCTCCCCGAGGGGAGAAGAGGGAGACGATATCGCGGCTGTGGTTTCCTCTCCCCCACGGGGAGAGGGTGGCGAGCGAAGCGAGCCGGGTGAGGGGGCCTTCGGCCGCTGTGCCAGGAGCCGCAGCCACATGTACTGCGCGGTGTTGGTGTCCTGGTATTCGTCGACGAGGATGTATCTGAAGCGCCGGTGATAGTCGGCGAGCACGTCCGGATTGTCGCGGAAGATGCGGATCGGGTGGAGGAGGAGGTCGCCGAAGTCGCAGGCGTTGAGGGTGCGCAGGCGTTCCTGGTAGGCGGCGTAGAGTTCGCGGCCCTTGCCGTTGGCAAAGGCGCGCGCATCGCCTTCGGGGATCTCCTTCGGCGCGAGACCCTTGTTCTTCCAGCCGTCGATCATCTGCGCGAACTGACGCGCCGGCCAGCGCTTGTCGTCGAGGTTCTCGGCCTGGATCAGCTGCTTGAGCAGGCGCACGACGTCGTCGGTGTCGAGGATGGTGAAGCCGCTCTTCAGCCCGGCGAGCTCGGCGTGGCGGCGCAGGATTTTCACGCCGATCGAATGGAAGGTGCCGAGCCAGGGCATGCCTTCGGCCGAACCCTCGCCGATGAGCACGGCGATCCTCTGCTTCATCTCGCGCGCGGCCTTGTTGGTGAAGGTGACGGCGAGGATCTGGCTTGGGTAGGCGAGGCCGAGCTTGAGGATGTGGGCGATGCGGGTGGTCAGCACGCGGGTCTTGCCGGTGCCGGCGCCGGCGAGCACGAGCACCGGGCCTTCCGTGGTTTCGACGGCGAGCCGCTGCTCGGGGTTCAGGCCGGCGAGATAGTCGGGCTGGCCGGTATGGCCGGACCGAGCGGCCATGGCGCGCGCGGCGAGACCGCCGGCAGGCCTCGCCGGAGCGCCGCCTTTCGGGGCGTCGAAGAAGGGGATGTCGTCGGGATAGTCCACCATTTGTTCCGAATGTAGTGATTCGGCGCCGAAAGGCCACCGCCGGGACGAGAATGCCTGGGTGTGCAGGGCTGTCCCGGGCTTCACACTTCTTTACATTGGCCGCGAACGGCGGAAATGTCCGGCGCCTAATGTGCCCCCATGCCAGCGATTTGGCTGGACGGATCCAAGGAGCACGGACATGACCAATCAGGACAACGGCAATTTCGATGGCCCGGTGATCGACCACGACGCGAACGAGAAGCCCAATGGCGGCCGCTACGGCACGGCCTTCATCGTCGGCGTCGGCATCGCGGCGGTGATTGCGATCGGCGCCGGCGCGGCGATCGCGCAGGGCTTCGGCATGGGCCCCGGCGGCATGGGCGGCTTCGGCGGCCATATGGGTATGCGTTTCGCCGAGCACCGGTTCGAGAAAGTGATGGACGAGATCGGCGCCAGCGCCGAGCAGCAAGACAAGATCTTCGCGATCGTCGACAAGACCCGCGCGGAACTGCGCCCCATGGGCCGCGAATTCCGCGGCATGCGCGAGGAAGTCGCCGCACTCTTGACCGCGCCGACGATCGACAGGGCGGCCGTCGAGGCGCTGCGCGCCAAGCGCATCGCCGAGGTCGACGAGGCGTCGAAGAAGGCGGTCGCGGCGGTGATCGAGGCGGCCGAGGTGCTGACGCCCGAGCAGCGCGCCAAGCTCGCCGCCGAGATGAAGGACAGGCACGAGGGCCGCGGCCGCTGGTAAGGCGGCTCCGGATAGGGGATGAAGCATGGCGGACGAGGTCCTGATCGTCGACGATGATGCGCGCCTCGCCGCCATGCTGTCGGACTACCTGTCCGCCAACGGGTTTACGGTCGCTACCGCGGGCAGCGGCCGCAGCGGCGTCGAGGCATTGCGGCGGCGACCTCCGGCCGCGGTGATCCTCGACGTCATGCTGCCCGACATCGACGGGTTCGAGACCTGCCGGCAGATCCGCGCCTTTTCCGACGTGCCGGTCTTGATGCTGACCGCCAAGGGCGAGGAGACCGACCGCATCGTCGGGCTGGAACTCGGCGCCGACGACTATCTGCCGAAACCGTTCAATCCGCGCGAGCTGCTGGCGCGGCTGAAAGCGATCCTCAGGCGGCGCGGGGCGGCGGACAATCACCGCGTGCTGCGCTTCGGCCGGCTGGAGATCGATCCCGGCTCGCGCTCGGTGAAGATCGAGGGCACGGAACGGCCGATGACCAGCCACCAGTTCGACCTTTTGGTGGCGCTCGCCGAGAATGCCGGCCGCACGCTGTCGCGCGAGCAGCTGATGGACATGGTCAAGGGCGAGGAGCTGGAAGCCTTCGACCGCTCGATCGACGTGCATGTGTCGCGCATCCGCGCCGCGATCGAGACCGATCCCAAGAATCCGAGGCGGCTGATCACCGTGCGCGGCGCGGGCTATGTCTTCGCCCGCTACCAGGACGACGCCTGACATGCGGCTTCTTCGGACTTTTCGCGGCCGCCTCTACGTCAAGATCTACCTGACGGTCATCCTGACGCTGGGGGCCGTCGCGGTGGCGAGCGGCATCTACTGGAGCACCGCGATCGACCGGGAGGAGCTGGGCTGGGCACAGCGGCGCGACCGCTTCGTCGCCGAGATGCTGCCGACCGGCGAGGATCCCGTGATGACGCAGGCGATCGTCGAGCGGTTTGCGAAAGCCTTCGACGCCGACATTGCGCTCTATTCGACCGACGGGCGGCTGCTCGCCGCGGCCGGCGAGGCTCTGCCGCCGCCGCCGCCCGGCGGCTTCGACGACGACGAAGACGATGGCTGGTTCGGCGGTCGCCAACACCGCAGGCCGTTCGTCATCGACCTAGGAGACGGGCGCTCTCTCGTCGCGCAGCTGGACGTTCCGTGGGACGGGCCCAAGCGCGGCGCGCTCGGCTACCTGGTGCTGATCGCGGGCGTGATCGCGCTCGCCGCCTATCCGTTCGTGCGGCAGCTGACGCGGCGGCTGGAGAGCCTGCGCGCCGGTGTCGAGGCGTTCGGCAAGGGCGACCTCGTCGCGCGCGTGCCGGTTCAGGGCAGGGACGAGGTGGCGGCCGTGGCGAAGAGCTTCAACGCGGCGGCGGAGCGGATCGAGCGGCTGGTCGGTGCGCACCGCGCGCTGCTGGCCAATGCCAGCCACGAACTGCGCTCGCCGGTCACGCGGCTCCGGATGGCGATGGACCTCTACGAGACGCCGCAGGACGGTGTCGCGACGGATGGCCGGGCGCGCGAGGAGATGCTGCGCAACCTCGGCGAGATCGACGAACTCGTCGACGAGATCTTGCTCGCCAGCCGGCTCGACCATGTGAGGCGCCTGGAGCGGACGGAACCGCTCGACCTGTTCGCGCTCGTGACCGAGGAATGCGCGCGCCACGGCGTCGAGGCGACGGGCAAGCCGGCGGAGGTGAAGGGGGATGCGAGACTGCTTACCCGCCTGGTCCGCAACCTGGTGATCAATGCATTGCGGCACGGACGCCCGCCGGTCGAGGTGGAGGTGCGGGAAGAGCGCAAACGCGTGCTGCTCGCTGTTCGCGATCACGGTGACGGGCTTCCGAGAGGCGAGGAGACGCGCGTCTTCGAGCCGTTCTACCGTCCGGCGGGCCGCAGCGAAGCCGCCGGCGGCTGGGGCCTGGGTCTCGCGCTGGTGCGCCAGATCGCCGAGCACCACGGCGGCTCGGTCAGGGTCGAGCCCGCGCAGGGCGGCGGTGCGCGCTTCGTCGTCGATCTGCCGCGCGCGGCTGCGCGACGCTGAAACTGGGGAAACCCGCGACACCTGCGCGTCGCGGGCTCCTCCTCAGAGCATGTCGATCCTGACGACGCGGCAGGCGTGGGCCGCGTTTTCGAGCGTCATCTTGACGGATGCGCCCTTCAACCTGCCGAACACCACCATCCGGTCGTTGGCGACCTGCTCGGCCCGGCCTTGCCGGATGCCTTCGGAGGCCGCCAGGCCGAGGGACACGTAGCGCGTGCACCCCTCGGCCTGACGGTCCGGACTGCCGGCGCCGCCCATGCCGCCGGCAGTCTGTGCGATGGCCACGGTCACCGTGGCGCCCGCCGCGACGAACGCCATCGTGGCGAGGCCTTTCCAGCGCATGCGTCGCTTGCGGGTCATGGTCGCCGGCCTCAGAGGTAGTTGAAGCTGCGCACGGCGCAGTGATCGGAATGGCGATACATCGTCACCTTGACCGGCTGGCCCTTGTGGGTGCCGCGCACCGAGATGCGGCTGCTCGATACGCCGGAAACGTAGCGCTTCTTCACGCCCATCGAGGCGGCACGGCCGAGCGCCTCGCCCTTCGAGCAGTAACCGCCGGCGTAGTCGCCGTAATAGCCGTAGCCGTGGCCGTAGTGGCCGTGACCCACGCCGACACCGAAGCCGACGCCAACGCCGACACCGCCGATGCCGATGCCGGGGCCGACCCAGACGCCGACGGAGTCGGCCTTGGCCGGAGCGAGCGAACCGGCAAGAGCGGCAAACGCAATCGAGCCAGCGATGAGGGAGGTCTTGAGTGAGAAGGTCATGGGGAAAGTCCTTTCGAAACTTTGTTATCGATGGAGGGCCTTATCCGGCAACAATGTTTCGCGTCCTTGCCGCGCGAGCGGGGCGATGGTGTCGAGTTAGTGACAAGGCGGTTACAGAGTGCGCGTCGGTTCCAGAGGCGGTATCGCACGACCATTGGAATAGGAGGGCACGCGCTCCATTCGCTCATTTGCTTCTTTCGGAGATTCGTATATACATGGCATCGATACATTTTTGTGAGAATGTGATGTCACGTGCCCGCGCCAGGCTATTTGCCAATGGCGGCAGCCAGGCCGTTCGGCTGCCGAAGGAATTCCGTCTCAACGCGAAGGAGGTAGAGGTCTGGCGCGTCGGCGACGAAATCCGTCTCAGGCCGGTGCCGACTAGGCAGATGTGGCAGGAGATTTTCGACAAGATCGACGCGGCGTACAAAGGCGAATTCCCGGATCGGAACCAGCCGACCGCCTTCGAACGTGAGGCATTGACGCAAGAGGAAGCGGGAAACGTCGCGGACGGCGGCAAAGCTTCTTCGTGACGATCAGCATCGACACCAACGTCTGCATATCGATCCTGCGCGGAGACGCTGTGCTCAGGCAACGCCTGGCCATGCATGATCCGGACGAAATCGTATTGTCATCGATCGTCCATTTCGAGCTCATGACGGGTGAAAACAAGCTGCGGGAGGCCGGACGCATGGGCCGCCACTTCGCGACCCTTTTCGGACACGTCGCCGTGCTTGATTTCTCGCGAGACGACGCCGACGCGGCGGCCGAAATCAGGGCACGTCTGGAAGGGGACGGGCGCGGTATCGGTCCTCTCGACACGCTCATCGCCGGGCAGGCGCTGGCGCGCGGGCTGACAGTTGCGACCAATAATGTCAGAGAGTTCTCGCGTGTGCCGGGCTTGAGGATCGAGGACTGGCTGGCGCCGCCATGAGGTAGGACGGAATACGCCGTACACGCCCCATGCCATGGCTCTCGGCGCGACGCGTCCTCTTCGACATTGCCGACACTCACGCAACGTTGATCATGCGGACTTCAGGCGCCGGCATTATGTAGGGGCGCAAATGCAAGGAGACCGCCATGGCCAGATCGTCCGCCCTCGTTCCGACGGAACACGCCTCGAAATACCTCCAGCAGCTCTGCAAGCACTGGAGCCATCGTCTCGAGGTCACGTTCGGCCCGACGCACGGCACGGTTAAGTTTCCTGAAGCGGTGGCGACGATGAATGTCAGGGAAGGCGGACTCGAGGTCGTTGTCGAAGCGGACGCTTCGGAGACGGTCGAGCGGCTGAAGGGCGTCGTCTCGTCCCATCTCGACCGCTTCGCCTTCCGCGAGGCGCCGCTGAGTTTCGACTGGGTGGACGGGTAATCAGCCTCCGGCGTCCGCGTCGGCGCCACGGCTTGTCATTGCGATCCGGGCGACCTAACCTCGTGCCACGGTCCGGATGCGACCGGCAGCCCGCGCCTGATACAGGCATGGCGAATGCATCCACGTTCCTTGGCTCCGTTTCATCGAAACCGGCGAAGGCATCGGCAATGCGGGCGCTGACGCGGTATTCGCCGGATCGAGGACGGAGACATGCGCACATTCATGGATGCGAAGGCCATGGCCAAGGCCATGCGCGAAACGCTCGCCGCGCAAGGCAGCGTGATCACGCACAGCCAGGCACTGGAGATCGTCGCGAAGCAGTTCGGCGAGCCGACCTGGAACGTCTTGTCGGCGAAGATAGAGCAGAACCGGAAGGCAGCGGTCGCGGGCATCGCCTTCGAGCAGGCGGTGCCGATCGTGCGGATCTTCGACGTGCCGAAGGCGCACGAATTCTATCTCGGCTTCCTCGGCTTCAGCGTCGATTGGGAGCACCGCTACGGCGACGATTTCCCGCTCTATACCCAGGTGTCGCGCGGAGGGCTGAGGCTTCATCTTTCGGAACATGCCGGCGACGCGACGCCCGGCTGCAACATGTGCGTCTACATGACCGGCATTCGCGCCTTTCAGAAGGAACTGATCGACAAGAAATACCGGTTCATGAGGCCCGGGCTCGAAGACGAAGGGACGCGGCTCGAGGTCACGGTGACCGATCCGTTCAACAACCGCATCCGGTTCATGGAGATCAAGCAGGGCTGAACCGGCGAGTGCGCACGGGTGTCGCCGCGCCGCAGCGTTCGGTGGACGCGGGCGCGCGTGGCGCTCAGGCCGCCCAGCTCTGCCGGTATTCCGGCGAGAGCGTGAAGCCGACCGGCCGCGTCGATACGGGCGGCGGCTCGCGCACGGCTTCGTGCAGATAGCGCAATGCGGCCATCAGGCCGTGCATCGTGTAAGGCTTGGCGATCACCCCGACAGCACCGGCGAAATTTTCCGGAATACGCTTCGGGTTGGCGGTCATGAACACCACCATCGGGCTTTTCTGCTCGGCGATATACTGGGCTACGCTCACGCCGGTCGGGCCATCGGTGAGATGGATGTCGACAAACGCGATGTCGGCTGCGACGCCATCGACCAGCGCGCGCGCCTCCTTCGACGAGGTGGCCCAGCCGACGACGGAGTGCCCCGCATCCTCGACCAGCGCCTCGAGCTCCATGGCGAGCAGCGCCTCGTCCTCGACGATGAGCACTTTCAACGGTTCGTTCAGGTTCATGGGATGCTATTCCTTCCCTGTCGGGATCGTGACGATGACGCGTGTCCCTGGCGAGCCGTCGAGCCACTCAACGGTCGCCTCGAGCTGACGGGCGAGAGACCGTACCAGCCGGGTGCCGAAGCCCCCGCCGCCCAGCGCCGTCATTCCCTTGCCGTTGTCGGACACTTCGATGGTGTAACGACTTGAGCCGACCTCCATGGCGACGCGGATGAGCCGCTCGGCTCCGTTCGCGTGCCTGTCGAAGGCGTGCTTGATCGCGTTCGTGACAAGCTCGTTGATCATCAGGGCGACCGGAGTGGCCCATTGCGCCGGAACGACGAGCTTCTCCAGCGCGAATTCGGTGCGGATATCCTCGCGTCCGGACGACGCGACCAGATCCGTGACGAGATCGCGGGCAAAGTCGGCCACGTCGAAGCTGCGCACGTCGTCGGACTGGTAGAGCCGCCGATGCACGGTGCTGACCGCCTCGATACGCTCCAGCATCTCCGACAGGGACTGGCGGATGTTCTCGTCGGGAATCGAACGCGACTGCATCACGATCAGCGAGGAGATCATCTGCAGGTTGTTCTTCACCCGGTGATCGACCTCGTGGACGAGCATCTTCTGCGCGTCGAGCGCAGCCTGAAGTTCCGCGGTCCGCTCGCGAACGGCGCGTTCGAACCTCGCCTTCTCGGCGATCAAGGCATGCTCCGACTCCTTGCGGTCGGTAACGTCGAGCTGCGATGCAAAGAAGAACTGCAACTCGCCGTCCTCATTGGAGACGGGGCTGACGAACAAGGCATTCCAGAATGGCGTGCCGTCGCGCTTGTAGTTGAGGATATCGACGGCGATGTCGCTTCGCGTGGCGATGGCGTCGCGGATCTGCTCTATCGCCTGCGGATCGGTATCCGGCCCTTGCAGGAAACGGCAGTTTCTACCGACAACCTCCTCGCGAGCGTAACCCGACAGCCTCAGGAAGGCATCGTTCGCAAACACGATGGGATTGTCGAACTGGCGGGGGTCGGTGATGAGCATGGGCATGCGCGTGGCGCGGATCGCCGCCGCGAAGGGATCGCCTTTGCCGTGCTCTGCGTGCAGACTGTCGGTCATGCGCCAGGCATCGACCGGCTCTCTGGTCGGTTTCGTATCCATTCAGTCATCTCTCAATCGTCTGTGTCGACGCGGACAACGGCTGGAAACGGCAAAAGGTTCAAATACCAACGATACGGCGATCGAGCGTGGAGGAGGTTCTGGAAGGCCAGCCGATAGCGAAATCTCCTCGTGCTTCGGTCGAGGAAACGCCAGCTCCTAACTGAATCGGAAAGAAAAAAGCTCTGATCTATTTCCGCTTGATGCCGATCGAGCGGCCGGCGCGTTCGGGCATCGGGAGGTTCGCATGCGCAGCCTGCATGGCTTCGACCCGAGTCAGGATATCGGCCGGGAAGGGCGCGACCTTCGGCCCGGCCATGTCGACATGGAGGGTGAGAACCTCGGACGTGGCAGCCAGCCAGCCGTCGATGTGATGCAGTTCCTGATAGGCGCGCAGGCGCTTGTCGTCGTGGTCGATCAGCTGGAACGTGCCGCGCACCGGATCGCCGAGGTGGAGTTCGCGCACGTAGCAGACGTGGATTTCCGCGGTGTAGATGGTGAGCTTGCGGTCGCGGGCATAGTTCGGCCCCATGCCCATCAGCTCGAAGGCGTCGTCCGCGCACTTGTCGAACAGGACGTTGTAATAGGCCATGTTGAGGTGGCCGTTGTAGTCGATCCAGTCCTTCTGGATGTCCATGATCTTCGAGACGACGGGGGCGGCGATCATGGCGGGCTCCGGAAGGATGTTGCAGGCGGTGCTTGCGAGGTTCTACAAGCCGAGGCGGCAATCTACAGCCAAGCCTGGCATGCACAAGGGCCGGAGAACGGTCCAGACGGGAGGAACAGATGGCACTGGCCGATCTCGTTGCGGTGAAGCGCAACGAAGAGGGGATCGCGGCGGCGGTCGGCATCCTCAAGCAGCGCTTCGGCGAACGGTTCCAGACCAATGCCGACGTGCGCCGGGTGCACAGCCACACGACCACCTATATCCCGGCGCAGCTGCCCGACGGCGTCGCCTTTCCGGACACTCGCGAAGACGTGGAGGAGATCGTCCGCTGCTGCGCGGAACACCGCGTGCCGATCATCCCCTTCGGCATAGGCTCCTCGCTCGAAGGCCATGTCAACGCGCCGGGCGGCGGCATCTCGATCGACACGTCGCGCATGAACAGAATCCTCGAGGTCCACGCCGACGATCTCGACTGCACGGTGGAGGCTGGGGTGACGCGCGAGCAGCTCAACACCTATCTGCGCGACACCGGCCTGTTCTTCCCGATCGATCCCGGCGCCAACGCGACGCTCGGCGGCATGGCGGCGACGCGCGCGTCTGGCACCAACGCGGTGCGTTACCTCACCATGCGCGAGAACGTGCTGTCGGTGACGGCGGTGATGGCGGACGGGCGCTCGATCACGACGGCCAGCCGCGCCAAGAAGAGCTCGGCCGGCTATGACCTGACGCGCCTGCTGGTCGGCTCCGAGGGGACGCTCGGGGTCATCACCTCGCTGACGCTGAAGCTGCAGGGCATTCCGCAGGCGATTTCGGGCGGGGTGTGCCCGTTCCCGAGCCTCGAGGACGCCTGCCGCGCGGTGATCGCGACGATCCAGATGGGCATCCCGGTGGCGCGCATCGAAATCGTCAACGCGCTGCAGATGAAGGCGATGATCGCCTACGCCCAGCTCGACTATCCCGAAAGCCCGTGCCTGTTCGTCGAGTTCCATGGCTCGGAGGCTGGCGTGGTGGAGCAGGCGGAACTGTTCGGCGAGATCACCGCCGAATATGGCGGCGGGCCGTTCCTGTGGACGAAGGTGGCGGAGGAGCGCGCCAGGCTGTGGAAGGCGCGCCACGAGGCCTACTGGGCGTCGCAGACGCTGAGGCCCGGTGCGAAAGGGATCTCGACCGACGTCTGCGTGCCGATTTCGCGGCTGGCCGATTGCATCGCCGAGACCGAGGCCGACATCGCCGAGATGGGCCTCATCGCGCCGATCGTCGGCCATGCGGGCGACGGGAACTTCCATGTGCTGGTGCTGCTCGACCCTGACGTGCCGGCGGAGGTCGAGAAGACCGAGGAATTCGTCGCGCGGCTCAACCGGCGCGCGATCGCCATGGAAGGGACCTGCACCGGCGAGCACGGCATCGGCCAGGGCAAGATGGGCTTCATGAAGCTCGAGCATGGCGACGGCCTCGACTACATGCGCATGATCAAGCGGGCGCTCGACCCGCAGGACATCATGAATCCGGGTAAGATCATTCCGTTGCCGTGAGACGGGCGTCCAAAGCGCCACTTTCTCGACAGAGTGGTGCTGGTAGACTGTCGCGCGCTGCAACGGCGGGAGAACACACTGGCCAGACTGTTTGTCATCTTCGGCGGATTCGTCGTCCTGGTGCTGACGGCCGCGCTCGTCGGCCCCTATTTCGTCGACTGGACGAGCTATCGCGGCGATTTCGAGCGCGAGGCAAGCCGGATCCTCGGCCGAGAGGTGAAGGTCGCGGGCGATGCCTCGGCCCGCATCCTGCCGTTTCCGTCGCTCACCTTCACGGACGTGCGGGTTGCGGGAACCGACGGCGAACCGGCGCTGACGGCGGAAGAATTTTCCATGGATGCGGAGCTGGCGCCGTTCCTCCGCGGCGAACTGCTGATCTTCGACATGCGGCTGGTGCGGCCGAAGGCGGTGATCCGCATCGGCAATGACGGCGCGGTCGACTGGGCGGTGCGGCCCAAGACCCCGTTCGACCCCAGCCACGTGACTATCGAGAACCTGACGGTGACGGAAGGCGCGGTGCGCATCGAACACGCAGCGAGCGGACGCACCCATCAACTGACCGAGATCAACACCGGCATGACGGCGACGACGCTCGCGGGACCCTGGCGCATCATCGGCTCGATGCGTCTCGACGGCGCGCTGACGGATTTCGACCTGTCGACGGGCCGGGTCGAAGAGACCGGCGCGATGCGGGTGAGGGTGCGGGCGAAGCCGCAGCGCTATCCGTTCTCGGTGGAGACCGACGGTACGGCGCGGCTTGACGGCGGCGCGCCGAAATATGAAGCGAGTTTCAAGCTCTCGGCCTATGACGAGGAGCCAGCGCTGCGCGGCACGGACGGCGCGACCTTCACGCTCAACGATCCTGCCGACGCCAGCAAGGGTCCGCCCGACTACCGGATGAGCGGCAAGCTCGAATTCGACCACCGGCGGCTGGCGGCGAGCGAGTTCATCTTCGAGACGGGACCGCTGGAAGACCCGTACACGGCCGAGGGCAGGGCGGATCTCGACCTCGGCGGCGAACCGCGCTTCTCGATCGAGGCGACGGGCGCGCAGTTCCGCTTCGACGACCGCGTCGGCGACGATGCCAGGGGCGGCTTGACGCTGGAAAAGAGGATCGCTGCGATCAAGTCCTTCGTGGCGGCGCTTCCCAAGCCCTCCATCCCTGGCTCCGTGGAGGTCAACCTGCCGGCCGTGGTGGCCGGTGACACGACGTTCCGCGATGTCCGCCTCTCCGCCGAACCGGCGCAGGGCGGTTGGACATTGAAGGACTTTGCGGTGTCGATGCCGGGGCGCACGACGCTTGAAGCAGACGGTTTCGTCGCCACGACCGAGGAGGATGCAAGCTACTCCGGCAACATGCTCCTGGCCGTCGGCCAGCCGTCCGGCTTCGCCTCCTGGCTGTCGAAGGACGTGGACGACGCGATCCGCCGCCTGCCGCGGGCCGGATTTTCGGCGAAGGTCGACCTGGCTAGCGGCCGGCAGGTGTTCGACGACCTGAAGCTGCAGCTCGGCGAGGCCCGCTTCGCCGGCCGGCTGGACAGCGTGACGCCTGAGGACGCGAAGCCATCGCTGCTGCTTTCGCTCGACGGGGGTGAGCTCGACGTCGAGGGGCTCGCGGCCTTTGCCTCGCTGTTCGTGACCGACGCAGGCCAGGCGCGGGTGGAAGGCCGCGATCTCGATCTCAAGGTTTCCGCCGGTCCGGTCAGCGCCGGCGGGCTGACGGCCGGCAGGCTGGAGACGGCGCTGAGGCTGAAGGACGGCCGGCTCGACATCGACAAGCTGACGCTCACCGACGTTTCGGGCGCCAATCTGAGCGCCACCGGCGCGATCGACGGTTTTCCGGCTCAACCGTCGGGAAACCTGGACGCGGCGATCGTCGCCGACGATCTCGGGCCGCTGGCCGCCGTGCTCGGCGAGCGTTATCCCGACAACAGGGTCGCGGCCGCCCTGGCGCGCCGGCTTTCCGGCCTGTCTGAACTCGGGCGCGATGCACGGATCAACCTGGTCGCCACCGCGACACAGGCGAACGGCGAGCCGCACTACGCGTTGAGTGCCGGCGGGACGATGGGCGGCGGCGAGTTCACGCTGGCCTATTCTGCGACCGGCTCGCCTTTCGCGCCGGACAGGATCGATGTCGACCTGACCGCCGAGAACAAGGATGGGGCCGCACTTCTGGCGCTATACGGGCTGCCGACGCTGCCGCTCGTCGATGCCGGTCCGGCCAATACCGAACTGACGCTCAAGGGCGTGCCGGACAAGGGGCTGGAGACGCATGGCAGGCTGACCGGCGATACAGCGACCGCTGCCTTCGACGGCACCGTGACGGTGCTCCCGGAGACGGTGACGGCGCAAGGAAAGGCCGTGATCGAAGGGGCCGATCTCGAACCGTGGCTCGGTGCGGCGGGCGTGACGCTGCCTGGGATGGGGCTCGGGATTCCGGCGGAACTCGCCGCCAATCTGACCCTTTCGCCGGAGCACCTGAAGATCGGCAATCTCGACGGTTCGATCGGCGAGGTGGCGCTGTCCGGCGACCTGACTGCGACGATTGCCAATGGCGTGCCGCATCTCGCGGGCAATATGGCGACCGACTTCCTGCCGCTCGATTCCGCGCTGGCGCTGGTTCTGGGCGAGGGGACCTTGCAGGGCGACGGAATGGCCTGGGCAAATGCGCCTTTCCCCCCGCGCGTGAGCGCGCCGTTTACGGCCGACCTCGGCCTCAAGGCCGGCGCGGTGGGCTGGGGGGTCGAGACGGTGGCGACGGATGCGTCGATGCAGGCACGCTTGACGAGCGAGGGACTGGCCGTCTCGAACCTCTCCGCCGGCCTCGACGACGGGCGGTTGTCCGGCCTGTTCGAGGTCAAGAACAATGACGGCACCGGGGTCTTGACTGGCCAGGCGACGCTGAGCGGCGTTGACGTCTCGCAATTGCCCGGCGCCGGGGCGTTGTCAGGCAAGGCAAACCTGTCCGCCGATTTCTCCACCAGCGGGAAGTCGGTCGAGGCGATGGCTGCCTCGCTGTCGGGGACGGGCACGGCGGCGATTTCGGAGGTGAAGGTTCGCGGCATCAACCCGGCTGCGATGCCCGCCTTGATCGCGGAAGCCGACAGGATCGGCCGCGACATCAAGGAAGAAACCGTCGCGGCGTTCGCGCCGGGTATCGCGGGGGAGGGCGAGTTCGCCGGCGGCGATGCGGACCTCTCCTTCACGATCGCCGGCGGCGTGCTGCGCAGCTCGCCCCTGACATTGACCTCGAAAGGCACGACATTGACCGCCGAGCTGCGCGCGGATCTGCCTGAATGGCAAATCGCGGCGAGCGGCGAGATCACCTATGACCCGGGAAACGAGGCGCTGGTCGGTTCGCAGCCATCGTTGAATTTCAGCCTGGAAGGCGCGCCGGGCGAAGCGGCGCTCGTCTTCGATGCGCAGCCGATGGCGCAGTTCCTGACGCAGCGGGCGCTGGAGATCGAACAGGCGCGCGTCGAGGCGATGCAGGCTGCGCTGCTGGAAAAGCAGCGGCTGCGGCGCGAGGTGCGCTACTACGCCATGCTCCAGCAGGTGCGCGCGGAGGCCGAAGCCGAGCGGCTGCGGCTCGAGGAGGAAGCGCGCCAGAAGGCGGAGGAGGAGGCACGCCTGCAGGCGGAGGCCGAAGCCAAAGCCAGGGCGGAGGAAGAGGAACGGCTGAGGGCCGAGGAAGAGGCGAAGCGGAAGGCCGCCGAGGCGGCGAAGGCGAAGGCGGATGCGGAAGCCAAGGCGCGCGCCGAAGAGGAGGCCCGCGCCAAGGCCGAGAGCGACGCCAAGGCAAGGGCGGCCGAGGAGGAGGCGGCGCGCGCCAAGGCCGAGGAGGAGCGCCGTCTCAAACTCGAGGAGGCTGCACGGCTGAAGGCGGCACAGGACGCGCAGGCCGCTGCCGAGGCCGCGGCGCGGGAGAAGGCGGCGACTGCGCAGGGCGAGGTCGCGGCGCCGCAAGGCGCGGCCGAACCGCTGGTCGATATGGCAGGCCGGCCGCCGCAAGGCGGCGAGGTGCGGCGGCCGCAGGCACCGGTCGGAACCGAGCCGAAGCCGGCGCAGCCGGATGGGTTCTCGCTCGAACGTCTGTTCCGTTCGCTCGGCGGCGGCGGGTAGCGACGGGCGAACCTTCCCGCGCGCCTCAATGTTGTCGCGCAGATCGGGTGCGGGGCTTCGGATCGACCCGCGGCGGATCGTCGTCGACGCGCTTTGCCCAGATTTCCAGAAACAGCATCGTCACGGTCACCGCGAGAGGACCAAGGATGACACCCGGCGCGCCGAACAGGACGAGGCCGCCGATGATCGAGATGAAGGCGGGCACGGTGTGGAGCCTGAGCGTGTTGCCGACCAGGATGGGACGAAGCAGATTGTCGATTCCGCCGACGACGACCGCGCCCCACAAGGCGAGAATAATCGCCTTGGCCCAACTGCCGTCCAGCGCCAGCAGGATGGCGGCGGGTATCCAGACGACGAAAGCGCCGAGCACGGGAACCACCGACAGCAGGCCCATCACCAGGCCCCAGAGCAGCGGGCTCGGCAGCCCGAGTGCCCAGAACATCAGCCCGCCCAGGATTCCCTGCACGGCCGCGACCGCGAGCGTGCCGTAGACGGTGGCGTGAACGGTGTCGAACACGCGGCGGAAAAGCCGATCCGCTTCCGTCGGTGTCAGCGGCAGCCACGAATGGGTCATGGTCTCCGCGGCCCGACGGTCGCGGAGGAAATAGAAGAGCAGGTAGAAGGTGAGCACGATCTCGACGATCTGCAGCACCGATCCTCTGACGAAGCTCGCACCCATGTTGCTGAGCCAGGTGGCGACGCTGGCTGTCAGGGCCTGGAGATCGAGCTGCCGTTCGATCCAGGCGCCGATCGGCGCGAGGCTGGGGTAGGAATCGAGCAGCTTCTGGAGCTCCCCAGCCGCGAGACGCTTCTGCAGGGCTCCCGCGCCGCTGGCCGCCTCGTTGACGAGCCTTTCGACCACGAAGGCGGCCGGGACGGCAACGACGACCACGAGGACGACGACCGACACCATCGCGGCGACGGTCGGGTTGCGCAGCCGCGCCTCGATCCTGGCATGGACCGGCACGAAGAGGATCGCCAGCGCCAGGGCCCAGGTGATCGCGCCCAGGAACGGCCACACCATCAGGACGCAGATGGCTACGCCCGCGATCGCCGCCGCGGCCACGACATAGGGGCCAAGGCTCCCGCCCGGCTGACCTCGAGTTTTCTCGTTCACGGCGGCACCCTCCGCGGTCACATCGCCCGACGACAGGAGCATATCTGCCGTCTCGACCGCAATGGCCGACAAGGGCGGCCAGCCGCTCCCGTCCCTGTCCGGTCCGGCTCACTGCCTGCCGCCGACGTCCGCCTCCGGCCGTCAGAGCCCGTCGACAGCCTGCTTCAGGAGCTGGCGGACCTCGCCGGCGATCGGAGCGAGCCCGGGATTGTCGACGCCCTGCATCGACGCGATCGGGTCCACCGCCGAGACTTCCACCCGACCCTTGCCGGTTTCCTGCAGGATGACGTTGCAGGGCAGCATCGTGCCGATCTTGTCCTCGGCCTGCAGCGCCTTGTAGGCAAAGCCCGGATTGCAGGCGCCGAGAATGACGTAGGGCCTGAAATCGACATCCAGCTTCTTCTTGAGGGTGGCGCTGACATCGATGGTCGTCAGCACGCCGAACCCCTTCGCGGCAAGCGCGGCGGTGACGTGTTCGATCGCCTTGTCCATCGGCAGGTCGATCGTCTTCGTGAAGTGGTAGCTCACGGGTGTCTCCTTCCTTCGGGCGGGTCTTGTCAGAACGCGCCGCAATCCCCGCCGATCAGATCGTCGGCCACGGCCTTCTGCTCGGCGGTGAGAACCGCATAGAGCCCCTCGGTCGCGGGCTTCAGCGCCTTCATCGATTCCAGCATCGCCTCCATCGCCGCGATCCGCGCGTCCATGCGCTCGGTCGCGCTGCCCTTCTGCATCGTCTCCACCATGCCCTGGTGGAGCCCCTGCATGGTCTCGACGCGGCCGGTGATCGCGGAGGCATAAGCGTCCCAGGCCGCTTTCTGTTCCTCGGTGATGGTCAGTTCGCCCTTGAGATAGGCGAGGCGGCCCTCGACCAGCGCGCCCATGCGCGGCTGGCGGCCCATCATGCCGCGGAACCAGCCGCCACGGTCACCCCAGCCGCCGGGACCCATCCCGCCTTGGCCCATCATGCCGACGGTGGGGCAGCCGCCTCCCATCATGCCCATCATGCCGTTCGGGCCCTGGGCGTGGGAGGGTGAAAGCGAAGCCGCGGCGAGCGCGAGCGCAAGCGCCGCGGATTTCGGGAAACGTGCCATGGAAATCTCCTTCCGCACCGGATCAGCCGGTCACTGAAGAATGATGGCGCCCGATATGGCGGAACGTCGCTGATCTGAATCAATTGTGCGGGCGGCTGTCGTCCGAACGGAGAGCGACTGGGTCGCGAGTCCCGCCCGAGGCAGCCTGGGCCTGGCGCAGCGCGTAGACCCGGAGCGCGGAGGAGAGGTTCGCGTCGCGGGGGCGCGATGCGTCAACCTCGGCGACGAGCGCGGCGAAGCTGATGCCGCGCGCGGCGGCGATCAACTCGAGGGCGTCGTAGAATTCCTGCTCGACCGAGAAGCTGGTGCGGTGGCCGCGGATCGAGACCGACCGTTTGCGCACCGCGCTCATTTTCGGTCGTCGTCGCCCGGCCTCTCCAGCCGATGGCCGTCGAGAAGGGCTTCGCCGCGCTGGCGGGCGGCCTTCTCCTCGGCCTTTTCGGCCTTCGTGCGGCCGTGAAGGGCGCGATTGGCGGCGGCCTGAATGTCCTGAGCGGCGCGCGCCTTGCGCTTGCGGGCGAGCCTCAGATTGACGACCTCGCCCATCGAAAGGGTTATTTCTTGCGGAAGGCGTCGAGTGAGACGACGTCGGCGCCCTTGCCGTCGCCGTCGGCGGCCTTGTCGGCGGCGGGCACCTTTTCGGCCACCGGCGCCGGCTTCTTCGGGGCCGGTTTCGGCGCGGGGCGGGGGACAGCCTGCGGCTTCTGCGCTTCCGGCGTCGGCAGGGGAGTGATTTCGCCGGCGGGCTCATCCGTGCGGACGTCGAACTCGAGCTCGAAGTTGACCGAGGGATCGTAGAAGCCGCGCACGGCCGCGAAGGGCACTTCAAGCTTTTCCGGCACGTCGGAGAAGGAGAGGCCGACCTCGAAGCCGGCATCGGTCACCTTCAGGTCCCAGTACTGATACTGGAGGACGATGGTCATCTGCTCGGGATAGCGTTCCTTGAGCCGCGACGAGACGCGCACGCCGGGCGCGCCGGTCAGGAAGGTGATGAAGAAGTGGTGGTTACCGGGCAGGCCGGTCCGCTGCACTTCCTGCAGCACCTTGCGCATGACGCCGCGCAGGGCCTCCTGCGCGAGGATGTCGTAGCGGATGTGGTCTTCGGCCATCAGCCGTCTTTCCCCGATTCAATTCCGGTACCTTTAATGAACAGCCCGGCGGACGTAAACGGCATATGGCGGATTGCCATGACGAAGCGGCGAGATCGGCAATCACGTTCGCCGGAGGCAGGCACGCCACGGGCAAATGGACATTAACGGGATATGCAGGGAAGGTGGAGGTTTCTGTTGCCAGGTACCTCCGAACCCCGCCTGAAGGTGCTAACCCACAGGGCTTTATTCGAGACTATCGCACTGCTTACGCAGCGAGACGTGCCTCAGCATAGTTGTCGTTGGCAACTATAGGTTTGACCCGATAACGGCGGTATCATGCCGGGCAAAAGTCCGATCTTTACACCTTCGTCGATCCTATTTCGCCCCCAGCAGAAACCGCCCTTTGTGCGCGGCGGCTTGTGGTGGAGGCGCCGGGTACCGCCCCCGGGTCCGAACGGCTTATTTCATCGGCAGTTTATCGCCATAGCCGGCAAGCCGGCACAGCGAATATAGGGGCGGGCGAGCGCGATTGGAAGGGGTTTCGCGGAAGTCTGGCCCATGGGCGGCTCGTCGCGCGGATGTTAGGGATTGAGCATGTATACGCCGCCCGCCTTTCGCGAAGACGATCCGCTGGAACTGCGCCGGATGATGCGCGACGCGCGGCTGGCGACGCTGGTCACCGCCACGGCGCAGGGCCTGCAGGCGACACCGCTGCCGCTCTATCTCGTCGAGGGGGAAGGCGAGTTCGGGACCCTCTACGGCCATGTGGCCCGCGCCAATCCACAATGGAGCCTGGCGCCGACCGGCGAGGCGCTCGCAATCTTCATGGGTCCCGATGCCTATGTGACCCCGTCCTGGTATGCGGCGAAGCAGGAAACCGGAAAGGTCGTGCCGACCTGGAACTACTCGGCCGTGCACGCCTATGGGCCGGTGGAATTCTTCGACGACCGGGAGCGGCTGCACGAGATCGTCTCGCGGCTGACCGATCTGCACGAGGCGGGCCGCCCCGATCGCTGGGCCGTCAGCGACGCGCCGGAAGGCTTTGTCCAGGCCCAGCTGAAGGGGATCATCGGGGTGCGTATGCCGATTACGCGGATCGAGGGTAAGCGCAAGCTCAGCCAGAACCGCAGCGAGGCGGATCGCCTCGGCGTCGCGCGAGGACTGGCGAAGAGCGAGCGCTGGTCGGAGCGCGAGGTCGGCCGGGCGATCCCGGTGCCTGATCGATAGGCCGACGATCCCCGGAAATCGGGTCCGACCCGGTGGATATGAGCGGCGCGCCGTCGTATCCTGCGGCATCCAGAATCGGCGGCCTCGATGAAGCAATATCTCGACCTTCTCAGCCATGTGCTCGACACCGGCCTCGACCGCGGCGACCGCACCGGCACCGGCACGCGCGGCGTGTTCGGCTACCAGATGCGCTTCGACCTTGCGGACGGCTTTCCGGTCACCACGACCAAGAAGCTGCACCTGAAGTCGATCATCCACGAACTCTTGTGGTTCCTGAAGGGCGAGACCAACATCGCCTATCTGCACGAGCACGGCGTGACGATCTGGGACGAGTGGGCCGACGAGAACGGCGACCTCGGCCCGGTCTACGGCGCGCAATGGCGGTCGTGGCCGGACGGCAAGGGCGGGACGATCGACCAGATTGCCAAGGTCGTCGAGCAGATCCGCAAGAACCCGAATTCGCGCCGGCTGATCGTCTCGGCCTGGAACCCGGCCGAGGTGGACGAGATGGCGCTGCCGCCCTGCCACTGCCTGTTCCAGTTCTACGTTTCGGACGGCAGGCTGTCGTGTCAGCTCTACCAGCGCTCGGCCGACATCTTCCTCGGCGTGCCGTTCAACATCGCCTCCTACGCGCTCCTGACGATGATGGTGGCGCAGGTGACGGGGCTGAAGCCCGGCGAGTTCGTGCATACGCTGGGCGACGCGCATCTCTACCAGAACCACTTCATGCAGGCGCGCCTGCAACTGACCCGCACACCGAAGCCGCTGCCGAAGATGTGGATCAATCCGGAGGTGACGGATCTGTTCGCGTTCGTCTACGAGGATTTCCGGCTGGAGGGCTACGAGGCGGAGCCGAGCATCAAGGCGCCGATCGCGGTGTAGGGTCGAGAGAATCCGGAGCACATCATGCGCACTCTGATCGCTGCCGCACTCGTGTCCGCCATGTCTTGCGCGCCAGCGCTTGCCAACGACACGACGGCACAGCTCGGCACCGGCGGGCTGATCTTCGTGCGCACCGATACTGTGGCGATGGAAAGCGAGGATCTCTACATCTCGCCGGAGGAGGTGCGGGTCGCCTACAAGTTCCGCAACATCTCCGAGGCCGACGTGGAAAGCGTCGTGGCGTTCCCCATGCCCGACATCGAGGCCAACCCTTATGCCAATGTCTCGATCCCCGACATGGCGTCCGACAACTTCCTCGATTTCACCGTGACGGTGGACGGCAAGCCGCTCGAGCCGACGCTCGACCAGCGGGCCTTCGCGGCGGAGGTCGACGTCACCGACGAGCTCAAGGCTGCCGGCATACCGCTGCTGCCCTTCGGCGAGGCGGCCGAAGAGGCGCTGGAGAAACTGCCGCCCGAGACGCGCGCCGACTGGATCTCGCGCGGCATCGTGATGATCGATACCTACGATGTCGGCGAGGGGATGAAGGATCACACGATTCCCTTCTGGACACTGAAATCCACCTACTGGTGGAAGATGAGCTTTCCGAAAGGCCAGGAAATCGACGTCCGCCACACCTACAAGCCCAGCGTCGGCGCGACCGTGGGGCTGACCTTCGTCACCGACGGCGCGGTCGGCGGCGAGCAGCGCGACCTCTACCGGCGGAAATACTGCATGGACGGCGCCTTCGAGCGGGCGGTGCAGAACGCGGTCGACGCGGCGGAGGAGAACGTCACGCCCTACTACGAGAACTGGATTTCCTACGTGCTCACCACCGGCGGCAACTGGGCAGCCAATATCGGAAAGTTCAAGCTGACCATCGACAAGGGCAAGGCGGATTCGCTCGTCAGCTTCTGCGGCGAAGGCGTGAAGAAGACGGGACCGACCACGTTCGAGATGACCGCTGAGGATTTCTATCCGCAGAAGGACATCGAGATCCTGATCCTCGAAAAGGCGCCGGCGCAGTAGGCATGGAGATCGTCATCCACGCGGCCGTCGCCGAAAACGGCATCATCGGCACCGACGGCGGCTTGCCCTGGCGTCTGTCGAGCGACCTGAAACGCTTCAAGGCAGGCACGATGGGCCGCCCGATCATCATGGGCCGCAAGACCTTCGAGGGCATCGGCAAGCCGTTGCCGGGACGGCTCAACATCGTCGTCACGCGCGACCGCGGATGGTCGCGTGAGGGGGTCGAAGCAGTCGGCTCGCTGCAGGATGCGATCACGCTCGCCACCGTGAGGGGCCGGTGCATGGCCGGCGTCGAGGACATCGCGGTGATCGGCGGCGGCGAGATCTATGCACAGGCGATGCCGATCGCCGACCGGCTGTGCATCACCCACGTGCTCGCGGCGCCGGAAGGGGACACGACGTTCCCGCCGATCGATCCGGCCCTGTGGCAGGTGACGGAATGCGAGGATGTGCCGGCCGGGGAGCGCGACAGCCATGCGACGCGATATTGCGTCTACGAGCGGAGATAGGGTGTAGCCACGCCGTCGGGCGACGAAAATGCCCTCGATCCGATGCCGCGACCGCTCATCACGAAGAGTCGCAGCCGATTTCGCCGCAATTTGGCCGGCTCGCGTTGAAAGCCCGAGGGCGCATCCCTATAACCGTCTCGACAAGAACACGCCGCGGGTCCAACCGCTGTGGGTGGTTTCGCAACAAGAGGAATTTCATGCCCTGGAATAATCAGAGCGGTGGCAGCGGCGGTGGCGGCGGCCCGTGGGGCGGTGGGGGTAACGGCGGTGGGCCATGGGGCCAGGGACCGCGCGGACCGGGAGGGCCGCAGAACACCCCGCCCGACCTCGAGGAGATCATTCGCAGGGGGCAGGACCGGTTGAAGCAGGCGCTGCCGGGCGGCGGCGGATTCAATCCGGCGTTCGTCGGCCTCGGTCTGGCCGTGCTGGTCGGACTGTGGGCCTTCCAGTCGATCTATACCGTGCAGCCGGACGAGGTGGGCGTCGAGCTGCGCTTCGGCAAGCCGAAGGAAGAACTGTCGCGGCCGGGCCTGCATTTCCACTGGTGGCCGGTCGAGACGGTCGAGATTGCCAAGACGGCCGAGCGGCTGATCAATATCGGCGAGGACCGTGGGAACAACAACAGCTCGGGCCTGATGCTGTCGGGCGACCAGAACATCGTCAACGTAAAATTCTCGGTCGCCTACCAGGTGGCCGATCCGCGCCAGTTCCTGTTCAACGTCGCCGATACCGAACAGACGGTCAGGCAGGTGGCGGAAAGCGCGATGCGCGAGGCCGTCGGGCGACGCCCCGCGCAGGACATCTTCCGCGACGACCGCCAGGGCATCGCGGACTCGGTGCGCACGATCATCCAGGGCACGCTCGACCAGTACGGCGCGGGCCTCACGATCAACGCGATCTCGATCGAGGACGCGGCTCCGCCGCGCGAGGTGGCCGACGCGTTCGACGAGGTGCAGCGCGCAGAGCAGGACGAGGACCGCTTCGTCGAAGAGTCCAACCAGTATTCCAACCAGAAGCTCGGCCAGGCCCGAGGCGAGGCGGCGCAGATCCGGGAAGATGCGGCGGCCTACAAGAACCGCGTCGTGCAGGAAGCGCAGGGTGAGGCGCAGCGGTTCATCTCGGTCTACGATGAATATGCCAAGGCTCCCGACGTGACCCGCAAGCGCCTGTTCCTCGAAACGATGGAAAAGGTGCTGCAAGGATCCAACAAGGTGATCGTCGAGCAGGGCAGCGGCCAGGGTGTCGTGCCCTACCTCCCGCTGCCCGAACTGCAGAAGCGCGCGACCGGAGGAAACAACTGATGGCCAACCGTTTCACGGCAATAGCGGTCGCAGCCGTCATCGTGCTGCTCGTCGCGTTCTCATCCTTCTTCATCGTCAACGAGCGCCAGCAGGCGATCGTGCTACGCTTCGGCGAGATCGTGGATGTCAAGAAAGAGCCGGGCATCTATTTCAAGGCCCCGTTCGGATTCCTCGACGCCGACACCGTCCAGATCATCGAGGACCGGCTGCTGCGCTTCGACCTCGACGACATCCGTGTCCAGGTCTCCGGCGGCAAGTTCTACGAGGTCGACGCCTTCGTCGCCTTCCGCATCGAAGATCCGCGGGTGTTCCGGCAGGCGGTTTCGGGCGACGTTCAACTAGCCGAACAGCGCCTGCGCACCCGTCTCGACGCTGCGCTGCGCCGGGTCTACGGTCTGCGCGGCTTCGAATCCGCGCTGTCGGAGGAGCGCGCATCGATGATGCGCGAGGTGCGCGACCAGCTTCGTCCCGACGCAACCTCGCTCGGTCTCAAGATCGAGGACGTCCGGATCCGCCGCACCGATCTCACCCAGGAGGTCTCACAGCAGACCTTCGACCGCATGAAGGCCGAGCGCCTGGCGGAAGCGGAGCGGCTAAGGGCGCGCGGCCGCGAAGCGGCGCAGCGCATCCGTGCGCGCGCCGACCGCGAGGTGGTGGAGATCGTCGCCGAGGCCAACAAGGAATCGGAGATCCTGCGCGGCGAGGGCGAAGCCCAGCGCAACGGGATCTTCGCCGACGCCTTCCAGCGCGACCCCGGCTTCTTCGAGTTCTACCGCTCGATGGCGGCCTATGCGGCGGCGTTGCAGAACTCCGGCACGACGATGGTCCTCTCACCGGACTCCGAGTTCTTCAAGTATTTCCAGGACTCGACCGGAGCGACGAGCGCGCCGGCGCCGGCGCCGGCACCCGGCGCCACCAGCGCGATCCCCGCACCGGCCGCCCAATAGGCGGCCGGCGTGCAGGACTTTGCCGCGGCCCTCGGGCTGGTGCTGGTGATAGAAGGCCTCCTTTACGGAGGCTTTCCGGCCTTTGCGAAGCGCATGGCCGCGGAAGCCACGCAGGCGCCCGAGAATCTGCTACGGATCGCGGGACTCATCGCCATCGCGGCCGGTGTCTTCATCGTCTGGCTGGTGCGCGGGTAACGCAGGATTTACGAGGTGTTGGCCGAGTCGCCGCCGTCGGTGCGTGACGAAGCCGCAAACGCGCCGTAATTCTTGCGGACAAACATGCCGGCCGGCGGCCGGACCTATCCTTTTCCCGAACGGCAGCCCACAAGAGGCATCCCTATGAACGCAGCCATGAATTTCACCCGGTTTCGGCGCGCCGTCGGCGCTTCGCTGATCGCCGGTGCCTTCGGTCTCGCCGCGGCGCCGCTGGCGGTATCGCCCGCGCTTGCGCAGCTGGCACAGCCGAACGGGCCCGCCTCCGTCGCCGACCTGGCCGAGGGTCTGCTCGAGTCGGTGGTGAACATCTCGACCTCGCAAACCGTCGCCGGAAGCGATGAGCCGGGCGTGAAGCCGCCGGAGCTGCCGGAGGGATCGCCGTTCCAGGACTTCTTCGACGACTATTTCAAGAACCGCCAGGGCGAGGGCGGGGGCAGCCAGAAGGTTCAGTCGCTCGGCTCCGGCTTCGTGCTGGACGCGGAAGCCGGCATCATCGTCACCAACAACCACGTCATTGCCGACGCCGACGAGATCGAGGTCAACTTCTCCGACGGCTCGAAGCTGAAGGCGACGCTGAAGGGCCGCGACACCAAGACGGACATCGCGGTGCTGGAAGTCGATCCGAAACTGAAGAAGCTCAAGGCGGTCAAGTTCGGCGATTCCGACAAGCTGCGCGTCGGCGACTGGGTGATGGCGATTGGCAATCCGTTCGGCCTCGGCGGCACGGTGACCGTCGGTATCGTCTCGGCACGCAACCGCGACATCAATGCCGGGCCCTATGACGATTTCATCCAGACCGACGCTGCGATCAACCGCGGCAATTCCGGCGGTCCGCTGTTCAACATGAACGGCGAGGTCATCGGCATCAACACCGCGATCATCTCGCCGTCGGGCGGCTCGATCGGCATCGGCTTCTCGATCCCGGCCAAGATGGCGTCGGGCGTGGTCAGCCAGTTGCGCGAGTTCGGCCAGACGTCGCGCGGCTGGCTCGGCGTCAGGATCCAGGAAGTGTCGGACGAGATCGCCGAAAGCCTGGGAATGAGCTCGGCCAAGGGCGCGCTGGTGTCCGGCGTGATCAAGGGCGGACCGGTCGACAACGGCACGATTCAGGCCGGCGACGTGATCATCAAGTTCGACGGGCGCGACATCAAGGCGATGAACGACCTGCCGCGCGCGGTGGCGGAGAGCCCGGTGGGCAAGAGCGTCGAGGTGGTCATCGTCCGCGAAGGCAAGGAGCAGACCGTGACGGTGACGCTCGGCCGCCTGGAGGATGGCGAGAAGCTCGCGTCCGCCGAAGAGGATGCCGGAAAGCTTGAGCAGGGCGAGGACGCCCCCGTGGCGACCGCGAACGTGCTCGGCATGACTGTCGGCGAACTGGACGAAGAGCTTCGTGCGCAGTTCGGCATCTCCAAGGACGTGAGCGGCGTCGTCGTCACCGAGGTCAACCCGAATTCGCCGGCGGCGGAAAAGGGCGTGGTGGCCGGCGACGTGATCGCCGAGATCGCCCAGGAATCCGTATCGACGCCGAAGGACGTGCTCGACCGGATCACCGCGCTGAAGGGGCAGGGCCGCAAGAGCGCGCTGCTGATGCTCGCGTCGAAATCCGGCGAGCTGCGCTTCGTGCCGGTTCCGATGAACTGAGCCGAAGGGCCTTCGACAGGAACTTCACGGGGCGGCTTCGGCCGCCCCGTTGCATTTTCGGCGGATGCTCAGTCGCGGAACTCCGACTGCCGGTAGCCCTGAAGATAGAGCAGGGCAGTCAGGTCGCCGTGGTCGATGCGGATCTTCGCCTGGGCGGCGACCGCCGGCTTGGCGTGGAGGGCGACCCCGGTGCCGGCGAGGCGCAGCATGTCGAGGTCGTTGGCGCCGTCGCCGACAGCGATGGCTTGCGCCGGAGAGATGCCGAGCCGGGCCGAGATCGTCGAGAGGGCCTCCGCCTTTGCGGCGCGGCCGAGGATCGGTTCGGCGACCGTGCCCGCGAGCCTGCCCTCGGTTTCGTGCAGGACATTAGCGATGTTCTCGTCGAAACCGATCATCGCGGCGACCGGGCCGGTGAAGACGGTGAAACCGCCGGACACCAGCGCGGTCCAGGCGCCGTTCGCGCGCATGGTGCGCACCAGCGTCCTGCCACCGGACGCGAGGGTGATGCGGCTGGCAATCACGTCGCCGACGACGCTCGCCGGCAAGCCTTTCAGCAGCGCGACACGCTCGCGCAATGCCGGCTCGAAAGCGATTTCGCCATTCATCGAACGCGCCGTGATCGCCGCGACATGTTCCTTGACCCCGACCAGATCGGCGAGCTCGTCGATGCACTCCTGGTCGATCATCGTCGAGTCCATGTCGGCAATCAGAAGTTGCTTGCGGCGGCTCTGCACCTCCTGCACGGCGAGATCGACGGCGGCGCCCGTGAGCGTGCCGGCAAGTGCGGCGGCGGCCTGTTCCGGATCGACCTGGCCCGGCAGGGCGATGTCGCAGGCGATGCCCTCAGCCAGCCAGACCGGCGCGCTTGCGCCGACGGTGCGGCAGGCGCTATTCGCGAGGTCCGCGGTGAGCGCAGGCCGCGAGGGATGCGAGATCAGGGTGGCGACGAAAGAGGTCATGCGGGATTCCGGCGCGGCAGGCGGCAGACTGCCGCTCAAGGGCGCGGTCCTGATAGCGGGAGCGACGGCGAGCGGCAAGTCGGCTCTGGCGCTCGAGGCGGCGCGCCTAACCGGCGGCGCGATCGTCAATGCCGATTCGATGCAGGTCTACGACGTGCTGCGCGTGCTGACGGCACGGCCCGATGCCGAGGACCTGCGCGCCGCGCCGCATCATCTTTACGGGCACGTGCATCCGTCGACATTATATTCGACCGGCGAGTGGACGCGCGACGTAGAAAAGCTCGTCGCCGCCGGCGGCCTCGAAGGCCGGCGCGCGATATTCGTCGGCGGGACGGGACTTTACTTCCGCGCGCTGCTTGGCGGTTTGGCGGAGATGCCCGACATTCCCGCCGCGATCAGAGACGCCTGGCGCGACCGGCTCCTGCGCGACGGTCCCGAGCGCCTGCACGCCATCCTCGCCGCGCGCGACCCGGAAACGGCACTGGTATTGCGGCCGACCGACGGGCAGAGGATCGCGCGCGCGCTCGAGGTCCTCGACGCGTCGGGCCGTTCGATCAGGCATTGGCAGGCGCAGGTCGGGATTCCGCTGGTCGATCCGGCGACGGCGACCTGCCTGGTGACCGACATCGCCCGGGCCCTGCTGCACCGGCGGATCGATGCGCGGGTCGAGCGGATGGTGGAGGACGGCGCCATCGAGGAGGTCAGGCAGATCCGCGCGCTCGGCCTCGATCCGGCGCTGCCGGCGATGAAGGCGATCGGCGTGCCGGAATTCGGCGCTTATCTGGAGGGAACGAGCGAGCTTTCCGAGGCGGTTTCGAAGGTGCAGGCGGCTACCCGCCAATATGCCAAGCGCCAGCTTACGTGGTTTCGTAACCAACTCGGCGCAGAGTGGATCCGGCTGCCGGCGGACAGCGAAAGGCCAACGCTGCTCCCTCTACTCGCAAAATAAAGGTTTGTTGACGTAAAGGCATATATTCAAGCGGAGGTTGTGGCATTAGGTGTTGCGAACCGACCGGATTGAAATAGAAAGGTGCGGCGCTGCCTGAGGGGATAATGCGTTTCCACAAATCGGAATCCGCGTTTTTCGTGTTCATCGCGCTGGTGCTCGTCGCCGGCGGATGCCTCGCTTACGGCTACTCGATTCTGGGCGTTGCGGGCGCGTCTCGCGATCCGGCGCAGCTCGGCGGCAGCCTGGCACAGCTTGGACGGATCATCTTCGGCACCGGCGTGCTGCTGGCGACGGCCAACATCTTCGGACTCTTCTTCATCTATCCGCTGATCCGCAAACAGGTACGGGAGGAGGGCAAGCTCCGCGCCATGACCGAGTCGCTCAGCGCGCGGTCGGTGACGCTGGAGCACGCGGCGCTGACGGATGGCCTGACTGGTATGCAGAACCGGCGCTATTTCGACGATGCGCTGCGCGAGTATCTCGAGGAGTTCCGGCGCATCGGCAAGCCTGTCGGGCTTCTCCTGCTCGACCTCGATCATTTCAAGTCCGTCAACGATACGCATGGGCATGACGTCGGCGACGAGGTGCTGAGGGTGGTGGCCGGCTGCCTGCGCGAATTCACGCGCTACCACGACGTGGTGGCGCGGCTCGGCGGCGAGGAGTTCGCGGTCGTCGCTCCCAACATGGACACCGACATGCTGATCAAGCTCGCCGAACGTATCCGCAAGGCGATCGCGTCACTGAGCGTGACGACCGGGAACGTCCGGCTGAGGGTGACGACGAGCGTCGGCATCGCGATCTGGGACGGCAAGGAAAACGCCGAGCAGTTCTATCGCCGCGCCGACCGCATGCTCTACGAGGCGAAGCGGCTCGGGCGGAACAGGGTCTGTGCGTGAGATAGGGGAGTAAGGGAGTAGAGGACAGTAAGGCAATAGGGAAAAGGGAAGGTAACTTGCAGGCGAGGTCTGCCCCGCCGAACTGCTTTCCTACTGCCCTACTGCCCTACTGCCCTACTGCCCGGAAACTTACCCGAACAGCCTTCCATCCGGCCGGCGCTCCTGGCGGATCGGCTCGTCGACATAGGGCGAGAGACGCGCGAGGCTCGGGCGCTGCTCGGGCCCGCCCGCTGCCGGCGCGGTCGGCGTGGCCGGCCCAAACCAGACATCATCGGCGGAGGGGTCGCGACCGCCATTGCGCATCCGCTCGACGATCGAATTGAGGTCGAGATCGCCGGACCCCTCGATTTCCGGCGCCGTGCGGTCGCGCGTGATCGAACCCGGTATGTAGCGGCGGTCGAGGAATTCGAACTTCATCCGCATCGTCGCAGCGACGCCGTCGCCGAAAGCGATCGCCTCACGCGGGCCCATGGACGACAGGAAGGAAAGCGCCGAGGCGGAGGCATCCGAGATCGCCGAGCGGATGATCGCCTGGTCCTGCTCGTTGGGAAGGCGCATCGCAAAGACGGTCGAACATTGCGAGAAGATCGTCGGATCAAGCTCTCCCGGGCGCTGGGTGACGACGCCGAGATAGCAGCCATATTTGCGGCCTTCCTTGGCGATGCGGGCAAGCGCATGCCGGGTCGGTGCGAAGCCCATCCGCGGATCGACCGGCATGTAGCGGTGCGCCTCTTCGCACAGGACTAGCAATTCGATCTGGCCCTTGCCCCACAATGTAAGATCGAAGGCGAGCCGGGCGAGCACGGAGCAGACCGAGTTCACCACCTCGGACGGCATGCCGGCCATGTGGAAACACGTTACAGGCTTGCCTTGAGCGGGAATGCGGAAGATGCGGCCGATCGCCGAAGTGATGTTGTCCTCGATGATGCGGGCGCCGAACATGAAGCGGAAACGCGGATCGCGCATCGCGCTGTCGAGCCGCTGACGCAGAGTGCGATAGACGGGCCGCAGGTCCTTGCTGTCCAGCAGGCCCACGCGCTCGTCGAGGATGCGCATGACGTCGGCCATGCGATAGGGGATGGGTGTGTCGGCCGTGATACCGCTGGCCTCTGCGCTGCGCCTCAGGGTTACGTTGCCGGCGCCGCGATGCTCGGCCTTCGCCGCCGGAATAAGATCGCGCAGAAGCTCGACCTCTTCCACGATCGGATCGCGGCCGAGATAGAGCACCTCGACGAGTTCCTCGAGCCGGAACATCCAGAAAGGCAGATCGAGCGTGTCGGAGTCGAGCGTCACCGCCTTGTCGGGAAACGCACTGGCGAATTCGTTGTGCGGATCGAGGATCAGCACGCGCAGGTTCGGGCGGGCCTCGATCGCCTTGCGCAGCAGCAGCGACACGGCGGTCGATTTGCCGACGCCGGTGGACCCCACCACCGCGAAGTGGCGGTTGAGCGTGCGGCCCATCGCGATATGCGCCAGGACGCTTTCGTCCTGCGAGAGATTGCCGATCGGGACGGCATCATTGCCGCCGATCTCGTAGATCGCAGCCAGGTCGCGCTGCCTTATGCGATGGGCTATGGCCCCGATATGGGGATATTGCGCTATGCCGCGGTCAAAGGTCGGGGGCGCGCCGTCCTTCCCGTCGCGAACTTCTCCGATCAGGTCGACATGCACGAGCATGCGGTTGTCGGCTTCCTCGTGCCAGCTGCCATCGACGTGAACGTCGTGGACCAGGCCCACCGTGCGCGTGTTGGCGAGGCTGATCGAGATGAACTTGCCGACCGACCACTGGCCAGCCTCCTGGCTCTTGCTGCCGGCGGCGGTGGTTGCGATCGTTGCGTGGGCGCCGTCGCACTGGATGACATGCCCAAGGATGCGGGCCGCCTCCTGGGCGGCGTCGCGGACGATCTGCCCGCCAGGCTCCGGTCCTTCGCTTTCGCGGTCGACAAACATCAAGGCACCCCTATTCCCCCGACCCTTCATAGACGAACGGGGTTAAGTCCGCGTGAGGACGCTTGGTTGACGGGGGGTGAACGAACCGCGTCGCATTCGAACCGATCCAGCGCGGGGAACCGCACCGCGTCCGAGACGTTTTCGGGGAAGGGGGAACAGATACGAGGAGAATTCCAATGCTCAAGAAGCTCATGATTACGTCGGCTCTGGTCGGCGCCTTTGCCACCGGCGCTCTCGCCCAGGAAGCGCCGTCGCAGACGAAACAGGAAGTCGAGAACCAGAAATTCGAGACCGGCGCGGGCGCCGTAACGGGCGCGGCCGCGGGGGCCGTGGTCGGCGGGCCTGTCGGCGCGGTGGTCGGCGGCGTGGCGGGTGCTGCGATCGGCGCGGCGACCTCGGTGCCGGAGCCGGCTCGCGAATATGTCATCGCCAACCCGGTTGAGCCGGTGGTGATCGAGGAGAAGGTCGCCGTCGGGACGGTCATTCCCCAGACCGTCGTAATCCACGAGATTCCCGACGCGCCCGAATTCGGGTACGTCTATGTCGACAGCGGCCCGGTCGTGGTGAAGAAGCAGACCCGCGAGGTCGTCTTCATCAACGGCTGATCACACAGCCGGAAGATGCGGCTCGAAAGGCTCCCCTGGCGGGAGCCTTTCGTCTGCAGAAGGCCGCCGAAATCGCGGTTGACGCAGGTGCAGGCCCGCTCTATGGTCGCGCCCGATGAAACAGGCACTCATTCTCGTAGTAGGTCGGCGCGTGGGCAAGGCGGTGTAACCGCCGGGCGAAAGCACCCCATGCGCCAAGCAGGCTCCCTTCCGGGGGCCTTTTTTATTGCCTCCGATACCGATAAACGACCACCACCACGCCGCAGCGGCACATTGAACGGACGACGACCATGAACAAGGCGACGCAGGAAACCGGACGACGCGAGATGACGGGCGCGGAGATGGTGGTCCAGGCCCTCAGGGACAACGGGGTCGAGCACCTGTTCGGCTATCCCGGCGGGGCCGTCCTGCCGATCTATGACGAACTGTTTCAGCAGGACGATATCCAGCACATCCTGGTGCGGCACGAGCAGGGGGCGGGGCATGCGGCCGAGGGCTATGCGCGCTCGACGGGCAAGCCGGGCGTGTTTCTCGTCACCTCCGGCCCCGGCGCCACCAACGCGGTGACGCCGCTGCAGGACGCGCTGATGGATTCGGTTCCGCTCGTCTGCCTCACCGGCCAGGTTCCGACCACGCTGATCGGTTCCGACGCGTTCCAGGAATGCGATACGGTCGGCATCACACGGCCCTGCACCAAGCACAACTGGCTGGTGAAGGACGTCAACGACCTCTCGCGCATCCTGCACGAGGCCTTCCTCGTGGCGACGACCGGCCGGCCGGGCCCCGTCGTGGTCGACATTCCGAAGGACGTGCAGTTCGCGAAAGGCATCTACACGCCGCCGCAGACGGCGCCGCGCTCGTCCTATCAGCCGAAGCTGCAGGGCGACCTCGAGAAGATCAAGGCGGCGGTGGCGCTGATGTCGACCGCGAAGAAACCGATCATCTACTCGGGCGGCGGGGTCATCAATTCGGGTCCGGAGGCCAGCCACCTGCTGCGCGAGCTGGTCGACCTGACCGGCTTCCCGATCACCTCGACGCTGATGGGGCTCGGCGCCTATCCGGCATCGGGCAAGAACTGGCTCGGCATGCTCGGCATGCACGGGTCCTACGAGGCCAACATGGCGATGCACGATTGCGACGTGATGCTGTGCATCGGCGCGCGCTTCGACGACCGCATCACCGGCCGGCTGAACGCGTTCTCGCCCCATTCGCGCAAGATCCACATCGACATCGATCCGTCGTCGATCAACAAGAACGTGCATGCCGAGATCGGCATCCTGGGTGACGTTGGCCGCGTGCTCGAAGACATGGTGCGGCTGTGGCGGGCGACCGCCAAGGCCGACAAGAAGGAACTCTATCCCTGGTGGGAGCAGATCGCCCGCTGGCGCGCGCGCGACTCGTTCGCGTTCAAGACCAATGACGACGTGATCATGCCGCAATACGCGATCCAGCGGCTCTACGAGGCGACCAAGGGCCGCGACACCTACATCACGACCGAGGTCGGCCAGCACCAGATGTGGGCGGCACAGCACTTCCATTTCGACAGGCCGAACCGCTGGATGACCTCCGGGGGGCTCGGCACGATGGGCTACGGCCTGCCGGCGGCGCTGGGTGTGCAGATCGCCCATCCCGACGCGCTCGTCATCGACATCGCCGGCGACGCCTCGGTGCAGATGACCATGCAGGAGATGAGCTGCGCGGTGCAGTACAACGCGCCGATCAAGATCTTCATCCTCAACAACCAGTACATGGGCATGGTGCGGCAGTGGCAGCAGCTCCTGCACGGCAACCGGCTGTCGCACTCCTACACCGAGGCGATGCCCGACTTCGTGCTGATGGCGCAGGCCTTCGGCGCGCACGGCATCCGCTGCGACAAGCCGGGCAAGCTCGACGACGCGATCCAGGAGATGATCGACGTCAAGAAGCCGGTCATCTTCGACTGCCGCGTGGCCAATCTCGCAAACTGCTTCCCGATGATCCCATCCGGCAAGGCGCACAACGAGATGCTGCTGCCGGACGAGGCGACCGACGAGGCCGTTGCCAACGCGATCGATGCGAAGGGCAGGGAGCTGGTGTGATACCCAGCTTCTCCAGAGACTTCCGCCTTCTGCCTGAGAGAGAGATTCATCCATGAACGCCCAGCTCCAGCCAACCGGCTCCGCCTATTTCATCGCCAAGGACACGGCGCTGCCCGAGAGCCATACGCTCTCGGTACTCGTCGACAACGAGCCGGGGGTGCTCGCGCGGGTGATCGGGCTCTTTTCCGGCCGCGCCTACAATATCGACAGCCTGACCGTGTCGGAAACCGAGCACGAACAGCACCTGTCGCGCATCACCATCCAGACGCGCGGCACGCCGCATGTGCTCGAGCAGATCAAGCACCAGCTCGAGCGGATCGTCCCGGTGCACCGGGTGGTCGACCTGACGGTGGTGGCGCGCGAGCGCGGCCAGGAGCGGCCGCTGGAGCGCGAACTGGCGCTGGTGAAGGTGGCCGGCAAGGGCGAGGAACGTGTCGAGGCGCTCAGGCTCGCCGAAGCTTTCCACGCCAAGGTGTCGGACGCGACGACCGAGCACTTCATCTTCGAGATCACCGGCAAGAGCTCGAAGATCGATCAGTTCATCGCCATCATGAAGCCGCTCGGACTGATCGAGATCTGCCGCACCGGCGTCGCCGCGATGAACCGGGGGCCGGAGGGAATGTAGCGGTTCCACGCTGCCCCCTACGGCGGCGCCAGACTGGTCCATTCACAGTCCGGCTTATTATGTCAGCAATGCTGACCTAGAAAAGCCCGGAAACGCGCCAATGTCCCTCGACCTGTTTCTCGCCCTGGTCGTCTTCGCCTTCGTCACGTCGATCACGCCCGGGCCCAACAATCTGATGCTGCTCGCGTCCGGCGTGAATTTCGGCTTCGTGCGGACGATCCCGCATATGCTGGGCATTGGCGCAGGGTTCTTCTCGCTTCTGATAGGGGTGGGCCTTGGGCTGGGCGCGGTGCTGACCGCCTATCCGCAATTGCATCTCGCCCTGAAGATCGCGGGCGGCGCCTATCTTCTCTATCTCGCCTGGAAGATCGCGATGTCGCGGTCGATGGGCGAGGGGACGGCCGGCGCGCGGCCGATGACGTTTCTGGAGGCGGCGGCGTTCCAGTGGGTCAATCCGAAGGCCTGGGTGATGGCGGTGACGGCGATGGCGGTCTACACGGACCCGGCCCGGCCGTTCCTGACCATGCTGCTGGTCGCGGCGGCGTTCGCCGTGGTCAACGTGCCGAGCGTGTCGACCTGGGCGGGGTTCGGCGTCGCATTGCGCGGTTTTCTCGCCGATCCGGCACGGCTCAAATGGTTCAATATAGCAATGGGCGTGCTGCTCGCGGTCACGCTGGTGCCGATGCTGAGGTAGGCAGGCATCGGCGAAAGGAGTGCCGCCTGTGCGTGTCCGGACATTGCGAGCCGTCTATTGCACGCCCGCATTGTTATTCAGGATCATGTTCTTCTGAACGAAGTCGGCGCCCATCTTCTGCTTGATTTCATCGACTGCCGATCGCGGAATGATCGCCACTGAGCTGTCGGGCTTGAAGGAGAACGATGCATCGGGTCGCGCCGGATCGATCGTGGCGGTGAAGTTCTGTCCCGGCAGCATGACAGTGCCCGGTCCCGACGGGTCGATCTCGATCTGCTTCCAGATGACCGATCCCGGCGGGCCGGCTGGAAACCTACGATTCATGACGGTTCCGGCGCTTCCGGCTGCATATCCGGCTTCGTACCCTCGCTGGTATCCGGCCTGATAGGCCTGCTCCGCCTCATCCGCGAAGGCGCAGCTAATCGAGGCTGTCAGAAATGCGCCTGCAATTGCCCGTCTCATTGGTTCGACCTCAGCTTTTCCAGATCACTTTCCATCTGCTTGCGGAACTCGGCTCCGGCCATCTCATCGGTCAGACGCGCACTCGCAAGGGCTGGCATCGTGACGCCGAATACCGGGCTATCCTTCGTGTCGATCGTGGTGATGCTGCGATAGGCCACGAAGCCCACAAGGACCACTCCGAGGCAGGCGAGGAGCACGCCGGGAGAGGCGGTGTTCATCAGCCATCTGAACTCTTTCCAGGAGGCCTCTGCCCGCGTCTCGCGGCTGTCGACGCGCGCAAGAACGAATATTGCGCCAAGCATCGCCAGAATCATGCCGGCCGTCACCGACAGGAACTGGGTGTAGGCGCGCATGAACAGGGCACTCACCGAACGATTGTTGCGCATGTTGAGGGCTTCGTTCTCGACCGCCAATTCGTAGACCCGTCCGTCCGTACCGATCCGATCCATCATCGGCTGAAACCGGATGGCGGATTCGTGCTTGCGTCCGGTCTCAAACAACTGGTTGATGAAGTAGGCATTGGCGACAAGGATCAGGACCAGTGCGACCGCGCAGAGGATGCCGAACCATTTGACGGTCGAAACTTTGAAATCGAACTCGCGAGGGTCGCGCGGAGCCGTGTCGAGGGCCTTCTGAAACTCCTCGCGGATTGCGGTGCGAAGCGGGTCATCCAGTAGGGGCGGCGGAACCGGCGCCGGATTGGCTTGGTCGCCGGGCTCTTCCGCCGGATCGACCCCGGGAAGCGGCTCGGCGGGGTCTGGTTGCGGCGGAAAGGGGGAAGCGGGCTGTGCGCCGCCGTCCTCGCTCGCACCTCCGGCCTGGTCCGATGGGCTCGTCGCACCCGCGGAAGGGTCGCCGCCTGCAAGAGGGGGTGGCGCGGGAGATTGGCCTGGGAGCGGGGCCGCGGTTGAGCCGGAAGGCCCCAAAGATGATGATGGCATGCCTGCCGGCTCCAGATCCCCTTGCCGACCATCCATGAGATGCCTCCAGTCGGAATTTTGGTTGTGCAATATATATGAATAAATCTCAGGTTGTATATTTTTGCAAGACACCTTGCCCGCTCCGGCGACGCGCCTTGTGCCTCACCTGGCGCCGTCCTTGCACCTTCCGGCCGAATCCTGTCAGTCAGGCCGATGGACTTTTCGCCCCAACAGGACGCCGCGCTGAAGGCTGTCGATCGCTGGCTGAAATCCGGCCGGCCGCAGGTGTTCCGTCTGTTCGGTTATGCCGGCACCGGCAAGACGACGCTGGCGAGGCATTTTGCGGAGAACGTGGACGGCCAGGTGCAGTTCGCCGCCTTTACCGGCAAGGCGGCGCAGGTTCTGCGTTCGAAGGGCGCGATCAATGCGCGGACGATCCACTCGCTGATCTACCGGCCCAAGGGCGAGGAGGCGGTGGAGGACGAGGCGACCGGCAGGACCTCGATGTCGCCGACCTTTTCGCTCAACCGGCAGAGCCCGATCTCGAAGGCCAAGCTGGTCGTCATCGACGAATGCTCGATGGTGGATGAACAGCTCGGGCGCGACCTGCTTTCCTTCGGCACGCCGGTGCTGGTTCTGGGCGATCCGGCGCAACTGCCGCCGATCTCGGGCGGCGGCTTCTTCACCGAGCACGAGCCCGACCATCTGCTGACGGAAATCCATCGCCAGGCGCGCGACAACCCGATCATCCGCCTCGCCCTCGACGTGCGTGAGAGCCGCGAATTCATGCATGGCGACTACGGCACCGCGCAGGTGATCGGCAAGGATCAGGTGACGCAGGACCTGGTGCTCGAGGCCGACCAGGTACTCGTCGGCACCAACCGGACGCGCAGACGCTACAATGCGCGGCTGCGCGAGCTGAAAGGCTTCACGGCCTCCTATCCGCAGGCGGGCGACAAGCTGGTCTGCCTGCGCAACGATCCGGCAAAGGGACTGCTCAACGGCTCGCTGTGGAAGGTGATGACGTCGTCGCGCGAGACGGTGAAGCCGGGCATCAACCTTCTGGTTTCGCCCGAAGAGGACGATCCCGATCGTGGCGTCGCCAAGATCAAGCTGCTGAAGGCGCAGTTCGAGGACCCGGACACCGAGATCCCCTGGGCGACCAAGAAACGCTTCGACGATTTCGACTATGGCTATGCTCTGACCGTGCACAAGGCCCAAGGCTCGCAGTGGGACAATGTCGTGCTGTTCGACGAGAGCTGGGCGTTCAAGGAAACGCGGCAGCGCTGGCTCTATACCGCGATCACGCGAGCCGCGAGGCGGCTCACGGTGGTGCGCTGATCATATCCGTTCCGGGATTTCCCTGGCGCCGAGCCACTCCCAGGCATCCGCCTCGTCGTCGGCGCTGAAATAGCGAAGCTCGACGGGGACGGTCGGCGCGAAGAAGCCGCCGAGGCTTTCCGTCCAGTCCGGCCCGCCGACGACGGCGCAGCGGCGCACACATTGCTCGGCGCGCTTGCGGCCTTCCGCGACGGTGTCGGGATCGATCTCGCCCCAGTCCGCCCCTTCATAGTCCGTCGCGCGCACGAGCACGTCGATGCGGTCGTGGAGCGCATAGGCGCCCTCGAGCAGGCCGAACAGGTTTTCCGCGTCGGCGGACGTCGCCTGACCGGAAATCTCGATGGCGAAGACTTCGGGGTTGTCGGTCTCGAGACGGCGGACGGCCGGGACGGGGTCGAGAGGATGCATGGTCAGTCCCTTCGGATGCGCGACGTTGACGCTGGAACACTCGAATGGCGGTGTCTGTTCCGCCGAAAGGCCCTATAAGGCGGCGTCGAAACTGCCATGCGGACCATCATGCCGGCCAAGCTCTCCGTCAACCTCAATGCCATCGCCATGCTGCGCAACCGCCGCGACCTGCCCTGGCCGAGCGTTACCGGGCTCGGGCGTATCGCGCTCGCCGCCGGGGCGCACGGGCTGACCGTGCATCCGCGCCCCGACGAGCGGCATGTCCGCTTCTCCGACCTCGCGCCGATCCGCGCGCTGATCGACGACGAGTTCCCGAAGGCGGAATTCAACATCGAAGGCTATCCGAGCGAGGATTTCCTGCAACTGGTGGAAAAACACCAGCCGGACCAGGTGACGCTGGTGCCGGACGATCCGTCGCAGGCGACTTCCGACCACGGCTGGGATTTTTCCGCCGAACGCGACCGCCTCAAGCCGATCGTGGCACGACTGAAGAAGGGCGGCATGCGCGTCTCGCTCTTCGCCGACGCCGATCCGGCGCAGGTGGAAGCCGCGATGGCGACCGGCACGGACCGGATCGAACTCTACACCGGCCCCTATGGCGGCTGCTACGACGATTCCGGAAAGGCCGCCAAGCTCCTGGAAATGCTTGGAAAGACGGCAGACGCCGCGGTCGCTGCCGGGATGGGCGTCAATGCCGGGCACGATCTGACCGTAGCCAACCTGCCGGCGCTGGCAAAGCGGATACCGAGGCTTGCGGAAGTGTCGATCGGCCACGGCCTGACCGCGGACGCCCTGGAATTCGGCATGACGGCGACAGTGCGGCGCTTCCTTACAGCCTGCGGATGGTGAGCTGGACCCGGCCGGAACCGAAGACATTGCCGTTGCTTTTGCGTTGCAGCAGGAATAACGGACAGCGCCCATCCCGGGCGGCCCTTTGTGGGTGGAGCCTGGTTCCATGGTCGAAGCGGTTTCAGACAAGCCTGCGCCCGAGGACGCCACGGATACCCAGGGCGCACACGCGCCGCAGAGCCTGAAGCTCCTGATCCTCGGGGCGTTGGGTGTCGTCTATGGCGATATCGGCACCAGCCCCATCTATGCGTTCCGCGAGGCCTTGCACGCGTCGTCGGGCGGAGGCCCGGCCAGCCGCGCGGATGTGCTTGGCCTGCTGTCGCTCATCGTCTGGGCGCTGACGCTTATCGTCACGATCAAGTATGTCGTCTTCGTCCTGCGCGCCGACAACAAGGGTGAAGGCGGAACCCTCTCCCTGATGGCGCTTGCGCGCGGCAGCGTTACCAGAGGTTCAGGCGCCATCCTTGCGATCGGCATCTGCGGGGCGGCGCTGTTCTTCGGCGATGCGATCATCACGCCGGCCATTTCCGTCTTGTCGGCTGTCGAAGGCCTGAAGGTCGTCACGCCGGCGTTTGAACCCTATGTCGTGCCGATCACGATCGTGATCCTCTCCGTACTGTTCTTCGTGCAACGCTTCGGCACCGGCAGCGTCGCATCCGTGTTCGGGCCCGTCACGGCCGTGTGGTTCATCGCGCTTGGCATCTCCGGCCTGACGCATATCGCGGACGATCTGGGCGTGCTGCTGGCGGTCAACCCGTACTATGCGCTCAGCTATTTATTCACGCAGTCGGATGTCGCGTTCGTCACCATCGGCGCGGTGTTTCTGGCGGTCACGGGCGCGGAAGCGCTCTATGTCGACCTCGGCCATTTCGGCCGCAGGCCGATCGTCATCGCCTGGATCGCGATCGTGTTTCCGAGCCTCCTCCTGAACTATTTCGGCCAGGGCGCATTCGTGCTTGCGCATGGCGGGCAGCCGCACAATCCCTTCTTCGAGATGCTGCCGCCCTGGGCCTTGCTGCCGATGGTGATCCTGGCGACAGCGGCGACCGTCATCGCCAGCCAGGCGGTAATCTCGGGCGCCTATTCGCTGACACGGCAGGCCGTGGCGCTGAACATCTTGCCCCGTATCGAAGTGCAGCACACCTCGGCCAGCCAGCAGGGCCAGATCTACATGCCGCGCGTCAACATGCTGCTCTACGTCGGCGTCGTCTGGCTGGTGGTCGGGTTCGGTGAATCGAGCTCGCTCGCCGCCGCGTACGGCATTTCCGTAACGGGTGAAATGCTCGTGACAACGATCCTGCTCTTTGTCGTTATGCGGCGGCGGTGGCTCCTGGCACTGCCGGTCGCAGTCGCGACGACCCTGGTCTTTGCCGTTGTCGATACCGGCTTCTTCCTTGCGAATGCCGTGAAGATCGTCGACGGAGGATGGGTCTCGCTTGCGGTCGCCTGCGTCATGGCCCTCATCATGATGACCTGGGTCCGGGGCTCGCGCATGCTGTTCGACAAGACCCGCAAGTCCGAGATTCCGCTCGATTTCCTGATCGAGCAGATGACCAAGAAGCCGCCGACTCTGGTTCCGGGCACGGCGGTGTTCCTGACCAGCGATCCGCTCAGCGCGCCGACCGCGCTGATGCACAGTCTCAAGCATTACAAGGTGTTGCACGAGAACAACGTCATCCTGACGATCGTCACGCTGCAGCAGCCGCGCGTTCCGGACAGCGAGCGGGTGCGTATGGAGGTGGTCAGTCCGCTCTTCATGCGGGTCAAGCTGAAGTTCGGCTATATGGAGCAGCCCAACATCCCCAAGGCGCTGGCGATCTGCCGCAAGCTCGGCTGGAAATACGACATCATGACGACCTCGTTCTTCCTGTCGCGACGCTCGCTCAAGGCCTCGCCGACGTCAGGCATGCCGCTGTGGCAGGACAGGCTTTACATCGCGCTTGCGCGCACCGCCTCCGACGCGACGGAGTATTTCCAGATCCCGACCGGGCGGGTGGTGGAGATCGGCACGCAGGTGGCGATCTGACGAGGGGACGCCGGCGGTGCCGGCATCCCCTGTATGGATCGACGGATCAGGCGAGGAGAGCCGCCTTGTTCGCCGTCAGGAAGTCGCGCAGCGACTTCGGCTTGCGGCCCGAAAGCGTCGCGGTGTCCTGCGTGACGGTGGCGAGGTCGCCCGCGCGCGTGGCGGTGTCGAAGGAAACGAGCGTCGGGATGAAGGCTTCCGGAACGCCGGCCGCCTTCATGCCGCCCGCCAGTTGCTCGTCGGTGAGACTGACGACCTGGATCGGCTTGCCGGTTGCCTCGGACGCCAACGCGGCGATCTCGTCCCTGGTCAGCGCTTCCTCGCCCGTCAGCGTGTAGGTGGCGCTACCCGCAGGCGGATTGGCGAGCGCGCCGGCAATGGCAGCCGCGATGTCGTCGCGCGCGACATAAGAGGTCTTGCCGTCGGCGGCCGAGGTGAACCACTGGCCGGACTTCAGCGCCTGCGGCAGGCTCATGAACAGGTTTTCCTGGTACCAGCTGTCGCGGAAGAAGAGATAGGGCAGGCCGGTTGCCTTGATCGCGTCCTCGGTGCCGAGATGGTCGGGCGCGAAGGAGACTTTCGACGTCTCTGCCTTGGGGAGGGACGTGTAAGCGAGGCGCTTCACGCCGGCCTTAGCCGCGGCGGCCACCGCCGCCTTGTGCTGGCGCAGCCGCGTGCCCGCGCCGTCGAGGGCATCCGTCGACACGATGAGGACGGTGCCGGCGCCGGCGAATGCCTTTTCCAGCCCGGCGGGGTCGTCGAAATCGGCCTTGACGACCCTGACGCCCTTCGCCGCGAGGTCCGCCAGTTTGTCGGGATTGCGGCTGCCCGCGACGATGCGCGACGGCGCGACGCCCTGGCTGTCCAAAAGGTGGGAGATGATCGCCTGGCCGAGATGGCCGGAGGCGCCGGTGACGAAGATGGTGTCGGGCATTGCTGGCTCCTTTGAAACGTGCTCTCTTTTCGAGACCAGCACTAGATTGTATATTGCAGTGGCTGCGTAAAGAAGGCAGTTTGAACTCCACTGGTTACCTGGAAGGAACCGCCATGGACGCCCGCATCGCCTCCGCCCGCCAGAAGATCGAGATCTACCGCGCCAATGTCGCCGAAGGCGGGCTCGCCAATTGCCCGATCCGCAATGTGGTGCAGAACATCTTCGGCAAGTGGAGTTCGCTGCTGCTGATGGCGCTGGCCGAAAAGCCCTACCGGTTCGGCGAGCTGCGCCGCCTCGTGCCCGACATTTCGCAGCGCATGCTGACGGAGACGCTGCGCGACCTGCAGCGCGACGGATACGTCCATCGCGAAGTGTTTCCGACCAAGCCGCCGAGCGTCGAGTACAGCCTGACCGATCTCGGCCGCTCGATGTACGATTCGCTGCAGCACCTGCTGATGTGGGCCGAGACGAATTTCGACAGGGTGAAAGCCGCGCGCGAACAGTTCGACCAAACCGAACTCTGAGAGCGGGCCGCGCCACATGAGCGGACTTGTCCTCGTCACCGGCGGCTCCGGTTTCATCGGCGCGCATTGCATCATCAGGCTGATCGCGGCCGGCTACCGGGTGCGCACGACGGTGCGTTCACTGGCGCGAGAGGCGCAGGTGCGGGCGATGCTGCGCGAGGGCGGCTGCGAGCCGGGCGAGCGGTTGACCTTCGCCGAGGCGGATCTGATGGGCGACGAAGGCTGGGCGGACGCGGCGGCTGGCTGCGACTACGTGCTGCATGTCGCCTCGCCGCTGCCGGTCGTGCAGCCGAAGGACGAGAACGAGCTGATCGCGCCGGCGCGGGACGGCGCGCTCAGGGTGTTGCGGGCGGCCCGGGACGCGGGCGTGAAACGCGTGGTGCTGACCTCGTCCTTCGCTGCGATCGGCTACGGCAGGCCGCCAAGCGGCGCGGTCTACACGGAGGCGGACTGGACGGACACGACGCAGCCCGTCGCCGCCTACGTCAAGTCGAAGGCGATCGCCGAACGCGCCGCCTGGGATTTTATCGCGCGGGAGGGAAACGGGCTCGAACTCGCGACGGTCAATCCCGTCGTCGTCTTCGGCCCGGTCCTCGGGCCGGACTACTCGGCCTCGGTCGTCGTCATCCGCACGCTTCTCGAAGGCAGGGCCCCGGCGCTGCCCAGGCTAATGTTCGGCGTGATCGACGTGCGCGACGTTGCCGACCTGCATCTCCTGGCGATGACGCGGCCGGAGGCGAAGGGCGAGCGGTTCCTGGCTGTGTCGGGCGACTTCATGATGGTGCAGGATATCGCGCTGGCGCTGAAATCCGGCATGGGCGCCGCCGCGCGAAGAGTGCCGACGCGGGTGATGCCGAACTGGCTCCTCCGGCTTGGCGCGCTGTTCAGCCCGACGTTGAAGGCGGTCGCCGGCCCGGAGCTCGGCAGGATCAGGAACGCGTCCGGCGCCAAGGCCAGGCAGATCCTCGGCTGGTCGCCGCGTCCGCCGGCCGAGGCTGTGCTGGCGACGGCGAGGAGCCTGATCGAGCTGGGGCTGGTGAAGAGATAGGTTGCGCCTCGATGTCCGATTGATTTGCCGTTGGCGACCGTCTTAGGTCGGTGCAAACGGGGGCAGGGCATGGCGTCTTCACTCAGGATCGCGATCGTTGGCGCCGGGCCGGCGGGGCTGGCTGCGGCGCTGCTTCTGTCGCGCGACGGGCATCGGGTCGAGATTCTGGAGAAGTTCGACGCTCCCAAGCCGCTCGGCTCCGGGTTGATCCTGCAGCCGACGGGCATGTGCGTGCTGTCGAAGCTCGGGTTGATGCCGGCGATGCTGGCGCAGGGGGCACGGATCGAGCGGCTGCACGGCGCCGACGCGCGAACGGGCCGGACCGTTCTCGACGTGCGATACGACGCGCTGCCGGGCGGGCGCTTCGGCCTCGGCGTTCACCGGGCCGCGCTCTTCAACGTCCTGCACGACGCCGTCGGCGCGGCGGGGATACCGATCCGCACCTCGACGGAGGCGGCGGGCATCGACGTCTCCGCATCCCGTGCGACCCTGACCGGGGACGGCGGCGCGGCGCTCGGCTCCTACGATCTCGTGATCGATGCGAGCGGTTCGAAATCGCGCCTCAAGGCGTCCTGCTACAAGCCGGCGGAACCGAGGCCGCTCGCCTATGGCGCGTTCTGGGCCTCGCTTGCCTGGCATGGCGAGGGCTTCGACCGCAACGCGCTGCAGCAGCGCTACGTCAAGGCGCGGGTGATGATCGGCGTGCTGCCGATCGGGCGCATCGCGCCGGCGGCCGGCGAGATGGCCGCCTTCTTCTGGAGCCTGAAGCCGGCCGATGTCGAGCGCGTCAAGGCGCGGAGGATCGACGCGTGGAAGGACGACGTCGCCGGATACTGGCCCGACTGCCAGCCCTATCTCGACCAGATCTCCTCCTTCGACGACCTGACGCTGGCGCGTTACGGCCACCATACGCTGAAGATGCCGGCGGGGCGGCGGCTTGCCGTGATCGGCGACGCGGCGCATTCGACCAGCCCGCAGCTGGGGCAGGGGGCGAACATGGCGCTGCTGGATGCCGCGGCACTGGCGCAGGCGCTGCGCCTCTATCCCGACATCGCCGATGCGCTCGCCGCCTATGCGGCGACGCGGCGGTTCCACGTGCGGCTGTTCCAGGCGCTGTCGCTAACGCTCACGCCCTTCTACCAGTCGGATTCGACGGTGGTGCCCTTCCTGCGCGACACGCTGGTGGCCACGGTCGCCAAGGTGCCGCCGGTGCCGCGCATCCTGGCGCTGATGGTGTCGGGGATGCTGGCGCGTCCGCTGGCCGCGACAGGGCTGATCGAGGCGGACTGGGCAGCGTTCTCCGCCGAGCCGCGGCTGGGGTGATCAGGGCAGGTCGGGCGATTCATCTCTTGCTACGCGGGAGATAATCCAGTATCGGAGCCGAACCGTAACGTTCGTTACGCCTTCGGAGTTTGGAATTGAACCTGTCAGTCGTCCAGTCCGGCGCGGAGCCGACGGAGCGCCAGCGCGAGGTGCTGGACGCCGTTTTGGCGCTGCTCGTCGAGGACGGCGATAAGGTGACGATGAGCGCGGTGTCGCGCCGCGCCTCGTGCTCCAAGGAAACGCTCTACAAATGGTTCGGCGACCGCGACGGGCTTTTGACGGCTACCGTGCGCTGGCAGGCGTCGAAGGTGAGGGCGGGTAACTGGGACCGGCAGCATCTCGACGCGGAGGCGCTGGTGGAAAGCCTGGAGGCGTTTGCCGCCAACTGGCTCGCCGTCATTTCCTCACAGACCTCGATCGCGCTCAACCGGGTCGCCATCGGCAACGCGGCCTCCGGGCGCAGCGATCTCGGCCGCATCGTGCTGGAGAACGGGCGCTTCGCCATCGGTGAGCGGCTGAAGCCGCTGCTGGTGGCCGCACGGGAAGCCGGCCTGCTCGCCTTCGACGACACGGAAGAGACGTTTCGCACCTTCTTCGGCCTCGCCGGCCGCGACGTGCAGATCAGGCTGCTGCTCGGCGACACGCTGGCGCTGACGACATCCGGGATCGCGCGCGATGCCGCGCGGGCGGTCGAGCAGTTCTTGCAGTTGTATGGGGTGGACGGGTGAATCGGCGCGTATCACACCAACCCGACGTCATCCTCGGGCTTGTCCCGAGGATCTACCGTCGTAGCAGCGAGAAACGCGGCCGACGCGCGCAAGTGCCGGTTCTTAACCTGGAAGCGTTGGCAGATCCTCGGGACAAGCCCGAGGATGGCGGCGTTTCCCTTTTTCTGCGCCTTCGCAGACCGAATCGGTGCCCATCGGGGGCTCCCCGCATCAACTTGACAGTGTGATTCAACAAACGAAAGGAAACGTCTGAAATGCGTGTCTATTACGATCGCGATGCCGATCTCAATCTGATCAAGGGCAAGAAGGTCGCCATCATCGGCTACGGTTCGCAGGGCCGCGCGCATGCGCTGAACCTGAAGGATTCCGGCGCCAAGGACATCGCCATCGGCCTGAAGCCGGGCTCGGCGACGGCCAAAAAGGTCGAGGCCGACGGGCTGAAGGTGATGACCGTCGCCGAGGCCGCCAAGTGGGCCGACCTGATGATGATGGCGACGCCGGACGAACTGCAGGCCGACATCTACAGGAACGAGATCGCGCCGAACATCCGCGACGGCGCGGCGATCGCCTTTGCGCACGGGCTCAACGTGCATTTCGGCCTGATCGAGCCGAAGAACACGATCGACGTCGTGATGATCGCGCCGAAGGGTCCCGGCCACACGGTGCGCGGCGAGTACCAGAAGGGCGGCGGCGTGCCGTGCCTGGTCGCGGTCAACCACGACGCGTCGGGCAATGCGCTCGATCTCGCGCTGTCCTACGCCTGCGGCGTCGGCGGCGGCCGTTCGGGCATCATCGAGACCAATTTCCGCGAGGAATGCGAGACCGACCTGTTCGGCGAGCAGGTCGTGCTCTGCGGCGGCCTGGTCGAGCTCATCCGCGCCGGCTTCGAGACGCTGGTGGAAGCCGGCTACGCGCCCGAAATGGCCTATTTCGAGTGCCTGCACGAGGTGAAGCTCATCGTCGACCTGATCTACGAGGGCGGCATCGCCAACATGAACTACTCGATCTCGAACACGGCCGAATGGGGCGAATACGTCTCCGGCCCGCGCATCATCACCGCCGAGACCAAGGCCGAGATGAAGCGCGTGCTGAAGGACATCCAAACCGGCAAGTTCACCTCGGAATGGATGCAGGAATACCGCGCCGGCATGTCGCGCTTCAAGGGCATCCGTCGCCTGAACGACGAGCATCAGATCGAGGAAGTCGGCGCCAAGCTGCGCGCGATGATGCCCTGGATCTCGAAGAACAAGCTGGTCGACAAGACCAAGAACTGAGGCCACCAAGTTGTACACGCACGGGTCACGCCCCGATTGAGGGGGGTACCTGTCCAAACCAGACAAGGGCGGGCGCCATCGGGCGCCCGTCCTCTATCCTGGCGTCATGCCTTCGTCGACAGCCTATTGGTTGCTGTCCTTCACGTAGTTAGCAATGAAGGTGAAAACGCAGGCGAGGCCGCCGGGGTCGTCGTCGAAGCGGCGGATCTGACCGGTCATCTGGACGGCTGGCGTGGTCGCCGTGATGGCGCCGACCGCAGGCACCGACGTCATGATCCGAATCTGCGCTTGCCGGGTTGCGCCTACGATATAGGCGTCGCCCCAGCCGGTGCCACCGGTGGTCACTGTGCGGAATGTCGCGTCGAAGTTCCGGCCGCCGAGCGCGTGGCCCTTCGAATAATGCTGCCATACCCAGGATAGGCCCGCGAAATTCTGGTTACCGCCGACCGCAGCCGGGTGGAACACGGAAACCGCGTTGTCGTTGACCCGCTGACGCCCACATTGCGCGGTCTGCGCCGTGATCTTGATCGTTCCGACGAATACGATTTCCGCTGACGCCACGCCCGCGCTGCCTGCGAGTAATGCAACTGCAAGTAATGCTCTCTTGATCATTTTCTTGCTCCCCACATATCACTCTAGTTGAGTGCAAAGTGATGTTAACATCTTCTTCATGTTTTCGCCATGCTGGCAACGGAATCATGTACTTCGGCACATTTTCAATCTGCCGGACCACGGAAGGCGCTGATTGTTTAAACTTCTGAAATGAATCAAGCGCTTGTGACTATCGCGGCGCGCACAAAGGAAGAGATAGTCTGTTCACCATCTGAACATGTTCACTGGGCACTCAGTATTGCCGTCAGCCGCGGCGGAATTCGGGAGACGAGATCGGGCGGAAGCCGTCATCGCGGCACCATGCCGTCTGCGTCAATAGGGCACGCTGCCGGCGGTGCGCGCAACCGGACGCAACCGCTTGGCGCTAGAGGAGGGCGACGCGGGACGCCAGCGACCCTCACTGCAAGGAGAATGCTCTGGCGACCCGAGGCTGTCCCGTCCCGGGACACGGGGCTGGCACGGCGTTTGCAGCGCCTTGGCCAGGAAGGAGGAACCGACCATGATACATGTCGCAACTCAGAATGCCGCGCGGCAGCCCATGCCTGCGGAACGTCGCCTCGCCGGGAGGCGCAAGGCGCTGAAGAGCGTGACCATCAGTTTCAACGCCGGCACCAGCACGTTCGAGGGCGTCGCGCGCAATCTGTCCGAGACCGGCGCGCGCCTGTCGTTCTGCGAGACCTTTGCCATTCCGGGCGAATTCCTGGTGAGGTTCGGCGGCGAGATCGGCTGGCGGCCTGCCGTCGCGCGCTGGCGCACGATGACCGATATCGGCGTGGCGTTCCACCAGCCCTGAAAGCCCGAGGGTATTGTTCGGCAGGTGAATTTGCGCGGAGCCGGCTTCGTCGCCGGCCCGCCTCAGTAGTGCCAGTGAGGCTTGGGCTCGGTGCCGTGGAACGTGACGCCGAGCCGGTCGCCCGCGCGCCAGGCAATGGTCGACCGGTAGCCGATGCCGTCCACCGGAACGTAGAGCAGGAAATCGGTCGGTACGTGCACTTCGGCCGGCACGCGCAATTCCGCTCCGCCCTTGGTCATGTTGCGGATGGTACAGGTGATCTCGGAATTGTTGATGCCGAGCAGGATGGAGGCGCCCTTCAGCACGCGCTGGCGGCGTTCCCGGCGGTTCTCGGCCCTTGCAGGCTCGGCCATGGTCGGTCAGTTGTTTTCCCGGCAGACACGCGTCTGCTCGCTTTTGCGGCGACGCTATGCCCGGCAGATTAACGTCGGTTTAACTTCACCGCGAACCGGCCGCTCAGAACGGCGACAGGCAGGGCTTGCGCGGTCCCTCGAACGGCTGGAACGTATCGTCGGACGCGCGGTAGCTGCGGTAGCGCGACGCGCACCAGTCGACATGGTTCTGGGCGCCTTCAAGCCGGCTCGATCCCCCTGTAGCCAGGTTGCGTCCGATCCGCCGCTGGCCGGAATAGCGCGGGGTGGGGACGTCGAAATAGTTGTCGTAGTAGCGGCGGTGGGCCGGACGGTTGCGATAGTCGCCGGGCGCGCAGTTGACCACGCTGCGGCAGCCGTCCTGCGGGCGGATCACCACGCCGGTGTCGAAGCCCGGCCCGTAGGGCGGGACCGCTCCGTTGATCGCCGGGCTCGGAATGACGACGTAATTGTCGGCCGCGGCGGGTATCGCACCGGCCAGGGTCGTGAGCAGCAGCACGCAGCTCGCCGCGAGAAACGTCCGGGCGTTCCAGGCATTGCTGCCGCCGGTTGGAGTGCTGTGCTGATCCATGCCCCCGATATAAGGCGGCGCGGGCTGAACGTCATGGCCGCGACGCGGCTATTTCGCGGGAGCCAGCCGCCCTTGTAATTCGCCCTGTGCGCGGGCAAACGTTCTGCCCATGTCGCTGCGCCTCGCCACGTTCAATGTCGAGAACCTGATGAGCAGGTTCGATTTCTCCGGGTTCCGCAACGAGTTGTGGAAGGACCGCACGCTGGCGCTCTACGAAATCAAGAACGAGGCCGAGTACCAGGCCCTCGAGCGCGCCCGCGCCATTTCGCATGCCGACGACGCCAGGCAGCTCACCGCGCTGGCAATCGCCGCGACCCGCGCCGACATCATCGTCATGCAGGAGGTGGACAATCTCGAAGCCCTGAAGGCGTTCGAATACGGCTACCTCTTCAAGATGGTCGGGGAGGGCTATCGCAACAAGTATGCGAGCACGGGCAACGACACGCGCGGCATCGACGTGGCCGTGATGATGCGGCCGCAGACGGCCGACGGCGAGGAGATCGAGTTCGTGCGCATGACCAGCCATGCGCACCTGACCTTCGACGACCTCGGCCTGTGGGATCCGCTTCTGGCGGAAGTCGGCATCGAACGCCACGAGCGCATCTTCAGACGCGACTGCATGGAACTCGACCTGCGCATCGGCGGACGGCCGCTGACGCTCTACGGCGTGCATTTCAAGTCGATGGGCAGCCCGCGCAACGGCCAGGACGGGCGCACGGCGACCATGCCGCTGAGGATTGCCGAAGCGCGGGCCGTGCGGGCGATCATCGAGAGCCGCTTCGGCCGCGAGCACACCGCCAGGAAACGCTGGGCGATCTGCGGCGACCTGAACGACTATGTCGAGCGCGTCATCATCGGCGGCGACCAGTGGTCGGGCTATACGTTTGACCCGGTCACGGAGGAGCATTCGGCCGTCGACGTGCTGACCGGAGACGGCTTCGCGATCAATCCGATCTCGCTCAGGCCCGAACTCGACCGCTGGACGCTGTTCCACACGCGCGGGCCGCAGGAGCGGCATCTGTGCCAGCTCGACTACATCCTCCTGTCGCCGGCGCTGCAGCGGGACAATCCGCGCGCCGTCCCCGACATCATCCGCGCCGGCCAGCCCTGGCGCACGCCGTTCCCGCCCGGCCAGGAGGTCGAGCGTTTTCCGCGCGCGGGCTGGGACCGGCCGAAAGCGTCCGATCATTGTCCGGTCGCGATCACGCTGCATATTGCCGCCGCATGAAGTTCGACATTCCGCGCAACCGCATCCTGCCGGTCACAACGGCCAACCTCGTGGTCGACCCGGCGCCGCACCCCTATGAAGTCGCCCATCGCGAGGCGATCGAGGCGAACTGGGCGCTGGAGAAGGCCGAGAAGCCTGCGCTGTTCAATGGCGAGGTGATGTTCTTCTCCTCGATCCGCTGGGCCGACGGCCGCCTCGACGCCCGCTGCCACACGATCCGCTTCGCCACCTTCATGCACTGGCGCCGGTCGCGGCGGGATCCGACGGCGGAGCATCTCTACGCGCATGCGATGCCGGTCTCGTCCGACGGCGCGCTTGTCGCGATCCGCATGGCCCCGCATACGGCGAATGGCGGCCGGGTCTATTTCGCCGCCGGCTCGTTCGATCCGCACGACATCCGCGACGGCCGCCTCGACATCGCCTCCAACATGGCGCGGGAGGTGGGCGAGGAAACGGGGCTCGACCTCAATGCCGCCCGCGCCGAGGGTGCCTGTCACGGCTGGTCCGGCGACGGCGGCACGGTGCTGGTGCGGCGCTACTTTCTCGACAGGAGCGCCGACGAAATCGCCGAGGACATACGCCGGCACATCGCGGCGGACCCCGATCCCGAGATCGACGCGGCGATCGTCATCCGAGACGCCGGCGACCTGCCCGACGGGCTGATGCCGCACATGGTGCCGCTGGTCGAGTGGCATTTCGGAGGGTGAGGCGGGTTCGTGCGGAGGCGACGGGGTTGTATGTCGCATAGGCCGACTTTCGCGAGAATTTTTCGACGCAGATTGCCCTGTTTTTCAATCGCGCCGATTCCGCCCCAACGGTCAGGAATGACGCAACAGGACGGTGACAGGCTCGCCGTGTGGGAACGAGACAACCCTATTTGGCAAAGGCCAGTCCGCCAGAGCTTCAGGTTCGCCGTCGCCGTGAACATCGGCACTCTTGAGCCGTGAAGCGAGCCGGTCGAGCGTTGTCCGCGCCTGCAGCGGCCACTCGGTCGAATCGCGGGAGAGATTCTCGGACAGACCCCAATAATCCCACGGTTTCAGTTCCAACCTGCGCAGGGCTGCCATGTCGCGAAACAGGCTTCCCGCCACGAACCACTCGCCCCCAAGGTCGAGGCTCGACACGCCAAATCGCGAAGCGATCTCCGGCTCGTCCCTGATCCGAAACCACGCCTCGCTCGCCGTCAGGAACCGCTCGCGCGGCACGTCCAAGGTATCGACGGAACATCCCTCGATAGCCGCGAACTCCACGTCGAGCCGCTTCCAGCGCCCACCGTCATGCCATTCGCAAAGCCAATGATCTTCCCAACGTCCGGGCGCCAGATAGTCGGCAAATCCGACGCGGAGGCGAGCCGGGATGCCGCGCTCACGAAATCCGCTAACCGCCAGCAGGGCGAAATCCCGGCATACTCCGCCGACCTTGGGCTGTGCGGAATCGCCTTCAAGCAAACCGCGTTCTGCGGCGACCGACAGAAGCTTTGCCACCGAGCGAAGCTCCAGATCAGCGGCCTGTTCAGGTCTGAAGCCTCGTTTTTCGGACTCGGCCCCGCGAGGATGCTGCATGAAAGAGCTGATCCACTGGGCAATTAACCTGGGCTCGTCGCCACCGCGCCTCAATGTTTCGCGATGCGGCCCAGGGTCCGAGTAGATACTTTGGGAAGCATAGAAGGATTTGCGCATTGCTGTCTCTTTCCACGTGAGAACGAGACACGGGAAGAAGGGCAAATATTCAAAAAATGTCAATCAGGGGCTTGCTGCAACGTCCCCAGTTCTGAATCGTCCTTGCGTCTGAATGCAGAGGCCGCAACCCCCTTACTCATGCCTCAGCGCATCGATCGGGTCGAGGCGGGCGGCGCGCAGCGCCGGAAAGAAGCCGAACACCATGCCGATCGCGCCGGAAAAGCCGACGGCGAGCGCGATCACGGGAAGGCTGGGCGCGAACGGGATGCTCATCGTCGCCGAGGCGAGGCCCGCCAGGCTCATGCCGAGCGCGATGCCGATCAGGCCGCCGATCAGCGACAGCACGGTCGCCTCGACCATGAACTGGACGAGGATGTCGCGCTCCTGCGCGCCGATGGCGAGGCGGATGCCGATCTCGCGCGTGCGCTCGGTGACCGAGACCAGCATGATGTTCATGATGCCGATGCCGCCGACGAGCAGGCTGACGCCTGCGAGAGCGCCCAGCATGCCGGTCATCACCGTGGTGGCGCTGGCCATCGTCTCGGCGATCTGCGTCATGTCGCGGACGGAGAAGTCGTCGTCCTTGTCGGCGGTGATGCGGCGCGTCTCGCGCAGGATGTCCTCGACCTTCTCCTGCATCTCGGCCATCGGCGTTCCGTCCGTGCCGGAAATGTAGATCGTGTCGACGTCGCGGTTGCCGGCGATGCGGCGCTGGAAGGTCGTCAGCGGCATCAGGACGGTCGCGTCCTGGTCCTGACCGAAGCCGGAAAATCCCTTCGATTCCAGGATGCCGATGATGGTGCAGGACATCCGGCCGACCCGCACCGCGAGGCCCAGAGGATCGCCGGCGCCGAAGAACTGGCTGCGTACCGTCTCGCCGACGAGGCAGACATTGGCGTTGCCGCGCACCTCCTGGTCGGTGAACTCGCGGCCGAGCGCCACGCCCCAGTCGCGGGCGATGAAATAGCCGGGGTCGGATCCGGTCACCAGCACGGAGAGGCTGTCTGTGCCGGAGACGATGCGGACCTGCTTTTGCGAGGCCGCCGCGATCGCGCGAGCTTCGGGTATTCCGTCCACCAGCGCCTGGACCTCCCTGGCGCGCAGTTCCTTGGCCTGGATGCGCGGGCCGCCCGGCTGCGGCGCGCCGCCGGCGCGCACGACCAGCAGGTTCGAGCCGAGCTTGGAGATGTCCGCCTTGACCTTTTCCGTGGTGCCGGAGCCGATGGTGATCATCGCGATGACGGCCGCGACGCCGATGACGATGCCGAGCAGGGTCAGCACGGAACGCAGCGCATTGCGCCGGATCGAGAGGAGGGCGAGGCGGACGGTTTCCCAGATCACGGTCAGGCCGCTTCCATCTTCGCTTCGTCGGATGCGATCCTGCCGTCGACGAAAGTGACGATCCGCCCGGCATGCGCCGCGATGTCCGCCTCATGGGTGACCATGGCGATGGTCAGGCCCTGCTCCCGGTTGAGACCGGTCAGGAGCTCCATGATCTCCTGGCTGCGCGCGGTGTCGAGATTTCCGGTCGGCTCGTCGGCCACGAGCAGGGTCGGGCTCGTGACGATGGCGCGGGCGATCGCCACGCGCTGCTGCTGGCCGCCCGACAGTTCGGCCGGCGTATGCCCTTCGCGGCCGGTCAGCCCGACCTTGTCGAGCGCCTCTAGCGCGAGCCTGCGCCGCTGCCGGCCCGGCACGCCGCGGTAGATCAGCGGCAGCTCGACATTCTCCACCGCGGTCGTGCGCGCGAGCAGATTGTAGCCCTGGAAGACGAAGCCGATATAGAGGTTGCGTAAAAGGGCGCGCCGCGAGCGGTCGAGCCCGCCGGCGTCCACGTTCATGAAGAAATAGCGGCCGCGCGTCGGCGTATCGAGGCAACCGATGATGTTCATCGCGGTCGACTTGCCAGAGCCTGACGGACCCATGATGGCGACGAACTCGCCGCGTCCGATGGTCAGGTCGACGCCCGCCAGCGCGTCGACGCGGGCCTCCCCGGAGCCGTAGGTCTTCCAGACCTGGTCGAATCTGACGAGCGGATGGGCCACCTTTCAGGATCCCTGACGCGTGGAGATGACGATCTGGTCGCCTTCGTCGATGCCCGAGAGGATTTCCGTCTTGCGCCCGTCGGTCGAGCCGGTCCTGACCCGCGCTCCCACCGGGGCGCCGTCGCGCAGCACGTAGAGGGTGCGGCTGCCGTCCGCGGCCTGGACGGTCGCGGCGGGGCGGTTGCGCGGCATGCGCGGCATGAACAGGTTCTGCAGGCTGAAGCCGCGCGAGGCCTCGACAGCGGGCGGACGGTAGCGGAACGCCTCGGAGGGGACGGCGATCACGTCCTTCACCTCCTTCGTGACCACGGCGACCGTCGCCGTCATGCCGGGCCGGAGCAGGAGATCCTTGTTGGCTACCGCGAGCTTGGCCTCGTAGGTCACGACGCCGTCAGTGGTGACGGAGGCAAAGGCGATGTCGCTGATCGCGGCATCGAAGGTCCGCCCGGGAAAGGCGTCGACGGTGAAACTCGCATTCTGGCCCTTTTCGACGGTGCCTATATCCGCCTCGTCGATCGCCGCCTCGAGCTCCATATTGGCGAGGTCGGCGGCGATGACGAACAGGACCGGGGCGGAGAAGGAGGAGGCGACCGTCTGTCCCGGATCGACCGAGCGCGTCAGCACGACACCGTCGATGGGCGCGTAGATCGTGCTCTTCGCCAGATCCGCCTGCTGCAGTTTCAGATCGGCCTCGGCGATGGCGAGGCTCGCCTGCGCGGACGACACCGCGCTCGCGGCGCGGTCGCGCGCCGCGGTCGCGGTCTCGAGCGCCTGGTCGGCCACCATGCCGCGCCCAGCCAGGCTCGCGGTGCGCTCGAGAGCAAGGTTCGTTTCCTTCAGCGTCACCCGCGTATCCTCGATCTTCGCCTGCGCGGCTTCCACCGACGCCTTCGCCCGCTCGACTTGGGCGGAGAGGCGGGTCGTATCGAGGGTGAGCAGCACGTCGCCCCTGGACACTCGTTCGTTCTCGTCGACCTCGACCGTGCGCACGACGCCCGACAGTTCGCTCGACACGTCGACCTGGGTGACGGGCTGCAGCGTGCCGGTGGCGGTGACGGTAGTGGTGATGTCGCCGCGCTCGGCAACCGCCGTCACATAGGCCGGCTGGACGGAGGAACGGCTCGCAGACCAGTACCACCAGCCGCCGGCGACGGCTGCGAGCGCGACAAGAATGATCGTCCAACGGAGCAGGCGGCGGCGCGGAGCCTGCCTGCCGAGCGCCAGCGATGCCGCGATCTCGGGCGCGGGTGCCGGTTGCGCGCGGCTGACGACCTGATCCATGGCAAACGCTTTCCTGACTGCGGCAAGGCGAAGATATTGCTTCCCTCTCAGACAAATCAGCCTTGATGCCGCGCAATACAAATTAAATCTGGTTCATCTTGTGCGCCCGCCAGCAGGCGGAACTTACGCTTGCTGAGTAATTAGATTGAGGGCGGGTTCGCGGCCGGGCTATGAATCGGCATCGGACGATGGAGACCATGATGACCGCACGCCGCTACCTTTTGCTCGATGTCTTCGCCGGCACGGCGCTGGACGGCAATCCGCTGGCAGTCGTGCTCGACGCCGAAGGGCTCGAGACGGCGCGGATGCAGGCGATCACGCGCGAGTTCAACCTGTCCGAGACGGTCTTCGTGCTGCCGCCCGAAAATCCGGCACATGCGGCGCGGATCCGCATCTTCTGCCCCGAATACGAGATGCCCTTCGCCGGCCATCCGACCGTCGGCACGGCGGTGGCGCTGTGGCGCGAGCGCGGCCACGGCGACGGCGGAATCCTGGTGCTGGAGGAGAACATCGGGCCGGTGCGCTGCATCGTCAGCGGCGGCGAAGGCGCGGCCTTTGCCGAATTCGACGTGCCGCGGCTGTCGGAGCCGATGCCGTTCATGCCCGAACCGGCGCGGATCGCCGCCGCGCTCGGGCTCGATCCCGCCGATCTCGGCTTCGACGGCCATGCGATCGGCGCCTGGTCGGCGGGCGTGCCCTATGTGACGGTTCCACTCAAGGGGCTGGAGGCGATGCGGCGCGTCAGCTTCGACACCCATGCCTGGCAGGCCTTCGCGCCGGCCAAGGCGAACGACGCGAAAGCATCCGCCTATGTCTACTGCCGCGAGACGAGCCTTGCCGGCAGTTCCTTCCGCGCCCGCATGTTCGTCGCGGCAAGCCCGTCCTACGAGGACCCGGCCACCGGATCGGCCGCCGCCGCCTTCGTCGGAACCTTCGTCGCCAACGAAAGGCCGGACGACGGCAGCCACGAAATCTGGATCGAGCAGGGCATCGAGATGGAAAGGCCGTCGCGGATCCGGCTGGAGGTGGACGTGGAAGGCGGCAAGGCAACCGCCGCGCGCATCGGCGGCGAGGCGGTCATCGTCGGGCGGGGGGAGATTTTCGTCTAGGCGGGGCGAGCGCCTTCATAAGGCCAGACATGACAGTGGCCGGTCGTCACCGCCTCCGGCCCCGTGCGAACAATCGTCGATACGCCTCGCTCAGGATCGTCCGCGTGAAGACTGTCAACGATGCCGGACGGGACACTGTGCGGCTGGGCCAGTGCGCTCCAGCTTCGCCGGCCGGTGATTTCCGCGCCAGCACCAGCCATTCGAACCCGTGGTCGAGAAGCAGGTAGCCGTCCAGATCGAGCCGGCACCCGCTTTCCCGCGCGGCAAGGTCGAGCACGTCGCGAAGGGTCGATTCGTCGAAGACGTGGTAGTGATGGCGATCCCCGGCTTCAGTCCATGCGCGCGCTGTCTGTTCGACGCGCGGATCGCCCGGTGACCAATCCCACATGGTTCGGGCCATCTCTCGGTAGTGATCGAGATTGCGCGCTGGTCGCCCCGCAGGATCGGTTCGATCAAGGAGAAGATGTCCGCGGTTTGGAGGTAGCCGCCGGAAATCGTAGTGATTGCCCCTGTAGTTCGGGACGGAGAGGAAGAGCAACCCACCGCTCTTCAGGATTCGCAACCATTCGACGACAGCGCCCACCGGATCGTCGATATGCTCGAGGACGTGGTGCGCGATCAGGAAGTCCCTGCTGCCGGCGGAGTATGGCTCCAGGTTCGTCGCTTCCAGGACGTGTGCAAGCGGAACGAGCTCCTTCTCTGCCAGCGCGTAGCGCCGGACAAGGTGCTCGTTGGAAACGGCATCGACGTATTCGACCGAAGCCCTACGGGGATCGATCTTCGTCGGCACATACTGGGCTCCGATCTCCACGCCACTTCCAACCAGCATGCGGCGTCCGAACCAGTCCCGGCAATGCCAGCGCAAGCGCGTTGCAACCTTGAGCAGGAACCTCCGGTCCGCCCTGACGTGACGATCGCGGAAAGCGGCTTCCCAGGGCGGCAGCTTCGAATCTGTCATATTGGATGTGCGGATAGAGGGTCGGGCAGGCGCGATGCGGCATCATCCGACAGAGTACAGCCGGCATGTCAAGATGAAGGCGAGCTGGCTTTGGTGGGTGCGACAGGGATCGAACCTGTGACCCGCTGATTAAGAGTCAGCTGCTCTACCAACTGAGCTACGCACCCGGGCCAGATGACGCGGCAACCGCGTCAGGTGCGGCTCTATAGCGAACCGGCTCCCGGGTGTCCACCCCGCGGGCGCGTGAAAATTGTCTCATCGCGAATGGCCCGCGGAAGGCCGGCGGGGCGCCGCCGCCGGGCAGGGGACGCCGGTCGGTTGCCCTGGGTTCGTCGGCAGTCTGACCCGCGGCTGGCGTGGTGCATCGTGGCTCCGTGGCGCTGCCCCGCGCTGCCCCGATCCGACATCGTGCCGCCGGACATGACGCGGCCATCGCCGCTGCGCGGCCGGGAGGAATGACGCGATGAACCATGCGGCGCGAATCGACCGCTATGCGCCCGACGGCGCCTATGCGTGGACGCGGCTCGGCATTTCGCTGGCGCTGGCCACGATCGGCGGCGTCGGCATGTGGGCGATCGTCGTCGTTTTGCCGGCCGCGCAGGCGGAGTTCGGCGCCGGGCGCGGCGAGGCGTCGCTCGCCTACACTGCCACGATGCTCGGCTTCGCGCTCGGCAATGTCGTGATCGGGCGGCTGATCGACCGGATGGGATTCCGGGTGCCGGCGCTGGTCTCGGCGGCGATGCTTGGCGCGGGCTTCCTGCTCGCTTCGCTCGCGCCGTCGATTCCCGTGCTGGCGCTGGCGCAGGGGCTCCTGATCGGAGCTGGTTCGTCGTCGACCTTCGGGCCGCTGATCGCCGACATCTCGCACTGGTTCGACCGGCGTCGCGGCATCGCGGTGGCGGTGGCCGCCTGCGGCAACTATCTCGCCGGCGCGCTATGGCCGATGGCGATGCAGCCGCTGCTCTCCGCCTATGGCTGGCGCGGCACCTATCTCGTCATCGGCATCGTCTGCCTGGTCACCATGATTCCGCTGGCGGCGATGCTCGGCCGGCGGCCGCCGCACCAGACCGGCGGGGCGGTGCACGCGCCGATGGTCAGGGACATCGGCCTGTCGCCCGGCGCGATCCAGGCGCTGCTCGTCGTCGCGGGGCTTGCCTGCTGCGTGGCAATGTCGATGCCGCAGGTGCACATCGTGGCCTATTGCGCCGACCTCGGCTACGGCGTGGCGCGGGGCGCGGAAATGCTGTCGCTGATGCTGGCGACGGGGATCATCAGCCGGCTGGCATCCGGCTTCCTCGCCGACCGGATCGGCGGCATCCCGACGCTGCTCATCGGCTCGGTGCTGCAGGGCCTGTCGCTCCTGTTCTACATCCCCTTCGACGGGCTCGCCTCGCTCTACATAGTCTCGGCGATGTTCGGGCTGGCGCAGGGCGGCATCGTGCCGAGCTATGCCATCATCGTGCGCGAATACATGCCCGCGAAGGAGGCGGGACAGCGGGTGGGCATCGTCATCATGGCGACCATCCTCGGCATGGCGCTCGGCGGCTGGATGTCGGGCTGGATCTACGACCAGACGGGCTCCTACGCGGCGGCGTTCCTCAACGGGATTGCCTGGAACCTGCTTAATGTCAGCGTGATGACGCTTCTCCTCTGGCGCTCGATGCGGGGCAGGCCGGCGACAGTCTAGATTTGCCAGTGGCACAATAGTCGGGCGTCCGAGCTGCCCCTCACCCTTACCCCGTGAAGGACGGGGAGAGGGGGTACCGACGTCAAAGCTGCTTCCTTCTCCCCGTCATTACGGGGAGAAGTGCCCGGCAGGGCGATGTGGGGCCGTGTCAGCGATGACCTGACCCTACAGCGCCCGCACCGTCACCGGTGCCGGCTTCTCGATCTCCAGCGGATTGCGCAGCGGCAGGCCGAAGCCGTCGGCCTCGATCTCGAACACGTCGCCCGCGCCGGTGCGGATGCCGTCGGCAAAGGACAGCGTTGCGGTGCCGAACATGTGCACATGCACGTCGCCCGGCTGGCGGAACAAGCCATACTTGAAATGGTGATGCTCCAGGTTGGCGATGGTGTGGGACATGTTGTCCTCGCCCGACAGGAACGGCTTTTCCCAGATGGTCACGCCCTTGCGGCGGATTCGCGAGCGGCCGCGCACGTCGGCGGGGAGGGGGCCGATGAGGATCTCGGGGCCGAAGGCGGCGTTGCGCAGCTTCGAATGCGCCAGATAGAGGTAGTTGACGCGCTCGGTGACGTGGTCCGAGAACTCGTTCGACAGGGCGAAGCCGACGCGGAAAGGCGTGCCGTCGTCGCCGATGACGTAGATGCCGGCGATCTCGGGTTCCTCTCCGGCATCCTCGGCGAAGGCCGGCGAGACGAGGGGAGCGCCGGGGGCAGCCACCATCGAGCCGTTGCCCTTGTAGAACCATTCCGGCTGGACGCCCGGCTCGCCGCCGCCCGGCTTGCCGCCTTCGAGGCCCATGCGGAACATCTTCATGGAATCGGTCAGCGTCTCCTCGCCTGTCTCGAGCTTCTTGTGCATGGCGTCGCGGGTGGATGCCGAGCCGAGATGGGTGAGGCCCGTGCCGGTGAGGTGGAGGTGGGCGGGGTCCGGATGGTGGATCGGCGAGCGCACGCGGCCCTGGCGATAGGCGAGCTCGAGGTCGACGTCGGCGCCGAGGCCCCGCTGCAGCACGAGTTCCTCCAGCCCCTTGTTGGTCCGTGCCGCTTCGAGCGCCAGCGCATAGACGGACGCGGCACCCTCGACGAGGCGCACGCGGTCCTCGTGGCGCGCCAGAACCCTGATGCGGCCGGTTTCGTCGACGATCTGGGACAAAAGCATCTGTCGTTTCCTTCCGGTTCGCCGGACCTTGCCGGCAAAGCTCCGCCGTTTGCGGGGCGTCATGGCGCCGCCGCGTTCCAAGCCGGGCTCGTGCTGTTCCTCACAAGGCGGTTTCGGTCGTCCTCCCGAAGCTTACGCCTTCTTCTTGTTGTAGAGATCGAAGGCGACCGCGCCGAGCAGCACCAGGCCCTTGATGACCTGCTGCCAGTCGATGTTGATGCCCATGATCCCCATTCCGTTGTTCATGACGCCCATGATGAAGGCGCCGATAACGGCACCCGCGACCTCGCCGACGCCGCCCATGGCCGACGCCCCACCGACGAAGACCGCGGCGATGACGTCGAGTTCCATGCCCGCGCCCGCCTTCGGCGTCGCCTGGTTGAGCCGGGCGGCGTAGATCAGGCCGGCCAGGCCCGCCAGCGCGCCCATGATGGAGAAGATGTAGAAGGTCAGCCGCTCGGTGTTGATGCCGGAGAGCGCCGCGGCCTTGATGTTGCCCCCCATCGCGTAGATGCGGCGGCCGAAGGTCATCCGCTTGGTCAGGAAGACGAAGCCGGCGATCAGCACGCCCATGACGATCAGCACGTTGGGGAGGCCCTTGTACGAGGCGAACTTGTACATCAGGAACAGGATGATGCCGGCCAGCACGACGTTCTTGGCGATGAAGAAGCCGAAGGGCTCCGCCTCGTAGCCGTGGCTCTCGCGGTCGCGCCGGCTCTTCAGCGCGAACCACAGCATCAGCGCGACGATGAGGATACCGATGATCATCGTGGTCGCGTGCAGCACGATGCCGGTGCCGGGCGTCGGGTTGCCGGCCGCGTTGGGCGTTGGCGCGACGATCGTCCACGGACCGATGACGTCCGGGATGAAGCCGGCCGACAGCATCTGGAACTCGGTCGGGAAGGGGCCGAGCGAGCGGCCGCCGAGCAGCCACAAAAGCAGGCCCTTGAACACCAGCATGCCGGCCAGCGTCACGATGAAGGAGGGAATCTTCATATAGGCGACGAAATAGCCCTGCGCGCCGCCGATCACCGCGCCCAGCGCAATACAGATCGCCGCCGCGAGGAATGGATTGAAGCCGTAGTCCACCATCAGCACGGCCGCGGCCGCCCCGACGAAGCCGGCGACCGCGCCGACGGAGAGGTCTATATGGCCGGCGACGATGACCAGCAGCATGCCGAGCGCCATGACCACGATGTAGGAGTTCTGCAGCACCAGATTGGTCAGGTTGACCGGCTTGAACAGGATGCCGCTGGTGGTGAACTGGAAGAACAGCATGATCGCGATCAGCGCGATGATCAGGCCGTATTCGCGCAGGTTCGACTTGATGGCGTCCTGCGCCGAGGCCTTCGCCGGGCTGACGACGGGTGCGGCGGTTTCGGTGCTCATGACGCTGCCCTTTCCAACTGTTCCTCCCGGGCCTGGCCGCGCATGATCGCCCGCATGATCTTTTCCTGGCTGGCCTCGGCCGCTTGCATTTCTCCGACGACGCGGCCTTCGTTGAGCACGTAGATGCGGTCGCATATGCCCAGCAGTTCCGGCATTTCCGACGATATCACCAGGATGCCCTTGCCGTCTTCGGCGAGCTTTCCGATGATCGTGTAGATCTCATATTTCGCTCCCACGTCGATGCCGCGCGTCGGCTCGTCGAGGATCAGCACCTCGGGATTGGCGAACAGCCACTTGGACAGCACCACCTTCTGCTGGTTGCCGCCCGAGAGGTTGCCGGCGATCTGGTAGACCGAGGACGAGCGGATGTTGGTCCTTCGGCGGTAATCGTTGGCGACCTTCAGTTCGCCCATGTCGTCGATGACGCCGGCCTTCGACGACACGGCCGGCAGGTTGGCGATCGTGACGTTGTGCTTGATGTGGTCGATCAGGTTGAGGCCGTAGACCTTGCGGTCCTCGGTGGCATAGGCGAGGCCGGCCGCGACCGCCTTGTTGACGGTCGATGTGTCCGCCTTCTTGCCGTGCAGGAACACGTCGCCGGTGATGTTCACGCCCCAGGCGCGGCCGAACACGCTCATGGCGAATTCCGTGCGGCCGGCGCCCATCAGCCCGGCAATGCCGACGACCTCGCCCCTTTTCACATTCAGGTCGACGTTCTTGATCACCTGTCGTTCGGGATGGAGCGGATGGTAGACCGACCAGTTCTTCACCTCGAAGATCGTCTCGCCGATCTTCGGGTCGCGCGGCGGATAGCGGTTCTCCAGGGTGCGCCCGACCATCGAGGTGACGATGCGGTCCTCGGTGACGTCGGCCTTGTCCATCGTCTCGATCGTCTGACCGTCGCGGATGACCGTGATCTTGTCGGCGATGCGTTTGATTTCGTTGAGCTTGTGCGAGATCATGATCGAGGTCATGCCCTGCGCCTTGAACTCGAGGAGCAGGTCGAGGAGGGCCTGGCTGTCCTTTTCCGAAAGCGACGCCGTCGGCTCGTCGAGAATCAAAAGCTTGACGTCCTTGGCCAACGCCTTGGCGATCTCGACCAGCTGCTGCTTGCCCGTGCCGATATTGGTGATCAGCGTGTCGGGATCCTCGCGCAATCCGACCTTGCGCAGGAGCTCTCCGGCGCGGCGGCGCACCTTGTTCCAGTCGATCACGCCGGCGGTCGCCTGTTCGTTGCCGAGGAACATGTTCTCCGCAATCGAGAGCATGGGCACCAGCGCAAGCTCCTGGTGGATGATGACGATGCCGAGCTTTTCAGAATCATGGATGCCGGTGAAGCGGCACTCCTTGCCTTCGAACCGGATGTCGCCGGAATAGCTGCCGATGGGGTAGACGCCGGACAACACCTTCATCAGCGTCGACTTGCCCGCGCCGTTCTCGCCGCAGATGGCGTGAATGTCGCCGCGCCGCACCTGCAGGGTCACGTTCTCCAGCGCCTTCACGCCGGGAAACGTCTTGGTGATGTTGCGCATCTCGAGGATGAGGTCGTCCATTGGCTCTCCTTTCCTTCTCCCCGTTCACGGGTAGAAGGTGGCCCGAAGGGTCGGATGAGGGGCGGCATGTCCATTCCTATGGTTGGCGCCGCCCCTCATCTGCCTGCCGGCATCTTCTCCCCGTGAACGGGGAGAAGAGTCTCTTCGCCAGCTTACTTCAGCTCTTCGGCCTTGACATAGCCGGAGTCGACCACGATCGCCTGGTAGTTGGACTTGTCGACCGACACCGGAACCAGCAGGTAGGAGGGAACCACCTTGACGCCGTTGTTGTAGGTCTTCTCGTCGTTGATCTCGGGTGTGCCGCCGGAGAGCGCCGCGTCGACGAGCTTCGCCGTCACCTTCGCCAGTTCGCGCGTGTCCTTGAACACGGTCGAATACTGTTCGCCGGCAATGATCGCCTTGATCGAGGGCGTCTCGGCGTCCTGACCCGAAATGATCGGCCAGGGCTGGTCGGCGGTGCCGTAGCCGACGCCGCGCAGCGACGAGATGATGCCGCGGGACAGGCCGTCATAGGGAGCCAGAACCGCATCGACGCGCGAACCGTCGGAGTAGTGCGCCGACAGGAGGTTGTCCATGCGGGCCTGCGCGACCGCGCCGTCCCAGCGCAGCGTGCCGACCTTTTCCATGCCCATCTGGCCCGACTTGACGACGAGGACGCCCTTGTCGATCAGCGGCTGGAGCACGCTCATGGCGCCGTCGTAGAAGAAGAAGGCGTTGTTGTCGTCGGGCGAGCCGCCGAACAGCTCGATGTTGAACGGACCCTGCTTCTCCGGATAGCCGAGCCCCTTGAGGATTGATTCCGCCTGCAGGACGCCGACCTTGAAGTTGTCGAAGGTGGTGTAATAGTCGACATTGGCGCTGTCGCGGATCAGGCGGTCATAAGCGATGACCTTGGTGCCCTTGTCGGCTGCCTGCTGGAGCACGGCCGACAGCGTCGTGCCGTCGATCGAGGCGATGATCAGCGCCTGGGCGTCCTTGGTCACCATGTTTTCGATCTGGGCGAGCTGGTTCGGAATGTCGTCCTCGGCATACTGCAGGTCGACGGTGTAGCCCATGCCTTCGAGAGCGGCCTTGAGGCTGTCGCCGTCGCTGATCCAGCGCAACGAGGATTTAGTCGGCATGGCGATGCCGACGAGGCCCTTGTCCTGGGCGAAGGCCTGAGGCGCCAGGGCCAGCAGGCTGACGGCCGCGGCCGCCACGATTGTCTTCAGGAATTTCACGTCGTTCCTCCCTTTGGGTGGTGTGGTGGCTGCCGCCCAGACAATGCATCGGGTTCTGTGCGGCAGGTGAGAAATGGAATGCGGCTTGTGCCGATTGGGCGAGGCGCGGCCTGAAGCTCCTCCCGTCGCTCGGCGTCTTTCTTTATGTCTGATCGCCGGGACCGCGCTGGGTGACGAAAATTTCGGTTATAGTCATAACTGTCAAATGCAAAGATCGATGATTGCTATACCGAAACCGGCATATGGTTCGAGGAGGAGGGCGACGTGTCCGATCGGCAGGGGTGGACCAATCCGGCCTGGGGTGGCGAGCGCCACGGCGACGGCGAGGCGCTGGCGCGTGGCGGGCTGAAGCTCGGCCACCTGCGCATGGTGGCGGCGCTCGACGAACATGGGCAGGTGAGCGCGGCCGCCTCCGTGCTCAACATCTCCCAGCCGGCCGCCTCCCGGATGATCGCCGAGATCGAGGCGATCGTCGGCGCGCCGATCTGCGAGCGGCTGCCGCGCGGCGTGACGCTGACGCCCTATGGCAAGGCGCTGGCCCGGCGTGCGCGATCGGTGCTACTCGAGCTGCGCGAAGTCGACCGCGAGATCTCCGACCTGCGCAGCGGCAAGGGCGGCTCGGTCTATCTCGGCGCGGTGACCGCGCCGGCCATCGACCTCGTCATTCCGGCCATCAAGATCGTCCGCGAAACCTATCCCAAGGTCGAGATCAACATGCAGGTCGAGACCAGCGCGGTGCTGGCGAAGGAACTGCTCGCCTCGCGCCACGACTTCATCGTCGCGCGCATTCCCGACGATCTCAATCCGCGCCTGTTCGAGGCGCGCGTGATCGGCGTCGAAAAGGCCTGCCTCATCGTGCGGCGGGGGCATCCGCTGCTGGGCCAGGGCGCGGTGCGGCTCGACGCGCTGCACGGTTTCGACTGGGTGCTGCAGCCGGGGGGATCGCTGCTGCGGCGGACGCTGGAGGGCATTTTCGTGTCCCACGGCGCCCCGCTGCCCGACCGCGTGCTCAACACCTCGTCGCTGCTGCTGACGCTGGTGATGGTGGCGCAATCCGACGCCATCGCCGCCGTGTCGACCGAAGTGGCGAATTTCCTGCGGGGCAGGGGCGACCTCGACGGATCGGTGGAAATCCTTCCGACCGATTTCGAGATCGTCGTCCAGCCCTACAGCCTGATTACGGTCCGCAACCGCTCCCTCTCGCCGGCGGCGCAGATCCTTTACGACCAGATCCGGAACCAGATCCGGTAACGAACTTTCGCTACCGCTTCGAAACGCGCAACAAACGAAAGGATTCCGAAACAGACGCGTTACAAAGAAGTTAACGCATCGGCACCGCGACGATACGGCCTGTCCCTAGAACTGGCGTCATCAGGGAACAAATCCAAACGAAAGGCCGCCCGCCATGTCCGCTCACTTCGCCCCCGCCGCCCGCCGTTCCGCATTCGCCGGGCTCCCCCGCATCGCCGTGCGCACCCGCACCTCGGAGAACCAGATGGCGATGTTTTCGGTGATCTCGGTCGGCGCGATCGCCTTCATGATGCTGCTGCCGTCGCCGCGCGCCGCCTTCGGCGCGGTCGAACCCGAGGCGCCGGCCATCGAGCTTGCCGCGACCACCGAAAAGGCGCCGCGGCTCGTGGTCCGCAGCGAGACCGACAAGGCCTGTGCCGGCCAGGCTTGGGCGTCCGAATCGCTCGACTGCATCCTGGCAATCGCCAAGGACAACGGTCTGAAGCGCAACGTGCGCCTGGCCGACGCGAGCATCCGACATTGAACAGATTTCGACAGGAGACGAGCATGCACATCGTCCGCCGCCAGGCTTCCCAGCGCGCCCATGTCCGGGCCAAGCACTTCTCGCAGGAGTCGGTCTGGCTCCGGCTGCGGACGAGGGATTGGGATTTCTTCGTCGCCAACGAAGTGGAAGCCTTCGCGGTGATCGCGCGGCACGACGTGCTCGACGTCGAGGCGATGACGGCAAGTTGAGCCCGGGCTCAGTTCTGCTGCGTGCGGATCTGGTCGGTGACGGCTGCCAGCGCGCCGCGCACGTCGAGCGTCGAGAAGGGCTTCTCCAGGAGGAGAGGCCTGAGCTTCGGCGAAATCTCCTCGAACTCGGCGCGCGCGCCCAGACTGTCGCCCGTCACGAGCACGAAGCGCGTGGCCAGATGCGGCCGCTTCAGGGTCAGCTCGCGGTAGATGTCGAGCCCGCTCGCGCCGGGCATGCGCAGATCCGAGAAGACGATGTCGATTTCCATATCGAGGCTGTCGATGCCATCGCGCGCCTCGGCCCATCCGGTATGAATGACGGACCTTATCCCCATCAGTTCGAGGATATCGGACAGCGATCCCGCGACGTCTGGCTCGTCGTCGATGATGAGCGCGGTGCGGATGCTGGTGGAGTAGGGCGCAGTGCCTGCGATCTCGCCGAGCGAGCGGGCGACCATCGGGAGCTCGACGACGAAGCGGGCGCCGCCCGTGTCGCTCTCTTCGTACCAGACCTTGCCGTTGTGGCGTTCGACGATCGACTTGGAGATCGACAGGCCGATACCGGTGCCGACGCCAACCGGCTTGGTGGTGAAATAGGACTCGAAGATCCGGTCGCGGATGTCCTTCGGGATGCCCGGTCCGTTGTCTTCGATCGAGAAGCGGGCGAGGCCGGCCGGGGTCCGTTCCGACCGGACCTTGATGCGCCGCTCGCCGGACACGGAGGCGAGCGCATGCTGGCTGTTGACGAGGAAGTTTGCCGCGACCTGGGTGAGATGGTCGGCATCGCCCAGCACCGGCAGATCGGCCGGGGACAGGAGCGTCTCGATGACGATGCCGGACGAGCGGGCACCATAGGCGCTGATCTCGAGCGCCGAACGGATGACCTGGTTGAGGTCGGTTTCGGCCTGAGCGGTCGGATGCAGCCGCACCATGCCGAGGAAGCTCTTGACGATGCGCCCGCACCGTTCCGCCGCCGCGCGCACCTTCTCGGCGCGCGTCTTGGTGGCGGCGTCCGGCGCGAATTCGTGCAGCAGCGTCGATTGCGCCACCACCACGGCGAGCGGGTTGTTCAGTTCGTGCGATACCCCGGCAAGCAGCGAGCCCATCGCCGCCATCTTCTCGTTCTGGTGCAGCCGGTCGCGCTGGCGGTTGATTTCCTCCTCGGCACGCCGCCGCTCGCGAAGATCCCGGACCGCGCCGATGAACAGCTTGCGCCCGGCGGCATTGACCTCGGAAATGGTCAGCTCGACAGGGAAAATCTCGCCCTTGGCGTTCGTCCCGTTCATCTCGAAGCGCTTGCCGATCATCCGCCCGGCCTCGCTTTCGAGGTAGGAGCGCAGGCCGTTGACCAGCATCGGGCGATAGTCGAGCGGGATCAGCGTGCTGACGATCGAGCGTCCCAGCACCTCGTGCTTCTTCCAGCCGAACATGCGCTCGGCAGCCGGGTTGAACTCGATGATGCCGCCGCTCTCGTCGATGATCACCATGCCGTCGAGCGCCGCGTTGAGCATCGTGGTGCGGAAGGTCTCGGCGATGTGCGCCTCGGTCTGCGAACGCTCGATGGCGTCGCCGACGATCAGCGCCACCATGGAGAGCGCCGAATGCTCCTCGTCCGACCAGTCCCGCTCGGTCATGCAGTCGTTGACCGCGAGCGTTCCCCAGACATAGCCGTGCGCGAAGACCGGGTAGGACATGAAGGACTTGATGCGCTGGCGTTCGAAGTCCTCGCGCAGGAAACCGGTCAGTTCGCGGGTGTGGCCGGCAAAGACCGTGCCGCGCCGCGCATCCTCGGACAGTGTCTGCAGAAGGGAGTCCGTTTCGATCATCGACTGGCCGATCGTCGTCGGGCGGCCTTCGGGACCGAGCACGGTGCGGTCAACCCAGTAGGAGACGATGGTCTGCGAGAAGCCCTGTCCCGTTATGTCGCGCATGCGGAACAGCACGGAGCGGTGACAGCGGAACGCCATGCCGATGATGGCGAGGACGTCGTCGATCTCCTGCTGCCAGTCGCTCGCCTGGCGCATCCGGCGCATGAGGTCGGCCACGACCACGGTGAGGCCGCGCGACTGGAAATCCTGCCGGAAGCGGGAAATGTCTTCGAGAACAGCCAGGGTCGGTTCCAGGATACCGCCCCTTTACGCGGTCTTCTGTCCCGTGTCGGACAGGGAGAAGATGTAGCCTTCGCCGCGCACCGTGCGCAGGAAGCGCGGGTTGGACGGGTCGTGCTCGATCTTCTTGCGCAGCCGCATGATGCGGATGTCGAGCGCGCGCGAATCGTCGGCCTCGTCGGCCAGTCCGATGGCCTCGGCGATCGCCGAGCGGCTGAGCAGGCGGTTGGCGCGGGTCAGGAAAACCTCGAGCACGTCGAACTCGCTCTTGGCCATTTCCACCATGGCCCCGCTCGGGCCGGTGACCATGCGTCCGTCGAGGTCGGCGGAGAAGCCGCCGAACGTCACCACGCGGCGCGCCGGGCGCACCGGGCCGTCGTCGTCCGACACGGTGCCCGTCGGCTGCGGCACGCGGCGCAGAACGGAGCGCACCCGGGCGAGCAGTTCGCGCAGCTCGTATGGTTTCACGATGTAGTCGTCGGCGCCGAGTTCCAGGCCGACGATGCGGTCGATCGACGTGCCGGAGGCGGTGGCGAAGATGATGCCCACCGGCATCTTCGAGCGCAGCCATCGGCCGAGCGACAGGCCGTCCTCGCCGGGCATGGAAATGTCGAGGATGGCGAGGTTGAACGTCTGTTCGCGGGCGATCTCGCGCATGGCCGCGGCATCGCCGGCCACCGTCACGTCATACCCGCTCGCCTGCAGATACTCCGCGACCGCATCGCGAAGGTCCGGCTCGTCGTCGACGACAACGATTTTCGATCGCACGGCGGTGTCTTCCCTGCTGGTTCCGGCAAGCAGATTGGGTGTAAACATCATGCCCGAGTCTTTCTTTATCTCTTTTTTCTGGAAGGTCCATGTCCGCCAGAGCGGTGATCGCAGTCGTGTCCGCAAGCAAGGAAGCCGGCGTCCAGCTCGGCGAGTATCTGCGCCGTCGCGGACACGACGTGACCCTGGCGCATGAAATGTGGTCGGCGAGGCCCCTGTTCGCCGGCAAGCCGGATCTCGCGGTCGTCGACCTGCAGCTTCCCGGCGGGTCCGGCCTCGACCTCCTGCGCGACTATGGCGGGGAGGAGGGGCCGGCCTTCGTCCTTGTCTCGTCCGGACCGGTGCTGATCGAGAAGGTGCTGGCGCTCGAACTCGGCGCCGCCGACGTCATCGAAGCGCCGTTCAACCTGCGCGAGGCGGCCACCCGCATCGGCGGCATCCTGACCCGTCGCGGCTTTGCCGCGCCCGATCTCCTGCCGCTCGAAAACTCCACCGTCGACCTGAGGGCGGCGCTGGTGATGCACCATTCCGGCGAGGAGGAGCAGCTCTCCGCCGGCCAGGTGGCGATGCTCAAGCTGTTCGCCGCCCATCCGCATACGGTCATCAACCGCGACGACATCATCGCCGCAGCGCCTGCCGAGAGCTACGAGGCCTTCGACCGGTCGATCGATTCCCGCATCGTGCGGCTGCGCCGCAAGCTCGATTCCGAGAGCATCGTCACCGTGCGGGGCGCGGGCTACCGGTTCGATCCGCCGAAAGGCGCATAGAAGGGCGAAACGGGTGTTGCCCGCCGAACGCCGCACCGTCTGTCTGCCTGCCCCGGGCTGCACCTAGCGAACCACCGAACTCGCAGCGGACGCGATCTCGACCGTCGAAGCGGCGAGGGCCTGGTCGGCGGCCCGATCCTTCAACACGACCGCGCCGACGGCGAGCAGGCCGAACGCCGCCTGCGCGTAAAGCAGTCCAATCAGTATGGTCGATCCGAACCTCGAATTCATGACCGTTTCTCCCTAAGTCCCGGCTGCCGCTGCGGCGCCTGGGCGGTTGTCTTTCATGCAGCCAGATTGATCGGGCCATGTATCCGGAATGTGCCGCTTGAAACCTGGTCTGTTGCCGCAAGCGGCTGGAATTCCGCGTGAATTGCCCGACGGGAAAGGATGCTGCGAAAGGCGGGCGATCATGTTTCCGAAAATGACCCGAATGGAAACCATTTCGAAACAAATATGAACGCGGGGTGAAATTGCGGCGATACAGAGCCGGCCCAAATTGTCTCCATCAAGCGCAGCAGACGCTAACGAAACAGCTGGAGGCTCCAATGACCGCTCTATCCGCCCGCTTCATCAACATCGCCGCGATCGCCGTGACCGGCCTCGGCCTCTTCACGGCCGCCGGCAAAGCACCCGCCCAGGCTTCGGTCTCCAACGAGGTCGTCGCCCGCATTTCCATCTCCGAGCAGAAGATGCAGGTCTCCGTCGGCGGCCGCCAGACCTACGAGTGGAAGGTCTCGACCGCCGGGAAGGGCTATGTCACGCCGACCGGTTCGTGGAAGCCCTACCGCATGCACGAGATGTGGTATTCGAAGAAATACGATAATGCGCCGATGCCGCATTCGGTGTTCTTCACCGGCGGCTACGCGGTCCATGCGACCCCGCACGTCAAGAATCTCGGCCGCCCCGCCTCGCATGGCTGCATCCGGCTTCACCCGACGAATGCCGAGGCGTTCTACACGCTGGTCAAGACGTTCGGCCAGCAGAATACCCGCATCGTCATCGTCAACTGATTTCCCCCGAGCGCAGCGCCGGAGTTCCCCCGGCGCGACCGCTTAACTCACCCCGGCAGGAGGCTGACCTCCCCTGCCGGGGTCTGTTTTTTGGGTGGCTCTACTGCCGGCGGCCGGCGCGAAAGAGGCTCGGCGACTGGCCGAACGCGGCGCTGAAGGCGCGGCTGGCGTGCGCGCCGTCGGAGAAGCCGCAGTTCAGCGCGATCTCGGTGATGGATCGTCCGGCCTGGCGCGGGTCGGCGAGATCGCGGCGCATCGCCGCGAGCCGGCGCGTGCGGATATGTGCGGACAGCGTTCCGCCGGTGGCCGAAAACAGCATGTGCAGATAGCGCGGCGAGATGCCGAAGCGGGCGGCGATGCGCGACGGCGTCAGCGCCGGATCGTCGATATTGTCCTGGACATGGGCAAGGACGCGGGAGAGCAGGTCGCCGGTGGCGGGTGCCTGTGTGACGGGGTCGAGCAGCCGCCCCAGCAGGTCGACGAGAATGTCGGCGGCGAGCGGCCCGTGGCCGGCGGGAATGTCGCGCGCCACTTTGGCCAACGAGGCGAGGTGGCCGGCGGCAAGCGCGCCCAGCCCGCTGCGGCTCTCCAGCCGCACCGCACCCCGCGGTTCGGACGCGACGACGCCGCGGCCGAGCCGCTCGCGCGGGACGAGCAGCGTGACCTTGTGCAGCGGACTCATGACTTCGAAGCGGATCGGCCGCGATCCGTCCCAGAGCAGCATGTCGCCGGGACTGAGATTTGCCACGATATCGTCCTGTCTGACGCGCTCCTCGCCGGAGAGAACCAAAAGCATGCCGAAGTAGTCGCCGTCGGTGCGGCGGATGTCGGCGGCGTCGCGATAGCCTGAGAGCGGCGCGCTGCGGCATTCGACCACCGAGCACCCGCCCAGCCCGTGCCAGTCGAGCCGGCAGTCGTAGCGCTCGCGATCCGGCAGGTTCAGCGACCACGGCAGATGCACTTCGCTCAGCATCGTGCGCGCCGCCTGCGCGCGCAGCGCCTGCGGCAGGTCGAGAGACCTCCACGTGCCCGAATCCATCGCATCCTCCCGCGCCATGCCTCCCGCCGGCGCCGCGACTGACATTATTGCACCCAGACTTCCCTGTCGAACAAGCCCGCTTCCCTGCCGTGCAAGCGCGGCTGCGCCGCCTCGCGCATCAAGTCCGCCTCGACCATCGCCAAGGGAGGATACCATGCGACGCGACATCGAATTCAGGACCGAGGACGGGGTGACCCTGCGCGGCTGGCATTACAAGGCCAAGGGCGTCGAAGGGCCGGCGCCGACGGTGATCATGGCGCACGGCTTCACCGCCACGCGCGAGATCTATCTCGACAGCTTTGCCGAGGTGTTTTCGGCGGCGGGCCTCGGCGTCATCGTCTACGACCATCGTAACTTCGGCGTCAGCGACGGAAGCCCGCGCGGCCATGTCGATCCGTGGGCGCAGATCAACGGCTATCGCGACGCCATCACCTGGGCGCAGACCCAGAGCGACGTCGACCCGAACCGCATCGGCGTCTGGGGCTCGAGCTATGCCGGCGGGCATGTGCTGGTTGTCGCCGCGCTCGACCGGCGGGTGAAATGCGTCGTCGCCCAGGTGCCGCTGACCTGGGGCTTCGAGACGGCGCGGCGGCTGATCCGCGGCGACCACTGGGCCGGATTGCGCGCCGCCTTCGACGGTGACCGCGCGGCCCGCGCCCGCGGTGAGGCCGGCGCGATGATGCCGGTCACCGCACCCGAGGGCCAGCCCTGCGCGCTGCCGACGGCGGACACCTACGAGTTCTTCACGCGCTTCGAGAAGGAGCACGAGACCAACTGGAAGAACGAGGTGACGCTGCATTCGATCGAGATGTTCACCGAATACGAGCCGGCGACCTACATTGCCCGCATCGCCCCGACGCCGCTGATGGTCGTGGTCGCGGCAGGCGATCATCTCACGCCCTTCGACATGACCGCTCGGGCCTACGAGCAGGCGCTGGAGCCGAAGAAGCTGGTCGTCCTGCCCGGCGGGCATTTCGAGGCGTATACGGGCGAGCCGTTCAAGGTGTCCTCGGCGGCGCAGCGCGACTGGTTCAAGCAGCACCTGTAGGCGAGGGGACACCGGCCGGGCGGGTCACATCCTCACCCGCTCGGCCTTCGGGTCGTACATCGGTATTAGCGACGCCTCGGCGGCATAGCGCTCGCCGGCGATCTCGATCTCGTAGGACGAGGCCAGAATGTCGGCCTCGCTCTCGTTCGCGCAGGGCACGTAGCCCATGCCGATGGCGCCGCCGAGGAAGTGGCCGTAATTTCCGGAGGTGACCGTGCCGACGATCTTGCCGTCGCGTACCAGCGCCTCGTTGTGGAAAAGCAGCGGCTCGGGGTCCTTGAGCTTGAACTGCACCATGCGGCGCGATAGTCCCGCCTCCTTATTCCTCAATACCGCGTCGCGGCCGATGAATTCGCCCTTGGCGGTCTTCACCGCGAAGCCGAGGCCGGCCTCCAGCACATGGTCCTCGTCGGTGATATCGTGGCCGAAATGGCGGAAGGCCTTCTCGATGCGGCAGGAATCGAGCGTGTGCAGGCCGCAGAGTTTCAGGCCGAGGTCGGCGCCGGCCTCCTCGATCGTCTCGAAGACATGTGCCGCCTGGTCGGTCGACACATAGAGCTCCCAGCCGAGCTCGCCGACATAGGTGACGCGGTGGGCGCGGGCGAGGCCCATGCCGATCTCGATCTCCTGCCAGGTGCCGAAGGGATTTGCTCCGTTGGAGAAGTCGTTCGGGCTGATGCGCTGGATGAGGTCGCGGGACTTCGGCCCCATCAGGCAGAGCACGCTTTCGGCGGCAGTGACGTCCGTGATGACGGCGAAGTCGTCGCCGACATGCTTGCGCAGCCAGGCGAGGTCGCGCTGCAGCGTGGCGCCCGGAACGACGAGGAAGAAAGCGGTGTCGGACAGACGCGAGACGGTCAGGTCGCTCTCGATGCCGCCGCGTGCGTTCAGCATCTGCGTATAGACGATCCTGCCCGGCGCGACGTCCATGTCGTTGGCGCAGACGCGCTGCAGGAAGGCTAGCGCATCGCGGCCCTCGACACGGATTTTTCCGAAGGACGTCATGTCGAACAGGCCGACGCCGGTGCGCACCGCCATGTGCTCGGCGCGCTGGTTGCCGAACCAGTTCTGCCGCTTCCACGAATAGCGGTACTCGCGCTCCTGGCCTTCCCTTGCGAACCAGTTCGCCCGCTCCCAGCCGGCGACTTCGCCGAACACCGCGCCGCGGGCCTTGAGATGCTGGTGCAGCGGCGAGCGCCTGACGCCTCGGGCGGACGCCATCTGGCGGTAGGGGAAGTGGTCGGCATAGAGCAGGCCGAGCGTCTCGGTGACTCTGGCGCGCAGGTAGGTCCGGTTCTTCTGGAACGGCTGCATGCGGCGGATGTCGACTTCCCAGAGGTCGAAGGGCGCTTCGCCGTCATTGATCCACTGCGCCAGCGCCATGCCGGCCCCGCCGGAGGAGACGATGCCGATCGAATTGTAGCCCGCGGCGACCCAGTAGCCGGACAATTCCGGTGCTTCGCCCAGATAATAGCGGTCGTCGGGGGTGAAGCTCTCCGGACCGTTGAAGAAGGTGTGGATGCCGGCCGTCTCCAGCATCGGCATGCGGTTGACGCCCATGTCGAGGATCGGCGCGAAATGGTCCATGTCCTCCGGCAGCTGGTCGAAGCAGAAATCCTCGCGGATGCGCTGGCCGGCCGGCGGCCAGGGTTTTGCCACCGGCTCGAAGGCGCCGAGCATCATCTTGCCGGCGTCTTCCTTGTAGTAGGCGCACTCGTCCGGCACGCGCAGCACAGGCAGGCGGCCGAGGTCGGGGATCGGTTCCGTCACGAGATAAAAATGCTCGCAGGCGTGCAGCGGGATCGACACGCCGTTCTGCGCCCCCAGGTCCCGCGCCCACATGCCGGCGCAGTTGATGACGATGTCGGTTTGGATCGTGCCTTCCTCGCCGTCCTTCGCCCAGGACACGCCGGTAACGCGGCCGTCCTTGGCATGGACCTTCGTGACCTTCGTCTGCTCGGACATGACTGCGCCGCGCTGGCGGGCGCCCTTGGCCAAGGCCATCGCGATGTTGGCCGGGTCGCACTGGCCGTCGAGCGGCAGATGCACCGCGCCGACGACGTCCGAGACGTTGAGATGCGGATACATCTCCTTGACTTCATGTGGGGAAATCTCGCGCACGTCGACGTCGAAGGCGCGGGCGACCGTCGCCTGGCGATAGAGTTCGTGCTTGCGCTCCTCGGTCAGCGCCACCGAGATCGAGCCGACCTGGCGCATGCCGGTAGCCACACCGGTTTCCGCCTCCAGCTTGACGTAGAGGTCGGCGGAATATTTCGCCAGCCGCGTCATGTTCTGCGAGCCGCGCAACTGGCCGATCAGGCCGGCCGCGTGCCATGTCGTGCCGGAGGTAAGCTGCTTGCGCTCCAGCAGGACCACGTCCGTCCAGCCGAGTTTCGTCAGGTGGTAGGCCACCGAGCAGCCGGACACGCCGCCGCCGACGATCACCGCGCGGGCCTTCTGGGGGAGGGTGGTCATGCGGCAGCCTCGGACAAGGTTGAGAATTGGCGTCGGGAGTTACCCCCACCCCGTACCCCTCCCCACAAGGGGGAGGGGAATTGCGACGCTTGAGCCAGACACTCTGGACCGAAGGTGCGCGAATGCGCCCGCGTCTCCCTCCCCCTTGTGGGGAGGGGTAGGGGTGGGGGTCTGCTCCCGCTCATGACAAGGTTCCCGCCAACCGCCCGAGATGCCGCCTGAGCCGAGCCGCCGCCTCGCGCAGGACGGGCTCGGGCTGGCAGAGCGAGATGCGGATGCAGCCGGCGGCCGCGTCGCCGAAGGAGGAGCCGGGCATGACGGCGACCTTCTCCGCGTTGAGCAGTCCCCAGGCAAAGGCCTCGTCGTCGGGTTCGACCGCGCGGATGTCGAGCATGACATACATGCCGCCCTCGGAGCCGCGGACCGTGATGCCGTTGATGCCGCGTATGGCGTCGAGGAAGGCAAGCCGGCGCGTGTCGTAGATGCGGGCGATCTCCTCGACGCCCCAGTCGTTCTCCAGCGCCTCGATCGCCGCTCGGCTGACGAAGTCGGGCAGGCCGTAGGTCGAGACGAGGTTGAGGCTGATCAACTGCGTGATGAGCGGCTTCGGGCCGGTCAGCCAGCCGATGCGCCAGCCGGTCATGCCGTGGCTCTTGGACATCGAATTGATGACGAGCGTCCGCTCAGCCATCCCCGGCAGGCTGCGCGGCGAGACGTGTTCGCCGTGCGCTATGGTCCAGTAGACCTCGTCGGAGAGCAGCCATAGATCGTGTCGGCGGCAGATGTCGGCGATGGCTTCGAGGCTTTGGCGGGTATAGACGGCCCCCGTCGGATTGTTCGGCGAGTTGATCAGCATCGCCCGCGTGTTCGGCTGGATCGCCTTTTCAATCGCCGCCGGATCGGGCTGGAACCCGTCCTCGGCATGCGCCTCGACGACCGTGAAGCCGGCGCCGGCGGCGCGGAAGGTGCCCGGATAGGTCGCGTAGTAGGGCGCGACGACGATCGCATGCTTGCCAGGATCGAGCGTCGCCTGCACCGCCGCGAAAAGCGCGGCCTGGCCGCCGGGCGTGGCGAGGATCTGGTCGGGATCGGTCTCCACGCAGGTGCAGCGGGTGGAGAGCTTCGCCATCGCGGCGCGCAGGCGCGGCAGGCCGGGGAGATGGGTGTAGTGGTGATGGCCGGCGCGGACATATTTCACCGCCGCCTCGACCGTTTCCGACGGCGTGTCGAAGTCGTGGTCGCCGACGGACAGCATGATAATGTCCTCGCCCGCCTGCTTGCGCGTCATGGCGTCGAAATGCACCTCCCAGCCGTCCTTGCCGGAGGGGGTGATGCCGGAAATGCGGGAAGACGGCTCAGGCATGGGGCGATCCCGCTATCTCGTGTCCGGCGGCTTCCAGACGGTCGCGAAGTGCCGCGATGTGCGGCGGGCCGACCTCGCAGCAGCCGCCGACGATGTCGAGGCCGGCTTCGACCCAGCCCAGCGCAAAGTCTGCATAAGCGTCCGGGTCGAGGTCGTGGCGGGCGTGCAGCACGTCCACCGTGCCGCCGTGCTTCAGCGCCTCGGTCGCGGTGAAGCCGTTGGCATAGGCGCCGACCGGAGCCCCGAGGCCCTTGAGCGCCGACAGCGCGGCATCGATCGTCTCCGGCCGCGAGCAGTTGACGAGACGCGCGGCGACGGGGAGATGCGCGATCGCGGCAGCAGCCTCCGCCAGCGTCTCACCGCTGCGCAGGCGCGCGCCGGGTTCATCGGCGAGCGTCCACGACACCCAGACCGGCTTGCCGGCCTCGCAGGCCGCGGTGGCCGCGGCGTGGGCTTCCTCGGCCGAGGCCATCGTCTCGCACAGGATCAGGTCGACATGGTCGGCCTGCTCGGCGACGATGCGGCGGTAGATGGCGAGCGTGTCGGCGTAGGAGATCGTCAGCTTCGGCGCGTAGGAGCCGAAGAGGGGCGGCAGGCAGCCGGCGATGGCGCAGTCGCCGGCCGCGTCGCGCGCCTGGCGGGCTAGCTCGATGCCGCGCGCCTGCAAGGTCTGGAACAGCTCGCCCGCCCCCTCGCGCTCCAGCCGCTCCGGCGTCGCCGCATAGGTGTTGATGGTGATCACCTTGGCGCCGGCTCCGATGAACTCGGCATGCAGGTCGCGCACGAGATCCGGCTCGTCGATCAGCACGCGCGCCGACCAGAGCGGCGTGGGCTTGGACTTGGAGCGGCGGAGCAACTCCTGGCCCATGCCGCCGTCGGTGAGAATGATCCCTGTCATGCGCGCCTCCAGCCGTCCGTGGGAGACGAGCCGGCACCGATCGTCAGCCGCCCGCGTCCGTCCAGGACCGGCAGGACATGGGCGTATCCGGCAATCACCGGGTGGGACGTCTCGAGTCTATGTGCATGCGCGGCGGTGACGACGATCACGCGCGCGCCCGCAGCCTCGGCAGCCTGGATGCCGGCGGGCGCGTCCTCGAAGACGAGGCAGTCCTTCGGCTGCTGGCCGAGCCGCTCGGCGGCGAGGAGGAAGCAGTCCGGCGCCGGCTTGCCGTGGGCCACGTCTTCGCCGCTGATCATCAGCGCCGGCACCGGCAGCCCCGCCGCCTCCAGGCGGCGCAGCGCCAGGCGGCGAGGGGCCGAGGTGACGATCGCCCAGCGGTCGACGGGCAGGGCGGTAAGGAAGGCTTCCGCGCCGGCGATGGAGACGACGCCCTCCACATCGTCGATTTCGGCCTCGGCCAGCGCAATCGCCTCGGCGGCCACATCCATTCCGGCGATGTTCAACTGACCGATCGTCTCGCGTGCGCGCCGCCCGTGGATGGTCGGAAGGAAGGTTTCCACGTCGACGCCATGCCGGTGCGCCCAGGCCGACCAGACGCGTTCCGCGGCGGCGATGGAATTGAGGATCGTGCCGTCCATGTCGAACAGGAAGGCGCCGAAGCTCTCGTCGGGAAAGGGCAGGGCCGTCATGCGCGCAATCTCTCGTTCTTCGGATCCCACAGCGGTTCGTCCTTCTGGACGATCGCGGCGAAGCGGTCGCCGAATATCTCGACTTCGATCCGCGTTCCAGCCTCGGCGAGGTCGGAGCGCAGCATGCCGAGCGCGATCGACCTGTCGACACGGTGGCCCCAGCCGCCCGACAGCGTCTCGCCGACGATCGCGCCGTCGTGCCAGAGCGTCGACATGTAGGGCGCGTCGCACGGGCCGGGATTCTCGATGACCAGCGTGACGAAGCGCTTGATCACGCCCTGCTGCTTTTCGCTGAGCAGCGCTGCCTTGCCCTTGAAGTCGGGCTTGTCCCATTTGACGAAGCGCTCCAGCCCGCCCTGCAGGATCGTGTAGTCTGTCGACAGGTCCTGCTTCCAGGCGCGATAGGACTTTTCCAGCCGCAGCGAATCCAGCGCGAACATGCCGAAGGGTTTCAGGCCGTGCTTCTGGCCGGCGGCCCAGACGGCGTCGAAGACGGCGGCCGTGTCTTCCACTCTCGTGTGCAATTCCCAGCCGAGCTCGCCGGCGAAGGAGACGCGGACGAGTTGCAGCCATTTGCCGGCGATCCGGCAGGACTGGTGAGTCAGCCACGGCTGCGACAGGTCGGCATCGGTCACGTCAGCCAGAATGTCCCGCGATTTCGGCCCGGTGAGGATCTGACAGGAGAAAGCCTCGGTGGCGTTTTGCAGAGTCACCTGAGTCGCTTGCGGCAGGTGGTTCGCGAGCCACTCGAAATCGTGCACCTCGGCGACCGCCGCTGTGATGAGGTAGAAGAAGTCCTCCTCGATCGCCATGATCGACATTTCGGTGACGATCCGGCCGTGATCGTCGGCGAAGTAGCCGAGGCCGATGCGGCCGGGTTTCGGCACCACGCCGGTGATAAGCGTGGAGAGCCATGCCCGCGCGCCTTCGCCTTTGACGCGGAACCGCGAAAAGCCGGGCAGGTCGAGAATGCCGGCGGCGTCGCGGACGGCGAGGCATTCCTCGCGGATGCGCTGCTGCCACGGCCCCTCGCGGTCAAAGGTCTGGGTCGACGCCTCGGACGTATCGTCGCCGGGCTGCGCGTACCAGGTCGCGCGCTCCCAGCCATTGTAGGGCGCGAACTGGGCGCCCAGCGCAGCGATACGGTCATGAATCGGCGAAAGCCTGCGGTCGCGCGCCGCCGGCCACGCGTGGCGCGGGAAGGAGATCGCATATTCGTGGCCGTAGACCTCCATGCCCTTGGCGACGGCATAGTCGGGGGCGGAGGCATAGGCGGTGAACCGGCGCGGGTCGCAGGACCACATGTCCCATTCGGTCGCGCCTTCCGTCACCCATTCGGCCAGAACCTTGCCGGCGCCGCCGGCCTGGGCGATGCCGAAGGTGAAGACGCAGGCCTCGTAGGCGTTCGGCACACCGGGCATCGGGCCGATCAGCGGATTGCCGTCGGGCGCATAGGGGATCGGGCCGTTGATGACCTTGGACAGGCCAGCCGTGCCGAGGATCGGCACGCGCGCGATGGCGTCGTCGAGATACCATTCCAGCCGTTCCAGATCGTCGGGGAAGAGCTGGAAGGAGAAATCGTCCGGCATCGGATCGTCGGCGCTCGCCCAGTGCGCCCGGCAATTGCGCTCGTAGGGGCCGAGGTTCATGCCGGACTTCTCCTGGCGCAGGTAGTACGACGTGTCGACGTCGCGCAGCAGCGGCAGCTTGTGGCCGACCTCCTTCGTCCAGGCGGCGAGTTCGGGGATCTCGTCGAACAGGATGTACTGGTGGCTCATCACCATCATAGGAATATCGCGGCCGAACAGCTTGCCGACTTCCGCCGCCCGGTAGCCGGCGGCGTTGACGACCTTCTCGCATCGGATGTCGCCCTTGGGCGTCGAGACGATCCACTCGTCCCCGTCGCGGCGCACGGCCGTCACCGGGCAGAAGCGTTCGATGCGGGCGCCGAGATCGCGCGCGCCCTTGGCGAGTGCCTGGGTGAGCTGCGCCGGATCTATGTCGCCGTCGTTCGGGTCGTAGAGCGCGCCGGCCAGGTCGTGCAGTTCGAGGAAGGGATATTTCGCCTTGATCTCGTTCGGGCCGATCACGTCGATCGCCATGCCCTGGTAGCGGCCCATGCCCTTGGCGCGCTGGAACTCGCGCATCCGCTCCTTTCCGTGGGCGAGGCGGATCGAGCCGGTGACGTGGTAGTTCATCGGATAGCCGACGGCTTCGGCCAGCCCGCGGTAGAGCGTCGCCGAATAGCGCTGCATGTTCATCAGCGACCAGGATGAGGAGAAGGTCGGCACGTTGCCCGCCGCGTGCCAGGTCGAGCCGGAGGTCAGCTCGTTCTTTTCCAAGAGCACGCAGTCGGTCCAGCCGGCTTTGGCAAGATGGTAGAGCGAGGAGACGCCGACGGCGCCTCCGCCTATGATGACCACGCGCGCCTGGGTGGGGAATTCAGCCATGCGATCCTCCTCAATACACCGGCGGGCTCACCACCCAGATGACGACCGCCGGCACCGTGCCCGGGTTGCGCCAGCGGAAGGGCTTCTCGCGGAAACGGAACGAATCGCCCTCGCGCAGCGCATGCCAGACGCCGTCGATCTCGATCTCGAAACGGCCCGACACGAGGTATCCGGCTTCCTCCGTCGCGCGCAGCGATGGCCGGTCCAGGGCAGCACCCGGCGCGAATTCGGAGCGGAGAATCTCGAAGGAGCCGCCGAGGTCGGGAGACAGGAGTTCCTCGACGAGCCCCGTGTCGGTGGAGCCCAGGCGGCGGCGGCCGACGGCGCGGACGATGACGCCGCGCTCGGCCTCCGGCCCGTCATCATTGGCGAAGAACAGGCTGAGCGGCACGCCGTAGACCGTTGCAAGTGCTCGCAGATCCGCGATTGCCGGGCTCGAGATGCCGCGCTCGACCTGGCTCACCCAGCCGAGCGAGCGGCCAACGCGGGCGGCGAGTTCCGAGAGCGTCATGCCGCGCGCCTTGCGCAACGCGCGCAAATCCGACGCGAGATGACGGATACGGGGCGGTTGTTCCTGGGGAATTCGTGAAATCTGGCTCACGGATTTCATATTCACGCCGGCCGTGAAAAAATCAAGCGGGATTTCACGAATGGCACAGGGGTTGCGAAGTGCCGCCCGGCCATGCGAATTGCTGAACTCCCTGCTTTCGAAAGCGGCAGGCGGCACAGAGGCGAAAGGCCGTTCGATGGCAGCACCCCAGATGAAGCCGGACATCGTCGACGAAAGTGCGATCGTCGACGAGGCGATCACGTCGCGGCGGTCCGTGCGCGCCTTCCTGCCCGACCCGGTCGGCGAGCAGACGATACGCGACATTCTGACCGTTGCCTCACGTGCGCCGTCCGGCACCAACATGCAGCCGTGGAAGGTCTATGTCGTCACTGGCGAGAAGCTGAAGGCGGTGTCGGATGCCGTGCTCAATTCCGGCATCCGGGCCGAGAAGATCGCCTGGGACGAATACAAATACTATCCGGACAAGTTCTTCGAACCGTACTATGCGCGCCGCCGCGCGGTCGGCTTCGCGCTCTACGATGCGCTTGGCATCCCGAAGCGCGACGTCAACCAGATGCGCGCGCAGCACGACCGCAATTTCGTGTTCTTCGACGCGCCGATGGGGCTGATCTTCACCATCGACCGCAGGCTGAACCAGGGCTCGTGGATCGACCACGGCATGTTCCTGCAATCGATCATGATCGCGGCGCGGGGCAGGGGCCTGCACACCTGCCCGCAGGCGGCGTTTGCGCCCTACCACAAGCAGATCCGGCCGGTGCTCGACATTCCCGACGAGGAGATCATCACCTGCGGCATGGCGATCGGCTACGAGGACGTGTCGAAGCCCGAAAACAGCTTCCGCACCGAACGCGCCCCGCTCGAGGAATTCGTTACGTTCGTGCGGTGACCTGGAGCAGCGTGCAGTCTGCGTAGACGGGTCTCGACCCGTTCTGCCGTCGCTATTTCACCAACGCAATCAGCCCGGCCCGAAGATGGTCGGCGTCCTCCAAATCGGCCTCCAGCGCGCCGTGTTCCGCGGTCCAGATCGGCATCGCCTCGGCCAGCCGTTCGCGGCCGGCCTCGGTCAGGACCAGAAGACGGCCGCGGCGATCCTCCGGGTCGGGTTCGGTCGTCACCAGGCCGCGCTTTTCCAGCGTCTTCAGCGCGGCGGTCACCGTCGTGCGGTCCATGCCGAGGAGAGAGGCGACCTCGCGCATCCGGACCTGACCCGGCCGGTTCATCGACATCAGCATGGAGAACTGGCCGTTGGTGAGACCCGCCGGGCGCAGCGCCTCGTCGAAGCGGCGGGCGAGGACCCGCGCCGCGCGCTGGGCATGCAGGCAAAGGCATGTGTCGCGCACATGCAGCGTCGTGCGAATGTCAGGAGCCGGCAGCTTTTTCGAAGTCATGTCTCGATTACGTTGATATCAACAGATAAGTCCATAGGATAAGAAGAACAGCGACGAATTCCCGCAGTCATCGCATGGGAGGAGTGAACATGGCGAAGGTGATGGTTCTGGTCGGCACCAAGAAGGGCGCCTTCATCGCCGAGAGCGACGAAGCCCGCAAGGACTGGTCGCTGCGCGGGCCGTTCTGCAACACATGGCCGATCCATCATGTCATCGCGGATCCGGCGACCGGGGCGATCCATGGCGCGGGCGGCAACGAATGGTTCGGCCCGGCGATCTGGACCTCGAAGGATCTGGGCGAGACCTGGACGCATTCGAGCCAGGGCCTCGCTTACGAGGCGGGCAAGGAGCCGGTGTCTGCTGCCTGGAGCGTCGCGCCGCGTGACGGCGAACTCTATGTCGGCGTGCAGCCGGCCGGCCTGTTCCGCAGCGCCGACGGCGGCGCAAGCTTCGAGCATGTCGAGGGCCTGCAGCAGCACCCGACGCGGCCCGAGTGGAACGCCGGCGGGGCAGGGCTGATCCTGCATTCGATCGTGTTCGACCCGAAGGATCCGCAGAAGATCTGGATCGGCATCTCATCGGCCGGCGTGTTCTTTACGCAGGACGGCGGCAAGACCTGGGAGCCGCGCAACAAGGGCACGCGCGCCGACTTCTTTCCGGAGGACCAGCGCTATCCCGAGTTCGGCCAGTGCGTGCACAACATGGTGCGCGCGGCGGGCAGCGACCGGCTCTACCAGCAGAACCACTGCGGCATGTACCGCTCCGACGACGGCGGAGAGAGCTGGCAGAGCATAGAGGAGGGACTGCCCTCCGACTTCGGCTTCCCGGCCGGCGCCCATCCTCGCGATCCCGAGACGCTCTACCTCATCCCGCTCAACGGTGCCGAGAAAGGCCGCTTCGTGCCCGACGGCAAGGCAGCGGTCTGGCGTACCCGCGACGGCGGCAGGACGTGGGCCGACCTTCGCAACGGCCTGCCGCAGGAGAACGCCTTCTTCGGCGTGCTGCGCCAGGCGATGGCGACCGACCGGATGGAACCGGCGGGCGTCTATTTCGGCACTGGCACCGGCACGCTCTACGGCAGCGCCGACGAGGGCGAGAGCTGGTTCGAGATCGCCCAGCACCTGCCGACGATTTCGTCGGTCGAGACCTACGTGATCGACTGATGGAGATCGGCCACAACAGCGGCGACCATCCTGTCGTCGCGCGGCTTCAGGGCGTGATGGTCGACCTTTTTCCGGGCTCGACGCGCCGTGTCGAGATGTCGGCCCGCACGGTGGCCGAGATGATCGACGAACTCGACCGCCGCTGGCCCGGTATGGGCGACCGCATCCGCGACACACGCCCCGCGATCCGCAAGCACATGAACGTCTTCGTCGAGGGCGAGCGGGCGAAGCTCGACACGGAAATCCCGCGCGGGGCGGAGGTGTTCATCCTCACCGCGATCAGCGGGGGGTGAACAAAGCTATTCGCCTCGTTTGACCACACGCGTCGTCTTCTCGGAAGCACTCGCCAGCATCCGAGCTTTGACCATGTCGAAGAAGCTCTGCGGAAGGATTCCGTATTCGCAGGTCGGCGGATCGGAGTTGGGGACGGGCCTGAGATCGAATCCGGGCCATACGAAGACGTTCAGCTCATCGACGACGATCCAGGATCGGTGGTCGTCCAGCCCCAGACGTCTCTTGATGTGAGCCGGTACTTCGACCTTGCGATCCTTGTCCCTAGGGCCAGGTGGAACATGCGTTATGGGCAGGACATAGGCGACCTTGGCCGGTCCGAGATCCGCGCGGGCCATGACAATTGCTGCCGGCCGGTCCTTCGTCCCCTCGCGTCGCCCGAGGTCCGCCTCGTCGGCCCAGAGATACGAATAGCTGATGACCGCGCCGATCCGAGGTTCGGTCGGGACCTTCATCGGCTGATGTCAGGCTGCCCGTCGTCGGATTTGGCGATCTCGTACCGGTCTTCCGGTGCGATTTCGGCCTGCGCGAGAAGTGCCAGTTCCGAGGCATCCAAATCTCGCACCAGCGTCCGCCGCCGATAGGAGGACAGCAATTCGTGATAAGCGTCCGCCGAGATCAGGTAGCTGCTCTCGCGGCCGTGCTTTACCACCTGCACCGGCTCACGCTGCGCCACGTCGTTCCAGCGGCCGAAGTTTTTCTGCAGATCGGAGGCGGTCACGGAGCGTGTCATGCCTGAATTCCTCGTTTTCCGTAAAATACGAAAAACGGGCCTGTCCTTCAATCCCTACCTCACCTCGTATCCAACCTCTTCCGCCGCATGGCAGAGCGTCGTCCAGAAGCTCCGCGCGAAGGAGCGGAAGACGTAGAGGTCGAACTGGTCGGCGCCCGTGCGCTGGATCTGGGTGAAGACGTCGTGGTGCATGGTGGAGCGGCCGGCGTGGAGCGGGAAGGCGGGCAGAGCGAAGTCGATCGCGTAGAGTTTTGCCAGCACCCATTCGGCTTTCGGGCCAGACACGCGCAGCGCCGTGCGGCCATGCGACAGGCCGGTGACGGTGCCGACAGTGATCGGGATCGCTTTCAGAAGCTCCGCCTCGATGCCCTCGACCTGGGTCACGACCATGAATTTCCCGGGCGCGAAGCCGAAGGCGGCCTTGTGCTCGGTGGCGATGCCGCCGCCGGCGCCGTCGGGCAGCTTCAGGCCGGCGACCGCGCGGATCGCGTCGATGACCGCCTTTTCGTCGCCGGGCCAGGCAGCGACCTGGACGATGGAGCCAGGGCGGGTTTCGGTCAGGACCACGCCGGGCGCGGCGCCCGTCACGTTGTGGCGGCCGGGCTTCCAGGCCGCGCCCAGCGGAGAAAGCTGCTCAGCCATGCATGCGTTTCCCTTCCGGATCGAACATGTGATGGCTCACGATCTCGACCGGGCCGAAGCGGCCGCGCAGCGGATCGGAGACATAGGCGCGGGTGCCGTGCCGTTTCTTGCCGCCCTTCACCAGCGCCAGGCCGATATACTTGCCGAGCGAGGGCGAGAAGCAGACGGCGGTGATGTGGCCGATGGAATCGCGCAGCGCCGTTGGATCGTTATGCTCGACCAGATGCGCGCCGCCGTTGAGCGGGCGGCCGTCGAGCGAGACGAGACCGACGAGGCGGATGCGGTTCTCGTCCACCAGGCCTTCGCGGTCCATCATGGCGGAGCCGACGAAGGGCTTCTTCTTCGAGAGCATCCAGTCGAGATAGAGGTCGCGCGCCGTTGTGCGGCCGTCGATCTCGGCGCCGGTGACGTGGCCCTTCTCGATGCGCATGGTGCCGAGCGCCTCGAGGCCGTAGGGCACCAGGCCGAAAGGCTGGCCGGCCTCGATCAGGGCGTCCCATACCTGCTGCCCGTGGCCGGCGCCGGAATAGACCTCGTAGGCGAGCTCGCCGGAGAAGGAGAGGCGGCAGATCATCACCGGCACGCCGGCCACCTCGCCGCGCACGATGCCCATGAAGGGCAAGGTCTCGTTGTCGACGGCGGTGCCGGCGACGACAGAGGCGAGGATGTCGCGGGCGCGCGGCCCGGCGATCGAGGCGCCGGCCCACTCGTCGGTGACGGAAGTGAGTGTCACCTTCATATCCGGCCAGTAGACGTCGAGGAAATATTCGAGGTTCTGCATGACCTTGCCGGCATTGGCCGTCGTCGTGGTCATCAGGAAGTCGTGCTCGGCGAGCCGCCAGGTCGTGCCGTCGTCATAGGCGAAGCCGTCCTCGCGCAGCATCAGCCCGTAACGGGCCTTGTTGATCGGTAGCGTCGAGAACAGGTTGGTGTAGACGCGGTCGAGGAATTCGGCGGCGTCCGGGCCCTGGACCATGATCTTGCCCAGCGTCGAGACGTCGACGATGCCGGCGGCGGAGCGGGTCGCCTTCGTCTCGCGGATATAGGCCTGTTCGACGGTTTCGCCCGGTGCGCCGTAGATGGCAGGGCGGTGCCAGAGGCCGGCGGGATACATCTTGGCACCCTGCCCGACATGCCAGTCGTGCATCGGCGTCAGGCGGTCGGGTCTGAGATCGCCGATGCGCTCGGCACCGATCGCGCCGATCGACACGGGCGAGAACGGGGCGCGGAAGCGGGTCGTGCCGACCTCGGGGATCGGCTTGCCCAGGGCTTCGGCCATGATCGCAAGGCCGGGCACGTTGGACGTCTTGCCCTGGTCGGTTGCCATGCCGAGCGTGGTGTAGCGCTTCAGGTGTTCGACCGAGACGAAACCCTCGCGGTGGGCGAGGCGCACGTCGTCGGCGGTGACGTCGTGCTGGAAATCGACGAAGGCCTTGCCGCCGGCCCTGATCTCGAACACCGGGGCGGGCGCGACGTCGAGCCCGTGGCCGCCGGAGAAGTCGCCGGCCGCGGTGCCGACGGCGGTCCAGTCCTGCGCCGGCTTCGGCGGCAGGAAGGCCTGCAGCGTCGCATCCCATTCCGCCTTGCCGGCGCCGGCCTGGCTGGCGAGATGGATCGCCGGCGACCAGCCGCCGGAGACGGCGAGCAGATCGGCGGAGATGACGCGCGGATCGCCGGTCAAGCTGCCGGTCGCTGCGTCGAACTTCTGCACCTTGAAACCGGTCAGGCCCTTGCCGCCCTCGGTCGCGACCACCGCGTGGCCGGTGAGCAGTTCGCCGCCGCATTCGGACGCCAGCCGCCGCGCGTCCTCGGAGATCGCGGCGCGCATGTCGACGATGGCGACGATCGTCGCACCCGCCTCGCGCAGCAGCGCGGCATTGGCGTAGGCGCTGTCATTGTTGGCGAAGACGGCGATGCGCTCGCCGGGCAGCACGCTGAAATCGCTTGCGTAGCGCGCGGCGGCCGAGGCCAGCATCACGCCCGGCCGATCGTTGCCCGCAAAGACGATCGGCCGCTCGAAGGCGCCGGTGGCGAGCACGACCTTCTTGGCGCGGATCACCCAGTGGCGCTGGCGCGGTTCGCCCTTCGCCGCCTCGCGTTTGTGATCGGCGACGCGCTCGGTCGCCGCGATCGTGTTGCCGTCGTAGTAGCCCCAGGCGGCGGTGCGCGACAGCAGCCGGACATTGGGCAGTTCGCGCAGGCCCGAGACGGTTTCCTCGACCCAGTGCGCGGCGTCGGTGCCTTCGATGCGTCCGCCCGACCAGCGGGCCGACCCGCCAAACAGCGGATCCATCTCAAGCAGGATGACGCGACCGCCGTCGCCGGCAGCCTCGCGCGCGGCTTTCAGGCCAGCAGGGCCGGAGCCGACCACCAGCACGTCGCAGAAGGCGTTCATGCGCTCGTAGCGGGCGGTGTCCTTCGCCGTTCCGGCGCGGCCGAGGCCCGCAGCACGGCGGATGAAGTGCTCGCAGAACATCCAGAACCGGGTGCCCTTGAGCGGCCCGATCACCGGACCCATGAAGGTCTTGTAGTAGAAGCCCGCGCCGAGCAGCTTGCCGCCCAGCTGATTGACCGCGCCGACGTCGAAGGAGAGCGACGGAAAGCGGTTCTGTGAGACGGCCTCGAGGCCTTCGTATATCTCGACCTGCGTCGCCGGCAGGTTCGGCTCGCGGACGTCGCCGCGGATCAGCGTCACCAGCGCATTGGGCTCGTCCACGCCGGCGGTGAGGACTCCGCGCGGGCGATGATACTTGAACGAGCGGCCGAACAGCGTGACGCCGTTCGCCATCAGGGCGGAGGCGAGCGTGTCGCCAGGATGGCCGGCGAAGATCTTGCCGTCGAAGGAGAAGCGGATCGAGCGGGCGCGGTCGACGCGGCCCGGCGCATTGGTGCGGCGCGGGCTCATGGTGCGGCTCCCGGCTTGCGGCGGCTCGACGGCTTGTGCCCGGGATGCGGCCGCACGAACTCAACCGAGGAGATCGCATGGGTCAAGGTCGAGCGCACCATCTTCAGGTGCGCCCGGCAGCCGCCGGAATGCTGCCAGTATTCGGCGTGGTCGCCCAAGGTGTTGACGCGGTCATAGGTGTAGACGTTCCAGGCGGCCTGGTCGGTCGAGGCGGGGTCGGGGCGCGCGCGGTTGGCATCGCCCTGGTAGGTGAATTCGGCCAGGTCGCGCGGCCCGCAATAGGGACAGGTTATCAGCATCAGTGCAGCCTCGGCGTCGAGCCCTGGCCCTTCTCGTCGATGACGAGGCCGCGGTGGAAGCGGTCGAGCGTGAAGGCGGCATTGTAGGGGTGCGGCTCGTCGCGGGCGATGGTCCAGGCGAAGCACCAGCCCGACGCCGGCGTCGCCTTGAAGCCGCCGTAGCACCAGCCGGTGTTCAGATACATGCCGGGGAGCGGCCCGGTGGTGATGATCGGCGATCCGTCCATCGACATGTCCATGATGCCGCCCCAGGAGCGCAGCAGGCGCACGCGCGCCAGGCCCGGGAACATGGCCGCCAGTTCGCTCATCACGTCCTCGACGATCGGCAGGTTTCCGCGCTGGGCGTAGGTGTTGTAGCCGTCGATGTCGCCGCCGAAGACCATGCCACCCTTGTCGGACTGGGTAACGTAGAGGTGGCCGGCGCCGAAGGTGACGACCGTGTCCATGAACGGCTTCAGGCCCTCCGAGACGAAGGCCTGCAGCACATGGCTCTCGATAGGCAGGCGATTGATGCCGGCCATCTTCATCAGCTGCCCGGTGTGCCCGGCGACCGCGACGGCCACCTTCTTCGCCCGGATCTCGCCGCGCGTCGTCCTGACGCCAACGATCCTGTCGCCGTCGCGCAGGAAGCCGGTGACTTCGCAGTTCTCCAGCATGTCGACGCCGCGCCGGTCGGCGCCGCGCGCATAGCCCCAGGCGACCGCGTCATGGCGCGCGGTGCCGGCCCGACGCTGCATCAGCCCGCCATAGACCGGGAAGCGGCCGCCGAAATTGATGTCGAGCGCGGGCAGGAACGCCTTGATCTGTTCGACACTCATCAGCTCGGCGTCGATGCCGACATGGCGCATCGCGTTGCCGCGCCGGGCGAAGTCGTCGAGCTGGGAAGGCGAATTGGCGAGGTTGAGGCAGCCGCGCTGGGAGAACATGACGTTGTAGTTGAGGTCGTGGGAGAGGTTCTCCCACAGTTTCACCGAATGCTCGTAGAAGTGCTGGTTCTGCGGCAGGAGGTAGTTCGAACGGATCATCGTCGTGTTGCGGCCGATGTTCCCCTGGCCCAACCAGCCGCGCTCTACCACCGCGACATTGGTGATGCCGTGTTCCTTGGCGAGATAGTAGGCGGTGGACAGGCCATGGCCGCCGCCGCCGACGATCACCACGTCGTATTCGGGCTTGGGGTCCGGCTTGCGCCAGGCGGGTTTCCAGTCCGGCTGCGCCGAAAAAGCGTTCCGCAGCAGGGAAAAGACCGAATATTCCGCCATGAACGCCCGTGCCTCGCGATTGCCGGGGCAGACTATAGAGCAGGCCCGGGGGCGAAGGCGAGGAATACGCCATCGCTTTTCGAAAGGCCGACGCCTGACCGCGCGCCTTGCCGCGACCGGCGGGCGCAACTATTGATGGGCCGGACGAATCCGGCGGCGTGAACGCGTTTGAACAACCATCTTCTCGACAGACTGGCGGCATTTCTCATCGCGCTGCTGACGGCCGCGGTTCTCTCCGTCGTTCCTCTCGCGGCGCAGGCGCCCGTGCCGGAGATCGTCGCGACGCAGCAGGCAGTGATCGCCGACCTGAGCGCCAAGACCGACGAAATCCAAAAGCGGGTCGAGGCGAATGCCGAGAATGACGGGCGCCTCGCCGATCTGCGCATAGAGCTGGACGAGCTCGCCAAGGAAATCTTGAAGGCGGGCGTCGCCTTTCGACCCAGGCTGACCGAGATCAACACGCGCCTCGAGCTCCTCGGCGCCGCTCCCACGGAAGGCCAGCCGCCGGAAGCTGAAATGGTGGCGAAGGAACGGCAGGCGCTGATCAGCGAGAAGAGCCAGATAAACGTGCTCATCGGCGAGGCGGAAACGGTCTCGCTGCGCGTCAACCGGCTGATCGCCGAAATCGCCCAGATGCGCCGCGATCTCTTCGCCAACACGCTCTCGAAGCGCTACGAAATAGACTACGCGCTGCTCGGGCAGGTCGTCGCCGACCTGACGGACGAGCTCTCCAGGCTCTATTCGACGGTCGCGGCCTGGCTGAAGTTCGTCGTCCAGTACAAGCTGTCGTCGGTGCTGACCGCCGCGTTCTTCGCCGTCGCCGGCGCCCTGGTCCTTATGATCGGCGGCGGGCGCCTGTTCGGCAGCTTGTTGAATGTCGACCCCGCCGAACCGGATCCGCCCTATATAAGCCGCCTGTCGGTGGCGTTCTGGTCGACCTTGCTGCGCTCCGCCTCAGTGACCGTCTTTTTCGTCAGCACCTGGTTTTTCTTCGACTATTTCGACGTTCTGCGCGGCGACATCGGCGCAATGCTGGTAGCCGCCTTCACCGTCATCGTGCTCGTCCTGTTCGTCCACCGCCTGTCGCATGCCGTGTTGTCGCCAAGACTGCCTTCGTGGCGACTGATCGAGATCGAACCGCGCCCCGCAAGGCTGCTGGTCTGGCTGATCACTGCGATGGCGATCGCTACCGGCCTCGACTATCTCCTGGGGGAGATCTTCCGGATCCGCGGGGCGCCGCTGGCGTTGACCGTGGGCGAGTCGCTGGTCGCAACAGTTGTCGCCGGCATCCTGATGATCCTGATAGCTTCGGTGAAGCCGTTTGCGGGCGACGATGGGCGACTCCGGCCTTGGCCGGCGTTGTTGCGCATCGCGTTCTATCTGGTGGGTGGGTTCACGGTGCTGACGGCTCTGCTCGGCTACATCGGCCTGGCGAAATACATCTCGCAACAGATTGTCATCACCGGAGCGACGCTGGCGCTGATGTATATCGGCGTGCTCAGCGGACGTGCGGTTGCCGAGGAAGGCGCGTTTGCCGGGACGGCGCTCGGGCGGCGGCTGGGGGAACGGTTCCGGATCGACGAGGCGACATTCGATCAATTGGGTCTCGCCACCAGTATCCTGATCAATATTCTCGTTCTGTTCGTCGGCGTGCCGATGATCCTGCTCCACCTCGGATTCCAGTGGGGCGACATCCGCGCCTGGGCCTATTCGATCGCCACCGAGATCCGCATCGGTACCGTGACCTTCTCTCTGATCGGCATCGTCACAGGCATCGCGGTCTTCGCCTTCGGCTTCCTGCTCACGCGCTGGTTCCAGGGCTGGCTGGACGATTCGGTCATGACCCGCGGACGGGTCGACGCCGGCGTGCGCAACTCGATCCGCACCGCGGTCGGTTATGCGGGCGTGGCGCTAGCCGGCCTGATCGGCATCTCGGCCGCCGGCATCGACCTTTCCAATCTCGCTCTGATCGCCGGCGCGCTGTCGCTCGGCATCGGCTTCGGCCTGCAGAACGTCGTGTCCAACTTCGTCTCCGGCCTCATTCTCCTCGCAGAGCGGCCGTTCAAGGTGGGCGACTGGGTGGTGGCGGGCGCGGTGTCCGGGACGGTGAAGAAGATCAGCGTTCGCGCCACCGAGATCGAGACGTTCCAGCGCCAGACAGTGATCATGCCGAATTCGGAGCTGATCAACGCGGCCGTCGGTAACTGGACGCACCGCAACAAGCTCGGACGCGTCGAGATCAAGGTCAACGTCGCCTACGGCGCGGATGCGCACCGGGCGCACGAGATCATGCTTTCGGTCGCGAAGGCGCATCCGCTCGTGCTGAAGAATCCCGAGCCATTCGTGCTCTTCGCCAATTTCGGACCGGCCGCGCTGGAATTCGAGATCCGCGTATTCCTGTCCGATATCCTCAACGGCATGCGGGTGCAGAACGACATCCGCTTCGCGGTGCTCGACGCGCTCGGGGAAGCGGGAATCGAGATCCCGTCGTCGCCGCGCATGGTGCCGCCGAAGGAAGAGGACGAGGCCGCGGTGCGCCAAAAGGAACAGGCGGAGGAAGAACTGATCGCCGCCCGCCGCGCCAGGGAGACGAAGGCGCCTGCGAAGCGCCGCCGCCGGCGCCCGGACCCGGATGCGGACGGCGCGGTCGACGACGACACGTGAACGACGCGTTCAGTTGCCGTTCAGGCTCGATTGAATATAAGCTCCCTCGCAACGGACGATTTCGTCCTCGCATTGGACAGAAGGCGGTGGAGACACCGGTTCAGGCAATGAAGAAGTTTCTGGTGATGACCGCGGCGCTGGTTGCGCTGACCTCGCAGGGGAATGCGGCGAGCATCGTCAACAATGACAGCGAAGCGCGCACGGTCGTCGTGACCGAGGGCGGCAGCCAGCAGGAGCTTTCGCTGGCCGGCGGCGAGAGCGCCGAATTCTGCCCGAGCGGCTGCTTCGTCTCCCTGTCGGGCGAGCGCGAAACACTGCTCGGAACCGAGCAGGTGGAAATCAGCGGCGGCAAGATGCGGATCCGCTAGTCAACTGGCGTACGCGATCTTCGAGGCCGGGCAATTGCCCGGCCTTTTATGTTTTGCGGCAATGCTCCGTTAAGAGTAATTTTGATTTCCGGCCCGCGCGGCACGTTCGCGCCCGACCCGATTCAGCTTTCCGTAGCGCACCCCGGCTATGGTCAGGCAAACCGCGCGACAAGGACGCACGCGGACAGGGATGCAAGGTAAGCCGATCATGGACGCCAGGACCGAGAACGCCGCGATTCCGCTCGCCGTCGATCTCGACGGAACGCTGGTCGCGACCGACCTTCTTTGGGAAGGCCTGTTCCTGCTGATCCGCAAGAATCCGCTCTATCTGTTCGCCGCGTTCTACTGGGCGCTTTCGGGTGGACCGGCGCGTCTGAAGTGCGAGATCGCCGAGCGTATCGATATCGATCCCTCCGCCCTGCCATACCGGCCCGAGGTCATCGCTCGCCTGCGCGAGGAACATGCCGCCGGCCGCCGCCTCGTGCTCGCCACGGGCACGCCGCGCAAGTTCGCGGATGCGATCGCCAATCATCTCGACCTGTTCGACCTGGTGCTGGCCACCGACCGGTTCGGCAATCTCACCTCGAAGCGCAAATGCGCGGCACTCGAGGACGCCTTCGGCGATGGCGGCTTCGACTATGCAGGCAACAGCCGGCACGATCTTGCCGTGTTCGAGAAGGCGCGGACCGCATGGATCGTCGCACCGGACCGCGCCGCGTCGCGCTGGCATCGCCGCAACGGCGGCGAACTGATCGACACGCCGAAGGCGACGGCGAAGACCATCGTCAAGATGCTGCGCGCCCATCAGTGGCTCAAGAACGTGCTGATCGCTGTGCCGATGGTGCTCAGCCACGAATATCTCAACCCTCAGATGCTGATCGCCTGCGCGATCGCCTTCGTGTCGTTCTCCGCCGCTGCGTCCGCGATCTACATCGTCAACGATTTCTTCGACCTCGCGCTCGACCGCCGCCACGCGACAAAGCGCAACCGGCCCTTCGCCAGCGGCCTCCTGTCGATGCCGTTCGGCATGGCCTGCGCGGCGGTGCTCCTGCTGGTCAGCTTCGGCGCGGCGATGTTGCTGCCGTGGGAATTCGGCGCGGTGCTCGGCGGCTATCTGGTGGCGACGACCGCCTATTCGCTCTCGCTGAAGCGGATGCTCCTGATCGACGTGATGACACTCGCCGGCCTCTACACGATGCGCATCCTGGCGGGTGCTGCGGCGACCGGAACCGACGTCTCGTTCTGGCTGCTCGCCTTCTCGATCTTCTTCTTCCTGTCGCTTGCACTGGTGAAGCGCTATGTCGAATTGCGCAGCACGGTGATCAAGGTCGGCGAGCGCATCGCCGGCCGCGGCTACCGGGCCGAGGACCAGGAGATCATCGCCCAGGCGGGCATGGCCTCTGCCTTCGCTTCCGCGCTGGTGCTGGCGCTCTACATCGACAGCGACGTCGTCAAGGAACAGTACACGCAGCCGGCGCTGATCTGGCCACTCGCCCCGATCGTTCTCTACATGACCATGCGCATCTGGATTTTGGCACGCCGGGACGAGATGCACGACGACCCGATCGTCTTCATCATCCGCGACTGGCGCAGCCAGCTTGTGGCGGCCATCGGAGCCGTGCTTCTGGTCGCCGCGGTCCTGATCAAGTGAGCGTGCGGCACCAGTCCTTCGGTCGCGTCTTTCCGGCCGCGACCGCGCTTATGGAGCCGCCGGAAGCCGCTCGCCGCCTCAGGGACGGCCGCCAGAAGAGCGGCGCGATGCTCGCGGTCGGCAATCTGCGCTCCTACGGCGATTCCTGCCTCAACTCGTCGGGGACGATCGTCGACATGCGGTCGATGAATCGTATCGTCTCGCTCGATCCCGAGACCGGAATCCTCGAGGCCGAGGCGGGCGTCATGCTGCCCGAGATCATCGCGGCCGGCGCGCCGCATGGCTTCTTCCCGCCAGTGGTGCCGGGAACGCAGCTGATCACGCTCGGCGGCGCGATTGCCAACGACGTGCACGGCAAGAACCATCATCGCCGCGGCACGTTCGGACGGCATGTGCTGTGGCTCGACCTGATGCGCTCGGACGGGCAGGTTCGCCGCTGCAGTCCGGCGGAGAACGCGGCCCTCTTCGCCGCCACCATCGGCGGAATGGGCCTGACCGGAATGATCCTGCGCGCGGCGGTCCGACTGATGCCGGTCGCGTCGTTGGACGTCGCGGAGAAGATCCAGCCATTCGGCAATCTCGACGAATTCTTCGCGATGGCCGACGCCGCGGATGCGCAGAACGAATACGCCGTCGCCTGGATCGACCAGCTTGCCGGCGGCCGCGGCACGGGTCGTGGCCTGTTGTTCGCCGGTAACCATACCGAGGGCGGTTCGCGGCAGGCGTTGCCGCCCGGCGGCAGGCTCGCGGTACCGTTCCAGCCACCGATCAACATGCTGAACCGGCCGGCGCTGATGGCGTTCAACATGGCCTACCGGCTGGCGAAGGGCCGCCGCAGGGACGTGGCGGTGTCCGGCTATCAGGGCTTCTTTTTTCCGCTCGACGGCGTGCGCGCCTGGAACCGCCTCTACGGCCCGCGCGGCCTGTTCCAGCACCAGAGCGTGGTGCCGTTCGCGACGGCGCGAGATGCGATCCCGTCGCTGTTCGCGGCCGCGCGCAAGGCTGGGCAAGGCTCGTTCCTGACCGTCCTGAAGCGCTTCGGCGACCTGCCGTCGCCCGGTATCCTGTCGTTCCCGCGGCCGGGCTACACTTTGACGCTCGATTTTCCCAACCGGGGTCCGTCGACGCGCGCGCTGCTCGACACGCTCGACCAGATCACCGTCGAGGCGGGCGGCGCGGTCAATCCGTACAAGGATGCGCGGATGGGACCGGCGGTATTCGCCGCTTCCTTTCCGCGCTGGCCTGAACTCGAGGCGCTGCGCGATCCGGCCTTCGTCTCAGATTTCTGGCGCCGCACTGCTCTGGCTCTCCAGCACTCCGGCCCAGGCCTTGCAACTGCGGCGGAATAGGCGGCGAGGAATACGTATATCTGTGCCATAGCGGGACAGTGATGCTATCCAGGGCATTGAGTAAAATTTGAAGGACCCGTTCACCAGTTCGTTTCCATCTGTCTGGTAAGACCGGCGCGAGGACGAGGAAAGCGCATGAAATACCTAGGCTTCATCCTGTTCACGGTGATGACCAATGCGGCGGCGCAGGTCATGCTCAAGCAGGGCATGATGTCGCTGGGCGACATTTCGTTTGCCGGCACCAATCCGGTGATCAAGATCCTGCAGATCGTGTTCAGCCCCTGGGTATTCCTTGGACTGTGCACTTTCGTCATCTCGATGGCGTCGCATCTGTTCGTGCTCTCCAAGGTCGAGCTCTCGTTCGCCTATCCGTTCCTCAGCCTGGCCTATGTGGCCGTCGCCGTGTTTGCCTATTTCGTCTTCCGCGAGGATCTCAACGCCTACCGCATCGCCGGCATCGCGGCGATCTGCGTCGGCACGATCCTGATCGCGCAGGGCGGCAGCGGCCACGCCGAACCTTCCGATCCTTCGAACACTAAGTCTGTCCAGACCAGCGAGCTTGCCCAATGAGACACATCATCTTCGGCGGCGACGGATTCGTCGGCCGCCACCTTGCACCGAAGCTGGTCGCGGACGGCGAAGACGTCATCGTGGCCGACATCATGAAGAGCGACCTGCCGCACTACGCCAAGGCCCGCTTCGTGCGCTGCGACGTGACCGATCCGGAGCAGGTGAACGCCGTCGGCATTCGTTCCGACGACATGGTCTACAATCTGTCGGCCAAGATGCTGTCGCCGATCCAGGTCAGGGCGAAGCGCCACGACTTCTTCTGGCCGGTCAATGTCCACGGCACGGAGAACATCATCCACGCGATGGCGCGCGCCGACGCGCCGAAGCTTGTGCATTTCACCACCGACATGATCTACGGCCACACGGTCTTCCACCCGATGACGGAGGACCATCCGGTGGCACCGCTCGGCGAATACGGCCTGTCGAAGCTGAAGACCGAGGAACTCGCCGCCGACTGGCGGGCGCAGGGCATGAACATCTCGCTGTTCCGCCCGCGGCTGATCATCGGTCCCGGCCGTCTCGGCATCCTGGAAAAGCTGTTCAAGCTCATCGACATGAACCTGCCGGTGCCGATGATCGGTTCGGGGAAGAACCCCTATCAGTTCATCTCGGTGTTCGACTGCGCGGAGGCTGCGCGGCTCGCGTGGAAGGCGGGCGTTCCGAACGAGGCCTACAATCTCGGCTCGCTCAATCCTCCGTCGGTGCGCAAGCTCCTCGGCGACCTGATCAAGCACGCCGGCTCGAAATCGATCCTGATCCCGACACCGGGCTGGGCGGTGAAGCGCACGCTCGACCTGCTCGACTGGATGAACATGCCGATCATGGATCCGGAGCAGTATCTGATCGCCGACGAAGACTGCCTGCTCGACGTGTCGAAAGGCAAGCGCGACCTCGGTTGGGTGCCGCAATACCGCGACGAGGACATGCTCATCGCCGCCTACCGCGAATACAGGGCCAAGAAGGACGGCAAGGCCGTCGCCGCCGCGCACTCCGTGCCGGCCGAGTGAACACAGGAAAGAGGCGGAAGATGACCGTGATGACCAAGCCGGAAACGACGACCGCGCGCTCCCTCGTCGATGCGCCGACGCTGACCCCGAACGCCACCCGCAAGCCGAAACTGATCTCGGTCGAGGAGGCGAAGGGCATGGACGTGGTCCGCATGACGGACCTGTTCAAGGCGCATCAGAACCCGGGCCAGCTGCATTTCATGAAGCTGCTCGGCTTCCACAAGATCAAGGTCGAGCGCGCCGAGGGGATGTACTACATCGACCAGAACGGCCGGAAGATCCTCGACTTCTTCGGCGGCTTCGGCTCGCTCGCCTTCGGCCACAACCATCCGCGCCTTCTGGAAGCGCGCAAGAAGTTCCAGGACGAGAAGCGGCACGAGATCGCGATCGCCTTCATGTCGCAGTACCAGGCGGCCTTCGCGCACAACCTCGCCGCCTGCTCGCCGGGCGATCTCGACATGGTGTTCCTGGGCTCGTCGGGCTCCGAGGCGATGGAAGCGGCGGTGAAGATCGCCGAGCGCGCCGCCGGCCCGAAGCGGCCGAAGATCGTCTATGCCGAGAACTCCTTCCACGGGAAGACGAAGGGCGTTCTGTCGATCACCGACGGCCAGCTCTATCGCGGCGAATTCAAGCTCACCGGCAACACGGTAAAAGTGCCGTTCGGCGACATCGACGCGATCGAAAACGCCTTCAAGACCGATCCTGAGATCGGCGTCATCGTGCTGGAGACGATCCAGGGCGGCGGCGGCATCATCCAGGCGGCGCCGGAGTTCTGGACAAAGCTTCGGGCGCTCTGCGACCAGTACGGCGTCATCTGGGTCGCCGACGAGGTCCAGTGCGGCTATGGCCGCACCGGCAAGTTCTACGCCTTCGAGCACTACAATGTGGTCCCGGACGTGACGGCGCTCGCCAAGTCGCTCGGCGGCGGCAAGACGGCGATGGGCGCGATGATCGCCAGGCGCGACATCTTCATGAAGGCCTACGGCACGCCGAAGACGGCGATGATCCATGCGCCCGCCACCTTCGGCGGCATGGGCGAGGCCTGCGCCACGTCGATCGAGGCGCTCAACATCCTCTACGACGAGGGCCTGATCGACAACGCGGCCGACGTCGGCGACTACCTGCTCGACCGGCTCAGCGCGCTCAAGGCCAAGTATCCGCAGATCATCAAGGATGTGCGCGGCCGCGGCCTGATGATCGGGCTCGAGTTCCACGACTTCTCGCAGACGCTGCCGATGGTGCTGCGGCCGGTCGTGGCGATGCTTGACGACAAGCTGAAGGGCTCGCTGTCGGGTTTCGTCGGCGCACTTCTGCTGCGCGACTACAACTGCCTGGTCGCCTTCACCGAATACAACCGCAACGTCATCCGGCTCGAGCCGCCGCTGATCTGCACGCGCGAGAACGTCGACACCTTCGTCGACGCGCTCGACAGCCTGCTCGGCCGCGGCATTGTCTCGATCGTCAAGGATTTCGTGAAGAGCCAGGTGACCTGATCCGGGGATGGTCGGGGACACGTCGGGGCAGGGAGACGACGCCATGCAGGGGGCGCAGCAAGCATCGCTGATCGGCTGGGCGTTGCGGTCGGGGGTCGGCGAGACGGTGGTGCGAACGGTGTCGCGGCGAAGCCTGCTCGACAGGTTGGCCGCGCTGTTCATGGTGCTGTCGATCGCCGCGATCGCCGCCTACGCGACCTTCAAGCCCGACTATAACTGGGACATGGTCGCCTATGTCGCGACCGCGCTGGAAGATCGTGTCCAGGATCCGGTCGAGCTGCACCGGGAGACCTGGACGCGGATCGACGCCGGCTCGTCGCCCGAGCAGCAGTTCAAGCTGAAGCAGTCCAACCCCTACAACCTGCACCAGTGGGAGAACCCTGCGGATTTCCAGTCGCAGCTGTCGATGTACAGGGTCAAGATCGGCTATCTCTGGCTGCTGCGCGCGCTGGAGCCGATGACCGGCCTCGTCAATGCCTCGGTCCTTCTGAGCGTGCTGCCGGGGGTCGCCTTCGGCCTCCTCGCTCTCTGGTGGCTGCGGCGCGAGGACGCGCTGCAGGCGGCCTTCGTGCTGATCCCTTTACTCCTGATTGCCGACTATTCGCGGATGACGACCGCCGTCACCCCCGACATGCTCCTGGCGCTGGTCTCGCTTGCCGCGCTCTACAGCCTGCTGCGCGGCCGCGACGTCCTCGCCGGTGCGCTGCTGTTCGCTTCGGTCTTCATCCGGCCGGACAACATCATCCTGATCTTCGCGCTGCTGATCGCCGCCGTGCTCTTCTCCTGGCGCTGGCTGCCGATGCTGGTCACCTTCGTCGCGTCGATGATCGCGATCAGCGTGATTTCGAAGCTGGGCGACCATCCCGGCTGGTGGGCTCATTTCTACTTCTCCTGCGTCCAGATCCAGAATTCGATGGCGAACTTCCATCCCGACTTCTCGCTCGTCGCCTTCGCCAAGGGCTATGCGCGCGGCGTGGTGGTGTCGTTGCAGAACAATGACTGGCCGGCGGTGCTGGCGCTGCTCACCGCCGCCTGGGCGCTGCTCGCCAAATACGGCTTGATGCGCGACGGCCGCGCCAATGCACTCGCCTTCGCGCTCGCCATCGGCACGCTCGGCAAGTTCGCCTCGTTCCCGCTGCCCGACGACCGCTTCTACTTCGTCTTCATCTCCGGCATGGCGATCGTCCTCGCAGCCGCGTGGAAGCCGCGGTTCGGGGCGGATTGACGGGCTTGTGATCGACTCGCGGTTTGTGCAGTTTCCCGTGCGGAGGAGAAGGCATGAACGTCTTGGCGAAGCGAAGCCTGCGAGCGTTCTGGACGCGGCAGCCGCACTCGCGATTGCCGCTGGAAACCTGGTACGCGATTGCGAGCGCTGCAACCTGGCGAACGCCAGCCGACATCAAGGCGGCGTTTGGGGCTAACGTCGATTTCGTCGGCGACAACAGAGTGATCTTCGACATTGGCGGGAACAAGTATCGCCTGGTCGTTCGCGTGGCCTATGCGTACGGGCGGGTCTACGTTAAATTCGTTGGCACGCACGCAGAATATGATCGGATTGACCCGGAGACGGTGTGATGGATATCCGCCCCATTCATACGGAAGCTGATCTTCAGTGGGCCTTGCGCGAGGTCGAACCGTATTTCGACAAGGAGCCGCAGCGCGGAACCCCCGAAGGTGACAGGTTCGAAGTCCTTCTGACCCTAATCGAAGCATATGAGGACAAGCATTATCCGATCGGCATCCCGGAGCCGGGCGATTTCCTGGCCTCGTTCATGGAGATGACGGGTAAGAGCAAGGCCGATCTTATCGCGATCACCGGTTCGGATGTCAGGGCGGACGACATCCTCTCCGGACATGGCGGGATGACGCTCGAGATCGCCTACCGCCTCAACGCCGAATGGAATGTGCCTGCGGACGTGCTGTTGCGGGCGGGCAAGGCAGCCGCCTGAGCTCGCGAGACTGGTTGCCTTTCACGCCGAAACGTGACGGGCCTCGGACACGTCGCAAACAGGCAAGAAACGCACTGTCAGACCGAGCGGAGACTGTGCCGGGTCGGAGCCCTGCCCGAAGTTTCCTTCTCCGGTCGCGGCGCCTTTCTCCGATGTCGCAAACAGGCTGCACTCGCGCCGAAGCGGTCTATAGTCTGCGCCGAATTCTCGTTTCGGAGCAGCAGTCCCATGGCAGGGTTCCCGACCAAGGCTAAGGTCGTCATCATCGGTCTCGGTGGCATCGTCGGGGCGGCCGTCGCACATCACCTGATCGAGCGCGGCTGGGACGACATCGTCGGCATCGACAAGTCGGGTATCCCGACCGACATCGGCTCCACCGCGCATGCGTCAGACTTCTGCTACATGACCAGCCACGACTTCCTGTCCTGCTGGACCTCGCTCTATTCGATCGATTTCTACGACAAGCTCGGCCATTACGAGCGGATCGGCGGGCTGGAGGTGGCGCGCGTCGGCGACGATGCGCGCATGGACGAGATCAAGCGCAAGATCGCCTCCGCCAAGGCATTCGGCACCCGCGCGCGGCTCGCCGAGCCGGCCGAGATCAAGCAGAAGTTCCCGCTGATCGAGGAGAGCGTCGTCCAGGGCGGCCTGTGGGATCCGGACGCCGGCCTCGTGATCCCGCGGTCGCAGACGGTGGCCCACAAGCTCGTCGACATGGGCGAGAAGTCGGGCAAGCTGAAAGCCTTCGCCAACACGCCGGCGAAATCGCTGGTGATCGAGGGCGGGCGGATCAAGGGCGTCGTCACCGAGCGCGGCACGATCATGGCCGACCACGTCATCGTCTGCGCCGGCCTGTGGGGCCGGCTGATCGCCGAGATGGCGGGCGAGGACCTGCCGGTGATGCCGATCGACCATCCGCTCACCTTCTTCGGCCCCTACACTGAGTTCGCCGGCACCGGCAAGGAGATCGGCTATCCGCTGCTGCGCGACCAAGGCAACTCCGCCTACATGCGCGACACCGGCGACCCGGTCACCGCCGAGGGGGGCATGATCGAGTGGGGCTATTACGAGGAGCACAATCCGCGCCTCGTCCACCCGCGCGAGCTGCTGGAAAAGGAGCAGGCGCGCCTGTCGCCGTCGCAGCGCGATCTCGACATGGAGCAGATCATCGCGCCGCTGGAGCGTGCCATCGAGCTGACGCCGATTTTAGGCGAACTCGGCTATGACGAGCGGCGCTCCTTCAACGGCCTCTTGCAGGTGACCGCCGACGGCGGCCCGTCGATCGGCGAGAGCCAGAAGGTGAGGGGGCTCTGGTATGCGGTCGCCATCTGGGTCAAGGACGCGCCCGGCATGGCCAAGCTGCTGGCCGACTGGATGACGGACGGGCGCACCGAAATCGACCACAACCGGATCGACTATTCGCGCTACTACCCGCACCAGCTCAAGGAAGACTTCATCGCCGGCCGCTGCGGCGAGGCGGCGCAGAAGGTCTACAACCCGGCAGTGCACCCGCGCGAGCCCTATGCGACGGGCCGCAACATCAAGCGCTCGCCCTTCTACGAGCGCGAGAAGGAACTCGGCGGCTACTTCATGGAACTCGGCGGCTGGGAGCGCGCGCACGGCTATGCGGCGAACGAGCATTTGCTCGAGAAATACGGCAACCGCGTCCCTATGCGCGCCAACGAATGGGACAACCGCCACTTCTGGCGCGTCTCCAACGCCGAGCATCTAGCGATGAGCGAGGATTGCGGCATCGTCAACCTGTCGCATTTCCACATGGTCGACATTTCAGGCCCCGACCACGTCGATCTGCTCGAATGGCTCTGCGCGGCAAAGATCGGCGGCGACGCCAACATCGGCAAAGGCATCTACACCCACTTCCTCGACGACGAGGGCATGGTGCGCGCCGACTTCACCGTGTTCCGCATGGCCGACCGATGCCGCCTGGTGAACGGCGCCGACGCCGGCCCGCGTGATTTCCACTACATGCGGCGCATCGCCGAGGACCGCGGGCTCGACGTGACGATCACCGACGTGTCCGAGAGGTTCGTCACCATCGGCATATGGGGTCCCAACGCGCGTGTCACGCTGAAGAAGGTGGTCGAAGATCCCGCCGGTCTCGACCCGGAGAACTTCCCCTTCGCGGCGATCAAGCCGATCAGGATCGGCGGCAAGGACGTCACCGCCTTCCGCATCTCCTATGTCGGGGAGCAGGGTTGGGAATTGCACATGCGTTACGAAGACGGTCTCGCCGTCTGGGACGCGCTGCGCTCGACCGGCGTGATGGCCTTCGGCGTCGAGACCTACGCGAACTCGCGCCGCATGGAAAAGAGCCTGCGTCTCCAGAACGCCGATTTGCTGACCGAATACAATCTGCTGGAAGCGGATCTTCAACGCCCGAAGGTTAAGGAGGCCGATTTCCGCGGCAAGGCGAAGCATCTCGAACATCGCGCCCGCCCGCATCAGCCGGCGACGCTGTGCACGCTCACGCTTGAAGCAAACGTCGATTCGAAGGGCGTCGCCCGCTATCCGGTCGGCACCTCGCCGATCCTCGACCCGAAGACCGGCGAGACGCTGGTCGACAGCCTCGGCCGCCGCTCCTTCACCACCTCGATGGCCTATGGCCCAACCATCGGCAAGACCATCATGCTGGCCTACCTGCCGCACGAGCACGCGGTGAAGGGCAACATGTTCGAGATCGAGTATTTCGGCGAGCGCTATCCGGTGAAGGTCGCCGGCGTGGGATACGAGCCGCTCTACGACCCGGAGAACGCGAAGCCGCGGACCTGAGGCGGCGCACCTGCAACCAAAGGAAGCATATTGTCAAGAATGCATCTTGAAGTTGAACTAATCTAGGAGCATGCTTGTCTCGCGAGCGCTGTGGGCCGCTCGGGGGGAGGGTGCGATGGACTGGATTACCGCGCTGTTGGCGTTTGCCACGACGATGCTGTTCTTTTCGGTCGTCGTTTCCACACTCGTCGAGCTCCTGCACCGCATCCTGCGTATGCGCGAAGCCGGGCTGCACCGGATGCTGCGCAACTACTACGTGCGTGTCGTCAGTGCTTCCCTGTTACCGACCGATCCGTGGCATCCCCAGGCGGCCGCGCCCGCGAGCGGCGACCGCACGGCAGCCGCATTCGCGAATGTGATCACGGGCAACCGCGCCATCGCACAGGTGACCGGCAGCGTCGGCCTTGGAATGCTAGGTCGCCTCGGAGAAGGGCTGTCGTCGTGGATCGACTGGGGCACGAATGCATCGCGCGTGTCGCATATTCCCGTCGAGGTCTTCATGGAGAAGCTGGCCGCAAGCGGCGTCTTCGACAAGGCGAAGTTCGACGGAGACGCGGGCAAGGAGGTCCTGCAGGATCTAGGTCAGAAATTCGTCGCCTTCGGCTCGGAGATGAGCGAAGCGTTCGAGCGGCAGGCGCGCGTGTTCTCGATCATCATCGCGTTCGGCGTGGCCTTCTATTTCTACGTCCACCCGTACCGGTTGGCCGTTGCCTATCTCGGCGACCCTACCTTGGCCGAGAACGTCGCGGCGCTGCACGAAGATCTCATCGCCAAGCAGAAGGAACTGGAGGAGCAGGCAAAGGTCGGCTTCTCTGAGGCAGAGGAAGACGACTCATCCGCCGACGAGCCGCCTGCCCCGACGGGCGGCGAGAACGGGGCAGGCACGCAAGGCGCGCCCGCGCCCGGAGCCGCAACGCCGCCGGCCGCGCCGACCCAGCCGAGCAGCCAGTCCACGGGATCCGACGATACTCCCTCCGACGCCGAAATGGCGCGCAAAGAGGTCGACCGCATCATGAAGGACATCGACGTGACGCTCGACAGGATCAAGGCGGACGTCAGAAAGGTCACCGACCTCGGCGTGCCGATCGGCTGGCCGTCGGAGGACGAACGCAAGCTTCTGCGCCGCTGCAAGGTTCCGGGCGATGCTGCCGGACCGGCGGGCACCGACGCCGATAACAAACCTGCCGACGCGTCCGCTACGACCGCGCGGGAACCGGCGGATGCGAAAGCAGGGCTCCGTTCCGACCTCGATTCCTTCTGTCTCGACGAGAACGGAGGTGTCCGTGCCTCCTGGGGAAGCTGGTTCTGGCTGGTGCTGGGCGGGCTGCTGATCGGCCTTGGTTCGCCGTTCTGGGTCAAGATGATCCATGCGATCACGCCGATGAAGGATGTCGCAGGCAAGATCGGCGAGGTCCTCGGCACCGACGGCCGCAAGCAGGCGGCTCCGCACACTGGTGGGCCCGCGCCCTCGACCGCCGTCGAGGCATTCCGGGCGTCCGCGCGTCGCGGTCCCACCTGACCGCCGGTCAGTGGCAGTGGGGCCGCGATGGTCTCGCGCTCCCGAATTCGTGAACGGGAGCGCAGGTTTCGCGGCGCCGCGACGACTTTCGCCGCCGCCAAATCCATCCTAGCCTGCCTCTATGTCAGGTCAGGCTCGAGATCGGCGGGGGCTGATTGCCGGTGCGGTTCTGGCGCTCGGGCTATCGTCTGCGGCGATGGCCGCAGAACCCGTCGACGTCGAACTTGTCCTCGCCGTCGACGTCTCGCTGTCGATGTCGCCCGACGAACTCGTCATCCAGCGGGACGGCTATGTCGCGGCGCTGACCGACGGGGCGGTGCTGCAGGCGATCGCGGGCGGTTTGCATGGCCGGATCGCGGTGACCTATGTCGAGTGGGCCGGCGCCACCGTGCAGCAGGTGGTCGTGCCGTGGTCGGTGATTGCGACGCCCGAGGACGCGCGCGCCTTCGTCGCGCAGATGACAGCGACCCCGCCGCGCAGCGCCAGGCGCACGTCGATCTCGTCGGCTCTCGAGTTCGCGGGTTCGCTGTTCGAGAACAGCGGCTACCGAGGCACCAAGCGGGTCATCGACGTATCCGGCGACGGACCGAACAACCAGGGCGGCCCGGTTGACCAGGCCCGCGACCGCATCGCCGCCAGGGGTATCACGATCAACGGCCTGCCGCTGATGACCAATGGCGGCGGCATGATCTCGGCCTACGACATCAACAATCTCGACAGCTACTACACCGACTGTGTCATCGGCGGGCCGGGCGCCTTCATGATCCCGGTGAACGGCTGGGCGCAATTCCCCGAGGCGATCCGGCGCAAGCTGGTGCTGGAACTCGCCGGCGCCGGCCACCCGATCCGCGCCCGGATGGAAGCAATGCATCCGCCGGTGATAAAAGCGGCGTCCACCTTCACCACCGACTGCCAGATCGGCGAGAAGATGTGGAACAACCGCGGCTGGATCGACATCCAGTAGGGGCGGGCTCAGTCCTCTCGCGATTCCGGGCCACCCGGGCGGGGCGCCAGCATCATCACCAGCGAACCGAGCAGCGCCGCGACCAGGGAGCCGAGCAGGATGCCGACCTTGACGTCGTCCTGCAGCGCTGCGTTGTCGGCAAAGGCGAGCAGGCCGATGAACAGGCTCATCGTGAAGCCGATGCCGCAGAGCAGCGACACACCGAGCAGATGCATGCGCGCCGCGTTGGCGGGCATGTCGGCGAAGCCGAGTCTGATCGCCGCGTAGGATGTTCCGAAGACGCCGACGAGCTTGCCGATGACGAGCCCGGCTGCGACGCCGAGCGTCAGCGGGTCGACCAGCGTGTCGGACGACATGCCGGAAAAGGATACGCCGGCATTGGCGAAGCCGAAGATCGGCACGATGACGAAGGGGACGACCCCGTGCAGGGCGTGTTCCAGGCGATGAAGCGGGGAGGTTTCGGTGTCGTGCTCGATGCCGGGCGCGCGACGGAGCGGGATCGTGAGCGCAAGCGCCACGCCGGCCAGCGTCGCATGCACGCCGGACTGGAGAACCATGACCCAAAGGACCACGCCGAGCGCGAGATAGGGCAGCAGGCTGAGAACGCCCATCCGGTTCATGGCATAGAGCAGGCCGAGCACGGCGACCGCCCCGGCGAGATAGGCCATCTGCAGGTCGGCGGTGTAGAAGATCGCGATGATGACCACCGCGCCGAGGTCGTCGATGATTGCAAGCGCCGTCAGGAACACCTTCATCGAGGCCGGCACGCGGCTGCCCAGCAGCGACAGGACGCCCAGCGCGAAGGCGATGTCGGTGGCGGTCGGAATCGCCCAGCCGCGCATCGTCTCGGGGTTCCCCCAGTTGAGCGCAGCGTAGATCAACGCCGGCACCGCCATGCCGCCGGCGGCGGCGAGGCCCGGCAGGATGCGCCGCGGCCAGGTGGAGAGTTGTCCGTCCAGCACCTCGCGCTTGATTTCCAGGCCGACGAGCAGGAAGAACACCGCCATCAGAGCGTCGTTGATCCAGTGCGATACGCTGAGCGGGCCCACATAGGCTTTCAGGGCGGCGAAATAGGTGGGCGCGAGCGGCGAATTGGCGACGATCAGCGCCAGCGCGGCGGCGGCCATGAGGACGATGCCGCCCGAGGCCTCGCTGTCGAGGAATTCGCGGAAGATCGATTTCTGACGGGTCTCGACGCTCACGCCCGGCCTCCTTGTGGTTGGTCGGCCGCGAAGGCCATCATCGACGCCGCGCTCTCACGGGGCATTTCAGACGGAGATAATGGATGATTGCCGAAAATCCAGCCGCCGCGGCCGGAAATCCGCAACTTTGTATGAGAAGTTCCTACGCCGCCAGCAGTTGCTTGCGGTCGGCGCGCTCACGCAAGGGCGGTCTAGGCGGACGGCGCAGACGAACATGCACAAACTAGTGCTCTCTCGCGAGGTGGCGATCAAGCAGCGAGCGAAGTCCATCGATTTCGCTGTTATCAACAAGGTATCGCTTCGGTACGATGATCGCGTAGCGTGGGCCAAGCATCAGAAAGAAGTAGTCTCTGATTTCGACATACGATCGGAAACCGGCCCAGCGGATTGCAGCGTCCGCTGTGTCCGTCATCGTTTCGAGGCGATCCTCGAAGAACTTCAAACGGGATTTCTTATTCGCCCCGATTTGATCCGCAAAGTGTCTGCCGAGCCGGAGACGGTTTACCAGCAATATCGCTAAAATAAGGACGATATAGAAAAGGAAGAAATAGACGTAGATGAGAAGTGGAGTCGCCTGCTTGATCGAACCTTCGAACAAGATGCGGAAATCAGCGCCAGAATTGGTGAAGACGCGCACCAATGCCAGCGCTCCGACGACCATAAACGCGCCACGTAGGATACTCCAGACGCTAGGCCGCAACACATGTGCTGAAAAGGCGACGAAGTCGAGCTTTTCATAGGTGCCTTGAATATCGAACAGTGGTGCTTCGCCCGAGTCCGAAGCGGACAAGGCCATTTACGCCGCCAGCAACTGCTTGCGGTCGGCGCGTTCCTGTTGCGGCGAGCGGGCGTAGAGTTCGCGGTAGCACTTGGAGAAATGCGAGGCCGAGACGAAGCCGCAGGCGACCGCCACCTCCACCACCGGCAGGGACGACTGGATGAGCAGGTGGCGCGCCCGGTCGAGCCGGATCTCGAGGTAGTAGCGCGCCGGCGAGCGGCCCATTTCCTGCTGGAACAGGCGCTCGATCTGGCGGCGCGACAGGCCGACATTGTCGGCGATCTCGATCAGCGACAACGGTTCGGAGAGGTTCATCTCCATCAGTTCGATGATCGACAGGACCTTGGTGTTCTGCACGCCGAGGCGAGCGCGCAGAGGTAGCCGCTGGCGGTCGGTTGGGCTGCGCACACGGTCGGTCAGCACCTGCTCGCAGACGCGGTTGACCAGGGCCTCGTCGAAATCGTCGCCAATCAGCTTCAGCATCATGTCGAGCGCGGCGGTGCCGCCGGCGCAGGTGTAGATGTTCTGGTCGACCTCGAAGAGATCGGCAAAGACATTCGCCTTGGGGAACGCCTCGGAGAAGCCGGGCAGATTTTCCCAGTGGATGGCGCAGCGCTTGTTGGAGAGAAGGCCGGCGGAGGCGAGCACATGGGCGCCGGTGCACAGGCCGCCGATCGCCACGCCGCGGTTGTATTCCTCCCTAAGCCAGGCAAAGGCGGAGCGATTCTGGTATTTTTCGACATTGATGCCGGAGCAGACGATCACCATCGACGGACGGTCGGGGCCGCTCATCTTGCGGCGCTCGTCCTCCAGCGAGGCCTGGACCGCGATCTCGACGCCGCACGAGGCTTTCACCGGCATGCCGTCTGCGCTGGCCAGCCGCCAGGAATAGGCGTCGTAGCCCAGCGTGCGGTTGGCGAGCCGCAACGGCTCGATGGCCGTCGAAAAGGCGATGAGCGTGAAATTGGGAACGAGAAAGAAGACGATCGAGCGTTTGATGGCTGGCTTGACGGTCACGAAACACTCCCGGAAACCTGGCTATCGTCAGACGGCTGTCATCGTCGCGATTAAGAAAGTGTCATCCCGAACGCCCTGAAATGTCAATGCGATTGCGGCAGCCGGATGTCCGTTTGCGACATGCGGTCGATTTGCATGGAAATGAACGGAAGCCCGCGAAGCAAAGCTGCGCGGGCGAGGCTGTTTTTGCGGGAACGTGACGGAGCCGGGGCAGGGAAGGCTCCGCGGCTCCTACATCACGAGACCGCCGAGACGGTTGGCCGCTATCGCACCGGTCTGGCCGGGCATGGTGCGGCCGAGGCGCGCGCGCTCAAGGTTTGTGGCGAGGTTGCCGATGGCGCGGCCGCGGAAGAGGATCGACAGGAACTTCATGGTAGCTCTCCAAGCAAATGGCTGTTTACTCGGAACGGCCGGCGCGACGTCTGCGTCAAGCAGCTCTTTTCATGCCGCGTATCTAGGCACTTGCCCAAATCTTTGCAGCGGGAAAAGCGAACAACGACGTCGCAAACGCAACAGGCGGCTTTTCGGCGGAGGGCCAGGCGAAGATACAAGCTGCTGATATCAAACGATATTAATGTTCAGGTAAGGACGCCATGCGCCTTGCTCATATGCGTCATGCGAGCGTTGCATGGGTCGCGGGCATCCAGCCTGGCATTTGGGCAAAGCAAAAGTCCCGCCGCGGGCCGCGGGCGGGACTTTTTGGATGGCCGGACCGAGCCCGGCCGGCAGGTCCCGATGGGATCAGTACCAGCCGCCGGTCACGACCTTGTTGACCGTGTTGTGGCGGTAGGCTTCCGGCCAGCCGATATCCTTCTGGATCTCGTAGGGCAGGGCGCGGATCGAGCGCTCGGTTTCCTGGCGGGCGCGGGCGGCGCGGTAGTCGGCCGCGAAGCGGCCCAGTGCGGTCATGAGGGACATTTTTCTCTCCTAGGGTTCGCAGCGAGGGTCTTGGGAGAACCGCTCGATTGCGCGCTGTTTAGGCAGTTCTTGTTTCAAATGTATTGCGATCGGATGACGGGCGGTTACCGAAAGGGAGGCTTTCTGTTTCCGTCCGCCGAATTCGGAGGCAGTTGCCATGTTGCAATGCAACATGGAACCGGCGTCCGTTCATCCCATCATTGCGGCGTTTCGGTGACGATTCACGCGCGACCGTGAAAATCGCGATCGAAATCGATGCCGTCCGGCCAGCCGATGTCCTTCTGCATGCCGCGCGGCAGGGCGGCGATGCGCATCGCGGTGCGGACGTGAAGCCGGCGGGCGCGCTGGGTGGCGACGAACCGGGTGAGTGCGCTGTAGATCGACATGACTTTTCTCCTTTTGCATGGGCGAAAGGGCGTCTCGTCCTTCCATGGGTTGACTATGCGGCAGGTATGAGGTTCAATCAAACGAATAGGAATGATCGATTGGATCAACGAAACTGAATTGGAGGACCGATGAACGCGCCGCTCAACCATCCGCTGCCGCTTCTCGAACTGGACGTCCTGCGCACCTTCGTGGCGATCGCCGAGACCGGCAGCTTCACGCTGGCGGCCAATGCCGTGTTCCGCACGCCGTCGGCGGTGTCCATGCAGATCAAGAAGCTGGAGGAGATGCTCGGCCGCGCGCTGTTCACGCGCGATGCGCGTTCGGTATCGCTCACCGCCGACGGCGAGATCCTCATCGGCTATGCGCGCCGGCTCCTCGCCATCAACCGCGAGGCGGTGTCCAAGTTCGTCTTGCCGGACATCCAGGGCGTGGTGCGCCTCGGATCGCCGGACGATTATGGCGAGCGGGTTTTGCCCGACGTCCTGCGCCGCTTCGCGCAGTCGCATCCGTCGGTTGCCGTAGACGTGGTCATCGACCAGAGCGGAAACCTCAGGCGACGGCTCGACGACCGCCAGCTCGACATCACGTTGATGACCATCTCGGGCAAGGTTGTTCCGGTCGATGCCGAGATTCTTCTGACCGAGCAGATCGTCTGGGCGGGCGCGAAGGGTGGCTCCGCGCATTTGCGCCAGCCCTTGCCGGTGTCGCTGTGGGAAGAGGGCTGCGCCTGGCGCATCCGCGCGCTCGACGCGCTGAGCGCCAGCGGACGCGACTACCGCATCGCCTATATGAGCGCCCACACCTCCGGACAGCGCTCGGCGATCCTGGCCGACCTCGCGGTCGCGCCGCTGCCCAAGTCGTTCATCGGCGACGACATCGTGGCGCTGGGGCCGCGCGACGGCCTGCCGGATCTCGGCACCTATAATCTGGTGATGATCGTGCGCCCCGACGCCAGCGCCCCGGTGAGGGCGGCCGCCGACCACATCCGCGCGACGATGGAAGCGTTCAAGGAGAAGGGCCGCTTCGCCATGGCGGCGTGAACGGCGGGAACCTCGTCGCATGATACGGGTTGTTGAAGCGGCGGCCGCCACCGGCCGCCGCTTCGTGTGTCGAGGGTTGATCATGACGGGGAGCCCCATCTTGATATGCAGGCTGCATTTCGCCTCCGCGCTCCCCTCCGTGTCTTTGTAGTCCGCCATGGCACGGCCGGCCGTCGACGAACTGCTGAAGGAATATCGCGCGAAGCGGGATTTCTCGAAGACCGCCGAACCCGATCATGCGCCTGATCCTGAGGCAGGCGAAGGCCTGGCCTTCGTCGTCCAGAAGCATGATGCCACCCGCCTGCACTACGATTTCCGCCTCGAATGGGACGGCGTTCTGAAGAGCTGGGCGGTGACGCGCGGGCCAAGCTACGATCCGGCCGAAAAGCGGCTGGCGGTCCGCACCGAGGACCATCCGCTCGCCTACGGCGCGTTCGAGGGCACAATCCCCGAGGACGAATATGGCGGCGGCACGGTGATGCTGTGGGACCGCGGCACCTGGGAGCCGGTCGGCGACTTTGCCGAAGGGCTGAAGGAGGGCAAGCTCGTCTTCCGCCTCGACGGCGAGCGCCTCAAGGGCGAATGGACGCTGGTGCGCATGAAGCCGCGCGCGAAGGAAAAGCGCGAGAACTGGCTAATGATCAAGCACCGCGAGGACGGTTTTGTCCCGCCGCGCGGCGACGTCCTGAACAAGTTCACCAAGAGCGTCACGTCCGGCCGAACGATGCTCCAGATCGCCAAGGGCGGACGCTCCCTTGCCAAAAGCGACCTGACGGCAAAGCGTCCGGCCGAGGGGCTGACCGGAAAAGCCGCAAGGGCCATGCCCGAGCGCGTGTCGAAACCCGGCCGCCGTCTTCCCCTGCCGCGCTGGCGCGAGCCCCAGCTCGCCACGCTCGTCGGAGAGGCGCCGGAGGGCGACCAATGGCTCGCCGAGATGAAATATGATGGCTACCGCGCCCTGATCGCGGTCGCCGGCGACAAAGCGACGATTTTCACCCGCAACGGGCTCGACTGGACCGACAAATTCCCCGGCATCGCGGCGGCAGCCGCCGCGCTCGATGTCGGCTCCGCCCTGATCGACAGCGAGATCGTCGCCTTCGACAGGAATGGCAGGACCGACTTCTCGACGCTGCAGAAGGCGATCAAGGCCGGCGGCAAGGGCCTGTCCTGCTTCGTCTTCGACTTGCTCGAACTGGACGGAAAGGATCTGACCCGCCTGCCGCTGATCGAGCGCAAGGCGAAGCTGGAGGCGCTGGTCGGCTCCGGCAGCGAGCCGCTTCTCTATTCGACCCACATCGCCGGCAAGGCGGCCGACGTGTTCAGGCAGGTCTGCGCCGCCGGCCACGAAGGCATCGTCGCCAAGCGCGCCGACGATCCCTATCGCTCGGGCCGCGGACGAAGCTGGCTGAAGGTCAAGTGCACCCGCCGGCAGGAGTTCGTCGTCGGCGGCTACGCCCCGTCCGACAAGCGCGGCCGCGAGGTCCGCTCGTTGCTGGTCGGCGTGATGGAAAAGGGCAAGCTCCTCTATAAAGGACGGGTAGGGGCCTTCGAGGGCGATACGCTGGCCGACGTCGAAAGCCTCGTCGCGAAGCGCGCGCGCAAGACCTCGCCCTTCGTCGATGTTCCGCGCGAGATGGCGCGCGGCGCGGTGTGGCTCAAGCCGGACCTGGTCATCGAGGTCGACATGGCGGAATTCACGTCCGACGGTATCATCCGGCACGGCGTGGTGAAGGGCGTCCGCGGCGACAAGGCAGCCAAGGACGTGGTGCTGGAGGCGCCGAAGGAGGTTCTGATGGAGCATGAGCAGCGCGACAGCTTCGCCGGCGTGAAGCTGTCGAACCCGCAAAAGGTGCTGTTTGCCGAGCAGGGCGTGACCAAGGCCGATCTCGCCGCGCATTACGAGCGCGTCGCCGAACGCATCCTGCCGCACGTGACCCGCCGGCTCCTCAGTCTCGTGCGCTGCCCGGAAGGCGAAAGCGGCCAGTGCTTTTTCCAGAAGCACGACTCGCGCGGCTTCCCCGACGAGCTGAAGCGGATGGAGATCGAGGAGAGCGACGGCAAGCGCGACAACTATCTCTACGCCGAGGACCTGTCGGCGCTGATCGCCGGCGTGCAGATGGGCACGCTCGAGTTCCACATCTGGGGCTCGCGCATCAAGGACATCGAGAAGCCGGACCGGCTGGTATTCGACCTCGATCCCGACGAGGGGCTGGGCTTCGCCGACGTGCGCGACGCCGCCTTCGACCTGCGTGACCGTCTGGACAGGATCGGCCTGAAAACCGTGCCGATGGTGACCGGCGGCAAGGGCGTGCACGTCATCGCGCCCATCTCGCCGCGCCTGGAGTGGCCGGAGGTGAAGGATTTCGCCAAGGGCTTCGCCAGGATGCTGGAGGACGAGGCGCCGGACCGCTACGTCGCCAACATGTCGAAGGCCAAGCGCAAGGGCCGCATCTTCGTCGACTATCTGCGCAACGAGCGCGGCTCCACCGCGATCTGCCCCTATTCGACCCGCCGCCGCAAGAGCGCGCCGGTGGCGACGCCGGTGTCCTGGGACGAACTCAAGGGGCTGGAGGCGGCCAATTCGTTCCACATCGGCGACATGCAGGCCCGCCTCGCTATGGCCGATCCGTGGAAGGAGGCCGACGGCTGGAAGCAGTCGATCACCAAGGCGATGATGGGAAAGGTCGCGAGCGCCGGCTGAGATCGCCGACCATGCGCGTCGCCTCATGTTCCACCTACGTCATGCTCGGGCTTGACCCGAGCATCTGCCTGCCTCGGAGATATGCCGGCTGCTTTCCTCGCACCGTCGGTAGATGCTCGGGTCAAGCCCGAGCATGACGCCGCGGAGGGGGACGCAGCCTCTGGGCGGAACCAGGTCGCTCCAACCGAAGGGCAGGGGCGTAGACGCCCTCACGCTCCCGAGCGGTTCGTCCAACTTGCCAGATAGGACGAGGCATCGGTGAGCGAGTGCCAGCGTAGCCCCTGCGGCAGGGGCGTCTGAAGGTTGCGCATCCGAGGCCTTGCCTCCTCGACGCCCAGCCAGGCGACGATTCGGTCCCGCGCCCGCCGCGCTTCCGGCATGTCGATCAGCGGCCAGACATGCACCATGCCGGGCTCGACCACGAGGTCGACCTCGACGCCGGCACGGCGTGCGAGCTCGGCGAAACGGACCGTGTCGACGGTCAGCAGGTCGTGACCTCCAGCCAGGATCAGCGTCGGCGGCAGCACCGACAGTTCGCCCTTGATCGGGCTGATGCGCCAGTCGGAGCGGTCGATGTGCGGGGCATAATGACGGATTGCTTCCAGCCCGCCTTCGATATCGAGCCAGGGGTCGCGCGCCGCCGCCTCGACCACTTCCGGGTTCTCCAGGGTCATGTCGAGGCCGGGCGAGATCAGCACATGCCGGGCCGGCAGCGGCAGGCCTTCCTCGGCCGCCATCATGGTCAGCACCACGGCCATGTTGCCGCCGGCTGAATCGCCCATGAAGACGATGTCTTCCGCGGGCGTCTCGTCCAGCAGGGAGCGATAGGTCTCGGCGACCATGCCGAACATGTCTTCGAAGCGGTGCTCCGGCGCGATCGGGTAGATCGGGACCGTGATCCGCGCCTTCAGGCGCTCCGCCATCTCCCCGATCAGGCGCCAGTGGAACGGCGTGATTTCAAAGACATAGGCGCCGCCGTGCAGGTAGAGAATCCGCCTGTCATTGGCGTCCCCTGTCTGCGGGCGCACCTCGTAGACGGGCGATCCGGCAATGTCCCGGCGTGAGATATCGACACGCTTTGCCACCGCTGCCGGAGGACGATGATCCTCAAAAGTCCGCGCGCGCTCGATCCATCGATTCATCTCCGCCGCGCTGGAGAAGGCCTTCTTGCGGGTATGGCGCAGATAGGCTGAGACGACGCGGGACTTGAGACTGGGCATGCGCGCTAACTCGTTCGGCGGGCCTTCGTTCCTCCACGCGGACAAGTTCAGTCGTTTTGCCGGCTGGGTCAATTCACGTTCGCGCGCAGCGCTTTACGCGCCGCGACCGGTCACTCCCTTGCCCGCCGTGCCGCACGCTCCTCGCGGGAGCGGCGGCGCGGCGCGCCGTCACCCGCCTCGGCATCCGTCAGCACCTTGCGCGGCGGCAGCTTCACCTGCTCGGCCAGCCTGGGGAACGGGTCGACCTTGTTGGGCAGGGCCATCGCATCGATGAAGAGCTGCTGGAAATGCGGCTCCAGCGCCGTCTCGATCTTCTCGATCCGCGCCACTTCGCGTTCGATCTCGCGGCGATGGTTTCGGTTCAAGAGCGCCATCAGCGCACCGGTGCCGGCGGCATTGCCCACCGCCTTCACCTCCGCAAGTTCGCAATCCGGGATCAGGCCCAGCACCATCGCGTATTTCGGGTCGATGAAGGAGCCGAAGGCGCCGGCGAAGCGGATCGTGTCGACGGTCTCGACGCTCTGCTTCTCCATCAGGAGCTTCACGCCGGCATAGAGTGCGGCCTTGGCGAGCTGGATGGCGCGGATGTCGTTCTGGGTGACGGTGATGCGCGGTTCGCCCTCGCGGCCCTCGCGCAGCAGATAGGACCATGTACGGCCGTTCTGGATGATGCGCGGCGAGCGGGCGGCGAGCGAGCCGTCGATGACGCCATCCTCCGAGATGATGCCGGAGAGATACATCTCGGCCACCACCTCGATGATCGCCGAGCCGCAGATGCCGGTGATCCCGGTCTTCCAGGACTCCTCCTCGAAGCCTTCCTCGTCGGACCATTTGTCGGTGCCGATGACGCGGTATTTGGGCTCCAGCGTCTCCGGATCGATGCGGATGCGCTCGATCGCGCCCGGCGCGGCGCGCTGGCCGGACGAGATCTCCGCCCCCTCGAAGGCCGGGCCGGTGGGGGAGGAGGCTGCGACCACGCGGTGGCGATTGCCCAGAACGATCTCGGCATTGGTGCCGACGTCGACCAGCAGCATCATGCTATCCTGCCGGTAGGGCCCTTCCGACAGCGTCGCGCCGGCCGCATCGGCCCCGACATGGCCGGCGATGCAGGGCAGCATGTAGAAGCGCGCCCCGCGGTTGACGTCGATCTCGATGTCGTTGGTCCAGCCCTGCACCGCGCCCGAGACGGCGAGCGCGAAGGGCGCCTGGCCGAGTTCGGTCGGGTCGATGCCGAGGAAGAGGTGATGCATGATCGGATTGCAGACGAAGACGGCGTCGAAGATGTCGTGGCGGTCGACGCCGCCTTCCTCGCAGACCTTGCCGATCAGCCCGTTGACCGCCTCGCGAACGGCCTTGGTCATCGCCTCGCGTCCGTCCGGGTTCATCATGACGTAGGAGACGCGGCTCATCAGATCCTCGCCGAAGCGGATCTGCGGGTTCGACGTGCCCGACGAGGCGACGACGCGGCCGGACAAGAGCGAGACGAGGTGCATCGCGATCGTCGTCGAGCCAATGTCGCAGGCGATGCCGTAGGCCTCGTTCTTCAGGCCCGGGTAGAGCGCGACGACCGTCGCGCGCGAAAACTCCATGTCCTTGTGGATCGCCGCGGTGACGCCCCAGTTCTCCTTGCGCAGGATTTTCTGGACTTGCGGGATCAGGTGCGGCGCGACGCGCAGGTCCTTCCAGCCCCAGTCCTTCTCGAGCATGGCCTTCAGCCGGTCCAGGTCGCCGAGCGGCTTGTGCATGTCAGGTTCGTCGACCTCGACGTAGCACATCTGGATCGCGGCGTTGCGCTCGATGACGCGGTCGCTCGCCGCCTTGCGCACCACCTGCGCGTTGACCACGGTGTCCTGCGGCACGTCGACGACAAGGTCGCCGAGGATCAGCGCCGAGCAGGAGAGGCGGCGGCTCTCGGGCAGGCCGCGCACGCGGTCGTAGCGCTCTTCCTTGGCGCCGCGCGGCGAGATGTGGTCGTTGGACGAGACGATCTTGTGCTTGGCGAAATTGCCTTCCTGTACCTCGATCTGGCAGCGGCCGCAGGTGGCGCGCCCGCCGCAGACGCTCTCGATGTAGACGCCGAGCTGGCGCGCCGCGTCGAGCACCGGCGTGCCAACGGGAAAGCGCCCGCGCTTGCCCGACGGCATGAAGAGGACGAGGGGGTCGGTCGGAGAGGCGTTCATGTCCATTCCGGGGCGTCAAAACGCGCCATTTTCAAAGAGCCAGCCGCGCCATCGCGATGCACCAACCCTGGTGGACCTCCCAGTCTAGAAGTCACCCCCGTGCCATCCGGGCCTCCCGGCCGCCCCGCCGCCGGCCTCCGGCAGCCGCGCCTTCCGCCGCCGCGCCCGGCGAGACGACCGGTACCGGGGCCGGAGCCGCATGTTCGCCGGGCTTGTAGTCCTTGTAAGTCCTGATCCAGGTCATGCAGTCCTTGTCGGTGCCGTTCAAGACGTTGGCGCCGCGCACGGCTTCCATCTCCTGCGGGCGGCAGGGATTCATGATGGCGCTGGTCATGCCGGCGCCGATGACCATCGGGATGAAGGCGGCGTTGATGCCGTGGCGGTGCGGCAGGCCGAAGGAGATGTTGGAGAGGCCGCAGGTCGTGTTGACCTTGAGCTCGTTGCGCAGCCGGTAAAGGAGCTGGAAGACCTGGCGGCCGGCATCGCCCAGCGCGCCGATGGGCATGACCAGCGGGTCGACCACCACGTCGTGCGGCTTGATGCCGTGGTCCATGGCGCGCTCGACGATCTTCTTGGCGACGGCGAAGCGCACGTCGGGGTCCATCGAGATGCCGGTCTCGTCGTTGGAGATGGCGACCACCGGCACGTCGTATTTTTTCACCAGCGGCAGGATGGCTTCCAGCTTCTCCTCCTCGCCGGTGACGGAGTTGACCAGCGGCCGGCCCTTGGCGACCCTTAGACCAGCCTCGATGGCGGCGGTAACGGAACTGTCGATCGACAGCGGCAGGTCGACGAGACCCTGGACGATCTCCAGCGTCTGGACGAGCAGGCCGGGCTCGGTCGCGTTCGGGTCGACGGCGGTCACCCCGGCATTGACGTCGAGCATCGTGGCGCCGGCAGCCGCCTGCTCCAGCGCGTCCTTGATGACGGTGTCGAAATTGCCGGCCTGCATCTCGGCGGCCAGCTTCTTGCGGCCGGTCGGATTGATCCGCTCGCCGATCACGCAGAAGGGCTGGTCGAAACCGATGACGATTTCGCGGGTCGCCGAGGCGACGATCGTGCGGGTCATTCCACTCTCCTCAAAGGTGCAGTGTCTTGTTCAGTCGTTGTTCGTGGTGTCAAGCGAGGTCAGTGGCCGACCCGCTCGACGATGTTCTGGGGCGCCTGGTCCGGAGCGTCGTCGCGCAGGTGGCGCATGCGTTCGGCGACCACCACCTCGTCGCGGGCTGCCTCGCGGTTCCATGGCTTGCGGCCCCTCAGCACGCCCGATTCCGAGACGATCTCGGCGACATACTCCTCCTGCCGGTAGGCCATCACGTGGATGCCAGAGACGCCTGAGATCTCCTTCACCTCGTTGATGATGTCGATGCAGATCTGCTTGCCTTCCTTCTTCTGGTCCTGCGCGCCCTCCAGCCGCTGGATGATAGAGTCAGGAATGTGGATGCCCGGCACGTTGGAGCGGATCCATTTGGCCGTCTTGGCCGAGGCCAGCGGCCCGACGCCGACCAGCAGGAAGATCTGGTCGAGGAAGCCGAGGTCGCCGGCCTTCGTCATGAAGGTCTTCAGCATCGGCACGTCGAAGCAGTACTGCGTCTGCACGAACTGGGCGCCGGCGGCGATCTTCTTGCCGAGGTGGATCGGGCGGAAGTCGAAGGGTGGGGCGAACGGATTGACGGCCGCACCGAGGAAGAGCTGCGGCGGCGTCGTCAGCTTGCGGCCGGACAGGAATTTTCCATTGTCGCGCATGATCCGGATCGTCTCGAGCAGCGAGATCGAATCGAGGTCGAAGACCGGCTTGGCGCCGGGCTGGTCGCCCGCCTGCACGCCGTCGCCGGTCAAGCACAGGATGTTGGCCACTCCCATCGCGGCGGCGCCCAGCACGTCGCCCTGGATGGCGATGCGGTTCTTGTCCCGGCAGGCGATCTGCATGATCGGCGCATAGCCCATGCGGGTCAGCAGCGCGCAGATTCCGACCGAGGACATGTGGCAGTTGGCGCCGGAGGCGTCGACGGCGTTGATCCCGTCCACCCAGCCGTCGAAAATCTTCGCCCGGTTGTAGACGTCTTCCGGATCGGCGGAATCGGGCGGGTTCAGCTCGGTCGTCACCGCGAATTCGCCGCGGCGCAGGATACGCTCCAGCCGCCCGCGCGAGGTGTGGCCGGGCAGCGGCTCGAGCGGCAGGTGGACGCCGGCCGGATTCTCGTCTGGCTGCAGCGGGAGAATGGGCGTCATGCGCCGACTCCCGTGCGGGCCTGGTCCTTGGCCGCCCCGGCCTGCGCGGTGACTCGCAGCCAGGCCGAGGTTTCGCGCAGCGACTGGTCGACCGGCTTCTGCAGGTTGAGGATCGCGTCGCCATGGACCATGTTGCGCGAGCCTTCCCAGGCCTTGACCCAGACGCAGGGCATGTCGGGCTCGACCTCGCAATTGCCGTTGGCGCGCACGCCGCCGCACGGTCCGTTGCGCAGCTGCTTGGGGCAGTTCATCGGGCAGGACATGCCGGTCGACGACAGGATGCACTGGCCGCACATGCGGCAGTCGAACATGAAGCCCTTGACCCGCTTCTCGACGAATTTCACCGGCGCTTCGACGCGGCCGTAGCCGATGCCTTTCCATACGGGATGAAGCAGCAGGAAGACGTCGGCGAATCTCGCATAGAACCATTCGAGCGCGCGTGAGTGACGGATCGACCAGAGCCGGATCGCGTAGGAACGCTGCACCCGGCGCTGCGGCGACACATCCGCCGGCTTGTAGTCGCTCTTGGGCGCCGACTTCTTGACGACGGTCGCCTGGGTCACGCCGGCGGGCGCCGAGGGCGGGATCGCGGCGGTGGCATCGGCGGGACCGGCGGCCGTCGTCGACTTCAGGTTCTCAGGCATTGTCCCGGCCTCCGTTCTTGGCCAGCGCGACGAGGCGGTCGCGGTCGAAGGCTGCTTCGATCTCGGCCGCGGCCTTGTCCGCCTCGGCCTCCAGATCGTCGCTGACCGGCACCGGATCGGCCTTGCGCCATTCGGCGAGATAGGCGTCAGTGTCGCCGGCGCCCGAGCGCATCGCGGCCATGTCGATCGCCTCCGTGAAGCGCAGCGACAGTTCGCGCTTGGCGCTCTGCCGGCCCCTTTTCACGATCACCTGTGCGGGAATGTCCCGCCAGTAGACGACGATCAGATCGGCCATCGGCCACGCTCCTCCATTGCGCGGCGAGCATCGCCGAAGCGCCGCCGGGCCGCTTGTTGTGGCACGACGCGGGCGCATTCAAAAGCGACGCCGCCGTCCGGGCCGGTGGCGATAACGGAAAGGCCAGGGTCTCGACCTGGCCAAGGCGTTTCCGAACTGGCATGAGCGCAATCGCGCTTGCCGCAGCGGTCTTCTGGTGGCTGTAATAGACGGATGTGGAAGACTTGGGGGCGCGATCCAAAGCGTTCAGGTGGGCGGAGCGGAAGACGGACGAAAAGGTATTTTGATGAAGAGTGCTTTTATTACGGGCATTTCCGGCCAGGATGGAGCTTATCTGGCTAAATTCTTGCTCGACAAAGGTTACGAAGTACATGGCGGCGTCAGGAGGATTTCCCAGCAGTCGGACACTCGACTGCGGAAGCTGGGAATAGCCGGCGACGTCAAGCTGCACGATTTTGATCTTGCGGAATCAAATGGAATTGCGCGCGTCATCCGCCTCCTGCAGGTGGATGAGTTCTACAATCTTGCCGCCCAGAGCTTCGTGGGATCCTCCTGGGACCTGCCTATCTACACGAGCGACGTCAACGGTTTGGGGGTCGCCCGCATCCTCGATTGTCTGCGGACGTACTCGCCCCACACCCGTTTCTACCAGGCGTCGACGTCGGAGATGTTCGGGCTGGTGCAGGACGTCCCGCAGCGAGAGACGACGCGTTTCCATCCCCGCTCGCCTTATGGCGTCTCGAAGGCGTTCGCGCATTACATGACGGTCAATTACCGAGAGTCGTTCGACATGCACGCCTCGTGCGGAATCCTGTTCAACCACGAGTCGCCGCTGCGCGGCGTCGAATTCGTGACGCGCAAGATCACGACGAACCTTGCGCGCATAGCACGCGGCGGGAAGGAACCACTGCAGCTCGGAAACCTCGATTCCAGGCGCGACTGGGGTTTCGCAGGCGAGTATGTGGAGGGCATGTGGAGCATGCTGCAGCAGCAGAAAGCTGACGACTACGTCCTTGCTTCCGGCGTTACGACGACGATCCGTGACTTTGTCAATTTTTCCGGACAGGCTCTCGATATGGAAATCGAGTGGGTCGGAAGCGGGGTCCAGGAAAGAGGTCTGGACCGAAAGACAGGTGCGACGATCGTCGCGGTCGATCCGACTTACTACCGACCTGCGGAAGTCGGTCTGCTGCTGGGGGATGCGTCCAAGGCCCGCGATGTCCTGGATTGGACGCCTCGTGTAACGATTAAAGATCTCGCTTCGATGATGGCCATCTCCGATTACGATGCATTACATTGATGTTACGGATTCTCAGGCAATTAAAAAGAAGAATATCTAGTCAAAGCAGATATACTGGCTTTGTCGATGGACTCAGTTCCGGCCATCTGATCGGCTGGGTCGCCGACAATGAGCGCGGTGATCTGCCTGTGCTTGTCGATTTGTTCTCGCGCGGTGCACTGATCGCGACAGTTGAAGCAGGCGAGTTCCGCAAAGATCTGCTGAAGGCGGGCATAGGCAGCGGTAAGAGTGGCTTCCGCTTTCCAATCAGCAGCGACGTTGCCAGACGCATCGCTCAGTTCGGGGGAGACTGCCATGTGTCGCCGCGGGAAGATCGCAACGTCATAATCGGCCGCTTCGCATTTGCACCCGAGTTTCTCGCCTCGGTCGTCCGCGAGCGCGTAGTGTTCCACGTCGACCGCTGCTTGAGGAAACGCATCGAAGGGTGGTGCGCGGATCTGGATTCCCCGGATCGTCAGATCGTGGTTGGTCTTTACGTGGGCGGCGAGTTGAAGGTGACTGCGCGGGCGGACGTCTTCAGGGAAGACCTCAAGTCGGCTGGCATCGGCACCGGCAGGCACGGGTTCCGGCTGGACCTCGAACCTGGCGTCGCAGCAGCCGTCCTGAGGGCGGGAAACCTTGCGGTTCTGCGCGATCTCGATACTCCCGACATCGATCGCGCGGAGATTCAGCTTCCACGGGAACGGCACATTGCGAAGAACGACCCGCGCATTGCCGCTGTTCGCCACCTGGTTTTCAAGGATCTCGCGATATTCGATCAATTGTCCAGCGAGATCCGGAAGACTTCGATATCCCCGTGGGAGCCGGCAGAGGGGGCGTTCGATCGATTGCTGCTCGACGTCAAAGTGCCCGGCGAGCCGGATCCGGCGGCACCCGCGGCCGGCGGATTGAGCGGTCTGTCCGGCTTCGTTGACCACATCCGCTTCCGGCTCACGAAGGATGTGGAGTTTGACCTTGTCGCAGATGCGACAAATGCGGAGCATTTCCTGCATTGGTACATTGGCGTCTACGGGCGTCTCAGAGGTGCTCTTCGTGCCCCTCTTTCGAGGAGGGAAATCGATTTCCTCAATCAACCGATAGTCATTCCGGGACAGCAGTTCGCGCTGACGCGGGAGACGTGGGCACATCTGGTCTCGAATGAAGCGTTGAGATCGTCGATCGATCTCAAAAGCAAGTCATGGTACAACAGGGCGGCTTACTGGTGGTCTGTGAACGCTGCCCCGTCTCTTTTCGTAGAAGACTGCCTTGTGCCAGCCAGTTACATAGAGACCTTGCGAGCGGTCCCGATACACTCGGTTTCCACCGAATTTCCTCTGAGCGTATTCATGGAGGAGCTGTTTATTCAGACAGCCGGTTTGCATATCCTGGATCGCAGCTCTGAAGTCGACAGGTGCACTTTTGCGCTCGTCTTGATGCTGCTGAGCATCTCGAGACCGGACTATCTGCGATACATCCCGGCCCGCACGATCCGCGAGCTGTTCAAACCTGATGAAGAGGGCCGAAACGCCTTCTCGTCGTTCCTGCAGAGCATTGAGCCGCGGGACAAGCCATGGCGCGTGAGCTGGTCCGACTACGTCGCGATCCTTCGCCATATCGGTTTTGACCCGATCAGCGGTACCTTCCGCACCATCACCGCCCAGGGCAATCGCATCGGTGCCGCCGCGCTCCCTCTGATCGCGGACACGGAGCCTGTGGACGTCCAGATCATCGGGCCGTTTGCCAAAGCGTCCGGCCTTGGCCAGGCCGTTCGTCTTTCAGCCGCCGCCCTCGAGCAGACAACACTGACGCGAAACTATGTCGACTTCGGTCTCGACAATCCGCAACCCGAAGGGTTCAGCAACGTTGGTCAGCGGGGCAGTTACCGCAAGGCGCGGATCAACCTGATCCACCTGAATGCGGAATCCATTCCGCAAGCTTTCGCCTACGGCCCGGATGTGTACAGCGGCGCCTACAATATCGGATACTTCTTTTGGGAGCTCAATTCGCCCGCAGCCTGTCACTATCTGGCATTGGAGATGCTGGACGAGGTCTGGGTGTCGTCGGAATATGGCAGGCATATCTACACCCGCGAGGGTGGGATCCCCGTCTTCAATGCCGGAATGAGTTTCGAGGACGTCCCGAACATAGATCGTGCGCGCGCGCGGGCGTCCGTGGAGGGCAGAATTCGCTGTCAGCCGACCGATTTCGTCTTCCTGGCTACTTTCGACAGCTACTCCTTCGTTCAGCGGAAGAATCCACTCGGCGTCATCCGGGCATTTCAGAGTGCGTTCCGGGATGAGGCCGGTGTGCGGCTGCTCCTCAAGACCCAGAATCGCGACAAGATCGACGATCCCGCCCAGATCAGGATCTGGGCCCAGATCGATGCGGCTGTTTCCGGCGATCGGCGCATCACGCTCATCAACGAGACCCTGAAATACGACGAGCTCCTGGAGCTGAAGAAAGGGTGCGACTGCTATGTGTCGCTGCATCGGTCGGAAGGCTGGGGCTTCGGCATGATCGAGGCAATGAACCTTCGCCTGCCCGTGGTGTGCACCGGCTACTCCGGCAATATGGACTTCTGCTCCGACGACACCGCGTGGATTGTCGGCCACGAGGAGGTCGAGTTGCGCCGGGACGACTATGTTTACGTCAGACCCGGCCAGAAATGGGCCGAGCCCGACCTGGCCGACGCGGCCCGCCAGATGCGCGCGGTCCTTGCTGACGTGGAAGAGCGCGAGCGGAAAGTCGATCGCGCGTGGAACAACGTGCAGCAGAACTTTTCGACCTCGGCGATCGGCGCGCGCTACCAGAAGCGTCTCGACGAAATCATGGCGCAGATCGGCCGGTAGAGGCCCAAGGCCGCCCGAGCCTTAGAAGATCGCGCCCATGTGGGACCAGAAATAGCCGAACAGCGCGCCGGCCGAGCCGATCACCAGACCGATCACAAGCAGCGAAAACAGGCCGAAGACCGCGCCGACGCCGAGAAGCACCCCGTCGCGTTCCGACAGGGCGAAGCCGAGCAGCGTGATGGAAAAGGCCGGGAACCAGTTGCCCAGCGGAATCGGCAGCGTGACGACGACCGCCAGGAACAGCGACAGCGCACCGACGACGCGCTCGCCCTGCTTCGGCCAGAACGGCCAGTAGCGCGGGCGGATGTATTTCTCCAGCCAGACCAGCCAGGGCACGATGCGCCCCATCGCGCCCTGGAACTGTGCCCGCGTCAGCGAGATCGCCAGGATGCGCTTCGGCAGCCAGACGCTGGTCGAGCCGTAGAGCATCTGCGCGGCGACGATGAGCAGCGGCAGTCCGAGAATGGCGGAGGAGGGCGGCGGCAGCGGGATCAGGTTGATGACGGCGAAGAAGATGAGAAGCGTCGCCAGACTGCGGTCGCCGAGCGCGGTGCGGATCTCGGCCACGGTGATCGGCCCGTCGCCCTCGGCGGCAAGGCGCTCGAACAGCGAAGACAGGCGGGCCGGCGGGGGCCGTCGCGGCGTCCCAGGCAGCGCCTGTTGCTCGTATTCACCCATGCCCTGTCTCACAAATGGCCCCGCTGGGCGCCCCTCCCGCGTTTCTCCCACAGAATGCGCAAACACCCGTTAATCCCTGATGACATAACGCAAATCGCGCCTTTCCGCGTCGTCAGCGACGGAACTCCAGGATATCCAGCTTGGACTCGTAGTAGGGCGCCGGAAATTCGATCCGCCAGGATCTAGGCGACATCAGGAAGGCGTATCCCACCTGATCGCTCTCCGGCCCCTTGCCATAGGCGGGAAACGGGTCGTCATTGACGGCGAAGGTGCCAAGGTAGGTCTGCCGCGTGTCGCTGTCGGTGAAGAAGCGGCCCTTCGTCTTCTGCGAGCCGGTCAGCTTGGTCAGCGTCCAGCCGGAGCCGTCGTCGGTGACGCGGCATCTGAACCAGCCATAGACGACGAGTTGCGCGAGACCGCCGGCCTTGATGGTGCGGCATTGCCAGTCGCCGGTCATGTCGAAGCCCGACCAGGACTGCTGGGCGGGTGCGATCACCTTCTCCAGCGTCGCGAGGTCTTTCGCACTGCCGCCGGCGCGCGCCTCCTTTAGCGCCTCTTCGCGGGTCGCGTCGTAGTTCGCCAGCCGGTCGCGGTCGGCCTGGGTGATCAGCCCCTCGATCTCGCCGGTCGCCCAGGAGGGAGTGGCGGCCATGAGGGCAATGACGGCAAGAGCGACCAGACGCGGCATGAAGGGGGATTCTCCGTTCGCCGCCACCTCGGACGAACAATCCGGCGCTTTCATGTTGCCGCCGCGGTCTTCGCCAGCGCCGGAGCGAGGTCGCCATAGCCGGTCCGCCGCTTCTCGTAGGCGAGGCCGAGCATCTTCGCAGCACTCTCGGCGACCGGATCGAGCGCCGGATCGTCGGTCTGCGCCAGATAGACCAGCTTACGGTAGTGGCCGAAATAATCCTTCGCCAGTTCCGGATGGCGGTCGAGGCCGAGCGGCTTCATGAAGAAGGCGTCGAACTGCCGGCACAGGAAGTCGGTCATGTAGAAGGTGGTCATGTCGTCGTCGCCGATCGCGTCGAAGGCGGTCATGCCCTGGTAGAAGGCGAAGCAGTGCGGTCCCGCGATGCGTCCGACGTCGTGCTTCTCCAGCACCCGGTCGAGCATGCCGCCGGTGCCGCAATCGCCGTAGCCGGCGAGGATGTGCCGGTAGCCCTCGGCCTTGGCCTCGACGATCGCCTTTTCCATCGCAGGGGGGATGCGGTCGGGATAATAGTGGAACTCGGCCGGCAGGCAGGTGAGGTCGAGATGATCGAGCCTGAGCTGCGCCTTCACCGCCAGCACCTCGCGGGCGATCATCCCGCAGGCGATGACGAGGACGCGGTTATTCGCTGTCTCGTTGTTTCCGTTCGTGATAGGTTTGTCGCCCTTCATGTGATGAATTTAGTGGACGGGGGAGTGCAAGCCAATGAAAGCCTTGCGGACATCCTTGCTGCTGTTGCTTTTCGTCGTCGTGGCCGCGCCCGGTCTTTCCGGGTGCGCGACGCCGCGCGACGAAATCGCCAATAGGGGGGGCGGCGGGGACTAGCTCCGCCCCAATCGCATCAGGCCGAAGCGCGCTGGTTGTGCTTGCGCTTCATGAAGTCCTTGGCCGTCTCGACCGCCACCGCGGCGTCGCGGCAGTAGGCGTCGGCGCCGACCGCCTTGCCGAATTCCTCGTTGAGCGGCGCGCCGCCGACGAGCACGACATAGTCGTCGCGGATGCCTTTTTCCTTCAGCGTGTCGATGACGACCTTCATGTAGGGCATGGTGGTGGTCAGCAGCGCCGACATGCCGAGGATGTCCGGCTTCTCGCGCTCGATGGCGTCGAGATACTTCTCGACCGGATTGTTGATGCCGAGGTCGACGACGTCGAAGCCCGCACCCTCCATCATCATGCCGACGAGGTTCTTGCCGATGTCGTGGATGTCGCCCTTGACCGTGCCGATCACCAGCTTGCCCTGTTTCGGCGCGCCGGTGGCGGCGAGCAGCGGACGCAGGATCGCCATGCCGGCCTTCATCGCATTGGCCGAGAGCAGCACTTCCGGCACGAACAGGATGCCGTCGCGGAAATCCTCGCCGACGATGCGCATGCCTTCGACCAGCGCCTCGGTCAGCACCTTGTAGGGCGCCCAGCCGCGCTCGAGCAGGATGTTGGTGCCTTCCTCGATCTCTTCCTTCAGCCCGTCATAGAGGTCGTCGTGCATCTGCTGCACGAGCTCGTCGTCGGAAAGCTCGGACAGGATGATCTCGTCGTCGGACATTGCCGGGGCTCCATCTCAGATGCGGCGAAGGCACTTTCGCGGCCTTTGCATTCGTGAGCATATCTATTCTGCAATCGCGGCCGGCGCATAGCTGATTTGCGACGCCGTGCAAAACGAAAGCGACTGGAATTCAGCGCCTTGTCGTGTCGAATTTGCGACAGGCGCTGACGTTGGCAAGACTGTTCGCGACAGGTCCATGGCTACGATCCGCCGACAAGCGGCGTTGCGGCCGCGCTTTCATCCAGGGAAGAACGACCATGAGCGAGCCGGCGGCAGTAGACCTCGGAACGGGCGAGCAGGAGACAGGCGGGGCGCGGCGCGGGCGCGGCGATCGCCACAGCGGCGGCGCGGCGGCCCGCCGCGCGGCGCGCTCCGGCGGCGGCCCCGGCCAGCAGCTCACCTATATCAAGCGCGAGATCCCGCTCTACGAGGTGCTCAACGAGGAGGGCATCTCGCTCATCGAGGCCAATGCCGACACGGTGCTGGAAGAGACGGGCATCATTTTCCGCGACGACCCGGAGACGCTGCAACTGTGGAAGGACGCCGGCGCCGACGTGCGCGGCGACCGCGTGCATTTCCCCAAGGGCCTGCCGCGCTCGCTTCTCAAGACCGCGCCCTCGGTCTACACGCAGCACGCGCGCAACCCCGAGCGGTCGGTGCAGATCGGCGGCAATGCCACGGTCTTCGCGCCGGTCTATGGCCCGCCCTTCGTGCGTGACCTCGACGGCAACCGCCGCTATGCGACGATCGAGGATTTCCGCAATTTCGTGAAGCTCGCCTACATGGCGCCGTCGATCCACCATTCGGGCGGCACGGTGTGCGAGCCGGTCGACGTGCCGGTGAACAAGCGCCACCTCGACATGATCTATTCGCACATCCGCTACTCGGACAAGCCGTTCATGGGCTCGGTCACCGCGCCCGAGCGCGCCGAGGACACGGTGGCGATGGCCAAGCTCGTCTTCGGCGACGACTTCGTCGAGAACAACACGGTGCTGACCTCGCTCATCAACGCCAATTCGCCGATGGTGTTCGACGACACGATGCTCGGCGCGCTCAAGGTCTATGCCCGTCACAACCAGGCCTGCATCGTCACGCCCTTCATCCTCGCCGGCGCGATGAGCCCGGTGACGGTCGCGGGCACGCTGACGCAGGTTCTGGCCGAGGTGCTGGCGGGCGCCGCCGTCACCCAGCTCGTGCGCCCGGGCGCGCCGGTGCTGTTCGGCACCTTTGCGTCGTCGATCTCGATGCAGTCCGGCGCGCCGACCTTCGGCACGCCGGAGCCGTCGCTGGTTTCCTATGGTGCTGCCCAGCTCGCCCGCCGCCTCGGCCTGCCGTTCCGCACCGGCGGGTCGCTCTGCGCCTCCAAGATCCCGGATGCGCAGGCCGCCTACGAGAGCGCCAACACGCTGAACTCGACCATCCTCGCAGGCACCAATTTCGTGCTGCATTCGGCCGGCTGGCTCGAGGGCGGTCTCGCCTCCTGCTACGAGAAGTTCATGATGGACATCGACCAGCTCGGCATGCAGCAGAAGTTCGCCGCCGGGGTGGACCTGTCCGAGAACGGCCAGGCGATGGACGCGATCCGCCAGGTCGGGCCGGGCAGCCATTTCCTCGGCTGCGACCATACCCAGGCCAATTTCCAGACGGCTTTCTACCGCTCCTCCATCGCCGACAACAATTCGTTCGAGCAGTGGGAGGCCGAAGGCTCCAAGCCCGCGCACCAGCGCGCCAACGAGCTCGCCCGCCGCTGGCTCGAGACCTACGAGGCGCCGGCGCTCGACCCGGCCATCGACGAGGCGCTCATCGACTTCATCCGCCGCAAGAAGGAGTCGATGCCCGACGCCTTCACGTGAAGCGAGCCCGATTCAGGCGGGGCTAAAGTCGCCAAGATCATCCACGACGAAGTCTGGCGCAGCGCGGTCAAGGGCGGCGCAGTGAAGTGATCTTCGCTGATTGGACTCTGGTCATTCCGTGCGAGCGTGGATAGCTTCGCCCGCTCCACGACGCAGGAGATGAGATGACCGGCCGCAGCATTTCCATCAAGGCACCTGGCGGCATCTGCCCGGCCTCGCTCTTTGCTCCATCCGGCCGACCTTCCGGCCCCGCAATCATCCTCTACATGGATGCTTTCGGCCCGCGGCCGGCGATGGACGAGATGGCCGCGCGGCTGGCGGGGCAGGGCTACGCGGTCCTCGTGCCCGACCTGTTCTACCGTTTCGGCGCCTATGGCCCCTTCGATGCGAAGACGGCCTTTTCGAATGCCGAGACCGGCCAGTTCCTGCGCAGGATGATCGCCGAGACGACGCAGGCGATGACCATGGCCGACACCGGCTTCTTTCTCGACGCGCTGGCGGGGGAGGGGTTCGACGGCAAGGTCGGCACGGTCGGCTACTGCATGGGCGGCGGGCGCGCGCTCAACGCGGCGGCGGCCCATCCCGACCGCATCGTCGCGGCCGCGAGCCTGCACGGCGGCAACCTCGCCAGCGATGCGCCCGACAGCCCCGCCGCCAACGCCGCGAAGATCAGGGCGCGCGCCTATGTCGGCGTCGCCGGCGTCGACGGCAGCTTCCCGCCCGAACAATCGGCCCGCCTGGCGCAGGCTTTCCGCGAGGCCGAGGTCGACCACCTGGTCGAGAACTATGTCGGCATGAAGCACGGCTGGTGCGTGCCCGACCATTCCGTCTACGACAAGGCCGGCGCCGAACGGCACTGGAAGCGGCTCGAGATGCTGTTTGAAGAGACGCTGCGCGGGTGAGCGGGGGTCGGGCCAGCAGGGGGAGGGTTCCTGTACCCGGAATGCGTCCCTCCGTCATGCCGGCGGCCGGAGGCCAGCCGGTATCCATTCTTCTCTGCGGCTACACGCCGGAATCATAACCTTCGCGGTCTGTCCGCCTGCGCCGTTCACTCCGCCGCCAATGGTTCCCGGCTCGCCTCCGGCGGCCGGGATGACGCCGCGCGAGGGACCGGCGCCTAACGCTGCGTTCGGTCCCGCCCCACCTCCGTCATACCGGCGGCCGGAGGCCAGCCGGTATCCATTCTTCTCTCCGGCTGCACGCCGAAAACGCCATCGCGGCATGACCGACGGCGCCTTTCTCCCGGCGATCAATGGTTCCCGGCTGGCCTCCGGCCGCCGGGAAGACGATCGCGAATGGGGTGCGCTGGCTTGAACAGCCGGATCTGAGCGCAGCCCCCGTGCATCGATCGCCGCCTCGGGAAAAAATCTTCGCCGCCAACCCCTTGTTCCCATTCACCATTCACTATTCACCATTCACTTTTCCATCCACCACCATTGCGCCATACACGACACTGTCCGCCGGTCAAACGGGAGCCGGCGATGGCTTGGAGGGCGAAGGCAGGGAGGGAACAGAAGGTACTGGCGAGCATCGTCGCCCGCCTGTTCTCGCTTGCCGACCTCGCCGAAGACGCTGCCCTGCGCTCCCCATGGGTGCGCTGGTGCGTGCTGTGGGCCGCCTGGCAGGCGAACGCGCTTCTCAGGGACTACGTCGAGGGTCGCGCGGGGAACATGACAGCCAGGCACTGGTCGCCGGTCCCCATGCCGGCCGGCTTCGGCAGCCATCCCGACGACGCTAACGATCTCGCCGCCTCGCTGAGGGCACTTGCGCTCATGGTGCGGGCGATCGCGGCGCAGGTCAGCCGCGTAGCGTTCCTGCAGCGGGGTGACGGATCGGATGAGCCCGGCAATGAGGGCAATAGCCGCCGAGGCGGTCTCCGGCGTCTGCTGGAATCGACCGCCTCGGCGGTCGAGGTTCGCGACACATCCTGAACATGCGTTCCGACTTGGCGCAGGTTATTCCGCTGTGTCCCCGAACGAGGCGGTCACGACGATCTCGCCAATGATTGCATCGTTGAACGAAGCCAGGTCTTCAGCTGGGATCCAGTATTCAAGATGGGCCCGGCTGCCGGCGTGCTGTACGTCGTAGCGGTCGAGGAAATCGGCACGCACGTCGAACCGTGTGACGAAACCGGAGCCGCTCGCCGGCACGTTCCAGTCGCGGGCGATCTGGATGGCATAGTCCTCGGACAGTACGGGATAGAATATCGGCTGGTCGGGAAGCCGGGGCGGGAAAGCCCGCATGCCCAGCTCGCGGCTCAGCTTGAGTTCCACCGGTCCCACCGGCCGCCACAATGTCCTTGTCTTCGGTTTCGTCATAGTATCGGCTCCCGAGGGAACGCGCGCATACAGCATGATTGCCGAGATATCCAGCCAACTCGCCGAAAACGGCCTGATCCTGCGCGGCGGCTTCGCCTTCGAGCCGGACGAGAAGGTGCCGGCCGGTGCTGCAGGGGTCCGCGCGGTCCTGCTGGTCGGCCATGGCGGAGCGACGATCTGGCCGCATTTCGAGGCCTGGCGGGAGAGACAGGCCCCGGACCTCGCCGATCCGCTCGACACCTGGTCGCGCGAGGTGATCGGCGCCGTCGCCGGCCGGTTCGGCGCCCGTGCGGTCTCGCCTTCCGACCGGCCCTACCTGCCGTTCCAGAAATGGGCGACGCGAACGGAAGGATTGCGTCCGTCGCCGCTCGGGATCCTTATGCATCCCGAATTCGGTCTGTGGCACGCCTACCGCGGCGCGCTGCTGTTCGGCGATGCGCTCGCGGTGCGGGAGATCGCCGCCCTGCCCGGGCAAGCTCCCATTCACCTCTGCGACGGCTGCGACGGCAAGCCGTGCCTTCACGCCTGCCCGGTGGGAGCCTATTCCGGGTCGGGTTTCGCCTACGAGCAATGCCTCGGCCATGTCCGCTCGGACGCTGGACATGTCTGCAGGGAGACGGGCTGCCTCGACCGGATGGCCTGTCCCTTTGGCGAGGCCTACCGCTATTCGCGCGCGCAGCAGGCGTTCCACATGGCGGCCTTCGCCGGACTGGCGGCAGGATGAGCGTCCCCGCCGATCCCTTTGACCTCCAGCGTTTCGTGTCGGCCCAGCGTGGGGTCTTCGACCGGGCGCTCGCCGAACTGCGGCAAGGCCGCAAGGCCAGCCACTGGATGTGGTTCGTGTTCCCCCAGATCGCCGGCCTCGGCCGCAGCGAGATGTCGGTGCGCTATGCAATTTCCACGGTGGACGAGGCGATCGCCTATTGGCGGCACGACATTCTAGGGCCCCGGCTGAGGGCCTGCATCGAGGCGCTGCTGACTCATCCCGATCGTTCGGCGCGCCAGATCATGGGCTCACCCGACGATCTCAAGCTCCGCTCCTCGCTCACGCTATTCGCGCAGGCCGTCCCCGACGAGCCGCTGTTCGCCGAAGGGCTTCTGCGCTTCTTTGACGGCAAGCCGGACCCGGAGACGCTGGCGCGGCTTCAATAGCCGCCGACGATCGGCAGGATCTCGCCGGTGATGTAGCTCGACATCTGCGGCGAGGCGAGGAAGACATAGGCGGGCGCGATCTCCTCCGGCTGGGCCGGCCGCTTCATCGGCGTCTTGGCGCCGAACTGGGAGACGTCCTCTGCTTCCTTCTCCGACGGGTTGAGCGGCGTCCAGACCGGGCCGGGGGCAACGCAGTTGACGCGGATGCCCTTGCCCACGAGGTTGCCGGCCAGCGCCCGGGTGAAGGCGTGGATGCCGCCCTTGGTCATCGAATAGTCGACCAGTTCCTTCGAGCCGTCGATGCCGGTGACTGATCCGGTGTTGATGATCGCTGAGCCGGGCTTCAGGTGCGGCAGCGCCGCCTTCGCCATGTGGAAATAGCCGTAGAGGTTGGTCTTCAGCGTCGTGTCGAAATGCTCCTCTGTCAGATCGGCGAAATCGGCCGAGTGGATCTGGAACGCGACGTTGTTGACCAGGATGTCGAGCCCGCCGAGCTGCTTGACCGTCTTGGCCACGGCCTTGTCGCAGAAGCCGCTCTCCGAAACGTCGCCCGACAGCAGGATCGCCTTTTGTCCTTCCTTTTCGACCGCCGCCTTGGTGGCCTTCGCGTCCTCGTGCTCGGTGAGGTAGGCGATCGCGACATCCGCGCCCTCGCGGGCGAACAGAACCGCGACCGCCCGTCCGATGCCTGAATCGCCGCCGGTGATCAGCGCCACCTTCCCCTTGAGCTTCTCCGAGCCCTTGTAGAACGGCGCATCATACATCGGCGCCGGCTCGATCGCGTGCTCCATGCCGGGCTTGGGATGATGCTGTTTGGGAAAGGGCGGAACGGGATATTTCCGGGCGCCGGCCTGCATCGGCTTCGGCTTGCCGTTCGACTTCTCGCGGTCGTCCGCGTCGACCTTCTTCTGGATCTTGCGCTGCTTGCCGGCTTCGGTTCGGGCTGCTGTCTCTGACATCGTGTGCTCCTTCGATCTGGAACCAGAACACGCAGGGACGCGAAAGGTTCGCTTCCGAAAGACTCGAGTCCGCTTTCCCAACATCCATCGGGTCGTAACGGGCTAGCCCGCGAAGACCGGGTCTTGGGAAAGGATTATCGCAGGTCGATAAGATTTGAGCTTCTGAATCAACCATCGTCTCACAGACCTTGCCGCATTCTTACGACACCCACAGGGCAGGGCGGCCGTCGCCATCCCGGCACGTGAGAGGTTGCGAACATCGCCGTCATAGAACATCCAAGTGTCGCGCCTGCGACCCGTTTCGGACTGGACGCAGAGGGCGACGGACGCGAATTCGCCTTGGTCATCGTGATGGGGGCCTATGTGGCCATAGCGGTGGCGATTTTTCCGACGCATTTCGCAGCGTTCCTGTGGTCGAACGTCATGGCCTTGGCCAGCGGCGCATTGGTGCCCGCGCTGTTGCTCGCCGCGTATTCGCTTTATCGAGGCCGGGAGGCGGTAAGGTCACGCGCCGCCATCGGCAACAAGTCCGCCTTTCTCCTGTTCGGTGCATATGCCGCCTACCTGACCGCCTATACGACCTACAAGTTCAACATCCCGGCGATCGTCCCCTTCTACGCCGACGGATTGCTGGCTGAGGTCGATCGCCTCATTCACGGGACCGATCCGTGGCGCATCGCGCACGGTATGGCGGGCGATTGGTGGCGGTACCTTGTCGTTCAGGCCTATTCTCACATGTGGTTTGCTGCCTGGTTCGGCACCGTGCTCTACGCAATCGCCTATGCGCGACCGGGCGACCGGGCCCGCTATCTCTGGGGCAACGTGCTGACGCTGGCCGTCGTCGGAACGATACTCGCCACCCTGCTTTCCTCGGCCGGCCCCAATTTCCCTTCCATGTTCCCGGAGGGTGCGCGGTTCATCCCATTGCGCGCCGAGCTGGAGGCCAGCCCGGCCAATGCCAGTCTGCTCTTGTATATAGACTATCTCCGGGATGCATATTTCCAGCCTGCCGGTGCAATCGGCACCGGGATATCGGCAATGCCCAGCGTGCATGTGGCGATAGCGGTGCTCAACGCGTGGTTCTATTCGAGCCTCGGACGAAGGCGCGGCCTCGTCGCATGGCTGTTCGCGGCACTCATCCTGTTCGGATCGGTCTATACCGGCTGGCACTACGCCGTAGACGGGTACGTCTCGATCGCCGTCGTGTCGCTGATTTGGTGGGCGGCTTGCCGCTGGATCGTTCCACTTCGGCCTGCCGAGGCTTAGCGGCAGAATATTCTCGCCTCCTCCCAAGGAATGCCCCAAAGCAGTCGTCCAAGGAACAGAGATGGCCTTGGCAACGGAAGACACCGGCGCGCCGGACGAGGATCTGATCGCGCACGCGAAAGCGGGCGACCGCGAGGCGTTCGCCGAGCTGGTCGCGCGGCACTATGACTTCGTCTTCCGCGTCGCCTGGAAGTGGTGCGGGAAGAAAGCCGACGCCGAGGATATCGCGCAGGAGGTCTGCGCGCGGCTCGGCCGGTCGATCCGCTCCTTTGCCGGGCAGGGGGCGTTCACGACCTGGCTCTACGCGCTGACTCTGAACGTCGCGCGCGACCAGGGGCGCCGGGCGATGCGCGAGAGCCGCAAGGCGGAAGCGTTCGGCATTCACGCCGCCGCCTTCGGCGAGGCAATGCCGGAACCCGACGAGCGCGCCGATGCTCTGTGGGAGGCGGTGCGCAAGCTGCCGGACAAGCAGCGGCAAGCGGTGCTGCTCGTCTATGGCGAGGAACTGCCGCACGGCGACGCGGCCGAAATCATGGGATGCGCCGAGCCGACGGTCTCCTGGCACATCCACGAAGCGAAGAAACGGCTGAAAGTATTGATGCGATCGGCCGGGGAAGCGTGATGATGGACGACGACGATCTTTCGCGGCTCGGCCGCACGAAGGCTCCGACGCCCTCCAGGGCGGCGCGGGAGCGTGCGCTTTCGGCCGCGCTGGAAGCCTTCGACGAAAAAATCTCTCACGCGCCCCAAGGAACGCGCCGCGGCGTGCGTCTCACCGACAAAGCAATCACGCTTTGGAGGTCTCTGATGTCGCGCAAACTCATCGCTAGTCCCGTCATGGCGGCCCTGATCGCCTTGCCGATCGCCGGCTATTCGGCCTTCTACCTGATGCAGACCTCGCCGCTGACGCAGCGGCTGGACACCGGCGGTCCCGGGCGCGTTGCCGCCCCGGGAGATGTTGCAAAGCCGAAAGCACAGCCAACGGGCGAGGCGCGCAAGGAAGTCGATCGCTCCGTCTCGATCGAGGAAAGCGAGGCCGCTCCGCCGGTGGCGGGACAGCCTGCGATGGCACCCGCACCTGAGTCGATGTCGGATCTCGGCGGGGCGGCGACGCGACAGGCCGCGCCCAATCGCGCAATGAGCCCGCTGACCGCGCAGGAGCGGATGATCGCGCCGCCTTCGCCCGACGCCGACGCCTTCATCGGCCAGCAGCCGAACACCGAGCGTCTAACCGAGTTCGACACCAATCCGGTGAAGTCGGCGCTCGAAAACCCGGTCTCGACCTTCTCGATCGACGTCGACACCGCGTCCTACGCCTTCGTGCGGCGCTCGCTGAAGGAGGGCATGCTGCCGCAGGCCGACACGGTGCGCGTCGAGGAGATGGTGAACTACTTCCCCTACGACTGGGCCGGCCCCGCCGATCGGGCGGAGCCGTTCAAGTCGACCGTCACGGTGATGCCTTCGCCGTGGAACGCGAACACCAAGCTGATGCACATCGCCATCAAGGGCTACGAGGTCCAGCAGGCGCAGAAACCAAAGGCGAACCTCGTCTTCCTGATCGACGTCTCCGGATCGATGGATGCGCCCGACAAGCTGCCGCTGCTGAAATCGTCGTTCCGGATGTTGGTCGACCGCTTGGCTGCCGACGACACGGTTTCGATCGTCACCTATGCGGGCAATGCCGGCACGGTGCTCGAGCCGACGAAGGCGTCCGACAAGGCGAAGATTCTGTCGGCGATCGACAATCTATCGCCGGGCGGATCGACGGCTGGCGAGGCCGGCCTGCGCGAGGCCTATCGGCTGGCGCAGTCCTCCTTCGTCAAGGGTGGCGTCAACCGCGTGATGCTCGCCACCGACGGCGACTTCAATGTCGGCCAGACCGATGACGACGACCTGAAGCGGCTGATCGAGGAGAAGCGCGAGAGCGGCGTGTTCCTGTCGGTGCTGGGTTTCGGCCGCGGCAATCTGAACGACCGGATGATGCAGGAGATCGCCCAGAACGGAAACGGCCAGGCGGCCTATATCGACACGCTGGCCGAAGCCGAGAAGGCGCTGGTCGAGGAGGCTTCATCGACGCTGTTTCCGATCGCCAAGGACGTCAAGCTGCAGGTGGAGTTCAATCCGCAGCAGATCGCCGAATACCGGCTGATCGGCTACGAGACCCGGGCGCTGAACCGCGAGGACTTCAACGACGACAAGGTCGATGCCGGCGAGATCGGGTCGGGCCATTCGGTCACCGCGATCTACGAGATCACGCCGAAAGGCAGCCCTGCGCAGCAGATCGACGACCTGCGCTACGGCCAGGCGAAGACGGACAATGCGGCCGGCATTGCCAATGCGGGCGAATATGCCTTCGTCAAGATCCGCTACAAGCTGCCGGACGAGGACGTGAGCAAGCTGATCACCACCCCGGTGACGTCGGCCAACGAGGTCGCCAGCTTCGACGCGGCGTCCGCCGACCAGCGCTTCTCGGTGGCCGTCGCCGCCTTCGGGCAGAAGCTGCGCGGGACCAGCCAGGTCGCGGGCTACGGCTACGACAGGATTTCGGAGGTCGCCGCCGCCGCGCGCGGGGCCGACACGTTCGGCTATCGCGCGGAGTTCCTCTCCCTCGTGCGCTTTGCCTCGGCGCTCGACGGCAGGCGGTAGCGGCGAGGGGCGGCACCTCCCGCACAGGTCTTTCCGGGATCGTGCCGCCCATGGGCGGGTGAGGCAGGCCGGCGGGGGAAACCCCGCCGGCCTTTTTCGTCTCCGGCGCCCCTTGAAAGATATATCTTTTGTACGATATGTCGCATGAACGATATAACTTTGAAAGGAATATCCCGTGTTTGGACGACATCATAAGCACGGCTGCGGCGATTGGCGGATGGGCGGATCGGAAGGCCGTGGTCCCTTTGGCCGCGGACCCGGCGGTCGCGGCGGCCCGTTTGGGCGCCATCAAGGCGGACCTTTCGGCGGCCGCGGGCCGCGCAGGTTCGATCCCGGCGCGCTGCGGCTGGTCGTGCTCGGCCTGATCTCCGAGGAGCCGCGCCACGGCTACGACATCATCAAGGCGCTGGAGGCCATGTTCGAGGGCACATACAGCCCGAGCCCCGGCGCGATCTATCCGATGCTGCAGATGCTGGAAGAGGCCGACCTCGTCGCCTCAGAGGCCGACGGCAACAAGCGCCTCTACAGGATCACCGAGGCGGGCACGTCCTATCTTACGGAGAACGCGGCCGAACTCGACGCCATCAAGGAGCAGATTCGCCACGTCTCCGGCCGGATGGGCGGTGCTGCCATCGGCGAGGAGATCCGCGAGCTGGGCTGGATGCTGCGCTCGAAACTCAGGGGCGGCGAGTGGTCGCGCGAACAGGTCGAGAAGGTGCGCGACATCCTTAAGAAGGCAAAGCGCGACATCGAGGATCTGTGAGGGCAAACGGCCGGCAGCGATGCCGGCTGTTTCGTTCGTCACCCCCGCCCGCGGCGGCGCTCGCGGCGTTCGCCGCCGGCGCCGGCGCCGCTCTCGTTGGCCGGCTTGTTGCGCATCGGGCCGATGCGGGTGACGACGTCCGCCACGCTCGGGCGGACCGACTTTACATGTCCGTCGATGGCGTCGCGCATTGCTCTCAGATGCACGAAGGACGTGCCGCAGCAGCCGCCGATGATCTTTGCGCCCGCGTCAATCGCGAGACGCGCGTAGTCGCCCATCAGTTCGGGCGTGCCGGAATAGTAGATTTCGGCGCCGCGGAATTCGGGAATGCCGCAATTGCCCTTGACCACCACGGTCGCCTCGGGGGCGGCATCGGTCATGTCGAGAAGCGAGGACAGGATATCGGACGCGCCGACGCCGCAATTGGCGCCGACCGCGACGGGCGATTGCGCCAGGCCGGAAACCACGCCGTGGATGTCCTTCGGATGAAGGCCCATCATCGAGCGGCCGGCGGTGTCGAAGGAGGCGGTGTACGTGTAGGGCAGGCCGACCTCGATCGCCGCCTCTGCCGCGGCGCGGATCTCGTCGGGCGCGGACATCGTCTCGATCCAGGCAACATCGGCGCCGCCGGCCTTCAGACCCTCGATCTGTTCGACGAAAGCTTCCACTGCCTCCGCATAGGTCATCGCGCCGAGAGGTTCGAGCAGCTCGCCGGTCGGGCCGACGGAGCCTGCCACGATCACCGGGCGGCCGGCCGCATCTGCGACGCTTCGCGCGATTGCCGCCGCAGCTCTGTTGAGTTCGTGCACGCGGTCCTGCGCGCTATGGAGCTTGAGGCGATAGCGGGTGCCGCCGAATGAGTTGGTGAGGATGATGTCGGCGCCGGCGTCGACGAAGCCCTGATGCAGGGCGACGATCTTGTCCGGATCGGCTGTGTTCCACAGTTCCGGCGCTTCACCCGCCGCCAGACCCATCGCGAACAGATTGGTGCCCGTGGCGCCGTCGGCGAGCAGCACGCCTTTCTCCGCAAGGAGGGCGTCGATCGGGTTGGTCATGGCCGCGGCTTTCCGATGTGAGTGATCGGATAACGATATAAAGAAGTCTTTATATGCGGTCAATAACCCCGTCGCGCAAGCCGCGGGCGAAGGCGGCGACCTCGTGTGCGTTCACCTCAGCCGCGCGGATCAGATTGTCGAAATGTCGGGTCAGGGTGCGGATCGGCTGAGTGGCATTGAGCACGAGATACATGTCGCCGACGTAGATCGCGGCGCGGATCGAGCCGAAGATCGTATAGGGGATCGAGTAGCGGACGCGGCCGTCGTAGAGATAGAGGCGGAAGGCCGGGTAAAGCTCGTCGATGAGGTCGGCCATATGGGCGAGCTGCCGGCGGCGCAGGCCGACCGGCGCGCCCGACCAGATGCCGCGGCCCTCGGCGAAGATCTCCAGCGTGTGCCGGGGCATGCAGACTTCCATGTCCGTCTCGGGGCGGCGGTTGTAGTCGACCCGGTACTGCGCCTCATCGATCTTGGCTTCCAGATTGCGATGGGAGAAATGCGCCTCGTAGGCGATCAGCTCGTCCGAGCGCAGGAGATCCGGCAGGCCGGCCGGAACGTAGCGGATCTTGGTGCCGGCCGCCTCGGCGTGCCATTTGGCCAGCAGGGTCCGGTCGTAGCCGCCCTGTTCCTCCTCGATTTCGAGGCTTGCCCTCAGTTCGCCGGTCGAGCCTTCATCCTGCGACAGGCCGAGCAGCCAATCGAGCGAGACCTTGTGCTCGGCGGCGATCGACAGCAGCGTTTCAGCGCGGGGCAGGCGTGTCGTCGATCCCGATAGAAGCTGGGACAGTGCCGAACGGTCGATGCCGACCGAGGCGGCGAAGGCCGACTGACTTGTGCCGGCGCGTTCGACCAACCGCGCCAGACGTTCGCGAAAGAGGCCGGACAGATCCCGCTTATCCATCACAACTGCCCCATTTGTTCACTTTGAAAAACAAATGAAGATTTTAGTGCGCAATGTCAACGAATTATGCGCATTGTCGCATTGCAGCACAAGAATCCTCCTGACAGGATGCTGTCAGGAATCGGGCGGTTCCGAGCAAGAAAAGCAGTCGAAGGGGCAAAATGGCGGGTCGGGGACAGCGGGGGCGCGGGCCGGGCGTCGAATGGCCGACGATGGCATTGATCGTCGGCAGCTACGGCGCCTGGCTCGCCGGGGGCCTGCTCCTTTATCCCGCCTGGCCAGTGGCGGCGCTCGTTCTCCTCTCCTTGACGCTGGCGTTGCATTCCTCGCTCATCCATGAGGCCCTGCACGGCCATCCGACACGGACGGGCTGGATCAACGAATTGCTCGTCGGACTGCCGCTCGGCCTCGTTTATCCCTACCGGCGCTACAAGTCGCTGCATCTCCAGCATCATGCCGACGAGCGGCTGACGGATCCGTTCGAGGATCCGGAAAGCTACTACAAGGCGCGCTGGCAGCACGAGACGATGCCGCGTTGGCTGCAGGTGCTGCTGCGCATCAACAATTCGATGGTCGGCCGGCTCATCCTCGGTCCGCCGCTCGCCACCACCGGCTTCCTCGCGTCGGAAGCGCGTCTGCTTCTGGCCGGCGACCGGGGGGTGCGCCGCGCCTGGATCCATCACGCGATCGGGCTTGCGATCCTGTTGCCGGTCGTTGTCTTCGCATTCGGTATTCCGCTCTGGCTCTATGTGCTCGTGCCGGTCTGGATCGGCCAGTCGATCCTCGCCGTGCGGACCTATGCCGAGCACCAGTGGTCGGAGCGGCCCGACGGGCGCACGATCATCGTCGAGCGCTCACCGCTCGCCTTTTTCTTCCTCAACAACAACCTGCATCTCGTGCACCACAAGCTGCCAACGGTGGCTTGGTACAAGTTGCCGGCCCTGTTCCGCGAACGGCGGGAGGAATGGGCGGCGATGAACGGCGGCTACGTCTATCCGAACTATTTCGAGCTGATGAAGAGCTACGCCTTCCGCGTCAAGGAGCCCGTCGTGCACCCTGTGCTCAGGCAGCAGCCGGAGCCGGGCAGAGCGTTCCGGCCGCGCGTCAGGCAGCGCAGTCTCGGCGGGCTCGGCACGGCGCCCGTGCCGGCAGAGCCGCCGAAGGAGTAACCGCGGCCCGTCTCGCGGACCGTGACGGGGGAGGGTGTCTGAAGCATGAACTCGCTCGTCGCCGCGCTGCCGATGTATGACTGGCCTGAGCGGCGGTTCGAAGTCGACGCCGAGTGGGCAAGGATCCGCGACCGTCTGCGTGAAGCCGGGGTGGATGCACCGGAACTTCTCGCACGCCGGAACGCTGATCTGCCGCCGGTGCCCGGCGGGATACGCGACCAGCAGGGCAATCTGATCGCGCGCGACCCGGCGACGCTCCCGCCGGACGAATTCGACCTCGAGACGCTGTGGCGGCACCCCGGTCTGCTGCTCGCCCAGACATGCTGGGGACCGATGATCGAAACCGATCTTCAGTCGCATGTCCGCGTGGTCTACCAGCCCGACTATTCCGCCTTTGAAGGCGGGCAGGGACCCTTCTATTCGAGCGCGATCGTCATGCGGGCGAAGCGGTCACCGACGCCGGCTCCGGCAGACGGCTTCGCGGTTCTGCCGCTCGACCTGCTGCGCGATACTCGATTCGCCTTCAACGATCCGCATTCCAGGTCGGGGAGACTGGGACTGAAGGCCGACCTGGACGCTGTGGGGGAGGGGTTGGCGATCTTCGCAGAACTCGTGCAGACCGGCGCGCACCGCCTCTCGATCAGAGCGGTCGCCGAAGGCCGCGCCGACGTCGCGGCGATCGATTGCCGAAGCTGGGCGCTTGCGCAACTGCACGAGCCGGCCGCTAAGGAATTGCGGGCAGTCGGCTGGACAAAGCGCAGGATGGGGCTGCCGTTGATCTCGGCGACTGCGCAGCCCGACCTTCACGAGGCCCTGCGCCGCGCGCTGTCCGGCTGATCTCAGCCGAGCAGTCGTTCCTCCAGCGGGTAGGCCGACAGCTGCTCACGACCTGCTTCCGTAATCAGCACCTGTTCTTCGATCTTGACACCCTCGCGGCCGCCGATCCGGCCGATGTAGCTCTCCACGCACAACACCATCCCCGGCTCCAGCACGCCGTCGGGTGTGTCGTCGGTCCAGTCGGCGGCGTGTGGCAGGGTGGGGTATTCGTCGGCGAGGCCGACGCCGTGGTAGAGCACGCCGTATCGGGTCGGGAAGCAGTCGGGCGGCGGGACGGCCGACCGCTCGGCGAGGTCGCGGAAGGAGATTCCCGGCCTCAGCAGCGCTGTGTTGTGCGCGATCTGGTCGGCAGCGATGCGGAAGAGGTCGCGCTGTTCGTTCGTCGGCCGGACATCGCCACAAAGCCAGGTGCGCGACAGGTCGGCGCAGAAGCCGTAAGGGCCGATGAGATCGGTGTCGAAGGCCACGAGATCGCCCGCCTCGATGATCCGCGACGAGCATTCCTGGAACCACGGATTGGTGCGCGGGCCTGAGGACAGGAGCCGCGTCTCGATCCACTCGCCGCCGCGGGCGATGTTGGCGCGGTGAAGCTCGGCCCAGAGTTCATTCTCGCTGATGCCGGGCTCGAGCTTCGCCTGCATCTCGCCCATCGCTGCTTCGCACGCGACGATGGCGCGGCGCATGGCGAGGAGCTCGTCGGGCGACTTGATGAGGCGCGCACTTTCCATCACCGCCTCGCCATTCCCGACCGAGACGCCAAAGCGGGCAAGTTCGGCGACGCCTTCGGCGTTGAGGTGATCCACCGCGATGCGGGCATTGCCGCCGCCGTGCTCGCGCACCAGATCGGCGATGCCGGCCGCCCAGCGCGCGGCGCGCCGGTCCGTCAGGTTGCCGCCATACATGTACATCCACGAGACCGCGGGGCGGACCTCGTCGACGACGCCGGAATGATCGGACAGGTGCTCGCAGGAGAAGTAGTCGAACAGGACGACCGGTCCCTCGGTCGCGACGAAGCAGTGGCGGGTCGGATTGTGCGCGACCCAGGGCTGCATGTTCGTGGAATCGGTCGCGTAGCGGATGTTGATCGGGTCGTAGAGCAGCGCGCCGGCAAAGTCGCGGCGCCGCAGTTCGGCGCGGATGCGGTCGAGACGGTAGCGGCGCGTCGCGGGCAGGTCCGGCGCAGCGATACCGGCCGCCGCCCATTCGGATTCGGCGAGCGCGCCGTAGCCGAGGACGTGCTGGTTCAGCGTGGCCGCCTTGGTGCGGGACTGGGCGCGCAGAGTGGCTTCCTCCCCGGAGACAAAGGGCGCTATCTTGCGATGGCGGCCGAAAGAGGTGAAACGCCCCGGCTCGGTCATCGCGCGCTCGCCCTCACCCCCGCATCTTCTCGCCCGATGGATCGAACGGCGGCTCGATATTGATGCGAGCCCTGCGGCGGTGGCCTAGGATCTCGATTTCGAACAGACCTTCGCTCTCGTCATTGGCGAGTTCGGCGGGCACATAGCCCTGCGCCATCGACTTGCCGACATAGTGAGCGAAGCCGCCCGAGGTGACCCAGCCGACGACCGACCATTCGCCGTCGTGCAGGCCGCGCACGGCCGACGCGCCGGTGGCGGCTGACGAGCCGCGGATTTCCCGGCCGGACGCGTCGAAGCGGGGCGCGCCGAAATCGTGGGTCTTGCCGACGGTGCCGTAGTCCTTGCCGTTCACCTTCGCCCAGATCGGTTCGTCGCCCATCACGTCGGCATCGACCGCATCGACGACCAGCGAGACGCGGCGCAGTTTCGGCCCGTCCGCCAGTTCCTTCGCGGCGGCGTCGCGGCCGATGAAGTCGTTCTTCTCCATCTTGATGAAGCGGTCCATGCCACCTTCGAAGGGGCCGTAGATCGGGCGGAGTTCGCGGAACCAGGTCGGGAAGTTTTTCTCCAGACGCATGGAGAGCAGCGCGCGCATGCCGAAATCGACGATGCCGAACTCCGCGCCTGCCTCCTTGATCGCCCTGTAGACCAGCCGCTCATAGGCAGGCTGCATCCAGATCTCATAGCCGAGGTCGCCGGTGTAAGTAATACGGTTGACCATGCAGGGCGCGCCGCCGACCGCCATCTCGCGGAAATCCATGAAGCGGAAGGCCTTCGACGACACGTCGACATCGGTGAGCTTCTGCAGGAGCTTCTGGCTGTTCGGCCCCGCGATGGAGAGGCCGACCAGCGTCTGGTCGAAGCGGTGGATGCGTACCGACCCGTCCTTCGGCAGGTGCGTCTCGAACCAGCGCATGTGGTATTTCTGCGCGGCCGACGAGCCCCAGATCATGAACTTCTCGTCGCCTGATTTGGCGATGGTGAAATCGCCGATCAGCTTGCCGAACTCGTTCAGCATCGGGGTGAGCACGATGCGGCCGGTCTTGGGCATCCGATTGGTCATGAGACGATTCAGGAAATCCTCCGAACCGCCTCCGCTGACTTCGTATTTGGCGAAGTTGGCGATCTCGGTGACGCCGACCGACTCGCGCGTCGCCCGCACCTCGTTGCCGACATGGACAAAATCGTTGGAGCGGTGGAAGGAGACGACGTCCTTCGGCTCGGCGCCCTTCGGCGCGAACCAGAGCGGCGTCTCGAGGCCCCAGGAATCGCCCATGACGGCGTTCTGGGCGACCATCGTGTCGTAGAGCGGCGTGGTCTGGGCCGGACGGGCGGCCGGGAGCTCTTCATTGGGGAAGCGGATCGAAAAGCGACGCGAATAATTTTCGCGCACCTTGGCGTTGGTGTAGCGCAGGCTTGCCCATTCGCCCCAGCGCGCCACGTCCATGCCCCAGACGTCGAAACCCGGGTCGCCGTTGACCATCCAGTTGGAGAGCGCGAGGCCGACGCCGCCGCCCTGGCTGAAACCCGCCATGACGCCGCAGGCGACCCAGAAGTTGGTCAGGCCCTGCACGGGGCCGACGAGCGGGTTGCCGTCCGGCGCGAAGGTGAAGGGGCCGTTGATGACCTGCTTGATGCCGGCATTGGCAATCCCGGGGAAATGCTTGAAGCCGAGCTCAAGCGAAGGCGCGATGCGGTCGAGGTCGGGCGCCAACAGTTCGTGGCCGAAATCCCACGGCGTCGTGACAGGCGACCACGGCTTGCAGGCCTTCTCGTAGGTGCCGAGAAGGATCCCGTTGCGCTCCTGGCGGGTATAGATCTCTCCCTTGAAGTCGAGCACGCCGACCATCTCCCGGCCGGTCTCCTTGTTGAAGGCTTCAACTTCCGGCATCGGCTCGGTGAGCAGGTACATGTGCTCCATGGCGAGCACCGGCAGTTCGACGCCGACCATCCGGCCGACCTCGCGCGCCCAGAGACCACCGCAGTTGACGACGTGCTCGGCATGCACCGTGCCCTGCTCGGTGATCACGTTCCAGGTGCCGTCGGGCTGCTGGGTCAGTTCCTTGACCGGATTGCGCAGCACGATCTCGGCGCCAAGCTTCTTTGCGGCCTTCGAGTAGGCGATCGTGGTGCCGGACGGGTCAAGATGGCCCTCGACCGGGTCCCACATGGCGCCAACGAAGTGGCTCTCGTCCATGAAGGGGAACATCGATTTCGCCTCGGACGGCGTGATCAGTTCGGTGTCCATGCCGAGATAGCGGCCCTTGGCATGCGCGAGCCGCAGGAAGTCCATGCGCTCGGGGCTGTCGGCCATCATCACGCCGCCGGTCAAATGCAGCGAGCAGGACTGGCCGGAGAGTTCTTCCAGCTCCTTGTAGAGCTGGACCGTGTAAGCCTGCAGCTTGGCGACGTTCGGGTCGCCATTGAGGGTGTGGAAGCCGCCCGCCGCGTGCCAGGACGAGCCGGAGGTCAGCTCCGAGCGCTCGATCAGCATGATGTCGGTCCAGCCGGCGCGGGCGAGGTGGTACAGGACCGAGCAGCCGACGACACCGCCGCCGATGACTACCGCTTTGACGTGGGATTTCATGAGGATGGGTCCGTGGCTTGGAAAACTGATTCAGGTCAGGCGGCGGCGACCGCTTCGATTTCGAGCAGCCATCTTTCGTCGAAAATGCCGGTGATGATCGTAGTGAGGCCGACCTGGCGGCCCTCCAGCACCTCAATCCGCACCTTGCGGTAGTCGGCGATGTATTTCCGGTCGGACAGGAAGATCGTCACCTTGACGAGGTTGTCGAGCGTCATGCCGGCGAAGCGAAGCTGGGCGATGACATTGGCCCAGCAGAGGCGGGCCTGATCTTCGAAACTCTCGGGCACGGAGCCGTCGGTCGCAGCCGGAATCTGGCCGCTGACAAAGAGGATGCGCGATGCGCCCGTGACCTCCATTGCCTGCGCGTAGCCACCGACCGGTTGCGGCGCATCGGGGGCGTTGATCGGAGTTAGTTTCATCGCCCAGCCTCAAAAATCCGTCGGCGCGCCGCCGGCGGCGATGCGCTTCTCGACGAAATCGTCGAGTTCCTCGCGCCGCGCCGGGTCCATTGCCGGTGCCTCATAGGTCGCAAGCCGCTCCTTCCAGACGCGGTTGGCCTTCTCGACCGCGGTCGGCGAGCCGGCCTCCGCCCAGGTCTCGAAATTGCGCCAGTCCGACAGGATCGGCGAATAGAAGGCGTTTCTGTAGCGGTCCTGCGTGTGCTGTGTGCCGAAGAAGTGACCGCCGGGGCCGACGTCGCGGATTGCCTCGACGGCGAGCGCATCTTCCGACAGGTCGAGGGGGGAGAGGAACTCCGTCACCATCTGAAGGAGGTCGATGTCGAGGATCATCTTCTCGTAGGAGGCGCGCAGGCCGCCTTCGAGCCAGCCGGCGGCATGGAGAACGAAATTGCCGCCGCCCTGCACCGCGCCCCACAGCGAAAACACGCTTTCATAGGCCGCCTGAGCATCCACGGCGTTGGCAGCACAGGTGTTGGAGGTGCGGTAGGGGATCCTGTATTTGCGGGCGAGCTGGCCACCGAGGAGCTGCGCCTTCATATATTCCGGGGTGCCGAAGGCAGGCGCGCCGGATTTCATGTCGACGTTGGACGTGAAGCCGCCATAGCCGACCGGCGCGCCTTTGCGCACCATCTGGGTGAAGGCGATGCCGGCAAGCGCCTCGGCGTTCTGCTGAACCACGGCGCCCGCGACCGTGACCGGCGCCATCGCGCCCGCGAGCGTGAACGGCGTGACGATCACCAGCTGCCCGTGCGACGACATCTGGATGATGCCCTCCATCATCGGGATGTCGAGCTTCAGCGGCGAGTTGGTGTTGATGATCGTGTAGCAGACCGGCGTGTCGAGCAGCGTCTCGCGTGACAGCCCGTTGGCGATGCGGGCGATCTCGATGCCGTCGAGATTGCGTTCGCGGCCGAGCGAATAGATGTGGAACACCTTGTCCGTCAGCGTCGCCAGATCGCGGATACATTCGAGATGGCGGATCGACGGGTGGATGTCGATCGGCTCGACCGGATAGCCGCCCGTCGCCGAGATGACGTTGTGCATCTGGGCGAGCTTTACGAGGTTGCGGAAGTCCTTCTGGTTGCCGGGGCGTCGGCCATTGTCGAGGTCCGAGCAGTTCGGTGCCGACGCGACCTGGGCGAAGACGAGGTTGTCGCCGCCGAAGTCGATCGAATGGTCGGGATTGCGCGCATGGACGCGGAATTCGGACGGGGCGTGGGATACCCATTCCAGCACCATGTCGGAATCGAAGCGGACACGTTCGGAGCCCTCGCGCACGTCCGCTCCCGCTTCCTTCATGATCCGCCGCGCGTCTTCGTGCAGCACGTCGAGACCGATCTCCTTGAGCACGCGCAGCGACGCGAGGTGGATCGATTCGAGTTGGTCTTCCGAGACGATGTTGGTCGGAGCGAAGGGCCGCTTCAGGCGGCGGAACGGCGGCTGTTCGAATGCGGCCGAACCGCCGGCGCGCTTGCCGGCACGGCCACCACTGCGGGCGCGGGCAGCCGGAATGGCATCGGCTGAGGCTTCGGACATGCATTTCCCCGACAGGCTGACAGAGTTCGGGGCATATTGGACCGCGCCGGTCTTCGCGATAGCGGGAGCGGCGACCACAAGCACAAAGGATGCGACATGGTCCCGGAGAGGGCCACTTGTCATACGGCAGAACAAAAGTGACTCGGTGCGAGCCTCTGACGGCTCAGAGCCATTCGCTCGAACCGGCTGCCGGTGCCGTTTGGCGGTCCCGCATGCCAGCCAGGCGACTGCTCCCGATCGCCAGCTCGGCGTCTGCCCCGCGATGCTGCCCGGTCGCTGTCGGAGACATTCCGCGCAGCGCATTCAGCCTGAGGGCGAAGGCGTGCGGTTCTTCGAGATGGCGAATGCGAACCTGATAGCGCAATTGCATGACAACCCCTCGATCGTTGCGGCCCGTCTCCGAACCCATGACCACGATCTCCCGCCAGTGTTTCGGGTCTGTGCCGCCATGCGGGCGCCTTTGAAACATCGGGTTTCGACAATTGCCGTCGCGCCTGCGATTCCGGGCGGCGGCGACAGGTGGTAGGGGAGGCGATGCAGGACCCACCGGAGACCGATTCCCTTGACAGCCGTATGCCGCTTGCCGCGCTTGGCGGCCTGACGGCGGCGGTGACCGCATTTGCGCTCGCGCAGGGCCTGTCCTATCCGCTTTTCACCTTTCTGATGCAGCGGCAAGGCATGACGCCGGCCGAGATCGGCCTCTCTGCTGCCATGACGCCGCTGGGGCTGATCCTCTCCGCGATGTTCGTGCCCGAACTGGTGCGACTTCTCGGTGGGCGCACGCTGGCCGTTCTAGCCGCGCTCTGCGGCGCGCTGCTCTTCCTCCTGGTGGGTGCCCTGCAGAACTGGATCGCCTGGTATCTCCTGCGCTTCCTGATCGGCCTTGCGATCAACCCCCTCTACATCCTCGGCGAGGTCTGGATGATGGCGCTCGCCCCCGATGCCCGGCGGGGGCGGATCATGGGGATCTTCAACGCGGTTACGGGCGTCGGCTACGCGGCGGGTCCGCTAACGCTGACGCTGGTCGGAACGGATGGCTGGCCGCCGCTCTCCGTCGCGATCTTCGGCTTCACCGCCTGCGCGGTGCTGCTGTTCCTCACGACAAAGGGGCTGCGCGGTTTCGAACCCGACGAGGAGGGGAAACCGGCATCCGGGATATGGAGCTTCTGGACGCTGGCGCCGGCGCTGCTTTTGGCGGTTGGCGTATCGGCCGCTACCCAGCAGAGCGCCTATTCGCTGATGCCGGTCTTCGGCGCCGGCTACGGGCTGCAGGAGGCAAAGCTCGCCGCACTGATCACCATGCTTTCGCTCGGCAACATCCTGCTTCAGGTGCCGCTTGGCTTCCTCGCGGAACGGTTGGGAGCGCGCACGATGATCATCGCCTGCGCCGCGCTCAATGCGGCCTGCGTGCTTTCTTTGCCGATTCTCATCGAGGGGCCGCTCGTCTGGCCGGTGCTGCTGGTGATGGGCGGGGTCGGCTACGGCGTCTACACGATGTCGCTGGTCGAACTCGGCAACCGGTTCAGGGGCCAGACTCTGGTCGCCGGAAATTCGGCCTTCGCGCTGATGTGGGGCGTGGGCGGCATTGCCGGGCCACCCGGATCGGGCGCGGCGATCCAGGCGTTCGGCCCGATCGGCCTGCCGCTGGTGAGTGCTGGCCTCAGCGCTGTCCTGATCGTCTTTGCAATCTACCGGGCGGCGGCGCGCAGGGCGTCTTGATAGGTTCAAGGAGCATCGACTACATTCGCGCCATGAGCGCCCGCCGCCGATCTCTCGCCGGTCATCCTTCGACGCCTTCCAGGCGGACGCTGCACGTCGAATTGCTGCGGCTGTGTGCCCGCATCGGCTATTCCCCGCCGGCGCCGTGAATCCGCCCCGGCCTTGCCGGACCGATTCAGCAAAGAGGCGCAAGACAATGTCCTACCAGAATTTCTCCCTGAAGCAGTTGCAGGAGATCGATGCCGCGCATCATCTCCACCCGTTCACCGACCACAAGGAACTGAGGACCGCGGGCTCGCGGATGATCGTGCGTGCCGACGGGGCGTTCATCTACGATTCCGAGGGCAACGAAATCCTCGACGGCATGGCGGGCCTGTGGTGCGTCAACGCCGGATACGGCCGCACCGAACTCGCGGAGGCCGCCTATGAGCAGATGAAGGAGCTGCCCTACTACAACTCCTTCTTCAAATGCTCGACGCCGACGCCGGTGCTGCTCTCCCAAAAGCTGGCCGAGATCGCGCCGGCGAACATGAACCAGGTCTTCTACGGGTCGTCCGGATCCGAGGCCAACGACACGGCGCTGCGCGTCGTGCGCCACTACTGGGCGCTGCAGGGCAGACCGGAGAAGAACCGCATCATCTCGCGCCAGATGGCCTATCACGGTTCGACGATCGCCGGCGCGTCGCTCGGCGGCATGTCGCATATGCACGAGCAGCTTGGGGGCGCGGTGCCCAACATCGTCCATGTGATGCCGCCCTACGCTTTCGAGCTGGCTCTGCCGGGCGAAAGTGACTTCGATTTCGGCATCCGTGCCGCGCGGGCCGTGGAGGAAGCGATCCTCGAGGCGGGGGCCGAGAACGTCGCTGCGTTCATCGGCGAGCCGATCATGGGGGCGGGGGGCGTCAAGATTCCGCCGGAGAGCTACTGGCCAGAGATCCAGCGGATCTGCCGGAAGTATGACATCCTGCTGATGCTCGACGAGGTGATCACCGGCTACGGCCGCACCGGCGAGTGGTTCGCGGCGCAGTCGATGGGTATCGAGGCCGACACAATCACCACGGCCAAGGCGCTGACCTCGGGCTACCAGCCGCTGTCGGCTCTGTTCATCGGCGACCGGATCGCGGCGACACTGGTCGACAAGGGCGGCGAGTTCTTCCACGGCTACACCTATTCGGGTCACCCCGTCGCCTGCGCGGTGGCGCTCAAGAACCTCGAGATCATCGAGCGGGAAGGACTGGTCGACCGAGTGCGGAACGATACCGGTCCCTACTTCCGCAAGACGCTGATGGAGCGGCTCTCGACCCATCCGATCGTCGGGCAGGTGCGCACCTTCGGCCTGCTTGGCGCGATCGAGATCGTCGCCAGCAAGGAGACCCGCGAGCGCTTCCTGCCCTCGGGGAGTGCTGCGGTCAGGGTGCGCGACTACGCCATCGAGCAGGGCCTGATGATGCGGGCGACCGGCGATACGATGATCCTCTCGCCGCCGCTGATCTGGACCCGCGAGACGATCGATATCGCCACCGACCGGATCGAGAAGGCGCTCGATCTCGCCGCCCGCGACCTGGGGAGGGCGTGATGAGCAATCCATCGATCGAGCCGCTGGTTGAATATGCCGACGCCTCCGCCGAGGTCCGCGCCGTCTACGACGACATCATGGCGACGCGGAAGAGCGACTGGGTCAACAATTTCTGGAACGTGCTGGCGCACGATCCGGCGAACCTGAAGCGCACCTGGGAGGCGCTCAAGCTCGTTATGGGCCCGGGCGCGCTCGATCCGCTGACCAAGGAACTGATCTACATCGCCGTGTCGGCGACGAACGGATGTGAATACTGCACCTATTCGCATACCGCCTCGGCCCGGGCAAAGGGCATGACCGATGCGATGCTGATGGAAACCCTGGCAGTGGCCGCCAAGGCGAACGAGACCAACCGGCTGGCGAACGCACTGCGCCCGCCGGTCGATCCGCAATTCCTGCCCAAGGGTTGAGCCGGCGCTATTTCGGACGCAGCGGCGAAGGGGCTATTGGACCAGGACGGCGCGCTGGCAGGCGACGCCGTGCACGCGGACGTCCGCCTCGCCGATCTTGATTCCGAGGGCGAGCAGCAGGTTGTAGACCAGCGAGTCCAGTGGAGCGGCGACAGCGGACAGGGTCTTTCCCAGCGCTGTGCTGACTGGCCCCGACAGGCCGATCTTCACCCCGCCCGCCTGCACGCTGAGGCTGAGATCGCCGAGCAGCGAAGACACGGCAGTCTCCAGGAGGTTGCTCGTGGAGACCGATTTCGCGGTCAGGCTCAGGATGTCATTGTGGCTGAATGTCAGGTCCTTGGCCTTGACGTTCGTCGCCGCGACATGGGCGGTGGCGTTGACCTTGATGCCCAGGACATCCACCAGCTTGGCGGATCCGTCGACAGGCGATGAGGAAAAGTCGGTGAGATCGGCGGTCGGGACGTTGCCGATCCACAACTGGGCGACGCCGGGCTTGGCCGTCACCGTCACCTTCGCGCTCTCGGGCGTGCCGGCCGGGCAGGAGACGCTCGCCAGCTTGGCGTCGGCATAGGCGAGTTCGACATAGATCGGCAGCTGGATCGTAGCCCCCCGCCAGTATGCCCTCGCCGCCGACTTTTGCCTCGATCAGCAGCCGCGTCTGCGCCGTGTGGACCGTGTCGCCCTTCTCGCCGACGGACAGGAACGCCGTCTTCTGCTCAGGCTCGCCGATTGCAAGATGGACACCGACGCTCGTGAGGCCCGGAACGTTCACGCCCAATGAGACGGCGATCTGATGTTCGCCATTGGCGAGGGCCGCCGACGCAGTCAGCATTTGCATGGCGTCGAACATGGCCGTTATCCCGCTGGGCTTCGTGCCAACGCGGAGCGCGCGCAATGTTCCGACCTCGACAAGTTGCCCAACCGGAACGGTCAGTTTCGCCGATGGATTCCCTTTCAGGATCTTCTTCAGGGCAGCAGAGGCGGTCAGGTTGGCGGGGTCGGTCAAGTCCGCCATGACCTCGACGATCTGGCCGACCGCGACGGACGAGTTCAGGACGTCGTCGTAGGTCGCAGCCGTGAGGCCGATTTCCGTCGCGAGACCGTCAAGGAACGCGAGCGCATCGATCCGCGCGTCGACCAGTGAGCGGTAGTCCATAACGCTGAGAGAGATATTGGTGCCCAGAAGGCCGTTGAGGAGTGCATTCAGGAGGCCACCGTCAAGGCTGGCCAGACGCGATCCTATCGAAAACGCCGCCTGCGACGACGCGTTGGCCGAGCCGGTGGTCGAAATCAACGGCTTGTCCATGAAGCTGCCCGCGAAATAGAGCGTGCCGCTCTTACGGGTGGTCACCTTGACCGCGTTCGCCGGCGTGCCGTTCGGTATGAATCGCTTGTCCGGAGCAACCTCCGCATCGGCGACATAGCGCCCCACCTGGAGGTCATAGGCGGCGCGGTGACTGTCCCCGACGAGCCAGGCGGACAGATCACCGGCGCTTGCCCGCCGTTCCGCGCCCGCGATGCCGTTGTCCATCAGCGTTTGCAGAACGAGGGCATCCGCCGAGCCGGGGGCGGGGGCGGCCTGGATCGCGGCGATGTCCGTGATGCTCTGGAGACGGCGCTTTTCGAGATGAAGCGCGGCTTCGTCCACAGCGAACGCTGCGATGACAATAGCCGTCGAGAAGAACGCCGCGCCCATGATGGCGATGTTGCCGGAAGTGCCGGACGCGAACCTGGGGCGAGCGCGGCCGAGGCGGACGGAGAAAGCTGCCAGATCCTTCATGTTCAAATTCCTCCGATGCGAATCGTGGATGTTCGGCTGATCGTCTGACCCGGAAGAGGCAATGGCGGGTAGAGATTCCAGACCGGCAGGAGCCGCGCGTCGTAGGAGACCGTCACGTTGGATTGCGAAGGATCGGTGGCGTTCGCCGAAACGTTGGCGGTGACCGCGTCCGTCCGGAGGAAGAGATAGTCCTCGGAATTCTTCTTCACGTAGTCCTGGACGAGGTTCCTGCGCTCGGTCTCATTCATTCCCGCCAAGGCGACGCGCGCCGCGTCCGCGGATAATTGCTGCACGGAGTGGGCGGCGCCGAAGTAGATGCCGTAGGCAGCCATGCCCAGCATGAACGCGACAAATACGGGCGCGATCATTGCGAACTCAACTGCCGTCGCGCCGTCTGCGGATCTCGCAAATTTATGACTGACACTACGACGTTTCATGCGGACCCCTCCAAACCGCCTAGTGAAAGGGTAGAATTCCCGCATTAATCGATGGTTTATTTCGGGGGTAAATTTAACAAGAGATATCCTGTTCTCGCTTTAGTTCAGTATTGGATTATTGGTGTGCGAAGTATATTTTGGCCATTTTCCCTATGTATACAGTTGGATTGGCCTGACGGGCGATTTGTGTGCATTCAAATCTATTCTATTTTGGAAAAAGCACGTGTGCAAATTATGTGAATCCACGGTTCGGCCTTTAGAATTATTGGCGTGCAAATCAAACCGGTGGATCTGGAAGCGCTTTCTGCGGAACCTATCTCCTTGCATACGCTACGTCAGATGCCTCGGCGTCGCCGGGGTGCCGGATTGGAAATCGATTGTCGCATCGACCGGCTTCCCGGCGACGTCATCGGTCGCCAGGTTCGTCCTCGCAAATTGCCCGGATATGAAGACGGAATGGAACCGCTCCCTGCAAATGGCGCGCTCGACACGATTGAGGTCATGTCGCGCAGGGCCTACGGTCGGGTTGAAAACCGACGCGCGGAGCTGAAATGTCGAGTGAACCTCTGAACCATCCGGCCGAGATTCCGCGCGAACTGGACCGATGGAACTGGGGTGCCTTCCTCCTCAACTGGATCTGGGGCATCGGCAACAGCACGCTGATCGCGCTACTTGCGCTGATTCCAGGTATCAACCTCATCGTCATGATCGTACTCGGCATGCGCGGCAGTCGCTGGGCCTGGCGCAATCGCTACTGGCGGGACGCGGAGCACTTCCGCATGACGCAGCGCAGATGGGCGATTGCCGGGCTGGTCATCTGGATTGTCGTGATCGGCGGTGTCGCCGGACTGTTCGCCAGCATCGTCCCGATGATGAAACGCAGCGAAGCCTACCAGATGAGCATGGAACTCATCCAGGCTGACGAGAGGGTCGAGCAGGCGCTCGGTGACGACGTCACGGCCGGCTTCTGGGTGTGGGGCAACATATCCGTGTCCGCGGGCGGCACGGGACGGGCGGAACTGTCCATTCCGCTCTCGGGTTCGAAAGGCACGGGCAGCGCCTATGCGCAAGCCGTCCGGGCGGGCGGCACCTGGGAACTTCTGCTGCTGGTCGTGCGGGCAGAGGGCAGCAATGTGCCGATCGTGCTGCGGAACAAGAACAACCTACAGATTCCGAATGCGCCGATCGACCTTTGACCGCGGGCCGATCGGCAATCGGGAAGGCGCAAAAGCCGCGCCTCCGGTCTTCCGGAAGGACGCGGCCGATGCCCAGATACGCAGGAAACGCTGCACTCGAAAACTCAGGGTTCCGGGACGCGAGACCTGATCCGGAACCGGGCGGGTCGTTGATCTCCGCCTCGACATCCGTTCTAGAGGCATATCGTTACCGGGCGGTTATCGAGTGCTTAGCAAAGGATGAATCGCCGATCTTTCTCGTCTGATCGGGGAAAATCATCGTTAATTTCCGTATACTTACATTAAGGCGGTCGAAAGGTTCGCTCATTCGCCGCGCAGGAAGCGGATGATGCCCGAGAAATCGGCGTCGCCGCCGCCCTGCGCCGCGAAGAGCGCATAGAGCTGCGCCGCTTCCGCTCCGAGCGGCGTGACCGCGCCCGACGAGGAGGCTGCCTCCTGCGCGAGCTTCAGGTCCTTCAGCATCAAGGCCGCAGCAAAACCGGGCTTGTAGTCGCGGTTCGCGGGGGATGTCGGGACGGGGCCGGGGACCGGGCAGTACGTAGTGAGAGACCAGCACTGGCCGGACGAGGTGGACGCCACGTCGAACAGCGCCTGATGCGACAGGCCGAGCTTTTCTGCGAGCACGAAGGCCTCGCCGACGCCGATCATCGAGATGCCGAGGATCATGTTGTTGCAGATCTTGGCGGCCTGGCCGGCGCCGGCGTCGCCGCAATGGACGATCTTGCCAGCCATCGGCTTAAGGACCGGCTCGGCCGTGGCGAACGCCTCCTTCGAGCCGCCGGCCATGAAAGTCAGCGTGCCGGCGGTGGCGCCGCCGGTTCCGCCGGACACCGGGGCGTCGACCGAGAGCAGGCCGTGCCTCGCCGCAATCGCATGGGCCTTGCGCGCCGAATCGACATCGATGGTGGAGGAATCGATGAAGAGCGCACCCGGCTTCGCCTTTGTCGCGATGTCCTCGTAGACGGACAGGACGTGCTTGCCGGCCGGCAGCATGGTGATAACGATGTCGGCGTCCTTCACCGCCGCTGGAGCGTTGGCCATGACCGTGACGCCGTTCTTCCTCGCGGCGTCGAGATTGGCCGGAACGAGGTCGAAGCCGAACACGGCGTGGCCGGCCTTGACGAGGTTGGCGGCCATGGGGTTGCCCATGTTGCCGAGGCCGATGAAGGCGATGGTGGTCATTGGTTTCCTCCGGAATAAGGGAAGTAGGGGAATAGGGCAGTATGGCAGTAAGGCAAAACCTCGATGGGCAGGGGTTTGCGTGGGGTGTCAGTAATCTATTCCCCTACTGCCCTATTCCCCTACCGCCCGATTAAATTCCTCGCGATGATGACGCGCATGATCTCGTTGGTTCCTTCGAGGATCTGGTGGACGCGGAGATCGCGCACCAGCTTCTCGATGCCGTAGTCATGCAGGTAGCCATAGCCGCCCAGAACCTGGAGGGCGTCATTGGCGACCTTGAAGCCGGCATCGGTGACGAAGCGCTTGGCCATGGCGGACCATTTGCCGGCGTCATGCGCCTTGGCATCGAGCTTGGCGGCCGCGGCGTAGAGGAAGATGCGCGACGCCTGAAGCTCCGTCTCCATGTCGGCGAGCCTGAACTGCATCGACTGGAAACGGTCGATCGCCTGGCCGAACGCCTGGCGCTCGGATGCATATTGCAGCGCCTTGTCGAGCGCCGACTGGGCGCCACCGAGCGAGCAGGCGGCGATGTTGAGCCTGCCGCCGTCGAGGCCGGCCATGGCGATGCGGAAACCCATGCCTTCGGCCGCCAGACGGTTTTCGGCAGGCACCTTGCAGTCCTCGAAGATCACCTGCCGGGTCGGCTGCATGTGCCAGCCCATCTTCGATTCCAGCGCGCCGAACTTCAGGCCCGGAGCGTCCTTCGGGATGACGAAGGTGGACACGCCCTTCGGACCATCCTCGCCAGTGCGGGCCATGACGACATAGACGTCGTTGTCGCCCGCGCCCGAAATGAACTGCTTGGTGCCGTTGAGCGTGTAGTCGGCGCCGTTGCCCGGACCGCGCACGGCTCGGGTCTTGAGCGCGGCCGCATCGGACCCCGCCGACGGCTCGGTCAGCGCATAGCTTGCCAGCCATTCCATCGAGGTGATCTTCGGCAGTAAGCGCTGGCGCTGGTCGTCGTCGCCGAACGTGTCGATCATCCAGGCGGCCATGTTGTGGATCGATATGAAGGCGGAGAAGGCCGGACAGGCCCGTGCCAACGCCTCGAATACGAGCACCGCATCCATTCGGCCGAGGCCCGAACCGCCGACATCGTCGCGGATGTAGATCCCGCCTAGGCCGAGCGCACCTGTTTCGCGCACGACGTCGGACGGGAAATACCGCTTCTTGTCCCATTCGAGCGCGTTCGGTGCCACACGATCCGCGGCAAAGGCCGCAGCCATCTCCTGGATCGCGCGCTGATCGGCATTCAGCTCGAACTGACCCGAGGCCTGGTCGACCGTCGCGTCCATGCTCGCCTCCCTGGCATCTTGTCTTGTTGGCCGGACAGTCTAGACCAATGGAAAGGTCGCGCAACCGGCTCGCCTATGCCTTACCGCAGCAACCGGTGTGCACGATTTAGCGCGCGGAGGGGAGCGAATGGGAAAAATCGCACAGGAACTGCTCGCGGAAGTTCGAGCATATGTCGGCGGACTAGGACCGACCGTCGCGGAATTCATCTCGCCCTGGGCGGAGGACCTCGCCGAACGACATATCGAAAGCACCTCGCTTGCCTGCCTGCGCCACCTCGACGCCTGTGCGGCCAACGCCGAAGGCACCGCAGGCGAGGAAATTGCGCGGCTCCTGGCCGAGCGCGGGCAACGTCTCCGCTGGGGGCAGACCTATACCGTGGACGATTTCGGCCAGGGGTTCATCGACAATTACGGCTGGCTCGAACTTGTCGGAACGCGGGGACATTTCGCTAACGAGAACGTTGCCTGCGGCTTCCTGGTGCTGGGGCCGAACCTACACTATCCCGACCATCATCATGAGGCCGAGGAAATCTACATCCCGCTCACCGGCGGCGCGCTATGGCGAAAGGGCGATGGCGATTTCGAGCTCCGCGCAGCTGGCGAGGTGATCCATCATCCGTCCAATACCAATCATGCGATGAAGACCGGAGAGGAGCCGCTTCTGGCGCTTTTTCTGTGGCGGGGCGGGCCGCTCGCAGCGCGCTCCACCGTGACGGGCAAGGCCGACTGATGGCCAAAGCCATCATGCTGCAGGGCACGGGTTCGGACGTCGGCAAGACGGTGCTCGTGGCGGGGCTGTGCAGGGCCGCCCGACGGCGCGGCATCAAAGTGCTGCCGTTCAAGCCGCAGAACATGTCCAACAATGCCGCCGTCGCTTCCCGTCCGGACGGCGGGACGGGCGAGATCGGCCGGGCGCAATGGTTGCAGGCGCTCGCCTGCGGGGTCGCGCCGACGGTCGACATGAACCCCGTCCTGCTCAAGCCGCAGTCGGATGTCGGCGCGCAGGTGATCGTGCATGGCCGCGTCGCGGGCGAGGCCGGCGCGCGCGACTATCAGGATCTGAAGGGCCGGCTGATGGGCGCGGTGATGCAGAGCTGGGAAAGACTTTGCAGGGACGCCGACCTGATCGTCGTCGAAGGCGCGGGATCGCCGGCCGAGATCAATCTGCGCGACCGCGACATCGCCAATATGGGGTTCGCAACGCGGGCCGACGTTCCGGTCGTCCTGGTCGGCGACATCGACCGGGGAGGGGTGATCGCCGCGATCGCCGGCACGCATCTGATCCTGCCCGAGGAGGACCGGCGGATGATTGCCGGCTTCCTGATCAACAAGTTTCGCGGTGACCTTTCGCTCTTCGACGACGGGCTGGAGGCGATCACGCGCTTTACCCGCTGGCGATCCTTCGGGGTCGTGCCGTGGCTGCGCGAGGCCGCGCTGCTGCCGTCGGAGGACGCGGTCGTGCTCGACCGCCTCGCGGGCGCCAACGGCAAGGCCTTGAAAATTGCCGTGCCGATGCTGCCGCGCATCGCCAATTTCGACGACCTCGACCCGCTGAGGGCGGAACCCGGTGTGGAGATCGTGTTTGTCCCGCCAGGAAGCCCTTTGCCGGAAGATGCCGCCCTCCTCGTGATCCCTGGCTCGAAAGCGACGATCGCTGATCTCGCGAGCTTCCGGCAGTTGGGATGGGAACGGGATCTGGCAGCGCATGTCGCGCGCGGCGGCCATGTGCTGGGCCTGTGCGGCGGCTACCAGATGCTCGGCCTGACCGTGCGCGACCCACACGGCGCGGAAGGCGAGCGGAGTGAGGCCGAAGGTCTCGGCCGTCTCAGGGTAAGCACCGTCATGGAGCCGGAGAAGACGGTTCGCGACGTGGCAGGAACTTCGCCGGCGTTCGGGGCGGAGGTCAGCGGCTACGAGATCCATCTCGGACGGACCTTCGGGCCGGACTGCGCAAGGCCGCTGACGCTCTTGGAAGGGCATCCGGACGGTGCGATGTCCGCCGACGGCACGGTCATGGGGACCTATCTTCACGGGCTGTTCGGCAACGCTGCGTTCCGCCGCGCCTTCCTTGCCAGGCTCGGCGTGAAGGGTGGAGACTTCGACCATCGCCAGAAGGTCGAGGATGCGCTGGATGCCATCGCAGCGCATCTGGAACGGTGTGTCGACGTCGATGCCATCCTCGATGCCGCGCGGTAGACCGCTCCCGGTCTCGCGTCAGCCGTTCTCCGCGAACCATCTCACGATCCCCGGCATGTGGCGCTCGAAGCCGCCGGGAATGAAGACGTTGAGAACGGCCGCCGGTTCTGCGGTGCGGTTGCGGAAATCGTGCACCACGCCCGCCGGAATGCGGATGAAACCGCCCGGCGTAAGGTCGTGCCAGACGTCGTCCGCCAGAACGGACATCCTCCCGGCGATACCGTAGAAGATCTCGTCGTTCGCCTCGTGCATGTGGGCGCCCGGACCATTGCCGCCGGGCTTCACCCACCATTCCGAGACGCAGTAGCGGTCACCTGTCTCTGAGCCGTCGGTCTTGAAGACGGCTTTCATGTCCGGCATGTCGTAGCTGCGGCCTTCGCCGGGGGCGAGAAGGATTGTCGATCTCTCTGCCAACGGATCAGCCTTGTGCACCGACCTTCGGCCGGTAGGTTCCGAACGACCAGACATTGCCCTCGGGGTCGGCGCAGATGAACTCGCGGCTACCGTAGTCGCGGTCCCTTGGTTCCTCGAGGATCGTAGCGCCCGCGGCTTTGGCCTTCGCGCAGGCCGCATCGCAATCGTCTACGGCGACATAGACCGACTTGCCGCCATTGTCGCCCGGCGCGCCGACCATGCGGCCGTAGTCGTCGTCGCGGACGCTGCCGAGCATGATCATGGACGAGCCGAAGGACAGCTGCGCATGGCCGACCTTATCGCCGTCCATGAACTTGGCGTCGACCTTGAATCCGAAGGCCTCGCACAACCAGTCGATCATGCGGGGCGCGTCGCGGTAGCGGAAAGTGGGGTAGAGTCTGGGCGCTTCGGTGCTCATCGGGTGTCTCCCTCGTGTTCGCCTGGGAGTCCTATGCGTATCGGGTCCGGGCGTCTTGAAGATTTGTAACCTCAGGCCGCGTTCTTCCACGCGGTGGGCGTCGACCCGGACAGTTCGAGGAATTCCCGCGCGAGATGGGCCTGGTCGGCATAGCCGCAGGCAGCCGCGACATCGGCCCAGCTTTCGCCTTCCCGGGCGAGCGCCTGGGCATGCCCAAAGCGAACGATGCGCGCGACGGCTTTCGGCGGCAGTCCGACAGTGACCCGGAAGCGGTCGGCAAGGTGCTTGCGGCTGATGTCCAGATGATCGGCGAGGCGTCCGACCCGCAGACGGCCCTTGCGGTCGACGAGGATTTCGTAGGCGGCCTCCATCCCGCCGTCGCTCAGCGTCGAACGATTGATCCGGTCGGCCACGAACGCTTCGACGAGATCCAGTCGCGCCGCCGGGTCCTGCAGGTCGGCGAGGCGAGTGCGTAGCTCTGTCATGTCACGGTCGGCGAGATCGTCGAGCGTGACCATCCGCCCCGCAAGTTCGCTCATCGGGATGCCGAAGAAGCGCCATGCCCCGAGCGGGGTGAAGTTGACCTGGACGCACTCCGCCAATCCCGATGAGCGGATGAAAACCGGCCCGGTATAGAGGCCCGAGGTGAAGCTGCAAAAAGTCTCGGACGTGTCCGGATCGCGGCCAAGACCGATTGTGAACGGCTTGCCGAAGCTGATGACGAGAGGAACGACCAGCGACGCCGTCTCGACCTGCCTGAACACGCCCGGCATCGTTTCGCGATAGTGGAGCAGATCCCGGACCGATTTCCCGAGCCCAATCCTCGCTCCCCGGCGCAAAAATTCAAATCCGCCAGGCGAAGGCGGTCGAGACGCGTCCGGGGCGGGAGGCCTGTGCATGTGCCATCATCACGGCAACGGGCGGCCAAATCCAGTCCCAATTGGCGCGCCCCGAGCGTCGGGACGCGCTTTTCTCAAGATGGGCGTCAGGCGCCCCTGAACAGGCAGCCGCCCGCGAGAACGACATAGGCGAGCGTCATCACCCAGAACGCAGCGACCGGTATGAAGGCGACGACGTTGAGGAACATCAGCAGGGCGATGATCGCAATGACCAGCGCGATGATGAAGACCACCATGGTTGGTGCAGACAGGTTCATCTTCTTTACCTCTCCTCGTTTGCGTGTTCGCACGCGAGGGAGCATACGACTCACGCAACGGAAGATTACGACTTTGGTATTAGAAGCCAAGTAGAATTGGCCGACCCGAACAACCCTGCCGGCTAGGCGTTAAGCTGTTTTATCGGGCGTTTCGGAAGCACGGGATTCAGTCTAGTTTGCTTTTGTTCGAGAAATGGGGATCGGCAGATGTTCGCAGGCTTCGTCGAAAAGATACGGCTGCTGTTCGAGGGAGATCCGGCGGTCAGGCGGGTCGCCGACGATCCGGTCCTCACTGCCGAACTGATGCTGCTGTTCCGGATGGTCCTGGCGGACGGGGAGGCCGGGGGTGCCGAGATGGCGACGTTCAAGCGCATCTGCCGCGAGGCATTCGGCATCGGCGAGGAGAGCCTCGAGGACGTGCTCGCCTATCTGCAGGACTACGGCTATGAAAACACCACCGCGCGTTCGCTTGGCGAGTTCGGCCAGCTGCCGCTGTCGCGCCGCATAGCGCTCGCCCGCCACATGACCGAGATCGCCAAGGCGGACGAAAAACTGTCGGATCAGGAGATCGATCTGCTCAAGCGGACCGTGTCGCTGCTGCACGTCGACCCGCGCGACCTGGTTCGGCCGGAATAGAGCTTAGCCCTGTTCCTGAAGTCGCCGCGCAATAGCGCGGTGGAGGTCGGGCGCGGCGTCGACGAGCGCCCTGGCGGCATCCGATTTCGGATGGTCGAGAATGTCGCCGGTGCCGCCTTCCTCGACCATCTTGCCGTCATGCATCACCATCACCTCGTCTGTGATGGCGCGCGCGACGGTCAGGTCGTGCGTGATGAACAGGTAGGCGACGCCGAGCCGCTGGTTGAGATCGGCGAAGAGGTCAAGCACCTGCGCGCGGATCGACACGTCGAGCGCCGAGACCGGCTCGTCGGCGACGATCAGTTTGGGCCGGGTTATGATGGCGCGCGCAATCGAGATGCGCTGTCTCTGGCCGCCGGAAAACTCGTGCGGATACTTCTCCATGTCCGACGGCTTCAGTCCGACCTCGTGCAGCGCCGCCGCGACCATTTCGCGCCGGGCCGTCGGCGACGGCGCCTCGTCCAGCAGATGCAGCGGCTCCGAGACCAGGCGCTCGACCTTGTGGCGCGGGTTGAACGAGCCGTAAGGATCCTGGAACACGACCTGCATGTTGCGGCGGAAGGGCCGGAGCGCCGTTTCGTCCTTGCCGATGAGGCTTTCGCCCATGAAGCGGATGTCGCCCGACGTCGGGTGATCGAGCGCCAGGATCATGCGGGCGAGCGTTGACTTGCCGCAGCCGGAGCGCCCGACCAGGGCGACGGACTGTCCGGGTTTGAGCGAGAACGATACGTCGTTCACCGCGCGGAACGGCTCGCCTTTCTGGAACAGCGAGACTCGGCGGCCGGGATAATCGCGGCTGACGTTGCGGATCTCGAGCAGGTTTTCGGCCGTCGAACTGGCGGCTGTCGTGTGCGGCCGGTCCGGCACGTGCATGGAGGCCTCAGCGAGCTGCCGTGTATAGGGGTGGACCTGTTCGGTGAGCGTGCGCGCGGTCTCGCCGTCCTCCATCACCTCGCCATGGCGCATGATGGTAACCCGGTCCGCCATGTCGGCGACCACGGCGAGATCATGGCTGATCAGGAGCAGGCCCATCTTCTGCTCGTCGACCAGGTCCTTCAGCAGTTCGAGGATCTGCTTCTGCAGCACCACGTCGAGAGCTGTCGTCGGCTCGTCCGCGATCAGGAGCTTGGGCTTCAGCGCGCAGGCGATCGCGATGACGACGCGCTGGCGCTGGCCGCCCGAGAGTTCGTGCGGGTAGCGCGTCAACGGGAACTTCGCCTCCGGCAAGCCGACGCGGTCGAGGATCTGGCGGGCGCGCGCCTCGGCGTCTGCACGGTTAGCGCCGGTGTGCCAGCGGATTCCCTCGGCGACCTGCTCGCCGATTGTCTTGACCGGATTGAGTGCGGTCATGGGTTCCTGGAACACCATGCCGATATCGTCGCCACGCAGCCGGCACATCGCCTCTTCCGAAGAGGCAAGGATGTCGATGCCGTCGAAGGTGAGGCGGCCGGAGGCTTTTGCGGCGTGCGGCATGAGCCGCATGATCGCGAGCGCCGTCATCGACTTGCCCGATCCCGACTCGCCGACGAGGCCCATGACCTGGCCTTTCTCGATGGCGAGGTCGATGCCCTTCAGGATCGGCGTGCCGCCGATGTCGAGCTTCAGCTTCTCGATCTCCAGCAGGCTCACCGTTCGCGCCTCAACTTCGGGTCGAGGACGTCGCGCAGGCCGTCGCCGAGCAGGTTGAGGCCAAGCACGGTGATGACAATGGCCATGCCGGGGAAAAGCGCCAGATAGGGCGCCACCATCATGCGTGTCTGGGCGTCGAACAGCATGCGGCCCCACGACACCATCGGCGGCTGGGCGCCGAGCCCTAGGTAGGACAGGCCGGCCTCCGCGAGGATGCCGAGCGCAAACTGGATCGTGCCCTGCACGAGCAGCATCGAGACGATGTTGGGCAGGATGTGCTCGATCGTGATCTGGGTCTTGCCCTTGCCCGATGCGCGGGCCGCGAGGATGAACTCGCGCGGCCACAGCGCCATGGCGCCGGCACGTGCGACGCGGGCAAAGACGGGGATATTGAAGATGCCGATGGCGATGATGGCGTTGACCGCACCGGGGCCGAAGATGGCGGTGATCATCACGGCCGAGAGGAGGGCGGGGAAGGCGAAGACTAGATCGTTGAAGCGCATCAGCGCCTCGTCGATCCAGCCGCCGCGCGCCGCCGCCCAACAGCCGAGCGGAATGCCGATGGCCATGCCGATGCCGACCGCGACGAAGGCGACGGCGATCGAGTTGCGCGAGCCGACCATGATCATCGACAGGATGTCGCGGCCGAAATGATCGGTGCCGAACAGGAACTCGCCCGAGGGCGGCTTCATCCGGTTGGCGACAATCAGATTGGTGATGTCGTAGGGCGTCCAGACGAACGAGATCAGCGCCATCGCCGCGATCAGCCCGGTGATGACGAGGCCAATGACGAAGGAGCGGTTCTTCAGGGCAAGCCGCAGCACGCTTTCCTCGACCGGCGTGGCAAGAGGCCCGGCGCTCATGTGCGCACCCGCAACCGGGGATCGACCACCGCATAGGCGAGATCGACCAGCAGATTGACGACGACCACCGTCGCGACGAGCAGCATGACCACGCCCTCGACCACGATCAGGTCGCGCTGGGTGATCGCCTGGAAGATCAGGCGGCCGAGACCCGGCAGGTAGAACACGTTCTCGATGATGATGGTGCCGGCGAGGAGGAAGGCGAACTGGAGCCCCAGGATCGTCAGCACGGGGATCATCGCGTTGCGCAGCGCATGCCGCCACAGGACTGTGCGGCGCGGCATGCCCTTGGCGCGGGCGGTGCGGATATAGTCTTCGCCGAGCACCTCGAGCAGTGCCGAACGGGTGACGCGGGCCAAGATTGCCGCCTGCGGCAGGGCAAGTGCCACGGCCGGGAGGATAAGCGATTTGATGCCCGGCCAGATGCCCGCGCCCCAGCCGGGGAAACCGCCGGCGGGCACCAGCCGCAGCCAGACGGCGAAAACATAGATTAAGAGCAACGCGAACCAGAAATTCGGGATGGCGACGCCGATTTGCGCAGTGCCCATGGCGAGCGTATCCGGCAGCCTGCCGCGACGGGACGCGGCATAGAGGCCGACGGGAATGGCGATCAGCGTCGAGAGCGCCAGTGACATCAGCGCCAGAGGCAGCGAGACCGCGGCCCGCTCGCCGATCAGTTCGATCACCGGGGAGGAATACGTGTAGGAGCGTCCGAAATCGCCCATCGCAAGCCCGCCGATCCAGTGAAGGTAGCGGATCACGACCGGGTCATTAAGCCCCATCTGCTGGCGAAGCGCTTCAAGCGCGTCCGGCGATGCGTTCATGCCCAGCATGAGGAGGGCCGGATCGCCCGGCAGCACTTCCATCACGCCGAACACCACCATCGACGCGACGAGCAGCGTCGCGAGGCCGATGAGCAGGCGTTTGAGGAGAAAGGCGGTCATGCGTGGTTGTCCCTCCCCCTTGCGGGGAGGGTGCCGAGCGAAGCGAGGCGGGTGGGGTAGGTCGAGGTCTTGCGTCTCGTCGACGACCCCACCCGGCCAGCCGCCTGCGGCGGCCGTCCACCCTCCCCGCAAGGGGGAGGGAAGGCTCTCATCAATCCACCCACTTGACCTTGGTCAGGTCGAACGCCGGGGTCGGCGTGTTCTCCCACATGCCTTCGATCTTGGCGTCCCAGACGCCGATCTTCGGCAGCTGGAAGAGGAAGCCGTTGACCGCGTCGTCGGCGAGGATCTTCTGCGCCTGGCCGTAGAGTTCGTTGCGCTTGGCCTCGTCGGCGGTCACGTCGAGTTCGGCCATCACCTTGTCGAACGCCGGATTGTCATACTGGAAGTAGTAGTCCTTGCGGGCGTAGATGCCGATGTCGTTCGGCTCGACATGGCTGATGATCGTCAGGTCGTAATCCTTGTCGGTGAAGACCTGCTTCAGCCAGTCGGCCCATTCGACCGGGATCAGTTCGAGCTCGATGCCGATTTCCTTCAGCTGTGAGGCGATGATCTGGCCGCCGTCGCGGGCATAGGCCGGGGGCGGCATCTTCAGCGTCGCCTTGAAGCCGCCTTCGAGTCCGGCCTCCTTCATCAGCTCCTTGGCCTTGGCGACGTCGTGCGGATAGGTGCCGGTTAGATCGACATAGGCGGCGTTGCCGGGCGAGAAATGCGAACCGATCGGGGTGCCGAGGCCGGAGGACGCGCCCTTGATGATCTCCTCGCGGTTGAGCGCATGCGCAATTGCCTGGCGAACCTTGAGATTGTCGAAGGGCGGCTTCTTGTTGTTGGTCGAGAGGATCGTCTCGCCTTCGGTCGAGCCGATCACGACCTTGAAGCGGGGATCGGATTCGACCTGCGCCAGCGCGTCGCCGAGGCCGACATTGGCGAAGGCCTGCACGTCGCCCGAGAGAAGCGCCGGAACGGCGGCGGCTGCATCCGGAATGATGCGGAACTCTGCCTTGTCGAGATAGACCGGCTCGCCCCAGTAGTCGGCGTTCTTCTCGATCGTGATCGACGAGCCCTTGGCCCAGTTGACGAACTTGAACGGTCCGGTGCCGACCGGCTTGTCCTTGTTGGTCTCCGCGCTTTCGGGCGCCACGATTACCGCGTCGCCCCAGCCCATGTTGTAGAGGAAGGCGCCCTGCGGCTGCTTCAGCGTCACCTTGACGGTGGCGGGATCGACGACCTCGACGGTGTCGATCTGCGCGAACAGCGCCTTCTGGGCGTTGGTGGAGTTTTCGGCGCGGGCGCGGTCCAGCGAGAACTTGACGTCGTCGGCGTTGAACTCGCTGCCGTCGTGGAATTTCACGCCGGTGCGCAGCTTGAACGTATAGACCTTGCCGTCTTCGCTGATCGTCCAGCTCTCGGCGAGGTCGGGCAGGACTTCACCCTTTGAGCCGATCCGGGTCAGGCCCTGGAAAATGTTGGCGTAGCCGACTTCGTCGATGGCGGCGGCGGCTCCCGCGGTCGGGTCAAGATGAGGCGGCTCCAGCGGCAGGCCGACAACGATATCGGTCCGCGCGGCGTAGGCTGCCGTCGACGACGCCAGCGCGATCGCTGCCGCAGCGAGAATGGAAGACCAGGTTTTCATGGAAACGGACTCCGGAATGGTGTGACACCGAATTGAAGCCCGAAACGCGCCGAGAGTAAATCGGCATTGTGCCAACCTACCGATCCGGAACGGAATTTTTCGTCGGTCCAGCAATCAGCGGTGGACAACGATCCTCACATTGCGCAACCCTTCGCGCTGCGCCATCGAGAACAGCACCGCCGCGTTCGACGGATGCAGTCGAATGCAGCCCGCCGATGCCGGGCGCCCGAGGCGGCTCACCTGGTTGGTGCCATGGACGGCATAGTTGCCGGTGTAGAAGATGGAGTAGGGCATGGGCGCATTGTTATAGCGGCTGGAACGGTGGTTCCGGGATAGCCATTTCGCCGACCAGCTTCCCGTCGGCGTGACCTTGCCCCTGCGGGCGGTCGACACCGGCCAGCGATATTTCACGACGCCGCCGTGCGTGACGGTCATCGTCTGCGAGGACAGATCGACCGACGCGACCACCCTGGCCGCTGCTGCTGCCGACGGCTGGAAAGCGGCAACCGCCACCACCAGCGAAAGACCTGCAATGACCTTGCCCAGCATCTTCCAAACCCCTCTTACACCCAGGGGCAGACTAGTTGCGTGAATACACGCGCGCAACCGATCGTCGCGCGAAGACGCGAAGATGTGATTTCATGGTTTACAGGGAAGGACTTGGCGTCCGTTCGCCGAACCTATTGGCGGGGTTCGCCACGCAGCAGCACATCAAGCCCGTGCGCCATGACCTTGGCGCTCTCGACCATGTCCGCGATACCGACCCATTCGTCGGGCCGGTGCGCGAGATCGAGGATGCCCGGACCGTAGGCGACGCAGTCATGCAGCTTGCCGATGCGCGCGATATGCTTCTGGTCGTAGGTGCCGGGCGAGATGACATATTGCGGATCGCGTCCGAACACGCGGCGGATACCGCTGGCGATCGCCCGGGGCACCGGAGCGTCCTCGTCGGTCATTCCCGGATGTACGATCATCATGTCGCGCATCCGATAGTCGAAACGCGGGCGCTCCCATTTCAACCGGTCGAGGATCGAAGTGACCTCAGCCTTCACCTCGTCGAGGCTCTCTTCCAGCAGGAAGCGGCGGTCGATGACGATCTTGCAGGAATCCGGCACGTTGGGCGAGGGCAGGCCCGGGAAATAGTCGTCCGTCTGCCCGCCATGGACCGAGTTGATGTTCAAGGTCGAGCGGCGCGCGCCTTCGGGCACGACCGGCATGCGCGTCTGCTTGCGGTCGAGAGCGGGGAACAGCTCGTCCTCGAACGCTCCCAAGACCGCGCCCATGTGGCGCACGGCGCTATCACCGAGGAACGGCATCGATCCATGCGCGATCTGGCCCTTGGTTTCGATCTCCGCCCACCACACGCCGCGGTGGCCGAGGCAGATGCGGTCCTTGTTCAGCGGCTCGGGGATGATGACGTGGTCGACGCGGGGCGGGGAGAAATATTCCTTCTCGGCGAGATAGGCGACGCCACCGAAGCCGCCGGACTCCTCGTCGGCTGTTCCGGAGATCTCGATCGCACCGGCGAAATCAGGGTTCATGTCGATATAGGTCTCGGCCGCGATGATCGAGGCGGCCAGTCCGCCCTTCATGTCGCAGGCGCCGCGGCCATAGACGCGGCCATCCTTGATCACGCCGGCGAAGGGATCGAGCGTCCAGCCGTCGCCGGCCTCGACCACGTCGATATGGGAATTGAAATGCACGGTCTTGCCGGGCGAGCGGCCTTCGAAACGTGCGACCACGTTCGTGCGCGGATAGCGGTCGCTGTCGCCGGGGGTGCCGACGCCGCGGACGTACTCGACGGTGAACCCGCGCTTGCGCAGGCGCTCGCCGATGTATTCCGCACAGGGCGTATAGGCCTCGCCGGGCGGGTTGATCGTCGGGAAGCGAATCAGGTCGGCGGTGAGCTCGGCCAGTTCGTCGGCGCGGGAATCGATGCTCTCGAAGGTCTTTTCGTTCATGGCGCGATTTGAGCCGGCCGGATGCGCGTGCGCAAGCGGGGCATTTCGTTTCAGGCGCGAAATGCGATTGGACCAGAACCCGCTGGCATTCACCTGAATGTGTGCGCCTGTTCATACACTCTTCAGCCGAGAGCGACTAGAAATCGACGCGTGGGCATTCGGATGGGGGATTCCATGACGGTAAGAAGCACCATACTCGGCGCTTTCCTTGCGGCGGCTGCAACGATCTGCCTGCCTGCCGCGACGCAGGCCGCGGCTCTGATCGCGAGCATAGACGTCGCGACCCAGACCATGACGGTCAAGAAACATGGCAAGGTCATCTACACCTGGAAGGTGTCGACGGCGCGCAGCGGCTACATCACGCCGGCGGGCGAATGGCGGCCCTATCGGATGCACCGCATGTGGCACTCGCGCAAATACGAGATGGCGCCCATGCCGTTCGCCGTCTTCTACCACGGCGGCTACGCGGTGCACGGGACCACGGCCGAAAGCCGGCTCGGCACGCCCGCCTCGCACGGCTGCGTCAGGCTGGCCACGGTGAACGCCGAGACGTTCTATTCCCTTGTCAAGGAACTTGGTCCCGGAAACACACGGATCATTGTAACCAAATAGCGCTTTCGCCTACCCGGCCGGCAATGCCGTTCCAGCGGCTTTGCCACGACCCGCGGCCGGATATATGACAGGGCCGTGGGAGCAACCGACTCATGAGTTCTGAACCGCGCCTTGCGCTCTCCGAGCCTGTCTCGGACGAGGTGCGCAAGACGACCTGCTACATGTGTGCCTGCCGATGCGGCATCGACGTCCACATCAAGGACGGCAAGATCCGCTACATCGAGGGAAACCGCGATCATCCGGTGAACAAGGGCGTGCTCTGCGCCAAGGGTTCGGCCGGCATCATGCAGCACTATGCGCCGGCGCGGCTGTCTTCGCCGCTGCTGAGGACCGGTCCGCGCGGGTCGGGCGAGTTCAAGCCGATCTCCTGGGACGAGGCCCTGGCGCTCGCCGTCGACTGGTTGGGCGAGGTGAGGGCGCGTGACCCGAAGAAACTGGCCTTTTTCACCGGCCGCGACCAGTCGCAATCGCTCACCGGCTTCTTCGCCCAGCAGTTCGGCACGCCGAACTATGCGGCGCATGGCGGTTTCTGCTCGGTCAACATGGCGGCCGCCGGCATCATGACGCTCGGCGGCGGGTTCTGGGAGTTCGGCTCGCCGGACTGGGAGCGCACCAAGCTGTTCGTGATGTTCGGGGTCGCGGAAGATCACGATTCCAACCCGATCAAAATCGGCATCTCGAAGCTCAAGTCGCGCGGCGCGCGGTTAGTTTCGGTCAATCCCGTTCGCACCGGCTATTCGTCGATCGCGGACAGCTGGATCGGCATCCGCCCCGGCACCGACGGGCTGCTGGTACTCTCAGTGATCCACGAGCTTCTCAAGGCGCGGAAGATCGATGTCGATTTCCTCGTGCGCTACACCAACGCGCCGTGGCTGGTGATCGACGCGCCCGGTACCGCCGAGCACGGGCTTTTCGCCCGCGACGGCGACGGCAAGCCGCTCATCTGGGAAAGCGTGACGGAGAGGGCGGTGGCGATCGGCACGAGGGGAGCGCGGGCCGCTCTGTCGGGCAGGTATCAGCTCGAGGACGGACGTTTGGCCGTGCCGTCGTTCCAGCTCCTGGCGGAAAAGTATCTCGACGATCGCTATGCGCCCGACACCGTCGCGTACGAGACCGGGATATCGGCGGACGTGATCCGCGGGCTCGCTGCGGAGATCGCGCGCGTCGCCTTCGAGGAGGCGATCGAAATCGCCCAGCCGTGGACGGACATGAACGGCGAGCGGCAGGCGAGCTTCATCGGCCGGCCCGTCTCATTCCACGCCATGCGCGGCATCTCGGCGCATTCAAACGGCTTCCAGACGGCGCGGGCGATCCACGTGCTGCAGGCGCTGATCGGCGCTGTCGATTGCCCCGGCGCTTTTCGGTTCGAACCGCCTTACCCCAAGCCCGTCGAGGCGCACCCGACACCGCACGGCAAGGCCGAACATTTCGGCTCCAACAAGCCTCTGTCGGGCCCGCATCTCGGCTTTCCGCGCGGGCCGGAGGACTTGCTGATCGGACCCGACGGCGTACCCAACCGGATCGACAAGGCATTCTCCTGGGACGCGCCGATCTCGGCCCACGGGCTGATGCACATGGTAATCGCCAATGCGCATGCGGGCGATCCGTACAAGATAGATCTGCTTTTCCTCTACATGGCCAACATGGCCTGGAACTCGTCGATGAATACGGCCGGCGTCATAAAGATGCTGGAGGACCGGGACGAGGCGACGGGGGAATACGTCATCCCGAAGATCATCTACAGCGATGCCTATGCGTCGGAGATGGTCGCCTATGCCGACCTGGTGCTGCCCGACACGACCTATATCGAACGCCACGACTGCATCTCCCTGCTCGACCGGCCGATCTCGGAGCCGGACGCGGTCAACGACGCGATCCGCTGGCCGGTGGTGGAACCGGACCGCGATGTGCGCGGCTTCCAGTCGGTGCTGATCGATCTCGCCGGCCGCCTCAGGCTGCCCGGCTTCGTCGACAGCCGCGGAACACCGCTCTACAAGGATTTCGCCGACTACATCGTCCGGCACGAGCGACGGCCCGGCATCGGGCCCCTGGCCGGTTTTCGGGGTGTCGCCGGAGACCGAACGGGGCGAGGGGCGTCGAATCCGGACCAGCTGAAGCGCTACATCGAGAACGGCGCATTCTTCTCAGCGCACATCCCTCTCGAGGCGCAGTTCTTCAAGCACGCCAACCGCGCCTACCAGGACTTCGCGGTGAAGATGGGCTTCTTCGACACCCCGCAGCCGGTGACGTTCCAGCTCTACAGCGAGATCTGCCAGAAGTTCCGCCTGTCGGCGCAGGGCATGCGCGAACCGGTGGCGCCGCAGACGCATCGCGATCGGCTGGCGGCGGCGTTCGATCCGCTGCCGGACTGGTACCGGCCGCTGGAAGAGGCGGGCGTCGACCGCGACGCTTATCCGTATCACGCGCTCACGCAGCGGCCGATGTCGATGTATCATTCGTGGGGATCGATGAACGCCTGGCTGCGCCAGATCCACACGCGCAACGTCATGTATGTGCCCGGTGCGATCTGCGACGAGGTGGGGCTCGTCACCGGCGACTGGGCGTGGATCATCTCGCATCATGGACGGATCAAGGTGGAGATCGCGCGATCGGACGCGGTGAACCGCGACACGATGTGGACCTGGAACGCCATCGGCAAGCGCAAGGGTGCCTGGGGATTGGCGAGCGACGCACCCGAGAGCAATCGCGGCTTCCTGCTCAATCATCTGATCCATGAACTTCTGCCGCCCAAGGGCGACGGCATGCGCTGGTCGAATTCCGATCCGGTGACGGGGCAGGCGGCTTGGTACGACCTTCGCGTCAGGATCGAGAAGGCAGATCCCGACGATGTGTCGCGGCCCGCCTTCGTGGCCGTCGGGACGGCAGGCTCGACGCATTCGTCGCCTGCCGCGTTGCGCTATGGGCAGGAGTGGAACGAATGACCATGCTTCCCTCGCTGCCGACGCCGAAGAAGCTCGGGCTGGTGATCGACCTCGACGTCTGCGTCGGCTGTCATGCCTGCGTGATTTCCTGCAAGGAGTGGAACACCGGCGGCTATGGCGCGGCGCTGTCTGACCAGGATCCATACGGATCAGACGTTTCCGGCACATTCCTCAACCGCATCCACACGTTCGAGGTGACGCCGGATGGAGGAGAGGTCGTCGGCGAGGCCGGCGATGCGCGGATCGTCCATTTCCCGAAGAGCTGTCTGCACTGCGAGGACGCGCCCTGTGTGACGGTCTGCCCGACCGGCGCATCCTACAAGCGCTCCTCCGACGGAATCGTGCTGGTCGACGAGGACAAGTGCATCGGCTGCGGGCTGTGCGCCTGGGCCTGTCCGTACGGCGCGCGCGAGATGGACCTCGCTGCCGGCGTAATGAAGAAGTGCACGCTCTGCGTCGACCGCATCTACAACGAGACGCTTGCCGAGATCGACCGGGTGCCGTCCTGCGTCCGTACATGCCCGGCGAATGCGCGGCACTATGGCGACTTCGCCGACCCGGCTTCCAACGTCTCGATCATGGTCGCCGAGCGCGGCGGCATCGCCCTGATGCCGGAACAGGGCACGCGGCCGGTCAACAAATACCTGCCTCCGCGCCCGCGAAAGCCGCTCGCCAGCACGCTGCCGCTCGCCGAAAACACGGACGGGGCCAAGGGCTTCTTCGCCTGGCTCGACGGCATGCTGGACCGTATCTGAGATCATGCACCCGGCTCCGTCGATCATCCTCTTCACCACGCTGTCCGGCCTCGGCTACGGGCTCGCAGCCGTGCTCGGGTTCGGGCTGCTCGACCCATCTGCGACCGCGACGAAACTCGCACATGTCCTGGCGCTCGCGCTGATCGCCGGCGGGCTGATCTCGTCCACTCTGCATCTCGGCAATCCGCAGCGCGCCTGGCGGGCATTTTCGCAATGGCGGTCGAGCTGGCTGTCGCGGGAAGGGGTTATGGCGGTCCTGACCTTCGTCCCGCTCGGCATCAACGCGATCGCCTCCGTCTGGAGTGGGCGCTACCTGCCGTTGCCGGGCATGCTCGGAGCGGTCTTCTGCGGCGTTACCGTGTTCTGTACCGCGATGATTTACGCTTCGCTCAAGTCGGTCCATGCCTGGAACACGGAGTGGACGCCGGTGTCCTATCTCCTTTTCGCGCTTGCCGGTGGACTCGTGCTCGCCAGCTTCTTCTCGGCGCTGGGCGGCAATGCGCATCCGATGCTGCCTTTCCTCGCTGTCATCGCGATCGGCGCGGCCTGGCTGTCGAAGGCCTACTGGTGGGCCCGCCTGGGGGCGACCGCGGCGCTTTCGACGTCCGAATCGGCGACGGGTCTCGGCTTTATCGGCAAGGTGCGACTGTTCGAGCCGCCGCATATGAACGGCAACTACCTCACCCGCGAGATGGGCTTTCGCGTCGCGCGCAAGCACGCGGCGAGGCTGAGGCAAATCGCGGTCATAAGCGGCGGCGTTCTTCCCGCCCTGCTGCTGGCTGTGGCCGCGCTGTCTGGCGGCCCGTCCGCGGCGCTAGCAGTCGCGATGTCCGGCGTCGCGGCGTTGCTCGTGTTCGGCGGCACGCTGGTGGAACGTTGGCTGTTTTTCGCCGAAGCGCGGCACGCGGTCATGAATTACTACGGCAGCTGATCGTCGTCCTCGACCTTGGCGGCCGAGGTACGGGGCGCCCGGACTTCCCACCTGCGGTGAAACCACATCCACTGGCCGGGGTATTCCCGCACCCAGCCTTCGACGATATCGTTCATCATCTGGCAGAGCTTGTCGGCGTCGATCTTGCCGTCTCCGTCGCGTGGCGGATCGAGTTTCTCGAAGAGTTCCAGCCTGTAGCGGTTGTTCGGCAGCCGGATGGAACGGACCGGATAGATGTCCGCCTCGTACTGGCGCGCCAGCCGCGGCAGGAGAGGGCTCGTCTCGCAGCGCCGGCCGAAGAAGGTGGTCGGCACCCCGCGGCTGAATTTCTGATCGATGAGGGCGCCGATATTGCCGTTGTTGCTCAGGATGCGCGCAAGCACGTAGGCGGCGCCGGCGCGCGACGGCACCATGCGTGAGCCCGAAATCTTCCGCTTCGTGCTGACCTGCTCGGCGACGTAGGGGTTGTTGGGCGCCCGGAACAGCGAAGCGACCGGCATTCCGAAGGACGACGCCGCGATCGGGAACATCTCGAAATTGCCGGTATGCGCCGTGAAGAACACCCGCGGACGCTCGAGCTTGTGCATGCCGAGGAAGATGTCGCGCCCCTTCACCTCGACCCTTCCGGGCGTATCCGACTCGAAGTCATAGTCGAACAGCTGGTCGAGGAAGACATACTCGACCGCAAGCCGGGCCATGTTGCCCCACATGTCGGACGCGATCTCCCGGCATTCGGCTTCGCTCTTTTCGGGATAGGCCTTGCGAAGATTGTCCATCGCGATGCGATCTCGGCCGGTCCACGGCCCGATACGGCGCCCGATCCGATCCGAAATGTCGAGCGCCTTGTCGACCGGCAGCTTCTGCAACACGGTGAAGATCGCCACCACGACCTTGGCGACCAGCCAGTGATTGGCCTGGCGTGCGCGGAAGGCAACCGATCTGGCGATACGGCGCGAATGCGCAGCGAGGTTCATTTCCTAGGCGATCCGCAGCAGGATCTTGCCGAACACGTCGCGGCTCTCCATGCGCGCGAGCGCCTCGCCGATCCGGTCGAAGTCCGTTTCGGAATCGATTACTGGGTGTACCCTGCCCGTCGCCAGCTTGGCCATAACGGTCGCCATATTGTCGATACGGCAGCCGAACGAGCCGATGATGCGCAGCTGCTGCTGGAACAGCTGCATCAGATTCATCGTCGTCGACACCCCGGACGTCGAGCCGCAGGTGACGAGGCGGCCGCCGCGTTTCATCGAGAACATCGACCCGGCCCAGGTGTCGGCGCCGACATGTTCGAAGACGACGTCGACGCCCTTCTTACCGGTCAGCTTGCGAACGACGCCCTCGAACCGATCGGTGCGGTAGTTGATGACGTGGTCGGCGCCGAGCGCTTTCGCGCGCTCCATCTTGGCGTCCGAGCCCACGGTGGTAATGACGGTTGCGCCGGCGAGTTTTGCCAGCTGGATCGCCGCCGAGCCGATGCCGGACCCTCCGGCGTGAACCAGCACCGTCTCGCCGGCCTCAAGTTTCGCATTGTCGAAGAGCATATGCTCGACGGTGCCGAAGGTGATCGGCGTCACCGCGGCAGCCGTGGCGTCCACGCCGTCGGGCGCGGGCACGAGCTGGCGGACGGGGATGTTCATCAGTTCCTGGGCGAAGCCGTCGAGGTGGAAGCCGTGTACGCCTTCTACATTCTCGCAGAGATTGTCGCGCTTCTCGCGGCAGGCCTTGCAGCGGCCGCAGGTCCGCGCGCCGTAGATGGCGACCAGTTGACCCGGCTGGAACCCCGTCACGCCTTCGCCGATCGACTCGATCACGCCGCAGGCTTCTGCCCCGACCACCAGCGGCATTTTGCGCTTGGCAAAGGCCATGCCCCGCCAGCCCCAGACGTCGATATGGTTCAGTGCGACCGCGCTGATCGCGACCGTCGCCTCGCCCAGACCAGGTGGCGGAGGCGGCGGGATTTCGACCGCCTCGATACGGCGGTCTGCGACGAGCTGCAATGCGCGCATGGTGTCGTGCGGTTCCTGCGGGCGGGTTATGGACTTGACCGCGCCGCTTAGACGGGTTCGCGCGCCATGACAAGGCAGGCGTTCTGGCCGCCGAAGCCGAAGGAGTTCGACAGGACGGACTTTACGTCCGCCTCGCGCTTGACGTTCGGCACGACGTCGAGATCGATTGCCGGGTCCGGCTGGTCGTAGTTGATCGTCGGAGGGATGACGCCTTCCCGCATCGTCATCAGCGAAAACACCGCCTCCACCGCGCCCGCCGCCGAAAGCGTATGGCCGATCATCGACTTGTTCGACGAGACGGGAACCGACTTGATGCGCGGGCCGAAGACGGTCGAAAGCGACAGGTGCTCCATCTTGTCGTTCTCGGGCGTCGACGTGCCGTGCGCGTTGACGTAGTCGATCTCGTCTTCGGACATGCCGGCATCCGCGAGCGCCAGCTTGACCGCTGCGATCGCGGGCGATCCATCGGGCTTCGACCGCGTGCGGTGGAAATCGTCCGCCTTCTCGCCGCAGCCGCGCATGATGCCCAGAACTTCGGCGCCGCGTGCCACGGCGCTCTCAAGGGATTCGAGCACGAGTGCGGCGCCGCCTTCGGCAAGCACGAAACCGTCGCGATCGCGCGAGAAGGGCTTCGACGCGCGTTCGGGCCTGTCGTTCTGCATCGACAGGGCCGAGAGAAGCGAGAAGCGGATCATCGATTCGGCGCTTGCCGAGCCGTCGGCCCCGATCGCGAGCGCCCGCTGGGATTCGCCGCGCCTGATGGCCTCGACCCCGAGCTGGATCGCGGTCGCGCCGGACGCGCAGGCGGTCGAGGTCGTGATCGGCAGACCGCGCGTGCCGAACAGTACGGCCAGCCGGTCGGCGACCGTGCCGAACTGGGTCTCTTCGAAGATCGCCTTGCCGTGCCCCGAGCGAGCGGCCTCGAAGAGGCGCTGGTAACCGGCACCCTTGCTGGAACTGCGATACATGGCGAGCCGGTCGGCCCATGACAGCTCGATCGGCGGGGAGGCGAGGAAGAGGGGGCCCGAGAAATCCGAGCCGATTTCTGCCTGGGCGACCGCCTCCTGGCCGGCGGTGGCGGCAAGTTCGTATGTCAGCGCGGACATGCCTTCGCCGGATCCCGGCAGAAAGTCGACCGTGCCGGCGATGGTCGTCTTCAGATGATCGACGGGGAACCGGGTGACCGCGTGGATTCCGGACTTCCCCGACGTCAGCGCCGCCCAGTTCTCCGTTTTGCCGGCCCCGAGCGAGGTGACGACGCCCATGCCCGTGACGGCAACGACCGGTCGGCCGAGGTGATCCTTGAAGCTCGCCATGGTGCGTCAGGCCTTTCGAACGAGCGCGGCGCCTTCGCCGCGGTGGTGCCCGACCGCCGTCGTCAGCACGCGTTCAGGCGCGGCGGAGTAGGGCATTTCGATGTCCGCGAGAACCGCGGGCGCTTCGCCGGAGGATATCGCCATCGCAGCGAGCGCCACCGCGAACGGAAGCTGTGCCTCCTTCAGATGTCCCGTCAGGCCCGAGAAGCCTCGAAGCGAGAAACCTCCGAGCGCCTCGCGTTCCGTTCCGGTCGCCCTATGCGCACCGGACGCACCGGAAATCAGCAGTTCGCCGGGTTCTGCTCCGAGCGTTGCGACCATTGCAGCGATATCGCGTGCGAACGTCGCTTCGGATCGCGGGGACAAACCTGAAACCACCTTGTCGACGACGGCATAGATCCGCCCGCCGCGCGCTTCGGCATGTTCGCGCGTCTCGAGCACCAGGAAGGCGCCGCCGGAACCCGTGATGATACCCCCGCCGTCGCCACTGCGCGTCCACAACGGTTGCCAGGCGCCGTGGTGCAGATAGCCCGCCAGTTCATATCCCAAAAGCATGTCGGGATGTTCCGTCTGGAATGCGCCGCCCACCAGAATGTGGGTCGACTGGCCGGACGCCAGGCGTGCGACGGCGGTCTGCAGCGCCGAGACGCCAGCGCCTTCCTCTCCCATGAAGGTGCGGGAGGATCCTGTGATCTTGTGAACGATCGAGATGTTGCCGGCCATCAGGTTCGACAGCTGGGCAAGGAATAGGGTCGGGCGAAGGTCGTTCGTCAGTTTCTCGTTGAGAAGGACGCCGTTGTCATTACGCGCAAGCGACGCTTCGAGAATGTTCTCGTCGACCTCTTCGTCGCGCTCGCCGCCGCCCGCGGCGACGATCATGTCCATGGTGGCGCAAAGCGCCTCGTCGGCCTTCAGCCCTGCATCGTCGAGAGCGAGACCGGCGGTATAGACGCCAAGGCGCTGCCAGGTCTCCATCTGACGCTGATCACCCTTTTTCGGGATCTGTTGCGACCAGTCGATCTCGGGAAGAGGGTGTATTGTGTAGGGCGCGAATCGCTCGCTGTCGGTCGGTGGAGGCAAGGAAGGCGTCTTGAACGCCTTCCAATGCAGCTCGGCACCTTCGCCGAGGCAGGAGACAAGGCCGATACCGGTGATGACGACGTCGCGTGGGCTCATTGTCCGCTCATGTGCGGCAACGCGCCCGCATCGTCAAGCTTGGTGACGTCAGGCCGCCTTCTTGGCGGCCACGAGCGCGTCGATCTTCGCACAAAGGTTCTTCAGAACGAAGTATTCCTCTGTCGAGACGCGGCCATCATTGACATCCTGCGTCCACTTTTCGAGCGGAATCTTGATTCCGAACTCCTTGTCGATCGCAAAGACCGTGTCGAGGAAGTCGAGGCTGTCGATGCCGAGGTCGTCGATCGTGTGGCTCTCGGGGGTGATCTTGTCCCGATCGATCTCGGTCGTCTCCGCGATCAGATCGGCAACCTTTTCGAATGTCGTCGTCAAACTATACCTCTTGGAGTCGGTCGCAGGCGGATGGAGATCAGCGTCTAGTCGTTTTCGGCCCAAAGGAAAAGGGCGAATTCGCAGGGTCTTCCGGCAGAAGGGTGACTTTCCGGGGCAGAAAGACATCCCGCAGCGTAGGGCTTATCGGCTCGGCTATTTGGCAAAGACATGACGCTGGGATCACGCCGGTTCATTCTCCCGGCGGGACGGTCACCGTGCCGGCCTCGCCGCCGGTGAGCGGCTCCCATTCGATTTTGTCGTCCAGCCGGTATTCGATCGTATGCACGACGACCGTCGTCGGGTCGATGAAAACCAGATTGTAGCTGGGCTCGATCGGGCCGTGCCCGTAGGCGAGGCGGCCTTCGAACTCCGGCCAGCCGGGATGGCTTGTGGAGCGAGGCGCCGAGAAGGGAACGCCTTCGATCGACCCCGACAGCGACATGTGACAATGGCCGAAGAATACGTGGCGGATCGTATCGCGGTGGCGCCGCAGGATCGCGGCAAACTCCTTCTTCTGGACCAGTGCCAGGATATCGGTCGCAAGCACCCCGATCTGGACCGGATGGTGGTGCATGAAGACCAGCGCGGGCTTGCGCTCGCGTCCTGCCTCGTCGAGGCGCGCGGACAGCCAGGCGAGCCGCCGCGGCCCCAGGCGGCCGCTGTGGTTTCCGGCGAGGTTGGTGTCGAGGAAGATCAGGCGGTGTCCGCCGATCTCCAGCACATGCTGGATGTGCCCGTCCGCGTCGACCGGCGCGTCAGGGAAGATCTCCCTGAAGGTCTCGCGATGATCGTGGTTGCCGATCATCAGAACAGGCTTGAGCGGAGATGCCGCAAGGATCTCGCGCAACTTCTCATAGGCCTCGCGCTTGCCGTGATGGGTGAGGTCGCCCGAGATCACGATCGCCTCGGCATCAGCATGTCGTTTCTCGACATGGGCGAGGCAGGCCTCGAATTCGGCGACGGAATTCTTGCCCGCGATCGGGTCGGCATTGATGTGGATGTCTGAGATGTGGACGATCTTCACGGCCGGCTGTCCCTCCGCAACCTCAGAAGCGGATGCGTCCGAGCACGTGCAGGCCGTCGCCCTGCGGACTTACGATGACGGCCTCGCCGTCGCGCGAGGATTCGCCCGTGAGCGCGGCGATATTCTCCTGGTGGGTGACCATCACCATGTTGCCCGACCCGCTCCAGCTGCGGATCTGTTCGAGCACTTCCTTCGATTGTGCGTCCTTCGATGGAGAATCGGGGGCAAACGGGTCGAGCGCGGCGAATGGCTCGAGATTGTCTGGGCGGAACGCCAGGCGCGCAGTCTCCGTGGTGCGGCACCAGCGACTTGCGAGCACCCGCTCGACGGGTGCCGCGCGGGCGGCGAACAGCGCGCCGATCTTGCGCGCCTGCTGGCGCCCGGCGTCCGACAGGTTGCGCTGCGTGTTACACGTCTCGATGTCGAAATTGGCGGGTTCGCCGGAGCCCGGAGCGAAGGCGTGGCGCAGCAGCACGACATGTCCGCCTTCGCGCAGAAGCGCCCAGCCCGCCTCCGTCGCGCCGGCCGCCGTCGCCGCGAGCAGAGCCAGCGCAAGTATCAGACTTCTCAGCATGCAAACCCCTGTAGGACGGCATGGATATAGGGTCGCAAGGTGGGAATCAAAGACATTCGGTCTTCCCTTCCGGCATCGCGAAATGCGCTGGACCAGCCGGACCGCTCGGCTTGCACCGATTGCACGCGCGCGGCGCCTCGCCTAAACCCGACACATGTCGTCCGTCGCCGAAACCGTACTCTTCGTCTTCGGCCTCGTCGCGGCGGGGTACTTGGCGGGCCTGTCGGGTTATCTCAGGGTTGAAGTCGGCGATGCAGTGGCCGAATTCGCCGTAGCCGTCGCGCTGCCGCTGCTCCTGTTCCGCACGATGATGGGCGCCGATTTCCACGGCGCTGCCCCCTGGGCGTTCTGGGGCGCATACTTTTCCGCCGCGGTCATCACCTGGGCAGTGGGGCAGTTTCTCACCGTCAAGGGTTTTGGCCGCGATGCGAGGGCAGGTGTGGTCGGCGGCGTCACCGCGGCGTTTTCCAATATTGCGCTGCTGGGCATACCCTTCATGTTGGGTGTGTACGGCCAGGCCGGGTTCGAGATCCTGTCGCTGCTGCTGTCCGTCCATCTGCCCGTCATGATCGCGGCGTCCATCCTTCTGTTCGAACTGGTTGGCCGCGGCGAAGGCGAGGCATTCCGGTTCGGCCTGCTCGTCCGCGCCTTCCTGCGGCGGATGTTCACGAACCCGCTGGTCATAGGCATCCTCGCCGGCCTCGCCGTGCGCGTCACCGGCCTGCCTGTGCCGGGCATCGCGATGAAGCTGGTGGACGCGCTGGCCAATGTCGCGGCACCCGTTGCGCTGTTCGCGCTGGGCCTTAGCCTGCGCAAATACGGCATCGCCCGCAACGTCAAGGCGGGCACTGCGCTGGCCCTGGTGAAGCTGTTCCTCATGCCGGCGCTGGCCCTCGTCATGGCGTGGCTGTTCGGCCTGCCGCCGCTCACCGCCAAGGTCGCGGTCGCAGCCGCGTCCCTGCCGGCGGGGGTCAACTCCTATCTGATCGCGACGCAGTTCGGCACCGGACAAGCGCTCGCCTCCAATGCGATGACCATCGGCACCGCCATGGCGGTGGCGTCGACCGCCTTCTGGCTTGCCGTCGCCCAAATGGTGTTCGACTGAGACCGGCTTCGAGCAGGATGGATATCGCGCTATGACACAGGAAATCCTCGCGGTCGAAGCCGCGCATGCACTGGTCGCCGCCGCGCTGAGTGCGTCGAATACGTCGATCGAGAACGCGCTTTGCGTGGCCGATGCACTGGTCGGGGCCGAACTGGTGGGGCAAGGCGGCCACGGCCTTCGTCGCGTGGCGGCCTATTCCGCGCAGGCACGCGCCGGCAAGGTCGATGGCCACGCGGTGCCGCGACTGATCCGCACAAGGCCGTCGGCGATCCACATCGATGCCGCGCACGGCTTCGCCTATCCGGCGTTCGATCTGGCCGCGAGTGAGCTGCGGGAGGCGGCGAGGGCGCAGGGTATCGCCGCGGCCGGCATCTCCCGGTCGCATCACGCGGGCGTCACCGGCCTCGTCGTCGAAGCGCTCGCCGAGGCGGGGCTCGTCGCGCTGATGTTCGCCAATGCGCCGGCCAGCATCTCACCCTGGGGCGGCCGGACGCCGCTCTATGGCACCGATCCGATCGCATTTGCCTGTCCGGTCGAAGGCGGCCTTCCCGTCGTGATCGACCTTTCGCTCTCCAAGGTGGCGCGCGGCAAGATCATGGCTGCCAAGCAGAAGGGTGAGCCGATCCCCGAGGGCTGGGCATTCGACCGCGAAGGCAACCCGACGACCGATGCGAATGAGGCCTTGGCCGGCACGATGGTTCCGACCGGAGATGCCAAGGGCACCGCGCTTGCCCTGATGGTCGAACTGCTCGCCGCCGGGCTGACGGGCGCGAATTTTGCCTACGATCAATCCTCGTTCTTCGACGCCGAAGGCGCGCCGCCCGGAAGTGGGCAGCTGATCATTGCGATTGATCCTGAAGCCTTCGGTGGGGTAAGAGCCGTGGCACGGTTTGCCGAGATGGCGCAGGCCATTCAACAGGTGGACGGTGCACGCGTGCCGGGAGCGAAACGCCACGAGTTGCGCGCCCGATTGAAGCGCGACGGCATTCCGCTCGACAGCGCACTGCTGGACGAAATCAGACAGATCGCCGCGCGCTGAGCGGCGGCAGGAGGCAAGGAAATGCTCCAGAAGACAAGCCACTACATGCGCCAGGCCAACCTGATCGGCGGCGACTGGGTGCAGGCGGATTCCGGCGCCACGATCGACGTCACCAATCCGGCGACGACGCTGAAGATCGGTACCGTCCCGAAGTCCGGCAAGGCCGAGACGCGGCGCGCCATCGAGGCGGCGCAGACGGCTTTCGAGAGCTGGAGGAAGACGACGGCCAACGACCGCTCAAAGCTGCTGCGCAGGCTGCACGACCTGATCCTCGAGAACCAGGACGCACTCGCCGAGCTCTTGACCATGGAACAGGGCAAGTCGCTGACCGAGGCCAAGGGCGAGGTCGCCATCTCCGCGGCATACGTGCTCTGGTTCGCCGAGGAAGGCCGCCGCACCTATGGCGACACGGTGCCGAGCCCGTGGGCCGAGCGCCGCATCCTCGTCACCAAGGAACCGGTGGGCGTCGTGGCTGCGATCACGCCGTGGAACTTCCCGTCCTCGATGCTGGCGCGCAAGATCGGCCCGGCGCTCGCGGCGGGCTGCACGGTCGTCGTGAAGCCTGCCTCGCAGACGCCCTATTCGGGCCTCGCGTGGGGCGCGCTGTGCGAGGAAGCCGGCTTCCCGAAGGGCGTCGTCAACATCGTCACCGGTTCGGCCGGCGAGATCGGCGACGAGATCTGCGCCAATCCGCTGGTGCGCAAGCTGACCTTCACCGGCTCGACGGAGGTCGGCAAGATCCTGATGGAGAAGTGCGCCGCTACCGTGAAGAAGGTGTCGATGGAACTCGGCGGCAATGCGCCGTTCCTCGTCTTCGACGATGCCGACATCGACAAGGCGGTCGAAGGCGCAATGGTCGCCAAGTTCCGCAATTCCGGCCAGACCTGCGTCTGCACCAACCGCTTCTTTGTTCAGGACGGCGTCTACGACGAATTCGTCGAGAAACTGGCCGCCGCCTCTGACAAGCTCAAAGTCGGCAACGGCCTCGAGGCAGGAGTCCAGCAGGGACCTCTGATCGACGCGAAGGCCGTCGAGAAGGTCGAGGAGTTCATCCAGGACGCGACGTCGAAGGGCGGCAAGGTCGTGACCGGCGGCAAACGCCACGAGCTTGGCGGCTCGTTCTTCCAGCCCACCGTCATCGCCGACGCCGAACCCGAGATGATGTTCATGAAGGAGGAGATTTTCGGGCCGCTCGCGCCCGTCTTCCGCTTCAAGACCGAGGAAGAGGCGATCAAGCTTGCGAACGACACCCAGTTCGGCCTTGCCTCCTATGCTTATACCGGCAGCCTCAACCGCGCATTCCGCGTGATGGAAGGGCTGAAATACGGCATGGTCGGCATCAACGAGGGCCTGATCACCACCGTCGAGGCGCCTTTCGGCGGGGTCAAGGAATCGGGCCTTGGCAAGGAAGGTGGACACCAGGGCATCGAGGACTACCTCGACACGAAGTATGTCTGCATCGGCGGCCTGAAGTAGCGAGGAAAAGCGATGGAAGGCGAGGTCTTCGGGACAACCGCGGAAGGCGAGACCGTCCATCGCTATCACATCACCGGTGGCGGGCTGACCGCCACCGTCATGGAATGGGGCGCGGTGCTGCAGGACCTGCGCCTCGACGGCCATAATGCGCCGCTGGTGCTCGGCTTCGACCGCTTCGAGGACTACCCGGCCTCGTCGCCCTATTTCGGGGCGATCGCCGGGCGCTATGCCAACCGCATCGCCAACGGCAAGTTCATCATCGACGGCCACCGCTTCCGGGCCGATACCAATTTTCTCGGCAAGCACACGCTGCATGGTGGTGCAATGAGCACCGGCAAGCGCCTGTGGTCGCTGGAGATGCGCGGCAGCGACTTCATCACGCTGAGACTGCATGACCCGGACAGCTTCATGGGCTTCCCGGGCAATCTCGAGATCACCTGCACCTACCGACTCAAGCTGCCGGGCACGCTGTCGATCGAACTGTCGGCGACGACCGACCAGCCGACGCTGTGCAACCTCACCAACCACTCCTATTTCAACCTGGACGACGGCGGCGCGGACACGGTTCTCGACCATCGGCTGGTGATCAATGCCGGGGCCTACCTGCCGGTCGACGACGAACTGATCCCGACCGGCGTGGTCCAGCCGGTGGAAGGCACCGATTTCGACTTCCAGCTGTCGCGTCCGATCCGGCTCGAGAAGGCCGGCGAACAGGTGATCTACGACCACAATTTCTGCCTCTCATCGCAACGTGGGCCGCTGCGGCAGGCGGCATGGGCGCAAGGGGCGTCGTCCGGCGTGGAGATGGAGATGTGGACCACCGAGCCCGGCGTGCAGTTCTATGCCGGCCACAAGGTCGCGCGCGATATGCCGGGGCTGGGCGGCCGGAGATACGGTCCGTGGGCCGGCTTCTGCCTCGAAGCACAGGCCTGGCCCGATTCGCCCAACCGGCCCTATTTCCCGCAGGCGATCCTCTGGCCCGGCGACCGCTACCGGCACGTAACGGAGTATCGGTTCAGGCTGGGGTGAGAGACTTCCGCTAGGGTAGGAATCCGCATAGGGTTGCGTTCGCAAGGCGGAGGATTGCATGTCTCAGGCGCGGACGGCTGTCGAACGGACCTTTCGGGCGCTCGAAGCGCGCGACAAGGCCACGGTGCTCGCCTGTTTCGCTCCGGATGCCGTGCTTTTCGATCCGCACTATCCGCAGCCGCTGATGTCCGGTCTGGCCGAGATCGAGGAGGGGATCGACTGGGGCCTGTCGGTGATGAAGCGCTTCGGTTTCCGGACCAGGCATTTCTTCGGCTCGGAGGATGGACTTTCGGGCGCCTTCGAGATCGACACGGACCACACCCTGAATTCCGGCCAGAACCTCAAATTCCCGCAGGTGTTCGTCGCGGAGACCAAGGACGGTCTGATCACCGGCCTGCGCGCTTACGAACCTTACGGCCCGAACGGTATCGGCGGCTTCTTCCTCGGATTGTCCCGGATTCGCCGCCGGCTTTCGGGCAAGAAGACGGTCTAGACTCTGGCGAATGCCGCGCGCAGCGTCTCGAACGGCGCCAGCGCGCCGCGCACCTGCACCACCGCAGCCGCCACCCGATGCGCGGTCCGCGCCGCCTCGACCGGCGATTGGCCGAGCAGTCGCGCCGCCAGATAGCCGCCGTTGAAGCTGTCGCCGGCGCCTGTCGTGTCCACTGGGTTGGCAACATGCACTGCCGGCACGGTCGAGCGGCCCTCAGCCGTCATCACCAGACACGGGTCCGCCCCGTCCTTTACGACGATCTCGCGCACGCCGGCCCGGGCCAGTCGAACGGCCGTGGCCTCCCGGGAGGCGTCACCATAGAGCATCTGCTCGTCCGGAAAGGTCGGCAGCGCAATGTCGCAGACGGCAACCGCGGCGTCGATCGCCGCCCTGGCGTCACCCGGCGACGACCAGAGGCGAGGGCGGTAGTTCGGGTCGAAGGCGACGAGGCTGCCGGCTTCGCGGGCTTCCACGACCGCGGCCAGCAGCGTCTCGCGCGCCTGAAGCGACAGAATTGCCAAGGTGATTCCGGAAAAATAGACAAGTGCCTGGTCTTCAAGGCTTTTCGCCAGTTGCTCCGGCTGAGAAGCAAGCTGTTTTGCAGCCGAATCGGATCGCCAGTAGGTAAAGGACCGTTCGGCTCCGGTGAGCGTGATCGCGTAAAGGCCGGGCCGGGCGCCCGCGATGACAGGGCTTGACGCGACGCCGATGCCGGCTTCCGCCAGGAATGCGATCTGCTTTGCCGAGAACGGGTCGTCGCCGAAGGCGGAGACATAGTCGCAGGCAAGCCCGGTCAGCGCCCGGATCGCCCACAGGGTGTTGAACGTGTCGCCCGCGTAGCCGAGATCCCAGGCGCCGTCCGGACGCGCGGAGAGTTCGAGCATGCATTCCCCGATCGAGGCGACGCCCTTGCGATCCATTCGATCCCCTCCATTCGACGCAACGTCTATAGGTGTTCACTCGGCTTCGCGGCAAGGCCGGAAAAAGGCGCTTGACCTTCCAGTTACGGGAAGCCCTAGGTGATCGCGTAACAGTGGAAACGACATGTGAAAGTGGAGAATCTGGATGGGCCTCAAAGGCAAGATCGGCATCGCTCTCGGCGCGGTCGTGATCGCGGTCGCCGCGGCGGTCGGCTATATGATGTTCGTAATGGCGCCGCCGTCGGACCTGGACCTGGCCCGGAGCAAGAAGACCGCGAAAGGCCTCTATGCCGTCGAAATTGCGCCCGAGAATCCGGCGTTCGAGCGCAACATGCTGCACGGCTGGATCGCGACGGTGAAGACGGCGGACGGCGTGGCGGTCGAGGACGCGCAGATCACGGTGGACGGTGGCATGCCGCAACACGGGCACGGCCTGCCGACGGCGCCGCAAGTGACGGCCGCGTTGGGCGACGGGCGCTACCGGATCGAAGGCGTGCGCTTCAACATGTCGGGCTGGTGGGAGTTCAAGCTCCACGTCAGCGCAGCGGCGGGAGAGGACGATGTCACGTTCAACCTCAGCCTCTAGCATGGTTCGCCGCGCGCTGTCGGGCGTCGTTTTCGCCGCGTTGCTGGTTCTCGCCGGCTGCTCGGGCGACGAGTTCACCGACGCGGAAAGGGCGACCATCGCCTCGCTGTCGCTCGATCAGCTGCCGCCGTTGCCGGCCGATCCGTCGAACCGGGTCGCGGACGATCGGCTGGCGGCGGCATTCGGCGCCACCCTGTTCTTCGAGCCTCGGCTGTCGGGCCACGGCGACGTGTCCTGCTCGACCTGCCACCAGATCGACCGGCAGTTCCAGGACGACCGGCCGCTTGGCCGTGGTGTTGGCCTGACCGACCGCCGCACCATGCCGCTCGCCGGTGTCGCCTGGAGCCCCTGGCAATTCTGGGACGGTCGCAAGGACAGTCTGTGGGCGCAGGCGCTCGGACCGCTGGAAGATGCGCGCGAGCATGGCGGCAACCGCACCGCCTATGCGCATTTCATCACGACTTCGCTGAAGGACCGCTACGAGCGGATCTTCGGGCCACTGCCGGACCTTTCCGGCATTCCGCAGAACGCCGGACCGCTCGGCAATGCCGAGGAACGTGCCGTGTGGGAGTCCATTTCGGAAGCGAAGCGCGCCGAGATCGACACGGTCTTCGCCAATATCGGCAAGTCGATCGCGGCCTTCGAACGCTCGATCCGGCACGAGGAGACACGGTTCGACCGGTTCGCGAAGGCGATCGCGGCGGGCGAGACGCCGCAAGGCGACGCCGCGCTCGACGAATCCGAACGGCTTGGGCTTAGACTCTTCATCGGCCGCGCCAACTGCGTCACCTGCCACGCGGGGCCGCGCTTCAGCGACGAGCATTTTCACAATACCGGCGTGCCGCAGCCTCCGGAACTGCCGGAGGATTCGGGCCGCGCCGCGGGCATCCCGAAGGCGCTGGCCGATCCGTTCAACTGCCTCAGCCGCCACAGCGACGCGAAGCCGGAGCAGTGCGGCGAGTTGCGCTTTGTCGCCAAGGACGACCACGCCATGCTCCGGGCCTTCAAGACGCCGTCGCTGCGCGGCGCGGTCTCTCGTCCGCCTTACATGCATTCGGGCCAGATCGCGACGATCGAGGACGTGATCGACCACTATGCCGCCGCGCCGCGACCGCCCAAGGGAGAAAGCGAACTCAAGCCGCTGACACTGTCGGAGCCCGAAAAACAGGCGCTGGTGGCGTTTCTGAAGATGCTGGATCCGAGAACGTCTCCCGTGAATTGAAAGCGGTGAAGGCGTGGTGTATCCTTCATTCGCATAGAGGATACACCGGCGATGGCTTTTCATATCAAGAATCGCGAAACCGAAGCCCTTGCCCGCAAGGTCGCGGCCTTGAAGGGGGAGGGGTTGACGCGTGCCGTGCATGACGCGCTCCGCAACGAACTCGATCGCGAGCTAGCGAAGCCGAGCCTCGTCGAACTGGGCGTCAGGTTCGCCCGCGAGCTGCGGGCCAAGGCCGGTCCCCGCGCCGGCCGTCCGGCAGACAGGGCATTCCGCGACAGCCTGTACGAGCGCGACTGATGTTCATCGACGCGTCCGCATTGACGTCGATCCTCACGAATGAAGCAGACGCAGTCGAGCTGCTCGAGCGCGCCCAGCGCTACGAGAAACGGATGACGTCGCCGCTCGCAATGTGGGAAGCGAGCGTGGCGGTCGCACGCGTCCTCGATCTCGAGGTCCCAGTCGCGACGAGGGCAGTGCGCGACTTCCTCGAACTGGCCGGGGTTTCCACCGTTCCTATCGACGACGATATCGGCGTGACGGCTCTCTATGCGTTCGACCGCTTCGGCAAGGGACGTCATCCCGCACGGCTCAATTTCGGTGATTGCTTCGCCTATGCCTGCGCCCGCCGTCTGAACGTCCCCCTGCTTTTCAAAGGCGTGGACTTCGGATTGACGGATATCCCTGCGGCCTGAGTCTCGTCGCACCGCTATCTGTCCTTCACCGTTTCCATCGCCACATAGGTCGAGGTCTGGGCCACGTGGGGCAGGGCGGAGATGCGTTCGCCGAGGACGCGGCGGTAGGCGCCGATGTCTCGGGTGCGCACCTTGAGCAGGTAATCGAAGTTGGCCGCGATCATGTGGCACTGCTCGATCTCGGGCACGAGGCGCACGGCGCGATTGAACGCGTCGAGCGCGTCGGAACGGGTGTCGGACAGCTTGACCTGGACGAAGGCGACATGGCCCTCGCCCATCTTCTCGCGGTCGACGATGGCCTGGTAGCCGCGGATGTAGCCAGCCTCCTCAAGCCGGCGCACGCGAGCCTGGACCGGGGTCTTGGACAGGCCGACCTTCGCGCCGAGCGCAGCCATCGAGAGGCGCCCGTCGGCCGAGAGCGCGGCGATGATGTTGCGGTCGATGCGGTCCAGATGGTCCAGACTATCCATGGGGGCAGGCCGATCGGTTCGAGATGGGTGCCAATATCGATCCGTTCGACGCGCGAGGTCAACATGTTCGGACCGGCACGCAGCGCACCTTGTGCTATCTTCGCGCGACTGCTCGAGACTCCATCCGGGACCTGACCACACATGCCGACGCTCGCTTCGCTCCGGGACGATTTGCGCAAAGCCTATCTCGCCGACGAAGATGCGGTCCTGCGAGGCCTGGTCGGCGGCGCGGAACTCGACGACGCCCAGCGCGCGGCGATCTCCGAGCGCGCGGTGAAGCTCGTCGAGGCGGTGCGGTCGTCTTCCGACCCGAAGCTGATGGAAGTGTTCCTCTCCGAATACGGGCTCTCCACCAAGGAGGGCGTGGCGCTGATGTGCCTGGCCGAGGCGCTGCTGCGCGTGCCGGACGCCGAGACGATGGACGACCTGATCCAGGACAAGATCGCGCCGCACGACTGGTCGGCGCATTCGGGTGAATCGAGTTCGATCTTCGTCAATGCCTCCACCTGGGCATTGGCGCTTACGGGCCGTGTGCTCGACGAAGGCGAGGGCGGCATCGAGCGCACGTTGCGCGGCATGGTGCGCCGGCTGGGTGAGCCGGTGATCCGCACCGCCGTCTCGGCGGCGATGCGCGAGATGGGTGAGCAGTTCGTGCTCGGCCGCACGATCGAGGAGGCGGTGCGGCGCGGCAAGCCGTACAGCCGCAAGGGCTATCTCTATTCGTTCGACATGCTGGGCGAGGCCGCGCGCACCGAAGCCGATGCGCTGCGCTACCACCGCGCCTATGCGGATGCGATCTCGTCGCTCAACAGCGGCGCGTCGAGCACGAACATCCGCTACAATTCCGGCATTTCGGTCAAGCTCTCCGCGCTTCACCCGCGCTACGAGCAGTCGCAGCGCGAGACGATGCTGCCGGTCATGGCGGAGCGGCTCCGCTCTTTGTGCCATGCGGCGCGGCATGCGCGCATGGGTCTCAACATCGACGCCGAGGAGGCGGACCGGCTCGACCTGTCGCTCGACGTCATCGAACGCGTGCTGGCCGACCCGGAACTGACCGACTGGGACGGTTTCGGCGTCGTCGTCCAGGCCTACGGCAAGCGGGCGCACCATGTGATCGACTGGCTTTATGCGCTGTCGAAACGGCTCGACCGGCGCATCATGGTGCGTCTCGTCAAGGGCGCCTATTGGGACACCGAGATCAAGCGGGCGCAGACGCTGGGGCTTGCCGGCTATCCGGTGTTCACGCGCAAGGCCAACACAGACGTCTCCTACATCGCCTGCGCCAAGAAACTGCTCGGTATGACCGACCGGATCTATCCGCAGTTCGCGACGCATAACGCGCATACGGTGGCGTCGATCCTGGCGATGGCCGAAGACAAGTCGGCTTTCGAGTTCCAGCGCCTGCACGGCATGGGCGAGGCGCTGCACGAGGCGGTGCGGGCGAGCGAGGGCACACGCTGCCGCATCTATGCGCCGGTCGGCTCGCATTCCGACCTGCTCGCCTATCTCGTGCGGCGCCTGCTCGAGAACGGCGCCAATTCGTCCTTCGTGCACCAGATCGTCGACGAGGAGGTGAGCGCCGAGATCATTGCGCGGGATCCGTTCGACGTCGTGGAAAACCATGGCAGCGCCCATAATCCTCTCATTCCTTTCCCGTCCGACATCTTCCTTCCTGCCCGCAGGAACTCCATCGGGCACGACCTCAACGACACAATCGCATTGTCGGAGATCCAGGGTGGGCGTGGACAGTTTTCCGGGGAGAACCTCTGGACGGCCGGCGCGGCGGGACGCGAGCGGCCGGTCGTCAACCCAGCGAAGCAGGACGATGTCGTCGGCACGGTGCGCGAGGCGGATGCCGGCGTGGTGAATGCGGCCGTCGGACGGGCCGTCGAGGCGTTTCCGATCTGGGCGGCCACGCCGGTCAGCGAGCGGGCGGCGACGCTGCTGCGCGCGGCCGACCTCTACGAGGCGCATGAGGCGGAGTTCTTCGCGCTCTGTACGCGCGAGGCGGGCAAGACGCTGGCCGACGGCGTGGCCGAGGTGCGCGAGGCGGTCGATTTCCTGCGCTACTACGCGGCCGAGGCCGCCAAGGCGGAGGTGGGGACTACCGCGCGGGGCGTCATCGCCTGCATCTCGCCGTGGAACTTCCCGCTGGCGATCTTCACCGGCCAGGTGGCCGCGGCACTCGTCACCGGCAACGCGGTGATCGCCAAGCCCGCCGAGCAGACGCCGCTGATCGCGGCGAGGGCCGTCGAACTTTTGCATGAGGCGGGCGTGCCGGCGGACGTGCTGCAGCTGGTGCCTGGCGACGGGCCATCGGTCGGCGCGCCGCTGACGGCGGACCCGAGGATTGCCGGCGTCTGCTTCACCGGCTCGACGGAGGTGGCCCGGCTGATCGAGCGGCAGCTCGCTGAGACGGCCGCGCCCGACGCCATCCTGATCGCCGAGACCGGCGGGCTGAACGCGATGGTGGTCGACTCGACCGCGCTGCCCGAACAGGCGGTGCGCGACATCCTGGCCTCGGCCTTCCAGAGTGCCGGCCAGCGCTGCTCGGCGCTGCGCATCCTCTATGTCCAGTCCGACGTCGAGGAGAAGGTGCTGGAGATGCTGACCGGCGCGATGAAGGCGCTGGTGGTCGGCGACCCGTGGCTCTACGCGACCGATGTCGGCCCGGTGATCGACGCCGAGGCGCGGGGCTCGATTTCGGCCTACTGCGAGGCGATGGAGGCGAAGGGCCGGCTGATCGCCAAGCTGGAGGCGCCGGGCGAGGGGCTGTTCGTCGCGCCGCACATCTTCCGCGTTACCGGCATCGCCGAGATGGAGCGCGAGATCTTCGGCCCGGTGTTGCATGTCGCGACGTTCGAGCCGGAGGAACTGGACCTGGTGGTCGCCAACATCAACGCCAGGGGCTACGGCCTGACCTTCGGCCTGCACACCCGCATCGAGGCGCGCGTGCAGCGGATCATCGACCGGATCCATGCCGGCAACGTCTATGTCAACCGCAACCAGATCGGCGCGGTGGTGGGCTCGCAGCCGTTCGGAGGGGAGGGCCTGTCCGGCACGGGGCCGAAGGCCGGCGGGCCGCATTACCTGCGCCGCTTCCGCAAGTCTTCCGTGGCCACGGGAGACGTCGACCAGGCGGAGGCGGTGGCCCTGCCGCGGCGGTTCCCGGATGCGCGCATGGACAACTGGTCGGGACGCAGCGACCGTATCGCCATCCTGCGCAAGCATCTGCGCGGTAAGGCGGGCGAGGCGATCTCGGCGGCGGCGGCGGCCGAGTTCGGTCCCGTCGACCTGCCGGGCCCGACCGGCGAATCCAACACGCTGACGCTGGTGCCGCGTGGGCGGGTGTTGTGCCTCGGGCCCGATCCGGACTCGCTGCTGGCCCAGGTCGTCCAGGCGCTCGCGGCGGGCAACTCGGTGGTCGCCGTCGCGCCGAAGGCATCCGCTGCGCTGCAGCCTCTGACCGGCAAGGCGCTGCCGCTCGATGTGCTGGACGGGACGCTGATGCAGGGCGAACTCGCCGCGACGACGGTCGATGCCGTGGCCTATTCGCGGGCGGGGGCGACCGCGCGGGAGATCCGACGCATCCTCGCGGAAAAGCCCGGCCCGATCGTGCCGCTGATCGCCGAGACGATCTTCCCCGCGGCGTACGCGCACGAGCGCTCGGTCTGCGTCGATACGACGGCGGCCGGCGGCAATGCGAGTTTGCTGGCAGCGAGCTGACGGGCATTGGTCCGCGCTCCTCCTCATTCCGGGACCGCGCAGCGGGACCCGGAATCCAGCGCGCCGGCGTTGCATGGTTCAAGCACGCGGCCTTTCCTCCGACGTCTCGACTCTGGATTCCGCGTCCCGCTGCGCGGTCCCGGAATGACGGAGGAAAGGGGCGGCGTCAGAGCGTGCCGATGTTGGGCCGCGCGAGGTCGTCGACCGCGGTGCGTTTTTCCGCGGAAGCAAGTGAAATCGTTCGGATGATCCGCCCTCGCAAGGGAGGGACGCCTTTCAGGAGGTGTCGCGGATCTCGACCGGGTAGAACGCGACGTGCCGAAGCCTCTGCATGAACGCGTCGAGCCGGTGGAGCGGGTTGCGATCATGTACGACCTCGCCGATTGCCTGGCCCTGCTGCCACACTGACACTTGGCGGAGATAGGCGGCCATGCCGCTTATGACCAGCGCCAGCGCGCGCAGCGAGGCGGCGATGTCCAGTGCATCGGCCGGCTCGGTGCCGTAGCGGACATCGGGCAGAGCCGGCGACCAGAGCCGGCCGGCCGTATTCCATGTCGAGCCGGCGACGTACTCCCTCGCGATCAGGTCCGCCTGCCGGGCGGCCCACAGCACGCAGAAGCGCACCCAGGGGGAATCGCCGGCGGATTTTTCGGCGAGAGTGGCAATGGCAAGCAGGGTTGAAACGATGCTGACCAGCACATCCTGTCGCCTCCCTGTCTTCGCCTTCCACGCCATCGCTGGCTCCAATCGTTACACCGGCGCCTATGATCCGTCGGGTCCGAAGAGGTGGGGATAAGTATTTTTGCAGGTCGAGCGGAAACAAGGGGTTGCGGAAAGAAAAGGCGAAATCGATCCACCGGGCGGGTGGTGTTTGGCCGCCGTTACACCCGTCCGCGATCGTCTTCCCGGCGGCCGGAGGCCAGCCGGGAACCATTGACCGTCGGCAAGTAGAATGCCGTCATTCCATGCTTCGGGCAGGCGTTTTCGGCGTGTAGCCGGGGAGAAGAATGGATACCGGCTGGCCTTCGGCCTCCGGTATGACGGAGGTTGGGTGTTCGGGACGGGCGGATGGCCTTCCGCCTCCGGCGGTGATCAGCCTTAGCCTAGCGCGGCCGTCTTCCCGGCGGCCGGAGGCCAGCCGGGAACCATTGACCGCCGGCAAGTAGAATGCCGTCATTCCATGCTTCGGGCAGGCGTTTTCGGCGTGTAGCCGGGGAGAAGAATGGATACCGGCTGGCCTTCGGCCGCCGGCATGACGGAGGTTGGGTGTTCGGGACGGACGGATGGCTTCCCGCCTCCAGTCGTGTTCAGCCTTCGCCTTTAGCCTTTCGCGGTCGTCTTCCCGCCGGCCGGAGGCCAGCCGGGAACCATTGATCGCCGTGCGAAGGGCTCTGCCGGTCATGCCCCGGCTGCGGGCAGCTACGGCGTGCAACCGGAGATAAGAATAGATCCCGCATGGCCTTCGGCCTGCGGGACGACGAGCGTGGTGTGTGTGGGGGGCAGCCCCAAGCTCCTAGGCGCCTTCGACGACGGAGAAGCCTTCGAAGACCGGGTGGCCGAGGTAGGTGGGTTTGGTCGTGCCGGCATTGCGGTGCGAGGCGCGGAACTGTTCGGATTTGGTCCAGGCGGAAAAATCCTCGAAACTCTGCCAGACGGTGTGGGACGCGTAGAGCGTATAGCCCTCGGCCTCGTTAACCGGTCCCTTGAGGAGATGGAACTGCTCGAAGCCCTTCATCTCGTGCAGCGACGAATCGCGTCCCTTCCAGATATTCTCGAACTCCTCCTCGGAGCCGCGTGCGACCTTGAAGCGGTTCATGGCGATATACATCAACGGGTTCCTTTCAGGTTTTGGCGGCTGGCCGGCCGCTTTGCGACTGCCTCGCGGCCGACGACACGAAGAACATTTCCGGGGACAAATAGACCGGCGCGACCGGCCGGGACAGGTCCGGCCTGTTCGCGCACGCCGGGACCGGCGAGCCGAACGACCTGAGGGTCGGTCTCGATGCGGGCGCACTCCTCGAACAGGCGGACGAGGTCGGGGTGCAGGCCGTCGCCGAAGGCGGTGGCGAGCTCGTGCAGCCGAAGCAGGTTCATAACGGGAGCTCCGAATCTATTTGGCCAGGCCGAGCGGGATGGTGAACTGCCAGGTCTTGCGGCCCGCGCCTTCCGGTATTGCGGGGAAGGGTGCGGCGCGGCGCACGGCGGCGAGTGCCGCCTGGTCAAGGGAGGCCGATCCGGAGCTGCGCGCGATGCTCAGGCCGCCCAGCGCGCCGCTGGCGGTGACGGTGAAGGCGACCGTCACGTCGCGCTCGGCGCCGGCGCGGTCGCGGCGCGAGATCCGGCCGACTGCCCGGCTGATCTTGCCGCGCACCTTGCCGGGATAATTGGTGACCGCGGCGTTGCCGGCGGCCGACCCCTTGCCCTTGCCGGCCTTGTCGGCGCGCGTGCCGCTGGTTTCGCCGTCGGCGACGCCCTTGCGGCCATCGGCCTTGTTCCTGCCGCCGGAGCCGGCGCTTTTCTTCTTCTCGGCTTTCCTGGCCGGGGCGTCCGCCCTGGCGGGCTTCTTCTCCACGGGCCTGGCCTCGGCCTTCCTTGCCGGCTTTTCCACCTTGGGCTTCCCGGCCGGCTTCGCGTCCACCACCTTCGGCGGGGCGGGCTTCACCGGTTCGGGCGTCTCGGCCACGACCGGCTCTTTCGGCACCTCGGCCACGTCGTCGGGCGGCGGTACGGCAGCGGCCTGCGGCACGACGGGGGCGACGGCCTCGTCGTCCGGCACGATTTCGGCGGTATCGACCGCCAGCACCGGCTGCTGCGTGGGGGAGGGCAACGCGGAGACCGCGTCTGCCGGCGCCGGATCGGCGCGCGCAGGCAGCTCGGCGGCGGGCCCGGCGTCGGCGACTTCCTCGACGACGGTCGCCTCCACTGCGACCGGCTGGATCGCCTCGAGCGGCTCCACTTCCGCAGCGTCGACGGTCTCCACCGGGGTCGCCGTCGTCATGGTGACGATGGAGACGCTGGTCGCCTGCTCCTCGCCCTCCATCGACATGTCCGCCGCGGCGTTGCCGTACATCGCGACACCGGCATCCTGCGCGCCGGCGATCAGCACGCCTTCGTCCGGCTCGCGCAGGAGGAAGAAGGTGGCGGCCGCGGCATGAAGCGCGATGGACGCGAGCAGCATGGCCAGCCATGTGCGCGACCCGGCCGGCCGGCCGGTGACTGCTTCAGCCAGCGGCGCAACTGGCAGCGGCGCGAGGTCGGGGCTTTCGCTCTCGATCCAGAGGGGGCGCGGCGGCTCGCGGAGGAAGACGTGATGCGGGGCCTGGAAGGTGTTGGGCGGATCGAGGCGGACGCGCCGCGCGGTCGAGCGTGCCGATATCGTGCGCCGGGGACGAGGGGCGGCGGGCTGGAGCGACATCGGCCCTAGCGCCCGAATGTGACGCCCGAGGTGGATCGGGTCTCGAGCGCGGCGAGGCAGGCATCGGGCGCGGTGCCGGGACCGGTGCACTCGGTCGCGTCGTTGATGAGCACGCGGCCGACATTGGCGCAGTCGACGCCCTTGAGGTCAAAGCGGCTGACCCTGGTCTTGCCCGATGGCAGCGACTTGAAGTCGAGGACGGTCAGGCGGTCGACGACGCCGGCCTTGTCGAACAGGGCCATCTCGTAGGCCGCGCGGTCGATCGTGGTGGCGAGGTCGTTCGCTACCACGAAGGTGAGCCTGCAGCCGCCTTCCGATGGCTGCAGGGCGTTGAGATCGAGAGAGACATACCGCTCCGGCGCGGTGGTCTGCGCCGATGCCGGAGCGAGCGGCATCATGGCCAGGGAGGTCAGTACGAGGAGCGATGCCGCCGGCCGCATGATCACCAGCCGATCTGCTTCGACAAAGAGAGCTTCAACGTGCGGCCCTTGGCGTCGTCGTTCATCAGGAACTCCTTGTACTGGCGGTCGAACAGGTTATCGATGCCGCCATGCACCTCCCAGCCGCGCATGGCGCCCTCTTTCGGCGTCCAGGACACGAAGATGTCGTGGACGTCGAAGGCGGTGGAGTATCGGGTGGAGGTGCCGGGAGGCACGTCGGTGTTGCGCAGGCTGTCCTGCGGGCCGGCGACGACGCGTGCGTTCCAGCCGAACCGCACGTCATGCTGCGGAACCTTGCCGCCGAGGGTGAGCTTCAGCTCGTGCGGCGCGACCGACGTGAGGTATTCCGTCGCCGGCGTGACGTCGGCCGAAGTGTTCTTGCCGATCGTGAACGTGTAGGCGGCGTTGGCGAAGACGTAGTCGGCGTCATAGGCGGTCTCGACCTCGAAGCCGTAGATCTCGGCGCTGCTGATATTGACGAAGCCGGGAATGGCGTTGGGGCCGGGGAGGAGCGCGGGGTTCAGCGCGATCAGGTCGGTCACGTCGTTGTAGAAGCCGGTGAACTTCAACTGTCCGGAATCGCCTGCCTGCAGCATGTCGTAGCCGGACAGTGCGAAGCCGGCCTCGTAGTTGGTCGACAATTCCTTCTTGAGGTCGAGGCTCGGCAGGAACGTGTAGGCCGAGCCGCCGGTCGAGAAGACTTCGTCGACGGTCGGGAAGCGCTCGGTGTGCGCGATCGAGCCGAAGACGGCGACGGCGTCGTTGAACCGGTAGTGCGCGGCGAGCTTCGGCGAGATGGCGGTGTCGGTGAACGAATCCGAGCCTGAGACCGCATCCTCCGGCGTCAGCTTGTGCCAGTCGAAACGAACGCCTGGAATGAGCGTCAGCTTCTCGTTCCAGATGAATTCGTTCTGGACGAACAGCCCCGCCTTCAGGTCGGTGCCTTCCGGATGGAACTGCAGGTCGAGCGGATCGCCATTGTTCTGATAGACGCTGGCAACGCGGGACTGGTGCGCGAGCTGGGTGCCGTAGGTGAGGTAGTTCTCCCAGCTCGCGCCGCGCCATTCCATCGTGTTCTGCGCGTTGAGCTGGACCGTCTTGTAGGCATAGTCGGCATCGCAGACGACGGCGAAGGAGCCGGGGCTGCAGGCCATCCTGAGATCGGCGTTGCGCTGCTCGTTGAACGTGTCGGAATAAGACAGCGCCACCTTCAGATCGAGCATGTCGTTGTCGGAGAAGGGGTTCTCGTAGGAGGCGATCGCCGTCTGGTCGATGACGTGGCGGTCGATGAGACCGAAGAAGGTCGCCGTCGAGGTCTGGGACAGCTGCTGGTCGTCGAGATCGGAATCCCAGCGCTGGTAGGAGAGGCGGAGCGTGCCTTCGTCGCCGACCTTGAACGTGCCCTTGGCGAGGCCGGACCAGGCACGGAAATTGGTGCCGACGATGTCGGTGCCGTCGCCCGACCGGTAGACGTCGCCCTGGCGCCAGTTGCCCATGAGCAGGAATTCGGCGTTCTCGCCCATGCGCTGGGCAAGCGTGGCGGAGCCGAGGACGCCCTTGCCGTTCGAGTCGAGCGTCGTCTTCAGCTTCAGCGCGCCGCGTTCGCCTTCGGCGATGAAGTCGGACGCGTCCTTGGTGGTGAAGTTGACGACGCCGCCGAGCGCGCCGGAGCCGTAGAGGGTCGACGATGCCGGCCCGCGCAGGACCTCGACGCGCTTGAACAGTTCCGGATCCGAGAAGAACGAGCCGAGGCGATACTGCTCGTAGAACTTCTGCACGCCGTCGACATTGACGATGATGCGGCCCTGGTCGCCCGAATTCTCAGGCGCGCCGACGCCGTGGATGTTGAAGGACTGACCGAGCACGCGGTCCGACCCGGTGACGTTGACGCCCGGCACCTTGCGGACAACGTCGGCGACGGTCGACGGCTGTGCCGAGTCGATGTCTTCCTGCTCGAGCACGCTCACCGCCTGCGGCGTGTCGATCGCGACCTTCTCCTGGCCGGCGCCGAGGACGAGGCGCTGGAGCTGCGTGACGCGGCCCTTCTTCTGGCTCTCGGCCGTTACCTGTTCTTCAGTCGCCGCTTCGTCCGCGTCCTGCGCCCGGACCATTGCCATGTTCGCGAAGATCGCGATCGCGGTGCCGCATAGCAGCGCCCTGTTTCGTCCCACCAGCCCCATATTCCTGCTCCTGACACCTGAGGTCATTGCTGGCTGGCACGGGGCTGGCTCGCATGCGTTCGATCCCGAATTTAAACTTGACTCGTTTACTCCGGTATTGCACTCCCTATTAAAGCTGATAATCAGAGTCAACATTCGATATCACGATGCCGCCAAGCCAGCCAGGGCAAGCAAGGCGCGATGAAGAGGCCGCCACCGTGAACACGAGATTCTCCGTCGACCATTCCGCCGATTCCGAGCGTGCGCCGCGGCGCGACAGCCTCGTCCGGCCGGCCGCGTCGCTGCCTCTGCGCATGCTCGACAGCGCGACCCTGTTCCGGGGGGAGCACGAAATCGGCATCGAACACCATGGCGCACTCTACCGGCTGAAGATCACCCGGCAGGGCAAGCTGATCCTCAACAAGTAGCCATTTCACCGCACGAGAAGCAGGACCGAAACGATGAGCGCAGACCGACCCACGCCCGACGCAATCCGCCAGGCGCGAGCCGAAAACCCCAAGCTGCGCGAGCGCGACCTCGCCGGCCAGCTCGGCATTTCGGAGGCCGAATTCGTCGCCGCGTGGGTGGGCGAGGGCGTCCGCCGCATCCGTCCCGATGTCGACGCCTTCCTGACCGGCATGGAGGCGCTGGGCGAGGTGATGGCGCTGACGCGCAACGAGAGCGCGGTGCACGAGAAGATCGGCGTCTATGACAAGGTGGTGCTGGGCGAACATGCCGCGATGACGCTGGGCGCCGAGATCGACCTGCGCATCTTCCCGAAGGTGTGGGCGCATGGCTATGCCGTGGCGAAGACCGACGCGGACGGAACGGTGCGGCGCAGCCTGCAGTTCTTCGATGCGGGCGGAGAGGCGGTGCACAAGGTGCATCTGCGGCCGGCTTCGAACGTCGAGGCGTATGAGGGGCTGGTCGCGGCGCTCCTCCATCCCGAGCAGGAGCAGACGCTGCGCGTCGTTGCGCCGGTGACGTCGATCGCGCCGGCGGTCAATTCATCCGTCGACGTTGAGGATCTGCGCGCACGCTGGTCGGCGATGACGGACGTGCACCAGTTCGCCTCGATCCTGCGCGACATGAAGCTGACGCGCCAGCAGGCGGTGCACCTGGTCGGCGAAGACTACGCCTGGCCGGTCGATCGCGGTTCGGTCGCGGCGATGATGCGGATCTCGGCCACCGAGGAAATCCCGATCATGTGCTTCGTCGGCAACCGCGGCTGCATCCAGATCCACAGCGGGCCGGTCAAGGAGATCAAGCCGATGGGACCGTGGCTCAACGTGATGGACGAGACCTTCCACCTGCATCTGCGGCTCGACCACATCCGCGAGGTGTGGGCGGTGCGCAAGCCGGCGAGCGAGGGCCATGTGACGTCGCTCGAAGCCTATGACGCGGCCGGCCGGCTGATCATCCAGTTCTTCGGCAAGCGCAACGAAGGCGCGTTCGAGCGCGACGACTGGCGCGGCCTGGTCGAGACCCTGCCGCGCGGCCCGCGCTCGACCGCAGCCTGAGGAGAATGCCATGACCCTCTTTATTCCCAATGCGCGCACGCGCCGCGCCGCCATGTGGGCGGCGGCCGTGGCGCTGACGCTTGCAGCGCTCGCGGCCCCCACGCCCAGGGCGCATTCGGCCGAGGACATCGCCGCCGTGGCGAAGGCCAAGCGCATCGTCGCGATCGGCGGATCGGTGACGGAGATCGTGTATGCGCTGGGCGAGGGGGGACGGCTGGTTGCGCGCGATTCGACCGGCCTCTATCCGCCGGCCGCGCTTGCCCTGCCCGACATCGGCTACATGCGCGCGATCTCGCCCGAGAATGTGCTCGGCATCGATCCGGACGGGATCCTCACGATCGAGGGCAGCGGCCCGCCCGAGGCGATCGAGGTCTTGAAGAAGGCGAGCGTTCCCTTCGCCACCGTGCCGGAAAAATTCGACGAGGCCGGCATCCTCGAAAAGATCCGCGTCGTCGGGACCGCGCTCGGCGTCGAGGACAAGGCGGCGAAGCTGTCGGCGGAGGTGAAGGCCGACATCGACGCAGCGATCGCGGCCACGGCAGGAATTGCCGAGCGCAAGCGGGTGCTGTTCGTCCTGTCGATGCAGGGCGGCAAGGCGCTGGCATCGGGAACAGGAACCGCCGCCGACGGCATCATCAGGATGGCGGGCGGAATCAACGCGGTGAGCGAATTCGCCGGCTACAAGCCGGTGACCGACGAGGCGATCGTCACCGCCAGGCCCGACCTGATCCTGATGATGGACAGGGGCGGCGACCATTCGGCGGCGAATGCCGACATGAAGGCGCATCCGGCGCTGTCGCAGACGCCGGCGGTGCGCAAAGACGCGATAGTGCGCATGGACGGCGCCTATCTTCTCGGCTTCGGGCCGCGCACGGCGAGTGCCGCGCGCGATCTCGCCAGGGCGCTCTACGGCGACCGCGTCGTCAACTGAGTAGGGCCGGTGCTACAGAAAGTATCAGAGCTGCCGGACCTGGTCCGGAAGCCCTCGCATGAGGGCGACCGGCGCCGAAGGGCACGGCTTGCGATCACGCTCCTCGCGGTCGCGCTCTGCGCGGCTTTTCTGTTCAGCCTCGCCTCCGGCGCCTCGGATGCATCGGCCCTGTCGGTGCTCGGCGAATTGCTGGGCATTGGCGCGCAAGGCGCGATGTCGGCGCGCGACCGCATCATCGTCATGGACATCCGCCTGCCGCGCGCCGTGCTCGGCGTGCTGATCGGCGCGGCGCTGGCGGTGTCGGGCGCGGTGATGCAGGGTCTGTTCCGCAATCCGCTCGCCGACCCGGGCCTCGTCGGCGTGTCGGCCGGCGCGGGGCTGGGGGCGATCTCGATCATCGTGCTGGGCGGGACCGCGCTTGCACCGCTGACCGCGCTTTTCGGCATCTACTCGCTGCCGCTGGCGGCCTTCCTCGGCGGTCTGCTGACGACGCTGGTGCTCTACCGCGTCGCGACGCGGCGCGGCCAGACCTCGGTTGCGACCATGCTATTGGCCGGCATCGCGCTGGGCGCCATGGCTGGCGCGCTGTCCGGACTGCTGGTCTACATGGCCGACGATCGCCAACTGCGCGACCTGACTTTCTGGGGGCTGGGCTCGCTTGCCGGCGCGACATGGCTCAAGATCGCCGCCGCCGGCCCGATCATCGCTGTCGCCCTTCTCGCTGCGCCGTTTCTCGCGCGGGGGCTGAATGCGCTGTCGCTCGGCGAATCGACCGCCAACCATCTCGGCATCCCCGTGCAGCGGGTGAAGTCGGTGGCGATCGTCACGGTTGCGGGCGCGGTGGGCGCGTCGGTCGCGGTGTCGGGCGGCATCGGCTTCGTCGGCATCGTGGTGCCGCATCTGCTGCGGCTCGCGATTGGCCCGGACAACCGCTACCTTTTGCCGGCCGCGGCCCTTCTGGGTGCCAGCCTGCTGTTGCTCGCGGATTCGGTCAGTCGCACCATCGTCGCGCCGGCGGAACTGCCGATCGGCATCGTCACGGCCGCCGTCGGCGCGCCGTTCTTCCTCTGGATCCTGCTGCGCAAGCGCGGCGTCATAGACCTGTGAGAACCGCGATGATCGAACTCGACAAGGTTTCGGTCGACATCGGATCGAAGCGGATCGTCTCCGACGTGTCGTTTAGAGCGCATGCGGGCGAGGTGACGGCGATCGTCGGGCCGAACGGTTCCGGCAAGACGACGCTGCTGAAGGCGATTTCGGGCGAATGGGCCTATCGCGGCTCCATCTCGCTCGCGGGCCGGGAAATGCGGACGATGAAGCCGTGGGAGACGGCGGGCCTGCGCGCCGTGCTGCCGCAGGCAACCACGCTGTCGTTTCCCTTTACCGTGCTTGAGATCGTAAGGCTCGGCCTGACGAGCGGCCGTTCGGGCGTGACCGGCCCGGCGCTGGAGCTGCTCGCCGAGGAGGCGCTGGAACGCGTCGACCTGGCGGGCTTCGCCGGGCGCTTCTACCAGGAGCTCTCGGGCGGCGAGCAGCAGCGCGTGCAGCTCGCCCGCGTGCTGTGCCAGGTGTGGCAGCCGGTGCTGGACGGCGAGCCGCGCTTCCTGCTGCTCGACGAGCCGGTGTCGAGCCTCGACATCAAGCACCAGCTTGTCATCATGGGGATCGCGCGCGACTTCGCCAGGGCAGGTGGCGGCGTGGTGGCGATCCTGCACGACCTGAACCTGACGGCGATGTTCGCCGACCGGATCGTGATGATGCACCGGGGGAGGGCGGAGGCGGTCGGGAAGCCGGCGGAGGTGCTGGTGGACGAGCGGATCAGCCGGGTGTTCGAATGCGGGTTGCGGGTCGGGGTCACGCCCGCGGCGGGAGCGCCGTTCGTGCTGCCTCAGTCGGCGACGGTGTAGACGAGCGAGCCTTCACAACAAAACGATCGTCATGCCGAAGGCCATCCGGTATCCATTGGCATGCGCGATTGGAGCGCGGTTTTTTTCGCCGAGAGGCCGAGATAAGACGGCGTCAGAGGCGGGAGCCGAACAGCGCCAATCCTCGTACAAGAATGGGTCCAGGATCGCCTTCGGCGTCCGGGATGACGAGCGTATAGAGAGTTACGCCGCGGCCACCGGCTGGGCCATGTCCTTGATGCCGAGCAGCAGGCGGACGTCGGTGCGTTCCTTGACCAGATCCTCGATCGTGTAGCTCTCGAGCACGTCGAAGAAGGCGCCCAGCGCCTTGCGCAGCGCGGCGTTCAGCGAGCAGGAATCGATCAGCGGGCATTCGGCGGCGTCGTTCTCGAAGCACTCCGCCATGGCGAAGTTTTCTTCCGTGACGCGGACCACGTCGAACAGGGTGATCTCGGAGGCGGCGCGGGCGAGCCTGACGCCGCCATTGCGGCCGCGTACGGTCTCCACCAGGCGCGCTTCAACGAGCGGCTGCAAGATCTTGAAAAGGAAGAGTTCCGACACGCCGTAGGCCGAAGCGATCTCGGGGATGCGGCTCAAACGGCCGCTGTTGGCCGCGCAATACATCATGATGCGGACGGCATAATTGGTCTGTCGGGTAAGGCGCATCGAAAAGGCTTCCTCGGACGTTCCGGCTGGACGCCGGTTTGGGATTTATATGCGCCGCTTTTTGGAATTATTCCAGAGTAGATCGCTTTAAGATGATCACAATGTTCAACTTAGATCAGGCGATTTGAAGGCCGCCGCCACGGCCGGTATGGCGCTCATAGGCCGCGGCCGCGCGCAGCACGTCGGCGTCGCGGCGCGGCCGGCCGATGAGCTGGAAACCCATCGGGCGTCCCAGCGCGTCAAATCCGGCCGGGAGGCTCGCCGCCGGGCAGCCGGCCATGGTGGCGAGCGCAGTGACTTCCATCCAGCGATGGTAGCTGTCCATCGCCCTTCCGGCGATTTCCGACGGCCAGTGGATATCGACGCTGAAGGGAAAGACCTGCGCGGTCGGCAAAGCGAGGAAGTCATACGTCTCGAACAGGCGCAGCACCGCCTCGTACCATTCCGAGCGAACGACCGAGGCGGCATGGATCGCGGGGGCGCGAAGATCGAGCGCGCCTTCGATCTCCCAGACGGCCTCCGGCTTGAGCAAGGGGCGACGGGCGGGATCGTCGTAGTGCACCTTGAGCGCGCAGCCGCTGGTGGCGTGGCGAAGCGTGACGAAGGCCCGCCAGATGCGCTCGAAATCGACTGCGGGGACGTGCGCCTCGACCGACAGGCCGGCCGCTTCGAAGCTTCGAAGGGCGGTTTCGCACAAATTGAGCACACCGTCCTCGGTGGCGAGATGCCCGCCGAGATCGCCGAGCCAGGCGATCCGGCCGCTTTGGACGGGAGTCCCGAGCTGCCTCGGGAAGTCGAGGTCGACGCCGCCGAGCGACAGCGGCGCGCCGGGGTGATAGCCCGCCTGAACGGAGAGAAGCAGCGCCAGGTCGGCGACGTTGCGCGCCATAGGGCCTTCGACGCCCATCTGGCTGATGAAGAGTTCGCCGCCTGGGCCGCCCGGAACGAGCCCCTGCGAAGGCCGGAAGCCGTAGATGTTGTTCCATGCGGCCGGATTGCGCAGAGAGCCGCCCATGTCGCTGCCGTCGGCGAGCGGCACCATGTGAAGTGCGGTGGCGACCGCCGCGCCGCCGCTCGACCCGCCGGAGGTCAGGTTCCGGTCGAAGGCGTTGCGGGTCGCGCCGAACACTTCGTTGTAGGTCTGCGAGCCGAAGCCGAACTCGGGCACGTTGGTCTTGCCGATGATGATGGCGCCCGCAGCGCGCATGCGGGCGACGAAGACATCGTCCTCGTCGGGGATGAAATCGGCGAAGATGCGCGAACCCCATGTGGTGCGCAGGCCCTTTGTGCAGGCGAGGTCCTTGATGGCGACAGGGAGACCGAAGAGCGCGCCGGGCTTCGCGCCAGAGGCGAGCCCCGCATCGGCATCGTCCGCCTCGGCGAGGATTTCGGCGCGCGGGCGAAGCGACACGACGGCATTCACGGTGGGATTGACCGTCTCGATCCTGTCGAGGAAGGCGGTCGCAACCTCGCGGCAGGAGAGGTCGCGGCGGCGGATGCGCTCGGTCAGCTCGGTTGCGGCAAGGCCGCAGATCGGGCCGGGGGTGGGGAAGGGCTGTGTCTCGTGCATACCCACTGGATGCGCGCGCCGCGGGCCGGTTGTCAATTTGGCCGGGCAATGTCGGCGGCATGCGACGGCCCGGGGTTGACGAGACGTCAACCTGAGCAAAATGTTGTCTGGTACATCTACGCACTTGAATTTTATTGTGCGCTGCACAATATCAGCGCGGACAACAGGTCGACGACTCGCGGGAGGACCACGAGGATCGCGAATATGAGACAGAGCAAGCATTCAGGGCCGAAGCCCGCGGGACAGATCCGCCAGCTCAGGCCATCCGATCTTGCGAATTTTCGCGAGCACCTGCTGCGACTTGATCCCGAAAGCCGGCGCGACCGCTTCAACGGCATGACGGACGACGTGTTCGTCGCGTCCTATGCCGCGCGCTGCTTTTCGCAGGGCGCGACCGTGATCGGCTATGTCGAGAACGGCGAAGTGCATGGTGCGGCCGAACTGCACGAGCGCCCCGACCTCGACCCGCCGACCGGCGAGATCGCCTTTTCCGTCGAACGCCATCTTCAGCACAAGGGCATCGGCAGCCAGCTGTTCAAGCGGCTTATCGGCCATGCGCTGGCGCTGGGCTATGAGAGCCTGCGCGTCACGACGCACCCGAACAACATGGCGATGAAGTCGCTGGCCAAGAAATTCGATGCGCATCTGCACTTCGAAGACGGCGAGACGGTCGGCTCGATCGACCTGTCGGGCATGCACATGTCGTTCACGACGCACCTGCCGACCGGCAGCATCATCCGCGCAGTCGTTTAAGCTTCCGGAAGCCGAATAGCCAGCCGAAACAGCGGGTTGCATGGCCCGCCGGAAATTTTTCGCGCGCCTCTTGAAAGGCGAAAACGGCAAAACCAAATCATCGTCCGCGCGGTGCCCCCCGGGGCCGCGCTGCCCCGCGTCCGCCGCAACGCAGGCGGCCGCGGAGGAATTTCAACACCTGTTTGTCCTTGAAGGAGAACGACATGAAGTTCCGACCCCTCCATGACCGCATCGTGGTGCGCCGCATCGAAGCCGAGGAGAAGACGGCGGGCGGTATCATCATCCCCGACACCGCCAAGGAGAAGCCGAGCGAAGGCGAGGTCATCGCGGTCGGCCCCGGCGCCCGCGACGAGAGCGGCAAGCTCATCGAACTCGACGTCAAGGTCGGCGACCGCATCCTGTTCGGCAAATGGTCCGGCACCGAGATCAAGCTCGGCGGCGAGGACCTGCTCATCATGAAGGAGAGCGACGTGATGGGCGTGATCGAGCAGGCCGCGGAACTGAAGAAGGCCGCCTGACGGCTTCTTCATCCGATTCACCAGTCAACGAAAGCTGCCTATCGAAGGAGTGATCCAATGGCTGCCAAAGAAGTGAAGTTTCACAGCGAAGCGCGCGAGAAGATGCTGCGCGGCGTCGACATCCTCGCCAATGCGGTGAAGGTGACGCTCGGCCCCAAGGGCCGCAACGTCGTCATCGACAAGTCGTTCGGTGCGCCCCGCATCACCAAGGACGGCGTGACCGTCGCCAAGGAGATCGAACTCGAGGACAAGTTCGAGAACATGGGCGCCCAGATGGTGCGCGAGGTTGCCTCGAAGACCAACGATCTGGCCGGCGACGGCACCACGACCGCGACCGTTCTGGCCCAGGCCATCGTCAAGGAAGGCGCGAAGGCGGTCGCCTCCGGCATGAACCCGATGGATCTGAAGCGCGGCATCGACAAGGCTGTGGACGCGATCGTCGCCGAGCTGAAAGCCAATGCCCGCAAGGTCACAAAGAACGACGAGATCGCCCAGGTCGGCACGATTTCGGCCAATGGCGACGCCGAGATCGGCCGCTTCCTGGCGGAGGCGATGCAGAAGGTCGGCAACGAGGGCGTCATCACGGTCGAGGAAGCCAAGACCGCCGACACCGAGCTCGAGGTCGTCGAAGGCATGCAGTTCGACCGCGGCTATCTCAGCCCGTATTTCATCACCAACCAGGACAAGATGCGCGTCGAGCTCGACGAGCCCTACGTGCTGATCCACGAGAAGAAGCTGTCCAACCTGCAGGCGATGCTGCCGGTGCTGGAGGCTGTCGTGCAGTCGGGCAAGCCGCTGCTGATCATCGCCGAGGACGTCGAGGGCGAGGCGCTGGCAACGCTCGTCGTCAACAAGCTGCGCGGCGGGCTGAAGGTCGCGGCCGTCAAGGCGCCGGGCTTCGGCGACCGCCGCAAGGCGATGCTGGAAGACATCGCGATCCTGACCGGCGGCACGGCGATCAGCGAGGACCTCGGCATCAAGCTCGAGAACGTGACGCTGCAGATGCTCGGCCGCGCCAAGAAGGTCGTGATCGAAAAGGAGAACACCACGGTCGTCGACGGCTTCGGGCGCAAGGAGGAGATCCAGGGCCGCATCGCGCAGATCAAGGCTCAGATCGAGGAGACCACGTCCGACTATGACCGCGAGAAGCTGCAGGAGCGTCTCGCCAAGCTCGCGGGCGGCGTCGCGGTGATCCGCGTCGGCGGCTCGACCGAGGTCGAGGTCAAGGAGAAGAAGGACCGCGTGGACGATGCGCTGCATGCCACCCGCGCGGCGGTGGAAGAGGGCATTCTGCCCGGCGGCGGCGTCGCCCTGCTGCGTGCGGCCAAGGTGCTCGACGCGGTCGCGGTCGACAATACCGACCAGAAATACGGCGTCGACATCGTGCGGCGCGCCATCGAGGCGCCGGTGCGGCAGATCGCCGAGAATGCCGGGGCAGAAGGGTCGATCGTCGTCGGCAAGCTGCGCGAGAAGACCGAGTTCGGCTGGGGCTGGAATGCCCAGACCAACGAGTACGGCGATCTCTACAGCCAAGGCGTGATCGATCCGGCCAAGGTGGTTCGCACAGCACTGCAGGACGCGGCCTCCGTCGCCGGCCTGCTCGTCACCACCGAGGCGATGGTGGCCGAGAAGCCGAAGAAGGAAGCGGCACCGGCAATGCCCGCCGGCGGCATGGACTTCTGATCAGCCGAGCCTGACATGAAAAAGCCCCGCCGGATCGCTCCGGCGGGGCTTCTTGTTACGCGAAACGCTTGTGACGCGGGACGCTACGCCTACGCGGCCTTCTTCGCGTAGAGGGCCGAAATCTCCGACTGGATGGTCTTGGCGCCGTCGACGACGGTTACGCGGGCGGCCTCGGCGGCATCCTTGGCGCGCTCGAAGTTCGAGCGGGCGCTCTCGCGCACATAGTCGGCCTGGATCTGCAGGGCCTCGTTGAGCGACCTGGCGCCGGCGACTTTCTCGACCGTGGTCAGCGCATGCTGGACATTGGCAAGCGAGGCATTGGCGAGGCTGCGGGCGAAATCGGCATAGCCGCTGACGAAGGCGGTCGCGAGATTCTCGACCTTGGCCGTCGCGGCGGCGAGATCCTCGTGCACACTCTCGGCGCGCTCCTGCGCGGCGCTGGCGGTGCGCTTGACGAAATCGCGCGCGGCGGCGGGAACTTCCATCTTCGACTGCACGGTCTCGAAAGCCTCGGCAAGCGAGGCCATCGGATCCTGGGCGGCGGAAGCGGTCTTGGTGGTCTTGGCCATAATGGTCTCCATCCTCATTCGGGAGCAACGGTTCGCCCCGTTCGTGATCGACCCGGGGTGGAAGACATCTAGGAAGAGTTGTTGTGCAATGCAATATCAAGAATGGTGCAGTGCACAATAATTTCGGATCGAGCCGGGGATCCGCGACTGGGGTGGCGGACGCGGCCGGGAGCGCCTAAATCTCGGGTCACCAGCCGGACCGCTTTACATGCAGGACTTCGCCCCAATCCAGACGACCGCCGCGGCCGACGCGGCCAAGCTCGCGGCGCTGCGGCGGATCAAGGCGCTGGCGACGTCGATGCTGGTTCTGTGTCTCGCCGTATTCCTAGCCGCGCGCAGCTTCGAGGCGGACGTGCCGGTGCTGGCCTATGTCGCGGCGTTCGCCGAGGCGGCGATGATCGGCGGGCTGGCGGACTGGTATGCGGTGGTCGCCCTGTTCAAACGGCCCCTCGGCCTGCCGATCCCGCATACGGCGATCATCCCGTCGAACCAGGAGCGGATCGCCGACAATCTCGGCTATTTCATCGAGGCGAATTTCCTGGCGCCCGAGCCGGTGAGGCGCAAGCTGCGCGAGGTGGACTTCGCCGCACTGGTCGCCGACTGGCTGGCCGAACCGCGGCGCGCCGAGGCGCTGTCGCGCTTCGTCGCGCGGCTGGTGCCGCAGACGGTCTCGGCGATCGAAGGCTCGGGGCTGAAGGACTTCATCACCAAGCGGGTGGTCGAGCAGGTGGAGAAGGTGCAGCTCGCGCCGCTCGCCGCAGAACTTCTCACCGCCGTTACCCACGACCGGCGCCACCAGAAGCTGTTCGACGAGATCATCAAGGTGCTGGGGGGCTTCCTGAGCGACCAGGACGCGCAGGATGCGCTGCGCGACAAGATCCGCGACGAGCTGCCCTCGGTGGCGAGGCTGTTCAAGGCCGATGCCTATCTGCTGAAGAAGATCGTGGCTTCGGCCGGGTCGCTGCTCGAGGAGGTGAAGGCCGATCCGGACCATCCGATGCGCGCCGAGTTCGACCGTTTCGTCATGGGCTTCGTCGAGACGCTGAAGACATCGAAGACCTACGGCAAGCAGGTGGAGAAGCTGAAGCGCGATTTCCTGGCACGGCCGGAAGTGCGCGAACTGGCGCGGGACATGTGGACGAGTTTCAGGACCTATGTCGAGCAGGATGCGGGGTCGGACGATTCGGTGATCCGCAAGCACCTGGCCTCGGCGTTCGTCGACGTCGGACGCCAGCTCGCGGCCGATCCGGCGATCCGCGCCGACATGAATGCCGGCTTCGTCGTGGCGCTCGGCTCCTTCGTGGAAAACCAGAAGAGCGGCGTGTCGCGCTTCATCGCCGACCAGGTCAAGGGCTGGGACCTCGGCCAGCTCACCCATCTCATCGAGATCAATGTCGGCCGCGACCTGCAGTTCATCCGCTTCAACGGCATGCTGGTGGGCGGCCTGGCGGGGCTGGCGCTGCATATCGGCGAGGTCCTGATCTTCGGCAATTGACCTTGTCCGGCCTTGGCCTAATCTGACCATAGGCGGCGCAGCCCATGACGCCGCGAACCGGGAGCGCAAGATGGCGAAGAAGACGGAAAACGAGTCGTTCGTCGACATGTTCAAGAGCTTCGGCGAGCAGCTGAAGATGCCGAGCGTCGATGTCGAGAAGATCATCGAACACCACCGCAAGAACCTCGAGACGCTGGAAAAGACGGCCAAGGCCGCGACCGAGGGCGCCTCGAACCTGATGGCGAAGCAGCGCGAGATCCTGCAGGAGACGCTGCGCGAGGTCACCGACATGGCGCAGAACTTCCGCGCCACCGGCGGCCCGCAGGAGCTGATGAGCAAGCAGGCGGACTTCGCCAAGAAGTCGTTCGAGACCGCGGTCAAGAACGCCAGCGAGATGGCGGACGTCGTGCGCAAATCCTCCACCGAAACGATCGAGATCCTGCGCGACCGCATCAAGGAGGCGATGGAGGAGATCCGCGAGGGGATGGAGCGGAAGAAGTAGTCGTCGCTCCGTGCGGAGACGACAGCCATGACCATACCGCCCCCGTCTCCCGGCCGCCTGCGGCAGATGCAGATCTACGTGCCGGGCGTCGGCGGGGCAAAGCCGCGCGTGCCGGTGGCGCCGGACGCGCTGGAGGCGAAGGCGGCCGCGGCGATGAGCCCGGACGCGGCCGCCTACATCATCGGGGGGGCCGGGATGGAGGCGACGGTGCGGGCCAACCGCACCGCCTTCGACCGGCACCGCTTCGTGCCGCGCGTCTTGAACGACGTCTCGGCGCGGGATCTGTCGGTCGAGCTGTTCGGACGCAGGCACGCCGCACCCGTGCTGCTCGCGCCCATCGGCGTGCTGGAGATGGTGCATTCGGAGGCCGATCTCGCGGTGGCGCGGGCGGCGGCGGCCGAAGGGATCGGCTACGTCTTCTCCAACCAGGCGTCGGTGGCGATGGAAAAGACCGCGGCCGCGATGGGGACGGCGCCCCGCTGGTTCCAGCTCTACTGGTCGAGCGACGACGCTTTCGTGCGCTCGCTGGTGTCGCGCGCCGAAGCCTGCGGCTGCGAGGCGATCGTGGTGACGCTCGACACGACGCTGCTCGGCTGGCGTCCGCGCGATCTCGACAGGGCATCGCTGCCGTTCCTGAAAGGGCAGGGGCTGGCGCAATACCTCTCCGACCCGGTGTTCCGCGCCGCGATCCCGGCAAAGCCGCCGGAGACGGGCGTGAAGCCGAAGGGGCTGGGCGTGATCGAGGCGCTGCTGAGCCTGCGCCGCAAGGGCAAGGAGTTCGGGCTCCCAATCGGCCAGGTGCGCGCCGCGGTTGGGCACTTCGTCGCCACCTATTCGCGGCCGGACCTGACCTGGGCCGACATCGGCAGGCTCAGGCGGATGACGAAGCTGCCGATCCTGCTCAAGGGCGTCAGGCATGCCGACGATGCGCGGCTGGCGCGGGAGCACGGCGTCGATGGGATCGTCGTGTCGAACCATGGTGGGCGCCAGGTGGACGGCGAGATCGCGACGCTCGATGCCTTGCCCGGCGTAGTCGCGGCGGCGGGCGGCATGCCGGTGCTGCTGGATTCCGGCATCCGCTCCGGCGCGGACGTGGCGAAGGCACTGGCGCTGGGCGCCCGCGCGGTGCTGCTCGGCCGGCCCTATGTCTACGGCCTGGCGCTGGCCGGGGAGGCTGGCGTCGGCGAAGTGATCCGCAATGTCGTCGCCGAGCTGGATCTGACGCTGGCGCTGATCGGCAGGACGCGAGCGGAGGAGCTTGCCGGCGATGTCTTCGGATAGCGGCGGGACTGAGATCGACCTCGGCATCTGCACTCTTCGGTTCGCCGTGGCCATGGATGACTTTGCCAGATGGGAACTCGAGCAGAAGGAATGGTGCTCCGTCGAAATAGAGATCGGTGGAGACAGGCGTCAAATCGAGGTCATATCGATTGTCCGGCTCGAACAGGAGGTGCGGGACGCTTGGCGTAGTGGGCAGCTTGCTACGATCGATCGCACCACTCTTGTGCTCGAAAGAGTGGACTTCGAAAAAGTGGTCGCCGCGGTGAGGCGATATGTCGAGGAGACCGGCACGTTGCCCGGACAGGGCTGACGCCAGCTAGCTCATGCGTGCCTTCAGGCTTTTCCCATGAGTATTCCTGGTCTACGCAGCAGCCCTCCCGTGCTCAGAGAATCAAGGAATACCAGATGGCGACGCTGACGTTCGACGGTATGAAGACAATGGTCGGGCAGGAGCTCGGCGTGTCGTCGTGGGTCACCGTCGACCAGAAGATGATCGACGCGTTTGCCGAGACCACGAACGATCATCAGTGGATCCACGTCGACGTCGAACGGGCGCGGCGCGAGAGCCCGGCGAAGTCGACGATCGCGCATGGCTACCTGACGCTGTCGCTGGTCGCGTCGATGTCCTACGAGATCGGCGCGCTGCCGGAGGGAACCGCCGCCGCCTTCAACTACGGCCTCGACAAGGTGCGCTTCATCACGCCGGTCAAGGCCGGCGCACGGGTGCGGATGCGCACGACCATGATGTCCTTCGAGGAGAAAGCTCCCGGCCAGTTCCTGATGAAGGCCTCGAACACGGTCGAGATCGAGGGCGAGCAGAAGCCGGCCTTGATCGCCGAGACGCTGGTCATGCTCGTCAGGGGTCCTTGATCGTCCGGGCCGATCGGGCGGCGCGCAGGTGCAGCCTGCTGACGGGACCGGCTTCTGGCGAGGATCTTTCTGCGCGGTCGCGCCGTTTTGCGTCGAAGCGGCAAAGATGCTATGGGCCGCGCCCTGACGAGAGGCTTTCACCCCGTTGACCACCCCGCTTCCCTATTCGCACCGTTTCTCGGTTGCGCCTATGATGGACTGGACGGACCGGCATTGCCGGTTCCTCCATCGCCAGTTGACGCGGCATGCGCTGCTCTACACCGAGATGGTGGTGGCCGACGCGGTGATCCACGGCGACCGGCAGCGGCTGCTTGGGTTCGACGCGGTCGAGCATCCGGTCGCGCTGCAGCTCGGCGGGTCGGATCCGGAGAAGCTCGCCGCCGCGGCGCGGATCGGGGCGGCGTTCGGCTATGACGAGATCAACCTCAATTGCGGCTGCCCCTCCGATCGCGTCCAGTCCGGCACGTTCGGCGCCTGCCTGATGCGGACGCCAGGTCTCGTGGCCGACTGCGTGGCGGCGATGAAGCGGGCGGTCGATGTGCCGGTGACGGTGAAAAGCCGGATCGGCGTTGACGATCAGGATACCGAAATCGCGCTCGACGCGCTGGCGGACGCGGTGTTCGAGGCGGGCGCCGACGCGCTGTGGGTGCATGCGCGCAAGGCCTGGCTCGAAGGGCTGAGCCCGAAGGAGAACCGAGACATCCCGCCGCTCGACTATGAGCGGGTCTATCGGCTGAAGGCACGATCTCCGAATCGATTCATCGGCATAAACGGCGGAATTCACTCGCTGGACGAGGCGGAGGCGCATCTGGCGCATGTCGACGGCTCAATGCTCGGGCGCGCCGCCTATCACACGCCGGACATCCTGGCGGAGGTCGATGCGCGGTTCTACGGCGAGCCTGCGCGCGCATTCGACCCGGAGGCGCTGGTCGAGGCGATGGCCGACTATGCCGGTCGGCACATCGAAGCGGGCGGCAAGCTCGGACAGGTGACGCGACACATGGTCGGACTGTTTCACGGAAGGAAAGGCGCGCGGCGCTTCCGGCAGATTCTTTCCACGGAGGCGACCCGTCCAGGGGCGGGGCCGGAGGTGATCCGCCGTGCTTTCGCCAGCGTCGAGCCTGAAGCCGGCCGGCAGGCAGCCTGAACGACATCCGCCGGTATGGCTGCCATCCCTTTCCGGGCGTTTACTTGACCGCAAGGACCCTCTAGCCAGTCCGCTCCAGCATCGGCGGAGGGCTACTATGCCCATAGAGGAAATTATCGCCTTCGTGACGGCCATCGCGGTGTCGGGCATTGTCTCCGGCCTGCTCGCCGGCGTCTTCGGTATCGGCGGGGGCGCGGTGCTCGTGCCCGTGTTCTACCAGATGCTCGGCATCCTCGGCGTCGACGAGAGCGTGCGGATGCATGTTTCGGTCGGCTCGTCGCTGGCGATCATCATCCCGACCTCGCTGCGCTCGTTCCAGGCGCACCACGCGCGAGGGGTCGTCGACATAGACCTCTTGAAGAGCTTCCTGATCCCGGTGCCCGCCGGCGTCGTACTCGCGTCGCTGACCGCGGCCTATCTGTCGAGCGGCCAGCTGCGCGGGGTCTTCGCGGCGATCGCGCTTGCGGTCGGCCTGCGGCTTCTGTTCAACCGTGAGTCCTGGCGGCTCGGGCGCGAGATGCCAGGCAATCCGGCCCGCGCCAGCATCGGGGTGCTGATCGGCTACCTGTCGACGCTGATGGGCATTGGCGGCGGGGTGATGAACAACACCTTCATGTCGCTCTACGGGCGGCCGATGCACCAAGCGGTCGCCACCTCGTCGGGCGTCGGCGTGCTGATCGCCATCCCGGGAACGGTCGGCTACATCCTCGCCGGCTGGGGCGATCCGCTGCTGCCGATCGGCTCGACTGGCTATGTCAACTGGATCGCGTTCGCGGTCATCATCCCGATAGCCATGGTGGTCACGCCGATGGGCGTGCGGCTGGCGCACGCCCTGAAGAAGCGGCAGCTCGAAATCGGTTTCGGCCTGTTCTGCCTGTTCGTCTCGGCGCGCTTCGCGATCAGCCTGCTCTGACGGCCTCAGTCGATCAGCACCATGCGGTCGCCGCGCACGTCGTAGCCCGACAGCGAGGAGAGGAAGCTCATGCCGAGCAGGCTCGTGTCGAGCGAGCCCGGCTGGGCGACGAGCATGATCTGCCTTTTCCTGACGATCTCGCCGATGCGGATTTCGTCGGCGGTGACGCGGGCGGCGCGGGCTGTGCCGTTGGCGGTCGAGATCGGGACGTTGAAGGACAGCGCGGCGACGTCGAAGCCGGCGGTTGCCGCGTCCGCACCGGTGAGAACGGTGGTGGTGGCGCCCGTGTCGACGATGAAGCGCACTTCTCGTCCGTCGACCTCGGCCAGCGCCTGGAAGTGGCCGCCCTGCTTGTCGAGGATCACGGTGAGGCTTCCGTCGGATGCCGTCATCGAGATCGGGCTGCCGGGAATCAGGCCCGCGGTCAGGCGGCTGCCGACGTCCTGCAGTTCGTAGCGGTACTGGTAGACGGCGACGAAGCCGACGATGATGACCAGCCACATCGCGAGGCTGCGCCCGACCGTGCCGATCGGGACGCCGGACCCCAGAATGCCGGCGGCCACCACCGCGCCGAAGATGCCGAGATAGAGGAGGCGGCCGAAATCGTCGTCCTCGATGCCAGCCATTGGCCCGGAGCCGCCGAAGATCAGGATGACGAGGCCGACGGCCATGATCGCGGCGATGAACCACCAGAAGCGGCTCATGTCACAGCCCCTCCGTCCGCTCGCGCGCCATGCGGCTGCGCCTTGTCTCGCGGCGCGGACGCCGCTCGACGGTGGCAAGGCGCGCCGGAAGCTCGGCCATGACGGCGCGGCGCGTCTCGGGCGTCATCGTCAGCCAGGCGCCGATCTCGTCGCGGGTGCGGCCGCAGCCGAAGCAGTATCCGGTCGCCAGATCGATCGAGCAGACGAGGATGCAAGGGGATTCGATGGCGGCCAAGGCGTCGTCCTGAGTGCTTCACACGCATTTGGGGCAATCGCCCGGCCTATGCAAGGGCCGGCCCGCATTGTGCGGCGGCGGCCGGCGGGTTAGACGGCGGCGTCCAACGATTGAAAGCCCGCCCATGCCCAGCCCAAGACCCCTCGACGATTTCCGCGCACTGATCGGGCGCATGCCGAAGCTGGATGTCGAGGCGGGTACGGCCGTGACGAATCTTTTCGAGGCAAATCGCGCCGGGGAGACGCGCCTCGCCGGGATCGCGTCGCTGTTTGCGAATGTCTCGGGCGGGCGGCCGTCGATGAGCCGGCCGTCGCTGGCGCTGTTTGCCGGCACGCACGGCATCGCGCGCCACGGCATCTCGTCCCGTCGCATGGACGCGACGCTGGCGATGGTCGGCGCCTGCGGCTCGGGCGACGCGCCGGTCAATCACCTCTGCGCGGCGAACATGATCGGGCTGAAGGTCTACGATCTCGCGCTCCACCTGCCGACCGGCGACATTTCCGCGACCGCTGCCATGGACGAGCGCAACGTGGCGGCGACCATGGCCTTCGGCATGGAGGCCATCGCCGGCGGGGCCGACTGCGTGCTGGTCGGATCGATCGGCTCGACAGGCGACGAGACGGTGGCGGCGGCGCTGTTCAGCGCGCTGCACGGGGGCGCACCAAGCGACTGGCTGGCGGATGACGATCTGGCCGGCAAACGCGAGACCCTCATCGTCGATGCGCTAAAGACCCACTCCGCGGTGCTGGGCGATCCGCTTGCCGTGCTCGCCGCGCTCGGCGGACGAGAGTTCGCGGCGATGGCAGGCGCGATCCTCGCCGCCCGGATCGAGAAGGTTCCGGTCATCCTCGACGGGACGACGGCGCTGGCCGCCGCATCCGCGCTGTGGGCGATCGATCCGGCAACGATCGCGCATTGCCTGCTGGCGGATGCCGCACCCGGCGCCGGGGCGCATGCGGCGGCGAAGCTGGGACTCGAGCCACTCCTGGCTGAAGGGCTGGCGGCGGGCGAGGGCACGGCGGCCGCGCTGGCGACCTCGACCGTGCGCGACGCGCTTGCGCTCCACGCGGGCTTTGCCGCCCAGGCGCGCGCCGCGCATCACCACTGACAAGTCTGAAATCAGGCCGCGCGGGAACCCCGGCCGGGGCCATGCGCGGTCGGCACGGCCGGCAGGCTTTCCATCACGCGCGCGCGCGGGAAGATGGCGATCGCCTCGGTGCCCTCGCGGATCTTGGAGCGCAGTTCGAACTCGCCGTCGTGCATGGCGACCAGTCCCTGGACGATCGGCAGGCCGAGGCCCGTTCCCTGTTCGGCGCTCTTAATGGCGATCGCGCCCTGACCGAAGGCGGCGAGTACGACGGGGATCTCCTCCTGCGGGATTCCGGGGCCGTTGTCCTTGACCGCGAGATACTGGCCGCCGCCGGCCGTCCAGCCGACCTTGACGACGATTTCGCCGCCGGTGGGGGTGAACTTCACCGCGTTGGAGAGAAGGTTGAGGGCGATCTGGCGAATGGCGCGCTCGTCGGCGAAGAGGCGCGGCAGGCCGCGCTCGAACTGCTGGACGATGCGGATGTCCTTCGCGCGGGCCTTGAGCTCCATCATGTGGCAGCATTCCTCGGCGGTGTCGGCGAGGTCCATCGGCTCCTCGTGCAGCCGGTAGCGGCCGGCCTCGATGCGGGAGAGGTCGAGGATTTCGTTGATGACGTCGAGGAGATGCTGTCCGGAGGCGTGGATGTCCTTGGCGTAGTCGCGATAGGTCGGGTTGCCGATCGGTCCCAGCACCTCGCTGCCCATGACTTCCGAGAAGCCGAGTATGGCGTTGAGCGGTGTGCGCAGTTCGTGACTCATCGAAGCGAGGAAGCGCGATTTGGCCAGGTTGGCATCCTCGGCGCGGCGGCGGGCTTCGTCGGACATCGATTTCGCCGTCTCGAGTTCGGCGATCAGGTAGTCCTTCTCGGTCCGGAACGACAGGAAGGCGACGGCCGACTGGTTGAGGTGGCCGGAAACGTACATAAAGAAGGGCAGAGCGGCGAGAACGAGGCCGGCCATCAGCGCTTCGACCGGCTCCGTGAAGTCGACCGAGATTGCCGCGAAGACCACGACCGGCAGGGAGAAGGTGACGAGAAGAGCGCCGCGCAGCGCATAGGCGAGGATGGCGGTGGCCGACAGCGCCAGCAGCAGCACGACCGCCTTGACCACCGGCAGCGGCTCAATCTGGCACGGATCGCATTGCAGCGTGGCGAAATAGGCCCAGCCGAGACCGGAGACGAAATGCGCCGCGAGGAAGAGGCGGCGGGTCTTCTCGGCGTCGATCGTCTGCGCCTCGCTGCGGTCGGTGCGGCGCGCGACGACCGCGAGCGCCGCGTAGCAGGTGACGGTGATCAGCGCCCAGACGAGGATGTCGATGCCGAGCCCCATCAATATGCCGGCAAGGGCGATGGCCATGACGAGGATGGGGATTGCGGTCGCGCCGTTCAGCATCGCGCGGGCGTGATGCTTCAGCAACTCACGGTCGAAGACGGGATTGCCGGATTTCTGCGCCAGCTGGTCGCGCGTCTTGCGCACCGCGCGCGCGACCTCGCTGTTGCGGTGCGCTTTCGTGCGGTCCACAATATTCTTGTCAGCCGTGGTCGAACGGATAAGCGCCATTCAATGCCGGGAATTCTCAGGTCTCTGATGCCAAAGGGAAAATTACTTCCGAATGATTAAGAGACCCTTCCCGAAATGAGGCACAGGGCGAGCCCGGGGCGCTATCGCCCGCGCGGGACAACCGCAAGGCGAAGCGCCGGGCGCCGATATGCCGAATATGCGCTGACGTTCCTGTTTTTCCTCGCCTTGGCGGTCGTGGCGGCGCGGCTGGACCGGACGGAAACAGTGCGGCCGCAGGGCAGGGCGGTGGTCAATGACGGCGACACGTTGACCCTTGGCGGCCAGCGCGTCAGGCTGCGCGGCATCGACGCGCCGGAATACGGCCAGACCTGCACCCGGGCGGGTGCGGCCTATGCCTGCGGCCGCCAGTCGCGGCGCGAACTGGAAACGCTGATCGCGGGCCGCCCGGTCACCTGCGAGGGGTGGGAGAGGGACAAATACGACCGCCTGCTCGCGGTCTGCCGTGTCGGCGACATCGATCTGAACCGCAGGCTCGTCGAAGAGGGGTGGGCGGTCGCGTATGGCGACTATGCGGATGCCGAACTTGCGGCGCGGCGCGCGGGAAAGGGCCTGTGGGCCGGCGAGTTCGAGCGGCCGCGCGTCTGGCGCGAGTTGCAGGGCGGGCTGGCCGAGACGGAACACGGTCACGTCGCGATGATTTTCAACTGGCTGAGACAGGTGTCCGGCTGGTAAGCCGGTCGGGGTTTTGTTCGATCGGGAGGAACGGCATGAAGCTCTATGACGGCGGACGCGCGCCGAATCCGCGCCGGGTGCGCATCTATCTGGCCGAAAAGGGCTTGTCTGTGCCGCTGGTGCCGATCGACATGGGTGCGCTCGGCCATAAGTCGGAGACCGTGGCTTCCCGCAACCCGCTGAAGCGGCTTCCGGTGCTCGAACTCGACGACGGCACCATCCTCACGGAATCGATCGCGATCTGCCGCTATTTCGAGGAACTCAATCCGGAACCGCCAATGTTCGGCACCGGCGCGCTGGGCAAGGCGCTGGTCGAGATGTGGCAGCGGCGGATGGAGCTCAACTTCCTAGCCGTCGTGGCGAACGCGTTCCGGCATATCCACCCGGCGATGAAGGAATGGGAAATCCCGCAGATCCCGGAATGGGGCGAGGCGAACAAGCCGAAGGCGCTCGAGTTCATGGAGATTCTCGATCGCGAACTCGCCTCGCGTGAATTCGCGGCAGGCGACACCTATTCGGTCGCCGACATCACCGGGCTGGTGGCGATGGACTTCCTCAAGCCGGCGCGCATCGCGGTGCCGGACGAGTTCGCCAATCTGAAGCGCTGGTACGCCACGATCGCGGCGCGGCCGAGTGCCGCCGCCTGATGACGGACGAGACGCTGCGGGCGCTGGCGGAGCGGGTCCGCGGCTGCCGCATCTGCCGCGACGCGCCCCTCGGCAGGCCGCTGCCGCACGAGCCCCGGCCGGTGCTGTCGCCTTCCTCGACCGCGCGCATCCTGATCGCAGGCCAGGCGCCCGGCACCAAGGTGCATGCGACGGGCATTCCGTTCAATGACCGCTCCGGCGACAGGCTGCGTGAGTGGCTGGGCGTCACACGCGACGCGTTCTACGACACCGACAAATTCGCGATCCTGCCGATGGGCTTCTGCTTTCCGGGGCAGGATGCGAAGGGCGGCGACCTGCCGCCGCGGCGCGAATGCGCGCCGGCCTGGCGCCGGCCGCTGATGGACCTGATGCCGCAGATCGATCTGGTGCTGGCGATCGGCATCTATGCGCAGGCCTGGCACATAGGAGATCGGCGTGCCGGCAGTCTGTCGGAGACCGTCGCGCGCTGGCGCAAGATATTCGAGGCGGACACCTTGCCGCGGGTCCTGCCGCTGCCGCACCCGTCGTGGCGCAACACCGGCTGGCTGAAGCGCAATCCGTGGTTCGAGGCGGAGCTGTTGCCGACACTGCGGGAGCAGGTGAGAGTCAGGATCTAACCGGATTGGAATCCCATGCTCCCGAAACGGGTGTGGGTAGTATGGATTTGCCTTGAAAAGGCATTCCTGAATCTGGCATCTGAAGGGTAATTCTTGCCGGAGAATTCCGATGGACCGCCTCGATCGCAAAATACTTCGCCTGCTGCAGGAGGATTCCACGCTCGCCGTGGCCGACGTGGCGAAGAAGGTCGGCCTGTCGACGACGCCCTGCTGGCGCCGCATCCAGAAGCTGGAGGAGGAGGGCGTGATCCGCCGCCGGGTCGCGATCCTCGATCCCGTTAAGGTCAATACAAGGGTGACCGTGTTCATCTCGATCCGCACGTCGTCGCATAGCCTCGAATGGCTGAAGCGCTTTTCCGAGGTGGTTCAGGAGTTTCCGGAAGTGGTCGAGTTCTACCGCATGAGCGGCGACGTGGATTATCTGATCCGGGTCGTGGTGCCCGACATCGCGGCCTACGACGCGTTCTACAAGAAGCTGATCGCCAAGATCGAGATCCGCGACGTGTCGTCCTCCTTCGCGATGGAGCAGATCAAATACACGACCGAACTGCCGCTCGACTACATGGTGCTCGACAAGGAGTCGTCCTCCGCGAGCGCCTGATCCGCGGCTATTTGACGATCTTGCGCCAGGGATTTGCGTTCCCGGACAGGGGAGGCGCCTTCACGGTGGCGTGGACGACTGCCGCCCGCGCAATCCCGTAGGCGCTGTCGAGTTCCTTCACGCCGTCGATCATCAGCACCTGCTGGCGTTCGTCGGCAACGATCAGTGTCCCGGAAACCGCCACCGCCTCGTAGATCTCGCTCAGCCGGTAAGGCTGCGCAGGTGTAACGCGCACCAGCTGATCCGGCGGCGGCGCGACAGTGTGGATGCAGGCGCCGGCCCAGGGCACAAGAAGGAATTCGTAGACGAGGTCGTTCTCGCGGTCGACCGGAAGCAGATAGCCTTCGAGCCGCACCTCCGCCTGCGCCGCCGCCGGCCCCGCAGCGAGTTCCGTCCAGGACACCGGTCTCGGTCCCTCGGCTGCGGCGAGGGCCGTTGGCAGGATGATGGCGAGGCAGGCGAACGCCAATGCCCGCAGCGGATTTTCCATTCGGACAAGACCTTTCGATGCGCAATTGAAACGCCGCGCGAGGCCTGCGTCAACGGTGCGCGCCGCTGCCCTGCTTCGCCGCACGGCTCGCTTCGCGCCTTGCGATGCCGGCGAGCGTCTTTTCCGCCGTCAGTTCGCGAACGGTGTCCTTGCCGTTCCATCTTGCGGTTTTATCGGATGACTGCGCCAGCCGCCGAGCGGTTTCGAGTGCGGCTGCGTTGAGCACCATCGAGCGCTTGCCGATCGAGCGCAGCGCCCAGTTGACCGCCTTGCGAACGAAGTTGCGCGAATCCGTCGAATACTCCTCGATGATCGGCAGATAGGCGAGAAAGGTCTCGTCCGGCTCCTTCTTCCGGTGCACCACCGACCAGGCCATCATGGCGAAGGCCGTGCGCCGGACGAATTCGCGCTCGTCGGCGGCGAATTCGTCGATCAGGCCGCGCCAGGCATCGCAGTCGACGAACAGGTCGGACACGCCGTCGACGATATCCCAGGAGTCGAATTCCGCCGCCCAGGCCCGCGCATCCTCCGCCGTGAAGCGCTTGGGGTCTGCCGTGATGGAGGCAATGAACCGCGCCTCCATGATGCCGCTTGCCCAGAGCTCAAAGGCGCGCTCGTGGTTCTTCCCGATCAGCCTGCCGATGCGGCGCTGCTCGCCATGCGAAATGCCGAGCGCGTGGTCGACCCTGATGCCGTAGCGTTTCATGCCCTGGCGGTTTTCTTCCGAGGCCAGGGTCTTGAGGTGGGCGATCACCTCGGTAGCCGTCGAAACCTTCGACAGCCCGCTCATCAGTTTTCGAGGCGGGCGAGCAGCGAGGACGTGTCCCAGCGCTTGCCGCCCATCTGCTGCACGTCCTTGTAGAACTGGTCGATCAGGGCGGTGATCGGCAATTGCGCGCCGTTGCGGTCGGCTTCCGCAAGGCAGATGCCGAGGTCCTTGCGCATCCAGTCGACGGCGAAGCCGAAGTCGTATTTGCCGGCATTCATGGTCTTGTGGCGGTTCTCCATCTGCCACGAGCCGGCAGCGCCCTTGGAGATGACGTCGACGACCTTCTCGATGTCGAGGCCCGCCTTCTTGCCGAAATGGATGCCCTCGGCGAGGCCCTGGACGAGGCCGGCGATGCAGATCTGGTTGATCATCTTGGTGAGCTGGCCGGCACCCGCCGGGCCCATCAGGCCGACCATTTTCGCGTAGGCGGAGATCACCGGCTTCGCACGCTCGAAGGTCGCCTCGTCGCCGCCGACCATGACGGTCAGCTGGCCGTTCTCGGCGCCGGCCTGCCCACCCGACACCGGGGCGTCGAGGGCGGCGAAGCCGCGCGACTGCGCTTCGGCGGACAGGACGCGGGCGATCTCCGCAGAGGCGGTGGTGTTGTCGACGAAGATCGAACCCTTCTTCATTGCGGCGAACGCGCCGTCGGTTCCGAGCGTCACCTGGCGCAGATCGTCGTCGTTGCCGACGCAGGCGAAGACGAAGTCCTTGCCTTCGGCGGCCTTCTCGGGGGTCGGCGCGTGCGCGCCGCCATGCTGGGCCACCCATTTTTCCGCCTTGGCGGCGGTGCGGTTATAGACCGTGACGTCATGGCCGCCGCGGTTTTTCAGATGCGCCGCCATGGGGTAGCCCATGACGCCAAGTCCCAGAAACGCGATGCTGGCCATTTGTCTCTCCCGATGTTTTGTCGTTTCGCGCGTCAGCGCCTGAGGTGGCGCGTCAGGCGCCTTTCGATCAGTTCGACGACATTGCGCAAGAGTTCGACGATGGCAAGGTAGATGATTGCCGCCCAGATATAGGTCTGGAAGTCGAAGCTGCGCGAATAGGCGAGACGCGTGACACCCATCAGGTCGTAGACGGTGATGATGGCGACGATGGCCGAGCCCTTGATCATCAGGATCAGCTCGTTGCCGTAGGGGCGAAGCGCCACGATGAGCGCCTGGGGCATGATCACCATGCGCAGGGTCTGCCACTTGGAAAGACCGAGCGACGATGCGCCCTCCCACTGGCCCCTGCCGACGCTCTCGATGGCGCCTCGCAGGATCTCGGCCTGGTAGGCGGCGGTGTTGAGGGTGAAGGCGAGGATCGCGCAGTACCAGGCTTCGCGGAAGAAGGTCCACAGCCCCACCATTTCGAGCTGCGGCCGGAACGAGCCGAGCCCGTAATAAATCAGGAACGTCTGGGCGAGCAGCGGCGTGCCGCGGAAGAAGTAGACATAGGCATAGGCGATGGCAGAGAGGACGCGGTTCCGCGACATGCGCCCATAGGCGATCGGGATCGACAGGATGGCGCCGAGCACGGTCGAGATCGCCACCAGCAGCAGCGTGATGCCGAGGCCGCTGAGATAGGGTCCCTTCCAGCGATCGAAGAGTTCCGGGTTCCAGGCAGTGAAGAGATAGACGGCGAGAGCCAGCCCGAGCAGGACCCAGACGCCGACGAGAACATGGCCGGCGATGCGGCGGCCTGGCCAGCCGCGCTCGACGGGCGGCGGGATGTCGACTGCGGCGGCGTCCGACACGGCGCTCATCGGCGCACCCCGGACTGGCTGACGGAACGCTCGACCGCGTTGATGCCGAACGAGGAAATGATGGCGAGCACGAGATAGATCGCGCAGGCGACGCCGAAGAACAGGAACGGCTCGCGCGTGACGCGCGCCGCCACCCCGCTCTGGCGCAGGATATCGGACAGGCCGATGGCCGAGACGAGTGCCGTATCCTTGAGCAGGATCAGCCACAGGTTGGCGAGGCCGGGCAGGGCGATTCGTACCAGTTGCGGCAGGATCACGAGCCGCATCGTCTGTCCGCCCGTCAGGCCGATCGCATAGCCGCCCTCGTACTGGCCGCGCGGTATGGCCCGGAAGGCGGACAGGAAGACCTCGCTCGAATAGGAGGAGAAGACGACGCCGAGCGCCACCATGCCGGAGACGAAGCTGTTGACCTCGATGCCGGCAGTAGGATCGAACATCTGGACGATGCTCTGCAGCAGGGTCTGCACGCCGTAGTAGACGAGGAAGAGTGTCAGGAGCTCGGGCAGGCCGCGGAAGATGGTCGTGTAGATATTGCCGGCCAGCCTGAGGGAAGGTTCGTCCGACTGCTTTGCGAGCGCCACCATGAAGCCGATGGCAAGGCCGATGGGGAGGGTGGCGGCGGCGAGCGAGACGGTGATGAAGACGCCATAGGCGATGTCGTCGAGCCAGCCCTCCGGTCCCCAGCTCAGCAGCGTCCAGGCACTCTGCATCGGCGCTTCTGCCTCATCCGTTGGCTTGAGAACGTCAATAAGCGCGGCGGCGGGGTGTGCCCGCCGCCGCGCCCGGGTTGATCCGGATTAGCCGCCGTAGACGTCGTAGGGGAAGTACTTGTCGTTGATTTCCTTGTACTTCCCGCTCTTGCGGATGGCGTCGATCGCGGCGTTGAACTTCTCCGCGAGCGCGGTTTCGCCCTTGCGGACCGCGATGCCGGCACCCTCGCCGTGGATCTCGGGCACGGGCGTGATCATGCCGACGACCTTGCAGCAGGCGCCGTCCGTGGTCTTCAGCCATTCCTCAAGCACGGAGACGTCGTCGGTGACGGCGTCGAGACGGCCGTTGGCGATGTCGAGCAGGAACTCCTGGCTGGTCGGATAGCCCTTGAGCGTCGTGTCCGTATAGGTCTTCTCGGCGTAGTTATAGTGGGTGGTGGACGTCGCCGCGCCAAGCGTCTTGCCGGCCAGGTCTTCCTTGGCCACGCCCTTGATGTCGGTGTCCTTGGGCGCGACGATCGCGGACGGGGTGTTGTAGTATTTATGGGTGAAGTCGACCTTCTGCTTGCGCTCCTCGGTGATCGACATCGAGGCGATGATCGCGTCGAACTTGCCGGCCTGCAGCGCCGGGATGATGCCGTCCCAGTCCTGCGTGACGAATTCGCACTTGACCTTCATCTCCTCGCAGAGCGCGTTGGCGATGTCGATGTCGAAGCCCACGAGCTTGCCGTCGGAGGTCAGGTTGTTGAAGGGGGGATAGGCGCCTTCCGTGCCGATCCGCAGGGTCTCCTGCGCGTTGGCCGCTCCCAGGCCGAACGCAAACGCGGCGGCGGTCAGACCGAGCGCCAGACGCTTCGTAATACGCATGTTCATCCTCTTTCTTTGTCGTTGCCGCTCCACTCCCGAAGCGGGTCCTGCAAGCCGCCAAGGCCCGCAAACTGTGTGATATTCCCACTATTTCCGCGGCGAATGCAATCGCAAAACCGCCTTGCTACGATGCCGCGCGCGGCATGGATCATGCCGCAGCGGGTGGGCGAAGGTCCATGCGCGCGGCGACGAAATCGGCGATCGCGGCGATGTCGTCGATGTCGAGAACCGGCAGGCGCTCGTCCGGCTGGGGGTGGTCGGCCGCGACCGCGACGATCGCCGGATCGCTGGCCGAGAGCGGCGATGTGTCCCTGGCGCCGCGACGGCGGGTCTCGATCTTGGGATGCGGCTCGCGCTTGTAGCCCTCGACCAGAACGAGATCGCAGGGCGCGAGGCGGGCGAGGATCTGGTCGAGCGGCGGCTCGGGCTCGTCGCGCAACTCGTGCATCAGCGCCCATCGCCCATGCGAGACGATCGCAACCTCATGCGCGCCGGCGGCGCGATGGCGGAAGGAATCGGTGCCTTCCTTGTCGATGTCGAAGGAATGGTGCGCGTGCTTGACCGTCGAAATGCGATAGCCGCGGCGGGTGAATTCGGCGACGAGGCGTTCGGTGAGAGTGGTCTTGCCGGAGTTCTTCCAGCCGGTGATGCCGAAGACCTTCCCCGTCAATGCCGTGCCTCCAGGAAAGCGGTTGCCTTGGCCAGGTCCTCGGGCGTGTTGATGTTGAAGAAGGGGTCGAACGACATGGCCGGAAAATCGACGGCGATGTATCCGACCTCTTCCGCGAAAGCGAGGACCTTGCCGGTTGCACCTTCCGCGAGAAAGGCCTCCAGCCTGACTCGCAGCGCAACAGGCCACAGGGCGCAGGTGGGGTGAAGCCGCCCTTCGGAGCGCGCCACCGCAACGGTGGATCCGTCCGCACGTGCGCTTGCCAGCCTCGCCACGAAATCGGCCGGGAGGAAAGGCGTGTCGACGGAGGCGGTGGCGACGTGAGTGACGCCGGGAATTGACTCGGCCCAGGCAAGACCGGCGTGGATGCCGGCGAGCGGGCCGGGGAGGCCGGCAAATCGGTCCGGCACCACGTCGTGGCCGTGCGCCGCCGCGCCGAGTTCGGCATTGGTGTTGATCGCGAGCGCGCCGACCTGCGACGACAGCCGCGCGCGCAGCCGATCGAGCAGGCTTTGTCCGCCGAGTTCGATCAATGCCTTGTCGCGTCCGCCCATCCGCGACGATCGTCCGCCGGCGAGGATGACGCCGGCAATCATGGACGTTCCCGCCCGCCGAAACGGTATGCCTGGATGACGAAGAGCGTCGCGAGCACCGCCGCGGACGCCGACCCGAGCATCACCAGCAACAGCGGGTAGACGCCGGATTCGGGAGAAAGAAACAGGCCGGCGAGAACCGACATCGCAGCACCCCCGCCGATCTGCAGAGCGCCACCCAGTCCGGATGCCGATCCGGCCAGTTCCGGCTTCACGCTGACCAGTCCCGAATTGGCGCTGGGTAGAGTGATGCCGTTGCCGACGCCGATGAGTACCGCCGGTCCGAACAAGGACAGCGGATGAACGAAGCCGGCCGCGAAAAGGGCGGCCGACAGCAGGACGCCGAACATGGTGACGAAATTCCCGGCCAGCATCATCCGATTGATCCCGACGCGCACGGCATAGCGGCCCGTGACGAAATTGCCGACCATGTAGCCGATCGCGAGGATCGCGAAATAGAGGCCGTAGGACGAAGGCGACATCTTCAGGATCTCGGACGAGACATAGGGTGCGCCACCCAGAAATGCGAAAAATGAGCCGGACGTGAACGCGGCAGTCAGCGCATAGCCCCAGAACAGTTTCGAGCGAAACAATTGCGGGTAGGTGCGGAACTGAGCGCCGAAGCTCGACGTGCGGTTCCGGTTGGTCTCTCCGAGGTCGAGATAGACCACGACGAAAGCCAGGATTCCGAAGGTAAGGGTCAGGCCGAAGGCCGACTGCCATCCGTACATCTCGTCGAGGAAACCCCCGATCGCCGGACCGATCATCGGCACGACAGCCATGCCCATCGTGATGTAGCCGATGCGGCTGGCGGTGAGCTCGGGGCTGACCGTGTCCCTGACGATCGCCCGCGACAGGACCATTCCGGCGACGGCGAATGCCTGAAGGACCCGGCAGGCGAGAAGGATCTCGATGGTCGGAGCGAATATCGCAGCGACCGTGGCCACGATGAAGACGGCGAGCGAAAGCAGCATCACCGGACGCCGCCCGAAGCGGTCCGAGGCGGGGCCGATCAGAAGCTGGAGCGCGGCGGTCGCGGCCAAGTAGAGCGAGATGACCAGCTGGGCTACGCCGTAATCAGTCTGGAAATGCCGCGCCATCGCCGGAAGCGACGGGAGAAAGACGTTCAGCGCGAGCGCTCCGGTCGCCGTCGCTATGACGAGCGTGGTGATATGCGGCGCGGTGCGGCGGTTGAGATAGGCCTTCGTCACTACAGCCCGTCCGGTCCCATTGCGGGCGAGGTGCTTTCCGCGGCCGGGCGCCGCCCCACCACGCGCTCGCGATAGAGCATGTAGAGACCGGACCCGACGATGACGACCGAGCCGACGATCATGGGGAGGTCCGGAATGTCGGCGAAGACCAGGTAGCCGAGGGCGATCGACCAGAGCAGCGCGGTGTAGCGGAACGGCGCGATGAAGGAGATTTCGCCGATCCGCATCGCCTTGATGATGAACTGGTAGCCGACGACAAGGAGGACGGCTGCAATCGCGAGCATCGCCACCGTCTGGCTCGGCACCGGCGTCCAGCCGCCCATCGGAACGACGAGGATAGCGCCGGTGACGGTGACGGTCGCGGCGGTGGCCGTCGATACCAGGAATGACGGTATCTCCTGAGGCACGCGCTTGGTGGCGAGATCGCGGATGGCGCAGAAGAAGACGCAGGCGAGAGCCCAGAGCGAATAGACGCTGAAGCCCTCGACGCCCGGCCGGACGATGATCAGGACGCCGGCAAAGCCGGCCGCGATCGAGAGCCATCGGCGCCAGCCCACCGGCTCGCCGAGGGCTATCGCCGCCCCCATGGTGACGGCGAGAGGCAGCGCCTGGAGTACGGCAGAGACATTGGCGATCGGCAGGTGCGACAGCGCGACCAGGAAGCAGATGGTGGCGAGCGCTTCCCCCGCGACCCTGATCGCGACCATGGGATGCAGCGCATGCCCGATCTGGCGCAGCGCGCCGCGATGCCAGGCGATCAGACCCACGAGCGCGGTCGCGAACAGGCCGCGGATCAACATGACCTGGCCCATGTTGACCGTTTCGGACGACAGCTTGGTCAAGGCGTCGTTGACCGTGAAGCCGGCCATCGAGATCGCCATGAACATGGCGCCGCGCAGATTGGGCGAAAGAGACAAAGGGCGCTTCCGAGGTTCCGGCCGGGGAACGCGGCCTGTTTTTGAACCTCGGTGTAACAGCCAGGCAGCAAACCGCAACCGATAAGCAATGGTCCAGCAGCGGTCGCCCGGGCGGCGGCCCGGGCGCGCCATCATCGCCGGTCCGTCAGTTGGCCGGGAACAGGTTCTCGGTGCCGGTGCCGGACTGGCCCTGAATGGTCCACAGTCCTTCCATAGATCCGTCGGGCTTGACCATGTAGATGACGAGACCGACCGAGTTGTTGAGTACATAGGCGGCCGCGAACGCGTTGCCGTTTCGGCTGCAGATTCCGTGCGATTCGCTGGGGCCCGTGACCCAGTTGATCTCGCAGGTGGTGTCGCTGGTCAGCGTGATCTCGGCGGTACCCTCATAGGCGCTGCCGTCGTGGTTGGTGCCTTCGACGGTGTACGATCCGCCGATATCCTGCGCATGGGCGATGCCTGCCAGCCCGGCAAAGGCCAGACCGAGCGCGAAAGTCCTGAACATGACGAAAAACCCCCAAGCGGACGAGATTGTCCGCAGACGGGGACACTAGAAAAGCGCGGGTTTCCTGTAAACGTCGCCGCGCAAATATAGTTAGGGGCCGTCGAGGCTGGCAGCGATCGGACCGACGAGAGGATCGTATCTCGCCTTCAGACGCGCCGGGTAGCGCAGGATCACGCTGTGGACGACATCGTCCGCACCGAACTCCGAGCGCCGGTAGAAGATGTCCTCGCCTTCGGTGCCCGACACGACCGCCCAATCCTCGCCGGCGCGCGAGTAGGTGATGGTCACACCCGGTCCGGCCGTTTCGGCGATGAGGTCGCGTGGCGATTGCGACAACACGTTGTAGCCGCCGAACACCGCGAGGCTCGCCCCGTCGGTGGAGAACCAGGTCATTCCGTCGCCATTGGCCGGAGGGATCGACGCGCGGGAGAATATCTCCGCCGGGAAGCTGACCGACGTGCCGAAGCGCTGGTTGGAATAGTGCTTCTCGCCGGCAGCGACCGGGGAGGCGCAGAGAAGCGCCGCGATCAGGGCGAAAGGCGCACGCCGCATCGGCGCTCAGCCGCCGGTGACGCTCATGTGGCGCGAGACCGCGGGCCGCCTTGTCGAGCGGTCGATGACGAAGTCGTGCCCCTTGGGCTTGCGGCCGATGGCCTCGTCGATGGCGTTCGACAGGAGTTCGTTGCCCTCGGAGGCGCGCAGCGGCGCGCGCAGGTCCGCGGCGTCTTCCTGGCCGAGGCACATGTAGAGCGTGCCGGTGCATGTGATGCGCACCCGGTTGCAGCTTTCGCAAAAATTATGAGTCATCGGCGTGATGAAACCGAGCCGCCCGCCCGTCTCGGCAACTTCGACATAGCGCGCGGGGCCGCCGGTCTTGAAGGGGATGTCCTTCAGCGTGAATTCGCGCTCGAGGTTCGCGCGCAGCAGCGACAGCGGCAGGTACTGGTCGGTACGGTCGGCGTCGATCTCGCCCATCGGCATGGTTTCGATGACGGTCATGTCCATGCCGCGACCATGGGCCCAGCGCATCAAGTCGGGCAGTTCACGGTCATTGAAGTCCTTGAGCGCGACGGCGTTGATCTTGACGTGGATGCCGGCGGCCTGGGCAGCGTCGATGCCTTCCAGCACGCGGTCGAGATTGCCCCAGCGGGTGATGGTTCGGAACTTCTCCGGATCGAGCGTATCGACCGAGACGTTGATGCGCCTGACGCCGCAATCGGCGAGTTCGGCGGCGTGCTTCGCCAGCTGCGAGCCGTTGGTCGTCAGCGTCAGTTCGTCGAGCGCGCCCGACGCCAGATGGCGCGAGAGCTGGCGAACGAGATGCATGATGTTCTTGCGCACCAGCGGCTCGCCGCCGGTGAGACGCAGCTTCCTGACGCCCTTCTCGATGAAGACCGAACAGAGCCGGTCGAGTTCCTCGAGGCTGAGCAGGTCCTTCTTCGGCAGGAAGGTCATGTCCTCCGCCATGCAATAGGTGCAGCGGAAATCGCAGCGATCCGTCACCGAGACGCGCAGATAGGTGATCGAGCGCCCGAACGGGTCGATCATCGGCGCGGCGTGGGGGTGGTAGGTCATATGGCTCACAGCTTCCAGCCTCTGCTCGCATAGTCATATAGAGCTTCGTTGTCTTCAAGGCCACCTCGATCGCCCTTTGGTCGAAGGCGACGCGCCTTGCCACTTCCCATCGGGATCAATGCGATCTATCCCGGGCACAACCCCGGAGGATGTCGCATGACCGTACCGACCGAACTGCGCGTGTCGAAGGATCGGCGCACGATGACCGTCACCTTTCCCGGACATCACCACGCATTCGAGCTTCCGGCCGAACTGCTGCGCGTCTTGTCGCCATCGGCCGAAGTCCAGGGTCATTCCCCCGAGCAGCGGGTGACGGTGCCCGGCAAGCGCAATGTCGCGATATCGAAGATCGAGCCGACGGGAAACTATGCGGTCCGCATCACCTTCGACGACGGCCACGACACCGGCATTTTCACCTGGAACTATCTCCACGAACTCGGCCACGAGAAGGCGGAGCGCTGGCAATCCTATCTCGATGAGCTCGCCGCGAAGGGCTTGTCGCGCGGCTGAGCGTTCGAGGGCGGTCATACGCCTGTCATTCAGCCGACGAAGAAGGTTCGCGTGGAGCGCGGGCAGGGGTGGTCGCGTGAACGGCGAAAGGGTGACGGCATGCGCAGGATCGAGACGGTGGAGGAACTTGAAACGCTCTACGGCGTCCGGGGCGAGACTTCGCTGGTGAAGGAGCTCGATCACATCATCCCCGAATACGCGGCGTTCATCGAGGCCTCGCCCTTCGTCGCGCTGGCGACGGCCGGCCCGGAAGGCCTCGATTGCTCGCCGCGCGGCGATCTCGCCGGATTCGTGCGGATCCACGACCCGCGGACGCTGATGATGCCCGACCGGCGCGGCAACAACCGCGCCGATTCGCTGCGCAACGTCATCCGTGACGGGCGGGTCGGGTTGCTGTTCCTCGTGCCGGGTTCGGGCACCACGCTTCGGGTCAATGGCGAAGCCCATGTCACGGACGATGCCGGACTTTGCGGGAGCTTTGCGGTGGAGGGCAAACCGGCACGAACGGTGATGGTGATCCGTGTCCAGTCGGTCTACTTCCAGTGCGCCCGCGCCATCCATCGTTCGGAGCTGTGGAATGCGGCGAAGCACGTCGATCCGAAATCCCTGCCGACGCCGGGCCGGATTCTCGAGGTGACGAGCAGGGCGGCAATCGACGGCTCGGCCTATGACGCCGAGTGGCCGGAGCGCGCGAAGAAGTCGATGTGGTAGCCGTTCCGCGGCGCGCGTTGCTGCGCTAAGCAGCACCGATGAGGACTTCGATCGTCTATGTGCTCGCAGCGTTGGCGGAGATTGCCGGCTGCTACGCTTTCTGGGCCTGGCTGAAACTCGACAAGCCGATGCTGTGGCTGGTGCCGGGCGTCGCCTCGCTCATCGCATTCGCCTGGCTGCTGGCGCTCGTTCCTTCCGAGGCCGCGGGGAGGCGTACGCCGCCTATGGCGGGGTCTACATCGTCGCATCTCTCGTCTGGCTGTGGACGGTCGAGAAGACCGTGCCCGACCGTTTCGATCTGGCAGGCGCGGTACTGTGTCTCGCCGGCGCGGTCGTGATCATCGGCGCTCCGCGCTGAGAGACTGTTTGGAAATCCTACACTGGCGGCCATCTGATGGCGTTTTCTGCGCTTCCGGTGCTCACGGACCCGAATGTCCGCTGCGCGCCGTTTCTCGAAACCACCACCATATGACTCGCCAGAGCGAATTTCGAAACAGTCTCTGATCACTCGTCCTTCAGCATCTCGGAGATCTTGCGCATCGTGTCGCCCATCGAGTCGCATTGCGCCGGCGTCGAACTCGCCATCACGCGGTCGATCAGCGCGGTATAGGCCTTGAGCGCCTGCAGCAGGACGTCCTCGCCCTTCGGCGTGAGCTGCAGCCGCAGCACCCGCTTGTCCTTGGCGTCGGCCTCGCGGACGATCAGACCCTGCTTCTCCATCTGCGGCATCAGCATGGTCACGTTCGACCGGCCGACCAGCAGCTTGCGCGCGATGTCGTGCTGCGATGCGCCGGGGTGGCGGTAGAGGTTCATCAGCAGATCGAGCTGCGCGATCTTGAGATCGAAGGGCTGCAGCGCCTTGGTCAGCGCACGCACGATCGCCTTTTCGGCCTGGACCACGGCGATCCAGTTGCGGAATCGCGGATTGTCCCAAGGGAGGTCTTGCATTTTGTTCATGCTTGAACGATTATGTTCATGTTTGAACGAATCCTCTGGAGGCCTATTGTGGCATCATTCGGGTTGAGAATCATCCGTACCCTGTTTGGCATGGCGGACCCGATCGCGCCACGCCTGGCCGGGCGTATCGCCTTCGAACTGTTCTGCCGCACCGCCGATCCGGGCAAGCCGAACGCCGCCGAGGCCCGTATCCTCGACCGCAGCCGTGAGTTCATGCAGGAGGCGCGGCTGCACCGCCTGACCGTAGGCCGCACCTGCGTGGCGGCGCACGAATTCCGGCCGCCGTCGAATCTCTGGTCCGCGACGGTGCTCGTCGTCCACGGCTGGCGCTCCCGCACCGAGCATATGCGGTCGATCATCGACGGCTTCAGGAATGCCGGCGTCCGCGTCATCGCGATCGACCTGCCGGGTCACGGCGCCTCTGCCGGGCGCCGGCTCAACATGGCGATCGCGGTCGCAGCCGTTCAGGCCGCCGACCAGTGGTTCGGGCCGTTCCGCGCGCTCGTGGGCCATTCCTTCGGCGGCGCGGTGGCGGTCAATGCGGCGGTCGGTTCGGTGACGCATGTCGAGAAGGTGAGGGCCAATCGATTGGTGCTGATCGCGGCTCCCAGTTCGATGCCGATGATCTTTTCCGATTTCGGACGTTTCCTGAACCTCGGCCCGCGCACGCAGACCGCCATCGCCGACCTCGTGCACAGGATCGCCGGGCAGCCGCTCGAAGCCTATACTGGACAGATCCAGCTGGCCGAGCACCCGGTCGAGACGCTCGTGCTGCACGCCGCCGACGACAAGGAAGTGTCGCCAAAGCATGCCGAGGGCTATGCGCGGGCAGGCGAACACGTGCGGCTCGCCTGGGTCAACGGCCTCGGCCACCGCCGCGTTCTGGGCGATCCGTCGGTCGTGGTGCAAGCGGTGGATTTCGCCCTGGCCGAAGCGGAGCATGTGCCGGTTGCGAGGCGAGCCGCGATCCGCAACCAGAGCTGAGCCTGCATGCCGCCGGGATTGGCAAGAAACCCGGCGGTCTTCCAGCCTGTCCCCGGCGTGTCGCGGGGTCAGCGAATGACAACGACCTTGGTGCCGACGTCGGCGACGCTGTAGAGGTGCGTCACATCCTCATTGGCCATGCGGATGCAGCCCGACGACATCGCCTGGCCGATCGTCCAGGGCTGGTTGGTGCCGTGGATGCGATAGATCGTCGAGCCGATATAGAGCGCGCGCGCGCCGAGCGGATTGTCCGGGCCGCCGGGCATGTAGGCGGGCAGCTTGCGGCCCTTGGCGGCCTCGCGGCGAATCATCGTGGCGGGCGGCGTCCAGCCCGGCCACTCGGCCTTGCGCGTGACGCGATGGGTGCCCGACCAGGTGAAGCCGTCGCGGCCGACGCCGACGCCGTAGCGGATCGCCTTGCCGTTGCCGAGCGTGTAGTAGAGGCGCCGCTCGCCGGTGTTCACCACGATCGTTCCAGCCCCGTATTTGGTGTCGAACGCGACGGTGCGGCGCGGTATCGGCGACTTGTCGGAACGGTAGTAGCGCTTGCCTCCGCCCTGGTTGAGGTCGTTGCGCGAGATGAGTTGCTTTTTTCCCGCGTCGTAGACCCAGTTGGTCTCGGCGATCGCAGGCGTTGCGAAGAGGCCGGCCATGACGGCCGCGAAAATGGTCAGTCTTCTCATCTCACTCGATTCCCAAGAGTTTGTCCTGCCCCAGCGTAATTGAGCGGCGCGGCCCGAATTCTGTCAACATGCGTTACGCCCGGTAACGGAATGGTTATCGCAGGTCGGTCGCCGGGAAGAGTGGAGAATAGCTAGCCCATACAATGGTTTGGTCAAAATCCCCGTGCGCCTGTCCGGCAATTTTCCGCCTCAATCATAGCCGATCATGGCGCCCGTTCGTGAACATGACGGGAGACAAGGACATGGATCGCGAAGCAAAATCCGACCGCCCGGTGTCGCGCGACGAATGGAGGCCGCTGCGACTGGAACTCCAAACCGATTCGATCACGCGAATTCCAGCCCGTCCGCCGCGGCAGGATCAGCTCTACCAGCTGCTTCCCCTCTGGCAGATGAGTTCGGACCGGGTGACCGATGCGAGCGCCAAATCGGGGCGCTGATCGCCGGCGGGCGGTCGGCCGGGGTCCGGAGCTCCCGAGATCGAAGCCGTCCTCGACGGTGGCGGAAGGTTTCGGAGCGCAGGTGTGTGATCGGCGTCACGTTTACTTGAGATCGTCATGGGTTAGGGGATTTGCGGTCGTCACGCCGACGGTTCAGGCTATACTGACCAGAGGACTGCTTCGGCATGCGGGACGGTGTCTGACGTGCGAAGCCTTCTTATGCATGCGGCGGAGCAGGGAGAGAGATGTTGAGGGGACGAAAGGTATCGGTCCGCTTGCTGGGGGCCGGACTGGCCTGCGGAATGTTCGTCGCGGCCGGCGTCGAGCCGGCGCAGGCGCAGAACTTCTTCGACCGGCTTTTCGGCGGCGGCATTAAGCGCCAGGGTCAGCATGAATTTCCGCCGGAGCCGGCAAAGCGTCCGGCGAAGCCGGTCGCGAAGATCTCGGCGCCGTCCTACTACACCTACAAGACCGACTCGCTGGTCAAGGTGAAGGTGCCGCAGGTCGTGGCGCCGTCGGGCCTGCCCGATCTGACGCTCGCGGGGGCCTCCGGCGTGCGGTTTGCCGAGGCGATGCCGTTTCTCAGCGATCTCGATCTCGCAGCGGAAAAGGATGTGGCCGACGCGATCGCCGCGCACTACGAGGCGCATCAGGATTTCATCTGGATATCGGGATACGGTCTGAACAGCCGCGCCCAGCAGGCATTGAGAACGCTGGCCGAGGCCGGCAGCCACGGCCTCGACCCGGCGGAATATTCCGTCGACGTGCCGCAGGCGTCGTTCTCGATGGACGACATGGTCTCGCGCCAGCGCGAGCTTGCGCGCTTCGAACTCGCCCTGTCGGCGAAAGTTCTGCGCTACGTCCGCGATTCCGTGCGCGGCCGCATCGATCCGAACCGGCTGTCGGGCTACCACGACTTCGCCCCGAAACAGCTCGATCTCGCCAAGGAACTCGAGAAGCTGTCCCGCACGTTCGATACGGCGGTGCTGCTCGACTCCTACCATCCCCAGAGCGACGAGTATCTGCGGCTGCGCGCCGAACTGGAAGCGCTGTCGGCGCTGGCGGAGAACGACATCGTCGTCGATCCGAAGCTGCTCCTGAAGCCGGGCGGAAAGAGCGCGGAACTGCCGAAGCTGATCGCGCTGATCGAGCGCAAGGCCACACCGGAATTCGCGACGAAACATGCGGTCCTTCTCGCCCTGTCGCGCGGAAAGGAAGACTACACGCCCGACCTCGTGCCGCTGATCAAGGAGGCACAGGAGGCGCACGGGCTGAAGGGCGACGGCGTGGTCGGCCCGCGCACGGTGCAGGCGCTCGCCGGTGTTTCCAAGGCGGACCGGATCGGCAAGGTGAAGGTCGCGCTCGAACAGTTGCGCTGGCTGCCCTCGGACCTCGGCGCACGCCGGGTCTTCGTCAACCAGCCGGCCTTCACGGCGACTTATTTCGAGAACGGAACCGAACGGCTGTCGATGAGGGTCGTGGTCGGAACCGCTTCCAACCAGACCAGCTTCTTCCAGGATACGATCGAGCAGATCGACTACAATCCTTACTGGGGCGTGCCGCAGTCGATCATCGTCAACGAGATGCTGCCGCGCCTGCGCAACGATCCGGGTTATCTCGACCGGGCCGGCTATGAAGTGACCGACGCGCGGGGGCAGCGCATCCCGTCCTCGGCCATCGACTGGGGGCAGTTCGGCGGCAAGGTGCCGTTCAACGTACGCCAGAGCCCGAGCGAGGCGAACGCGCTGGGCGAGCTCAAGATCCTGTTCCCCAACAAGCACGCGATCTACATGCACGACACGCCGCAGAAGGCGTTGTTCCAGCGTGAATCCCGCGCCTTCAGCCATGGCTGCATCCGGCTGCACCAGCCGCGCGAGATGGCGGCTGCGCTGCTCGGCAAGGACGTCGGCTACATCAAATCGAAGCTGGCGCAGGGGCACAATTCGGAGAAGATTCCGGGCAATATCCCGGTCTACGTCGCCTATTTCACCGCATGGCCCAACAAGGATGGCGCGGTCGAGTATTTTCCGGATGTCTATAGCCGCGACGACAAGGTGATGACGGCGATCGAGAAGACGGCCGCGGTGAGGCTGCCGGCGAGCTGAGGGTTCAGCGCTCGGGGGGAAACGGGCGCCGTTAACAGGTCAGTGCCTGCAGCCGCGCGTAGGTGTGCGCGAGCGGGTGCGGTATGGGCTGCGCCTCGTCGATGGTCTGGTGTCTCAGATTGTCGTCATAGAACCGGGCCGCGGCCTCGGGTTCCGGGAGCGCGAGATCGCGGGCGATACGGACCACGGAGTCGAGATAGGCTTCGCCAGATCGGCCGTAGTCGATCAGGCGAATCGGAAGGCGAGCAGCGGCACTCAGCAGCCGTTCGTTGTACGCCTGCCAGAGTTGCAGGCCTTCCTCAATGGACAAGGTTGGGTCGCGCCGGTTCAGGGATTGGGCGACGGCGAGAGGATGCCGGAAGCTCGCGGCGAGTTCGACCTTGCCGAGAATGCCCAGCCAGCCGTCCAGCGTCAGCAAGGCACGAGGGTCCTTGAACCCCCAGGAATCCTCCCGGGCGATCGTCCTGGCTACTTGCTCGCCTTCGGCCAGTTGCGATCCGGTCCAGACCACGTTCGCCGGCGGATGTCGCCACGAACCGCCGTTCGAAGCGAGCACCTCGTCGTTGAGGTGCATGACCGCGATGTTCTCGCGGTTGCCCTTCTTGTTATGCGTGGACTGTGTCTTGACCTCGCCCAGGAACAGTCCTGCCGCCTGGAGACAGCCGGCGAGGCAGCTGGTTCCGGATCTGTGCATGCCGAGGATAAGAATCGGCGTGCCGGGCAGAGACTCCGTCAATCACGGCACCTCAGGCCGGGTCTCGGCGGAAGATCGCCATCTGCTGGTTGCGCGGATGGTTCCAGTCCCTGATCTCGAGAAGCGTCCAAGGCAGGTCGGCGACCGCATACCCGACATCAGACTCCTGATAATGGAACGGGTCGGCGTTCGGATGTGTCACGATTCCGCCTGGAGAATGGGTGATTGGTCTCGTCCAGTCGGCGCCATCGGGGGGCAGGAAGACGGTGGCATAGAGTGTGCCGCCCGGCCGCACATAGTCTGCGGCGCGCGCCATGCACAGCCTGAAATGGTTGAGCGGAAGATGCGTGAAAACAGACTGGGCGATGGCGACGTCGAATTTCACGCCGAACATGCTCGCCTCGAACCCGCCGTTGCAGTTCAGGTTCGAACGAGGCAACTTATTCTGCAGGCCGGCGTCGGCAAGCTCGATGTCATATCCGGCGTCAAGCAATGCCTGGGATACGTCTATGCCGTAGTAGTTGCCGGCGTTCAGATAGCGCACGAAATGCACACCGGCGCGCAGACATCCACAACCGATGTCGAGCAGCCGCATATCGGGGGTCAGGCCCTCGCCAAGGACGAAATCCCGCTGCAGGCCGCCGATTTCGTCCCACATGCCACCCACGGAATTGCGATGCTTGCCGCTCATGACCGCGGCTACCACAACCGAGTCCGAGTGAGCATCTTTGAGCTTCGAGGCCATGCAAATCCTGGGAGCGCGGATGCGTGTGGAGGTTGGGGCACGCGTACAGCGTTCTTCTCGCTGGGCGACGGTGCTGGCGCATTCACGCCCATCCGCCGCCAGGACAACCTGATCCCGATGACGACGCAGACGACGATGGCGTTCAAGACCGCCGACCTTGCGAACACGGGCAGGCAGGACATCTATGTCGGCCAGATCGCCGGGCGCTCGTCGGGCATTGCGAACAAACTGAAGACCCAGCCGCTGGAACTCTATTGCGACGGCATCGGGCGCGCGAGCGACAAGGCGATCTGCGAGAAGAACATGGCGATCAAGCAATGGTACAAGTCCGGCCACAGCTTCGATCCGTCCAACGCTACGCGCTGCGCCGAACTGCCGGAACCGGACAAGAGCGAATGCCGTGCCATGCTGGTCAAGGACCTGGCGATCCAGAGCAAGGATTCGTCGATCTGCGATCTGATCGCAGTGACGCAGGAGAGGGCGCGCCAGCTCTGCGAGATCCATTTCCGCCCGGTCCGCCAGCCGACCCAGGCCGAACTCGACAAGGCCATTCCGCAGATCCAGCGCCGCAACGTGCTATTGTCGCCCAAGGGCGACGGGAGCTATGAGGAACACGCCGTGCCGGCGGGGGTGGAGATCGGCGGCTGGACCTGGGACGTAAAGGTAGAGGACGTCAACAATGACGGCTGGAAGGACATCTATGTCCTCAACGGCACCTGGATCCCGAACGAGATCAGCCCGTCCAAGATCCTGTTCATGAATGACGGCACGGGCAAGTTCAAGGAACAGACGGTTCCGGCCGGAATGGAGGATTACCTGATCACCGCGGCCGCGGTCGCGATCGATTTCGACAATGACGGCGACCAGGATTTCATCACCGTGCCGGTCAACGGCCCGCCGATGGCCTATGTCAACGGATCGGCCGACGGCAATTCGATCGCGTTCGAGTTCCGCGACGGGCTCGGCAATCAGTTCGGCATCGGCAACCGGCTCGAGATCAAGACGGCTGACGGGCTGACGCAGATGCGCGAGCTGCAGAGCGGCGGAGGGTTCATGTCCTTCGACGCGCCGGTCCTGCATTTCGGCACCGGCAAGGCCGAGCGGATCGAAAGCGCGACCGTTCACTGGTCGACCGGCGGCAAGACGACGATCGACGGCGGCCTCGATGCCGGATCGCTCTATCGCATCGCGCGCGAAGGCGCGGCGACGCGCTGACGTCGATGCGGCGGCCTTGCAAAAGTCCGGATTTCCCGCATTTTCGGCCGGGCGGAGGATGCCGCTTCGGCCGCAGCGCGTACGATTCCGAAAGCTCGAAAGGCACTGAATGAAGTTCGTCCGAAATGCACTTGGCCCGGCAATTCTCGCCCTTTCGGCGACTGTCCTCAGCGTGCCCCATCCGTCGTTCGCGCAGGAGCAGGCCAAGCCAGCCGTCTCGGGCGCCGCACCGCAGAACAGCCAGGGTTCCGAAGGCACGTCAGTCGAGACGGCGCCGACCATGCAGCAGTCGGAGGCAGCATACGCGGCCGGCGACTACGCGAAGGCTCTCGAAATCCTGAAGCCGCTGGCCGACGCGGGCGACGCGCTGGCCCAGTATCGGCTCGGATACATGCTCGCGCTGGGGCAGGGGACGGAGAAGGACCTGAAGGCCGCCTCGGGCTGGATGAGGAAAGCCGCCGACCAGGGGGATGCGTCGGCGCTCCTCCAGCTCGGTGTCTTCCATCTCCAGGGGAGCGGTGTCGACCGCAACGAGGCCGAGGCGGCGACCCTGTTCAAGCTCGCTGCGGAAAAGGGCAACGCGACCGCCCAGCTTTTCATCGGCCAGATGTATCTCGCCGGCGCCGGCATCGAGAAGAACGAGGTCGCAGGCCTCACTTGGATCATGTCTTCCGCGCGCGCCGGCAACGCCGAGGCGCAGTTCGAGCTCGGCCGTATCTACGCCACCGGCCAGGGCGCGACGAAGGATACGAAGGAGGCGGGCAAGTGGTTCGAGCTCGCCGCCGAGAACGGGCTGGCGATCGCGCAATACACACTGGCCAGCAACCTGATCGCCGGGACTGGTGTGGCCAGGGACGAGGCGAAGGCGCTCGAGTGGTACCGCAAGGCGGCCGAGGCGGGGATGCCCGCCGCGCAACGCGATCTCGGCGGTCACTATCTCACCGGGTCGGCCGAACGGCAGCCGGACTATGCGCTCGCCTATGAATGGACGAAGAAGGCGGCGGATGCGGGGGACGCGGGGGCGCTCAGCAATCTCGGCTACATGTATTACTCCGGCAAGGGTGTTCCGCAGGATGACAAGCTCGCGGCCGAGGCTTACGAGAAGGCGGCCGGCAAAGGGATGGCCCGCTCCGCCGCGGCGCTGGGCGCGCTCTACGAAGCCGGCCGGGGCGTCGAGAAGAGTGACGAGAAGGCGGCTGAATGGTATCGCAAGGGCGGGCTCGGCGGCGACAAACAGGCGGTCGCGAGGCTGGCCGCCATGATCGTCGAGGGAAGTGCGGTGCCGGCCGACGATGCGGACGGAGCGCTATGGGTGGCGATGGCGGCCGGGGAGGGCAATGCCGACGCGCTCAAATGGCTTGAGGCCAGGGCCGGGGCCGGATCTGCGCCGGCGAAAGCCAGGCTCGCCGCGCTGATCGATGCCGACACGAAGGATCCCGCCAACGATGCAAGGGCAGTCGCGCTCTACCATGAGGCGGCCGAGGCCGGCGACGCCCTGGCGCAGCTCGAACTGGCGAAGAAATACGCGGCCGGCGATGGCATGGGCCAGGATTATGTCGCGGCCCATCAGTGGGCGAACATCGCTGCCACCGACGGAAACGAGGCGGCGGTGAAGATGCGCGACAATCTGTCGAAGCTGATGACGCGCGAGCAGATAGCCGACGCGCAGAAGAAAGCCCGGGAATGGATCGCCAAGACGCGCGACAAGGGCTGAGACGGGCCGGACTGCGGGTCGCCGTCTTCATGCTGGTCGCCCTGTCCGCATTCGCGCCCGCCCGTGCAGCGTCCACCGATCAGGCCCAGGCTTTGCTGGACGCCGGGGATGTCGCCGCCGCGGTCCGCCAGCTCGAGCCGCTGGCCGCGGCGGGAGACGCAGCCGCCGAATATCTGCTGGGCAAGGTTCATCTCGACGGGCTCGGCGTACCGCAGGATTTCGCGGCCGCTGCCCAATGGATCGCGAAGGCGGCCGAGCACGGCGATGCGCGGGCGCAGAATGCGCTCGGGCGGTTGCATGCGGAAGGTCTCGGCGTGGCGCGGGACGGCAACGCCGCCGTCCTGTGGATGAGGCGGGCGGCCGAACAGGGAGATCCGGCTCACCAGTACGATCTCGCGCTGCTGCTCGACGACGCCCGGCTCGGCGTCGAGGACAAGGCCGAGGCCGCACGCTGGTTCGAGGCGGCGGCGGAGAAGGGGCTGCCGGCGGCAAGGACCAGTCTCGGTCTCGCCTACCAGCAGGGATCGGGCGTCGAGAAGGATCTTGCGCGCGCGGCCCGGCTCTTTTCCGAGGCGGCTGAAGCGGGCGACGCCCGGGCGCAGAACAACCTCGGGCTGATGCTGGCGCGGGGCGAGGGCGTGGCGCAGGACTACGAGAGAGCCGTGGGGCTTTTCGAGAAGGCTGTCGCGCAGGGCCAGACGCAGGCTTACTACAATCTGGGCGTCATGTACGAGAACGGCTTCGGGGTCGCGCAGGACGAGGCCAGGGCCATGGAACTCTATGCGAAGGCGGGACAGAGGGGTGGCACGACCGCTACCGACATCGTCTCGGGCGAGGGGCTTCTCTATGACCCGCGTCTCATACCCCTCGATCCTTCGACGGCCGGGCCGGAGCCCTTCGCCGAGGGCGCGTCGAGAGGCGACCCCGTGGCGATGTTCCTTCTCGCCTACGTCATGGCCACCGATGGTTCCCGATCGGGCGGACCAGCACAGGCCGCGTCATGGTTCGAGAAGGCCGCCGAACTCGGCATGCCCGCCGCGATGGCCAATCTCGGCCTGCTTCACCTGCGCGGCCAAGGCGTGCCGCAGGACTACGTCCTGGGCTATATGTGGCTCAATCTCGCCGCCGCGGCGGGGCTGGCCGAAGCGGCGCCGATCCGCGACCGGGTCGGGGCGGCCATGACGCCGGCGCAACTCGTCGAGGCAAGCGATCTCGTCAAGAAGCAATGGCGGACCGGCCTTAAGTAGGGCGGTCAGTTCACCTTGCAGCCGAGCCGCTTTTCCTGGCGGCGGATCTGTTCGATCCTGCGCCACTCGGCTTTCGAAAACGTCGGCTTGTTCGTGTAGCAGTCGCTGTTGTCGAACACCCGTTTGCCGAGGTCCGTCTTGAAGCAGTAGCCGTTGTCGTCATAGATCGCGTTGCGCTCGTACCAGAGGTCGTAGCAGCTGTCCGCAAAGGCGCTCTGCGCCGTGAAGCCGATCGAAGCGATGGCGAGGATGTGGATTGCCAGTCTGCGCATTGAGAGCCCCCGATGTCTTGTCGTTTCAACCAGATCGCACGGCAGATGAGTTGCTTCCTTGATTTCTGTCAATCGGACCGCGCTGAGCCCGAGGCGCGGGCTTTTGCGGCAGATCAACGACGCTCCGCCGGATATGATGCCCTCTGCAAAAGAGGCAGAAGGACGAGCACATGAATGCACGGGATATCATGACGGTGGGCGTCGTGACGGTGAGCCCCGACCACGGCGTCAGACACGCAGTCGGGATCATGTGCGACCGGAACATAAGCGGCCTGCCCGTCGTCGACGATCAGGGCCGCCTTGTGGGCATCCTCACGGAAGGCGACCTCCTGCGCCGCGCCGAACTGGGGACAGATCTGTTCCTGCAACCAGGTCAGAACCGGCAGGAAGCGCGGGATCATCTCAGGGCGCACAGCTGGAAGGTGGGCGACGTCATGGCCACCGATGTCGTCACCGTCGACGAGGGCACTCTGGTCGGGAAGATTGCGGCGCTGATGGTCGAACGCGGCGTCAAGCGGCTGCCGGTGCTGCGGGACGGTGCGCTCGTGGGCATCGTCACCCGGGCCGACCTGTTGCGGGCGATAGCCGTCGCCAGGCCGGAGCCGCCGATCAAGGAGGACGATGCGATCCGCCGCTCCGTTCTTGCGCGGATAGGCGAGGTCGCGGAGCTGAGGGAGTCGGATCTCCGCGTCATCGTCTCGGACGGTGTCGTGCACCTCTGGGGGCAATTGCCATCGGAGCCGGCGCGGGAGGCGGCCCGGGCGATCGCCGAGGGCGTGCGCGGGACCGCCGGCGTCGTCGATCATGTCACCGTCGTTCCCGATGCCCCTTCATCCCGGGCGGAGACCGGGGTGGCCGGCGCATGAAACCGATCCTCACCATTTCGCTCAATCCCGCCGTCGACCTGTCCAGCGAGACGGAAAAGGTCCAGCACACGCGCAAGGTGCGCACATTCGACGAGCGCTACGATCCGGGCGGCGGCGGCATCAATGTCGCGCGGGTGGTCAGGCGGCTCGGCGGCGAGGTGGAGGCTGTTTTCGGCGCGGGCGGCGAGCTCGGTGCGATGCTGGAGAGGCTGCTTATCGAGGAGGGAACGCCGTGCCGGCGGCTGCCTTTCTGCGGGCAGACGCGCCTGGGTTATACCGTGCGGGAGCGCTCTACCGGTCTCGAATACCGCTTCGTGCCAAAAGGACCGACCGTGCGGCCGGACGAACTCGAGCCCTTCGTCGAAGCGGTTGCGAACCATGACGGCGACTATGTGGTCGCCAGCGGCAGCCTGCCGCAGGGAGCGCCGCCCGACATTTACACGCGCATGGCCGATGCGGCGGCCCGCCGGGGGGCGCGTTTCGTGCTCGACAGTTCCGGCGAAGGCTTGAGCGAGACGCTGGCACGGTCACGTGTCTTCGTCGTGAAGCCGAGCCTGGGCGAACTGGAAGCGCTGATCGGCGAAAAGCTCGACGAGGCGGGCGTCTGTCGCGCCGCCGCCGGGCTGGTCGAGCGGGGGGCGGCAGATCTGGTTGCCGTGACATTGGGCATCGAAGGCGCGGTGCTTGCAAGCGCCGAGGGCGTGATGCGCATGCGCGCGATCCATGTCATCACCCGTTCCGCCGTCGGGGCCGGCGACAGCTTTCTTGCCGGCATGATATGGGCCCTGTCGCAGAACCGCTCGACAGAGGACGCGTTCCGGTTCGGCATTGCGGCCGGGGCAGGTGCCGTGATGACGCCAGGGACGGAGTTGTGCCGGCCGGAAGACGTCTTCGATCTCTACGAACACCTCAGCAGCAACGACCTCGAGCACATTGCGGTTCGCTGACGTTGCGGTCACGCCGGCAACCGGCGCCGATTGACAGACATCAAAGCCAGATCGGCCGAACCTCCTCATAGTGATCTAGACAAGAGGAGGGTCCGATGGACAAACCGACATCCCGATCTGCGGCCGAGACGCGTCCAAAGGCGGGCCCGGTGCTCTGGTTCGAGGAGGTCGGACGCGCGGATGTCGCCCGCGTTGGCGGCAAGAACGCCTCGCTGGGCGAGATGGTCCAGGCACTCGCGCCCAAAGGCATCCGCGTACCGCCGGGTTTCGCGACGTCGTCGGATGCCTATTGGAGCTACCTCGACGCCAACGGGCAGAGGGAGAGGATCGCTGCCCTGCTCGACGAGCACGCAGCGGGAAAAGCGACGCTGGCGGAAACGGGCAGCGCCATCCGCTCGCTCATCCTCAAGGGCGAATGGCCGAAGGAGACGGCGCAGGCCATCGCCGCCGCTTATTTCACCCTCTGTGAACGCGCCGGCAAGAGCGACGTCGACGTGGCGGTGCGGTCGAGCGCGACCGCCGAGGACCTTCCCGACGCCAGTTTCGCCGGGCAGCAGGAGACATTCCTCAACATCCGCGGCGTCGATGCGCTGCTCGGCGCCTGCCGCCGCTGCTACGCCTCGCTCTTTACCGACCGCGCCATCAGCTACCGTCAGGCCAAAGGCTTCGACCACATGCGCGTGGCGCTCTCGATCGGCGTCCAGCAGATGGTACGATCCGACCTGGGCGGGTCCGGCGTGATGTTCTCCATCGACACGGAGACAGGGTTCCCCGATGTGGTCGTCATCGACGCGGCCTGGGGGCTCGGCGAGAACGTCGTGCAGGGCGCTGTCGACCCCGACGAATACCAGGTCTTCAAGCCACTGCTGGCGGGCGAGGGGCTGGTTCCCATCATCGAAAAGAAGTGCGGCGCCAAGGCGCTGAAGATGGTCTACGCGTCGGGCGAAAAGCCGACCCGCAACGTGCCGACCTCGAAGGCCGAGCGTGCGGCCTTTGTCCTGAGGGATGACGAGATCCTCACCCTCGCGCGCTGGGCCGCCGCGATCGAGAAGCACTACGGCCGTGCCATGGACATGGAATGGGCGAGGGATGGTGAGACGGGCGAGGTCTTCATCGTGCAGGCGCGACCGGAGACGGTGCAGTCGCGGCGCGATGCGACCACGTTCAGGAGCTATGCGATCACGAAGAAGGGCAAGACCCTCGCCGAGGGCCTCGCCGTTGGCGACGCCGTCGTTACCGGCCAGGTCTGCCTGATCGAGAGCGCGCGCGACATCGCCAGTTTCGTCGACGGTTCGATCCTCGTCACCGGCACGACGGATCCCGACTGGGTGCCGATCATGAAGCGCGCGGCGGCGATCGTCACCGACCATGGCGGCCGCACCTCGCACGCCGCCATCGTCAGCCGGGAGCTGGGGCTTCCCGCAATCGTCGGCACCGGCAACGCAACGCAAGTCCTGCACGGGGAGCAGTCGATCACTGTTTCCTGCGCCGAAGGCGACCGCGGCTTCGTCTATGAAGGTGTCGCGGACTTCGAGACCAGCGAGGTCGACGTCACCGACCTGCCGCCGACCCAAACGGAAATCCTGCTCAATCTGGCCAATCCCGCGGCGGCGCTGCGCTGGTGGCGCATCCCGAGCGACGGCGTCGGCCTTGCCCGTATGGAATTCGTCGTCGGCAACCATATCCGGATCCATCCCATGGCGCTGGTCCGCTACGACACCTTGAAGGACGAGGACGCCAAGCGCGAGATCGCGGAGATCACGACGGGCTATGCCGACAAGCCGGAATATTTCGTCGACAAGCTCTCCCGCGGCCTTGCCCGCATCGCAGCATCGGCTTGGCCGAAACCGGTCATCGTGCGGATGAGCGATTTCAAGACCAACGAATATGCCGGACTTATCGGCGGGGCGGAGTTCGAGCCGCGCGAAGAAAATCCGATGATCGGCTTCCGCGGCGCGGCGCGCTACTACTCTCCCCGCTATCGCGAGGGCTTTGCGCTGGAATGCAGCGCCATCCGGCGGCTGCGCAACGAGATGGGTTTCACCAACGTCGTGGTGATGATCCCCTTCTGCCGCTCGACGAACGAGGCGGACAGGGTGCTGGCGGAGATGGCGGCGAACGGGCTCGAGCGCGGCAAGGACGGGCTGCAGGTCTTCGTCATGTGCGAGATCCCCTCCAACGTCGTGCTCGCGGCCGAGTTCGCGAAGCGATTCGACGGCTTCTCCATCGGCTCCAACGACCTGACTCAGCTGACGCTGGGTGTGGACCGCGATTCCTCCGATCTCGCCGATCTCTTCGACGAGTCGGATGCGGCGGTCGAATGGATGATCGCCAATGTCATCCGCGAGGCGGGCAAGGCCGGCGCCAAGATCGGCCTTTGCGGCCAGGCGCCGAGCGATCACCCGGAGTTTGCTGCCTTCCTGGTCGAGTGCGGCATCGATTCGATTTCGGTGAGTCCCGACAGTTTCATCGCCGTCAAACGGCAGGTGGCGGCAGCCGAGGCTGCCCTTTCCGCGATCAAGGAGTGAGGAAATGAAGGCGCGCGACATCATGACGGTTGGGGTAGCCACCGTCCGACCCGACACGACCCTCGAACACGCCGCGCACGAGATGATCCAGCACGGCGTCAGCGGACTGCCGGTCGTCAATGATACCGGCCGCATACTCGGCATCGTGACGGAACGCGACCTGTTGCACCGGCCCGAACTCGGAACCGAACATCGTCGGCCGCGCTGGCTCGAATTCTGGACGAGTCCGACCCGCCGGGCCGAGGAATATGCGCGCGAGCACGGCCGCAAGGTCGAGGACGTGATGAGCCACGAGGTCGTCAGCGTCAGTCCGGAGGCCGAACTCGGCGAAGTGGCCGACCTTTTGGAACGCGGCGGGTTCAAGCGTCTCCCGGTGGTCGAAAACGGAAAGGTCGTCGGGATCATCGGCCGCGCCAATCTGGTCCTGGCGCTGTCGCGCCGCATGGGCGACGTGCCCCAGTCAGCCGCGGACGACATCACGATCCGCCGCTCCATTCTGGACGAACTCAAGAAGAGGGATTGGGCGCCAATCGGAACGCTGGACATCGTCGTGCGTGACGGTGTGGTCGAACTCAAGGGAACCGTCACCGACGTCCACGTGCGCGACGCGGTGCGGGTCGCGGCAGAGAATGCGCCGGGGGTCGTCCGCGTCTGGGACAAACTGGAAGTCGTTCCTCCGCCTGTCGGCTATATCTGAGTGGAGACCGGCCGGGGCGCATCGCTTCCCAGCCGCGCCCCGCTACTCACGCGGCGGCTGGCATGACCGCGCCGCAATTGCCGCGGGGCGGACAGACAATTCTCGGTTGCGTCAATTGTGGAATCGTTACTGGTGGGCGATGACGGGCTCGAACCGCCGACATCTTCGGTGTAAACAATGTTCCCCACTCTGAACCCGTTGGAAAACGGGGAAGGGCGCGCTTCGTAAACTGGCGTTTTCGGCGTCATGTTCCCTCGACGTTCTCAAATCGAGGTTCACTGAACCGGAGAGCACTTCGCAAATTCATATTTCGAGCGACGACGCCAGCCTTCGCAGGTACGTCGGCGAATACCTGGCATAGGTACTCGCGGTGATCCGCGTATTGCCGTGCCCCAGGAACTGCGCGATTTCGTCCATGCTGTGCCCGTCTTCCGCCAGCCAGACCGCTGCCGAGTGGCGCAACATATGCGGCGAGACGTCGGGTCTCCCTATTGCCGTTCCAGCTGTTTTGATTCCCTTCTTGATTGACCTAACCGGCTTACCGGCCCACTCGATTACAAATGGCGTAAGTGCACCAGCCTTGGCCGTCCGGAGCGTCTCAAGCAGCCGGTCGTTCATCGGGATGATCGCGCGGCCCTTGCGGCGGGCGGTGTCCAAGGGGTTGCGCAAGTGGATCATCTTGGTGTCGAAATTGACGCGATCCCAGGTGAGCTCCAAAGCGGCTTCATTCCTGGCACCAGTGCCGATCATCAAATGGATGGCAGTCCTGATGTGCGGTGTGGTCGCGGCTTCCATGAGGCTGGCGACCTCCTCGCGGGTAAGGTAGCCATCCTTCGGTTCCGGCTTCGTCGGGCGCTCGATATGGGGCGCGAAGGAGATCAGCCGCTGCTTCTGCGCCCAGACGAGCACGGAACGGAGGTGACCTAATTCGGTGTGGATGGAGCCGTCCTTGCGCCCATGTTTCCGGCGTTCCGTCGCATAGGCGCGGCAATCGGCGACGCTAACGTCTTCGCCTTCAATGCGGCCGAAGCGCGGTTCAAGCGCCTTCCATGTGTATTGCATGGTCGTAGCGACCGCCCGCCCTTGCTTGTCCAGGATATAGGCAGCCCACAGATCGGCCACGGTCGTTCCCCGTGGCCTTGTCAGTTGCGCGTATCGAGACGCGGCGCGGCGTTCCGCCTCCGCCCTGTCTGATGTGCCAAGCTTATAACGTCGGCGGATGTTTCCTTCGTCCCATGTGACGCAGAATTCTCCACGCAATCGAGTAATGCGCCACTCCGGCATTCGAAAGCCTCCACATCTTCGGGACGGATACGCAGCAGTTTGCTGCCAAGGCGAAATGCGGGCAGGTCGCCTCGATCGATCAGGTTACGCACGTGCCGTTCCGAGCACTGCCACATCCTGGCAACGTCGTTCGGTGTCAGAGCTCGGCTCACTTCGAGAACTCCATCGGCATCAGCAAAGCGAGGGTTTCCTTTGGCCGAGGAACGAGCCACTTGGGCGCACCTCCCGGTCGACGTAGCCGGCGCCATGGCCACAAAGATTGAGCCAGCCAGAGAGCAAAAGGCCTGGCGGCAAGGACGACAGAGAAGGGCTTTGCGGACAAGAATTCGAAGGCTGAAAGGTGTTTTGGTGTCGATTGCCGATGGGACGAGGGGAGCGTGTGAAGCATGTTTCCTGCAGACTCTTGATTGTGTTTTCGATGAATGAGATAGCCTTATCCTATATATAATGTGACAGGAGCAGAAGTGTCAATAATAAAATAACATAGGTCGCGAGAAAATCAGTATTAACTAGTAAATACCCACGCATAATACTTAAAAATATTAGCATTCCGATTGGGTCGGGAAATGACGACTGTGTGCGGATCGGCTGTCAGGAGGCATGCGCGCGCTCCTCGCGTGTGCGCGTACCTCTAGTCGGTCTGAAACGATCTCGGTTTTTTTGATCGGCCCCAGATCGGCTAGGGCTGCCTGACATGAGTGAGTCAACGTTACGCGACGAGGCGCATTTGCTCAGCGGAGATATCGCGCTGTATACGTCCGAGAGGGCCTTGACAGGCCTGTCGAAGCGTCGGCTTCAGGCATCGAGAATCCCTGCGATCCGACGTGCGTTAGGCTTTAGATGCTCTTCAGTCGATTTCCCGCAAAAAGTCGGAATAGCCTTTAGCAAGTTGAAATTCGAGTTGGACGAGAGTCAACTTTCCAGGGGGTCTGAAGGCACCGATCGGGATATTTTGGTAGTTAATCGACCTGATTATCGGAATAATATATTTGAACATTTACATCCTCTATCCTCAAATGCCTCGCGGGCCAGGAGCCGTAGTGATGCAGAATTACGACTGTCATGAAAAATTGTAAGGATAACAAAAGGATACGGCCTTACCCCCTTCCTTTAGTTGGCAAAAAAATCTATCTATCGAAACGAGCGGCATGAAGGCGTGGCCTCGCTGTCGGCGTCGGTCAGATCGCGATATCGGCCGTGATTTTCTCTAAAAAGTAGAGATCATTTTCAACTTTATCCGACTTCGCTCGGCTGGCCGTTTCGGGAGGAGGATTCGGGTTAGGATCACGGCTGGGTTTAGGTTGCCGCCAAGCACCTGATCGTGGTCAAGTCGGTGATTGTGCCAGTGGCCAATATCGTCGCCAACATGTTCCAGCTGCTCAACCGGGGTGTGCCTCTCAGGACCATCCTGAAGGGGGCTCCGAGGAAGACGAGCGAGATCTCGTTCTACGTCAAGCAGAGGGCGCGTGAGGTGGACCTGGAGGCCGATCTGAGGGCTGCCACGGGCAAGAACGACCTGGTCGCCATCCGCAAGCTCGAGACCGAGATCCAGTCGATCAAGGACAGCTATCGTCGTCTTTCGATCTGGCCTCTCATCGATGCCGGCGAGTTCTCGGCCATCTCCAATGGCCAGGTGACGGCCGAGGACCTGGCGCTCGCCGACGGCAAGTGGACCAACTGGGTCGAGCGGAAGATCAACAATCTGCCCAACGGCCTGAAGACGATCGCCCGCTATGGCCTGGTGACGCGCGACACGGCCCTCTACCAGGGCCTGGCCCGGTCGGTGCAGTATGGTGACTTCGTGGCGAAGGCGATCCTCTACGACGACCTGGCCATCCGCAAGAAGATGGACCGGAAGGAGGCGATCGCCGCGGTGAGCGAGAACCTTCGCTCCGGCCCTAGACGGGCCGCTTCAGCGGGAAGGTCGCATCGCCGTCTTCGTCACCGGATAGGACACGAGGGTTGGCACTGCTCATCCCGTTGTTGGATCCGCCGGGGTGATTGGTCTCGGACTGTCCGGAGGCATCTTCCCTGGGCGACCCTGTGCCGTCTCCACGCAGGTCCGACTTGTCGGATTCGCTACGCTGTTCGGCCGAATTCTCCGTCAGGCCCATCCCGTTTGGCGGCTTCCTGTTCTCGGCAGCCTCTTGGCTAAAGTCATCACTGGAATCTGGTCCGGTGTGTTCCTTCAACTTGCGGGCACCGTGCTCGTAGGCGGTATTGTTGACCATCGGTTCGTCTCCTGTGTCTGAGCGAAACCCCCGCAAGTGTCCGTGGTTCCTCCATACCAGCCTCCAACCTTGGGGATGCGTGCCGAAACTCTATTGCGAAGTGCGGCAGGGACCATAAGCTCCGACGGTCACGGCTCCCCCAAATAGACCGTGACAGGCCGGCGCGCTCAGGCAACACAACGCGCCGGCCACCTCTTCGAAAGGTGTGATTGAAGCACGTAGCTTACGACTGACCCAACAGGACGATGATCGCACTGGCGCCGACGACGGCGATCTGAGCCAGACGATCTGCGACGCGGTAGGACGTGGCGGAAGCGTTGCGACGGGCGGCGAGTGCGATCGATCCCGCCCCGCTCAGCATCGTGAGCATCACCGTCACCCAGAAGACTATTCGAGTTTCGACCATGACATCCTCCTTTTGGAGAAGGATGCCATCGCCGGTACGAGCGTGGATAAATGGAAGCCGAACTTCGGGTGCTTCTTGGCAGGCAGCGCAAATCGATCCACAGGGCCGGCCTGCAGCGCACGGAGGAACGAGGCGCAGTCTTCACCGCTCCGTCATCCCTTCATACGACTCCCCATGCCCGCGTTGTCATGCGAAACAGAGCCCAAGAATGACGGAAATTGTCAGGATTTCAATTACTTGTCGGCGTGCTATCCTTTGATCGAAGCAAGCCGGTACTGGAAACGACTTCCTGGGGCAGATCTCTACAGCCTTCAATCGTGAGACAGGTGCCGTCGGTTTCTTTGCACAACCGCGAAATTGGTAAGGGGAACAATTGGCTGAACACCTCGGTTATCGCCCCGTGTTCGGGAGCCAGGACTGGGCCACAGGGTCGACAAACTCCGGAGCCGGACGCGGACAATTGCAGCACTGATCGGCACGGAACGTAACCCATCATGCGCGGACGAAAGCCAACCGCCACGGTTCTGAAGCTAGTCGCCGGCAACCCCGGCAAGCGACCGCTCAACACGCGTGAGCCTAAGCCGGTCATTGCCATTCCGACCTGTCCGGCCCATCTGATGCCGACGGCGAAGGCGGAGTGGAAGCGGCTCGGATACCTGAACCCAACTGCCGCGTTTACGCCGTACGAGTCAGTAGCAGGCTAGTCGACATCGTTCACAACGCGGAGCGCGCCGATCCAGATGACTCGGCGCCAAATCTCCAGCACCTACCGATCGCCATCCATCTCGGCGAGCTTGCGCACGCGACGGCGGAAGTCTTCGTCGGTCGAGAACTCCGCCTGTAGGTAGGAGGTGACCAGATCCTTCGCGAGCCAGGCGCCGACGATCTGCGCGCCTATGCACATGACATTGACGTCGTCGTGCTCGACGGACTGATGCGCTGAATGGATATCGTGGCAGACCGCGGCACGTATCCCCTTCACCTTGTTCGCCGCAATCGAGGCGCCGACGCCCGTGCCGCAGACCATCAGCCCTCGTTCTGCCTTGCCTTCAATTATCGCAGACGTAACCGCCTTGGCGATATCCGGAAAGTCGACCGGGTTCGGATCGTAAGATCCGGCGTCGTGAACCTCATGTCCAAGCGAGCGGATGTGGTCGACAATAGTCGATTTGAGCGGGAAGCCGGCGTGGTCGGAACCGATGACGATGCGCATTGTAGGATGTCTCCGGGGCGTTAATGGGCGATCATTCGCGGCAGCCACAGCGTGAAATCCTTGGCGAACGTCAGGATCGCAAGCGTACTCAAAAGCGGAATGTAGAAGGGCAGGAGCGCCCACAGCAGTTGCCTAATTGATATCTTGGCGATGTCGGCCACCAGGAAAAGCGACAGTCCCATCGGCGGTGTCAGCAGGCCAAGCATCAGGTTGAAGATCGTGACGATGCCGAGCTGAACCGGATCCACGCCCGCCATCACCAGAGGCGGCGCAATGATTGGCACCAGCAGCAGCGTGGCCGTTGTCGAATCGAGGAACATGCCGGCGACGAAGAAGATCAGGTTGGCGATGATCAGCAGCATCAGCGGATCCTTCGACAGTCCGAGGAGCGCGGCCGCAAAGGTCTGCGGAACTTGCTCGACGGCGAGGATCCAGCCGAACAGCGCTGCCGCCGCGACGATGATCAGGATCGCAGACGAACTGCGCGCGGTCAGAAGCGCCGAGTTCCAGAGATGCTCAAGCGTCAGTTCGCGATAGATGAGCCCGCTGATGATGATCACATATACCGCCGTCATCGCCGCCGCCTCGGTGGGGGTGAAGATGCCAAGCGTCATGCCTGCGATCATCAGGGCGGGGGCGACGATGGCAGGAAGGGCCGGAAAAAAGGCGCTCGCCATTTCCCTGGCGGTTGCGCGGCGATCCGAACGAGGGTGCTTATGGATGGTGGCCACCACGAACACGGTCAGCATCAGCAATGCGGTGCAGACCAGTGCCGGCATGATGCCCGCGACCAGAAGCTGGACGATCGAGACGCTGGTAACGGAGCCGTAGACGATCAGTGGTATCGACGGTGGGAAGATCGGCCCGAGCGTTGCGGATGCACCCGTCACCGCTCCCGCAAAAGCGGGGTCGAAGCCGCGCTTCTTCATCGCGTCGATCTCGATGCGGCCGAGCCCGCCGATGTCGGCGAGCGCCGCGCCAGACATGCCGGAGAATATGAGGCTGCCGAACACGTTCACTTGTGCCAGACCGCCCGGGATCCGGCCGACGAGGGTATAGGCGAAACGGAATATGCGGTCGGTGATACCTGAGAGGTTCATCAGATTGCCGACGAAGATGAACAACGGCACCGCCACCAGCGGGAAGGAATCGAGCGCATAGGTGATACGCTGGGCCAGCAGGCCGAGCGGCAAGCCCTCGATCAGCACGTAGGCGATGGACGGCAGCAGGATGGCATATACGACCGGGAAGCCCAGCAGGAACAGGGTCAGAAAGGTGATGACGACCGCAAAGCCCATCTCGCTACACCGCGATGTTCTTGTCGGCCTGCGGCGGATTTCGCAGGTGCAGGAGGTGGAGGATCGCAGCTCCTGCGAACCCGAACAGGGTCGCGCCCAGGAAGATCCAGAACGGGATCCCGAGCGTGGGCGTCGCGTTGGTCAGGTTCCGCGAGATGTTGGTCGCGGTGACATAGGCGATGAAACCTGTCGCCGCGATGGCCAGAATAGAGATCGAGAGATTGACCAACGAGCGCGGTAGTGGCGGCATCGCCGCCCTGAACTCGCCCATGACGATGTTCTCTCCGTTCTGGACCACAAGCGGATATGCGCAGAAGACGAGGCAGATCAGAAGAAACCGCGTGAACTCCTCGGCCCCGATGAAAGGCAGCACGAAGACGCCTCGCATGATGACCTGGGCAGTGGGTACAATCACCAGACCGGCCATGATCATCACGACAAGTGCCGTGAGAATGCGTTCCGCGATGCGCATGAGGTTCTCCTTGCCGGAGGGCGAAGCTTGTCAGGCCGACACTAGACGCAAGGCGTGGCCGGGGCTGGAGACCCCGGCCGCCTGCGACTACTTGACCGCCTGAATCTGCTCGATCAGAGGGGTGAAGTTCGGGAAGTCCTGCGCGATCTGAGCTCCGACCTTCTCGCGGAAGGCTGCGATGTCCAGGCCGTCGGCCTCCGTAATGATCGTCATGCCGCGGCCCTTCAGCTCCTCGACGAGCTTGGCCTCGCCATCCTGCGCCATCTGCAGTGACTTCTTGGCCTCGTCGTCGAGCACCTTGGTGATCGCTGCGCGCTGTGCCTCCGTGAGACCCTGCCACACGTCCTCGTTCACGAACACCGCAAGCACCGCGCGCATATGGCCAGTCATGGAAATATGCGACTGCACCTCGTTGAGGTTGTTGGCCGCGATCATGGTGAGTGGGTTTTCCTGGCCGACGACGACGTCGGTCATGAGAGCCGTCGGAAGTTCCGCGACTTCGACCGGCGTCGGGATGGCGCCGAAGCCCTTGACCATAGACACCCACAGCTCGAGCGGCACGGCGCGGAAAGGCTTGCCGGCGAGATCAGCGGGAGTCTTGACGGGGAAGTTGGAAGAGATCTGGCGGTCGCCACGATAGATGCGGCCGATGATGCGCACGCCTTGCGCGACCAACTTTTCGTTGATCGCCTGCAGCGCCGGGGACGTCGCCGCATCGGTCGCGGCGAGCGCATGTGCGCCGTCGCGATAGATGAAAGGCGCGTTGAACACCGCCACCTCAGGCACCAGTCGGGCGAGCGAAGCGAAGTCATGATGGCCCATCTGGATCGAGCCCATCTTCACCCCGTCGACCATTTCGGCGACGCCTCCCAACTGGCTTGCTGGGTAGACCGTTACGGTCACTTCATTGTTCGTTGCCGCGGCGATGCCTTTCGCCGCCTCGGCGGCATAGATCGTCTGGATGTCACCCTCGGCACCCACATGTGCGTAGCGGAGCTCGGCGGACAGCGCGGTGCCTGTCATGACGAGCGCGACGGCTGCGCCCGTCAGTGCGTTGATGATGGTCCTGTGCAGCATGTCGGAATCCTCCCTTTTGATTGTCATGCGTTCTTCTTAGGTCTGCGGCCTCCGGGTGAAGGCCGAGATCAGGCTGCGGCGACGAAACTCGTCGCCGATGGCAAAATGGTCGCGCAACTTGCGATCGGCTACGTCCGCGTCGCGCTCCACGATCGACAGGAAAACCTCCCTGTGGGCCTCCACGAGATAGTCGACGATGCCGGGCTCCGAGACCGTAACCTCGCGCCGCTGCACGTGGCTGCGGCGTAAGAGTTCGCCGATCGCGCCGTAGAGTGTAGTTAGCGCCTCGCTGTGCCCTGCCTCGACGATCGCCTGATGGAAGGCGAAGTCGGCAACGCCTCCTTCGACCGGGTCGTGCAGCGTGTCCATCAGCCTGGTCAGTTTCGAGCCGATGCGCTTGAGGTCGCCCTCGGTGGCGCGCTCGCAGGCAAGCCGGATCGCCTGACACTCGATGGCAATACGCGCCTGCATGACGTCGTCGAGAATGTCGGGCTGCTGGGCGAGGCTGAAGGTGAAGAAATCCGAAAGGACGTTGATGTCGGCCTGGCGAACATAGGCTCCGCGGCCGTGCTGGATATCGAGGAAGCCAAGCATAGCCAACGAGCGGAGGGCCTCGCGCAGGAGCGGCCGTGAGACACGAAGCCTCAGCGACAGTTCCCGTTCGCTCAGAAGACGTTCACCGGCCTTCAAGCTGCCGTCCAGAAGGGCGTCGCGGAAGAAAGCAAAGACCTTCTCGGCGCCCGAAAGGTCCTCGCGTTCGGCAAGCATCGTCGACATCGCCCGGGTCCCTCCCAACAGGCCTTACAGTGGTCTGACCACTCGTCGCGCGTCTGCAGTTCGATGTCAACCCGCGTCAACGAATGGAAAGGACGAGACTGCCCATCGATGTTTGGCATCCTGCCCACATTGGGTCGGTAGACTAACAGGAACTGTTCGAATGGATCAGGGCTGACAGTGAGCACGCCTGACGCCGCGCCGCCCAACTGGCTAACGGCGCCATGGGAGGAGGCGAAACAACTGCAGCGGCCGCTGCCGGATGATCGGCTGGTAAGGGTGGGAGTTGCGTAAGAAGGGCTCTACATGACGGAACCACCGGAAGATCCTCACGCGCAGCCCGAGGGCCGTTCTGGGCCGTTTTCTTGGCCGCGCTAGCCTTCGTCGTGTTCTTGGCCGCGCTAGCCTTCGTCGTGATCGCCTTTGCGAACGGGTGGGTGGCGCCATTCTGGGAGCACTGACCCGGTTCCGTCTTGACGTTCGCGTCTCGCGCGAATGATTGCGGCAGAGAGTGGGCCGACTTCCTCGAAGATTTCTCCGATCGGGATCTTCATGCCGGTGGCCATGGCGGTCAGATTGAAAACGTGCGATTCGACAGATAGCCCCGCCAACAATGGGTCGTGCAGATGACCGGCCACATAGCGATCGAACAATCGTCTGCCTCGCTCTGACATTTGCGATCTACCCCGGCGGCCGCACATCTTCAGCGTGGCCGGCCACATAGGGCGAAGAGTTGAGCCGTCAAGCCCATCTGGAGCAAAGCTATGCCGCAACTCCGGTTAATGATGGCGGGGCTCGACCGTTGCTGGCCCACAGGGCGTCGAGGATCTCGTCCGCCGACGCTCGCCCCGAAAAGAACAGCGAGGCGATTCTCTCCGCAACGGCGGTCCTGCCCTCCTCGTCGGTAATCGCACATTCGCGACAGTAGGCGTCGAGCGCCTTTGTCATCGCATCGATGTCGTGCTGATTGGCGTATGAGTAAAAGGGCATGACGCCTTCTCCAACAATTTCAGGGCGAAAGCGTGATTGTCTTTCAGGCGGCCGATGCCAGCCATTCCCGGACGATGCAAAAATATGTGCCGACAAACCGCGAAAGGCGTCTTTTCGTCAGCCATTTCTGTCCTCTTCCTCGCTCCAGTCCTGCAGGCTGGCGTGCCGCAGCTTCTCCTCGCCGCGCAGAAACTTCACCCGGCCGCGCAGGCCAGGCTTCACCCATTCGGCCTTGTCGGCCTTGATCCCCTTCGGCGCCGGCGCGCCGGCCCTAGCCTGCACTCGCGCCCGCAGCCGTTCGCGGATGCCGCGGCAGCGTCACGAATGCGCCGCCCATAACAAGAACGTCGGACGTGGCCCAATCCGACTGAACCGAATCGATTCCGGAACAAAAGCGGCGATCGTGCTTTCCGGAGCTGAAGGAGCCCGCATGGCCAACGTCCTGGATGCCGTCGATGAGACCGCCGCGTCGCGCTGGCGCGACCCGACAGGCCGCGTGCATGCGGTAGACGTCGCCCAAGTGCTTGCCGGTGAGGTTCTGCGCTGGACTCGATGCGGGCTCTACGACCTTCCCGCCGGCGAAGGCTGGCCCGGCGACGAGCAACCAACCTGCGCCGCCTGCCGCATCTGGGCGGACGTTGATCCCCTGAGCTTTAGCTAGAGGGCCCACATAAACCGACCGGCCATGATCTGCGCCGGCCTCGCGCTCTCGGGCCAAGAAGCCCCGCCGCCGGCACGACCGATAGCCGGGCTCCCGACGACCCATTGCACCCGAAAGCGGAAGGCATACATGGTCCCCTCGAAGGCTTCCCGTGGCAGGCCGGCGCGCTGAGGGGCATCGGATGCGCCGGCCACCGTGGCCAGAACGATCCCAAGCCTGGAGCAGACCGGGGCGCCGCAAATAGCGTTTGCCAATGCCGCGGTTTCGCGCATTAATCACAACGCGCCGGGGTCCGGTAAAGCCTGTCTGATCCCTGTCTGCCTATCGGGAGGGATACGATGTCGCTTCACCTGAAGGGTTCGCAACTGGTCGTAGATCTGCTCGATGCAGCCGACCACATCGATCGAATAGAAAGAGAGGAACATCGGGCCTTGCTGAGGCGCGCGGCCGACACGCTCGCGACGCTGCTTAAGCAGGACATACCCGATATCCTGGTCGATCCCGCGTCTGACGGCGCGCGCATTAATGATGGTCTACCAGGCCGCTAGTCGCGCTTACGCCGAAGCATCGGGATTCGAAATGCTATCTATATGCTCCTGCCATAGGAGGTTTTCACAGCAGCGGGGGACAGTCGCATGCCCATTCGAAGCAAGGCGGCCGAGGCCGGCATCGTTGGTCCCGAGATTTGGTACGCCTTGGTCGGGTGTCTCATCTCACTGCCGCTCCAGGCGAAAGCGACCGCGACCGAGAAGCCAGAGCCTCCCGCATCATCGCCTATTTCCACACCGGCGTGACGGACGAGGATGAACTGCGCACCCTAGCGAAACAGCCGCTCGGGCGCTGAGGGGGGTCGCCTCGCAGCGCCCGACCGCGCCGCGACGACGGACTTGAAACCGCTCCTACAAGGTCGCCCGCGGAAGCTGCCCGACGACCTGTAGAAATGCCCGAAGACCAGTCACCATCGCTTCAAGGTCTTGCTGGCGCTCAAAAGCAATACCTCGTGTGGCGTAATCTATTGGATCAAAACTCGGTTGAAGTGCCGAGAGCCGGCTGGCGGTCTCGCTAGCTCCCTCGATGTCGCCTGCCATTGCCTGAGCCGCCCCAAGCCTAGCAAGGCCCCAGCTGCCAAGGCGCGGGATTCGCCGAAGCCGGGCGATCGCGCCGATATAGTCGCCAGTCAGGTATAGCGCCATCGACCGGTCGAAATGATACCAGTCGGGATGCAATGGATTCAGTCGAACGGCGCGGTCCATCCAAGCAATGCCCTCGCGCACTCGGCCACGGAGCACAAGCAAGTAACCCATCTGCGCAATCGTATCGGCATCATATGGATTCAGCTCAAGGGATCGTCCGACATGATGCTCCGCCGCATCGAATTCCCGCAGATAGATACGCACAAGTCCGAGAATGCGATGTGTCCGCGCATCCTCGGGTGTGAGGCTTACTCCCGTCGAGGCAAGGTTTAGGGCGGTAAGAAGGTCTGTGCTCGCGCTCATGCCGTAATTACCGATAATGACCGTGGCGAGCGCGAGATAGGAATGGATGAGTCCATTGGTCGGATCACGAGCAAGGGCGGCCGACAGGAGGTCATGTGCTCTTTGATTGTCTCCGGCCCCGTATCCTCTCAACAAGGCGATACCTTGGAGAAGAAGGTCGTGCGCTTTCCGGTCGGCAGGCGGCCTGCGCGCAGCAAGACGGAGTGACGCGCCCTCGACATGGGAAACCAGTCTGCTGATCACCTGCCTTGCGATCAAGTCTTCCAAGGCCATTGGATCGGGATCGAACACCTCCATGCGGTCTGCCCACAAGAGGCTGCCGTCTGCAGCGTCAATGAGGCTTACACCAACCCGTACCATGCTCGCGGACCGCTCGATGTACCCGTCGACAAGATAACGTGCGCCGAGACGGCGGCCTAGCTCCTTCGGGTCGGTCCGATCCGCATTCGCAGCCGCCAGCGAAGTAGCTCTGGCAATGACCGGCACAGTTCGAAACCGGGCGAGCCCAGTAATGATCTCCTCGCACAGTACGGCGGCATAAGTGCCATCATTGCCCGGCGTGCGATCGTCAAACAGCAGCGTTGCGATTGGGGTCTCACCGCCATCCGACAAGACCGTCGATTCGCCCGACGCCCCTGGGTCCAAGAAATATCCCCGTCCAGCTACCGTTCTGATCGAAGCGGGGCCGGCTTCCCCGAGGACCTTCCTAATATCCCGGATTGCCTGCGTGAGTGAATCTTCGGTGACGATTACATCTGGCCAGACGGCGTCAATCAGGTCGGCCTTTGAGACTACCCGCCCGGCCTCCTTGGCGAGGCAGACGAGCAATTCAAACGCTTTGCGGCGCAGGAGAACCGCGCGATCATCCTTGAGAAGGAGACCACGATTGAGGTCAAGCGTGAAACCCCGGAATTGAATAGGCGATGAGTTGCCCGAATTCATACAGCGGTCATTTGCTCACAAATCTCCACAGCAGTTTCCACCGTCGCCGATCATCCGGCTTCTTCTCAACGACGGGAGGCTCTTCAGCCCGAGTCGTGATCGGCGGAATATGCCCATAACGCTCTGTCGCGAGAAATTGATAATACGCGACGTAGCCATCACAACATAGGCCTGGACCGCAGCCTCCGTTGACTCCCGTGCTGAGAAGTTCAAGAGCGTCCTGTCGCCTCGTGCGGCTCATGACGTAGCCCCCGGGCCTTGGGCTGAGCTTCGGATACGCTCCGCCACCATCTCCTGCAGCTGCCACAGATGACGATCACGAATACCCCGTTGCTCCAGACCGTCAACCGTGCGCAGCAGATATTCGGCACATGAGCCGACATGGCCGGCCGCCGTTGCGAGTACATCTGCAGTTGTTTCAACTGGCTGCTTTCCTGTATAGGCCGGTCCAGCCCGGTTGGCGCAGAAGGCTAGTGCCTTGCTCTGAACGCCGTCGACAATCACGGAAATCCAACGTGGTTGGTTTGTGGTAATACGACTGGAGACCTCACGCCGCAGCAAAGTAATCATAACGCCCCTTGTGTTGTTGTCGGGAAGCCGCTGCACCATTCCCCTGCAGCGACCTCCGCGATCGAGGACCAGCATCAAGCCCGGTCGATCGGGGCTGCCGCGCCACCGGGTCAGCTTTAGACGGAACGTACGATGCCACCCCGGGGCGGTCGCATATCGCTCTTCGACAAACTCGAATGCCGGCTTCCATAGCAGTGAGCCATAGGCGAACACCCACAGCGGGCCGTCTATTGGGCGACGCGAAAGAAGGTCATCGGCACGAGCTTCGTAGTCGCTATCCATCATCGGCAAAACATGGGGAGATGGCCCGCTATCGATTTCTCCACGACGCACATTCGCAACCAGTTCCGATGTGAGCTGCATGTGCGGCCTCCAACGCGTGGTGCATGCTCCCACGCGAGCTCCGCTTGGGTCCCGAAACTGTTCTGAAGATTTTGTGAATCTTGCTGAAAGCAGAGATAAATTGACGTGCTTTTGCAGCCGTCGGTTGACCGCTATGCAGCCGCTTCAGCGCTTCCTGGCTTGGGAGATCGCAGCGGCGAGCGGACCCACCTCATCGATGATTTCGCTGGTCGGAACCTTCCAGACCGCGGCCATTGCGGTGAGGTTGAAAACATGCGTCCCGATGGGAAGAGCCGAGAGACTTGGGTCGTGCAGCTGACTTGCGACGTAGAGGTCGAAAACTCTTCTGCCTCTCTCTGACATGACCGAGCCGAGCCTCCACGCCGGCGGGCGTTGCGGGAAAGTAGGGTCGCGAACTATGAGGCCAAGCCCGTCTCATCCCTTCGTCCAAGCCAATCAGGCCGCCTGCCCGATTCCGGTATGGCTACCTCTATCACGTGCCCGCAGGGCCTCGAGAATCTCGTCCGACGTCGCTCGCCGGAGAAGAACAGCGCGGCGATCCGCTCCGCAGCAAATGTCCTGTCCTCTTCGTTGGCAATGTCGCGCTCGCGGCAGTAAGCGGCAAGCGCCTCGGTCATGATGTCGATGTCGTGCTGATCTGCAATTCCGGTGAAAGGCATGACGCCATCTCCCTTTTTGGTGGGGCGAAAGCGTGATGATCTCTTTCAGGCACCCGCGAGCCATTGAGACACGGGCGATACGCCCACTATGGGGCTGCGTGCCGACAATAGCGAGTCAATTCTGTGCGCGTTGTGTCCCAGGACGCCTTTAGCCTGTCGGCCCGGTCGGCATCGTCATGCTGTCTCATCCGGCTGAGGGCCCTCATATTGGGGCACGATGGCCAAATCCATGATGGATTTACCCGCCCTCAGTTTCATCGCTTTTGCATATTCCGGAGAGTTGTAGCATTCCACCGCGGCGGCGTAGCTGGGGAACTCGATAACGACAACGCGAGAACGCGGTGCGCCTTCTGATGTGTCTCCCTTCGCCCCACGCGCAAGAAAGCGACCTCCGTATTTGCGGAATGCCTTTGCGTTCTCCGCGATATAAGCCTTATAGCCTTCAGGGTCGGATACGTCGGCGAACGCTACCCAATAGCCCTTGCTCATGGCTTCCGCCTCCCTTGCTCTCCGTCGAACATATAGGAGTTCGGCCGGAATCGCGACCTGCGCATTCGAGGCGCTAGGACACTACCCCGTTAGGGACTATTCCTCGCTCCAGTCCTGCAGGCTGGCGTGGCGCAGCTTCTCCTCGCCGCGGAGGAATTTCACCCGGCCACGCAGGCCTGACTTCACCCATTCGGCCTTGTCTGCCCTGGTGCCCTTGGGCGCCGGCGCGCCGGCCTTGGCCTCCACCCGCGCCCAGAGCCGCTCGCGGATGCCGCGCGGCAGCGTCACGAAGGCGCCGCCAATGTAGCGGCCCTGATCGTTGACCATCAGCACCATCGCCGGCTGGCCCGGCTCCCGCTGCACGCCGATGATGTCGAATGTCGCCTCCGTGAAGCTCTTGATTTTCACCCATTCGCGTGTGCGGCCGCTGCGATAGACACTGTCGGCGCGCTTCGAGATGATCCCTTCCAGGCCCATCGCCTCGACCTGCCCGAAGAAGCGCGTTCCGTCGCCCACGATCTCATGGCTGAACTGGATCTTGCCCTGGGCGGGCTCCACCAGCGACCACAGCTGACGCCGCCGCTCAATGAGCTTTCGCGCCCGCAGATCCCTGCCGTTCCACAGCAGCAGGTCGAAGGCAAGGAAGGTGAGCCGGCCGGGCGCGCCCTTGATCGCGCCCTTCAGCGCGCCGAAGTCGGGCTTTCCCTGCGCATCCGTCACGATCATCTCGCCGTCGAGAATAGCGGTGAAGGCCGGGAGCGAGGCGGCGGCCGTTGCGATCGGCGCGAACTTCTCCGTCCAGTCATGGCCGTTGCGGGTGAAGACCTTGATCGAGCCATGGTCGATGACGATCTGGGTGCGCCATCCGTCATACTTGATCTCGTGAATCCAGTCGGTTCCCTCGGGCGCCTCGTCGACGAGCGTGGGCAGCATGGGCGGAACGAAGGCGAGCCCGACAGGCTCACGGTGACGCATGAACATGACTCCGGACGCGACTCAATTCTGCCGAAATGAATCGGTTCCGGAACAAAAGGCGGGATTTGCACTTTCGGAGGCGGAGGAGCCCGCATGGTCAACACCCTGGATGCCGTTCAAGAGACAACCGCGCTGCGCTGGCGCAATCCGAAAGGCCGAGTGCATGCGGTCGACGGCGCCGAAGTGCTTCCCGGTGAGCTTCTGCGCTGGACCCGCTGCGGTCTCTATGACGTGCCGGCTGGCGAAGGCTGGCCCGCCACTGAGCAGCCCACCTGCGCAGCCTGCCGCATCTGGGCGGACGTTGATCCCTGAGCTCACCCATGCGACCCGTATTGGGCCGAGCCTGAACAGGCAAATTCTACTTTCCCCTAGGTAATCCGATCTCTATAATTCGTTCTCTCAGTCTCCTGCAGGAGCCGATCATGGGACACCTGGGAAAAACGCTCGCCGCTGCGTCGGTCCTTATGGGCATTGCCTTTCCGGCAATGGCCCAGAATTCGGTTCCCAATCAGTCCCGGCCGCCTGTGCCTGCGGCCCCACCCGTAACCGTGGCGCCAGACCTGTCGCCGGCGCAGCGATCGGCCATCGCGAAGGACCTGGTCACGAAGTGGCAGAAGGCTGCCGACCAGCAGCCGGGCGGAGGCGGGGAGCGATGGTCCGGCCTGCTGGCCCAGGTCGTCGCCACCGCAGACGCGGAGAATGTCAGGCGCGCGACTTCGGCGACATCTTTGGACAGCCTGTATCGAATTCTTTCGGGCTATGTGCCGGAATCCGCCGTTCGCTCGCCCGGTTCCCTGGAGACCAGACGGTAGCCCCGCAGGTGCTCGGGTCATATCTTGCGGATACGACATACACGCCCCTGCCGAATGGCCGGTGTCGGATTGCGGACTCACGCGTCATCGCTTCGCCTCTGCCGGCGGGAGGAACGCGCAGCCTCCGCACCGAATTCATGAGCAGCTATTCCAGCCAGGGCGGCAACGGCACCTATTCGAGCGGCGACGGGTCGACGAATTGCGGCTTGCCCGGCTATCCCACAGCCTATGCTCTCAGCATCACTCTGCTGTCCCCCGGCGGCAACGGCGTCTTCAAGGCATATCGCTACGCAAACCCGGCCGCGACCGGCAACAGCATCCTCTACAACGCCGGGGACTTCGGTGCCAGCGGCGACCTCATCGTCCAGAACTGCAACGGCTGCTCCTACAACATTGCGATCCAGAGCTCTTCAAGGATACACTACGTCATCGACATTCTTGGCTATTTTGCCCCGCCGCAGGCGACATCCCTTTATTGCTATTACACTAGCTGGAGCCAGCAGACGGTGGCCAATGGAGGGGTCGCTGACGTTTACGCCCCCGCATGCGCGGCGGGCTACAATGCCCTCGACACGGTCTGTCAGTCGACGAACTGGGTTCAATATGTCCATATGGGGCTGGGTCAGTGCGCCGCGCTGAACAACAGCGGCGGCAACGCGACTGTCTCGGCTGCGCGCAACTGTTGCCGCGTGCCTGGCCGATAGAAACCCAGCGGCTGCCAGGCTCACAAATCAGGATCGACCGATCCGCGATCGCGCGTGGTCGGCCGCCGCACCCCGCTGGAGGCGCGCGGAACGTTCTCACACGCACCGTCGTTTCGACTTGCCAGTCCTCCAAAGGAGCAAATCAATGTCTGACGACTTGAACGATCGTGGCGCGCAGGACAGATCGCGTGTCGCCGCCGAGGAGCCGTATGAGGTCGCCTATTTCGCCCGCAAGCACGGCTTGAGCAGCGAGCGGGCGCGCGAGATCATCGATCGCTACGGCCCGAGCCGCGAGGCCTGCGACCGGGCGGCAACGTCGGCGTAAGCCGGGGAGGTGTCAATCCTCCCGCTGATCCCGATGCCTTGACCGTGGCTTGTCGCGGCGCTTCAATGCTCGGGCAGAGGGAGGTTGGGATGCCCATTCGAGCGGTGGCGCAAGGGGCTGGCGTCCTGCGTCCGGCCGACCTTATTCTCCTCGACCGCGTCTTTCGATCGACGGAGGTTCCGGGTGAAACGTACTTCGACCGCGAGGCCCGGGCCTCGCGGATCATCTTTTATCTTACGACGGGAATACGGGATGAGGCGCAACTGCGCGAAGTGCTAAAACGCCTCCTTCATTAAGAAGCCTTCCACCCATCGACTCCTCGATCAGCTGAATTAACGCATTGTCAACTCTGTGCTGGCGAACATGGCGACTTATGGCGGGGAGCATGGTTTTCAGCGTTCACAGACTATGGTGCTGTGGCAGGACGACTAATGCGATTCACTCGACTGATCATCGGCTTTCTCGTTATCTTCGTCGCAGTAGCCATCATCGCCAGCGAACAGTTGGCCGGAGCCAGCGCGGACGCCGTCATCAACGCGCGCCTTACCACCATCCGCGCCCCGATTGCCGGAACCCTGAGTTCGCAGCGCCGGCCTTTGGGATCGAAAGTCGCGCTGGGCGAACAACTTGGCTCGCTGCAGGATAACCTGGTCGATGGAATTCGATTAGGTGATCTCGTACGCGAACGCGAGGCCGCGTCCGCCGATATCAAGCGCGTTGAAGAGGGCATCGCCGCAATAGAAGTCGCTATCGAGAGCTTGGAGAAGCGCATTCAAATCTACCGGAGCGAGCGCCTGAGACAGCTGGAAGCTGCAGCGCAATCAGCGACCTCGCTGAAGGAACTGGCCGAGGGACGTGCACAGGCCGGAGCGCTGGGCGACTCTCCGGCAGGCCGGCGCATCGCGGAATTGGAACTCGAAGACGCACGTCAGCGTGCGATCATGGCAGAGATTGCACTGGCGTCGGCGCGGCAAGGGGTCTTCCTCGCCGACGGCTACAACGATGCGCCGTTCTCGGAACAACAGTCGTTGGACCTTTCGCTTCGCCTCTCGCTGCTCCGCGCTGAGCTGGCGGGAGAAGCGGCCCGTGCGGCGGCCCTGGATGAGCGGATCGCCGGGGAGAGACTGCGGGTCAATCGTTTGGGATCGGCGGAGCTTGTGTCGAATGTCGAGGGCCGCTTGTGGGAGGTGCTCGCGGGCAGCGGGGAAACGGTGGAGCGAGGACAGGACATCCTCAAACTCATCGATTGCGAGGCCACGATCGTCACGCTTAGCGTATCGGAGGGCGTATACAACCGCCTGAAGGTGGGCGACAACGCTGTCTTTCGCACAGGCGGCGAGGGGCGGACATTTGCCGGGACCATTACAAGGCTCGCTGGTTCGGGCGCCGGAACGATCTATCGCAATCTTGCAATCGCGCCTAGCGAGCGTCATCTCCAGCGCTATGATGTAACCTTGCTGTCGCCGTCGCTCCGCGACGATCCGGATCTGGGATGCGCCGTGGGACGGACGGGTCGAGTGTTCTTCGAAGCTCGACCCCTCGACTTCCTGCGCCGCTTCTGGGACTGAGATGCCCGGCGTCTATCTCAGCGAGACCGGCTCCAGTTTCATTCAGTTGGTTCTCGTTCTTGCGATCGGCGTGGTGGTCCCGCTGGTGCTGACGCGGACGACCACCTGGCACCGAGCACTCCTATTTTTCACCGCCGGCATTCTGACCATCCGCTACATCTGGTGGCGGGCGACGGAAACGATCGCGCCAGCGGGCCTCACGTGGGACTTTCTCGCAAGCTGGTCATTCCTGGCTCTGGAGGTAGGGGCGGCGCTGTCGTCCCTCAGCGCGTTTCTTATCCTGTCGCGGACCCGAGACCGTAAGAACGAAGCCAGCACGCACAAGTCATGGTGGGAGAACGAGGGAGCACCGAAGGTCTCCGTTTTAATTGCCACCTACAACGAAGAAAAGGACGTTCTCGAACGCACGATCGTCGGAGCTTTGGCGCTCGACTATCCGAATTTCGAAGTGCTGGTCCTCGATGACGGCAAGCGGGCGTGGCTCGGGGATGTCTGCCTGGCCCGGGGCGTCCGCCATGTAACGCGACGCGACAACAAGGGCGCCAAAGCGGGCAACATGAACCATGCCCTGGACTTGCTGAAGCGCGAAGGACCACCGGACTTCTTGGCCGTGCTGGATGCGGATTTTGTGCCGCACAGCAACTTCCTGTCGCGCACGGTCGCACTCTTCCACGATGCCGAAGTCGGACTGGTACAAACGCCGCAGCACTTCTTCAACGCCGATCCCATTCAGCACAATCTCGGCCTTAGCCGTTCCTATCCGGACGAACAGAGGTTCTTCTTTGATCACCTCCAGGCGTCGCGCGATGCCTGGGGGATCAGCTTCTGCTGCGGCACGTCCTCGGTGGTGCGGTGGCGGGCGATAGACGAGATTGGCGGGTTCCCCACCGAGAGCATCACCGAGGATTTCATGCTGACCCTCGCGCTCCAGGATCGCGGCCATCGGACCGTCTATCTCAATGAGGCACTTACCGAAGGCCTCGCGCCGGAAGGTTTGAAGGAATACATTAGTCAACGGGCTCGGTGGTGCCTGGGGCTGATGCAGATCGCGCGCAGCAGATTTGGGCCTTTCGGCAGCAGCGGCCTCCGTCTTCGCGATCGCTGGAGCGTGATCGATTCGGTCCTCTACTGGACGATGAGTTTCGGTTTCCGTCTCGCCGCGCTTGTCTATCCGCTCCTTTATTGGTTCTTCAACATCACCGTCGTCGATGCGACGGTGCCGGACGTGCTGAGCTACTTTGGCACATACTTCATCTGGATCCTTTTCACCTTGAACTTCATCTCGGGTGGGCTTGTCGTACCGATCGTGAACGATGTCAGTCAGTTGCTGGGGGCAATCCCGATCACACGCGCCGCCTGGGTGGGGCTCCTGCAGCCGAAAGGCCACCCATTCTCCGTTACTGCCAAGGGGGGCGATCGGAGTCGGGTCGTGGTGCAGTGGAGGCTTATGCTCCCGTTCGTGACGCTGTTTGGTCTGACAATGCTCGGTTTGACGATTGGGATATTCTCCGATCGCTATGCCTACAACGATGCCGGCGACGGGAAGCTGGTCATCCTTTTCTGGACCTTCTACAATCTCTTCGTCCTCGCGGTGGCAATCATCGTCTGCGTCGAACTCCCGCGACGCGAGCGCCATCTGGGCGATGCCCCGGAACGGGCGACCCTTCGATCAGATGGACGCGAGCAGCTGGTCTGGATCACAAGCCTTACGCAAAACACGGTGCGCATTCGTGGAGCCGCTATACAAGACGATCGGCCCGTCGAGATCGAAATCGCCGGGATTGGGGCCGTGCGCGCGGTCGTCGCACTGCCAAGCCGCGATGGAGCAAGACTGCTGCTTGAACCTACAATGCAGCAGCACGATGCACTTCTGGAACGATTCTATGCTCGTGGTTCAGCGCCGGGGGTTACGCAGACCCGCTACAGTGGAGTGCTCAGCGATCTTGCGCGGCGGCTGTCGTTTTCGGAGTAACGGATATGGCCGACTTTCCCTGCAATTGCGCAACGGCGGCGCTGAGGGTCTGCACCTCGGCCGTGCTGCGCGACTCGTAAGGATAGACGTTTTCACCGTTCAAGACGGCCGTGGCGCTGTCCGCAAGTCTCCGGAAAGGACGAGCGAAGATCTGCACGAAAGCGGCAGTCAGTAGCGCGAGCACGACCGCGAATATCAGCGGAAACGGGAGAAGCTGAGCAAGCGTTGACCGATTGGAAATTGCATCATTGTCGATCCGCGCAATGAGGCTCCAGCCAAACGAGGGAAGGTCCTGATATGCGACTGTGGGGATGACAGTTGTCAGGTAGTTCTCACCGTCCGGCCAGGTTTCGACGCTTGCGAGGGTTGCGCCGGCCATGGCGGCTCGAGAGCTCGAAAGATCGAGCGATGACCCCACGGACGGGTCTGTCGCCATCACCACCGCGCCTTCCCGATTCACAAGGAAGACGTCGATCTGGAGCGCCTTCGCACTTTCGCGAAGGTGGTCGAGCGCCCACTCATGGTCGAGATGCAGGCCGAGCACGCCTGTGACGTTCCCGTTTCCATCCCGCGTCGGAGTGGCGAGATCGAGAAATCGGCGCGGTTGGCCCTCCCGTTTTGGCAGGAGTTTTGCAAGCAGCACCGCCTCGTGCACGTCGCCTGCGAAGTCGCCTTCCAGACCGCGCTGAAACCAGGGACGCTGAGAGACATCCACTCCTTCCAGCAGCCCCCCTGACGAGGAAGTAACCGAGCCGTCCAACTGGGCAATGCCGGCCCAAGACACGCGCGACCCATCACCGACGACAAGATCTAGGGACGAGCGTATCGCAGACGGGTCCCGGCGCGCGATATCACGCGCGATGATGCGGGCGTTACGCCATTCCTGATGAAGGGCGCGCGCGAGATCCAGCAACAAGCCATTCGCACGCACGCTCACAGCTTCGGCCAACGCGGCCTGTCTCAACGCCGCACCTCGATCCGCCACGAGATAAGCGCCGCCGACCGCAGCGAGCGCCGCACCAAGGGCGACAAAGCCTATGATTGCCATCGTCAGAGACGGTGCTCGAGTGACGGAAGGAACCTGGGGCAAAAATCTTCCTCCAGACAGAATCGGCGCCAGCGAGAGACTTTTGATCGCTATCCGAGTTCAATTAGGCCCATTGCTCGGCGTGAATAGGTCGCATTTGCTCGTCGGTTGGCCGAACACCAGTTTTTGAGTCCAATGATGAATAGGAGGTTAACCACCCGAACGCCCCAATGCGCGGAGATTGCCGACCTACGCTCAAGAGCGCCGACCGCCCGAATTGAGGAAGCCCGGCGGATTCGCTCTGGACGCTGGGGCATTTCCGGGCAAATGATCCCCCTGCGACCCGTATCGTCGCCTAGCAAGAAAGGCGATAGATCCTGAACATGGCGACAGCGAAGAGCCCGCGTACACCTCGGACTATCGCGCTGCTCGCGGCCGGTTTGGCCGCGCTGCTCGCTATTGTGATTACCACGTTCTGGCTCAGCGAGCGTGCACAATCCTATTCGAGTAGCGTCATAGCAGTACGAGATTTGCGGGTTTCCGCGGTCGAGTTGCGAAACGGCCTTCTGGCTGCGGAGAGCAGTCAGCGCGGTTACCTCTATTCCGGCAACGAAGTCTATCTCGCACCATTCGATAGCTCCAAAGCTCTTTCGCAGCGTGAGGCTGAGGAGTTGAACGAAGCTCTGGTCGACTTTCCCGACCTTCAGGCAATGGGTCTGCAGCTTTCGACGCTCGTGCAGGCAAAAGTGGCGGATATGGAAGAGACGATCGCGCTGAAGCGGGAGGGACGAGACGAGGAGGCCCTCGACCTCTTTCTGACCAACCGCGGCAAGTTGCTGATGGATCAGGCCAACCTGTTTGTGACCGGCGTGGTTGACGCGGCGGATACCATGCTTGTGGATGGCGCCAGGGAGCAGACGGAAAATGCTGAATGGATGCGTTGGGTTTCCATTGCCGGTGCATTAGTGGTCGTCCTTGTGGTGGCCGGCGCGGTCTCCGCGTTCAGGAAGACAACGCTTGAGGTTATGGGCGCCCGCGATGAAGTTCGCGCGATAAACGAATCCCTGGAACGCCGTGTCGAGGAGAGAACGTCGGCGCTCAAGTCGGCTCTCGAGCGGACGGAATTGCTCCTGAAGGAGGTTAACCATCGCATTGCAAACAGCCTCGCTCTCGTCGCGTCCCTGGTTCGGATGCAGGGGAGCACCAACAAGGACGAAGCGGTAAAGGCAGCACTTGGCGAGACGCAGGCTCGGATCTCAGCGATCGCCTCAGTTCACAAGCGGCTTTATGAGTCCGGAGAAGTCGGGTTCGTCGAACTCGATGCCTATCTTTCAGGCCTGCTGGATAGTCTCGCAGCATCGATGCGCGCTGACGGTCGCGACGGATTGCTGACCTACGAGCTGCAGCCCGTCAGGATGACCACTGATGCCAGTATCAATCTCGGCATCGTCGTGACCGAGCTGGTCACCAACGCCTATAAATACGCCTATCCCGACGGCGGTGGGGACATACGAGTGGGCATGCACAGATTTGCAGACGATCAGGTCGAAATCGTCGTCGAGGACGACGGTGTAGGGCGCGGGTCGGCGACACCCCGCGGTACCGGACTTGGCACACGCATCGTCAAGGCAATGGCTACCAGTCTTGGCAGCGAGGTACAGTATCTCGACCGCAAGCGTGGTACCGCTGCACGGCTATCGCTGCGTTTGCCGCGAAGCGACGGCGCGTCGCTAACCTGATCGACCACGCACGACTCGTGTGGCAAACTTAAATCCGATAGCATCGCCGCAGGGCACGTCGGAGGGCAGTTTGGCGGCAAAGGTTACCTCATGCGGATACAAGTTCTTGCTGCTCGCCTGGATGGTGACCTGGTCGTTGCTGAACGGTGCCCTGGCGCAGCCACAGGACGGGCCCGAAGGCTTGAGCGCACCTATTGTCCTTCCCCCCTATGACGTAGCCGCACCGTCTTGTCAGGCGCCGGTAGGCTTGGAGCGGAGGATCGTATTTCTTCAGGATAACGAACGGCAGTTCATGCAGGGTGTCAGCGCCGGCCTCGCCGCCGCCGCGCAGGACCGCGGTTTGGAGTATCGCGTCGCCCTGGCAGACAACGACGCCCCCCAAATGATCCGCGACGCGCAGCTGGTCCTGGATGACAAAACCGGCGCAATCGTTGTGGCTCCGATTGATCCCCGCTCGATGATCCGCCCTCTTCAGCAGCTTATCTGGGCCGGTGCCTATGTGGGCGCTGTAGTTCCCCCGCCCGCGACCACCATACTCAACGCGCCGCAATACCTGACGGGCAAGGTCCTCGGCGACGCGGCCGTGGACTATATTCAGCGGCGGCTCGGAGGCCGTGCCCGGGTGGTGTTGCTGACCCATGACAGCAACCAATTCCTGGCGCCGCGCTTCGCTGCGATGCGCGACGCCCTCGCGCGCCTTCCCGGTGCTACGATAGTCGCCGATATATCGCCGGTCACGGTCAACCGTCAGGGCGGTTTCGATATGATGCAAATCATCCTGCTTGCTCATCCAAACATCGATGCAGTGCTCGGCGCGGACACGGTCGTGCTAGGCGCACTGGACGCGCTGAGACAGGCCGGCAAGGCGCGCGAGGACCAGTTCATCGGCGGTATCGACGGTGAACCCGCCGCGGTAGCCGAGATCAAAAGCGGCGGACCCTACAAGACGAGCGTTAGTCTGGCCTCGCCGGTATTCGCCTATGCGATGGGCCAGCAGGCGGCGGACTGGCTGGAGGGCAAGAGCATACCTCAGGCTATGGATATATTGCCCAAGGCATTGAACGCCGAAAACATCGCGCAGTACGAAGCAGATCTGGCAAACCCGCGCGCGGTCTTCGTCGATCCTGCGCGACGAGACGAATATCTCAAGATGTACGGCAACATCTGTTATGACAGCCGCGAGCGCTACCTGAATTTCCCGTGGTCGTCCGAGCGCCGATAAAAGCCAGCCCTGCTCGAAGTACGAGGGGGAGCGTTCGAGACATTGAAGCCTAGGCTATACGTCTGGCATTGCTCGCTAAGGAGGGGGCATATAACATTTGGGATGTGCGGCCTTAATACTAACTGAACCTGAGAGACTTCTGACAGCGGTAAATAATTATCTTGATAACCGACGTTTATTTGTCCGAACTTTTGATTGGATAGACTGGACGACCTTGTCGGGTTTTGCGCCCGTTGCGATGTCGCCTGCGGCCTGGATAGTGGCGGCCACTTTCTCGCTTACCATTAGCCGCGCTTCGCGATGCCCCCGTTTTCCTCCGCCGACGATCCTCATCGCCCGCAGCCACATCACTTGTTGCGCCTCGAAGCCAAGAACCGCAGCGTCAATCCAAAATTTTAGCATCCAACCACCCGACTCTGCGAGTTGTCCTCACTGATAAGCTTGGGTCAGGAGCGGACAACCGGTTGTGTTAAGAGCGCGATCCAACTTTCGCCCACCCAAACACTCCAGAGAGCCACGAAGTTCCGCCGACGACAGCATCGGCCACGCGGTGGGAAACCGATGGACGCCGAGAACGCGTGAGGCTGGCCAAACAACATGCCGCGCGCCTCATAGGATCCAAGCGGGAAACCCGATCAGCCTGACATATGGCGCAAATCACGAACTAGTTCAGCCGTCCGTGATTCTCTGGAACCTTCGCTCCGGGTGCCGCTTTTACAAGCACAACGATGGAGGGCTTCATGACCAGTATGGGACGCTTGGCGCTCGTGGCGCTCGGAATACTTGCATACAAGAATCGGGACAAGCTTGCCGATATGGCATCGAACATGGGACGCAATCCGAACGATCCAAATTTGCGTGGTGGCCTCCAGGAACTTCTCGACCGGCTGAGACATGCGGGACAAGCTGACACGGTCGACTCCTGGGTCGGCAGCGGGCCAAACAAGCCGATCGAAAAGTCCCGTGTTAAACAGGCAATAGACGAGGAGACTTTAGAATCGCTGGTGCGACAAACCGGCATGCCGCGTGACGAAATCCTCGAGCGACTTGCTCGAAACCTGCCCGACGCCGTGAACGATTGGACTCCGGAGGGTCGCGTTCCGGATGATTCTGCGACAGCGCAAGACAGCTTGCTTGATCCTGTCGATCCCATCAGGCCGGGCAGGCTTTGAAGAGGAAGGTCCCGTCGACATGGGTGCAGTAGTGCCAAAACCGTTCCCGGAACCGAATCCGGTTCCTAATCCGGACCCGATGCCATCACCGCCGCCTGGACCGCACCCCGGTCCTACGCCGGTCCCGCTGTTATGGAATAAACACTGCGAATAGCTTCGGGTCCGCGCTCCATTGTTTACCTACTAAGCGGGCAACGTGGGAAGTAGGGTCCGTTGCGCTTACAGAGGCTCACCGCGCATGTAGCGAGGAGAGCCCGCCATCGCACCAGTCGTGCCGTTGTCCACGACGATTTCCGAAGCATGTATGCCGAAGCTGTCGTCGGACCCCAGGAAGGTCACCGCGTTGGCAACTTCCTCTGCACTTACCATCCGGTTGAGAGGGGCACGCTCTCCGAGCTTGCGCTTTCGTTCCTGGCGCTCTTCGACATCCATCTCCACCATCCCCCAGCTGGGGCTGTCGACCGCGCCAGGGACCACCACATTCACGCGGATGCCTCGTGGCGAGAGTTCCGAAGCAAGGGAACGTGCCATTGCGGAAATTGCCGCCTTGCTTGCGGCGTAGGCGCCTGCACCGGGAGGCCCCATCGTCGCATACACAGATCCCATAAGTACGATGGAGGCGCGCTCGCGGAGAAATGGCAGCGCATGCTGCACGGTCATGAACGTGTTCGTGATTACGGTGAACTGATCCTCAAGCGCCGCCCTGCTCGTATGACCGATGGTGGAGTGGACATAGTGACCGGCATTCGCGAACAGGATATCGATGCCGCCTGATGGCTGGGCGGTCTGTTCGATCGCCCTCTTCATCGCTTGATCATTTCCTGCATCTGCAACAAATCCGATGCTCGAAGGTCCGAGCAGGAAAACCGCGGTATCGACGCGATCACGATCGCGCCCTGTTACGGCGACACGAGCTCCCCGGCGAATGAAGGCCTTGGCAGTTGCCAGGCCAATCCCGCTTGTACCCCCTGTGATAAAACCTGTCTTCGACTCCAGCTGCATCGCGGATGTTCCTCCGGCAATGCCGATAGCCTACGCGTGGGCAGACCTCACGAGAAGTGCCGTATGACGGTTGCGCTACTGCTTTTGGGCCGACAACAGTCCGTCCTCTCAGCAGCCGGATAGATCAAAAGCTGACGTGCACGTCGCGCCCCGCCTCCTCACCACCCCCTAATGGCTTGTCGAAAGCCGGCTTCGGATCTCATACGCGTTTTGCGGCCAGTCTCTTCAACGCTGACAAGCCGAGTAACGGCCCGGGCACCAGCATCAGGAGACCATACTGCGGTCCGGCGGCTTCGATCAGCCGGGAAAGCAGGGCGATCGAGACGATCGTGATGAAGAAGCCGATGCAATTGGCGATTGTCAGCGCCGAGCCGACAAGGCCTGACGGGGCGAAACGGGCGTTGAGCGTGGAGAATTGGGGCGAGTCCCCGGCGACGACCACGCCCCAGAACAGCAGGAAGGCCAGGAACACCGGCAGCGGCGCCAGGAACATCAGCGGCGAGACGAAACAGCACAGGCCTGATGCAGACAACTGCACGAAGGCCACCCGCGCGCTGCCGATCCCCCGCGAAAGGTAGCCGCCGCCGATGCAGCCGACGAATCCGGCGCCGATCACAGCGAAGCTCCAGACAGAAACCGTCGCGCCGTCGCTGCCGAGGCGGGCCGCTAGCACTACCGGGACGAAGGCATAGAGCGCGTATAGTTCCCACATGTGCCCGAAATAGCCGAAGGCAGATGCCCGGAAATCGCGCGAGCGAAAGATCGTCGCGAAAGCGGCCGGGTCGAACTTCGCACCCGCTCCGAGATGCGGCCCGTCCGGTACGAGGAAGAACATCGCAAGGCCGCCAGCGATCGACACCGCCGAGACCGACAGGATCACGCCCTGCCACGGCAGATCGCCGCCCAGACCGCGGACGAGATGGGGCAGCGCAGTTCCGAGGACCAGCGCCCCGACGAGCCAGCCGAGCGCGAGCCCAAGATCTCGGTCGTACCAGCCGGAGGCGATCTTCATGCCCACGGGATAGAGGCCAGCGAGAAAGAAGCCGGTTGCAAACCGCGCCCCGAGGAGGCCCAGGAACTCGCCGCCGCTCGCCAGCGTGATGGCGTTGGCCGCCGCGCCGGCGAGAGAGCAGAGGAAGAATACGATGCGCGGCGAATATCGGTCGGCGATCGCCAGCCAGGCGAACACCAGCGTACCGGCGATGAAGCCCAACTGTACGGCAATGGTGACGTCGCCGACGGCGGACGCCGGCAGCCCTGCGCTGCGCTGCAGGTCGGGCATAACCGCATTGCCGGCGAACCACAGTGATGTCGCCGCGAATTGCGAGGCAACGATCGTTGGCAGAATCCGGGCAGGAACAGCGGGCAGGCAGAGGTCTCCCTATTGCCTTTGAACAAGTTCTGCCACGCTGCGACGCCAGCAGCAGTGACACGTGCAGGCTTTCCCCTTAGTCCCTTGCTGCCCCGCGGGGAAGAACGCTAGTCCAAATTGTTTCGCGCCCGGGCGAAGGTGGGCAGCGAGGAACTCCGAGTCTCTATCGGGGCCGACAGCGGACCGTTAGGTTTTCGCGACAGCCTGCGGAAAGCCGCCATGCTTACAAATGGACCCACCGCGGACACTTCCGCGTTGTCCCGCCCTTGTCCTACTTCATCCACGGCGAAAGGCAATCTCTCAGCGTCACCCATAGCAACTACCAGTTCGGATCACGGCTGTCGGCTTCATTGGTGGGCGAAGGCGCCGAGACGCGCCTGTAGGGGTCGACATAGGCCATTGTGGCCGCGTGTCCGATTGCGGCCGTTAGCCTAGCTATTGCCGCGCCAAGGCCGGCTATCGGCCACCGGATGCGCAGCGTCCAATGACGGTGGCTCGTTGTGGCGGGGACAGTGTGAAGTGTGGCGTCCATCGCGTCCTCCTGAAGTCGCAACATTCGCACGGCTCCACATTCAGGTCCTTGGCCCGAAGCTGAACAATCCTGCTCAAACCTGATGTTCGCCTTTGGTCCGATCTTGAGGTAGTCTCCGTCGATTGGAAAACGTCGGATGGATCTGCAATTCGGCCCCTATCGTCTGAAACGCGCCGAGCGGCGATTGCTGGGTCCCGCAGGGCCGATGACTCTTTCCGCAAGGTCGTTCGATATCCTGGCCGTCCTGCTCGACAGGCCTGACGATGTCGTCGCCAAGGAGGAGCTCTTCGATATCGTCTGGCCCAATATGGTAGTGGAGGAAAACACGCTGCAGGTGCACATTTCGGCGCTTCGCAAGGCCCTTTCATCGGGTCTGATAGTGACCGTCCACGGAAGGGGCTACAAATACGGGGGGGCTCGTCCAACTCCTGTGGACACCGCGTCGCAGGTTTCCTCGCAAGTGCCGCGCCTCGCACCCCTGGCGATCGCTCCCACGGACTCCAGGCCGGTGATCGCCGTGCTGCCATTCACGAATCTGAGCGCCGATGCCGGGCAAGACTATTTCAGCGATGGCATCACCGAGGACATCATCGTCGAACTATCTCGATATCGTCCCCTGACTGTCATTTCGAGACACTCCTCGTCCTACTTTAAAGGCACCTCGGTCGACATTCGGGAGGCGGGTCAGAGGCTGGGTGCGACCTACATCGTCGAAGGCAGCGTCCGCAGGATCGGCAGCAACATCCGCATCACCGCCCAGCTACTGGAGGCTGCGACGGCAGCCAATATCTGGGCAGAGCGCTACGATCGAAGATTCGCCAACCTGTTCTCCGTGCAAGACGACCTCGTGCATCGCCTCGTGAGCACGATCACGGGACAGGTGGAGCGACACGCCGATGGCCTGTCCCGCGCTAAACCGACCGAAAGCCTGGATGCGTATGATTTTTGGCTTCGGGCCATGTACAGCTTTCCACTCTGGACCCCAGAGGGAAATCGGGCCTGTCAGCACCTCGTTGAAGAGGCGATCAAGCGCGATGCCTTCTTCGCGAGAGCCCATGCCAGCCTCGCCTTCTGCCACCTGCGAATGTCGATGATGATGCCTGGGTCGCCGGACATCGCGATGCTTGAGCAGGCTGCGCTGCGCAGCGCCGAGCGAGCTGTGCATCTCGATCCATCCGAGGCGCGTGCTCACAATGCTGTAGGTTGGAGCCAGATGTTCCTGCGGGATTTCGATCGGGCCAAGTCGGCTTTCGCGATGGCTGCAATGCTGAACCCGAGCGATGGAACGACCTGTCTCGATCGTGCACTGGCGCTGGCCATTCTCGGCGACCGGGCGGCGGCCGACGATGCCGCCGAACTTGCGGCCGCGCTGTATCCGCTTGGTGGTGACTGGTACTGCAATGTGAGGGCCATCGTTCACTGCCTGGCGCGGCGACATGAGGCCGCCGAGGAATTTTTCGCGGTCGGACCGAAAGATTGGCCTGATCTGGCAGCGTGGCACGCCGTGAACTTGACCTATCTCGACCGGACGGAGCAGGCTTCGCAGATGATGCGGCACGCTATGGAACTGCTGGCGGCCCAGTGGTGTGGGGCAACCCCCATGCGACACGCCGATTTCATCGAATGGTTCCTCCATAACAATATGCTGCGAAGGAGCGATGACCAAGATCGCGTGTCCTCGGCGCTCACTCTAATCGTGATGCAGAGAAGACCCGCCTAGGGACTCGGCAGGAAGTGAACTGGACTTGATAACCATTAGATTGGCAGACATCGTCAAGTCTATGTGGCGGCCATAATCTCGGCCACGACGGAGGTTCGCGTCGTTACGCGGTTGACCCTCTTCGGGCAGCTGTCAGCGAACTGCCAATCCAATTCCCCCGAAGAAGCAGGTATTCGCGCTTCTTGACGGCATCGACGGGGTCCGATGCGATGCTGGCCTTGCTTCCGTCGCCTGAATTGAGATCAGGAAGCCGCCACCCGTTTCGGAGTTCGACCGGTATTTCGTTTGGGGTTTGCGCGGTTAGCGAATTGGCACCTTTAGGTCCGCGATATGCAATATAGGAAACTCGGAGGCTTCCTGCTGAGGGGCACAAAGGCCGAGTTCACCGATACCGCAGCCACATCCCCTCTAGCGTCTGTTGCCCGGCGCTCTCGGTAAACTGCCGCAGCGGCACGCGGCAGTCGAGATCGCCTAAGTCGTAGCGGATATCGGCCGGCAGTTCCGAGCCTATAGGCTCTTCGGCGGCCGGCTCTACGCTCGGGCTGAGCCATTTGCTCGCCGTGTCCCAAGCTGAGAGAGCGGTCTGCAGTGGGCGCCAATCGAAGATTGGAAACGTGGTTGTTTGCTGGGTGTGCATGTCAAATACCTCCTCGACGGGTGGAGGATGCCTTGCTTACTCCGCGACCGGAAACGAGTTGTGCAAATGTGCGGAATGAGCGAAGTTTATTGCATGGGAGTGCCTGCGGGTCTGGACCTCGACCTTCTCAGAAGCTTCATCGCCATCGCCGAGGAGGGGAGCTTCACCCGTGCGGCTGCGCGCGTCGGGCGGACGCAGTCGGCCGTCTCGCTGCAGATGCAGCGGCTAGAAGGGGTACTTGGCCAGGTAGTGATTGTCCGCGGCAAGGGCGGCAGCGTCGAGCTGAACCAGCAGGGACAGTATCTGCTTCAACGCGCGGTCGAGCTTCTGGCGCTCAACGACGACATCATGCGCTCGATGCAGGCCACCCCGGTACACGGCACGGTCCGGCTGGGCGTCGCCGAGCAACTGTCCGTGCAACAACTGCCGCGGATCCTCGACCGCTTCGCACATGTGGCGCCGGCAGTGGAGGTCGAGGTGGAAATCTCGGCGTCCTGCTCCCTGGCGCTGAAACTTAAGAACGGCGAACTCGATCTCGCGCTACTGACGGCGGGTCTCGAGCCGCGCCTATGGCCCGCAGTCGAGATCTGGCGATGTCCGACAAGATGGATCACCTCCGACACGCATAACCAGCATCTCGAGGATCCGCTGTCACTTTCGACCTCGCCGGGAAACTGCCCGTTCCTCCCGGTCGAAGATAGCGAATGCCAATGGCGTGCCTTGGCAATCAGGGCCCTGTCGCAGGGTGGACGCAAATACCGCATCGTCTCGACGTCGACGACGACGCGCGGCCAGCTGGCCGCCGTTCAGGCCGGACTGGCAGTCACCTGCGCACTGGCGGAGGAGCCCCTGCTCGACGGGCTGCGCAGCGTCCGGCCCGACGAGGGCCTACCGGACCTGCCCGATACCCGCTTTCTCATGCTCAAGGGCCGCACCCCCCGCCAGCCGATGACGGACATGCTGGCTGCGCAGGTTCACGAGGTATTTGGTCTTGCGGGAGAGGGGTGATGGAATGCGTGTTGGGGGCGGCGGCGCATCCGATTTCACGACAATCGCTCGTCCGGCGCTGCCCGCCGTAGCTCCTAGGCCAGTCATCATCAAATTCGAAAGCACCGCCGCCACCCGTGGGGCGCAGCTTTTGATCAACCAGCCGCTCGTGATCTAGGCGATGTCGGTGAAGCGGCGATCGACCCTTCTCAGGCGGTGCGATGCCTGCACGGCAAACATTCCGCCGTCTGTGCCGCTCCGAGCGGGCCGATGAGCAGGAAAGCTTGCGGATCGGCCAGGTGACCTTCATGTTCACCAACCTTCGGGTTCCACCGCAATCTACGAGCGGTTTGGCGACCTCAACGCCTATGCTCCGGGTTCGCGAGCATTTGGCCCTGCTGACCCGTGTCGTCGGCCTCTGAGTTCCGATACCAGCCAGGAAGCGGTCCCTTTTTCTGACTCGGCGGGGGCGAAAAACTGGTGCCTACTGCGCCCTTCAGAGTGTTCCCCAATAATGTCCGCTATCGGTCGTTAGCAAGTCTGCCTCCAACGACCAACATGGGGGCGCATTATTGCCATCCGCAAAGGGTCGAACATCCGCTTTCATGCGAAGGCAGAGTCTGCATCAACGGCGGGAGGAGGCGCTAGGGGGACATGCCGTCCTTATCAAAAGTGGCCAAATACATAAGCAAGGCGCTAATTTCCTCCTCGCTCTTCAGGCCATCGAACCTCATATTGGAACCATCCATGACCTTCTTCGTGGGGCCACGTAAGAATGTCCTGAGCGTTGCTTCATCCCAAACGTGCTTCTTGCCAAAATTTACCATTGCGAGGGAGTACAACTGTTCAGGCACGTCGCCGGGCTTACGGCCAAAGAGGTTGTTAAGGTGAGGCCCGGCCTTCGTCAAACTAACGGCGGGGTCAACGGGACCCACAATATGGCAACGCTCGCAGGAAGCGACAAACACCGATTGTCCAGCGGTTATAAGTCGATCCTGCGCTGCCGCTGAGGCAGTGCTGAGACAGAACAATAGAGAAAAAAGACGCCTGATAGCCATAGGGGTATCCCGTCTCGTTAGAACCCGTGAAACGTGCTTAGCTCACGCATCAGAGATTAAGCGCGCGCTACATCGATACGTGCCGCTCAGTTGTTCGCCGTGAGTGGATCTATTATTTGGGTTACCTCGGTGATCCGGTTGTAGGGAATGCCGCTCAGTTCGCTGTGTTTGGCGATGTCCTCTTCGTTCTCCGCCAGGTAGATGCAAAAGGTCTTGTCGGCGGCGACGTAGGAGTGCTGCCACTGGATGCGAGGGCCGAGGGTTGCGATCGCCTGGTTTGAGGCGCGAGCCGCGCCACAGAGTTCGATGATCGAGAATTCGCCAACGCCCGCGATGTCTCGTTCGACAACAAACCGCTTCATGTCATCCTCCTGGTGGACCAACGAGGGGTATGTTGAAAGGTGCGCCATTCTTCGCGCAGACAAAAGCGCAATTTTCTATCGCTCGATAAAGCCCACCTTTAGGGATTGTGTTCGTGCATTTGCGGAGCGAAGCTAAGCACAGCAATGCAGCACACGACGCACTTGAAATCGCTGCAGGCACTGGAAATGGCAATCCGGTCAGGATCGCTGAGCGCCGCAGCAGAAAGGTTGGCCATCACTCCCGCAGCGGTCGGCCAGAGGATTCGCTCGCTCGAAGAATATTTGGGAACCGATCTCCTCCTCAGAGGTCGCTCAGGCTTGCATCCAACACCGGAATTGCAGGCTGCGTTGGCACATCTGCAGGAAGCTTTCGCCGCGCTCGAACGAGCAAGTGAGGCGTTGGATTTCCAGCGTGCCAGTGAGATTCAGATCGTTGCCGACCCCGACTGGGCTGAGCTCTGGTTGGCGCCCCGATTGCCATCCTTCCGAGAACAGCATCCGAATGTGCGCTTCTGTGTCAACGGTATTGGAGATGTCCCGCTGAGAGTGGGCTCACCAGATCTGCGCATTGTGTACGGGGATGGACCTGGAGAGCCTCTGTACACCGACATCTTGGTCCCGCTGTCTGGCCCAGACAACCTGCGCCGCCTTGTTGGCAAGGAAGCGGGGACCCAATTGGAGGGTCTGTCGCTCCTGCACCTCAAGAGTCAGCGGGAAGGCTCTGATCATCCGGGATGGGTGGAGTGGTGCGAAGCCTTCGGGCACAGGCAAAGCGGGTTGGATCGAGGCGTCCGCTATCAACATGCCCGTCTGGCTCTGGAGGCAGTGCGCCAGGAGGTGGGCTTTCTCATTTGCGGACTATCGTTGACCTGGCAGGACGTCACAGACGGCAGGATCGCTATCGTGTTCCCAATTTCCTTGCATTTGCTCTCTCCGCATCCTTATCGCCTCGTCGTCAGATCAGACGTCGAGCGGAGACCGCCGATCCATAGATTCGTAACTTGGTTACGCCGTGAAGCCAGCGATACGCGCGACCGACTAGAAGGGTTGGTGAGGCCGTAAGTTTTAGTGCCTAATTGCCGCCGTCCCAGGATCGACAAGGCAACTTACATTTGAGTTTGCTCGCGCTCGATCGCGGATTCGCCACCACGATTATCCTGCGGCGGTCGCTCGCGCTGCGCTCGCCCCACCGCTCCGCTCTATTCTCTGCCACTCCCTCTGGCTCGGGGATTCGTTCGTCCACCGTGTGAGTTCTTATCCGCCACCGGGGCAGCTGGTCGGATAGCAGACTTCTGGTGGGTCGTATCTCCCATCGTCAATCCCGCCAAAACGGCTTCATGATCTCCGCTTCGGCCTGTTCATTCGACAGGCCGACATCGTCGATCAGATGAGGGGCCGTCACCAGCATGTCTCTAAGCCGGAGGCGAAAACGCTTTCGCTCTTCCCACGCATCGACCTGCCGACGCAGACGGGCGAGGCTGAGGGACAGACCAGATGCGAAACTGACTGGCACCCTTCCGTTCGCCGTCCCGTCTGAGTCTGGTGCAAAGGTACTGGCCATCGAAACCTCCGTTCACTTAAGGGCGCGAAAAGCCCCCGTTTCAATACTGATGACTTTGCCCGAGGCGATCGGCACCGTACTTTAGCCCTGCCAAATAGTTCCAAAAATGTGCAAACGGGATAAGATGCGCCGCATGCAACGGCCGCGCCTTGCTTTCGGTTCTTTCGTGCTCGATGCGGGCGCGGGAACGCTGCTACGCGAAGGCGTTCCGCTCGCCGTCAGCCACCGCGGGCTGAAGCTGCTTGCCGCCCTGGCTCAGCGGCCCGGCGACATCCTGACGAAGGCCGAGTTGATGGACGCCGCCTGGCCCGGGATCGCTGTTGAAGAGGGGAATCTGACAGTCCAGATCGCGCAGCTCAGGAAACTACTGGGGGTGCCGCCGATGGCCGTGAATGGATAGCCACGGTTGCGCGGGTCGGCTACCGCTTCGCCGGTGACGTCGAACCGCTTGGCGCTTCAGAGGGAGGACGGTTGCCCCTGCCAGAAAAGCCATCGATCGCCGTGCTGCCTTTCGCAGGCGTTGGCGACGAGCCGGGTCAACAATCTTTCGCCGACGGTCTGACCGAAGACTTGATCACCGATCTCTCGCGCACGCCCGGCCTTTTCGTCATCGCGCGTACCTCCGTCTTTGCCTACAAGGGACTCTCAAGAGCTGCCCGCGACATTGCTGCCGATCTTGGCGTCCGCTACCTCCTCGAAGGTAGGGTGAGGCGAGCTGCCGGACGAATCCGCATAAACGCGCATCTCGTCGACGCGAGCAGCGGACAACAAATCTGGAGTGAGCGATTTGATCGCGAGCTGGTCGACATATTTTCCGTTCAGGATGAAGTGACCGAACAGATAGTTGAAGCTTTGCTTGGGCGATTGCGCATGGCGCCGCAGCGCGTGCGGCCGCGAAGCCTTGAGGCTTATGAGCTGGTCGTAAGGGCACGCAAGCTCATCGATGACTCGCCGCAGACCGCCCGCGAGGCGCACCTAATGCTTTCACGGGCAATCGGCCTCGACCCGGATTACGCCGAAGCGCACCGGTGGTTGGCGATGAACCATTGGCTGGGATGGCTGCTTTGGGGTGAACCGGTTGATCCGGGCAGAGGACGGGCCCTGGAACTGGCGCGCAAGGCAGTGAAGCTGGATCCAAATGACGCCGGTTGCCATTGGGTTCTCGGGAACCTGCTTACGTATGAGCGTTCTTTCGCCGAGGCCGATCAAGATTTCTCCAAGGCAATCGAGCTCGATCCGAATGACGCTGATATCTGGGCAACGCTCTCGGATAACGCTGTTCTCGCAGGGCGGGTTTGGGAAAGCCTTGAATACAGTCGGAAGGCCTTTCGACTTAACCCATTTCCGGGATGCCTGTACTATCTTACACTAGCCGTCGCACATTACGCGAACCGAGACTATCAGGCCGCCGTCGTGTCGCTGCGTCGCGAGGAGGCATACAGGAATACAAGTTCCCGCCGCTTCTCGGCTGCGAGCCTAGCTCAACTCGGTCGCCTGGAGGAGGCCCGCTCTGAGGTGGAACTCTTTCTGATCTCAAACCCGCATTTCACAATTCGCCATTTTATCGCGACACAGCCATTCCGCGATAACGCGACCCGTGATCATTTCGTTGACGGATTGCGCCGCGCAGGCTTCCCTGATTGACTCTCGCCTGTCGCTGGAGGGGAAGCGCATGCCTTATGAGCTTACCGGTTGGGGCACCGCTGTCACACACTCAAAGGGACTTCCGCTTTTCGGCTATTGTCGCGACAGCCGCTATGACAGGAATGGAGGCGCGAAGTCGCCGCCATTTCAAAACCTATTCGGTATTTCTCCACCACATTGAGGCCGAAGGTTCAGTGAACCCGTCAGCCACTACGCATTTGGTCGCTAAGTTGTTGATTTGGATGGTGGGCGTGACAGGGATTGAACCTGTGACCCCTACGATGTCAACGTAGTGCTCTCCCGCTGAGCTACACGCCCATCCGAAGCCGCGCATACATCATGCCAGACGCCGTGCGTCAATAGCGAAATGCGGCGAAGTCGACACGCCGCGGAAGGCGTGCCCATCAGGCGAAAACGACAGGCTCAGGCCGCCTGCAGCATCTTCTCGACCTCGTTGACGAGGTCGCGCAGGTGGAACGGCTTCGACAGGACCTTGGCGTCCTTCGGGGCTTTCGAATCGGGATTGAGGGCGACGGCCGCGAAGCCGGTGATGAACATGACCTTCAGGTCGGGATCGATCTCGGTAGCGCGGCGGGCGAGTTCGATCCCGTCCATCTCCGGCATCACGATGTCGGTCAGAAGCAGCGAGAAAGGCTCCTCGCGCAGCCGCTCATAGGCCGACGCGCCATTGTCGAAGTCGGAGACGTCGTAGCCCGCCCGCTCCAGCGCCTTCACCAGGAAGCGGCGCATGTCGTCATCGTCTTCCGCTAGGAGAATTCGTGCCATCGTACCGTCCGAATCATGTTGCCAGGCGAATGAAATCCGCCCGTTAACCATGAACTCTATATGAAAGACGCGGGGTAAAGATCAAGTGAACGCTTACGTGTCGCGAAGGCCTGCCGCACTGGACAGGCGCGCGCACGGGTGGCACGGTACAGCGACGTTTTCATCGCATGCCAACGGATCAGCCATTGATGATTGCAGGCGCGGACTTCGCGGAGATACCGCCCTTTTCCGAGACGTCACCGGCGGAGACCACAGGGTCGTTCGTTTTCAATTCTCCGCACAGCGGCAGCCACTATCCGGCGCGGTTCCTGGAGATGATCCGTCTCGACCGGGCGGCAATCCGCCGTTCGGAAGACTGCTATGTGGACGAGCTTTTCGCCGGGGTCGCTTCTCTCGGCGCGCCGCTGCTTTCGGCCAACTTTCCGCGCGCCTATCTCGACGTCAACCGCGAGCCCTGGGAACTCGATCCGAAGATGTTCGCCGAACCTCTGCCGCCCTTCGCCAATGCGCGCTCGGCGCGGGTTGCGGGAGGGCTCGGCACGATTCCGCGGATCGTCGGGGAAGGTCAGGACATCTATGCGGGAAGACTGCCGCTGGCGGAAGCGATCTCGCGCATCGACGCGTTCTACAAGCCATACCACCATCGTCTTCGCGGGCTCCTGATGCAGGCGCATTCGCGCTTCGGCCGAGCGATCCTGATCGACTGTCACTCCATGCCCGCCTCGATCCGGGTCGGAGAGAACGGGATCCGGCCGGACTTCATCCTCGGCGACCGGTTCGGCGCGTCCGCCGCACCTGCGCTCTCCGAGCAGGCAATCGCGATCCTCACCGACATGGGCTACACCGTCGCCCACAACAAGCCCTATGCCGGCGGTTTCATCACGGAGCATTATGGCCGGCCGGGGAGGGGCCTGCATGCGATGCAGGTCGAGATCAACCGCGGCCTCTACATGGACGAGCGGTCCTACGAAAAATCGGCCGGCTTCGAGGCGCTTGCCCACGACCTCACCGAATTTTCCGGCCGGCTGATCGCCTTCGCGGAGTATTACTTCGGCCGCCCGGCCCTCGCGGCCGAATAACGGGCCGGAGAGGCGAAGATCGACCAAGGGAAGGGGTGAAAAAAAGACCGCATCGTTCGCACGACGCGGTCAAGTCTAGGGAGGAAACGCCCAAGGAGGGCATAGACGGGCGAACCCGTCTGTCGTTACAATCATGTTGCGCTGCACAAATGTCAATACGCAGACGTTAAAAATAATTCATACTTATGTGCATACCGGCGCGCGCCGGATTCAGGTGCAAAAAGGGGGCAGAATGATCGTCGGCGCCGATTTCATGCGCAGGCTCGCCAAGGCCGCGGCGGCCGAGACGCTGCCCAGGTTTCGCACCGCGGGAGCGGTCTCCAACAAGGAAGCCGGCGGGTTCGATCCGGTCACCGAGGCCGACCGCGAAGCAGAACGGGCGTTACGAACCCTGATCCTCTCCGAGTATCCCGACCATGGCATCCTGGGAGAGGAGCACGGATCGGAAAATGCGTCCGCCAGCCACGTCTGGGTGATCGATCCGATCGACGGAACGCGCGCCTTCATCTCCGGCCTTCCGGTCTGGGGCACGCTGGTCGGTTTGACGATCGACGGCGACGCGAAAGCGGGACTGATGTCGCAGCCGTTCACCGGCGAACTGTTCTACGCCGACGGCGACGCCTCCCACTACGAGGGGCCGGGCGGTCCTCGAAAGCTGATGACGAGGTCCAACGACGACCTTTCCGACGCGACGCTGTTCACCACCACGCCAACGCTGTTCAAAGGCCCGATGCGCGAGCGCTACGACCGGCTGGAGAGAGCGGTACGGCTCGCGCGCTACGGCACCGACTGCTATGCGTTCGCTATGGTGGCAGCGGGCCACGTCGACATAGCGGTGGATGCCGGGCTTCAATCCTACGATATCGTTGCGCTTATTCCGATTATCGAGCAGGCGGGGGGCGTGGTGACCACCTGGACGGGCGGTCCGGCCGAGAACGGCGGCGATATCCTCGCCAGCGCCAATCCGGTCCTGCACGAGAAAGCGCTGCGCCTGGTGAATGACTGAACGGCGTCAAGGGTCGGCATTCTCGCCCGGAATGAAGGCATCGAAGGCGGCCCAGAACTGTTCGCGATAAACGTCCGCTTCCTGCAGGATCTCGTGCCGGGCGCCGTCGATCGTGACGACGGACCCGGATCGTAGCGTCCGGGCGAAGGTCTCGACCGCCTGGGTGGAGACGACCTCGTCGGCGCCGGCGGCGACGAGCAACGTCGGAACATGGAGCCTGGCAGTGAAATCCGGATCGCGGACGCGTTCGGCTGCGACGCAGGCAGCGTGGATCCACCCTACCGTCGGCCCGCCCATTGCCAGGTGCGGGGCTGCATTGAAGAGCGCCGTGTTGCGCGAAAAGCGGGCAAGATCGGTGGTGAGCTTGTTCGCAGCGAAGGGATGACCTCCCTTTGGGCGGGGACCTCCCGACACGTATACGGTTCCGAGGCCGAGGCTATAGAGGAAGGCCGTCACTCGCCGCAGCGTCGTCATCGAGACCGGCATCCCGACGAATTCGATCAGCGGTGCGATGAGGACCATGCGCCGGACGCGGTTGAACAGCCGCGGAGCGGCGAGGAGGGCGACCAAGGAACCGGTCGAATGGCCCAGGACGTAGTAAGGCCCGCGGCAGTCGGGCAGCACGACATCGTCGAAGAACTTTTCCAGATCGGCGACATAGTCGTCGAAACTGCCAACATAGCCGCGCGCCGGATCCCTGATCAGCCGCTCCGAACCGCCCTGGCCGCGCCAGTCCATGATCGCGGCTCCGAATCCGCGCGACGACAGATCGCGGATCGTCTCGAAATACTTCTCGATGCATTCGTTGCGGCCAGCGAGAATGATGACCGTTCCCTTGAGGGGGCGCGCCTGCGCCGGGAAACGGCCGTAGCGGATCGAACGCCCGTCATGCGCCGTGAAGCGCGAAACCTCGCCCCATTCGGGCACTGGGTTTTCGGGAATGTCGACCAGACGTTCGGTCATTGAGGAGTCCGGTGAGGCGGCGCGGGCGGGCGGCCCTTGATAGGTAGAGCCGAGCTCAAAAGCAAAGGATTTGGCAGCGGCGTGCGGACGGCCCGGTTTGGCCTGCACGAAAAAGCGGCCGGAAGCGGACGAACCGCCTCCGGCCTATTCGAGCCCGGGTGGAAGGGACGATACACCCGAACCGGGATCTCCGATCGTCTCCGACCCTTGATCCATGAACGGACTTTAGTGCGCCCGGGCTGAACGGGACCCGAAGCGGCGGTTCATCCGCCGTTCATCCAAACGACCGGCAAATTCTCTTGAAAAGGGTTCGTTTCATTCCCAAATCATCGGTGTGGCCGCCTCCAAGGGGCCGCTGGCAGACAGGAGACGCCCGATGCGGGTTTCCGTCGGTCTGTCATCAACGCAAACCTGTTGCTCAAGGGAGAACACCCATGCGTCACGTTGATTTTTCGCCGCTCTATCGTTCCACGGTCGGCTTCGACCGTCTCTTCTCTATGCTGGACCAGATCGGCCAGCCGGATAGCGGCCAGACCTACCCCCCCTACAATATCGAGCGCACCGGCGAGGACGCCTATCGCGTCACCATGGCGGTCGCCGGCTTCGGCGAGAACGAGATCTCGATCGAAGCCCATCGCAACGTCCTGACCGTCAAGGGCGAGAAGGCCGAAGAGAGCGCCAACGAAGGCGCTGAACTCCTCTATCGCGGCATCGCGTCCCGCGCGTTCGAGCGCCGCTTCCAGCTCGCCGACCATGTCGAGGTAACGGGCGCGACGCTGAAGAACGGCCTGCTGCACGTCGATCTCAAGCGGAACATCCCGGAAGAGATGAAGCCGCGCAAGATCGCGATTGCGACCTCTGCGAAGCCTTCGAAGCAGATCGAGGCCAAAGCGGCCGCGTAGTCCGACCTTCACGGCATATCACGGCGGCGCCTTCGGGCGCCGCTTTCGTTTTCAGTCCCTCAGAAAATCGGCGTGGCGGTGAACCAGCTTCCATTCGCCATCCTCGCGCCGGAACAGTTCGGTCACGCGCAGGTCCATCGCGACCGCCCTTCCGTCCATGTCCAAAATCGCCCTCTGAATGCCGCACCAATAGGCGATGTCGTCACCTTCGGCCGACTGGAGTATCTCCAGCCGGCTCTCGCCATCTGGTCCAAAATGCGACGCTCCCGCCCGAAAGGACTCGATGATCGGAGACCTCCCGGTGACCACCTTGCCGTCCGGGCCGAAGAAGGTCGACGGCTCGGATTCGGACGTCAGCTGTTCGACCTGGTCGGAACGCCCGCGGCTGTAGGCCTCTGCCGCGGCCTCGCGACGGTTCATGAATTCCGCGAACGACGACATCGTGTGGCTCCATTCGGGTGGACGGCACATTGCCATCAGCCGATCTAGGAGACCCAGGTTCGCCGAGCCAGCCTGAGCCGGCGAACCTCCTGACAATCGGGGCAGGATCTATTTCGAGATGAGAAGCTCGCGAAACGCGTCGATATCTTCGTGACGGGTTGCGAAGCTCGTCACGAAGCGGCAGAGCGTTTCGTCGTCGCCGATCAAGCCCTCGAAGGCGGCTGGTCTTGCCCAGGGGTAGAAGCGGGCGCCTTTGCCGGTGAGGTCGTCCACCAGGGCCGTCGGTATAATCGCAAAGACCTCGTTGGCGTCCGGCGTCCAGGCGAGCTTCACGCGGTTCGACGAGGAGAGGACTTCCGACAGGCTCTGCGCCATCGCATTCGAATGGCGCGCCATGTCGAGCCAGAGATTTCCTTCGAAATAGGCTTCGAACTGCGCCGAGATGAAGCGGGACTTGGAGAAGAGCTGAGCCGCCCGCTTGCGCAGGAAGGGAATATCGGCGGCCCTCGCCGGATCGAGCACCACGAGGGCCTCGGCGCACCAGCAGCCATTCTTGGTGCCGCCGAACGAGACGAGGTCGACTCCGCGCTTCCAGGTCATCTCGGCAGGCGTCGTGTCCAGCGCCACGAGCGCGTTGGCAAAGCGGGCGCCGTCCATGTGGAGCGGAAGGCCGTTCGACCGGGCGACCTTGCCGACCGCCTCGATCTCGTCGAGCGAGTAGACGGTGCCGATCTCGGTTGCCTGGGTGATCGAGACGGCCATGGGCTGGCCATGATGGACGAACTCCGCCGGATAGCGGGCGATCGCCGCGGTGAGGGCGGACGGGTCGATCTTGCCCAATGGGCCCTCGACCGGACAGAGCCGCGCGCCGCCGGTGAAGTATTCCGGCGCGCCGCATTCATCGACGATCATATGCGCTTCCGAGTGGCAGAACGCGACGCCGCCGGGCCGGTTGCTGGCCGCCATGGCAAGCGAGTTCGCCGCCGTTCCCGTGCCTACAAAGAAGACCGCCACCTCGCGCTCGAAGATGCGGCTGAATATGTCGTTGACCGCCTTGTCGAGGTCGCTCGAGCCGTAGGCCGGCGCAAAGCCGTCGGCTTGCCGGACCAGGCTCTCGGCGATCCTGGGGTGGGCGCCTGCCCAATTGTCGGAGGAAAAAATCATTGCGTTGCCCGCTGCCACTGTTTCGGGCGGACAATGTTCATTGGTGAGCCCGTACGCAAGCCTGGCCTTCTGGGCTGACAGGGTGGGGAGCCGCGCGCCTAGCACCTGCGCGAAATAATATTACGCGGCGCTTCGGGTCGAGGCATGAAAAATGCGCCTGGAAGGTTCGACGTTTGCATTTCGGTCTTGTGCGCCTGCAAGATTTCTGGCATACGAAATATAGGACAGCACTGCTGTCATATTAATCGTCGCTTAAATGGCCGGAAATGGCGTATCATCGCGCCACTCCGGCCTTGCGCGCGATAGGCGCGGGGACCGATTCCCCGATCGAACAGGAGGATGTAGCGATGACGGACGTGACGCCATCTCTGACGACGGAGCTCGATGCCCGTGCGCAGGGCAATGCGCGCGCCGTCAAAACGCCGTCCGGCCGCATGGGCCTCTATGACCCGCGCAACGAGCACGACGCCTGCGGCGTCGGCTTCATCGCGCAGATGAAGAACGTCAAGTCGCATCAGATCGTGGTCGACGGGCTGAAGATGCTCGAGAACCTGACGCATCGCGGTGCGGTCGGCGCCGATCCGTTGATGGGCGACGGGGCGGGCGTGCTGGTGCAGATTCCGGACCGGTTCTTCCGCCGCGAGATGGCTGCGCAAGGAGTGGCCCTGCCTGCCGCCGGAGGATACGCGGTCGGCCACTGGTTCATGCCGCAGGACGAGGCGACCCGCAGTCACGTCGAGGATGTGATCCGCGAGAGCGCGGCCTCCGAAGGCGTGCCTCTGATCGGCTCGCGCGACGTCCCGGTGGACAATTCCTCCCTCTCCAAGGCTCCCGATATCGCCGCGGCCGAACCGGTGCACCGCCAGTTCTTTTTCGGCCGGCCCTCGGACGTCGGGTCCGACGACGAATATGAGCGGCGTCTCTACATCCTGCGCAAGGTGGTGTCCGGCCGCCTCTACACGGAGCACGGCAACAGGGACATCGGCGCGTACTGCGTGTCGCTGTCCTCGCGGACGATCGTCTACAAGGGAATGTTCCTCGCCTATCAGGTTGGCGCCTACTACAGGGATTTGGCCGATCCGGAGTTCGAATCCGCGCTGATCCTCGTCCACCAGCGCTTCTCGACCAACACCTTCCCGTCGTGGAAGCTGGCGCATCCCTATCGCATGGTGGCCCACAACGGCGAGATCAACACGGTGCGCGGCAACGTCAACTGGATGGCGGCGCGCCAGGCCTCGGTCGATTCCGAACTGTTCGGCAACGACATCTCGAAGCTGTGGCCGATCTCCTATGAAGGCCAGTCGGACACGGCCTGCTTCGATAACGCGCTCGAGTTCCTGACTCAGGGCGGTTACAGCCTCGCGCACGCGATGATGATGCTGATCCCGGAAGCCTGGGCCGGCAACAAGCTGATGGGCGCCGACCGCAAGGCTTTCTACGAGTATCACGCCGCCCTGATGGAGCCTTGGGACGGGCCGGCGGCCGTCGCCTTTACCGACGGACGCCAGATCGGCGCCACGCTCGATCGCAACGGCCTGCGCCCGGCGCGCTACATCGTCACCGACGACGACCGGGTGATCCTGGCGTCGGAGGCCGGCGTGCTGCCGATTCCGGAGAAGAACATCGTCAGGAAGTGGCGGTTGCAGCCCGGCCGCATGCTGCTGATCGACCTGCAGGAAGGCCGCATCGTATCCGACGACGAGGTGAAGTCGCAGATCGCCGCCAAGCATCCCTACCGGGACTGGCTGAAGAACACGCAGATCATCCTCGAGGACCTGAAGCCCGTGGCGCCGCGTGAGCCGCGCCGCGACGTGACGCTGCTCGACCGGCAGCAGGCCTTCGGCTACACGCAGGAAGACACCAAGATCCTGATGTCGCCGATGGCGACCACGGGACAGGAGGCCGTGGGCTCGATGGGCACCGACACGCCGATTTCGGCGATGTCGGACAAGTCGAAGCTGCTCTACACCTATTTCAAGCAGAACTTCGCCCAGGTCACCAACCCGCCGATCGATCCGATCCGCGAGGAACTGGTGATGAGCCTCGTGTCCTTCATCGGACCGCGGCCGAACATCTTCGATCTGGTCGGCACGTCGCGCCGCAAGCGGCTCGAGGTGCGCCAGCCGATCCTGACCAATGGCGATCTGGAAAAGCTGCGCTCCGTCGGTCATACCGAGGATCGCTTCGACACCAAGACGATCGACATCACCTATTCGTCGTCCGAAGGGGCGGCGGGCATGCAGGGTGCCTTGGAGCGGCTGTGCGAGCGCTCGGAGGCGGCGGTCGCAGGCGGCTACAACATCATCATCCTGTCCGACCGGCAGGTCGGGCCGGACCGCATAGCCATTCCCTCGCTGCTGGCGACCGCGGCGGTGCATCACCACCTGATCCGCAAGGGGTTGCGCACGTCCGTCGGCCTCGTCATCGAGACCGGCGAGCCGCGCGAAGTGCATCATTTCTGCTGCCTCGCCGGCTATGGTGCGGAGGCGATCAATCCGTACCTGGCGTTCGACACCCTCCTCGACATGCACAAGCGCGGCGAGTTTCCGCCGGAGGTCGACGCCAGCGAACTCGTCGGCCGCTTCATCAAGTCGATCGGCAAGGGCATCCTGAAGGTCATGTCCAAGATGGGCATCTCGACCTACCAGTCCTATTGCGGCGCGCAGATTTTCGACGCCGTTGGCCTGAAGAGCGAGTTCGTCGACCGCTATTTCGCGGGCACGGCAACCACGATCGAAGGCGTCGGGCTGGAGGAGATTGCGGCGGAGACTGCGAGCCGTCACGCCGATGCATTCGGCGACAACCCGGTGCTGCGCAGCGCGCTCGAAGTGGGCGGCGAATACATGTACCGGATGCGCGGCGAGGCACATATGTGGTCGCCCGACGCGGTGGCCACGCTGCAGCACGCCGTGCGCAAGAAGTCGTGGGAGACGTTCAAGCAATATTCGGCGGAGATCGACAGCGCCTCGGCGCGGGCTAAGACCATCCGGGGCCTGTTCGACATCAAGCTCGCCGAGGATGCCGGCCGCGCGCCCGTGCCGCTCGACAGCGTCGAGTCGGCTGCCGATATCGTCAAGCGTTTCTCGACCGGTGCCATGTCGTTCGGCTCGATTTCGCGCGAGGCGCACACGACTCTCGCGATCGCCATGAACCGGATCGGCGGCAAGTCGAACACCGGCGAGGGCGGCGAGGAACCGGACCGCTACAAGCCGTTGCCGGACGGGTCGGCGAACCCGGAGCGCTCGGCGATCAAGCAGGTCGCGTCGGGACGGTTCGGCGTGACGGCGGAATATCTCGTCAACTCCGACATGATGCAGATCAAGATTGCCCAGGGCGCCAAGCCGGGCGAGGGCGGCCAGTTGCCCGGCCACAAGGTCGACGCGACGATCGCCAAGACGCGGCATTCGACGCCGGGTGTCGGCCTGATCTCGCCGCCGCCGCATCACGACATCTACTCGATCGAAGATCTGGCCCAGCTGATCTTCGATTTGAAGAACGTCAACCCCGCCGCCGGCGTGTCGGTCAAGCTCGTCTCGGAAGTGGGCGTCGGAACGGTCGCGGCGGGCGTCGCCAAGGCGCGCGCCGATCACATCACCATCTCGGGCTATGACGGAGGCACCGGCGCCTCGCCGCTCACCTCGCTCAAGCATGCCGGCTCGCCCTGGGAAATGGGCCTGGCGGAGACGCACCAGACGCTGGTGCTGAACGGGCTGCGCAGCCGGGTGGCGCTGCAGGTCGATGGCGGATTGCGCACAGGCCGCGACGTCATCATCGGTGCGCTGCTGGGCGCCGACGAGTTCGGCTTCTCGACGGCCCCGCTGATCGCGGCCGGCTGCATCATGATGCGCAAGTGCCATCTCAACACCTGCCCTGTGGGTGTGGCGACGCAGGACCCTGTGCTGCGCAAGCGCTTCAAGGGCACGCCGGAGGACGTCATCAACTTCTTCTTCTACGTGGCGGAAGAAGTGCGCGAACTGCTGGCCCAGATGGGTTACACGCATCTCGACCAGATCATCGGCCAGTCCGACCTGCTCGAGAAGCGGGGCGTGATCGACCATTGGAAGGCGAAGGGACTCGACTTCAAGCGCGTGTTCTTCAAGCCGGGCGCGCCGAAGGAAGAGACCTACTGGACGCAGAGCCAGAAGCATCCGATCGACGACGTGCTCGACCGCAAGTTAATTGCGGAAGCCGAGCAGGCGCTCGTCGCGCGCCAGCCGGTGACGATCGAGACGACCATCCGCAACGTAGACCGCTCGGCGGGCGCGATGCTGTCGGGCGAGGTCGCCAAGCGTTTCGGTCACAAGGGCCTGCGTCCCGACACGATCAACGTCAAGCTGACCGGGACCGCCGGCCAGTCGTTCGCCGCCTTCCTGGCGCGCGGCATTTCGTTCGAACTGGTCGGTGACGGCAACGACTATGTCGGCAAGGGTCTTTCGGGCGGCCGCATCGTCATCCGCCCGGCGGACGATGCGCAGATCATGGCCGAGGATTCGATCATCGTCGGCAACACCGTGCTCTACGGCGCGACCGAGGGAGAGGCCTATTTCCGCGGCGTTGCAGGCGAGCGCTTCGCCGTGCGCAATTCGGGCGCCATCACGGTGGTCGAAGGCGTGGGCGACCACGGCTGCGAATACATGACCGGCGGCGTCGTAGTCGTGATCGGCAAGACCGGACGCAACTTCGCGGCCGGCATGTCGGGCGGCATCGCCTACGTGCTCGACGAGGCGGGCGACTTCGCCGAGCGCTGCAACATGGCGATGGTCGACCTTGAACCGGTGCCGGAAGAGGACGAACTGCTGGAGAAACTGCATCACCACGGCGGCGACATCGCCCATATGGGCCGTGTCGACGTGACCGGGGACATGACGCGGCATGACGACGAGCGTCTCTACCAGCTCATCTCCAACCATCTGCACTACACGGGCTCGACCCGCGCCAAGCATATTCTCGACAACTGGACTGAGTTCCGGCCGAAATTCCGGAAGGTTATGCCGGTCGAGTACCGCCGCGCGCTGATCGAGATGGAGCGCAGCCGGATGGGTGTCGCGGCGGAGTAGTTGCGTGATCGCGTGTGCTGGCATATGTTGTGGCATATGCCAGCATGGAGGTAGCGATGAATGCGCACGACGATACTTCTCGCACGGCCAGCTTGTTCCGGAACGGACGAAGCCAGGCAGTCAGAATACCGAAGGAGTTCGAGTTCGAGGGCGAGGAGGTCCTGATCACTCGTGATGCGAAGGGGAAGCTGACATTGGAGGAAGTGAAGAGGAAGCCGACCTTGCTGGAAATCCTCGCAACGCTCAAGCCGTTGGGACCGGACGATCAGTTCCCCGATATCGACGAGAGCGATCTTCTGCCGCTGGACGATGTGAGGCTGTGACCTTCTACCTTTTGGACACGAATGCCGTCTCGAATCTTGCCGACAGGCCGGATGGTCCGGTTGCCCGGCAAATAGCCAACGTCGGTTTAGAGAATGTCGTGACCAGCGTGATCGTCAATGGAGAGATCGAGTTTGGCCTCGAGCTTAAGCAAAGCGCGCGACTGAGGGCGCAGATGGAGAAAGTGCTCTCAGCCTTGCCTATCCTTCCGTTCGAGCGGCCGGCCAGCAAGCACTATGGTGTGCTGAGGGCGGAGTTGAAACGACAGGGGCGACCGATAGGGCCGAACGACTTGCTGATCGCCGCCCATGCATTGGCTCTCGATGCGACATTGGTGACAGCGAACGAGAGTGAATTTGCCCGCGTGCCGGGATTGAAGATCGAGAATTGGTTGCGCGCCTAGAGGCGCAGTTGAGCGAGATACGAATGGGCAAGGTAACAGGCTTTCTCGAGATCGACCGGCAGGTGCACAAGTACCAGCCGGCCTCCGACCGCATCCGGCATTTCCGCGAGTTCACGCTGCCAATGTCGGACAAGGAGGTCGAGAAACAGGCGGCGCGCTGCATGGATTGCGGCGTGCCCTATTGCCATGGTCCGACGGGATGTCCGGTGCACAACCAGATCCCGGACTGGAACGACCTCGTCTACAATGGCGACTGGGACAGCGCGATCCGCAACCTCCATTCGACGAACAACTTCCCCGAATGGACGGGCCGCATCTGCCCGGCGCCGTGCGAGGAGGCGTGTACGCTGAACCTCGAGGACATCCCCGTCGCGATCAAGACGATCGAACAGGCGATTGCCGACAAGGCGTACGAGACCGGCTATATCGTGCCGCAGCCCGCCGCGGCCAAGACGGGCAAGACGGTCGCGATCATCGGTTCGGGGCCGGCGGGCATGGCCGCCGCGCAGCAGCTTGGCCGCAGCGGCCACGAGGTGCATGTCTACGAGCGCGAGAGCCGCCCCGGCGGCCTGATGCGGTTCGGCATTCCCGACTTCAAGATTGAGAAGCGCTACGTCGACCGCCGTGTCGAGCAGATGCAGGGGGAAGGCGTGACCTTCTTCTGCAACGTCAATGTCGGCACGGACAAGCCGCTTGACGAGCTAATCGCCGATTATGATGCGGTGCTCTATTGCGGCGGCTCGGAAAAGCCTCGGCCGGCGGGCATTCCCGGCACCGAGCTCGCCGGCGTGCACGATGCGATGCCGTATCTGGTACAGCAGAACAAGCGCGTCGGCGGCGAGCCGATCTCGTCGGCGGCCTGGCCGGCGGATCCGATCCTCGCCAACGGCAAGCATGTCGTGGTGGTGGGTGGCGGCGACACGGCGTCGGACTGCGTCGGCACGGCGTTTCGCCAGGGCGCGGTGCGCGTTACCCAGCTCGACATCCGCCCGCAGCCTCCTGCGAAGGAGGACAAGCTGACGGTCTGGCCCTATTGGGCGACCAAGATGCGCACCTCGTCGAGCCAGGCGGAAGGCGCCGAGCGCGAATTCCAGGTTGCGACGCTGGAGTTCGTCGGCGAGGACGGTGTCCTGACCGGCGTGAAATGCTGCGAGGTCGACGAGAGGCGTAAGCCGATCGCCGGCACCGAATTCGTCATTCGCGCGGATCTGGCCTTCATCGCGATCGGCTTTGCCGGGCCGATCGAGAATGGGCTCGCGTCGAGCGTCGAGGGTCTCGGGCTGACGCGCGACGCACGCGGTTCGACCAACGTGGTCGCCAACGACAAGGACTACCGCACCACCATCGACAAGCTGTTCGCGGCAGGCGACGTGAGGCGGGGCCAATCGCTAGTAGTCTGGGCGATCCGCGAGGGCCGCCAGGCGGCGCGCTCCATCGACGAGTATCTGATGGGATCCACGGTCCTGCCGCGATAGGCAGGGCCAGAGGCGGTCGCGTCAGTTCGCGATCGCGGTCGTCTTGTCGGCGTCGGGCTTAACTTCAGCCGCCGACTCCGGTGCGATGCCATTGCCGAAATCGTCGGCCCTGCCCGCGACCGGGCTCGGTGCGATGCCCTCTTTCGTGAGCTTCTCCGCGGCCGTCTGCGACTTGGCCGCGCCCGGCACGAAGGTCGCCCCGAGAAGTTCCTGGCCGCCGTCGAGTTCGGGATCCGTCAGGGAGATCGGAACGGTGCGCTCTATGTCTGCGGGGGAGGACACACCTCCGGGCAGCTGGGGGGCGAGGCCGTTCGGGCCTAGCGCCCCGATCTGTGCCGGCTTGGCCGTGCCGAGGATCTTCTCCAGCGGCTTCTCCGCATAGAAGGCGACTTTCCGCTTGCCGGGCCGGGTCAGGTTGATGCCGTTCTCGCCGGAGCGCAATTTGACGGGATTGCCGTTGATGTCGGGACCGGTGGTGACGAACGCGCCGTTCTCGTCGACGAAGCCGTCCCAGATGTCGACGAAAGCACCGCCGGCCGCTTCAGATACCGAGCGGTAGACGTCGTTGTAGGCAAGCATATCGGACGCCATGGTCGAGTTCTTGAAAGACGGCATCCCGACCCAGACGAGCGGTATATTGCGATCTCTCACCGCCTTGGCGAGGTTGGTCGCGCGACGCTCGTATTCCTTCATCCAGTTCTCTGATCGCTTGGGTTCGCGGACGTCGCCGACACGCATCTCCTGGCGATCGTTCGCGCCGAGCATGATCACGACCACGGCCGGCTTCTCGGCTTCGATGATCGGTCCGATCTCGGCCGGCCAGTCATAATGGTCGTCTCGAACGATGCCCGACGAACCGCTCGCCCTGGCGACGACTCTCACGCCGGGAACGGCGAGGTAGGCGCTTTCCAGTCCTTCCGCCAGACCGCTTGCCAGGAAATCGCCGACGACGAGCACGACGCGGGCATCCTCCGCCTTGGCGACGGCTTCGGGAGCCGGAACGCCGGTGTCGTTACTCGAAGGGGTACGGCGCTTGATCGTCGCCCGGGGTTGCTTGCGCGGCGCTTCGGCCTCGCGCTGCTTGCCTGGGCGAAAAAGGAGATCGAACAGCGAACGCGGACGATCCTGGGCGAAGCCGGGCGCGACAGCCGATCCGAGAAACGCCAAGGCCACCGCGATCGTGAAGAAGATCGAGATGGTCCTGGCCGAGGTTTTCCGGAGTGCCGTGTGCCGCAAATTCACCACTACCTCTGACGAAGCGTCGTCAGCACTTCCTTGCTCGGGTGACCGTCGGCGGCGAGGCCGGCGCGCTCCTGGAATGCCTTGATCGCCTGGCGGGAGCCATCGCCGATCTTGCCGTCCAGCTTGCCGTCGTAATAGCCGAGCGTGAGAAGACGCTTCTGCAATTCCTGCTTCTCCGCGAAAGTCAGCTTCGTGAACGGCCGGTTCCAGTCGTTCACGAGACTGCCATAGCCCGCGATCTGGTCGGCAAGAAGGCCAACCGCCAGCGCGTATTTGTCGGCGTTGTTGTAGGCCTTCAGCACGAAGAAGTTCTTCGTCGCCAGGAACGCCGGGCCGGAGCGGCCATCGAGCGCCTTGAGTTCGGCTGACTGGCCGGTGTCGCGGAACGGCTTGCCGTTCGCGCGCGTGACACCGATGTCGGCCCATTTGCCGATCGACATCTTGCCGCCGGGGAACTTGCGGCCCTGCGGAAGGGAGACTTCGTAGCCCCAGGTCTGGCCGGAGCGCCAGCCGTTCTTGGCGAGAAGGTTAGCGGCGGTGGCGAGTGCGTCGGGGACGGAGTTCCAGATGTCGCGCCGGCCGTTGCCGTCGAAATCGACGCCGTAGGCAATGAAGCTCGTTGGAATGAACTGCGTATGACCCATCGCACCGGCCCAGGAACCGGTCAGGTGACTCTCGTCGATGTCGCCCCGCTGCAGGATCTTGAGCGCGGCGAGCAGCTGCGTGCGGGCGAACTTGGCGCGCCTCTTGTCGCCATAGGCCAGCGTCGAGAGCGAGCGCACGACATTGCGCATCACCTTGTCGTTCTTGAGGATCTCGCCATAGTTCGATTCCATCGACCAGATGGCGAGCAGGATGTGTCGATCGACGCCGAAGCGCGCTTCGATCTTGTCCAGCGTCGACCTGTATTTGCGCGCCATTTCGCGCCCGACCCGCACCGAATCCTCGTGGACGCGGTTGTCGAAGTAATCCCACACGGGCGCGGTGAATTCGGGCTGGTAGCGCGCCTTTTCCAGAACCTCCGCGTCCGGCTCGCTCACACCGCGAAACGCGCGGTCGAACGTCGTGCCCGAAATCCCGGCACTGGCGGCGGTGCCGCGGAAATCTGCGATCCAGCGCTTGAAGCCGGCATCGGCGTAGGCGGGCGCCGCCGAAGCCATCGCACCGAGCGCCAAGGCGAGGGCGGCAGCCCCCGTGCGGATCGTCGTCTTGCGAATGAACATCCTTGCCTCCATCGTCATCCAGGATGCCGATTCATCGGAGAATTGGGTTAGGATTCAGTTTACCATAGGGACGTCTTGGAAATGGAACGTCAAGCGCCGTTTGCAGTTAGTCACCACCGCCGAATTCAGTATTTTTCAATTTCGGCATGAAAGTGTCGCGCGCGGCCGGAGCCGGGATTGCGGAGGAAAAGTGTGACCAACAAGAAGATTCGCAAGGCTGTGTTTCCGGTGGCGGGCCTCGGCACGAGGTTCCTTCCCGCGACCAAGGCGATACCCAAGGAGATGCTGACCGTCGTCGACAAGCCGGTGATCCAGTATGTCGTGGACGAGGCGCGCGAGGCGGGCATCGAGCATTTCATCTTCGTCACCGGACGCAACAAGGCGGTGATCGAAGACCATTTCGACATCCAGTTCGAGCTCAACGCGACGCTGCGCGAACGCGGCAAGACCGAGCCGCTCGAACGGCTGGCCGCCATGCAGCCCGCCGCGGGCACGACCAGCTTCACCCGACAGCAGGAGCCGCTCGGCCTCGGCCATGCCGTCTGGTGCGCGCGCGAACTGGTCGGCGACGAGCCGTTCGCACTGCTGTTGCCCGATATGATCATGCAATCGCGGAAAAGCTGCATGGCCGAGATGGCAGAGCTCTACGAGCACACCGGCGGGAACGTGATCGCACTCCAGGAATGCGACCCCGCCGAGGCGCATAAATACGGCATCGTCGGCAAGGGCCGCGATGTGCGCAACGGTTTCGAGATCACGAAAATGGTCGAGAAGCCGAAACCGGGCACGGCACCCTCCAGTCTCTACATCAACGGCCGCTACATCCTGCAGCCCGAGATATTCAAGATCCTCGCGACGCAGGAGCGCGGCGCCGGCAACGAGATCCAGCTCACCGACGCGATGCTGACGCTGGCGAAATCACAGCCGTTCCACGGCGTCCACTATCGCGGCAGGACGTTCGATTGCGGTTCGCCGGAAGGCTTCATCGAGGCCAACATCGCCTTCGGCCTGTGGCGTCCCGACATGCACGCACATGTCCTGTCGGCGATCGAACGGCTGTCGACCGAGGTCGCGCCGCCGCAGTGACGCCTCAGGCGGCTGGAGACGGCTGCCTAGCGCTGCAGCTTGACGCCCAGGAAGACGTTGTGGACCTCCGTGTCCCGGTCGGGCAGGGTGCTGGTGAGCTGCTCGTAGCGGTAGCGGCCGGTCAGGCCCGCATAGCGGTTGAGCCACCAGGTGAGCGAGGTTTCGCCGCGCAAGGTCAGATCGTGGTCGGCCGTCGAGGCGTAATCGCGCCATGACGCCCCCAGCGACGCGTCCAGGGACAGGTTGGCGCGAATCTCCCGCTTGAGCGACACGGTTCCGGAATAGAGGATCGAGCCGCTCTCGCCCGCCGTCGTGGTGCCCTCGACCTCGGTCGAGGCGTTGAAGCCGACGGTCGTGCCGCGCTCGGGCGACCAGGACAGTTCCGCGCTCGTGGACATTCCCGAAATGCCCGACAAGGCGGCGTCGTCGAACTCTTCGGTGACATAGCCGAGCGCCAATTCGCCGGTCAGCTTCTCGCCAAGGTCAATTTCGGTGCCGAGCCGCGCGGCCATGCGGTCCGACGAGCGCTGGTAACCGCCGCTGTCGATCTTCTGATCGTAGACGCGGCGGCCGTATTCGAGTTCGACGAAGGGCGTGAATGCCGGAGAGATCTCGTAGCCGGTGCGCAGGATGCCGGTGAGTAGCGTCGAGTTGCGCTCCTCCTGCGAGAGAGTTCCGCCGCCTTCGAGTTCTGCATCACTGTAGTCGAGCCGGAGAAGGTTCCCGCTCGCAGCGAAGCGGAACTTGCCGACGTCCTTTTCCAGTCCGAGGCTTCCGGTGAGTTCCTGCCGGATCGGGCGCGACGTGACGGTCGCGGGAAGTTCCACCGGCGAATCCGCGTCCTCGCGGCGGAGCGAATAGCCGAACTTGCCGATGCCGCGAAGTTCCTCGCTGATGTCGAGATTGAGCGTCGCATCCACACCTGCCGACGGGTCCGTGACCGGTTCGCCGTCGATCGATTTCCGGTAGGTGCCGTAGGCGTTGATGTTGGCGGAATGTCGCGACCAATCCGACACCGCGTTGAGGCGCAAGGTGGTCTCGGAGAGCACCGCCGGTTTCGGCACCGGGCTGTAGGTCGCGTTCGAGGTCCAGGTCACGCCCTGTTCGAGGGTCGTGACGACGTTGAACGTGCCGAGCCGCAGGCCGAGCGGAGCATAGGGGTTCTCTTCAGCTTCCAATTTGGGTGTCTCGATGGCTGCCGTGCGGACGTTCTCGGCCTCGGCGCGGATGTTCCGCTCCTCGTCTTCCGAATCGACCTTCTCGGCGCGAGGATTTGCCGGGGTGGGTTCCTCTTCCTCCGCAGCCGGCTCGTCCGCCTTGGCCTCCGGTTCCTTTTCGCGCCGCCGCACGCCGGTGGGCGTCTCGGGCTTCTCCGGCTCGCCCAGGGAGTTGGCATCGGTCGGAGGGTCGGGGAACAGCGTCGTGAGCGTGTCCGCCTCGGGCGTCTCCTCGCCCTCGGTGGCACGCGGGCCTTCGGGAACATAGGCCGGATTGGCTGCCTGCTGCTGCTCTTCCTGAGTGGGCGTCACCGGATAGAGCGGAGACGGGCGGGAAACGAGTTCGCGCCGGACATCGGCTTCCGTGACCTCGCCGCGGAGACCCGCGTTCTGCGCCGCTGCCGGATGCACCACGATCAGAACGGCCGCGCCCGCGGCGAGCAGCAGGGCGCGCCGGCGCAACAGTCTCGACGAGGGGATTCGGATACGCGGCATGACCACTCGAGATTGCCACGGCGCGGGTTGCGCCATGCTTACCGAACCGTAAACAACGATGGTTAATGGACGGTTGAAGCCACTCCTCCGCTTTCAAACAACGTTGGACAGGATCGGGACGACGCGGTAATCCGGGCGCCATGCATGCAGGCCTGAAACGCAAGACCGTCGACCGTTCCGCCGCGATTCGATCGGCGGTGCGGACGATCACGACCGAACAGGCCGGCATGGCCGCGCTGGCGGCGGCACTCGACAACGGGCTCGCCGAACCGTTCGCGGAAGCGGTCGCAAAGATTTCCGGCATCACCGGCAGGGTGATCGTCACGGGCGTCGGCAAGAGCGGTCATATCGGCGCCAAGATTGCCGCCACGCTCGCCTCCACGGGCACGCCCGCCTTCTTCGTCCACCCGGCGGAGGCCAATCACGGCGACCTCGGCATGATCGCGGGCGACGACGTGGTTATTGCGATGTCATGGTCGGGCGAGAGCGCGGAGCTGAAAGGCATCGTTGCCTATACGCGCCGCTTCGCCATTCCATTGGTCGGCGTCACCTCCAACGAGGGTTCGGCGCTCGCGCGCGAGTCCGACGTGGTGCTCTGCCTGCCGCGCGCCCCGGAGGCCTGCCCGCACGGCCTGGCGCCGACGACATCGACACTGCTCCAGCTTGCGATCGGCGATGCGATCGCCGTGGCGCTGCTGGAGGCGAGGGGCTTTACCGCGGACCACTTCCGCACGTTCCACCCGGGCGGACAGCTGGGCGCCAACCTGACGCAAGTTTCCGAGATCATGCGCACGGGCGACCGCATTCCGCTCGCGGCGCGCGGGACGAAGATGCCCGAAGCGGTGATGACGCTGTCGCGGCTCAAAGTCGGCTGTGTTTGCATTCTCGAAAATGACGGCACTCTTGCCGGGATCGTTACCGACGGCGACGTCGCGCGCAACCTGCATCGCGACCTTCGCGACATCCCGGTCGACGATATCATGACGACGTCGCCGAAGACGATCGCGCCCGATACGCTTGCCGGCACGGCGATCGCGATGCTGAACGACCACAGCATCAGCGCGCTCGTGGTCACCGTGGACAACCGCCCGGTCGGCGTCGTCCATTTCCACGACCTGCTGAGGATCGGCGCGGCCTGACCGCCCTCAGATCGTCTCGACCGTCAGCTCACCCTGCGTGGCGCTTACGACGCGCACCCGCGTGCCCGGCTGGGCATCGGGGCCGACGACCTTCCAAACGGTGTCATCCAGCTTGATACGGCCGCGGCCTTCGCGGATCGGCTCTTCGAGCGTCGCCGTGCGGCCGACGAGTTGCGCGTCACGGCGGTTGAGCAACGGCTCGTCGCTGTCGGTCTCCCGCGCCTTGTTGATGCGGTTGCCGAGATAGGCGGCGACGAGCGACAGCGCGAGGAAGACAAGCGTCTGCACCTGCCACGTCCAGACCGCCCAATCCCAGAACTGCAGCGACAGGGCGCCGACGATGATCGCCGCGATGCCGATCCAGAGCAGGAAGACACCCGGGACGAGAATCTCGAGCGCGAGCAGCACGAAGCCCAGAACCATCCAGTTCCAGGGACCGAGTTCGGCAAATATCCGTTCGAGCATCCTTCACCTCCCTCAGGCGCGAGAACCTATCACCGCCCTCAGTTGCCGCCTTCCGGCGGAACCCGGGGAGTGCGGCCGGCGAGACGCTGCGCACCGGCGGTGCCTTCGGCGCGGAAGACTTCCTTGGCAATCTCGCCGATGCCGCCGAGCGTGCCGATCAGCGACGATGCTTCCATCGGCATCAGGACGACCTTGCTGTTGGGCGCGGAGCCGATCTTGGCCAGTGCCTCGGTGTATCTCTGCGCCACGAAATAGTTGATCGCCTGGACATCGCCCTTGGCGATCGCCTCGGACACGACCTGAGTGGCGCGGGCCTCGGCCTCGGCTGCGCGCTCGCGCGCCTCGGCATCACGGAAGGCGGCTTCCTTGCGGCCTTCGGCCTCAAGCACCTGGGCCTGCTTCAAGCCTTCGGCGGCCAGGATTTGCGCGCGCTTGTCACGCTCGGCCATCATCTGTCGGGCCATGGATTCCACCAGGTTCGCCGGCGGATTGATGTCCTTGATCTCGACGCGCGTCATCTTGATGCCCCAGGGGCTGGCCGCGTCGTCGACGATCTTTAGCAGGCGCTCGTTGATCGCGTCGCGGTTGGACAGGAGTTCGTCGAGGTCCATCGAGCCCATGACCGAGCGGATGTTGGTCATGGTGAGGTTGAGGATGGCGTTCTGCAGGCCGGAGACCTGGTAGGCGGCCTGCGGAGCGTTAAGCACCTGGTAGAAGGCGACGCCGTCGACTGCGACGATCGCGTTGTCGCGCGTGATCACTTCCTGGGTAGGGACGTCGAGCACCTGCTCCATCATGTTCATCTTCGCACCGAGGCGGTCGATGAACGGAATGATCAGGTTGAGGCCGGGGGACAGGGTGCGGGTGTAGCGGCCGAAGCGCTCGACCGTGTAGTTGTAGCCCTGCGGAACGGTCTTGATACCCGCGAAAATTAGCAGGAGCACAAGAACGACGAGGACCGGAATCACGACGTCGAAGCCAGAAAAGCCCATCTCAACCCCCTGTTCGTTCGGCCCGGCGCCAAGCGGCGCGCGGAACTGCTCGTATCCTAGCGATGTAATCGCCTTCCACCCGCCTTACAATCGCGGCACCGAACATTCCCCAGCGGAAAGGCTCTAATCGGGGAATCCGAAGATTGGGGCATTGGGATCCGTGCCGCCGTTCAGTTCGGTCCGGACGATCTCCGAGGCGATCCGCGAGAAGGTGATCCCATTCCCGCCATAGCCCATGACGGCGTGGATACGCGGGTGGCGGGGTGCCTTGGCAATGATCGGCAAGCCCGTGGACGTGGTGCCGAAGGAGCCGGTCCAGGCGAAATCTGGTGTGGCGTCGAGACCCGGCATCAACTTCTTCAGCTTTTCCGAAATGCGGGCGGTCTTCTCGCCGATCAGTTCGTCGCGCGCTCCTTCGTCCCGGAACTCCTCGTCCTCGCCGCCGCAGATGACGCGGCCGTCGACGGTCGTGCGCAGGTAGAGATAGGGGTCTGACGCTTCCCAGATGAAGGCCTGCTGGGGCCAGAGCACGGGTTTCTGCGGCCGTGTCGCGATGGCCCACGTCGAGACGATGGAATGACCCTTCGGCGGGACGATCGAGGCAAGTTCGTAGCCGGTGGCGAGCACGACGTGCCGGGCCGAGATCGAGCGGCCGCTCTTGGTTCCCACCTCGACACCCGTGCTGGTCGATGAGAACGTTGCCGCTTCGACGGGCGTATAATAGCGCGCGCCGCGCGCGATCGCCGCCCCGTGCAGCCCGGCCGTCAGCTTGCGCGGATCGACGGCGAGATTGTCGGGGCTGACGATAGCAGCGTCACGGTCAATCCCAAAGCGGTCGCGCAACTGGCCGGCGGTCAGGTATTCGGCAAAGAGGCCGGCGGCCCGACGGGCTTCCGCTTCCTCGCGCAGGGCGCCGGGACCGAGCACGTTGCCGGCCAGCAACAGCGACGGGCGGGGCGCCTTTGCGCAGGCGATGCCCAGTTCGTCGATCCTCGCCGACAGGTTCGCCACGGCGAGACGGGAGCGGCGCCAGGCCGCCTGTGCCTTCGCCTTGCCAATCTTGCCGGAGAGAATTGTCAGCGGCTGGTCGATCTCATACTGGACGAGCGCGGTGGTGGCGGGAGTGGAGCCGACGATCGCCCCGCGGCGATCGATGACGACGACGTCCAGACCGTCCGCCGTCAGCGCTTCCGCGATCATTGCGCCGGAAATGCCCATGCCGACGACGAGGACGTCGGTCTTGATGTCGCGAACGAGTCTCTTGGTCTCCACGCGCGGCGCGCGGTAGGCCATCCAGACCGGCTTTCCGGTCCGCAAGTCGAGTTTCCGGTTCATGAGACTACCCCGCTCAGCGACGCGTCAGAACGCGCCGAAGCTCAAGATGTTCCGGAGTGCCGGGGAGGCGTTAGATCCAGCCTTGGAGCTCGCGCCGCACGACCGTCTCGATCACCGCCATGCCTTCGGCGCTGTCGTTCAGGCACGGGATGTGTGCGAACTTTTCCCCGCCGGCGTGCAGGAAGACCTCGCGTACCTCTCCGTCGATTTCCTCGAGCGTCTCGATGCAGTCGGCCGAAAAGCCCGGATTGACGATGGCGATGCGCTTTATGCCTTCCTTGGCCAGCCTCTCGACGGTCTTGTCGGTGTAAGGCTGCAGCCACTCCTGGGCGCCGAAGCGCGACTGGAACGTGGTCTGCAGCCTGTGCTTGTCCCAGCCCAGCCGCTCGCGCAGCAGACGCGTCGTCTTGAGGCAGTGGCAATGATACGGGTCGCCCTTATCGAGATTCACCTTCGGCAGGCCGTGATAGGAGGCGAGCACCACCTCCGGCTCGAAATCGAGCGCCGCCAGGTGGCCGAGCAGCGACTGAGCCAGCGCATCGATATATACCGGCTCGTCATGGTAGGGCGGCACGGTGCGCACGGCCGGCGCGTTGCGGATCTTCATCAGGGCGCGAAACAGCTGGTCGTTGGCGGTCGCCGTGGTCGTCGCGGAATATTGCGGATAGAGCGGGAAGGTCAGGATACGGTCGCAACCCTCGGCGATAAGGCGGTCGAGCGCGCTGGCGGTGGATGGATTGCCGTAGCGCATGCCCCATTCGACCGAAATGTCGGGATGCCCGGCAAGCTTTGCGGCGAGCTTTCCCGCCTGTCCCCGCGTGAAGGTGCGCAGCGGCGACTCGTCGAGTTCGGTGTTCCAGATCTTGCGGTAGTTGGCACCGGTCTTCTGCGGTCGCGTGGTCAGGATGAAGAGGTTGAGGATCGGCTGCCAGACGAGCGGAGGTATCTCGATGACGCGCCTGTCGGAGAGAAACTCCTTCAGATAGCGCCGGACTGACCCGTAGTCCGTGCCGTCGGGCGTGCCGAGATTGACCAGCAGCACGCCGATCCGCCCCTTGCGCACGGGTGGATGTCCGGCAGGCAGCGGACCCGTCGCCTTGTATCCGGCCTGTCTCGTCAGTTCGGTCGTATCCATCGCACAGCTCCGTATTGCGCCCTCACTTAGCCCGTGCAGGCCCGAATTCAATCCGACCGCGCCCGAGGCGGCTGCGGCAAAATGAAACCGGGCCGTCCGAGGGTTCGGACGGCCCGGCTGGTACTTGCTCGCGGAGCGTCAGCCCTTCGGCGGAATGGTCAGCGTGCCGCCGATCGGCAGCTTGTTCGGATTGAGGCCCGGGTTGGCTTCGGAGATCTTCTTCCACATGAAGCCGTCGCCGTAGATTTCCTTGGCGAGGTTCCAGTAGTTGTCGCCGGCGACGATCGTGTGCGTGCCCGGGGCGGCAGCCACGGCAGGCGCCGCCGCGGCAGGGGCTGCCGGGGCAGCGGTGGTCGTCGCAGCCGGCGCGGCTGGTGCTGCGGCAGGCGCTGCCTCGACCTTCGGCGGCTGGGTGGCAATGTCGGTGGCGGCGGCCGGCAGATCAGGCACCTTTGCCGGCTCGGCGGTTGCCGCCGGTGCGGGAGCCGCTGCCGGGCTAGGGGTTGCTGCGGGCGCCGGTGTCGCGGCCGGGGCAGGCGCGGCGGCTGGAGCAGCGGCTGCGGCCGGCGTCGCATCGGTGATGCGCCCGTCGAGCTTCGGCGTATAGGGCCGGTTGGCGGCGAGGTAGTCGGCGACCACCTGCTCGAGGCTCGGGCCGAAATCGTAGGCATTCTGCGCGTTCGAGGCGAACAGCTTGTAGCCGTCACCGCCGGCGCGGACGAAGTTGTTGGTCGCGATCGTGTAGACCTTGGCTTCGTCGATCGGCTTCCAGGCGCCGCCGTCCATCACCTCGAGCGACTTCAGGCGACCGCCGTTCGGCGCGACCGACTTGTCGAACGTATACTTGAGCCCCGCCACCTGCGGGAACTTGCCCTTGCCTTCCTCGATTTCGGAGAGGCCGGCCTCGATGGAGTCCTTGAGGTCCTTGCCGGTGAGCTGGAAGGTGGCGAGCGTGTTCTGGAAGGGCAGGACAGTGAGCACCTCGCCCATGGTGATGATACCCTGATCGATCGAGGCGCGGATGCCGCCGCCGTTCTGGATGGCGATGGTGACGCCCTGCGCTTTGGTACGGTCGAGCATCGCGTCAGCGATCAGATTGCCCATCGTGCATTCGACCGCGCGGCAGGACTTGCGGTCGCCGTCGATCAGGGCGGTCGTTTCGGCGACTTCCTTGTTCTTCAGCTCCTCGATCGGTGCGCCGAGTTCCTTGATGCGGGCGAGCACGGCCTCGTCGGCCTTGATCGAATTGTCGAGGAAGAGCGGGTCGCCCTTGGCCTCCTTGACGACGCCGTTGTCGTCGAAGGTGACCATGAACTCGCCGAGATACTTCGAGTAGGACGCAGCCTGCGTCACCGGCACCTTGTAGCCGCCCGGGTTGTCGATCATCGTCGGATAAGGCCCCTCGGCCTTCGCGTCGGTGTTCGACAGGAGCGAGTGCGAATGGCCGCCCACGACCACGTCGACGCCCGGGATCTTGGCGATCAGTTCCTTGTCGCGCGGATAGCCGACATGGGTCAGTGCGATGATCTTGTTGACGCCCTCGGCCTCCAGTTTCTTCACCTCGGCGGTGATGGTGGCGATGTCGTCCTCGATCGCGATGTTCGGTCCGGGGGAGGCGATCTCGGGCGTGTCGGTCGTGACGGCGCCGACGATGCCGATCTTCTGGCCGCCGACTTCCAGCACCAGCGACGGCTTGATGCGGTCGACGATGGTCGATGCAGACGCGGCCTTCACGTTGGCGCTGAGCACGGGGAACTTGACCACGTCGAGGAAGCCCTTGAGCGCGGGCTCGCCGTCGTCGAACTCATGGTTGCCGACGGTCATGGCGTCGAACTTCATCAGGTTGAGGAACTCCGCCTCCACCGCGCCCTTGTAGGTCGCGTAGAACAGCGAGCCCTGGAAATTGTCACCGCCGTTAAGAAGTAGAACGTTCTGGCCCTCGAGCGCCTTGCGGCGGTCGGCAATGGCTGTCACCAGGCGCGCCGCGCCGCCGATGCACTCGCCCTTGCCCTCTTCCTCGGCCGAACAGGTCGATTCATACTTGTTGTTGCTCTCGATACGGCTGTGCCAGTCGTTGATGTGCAGGATGTTCAGCGTGTAGTCGGCGAAGGACGCCGCTGTGGACATCGCCAGTACAGAGGCAGACAGCGCTCCGATCAGTGCTGTTTTACGCATTTCGTTCGTCTCCCATTGTTCGCCGGACCATCTTCTAGCGGGGCCAGGTGTCAGCGATATTGCAAATCCAGAGCCGGCAATGTCACACCGGCAAATCAACGATGCAAGCGGATTCCAGCCGCCGTCAGGCGCGATAGTCGCGCTCGTCCGCAATCACCTTGCCGTCGTTCGGAAGACTGCCGGCCGGCGCGATGCGTACCGCGCCGCCGAGCTTGGTCACCTCACGCAGAGTCGCCTCGATGGCGGCGGCGTCCGCCTGCCTGCCCGACGCGGCCTCGACATGCAGTGCCATCGCATCGCGCTCACCGTCCCGCGTGACGACCAGCCGGCCTTTGGCGATCTCCGGATGGCGCGAGAGGACCGCCGCGACCTGTTTCGGATCGACGAACATGCCCTTGATCTTGGTGCGCTGGTCGGCGCGGCCGAGCCAACCGCGGATGCGGGTATTGGTACGGCCGCATGGCGACGGCTCGCTGATGACTGCGGACAGGTCGCCGGTGCCGAGCCGGACCATCGGGTAGGCCGAATTGAACGATGTCACGACCACCTCGCCGACCTCGCCGTCGGGGACCGGGATGCCGGTGCCCGGGCGGACAATCTCGACGATCAGGCCTTCGTTCACTACCATGCCCGGCAGCGGGGTTCCGTCGTCCTGCGCCGTCTCGTAGGCGATGACGCCGAACTCGGCGGTGGCGTAGCATTGAAGGATCGAAACGCCGCGCGAACGGTATTCCTCGCGCAAAGACGGAAACAACGCGCCGCCCGAAACCAGTCCCTTGCGGATCGAAGAGAGGTCGCGGCCCATCTCGGCGGCCTTGTCGAGCATCACCTTGAGGAAATCCGGCGTGCCCGAATAGACCGATGGCTTGAGGCTTGCCGCAGCGTCGACCTGCATTTCGGTATTGCCCGTGCCGGCGGCGAACACCATGCAGCCCATCGCGCGAGCGCCCTCGTCGAGAATGAAGCCGCCGGGCGTCATGTGATAGGCGAAGGCGTTGTGGACGATCTCGCCGGGGCGCACGCCCGCCGCGTGGAAGGCGCGCGCTGCCTGCCACGGGTCGGCGCCGGCGGCTTGCGGCTCCCATAGCGGACCGGGCGAGAGGAAGACCCGTGTCCCGTTCAACTGGGAGACGTCGGCGAAACCGCCGAAAGGCGGATCCGCCTGCTGGAATTCCATCAGTTCGGATTTCCGCAGCACCGGCAGACGCGCCAAGGCGGCGCGGTCGCCGACGGAGGAAAGGTCGTGGCCAGCCAGCCACTTCGCCAACCCTGGTGCCTTCCCGCTCGCCTGCCGGAGAAAGGCCGGAAGCCGCGAAAACAGCTCCGCCTCACGTTCGGCGGGCGCGCGGGTTTCCAGCGCGTCGAAATGGTCCGGCATGTCACCTCCCGAATTTTTCCGCACTATCGCAGGAGGCTTATCCAGCGCGCAAGATTGACCATCGAGATTAGCGCGCCTGCGACATAGGTGAGGGCGGCAGCCGTAAGCAGGCCGCGTATGGCGGGCATGTCCCGCTCTCCCAGATAGCGTCCCTCCCTGAGGATCGGCAGGGCCTTGCGGAAGCTCGCGTCGAACTCGACCGGAAGCGTGATCAGGTTGACGAGGACGCGGACGCCAAGCAGCGCGACGCCCAGGCCGAGAACGGCGGCGAAGGCGAGCGGCGTGCGAGCGAGAATGCCGAGCACGGGTGCCGCGAGGAAGAACCAGAATGCGATCTGGTCCGTCTGCGCGGCAAGCCGTGCCAGCGACTGGCGGGTCTGAAGCGCTCTTTCGTCCCGCCCGTCCTGAATTGCATGGCCGACCTCGTGGGCGGCGATCGCGACCGCGGACAATGAGCGTCCGTCGTAGTGCTGTTTCAGAAGCCGGACCGCCTTGTCGTCCGGATCGTAGTGATCGCCCTTGTCGGTGATCTCGACCTTCACATGAGCCAGGTCGAAGCGATTCAAGAGATGGCGCGCAAGCTCGCCGCCGGTGCCGGGGAGGTCAGACCGGGCGGCGCCGTGCCGTCTGATGGTCCAGCCAACCCAGACCTGCGGCAGGACGGCGACCGCGAGGAAGACGATGGCAAGGAGGGCGATCACCAACGGCCGCCACCTTTGATCAGATCAGGTCAGGCGGCGCTCACACGCCCGCCTGCCTGCGCACCAGCACGAACTGCTGTCCGGCAGAACTCGTGCAGTTGAGCTGCTGCGGCGTCACCAGCGCGCAGTTCACGCTGGACGTCGTCTGCCGGATGATCGACGTGACCGAGATCTCGATCGTTCGGGCATCCGCATATCGGTAGGAGCCGGTGGCGAGCTTGTTGCCAGTGTCGACCGCCAGCGTCTCGAAAGCACCGCCGGTGAATCGGGACATCGCGACGCCGTCGGTGCTCAGCCAATCGCCTTCGACGCCGGTCTGGCGCGTTGCGGATGGCCCCAAGCCGCCGGGTCCGGGCCCGGTCTGGCATCCGGCAAGCGCGAGAAGCGCGACAACCGGTGTGGCCGAGAAGAGCGTACGCACGTTCAGCATCGGCGATTCTCCTGTAATTCATCCCTCAGCACGGCCTGCATCGCGCGTTATCCCGGCGAAAGCAAGACCGTGTGGGGTTGCTCATCGCACGAGGATGTTGCGGAACTGCCAGGGATCCTTCGTGTCGATGTCCTCGCGGAAGAGGCCCGGGCGGTTTTCGAGCGGGGTCCAATCCGTATAATAACCCTTCACCGGACCGAGATAGGGCATCTGCACCTCGAGGCAACGGCGATAGTCCATCTCGTCGGCTTCGACGATGCCGGCTTGCGGGTTCTCGAGCGCCCAGACCATCCCGGCGAGCACGGCCGAGGTCACCTGCAATCCGGTGGCATTCTGGTTGGGCGCCAGCTTGCGCGCCTGCGCAAGCGACAGCTGCGATCCGTACCAATAGGCATTGAGGTCATGCCCGTAGAGCAGAACGCCGAGTTCATCGACGCCGTCGACCAACTCGTTCTCGTCGAGCACGTGGTGGACCGACTGCGGCTTGCCGGCGGCGCCGAACATCTCGTGCAGCGACAGGATCGCGTCGTTGCAGGGGTGATAGGCGTAATGGCAGGTCGGCCTATAGGTCACCTTGCCCTTCTTGTTGGTCACCGTGAAGAAGTCGGCAATCGAGATCGCCTCGTTGTGGGTGACCAGAAAGCCGTACTGGGCTCCCGGCGTCGGGCACCAGCTGCGGACGCGCGTGTTTGCGCCGGGCTGCTCGAGGAAGATCGCCGCCTGCGAACCGTGCGTGTGCCCGCGGGCGTTCTTCGGCATCCACTTTTCGTGCGTGCCCCAGCCGAGTTCGGCCGGCTGCAATCCTTCGGAGATGAAGCCCTCGACCGACCAGGTGTTCCAGAACACGTCGAGCGGTTTCGGCTTCTTGGTGCGCTGGGTGTCGCGCTCGGCGATGTGGATTCCCTTGACGCCGACCTTCTTCATCAGCTTCGCCCATCCGGCACGGTCTGTCGGCGCCGGCTCCTCGACGTCGATGCCGATATCCTTGCCCAGATTGACCAGTGCCTGCTTGACGAACCAGGACACCATGCCCGGGTTGGCGCCGCAGGTCGAAACCGCCGTGGCGCCGCCAGGATGCTTTCGCTTCTCCTCCAGAAGCGACTCTCGCAGCGCGTAGTTGGTGCGGCTGGCATTGTCCGCTTTGGTGTCGAAGTAGAAGCCCAGCCAGGGTTCGACCACCGTGTCGATGTAGAGCACGCCGAGCTTGCGGCAGAGACGCATCAGGTCGACCGATCCGGTATCGACCGAAAGGTTGACGCAGAACCCCTGGCCGCCGCCCTTGGTCAGCAAAGGCGTCAACAGCTTCTTGTAGTTGTCCTTGGTGACATGCTCCTTGACGAAGGCGATGCCGCGACCGTCGAGCAGCTTGCGGTTCTCCTCCGAGGGGTCGATCACCGTCATGCGCGACTTGTCGAACTTGAAATGACGCTCGATGAGAGGCAGCGTGCCCCGGCCGATCGATCCGAAGCCGATCATCACGATCGGACCGGTGATTTCGCCGTGGACCGGCCAGGAAGGTTGCGCCATTTCCCGAAAACTCCTTCTTACGCGACAGAAACGCCCATCAGAGCGCTAAACCACAATAGCCTGTCACAATAAATAGGAAACCGGTTCCGCAGGTTATGGTTGCCGCGCCGCGATCCGCAAAAGATCCGCGACCAGGCGGTCGCGGTCTGCATTGAAGCCCTTGTAGTCGAGCTGCGCGGACGTGAGTTCGGAGAGCTGGGCTGCGAGGCCTGCGGCGAGGCGCGGCCGGTCCGGATGGCCTTCGAGAGCCAGCATCGGATCGAGATTGATGCGGATCGTAAAGACAATGTCGCCCGATACCGAGAGTCTACGTAGCGTCTGGCGCTCGACCCGAATGAAGGCCGACGCGGCGCCGTCGGCAAAGCGCGGCGGCCTGGCCATGGCGCGCTCGTCGCGCTGGATCGAGGAAAGCGGCTTGTAGAGCGTTCGGTCGGACTGGAGCGACCAGTTCCAGCGGACGACCGGCTGTCCGGGCTGCAGATTGTCGAATATCCGCTGGATCACATCGGCCGTGCGCGTCCCTTCGCCAAAGCCGGGGACGGGATTGTGGATCTGCTGCAGCGGTCGGCCGAACTTTTCCGACAGCGTCCAGGAGGAGGGGAAGCAGAGCGACGCGGCGACCAACCGCCAGCCGCTCGCGTCCTTGCGCATCAGGACGAGATCGTCGGCGACGAGATCGGCGGCGGCGAGCAAGGGAGCCCGGGCGGGCGAGGCTAGGTCGACGCTGCGGTGGCCGGCGACCGTCACCACGTCGCCTTCGCGCCGATACGTGGCCGGTTGCGCGGCGATAAGATGATCTGCCAGCAGATCTCTCACCTCGGCCTGCGCCTTCCGCGTATCCGGTTCCTCGACGAAGACGAGATCGGGAATCTCGCGGTTGAGCCGATCCTTTTCGGCGAGCATGTCCATGAGATCGTCGCCGGGTGCGATCCAGCCGGCCGGATCGATCGGCTTCAGGCCGATCGTGAACGGGCGCGAAGAGCCGTCGTAGGGAGTTGGAGAAGTTGCCATTCTTGCCCGACCGGGTTCACCCCATCGCCTCGAGCTCGTCGATCAGCCCGGCGATGACCGACAGGCCCTTGGCCCAGAACTGCGGATCGGACGCGTCGAGGCCGAACGGCGCCAACAGTTCCGAATGATGCTTGGTGCCTCCGGCGCGCAGCATGTCGAAATACTTCTCCTGGAAGCCGGATTCGGCATTCTGGTAGACCGCGTAGAGCGAGTTCACGAGGCAGTCGCCGAAGGCATAGGCGTAGACGTAAAACGGCGAGTGGATGAAGTGCGGGATGTAGGTCCAGAAGGCCTCGTAGCCGGGCTGAATCGCGATTGCCGGACCCAGGCTTTCCGCCTGCACCTCGAGCCACAACTCGCCGATCCTGTCCGAGGTCAGTTCGCCGTTGCGTCGCTCGGTGTGGACCTTGCGCTCGAATTCGTAGAAGGCGATCTGACGCACGACCGTGTTGATCATGTCCTCGACCTTCTGGGCCAGCATGGCCTTGCGCTCGCGCGGTTCGCGGGTGCGATCGAGCAGCGAGCGGAAGGTCAGCATCTCGCCGAACACCGAGGCGGTTTCGGCCAGCGTCAGCGGCGTCGACGCCATCAGGGGGCCCTGGGCTCCGGCCAGCACCTGGTGGACGCCGTGACCGAGCTCGTGAGCGAGCGTCATGACGTCGCGCGGCTTGCCCATGTAGTTGACCAGAACATAGGGGTGCACGGACGGCACGGTCGGGTGCGCGAAGGCGCCCGGCGCCTTTCCCGGACGAACCGCGGCGTCGATCCACGAGCGGTCGAAAAAGGTGCGCGCGATCTCCGCCATGTCCGGCGAGAAGAGGTGATAGGCGGAAAGCACCGTGTTCTTCGCCTCGTCCCAGCCAATCACCGCCTGCGGCGTATCGGGGAGGGGTGCGTTACGGTCCCAGTTGTTGAGCTTGTCCATGCCCAGCCACTTCGCCTTCATCGCGTAGTAGCGGTGCGACAGGCGCGGATAGGCCTCGCGGACGGCGCTCGCCAGCGCGTCGACGACGCTGCGTTCGACGCGGTTGGCAAGGTGGCGCGAGTCGGCGATGTCCTCGAAGCCGCGCCAGCGGTCGGAAATCTCCTTGTCTTTCGCGAGCGTGTTGGTGATCAGCGTGAAGGTGCGCAGGTTCGCCTTGAAGGTCACGGCCAGCGCCTCTGATGCCTTGCGCCGCACCTCTGGATCGGCATCCTGCAGCTTGTTGAGCGCGGGCTCGAGTGTCAGTTCCTCGCCGTCAAGGGTGAAGCGCAGGCTGGTCATCGTCTCGTCGAACAGGCGGTTCCAGGCGCCCCGCCCGGTGACCGACTTCTCGTGGAAGAGTTGTTCGACGCGGTCCTCAAGCTGGTAGGGCTTGTCCTTGCGCAGATCGAGGATCCAGGGGCGGTAGTGGCCGAACGCCGGATCGCCGTCCAGCGCGGCTGCGATCACCGCGTCGTCGATCTTGTTCAGTTCCAGTGCGAAGAACAGGGTGTGGGCGCTGGCGTCCGTCATCTTCTCCTGCACGTCGCCGTAGAGCTTGGCGCGCTTCGGATCGGAGGTGTCGCCCGAATAGACGAGGCCGGCATAGGAGACGATCCGGCCGATCAGTTCCTCGAGCGCCTCGTATTCCGCCATCGCAGCGCCGAGGCCGCCGTTCGCCGGGGCCGCTGCCTCGTCGGCGAGCCTGCCTTTCCAGCGACCTTCGAAGGCGGCCGAATCCGAAAGCGCCCGCGCGATGTCGCCGGCAAGTTCCGGCCCGTCCATCGAGGGGTAAAGGTCCGTCAGGTTCCAGTCGGGCAGGTCGCCGAGCCCATTCGCCCTTGCCGCCGCGCTGGCCGCGGCGAAGCGCTGGCCGCGATGGAAGTCGTTGGTCATGCTGTGGTCCCGTCGAAATTACGCGGCATTCCTAAACCGCCGCTAAGCATTCGTATACCGGCTTTGTTGAGCCGTTGTTCAGGAGCCTGTGCCAAGTTGATCCACCATGAATCAACTCACACCTCCGCGAGCACGTGAAGCCGTCGCCGGCGGCGCCATCCTTGTCATCGACGACGATCCGGTGCAGCGCCGCCTCGTCGACGCGGCGCTGACGAAATTCGGATACCGCACGATCCTGGCCGAAGGCGGAGAGGCTGGCCTGGGCGCGTTCGATAGCCCCGCCGGTGGCGAGATCGTCGCTGTCGTGCTCGACCTCGTCATGCCGGGTGTCGGCGGGATCGAGGTTCTCGACCGCCTGCGGCAGCGCGGAATTGCTGCCCCTGTAATCGTGCAGACCTCGCAGGGCGGCATCGACTCGGTGGTTGCCGCGATGCGGGCCGGCGCCTTCGATTTCGTCGTCAAGCCGGTCTCGCCGGAGCGGCTGCGTACGGCGATCGCCAATGCGGTCAAGGTGGAAGCGCTGGAAGGCGAAGCGCGTCAGACGCGCAGGCAGCCGGCGGGCACGCTCACCTTCCGCGACATTATCACGTCCAGTCCGAGGATGGAGCGCGTCATCCGGCTCGGGCAGAAGGCGGCTGCGTCCAACATCCCGATCCTGATCGAAGGCGAATCCGGCACCGGCAAGGAACTCGTGGCAAGGGCCATCCAGGGTACCAGCGATCGCAAGGGGAAGCCGTTCGTGACGGTGAACTGCGGTGCGATTCCCGAAAACCTCGTGGAAAGCATCCTCTTCGGCCACGAGAAGGGCGCCTTCACCGGCGCGACCGAAAAGCATGCCGGCAAGTTTGTCGAGGCGAATGGGGGCACCTTGTTCCTCGACGAGATCGGCGACTTACCGCTCGACGTCCAGGTCAAGCTGCTGCGCGCCGTCCAGGAGGGCGAGATCGAGACGGTCGGTGGCCGGGGAACGCAGAAGGTCGACATCCGCCTGATCTCGGCGACGCATCGAGACCTTTTGCAGAGGGTCAAGGACCGGCTGTTCCGCGAGGACCTGTTCTATCGCCTCAACGTGTTCCCGATCGTCGTGCCGCCGCTGCGCGACCGCCGTGACGACATTCCGGCGCTGGTGTCGCATTTCATCCGTCAGATTCAGGTGAAGGAGCATCGCGGCCGGGTTCGCGGCATCACGCCGCAGGCGCTGGCCATGCTCGTCGCCTACGATTGGCCGGGCAATATCCGGCAACTGGAAAACGCGGTGTTCCGGGCGGTGGTGCTGGCCGACGGCGAAATGCTCACCGTGGACGACTTCCCGCAGATCAAGGTCGAAGTCGATGGCGTGAATTTCGAACAGTATGCGGGAGGATCCGCAGGTCCAGCCGCCTCCGAGCCGATACCGCCTGAGATTCCGCAAACGCCGGAGCCTGCCAATCGGGCGCTCTCCGGGCGTTTCGGGCTGGTTCGCGCGCTGGACGACGGTGGCAATGTCCGCACCCTGGCGGATGTCGAGCTGGAGATGATCGTTTTGGCCATCGAGCACTACAAGGGCCAGATGAGCGAGGTCGCCCGCAGGCTCGGCATCGGCCGTTCGACGCTCTACCGGAAGCTGAAGGAATACGGTATCGACCCGGACGAGGAGCGTCCGACCGCCGCGCAGGGCTGAGCATATCGGGGAAATCGAACCTTCGAAGGCCCCTGTTTACCATCTTCGACAGGCTCACCCGCTTGCCAACATCCTGCCATTGTGTCACCGCATTTGAGCTTCACTAAGCTGTGATTAACCATTAGGCATGATCATCGTGGGCTATATGCTCGCGAATCATCCCGCGGGGACCAACCATCAGCCGACAAGGCGAGACGTTTTGACCAGCATCGGACGACCCCATAGTGGACGGGACGCGGGATCTGTTTCTTGGCTAGGCTGGAGCGCCGGGCTGCTTCTGGCGTTGGCGTGTGTGTTCGCCACCGGCTCGCAGGCAAACGCCGAAACCCGCACGCTGAAGCTCTACTACATCCATACGGGTGAAAAGGCCGAGATCACCTTCAAGAAGAACGGCAAGTATCTTCCCTCCGGCCTGAAGCAGCTCAACCATTTCCTGCGCGACTGGCGGCGTAACGAGCCGACCAAGATGGACCCGCGGCTCTTCGACGTGGTCTGGCAGGTCTACAAGAACACCGGCGCAAGCGGATACATTCACGTCGTGTCCGCCTATCGCTCGCCGGCTACGAATTCCATGCTGCGCAAGCGTGGCCGCGGCGTCGCCGAGAAGAGCCAGCATATGCTCGGCAGGGCGATGGATTTCTTCATACCGGGTGTGAAGCTCAAGGAACTGCGTTACGCCGGCCTTCGCCTGCAGGGCGGCGGCGTTGGTTACTATCCGACCTCCGGTTCTCCCTTCGTGCATCTCGATGTCGGCAATGTCCGGCACTGGCCGAAGATGAGCCGCAGCGAACTCGCCTCCGTCTTCCCGAACGGCAAGACGATGCATGTGCCGACCGACGGCAAGCCGCTGCCTGGATACGACCAGGCCGTTGCATCCTACAAGCAGCGCAAGGGCACAGCCGTGGCCTATGCCAGCGCGGACGAGGTGACCAAGAAGCGCGGCTTCTTCGCCAATCTGTTCGGCGGTGGGGCGGACGAGGCAGAGGAAACCGGCGGCAGCGACGATTCGGTCGCCAAGGCGCCGGTTGCGGTGGCATCCGCGGCCCCTGCCCAGAGGGAGGTTCCGGCTCAGGCGGCAGAGCCAGAGCAGGAGCCGGCGACCATTGTCGCGGCGCTGCCGCTTCGCGACGTGCCCGCTCCGCTGTTCGCGCCGCGTCCCTCGGCTGATGTCGGCCCGGCCGACGCTGCACCCGCCGTCGCTGCGGCGCAGGATCTGACCGTTGGAGACGCCGAGCAGGCGGTGGCCGAGAACGTTCCGATCCCGATGCCGCGTCCTGCCTATTCCGCGCCGGAGACGGCAGTCGCCGCCGCCGCGACCGACACTGCGGCTGTCGCCGCGATCGCAGGCAAGCCGGCCGCGACCGCTGGAGAACTGGCGATCGAGACGGTTCTTGCGAACGAGTCGCGTCCGGCCGAGGTGAACGGGATTCCGATTCCCCAGGCCCGTCCCGGCGCACCGGTCGTGCTAGCGTCCCTGTCCGCACAGTCGGATGAAACGTCGACGGATGCTTTCGGGCAGCAAAGCGCAGCCGAAGTCGCCGCCCTGGGAGAACGTCCCGCCAGCCCGCGCAATGCGCTCCGCGGCAATACGGGCGATCCCGTTGCCGCGCTCAACGCCGGTCCGGCGACGACGCCGAAATCGCCGCGGCCGATGTCGGGCGACAGCAAGCCGGATCCGAAGCCGGTCCAGGTTCCGATCAAGTCGGGACTGGTCGACCGCACCTTCTCGCACACGCTCTTCGTCCAGCAGCCCTCTCCGCCGGACGGCAAGGCGTTTGCCGTCAGCTCGCTGCGTCAGGCGCCGAGCGAGGTCTACACGGCCGGCTTCCAGCAGGTTGCCCGGGCGCCGGACCCGCAGCGCTTCACCGGCAAGGCCGTGACCTTCATGTCGGTCGCCAAGTTCGATACGAACTGACCGGGGACATATGTGAATCAGACTGCACCGGGGCGCTCGCGCCCCGGTTTTCGTTTTGGGGAGTGTCTTTGCGCCTAACGCGACGTGGCGAGGGAACAGGCATGGCGCGCGAGCGCCTCGATCTCCGCCCACTTGCCGTCGGCGACCAGTTCGTCCGGGGCGATCCAGGATCCGCCGACGCAGAGCACGTTCGGCAGGCCGAGATAGGTGGCCGCATTCTTCTCCGTGACGCCGCCCGTCGGGCAGAAGCGGACGCCGGCGAGCGGCGAGGACAGCGACTTCAGATAGGCCGCGCCTCCGACCTGTTCGGCGGGGAAGAACTTGAGCAGCGAATAGCCCGCCTCGAGCGCGGTCATGATCTCGCTCGACGTCACCGCGCCGGGCAGCAGGGGCACGTCGCTTTCGGCCGCGGCCGCGACGAGCTGCGGGGTGAGTCCGGGGCTGACGATAAACTCGGAGCCCGCCTCGACGGCGCCCTCGAAATGCTTGCGGTTGAGGATCGTGCCGGCGCCGGTGACGGCCTCCTCGACCTCCTGCGACACCAGCCTGATCGCGTCGAGCGCGACCGGCGTGCGCAAGGTGATCTCGATCGCCTTCAGCCCGCCGCGGGCCAGCGCCCGCGCCAACGGAACCGCGTCGGCGAGCTTCGCGATCTTGATGACCGGGATCACCGGCTGGCCGGTCATGACGGGAAGGAGGAGGTCGGTCTTCTGGGTCATTCCGGGCGCATTTCCTGCCGCGACAATGCTGCACCGCCTAACAGAAGGAGGCGGGCAAGTCCATCAATCGCGCCATAGGCGGCGCAGCCAGTGCAGGAACCACGGCCAGAACGGCGTCTCGGGTCGATGAGTCTCCGTCGCGACCCCGCGCAGCGTTTCGAGCGTCCGCGGACCGGCGATGCCGTCCACGACCAGCCCCCGCGCCCTCTGGAAATCCCGGACGGCGTCCTCCGTCAGCCGCCCGAACATCCCGTCGGCAGAGATGCGATAGCCGGCCGCGGCAAGCAGATCCTGGAGATACCGGACATCATCGCCCTTCGAGCCGCGTCGCAGGTCAGGAACGACGGCGGCGGGTGGTGCTGCGGCGGCCTCGCCGGCATATTTCGCGTAAGCCGCGGCGATCTTGCGGTCGTAGCCGTGGCGCTTGTAGCCGGGGCCGTTATAGGCGCGGGCGAAGGCTGCCCAATCGCGCCGGCGGATTGCGACGGCGAGCCCGGCCTTGTCGATGTAGCGCGCCATCAGCGTTATCTGTCCGCCGACGCCGGACCGCGCCTCCGCCACCAGCGCGTCGACGCCGGCATAGCCCAGCCACTCCCAGTGAGCCCCCATCACCTGGCCGAGTCCCCAGGACACGGATTCGTGCGCCGCCTTGTGGTCGATTGCCGCCGCCTTCGCCAGCATCGCCCAGCGGGCGGCCTGCGACGTGGGATTCTTCACCGTGCCGGCCTTCGGGTCGGCGAGGCCGGCTTCGCGCGCGGCGGCGCGCTTCGATGAGGGAAGGCGGCGGTCGAAATAGTGACCCTCGAAGCGGATCAGCGGCTCCTTGCGGCCGTTGACGGTCGCATAGGCGCGGCCTGCCGCCTCGACCTCGGTGATGGCGAGCAGGGCCGCCGGTTCGATGCCGATACGGGTGGCGACAATTTCAATCTCGTTTCGGACGTTCGTAGTGAACATGGTTGCCTCGTCTCCGCTTGTCTCGCGCAAGTGTGAGGGGGCTAGGCGGGGACGTGGATCGATTATCGGGTCGTCGGGACGAGACGATTACCGGCCGAACCGGAAAACGCCGAGGAATCCGCCGTACTTGAATTCGCCGCATCGAGGGGCTACGCGCATCGGTCATGGATCGATCCACCGCCAACAACCCTTTTCGCGTCGCTGCGCTCTACCGTTTCGTGCGCATCGCGGAGCCGGCGGTCTTGCGCGCCGACCTTGCCGCGTTCTGCTGCGGGCGGGGCATCAAGGGCACGCTGCTGATCGCGCTGGAAGGCATCAACGGCACGGTCGCGGGAAGCGACGCGGCGATCGAAGCGCTCGTCGATCGGCTCGGGACGCATGGGCTGACCGACCTTGAGATCAAGTTCAGCAGAGCCTCGTCCATGCCGTTCCACCGGCTCAAGGTGCGGCTGAAGGCCGAAATCGTCACCATGGGCCAGCCGGGGATCGATCCGCTCAGCTCGGCCGGCGCCTATGTCGACCCCTCCGACTGGAACGCGCTGATCGCCGACGCGGATACGATCGTCATCGACACGCGCAACGACTACGAGGTGGCGATCGGCACATTCCGCGGCGCGGTCGATCCGGCCACGAAGTCCTTCCGCGAATTCCCGGCGTGGGCCGAGGCGAACCGCGAGATGCTCGAAGGCCGGAAGGTTGCGATGTTCTGCACCGGCGGTATCCGTTGCGAAAAGGCGACTGCCTACGTCCGTTCGCTCGGCTTGGAGGACGTTTACCACCTCAAGGGCGGAATCCTGAAATATCTGGAGGAGGTACCGGCTTCGGAAAGCCTCTGGGACGGCGAGTGCTTCGTCTTCGACGAGCGCGTATCGGTAGGCCACGGGCTGCAGGAGGGAGAGGCGGAACTGTGCCGAGCGTGCCGGATGCCGCTCACCGCCGCCGACCGCGCCTCGCCGCTCTACGAGCCCGGCATTTCCTGTCCGCATTGCCATGACGTGCGCAGCGAGGAGGACCGGGCACGCTATGCCGAGCGGCAGCGGCAGGTCGAACTCGCGGATCGGCGCGGCGAAGAGCATATCGGACGCCGCATCTGAGCGCGGACAGGCCCGGCATCATTGCAATGTCGCGATCGCCTGCCTACCTCACGAACGGCGGAAGTGGCTGGCCGATCCATGGCCCACCTAAGGAGCGCATATGTTCGATCCCAAGAAACTCCTCGACGATCTGCTCGGCAGCCAGGTTCCCGGCGGCCAGGGCACGGTTCGCGACAAGGCGGGCCAGGCGGTGCAGCTTGCCAAGGACAATCCGATCGCCACCGGCGCGATCGTTGCGATCCTGCTGGGCACTGGCGCGGGTCGCGCAATCACCGGCACCGCGTTGAAGGCCGGAGGCCTCGCGGCCATCGCCGGGCTCGCCTACAAGGCCTATCAGAACTATCAGAACGGCAGCCAGCCGGCAGACGCCGCCCGACAGGGGCCCGAGCTTCTGCCGCCGCCGTCGGATACAAGCTTTCACCCTTCGCAGGCGCCTCAGGGTGAAAGCGAGTTCGTGCTGACGCTGGTGCGCGCAATGATCCTGGCTGCCCGCGCCGACGGCCATATCGACGACGCCGAGCGGGCGAGGATTTCCGACAGGCTGAAGCTCTCAGGCATCGATTCCGAGGAAGAAGCGTTCCTGGCTGCCGAACTCGAGCGGCCGTTCAACCTCGACGAACTGGTCGCTTCGGCGCGCACCGATGCTCAAAAGGTCGAACTCTACACGGCCTCGCGGCTCGCGATCGAGCCGGAGACGCGCGCCGAACGCGGCTATCTCGACATGCTGGCGGGCCGGCTGAAGCTGCCCGACGCGCTGGTCGACCACATCGAGGCGACCGTTTCGGCCGCCAAGGTGCCGGTCTGAGGGCTGCGCAGGAGGCGGATCAACCGCCGCCCGCGGGCCGGTCGGGCACCGACCGGCTGATGATGTCGGCGTAGAGCGCTTCCGGCCGTCCGTCCGAAATCTCGTCCATGAAGGCCATGCGATCGGAAAGGAGGAGGTCGGCCAGCCCGTGTGCGGTCGCCCAGGCCGACGCGACGTCGCGCATGGCGGACCTTACGGTGCGCGGGTCGACGCCGCGCAGCGCGGCGACAGAATCAACCAGCAGGCCGAATGCGTCGGCCGCTTCCGTCTTCAGGTGCAAGGTCTCGAAGTCCGGCCGGAAGGACGAGAACATCAGCCTGAAGAGGGCGGGGTTGGCGCGGGCGAAATCGATATAGCCGAGGCCGGCGCCGACGAGGCGCTGGCGTGGATCATCCCCCGCCTGGTCTTGGCGGGCGCGCATCGCCGCCACGAACCGGCCGAAGCCGACGGCTGCGAGTTCCGTCAGAAGTGCGTTGGCGTCCCTGAAGTGGTGCGCGGGCGCGGCGTGCGAGACGCCGGCGCGCCTGGCACAGCCGCGCAGCGTGAAGCCTTCCACACCCTTCTCGGTCAGTTCGGATTCCGCCGCGCGCAGCAGCGCTTCGCGCAGGTCGCCGTGATGATACGGCGCCTCGCGCGGCTTGGCGGCTTCCGCTCCTGCAGACTTCCGATCGTCCATGACGCGTCCCCCGAGATGCGAAGATGTAGCGGCAAGCTGCAGCCCTCACAATCTTGACATCGTCAACGTTCCATCCGGCGGTACGGGGACATCGAAGGAAGATCCGATCCATTCGCGTCCGGCTTTGCCTGGCCCTTCGCTCGGCGGGCGGTTGCGGCCTGTCCCCGGCGGACGAACGCGTTAATCTTTGGTTAAGAATTGTATCGTAATTTTAACCATCGGATTTGCTCTATTCCTCCCAAGCAGATCCAGTCACTGGGCGGCCACCTCGGCCGCCTTTTTTTGCCTTTGCCCACTGTCGCTTGCCACTACTCGACTCATCTGCAACTTTCCGCCGGCCACATTGCGGAGGACGATCATGGCCAAGGGAATAGCGCTTGTGACGGGCGCGGGCACGGGAATCGGCGCGGCCGTTGCCCGTTCGCTGCTCGAGGACGGCTGGGACACGGTGCTCACCGGCCGTCGCCAGGAAAAGCTCGACGAGGCGGCCGCCAAGGCCGGATCGACGCCGGGCAGGGCTCTGGCCGTCGCTTGCGATGTGACTAAACCCGGCGACGTCGATCGGCTCTTCGCGACGATCAAGGCCGAGTTCGGCCGGCTGGACCTGCTCTTCAACAATGCCGGCATGGGGTCGAAGGGCGCGCCGATCGACGAGATCCCGGTCGAGACCTGGCAGCAGGTCGTCGACGTCAATCTCACCGGTTCGTTCCTCTGCGCCCGCGCTGCCTTCGGCATGATGCGCCACCAGACGCCGCAGGGCGGACGGATCATCAACAACGGGTCGATCTCGGCGCATGCGCCCCGGCCGGGCTCGGTGCCCTACACCGCGACCAAACACGCGATCACCGGACTGACCAAGACGATCGCGCTCGACGGGCGGCCCTTCGACATCGCCTGCGGCCAGATCGACATCGGCAATGCGCTGACCGAAATGGCCATGCCGATGACCAAAGGCGTGCCGCAGGCCAATGGCGAGATCGCGATCGAGGCCACCATGGACCCGCAGCATGTCGCCGACGCGGTGCTGCACATGGCGAACCTCCCGCTGGCGTCCAACGTGCTGTTCATGACCGTGATGGCGACCAAGATGCCGTTCGTCGGGCGGGGGTGAACAGCCAGCCGCTCACTTGCACGACCGAGTTTATCTGACTAATGTCAGATAATGGATCGGAACGATATCCAGCAGGTCAGGCGGTTCAACCGCGCCTTCACGAAACGCATCGGCGTGCTCGACGAGAGCTACCTTGCGCGCGGGCGGCCGTTCGGCGAGGCGCGGGTGCTGTTCGAGATCGGTCTTGCGGGCGGGATCGGCCTGCAGGCGCTGCGCGAGCGGCTGGGGCTCGATTCCGGCTATCTCAGCCGGCTGATGCGTTCCCTCGAAGGGCAGGGGATGGTGGAACTGGTCCGCGACGAAGCCGACGCCCGGGCGCGGCTCGCCAGGCTGACCGAAACGGGGCAGGCCGAGTTCGAGGCCTACGACCGTCTGTCTGACGACGCGGCCGAGAACCTGCTCGGATCGCTGAAGGACACGCACCGGCCGCTCCTCGTCGCCGCAATGGCGGAAATCGAGCGCCTGTTGCGCACGGCTGCTGTGGCGGTGGCGCTGGAGCCGGCGGACAGCGCGGATGCCCGGTCCTGTCTGGAGCAATACTACGCCGAGCTCGCACGGCGCTTTCCCTCCGGCTTCGATCCGCTCGCCGTCAACAATTTCGATCCGGCCGAGATGACGCCGCCAAAGGGCTGGTTCGTGGTGGCGCGCGTCGACAGCGAGCCGGTGGGCTGCGGCGCGCTGAAGCGGCTTGAAGACGGCGTCGGCGAGGTCAAGCGGGTCTGGACTTCACCCTCCGCGCGCGGCCTCGGTGTCGCCAGCCGAATAATGGACCGGCTGGAAGCGCAGGCCGTCGAAGCGGGGTTCACGATCCTTCGGCTCGACACCAATGGGACGCTGAAGGAGGCACAGGCGATGTATGCCAAGCGGGGATACCGCGAGATTGAGCGCTACAACGACAATCCCTATGCGGAGCACTGGTTCGAGAAGCGGATCTAGCTCGACCCGAGCGCGCCAGGCTTCTCAGGCCTGTTTGCCCGCTTTCAAGAACCCCTCGATCCGCTCCAGCGCCCTCAGGATGTTCTCTTCCGAGTTCGCATAGGACAGCCGCATGTAGCCTTCGCCCAGCACGCCGAAGTCCGGTCCGCCGATCAGGGCCACGCCGGCCTCCTCCAAAAGCGCGGAGGCGAGCTTCTTGGCTTTCCAGCCGGTGCCGGAAATGTTCGGGAAGGCGTAGAAGGCGCCCTTCGGCGTGATGCAGGAGACGCCGGGCAGGGCGTTCAGCCCTTCGACCACGACCTTCCGGCGCCTGTCGAAGGCGCGCATCATCTTCTCGACGTCGTCCTGCGGGCCGTCGATCGCGGCAATGCCGGCATATTGCGAGGGCGCGTTGACACAGGACCAGCAGTTGACGGCGAGTTTGCGCACGAGGTTGTAGAGCCTGTCCGGCCAGATCGACCAGCCCATGCGCCAGCCGGTCATCGCCCAGGTCTTGGACCAGCCGTTGAGCACGATCAGCCGGTCGCGGATCGAGGGGAAGGTGAGCAGCGAGGTGTGCACCTCGCCGTCATAGGTCATCACGTCGTAGATCTCGTCGGACAGGATCGCGACGTCAGGATGCTTCTCCAGCCCCTTCACGAGCTTTTCGATCTCCGCCTTGGGCGTCACGCCGCCGGTCGGGTTGGCCGGCGAGTTGAGAATGATCAGCCGTGTCTTCGGGGTGATCAGCGCCAGCGTTTCCTCGGCGGAGAAGGCGAAGCCGTTCTCCTCGCGCACTGGGATCGGCACGGGCGTCGCACCTGTGAACTCGATCATCGAGCGGTAGATGGGGAATCCCGGATCCGGATACATGATCTCCGCGCCCGGCTCGCCGAACATGACGATCGCCGCATACATGGTCGGCTTGCCGCCGGGCAGGATCATCACGTTCTCGGGCGAGATCTCGACGCCGGTGGTGGTAAGCGTCCGGCGCACGACCGCCTCGCGGCAGGCGAGCAGGCCGGTGGCGGGCGTGTAGCCGTGGTGGCCGTCGCGCAGCGCCTTGATGGCGGCCTCGACGATATGGTCGGGCGTGCGGAAATCCGGCTGGCCGATGCCGAGATTGATGATGTCCTTGCCCGCCTGCGCAAGTGCTGTTGCGCGGGCGAGAACGGCGAAGGCGTTTTCCTCGCCGATGCGGTCGAAGGCGGCAATGGTGTGGAGGGTCATGGGATCTCGTGTTCCGACTGGAATTGACAACTGGCCCAATCCATTGAGCCAGAATTCTGACCTAGTATGGAAGTCAAATCGGCGCGGAGCATATTCCGCCGCGCGCCTTCAAGGGAAGACCCATGCAGGACCTCGCGAACTGGACCCCGCGGCCGCGTCCGCGGCGCATCGTGCTGGACGGGCGCTATGTCCGACTGGAGCCGCTGAGCGCGGCGAAACACGGCGACGGCCTCTACAAGGCTGCCACCGAGGGCGAGGCCGATGAGCGCTTCCGCTGGCTGCCCGATACCGTGCCGCCAGACAGGGCGAGCTTCGATGCCTGGCTCGCCAGGGTCGAGGCGAGCGAGGATCCGCTGTTCTTCGCCGTGATCGACAAGGCGACTGGCGAAGCGGTTGGCAGGCAGACCCTGATGCGGATCGACCCGACTTACGGCGTGATCGAGATCGGCAACATCCACTGGGGCCCGAAGATGCAGCGTTCGCGGCTGTCGACGGAGGCGCAGTATCTGTTCGCGAGATATGTGTTCGACGACCTCGGCTACCGGCGCTACGAGTGGAAATGCAACAACCGCAACGAGCCGTCGAAGCGGGCGGCCGAGCGCTTCGGCTTCTCGTTCGAGGGCATCTTCCGCCAGCACCTGATCGTCAAGGGCGAGAACCGCGACACCGCGTGGTATTCGATCATCGACACCGAATGGCCGGATCTGAAACGCGCCTATGAGGCCTGGCTCGACCCGTCGAACTTCGACGCGGCGGGACATCAGAAGCGGCGGCTGGAGGATTTCCGGGCGCAGCCGGTGGAATAGCATAACGTCGCCGGGCCGGTGTAAGCCGTCTGCAAAAGACGGAGCTTTGCCATGTCAGGCCACCACGACCACCACGATCATCACGACCACGCGCATGGCCACGAAGGCCATCCGCACGGTGGACATTCCCACGATCATGCGGAGGGCGCGGACAGAACGCGGGTGCTGATCGCGGCGTGCCTGACCGGCGGCTTCATGGTCGCCGAGGCGATCGGCGGGCTGGTGACGGGATCGCTGGCGCTGATCGCGGATGCCGGCCACATGTTGACCGATTCGATCGCGCTGTGGCTCGCCTGGTACGCGTTCAAGCTGGGCGACCGGCCGGCGACGATGCGCATGACCTACGGCTTCGGGCGGGTGAAGACGCTCGTCGCCTATACCAACGGTATCACCATCTTCGCGATCGCGGTGTGGATCTGCTACGAGGCGGTCCTGCGTTTCCTGGATCCGCCGCCCGTGCTGGCCGGCCCCATGTTCTGGGTGGCGGTACTGGGCCTTCTGGTCAACGTTGCCGGCTTCCTCGTGCTGCATGGCGGCGACCGCACCAGCCTCAACATGCGCGGCGCGCTTATCCACGTCATTGGCGACATGCTGGGATCCGTCGCGGCTATCGTCGCCGCCATCGTCATTCTCATGACCGGTTGGACGCCGATCGACCCGATCCTGTCGGTGCTCGTCGCCCTGCTGATCCTGTCGACCGCCTGGCGGCTGCTGAAGGAAGCAGCCCACGTGCTGCTGGAGGGCGTCCCGGCCGATGTCGATCGCGATGCCGTGGCGAAAGACATCGAATCGGGCGTGACCGGCGTGCGGGAGGTGCACCACATGCATGTCTGGTCGATGGACGGGTCGCGCAACATGGCGACTTTGCATGCCTGCCTGAACGACGGGGCAGATGCCTTCGGCGCGGTGACGGCGATCAAGCAGCGGCTTGCAACGCGCCACGGTATCGGCCATGCCACTGTCGAGGTGGAGTATGGCGCCTGCGCCGATGGAGATGCGGCGCACCGGCATTGACGGGAGGACGGGAATGGCGGGCAGGCTGAAGGGCAAGATCGCGGTCGTCACGGCGGCGGGGCAGGGGATCGGCCGGGCCATCGCCGAGGCCTTCGTCGCCGAGGGGGCCACGGTCCACGCTTCCGACATCGCCCGCGACAAACTGGACGGACTGGCTCGCGCCAAGAAGGCGAAGCTCGACATCCTGTCGACGAGGGCGGTGGAGGCCTATGCGGCGAAGGTCGGCGAGATCGACATCCTCGTCAACGTCGCGGGCTTCGTCCATCACGGTACGGTGCTCGACACGTCCGAGAAGGATCTGGATTTCTCGTTCGATCTCAATGTCAAATCCATGCACCGAATGATCCGCGCCTTTCTGCCCGGCATGCTCGCGAGGGCGAAGGCGGGCGGAACGTCGAGTTCCATCGTCAACATGTCGTCGGGCGCCTCCTCGATCAAGGGCGCGGCCAACCGCTACGCCTACGGCACGACAAAGGCCGCGGTGATCGGCCTCACCAAGTCGGTGGCGATCGACTTCATCCGCCAGGGCATCCGCTGCAACGCGATATGTCCGGGAACCGTGCGCTCGCCCTCCTGGGAGGCGCGGGTCGAGGAACTCGGCAGGACCATGGGCGGCACCGAAAAGGCGCTCGAGATGTTCGTGTCGCGCCAGCCGATGGGGCGCGTCGGAGAAGCTTCGGAGATCGCGGCGCTCGCCGTCTATCTCGCCTCCGACGAGTCGGCCTTCACCACCGGAACCGCCATGACGATCGACGGAGGCTGGTCACTCTGATGGATCCGCGCACGCGCAATTCGGCGATCGCCGCCCTGGTGATCCTGCTTGGCTTCGGCATCGCCGCCTTTTTCCTGCCGAAGGTGATGATCTATGTCGGCGAGCGCTCGCCGGTCGCGGCCGGAGGGGTCGCGATCCTGTTCGTGCTCGCCTTCTTCCTGGTGTTCTGGCTGCGGGCGCGTTCGCTAAGGGGAGACCGCTGATGCGTATTCTGGTGACGGGCGCGGCGGGCATGGTCGGCCGCAAGCTGGTTCAGCGGCTGGCAAGGGACGGGCGGTTGCGCGGCGAGGCGATCACCGCGCTCGACCTGCACGACATCGTCGCAGCCGACCTCGTGTCGATCCCGCAAGCCGAGACGTCGGTCTTCGTCGGCGACATTGCGAGTGCCGACACGGTCGACATGCTGGTCTCGCGGCGGCCGGACGTGATCTTCCATCTCGCCGGCGTCGTCTCGGGCGAGGCGGAAGCGAACTTCGACCTCGGCTACAGGGTCAATCTCGACGGGACGCGGATGCTCTTCGACGCCATACGGGTGGCTGACTATAATCCGCGCGTTGTCTTCACCTCGTCGATCGCGGTGTTCGGAGCGCCGTTCCCGGACGTCATTCCCGACGAGTTCCATCCGACGCCGCTGACCTCCTACGGCACGCAGAAGCTGATCGGCGAGGCGCTGCTCGCCGACTACACCCGCCGCGGCTTCATGGACGGGATCGGGATCCGGCTGCCGACCATCTGCGTCAGGCCCGGCAAGCCGAACAAGGCGGCCTCCGGCTTCTTCTCCGGCATTATCCGCGAGCCGCTGAACGGCGTGGAGGCGATCCTGCCCGTGCCGCGGTCGGTGGTACATACGCATGCCAGCCCGCGCTCGGCGGTGGGATTCCTGATCCGGGCGGCGGAGATCGACGGCGAGACGGTCGGGCCGCGGCGAAACCTCACCATGCCTGGCGTGGGCGTGACGGTGGGCGAGCAGATCGAGGCGCTGGAGCGGGTGGCGGGCTCGAACGTCGTCAGCCTCATCCGCGAGGTGCCGGACGAGACGATCTGGTCGATCGTGAAGAACTGGCCGACCCGCTTCGAGTCGCGCCGGGCGCGGGAGCTGGGGTTCAAAGCGGAGACCAGCTTCGACGAGATCGTGAAGGTCTATATCGAGGAAGAACTCGGACGCTAGAGCGTCGCCGCGAGCAGCGTCAGGCCGATCAGGAAGATGAAGGCGGCGCCGGCGATTTCGACGGCGACGTGGATGCGGTTGCCGATGCGGCCGTCGCCGGCGACCGAGACGGCGACGTTCTTCGCCGTGACCGCCAGCGTCGCAAGTGCCGAGACGGTGATGGCCGTGCCGAGCGCCATGGCGAGCACCGAGGCGATGCCCGCGACCCACAGACCGTTGAGGAAGGCGAAGGTCAGCACGATCAGCGCGCCCGAGCACGGGCGGATGCCGACCGAGGCGACGGCGGCCCAGGCGGCGCGCCAGTCGAAGCGCTCCGACGACAGGAGCGCCGGGTCGGGCGCGTGGCTGTGGCCGCAGGTCTCGCAGACTTCGCCGGGGCCGTGAGCATGATGGCTGTGGTCGTGGTGCGCGTGGGAATGGGCATGGTGGTCATGCCCATGATGCTCGTGTCCGTGATGGTCGTGACCATGTGAGTGCGCGTGCGCCGCTGCGTGCGCATGGTCGTGGTCATGATCGTGGCCGGCGTGGGTATGCGAATGCGCCACCGCCGCCGACAGGCTGTGCGCCGGGCGGCCCGAGAAGCGCGCGACCAGCCGCACACCCGCCTTCTTCCACAGGAGCCAGGCGCCGAAGAGGGTGACCAGCACGTAGCTCGACACTTCGAGGAACCAGGTGGCATCGGTCATCGAGACGCTGGTGCCGCGCAGGAGGAAATAGACGAGCGTCATCACCACGATCGCGGTGGCCGCCTGGAGGAAGGCGGAGACGAAGGACAGCATCACGCCGCGGCGCAGCGCCACTTCGTTGGCCAGCATGTAGGACGAGATGACCGCCTTGCCGTGACCGGGGCCGGCGGCGTGGAAGATGCCGTAGGCGAAAGAGAGGCCGACGAGGAGCCAGGCGCCGCCGCCGCCGTCGCGCATCGACTTCATCGCACCGGTGAGCTGACGGTAGAAGCCCTGCTGCTGAGTGTTGATCCAGTTGAGGATGCCGGAGAAGAAGCCGGTCGACGGCAACACCGCCTCGTTGGTGCCGATGCCGAGCGAACTCGCGGCATGGACGTGGCCGGCGAAATGCACCAGGACATAGGCGACTGCGATCGTGGCGAATACGATCCGGACCGTCTTCTTCTGCATATCGTTCAGCCCTGTGCCTGGCAGGTGATCTCGAGCTTGGTGGCGAAGATTTTGCTCATGTCGGTGCCGGCGGGATCGTTGAAGAACTCGTCGGTCAGAGTGGCCTGGTTCTGCGAGATCGCCTCGTCCGGATCGGGACGGATGACCTGGCGCTTGCACGAGGCGGGCAGCGCGTCGACCTTCATGTTGTCGTCTTCGGTGAAGTCGATGGCCGTGTAGAAGGTCGGGTCGTAGACGCCGAAGTCGACCTTGCCGGCGAGCGGGAACGGTGCCTTCGGCTTCGATTCGAACAGGACGATCAGCTGGTTGTCCTCGAGCGTGGCGATCAGCTGATCCGGCGCGTTCATCGGAACGTCCTTGCCGTCAGCCTCGACCAGCTGGAAATAGTTGTACTCGCCGAGCGACTCGAAGATCGTCTTCGACACTTCCGCCAGTTCCGCGTCGTCCAGCTTCAGGTCTTTGTTGGCGTCGAACTCGACCAGGACGGTCGAGGAGAACAGGTCGTCGAAGCGCCAGACATGGCGCAGCGCCGAAATGTTGTTCGACGGGTCGAGCTTCACTTCGAGGTTGGCCTCGGCGAAGACGTGCGGATGGACCCATGCCGGAGTGGCCCAGAACAGGGCCGCGGCGAAGGCCGGTGCGGCGGCAAGTGCGCGCCTGATTGTCGGAGATGCCATCCGTCCCTCGTGTCCGCGATGCGTTGCGACTGATGCCGTCCAATGGGGGCGAAATTGGGACGTCATGCCTGATCGTATTTCCGGAACCACTGGGCAAGATAGTCGACGAAGGCCCTGACCTTGGCCGGCAGGTAGCGCCGGTGCGGATAGACGGCGAAAATGCCGCCGCCGGCCGGGACGAACTCGTCGAGGACGGAGACCAGCGTGCCGTCCTCGAGCGCCGGACGGGCGATGAAGTCGGGCATGGTGGCGAAGCCGAGACCAGCGATGGCCGCGGCGCGCACGGATTGCGGGCTGTTGACCTCGAGCCTCCCGGTGACCGGCACGCTGATCGGCTCGCCCGTTTCGCTGACGAAAGGCCAGTTGGACAGCCAGCGTCCATTGGTGTCGATGACGCAGGGCATGCGGGTCAGATCCTGCGGCCGCATCGGTCGGCCGTATTTCTCGATCAGCTCCGGCGCGCCGCAAATCTTGATGCCGAAAGGCGACAGCTTGCGCGCGATCAGCGATGAGCTTTCGAGCCGGGTGATGCGAATGGCGAGATCGTAGCCTTCCTCGACGAGATCGACGAAGCGGTCGTCGAGATGGATGTCGAGGACGATGTCGGGATGTTCCCTGGCGAAGTCGATCAGCGACTGGCCGATCGGCGCGTCGGCGAAGGTACGCGGCGCGGTGAGCTTGATGCGGCCGCGCACGTCGCCGGACGTATCGCGCACCGTGTCGGCGAGGCTGTCGATCTCGCGCAGGATTTCAGAGGCGCGCCTGTAGTAGGTGTGGCCGGCCTCGGTGAGCGAGAACTGGCGCGTGGTGCGGTTCAAGAGGAGTGCGCCGAGCTCGTCCTCTAGCTCGCGCACATATTTCGACAGAAGCGCCTTGGAGCGGCCGATCTTGCGCGCGGCGGCGGAAAAGCCCTCCGCCTCGACCACGTCGATGAAGGCGCGCATGCGGGTGAGAGTGTCCATGTTCACACCGTCGTTCGAGAATCAGGAACGGCAGAAGCCGGATCGTTCGGCATTTATGGCAGTAGAGGGAGGGAGGGGGAAGGGAGGGAGTAGGGGAGTAGGGGGAGTAGGGGGAGTAGGGGGAGTAGGGGGAGTAGGGCAGTAGGGCAGCAGGGTATTGGTTCCTGCTTCTCCGTCATTCCGGGACCGCGAAGCGGGACCCGGAATCCAGCGTGCCGGGCTTGCATAGTTCAAGCACGCGGCCTTTCCTCCGACGTCTCGACCCTGGATTCCTGTATCTTGCGACTGTCGCTTGGCATAGTGGCGGC
>JAHBYX010000005.1 GCA_019635735.1 Mesorhizobium sp.
AAAGGGCGACTACAACACTTCGACGTCCACGGCCCGCGCAGCGGCGCGAAGGTCGCTGTCGAGGGAGGCTAGCGGGATGCCCATTCTCGCGGCGAGTTCGAGATAGGCCGCGTCATAGATCGTGAGGTCGTAGTGATCTGAGAGGTCGAGCGTCGAACTCCACGCCAGATCGGCGGTATCGGGGTCGACCAGAATGGGCAATGCGGACAGGCTCTCGAATATTGCCGCACGATAGGCCCGGTTGATCCTGTTGCGACGCAGCGCGGTGCGGAGCGAGTTTGCAACTTCGAGCCGCCAGATCACCGGCACAAATGCCTGCGGGTCCATCAGCCGCTCGAGCACGCGGTCGGTCAGTTCACTCCGCTCATCCTCAAAGTAGCAGGCGACGGTCATCGATGCGTCGAGAACGAAGCTCACGGGCGGCCTTCATTAATCATGTCCTTGATGGACAGACCGCCAAGCGTGACCCCCTTTCGCATGCGCCTGATGTTTTCCACCGCCTGGCGCGCCTTTTCGCGATCGAATTCCGGCGAAGCCCCCACCAGCCGCGCCACCGGACGACCGTGCCGGGTGATCGTGACCTCCTCTCCCTTCTCGACCAGATCGAGCAGGGAACCGAGCGTGTTCTTGGCCTCGAAGGCGCCGACGATTTTCATGGCCTTCTCCGTGTAAGCTAGCTTAAGCCAGCTTATTCTCCTGCAACACGCCTGTCCAGAAGCGGTGAGGCTCGCAATCTCCGCGCGCGGACAGGCTATTGCTCCCGCCGGAGGCTCCCATGCTCGATCTCACCTCGTTGCTCATCTTCGCGGGCGCGCTTCTGGTCGCATCCGGTTCGCCGGGCCCGTCGATCGCGGCGCTCGTCTCGCGCGTCATCACGCGCGGCATCTCCGGCGTCCTGCCGTTTCTGCTGGCGATGTGGATCGGCGAAGCCATCTGGCTGTCGCTCGCCGTGTTCGGTCTCGCCTACGTAGCGCAGACGTTCCACCTTGCCTTCGTCGTCCTGAAATGGGCGGGCGTGGCCTATCTAGCCTTCCTCGCCTGGAAGATGTGGACCGCGCCGGCCGTCGTCGGCGAGGGTGACCTGCCGAAGGCCGATTCGCCGCTCAAGCTGTTCCTCGCCGGGATGGCGGTGACGCTCGGCAATCCCAAGATCATGATGTTCTACCTGGCGCTGCTGCCGACGATCGTCGACCTAGCCAGCGTCACGGTCACGGGCTGGGCGGAGCTGACGCTCACCATGTTCGTCGTGCTGATGGCCGTCGACTGCGGCTGGGCCTTCGCCGCGGCCCAGGCGCGCAGGCTGCTCAAGAGCCCGCGCGCGGTGAGGATCGCCAACAGGATCAGCGCCGGCACGATGGCGGGCGCGGCGGCTGCGATCGCGGCGCGGGGCTGAACCTACATTTCCATGATCGGTGCGATCTCGATGGTACCGCCATCTCCAAGATGCGGACAGCCCTTCGCCATCTCCGCCACTTCGGCGTCGCTGTTGGCCGACAGGATCGAGTAGCCGGTCGCCGGGTCCGGCCCGCCATCATTGGTCACCTTGCCGCCGGGATGCACCGTTCTCGACTTGCCGACCGGGTTGCCGCCGTCGACTACGGCATCCCCAAGCGACCCAAACCATGCGCCCCAGGCCGCCATCACCTTGTCGATTTCCTCCTGGGACGACGGCATGGGTCCGGCCGCGCCGTGATAGACCAGCAGATATTTCGGCATGTTCCCTCCTCCAAACCAGACCGCACAAGATACGTTGATATCAACATAGCTTCTCCCGATGTTTCGGAACAGGGACCGGCACCCACGCTAACTTCAATTCCGAGTGATACGACGGCGGGCGCCGCTGGTTGCCGCAAGCCGCCTCAGCGCGCCATCCCGTGGTATTCCGGATTGGGCCGCATGTCGGTGGCGGCGGCGACGCGGTTCGACATGTTGAAGAAGCCGACCGTCGAGGCGATGTCCCAGATGTCGCGGTCGGAGAAGCCGGCACCCCGCAGGGCCGCCCGGTCGGCCTCCTCGATCGTCGCCGGCGCCTCGGTCAGCTTGACCGCGAAATCGAGCATCGCCTTCTGCTTCGGCGACAGGTTCGCGGCGCGGTAGTTCATCACCATCATCTCGCCGAGCGCCGGATCGCCGGAGAGCTGGCGCACCGCCGCGCCGTGGGCGGTGAGACAGTAGTAGCAATGGTTCACGGACGAGACGACCACCGCGATCATCTCGCGCTCGAGCTTCGTCAGCCCCGACTCGCCCAACATCAGGTCGTTGTACATATCGGTAAAGGCGCGCAGCTTTTTCTCGTCGAAGGCGTAGGCGAGCAGCACGTTGGGGATCATGCCGAGCTTCTCCTTCGCCTTGGCGAAATAGGCCCTCGTCGGCTCGCTCAGGTCGGCCTGCTTCAGGTCCAGTGCGATGATCGGTTCGTCCACTGCGTCATCCTCCATTCACATGCATTTCGCAGATTGCCGGCGATTTGGGCCGTTACGCCGCGTCTTTCTCTGATACGATACCTTAAAAAGCAGAAACGGGAGGGGATTCGGCATGCCGACGGGGAAAAAACCTCAGGCCGCCGCAGCAGCGGCCGACCACAAGGGAAGCGCATCGGAGCTCGCCGGGCACCTTCTCGCCCGCGCGCCCAGCGAAGACGTCGAGGCCTATGACGACGATGCCATCCGGCGCTCGGTCCAGCTCGCCTATGCGGCGCTGAAGCGCCACCGCAAGGGCGACAGCGTCATCGCAATCGACCGCGATCCTGGCATTGCGCGGCAAGGCCGCAAGGTTTCGGTCGTGACGCTCGTCAACGACAACATGCCGTTCCTGTTCGATTCCGTGATCGGCGAGATGACCGACGGCGCGGCCGAGCCGCTCCTCGTCATGCATCCGGTGCTGCAGGTCACGCACGGCAAGTCGGGTGTCAGCGGCATCGTCGGCGAGGCGGGGTCGGGACGCCAGGATCCCGGCCTCGATCGGGTAAGCCTGATCCACGTCCACCTGCCGCTGATGACCGAAGCCAGGGCGAAAGCGCTCGAAGCGGGCCTGCAGCGCGTGCTCGACGCCGTCCGCTCGTCCGTGACCGACTGGAAGCCGATGCTTGCCCGGCTGGAGCAGGCGATTTCAAGCTTCCGCTATGCCGACGTGCCGCTGAAGAAGGAGGCCGTCGAGGAAGCGGTGGCGTTCCTCGAATGGCTGCGGGACGACAATTTCACGTTCCTCGGCATGCGCGACTACGTCTACAAGGGCACCGAGAAGACCGGGACACTGGAGCGCAGCCGCCAGGCCGGTCTCGGCCTGCTTGCCGACCCCAACACGCTCGTCCTGCGCAGCGGCACCGAGGCGGTGACGACCACGCCCGAAATCCGCGCGTTCCTGAACGGTCCGGATCCGCTGATCGTCACCAAGGCGAACACCAAGTCGCTCGTCCACCGCCGCATCTATCTCGACTACATCGGCGTGAAGACATTCGACGCCAAGGGCAAGCTGCTCGGCGAACTGCGCATCGTCGGCCTGTTCACCTCCACCGCCTACACGCGCTCGGTGATGACAATCCCCTACCTGCGCTCGAAGGCGCAGCAGGTCATCGCCAAATCCGGCTTCGAGGCGACCGACCATTCCGGCAAGGCGCTGATCAACGTGCTGGAATCCTATCCCCGCGATGAGCTGTTCCAGATCGACGTGCCGCTCCTGCGCAAGCATGCGGCGACGATCCTGGCGCTCGGCGAGCGGCCGCGCATCCGGGTTCTGGTGCGCGTCGACCGGTTCGACCGCTTCGTGTCGATCATCGTCTTCGTGCCGCGCGACCGCTACGACAGCCGGGCGCGCGAACGAATCGGCGCGTATCTGAAGACCGCGTTCGAAGGCCGCCTGTCGGCCTACTATCCGGCCTTCCCCGACAGCGGGTTGGCGCGCGTCCATTTCATCATCGGCCGCTCCGGCGGCAAGACGCCGAAGGTCGATCCGGCGGAGCTCGAAGCCGGCGTGCGCGACATCGTGCGCACCTGGGACGATGCCATTGCCGATACCGCCGAAACGCTGGCCATCGAGGACGAGTTCGCGGCGATCGCGCTGCGTTTCCCCGAGAGCTACCGCGGCAGCTTCAGCGCGGCGGAAGCGCTGCATGACGCGCGCCGCGTGGCCGCCGTCAGCGCGGACAGGCCGATCGCCATCGACTACTACCGCCAGAAGGACCAGGCGCCGCAGAAGGCGGCACTCAAGATCCACCATTTCGGCAGGCCCGTGTCGCTGTCGCGCCGGGTGCCGCTCCTGGAGAACATGGGCTTCCGGGTCATCAGCGAACGGACGTTCGAAGTCTCCGACGGCGAGGGCGACACGATCTTCCTGCACGACATGGAGATCGAGAATGCCTTCGGCGCGCCGATCGACCTGAAGGATGGCGGCGCGCTGTTCGAGAGCGTGTTCCTGTCGGTCTGGCGCGGCGAGGCCGACAATGACGGCTACAACGCGCTGGCCCAGACCGCCGGGCTCGACCCGCGCGCGATCCTGATCCTGCGCGCCTACGGACGCTACCTGCAGCAGGCGGGCATTCCGCAGAGCCAGGAGTTCATCGCCGGCGTGCTCAACCGCTATCCGCAGATCGCGCGGGCCCTGCACAGCCTCTTCGTCGCCCGCTTCGATCCTTCGCGGGCGCAGGACTTCGAGGTCGAGAGCAAGCACCTGAAGTCGGCCATCCGCGACGCGCTGGCCGAGGTGCCGAGCCTCGACGACGACACGATCATCCGCCGCTATCTCAACCTGATCGATTCCTCCCTCCGGACCAATCATTTCGCGCCGGCGAAGCTAGGGGTGTCGCTGGCGATCAAGCTCGACTCGAAGAGCGTGACCGGCCTGCCGGAGCCGAAGCCATGGCGTGAGATCTTCGTCTACGGTCCCGAGGTCGAGGGCGTGCATTTGCGTTTCGGGCCGGTGGCGCGCGGAGGGCTCAGGTGGTCGGACCGGGCGCAGGACTACCGCACCGAGGTACTCGGCCTCGTCAAGGCGCAGCAGGTGAAGAACGCCGTGATCGTGCCGGTCGGCGCCAAGGGCGGTTTCTTCCCGAAACTCCTGCCAGCCGGCGGTAGCCGCGACGCGGTCTTCGCCGCCGGCACCAGCGCCTATGTCAACTTCGTCTCCTCGCTGCTGTCGATCACCGACAATCTGGACAGCAATGGCGTGGTGCCGCCGACAGACGTGGTGCGGCGCGACACCGACGATCCCTATTTCGTCGTCGCCGCCGACAAGGGCACGGCGACCTTCTCCGACACCGCCAACGCGATCAGCCAGGCTCACGACTTCTGGCTGGACGACGCCTTCGCCTCGGGCGGTTCGGCCGGCTACGACCACAAGAAGATGGGCATTACGGCCCGCGGCGCCTGGGAGGCGGTGAAGCGCCACTTCCGCGAGATGAACCGCGACATCCAGGCCGAGCCGTTCACCGTCGTCGGCGTCGGCGACATGTCGGGCGACGTCTTCGGCAACGGCATGCTGCTCTCGCGCGAGATCCGGCTGATCGCGGCCTTCGACCACCGCGACATCTTCATCGACCCGGACCCGGACGCGGCAGCCTCTTTCGCCGAGCGCGAGCGGCTCTTCACGCTCCCCCGCTCGTCCTGGCAGGACTACGACAAGAGCAAGCTCTCCGCCGGCGGCGGCATCTTCCCGCGGTCGCTGAAGTCGATAACGCTGAGCCCCGCGGCTGCCGCCGCGATCGGGCTCGACAAGACGGTCGCCTCGCCGGCGGAGATCATGAACGCCATCCTCAAGGCGCCGGCCGATCTTCTCTGGTTCGGCGGCATCGGCACTTACGTGCGGGGTTCGTCCGAGACCAATCCGGAGGTCGGCGACCGTGCCAACGACGCGATCCGCATCACCGGCGCCGAGGTGCGCGCCAGGGTGATCGGCGAGGGCGCCAATCTCGGCGTCACCCAGCGCGGCCGCATCGAATACGGGCTCGCCGGCGGGCGCTGCAATTCGGACGCGATCGACAATTCCGGCGGGGTGAACTCGTCCGACGTCGAGGTGAACATCAAGATCGCGCTGGCAACGGCGATGCGCTCGGGCAGCCTCACCCGGCCGGCGCGCAACAAGCTGCTTGCCTCGATGACCGACGAAGTCGCCGGCCTGGTGCTCGCCAACAACTATCACCAGACGCTCGCAATCTCGCTGGCGCAGTTGCGCGGCACGGCCGAGATCCCGCACCAGCAGCGGTTCATGGCGGCTCTCGAGGCACGCAGGCTGCTCGATCGCAAGGTCGAGCTCCTGCCCTCCGACGTGGCACTGGCCGAGCGGGCGGCGCGCAACGAACCGCTGACGCGGGCCGAGATCGGCGTGCTGCTCGCCTATGCCAAGATGGTGCTTCTCGACGATCTGGTGGCGAGCCCGCTGCCGGACGAGCCTTATCTGGAGCGCGACCTGCTCGACTATTTCCCCGACAGGATGGCGAAGAAATACGCGGCCGAGATCGGCGGCCACCGGCTGCGGCGCGAGATCATCGCCACGCAACTGGCCAACGACGCGATCAACCGCGGCGGGCCGACCTTCGTCAGCCGCCTGCAGGACGCGACCGGCGTGCCGGCCAGCGAGATCGTCGAAGCCTATGTGCTTGTGCGCGACGGCTTCGGCCTGCCGGCGCTCTATGCCGAGATCGACGCACTGGATGCGAAGATCGACGGCCAGGCGCAGCTGCAGCTCTACCAGACCGTCGGCCGCCTCGTGCACGGCCAGACCACCTGGTTCGCCCGCAACCCGGACAGCGCCGGGCTCGCCGAGCGGATCGCGGCGCTGCAGGCCGCGCGCAAGGCGATCGAGCCGAAGCTGACCTCGTGGCTTCCCACGGACATGAAGGCGCGGCACGGCGCGCGCGTCGACGCGATCGCCCAGTCCGGCGCGCCCGCGAAGCTCGCGGAGCGGTTGGCCGGCCTGTCGCTGTCGGAACTCGTGCCGGAAATGGCGCTGGTGGCACGGCTCAGCGAGGCCTCTCCGGACGAGGCCGCCAAGGCGATCCTGTCGCTCAACGCCCTGTTCCGGATCGGCCGGATCGAGGACGCGGCCCGTTCGATCATGCCGAGCGACTATTATGACGGCCTTGCTCTTTCACGGGCGCATGACATGATCGCGGCCGCCCGGCGGGGGATGGCCGTGGCGGCGCTGCGCACGCACGGCAAGGCCGACGACCCTGTCGCGGCATGGGTGCAGGCGGGCGGCCAGCGCATCGAACGCGCGCGGGAGCGGTTGCAGGGTCTGACCGAGAGCGGCGAAATCACGCTGTCCCGGTTGGCTGTCGCGGCCGGTCTGATGAACGATCTGGCCGGCATGTGACCGGAAGGAGTGGGGACATGTCTGAGCCGGTCGTAACGCGGGCGCCGAAGCGCGGCATCTGGGGCTGGATGCTGTTCGACTTCGCGCAGCAGCCTTTTCATACTCTGATCATCACCTTCGTCTTCGCCCCCTATTTCGCCGCTCATGTCGCGTCGAACCCGGCCGAAGGCCAGGAATACTGGGGCTACGCCGCAGGCATCGGCGGCGCCATCATCGCGCTCACCTCGCCCATCCTCGGCGCCATCGCCGATGCGACCGGGCCCCGCAAGCCGTGGATCCTTCTGTTCTCCATCATCGGCTTCATCGGCTGCTGGATGCTCTGGTATGCGATGCCGGGCATGGGCAATCTCGGCTTCGCCATGCTGGCGATCGTGCTGGCGCTGGTCGGCATGGAATTCGCCGCGGTCTTCAACAACGCGATGATGCCGACGCTCGTGCCCCGGGCCGACCTCGGCCGCCTGTCCGGTTCTGCCTGGGGTCTCGGCTATGTCGGCGGGCTGATCTCGCTGGTCATCGTGCTGGGCTTCCTCTCCGCCAGCCCCGAGACCGGCAAGACGCTGATCGGCATCCCGCCGCTGTTCGGGCTCGACCCGGCGACCCATGCGGGCGACCGGGCATCCGGGCCGCTCACCTCGCTCTGGTATCTCGTCTTCGTGCTGCCGATGTTCTTCTGGACACCGGACGTGACGCGCCGCGAATCCGCGGTCGGAGCCATCCGGCGAGGGCTTTCGGAGCTTTGGGAGACGGTGCGTACGCTGCCTGCCCAGCGCAGCTATTTCTCCTTCCTGCTGTCGTCCATGTTCTACCGCGACGCGCTCAACGCGCTCTACTCGTTCGGCGGCATCTACGCGGCCGGCGTGCTCGGCTGGCCGATCATCAAGATCGGCATCTTCGGCATCCTGGCGAACCTCACCGGCGCGGTCGGCGCCTGGATCGGCGGCCGCGCCGACCAGCGTTTCGGGCCGAAGCCCGTCATCAGCGTTTCGATCCTGATCCTGATCCTGTGCTGCGTGACGGTGATCTCGACGACCAAGACCGAGGTCCTGTTCATGACGGTCGCAGCGGAAGGGTCCGGCTCGAGCCTGCCCGACATCGTCTTCTACATCGCCGGCGCCTTCATCGGTGCTGCCGGCGGCTCCATCCAGGCCGCCTCGCGCACGCTGCTGGTCGACCAGGTGGAGGGCGACAAGGTGACGGAAGCGTTCGGCCTCTACGCGCTGTCAGGCCGGGCGACCTCGTTCATCGCGCCCTTCGCGATCGCCTTCGCCACCGCCTGGTTCGCCTCTGAGGCGTTCGGCCTATCCAACCAGGACGCGCAACGCCTCGGCGTCACGCCGATCGTGGCACTGTTCGTGATCGGGCTGGTGCTGCTGCCCTGGGTCAGGAGCAGGGACTACAAGCTGGCGGCGGCGTGATCCCGCATTCTTGAAGCTTGGTACCTTTTGCGTTACCATTCATGCGAATTGTCGAGTATACCGACTCCGGGGGCAGGAGCCCTTTCGGCACATGGTTCGAACGGTTGGATGCTCCTGCCGCTTCGAAAGTGACTGTCGCGCTGGCGCGTATGGAAGGCGGAAACCTCTCCAACGCCAAGTCGGTCGGCTCGGGCGTATTCGAGTATCGGATTGATTGGGGACCTGGCTATCGGATTTATTTCGGCCAGTTCGGAACGGAAATGGTTGTCCTGGTGGGTGGCGGCACCAAGCAGCGGCAGCAGCGCGATATCCGCGAGGCCGTCGAACGCTGGGCGGACTATCGCAGACGCAAAGGGTGACATGCCATGGCGCTGACACGCGATTTCAAGGTGACACTGAAGGCCAGGGCGGACGGCGATCCGGCGTTTCGCGCAGCTCTGCTTTCTGACGCCATCGAGCTGTTGCTTGCCGGTGATCTCGATACCGGCAAGATCGTTCTGAGGAATTTCATCAAAGCGACCGTCGGCTTCGCTTCGCTCGCCGCCTTGTCGGGCATTCCGGCGAAGAGCCTGATGCGCATGTTCGGGCCGAAGGGAAATCCGACGGCTGCGAGCCTGTTTACGGTCATCTCCGCCTTGCAGAAGGCAACCGGCGTTCAGCTCGAGGTGACGGCCGACGCAGCATAACCGTCTCCGGGCGGCCTGCCGTCAGTGCCTGAAATGCCGCATCCCAGTGAACACCATCGCGATGCCGGCCTCGTCGGCGGCGTCGATCACCGCCTGGTCGTTGACCGATCCGCCCGGCTGGATCACCGCGGTCGCACCTGCCTCGACGGCCGAGAGAAGCCCGTCGGCGAAGGGGAAGAAGGCATCTGAAGCGACGACCGAGCCGATTGTCATCGGCTCCTTCGAGCCCGCCGCTTCGGCCGCGTCCGCGGCCTTGCGCGCGGCGATGCGGGAGGAATCGACGCGGCTCATCTGCCCGGCGCCGATGCCCACCGTCGCGCCGTCGCGGACATAGACGATGGCGTTCGACTTGACGTGCTTGGCGACGCGGAAGGCGAACTTGAGGTCCGACAGTTCACGGTCGCTCGGCGCGCGCTTCGTGACGACCTTGATCTCGAGATCGTCGACCACGCCCGAGTCGCGCGACTGGACGAGCAGGCCGCCGGCGACGGATTTCACGGTCAGGCCCTTCGCGCGCGGATCGGGGAGCGAACCGGCGATGAGCAGGCGCAGGTTCTTCTTGGCGGCGACGATGGCGATGGCCTCCTCGGTCGCGGCGGGCGCGATGATCACCTCGGTGAAGATCCTGACGATCTCCTCGGCGGCTTCCGCGTCGAGCGCGCGGTTGAGCGCGACGATGCCGCCGAAGGCCGAGACCGGATCGCAAGCCAGCGCCTTGAGATAGGCGTCCTTGAGCGTCGCGCCTTCGGCCACGCCGCACGGATTTGCATGCTTGATGATGGCGACGGCGGCCGTGCGGGCGGGGTCGAACTCGGAGACGAGTTCGTAGGCCGCGTCGGTGTCGTTGATGTTGTTGTAGGAGAGCTGCTTGCCCTGCACCTGCCGCGCGGTGGCGACACCCGGGCGCGGGTCTCCGTTGACGTAGAAGGCGGCGTCCTGGTGCGGGTTCTCGCCGTAGCGCATCACCTGCTCCAGCCTGCCGCCGAAGGCACGCCAGACGGGGTGCTCGATGGCCAACGTTTCCGCGAACCAGCCGGAGATCGCCGCGTCATATGCGGCAGTGCGGGCGAAGGCCTTGGCCGCCAGCCGCTGCCGGAACTGATAGGACAGGCTGCCGGCGTTCTCCTCCAGCGCCTCCAGCACCAGCGGATAGTCGGTCGGGTCGGTGACGACGCCGACATAGGCGTGGTTCTTCGCCGAGGCGCGCACCATCGCCGGGCCGCCGATGTCGATGTTCTCGACGGTCGCGGCATAATCTCCGCCGGCGCGGCGCACCTCCTCGAACGGATAGAGGTTGATCACCACGAGGTCGAACGGCCGGATGCCGTGGTCGTGCATCGCCTGCTGGTGGTCCTGGTCGCCGCGCACCGCCAGCAGGCCGCCATGCACCAGCGGATGCAGCGTCTTGACGCGGCCGTCCATGATCTCGGGAAAGCCGGTGACGTCCGACACGTCCGTCACGGCGATGCCGGCCTCGGCGATGGCCTTGCGGGTGCCGCCGGTGGAGACGATCTCGACGCCGTGTTTCGTCAGTGCCCGGACGAAATCGATCAGGCCCGTCTTGTCCGACACCGAGATCAGCGCGCGGCTGACGGCGACGAGGTCGGGCGCGGGGATGTTCTTGGAGACGACGGCCATGACGATCCTTTCCTGCGGAGGCCCGCTCATGCCTCCCATGGCAGTTGATTGCAAGAGGTCAGGGCCGTCCCACCCGGCGTGCATTGCGATGATCCCCGGCCGGCGATAGCTTCCCGGCAACGAGGACGACCAAGAGCCATGACCGATTTCATCTATGACGGCGCCCCGACAGCGAAGGCGACGCTGCTGCTCGCGCATGGCGCGGGCGCGCCGATGGATTCCGACTGGATGAACGCGGTCGCGACGAAGGTCGCCGGCTTCGGTATCCGCGTCGCGCGGTTCGAGTTCGGCTACATGGCCGCGAGGCGTGCCGGCAATCGCCCGCCACCCTCGCCGGCCAACAGGCTGATCGGCGAATACATCGGTGCAATCGGCAGCGTCGGGCGCAGCGGGCCGCTCTTCATCGGCGGCAAGTCGCTCGGCGGCCGCATGGCGTCGATGATCGCCGACAAGCAGTCCAAGGACGGCGCGATCGCGGGCCTCGTCTGCCTCGGCTACCCTTTCCACCCGCCCGGCCAGCCCGAGAAGCTGCGTACCGACCATCTGGAAAAGCTCTCCTGCCCGACATTGATCTGTCAGGGCGAGCGCGACCCGTTCGGCACGCGGGAGGAGGTCGCCTCCTACCCGCTGTCGCCGAAGATCGCGATCGAATGGCTGACCGACGGCGACCACGACTTGAAGCCGCGCAAGGCATCCGGCGCGACCTTCGACGGCAATCTCGACATCGCGGCGAAGGCGGTCGCGGATTTCATGCTCGAGGCCGCAAATGGCTGACACGCGTCTTTCCGATCTCGAACTCGAACGCTATGCCCGCCACATCGTGCTGGCGGAGGTCGGCGGGCCGGGCCAGCAGAAGCTGAAGCGCGCCCGCGTGCTGGTGGTCGGTGCCGGCGGCCTGGGCGCCCCGGTGCTGCTCTACCTCGCCGCCGCCGGCGTCGGCACGCTCGGCATCGTCGACGACGACACCGTGTCGCTGTCCAATCTGCAGCGGCAGGTAATCCATGATACGGCGTCGGTCGGCCGGGCGAAGGTCGACAGCGCTGCCACGACGGTCGTGCGCATCAACCCGCATGTGGCGATCGAGCCGCATGTGCTCCGGCTCGACGCCGCCAACGCGAAAGGCATCGTCGCCGCCTACGACATCGTCATCGACGGAACGGACAATTTCGATACGCGCTACGTGCTGGCGGACGCCTGCGCCGCGGCGAGGAAGCCGCTGGTGTCGGGCGCCGTCGGCCGGTTCGACGGTTCGCTGACCGTGCTGATACCCTGGGATCATGACGAAAAGGGTCGAAAGAACCCGACCTATCGCGACCTCTATCCGGAAGCGCCGCCGCCCGGCATGGTGCCAAGCTGCGCGGTGGCCGGTGTCGTCGGCGCGCTGACCGGTGTCATCGGCACGCTGCAGGCGATGGAGGCGATCAAGCTCATCACCGGAGCCGGCGAACCGCTCGTCGGGCGGCTCTTGCTCTACGATTCGCTCGGCGCCCGGTTCGACACGATCCGCTACTCGGCATCAAAGGACGAGACATAGCTTGGCACTCGCCCTCACCGACGGACAGCGTGCCATGGCATCCGGCGAGCGGGGCGAAGGCGCCGCCATGGCGATGCGGATCGTCGCGAGGACGGCAGAGCTTCTCGGCGCGCCGCGCCTGATCCCGATCGCCTCGGCGCATATCGACGGTGCGCTCTATCACGGCGATTCCGGCACGCTCTTCGCCGAGAAGCTGGTCGAGGGTCGCGCGAAGGTCGCCGTGCACGCAACGCTCAACGTCGGCGCGCTCGACCTGACCGGCTGCTCGCGCGACCGACTGCCGCCGCACGAGCGCGAGATGGCGCGCCGGATGATGGAGGCCTACCGCACGCTCGGCTGCGAGCCGAGCTGGACCTGCGCGCCCTATCAGGCCGGGCACAGACCGGCGCAGGGCACCGATGTCGCCTGGGGAGAATCCAACGCCGTCGTGTTCTGCAATTCGGTGCTCGGCGCTCGGACGAACCGCTACGGCGATTTCCTCGACATCGCCTGCGCGATCGCCGGACATGCGCCCGACTATGGCCTGCACCGGCCGGAAAACCGCCGGGCGCGCTTCGTCTTCGACGTCTCGGCCCTCGCGCCCTCCTTCCTCGCCTCCGAAATCGCCTGGCCAGTGCTGGGCAGCCTCTACGGTCGCGAGGCGGGCAACGATGTCGGCGTCGTGACAGGCGTCGCCCGCCATCCCGGCGAGGACGCGCTGAAGGCGTTCGGCGCCGCGGCGGCATCCTCCGGCGCCGTCGGCCTGTTCCACGTCGCCGGCGTCACGCCGGAAGCGCCCGATCTCTCGACGGCCCTGGGCGGCGAAGAACCGGAGCGGATGATCGTGGTGACCCCCGAAATGGCACGTGCCGCGCAATTGCGGCTGTCGACGGCGGGCGAGGTCGACCGGATCGATGCCGTCGCGATCGGCAGCCCGCATCTGTCGCCGCGCGAATTTGAGGACCTGGCACGGCTGATCGGCGGCCGCAGGCTGGCCGTGCCGTTCTATGCCTGCACCGGGCGCCACGCGCTCGCGCATCTCGACAAATGCGGATTGCGCAGGGGGCTCGAAGCCTCCGGCGTGACCATCGTCGCCGACACCTGCGTCGTCGTCACGCCGATCATGGAGGAGATCGGCGGCGGCGTGCTGATGACCAATTCCGGTAAGTTCGCCCACTATGCGCCGGGCAACACCGGCTATGCCGTGATCTACGGCTCGCTCGCCGACTGCGTCGAGAGCGCGGTGGGCGGCCGCCCGGTTCTTCAGAGCCTGACGGCATGACCGCGCTTCAGGCCGAAATCCTCGTCGCCGGCCGCGCCGGGCACGGCCCGGCGCTGGTGCTCGACGAACCGATCAGCTTCTGGGGCGGCGTCGATCCGAAGACCGGCCGCATCGCCGATGTCCGTCATCCGCAACACGGCCAATCCATCGCCGGCAAGGTGTTGTTCCTGCCCGGCACGATCGGCTCCTCGTCCGCGTCGGCGGTCCTGCTCGAACTCGTCCGCAACGGCCACGCGCCGGCCGCGCTGGTCATGCACGAGCCCGACGCGATCCTGTTGCTGGGCCTGATCGTGGCGAAGGAGATGGGCTGGGAAACGCCGGTGGCGGTGCGGCTGGATCGGTCCAAATTCGCTCCCTTTCGCGGCTCATCCCCGACGGTCGCCACGGACGGCTCCATATCCGAACCGGTCCCTGGGTCCCCGTCCGCCGGCCGCGCAACTGTTGTTTGACCCCGATCAAGGCGAGAGTCGCCGGGCCCGCTAGTCTCACTTTTGCCGGGCCCTGAGGCGGCGCTGCGCTTAATGCCTCGTTCCGGACGGCAACCGGCCCCGGAGAGCCAGGGTCCTCCAACTCTCAGCCTCGTCTCCGAGGCTACGACAAGCAAATCAAGGAGCTAGAGCCATGAACGACTTCAACGGCAAGGTCGCGATCGTCACCGGCGGCGCGTCGGGCATCGGCGAGGCAATCGCACGGGATCTCGCCAGGGGCGGCGCGAAGGTGATCGTGGCGGACCTGAACAAGGAGCACGCCGACAAGGTGGCCGACGAGATACGGGCGGCGGGAGGAGCAGCCGAGGGTTTCGCGGTCAACGTCGCCCATGCCGACGAAGTCGAACGCATGGTCGCCTTCGCCGTCGACACCTATGGGGCACTTCACCTGGCGGTCAACAATGCCGGCATCGGCGGCCCGATCGCCCCGGTCGCCGACTACCCGTTGGACGGCTGGAAGTCGGTCATCGACATCAACCTGAACGGCGTCTTCTTCTGCGTCAAATACGAGATCGCCGCGATGCTGAAGTCCGGCGGCGGCGCGATCGTGAACATGGCCTCCATCCTCGGTTCCGTCGGCACGCCGGGCTCGAGCGCCTATGTGACCGCCAAGCACGGCCTGCTCGGGCTGACGAAGGCGACGGCGCTCGAATACGCGCAGCAGGGCATCCGGGTCGTCGCCGTCGGTCCCGGCTATATCGACACGCCGCTCCTGTCGAACAATCTCGATGCCGCGACGCTCGGCATGCTTGCGGGCCTTCATCCCGTCGGACGCATCGGCCGTTCGGAGGAGGTCTCCGCCCTCACCTGCTTCCTGCTGTCCGATGCCGCAAGTTTCATCACCGGCAGCTATCATCTGGTCGACGGCGGCTACACGGCGCAGTAACGGTTCAGCCGAGGAAATGACCGGATGAGCATCGCCGTGGCGGACAGCAACAATTCGACCCTGTCCGCCAAGCCCGCCTGGCATGCCGCGCCGCACCAGGCGGTCATCGAAGCATTCGGCACCGATCTGGACGGGCTCGATCCGGCCGAAGCGGCAAGCCGCCTTGCGGATTACGGCCCGAACGAGCTGCCGGCGCCGCCGCGAGTCCATCCGGTGCTGCGGTTCCTGCGCCAGTTCAACAATTCGCTGATCTACTTCCTGCTTGCGGCGGGCGTCGCGGCGGCCGTGCTGGAGCACATCGTCGACGCGGCGGTCATCGTCCTCGTCGTGGTGGTCAACGCCGTCGTCGGCTTCGTGCAGGAGGGCCGCGCCGAGCGGGCGCTCGACGCAATCCGCGACATGATCGCGCCGCGCGCCACCGTGCTCAGGGGCGGCGTGAGGCATGTCGTCGACGCGCGCGACATCGTGCCCGGCGACCTCGTCGCGCTCGAAGCGGGCGACAAGGTGCCGGCCGACCTGCGCATCGTGCACGCGCGCAGGCTTCTCGCCGACGAGGCGATCCTGACGGGAGAGTCCGTTCCAGCCGAGAAGCAGGAGGATCCGGTCGCGGCGGATGCCCAGCTCGGCGACCGTTTCTCCATGCTCTATTCCGGCACGCTCGTGGCGACCGGGCAGGCGCTCGGCGTCGTCGTCGCCACCGGGGCCGGCACGGAGATCGGCGGCATTTCGACGATGATCGGACGCGTCAAATCGCTGACGACCCCGCTCTTGCGGCAGATCGACGATTTCGGCCGGCTCCTGACCTGGTTCGCCATCGCGAGCGCCGCGGCGGTCTTCGTGTTCGCCATCCTGGTCCGCGCCTACCCGTGGGTCGACGCGCTCATGGTGGTCGTGGCGCTCGCCGTCGGCGTCGTGCCGGAAGGCCTGCCGGCCGTCATCACCATCACGCTCGCGATCGGCGTCCAGCGCATGGCGGCGCGAAACGCGGTCGTGCGCCGCCTGCCGGCGGTCGAAACGCTCGGTGCCACCTCCGTCATCTGCTCCGACAAGACCGGCACACTGACGCGAAACGAGATGACCGCGCGCCGTGTCGCGACCGTCTCGGGCGAAACGGTCGTCTCCGGATCGGGCTACGCTCCGGACGGGACGCTCGAGACCGACGGCGCCGAAGCTTCGACGGATGAGGCCCGCGACGCTCTCCTGCTCGCAGCGCTGCTCTGCAACGATGCGGAGATCATCGAGAAGGACGGGCGATGGGGCGTCGTCGGCGACCCGATGGAAGGCGCGCTCGTCACGTTGGCCGTCAAGGCTGGGTTCCATGTCGAGACCGCGCGCGAGTTGTGGAAAAGGCTCGACGAGATTCCGTTCGATGCGCAGCACCGCTTCATGGCAACGCTCAACGAGGACCCGTCCGGCCTGCGGCAGATCTTCGTCAAGGGCGCTCCCGAGCGGGTGATCGGCATGTGCGGCGCGCAGGCATCCGAAGGCTCGGAGGCGCCGCTCGACCTCGAATACTGGATCGGCCGCATCGCCGACGCCGCCAGTCGCGGCGAGCGCGTTCTCGCCTTCGCGGCGATGGAGGCCGGCCCCGATATCGAAGGGCTTTCGTTCGATGCTGTCCAGGCCGGAAACCTTGTCCTCCTGGGTGTCGTCGGGCTGATCGATCCGCCGCGGGACGAAGCGATGGAAGCCGTCGCCGCCTGCCGTTCGGCCGGCATCGCCATCAAGATGATCACCGGCGACCATGTCGGCACCGCGGCGACGATCGCCCGTCAGCTCGCCATCGCGAACGATCCCGTCGCCATCGAGGGGCGGGACATCGATGCGATCTCCAGCGAGGATCTGCGGGACGTCGTCGCGCGCGTCAGCGTGTTCGCCCGCACCACGCCCGAGCACAAGCTGAGGATCGTCCGCGCGCTGCAGGCCAACGGGCACATCGTCGCCATGACCGGCGACGGCGTCAACGATGCGCCGGCCCTCAAGCAGGCGGATGTCGGGGTCGCGATGGGCCGCAAGGGAACGGAGGCTGCCAAGGAAGCGGCCGAAATGGTGTTGGTCGACGACAATTTCGCCTCGATCGTCGCCGCCGTGCAGGAAGGCCGGACGGTCTACGACAACATCCGCAAGGTCATCGCCTGGACGCTCCCCACCAATGGCGGCGAGATGCTGTGCGTCATCATCGCCATCGCGTTCGGCTTGGCCCTCCCGATGACGGCCATCCAGATCCTGTGGATCAACATGGTCCTCGAGGTCACCTTGGGCCTCGTGCTGGCCTTCGAGCCGTCGGAGCCCGACAGCATGCGCCGGCCGCCGCGCAAGCGCGACGAACCCATCCTGTCCAGGTTCCTGGCATGGCGGGTCGTGCTGGTTTCCTTGCTGTTCACCGCCGGCGTTTTCGTCATCTTCGGCTATGCAATGCGCCAGGGCCTGGGCGAGGACGTCGCGCGCACGATGGTGGTCAACACGATCGTGGTGATGGAGATCTTCTACCTTTTCAATGTGCGCTACATGCACATGACCTCGTTCAGCCTGGTCGGCGCCATGGGCACGCGCGCCGTGCTGCTGGCGATCGCCGCGGTCGTCGCCGCCCAGCTGGCCTTCACCTACGCACCGTTCATGCAGGCCCTGTTCGGCACCGCGCCCATCGCGTTGAAGGACGGACTGCCGATCATCGGGATCGGCGTTCTGCTGATGGTCGTGCTGGAAGTCGAGAAGGCGGCCATGCGCCGCTTCATGCCGCTGGTCGAGATAGCGCCCTAGCGGGGGCCATGGCCCGATCAGCCGCCTTCATCCGTCATTCCGGGTTCCGCTACGCCGCCCCGGAATGACGGCGTACGCGTCAGCGCCCTCGATCTCCAAGTGTCCAGACGGCCTAGCCGTCTTTCGCGCGGCCTTAGCCGTTCAGCCCCTGGACGGCAGCACCCGGTCCGGCGGCCGGTGGCCGTCGAAGAACGTCCGGATGTTGATGATCACCTTCTCGCCCATGTCGATGCGGCCTTCGAGCGTGGCCGAGCCCATGTGCGGCAGGATCACGACCTTGCCCTTCTTGGCGAGCTTCACGAGCTTGGGGCTGACCGCCGGCTCGTGCGCGAAGACGTCGAGGCCGGCGCCCGCGAGCTTGCCCTGCTCTATCATCTTGACCAGCGCGTCCTCGTCGACGATCTCGCCGCGGGCGATGTTCACCACATAGGCGGTAGGCTGCATCAGCGCGAGCCGGCGCGCCGAGAGCAGATGATAGGTCGCGGGCGTCGACGGGCAGTTGACCGACACGATGTCCATCCGCGCCAGCATCTGGTCGAGGCTCTCCCAATAGGTCGCCTCGAGCTCCTCCTCGACGGCGGGAGAGACGCGCTTGCGGTTGTGATAGTGGATCGACAGTCCGAAGGCCTTCGCCCGGCGCGCCACCGCGGTGCCGATGCGGCCCATGCCGACGATGCCCAGGCGTTTGCCCCAGATGCGGCGGCCGAGCATCCAGGTCGGCGACCATCCCTGCCAGGACCCGGCCTCGCCCTGAAGGATGTTCGCACCCTCGACGAGGCGGCGCGGCACGGCGAGCATCAGCGCCATGGTCATGTCGGCCGTGTCCTCGTTGAGAACGTTCGGCGTATTTGTGACGGTGATGCCCTGCTTCTGCGCCGCGGTGATGTCGATATTGTCGACGCCGTTGCCGAAATTGGCGATGAGCTTGAGGGTGGGGCCGGCCTGGGCGATCAGGGCCGCGTCGATGCGGTCCGTGACGGTCGGCACCAGAACGTCCGCCTCGCGGATCGCCGCCACAAGCTCGGGCTGGCTCATCGGATGGTCGTCGAGGTTGAGCCGCGCGTCGAACAGCTCCCGCATCCGGGTCTCGACCGGATCGGGCAGCTTGCGTGTGATGACGACGAGAGGCTTCTTCTTCCCCGGCATTATTTCCTCTTTGCGGGCGGCATCCCGGGTCCTGTTGAGACCTCTTTAACCAAGACCGGCGACATTTGAAGCCAGCGTCCGCCCGGCCCCTCTCTAACAAGCCGCGCGGATGATGACAAAGAAAAAGGCGTCGTGCCGGGACGCGGCGGCCTTCGGTGTCAGGAGTGTATCGTGTCGCGTTTTCTGTCGCTTCGACTGGCTCTCTGCGCGGGCCTGGCGGCTGTCGGGTTGAACTCCGCCTCCCCGCTCGTGCCGTCGACCGGGCACGCGTTCGCCCAGGCGGTCGGGCCGAACAAGAGCGGCCTGCCTCTTCCCCGGTTCGTCAGCCTCAAGTCCGGGCGGGTGAACCTGCGCATCGGACCCGGCCGCGATTACCCCGTCGACTGGATGTACCTCAAATCCGGCCTGCCCGTCGAAGTTATCCAGGAGTTCGACAACTGGCGGCGCATCCGCGATTCCGAAGGCACCGAGGGCTGGATCAACCAGTCGCTGCTGTCGGGCAAGCGCAGCGGAATCGCCGCCCCCTGGTTCAAGGGCAAGGAAGCCATGATTCCCATGCGCGCAGAGCCCGCGGAGGACGCGCGGCTGGTGGCATCGATCGAGCCCGGCGCGATGGGCGAAATCGAGACCTGCAACGGCACATGGTGCCAGATGCGTTTCGACAGCTACAGGGGCTGGGTGCCACAGAACCTGCTCTGGGGCGCGTATCCGAACGAGACGATCGACGATTGACGCTAGACCAAGATGAGGTCAGCCGCGCTTCGGGCGAAGCCGGATGACGATATCGATATTGGCGATTTCCATGCCGGGCGGCGGTTCCGGCACGTTGCTCACCGTCACCGGACCGGCGTCGATGTCGAGCACCTTGTTCTCGCCCTCGACATAGAAATGGTGATGGTCCGACGTATTGGTGTCGAAATAGGTCTTCGACCCTTCCACGGCGAGGATGCGCAGCATTCCCGCGTCGGTGAACTGGTGCAGCGTGTTGTAGACGGTCGCAAGCGAGACCGCGACGCCTGCGCCTTGCGCTTCCTCGTGCAGTTCCTCGGCCGTCAGGTGGCGATCGCCCTTGGCGAACAGCAGGGAAGCGAGCGAAATCCGCTGGCGCGTGGGGCGAAGGCCCGCGTCGCGCACACGCGTCTCCCCATCCTGTCCGCCGCTTGAGGTCGCTCGTTCCATCTCGTCCCGACGGGCCGGACGAGCCGGCCATGGCTGATCGCTAAGGACATCTCCAGTCATTGCGATACCCAGCATATATTCCGGCAGAAGTCGCCGATCAATAGCGGCACATTGACCGCTCCGACCCGGCAAGCTAATCGAAACCGGCAGCTTGCTTTGCCGCGGAGCCCGGCGAAGATACGCCTGCACACAAAAGAATGCGCTTCGTTAGGGAGCCTCGACGGGAGCAGACATGGCCGAAAAGAAAACCAGCTACGGCTACGAAGACCTCCTTGCCTGCGCCAAGGGCGATCTGTTCGGCCCCGGCAATGCCCAGCTTCCCTATCCTCCGATGCTGATGTTCGATCGCATTACGGAGATCAGCGAGACGGGCGGGGCGTTCGACAAGGGCTTCATCCGTGCCGAATTCGCGATCCATCGCGATCTCTGGTTCTTCCCCTGCCATTTCATCGGCAATCCGATCATGCCGGGCTGCCTCGGCCTCGACGCACTGTGGCAGCTGACCGGATTCTACCTCGGCTGGCTGGGCGAACCGGGCAAGGGCATGGCGCTCTCCACCGGAGAGGTGAAGTTCAAGGGCATGGTCACGCCGAAGACCAAGCTGGTGGAATACGGCGTCGACTTCAAGCGCGTGATGCGCGGTCGACTGGTGCTCGGCATCGCCGACGGCTGGCTGAAGGCGGACGGAGAGACCATCTATACCGCGACCGACCTGAAGGTTGGCCTCGCCAAGCAGGAAGCAGCGGCCTAGCGCGGCGGCACACGGCACAAGGAGCATTCCATGAGACGAGTCGTCGTCACCGGTCTCGGCATAGTATCGTCCATCGGCAACAATGCGGACGAAGTGCGCGAATCGCTGCGCGAAGCGAAGTCGGGCATCAGCTTCTCGCCGGATTTCGCCGAGCACGGCTTCCGCTGCCAGGTCTGGGGCGCCCCGACGCTCGACCCGACCGATCTCATCGACCGCCGTGCGATGCGTTTCCTGCACAAGGGCGGGGCATGGAACCATGTCGCCATGCAGCAGGCGATCGCCGACGCGGGCCTCGAGGAAGGCGACATCACCAACGAGCGCACCGGCATCATCATGGGCTCGGGCGGCCCGTCGACGCGGACGGTCGTCGAGGCGGCCGAGATCACCATGAAAAACAACAGCCCGAAGCGGATCGGGCCTTTCGCGGTGCCGAAGGCGATGTCGTCGACCGCCTCGGCAACGCTCGCGACCTGGTTCAAGATCCACGGCGTGAACTACTCGATCTCGTCGGCCTGCTCGACCTCTGCCCACTGCATCGGCAACGCCGCCGAGATGATCCAGTGGGGCAAGCAGGACGTGATGTTCGCCGGCGGTCACGAGGATCTCGACTGGACGATGTCGAACCTGTTCGACGCGATGGGCGCCATGTCGTCCAAATTCAACGACCGTGCCGCGGTCGCCTCGCGTGCCTATGACGTCGATCGCGACGGTTTCGTCATCGCCGGCGGGGCCGGCGTGGTGGTGCTCGAGGAGCTGGAGCGGGCGAAGGCACGCGGCGCCAAGATCTACTGCGAACTCACCGGCTACGGCGCGACGTCGGACGGCTACGACATGGTCGCACCGTCCGGAGAAGGGGCGGTGCGCTGCATGCGCCAGGCGCTCTCCACCGTCAAAGGCCCGGTCGACTACATCAACACGCATGGCACATCGACCCCTGTCGGCGATTCCAAGGAAATGGGCGCGATCCGCGAGGTCTTCGGGGACAGGATCCCCCATATCTCGTCGACCAAATCGCTCACCGGCCATTCGCTGGGCGCAGCCGGCGTGCAGGAATCGATCTACTCGATCCTGATGATGCAGGCGGGCTTCCTCGGCGAAAGCGCACATATCGAGACGCTCGACCCGGAGTTCGAAGGCATGCCGGTCCTGCGCAAGCGTATCGACAATGCCAGGATCGATACGGTGCTTTCGAACTCGTTCGGCTTCGGCGGCACCAACGCGACGCTCGTCTTCCAGCGTCTTGCAGACTGAGGGCAATTCCCCCATGGACGGACTGATGAAGGGCAAGCGCGGCCTGATCATGGGTGTCGCGAACGATCACTCCATTGCCTGGGGCATCGCCCAGGCGCTCTTCGCGCATGGCGCCGAGATGGCATTCACCTACCAGGGCGAGGCGTTCGGCCGGCGTGTCAGGCCGCTCGCCGAGAAGGTCGGGGCAAAGCTCGTCCTGCCCTGCGACGTCGAGGACAGCGCTTCGATCGACTCGGTCTTCGATGCGATGAAGGCCGAGTGGGGCACGATCGACTTCATCGTCCACGCCATCGGCTTCTCCGACAAGAACGAACTCAAGGGTCTCTACGCGGACACCACGAAGGACAACTTCATCCGCACGATGGTGATCTCCTGCTACTCGTTCACCGAGGTCGCCCGAAAGGCAGCTGCGATGATGAACGAGGGCGGCTCGATGATCACGCTCACCTATGCCGGCTCGGTGCGGGTGATGCCGAACTACAACGTCATGGGCGTCGCCAAGGCCGGCCTGGAGGCGAGCGTCCGCTACCTCGCCAACGACTTCGGGCCGCGCAACATCCGCGTCAACGGCATTTCCGCCGGACCGGTGCGCACGCTCGCCGGAGCCGGCATCTCGGATGCCCGGCACATGTTCTCCTACCAGGCCCGCAATTCTCCGCTCAGGCGCTCGATCAGCCTCGAGGACGTGGGCGGATCGGCGCTCTATCTCCTCTCGACGCTCTCGGGCGGGGTGACCGGAGAGATCCACTATGTCGATTCCGGCTACCACATCGTGTCGATGCCGACCCTGGATGAACTGAAGCGGATGGACGAGGGGGCGTGACCTTCGCTTTTCGCACAATCGAACAATTCGAACGATCGTGCGAAACTCATTTTAAGGAGATTTCCTGTACGCATCGATCCACTTAGGGATGTTTTGCGTATGCAGGCCTACACGAATCCGAAGCGCACCCCGGTCTTCCGGCTGATCACGATCGCCGCGGCGGGCATGTCCAGCTTTGTCATCGGCCTCTGGGGCATCCGGTTCGGCTTCGGCGAACAGCTCGGCGGAATGTCGGCGCATGTGCTGGGCGGCATCATCGCCTCCCTGTGCGCGCTCGCCGCGTCGCTGGCGTCGTTGTCCTTCTTCGCGGGCGTCGACGAATCCGCGACCTTCGTCCACAACGAGACGCAGGTCGACAAGCTGACCGGCCTGCACTCGCGCCAGGCCATGATCGGCCGGATCGCCTCCGCCGCCGCCGCCACCGTGCAGGACGGAAAGCCGGTCTTCCTGATCGACATCGACATCGACCGCTTCAAGCAGATCAACGACGCGATCGGCTACACGCAGGGCGACGAGCTGATCCGTGCCTTCGCCACGCGCCTGCGCGACCACGTGCCGCCAGGCTCGGAGATCGGCCGCATCGGTGCCGGCGAATTCGCGGTCCTGGTTCCCGACGGCCGGGCCACCTCGATCGACCGGATGGTCGAGAAGCTCATCGAGAAGATGGTCGAGCCCTATCGCCTGACGACGCATCTGCAGTCGGTCAACCTGTCGGTCGGCATGGTGGCGATGCCCAAGGACGGCCGCGACCCGATCGTCCTCCTGCGCCGCTCCAACCTGGCGCTGCAGAACGCTCGCGCAAGCGGCATCGGTAACTGGTCGGTCTTCCATCCCGACATGGGCCATCTCGCGGAATACCGCCAATGGATCGAGGCCGAGCTGCACGCGGCGTTCCAGCGCGGCGATTTCCACCTGCACTACCAGCCGCAGCACGATCTCGCGACCGGCGCGATCGTCGGCTACGAGGCGCTTTTGCGCTGGCGGCATCCGAAGCGCGGCGTGATCCCGCCGTCCGAGTTCGTGCCGGTGGCCGAGGAGACGGGCATGGTCGTTCCGATCGGCGAATGGGTGCTGCGCAAGGCCTGCGCCGACCTCAGGACGCTGCCCGAGGACCTGTCCATCGCCGTCAACATCTCGCCCGTGCAGATGATGACGAAGGACTTCATCCAGCGCGTCCGCGCGGTGGTCGCGGAGAGCGGGATCAACCCGTCGCGTCTCGAACTGGAGGTGACGGAGACCGCCATGATGCAGGACCGCGAACGCGCGGCCCAGGTCATGCGGCAGTTGACCGAAATGGGTATCTCGGTCGCCGTCGACGATTTCGGCACCGGCTATTCGAACCTCAGCTACCTGATCGACTTCCCGTTCCGGAAGCTGAAGATCGACCGTTCCTTCGTCGACCGGATCGACAAGGACAATGGCGGCGCGGTCGTCTCCACAATCGTGGGACTTTCGCGCGCGCTGGGCGTCCGCACGATCGCGGAAGGCGTCGAGACAGAGGCACAGGGGACGCTGCTGCGCGCCGCGGGCTGCGACGTGGTGCAGGGCTACCTCTATGGAAAGCCCGGTCCGCTGGCCGTTGTCGGGCTGACCAGCGATCCGGCCCCGGCGACCGCCATGGTTCACTGACGCGGCGCGCGGCTCAAGGCATTTTGCCTTGACCCCGGTTCCGCGAACGTCCATCACCGCACACAGCGTTCGCGGGGGATCGCGGACTTCAGTGGAATCGGAGGGGTGGCGCCGGGCGGGATGAAGCTCAGGAAGTTCTTTTGGCCGATCGTCGGCAGCGCAGCCGTCATCTTCTCGATCTGGCTGCTCTATCACGAACTGCGCGGCGTTTCGCTGGAGGAGATGAAGGCCAGCTTCGTCCGCATCCGACCGATCGACTGGGCGCTGGCGATCCTCTCCACCCTCGTCGCCTACGGCGCGCTGGCGGGTTATGACCGGATCGCGCTGAACTATCTCAACCGCAAGGTTCCGTGGCTGTTCATCGCCATCGGCTCGTTCACCACCTACGCGATCTCGCACAATGTCGGCGCCTCGGTCCTGTCCGGCGCGGTCGTGCGCTACCGGGCCTACGGTTCCAAGGGCCTCAGCGCCGCCGAGATCGGCGTTCTGGTCGCCTTCTGCTCCTTCACCTTCGTCATCGGCGTTATCTTCCTCACCGGCCTGGTCCTCGTGATCGAGCCCCAGGTCACCGATCGCTTTGTCGACATCCTTCCCACGGATTACTCGCGCGGAACCGGCTATCTGCTGCTCGCGCTGATCGGGCTCTATGTCGTCGGCAGCCTGATCAGGCTTCCGCCGCTGACCATTCGCGGCTTCCAGCTGCGTTACCCGTCGCTTCCCATCGTGGCGCGGCAACTGGTCATCGGTCCGATCGAGATCATCGGCGCGGCAGGCATCGTCTACTTCGCGCTGCCGGAGGCCGGAAACCCCGGCTACCTCATCATCCTCGGCATCTTTCTGATCTCCTTCTCCGTCGCGCTCCTGTCGCACGCGCCGGGCGGGCTCGGCGTGCTCGAACTGGTGTTCGTGCACGCGCTGTCGGAAATGGACCCGGCCGACGTCATCGCGGCGCTGGTCGTGTTCCGCCTGCTCTACCTGCTCGTGCCTTTCGTGATCGCCATCGTGGTGATCTTCGTCTTCGAACACTCCCGCTTCGGGCGGGACTGACTATCGCCTTGCCCAGAGCACCTTGTAGGTCTGGTCGCGGACGAGTTCGCCGGACTGCCGGAAGCCGGCCGACAGCGCCGCCTCGTAGGGCAGTCCGCGATTGGCGACCATGTAGAGGCGCCCGTTGGGCCTGAGCGCGGCGCTCGCGGCGCGGATCATCGCATGACCGATGCCCGGCTCCGCCGCCCGGCCCTGATGGAAGGGCGGGTTCATGACAATCGCGTCGAATGCGCGGGCGACAGGCTCGGACGCGAGGTCGCGCCAGTGAAACCCCACCGGCACGCGGGCGCCTTCGAGGTTGGCCCGCGCAGCCTCCAGCGATGCATGATCGGCCTCGAACAGATCGAGCGAGGCGACGCCCGCGCATCGCTCCAGAACCTCGGCAGCCAGATAGCCCCAGCCGGCACAGAAATCCGCCACCGCGCCGGAGAGGTCGGCGGGGATGTGCTGCGCCAGGAGCCGCGAGCCGGCATCGATGCGGTCGTGGGAGAACATGCCGGGTGTGGCGCGGAAGCGGCCTCCGATAAGGGCTTCCCTGTGGGTGTTCTCCAGCATGGCGGCCACCGCGCGCGCGTCCGCCGGCCGATGCAGCCAGAAGGCCTGGCCGTGGAACTTGGAAAGGCTTCCCTCCGGCGGGGCGAGCGCCTCCAGCCGCTTGCGCAGGCTGGCGATGCCGTCGTCCTTGCTGCCGGCCACGAGGATGACGGCCGCCGGCGAACCGCGCCGCATCGCCTCGGCGATCAGGATCTCGTTCAGCCCCTTGTGCTTGCCCGCCAGGACGAGAACGAGATCGTATCCCTCCCCTTCCGGCTCGGGCACCACCTTATGCTTGCCGGCCTTCAGTTTCAGGAAATCCGGCCTGAACCCCTGCACCAGCGTCAGGTCGGCGCCAAAGCCGTCCGGCAGCCGGAATCCCGGCTGAGCGCCGAGGAACAACACTCGCGCGCCCTTGCCCGGCGGGTCGATATCGCCGGTTTCGAAGGGATGGAAAAGCGTGCGTTGGGAGTCGTCGGTCAAGTGGTGTCTCACGTCCCGCAAAACGTCTGCAGCACGCGCTCGTCCGGCTGCGGCGGCTCGGCGTAGCGCTCCATACCCGGCTGCTCGTCGTAAGGGCGGGTGACGACGGCAAGCATCTCGTGGAACGGGCCAAAATCGTCGCGTTCGATGGCGGCGGCGATGACCTCCTCGATCAGGTGATTGCGCGGGATGAATTTTGGGTTGGCCCGGTTCATCAGCGCGGCCCGCGCCTCGGCCGGCACATCCTCCATCGCCAGCCGCTCCAGCCATAGCCGCGCCCAGGCATCGAAGCCGGCCGGGTCGGCGAAAAGCCTCCCCGTCGACAGCGCGGCCTCCTTCGGCGAAAGGACCACGTCCTCGGCCAGCTTGCGGAACGTCAATGTGAAGTCGGCGCCGCCGGCCGCCATCGTTTCGAGCAGCCCCTTCACCAGCGCCTTGTCCTCATCGCGCGCGGTGACCAGGCCGAGCTTGGCGCGGAACCCCTCGACCAGCTTCTCCTCAAACTGCGGCATGAACCGGCTCAGCGTCGTCTGCGCCACCGGCACCGCCTGCTCCGGGTCATCGTGCAGCAGCGGCAGCAGGCATTCGGCCAGCCGCGCCAGGTTCCACTGCGCGATATGAGGCTGGTTGGAGAAGGCGTAGCGGCCATGCGCATCGATGGAGGAGAACACCTTGGCGGGGTGATATTCGTCCATGAAGGCGCAGGGGCCGTAGTCGATCGTCTCGCCCGAGATCGCCATGTTGTCGGTATTCATCACGCCGTGGATGAAGCCGAGCTGCATCCATCTGGCGATCAGCGCCGCCTGCCGCGCGATCACCGCCTGGTAGAGCGCGAGATAGCGGTTCGCGGCCGTCCCGGCCTCGGGAAAGTGCCGCTCGATCACATAGTCCGCCAGCGTGCGGATCGCGCCCACATCGCTGCGCGCGGCGAAGAACTGGAACGTGCCGACGCGGATGTGGCTCGCCGCGACGCGCGTTACCACCGCACCGGGAAGTCGGGTCTCGCGATAGACCGGATTGCCGGTCGTCACGGCGGCCAGCGAGCGCGTGGTCGGCACGCCAAGCGCGGCCATCGCCTCCGAGACGAGGTATTCGCGCAGCACGGGACCGATCGCCGCCAGCCCGTCGCCCCGGCGCGAGAAATGGGTGGGCCCCGCGCCCTTCAGCTGGATGTCCCGGCGGCCCTTCGCACCAACCACCTCGCCCAGCAGGATGGCACGACCGTCGCCGAGCTGCGGCACGAAGCTGCCGAACTGGTGCCCGGCATAGGCGAGCGCGACCGGCTGGGCGCCCTGCGGGATCAGATTGCCGGAGAAGATCGAAGCCAGCGTCGCGTCGTCCACGCCCTCGACGTCGAGACCCAGCTCGTCAGCCAGTCCCCGGTTGAACGCCACCAGACGCGGACGCGCCGCCCGCGCGGGCTCGGCCGCGACGTGAAAACCGGCGGGCAGGCGCGCATAGGAATTGTCGAAGCGACCGATGGCCGGTGCTTCGCTCAACGCTTCCAATGTCATTGCCTTGGTCATCATGTACTCGCACCGCCGGAAACCGGCCCATCTCCATACATAGGTTCCTATACCCCCGCCGTCATCAACTCTGTCGGATTCGAGCGCCTCGCCGTCTTGCGTTGGAGACGATCCCTCGCAGTCAGACCAGAGCCTATGCCCCGCATAGTCACCAGCCTATGCCTCGCCCCCACCGCTTTCGGTGTCCCCCTCCACCACACCGGCGCCCCCTCCACCATGCTGCGCATGGTCCCCCTCCCCCGTAAACGGGGGAGGATAAGGGCGCGGCGGCGCAGCCGGCCATCCTCCCCTGCGAAGCGGGGGAGGGGACCATGCGCAGCATGGTGGAGGGGGCGCCGGTGTGGTGGAGGGGGCGTGCGAGGCTTAGGTTGCGCTGAGCATGGATCGGTCCCGCTCTCGCCGTCCCGCGTACCCCGCGTCGTCATACCGGCGGCCGGAGGCCAGCCGGTATCCATTCTTCTCTCCGGTTGCACGCCGAAAACGCCTCCAAGGCATGTCAGTCGGTGCCTTTCTCCCGGCGATCAATGGCTCCCGGCTGGCCTCCGGCCGCCGGGAAGACGATCGCGAATGGGGTGCGCTGGCTTGAACAGCCGGATCTGAGCGCAGCCCCCGTGCATCGATCGCCGCCTCGGGAAAAAATATTCGCCGCCAACCCCCTGTTCCCATTCACCATTCACTATTCACCATTCACTTTTCCATCCACCACCATTGCGCCTTGCACCACACTGTCCGCCGGTCAAACGGGAGCCGGCGATGGCTTGGAGGGCGAAGGCAGGGAGGGAACAGAAGGTGCTGGCGAGCATCGTCGCCCGCCTGTTCTCGCTTGCCGACCTCGCCGAAGACGCTGCCCTGCGCTCCCCATGGGTGCGCTGGTGCGTGCTGTGGGCCGCCTGGCAGGCGAACGCGCTTTTGAGGGACTACGTCGAGGGTCGCGCGGGGAACATGGCAGCCAGGCACTGGTCGCCGGTCCCCATGCCGGCCGGCTTCGGCAGCCATCCCGACGACGCTAACGATCTCGCCGCCTCGCTCAGGGCACTTGCGCTCATGATGCGGGCGATAGCCGCGCAGGTCAGCCGCGTAGCATTCCTGCAGCGGGGTGACGTATCGGATGAGGCCGGCAACGAGGGCGGGATGCCGCATAGCATCCTGTGTCGCTTGGCCGACACGGTGCTCTCGCCCGTCGAACCGCGCGACACTTCTTAGCGCGACGCCTGTCCTACTCCCTGGTGGGAGAAAACCAACCTTCACAAACGATCCCGCTTCCTTCCGCAAGAAATGCACTGCGGCTGACAATCTCGCGCGGCCTAGAAACTATCGCCGTCATCCTCGGGCTTGTCCCGAGGATCTACCTGCATCCGCCATCCTGGCGACTGCGGTATTCGAAGACTTTTTGGAGCCAGGCCCGCCGAACTCGGCAGATCCTCGGGACAAGCCCGAGGATGACGCCTCAGCGGCCAAGGCTCGACCTCTCGCGCGACTGCGTGGTAGCGCCATGCCCCTTATCCGCCCTTCGGGCACCTTCCCCACAAGAGGAGAAGGAAAGGGGCGCTTCAAAGCAAAAGGGCGCGGATTGCTCCGCGCCCTTCGGATGTCAGACGAAAGCGCCGGCTCAGGCCGCGTCTTCCGTGCCTTCGGCCTTCTTCTCGGCCTTCGGGATTTCCTTGCCGGTCGTCTGGTCGACGACCTTCATGGACAGCCGCACCTTGCCGCGCTCGTCGAAGCCCATCAGCTTGACGAAGACCTTCTGGCCTTCCTTAACGACGTCGGTCGTCTTCTGGACGCGGTCGTTGGCGAGCTGCGAGATGTGGACGAGGCCGTCCTTCGGGCCGAAGAAGTTGACGAAAGCGCCGAAGTCGGCGGTCTTGACGACCGTGCCCTCATAGATTTCGCCGACTTCCGGCTCGGCCACGATCGAGTGGATCCACTTCTTGGCCGCCTCGATCTCCTTGGCGTTCGACGACGCGATCTTCACCGTGCCGTCGTCCTCGATGTTGATCTTGGCGCCGGTCTTCTCGACGATCTCGCGGATGACCTTGCCGCCCGAGCCGATCACGTCGCGGATCTTGTCGGTCGGAACGTGCATTACCTCGATGCGCGGGGCGAACTCGCCGAGCTCGGCGCGGGCGCCGGAGAGCGCCTTCGACATCTCGCCGAGGATGTGGATGCGGCCGTCCTTGGCCTGGTCGAGGGCGATCTTCATGATCTCCTCGGTGATGCCCTCGATCTTGATGTCCATCTGGAGCGAGGTGATGCCGTAGGCGGTGCCCGCAACCTTGAAGTCCATGTCGCCGAGGTGGTCCTCGTCGCCGAGGATGTCGGAGAGAACCGCGAAGCGGTCGTCCTCCTTGATCAGGCCCATGGCAATGCCCGCGACGGGCTTGGCCAGCGGAACGCCCGCATCCATCAGCGCCAGCGAGGTGCCGCAGACGGTCGCCATCGAGGACGAGCCGTTCGACTCGGTGATCTCGGAGACGACGCGGATCGTGTAGGGGAACGTTTCAGCAGCCGGCAGCATCGGACGGATGGCGCGCCAGGCAAGCTTGCCGTGGCCGATCTCGCGGCGGCCAGGCGAACCCATGCGGCCGGTCTCGCCGACCGAGTAGGGCGGGAAGTTGTAGTGCAGGAGGAACTTCTCCTTGTACATGCCCGTCAGGCTGTCGACATACTGCTCGTCCTCGCCGGTGCCGAGCGTGGCGACGACGATCGCCTGCGTCTCGCCGCGGGTGAACAGCGCCGAACCGTGGGTGCGCGGCAGGACGCCGACCTCGGAGACGATCTTGCGGACCGTCGAGAGGTCGCGGCCGTCGATGCGGCTCTTGGTGTCGAGGATGTTCCAGCGCACGACCTTGGCCTGGAGCTCCTTGAACACCGAGGCGACCTTGTCGGAAGCGTACTTCGCCGGCTCGTCGCCGACCGGGGCGAAGGCTGCCTTCACCTTGGCCTTGACCGCGTCGACGGCGGCATAGCGCTTCTGCTTGTCGACGTTCTTGTAGGCGTCGCGCAGTTCGTCGCCGACGATCGCCAGCATTTCGCTCTCGAGGCCCGACAGATCGTCCGGCGTGAAGTCGCGCGGCTCCTTGGCGGCGACCTCGGCCAGCTTGATGATCGCGTCGATCACCGGCTGGAACGCCTTGTGGCCGAACATGACCGCGCCGAGCATGGTCTGCTCGTCGAGTTCCTGGGCTTCCGACTCGACCATCAGCACGGCGTCGGAGGTGCCCGCGACGACCAGGTCGAGCTTGGATTCGGGCATCTCGTCGACATGCGGGTTGAGCACGTACTGGCCGGCGATGAAGCCGACGCGGGCGCCGCCCACCGGACCCATGAACGGAACGCCGGAGAGCGTCAGCGCGGCGGAGGCCGCGACCATCGACAGGATGTCCGGATCGTTCTCGAGGTCATGCTGCATGACGGTGACGACGACCTGGGTGTCGTTCTTGTAGCCGGCCGGGAAGAGCGGGCGGATCGGGCGGTCGATCAGGCGGGAGACCAGGGTCTCCTTCTCGCTCGGACGGCCTTCGCGCTTGAAATAGCCGCCCGGGATCTTGCCGGCGGCATAGGTCTTTTCCTGGTAGTTGACGGTGAGCGGGAAGAAGTCCTGGCCGGGCTTCGGCTCCTTCATGGAGACGACGGTGGCGAGAACGACGGTCTCGCCGTAGGTCGCGAGCACCGCGCCGTCGGCCTGGCGTGCGATCTTGCCGGTCTCGAGGGTCAGCGGACGGCCGCCCCACTCGATCTCCACCTTGTGGTGATTGAACATGTCTTGTCCTTCAAATGCGGGACGGGCGGCTGCGGTCCATCCGCAGCGCCATTCGGTCCCTGGCTTCGTCTCGAACGAGCCATGGGCAAGACAACGGGAGGCTTGGTGCGTTCGCGCTTCGTGCGCGACAAGCGTCCGGCAATCCTGCCCCATGACCTGTTCATGGGCGGTTCCGGATTCATGCGTAGGTGGTCCAGGTCCGGAACCGGGCGGGCCGACCGCGGACGGCGGCCCATTGCAGCGCCGCCGGACCCGTTTCCGGATCCGGCGGCGAATTCGTCAGCGGCGCAGGCCGAGCTTCTCGATCAGCGCGTTGTAGCGCGCCTCGTCCTTGCCCTTCAGGTAGTCGAGCAGGCGGCGGCGCTGGGAGACAAGGGCGAGAAGGCCACGACGGGAGTGGTTGTCCTTCTTGTGGTCCTTGAAGTGTTCGGTCAGGTTCTTGATACGCTCGGAATAGATGGCGACCTGCACCTCGGGCGAACCCGTATCACCGGGCTTGGTCGCGAATTCCTTCATCAGTTCAGTCTTACGCTCTGCAGTCAGCGACATCGCGCTTTTCCTTTCTGTTTTTTCAGGAAACGGGATGCCCACAGCCAGGATGTCGTCCAGCAGGGGCCGGTTCGCAAAGCCGGATAAGGTCTTTGCTGCGGCGCGTATACTGCATGTCGGGTGGAAAAGCCAGCCCTATTCAGCCAGGCCTGAAATGGCCCCTGATGCGGTGGCCGCCCGGGCTCTGCGGCCGGCTTGCCGCCGGTCAGTGACCCTCGTCCTCTTCGCATTTCAGGTAGGGGTCGAAGACCCAGCCGATCGTATTGTCGTCGGCCAGCCGCTCGACCGCATACCAGAGCTTGCCGTTCAGCTGCTTCTCCTCGTAGGGCCGCACGCGCACGCCGTTGTCCCAGGTGCCCAGGATCTTGCCGTTCGGCTCCTCGCGGATGTTGAGCGGCGTGCCGGTCGGATCGGCGACGGTGCAGATCCTGCCCATCTCGTCTTCGCCCTCGCATTTCAGATAGGCGCCGAAGACGTAGCCCCAGGCTTCGGAATATTTGCCGACGAGCGCCCAGCGCTTGCCGTCATGATCCTTGTGCTCGACCACCTCGACCTTGGCGCCGCGCTTCAGCGTCGACAGGATCGCACCGTTCGGCCCCGCGCGGACGTTGAGGGGCGTGCCGGTCGGATCGACCACGGTGCAGACCGGCGGCCCGTCACAGGCGATCGCGGCAAGACCGACGAGATTGAAGGCGAGGGCAAGGACGATCCGGTGCATGCGATGTCTCCTGTTTCGGCAGACACACTGAACGAGGAGTGTATCCTGCGTGTCGCGCCGGCGCCGTCACAGCCACTTGCGCCACTTGAAGTAGCCGAGCAGCGAAAGCGCGACGAAGAACATGAAACCCAGCGCGGCGGGATAGCCGTAGCGCCATTCGAGCTCCGGCATGTTCCACGGCGAAACCGCCGTGTCGAAGTTCATCCCCCAGACGCCGACGAGGAACGTCAGCGGGATGAAGATCGCGGAGACGATGGTGAGGATCGAGATGACCTCGCTGACCCGCGCCTGCGACATCGAGTTGTGCGTGTCGAGGAGGTCGGTCAGCAATTCCCGGTCCGTATCGACCGCGTCGATCAGCCGGACGGTGTGGTCGAGCGTGTCGGCGAGATACACCATCGTTTCCTTCTGCACATAGGGCACATCGGAGCGCGCCAGCGCGGCCAGCGCGTCGCGCAGCGGCCACAGCGCGCGCTTCAGGGAAACCACCTCCCGGCGCAGGCGGTGGAGGTCGCGGAGATGGCTCTTGACCGGCGCGGCGAGCATATCGTCCTCGATCCGGTCGATCACGTCGCCTATCGTCTCGATCGGAACGAAGTAGCTGTCGACGATGGCGTCGATGAGCGCATAGGCGAGGTAGTCGGCCTTGCGCGTCCGCAGGCGGTTCGGCATCGGCGCCTGGATGCGCTTGTGCACCGGCGCGAAGGGATCGCCCGCGCGTTCCTGGAAGGTGATGACGAAATCGTCGCCGAAGAAGATCGAAATCTGTTCCCACCGTCGCGGGGCCGGATCATCGATCATGCGGACCACGACATAGGCATGGTCGTCGTAGAAGTCCGCCTTCGGGCGCTGGCTGGTGTTGATCGTGTCTTCCAGCGCCAGAGGATGCAGGCCGAAGATCGTGCCGAGTTCGCGGACCAGATCGGCATCGCCCAAACCGATGCAATCGATCCAGACGAGGGGCCATTCGGTCCGGCAGTTGCGGATCGCTTCGATGCTGGCGTTTTCGAACACCATCGAGCTGTCCTGCGAGATGCCGGTGAGGGTCAGGGCCGGTTGGGGCGCGGCCGGATCGGCGACCAGGGTGCCGGGCGGCGAACCTACCGGGGACCGCTTGTGCCGGACGCGTTTCGCCGAGGATGCCGAAGAGTTGGTTGCCGCCATGATCCCAGTCCTGCTCCCTTTCGGGATAGCAAGTTCCCGGACAAAGCGACAGACGATCAGGCCGTGAAGACGCGCCGCGGTTTGAACATGCCTGCTTCCACCGAACCTATTGCGACGAGCTTGCCGCGCTGGGTGGCGTAGGCGTCGGCTGCCTCCGCCGGCGCGTCCCGGCCGCGCACGATCACCGGATTGCCGAGCCGCACCTTCTGCGCCGCGTCGTCGCCCAAAGGCACTGAGGGAAGAGCGTCGAGCGCCACGATCGTGTCGACCATCAGGTCGTCCAGAGCCGCGAAGGCGTCGGGCACTTCGTCCGGATCGGGCCGGGTCTCGCCGCCCTCCGGCGTGCGGACGATCCCTGCCGCCTGCTCGAGCTCGGCGACCGTCACCAGATCCTCGACCTCGAAAGGCTCGACCAGTTCGCGGCGCAGATCGCTGACATGGCCGTAGCAGCCGAGGTCGCGCCCCATGTCGCGCGCGAGAGAGCGGACATAGGTTCCCTTGCCGCATTCGACCTCGAACACGGTATGGCTTTCGTCCGGCATCGACACGATATCGAGCCGGCCGATCTCGATTTCGCGCGGCGCGATCTCGACCGCCTCGCCCGAGCGGGCGATGTCATAGGCACGCTCGCCGTCGATCTTGATGGCGGAGAACTGCGGCGGCACCTGCATGATCACGCCGGTGTATTTCGGAAGGAGCGCGCGGATCTGCGCCTCGGTCGGACGATCGGGCGATGTCGCGGTCGCGCCGCCCTCGAGATCGTCGGTCGAGCGCTCTTCACCCCAGGCGACGGTGAAACGATAGATCTTGGCGCCGTCCATCACATAGGGAACCGTCTTGGTCGCCTCCCCCAGCGCGATCGGCAGCATGCCGGAGGCGAGCGGATCGAGCGTGCCGGCATGGCCGGCCTTCTCGGCGCGGTAGAGCCATTTCACCTTGGACACCGCCTCGGTCGAGCCCATGCCGGCCGGCTTGTCCAGCACGACCCAGCCGGAGACGTTGCGGCCCTTCTTCCTGCGCGGCTTGCTCACTCGTCGTCTTCCTTGCCGAGATCGCGCGCCACTTCGGGAGAGCGAAGCAACTGGTCGATCTTCGCCATGTTGTCGAAACTGGTGTCCAGCCGGAACCGGAACTCCGGCATGTATTTCATCTGGCGCAACGCGCCGGAAACCCGGCCGCGGATGAACTTCGCGTTGTGGGCCAGCGCCTTGATCACCGCGTCGTTGTCCTTGGCGGCAAGCGGCGCTACGAAGGCGGTCGCGATCTTGAGGTCGGGCGACATCCGCACTTCCGAGACGGAGATGACGGTCCGCTCGATGACGTCGTCGCGAATCTCGCCGCGCGCCAGCACTTCCGCGAGCGCGTGGCGCACCTGTTCGCCGACGCGCAGCATGCGCTGGGATGGGCCGCTTGTTCCACTCATGGTTCTACCCGCCTTCCTGGCCTATGACGCGGAGCGCCTCGACCGTTCGTCGATATCGGCCGCGAAAGCCTGCATGTCTTCCATCGTCTCGAACGCTCGCCGCGGCACGATGATCGGGACCGCTTCGGCGCGAATGAACACGTAGCCTTGCGTCAAGACCGCGTGAGATATCCTGTCGTAGTCCACCTTGCGAACGCCGGCTGCATGGTGCTCGGAAATGTGGTCGTCCCATTGCTGGAGCGTCACCCGGCCGGCCGGCACTGGCAGCGACGCCGCCTTTCGCCGGACGTCCAGATTGGTCCAGGCGATGGCCGCAATCCCGGCAACGCCGAGGATCGCCGCGATTGAAGTCCACCACCAAACCGGGCCGATCTCGTGCGGGACCAATCCGGCGAGAAGGCCCGCCACGCCGATCAGAACGAGAAGCCTCAGCTTGTCCCACCAGCTCAACTCGTGCCGCAGCATCGTGAAGGCCAGGGCATCCGCACGCGTCACCTCGTAAGCGAGCTTGCGGATGGGAACCTGCGCCTTCTCGTTCATCGGCTTGCTTGCCGACGGGTCACAGCGTCCGCGTCACCATCTCCACGCGGAAGCACTCGATGATGTCGCCGACCTGGATGTTCTCGTAGTTCTGGAACGCCATGCCGCATTCCTGGCCGACGGGAACCTCGGAGACCTCGTCCTTGAAGCGCTTCAGCGTCTTCAGCGTGCCTTCGTGGATGACGATGTTGTCGCGGATCAGGCGCACGCCCGCGCCGCGCTCGACACGGCCCTCGGTGACACGGCAGCCGGCGATCTTGCCGACCTTCGTGATGTCGAAGACTTCGAGGATCTCCGCATTGCCCAGGAACGTCTCGCGACGCTCCGGCGACAGGAGGCCCGACATCGCCTGCTTCACGTCATCCACCAGGTTGTAGATGATGTTGTAGTAGCGGATCTCGATGCCGGCCTGGTCGGCGGCCTGGCGGGCCTGCGGGTTCGCACGCACGTTGAAGCCGATGATCGCGGCGCCCGACGTCTCGGCGAGCGAGATGTCGCTCTCCGTGATGGCGCCCGCGCCGGAATGGACGATGCGCGCACGCACCTCGTCCGTGCCGAGCTTCTCCAGTGCCGAGGCGATCGCCTCGATCGAACCCTGCACGTCGCCCTTGATGATCAGCGGGAATTCCTTCACGCCAACCGTCTGGAGCTGCGTCATCATCTGCTCGAGCGAGCCGCGCTGCCCCGCATGCTTGGCCACCGCCTTGTCGCGGGCGAGCCGCTGGCGGTATTCGCTGATCTCGCGTGCCTTGGCCTCGTTCTCGGCGGTGCCGAAGTGATCGCCTGCGCGCGGAACGCCCTGCAGGCCGAGAACCTCGACCGGCATGGAGGGACCGGCTTCCTCCACTGCCTCGCCGCGGTCGTTGACGAGGGCGCGGACACGGCCCCATTCGTTGCCGACGACGATGATGTCGCCCGGCATCAGCGTTCCGGTCTGCACCAGAACGGTCGCGACCGGGCCGCGGCCCCTGTCGAGGCGGGCCTCGATGACCACGCCTTCGGCGGTGCGATCCGGATCGGCCTTGAGGTCGAGCACTTCGGACTGGAGGAGGATCGCCTCCAGCAGCTTGTCGATATTGGTGCCCTTGGTCGCCGACACCTCGACGTCCAGCACCTCGCCGCCCATCGATTCGACGAACACCTCGTGCCGGAGCAGCTCGGTGCGCACCTTCTGCGCGTTGGCCGACGGCTTGTCGATCTTGTTGATCGCCACGATGATCGGCACGCCGGCAGCCTTGGCGTGATTGATGGACTCGATCGTCTGAGGCATCACGCTGTCGTCGGCGGCAACCACCAGAACGGCGATGTCCGTCGCCTGGGCGCCGCGGGCGCGCATGGCGGTGAACGCCTCGTGGCCCGGCGTATCGAGGAAGGTGATGTCGTGGCCGTCCTTCTCGATCTGGTAGGCGCCGATGTGCTGGGTGATGCCGCCCGCTTCGCCGGCGGCGACCTTGGCATTGCGGATGGCGTCGAGCAGCGACGTCTTGCCGTGGTCGACGTGGCCCATGATCGTGACCACGGGCGGACGCGGCCGCATGTTCTCCGGCTTGTCCTCGACGCTGAAGATACCGCCCTCGATGTCGGACTCGGCGACGCGCTTGACCGTGTGGCCGAAATCGACCGCCACCAGTTCGGCCGTGTCGGCATCGATCAGGTCGCCGGGCTTCAGCATCTGACCCTGCTTCATGAAATACTTGATCACGTCGACGGCGCGTTCAGACATGCGCTGGGCCAGGTCCTGGACGGTGATCGTCTCGGGCAGCACCACTTCGCGCATGACCTTCTCGCGCGGCTCGTTCTGCATCCCGCGCTTGAACTTCTCCTGGCGGCGTCGCATCGCCGAAAGCGAACGGCCGCGGCCGTCGCCGTCGGTCAGCGCGGCGGTGACCGTCAGCTTGCCGCGGCGGCGCTCCTCGTCGGTCTTGCCCTTGGCCGGACGGGCCACCTCGGGCGTCGCGATGCGGCGCGGCGGCAGGCTGGCCGGAGCCCCGCCGACCCTGCCACGCGGACGCGCCGGCTCGTCGTCGTCCGGCACCATCGCATCGGCGGTGGCGGCGGGCGCACGGCGGCGCGCTTCTTCCTCGGCACGCTTGCGGGCCTCGGCCTCGCGCTTGAGGCGGGCTTCCTCCTCGGCCTGGCGGCGGGCGGATTCCTCGCGCTCCTTCTTGCGGCGCTCCTCTTCCTCGGCCCGGCGGCGCGCTTCCTCGATCGCGCGCTGGCGATCGTCGGCCTCGCGGGCCTTCGAGCCCTCGAGCGCGCGGCGGCGTGCTTCCATCTCTTCGCGCGACAGTTCGTTCAGAACCACGCTCGAACGTTCCGGCGCGGGCGCAGGCCTCGGCCGGGGGGCTTCGACCACGACGGGCTTGGCCACGACCGGAGCCGCCGCAGGCTTCGGCACGAGCACGGGTGCAGCCTGCGCGGGCTTTTCGCCCGGCAGCGGGAATTTCCGCTTCTTGGTCTCGACGACGACCTGCTTCGTGCGGCCATGCGAGAAGTTCTGCCGAACCGTGCCCTGCGTCACGCCGGCCGGCTTCAGGCTCAAGGTCTTCTTCACATTGACGCTCAGCGTCTTGTCGTCACCAGATTTCGTATCGCTCATTCCATATCCTTAGATGCGCCATCGACGGATTCGATGGTCGCCGAACCGAGGCCGTCTTCCGGGGAACCGCCCCGGTACCGGTCAAGCGCTACCACGCGCTTCAGCGCCGCCTTGCCCGCGTCCCCGGCGAGCAAGGCTGCATGTATCACATTTGCCCCCCCCAATGCCAAACCCAATTCGGCCTCCGAAAAGAGTTTGTACGCGGGGATATCGGGCCCGCCGAGATGAACCGTCGCCCGCCGCGCCTGGGTGATCTTGCGCACGCCGTCGGCCTGCGCCTCGTGCGCGTGCAGCACCGCCGCCGCCTCTCCGCTGCGCACCGACGCCTCGACCTTGGCGGCGCCGAGCGCGACGACTCCGGCCTTGCGGGCCAGCCCGATCGCGCCGAGCGCGTTCTGCACGAGGATGCGGTCGACCATCTCGCCGAGCGCCGGCGAGACGGAAACCTCCGACTTGAAAGCGCGGCGGAACAGATTCTTCCGCGCCGCCTCGTCGACGTGGCGGCGGTCGGCCGTCACCCAGCAGCCTCGGCCCGGGAGCTTTCTCTTGATGTCGGGAACGACGGACGCGTCGGGACCCACGACAAAGCGGATGAGCCCTTCAGGCTCTCCCGCTTGACGCGTCACGATGCAGGTGCGGTCGTTCATCTCGTTCAAGTGTTGTCCCTGACCTCGACATGACCGTCAGGCCGATGCTTCGGCGTCTTCTTCGACTTCCTCGCCGGCGAGGTCGTCTTCGGTAATCCAGCCGGCCTGGAGACGCGCCGCCAGCACCATCTGCTCGGCCTCGGCGCGGCTCACGCCGAACTCGCCGAGAATGCCGGCAAAGGTCTTGGTCTCGCCGTCCTTGCGTTCCTTCCAGCCGACCAGATCGTCGACCGCGTAACCGGCGAAATCCTCGACCGTCTTCACGCCGTCCTTGCCGACTGCGACCATCATCGCGGTCGTCATGCCCGGCAGTTCGCGCAGTTCATCGGCGACGCCGAGCTTGACGCGCTCCGCGTCGTGCTCCGCCTCGATGCGCTCCAGATATTCACGCGCACGCGTCTGGATCTCGGTGGCGGTGTCCTCGTCGAAGCCATCGATCGACGAGATCTCGTCGGCGTCGACATAGGCCACTTCCTCGACCGACGTGAAGCCTTCGGAAGCGAGCACCTGGCCCACCATCTCGTCGACGTCGAGGGCTTCCATGAACAGCTTGGACCGCTCGACGAATTCCTTCTGGCGGCGCTCGCTCTCCTCCTGCTCAGTCAGGATGTCGATGTCCCAGCCGGTCAGCTGCGAGGCGAGGCGGACGTTCTGGCCGCGGCGGCCGATCGCCAGCGACAGCTGGTCATCGGGAACCACGACCTCGATGCGTTCCGCATCCTCGTCGAGCACGACCTTGGCCACTTCCGCCGGCTGCAGCGCGTTGACGATGAAGGACGCCGCGTCCTGCGACCACGGAATGATGTCGATCTTCTCGCCCTGCAGTTCGCCGACGACCGCCTGGACGCGCGAGCCACGCATGCCGACGCAGGCACCGACCGGATCGATCGAGGAGTCGCGGCTGATCACCGCGATCTTGGCGCGGGAGCCCGGATCGCGGGCAACCGACTTGATCTCGATGATGCCGTCGTAGATTTCCGGCACTTCCATGGTGAACAGCTTGGCCATGAACTGCGGATGCGTGCGCGACAGGAAGATCTGCGGGCCGCGCTGCTCGCGGCGCACGTCGTAAACATAGGCGCGGACGCGGTCGCCGTACTTGAAGTTCTCGCGCGGGATCAGCTCGTCGCGGCGGATGATCGCCTCGCCGCGGCCGAGATCGACGATCACGTTGCCGTATTCGACGCGCTTGACCGTGCCGTTGACGATCTCGCCGATGCGGTCCTTGTATTCGTCGAACTGGCGGTCGCGCTCGGCCTCGCGCACCTTCTGAACGATGACCTGCTTGGCCGACTGCGCCGCGATGCGGCCGAAATCCATCGGCGGCAGCTGCTCGGCGATGAAATCGCCGACCTGCGCGTCGGGATTGCGCTGGCGGGCGTCCTTCAGCGAAATCTCCTTGGCGAAGTCGTCGACCTGCTCCACCACCTCCATCAGCCGCTGCAGCTTCATCTCGCCGGTCGAGTGGTTGATGTCGGCGCGGATGTTGGTCTCCTGGCCATACCGGGAACGCGCGGCCTTCTGGATGGCGTCGGCCATCGCGTCGATGACGATCGACTTGTCGATCGACTTCTCGCGCGCAACCGCGTCGGCGATCTGCAGAAGTTCGAGTCTGTTGGCGCTGACTGCCATTGTGATCTCCCTCGCGGCCAACCGGCCGCGGCTCCTAAATCAATTGTCGTTGGCTGGCTCGTGCCCGCCGGTTTCCGAGTCGTCATCGCCCCGCTTCTTGCGGGCCTGTTTCTTCGCCTGGTTGTCTTTCGAGAGCGCGTCGCGGATCAGGTCGTCCGTCAGGATCAGCCGCGCGTCCGATATAGCCTCGAAGGGAACGCGCACGCTCGGCTGCTCGCCATAGCCCGGGGCATCCCGATCGATCGTGACACCCGTATCGTCGGCGGCCGCGATCCGGCCACGGAAGCGCTTGCGCTCGGCGACCATCACCGACGTCTCGAGCTTCACCAGGTGACCCTGCCAGGTTGCGAAGTCGGACTTGCGCACCAGCGGGCGGTCGATCCCCGGCGAGGAAACCTCGAGATGATACGCCTTGTCGATCGGATCGTCGACGTCGAGCGCCGGGGATACCGCCCTGCTCACCGTCTCGCAATCCTCGACGGTCATCGTGCCGTCGGCACGCTCGGCCATGATCTGCAACGTCAGGCCGTTCTGGCCAGTCAGCCGCACGCGCACCAGGCGGTAGCCGATGGCGGATAGCACCGGCTCGACGATAAGCGCGATCCGCGCATCGATGCCGCTCTCGCGGATGATGCGGTCGTCGCCTCCGGTCGTTGCTGTGCTCTCGTCCATCGTCGCTCCAGGCGGATTCCCGGCCCAGGTAACAAAAAAGAGCGGGACCGGGTGGACCCACTCTTCGTCATACCGACCAAGAATTTACGGATGAGATAGGCGATTTCCGTGTTCGATGCAAGGGAAAGCCGGAACAAGAAGGAAACCCGGCACCAATGCGTGGCACGCAGGGCTGAAATGCACGGCACGACCTGCTCAATCAAACTGCAAACGCCTATATGCATGGCGTATCAACAGAAGAAATAGGTAGTTCCCATGACCCGTGGCATCTTCTCCGGAAGGCTGCTCGGCCTTCTCGACGTTTTCGGCAGTGTCGTTTCGGCCGCGGCCGCGACCCGCAATCATCGTACGCCGGACCCCCGCGATCTCCAGCGTCTCGGCATCGACCCGGAACGCTTCCGCGAGATCAACAGATTCTGATCCGCCCCATTCGGATGTCGCCGATAAGTTCCGAGCCCCGCGATCACTCGCGGGGCTTCCTGGATCGTTCGAACAGATTTACTCCAGGACGCACGCGCAATCCCATGCGCGTGCCGCATCGCTGCACTGCACAATAGAGCATTTCGCGCTCGCAGCATAAGGACTAGTCTCAGCTGTCTTCAACAGACGGGTGCGACAATGACCCCTCGTGCTTTCGCCAATTCCCTGCGCGGCTTCATCGAAGTAGCCGCCTCCGCGATATCCGCGTCCGCGGCCGTCGAGAGCGGCAAGCATCCTGACGCACGCGCGCTGCGTCGGCTCGGAATCGACCCTGAGCGCTTCCGTGAGATCAGGCGGTTCTGAACGTTTCCTTCCTGACCTCGACGATCTGCTCGCCGCCCTCAAAGGCAGCGACGACCGCCGGGAGCGAAGGTTCGAGCAGCGCCCACAAACGGGTCGTCGTCATATTGCCGAGACGTATCCAGAGCAACGGTGTCTGCAGTATCCCGCGCGCCGCGAGGTCAGTGAAGTCTTCGTCCTTCGTGACCAGAACCGCGCCGGTTGCGGCTGCGAAGTGCGCCACCTCGATATCGTGCGCGTCTCCCGCCAATTGTTCGGTCACATGTGTCGCCTCGTGACCCGCTTCCCTCAATCGCCTTGCAAGCATTGGCGAAAGCTGGGCATCGACAAGAAAACGCATCGCTACGCGGCGATCACGACACGATGATCGACCGCGCCTGCGGCATACCGGAGCGCAGCGGCAATATCCTCAGCTGTCAGATACGGGAACTCAGCGACGAGATCGTCGACCGTATCTCCTTCAGCGATGGCCGCGACGATATCGCTTACCCGAACGCGTGTACCACGAATACGCGCACGTCCGCCGCAGATATCCGCATCGAACACGATACGCGGATCGGCATCCGGACGTCCTGCTGCAGCACTGCGCATTTGCTTGTCGTTTGCCAAGGTTCCCTCCTTGGAACTCATGGAGACAAGCCTATCGCAATCGCATCGGATGTAAATGCAGCGGCTTACCGCCTGACAAATCTCAGATAGGCCGGCGTCCGCCCTTCGCGGAGCGCCTTGGCTTCGTAGCGGGTTCCCGGCCAGCCTTCGTATGGCTTGCGCCAGTCGTCGGGCGTGCTTGCCTGCCAGACGAAGTCCCCGTGTCGCGTGGTCTGGAGCAGCGTCCAGTTGACATAGTGCTCGATGTCGGAGGCGAAGCGGAACAATCCGCCGGGCTTCAACGCCCGGGCGAAGCGGTCGAGGTTCGCCCGGTTCACGAACCGGCGCTTCCAGTGTTTCTTCTTCGGCCAGGGATCCGGATAGAAAAGATCGATCCGGTCGAGCGATCCGGCCGGCAGCCAGTCGAGGAGGGCGGTCGCGTCGTCGTCGTAGAGACGGATGTTGTCGCGGGGCTCGCGTTCGAGCATGCGCAGCAGACTCGCCATGCCGTTGACGAAGGGCTCGACGCCGATAAAACCTGTATCGGGCTCGGTTCCGGACGCGTGGTGCAGATGCTCGCCGCCGCCGAAGCCGATTTCAAGCACGACGCTCCGAACCGGAACCGGAAACAGTTCGCGCAGATTCGCCGGGGCGGGGACGCCTGGATCCACCCTCAGCCGCGGCAGGACATCGGCCAGAGCCACTGCCTGCATCGGGCGGATGGTCTTGCCGTGCCGGCGGCCGAAGAACGCCTCGGCTGTGCGCTTGCGGCGTTCCTCGGTCATCTGGCCGGTCAGGCGGCGACCGCCTCCTTGAGCGCCTTCACGAGATCGGTCTTCTCCCAGGAGAAGGAACCGTCGCGGCCCGGCTTGCGGCCGAAATGGCCGTAGGACGAGGTCCGCGCATAGATCGGCTTGTTGAGATCGAGGTGCTTGCGGATGCCGGTCGGCGACAGGTCCATCAGCTTGCGGATCGCCGCCTCGATCTTGTCCTCGTCGACGCCCGGCTTGGCGGTGCCATGCAGGTCGACGTAGATCGACAGCGGCTGGGCCACGCCGATTGCGTAGGAGAGCTGGATCGTGCAGCGGTCGGCAAGCTTGGCGGCAACCACGTTCTTCGCCAGGTAGCGGGCTGCGTAGGCGGCCGAGCGGTCGACCTTGGTCGTGTCCTTGCCGGAGAACGCACCGCCGCCGTGAGGAGCCGCGCCGCCGTAGGTGTCGACGATGATCTTGCGGCCGGTCAGGCCGGCGTCTCCGTCCGGTCCGCCGATGACGAACTTGCCGGTCGGATTGATGTACCAGTTGCAATCGTCGGCGATCTTCAGGTCGCCAAGCGCCTCGCGGATGAAAGGCTCGACGACCTTGCGGACCTTCTTGGAGTCCCACTTCTCGTCGAGGTGCTGGGTCGACAGGACGATGGAGGTCACCTCGGCCGCCTTGCCGTTCTCGTAGCGGACAGTCACCTGGCTCTTGGCGTCGGGACCGAGCTTGCCGGCATCGCCCTCGCCCTTGTGGCGCGCGGCGGCCAGCAGTTCGAGGATCTTGTGGCTGTAGTAGATCGGCGCCGGCATGAGGTCGGGCGTCTCGGTGCAGGCATAGCCGAACATGATGCCCTGATCGCCCGCGCCCTCCTCGCCCTGCTTGTCGGCGGCATTGTCGACGCCCTGCGCGATGTCGGCAGACTGGCCGTGCAGCAGCACGTCGATCTTGGCCGTCTTCCAGTGGAACCCCGTCTGCTCGTAGCCGATGTCGCGGATCGCCTTGCGCGCGGCGGACTTGAACTTCGCCGGATTGATGACCGGGAAATCGGCGGCATCGTGCATGATCGAGCCGTCCTTGTTCTTCTTCAGGAGCGAGTTGGGCACGCGGACCTCACCGGCGATGACGACGCGATTTGTCGTTGCCAGCGTTTCGCAGGCGACGCGGACGTCCCACGGATTCATCCCGGACTTCTTCGCCTCGCGGTAGACCAGATCCACGATCTCGTCTGAGATGCGGTCGCAGACCTTGTCGGGATGGCCTTCGGAAACGGATTCGCTGGTGAAGAGGTAGTTCAGACGCGCCACGGGGTGTCCCCTCTGGAAAAGCCGGCTCGACACGATCGCCCGCACGGTCGGCGCCTCTGTTAGAAAAGCGGCAGGGAGTCGTCAAGCCGGGCACAAAGGTTCATCGCCCCCGGAATCGACGCGAATCCGACGGCACCGTCATACCTGACGACGGTATCCTTCTAGAGCACTACCTGCCCGACGCTCAGTCTTCGTCGGAAGCCAGCGCTTTCACGAGATCGATGATCTTGCGGCGAACCCGCACGTCCGCGATTCTCGCGAATGCCCGGTTGAGCTGGATGCCTTCGGCACTGTTCAGAAAATCCACGACGAAACTGGTGGATGAGTCCTCGGCGAAGCCCCCGGCGGTTGCGCCATCCTGCCCCGGCGCGTCTTCGAAGAAGAAGGAGACCGGCACGCTGAGGATGGACGCGATCGCCTGGAGCCGGCTGGCGCCGACGCGATTCGTGCCTTTCTCATATTTCTGAATCTGCTGAAAGGTTATTCCGAGGCTCTCGCCAAGCTTCTCCTGGCTCATTCCGAGCATGTTCCGGCGCAGTCTTATCCTGCTTCCAACGTGAATATCGATCGGGTTTGGTTTCTTCTTGTTCTCTGCCATTTTTCCCTCGCCGCTTTGCACGGCCGTTTGGTGCTTTTCCCGCCAACCTCCCTGCTCTTTCGGCACAAGGCCCCAATATTCATGCCCGAAAGAGCCAATCCACGACTGGCAATCGACAATGTGAACACCCTTCTACACTTGTCAATTCATGCGCGTTCGCCCGAATAGATAGATACCACACGCGCAGATTGCGAAAAAGCCGACGATGAGGAGACCGTTAATATCCGGGGAACCAAGTGGAGGAGGCCGCTTCGAAAGCGTCAATTCGATGTCCAGATTGCCAATGCCGTTTAAGGCGAAGCCATCGACTATGCGCCCGTCCGGTCCGACGACTGCGGAAATGCCGTTGTTGGCGGCACGCAGAAGCGGGCGTCCGTATTCCACGGCGCGCAGTTGCGCCTGCCGGAAGTGCTGGTAGGGGCCTGGCGTATCGCCATACCAGGCATCGTTGGTCACGTTGAGGATGACATCCGCCCCCGCAACGGAGGGACCGACCTCGCCGGGGAAGATCGCCTCGTAGCAAATGAGAGGCAGCGCCCGCGCTCCGCCGGGCAGGTCGAGCAGCCGTCGTTCCGTCCCTTCCGAGAAGCTCAACGGCGTCGAGACGATCTTCTTCATCCCCAAGCGGGTGAGCAGTTTCTCAAACGGCAGATACTCTCCAAACGGGACGAGATGCATCTTGTCGGAGGCACCGACAATCTCGCCGCGGTCGTTGATCGCCACGATAGAGTTATAGTAGCGGGCATCGTCGCTCTCGCCCGCCCTACCCTCCGAGCGCACCGCGCCTGCGAGCAGGACCTGTCCATCCTCGAGCGCGGCGCCGAGGGCCGCGAGCGCGTCCGGCCGATCGGTGAAGAGGAAGGGCACGGCGGTCTCGGGCCAGACGATCACCGTCGGGCGACGCTTTCCTTCCGCCGGCGGCGCGACGGTCATGTCGAGATAGGTCTTGAAGATCCTGTCGCGCACGGACGTATCCCATTTCTCCGACTGGTCGATCGATGGCTGGACGATCCGCACAGCCATCGTCCTGCCGTCCGCCACCGGCGCGGGGCGGAGCATGCCGAAAGCGACGTCGGCCGCAACCAGCACCGACACAAGGAGCGCACCGATCCGGACATGCCGGCGGGACGCAAGCAGCGCCGGCATGGCGAAGACGAAGACGGCCAGCGCGTTCATGCCGTAGAGGCCGGCGATCGAGGCCGGCTGCATCAGGAGAGGGGTCGGCATCGCCGCATAGCCGATTGCGTTCCACGGAAAGCCCGTCAGCACGACTGCGCGCAGCCATTCCGCGAACCCGAATCCGAACGCGAGCGCGAAGATGCGGCCGATCCCGTTCGACCAGAACAGGCGTGCAAGCGACGTAGCGAGGCCGTAGAAGATCGCAAGGCCCGCCGGCAGCACGACGATCGCCAGCGGCAGCGCCCAGGCAAAGCTCTCGGCCTCCACGAGAAGGGCGTTGCCCACCCACCAGAGGCCAGTGAGGAAATAGCCGAAGCCGAACCACCAGCCGACGGAGAAAGCCGGCTTGAGGCGCCCGAGGAGGCGCGCGCGACCCTCCACCACCGCCCCGTCGATCAGCCAGACGAGGACTGGGAAGGACACCAGGCAAACCGCGAAGAAATCGAACGGCGCCTGGGCGAGAGTTGCCAATGCGCCGGCGGCGAACGCCACGAGCGCGCGCCTCCATCCCCACAGCAGAATGACCTTGCCGGCCAGCCGCTCCATACGCGTTTCCCGTCCCCGCGAATCGAGCGCCCGGTGTATCAGGCGGCCGGGGCGCTGCCAAACGGACGCAGGGATTTCCCGAGATTGACTCGGGCGCGTGTCTTGACTTAAAAGCCCGCGCACGCTCGGGCCGTCGGTCCGGCGCAATTGTTGTTGCGCCGACGCCTGCCTGGCAAACGCTCCTGTTCACAAGACAGAACCAAGAAGGGCCGCACACCGCGGTATCAAATAAATGAAGCGCACCTATCAACCTTCGAAACTCGTTCGCAAGCGTCGCCACGGATTCCGCGCGCGCATGGCCACCAAGAACGGACGTGCCGTCGTCGCAGCCCGTCGCAACCGCGGCCGCAAGCGGCTGTCGGCCTGATCCGGGGTCACGAGCCGGTGGTGAACCGGCCGCCGAACAGGCTGCGCAAACGCGCGGAATTCCTTGCCGTCCGGGCTGGCGAAAAGCGCCGCGGGCGGCTTTTCCTCGTGGAAGCTCTCTATCGCGGTGACGATGGCGCGCCGCGTTTCGGCGTGACCGTGACCAGGAAGGTCGGCAACGCCGTGGTGCGCAATCGCATCCGGCGCCGTCTCAAGGAAGCGATGCGCGTCCATGCCGCTGATGACATGGCGGCGGGGAGCGACTATGTGATCGTCGCGCGGCGCGACGTGCTTGCCGCACCGTTCAGCACATTGAAGGCCGAGCTTGTCCGGCGTATCCGCGGAACCGACCGATGACCGATAACAATCGCAACCTGTTCATCACGATCGTGCTGTCGGTCGTCATCCTGACCGTGTGGCAGGTGTTCTTCATGCAGCCGCGGATCGAAGCGCAGCGCGAAGCCGCGCGGATCGAACAGGAACGGATTGCATCGGAATCGTCGCCCACGACCCAGGCACCCAGCCAGCCTGCCGGAACCTCGGTGCCGGGAACGCCGCAGGCGACCGTGCCCGGCCAGGCGACCGCCCCGGCCCAGGCCGACCGCGCCGCGACCGTTGCCGCCGGCAGCCGCGTCAAGATCGACACGCCGGCCCTTTCCGGATCGATCAACCTGACGGGCGCGCGCATCGACGACGTCAAGCTGAAGGCCTATCACACGGAGGTCGACAAGACCTCGCCCAACATCGAGCTGCTCAATCCCGCGTCGCTTCCGAACGGCCAATATGCCGAGATCGGCTATGTCGGCAGCGCCGACGCAGGCGCGATGCCGGGACCGGAGACGGTCTGGACCGCGCCCGCGAACGCCACGCTCACGCCGTCGACGCCGGTGACTCTCACGTTCACCAACGACAAGGGCGTGACCTTCACGCGCACGATCGCGGTGGACGCGAACTACATGTTCACGGTCAGCGACAAGGTGGACAACACCGGAACCGCCGCCGTCTCGATCCAGAATTACGGACGCGTCACCCGCTTCGACAAGCCCGCGCATGCCAGCGTCTATGTCATTCACGAGGGCCTCATCGGCGTGACCGGCGAGGAAGGGCTGCAGGAGATCAGCTATTCTACCCTCGAGGAAGACAAGCGCGTCACGCCCGGCAAGTCGACCGACGGCTGGCTCGGCATCACCGACAAATATTGGGCCGTCGCGCTGGTGCCCTCGGGCGCCCAGGCCTTCCAGCCGAACTTCTCCTGGTTCGACGACGGGCGTCCGCGGTTCCAGGCCGACTACCTGACCGACCCGATCCAGCTCTCGCCAGGGGCGTCGGCCAATGTCGAGACGCTCGTCTTCGCCGGTGCCAAGGAAGTCAACAAGATCCAGGCCTACGAGACCGACCGCCAGATCCGTCAGTTCGACCTCTTGATCGACTGGGGCTGGTTCTATTTCATCACCAAGCCGATGTTCTGGCTGATCGACAATCTCTACAAGCTGCTCGGCAATTTCGGCCTGGCGATCCTGGCCACCACGGTCATCGTCAAGGCCGTTTTCTTCCCGCTCGCCAACAAGAGCTACGCCTCGATGGCGAACATGAAGAAGGTGCAGCCCAAGATGCTCGAGATCCGCGAAAAATACGCGGACGACAAGATGAAGCAGCAGCAGGCGATGATGGAGCTCTACAAGACGGAGAAGATCAATCCGCTCGCCGGCTGCTGGCCGATCCTGATCCAGATCCCGGTCTTCTTCGCGCTCTACAAGGTGCTCTACGTGACGATCGAGATGCGCCACGCGCCGTTCTTCGGCTGGATCCAGGACCTCGCGGCGCCGGACCCGACCTCGATCTTCAACCTGTTCGGCCTGCTCCCCTACGCGGTGCCCGCCTTCCTGCTGGTCGGCGTCTGGCCGCTGATCATGGGCATCACGATGTTCCTGCAGATGCGCATGAACCCGACCCCGCCGGACCCGACCCAGGCGATGATCTTCACCTGGATGCCGGTGATCTTCACGTTCATGCTGGCCTCGTTCCCGGCAGGCCTCGTCATCTACTGGGCCTGGAACAACTTCCTGTCGATCGTCCAGCAGGGCGTCATCATGAAGCGCCAGGGCGCCAAGATAGAGTTGTGGGACAACCTCGTCGGCCTGTTCAAGAAGAAACCGACGCCGGCTGAATAGCCGGTGTCCCGAAACCTACGGCAAGGCCCGCTTCGGCGGGCCTTTCTGTATCGGGACGCGAGATCGCGGAACTTTGCCCCCACCACATACGTATCTGGATGACGGCCGCCAGGGCGGGTCGGCGTTCACGAACCGGCGGCCGGGCCCGGGCTTTCCGGAACTCTCCGGGGAGCCCGGGTTGCCGTCAGGCGGTGCGGGCCAGCTTCTTGAACTTGCGCATCACCATGTCGCGCTTGAGCTTGGAGATGTGATCGATGAACAGAACGCCGTTCAGATGGTCGATCTCATGTTGCAGGCAGGTCGCCATCAGCCCGTCGGCCACCATTTCCTGCTGCTTGCCGTCCTTGTCGACATAGCGCACCGTCACCGTGTCCGGGCGCTGGACCTCGGCATAGTAGTCGGGGATCGAGAGGCATCCTTCCTCGTGCACATTCGTGCCTTCTCCCGTCGCCACGATTTCGGGGTTGAAGAAGATCTGCGGCGCCTGCGGCTCGCCTTCCTTGGCAATGTCGATGACGACCAGGCGCAACGGCTCGCCGACCTGGATCGCCGCAAGGCCTATTCCCGGCGCGTCGTACATCGTGTCCAGCATGTCGCCGGCAAACTTCAGGAGGTGCGAGTCGACGCGTTCCACCGGCTTTGAAACCTGGCGGAGCAGCGGATCGGGCAGGATGATGAGCGGCTTGATCGACATCCGGCTCACCTAAGACCTGCGTCCGGAAGCGTCAACATCGGCAATGCCGCTGTTCCCGTTTTGATCTGACGTGCGCCGCCGAATCGCATAGACTGGCACGATGAACGATTTCTCCGCCCTGCTCGACCAGCCGGTTCTTCAACTCGGGGCATCGATTGTCACGCTGGGTCAGGCCCTTATCGCCGCCGGCGGCGTCGTCGTCCTGTTGATCGTCCTCCTTGCCGTCGCGCTGTGGTGGGCCTCGAACGCGCGCGCGGCAGCAGCGGCCGAAGCCGCACAGCTTGCCCGCGACGCCGAGATGCGCATGGCCGAGATCATGCGCCAGCAGATCGAGATGCAGGGCCGGATGGGCCAGATGAACGAGGCGCTGAGTGCGCGCCAGGCGGAACTGAACCAGTCGCTCGGCCAGCGGCTGGACGCCATGACAGGGCGCATCGGCCAGACGATGACCGAGCAGACCCGCTCGACGCACGAAAGCCTTGCCAAGCTGCAGGAGCGCCTGGCGGTGATCGACACCGCGCAGGGCAACATCCAGTCGCTCGCCGGTCAGGTGGTGCAGTTGCAGGCGATCCTGTCCAACAAGCAGACGCGCGGCGCCTTCGGCCAGTCGCGCATGGAGGCGATCGTGGCGGACGGGCTCCCGGCCGGCGCCTACGAGTTCCAGGCGACGCTGTCCAACGGCAGCCGGCCGGACTGCCTTGTGAGGATGCCGAACGGCACGCCGCCGCTCGTCATCGACGCCAAATTTCCGCTCGAAGCGTGGAACGCGATCCGAGCCGCCGAGGCCGCGGACAATCCCGGCGATGCGCCAAAGGCCGCCGCCCAGGCCTTCCGGCGCGACGTCGAGGTGCACATCCGCGCGATTTCGGAAAAGTACCTGCTGACGGGCGAGACGCAGGACACGGCGTTCATGTTCGTGCCGTCCGAATCGATCTTTGCCGAGATCCACGAGAACTTCGAGGCGCTGGTCCAGCGCGCGCACCGCGCCCGCATCGTCATCGTCTCGCCCTCGCTTTTGATGCTGTCGATCCAGGTCATTCAGTCGGTGCTCAAGGACGCGCGGATGCGCGAGCAGGCGCATCTCATCCAGGGCGAGGTGATCCGTCTGATGGAGGATCTCTCCCGCCTCGACGACCGCGTGCGCAAGCTGCAGGGCCACTTCGCTCTGACCGCCAAGGACATCGACCAGATCGTCACCTCAGCCGACAAGCTCGCCAAGCGCGGCCAGAAGATCGAGGCGCTGGAGTTTGGCGGCGAAGCGGCGGGCGGTTCCGAGAGTCCGGGCGCCGCGGAACCCTCGGTCGGTTCCCGCACCGGCCAGTTGCGGCTCAGGGTCGTCGATGGAGACGAGTGAGGCCGTCCCGGAGCTTCATTGCGACAGGGCAGAAATGCGCTTCTCGTCCCACTCTATTCCGAAGCCCGGATTATCAGGCAAGATCGCCCGGCCGTCCCTTATCTGCAGCGGCTCGCGCAGAATCGCGTCGGCCCAATCCACATATTCGAGCCAGTGCGAGGTGGCGGAGGCAGCGAGGGCATGGGCGCTCATCTCCGGCATGAGATGCGTCGAGACGGGTATCCCGGCGGCCGCCGCGACCCCTGCCGCCTGAAGCCAGCCGGTTACGCCACCGATCCGCGAGATATCGGGCATTGCGAGGTCGCACGCGTTCGCCTGCACGGCCTGCAGCATCGCCTCGCAACCATTGAAATTCTCGCCGATCTGGATGGGTAGGTCTAGTTCGTCGGCGAGTGCCGCCGCTCCCGAATAGTCGTCGTGCCGAATCGGCTCCTCGAGCCATAGCAGGCCCTTCTCCTCTAGCGCGCGTCCGCGCGCCCGTGCTTCGACCAGCGACAGCGCCTGATTGTAGTCGACCATCAGGGGCCGGTCGGTCAGGGAGCGGACGACGTCGACGGCAACGAGGTCCTCGGCAAGTGTCGGATAGCCGAGGCGAAGCTTGATTGCGCCCAGTTCCAGTTCCAGCAACCGTTCGGCCTGCCTGCCCAGTTCGGCAGGCGGAGCAAGTCCCAGCCCGCGGCTGTCGTAGGCTGCCAGCGTCCCGGGAGCACCACCGAGCAGGCGCGCGACGGGCAAGCCAGCGGCTCTGCCCAGCGCGTCCCAAACGGCCATGTCGAGCAGAGACAAAGCCATGCGGACCGTTCCCGTCACACCAAGCAGGGCATAGCGCCGGCCGAGGCACTGTTGCAGTTGAAGAGGCGATGCCGCAGTGCCCTTTGCCAGATCGGCTGCTTCCGACGTCGTGCGGGCAATCGAAACCGCGCCGGCGGGCGTGTAGCCGAAAACGTAGGCGCGGCCGGTGACGCCTTCTTCCATGTCGAGATCGAGCAGGACGAGCGGCACCTTGGTGACGGTCGCCGCGCTCGTGCCGAGCGGGAAGTTCAACGGCACGTCGACCACCCGCACCCTGCTTGTTCTGATCGTCAGACCGCCGCCAACAACAGTACCCGCCATGATCACCCCCGGTGCGAACGCCGCGTTTCCGCCGCCTTCGCGCCTCCCGACCCGAAGATCGTGACAATATCATGCGGTCTTGATTGGGAAAGCGGATTGCGATTCAGTGGTGGCAACACCGAGCGCGGAGGACGACATGGCAAAGGGTGCGATGAGGCCGGGCAAGGAAGCCCGCAAGCCGAAGAAGGACGCGAAGAAGCCGGCCGCCGCACCGGCGCCCTTCGCCAAGGTCGAGCCGGCCCGAATTACCAAGCCGAAGAAGGACAAGTAGGCGAACAAACGCCGAAAAGCGGGCCCGATCCTCTCGGGCCCGCTGATTTCGGATTGGTTGGCTTCGCCGGGTCTCGCCCGAACGAGTTCAGGCCGTGCGGCGGGTGCCGACGCGCGATTTGCGCGCCGCGTAGCGCGCGTCGCGCCGGGCCTTCTGCTCCGCCTCCTCGGCGAGCTGGCGCGCGAGGCGCTCCCGCTCTTCGGCGGCGCGAGCCTCGGCCTCGAGGCGAGCCTGTTCCTCGGCTTCCTTGCGGGCGATTTCGGCAAGCCGCTCGCGTTCGGCCTTCTCAGCCGCCTCGCGGGCGAGCTTTTCCTGCCGGGCCTTTTCCCGTTCCTGGTCGCGGATGGCACGGGCGGCCAGAATGGCTTCCCGTTCCTGCCTGCGTGCGATCACCTCGGGGTCGTCTTCCGACGGGCGCGACTTGAACCGGTCAAGCAACGCCTTCTTCGCTTCAAGGGCGGCATTGCGCCGCTCCGCGAAGTCTTTCTCTCTGTAAATTGCCACTGAGTCCGTCTCTCTTGCGTCTGCGTCGATACTCATACGCGTGCGCCGCTTACATACGCAGGAACGACGGAAGTTCAACCCGCTGGGCGACGGATTCGACAGATTTTGTGCCAGCGCGGCGTTTCAACGCGCCGCGGAGGTCCAAGGAAACGTCGGAAACCGACGGGCAACCCCTCCCGTCAGCACTCGCCGGGACGGATGCGGCGCGCACCTTGCGCACGCGCCACGCATTCGTTCGAAAAGGTCTGCCGGGATCCGCCGACAACGCCGCACACGGGCGCGTATTCCTGGGTGCACATGGTCTGGCCACTGTCTCCCGGCCCGCTCGCTCCCGGCTGTCCGCCCGGAGAAGACGCCCCCGGACCCCCCGGGATGGTTCCCGGCTGACCCGGAGGCTGCATCTGCCCGCCGCCGCACGCACCGTTGCGGATGACGTCGTAGCCGGCCGCGTTGGCGTGGCAGGCGCTGTCGAAGGTCTGGCGGTCGTTGCCGCGGCGGGCGCAGACGGGCGCATAGATCATGGGGCATGCCTGCGGGCGCTCAGGACGCGGCGGGCGCGGCTCGTCAGGATATTCCGGGCGACCGCGCCGGCATTCGCCGTCGCGGATGACGTAGTATCCGGCCCGATCCGCTTCACACTCGTTCGGGAAGGTGCGGCGGTCGTCGCCGCGGCGGGCACAGACCGGTGCGTATTCGCGCGTGCAGTATTGCGGATCCGGCTCGATCGGCCCCTCGACCACGACGCAGCCGGCAAGAGCCGCAAGCGTCAGGATCGCGAAGTTTCGAACGATTGCCGCAATGCGCATCTGCCGGCTCCTCCAGGCTATTTCCCGCGCCGAGCCTAATCGTCCCCTTGCGATTCGTCTGCATAAAAGAGCAGAGGCGGCGCAGGGGTTGCCGGTTGCGGCCGCGCGTCCCTATATGGCTGCAATGGCTCTCCTCTCCGTTCTCGACCTCGCCCCCGTCACCGAAGGCAGCACTGTCTCGCAATCGCTGGCGAACAGCCTCGATCTCGCGCGCCATGCCGAGGCGCTTGGCTACAGGCGATACTGGCTCGCCGAGCACCACAACATGCCGGGGATCGCGAGCGCGGCGACGTCGGTCGTCATCGCCCACATCGCCGGCGGGACATCGACCATCCGCGTCGGCGCCGGCGGCGTGATGCTGCCGAACCATTCGCCGCTGGTGATCGCCGAGCAGTTCGGCACGCTGGCAGCACTCCATCCCGGCCGGATCGATCTCGGGCTCGGCCGTGCGCCCGGCACCGACATGCTGACGGCCCGCGCGCTACGCCGCAATCTCGAGGCGGGCGCTGACAATTTCCCGCAGGATGTGGTCGAGCTGATCAACTATTTCGCGCCGGCCAAGCCGGACCAGCGCGTGCACGCCTATCCCGGCGAAGGACAGCAGGTTCCAGTGTGGATCCTAGGCTCGTCCACCTATGGGGCGCAGCTCGCGGCGATGCTCGGCCTGCCCTACGCCTTCGCCTCGCATTTCGCGCCGGCCGAACTCGACCATGCGCTCGAAATATACCGTTCGCGCTTTGAGCCCTCGCAATTCCTCGACAGGCCCTACGTCATGCTGGGCATCAACATCACGGCCGCCGATACCGATGCCGAAGCGCGGCTCCTGTTCTCCTCGATGCAGCAGGCATTCGTCGCTATCCGCACCAATACGCGCGGCAGGCTGAAGCCACCGGTCGAAGGCTACTATGAAAGCCTCGACCCGATGTCGCGGGCCCTTCTCGACCAGATGCTGTCACAGGCCGTGGTCGGCTCGCCGGAGACGGTGCGGCGCGGCGTGGACGCCTTCGTGCAGCGCACCGGCGCGGACGAACTGATGGTCACCGCCCAGATATTCGACCATCAGGCTCGCAAACGGTCCTACGAGATCCTGGCCGAGGCCCACGCAGGCGTCGCCCGCGCCGCTTGAGGCTACGCCTCGCGCATCGCCCGGAACTTTCCCGCCTTTGCCGAATTCATACCGATGCCGCGCAAGCGGGCGGCCGGAGATCGTCCGGCCAAGGGGGAATTCGGAAGATGAACGCCGGGAAGCCGATCGAACTCGTCGTCGCCGAGAAGGCAGACGACCAGAAGTGGCCGAGCTTGCGAGGCCTCGCCCTCGGCATATTCGTCATCCTGCTGTTTGCGTCGCTCTATTTTGCGCGCGAGTTCTTCATGCCGGTCATCCTTGCGTTCCTCTTCGCGCTGACGCTGACGCCGATCGTGCGCTTCCTGCGCAAACGCGGCATCCCCTCGCCCATTTCCGCGACGCTCCTGGTCTTCGTCACCGCCAGCGGCATCGCCATCACCGGCTACACGCTGAGCGGACCCGTCACCGACCTCGTCAACGAGGCGCCGAGGATCGGGTACGAAATTAGGGAGAAGCTGTCCGAACTGCGCGGGCCGATCGACCGGCTGCTGCGCATTTCGCGCGACATCGACGAAGCGACCGACAATGTGACCGCCGCGGACACGCAGAGGGTCGTCGTGCAGCAGCCGGGAATCGTGTCGCGCGCAGCCGGAAACCTGCTCAGCGCGGGAACGACGATCGCGATCACGCTGGTGCTGACGGTGTTCCTGCTCGCCTCGGGAACTCTGTTCTACGAGAAGATCATCCAGTCGTTCAGCACGCTCAGCGACAAGAAGCGGGCGCTCAGGATCGTCTATGACGTCGAGAAGGAGATCTCGCGCTATCTGCTGACGGTCGCCATCATCAACGCGGGTCTCGGTATAGCGGTCGGGCTCGGTCTATGGGCGATCGGCATGCCGATGCCGTTCATGTGGGGCGTAGCGGCGGGGTTGCTCAACTTCCTGCCCTATATCGGCGCGGCGATCGCCCTTATCGGCGTGGCCGCGGTCTCTCTCGTGACATTCGATACAATAGCCATGGCCCTGATACCACCTGCCTATGTCCTGCTGTGCAACATCATCGAGGGTCAGGTCGTCACGCCAATCACCGTCGGGCGACGTCTCGAGCTCAACGCGGTCGCCGTGTTCATCGCGGTGGCGTTCTGGTCATGGCTGTGGGGCTTTGCCGGCGCCCTGATCGCGGTGCCGATCCTGGTCATCGTGAAGGTATTCTGCGACCATTTCGACGAGTTGCGCTCGATCGGCAATTTCCTGGCGGCACATCAGGCGGTCGAACCGACCGAACCGGTCATGGAATCGAGCTGATCACGGCCGCGCTCGGGAAACAGGTCGGCGTCTGTCCGTTCTTCGCCTGCCATTCGCCGATCGAGCGGCGCGTCTTGTAGCCCGGCAGGCCGTCGGCGCCGCCGACGTCATAGCCTTTGGCCTCCAGCCTCTCCTGCAGCCGTGCGACGTCCGATCGCATGAGCCCACCGACCTTGCCCCAGGAGCCGGAGAAGGTGCGGTCGCCGCCGGCGATCCTGTCGGCCGCATGGCCGACGAAGAGCGCGTAGAGGTCGCTCTCGTTGTATTCCTTCAGCACGTAGAAGTTCGGCGTCACGATGAAGGCGGGGCCGGAGCGGCCGGCCGGCATCAGCAAGTAGCCTTCGGCCTTCGCCTCGTGCGCCGGAAACGGCTTGCCCGAGACGCGCGTGATGCCCATCGAGGCCCACTCCGAGATGCGCTTGCCCTTGTCGGGACCTTCGAGCGCGCAGGACACGCTGTCCGGCACGTTCACCTCGAAGCCCCAGTCGCGGCCGCTCACCCAGCCGTAGTGCTTCAGGTAGTTGGCGATCGACGCGAGCGTATCCGGCGTCGAGGTCCAGATGTCGCGAATCGCGTCGCCGTCGGCGTCGACCGCATGGTCGAGGAACGAGGTCGGCAGGAACTGCGGCTGGCCCATCGCGCCGGCCCACGACGTCTTCATCATGGCTCGCGTGGCGAAACCCTTCTCGAGGATCTCGAGAGCTGCCAGCACCTCCTTGCGGAACATGTCCTTGCGTGTCGCCAGAAAGGCCTTGGTGCCGAGCACCTCGAAGGCGTCGTAAGGGATCTTGGCCGCGCCGAAGCCGGACTCGCGGCCCCAGATCGCCAGAACGACCTCGCCCGGCACGCCGTAGCGCTTTTCGACCGCGGCAAGGGTCTGTCCGACGCGTCCCGCGCGCGAACGCCCGCCCGCGGTGACCGCGCCGATCGTCTTCTCGGCGAAATAGGCGCCGGGCGAGCCGAACTCGGCCTGATGCTGCTTCTTCGGCGGCTTCGGCTTCTCGCCGGGCATGACGAGGTCGGGCAGCTTGAGGTTGGGCGAGACGCCATCGAAGGCCGCGTCGAAGGTCTTGCGGGAGATTCCTTGTGCCTTCGCCTCGGGCCACAGGTCGGATTCCAGCCAGGCGCGAAACCGGTCGGAGACGGATGCGGCGTGCGAAGGAAGCGCAATCACCGCCCAGCAGAGTGCGACAGCCGCGAGCCGAGGCAAGCAGGGGAGGAAAACGCTCATCCTCTTCTTCTGTCGGGCAATCATGTCAAAACGCCGTCCGCGACTTGAGCGCCGCGGCGAGCGTGCCTTCGTCGAGATAGTCGAGCTCGCCGCCCACCGGCACGCCATGCGCCAGCCGCGTCACCTTCACCCCGAGCCCAGCGAGCTGGTCGGTGATGTAGTGCGCCGTCGTCTGGCCCTCGATCGTGGCGTTGACGGCGATGATGACCTCGCTGACGCCGCCTGCCGCCACGCGGCTGACGAGCCTGGCGATGGTGAGGTCGTCCGGCCCGACCCCGTCGAGCGGCGACAGCGTGCCGCCGAGCACGTGGAAGCGCGCATTCTGCACGCCCGCCCGCTCCAGCGCCCAGAGATCGGACACATCCTCCACAACGACGATCGTTGAATCGTCGCGGCGCGGATCGGAACAGATCAGGCAGGGGTCCGACGTGTCGACATTGCCGCAGACCGAGCAGACGCGCACCTTGTCGACCGCGTCCGCCATCGCGTGCGCGAGCGGGCCGAGAAGCTGTTCCTTCTTCTTGATGAGATGCAGGGCGGCGCGCCGCGCAGAGCGCGGTCCCAACCCCGGCACCTTGGCGAGAAGCTGGATCAGGCGTTCGATCTCGGGGCCGGCGATTCGCTTGGAAGACATGCTGGAGATTTAAGGCCTGCGCGGGCAAATGGGTAGCACGACGCTCGTTCGCCGCTATGATCTGCGGCAGCCCGTGGAGGAGACATGAACAATCCGGCGATCGCAATTCGCGTTGCCCTGCCGGGCGACCACGATCTCGTGACCAGCATCCTCGTCGCCGCCTATGCGAAGCTCGACGACGGGTCCTATGACCGTGGCCGCCTGACGGATGCGCTCCCGCTGATGTCCAGTGCAAATCCCCGGCTGCTTGCGAGCGGCACCTACTTCGTCGCCATGTCGGACGGGGAGCCTGCAGGCTGCGGCGGCTGGACCCTCGAAGCTCCCGGGACGGGGGCGGTGGAGCCGGGCACCGGCCACATCCGCCATTTCGCCACGCATCCCGATCATCTGCGCAAGGGCGTCGCGCAGGCGCTGCTGCAGCGATGTCTCGACGATGCGCGCGCCGCAGGCGTGACGCGGATGAAAAGCCAGTCCACGTTGCCGGCGCAGAAATTCTACGCGTCGGCCGGTTTCAGCAAGGTGCGCGACATCGAGGTCGCGATGGGTCCAGCCGCAGTCCTGCCGGCGGTTGACATGGAATTGCGTCTCGACTGACGCCGGCGGGATGGGTCAAAAGGGTTTCCGATGAGAGCCGTATACTACGAACAGTTCCGGCAGCTTCCGACGGTCCGGGACGTGCCCGATCCTCACCCCACACCGCACGGCGTGGTCATCAAGGTGGAGGCGACGGGGCTCTGCCGCAGCGACTGGCACGGCTGGATGGGCCACGATCCCGACATCGTACTGCCGCACGTGCCGGGCCACGAGCTCGCCGGCACGGTCAGCGCCGTCGGCAAACAGGTAAGCCGGTGGCGCGAGGGCGACCGGGTCACCGTGCCCTTCGTCGGCGGTTGCGGCCATTGCGCCGAGTGCAATTCGGGCAACCATCAGGTCTGCGAGAATCAGTTCCAGCCCGGCTTCACCTCTTGGGGCTCGTTCGCTGAATACGTCGCGATCGACTTCGCCGACACCAATCTGGTGAGGCTGCCTGAAACGCTCGACTTCGCCACCGCCGCCAGCCTCGGCTGCCGCTTCGTCACCTCGGTCCGCGGCATCGTTGACCAGGCGCAGGTCAAGCCCGGCGAGTGGGTCGCGGTCCATGGCTGCGGCGGTGTCGGCCTGTCGGCGATCATGATCGCCAACGCGATGGGTGCAAATGTCGTCGCAGTCGACATTGCCGAGGACAAGCTCGCCTTCGCTTGTGAGATCGGGGCCGTCGCGACGGTCAACGGCGCAACCGCGCCGGATGTCGCCGGCGCCATCAGGGAGATCACCAAGGGCGGCGCGCATGTCTCCATGGACGCACTCGGCCACCCGTCCACATGCTTCAACTCGATTGCCTGCCTGCGCCGGCGCGGGCGACATGTTCAGGTCGGCCTGATGCTCGGCGACCACGCGCATCCGCCCATCCCGATGGATCGGGTCATCGCCCATGAGCTCGAGATCAAGGGAAGCCACGGCATGCAGGCCTTCCGCTATCCCGCCCTGCTCGCGATGATCGAGGCCGGCAAGCTTGCGCCGCATAAGCTGATCGGCAACCGTATCAGCCTGGACGAGGCGGCCACCGCCCTAACGCGGATGGACCGGTTCGACAGCCATGGCATCAGCGTGGTGACGCAGTTCTAGCGCGCCGCCGCACCCTTCTTAGAACGGGAGCTTCATGCCGGGCGGGATCGGCAGGCCGGCGGTCAGTTCGCGGGTCTTTTCCTGCATGATCGCCTCGACCTTGGCCTTGGCGTCGTTATGCGCGGCGACGATCAGGTCCTCGAGGATTTCGGTCTCCTCGGGCTTCGCCAGCGACGGATCGATGCGCAGCGACTTCATTTCCCCCTTCCCGGACAGAGTGACGGTGACGAGCCCGCCGCCGGACTGGCCGGACGCCTCGACCTGGGTCAGTTCCTCCTGCATCGCCTGGAACTTGGCCTGCATTTCCTTGGCTTTGCCCATCAGTCCGAGCAGGTCTTTCATCGCAGGGATTCCTTTCTTCAAAAATCGTCGTCATCTGGATCGAGCGCCGGCTCGATGCCCGGATCGCGCGCGAGTTCGACAGGGGCATCCGTGTCCCCGGGCGTGTCGGGAATGCGCACGTCGATGATCTTCGCGCCGGGAAACTTGGCCAGGATCGCCGCTACCGCCGGGTCCGACTTTGCGTCCGTAAACGCGGTCTCGCGCTTGTTCGCCTCTTCCTCGGCCAGCGTCGGCCCGCCGCCCTCGCGCGCGACGGACACGATCCAGCGCCGGCCGGTCCAGGCCTGCAGCTTGGCGCCGATCTGCCCGGCGAGATCGCGCGGCGCATCGTCGGTCAGGCCGATCTGCAGATTGCCGGGCTCGATCCGCACAAGCCGCACGCAGCGCTTGAGCAGCGCCTTGAAGGCGACGTCGCGGTTGGAGGTCGCGAGCGCAGCGATGTCGGCCAGCGACCGCACCGGCACCGTCTCGTCTTCCACGACCGGAGCAGGAGCGGGCTGCATCGCGGGCGGTGCATCGTCGCGCTGCACCAAACGCATCGTCTGTGCTCCACCGGCGCCGCCGGGCATGCGCGTCTGGCCGACCGCGCTCGCACCGTTGCCGTTAGGGCCACCCGAAGGGCGCGGCGAATTCGGCTGCGACGCGTTCGACGGCAGCGTGTCGCCATCGAGCATCTTCAGCGCCTCGTCGAGCGTCGGCAGGCTGGCGGCATGCGCGATGCGGATCAGCACCATCTCGCCGGCCGAGACCGGCCGCGAGGCGCCCTGCACCTCGGGGATGCCCTTCAGGAGCATCTGCCAGGTGCGCGAGAGCACCTTGACCGAGAGCCTTTCGGCGAAGTCGGCACCCCTGCGTCGCTCGTCCTCCGTCAGCGACGCGTCGGACGCCGCGTCGGGGACGAAGCGCAGGCGGGTCACCAGGTGGTTGAACTCGGCGAGATCGGTCAGCACCACGGCCGGATCCGCGCCGGTGTCGTACTGGGCGCGGTATTCGGCGAGTGCCGCAGCTATGTCGCCCTTCATTAAATGCTCGAACAGATCGATGACGCGGTTGCGGTCGGAAAGCCCGAGCATGGAGCGAACCGCCTCGGCGGTGACATTCTCGCCGCCATGCGCGATCGCCTGGTCGAAGATCGACTGCGCGTCGCGCATCGAGCCTTCGGCCGCGCGCGCGATCATGGCCAGCGCATCGTCCTCCGCCTCGACACCTTCCAGCCCGCCGATATGAGCGAGGTGCGCCTTGATCAGGGCGGCGTCGATGCGGCGCAGGTCGAAGCGCTGGCAGCGCGACAGCACGGTGATCGGCACCTTGCGGATTTCGGTCGTGGCGAAGATGAACTTCACATGCGGCGGCGGCTCTTCCAGCGTCTTCAGCAGGCCGTTGAAGGCCTGCGTCGAGAGCATGTGCACCTCGTCGATGATGTAGACCTTGTAGCGCGCCGAAACCGGTGCATAGCGAACCTGCTCGATGATCTCGCGGATGTCGTCGATACCGGTGTGGGAAGCGGCGTCCATCTCGATCACGTCGACATGACGGCCTTCCAGGATCGCCTGGCAGTGCTCGCCGATGGCATCCATCAGGATGGTCGGCTGGTCGATATCGGCGGTCTTGAAGTTCAGCGCGCGAGCAAGGATGCGGGCTGTCGTGGTCTTGCCGACCCCGCGCACGCCGGTCAGCATCCAGGCCTGCGCGATGCGTCCGGAAGCAAATGCATTGGTGAGCGTCCGGACCATCGGCTCCTGGCCGATGAGGCCGGAGAAATCGCGCGGACGGTACTTCCGTGCCAGGACACGGTAGGCGCCGCGTTTCGCGTCGGTTCCGGCTGGGTTCATCCGCCTCGTCCGTTCCGTTCCGGTCCCTGCCTTAGCAGTTCAGCCCACCCGCCGCGCGGCGTCAACGACCCTGTCGCGGGCCGCGCACATGCCGAAGCGGAGGGAAAGGCGGGAGGCTGGAACAATGACCCGTTCCTGGCTCGTTAGGGCTGCTTCCTTCCGGACCTGACCCGGTTGGCGAGTGGCCCGTCCACCACCAACCTCCCACACTGCATATCGGCAATCGGCGCACGAAATGCAAGTCCGGGGTTGGTCGCAGACCGGAGCATCCCTTTCGACGGGGAACAGTCCCGACTCCCTTACGAATTCGACCATGAGGCAGTTGCGGCGGACTGGGGGGCATCATAGCCTTTCGTCGAATATCGGAGGATGCCCATGATGCTTGGCTCGCGGCCGGGATTCGAGCTTGACCGCCGGCTGGATGCCGACAGCGTCCCGCTGATGTGGCTCGGCTTGTGCCAGCTGCGGCTGATGGACGACCGGCGCTGGCCCTGGCTGATTCTCGTGCCGCGGCGGCCGGGCATCGTCGAGGTGCACGACCTGACGCCGCTGGATCAGGCGATGCTCACCTTCGAGACCAATCTGGTGGCGCAGGCCCTGAAGGCCGAGACCGGCTGTACCAAGATCAATACGGGTGCGTTGGGCAATGTCGTGCGGCAGTTGCACGTGCACGTCATTGCCCGGAACATCGGCGATCCCGGCTGGCCGGGACCCGTCTGGGGCCATGGCGTCCGTGAATCCTATCGACCGGAAGACAGACATGCCTTCGCCGATCGCATGAGCGCCGCGCTCGGCTCACAGACCTGACCATGGAGCCCCATGACTTTCAGCCTCTTCGACGCGCCCTTGCGCGAGCCCGGCAAGTCTGTCGGATACACCGTCAACTCGATCGACCGCCGATCGGAGCAGAGAAGCGACGATTCCACCGCCCGGGCGCTTGAAGACCCCGCTGCACGGCTGATGCTCATCAAGGCCGGGCGCGTCTATCTGAAGGACGGACGGGACGGCTTCGATCCCTGGTACCGACCATTCGCCGCAGCGTCGCTGGGCGCCGTTCTCGATCAGGCGATCCTGCTCGGCTGGGACGAGCGCGGACCCGCCCTTGCCGCGCCGGCGGGACTCGATCCCGAGGAGCTCCCCGATGGCGTCAAGGCAATCGATTTCCGGTCGGTCAACGTGCAGGGCCTGCTATCGGAAGATGACCTCGGCGCGGTGGCGCAGGCCGGCGCCCTGCTCGCCTGGCATGGCACGCACCGCTTCTGCGGGCGTTGCGGCCAGGAGACCGACATCCGCGCCGGCGGCTACAAGCGCGCCTGCCGCGGCTGCAAGGCCGAGCACTTCCCGCGCACCGATCCTGTCGCGATCATGCTGGCGGTGACGCGGGAGCGCTGCCTGATGGGCCGCAGCCCCCATTTCCCGTCGGGCATGTATTCCTGCCTCGCGGGCTTCATCGAACCGGGCGAGACGATCGAGGATGCTGTGCGCCGCGAGACCTTCGAGGAAGCCGGCATAAGGCTCGGCCGAGTCGCCTACCATGCCAGCCAGCCCTGGCCGTTCCCCTATTCGCTGATGATCGGCTGCTTCGGCGAGGCGCTGAACGACGAGATCGTAGCGGACACGACCGAACTGGAGGACGTGCGCTGGTTCAGCCGGGCAGAAGTCCAGGACATCATCGCCGGCCGATCGCCGGAGGGCATCAAGACGCCGCCGCGCGCGGCGATCGCGCACCTGCTGATCAAGACCTGGGCGGAGGGCGGATGATGGCCGCCGTCATCTGGGACTTCAAATCGATTCCGCCCGGCGGTGAGTTTGGCTTTTTGCCACACAAAAAAATTCTTGTGTGGCAAATCAGTAAAACGTGTTAGTTGCCACACATAAAAATTCTTGTGTGGCAAGTATGGTCCCTTTTCTCAGACATACGGCAATCGCACATGCCGCCTATCATGACCTCGTGTCATTGCTGCTCGATGAGGCCGTCTCGGAGATCAAGGGAGCCCCTACGCTCCGTGAACGTGACGGCCGGCACTATTGGTACGACAGATACAGGATCGGCGACCAGATCGCCGAGCGGTATCTCGGAGAAGATACCAACGCTCTACGCCAACGCATCGAAAAGCACGAAAGCCTGCGTGAAGACCGAGACGCCAGCCGAAAGGAGCGCGCGCGCCTGGTCAGACTTTTGCGAGGCGAAGGTTTCCTTGGCATGGACAACGCCACGGGAAGCCTCATTCATGCATTGTCCAAAGCAGGGCTCTTTCGATTGGGGGGCACCCTGGTCGGAACCAACGCGTTCCGCGCCTATGAAGGCGAGCTCGGCATCCGGCTGAAGCTAGACCAGTTGGCGATGACCAACGATATCGACATAGCGAGCTTCGAAAAGCTTTCCTTTGCGATTGGTGACACGGCCCTCCCCTCTGTTGACGAAACGCTCAAAGGCTTCGAATTCGATCCGGTACCTAGCACGGAACTTGGACAGGTGTGGCGGTGGCGTCAGAGCAAAAGCAAGACACTCGTCGAGTTCCTGACTCCGTCTTTCGAAGAAGATGAGGGCCTGAAACCGCTGTCCGCACTCGGCGTCAGCGCCCAGTCGCTACACTATCTCAACTACCTGATCTCAGCCCCGATCCCTTCGGCGGCAATCTATCGCGATGGCGCCCTAATCCAGATACCGCGGCCCGAGCGCTTTGCGGTCCACAAACTGATCGTCTCCGATCGTCGACGGGATGGCGCCGGGAGCCTCAAATCAAAAAAGGATCTCCAGCAGGCGCAACTGCTCATTGCCGTGCTCGCGGAGGACAGGCCTACCGACCTGAAGGAGGCCTACGAGCACGCGATAGCAGTCGGCCCCCAGTGGCGAAAACGCATCGAAAGGGCTCTCGACAGAGCACCGAAAGCCGCAGACCTCATCAACTCGGTGCTGTGACCGCTACAACCACGACCACGTCTCAATCCGCCAGCTTCCACTCCTCGCGCGAGGGGCTGCGCGGGTAAACGCCCAGAATGCGTACCTCGCGCGAGAAGAACTTCAGCTCTTCCAGCGCGTTCTTCACGCCCGGATCGTCGGGATGGCCTTCGATGTCGGCATAGAACAGCGTCGCCGTGAAGGCGCCGAGCTGGTAGCTTTCCAGCTTCGTCATGTTGACGCCGTTGGTGGCGAAGCCGCCCATTGCCTTGTAGAGCGCCGCCGGAACGTTGCGGACGCGGAACATGAAGGTGGTCATCATCGGCGCGTCGGGCGTCGGGCGCTCCACCCATTCCTTGCCTTTCGTCAGCACGACGAAGCGGGTCACGTTGGTCGCGGCGTCCTCCACATCCTCCTCGAGGATGTCGAGCCCGTAGAGCTTGGCGGCCAGACGCGGTGCGAGCGCTGCCATGGAGCGGTCCTTCGTCTCGGACACAAGCTTGGCCGCACCCGCCGTATCGCCGGCGATCACGCCCTTCCAGCCGTTCCTGCGGATGTATTTGCGGCATTGGCCGAGTGCGTGGATGTGGCTATGCACGGTCCTGATCTCCGAGCGCGCGACGCCCGGCAGCACCATCAGCTGGAAATGGATCGGCAGGAAATATTCGCCGACGATGTGCAGCTTCGATTCCGGCAACAGATGATGGATGTCGGCGACGCGGCCCGCGATCGTGTTCTCGATCGGGATCATCGCCAGATCCGCCTTGCCCGACTCGACCGCGTTGAAGGCGTCCTCGAACGTGGCGCAGGGCATCGGCTCCATCGCCGGAAACATGTCGCGGCACGCGGTGTCGGAGTTCGCGCCAGGTTCCCCTTGGAAGGAGATGCGGTTGGTCTTGGGCGGCATGCGGTTCGTCCTGCTTAAGCGAGCATCGCTCGGGCGCGCTCGAGGTCTTCCGGAGTGTCGACACCGAGCGGCACCGTGTCCACGATCGCGGCGTCGATGCGCATTCCGGCTTCGAGCGCCCGCAACTGCTCCAGTTTCTCGCGCCGTTCAAGCGCCGATTGCGGCAGGGCGACGAATCGCGCCAGCGCGGCGCGCCGGTAGGCGTAGATGCCGACATGGTGATAGAGCGGTCCCTCGCCCCAGGGCGCGGTCGCGCGGGTGAAATAGAGCGCGCGCAGGCGGGCCGCCGACAGCGGCGAGCCGACGATCTTGACGACGTTGGGGTTGGTCTTCTCCTCCTCCCGCGCGATCTCGACGCCCAGGGTCGCGATATCCACGGCGGGATCGGCCAGCGGGGCGAGCGCTGCGCGGATCGAAGCCGGATCGATCGTCGGCAGGTCGCCCTGCAGATTTATGATGGTGTCGACCTTTCCGTCTGGGTCGAGCGCCGTCAGCGCCTCGAAGATGCGGTCGGAACCGGACTGGTGGTCCGCTCGGGTCATGGCGACCTCGAACCCCGCTCCCGTCACCGCCTTGGCCACCTCGACCGAATCCGTTGCGACCACCACCCGTCCGAGCCCGGCTTCCACCGCGCGGCGGGCGACATGGACGATCATCGGCGCACCCTTGATATCGGCCAGCGGCTTACCGGGCAGGCGCGTCGCCGCCAGGCGGGCGGGAATGAGGATCAGCGCATTCATCGGGCTTGGGTTTTCGATGACGGAGGTGGCAAAACGTCTCACGGGGGAAGGCTCTTATAGGTGTTGCGATCTGTTCGCAAAAGACCTAGTTTCCGCCCCGTTTTCACCGGCTTCCCAGCCGGCTATTTCTTATTGGGACGAGGGCGGACGGCGCGTCCTTCAGCCCGAACCGCGACGGGAGCACGGAGAGGCATGAACTCGTTCGAATTCAACAAGATCATCGGGGCGATCCTCGGCACCGTTTTCGTCGTCTTCTCGCTCAGCCTGATCTCGGATTCGCTGTTCGCGACGCATGTGCCCGAGAAGGCCGGCTACGAGATCGCGGCCCTCGAGACCGAGGCTGGGGCGGGCGGCGAAGACGCAGGTCCGGCCGCCCCGGAGCCCGTTGGGCCGCTGCTCGCAAGCGCGGACGTCGGCGCGGGAGAAGCGCTCTTCAAGCGTTGCGCGGCGTGCCACACGCCCGAGAAGGGCGGCGCCAACAAGATCGGTCCGAACCTCTGGGACATCGTCGAACGCCCCGTAGCGTCGCATGAAGGCTATTCCTATTCCGCGGCCATGAAGGCTCATGCCGGCGAGCGCCCGACCTGGGACTACGAGCACCTGAGCGATTTCATCGCCGCGCCGAAGGCCGTCGTGAAGGGAACCGCGATGAACTTCCCCGGCCTGAAGACGATCGGCGATCGTGCCAACCTGATCGCCTATCTGCACACGCTGTCCGACGCGCCCAAGCCGCTCCCGGCGGCCGATGCGGTTCCCGCGCCTGCCGCCGGCGCAACGACCGAGCCCGCGACGGAGACGGCCCAGCCTGCCGCACCCGCGGCCGAGCCCGCAGCACCGGCGGCGCCCGCTGCCGAACCGGCGGCACCGGCCGCTCCCGCCACGCCGGCGCCGGCCCAGTAACGACATTTTCAGATCGACATCACGAAAAAGCCGGGCTCTGCCCGGCTTTTTTGTTACTCTGAACGTTAAGGATGCCGGGAAAAGGCGGGAGAACAGGGAGTGAAGATGCGATCAGTTCTGGCCGGTGCCTTCTTCGGCGCATTTCTGGCTATGTCCGGCGCGCAGGCGCAGGAGTGGCAAACTAGCTCCGCGCTCGTGAATCCCTCGAAATACGGCGACGACTTCAAGCACTACGACTACGTGAACCCCGACGCGCCGCGAGGCGGAACGCTCAACCGGGCGGTGATCGGCACCTTCAACAGTTTCAACCCGTTCATCATTCGCGGCGCCGCCGCAGCCGGGCTCGGCCAGACCGGCGGGATGCTCTACGACACGCTCATGGCGCAGTCTCCCGATGAACCGGGTGTGGCGCACCCGCTGATCGCCGAGGCACTGAAATATCCGGACGATTATTCGTCGGTGACCTACCGGCTCAATGCCAATGCCCGATGGCACGACGGGACGCCGATCACCGCCGAAGACGTCGTCTGGTCGTTCGAGAAACTGAAGGCTCTCAGCCCCCTCTACGTGCGCTATTACGCCAACGTCACGGCCGCGAAGGCGCTCAACGACCGTGAGATCGAATTCACTTTCGACCAGAAGGGCAACCGCGAACTGCCGGCCATCATCGGCGATCTCGCGGTACTGCCGAAGCATTGGTGGGAAGGCAAGGATGCGAACGGCAAGCAGCGCGACATCGCCGAGCCGACCCTGGAACCGCCGCTCGGCTCCGGCGCCTACCGGATCGAGAGCTTCAACTCCACCAAGGACGTAACGTGGCTGCGCGTCGAGGACTACTGGGCAAAGGATTTGCCCGTTAATATCGGCCGCCACAACTTCGAGCGGCAGCACTTCTCCTATTTCCTCGACGAGGCGGCCGTATGGCAAGCCTTCACGAAGGGCGGCATCAGTGATGTGCGCCTGGAGAACCGCGCGAGACGATGGGCCAACGATTACACTTTTCCCGCCTATAAAGCGGGCGATGTCATCAAGGCGGAATTGCCACAGGAGACAGCACGTCCCATGCAGGGCTATGTCTTCAACGCACGGCTTCCCAAGTTTTCGGACCGGCGCGTCCGGCAGGCGCTGACCCTCGCTTTCGACTTCGAAAGCCTCAACCGGACTACCTTCGAAGGCCTCTACAAGCGCACCGACAGCTATTTCGAAGGCACGGAACTCGCGTCGACCGGCCTGCCGCAAGGGAAGGAACTCGAGATCCTTAGGGAGTACGAAAGGGACCTCCCGCCCGAGATTTTTACACAGGAATTCAAGCTCCCCGTATACGACACACGCGAGGCGCCCCGCACTCATCTGCGCGAGGCTGCGCGCCTGCTGAAGGAGGCGGGTTGGGAAAGACGCGGCGGCAAACTGGTCAACGCGAAGACGGGGGAGCCTTTCACCATCGAATTCCTGGGTGACGATCCGTCGGATGACCGCGTCGTACTGCCCTATGTCGACAGTCTCAAGAATCTCGGCATCCAGGCCAGCCTGCGCATTGTCGATGCCGGGCAATACGAGAACAGGAAGCGCAGTTTTAACTACGAAATGATCCTGGACGTGTTTGGCCAGTCGTCCTCTCCCGGAAACGAGCAGCGCAACTACTGGAGTTCGAAAGCCGCGGACGCTCCGGGGTCGGACAATACTGCCGGCATCAGGAATCCCGTTGTCGACGCGCTCGTGGAGCGCGTAATCTTCACCACAGACCGTGCAGATCTCGTGGCGGCCACCCGAGCGCTCGACCGGGTGCTTCTCTGGAATTTCTACATGGTGCCGCAGTGGCACAATCCCAACCTGTGGGTCGCCTACTGGAACCGGCTTGGAAGGCCGGACAAACAGCCGGCCTATGTCGGCCTCGACCTCGATTCGTGGTGGATCGATGCCGAAAAGGACAAGGCATTCGCCGCGAAGTACCAAGTGGGCCGCTGATGAGGGCGTTCTCCCGCCGCCGTTTTCTCCAGGCTGCAGGCGCCGCGGCCGCCCTGCCGATGCTGCCGTCAAACCTGTTCGCGTCGACACCGACCGGCGTCGCCCTCCACGGTCTCTCCGCCTTCGGCGACCTCAAGTATCCGCCCGGCTTCAGCCACTTCGACTATGCCAAGCCGGATGCGCCGCAGGGCGGGACGTTCAACTTTTCGCCGCCCAATTGGCTGTGGAACCAGAACCCGGACACGTTCAACACGCTGAACTGCCTGGTGCCTAACGGCGATGCGCCGCCGCGCATGGAGCTCTGCTTCGATTCGCTGATGACGCGGGCGCTGGACGAGCCCGACGCCGTCTACGGACTGCTGGCGGAGAGCGTCACGATTTCGCCCGACCGGAATTCGTTCGAATTCGTGCTTCGGCCCGAAGCGAAATTCCATGACGGCTCGCCGCTCACCGCCGAGGACGTCGCCTACACCTACACCCTGTTCAAGCAGAAAGCCCACCCGAACCTGCGCCTGCCTCTCGGGCGCATGACCGAGGCGGCAGCGGCCGACGCGCGAACCTTCAGGTTGACCTTCTCCGGCGAGCAGTCCGACCGTACGATCCTTTCGGTTGTCGGCTATCCGGTCGTCTCGAAGGCCTTCTTCGAGGCCAATCCGTTCGACGGGTCGCAGCTCAACCCGCCGCTTGGTGCCGGCGCCTACAAGGTCGGCACGTTCCGCCCCGGCCAGTTCATCGAATACGACCGCGTCGCGGACTACTGGGGCAAGGATCTCGGCGTCAACCGCGGCCTCGGCCACTTCGACCGCATCCGCGTCGAGTTCTACCGCGACCGGCAGGCCGCCTTCGAGGCGTTCAAGAAGGGCAACGTGCTCTACCGGCAGGAGTTCACCTCCCGCACCTGGGCGACAGGCTACGATTTCCCCGCGATCACGGAAGGCAAGGTCCTGAAGCGCGAGTTTCCGCGCGAACTGCAGCCCTCGCTGCAGGCCTGGGCGATCAACCAGCGGCGGGAGCGTTTCAAGGACGTGCGGGTGCGCGAGGCGATTGGCCTCTGCTTCGACTTCGAGTGGACGAAGCGCAATCTCTTCTATGATGCCTACGAGCGCTCCCATTCGCTGTTCGAGAATTCCGAATTCGTCGCCCAGGGAATGCCGAGCGAGCAGGAGATGGCGCTCCTCGATCCGCTGCGCGGGCAGATCCCCGAGGAGGTCTACGGCGAGCCGGCGATGCAGCCGATCAGCGACGGCTCGGGCCGCGATCGCAAGCTCCTGCGGCGCGGCATCGAGCTCCTGGCGCAGGCGGGCTGGAAGAAGCCGCAAGGCTCGACCTTCGTCGCCAACGACAAGGGCGAGCGGCTTGCGGTCGAGATCCTCATCAACGACGAGGTCTTCATCCGCATCGACTCGCCCTTCGTCGAGAATATGAAGGCGATCGGCATCGATGCCTCGATCCGGCTGGTCGACGCGGCACAGTACACGGTGCGGCAGTCCGATTTCGACTTCGACATGATCTCGCTCGCCGCCACTCTCTCCGCGACGCCCACGTTCGACGACCTGGAACAGTTCTTCCATTCCAGCTCCGCCGCCGTGTCGGGCAGCCGCAACCTGCCCGGCACCGCCGACCCCGCCGTCGACACCTTGCTCGGCGCCGTAGCCAGGGCCGCAGACCGGGACTCGCTCGTTGCGGCGATCCGCGCGCTGGACCGGGTCTTGCGCGCGCGGCGAGACTGGATTCCAAATTGGCACGCGGCGAATCACCGGGCGGCCTACTGGAACATATACGGCTTCAGCGAGCCGAAGCCGGACTACGGCTTCCCGGTCGAGACGCTGTGGTGGTTCGATGCGGACAAGGCGAGGGCAATTGGCAAACTCTGACCGGACGACCGGCCAAACCTGCATGACGGGCGCCTGATGGGCGCCTATATCGCCCGCCGCCTGCTGCTGATGATCCCGACGCTGCTCGGGATCCTGGCCATTTCCTTCATCCTGATCCAGTTCGCGCCGGGCGGGCCGGTCGAGCAGGTCATCGCGCGGATCAGCGGCACCAGCGACGGGTCGGACCGGCTTTCCGGCGGCGGCGCGGACGCGGGCGCTCAGAACGTCGAGAACTTCGGCTCGGAATCCTCGTCCAAATACCGCGGCGCGCAGGGTCTGGACCCCGAATTCATCAAGGAGCTCGAGAAGCAGTTCGGCTTCGACAAGCCGCCGCTCGAACGCTTCGGCAAGATGATCTGGGACTACGCCCGCTTCGATTTCGGCGAGAGCTTCTTCCGCGACATCCGCGTCATCGACCTGATCCTGGAGAAGATGCCGGTGTCGATCTCGCTCGGGCTGTGGATCACGCTGATCTCCTACCTGATTTCGATCCCGCTCGGCATACGCAAGGCGGTCAGCGACGGCTCGGCCTTCGACGTCTGGACCAGCGGCGTGGTCATCATCGGCTATGCCATTCCCGGCTTCCTCTTCGCCATCCTGCTGATGATCCTGTTCGCCGGCGGCAATTCCTTCCCCATCGGCGTCACGTCGGGCGACCAGTTCTACGGGGTTAGGATCGGCTGCGACTGCTTCCCGCTGCGCGGCCTGACCTCGGAGAACTGGGACCAGCTGTCGCTCTGGGAGAAGATCGTCGACTATTTCTGGCACCTGACGCTGCCGCTGACGGCAATGGTGCTGTCGGCTTTCGCCACGACGACGCTGCTGACCAAGAACTCGTTCCTGGAGGAAATCCGCAAGCAGTATGTCGTGACGGCCCGCGCCAAGGGTCTGACGGAACGCCAGGTCCTGTACCGCCACGTCTTCCGCAACGCGATGCTCATCGTCATCGCCGGCTTTCCCGCCGCCTTCATCTCGGTATTCTTCACCGGCTCGCTCTTGATCGAGAACATCTTCTCGCTCGACGGGCTCGGCCTGCTCTCCTTCCAGTCGATCCTCGACCGGGATTATCCGGTGGTCTTTGCCAGCCTCTACATCTTCGGGCTGATCGGCCTGATCACGGGCCTCATCTCCGACCTCACCTACACCTGGATCGACCCGCGCATCGATTTCGAGAGGCGCGACGTCTGATGTCCGACATCGTCCACAAGACCGCCGTCGAGACCCAGCGCGCCGCGCGCCGCCCAAGGCTGTCGCCGCTCAACCAGCGGCGCTGGCAGAACTTCAAGGCGAACCGGCGCGGCTACTGGTCGTTCTGGATCTTCCTCGTCCTGTTCGTGCTGTCGCTCGGCTCCGAGTTCATCGCCAACGACAAGCCGGTGCTCGCCTACTACAAGGGCGAACTGCTGGTTCCGGTGCTGGTGGACTATCCGGAGGAAAAATTCGGCGGATTCTACGCGGTGACCGACTACCGCGATCCGGTGATCTCGGACGAGATCGAGGCGAACGGCTGGCTGATCTGGCCGCCGATCCGCTATTCCTACCGCACGGTCAACAACGACATTCCGGAAGCCGCGCCGGCCAAGCCGTCCTGGCTCTACGACAAGGAATTCCGCTGCCAGCGCTATCCGCTGGGCGTCGACGATCCGAACTGCACGATCGGCAACTGGAACTGGCTGGGCACCGACGACCAGACCCGCGACGTGCTCGCCCGCGTCATCTACGGCTTCCGGGTCTCGGTCCTGTTCGGGCTGATCCTGACCGGCGCTTCCGCCGTCATCGGCGTGACCGCCGGAGCGGTGCAGGGCTATTTCGGCGGCTGGACCGATCTCGTGCTCCAGCGCGTCATCGAAATCTGGTCGTCGATCCCCGTCCTCTACCTGATCCTCATCATGTCCGCGGTGCTGCCGCCCGGCTTCTTCATCCTGCTCGGCATCATGCTGCTGTTCTCCTGGGTCGGCTTCGTCGGCGTGGTCCGCGCCGAGTTCCTGCGCGCCCGCAACTTCGAATATGTCAATGCCGCCCGCGCGCTCGGCGTGCCGGACCGGACGATCATGTACCGCCACCTGCTGCCCAACGCGATGGTGGCGACGCTGACCTTCCTGCCCTTCATCCTCAACGGCGCGATCTCGACGCTTACCTCGCTCGACTTCCTCGGCCTCGGCCTGCCGCCGGGCTCCGCCTCGCTCGGCGAACTCCTGAAACAGGGCCAGCGTAACCTGTCCGCGCCCTGGCTCGGTCTGACCGGGTTCTTCACCATAGCGCTGATGCTGTCGCTGCTGATCTTCATCGGCGAGGCCGTCCGCGACGCCTTCGACCCGCGCAAGACGTTCCGATGAGGTCGAAAACGTGGTAGAAACAGATCACATTTCTACCATCGGAGATGGATTGATGGGTATCAATATAAAGAACGAGCGGGTTGAGGATCTGGCACGCCAGCTGGCGACCCAGACCAACCAGAGCATAACCGGTGCGATCGAACAGGCGCTGAGCGGAGAATTGCGCCGTCTCGAGCTCCAGGAAGACTACGCAACGCGCAAGGCGCGCATCAAGGAAATCCTCAGGCGCTCCGGCCCGACGCCACCGGGCGTTACGAGCGACCATTCGGACCTTTATGATGAGATTGGACTGCCAAAGTGATCGTGGATGCATCCGCAGTCTTGGCAATCATGCTCGAGGAACCTGACGGAGACCGGATGGAGGACGTGCTCCTGACACGGACCGGCCCGCACCTGATGTCGCCCATGAACTACCTGGAAGCGGCGGTGCGGCTCGACAAGCTCAAGGACAGTCGCAAAGGCGCGGAACTGGACAATCTGCTGACCGGGTTCGGTGTGAGCATCGCCGAGATCGACGAGTTTCAGGCAAAGGCGGCCCGCCAAGCCTACCGCACCTTCGGCAAAGGCAACCACCCCGCCCAGCTCAATCTCGGCGACTGTTTCGCCTACGCCCTGTCCAAGGCGCGCAGTGAACCGTTGCTGTTCAAGGGCGACGACTTCCGCTTGACCGACGTCGAGGCCGCACTTTGACCGCTCCCCTCGTCTCCATCCGCGATCTTTCCGTCGCCTTCTCGCAGGGCGGCAGGGAGACGCTCGCGGTCGACCACATATCGTTCGACATCGGCAAGGGGGAGACCGTCGCACTCGTCGGCGAATCCGGCTCGGGCAAGTCGGTCACGGCGCTGTCGGTGCTCAAGCTGCTCGCCTATCCGGCCGCGAGCCACCCGTCGGGCCAGATCCTGTTCAACGGCGTCGATCTTCTGGCCAAGGGCGAGAACGAGCTGCGCAAGGTGCGCGGGCGCGACATCACCATGATCTTCCAGGAGCCGATGACCTCGCTCAACCCGCTGCACACGATCGAGCGGCAGGTCGGCGAGGTCTTGAAGGTGCACCAGGGCATGAACGACGCGAAGGCGCGCGCCCGCACGCTGGAACTCCTGCAAGAGGTCGGCATCCGCGATCCGGAGAAGCGTCTCGGCGCCTATCCGCACCAGCTGTCCGGCGGGCAGCGCCAGCGCGTGATGATCGCGATGGCGCTCGCCAACCAGCCGCAACTGCTGATCGCCGACGAGCCGACGACCGCGCTCGACGTGACGGTCCAGGCGCAGATCCTCGAACTGCTGGCGAAGCTCAAGGCCGAGCGTGGTATGTCGATGCTGTTCATCACCCATGACCTCGGCATCGTGCGCAAGATCGCCGACCGCATCTGTGTCATGACACACGGCCGCATCGTGGAGACAGGCCCGACGGCGGACGTCTTCGCCCATCCGCAGCACGAATACACCCGGCACCTGCTGGCGGCCGAACCGCGCGGCAAGCCGCCGGCCGCCGACGCGACGAGACCGGAGGTCATGCGCGGCGAACAGATCCGCGTCTGGTTCCCAATCAAGAAGGGCTTCTTCCGCAGGACCGTCGACAATGTGAAGGCGGTGGACGGCATCGACATATCGGTGCGCGCCGGCCAGACCATCGGCATCGTCGGCGAATCCGGCTCCGGCAAGACGACGCTCGGGCTGGCGCTCGCCCGCATGATCTCGTCCAAGGGGCGGATCGATTTCGGCGGGCGCGACATCAACACCTATTCGTTCAAGCAGATGCGGCCGCTCAGGCGCGAGCTGCAGATCGTCTTCCAGGACCCGTTCGGTTCGCTCAGCCCGCGCATGTCGGTGTCCGAGATCATCGAGGAGGGGCTGAAGATCCACGAGCCCGAGCAGACGCCCGCCCAGCGCGACAAGGCAGTGGTCGACGTGCTCAACGAGGTGGGGCTCGATCCCGATACCCGTTTCCGCTACCCGCACGAATTCTCGGGCGGGCAGAGGCAGCGTATCGCGATTGCCCGCGCCATGGTACTCAAGCCGAAATTCGTCATGCTGGACGAACCGACCTCGGCGCTCGACATGAGCGTGCAGGCGCAGGTGGTGGACCTGCTGCGCACGCTGCAGCAGAAGCATGGTCTCGCCTATCTCTTCATCAGCCACGATCTCAGGGTCGTCAGGGCGCTGGCGAGCGAGGTGATTGTGATGCGCAATGGCGTCGTGGTTGAGAAAGGGCCTTCGGAGCGGATCTTCGCCGCGCCCGAGACCGACTACACCAAGGCGCTGATCGCCGCGGCCTTCAACATCGAGACCGCCAAGCAGCATGCGGTGAACGAGTAGGACCCTGCCGATGACAGCCAGAAAGCCGAGCGGAAAGGTCCTGCTCGCCGTCACGGGCTTCAGTCCGCACCAGTGGATGGAGCTCCTGTCGTCGCGGCGGCACGTGGTTCTCGAACCTGCCGCACCCGACGATCCCACCATCGAATACGCGGTCGTCTGGAAGCAGCGGCCGCGCATCCTCGAAAAGCTGCCCAATCTGAAGGCGATCTTCTCGGTCGGCGCGGGCGTCGATCACCTGTTCACCGATCCCGGCCTGCCGCAGGTGCCGATCGTGCGCGTCGTGGCCGACAATCTGACGCAATACATGACCGAATACGTCGCTTGGCGGGTACTCGATCATCACCGGCAAGGTCGGCACTATCGCGCCCAGCAGGCGAAGCAGGTGTGGCACGAGCCGTTCCAGCCTCCCGCCAACGAGGTTTCGGTCGGCATCATGGGCCTCGGCAATCTCGGCCGCGCCAGCGCGAAGGCGCTGCTTTCGCTCGGGTTTGCCGTCAACGGCTGGTCGCGCAAGCCGCAGCAGATGGACGGCGTGAGATGTTTCGACGGCGAGGCGGGGCTGACGCCCTTCCTGAACGCGACAGACATCCTCGTCGTGCTCCTGCCCTACACGCCCGCGACGCACGGCATCGTCGACTATTCGGTGCTGCGCCGGCTGCGCCGCGACAACGGGCTTGGCGGCGCGTTCCTGATCAATGCGGGCCGCGGAAAATTGCAGAAGGAAGCGGATATTCTGCGCGCGCTGGACGACGGCACGCTGAAGGAGGCGAGCCTCGACGTGTTCGAGCAGGAGCCGCTGCCGACGGCCAGTCCGCTGTGGGGCCACCCACGGGTCTTCGTCACCCCGCACGCGGCGGCGACCTCCGATCCGGCGCATCTCGCCGCGCCGATGCTCGACCAGATGGACGCCTGTGACCGCGGCGAGCCGCTCCGGAACCTGGTCGACCGGGACGCCGGATACTGACGGTCAGGGCCGGCGGTAGCCGGTCGGCTGGCCGTAGAGATAGCCTATCCGCGACACCGCATCCGCGAACGGTTCGAGCGCGACCGTCATCGTGTGCCCGTTGGCGTGGACGATCGTCTCGGGGTCGGTGACGATCGCGACGTGCCCTTTCCAGAACATTAGGTCGCCGCGCCGCAGCGTCTCGCGCTGCGGATCGATCGCCGTGCCGATCGTCGCGGCCTGCATGTCGGAATCGCGCAGGACCGTCCTGCCCGCCATGCGCATCGACAATTGCACCAGGCCCGAGCAGTCGATCCCGAAGGCTGTCGCTCCGCCCCAGAGATAGGGCGTGTGGATCAGCCGTTCGGCCACGGCGACATAGTCCGGGTCCCGGTCCGCGGCATCCCGAACATGGCCGGCAATCACCGCCTCGCCCGACGGCAACAGGGCGTAGTTCGTTCCCCGCCGCTCCTCGAAGCCTACCACCTGCACCAGCGATCCCATCGACAGCGCCGACGTGGGGACGCTTTTCAGGTCCGGCGCCGGGTAGACGAAGGTGCGGGCCGCGGTAACCACATGGGTCGCCTTCGACGCTCCGTCGGCGAGCCCGTTGGAACCGACATAGCCGACATAGCCGTCCGAGACGGACTGGATCCAGGCAAAGCCCTCGTTCTCGTCGAAGACGAGCACGTCCTGACCGGACAGCAGTTGCGTGTCGATCCCGGCTTCGAGACTGGGAGTGCGGCGCATGTCGAGCACCGGCACGCGGACATGAGCGGGCCGACCCGCAACGAAGGAAGGCGCCTCCACCCGGCCTTCCAGCCGCTTGTCCGCGAGATCCTCGCGAAACGCGTTCAGCCGTCGGTCGAGCACAGTCAAATCGGCAACTCCTTCGCCTTGGCGATGATAACGTCGCCAAAGCGTTCGAGGAAGAGAGCGCCCTCGATGGTGCGCTTCACCAGCACGTTTCGCCGGTCCTCCTCGTCGCGGTGCCGCGACACGAGCTTCAGCGCGCCCATCGTGTCCAGCGCACGCGTCACCACCGGCTTGGTGACGTTGAGCGCGGCGGCGAGACCCCGCACCGTATGCGGCGGAGGATCCAGATAGACCGTGAGCAGGATCGCCAATTGCCTGTGCGACAGGTCGGGCATCCCCGCGTTCACCTCGGAAAGGCACACGCCCTGCCACAGCCGCAGGGCCTGGCTGGGTCGCAGGTTGACCGCCATCGATTGGGACCTGTTCCGTTATTGTTTCGGACCCGTTTCATTCAAGGCCCGATCGAATGGAAACACAAGTGTCCTACGCCGGGTAACGGGCCGAAATCACCTGCTCGAGTGCGCGGATGGCCTGCGCCTCGCCGCCGGCGATGCCGTGCGGGCGGTCGGAGGGCGACCAGCCGAACACATCGAAATGCGCCCACGCCTTCGCCTTGCCGACGAAGCGCTTGAGGAAGAGTGCTGCGATGATCGCCCCGGCGAAGCCGTCCGTGTTAACGTTGTTGATGTCGGCCACCTTCGACGAATATTTGCCGTCGTAGGGCATCCACAGCGGCATGCGCCAGAGCGGGTCGGCCGCAGCGACGGAAGCCTGCATAAGATCGGCGGCCAGCGCCTCGTCGTCGGTGAAGAAGGGCGGCAGGTCGGGGCCGAGCGCGACGCGTGCGGCCCCCGTCAGCGTCGCCATGTCGATCATCAGATCCGGCTCTTCCTCGTCGCCATAGGCCAGCGCATCACCGAGGATCAGGCGTCCTTCCGCATCGGTATTGCCCACCTCGACGGTCAAGCCCTTGCGGCTGCGCAGGATGTCGCTCGGCCGGAAGGCATTGCCCGCAATCGAGTTCTCGACGACGGGCAGGATCACCCGGAGCCGGACCGGAAGCTTCGCCGCCATGACCATATGGGCGAGGCCCATCACATTGGCGGCGCCGCCCATGTCCTTCTTCATCAGGAGCATGCTGGAGGCCGGCTTGATGTCGAGGCCACCGGTGTCGAAGCAGACGCCCTTTCCGACCAGCGTCACCTTCGGAGCTTGCGGCGCGCCCCAGCGGATATCGATCAGCCGCGGCGCCTGCGCGGCGGCGCGGCCCACCGCGTGGATCATCGGGAAATTCCGTGCCAGCAGTTCGTCGCCGGCGATCACCTGGACGTCGGCGCCGTGCTGACCGGCGAGATTTCGCGCAGCCGTCTCGACGTCGTCCGGCCCCATGTCGTTGGTGGGAGTGTTGATCAGGTCGCGCGCGAGGAACACGCCCTCCGCCAGCCGCTCCGCCCGCGCCCTGTCCGCCCCTTCGGGCAGAGCGAAGCGGATGTCGCGCTGCGGCTTGCGGCCATAGGCGGTGAAGGCATAGCCGCCGAGAAGGAGCCCGAGGGCGGCGTTCTCGGCATCGGCGGGCGGCGCCGCGAAATGCCAGTCGCCTTCGGGCAGGGTGCGGGCAAGGGCGCCGGGCAGCATCGGCAGGTGGCCGCCGGACTGATCGCCGAGGCCGAACAGCGCCCCCGACACGTTTCCCTCCGGGTCCGCCAGTAGAAGCGTCCGCCCCTCCTCCCCGGTAAAGGAATTGGCTTTCGCCCAGGAAAGAACCGGTGCCGGAAGGCCGGACCTGTCCAGGCTGCCCTTTGCGATCAGATGAACCGGACGCGAGTTCGCAGAGCGCTCGGGAGTTAGCTTGACGGGCATGTAGAAGGATCCGTTCGGGAGTTAGCGGGAGGCGAGTCGCCATATTAACGATCCGTTAGGGTTAACGGAATATTTCTGCCGGTCAGGGAGGCCGTTTCGTCGGCCGCGAAGAATCCTGCCGGAGGCCCCATGTCAGCGACCCGTTCCGCGACCCGTTTCGGACGCAAGCTCGCGGCGGCGGGCACCATCGTGGTCCTGGCGGCCGCCCTTGGCGGCTGTGCCTCGAAGAGCAGCATGACTACCGGCTCGGTCAACAAGTCTTACGGCAAATCGGTCGACCAGATGTCCAGCGGCGAGCTCGAAAGCGCCGCCGACCGCCTCGGTCGCGACTACGCCAGGAACCCCAAGGACAAGGCGGCGGCGCTTGCCTATTCGACCGTATTGCAGATGAACGGTCGCGCCGACCAGTCGCTTGCCGTGATGCGCAAGCTGGCGATCGCGCATCCGACCGACAGGGAGGTGCTTGCCGCCTACGGCAAGTCGCTCGCCGCCGTCGGGCAGTTCGAACAGGCGCTCGATGCGGTGCGCCGCGCGCAGACCCCGGAATATCCGGATTGGAAGCTTCTCTCGGCAGAGGCCGCGATCCTCGACCAGCTCGGCCAGTCCGCCGCCGCACGTCAGCTCTATCGCAAGGCCTTGGATCTGCGCCCCGACGAGCCCACCATTCTGTCCAATCTCGGCATGTCCTACGTGCTCGAGGGAGACCTCAAGACCGCCGAGTTGCACATGCGCTCGGCCTCGCAGAGGGCCGGCGCGGACAGCCGCGTGCGCCAGAACCTCGCGCTCGTCGTCGGCCTCCAGGGTCGCTTCGAAGAGGCCGAGCAGATCGCCCGCCAGGAGCTTTCGCCCGAACAGGCCCAGGCCAACGTCGCCTATCTCCGCTCGATGCTCGCCCAGCAGAACGCCTGGAACGACCTGAAGGACAAGAAGGAAGCGAAGAACACCAACTGACCGTCGCGCATCGCGGTGGGGAACAAGCAACCGCGCCCTTGGTTGACGAACGTCTGAACCGAGGGAGATGACCGATGTACCCTTATGTCCGTTTTGGCGCGATGATCGCGGTCTCGACCACGGTCATGTACTCGCTGACCTACCTGAACGTCTATCAAGTCAGCCATGTTCACTGGAGCGAAACGAGGGTCTATATGGCCCTGATCATGGGCTCGGCGATGGCCGTCGTCATGCTGTCCTTCATGCTTCACATGTACAAGGTCCGGCTTGCGAACGCCGCGATCCTGGCGCTGTCGGCGGTGATCTTCGCCGGCGCGCTCTTTCTCGTTCGCAGCCAGGCCACGGTCGAGGACACGTCATGGATGAAGGCGATGATACCTCACCATTCCATCGCCATCCTGACCAGCGAGCGCGCGCGACTGGCCGATCCCCGCGTAAGAGACCTGGCAGCGCGGATCATCGAGGCGCAGCGTCGTGAAATCGACGAGATGGAAGCGCTGATCGACGACCTCGAGGGCGATCGCGCAGGGCCGAGGAACTAGAGTGGGATTATTCGCTGCTCGACTGGTTCTTGTCGCCGAAGATGCCGCGCTCGGAGATCTGGATGCCGGCCGGGCCGAGGATCACGCAGAAGAGCACCGGCAGGAAGAACAGGATCATCGGCACGGTCAGCTTCGGCGGCAGCGCGGCTGCCTTCTTCTCGGCCTCGTTCATCCGCATTTCCCGGCTTTCGTTGGCTAGAACGCGCAGCGCAGTGGCGATCGGCGTGCCGTAGCGCTCGGCCTGGATCAGCGCCTGGGCAACGCCCTTGACGCTCTCGAGGCCGGTACGGTTGACGAGGTTTTCGTACGCCTGGCGACGTTCCTGCAGGAAGGAGAGCTCGGCTGTGGTGAGCACGAACTCCTCCGCGAGCTCGACGGATTGGGCGCCGATTTCGTCGGCCACCTTGCGCATGGCGGCTTCGATGGACATGCCGGATTCGACGCAGATCAGCATCAGGTCCAGCGCATCGGGCCAGGCGCGCTGGATCGAGAACTTGCGCTTCGTGGCGCGGTTCGAGACGTAGAGCACCGGTGCGTAGAAGCCGGCATAGGCGACGAGGATCGAGACGAACAACTTGACGAAGGTCGGCTGCTCCGGAAGCCCGCCCAGCAGGAAGACGTAGACGGCGGCGAGGGAGAATCCGACGAAAGGCAATACGAGCCGGAAGAAGAGGAACTTGGTCAGCGGATTCTGGCCGCGGAAACCGGCGAGCCTGAGCTTCGTCATGGTCGATTCGTCGGCGAGCGCGCGACGGAGGTCGAGCTTCTCGACGATATGCTTCATGCCGGTGGACTGTTCTTCGCGCAGGCCGCGCCGACGCTTGTCGGTCTCCGCCGCGAGGCGGGCCCGCTGCTTGGCGCGCAGTTCGTCGCGCTCGATCGCGACGCTCTTCATGCGCGTCTTCAGCGTGTTGCCCGCGAACGACGGCATCAACGTGAAAAGGGTCGCAAAGACCGCGATGCCGACAAACACGGCGATGAGGAAGGCAGGGTCCGAGATCGACTTGGAGAGCTGGGTGAACATTCCGATCTAGACCTCGAAGTTCATCATTTTCCGCATCACGAAAATACCGATGGACATCCAGACAGCGGAGAAGCCGAGGATCATGTGTCCCTGCGGAGTCGTGAAGAGAGGCATGATGTAGTTGGGCGAGGAGAGGTAGACGAGGAACGCCACGATGAAGGGCAGCGCGCCGATGATGACGGCCGACGCCTTGGCCTCCATCGACAGGGCCTGCACCTTGGCCTTCATCTTCTTGCGGTCGCGCAGCACCCGCGACAGATTGCCGAGCGCTTCGGACAGATTGCCGCCCGCCTGCTGCTGGATCTGGATGACGATGCCGAAGAAACCGGCCTCCGTGCAGGGCATCGTCTCGGTCATTCGCATCGCGGCTTCAGGGATCGAGAGACCGATCTGCTGTGCCTCGACGATCCGGCGGAACTCCGTCCTCACCGGCTCCTGCGCCTCGTTGGCGATGAGCCTGATGCCGTCATTGAGCGGGAGTCCCGATTTCACCGCACGTACGATGACATCGAGCGCGTTCGGGAACTCGTTGAGGAAGGCCTTGACGCGGCGCGTGCGCCGGAAAGAGACGAACCAGCGCGGGAGGCCCAGGGCGCCGGCGAGCAATGCGCCCGGAACGGCCCAGAGCGGGGCGCCTCCGACATAGGCCAATGCCGCGAGGACCAGGCCCGTCACGACGGAATACAAGTAGAATCGCTCCATCGAAACGGTCATTCCCGCCTGGCGGATCTGGACCCTGATCGGCGGCTTCTTGACGATCTGGTCGCGGGACTTCTGCTTGTTCTCGATATCCTTCAGCGAGTCCTGGATCGTCTTGCGCCGCTTGGCGACCTCGGCGGTACGGTCGCGCGCGGCGGCTTTGGCGCTGCGGTCGGTCTCTGCCCTCTTGATCGTGTCGAGCCGCTTGCCGGTGTTCTCTTCATTCTCGATGCGCTTGTACATCAGGGCATAGGCGACCGCGCCCGCGCTCACGCCGGCAAGCGCGATGAAGGCGAGGATTGTGGTGTCTATGCCGAACATGTCATGCCGCTCCCGCGCAGGGACTGTGCTCAGTCGGCCTGCCTCTCCATCGATTCCAACGCATTGGCGAGACGCTGCTCTTCGTTGAAGTAACGTGCGCGCTCCCAGAACTTGGGACGTCCGACGCCCGTCGAGACGTGTTCGCCGATCAGCCGCCCGCTCTGGTCCTCGCCCTTCAGCCTGTAGAGGACGATGTCCTGGGTGATGATCACATCGCCTTCCATGCCGATCACCTCGGTGATGTGGGTGATGCGGCGAGAACCGTCGCGAAGTCGGGCGGCCTGGATGATCACGTCGACGGAACCGACGATGATCTCGCGCACGGTCTTCTGCGGCAACTGGAAGCCGCCCATCGCGATCATCGATTCGATACGGTTCAGGCACTCGCGCGGCGAGTTGGAGTGGATCGTGCCCATCGACCCGTCATGGCCGGTGTTCATCGCCTGGAGTAGATCGAACACTTCCGGTCCGCGCACTTCGCCGACGATGATGCGTTCGGGACGCATGCGCAGGCAGTTCTTGACCAGGTCGCGCATGGTGACCTCGCCTTCGCCTTCGAGATTCGGCGGTCGCGTCTCCAGGCGCACCACGTGCGGCTGCTGCAGCTGGAGTTCCGCGGAGTCCTCGCAGGTGATGATGCGCTCGTCCCGGTCGACATAGTGGGTGAGACAGTTCAGCAGCGTCGTCTTGCCCGAGCCGGTGCCGCCCGAGATGATGACGTTGCAGCGCACGCGTCCGATGATCTTGAGCACCTCCGCGCCTTCCGGCGAGATCGCACCGAACCTGACGAGCTGATCGAGCGTCAGCTTGTCCTTCTTGAACTTGCGGATGGTGAGCGTGGCCCCGTCGATCGAAAGCGGCGGCGCGATCACGTTGACGCGGGAGCCGTCGGGAAGGCGGGCGTCGCAGATCGGCGAGCTTTCGTCGACGCGGCGGCCGACCTGGCTGACGATACGCTGGCAGACGTTGAGCAGCTGCTGGTTGTCGCGGAAGCGGATCGTGGTCTGCTCGACCTTGCCGTTCACTTCGATGTAGACCTGCTTGGCGCCGTTGACCATGATGTCGGCGATGTCGTCGCGCGCGAGAAGCGGCTCCAGCGGCCCATAACCGAGGACGTCGTTGCAGATGTCCTCGAGCAGGTCCTCCTGCTCGGCGATCGACATCGCGAAGTTCTTGATCGCGATGATGTCGTTGACGATGTCGCGGATCTCTTCGCGCGCGGCGTCCGGCGCGAGCTTGGCAAGCTGCGACAGGTCGATCGTGTCGATCAGCGCCGAGAAGACCTGGCTCTTCGTGTCGTAATAAGCCTCGCTGCGCTCGCGCGTGACCGCGCTGCGCACCGGAGGCGGCGGTGGCGGCGGAGCGGATTCGAACCGTTTCGGCGCGGCGGCAGCGACTGCCGCCGGCGCGGGCGGGGCCGGAGCGGGCCGGGGTGCCGGGGAAGCCTCGCTCTTGAAGGTCACGGGCATAGGCGCGGGCGAGCGTGTGTCCACGCCGCCAAACCCGCCGTCACTGCCCCTTTTCCCAAACATGCGACGAAATCCGTTCTGCTCGAGGACTTACTTCTTCATGCCCAGCTTCAGGCGGCCGAGCAGCTGCTCGATACCGGGCTTCTTCTTCGACTTGATCTCGGCGCGCCCCGTCACGAAGTGCGCCACTTCGTTGATCATTCCCACGATCGGATTCTTGGCATCCATCTCGCCCAGCATGCGCCCGTTGTTCGAGGCGTTTCCAAACAGGAGCGGGTCGAACGGAATGACCGCCATCGGCGTGATGCCGAGCGGCTCCGCGAAGTCCGCGGGCGTGATCTCCGGACGTTTCGGCACGCCCGCCTGATTGATGACGAGTTTCGGCAATGCGTCGTTGGGGCGCAGCTTCTTGAGCATGTCCACCAGGTTCTTGGCATTGCGCAGGTTGGCGAGTTCCGGGGTCGCCGTGATGACGATTTCGTCTGCCTGCGTCAGCGTCGTCTTCGCCCAACCCGACCAGACGTGCGGAACGTCGAGCACCACGGCCGGCGCGCTGCGCTGGGCGACGTCGATGATCTGCGTGAACGCATCCGGGTCGAAATCGTAGATCCTGTCCAGCGTCGACGGCGCGGCCAGAAGTGACAGGTTCTCCGCGCATTGCGCGAGAAGCCGGTCGAGATAGGTCTCGTCGATCCGCTCCGGCGAGAAGACCGCCTCGGCGATACCCTGGGCCGGATCCTGGTCGAAATTGATGTTCGCCGTGCCGAAAGCCAGGTCCATGTCGGCGACGACGACTTCGGACTTGAACAGCGTCGACATGCTCCAGGCGACGTTGTGCGCGATCGTCGAGGAGCCGACGCCGCCTTTGGCGCCGACGAAGGCGATCGTGCGGCCGAGAGGCTCGGACTCGGGATTGACGAAGATGCCGGAGATGACCGTCAGGATGTCGGCCATCGAGATCGGCGCGACGACATATTCGGAAATGCCGGACCGGATCAGTTCGCGGTAGAGCCAGATGTCGTTGTAGTGGCCGATGATGACGACCTTTGTCGTCGGATCGCACACTTCCGCGAGGCTGCGCAGGCTGTCGAGCATCTCGCGGGGCTCGCAGCGGGATTCGAGCAGGATCAGGTTCGGCGTCGGCGCGGTCTTGTAGAACTCGACCGCCGTCTCGATGCCGCCCATGTGCACCTTGAGATGGGTCTTTGCCATGCGGCGGTCTTCGCCGGCCCGCTCGATCGGCCGCGCCACGCCTTCGGTTTCGCAGAAGGCCTGGATAGAGATGCGGGGGAGCGGACGAAGCGAATCCATCAATCCCGGATCGGTTTCGTTTCGATCGGGAAGCGCCTGGGTCTCGTAGGCAAGGTTGGTCATGATCGTGCCTCGTCCTGTGCCTAGTAGTTGGTGACCGGCCTGAAGAGGATATCCTTGGTCTGGTATTCCTCGATCGCCACCGAGCGGTTCTCGGCGTCGATTTCGGTCGGCCGGCGCGGCCCCACCAGATCGTTCGGATTGGCGACCTGCGCGGCGAGGTTGTTCTGATAGGAGCAACCGAAATTCGCCCAGTGCTTGTTCTCAGTCGTCTGGAGCATGTCGTTGGGCCAGCGGCCGCATTTGCCGGTCGTCGCCTTCACCGCGTTGTAGGTGACGCGGATCGGAGCGGAGACATCCGGTGCATTGGCCGCGTAGTGGACGACCTCGACGTTGCGGATGCCGCTCTTGTGCAAGAAGCGGGCGATGTCGGAGGCGACATTGGTCGCCGCGGCGGCGTTCGCGGATCCGGACGGTGCCATGACCATGACCGGCGGGGCTGCCGAGCGGTCGTAGCGATACATGAAGCCGTCGACCGCGTCCCTCTGTCCGCGGGTCATGCTGAAATCGCCGGACGCCACTGCGATGTCGATCGTTTCCGGCGCTTCGCCCACCATGATCGGATGATTGGTGCGGTAGTCGTCCGGGATCGAGCCGACCTCGATGTGATCGCGTTTCACCATCGCACATCCCGACGCCAGCGATGCCGTGAGAACGAGGAGGACCGGGAGGGAAAGGCGGCGCACGGGAGATCCCGAGACGGACGTGGAAACAGTGATGGTCATGGTGCCGGTTCCCAGCTCACTTGTAGATGTAGCCGACGACGCCGTGATAGCGGCCGTTGGGCTTGTCGGTCTTCATGGTGCCGTAGACGCGGTTCACGCGGCCAAGGAAGTTCGCGGCGCCGTCGCTCGCCGGATTGAAGTTGTCGTCCGGCTTCGCCAGCGCGGTCCGGGCGACCGGGCGGGCGAGATAGGGCGTCACGATGATAACGAGTTCGGTCTCGTTGCGCACGAAGTCGCGGCTGCGGAACAGGGTTCCGAGGACCGGCACTTTCGACAGACCCGGCAGTCCGCTTGCAGCCTGCCGTATATCGTCGCGGACAAGGCCGGCGATCATCATCGACCCGCCCGACGGCAGTTCGACCGTGGTGTCGGCCAGGCGCTTGCGGATGGACAGCAGGTTTGTGCCCGGTGTTCTTACACCCGCAGAAAGCGAGACTGTTCCTTCCGTCGTCGGCTCCGAGACCGAGGTGCGGACCTTGAGGCTGATGCGGCCAGGAGAGAGCACGACGGGCTTGAATTCGAGGCCGATGCCGTATTCGAGCTTCTCGATATCGTAGGTGATGACGCCGGTTTCGTCGTCGACCGACTGGCCGGTGACGAGATTGAACTCGCCGCCGACACGGAAGGTCGCCTGTTCGCCGGAGACGGCGGTCAGGGTCGGCTCGGCCAGCGTCTTCATCACGCCGGACTGCTCCATGGCGTTGATATAGGCGTCGATCAGCGAGCCGCCGATGCTGAAGCCGGTGTTCGAGATCGGAATGCCCAGGCCGGCGATGTTATCGGTAATCGCGCCCCACGAGATGCCGTTGGTGCTGCCATTGGCGATCATGTTGACGCCGAGCTGCTTCATGACGGTGCGGCTGACCTCGGCGACCGTGACCTTCAGCGTCACCTGATCTTCGCCGATGATCTTGAGCAGGTTGACGATCTGGCTGACGCGGCGCTCCTGGTCCGGATTGTCGATGTCGACGCCGCCGGCGGCGTCGCCGCCGGCCGCCGTCTGCGAATACTGGCCCGTCGTCGCTTCACCGCCCGTGACGAAGATCTGGGCAAGGCGCGCGGCCCGCGAGGCGTCCAGCGGCGTCTCGACCGTGCCGGTCAGCACCACGTTATCGTTGAGAAGCTCGACCGTGATGTCCGAATTGGGGATGAACCGCTTCAGATATTCCTCGAGGCCGGCCACGTCGCGTTCGACCGCCAGGTCGAGGCTGACGATCTGCTCGCCGTTGGGACCGAAGACGAAGATGTTGGTTTGGCCGACCGACTTGCCGAACAGATAGATGCGGCGCGCGGTGCGGGTGACCGCGTCGGCAACGGATGGATTGGCGACCAGGATGTCGTAGGCGTCGCTCGGCAGATCGATCACCACGGATTTGTTGAGGCCGAGCTTGATGTTCTGGCCGCCGTTCGCCGTCGAACGGATGTTGATCGCCCCGTCCTTGGCCTGCGCGGTCGGCACGGCCGACGGTGCCAGCAGCGCCAGCGACAGGGTTCCCGCCGCGATGAGCGCCAGCGCGACGCCCGAGGCGTGGAGGCGAGAGAGCGTCCTGGTCATGGTCTTGCCCATGGCGGTCGGAACAGTCGAGTTCATCTTCACTTGCGAGCCCCCTCTTCCGACACGACGCCGTTCCTGATCAGCCGCACGGTGCCGCGGCGACCATTGCCCGTGACGAGGTAGTCGGCTTCCTCGAGATTGGTTTCCTGGGCATCCGCGACCGAACGGAGGGCGAGAGTGAGCCGGTCGGCCATCTGCAGCGCCACGGTGATGATCTCCGCCTGCTGCGCCGTCAGCTCCAGCGTGGCGGTGTCGCCGACCTTTACCTTGCGGCCCTCCTCGTCCTCCTGGATCGCCTGATCGATCGCGAGTACGCGGATGTTCCTGAGGATCGTTTCGGTCACATAGCCCTGTGTTGCATTCTGTCCCTGGGCGTCGGAGCGGCGGGTCATGATCACGTCGACATAGTCGTTGGGCAGTATGAAGCCGCCTGCGGACGTGTCGGCCGATATCCGGGTCGCGACCGCCCGCTTGCCCGCCGGCAGGATCGCCGACATGAAGCTCTGACCCTGTCCGATAAGCTTCGACTTGCGCAGAGGCTCTCCCTCGTACATCGCAAGCCGGGCGACACTGCCCTTCAGCTGTTCGAGCGCATCGGGTTCCTTGTCGCGGGTGACGAAATGCTCGCTGACCGCGTCGCTCGGCCAGGCCTGCCATTCGAGCTGGTTTTCGATCGCCGCTCCCATGGGAAGGTCGCTTCCCAGAACCAGAACGTCGGTGGTCTGGATCGTCGGCGCGTTGGGCGCCGAGTTGACGACAACCTGGGGTGCCGGCGGCGCCGACATGTTCTTCGCAATGTATCCCGCGCCGCCCGCCGCCACGACGGCGACGCCAGCGATGAGTATTCGGGATGCAACCATGGTCGGTCCTCACGCACGGCAAGCCAATTCACCGGGACCGACAATGGGGTGGCAATCGTCAAAACAAGGTTAATGTTATGCTTACGATCGTGATTAATTCTTAGTTTAAATAAATTATCCGGACCGTCAGAGTCCGGCCGCGCGGTCGAGCGCCCACTGGACGAGGGCGGTGTTCGGATAGGTGGCGATGCCGCCCAGGCCGAGCGCGATACCGTAGGGTATCCCGACATCCCTGTCGGCGAGGTTGCGCAGGAAGATGTTGTGGCCGGTATAGACCGACAGCGGCGAGCGCCGGTACACCAGGATCAGCATCGTCAGCAGTCCGCCGAGTGCGGCCGAGTAGACGAGATACTGCATCAGTTCCTGGCCGAATCCCATCCAAAGCGCAGTGGCGGCAAGCAGCTTGGCGTCGCCGCCGCCCATGCCGCCGATAGCAAACAGGGTAAACGTGACGGAAAGCACGACGACCCCGGCGGCAAGATGCCAGCCATAGTCGCTCCAGGTCATGCCCGTCAGCGGCGCGATGATCAGGAAAGTTGCGACGAGCAGCAGCGAGACCCGGTTCGCGATGGTCATCGACAGCATGTCGGAGATGGCCGCATAAGCCATGCAGAATGGAAACACGATGAAGATGGCGGCTACAAGCATCGGGAACCTCGCGGAAGCCGGTATCTTAGGCGCGCGGGCTTAATCCTTGATGAAGCCGCGGGCGCGCTTGAAAGCAAAGGGGCCGCGCCTTTCGACGCGGCCCCGATGAGTTCCGGCAATAAGCCGGTCAGGCGGATCAGCCGGCGCCGTCGAGCGTCGTGGCCAGTTCCTTGAACTTCGCATCGAGCGAGTTGCCGAGCTGGCCGGCGCCCATCATGATGGCGAGCGCGATCAGAGCGGCGATCAGGCCGTATTCGATGGCGGTCGCGCCGGACTCGTTCTTCACAAAGCGTGCGAAAAGCTTGGTCATTTGAGAGCTCCTAACTCCACGTGTTACACAGCAATTCCGTCGGCGGTTCTTCTGTGTCGATCGGATGATTGCGACACTATCGGGAAGCTCTTGAAATCGGCTTAACGAACAGGATTACCAAAACGTTACGCTCCCCAAGAGACGACATTGGTTAATCCGAAGACAACCTGGCGCGGCGAATTGTAATCGTCCGGATCCCGCGATCTTCTCGCGCGCGCGATTCCTTGTCCGACGTCTTCTGCTCGTCGGCGCTGGCGCGGCGGGGGGCACTTAACCGATGATTCACCAATCTCATTCATCTTCGGTTGGAACTTTCGATTCAAGGAGGCCTTCGTGGCTCATTCCGCTGCCCGTCTGCTGATAGCCGCTGCCCTGTCGGCCGCCGCCGTAGCGCTCGCGACGACTGCCGTTCCGGCGGATACCGGCATCCAGGTCGTGATGAACCAGGCGAAGATCGTGAAGCTTGCCCGGCCGGCGGACACCATCGTCGTCGGCAATCCGGCCATCGCGGATGCGGCCGTGCAGGATGCGAACACGATCGTCCTGACCGGCAAGGGCTTCGGCGTGACCAATCTCGTCGTCATGGACGCGCAGGGTTCGCCGATCGTCGACGAGCAGATCTACGTGACCCGGCAGGACGCCCGCTCGGTGCGGATATACCGCCGGTCCGAGGTGCAGACGCTGTCCTGCACGCCGCTGTGCGAGAGCTCATACAAAACCGACGCCGAGCGCCAGTCGGAATCCGAGATGAACGCCAGCCAGTAAGCCCGGTCGGAGACCCGACACGGGTTACGATCGGCTAAAATTGCGCGAAAATCTTTACTTTGCGCGACAACCGGATCGCAACCATTCTCGGCTAGCCTGCTGCCCGTGAACTCCAAGGTGAGACAGGGGCAGATGACTACTGCGGACAATCCGGTCGTCCCGACCACTGACACGCGCCAGGCCAACCGCCGGCCGCGGCGTTTCCTGCGCGATCGCAACGGCAATGTCGCGATCGAGTTCAGCCTCCTGGCAATTCCCTTCTCGCTCCTGGTGTTCGCCATCCTCGAGAGCTGCATTTCCTTCGCCGGATCGCAGCTGCTCGCCAACGCGACGGACAACGTCGCCCGCCAGCTTCGCACGGGCCAGGTCAAGGCTGCCGGCCTGACCGAGGCCACGGTGAAGCAGCTGATCTGCGATCAGATCGATATCCTCGTCGCGTCCGGCTGCCCAGGCCTGAAGATCGACCTGCGCCAGTATGCGACCTTCAAGGACGCCGCCGCCATGAAGATCGTCTATGTCGGCTCCGGCAGCACAAAGGAGCTGGCCTCCTCCAATTTCCAGTTCGATCCCGGCAAGTCGATGACCAAGAACATGCTGCGCGTCTTCTACGAATGGCCGGTGATGACCGATTTCATGCGCAAGGCGATGTCGAACCTGAAGGGCAGCAAGACGCTGCACTTCGCCTCGATGACCTGGCAGAACGAACCTTTCGACGACTAGGCGGCCCCGTTTGACCAAGGAAACCAGAACCATGTCGACTTTCGACTGGATCAGCAGAGCGACACGATTGCTGCGACGCGCCGTCGCCGACCGCAAGGGTGTGGCGGCGATCGAGTTCGCCTTTATCGCGCCGCTGCTCCTGACCATGTATTTCGTGACGATGGAGATCGCCCCGGCGATCGACGCCAACAAGAAGGTCGGCCGCTCGGCCTCGATGATCGCGGACCTCGTGACCCAGCAGCAGACCATCAGCAAGAGCGAGGTCGAGGCGATCATGTCGATCGGCGAAGCCACGCTGAACCCCTACAACCGGTCGCAGCTCAAAGTCGTCATCACCGCCATCACGGTCACCGACGAGGAGACCCCCAAGGTCCTCGTCGCCTGGTCGCGCAAGATGGTCAACGGCGCATTCTCGCAGGATGCCGCGAAGGACACGGTCACGACCGTGCCGGCGGCGCTGAAGGTGAAGGGGTCGTTCCTGATCCGTGTCGAAACGTCGCTCGACTACAGGCCCATCATCACGTGGACGGCCAGCCAGAAGTCGACGACGGGCCTGCTTGCCGCCTTCGACAACATCAACATGAAAGAGACCTACTACCTGCGCCCGCGCATGAGCAACTCGATCGACTGCCCGACCTGCTGACGCCTGCAAGCGGACGTTTCCGTCCGGCAGAGCTGTCTTGCGTTCGTCCTCGCCCGCCTCGGCGCAACGGCCGGCTCGCCCTGACTGACCGTATGGCCTCCGGATTGCCATCGCTTCCGTACGCCCCTATGTCTTGCCGGACCTCATCCGGCCCCGACGGACACCGATGCCCCGCGCCTTCATCTTCGTACTCGACTCCTTCGGCATCGGCGGCTCGGCCGACGCGGCGAAGTTCGGCGACGAGGGCTCCAACACGTTCGGCCATATCGCGGCGGCTTGCGCGGCGGGCGAGGGCGATCAGGCGGGGCTGCGGCAAGGACCCCTGCGCCTGCCGCAGATGATGCGGCTCGGCCTCGGCGAGGCGTTGCGCGCATCCACCGGACATCTCCCTGCCGGTATGGCTCCCATCGCCGCGCCCGCAGGCTTCCACGGCGCCGCGCAGGAAGTGTCCGACGGCAAGGACACGCCGTCCGGCCATTGGGAGATCGCCGGCGTTCCGGTGCCGTTCAAATGGGGCTACTTCCCCGACACCATTCCGGCCTTTCCCGCGAGCCTCACCGAAGCGATCATCCGCGAAGGGGGACTTCCCGGCATCCTCGGCAATTGCCACGCATCGGGAACCGGGATCATCGAGCGCCTGGGCGAGGAGCATGTCCGGACCGGCAAGCCGATCTGCTACACCTCCGTCGACTCGGTGCTCCAGATCGCCGCGCACGAGGAGCATTTCGGCCTGCAGCGCCTTTACGACCTGTGCAAGATCGTGCGGAAGCTCGTCGATCCGCTCAACATTGGCCGGGTCATCGCGCGGCCGTTCGTCGGCGAAACCGCCGAGACCTTCAAGCGCACCCACAACCGCAAGGACCTTGCCGTGCCGCCGCCGGAGCCGACGCTGGCCGACCGCGTCGTGGCCGGCGGCAAGCGCGTCATCGGGGTGGGCAAGATCGGCGACATCTTCGCCCATCGCGGCATATCCGAAGTCCGCAAGGCCGCCGGCAACATGGCCATGTTCGACGCCGCGCTCGGCGCCATGGACGATGCGCGCGACGGCGACTTCGTCTTCGCGAACTTCGTCGATTTCGACACGGAGTTCGGCCATCGCCGCGACATCCCCGGCTATGCGGCCGCCTTGGAGGCGTTCGACCGGCGCCTGCCCGAGGCCCTCGGCAGGCTGAAGCCGGGCGACATCCTGATCCTCACCGCCGACCACGGCAACGATCCGTCCTGGCGCGGCACCGACCATACTCGCGAGCGCGTGCCGATCATCGGCACCGGCCCGGGCCTGAAGCCCGCCGATGTCGGGTTGCGGCCCACTTTCGCGGACATCGGCGAGACGGTGGCCGAGCATCTGGGACTGGCTCCCGGCCGCCACGGCACCTCCTTCTACGGCCTGCTGCGCGCCGATGCCTGAACTGCCCGAGGTCGAGACCGTCCGTCGCGGCCTGCAGCCGCATCTCGAGGGCGCGCTGATCGAACGCGTCGAACAAAGGCGCCCGGACCTCAGGTATCCGTTTCCCGAACGTTTTCCGGAGCGCCTTTCGGGCCGGCGGGTCACGGCGATCGGGCGGCGCGCCAAATACCTGACGATCCATCTGGACGACGGAGCGGTCGTCATATCGCATCTCGGAATGTCGGGGTCGTGGCGGGTGGAGATGGGGGGCGCAGCCGTCGTCCCCGGCGAATTCCACTACGAGCGCTCCAAGGCGGCGGCGCACGACCACGTCGTGCTGCACCTGCTGACCGCCGCCGGCGAGCGCGGCCGCATAGTCTTCAACGACCCGCGCCGCTTCGGCTTCATGCTGCTCTCCGACGAGAGTCGGCTCAATGAGCATCCCTCGCTTGCAGGCCTCGGCGTCGACCCGACCGGCAACAGCCTCGACGGCGAATTCCTGTCCTCGCTGCTGCGCGGCAAGAAGACGCCGCTGAAGGCCGCACTGCTCGACCAGACGCTGATCGCAGGTCTCGGCAATATCTATGTCTGCGAGGCGCTCTGGCGGGCCGGCCTGTCGCCGCGTCGCACCGCCGGTTCCATCGCCGGCCCTCCCGGCAAACCGGGCGTGCGCGCCGAGCGGCTTGCCACGGCGATCCGCGAGGTCATCATGGACGCCATTGCCGCCGGCGGATCGAGCCTGAGGGACTATATGCATGCCGATGGCTCGCTCGGCTATTTCCAGCATTCCTTCTCGGTGTATGACCGTGAGGGAGAGCCCTGCCTCCGGCCAGGGTGCGGCGGAACGGTCGAACGCATCGTCCAGTCCGGCCGGTCGACCTTTTTCTGTGCGTCCTGCCAGCGCTAGGCAGGCCGCAGTCCCATTCATCTGGAGGATCCCATGGCCTACGAAACCATTCTCGTCGAAACCAGGGGCCGCGTCGGTCTGGTGACGCTCAACCGTCCGAAGGCGCTCAATGCGCTTAACTCGACGGTGCTGCGCGAGGTGGTCGACGCGCTGCAGGCCTTCGAGGCGGATGCGGCCGTGGGCGCGATCGTCCTGACGGGTTCCGAGAAGGCCTTCGCCGCGGGGGCAGACATCCGCGAGATGCAGCCGAAGACCTATGTCGACATGTATCTGGAGGATTTCTTCGCCGGATGGGACGCGATGGGGCGGGTGCGCAAGCCGATCGTCGCCGCCGTCTCCGGATATGCGCTGGGCGGGGGCTGCGAGCTCGCCATGATGTGCGACTTCATCATCGCCTCCGATACCGCCAAGTTCGGCCAGCCGGAGATCACGCTCGGCGTTATGCCCGGCATGGGCGGGTCGCAGCGCCTTACCCGCTTCGTCGGCAAGTCCAAGGCGATGGACATGTGCCTGACCGGCCGGATGATGGACGCGGCCGAGGCCGAGCGTTCGGGGCTGGTGTCGCGCGTCGTGCCCGCCGCCGACCTTATCGAGGAAGCGCTCAAGGCGGCGGCCAAGATCGCCTCCTTCTCGCTGCCGGCGGTGATGATGACCAAGGAGGCGGTCAACCGGGTCTACGAGACCACTCTGAGCGAAGGTCTGCGCTTCGAGCGGCGCGTGTTCCATTCGATGTTCGCGCTCGAGGACCAGAAGGAAGGCATGGCCGCCTTCGTCGAAAAGCGGTCGCCGAACTTCCGCAACCGCTAGAGCCTGTTTTTTCGCGCTGCGCGGCGGTTTGACGCCGCGCGGTCGTTGACGGGTCGGGAAAGCTCGACTATAAGCCCGCCCACCTGAGGCGGCCCATCGGCCGCCCGATGTTTTTGGCGCGCCGCGGCTCCGATGCCCGGCAACGCAGAACCGGAAAGAGAGACGAGTATGGCCAATACGTCTTCGGCCAAGAAGGCCACGCGCAAGATCGCCCGCCGCACCGCGGTCAACAAGAACCGCCGTTCGCGCGTCCGCAGCTTCGTGCGCAAGGTCGAGGAAGCGCTCGCCGCCGGCGACAAGACCGCCGCCCAGGCCGCGTTCGCCGCCGCCCAGCCGGAATTGATGCGCGCCGCCTCGAAGGGCGTGGTTCATGCCAACACCGCATCGCGGAAGGTCTCGCGCCTGGCCCAGCGGGTGAAGGCGCTGACCGTCTGATACGATCCCATCGACGTTCCGAAGCCGGCGCCTCGCGCCGGCTTTTTTGTTTGCCGGTTAGGCCGGCTGCGGCTAAGCTCTTGCTCTGCTTGGAGAACCGGTTTTCATTTGCCGGCAGGGTTGTTTAAACCCGGGAATTTCGCCTCTTCCGCGTCCTCGTCCCGGATTGCGGAATGACACATTTTCGTAAGCAATATCAATGACTTCCAGAAGGTTTTCCACACGCTGTCCACGCAACCTGTGGGTTGAACCGGGCAGAAGGGTGTCAAGAGAATTTTTTGAGAATCTTTTTGGTCGGCGCCGCAAAAAACCGGCCTCTTCCAAACAGATTGATTCATAACAGTTTTGCCACAATCGGTGATCGCCGCGAGCCGGATTCGACCCATCCCAAGGCTGCGACAGGTTAAGAAACCGTGACTGACGGACTTGCCCAGCGGCCCGTCGGTTCTGTAGTGTTCAGACATCGAGAGGGCGGGCGAAAACCCGTTTACCAGAACAGCAGCGTCAATAATCGACCGTGGGAGCGAGCCCGCGGCAGGGAGAGGTTTGTCCTCTCAAGACGGCGGATAGGCGTCGTCGTTTGCGATAGGGGTATGCGTGCCGAGTCTGGCCGAAAGCCGGGACCGGCTCGTCTATGTCCCAAGCGGGTCCGACGCCGGTCGAGGACGGCGCCGGGCGCGGTTTGGAAAGCTGGCGCAAGACCAGCGCGACGGAAGAACATGCGGAGCTCGATGCGTGCCCCCGGGGGCGCATCGAAGAAGGCGGACAACATGGTCGACAAGGCAAGGAAAACCAGCATGGACAGCGGGATCGGTCCGGAAATCGAGGCGGGACTGCCAATCTTTTCGGAAGGCACGAGGGGGGTGCTTGCCTCGGCGTCACTGCAGGGACGCGGCACCGACGGCACGACGGCGGATTTCGAGCGCGTCAAGGCGCAGCTCAAGGCGCGGCTCGGCCATGACGTCTATTCTAGCTGGTTCGGTCGCATGAAGGTGGCCGAGGCGTCGAAGAGCCTGGTGCGTCTTTCGGTCCCGACGGCCTTCCTGCGCTCCTGGATCAACGGCCACTATCTCGACATGATCAGCGAGATCTGGCGCGAGATCGATCCGTCACTGCTCAAGGTCGAGGTGATCGTGCGCAGCCCGGTGCGCCATGGCGGCCAGACCGAGGCGGCGGAGCAGCCCGTCGCGCGCAAGGCGGCGCGCCAGTCGGAGACGGCGCTGGGATCGGGCATGCTCTCGCCGGCCAAGGCCGAGCGCCCGGCGGCGCCGCGCGCAGGCTTCGTCGAGCATGAATCCAAGCCCGGCTCGCTCGGCTCGCCGCTCGACCCCCGCTATACGTTCCAGTCGTTCATCGACGGCCCGTCCAACCGCGTCGCCTACGCGGCGGCGAAGACGGTCGCGGAGGCCGGTCCGGGATCGGTGCGGTTCAATCCGCTCTTCATCCATGCCTCGGTCGGCCTCGGCAAGACGCATCTTCTCCAGGCTATCGCCGCCGAGGCGCTGCGCCAGGACCCGAAATCGCGCGTGGTCTACCTGACGGCCGAGTATTTCATGTGGCGGTTCGCGACCGCGATCCGCGACAACAACGCGCTGACGCTGAAGGAGCAGTTGCGCGACATCGACCTGCTCATCATCGACGACATGCAGTTCCTGCAGGGCAAGTCGATCCAGAACGAGTTCTGCCACCTGATCAACATGCTGCTCGACAGCGCCAAGCAGGTGGTGGTGGCGGCCGACCGGCCCCCGGCCGAGCTGGAATCGCTCGAACCGCGCGTCCGCTCGCGTCTCAATGGCGGCGTGTCGCTCGAAATGTCGGCGCCCGACTACCAGATGCGCCTGGAGATGCTGCGCCAAAAGCTGACGATCGCGCGCGCCGAGGACCAGTCCCTGTCCATTCCCGACGAGATCATCGACCACGTCGCCCGCACGGTCACGGGCAGCGGCCGCGAGCTCGAAGGCGCCTTCAACCAGCTCATCTTCCGCCAGTCCTTCGAGCCGCAGATCAGCATCGACCGGATCGACGAACTGCTCGGCCACATCTACCGCTCGGGCGAGCCGAAGCGGGTGCGGATCGAGGATATCCAGCGCATCGTGGCGCGCCACTACAACGTCTCGAAGACGGAGCTGCTCTCCAATCGCCGCACGCGCACGATTGTCAAGCCGCGCCAGGTGGCGATGTATCTTTCGAAAGTGCTGACGCCGCGCTCGCTGCCCGAGATCGGCCGCCGCTTCGGCGGACGGGACCACACGACGGTCCTCCACGCAGTGCGCAAGATCGAGGGCCTATCCACCACCGACACCACGCTCGCGCAGGAACTCGAACTCCTGCGGCGCCTGATCAACGATCAGGCGTGAGGCTGCCCGGCCTTCCGGACGCCTTCGGAAGGCCGCCGCCCTTTATCCCCCGAATAGCCCGCCATAAGCAGCCTCGACCGCGCGGCGGGCTTGCTTTTGGAGGCCATTTCCTGTCATTTTGCGCTCGAATCCTGCCCATTCCGGGCGTGCCTGCGTGGGTGGTTCCCGCCCGCGTATGTCAGTTTCACTTGAGCGAGACCCGGTCGTCATGCGTGTTACACTCGAGCGTTCGAACCTCCTGAAGTCGCTGAACCACGTTCACCGGGTCGTCGAGCGGCGCAACACGATCCCGATCCTGTCGAACGTGCTCCTGAAGGCAACGGGCGCCAGCCTTGAAATGAAGGCGACCGACCTCGATCTCGAGATGACGGAGGCGACGCCGGCCCAGATCGAGCGGACCGGTGCGACGACCGTTCCGGCGCATCTGCTCTACGACATCGTCCGGAAGCTGCCGGACGGCGCGGAAGTGATGCTGAAGACTGCCGACGACGGCAACTCGATGACGGTGATCTCGGGCCGGGCGAGCTTCCGCCTGCAGTGCCTGCCGCAGTCCGATTTCCCGGAACTCTCGGCCGGTTCGTTCTCGCACATCTTCCGCATCGATTCCTCGGTGCTTAAGCACCTGATCGACAAGACCCAGTTCGCGATCTCGACCGAGGAAACGCGCTACTATCTCAACGGCATCTACCTCCACACGATCGAGTCCGGCGGGCAGCTCAGCCTGCGCTCGGTAGCGACCGACGGCCATCGCCTCGCCCGCGCCGACACGGAGGCGCCCGCAGGCTCGGAGGGAATGCCCGGCATCATCGTGCCGCGCAAGACGGTGGCGGAACTGCAGAAGCTCGTCGACAGTCCTGATGTCGCCGTGACCGTGGAGCTCTCCGACACCAAGATCCGCTTCACCATCGGCAGCGTCGTGCTGACCTCGAAGCTGATCGACGGCACCTTCCCGGACTACCAGCGCGTCATCCCGTCGGGCAACGACAAGAAGCTCACCATCGACCGGCAGAGCTTCGCCCAGGCGGTCGACCGCGTCTCGACGATCTCGTCCGAGCGCGGCCGCGCGGTGAAGATGGCGATCGCCGACGGGCAGGTGACGCTGACCGTCAACAATCCGGATTCCGGCAGTGCGACGGAAGAGATCGCCGCCGACTACGACGCCGATCCGATGGAGATCGGCTTCAACGCGCGCTATCTGCTCGACGTCACCGCTCAGCTCAGCGGCAGCGACGCGCGCTTCCTGCTGGCGGACGCCGGCTCGCCGACGCTCATTCAGGACACCAGCGACGAGCATGCGCTCTACGTGCTGATGCCGATGCGTGTCTAGCCAGGGCGTCGAGCCGGACCCGGTCGCGATCTCGCGGCTGAAGCTCAGCAATTTCCGCAACTACGCCTCGGCCGACCTCGCGCTGGAGCCGGGCCTCGTCGTGCTCGCCGGCGAGAACGGTGCCGGCAAGACCAACCTGCTCGAAGCCGTATCTTTGCTGACGCCAGGCCGCGGCCTGCGCCGCGCCGCCTATACCGACATGCAGGGCAAGGCGGGAACCGGCGGCTTTGCCATCCACGCCACGGTCGAAAACCCTGACGGCGAGACCGAGATCGGCACGGGCACATCGGGAGCTACCGGCGAGGGCGAGAACGGGCGAAAGGTGCGCATCAACGGCGCCAACGCTACCGCCGACGAACTGATGGAGCGGCTGCGCGTAGCCTGGCTGACGCCCGCGATGGACGCGCTCTTCACCGGCCCCGCGGGCGACAGGCGGCGCTATCTCGACCGGCTGGTGCTGGCGATCGACCCGGCGCATGGCAGGCGCGCGCTCGACTACGAGAAGGCGATGCGGGGACGCAACCGGCTTTTGGCGGAAGATTCGCGCGACGGCCGCTGGTTCGAGGCGATCGAGGCGCAGATGGCGGAGACCGGCGTTGCGATTGCCGCGGCAAGGATGGAACTGCTGCACCTGATGCGCGCGATGATCGAAAAACTGCCAGAGGGTGGGCCGTTTCCCAAGGCCGACATCGCCATCGACGGCGATCTGGAACGACAGATCGCGGACCGGCCTGCTGTGGAGATCGAGGAAGGCCTGATCCGCCAGCTCGCCGAAGAGCGCGGACGCGACCGCGCAGCGGGACGCACGCTCGCCGGACCGCACCGTTCCGACCTCCTCGTGCGTCACCGGCCGAAGGACATGGCGGCCGAATTCTGCTCGACGGGCGAGCAGAAGGCGCTGCTGGTCGGGATGACGCTGGCGCATGCGCGGCTGACAGCCGAGGTGTCGGGCATGACGCCGATCCTGTTGCTCGACGAGATCGCCGCCCATCTGGACGAGGGCCGCCGCGCCGCGCTGTTTTCGATCCTGCGCGAAAGTGGCGGCCAGACGCTGATGACCGGCACCGACGCGGCGCTGTTTTCCAGCATCGCCGACCAGGCTCAATTCCTGACGGTCGCGAACGGAACGGTGCGTCCGGCCTGAGGGCGAAGCGGACCGCGCTCAGGCTGTCTGGCCCGCCTCCCAGCCGAGGATCGCGCGCTTGCGCGTCAGGCCCCAGTGGTAGCCGGTCAGCGCGCCGGACTTGCCGAGCGCGCGGTGGCACGGCACGACGAAGGAGACCGGGTTGGCCCCCACCGCCGCGCCCACGGCGCGGCTGGCGGAAGGGCTGCCGATCCGTTCGGCGATCGACGAATAGGTGCAGGCGCGGCCCATCGGGATCTTGAGCAGCGCCTCCCAGACGCGGACCTGGAAATCCGTGCCGATCAGCACCACCCTGAGCGGCTCGTCGCGCCGCCAGCGGGCCGGGTCGAAGATCCGCGCCGCATAAGGCGCCGTTGCCGCCATATCCTCGACATAGGTCGCATTCGGCCAGCGACCGGACATGTCGGCAAAGGCCGCGCGGTCGTCGCCTGGATCGTTGAAGGCGAGTCCCGCGAGCCCGCGGTCGGTGACCATGACCAGCGCCCGGCCGAAGGGCGAGATATGCCAGCCGTAACGGATGGTGAGCCCTTCGCCCCGCGATTTATGCTCGCCCGGCGACATGGCCTCGTGGGTGACGAACAGGTCGTGCAGCCGGCCCGGACCCGACATGCCGATCTCGAGCGAGGCTTCGAGCAGCGGCATGCCGTCCGCCAGCAGCCGGCGCGCATGGTCGAGCGTCACCGCCTGCAGGAAGGCCTTGGGGCTCAGCCCCGCCCAGCGGGTGAAGAGCTTCTGCAGGCCGGTCGGCGTCTCGCCGACTTCCTCGGCGAGCGTCTCCAGCGAGGGTTGGTCGCGATAGTCGAGGCTGATCTTCTCGATCACCCGGCGCACCTTGTCATAGTCGGCACCTTCGGCCGTGGTGGCGAGCGGGGTGATGTCTTTCGTGAGAATGGCTGTCTGCGCGTTCATGGCAAATCTCCTTGGCCGCGAATATCGCGCTTCGGCGGGGCGTTTCCCACCCGAAACTTGCCGGCGCGGGCTTTCAGATCGACGCGCGAAAGTGTATGACACTGTCATAATGAAGGAGCTCGCCCATGCGCACCAGCAAACCCATCACTGTCACGCTCGGCAAGCAGCAGGCGATCCTTGAAGAACAGCTTGCGTCGGGGGAGTTCGAGTCAGCGAGCGAGGTGGTCAGGGCCGGGCTGAAGGCGCTGGAGCGCGAAAAGCAGGCGCGAACTGAGCACTATCGCCGCTTGGTCGAGGAGGCGCTTAACGATCCGCGTCCCGATGTTTCGCTCGAAGATGCCTTCGAGCGATTGCACCTCCATCACGAGAAGCGCGTCCGCGAGAGGGGCTGACCTTGTCCGTCCGCATCGTCGAAACGGCTCTTGCGGACCTCGAAGCGCTTCACGACTACATTCTCGACCAAAGCGGCGCAGCGCGCGCCTGGGCTTATGTCTCTCGCATCCGGGCACACTGTGAGAAGCTACAAGACTTCCTATATCGTGGCAGGGCCGCCGACGACATTTCTCCCGGTCTACGCACGCTGATCTTTGAACGGCGGGTAACAATCTTCTATCGACTCGACGACATGGGCGTCCGGATCGTCCGGATCATTTATGCCGGTCGCGACTACAGCGAAGACGAGTTCCCGGACTGACCTACCCCGCCTTCGCCGCCGCCAGCGCGTTTCCGAAGGCTTTCGCAAAGCTGTCGCGGTCGTCTGGGTTGAGGAACGACCCGATCGCGACCCGCTGACCCTGCCCTTCAACTGTCATCGAGGTGATGCCGATCTCGTCGTGCCGGGCCACCGAAAAACGCGCCCAGAACGGGTTGAAGCGATGCTCCCGCGTCCTGCCCGACGGCGCGACCTGGAGGATGTCGAGGGCCGTGCGCGACACGGAGACGATCTCGCGGGCCCTGGCGGCGCGGTAGTTCATCCGGAAGGCGATGTAGACCAGGAGCACGTCGAGCCCGAAGAAGCCGAACACCGGCCAGGCGCCCTGCGACAGGAAGACGATGCCGGTGAAGGCCCAGCCGGCGAGCAGCGCCAGCATGATCAGCCTGAAGCCGGTCTTTCCGAGCGAGCGATGCGGCGTCAGCAGCGCGCGGAAGAAAGGCTCGTCGGGGTCGCGGGCGTTTGTTTCGTCCATCGGCTCCAACTATAGGAGGACCATGGCGAAACTGAAGACGAAAATTGCCGCAGAGACCCCGGCGAAGGTCACGTCCGCGAGAGCGAAGCCGAAGCGCAAGCCGGCGGCCCGCACAGCCTATTCGCGGGCGGAGATCAGCGAGATTTTCCGCCGCTTCTCCATCCAGCGGCCGGAGCCGAAGGGCGAACTCGAACACGTCAACGCCTTCACCCTGCTCGTCGCCGTCGTGCTGTCGGCGCAGGCCACCGATGCGGGCGTCAACAAGGCGACGCGGGCGCTGTTCGCGGTCGCTGACACTCCGCGGAAGATGGTCGATCTGGGCGAGGAGAAGGTGGGCGACTACATCCGCACGATCGGGCTGTGGCGCAACAAGGCCAAGAACGTCATCGCGCTCTCCCAGGCGCTGATCCGCGATTTCGGCGGCGAGGTGCCCGGTGACCGCGACCAGTTGACCGCCCTTCCCGGCGTCGGCCGCAAGACGGCCAATGTCGTGCTCAACATGGCCTTCGGCCAGCCGACCATGGCGGTCGACACCCACATCTTCCGGATCGGCAACCGTATCAGGCTCGCGCCCGGGAAGACGCCCGAGCAGGTCGAGGACACGCTCGTCCGCATCATCCCGCCGGAATACATGCGCCACGCGCATCACTGGCTGATCCTGCACGGGCGCTACGTCTGCAAGGCGCGGAAGCCGGACTGCTGGCGCTGCGTGATCGCCGACATCTGCAAGTCGCCGGAAAAGACCACCGACGTCCCCGCCCCGCTGGTCCCACTCGACGAGCTCGACGAGACGCCGAACCTCGATCAGGCGCCGTAGCGCGCCATCGCCGCGGCGAAGATGGGGATCAGCAGGAAGATCGCGGCCTCGGCGTGCATGAAGCGGCGGACCGCTTTCACCTCCGCATCGCCGACCGCAAAGGAAGGGTTCGCCGCCGCCTGCTTGCGCCAGCGCGTGAAGCGGATCGTCGGCGCGATGGAAAGCAGCCCCACGATCAGGAAGGCCGCCATCTTGTGCCAGAACCAGACATTGCCCGAATAGGCCTCCCAGCCCTTGATGCCCCAGACCACGCGGCACACGCCGACGGCCAGAACGGCCAGCGATAGCGCGCCGTAGGCACCGTCGATGCCCGCCAGGCGGCGGAGCGAGCCGCCCGCCAGGCCCGGCCGTACCAGCACCAGTTCCGCGGCAAGTGCTGCCATCAGCAGGAAGATGAGCACATGGTGCAGCGAGGCGAGAACGAAGTCGGTCATCATGGCGTCGGGCCCAATGTTTACAGTGTCAAGTTACTGTCTCACACAGCGGCGCGTTTGTCGACCGCGCCGGTCCTGCCGCCGTCTCGGGCGGAAATCGCCTTGTGCAGGTGCACCATCATCGCGGCGGCGAAGAGCGGCGTGGCGAGATTGAGCAGCGGGATGGCGAGAAAGCCGGCGATCACCAGTCCGGCGAGAAAGACCGTCCCGCCGTTGCGGCTGCGCAATGCCTTGGCCTCCGCTTCAGGGCGGAACCGCATGGCGGCGAACTCGAAGAATTCGCGACCGAGCAGATAGCCGTTGACGACGAAGAACGCGGCGACGTTCACGCCCGGGATCAGAAGGAGGAACAACGCCACGATGTTGCCGAGAATGACGACGCCGACGAATTTCAGCGACAGCACCAGCGAGCGCAGCGGCGGCACGGCAGTTCCGGGCGGATCGGCCGGAAAGTCCTCCCGCTCCACCACTTCGGCGATGTCGTCGAGGAACAGGCCGGCCACCAGAGCCGTCACCGGGGCGATCAGCAGGGCGAGCGCGATGGCGAAGCCGACGCCCGCAAGAATTGCCGCCAGAAGTCCGACCCATCCGGCCCATGCGGGCAGACCCGGCAGCAGCGCATCGATCCACGGCATGGCAAGCGCATCGAAGAGCTCGCGCAGGCCGAACCAGGCGCCGACGAGGATCAGCAGCGTCAGTCCGATCGACTTGAAGAGGACCGAGCGGAACGGGGCGGAAAACATGCGGCTCGCGGCGGCACGGGCGGCGTCGAAGATCACGGAGTTCTCCCTGCGCGGCCGGGCGGCGGCCTCCGCCAATCGAGATAAGAGTGGAAAACAGGCAAGGCAAGGGCGGCGCGGCAGCCATCAAAGGCGCCGGCGCCGCCCCGTCCGGCCGCGAGACTGATCCGCAACTCGGCGGCCGAACCCGTGGCTGGTGGAGCGGAAACGCCGGACCGGCGGAATGGTTTCGAGAGAAAGAGCTGTCGCAGCGGAAGGCGCCGTGGGGTCAGGCGATGCCGATTAGGCGCGGCAGTTCTCGCATGTCGTCGAACAGTTCGCCGCCCGCTTTCGCCAGCCCTTCGCGCTCGGCTTCGGGATCGCCCGCATAGGCAAGCGCCCGCATGCCGGCGGCGCGGGCGGCGGTGACGCCGGCCACGGAATCCTCCACCACGACGCAGGTCTCGGGCGCATGGCCCATGACTTTTGCCGCGTGCAGGAAGAGGTCGGGAAAGGGCTTGCCGCGCGCGACCATGCTGACGCTGAACATCGCATGCTCGAAGAACGGCAGGAGTCCGGTAAGCCCCAGGGTGAGCCGCATCTTGGGCAACTGACCCGACGAGGCGACGCAGAAGGGAAGTCCGGCCGCGGCGAGCGCCCGGACCGCCCCTTCCACATGCGGGATGGGATCGAGCCCGTCCTTGAAGAGTTCGGGCAGGCCATCGTTCCAGCGTTGCACGAAATCGGCGCCCAGCATAACGCCGGTGGCCTCGACATGCGCCTGGACCGCAGCCATCGGCTTGCCGACGAAGGTGCGGCGGCAGTCCTCGTAGGAGATCGGGAAGCCTGCCTCGGTCAGCACCTGTGCGAGCCTCTGGTTGCCTAGCCGTTCGGTGTCGACCAGCACGCCGTCGCAGTCGAAGATGACGAGGCCGGGCCTCACGCGGTCCCGGTCGATCCGAAGCCGCCTGATCCGCGCGCGGTGGAGCCGGCGAGGCTGTGTTCCTCGACCGATACGCGCGTGACCGGCGCGACGACCAGCTGGGCGATGCGCATGCCGCGCGTCACCTCGAACTCCTCGTCGCCGAGATTGACCAGCAGCACCTTCACCTCGCCGCGGTAATCGCTGTCGATCGTGCCGGGCGTGTTGAGGCAGGTGATGCCATGCTTGAAGGCGAGGCCTGAGCGCGGGCGCACCTGGCCCTCGAAGCCGGCCGGAAGCTCGAAGACGAGGCCGGTCGGCACCAGCGCGCGGCGGCCGGGCAGGATGATCATCGGCCGGTCGGCGGGCACCGCGGCACGCAGATCCATGCCGGCGGCGCCGTCGGTCTCATAGGCCGGCAGGTCGAGACCCGCGGCATGCGGAAGACGGACGATCGGAAGCACGGGCGAGGACATGGGCCGTCTATCGGGCACCGGACGCCTCCCGTCAATCGCCCGCGTCCTCACTTCACAGGTGACGCGGCGCCTGCCGCTGCGCTCTCGTCCGTCTCGTCAGCGTCAGTGCTTCTTCCTGTCGATGGCGCGCTGCAATTCCTTGACTGCCGTCTCCAGTTGGCCGAGCTGCTCCCTGGTGAGAACCCGGTCGCCCTTGGCGATATGGCGCGCGCCTTCGAGGATCGCCTTGGCCGTCGCGGTGACGACCGTTGCGATATCCGCATCGTCATGGAGATACATCGACCACTCCCTGTTTGCCTCCTGCGCTTTCTATAAATGCTCTCCCGACCCTGCGGCAATGTTACGGCGCGATCATGCGCCGGGCGACGCCGCTCACCTGACCTCCATCGGCAAAATGGTGGTGTCCCTTATCTCTTCCATGACGAAGGATGCCGATACGTCGGTCAGCGGAACGCGTGAGATCAGCCGCTGGTAGAGCCGGTCATAGGCCTTCACGTCGGCGACACGCGCCCGCAGGATGTAGTCCAGGTCGCCGGACATGCGATAGACGCCGGTGATCTCCGGCAGGGACGTGACCGCGTCGCGGAACAGCTTCAGCCAGTCCGGGTCATGGCGCGACGTCCGCACGAGGATGAAGACCGACAGGCCCAGCCCGACCTTCTCCGCGTCCACCAGCGCGACCCGGCCCGCGATCACCCGATCGTCCTCCAGGCGCTTCATCCGCCGCCAGCAGGCATTGCGCGAAAGGCCGACCCGCTCGGACAGCTGGTCGACCGAGAGCGAGCCGTCGCGCTGGAGTTCGGCGAGGATCCTGCGGTCGATCGTATCGATTTCAGCGCTCATCATGGGATGATTGTCCCAATATTCGTGAAATCGCAATCACATTCGGGACGTTCTCGCGGGGAATTCAGTCTATCCATCGGCCTCTCAAGCTCTCGGGAGACACACATGGCCGCACGGATCGTCGAACTCTTCACCCGCCACCCCGGTACGGTCGGCGAGAGCTATTTCGGCCATCTGAGGTTCGCGGCATGGTTCTCGTCGCGGCTGTTCCTGGCCGGCGGCGCGGCTCTGGTCCATGCGCTTCTGCCCTTCCTGTTCGAGACGACCGCGAGCCGGATCGTGCGCGAACTCGCCGAACGCACGCATCGCCGGGCGACGCACTGACCATACGGCCCGGCTCTTGCGGCAGGGGTTGACTTCACGTCAGCTCTCTTTTATTTAACCCATCAGCTAATTAACTGATCGGCTAAATACGTGCCCGAAACCGACCATCTCTCCGCCACCTTCGCCGCGCTCGCGGATCCCACGCGGCGCGCCATCCTCGCGCGCCTGGTTCAGGGCGAGGCATCGGTCACGGAGATCGCCGAGCCGTTCTCGATGAGCCTGCCGGCGGTGTCGAAGCATCTCAAGGTGCTGGAGCGCGCCGGGCTGGTGAGCAGGGGGCGCTCGGCGCAGTGGCGGCCGGTCAAGCTGGATCCGGCCCCGCTGCAGGAAGCGGCGGGGTGGATCGACCACTACAGGCGGTTCTGGGAGGAGAGCCTCGACCGTCTCGATGCCTATCTCACCAAGCTGCAGGCAGGAGATCCCGATGGAAGCAAACATTGACGTCACCGGCGCGGGAGGCGCATCGCCCCTTCCCGTCCGTCTGCCCGACCTCACCTTCAGGCGCGTCTTCGACGCCCCGATCGCGCTCGTCTTCAAGGCCTGGACCGATCCGCTGCATGTCGCCGCGTGGTGGGGGCCGCACGGCTTCTCCAATCCGTTCGCCGCGATCGAGCCCCATCCCGGCGGGCGCTTCCACGTGCACATGCAGGCGCCGGACGGCTCGATCCAGCCGATGGGCGGGCATTTCGAGGAGATCGAGGCGCCGAACCGGATCGTCTTCGTGACGACGCTCTCCGGCGAGGACGGTTCGATCATCATCGAGAACATCCACACGGTGACGCTCGTCGATCGCGGCGCGCGGACCGAGATGACGCTGCATTCGCGGATGCTCTACGCCGCGCCGTCGATGCTGCCGCATGTCGGCGGCATGGAGGAGGGCTGGAGCCAGAGCCTCGAACGGCTGGGCGCAATCCTCAAGGCGATCTGAGAACCGCAGCCGGCACCACGCCGCGCTTGTGGTCGTACACAAGGAGGAATCCGATGAAAGCCGATATCTACATCTTCTTCGACAGCAACTGCCGCGAAGCCTTCGCCTTCTACGAGAAGCTCGGCATCGGCACGATCCAGGACATGATGACCAACAAGGATGCCCCTCCCGGCCAGGAATACGATCCGGCGCGCGCCGACAACGTCATGCATGCGACCCTGAAGATCGGCGAGTCGACCGTAATGGCGTCGGACATGCCCGAGGGCTGGTACAAGAAGCCGCAGGGCTACAACATCTACCTTCCCGTTCCAACGATAGCGGAGGCGGAACGGCTGTTCGCCGCGCTGTCGGAAGGCGGCGAGGTCCAGATGCCGCTCGAAAAGACCTTCTGGGCCGAACGCTTCGGCGCCTGCGTCGACCGCTTCGGCATCCCGTGGATGATCGGCGTCGACCCGCAGCCTGTGTGATCTTTGCTGGATTAGACCTTGGAGGACAAAGTCGTGTCGCTTGCCCGGAGAGCCGCGCCCGCCGCCGGCCACGAACTGAAAATCACCCGCATTTACGACGCGCCGCGCGCGCTGGTGTTCCGGATGTGGATGGAGCCTGACCACATGAGGGTATGGAGCTGCCCGCGCGGCATGACCATCCCGGAGGCGACGGGCGGCACGGCCGCCACCGGCGGATCGTTCCGGGTGGTGATGCAGCAGGCAGACGGCACGCGCCACATCATGCGCGGCACCTATCTCGAGGTGTCGCCCATCGATCGTATCTCCTTCACCCATCAGTGGGAGGAGGACGGGTGGCAGGACAATGGCGGCTTAAGCCCGCTGACCACAGTCACGGTCATCCTCGAGGACACGCCGGACGGCAAGACAAAGCTGACGCTGCATCAGGGCAACTTCCGCAACGCTGCGGTACGCGACGGCCATGAAGCCGGCTGGACGGAATCGCTCGACAAGCTCGGCGAGCACCTGAGGTCGGTTTCGTGAAGCTCTACTATTTCGCCGACGGCTGCTCTCTCGCCACCCATATCGCGATGCGGGAAGCCGGGATGGAGTTCGAGATCGAGGAGGTCGACGTCCAGACACGGCTCACCGAGAGCGGCCGGCCGTTCCCCGAAATCAATGCCAAGGGCTATGTGCCGGCCCTTGTCTTCGACGACGGCTCGATGCTCACGGAGAACGTCGCGCTGCTCGATTGGGCTGCACAGCAGTCCGACGCCCTGCGGCCGGGGAACGGAATGCCGAGGACCCGGCAGATCGAGGCGCTGACCTTCGTCTCGACCGAGATACACCGGCCGTTCCTGTTCCTGTTCTTCTTCCTCGGCGAGGCAGAAAAGCCCGCGGTCGGCGGCATGATCGCCGGCCGGTTCGCCCATCTCGCCGGACGTCTTGCGGGAGATTATCTGCTCGGCGACGATTTCTCGGTCGCCGACGCCTTTCTCTACGTGATGCTGCGCTGGGCGAAGATGTCGAAGATGGAGATCTCCGACCGGTTCATACCGTATGTGCAGCGGATCGAAGCACGGCCCGCCGTGCAGGCGGCCCTGAGGGCCGAGGGGCTAAAGACTCTCGGCAACTGAATTTCCGAAGAAAAAAAAGGATACCACCATGCGAAAGGTGATCGCGAGCGCATTCGTTTCCCTCGACGGGATCATGCAGGCGCCGGGCGGGCCGGAAGAAGATCCGACCGGAGGCTTTGCCCATGGCGGCTGGGTCGCTGGTTCCTGGCACGACGAGCTCGGAGAGGTGATCGACCGGGTCTTCTCGCGGCCGTACGATTTGCTGCTCGGACGCAAGACTTACGAAATCTTCGCCGCGCACTGGCCGCACATCGGCGACGACGATCCGATCGCCCGGCAGTTCAACACCTGCCGCAAATTCGTGGCGACGTCGTCGCGCGCGCCGCTGTCGTGGGCCAATTCGACGGCGCTGCACGATGCGGCGGCCGAGGTGCGGAAGCTGAAGGAGACGGAAGGGCCAGACCTCCTCGTCCAGGGAAGCAGCGTGCTGGTGCAGACGCTGCTGGCGCATGACCTCCTGGACGAAGTGACGCTGCTGGTTTTTCCCCTGACCCTTGGCAGTGGCAAGACGTTCTTCGGCTCAGGCACGCGGCCTGGAGCGCTCGCCGTCGTCAGCTCCAGCGTCACACCGGCAGGCGTGCTCGCGGCAACCTACCGCCCGGCCGGCCCCGTGAAGACGGCCTCCTTCGCGCTGGAGACCCCGACCGAGGCTGAGACGGCCCGTCGCGAGAGGATGGCGTCCGAAGGCTGACATGCATCCTTCCCCGGCCTCGCGCGTTGTTGCGCGCGAAGTCTGAGGGGATGGCATGGCAGCGAAACAGAAGACGCCGGCGCGCGCTCGTCGCGTGCGTGACCTCCAGTCCGTAATCGACGACATCGTCGCGCAGATGAAGGTGGTGGATTCCTTCGGCAGGGCCGCGAGCCATGTCGAAGGCATCGGCGAATTGGAGACCGGCGAATTCGGCATCGCGGTCGTCACCGCGGACGGCACGCTGGCCACCGGCGGGAAGTCGGACCATCCCTTCCCGCTGCAGAGCATTTCCAAGGTCTTCGCCTACACGCTCGCGCTCCGGGCCGACACCGAGGCGATCCTGAAGCGGGTCGGCCTCGAGCCGTCGGGCGATCCTTTCAACTCCATCGTCGACCTCGAGCGCCACAAGGGTATCCCGCGCAACCCCTACATCAATTCCGGCGCGCTGGTGGTGATCGATGCCTTGCTGAACCGACCGAGAGGCCACGGCGGGCCGAAGACCGTCCGCGCCATGCTGGAGGACGAGGTCGGCGAGAAGCTCGGCCGCATGGCCGAGATCGTCGAGGCCGACGGCGAGACGGCGGGCTTCCACAACCGGGCGCACGCCAGCCTGGCCAAGGGCTACAAGAACCTTCATAGCAAGGTCGAGGATGTCATGCGCGCCTATGTCGAGAACTGCGCGATCTGCCTCGACTGCCGACAGCTGGCGCTCGCCGGCCGCTATCTGATGCGCGACCGCCGCTCGGGCGCATCGGACGACGAGGTCCGCCTTGCCCGGCGCGTCAACGCGCTGATGATGACCTGCGGTATGTATGACGGCTCGGGCGAATTCGCCTTCCGCGCCGGCCTTCCCGCCAAAAGCGGCGTCGGCGGCGGCATCCTGGCGATCGCGCCGGGCAAGGCCTCGATCGCCACCTGGTCGCCCGGCCTCGACGACAACGGCAATTCCGTGCTCGGCATGCTGGCGCTGGAACGTCTGGCCGAGCAGATGGAATGGTCGGTGTTCGGCTAGGACAGACCGCTCAGGCGCGGCGCCCGAGCCGGCCAGTCCACCAGACGGTTGCAAGCGCAAGGACCAGCGCAGCGGTGGCCATCCAGCCCATCGCCCGCAGCAGGCCGGCGTCGAACATCACGCCGCCGAGGGCAGAGCCCACCGCCTGGCCGACATAGATCGAGGAGGAATTGAGCGCGATCGCCGCGCCCGCGAGCGCGGGTGCGGCGCCGGCCAGACGCGCCTGCTGCATCGAGTTGGAGGCCGCGAAACCCAGCCCCCAGACCGCGGATGCAATAAGGACGAGTTCGATCGAACCGACTGCCGCGCTCCAGAAGGCGGCGCCGACTGCCATCATCGCGAAGAAGACGAACGAGGTCCGCAGCATGCCCAGCGAGCCGACGACACGGGAGGCGACTATGTTGCCGACGAAACCGGCGATGCCGAAGACGGCAAACGCGAGCGCGATCTGCGAGGCGGTCGCGCCGGCGAGGCGGTCGAGCAGCGGCCCGAAGAACGGAAAGACGATGAACTGCCCGGTCGCCGACAGGATCGTGACGGCGAGGAGCGCAAGGACCAGCCGGTCGGAGAAGAGGCTGCCCCAGTTCCGGAGCGACATGGCCGCACCCTTCAAGCCCGAAGGCACTGACACTGCGACGGCCCCGGTTGCGGCGAAGCCAACTGCGGCCAGGCCCCAATGCACGCCGCGCCAGCCGTGTTCGGACGCGAACCACGCGGCAACCGGCAGGCCTGCGGCGGCCGCCAGCGACCAGCCGAGGAAGATGAAGGAGATCGCGCCGGGCCGCTCCTTCTCGGGCACCATCATGGCGATCGCGCTCGCCGCCTGCGGCGTGTAGATGGCCGCAAACGCCATCGCCACGATGCGCACTGCCATCAGCACGCCGAGGTTAGGGGCGAGCGCCGAGGCGATGTGGCTCGCCGAAAGCCCGGCCAGCGCGATCGTCAGCAGGAGCCGCCGGTCCGTCGCCGCCGTCCCCCAGGCGACGAGCGGCGAGCCGATGCAGAGCACCACGGCGCCGAAGGTCAAAAGCAGCGCCGCGCTCGTCACCGAGACGCCGAGGTCGGCGGACAGAGGGGCGACCATCCCTGCCGGCGCAATGACCGACATGCCAATGAGGAAATTGCCGGAGAGAAGGGCGAATGCAGCCGCGCGGGAGGTCAATCGTGGCTCCATTCGATGAGAGGGCGAACCGTTCTATACCCGTCAGCCGCGTCGTGCGAAGAGCTGCTGCAGATCGGCGAAGGGCATTCCCTCCCTGGCATATTCGAACGTGCCCGGATCGAGCATCTCCAGCGCGGCGCGCTTGACTGCCCCGAACGCCGCCGTGGCGAGTTTCGAGCCCACCGAAATCCGCCTCACCCCGGCGCCGCGCAGCGCCTCGACCGAAAAGCCCGCAATCGCCAGCACGTTGACCGGCCGCGACACCGAATCGCAGACCGTCCTCACCGTCTCGATGTCGGCGAGGGCCGGCGCATAGAGCACGTCGGCGCCGGCCTTCTCGAAGGCCTGCAAGCGGCGGATCGTGTCGTCGAGATCCTTGATACCCCAGAGAAAATTCTCCGCCCGCGCGGTGAAGACGAAATCGCGCTTCAGCGATCGCGCAGCCTCGACTGCGGCCGCGACCCGCTCCACGGCGAGCGAGAAGTCGTAGATCGGCTTGTCCGGGTCGCCGGTCGAATCCTCGATCGAGCAGCCGGCAAGACCTGCCGCCTCGGCGGCGAAGATCGTCTCGGCAGCACTTTCGGGACTGTCGCCCTTGCCCTTCTCGAGATCGGCCGAGACGGGCACGTCGACGGCGGCGGCCAATTCCTTGCAATGCGCGATCATCTCGGGGAAGCCGACTGCTCCGTCGGCCAGCCCGCGCGAGAAGGCGTAGCCGGCGCTCGTCGTCGCGAGAGCCGGATAACCCAACGATTCGAGCAGCCGCGCCGTCCCGACATCCCACGGATTGGGGATCACGAACGTCGCCTCGTGCAGCGCCCGGAACCGGGCTCCCCTGTCAGTCACGTCCATCGAAAGCGTCCCCGAGTCGATCTCGCGTCAAATCTAGGGTCGCGACCCGTCGGTGGTAAACCGCCCCGTTTGGTCAGGCCGCAGGCTCCTGACATTTTCCAGCCATAGGCGCGTCGACGGCCTTGCTCGACAGCCCGGCGACGTTTTGTTAGAAGCCGGCCCCGAACGGAATTCCATCCATGACCGAGACGATCAAGGACGCCGTCGCCCGGCGCCGCACATTCGCGATCATCGCGCACCCGGACGCCGGCAAGACGACGCTGACGGAGAAGCTGCTGCTGTTCGGCGGCGCGATCCAGCTCGCCGGCGAGGTCAAGGCCAAGAAGGACCGGATGAACACCCGCTCCGACTGGATGAAGATCGAGCGCGAGCGCGGCATCTCGGTCGTCACCTCGGTGATGACCTTCGAATATGGCGACAACGTCTTCAACCTGCTCGACACGCCCGGTCACGAGGATTTCGCCGACGACACCTACCGCACGCTCTCGGCGGTGGACTCGGCGGTGATGGTCATCGACGCCGCCAAGGGCATCGAGCCGCGGACACTGAAACTGTTCGAGGTCTGCCGCCTGCGCGACATCCCGATCGTCACCTTCGTCAACAAGATGGACCGCGAGGCCCGCAACACGTTCGAGATCCTTGACGAGATCGAGGCGAAGCTCGCCCTCGACACCGCGCCGATGACCTGGCCGATCGGCCAGGGCCGCACCTTCTCCGGCACCTACCACCTGCCGACCAATTCGGTGCGGAAGGGCGACGAGGAACTGGAACGGACGCCGGTCAACGGACCCGATTCCAACCGCGTCGCCGGGTTGCTGCCGATCAACGAGCAGGAGGCCTTCATCGAGGAACTGGAGCTGGCCCGCGAAGCCTGCAGGCCCTTCGACCGCCAGGCCTTTCTCGAAGGACATCTGACGCCGGTCTATTTCGGCTCGGCACTTCGCAACTTCGGCGTGCGCGACCTGATCGAGGCGCTGGGCGCGTTTGCCCCGCCGCCGCGGGACCAGGAGGCGGATACGCGCGTCGTGCACGCGACCGAGCCGGAGATGAGCGCCTTCGTGTTCAAGATCCAGGCCAACATGGACCCGAACCACCGCGACCGCATCGCTTTCGTGCGGGTCTGTTCCGGCGAGCTGAAGCGCGGCATGAAGGCGAAGCTGGTGCGCACCGGCAAACAGATGTCGCTGTCGGCGCCGCAATTCTTCTTCGCCCGCTCGCGCATCACCGCCGACGAGGCCTATGCCGGCGACGTGGTCGGGATTCCCAATCACGGCACGCTGAGGATCGGGGACACGCTGACCGAGGGCGAGGAGATCCTGTTCCGCGGCGTGCCCAACTTCGCGCCGGAAATCCTCCGCCGCGTGCGGCTCGGCGATCCGATGAAGGCGAAGAAGCTCAAGGAAGCGCTGCAGCAGATGGCCGAGGAAGGCGTCGTGCAGCTGTTCTCTCCCGAGGACGGATCGCCGGCGATCGTCGGCGTCGTCGGCGCGCTGCAGCTCGACGTCTTGAAGGAGCGGCTCGCCGCCGAATACGGCCTGCCGGTCGATTTCGAGATTGCCCGCTTCACCGTCTGCCGCTGGATCGACGCGGACAGCCCGGCGGAGCTCTCGCGCTTCATGGAAGCGCATCGCGGCGACATCGCCCGCGACCTCGACGGCGATCCCGTCTTCCTCGCCCAGCACGGCTTCGGCCTGCAGTATGAAGCCGACCGCTGGAAGCAGATCAAGTTCACCGCGATCAAGGACTATCAGGTGCGCGAGGCGGCGTAGCCCGGTTCACCGGCACATCGCCGCGAACATCGCAACGATCGCGTCGATGTCGCGCCGGTCATCCCAGGTCTCTCCCGGAGCCAGCGCGAAGCGGGTCAGAAGGTAGCTCAGGTTGAGCCCGAAGAAGCCGGACGCGAGCATCGCGGGCGCCAGCGCCCGGCCGATCTCGCCCGACGATTGCATGCGGGCGAGATGCGCCGCCAGCGGGTCCATCACCGTCGCCTTCCATCTCGGACCGTAGCTGCCGCGCAGCGTATCGTTGCGCAGCAGTTCGGCGAACAGGATGCGATAGTTCTCGGGAGAGCGCTGGGCATTCGCCACCCGATCCTCCAGGAAAATCCGGTGCCAGGCTGCGAACTCCCGGGCCGTGAACGGAGCCGGATCGTGGGCCCGCGCGAAAGCCGTGTCGCTGAGAAAGTCGATCGACACCGCTTCCAGCGCCGCCTGCACCAGCCCGGCTTTCGACCCGAAATGCTTGAACAGGGTCCGTTCCGTGGTCGTTGCGGCGGCGGCGATTTCGCGCGTGGTCGCGGCGTCGATGCCGCGCGCGGCGAACGCCCCGATCGCCGCGTTCAGGATCGTCCGTCTCAGTTCGGGCGAGGGTTTGCGGCCCCGTTTCGGCGGTTCGTCGCTCATGCGAATCCTTTTGTATTGCGATCGCTTTACAAATAATCGCGGCTCGGGTAAAGCACGCTTCATTAATGTATAGCACGCGCTATCCTAAAAGGAGATCCGTCATGTCGTTCGCCCTGGAAACCGCGCCCGACGACCTTGAGCTCACCTATCCGCCCCGCTTCGAACGCCTGCCGACCCCGCTGCCCCTGCCGTTCCCGCTGAAGCCGCTCTCCTCGGCCGACACCGGGGTCGAACGCATGGAAGACGGCCGCACGAGGTTCTGGATCCGGCACGACATCGTGCGCGGCGTGACGCCGCGCATGCTCGATTGGTGGTTCCGCAACCTCGAAGGCACGATCCGGTTCGGCGGCCGGCGATACAACCGCTACCGCTTCTGGCATCCGTGCGACCATGTCCATGCCAGCTACCACCGGCGCCTTCCCGACGGCAGCATCGGTGCAGGCGCATCGATCCGGCTGATCGAAGTCCTCGGCCGCAATCCGAAGTTTCTCGTCGACACGATCACCCATATCGAGCGGCTCGACGAGGGCGGCTACATCCACAATCCGGAGCTTCACGGCCGCACCGGTCTCGCGCGCATGGAATATACGTTCGAGCGTGTCGAGGGCGGAACGCTGTACGAGAACTGCCTGATCATCGGCAGCGACGCCTTCTGGTATCCGCTCGTGCGCCCGTTCGTGTCGACCTTTGCCTTCACGCCTGCACAGGGCAAGGCGTGGCTGCGCCACAACATCGAGGAGGTGGGGATGTTCGAGAACTTCCTGCCCGACCTCTATCGCAGCGAGACCGGCCGGAGCGATTGACCGCGGCGCCCCCCGCCGATCCGCCATGGCTCACCCGCTGTATGCCACCTTGGGTCGAAAGCGTTTGCGGCCCTCTGCCAGCGTCTGCGATAGTGGCCGCTCCTCGGGAGGAAGTCGTCCATGCTGTTTCTCTATCACGCACCGATCTCGACCTGCAGCCAGAAGGTTCGTCTCGTGCTGGCCGAGAAAGGGCTGGAATGGGACGGCATGGCCATCAACTTCGGCAAGGGCGAGCACCTGACGCCGGAATACCTGAAGCTGAACCCGAACGGCGTCGTGCCCACGCTCGTCCACGACGGCGACCCGATCATCGAGAGCAGCGTCATCACCGAGTATCTGGACGAGGCCTTTCCCGACGTGCCGGTCCGGCCGAAGGACCTGAAGCGCCTCGCCCATATGCGGGCTTGGCGTCAGTATATCGACGAGGTTCCCACCCCCTCGATCCGCCCGATCTCGTTCAACACCTTCTTCGTGCCGATCTGGTCGAAGATGACGGAGGAAGAGTTCTGGGACTATACGGAACGCCTCCCACTGCGGAAGCATTTCTATCGGAAGATGGGCCGGGGCGGGTTTTCGAAAACAGAGATCGACGAATCCCTCGACCGCCTGAGCCAGACCCTGCGTCGGATGGAGGCCGCGCTTGAGGACGGGGATTACATCATCGGCGATCAGTACACCCTCGCGGACGTAGCCCTGACGCCGACGATCGTGCGGCTCGAGGATTGCGGACGCACGGATCTGTGGGATCATCTCCCGCGTGTCGCCGGCTGGTACGAACGCATCAAGGCGCGGCCCAACTTCGACATCGCCTATATGCCGGGCTCCCGCGACCTCGGCGCCAATATCTAGACACGCGGAACCGACACGCGGACATGACCCCGAAGATCAGCAGCAAGGCAGCCGCGGCGCGCGCGGCAACCCGGGTCGGGGATGAATTCCCCGAGCTCGCCGATCTCGCCTTCCTGCTCGATTCGCGCTGGCGGATTCCCGTCATCGGGTTCCGCTTCGGGGTCGACGCCGTGGCGAGCCTGGTCCCCGTCGTCGGAGATCTCCTGACCGGGGCGATCTCGGCCCACATCGTCCACAAGGCCCATCGGCTGGGCGCCCCGCGCCGGCTGATCCTGCAGATGGCCGGCAACGTGGTGCTCGACGTCGCCGTCGGATCGATTCCGGTCGTCGGCACGGTGTTCGACGTGTTCTTCAAGGCCAACAACGTCAATGTCCGGCTGCTGCGCGAGCACCTGGCGGCCCAGGGCAAGGCGCTCCCTCCGCCTCTGCCGGAACAGAAGTCCGCGGCCGAGAAGAAGTAGTCCGGCACAGCGGTTTCGTCGCTTGCCGGCAGCATTGTGACCCGGAGCATTTTCTCCTCCGCCCGGCCAGGTGCGGAGAACGCATTTCCAATTCGAGGTCGTTGGATCACCGGCCACGCTCTCGCTGGCGCTCCTGCAACGGCCTATCTATAAAGGCCGCGAGACAGAACAGGAGGATCCCATGAGCCTGCGCATCAACGACGTCGCACCCGATTTCACCGCGGAAACCACACAAGGCACCATCCGCTTCCACGACTGGATCGGCGACGGCTGGGCGGTCATGTTCTCGCATCCGAAGGACTTCACGCCGGTCTGCACCACCGAGCTCGGCACGATGGCCGGCTACGCGCCGGAGTTCGCCAAGCGCAACGTCAAGATCATCGGCATCTCCGTCGACCCGGTCGAAAGCCACCACCGCTGGAAGGAAGACATCAAGGTAGCTACCGGCCACGCGGTCGACTATCCGCTGATCGCCGACAAGAACTTGGAAGTCGCCAAGCTCTACGACATGCTGCCCGCCTCCGCCGGCGACACGTCCGAGGGGCGCACGCCGGCCGACAACCAGACCGTCCGCTCCGTCTTCGTCATCGGGCCCGACAAGAAGATCAAGCTGACGCTGAGCTATCCGATGACGACGGGGCGCAACTTCGCGGAAATCCTGCGCGCCATCGATTCGATCCAGCTCACTGCCAAGCATCAGGTCGCGACGCCCGCGGACTGGAAGCAGGGCGAGGACGTCATCATCACCGCCGCCGTGTCCAACGACGACGCGACGAAGCGCTTCGGCTCCTACGAGACGATCCTGCCCTATCTGCGCAAGACCAAGCAGCCGACGGCGTGACCCCCGTCAGCGACGAGTCGACAGCAAGGCCGGCACATCGTGTCGGCCTTTTCGCTTTGTCCGCCCGGATCGAGAGGTTGCCTTTCGAGGGCCCAAGTATTAACTAAACTATATGGTTGAACAAACTGCACGCCTAGACACCGTTTTCCATGCCCTGTCGGACGGCACCCGCCGCGGCATGCTGCAGGCGCTCGAGGGCGGCGAGAAGGCGATCGGCGACCTGGCGCGCCCCTATGCGATGAGTTTCGCCGGCGCGTCCAAGCATGTGAGGGTCCTCGAGCAGGCCGGTCTTGTCAGGCGGCGCATCTCGGGGCGAACCCACTATTGCAGCCTCGATGCCGCCCGGCTGAGGGAAGCCAACGAATGGCTGCGCCGCTACGAGCGCTTCTGGGGCGACCGGCTGGACATCCTCGACAACCTGCTTCGTCAGGAGGACGAAGCAAACAACACCTGATCGCGCTGCCTGCGAACCGTCTCGCCTATGGCCGCTCGAACAGGATCGTCGGCGCGCCGTGGTAGGTAGTGCGCGCAACCTCGCGAAAACCGCTCTTCCCGGCGACACGCAGCGACGCCGTGTTTGCCGGATCGATCAGGCAGGTCATGCGCATGCCCGGGCGGTTCGCCTCGCCCCAGGCGATGACGGCTGAAACCGTCTCGGTCGCGATCCCTTTGCCGTGGACATCCGGCACGAAGCCCCACCCGGTTTCGAGCGTGCCTTCGAGGCTGGGCGTCAGGTCGCGCTTCAGATCGTGGAAGCCGGCCTCGCCGAGAAGCCGGCCGGTCTGTTTGTCCGTCACCGCCCAGAAGCCGAACCCCATCGCCTGCCACATGCCCATGTGGCGCAGGAGGCGCACCCAGGCCTGCTCGCGCGTCTGCGGCACGCCGCCGATGAAGCGGGTGACGACGGGATCGGCCCACAGCGCCGCATGGGCGTCGAAATCGTCGAGGCGGTGGCCGCGCAACACGAGGCGCGGCGTCTCGATGACGGGGACGGACGCGCTCATGCTATACCGTTATCGTCTGAAGGCGCGCGGCTACGAGCCTGGCAAGCCGCTCGGCCACCTGGTCCTTCGTCATTTCGGGCCATTCCTCGACGCCGTCGCGGGAGACGATTCTCACGCGGTTGCGGTCGCCGCCCATGACGCCGCGCGCGTTGATGCCGCTGTCATGCGAGACGTCGTTGGCGACGATGAAATCGGCGCCCTTCTTCTTCAGCTTGGCGGCGGCGTTGTCGAGCAGGTTTTCCGTCTCGGCTGCGAAGCCGACGACCAGAAAGGGCCGCTGCCGGTGATGGCCGACGCTGGCGAGGATGTCGGGGTTTTCGATCATCTCGACGGCGGGCGGCGCTTCGCCGGCGCGCTTCTTGATCTTCTCGCCGATTTCGACCGCCGGGCGCCAGTCGGCCACCGCGGCGACGAAGATGCCGGCGTCGGCCGGAAGCTGCGCCTCCACCGCCGCCTGCATCTGGCGCGCGGTCTCGACATGGATCGTGGTCACGCCCGAGGGATCGGACAGCGAGACCGGCCCGCTGACGAGGCGCACGTCGGCGCCGAGCTTCGCGAGTGCCGCCGCGATCGCATGTCCCTGTTTCCCCGATGAGCGGTTGGCGATGTAGCGGATCGGATCGAGCGGCTCGTGGGTCGGCCCGGAGGTGACGACGATGCGCCGGCCGGCAAGCGGACCGGCGGGCGGAGCAAGCAGATGCGCCACCGCGTCGGCAATCTCCATCGGCTCCGACATGCGGCCCTCGCCCGCCTCGCCGCTCTCGGCCATCTCGCCTTTGTTCGGCCCGACGAAGCGCACGCCGTCCTTCGCCAGCGTCGCGCGGTTGCGCTGCGTCGCCGGGTGCGACCACATTTTCGGGTTCATCGCCGGCGCCATCAGCACCGGCCGGTCGGTCGCCAGAAGCACGGCCGAGGCGAGATCGTTGGCCAGGCCGTTCGCGAGCTTTGCCATCAGGTCCGCCGTCGCCGGCGCCACCACGATCGCATCGCATTCGCGCGCCAGCCTGATATGGCCGACATCCTGCTCGTCCTGCCGGTCGAACAGATCGGTGAAGACATGGTCGGCCGACAGTGCGCCGGCGGCAAGCGGCGTCACGAAATGCTGCGCCGCCACGGTCAGCACACAGCGCACCCTCGCCCCGCGTTCGCGCAGCCGGCGGATCAGGTCGAGCGACTTGTAGGCCGCGATGCCGCCGCCGATGATGAGGAGGATGCGTCTATCCGAAAGGGCCTGGGTCATTCTCGAGCCTCACCCCGGCTTGAGGGCCGGTTCGATGTCGGTATGGCGGAAATCGTCGCCCTTGAACAGCAGCGGCAGATTGCGCGACTTAGCCAAGGCGTAGGAGAAGCAATCGCCCAGATTGAGCCCGGCGGGGTGTCCCGTCCCACGTCCGTAGCGGACATAGGCAGCCCGCGCTACCGAGAGCTGTCGCGCGTCGAAGGCAACGATCTCCGGTTCGATCAACTCCAGAATCCGTTCCAGCCGTGTCACGCCATGGACGAGCTTGCGGCGAACGACAACGGAAAACACTTCATGAACGGTCGCAGCGCTGATGCAGCTGACGAAATTGAGGTCCAGAAAACGATTGAAGCTGTCGGCTTCGGGTTCGACTACTAGAATCGCTATCAGGGCCGAACTGTCGATCACGAAGCCGTTCAAAGCAGACCTTCATCCCAGAGGGCATCGGTGAACTTCTTCTGGTCGAACGGCTCCTCGGGTTTCACACCAAGTCGGGTCAGTTCATCGAAGATGGACCCTTTCCTTCGCCGCGGCATGACACCCTGGCGAAGCATTTTGCGCACCACCTTCTCCATCGCGAGGCCTCGCGCGGCAGCCTGCTCCCGCAAGCGCTGCTTCACGCTTTCATCCAGGTCCCGGATCGTCAATGTACCCATCGCCTTCGCTTCCGTCAGGAGTCGCGTTTTTCGTTGTCAGGTGGAAACCACGGCACGATACCACTCGCATCAAAGCCTTCGGTGGTAGGCAGACCGAGAGAGGCGGCGAGGACATCGCGCGCCTCCTGTTCCATCGAGACGCCGCGTGCCGCGCCGCGCTCGCGCAGGCGCTGCATGACGTCGTCTTCGAGGTTACGAACGGTGAGCCGCGCCATGGAAGTCTCCCTGGCTTCATATACGGCTTGTGCGTTATGACTGCAATGACTGCAATGCAGTCAACGCAGTCACGTCACCTGCCACGCAATCCACACCAGCGCCAGCGCGCCGACCCACATCGCCACGCGGCCCCAGCGGGTTCCGCGCGCCTCGGCCTTGCCGATCTGCCGCGCCGTCTCCTCGTCGAAGCGCAGGCCGTGCTCGGCCATCAGGTCGATCTCGCGCGTCAGGCGCTCGGTGCGCTCGGCAAGCTCCGGGGCCTGCCGGGCGAGCGCCACGAGCGCGTTCAGCCCGTCCCGCGCATCGATCATCAGGCCCTTGGGCCCGAGATTGTCGCGGATCCAGCCGCCGACGACCGGCTCCGCCGTCTTCCACATGTTGAAAGCTGGATTGAGGGTGCGGGCAACGCCTTCGACGACGACCATCGTCTTCTGCAGCATCACCAGTTCCGGCCGCGCCTCCATGTCGAACAGTTCCGTCACCTCGAACAGCAGCGTCAGCAGCTTCGCCATCGAGATCGTCTCGGCCGGCTGGCCGTGGATCGGCTCGCCGATGGCGCGGATCGCCTGCGCGAAGGAGGCGGGGTCGTGGCGGCGGGGCACGTAGCCGGCCTCGAAATGCACGTCGGCGACGCGGCGGTAGTCGCGCACGATGAAGCCGTAGAGGATCTCGGCGAGGAAGCGCCGCTCCTTCTTGCCGAGCCTGCCGGTGATGCCGAAATCGACCGCGACGATCGTCCCGTCCGCCTCGACGAAGAGGTTGCCCGGGTGCATGTCGGCGTGGAAGAAGCCGTCCCTCAGCGTATGGCGCAGGAAGGACTGGATCAGCGTCGCGGCAAGCGCGTTGAGGTCGTGCCCGGCGGCGCGCAGGCCCGCGATGTCGGACATCTTGATGCCGTCGATCCATTCGAGCGTCAGCACGTCGCGCCCGGTGCGCTCCCAGTCGACGGCGGGCACGCGGAAGCCCGGATCGTCCGCCGTATTCTCGCCGATCTCCGACAGCGCGGCCGCCTCCAGCCGCAGATCCATCTCGATCTTGGTGGTCTGTTCGAGGATCTGTGTCACCTGCACGGGACGCAGCCGGCGCGTCGCCGGGACGAAGCGCTCCATCTGCCGCGCGGCCAGGAAGTAGCTCTCGAGGTCCTGGAAGAAGCGGCGGCGCACGCCCGGCCGGATGACCTTGACCGCGACCTTGCGGGTCGCGCCGTCCTTCAGCACCTCCGCCGGGTGCACCTGGGCGATCGAGGCCGCGGCGACCGGCTCGCCCAGCGAGGCATAGAGATCGTCGAGGGGACGCCCAAGCGATTCCTCGATCGCGGCGACCGACGCTTCGCGCGGGAAGGTCGCCATCTGGTCCTGCAGCCTGGCGAGATCGTTGGCGATCTCGGTGCCGACCACGTCGGGCCGGGTGGCGAGGAACTGGCCGAGCTTGACATAGGACGGGCCGAGCCGGGTGACGGCCTTGGAGAAGCGCTCGCTCCGATCGAGGCGGGACGAACGGCGCCGCGAGAGCAGCCTGCCCAGCCGCCAGCCGAATTTCGGCAGGCCCCACAGCTGATCGCCCGGCAAGGCCGCGACGACGCCCTCGCGAACCATGATCCAGCCCGCGCGCGCCAGTCGGAAGTAAGCGCCCAATGTGCTCATGCGCCGGTCAGATCTTCCAGGCCGAATGGAGCGCCGCGATGCCGCCGGAGAAATCGCGCCAGGTCGCCCGCGACAGACCGGCTGCCGTGATCATCGCCGCGAAGTCGCGTTGGTTGGGGAATTTTCGGATCGACTCGACGAGATAGCGGTAGGGCTCGCCGTCGCCGGTCACCACCTGGCCGATGCGCGGAATGGCGTTGAAGGACCAGGCGTCGTAGACGCGGTCGAGTAGCGGCATGTCGACCTCGGAGAATTCCAGGCAGAGGAAGCGGCCGCCGGGCTTCAGCACGCGCGCCGCCTCCGCGAGTGCCACCTCGATGCGCGGCACGTTGCGGATGCCGAAGGCGATCGTATAGGCGTCGAACGTGTCGTCGGAGAAAGGCAGTTCCTCGGCATTGGCCTCGACGAAGTCGACATTGCCGGCAATGCCGCGCTTTTCCGCCCGCTCGCGGCCGACCGACAGCATCGAGCCGTTGATGTCGAGCACGGTGACATGGGCGTTGCGCTGCGACGCCTCGACGATGCGAAAGGCGATGTCGCCGGTGCCGCCAGCGACGTCGAGCGAGCGCCAGTCGCCGCGCTTCGGCGGGTTGAGCCAGGTCACCATCGCATCTTTCCAGACGCGATGCATGCCGGCCGACATCAGGTCGTTCATCAGGTCGTAGCGGTTGGCGACCTTGTGGAAGACGTCATTGACGAGGCCCTGCTTCTCGCCGGGCGCGACATCGCGGAAACCGTAGGAGGTCTCCATTCCGCCGCCGACCGTGGTGCGCTGTTCTGACATGATTGTGTCCCGTCGAATTCGGGCCGGACCATAGCCGATGCGTTTCTGCGGCGCTATTGTCCGGGCCGCGATGAACCGCCGCGCACCGAATCATGGTCAACGCGGTCAAGTCGCGCCGAATGGAGCATTGCCGATGGTGTTGAAAGCCGAGATCCATTGCCATGTCGAGGGCGCGGCGTCTCCCGACCTGGTGATGAAGCAGGCGCGCAAATACGGCGCGGACGTCTCGGGCTTCATCAAGGACGGCTCGTTCGTCTGGCACGATTTCACCAGCTTCCTCGCCGCCTACGACGCGGCGTCCAGCCTCTTCCGCGACGAGGAAGACTATGCGCGGCTGACCGAGACCTATCTCACCAGCCTGGCGCGCGAGGGCGCCATCTATTCCGAAGTCTTCACCTCGCCCGACCATGCCGTCAAATCCGGCCTGTCGCCGGTGGCCTATACGAACGCGCTCGGCGAAGGCATCAGGCGGGCCAATGCCAAGACCGGCATCGAAGGTCGGATGATCGTCACCGGCGTGCGCCATTTCGGCGTCGAATCGGTCGAGGCGGCGGCGCGTTTCGCGGTCAAATGCGGCCATCCGCTGGTGACCGGCTTCGGCATGGCCGGCGAAGAGCGCTTCGGCGACGTGGAGGACTATGTGCGCGCCTTCGAGATCGCGCGGGAAGCGGGGCTGGGGATTACCGTCCATGCAGGCGAGCTCGCCGGCTGGGAGAGCGTTCGCGACGCGCTCGACCACATCCGTCCCTCCCGCATCGGCCATGGTGTGCGCGCCATCGAGAATCCCGACCTGGTCAAGCGCATCGCCGACGAAGGCGTCGTACTCGAAGTCTGCCCGGTATCGAATGTCGAGCTGAAGGTCTTCCCCTCCTACGCCGACCATCCCTTCCCGAAGCTGCGGGCCGCAGGCTGCAAGGTGACGCTCTCCTCGGACGACCCTCCCTACTTCTGGACGAGCATCGGCAAGGAATATGCAGTGGCGAAGGAGCATTTCGGCCTGACCGACCGCGACCTGACGGAAGTGACCCGCACCGCGATCGAGGCCGCCTTCGTCGACAGGAAGACCAGGGCGGCATTGCTCGCGAAGCTCAAGGAGCCTGTACGCGCGGGCCGGTGAACGCGTCGGCGACCGACAAATCTGTGACTGACCCTTCGCCGGCTGTTTCGCCGGCATCGCCGCTTGGCTAAAGTCCGCTGTCCCGTCCCGCCAGGAGTTGCCCGAATGAGCGTCACCGTCGTCAACCATCCGCTCGTTCAGCACAAGCTCACGATCATGCGCAACAAGGAGACCTCGACCGCCGGGTTCCGGCGGTTGCTGCGCGAGATCTCGCTGCTGCTCGGCTACGAAGTCACGCGCGACCTTGAACTGACGACGACGCGCATCGAAACGCCGCTGCAGCCGATGGACGCGCCGACGCTGGAGGGCAAGAAACTGGTCTTCGCCTCGGTGCTGCGGGCCGGCAACGGCCTGCTCGAAGGCCTGCTCGACCTGGTGCCGGCCGCGCGCGTCGCCCATGTCGGACTCTACCGCGACCACGACACGCTGGAAGCCGTCGAATATTTCTTCAAGGCGCCGAGCGATCTCGGCGACCGGCTGGTGATCGTCGTCGACCCGATGCTGGCGACCGCCAATTCGGCGATCGCTGCGATCGACAAGCTCAAGAGCCGCGGCGCGACCAATCTGCGCTTCCTGTGCCTGCTGGCAGCACCCGAAGGCATCGAGCGCTTCACCAAGGCGCATCCCGACGTGCCGGTGTTCACCGCCGCGATCGACGAAAAGCTCAACGAAAAGGGCTACATCGTGCCCGGCCTCGGCGACGCCGGCGACAGAATGTACGGCACGAAGTGAGAGCGGGTTGATTGACGTCCCAGCGTCAAGAATAACCCCGCGCCGTCATTCTCGGGCTTGTCCCGAGAATCTACCGGCAGCGGCAGGAAAAGCGGAAGAAAACGCAGCAAATCCCGATTGTCGGCAGATTCTCGGGACAAGCCCGAGAATGACGGCCTCTGCAGCAGGCTACGGCAAGCATACTCCATCCCGTTCGTTAAACCTGTGGTGACCGCGCTGGGTTAGCATCTCCCGCGAAACGGGACCTCACCTGATGCGCAACGTCATCCTGATCGGCGCCTTTGTCGGCCTCTCCGCCTCGGTGCCTATCCTCTACCAGGCAAGCCCCGAGACCTTTCACGACCTCATCTCGCCCGCACCCGAGGCGGCGCCGGCCGTCGTCTCCGCGCCTGCCGCAAAACCCGCGGCCTCGACCGGCGCCCACCAGAAAGTGTCGATCCCGGCCGACAAGACCGGGCATTTCCGCACGGAGCTGCGCTTCAACGGCCGCAAGGTCGAAGGGCTGATCGACACCGGCGCGACACTGGTCGCGATGAACGAGACCACGGCGCGGAAGATCGGCATCACGGTATCACGCAGCGAGTTCAAATACGACGTCAACACTGCCAACGGCAAGGCGCGCGCGGCCGTCGTGCGCGTCGACTCGATCGAGATCGGCCGCATCCGCGTGGACGGCGTCGACGCCGTCGTCATGGAAGACAAATCGCTCCACAACACGCTGATCGGCATGAGCCTGCTGAAGCAGCTGGCGCGATTCGAGGTGAAGGACGAGGTCCTGGTGCTCGAGCAGTAGGGCTCAGTTCGCGATGTGCCGCTGCACCACCGGAGCCAGCTGCGGCCTCGCCTCGCCGATTTCGTAGGCCGCGATCACTGCGTCCGTCGCCTGGCGGGCCTGATCTTCCGTCTGCGCGAGGATCCGGCACAGCGGATCGCCCGCCTTAACCTCGGCGCCGACCGGCAGCAGGTGCGTCAACCCTACAGCGGGATCGACCGCGTCCTGCGGGCGCGTGCGTCCGCCGCCAAGCGCGACGACCGCCAGGCCGATATCGCGGGTGGCGATGGCGCGGACGAAACCCGCCGTGGAAGCCTGCACGGCGCGCTCGACCGGGGCCTTCGGCAGGTAACTGGCGAATTTCTCGACGAAGTCGCCCGGCCCGCCCAGCGCCTTGACCATACGGCCGAAGCGCTCGGCCGCCGCGCCGCTCTCCAGCGCCTGGCGGGCGGTGGCTAGACCGTCCTTGCGGCTGCGGACGAGACCGGCCGAGACGAGCATTTCGGCCGCGAGCGCCAGCGTCACGTCCAGCAGGCGGCGGTCGCGGGCGTCGCCGGTGAGGAATTCGACCGCGTTGGCCACCTCGACCGCGTTGCCGGCGGCGGACGCCAGCGGCTGGTTCATGTCGGTCACCAGCGCGGTCGTCGGCAGGCCGGCGCCGTTGGCGACTTCGACGAGGCTCTTGGCGAGAGCCTGCGCGTCACGCGGCCGCGCCATGAAGGCGCCGTTGCCGGATTTGACGTCGAGCACCAGTGCGCCCAGCCCTGCGGCGAGCTTCTTCGACAGGATGGAGGCGGTGATGAGCGGGATCGACTCGACCGTCGCGGTGACGTCGCGGATCGAGTAGAAGCGCTTGTCGGCCGGCGCCAGGTCGCCGGTCTGGCCGATGATGGCGCAGCCGACGTCGCGCACGACCTTGCGAAACAGGGCGTTGTCGGGCTGGCTGACATAGCCGGGGATGGAATCCATCTTGTCCAGCGTGCCGCCGGTGTGGCCAAGTCCCCGGCCCGAGATCATCGGCACATAGGCGCCGCAGGCGGCGACGATCGGCGCCAGCATCAGCGAGACGTTGTCGCCGACGCCGCCGGTCGAATGCTTGTCGACCACGGGACCCGGCAGGCTCCACTTCAGCACCTCGCCGGAATCGCGCATGGCGAGCGTCAGCGCCACCGCCTCGTCGCGGCTCATCCCGTTGAGGAACACCGCCATGCCGAAGGCGGCGACCTGGCCCTCGGTGACGGCGCCGGACACCATGCCCCTGACGAATTCCGCGATCGCGTCCTTCGGCAGCGCCTTGCCGTCGCGCTTGAGGCGGATGAATTCCTGGGGGAGCATCAGTGGATCCCTCCCCCTCGAGGGGAGGGTGGCCGGCCGAAGGCCGGTCGGGTGGGGTCGCCGGCGACAAGCTCGGCGTATTCCGAAACAAAGATGAGGGCGTGCCGGTGGAGAGGACCCCTCCCGGTCGGGCCTTGCCCGACCACCCTCCCCTCCAGCGGGAGGGAACTCGCCGCATGTGTCATCACTACACCCCGAACGGCGTCCAGATCGCCTTGTGGCGCACGGCGTGGAACAGGAACTCCTCGCCCTGGCCCTGCGCCGGGTCGAGCCAGTCGCGGGTGAGCCCCTGATTGACCCAGACCGCCTTGAGATTGCCGGCGGATTCCTTCTCGACCAGCGCCGAGCCTTCCTTCGAGCCGAAATACCAGTGCGCCGCGACGTCGTCGTGTTTCGCCAGCACGCTCGCCAGCTGGTCGCGGTCGCCGGTGACGATGTTGACCACCCCGCCCGGCAGGTCGGACGTATCGAACACCTGGTAGAGGTCGAGCGCGGCGAGCGGCTGGCGCGGCGAGGGCGTGACTACCACGCGGTTTCCAAGCGCGATTGCCGGGGCGACCAGCGAGACGAAGGAGAGCAACGGCGCCTCGTCCGGGCAGGAGATCGCCATCACGTCCCACGGCTCGTTGAGGACGACCGACAGCATGCGGGCCTGCGGCGCCCGCGCCGCGCCGTCATACTTGTCCGCCCAGGCGGCGTAGTACATCACCCGCGCGACCGTCACGTCCACTTCCCGCGCGGCCTTCGTGGCCGACGCGCCGGTCGCCTGCACCAGCCGGCGCGCGAACTCGGCCGCGCGCAACTCCAGGTTCTCGGCGAGGAAATAGAGCACCTGCGCGCGGGCATGCCCCGTCATGCCCGACCAGCCGTCTGCCTTGTGCGCGGCTTCGACCGCGTTGCGGATGTCCTTTCGGTTGCCGAGCGGCGCCTCGGTGACGAATTTTCCGGCATGGTCGTGGACCGGGTAGGAATAGCCCGAATCCGGCCGCGCCTGCTTGCCGCCGATATAGAGCTTGACGGTGCGGTCGAGGGTCGCCGGGCGATCAACGTCCGCCTGGTCCGCCTCGTCGGCATCGAGCGGCGCCGCCGCCGGCAGCGGCTTGGCTATCGGCGCAGGCTTCGCCTTCTTCAGCCAGCCGGGCACGAGATATTCGTGCATCCCTTCCCTGCCGCCCTCGCGCCCAAAACCGCTTTCCTTGTAGCCGCCGAAGGGGATGGCCGCGTCGAAAAGGTTGGTCGAGTTGATCCACACCACGCCGGCCTTCAGCCGCCGCGCCGCGTCGAAGGCGGTGTCGAGGTTCTGCGACCAGATCGAGGCGGCGAGGCCGTAGCGGCTGTTGTTGGCGAGCTGGATCGCCTCGCCCGGGGTGCGGAAGGTCATCGAAATCAGGACGGGGCCGAATATCTCCTCCTGCGCCAGTTGCGAGGCCGGCATGACCCCGGTGAACAGGGTCGGCGCGAAGAAGCAGCCGTTGGTGGGGAGGGTTGCCGCCCAGCTCGGCTGGAACATCTCGGCGCCCTCGGCCACGCCGGCCTTCACGCGCGCGGCGATCTGTTCCATCTGCACGCGCGCCACGACGGCGCCGACATCGGTCGATTTGTCCAGCGGATCGCCGACGCGCAGCTTCTCCATGCGGGCGCGCAGCTTGGCGTGGAACCGGTCGGCGACGCCCTCCTGCACGATCGCGCGCGAGCCCGCGCAGCAGACCTCGCCCTGGTTGAACCAGATCGCGTCCACCGCGCCCTCGACTGCCGCGTCGAGGTCGGCGTCGGCATAGACGATGAAGGGCGACTTGCCGCCCAGCTCCAGCGACAGCTTCTTGCCGGAGCCCGCGGTCTGCCTGCGCAGGATGCGGCCGACCTCGGTGGAGCCGGTGAAGGCGAGCTTGGCGATGCCGTCATGGCCGGCGATCAGCGCCCCGGTCTCGCCGCCGCCGTTGACGATGTTGACGACGCCGGCGGGCAGGCCCGCCTCCTTGCAGATCTCGGCGAAGGCGAGTGCCGTCAGCGGCGTGTGCTCGGCGGGCTTGAGCACCACGGTGCAGCCGGCTGCAAGCGCCGGCGCGATCTTCCAGGCGAGCATCAGCAGCGGAAAGTTCCACGGGATGATCTGCCCGCAGACGCCGGCCGCCTCGTAGCCCGCAAAGGTCTCGTCGCGCAGCTCGGCCCAGCCGGCATGGTGGTAGAAATGGCGGGCGACGAGCGGGATATCGATGTCGCGCGTCTCGCGGATCGGCTTGCCGTTGTCGAGCGTCTCGAGCACGGCAAGGAAGCGCGCATGCTTCTGGATCTCGCGCGCGATCGCATAGAGATGGCGGGCGCGCTGGTTGCCGGAAAGCTTCGACCACGAGGCAAAGGCGGCCGTCGCCGCCTTCACCGCGGCATCGACCTCCTTCTTGCCGGCGACCGCGACCTCGGCCAGCGTCTCGCCGGTGGCGGGATTGGGGACACCGAACGTATCGCCGGCCGCCGCCGTGAACTTGCCGCCGATGAAATGGCCGAACCGGCCCTTGTGCCGCTTCAGCCAGTCGCGAACGATCGCGTCCTCCTCGGGCGCCGGGCCGTAGTCCATGGTCTTGAGGATGTCCTGGATCTGGTTCATGGCCGCCTCACGCAATCCCGTGCCGGTCGTTCGACGAATACCGCCCGGTGACGTAGTGTTCGAGCTGGCGCTCGATGTCGCTCAGAAGGCCCGAGGCGCCGATGCGGAACAGGTCGGGCTGCAGCCAGGGATCGCCGAGTTCCTCCTTCATCAGGATCAGCCAGGCGAGCGCGTCCTTGGCGGCGCGGATTCCGCCGGCCGGCTTGAAGCCGACATGAATGCCGCCGGTATATTCCAGGTAATCGCGGATAGCCCTCACCATGACCAGGCTCACCGGCAGGGTGGCGTTGACCGCTTCCGTCCCGGTCGAGGTCTTGATGAAATCGGAGCCGGCCTGCATTGCCACCATGGAGGCCTTGTAGACATTGGTCAGCGTCTTGAGTTCCCCGGTCGCCAGGATCGCCTTGAGGTGGGCCGGGCCGCAGGCTTCGCGCATCTGCCTGACCTCGTCATAGAGCGCGTTCCAGTCGGCGTTGAGCACATGCGCCCGGGTGATGACGATGTCGATCTCCTCGGCACCCTCGCCGACGGCGTATCGGATCTCCTCCAGCCGCTGCTTCAGCGGCGTGAGCCCCGTGGGAAAGCCGGTGGCGACGGAAGCGACCGGGATGCCCGACCCCTCCAGAGCCTTGACCGCCGTCGGCACCATCGTCGGGTAGACGCAGACCGCGCCCGTCGTCAGGCGGCGGCCGGTGAGGCCCAGTGCCTCGACCAGGTCGCCGCGCAGAGGATGGCGCGCCTTGGCGCAGAGCCGCTTGACGCGGCCGGGCGTATCGTCGCCGGCGAGCGTCGTCAGGTCGATCACCTCTATGGCGCGCACCAGCCACGCCGCCTGCCACGCCTTCTTCACCGTGCGCCGCGTTGTCAGCGTGGCGGCGCGGCGCTCCGCGGCCGACAGGTTGACGTCCATCGCCTCGAACCATTCGGGTTTCAGCGGCGTGCCGTCATTGCGCGGACGCATATTGGACAGGTGGAGGGGCGCCGCGCCCGACGCCACCGCATGTTCCGTCTTGGCGTTCATCAGAAGCCTCCGATCGCCTCGCGCAGGATCGCCGCCAGCCGTGCTCCCCCGAGCGGCGCCATGTCCTTGGTTTCCTGGTGCGAGAGTTCGCCGCCGGTCATGCCCGCGGCTAGATTGGTGATGACCGAACAGGCCGCCACGCGCAGGCCGAGGAAGCGCGCGAGGATGACCTCGGGAACGGTCGACATGCCGACCGCATTGGCGCCGACGATGCGGGCCATGCGGATCTCGGCCGGCGTCTCGAAGGACGGGCCGGAGAACCACATGTAGACGCCCTTGTGAAGCGGCGTGCCGGTCTTCTGCGCCGCAGCCTCGAGCGCGGCGCGCATGCCGGGGTCGTAGGCCTGGGTCAGGCCGACGAAGCGGCGGTCGGTCGGCTCGCCGAAGAGCGGGTTGGAGCCGGAAAAGTTGATGTGGTCGGTGATCAGCATCACCGATCCGGGTCCCATCTCTGGTTCCAACGAGCCGGCGGCGTTGGTCAGCATCAGCGTCTCGACGCCGATGCCCTGCAGTACCTCCAGCGCCGGGCGCATGGCGCCGGCATTGCCGTGTTCGTAGTAATGCGCGCGGCCGGCCATCATGATCACGGCCGTGCCGTTGAAGTCGCCGGCGACGAGCTCGCCCGCATGGCCCGTGACCCCACTCTTCGGAAAGCCCGGAAGGTCGCCGTAGGAAATGCGCACGGCATTCTGCACCTCGTTGACGAGGCCGCCGAGGCCGGAGCCCAGCACGAGGCCAACCTTGGGCGTGCGGCCGGCAAGACGTTCGACGAGGATATCGACGGCAGTGGTCATTTCAGGATCTCGCCGGAAAAGCCGAGGGGCAGAATATCGCCCATCGTGAGGGTTTCGACCACCCCGTTCTGGTCGCACAGATGCAGGCGCGTCGACGGCTTCGAAAACTCGGCCAGGCGCTGGCGGCAGCCGCCGCAGGGCGTGATGCGGTTCATGCGCTCGGCGACGACGGCGATGTCGGTGATCTCGCCGCCGCCGTCCATGACGTAGTGGCCGAGCGCCGTCGTCTCCGCGCACCAGCCTTCCGGATAGGAGGCGTTCTCGATATTGGCGCCGGCATAGGTGCGGCCGTCCGCCGTGCGCAAGGCAGCTCCCACGGGGAAGTGCGAGTAGGGCGCGTAAGCCCTCGCCATGGCCGCGCGCGCGGCGCGGAAGAGCTCGTCTGTGACGACCATGTCAGCGTTCCTTGACGTAGGCGACGCCGCCCGCCTTCGGAGGCACCGCCTTGCCGATGAAGCCGGCCAGCAGGATGACGGTCAGGATATAGGGCAGCGCCTGCATCAGCTGGACCGGCACCTGGCCGATGAACGGGAAGGCCGTGCCCTGGAAGCGGATGCCGAATGCCTCGAGGAAACCGAACAGAAGGCAGGCGAACATCGCCGGAACCGGCTTCCATTTGGCGAAGATCAGCGCCGCGAGCGCGATGAAGCCGCGGCCGGCGGTCATGTCTTTGACGAAGCCCGGACTCTGGGCGAGCGACAGATAGGCGCCCGCCAGTCCGGTCAGCACGCCGCAGACGATGACCGCGCGATAGCGCAGCCAGGTCACCGACACGCCGGCGGTGTCGACCGCCGCCGGATTCTCGCCCACGGCCCTCAGCCGCAGCCCGAAGCGGGTGCGGAACAGCACCCACCAGGTGAGCGGCACCATCAGGAAGGCGATGTAGACCAGCGCCGAATGGCCCGAGATCAGCTCGGCGTAGATCGGACCGACGAGCGGAACATCGCGCAGCGCATCGGCGAAAGGCAGGGTGATCGGGTCGAATCGCGCGTTGCCGGTGAGCTGAGGCGTGCGGCCGCCTTCCTTGAACCAGGCCTGGCCGAACAGGATCGTGGCGCCCGCGACGACGAAGTTGATCGCCACGCCCGAAACGATCTGGTTGCCTCGGTTGGTGATGGCGGCAAAGCCGTGGACGAGCGCGAAGAACACGGCGGCGAGGACCGCGGCAGCGACGCCGATCCAGGCCGATCCGGTGACGGCGGCGGCCGACGCGCCGGCGAAGGCGCCGGCCAGCATCTTGCCTTCGAGGCCGATGTCGAACACGCCCGAACGTTCCGAATAGAGGCCGGCGAGGCAGGCGAGAAGCAGCGGGACCGAGAGGCGGATGGTCAGGTCGAGCAGCGAGATGAGGACGTCGGCGAACATGTCAGGCGTCTCCCGCCGGCTTCGGTTTCAGTCCCATGCTTGAAGGCCTCAGCGAGGCCAGGGTCGCCTGCACGGCGGGACGGAACATGTGCTCCAGCGCGCCGGCAAAGAAGATCACCAGGCCCATGATGACGACGATCATCTCGCGGGTGATATTGGGCATCTCGAAGGCGATCTCCGCGCCGCCCTGGTAGAGCATGCCGAACAGGATCGCAGCGAGGATGATGCCGACGGGATGCGAACGGCCCATCAGCGCAACCGCGATGCCGACGAAGCCCGCGCCGCCGACGAAACCGAGCTGCATCCGATCCTGCGCGCCCATGATCGGGTTCAGCGCCATCAGGCCGGCGAGGCCCGCGGAGATCAGCATGGTGACGATGATGATGCGCTTTTCGCCGATGCCGGCGTAGCGCGCGGCCTTCGGGCTGTGGCCCATGGTGCGGATCTCGTAGCCCAGCCTCGATCGCCAGATCAGCAGCCAGACGCCGAAGGCGGCGAGAAGCGCCAGGAAGAAGGTGATGTTGAGCGGCGTGCGGCGCGCCGCGATGCCCAGCATGTTCAGAAGCGGCTCGAGGCTCGGGATGTTGGCGCCTTCGAGGAAGGTGCGCGTTTCCGGTGCCTGCTGTCCCGGCGCCTTGAAGACGTTGACCAGTAGATAGACCATCAGGCTGGCGGCGATGAAATTGAACATGATCGTCGTGATGACGATGTGGCTGCCGCGATAGGCCTGCAGCCAGGCCGGGATCAGCGCCCAGGCCGCACCGAAGATCGCTGCGGCGACGACCGCGATCGGGAACGTGACCCACCAGGGAAGGATGGAATCGAAGGCGAGGCAGACGACGGCGACGCCGACGCCGGCGACCGACGCCTGCCCCTCGCCGCCGATGTTGAACAGGCCGGCATGGAAGGCGACGGCGACGGCGAGGCCGGTGAAGATGAAATTCGTCGCGTAGTAGAGCGTATAGCCGATGCCGCGGCCCGAGCCGAACGCACCCTTGATCATCAGCTGCACCGCTTCGAACGGGCTTTCGCCGACCAGCAGGACGACGAGACCGGCGACGAAAAAGGCGACGATCAGGTTGATGAGCGGGATCAGGCCATAGTCGGCCCAGGCGGGGAGTTTCGCGTAGGGCGCGCTCATGGCAGGGCCTCGATCAGGGTACGCGTGTCGGAGATCTGCGCGTACTCGTTCTCGAGTATCGCCAGGGTGAGCGCATGGACGTCCTCCGCGGGCCAGTGGCGGCCCCTTCTGTCGGTGCGGTCGACGCTCGCCACCGCGTCTTCGGGTATCACCACCTCGAAGCCCAGGTTGCCGGCCATGCGCGCGGTCGCCTCGACCGAGTTCTCCAGCAGGACGCCCGTCATCACCAGCCGGTGCACCTGCAGTTCGTCCAGCACGTCCATCAGGTCGGTGCCGATGAAGGCGCTGTTGGTGCGCTTGTCGATCACCGGCTCGCCGGGCTGCGGCGCGACATCTGCCTTGAACTCGTTGCCGGGCGTGCCCGGACGGTAGGGCGAGGTGAGGTCCGTCGAATCGTGCCGGATGTGCACGATGGGCAACCGCCGGGCGCGCCAGGCGTCGAGCAGGGTCGCGATGTTGCCTTCCATCTCCGGCTGGCCGCGGCGGCCCCAGACCGGATCGTCGATCGCATTCTGCACGTCGATCACGAGAAGCGCGGGCGTCGTCATTCCGCGGCTTCCTTCTGCTCGACGCCCGCCATGAGCAGGCCGAGCGCACCTTCGGTGGCATCGGGCCCGCGCTCGCCGACGATGCGGCCGTCGAACATGACGAGGATACGGTCGGACAACGAGCGGATCTCGTCGAGCTCGACAGAAACCAGCAGCACGGCCTTGCCGGCGTCGCGCATGGCGATCAGGCGCTTGTGGATGAACTCGATGGCGCCGACGTCGACGCCGCGCGTCGGCTGGCCGACGATCAGCACGCCGGGGTCCTGCTCCATTTCCCTGGCCAGCACGATCTTCTGCTGGTTGCCGCCGGAGAAATTCGCCGTCTTGAGATGCGGATCGGTCGGCCGGATGTCGTATTTGGCGATCTTGTCGCGGGCATCGGCCTCGACGGCCTTCAGGTCGAGGAACACGCCGTTCCCGTATTCGGGATCGTTATGATAGCCGAGGATCGAGTTCTCGTATTCCTCGAACGGCAGGATCAGCCCCATATGGTGGCGGTCTTCCGGCACATGGGCGAGGCCGCGCCGGCGCAGGTCCGCCGGATCCGCGGCGCCGGTGACGTCGACCGGACGCCCGTCGAGCATGACCGTGCCCGAGACCGCCTTGCGGATGCCGGCTATGGTCTCGATCAGTTCCGACTGGCCATTGCCCGCCACGCCGGCGATGCCGACGATCTCGCCGCCGCGCACGTCGAAGGAGACGTCCTTGACCATTGTGACGCCGCGCGAGTCCTTGACTGTGAGGTTGCGCACCGAGAGCTTTACCTCGCCGGGCTTGGCTTCGCCCTTCTCCACATGCAGCAGCACGCGGCGGCCGACCATCAGCTCGGCCAGTTCCTCGACGGTGGTCTCCGAGGTCTTGCGCGTCGCCACCATCTGACCCTGGCGCATGACCGAGACATTGTCGGTGACGGCCATGATCTCGCGCAGCTTGTGCGTGATCAGGATGACCGTCTTGCCCTCGTCCTTCAGCCTGCGCAGGATGAGGAAGAGATGGTCGGCCTCGGCCGGGGTCAGAACGCCCGTCGGCTCGTCGAGGATGAGGATTTCCGCGCCGCGGTAGAGCGCCTTCAGAATCTCGACCCGCTGCTGCAGCCCGACGGCGAGCTCCTCGATCACCGCGTCCGGCTCGACCTCGAGCCCGTATTCCTGTTCCAGCCGGTGCAGTTCGCCCCTCGCCCTGGCTATGCCGCGGTTGAGCAGGGCCGCGCCCTCGGCGCCGAGGATGATGTTTTCCAGCACGGTGAAGTTCTCGACCAGCATGAAATGCTGGTGCACCATGCCGATGCCGTGCGCGATAGCCTCGTTGGGCGTCTTGATCGCCGCCGGCTTGCCGCCGATGCGGATCTCGCCGGAATCGGCCTGGTAGAAGCCGTAGAGGATCGACATCAGCGTCGACTTGCCGGCGCCGTTCTCGCCGATGATGCCGTGGATGGTGCCCGGCTCGACCTTCAGATGGATGTCGCGATTGGCCCGAACCGCGCCGAAGCTCTTGTTGATCCCGACCAGTTCGATCGCCGCGTCCGCCATGCGCCGTCCCGTTTCCCGGCCGGGTCCCTCCGGCTCTTTGATCGTTTGGTCAAAATCCCTAGCATGCGGCGGGTTTCGATGCCAAGAACCCGCGGGGCTTTTGCCCACGGCGCAGTGTCGACAAAAGGCGCTGTCATTGTCAATTTCGAAACGCCGCGTGCAGGGAGCCATCCAAACATGTCACCGGACACAGACGAGCGCATCATCACCCTCGAACTCCTCGCCGCCGAGCAGGAGCGGACGATCCACGACCTCTCTGCCGAGATTTCGAAGGCCTGGAAGACGATCGACGAATTGAACCGGCGGGTCGAGGCGATGGCGCTCAGGCTCACCGGCATCGAGGAAGTCACCGCGCCGGAGATCCCGGTGACCAAGCCGCCGCATTGGTGAGGGGCGGGAAGGTTGCCGCTTTGTTCCGAATCCCCTAGTCTGGCGCCATGCCCATCGTCTCCCCGATCAAGTCCCCCAATCCGCTGGTCGACGGCCGCCAGTCCGAGCGCGCGATGCTGGTGAGGCGCGGCGTGCAGCGGCTTTTCCTGGAAATGGGCGCGACGATCCTGCCCGAACTCTGCCTCGTCACCGGCCGGCGCGCCGACCTCGTCGCGCTGATGCGGAACGGCGACGTATGGATCATCGAGGTGAAATCCTCGATCGAGGATTTCCGCGTCGACCGCAAATGGCCGGAATACCGCCTGTTCTGCGACCGCTTCTTCTTCGCCACCCACCCCGAAGTGCCGGCCGAGATCTTCCCGAACGAGTGCGGCTTCATCCTGTCGGACGGCTACGGCGCGGAGATTTTGCGCGACGCGCCCGAACACCGCCTCGCCGCCCCGACCCGCAAGGCGCTCACCCTGCGCATGGCGCGTACAGGTGCGGCGCGGCTGATGGCGGCGGAGATGGCGGGGATCGCGATCGAACCGGTTGAGGGTGAGAGCGAGTAGCGTCGGCGGGTCGTCATCCTCGGGCTTGTCCCGAGGATCTACCAGCCTCGCAAGACTGGCAGACATCGTTGAGGCGGATACTTGCCAAAGTCGGTAGATGCTCGGGACAAGCCCGAGCATGACGGCCGTCGAAGGCCCCTACATCCTCCCATACCGCCGCATCACTTCCACCAGCTCGTCGTGCGGCAGCCCGATCGATGTCGCCCCATCCCGCCCCACCATCGTCCGGTTGGCGACCATGGAATCGATGATCGCCTCCTCCGTCGCCTCGACGACGCCCTCGTAGAGCGGGTCGATGTCGGCATTTGACAGCTCGATCATCCGCCTCAGCGTTCCCCTCGGCGCCGAATAGCCCTCCGCATTCGCCGTCGAGAAGGCGAGGAAGATGTCGCCGGAGGAATCGTGGCCGAGCGCGCCGGTGCGGGCCATGCCGAGCGCGACGCGGCGCGCCAGCTTCTTCGCCTGGTGGCCGGCGATCGGCGCGTCGGTGGCCACCACGACGATGATCGAGCCGGCCGGCTTGCCGCGCAGCAGGTCGTGGCCGATGTGCTGTCCCACCGGCACGCCGAGGATGGTGCATTCGTGCCTGCGGCCGAAGTTCGACTGGACGAACACGCCGACGGTCCAGGTCTCTCCCGCCGCCGTCACCCGCCGTGACGAGGTCCCCGACCCGCCCTTGAAGTCGTAGCAGATCATGCCTGTGCCGCCGCCGACCGAGCCCTGCTCGAGCGGACCGGACGCGGCGCCGTCCAGCGCCTCGAAGACGTGCTCGTTTGTCACGTGGAAGCCGTTGATGTCGTTCAGGTCGCCGTCGAAGGTCTCGGCGGCGACCGGCAGGCCCCAGGAATCCGTAATGCCGTCGAGGCGCGGGTAGAGCCAGCGGATCGTCGCGTCGCGGGCGATGCCGCAGGAATGCGTGTTGGTGATCGTCACCGGCATGTCGAGTTCGCCGGATTCCTCGACCCAGATCGTGCCGGTCATCTCGCCATTGCCGTTGAGCGACCAGAAACCGGCGGCGCAGGGCACGGCGAGCCCCGTCTTGCCGCGCGGCAGGATGGCGGTCACGCCGGTGCGCACCGGACCCTCGCCCACGACCAGCGGCCCGTCGCCCCGGATGATGGTCGAATAGCCGACCTCGACGCCGGCGACGTCGGTGATGGCGTTGAACGGCCCCGGCTCGCCCGGCAACGGCAGGCCGAGCCCGCGGGCGCGGACGAGACCGGAGGGCGAGCGGAGCCAGTGGGGAGAAATTCTGTCGGCTGCCAATTGTCGCTCCGTTGCATTAGATGGCGCAGCGAAGCTTACCCCCACCCCTACCCCTCCCCACAAGGGGGAGGGGAATTGGCTCCGAGACGACGGGCGTCTCTTGGAAAGAGGTCCGTTGGCAGCGTCCCCTCCCCCTTGTGGGGAGGGGTAGGGGTGGGGGTATCGACCGCTCTGCTGAGATACGACGGGTCGCTCAGCTCTATCTCGGCGCCCGCTTCGCCAATATCCGCTGCAGCGTGCGCCGGTGCATGTTCAGTCGCCGCGCCGTCTCCGAGACGTTGCGGTCGCACATTTCGTAGACGCGCTGGATGTGCTCCCAGCGGACGCGGTCGGCCGACATCGGGTTTTCCGGCGGCGCGATCGGGTCGGCGCCGGTGCGGGTGAGCGCGGCGACCACGTCGTCGGCGTCGGCAGGCTTGGAGAGATAGTCGATGGCGCCGAGCTTCACGGCGGTGACGGCGGTGGCGATGTTGCCGTAGCCGGTCAGGATCACGGTTTTCGAATCGGCGCGCTTCTCGCGGATGGCGGCGACAACGTCGAGCCCGTTGCCGTCGCCCAGCCGCATGTCGACCACCGCATAGGCCGGCGGCCGCGCCTTGGCCTTGGCGACCGCCTCCTCGACGCTTTCGGCGGTCTCGACGGCAAAGCCCCGGCTCTCCATGGCGCGCGCCAGGCGGGTCAGGAAAGGCTTGTCGTCGTCGACGATGAGGAGGCTCGCATCTTCGCCGGGAGCCAAAGCCGGTTGTGTCGCATCTGCCGTCATGGCGCCCTGTCCCGCTGTACTGCTTCTTCTTGTCGCACTATATATGCGACACCCGGGGAATAATCCAAGAGTTGCGCCGGCTTCAGGACACGATCTGCCCAGCTTCTTCCGGCGCATCGCGCAGGAATATCTCGCGCGGCCAGGTCACCTCGACCAGGGCGCCCTTGCCGCTCTCGCCGGCATTGCGGAACGAGACAGTCGCGCCGGAGCGCTCGAGCAGCGTCTTGGCGATGAACAGGCCGAGGCCCAGCCCCCCGCCGGACTGGCCGCTCGCGGCATTGCCGCCCGGCCGCGTCGTCATGTAGGGCTCGCCGATCCTGTCCAGCACTTCGGCCTGGAACCCCGGCCCGTCGTCGATGACAGCCACGCGGACATTCGCCTGGTTCCAGCTCCAGCGGATGGTCACCGTCTCGCGGGCGAAGTCGACCGCGTTCTCGACCAGGTTGCCGAGGCCGTAGATGACGCCGGGATTGCGCCGCCCGACCGGCTCGGCGCCCAGCTGTTCCTCGCCTTCGAGCTGGATGCGGATGCCGAAATCGCGGTGCGGGGCGATCACCTCCTCGATCAGCGAGGACAGCGGCAGCCGCGCCATATGCTCTTCCGACGTGGATGACAGGCTGGTCAGCCGCTTGAGGATGTCGCGGCAGCGCTCGGTCTGCGTCCTGAGCAGCGTCACGTCCTCGGCGAATTTCGGGTCGGTACCCAGCGCCCGCTCCATCTCGCGCGACACCAGCGCGATGGTGGCGAGCGGCGTGCCGAGTTCGTGCGCGGCGGCGGCGGCCAGCCCGTCAAGCGCCGAGAGATGCTGCTCGCGCTGCAGCACCAGCTCGGTGGCGGTCAGCGCATTGGCGAGCTGGCGGGCTTCCTCCGCCACGCGCCAGGCATAGACCGCGGTGAAGACGATGGTCGACACGACCGCGATCCACAGGCCGGCGACATAGATGAACGGGATCGGGAACTCGGTCCCGGGATACCAGGGCAGCGGCAGATGGAAGAAGGCGAGAACCGTCGAGGCCAGGATGGCGATGACGCCGAGGCCCGTGGTGAGCTGGAGCGGCAGCGAGGTCGCCGAAACGACGACAGGGACGGCAATGAGGACCGCAAAGGGATTGGTCATGCCGCCGGTCATGTAGAGCAGGCCGGCGAGCTGCAGCGTATCGAACAAAAGGATGCCCATCGCCGCGTTGGGCTCGAGCCGGTGGGTCGGGGGATAGCGGAAGGCGAGCAGCAGGTTCAGCCATGCCGAGCAGGCGATCAGCGCGAAGCATAAGCCGACCGGCAGCGGGAAGCCCAGGAAATAGGCGACCATCACCACCGCCGCGCTCTGGCCGGCGACCGCAAGCCAGCGCAGCCTGATCAGCGTGTTGAGGCGCAGCCGGCGGGAAAGTTGCGGATCGGGGGCGCGAAGGTCGAGCAGCATCGCGCTCTTATGCGCCGGCTCGGCGGCAAGGCCAAGCCTTCGGTATCCCGGACGAGGAGATCGCGCCTTCCTCCATCGCCTGCGCCAACCATCCCCTCGCCGGCCCTTCGAGCCACCTCTCCCCCTGCCCGGGGGAGAGGGGTCGCCAATCGCCGAAGCTGCCACTCCTCGCCCCCATGAAATGGGGGAGAGGTGGCTCGGGCGTAGCCCGAGACGGTGAGGGGGATCCTGGCGCAGGCGAGTCGGGAAGTGCTCACGTCCCCCGCGGCTTGGCCCGCGCGGTCGGCAGGGCCTGGCGCGGGTCTTCGGGCCAGACATGCCTGGGATAGCGCCCGCGCATGTCGGAGCGGACATCCGTCCACGATCCGCGCCAGAAGCCTGGCAGGTCGCGCGTGGTCTGGATCGGCCGGTGGGCCGGCGACAGCAGTTCGAGGGTCAGCGGCACGGTGCCGCCGGCGATCGAGGGATGCGCGTCCAGCCCGAAGAGTTCCTGCACCCGAACCGCCAGCACCGGCCCCTCCTCCTCGTAGCGGATCGGCAGATTGTTGCCCGTCGGCACGGTGAAATGGGTCGGCGCGAGGTCCGCCACCTTGCGCTGCAAGTCGTAGGGCACCAGCGCCATTAGTCCCTCGGTCAGCGCCGAGGGCGGGATGCGCGAGAGCGCGGCTTCGCCCTTGAGATAGGGCAATAGCCAGTCGTCCAGCCGCGAGAGCAGCGCCTCGTCCGACATGTCCGGCCAGGGCGCGCCGAGGCCCTTGTGCAGCCAGGCAAGACGGCGGCGCAGTGTTTCGGCGGACTTCTCCCACGGCAGTATCGCAAGCCCGTTCGCCCGCACTGCCTCGACCACGGCGCGGTCGGCATGCTCCCCGGTCGGTGGGGGCAACTGGCGTTCCGCGAGCTGGATGGCGCCGAGCGTGACCGTTTCGCGCACGCGCACGGCACGCTTCTCGGCATCGTAAGAGGTACTCAGCCGCTGCGCGATACGGTCGCCCAAGGCGGCTCGGATTTCGTCCTCGGTGACGGCGGCTGCAGCGACGATCCGCGCGTTCTGCGCCTTGCCCTGCAGGTCGGCGACGACGAGGAAAGGCGCCTTCGCCAGCGGATCGGTTTCGTCGACCGTGGCGCCCCGCCCATTGGCCAGCACGAAGCGGCCAAGCGCACCCCGCGCCTTGGCGACACGGTCGGGCCAGGCGAAGAGGAGGAGGGAACCGGGGGAAGTTGGAGCGGTAGTACCCCCACCCCGTACCCCTCCCCACAAGGGGGAGGGGGGTTCTGAGGCGTCGGCGCCCCCCTCCCCCTTGTGGGGAGGGGTACGGGGTGGGGGTCGCTCACCAAGCGCCATCCTCGCCAATCGTCTCGCCAGCCCCCGCGCATTCTCCGCCCTCGGCGAGCGATCGCGCCGGAACCCTTCCAGCCGCCGCTCCAGGTCCACGCTCGGCCCACCCAGCCCGCGCTCCGTCAGCAGCACCGCAAGCTCCGCCGCGGCCTGCGCCTCTCCGGCCTTCGCCGCCTCCGCCACCATGTGCGCCAGGCACACCGGTAGGGCCAGCCCGCGCATCGCCCTGCCAGTATCGGTCAGCCGCCCCTCACCGTCGATCGCGTTCAGTTCGCGCAGCAGGGCGCGTGCCTCCTCCAGCGCCGGTTTCGGCGGCGGGTCGAGGAAGGCGAGCGTCGACACGTCGGCGACGCCGAAGGCGGCCGCATCCAGCACGAGGCCCGACAGGTCCGCCTCCAGGATTTCCGGCGGCGTGAAGGCCGGCAGCGACGCCGTCTGCTCCGCCCGCCACAGCCGGATGGCGACGCCGGGCTGGGTACGCCCCGCGCGTCCCGCCCTCTGGTCGGCCGAGGCGCGCGACACGCGCACCGTCTCCAGCCGCGTCAGGCCGGTCGCCGGCTCGTATTTCGGCAGCCGCGACAGGCCGCTGTCGACCACCACGCGCACGCCGTCGATGGTGAGCGAAGTCTCGGCGATGGACGTGGCCAGCACGATCTTGCGGCGACCGGCGGGCGCGGGGCGGATCGCGGCATCCTGCGTGCGCGCGTCGAGATTGCCGAACAGCGGCACCACGTCGGCATTGGCCGGGATCCGTCCCTCCAGACGCTCGGCAGTGCGCTCGATCTCGCGCTGGCCCGGCAGGAAGGCGAGCACGGAACCTTCCTCCTTCGCCAGCGCGCCGCGGATCGCCCGCGCAACCGCGTCCTCGACTGTTTCGTCCGGCCCGCGCTCCTCGTGACGGATGTCGACGGGAAAGCTGCGGCCCTCGCTCTCGATTACCGGGGGATCGCCGAGCAGGCGGGCGACCCGCGCGCCGTCGATGGTCGCGGACATGACCAGCAGCCTGAGGTCCGGCCGCAGCGCGCCCTGCACGTCCAGTGCCAGCGCCAGCCCGAAATCGCCGTCGAGCGAGCGCTCGTGAAACTCGTCGAACAGGATCGCCGAAATCCCCGTCAGTTCCGGATCGTCGAGGATCATTCGCGCCAGCACGCCCTCGGTGACGACCAGGATGCGCGTCTTCGGCCCGACCTTGCTTTCCATGCGCATCGCATAGCCGACCGCGCCACCCGGCTCCTCGCCGAGAAGCTCTGCCATTCGTCGCGCCGAGGCGCGGGCGGCGATGCGGCGCGGCTCCAAAAGCAGGATCTTCCCGTCGCCACGCCACGCCTCGTCCAGCAGCGCCAGCGGCACCAGCGTCGTCTTGCCGGCGCCGGGTGGTGCGACCAGTACGGCCGACGAATGCTCGCGCAGCGCCGAAAGCAGCGCGGGCAGCGCCTCGGTGACGGGAAGCACAGGCAGCGCGCGCACGCTTACGCTCCGATGCGGATAACGGCGCCGCCCGCGGCCTGCGCATCCGCCTCGTCATGGGTGACGAGGATGACCGGCAGGCCGGACGCTTTCGCCTTGGCGAAGACCAGTTCCCGCATCTGCTGGCGCAGCTCCGCGTCGAGCCGCGAAAAAGGCTCGTCGAGCAACAGCATGCACGGCGCCGACACCAGCGTGCGGGCCAGCGCCACGCGCGCCTTCTGGCCGCCCGACAGCGTGTCCGGATCTCGTTCGCCGAACCCCTCCAGCCCGACGCCGGCCAGCGCCTCCTCGGCCAGCGCCCGGCGCGTCGCCCTCCCGCCGATCCCGGGAGGCAGTGCGAAGGCGACATTGCCGCGCACGCTCATGTGCGGAAACAGGAGCGCATCCTGGAACAGCAGTCCGGCATGGCGCGCCTCGGCGGGCAGCAGGGTGATGTCGCGGCCGTCGACCCTGACCGCGCCCGATCCCTCGAACGCCGGATCGAGAAATCCGCCGACATAGGCGAGCAGCGTCGACTTGCCGGAGCCGGAGGGACCCATGACCGTCAGCACCTCGCCCGGCGCGATCGCGTGCGTGATCGACAGGAGCTGTCGACCGCCCAGCGCGATCGTCACGCGATCCAGGATCAGGCCTTTTTCGGACATCGGTTTCGCCGTCAGACGCGCAGCGCGCGAAAGCGCCGCCATAGCAGCGCCGGAACCAGGGTGGCAATCGCGAAGCCGATGACGGGCAAGAGCATCTGGAGGAAGGCGTAGACGCCGATGACGCGCCTGTTGCCGCCGGAGGCGAGCGCAACGGCTTCCGTGGTGATCGTCGGCAGCCGCCCGCCGGCGATGAGCAGCGTCGGCAGGTACTGGCCGATGGATACGGCGAAGCCGACCGCCGCGGCCACCAGGATCGGCCGCGTCAGGATCGGCAGGCGAATGGAGAGGAGCGCGCGCAGCCGGCTTTTGCCGAGCCCGGCGGCGATCGCGTCATAGCGCCGGTCGTAGGCCCGCCATGGATCGGAAAGGGAAAGAAAGACGTAGGGCAGGACGAAGACGAGATGGGCCAGCACGAGTGCCGGCAGGGAGGCGTTGAAGCCTGCGAGCAGGAACAGCAATTGCAGGCCGAACAGGAAGGACGCCTGCGGCACGAGCAGCGGCAGGTAGATCAGCGCCAGCGCGCCGCGACCGCCGGCGCGGCCGGTTTCGCTTTCGCGGGCCAGGTAGAAAATCGCGACGGCCACCGCGATCGTCGTCGCCGCGGCGGCCACGGCGAGCGTGACGCCGAGCGGCCCGCCGATGCGCGGCAGCACGTTCGTCCACGTCCGCAAGGTGAATTCGCGCGGTAGCGCCTCGGGAAACTGCCACAGCCCGGCGGCGGACCAGAGCGCGAGCGTTGCCAGGCCGGCAAAGACGACGGTCGCCGCGAACGACATCGCGCCGAGCCCGGCCATCCGCGCCGCGCCGTCGCGCCGGAACCTGGTTCCCATCTCGCAGACCATGTCGCGAGACATCGCCGCGGCGCGCTCCACGCCGACCCAAATCGCCAGCGCCAGCGCCGTTACGCCAAGCTGCAGCACCGCGCCGGCCGAGGCCAGGAAGCGCATCGAAAGGTCCGGATCGCCCATCCAGCCGACGAGCCGAACCGAAAGCGTCGCCGGGCTGGTGGGACCGAGGATCGCCGCGACGTCGACGACCGAGGTCGAGAAGGCGAGCACGGCGAAGACCGCGAGCCTGACCTGGCGATAGATCGCGGGCCATGTGCCGAACAGGAAGCCGGCCACACGCCCGTATCCGAGCGAGGCGACGAGGGCGGCGCGCGACGCCGGGCTCGCCTGCTGCAGCGCCGCCAGCGAGACCAGCAGCAGGAAGGGGATTTCCTTGACGATCAGCCCGGCCGCCAGCGACAGGCCGAGCGGATCGTTGACGATCTGGAGATCAGGCGGCTGCTCCCATCCCGTCAGGGCCGGAGAGACCAGCCGGGCGATCATGCCCGACGGCGCGATGAGGAAGGCCAGTCCGAACGCCGCCGCCGCGTGCGGAACCGAGAGCAGCGGCGAGATCAGGTGCTGCACCCGGGCAAAGGTGCGCGTGCCCGACCAGCCGGCGAGGAAAAGCGCAACGACGGAGACGGAGACCAGCGTCGCCACCAGCCCGACGCCGAGGCTGAGCATGACCGATCGGCCGATGCCGGGTTCGGCGGGGAGCTGCCGGAAGGCATCGAGCGAAAACGATGTGCCGCCAAGCGCCGGCAGATAGCCGAAGGCCGGCAGCACCGTTCCCGCCAGCCCCGCCAGGATGGGTCCGGCGAGAAGCAGGATGGCGACAGGCGGGCCGAGACGGATCAGCACCGCCCTATCCTCCCCTGCGAAGCGGGGGAGGGGGACCACGCGAAGCGTGGTGGAGGGGGCAGGGCTTTCGCGACCTCCTTAATTCGCCGCCCCATAGCGCCGCTTCCATTCCGTCTCGATCCGCTCCATCCAGATCGGATGCGGCTCGTCCAGCGCCGGGCCGAGTTCGTCGGGCTTCAGCGTCGCCACCCCGAGATCCAGCGCCGCGAAGGCCGCCTTCCCCTCGTCGGGCAATCTGTCCACTGCCAGCACCGTTGGGTCGCCCCAGACCTTCGGGTCCTGCTTGCGCGCCTGCGCCTCCGGCGAGATCAGGAAGTCGGCCAGCACCAGCGCACCGGCCTTGGCCGCCGCGTTGAACGGGATCGCGACGAAATGGGTGTTGGCGAGCGTGCCGCCCGGAAAGGTAAATGATCGCACCGTGTCCGGCAGCTCGCCCGCGGCGATCGCGCTCGAAGCTTCCGACGGATTGAAGGCGAAGATGATGTCGACCTCGGAATCGGCGAGCAGCTGCTTCATTGCCGGATAGTTCTGCGGAAACGCCTTGCCCGACCGCCACAGAACCGGATGCAGCACGTCGAGATAGTCGAACAGCGGCTTCGTCACGTCGTCGAAGCTCGCCTCGTCGACCGGCTTCTGCAGCAGCGCGCGGTCGGCGATCTTCTCGGCCAGCACCTGCTTCAGGAAGGACGAGCCGACGAAGTCTGGCGGCTGCGGGTAGGTGAAGCGGCCGGGATGAGCCTTTGCCCAGGCGAGCAGCCCGTCGGCCGATTTCGGCATGGCGGCCGGATCGGTCTTCGCCGAATCGTGGAAGAAGACGAGCTTGGCCATCCCCCACGGGCTCTCCAGCCCCTCGACGGGAATGGTGAAGTCGGTGCGGATGGTCGGCTTGTTGTCGACGTCGACATAGCGCCAGTTGGGCAGCTTCTCGGCCCATCCCGGCGACATCAGCAGGCCCTCGCGCTTCATCGAGGCAAAGTTCTCGCCATTGATCCAGATGAGGTCGACCGCCCCGCCCTCGGTCCTGCCGGCCGCCTTTTCCGCCAGCACCGTGCCGACGGCCTTGGCGGCGTCGTCCACCTTCAGGTGGACGAGCCTGACGCCGTAGCGCTTCTCGATCTCGCCGCCGGCCCACTCGATATAGGCGTTGATGTTCTCGGCCCCGCCCCAGGCGTTCCAGTAGACGGTCTCGCCCTTCGCGTCCTTCAGCACTTCGTCCCACTTAGCAGGATCCGGCTCGGCGGCGAATGCGAAGCCCGACAGAGCGAACAGCGACACGGCGGCGGACAGCAGGAACTTCAAGGCGACCTCCCGAATAGATACCCGCTTGTGCGCGCCCCGGACGGAAAGCGTCAACGCACGTTGCTGCTGCAAAAAGTCACTTCGCCGTGTGCCGCTGCGCATCGGCGCCGCCGTTTTCGCTTAGCCGATTTATCTCCCCGGACAGCTTCCGCTTCGTCAAACTGTCATGCAAATCACCTATTTGAACCGGTCAGGCGAGGAAACCCGATGCGCTACGCGATCTACTACACTCCGCCCGAGCAGAGCGAGCTGGCGAAAAAAGCCGCCGCCTGGCTCGGCCGCGACGCGTTCACCGGCGAAAAGTCGGCGCCCGTCGCGTCGGGACCGCTGTCGGCCGGCGAGGTCGCCTATCACACCGCCTCGGCGCGCCGCTACGGCTTCCACGCGACGCTGAAGGCACCGTTCCGTCTTGCTCCGGGCGAGAGCGAGCAGGGTCTGGCCGCCGCCATCGACGCGTTCGCCGCCTCTGCGACGCCGCCGGTCATCGCTCGCCTGGCACTGAAGCAGATCGACGGCTTCTTCGCGCTGGTGCCCGCGGAACGCAGCACCGAACTGGAGACGTTCTCGGCCGAGATCGTCCAGCAGTTCGACCGTTTCCGCGCGCCGATGACGGACGCCGACCTCGCGCGCCGCAACCCGGACGCGCTGTCGCCGCGCGAGTTGAACCATCTGCAGCGCTGGGGCTACCCTTACGTGCTCGACTGCTTCCGCTTCCACATGACGCTGACCGGCCGGGTCGCCGGGTCGGACGTGGCGCGGGTCCGAGACGCCATCGAGGCGCATTTCGGCGACGTGATCGGCGCGCCGCTCTTCGTCGATACGCTCGCCGTCTTCGTCGAACCGGATTCCGGCGGGCCGTTCATCGTCTGGTCGTCCCATCGGGTCGGAACCGGCCCCGAGCGGCGGTTCGCGTGACGCAACCGTCCGCCATGCCGAGATTGGACGCGCGGCCGGAGCCGATCGGCCCAGGCGCCTTCGTCGCGGTGATGGGCCCGAGCGGCTCGGGCAAGGACACGCTGATCGCGCACGCGCGCGGCCGCGTCGATCCGCAGCAGACATACTTCGTGCGCAGGATCGTCACCCGCGCCGCCGACAGCGCGGCCGAAGACCACGACACGATGAGCTGCGAGGCCTTCGCGACGGCGCAGGCCGAAGGCGCATTTGCGCTGTGCTGGACCGCGCACGGCCTCGACTACGGCCTGCCATCGAGCGTCGACGCGGCGATCCGCGACGGGCGCGCGGTGGTGGCCAACGTCTCGCGCGCCGTGTTGCCGCTCTTGCGCCAACGCTATCGCCATGTCGTCCCGGTCCTCCTCTTCGCTCATCCCGACGTCCTTGCCGCGCGCATCGCCCGGCGGGGCCGCGAGAGCGGCGAAGCGATCGCCGCGCGCATCTCGCGTGATCCCGGCATCAGCCTCGCCGGCGACGACATCGTGCGCATCGACAATGGCGGCGACCTCGCGGTGGCGGTGGAGCGCTTCGTTGCGGCGATCGAAGATGCCGTGCCGTTCGAGATCGGGACTAGACCGAGATGAGGTCTAAGCCGCCGCCCGCACCTTGGCCGGCGTGTCGACATGCGCCCAGTCCGGCCGCTCGAACAAGAACGACCCGTAGCCGCTCCATTTGACCAGGCCGTAGAGCACGACCGGCCCCGCGACGGCGACCGCCGTGACGATCAGCGAGACCGTGCCGATGTCGGGAATGATGCCGGTCCTCAGCAGGGCGACCCGCGTCACGGCCATGGGCAGGAAGAAGGCCAGATAGACCACGATCGAATGGGCGCCGAGCCAGCGCAGCCATTCCGCCCAGCGCCTGCCTGAAAGCAGGACCGCGACCGCGACCACCGCGAGAAGGCCGGCCGACCCGAGCACCAGCGAAACGAAGGGCAGTTCGGCATAGCCGCCCTGCGCGCCGGTATGGCCGAGGTCGGGCTGGAGAAATGCGGCCAGCGCCGGCGGGACCGGCGTGAAGACGAGCAGCGCGTTCAACGGCGCCCAGAGCGCCAGCAGCCCCAGCGTCCTGCCGGGATTGGCCTCGACCCAGTCGGCGATGCGGAAGACGTTCGCGGCCAGCGCATAGCCCGCGTAGAAATAGACGAAGCGGGCGCAGAATTCGTCGAAGACGATCGAGCCGGTGCTGACCGGCAGCATCTCGAGCCCGGCCGCCCAGGCCAGCACCAGCCAGACGGGCGAGTTCCTCACCAGCCGCGTGAAGACGAAAAAGATCGGCAGCAGATAGACGAACCAGAGCGTGCCGAAGGGCTGCACGAAGGCGAAGAGGTAGTTGCCGAGTGTTGGCGCAATCCCAACCTCCATCGCCATGCCCGGTGCCTTGAAGGCGAACTGGATGGTCAGCCACAGCACGTAGAAATAGGCGAAGTGGACGACCTTGCGGTCGAGATAGCGCAGCCAGGGCCTGTCGATGACGAGGCCGAGGAACAGGCCGGAGATGAGGAAGAAGTCGGGCATGCGGAACGGCCGGGCGAAGGCCACCGCATAGTGCATCCAGCCCTTCTCCCCGGCGGCGATCTCGACGCCGAGCGTGGCATGCACCATCACCACCATGATGATGCAGATGCCCTTGGCGATATCGACCCAGGCGACGCGGGAGCGTTCGGCGGCTGCGCTTTGCATCGGCGCAGCTTGCCGCAAAAGCGATATCAGCCGGTTAACTGCGGATCACGAAAGCGTCAGCCGAACTCGCCCGCGACGGCGACATGCCACCAGCGCGGCCGGGCAGCCTTGAACGAATGGGACGACGGGGCGAGTTCCTTCGCATTCGGCCGGTCGAATGCGCCGACCAGCAGCGCCACGACGGGCGCGTGGTCCACCGCGCCGATCGAGCTGCCGCACGCGGGACAGAAGGCGCGGCTCGATGCGACAGAGGAGCGGTAGAGCGCCGGCGGACCGCCCGGTCCGGTCCATGCCACCTTGTCCGCGGCGAACTCCACCCAGACCGCCGTCGGCGCGCCGGTATGGCGGCGGCACATGCCGCAGGAGCACGCGTGGGGCCGTTCCGCCGGGCCGGTCGCCTCGAAGCGGATCTGCCCGCACAGGCATCCGCCCTTGTAGATCTTTGCCCCCGTCACGTTCCCTCCCCCTCAGAAATAGATGCCGCCGCGCAGCGGGCGGATGCGCGGCTTGCCGTCCGCGTCGATGAGTCCATCGGGACAGGCCGACCCCTCGGGCGCCTCCGGCATCTCCATCGCCTGGATCGGCATCAGCGCCGCGAGGTCGGAATGGCGCGGGCGGATATGCGGCACGATGCTGGGGCGCGTCTTGAGCGGCGGCATCGCCGGACCGTCGGGCCCGAAATCGACCGCCGCGCCGTGCTTCAGCGCCATCAGGCGCGCGACGCGTTCTTCCGTCGCCGGGTGGGTGCGCAGCACGGACGGCACCGGCGTGCGGCTTCCCGGCAGCATCAGGCTCTCCCAGTACACGCCCTGCACCTTTTCCAGCCGGCGCAGCGCCGAGGCCAGCCCGTCCGGATCGCCGGTCAGGACCGCGGCGTGCAGGTCTGCGTCGAACTCGCGGGTGCGCGACAGCGCAAGCTGCAAGAGGCCGCCGAGCGTCGGCGCGAAGACCAGCAGCGCCACCGCCGGCCACGGCACCATCGCCTCGCCGCCGCCCGCCATGCCGAAGAAGTTGAAGAACAGCGCGAAGATGCCGAAGGTCGACCACAGCGAGGTGAAGCGCGAGACCATGTCGGCGAAGGCCATCACCTTCAGGTCCTCGTTGGCGATATGGCTCATCTCGTGGGCGAGCACGCCGGCCAACTCGCGCACGGTCAGGCCGCGCGCCAGCGCGTCGGTGATGGCAATCGCCGAGTCCTCTCGCCGGCCGACGGCGAAAGCGTTCATCAGCTTCGACGGCACGACGTAGAGCTTGGGCGGATTGGCAAGCCCGGCGCGGCGCGCCAGCGTCTCGACAATGTCGACACCGACCGGGAACCCCGCGCGCGACACCGGCTGCGCCTTGTACATCTGCAAGACCACTGTCGGACTGACCCGGCGGGCGAGATAGGTCGTCACGGCGCCGAAGACGATCGCGTAGACGATGCCCAGCCCGCCGGCCAGCGCATAGGCCGTGGCCGTCAGCAACAGCAGGCTCGCAATGCCGAGAAGCCATGTGTGGATGGTGTTGCGCGCGCTGGAGCGCAGCTGCTGGACGCGGTCGAGGCGCAGAGGTTCGTTCATGGGGCTAATATGGTGCATGGGACGCCTTTTCGCCAAATGGTGAGACGGCGGTTCGCCAAAGGCGAAATGAAAGGTCCAGTGGACCTTTTTCAGCCGTCGAACGGGCCGGGGCTGCCGCGGCAGCGGGCCCCGCCCCGGGCGCCGGTTCGCCAAAGGGTGAGACGGCGGTTTGCCGAAGGCAAACAGGAAGGTCCGGTGGACCTTCCTGAGCCGCCGAACGCCCGGAGCCATAGCGGAGGGCTGCCGCAGGCAGCGGGCCCCGCCCCGGGCCGTTTCACGCATCCGCGCCTCCGTCATCCCGCAGGCCGAAGGCCATGCGGGATCCATTCTTCTCTCCAGTTACACGCAGAAAACGCCCGCCTCCGCGTCATATCCGACAGCGCCCTTCTCCCGGCGGTCAATGGTTCCCGGCTGGCCTTCGGCCGCCGGGATGACGCCGCGCAAGGTGCGCGACGCCCCCGAGAAGTCCCAACGCCCCCTCACCGCCTTCGGCGGTCCCCCTCCCCCGCTTCGCAGGGGAGGATATGCCGGTCGCGCGGTCGTGCCCTGATCCTCCCCCGTTTACGGGGGAGGGGGACCGCCGAAGGCGGTGGAGGGGGCGTACGCGTGCAGAATCGCGAGGGGCGCATGAATTCGCAGGCACTTCACATCGTTCATCGATTTCGCCCCTCTTTCCGCCAACTCCTTGTTTCCGTTGGCACCCCATCTTTTTCGATCCACCTCCTTTCCAGCCTGCACCACACTGTCGGCGGTCGAATGGAGACGGCAATGGCTTGGACGGCGAAGACAGGGAGGCGAGAGAGGGTGCTTTACAGCATCGTTGCCCGCCTGCTTGCGCTCGCCGATCTCGGCGAAGACGCCGCGAATTGCTCGCCCTGGGTGCGCTTCTGCGTGCTGTGGAGCCTCTGCCAGGCCGACGCCGTCGTCAGGGAGTTCGTCGCCGGCTCGACATGGAACCCGGCGGGCCGGCTCTGGTCGCCCGCCGTGCCGATGGTCCGCTACGGCACCGAACCCGCCGACGCCTACGCGCTCGCCGCCTCGCTGCGCGCGCTGGCGCTCGTCGTGCAGGCGATGGCCGCGCAGATCGGCCGGCTGGCGCTGCTGCATGCCGAGGGCAGCGCCGGCACGCTGGAACGGCGGCTCGCCGCGCTCCTCTTCCCATCGGACAGGGCTAGCCCGGCGGTGACGATCTTCGACACCTCGTAAAAACACCCCCACGCCCACCCACGCGCGACGTCATCCCGGCGGCCGGAGGCCAGCCGGGAACCATTGGCCTTCGCAATCCTGGCAGGAGCAGCTAACCGCGACCAAAAATGGGTCCCGGGTCGCCTCCGGCGCCCGGGAGGACGCCGCGTGCGTGAAACCCGGCCGTGGAACCGCCGGCGACGGTCTACTTTCTTTCCGCTTGCGCAACCACCGCACAAGCGACGCCCTTGTGCAGAACAAAGCCTGCGCGACGTCATCCTCGGGCTTGTCCCGAGGATCTGCCGGCGTCGGCGGGTGTTCGAAGACGGTCCTGCCAATTCGCCGAGGTCGGTAGATCCTCGGGACAAGCCCGAGGATGACGGCGGTTGTGCTGCACGGGCGACGCCCTCGTGCGGAAAAAAGGTAACCGTCCCGGCACTAACCTTCCCCGCTCCGGCCCCGGCCGCCTAGGCCGCCCCGCGCACCTCGCGCGGCACCAGCCCGCCATGTTCCTCGATGAAGGCGATCACCTCGTCCAGCCCCTTGCCGCGCGACAGGTCTGTAAACCCGAACGGCCGCCGGCCGCGCTGCTTGCCCGCGTCGCGCTCCATCACGTCGAGATTGACGTTCACATAAGGCGCGAGGTCGGACTTGTTGATCACCAGGAAGTCGGAACGGGTGATGCCCGGTCCGCCCTTGCGGGGGATCTCCTCGCCCTGGCAGACCGAGATGACATAGAGCGTGATGTCCGCGAGGTCGGGCGAGAAGGTGGCGGCGAGGTTGTCGCCGCCGGATTCGATGAAGACGATGTCGAGGTCGGGAAACTTCCGGTTCATCTCGGCGATCGCCTGGAGGTTGATCGAGGCGTCCTCGCGGATCGCCGTGTGCGGGCAGCCGCCGGTCTCCACCCCCATGATGCGCTCCTCCGGCAGCGCCTGGAGGCGGGCCAGCATCAGCGCGTCCTCCTTGGTATAGATGTCGTTGGTGACGACCGCGATCGAGTAGCGGTCGCTGAGCGCCTTGCAGAGCTTCTCGGTCAGCGTCGTCTTGCCCGAGCCGACCGGCCCGCCGATGCCGATGCGAAGGGGTCCGTTGGGGTTCATGTCCTGAACAGCCTCGAATAGTGCGTTTCATGCTGCATTGCAGCGATCTCGGCCATCATCGTCGCCGAGCCGAGATCGTCAAGCGAAGACTGCGCCGCGCGGGCGGCGGTTGCGGCGATCGCCGGCTCGAGGGAGGCGAGGGTCGCCATCGCATCGGTCTGGCCGAGAACGCCGAGCCGGATCGCGGCCTGGATCTGGTTGGACAAGAAGGCCTGGAGGAAGGCGGCGAGCGCCGAGCCGGGTTCGATACCGTGCGCTCCGGCGAGCGCGCCGACAGCGACCGGATAGGCGCATTCGGCGGGAAGTGCCGGCAGCGCCTCGTGCGGCCATGCGGCCGCCGCCTTGAGGAAGGCGGAACCCTGCAGCATCGTCTCCATATGCCGCTCGCGCGAGCCGGCCAAGGCTTCGGCGAGGTCGCATAGGTCGGCCAGGTCGCCGGTGGACGAAATGCGCCGGTGCGCCTCGGCGAACAGCACCGCGTCGTTCCAGGCCGACCCGCGCTTGACGAGGTCCACCAGCCAGCCACGCAGGGTCGCGGCGTCCTTGACGAGGTCGAGATGTGCCGCTGTCTCCAGTCCGTGGCTGTAGCTGAAGGAGCCGACCGGAAAGGCCGGCGACAGCCAGGCCAGCAGGCGCAGGAGGCCCGCCTGGCCGTCAGGCATGGTTGTGGCCGTAGTGCGGGTCGCCAGGCTTGCGGCCGAAGTCGTCGAGCTCGCCGTGGTCGTGGTCATGCCCGTGGTCGTGGCCATGGACGTGGGCATGGTCACGGTGATGCTCGTGCGGCCCGTGGCTGTGCCCGTAATGCGGATCGCCCGGCATTCGTCCATAGGCGTCGGGCTGCGGGCCATGCCCGTGCGAATGGCCCGCATAGGCGCCGCGCACGGGGTGGAAAGGCTCGGACACTTCGGTCACGCTCGCGCCCAGTCCTTCCAGCATCGCCTTGATGACGTGGTCGCGCAGGATGAGGATGCGTCCCTCCTCGATCTGGGCGGAGAGATGACGGTTGCCGATGTGCCAGGCGAGTTCGGCGAGGTGCACAGGGCTTTTCGCGCGGATGTCGTAAACCTCTTCCTCCGCCGCGATGATCTCGGCGTGTCGTCCGTCGTCCAGCACCAGCACATCGCGGTCGTCGAGATGGACGGGCTCGGGCAGGTCGACCAGGATCTTGTCGCCATGCACGAGTTGGACGACCCGCCGGCGCAGGTGCCGCTCCTCGTGGTCGAGCACCGCGATGTCGAACGGGATGACACGATCCGCCCCAAGGTCGGCGGCGCGGATGACGCTGCCCGCACGCGGCATCTTGGTGAAGTCGGTGTTCATCGACAGTTTCATGCGGCCTGGACCTCCTGCTCGCGCTGCTTTGCCCGCGCGAGGGCCGGGCGGGAGAGCACGCGCTCGAAGTAGTCCGCCACGGGCTGCGACGCCACCTCGAACTTGCCGCTCCTTGCCCACTGGCCGCAATGGCCGAGGATCACGTCGACCGCCGAGAAGCGGTCGCCCAGCGCATAGGGACGGCCCGCGAGCTTGGCTTCCAGGCCCCTGATCTCGGCAGCGAATTCGTGCCCGACCCAGGGCGCGACCTCGGCCCGCAACTCGGTCGGCAGGAGGAAGCGGTGCTTGAGCTTGTTCCACATCGGCTGCTCGAACTCGGAGAGCGCGTAGAGCATCCACGACATCATCTCGGCACGGCCCTGCAGGCCGGGGTCCGGGCCGAGTCCCTTGTCGGCATGCTTCTGGCCGAGGTAGGCGCAGATTGCGGCGGAATCGGTCAGCACGAAATCGCCGTCGATAAGCGCCGGCATCTTGCCGGTCGGATTGTAGCGCTTCATCGTCTCCGAATACTGCTTGGCCCTGACGATCTCGTAGGGTTCGCCGAGTTCCTCCAGCATCCACACGACGCGGGTGAGCCGCGAACCCGGTGCGCCGACAGCCTGATACATGATCTTCCTCCCCGCCTAGAACTCTTCCACCTTCTCCGGATGGACGATCTCGATCTTGCGCGCAACGAGGTGCGGGCCGCTGGCGTCGCGCCAGGCTTTCAGATGCGGCTGTTTCGAATGCACCGTCAGCGCCTCCCGCGTTTCCCATTTCTCGACGAAGACCAGCTTGTCGGGATCGTCGAAGCTCTGGAACAGCTCGTAGCCGAGGCAGCCTTTCTCCTTTCGGGTCTCGGCGATGCAGGTCGCGGCGGGCGCGCGCAGCGCTTCGGCCCCTCCGGGCGTGGTGGTGAGCGTGGCGACGACATAGATCATGACGGAGTATCCATGGACTTCTGCGTGGTGCGCCGGGCGATGACCGCCCGGGCGAGGAGGAGCACACCTAACGACATGGCAATCGTCGCGCCAAGCGATTTCAGCACGGTCCACCGCGACGCGGCGGCGATCTCCGCCGCCGAGACCGCATCGGGCGCGGCGGAGAGCGTGGCCGCGACCGCGGCGTTCTCGGAATAGTCGGCGACCATGCCGCCGATTGCCGCGACGACGAGCACCCATCGAACTGCCCGCCATCCCGGCGGCGGAAGGCGGAATGCCGTCCAGGCGAGCGTCGCGGCCAGCAGCGCCGGGAAGGCAAGATCGAGCCGGCGCTGGACGGTGAGATAGAAGGCGCGGCCGTCCGCGCTCAGGTGGCGCAGGAACTCGCGCGCGTCATCCGCCGCATAGCCGAATGGGCGAAGGTCAAACGGCATCAGCCCGTCCGCCTCCCCCGCGATGTAGGGCAGTGACCAGACTGCCATCGCGGCATAAATCGCCCCGGTCGCGGCGACCAGCAGCCAGAAAAAGAGGTTACGCATCCCTGTCGGGATAGAAAGCGGGATCGAGGATCTGTTCGACCGTGAAGGGACAGTTTTCGGGAAACAGAGATTGGGGAAGCCCCGTCTCACCGGCAGCCTTCAACCGGGCGGATTCATACTCCTCGGCCAGAACTTCTCTGGGATAAGACTTCAGGCTTGGGCTCGCCTTGATGCGCCGCTTCAGTCGATAGCGCTGCTCGACGATTGTTCCCTCCCAGCTGCCGGTACGCTGATCGGGCTGATACCGCCACTTCAGCAAATGAAGCAGCAGCACCCCCAACCTGCTTTCGATCTCGTCTTCCTGGCTCCGTCCCAAGCTCTCGATCTCCTCGGCGAGGTTGTCGCGGTCGAGCGCGTCGAGGCGGCCTTCGCGCAGCAGCGCGCCTTGCTCGGCGCACCAGCGGGCATAGTCGGCCTCGTAGGACGTCAATTGCGAAAGGCGGACGACCTTGTTCATACGCGAAGTATTGCTCAACTGGAGATGCATTTCCAGAGAAGCGTTTCTGGATATCGAAGCGAGGGTAGACTCCTTGGAAGCCCATTCCTCGCGTAATTGACAAAGTTCATGAAACGGCCGAGCCAGCGGCCGCACCATCGACGGCTGTGGCGGTAGCTCAGAACAGGAAATACCGCTGCGCCATCGGCAGCACCTTGGCGGGTTCGCAGGTGAGCAGCTCGCCGTCGGCGCGGACCTCGTAGGTCTCGGGATCGACCTCGATATGCGGCGTCGCGTCGTTCAGCACCATCGAATGCTTGCCGATGCCGCCGCGGGTATTCTCCACCGCGACCAGTTCCTTCTCGACGCCGAGCTTCGCCCGCACGCCGAGGTCGACGGCGGCCTTCGACACGAAGGTGACGGAGGATGCCGTCATCGCCTTGCCGAAAGCGCCGAACATCGGCCGGTAGTTTACCGGCTGCGGCGTCGGGATCGAGGCGTTCGGGTCGCCCATCGGCGCGGCCGCGATCATGCTGCCGACCAGAACCATGTCCGGTTTGACGCCGAAGAAGGCCGGGTTCCACAGCACCAGGTCCGCTCGCTTGCCGACCTCGATCGAACCGATGTGCTTCGACAGGCCGTGCGCGATGGCCGGGTTGATCGTGTATTTGGCGATGTAGCGGCGAACCCGGTAGTTGTCGTTGTCGCCGGTTTCCTGCGCGAGGCGGCCGCGCTGCAGCTTCATCTTGTGCGCGGTCTGCCAGGTGCGGATCGCCACCTCGCCGACGCGGCCCATGGCCTGGCTGTCCGACGAGATGATCGAGAAGGCGCCGATGTCGTGGAGGATATCCTCGGCCGCGATGGTCTCCTTGCGGATGCGGCTCTCGGCAAAGGCGATGTCCTCGGGGATCGACGGCGACAGGTGATGGCACACCATCAGCATGTCGAGATGCTCTTCCAGTGTGTTGACCGTGTAGGGCCGGGTCGGGTTGGTCGAGGACGGGATCACGTTCGGGAAGCTGGCCACCTTGATGATGTCCGGCGCATGGCCGCCGCCGGCGCCCTCGGTGTGGAAGGCGTGGATAGTGCGGCCCTTGATCGCCGCAACCGTGTTCTCGACAAAGCCCGACTCGTTCAGCGTGTCGGTGTGGATCATCACCTGGACGTCGTAGTCGTCGGCGACGGAAAGACAGTTGTCGATCGCGGCGGGCGTGGTGCCCCAGTCCTCGTGCAGCTTGAGCGAGGAGGCTCCCGCTTGCACCATCTCGACCAGCGCACCGGGCAGCGAGGCGTTGCCCTTGCCCGACAGGCCGATATTGATCGGGAACGCGTCCATCGCCTGGATCATGCGGGAGATGTGCCAGGGCCCCGGCGTGCAGGTCGTTGCCAGCGTTCCGTGCGCCGGACCTGTGCCTCCTCCCAGCATGGTCGTCATTCCCGACATCAGCGCCTCGTCGATCTGCTGCGGGCAGATGAAGTGGATGTGTGCGTCCATGCCGCCGGCCGTGAGGATCTTGCCTTCACCGGCGATGGCTTCCGTGCCGGGGCCGATGACGATGGTTACGCCCGGTTGCGTGTCGGGATTGCCGGCCTTGCCGATTGCATAGATGCGGCCGTCCTTCAGGCCGACGTCCGCCTTGTAGATGCCAGTGGCGTCGACGATCAGCGCGTTGGTGATCACCGTGTCGACCGCGCCGTCCGCGCGGGTCACCTGGCTCTGTCCCATGCCGTCGCGGATGACCTTGCCGCCGCCGAATTTGACCTCCTCGCCGTAGGTGGTGAGGTCGCGCTCCACCTCAATGATCAGGTCGGTGTCGGCGAGCCGCACCTTGTCGCCGGTGGTCGGTCCGAACATCTGGGCGTAGCGGGCGCGGGGAATGCGGGCGGGCATGGGTCAGGCTCCGGAGTGAGCGGGCGAATGCTGAAGAATATCGGATCGCGGCGGGAACCATCCGAGGCGCGGGCGGTTCTTCATGATCCGGTCACGAACAGAACGAGGTGAAGGATGTTGCGACCTACCATCGGTGTCACCCTTGTCGCGACGGCTCTCGCGGTCGGCGGAGCGCTCGCCCAGGGCCTCCAGACGGAAGGCGCGATCGACGCCATCGTCGGCTCCGAGGTGCGTGAGCAGGAGAGCACCGCCAGCGCCGACCACGGTAAGATCCTCGAGGCCATCGACAAGGCCGGGGAAAACGCTGAAGCCGTGCGCAAGGTCACCGACGTCAAGAGCGTCGACATTGTCTTCCTGTCCGACGCGGCGGTGACCGAGGGCGGTCCTCCGTCCGAGATCGACGCCAAGCTGAAGGAACGCGACGCGGAGATCACGTCGTTGCGGCAGGAGATCGAGGGCAATGCCCTTCTCTTCCACGCCATCGACTCGCGCCAGGTGCTGATGCGCGACGTGCTGGGAATCGAGATCGGCGACGACAAGCGCGTCGTCGTCTACGCCGCGGCGAAGCCGGCGGGCTGATCCCTCGCGCTTCACAGCTTGCCCATCACCTTCTGCTGGAAGCCGAAGACTTCGCGTTTGCCGCCCAGAGGCACCAGCGTGACGTCGCGCTCCTGGCCGGGCTCGAAGCGCACCGCGGTTCCCGCCGCGATGTCGAGGCGCATCCCGCGCGCCTTGTCGCGGTCGAAGGACAGACCTTCGTTGGTCTCGAAGAAATGATAGTGCGAGCCGACCTGGATCGGCCGGTCGCCGGTGTTGGCGACCTTCAGCGTCACCGTCGGCTGGCCGGCGTTGAGCTCGATGTCGCCCTTGGCGGTGATGATCTCGCCGGGAACGAAATCTCCGAGGATCATGGCAATCCTCCCTCAGCCTGCGAAGGCGAGCCAGAGCCCGCCCGCTGCCGTCAGCGCGCCCACCGTGCGGGCCGCGACGTAGCGGCCACCAAGCCCGATGCCGAACAGGACGCCGGCGGCATGCAGCAGCGCGGTCGCCGCCGCAAAGCCGATCGCGAACGGCCAGGCCCCGGCCTCGCCGAGTTCGCCGCCATGCGCGTGCCCGTGGAAGACAGCGAAGAAGCCGACCATCGCCATGGCGGCAACAGTCGGAACGCTGAGCGCGATCGCCGCCAGTAGGCCGATGGCCACCACGGAAGCGACGATCACCGGCTCGACGAAGGGCAGCGGCGCTCCGGCCATTGCCGCGCCGAAGCCGGCGAGCATCGTGCCGACGAAGGCCGCGGGAACCAGCCAGACCGCCCGGCGGTCCGTGCCCCTCGCGAGCAGCGCGGCCCACAGGCCGACCGCCACCATTGCGAGGATATGGTCGAGGCCGAACAGCGGATGCGAGAACCCGGCAGCGAACGAGCCGTGCTCCGCTGGATTGAGATGCGCGAAGGCAGGGGCCACTCCCGTGCCGAGCCCCACCAGGGCCAATCCGATCCGCTTCACCATATGTCGTTCCCTTCTGTCAGTCGTCGCTCATGCCGCCCGCTGCGGGCAACCTTCGGCCTTCAGCACGCGGCGTGTTGAGGCAGGAAATTTCGCAAGCATCGCGGCCGGCCGCACCGGCCGGCGTACCAGCTCGCCGCCGCAGTTCGGGCAGACGCCGGCCAGCACATTCGTCGCACAGTCGGCGCAGAAGGTGCATTCGAAGGTGTAGATCAACGCGACCGCGCTGTCGGGCGGCAGGTTGCGGTCGCAGCACTCGCAATTGGGTCGCAGTTCGAGCATGGCGCTACCGGATCGGCTCGTGGACGGTGACCAGCTTCGTGCCGTCCGGGAAGGTCGCCTCCACCTGGATGTCGTGGATCATCGAGGCGACGCCGTCCATCACCTGGTCGCGGGTGATGACATGGGCGCCGGCCTGCATGAGATCGGCGACGGACCGGCCGTCGCGGGCGCCTTCCACGACGAAATCGGTGATCAATGCAATCGCCTCCGGGTGGTTCAGCTTGACGCCGCGCTCCAGCCGCTTGCGCGCGACGATCGCCGCCATGGCGATCAGCAGCTTGTCCTTCTCCCTCGGGGTGAGATTCATGCGTCCTCCGAATGCTATGTTGACCAGACTTTGGGCAGGCCTGCCTGTCCATTGAGCAGGCCCAGCAAGGGTACCAGCCGCTGCCTCAAGTCGTAGCCGTCGTTTGCGACAAGCCTCGCAAGAAGCTTGCCATTCGTTTCTCCCGCGCCGCCACGTAAAGTCCAGAAGCTGGCGCCGCCAAGGGGTCCGACGATCGCGCGCACCGCCTCCAGCCGCTGTTCGGCATCGGGCGCGATCAGGAGGACGGAGGCGATAGCGCTCGCGCCTCCCGTCACCGCCGCGTGGGAAAGCCGTGCGGCCACGTCGCCGTCGAACGCCACGGTGTCGGCGTGGACGAGGCGGCCGCCGACGCGGATGCGCCAGACATCACGGAAGCGCGCAGTTGCGACGGTTTCGCCCATGGCGCGGCGGCCGAATATGACGGATTCGACGATCAGCGCCGTCGCGCCCGGCGCGAGGTCGACGTCCAGCCGGCGTTCCAGCGCCGAGCGGTCGTAGAGGATCGTCTCCTGGGGCAGCCAGGAAAGATGCCCTCCCTCGGCGACCCGCGCGACGGTCCGGATCCGGGCGACGCCGGATTCGGCGCGATAGGCCTTCTCGCAGGCCTGGGTGGTCAGGGCCGCCGCAGCGCCGGGCCCGACTTCGAACTCCCAGTCCAGCCTGTCGCCGCCTGTCATTCCGCCGGCGGTGTTGATCAGGATCGCCTCGAGCGAACCGCCCGAAATCACCGGCATCCGGATCTTCGCCGCGCCCTGCTGGTAGAGCTGCTCGATCCGTGTCCGTCCGCCATGCGCGGCGACCGCGAGCCGGCCGACCGCCTGCACGCGTTGCATAGCCGGCTGCGGCGGCTGGTAGGGGGAGATAGAGACATGGTTCATCGCGCGAGAGCCTAGGCGCGGCCTGGTGCCGCTGTCGAGGCATGACGTGTTGCCGGCCGCACGTTACCTTTCTATACAGGCAGGCATGAACCGCGCCGGGGAGCGCGGAAATCGGGAGAGCGCTGCGGTGCACGGTTGCGTTCGGGTTTGTTCTGGGGGGCTGGCATGACCGACACACTTGCTGCGGAAGTCATCGAACTGATCAAGACGCATACCGGTGCCGATGCCGACAAGATCACGACCGCTACCGAACTGGACACGCTCGGGATCCATTCGCTCGAACTCACCGAGATCATCTTCGACCTCGAAGAGCGGCACGGAATCGAGATCGAGATGAATACGGTCGAAGCGTGGAACAATCTGAAGACGATCGGCGATATCGTCACGGCCGTCCGCTTGCTGATCGACAAGAAAAGCTGAGATGAACCGCCCGCGCATCGTCATCACCGGCCTCGGCGGCCTCTGCCCGATCGGCACCGATACCGCAGCCATCTGGAAGGCGATGCAGGCCGGCCAAAGCGGCATCGGACCGCTGGAGACGATCCCGCTGCACGACCTGAAGATCAGGTCCGGCGGCGAGATCAAGGAACTGCCTGCCCACGACATCGACCGCAAGCGGCTGGTGACGATGGACCGCTTCTCGCTGCTCGCGGTGCTGGCGGCGGGGCAGGCACTGTCCCAGGCTGGCCTGAGCGCCGGGTCGGAACGTTCCGACCGGATGGGCGCAGTGGTCGGAACAGGCATCTGCGGCTGGGAGGCGATCGAGGAGAGCTACCGCAGCGTCTTTCTCGAGGGCAAGACCCGCGCCGGCATCTTCACCGTGCCGCGTGTGATGCCGGGTGCGCCGGCCGGACAGGTCAGCATCCAGTACGGCCTGCACGGACCGGTCTTCGGCGTAAGCTCGGCCTGTTCCTCGTCCAACCATGCCTTTGCGGCGGCGGCCGACCAGATTCGCCTCGGGCGCGCCGATGTGATGCTTGCCGGCGGAACCGACGCGCCGATGGTCTATGGCATCCTGAAGGCGTGGGAGGCGCTGCGCATCCTGTCGCCCGATACCTGCCGGCCATTCTCCGCCGACCGCCAGGGGCTGGTGCTCGGCGAAGGCGCGGGAATGGCGGTGCTGGAGAGCTACGACCACGCGGTGGCGCGTGGCGCGACCATCCTCGCCGAGTTCGCCGGCGCTGGCCTGTCGGCCGACGCGGCCGACATCGTCGCGCCGACCGTCGAAGGGCCGACGGCGGCGATCCGGGCCTGTCTCGCGGATGCCGGCCTCGCTCCCGAAGAGGTCGATTACATCAACGCCCATGGCACGGGCACCAAGGCCAACGACGAGATCGAGACCGCCGCCATCCGCCGCGCTTTCGGCGCGCATGCCGACCGGCTCTCGGTCTCCTCGACGAAGTCGATGCACGCGCATTGCCTCGGGGCTTCGGGCGCCCTGGAGATGATCGCCTGCGTCATGTCGATCCGTGACGGCGTCGTGCCGCCGACCGCCAACTATCGCGAGGTCGATCCGGCCTGCGACCTCGACGTGACGCCGAATGTGGCACGCCGGCGTCCCGTGCGCGCGGCCATCAGCAACGCATTCGCCTTCGGCGGCACCAATGCCGTCATCGCCGTGCGCGCCGTCTGAGCGCAATCCTTAGCGGGGCGGCAGCCGGCGGCGATCCCCTGAGGTTCTGCCATCCGTCTCGGCGCGATGCGGCCGGTAAATGCGGCCATCGAACAGGTTCAATTTGAGCTTCGTCAAGACGAACCCTGACAGAACCCGCTAGCTGATCCTGGAGAGGAACGGCCGCATTGCCGGAGGTCGGCAGAATTGCGGCAGCCCCTTTGGCGCACCAACCGCCGTAGACACCGAGGCTGCTTTCTCATGTCAGAGATAGACAACGATGTGACTGACCGGTCCCCCGGGGGGACGCGATCCGGAGTGGCCGATCCGTTACCGCGGGAGATGGCGCTGGCCTGTGAGAAGGCAGGGGTCGTCAAAGCCAGTCGCGACACGATCGGCCTTGTCGTCCTCGGGACCCTTGCGGGCGCCTTCATAGCGCTCGGCGCGGTGTTCCTCACCGTGGTGATGACCGGGGCAGAGGGGATGCCGTGGGGTTCTGCCCGGCTGCTCGGCGGTCTTGTCTTCTCGCTCGGCCTTATCCTGGTGATCGTCGGCGGTGCGGAATTGTTCACCGGGGACGCCCTGATGGTCATGGCCTATGCCAGCCAGCGGATCTCGCTGGGCTCGCTTCTGCGCGCCTGGGCCCTTGTCTATGTGGGCAATATCATCGGCGCGATCGGAACGGCTGCTCTCGTGTTCCTTGCCGCTCATTATCAATTCGGTGGCGGAGCTGTCGGGAGGACCGCGCTCGCGATCGCTTCAGCCAAGACAGCTTTGCCGACGGCCCAGCTCTTCTTTCTGGCGGTGCTCTGCAACGTCCTCGTATGCCTCGCGGTGTGGATGGCCCTGGGCGCCCGGAGCGTGTCGGGCAAAGTGATGGTCATCGTGCCCCCCATCGCCGCCTTTGTCGCGGCCGGATTCGAGCACTCCATCGCCAACCTCTACCTCCTGCCCTACGGCCTCGCCATCAAGGAGTGGGCAGGGCCGGAGTTCTGGACGGCGATCGGACAAAACGCAGCCGACTACTCCGCCCTGACGGTGCCTGGCACGCTCCACAACATTGCCGTCGCGACCATCGGCAATCTCATAGGTGGCAGCCTGATGGTAGGAGCAGTCTACTGGTTCGTTTATCTGCGCCCTCGTTCCCGGTAGACCAGGATGAGCCTGGGTAAATCGTTCTGCCGGGCGAATTTGGGTCAAATCCATCAGGCTTCGGACTCAGCCCGAAGACGATGTCGCTCACAGACGCAATGACCGATACCCATTGCCCCATCGGGTTTGCGTCTAGGACTTCCCGAACAGCCGCCCCAGCGCCTGTTCCAGCCGCGAGCGCTCGTCGGCGTCGATCGTCGGCGAGAGGATGTAGCTGTTGAGGAAGGAGCGCGCTTCCGAGGCATTCTTGACGCTGCCACGCCTCAGGATCGAGAGCGTCGAGAGCAGCGCGGCGCTGTCGCAGGGCTCGGGCGAATAGGCCCAGTAGGCGCCCTTGTCGGTGGTCGACTTGCTCATGCCGCAGCGCTGCTCGGGCGGCGCGTCACGCCAGAACAGAGACAGGATGTCGGTGAGCGCCGAGGGGTTGTTGGCGTAGTAGCTGTGGGCGAGCATGTCCTCGCCGATGGTGGTCATGTCGATGGAATCGACGTCGGCCAGGCGCAGGATGTCGTTGCCGCCCTGCCCCGCGCGCGGCGAATCGCCGTGCAACTGGCGCGAGACGGCGAGCGCCCAGTCGCGGTTGGATGCATAGAGCGTGATGCGCTGCGCCGTCGGGCGGATGGTCTTGACCATCTCGGCAAACAGGCCGGCGTCCAGATCGGGCGCGGTGAACAGGACCTGGTCGAAGGCGGCGGGCTTGCCCTGGTTGCGCAGCGCATAGAGCTCCAGCGCGTCGGTGAGCGCCCGGTTGCCCATGGAGTGCGCGATGAGATGGATCCGTGTCGCGCCGGATTTCGCCACGATGTCCTCGAGGAAGAGCGTCAGGCGGCGGCCGGAGAGGTTCACCACCGCCGTGTCGGCGATGTAGCTCAGCACCGAGCCGCGCGACGGCCACGAATAGAGGATCGGCAGGCCTTCGAAGTTCATGTCGTAGGCCATTTGCGCGGTTCGCATCGCCGCTTCGTGGAAGGGCACGTTGAAGCCGTGGATGAAGACGAAGGCTTCCTTGCCCGGGCTCTTGGCCATCTGTTCGCGCATCTGCGCGAAGACCTTTTCGTTCGGGGACGGAGTGACCTTCGCCAGCACGACATGCCGCTGCGGATCCTCGCGGAACTCGAAGCTCCAGATCGACGGCGCCTCGATCGCGCCCGGTCGGTGGGACAACGGGATCGAGACGACGGCGGTGCCGAGTTCGAGCTGGCTGCCGCGCTGGCCGCCGTAGAACTCGCCCGGCAGGTCGCTGCCCGACCGCGCGCGGTCCGTCGCGTAGTAGATCTCGACCTCCTTGTAGCCCTTTTCGGGATCGGTGGTGTCGCGCACGCCGCCCGCCGCCATGTCGGCAAAATCCTGGCGGTAGTCGGCGAACGCTTCCAGCGCATCGATCGCCTGGTCGGCGACCGGTCCGTCGGGCGCATGCTCCGCGAGACTGTCGAGCCGGGCTCGGGTAGCCTCGGCGACGGCCGGGTCGAGGCCAGCGGATTCCACGATCGCCAGCGCCTTCGCATAGGCGTCGACGGCAGATCCCGTTTCGCCCGCCTTCTCGAACTCGGCACCCGCCTCTTCCCAGATCGGAATCAGCTCGGGCGCCATGTCCTCGACACGCTTGGCCATCTCGGCGGCCAGCCGGGTCCAGGCCTCGCCGGCTTCCTTCGCGCGGCCGGCGTCGGCATAGACGACGGCCCGGCGGCGCAGCAGGTCCTCGACGATCGCCGGATCGGTCTCGCCGGCCAGCGACGCGTCGATGATCGCGATCGCGCCCGGGATGTCCCCGCCGGCCGTCGCCTCGGCGACCCGAACATCGAGCATCATGTCCAGGGCCAGGGCCGGGACGGGGCTGAAGGCCAGGGCGGCCGCGCATACCGCCGCCCGTGACCCGAAGACGAACCATCGCGCCGGAAACGCAATCCGCATGTCGATCTCCACCCGCCAGATGTCACGCCGATCCCACCCCAGCGGGATCACAGCACGGTGACAGTAGAACATTCATCGACGCGATTGCGGAAACAATAGGGTCGCCCGCGAAAACCGGCGCCGGCCCGGCCAAGGTGCGCATCTGCCAGACCGCACAAGGCGCCGCAGCGAAGTGAGACGAGCGTATCATATTGACATGATCGTCTCATTCTGATGGGAATGTGAGCGACGGCAAGGCCGGAGGGGCGATGGCCACGAAGTCGAAGCAGCAGCTAGACATGCATCTCTGGTAGGACCAGACTGCGATCGGGCTGGCGCTGTACGTAGCGGCACTGGCCTATGTAATCGATTGCAAGCGTTAAATCTGGCGAAGCGACGCATATCAGAATCGGGAGAAAACAGGGTAATCAGCGGACTTGAAGAAAGCGCTTGACCATGCGGAGGCATTGGTAATACCAGTTTAGGATGATGCTCGGTCGAGGCGGCACCCAAGGGGAGGCTGACCGGTCATTTCACATCTGCTCGCCTCGGGAGGAGACCAGGCGGGATACGGCGGCCGAGATGCCGCCGGCGGAGGAGCCGGCAAACGGGCTAGCCGTATGCGCGGAGCCAATCGAGGCACGTTAGGGAGGAATGGACATGCACAGGAAAGTGACCGGCCTTCTGGCCGGACTGGGACTGGCGCTGGCGGGCAGCGTATCGTCGCTCCATGCGCAGGAATTGACGATTTTCTGGGCGGAATGGGATCCGGCGAACTATCTGCAGGAACTCGTCAACGAGTATGAGAAGGAAACGGGCGTCAAGGTCACCGTCGAGACCACGCCGTGGTCGGACTTCCAGACCAAGGCTTTCACCGAGTTCAACGCCAAGGGCTCGGCCTATGACATGGTCGTCGGCGATTCCCAGTGGATCGGCGCCGCATCCGAGGCCGGCCACTACGTCGACCTGACCGACTTCTTCAACAAGCACAAGCTGAACGAGGTCATGGCCCCGGCGACGGTGAAATACTACGCCGAGTATCCGTCGAACTCCGGCAAATACTGGTCGATTCCGGCCGAAGGCGACGCGGTCGGCTGGTCCTATCGCAAGGACTGGTTCGAGGACCCCAAGGAAATGGAGGCGTTCAAGGCCAAGTACGGCTACGACCTCGCGCCGCCGAAGACCTGGAAGGAACTGCGCGACATCGCCGAGTTCTTCCATCGTCCCGACGAAAAGCGTTACGGCATCGCGATCTACACCGACAACTCCTATGACGGACTCGTGATGGGCGTCGAGAACGCCATCTTCTCCTTCGGCGGCGAACTCGGCGACTACGCGACCTACAAGGTCGACGGTATCATCAACTCTGAGCAGAACGTCAAGGCGCTCGAGGCCTATCGCGAGCTCTACGGCTTCACGCCTCCCGGCTGGGCCAAGACGTTCTTCGTCGAGAACAACCAGGCGATCACCGAGAACCTGGCGGCGATGAGTATGAACTACTTCGCCTTCTTCCCGGCTCTGGTGAACGAGTCGTCCAACCCGAACGCCAAGGGCACCGGCTTCTTCGCCAACCCGGCCGGTCCCGACGGGCATCAGTTCGCGGCACTCGGCGGACAGGGCATTTCCGTGGTCTCCTATTCGGAGAACAAGGAAGAGTCGATGAAGTTCCTGGAATGGTTCATCAAGGACGAGACCCAGAAGCGCTGGGCTGAGCTCGGCGGCTACACCGCCAGCGCCAAGGTGCTGGAATCGCCTGAATTCCAGAACGCCACGCCGTACAACAAGGCCTTCTACGAGACCATGTTCAAGGTGAAGGACTTCTGGGCGACGCCGGAATATGCGGAACTGCTGATCCAGATGAACCAGCGCATCTATCCGTATATCACCGCCGGCCAGGGCACCGCCAAGGAAGCGCTCGACGCGCTTGCGGCCGACTGGAACGCCACGTTCAAGAAGTACAACCGGGTCAAGTAATCCCGACTTCGCCGGAGGGGGCGCAACCCGCCCCCTCCGTTTTCGTCTGTAATGCTCATCGAGGAGGTGGCCGTGGCCACGGCAGTACTGACCACGCTGGACCCCAAATCGCGTGCCGCGTCCCGCGGCCTGAGCGACATCACGATCCGCAACCTCTTCATCATTCCGACGATCGTCTTCCTGATCGTCTTCAACATCTTCCCGCTGCTCTATTCGCTGGGCTACTCGTTCACCGACTTCCGCGCTTCGGGCAGTGCTGCCGCCAATTTCGTCGGCCTGCAGAACTACCGCGACCTGCTCAACGACCCTTTCATCTGGAACAATTTCTCGATCACCGCGAAATATGTGATCGTCTCCGTGGTCGGGCAGGTGGTCGTCGGTTTCGGCACGGCGCTGCTGCTGAACCGCGACATTCCGCTGAAGGGCCTGATCACGACGCTGCTGCTCCTGCCGATGATGCTGTCGATGGCCGTCGTCGGCCTGTTCTGGAAGCTGCTCTACGACCCGTCCTTCGGGATCATCAACTATGCGCTGGGGCTGGGGAACTTCGAGTGGCTGTCCAACCCGGACATGGCGCTCTACGCGGTGGCGCTGACCGACATCTGGATGTGGTCGCCCTTCGTGATGCTCCTGTCGCTCGCCGGCCTGTCGGCGGTGCCGAAACATCTCTACGAGGCCGCAGCGATCGACCGCGCCGGCTCGCTCTACACCTTCTTCCGCATCACGCTGCCGCTGGTCGCGCCGATCCTGATGATCGCGATCATCTTCCGCACGATGGAAGCGTTCAAGACCTTCGACCTCGCCTACATCCTGACCAGCCAGCCGACGACCGAGGTGATCTCGATCCGGCTCTACAAGATGGCGTTCCAGACATGGGAGACGGGGCGGTCCTGCGCGCTCGCCTACATCATGCTGATCATGGTGCTGGCGATCACCAACATCTACGTCAAGTACCTCAACAAGGTGAAGGAGCGCTGACATGGCTCAGGTGCAGACTCCCGCCGAGAAGGGGCTGAACCGGCTGGCGATCGTCGCCGTGCTGGTGGTGACGATGATCTTCCTGGCGCCGATCTACTGGATCGCCTCGACCGCCTTCAAGCCCCGCAACCTGGCCACGACGATCCCGCCCACCGTGATGTTCACGCCGGAGATCTCGCCCTTCGTCAAGCTGTTCACCAAGCGTTCGCAGCTGCGCGCACCGCCCTCCGCCGAGGAATACGAGGCGGCGCCATGGTGGGAGCGGCTGGTCTTCGACGGCGGCGAGAAGGTGGTGCGCTCGGGCCGGGGCGAAGTGCAGTGGTCGGGTTATCCGAGCCGCTTCATGAACTCGCTGATCGTCGCCATCACCTCGACGGTGCTGGCCGTCGGCATGGGAACATTCACGGCCTACGGCTTCTCGCGGTTCAAGGTGAAGGGCGAAGGGGACCTGCTCTTCTTCATCCTGTCGACACGCATGCTGCCGCCTGTGGTCGTCGCCATCCCGATGTTCCTGATGTACCGCGCCGTCGGCCTCAACGACACGCATTGGGGCCTGATCATCCTCTACACCGCCTTCAACCTGTCGTTCTCGGTGTGGCTGATGAAGGGCTTCATCGACGAGATTCCGAAGGAATACGAGGAAGCGGCGCTCGTCGACGGCTACACACGTATGGAGGCGTTCTTCAAGATCGTCATTCCTGAAGCGGCGACGGGCATCGCGGCCACCGCCGTGTTCTGCTTCATCACCGCCTGGAACGAATATGCGTTCGCGCTGATCATGACCAACCGGCGGGCGCAGACAGCGCCGCCCTTCATTCCCAGCCAGGTGGGCTCCGGCCTGCCGGATTGGACGGTGATCGCGTCAGGCACGTTCCTCTTCCTGCTGCCGGTGGCGATCTTCACCTTCCTCCTGCGCAACCACCTGCTGCGCGGCATGAGCTTCGGGGCGATCCGCAAATGATCAAATCGTCGCAACTGCAGCGCATCGCCGAGGTGGTGATGGTCCTCGGCATCGTGGCGCTTTGCCAGCCGTGGAGCCTGTTCCTGCACCGCTACGGCATTACGATCGTGATCGTCGGCCTGCTGACCTTCATGTTCACCAACTGGTTCGGCAAGCCGGACGACGCCCAGGACGGCGTGTTCGACGTCTCGGATCATCGCGAAGGCAAGTCATGACCCAGATCGAGCTTCGCGGCGTGCAGAAATGGTTCGGCGACGTGCAGGTCGTCCGCGACATGAATCTCGCCATCGCAGACAACGAGTTCATCGTCCTGCTCGGCCAGTCGGGCTGCGGCAAGACCACGACGCTGCGCGCCATCGCCGGCCTCGAGACGATCGACGAGGGCGACATCCTCATCGACGGCAAGCCGGTGCAGCACATGAAGGCATCGGACCGCGACATCGCGATGGTGTTCCAGTCCTTCTCGCTCTACCCACACATGAACGTCTACGAAAACATCGCCTTCCCGCTCAGGGCAACCGGCATGGACAAGGCCGGCATCGACCGCTCCGTGCGCGAGATCGCGGGCGTGCTGCGCATCACCGACCTGCTCGGCCGCAAGCCCTCGGCGCTGTCGGGCGGCGACATGCAGCGCGTTGCGATCGGGCGGGCGATGGTGCGCAAGCCCAAGGCGATGCTGATGGACGAACCGATCGGCGCGCTCGACGCCAAGCTGCGCGAGGAAATGCGCGCCGAGATCAAACGGCTGCACCTTCAGCAGGGGTCGACCACGATCTACGTCACCCACGACCAGGTCGAGGCGATGAGCCTCGCCGACCGCATCGTCATCATGCACGAAGGCGTGCTGCAGCAGATCGGCGCGCCGGAAGAGGTCTACGCGCATCCGGCGAACCTGTTCGTCGCCCAGTTCGTCGGCAGCCCGGTGATGAACGTGTCGCCGGTGACGGTGACGGCCGCGAACGGCGGCGCCGCGGTCGCGGTCGAAGGCCAGGCGCAGGGCTTCGCCTTTCCGGGGGAACTGACCGGCAAGCTCAACGGTCACGCGGGCAAGCCCGGCGCGCTCAAGCTCGGCATCCGTCCCGAGGGTGTGCTGGTCGAGCGGCAGGCGAAGGACGGCTACCTGCCGGTCGAGGCGCATATCATCGAACCGCTCGGCGCCTACGATATCGTCGACCTGAAAGTCGGCTCGCAGATGCTGCGCGCCCGCACACGTGCCGGCTTCGTGCCGAAGCCGGGCGAGACGGTGCATGTCCGCATTGATCCGGCCCAGGCGCATTTCTTCGACGCGGACAGCGGCCGCAGCCTGGGAGTGAGGTTGTAAGATGTCCCATATCCGCCTCGAGAACATCACCAAGACCTTCGGTGCCCACACTGCCCTGAAGAACCTCAACCTCGAGATCGCCGACGGCGAGTTTTTCGTGCTTCTCGGCGAGACGGGCGCGGGCAAGACGACGACGCTGCGCATCATCGCCGGTCTCGAAAAGCCGACGGAAGGCCGCGTCTTCATCGACGGCACCGACGTCGCCGACTGGGGCGCGGCGGAGCGCGACGTGGCGCTGGTGCTGCAGCAATACTCGCTCTACCCGCGCTACACGGTGAAGCAGAACCTCGAATTCCCCCTGAAATCCAAACTGCGCCGGGTCCCCGACGCCGAGATCGCCGAGCGCGTGGCCAAGGCGGCGAAGACGCTGCGCATCGAACACCTCATGCAACGCAAGACGGACCGCCTGTCGGGTGGCGAGATGCAGCGCGTCTCGATCGGCCGCGCGATCGTCAGGAAGCCGCGCGTGTTCCTGATGGACGAGCCGCTGTCGGCGCTGGACGCGAAGCTGCGCGAGGCGCTCAGGACCGAGCTCAAGAACATCCAGATGAACCTCGGCCAGACCTTCCTGTTCGTCACGCACGACCAGATCGAGGCGATGTCGATGGGCGACAAGATCGGCGTCCTCAACAATGGCAGCCTCGTCCAGGTCGGCACGCCGCATGAGGTCTATTCCAATCCGAAGAACACCTTCGTCGCGCGCTCCGTCGGTTCGCCGCCGATGAATCTCGTCAACGGCCGCGTCTCGTCTGGGCGCGTCATCGTGGCGCCGGGCTTCGAGCTTCCCGCCGGAACAGCGGCCACGGCCGCCGGCGACCGTCCGCTGACCTTCGGCATCCGCCCGGAGGACATCCAGGTGGAGACCGGCGCGCCCGTCGGCGCCAAGGTCCACGATGTGGAAAACCACGGCGTCGAGAAGATCGTCACGCTGCGCGTCGGCGACAACATGCTGCGCGCCACCGTTTCGGCGCGCGCGCAGCTTGCCATCGAAGACGACGTGCGCTTCGGCTGGAACCCCGACAAGCTGACGGTTTTCGACCAGGCGAGCGGCGTCAGCCTGCGCCACGCTAGCTGAGCCGTATTATTGCTCCGGGCCGGGCTCCGGCTCGGGTTCGGCCTTCGTTTCCTCGCGCACCGGCCTGCGGCGACGCAGCTCGGCCGCGCGTGTCTGGACGATGCGGACGCGCTTGACCCGGCGCGGATCGGCGTCGAGCACGTGGAACTCATAGCCCGGCACGGCGCGAACGACCTCGCCCCGGGCCGGTATCCTGCCCAGCGTCGAGAAGATCAGCCCGCCGATCGTGTCGACATATTCGCCATGCTCGCCAGCGGTGAAGTCGCTGCCGATCGCCTGGGCGACATCGTCGATCTCGGCCTTGGCGTCGACGATGTAGACGCCCTCGGCGGTCTTGGAGATCAGCGGCTCCTCGTCGTCGTCATGCTCGTCCTCGATGTCGCCGACGACCATCTCGACGATATCTTCGAGCGAGACGAGGCCGTCGGTGCCGCCATACTCGTCGATGACGAGGGCCATCTGGGTCCGCGACGCCTGCATGCGCGCCATCAGGTCGGAAGCCAGCATGGAGGCGGGGACGAACAGCACCGGGCGCGTGATGCCGAGATCGCTGATCGGACTTTTCAGGTCGACCTGCGCGAGGTTGAGGTCGGGGATTCCGGCCTTGCGTGCGCCGCGACCCTTCTTCAGGCGCGCAGTGCGCGTGAGATGGCCGACCACGTCGCGGATGTGGATCATGCCGCGCGGATCGTCCAGCGTTTCGGCGTAGACCGGCATGCGCGAATGGCCGGATTCCTCGAACTGTTCGAGCACCTCTCCCAGCGTTGTCCCGATCTCGACGGCCTGGATGTCGGTGCGCGGGATCATCACGTCCTCGACGCGCACCTCGCGCAGCCGCAGTATGTTGTTCAGCATCGCGCGTTCGGCCGGCGAGAAGGAAGCGGCGTCGGGTGCCGCCTCGGCCAGCGCGTCGGCGAGATCGTCGCGCAGCGAGCCGCCGTTGCCGCGGGCGCGGAAGAACTGGATCAGACCGTCGAACAACGAGGAGCGCGGCGCGGTCCGCGCGGAGGTACTTTGCGGGTCGCTGGAGGTTTCGGACCCGGCCTGGTCGCGGGGTCCGGCCGCCGGAGCGGCGCTATCGGATGTGTCGTTCGTGGTCATGGCATCGATCAGGCTTCATCCGTTACCGCATAGGGGTCGGCAATGGCAAGCCTCGCAAGAATACGGCGCTCCAGCGCTTCCATCTCTTCGGCATCCTCGTCGGTCTCGTGGTCATAGCCCAGAAGGTGCAGAAGGCCATGCACAACGAGATGGATCAGATGGTGGTCGAAAGACTTCGATTCCAGTGCCGACTCGGCGCGGACCGTTTCCGCGGCCAGCACGATATCGCCCAGCATCGGCGGCAGCGGGTCGCCCGGCGCGACCTGGAAGGCCGGGAATGACAGGACGTTGGTGGCTTTGTCCTTGCCGCGCCATTCGGCATTGAGGGTGCGGATATGGGCATCGTCGGTGAACAGGATGCTGAGTTCGCTGCGACCACCTTTCACGCCGAGTTCGGCAATCGCGGCTGCCACTGCCTCGTCGCCGAGCGCTGCAAGCTCGGCCTCGGACGGCCAGTCGCCGGCCTCCACCGAAAGGTCTATTTCGACCTCCGGAGCGCCGGCGGCCGAGGCTTTTGCAGGTTGTCGAGGCATTGTCGTCAGACGGCGCCCTTGTCAGCCCCAGCACGATCATAGGCGCGGACGATCTCGGCGACCAGTGGGTGGCGCACCACGTCGGCGTCGTTGAAGCGGACCGTGACGATGCCCGGCACGCCGTCGAGAATCTTCAGCGCCTCTACGAGTCCGGACTTCGTGTTGGGCGGCAGGTCGACCTGCGTCGGGTCGCCCGTGACGATCATCCGCGCCCCTTCGCCAAGACGCGTCAGGAACATCTTCATCTGCATCGACGTCGTGTTCTGCGACTCGTCGAGGATGACGGCGGCATGCGCCAGTGTGCGGCCGCGCATGAAGGCCAGCGGCGCGATCTCGATCACGCCCGCGGCCAGCGCGCGTTCGACCTTGTCGGCCGGCATCATGTCGTAGAGCGCGTCGTAGAGCGGGCGAAGGTAGGGATCGACCTTCTCCTTCATGTCGCCGGGCAGGAAGCCGAGCCGTTCGCCCGCCTCCACCGCCGGTCGCGACAGGATGATGCGCTCGACCATGCCGCGCTCGAGCATCATCGCGGCATGCGCCACGGCGAGATAGGTCTTGCCGGTGCCGGCCGGACCGATACCGAAAACCAGCTCCGAGCGCTCCAGCGCCCGCATGTAGGCGTCCTGGTTGGGCGTGCGGGCATAGATCGTGCGCTTGCGCGTCGAGATCTGCGCGGCGGCCAGGCGGCCCTTCCGCTCCAGCGTCGGCAGCGTCAGCTGATCGTCCGCCGCGACCGCCATGCGGATCGCGCCTTCGACATCCGACGGCGCGATCTCGGCGTTCTTCTGCGCCCGATCGTAGAGATAGTCGAGCGCGCGGCGCGCCTGTTCGGCCGCCACGGTCGAGCCGCGTACCGTCAGCTGGTTGCCCTTGGAGCGCAGGTCGACGCCGAGCTTCTGCTCGATCAGCGCGAGATTCTGGTCGAACTGGCCGTAGATGGCGCTGGCATGCTTGTTGTTGTCGAAGGTCAGGACGATGTGCGCCATGTCGGACGCCCCCGCGGGGGTGGTCTTCACTTCTGCAGCGGCGTTCAAACGTCTCTCCTTGTTGGGCGCCGTCCGCTCTCAGAGCGGCTCGGCATAGAGGGTGTACCCCGTTCCCGTGATTCGTACTGTGACAATGTCACCGATTCCGCCGGCCTTTTCATCAACAATAACCGGTTGCAGCCAGGGAGAACGGCCGACCACGAGGCCGGGTTCCTTTCCTGCGCGCTCGATCAGGATTTCCACCGGCTTGCCCTTCAGATGGCGCACGAACTCGGCCTGCTGCTCGTCGAGGAGGTCCTGCAGCGCCTGGAGACGCTTGTCCTTCACGTCCTCGGGGACCTGATCCGCCATGTCGGCGCCGGGCGTGCCCGCGCGAGGCGAATACTTGAACGAGTAGGCGGTCGCGTAGCCGACCTTGCGCACCAGATCGAGCGTGTCCTCGAAATCCGCGTCGGTCTCGCCGGGAAAGCCGACGATGAAATCGCCGGACAGCGCGATGTCGGGGCGCACCGCTCGAATGCGCTCGACGAGGCGGATGTAATCCTCCGCCGTATGCCTGCGGTTCATGGCCTTGAGGATGCGGTCCGAACCCGCCTGAACCGGCAGGTGGAGATAGGGCATCAGCACGGGCAGGTCGCGATGGGCCGCGATCAGGCCGTCGTCCATGTCGCGCGGATGGCTGGTGGTGTAGCGCAGGCGCGCAAGGCCCGGGATCCCGGCCAGGCGGCGCAACAGTTCGCCGAGCCCCCAGGCGCGGCCGTCCGGCCCCTCGCCATGCCAGGCGTTGACGTTCTGGCCAAGCAGGGTGACCTCGCGCACGCCGGACGCGGCGAGCCTGTTTGCCTCGGCGAGGATCTGCCCGACGGGTCGCGACACCTCGGCGCCGCGCGTATAGGGCACGACGCAGAAGGTGCAGAACTTGTCGCAGCCTTCCTGCACGGTCAGGAACGCCGTGACGCCGCGGCTTCGGGTGGCCGCGGGCTTCGGCGCCGGCAGATGGTCGAACTTGTCCTCGACCGCGTAGTCGGTCTCGATCACCTTCTCGCCCGACAGCGCGCGGTTCACCGCGGCGGGCAGCCGGTGATAGGTCTGCGGGCCGATGACGAGGTCGACCAGCGGCGCACGGCGGATGATCTCCGCACCCTCCGCCTGAGCGACGCAGCCCGCAACGGCGATTGTGGTCTGGCGCCCGGCCGCCTTGCGCTGCGCCTTGATCTCGCGCAGCCGACCGACCTCGGAATAGACCTTCTCGGCCGCCTTCTCGCGGATATGGCAGGTGTTGAGCAGGATAAGATCCGCCTCGTCCGGCCGCTCCGTGGCGCTGTAGCCGTCGGCGGCGAGCGCGTCGGCCATGCGCTGCGAATCGTAGACGTTCATCTGGCAGCCATACGTCTTCACGAAATAGCGCTTGGCAGCCGGCGACGCGGGCGCGTTGGCGCTCTGCCGGGTCTCGGTCGTCATCATTTCTTCGTTCATGGGCGGGCTCATAGCGCTTTTTGACGCTCAGCGACAGATGCCCTGGCGGGCAGGGCGCCCGATCAGCGTTTGCGGCGCGCCGGGCCCGGATGTGACAACGCCGCCGACAGCATGCGCCGCACCTCGTTTTCCGCCGCCGCCGCTACCGCCTTGCGACGACTGTCGGACGTGAACTCCACGGGCGAGCCGAAATGCACCTCCACGTCCATCGCTCCTTCCCGCAGCAACGCGCCGATATGCGGCGCCAGGACGCTGTCGCCGATCCAGGCGGCGTGGACGCGATGCTGGCGGCCCATGGGCATGCCGTGCAGCCGGGTGTAGGCGATCGCGACCGGCTGGATGACGACCCGCTCGCCGCCACCGTTCGACAGCGCCACCTTGGCGGCGCCGAAGAGGGTCGACTTGAACGGCAGGATCTGGTTGCCGTCGCCGGTCGTGCCTTCGGCGAACAGCACCATCGGATCGCCCCTGGCAATGCGTTCGCCGATCTCGTTCGTCTGGGCGCCCGACTTGCGGCGCTGCTCGCGCTCGACGAAGACGCTGCGCTGGCATTTCGCCAAAAGCCCGAACACCGGCCATGTGGCCATCTCCGACTTGGCGATGAAATGCACGTCGGCGATCGAGCCGAGCACGACGATGTCGCTCCAGGACACATGGTTCGCCGCGATCAGCAGCGGACGCTCGCGGGCGGGGCTGCCATGGACGTGAACGCGTATGCCGAGAAGCCTGAGCACCATCCGGTGCCACAGGCGCGGCGCGGGCTTCTCGTTCCAGCCGAAGCGCATGGCGAGCATCTGCCACAGGAGCAGGGCCGGCGTGACGACGGCCGCGACGGCGAGAGCGAACGCCAAGCGGAGCCAGCCGATCATGTTCGCGCCTCCCCCGTTGCCCCAGCCGCGCTAGCGGAGATCGCGGCGCATGACAAGCGCGCCGGTCGAGGCCCCGCCCGCGTGCTCGTAGTAGTTCCTGCGCCTGGCGATCTCGCGGAAGGCGAGCCTGCGGTAGAGCGCCAAAGCAGGCGTATTGGTCTCGTCGACCTCGAGGATGAGATGCGAGGCGCGGTCGGCATGGAGCTGGCGCAGCACCGCGTCCATCAGCTCGCGGCCGAGCCCCTCGCGGCGGTGCGCGCGGGCAACCGCGACGGTCAGGATCTCGGCCTCGTCGACCGCCAGGCGCGCCAGGACGAATCCGGCGATCGCGTGCCTGTGTCCCACTTCGCGCGCGACGAAGCCGAACACCGTCGCCTGGTCGATCAGGCCGCCGAACTCGGCCGCCGACCAGGGCCGGCTGAAATCCTCCCGGTGCAGCCTGGCGACCTCGGCTGCATCGTCGCGCCGCAGGCGCTCGATGATGTATTCGCGGCGGCGGGAGACGAAGGGAAGGCGCATCACGACGCCTTTCGCGGCAGGGCGAAGCCGTCCTGCGGACGCGCATCCGGTCCGCGCAGGTAGAGCGGCTTCGGTGGCGAGTTGAACGCGCGTCCGGCCGCCGCGAGACGGGCATAGACGGCGATGTCGGCCGTTGCGCCCCCGCCGGCGAGGTCGAAGGTGGCGGGATCGGCACCTGCCGCGATGACGGACGCGCCGGAGCCCGCAAGCACAGGGCGCTCCCCGTCGAGCAAGGCAGGCGCGTCCGTCACGCCAACGATGACCGGACCGCGGACGATCGCGCCGTCGGGCGCATGGTCTTCGACATAGATCTCGTCGCGCTTCGCATCGATCGAGGCGAGGATCCGGCGAGTCGGCCATGCCGCCCTCGCCTCCTCTGCGATGGCCGAGAGCGTGGTGACGCCATGGGCGGAGACCTTCAGCGCCAGCGCCAGGCCGCGCGCAGCTGCGACGCCGACACGGATGCCGGTGAAGGAACCCGGGCCGATCGAAACGGCGACGGCGCCGATATCCGCATAGGTCTTGCCCGAGGTCTCGAGCGCGGCGGCGATGACATCCATCAGCCGTTCCGCGTGGCCCTTGCCGATGTCCTCGACCGACCGGCCGAGCTCGCGCCCCGCGCCCGCATCGTAGACGCAGGCGGAGCACAGCGTTGAGGCCGTGTCGATGGCGAGGAGGATCATGGCGCTTCCGCGACGAGACTCTGCGCCCCCTCCACCGCCTTCGGCGGTCCCCCTCCCCCGTTGACACGGCGGAGGATCAGGTCGAGGCCGGCCGCAACGCTGGATCCTCCCCTGCGAAGCGGGGGAGGGGGACCATGCGAAGCATGGTGGAGGGGGCGCAAAGGGTCCTACCTCGCCTTGTCCCGCGCCTTCAGCTCCAGCCGCCGCGCATGCAGCACCGGCTCGGTATAGCCGTTCGGCTGCGCGCGGCCCTTGAACACCAGGTCGCTGGCCGCCTGGAAGGCGATGGAGCCCTCGAAATCCGGCGCCATCGGCCGGTAGAGCGGATCGCCGGCGTTCTGGCGGTCGACAACGCCGGCCATGCGCTTCATCGTCTCGGTCACCTGGTCCTCGGTGCAGACCTTGTGATGCAGCCAGTTGGCGATGTGCTGCGAGGAGATGCGCAGCGTCGCGCGGTCCTCCATCAGCCCGACATCGTTGATGTCGGGCACCTTGGAACAGCCGACACCCTGGTCGACCCAGCGCACGACGTAGCCGAGAATGCCTTGCGCATTGTTGTCGAGCTCGCGCTGGATGTCTTCGGCCGTCCAGTTGGGCCTGGTGGCCACGGGCACGGAAAGGATGTCGTCCAGCTTCGCCCGCGGCCTGCTCTTCAGCTGGTCCTGCACTGCCTTGACGTCGACCTTGTGGTAGTGCGTCGCGTGCAGCGTGGCCGCTGTCGGCGAGGGCACCCAGGCGGTGTTGGCGCCCGCCTTCGGGTGGCCGATCTTCTGCTCCAGCATCGCCGCCATCAGGTCGGGCATGGCCCACATGCCCTTGCCGATCTGCGCCCTGCCCTGCAGGCCGCAGGCAAGCCCGATATCGACGTTCCAGTTCTCGTAGGCCTGGATCCACGCGGCCTGCTTCATGTCGCCCTTGCGGATCATCGGACCCGCTTCCATCGAGGTGTGCATCTCGTCGCCGGTGCGGTCGAGGAAGCCGGTGTTGATGAAGACCACGCGCTCCTTCGCGGCGCGGATCGCCTCCTTGAGGTTCACCGTCGTGCGGCGCTCCTCGTCCATGATGCCCATCTTGATCGTGTTGCGCGCCATGCCCAGCGCATCCTCGACGCGGGCGAAGATTTCCGACGCGAAGGCGACCTCGTCCGGCCCGTGCATCTTGGGCTTCACGACATACATCGAGCCCGCGCGGGAGTTCTTCCTGCGTCCGCCGGCGCCGATGTCGTGCAGCGCGATCGCCGCCGTCATCATCGCGTCCATGATGCCTTCCGGCACCTCCGATCCGTCCTTGAGCAGGATTGCCGGATTGGTCATCAGGTGTCCGACATTGCGCACCAGCATCAGCGACCGGCCCGTGACGGTGAGGGTCGAGCCGTCCGGCGCGGTGTAGGCGCGGTCGGGATTGAGGGTGCGGGTGAAGGTCCTGCCGCCCTTCGCCACTTCCTCCGACAGGTCGCCCTTCATCAGGCCCAGCCAGTTGCGGTAGACCACGACCTTGTCCTCGGCATCGACCGCCGCGACCGAATCCTCGCAGTCCATGATCGTGGTGATGGCCGATTCCAGCCAGACGTCGGAAATGTTGGCCGGATCGTCCTTGCCGATCGCCGAGGAGGCGTCGATGATCACTTCGATCAGCAGGCCGTTCTTCCTGAGCAGGAACCGCGAGGGCGCCGACGGCGAGCCCAGATAGCCGGCAAGCTGCGCGCCGTCCTTCAGGCCCGTCATCCGCCCGTCGACGAGCGTCACCGCAAGCCGGCGCATGGCAACGTCGAAGGACTTGACCTCGGACCAGGACGCGCCGTCGAGCGGTGCGCTCTCGTCGAGGAACGCGCGCGCCCACGCAATGACTTTCGCGCCGCGCACCGGATTGTAGCCCTTGCCCTTTTCCGCACCATCCGTCTCGGGAATCGCGTCGGTGCCGTAGAGCGCGTCGTAGAGCGAGCCCCAGCGGGCGTTGGCCGCGTTCAGCGCATAGCGCGCGTTCATCACCGGAACGACGAGCTGCGGCCCGGCAATCGTCGCGATCTCGGGATCCACATTCGCAGTCGAAACGGAGAAGTCGGCCCCTTCCGGGAGCAGGTAGCCGATCTCGGTCAGAAAGGCCTTGTAGGCGGCGAGATCGCTAGGCGCGCCGTTCGCGCGATGCCAGGCGTCGATCTTGGCCTGCAGCTCGTCGCGGCGGGCAAGAAGGGCCCGGTTCTTCGGCGCGAGATCGTGGACGATCGACGAGAAGTCCGACCAGAATGTCGCCGGATCGATGCCGGTTCCCGGCAGCGCTTCTCTGGCCACGAAGTCGTGCAGTTCCGGCGCGACCTTCAGGCCTTCAATCTCGATGCGTTGGGTCACGTTGCTCACCTCATCTGCCGGACTTTGGTGCACGGCCATTGGCATGACAGAGCGGGCGGGTCAATTATAGGTTCGGCGGAAACGCCTTCGTGCGGCAACGGGGCATTTGCGGGGTGAGCGGTGCGCATCGTCGTGGGCGATGCCACCCGATATCTGAAGCGAGGAGCGGCTATGGCCAAGGGACCGATGGTTGAAGTCGAGAATGTGGTCAGCCCTGGCCACAAATATCGTGTGGACGCCGCGAAATACGGTGCCATGCGCGAGGCGATGCTGGCGGTGTTGCCGTCCGCCCCGCCTGAAATGACGGTAGCGGACATCAAGGCGCATGTGGTGCCGCGCCTGCCCGAAGCACTGTTCCCCGGCGGCGCGAAGGCCGGATGGTGGATCAAGTGCGTCCAGCTCGACCTCGAAGCCAAGGGGGTGCTCAAGCGCTCGGAGAAGCCCGTCAGGCTCTACAAGGCCTGAAGGTCACTCCGCGATCCGGGGTCTGCCGGCCGCCGTCGCAGTCAGGATCGCCTCGATGAACGTGCGCTGGCCCTCGACCGTGGCGGCCCGGATGTCGCGGAGAACGTCGATATTGGCCTCCTCCGCCCCGGCTTCCTTGGCGCGGGCTGCCGCAAGGGTCCTGATTTCCGCCTCGGCGAGTTCGAGCGCCGCGGCTTCGTTGGCGAAGTCGCGGATCAGGTCGCCCGCCGCGACCCGGAACAACCCTTCCTTCGGCTGGCTGACGCGGGCTTCGACCGAGACGCGCACCTGGCCGACGACTGCGCCCAGCGCATTAGCGACGTCCGTGTCGCGCGGAACCACGCAGGCATTGCCGACGAGATCGGCCAGCCCCGCGTAGTGAAGCGGCGCCGATGCGCCAAGCCCGATCACCGGGCGGTCTAGAGCCACCGACAGCCGGGCGATGCCGTGATTGCCGTCGACCGCGCGCTGGACGAGCGCGTGCGCCACGGTCGCCGCTCCGTCGAGCCCGTCCTCGGCGAAGGCGGTCTCGAGGATGACCTCGGCCGAGCGGCGGGTGAGCGCGTCGAGCACGCGGCGCGAGATGTCCTCCGGCGAGGCAGCTATCGGCTGGCCGCGTCCGTCGCGGCGCCGGGCGAAGAGCTCGGCCGCCATCTTCCCCGTGGCGGCGTTCCAGTTGTCCTGCAGGCCGAGCGCATGCGCCGCGTCAGACGGGGTGAAGCCGGAGACGTGGACGAGCCCGCGTGCCACCAGCCGGTTCAGCGTGGCGAGTTGGGCCGTGCTCGCAAGCGCACGGTCGAGCGGCTGGGGAATATCGTTCAGCGTATCGTAGAGCTTCTGCTCGGGTCCCGAGAGACCGGCGGAGAGGCGTTCCGGCACGCCGGTGCGGAAGGCGAAGCGGCCGTCCATGCGGCCGGGATTGGGCGCGCGGAGCTGGCGTTCGAGGTGCTCGCGGATGACCGCCTCGTGTTTCACGCCGGCAAGCGCCAGCGGCACCAGGCGGCGCGGGCCGAGCTGGATGCGCGGGGCCAAGCCGCCATCCTCGAGGGTGATTTCGGAATCGCCTCCCAGCCCAAAGGTGCGCATCGCGACCGCCTCGACCATCGTACGATAGCCGCCGACGGTGGCGCCCTCTGGATCGAGCCGCGGCTTGCCTTGATCCAGCACCGCGACGTCGGTGGTGGTGCCGCCGATGTCGGACACCATCGCATCGTCGAGGCCGGTCATGTGGCGCGCGCCGACGAGGCTGGCGGCCGGACCTGAGAGGATCGTCTCGATCGGCCGGGCGCGGGCGAAGGCGGCCGATACCAGCGCGCCGTCGCCGCGCACCACCATCAGAGGGGCCTCGATGCCGCGTTTCGACAGAAAACCTTCCGTCGCCGCCACCAGCCGGTCGATCATCGCGATCAGCCGTGCATTGAGCAGCGTCGTCAGCGCCCGGCGCGGTCCGCCAAGCTTGGAGGTGAGTTCGTGGCTGGCCGTGACCGGCAAGCCGGTGGCCTGGCGGATCATCTCGCGCGCGGTGTTCTCGTGCGCGGGATTGCGCGTGGCGAAATAGGCGCAGACCGCGAAACCGGAGACCGAGCGGCCGAGTTCGGGCAGCGCCGCCTCGAGCCCGGAGAGGTCGAGCGGCTGCGCATTGCCGTGAACGTCGTGTCCGCCCGGGCAGAACAGGACAGGATCGGTTCCGAGCGCGGTCTTCAACCCGTCCCGCTCCATATCCGAGGCGGAGAAGCCGATCATCACCAACGCGACGCGGCCGCCCTGGCCCTCGACCAGCGCGTTGGTCGCCAGCGTCGTCGACATCGACACGAGCTTGATCGCGGAGGGGTCGATCGCCGCCTTGCCCAGAACCGCGTCGACGGCGCCCGAAATGCCCTCGGCGAGGTCGTGCCGGGTGGTCAGGGATTTCGCCTTGGCGACAACGCCTTCACCTTCCGCCCACAGGACGGCGTCGGTATAGGTGCCGCCGGTGTCGATGCCCAGAAAGATCGGCGCGGCGTTTCGGTCGGTCGTCATGGCGTCTCGGCTACGCAAAAGGGCGCGGATGTCTCCGCGCCCCTTAATTCATATCGCCCAGCCACGATAGTTCGGCTTACGGGACCAGATCGATTTCCTCGGTCTCGCCGCCGGTGCAGGTGTAGCAGCAATTGTCGCAATTCTCGGAATTGTCGGGGCCGACGCCCCAGTAGGTGCCCTTGTCGCCGGATATCCAGGCGCCGTAGCAGATCGTCTCGCCTTCCTCGCAGGCGAGCGGCATGGTCTTTGTCTCGCCGTCGTCGAGATAGTAGACCTGATTGCCGCCCGGCCAGACGTGATCGCGATCCTGGCTGTAGAGTTCGACCTCGAGCGCGTTGGGATGCGAATTCCTCATGACGAAGGTCACGTCGCTCGCCAGCGAGACGGATGGCGCCGCAATGACGGCCGCCATAGCGAATGCCGCGGCCGCCAGGCCGCGTGCAAAGAAGCTGTTCATGAAAGTCTACCCCAAAAGAAGAGCGCGGCCCTCCGCCGCGCGGAGAACATTTGCACGCTTCTCAATCGCCGGGAAGCTCACGACGGGCGGCAATCCGGGAATATTTTGACGCATCCGGCCGGGAAGGCGAATGCCGCCAGGTCTCACACGTCCAGATTTGCCACGCTCAGCGCATTGTCCTGGATGAACTCGCGGCGGGGCTCGACATCGTCGCCCATCAGCCGGGCGAACAGCGAGTCGGCGTCGTTAGCTTCCGTCACCTTCACCTGCAGCAGCGAGCGGGCGTTCGGATCGAGCGTCGTCTCCCAGAGCTGCTCGGCGTTCATTTCGCCCAGGCCCTTGTAGCGCTGCATGGTGAGCCCCTTTCGGCCGACGGCGAAGACCGCATCGAGCAGTGCCGTCGGCCCCGTGATCGTCTCGTTGACGTCCTTGCGGCGCAGCACCGGCGAGTTCGAATAAACCTCGTCGAGCCGGGGGGCGTATCGGTCGAGCGCGCGCGCATCGGCCGAGTTGAGGAGCCCCATGTCGAGATGCGCATATTCGCGCACGCCGCGCACGGTGCGCTCGAAGATGAAGCCGCCGGGGCCCTCGTTCGACGGATTGGTCCGGCCTTGCCAGCCGCGCTCGGTGTCCTCGGCGATCATGTCGAGGCGGGCGGCGATCTTCGCCGCCATCTCGATCGCGCGCGCGGGATCGGAGGCGATCTCCGGGTTGAGGCCGCCCGCGATCGCCGCCTGCTCGACCACGGCGCGATTGTAGCGGGTGTGCAGCCCGTTGATCAGGCCGCGCACGGCCAGCGCGTCGTCGACGGCGGCGCGCAGATCCTGGCCGGCGCGGACCTCGCCGTTGCCCATCGTCAGCGTGGCTTCGTCGAGGCCGGAGCCGATGAGAAATTCCTCGAAGGCGGTCTCGTCCTTCAAATATTGCGAACTCTTGCCGCGCGAGACTTTGTAGAGCGGCGGCTGGGCGATGTAGAGGTGTCCGCGCTCGATCAGTTCCGGCATCTGGCGGAAGAAGAAGGTGAGCAGCAGCGTGCGGATGTGGGCGCCGTCGACGTCGGCGTCCGTCATGATGATGATCTTGTGATAGCGCAGCTTGTCGGCGTCGAAGCGGTAGGGGCTGTTCTCGTCCGAACCGATGCCGGTGCCGAGCGCGGTGATCAGCGTGCCGATCATCTCGGAAGAGAGCATGCGGTCCATCCGCACGCGCTCGACGTTGAGGATCTTGCCGCGCAGCGGCAGGATCGCCTGGTTCTGGCGCGAACGCCCCCCCTTGGCCGAACCGCCGGCGGAATCACCCTCGACGATGAAGATCTCCGACTTCGCCGGATCCTTCTCCTGGCAATCGGCGAGCTTGCCGGGCAGCGTCGAGACGCTCATGACGTCCTTGCGGACGGTTTCGCGCGCCTTGCGCGCCGCCTCGCGGGCAGCCGCCGCCTGAACCACCTTGGCCATGACGGTCTTGGCCTCGGCGGGATGCTCTTCGAACCACGTGCCGAGAGCCTCGTTGACGAGGCTCTCCACCACCGGGCGGACCTCGGAGGAGACCAGCTTGTCCTTCGTTTGGGACGAGAACTTCGGATCGGGAACCTTGACAGAGAGGACGGCGGTCAGGCCCTCGCGGCTGTCATCGCCGGTGAGCGTCACCTTCTCCTTCTTGGCCACGCCCGAGGATTCGGCGTAGCTGGTCACCTGGCGCGTCAGCGCGCCGCGGAAGCCGGCGAGATGGGTGCCGCCGTCACGCTGCGGGATGTTGTTGGTGAATGCCAGCACGTTCTCGTGGTAGCTGTCGTTCCACCACATCGCGACCTCGACCGTGATGCCGTCGCGCTCGGCGCTGATCGAGATCGGCGCGCTGATCAGCGGCTTCTTGGCGCGGTCGAGATATTTCACGAACTCGATCAGGCCGCCGTCATAGTGCAGTTCCTGCACTTTCACGTCGGCATGGCGGGCATCGGTCAGAATGATGCGCACGCCGGAATTGAGGAAAGCCAGCTCGCGCAGACGGTGCTCCAGGGTGCCGTAGTCGAACTCGACCATGGTGAACGTGTCGCTCGACGGCATAAACGTCACTTCGGTGCCGCTGCGGCCCTCGAACGTGCCGGGGATCTTGTTCTGTTCATAGGAACCAGTCCTGGCGAGCGGCGCATCGGCATCGCCATGCGTGAAGCTCATCTCGTAGACGCCGCCTTCGCGGCGGATCTTGAGCCTCAGGAAGACCGACAGAGCGTTGACGACGGACACGCCGACGCCGTGCAGGCCGCCGGAGACCTTGTAGGAATTCTGGTCGAACTTCCCGCCGGCATGGAGCTGGGTCATGATGACCTCGGCCGCGGAAACGCCTTCGCTGGCGTGGATGTCGGTCGGGATGCCGCGACCGTTGTCGGCCACCGTGCAGGAACCGTCCGGATTGAGCGTCACCGAAACCAGGTCGGCATGGCCGGCCAGCGACTCGTCGATGGCGTTGTCGACCACCTCGTAGACCATGTGATGCAGGCCCGAGCCGTCATCGGTGTCACCGATATACATGCCCGGACGCTTGCGTACAGCATCCAGACCCTTGAGAACCTTGATGGAATCGGCGCCATACTCGCCAGCTTCGCGTCCGGGTGCGGCAGCCGCCGGATTCTCGGTATTCTCGTTCATTTAGTGCTTTTGCTCCACCGCGCCGGGAAGACGCCCGAGGAAGCGCCGAATCAGGCGCTCAACCCATGCCAGATATAGGGGTTTGAGGCGGTTTTTCCAAGTTTTGGACCGTTGAGAACGACCATGCCGGCCCCACTGTCCCAAGGCAATCGCTTCGCACGGCCACGGGCGCAAACGTTGGCCGGGGAACCGGACCGAGGCCGGCGCGTTGCAATGGATCAAGGTTCCGTAGGGGATCGTGACAGCTACAGGGGTTAGCCCTATAGACTCATATTCAGCTGTTTTCCGCCCGACGCTCAGAGTATCCCGTCCTCATGCCAGATACGATTTTTCCGCGCGCCGGCGGCAATGCCCCCAAAGGCATGAGCTCGGGCGAGATGCTGTCGCTGATCAATAGTTTCGACTGGGGCGCAACGGCCGTCGGGCCCACCCGCTCCTGGCCGGAAACACTGCGGTCCACTGTAAGGATCATGCTCGCATCGCCGGTCGCGATGGTGATGCTGATGGGGGAGAAAGGCGTCCTCGTCTACAACGACGCCTATGCGGTCTTCGCCGGCCTTCGCCACCCGCAAATCCTCGGCCAGGAGGTTGCAGTCGCATGGCCCGAGATCGCCGAGTTCAACACCGCGATCCTCAAGCGGGTGCTCGCGGGAGAGACCCTGTCGCTCGAAGACCAGAAGCTCACGCTCGACCGAACCGGTGTTTTCGAAGATGTGTGGCTGGACCTCGACTACAGTCCCATTCTGGATGATCGAGGCGAGCCGATCGCCGAACTGGTCATCGTCGCGGAAACGACGAAGCGCGTCATGGCGGAGCGGGCGCTTGCCCGCAGCGAGGAACGACTATCGCTGGCGCTCAATGCGTCCGGAATCGTCGGCGTGTGGGATTGGGATCTCGCGGCCAACCGGGTTTCCGCCGACCGCAGGTTCGCCGAGATGTACGGCGTCAATCCTGACGAGGCCGAGACTGGCGCCCCCCTCGAGGCATATCTGGAAGGCATCCATCCCGAGGACCGGCAGCAGGTTGCGGAGAGCATCGCAGCAGCGCTCGAAGCCCGCGGACCCTACCGGGGTGAGTACAGGCTGGGGAGCGCGGACGGAAACACCAAATGGGTGCTGGCGACCGGGACGGTCGTGGTGGATCCGAGTGGCCAACCGGTGCGGATAGCCGGTGTCGCGGTCGACATCACCGACCATAAGCGGGCCCAGGAAAAACTCGCCGAGAGCGAGGCGAAGTTCCGAGCCATCGCGGATTCGATGCCGCAGATGGTGTGGTCTACGCTGCCCAACGGCTATCACGACTACTACAACGCGCGCTGGTACGAATTTACAGGCGTGCCGGCAGGATCGACGGACGGGGAGGGCTGGAACGGTATGTTCCACCCCGAGGACCAGGACCGCGCGTGGGCCGCATGGCGGCACTCTCTCGAAACGGGCGAGCCGTACCAGATCGAGTACCGGCTGCGCCACCACAGCGGCGAGTACCGGTGGACGCTCGGCCGCGCGATGCCGGTGCGCGATCCCCTGGGCCGCATCGTGCGCTGGTTCGGCACCTGCACCGACATCCACGAGACCAAGCTGGCGGCCGAAGAGCGCGAGATTGTCGCGCAGGAACTCAGCCATCGCATCAAGAATATCTTCTCGGTGCTGAACGGCATCGTTTCGCTTTCGGCGCGCACCTATCCGGAGTTGAAGCCGCTCGCCGAAACCCTGCGCGAGCGCATCTCGGCTCTTGGCGTCGCGCATGATTTCGTCCGTCCCCATTCGGCGGCGTCGCGGCCCGAACAGGTCGGGGTCACGGTGCAGGGATTGATCGAAACGCTGTTGCGGCCCTACCGGGAGACGGGCGACGAGCGACTCTCCATTAACGGAGCCGACGCGTCCATCGACGACCGGTCGGCCACGCCGATTGCGCTCCTTTTCCACGAACTGGCGACCAACTCGGCTAAATACGGCGCGCTTTCGCACCGCGACGGCCGCGTATCGGTCGCCATGTCGCTGGCCGAAGGCGAGCTTGCCATCGAATGGAAGGAAAGCGGCGTCGGCGTCGTGCCGCCGGAGCGCGAGGGATTCGGCAGCCGGCTGATCGCGCTTTCGGTCGAAGGCCAGCTGTCCGGCAAGCTGACCAGACACTGGGAAAGCGACGGGTTGCGGGTGTCGGTGCGGATTCCGACGCGGTCGTTGCGTCGATCGGGTTAGAGAATTTCCGGCGATCCAGGGGCTCGCCGGGAACGATCTAGACCGCCACGCCGGATACGCTCGAGTTGCTATTGGCGAAAACACGCATCGTCCGCGGCGGCAGGGCACTCTCGCGGCGCCGATGCGCCACGGCGAAGCTGACGGCCTGACGCATATCGTCATCATTGACCGGCTTGGGAATGACGCCCAAGGTACCCGGAACGCCGTCGCCGAGCTGCGCGGGATTGGCGGTCACGAACACAACGGTGACGCCATGCTTTTCAGCCAGCATGCGGCCGATCGCCGGACCTGTCGGGCCGTCGCGAAGGTTCAGATCGACGAGCGCCACCTCGGCGTCGGCCGCTAGCTCCGCGGCTTTCCGGCTGTCGGCCGCGATTCCGACCGGCATATGCCCGAGCTGCGTCACGACATGTTCGATTTCTATGGCGACGAAGATTTCGTCTTCAACCACCAGTATCCTGCACGACATATCAGAACCCACTTCCAGTACCCGCTCACTTCGTCTGCCGACCGCGTCAGCCCACCATAAACTCCCGGCCCAAAACTTGGTTGCGATCCGACTGTTCGATTCACGCGAACAGTACGTTCGCAGAAGGATTGACGCAAATTATCCTTAACTTTTTACGAAAGCGCCTCTTCTGCCGGCGACGCGGCCGCCCGCAGACGATTGCGCCGCAGTTGCGCGCGGCGCGTCCCGCGCTAGATTCACGGTGAACAGGAGCCTCCAACCAGATGGACGCATCGCCAGCCCCCTTCGTGCCGCCCGCGCCGAAGCCGCGCACTGCGCCGCCGTCGTTCCTGGAGATGATCCGCATCGTCTACCGCAACCCGCTCGAACTGTGGGGCGAGCCGTCCTACAACGAGCCGTGGATCTCGGTCGGCGGCGTCGGCGGTCCGCTGGTCGTCGCCAACGATCCGGGTCTGATCCGGCACATCCTCGTCGACAATGTCAGGAACTACAAAATGTCGGTAGTGCGGCAGAAGATCCTGCGGCCGATCCTGCGCGACGGACTCCTGACGGCCGAAGGCGAGGTGTGGAAACGGTCGCGCAAGGCGATGGCTCCCGTGTTCACGCCGCGGCACATCTTCGGCTTCGCGCAGCCGATGCTGGCGCGCACGCAAGCCTTCGCCGACCGCTACGTGTCCGGTTCGACGGTGGACGTCGCGCGCGATATGACGACGCTGACCTACGACATCCTCGCCGAGACGCTGTTTTCCGGCGAGATCGCCGCACCGCCGGGCACGTTCGAGCGCCAGATCGACCGCCTGTTCGAGACGATGGGCAGGGTCGATCCGCTCGATCTCCTGCGCGCGCCGGACTGGCTGCCCAGGATCACGCGCATCCGCGGGCGCAAGACGATGGCCTATTTCCGCGGCATCGTCGCCGACACGATCGCCATGCGCGAGGAGCGGCTGAAACGGGACCCGGACAGCGCGCCGCAGGATTTCCTGACCCTGCTGCTCAAGGCGGAAGGCCCCGACGGCCTGACGCGCGGCGAGATCGAGGACAACATCATCACCTTCATCGGCGCCGGCCACGAGACGACGGCCCGGGCGCTCGGCTGGACCGTCTACTGCCTGGCGCAATCGCCTTGGGAGCGCGACAAGATCGAGGCCGAGATCGACGAGGTGCTGGCGCGCGAGCCGGACCCGGTGAAATGGCTCGACGCCATGCCGTTCACCCGCGCGGCCTTCGAAGAAGCGATGCGGCTCTATCCGCCGGCGCCGTCGATCAACCGCCAGCCGATCGAGGAGGACCGCTACGGCGACCTCGTGCTGCGCGAGGGCGCGACCGTACTGGTCATGCCCTGGACGGTGCATCGGCACCGCAGGCTCTGGGACCGGCCGGATGCCTTCATGCCGTCGCGCTTCCACCCCGGAAACCGCGACCGGATCGACCGCTTCCAATACCTCCCCTTCGGCGCCGGCCCGCGCATCTGCATCGGCGCGACCTTCGCCATGCAGGAGGCGGTGATTGCGCTCGCCGTGCTTCTCTCGCGCTTCCGCTTCGATACGGTCGCCGAGACCAATCCGTGGCCGGTGCAAAAGCTCACCACGCAGCCCGAAGGCGGGCTGCCGATGAGGGTGAACGCGCGAGCGTAGCCCCCGCGCGATGAGCCTTACACCATCGCGAACACCCGCGCCGGTCCGCCGGTGCCGCCCCTGACCTTTGGCGCCCCGACGATGATCGTCGCGCCCTTGGCCGGCAAGGCGTCCAGGTTGGCGATGCCCTCGATGCCGTAGCGGCCTGCGGGCAGCCAGGTGTTGTGGACGATGAAATCCGGCGACTGGCCGAAGTCGAGCGACAGCGTGTCGACCGCGATCGCCTTGGTGGAGCCCTCCAGCAGCTGCTTCACCGCATCGACGTGGAAGCCGGGGAAGTGCATCGTCTTGCCGTCGGGGCCGAGATTGCGGAACTTGTCGGTCGCAACATGCGCGGCCCAGCCGGAATTCATCGCGACGATCGCGCCGTCGGGAAGGGGGCCGTTGGCGTCCGTCCAGGCCTTGATGTCCTCCGGAGTCACCTGGGCGTCCGCGTTCTCCGCCGCCTTGGCCTTGATGTCGATGACGACGAGCGGGGCGACCAGATCCTCGACGGGAAGCTCGGCAACGGACTTGCCATCGGCGGTGAAGTGCAGCGGGGCGTCGATGTGCGTGCCCGTGTGTTCGCTGATCCGCAGTTCGTAGAGGTTGAACGTGTGCTCCTTGAAGTTGAATTTCTGCTCCATGAACAGCTGCTGGGCGCCGAAATAGGTCGGGAACATGTCATAGAGTTCGTGGGTGAGATCGTGCGCCTTCGCAGGCGCGGCCGACTGCGCGAACAAGGGCGCGGGGGAGGTCGCGACGGCGGCCGCCGCACCGGCGCCGGCGATCCCGCGGAACAGGGCGCGGCGCGACAGCATGTTCGACTTGACGTTCTCGATGATGCAGGCGTGGCACATGTCGATAACTCCGAAGGTTATTGAGACCATTCAGAGTGCAGACGAAAACGTCGTTCCGCAAGGGAAGTATCTGCTTCGCCTACGACCGCCCGGAAAACACGTTTTCGACATGCACCGGCCAGCGCCAGGGCAATATCGCGACCAGGTCGAAGCGAATGGATAGACGTGCGAAATCGCGCTGGCGCGACAGCCACATGTCGGCTGCACCTTCAATGCGCCAGGCCGCTTCGCGGCTGACCGCGTCCATCGCCTCGGCCAGCGTGCGGCGGGCCTTGACCTCGACGATGGCGACAACGTCGCCACGACGGGCGATCAGGTCGATCTCGCCGAGCTTCGTCCTGTAGCGCCGGGCGACGATGCGGTAGCCCTTGGCCATCAGTGCCAGCGAGGCGAGCGCTTCGCCGCGGAAGCCGAGCCGGTAGGCGCGCAGTCGTCTCGACCGGGCGTCAGTCACCAGCCCCGCCCTTGAGCTCGAGCAGGCGGCGGTAGAGACCGGGCTTCGGCTGGCCGGTCAGACGAGCGGCTTCCGCCGCGGCCTTCGAAGCTGACATCTCGGCCGAGAGAGAGAGAAGCAGCCGGTCGACATCCCGTGCTCCCGGGGCCGCTTCCGCCGGCGGACCGACGCATATCACCACCTCGCCCTTCGGGGCCTCCACGGACGCGTAGTGCGCGGCAAGCTCCGCCAGGCCGCCCCGGCGGAATTCCTCGAAGGTCTTGGTGAGTTCGCGGCCGATGACGGCGGGACGATCGCCCAACACCTGTGCCATCGCGGCGAGCGCCTCGTCGAGGCGGCGGGGCGACTCGAAGAAGATCAGGGTCGCCGGCACCGCCTTCAGCGTTTCCAGCCGTTGGCGGCGCTGGCCGTCCTTTACCGGCAGGAAGCCGGCAAAAAGGAACGCGTCCGAGGGCAGGCCGCTCGCCGTCAGCGCAGCCAGCGGCGCCGAGGCGCCGGGGATCGGTACCACGCGCAGCCCCGCTTCGATGGCCTGGCCGACAAGCCGATAGCCCGGATCGGAGACGAGCGGCGTTCCCGCATCGGAGACCAGCGCCACGCTCTTTCCGGCGGCAACGGCGGCGATGAGCCCCGGCCCGGCCTCGGCCGCGTTGTGCTCGTGGTAGGAGACCGGCCGTTGGCGGATGCCGTATCGCGACAGGAGATTGCGGGTCACTCGCGTGTCCTCGCAGGCAAGTAGGTCGGCTGCGGCGAGCGTCTGCAACGCGCGCAGGGTGATGTCGCCGAGATTGCCGATGGGCGTGGCAACGAGGTACAGCGCCGGCTCCAGCGGTCGCGCGACGATCTCCGTCTCGCCGACGAGGAAGGTCCTGCGCGGGGCGATCTCCCCTGCAATGCCGTGCGTATTCATGAGGTGTGTGTGTCGCATGTCTCCGCCGGCCAAGGGAAGAGTGCCGTAACGTGATGTCGCCCCTCGGAACAAACAGGCAGCTGGCAGGTTGTGAAACGCGATCGAGGAGGACGACGATGGACGGCCTGCTGCTGCACGACAGTTTCGAAGCCTACTACGCGGGCAAGAGGAAGCGCCGCGAGGAGCCCGTCCCGGAGACATCGGAGATCCCGGCAAAGCCCGAGGCGCTTACCGGAAGGCCCGCCAAGTGGCCGCCATCGAAAGACATCCGGCCGGATACTACGGTCTCATGAGATTCCTGCCGCATTTCGCGGCGAAGCTCGAATATCTGGTGCACAAGCTCGACGTGAAGGAATCGAGGTCCGAGGCGGAGTCCATTGCGACTGCGAAAGCGAAGCGATCAGTCCTCGCGGGCGAGATCGGCAACCAGCGCGTCCAACACGATCATACCGGTCGCCGTCGCACGAAGCCGTGAATTCCCCACCGGCTCCACCAGTCCCTCCCCTTGCAGCATGGCAATGCGGGACGGGGAGAGCGGACGCTGCGCCATCGCTTCATAGCGCACGAGGTCGATGCCTTCGACGAGGCGCAGGCCCATCATCAGGAACTCGTCCGCCTCTTCAGATCTGTTGAGCGTTTCCCCGCCGACGGTGCCGTGGCCGTTGGCCTCGACAAGGTTGGCCCAGGTCTCCGGCATCTTCTCCGTGAAGGTGACGATCCGCCGGTTGCCGTCGACGAAGCGTCCATGAGCGCCGGGACCGGCGCCGATATACTCGCCGTAGCGCCAGTAGACGAGATTGTGGCGGCTCTCGGCGCCGGGCTTCGCATGATTGGAGATTTCATAGGCCGGCAGGCCATGGCCGGCGGTCACTGCCTGCGTTGCCTCGTAGAGATCGGCGGCAAGATCGGGGCTTGGCATCGCCAGCTTGCCCGCCGCGTGCAGTGCATGGAAGCGCGTGCCCTCCTCGATCGTCAGCTGGTAGAGCGACAGGTGGTCTGCGGCGAGGTCTATCGCCTCGGCGAGCTCTGCCTCCCAGGCGTGAATGCTCTGGCCCGGACGGGCATAGATCAGGTCGAAGGACAGGCGCGGAAAGATGTCGCGCGCCAGCCCGATCGCGCGCTTCGCCTCCGCCACGTCGTGCAGCCGGCCCAGGAAACGCAAGTCAGGGTCGTTCAGCGCCTGGACGCCAAGCGAGACGCGGTTGACGCCGGCCGCGCGGTAGCCGCGGAAGCGGTCGGCTTCTACCGAGGACGGGTTTGCCTCCAGGGTGATCTCGATACCGTCCGGCACGGTCCACAGGTCCGAAACCGTATCGAGAAGCGCGCCGACAGTTGCCGGCTCCATCAGCGAGGGCGTGCCGCCACCGATGAAGATCGAGGTTACCTCGCGCGGGCCGGTGCGGGCGCGGAAATGTTCGAGCTCGCGGCGGAACGCCTGCGCAAAACGCGCCTGGTCCGGCGGCTGGTGGCGGACATGGCTGTTGAAGTCGCAATAGGGGCACTTCGCCGCGCAGAACGGCCAGTGCAGATAGACGCCGAAGCCTGGATCGGAGATCGGAGTCACGTCAATCCGAGCCTCGCCTCGGCGAACTTCTTGAAGGCGCGGGCCCTATGCGAGGTGGCCGTTTCCATGCCAGGCTTCCAGCCGTGTTTCTCTTCCGCCGTCATCTCGCCGAAGGTGCGGGCATGGCCGTTCGGCAGGAACACGGGATCGTAGCCGAAGCCGCTCGTGCCGCGCGGCGGCCAGACGAGAGAACCCTCGGCCTCACCGCGGTAGTATTCGGCCTCGCCGTCGGGGAAACACAGGCAGATGACCGCAACGAAGCGGCCGGTGCGGTGCGAGGGATCGGTGGCGCCGGCATCCTGCAAGGCCTTTTCGGTCTTCTCCATCGCCATCATGAAATCGCGCGAGCCGTCGGGCTTCGTCGCCCAGTCGGCGGTGTAGACGCCCGGTGCGCCGCCGAGCGCATCGACGACGAGGCCGGAATCGTCCGACATCGCCGGCAGGCCGGTCGCCTGCGCGGCCGCATGGGCCTTCAGGTAGGCATTCTGTTCGAAGGTCGTGCCGGTCTCCTCCGGCTCGGGCAGGCCGAATTCCTTCGCCGACCTCGCCTCCAGGCCGAACGGCGCGAGCAGATCGGCGAACTCGGCCAGCTTGCCGGCATTGTGGCTGGCGACGACGATCCGCTTGCCCAGATCCCTCATCACAAACCCCATATCGACGGATTGGCGAATTCGAGCGAATTGCCCGACGGGTCGCGGAAATAGATCGACCGGCCGCCGCGCGGCCATTCGAACTCGGCTTCGATCGCGACGCCAGCCTCGTTCAACCGCGTCTTCCAGCTGTCGATCTCGTCTTCTGTCGCCGAGAAGCAGAGGTGCCCCTCGCCCGCGGCCCCATGCGGCGGGACCGGCAGGCGCGCATCCGGCGGCGGCGCGTGACGGGTGGCCTCCGCGACGAAGAGCAGGACGATGCCCTTGCCGCACTTGAAGAAGACGTGGCGGCCTTCGACCTTGCCCGCCGGCTCCAGCCCCAGCACCGTGCCGTAGAAGTGCTCCGCCGCTGCGAGGTCGGTGACGTAGAGGGCGGATTCGAGGACGGCTGAGGGGCGCATCACAAGTTCACGCCACCGCCATCTTCTGCAGGTCGACGAGGCGGGCGATGCCCTTCTTGGCGAGGTTCATCAGCGCGGCGAACTCCTCCTCGGTGAAGGGGATGCCTTCGGCCGTACCCTGGATCTCGACGATGCCGCCCTTGCCGGTCATGACGAAGTTGGCGTCGGTGCCGGCGGAGGAATCCTCCAGATAGTCGAGGTCGAGCACCGGCACGCCGTCATGGATGCCGCAGGAGATCGCGGCGACATGGTCCTTCAGGACTTTCGAGACGTCGGTCATCTTCCGCGCCGCCATCCAGGTCAGGCAGTCGTGCAGCGCGACGAAGCCGCCGGTGATCGCCGCGGTGCGGGTGCCACCGTCGGCCTGGATCACGTCGCAGTCGACGGTGATCTGCACCTCGCCCAGCGCCTGCAGGTCGACGACCGAGCGCAGCGAGCGGCCGATGAGCCGCTGGATCTCCATGGTGCGCCCACCCTGCTTGCCGCTCGCCGCCTCGCGGCGCATGCGGTCGCCGGTGGAGCGCGGCAGCATGCCGTATTCCGCTGTCACCCAGCCCTTGCCGGTATTGCGCAGCCAGCCGGGCACCTTCTCCTCCAGGCTCGCGGTGCACAGGACGTGCGTGTCGCCGAACTTGACGAGGCACGAGCCCTCGGCGTGCTTGGAAACGCCGCGTTCGAAGGAAATGGCCCGCATCTCGTCGGGCTGGCGCTTGGAAGGACGCATGGATTCTGACTCGGTTGACCGGAAAAGGGGGCTTGTAGACGCTGTCCGCGCGGCGGGCAACCGATGAAACCGGTCCGGTTGCGCCATTCGCTCCCCGGATTATATTCTCACCAGGCAACCTCGCGTCGAACCATGACGAAACCGATCTTCGATCAGAATCTGCAATCGCTCGATGCACGCTCCCGCGACATTTTCCGGGCGATCGTCGACTCATACCTGCGCGATGGCGAGCCGCTCGGCTCGCGCAATCTGTCGCGCATGCTGCCGGCGTCGCTGTCGCCGGCGACCGTGCGCAACGTGATGAGCGACCTGGAGCAGCTCGGGCTCATCTACGCACCGCATATCTCCGCCGGCCGCCTGCCGACGCAGAAAGGGCTGCGCTTCTTCGTTGATGCATTCATGGAACTCGGCGATCTCTCCGAGGAGGAGCGCCGGGTGATCGAGGCGCAGGTCAAGGCCTCGGGCTCCGGATCGACGCTCGAACAGATGCTCACCGAGGCGAGCCAGATGCTGTCGGGCATGTCGCGCGGCGCCGGCCTCGTCGTCGCGGCGAAGAACGAGGTGCCCCTCAAGCATCTCGAATTCATCCAGCTCGAACCCAATCGCGCCTTGGCCGTGCTCGTCTCGCAGAACGGCGACGTGGAGAACCGCATCGTCGAACTGCCGCCGGGCGTCACCACGTCGCAGCTGATGGAAGCGTCGAACTTCCTCAATGCGCACATCGTCGGCCGCACGCTTGCCGAGGCACGCGCCGAGGTGGCACGGCTGAAGGCCGAGACCAAGACGGCGCTCGACGCTCTGTCGCAGGACCTCGTCGATAAGGGGCTGGCCGTGTGGGCCGGTGGCGATGGCGGGCTCCCGGCGACACTTATCGTGCGCGGCCGCGCGAACCTGCTCGAAAACGTCACCGCCGAGGCCGACATCCAGCTCCTGCGTCACCTGTTCGAGGATCTCGAAACCAAGGACGGGCTGATGCAGCTTCTCGACCTCGCCGAGGGCGGATCTGGCGTGCGCATCTTCATCGGCTCCGAGAACAAGCTGTTCTCGCTGTCCGGTTCGTCGCTGGTCGTCGCGCCCTACCGCGACAAGAACGCGCGCGTGGTCGGCGCGCTCGGCGTCATCGGCCCGACCAGGCTCAACTACGCTCGCATCGTGCCGATGGTCGACTACACCGCGCAGATGATCAGCCGGATGCTGCGGTGACGGGTGCCGACGATCTGCGCCGCGCCGCGCTGGCGCTCGACGGCACCACCGAGGCGCCGCACTTCGACCGCGCCGCCTTCAAGGTGAAGCGCATCTACGTGACGCTCGCCGCCGACGGCGCCACCGCCAATTTCAAGTTCAGCCCGGACGAGCAGGCACTCAAATGCGAGGTCGCGCCGGACGCCTTCGCCCCGGTCCCCAACGCCTGGGGCCGGCAGGGCTGGACAACGGCAACTCTCTCGGCATTGACGCAGGCGGAACTCGACGATGCGCTGGCGGTCGCCTGGCGACATGCGCTCCCCGCGCCGCGCCGCCGATAGGGGATGCTCGCATCCAGCCTTGATTTTTGGGCCGCAAGTATCGATATCGGGCGCAACTCACGAACAGTTGAAGCAGGACCGACGCGATGAGCGAGAAGCCCCACGACGACATGAACGACGAACGCATCGAAGAGGCCGGCGGCGAGGCCGCGCAGGGCAGCGACGGCGACTACGAGGCGCTGGTGCGGCTGATGAAGGAGAACGAGGAGCTGAAGGACCGGGCGCTTCGTCTTGCCGCCGAGATGGAGAACCTGCGTCGCCGCACCGCGCGCGACGTGGTCGACGCGCGTACCTATGCCGTGACCAATTTCGCGCGCGACATGCTGACCGTGTCGGACAATCTGCGCCGCGCGCTCGATGCCGTGCCGGCCGAGGCGAAGGAGGCGGGCGACGCCGGTTTCAAGGCGCTGTTCGAAGGCGTCGACATCACCGAGCGGGCCATGCTCTCGGCTTTGGAGCGACACGGCGTCAAGAAGCTGGAGCCGCAGGGCGAAAAGTTCGACCCGAATTTCCACCAGGCCATGTTCGAGGTGCCCAACCCCGACGTACCCAACGGCACCGTCGTGCAGGTCGTGCAGTCCGGCTATTCGATCGGCGACCGCGTGCTTCGTCCCGCCATGGTCGGCGTCGCCAAGGGCGGCCCGAAGGCGGCACCGGCGCAGGCCGCCGAGCCGGGACCCGTGAACGAGCAGGCGGAGAAGGATGCGTGAGTAGGTCGCGTATCATAGAGAGGATGACGCGAAGCCGGAGGTAACAGGCTTGGACACAGTCCGGAGGGTCACGATCAAAACTCCGCCAACGGTGTTCGTGGCAGATGGCCCCCTGCTGAGCTTCGATCTTCCATTGATTCCAAAGTCAAACCTCCGCGAGAATGGAATCTGGCTCATAGCCCTCCTATTGTTCGGCGGTTGGGCGGTTTGGTGGGTCTTTGGTGCTCCGATCGGCTGGCTAAGCGCCGTTCTGATCGGCGAGCAAGAGTTCCAGATTAATCGATTCGTGCCCGGCGTACTCTTTGCGGGTTTTGCGATGGCGATGCTCAGCCCCACGATCGAGCTCGGCATTTCCGTCGCGAAAACCGTTTTTTCGCACCATCCGGTCCTTGAAATACGCTCGGAGGGTTTGATCGATCGCCGGATATTGCGTCGTCTGGTACGCTGGGACGAATTTGAGAGCATTGGCGACCGGCGGCATTTGGCCGGTAGCCTGGGAATGCCGGCGGAGTTTTCCTTCAAGCTCAAGGATCGCAGCGTCCGGCGCTTTTCGCCGATGTCGGCACTTCAATCATTCTTCTATGGCGGCAAGCGCGTTGCGATACAGCCTTATGGCTTCGATACGCCGCCGCGTGTCATTCTGGATGTCATCCTCGCGATGATCCGGAACGCGCAGGCGGACAAACGCGCCGCATAGAGCGTTCGCCCGGCTCGCGACCGGATCACGACGCATGGGAATATCGTCAATTCCCTATTGCCTTACTGCTCTATTCCCCTACTCCCTTTTTCCATGAACCCCATCCTCTTCTTCGATTATGCCGGCGTCGCGGTTTTCGCCGCCACGGGCGCGCTGGCGGCATCGAGGAAAGAGCTGGACATCATCGGATTCCTGTTCCTCGCCAGCGTCACCGGGGTCGGCGGGGGCACGTTCCGCGACCTGATCCTCGGCCTGACGCCGGTGTTCTGGGTTCGCGAGCCCGGCTACATCCTTGTCTGTGCCAGCGTGGCGGTGCTCGTCTTCTTCACCGCCCATCTGTTCGAGAGCCGCTGGCGGCTGCTCCTGTGGCTCGATGCGGTCGGCCTGGCGGCCTATTGCGTGCTCGGCGCGCAGATCGGGTTGACCGTCACCGGATCGCCCGCGATCGCGATCGTCACCGGCATCCTCACCGCCACCTTCGGCGGAATCCTGCGCGACCTTTTGGCAAACGAGCCTTCGGTGCTGCTGCGGCCCGAAGTCTATGTGACGGCCGCCCTCGTCGGCGCGGCGTCCCATACCGGCCTGATCCTGCTCGGGTTCCCGATCCTCGCCGCCGCGCTCATCGCCGCCTCGGCGGCCTTCATCGTGCGCGGCGGGGCGCTCAAGTTCGGTTGGACGTTTCCGCGCTACAAGGCGAGGCCCGGTCGGCGCCCGGAGGACATTTCCTGAGTCCCGGCTCCGCCACAGGTTCTTCGCATTTCCGTCTCATTTCGGAAGCATCGTTCACGTTGTCGCGTTAACGGAACACATATCGTTGAGCGGCATTCTTGACGGGATGTCATGCCTGAGGAGGCATGAAACCGGGACCGGAAGCGTGAAATCTAGCGTAGCTGCCCTTCTGTTGTTCGTGGCGACGCCGACCTTTGCGGCCGACGATATCCCGGCGCCGATCGCCGAGCGCTTCGCCGGCGACCAGGACTTCGACTGGAGCGGCTTCAGGCTCGGCGTGCAGGGCGGCTATGCCTGGGGAAGCCCCGGCGTTGTGGCAAGTGAAGGCGTGATCGGAGGCGTGCACGCAGGGTACGACTGGACGCTTGGAGACGCGGTCGCCGGCGTCGAGAGTTCGGTTTCCGCCGCCGACATCGAGATCGGACCAAACAACCGGCTGACGTCCGTCATCGATCTTAGGGCCCGCATCGGCTACTCCTTCGACCGCGTCCTGGTCTATGGCACTGCCGGCGGCGCCTATGGCAGCACCAGCGCCGGTTTCGACGGGCGCGGCTCCGCGGTCGGCGCCGGCCTCGATTTCGCCACGCTGGAAAATGCGATCTTCGGGGTGAAATACCTGAAGTACAAGTTCGAGAACATGAACAACACAGGCAACTCCCTCGAGATCGACCTGATCGAGGGTACGCTGACCTACAAGTTCTAGTCTCCGCCGGTTTCGGTCAGCGCCAGAACGCCGACTAGACTCGGTCGGCGTGGCGTTCCTTGTTCGCGCTCACCTTCCTCGACAGATCGGAGAACGTTCCCTTGTCGGAGGCGGCCCGGTTTGCCGCCATCAGCAGCCGGATCGGGAAGCATGCTGCGTCGCGGTTCGAGTGCGACAGGTCCTCCGTCATTCGCTCCTCCGCGGTCAGATCCGCCTCCGCCTTGCGCAACGCCAGATCGATCTCTTCTGAGGACAGAAGTCCTTTGCTGACGAGCACTTCGTTGATGGATGCGACCGCCATCAGCAGTCCCTGGAGTTGAAGATTGGCGACGTTCATGACAGGCGTCCTCCCTGCGGCACGTTTCTGGCCGGTCGGCGGAGGGAGTGTAGCCTCTGTGGTTCGATATGACGAGGCCGCGCGTGAAGCTCGGGCTCCCGTCAGAGCAGACCCGCCTCGATCGCAGCCTGGCGCAGGTTCTGGCGTGGGCGCGGGCCGACCTGCTGGATGACCAGGCCGGCGGCCAGCGAGCCCAGCTTGCCGCAGTCTTCCAGCGAACGGCCGGTCGTATAGCCGAACAGGAAACCGGCGGCGTAGAGGTCGCCGGCGCCGGTCGTGTCGACCAGCTCGCCGATTTCGATAGCATCGACCTGGACGGTCTCGTCGCCGCGCACGATCACCGATCCGAGTTCCGAGCGGGTGACCGCCGCGAGCCTGCAATCCTTGCGTATCGCGTCGAGCCCCGCCTCGAACGAGGCAGTCTGGTAAAGCGACTTCAATTCGCTTTCATTGGCGAAGACGATGTCGACGGTGCCGGAGCGCATGAGGAACAGGAATTCGTCGCGATAGCGGTCGACGCAGAAGGAATCCGACAGGGTCATCGAGACTTCCCGGCCGGCCGCGTGGGCATGTTTCGCGGTGAGGCGGATGGCGTCCTTGGCGCGCGGCGGGTCCCAGAGGTAGCCCTCGAAATAGGTCACCTTGGAGCCGCGGGCCTTGTCTTCCTCCACGTCTTCCGGGCCGAGTTCGACGCAGGCGCCGAGATAGGTGTTCATCGAACGCTCGCCGTCGGCGGTGACGAAGATCATGGATCGCGCGGTCGGCGGGGGCATTTCGAGAGGCTCAGTGTCGAAGGCGACGCCCTGGGCGCGGATGTCGTGCGTGTAGATCTGCCCGAGCGCGTCCTGCGCGACCTTGCCGAAGAAGGCGGCCCTGCCGCCGAAGCTCGCGACGCCGGCGGCGGTGTTGCCGGCGCTGCCGCCCGAGGCCTCGATGGCGGGTCCCATGCGGCTGTACAGCAGTTCGGCGCGATCCGTGTCGATCAGGTTCATCGCGCCCTTGATGATGCCGTTGTCGACGAGAAAACTCTCCTCGCACCGCGCGATGATGTCCACGATCGCGTTGCCGATGCACAGCACGTCGAATTGGCTCATGAAGCGTCCCGCTCTTCGCGCCGTCCAGATGCGGGGCGCATACGGATCACGGGTTTACCGTCTAACCCGAGGATTGCAAGCGCAGCCGGCCCGGACAACCGGCGCCGCCCATCGGCTTTCTGCCACATCCGCGACGGAACAGGAGCTGGATTAGATTCTCATTCTAATCATCGGCATTGCTTAGAATCACGTTCTACGCATTTGAGCGTATCGACTCGATCGGCTCTCGGAATCGGAAGGCCGAGAGACTATGGTGCTGCAAACTGCCTCAGGGAGAAAACGATGAGCAATCAGGCGAGCGGCACGCGCGTCCCGGGACGTGGCCGGGTCTACAACTCGATCACCGAGACCATCGGCGACACGCCGATCGTGCGGCTCGACAAGTTCGCCCGGGAGAAGGGCATCGTCGCCAATCTCCTGGCCAAGCTCGAGTTCTTCAATCCGATCGCCAGTGTGAAGGATCGCATCGGCGTCGCCATGATCGAGGCGATGGAGGCTGACGGCCGCATCGTCCCCGGCAAGACGACGCTGGTCGAGCCGACCTCGGGCAATACCGGCATCGCGCTTGCCTTCGCGGCAGCGGCAAAGGGCTACCGGCTGATCCTCACCATGCCGGAGACGATGTCGATCGAGCGCCGCAAGATGCTGGCGCTGCTCGGCGCCGAACTGGTGCTGACCGAGGGCGCCAAGGGCATGAAGGGGGCGATCGCCAAGGCCGAGGAACTGGTGCAGACGATCCCCGGCGCGGTCATCCCGCAGCAGTTCGAAAACCCGGCCAACCCTGAAATCCACCGCAAGACGACGGCGGAAGAAATCTGGAACGACACCAAGGGGGCGGTCGACATCTTCGTCGCCGGCATCGGCACCGGCGGAACGATCACCGGTGTCGGCCAAGTGCTCAAGGCCCGCAAGCCGGGCATCCGGGTCGTCGCGGTCGAGCCGGAGGCCTCGCCCGTGCTCTCGGGCGGCCAGCCCGGCCCGCACAAGATCCAGGGCATCGGCGCCGGCTTCGCGCCGAAGATCCTCGACACCAGCGTCTACGACGAGGTGGTCACCGTCTCCAACGAGGATTCCTTCGCCAATGCGCGGCTCGTGGCGCGGCTGGAGGGCGTGCCGGTCGGCATCTCGTCGGGCGCAGCGCTGCAGGCGGCAACCGTGGTCGGACGACGTCCGGAAAATGCCGGCAAGAACATCGTCGTGATCATTCCGTCCTTCGCGGAGCGCTATCTGTCGACGGTGCTGTTCGACGGGCTCGGCTGAGGCGGCTACTTCGCGAGGTTCGCCTTGACCAGTTCGATCTTCTTGTCGACCAGGTCGATGAGCGGCGCGTAGCCCGCCTCCGAGAAGCCCTCCTTCGCCTGCTCGAACATCGACAGCGCCTGCTGGTAGTCGGCGGCGCCGCCGCCCTGGGCGGCAAGCGACCAGTGCACGTCGCCGATATTGTTGAGCGCGAAGGCCCATTGCAGCGGCTGGGCCTCGCGCGTGAACACCTGTGTCGTCGCCTCGAAGGCGGCCTTCGCCTCTGGCAGGAAGGCCGGGTTCTGCTCACGGGTGGCAAGATTGAGCAGCGCCATGCCGAGGCCGTTCTGCGCATTGGCCCAGTCGACCGGCGCATTCCGCGGTGTCAGCACTTCGAGCGCCGCCCGCCGCACGGCGACCGCCTTATGCAGGCCGTCCGTCTTCTCCTCGGTCGCGGCGAGGAACTGCAGCGCATCTCCCATGCTGGAGGTGGCCAGCGCCCACTGCATCGGCGCGCGCTCGCGCGTGAACTCGCGCAACGCCAGATCGTAGGCCTCGATGGCCTCGCGGTAGTATTTCGCGTCTCCCGACACCGCCGCCATCAGCCGCAGCGTGTTGCCTTCGTTATTGTGCGTCATCGCCCAGTCGGACGGAAAGTCCTTGCGCTTGTAAATCTTGCGCGCGGCCCGGTACGCATCGATAGACTTTTCCAGCGCCGCGACGTCCTGGCTGCGCTGGCCGATGGTCTGCCAGGCGGATCCCAGATTGTTCTGCACGGATGCCCAGTCGAGCGGCGTCTTGGCGCGATCGAAGACCGTCAATGCGCTTTCGTAGGCGTCCCGCGCGCTCTCGACGCTGGCCGTGCCGAGCTCGTGGCGGCCAAGCATGGTGTAGGTGTTGCCGAGATTGAGCTGGCTGGCGGCCCATTGCAGCGGCCAGTTCTCCTTCGTGCGCACGCTCATCGCGGCCTTGAAGGCCTCGGCCGCCTGTCTGGCCGGCTCCGGATCGTTGCGGGCCAGCGACAACGCGTTGAGCGTATTGCCGAGATTGTTCTCGACCATCGCCCAGTCGACCGGCGTGCTTTCGCGCGTGAACACTTCGAGAGCGGCGCGGTAGGAGGCTTCGGCCTCGACCAGGCCAGACACGTCTCCGCTCGGCTGCGACAGCTGGAACAGCGCGATGCCGATATTGTTTTGCGAAGACGCCCAGTCGAGCGGCACCTTTTCACGCGGGCGTTTTGCCAGGGCGGCCCGATAAGCGGCGACGGCATCGCGGATCATCGCGGTATCGCCCGACCGCCCGCCCATGGCGAGCAGGATATTGCCGATATTGTTCTGCGCGGCCGCCCAGTTGGGATCGTCGCCCTGGGCGGCGAAGATCTCCATCGCTTCGCGAAACGTGTCCAGCGCCCGCGACAGGTTCTCGGTCCCCTCCTCGCGCTCGCCGATCGTGTTCAGCACGACCGCCATGTTGTTGCGGGTGATCGCCCAGTCTCGGCCCTTCTCGCCATTGGGCAGCATGTCGAGTACGGCCTGGTAGGCGGCGAGCGCACCTTCGAGAGAAGCTCGGTCGCCGGTGGCGGCGCCAAAGCTGCGCAGCGCCTCCGCCTCGAGGTTCTTGTAGTTCCACGCAAGACGCTCGTCCCACTTCTGGACGAGGTCGAACGCCTTGGCATAGTCGCCGGCCGCGGCGCGGAAGTCGAAGGCGAGAGCCGAGGCGTCGGCGCGCTTTGCGTAGATTGCGGCGTCGGCCAGGCGCTTGTCCTTGACCTGTTCCTCGAGCGCGTCGACTGCGGCACTTCCGGCCTCCACCTTGGCCACCGCGTCGTCGAGAAACTGCCGCGCGGCAACGATTGCGCCCTCGCCGATGGCCCGGTCGGCGGCCCCTGCCAGCGCCAGCAGTTCCGGGTCGTCGGTGCGCAGCGCCGCGCGCTCGCTGAGCATCGACTTCAGCCGCCCCGCCTGGGCGTCGAGCAGCTTGCCGAGGTCTTCGGGATTGTCGGGCGTCGCATCTTCGCCCAGCGCCCGCAGGATGCCGTAGAGCGAATCGAGCTTGACGCCCTCGCGCAGCGCCACCTGCTCGACCTGCACGCGTTCGAAGTCGGGGAGGTCGGCCATGGTGAGAAGCAGCTGGCGCCGCTCGCCGGTGATCGTTCCGTCGACGCCCTGCGGCTCCTCCGGCGCGATGCCGAAATAGAGCAGGCGGCGCAGGCTCTCGTTCATCCACGGCCGCTGGCGGGCCTTGGTCGCGAGATAGACCTCCTCGGTCACCATGCGCATGACCTGGCCGAATTCGAGACCCTTCATAGCGGCGAGGTGGCGGATCAGCGCCGCGGCATAGGGGCTGTTGGCGCCTGCCTCGCCGTCGAGCGCCGGCTGGCCGGGCTCGGCGGCAAAGCCGATGACAGTGCCGAGATTGTCGTTGGCCGGGGCCTGCGCCTTGAAACCCGTGACGCCACGCACGGCACCCAGGCCGCCGGCGGCGACCGGCTCGGCCGAGCCCGTCGGCGTGCGCTTCAGCGTCGCGCCCGGCGGGAACGGGTTGGTGCGGCAGGCATCGAGCAGGACGATCGTCACCGGCACCGTCTTCTTCAGCTCATCGAGGATCGAGGCGAGCGATACGAAGGAGTCTTCGGCGGACTCGAGGGCCGCAGGGCCGGCATCCACCGGGATCAGCCAGTTGTCGCCCGCCGCCTCGATGCCGTGGCCGGAGTAGTAGAGGAGCGCCACGTCCGCATCCTCGGCGTCTTCCGCGAAACGTTCGAGGTCGCGGCGCAGCTTCGATGCGTCGCGGTCGGTCACGCCGCGGGCGTCGAAGCCGAGATCGGTGAGCAGCTTCACCATCTCGCGGGCGTCGTTGGCAGGGTTGGGCAGCGCCTGGATATTCTCGTAGGCCGACTGGCCGATGACCAGCGCCACGCCGTTGAGGCTCTTCGGCTCCTGCGCGAAGGACGGCAGGGCCGCGAACAGCATCGCGACCGCCCACATGGCGGCCGCGAGCCTATACAGATACCCGTTGAGAAACTGCACGCGTGTCGATCCGGGCCGAATATGCCTTTGCCGTCCGGGACTTCGGACGAGCGTGCGCTAGCATAGAACCGTATCGGAACTGTGTCGCCGCCCAACTCAGGGCGGCGCTTTCAGCCTTTGCCGCGTGGGCTCAATTGGCAAAGGTCTTGATGTAGGCGATCACGTCGAGACGTTCCTTCTCGACCTTGAGGCCGGCGAAGGCCATCTTGTTGCCTGGAATCTTCTTCTTGGGGTCGGTGATGTATTCGGCGATGGCTGCCTCGTCCCAGACGAGTCCCGCCGCGCCGGCTTCCTTCATCGCCTTCGAATAGCCCGCGGCCTTCGCGGCGAACTCCGGTTCGGTACCGGCCGTGCGGCCGATCACACCGTTGAGCGTCGGGCCAAGCGGCTTCTTCGTGTCGCCGATGCCGTGGCAGACGGCGCACTTGATGAATACCTTCTTGCCAGCCTCGGCATCCTGGGCGGTCGCCTGACCGGCAAACGCAAGAACGGCAAATGCGGCGGCTGCAACTCCGTAGGCTTTCAACATTTTGACCTCCAATGGTTGCGAAGACCAAATAGCTTGGCGGCCAAAGCGGTCAAGCGTGCCTTTGTCGCATGCGCCGCGATCGGCCTAAGTCTTTAGCACGATACACTACAGCGACGTCCGCAACACATATCCCGGCGGATGAACGAGACGTACGAGGGTGACCGGCGCCCCGCCGATGAAGGTTGCACGCTCGGCGACGAACACCGCCTCGCCGGCGGGAAGGCCGAGGATCTCGGCCTCGCTCGCCGAGGCCCGCGCAGCGCGGAACGAGAAATCCGCGCGCGAGAACGGGGCGTTCTGCACCAGCCATTCGTTCGGGCTGATCTCGGCGAAGCTCTCGGTCAGCGCGGTCGGCACCGAGGCCGGATTGATCCAGCGGTCCTCGAACTGGTAGGGGGCGCCGTCGGCCAGGTGAAGGCACCGCAGGTGCAAGAATTCGCCTGAAAGACCGAGGCGGGCGCGAACCAGCTCGGGCGCCGGCTCGACCCTGCGCGACAGGAGGGCGTAGCGGTAGTCAGCACCCTCGGCCTCGATCTCCTGGCGCACCAGAGGGATGACGAAGCGCGCCTCGCGCACCGGATGCAGCGCGACCCGCGTGCCGGCCTTGCGCTTGCGCTCGACGACGCCGGCCCGGGCAAGCTCCTGCAGCGCCCGGTTGACGGTGGCGCGCGCCGAGCCGAACTCGCGGGCGAGTTCCTCCTCGGCGGGGATCGTGGCGCCGGGCGCCCATTGCCTTGTGGCGATGCGGCGCTCCATCTCCTCCTTGATCGCGCGGAACGATGCCATCAGAAGCGCTCCAGAACGGATGTGAGGCAGTCTCGGTATCGCACCGCGATCGCCTCGCGCGCGACGTGCCGGCCGCCTTTGACACGATGCCGGCCGGCCGACCAGAGGTCCGAGACCGCCGCGTTGCCGGCGGAGAAGATCCAGGCGTCGAGCGCGGCGGCATTGGCAAGCGGCGCGAAGCCCGCGGCATCGAGGTCCAGCGCGACGAGATCGGCCCACTTGCCCGGCTCGATGGAGCCCGATTCGCGGCCAAGCGCTTGGGCGCCGCCGGCGAGCGCCTTGCGATAGAGCACGTCGCCGGCGGACTGGCCGGACGGCGCCAGCACGACGCGCAGCCGGTCGCGCAGGCGCTGGGAATATTCCAGCTGCCGCAATTCCTCCGCCACCGAGATGCGGATGTTGGAATCCGAGCCGACCCCGAACGATCCGCCGGACGCCAGAAATCGCGCTCCGTCGAAGATGCCGTCGCCGAGATTGGCCTCCGTCACCGGACACAAGCCGGCGACGGCGCCGGAACGCGCGAGACCCTCGGTCTCGGCGGGATTCATGTGGGTGCAATGGATCAGGCACCAGCGCGCGGAAACGTCGTGCTCGGACAAAAGCCACTCTACCGGCCGTGCGCCGAAGACGGCGCGGGTCTCGTCCAGTTCCTTCTCCTGTTCGGCGATATGCATGTGCAGCGGGCGATCGGGCGCCAGAGACGCCAGATGGTTGAGTCCGCCGCGGGAGACGGCACGCAGCGAATGTGGCGCAACGCCCCACGAAGCGTCCGCCGGCAGGGCGCCGACGATGCCCGGTATGCGCGAGAGCAGGATCTCGAAGGAGGCGAGGTCGTTGCGGAAACGCAGTTGACCGCCCGCGAGCGGCCGTCCGTCGACGCCGCCCTGCGCATAATGAACCGGCAGCAGCGTCAGGCCGATGCCGGTCGTCTCGGCGGCGGCGGCCATGCGTGCCGACAGTTCGGCCGGATCCTCGTAGGCGCCGCCGCCCGGGCGATTGTGCAGATAGTGGAATTCCGCCAGCGCCGAAAAGCCCGCTTCCTGCATCTCCATGAAGGCGAAGGCGGCGATCGCCTCGATCTCGTCAGGCGTCAGCACGTCGAGGAAGCGGTACATCACCTCGCGCCAGGTCCAGAAGGAATCGTGCTCGGACGGCCCGCGCATTTCCGTCAGTCCGGCCATCGCACGCTGGAACGTGTGGCTGTGCAGATTGGACAGCGCAGGTAGCAGGAATGGCACGCGGACAGCGCCGGGCATGAAGGCCGCACCCGGGACGACGGACGCGATACGCCCATCAGTGCCGATCTCAACCCGGACATCCTTCGACCAGCCCTCCGCCAGCAACGCGACCGAGGCATGAATCGCGCCCCCGCGCGTCGTCATCCTCGGGCTTGCCCCGAGGATCTGCGGCGATTCTTCAGAAGCGATGTCGCTTCGATGTGCACTACCCGCGGCGTCGGCAGATCCTCGGGACAAGCCCGAGGATGACGGCTTTGCATTGCGCGTCCCAGCGGGCGTCCCGAGTTCATCCATGATCTTGCCCCTTGACTCTTTATGTCTGCACATAATAGCAATATGCGCAGACATTAAAAGCGAAATTCGATGGCCCGCCGCGTTCTCGACACTCTGCGCATCGCCACCATGGCTCCCGCCGCCGGCTGGGGCCTGGTGGACGGCGCCATCGGGATCGAGGACGGGCGGATCGCCTTCGTCGGCGAGGCGCCCGACGGCTGGCGGGGCGTGGAGCGCGAGGATTTCGCTGGCCGTCTCGCCACTCCGGCGCTGATCGACTGCCATACGCACCTCGTCTTCGGCGGCAACCGTGCGAGGGAATTCGAAATGCGGCTGGAAGGCGCGACCTACGAGGAAATCGCGCGTGCCGGCGGCGGAATTGTCTCGACCGTTGCGCAGACGCGGGCGCTGAGCGAGGACGACCTGGTCGCCCAGGCCCTACCGCGGCTCGACGCGCTGCTGGCTGAAGGTGTCGCAACGGTCGAGATCAAGTCCGGCTACGGGCTGACGGTAGAAGACGAACTGAAGATGCTGCGCGCCGCACGCCGGCTCGGCGAACTGCGCCCCGTCCGGGTCGTCACCTCCTGGCTCGCGGCGCATGCGGTGCCCGCCGAATACAAGGGCCGCACTGAGACCTATCTCGACGAGGTCGTGCTTCCGGGACTGCAGGAAGCAGATGCTGAACGCCTGGTCGACGCGGTAGACGGGTTTTGCGAGGGCATCGCTTTCTCTCCCGGCCAGATCGCCCGGGTGTTCGACAAGGCTCGCGCGCTCGGCCTGCCGGTGAAGTTGCACGCCGAGCAGCTCTCGCATCTTGGCGGCGCCGCACTCGCCGCCTCCCATGGCGCGTTGTCGGCCGACCATCTCGAATATCTCGACGCCGCGGGCGTCGCCGCCATGGCCGCCAGCGGCACCGTCGCGGTGCTGCTGCCCGGCGCCTACTACTTCCTGCGCGAGACGCAGGCGCCGCCGGTGAAGCTGCTGCGCGAGGCCGGCGTGCCGATCGCCATCGCGACCGACTGCAATCCCGGCTCCTCGCCGCTCGCCTCGCCGCTTCTGGCGATGAACATGGCCTGCACGCTCTTCCGTCTGACGCCGCAGGAGACGCTGGCGGGCTTCACCCGCAACGCCGCCCGCGCGCTCGGACTATCCGACATCGGAACGCTGGAGCCCGGCAAGCGCGCCGAGATCGCCGTCTGGGACGTCGAGGAGCCAGCCGAGCTTGCTTACAGGATCGGGTTCAATCCGCTGTTTCGTCTTGTCAACGGGAGCGTCGCATAGCGATGCATGTCGCGGACGCAATCACCCCCACCCCTAACCTTTCCCCACAAGGGGGAGGGAGAGCTGCCGCGCGCCAATTCCCCTCCCCCTTGTGGGGAGGGGTTAGGGGTGGGGGTGTCTCACACGGCGCCGGAGCAGTCTCATGATCACCCTCCACCCCGGCTCGGTGCCACTTTCCGACCTCGAAGCCATCTACCGCACCGGCGCACCCGCCCGGCTGGACGATGCCTTCCGCCCCGGCATCGCGAAGGCTGCTGCCCGGATCGCCGAGATCGCCGGCGGTGGGGATGCGGTGTACGGGGTCAATACCGGCTTCGGAAAGCTCGCCTCGGTGCGCATTCCGCCGTCCGACTTGGCGACGCTGCAGCGCAACCTCATCCTGTCCCATTGCTGCGGCGTCGGAGCGGCGCTGGCACCGGACATTGTCCGGCTGATCATGGCGCTGAAACTGATCTCGCTCGGCCGCGGCGCGTCCGGCATCCGGCCGGCCGTGCTCAAGCTGATCGAGGCCATGCTGGAGCGCGGCGTCGTCCCCGTCATCCCGGAGAAGGGCTCCGTCGGCGCGTCCGGCGACCTCGCCCCGCTCGCCCACATGACAGCCGCAATGATCGGCGAGGGCGAGGCCTGTGTTGCCGGCGAACGAATGGCTGCGAAGGACGCGCTCGCCAGGGCCGGGCTGGCGCCGGTCGTGCTCGCCGCCAAGGAAGGCCTGGCGCTGATCAACGGCACGCAGGTGTCGACCGCGCTCGCGCTCGCCGGGCTGTTCCGGGCGCATCGCGCGGCAAACGCGGCGCTGATCACCGGCGCGATGTCGACCGATGCGGCGATGGGCTCGTCCGCCCCCTTCGTCGAGGAGATCCACACGCTGCGCGGCCATCGCGGCCAGATCGAGACGGCGGCGGCGTTGCGCGCACTGATGGCCGGATCGGAAATTCGCGACAGCCATCTCGACGGCGACGAGCGCGTGCAGGATCCCTACTGCATCCGCTGCCAGCCGCAGGTCGACGGCGCCTGTCTCGACCTGCTGCGGATGGCCGCGCACACGCTGGAGACCGAAGCCAACGCCGTCACCGACAACCCGCTGGTCCTGTCCGACGGCCGGGTCGTCTCCGGCGGCAATTTCCACGCCGAGCCGGTGGCCTTCGCCGCCGACCAAATCGCCATCGCCGTCTGCGAGATCGGCGCGATCGCCCAGCGGCGCGTGGCGCTGCTGGTCGACCCGAAGCTGTCCTACGGCCTGCCGCCCTTCCTCGCCAGAAACGCCGGCCTCAACTCCGGCATGATGATCGCGGAGGTGACCTCGGCCGCGCTGATGAGCGAGAACAAGCAGATGGCTTTCCCGGCCTCCGTCGACTCGACGCCGACCTCGGCCGACCAGGAGGACCATGTGTCGATGGCCTGCCACGGCGCGCGGCGGCTCTTGCAGATGACCGACAATTTAGCCGGCATCGTCGGCATCGAGGCGGTGGTTGCCGCGCAGGGACTGGACTTCCGCGCGCCGCTGACGACGAGCACGGAACTGGCGAGGGCGCATGCCGCGATCCGAGCCGTGGTGCCGACCCTGGAAGTCGATCGCTATATGGCAGGCGATCTCGAGGCGGGCGCGGAACTGGTGAGGAGCGGGACGCTGAACGCGAGCGTCAGCGCGGGTATTTTGCCGGGGCTTACGTGATGCCGCGCCCCCTCCACCACTACGTGGTCCCCCTCCCCCGCTTCGCAGGGGAGGATAGGAGCCCGGCCGCGATGCCTCTGCCGATCCTCCGCCGGTTAAGAGGAAGGATAGAGGGCGTGCCGGCGACGCCGTTTTTCCTCCCCTGCGAAGCGGGGGAGGGGGACCATGCGAAGCATGGTGGAGGGGGCGCGCAACCATGACCCCGTTCGAGCTCCACCCCGGCACCTCACCCGTCATCCTCGCCTTCCCGCACACGGGCACCGAGGTGCCGGACGACATCGTCTCGCGCCTCAACGCCGAGGGAACAAAACTCCGCGATACCGACTGGCACATCCACGAGCTCTATGCTGGCCTGCTCCCGAACGCCACGACGGTCCGCGCAACCTTCCATCGCTATGTGATCGACGCCAACCGCGATCCGTCTGGCCAAAGCCTCTATCCCGGCCAGAACACGACGGGCCTTGTCCCGACGACCGATTTCGACAACCAGCCGATCTGGAAGCCGGGCCAGGAGCCGGCTGCGACAGACATCGCGGAGCGGCTGGAACGGTTCCACCGGCCCTACCACGCAGCACTCGAGGCCGAGATCGCACGCGTGAAAGCCCTGCACGGAATCGCAGTCGTCTACGACTGCCACTCGATCCGCTCGCGCTGCCCGTTCCTGTTCGGCGGCGTGCTGCCGGATTTCAACATCGGCACCGACAATGGGGCGACCTGCGCCCCCGAGATCGAACGCGCCGTGGCCGAGATCTGCGGCAAGGCCGACGGCTACACATCCGTGCTCAACGGCCGCTTCCGCGGCGGCTGGACCACGCGCCACTATGGCCGGCCCGAGGCCGATGTCCACGCCATCCAGATGGAACTGGCGCAGATCACCCATCTCGCCACCGAGACGCTGCCATTCGACCTCGACGCGGCGAAGGCCGGCCGCCTCCGGTCCGTTCTCGCCGACATCCTGACCGCGATCGAGGAGATCGCGAAAGCCCTTCCGAAAGGACGCCGCCCATGACCGCCAATCCCCGCCACAACATCCGCGAGGTCCGCGCCCCGCGCGGTCCGGAGCTTTCGGCCAAGAGCTGGATGACCGAAGCGCCGATGCGGATGCTGATGAACAATCTCGACCCGGGCGTCGCGGAAAACCCCAACGAGCTGGTCGTCTATGGCGGCATCGGCCGGGCGGCGCGAACCTGGGCGGATTTCGATTCCATCGTCGCCACGTTGAAGACATTGACCGAGGAGGAGACGCTGCTGGTCCAGTCCGGCAAGCCGGTCGGCGTCTTCCGCACCCACAAGGATGCGCCGCGGGTGCTGATCGCCAATTCCAACCTCGTGCCGCACTGGGCGACCTGGGACCATTTCAACGAGCTGGATAAGAAGGGTCTCGCCATGTACGGCCAGATGACCGCCGGCTCGTGGATCTATATCGGCACGCAAGGCATCGTGCAGGGCACCTACGAGACCTTCGTGGAGGCCGGCCGCCAGCATTATGGCGGCAACCTGAAAGGTAAGTGGATCCTGACGGCGGGACTCGGCGGCATGGGCGGTGCGCAGCCGCTCGCCGCCGTCATGGCCGGCGCCTCGTGCCTCGCCGTCGAGTGCGACGAGACCCGCATCGATTTCCGGCTCCGCACCCGCTACGTCGACGAGAAGGCGACGACGCTGGACGAGGCGCTGGCGATGATCGATCGCTGGACGAAGGCCGGCAAGGCAAAGTCTGTCGGCCTGCTCGGCAATGCCGCCGAAATCGTGCCCGAACTTTACCGGCGGGGCATCCGCCCCGACATGCTGACCGACCAGACCTCGGCGCACGACCCGCTCAACGGCTATCTGCCGAAGGGCTGGACTGTCGCCGAGTGGCGCGAGAAGCGCGAAAGCGATCCCAAGGCGGTGGAGAGAGCCGCCCGTGCCTCCATGCGCGAGCATGTCGAGGCGATGGTCGCGTTCTGGAACGCCGGCGTGCCGACGCTCGACTACGGCAACAACATCCGCCAGGTCGCCAAGGACGAAGGCTTCGATAATGCCTTCGCCTTTCCCGGGTTCGTCCCGGCTTACATAAGGCCGCTCTTCTGCCGCGGCATCGGGCCGTTCCGCTGGGCCGCTCTCTCCGGCGATCCCGAGGACATCTTCAAGACCGACGCCAAGGTGAAGGAACTCACCCCCGGCAACACGCATCTGCACACCTGGCTCGACATGGCGCGCGAGCGCATCGCCTTTCAGGGGCTGCCGGCGCGTATCTGCTGGGTCGGGCTCGGCGACCGGCACCGGCTCGGCCTCGCCTTCAACGAGATGGTGGCGAGCGGCGAGCTGAAGGCCCCGGTCGTCATCGGCCGCGACCACCTCGATTCCGGCTCCGTCGCCTCGCCCAACCGCGAAACCGAGGCGATGAAGGACGGCTCCGACGCCGTGTCCGACTGGCCGCTGCTCAATGCGCTGCTCAACACCGCCTCGGGTGCCACCTGGGTGTCGCTGCACCATGGCGGCGGCGTCGGCATGGGCTACTCGCAGCATTCCGGCATGGTCATCTGCGCCGACGGTACGGCGGATGCGGCGCGCCGGCTGAAGCGCGTGCTGTGGAACGACCCCGCGACGGGCGTCATGCGCCATGCGGATGCCGGCTACGACATCGCGCTCGACTGCGCGAAGGAGAAGGGCCTCAGGCTGCCCGGCATCCTGGGGAACTAGTCGCCGGTCCCCTCATAGGCGAAAAAGCCGAAATCCGCCGGCCGTGCCCGGCCGGACGTGTCGAAGGCCGCCATGCCGACGAAGGCACCGGTGAAGGAGCCATGCTCGCCGCGGCCGCCTTCGTCGGAGATCAGCGACTGGTCGAGCTCCGGACCGACCCGGAGCCACTCGCCGCCGGTCGAATAGGAGAAGCGCAGGGAGGCTCCGTCGACGTCTGCACGCAGGCCGACCTCGCCTTCCGCCGGCAGGGCGATCGGCTCGTCGAGGCCGAAGGTCAGCTTGCCGTTCTGCCAATCGCCGAGGCAGGACATGATCATCAGCGCGCGGCCGGCCTTCGGAGTGCGCGTCACCGCCAGGAAGTGGAACTTGTGGCGATTGTAATAGCTCACCAGTCCTGCCGCCTGCTGATAGGTGTCCGGATCGAAGGCGAGCGAGGTTTCCGCGCGATAGGAAAAATGCTCCTGCCGGCGCGCGACCAGCGCCTGCTCGAACCAGCTGCCGATCGACTCGCGGCCGAACAGGCGCAGCCCCTTGCCGGTCACCGCAAAAATGCGCTCCGGCACCGGCGTGCGCAGCCACTGGAAGTCGAGCGGCAGCGTCTTGCCCGTAAAGTCGTGGCGAATCGAGAGGGACCCGTCGGGGTTGCTTCCGGCACTGCCCTTCGGCGCCTCGACCTCCAGCGCCGGCACTTGCCCCCCGTGGGAAAGATAGAGCCAGCCATCGTCGCGCCATTCGCATTTCTGGATGCCGGTCTCGCGCCCGAGCGGCGAGCGGCGCAGGCCGGGCAGGGGCCGTCCGGTGAGGTGTGTGTGGTAGACCTCGCCGTCCGGCGTCTCGACGATCTGGCCGTGGCCGGCGCGCTGCAGCGGCGCGTCGGGTGCGTCCTTCGAGGTGATCAGATGCGTGTCCGGGTGCATTTTGTACGGGCCCGCAATGTCGCGCGAGCGCGCCATTGTCACGGCGTGGCCATAGCCGGTCCCGCCCTCGGCGGTAGTGAGGTAGTACCAGCCGTCGCGCCTGAAGAGATGCGGTCCCTCGACCAGTCCGAGGCTGGAGCCCGGAAAGATGTTGCGGATCGGCCCGACCAGCTTGCCGGCTTTCGCATCGTATTCCTGGAGCAGGATGCCGTCGAATGACGGGTGCTTTGGACTGCCGCCGACACCGTGCGAGATGTGGTTCCACTGCATGTTGAGGAACCACTTCCTCCCGTCGTCGTCATGGAACAGCGAGGGGTCGAAGCCCGACGAGTTGACATAGACCGGATCTGACCACGGACCTTCGATTGCGGGCGCGGTGACGATGTAGTTGTGCGAGTCCTTGAAGTTGCCTTCGAGCCGCTTCACGTCGGTATAGACCAGCCAGAACAGGCCGTCCGCGTAGGACAGGCACGGCGCCCAGATGCCGCCCGAGTCCGGATTGCCGCGCATGTCGAGCTGGCTCGCGCGGTCGAGCGGCCGCTTCATCAGCGTCCAGTTGGCGAGGTCCGTCGAGTGGTGGATCTGGACGCCCGGATACCATTCGAAGGTCGACGTCGCGATGTAATAGTCGCGACCGACCCGGCAGATCGACGGATCCGGGTTGAATCCGCGCAGGATCGGGTTGCGGATCTTTGTCATGCGCGGCTCCTCCTAAAGCCTCATTTCGAACGCCTGTGAAATCCCCCCTCACCGTCTCGGGCTTCGTCTCCTCTCCCCCAATTCATGGGGGCGAGGAGACGAAGCTTCGGCGATTGGCGTCTCCTCTCCCCCGGGCAGGGGGAGAGGTGGCTGCCGAAGGCAGGCGGTGAGGGGGTGCTTTCGCTGCTATTTCCTCGCCGGCCCCTTCCGCTCCGCCGACGCCGCCCAGAGGTTGATGTCGGCCTCCTTGGCGTAGGTGTCGATCTCGGCGAGTTCCTCGGCGGAGAACTCGCGGTTCTTCAGCGCCGCCACGCAGTCCTCGACCTGATCCGGCCGGCTCGCGCCGATCAGCGCCGTCGTCACGCGATTGCCGCGGAGCACCCAGGCGATCGCCATCTGTGCCAGCGTCTGGCCGCGCCGCTTCGCGATCGCGTCGAGCGCGCGGATGTTGTCGACGGTCCTGTCGTTCAGGAATTCCTGCCGAAGCGACTTGCCCTGCGTGGCGCGGCTGCCCTGCGGGATGCCCTTCAGGTATTTATCGGTCAGCATGCCCTGCGCCAGCGGCGAGAAGACGATCGAGCCGATGCCCAGCCCGTCCAGCGTGTCGAGCAGGCCGTCCTCCTCGACCCAGCGGTTGATCATCGAATAGCTCGGCTGGTGGATGATGAAGGGCGTGCCCAGCTCGCGCAGGATGGTCGCCGCCTCGCGGGTGCGCTGCGAATTGTAGGACGAGATGCCGACATAGAGCGCCTTGCCGGCGCGCACCGCGTGGTCGAGCGCGCCCATCGTCTCCTCGAGCGGCGTGTCGGGGTCGAAGCGGTGCGAATAGAAGATGTCGACATAGTCGAGCCCCATCCGCTTCAGGCTCTGGTCGAGCGAAGCGAGCAGATATTTGCGGCTACCCCATTCGCCATAGGGACCCGGCCACATGCCGTAGCCGGCCTTGGTCGAGATGATCAGCTCGTCGCGGTAGCCGGCGAGGTCGGTGCGCAACAGCTCGCCGAAGGCGAGCTCGGCCGACCCCGGAGGCGGACCGTAGTTGTTGGCGAGGTCGAAATGGGTGATGCCGAGGTCGAAGGCGGTGCGCACGATCGCCTGCTTGGTCGCGTGCGGCGTGTCGTCTCCGAAATTGTGCCACAGGCCCAGCGACAGCGCCGGCAGCTTGAGGCCGGACTGGCCACAGCGGTTGTAGGTCATCGTCTCGTAGCGGTTTTCCGCCGGCTGCCAGGCCATTTGCGCCATCTCCCGTATCTCGCCGGCTCTCCAGCCGATCCGTCAATGCATGGTTCTAATCGGTTAAGAGGCCGCGCTCCAGCCTTCCGGCTGCGAAAGTCACACCTGGCGCAATCGATTACATTGATTTCTTCGGCCCGGCGCGGAACAGTCGGCCAAGCCTGTGAGGGGAAATGCCGAACCGCCCGCCGACGATCCGCGACGTAGCGCGCGCCGCCAATGTCTCGGCCGCGACGGTGAGCCGCGCGCTGTCCTTTCCCGGCAAGGTCTCGGAGGCAACGCGGCTCTCCGTGCTTCGGGCCGTGCAGGAGACCGGTTATGCCGTGAACCAGGTCGCCCGCAGCCTCAGGCGGCGCACCACGAACACCATCGACGTGCTGGTGCCCAACATCGGCAACCAGTTCTTCTCGCGCATCCTCGCCGGCATCGAATGGGCGGCGAGCCGCGCCGGCTATACCGTGCTGATCTCCGACACCCGTCCGCTTACCGGCGGCGGCATGCTGATGGACTTCGTGCGCAACAACCGTGCGGACGGACTCATCTCGCTCGACGGCGTCCTGCCGCGCCAGATCCTTCCGGCCGCGCCGGCCGGCCGCCGTACGCCGACACTGGTCTTTGCCTGCGAATGGCAGGACGGGCTCGGTGTCCCGTCGGTGAGGTTCGACAACGAGGGCGGCGCGATGCTTGCGGTCGACCATCTCGTCTCTCTCGGCCATGCGCGCATAGGCCACCTGCTCGGACCGGCCGGAAACGTGCTGACGGACGCGCGTCTCGCCGGCTTCACGGCGGCCATGGCCAACCATGCATTGCCGGTCCGCGAAGACTGGATTCTCCAGGGCGATTTCACACTCGACTCCGGCGTCAAGGCTGCCCGGGCATGGCTCGACCTTGCCGACCGTCCGGGCGCGATGTTCCTTGCCAATGACGAGATGGCGTTCGGCTTCATCTCGGAACTGCACCGTCACGGCGTCGAGGTGCCGCGCGACCTGTCTGTGGTCGCCTTCGACGACATCGACATCGCCGAGCGCTACATCCCAGCTCTCACCACAGTGCATCAGCCGCGTCACGAGATCGGCGAGGTTGCGTTCGCAACCTTCCTGAAAACCTTCAATGGAGAAGTGCCGGAAATGGTGCGGACGCTGCCGGCGACGCTGATCGTGCGGGAGAGCACCCGGCAAGTCTAGCCGGCCATATGTCCGCCCCAGGGGCCGTGATGCGCGCCGATGGCATCGATCCGCTCGAAGCCGTGCGCGCCGAAGAAATCGCGCTGCGCCTGGATCAGGTTCGCCGTGCCGCGCCCGAGGCGGTAGCCGTCGAAATAGGCGAGCGCCGACGAGATGGCCGGCACCGCGAGACCATGCGTGGCTGCCGCCGCTACGATGCGGCGCAGCGACGGCTCGGCCTTTGCGACCATCGACACGAAGGCCGGCGAGACGAGGAGGTTGGCGAGATCCGGCCGCGCCTCGAACGCCGAGGCGATCGTGTCGAGGAATTGCGAGCGAATGATGCAGCCGGCGCGCCAGATGCGCGCCACGGTCGCCATCGGCAGGTCCCAGCCGAACTCCTGCGAGGCAGCGCGCATGACTGCGAAGCCCTGTGCATAGGCCGCGATCTTGGCGGCGAACAGAGCCTGTTCGAGGTCCCCAAGCAACGCGTCGCGATCGGCTCCCTCGATCGGCCTCACCGGCGAACCGTAGGCGCGCTCGGCCGCCTCACGTTCCTCCTTCATCGAGGACAGGCTGCGCGCCGCGACCGCCGCCTCGATGCCGGTGGCGGGGACGCCCATCATCTGCGCCTCGATGACGGCCCAGCGTCCGGTGCCTTTCTGGCCGGCGCTGTCGACGATCACGTCCGGCATCGGCCGCCCGGTCTTCGGATCGTCCGCCGCCAGCACAGCCGCTGTGATCTCGATCAGGTAGGAGTTGAGCGGTCCCTCGTTCCAGCGTCCGAAGACCTGGCCGATCTCCTTTGCCGGCATGCCCAGCCCGTCGCGCAGGACGCCGTAGACCTCGGCGATCATCTGCATGTCGGCATATTCGATGCCGTTGTGGAGCGTCTTGACGAAATGTCCGGCGCCGTCCGGTCCGAGCCAGGCGGCGCAGGGCTCGCCCTGGAATCGCGCGGCGATCGCCGTCAGCACGCCTTCGACGCGGTTCCAGGAGTCCTTCGCTCCCCCGACCATGATGGATGGGCCGTGGCGCGCGCCTTCCTCGCCCCCCGACACCCCGACGCCGAGGAACTCGATGCCGGACCCTTCGAGCTCGGCGAAGCGGCGCATCGTGTCGCGGAAATTGGCATTGCCGGCGTCGATGATGATGTCGCCCGGCGACAGCAGCTTGCGCAGCACGGCGATCTGCTCGTCGACGGCCTTGCCGGCCTGCACCATGATGATGATCGGGCGGGGCGGCCGGATCGCGGCGACGAGGTCCTTCAGCGACGTGCAGGGAATGATGTTCGCGCGCAACTCCTCGGCGTTCTCGAAGAACAGGCCGGTGCGCGAAGCCGTGCGGTTGTAGACCGCGATCGGATGACCTTTCTCGGCGATGTTGAGCGCGAGGTTTGACCCCATCACGCCAAGGCCGATCAATCCGATTTCAGCATGCGACATCGCTTCTTCCCTTGAGTTTTCTGGGTACTCTTTGCGAGCTTGGAAGAATGATGGACGGGTGCGCATCGTTCCGTCAACGCAACATGATGCATGCAAACCATGCAGAAACGTGCGGCCAGGCCTATTCTTCGAGGAATTCGGCCCGCATCGGCGTGAATGTGTCGATGAGAATGCCGACTTCGAGCGCGCGGCAGCCGTGCCATTCGTTGCTCGGCACGATGAAGCTCTGTCCCTTGTTGAGGATCTCACTCTTGCCGGAGATCGTCACCTCGAACGAGCCTTCGGCGACGTAGGTTGCCTGTATGTGCGGGTGGCGGTGGAGCGAGCCGACGGCATCCTTCTCGAAAGCCACTTCGACCAGCATCAGCTGGTCGTTGTAGGTGAGGATGCGCCGCTTCACGCCGGGCTCCGTCGGCGTCCAGTCGGCCCCGGAAGGGCGCACGAAATTCGGGCTGGCTTTCATCGCTCCTACCTCGCCAGCCAGCCGCCATCGACCGGCAGGATCGCGCCGTGGACATAGTTCGCGGCGTCGCTCGCGAGATAGACCGCCGTGCCGCCGATGTCCTGGGGGCTGCCCCACCGGCCTGCCGGAATGCGCTTGAGGATGTCCGCCGTGCGCTCGGGATCGTTGCGCAGCGCCTCGGTATTGTTGGTGACGATGTAGCCGGGCGCGATGGCGTTGACGTTGATGCCCTTGCCCGCCCACTCGTTGGCGAGAATGCGGGTAAGGCCGGCGAGGCCGCTCTTGGCGGCGGTATAGGAGAGGATGCGGATGCCGCCCTGGAAGGACATCAGCGAGGCGATGTTGACGATCTTGCCGCTGCGCCCGGCGGCGAAGACCTGCCGCGCGAAGGCCTGGGAGAGCAGGAAGACGCTCTTCAGGTTGACGTCCAGCACGTCGTCCCAGTCGGTCTCGGTGAAATCGATCGCGGCCGCGCGGCGGATGATACCGGCATTGTTGACGAGGATGTCGATCGGGCCGTGATCGCTCCAGGCGGCGTCGAGCATCGGCGCGACTGTCGCTGTCTTGCCGAGATCCGCCTTGATCGCCCAGACCTTGCCGCCCGCGCCGCGGATCGCATCCTCGGTTTCCGCCATCGACGAGCGGCCGACCGCGAGCACCTCCGCACCGGCGGCGGCGAGCGATATCGCGATGCCCTGGCCGATGCCGGTATTCGCGCCCGTGACCATCGCGCGGCGGCCTTCCAGACTGAACGGATTGCTCATCTCAGATCTCCCATCGCAACCATGTCGACGTCCTTGTAGTCCACATTATCTCCCGCCATCGCCCAGATGAACGTGTAGTTCGACGTTCCCGCGCCGGAATGGATCGACCAGCCGGGCGACAGGATCGCCTCTTCGTTCTTGACCACCAGGTGACGCGTCTCGGACGGCTCGCCCATGAAGTGGAAGACCCGCGCATCGTCGTCCAGCGCGAAGTAGAGATAGGCCTCCGAGCGCCGGTCGTGCACATGGCAGGGCATCGTGTTCCAGACGGAGCCCGGCGCCAGCACGGTCATGCCGACGACGAGCTGGCAGGTCTTGAGCACGTCCGGATGGATGAACTGGTAGATCGAGCGCTCGTTGGAGGTTGCCTGCGAACCGAGGTCGAGCCTGTTGGCTTCCGCGATCCGCACCAGACGGTTCGGGTAGGTGTGATGCGCCGGCGCGCTGAGAAGATAGAACTTGGCGGGGTTCCCCGGATCGTCACTGGCAAAGGAGACGTCGCCAGCCCCCATGCCGAGATAGAGCATGTCGCGATGGTCGAGCGCATGGCTCTCGCCGCCGGCTGCGATCGTGCCCTTGCCGCCGACATTGACCGCGACGAGTTCGCGGCGGTCGAGGAAGGACGGCGTACCGGTCGGCTTGACCGGCTCGAGCTTCAGCACGCTGCCTGCAGGCGTCGCACCACCGACGATCAGGCGGTCGAGATGCGAATAGGTGAGCCTCACTTCGCCCGACGTAAACAGGTTCTGGATCAGGAATTCCGCCCGTAGCTGTTCGGTGCCGAAGGCCGCGGCCGCCCGCGGATCGATCGCCTGTCTGGTTTCAACATGCATTGGTTCGACTTCCCTGACTTGATGGTAAAATAGAATGTTCAGCCCGCGGCGGGCACGCGTCCCGCCGTGCCCCCGTGCAGGACGCTCTGGTAACGGCGCTGGCTCGCCGACAGGTGCCGCCGCATCGCGTCGCGTGCCGAAGTGGCGTCGCCGTCGATGATGGCGTTCATGATGTCGCGATGTTCTGTCTGCAGCCGCTGCTGATAGTCGGACGAGTGCAGCAGGCCGGCGGACAGGGTCGTGACGATGTCGCGGGGGATCGTCCGGCGGCCAAGCACGTCGAGGATCTCGACATAGAACGGGTTGCTGGTGGCGGCCGCGATCGCCCTGTGGAATGCGAAATCGGCGGCGCCGGTCGGCTCTCCGCGCATGATCTGGCTGTCGAACTCGGAGAACGCCGCCAGGATGTCGGCTTCCTGCGAAGCCGTGCGGCGCTGGGCGGCGAGCGCGGCTGCCTCTATCTCGATCGCCATGCGGACCTCGAGTACGTTCAGCACCATCGACACCTTGCCGGTCATGTCGGCAAGCAGGGTCTCGAGCAGCGCCTCCGGCCGGTCGTTGACGAAGACACCGGCACCCTGGCGCGCCGTCACGAGCCCGTCGGCGGCAAGCCGGGTCACGGCTTCGCGCACCACTGTGCGGCTCACGCCGTGCTCCTCGGTCATCTGCTGCTCGGTCGGCAGCCGCGCGCCCGGCTTCAGTGCGCCGGAGCTGATCTTGGCGCGGATCTCGTCGACCAGCTTGTCGGCGAGCTTTGGCCTTCGCAGCGAGGTCGGCGCGATTTCCATCACGGCCTCAGCGGAACAGCGCCGGCAGCCAGAGCGACAGCGCGGGAATGTAGGTCACCAGAGCCAGAACGAGGATGCCCGCGCCGTAGAACGGCCAGATCGAGCGCATCGCCTCCCAGACGCTGATCTTGCCGACGGCGCAGGCGACGAACTGCACGGCGCCAACCGGGGGCGTGTTCAGGCCGATGCCGAGATTGAGGATCATGATGACGCCGAAATGCACCGGGTCGATCCCATAGGCCTGGGCGACGGGAAGAAAGATCGGCGTCACGATGATGATCGTCGGTCCCATGTCCATGAACGTGCCGAGCAGGAGCATGATCAGGTTGAGAAGGAGCAGGATGACCAGCGGGTTTTCCGACACCGCATTCATCGAGGCGACGAGTGCAGCCGGAACCTTCAGGAAGGCCATCAGCCAGGAGAAGGCGGCAGCCATGCCGATGATCAGCAACACCATCGCGGTCGTGCGCACCGCGCCCATCGTGGCGTGGACGAAACCCTCCCAGGTCATCTGGCGATAGACGAACACGGTGACGAGCAGTGCATAGAGAACGGCGATGCAGGAGCTCTCCGTCGCGGTGAAGACGCCCGAACGCACGCCGCCGAAGATGATCGCGATCAGAAGCAATCCTGGCAGCGCGACTGCGAGGAGATGCAGCACCATAGCGATGCCGGGGAACGGCTCTGTCGGATAGCCGCGCCGGCGGGCGACGATATAGGCCGTGACCATCAGCGACAGCGCCAGCAGGATGCCGGGGATGATGCCGGCGGTGAACAGGTCGGCGATCGAGATCTGCCCGCCGGCCGATATCGAGTAGATGATCATGTTGTGGGAAGGCGGGATCAGAAGCGCTATCAGTGCCGCCATCGAGGTGACGTTGACCGCGTAGTCGGTGCCGTAGCCGCGCGCCTTCATCTGCGGGATCATCAGGCCGCCGACGGCCGCCGCCTCGGCCACGGCCGAGCCGGAAATTCCGCCGAACAGGGTTGCGGTGACGATGTTGACCTGGCCGAGACCGCCGCGGACATGGCCGATCAGCGAGGCGGCGAAGGCGACGATCTTCTGGGCGATGCCGCCCCGCACCATCAGGTCGCCGGCGTAGATGAAGAAGGGAATGGCGAGCAGCGAGAAGATGCTCATGCCCGAGTTCAGCCGCTGGAAGACGACCAGCGGCGGCAGGCCCATGTAGAGCACAGTGGCGAAGCTCGCGACGCCGAGGCAGAACGCGATCGGCGTCCCGATCAGCATGAGGAGCGTGAAGACGCCGAAGAGGATCCACAGTTCCATCGTGTCAGGCCTTGGAATTCAAAGGGATGTCGGCGTTGTCGAGTTCGGCCGCAACCTCGGCCGGAACCTCGTCGGCGACATCGTCGATCGGCACCCCTGCGAGCCGCTTGGCGATGCGCTCGGCGGCGAAGAGACAGATCAGGATGCCGCCTCCCACCACCGGAAAGTAGTCGTGCGCGCCGGAGATGCCGAGCGAGGGCAGCGTCGTGTTCCAGGTGAGCGAGACGAGCTGCCAGCCGTACCAGATCATGCCGATGCCGAAGGCAAGGATGACGACGTCCGAGATCATGCGCAGCACGCGCTTGCCGCTCTTCGGCAGGACGTAGAGCAGCACGTCGAAGCCGAGATGATAGTTCTCCCGCACTCCGACCGCCGCACCGAGGAAGATGAACCAGCTCATCAGCATGACGGCACCAGGCTCCGTCCAGCTCGGCGAATCGTTCAGCACATATCGGCAGAACACCTGCCAGGCGACGAAGGCGGTCATGGCGACCAGTCCTGCGCCGGCAGCCCACAGCGCCAGGCGGTTGAGCAGAGTGAGCACCCTCACGATGCCTGTCGATCGGTTGTGAGATGGAGCGGACACGTGCGAGCCTTGTGTTGCAGGGACCTGAAGCTCCGCCCGGCTCGACGCCGGGCGGAACGTTAGTAGAAGCTTACTGAACGGCCTTGACGTCTTCGACCATCTTCTGCAGCACCGGATCGGTGACATGCTTGGCGTAGACCGGCGCCATGGCGTCGATGAAGCCCTGCTTCTCCGGGGTGGTTATCATCGCGCCGGCCGCGACGACCTTGGCCTTGGACTCCTCGACCTTTGCCGCCCACAGTTCGCGCTGCTTGGTGACGCTTTCCTTCGCCGCTTCCTTGAAGATCGCCTGATCCTCCGGCGTCAGCTTGTCCCAGGCCGCCTTGTTCATCACGAAGACCTCGGGGAGGATCGTGTGCTCGTCGAGCGAGTAGTGCTTGGCAACCTCGAAGTGCTTGGCCGTGTCGTAGCTCGGATAGTTGTTCTCCGCGCCGTCGATGACGCCCGTCTCGATGCCGGAATAGACCTCGCCATAGGGCATCGGCGTCGCGTTGGCGCCGAGTGCGGCGACCATGTCGACGAAGATGTCGGACTGGATGACGCGGAACTTGAGACCCTTCAGGTCCTCGACCGAATTGATCGGCTTGGTGCGGTTGTAGAAGGAGCGCGCGCCGGCGTCATAGTAGGCCAGCACCACCAGGCCGGCCGGCTCGAACGCCGCGGCGATCTGGTCGCCGATCGCGCCATCCATGACCTTGTGCATGTGTTCCTCCGAGCGGAAGATGTAGGGCAGCGCCGGCACGATCGTCTCCTTCACGGTGCCGTTGAACGGCGCCATGGAGATGCGGTTGAGCTCGATGACGCCCGAGCGGACCTGCTCGATCGTGTCCTTCTCCTGGCCGAGCTGGGCGGAGTGATAGACCTCGACGGAATAGCGTCCGTTGGTGCGCTGCTTCACCAGCTCGCCGAAATACTTGACGCCCTCGACCGTCGGATATCCATCCGGATGGGTGTCGGACGACTTCAGCACGGTCTGGGCGAGTGCGCCCGCGGTCATCAGCGCGGTGATTGCGGCGGCAGTCGCGAATTTGCGTATCAGGTTCATGAGTTCCTCCCTTGGGTTCCTGATGTTGCAGTTCAAAGTCTGTAGGCGCGCTTGGCCAGGCGGTAGGCGAGATCGTGGGCGAGGTCGGCCGCTTCGTCGTCGCGAAGCTGGCCCGCGACCACGAGGTCCGCGAGGTAGGCGCAGTCAACCCGCCGGGCGACGTCGTGCCGGGCGGGTATCGAGGGAAAGGCGCGTGTGTCGTCGTTGAAGCCGACGGTGTTGTAGAAGCCGGCGGTTTCGGTCGTCAGCACGCGGAAGCGGCGCATGCCGGCAGGACTGTCGAAGAACCACCAGGCCGGGCCGAGCCTGAGGCAGGGATAGACGCCGGCGAGCGGCGCCAGTTCGCGCGAATAGGCCGTCTCGTCGAGCGTGAACAGGATGACCGTCAGGTTCGGTTCAAGCCCCACCGCGTCGAGCAGCGGCTTCAGCGCCTGCACGTAGTCGGTGCGGCCGGGGATGTCGAAGCCCTTGTCGCGACCGAAGCGGGCGAAAATGTCGGCGGAGTGGTTGCGGCGCGAGCCGGCATGGATCTGCATGACCATGCCGTCCTCGACGCTCATCTTGGCCATCTCGGTAAGCATCTGCGCACGGAACAGACGCGCTTCGTCCGGCGTGGCGTCGCGCGAAACGACGATCGAATAGAGCTTGGCCGCGGCTTCAGCCGAGAGGTTCGCCGTGTCGGCGCTCGGGTGGCCGTGGTCGGTCGCGGTCGCGCCATGGTCGCGGAAGAAGGCGCGGCGCTTGCGGTGTGCGTCCAGATAGCCCTGCCAGGTGCCGGTGTCGCACCCGGTGATTTCGCCGAGGACGCGCAGATTGTCGCGGAAGCCCTCGAAATCCGGATCGACGATGGAGTCGGGCCGATAGGTCGTCACGACGCGGCCGTTCCAGCCGGACGTCTTGAGCTGCGCGTGCCACCTGAGGTCGTCGAGCGCGCCCTCGGTGGTGGCGATCACTTCGATGTTGAAGCGTTCGTAAAGCGCACGCGGACGAAAGCCGTCCTGGCGCAGCTTGTCGTCGATGGCGTCATAGTAGAGGTCGGCTGTCGAGGACGACAGCGGCACGTCGAGGCCGAAAAGCGTTTCGAACGTGTGGTCGAGCCACAGCCGCGACGGCGTGGCGCGAAAGAGATGATAGTGCTCGGCGAACAGGCGCCAGATCGCGCGCGGATCGGTCTCGACAGGGCCGCCATCCCCGCGCGGCACGCCCAGTCTCTCCAAGGGGACGCCCTGGCTGAAGAGCATGCGGAAGAGATAGTGGTCAGGAACGACGATGAGCTGCGCGGGGTCGGAAAAGCTGGCGTTTTCGGCAAACCAGCGCGGATCAGTGTGCCCGTGCGGGCTGACGATCGGCAGGTCCTTGACCGATGCATGGAGTTCACGCGCTAATGCGCGCGCCGCGGGATCGGCCGGAAAAAGTCTGTCGTCGTTCAGCAGGGGCACGCCGGACATTTCCTCCCGAAAGATCCTTGCGGGAAACTGGTATGGAAGTATACATGTTATGTCAACATCGGTTCCGGCGAAATTTGTATGATGAATATCAGCAAGCTTGAATTCGACACCGAGGCTCGTCCGACCATCGCCAAGCGGATTGCGGAGTCGCTGCGTGACGCGATCGTGTCGCTCGACCTGAAGCCGGGCGACGCGATTTCCGAGAGCGACATCGCCGCGCGCTTCGGCGTCTCGCGCCAGCCGGTGCGCGAGGCTTTCATCCAGTTGGCGGAGCAGGGCCTGCTGCGCATTCGCCCGCAGCGTTCGACCGAAGTGGTGCGCATCTCGATCCGCGATGTGCTCAACGCCCGCTTCGTGCGCGAGGCTCTGGAAGTGGCGGTCGTGCGCAAGGCGGCCGCTGAATGCGCCAACATGCCGGCCGACACGTTCGAGGATCTGTTCCGCGAACAGATGGCCGCGTCCGACGCCAACGACTACCGCGCTTTCCACGCCCGGGACGATGCGTTCCATCGTCTGATTGCGAAGCTGTCAGGCAACGAGTTCGTCTGGAAGCTTATCGACGCGCAGAAGGTGCAGATGGACCGGGTGCGTTACCTGTCGCTCAAACTGGGCATGCCGGCGACGATCCGCGAGCATCGCGACATCGGCGAGGCGATCCTGTCGGGCAATCCCGACCTCGCCGAAGCGCAGATGCGCAAACACCTGCGCAAGATCGACACGCAGATCCACCAGATCCGGGATCTGAACAGGGAGTATTTCCAGGAGGAATGAGGGGCGAATGGCGAATGGCGAATGGCGAATGGCGAATGGCGAATAGGATTGGTTGAGGCTGCCTGCACGCCAAGTCCGCGCCCGCCGTTTTCCCTATTCGCTATTCCCTACTCCCCATTCGCCACTCCCCATTCGCCTCGATCTACAGCTTCGTCCAGGCCGCGTTCTTCTTCGACGATTTCACGCAGGCCTCGACGAAGGCGACACCCTCGACGCCGTCATGGACGGTCGGATAGACCACGTCCTTTGCCGGCTTTCCATTCTTCTTGCGCGCGGCCCGGATCGCGCGCGCGGCCTCGGCGTAGATCGTGGCGAAGCCCTCGAGATAGCCTTCCGGGTGACCGGACGGCACACGGCTGACGCGTGCCGCGGCCGGTCCGGCGCCAGCGCCGGCGCGGGTGATCAGCTGCTTCGGCTCCCCGAAGGGCGTGTACCAGAGATGGTTCGGCTGCTCCTGGCTCCACTCGATGCCGCCCTTGGTGCCGTAGACGCGCAGCTTGAGCGCGTTCTCGTTGCCGGGCGCCACCTGGCTCGCCCATAGCATGCCCTTCGCGCCGCCCTTGAAGCGCAGCATGACATGCGCGTTGTCGTCGAGCAGGCGGCCTTTGACGAAGGCATTCAGGTCGGCCGACAGGCTGTCGAGCTCGAGGCCCGAGACGAAGCGGGCCAGGTTATAGGCATGGGTGCCGATGTCGCCGGTCGCCCCGCCCGCGCCCGACTGTTTCGGGTCCGTGCGCCACACCGCCTGCTTGGCGCCGGTGTCCTCGACCTTCGTCGTCAGCCAGTCCTGCGGATACTCGGCCTGGATCACGCGGATTTCGCCGAGCTGGCCCTTCTGCACCATCTCGCGGGCGTGCCGGATCATCGGATAGCCGGTATAATTGTGCGTCAGAACGAAGACCTTGCCCGATTTCTCGACCAGCGCCGCCAGCTTCTTCGCGTCGGCGAGGTTCGACGTCAGCGGCTTGTCGCAGATGACGTGGATGCCCGCGTCGAGAAACGCCTTCGCCGCCGGCCAGTGCATGTGGTTGGGCGTGACGATCGACACCGCCTCGATGCCGTCGGCGCGCTTCGCCTCGGCCTTCGCCATTTCCTGGAACGAGCCGTAGCTGCGCGAGGGATCAAGGCCAAGTTCGGCGGCCGACGCCCTGGCTTTATCCGGACTTGACGACAGCGCACCGGCGACGAGCTGGAACTCGCCGTCGATGCGCGCCGCGATACGGTGCACGCCGCCGATGAAGGCACCCTGGCCGCCGCCCACCATGCCGAGCCGGATCGGCCCGCTGCCGGATTCGATCGTCTTGCCGCTGACCATGGCTCAGATCCCCATCAGCTTGCGCAGCGCCGCCTTGTCGGGCTTAGCGCCGGCGAAGTCGTCGAAGGCCTTCTCGGTGACGCGGATGATGTGGGCGTCGATAAAGGGCGCGCCCTCGGCCGCGCCGTCTTCGGGGTGCTTCAGGCAGCATTCCCATTCCAGCACCGCCCAGCTGTCATAGTCATACTGCGCCAGCTTGGAGAAGATGCCGGAGAAATCGACCTGGCCGTCGCCCAGCGAGCGGAAGCGGCCGGCGCGCTGGACCCAGCCCTGGTAGCCCGAATAGACGCCCTGGCGTCCGTCCGGGTTGAACTCGGCGTCCTTCACGTGGAAGGCCTTGATGCGCTCGTGGTAGATGTCGATGAAGGCGAGATAGTCGAGCTGCTGCAGCAGGAAGTGCGACGGGTCGTAGTTGATGTTGGCCCGCCTGTGGCCGCCCACCGCGTCCACGAACATCTCGAAGGTCGCCCCGTCGAACACGTCCTCGCCCGGATGGATCTCGTAGCAGAGGTCGACGCCGGCCTCGTCATAGGCATCGAGGATCGGCTTCCAGCGCTTGCCGAGTTCGGCGAAGGCCTCCTCGATCAGGCCGGCCGGGCGCTGCGGCCACGGATAGAGGTAAGGGAAGGCGAGCGCGCCGGTGAAGGAGACGGACGCCGTCAGCCCAAGATTCTTCGACGCCTTGGCGGCGTATTTCATCTGCTCGACGGCCCATTTCTGGCGCGCCTTGGGATTGTTGTGCACTTCCGCCGGCGCGAAGCCGTCGAACATCGAGTCATAGGCCGGATGAACCGCCACGAGCTGGCCCTGAAGGTGGGTCGACAGTTCGGTGATCTCGACGCCCGCATCGGCGCAGATGCCCTTGACCTCGTCGCAATAGGACTTGGAGGTCGCCGCCTTCTTCAGATCGAACAGGCGCCCGTCCCAGGTCGGGATCTGCACGCCCTTGTAGCCGAGGCCGGCGGCCCACTTGGTGATAGCCGGCAGCGAATTGAACGGCGCGGCGTCGCCGCCGAACTGCGCCAGGAAGATTCCCGGCCCCTTCATGGTCTTCGGCATGTGATTGTCCTCCCAGACGATCTTTCTAGAAGGCCGGACTGCGGCCGCGCAATCGAAATACGCAGGGTCCGCGAAAGGCGCCTTCGTCCGCTCTGGTATGACCAATGAAGGCGACCGGGTCAAGACCTCGCCCGCGGCCTGACCCGCTGCTTCCCGACTGGATTCCACCTTCATTGCCATTTTTCCAGCACTTTATTCGTCATCCCTGCCCGACCGATCGGCATGCTTGCGAGGCTTGTCGAAATGGGCTACTCGTCGCATTGCTTGAATTTGGTCTAACCAGTTTTCGAACTGGCTGGCCCTGGGAGGAATTCGGGCAGCGGTTCCGACGCGGATTTCGCGCGCCCTGCCCGGTCGAGACATTCGGAGAGGAGACATCATGCATCTTTCGACACACAACTGGATGCGCGCCGAACCGCTGGAGACGACGCTCAGGCGGATCAAGAAATTCGGCTACGAGTCGATCGAGATCTCCGGCGAACCGGAGCAGTACAAGACCAAAGAGACGCGCGCGCTGCTCAAGGAACACGGCATCCGCTGCTGGGGATCGGTGACGCTGATGCTGGGCGAACGCAATCTCGCCGCCAAGGACCAGGGCCAGCGCGAGCGTTCGGTGCAATACGTCAAGGACGTGCTGACAATGGTCAGCGAACTGGACGGCGAAATCATCACCCTCGTGCCGGCAACGGTCGGCAAGGTCGTGCCGGACGGCACCGAGGCGGAGGAGTGGAAATGGGTGGTCGACGCCACCCGCGAATGTTTCAGCCATGCCAAGAAGGTCGGCGTGCGGGTCGCGGTCGAGCCGCTGAACCGCTTCGAGACCTATCTGTTCAATCGCGGCGAACAGGCGCTGGCGCTGGCCGATGCGGTTTCGCCCGAATGCGGCGTCTGCCTCGACGCCTACCACATCCACATGGAGGAATTCGATGTCGAAGAGGCGATCCGCAAGGCGGGCAAGCGCCTGTTCGACTTCCACGTCGCCGACAACAACCGCTTCGCCGCCGGTCTCGGCACGATCGACTGGAAGAAGCTCGTCGGCATTCTCAAGGACGTCGGCTATGACGGCGCGTTGACCAACGAATTCGTCGCGCCGGTCGACCGCACGCCCGCCAACCGCTATCCCGACATGGTCGAGCGCAATCCCGTCGACATCTCGCCGGAACAACTGAAGTTCATCCAGGATCACGGCTCCTCGGTGCTGACCGAGAAGTTTTACACCGACCAGATGCGCATCACGGCGGAGACGCTTCTGCCGCTGATCAAGTGATCCGTTCAGGACAGGCCGCCCCGCGCCATCGGCGGCGCGGCGGTTCGAGGTAGAGATATGCGCATCGTACGGGTTCAGGCGTGGTGGGTGAGAATTCCCATCGACGCCGCGCAACAGCACAAGAGCGATTTCGGCCAGATCGCCACGTTCGACGCGGCGATCGTGCGGGTCGAGACCGAGTCCGGCATCGTCGGCTGGGGCGAGGGCAAGAACGCCGCCGGCAGCGCCGGCACCTACGGCGCGCTGGTGTCGCTGATCAATGACGAGGTTGGCCCGGCGATCCGCGGCCGCGACGCCCGCGACATCAACGGCATCTGGGAGATGCTGTACAACGGCGTGCGCCATCAGAAGGCGGCAGTGTCCGGCCACGTCATGCCGGTGCTGGCGCGCCGCGGTCTCACCATCGCCGCTATCAGCGCCATCGACATCGCACTGTGGGACATTCTCGGCAAATCGCTCGCGGTGCCGGTCTGGCAGCTGCTCGGCGGCAGGAAGTCGGCACGCATGCCCGCCTATGCCTCCGGCGGCTGGGCACCGGCCGAGACGATCGGCGCGCAGCTCCAGTCCTATATCGACAAGGGCGGCTTCACGGCGGTGAAGATGCGGGTGGGCTCGATGGACGGCGCGCCGCACGTCTCGGCCGCCAGGGTCGCGGCCGCGCGTACCGCACTCGGTCCCGCCGTCTCTATCATGGTCGACGCGCACGGCACCTACACGGTCGCCGACGCCAAGCGCTTCGCCCACATGGTGCGCGACTGCGATCTCGCCTGGTTCGAGGAACCCGTAACCGCCGACGACCGGCAGGGCATCGCCGAGGTGCGCGCGGCCTGCGGCATTCCGATCGCGGTCGGCGAGAGCGAGGCGACGCGATTCGACTTCCGCGACCTGGCAGTCGCGCGCGCCGCCGACGTGTTCCAGCCGGATCTCGGATTCTGCGGCGGTATTTCCGAAGCGATGAAGATCGGCGCGCTTGCCTCGGCCTTCAACATCCGCCTTTCGCCGCATCTGTGGGCCGGCGCGCCGGCCTTCTATGCCGGGCTCCACGTCTGCGCCGCGTCGCCGGCGAGCTTCGTCCTCGAATACTCGCTCGGCGCCAACCCGATGCTGCACGATCTGGTGGTGGAGAAGCTCGACGTCGCCGACGGAACCATTGCAATTCCCGATACGCCGGGTCTAGGCATCACGATCGACGAGGATTTCCTGAGAGCCTACTCAATGGGTGGCTGAGCGCATGGCGGAAAAAGACCTGTTGCCGCATCTCGCGGCCTACCTGATCGCGAAATCGGACGCGGAGAGCCATCGTACGCCGTCCGAGCGGGAACTTGCCGAGCATTTCCAGGTGTCGCGCGGCCAGATCCGCGAGGCGCTCGCCATTCTCGAGGCGATGCGGCTGGTCGAACGCCGCGCCAAGTCCGGCATCTATCTCACCAAGCGCGAGGCGAGCGTCGAGGCGATGGCTCTGTTCGCCCGCGCCGGCCTGCCGCTCGATCCCGTGCAGATCTACGAGACGGTGGAACTGAGGAAGATCCACGAGATCAAGGCAGCCGAACTCGCCTGCAGTCGCGCGACCGAAGAGAACTACGAGGCGCTGCGCGAGATCCTGCGCGCCTCCGAGGCGAAGATCGCGGCCGGCGAGCCGATCCATGTCGAGGACAAGGATTTCCACCTCGAGATCGTGCGCGCGACCAAGAACAGCGTCTTCTACCGCATCTGCACGCTCTACTATGTCATGGGAGAGGGCCGGCTGCCGGTCTATTTCAACGATCCCGAGCGCTGCCGCAAATCGCACGCCGAGCATCTGCAGATCTTCGAGGCACTGCTTCGCCGCGACGGCAATCTCGCCCAGGCGTTGATGAACGCGCATCTCCAGGGCGCGGAGAGCTACTGGAAGGGGCTGATCAGCGAACTCGACCAGAAGGAAAACGCGCGGCTGGAACATGCCTGACGCGGAGCTTCCGCTCGTCTTCTCGACCCACGGCCTGCATCCGGCCGCCGTGGCGGCGCTCGGAAACGCCTGCCGGCTCCGCGTCGCGAGCGCGCTCGACGCGGCAACCCTAATCGCGGAATCGCGCGATGCTGCTGCCATCATCGTGCGCGCCAATCTGCCGGAGGCGATCTTCGAGGGCGCGCCCTTCTTGCGCGCAGCGGTGCGCCACGGCGCCGGCCTCGACATGATCCCGATGGAGGCGGCGACGGCTGCCGGCGTGCTGGTGGCGAACGTGCCGGCGGTGAACGCGCGCTCGGTCGCGGAGCATGTCTTCTTCGTGACCATGGCGCTGCTCCGCCGGTTCCGCATGATGGACCGCGACCTGCGCGGCCAGGGCTGGCTCGCCGGCCGGGCGCATGCCGAGCGCACCAACGAGCTGTCCGGCCGGCGCATCGGCATCGTCGGCTACGGCGCGGTCGGCCGGCAGGTCCATTCCATCGCGGCGCATGGCTTCGGCCTGGAGGTCGCGATCAACAGCCGCAGCCGGCCGGCCGATCTTGGGGGCGCCGCCTTCCTCGACGTCGATGCGCTCATCGCGCAAAGCGACATCCTGGTGCTCTGCTGCCCGCTGACGCCCGAAACGCGCGGCCTGATCGATGCGCGCCGGATCGGCCTGATGAGGCCCAGCGCACTGATCGTCAACGTCGCGCGGGGACCCGTCATCGTCGACGAAGCACTGATCGCCGCCCTGCGCGAGGGACGCATCGGCGGGGCGGCGCTCGACGTCTTCGCGACGCAGCCGCTGCCGCCGGACCACCCCTATCTCTCCTTCGACAATGTGATCGTCAGTCCGCATATGGCGGGCATCACCGAGGAGAGCATGATGCGGATGGGGACGGGCGCGGCCGGGGAAGTCGTGCGCATCCTCCGCGGCGAACTGCCCGTCAATCTCCGGAATCCAGAGGTTCTTCCGGCCTATCGCGCCCGGTTCGGTTGATCCGCATCCTGCCGCACCCGCCTGACGCGATGTGTCAGGGCGACTCCATTCGTTAACTCTTCGCCACTTCGCAGCCCCATTCGCTCCACATTCCGCCCCCGTTTCGCCCCTAGCGCCAAAATCAGGTTCAACGGCAAAGGGTGCCTCAGGGATGCAGAACGGTTTCGGTGTTGTCTTGGCAGTGGCCATCGCGGGGGCGACGTTTTCAACAAATCCAGCTTTCGCCCAGTGCGGGCGCGCATCGTGGTATGCGCTTCACTCCAAGACGGCCTCGGGCGAGCGGATGAACCCCTCCGCCATGACCGCCGCGCACCGCTCGCTTCCTTTCGGCACGAAAGTGCGTGTCACCAACAAGCACAACGGCAAGAGCGTGGTCGTGCGCATCAACGACCGCGGGCCGTTCATCAAGGGCCGCGTGATCGACCTTTCCAAGGCCGCGGCGAAGCAGATCGGCATGATCTCGCGCGGCCACGCCTCGATCTGCATGGACAAGGTCTGAGACAGGACTTTCGACGCGCGAGGTTCGAGGGCGCGGCGTGAGCTGCGCCCTTTCCTATTGTCAGCCGAGCATCAGCAGCGCGATCAGGCCCACCCCGCCGACCGCGATGCGCCACCAGCCGAACAGCGCGTAGCCGTGGCGCGAGACGTAGTCGAGCAGGAAGCGCACGACGACGACGGCGGCGACGAAGGCCATGACGAAGCCCGCGGCGATGACCGGCAGGTCGGCCGCCGAGAGAATGTCGCGGTTCTTGTAGAGGTCGTAGGCGAAGGCACCCGTCATGGTCGGCATCGCGAGGAAGAACGAGAATTCCGCCGCCGAACGCTTGTCGGCCCCCATCAGGAGCGAACCGACGATGGTGGCGCCGGACCGCGATGTGCCCGGAATCATTGCGAGACACTGGAAAAGGCCGATCTTCAGGCACAGCGACAGCGGATAGTCCATGATGTCGGTGTAGCGCGGCTGGAGCGCCCAGCGGTCGACCCAGAGCAGCACCACGCCGCCGAGAAGAAGCATGACGCAGATCAGCATCGGCGTCTCGAACAGCACCGTCTTGATGAAGTCGTGTGCCAGCGCGCCGACGATGGCCGCCGGCAGGAAGGCGACGAGAACGCCGAGCACGAAACGCTGCGTGCGCCCGTCGCGCGGCAGGTCGACCAGCAGTTTCCACAAACGGCCGAAATAGACCGACAGGATGGCGAGAATCGCGCCGAGCTGGATCAGCACCTCGAACGCCTTGCCGGTCGACTTGAAGCCGAGGAAGTGTCCCGCCAGCAGGATATGCCCGGTGGACGAGACCGGAATAAACTCGGTCAGCCCCTCGAGCAGGCCCAGCAACAGGGCCGAAACGATGGATTGATCCTGCATGGAGCGCTCCGGCCAGGCGGCTTGCTTGTCATCGACGGGTCGAGCCCGTATAGGTCGGCTCGAATCCCGACCTCGACGGGTGGCGCAGGATTAGCCGCCCCGACCGCAAAACGCCAGTGCCGCGCCGAGGCATTCCGCAGCCTCGCCGAAGTGCCCAGACCGGATCGATGCTGACCCTCTTCCATCACCCCATGAACGCCGCCAGCCGCTTCGTCAGGCTCGCCTTTGGCGAGTATGGCGAGGAGCTGGAACTGATCGAGGAGAAGCCCTGGGCGCGCCGCAAGGAGTTCCTGGCGCTCAACCCCGCGGGCACCTTGCCGGTACTGCTGGCCGAAGGCGACGTGCCGATCGTCGGCGCCAATGTGATTGCCGAGTATGTCGACGAGACGCGCGGCGTGCTGAAACGCGACAAGCGGCTGTTTGCCGAGGATTCGATCGGCCGCGCCGAAATCCGCAGGCTGTGCGACTGGTACCTGGTCAAGACCGAGAGCGAGGTCACGCGCCACCTGGTGCGCGAGCGCGTCTTCAAGCCGCACATGCCGTCCGCGCAGGGCGGCGGCTCGCCCGATTCGGCGGCGATCCGCGCGGCGCGGGCCAACATCAAGCAGCATCTGAAATACACCAACTGGCTGGCCGGCACCCGCGACTGGCTGGCCGGCACGCGCATGAGCTATGCGGACCTCGCCGCCGCCGCTTCGCTCTCGATCCTCGACTATCTGGGCGAGGTCGACTGGCTGGAGAACGTGGCAGCCCGCGACTGGTACAGCCGGATCAAGTCGCGACCCGCATTCCGTCCGCTCCTCAATGACCGCGTGCGCGGCCTGTCTCCCGCCGCGCACTACGCCAATCTCGACTTCTAGGGCCATGGGCGCGGCACCGGCGGCCACACCGGACACGCTGCGGCCGTTCATCGATCGCGAGGCGAGGAGGCTCGGCTTCAGCGCCGTCGCCATCACCACGCCCGATGCAATTCCGCTTGCTCGCGACCGGCTGGCCGAGGCACTCGCGGCCGGCCACCACGGCGATATGGACTGGCTCGCGGAGACCTTCGAGCGCCGCGCTTCGCCCACCGCGCTGTGGCCCGACGTGCGCAGCGTCATCATCCTCGCCATGAACTACTGCCCCGACGAGAACCCCCTCGACATCCTGGCGCGTAAGGATCGGGCGGCGATTTCTGTCTATGCCCGCAACCGCGACTATCACGACATCATCAAAGGCAGGCTCAAGGAACTGGCGGGAAAGATCGCCTCGCGGGCCGGCGGCGACGTCAAGGTCTTCGTCGACACCGCGCCTGTGATGGAGAAGCCGCTGGCGGAAGCCGCCGGTCTCGGCTGGCAGGGCAAGCACACGAACCTCGTCAGTCGCGAATTCGGTTCCTGGCTGTTCCTCGGTTCGATCTTCACCACGGCGGAACTGCCGGCCGACGCTCCCGAGATCGACCATTGCGGCTCGTGCCGCGCCTGCCTCGACATCTGCCCGACCAATGCGTTTCCCGCACCCTACCGGCTCGATGCGCGGCGCTGCATCTCTTATCTCACCATCGAGAACAAGGGGCCGATCCCACGCGAATTCCGCGCCGCGATCGGCAACCGCATCTATGGCTGCGACGACTGCCTCGCCGCTTGCCCCTGGAACAAGTTCGCGGCCGCCGCATCCGAGGCGAAGCTCGTCGCACGCGACGACCTGAAGGCGCCGCGCATCGGCGACCTGCTCATGCTGGACGATCCGGCGTTCAGGACACTGTTCTCCGGCTCGCCGGTGAAGCGCATCGGCCGCGACCGTTTCCTCCGCAACGTGCTCATCGCGGCCGGCAATTCGGGCGACGCGTCGCTGATCGCGCGCTGCCGCGAGCTTGCCGGCGACTTCTCGCCGCTGGTGCGCGGCGCGGCGGTGTGGGCGCTGTCGCGGCTGATGGAAGATCAGGCCTTTACGGCGCTTTGGAACGAGCGGCAGGCCGCGGAGGACGACGACTCGGTCCGCGAGGAGTGGACCGCCGCCCTCCGCGCGCAGCGTGGAAGGCTAACGGCATGACAATGCGCATCTTTCTGTTTGGCGCCGGCTATTCCGCGCGGGCCTTCGCCAGGCTCGCGGCAGGCGAAGCGGAGACCATTGTCGGCACGACCCGTGGCGATGGCAAATTCGCCCTGCTGCGCGCGGCCGGTATCGAGCCTCTCTCCTTCGACGGTACAGCGGTTTCGCCGCAGATCGCAGCCGCACTCGCCCGCGCCACCCACATCGTCGTGTCGGCGGCGCCTACCGACGCAGGCGACCCTGTGATCGCCGCGACGCGGGATCTTCTGGTCGGCGCGACGCCCGCGCTGCGCTGGATCGGCTATCTCTCCACCGTCGGCGTCTACGGCAACCATGACGGCGCCTGGATCGACGAGACAAGCGAGTGTCGCCCGCGGCCGGGCCGCTCCGACCACCGGCTGGAAGCGGAGAGGGAGTGGAGCGATCTCGCCGCCCGGCGCGGAGTCCCGCTGGCGACCCTGCGGCTCTCGGGCATCTACGGCCCGGGCCGCAACGCCTTCGTCAACCTCGAGAACGGCACCGCGCGGCGCATCGTCAAGCCGGGCCAGATCTTCAACCGCATCCATGTCGACGACATCGCCGGCAGCCTGCTCCACCTGGCGCAACTGGACGCGGGTGGGATCTTCAACGTCACCGACGACGAGCCCGCCCCGCCGCAGGACGTCGTCGCCTTCGCCGCCCGCCTGATGGGCGTCGCGCCACCGCCGGAGATCGACTTCGACACCGCCGACCTCTCGCCCATGGCCCGATCCTTCTACGGCGAGAACAAGCGAGTCTCGAACGCGAAACTGAAGGCGACCGGTTATCGCTTCGTCCATCCGAACTATCGCGCGGCGCTGACCGCGATGTGGGAAAAGGGCAACTGGCGGAGAGATTGATCGGACCGGCCTCCGCGCGAGCTTCCACCTGCACCCCTAGTTTCGTAGCGTTCACCCTCCATTAACCCTTCGCCGCCCACGCTTCGCCAAAGTTGTCGGGCAGGAAGGCCTCGGACATCGGGGACTGGACATGAGCAAGATTGTGCGAAGCGCCTTCGCAGGCCTCATCGCGGCACTCGCATTGGCCGGCGGAACGGCGCCGGCAAACGCCGAGCAACTCGCCAAGAACCTTTTCGGCGCCAAGACCCTGCCGGCGGCGATCGCGCCCAAATCCTACGGCTTTTATTCCAAGGGCTGCTTTTCGGGCGGCGTCGCCATCGCCACCGACGGTCCGAACTGGCAGGCCATGCGGCTGTCGCGCAACCGGCGCTGGGGCCATCCGACGATGATCAACCTGATCGAGAAACTGTCCCGCGATTCGGCCAAGGACGGCTGGCCCGGCCTTCTCCTCGGCGACATCTCGCAGCCGCGCGGCGGCCCGATGCTCTCCGGCCATGCCTCGCACCAGATCGGGCTCGACGCCGACATCTGGCTGACGCCGATGCCCGACAAGCGGCTGAGCGCGAGCGAGCGCGAGAACATGAGCGCCACGCTGATGGTCGACGAGCGGACGCATCTGGTGAAGGACCGGCTCTGGACCCAGGCGCATACCAACCTGCTCAAGCGCGCCGCCAGCTATCCGGAGGTCGAGCGAATCCTGGTCAATCCGGGCATCAAGAAAAAGCTCTGCGACACGGTGAGCGGCGATCGCTCCTGGTTGCGCAAGGTGCGGCCGTTCTGGGGCCACGATTACCATTTCCACATCCGCATCGGCTGCCAGCCGGGCTCGACCGAGTGCCGCGGGCAGGAGAAGGTCGCCGCCGGCGACGGCTGCGACAAGTCGCTCGCCTGGTGGTTCACCGAGGAGCCCTGGCGCCCCAACAAGAACCCCGACGCGCCCAAGGCGCGCGACATCATGACGATGAAAAGCCTGCCGGCAGCCTGCGTCGCGGTGCTGAACGCGCCCTCGCCCGTCTCGGAGGCCGCGGTGACGGTGCGCGGCATCGGCAGCCCGCCGCCGGCGATCGCCGCATCATCCAGCGCCTCCGCGCCGGTGACGGCCAATGCGTTCACGGAAATACCGCTGGACCGCGTCCCGATCCCGATGTTCCGCCCCGATCCAGGGCAGTGAGTCGTCAACTTACCGCTTCCTTCCGGCAGGCTTGTGGGCTATGCCATCGGCTGACTTCAAACGATTTAGCCGGATGGTTCGCGCGTGCGTATTGCCCTCATCGCGCATGACGAAAAGAAGGACGACCTCGTCGCTTTCGCCGGCGCCCACCGCGATTTTCTCAGGGGTTGCGACCTGGTCGCCACCGGCACGACGGGCGGGCGCGTCGCCGAAGCCTGGCCGGAGCTCGCGGTCAGGCGGCTGAAGAGCGGCCCGCTCGGCGGCGACCAGCAGATCGGCGCGCTGATCGCGGAAGGCCAGGTCGATGCACTGATCTTCTTCGTCGATCCGCTGACGCCGATGCCGCACGACGTGGACGTCAAGGCGCTGATGCGGCTTGCGATCGTCTACGATATTCCAATGGCCTTGAATCGCGCCACCGCCGAGATCATCCTGACCGGCACGAAGGCGGCGCAGGCGTAAGGCCATTGCAACGGGGGAAAGTATGGCCCGAATCACCGACACCGACACGGTCCTCAACTTCCCCGTCCTGATCGGGGATATCGGGGGCACCAATGCGCGCTTCGCGATCCTGATCGATTCATATGCCGAGCCGAAGGAATTCCCGGTCGTCCAGACAGCCGACTTCGCGACCATCGACCAGGCCATCCAGACCATGATCCTGGACCGCACCTCGGTCCAGCCGCGCTCGGCCGTGCTCGCCGTCGCGGGCCCCGTCGACGGCGACGAGATCCACCTGACGAATTGCCCCTGGGTCGTGCGACCCAGGGCGATGCAGGCCGAACTCGGCCTGCAGGATATCGTTGTGCTCAACGATTTCGAGGCGCAGGCGCTGGCCGTCGTCGCGCTCGGCGACGAACACATGATCCGCATCGGCTCGGGCACCGCCGAACCCGCCGCCAGCCGTGTCGTGCTCGGTCCGGGCACCGGACTAGGCGTCGCCGGCCTCGTGCATGCGCGGCGAACCTGGATCCCGGTGCCCGGCGAAGGCGGGCATATGGACATGGGTCCGCGTAGCCCCCGCGATTTCGAGGTCTTCCCGCATCTGGAGCGGATCGAGGGGCGCATTTCGGGCGAACAGCTGCTGTGCGGTCGGGGCCTGGTCAACATCTACCATGCCATCGGCAAGGCGGACGGAACGCCCGCGCCGTTCACGACGCCGGCCGAGATCACCAGTGCCGCGCTCGACGGCTCGGACAAGACCGCCGTCGAGGCGGTGTCGATGTTCTGCACCTGCCTCGGGCGCATCGCCGGCGACCTGGCGCTGGTGTTCATGAGCAAGGGCGGCGTCTATCTCACCGGCGGTATCGCCCAGAAGATCGTACCGCTGCTCCTGAAAAGCGATTTCCGCGCCGCCTTCGAGGACAAGGCGCCGCATTCGGCGCTGATGCGCGACATGCCGGTCTTTGTCATCACCCATCCGATGGCGGCACTTCTCGGCCTCGCCGCCTATGCGCGGACGCCGGGTCGCTTCGGAGTCGAGACGTCGGGCCGCCGCTGGCGGCCATAGCGGGCAATCTGTGGCATCGCTGCCATAGGCAAGCGCGGCGCATGCCGCTATGAGCGTGCCACGGCGCAGGGTCGCGACTGGCGCGTCGAAGGGCAGCAGGACAGGACCGACTTGGCGGCAGAGAGCACCAGTGGACGTTTCGGCGCGGGCGAAGTCGTTACCGTTCTGAAACGCATGCTTGCCGAGAACGGCCGCGAGTATGTCGGCTATTACGCGCTTGCAGTGGTCTGCCTGCTGGCCTTCGCCGCGACGACCGCCTTCACCGCCTATATCATGCGCGACATCGTCGATCTGCTGTTCACGGAAAAGCGCTACGACCTGATCTGGATCATCAGCGGCTCCATCGTCGTCGCCTTCACTATCCGCGGGCTCGCCACCTACGGCCAGGCCGTGCTTCTGGCCAAGATCGGCAACAATCTCGTCGCACGCTATCAGCGCCGCATCGTCGACCAGCTGATGCGGCTCGGCGTCGACTTCTACACCACCACCCGCTCGGGCCAACTCGCGGCGCGGATCAACGAGAACGTCACCGGCATCCGCGACATCCTGTCGATGACGCTGACGGCGATCGCGCGCGACGCGGTGTCCCTGATCGCACTGCTCGGCGTCATGGTCTACCAGGACCCTGTCCTGTCGGTGGTTGCACTGGTGATAGGCCCGCCGATCCTGATTTCCGTCAACTATCTGATGCGGCGGCTGAGACGCGCCACGCGCGAAGCGGTCGAGGTGAACTCGCGGCTGGTCGGCGCCATGCAGGAGGCCACGCAGGGAATCACCATCGTCAAGGCATTCACGATGGAGCAGCAGCTGTCCGACAAGATCGGCATCCTCATCGACTTCGCCGAGGCGCGGGCAAACCGCATCGCACGCATCTCGGAGCGGATGACGCCGGTCACCGAGATTCTCGCCGGGCTCGCGATCGCCGGCGTCATCGCCTATGCCGGCTATCGTTCCGCCGTCGCGCAGGAATCGCCCGGCGCGGTCATGTCCTTCATCACCGCGCTGCTGCTGGCCTACGAGCCGGCCAAGCGCCTTGCCCGCGTGCAGGCCAATCTCGAGCGCGCCCTGGTCAACGCGCGCATGATCTACGAGATCCTCGACATCGAGCCGCAGCAGGGCGACCGTCCCGGCGCTGGCGACCTCAAGGTCGGCAAGGGGGAGGTGGCCTTCCGCGATGTCGAATTCGCCTACGCCGAGGGCTCGCCGGTGCTGCTCGGCGTCAGCTTCAAGGCACGCGCCGGCAAGACGACGGCGATCGTCGGATCGTCGGGCGCCGGCAAGTCGACCATCGTCGCGCTGCTGCAGCGCTTCTACGATCCCTCCGCCGGGGTCATCGAGATCGACGGCCAGGACATCGCCGGCGTTACCAAGCAGTCGCTGCGGCGCTCCATCGCCTATGTCTCGCAGCAGCCCTACCTTTTCGAAGGCACGATCCGCGACAACATCCGCTACGGTCGGCCGGAGGCGAGCGACGCCGAGGTCGATGAGGCGGCGCGGCTGGCGCAGGCCGCCGAGTTCATCGCCGCCCAGCCGCACGGCTGGAACACGATGGTCGGCGAGAACGGCGTGACGCTGTCGGGCGGCCAGCGCCAGCGCCTGTCGATCGCCCGCGCGATCCTGCGCGACGCGCCGATCCTGCTCCTCGACGAAGCGACCTCCGCGCTCGACAACGAATCGGAGGCCAAGGTCCAGCGCGCGCTCGACACGGTGATGCAGGGGCGCACGACGCTCGTCATCGCGCACCGGCTGTCGACGGTCGTCAACGCCGATCATATCATCGTGCTCGAAAGCGGCCGGCTGGTCGAGGAGGGCACGCACCGCAGCCTTCTGGCGAAACCGGGCGGCGCCTATGCGCGGTTCCATTTCATGCAGGACCGCGCGGACGAAGCGGCCGAAGTCGTCGCCGAAAAGCCGCGCCGGCGCCGGACGGGAGGAGTGCGATGAGCGACATGAAGCTGGTCGTCGTGGGTGCCGCGGGCCGCATGGGCCGAACCCTCGTCCGCATCATCGCCGAGACGCAGGGCGCGGTGCTGGCCGGCGCAGTCGAGCGCGAGGATTCGCCGCATCTCGGGCAGGACGCGGGCGTTCTCGCCGGAACCGGGCCAAATGGCGTCCTCGTATCATCCGACACGCTGCCGGTCTTCGCCAGGGCCGACGGCGTTCTCGACTTCACCTCGCCGGCCGCGACCGTCGGCTTCGCCGCCTATGCCGCGCAGGCGCATGTGGTGCATGTCATCGGCACCACGGGCTGCTCGGCCGACGACGAGGCGAAGATCCAGGCCGCCGCGCGCCACACGCCGATCGTCAAGTCCGGCAACATGAGCCTCGGCGTCAACCTGCTCGGCGTGCTGGTCAAACAGGCGGCACGCGCGCTCGACGCCGATTTCGACATCGAGATCCTGGAAATGCACCACCGGCACAAGGTCGACGCGCCCTCCGGCACTGCGCTTTTGCTCGGCCGGGCGGCGGCGGAAGGACGCGGCATCGACCTCGCCGGCCACAGCGTCCGGGTGCGCGACGGACATACCGGTCCCCGGCCGGAAGGCGCGATCGGCTTCGCAACGCTGCGCGGCGGTTCGGTCGTCGGCGACCATTCGGTCATTCTCGCCGGCGCCGGCGAGCGCATCGTCTTGTCGCACCATGCCGAGGACCGCGCCATCTTCGCGCGGGGTGCGGTCAAGGCGGCTCTCTGGGCGCATGGACGTAAGTCCGGCCTCTACTCGATGCTCGACGTGCTCGGCCTGGCCTGATGCCTCGCTGCTGGATCGGCGTCGCCGCGGCGGGCCATGTGCGGATCGCGGTGGAGAACGGCTTTGCCATGTTCGCCCACGGAAGGCATTCTGCCGCGCTGCGCACGCAGCCGGGCGATTGGGTCGCCTACTACAGTCCGCGCGAGGGCATGAACGACGGCGCAGAGGTGCGCGCCTTCACCGCGATCGGCCGCATCCTCCCTGGCGAACCTCGCGAACAGCAGATGACCGCCGCTGGCGACATGGGCTGGCAGCGCAACGCCGAATGGTTGCGCGCTGAGAGCGCCGATGTCTATCCCCTGCTTGACCGCTTCTCCTTCGTACGGGACAGAGGCCACTGGGGCATGTATTTCAGGAAATCGCTCTTTTCGATCGTCGCCGTTGATTTCGCCCTGGTTGCCGCGGCGATGGGCGTCGGCGACGCTTTCGAAAGAGCCGTAACGCAAGAGGACTAGACGATGTCGCGCACGCTGGTGCTCGTCCGCCACGGACAGAGCGAATGGAACCTGAAGAACCTGTTCACCGGATGGCGCGACGTTGGCCTCACCGAGCAAGGCACGGCGGAAGCGAAGGCCGCGGGTCAACGGCTGAAGGCCAAGGGGTTGAAGTTCGACATCGCCTTCACCTCGGTGCTCCAGCGCGCCGAGAAGAGCTGCGAACTGATCCTCGCCGAGCTCGGCCAGACCGGCCTGAAGACGTTGCGCGACCAGGCGCTCAACGAGCGCGACTACGGCGACCTCTCCGGCCTCAACAAGGACGACGCGCGGGCCAAGTGGGGCGAAGAACAGGTGCATATCTGGCGCCGTTCCTACGACGTGCCGCCGCCGGGCGGCGAAAGCCTGAAGGACACCGGCGCCCGCGTCTGGCCCTATTACATCCACACCATCCAGCCGCATGTGCTGTCGGGCGGCAACGTCCTCGTCGCCGCGCATGGCAACTCGCTGCGGGCGCTGATCATGGCGCTCGACGGGCTGACCGGCGAGGAAGTGGTGAAGATGGAACTCGCCACCGGGGTGCCGGTCGTCTACCGGCTCAATGCGGATTCGACGGTCGCTTCGAAAGAACTGCTGGAAGCCTGAGCCCCCGCCTTCAATCTCCTGTCGGACCAAGCATTTTCGCGTTGACACGAGCGGACCGCCCGCATACATGCGGGCCGCACACCTGCCCAGGTGGCGGAATTGGTAGACGCGCACGGTTCAGGTCCGTGTGCCGCGAGGCGTGAAGGTTCGAGTCCTTTCCTGGGCACCATCTATCTGCTAATAGCCTGATTTTATTCAGGTTATTGATTTTGCGATCCAGTTCGGCCCAGTTGTAACAGTCACTGTTATAGTCAGGGCTCGAACCGGATGGCGAAACTACCCGAACGGATGATGTCGCGAAGCGGCACGTTCTACTGCCGCATTTGGGTTCCGACCGACATCGCCCCTATATATGGGCGACAACTCGTGGTCCGTTCCTTGCGCACAAAAGATCTCAAAACTGCCAAGTCACGCCTCGCTCGCAAGATAGTCGACCTGGAAAACCGGTTCGACGAAATTCGTGCTGAGAAAGTTTCCATGGGCGATAGTGGCGCCATCCCACAGGCGAACAGCTGTTGCGGGGATAATGCATATCGCCGCGCCACCGCACTCACGGTCTCGCCCGCGTCATAGCTTTCCGCCACGATCCGCGCCTTCTCCTCCGGCAACAATTCGCGCCGCCGACGGAGCCCGCGAACACCTCGAAACTGCGCGCGGGCTCGGAATCGCTGGACTTAAGCGTAAGCTCTGAAATTGTCATGTGTCGAAGCCCTCAAAGGCTCCGAACATCGTCGCTCGCGGCAACGCGCGAAAGGTGGCGTCGGAACAGCGCTTACGCTAGTCCTGTTTCCGCAATCCGTGGAGCACCCGGCAAGGAATACGAATTCCGCCGGCCCAGCCGGGTTAACATATCTCGGCCATTCTGCTCGGCTGGGACAGCGTCAATCGCACAGGACTAGATACCATCTGGCGGCGGGGCGTTAGACATTTCAAGGCTTAACGCACTACTAGCGCAGCGGAGCTGCGAACTCCTGGCAAAGTCACGCGACGCCAAAGCTGAAGAGGCTTCCCCCTCTGGCGAGCTTCGGGTCTATAACGCACTTGGAGACAGACGCGCAGACAGGAACTCGCGTCCGAAGATGTTGGCCATCTCGCTGAAGCCGACATGTCCTTCGGAGGATTCCCAGCGCATCAGGCACTGGAAGGCGATGTGGGACGGGTTGAAATTGTCCCACGGATGGCCTGCGATCGCGCCACCGGAGAAGCGGTGGACCTTGCCGCGGACGTCCGTGACGGTGACCCAGGCATAGGTCGGCATGAGATCCACCTCGGTGGCCTCGATCCTGCACTCGGTTACACCATAGGTCTCGCCGTTCTCCATCACGAAGCCGAAGCGCACTGCCTCGTAGATTGTCTTGCCGTCGACGATGTCCATGGGAACGGCGACGTGGATGCCGTAGTCATCGCCGAAGCAGGCGCTTAGATAGCAGACCGAGCGGCGGCTTACTTCGGTGCGTCGGCTCCAGCTGTGGTCCATGCAGTCGTAGCTGTCGACAGTGTAGCGTTTTCCGCGCAGCACCAGCTCGCCCGTTGTGTGGCCGATCGTATTGAAATGGCCGGACGCATAGGTGGCATCCGCACTTCGGTTGCCCCACTGGTCGCCGAGGCGCGAATCGTAGGCGGAACCCTGCGGCTTCTCCAACAAGGGATTCTCCTCCGGATCCTCACAGTCGAAGGGTCGGTGCAATCCTTTGAATGTCACGTCGAACGAGCATTCGTCGCCGCCCTTGTAGGCGTACTGGAACCGATAGCCGCGGGGCGGATCGAACACGTCCACCTTCATGCCGTTCTCGAGTTCGTATTTGAGGAAGTTGTCGGGCGCAGGCAGGTGCATCTGCGCGTCGACGAAATCGACGCAGTGGGCGTTCATGTGAATGCCCTTCACGACCGAGACCGCAGATAGGGCAACACCGAGATTGGGGCGTGCCGCGACATAGAGATTGGCGAGAATGCCCGCTTCCGGCACGCCAAAGATGAGTGGCGTCGTCTCCGTCCATCGCCATTCCTTGGGGTCGCGCGGATGATAGTCGGAATCCTTGTCGGTGATCATCGTGAAATGCCTTTCATGGGTTGTTCGTCGATCGTCGCGTCGTCAGAAACCGTTGACGAGCACGAGGGCCAGCGAAGGAAAGAAGAAGAGCATCGCCACCCGGACGATATCCGTGGCCAGAAACGGCAGGATGCCTCGGAACGTGTCTTTCAGTTTCACGTCCCTGGCGATGCGATTGACCACGAAGGCATTGAGGCCGACGGGTGGCGTGATCAGGCCGATCTCGACGACCATCAGCGCTAGAATGCCGAACCAGATCGACTTGTCCTGCGGGGACAGGCCCCACAGATCGAACTGCATAATCACGGGATAGAAGATCGGCACGGTCAGGACGATCATCGACATCGATTCCATCACGCATCCCAGCGCGATGTAGATGAGAATGATCACCGCCAGAACGGCGAGCGGCGCGAAGCCGCTTTCCAATATCCACTGCGTGATGCCGTTGGTCATGTTGGTGAAGGCAAGCGCCGAGTTCAACATGTCGGCGCCGATCAGGATCAGGAAAATCATCGCCGTGGCCTGAGCTGTGCCGAGGAGGCTGGCCAAGGTTCCACGCAGGCGCATGCCGTGGGCAAGCGCGAGCAGGAACGTTGCGACAGCTCCCACAGCAGAGGCCTCGGTCGGGCTCGACCAACCGCCGTAGATGCTGATGACGACGACGCCGAAAATCAGGACGATCGGCAGCACGGCTATGCTGGCGCGGAGGCGGTCCGGCCAGCCAGATCGGAGCCCGGCCGGTCCCGCAGTGGGATCGCGAAGCACGTGATATCGCACGGCGAGCAGGTAGCCCAGAAAGGCGATGATCGCAGGAACGATCGCGGCGACGAAGAGCTTTCCGATGGATTCGCCGGTCAGGATTGCAAAAACCACGAGTGGGACCGATGGGGGAATCAGGATCCCGAGCGTTCCGCCGGCAGCGATGGATCCCGTGGCAAGACTGCCCGAATACCCGAACCGGCGCATTTCGGGATATGCGACCTGCGCCATGGTCGCCGCCGTCGCGATCGAACTGCCGCAGATCGCGCCGAATCCGGCACTGGCACCGACCGTGGCCAGCGCAAGGCCGCCGCGGAAATGGCCGAGGAACGCGTTCACGAAGCGGAACAGCAGATGCGAAAGTCCACCATTCGTCGCGAATTGCCCCATCAGCAGGAAGAGCGGGACAACGATGAGGTCGAAGCTCGCCAGCCGGGCGTAGGTCACACCCTTCATCCAGTTCAGAAGCGGTCCCGTGCCGACGACGAAGGCGAAGCCGCCCGCGCCACCGATAAACATCGCCACAGCGATCGGCACGCGCGCAAGGATCAAGACCAGCGTGCAGCCGATGATGACCAGACCAAGTTCCACGCCACCCATTACTGAACCCCCGCGCTGGCGTCTCGTGTGTCGATCGCCCGTGGCGAGAGCGCGAGATAGACGCCCACGACCGCCGTCAACAGGAGGCCCGGGATCATCATCGCCTGAGGTATCCAAACCGGCAGGGCCAGCAGCGGTGTGAACGTTCCTCGCGCTATCGTCTGCTCGACGAGCAGGCCGGTGCGCCAGGCGAGCACGAGCGCCATCAAGCCCAGAAGCAGAGAGCCGATGCGGTCGAGCGCCCTGTTGGCGCGCCGCGGCAGTCCCGAGGTCAGCAGGTCGACGATGACGTTGCCGCCGGTCAGGTGGCACCATGGAAACAGCATGGACACGGAGACGGCTGCCAGGATCTGGACGATTTCATGGTCGCCCGTCACCTGCCAGCCGAGCAGCTTGCGGGCGACGATGGTAATGCAGAGCATGCCGGCAAGCCCGCAGATGATGAGCACGCCGACGATCGCCATCACCATGCTGGTGCGTCCCAGCGCCCGACCCAGCGCATCCGCAAAGGGGGGCATTCCCAGGTCGGTGGCGGTCAGGCCCCCGAGGTCGGTCGGCGGTATCGTCATGGCTTGCCTCGACAGAAGCGGGGCCGGCGCTGGCGCCGGCCCGTCGGTGTCAGTTCGCGTATTTCGCGACCGCGGCGCGGGCTTTCTCGAGCAGATTGGCGCCGTCGAGGCCCTTCTTGTTGGCGTCGGCGACCCAGCCTTCGGCGATCTTCTCGGCCGCTTTCTGCCAACGTTCGTATTCGGCGTCGGGCAGGATGGTGATGTCGGCGCCGGCCGCAGCAAGAGATTTCTTCTCTTCCTCCGCGGTGCTCGCGAAGGCATCGCCGAACTGGACGGAGGCTTCGCTGCCGCGATTGTCGTCGATCACCTTCTTAAGGTCGTCGGGCAGTCCGTCATAGGTCTGCTGGCTCATCGCCACGATCTGCACCGACGTGTACATCCGCTTCTGTCCATCGCTGAAGTCGGTGAAGTGCTTCATCGTCTCCTGCAGCTTTAGGAGACCGACCGCGCTCCAGGGAAGATAGGCGCCGTCGATGACGCCGCGGTTGAGCGAGTCCACGATCTCGCCCGCGGGCATCTGGATCGGCAGCGCGCCGAGGGCTTCGAGGACCTTCGCTCCGTAGCGGCCGGCGGAGCGGAGCTTCAGTCCGCTCATGTCCTCCATCGTCTTCACCTGCTTGCTCGTCGTCTGGATGATCGGGAAGTCGGCCGGCGCGATGGCGATCAGGCGCAGGCCGTCGAACTCCGGTCCCGGATTGTCACCCAGCACGTCCCACATGGCTCGCGCCGCATCGTGGACGTTGTTTAGCATGAACGGCAGTTCGAAGACCTCGGCGGCGAGGTAGGAGCCCGGGCTGTAGCCAGGATTGCCATAGACGATATCGACGATGCCGTCCCGCGCCTGATTGTACAGCTCGCCAGGCGCGCCGCCGAGTTGCATCGACGGGTAGATCTGGCAGACCATGCGCCCGGCGGACTGTTCCTTGATCTTCGCGCACCAGGGCTCGAAGAATTTCACCTGTTGATAGGACGTCGCATGGATGAACGAGTGGAAGCGCAGCGTCACTTCCTGTGCGAGTGCGCTGCCGCTCATGGCGATGCCGAATGCTGCGCACGCAATGACGCCTGTGAGATTTTTCATTTGTCGAGATCCTCCCGAAACGACATAATGGCACATTGATATGCCATTTAGTGAGGGAGTCAACCAAAATGTGCGCACGCGAACTGTTCGTCTGCGTCCTAATTGGTCTGCCAGGGATTCCTTGGCGCGGAATCGGGAGGCGAAGGTGCAATCCATTCCCGCTCAGATTGAGTTGCCGTCCGCCCCCAGTATCGTTACGAGTGTCATGCGTATGACGGGATCGGCAATGACAAAACGTAAATCGGGGCGACCGACGCAACAGGCGTCGGCGGAGATGACCTCGCGCGTTCTGGATGCCGCGGAGCTTTCTTTCGTGACGCGCGGCTTTCAGGACACGACGATCGAGCGGCTGGCCCAGGAACTCGGCGTTACCCGCCGCAGCATCGTCAGCCGCTACAAATCCAAGGACGAGATGCTGATCGCCGTCGCCATCCGCGACATGGAGCGCTATTCCCCCCAATTATTTGCGCTGGAGGTGCGCGAGGAACATTGCTGGGAGGATCTCGAGACCCTGATCCGCAAGCTGTGGGAGCGTGGCTCCAATCGAAAGAATGCGGCGCTGTTGCGCGCCTATCTTGGCGAGGTAGTACGCCTGCCACACCTCGCCGAGGCAGTGCGTGCCTTCTATTACGACATCTCGTCGATTATCGAGAGCAAGATTGCAGCGATGCAAAAGTATGGCATGTTCCGCGGCTATAAAGCGTCGACCGTGGCTGCATGCGCGATCTCGCTGGTGATCTCCAACCCGCGAATTCGAACCATGCTGTTCGATCCCCAGTTCGAGGATCCGGTCACCGTGGAACGCTACTTCACCGACATCTGGACCCTTATCCGCGCAATGGCGTGATCTGCGGCTAGAATAGGAAATCCCCTAGCGTTTTGTCCTTCCGCGGGGAAGGATCGAAGCCTATCGGCTGGAACCAAAGCAGCTCCATCTCCAGCTTATCCTCGGTCGCTTCCAGCACCGCGCAATCGATCCGTCGAGCCAGGTCAGGCGATTCCCACTCCCCGTGAGCGGCCTGGATGATGCCGGAGACCGCATGCGCAAGCTCCAAAGTATCGGCGCGTACGCGGGTCGTCGGCACGGCCGGATCGGCGGCGAGAGGCTGGCAGACGGCGACTGCGGACCGTAGCGCCCCGACCGCGGCGCTGTCCTCAGGAAGGCCGAAGTCTAGGAACTGGCGGGACAGGCCGAGGTAGTGCTCCAGGTCATAGCGTTCGCGCGAATGCAACAGCAGCAGCCGCTGCCGCACGAATTCGACATAGCTCGCTGCCAACTTCAGCTGTTCCTTGGCAAGGTGGTCGGATGGATCGATCGCCGGCGCGACCGTGTCGATCAGCGCCTTCACCACGGATTTCAGGCCAATATCGGTCTGGTCCATCAGATCTTTCCCTTCAGAAGACGAACCAGCTCCCGGCCGGTAATCGATTCCATGCCTTTGACACGGGTCAGCAGAATGTCCTGGTGCGATTTGCCAAGACTGGCGACCCGAGTTGCCGTTGCGGTGACCGAAGCGATGATCTGGAAGCAGTTGAGGATCCGGTAATATTCAAGCCGCGTCGGATCCACCGAGAGCCCCGAGGCTGCGGTGTAGCGATCGTAGAACTCGTCGGCTGGGATCAATCCGCAAATGTAGTAGACCGAACCGTCCTCGCTGTAGTGGCCGAAGCTCGGATGAGTGGTCCAGGCGAGGTCGCGGTGCCGGTCGCCGAGATGCGCGCGTTCCCAATCCAGCCACGCAGTTACGCTGCCGGACGCTTCGTCGAACAGAAAATTCCCGCTGCGATAATCGCCATGCACCATACTGACGGTGTCGAGCACGGGCATGTTCGCGCGCAGCCACGCGGCAGCCACGTCCATGAGCGGGAAATCCTCGCAACGGTCTTCTTCCCAGATCCTCAATGCTCTGTTGAGCTGCCATTCGGCGTTTTGTGTCGTGCCGACGCTCGGCGCGGACATGGTCTCGAAGGAGTGCGCCGCATAGTCAAGGGTGTGGATGCGGGCAAGACAGTTCATGAAGGTAGGCGCGAGTTTCTCGCGCAACTCCGGGCCGAAGTTCGTGCCCATGCCGCTGACCTGGCCGGTCGTCGTCGCCGTCGGTTTGGTCACGCCCTCGGCGAATTCGTAGATCAGGGCGGGTTCGGGAAACCAGCGCCCGTCCCGATCCAGCCAGAATGGCCGCGGCACCGGAACCAGGCCGTCGAAGGCCTTCAGAAGCTCGTATTCGCGCAGGCGGCTGGTGGTGTTGGACCCCTCATTCGGGTCCATGCGAACGACCATCCGTTCCTTGCGTGGCTGGCCGGATTCGGTCCATTCGAGGGTGAATCCTAGCTGGATCTTGGACACGCCACCCGTGAACCAGCGCAGATCCGTGAGGATATAGTCGCGAATCCCGACCTCGGAGAGCATAGTTTCGATGCAGCGGCGCAACCCCTCCAGCGACAGCCGGGAATATTCCGGACCCGCGCGGCGTTCCATCTTGCGCACGAACAGCTGGTCGATTTCCGGCTCGACGGGGAATCGATCCCTCATCTCCTGGATAAATTCAGGTGTAGGCTGCGCGCCGAGACTGAACCGTTCCTGAGCCGTATGCATGTGATCGCCCCGTCCAATGCTTCGTCTGGGAGGAATTCGCCAGGCGCCGAGCCGCGCATTCGGGCGCCGATCTCTGGTGCATTCTCCCCTGTAGTCAGGTAATCACATCTAATAGCACATGAAAAGGCTATTAATTGCTCGGCAGCGAAGTTCTCGCTGAATGACGGTGCACAGCCGTCCGGAAGACGAGTGACGCGGTCGGGCTGTGGGGAGTGCGGCGTCGACGCCGCGCATCATTGTCCGCGAAAAGCCGGACGGCGCTTCTCGACGAGCGCGCTGATGCCGTCCCAGGCATCTTCGGTCGTAATCAGGCGACCGATTGCGGCCGCTTCCAGTGCGAGCTGCTGGCTGAGTGAGTTGTTCCAACTCGCATCAATCAACCTGCGGGTCTCGCCAAGGCCCAGCGTCGGCCCTGCCGCCAGCTTGCGCGCGATCTCCTCCGCCGACGCGGCAAGCTCATCCGCAGGGAATACCTTGTCGACAAGTCCGTGCCTACGTGCGGTCTCCGCATCCCAGGCTTCTCCGAGCAGGAAGAACTGCTTGGCGGCGACGACTCCAACCCGGCGCGTGACGTAGAACGAGCCGCCGCTGTCGGCGCAGAGTCCGATCGACGAGAAGGCCGATACGAAGGAAGCCTCCGGAGCGGCACAGATTATGTCACAGCCTGAGACAAGCCCGACCGATCCGCCTGCCGTCGCGCCATGCACACAGGCGACGAGCGGTGCGTCGCCTTTGGCGAAGAGCTCGATGCCATGGCAAAGGTCCTTCAGCATCCGGCTGACGAAGGATGGCAGCGCCGCTCGATCCCGCGCCAGGCGCTTCAGGTCGCCGCCGACGCTGAAGCGCTTGCCTTCCGCGTCGATGAGAATGGCCCGAACGTCGGGATTGCGATAAAAACGTTCGGCCACGTCGCGCAGTTCGGCGGCAAAGACCTCGTCGATCGGGTTGCCGCGCTCGGCCTCGCAGAGCGTGATCCGCCCCAGTCCGCTGTCCACCGTGACCCTGATCGAGCGATAGTCCATGCCGGTCTTCCTCATGATGGCGTCAGCCGCTGATTCCGTCTCAGCTCGGGTGGAGCACGGCACCCCCGCAAACCGAGATCACCTGCCCGGTGACGTAGCCCGACAGGTCTGTTGTCAGGAACTCCACGACATTCGCCAGGTCTTGCGTGCTGCCGAAGCGCCGGAGCGCGATGGCTTCGCGCTGCCTGTCGGTCGCGATGCCCATCGAAGGGTCGAGCCGCTTCAATCGTTCCGTCTCGACGATGCCCGGCGCAATCGCATTGACGCGGATGCCGTGCGGGCCGAGTTCCGCCGCGAGCGTGCGGGTGAGGTAGGCCACACCGGCCTTGGCGGCGCCGTAGACCGCGAGGTTCCCGCCTTCGAGCAGCGAGATGCCGGTCTGGGACGAGATGTTCACGATCACGCCGGACCGTTGCTTCTTCATCGTCGGCGCGACGGCAGCGCAGCAGAGCTGGGCTGTCTTCAGGTTGACGTCGATGAGATAGTCGAACGCTTCCGGGGTCGTGTCCGTCGCCAGCGTTCCGCTGTTGCGGGCCACTGCGACGCCGGCGTTGTTGACGAGGATGTCGATCCGGCCAAACGCTTCGAGTGTCTGCTCGACGAGCTTCTGCGCCGTGGCGGGCTCGCGCAGATCGCCCTCGACGCCGATGGAGCGGCAACCGAGGTCTTCGACTTCCGCCATGACGCTTTCGGCGTTCAGTTTTTCGCCGGTGCGGGCCGCGCCCTGCAAATTGAGGTCACAGATCGCGACGTCGGCGCCAATGCCCGCCAGCCTGAGTGCATAAGCACGGCCGAGACCGCGCGCGGCACCGGTGACGATCGCGACCTTACCGGACAGCGCGCCCATCAGTTCGGCGCCAGGACCGCGCCCCCGTCGGCGCAGATGATCTGTCCCGTGACATATTGCGAAAGATCGGTCGCCAGGAACTCCACCACGCCGGCGCAGTCCTCCACCGTGCCGAGACGGCGCAGCGGCAGGCTGTCGGCCTGTGAATTGGTACCGATGCCGCGCGCCGCAGCCTGCGCAGCGACACGCGCCGTCATGATGATGCCGGGCGAGATCGCATTGACCCGGATGCCATGAGGTCCGAGCTCCGAGGCGAGGTTGCGGGTCAGCATCGCGACCGCAGCCTTCGCCGCGCCGTAGACCGCGAGCAGGCCACCAGGCAGGATCGACACGCCAGTCTGCGAGGTCACGTTGATGATCACACCCGACCTTTGCGCCTTCATGACCGGCGCCGCTGCCTGCACGCAGAGAAGCGTGGAGCGGACATTAGCGTCCATCAACAGGTCGTAGTCGGACTGGCTCGTCTGTGTGGCGAGGGGACCGCTGTCCCTGGCGATCGCCCCGCCTGCATTGTTGACAAGGATGTCGATGCGACCGAACACCTTCATCGTCTCCGCGAAGACACGCTCGACGTCCTCCGGCTTCGACAGGTCGCCCTCGACGCCGATCGAACGGCGCCCCAGAGCCTCGATCTCCGCGGGAACGCTGTCGGCCGAGAGCACCTCGTTCCAGTCACTCGCGCCGTCCAGATTAAGGTCGGCGATCACAACGTCCGCACCTAGCTGGGCCAGCCTCAGGGCATAGGCACGGCCGAGGCCTCGGGCGGCACCGGTAACGATAGCGACCTGGCCTTCGAGTTTCTTCGTCATGTCCGCAGTCCCCGGTGGAAGACCACGGAAGTGTCGAGGGGGGCCCGCCCGACCCTGGTGGCATTGGCGGGCATCGCGACATCTTCGTAGCCGAAGGAAATTCCGTAGATGATCCGGTGGGTCGCATCGAGGCCGAGATGGTCGCGGATGATCGTGGGATAGAGACTGAGCGCGCCCTGCGCGCAGGAATCGATGCCGCGCGACGTCAGGGCCAGCATCAGGGTCTGTGCATAGATGCCGAGATCGACAGCCTCGCGCTCCTCAAAATCGCCATGCATGAAAACGAACACAGCATGCGGAGCGTCGAACGCCTGCAGGTTGCGCCGATAGGCCCATTCACGACGAGGCCTGTCGTTGCGTTCGATGCCCATCGCGCCGTAGAGCTTTACTGCAGCATCGATCTGACGCTCGCGATAAACGCCTGGGAACTTCCGATCCGCGGTGAAATCGGGATCATGCGGTACGCCGGCCAGCGCAGCGTCGACCATCTTCTGGCCAAGCGCCTTCAGGCTTTCGCCGGAGACGACATGAGATATCCAAGGCTGAATGTTGCAGTTCGAAGGCGCACGCTGCGCAAGTTCGAAGACCTCACGGATGGTTTCCTCAGGCACTTCACGGGGCAAGAATCCGCGCACCGAGCGCCGTTTCAGGATCGCCTCGTCGAGAGTCATGCCAATCTCCTTCCTATGGGCCACTTCGATCGGCAATCTGCATTCCGCGCTTCGCATAGGCGCGCGCGAGAAAGCGGCCGACGCGGGCTGAGTCGGGAAGCGTCGAATTGCCAAGCTCGCCCCGGACTGCCACCCCGGCCGCACCTACCGAGCCCCGGAACATGGCGAAGACGCGATGGAAGTCGGTTAGGCGTTCCGCGCTCCCGGCATGGCGATAGTAGTGGTCGAGGTATTTCTCCTCGTCAGGGATTCCGAGCGCGCCGAGGTCTTCGCCGACCAGCCCACCGTTCTCATGGGGTGCCATGTGCCACGCCTGGGTATTGAAGGCGACGTCTACCAGCGGATGGCCGAGTGTCGACAGCTCCCAGTCGAGCACCCCTATCACGCGTTGCTCGGTCGGATGAAACATCATGTTTCCAATCCTGAAGTCTCCGTGGCAAAGCGCCAGAAGTTCGCTGTCGGGAACGCGCTCGCTGAGCCAGGCGATCATCCGGTCGAGATCGGGATTATCCGCGTCGTCCTTGCGATATTCTGCCCAGAGTTCGGACCAGCGGCTGATCTGGCGGCGGAAATAGTTGCCTTCCCGCCCGTAGTCGCCGAGCCCGGCGGCCCGGAAGTCGAGACGATGGACCTTCGCCATGGTCTCGCACATCGAAGCATAAAGTTCGCTGCGTTGGGCGGGCGTGAGCCCCGGCGTCGCATATTCAGTGAACACGCGGCCTTCGAGCCATTCCATCAGATAGAATGGCGTGCCGAGAAGCGAGGCGTCCTCATGATAGTGATAGGCCTGCGGTACCGGAACGTCGGTCGCAGCCAGCGCTTTCAGAACGCGAAATTCGCGATCGATTGCGTGCGCCGACTTCGCGAGCCTCATGCCCGGTTGCTTGCGCAGCACCGCGCGCCAGCCGTCAGCATCAACGAAATAGGTCGGGTTCGACATGCCGCCCTGCGTGGCCCGGAGGTCGAGGGATCGGACCGGCCGCCCGAGGAAGCCCGCGAGAAATCCCCGCAGCGCCTCCGGATCGAAATCGGTGGCACCTGTTTCCTGCGCAACCGCGTGCGCGCTCACGATAGCTCTTTCGCACCGAGGCCGAAAAGCGTGTGCGCGATGCGGCGTTTCTGCACTTCCTCGGAGCCCTCGGTGATCCTGTAGCGCCGGTGGTGGCGGTAGATGTGCTCAAAGGGCATGTGGCGCGAATAGCCCATCCCGCCGTGGACCTGCATGGCGAAATCGGCGGCGCGGCAGACCAGATCGTTGGCCTTGTAGTTGCAGATCGACACTTCGTTGGAGAACTGGGCCGGATCCTGCCGGTCCATCTTCCAGGCGGTGCGGAAGATATAGTTGCGGATCATCTCGCAGTCGGCATGCAACTCCGCGAGAGGGAACTGGATCGCCTGGCGCGTGGCAAGCGGTTCGCCGAAGATGACGCGTTCCCTGGCGTAACTGACCGCCTGCTCGATGCAGAACCGCGCCGCGCCGGCGCTGGCCGCCGCCTGGCGGATACGGTTCTCGTGAATGAACATCATCGCGATCTTCAGACCCTCGCCCTCCTTGTGGAGGATGGCCGAATTCGGCACGCGCACGTCCTTCAGCTCCACCTCCGAATGGTCGGTGGGCATATTGAAGGTCCAGTGGTTCATGACGATCGTATGGCCGGGCGTGCTGGTCGGCACGATGAAGGCGGTGATGCCCTTCGCCTCACCGTCCTTGCCGCTGGTGCGAGCAAAGACGAGATTGGCCTCGGCGCGGCCGACCTGCGAGTTCCACCGCTTGCGCCCATTTATGATCCAGTTGTCGCCGTCGCGCACGGCACGCGTCTCCAGCCAGGTCGCGTCTGAGCCATGGTTGGGCTCGGTCAGCGCGAAGCTCAGATGGCGTTTGCCGGTGATGATGCCGTCGATATAGACCTTCTGCTCCTCCTTGCCGTAGCGGGCGATCGCCGGCACAATCGGGAAGTTACCGACGATCGAGGACTCGTCCTGCAGGTCGTTGTGTAGGCCAAGCCCCTTGGCCGCCAGATGCTCTCGGATGGCCGCGTTCATGAGGTTGCCTGCGCCCTGCCCGCCGCAGCTTTCCGGCAGGCAGTAGCGAAGATGGCCGGCCTTGTCGGCACGACGCTCCATTTCGGAGATGACGGCGCGCCACTCGTCGGAAGGACGCCCGTCTTCTTCCCAGTTGGTGCGCGCCCATTCTCGGCGATGGTCGAAGAACTTGATGTTATCGAGCTCCAGCGGCTTAATTTCGGCCTCGATGAAGGCGTCGAGCTCGGCGAGCTTGTCGACGATGTCCTGCGGTAGGTCGAAATCCATGAACGTACCCTCTATTGCGCGAAAACGGCCTTATCGAATCAGTCGGCCGCGTGCTTTGCCGCCTTGTCTTTCAGGACAAACTTCTGGATCTTGCCCGTTGCCGTGCGGGGCATCGCCTCGACCACCTCGACGGCTTCGGGCCAGTACTGCTTGGCGGCGCCGCTCTGGCCCATCCACTCGCGGAGATCGTCCATCGTGAAGGAGTTACCCTGTTTCACGACCACGAACGCACAGCCACGCTCGCCCATCCGTTTGTCCGGATAGCCGACGATCGCCGCATCTGTGATGCTCGGGTGGCGGTAGAGGATCGACTCGATCTCCGCGACCGGCACGTTCTCGCCGCCGCGAATGATGATATCCTTGGTGCGGCCGTCGATGCGGATGTAGCCGTCAGCGTCCATGTAGGCGAGGTCCCCGGTGTCGAACCAGCCTTCGGCGCCGCGACCATCGAGGCCAGGCTTCTTGTAGTAGCCGATGAACTGCTGTGCGCCCCGGAAGTACAGCCTGCCGGTCTTGCCGGTCGGCATCGGCTTCAGGTTCTCGTCGGCAATCAGCACCTCGACGCCGTCCACAGGCCGGCCGTCGCTGGAAACCGACTTGTCGGCCGAGCGCTCCGGCTCGGTCAGCGAGCCGCCGAGGCTTTCGGTCATGCCCCAGCAGGACGAGACATTCAGGTCCATGAGCTTGCGGGCGTTTTCGATGATCACCGGCGGGATCGGCGCACCGGCACAAAGGAACGTCTTCAACGGCGGCTTGGGCGCACCCTCTCCGACCAGACGGACGATGTCCGCCAGGAACGGCGTAGCGGCCGCCATGTGGGTTGCGCCCTCGCGCGCCATGATCTCGACCCCTGCCTTGGGATCCCAAACATCCGGGAAGACCACAGTATTGCCGTGGTACAGCGCCTGCACCAGAACCGCCGCATATCCGGTCATGTGCCCGAACGGGGTGGACCCGAAATGGACGACGTTTTCGTCGTGATGGAGCCGGGCGCCGAGCGCCTTGCCGCAGGCGACAAGGGTGTTGAAAGAGTGCATCACACCTTTTGGCTCGCCCGTCGTGCCTGACGTGTACATCAGAACCGCCATTTCGTCGGGTTTCGGCGGCGTCCCATCCGAAGCCGAAGCCGGCTTAGCTCCCGACTTCATGATGAGGCTGTCGAACGAACGGCTGCCTTCGCCATCGATCACGATGATATGCTGTAGCTTCGGCAATTCCGGCTTCAGGCCGTCGAGCATCTTTTCGAAATCGTGCCCACGGAAAATTTTCGGGATGATGATCGCCTTGGCCTCGGCGAAGCCCAGCATGAAGCGAAGCTCGCGCTCGCGGAAGATGTGCATCAGGGGATTGGCGACGGCGCCGATGCGGAAGAGCGCGTAGGCGGACACGACGAACTCCCACCAGTTCGGAACCATCAGCCCGACGATGTCGCCCTTGCCGATGCCCAACGCGCGGAACGAACCGGCGGCCTGAGCGACGGCGTCGCTCAATTCGCGGTAGGTCATGACCTTGGTGGGAGCGTCGAAGCCCTTGTCCATCCGGTAGGCGACAATCGCCTTCTTGTCCGGATACTTCGCGACGACCTCCTCAAGCAGATCATCGGTCGTGCGGTCCTGCCACCATCCCTGCTCGCGCATCTTCCTGGAGTGCGCGGCATAGTCGAACTGTCCAGCCATGGCTTTCTCCTCCCTGGAGATCGATCAATCCGCTTCGTTCCTGTCAGCGGCTAAAACTCGTAACCTAGTATACGATACAAAACCACATCATAAACGCCTGCGTCAAGCGACGGTTGGCGCACGGCGCATGTGCACGGCCGTTTCGAGCCGAGCCGGGGCGTCGGCTGGCCGAGAGGCGGGTGGCCGGGTTGCGCATGGCTGCCGCCGCGGCACAACGCCAACGCGGGCATCCGCTCAGTAGACGAACTTGCCGGCCGGATGCGTCGCCGAAATGCCCCCATCGACCGGAATGAGCTGCCCGTCGACATAGGCGGAATCGTCCGATGCCAGGAAGGCGACGACGCCTGCCATGTCCTCGACATAACCGGGCCGTTGCATCGGCGTCAGCTTGCCCAGCCGGTCTTCCTTGCCCGCCTTGCGGGCCCAGTCGAACATCGGCTTGGTCAAACCGGTCTCGGTAAGTCCAGGCAGAATCGCGTTGACCCGAACGCCCTTGCCGGCGAAGGCGCAGGCAGCGGTCATGGTGAGATGGTTTACGCCAGCCTTCGATGCACCGTAGGCTTCCGTGCCGCCGCGAGCGCGCAGCGAACCCGTCGACGAGTTCAGGATGATCGACCCGCCGCCGTGCTCGGCCATGTAACGACCAGCAAGCTTGCAGGCCACGAAGGCCGTGACGACGTTGTCACGGAACATGCCCTCCCACTGCTCGACGGTCTGTTCGAGGAAAGGCTTCACCGAATCGGTGTTGCCGGCATTGGCGAAGAAGATTTCGAGCCCGCCGAGTTCGCGGATGCAGCGTTCTATAGCCCCGGAGATGCCTGCCTCGTCGCCTGCATCCGCGACATGGTAGATGCAGGTTCCGCCGGCCTCGTTGACCATCCGTACAGTCTCGCGCAGCGGATCTTCGCGCCGTCCGACCACCATGAGTGCCGCCCCTTCCTCGGCGAGCCGGAGTGCGCTGGCGCGACCCATGCCGCTGCCGCCCCCGGTGATGATGGCGTGACGTCCTTCTAGGCGACGCATGGCATACCTCCCCGGCAGTTCGATCGATCAGGCCATTGTAAGGTAAGCAAGATGAAAGTAAACTAGCTTTCATTTTCCGCAGGGAGGAACGCAATGACCGGACGCCTCGATCACATAGGCATCTTCGTCGACAGCCTTGAAAGGGCGATCCCATTCTACCAGACCGTCATCGGCCGCAGCGCGCCCGTCATCAAGGACGTGCCGGAGCTCGGTCTGCGTCTCGCTTTCTTCCATGACCAGGGCGGCCTTCCGATCGAACTCGTCGCGGCGACGGGCAAGACGGAGATGAAGCATGGGGATGTCGTCGTTGCGCTCGAGGTGGACGACCTCGAAGGCGAAATCGCGCGCCTGAAGGCGGCGGGCATCAAGGTCTATCACCAGAAGCCGACCGAGAACCTGCCGCTGTCGCGCGGCTGGATCACCAAGGGCGACGGCCACGGAACGATCGTCGAGCTGTGCCCCAAGGGTGAGGTAGCTCGATTCGTGCTCGGAAAGACGGGCTGACGTGCGCAGCCACAGATTCTCTCCTGCCATGTTCGACCGTCTTCGGGTGGCCTGCACCGGTTTCGAACGAGAGCAGATCGATTGCGCCCGTGGCCTGACCCGCGCCGCAGTGGGAATCGTCGTCGTAGACATGGAGGACGAAACGGACGAAGCGGGATTTCTGCTCACGCTGCGGGCTGCGTCGCTGCGCGCTCATGCCGGTCAATACGCTCTGCCCGGCGGCCGGATCGACGCGGGCGAAACCGCGGTCGACACGGTGATCCGCGAGTGTTTCGAGGAACTCGGCCTTGTCCTCTCGCACGACGATGTCGTGGGCGTTCTGGACGACTATGCGACCCTGTCCGGCTACGCGATCACCCCGGTCGTCGTCGCGATGACGGCGACACAGGCAATCGCTGCCAACCCGCACGAGGTCGCCGGCGTCTATCGCATAGCGTTGCGTGCGATCACGCGCGACGGCGCCGCCAGATTTCGCGCGAACCCCGACAGCGGAGGCCCGATCCTCAGTCTCGCCCTCGCGGAGGACGTCAGTGGCGACTACGACGTCATCCACGCGCCGACCGCGGCGATCCTGTTCCAGTTTGCGGAATTGCTATCCGGCCGAACGACCCGGGTGTCCGGCTTCGGGCAGCCTGCTTTTGCTCGGAAATGATGGAGAATGCTTCGATGAAGGGACCTCTGGCGGGGGTAAGGATCGTTGAACTCGCGGGCCAGGGGCCCGCACCGTTCGCCTGTGCGTTGCTGGCCGACTTCGGCGCGGATGTCGTCGTGATCGATCGCCCACCTTCGTCCGGCTGGAAGCTCGACATTCCCCGCCGTTACGATTTCTACATGCGCAACAAGCGCTCCGTTGCCCTGGATCTGAAGACCGCCGATGGCCTCGCCACCGTCAAGGCGATGATCGCCAGGGCTGACGTGTTCGTAGAGGGCTTCCGTCCCGGCGTCGTCGAGCGTCTGGGTCTCGGCCCGGATGTCTGCCGCCGGCTTAATCCACGCCTCGTCTACGGTCGAATGACCGGCTGGGGCCAAGACGGTCCGATGGCGCGGGAGGCGGGCCACGACATCAACTATCTTGCCATGACCGGCGCACTACAGGCGCTCGGCCAAGAGGGCGCCGTGCCGCCGCCACCCCTGAACCTCGTCGCCGACCTCGGCGGCGGAGGCATGTTCCTCGTCGTCGGTATTCTCATGGCGCTCTATTCGGCGCGTGAAGCTGGCGAGGGACAGGTCGTCGATTGCGCCATGCTCGATGGCGTCGCTCAACTGATGTCAGCCTTCCAGGCCTTTCGCCAGCAAGGGACCTGGACGACGAAACGCCAGGATAACATCGTCGATGGCGGCGCCCCCTTCTATGGCGCCTACCGCACCAGTGACGGCCTCTACGTCTCCGTCGGCGCCATCGAACCGCAGTTCTATGCCGCACTCGTGGCCGGGCTCGGGCTCACTTTGGGCGAGCTGCCCGCGCAGCATGATCGAGAGCATTGGCCGACGATGCGGCGGCGCTTTGCCGAGATCTTCGCGACGAAGACGCGCGACGAGTGGGTTGAGGCGATGCGCGGCAAGGACGCCTGCCTCTCTCCGGTGTTGACGATCGACGAGGCGTGGACTGATGCTCAGATGATTGCCCGCGAAACCTTTGTTCAGCTGGACGGGTTGAACTACCCCTCACCCGCGCCGCGCTTATCGAAAACGCCTGGCGCGCACCGCAGCCGCGCACCGGAGCCCGGCGCGGACAACGAGGCGGTCCTTGCACAATGGGACGTTACTCACGGAGCTGAAGAATGATCTTCTCGGAAGACCAACTTGCGCTGAAGGCGGTCGCGGACCGCTTCGCGCGCGAGGTTCTGTTGCCCGGCTACCAGAAGCGCGAGCAGCGGCCCTTCGACCGCGATCTCGCGCGGGAGATGGGCTCGCTCGGCTTCGTCGGCACGGATCTTCCCGAAAGCCTGGGAGGTCTGGGCCAGACCTCGATCACGACCGGTCTCGTCGCCGAGGCGCTCGCATATGGCGACTTCAACATGGCTGCCCTTCCAGTGAACGTCTCCCTCAATGCAGCCGTGCTCATGCAGCATGCAACCCGGGAGATCACGGAGGAATGGGTTCCAAAGATGATCGCCGGCGAGAAGATCATGGCGATCTGTCTTACAGAGCCGCGCGGCGGATCGGATGCCGCGCGCATCGAGCTCAAGGCACGGCGGCGCGGCAGCGATTATGTGATCTCGGGCGAGAAGACGTCGATCACCTTCGCCGACTGCGCTGACGTTTTCCTTGTCTTCGCCCGCACCGGATCGACTGACGAAGGCGCGCGCGGCGTCTCGGCCTTCTTCATTCCGGAGGGCACGCCGGGCATCTCCCGGTCGAAGTTCAACGATATCGGACATCGTTGCGTCGGCCGCGGCTCGCTCTTCTTTGAAGATGTCGTCCTGCCTGAGGCTTGTCGGCTCGGGCCGGAGGGGAGCGGATTTACGCAGGTCATGCACGGCTTCGACTATTCGCGGGCGCTGATCGCACTCGAATGCGTCGGGACTGCGAAGGCTTCCCTCGACGAAGCGTGGGCCTATTCGAAGGATCGCCAAGCTTTCGGACGACCGATCGGGCAGTTCCAGGGCGTGAGCTTTCCCCTTGCCGAGGGCGAGTCGATCATCGAGGCCGTGCGCCAACTCGCGTACCACACGTTGCAGCTTCGTGAGGCCGGCCTCCCGCATACAGCCGAGGCGGCGATGTGCAAATGGATGGGGCCGAAGCATGCAATGGACGTCATCCACAGCTGCCTGCTGACCATGGGCCACTACGGCTATACGTTCGACCTGCCGCACCAGCAGCGGATGCGCGACGTGATGGGCCTTCAGATCGGCGACGGTACCGCGGGCGTGATGAAACAGGTCATCGCACGGCAGAAGATCGGGCGGGCGGCGGTACCATACTGATACCGGCTGCGCCGCCCGTTCCAGGCAAGGCTGTTCACGGCTGAACAAGTAATACGCTAACGCATTTTGTGTTTGCGTAAATTAAAAGATACGCTACAGTACGATGAGCTCAAAGCCGCGGCCTACGGAAAACGACGAGGAGGTCGGTCCGGCGAGGCTTGAAATCGTATTGGTGAAACGGAGGAAACACCATGGCATTCGGAAATTTCCGCAGCATCCTATTCAGCGGCGTCGCGCTCGCTGCGCTCGCATCTCCCGCCGCCGCAGACATCAAGATCGGGCTCTTGACCGACCTGTCAGGTGCGACATCGGCCTTGACCGGAAAGGCATCTCAGCGCGCCGCCGAGATGGCGATCGCCGACTTCGGCGGTGAGATCAACGGCGAAAAGATCACCCTCATGGTCGCCGACCACCTCGCCAAGCCGGACGTCGGGTTGGGAATTGCCCGCGAGTGGGTCGATCGCGAAAATGTCAACGTTTTCCTTTCGGTCGACAACTCCGCCGTTGCTCTGGCGGTCAGCGACCTGATCAAGGACAAGGACGTGGCCATGTTCCACGGGGGGTCGAGCAGCAAGCTTATCAACGAGAACTGCGGGCCGAACCAGGTCATGATGCTGCTCGACACCACTGCGTTGTCGCGCGCGATCACAATCCCCCAGATCAAGGCCGGCAGCGATAAGTGGTATTTCATCGCAGTCGACTACGCGCTTGGCCAGGATCTGATGGCCAAGGGTTCCGCCGCCGTGAAAAACGCAGGCGGCGAGGTAGTGGGGACGGCACTTCATTCGCCTCAGGCGACCGATTTCTCGGCCTTCCTTCTGGAGGCGCAGTCCAAAGGAGCAAAGACCATCGGCCTGGCAACGTTCGGCACGTGGCAGAACGCGATCGCCAAGCAGGCGCAGGAGTTCGGCGTCACGGCCAAGCTGTCGCCCTACTATCTCGGCGATACCGACATTCATTCGACCGGCCTCGAGACGCTGCAGAACATCAGTGGCGCTATTCAGTTCTACTGGGACATGAACGACAAGACGCGCGCGTTTTCGACGAAGTTCCAGGAAGGCTACAACCGACCGCCGACCTTCACGAACGCCTATGCCTACGAGTTCACCCATCACTACCTGACCGGCGTCAAGGCAACCGGCAGCAAGGATGCCAAGACCGTGGTGCAGTGGATGCGCGACAACCCGATGCCGCTGATCAACGGCGACACCGCGACAATCCGCGAAGACGGCTACACGCTGCGTGACGTCTACACGTATCAGACCAAGAAGCCTGCGGACAGCAAGGGCGAATGGGACTATCTGGAGATAACCGGCAAGGTTGCCGCCGCCGATATCGCGACGCCGTTGTCCGATAGCACCTGCCCGCTGGTCAAGAAGTGATGTAAGGGTTCGGGGAGGGGTTATGCCCCTCTCCGGACGCAATTGCCGATCCGTTTTACCGGAAAGGCGCATTGCCTTAAACCGGAGAGAGACAGCTTGGCGAATGCGGTACTCACAGTCCGGGGCATAGTCAGGAGCTTCGGTGCCTTCAGGGCGGTCGACGAAGTCAACCTCGACATCATCGAAGGCGAGATCCATGCGCTCATCGGTCCCAACGGCGCCGGGAAGACGACATTCTTCAATCTGCTCACCGGCAGCCTGCCGCTGACAGAGGGAGAGATCCGCCTGCGAGGCGAGGTAATCTCCGGTCTCCCGATGGACGAGATCGCGCGGCGCGGCATCGTGCGTTCCTACCAGATCTCTTCCATCTTTCCCGACTTCACCGCGCTGGCCAATGTCCGCTTCGCCCTGCAACGGAAGCGTGGTGCGAATTTCGACTTCTGGCGGTCGGAGCGGAGCCTGGAATCCCTTCACGGGCGAGCTCTTGAGCTTCTCGACGAGCTGGGCCTTGTCGAATGGGCCGACGTGCGTGCCGGCGATCTGCCCTATGGCCGCAAGCGGGCGCTGGAGATAGCGACCACGCTCGCTCTCGATCCGCAGATCCTGCTCCTGGACGAGCCCACCTCCGGCATGGGCCGCGAGGACATCGGCCGTGTGGTCGACCTGATCCGCAAGGTCTCGAAGGGTCGGACCGTGGTGATGGTCGAGCACAATCTCTCCGTGGTCGAGGGACTGTGCAACAACGTGACCGTGCTTGCCCGCGGGCGTGTCATCGCCTCGGGCAGCTACAAGGACGTCGCCAGCAACGAGAAGGTCGTGGAAGCCTATCTGGGAGCGGCGCATGCTTGAGATCCGCGAGCTCCACGCCTGGTATGGCGAAAGCCACGTCCTCCATGGACTGAATATGGATGTGCCCGAAGGCAAGGTCGTGTCGCTGCTCGGCAGAAACGGCGCGGGGAAAACCACAACGATGCGCGCCATCATGGGCATGATGGGCAAGACCACCGGTGCAATCAGTTTCGGCGGCGTGAACCTGCTCAAGCTGCGCTCCGACCAGATCGCGCGCAAGGGTATCGCTATCTGCCCGGAAGACCGCGGCATCTTCCCGTCGCTGACCGTCACCGAGAACCTGTTCCTTCCCCCGGTGATCGCCAAGGGCGGCATGGACCTGGACCGCATCTACGCGTTGTTCCCCAACATCAAGGAGCGCGGGTCCAGCCGTGGTACGCAATTGTCGGGCGGCGAGCAGCAGATGCTCGCTATCGCGCGCATCCTGCGCACCGGTGCCCGCACATTGCTGCTCGACGAGCCAACCGAGGGCTTGGCACCGGTGATCGTCAAGCAGATCGCCCGCACCATCCGCGAGATCAAGGAACTCGGCTATACGATCATCCTGGTCGAGCAGAACGCGCACTTCGTCGAGGGCTTGGCCGACGTGCATTACCTGATGGAGAACGGGCAGATCATCGATCGGCTCGAAGGCGCTGAGTTCGCAGCCAATATCGGCCGCGTAGACAAGCTGCTGGCGGTGTAGGGACCAGTCATGGACGTCTACCTGATCCTTTCGCAGATGACGCTCGGTCTCGTGAACGGGGTGTTCTACGCCATCCTGTCGCTCGGCCTCGCCATCATCTTTGGCCTGCTCGGCGTCATCAATTTCGCGCATGGCGTGTTCTTCATGCTGGGCGCCTTCATCGCATACGCGCTCGGGCAGTGGCTCGGCATCGGCTACTGGGGCGCCCTGATCATCGCGCCCCTGCTGATCGGCATGCTGGGTCTGGTGGTCGAAGTTACGTTCATCCGTCACCTCTACCGGCTCGACCATCTCTACGGCCTGCTGCTGACACTCGGCTTAGCGCTTTTCGTCGAGGGCTTCATCCGCATCGCATTCGGACCGCAGGGGCTGCCCTATTCCGTGCCGCCCAGCCTGAGGGGCGCCGTCAATCTCGGCTACATGATGCTGCCGATGTATCGCGCCTGGGTCGTCGTCGCCGGCGTGGTGCTCTGCCTGGCAACCTGGCTCATCATCGAATGGACGCCGCTCGGCGCCAAATTGCGCGCAGCGACCGACAATCCCGTCCTCGTCCAGGCGTTCGGGATCAACGTGCCGGTGATGCTGACGCTGACCTATGGCGCTGGCGTTGCGCTGGCGGCGCTCGGCGGCGTCATGGCCGCGCCGATCCTCTCCGTCGATCCGTCGATGGGAACGAGCGTGATCATCGTCGTCTTCGCGGTGGTGGTGATCGGCGGCATGGGCTCGATCCTGGGCTCCATCGTCACCGGCCTTGGCCTCGGCCTGCTCGAGGGCCTGACCAAGGCGGTCTTCCCGCAGGCGTCCTCGACCGTCATCTTCGTGGCGATGGTGATCATCCTGGTGGCGCGCCCGCGCGGTCTATTCGGCAAGGCGGCTTGACCATGGCTGGGACAGCATTCCTCAAGACAACGCGAACGGCCGGCGTCAGCCAGTCCCAGTTCCTCGGCTTCACCAAGGCGAGGGCCATTTTCTTCCTGCTCTTCGCGGCGTTAATCGCGGTCGGGCCGCAGTTCCTCTACCCGATCTTCCTGATCAAGGTGTACTGCTTCATTATCTTTGCCTGCGGCTACAACCTACTGCTCGGCTATACCGGACTGATGAGTTTCGGCCACGCCGCCTTCTTCGGCATGGGCGCCTATCTCTGCGGCTATGCGGCGACCCAGTGGGGCCTGCCCTTCGAACTCTCCGTGCTCGCAGGCACTGTCATCGCCGCCGCGATGGGTCTCGTCTTCGGCTGGATTGCGATCCGCCGCACCGGGCTCTACTTCGCGATGATCACCCTGGCGCTGGCACAGATGGTCTACTTCATCGCCATGCAGGCGCCGTTCACCGGCGGCGAGAACGGCATCCAGTCCATCCCGCGCGGGACTGTCCTGGGCTTCATAGACCTGTCGTCGAACACGACGCTCTACTGGGTCATCTCGGTCATCGTCCTAGCAGCCGTCGCCTTCTACAACCGGATCATCCATTCACCGTTCGGGCAGGTGCTACGCGCGGTGCGCAACAACCCGGAGCGGGCAAAGTCGCTCGGCTACAACGTCGACCGCTTCAAGCTCGCCGCCTTCACAATCTCGGCCGCGATGGCGGGCTTCGCTGCATCGCTGAAGACGATCACCTTCGGCATCGCCACCCTAACGGACGTTTCCTATGTCATCTCGACCGAGGTGGTGCTGATCAACCTTGTCGGCGGAATTGGCACGATCTTCGGCCCGGTGGTCGGCAGCTTCTTCATCCTGTCGCTGGAACACTTCCTGGCACCATACGGACCCTGGGTGCTTCTGATCCAGGGCATCGTCTTCACGGTCTTCGTACTGCTCTTCCGACAGGGTATCGTTGGCGAGCTGCAGAAGCGATTTCGCACCCATCTTTGAATACAGCCAGCGTCCCGGCTTGTTGGGATCGGGCCGACCGTCTGGCCGCCTTCACGGGTCGAGATGCTCTCCGAGAGACGTCTTGTCGTCGCCGACCAGATTGCTCTTGATAAGGCCAAGCGTCGCGACGGCGACCTGGACGTTCTCGGCCGAAATACCCGCAAGGATACGCCGGTTGAACTCCCGGCTATTGCGGCGCAGCGTGTCGAGTAATGCACGTCCCTGGGGCGTTAGCAGGACAAGCTTGATGCGACGATCGTCGGGCGTCGGCCGCCGCTCGACGAAGCCGCCCGCCTCGAGCCGGTCGATCAGCGCGCCCAGCGCCACCTTGCCGACATCGAGTTCGTCGGCAAGCTCGGTCTGCGGCATGCCATCGCGCCGTGCCAAGAAGGCGAGCACCCACCATTGGGACCGCGTGATACCGGACGGCGCGAGCCAGCGGTCGAACAGCGTGCGCCTGAGCCTCGACACATCATGGATCAGGTAGCCGAAGCGCAGTTCGTCTTCCGCGCTTCGCCTTGGGGGCGGATTGGTCGTCGACTTGCTCACCTGCCCTTGAACTCGGGCTTGCGGCGCTGGCTGAACGCCGTGAGGCCTTCACGGGCATCTTCCGAGGAAGCAAGTTCAGCAAGGGCTTGCGCCTCGGCCTCGAGCTGAGCCTCCAGCCCCTGATAGCGCGCTGACAACATCGTCCGCTTGATAGCACCATAGGCCAGGGTCGGGCCGGCAGCGAGCTTCGCAGCCATCTTCTCGGCCGATGCATTGAGTTCCGCAGCCGGCACGACGTAGTCGACCAGGCCGACATCCAGCGCATCCTTGGCCTCTAGCGCCTCCGAGAGCATCAGGAAGCGCTTGGCGCGCGAGAAGCCCATGCGGCTCGTGAGCGAAATCGTCGAGCCGGAATCGGCGCAGAAGCCGATCATCGAAAAGGCCGCATTGAACTTGACGCCCTCGGCCGCGAAAACCATGTCCGACATGGCCACCAGCGAGACCGCGCCGCCGGCCACGTCGCCATGCACAGCGCAGATGACCGGTGCATTCATGCGCTGGAAGCGGGTGATGGCCATGTGCACGTCGGCCGTCCACGACTTGACGATGCGCGACAGTTGCGAAAGGTCTTTCACGAAGGAGCGGATATCGCCGCCAACCGAGAAGAAGCGGCCGTCAGCCACTAGAAGAACCGCACGGACGTCATCGCGGCAGGAAAGCTCGACCGATAGGTCGCACATGTCGCGGCAGAAAGGGCCGTCGAAGGGATTCCCGCGTTCCGCTTGGGTGAGGCGCACGTGAGCGATGCCGCTCTCGATGCGGCACGTCAGGGTTTCCATCTTGAGTTCGGTCATGCCGCACGCTCCTCCGAGATGATCTTTGTTTTGTTTAGTAACATACTATGCTCTAGCGCATCAAAAGCAAGTGGGGCTATGGTGCCAACGAAGCGGGGAGATCAAGTGCAGACAGTCGACGACGAAGACAATCCGCCCGAAGGCTTCGTGCAGCTTGCCGACAGACCCGAGATCGAAAAATCGGCCGGTCCGTTCTACGAGCGCATCCTGGAAGACGGCCGCCGGCAACTCGGCTTTCGCGTCAGTGCGCGCAAGCTCAACAAGATGGGTGCTTGCCACGGCGGCGTGCTGGCGATGTTCGCCGACATCCAGGGCAGCGTGGTCAAGCGCAGGCTGGGCATCACCGCCGATACGCCCACGATCAATCTCGGCATGGATTTCGTCGCACCGGCCCGCGAGGGCGCCTGGGTCTGGTCGGAACCCGGGCTCGTGCGCCACACGGGCGGGATGATCTTCTTCCAGGCAACCGTGCATGCCGACAGCGAGGTCTGCATGCGGGTCAACGGGATCTATCGGATACGCCCCTCGGGTCACATCAAGGCGGCCGAGTTCAGTCCTTCTTGAGGAAACCGCGTTCGGAAGCGCGTGCGGCCAGACCGCCGGTGCCGAGCATGAACGCCTGCGTGCGGTTTTCGAGTTCGATCGCCGCCTGCAGGCTGCCGGCCTCGAGATTGGCCCACATGCCGCGCTTGGTCATCCATGTGCCGATCTGGCCGTTCTGCGCGATAGCTTGTGCCAGGCCTTGCGCATCCTCGAGAAGCTTCTCCGGTGCGGCCAGGCGCATGATCAGGCCGATACGCTCTGCCTCTTCGGCTTCGACCATGCGGCCGGTCAGCATCATCTCGAAGGCGCGCGTGGTGCCGATTGCCCGTGGCAGCAGCCAGCTCACGCCGACGTCGCAGCTCGACATGCCGACCCGGATGAAGGCCGAGCTGAAGCGCGCCGCGGCCGAGCCGATGCGCGTGTCGCAGGCGAGCGCCAGGCCGAGACCGGCCCCGGTTGCCGCGCCGTTGACAGCGGCGATGGTCGGCTGCGGGATGTTGCGGATGCGCGTGACCAGCGAGCCGAAGCGCTCCTGCCGCCGCGCCCAGAAGGCGGGGTCGCCGCTTCCGTCGCCGGCCAATGATAGGTCGAAGCCGGCGCAGAAGCCGCGGCCGGCGCCGGTGATGACCAACGCGCGGGCGTCCGATCCCGCGATCGCGTCGAGGGCCGCGAAGAAGGCGTCGACCATCTCGTCGGACAGCGCGTTGAGCTTTTCCGGCCGGTTGAGCTTTATCGTCGCGACGTCGTCAGCCTGCTCGACCGTGACGGTGCTCATCGGCCCTGCTTTTCCTTCTGCTGCGAGGCCTTGATCGCCTCGCGCGCCCGCGCCCAGTCCTCGTCGCTCATTTCGGAGAGTCCCGCGAAGGTCGAATGAGCCGTCAGGCGATGTCCGCCGTCGATCGGGATCGTCGTGCCGTTCACATAGGAACACTCGTCGAGCATTAGGAAGATCAGGATGTTGCGCAACTCGTCCATCTGACCGAAACGCCGTAGCGGCACGGTCTCCGACTGGGTTGCACCGACCGACGAGCCGGGGATCGGGTTGAGCTTTTCCCATGCGTTCTCCGTCGGGAAGGGGCCGGGCGCGACAGCGTTGAGGCGGATGCCCTTCGGTCCCCATTCAGCTGCGAGCGACATGGTCATTGCGTGTACGGCGGTCTTGGCCATTGCGCATGGCACGACATAGGCAGAGCCGGACCAGACCCAGGTGACGAGATTGGAGATGACGGATCCCTTCAACCCTCCGGCGATCCAGCGCTTGCCGCAGGAGTGGGTGGCATAGAAACTGCCATCCATCACAGTCGAGCGCACCGCATCATAAGCGCGGTGCGAGATCGATTCAGTCGGCGCGATGAAGTTGGCGCCGGCATTGTTGACGAGGCCGGTCAGCGGCCCACTGGTCCAGATATCGGCAACCATCGCGTCAACGGCCTCGGCGTCGCGGATGTTGACGATGCGGTATTCTGCTGTGCCACCGCTGCGCGTGGCGATTTCCTTGCAAGCGTCGTCCAGCACCTGCTCGCGCCGGCCGCAGATGATGACATGCGCACCGTGCGCGGCGAACCCGACAGACATCTCCTTGCCGAGCCCGGTGCCGCCTCCGGTGACCAGAATATGCTTGCCTTTCAGCACGTCGTTGCGGAACGGGCTCATGATACCTCCCTGTCGGTCCCTCGAAATCGCCGAGACCATACCGCACACTTGATTGCATGTCTAACGTATAGTACGCCAGTTTACGAGATAAGGTGCGCGACTGGAGGAGGAGACGTTATGTCCGCTTTGCCGACCATGAACAACTTCAAGACGCATCGCACCGAAGACGGCATCCTCCATCTGACATTCGATATGCCGAACCGGTCTATGAATGTCTTCTCCAACGAAGCGATCCACGAGATCGAGGCTTTCGCCGACTGGCTGAAAAGCTCGGATGTCGCGGGGGTCGTAATCTCGTCGGGTAAGACGACTGCCTTCTGTGCCGGCGCCGACCTGACCGAGCTCGCGGAGGCCTATGAAATGATCATGGCTGCGCCAAAGGCGCAGCGCGACAGGCTGACCGTCGATCATTTCTCGCCGATCGGCCGCGCGTTCCGCAAACTGGAGACCGCCGGAAAACCGGTCGCGGCAGCGGCGCACGGGCTGGCGCTCGGTGGCGGCTGCGAACTGTTCCTGGCCTGCCACTACCGTGTGCTCACCGACGCGCAGGAGACGCAAATCGGCCTGCCGGAATCGCTCGTCGGCCTGCTGCCGGGCGGCGGTGGCACCCAGCGCATGCCGCGGTTCACGGGCGTGGCGAAATCGCTCGGCGTCCTGCTCGAAGGCGCGCGTTTCGACGCCCGGCAGGCGGTCGAGCTGGGCGCCGCGCACAAGGCTGTCGCGCCGGGCGACGAGCTGGCCGCCGCCGAGGCCTGGGTCCGATCGAAGCCGGATCCGCGGCAGCCCTGGGATAAGCCCGACTGGAAGACCCCAACCAAAGCCGAGGTGCTGTCTGTGACGACGCCTGTCCGGGAAGATTTCCTGCGCAAGAGCGGCGGCCACTATCCGGCGGAGCTCGCGATCCTCGATTGTCTCGACAACGGTTTGCCGCTGGATATGGACCGCGGCATTGCTGCGGAGATGGATTCGTTCAAGGATCTCGTCCAGCGCGTCGAACCGCGCAACATGATCGCGGTGAAGTTTCTCGGCCGCGTCGACTACGACAAGCGCAAGCGCAAGAATACGTTGCCCGAAGGTCTCGACGCGTTCGCGGTAGACGTGAAGGCGGCCATGGAGACCAAAGCCGCGAAGCTCGGTGCCGTCGGCAAGGCAGCCGTCGTCTTCGCCGGGATCGGGCAGGCCGGCCCCTACGATCCGAAAATCGCAGGCGAAGTCGCGGCCCGACAGCCGCAATGGTTCGAGCAGCCGTCCTCCGATGTCGAGAAGGCCGCGTTCGCGATCCTCGCCGCGGGCGCGATGGTGGCCGCGACCAACGAGGCCCGCTTCGCGGCAGAGGACCGCAACCTTGTGGATTTGCACTGCCAGCAGGCCGCTGACTTCCCCGCCTATCTCGGCGGCCCCTTCACGTTCCTTGCACGATACGGCATCGACCGCTGCAGAAGCGCAGCGGCCTGAGGCTACGCTTGCCCGGCCGCATCAGGGGATCATGTCGCGCAGCTTGCGGCGCAGCAGCTTGCCGGTCGGTGTGACCGGCAATGCATCGACGATGTGGATGTCACGCGGCCGCTTGATGCGTCCGAGCGTCCGTTCAATGTGATGCCGCAGCCGCGTCACGATGTCGGCCTCGCCCGCGCGGGGCACGACGAAGGCGACAGGGCGTTCGTCGAACTCGGGATCCGGAACGCCGACAACGCCGCATTCGAGGATGAAATCGGCGGCCTCGATCGCTACCTCGATCTCCTGCGGATAGACGTTGACGCCGCCGGAAATGATCATGTCATCGAGACGGTCCGACAGGTAGAGATAGCCGTCCGCGTCCACATGGCCGATGTCGCCGAAGCTCTGCCACCCTTGTCTTGATGTGCGCGAGGCGGTCTTTTCCGGCTCCCCGTGGTAGTGGAACTGCGGCAGGCCCGAGAAGAAGATGCGGCCCGTCTCGTCCGGGCCGAGCTCGTCATCGTTCGGCCCCAGAACATGGACGACCCCCTTGCGGGCCCGTCCAACCGAGCCCGGTCGCGACAGCCAGTCCTCACTGTCGATCAGCGTCAGGCCGACACCCTCCGAGCCGGAATAGTATTCGACCAGGATCGGCCCCCACCAGTCGATCATTGCGCGCTTCAGGGCAACGCTGCAGGGCGCCGCGCCATGGATGGCGCGCCGGTGCGTTGAACCGTCGAGTTCGGCCCGGCGGTCCGCTGGCAGGTCGAGCAGGCGCTTGAACATGGTCGGCACCCATTGGCTGTGGGTCAGGCCGTGCATGTCGATCAGGGCTAGCGCCCGATCCGCATCGAAGCGGCGCATGACGACCGCGAAGCCCCCAGCCGCGATCGTCGCGAGCACGAAGCGCAGCGCCGCGGCATGGTAGAGCGGTGCCGTCGACAGGTAGCGCGTGTCCTCGTCGAGCTCGAAGATTTCGACGAGGTCGCGGGCAAAAGGTGGCAGGAGATGGTGCTGGTCAGCACTCGGCAGTGGCCGCGTGATGCCCTTCGGCGCGCCGGTCGTGCCAGACGAATACATCATCAGGCTGCCCGCGTTCTCGTCGGGTCGCGGTGTGTTGGGCATGCGCTGCAGCACGGCCTCCCAATCCCCGCCAGCGCCCTCGGCCCCGAGAGTCCGTACAGTAACCGACGGGCATTCCGCGGCCAGCAATCGCCCAGTCTCGGAGTGGGAACCGTCGACGACGACCAGCCGGGCTTCGCAATTGTCGACGAGATAGCGCAGCTCGGGCAGCGCGAGCGTGATCGGCAGGGGCGTGAGATAGACGCCGGAGCGCCAGGCGGCCCAGCAGAGCGCGACGATGTCCGCTCCGTTGCCGGCCAGCACCGCGACGTGGTCGCCGCGCGCTAGGTTTTCCGCGGCGAACGCGTGCGCGATGCGATTCGTGCGCGCCTCCAGCTGTGCATAGCTGATCGGCCCGGTCGCCCCTTCCATCAGCAGCGCCGGCCGCGCGGGCTGGCGTTCTGCCCAGTCGCGGAGGCCGGGACGCATCAGCCTTGGCCGATCACGCGCGACAGCGCGTCCAGTCCCCCCGGATCGTCCGCACCCGGCACGAAAATGCCGCTTGCCGTAAACACCGACACGCCCGCCACGGTACCGGTGATCCGGCAGAAAAGCAGCCTCCTGCCGCGCCGTGTCAGTTCCACCCGCGATTCGACCCAGTCGCCCAGCTTCACTGGCCGCAGATACTCCATCGACAGCGTCGCCGTCGGAATGGACGTTGCCCCGAGGTCGGCTGCAAGGCGTAGCGCATAGGCGGAGAAGTCGGCGAAACTCGCCAGCATCCCGCCGTGACAGGTCCCATGGCTGTTCATATGGCGCGGCGAGCAGCGGAAGCCGCAGACCATCAGGCCGCTCTCCATCTTGCCGTAGATCTGGCCCATCATCGTGTGGAATCCGTCGCGCGTGTCGATCTCGACGAAGCCCGGAGGTTCGTCGGGCGGCAGGTCCGCCTGCATCATCGTCGCGACTTCGGCCATCAATCCCGTGGCCATGTCAAAGGTTCCTCGAGATCAGTTCCTTCATGATCTCCGACGTCCCCCCGTAGATCCGCTGCACGCGGGCATCTGCATAGAGACGGCAGATCTCGTATTCACGCATGAAGCCGTAGCCACCGTGCATCTGGACGCCGGCATCCACCACCCTGCCCTGCATTTCAGAGCACCAGAGCTTCGCCATCGAGGCTTCATATGTCGCCAGTTCGCCCTTGAGATGTCTGGCGATGCATTGGTCGATGAAAGCCCATCCGACGGTGAGTTCGGTCTTGAGCTCGGCAAGGCGGTAACGGGTGTTCTGGAAGTCCGCGACGGACTGGCCGAATGCCTTCCGCTCACGGACATAATCGCGGGTGATGTCGAACGCCTTCTGCGCGGCCGAGATTGAGGTGACCGCGATGACCAGCCGCTCCTGCGGCAGTTCGCTCATGAGGATCCCCATGGCGCGGCCCTCGGCACCGAGCGTATTGGCGACCGGAACGCGGACGGAATCGAAGAACAGTTCGGACGTGTCGGCGCTGATCTGGCCGAGTTTGTCGAGGTTGCGGCCACGCCGGAAGCCCTCGCGTTCGGCCTCAACGACAATAAGCGTCATGTTACCGGAGCCGCGGCCGTCGCCGGTGCGGGTAACGACTATGACGATGTCGGCATGCTGGCCGTTGGATATGAAGGTCTTGGCGCCGCTGACCACCCAGTCGTCGCCGTCGCGGATGGCACGCGTCCGCACGCCTTGAAGGTCGGAGCCTGTGCCGGGTTCGGACATGGCGATCGCACAGACCAACGATCCGTCGACCATGCCCGGCAGCCAGCGCGCCTTCTGCGACTCGTCGGCATGATGCAGCAGATAGCCCAGGCACACGTCGGAATGGACCGACACGTCCGCTGCCGGTCCCATGAACCCGGAATAGGCGAGTTCTTCGGCGATGACTGTGTGCATGCGGAAATCCGCGCCGAGCCCGCCGAATCGTTCCGGCACGGTCGGACAGAGAAAGCCGCTGTCGCCCAAGCTGTCCCACAGCGCGCGGTCGACGATGCCCTCGGCCTCCCAGCGAGCGAAATTCGGCGCGATCTCTCCCGCTATAAACTTGCGCAGACTGTCGCGCAGGCTCTCGTGATCGGCATCGTAGACGGGCCGGTTGGGCAGCATCATCGCTCCTCCGCCAGGTGGCCAAGAGGCCCACCTGGCATTAAGTTAGGAAGAGTATGATATGCTACAATACCGTTTTTACAAGGCCGACGCTCGCGCTCGCCCGCGGGGCGCGACCTCGTCCTCGTCGTCAAGTGCGTCAAGGTCGCCGCCGCTGCGCTCTGCGACCAGCGAGAGCAGGTTGGTCTTCATAGCGTAGAGCGTCTGCGAGGTGAGTTCGAGGTCCTTGCGCGGAATGCCCTTCAGGATGCGTGCATTGAAGCTGTCGTTGATCGGACCGATCTCCTTGATCAGCTTCAGCGCCCGCTCGGTCAGGAACACCCGCTTGACCCTACGGTCCTTTTCGTCGGCGCGCCGCTCGACGAAGCCCGCAGTCTGCAGACGGTCGATCAACGAGCCGAGTGCGACCTTGCCGACGTCGAGTTCGTGCGCGAGCTGCGTCTGGGGCAGACCGTCGTTTCGGGAGATGAAGGCCAGCACCCACCATTGCGAGCGGGTGATGCCGAGAGGGGCGAGTTCGCGGTCATAGGTGACCCGCCGCAGCCGCGAGACGTCATGGATCAGATAGCCGAGCCTGAGGTCCCAGGACCTAGTGTCTTTCATTGCATGCTCCAGCGCGGGAATCAGCCGCAAGATAGTAAGGAATCGACTTTATCAGCTATCATATCTTCCAGCTGATTCAATGTTCGCCAGAATATTTTCCACTGGCTGATCACCCACTGATGCCGCTTTACAGAAGCGATACGCTGCCATATCATATGGTTGATTACATATAGCCGGAGGAGGCATGGGCCATGCGGAAATCAAAGAAGGTCATCGTGAGCTGCGCCGTTACCGGCTCGATCCACACGCCGACCATGACGCCGTATCTCCCCGTAACTGCGGATCAGATCGCCAGCGAGGCGATCGCGGCGGCGGAGGCCGGCGCCGCGATCCTCCACCTGCATGCACGCAATCCGTTGGACGGGTCCCCCAGCCAGGACCCCGAGCACTACAAGCTGTTCCTTCCGCGCATCAAGCAGAACTGCAACGCCGTGGTGAACATCACCACCGGCGGCGGTCTCGGCATGACGCTCGACCAGCGGCTGGCAGCGGCGATGTGGGCGAGGCCCGAAGTCGCGTCGATGAACATGGGCAGCCTGAACTTCAACATCTCTGGCGCGGCCGCGAAGATTAAGGACTTCAAGGAGGAGTGGGAGCGTCCCTACCTCGAGCGGACCAAGGACTTCATTCTCTCCAACACCTTCACTCAGATCGAGCGGGGCATTTCCGAACTGTCCGCAAACGGCACCCGCTTCGAGTTCGAGTGCTACGATATCGGCCATCTCTACAACCTAGCGCATTTCGTCGACCGGGGCCTGGTCAAGGGACCCTTCTTCGTCCAGGGCGTGTTTGGCATCCTCGGCGGCATCGCGCCCGAGATTGAGCATCTCATGCACATGCGCGACACGGCCGACCGGCTGTTCGGAGATGACTATTATTTCTCGTGCCTCGGCGCCGGCCGGCACCAGATGCCGTTCGCGACCGTCAATGCCATCAAGGGCGGGCATGTCCGCGTCGGCCTGGAGGATTCGATCTACATCGGCAAGGGCGAACTGGCGAAGTCTAATGCCGAACAGGTCGCCAAGATCGTGCGTATCTTGAAGGAACTTTCCATCGACATCGCCACGCCTGACGAGGCTCGCGCGATGCTTGGCCTCAAGGGTGCTGACAACGTCGGCTTTTAGGGCCGCTCCGGTTCGACCGCCGGCCCTGCGTCGGCCGGCCGGCGCCGCGTCTCGTAGTAGATCGAATAGATACCGGAAACGACGATCACCGCCGTGCCGGCGAACGTCCAGGCGTCGGGCAACTGTGCGAAGATCAGCAGGCCCCAGATCGTGCTCCAGATCATCAGCGTGTATTGCAGCGGAGACAGTGCCGTGGCCTCGCCAAGGTCGAGCGCGCGGATGATCGACAGCTCCCCGCAGCTGGCGACGATCGCGATCGCCGCCATCATCAGGAGCTGCCAGACATCGGTCGGGTTGCGCCATATGAACGGCAAGGGAACGCTGAGGATCAGCGCCGCCGTCAGCGCAGTATAGGCGACCGTCGTGAGCATCGGATCGGTGCCGCTCAGGCGCCGCGATATGATCTGGCGGACAGCGAAGGCTACCGCGGAAATCAGCGAAAGGAAGATTGCCGGGTGAAATACGTTGAGCCCTGGTCGAATGATGATCATCGTTCCGGCGAAGCCGAGGCATACGGCGCTCCACCGCTTCCAGCCGATCTCCTCGCGGAGAAAGATGGCGGCGAGTACAGTCACGACGAAGGGTGCGACGAAGGTGACCGCGGTCGCGTCCGCCAGCGGCACATAGGCGAGCGAGGTGAGGAAGCTGGTCGCCGCCGCAACGACGGTGAGCCCTCGCGTGAACTGCAGCCAGGGATGCCGGCTCCGCAACAGATGCGGCCCCTTAAAGGCTAGCACCATCAGCACGCCGGCCAGCAGGCCGAGTTGCCGCAGCCATGCGACCTGCAACGGGTTCATCGACTGCGTCAGAACCTTGGCCAGCATGTCCGACGTCGAATAGCAGAAGAAGCCCAGCAGCATCAGCAGGATGGCGCGCGAGGTTTCCTCGCGCGTCGGTCTCCGGCGGATCGGTCTTGAGTCAGGCAAGGAGTCTGTCGTCACGCGGCATCGTCCCGTCGATACAGCCTGGCGGCGCCGCGGCAAGTATGCCTCGGCGCCGCCGGTGCGTCTGGGAGGACGCGGTCAGTGTCTGTGTTTGGCTTCATCGGCCATCTGTCTGGCGATGATGAGCTTCATGATCTCGATCGATCCGCCGGCAATCTTCGTGATGCGCGCGTCGGCATAGGCCCGCGCGATCGGCATCTCCCACATGTAGCCCCAGCCGCCGAACAGTTGCAGGCACTCGTCCGCTGCCTTGCAGTGAAGCTCCGTCGTCAGCATCTTGGCGATCGCCGCGTCCACCGGGTCGAGCTTGCCCTGCATAAACAGGTCGATGCATTTGTCCGTGAACACCCGCGCCGACACCGCCTGCGCCTTCAGCTCCGCAAGCTTGAACTGCGTGTTCTGCTGGTCGAACAGCGACTTGCCGAATGCCTGGCGCTGCATCGTGTAGTCCACCGTCCACTCGATGATCGTCTCGGCCACCGTCGCCGAGCGGATCGCCTGCGCCAGACGCTCCTGCGACAGCTTCGTCATCATCAGGGCAAAGCCCTTGCCCTCCTCGCCCAGCATGCTCTCCGGCGGAAGACGCATGTTGTCGAAGAACAGTTCCGACGTGTCCTGCGCCCGCATGCCGAGCTTCTCGAGGTTCTTGCCACGCCGGAAGCCTTGTCGATCGCCCTCCACCAGGAACAGGGTCACGCCCTTGGCACCGGCGTCGCTATCGGTCTTCGCTGCGAGGACGAGAACGTCGCAGAGCTGGCCGTTCGAGATGAACACCTTCTGACCATTGATCACGAACTCGTTGCCGTCGCGCACTGCCTTGGTGCGGATCGCCTTGAGGTCGGACCCCGCATGCGGCTCGGTCATGCCCAGCGACCCGATCCACTCGCCAGATACCATCTTGGGCAGGAACTTCTTCTTCTGCTCCTCCGTGCCGAAGGACAGAATGTAGGTTGCCACCAGGTCGGTGTGGATCAGGAAGCCCGGCCCGGACGCCCCCACCCGCCACAGCTCCTCGAACACCACGACGTCAAAGAGATAGTCCAGCCCCAGCCCGCCATACTCCTCCGGCACCGTGCAGCACAGCATGCCCTGCGCACCCGCCTTCAGCCACAGCTCGCGCGGAACGATCCCCTCCCGCTCCCAATCGGCATGATACGGCACGATATCCTGCTCGACGAACTTGCGAACGCTCTGCCGGAACATCTCGTGCTCCTCACGAAATAGGGTTCGGTCGATCATCGCGCGGCTCTCGTTTGTATGCTACCTTACTTTTATCAGTGATCCATTCAGTAAGCAACCTTACTGTGCGAGTGCAAACTAGATTAGGTCAATCTCTCCAGGCCGGCACGATGGCCGGGATCGGCAACCCCGATCAGCGCCAGCCGCCTGGCCGTATGAGAGAGCCCCCGAAGATCCGCTACGCCGTGCTCCGTCACGATCACGTCGATGTCGAACCGACCGAGCGAGACGGGGCCGATGGCGTCTCGCGTCGCGACTACCCGCGAAACTGCTCCTTTCGATGCCGTCGACGGCAGGACGACGATGCGCAGCCCGCCCTTGCCGCGCGCGCCGGCTGCGAAGTCGGACGCCCCGCCTGGCCCGGACACAAAGCCCACGGACGTCGCCTCCGAATGCGCCTGGCCGGACAGGTCAACCTCGATTGCGGAATTGATCGTCACCAGGCGCTCGATACTCGCGAGCGTGGCGATGTCGTGCGTGAAGGAAGGCGGACGAAAAGTGAAGCGCGGATCCGAAACCGCGCCGTAGAGGGCGATGGTACCAATGGCGACACCGGCGGTGATCGGGTTAGTCTTCCGCAGCGCGCCCGCGCGCAGCAGGTGCAGCGCAGAGTCGCCGATCAGACCCGAATGGATTGCCAGATCACGCTTCCCGACCAGCCCGCGCAGCGCCGCCTCCGGCGCGCGCCCGAGCCCTGCCTGGATCGTCGCGCCGTCGGGAACGATAGACGCCACATGCGCGGCCATGCGTATCGAAACCTCGTCGCTGCCCGGGTCGGATTCGGGCAGCGCGTGTTGCGCCTCGATGACAGCCGTGAAACGTTCGAACGGGATTCCCGGCGTGCCGGACGTGGCGGGCATATCCGGATTTATGTGGCCTATCAGCACGGGAATCTGCTCCCACAGATCGGCGATGAAATCGGTGACGGGTCCGAAGCGGCATCGCCCGTCGGTACCCGGCGGCGAGACCATGACCAAAGCGGCCTGCGGCGGATGAGCGGCCAGCCATGCCCGGATGTCACGATAGGACAGCGGCAGGAAGTCTACCCGGTCGCTGCCGGCAAACTCCGGAAGCATGAAGAAGGTCGTGATCCGTGCGCCGGTCTCGAGCAGGTAAGTCGGCTTGTTCAGGCCGGGCACGAAGATGCTGGTGAAGGTCAGGTCAGGCCGGGAGAGACCGGAAAGCCCCTCCCGGAAGATGGCGGACTCGGCGGAGCAGGCCGAAATCCAGCAGAGTGCGCCGTTCGGCAGGAAGCGCCCTATGTCCGACGGGGAGATCTTCTGCGGCATCAGTCGACGTATTTATGGAAGTCGGGCTTGCGCTTCTCGTTGAAGGCGTTGACGCCTTCCTTCGACTCCTCGGTCGCGTAGTAGAGCTTCACGGCATGCAGCGCGAGGTTCGAGATGCCGCGGATCTGGTCCGTGTCGGCGTTGAACGAGCGCTTCAGGAAGGCGAGCGCCGTCGGCGAGCGTTCGCCCAGCGTCTCGGTCCACTTGGTGACGGCATCGTCAAGTTCCGCCTGCGGCACGACCTTGTTGACGAGGCCCATCTCCAGCGCCTGCTGCGCGGTGTAGGTCTCGTTCAAATACCAGATCTCGCGCGCCTTCTTCTCGCCGACGACGCGGGCGAGCAGGGCCGTGCCCCAGCCGGCATCGAACGAGCCGACCTTGGGGCCGACCTGACCCATCTTGGCGGTGTCGGCGGCGATGGCGAGGTCGCAAAGCGTGACCAGCACGTTGCCGCCTCCGATGGCGAAACCGTTGACGCGGGCGATGATCGGCTTCGGTACGTCGCGGATCAGGCCCTGCAACTCGTCGATCGGCAGACCGACGACGCCACGGCCGTCATAGTTGCCCTCGTGCGCCGACTGGTCGCCGCCGGTGCAGAAGGCCTTGTCGCCCGCGCCGGTGAGCACGATGGATGAGACGTTCTTGTCGTTCGACGCCAGGTGAAGGCCCTTGATCAGGTCCTCCAGCGTCTGGCCGCGGAAAGCATTGTAGACCTTCGGCCGGTTGATCGTTAGCCAGGCCGCGCGGCCCTTCACCTCGTAGAGGATGTCGGAAAATTCGTGCTGTGCCATTGGGCACTCCCTGCTTTTGCTATTCGTCGAATATCGGCCGACGCGCGGTCAGACCATGTTCATGCCGCCGGAGACCGAGATGGCCTGCCCAGTGATGAAGGCAGCATCGGCCGTGCCAAGGAAAGCGACGATCCCCGCGTAGTCCTCTGGCTCGCCCATGCGCTTGAGCGGAATGCCACGCACCATCGCGTCCTTCCACTTCTCGGCCTGCTCGCCGGTGCCCAGCACCGACTGCATCATCGGCGTGTTGGTCGGGCCGGGGCAGACGCAGTTGAGCAGCACGTTGTTGCGGGCGAGTTCGCGCGCAACCGACTTGGTGAAGGCGATCATGCCCCCCTTGCAGGCGGAATAGACGGCCTCGGTAGAGGTGCCGACGCGGGCAGCGTCCGAGGCGATGTTGACCACGCGGCCGCCATTGCGGGACACCATGCCCGGCAGCACGGCCTTGTGCATGTACAGCGGGCCGTTGAGGTTGATGTTGATGATCTTGTCCCACAGCGGCTTGTCGGTCGACAGGAAGGGCGCTGGCTTGTCCCAGCCCGCATTGTTGACCAGCAGCCAGGTCGGGCCGAGATCGGCTTCCGCCTGCTGGACGGCCGTGTTCACGGCTTCCTGGTCAGAAACATCGACGCCGTAGACCTTGACCTCGCCGCCCCTGCCGCGCGCTTCCTCTGCCGCGGCCTCGGCGGTTGCCGGCTGAAGGTCGAACACGGCAACTTTGCAGCCTTCTGCAGCGAGACGCAGCGTGATCGCCTTGCCAATGCCCTGGCCACCGCCGGTGACGATCGCGACTTTACCCTTCAGATCAGACACGTGACCTCCCTCTTGAAAATGCCGGACCGAGCGCACTGCACCCGATCGAATATCCGATACAGCAAACAATATGCTTGCTTACCATACGCTGGCAAGTTATTTCTGCGACACGTCGGATGGAGACAGTCATGGCGCAGGGCAGCCTCATATCGGTATCGGGATATCTCCCGCTTCTGCGCTTCGACCGCAAGGTGGCGCGGGGTGAGCTGAAGTGGTCGGGTCTTGGCGGCTCCGGCCGCGGCCGCCGCGCGGTGGCCGCCTGGGACGAGGACGCGTTGACGATGGCCGTGGAAGCGGCGCGGTCGCTGGGCATCGACGGAGCCGTCGACGGCGTGGTATTCGCCTCGACTTCGTCGCCTTTTTCCGACCGGTCGATGGCGGGTCTTGTCTCAGAGGCACTCCGGCTCAACCACGGCGCGTCCGTGCTGGATGTGGCGAACACGCGCCGTGCGGCTGTCACGGCTCTGCTGAAGGCGCTGAAAGCCGACTCGGCCGAATTGATTGTCGCGGGTGAAAAGCGTGCCGCTTCTCCTGGCAGCGGCCAGCATCTCAACTGGGGCGACGGCGCGTCCGCAGCACTTGTCGGCCCCGGAGACGGCATAGCGCGCCTCCTCGGTCATGCGACCGTCAATGCCGATCTTCTCGATGTCTTCACCGAAGCGGATCACGGCGTGCCCTATAGTGCCGAGGACCGGTTCGTCCGCGACGAGACAGTGCAGGAAATCTATATCCCTGCAATAAAGGCGGCACTTGACAATGCCGGTGTCGCCGCGATCGACGTCGCGATCGCCGCGGTGCCGGAGCCGGTGGACGGTATCTACAAAGCCCTTGCAAAACCGTGTGGCCTGAAAGCCGACAATGTCTGCCCGGACATCACGGCCCAGGCCGGCGATCTCGGTGCCGCCATGCCGCTTTTCAGCCTGGCGATGGCACTGGAACATGCGGAGCCCGGACAGAAAATCCTGCTTGCGGGCTTCGGAAACGGCGCCGACGTGCTGATCCTCGAGGCGACGGGCAAAGCCGGCTCGACGGCGCGTGACGCTCTGGCCCGCGGCGTGCCGCTCGCCTCCTATTCCCGCTTCCTCAATCTCACTGGCGGCATCACGCTGGACTGGGGCCCGCGTTCCGAGGTCAACCAGAAGGTGGCGGCCTCGACGCTGCTGCGCCACGGCCGCGACATGCACGGCTTCGTCGGCGGCCGCGACGCCAGGGGCAATGTCCAGTTCCCCAAGACGCCGATTCCCGTGCGCCCCGATGCGGAGGGGCCCGAGACCTACGAGGACGTGCCGCTGGCGGATGTGCCTGCCAAGGTCGTGTCGATGACCGCCGACCGGCTGAACTTCACACCTGATCCGCCCTTCTATTTCGGCCTCGTTCAGTTCGAGAATGGTGCGCGCGTGGCGATGGAGCACTGCGATATCGAGGGTCGTGCGCCCGAGGTCGGAGACGCGGTCAGGATGCGCTTCCGCATCAAGGCAATGGACCGTCAGCGCCACTTCCGCACCTATTTCTGGAAAGCGGCGCCGGTCGAACGCCCCCAACTTCCAAAGGAGGCTTGAGCCATGGCGAGCGGCATCAAGGACAAGGTCGTCATTCTCGGCATGGGATGCAGTGAGTTCGGCGAGCGTTGGGACATGTCATCGGACATGCTGATGGTCGAGGCTTTCACCGAAGCGCTTGCCGATGCCGGCATCGAGAAGAAGCAGATCGAGGCGGCCTGGCTTGGATCGGCGCTGGATGACTTCAACGTCGGCAATTCGGCACTGCCGCTGGCAACCGCGCTGAGGCTGCAGAACATCCCGGTGACGCGCGTCGAGAACATGTGCGCGACCGGTACCGAAGCGCTGCGAGGCGCTGTCTATGCGGTGGCCTCGGGCGCAGTCGACGTCGCCATGGCGCTTGGTGTCGAGAAGCTCAAGGACACAGGCTTCGGCGGCCTGCCGATCCGCACCAAGGGCTCGGTCAACGATCTGTGGATGCCCTACGGTTCGGCGCCGGGCACCTTCGCCCAGCTCGCCGGCGCCTATCGCGCCAAGCACGGCATCTCGGCCGAAGATCTGAAGCGCGGCATGGCGCACGTGAGCTGGAAGAGCCACCAGAACGGCGCGGACTCGCCCAAGGCGCACCTGCGCAAACCGGTCGACATGGACACGATCATCAACGCGCCGCTGATCGCAGACCCGCTGGGCCTGTTCGACTGTTGCGGCGTATCCGACGGCGCTGCCTGCGCGATCGTCACGACCCCGGAAATGGCAATGAGCCTCGGCAAGAACGCGGCGGACCTCGTGGCGGTAAAGGCGCTGCAGATTTGCGCCTCCAACGGTTGGGAGAGCCAGTATAGCGAATGGGACGGAGCGTCGGTGCGTAACACCCAGGTTGCGGCGGCGCGGGCGTATCGCGAGGCAGGCATCACCGATCCGAAGGCCGACATCAGCATGGCGGAGGTGCATGACTGCTTCTCGATCACGGAACTTGTGACGATGGAGGATCTCGGCCTGTCGGAGGAAGGACGAGCTACGTTCGACTTCCTCGACGGACGCTACGATCGTGACGGTGCGCTGCCGGCACAGGTCGACGGCGGATTGAAGTGCTTCGGTCATCCGGTCGGCGCATCCGGGTTACGCATGGCCTACGAGGTCCACGCCCAGCTGCTCGGCCGCGGCGGCCAGCGCCAGTTGCGCAAGGTCGACTTCGGCCTGACCCACAATCTCGGTGGCCAGCCGTCGAACTCGGTTTCCTCGGTCTCGATCTTCGGCCGTCTGTAGGGAGTTTCTGGAATGGCTGGACGCTGGTTCGAACAGTTCGTTGAGGGCGATGTAATCGTCCACGACACGCGCCGCACGGTGACCGAGACGGACAACATCCTGTTCACGACTCTTTCGATGAATCCGGCTGCGATCCATCTCGACCACGACTATTCGTCGAAGACGGAATTCGGCAAGCCGCTGATGAACTCGGTGTTCACGCTCGGCTTAGTGGTCGGGCTTTCGATCTCCGACACGACGCTTGGTACGACGGTCGGCAATCTGGGCTTCGAGGATGTGAAGTATCCGAAACCGGTCTTCGCCGGTGACACGATCCGCTCGGAGACCACGATCCTCGCCAAGCGCGAATCGAAGTCCCGGCCGACTCAAGGCATCGTCACCTTCCTCCACCGCGGCATCAACCAGCGCGACGAAGTGGTGTGCGAGTGCCGCCGCCTGGCGCTGATGATGAAGGCGCCCGCATGAGGCTGACTTCCCTCCTATTCGTCCCAGCTGACTCGGAGAAGAAGTTCGAGAAGGCCAAAGGTGTCGGCGCGGACGGACTGATCCTCGACCTGGAAGATTCTGTCGCGCCGCCGAACAAGGCGGCCGCGCGCGAGACGCTGTGCGGCTGGATCGACGCGAACAAGGGTCCACGCGACTGGAGTTTCTGGGTGCGGGTCAATCCGCTCGACACCGGGATGACTGCGGAAGACCTCAAGGCTGTGGTGCGGCCCGGATTGGACGGCATCGTGCTGCCGAAGTCGAACGGCGGCCAGGATGTCGCGACGATCTCGGCGATGATCGATCCGCTGGAAGCTCAAGCCGGCATGTCGGCCGGCCATATCAAAATCGTCGTCGTCGCCACAGAGACCGCAGCTGCTATGTTCAATCTCGGCTCCTATGCGCCTGCACATCCGCGCCTTGTGGCCCTGACCTGGGGCGCGGAAGACCTCGGCGCCGTGGTCGGCGCGACCTCCAACAAGGAAGCCGACGGCAGCTGGACGCAGCCCTACCAGTTGGCGCGCTCGCTCTGCCTGTTCGCGGCGGCCAATGCCGGCGTGCAGGCGCTCGACACGCTTTATGCGGACTTCCGCAACCCCGAGGGGCTGGAGGCTTCGTGCCGCGTGTCGCGGCGCGACGGCTTCGTCGGCCGGCTCGCGATCCATCCCGACCAGGTTGCCGGCATCCGCCGCGCCTTTGCGCCGAGCGAGGCGGACGTCGCGCTGGCACGGCGGATCGTGGCGGCGTTCGATGGAAATCCGGGCCTCGGCACGATCGGGCTGGACGGCAAGATGTACGACATTCCCCACCTCAAACAGGCCCGGCGCACGCTGGCCTCGGCGGGATGACAGAGGAGGCTATCGTGGCAGTCAGCGCCGAGGAACGCGAGGACACGCTCAACTCGATCCGCGACGGCGTGCGCGGCGTGGTGCGCAAATTCGACGACGAATACTGGCTGGTGCGCGACGAGGACGGAAAGTTTCCGGACGAGTTCCACCGCGCCATGGCCGAAGCCGGCTGGCTCGGCATCACCATGCCGGAAGAGTACGGCGGCTCGGGCCTCGGCGTCACCGAAGCTGCGATCATGATGCACGAGGTCGCCAACAATGGCGGCGGTATGGCCGCGGCCTCGTCGGTCCATATCAACCTGTTCGGACCGCATCCGATCGTCGTGTTCGGCAGTCACGAGCAGAAGTCGGAGTGGATCCCACGGCTCGTTGCCGGACAGGACAAGGTCGCCTTCGGCTTCACCGAACCGGACGCCGGCCTCGACACGACGCGCATCAAGACCTTCGCCGAGAAGGTGCCGGGCGGCTACAGGGTGCGCGGCCAGAAGGTGTGGACCTCGACCGCGCAGGTCGCCTCCAAGATCATGCTCCTGACACGCACCACGCGCTACGAGGATTGCAAGCGCCCGACCGACGGGATCACGATCTTCTACACGGATCTCGACCGGTCGAAGATCGAAGTGCAGCGCATCCCGAAGATGGGACGCAAGGCGGTGGATTCGAACGCAATCTTCATCGAGGACCTGTTCATCCCCGACGAGCACCGCATAGGCGAGGAGGGCAAGGGCTTCTCTTATATCCTCCACTCGCTCAATCCGGAACGCATCCTGGTCGGCACGGAGGCGGTGGCGATCGGCCGTGACGCACTGTCGCGCGCGGCCAGATATGCGAGGGAGCGCGTCGTCTTTGGCCGGCCGATCGGTCAGAACCAGGGAATTCAACATCCGCTGGCCGAGAAGTGGATGTATCTGGAGTCTGCGTGGCTAATGCTGATGAAGGCCGCCGAACTTTACGACAGCCACAAGCCCTGCGGCGCGGAGGCGAATGCCGGCAAGTTCCTCGGCGCCCGTGCCGGCTACGACGCCTGCCTGCAGTCCGTCCTGACGCATGGCGGCTTCGGCTACGCCAAGGAATATCACGTTGAGCGACTGCTGCGCGAAGTGACCGTTACTCGCATCGCACCAGTGACCGAACAGCTGATCCAGTGCTTCATCGCCGAGAAGGTACTCGACTTGCCCAAGAGCTACTGACCCTATCTCAGAAAGCCGGCAAACGATAAAGGGAGAGCCCTATGGGTCTGTTGGACGGTAAAGTCGTGCTTGTCACCGGCTCCGCACGCGGGGTGGGAAAGGCGGTGGCGGTTGAAATGGCGCGCGCCGGTGCAGCGGTCGTGGTGAACGATCTCGGCGTCTCGCTCTCCGGCCAAAGCGAGACCGACAACGAGGCGGCGCTTGAAGTCGTGCGCGAAATTGAAGCCTCCGGCGGGCGTGCCGTAGCCAATTTCGGCTCCGTCGCCTCCTGGGACGACGCTCATGCGATGGTCAAGACCGCCATCGAGAACTTCGGCCGGATCGACGCCGTCGTGAACAACGCGGGCAACCTGCGCGACGTGCTCTTCCACAAGATGACCGAGGAGGATTTCGATGCGGTCATTGGGGTGCATTTGAAGGGATCGTTCAACGTGTCCCGCGCGGCCGCCCCCTATTTCAAGGAGCAGGCGAGCGGCGCCTATGTGCATATGGCGTCCACCTCCGGCCTGATCGGCAATATGGGACAGGTGAACTACGCCGCAGCCAAGCTCGGCATCGTCGCCATGTCGAAGACCATCGCGATGGACATGCAGCGTTTCAACGTGCGCTCGAACGCGGTTGCGCCTTTCGCGTGGACGCGCATGGTGTCGTCGATCCCGACCGACACGCCCGAGCAGCAGAAGCGCGTCGAGGGTCTCAAGAAGCTGATCCCGGAAAAGGTCGCCGCATTATGCGTGGCGCTGTGTTCCGACGCGGCAAAGGAGGTTACCGGGCAGGTTTTCGGCTCGCGCAACAACGAAATCTATCTCTTTTCGCAGCCACGCCCGATCCGCACCGCGCATACCGCGGAGGGCTGGACGCCAGAAGCGATCATCGAACGCGTTATCCCGCAGTTCCGCAACGACTTCTATCCGCTGCACCGCTCAGGCGACGTGTTCACCTGGGATCCCGTCTGATGGCCTTTGATCCGCAGCGCCTGATCGACTGGGACTTCGGCGAGCAGCGGCATTCCTACGCCGCGCGTGACGCTATCCTATATGCGCTTGGCATAGGCCTTCCGATCGCGCTTGGCGAGAGCGATGACCTGAACTTCCTAATTGAGGATCGGCTGCGCGTGGTTCCGTCCTTTGCCGTGACGCTGGCGACTCCGGGCATGTGGCCGAAGCGGCCCGAACTCGAGATCGACTGGGTCAAAGTCCTGCATATGGCCCATGCCGCGCGCTTCGAGGCGCGGCTGCCGCGCACCGCCGACGTAGTGAGCCGGGCAAGGATCACCGAGCTCTACGACCGTGGAGCGGACAAGGGCGCGGTCTGCGTTCTGCAACGGCAGGTGCGGGACGCGAGGGACGGCACCCTCTACTGCACCATCGACCAGACGGTCGCTATGCGCGGCAATGGCGGGTTCGGCGGCGCGCCGCTGCCGAAGGTCGACCGACCGGCGATGCCCGATCGCCCGCCGGACCATACGGAGACGGTGCAGACCTCACCGCGCGCGGCCCTGATCTACAGGCTCTCCGGCGATGTGAATCCCCTGCACGCCGACTACGACGTCGCGCGCAAGGCCGGCTACAAACAGCCGATTCTGCATGGGCTTGCCTCGTACGGCACTGCTTGTGCCGTGGTACTGCGGGCGTTCTGCGGTGGAGATCCGTCACGCATGAAGTCGCTCGACCTGCGCTTCGCCGGCGTAGTCATGCCGGGCGATGCGCTGGATTTCACCTGCTGGACGGAGGACAGCCGCGTGATGTTCGAGGTCAAGGTCGGCGACCGCACGGTCATCGACCAGGGGGTATCCGAGATCGCATAGGGCAGACGGGCAAGGTCGTATGAAAACCTGGTTCATCACGGGTGCCACACGCGGCCTGGGCCTTGCAACAGCGCGCGCGGCGCTCGCCGCCGGCGACCAGGTCTCGGCGACCGGCCGCGATACCAATCGTCTCAGGGACGCTCTCGGCGACCACCCGCGTCTCATGGTGCTGGCACTCGACGTCACTGTCGATGCCGAGATTAATGCAGCGGTGACGGCGGCGACGGACCGCTTCGGCCGCGTCGATGTTCTGGTCAACAATGCCGGATACGGCCAGCTCGGCGCATTCGAGGAGACGTCCCAGGATGCTATCGAGCGGCAGTTCGAGACCAACGTCTTCGGCGTCTTCCGCGTCACCCGCGCCGTGCTGCCGATCATGCGCGCGCACCGATCGGGCCATGTCATCACCATCTCCTCGATGGTCGGACTCGTCGGCGTGGACGGCGGTTCGGTCTACTGCGCCTCGAAGTTCGCCGTCGCCGGCTGGTCGGAAGCGCTCAGCGTCGAGCTGGCCCGGTTCGGCATCCACGCAACCTCGGTGCATCCCGGCTATTTTCGCACGGACTTCCTCGATCGAAGTTCGAGGCGGCTCGCAGACCTCTCGATAGACGATTATCGGGGACACGACAGAACATGCCACGCGCCGACGCGATTCGGTCAATCGAAGTCAGGCAGGGGACCCGGCTGCCTTTGGCAGGGTGATGGTCGAGCTCGCGCATTCAGACGACCCACCGGTGCGCTTTGCCGCCGGCAGCGATGCTCTTAAAGTGATGCGTGAAAGAGGCGCCACGTTGCAGGAAAGCGCCGAGCGCCTGTCCGGTCTTTCGACGGCGACGGACCTCGCGTCCGACGCCTGAGAAACGGCTTGGCTATGCGACGAGGCGCTGGCGAAGCATCTCGAGATCCTCGTGCGACAGGCCAAGCGCCCGTCCCGCATAGCCCTTCATGTCGCCGTAGTCGCGCGCGACCGTTGCAAACATAGCCTCCAGATAGGTCTCATTGGCGGTGATCATCGGCTCGACGAGCTCCTCCGGAACAGCGCCATAGTCGACGCCGTGACTTTGTCGGAGCAGCCGCTGGTATAGGGCATCACGGGCGACATTGGTGGCGAGGTAGTCGTCCATGATGTCGGCGCGCGAGACCCCCAGCAACTCCAGCAGCATGGCGACAACGACGCCTGTTCTGTCCTTGCCCGCCGCGCAATGGACGACGACAAGCGAGTCGGCATTAATCATCGTCATGAAATAGCGGCGATAGATCGGCGCGAACTCGGACGGCAAGGTGGCGTAGATGGCCCTCATCACACCGGCGCAGGCCTCCGCGGTAGAGCCGTGCGCCGAAAACAGCGCATAGAGGTCGCCGTGACGGATCGAGTGAGGCTCCGTCACGACCGTAAAGCCAGCCATCGAGAGCAAAGGAGACGGGCTGCGGGCCTTCTCGGCCGTGCTGCGCAGGTCGAAAGCCGTACGTACATCGAGCTTCCGCATCATCTCGGCGCCGACTTCGCCGACACCCTCGAACGCGCCGCTTCGATAGATCGATCGGGACTTCAGCCGCCCGCCTGTCGTTCGATAGTCGGCGACCGAACGGAAGTTCAACGTTCCCTCGACTGCATCATTACTGCTCATTGTGCTCATTCCAGGCATACTCAATACACGGCCCTGCCGCCGGACAAGTCGAAGGTCGCCCCAGTATTGAAGCTGCAGGCGTCGGATGACAGCCATGCGACGAGCTCTGCCGCCTCCTCCGGGCGTCCCATGCGCTCCATCGGGATCTTGGCAACGGCAGCAGCCATCGCATCCGGCGCGCGCTCGACCGTGTCCGCCACGAGCGGCGTGTCGAAGACCGTGGGACAGATCGCGTTGACCAGAACACCGGTCTTTGCCAGTTCCTTGCCGAGCGTCTTGGTCATGCCGATGATGCCGGACTTGGCCGCGACGTAGCCGGCCATAAAGGGGTTGCCGTCCTTGCCCGCCTGGCTCGTCGTGTTGACGATGCGGCCCCATCCCTGTGCCACCATGCCCGGCACAAAGGCGCGGCAGGTGTGGAACACGCTGTCGAGGTTGATGCCGATCGCCTGGCGCCAGTCCTCGTCCGACAGTTCCACCAAAGGCGCCACGCGGGTGGAATGGCCGGCGCAGTTAAAGAGGATGTCCAGCCCGCCACAGCGCGAGAGCAGGGCTTCGGCCGCGTCCGCGACGCGCCGGCCGTTGGACACGTCGACGGAGGCAATATGCACTTCCCCCAACGCGTCCAATTCGTCGCGGGCGCGCTCAAGCTTGCCCATGTCGCGGCCCCACAGTTCGACCGACGCACCCGAGTGGAGATAGAGTCGGGCCGTGGCGAATCCTATGCCGGTCGCGCCGCCGGTGACGAGCGCGCGTTTTGTCTTGAGATCGTAGATGTTCATACGAATTCCCTCCCCAGCATGTGGCGTCCGATTATCATCTTCATGATCTGCGGCGTACCGTCGGCTATGACCTGGCCCAGCACGTCCCGGAGCCTTTGCTCGACGGGAAAATCCTGCGTGTAGCCGTAGTGGCCGTGCAGCACGAGGCAATCTCGGATGACGTCGGCGCAGAGGGCCGGACCTTCAGCCTTGCACATAGCCGCCTCGGCCGTGTGAGGGAGTCCCTGGTCACGCAGCCACAGCGTGCGGTAACAGAGCCAGCGCAGCATTTCGAGCTTCGACCTGGCTTCTGCGAGCGGGAACGAGACCCCCTGATTCTTCGAGATCGGCTGGCCGAAGGCGTGTCGCACCTTGACGTAAGCGACGGTCTCCTCAAGTGTCTGCTCCGCTGCGCCCAGACACATGAGGCCGATCAGGGCCCGCGTGTAGTCGAACGTCTGCATCACCTGCGTGAAGCCGGCATTCTCCGGTCCGATCATGTTGGCGGCGGGGATACGGACATTGTCGAGAAACAGCGAGCCGCGCACGATTCCCTTGGCGCCCATGTCGTCATATGGCGTTCGCGTCAGACCGGGTGTGTCCAGCGGGAGCAGGAAGGCAGACACGCCCACGGCCTTCTTTTCCGGCGCGGTCTTGGCGAACAGGATGCCGGCACTCGCCGCCATCAGAAGCGTGATCGCCGACTTTTCGCCATTGATGACGAAATGGTCGCCGTCGCGCACCGCGCTTGTCCGGATCGAGGCAGCGTCCGAGCCGCAATGCGGCTCCGTCAGCAGCACGCTCAGCACCTTCTCGCCGACCGCCAGCGGTCGAAGCCAGGTCTCGCACAGCGACGGCTCGGCAAACCGCGACAGGATGTCGCCGGCGAAGCAGGAGTTCAGGATCCCGTAGCAGACATTGAAGTCGCCCTTCGCCACCTGCTCGATCGCCAGGCCCGCGTCGAGATAGGAGAGTTCGGCGCCGCCCAGACGCTCGGGCACGCGCAGGCCGAACAGGCCCATCTGTCCCATCAGCGGCCAAACGGAAGCCGGGAACTCGCGATTGCGGTCCCAGCGCGCGTAGTGAGGCCGAAGCTCGGTGCGCGCGAACTCGGCGACCGAGTGCTTCAGCAGCCGCTGTGCTTCCGAAGGCGCAAAATCCATCGCCGGTTCCTCTCATGAATGAGTTCGCAAGCATATAGAAAGCTAGCACATAAAATACTCGCGATACGCCGGCTTGCGCAAGTGAGTTTAACTTATTAGCTTACGGTAAGGATGTGTACCATTCCGGGAGATAGACGTGGAAGCGCAGACTCTGGAGGCCTATCGGGCCCGTGCGTTGGAAACATCCTACTGGCCAGCCTTCGTCGACGTGCCGATGCGCGAGATCACGCTGGGTGACGCATTACGCGAAGCGGCCGAACAGGTGCCCGATCGGCTCGCTCTGGTGGAAGGAACCCGCGAGAAGGGGCGATCCTGGACCTATGCCGAGCTCCATGACCTGTCGCACAGGGTGGCGCGGTCGTTGCTTGCACGCTTCCATCCGGGCGAGCGGGTGGCGTTCTGGGGGCATAGCGTTCCCGAATGGCTGCCTACGCTTTACGGCTGCGCGATCGCCGGAATTACGCTTGTCACGGTGAACCCGGCTTACAAGCGACGCGAGATGGAATACGTGCTGTCGAAGTCCCGTGCAGCTGGTGTCTTCACCACCCCGTCCTTCCGTGGCTTCGACATGATGCAGGCGATCGCCGAATCGCGGCCGGGCCTGCCAGACCTGCGCGAGGTCATCGCGATTGCGGACTTTCCTGTTTTCGCCGAGGACGGGGATGCGGCCATCTCGCTGCCGACCGTTCACCCGCGCGACCCCGCGGTCATCATGTTCACCTCAGGCACCACTGGCGCGCAGAAAGGCGTCGTCTTCCACCACACCGGCGTATCCAACATGACGAACTTCACCCAGCGCCGGGGTGGACTCAAGGAAGGAGGCGTGTTCGTCAATCCGATGCCAATGTTCCACATCGGCTCGCTCGGCCACGCCGGCATTGGCTCAGTGATGCTGCGCGCGACCCATGTGCTGATGCCGGAATGGGACGCAGAAAACTACATGGCGCAGGTCGAGCGCCACCGTGGCACGTTCTCGCTACTGGTGCCGACGATGATCGAGCAACTGTTGGCGCACCCGGCGCGCCGCCGCTTCGATCTCTCGTCCCTACGAAATCTGACCTCGGGCGCCTCCGTCGTCGAAGCCCGGCTGATCAGGGCGACCCGCGACGCGCTTGGCGCCACCATCTCGAACATCTACGGCCAGACGGAGATGCAGGGCAGCGTCACCGGCACGCATCCCGACGACAGCGATGAGGATCTGGCTGGCACGATCGGCCAGCCGCTGCCGCATATGGAGGTTCGCATCGCCGATCCCGCCACCGACGAGACCGTGGCGCTCGGGGTCGAAGGCGAGATCCAGACCCGCGGCTACCAGAACATGATCGGCTATTTCGACATGCCAGAGGAGACGGCACGCACGATCATGCCGGACGGCTGGCTTCGGTCCGGCGACCTCGGCTCTATGGATCGGCGCGGCTTCCTGAAGATCACGGGTCGCATCAAGGATATGATCATCCGTGGCGGCGAGAACATCTATCCGCGCGAGATCGAGATGCTGCTCGCCGAGGAGGATAGCATTGCCGCCGTCGCCGTGGTGGGCGTGCCTGATCCCCAATGGGGCGAGCAGGTTGGCGCGGTTCTGCATCCCAGGACCCCCGGAGAATTTCCCGACGCCGCAACTCTCTTCGCGCGCTGCCGGACAGAGCTTGCGCACTACAAGGCGCCAAGGCTGTGGTTCACGGTCGACAGCCTGCCCTACACCGAGACCGGCAAGCTGCAAAAGTTCAGGCTTGTCGAGGCGATCCGCGACGGTCGCCTGACCCCCTATGCGCGGACTTAGGTGTCGTCCTGCAGTGTGGTGAGTAGAACTTATCAATCGATCCGCCGTTCACGACGGGTTGCCATGGAATGAACCAAAAGCAGCGTTCTATGTTGCGGTTGACGAGGTGATGATCACTTCGTAAGCTAGCGGACAGAATCCGGAGGACAACGTGTCGCCAGCCTTAGCCAGCATGAAGCGAGCCGCCGAGCAGCCGATGGAATACGCGGCCGAATGGAAGGCGCGTACGGGCCGCAAGGTCGTGGGTCTGCTGCCCATGCATTTCCCCGGCGAGCTTGCCCATGCCGCCGGGTGCCTGCCAGTCGTACTGCAGGACGATACCGAGCCGGTTACCGTCGGCCAGGCCAACGTCTTCAACTTCTACTGCGGCCTGAACCGTTCGCTGATCGACCAGACGATGCGGGGCAAGTTCGATGGCCTCGACGCGATCATGTTCGGCGACCACTGTGTGCAGCTCCTCGGCACCGCCGATGTGATCCGCGCCGAACGCCCCTCCCTGCCGATCCTGTTCAACCAACTCTGCACCACGCTCGACGCGAACTGGGCACTACGCGAGACGCTCGGCACGTTCGAGCAGCTCTGGAAGGAGCTCGAGGACCTGACGGGCCACCGGATCTCAGCCGAGGCGACCACTGAGTCGATCCGTCTGTTCAACCGCAGCCGCGCCCAGATGCGTCGGCTCTACGAAATGCGCCGTCGCGGAGAGGTCACGATTTCCGGTCGCGACATGCAGACGATCGTGAAGTCGTCGATGGTTATGGACCGCGGCGAGCACGTTGCACTGATGGACAAGCTGTACTCGACGATGCCGAGGCGGGCGGTTTCGTCATCGGACGTCACAGTCTATCTGTCCGGCCATATGTGCCACGCGCCCAAGCCCCAGATCATCGACGCCATCGAAGAAAGCGGTGCGCGCGTCGTCAACGACGATCTCTATGTCGGCTGGCGCTTCATCCATGCCGACATGGACGAGAGCCTACCGCCGATCGAGGCCTTGGCCCACTGGTACCTGGACAAGAACCGCAAGATGCCGTGCCCGACCCGCACGATGCAGGGCGTCGACTGGGAGGCCTATCTGCTGAGCGAGGTGGAGCGGTCGCAGGCTCGGGGCCTCATCGTCCTGATGGTCAAGTTCTGCGAGCCGCACATGTATTTCTATCCCGAGATCAAGGAGGCCTTCGACAAGGCCGGGATACCGAATCTGCTCATCGAGACCGAGCACGAGGAGATTCCGATGGAAGCGCTGAAGACCCGCATCGAAACGTTCGTCGAAATCGCCAAGCGCCGCGCCGACATCAAGGCGGCCTGAGAGGAGGATCACATGGGAAGCCTAGTCATGGACAATGTTGTCTCTATGCCCGGTTCCAGGCCGGTCTTCGGCACCGGCGAACGGGCCAACAAGCTCAAGAGCACGCGCTTCGGCAGCAAGCTCGTCAACGACTACTGGAACGGCGTTTTCGCCGCCAAGGAAGAGGGCAAGAAGGTTGTCTGGTACAACGGCACCTACATCCCGCCCTTCTTCCATTCGCATGATCTCGTCTGGGTGCATGGCGAGGCATGGTCGGCCATGCTGGCCGCGCGGCACCAGGAGGTCCGCGCCCAGGCGCGAGGCGATCAGCGCGGCTATGACCGCGAGCTGTGCTCCTACGCCCGCACCCATATTGGCCAGATGCTGATCGAGATGGACAAGGCGCGCGCCGAGGGCGGTGCCGCTCTGGAAGATCCGCGCATGGAAGCGATGATGAAGCTTCCGCCGCCGGACATGATCGTCAACGCCTATCCGTACTGTTCCTCCGGCCAGCAGTGGGACGACATCACCTATCGCGTCTTCGGGAAGAAGGTGCCGATGTTCACGATCCAGATCCCGCTCCTGTGGGGCGGTCGCTCCGACGCTGGCTATATGCAGGGCGAGGAATGGCACCAGCGCTCGCGCTACGTTGCCGACCAGCTCATCGAGCTGACAAGATTTCTGGAGGCCAATACGGGCCGCAAGTTCGACTTCGACCGACTGTCGGACACGATGGGCTATATCAAGAAGGCTGCCGAGCTACGGCTCGAAGGCATGGAAATGTGCAAGGCGCGGCCGGCGCCGGCGAGCTTCTTCGACTGGATCGTTTCGATTGCGCCGATGAGTTTCCTCCCGGGCGACCAGAACATTGTCGACTACTTCCAGGGCGTGAAGGAGGAGATCGCCGAGCGCGTGCGCGTTGGCGAAGGGGCGGTGAAGGACGAGAAATACCGACTTTTCTTCGACGGGATGATGAACTGGAACAAGGTCGGCTGGCTCGCCGACAAATTCGCCCAGGTCAACGCCTGCGTGGTCGCCGGGCGCTACACCCACATGTCGTTCTGGCAGGAGCCACAGCTCATCGACCTGAAAGATCCGATCCTCGGCATGGCGCAGAACTACCTCGTCTGCCCCAACAATCACGGCGCCCCGATCATGATCGGCGAGATCGAGAAGCATTGCGACAACTACGAGATCGACGGCGTCGTCTGTCACGCCTCGCGAACCTGTCGGGGCATGACCAACTCGCAGTTTCTCATCGCCGGATCGGCGAAGAAATATGGACGGCAGGCGATGTTCTTCGAAGGCGATGTCGCGGACGAGAGCTTCTACAAGGACGAGCTTCTCAACGTCCGGCTCGAGGCGATGGTGGAAGCGATGGAGGCCAAACGCCGGGCCGCCTGATGGTGGCCCGCCCTGTTTAATATGCTTGTATATCGTAATAAAGATTACTAATATCAGGCAAAACTAGGGAGGATATCGTCTGATGTCGACCACGCCGGCTGGTGCTCCGTTTCCGCTGAGTGAGGCGCGCGTTCTGATTTCCGGAGGAACGGCCGGGGTAGGCCTTGCGACGGCCAGGCGATTCGCGGCGCTCGGTGCGCGTCACGTTACCATCAACGGGCGAACGCCTGAGCGTGGCGAGAAGGCCCGGGATGCCATCGCGCAGGCCTTTCCGGACTGCAAGGTCCACTTCGTCGCGGCGGACAGCTGTAAGACCGAGGAGGCGATAAAGCTCGTCCGAAAAGCGCAGGAGGCGATGGGCGGCGTCGACGTTCTGGTCAACGCCACGGTAAGTGCCCATCCCTACCCGATTCTGTTCCACAAGATCGACATCCGCGACATGGAAAGCATGGTCCTCACCCAGGTGATGACGCATTTCCTGCTGTCTCGCGCGGTCATGGACGGCATGCGCGAGCAAGAGCGCGGCGTCATCATCAACATCGCATCCGATGCCGGCAAGGTTACGACGCCCGGAGAGGCGCTGATTGGCGCAATGATGGCGGCAATCATGATGTTCACTCGCGCACTGGCGATGGAGGCAAAGCGCTCGAACATTCGCGTGAACTGCATCACCCCATCCATCATTGAGGGCACGCTGACGCATGACGTCGTGATGGGCGCGGAATTCTCCCGCAAGCTCTTCACCAAGGCGATCGAAGCGGCCCGGCTCGGCGTAGTGAACGCCGACGACATGGCCGAACTCATCACCTTCCTCGCCGGCCCTGCGGCCGCGAAAATGACCGGTCAGGTGATCAGCCTGAACGGCGGTATCTCGGCGGGTTGAGGGGGTGGCCATGGGTTACAATTCAGTCTTTGCACCGGGCCTTTTCCAGGATCGGACGATCATCGTTACCGGCGGCGGTTCCGGCATCGGCCGCTGCACCGCGCACGAACTCGCCTATCTCGGCGCTCAGGTCGTGATTGTCGGGCGCAATCCCGAGAAGCTCGAGACCGTCACCAAAGAAATCACGGAGGATGGCGGCAAAGTCACATCGATGACATGCGACATCCGCGACGAGACGCAGGTCGTGTCGGTCATAGACCGGACGCTCGAGCAGTTCGGCGCTATCGACGGCCTCGTCAATAATGCCGGCGGTCAGTACCGCGCTGAACTGAAGACCATTTCCACCAAAGGGTTCGAGGCCGTTGTCCGCAACAATCTCACCGGGGGCTTCATCTTCATGCGCGAAACCTACACGCGCTGGATGGAGGCTCATGGTGGCGCGATCGTCAACATCATTGCGGACATCTGGAACGGTTGGCCGGAGATGGGGCATTCGGGCGCCTCGCGCGGCGGCATGCTCACGCTGAGCGAGACTGCAGCCTGCGAATGGGCGCATTCCGGCGTACGCGTCAATACGGTGGCGCCCGGCGGCATTGCTTCCAGCGGATTCGACACCTATTCGCCGGAGATTACACAGCGCCTGCTCGAATATGCCGACAAGGTTCCCCTGCCGCGCTACGGAACGGAATCCGAGATTTCCGCCGCAGTCGTCTATCTGCTGTCGCCTGCGGCTGCCTATGTCACAGGCTCCTGCTTGCGGGTTGACGGCGGTGCCCCCAACCTGCGCCAGACCTGGACACGCGAGTACGGCGCTACAAATATTCCGGAATTCAACGGCTTCCACCGCTCGGTACAGCCCGAGGTTCTGAAGCGAAAGTAGAGCATGACCGGCCCTGAGGAGGGCAAAGGCCGGGCATGAGGAGATCCGGCCTCTTGAATGCAACCATCTGAGGAGGAACAGATGACCGCGCAGCCGAAGTTCGAACAGAGCTACTACCCCAAGACCGAGGCCGGCACGCTGATCGAGACAACGCTCGGCGACCTGATGCTGAAGAATGCCGCTGAAGTTCCGGACCGGATGGCCCTCATCGAAGGGGCGGCCGACCCGCAGAAGCGCCGTCGCTGGACCTATCGCCAGTTGGTCGACGAGGCGATGTCCTGCGCGCGCGGACTGCTCAATCACTTCAAGCCTGGTGACCGCGTCGGCCTGCTGGCGCCGGAAACGCCGGAATGGGTCATCTTCCAGCACGGGATGAGCTTTGCCGGCCTGATCATAGTGCCGATCAACCCCGCCTACACGGCGCGCGAAGTCGCCTTCATTCTCGGCAACGCAGGCGCCGCCGGCGTAGTCCACGCTAGGGAGTCTCGCGGCAAGGACCTGTCGGCGGTCGTCCGCGAGGTGAAGGGCCAGCTCGATCACCTGCACACGAGCATCGACGTCGACGACCTGGCCGCGCTGCAGGCCTCTGGCGATTCCGCGCTGGAATTGCCGAAGCAGGATCCCGGGCAGGTGATGCAGATACAGTACACCTCTGGCACCACGGGCTTTCCCAAGGGTGCCTGCCTGCATCATCGCGGTGTGATCAACGCCGCGCATTTCATCGTCGAGCGCGCGGCCTTCCCCAAGGGAGGCGTCTGGCTGAACTCGATGCCGATGTTCCACATCGGCGGCGCTGTCGTTTCCGAAATCGGCGTCTTCTCTCGCCAGGGCACGTTCGTCCTGATGAAGTCGTTCGATCCGGCGCTATTCCTCGAACTGATCGAGGCCGAGAAGGTGAACTGTTCGCTGATCGTGCCGACGATGATCCTCGCGCTGCTCAACCATCCCGATTCGAAGATTCGCGACCTGTCTTCTTTCAACTCCATCCTGTCGGGCGCGGCAGCGGTTCCGGAGGCGCTGGTCAAACGCGCGAAGAAGGAGATGCAGGTCGAGTTCGCCATCATGTATGGCCAGACAGAATCGAACGGGCCGTTCCTCGAGACGTTCACGACCGACAGCGACGAGCTTCAGTCGCAGACGATCGGGCGACCGATCCCCCATGTCGAGGTCAAGGTGGTCGATGTCGTCACGCTGCAGACGGTGCCGGTCAACACTGTCGGCGAATACTGGGTCCGCGGCTTCAACACGATGCAGGGATATTACGGGCAGGAAGAGGCAACCCGCGCCGCCATCACCGAGGACGGCTGGCTGCGCACCGGCGATCTCGGCACGATGGACGAGAACGGCTATTTCCGCATCACCGGCCGCCTCAAGGAGATGATTATCCGCGGCGGCATGAACCTCTATCCGTCCGAGATCGAGAGCATCCTGTTCGAGCATGACGGCGTTGCTCAGGTTGCAGTCATCGGATTGCCGGACGAGACCTGGGGCGAAACCGTCGCCGCCGTCATCATGCCAAAGAACCCGGAAGCGCCGCCGGAGCCGGAGGCGCTCTGGGCCTTTTGCCGCCAGAACCTGTCTCCGCAGAAGACCCCCGAGCACTGGATCTTCGTCAAGGAGTATCCGCTCACGGCAACCGGAAAAATCCAGAAGAACGTGCTGCGCGACATGTGCGCCGAGGGCAAGCTGACGCCAGTCGGCTGGGCGCGGCCGGAGCGCGATTCGAAGGTGGCATGACGTCGGTTCTCAGGCCGGTCGCCCTGATCACCGGCGCTGGGGGCGGCATCGGCGGCGCGGTCTCATCCGCCCTCGCCGCTGCCGGCTTCGACCTTGTCCTGACCGATCGCACGATCTCGCCGGCACTAGAAAGTCGAGCGGCCGCGCTCGCGGAAGTCGGCGCGGCCACGCGCCTGGTCGCGAACGAACTCACTGACGATGACGAGCGAATGGGATTCGTCGACACGGCCTTCGCGGCCTTTGGCCGGCTGGACTGCCTCGTGAACAATGCCGGGGTATCGGTGCTGTCGCGCGGCGATATCCTCGACGTAAGCCACGAAAGCTTCGACCGGTGCGTCGCCGTGAACCTGCGGGCGCAGTTCTTCCTCACCCAGGCGGTTGCGCGACGCATGATCGCCACCGAAAGCCCGCGGCGGCGCTCGATCGTCACGGTTACCACCGTCGCGGTCGATCACCATGTCGGGACGGTCCTGGCCGAATACGCCATCTCGAAAGCGGCGCTGTCGCACGCGCTGCAGCACTGGGCTGTGCGCCTCGAACGCGAAGGGATCGACTGCTACGAGGTTCGGCCCGGCATGTTGAAGACCGACATGACCGCGACCACGAGGGAAAAGTATGACGATCTGATCGCCAGCGGCTTTGTGCCTGCCAGGCGCTGGGGCGACGTCGGCGAGGTCGGCCGTGCCGTCGCGATGCTCGCCACCGGCCAACTCGGCTACGCTACCGGCCAGACGATCCACATCGACGGCGGAATGCGCTTCAAGGTTTTCTAGTACGTCGGCGGCCGCCTGCGCACGAGCTCGGCCACCTCGCCGGAGAGGACCAATGTCCCGTCGAGCGTGAACAGCTCGATCCTGTCCACCACTATGCCCGCATCGGGCCGGCTGCGGCTTTCACGCTTCTCGATCGTCGTCCAGCGCGCCCGCACCGTATCGCCGAGCCGCATCGGCGCATGAAACTTGATCGCGTTCCAGCCAAGAAGGGCGAGACCCGTGCCGACCATGTGTCCGGACCGCACGACGAGGCCGTGCGCCAACGACAGGGACAGCATTCCATGTGCGATGCGGCCGCCGAACTCAGTCGTTCTCGCATAGCCCTCGCTAGTGTGGAGTTCCGCCAGGTCCCCTGTGAGTCCGCCGAACAGGTTCACGTCCGCCTCGGTGACAGTCCTGCTCGGTGTATCCTGCGTCCGCCCGACATACTGATCTTCGAACCAGTCATTCGTCGATGTGGGGGACGCACTCGAGCCGGTCACGAGACGGCTTCCCGCCCGAGATAGCTTTGCCGCAGGGCAGGATGGTCCCGCAGGTCGTTGCCGGGCCCCTCGGCACGGACCCGGCCGACGGCCATGACATAGCCGTAGTCCGCAAGCTGAAGCGCTTCGTCGGCATGCTGTTCGACCAACAGGATCGTCAATCCGTCCCGGCGCAGCTTCTGCAGGATCTCGAAGATCTGGTCGACGATCATCGGCGCGAGGCCGAGCGAAGGCTCGTCCAGCATCAGCAGCTTCGGCTCTGCCATCAGCGCCCGCGAAACCGCGACCATCTGCTGCTCGCCGCCCGACATGGTTCCGGCACGCTGGGTGATGCGTTCTCTCAGACGCGGAAAGAGATCGAGGACATAGTCCAGCCGCTCGCGATACTTTTGCGCAGGGTTCGGGCCGCTGGCGAGCCTCGTGAAGCCAAGGCGGAGGTTTTCCTCCACGGTGAGGGGCGCAAATACCTGCCTGCCCTCCGGCACCTGAACAATCCCCATGTCTACCACGGCGGCAGGCTTGGAGGCCGTGATGTCCCGGCCGTCGAAAGTGATCTTACCGGAATAGACGGTGACGAGCCGCGACACCGTGTTCACGATAGTCGACTTGCCGGCCCCATTGGCGCCGACGACGGACACGATCTTGCCTTCCGGGATCTCGATAGACGTATTGTCGAGCGCGATGGACCGATTGTAGCCGGCGGAAACCTGCTCAAGCCGCAGCATGCACAGCCCTCCGCCCGAAATAGGCCGCGATCACGTCCGGGTTACGGGCGACTTCCGCCGGCGTTCCGTCGGCGATCTTCACGCCATGGTCCATCACGACAATGCTGTCGCAGGCCTTCATGATGAAATCGATGTCGTGCTCGACGAGCAGCATGGAAAGCCCTTGCTTACGCAAGCGGACCAGCATCTCGCCGAGATTGTCGGTTTCGGCATCGTTCAGGCCCGCCGCCGGCTCGTCAAGCATCAGCAGAACGGGGTCCGCCGCGAGTGCCCGTGCGATGTCGACGAGGCGAAGCTGGCCGAGGGTCAGCTGGTCGATCGCGTGGCCAGCGCGGTCCGCCAGTCCGACGAATGCGAGCAAGTCCATCGCCCGTTCCCGGCTGGCGCGTTCCTGACCCGACAGTGATCCCAGTCGCAGCAACGAGCGGACGATACCGTCAGGAAATTTCGGATGTAGGCCCAGTTGCACGTTCTCCAGCACCGACAGTCCGGAGAACAGCCTCACAATCTGGAAGGTGCGTGCCATGCCCATGGGCGAGCGGGTATGCGCCGGCTGCCTCGTCACCCGCTGGCCGCGGAAATAGACCTCGCCAGAACTTGGCGGCCGTACGCCGGTGACGAGATCGAACGTGGTCGACTTGCCAGCTCCGTTCGGTCCGATCAGTCCCTTCACCTCGCCGCTGTGGATCTGGAAGGAGATGTCGTTGACCGCCACCAACCCGCCGAAGCGCCGGGTGACATTGTCCAGTCTGAGAAGCGGATCGGTCGCGGTCACGGCAGCTCCTCCTTCAAGTCGCGCGCCACCGCCGGCGCGGGCTTCTTCCCGGTCCGGCGCAGGCGCCAGTCACGGCGTTCCAGCAGGCCGGACAAGCCATGCGGCAGGAACAGCAGGAACAGCAGGATGAACAGGCCGTAGACGACCGTCTCCAATTCTCCGAATTCATGCAGAAGCTGCGGCAGCAGCACCACGATGATCGAGCCGAGGATCGGCCCGAACCGCGTCCCCAGCCCGCCGACGACTACGATCGTCAGCAGAGACACCAGCACGTGGAATTCGGAAAGGCTGGGGTCCACCCGCAGAGAGGTGATGCCGAAGCACACGCCGGCGATCGCCGCCATGACGGCCGACAGCACCAGCACCGCGAGCTTCATGCGGGTTACCTTCACGCCGAGCGCCTGAGCAGCGGTCTCGTCGTCGCGGATCGCCTGCATGGCGCGGCCGAGATGCGACCGGATCAGAAAGTCGTGGAGGATGAACACTGCGGCCGCGAGGGCGAGGATGACGAAATAGATCCCCATGCGCCCGATTGGCTCACCGCCCCATTCGAGCGGCGGCACCGCGACGCCGCTCTGGCCGCCGGTAAAGTTGATCCAGCGGTTGGCGACGCCGTTCTGCACCAGCATGAAGGCGAGCGTCGCCATGGCGAGGTAGTGGGTGCGCAGCCTGAGCAAAGGCAGTCCGATCAGCAGCGACAGCACCGCCACCAGCAGCAGCGAGCCCACGAACGCCGAGACGGGACCCATACCCAACATCGTCTGCAGCATCGCGAACGCGTAGCCGCCTATTGCATAGAATGCGGGCGAGCCGAGCGAGATCTGACCCGAATAGCCGTAGAGCAGGTTGAACCCCATACAAAGGATCGCATAGATCCAGACAAGCATCGCCAGCCGCAGGTGGAAGCCGCTGCTCAGCAGGAAGGGCAGGACGATTCCCAGCGCGAGGATGACCAGCACGGGAATGATAGTCGGCGCGCGCGGGGCCTCGGGCACGGTGTCTCCAGCCATGTCAGCGGCGCTCCGCTTCGTAGTCGCCGAGCAGGCCGTACGGACGCACGATCAGGACGAGCAGGATGAGGACGAATATGGCTGGCTCCGCATAGAGCGAGGTGCCATAGCCGGCCATCAGCGCTTCCATCATGCCAATGGCGATGCCACCGGCCGCGGCGGCGAACGGCGAGCCCAACCCGCCGAGGATCGCCGCCATGAAGCCCTTGACCGTAAGCAGAAGGCCCATTCCGACATGGCCGCCCAGGAGCGGGCCCACCATCATGCCGGCGACACCGGAAATGGTAGCCGAGAAGATAAACGAGAACTGCACGATGCGCTCGGAGCGAATACCCATCAGAAGCGCAACCTTCGGATTGACGCCCGTCGCGCGGACGGTCAGGCCGAAACGGGTGCGATAGAGGAGATACCAAGTAGCTATGAGGAATGCTAGGAATATGACGATCAGTGAGACCTGCTGAGTATTGGTGACGAGGAAGCCGATACGCACCGGCGTCAGCGACAAGACCGGCGGCACAAACTTCTGATCAGGACCCCACAACAGGAAAGCCAGTCCGTATACGACGATGGCCGCCGCGAGCGTACCGATCATGATGGTCAGCGGCGCCGCCTTGCGCTTCGTCAGTGGCCGGTAGACGCCATAGTCGAGAGCCAGTGCGGCCACTATGACCACGGCGATCATCGCCAACATGGCAAGCGGCCACGGAAGCGCGAGTGTCACCATGAACAACACGGCAGACATGGCGCCGAGCATGACGAACTCGCCCTGAGCGAAATTGATCACGCGGGAAGAGCCGTAGATCACGGAAAGGGACAGGCCGATCAGTCCGTACACACTACCATTGGTCAGGCCGGCCAGCAGCAGGTAGCTGAGCTTCATGAGCATTTGAACGGGTCCTTGCTTCGGCTGGGACCGAAGCGGCGCGTGGGCTCATGCCGCGCGCCGCCGCGAGATGCGGATGTTACTTCTTTAGGGCAGCAGCCGCATCGACTGCTTCGAGCGACTTTCCATCGTCGGCCACCTTCACGAAGACGAAGAACCCTTCGTCGGTCGGACCATGATTGTCCTTCGAGAAGTGGTAACCGCTATTGGCCGTACCCTGCATGCCGACAAAGTCGCCGTGCCTGCGGGTCGCGTCGCGGATCGCGTCGCGCGCGCCCTGGAGATCACCTGCCTGAATCGCGGCCTGGACCTTCTCGTCCTTCAAAACGGCGATCGTCAGCGTGCCGGCGTCATAGCCCTGGGCGGGCGAGGGCGAGATCGCGAGGGGGCCGAACTGCTCGGAATACTTCTTGAAGAGTTCTGCCACTTCGGGCCTCGTCGTGTCGACGGACGAGGGGACGAGCACGCCGTTGCCGGTGTCCGCAGCTAGTTCGCGGAATGCCTTCATCATGCCGACGCGCGGCATGATCACCGGCTTGTCGATGCCCATCTGGCGGATCGTGCGGATGACCCGCGCACCGTCGGCCGGATACGGGTAGACGAGGATCGCTTCGGCATCCGCCTGCATCAGATTGATCACCTGCGGCGATACGTCGGTCGCGGCGACGTCGTAGGTCTGCTGCGTTGCCACAGTGATATTCTTCTTGGCGAGCTCCTCGGTCGCCGACGCGGCGCCGGAAATGCCGAATGGCACCGAATTGTTGATAATGGCGACCGACTTGATGCCATTCTTGGACAGGGCATCAGCCACCGCGATAGAATCTTGCGTCACCTTCGGCCCGAACCGGAACTGGTAATCGGCATTGTCGGTGACGTTCGGCGCCGCTGCCGCGAGAATGTACAACGGCGTCTTGGTCTGGTTGGCGACAGTCACCAGCGAGTTGGCTACGGCCGACGGGCTGCCACCGATGATGAGCAGGCCCTTGTCGTCCTCCGAGCAGCGCGTGCCGAAGTTGGCGGCGAGCTGCGGATCGGTCTTGGTGTCGTAGGTGATCAGTTCGATCTTCTGGCCGTTGATCCCGCCCGCCTCGTTGAGCGGGTCGATGACCATCTTTAGCCCGTTCAGGCTTTCGATGCCGGTGTCGGCGGCCGAACCGGAGCGGTCGTCCACGTGGCAGATGACGAGCTTCAGCGGCTCCGCGGATGCTGCCGCGCCGAGCGCGACAAGCAGGCCGGCGACTGCAGCGGAACGATATAGCAACTGGCTGATGCGATACATTGGCTTCCTCCAAGAACGCGTTTTGTCGCGGAACGCGTGACGCGGACAGCTTCCATCGTACCAGCATCCTCCATGCCGATCGGTACGTTGGAGTATTCATATGCTATAGTACGATTTGCTGCCGCACAAGTTTCCTGTCAACATTTTTCGAGGTTGGTGACCTCTCATCATCACCTTTCGAGTCGACCAAACTGCGGCGGAAATCCGGGGAAAAATCACCACGGATCATCTTCCTGCGTTCCGCTTGCCCAAAAGGTGACGTGAACTCAGGTGTGTTGCACTCAAAAGGTGACGACCACCCGCCGCGCCTCTCCGCTGGCCAGGAGATGGAAGCCGGCGCGGATATCCGCCAAACCGATGCGGTGAGAGATCAGATCGTCGAAATGCAGCTTGCCCTCGGCATACCAGTCGGCCAGCAGCGGCAACTCGCTGCGCGTCTTGATGTTGCCGAGGTAGGAGCCCATCAGCCGGCGTCCCTCCTGCAGGGCGCGGGGCCTTAGATCGACGCGCTGATCCCCTGGCAAGATGCCTATCGTCACCGTCGTCCCCCAGCCGATGCGTGTGGATTCGACTGCCTGCGACAGGATCGCCGACGAGCCCACGCATTCGAAGGCGTAATCCGACCCTCCTCTGGTGATGTCGCGGACGGCGCCGACGACATCGGCCATGGAGCGCGGATCAATGAAATGGGTGACGCCGAGGCGGCGTGCCGTCTCTTCTTTCGCCGGATTGGTATCAACCCCGATGATGGTCGTGGCACCGGCGATGCGGGCACCCTCGACGACGTTCAGACCGATGCCGCCAAGCCCGTACACGACGACGCTGCTACCCGGTTCGACCTTCGCAGTGAAGATCGCGGACCCGACGCCTGTTGCTCCCGCGCATGAGAGGCAACAGATCGCGTCCAGCGGCACGTCCGGCCTGATCCTCGCCGCCTGCCATTCCCGGACGGTGAGGAAGGGGGAAAACGTGCCGAGTTCGCAGAAGGCGCGCACCGAGCGTCCATCGCGCGAGAGCGGCCGGCGATCGACCTGCCTGAAATACTGGTCGCACAGGTTGGTCTTGCGCGAGCGGCAGGCAGGGCACGAGCCGCATTCTGGAATGCCGACGAGAATGACGTGGTCGCCTGACGAGAGCGAGGTCACGCCGGCGCCGACCTCGCGCACGACGCCCGCACCCTCGTGGCCGAGAACGATTGGGTAATCGGTCCAGTTCCGGGAGCCGTCGAAGAAGGACATATCCGAGTGGCATAGGCCCGCCGCCTTCATCTCCACCAGAACCTCTCCCCGACGCGGACCGTCAAGGTCGAAGTCAGCCACCTCGATCGGGCGGTTTTGTCCGGAAGCGAAAGCGGCCTGAACCCTCATGCGGCGTCTCAATGAACCATTTCGGTAATGATCTGGACGATCTCGACATAGCTCTTGAACAGGAAGTAGCTCGCCGCAAGCACGGCTGGCGCGAGTGGAAGCGACCACCAGCCGAGCCCGTCCCACGCGAAAGCGAGGAAGAATCCAGTCAGGGCCAGAGCCATGAGGGCGGCCCCGATCCGTCCAAGCTTCAGGATCAGACGAAGGGCCGGGAACCGTTCCATGGATCGCTCAGAAATGCTTTTGCAGCGAGCCAACGAGGGATTTCAGTTTGCCCGGGACGGGCTGTTTCTCACGGGGATCGACGGCGAATTCCGGAACGCCGCGGCAGCCCGGGACGCAAGCCTTGTCCGCCGCCATCTGCTCCTCGCGCGCCATATCCTCGGCTTCGGAGATCAGCAGTTGCCGGTTCTCGGCCCTGTAGTCGTCGAGCCCGATCAGCGCCGCGCCGAGTGCTCCCGCGATCTGCGGCACGTCGGGCAGGATTAGTGGCATCTGCAGCTCTTCCTGAATGTAATGGACGGCGGCCGGATTGTTGGCGACGCCGCCCGTCATCACCACGGGCCCCTTCTTGCCGACGCGTCCGACGAGACCCAGTGTGCGCGACGCAATCGCCTTGTGCACAGCGCCGAGCACGTCGGTCTTGGGATGGCCTTCCGCTAGCAGCGAGATGACCTCCGTCTCGGCGAAAGTCGCGCACATGGAGGAGATCTTCAGTTTCTCCTGCGCCGCAAGCGCCGTGGCGCCCATGTCCTCCAGCGGGATTTCCATCGCCCGCGCCAGCACTTCCAGGAACTTCCCAGTGCCGGCGGCGCAGCGGTCGTTCATCGCAAACTGTGAGACCAGTCCGTTGGAATCGACGGAGATGACCTTGCTGTCCTGCCCGCCGATATCAATGACCAGCCGCGCGCCCGGCACCATGGCGACGGCGCCGCGGGCGTGACAGGTGATCTCGGTGTAGTTTTTGTCGGCCTCGTCGAGCATCCGGCGGCCGTAGCCGGTCGAAACCGTCCGACCAATATCGGCCTGTGTCAGCCCGGCCGCATCGAGCGCGTCCTTCATTGACTGTTTCACGCCGTTGCCTGACACCGCGCCCATATGGGCGACGGCGTGAGAAACGATGTTTCCATTTAGGTCGAGAATGACCGTCTTCGCGGTGGTGGAGCCAAAGTCCACGCCCATCACGTGCTGTTTCATCCGGCCACTCCTTCCAGTCTTCACTCAAGCATGCCGCTATCAGGCAGCGTGCACCATGCGCCGGTGCTCGATCGCCTCGAGCATCGCCTCGACACGGCTGTTCAGCAGTTCGTCCTTGTAGAAAGACTCGTCGGTGACGTCGCCCTCGAACATCGATGTCGGGATGCCGAGTTGCTTGTGCGCGGTGTCGGCGATCATGAACTGCGGATTGGTGAAGGCGCGGCAGGTGCGCGAGGCATGGATCACCATCCCGTCCACCTTGAACTTCCGGCACAGGCCCATGATCAGGTCGATCAGGATCGGCGCCGCATGGTTGTTGGGGCAGATCAGATAGTTCTGCGCCATGCCGCGCACGGGCGCGTTCGGGTCGATCAGGCTCGGCTCCTGCCAGAATGCCATGTGCGTATAGCGTCCGGCCACAACGGCAGCGTCCCACTTCGCGAACTTGTTGGCGAGCCAGCCGACCTTGTTCCAGTTCATGATCCCGTCGAAGAACAGACGGTATTTCTCATCCGGCACCGCACCTTCGCCGTCCTTGACGCGCTGCTTGACCTCGGTCAGCACCGTCTCGAAGTAATCCTTCACGCCGGCGACAGGCAGATTGTTGATAGGGGCGATCGACACCACCCAGTCAAAAAAGCTCGCCGGAGCCGGCTGCGCGGTGCAAAGCTCCATCGCTTCGAGTCGCAGTTCCGACGCGCGGCGGATGTCTGCCATCATTGAGTAGAGCCGATCCCAGGGGTAGGGCTTTCCTGTGCGCTCCTCGATGAACTTTACCATGTCGAAGAGCTGGCGCTCGACATAGGTCGACGTCTCTTCCCACTCCTGTCCGCGCAGATATCCGGCGTCGGGCTTCGAACCCCAGATCCACGGCAGAGAGACGTTGAAGATCGGAATCTTCTTGCCGAAGACGCGGCTGGTCATCTCGTCCCACTGCTGCCCGGTAGAGCAATAGGCATAGGCAGAGATGATCATGTCCGGCGGCGGAAGCTTCCAGGTCAGGTCGTCCTCGTCCGGGGTCGCGCCGGCATTGTCGCCACGCAGGCGCTGGTTGGAGACCGCACAGCCGAGATGCGTGCGTGCATAGGAGCAAAGCTCGCGCATGTAACCGCGCTCCTCGGCCACGCGCTGCGCCGTGCCTTCTTGGTGGCGGGCGGCGAGCATGGCCGAATAGGCTTCGCCGTGCACCCAGCAGATGTCGGCGGCCTCGAGGAACGGATTGATCGCCGATCCTTCGTACCAACAGACCAGCTTGCCCTCTTCCTTGGCGCGCCAGACCATCTCCCAGTAGTCGTTCACCAGCTTGCCGGCGATGCGGGTCGATTGGAGCTTGTTGGCCTTCTTCTCTTCGAAGGGGGATTTCACGGCGATGTTCATCTGGCTCTCCCGATCTCAGGCGGCTTGGCGGTGCTTGACGATTTCGACGAAGGTCTCGACCCGGGTCTTGAGGCTTTCAAGAGCCATGCCGTCGTGCTCCGTCTCGATCAGGAGATGGGGCATGTCGGCCTTCTCGAAGGCCTCCTTGACCTCTGGGTAATAATACATGTGCGGCTCGCAGAACTTGGCCATCAGCACGATCATGCCTTCGGCTTTTTCGTCGCGCATCGCGTTGAGCAGATAGGCATCCCAGTCGACATTGTTCTGCACGCGCGTCGGACAGGGGACGCCGGTGTTGCGGTCCATGTACCACCGCGCCAGTCCGGCGATCGGATCGCCCTGCTCCGGAACGTCGGTCGAGATATACCGGAAGCCGTGGTAGAGATCGTCTCCGACGACAGTCACGCCGCATTGCTCAATCATCTCCAGCAGTTCGGGCTTCGGCGCCTGGCAGAAATGTCCGGAAAGGTGCAGGCGAACGTTACGCGCGGGCAGCGGCGCGGCGCTGTCGTAAATGCGGACAAGTTTCTCCAAGAGTTCGGTATGCTCTGCCTTGTCCATCACCATCGACGACTTGACCACATGCTGCATCTCGACCGAACCGAGCGGCGCGATGCCCTTCTTGCGCATGTCGTAGAGGCGGCGAATAAGCCCGCGGTTCTTGTTGAACAGTCGGATCGAAGCATGCATCGCCTCGTCCTGCACCTTGGCGCCGGCGAAGTCCTCCAGCTCGGCGCGAAGCTTGGCGAAGCTCTCTTCGGAGCGGCCCTGCGTCCAGGGATCGCACATCGACGAAATAAGCTGGAAGAAGATCACCCGCGTGTTGGTGAGCTGCATGCGGATCGCATCGGCCGCGCCGAGCAGCTGCACGCAATGGTCGCCGAACATGATCGCGTCCAACACGTCGAAATCGCCGCGGACGGCCTGGTCGACCATCGAGCGCGTATAGCCGCAATAGAAGGGGAACAGGAGGCCGTGGCCGACCGTGATCGGGTCGTCACTCTCCTGCAGGATCATCGGCAGAGCGCCCGCGGCATGCGCGAGTTCGCCGGGAAAATTCATCGGAAATGAGCCGATGACCGGCCTGCCGGTCCGCGCTTTCCACTGTTTTGCATAAGATAGCGGGTCGCGCGCTGCCGCGGCGAAGCTGTCGATGATCTGGGTGCGTTCCAAGGCTGGCTCCGGGGCTTTCGCGCGCATTGCTTGCTCTTTGATGGTGAGTTTAGCTCACCTTGGCACGAAGTCAAGGGAATTAATACGCTACATATACCATTTTCCTTTACTCGACCGACCGCTATGAGATAAGCGGAAAGTGGATGGGGTTCCGCCTTATTCCCAGTGAAGGCCTCGTCCGACCACGAGGTTAGCCGCACTCAACACGGAGCATGTCATGGGTCCGCTTCACGGAGTAAAGGTCGTCGAAATGTCGAATATCGGGCCAGGCCCGTTCTGCGGCATGCTGCTCGCAGACCTCGGCGCCGAAGTGGTGAGCGTGCAGCGGCTCGCAACGACAGATCTCGGCTTCGACATCGGATTGCGCTACGACCTGCTCAACCGCTCCAAACAGGCGGTCGCCATCGATCTGAAGGCAGCCGAGGGCGTAGCCCTGGTCAAAGATCTGGTCGTCGGCGCCGATCTGCTGATCGAAGGCTTCCGGCCCGGCGTCATGGAGCGCCTCGGTCTCGGGCCGGAGGTCTGCCACACGCTCAATCCCCGCCTCGTCTACGGCCGCATGACCGGCTGGGGCCAGGATGGGCCGCTGGCCCAGATGGCCGGCCACGACATCAACTACATCGCGATGTCCGGCGCGCTGGCGGCGATCGGGCCGAGGGACGGCGCGCCTGTCGCCCCACTCAATCTCGTCGGCGACTTCGCCGGCGGCTCGCTCTATCTCGCGATGGGGTTGCTGGCTGCCTTGGTCGAAGCCCGGTCTTCCGGGCAGGGGCAGGTCGTCGATGCCGCCATGCTCGACGGCTCTGCGAGCCTCATGACCATGCACATGGGCTACCGCCAGGCCGATTTCTGGAACCTCGTGCGCGGCACCAACAGCGTCGATGGCGGGTCGCCCTGGTATACCACCTACCGCACCAGCGACGGCCGCTGGATGGCCGTCGGCTGCGTCGAGCAGCGCTTCTACCGGGAGTTCGTGCGCCTGCTCGGCCTCGACATCGCAGTCCTACCAAAGCAACACGATCAGGCCCGCTGGCCCGACCTGCGTGCCGTGTTCGAGGCAGAGTTCGCTACCAAGTCGCGCGACGAGTGGGAGAAGATCTTTGAAGGCTCCGACGCATGTGTATCGCCGGTGCTCGACATGGACGAGGCACCGCGCCACGCGGCCGCCAATGCGCGGTCGACCTTCGTGGAGCGAGGCGGCATCGTTGAGCCGGCGCCGGCGCCGCGCTTCAGCCGCACGCCGTCAGCCATCCGCAACGACCCGCCCGATGCGCATGCGACGACTGCGGCCACGCTCGCGGCATGGGGGGTTGACCCGGCCCGGGTCAAGGCGCTCGCCGCGGCCGGAGTGATCCCTCAGGCGGGTGCCTGATCAGCCCGTGCCGACCTGCTTCAGCGAAGCGGTTACCTTCTCCAGAATGGCGACCGCCTCGGAGATGCTCTCGCCCACGGTCTTGTTCGGTGTGATGCCGGCGAGGATTATCTCGGTGATTCCCTCGGCCGAGTGATCGACGGAAAAATCGCCCTCGCGCCGGAGATAGGCCCAGGTCTGGTGCTCGATCGCGCCGAAGATCATGTCGCGTATCAGCCGCATCGAGATGTCGTCGCGCACCTCGCCCTTGGCAAGCCCGTCCTCGACTACGCTCATGACGCGGGCGACGACCTTGCGGTTCTGATCGTATATGCGCATCGACCGATAGTTGGGATCTGCGCGCAACTCCATCAGAACGAACCGCGAGAGCGCTGACTCGCGGCGGATGAACGACAGCGCCCACCAGATCGCGTGGAAGAGCCTGTCCCTGAGCGGACCGCTCGTGCGGGCAGGATAGTCCTCGGCCAGGAACTCGTCGAACCAATGCTCGGCAAGCTGGATCAGCAGGTCCCGCTTCGTCGGGAAATATTTGTAGATCGTCGCTTCCGAGGTTCCGGCGCGTTCCGCCACCTCCGAGGTCAGGAACTGCTCCGAGCCTCGGTCGCGCAGCACGGTGCGCGCCGTCAGGAGGATCGCCGCTACGCGCTGGTCGCGCGGGAGCCGCCTGGCTGCGGGTCTCGATACGGCTCTTTGCATGCGGCTCTCCGGTCGGTTCATCGCAACAAACTGATGGACCAAGCTTCTGCGCCTGTCCATCTTTCGCTGGAAGAACTCAGAGCCGGCCATCACGGCAAGTCGAACATGTCCCCGACTCTGCTTCCCTCCGGCGCTTCCCGGCCGGACACCTTGTAGATACAGCTGGCGCGGAAAACCACGCGCTCGCCCACCGTGCCGACAGTCTGCTGGAACAGCAGCGAATTGGTGTGCCGAAGCAGGATCGAGTTACCTTCGAGCCAATCACCGAGAGCAGCAGGTGAGATGAAGTCAATGTTCATGCTGATGGTCGGCAACAGCATGCGCCGCAACGTCGCTTCCTGTTGCTGCCCAACATAGACCTGCATATCCGCGAAGGAAGCGATGACACCACCGTGGCAGGTATCATGCGGGTTGATGTGTCGGCGGCCGACACGCAGCCCAAGCCGCAACTTGCCGTCGATCAGTTTGCCGTAGATCGGTCCAAAGTAGACGTTGAAGCCCGTTCCGACCTGAATCGGCAAGAACCCTTCCGGCGGGTCGTCCGGGATTTCCCCGGCGAGCAACGCCGATACCGCCGCTGCATCCATCACAGCCTCCCTTTTCCGGCATTGAACCGGTACGGTTGGAGGATGTCCAGATTTAATTCGCTAGTTCATGATACGCATGCTGACATATATTGACCTTTGCGGGAGCAGCGGGCAGAAGTCATGCGAGACAGGAATGGGAGGTCCGACATGATCGACTGGATCAAAAACGCGCCTGAAATCGCCGATCCCGGCTACCTGCCCACCGACGACCTGCGACACCGTCCGAAGGACGGAGCCAGGGCAAGGGATTCGCTCTTCTGGCAGGTGATCATGCCGGACCACGAGCTCGGCTTTCAGTGCTATCTTTACCTCACCGGGACCGGCAAGGCAGGCTTCAACCTGATCCTGTGGGGCAAGGAGCGTAAGCCCTACGTGCTCGAACTGGTGCAGGGAGACGTGCCGGACAGCATGGATTTCGACGATTTTCGTCTGGCCGATCTTCACGTGCAACAGCCCGCCGACCAGAAGACTGCGCGCATTTCCTTCCACAGCGACAAGGTCAAGCTAGACTATTCGTTCGAGGGTTTCCACTCGCCCTTCAGCTATCGATCGAACCCCGACGGTCTGCCGTCCTGGTTCGCCGACAACCGGCTGGAACAGTCCGGCTGGGTGAAGGGCTATATCGAATGGGACGGCAAGCGGATCGAGCTCGACCGGATCGGCCATCGCGACCATTCCTGGGGCGTGCGTCACTGGCAAGTACCGCAGCACTGGAAGTGGCTCGTCGCCTACACGCCGGATGCCCAGCGCATCGTCAACGCGTGGATCTGGATGGCAAAGGGCGAGTGGGGCGTCGGCGGCTATGTGGTGCGCGACGGCGAACTGGTGCCGATCGCCTCCGTCGACCAAAAGGCGGTCTTCGATGATGACATGACCCAGCGCTCGATTGACGTCACGATCACCGACATCCGCGGCGCTACCTGCGCCATGCGAATGGAGCGATTTGGCCTGGTCAAGCTGCCGACCGGCGGCCGCCATGCGACCATGATCATGGAGGCCGCCTGCCGCGCCACGATCGACGGCCATGACGCCGCCGGCCAGTTCGAGTGCCAGTGGCCGCAATCCTATCTCGATGTCATGATCGAGCTGAACCAGTCGTCACGATGAGCTGGGAGTGGGACCACGCGACGCTCGAGGCGCTCGAGCGATTTCTCCAGACGCGAGGGTTGCTCGACGGCTCCCCGGCGCCGCGCCGCATCGGCGACGGCCATTCGAACCTCACCTACCTGATCCGCGTCCGGGGCGGCAACGCCGTGCTGCGTCGCCCGCCGCCGCCGCCGCTGCCGAAGGGCGCCAACGATGTTGTGCGCGAGGCCAAGGTCATCAAGGCGCTCGAGGGCCGTGACGTCCCGGTGCCGAAGGTGCTTGCCACGGCCGATGCCGGTGACGTCCTCGACGTGCCGTTCTACGTGATGCAGCACGTGCCGGGTCCGATCATGACAGACCGGCTGGCGTCGGCCTTCACCGCCGCGCGGGATGGCCGGGCCATTGCCTTCGGCCTCGCCGACGGACTGGCCAAATTGCATGCGGTGGACTGGCGTGCGGCGGGGCTGGAGGATTTCGGCCAGCCGAAGGACTTCAACGCCCGACATCTGAAGCGCCTGGAAGGGCTGATGAACCTCAATCCTACGCCGCCTTCATGGCTCACCGGCATGGCGGCGCATCTGCGCTCGACCATCCCGACGGAATCCGGCGATGCGATCGTCCACAACGATTTCCGGCTCGGCAACGTGATCTGGTCGGAGACATCGCCGCCGAGACTGCTTGCCATCCTCGACTGGGAACTGGCGACGATCGGCGATCCGCTGCTCGACCTCGGCTACGCCGCCTGCTGCTACCCGGTGCCAGGCGAGCAGCTGAATCCGACGCAGGAACTGTCTGCGGCGATGCTGGCCGACGGCTTTCCTTCGCGCGAGGAATTCGTCGCGCGATATGCCGAGACGACCGGGCGGGACATGTCGACCCTGCCCTGGTATGCGGCGATGGCGGCCTGGAAGCTCGCCGTGCTCTACGACTACCAGCACCGTCTGGCACGTGACGCCTACTATGAGGATGCTACCCAGGCGCCTCGGTTCATCGCGACGGCCGAGCGTTTCGCAAGATTCATCTCAGGGAGGACCCGATGACGGATGCGCCGCTTCTTGTCGACGTCGAGGATGGCATCGCCACGCTGACGTTAAACCGCCCCGACGCGCTCAATTCGCTGAACGCCGCTTTGCGGCATGCGCTGGTGGGGACGCTGCGCGAGATGGACGGCCGCGAAGACGTGGCGGTGATCATGCTCACGGGCAAGGGTCGCGCTTTCTGCGCCGGGCTCGACGTCAAGGAACTCGCGGCCTCGGGAAGCAATGTCGCCGGCAATGTTGGCCAGGCGGATATCGGCGCAACCATCACGGCACTCAAGAAGCCGATCATCGCTGCCATCAATGGGCTCGCGGTCACCGGCGGCTTTGAAATCACCCTGGCCTGCGACATCGTCCTGGCGGCTCAATCCGCCTATTTCCAGGACACCCATGCCAAGATCGGCCTGCTCCCCGGCTGGGGTCTTTCGCAGCGCCTGCCGAGGACGATAGGCCTGTCGCGGGCAAAGGAGATCTCGCTGAGCGCGCGAAAGGTGTCCGCGGAAGAGGGGGCGCGGCTCGGCTTCGTCGGCCGCGTCGTTGCGGATGCGGATCTTCTCGACGAGGCACGCGCGGTGGCGCTGTCGATCGCCCAGTGGCGACCTGACCACATCCGTCACATCAAGGCGCTTATGGACCGCGGATTCGGCATGCCGCTCGCGCAGGCTCTGGAATTCGAGGCAGCGGAGGCGGCGGCATTGAACGCGAAAGTCACACTGACGACCAGGTAGGCTTTCGGTGCCCCGCATCGCGACGAAGGAGGTGAACCCATGAAAGTACTTGTCCCGGTGAAGCGGGTTGTGGACGCGAACGTGAAGATCCGCGTGAAGTCGGACGGGTCTGGGGTCGAGCTTGCGAACGTCAAGATGGCGATGAATCCCTTCGACGAGATCAGCGTCGAGGAGGCGATCCGCCTGAAGGAAGCCGGCAAGGTCGAGGAGATCGTGGTCGTGTCGATCGGCCCGGCGCAGGCGCAGGAGACGATCAGGACGGCGCTCGCAATGGGCGCCGACCGCGGCATCCTGGTCAAGGTCGACGAGCTGGTCGAGCCGCTGTCCGTCGCCAAGATCCTCAAGGGCGTGGTGGACGCCGAACAGCCTGGCCTGGTGATCCTCGGCAAGCAGGCGATCGACGACGACGCCAACCAGACCGGCCAGATGCTAGCGGCCCTTCTCGGCTGGTCGCAGGCGACGTTCGCCTCGAAGATCGAGCTTGGCGACGGCAAGGCCAAGGTGACGCGCGAGGTCGACGGCGGCCTGCAGGTGATCGAGGTCAAGCTGCCGGCGATCGTGACGACGGACCTGCGGCTCAACCAGCCGCGCTATGCCTCGCTGCCGAACATCATGAAAGCGAAGAAGAAGCCGCTGGACGAGAAGACCCCGGGAAACTTCGGCGTCGAGGTCAAGGCGCGGCTGAAGGTCCTGAATACCGAGGAGCCCGGCGGCCGCAAGGCGGGCGTCAAGGTGAAGACCGTTCAGGAACTCGTGTCGGCCCTCAAGGGCGCCGGCGTCATCTGAGGCGAACAGGAAAGGATCAGATCAATGGCAATTCTCCTCGTCGCCGAACACGACAACGCCTCGCTTTCCGACCAGACCTCGAAGGCCCTGTCGGCCGCGCTCC
>JAHBYX010000006.1 GCA_019635735.1 Mesorhizobium sp.
AGACGTTCACTATTTCGCCTGGGAGGCGCGGCGCGACACGTCGTGAGGGGGCGACGGTCCATCCCCCGCGCGTATCCTCCCCACGCGCGACGTCATCCTCGGCCTTGTCCCGAGGATCTGCCGTCGCTCGCCCGTATCAGAGCCGCCCTTCGCATCGACGCCGGCAGATCCTCGGCTCAAGGCCGAGGATGACGGCGATGGATGGCCGGGGCACCCTACTGCCCTAATGCCCTGCTAATGCCCGCCCTTCGGCTTCGCGTCATGCCCGCCCGCCGGCCCGCCGCCACTAGCCTTGACCTCGGCGTGGTCGATCTCGGCCAGCATGCGCTCGCACGAGGCTTCCGTCACCGTGCCGGCGCGGCGCAGGGCGGCCTGCCACGACATCGACACGAGCATTCCGTCATGCGCGGCTTCCGCGTCGGACGCCTGCTTCAGCGCCGCGACCTCGAGCCCGCCGCAGCGCGATTTGAGCAGCTGGGAAAGCGCGAAACTGTAGGTGGCCGAGGTCTCGGCGTCGGCTTCGGCCTTCAGCGCCGCGACCTTCTGCGGGTCGACCCCGCCATGGCCCTCCGCCTCGGCCGGCGGCTGCGGCGCGGGCGCCAGGAAATAGGCCCAGGCCCCGTAGCCGCCCCCGCCCAGCACGAGCAGCGGCACCAGCGCGAACAGGAGGAGCTTCACCTTCGAGCGCTTCTTGGGCGCGTCGCCTGGGGTCGCGGCGGGCGCCGCCTTTGCTTTCGTTTTGGCCATGCCGGCTTGTTGCACGGCAGGCGTTAAATCGGCGTAAGGACGACAGTTCGAATGTTTGCCTTTCGGCGCGGCGGGCGTATGTTTGCTGCGACGGGTGGAGGGCGCCGATGGGCGTCACGCGCAGGTCGGTTCTGGGTCTGGGCATCGCCGCCGCGGCGCTGCCGGGTGTCCTGCACGCTGCTCCATCCGCTCCCGCCGCCTTCCTCGGCCAGTCGGGCGAGCCGCAGACCGGCCGCTTGGTGCTCGGCCTGCTGGTTGCCGACGACGAGGCGGCGCTGCGCCAGGCGGTGTCGGACCTGCGTGACCGGCTCTCCTACCGGCGCGTGCTGCGCCAGCGCTCGACCGACCGCTACAAGCTTGCCTTCGCCCGCGCCCTGATCGACGCGCTCGCCAGCCGGTCCGACACGCGCTTTGCCGCCGTCGCCTTCGACCTGCCGTCCTGGCCGAAGCGCGGCGCGGCGCACGACCGGCTGGTGCGCGCCGCACTGGCCGAGGCCCTGGCCGATGCCCCGGCGGGAGCCACGGTCAGCCTCGTCGACAATGGCGACCGCGCCGCCATCGGCACGCTGGTCCATGCCCTGCCGTCGCCGCCGCGCCCGCTGCGCTATGCCCGGATCGGCGACGACGACCTGCTGCAGGTCGCGGCACTGCTGACCGGGCTCGCCAATCCGTCGGGGGCGCGCAGCCGCTCGACAAAGGGCGAGCTCGTCGTGCATCTGAGGCTGTCGCTCGGCGTCGGCGAAATCTCGGCACGCGCACTGTCGCGCCATCCGCGGTTTTCGGTGAGGCAGGCAAGGATCTGAGGCGCGCCGGCGGAAGCCGTCCCAGTCGCAAAGCCACTAACGAGGGCAACCACCGGCGCGGCCCGATCAGGCGCCCGGCCGCGGCACCTGTCAATAGCGCCGCTTGCGCACCCGGTCGCGGCCGAGGCCGGTTTCGTCCAGCAGCCCGGCCCGCTTGGCGTGGTAGTAGTAGCCCGACTGGTAGAGCCGGTCCGCCTTGCGCTCGTCACCGCCGGCGACGAGGTAGGCCCCGCGCAGGTATTTCACCGAGTAGATCAGGTTGGTCTCGGCATCGAGCAGCCCGGAGGCCGAGCCGCGATAGCCCATGCCGCGCGCCGTCTGGTGCTTGATCTGCATCAGCCCCCAATGGCCGCGGTTGTAGGCTTTCGGGTTGAAGTTGCTCTCGCGCTTCACGACCTTGCGCACGAAGGCCTCGGGCAGGTCGTAGTGGCGTGCATATTTGGCGATCAGCGCATCGACCGGCGCGCCCGACGAAGGCGGCGGCGGCGGCGCGAAGGCGGCGAGCTTGACCTCGCCGGCGGATGGCTGCTCGGGAGCCGCGATCGCGGCCGGGGCGGAGGTCCGCGTCGGTGCTGCCATCGCCACCTGCGACAGCCGCTCGGGCGACGGCTGCATGGCAAGCCGGTCGCCCTTCGGCGCGGCTCTTTCCGCGGCGGTGGGAGCGAGCGGCAGTCCCGCGAAATCCTCCGCCGCCGCGTCGATGTCGGCTTCGGCGAGCGCGCTCGCCTGCGGCTGGAGCGAGGGTTGTGGCGCGAGCGACGCGAGATCGCCGGAAACGCAGCCCGACGTCAGGCTGGCCGCGGCGGCGAGAAGGAGAAAACGGCGGACGGACAGCGCAGAGCTCCGGGTCGATGGCGTGTGACCCGAATGCAGCCAATTTCTGGCGGGAATGAGACGAGACCCGCGAATCGGCGTCACGATCGGCCAAGATGCAGCGCGCGGTGCAATCCCCGGCTTCTCGCCTGGCAAATGTTCACGGATTGTTCGATCGCGAGACTCGCTGTAGAATTGTTTCTTCGTCTCGTGGAGACCGCCGATGGATGCCTCCTCCCTCTTCCACACCGTCCTGGACACCGCGCTCGGGCCGATCGGCCTCGCCTGGCGCGCCGAACCCCGGCGGCTTCCCGTGGTGCGCCTGCAGCTGCCGGCCGGCGACGCGGCCGAGACCGAGAAGGCTCTGACGAAGAGGCTCGCCTCGACGCGCGCGGCGAAGCTGCCGCCGGAGATTGCCATCCTGGCGGACATGATCCAGGCCTATGCGAGAGGCGAGACGGTCGACTTCTCGGCCGTCCCTGTCGATTTCGGTCCCGTGGAGCCATTGCGCCGGACGATCTACGCGACCTTGCGAAAACTCCGCCACGGCGAGACGCTGACCTACGGCGAGCTCGCCGAACGCGCCGGCCTGCCGGGTCAGGCTCAAGCGGTTGGGCAGGCGATGGGAAAGAACCCCGTGCCGCTCATCGTGCCGTGCCACCGCGTGCTGGCAGCCGGCGGCAGGATCGGCGGTTTCTCCGCGCCGGGCGGCGTGACGACAAAGCAGAAGATGCTGAGGCTCGAAGGCGCGATAAAGGCGCCCGCGCAGGCGGATCTGTTTGGATGAGGCAGTAGGCAGTAGGCAGTAGGCAGTAGGGAAATGACCTGATTACGGCACCGCAGTCCAGAAGCGGCTGAAGAGATATCACCCTACTGGCTACTGCCTAACTCCCCTACTCATCGAACGGATAATACGTCCTCTGCATGCATTTCAGCACGCGGCAGCGGTTGGTGCCGGCGGTCGGCACCACTTCGAGCTTGGCGTATTCGCCGGGCCGGCAGTAGCCCCCATGCGCGACATAGCGGTCGTAGAGCGGCAGCGAGGGATTTCGCGCGGAACGGTAGCGCAGGATCACCGCCCCCTCCTCCTGGATCCGGCTCTGTGCCTCGCCGCATGACATCTGCGTTGAGTTGTAGCGCGATATGGCGTGCGCGGGCAGCGCTGTCGCCACCAGGGTGAGCGCGATGAGTGCGGTTCGCATGTTAGCCTCCTCGACCTGCTGGAGCGTCAGTCAAGACCCCCATCGTGTCGGAGATAGGGCGCCCGCATGCCCTTGCAACCGCGTCGCCCTGCACCCATATGCTGTCCAGCGGCATTCGCGGGATAACCTCCTTCCCGCTCGAATGCCGGGCGCAGCCGCGGAGGCCACGAGTGGCCGGAGCGCTGCGCCAGTCTGGCGGCCTCTCCCGGCGCGCGGCGGGCCACGGTTCGCACGCTTTCTGCAAGTCACGGATGTACTGACGGCGGAGCGCAACGCGCGCCTCCCGCTGCCTCGAGATCGCTCAGGCGGTCCGGCGGCGGGCGGAGATGGCGGCCGGGCAACGCTTTGACCGACAGGCAGCTTGGATCAGTCCGCTTCCGACGCGACCACCGTCTCGACGGGCGCGACGAGCTTCCACGTCATCCGGTCGGCTTCGCGCTTCATGGTCGCGTGGCCGGCAAGGGCCTGCGGCGCCACCCGTTGCAGCACCACCGTGCCGAAGCCCTTGCGCGACGCGTCGAAGCGTCGTTCACCCGCCATCGGCGGAAACCGTTCCTCCCAGGTCAGGTGAAGATCGTTGAGCCCGTCCGGCCTCGGAGTGATCTTCCAGTCGATCTCAAGCCGTCCCGCATCGGACGCCAGCGCGCCATATTTAGCGGAGTTCGTGCCGAGTTCATGCAGCGCCATGCCGAGGTGTTGCACGGCGTTGGCGCTCAGCCTTATTGCCGGACCCTCGATCCTGGTCTGGTTCTCCCTGCCGAAGGGCTTCAGGTGCTCTTCGACCAGTTCGGCGAGCGACGCGCCGACCCAGTCCGAATTGACCAGCAGGTCATGCGAGCGCGACAGCGCCATGATGCGGTCGCGCACGCGCTGCTCGAATTCCTGCGGATCCGTGGTACGCCTGCCCGTCTCGCGCACCATGGAGAGGATCACGGCGAACTGGTTCTTCACCCGATGGTTCACCTCGCGCATCAGCAGGCGGATGCGCCGCTCGCTTTCCTTGGCGGCGGTGATGTCGCGGGCGATCTTGGAAGCTCCGACGATCTGCCCGGCCGGCCCGCGGATCGGCGACACGGTCAGCGACACGGGCACCCGCGTGCCGTCCTTGCGGACGCGGATCGTATCGAAGGTCGGCATCGGCTCGCCGCGGCGAATCCGGGCCATGATCTCGACCTCCTCCATATGCCGGTCTTCCGGAATGAGCATCAGCACCGAGCGCCCTATCGCCTCTTCGGCGGTGTAGCCGAACAAACGCTCTGCGGCGCGGTTCCAGCTGGTAATGATGCTGTTCAGATCCTTGCTGACGATGGCGTCGAACGAGGAATCGACGATAGCGGCAAGATAGGCGTCCGCCGTCGCCAAAGACATGGGAATATCACCGGTTTTCATTGCCGTTGGTTAGCCCCTGTCGCCACGCCCGGCAACTAAATATGACAATTCCGCCGCAGGCGTGCCCTCAGATCCGCCGGCCGCTTGATGCGTCGAAGAGATGAGCCATGCCGGGCTGGATCGAAAGCGGCAGGCGGTCGCCGACATTCACTCGCGTCGAACCGGGCAGGCGCACCACGAGTTCGCCTCCTCCGGGCTTGCCGCCCGCGACGTGGCCGTGCGCCAGCGTGTCGGCGCCGAGCGTCTCGATCACCGAGACATCGAGCAGGAGATCCGCGTCGGTCTCTGGCGCAGGACTCATGTGCTCGGGCCGGACGCCGAGCAGGATGTCTCGCCCGGCTTCCGGCGTCGACATTTCGCGCAGCTTGACCGAGCCGCCGCCGGCAAGGTCGAGTCCGGCCTCGCCGGTGCTCTTCGCCTTCATCAGGTTCATGGCCGGCGACCCGATGAAGCCTGCGACGAAGGTCGACGCCGGCCGCTCGTAGACGGCGATCGGCGTATCGATCTGCTCCGCCCTGCCCTCGTTCATCACCACCAGCACGTCGGCCAGCGTCATCGCCTCGACCTGGTCGTGGGTGACATAGACCGAGGTGACGCCCAGCGTCTGCTGCAGCTTCTTGATCTCGATCCGCATCTGGCCGCGCAACTTGGCGTCGAGGTTGGACAGCGGCTCATCGAACAGGAACACCTGCGGCTTGCGCACGATCGCACGGCCCATTGCGACCCGCTGGCGCTGGCCGCCGGAGAGTTGGCGCGGCTTGCGGTCCAGGAAGCTCTCGATGGCGAGGATGCGCGCGGCCTCCTTCACGCGGGCGTCGATCTCGGCTTTCGGCGTGCCGCGGTTCTTCAGTCCGTAGGCCATGTTGTCGTAGACCGACATGTGCGGATAGAGCGCATAAGACTGGAACACCATCGCGATGTCGCGATCGGCCGGCTCTACCTGGTTGACCACCTTCGGCCCTATCGAAACCGTCCCCGAGGTGATGGACTCGAGCCCCGCGATCATGCGGATCAAGGTCGACTTGCCGCAGCCGGAAGGTCCGACCAGCACGCAGAGCTTGCCGTCGGGTATTTCGATCGAGATGCCCTTCACGGCTTCGACATTACCCGGATAGACCTTGCGCACATCCTTGAGGGTCACCTCGGCCATTTACTTCTCCGACTCCACGAGGCCCTTCACGAACCAGCGCTGCATCAGCACGACCACCAGGATCGGCGGCAGAATGGCGAGCACACAGGTCACCATGACGAGATGCCATTCGGTGTCCGCATCCGCGAACGAGATCATCTTCCTCAGCGCGATGACGATCGTGTTCATCTGGTTGTCGTTGGTGACGAGCAGCGGCCAGAGATATTGCGTCCAGCCGTAGATGAACAGGATGACGAACAGCGCGGCGATGTTGGTGCGGCTGAGCGGCAGCAGGATGTCCTTGAAGAAGCGCCACGGCCCCGCCCCGTCGACGCGGGCTGCCTCGACCAGTTCGCCGGGAATCGTCAGGAAGAACTGCCGGAACAGGAGTGTCGCGGTGGCTGAGGCCATCAGCGGCAGGGTGAGGCCGGTATAGGTGTCGATCAGGCCGAGATCGACCATGACCTTGTAGGTCGGCAGGATCCTCACCTCGACCGGCAGCATCAGCGTGATGAAGATCAGCCAGAAGGCCGTCATCCGGAACGGGAACTTGAAGAACACGATCGCATAGGCCGACAGGATCGAGATGCAGATCTTGCCCACCGCCACAGCGAGCGCGACGATCGTGGTGTTCAAGAGCAACCGGTCGACGCCCACCCCGCCGATCCGGCCGATGCCGCCGAACAGCGCCTGCCAGTAGTTCGTGAAGAACTCCTTGCCCGGAAGAAGCGGCAGCGGCGGGCGCAGGATGGTCTGCAGCGTGTGTGTCGACGCCACGAACGTGTAGTAGATGGGAAAAGCCACCACCAGGATGCCCAACACGAGCACTAGGTGCGCGATCAGCCGACGGATGGGAGCGTTCTCGATCATCCGTAATGCACCCTGCGCTCGACATAGCGGAACTGCACCGCGGTCAGCGCGATGACGATCACCATCAGGATCACCGACTGGGCGGCGCTGTCGCCGAGGATCAGGTTCACGAACCCGTCGGAATAGACTTTGTAGACCAGCGTTTCCGTCGCCTTGCCCGGCCCGCCGCCGGTGACGGCGTGGACGATGCCGAACGTGTCGAAGAAGGCATAGACTGTATTGATGACCAGCAGGAAGAAGGTCGTGGGCGCGAGCAGCGGGAAGACGATCGTCCAGAACCGCTTCGTCGGCCCCGCACCGTCGATCGCCGCCGCTTCGATCAGCGATTTGGGGATCGCCTGAAGGCCGGCGACGAAGAAGAGGAAATTGTAGCTGATCTGCTTCCAGGCGGCTGCCGAAACCAGCAGCACCATCGCCTGGTTGCCGTTGAGCAGCGGGTCCCAGTTGTAGCCGGTCGCACGCAGTATATAGGCAAACGAACCCATCGTCGGGTTGAACATGAACAGCCACAGCATGCCGGCGATGGCGGGTGCGACAGCATAGGGCCAGATCAGCAGCGTGCGGTAGACGCCGCGCCCGCGCACGACCCGATCGGCCATCACCGCGAGCACCAGCGCCACGCCCATCGAGATGACGGCGGTCGCGACCGCGAAGATGAGGGTCACGTTCAGCGAATTCAGATAGTTCGGATCGCGAAGAACCTTGGCGAAGTTCTGGAACCAGACGAACTTCGTCGATAAGCCGAACGGGTCTTCCCGCAGCATCGACTGGTAGAGCGCCTGGCTGGCGGGCCAATAGAAGAAGACGAGCGTGATGGCGAGCTGCGGCGCCAGCAGCAGGTAGGGCAAGACCTTGTTGGGGAAGGTGACGCGCGGGGACAAAAGGGTATCCAGCGTGGGTCGTTGCAGCGAAACAGCGGGCCGCTCTGTGCGCGGCCCGCTGCAGCGGTAAGAGACCGGTTAGTTGCCGATCGCCTGCTGGATCGCCTCGTTGCCGCGCTTGACGGCGTTGTCGAGCGCCTGCTGCGCGGTCTGCTCGCCGGCCAGCATCTTCTCGAATTCCTCGTTCTGGATGTCGCGCACCTGAGGCAGGTTGACGAGACGCACGCCGCGCGAGTTCTCGGTCGGCTCTTTGCCCATCATCTGCGTGATCGGGATCTTGCGGCCCGGGTTCTTCTCGTAGAAGCCGGACTCCTCGGTCGCCTTGAACGCGGCCATGGTCACCGGCAGGTAGCCCGATACCTGGTGAAGGCGCGACTGGATCTCGGTCTGCGACAGGAAGTTGAAGAACGCCGCGACGCCCTTGTATTCCTCGTCCGACTTGCCGCCGAACACCCAGAGGCTCGCGCCGCCCGGGATCGTGTTCTGCGGAGCGCCCTGCAGGTCCGGATAGTAGGGCAGCTGGCCGAGCCCGTAGTTAATGCCGGACTTGATCACGTCGCCGAGACCGCCGGACGATTCGGTGAAGATGCCGCATTCCTGGCTGAGGAACAGCTGCTTGGCTTCCGAGGTGCGGCCGCCGTAGCGGAACACGCCTTCCTTGGCGAGGTCGGCGATCGTCTGGAAATGCTTCACGAAGGGTTCGGCATTGATCTTCAGCTCGACATCGGTGGAGGCGAGGCCGTTCTCGTGCGTGGCGTATTGCAGGTTGTTCCAGGCCGAAAAGTTCTCCAGCCCGATCCAGGTGAGCCACGTCGAGGTATAGCCGCAGGCGGCCGCGCCACTGGTCTTGATCTTGCGCGCTGCTTCGAACACTTCGGGCCAGGTCTTCGGCGGGTTTTCCGCGTCGAGCCCGGCCTTCGTGAAGATGTCCTTGTTGTAGTAGAGGATCGGCGAGGACGAGTTGTACGGGAACGACAGCATGGTGCCGTCCGGCTTCGAATAATAGGCGACGATGCCGGGCAGGTATTGGCTCTTGTCGAAGGTCGCGCCGCCCATCGACAGGATCTCGGCGACCGGTTTCACCGCGCCTTCCGCAGCCATCATCACGCCGGTGCCGACGTCGAAGACCTGGATGATGTGGGGCGGCTGCTTGGCTCTGAACGCGGCGATGCCGGCATTCAGCGTTTCCGGATAGGTGCCCTTGAACACGGGCGTAACCTTGTACTCGGACTGGCTCTCGTTGAACTCCTTCGAGAGCGTCTCGACGACCTCGTTGTTGGCGCCGGTCATGGCGTGCCACCAGGAGATTTCGGTGACCGCAAAGGCCGAGCCGGACATGAGGGGCAGCGCGGTGAGCGCCGTGGCGAGCGAAAGCAGTGTGGGGACTCTCATCATTTCTCTCCCGTAAGATAGCCGGTTGAAGACCGGTCGTATTTGGTCGTGCTTTGTTACGGGGGGATGACAACATGCGTGGCCACGCATGTCCATATCAAATGTTCGGTCCTGTTTCGCTCCCGCTTCGGCTGGTTTCCAATCAGCCGCCGAACGCCGTGTTTTGCGCCGGCTTCCAATCCATTCCAACATAGCCGGGCGCGGCCCGGACACGATCGAGCCATGCTGCGACGTTGGGGAACTTCGCCATATCGTAGCCGGCTACATTCGCGTCCTGGGTGTAAACGTAGAGCGCGATGTCGGCGACGCTGATCGAATCGTCCACGAGCCATGGGGTCCGGGCGAGCTGCGTTTCCATGACGCCGAGCGCCTTGTTCCCACCCTCCAGAAGTGCCGCCATCCGTTCAGGCGTCGCCTGCGCGGCGCGCTCGGGATAGAGGATCAGCGAGCGTCGCACCGCGATGAGCGGCTCGTGGCTGTACTGTTCGAAGAAGAGCCACTGATGGACCAGTGCCCGCTGATACGGATCGGAGGGCACGAAGCGCGTCCCCTCGCCCAGGTAAAGGAGGATGGCATTCGATTCGGCGAGGAAACGGCCGTCTTCGAGTTCGAGCAAAGGCACCTTGCCGTTGGCGTTCTTCGCCAGATAGGCGGCCGTGCGGGTCGTGCCGTCCCGCGAACTCGTCTCGACATGCTCGAACGGCCGGCCGAGCATCGCCATCAGGAGCCGCGGCTTGTAGCAATTGCCGCTGTCGAGCATCCCGTAGATCCGCATCATCGCACCTTCTCCTGCTTCCCGGCGCGAATGTGCACAAGCGCCGGCGAGCCGACCAACGAGAAATGCTGACGCGAGCGATCAGCCGCGCTGATGCATCATCTGCCCGAGCCGGTATAGAGGCGCACGATCCGATCGCGCGGACCGGCGAAATGCTCGATCGGCTTGGGCTCGTTGTCGAAAACGGTACCGGCCAGTGCCGGCCTGCCCAGCAGATATCCCTGCAGGTAGTCGGCCCCGGTCTCAATGGCGGCGACGAATTGGGTTGGCGTCTCGAGACCTTCGAAGATCACCATCGCGCCGTCCGCCTTGAATCCCTCCGAAAGCTGGCGAAGCAGGCGAAGCGCTGCCGGTTCCTCGACGACCCTTCGAAAGAACGCCCCGTCGAACTTGACGAATTCGGGCTCGACCGTCCTCACCCGTCCAAGATTGGAATGTCCGGCGCCGAAATCGTCGATCGCCAGTCGCATGCCCAGGCGCCGGATCTCCGCCGCCAGGCGCACGAACGCATCGTGGTCGAGCACATCGGTCTCGGTGATCTCGCAGACGAGCAGCCTTATGTCGACGCCGATATGCGCCAGCCGGTCCGCCATGTAGCCGAGCTGCCGGACCGACTGCTGCAGATTGCCGTTCAATCGCGGATCGTAGTTGAAGAACATCTGGACGCCGGGGACGCCGATATTGTGGTAGTTGTGCAGATGCAGCGCCCGGCACAGGCACTCGACGCGAAAAGCGTCCTCCGGCCGGACCTGGGCGAAGAATTCGAGGGGCGGGATTGCCGCACCCTCGCGAAAGACCCGCGCAAGGGCCTCGACCGCCTGCGGGAACAGCAGCCCGTCGCGATGGCGCCAGATCTGCTGGTAGGCCGATTTCACGCGGAATTCGCCAAACTTGGCCGTGCGGATACCAACTTCGTCGACCGTGATATCGTCTGCAAACGTCAGGGGGCGGGACAAGTCCGGCTCCGCATCTGGATTGGCTCATTGCGGCAACTGCAGCCGCCGCAATCGTTTCTGTGGTGGACTATCCAGCCCAATCCTTTGCAACCTGTGAATCTTGACGGCGCAGCAGATTTACTCTGCGTCACACCGGCGGTGCCGCACGCTTGCCGAACGAGCGGAGGGGTCGCGCCTGCGCAGGGGCACTGCCGATAGCGGCGACCGGACTTTCCGCACGATCCGCTACAGGCGCACTTTCCGGCGCGGGCCAGGGGAAGACGTTCGGCACCACTTCGGGATGGGCGATGGCAAAGCCCTGAACCATCGACACGCCGCACTTCTCGGCGAGTTCGAGCTGCCAGCTGTGTTCGATGCCCTCGAAGACGGTGCGGATTCCGCGCTGCTTGAAAGTCTCGACCATCTCCGACAGCAAGGCGAAGCCAGGGCCGGAGTTCATCAGCCAGCCGATCCAGTGCGCGTCGAACTTGACGATGTCTGGCTTCAGACGCTCGATCCGGTGGATGTCCGAATCCTCGGCCCCGAAATCGTCCACGGCGATGGTGAACCCGTGGCCGCGCAGCGCCTCGACGAAGTTGAACAATATCGTATCGGAGGCCGATCGCTGTTCCGTCACCTCGCAGACCACCCTCTCGGGCTCGACGCCCGCCTCATGCAGGATCAGCCGCATGTCGCGCAGCGCCGCCTCGGTCAGCTCGCGGTCGAAGAAGACCGACGGATCGAAATTGACGAACACCATCGCCGCCGGATTGAGGAAGCGGCCCGCATTGAGCAGGTGCAGCGTGCGCGACAGCGTCTCCACATGCATGCGGTCGATGGGCGGGATCATTCCGAAGAATGCGCCAGGGGACACCGGGACATTGCCCCGCCACGGCCTCAGCAGCCCCTCGAAGGCCACCGGACTGAGCCTGCCATTGGTGAACGCGAAGATCGGCTGGAACGCGGAACGCAACAGATAGCCGCCCCACACGCCTGTGAAGGTTTCGTCCGACTGGCGGACGACATGGGCGAGGCCGACGCTGCGCGCCACTGCACGGTTCTCTGCTTCAATCGTCCGCAGGAGCCTAGCGACGAAGATTTTACCGCTCGTTAACGCGAGCCGCCGTGATCGACCTTGCGCCCGGTGCCGTCTTGCGACATGAGAAGCGCGCGCAAAACGGCGCTTACCTGCAAGGAGACATTCCGTCATGGCTTTCCTGGCCGACGTTCTTTCCCGCGTGAAGCCTTCCGCGACCATAGCGGTGACCCAGAAGGCACGGGAACTGAAAGCCAAGGGTCGCGACGTGATCTCGCTCGGCGCCGGCGAACCCGACTTCGATACGCCGGACAACATCAAGAACGCGGCGATCGAAGCGATCCGTCGCGGCGAGACGAAGTATCCGCCGGTCTCCGGCATCGTCCCGCTGCGCGAGGCGATCGCGAAGAAGTTCAAGCGCGAGAACAATCTCGACTACAAGCCGGAGCAGACGATCGTCGGCACCGGCGGCAAGCAGATCCTGTTCAACGCCTTCATGGCGACGCTCAACCCCGGCGACGAGGTGATTATCCCGACGCCGTACTGGGTGAGCTATCCGGAGATGGTTGCAATCTGCGGCGGCACGCCCGTCTTCGCGCCGACGACGATCGAGACCAGCTTCAAGCTGACGGCGCAAGCACTGGAAAAGGCGATCACGCCCAAGACCAAGTGGCTGGTCATGAACTCGCCGTCCAACCCGTCGGGCGCCGCGTACACGCGCGACGAGTTGCGGGCCATCGCCGACGTCCTGATGAAGCATCCGCATGTGTGGACGCTGACCGACGACATGTACGAGCATCTGACCTATGGCGACTTCGTCTTCACCACGATCGCCGAGGTGGAGCCCGGGCTCTACGACCGCACGCTGACCATGAACGGCGTCTCGAAAGCCTATGCCATGACCGGCTGGCGCATCGGCTACGCCGCGGGTCCGATCCAGCTGATCAAGGCGATGGACATGATCCAGGGCCAGCAGACGTCGGGCGCCTGCACGATTGCGCAGTGGGCGTCAGTCGAGGCGCTGAACGGCCCGCAGGATTTCGTGCACAGGAACAAGGCGATCTTCCAGGCCCGCCGCGACCTCGTCGTGTCGATGCTCAACCAGGCCCGCGGCATAAACTGCCCGGTGCCGGAAGGAGCCTTCTACGTCTATCCGTCCTGCGCGGGCGTGATCGGCAAGAAAGGTCCGTCCGGCAAGGCGATCGAAACCGACGAGGACTTCGTCAGCGAGTTGCTCGAAGCCGAGGGCGTCGCGGTGGTGCATGGCTCGGCCTTCGGCCTCGGCCCTAACTTCCGCATCTCCTATGCGGCCTCCGAAAAGACGCTGGAAGAAGCCTGCATCCGCATTCAGCGCTTCACCAACTCGCTCTAGGAGTCTCGGCGGGCGGCGAACCCGGTTCTGCCGCTCGTCTCCCCGCGCCATCGGATTGCCATCAAGCCGCAATCATGTAGCTTCCGCGGCGGCAGGAGGATCGGGCTGGAGATGATGGCACGCTGGAACGACGTCCTGGCGCGTTGGGCGATCCTCGCGATCGTGTCGCTGTTGGCGACAGGCGCGTTCGCACAGGAAAAGGCGCTCAAGGGCGTGGCGCTGGTGATAGGCCAGTCTCAGTACGCCTCGCTTGCACGCCTTCCCAACCCGGCCAACGACGCACGTTCAATCGCCGCTCTTCTCGCCGACCTCGGCTTCGACGTCGACACGCTGATGGACGCCGACGCCGCGGGTCTCTCGGGGGCCGTCGCGAAGTTCGAGGAAGACGCCGCCGGCGCCGACGTCGCGCTGGTCTATTATTCCGGTCACGGCATCGAAGCGGGAGGCGAGAACTTTCTCGTTCCGGTCGACGCCTCGCTGTCCGAACCCAAAGGTTTCGCCTCCGCCACCAGGCTTCTGGAAAGACTCCAGAAAACCGTTCCCGTCGCGATCATCCTGCTCGATGCCTGCCGCGACAATCCATTTCCGCCCGGTGCAACGCTGGCCGACGACAACGGCAAGCCGCGGCCGATCGCGGCGGCCGGCCTCGGCGCAACCCGCGGCGTGACCCGCTTTTCCTCGGATCCCGGCAAGCGGGATTCCGTCGGCGCGATCATCGGCTTCGCGGCAGAGCCGGGAAAAGTGGCGCTCGATGGCGAACCGGGTGGCGAAAGCCCCTATGCCGCCGCGCTGCTGAAGCATCTCGCCGCCGGCGGTTTCCATTTCGCCGACATTATGACCATGGTGACGGAGGAAGTTTATCTCCGGTCCGGCGGTCGCCAGGTTCCATGGACGAACGCAAGCCTGCGCCGCCAGCTCTATTTCGGCCGCGTCGCCGAACCCAGCGAGGGCGACCGGACGCGGATCAAATCCGAACGCCGCGGCCTGCTGCTGACCATCGCATCGCTCAGCCTGACCGACCGCGCGCAGGTTGCCGCCGTCGCCCGCGAGGAAGGCGTGCCGATGGACGTCCTCTTCGCCTCGCTGCGGGCGGCGGGGGACCAGGCACGGCGTGCCCCCGACGAGTTCGACCGGATGCTGCGCGAACAGGGGCGGCACGCGAAGGAGCGCCTGCTGGCGTCCGGATCGACGCTCGGCGACCCGGAACTGGCCCGCCTCGCAGCGCTGGCCGACGAGGCCGTGCGCGAAGGCGCGCTCGACGCGGCGACCGAGTTCCACGCAAAGGCACGCGCCCGGATGGAGGCGCTGTCGGCGGGATTGACCGCCGTCGAGGCCGGCACGGCTGCACTCCGCAAGGAGCGCGCGGCGGTCTACGCCGCGAGCGCGGCGACATGGCTCCTGAAGTTCGAGCATGCCAAAGCGGCGCAAGACTATGCCCGCGCCTTCGCCGAGATCGAGCGCGTCGACGACAAACTCGCATTTGGCTACAAGCTCGCGCAGGCCAAGGCCCTGGCCGACCACGGATACTATCGGGCCGACAACGCGGCGCTTGATGCGGGGGTCGAAACATTCCGCGACGCGGCCGATATGGCGCCGCTGCGCCGCCGCCCTCTCGACTGGCTGAAGACACAGGCCGGGCTCGGCAACGCGCTCGCCACGCGCGGCGACCGGGAGGCCGACGGCGCGCGCCTGACCGAGGCGATCGACACGTTGCGGGACGCGATCGCGGCGGCGCCCGCCGTCACTCCCACCGATATCCTCGTCGATCTCAGGTCCGAATACGCCTATGCGCTGCTCCTTTCCGGCATGCGCGAGACGGGCATCGACCATCTCGACCAGGCCTCGATGATGCTGGGCGAAGCGGCAAGTGTGGTCCCCATGGACAAGGAGCCGGCTCGCTGGGGCCGGCTGATGCACCGCCTTGCCGCCGTCCAATATGAAATCGGCCGCCGCACCGCCGACCTGAACACGCTGGAGGCGGCACTCGGAGCGGCCGACGCCGCGCTTCAGGTCCGCACGCGAGATGCGCCTCCCCTCGACTGGATGAGCACGCAGAACAACCGGGCGATCATCCTGTCGGAGCTTGCCGCGCGCGGCGCCGGAAACGAGCGGATCCACGAGGCGATCGAGGCATACCGCGACGTTCTCCAAGTCGGCACACGAGAGCGCGGGCCATTGCTCTGGGCAGAGACAGTCGCCAATCTCGGCACCTCGCAGGCACTGCTTGCCGAGCGGACCGGCAGCCAGGCCGACCTCGAAGCGGCGCTCGCCTCCTTCCGCCTCGCGGCCGAGGAGATGACGCGCGAGCGCGCGCCGCTGCGCTGGGCCGCACTCCAGGACAATATCGGCATCGCGCTGCGTCGCCAGGGGGAGAAGAAGGCCGATCCCACCTTGCTGAAAGCGGCGGTCGAAGCCTTCGAGCAAGCGTTGCAGGAGCGTCGGCGCGAGGTCGTGCCCGCGGATTGGGCGGCGACGAGCGGACACCTCGCCAGCGCCTACTGGAACCTTGCGCAGGTGTCGAAGGATGCCGTGGCGCTCGAACACGCGATCGAGGCGGCCCGCGGCGCGGTCGAGGAAACACCGCGCGACGCGTTCCCGCGCGACTGGGCGATGCTGCGCAACAATCTCGGCGGCATGCTGGCCGAGCTCGCAGCGATGAAGAGCGATCCCGCCCGCTACGTGCAGGCCGCTGACGAGTACCGCAAGGCGCTCGACGTGTTCAATCCCGACGACGCCCCCTTCGACTGGGCGCGGGCAACCGGCGCATTGGGCGAGACGCTGCTGGAAGCCGGCAAGCTGAGCAAGGACCCGGCTCTGCTGCTGCAGGCCAAGGAGACTCTCGACCAGACGGTCGAGATCTGGAAGGTGTTCGGGGACGAGAAGCGCACCCGCGCGGCCGAACTGCTCGCCGGCGAGGCGCAACTGGCGCTGCTGTCGCTCGACGTCGACAAAAGGCTGAAGGAGGCCGGCGGCGCGAAGAACTGACCGGCGGGTCTAAGGCATTGCCGCAGGGTCATCGGATTGCCACGATCCGTGCGGCTGATAGGTACGGGTTCTCGGGAATGCGGGCGGCGGGATGGTGACGGACGTCTCCTCACGACTGCGCATGCTGGTCCGCGGCGCGCTGTTCGCGCTGGCGGCGACCATTCTCTTTTCCCTGTCGGCCGCGGCCGAGGACAAGACGCTGAAGGGCGTCGCGCTCGTCATCGGTCAATCCGACTACGCCGCCCTGCCCCGGCTCGCCAATCCCGTGAACGACGCGCGCCTCATCTCGGGCCTGCTCGGCAATCTCGGTTTCGAAGTGACGACCGCGCTGGATGCCGACGGCACGAAGCTCTCCCGCGCGCTACGCCGCTTCGCCGAAGACGCGGAGGGCGCCGATGTCGCCCTTCTCTATTTCGCCGGGCATGGCGTCGAGGCCGGCGGCGAGAATTTTCTCGTGCCGGTCGACGCTAAGCCGGATGGCCCTCAGGGCCTTGCCTCGGTCTCCCCGCTCCTTGCGGAGCTACAGGCGGCGGTGCCGGTGACGATCCTATTGCTCGACGCCTGCCGGACCAATCCCTTCCCGGCCGGCGCAATGATTGCCGCCGAAGGGGGGAAGCCGGCGCCCGTCTCGTCTGCCGGCCTGGGCGCATTGCGCGGCGTCGTGCCGATCCGAAGCGACGCCGCCAAATCGCCCGACGGAGAAAGCCTCGGCGCCGTCATCGGCTTCGCCGCCGAGCCAGGCAAGGCGGCCCTCGACGGCGCCGGTGGATCGAGCCCTTACGCGGCAGCCCTCGCAAAACACCTTCCCGCCTCGGGCTTCCCATTCGGCGACGTGATGACGATGGTGACCGAGGAGGTCTATCTCGCCACCGCTGGGCAGCAGTCGCCCTGGACAAATGCGAGCCTGCGCCGCCAGCTCTTCTTCGGCCTCGCACCAGAGGGGACGGCCGGTGACGAGGCCCTGATCCGTGGCGAGCGGCGCAAGCTCTTGCTCACCATCGCCGCGACGCCGCTCCAGACCCGGCAACTGGTCGAGCAGGTTGCGAACGCCAACGGCGTGCCGATGGACGCGCTCTACGGCATGCTCGACGTCCTGGGCGTCGACGTCAAGGCACGGTCAGGCAATCTGGCCGAGCAGTTGAGCCAGGGCGCGGAGCGTCTGCGCCAGATCCTCGCGGAGCGCGACGTCCAGACGCGGCAGGATCCAGACATCGTGCGCCTCGCCTCGCTGGCCGACACCGCCGAACGGGAAGGCGCTATCCGGCTGGCGCTGTCCTTCCGCGAACGCGCCAGCCAGCGCGCCGACCAGATCGATGCCTCGCTCGACGAGGCGGAGGCCAACATTGAAACGCGCCGACGTGAGCTTGCCACCACCTTCGAAAACCACGCCGAGACCGCGATCCTGAACTTCGACTTCGACACGGCGGCGCGCCGCTACGCAGACGCGTTTGCTCAGGTCGAGCGGTTTGATATCGCGCGGTCCTACGATCTCAAGATCAAGGAAGGCGATGCCTGGAGCGATTTCGGCGACCGCAATGCGGACGTTTCGGCTCTTAGCCGGGCGGTCGACACCTACGAGAGGGCGCGGCAGATTGCGCGGACGGCTCCCGATGAGCAACTCGACATGGTTGCGAGCGGCAACAACATGGCGATTGCCATGACGCAGCTTGGCGATCGGACAATGGACCCGTCCTGGCTGAGTCGCGCTGCCGAGATCTATGAGTCGAATCTGAAGGCTCAGTCACGCCAAAGACTTCCGAAAGCATGGGCCGGCACTCAGCTGAATCTCGGCTCGGTCTATCAGATTCTCGGTGAAAGGACCGGGGACCGGGAATCGCTCGACAGGGCAATACGGGCCTTCGAAAGCGCCACCGAAGTCTTCACGCGTGAAACTGCTCCGCGCGATTGGGCCGGGCTCCAAATGAACATCGGCAATGTTCACTTCGCGCTGGGAGACTTGACCGGCGATGCGACCGAGTTCGAGAAATCGTACAGGTCGATCGAGCGGACGCTCGACGTATGGACAAAGGATGCCGATCCCGACCTGTGGGCGCGCGCCCAATCCAATCTCGGAGGGTCGCTTACGGCATATGGCTCCGCGACACGAGACCCCGATTTCATCAGACGTGCGATTGTCGCGCACGAGGCGGCGATGTCGGCGGCCCCGCTCGACCGCTCCCCGGCCACATGGGCGCAGGCTCAGGGCAACATCGCGTCGGCTTACCTCGAACTCGGCGAGCTCACCAACGATCCACCGCTGTTTCGCAGGGCTGTGGACGCCTATCGGGCAGTCCGGCGGGTCTACACCGCCGCAAACGATCCCGCGGGCTTCGCATCGACCATGTACAACGAGGGTCGCGCACTCTTGCGGGTCGGGCGCGCCGAGAACTCCGTCGCCGCGCTGCGCGAGGCCGTTGCGGCGCTGAACACCGCCACCGGCGGTGTGGACAGGACGCAAGTTCCGATCCAGTGGGCGCAGATCCGCTCGGTTACCGGCGAAGCGCTGCGCCAGATCGGCGAGCGCGCCGGGGACCGCGAGGCGCTGGTCGCGGCGCGCGCCGCCTTCGAGGAAGCCCGCACCACCTTCCGCGACCAGGGCATGGGCGAGACAGGCCAAGGCTTCTGGGAAAAGCAGATCGCCGCAATCGACGCGCAACTCGTAAAGACACCATAGGGCGGGACCGCTTATCTGTGATCTGCTTCACAGTCTTGAGGCGAGCGAAATGCAATTGATCAGACGCGAGGGCGATCGGTTCAAAGACAAATACAGAAAAGTCGCCACTTCTGCCGGGGGCATGCAGACTGTTGGGGTTTTGGGACTGCCGGATATTCTTCCGGCTGACGAGTCCGCTTTGCCCCTTGCATCGTGGAGGCAGGTGGCTTGTTCCCGCGGTTCGAACTCGTCTCTCGCGCATGGCGCTCGATCATCGCGCTGACTCTGGCTGCCCTCCTGTCTGCCTGCCAGGGTTCGGGTGTCGGCTATCTCCAGAATGGCATCGGCTCCGACCTGCCATCACCCTCAACTGGCTCCGCGACGCTGTCGCACGAGATCTATTTCAACTACCTCTGTCGTCAGGCCGGCATCGGACAGTCATGCCGATTGTTGCCGTATGACGCCAACTGGACACTCGTCGTCCAGCAGGGCATGAACGACATCGACCGCCGCTGCGACGCCTATCTGCAGTGGCTCGACGACAAGAAGCGCTCGCGCGGCCCCCTGCTCAGCCAGGTGAAGGACGTCCAGTCAGCCACCGCCGCGCTGATCGGCGTGTTCGACCCATCCAACGCCATCGCGCTGCAGGTCGTCGCACAGGCATTCAACCTGATCACGCGCAGCATTGAGAACTATCACTCGCGGCTCTTGCTGGAGATCGAATCCTCGACAGTCAATTCGGTGGTACTGCGTGCCCGCCACCAGTTCCGCCAGGAGATCAGTGACCGCGCCTTCAACAGTCGTCCGGAGGCTGAATACGCTCTGCGGTCGTACCTGCGGCTATGCTTGCCCTTCGCGATCGAGACCAACATCAACAACTACACGACGCTCGTCTCGCAGGGCATCCGTCTGGACGACAGCAACAGCATCAACCAGGCGCCCGTGGTGGGACGAAGACTGCTGCGCGAGGCGCCGGAAAGCCCCGTGATCTTCATCAAGCCTCCTCCGCCGCCCCCTCCCCCGCCCGTGCCGCTCGGTGGGGTTACGAACGTCGAACTTTCGCTCCAGAAGCCGGACATCCGGCAGGTTCAGCGCCGCCTGTGTGTCACGCCGTCCGGCCGCTTCGACGAAGAGACAAGGGCCGCGATCCTGGTCGCCGAGACCGCGATGGCAGCCTCCGCGCCCAACGACCAGATCGACACCGGGCTGGAGCTCGACATCCTTCTCGCCGAGGCGGAAGGCTGCGCCAGCACGCCATTCAAGTTCGCCTCGACCTTCGAGAAGTTCCACTTCCGCGGCAACGCCACGATGCGCACGCGCGATCGGGTCAAGGAGTTCCAGGGCGCGGCCTACCGCTGCGTCGGCGATATCGAGCAGAGGACCTCGACGACCTTCCCGCAGAAGCCGGCCGAAACCGCCTTCGCGACGGGCGCGCTCGACGGCGAGACGCGACGCGCGGTCACCTTCGTGGCGCCGCACATCCGGATCGATGGCACGGCGTCCGTCAATCCATTGAACTTTGCCACGATCGAGGCGGTGCAGAACTGCCTGTGAGCACCGGGCTCCGATCTCCCGGCTGGAGGATCCCGACATGAGCAAGCTGTTCCAGGTTCCCAATCCGATGATGCTGCTCACGGAGCCGCGCAACTCAGCACCCTTCACAAGTCCAAAGATCGTCGTCGATCAGACCGATAGACTGGAGATCATCGCTGAAGCGCCGGACGAAGTCATAGGCGGGCTGACGGTTCGATGGGTTAAGGTCCGCTGCGCCAAGGGCGAAGGCTTCCTCAAGCGCGACCGGCTGAGACCGTTCGCCGAGCTGCCGCCGCTGCCCGACGAGGAGCTGCCGATCGAGCTCAGGCGCACGATCGAGATCGTCACCCTGGCGGAGATGTGCTTCCGGCACGCACTGCTTCACCGCAGCAATTCAGCGATCGTGCTCGCCCTCGCCTTCGCCGCGACCGGCAGCCAGTGGACGACCGAACTCGCGAAGGCGGTGGACGCCGACGGGCGGATCGGCATCTTCGGCATGACCCGCGCGCGCTGGGCCGCCGGCGTCGCCGCGATCGGCGAAGGTGCGGGCTTCACCGAAGCGCAGATCACCAGCAGCCGTGCCCAGTGCGAACTCGCCGCCTTCCTCACAGGCGCGGACTGGCCGCTCCTCGAGACCGGCCTCGGCTCGGTGCGCGCGATCGACCTCTACCTGTCCTTCCTCGTCGGCCCCGACATCGCGATCAAGGTGATGGCGGCCAAGGACGACGCGAAGGTGGCCGGTCTCCTCTCGAAAGATGAACAGGCAGCGCTCGCAACCGCGGTGAAAGCCTTCGCGCCCGCCGCGGAGACCAAGGGCGCGCTGGTGACAGCGCTGGTCGCCAGCTTCGACGCTGCGCTCGACTTCGTGAAGGCCTTTGCCGAGCGGCTGGTGACCGACAACGTACCGGGCCCGGTCGACGCCGTGATCCCGACGGCGGACGAGATCACGGAAGATCCGACGGACGGGTCCGACGAGGGGGCTGGGTCCCGCCCCGTGGTCGAGATGCCTCCCGTGGTCGGGCCGGAGCCCCAGCCCGGCGACGGCTCCATTCTGGTCTCGGAGGCGCATCTGGTGGCGCTGTGGAAACGGTCGATGTTCCCGATCGACGGGCGCGGCATCATCGCCTTCGGCCTGCGCGGCTGCCTGCCGGTCGACCCGTCCGGCACCCCATTGGCAAAGAGCCACAAGCTGACGCTGACCAACATCGACTACAAGAAGATGCGCTGCACGATCGGTCAATGGCGGCCGGGCCACGGCTTTGCGGTCTTCCCCGGCTCGACTGTGCCCTATGTGACGCTGGTCGAGAGCGCGGTGCCGGGCGGGGGCACCGGCGTCAACCAGATGGGTCGCGGTCGCCACCTCAACTACACTCCTGGCTGGCACAAGCGCATGGAAGGCAGGAACGGCCACTGGGCCCTGCTGCAGGATTCCGATACCACCTTCCAGCGGACCTCGGACGACCTCGACTACGACAGGGATGACAAGTGGGGCGTCGGCCGGCCCGGCGACAACATCCACTGTGCCTTCCACATGGGGACCGACGCCAACATCCCCGATTCCCGCTATTCGAGCGCCGGCTGCCAGGTCGTCGCCGGCACCGTAATCAAGGGCAAGGCCGGCAGCGAGAGCGGCCCGTGGAAGAAGTTCATCGCGCCTTTCCTCGACAAGACGACCGCGCCGAAGGGGCTGGAATATGTCCTGTTCGACGGGCGGGAAGTGCAACAGATGGTTCTGACGCAACTCGTGGGCAAGACCGTCGTCCTGCGCTTCGGCTCCGAAGGGCCGCTGGTGAAACAGCTGCAGCAGCGGCTCGGCCAAGTCCTCGGTATGACGATCAAGGTCGACGGCAGGTTCAATGTCCAGACCTTCCAGGCCGTGCTGGACTTCCAGCAGCAGACCTTCGGCCGCAATGCGGACGACGGCATCGTCGGGCCCGAGACGGCGGAGAAGCTGGGCATCGTGCTGCCGCCCTTCGTGTTCGAGGAGGCGATCGGCAAGCTCTCGGTGGTGTCGCCTGCCGGCGGCGCCGGAACTGGCGGCGGGTCTGCGGCTGGCAGTGGCACCAGCGGTCCCGTCGTGGCGGGAGAAGGCGCGGGCTCCGGCCCTGGAACATTGCTCAGCACCAAACTGTTCGAGAAATTCACCCCACGGCCGTCCGGCGCGAAGAAGCGAGCGATCTGGGACAGCTACGTCAACTTCTTCGTCTCGCGCGCCTGCCAGGACCTGCTCGATCGGTTCAAGGTGTCCGCGTCGAAGCAGCGTCTCGCGCATTTCTTTGCCCAAGCCGCGCACGAAACCGGCGGCTTCACACTGCTGCGCGAATCTCTGCACTACACGACCGTCGCTGCGATCCGGAAAGCCTGGAAATCGCGAGCATCGTCAATGTCCGACGCCGAGATCAAGGCGAAGCTGCTGGGCCAGCCCGTCGCGCTCGGTGACTGGGCCTACGGCGACCGGATGGGCAACAAGCAACCCGGCGACGGCTTCGCCTACCGCGGCGGCGGCGTGTTTCAGACCACCGGCCGTTCGGCCTATCGCGAGAAGGGCACGCTTGCAGGCGTCGACCTGGAACGCAATCCGGAACTGATTGAACGGCCCGAGATCTCGACGCTGGCCGCCTGCGCGGAATGGGATTCATTCGGCGGCAATGCGCTGGCCGACGCCGACAAAGTCAGAAGAATCTCGCGTGCCATCAACATCGGCAACAAGAATTCCAGCACGCCGGCCAATGGTGAGGCCGATCGCATCGAGTTCCTGAATCGGCTCAAGGCGCTGCTCTAGAGAAGCGCAGGGTCGTCCTTCACGAAATGTTGTCCGCCCGGTCGGCGCTTTCGCCATCCGGTCGGGATACTGTCGTGCCGGGTATGCGTTTGTAGGGCGGCCGCAGAGGCCGACAACGCTCGCACATCCGGAGGAACACCATGAAAAGCCTGCTGATCGTCACGGCCGCGCTGGCCGGCCTGCTGCTCGTCCCCGCACATGCGCAGGACACGTCCATGAGCTTCTTCATCACCAGCGTCGGCAGCGGCAAGGGGGCCGATCTCGGCGGCCTGGAAGGCGCCGATGCCCATTGCGCACAGCTGGCCGAGGCGGCCGGCGTGTCCGGCAAGACCTGGCGCGCCTATCTGTCGACGGATCAGGTCAACGCGAAGGACCGTATCGGTACCGGCCCCTGGTTCAACGCCAAGGGCGTCAAGATCGCCGACGACGTCGCCTCGCTGCACAGCGACGCCAACGGCATCAACAAGGAGACTGGCCTCAACGAGAAGGGCGAAGTAGTGAAAGGCCGCGGCGACCAGCCCAACGAACACGACATCCTGACCGGCACCAAGGCCGACGGCACGGTAGACGGTACGAACACCTGCTCCAACTGGACGACGAGCGGCGCGGAGGGCGCAGCCATGCTCGGCCACCACGACCGCATGGGTCCGGACACGCTGCCGACCGCCTCGTCCTGGAATGCCGCCCATGCTTCGCGCGGCGGCTGCGGACAGGAGGCGCTGAAGGGCACCGGCGGTGCTGGCCTGTTCTACTGCTTCGCGGCCAACTGAGCCGTGGAACGGCGCTCACGCTCCGCGCAAGGCGGAGCGTGTCGTCGGCGCGAGGCGAAGAACCTGCGAGGGGGTGCGGCCGTTGACCGTTGCTACGTCTGCCGGCAGTGCGCGGTCGAATATGGCCACGACAACGCTGGCATCTTCGCGGATCGGCAGGCGCGGATAGGTATTCGCCGACCGGTCGGTGAGATAGACCGCGCGCGCGTCGGGGAATGCGCGCGCGACAGACCCGGCGAAGTTGGCCGCGTTATCCGGCACAACCTCCCACAACAGGATCGCAAGCGGCCCGCCCTCCGCGCCCTTCCGGCCCGGCGGCGGGCGATCCGCCGCGCTCACCGCGAGATCGCGTCCCTCGCCCGCCGGCTTGAGCAGCAGCACGTCGTGCCATTCCGTCATCATCGGGTTGGCGGCGGCGCTGTGCTCGGCCCACACCGGGCCTGAATAGAACGCGTCGAGTGAGGACGCACGCGTTTCCATGTCGGGAAAGCGGCGGATCCAGACATAGCGATCAGGCCGGTCGAGGTCGGTGAACTGGCCGACGATTTCCATGCCCACCGCCTCCTGCGTTTCGACAAATTCGCGGTCGAAGAGATCCACGAAATCCGCACGCCGCTCCGGCACCATCGTGTATTGACGTAGTTCGAGAACGGTCATCCGGTCATCCCTGTCGAATGCAGCTTCATGCCTCGTCGCTGCTGACAGCCTGCCGTCAGGAACGATGCCAGCCGCTAGTCGAGCAGGGCTGGTTCTTCGTCCGGCCCGTCGTGCCCTGCCATCGCTCGGCGCATCAGCAGCGCCGTATCGAGCAGCATGGTCAGTTCCGCCACCATCGGTTCGACATGTTGCTCATAGCTCGCGGGGACGCTGACGCCGGGAAGCTCGAAGAAATCCTTGCGCGTCGGCATGACGAGGAATCCGATTGTCTCTGATAGCGCGATGCGCGGCGGGCCTTCGCGCCAGGTATCGCGGACCGTTGCCAGTGCGCGCCCAAGCGGCCCTGCGACGAGCGGCTTGGCGGCGAGGGAATTGTCCGTCCGAAATTCGAAGGCAGCGTCAATCAGCGTGTCTCCGGCCACGACCGTCGTGAGGGCGGCTCCGAAAAGGTCACGGAAGAACATGGACCATTCGCCGACCGTCGGCGTCGCCAGCAGTAGTCCCGGAAACCGCGCCGGGATCTCGAAGCCGACGATGACGCCATCGAACACCGTCCGGTTGTTCTTGCCGCCGGTCTTCAGTTCAACCTCGAACAGCTCGAAGCGCATCCACTTGTGACGCCCGCGCACCACGTCTCCGAATTCCGTGCGCGTATGACCGGGCAGTACGCCTTTCGGGATATGACTGAAAGTGAACGGCGTCTTGGCATGTGCGTATTCGACCTCCCCGACGAAACCGAACAGCGCCGGCAGCATCCGGTCGCGTAGGCGCTGCTGCAGTCGTCGCGCCGGCTGGTGCGCCAGCCACAGCCCGCCCGATCCCAAAAAGACGACCGCAAGGCACACCCACAATGCGAACTCGAACTTGTCGTCCGCGCCGAGCGGCGCGTCCTCCGCGGTCAACAGCATCGCGATACCGAGCAGCGCGATCACGACAGCCGGAATCAACGAAACGGGCATGAACAGACGCAGATACCGCTGCTCCACCGCGCGTTGCGTCTCATAGGCGACGAGCTGTTCCTTGATGGCGGCGATCGACTCGTCGTTCGGCTTGTGCTCGATTCCAGTCATGCCGCCTCCGGCTTGCGGAGGCACATTGTGCAGCGGGTGTGCCAGCCTCCGCAAGGTCACCATTATCCTGACAACCTGATGTCAGGAGGTTCGACGTCTGTCGCGGCAAGCAGCGGTCTGCCCTTTCCTTCCGGCGTGACTCTGCCCATATTCCGACCATGGCCAGATCCCCCGACCGCAACGTTGCGCGCAAGCGCGGCAGTACCTTGACCGATTTCCACGATGCGTCCGAGCCGCTGACACCGGGCGGGTTCGGCGAGGCGCCGCAGGCCGCGTTCGAGGGCGCGCCCCTTTCCGGCAACGTGTCGGAATGGGTGCGCGAACTCGAGCGCGCGGCGGAAGCGGAAGGCCGCAGGTCCGAAACCCGGGCGATCCGCTCGGCCGCGGGTACGCACCGGGTCCGCGCCGGCGGAGGCGAGGCCGAGGCGCCACGAGGCAAGAAGATTCCCGAGCGCTCGTCGGCGCCGACGCGCACCGCGCGGGGCACGTCGATGGGAGGCGCGGCGAGCGCCAAGGAGCGCGCCGCTGCCGGCCTCAATCCGGTCGCCGGCCTTGATATCAGCCTTGAGGATGCGGGATCGCTGGCCTCGTCCGGCGTCACCGCCACCGTCGCGGCCCTGTCGGCGCTGATCGAGAGCGGCAACCCTCTGCACAAGAACGGCGAGCTGTGGGTGCCGCATCGCCCCGCGCGGCCGGACAAGTCCGAGGGCGGCATCGCGATCGAGATGGTGTCCGATTACGAGCCTGCCGGCGACCAGCCCAACGCGATCAAGGACCTCGTCGAGGGCGTGGCCAATGCCGACCGCACCCAGGTTCTGCTCGGCGTCACCGGTTCTGGCAAGACCTTCACCATGGCCAAGGTGATCGAGGAGACGCAGCGCCCGGCGCTGATCCTCGCGCCGAACAAGACGCTGGCCGCCCAGCTCTACGGCGAGTTCAAGAAGTTCTTCCCGAACAACGCGGTGGAGTATTTCGTCTCCTACTACGACTATTACCAGCCGGAGGCCTACGTCCCGCGCACCGACACCTATATCGAGAAGGAATCCTCGATCAACGAGCAGATCGACCGCATGCGCCACTCGGCGACGCGCTCGCTCTTGGAGCGCGACGACGTCATCATCGTCGCCTCCGTCTCCTGCATCTATGGTATAGGCTCGGTCGAGACCTATACGGCGATGACGTTCCAGATGACTGTCGGCGACAGGCTCGACCAGCGCCAGCTTCTCGCCGACCTTGTGGCGCAGCAATACAAGCGCCAGGACATCAACTTCACGCGCGGTTCGTTCCGCGTTCGCGGCGATACGATCGAGCTCTTCCCCGCCCACCTGGAGGATCGCGCCTGGCGCATCTCGATGTTCGGCGACGAGATCGACTCGATCATGGAGTTTGATCCCCTCACCGGCCAGAAGACCGGCGACCTGAAGTCGGTCAAGATTTACGCCAACTCGCACTACGTAACGCCGCGCCCGACCTTGAATCAGGCCATCAAGTCGATCAAGGAAGAGCTGCAGGGACGCCTGCAAGAGCTTGAAAAGGCTGGACGGCTGTTGGAAGCTCAGCGGCTGGAACAGCGCACGCGCTACGACCTCGAAATGCTGGAGGCGACCGGGTCCTGCGCCGGAATCGAGAACTACTCGCGCTACCTGACCGGCCGCCGGCCCGGCGACCCTCCGCCGACACTGTTCGAATACATCCCCGACAACGCCATCGTCTTCGTCGACGAAAGCCACGTCACGGTGCCGCAGATCGGCGGCATGTATCGCGGCGACTTCCGCCGCAAGGCGACGCTGGCCGAATATGGCTTCCGCCTGCCCTCCTGCATGGACAACCGCCCGTTGCGCTTCGAGGAATGGGATGCGATGCGCCCGACCACGATCGCCGTGTCGGCGACGCCGGGCGGCTGGGAGATGGAGCAGGCCGGCGGCGTCTTCGCCGAGCAGGTCATCCGCCCGACCGGCCTGATCGACCCGCCGGTGGAGATCCGCCCGGCCAAGACCCAGGTCGACGACGTGCTTGGCGAGATACGCGAAACGGCGCGCAAGGGCTACCGGACGCTCTGCACGGTGCTTACCAAGCGCATGGCCGAGGACCTGACCGAGTATCTGCACGAGCAGGGCGTGCGCGTCCGCTACATGCATTCCGATATTGACACGCTGGAGCGCATCGAGATCCTGCGCGACCTCCGGCTCGGCGCGTTCGACTGCCTCGTCGGCATCAACCTCCTGCGCGAGGGCCTCGACATTCCCGAGTGCGGCTTCGTCGCGATCCTCGACGCCGACAAGGAAGGGTTCCTGCGCTCCGAAACCTCGCTGATCCAGACGATCGGCCGCGCGGCGCGCAATGTCGACGGCAAGGTCATCCTCTACGCCGACCAGATCACCGGCTCGATGGAGCGCGCGATGGCGGAGACCGAGCGCCGCCGCGAGAAGCAGCTCGCCTACAACGCCGAGCACGGCATCACGCCGGAATCGGTGAAGTCGCGCATTTCCGACATTCTCGATTCCGTCTACGAGAGGGACCATGTCCGCGCCGAGTTGCCCGAAGCGGCAAAGGGCGGGGCGAACAACCTCGTCGGCAACAATCTCAAGGCCCATCTCGACTATCTCGAGAAGGAAATGCGCGACGCCGCTGCCGATCTCGACTTCGAGCGCGCCGCGCGGCTGCGCGACGAGATCAAGCGGCTGCGCGAGGCGGAGCTCGCCATCGCCGACGATCCGCTGGCGCGCGACGTGGGGGTGGAGAACACGCAGCAGTCGCGCCGGGACGCGGCGCGCGGCAAGCCGGCCAAAGCCGCCGCCACTCTTTTCGCCAAGCCCTCTCTCGACGAGATGGGCACATCCGGCGACCATGCGACGCCGGCCGGCGCGGCGGACCGCTCGCTGTTCCGCAAGCAGACCGCCGGCGAGGCACATGGCTCCGACTATGGCACGCCGGACGACGGGCGCAGCCTGTTCCGTAAGAATTCGCTCGACGAGATGACGGTGCGTCGAACCGAGAAGCCGGTCGAGGGCGTGAAACCGGTCAAGCCGGCCGACGACGCGAAGCCGGTCGTGCGCGGCAAGATCGGCGCCGGCTCTTACGAAGACCAGGCCGACGCGCAACGCCAGAAGCGCCGTCCGGGCAAGACGGGCCGTCCGGGGCGCTGATCGTAGTCACCTTTCAAAGCAACCACGCTCCTGATACGTTAAGGCCATGACGAAGCTGCAGCAGATCGAGAAATCCGTCGAAGCCTTGTCCGACGAGGAAATGAAGGCGTTTGCCGCGTGGTTCGAAGAGCTTCGCTGGCAGCGCTGGGACCGCCAAATCGAGGAAGACTCGAAGGCCGGCAAGCTGGATAAGCTCGCGGAGGAAGCGTTGGCCGACTTCCGGGCGGGTCGTACGACGCCTCTTTGAACCATCATGCGAACCCGAAATTCTGGGTGGCCTACGATCGGCTCCCGCGCGAGGTGCGGCAATTAGCGGACAAGAATTTCGAACTGCTGAAATCCAACCCGCATCACGCATCCCTTGGCTTCAAACGCGTTAATCGCTTTTGGTCGGCTCGCATTGGACTGTCGCATCGGGCGTTGGCGGTCCGTGACGGCGACGACCTGATTTGGTTCTGGATCGGCGAACATGGCGAGTATGATCGCTTGATCCGCTGACATCCTGACCTGACACCAACTCCGCAGCAATGCTTTCGCCATGGCCTCCTTCCACGTCGATCCCTCCAATATCCGCGAATTCGGGGATGATGCCGCCTTCTACGCCTGGCTCGGCGAGAACCACGACCGCGCCGACGAGGTCTGGATCCGCATCTACAAAGTTGCATCCGGGATCGCCTCGATCACGCCGAAGGAGGCCATCGACGTCTGTCTGTGCTGGGGCTGGATCGACGCCATCCGCAAGGGGCTGGACGAGACGAGCTATCTCCAGCGCTACACGCCGCGCGGACGCAAGAGCATCTGGAGCAAGATCAATGTCGACAACGTCGCCCGCCTCGTCGAAGAAGGCCGGATGACAGAACACGGGCTCAAGCATGTCGAGGCGGCTAAGGCCGACGGCCGCTGGGATCGCGCCTATGGCGGCTCGAAGGACATGACCATCCCGCCCGACCTCCAGGCGGCCATCGATGTCGAGCCGGACGCCAAGGCAATGCTCGCCAAGCTCTCCGCCCAGAACCGCTTTGCGCTGGCGTTCCGCCTGCACAACCTCAAGACCGACGCAGCCCGCCAGAAGCGGATCGCCACGTTCGTCGACATGCTGAAACGCGGCGAAACCATCTATCCGCAGGGGAAGGCATGACATTGGCACTTCGACGCCTGCTGTTCGCCGCAGCAGTTCTCCCCCTTCCCCTCGCAGCGTCTGCGCAGGACTGGCAGGCGAAGGAAGTTGTGAAGACCTACGCCGTCTCCGGTGCGACCGGCCCGGAGCTCTATGCCTCGATCGGCGAGAACGGGCCGAAGATCGGCCCGACGCGCACGATCGCGGTGACGAACTACGATCTCAGATGGCGGCGCAACTACGTTCCGGAGGGCACCTCGTGCCGGCTTGTTTCGGCCATTCCGTTCCTGACGATCTCCTACACCCTGCCGAAGCCGTCCTCGAAGCTGCCCGCCGCGACCGAGACGCTGTGGAAGGCCTTCGCCGACGGCATCCGCGCGCATGAGAGGGTGCACGGCGACTACGTGCGCCAGATGACGCAGGACATCCTTGACACGACCGTCGGCATGGTGGTGGAAGACGATCCCGGCTGCCGCAAGATCAAGGAAGCCGTGAAGAAGCCGATCCTCGAGGCCGGTCTCGCCTACAAGGCGAAGAACCGCGCCTTCGAGGAGGCCGAGATGGCGAAGGGCGGAAATGTCCACCAGCTGATCCTGGCGCTGGTCAACGGGAGGTGACGGCGGTAGGAGATGCCTCCTCTCGCTCCACGTCGGATCCGGCTGTCATGACCCCTCAACCGCACGTGGCCTTCCGATGATCCCGTGGGTTCATCTTGCCAGCGCCACCATGCCCGATGGCGGCGGCGAGCTGCGGCTGAAGCGCCGCGGCACCGAGTTCTCGATCATGTCGGGAACGATCGAACTGATGAACTCGCGGCTCTCGGGCTCCGAGGAAGCGCTCGCCACTCTCGTCGCGCAGCGTCTCGCCGGGCGCAAGGCGCCGTCCGTCCTCATCGGCGGCCTCGGCATGGGCTTCACCCTGCGCGCCGCGCTCGCCGCTTTCGGAGCGGATGCGCGCATCACGGTGGCCGAGCTTGTGCCGGAAGTCGTCGACTGGGCACGCGGACCGATGGCGGACCTGTCGGCCGGGTGCCTGGACGATCCGCGCGTGACGGTGGCGATTGCCGACGTCGCCGCCTTGATCCGACCGGAGACCGGCCACGGTCCGACGCCCCGGTGGGACGCCATCCTGCTCGATGTCGACAACGGCCCCGAAGGCCTCACCCGGCGCGCCAACGACAGGCTCTACGACCACGCCGGACTTGCTGCCGCGCGCGCCGCACTGACGCCGGGTGGCGTTCTGGCGGTCTGGTCGCAGGGGCCGGACCGCGCCTTTGCGAAGCGCCTGCGCGACGCCGGGTTCGCGGTCGAAGAGGTTACCGTCCGCGCGCATCGCGGCAAGAAGGGTGCGCGGCACGTCATCTGGCTGGCGACGAGATAGGTCGAGCCTCGCCGAATCGTGCGCGAGCGACTACCGTTCCGCGCAATGACCGCGCACCAGAAACTCGCCCCCGCGATCACCGCCTCCCTGGCGGCGTTCTCGGGCTTCGGCCGCCCCACGGAGATCGTCGCGCGCGACGGTCTCACCTACTTCGTCAACGAGTTCTGGACCGCGCGCCAGCGCCAGTCGTCCAGCCTGCACGAGATATCCTACCGCGCCTGCTTCAAGGCGGAGCTGCCGCGCTTCTTCATCGAGCGGCTGACGGAACCCGGCGATCTCGTCTACGACCCCTTCATGGGACGCGGAACGACGCCCCTGGAAGCCGCCCTGCTCGGCCGCCGCGCAGCCGGCAACGACGTGAACCCGCTCTCCGCGATGCTCGTAGGCCCTCGCCTCGCCCCGCTCGCCCTTGACGATGTCCGGGCAGCGCTCGCTACGATCGACCTCGAGGCCGAGGCGGAGTCCGATCCGGATTTGCTTGCCTTCTATCATCCCGACACGCTGCGCCAAATCGCGGCGCTGCGCAGCTGGCTCCTCGCGCGGGCCGACCGGCTGACGCCTGCCGAGCGCTGGATCCGCATGGTCGCGCTCAACCGGCTGACGGGACATTCGTCCGGGTTCTTCTCCGTGTACACGCTCCCGCCTAACCAGGCGGTCTCGGTCTCCTCGCAGCGGCGAATCAATGCCCGGCGCGGCCAGACCCCGCCCCGGCGCGATGTCGCCGCGATCATCTTGCGAAAGACGGCCCGCCTGCTTGGCGAGAATATCTCGCAACCGGCGGAGCCGGCGATCCTCATGACCGGCAGAGCCTCGCAAACGCCGGCCCTTGCCGACGCCTCGGTCGCGCTCTGCGTGACCTCTCCCCCATTTCTCGACGTCGTCGACTATGCCGGCGACAACTGGCTGCGCTGCTGGTTCGCGGGCATCGACCCGAAGACCGTCGCCATCGATCATCACCGGACCGTGGCGGAATGGACCGCATTCGTGCGTGGGACGCTCACGGAAGTGGCGCGCGTGGTGCGCCCCGGCGGTCACATCGCCTTCGAGGTCGGCGAGGTGCGCGGCGGCAAGGTCTTGCTCGAAAAGCATGTCGCCGAGGCCGCCCAGGGCCTGCCGCTGGACCTGATCGGCGTGATCGTTAATGACCAGGCTTTCACCAAGACGGCGAATTGCTGGGGGGTCGACAACAACGCGCGCGGCACCAACACCAACCGCATCTGCCTGTTCCGCCGGAGCATGATTTGAGTCGACGCGTTGCAGGCCCGCGACATCTTGTCAATCTGCCAGCCTTCTGCCATATCTTGAGATGTTCGGGCACTGACTGACCCGGAGACTGGATGAGTTTTGGACCACCTTTCCCCGACATCGTGACGATCCGACGCCGCGACCCTGTGCACACCGCGCAGACGCTTATTACACCACGGGAAAAGGAGATTCCCATTGTCCCAGACCGGCACCGTTAAATTCTTCAATGCAACCAAGGGCTTCGGCTTCATCACGCCGGATGGCGGCGCGAAGGACGTCTTCGTGCACATCTCGGCGATCGAGAAGTCGGGCATGCGCACCCTGGTCGACGGCCAGAAGGTGTCGTTCGACATCGAGCCGGACCGCATGGGCAAGGGCCCGAAGGCGGTCAACCTCCGCTCGTCCTGATCCGCAATCGTCGGATTGATTTCGGGAACCAAGGCGCGGCGTCCATGACGCCGCGCCTTTTAGCATTTGCCGTTGCTTAACCCTCCCCCGGCGTCGGCTTTGCTGCGATCTGCTTTCATGCGATGATCCGCCATCCGGCATCGACCGGTAGACTGGAGGGTCATCATGCGAATTCCCAGATTCCTGGCCGCGCTCGCGCTGTCAGCCGCGTCGGCCGTGTCATTGCCGGCGAGCGCCGGCCAGCTCTCGCAGTCCCCTGCTCTGTCCGATGGCCTGGTCGTCAATGTCGGCGGCTGCCATCGCGATGTCGAGCGGCACTATGTCCCCGAATGGGGCCATCGCGCCTGGCATTACCATAGCGGCAGCAGGTGCCGGCCGAGGCGCGTCGAAGGCCCCGGCTTCATGCCTGATCCGCCGCGGCCGGTGGATTGTCATCGCGACGCGCGCCGGCACTATCTGCCCGAATATGGCGGTCGAGTCATGCACCGCCATGTCGGAGACAGCTGCCGCGTGCGCATCCTGAGACGCGCGGAGACTTTCCGTCCCGGCGCCTGCGTGACCGTCGGCCCGATCACCTTCTGCGACTGACGGTTCCGGCCTCCCGGGCGCCAGAACCGGGAGGCTGGGCCACCACGAAAGTTTCGCTTGCTCCAGCGCTGTTTTTGTTGACTATTCGGGCTTCGGGTAATTGCCGGCCCGGAGACTGTATCTGCTTGCCTGGGAAAGCGCGCGCTTCCACAGGCGAATCGCCGAAAGAGTGGGTCGCAGGGGCGGCTCCGATGCGATTGCGTGAACTGCATCTCCTCCAGTGACCAACCGAGCGCGCTCGCGTTTCGACCGGCGCGGCATGACAGGCGACTGAATAGGGAGCATGCAATGGGCCAGATGAGCGGCACCGTCAAATTCTTCAATCATGCCAAGGGTTTCGGATTCATCACACCCGATGGCGGGGCCAAGGACATCTTCGTCCACATTTCCGCGGTGCAGGCATCGGGCCTGGACGGGCTGCAGGACGGCCAGAAGGTTTCCTTCGACACCGAGCCCGACAAGCGCGGCAAAGGTCCGAAAGCGGTCAACCTGACCGTCGGCTGACCAGCCGAGGAATGCCGTCTGAACCGGTCATTCAGCCCCGGTTCAGACGGGCAATGCGATATCCGGGACGCGTGCAGCGATACCGCCTGCATCGCGCGGAGGCTGATATGACCTTGAAGTGTCGCATGTTGCTTGGCGCCGCCGTGGCGCTTGGACTGGGCGTATCCGTCGCGAGCGCCGCCGGCAACGGTGCGATCGAGCGGCCCGCGCCCGAGCGTCCTGCCGTCTCCAGCAGGCCGATCGAGATGCGACCGAACCACGATCTCGCCGCGACCCTGAACGCCATCGTCGCTGCCCAGATCGCAGCGCAGGACGGCGCGCAGGCCGACCAGTCGAACCCCTACCGCCTGCCGCGGCCGCGCCCCGATCGCGAATATCTCGTCGAGATGGCCAAGGGCGAATAACGTCCCGCCCGCCTCGGCCTCGCCTAGACGAGGAACGGGTTAGAGCGGCGTTCGTCGCCGAACCTGCTGCCGGGTCCGTGCCCGCAGATGAAACCGACATCGTCGCCGAGCGGCAGCAGCTTTTCCTTGATCGAACGGATCAGCGCGGCATGGTCGCCGCCCGGCAGGTCGGTGCGGCCGACCGAGCCGTTGAACAGCACGTCGCCGACATGCGCGAAACGCGCCTTGCGGTCGAAGTAGACCACGTGCCCGGGGGCGTGACCTGGGCAGTGGAACACTTCGAAGACATGCTCACCGAAAGAAACGGTGTTGCCCTCCGAGAGATAGCGATCGGGCGTGCAGTTGTGCAGGCCGCCGACGCCGAAGTTCGCCGCCTGCTTCTCGATATTGGCGAGCAGCGGCGCGTCGGCGATATGGGGACCGACGATTTCCACGCCCAGCCGCTCCTTCAGTTCCATCGCACCGCCGGCGTGATCGAGATGGCCGTGGGTGAGCCAGATCTCGCCGATCTTGAAGCCGTTGTCCTCGATCGCCTTGACCAGGACGTCGACATCGCCGCCCGGATCGACAACCACGCCGGCCTTCGTTTCGTCGTCGAACAGGATGGTGCAGTTCTGCTGGAACGGCGTGACCTGAATGATACCGGCGTTCAATCGACCCATTCCGAACCTTCCGCTCTGCTGTCCGCTTTCGTCTAGCCACGCGTCGCGACGACGTCCACCCAAAAGGAACGGGCGGCATCGCTGCCGCCCGCGCAAAAGAGCAAGCAGCTTTCCGCTTACTTCTTCATCGCGTTCATGACCGCGCCGACGATGCCCGTCAGAATCGCACCGCCGCCCGCGCCACCGAGAATGTTCTCGATGTTGAGCGAACTGGCCAGGCCACCCGCCGCGGCCGGATCCACGGTACCGCCGAGGAGGCTGCCCAGGATCGCCGCGCCGCCGACGCCGCCGACGGCCCCGCTGATGATCTTGACGACCTGGCTCATCGCCGCCTGCTTGAGCGCGGCACCGACAGCCTGCCCGCCAATGATCCCGGTGATGACCTGTATGATGATTGGAAGAAGCGCATCCATCAGTCTGTCCTTTCCCCTCAATAAGCAGACGCGACCGCCGATCGGCAGCGTCGGTATCAGTGAGAGCCTGTATTAGACGAAAGTCAAATGACGCTGGGGAAAACGAAACGGGCGGCCGATGGCCGCCCGTCCTCGAACTGCACGGAACGTGGGGATTATTCCGCCGCGATCGCGCGCTTGGGCTGCACTTCGGCCGAATAGTCGTTCATCAGGTTGCGCGAGATCTCGCCGGGCGTGAAGCGATAGGGGCCGATCTCGGAGACGGGGGTGACCTCCGCCGCCGTGCCGGACAGGAAGCACTCGGAGAAGCCCGTGAGTTCCTCGGGCATGATCGCGCGCTCGACGACGCTGTAGCCGCGGCGCTTGGCGAGATCGATCACGGTGCGGCGGGTGATTCCGTCGAGGAAGCAGTCGGGCGTCGGGGTGTGCAGCGCGCCGTCCTTGACGAAGAAGATGTTGGCGCCGGTTGCCTCGGCCACCTGGCCGCGCCAGTCGAGCATCATCGCATCGGCATAGCCCTTGGCCTCCGCCGCATGCTTGGAGATGGTGCAGATCATGTAGAGGCCGGCCGCCTTCGATTTCGACGGCGCGGTGCGCGGGTCGGGGCGGCGGTATTCGGCGATGTCAAGCCTGATGCCTTTCAGTTTCTGCTCCGGATCGAAATAGCTCGGCCACTGCCAGATGGCGATGGCGCAATTGATGCGGTTGTGCTGTGCCGACACGCCCATCATCTCCGAGCCGCGCCAGGCGATCGGGCGGACATAGGCGTCGGAAAAGCCCTGCTTGCGCAGCAGTTCGCGACAGGCATCGTCGATCTCGGCAACCGAATAGGGAATGGTGAAGCCGAGGATCCGCCCGGACTCATGGAGGCGCGTCGTATGTTCGGTCAGCTTGAAGATCTCGCCGCCATAGGCGCGCTCGCCCTCGAAAACGGCGCTCGCATAGTGAAGGCCGTGGGTCAGTACATGGATCTTGGCGTCCGCCCATTTGACGAATTCGCCGTTCATCCAGATGTAGCCATCGAGTTTGTCGAATGGAACCGATGCCATGTCACACTCCTTGGCCGTGTCGGCCTCTTTGTTCGCCGTCTTCCAATCTAGTCCGGGCGGTGGAAATCCGCCACCGTCGCCCGTCAGGTCCAGGTCGTGGGCCATCCGCAGGAAGGAAGTTACGGGAAAAGCGTTCATCCCTTGGCTTTTCGGTCGCCAAGCGCCGTAAAGCTTGCCAAAAATTACCAGCAGCCCTAATTTATGTCAACAAGGCTGACATAAATTTTCAAAGCGACATGGGAACCGATGCAGGCACGCGCCAAAACGACACCTGATCCGATTCGATCGGCGCTCAGCGGCGAGGACGGAATCGACTTCGCGATCATCGAGCTTTTCTTCTTTGCCTATCGCGACTTCACGTCCGATCCGGACCAGATCCTCGAGCAGTACGGCTTCGGCCGGGCGCATCACCGCGTGGTCCATTTCGTCAACCGCCGGCCTGGATTGACCGTCGCCGAACTGCTCGACGTCCTGCAGATCACCAAGCAGAGTCTCGCGCGCGTGTTGAAACAGCTCATCGACACGGGCTACATTGTCCAGGTTCAGGGGCTGAAGGACCGTCGTCAGCGCGAGCTCTATCCGACTGCCAAGGGACGGGAACTGGCGCTCGCGCTCGCCACGCCACAGTCCCGCCGCATCGCCGAGGCAATCCGGGCCTACGGCCCGGTCGAGCGGGAGGCGATCGAGGGATTCCTGCGCGGCATGGTCAATCCCGAACTGAGGGTCCAGGTCGACGAGCTTCCGGGCCCGAAGTCCGGCAAGGGGTGAGGACATGACCGAGGAACAACGCACGCCACCGGGAGACGACGCGCCGCATCTGCTCGTGGTCGACGACGACACGCGCATTCGCAATCTTCTCAAGCAGTTCCTCACCGGCAACGGCTTCCGCGTGACGGTGGCCGGCACCGCGGCCGAGGCGCGCCGGCACCTCGAAGGGCTGGATTTCGATCTCCTCGTGCTCGACGTCATGATGCCCGGCGAGTCCGGCGTCGAACTCACCAGGGCGCTTCGCGCCGACAAGAACACCCCGATCCTGATGCTCACCGCGCTGTCGGAAACGGACAGCCGGATCGCCGGCCTGGAAGCGGGGGCGGACGATTATCTTCCGAAGCCGTTCGATCCGCGCGAACTGATCCTGCGCGTCAACAATATCCTGCGCCGCGGCGGCCCACCTGCCACGCCCAAGGTCGAGCAGATCGTTTTCGGCCCCTACACGTTCCAGATCGCACGCCGCGAACTGAAGAAGGGCGGCGAGACGATCAGGCTGACCGACCGCGAACAGGACATCCTCTCCGTCTTCGCCGGCCGCATTGGCGAGACCATTCCGCGCCACGAGCTCGTCGGCGGAGAAGCGGAAGTCGGCGAGCGCACCATCGACGTGCAGATCAACCGGCTGCGCCGCAAGATCGAGCGCGATCCGGCCAATCCGGTATGGCTGCAGACCGTGCGCGGCGTGGGCTACCGGCTGAGCGTCGAGTAGGCCCGGCCGAGGGAGGGACATGGCCGCGACCGACCCCACCGATCTTCGCAACGGCGGCATCGATGCCTTCGTGCGCCGTTGGCGGCCGCGCGGGCCGCTGATCTGGCGCAGGACGTGGCGACGCATCTCGCACTACATGCCCAAGGGCCTCTACGCCCGTTCACTCATCATCGTCATCGCCCCGATGATCCTGCTTCAGGGCGTGGTCGCCTTCGTCTTCATGGAACGCCACTGGCAGCTCGTCACACAGCGCCTGTCGACCGCGGTGGTGCGCGACATCGCCGCGATCATCGACATGATCGAGACCTATCCCTCGGGCGACAACTATGCGGACGTGATCCGCATCGCCCAGGAGCGGCTGGCCCTCAAGATCGATCTTCTGCCGCCAGACCCCCTGCCCGCTCCTGGGCCGAAGCCCTTCTTCTCGATCCTTGACGGCATTCTCTCGACCGAGATCACAACGCAGATCAACCGTCCGTTCTGGATCGATACGGTCGGCAATTCGAGCATCGTCGAGATCCGCATCCAGCTCGAGGACAAGGTCCTGCGCGTCTTTGCCAGACGCAGCCAGGCCTACGCTTCCAACAGCCATATCTTCGTGGTCTGGATGGTCGTCACGTCGCTCGTGCTGCTGACCATCGCGATCCTGTTCCTGCGCAACCAGATCCGGCCGATCCAGAAGCTCGCCGAAGCCGCGGATATGTTCGGCAAGGGCCGCTCGCCCCCGGCGGACTTCCAGCCGCGCGGCGCCGAGGAGGTCCGGCGCGCCGGCCTCGCCTTCATCCAGATGCGCGAACGCATCGAGCGCCAGATCGAGCAGCGCACGGCCATGCTGACCGGCGTCAGCCACGACCTGCGCACCATTCTGACCCGCTTCCGCCTGCAACTCGCACTGAGCGGCTCGAAAGCCGACGTCGCCGCCCTGGAGCAGGACATCGACGACATGCAGTCGATGCTCGAGGGCTATCTCGCCTTCGCGCGGGGCGAGGCATCCGAGGACACCGGCTCTCTCGACCTCGGCACGCTCTTCGAGCGGCTGAAGGAAGAAGCGGCCTTGCGCAAGAGAACCTTGAAGATCGCGCTGGTCGGAGAACCGCAGGTGCATGTGCGGCCCCACGCCTTCACGCGGCTCGCCAGCAACCTCGTCGGCAATGCCTTCCGCTACGCGAAGAATGTGAGCGTGACCGTCACTCATCGCCGGGGATCGCTCACGATGATCGTCGACGACGACGGACCCGGCATTCCGACCGATCGGCGAGAAGACGTCTTCAAGCCGTTCGTGCGGCTGGACGAGGCGCGCAATCAGGATGCAAGCGGCACCGGACTCGGCCTGTCGATCGCGCGCGATATCGCCCGCAGCCACGGCGGCGACATTTCGCTCGACGACAGTCCGATGGGTGGCCTACGGGCAGTCGTGAGGGTTCCGGCCTAGGCCGGCCGCCTGACCCGCCACCTCGCATGGATCGCACCGTTGGCGAGCGGCTTGGCGAAGTCGAGATCGAGCCAGCGGTCGGGCTGCGCGCCCCCGAACGCCGGGATGCCCGCGCCGAGCACGATCGGAATGATGCCCGTCTCGATCGTGTCGAGCAGCCCGGCGTCGAGAAACTGGCGCGCGAGCTCGCCGCCGCCGAACATCCATATGCGCCCGTCGCCGCCCCGCTCGCGCAGCCGTGCAACGAGTTCCGCCGGCGTGCCCGCGAGCACCTCGGCATTGTCCGGCAGGTCCTCGACAGGCCGGCTCGTTGCGATCACGCAGGGCCATTTCGCGTAGTCCCAGCGCCCGTCCCGCCGAGCGGCATCATAGCTGCCGCGGCCCATGACGATGCCGCTGAGGGAGGCGAGGAAGCTGTCGAAGTCGAAATCGGCATCGGCGGGGTAATCGTCGAGCCAGTCGACGCTGCCATCCTGCCGGGCGATGAACCCGTCGAGCGACATGGCGAACATGTAGATGATTTCGGGCTGCATGGCGGTCCTCCGTCGGGACGCCGCCGATACCATCGCGCATGCGAGGCATGAAGCGTGAAGTCGAAAGCTCCTGACGCGCCCTGTCAGGAGAGGGTCAGGACTTGTCGCCGAACAGCTTCTTCAGCATCGCGGCCATGGGGCCGCTTTCGGGCAGTTTGACCTGGGGCTGCTGCGGGCGTGCCTGGCGGATGTGGCTCACGCCCTTGGTCTTCGCGGGACCGCCGCCCGCAGCCGAGGCGGCAGGCGGGGTTCCGCCCGGCTCGCCGACGCCTCCCTTGCCGCCCGGGACGGCGAGCGTCAGCTTGTTCATGAATCCATTGTCGTCGCCCTTGGCCAGCAGCGGAGCGTGCTCGCCGATCGCGTCGATCAGCGGCTCCAGCCAGTCGCGGTCGGCCTTGGCGAAATCGCCGAGCACGTAGGAATGTACCAGCTCCTTGACGCCGGGATGGCCGATGCCGATGCGCACGCGCTTGTAGGGATTACCGATGTGCTGGTCGAGCGAGCGGATGCCGTTGTGACCGCCGGCGCCTCCGCCGACCTTCACCCGCACCTTGCCCGGCGCGAGATCGAGTTCGTCGTAGAGAACGACCACCTCGGCCGGGGTGAGCTTGTAGAAGCGCATGGCTTCTCCGACCGCCTGGCCGGACAGGTTCATGAAGGTCTGCGGCTTGACAAGGAGAATCTTCTCGCCGCCGAGCGTGCCCTCGGCGATCAGTCCGTGGAATTTCTTCGTCCACGGCGAAAAGGAATGGCGGCGGGCAATTGCGTCCGCCGCCATGAAGCCGACATTGTGCCGGTGGTTCTGATATTGCGCGCCGGGGTTACCGAGACCTGCAAAGATGAGCATGGCTAGGGTTCCGCCGGCGCGGTCACATTATTCCTTCGGCGCCTCGGCCTCGGTCTCTTCGCCTGCCTCGGAGCGGGCAGCCGACGAGCCAGCGATCGTGGCGATCGTGAAGTCGCGGTCGGAGATGACCGGCTTGACGCCATCGGGCAGCTTCACCGCCGAGATGTGGATCGAATCGCCGATGTCCGTGCCGTTGAGGTCGACGGTGATGAACTCCGGAATCGCATTCGCCGGCACCGTGAACTCGACCTCGTGACGCACGACGTTGAGCACGCCGCCGCGCTTGATGCCGGGCGACTTCTCTTCGTTGATGAAGTGAACTGGCACCTCGACGGTCACGACCGTGTCCTTGCCGACGCGCAGGAAGTCGACATGCATCGGAAAATCGCGGACCGGATCGAGCTGATAGTCCTTCGGCAGAACCTGGATCTTCTGGCCGGCGACATCGATCGTGGCGATCGTGGTCATGAACCCGCCGCCGTGGATCTTGTAGTACAGCTCCTTGTAAGGGAGGGCGATCGCCAGGGGAGGCTGCTTGTCGCCATAGATGACTGCTGGCACTTTGCCGTTGCGGCGAGTTTCGCGGGCGGACCCCTTACCGACCTTCTCGCGCGCATCGGCCTTGAGCTCGTACGTATCGTGGCTCATGGCTGTTCCTTTCGCGTTGTATGGAGCGCTCCCGCACCGGCAAGCCGGCTGTTGTCGGAAACGTCGAAAGCCGCCCTATGGGCGGCCCTCCTCCGCGTTGCCTCCAAGGGTGTCTACGCGGGTGGCGGCTCTATAGCGGAAGGCCGGAAATCGCGCAACCCGGCAGCAGACATCATGCGGCGATGCCCGTCAGCCGCGTCCGCGTGGTCGTTATCATCAGCGCCGCGCGCGCCGCCTCGCGCCCCTTCTCGATGAAGTGGCTGGCAAAGACCCGCCGATGGTGCTCGGTCTCGTGGTAGTGGTGCGGCGTCAGCGAAACCGACAGGACGGGCACGCCGGTGTCGAGCCCGGCGCGCATCAATCCGTCGACGACAGCCTGGGCGACAAAGTCGTGACGGTAGATGCCGCCATCAACCACGAAAGCGGCCGCGGCCACCGCGGCATATCTCCCGCTGGCGGCGAGGTCGCGGGCGAGAAGGGGCAGCTCGAAGGCGCCGGGAACGTCGTAGACATCGACCTTGTCGGCGGGGATGAACTCGAGAAAGCCGTCGAGTGCCCGGTCGACGATTTCGGCATGCCAGTTTGCCTTGACGAAGGCGTAGCGGGTGGGTGTCATTGCAATCTCCTTCGGTTGTGACACGTCACCCAAGGCGATCACGCGCAGAGCGGCCCCCGCGCGCGGGGTCCGCTGCCACCCGTTCTCTTTCATCCGGACTGTAACCGTCGGCTCAGGCATGGCACCTGATCTGCTGACCCTTCCCTCGAGAAGGCGCTCGCGGGCTTGCGATCATGATCGCATACCGCCGGTGGGGATTTTCACCCCGCCCTGAGAACGCAGGCACGATAGGAGATGCCGAGTGGGGCTGCAACGGGGCCGCGAAAAAAGGACCCGCCGTCATTGGCGACGGCGGGCGAGTGAGGCTCGGTCGGGGGCGGTGTCCGCCGCCTCCGAAGTGTTGTTCCTACAGGTTCCAGGTATCGCGCATACGCCGCCACTCGGCGCGGTATGTTTCGTCCGGCCCGAGGATGTCCTCGCGGGTCAGGCCGATGTCGCGCAGCAGGCGGTCGTCTTTCCTGGCGAGCAGGTGCCGCAGCTCGCGGCTGAGGGGATGGGTCCGGCGCGAAGAAGGTCGGGTGCGTTCGACCGGAACATCGGTCGCTTCGAAGAATGCGGTGGTCATGGTCGTGGTGCTCTGTGTTGAACCACGCAGATAGGCCGTGCGTTGACATTCGACAAACGAATTGCTGTGATGGCAGCCATGATGTTTCGGAATGCCTCATCATGAACCTGCACCTCGACGGCGACCTGCTCAGGACGTTCCTCGCGGTCGCCGACAGCGGCAATTTCACCCATGCGGCCGTAAGGGTTGGGCGCACCCAATCGGCGGTGTCGATGCAGATCAAGCGTCTCGAGGAATCGGTAGACGCCGTGCTCTTCGAGCGGGGCGCACGGGGCGTGACGCTGACCGACAAGGGGAGCCAGCTTCTCGGCAATGCGCGACGCATCGTGGCGCTCTTCGAAGAAACCGCGGCACTTCTCGATCCGAGGGCCCTCGACGGCCGGGTGCGGATCGGCATTCCCGAGGAATACGGCCAATCGGTCATCTCCGCGGCGCTGAACGCATTCTCGCGCAAGCATCCGAACGTCGAAATCACCGTGCGTTTCGGCTGCTCGGCCGACAATCTGTCCCGCGTGCAGTCCGGCGATCTCGACATCGCGGTCATCTTCGAGTGGCAGGATTTTTCGGAGGGCGAAATGCTGATGCTCGACCCGACCGTATGGGTCACGTCCGAGCAGCATTTCCAGCACGAACGCAAGCCGCTGCCGATCGCCCTCTACGGCAGTTCCGGATGGTGCCGCGACTTCGCGCTGAAATCGCTGGAGACACGTGCCATCGACTTTCGCGTCGCCTATGCCAGCGACACCAATGGCGGGCTGAAGCTTGCCGTCACGTCGGGCCTCGCCATTGCTCCGATTTCCCGCAGCAACATCCCGCCCGGCTGCCGCGAACTGACGGCCGCCGACGGCTTCGGCGACATCGACACCTCGCATGTGGTGCTGCACGTCAATGCGAAGGCGAAGGGGCCGGCCGTCGCGGGCATGGCCGAGGCGATCCGCGAAGCCTTTTCTGCGATGAGACCGCCCGTTTCCGCCGCCGCCTGAACCCGATCATTTCGATTGACGCCGGCTCGCCACGGGGTAATCCTGCCTTCTACGGGGGCATGGGTGGACTCCCCGGCAAGGCTTCGGCCCAAGTTCCGCCTTCGCATTCTTGCGGAGGAAACCATGCCTCGAACCATCACGACCTCAGCTCTCGCCCACCTGATCGGCTCGCCCGATTGTCCCGCCATCGTTGATGTCAGGCGCAAGGACGTTTTCCAGCAGGCCGCCTCTCGGATCCCCACGGCAGTCTGGCGCTCACATCTCGAACCGGAAACCTGGCTCGGTGGGTTCGAGCCCGGCCGTCCCTTCGTCGTCTACTGCGTGCACGGACATAATGTGAGCCAGATCGCCGCGGCGAAGATGCGGGCGCTCGGCGCCGAGGTGGCGGTCCTCGAGGGCGGCATCGAGGCCTATGCAGCCTGCGGGGGACCGCTGATCTCCGACGCGCCCGGCGTCGAAAAGGGACTCCCCTCGCCCAGCGTCTGGGTGACGCGCGAGCGGCCGAAGGTCGATCGTGTCGCCTGCCCCTGGTTGATCCGCCGCTTCGTCGACCCGTCCGCGGTCTTCCACTACGTCGCGCCGGAGTGGGTCCGCGATATTGCAGAGGAAACCGGGGCGACACCCTTCGACATCGACGGCGTGGTCTATTCGCATCGCGGCGAAATGTGCAGTTTCGACACGATGCTGGACGAATTCGGCCTTGATACGCCCGCCTTGCGGCGGATGGCGCGGATCGTGCGCGGTGCCGACACGGCACGGCCCGACCTCGAGCCGCAGGCGGCAGGCCTGCTTGCCATCCTGCTCGGATTGTCCGCAATGGAGAGCGACGACATCCGGCAACTGGACAGAGCGATTCCGGTGTTCGATGCACTCTATGTCTGGCTGCGATACGCCTCCGACGAAACCCACAACTGGCCGGCGCGGGCAAGCCTCACATGACCGTCATGTTTGCAACCGATTCCAGGCCTTCGTTCGCGGAAGCCTTCGGCGTCTTCGCCCGCATCGGCCTCCTGTCGTTCGGCGGCCCCGCGGGGCAGATCGCGCTGATGCACCGCATGCTCGTCGACGAGAAGAAATGGCTCGACGAGGCGCGTTTCCTGCACGCGCTCAATTACTGCATGCTCCTGCCCGGACCCGAGGCGATGCAGCTTGCCACCTATGCGGGGTGGCTGCTGCACGGAGTCAAGGGCGGGCTGATGGCCGGTCTCCTCTTCGTCCTTCCCGGCGCGCTGGTGCTGACCCTGCTCTCCAGCCTCTACCTGCTTCTCGGCGATATCGGGATCGTCCAGGGCTTGCTGTTCGGCCTCAAGGCGGCGGTTCTTGCCGTTGTCCTGGAAGCCCTCGTGAAAGTCTCGAAGCGGGCGCTGAAGAGCCGGCAGATGGTCGTCGTCGCCGTGCTCGCCTTCGTTGCGATCGCATTCCTGCGGCTGCCGTTCCCTATCATCATCGCGCTGGCGGCACTTGCCGGTGTCGGGCTTCATCTGGCGGGGCACGGCAACCGCCAATCAGCGGCCACCGCGAAGGTGACGCAGGCCGACATGCCCGAATGGACGCGGCCCAATCCCCACCGCCTTGTCTCCACGCTCGCAGTCTGGCTCGCGCTCTGGTTCGGCCCGCTCCTGCTGCTGCACGCCGTGCTCGGATCGGAACACGTCTTCGCCAAGGAGGCGTCGTTCTTTTCCATCATGGCGGCGGTGACGTTCGGCGGCGCCTATGCCGTCCTCGCCTGGGTCGCACAGCAGGCGGTCGAGGTCTATCAATGGCTGCGGCCGGACGAGATGTTGACCGGACTCGGGCTCGCCGAGACGACACCGGGGCCGCTCATTCTCGTCCTCGTCTTCGTCGGCTTCCTTGGCGGCGCGCGCCAGTCGGGACTCGAACCGCTCGCCGGCGGGCTCGCAGGGGCCATGGTGACGCTGTGGTTTACCTTCGTGCCCTGTTTCCTCTGGATCTTCCTCGGGGCGCCCTATGTGGAGACGGTGCGCAACATCGCGTGGCTGTCGACGGCGCTGGCGGCCGTCACCGCGGCAGTCGTCGGCATCATCGCCAATCTGGCACTCTGGTTCGGATTGCATGTTCTGTTCGGGACGGTCGGCGAATTCGCTGCCGGACCGTTTTCCCTGCCGTTGCCGGACCTCGCGAGCTTCGATCCGTGGGCGGCGCTGATAGCCGTCGCCGCAGGCGTTGCGCTGCTGCGCTTCCACGCCAACATGATCGTCGTGCTGGCCGCTGCGGCCGCGGCCGGGATGATCCTGCGCCTGGCGGCCGGCTAGTCGAACAGGCTCGAAACCGATTCCTCGGTTGCGGTGCGCGAGATCGCCTCGCCGATCAGGTCGGCGATCGAGACGATGCGGATATTGTGCGCCGCATCGACGCTCGCCGTCGGCTGGATGGAATCGGTAATCACCAGTTCCTTCAGCTTCGACGAGGTTATGCGGGCAACAGCACCGCCCGACAGGACGCCGTGGGTGATGTAGGCGGTGACGCTGGTCGCGCCGTTGGCGAGCAGCGCATCGGCCGCGTTGCACAGCGTGCCGCCCGAGTCGACGATGTCGTCGAGTAGGAGGCAATCCTTGCCTTCGACGTCGCCGATGATGTTCATCACTTCCGACTCCCCCGGCCGCTCGCGGCGTTTGTCGACGATCGACAGCTGCGCGTCGATGCGCTTGGCGAGGGAGCGGGCACGCACCACGCCGCCGACGTCCGGCGAGACGACCATGACGTTCGACAGGTTGTAGTGGGCCTTTACGTCGCGGGCCATGACCGGCACGGCGAAGAGGTTGTCCGTCGGGATGTCGAAGAAGCCCTGGATCTGCCCCGCATGCAGGTCGAGGGTGAGCACGCGGTCGACGCCGGCGCGGGTGATCAGGTTGGCGACGAGCTTTGCCGAGATAGGCGTACGGCCCGAGGCGCGGCGATCCTGCCGCGCATAGCCGAAATAGGGGATCACCGCCGTGATGCGCCGTGCCGACGAGCGGCGGAAGGCGTCGATCATGATCAGCAGTTCCATCAGGTGGTCATTGGCCGGAAACGAGGTCGACTGCAGTACGAAGACGTCCTGGCCGCGCACGTTCTCCTGGATTTCGACGAAGATCTCCTGGTCGGCGAACCGCCTTACGCTCGCCTTGCCCAGCGAAATGTTCAGGTACCGGGCGACCGCTTCGGCCAGCACCCGGTTGGAGTTGCCCGCGAACAATTTCATGCAGAATCCTCGGCGCTCGCCTGCTCGGATAATGCGCGCCTTTAAGCGGCAAGCCAGCGCATTTCAAGACAATAAGGACATGTGCACATGAGAGGTGCGAAAAAAGTCGCAGGCCGGCGTCAGCCGGCGCGGGTCGCAAGCCAGGTGTCGAATTCGTCCGCCGTGCGGTCGGCGATCGCGCGCATGTTGGCTTCCGTCACGTCGATCCAGCCCTGGTTGCGGCCCTTGACCCGCTCCTGGCCTGAGAAGCGGTGCACGCGATTGCCGGCGGCGTCCATGACGTCCCAGACATAGAAGACGATGGTCTCCCCGTCTTCCGGCGAGGTCGAGAAGAAGCCCTTCAGGGTGTAGTTGGCGGCCGGATCGGCCGAGGCCAGCAGCGAAAAGCGCTTGGACGCGGCGCGGGCAGCGAGTCGGGCGGACAACTGCTCGGCAGCCTGGGCGGGCGCCCCGATCACGGGAGCCAGGATCACGCGCGCCGGCTCGTTCGTCAACGCCGCGACCTGAGGCGGGGTTGCCGCGGTTTGCGTCGGCTCGACGACGGGAAGAGGTTGCGGCGCGGAACTCGACGGGGGAATCCCCATCGTCGGGTCGACGCTGGTGCACGCCGCGCCGGAAAGCGCCGCGATCAGGAGAACGATTGCTGGCACACAGCGACTCATCGCTCGGATCTTACCCTCGTACGCGGGCGCCCCACCCAGTTCCCGAAGTCTAAACCTCATCGCACGATCAAGTCGAGATCATGGCGCGACAGCGGCCGCGGCTCTCCCTCGGTGGTGAGGTAGGTGCGGCCCAGCGTCATCGCGGTCTCGGTATCCGAATCCATGATGATCATATGCGCGAACAGCGTCATATTAGGTGCGATAGGCTCCGGATTGCCGGTGTAGAACATCGGCATGTCCATCCACGACGGCGTGAAACGGGCGCCTTGCGAATAGCCGCAGGCATTGAGGCGATGGCGCGTCATGCCATGCGTCTCCATGACCTTCGCATGCGCGTCGAAGACGTCGCCGAAAGTCTTGCCCGGAACCATCGCCTTTTCGACGGCAAGCAGCGCGTCGCGGCAGGCGTCGTAGAGTTCCTGATGGCGCTTCGACACCTTGCCAACGATCGCGGTGCGCATCATCGCCGCGTGGTAGTGATGAAAGACGCCCGCCCATTCGAGGGTCAGCTGGTCGTTCTTGGTCAGCTTGCGGCGCCCGGCCTTGTAGCGGCACAGAAGCGCATCGGCACCCGAGCCGATGATGAATTCGTTGGCCGGATAGTCGCCACCGCCGGAAAAGATGGCACCCTGCATGGCGGCCAGGATCGCGCCTTCGTCGCCGCCCTGCTTGATCAGAGGAAGGGCGGCGTCGAGCGCATCGTCGCTGAGCGCCGCGGCCTTTTCGATCTTCCTGATCTCGGCCGGACTCTTGACCACCCGCAGGCGCGAGACGATTCCCGACGCGTCGGAGATCTTGCCGAAGGTCTGCATCTGCTCGTCGAGCCGCTTCCCGTTGAAGGCGGTCAGGCCATGCGTATCGTACTCGATGCCGATGTTGCAGCCGAGCAGATCCATATCGTTCAGGAGATTGCGCAGGTCGACGGCCGGATTGGCGTTGTCGCGGTCGGTCCACAGCACGATGTTGTCGATCGTCGAGGTGTGCTTGGCCTGCCGCAGGTCGGCGGAGCGCGTCATCAGCACCATCGAGCCGTCCGATTTCACGACGAGGCATTGGAAGAAGCAGAAGCCGAACGTGTCGTATCCTGTCAGCCAGTACATGCTCTCCTGCGCGAAGAGCAGGACTGCGTCGAGCTTCCGGTCGGTCATCTCGAGGACCAGGCGGTCGCGCCTGGCATCGAATTCGGTTCGTTCGAAATGCAGCGCCATCAGTCGTCTCCCATGACAATCGACGAGATCAGCCGGCCGTAGTCCGGTTCGCCGCGATGAGTTGTCCGGCGGTAGGAGAAGAACAGATCCTCCTCCGCATAGGTGCAGCGGTTGAGCGCATGCGCCTGCACGCCCGCCGCCCTGAGGCGGTCAACCGTGTATCCGTTGAGATTGAACATCGCATGCCCGGCCTTCTGCGATGGCGTGAAATATCGCCCGGTCCCCGGATCGCTCCCGACGAAACGGTCGACGAATTCCGGCCCGACCTCGTAGTTTGCCGGGCTGATCGACGGGCCGAGCACGGCGACGATCCGGTCGCGCTTCGCGCCGAGCGCTTCCATGGCTGCAACGGTGTTTTCGAGGACACCGGTGAAGGCGCCTTTCCAGCCGGCATGGGCCGCGCCGATGACCGCCGCCTCCGGGTCTGCGAACAGGATCGGACCGCAATCCGCCGACGACGCGCTGACCGCTATGCCGCGCCTGTCGGTGACCATCGCGTCCGCCTTGGGCCGCTCACCCGCGAACGGTTCGCGCACCGTCACGACGTCCGGCGAATGCACCTGCCAGACGCTGAGCAGATTCTGCGGCTTCACGCCGAGCCATTCGGCGACGCGGCGGCGGTTTTCCGCCACGTGCGACTTGTCATCGTCTGAGCCCGTGCCCGTGTTCAATCCCGAATAGATTCCGCCGGAGACGCCTCCGCTGCGCGTGAAAAAGCCGTGCCGGATGAACGGCTTGTCGGCAAACTCCAGATGTTCCGACCGAAGCGGGTCGGGGCGCGGACTGTTGTGCATCGACTGCTTTCTGGTGGCTCGGGAGCCGCGGGTCAAGTCGGCGGGGCTGGACCCGGCGAGCGGGAAAGTGGGGCAGACGGTCCGCCGATGTCAATCTTCCGTATCGGCCGCCGACTGTTGGCTCGATGGTCCCGTTCCCTCGTCACACTTTGAACGGAGCCAGTTCGATCGGCTCGCGGCTGATCGCCAGCACCTTGAACAGATCGCCCATCTGGTCCGGCGCCGCCAGCCGCTCGACCTCGTTGCGAAGCTCCTCGCGCCGCGCCTCGTCGGCCTTGGCACCCAGGCTGCCGGCACGTTCCAGCAACCCCATGGCGAGCAGGAACTCGCCCTGGGTGGCCAGCCCCGCCGCCAGCCCATGGCGTTCGGCTTCCCGCGCCAGGACCTCGAAATCGACATGCGACGTGAGATCCGCTTCGCCCGGATGGGCAAGAACAGGATCGTAGGCATGCCGCCGCACCGCCTGCAGCGTGTCGCCGAGGCCGGACGCGAGATGCCCGTAGTCGAAGAGCAGTCCGGCGCCTCCGGCCTTTGCGATATGCCCGGCGATGCCCGTCATGACGGCGCTGCGGGCCGGGGCGATCTCGAAGATCGACCCCTCGGGTGCATCCGCCGAGGCGACCGGCAGCAGTGTGTCGTCCAGCGATGCCATTCCCGCGAAGAAGGAAAGGTCTCCGGCCTCGTCGAGCCCGACCATCCGCTCGCGCCAGCCACCCCGCGTCTTGACGAACTGCCTGACCGGGATTGCGTCGAACAGTTCGTTGCCGACGATGAACAGCGGGTTAGCAAGCAGTTCGTCCACCGACGAAAGCCACGCCGCGCGGTCCGACCATTCTCCCAGGGTTCGTCGCTGCACCTCGACCAGCCGCGGGCTCGCCTCGATCAGCGCGATCTGCGATCCCGACGCAAACTCCGGCTCCAAACGCCTGATCGTGCGCAGCAAATCCTTCATCAGCGTGCCGCGGCCGGGGCCGATCTCCGCGATCGTCGCGGGCAGCGGGCGACCGAGTGCCTGCCAAGCGGCTGTCAACCACACACCGACGATCTCGCCGAACATCTGGCTGATCTCGGGCGCGGTGGTGAAGTCCCCCTCGACTCCGAAAGGCTCGCGGGTGGTGTAATAGCCGTCCTCCGGATCGAACAGGCACATGGCCATGTAGTCGGCGACGGAGATCGGACCGCTGGCGACGATCAGATCCTTGATGCGGCCGGCGAGGCGCGTCATCGCGCCGTTGCGGGCTTTGCGCTCGCCATTGCCCAGATGCCGGCAATTACCATTGGCAGCGACAGCACCATGCCCATGGTAAGCCAGCCGCCCAGGAGGTAGCCGATCTGAGCGTCGGGCACGCGGAAGAATTCGACGATGATGCGCGACAGGCCGTAGCCGCAGATGAACGCTCCGCCGATGAATCCCGGCGTCTTCAGCTTCTTCGGACCCCAGACCAGCCACACCAGGACCAGGAAGAGGACGATGCCTTCCAGCCCGGCCTCGTAGAGCTGGCTCGGATGGCGCGGCTCCGGTCCGCCGTTCGGGAAGACGAAGGCCCACGGCACGTCAGTCGGGCGTCCCCACAATTCCGAATTGATGAAGTTCGTGACCCGCACTAGGCCGAGCCCGACTGGCACGCCGGCCGCGACGACGTCGAACAGGCTCCAGGTCGGGATGCCGCGCCGGCGAGCGAACAGGATCATCGCGAGGGTTACGCCGAGCAGGCCGCCATGGAAGGACATGCCTCCCTGCCAAATCGCCACCATGTCGAGCGGGTTGGCGATGTAGCGGGCGAAATCGTAGAAGAGAATGTAGCCGATGCGGCCGCCGGCCACGACGCCGACCGCCGCCCAGACGACGAAATCGTCGAGGTCCTCGGGTTTCATCGGAGCGGAATCGTTAGCCCACAGGCGCGGCGTCGAGGCAAGCTTGCGGGAATACCACCAGGCGAACAGGATGCCGACGACATAGCCGAGGCCGTACCAGTGGATGCCAAGCGGTCCGATCGAGATCAGTACCGGATCGATGTCGGGAAAGGGCAGCGCCGAAAGCGGCAGGAGAAGTTCGGTCACGGTAAGCCTGTCGAACCGGTTGCGGGCGCGGCGGACCTTGGCGGAGCGCTCCGGCGAGGTCAAGGCGGCGCAGCGCCACCTTGCATTCGTCGATTTCGGCTCCTAAGTGCTTTGACGACAGAGAGGTTTTCCCATGACCACCGGCCCCAACCGCATTCTCGACGAATTCGCCAAGCTGATGACCGATGCCGCCGGCGCGGCGCAGGGTGTACGCCGCGAGGTGGAGACCGCTTTCCGCTCACAGGCCGAGAAATGGCTGAACTCGCTGGACATCCCCCAGCGCGAGGAGTTCGAGGCAGCGAAGGAACTGGCGGCCCGGTCACGCGCCGAGAACGCGTCGCTGTTGAAGCGGATCGATGCGCTGGAGGCGCGCGTAGCGATCTTGGAAGGCGGCGAGGCACCGTCCGCGGCCCGGAAAAAGCCCGCCGCGAAGAAATAGTTTCTGCTTCTGTCCACAGGGTGCCGCAGTGCGAAAAGCGTTGTGGCTGAATCGCTTAACCGCTTCGCTTGAATCTGTCCTGAATCGTCTTTCCACACCTTGGCGCAAGGTTCGACAAAAAGGGACTGGCGCGCCGACTCTTCATCAATAGACTGAATTTGTTGCATGATTCGAGCCATCGAACATGCGCCGGTCCGGGGCGGTCCGGCAGGGTAGTTCGTTCCTTCCGCTCAGCCGCAGTGTGTCAGTCGCGCGTCCTACCTTGTGGAGCGTGCGGTGGCGCTCCCGTAACGACAGGAAGCCTACGATGAGCCTGCTTGAACTCGATCTTTCCAGAAACCCGCATCCGGTCGACATGATCGAGCAGGTCGCGCATGCGAACGACTGGGCCTTCGAGCGCACGGGCGACGACGAGATTGCGATCGCCGTTGCCGGCAACTGGACCGACTATCACGTGTCCTTCTCCTGGATGGAGGATTTCGAGGCGCTGCATCTCGCCTGCGCCTTCGACATCAAGGTTCCCGAGAACCGGGTGCTTGAAGTGATGCGGCTCCTGTCGATCATCAACGAGCAGATGCTGTTCGGGCATTTCGACCTGTGGGAGCAGGAAGGCGCGATCATGTTCCGCCAGGCGCTGCTTCTGTGCGGCGGAGCGGAGCCGACCAGCCAGCAGGTCGAGGTGCTGCTCAACAGCGCGCTCGAAGCCTGCGAGACCTATTTCCAGGCTTTCCAGTTCGTCGTCTGGTCCGGCACCCCGGCGCGCGAGGCGCTGTCGAGCGTCCTGTTCGAGACGCAGGGCAACGCCTGACGCGATGAGTTCGCCGAAGCCGCCGATCACGTTTGAGGATTTCGATCGCGTCGACATCCGTGCCGGCACGATCGTCGAGGCCGAGCCGTTCCCCGAGGCCCGCAAGCCGGCGATCAAGCTGAAGATCGATTTCGGTCCGGAAATCGGCGTGAAGCGCTCCTCGGCGCAGATCACCAAATACTATGCGCCCGAAACGCTCGTCGGCCGGCAGGTCTTCGCCGTGGTCAACTTCCCGCCGCGCCAGATCGGCAAGTTCATGTCGGAAGTGCTGACGCTGGGCTTCCCCGACGAGGAGGGCGCCGTGGTGCTCGGCGCGATCGACCGCAAGGTGCCGGACGGCGGCCGGCTGTTCTGATCACGCGATCCGCCTGCTACCGCCTGACTTCAGCTGCAGGCATGCCCATGCGAGGACCTGCACACGGTAGCTGATCGTCGCGGAGGGCCGCCGGGGGTTGACGATCGTCGATCCTTTCGCCCATAGCCCTGCACAAATTCTCGTTTCCTGACAGGACCCTTCCCATGGGCTTCAAGTGCGGCATCGTTGGGCTTCCCAACGTGGGCAAATCCACTCTTTTCAACGCGCTCACGCGCACGGCGGCGGCGCAGGCGGCGAACTATCCGTTCTGCACCATCGAGCCCAACACCGGCGAGGTGGCGGTGCCGGATCCGCGTCTCAAGAAGCTCGCCGCCGCAGGCAAGTCGAAGGAGATCATCCCGACCCGCATCTCCTTCGTCGACATCGCCGGCCTGGTGCGCGGCGCGTCGAAGGGCGAAGGGCTGGGCAACCAGTTCCTCGCCAACATCCGCGAGGTCGACGCCATCGTCCACGTGCTGCGCTGCTTCGAAAACGACGATATCACCCACGTCGAGGGCCGCATCGACCCGGTCGCCGACGCCGAGACGGTCGAGACCGAGCTGATGCTGTCCGACCTCGAAAGCCTGGAGCGGCGCATCGTCCAGTTCCGCAAGCGCGCCAGCGTCAAGGACAAGGAGGCGCTGACCGTGCTGCCGGTCATGGAACAGGCGCTGGCCCTCCTGAATGACGGCAAGCCGGTGCGCCTGCTGCTGGACAAGCTGAGTGCCGACGAGAGGCCGATCCTGCTCGGCCTGAACCTGCTGACGTCGCACCCCGTGCTCTATGTCTGTAACGTCGCGGAGGAAGATGCCGCGACCGGCAACGAGCATACCAACGCCGTGGAGAAGATGGCCGCCGCCCAGGGCGCCCGCGTGGTTGTTATCTCGGCCGCGATCGAGGCGGAGGTCGCGCAGCTGCCCGACGAGGAGGCGGCTGAATTCCTCGCCGCTCTCGGGCTCGAGGAGCCGGGCCTGGATAAGCTCATCCGCGCCGGCTACGACCTCCTGCACCTGATCACCTATTTCACCGTCGGCCCGAAGGAGACGCGGGCCTGGACGATCGTCAAGGGCACCAAGGCGCCTCAGGCGGCGGGCGTGATCCACACCGATTTCGAACGCGGCTTCATCCGCGCCCAGACGATCGCCTACGAGGACTTCATTACGCTCGGCGGCGAAGTGGCGGCCAAGGAGGCAGGCAAGGCGCGCGACGAGGGCAAGGAATATGTCGTCCAGGACGGCGACGTGCTGCTGTTCAGGTTCAACACCTAAGTGGTAGAACCCTCAAGGGCGTGTCAGGGGTTACAATGCGGGGGTTCTGGGTCAGCGGGATGTCCGTCTTCCGGCGGGCGGCGGTTGCGGCGGGTCTGGCGATGGTCGTCCTGCTCTCCGCGTGCACCCATGACCCCGGGCGGACGGCTGGCGGAGGCCAGTGCTGCGCCGACGCCGAGCGCCAGCCGCGATGGCTCGTGGCGGCCGTCGAGCCACTTGCGCCGGTCTTCGGCGAGATCGTCGGCCCCATCACGTGGCGCCATGGCTATCTCGACGACGAGGCGATCCAGAAGCGGTTCGTCGCCGGCCTGCAACCCCTCGATGTCGTCGTCATCAGTTCCAAGGGCAGGCTGACCGGCCGTCTCATCCCCGGCCTCTTCCAGCACGCGACCGTCTATGTCGGCTCCGAACGAGAGTTGCGGGCGCTGGGCATGTGGTCGCACCCGTCCGTCGTGCCCCACCGCGAGGCGATCCGCGGCGGTGCGCGGTTCATCGAGGCGGACCGCAAGGGCGTCCACCTGTCGCCGCCGTCCGCAGTGCTCGACACGGATCGAGCCGTGGCCTTGCGCCCCCGCATCGCCACGCCCGGCTGGCGGCAACGGTCGATAGCAACACTCTTCGGCGAACTCGGCACCGGTTTCGATTTCAATTTCGACGCCGGCCGCGCGGACCGGCTGTTCTGTGCGGAACTCGTCTGCCATGCGATGCCGGAACTGAGACTGCCACGGGACAAGGTCTATGGCCGCGATACGATCATTCCTGACCGTGTCGTCTACGAAGCCGCCCGCGGCAACCCGCGCCTGCGCCTTGTGACCTATGTCGCGGGCGACAGGTCGGGCATCCGCACGCCGGGCCGGACCGAACTCCTCGACGACCTGCTCAAGGCCTGGCCGGACTAGGCCAGCGGCGAACAGAATGTGCGGCACGACCTCGCCGGTTATTGCGCCATGGCAGCGGCCGCGCGACAATGTCGTTCAAGATTGAACGGGATTCGAATCATGGCCGGACCCAGATGGGCTTTTGAAGACCTCGAGGTCGGCAGCACGATCGAGCTTGGCCAAAGGAAAGTCTCGGCGGCGGAGATCATCGAATTCGCCGCCGAGTTCGATCCCCAGCCGATGCATCTCGACGAGGAGGCCGGCAAGGCGTCGATCCTTGGCGGGCTCTCCGCGTCCGGCTGGCACTCCTGCGCCATGTTCATGCGCATGATGTGCGACGGCTTCATCCTGGACTCGACCTCGCAGGGCTCGCCCGGCCTCGAATATGTCCGCTGGAAGAGGCCGGTGCTGGCCGGCGACACGCTGTCGGGCCACTGCACGATCCTGGCGAAGCGCGTGTCGAAGACCAAGCCCGGCCTCGGCTTCGTCACGGTCAGGAGCACGATGACCAACCAGCGCGGCGAGACGGTTCTCGAACTGGAGAACACGGGCATGTTCCTGACCCGGGAGGCCGCGAGCGCATGACACTCGACGAATATTTCGGCATCGGCGAGACGACCGTTCTCGGAACCCATCTGTTCGAGACGCAGGCGATCAAGGATTTCGCGAAGAAATTCGACCCGCAACCCTTCCATCTCGACGAGAAGGCGGCGGAAAGGAGCGTCTTCGGCCGCCTCTGCGCGTCCGGATGGCACACCGCCGCCGTGTGGATGAAGAAGAACCTCGAGACGCGCATGGATTCGGAGCCGCGGCGCTGGAGCGGTCCCGGCCCGAGGCCGGTCTTCGGCCCCTCCCCCGGCTTCCGCAACCTGCGCTGGCTGAAGCCTGTCTATGCCGGCGAGACGATCACCTTCACCCGCACCGGCCTCAACCATCGACCCGTCGCTTCGCGGGCCGGCTGGAGCCTTCTGACGATCCGGGCGGAAGCCTTCGACTCGACCGGCGACAAGGTGATCGAATTCGACACGTCGGTGCTGGTACAGGTGGAGTTCTGAAGACGGCGAGGCTGAGGCGCGCGAGGTCGTCGACCGCCGTGCTTTTCGGCGGAAGCAGGTGAAACGTTTCGGATGACAGCCCTCCCTCGCAAGGGAGGGCGCTTTCTAGGACGTGTCGCGAAGTTCCGGGGAGAAGGCGGCTTTCCGAAACCTACGCGTGACTACGTCGACCCGGCGGAGCGGTTTGCCCTCGTGGCTCTCCGCGACGGATGCCTGGCCATGCTGCCAGACGGAGACCCGGCGGAGGTACGCCGCCATGCCGCTGATGACTATTGCCAGCGCACGCAGTGAGGTAGCGAGGTCGAGGGCATCGGAAGGTTCGGTGCCGTAGCGGATATTGGGCAGAGCGAGCGACCAGAGGCGGCCGGCCGTGTTCCATGTCGAGCCGGCGACGTAGTCCCTCGCGATCAGGTCGGCCTGCCGGGCGGCCCACAGCACGCAGAAGCGCACCCAGGGCGTGTCACCTGCGGACTTTTCGGCGAGAGCGGCGATCGCGAGCAGGGTCGAGACGATGCTCATCAGCACCTGCTGTCGCCTCCCTGTCTTCGCCTTCCGACCCACTGCCGGCTCCTTTCCGTCGCACCGGCGCTATGGTCCGTCAGGTCGGGAGGGAGGTGGACAAGAATTTTTGCAGGTCGAAGGGAATGAAGGGGTTGGCGGAAAAGGGGGTGAAATCGATCAACGGGCCGAGGCGGTGTTTGGCCGCCGTTACACCCTTCCGCGATCGTCTTCCCGGCGGCCGGAGGCCAGCCGGGAACCATTGATCGCTGGTGAATGGAATACCGTGGGGCTTGCTTCGGAGGCCGGCACTTTCGGCGTGTAGCTGGAGAGAAGAATAGATACCGGCTGACCTCCGGTCGCCGGTATGACGACGTTGGGGGGTGTGAGACGGGCGGATAGCGTTCCGCCTCCGGCAGTGCACAGCCGCCACGCATTCCCCTTGCGCGATCGTCTTCCCGGCGGCCGGAGGCCAGCCGGGAACCATTGACCGCCGGCAAGTGGAATGCCGTCATTCCATGCTTCGGGCAGGCGTTCTCGGCGTGTAGCCGGAGAGAAGAATGGATACCGGCTGGCCTCTGGCCGCCGGTATGACGGAGGTTGGGTGTTCGGGACAGGCGGATGGCCTACGGCCGGCGGCATGACGAAGGTGTGTGGTGGAAGACGGGGGGCGGCGAATGAGGGGGCGCAGGCCATTCGTCCTATTCCCCTTTGTACCTACCTCTCCGGCCATGCCCAGGCGGGCCGGTCCGCCGCCTCGACCACAGTCTCGCCGAACGACTTGGTGAAGTCGTGGCGGAGCGCGCCGGCTTCGCGCAGCGCGTCGGCCAGCATGGCATCATGCGTCACGACGACGATCTGGCAGGTTTTCGACGCCTCCCCGATCAGCCTTGCGAGCGGCGGCAACAGGTCGGCGTGGAGGCTGGTTTCCGGTTCGTTGAAGACCATCAGGCCGGGCGGTCGCGGGGTCATCAGCGCGGCAAGGAGAAGCAGATAGCGCAGCGTCCCGTCGGAAAGCTCGGCTGCCTTCAGCGGACGCAGGAGCCCGTGCTGCTGCATCAGGAGTTCGAAGCGGCCGCCGGACTCCTCGATCCGCAGTTCGGCGCCGGTAAATGCATCGTCCACCGCCTGCGCCAGGCCTTTCGGGTCGCCGATCTCGCGGATCGTCTCCAGCGCCGCGGCGAGGTCGGCACCGTCGGCGCCGAGTGCCGTGGTGCGCGTACCCGGCCGGGCGGCCCTCGCCGGGGCGTCAGCATCGGTGCGGAAATGATCGTAGAAGCGCCAGGCCCGCATGCGTTCGCGCAGCAGCAGCAGTTCCGGCAGGCCACGCGGATCGGCGGCATGTGTCATCATGCTGTCGAAGGGCGCAAGCAGGTTGGGAAGCGTCGAACGCCCGCCCTGCTCGTCCAGCACCGTGACGGCCGGTCCCGACCGGGTGGCAAAGGCGTTGCGCCTGCTCAGCGCCTCACCGGCCCAGACCGCCTCCGCCTTGATCTCCGGATCGCGGCCGAACATCGACGCCGAAGGGATCGGCAGGCCGAGATCGATGGCGTAGCCGTAGTCGTCCGACGCGAAGCCGAGCTTCAGTGCGACGCGGTCTTTGCGCACCGTCCCCTGCACCGGATGCAGACCCTCGCGAACCGAGCGCGAGATCTGCTCGGGACCGGCCCACAGCGTCGACGGCAGCCCGCCTTCGGCCGCGAGCGAGGAAATGACATTGCCTTGCGCGACATCGGCCAGAAGCCGCAGCGCCTTGTAGAAGCTCGACTTGCCGGTGCCGTTGCGGCCGGTGACGACGGTAAGCCGCTCAAGCGGCAGCACGAGGTTGCGGATCGAGCGGTAGCCGGCGATGGCGAGGGTGTGGATCATCGGACAAACACGCGTAGTTGGGATCTACAGGCTGCACTGACCTGCCATGACCGGGTCGAGGTCAAATACGGCAGATCGCTCCCATGTGCCCAGCACGACGGACTTGCCATTCGGAAGAAAGGCAAGAGCAGAGGGAAACCTGCACGGGACAGAGGCCTGGCGTTCCTCTCCCTTCATATCGAAGAATGAAAATCCGTGCTTTTTCACAACCCCGACGAACCGGTCGTCCGGAGACCACGCGAGCTCGAAGCCTGTGCCTCCGGCGTCAATCGGCCCGCGAACCGCGACCACCTCATTGTCGGCAATTTTCAGAACGTGGAGAATGGTCCCCCATCGCTTTGAGCCTGGAACGGGGTCCCACCAGCGTTTCAGGTAGGCGATGAAGCGTCCATTCGGCGACAGCGTCGCGGACTCGACCCAAGTCTCGATCTCGAGCGTGCGCTGCGCAATGTCCCATTCGGGCCATTTCCGAAGCGTGAGGTAACTGCTCGGAGAGTCTTGCGGGCCCTTTGGTTTCCTCGTGTGCTGGATCAGCCAGAACCGGCGCGCTGCATCGTGCGAAATGCGGGAGATCGTCTCGCCCTGATGCTGCTCGCAGCCGACCACGTCGCCATTTTGCTCATAAAGAGTCAGATCCCCGTTCCAATCCCCCACCAGCAGTCGGCTGTCTGCCGCGAACTTTGGGGCGCATCCCTCGTGAAATCTGTCCGCAGTCGCGCCTAAAGCAGCCCCGGTCGCCGCATCAAGGAAAGCGGTCACCCCGAGGACACTGGCGACTGCCAGTAGACGGGCGTCGGGCGAGAAAGCGACAGCCGATGGATGCGGAATCGGCCGGCAAGGATAGAGGATTTGGCGAGAACGAAGATCGACGACAACGACGTCGTATCGCCGTGCGCAGGCCAGCTTCGACCCGTCGTCGGAGACAGTCAGGGAATGCGCCGCCGGCCATCTCATTCGTCGTGCCGGCGTCGATTTCACTTGGCAGCTCTAATGCCCCTCGAACGACACCAGCGTGCGGACGTTGACGCCGAGCGCTTCGAGTTTCTTCCGGCCGCCGAGGTCGGGCAGGTCGATGACGAAGCAGGCGGCGACGATGTCGGCGCCCATCTGCTTCAGCAGCTTCACCGCGCCTTCCGCCGTGCCGCCGGTGGCGATCAGGTCGTCGACCAGGATGACCTTCTCGCCGGGCTGCACGGCGTCGGTGTGCATCTCCATCTCGTCGACGCCGTATTCGAGCGAATAGGCCACGCGAACGGTCGTGTGGGGCAGCTTGCCTTTCTTGCGGATCGGCACAAAGCCCGCCGACAACTGGTGCGCCATGGCGCCGCCGAGGATGAAGCCGCGCGCCTCGATGCCGGCGATCTTGGAGACGCCGGTGCCCGAATAGGGATGCACCAGCTCGTCGACCGCGCGGCGGAAGGCGCGCGCATTGCCGAGCAGCGTGGTGATGTCGCGAAACAGGATGCCGGGCTTGGGATAGTCCGGGATCGTGCGGATCGCGGACAGAAGCGTCTGTTCGAGCGTGGCGTTCATGCGGGGGCGATGGTCCGTTGGGGGAAGGATTGCATAGTCGGTATCAACCGCCACCCCGCATGGCAAGGAATACCACGCCAAGGACGACGAGGAGGACGAATGCCGGCAGCGCGACCGCGAGGGCAGCCGAACCGCCAAGGAACAGGATCGCGACCAGCCCCGCTCCGGCAAAGACCTCCGAGACTGGATAGACCGCCGGCACGTGATAGCCGCATCGCGCGCAGCGCCCGCGCGCGATCAGCCATCCGAGCACGGGGACGAGTTCGAGCGCCGTCAACTGCGCCCCGCAGCCGTCGCAGCACGACCGACCCGCTAGTGCCGTCCATGCCGACAGGCCGTGCGGGCGGGCGCGGAGCCGGTGCAAGGCGAGCCCCGCGAAGCTGGCTAGAGATGCGCCGAACAGGAAGAGCAGGAGCGAGATGAGCACCGCCATGGTCGCCTAGCCGTCTCCTGCACTGCCGCCGATCGGCTTGCGATCATGCGCTTCAAAAGCAAAGGGCGCCACAAGGGCGCCCCGGCTCTATTGCGATGCGTCCCGGCTCAGTGCGGAACGGACGCCCAGATCTTGCGCTTGGTCATGTAGACGAGGCCGGCGAAGAGGACGAGGAAGACCATCACGTTGAAGCCGGTGCGCTTGCGCGCCTCGAGATGCGGCTCGGCGGCCCACATCAGGAAGGCCGAGACGTCGCGCGAATACTGGTCGACCGTCTGCGGCGAGCCGTCATCGTAGGTCACGGCGTCGTCGTTGATCGGCTTCGGCATGGCGAGCGACTTCGCCGCGTTGAAGTAGGGGTTGTAGTAGGTGCCTTCCGGGATTTCCATTCCCTCCGGCGGCGTCTCGTCGTAGCCGGTCAGCAGCGCATGGATGTAGTCCGGCCCGCCCTCGGCATACTGCGTGAAGATGTCGAAGACGAAGAGCGGGAAGCCGCGCTCGACCGCGCGCGCCTTGGCGATCAGCGAGAGGTCCGGCGGAGCCGCGCCCGCGTTCGCAGCCGCGGCGGCCTCGTCGTTCGGGAACGGCGACGGGAAGTAGTCGGACGGGATGGCCGGCCGCGTGAACATCTCGCCGTCGGCGTTCGGCCCGTCCTGCACCTCGTATTCGGCGGCGAAGGCCTTCACCTGCGCCTCGTTGTAGCCGAGATCCTCAAGCGCACGGAAGGGCACCAGCTTCATCGAATGACAGGCGGCGCAGACTTCCTTGTAGACCTTGAGGCCGCGCTGCAGCTGGCCCTTGTCGTAGGTGCCGAAGGGACCCGCGAAGGACCAGTTCATCTCCGGCGGCTTCTTGATCGGGAAATGCGTCGGCTCGGCCGCGTGGGCCGTCTCCTCGGCCGCGGCCGCCAGTCCCACATGCGCTGCGAGGCCGAAAGCGGCTGCGGCAAAACCGATGAGGATCTTCTTCATCTCAAAATCCTTCTGACCGACAGCTCAGCCTTTGGTTTCCGGTGCGGCAGCCGCACCCACCGGATGCGCGGCAGCCGCGCCCTTGTTCTTCTCCAGCACCGCTTCCGTGATCGAGTTCGGAAGCCTGCGCGGCGTCTCGATGAGGCCGAGCACCGGCATGATGATCAGGAAGAAGGCGAAGTAGTAGAGAGTGCCGATCTGCGACAGGATCACATAGATCCCTTCGGCAGCGCGCGACCCCAGCCATCCGAGCATGATGGCGTTGGCGACGAACAGCCAGAAGAACAGCTTGTACCACGGACGGTAGACCGCCGAGCGGACCTTCGAGGTGTCGAGCCAGGGCACGAAGAACAGCACCGCGATCGAGCCGAACATGGCGAGCACGCCGCCGAGCTTGGAGTCGATCGGCCCGATGTTGAAGGTGATGGCGCGCAGGATCGCGTAGAACGGCAGGTAGTACCATTCGGGCACGATGTGGGCCGGCGTCTTCAGCGGGTTGGCCACGGTGTAGTTGTCCGGATGGCCGAGGAAGTTCGGGATGTAGAATACGAAATAGGCGAACACGGCGAGGAACACGACCATCGCGAACGCGTCCTTGGCGGTCGCGTGCGGCGAGAACGGCACGGTGTCGGTCTTCGACTTGACCTCGATGCCGGTCGGGTTGGTCTGGCCGGTGACGTGCAGCGCCCAGACGTGCAGCACGACGACGCCCGCGATCATGAACGGCAGCAGGTAATGCAGCGAGAAGAAGCGGTTGAGCGTCGGGTTGTCGACCGCGAAGCCGCCGAGCAGCAGTTCCTGGATCCAGGCTCCGACGAGCGGGATCGCCGAGAAGAAGCCGGTGATGACGGTGGCGCCCCAGAAGGACATCTGGCCCCAGGGCAGCACATAGCCCATGAAGCCGGTCGCCATCATCAGGAGGTAGATGATGCAGCCGAGGATCCAGAGCAGCTCGCGCGGCGCCTTGTAGGAGCCGTAGTAGAGCCCGCGCATGATGTGGATATAGACGGCGATGAAGAAGAACGACGCGCCGTTGGCGTGCAGGTAGCGCAAGAGCCAGCCGGAATTGACGTCGCGCATGATCTTCTCGACCGAGTTGAAGGCGAGCGTCGTGTCGGCCGCGTAGTGCATCGCCAGCACCACGCCGGTGACGATCTGCGCCACCAGCATGATCGTCAGGATGCCGCCGAACGTATAGGCGTAGTTCAGGTTGCGCGGCACCGGATAGGCCACGAAGCTGTCATACATCAGCCGGGGCAGCGGCATGCGCTGGTCGATCCAGCGGCCGAGGCCCGAGGTTGGCGTGTAGGTCGAGTGTCCACCGCTCATGGCTATGCCCCTCAGCCGATCTTGATCTTGGTGTCGGAGATGAACGAGAACACCGGAACCGCGAGGTTCTCGGGCGCCGGGCCCTTACGGATGCGGCCGGCGGTGTCGTAGTGCGAGCCGTGGCAGGGGCAGAACCAGCCGCCGAAATCGCCCTGCTGGCCGAGCGGCACGCAGCCGAGGTGGGTGCACACGCCGACCATCACCAGCCAGTTCTCCTTGCCCTCGCCGGCCGAGCGGTCGGTATCGGTCGCCGGCGCATCGGCGGAGATGTTGGCGTTGCGCGCCACCGGATCCTTGAGCTCGTCCAGCTTGACGGCCTTGGCGGCCTCGATTTCCTCGGGCGTGCGGTTGCGGATGAACACCGGCTTGCCGCGCCACTTGGCGGTCACCGACATTCCCGGCTCGATCGCCGACACGTCGACTTCGATGGCCGCGAGCGCGCGGGTGGATGCGTCGGGACGCATCTGGTCGATGAAGGGCCAGGCGACGGCTGCGACGCCGACGGCGCCCGCTGCACCCGTGGCGATGTAGAGGAAATCGCGGCGATTGGGATCGGCTGTTTCGGTCGCGCTCACGTGACAATCGTCCTTTCGTCTCGCAGTGCCTTTGGCGTCGATCGGGCGGCGTCAGCGCTTGCGCGCGCAACGTCGCCCGGCTCGGAGTCGGGCAATATTGTGGCGAGGTTTCTATGCGTCCGGATAGGCCTTGTCCAGACGCCGGAACGAGCGGTGGGCAGTTTGTCGCGGGGGTGGGTGCGGCGGCGGCGCGAGCCGGTGGAAGGGCGGCCCGAAAGCGCCGGAACAGCCCGCCTCAGCCGCCCGCGGACGGGGTCTGCGAGGGCCGGAACCGGACGAACGGGAGCATCCGCTCGACCACTTCCAGAACGACGATGTCCGGGTCCGATTCGGCGATCAGGCCGGTGTCGATCGAACCGCCCAGATTGTGCATCCAGACATATTCCGAGGCGAAGCGCATGAACATCGGCCCGAAGAGATCGGCGGTGAACGAATCGCCGATGACAAGCACGCGCGGAGCGGTCGCGGGTTGGCTGGCGGGTGGCCTGTGCGTCAGGCGGTGGAACTCGTTGTCGCCGACCTTCCGCAATACCTGCCGCTCGAGCCGGTCATCCGCCACGAACGTGCCCTCGCGGGGCGGCGCGACGGTCTCGATCCACGGCCCTGAGATCCCGGCGAGCTTGACCAGATCGCCCGGGCGATCCTGCGGGACATCGGCCCCGAACGCGGCATCGAGATCGATCGCCTCGTCCGCCAGTCCGAGCGCGCGCACGATGTCGTTGAAGGCGATCGCCGCACCGAACCTGGTCCAGTGCGTGTCGCCGCGAAAATAGACCGGGCGGGCGCGTGCGGACCGCTGCAGGCCGGGGCGCAGATCGACGGCCGGGACGCCGGCGCGCGCCAGCGCATCCAGCGCCACGTCGTGTTCGGTCCGGCTCGGGACTGCGCTTGCCCATTGCGGCAGCTTGTCCCGGTAGATCGTGTGCTTGTTGGGTGCGATCGCGACGAGGAACTGCCGGCCGCCCGATTTGGCTTCGGCGGCGAGACCGCTCGCGAGCGCCACGAACTGTTTCAGCCCCTCGACGTCCAGGCGTTGACCCGTCGCCTGGCTCAACGCATCGTTGTCGGTCAGGAACAGCCATCCCTCCCGGCCGTGCAACACACGCGGCGAAGCGCCCGACAACGCATTGTGGATGTCGCGGCTCATCTGCAGCATGTTCTTCCTGAATCCGTAATTGGTCGCGATGAAGACGTCAGCACGACTGGACCAGGACGTCTCGGCCGGCGCGGGTCGCTCCGACGACAGGCTCAGCGCTGCGAGGATCCGAGCCGACTTCCATCCCAGCCCGACAGAAGGAAGCGCCAGGACCGCGACGATGCAGAACATGAACCAGATGTCGAGCCGCCGCACGGTCAGAACCTGAAATAGAGGAATGGATTGTTGCCCGCGCCCGCGATGGCAATCAGGCTCAAGACGAAAAACGCCCACACGACCACGTCCGAGCCGAGCCGGGCCACCGCCGCGCTGCTGCCCGAGCCCGCCGGCCGCGGATGCGAAGCAGCCCCCATGCGGGGCGCGCGCAGCCGCACGAGGGCGAGCAGCATGCCGATAGCAAAGACCGCCATCCTGTAGGGCGTGAAGACGGATCCGAGGTCGGCGTTGAACTGCCCGTCCCCTGTCTGCCCGAGCAGGGCGCGATAGTAGACGCCGGCATCGGTGAGGGTCTCGGCGCGAAACAGCACCCAGCCCGCCATCACGGCGAGGAGCAGGTAGGCCCGCGAAACAAGCTGCGGCATCCGCGAAAGGACCGCGGCGCCCCCTGCCCTCTCGGCGATGAGCAGAGCTCCGTGCCAGGCACCCCAGGCGATGAAGTTCCAGCTCGCGCCGTGCCAGGCGCCGCACAGCAGGAAGACCACCGACAGATTGAAATAGGTCCTGAACGGGCCCCGCCGGTTTCCGCCGAGCGGAATGTAGAGATAGTCGCGGAACCAGGTCGACAGGCTGATGTGCCAGCGGCGCCAGAACTCGGTGACCGAGCGGGCTGTGTAGGGCAGGTTGAAATTGCGCGGGAAGCCGAAGCCGAGGATGAGGCCGAGCCCGATCGCCATGTTCGAATAGCCGGCGAAATCGTAGTAGATCTGCAGCGTGTCGGCTACGAGCCCCGCCCAGGCTTCGGACGGATCGAGATTGGGGCCGAGCGAGAAAGAGACGTCCGCCGCCAGACCCGCCTCGTTGGCGATCAGGACCTTCTGCGCCAGCCCGATGACGAAGATGCGCGTCCCGGCCGCAGCGCGCCAGACCGTCGAGCGCCGCCGCCCGATCTGCGCGGCAACGGTGGAAAAGCGCACGATCGGCCCCGCGACCAGCTGCGGGAACATCGAGATGTAGAGCGCCACGCGCGCCAGGCTCGGCTCCACCTTCGCCTCTCCGCGGTAGACGTCGATGAGGTAGGACATCGCCTGGAAAGTGAAGAACGACACGCCCAGCGGCAGCGGCAGGTTGGGTTGCGGCAGGTTCAGAGACGGAATCACCCCGTTCATCGTGGCCACGATGAAATCGGCATATTTGGCGACGCCGAGAAGTACCAGGTTGATTGCGATGCCGATCGACAGAGCTGTCCCTCTTCGAGCCGGAGCAGCGGAAATCGCCCGCGCGACCGCCCAGTTGACGACGATGCTGGCCAGCATCACCAGCACGAAGACCGGCTCGCCCCAGGCGTAGAAGACGAGGCTGAAGGCGAGCAGGACGCCATTCCGCCAGGCGATGTCGCGTCCCAGGAAATAGAAGATCAGGAAGATGGGCAGGAAGGCGTAGAGGAATGTCGGCGAGCTGAAGACCATACGTGCCTTCCCGAGGGGGTCCGATCCGGCCGGGATCGCGTCGAGGTCTAGGCGAAACCCGTCGTTGCCGAAAGGGGTCTGGCAACCGGTTCCGGTGAAAACCCGGGCGATAGATCGAGCTTCCCGGCGGACGTCAATCTTTTGCCGGCAAGTATATATCATCTGGCTTGAATTCAGCAGAATATAGGGCGAACTCGATGAATGTTTCCGACTGACGAGGTCGACGTGTTCGGAAGATAGTCCAGGTTGTAATCTGGTTTTTCCGGGGGATATTGAATTTGCGACCGCACACGATGCATGTATTTCTTGCAGTCTCCGGATTGCTTCTGTGTTACGGCGCGACGAACGGTCTCGCGCATGCCCAGGGGCAATCCATCGAACGACGGTTCGAGGCAACCTTCGCAAAGGATGCGAAGCCTCGCAAGTCCGGCGGCCTCGCCGGAAGCGAGGGCGCCGTGAAGCGCAAGCTGATGTTCCTTGCGGATTGGCAAGGCGGCTGCGGGGCAATGTACAAGCGCTATGTCGCCGCCTCCGGGCATTCCGCCTTCGCCGCGACCACCGTCGATTACTTCGGCGGCGGGGGCTTCGTCTGCGGCGCGGGTTACAACTCGGGATCGCAGGGGCGTGCCGAAGCCGTGGCCGTGGCCCAGTGCAAGGAAGCGCGCAAACGCTACAAGGTCGACCAGATGGGAACCTGCGTCGTCTACGCGTCCAAATAGCCGCGCCTACCGCGCCCCCAGCCGTGCCAGCACCCGCCTCGGAATGCCCATCTCGCGGATGACGTCGTCGTGACGGCGCATGCCGCAGAGCTCGCGCTGGACGAAATAGGCCTGCACGGTCGCGGCGACGGCGCGAAGGCGCCTTTCGCGGGCTTCGCCTTCGAGGCGGGCTTCGTCCTCTGCTAGCTTCGCCAGCGCCTGTTCGACCTTACGCCCCGCATGCCCCAGCGAGCTTGCCATCTCGCCCAGGATCTCGTGTTCCACCGGCTGCAGGCCGGTGGCGCTCGAGGCGCGTTCGACGGTGATGCGGCCGGGCAGTCTGAGCGACATTCCTCAGGCTACTCCGCCGCCAGCCGATCCGCCAGGAAGCCGCCGGACTGGCGCTCCCACAGCTTGGCGTAGAGCCCGCCTTTGGCGATCAGGCTCTCATGCGTGCCCTCCTCGACGATGCGGCCATTGTCGATGACGACGAGCCGGTCGAGCGCAGCAATGGTCGACAGCCGGTGGGCGACGGCGATCACGGTCTTGCCCTCCATCATTGAGTAGAGATTCTCCTGGATCGCCGCCTCGATTTCGGAATCGAGCGCCGAGGTCGCCTCGTCGAGGATCAGGATCGGCGCGTTCTTCAGCATCATCCGGGCGATGGCGATGCGCTGGCGCTGGCCGCCCGAGAGTTTCACGCCGCGCTCGCCGACATGGGCATCGTAACCCTTGCGGCCCTTTGGATCGGCGACATTGACGATGAAGTCATGCGCCGATGCCTTCCTCGCGGCGGCAATGATTTCCTCCTCGGTGGCGTCCGGCTTGCCGTAGGCGATGTTGTCGCGGATCGAGCGGTGCATCAGCATGGCGTCCTGGCTGACGACGCCGAACTGGGCGCGCAGCGAGGCTTGAGTGACCGAGCGGATGTCGCGCCCGTCAAGCAGGATGCGCCCGCCCTCGACGTCGAAGAGCCTGAGCGCAAGGTTGACGATCGTCGTCTTGCCCGCGCCCGACGGTCCGACCAGCGCGACCCGCTCGCCGGGCCTGACATGCAGGTCGAGGTTCGACAGGATGCCGCTCGTCTTGCCGTAGTGGAACGAGACGTCGTCGAAGACGAGATCGCCCCTGGCGCGCGGCATCACGGTCGCGTCCGGCGCGTCCTTGATGCCGGGATCGACGGAGATGACCGTGGTCGCATCCTGGACGGTCGCGAAGTTGCGGATCAGGCCGTTGATGTTGAACATCATGTAGCCGGACATCTGGTTGAGCCGGAAGACGAGGCCGAGCGCGGCAGCCACTTCGCCGGTGGTGGCGTTGCCGCCCATCCACTTGTTGATGGCGAGCACAGCGACGGCGGCCATCATGAAGCCGTTGAGCAGCGCCACCGCCGCGCGCACCGTGGTGATCGAGCGTGTCAGTTGCTTTACCGCGTCGAGATAGCGCTGCATGCTCTCGCGCACATAGCCGTGCTCGCGGCCGCCCGAATCGAACAGCTTGACCGCCATGATGTTGGTGAAGGCGTCGACGATGCGGCCGTTGACGACCGAGCGCTCGTCGGCGGTGCGCCGCCCGGCCCGGCGCAGCGGCGGCAGAAGGTACCAGGCGGCGGCGAGATAGGCCGCGATCCAGACCGCCAGCACCAGGCCCATGACGGGATCCAGCGCGCCGAGAATGGTCGCGGCGAGGATCAGGAAGGTGAGGAAGCTCCACACCGTCTGGAGCGAGGAGACGATGAAGTCGCCCGTCGCCTCGCCGCCCTGCAGGATCTTGGTCGCGATGCGGCCGGCGAAGTCGTTCTGGTAGAATTCGTAAGGCTGGTCCATCACCCGCCGGAACGCCTGCCAGCGCACCATCTGGTAGAAGTTGGGCACCACGACCTGCTGCTCGACGATCGCGTTGCCGATCATGACGGCTGCGCGGACGACGAGGATCAGGAACAGGAAGGCCGCGAGATGCGGCCAGTAGTCGGTAAGCAGCGTCGCCGGCGAAGCCGCGTCGAGCAGGTCGATCAGCCAGCCGACCGACCAGTAGAGCGCCGCGTCGACGGCGCCCGACAGGCCGCCGGCGATCAGAAGCAGCACGAAGGGGAGCTTCGCCTGGCGCGCGAAGAACAGGATGAACTGCCAGGCATCCTTGGGCAGCACCGGACGGTCGGTGTCGGCAAAGGCGTCGACCACGTTCTCGTACGGGGAATAGAAGCGGTCCTGGAGGGTCTTGCGATCGGTCATGTCGCACTAATGTAGTCCCCTCGCGACCGCCGGACATCCCCCAGATGTCAGGATGGAGAAAATGTAATGGGGCGGATCGAGGCGCCACGCGAACAGTTGCGCCCTACTCCGCTGCTGCCTCGACCTTGGCCTCCTCTTCCGGCGTCTCGTCGAGCAGGAAGCCGCCCGACTGGCGCGCCCAGAGCTGGGCGTAGAGCCCTCCCCGTGCGACGAGTTCCTCGTGCGTGCCGTCCTCGACGATGCGGCCCTTGTCCATGACGATCAGCCGGTCCATCGCCGCGATGGTGGAGAGCCGGTGCGCGATGGCGATCACCGTCTTGCCTTCCATCAGCCTGTAGAGGTTCTCCTGGATCGCCGCCTCGACCTCGGAATCGAGCGCCGAGGTCGCCTCGTCGAGGATTAGGATCGGCGCGTCCTTGAGCATGACGCGCGCAATCGCCACGCGCTGCCGCTGCCCGCCGGAGAGCTTCACGCCCCGCTCGCCGACATGCGCGTCGTAACCGGTGCGGCCCTTGGGATCGCGCAGCCCCTGGATGAAGCCGTCGATCTCCGCCCTGCGGGCTGCCTCCAGCATCATCTCCTCGGTCGCGTCGGGGCGGCCGTAGGTGATGTTGTCGCGCACCGAGCGGTGCAGCAGCGAGGTGTCCTGCGTGACCACGCCGATATTGGCGCGCAGGCTGTCCTGCGTGACGCCTGCGATGTCCTGCCCGTCGATCAGGATGCGGCCGCCCTCGATGTCGTAGAAACGCAGCAGAAGGTTGACCAGCGTCGACTTGCCGGCGCCGGAACGGCCGACGACGCCGATCTTCTCGCCTGCCCTCACGGTGAGCGTCAGCCCCTCGATGACGCCGCGCTTCTTGCCGTAGTGGAAGCGCACGTCCTCGAAGACGAGGTCGCCGCGCGAGACGACGATGTCCTTCGCGCCCGGCCTGTCCTCGACGAGGCGGGGCAGCGCGATGGAGGTGATGCCGTCCTGCACCGTGCCGATGTTCTCGAACAGCGCCGAGACTTCCCACATGATCCACTGCGACATGCCCCAGAGCCTGAGCACCAGCGCCATGGCGACCGCGACGGCGCCGATGGTGACGACGTCGCCCAGCCAGAACCAGATCGCGAGCGCCGAGATGACGATGAGAAGGGTCGAGTTGAGCACGTAGAGCGTGCCGTAAAGGCCGGTGACGAGCCGCATCGAGCGGTAGACCGTGTCGAGGAACTCGCTCATGCCCTGGCGGGCATAGGCTGCCTCGCGCCGCGAATGGCTGAACAGCTTCACCGTCTGGATGTTGGTGTAGCTGTCGACCACGCGGCCGGTCATCATCGAGCGCGCGTCGGCCTGCTCCTCGGCCACGCGGCCGAGGCGCGGGATGAAATAATAGAGCAGGCCGATATAGGCCGCGATCCAGCCGACCAGCGGCAGCGCCAGCCGCCAGTCGGACGAGCCGATGATGACCAGCATGCCGAGGAAATAGACGACGACGTAGTTGAGCACGTCGACGAGCTTGACGATGCACTCGCGGATGGCGAGCGCCGTCTGCATCAGCTTGGTGGCCACCCGTCCGGCGAACTCGTCCTGGTAGAAGGTCATCGACTGCTTGAGCAGGTAGCGGTGCACCATCCAGCGGATGCGCATCGGGAAATTGCCCATCAGCGACTGCTGGTTGAACAGCGACTGCGCGAAGACCATCGACGGCAAAAGGATCATCACGACGAAGGCCATGCCGGCAAGCTTCCATTTCTCCGTCTGGAGAAATGTCTCGCGCGACTGCGCCGACAGCCAGTCGACGATGTTGCCGACGAAGCCGAACATCCACACTTCGGCAATGGCGATGCCGGCCGAGAAGATTGCACCCGCAATGATCAGCGGCCAGGTGCCCCTGGCGTAGTGCAGGCAGAAGGCGAGGAAGGTGCGCGGCGGTTCCGTCGGCTCGGCGGCCGGGAACGGATCGAGCCGGCTCTCGAACCAGCGGAAGATGGAGTTCATCATGGTTTCACCTGTGCCCGCTGCGCGGCGCGATCGGTTTCACGGTCACGTTGCGGTCGAAACCGAGCGGACCGGCGGATTTGGCCTTCACGGCCGCCTTCGCCCCCTTGAGGCCGGACGCCCCGGCAAGATGGGGCCTTGCCGGCGGGCCGCCAAGCGCCTTGCTCAAAGCAGATGGCAGGCCAGCGGCAGCAGGGGCTGCGTCGGCGGGCGTCGGAAGGGCGGTGTGTGCGGGGTGACCCGGCTTGGCATGCATCGTCGAACTCCACGGAAAGCGATTGGCTTTGCGGGCAGGCCCAGCGAACGATGCTCAGAGTGTCAGGATCGGTCGAACCGGGGTGCCGTCAGGCGGAAGGCCCAATCAGGCGGGCAGGCGCATAGCGCAGCTGGTAGTCCATTCCGCCCTCCTTCGGTTCGAGTTGACGTGGCGCGGCGTATAGACGAGTTCTCGCACGAAGGCCAGTCCCGTCCCGGCCGCCCGCCCGAGATCGGTGCGGACGTGTTGCATTGAATCATCACATGAAGCCGTTGAATCGATCCCCGAAGCCCATGACTCACGATCTCCACATCGCGCTCTATCAGCCTGAAATCCCTGGCAATACCGGCGCGATCCTCAGGCTCGCGGCGTGTTTCTCCGCAACCGTCGACATCATCCGGCCGATCGGCTTCGAACTGTCGGACAAGACGCTGAAGCGCGCCGGCATGGACTATCTCGAGATCGCCGCCATCCGCGAACACGCCGATTTCGCCGCGTTCGAGGAGTGGCGGCGAGAGAGCGGCCGCAGGCTGGTGCTGATGACGACGAAGGCCGCCACCGCCTACACCGGTTTCGCCTTCCGCCCGGACGACGTGATGATGCTCGGCCGCGAATCGGCCGGCGTGCCGGAGGATGTGCGCGCGCTCGCCGACGCCGAATTGCGCATCCCGATCCGCGCCGAGGCGCGCAGCCTCAACCTCGGCATGAGCGCGGCGATCACGCTGAGCGAGGCGGTAAGGCAGCTCGACCGCACTTGAAAATCTCTATGAGTATGGCAATCTTTGCCAAAAGATCGGAGATCGACCATGGCCACGATGAACATTTCCCTCCCCGACCAGATGCGCGAATGGGTCGATGCGCAGACGAAATCCGGCCGATACGGCAATGCCAGCGACTACATGCGCGACCTGATCCGGCACGACCAGGAGCGGGCGGCCAAGATCGCCCATATGCAGAAGCTGGTGGACGAGGCCCGGGCGGGCGGTTTGTCGAAACTGACCTTCGCCGAGATGAAAGCCGAGGCACGCAGGCGGTTCGGACCCCATGACGTATAGAATCAGTGATGCTGCGTATGAGGACTACTTAGCTCTCTATGCCGAAGGCGTCGCAAGATTCGGCGCGACTCAAGCGATGTCGTACTCTGACAGTCTCGAGCGCACATTCGAGCTGATCGCGGAGAATCCAGGCTTGGCTCGCCTTCGGACCGAACTCAAACCACCCGTTCGTGTCCATCCACACGGCTCTCATATGATCATCTACGAAGAGATCGACGATCTCGTCGTCATCCTCCGCATCCGCCACGCTCGCGAGAACTGGACGGAAAAGCCCCTCTAATCCGCCGTCGGCAGCCGCCGCATCGTGAACTCGATGACGTCGCCGGGACGTTCGCGCCAGCTTTCGATCGAGGTCCAGTAGGCCTGTTTCGGCCAGCGGTCGAACCATTCGCGGGCTTTCTCGCGGGCGATGGAGCGGGGGAGCGTGAAGGTTTCGCGCAGGAAGCCGTCGCGGGGAAGGCGTATCCCCTCGGCCCTTTGCCGGTCCAGACTTCGTTTCAGGCCGTCCAGCGGCGGCCGTGTCGGAGTGCCCAAGCGACATCCTCCTTGACCCGTCTGGATTGGAGATTAGGGATCGAATCTGCAAAAGACGAGTCCTTTGTGGACCGAGCGGAGTGCGCGGATGGAACGGCCCGAGATCCCGGCAGGGCTGCCGGCGGACATCGAAACCAAGAAAGCCACGGCCCGCGCCTGGTTCGAGGAATTGCGCGACCGCATCTGCGCGGCGTTCGAGAAGATTGAGGACGACCTGACGGGGCCGCAGTCGTCCTGGTCGCCCGGCCGATTCGAGCGCACGCCCTGGCTGCGCAAGGAGGGCGAAGGCGGCGGCGGGGTGATGTCGATGATGTACGGCCGCGTCTTCGAGAAAGTCGGCGTCCACACCTCCACCGTGCACGGCGAGTTCTCGCCGGAGTTCCGCAAGCAGATCCCGGGCGCCGATGAAGACCCGCGCTTCTGGGCCTCGGGGATTTCGCTGATCGCGCATCCGCACAATCCGAACGTGCCGGCCGTCCACATGAACACGCGCATGGTCGTGACCTCCAGGCAGTGGTTCGGCGGCGGGGCGGACCTGACGCCGGTGCTCGACAGGCGCCGCACGCAGGAGGACCCGGATTCGCTCGCCTTCCACCGGGCGATGCAGTTCGTCTGCGACAAGCACGCGGTGGCCGACTATCCGCGCTACAAGCAATGGTGCGACGAGTATTTCTTCCTGCCGCACCGCAACGAGCCGCGCGGCATCGGCGGCATCTTCTACGACTGGCTGCATTCCGGCGAGGACAAGGGTGGCTGGGCCGCGGACTTCGCCTTCACCCAGGACGTCGGCCGCACCTTCCTGGTGGTCTACGACCATATCCTGCGCCGAAATTTCAACGCCAACTGGAGCGACGCCGACCGCGAGGAGCAACTGATCCGCCGCGGCCGCTATGTCGAGTTCAACCTGCTCTACGATCGCGGCACGACGTTTGGCCTCAAGACCGGCGGCAATGTTGAGTCGATCCTGTCGTCGATGCCCCCGGAGGTGAAGTGGCCGTAGCCGCTTCGCCGATTTACGTCACTCCCTCACCAGCGACCTGAGCTGGCCCGCCGGCAGGTCGGCGATCTGGGCGAGGTCCATCGCGTCGAGCTGCGGATGCGACAGAGGATCGCGCAGCCAGTCGGCGCAGGCGGCCGCACAGCTTGCAGCGAAGGTGCGCGGCGAGTGGGCGCGATGGGACAGCAGGCTCGTCAAAAACTTCAGCATTGCAGCCTCCGTTCGTTCTCACAGGCTGACAATGCGCCTGAAATGCCGCTTTCTCAATGGAGATTGGTTCGCAGTTGATATAGAAAAACTGCATGAAACGCCTCTCCCGGTTCCATCTCAACGGCCTCAAGGCCCTAGAATCCGTCGGGCGGTTGGGCTCGCTGCAGGCCGCGGCCGACGAGCTCGGCGTCACGCCCGGCGCCGTCAGCCAACATCTGATCCGGGCTGAAGGCCAGCTCGGCCGTCCGGCCTTCACAAGGTCGAGCAAGGGACTGGTGCCCACTCCGCTCGGATTGCGGCTGCTGCCGCCGCTCACCGCCGCGTTCCGCGCACTCGACGAGGCGCTCGCCGTCGCCGACGAGGATCGCGAGAGGGCGTTGACCGTCTCCGTCGCGCCGGTTCTGGCCTCCAAATGGCTCGTTCCGCGCCTGCCCCGCTTCCGCGCCGCGCATCCGGAGATCCGCATCCGCATCGATGCGACGATCGATATCGTCGATCTCGAAACGTCGGATGTCGATGTCGCCTTGCGCGTCGGCCGCGGCGACTGGACGAATGTCCGCCTGCGCCGGCTGCTGCCGATGGAAGTGTTTCCGGTCTGCGCGCCGGGCCTGGCCGAGACGCTGCGCTCGCCGGAGGATCTCTGTAACGCCCCCGTCGTGCTCGATTCGGGCTCGCCCGGCCTGTGGGACCATTGGCTCAGACCTTACGGGATGACTGAAGCCGATCTCGGTCCGGCTGATCTCTTCACCGATGCCTCACTGTGCGCCGATGCGGCGATCGGCGGCCAGGGCGTCATGCTCGGCTGGCACACGCTGTCCGTCGACGCGTTGCGCGCCGGGCTTCTCGTCGCCCCCTTCCCCCAGGCGGTGGATATCGGCACGGCTTATTTCGCCGTCACCTCGCCCAACCGCCCGGAAAGCAGGCAGGTCAAGGCGTTTGTCGCCTGGATCGAGGAGGAGATGGCGGCGACGGCGCGGGAATTCGCGCGACCGCCGGGGAGATAATGCGTTTGGCGCCCCGGCGTACACGCTCTTGCCGCATTTCCGGCTATGCTTGCGGGCACAAAAAGGAAGGGAGAAACGCCATGAAGGAATTCCACTGCGGCTCGCTGGTGCCCGGTTGCGAATGGCATACGCGTCACGAGGAAGAAGCTGAAGTCATGCGCCGCGCCGTCCAGCACATGCGCGAGACGCACGGCGAAAACGTCATCCGCGAATCGATGATCGACGCGATCCGCTCGCGCATCGAGAAGGTACGCCACGCCGCCTGACGCCGGGCCGAGCATCGTTAACAGATCTTTCTGCCTGCGGCCGCGCCGGCCACAGGTTTTGCATGTAATTACAAGACGTTCCGTAACCTTAAAATAACTCCTGTCTGTCACTTCAAGACGAGCAACAGGCATTCCAGCCTTTCGCGGCGTCGGAGACAGGCATGTTCAAGCAGTTCCTCAAGGCCCAGGGCGGCAATTTCGCGAGCTTCGCGGCCCTGGCATCGTTGCCGCTGATACTGGCGGGCGGCGTCGCGCTCGACTACACGCGCTACCTTTCGGCCGAGAAGCATCTGCAGGATGTCGCGGACGCCGCGGCATTGGCGATCGCTGCCTCCGACGGCGAGGACGAGAGTGAGCTGCGCGCGCTCGCCGAGAAATATGTCAGCGGCAACCATTCCGAGAGCCGTATTCAAGACCTTTTAGTCGCCAGCCTCGACATCGGGGAAGATCAGGTCGACCTCGAACTCAAGGGCCGCCTGAAGACCTCCTTCATGGGTATCGTTCGATACGACTGGCTCGACGTCAGCGCCTCCTCGCTTGCCGTGCGCGCGGTGACCGGCAGCGTCGAGTTGGCGCTTGTGCTCGACAACACATGGTCGATGTCCGAGAAAGACAGCTACGGCGTCACCAAGATCACGACCCTTAAGAAGGCGGCCGGCGCGCTGGTCACCGAACTGATGAGCAATCCGAAGGCTGATGTCAGCATCGGCCTTGTCCCCTATGCCGACTACGTCAATGTCGGAACGAAGTACCGCAGTGAGTCCTGGCTGTCGGTTCCTGCCGACTATGATGTAGAGCCGAAGCCGAAGGTCTGCGAGATCAAGGACGTCACCTCAACGCCGTGCCTCGCGTACGCGCCGAAATATTCCTGCACGACCTATGTCGACGGCGTAGCGCAGGCGTCGACCTGTGGCGGACAATGCGTGAAGAACGGCACGCCCTATACCGAGAAAAAAGAAGTCTGCAGTGGTGGCGGCAGCGTCACGAAATACCGCTGGTACGGCTGCATCGGCTCGCGCATGTCCGGCACGACGCGCCTCAATGACGGGTCACCGGCCGTCACCTATCCCGGCTATGTCGAGACCAGCCAGAAATGCCTCAACCCGATCGTGCCATTGAGCAAGAACAAGGCGTCGCTCGCCTCGGCAATCGACGGGATGATCATCAACATATCGAGCTACAAGCCCTATACGTACATCCCCGCAGGGATGATCTGGGGCGTGAACCTTCTCTCACCGACCGCCCCCTTCAAGGAGGCGGGCGCCTATGACGCGAAGAACGTCGCGCCGCGCAAGGCGATTGTGTTGATGACGGACGGCGAGAACACGCTGCGCTTCAACTCCGGCAACGGCCGCCACGCGTCGCTGAGCAGTACCGCTGCCACCGCGGCGACGCAGCTCGCGCAGACCAATGCCGACACGAAGGCGATCTGCGACTACGCCAAGACGAACAAGATCGAGATCTTTTCCGTCGCGTTCATGGTCGACAATGTCGACGCCAAGAGCATCCTCGAATACTGCGCCACCGACACGGAGCACTATTTCGACGCGTCGGATCCCGACAAGCTGATGGCCGCCTTCTCCGGCATCGCCCGCTCGCTCAGCCAGGTGCGCCTGGCGCGGTAGCCCGCGTCAGCAGTTCCTCCCGCGTCAGGGCGAAGTTCGCTGCGATCCAGTCCGCCTCGAGCCGGCGCAGCAGGTCGCCCATCGCCGGGCCGGGAGCAATGCCGAGCGGCTGCAGATCCTTTCCGGCGACCGGGAAGACGGGTCGCTTCCACGTCGAGGCGAATTTCAGCAGTCGGCCATATCCTCCCGCCTCGATCATGTGCCTGTCGCTTGTGCCCGCATAGGAGCGGGCCGAGGCGAGCGCCAGCATCAGCCGGTCGCTGCAAGCCTGAAGATCGCCGCCATAGAGCAGCCTGGCGAAGACCGCCTCCGCCATGTCGTGGGCCGGAAGCGGCGCCGAGGCCCAGGCGAGGAGCCGGTCGCGTTCGCCGTTGGAGAGTTTCAGGCGCTCCGCCAGTTCGACCATCCGCGCCGGGTCGGGCGGGACGATCGCTTCGAGCCGAAGCAGGGGATCGGCCAACCAACCCAGATCGCGCTCGGCGGCGACGAGACCGTGGATCGCGTCGATGCCCCATTTCTCCGTTTCCGGCAGCACGAGGTTCAGCACGCCTGCCTGGCGCATCCACAACAGCGCGCGCGAGGGGTCGGAGGCACCCAGAAGCTTCTTCATTTCCGCCCAGATGCGCTCGACCGAGAGCCGCGAGATGCCGTCCTTCAGCCGCGCGCAGGCCAGAAGCCCCGCGGCGTCCGGCCGTCCGCCCCCATACTGGGCGAAGAAGCGGAAGAACCGCAGGATGCGCAGATAGTCCTCGCGGATGCGGGTTTCGGCGTCGCCGATGAAGCGGATGGTGCGCGTCTCGAGATCCGCCAGTCCGCCGACCAGGTCGATCACGGTTCCGTCCGCCTCCGCGTAGAGCGCGTTGACGGTGAAGTCGCGGCGGCCCGCATCGACTTTCCAGTCGCGGCCATAGGCGACCGTGGCGCGCCGCCCGTCGGTGGCGATGTCCGAGCGCAGGGTCGTGACCTCGTGCGGCACGCCGCCGGCGATCACCGTGACCGTACCGTGCTCGATGCCGGTCGGGACCGCCCGGAAGCCGGCGCCTTCCGCGCGGCGCACGGTTTCGTCGGGCAGCGTGGTCGTCGCGATGTCGATGTCGGTCACCGCTTCGCCAAGCAGCGTATTGCGCACCGCGCCGCCCACGACGCGGGCGCTGTCGTTACCTTCCGAAAGGACGGCAAGCAGCTTCTGCAGCGACGGATCGCCGAGCCAGGCCGCGCCCGCGACCGAAGTGCCGCTCATGCGTATAACCTGTCGTGAACGGCGCGGATGATGCCGGCCGTGACGCCCCAGATGTGCCTGCCGTCATAGGGCATCGTGTAGAAGTAGCGCTCGATATTGTTCCAGATCCGGCTGTCGGTCTGGTGGTTCGCCGCGTCCATCAGGAAATGCAGTGGAACTTCGAACGCGTCGTCGACCTCGTCGGCATTGATCGTCAGCGTGAAGCCCGGCCGCACCACCGACAGCACCGGCGTGATCCGGAAGCCGCTGCCGCTGTAATAGTCCGAGAGGCGACCGACGATCTCGATGTGGTCTGCCTTGAGCCCGATCTCCTCGTCGGCCTCGCGCATCGCCGCGGCCTCCACCGAAACATCGCCCGGATCGACGCGTCCGCCGGGGAAGGCGACCTGGCCGGGATGGCTCTTCAGCTTCTCCGTCCGCTTGGTCAGAAGCATGGTCGCCCCGTCCGGCCTGTCGACGACGGGAACGAGAACGGCCGCCGGACGCAGCCCGTCGCGCACGATTGTGCCGCGAAAGGCGGGATTGAGCCGGTGATCGCCGAACACATCGTCGCCCGGGGCGGACGCGGCGCGGCGAAGCGCCCGGTCCCGGAAATCGGCAGCCGAATAGGGCTCTAGCGTCCGCTGGTCCATCATTCCCCGCTCAGCCGCTTTAGCTTCTCGACGGGCATGATCGGGAACACCGTGCCCTTCGAGCGCACGGCGAACATGGCGCGCCCGCCGACATCGATCTCTTCGCCGTGCTCGACCAGTTCGTACATCACCGGCCGCGCCACCAGCGCTTCCAGCCGCCCACGCACGTGCACATACGGCTTGAGCCCGCCGGTGGCGTCCTCGTCGACGAAGCGCAGGGGATGATCCGGGCCGGCTTCGACCACGTCGCCGACATTGGTGCGGAAGGTGAGTACCTGAGCTTCGCGCTTACCGGACACGTCGACCTCGACCGCCACGAAGGGCGCGTCGACGACCCGGATGCCGACCTTCTCCACCGGCGTGACGAGATAGGTCCTGCCGTCCTCGTCCTTGCGCAGAACGGTAGAAAAGAGCTGCACCAGCGGCATGCGCCCGATCGGCGTGCCGAGATAGAACCAGGTGCCGTCGGCGCGGATCTCCATGTCGAGGTCGCCGCAGAAGGGCGGATTCCAGCGCTCGACCGGCGGCAGACCCTTGCCGGCCCGCGCCGCGCGCGAGATCAGCGCCGACAGCCCCGCCGTGTCGCGGGCCGCTGCGAGCGTCTCCTGTGGGCTGGTGTCCGTGTCCTGCTGCATGGTCACGAAATAGTCACTGTTGTTCCGCTTGTCAGCCTAGGTCAGTGATTTAAGTTCATCTTGCAGCGCAGCGAACATGCGAGTCGTCCGACCGCCTCTTGCGACGATCGCTGGCAAGACGAAAGCCGGCCCGGGCCGCGTCTCGAATGCCGCGACCGGGCACTCCTCCAAGGGATTGAGCCGCATGAGCGCGATGACGAAGGAAGCCGGGATCAGCGAGAAGGAGATGGTCGCCGAGGCCGAAAAGGCGCTCAACGACATTTCCAGGATCCGCGCCGGCGTCGGCAAGGTCATCTTCGGGCAGGAAAGCGTGGTCGAGCGCACGCTGGTGGCGCTCCTGGCCGGCGGTCATGCGCTGCTGGTCGGCGTGCCGGGCCTGGCGAAGACCAAGCTGGTGGAGACGCTGGGCGTGGTGCTTGGCCTCGATTCGCGCCGCATCCAGTTCACGCCGGACCTGATGCCGTCCGACATCCTGGGCTCCGAGGTGATGGAGCAGGACGATCAGGGCAAGCGCGGCTTCCGCTTCATTCCGGGCCCGATCTTCGCCCAGCTGCTGATGGCCGACGAGATCAACCGCGCGAGCCCGCGCACCCAGTCGGCGCTGCTGCAGTCGATGCAGGAGTATCACGTCACGGTCGCCGGCCACCGCCACGACCTGCCGGCGCCCTTCCACGTGCTGGCGACCCAGAACCCGCTCGAGCAGGAAGGCACCTATCCGCTGCCCGAGGCACAGCTCGACCGCTTCCTGATGCAGGTCGACATCCTCTACCCCGAACTCGCCGCCGAACGGCGCATCCTGCTGGAGACAACCGGCGTCAGCGAGGCGAAGGCCGAGAACGTGCTGACGGCCGAGCGCCTGCGCGCCATCCAGCTCCTGATCCGCCGCATGCCGGTGCCCGAGAGCGTCGTCGAGGCGATCCTGACCCTGGTGCGCTCGGCCCGTCCCGGCAGCGGCAATGCCGACACCGACAAGCATGTCGCCTGGGGTCCGGGCCCCCGCGCCAGCCAGGCGCTGACGCTGTGCGCCCGGGCGCGTGCGCTTTACGAAGGCCGCCTCGCACCTTCGGTCGACGACGTGCATGCGCTGGCCGAACCCGTGCTCCAGCATCGCATGGCGCTCACCTTCGCGGCGCGCGCCGAGGGCATGCATGTCCGCGACGTCATCGCACGGCTGGTGAAAGCGGCAGGCTGATGGCCGCATCGATCGGCGAAGCCACCACACCGGTCGCCACCAGCGAGGCGCTGGCGCGCGCCCGGCTGCGCGCGTCCTTCGTGCCCGACCTGCTGGTCGAGGCGCGCCGCGTCGTCAACACCGTCATCGCCGGCTGGCACGGCCGCCGCAGGCGCGGCATCGGCGAGAATTTCTGGCAGTTCCGGCCCTATGTCGAAGGCGATTCCTCGCGCATCGACTGGCGCCGCTCGGCCCGTGACGAGCACATCTACGTCCGCGACAAGGAGTGGGAGGCCGCGCACACGGTGTGGCTGTGGGCCGACCCGTCGCCGTCCATGCTCTACAAGTCGAGCCATGCGACCGTGTCGAAGGAATCGCGCGCGCTGGTCTTGATCCTTGCCCTTGCCGAACTTCTGTCGCGCAGCGGCGAGCGCATCGGCTGGCCGGGCCTCACCGATCCGTTCTCGGCCCGCAACGGCGCCGAGCGTCTCGCCTCGCATCTGGCGCACGCGACGACGCTTGCCTTCCGGCCGGACGTATCGTCCGTCCGGCGCTTTTCCGACATCGTCATCGCCAGCGATTTCCTCGACCCCGTCGAGGAAACGATGGAGTGGCTGGACGTTCTCGCCCGCCACGGCGTGCGCGCCCACCTGATCGAAGTGGCCGATCCGGCCGAGGAAAGCTTCCCCTATTCCGGCCGCACAGAATTCCGCGATCCGGAGACGGGCGCGAAGCTGACCGCGGGGCGCGCCGAGACGCTGGCCGATGATTACCGGAACGCCTATGTGGCGCGGCGCCAGCAATTGGCTTCCTGGGCGACTCGGCTCGGCTGGAGCTACACGGTGAACCATACCGACCGGCTCGCGTCGGAAGCGCTGGTGCGCGTCCATGCAGCTATGACCGTCGACGGCCATGCCTCCGGAGGCCGCCCATGAGCTGGCTGCCGCTGTCCTTCGGCTTCCCGGCGGTGCTCGCCGGCCTGATCGCCCTGCCGGTGATCTGGTGGCTGCTCCGGCTGACGCCGCCGAAGCCGCGCTCGGAACTGTTCCCGCCTTTGAAGATCCTGGCGCGGGTCATGCGCAAGGAGGAGACGCCGCACCAGAGCCCTTGGTGGTTGACGCTTCTGCGCCTGATCATGGCGGCTCTGGTGATCTTCGCGCTGGCCGAACCCGTCTTCAATCCGCAGCAGCGCGCCGATACCGGATCCGGCCCGCTTGCCGTGGTGATGGACAATGGCTGGGCGAGCGCGCCCGCCTGGGACCTGCGGGTCGCGGCGGCACAACGGCTGATCGCCGACGCCAACGATGCCGGCCAGCCCGTGGTGCTGGCCTTCACGGCCGAACCTGCGGCCACCGAGATCGGCCCGTTCGAGGCGCAGGCCGCGCTGGAGCGGCTGGCCGCCGCCAGGCCCCGCCCCGTACCGGTCGACCGGCCGGGCACCTATGCCCGCGTGGCGACCGCGCTGGACGGCGCGGCCAACGTCACTGTCGCGATCCTCTCCGACGGCATCCGCTTGGAGGGCGACGAGGCCGCCTTCGCCGAAATTCTCTCGCGCGGCGCGTCGCGGCTCGTCTGGGGCGAGCCGTCCAACCTGCCGAAGGCGGCGCTGACGGCGGTCGAGAACACCGCCACGGCCTTCACGCTGTCGGCCATCCGCCCCGCCTCCGACATCGCGCCGCTGCAGCTTGCCGCCGGCGCCTATGACGACCGCGGCCGCCGCATCGCCGACGCCACGCTGTCCTTCGCGCCGGGCGAAAGCGCGGCGACCGCGGAGGTGGCCGTGCCGTTCGAACTGCGCAACGACTTCGCCTCCGTCTCGATCGACGGCGAGGCGCAGGCCGGCGCGATCCGCGTGCTGGACGAAAACTCGAAACGCCGCCGCGTCGGGCTGCTGTCGCAGTCCGAGGCCGACCAGGCGCAGCCGCTTCTGTCGCCGCTCTACTACATCCGCCGGGCGCTCGAGCCCTATGCCGACCTGGTGGAATCGCAGACGCCCGACCTCGCCGTCGCGGTGCCGGAGCTCCTGGCGCAGAAGCCCGCGATGGTGGTGATGGCCGATGTCGGCACGCTGCCCGATGCAGCCCGCGAAGCGCTGGTCGAATGGGTCAGAGGTGGCGGCACGCTGGTGCGCTTCGCCGGATCGCGGCTCGCCGCCGCCGAGCCCGACGAGGAACTGCTCCCGGTGCGCCTGCGCGCCGGCGAGCGAGCGCTGGGCGGTGCCTTGTCCTGGACCGAGCCGCAGCCGGTGTCGGAGTTTCCGGCGACAGGCCCCTTCGCCGGGCTGACGCCGCCGCAGGAAGTCTCCGTCTCGCGGCAGGTGCTCGCCGAGCCCAATCCGGACATCGTCGATCACACCTGGGCGAACCTCGCCGACGGCACGCCGCTCGTCACCGGCGCCGTCCGTGGCGAAGGCACCGTCGTGCTGTTCCACGTCACGCCCGAGGCGACCTGGTCCAACCTGCCGATCTCCGGCTCCTTCGTCGAGATGCTGCGCCGGATCGTGCAATTGTCGCGCAACCAGGGCCGCGTCGAGACGGCCAGCGGCGCTCCGGCCGCCTCGCTGCCGCCCTACCGCGTCATCGACGCGAACGGTGCGCTGACCACGCCGCCTCCGGAGGCGCGCCCGCTGCAGCCGGGAGCTGAGCCGAGGATTACGGTGGAGAACCCGCCGGGCCTCTACGGCTCGGAGGAAGGCGTGGTCGCGCTGAACCTGCTACCGGCCGATGCGACGCTCGACCCGATCGCGCGGCCCTCGACGATCCTGCCGGTCAGCACAGTGAGCTATGCGCTGGACGAATCCCGCGATCTCAAGGGACCGCTGATCGCGGCCGCGCTCGCGCTGATGGCGCTCGACACGCTGGCCGTGCTGTGGATCGGCGGCGTGTTTGCCCGCCGCCGCGCAGGCGCCGCGCGCGCCACTGCGGCCATGCTGGCGCTGGCAATACTGGCCGGGACGGTCGCAGACGGCCGCGCGCAGGACGAGAAGCCGGGCGACGCGGACGCCATCGCCGCGATCTCCAAGACGCGCCTCGCCTATGTGCTGACCGGCGATCCGTCGATCGATGCGGTGTCGCGCGCCGGCATGGAGGGGCTGCGCCGGTTCCTGACCGAGAAGACGGCGCTGGAGCCAGGCGAGCCCGCCGGCGTCGACATCGCGTCGGACGAACTATCCTTCTACCCGCTGATCTACTGGCCGGTCGATCCGGCCACCGCCATGCCGAGCGAAGCCGCCATCGCCCGCGTCGACGCCTACATGCAGCAGGGCGGCACGGTCCTGTTCGACACCCGCGACCAGTTCGAGACCAGCCTCGACCTCGCCAACTCGACCAGCGCCGCGACGCAGCGCCTGCGCGACATCCTCGGCGATCTCAACGTGCCGGCGCTGGAGCCGGTGCCCGACGACCATGTTCTGACCAAGTCCTTCTTCATCATGAAGGACTTCCCGGGCCGCTTCGCCGGCGCTCCGCTCTGGGTCGAGGTGACCGCGCCCACCCAGTCGGGCGAGGACCGGCCGGTGCGCGTCGGCGACGGTGTGTCGCCGATCATGATCACCGCCAACGACTTCGCCGGCGCCTGGGCGGTCGACGAGGCAGGTCAGCCGCTGCTGCCGACGGTGCCGTCCGATCCGATGCAGCGCGTCTATGCGCTACGCGGCGGGGTGAACATCATGATGTATATGCTGACCGGCAACTACAAATCCGACCAGGTGCACGTGCCGATCCTGCTCGAACGGCTGGGGCAGTGAGATGAACTGGTCGATCGGCTTCGAACCCCTCCTGTCGTGGCCGTGGCTGGCGGCGATCGTCGTGCCTCTCGGCCTGCTGGCGCTGGTCGGCGTCTTTCTGGCGCAGCGTGGCAGCCTGGTGCGCCTGGCGGCATTCGCGGCGCTGGCGCTGGCGCTTATCAATCCCGTACTGCTGGACGAGGAGCGCGAGCCGCTGAAGAGCGTGGTCGCGATCGTCGTCGACCGCAGCCAGAGCCAGGACATCGGCAATCGCACCGCCGAGACGGATGCGGCGCTCGCGTCTCTTCAGGAGAGGTTCGCACGCTTCAACCAGTTCGACGTGCGCGTGGTGGAGACCGGCAAGGCGAGTGCCGCCGACGACCGCGCGGAAACCCGCCTGTTCGGCGCGCTGGACGGAGCCTTCCGCGACGTGCCGCCGTCGCGCGTCGGAGGCGCGGTGATGATTACCGACGGCCAGGTGCATGACGTGCCCACGTCCATGCCCGGCTTCGCAGCGCCGCTGCACGCGCTGATCACCGGCGAGGACGACGAACGCGACCGCCGCATACGTTTCGAGAACGCCCCGCGCTTCGGCCTGGTCGGCAAGCCGCTGGCGATGACCTACCGCGTCACCGGCACGGCGGGAGAGACCGGCACGGTCGAGGTAGGCGTGCGCGTCAACGGCGATCTCGTCGCGACCGAACAGGCGGCGATCGGCACAGAGATGCAGCTCGACATCACCTTGCCGAACGCCGGCCGCAACATCGTCGAGCTCTCCATCCCACGCGCCGAAGGCGAGATCACCGACGCCAACAACCGCGCCATCGCCATGGTCGACGGCATTCGCGAGAACCTGCGCGTGCTGCTGGTATCGGGCGAGCCGCATGCCGGCGAGCGCACCTGGCGCAACCTGTTGAAGTCCGACGCCTCGGTCGACCTCGTCCACTTCACCATCCTGCGCCCGCCGGAGAAGCAGGACGGCACGCCGATCAACGAACTGTCGCTGATCGCCTTCCCGACGCGCGAACTGTTCGTCGAGAAGATCAACGATTTCGACCTGATCATCTTCGACCGCTACCAGCACCGCGACGTGCTGCCGATCCTCTACTACGACTACATCGCCGAATATGTGGAGCAGGGCGGCGCGCTTCTGATCGCCGCCGGCCCGGAATATGCCGGCGAGCAGTCGATCGCCCGCACGCCGCTGATGGCCGCGCTCCCCGCGCTGCCGACCGGCGACGTCGTCGAGCGTGCCTTCTATCCGCGCCTGACCGAGATGGGGCAGAAGCACCCGGTGACGCGCGGCCTCGAAGGCTCTGCCTCCGAACCGCCGCGCTGGAGCCGCTGGTTCCGCATGATCGGCATCGAGGACGTGCAGGGCGAGACGGTGATGAAGGGTGCCGGCGACATGCCGCTGCTGGTGCTCGACCGCAAGGGCGACGGCCGGGTGGGGATGCTCTTGTCCGACCAGGGATGGCTGTGGGCGCGCGGCTTCGAGGGCGGCGGACCGCATGTCTCGCTCTACCGTCGCCTCGCCCACTGGCTGATGAAGGAGCCCGAACTCGAGGAGGAGCGCCTGACCGCCGAAGGCCAGGGCATGACGCTGAAAGTGCGGCGCCAGACGATGGCCGACGAGGCTGGCCAGGCACAGATCATCACGCCGTCGGGCGCGACGCGCACACTTCCCCTGGCCGCGACCGAGCCGGGCATCTTCGCCGGCTCCATGGAAACCGACGAGATCGGCCTCTATCAGGTGGCGAACGGCGACCTGACGGCGCTCGCCCATGTCGGGCCGCTCAACGCGCCCGAATTCGCCGACACCGTATCGACCGGCGAACTCCTGCGTCCGCTGGCCGACGCCACCGGCGGCAGCGTGCGCCGCATCGCCGCCGACGGACGGATCGAACCGCCCGGCATCGTACCGGTGCGCGGCACGGCAAATGCCTCCGGCCGCGACTGGCTGGGCTTCAAGACGACGAACGAGAGCGTGCTGAAATCGGTCAACCGCGTGCCGCTCTTCGCCGGCTTCTTCGGGCTGGCACTGCTGCTGCTGGCGCTGGGCGGGATGTGGTACCGCGAGGGGCGGTAGCGCCCGCGGACGGAGCACTGCCAAGTCTCAATCGCCGTTGCGCCCCCTCCACCACTACGTGGTCCCCCTCCCCCGTAAACGGGGGAGGATGAGGGCGTGCAGGCGGCTCCGGCGATCCTCCCCTGCGAAGCGGGGGAGGGGGACCACGCGAAGCGTGGTGGAGGGGGCCGCACGGCCGAAACGCACGGATCGCTGAACCCCATAGTCTGCGACAGGCCTCAAAAAAATGGAACCTCAGGCCGCCTTAACCTCCTCCAGTTCGATATGCAGCTTGAAGCCCGCTGCGGCGGCTATGTTGACGAGCGCGTCGAGCGAAAATTTCTCCAGCTTGCCGCGCATCAGGTCGTTGAGGCGGGGCCGCGTCAGTCCGAGTCGGGCCGCCGCCTCTTCCTGCGTGAGGCTCCACGCCCTCACCCGTTCGCGGATGGCGAGCAGAAGGTCGGCACGGGCGGTCATGTTGGCTGCCTCGGCCGGCGTATCCGCCAGGGCGTCGAAGACGCTGTCGAACATCTCCTGGTTCATTGCATGGCCTTCCATTCTCTGAGCCTTTTGGCGGCGAGTTCAACGTCGTGCTGCGCAGTCTGCTGAGTCTTCTTCTGGAACGCATGAAGCACCAGGACCAATTCCGGCAACGTCGCCAGATAGATGATGCGGAACGCACCCGATGCGTCCCTGATTCTGATTTCCCTAACGCCCGGACCGACTGTTTTCATCGGCTTCCAGTCGTCCGGGTCCAACCGTTCTGCACCGCACGAAGCTCGACGCCGGCCTGATACCGCGGACCGTCGGGAAAATCGCGAATCGCTCCCGACTGTCCCCGAGGAACGAAATGGGCTTCATGAACGAGATGTATCAAAACGGATACACAACTGCAAGGCTTACAATTGGATCCACTACCTGCGACGTCCGCTCAGCTTGTAGAGCGCGTGGCCAATCAACAACACGGACACGACGAGCCACATCAGAAGTATCAGGTAGAAAAATACCGTCGCGCCGATACACTCGCTCTCGCCTATGGAGCACGACAGCTCGACTCGGCGATTGGCGAAGAACAGCATTGCGGCAGCCATGATCGCCGAGGCGATGAGGGTGAGCTTTCCCCAAATAGCGTAGACCAGAACCGCGATGAGAGGCGCAATCACCTGCAGGGAGGGCTCGGCGAGGTAGCTGGTCACGCCATCACCTTCACCGCCCGGTCCTCGTGCACCACGTCGCCGCTGAGCTTCGCGAGCGACCCTTCCACCAGTTCGCGCGCCAGCAGCCGCTCCGGATCGACCGGGCGCGGCATCGAGATCTGGCCGTAGGGGATCTTCCTGAACCCGAGCGGGCCGTAATACGGTTCGTCGCCGACCAGAACGACAACGCCCCAGCCCTGTTCCTTCGCCTTGGTCACGACGATGTCGAGCAGCCTGCGGCCGATGCCGAGGTTCTTCCAGTCGGGGATGACGGCCAGCGGCCCGAGCAGCAGCGCCCTGCCCTCGCCGGCGGCGATGCGGGTCATGCGCACCGAGCCGATGACCTTGCCCCAGTGCACGGCGACATAGGACAGGTCGCGCTCGTGCGGGCCGCCCTCGCGGATCTTGTAGGCCGCGCGCGTGAACCGTCCCGGGCCGAAGGCCTCGGCATTGATCTGTTCGATCGCGCGGTCGTGGGCCGGATTTTCCGGCAGGTAGGCGATGTCGTTGACGCTCATGGAGAGGGTTCCGTTTCGGCAGACGAGAAAGCCGCAATGCGGCGTGCGCTATCCGCGCCCTTCAGGGGCGCATTCAGCCAATTCGTCGTCGCGGAAAACGGATGATGGTCACGATTGATCCTCTCGCCGCCCCGCTAGCACCAAAATCTCCCCGCGTCTACGAGGCCCGACCCGGGAAGTGACGAACTGTTCACAACGGAACCGATGCGCGCGGCCGTTCCTTGTCCTACATCCGGACCAACAGAAGGATGTGGTGATGGGACTTCTCGTCGACGGCAAATGGCAGGACAAGTGGTACGAGACCGGCAAGTCGGGCCGGTTCGAGCGGTCGCAGTCGCAGTTCCGCGACTTCGTCACCGCCGACGGCGCGCCAGGGCCGGGCCGCACCCGCACCTTCAAGGCCGAGCCCGGCCGCTACCATCTCTATGTCTCACTCGCCTGCCCCTGGGCGCACCGCACCCTGATCTTTCGCAAGCTGAAGAGGCTGGAGGACGTGATTTCCGTCTCGATCGTGCACCACTACATGGGCGAGCACGGCTGGACGTTCCTGGCCGAGGACGGCGCCACCGGCGACACGCTCTATGGCCTCGACTATCTGCACCAGATCTACACCAAGGCCGACCCGACCTATTCCGGCCGCGTCACCGTCCCGGTGCTCTGGGACAAGGAGGAGCAGACAATCGTCTCCAACGAATCGTCCGAGATCATCCGCATGCTCAATTCGGCCTTCGACGAATGGGGCGACGCGTCGCTCGATTTCTACCCCGAGCCGCTGCGCGCCGAAATCGACGCGCTGAACGAGTGGATCTATCCGTCGATCAACAACGGCGTCTACCGCTGCGGCTTCGCGACGAAACAGGCGGCCTACGAGGAGGCCTTCGCGGAACTCTTTACAGCGCTCGACCGGGTCGAGGACATCCTCTCGCGCCGGCGATACCTGGCGGGTGAACGGCTGACCGAGGCCGACTGGCGCCTGTTCACGACGCTGGTGCGCTTCGACCCGGTCTATGTCGGCCACTTCAAGTGCAACCTGCGCCGGATCGCCGACTATCCGAACCTGTCGAACTACCTGCGCGAGCTCTACCAGGTGCCGGGTGTCGCCCAGACGGTGAACATGCACCACATCAAGCACCACTATTACGGCAGCCACCGGATGATCAATCCGACCGGTGTCGTGCCTGTCGGGCCGGAAGTCGAACTTGATGCGCCACATAATCGGGGTGATAGGATGCGTCTCCCTAGCAGCGTCATCCCGGCGACCGGAGGTCAGCCGGGATCTATTCTTCTCTCCGGTTACACGCCAGGAATTCGATCCTCTCAAACTGTTCGGCACCCTTCCGCCAGCGATCAATAGATCCCGGCTGACCTCCGGTCGCCGGGATGACGACTCGCGTATTGGAGACTACTGAAAACTCACCAATACTCCGACCGTTCCGCCCCTCCGATCACTTCGTCGATCCGCCGCCGCGTGCCGCCGGTCGTCATCTCGGGCAGCGCATCCACGGGGAAGAACCCCGCGCCCTTGATCTCGCGGTCGGGCAGCTTGGGCGCGGTCTGGCGGAAGTCGGTGACGAGATAGAAGCCGACATGGTCGCGCCGGCTGGCGTGCCGGTTGTGGTGCACGCTGACCAGCGTCGGCGCGGCGGTCAGCTCGATATTACCCTCCTCGAAAAGCTCCCGCTCCAGCGCCTGGAGCATGGTTTCTCCGGGCTCGACGCCGCCTCCCGGCAGTTGCCAGCCGGGCACATAGGTGTGCTCGATGAGGAAGACCGCGTTCGCCTCCCGGTCGTAGACCAGCCCGCGCGCGCCGAGCGTCATCGGCCGTCGCAGCAGGAAATAAAGATGGAACAGGCGCCCGCGCAGGCCGGGCCAACCCGTCTGGCGGAACGGATCGGAGGGCGCCGTCATTGTCCGGTCCGGAAGCGGTGGCGAGGCGCACTGCCATCCGCTACAGAGGTCGCATGTTCCGGCTCGCGCATATCTCGGATGTCCATCTCGGGCCCCTGCCCCCTGTAACCTATCGCCAGCTCGCCTCAAAGCGCATCACGGGCTACATCAACTGGCAGCGCAATCGCAGCAAGACCTTCCATGACGGCGCGCTGGGCGCCATCACTGCCGACGCGCGGGAGGCCGCGCCGGACCATACCGTGGTGACCGGCGACCTGATGAATCTCGCCCTGGCCGAAGAGATCACCATTTCACGCGTCTGGCTGGAGACGCTCGGCTCTCCGCACGACGTGTCGGTGGTCCCCGGCAACCATGACGCCTATGTCCCGGGCGCGCTGCGCAAGGCCTGCCAGGCCTGGCGGCCCTGGACCGAAGGCGAGAAAGGCTGGGCACGGACCAACGAGAACGGCTTTCCCTTTGTCCGCGTCCGCGGCCAGGTGGCGATCATCGGCGTTTCGTCCGCCCGCGCCTCCGCCCCGTTTCTGGCGACAGGCAGCTTCACCGACGAGCAGGGACGCCGCCTCGGCCGCATCCTCCACCGCGCCGGCGAGGAAGGGCTCTGCCGCGTCGTCCTCATCCATCATCCGCCGGTGCGCGGGGCGGACCCCGCCCACAAGCGGCTCTACGGCATAGGCACGTTCCAGAAGGTGATGCGGCGCCACGGCGCCGAGATCGTGCTGCACGGCCACACCCACCTGCCGACGCTCAACTGGATCCCGGGCAAGGGCAAGAGCTGCGTTCCGGTCGTCGGCGTCGCGGCCGCGGGCGAGAGCATCGGTCACGAGAAGCCGCTGGCGCAGTACAATCTGCTGGAGATCGACGAAGGCGACGACGGCCAGTGGCGCATCGACCTCATCCGCCGCGGCCTCGTCGCCCCGACCGGGCATGTCGAGCAACTGTCGCGCGAAGAGCTGATCGAGCCGGCGAAGCGCGCAGCCCTGACGCCTACGGCATAGGCGGCGGAAGCTTGTCCCACAGCCAGGTGAGCACCGCCGTGACGCCGGCCGCCGCGCCGATGATGATGAAGGTGAGCGCCCAGAAGAACGACGCCCACTTCTCGACCGCGGAGGACGGCCTTGCGAAGGGCAGCGCGGCGGGGTGGTGATCGCCCTCGATCGCCCTTTCGCGCTCCAGCATCCGCTCGGCGATGTAGCGCGTCACCTGCTCGGCGACCGTCTTCATATCGGCCGTTTCGGCAAGAACGACCCGGCCGAGCCTCGTGTCGCGCACGAAGCGGTAGATCCGGCGGTCGCGGCCCATGGCGACATGCGCCGTCGCGTCGATCCACAGCCGCGGCTGCAGGCCGGACGAGATGGCGAAATCGAACTGCTCGCTGTCCTTCGGCACGTCCTCGAACACGGGGCTGAGTTCCTGCGCCAGGAGCTCGAGCCGCATCTTGCTTGCCTCGCGCAGCTCGACCACGACGTCGTCGCGGTCGGCGAGCGCGGTCTTCATCTCGCGAACCGCCTCGGCCAGCCGGCCGAGCGACTCGGGATGCTTCGGATTCTGACCGGATTCACTCATCGGCGAACGCTCCACAGACACGCGTTAACCGTTCATTAACATAGAACGCAGTGCGAACGCCACGGATGTCGGCAGACGCTATGTCGCCCGCCGCATGGTGGTCCGGATGGCCTGGATGACCGACTTGCGCGCTTCCTCGGGCAGCATGTGGCCGACGCCGGCCAGGACGACGAGTTGGAAGCCGTCCGGCAGGTTGTGGGATTGCGAGAACGGCAGAACCGGATCGGCCGTCCCCCACACCACCGTGACCGGCATGGCGAGCGTCGCGAGGCTGTCGCGCGGTATCTCGCCCTGCCTGCCGTCCCTGGCGATCTTGCCGGCGATCTCGGCGAGCTTTTCGCGCTGGCCGGGGACGGATTGCATGGCGGCGTAGACGGCGACGTTCTTCGTCGGCATCTCGAAGCCGGGCGCGCCCATCGCGTTCATCGCATCGCGCAATCCGTCGGTGCCGTTGGGCGATGCGAGGTTCTTCAGGCGCTCCTCGCTGATGTCCGGCCCGAAGCCGCCGGGCGCGAGCAGCGTCAACGAGGCGACGCGGTCCGGCGCGCGCAGCGCCATCAGCGTGGCGACCGCGCCCCCCATCGAGAAGCCGGCGACGTGGACGCGCTTGATGCCGCGCTGATCGAGGTCGGCCAGGATCGCCTTGGCCATGCCGGAGGCCGAACCGGCCGCCGGATGATCGAGAGAGCGGGCATGGCCCGGCAGGTCGTAGGCCAGCACCTTCGCATCGCGCGCCAGGTCTGGCTGGATGTCGTACCAGTCCATCGAATGGCCGCCGAACCCGTGCAGGAGAACGAGCGTCTCGCGCCCGCTCCCCTTCTCGCGGGCGTAGAGCGTCTCGCTCACGCCTTGCCGCCCTGCCCGTCGAGGATCCGGTTCGCCGCCGACACGACCGCCTCGAGCGAGGCGGCGACGATGTTGGTGTTGATGCCGGCGCCGAACAGCCTGCCGCCCGGGTGCTCCATCTCGACATAGGAGATCGCGGCGGCGTTCGAGCCGCGCTGCATCGAGTGCTCGGAATAATCGAGCACCGACATGTCGATGCCGATATGGCGCGACAGCGCGTCGACGAAGCCGTCGATCGGCCCGGTGCCGGAGCCGGTGATCGTCACTTCCCTGCCCTTGTCGAGGATCGTCGCCTCGATCCGGCGCCTCTGGCGGTTCTCCGGATCCGAGTAAGTCTGGTGGTCGACGAACTTCAGCCTTCCCTTCGGCTGGTCGACGTAGCGCTCGATGAAGCTGTCATAGATGCGCTTGACCGGCACTTCCCTGCCCTCGGCGTCGGTGATTGCCTGGATATACTGCGAGAACTCGACCTGCAGGTTGCGCGGCAGGTTGAGCCCGTAGTCGGCCTGCAGCACATAGGCGATGCCGCCCTTACCGGACTGCGAGTTGATGCGGATGATCGCCTCGTAGGTGCGCCCGACATCCTTGGGGTCGATCGGCAGGTAGGGAACTTCCCACAGCTCCTTGTTCGCCTTCTTGAGCGCCTTCATGCCCTTGTTGATGGCGTCCTGGTGCGAGCCGGAGAAAGCCGTGTAGACCAGTTCGCCGACGTAAGGATGGCGCTCCGGGATCTTCATCTGGTTCGAATATTCGAACACGTCCTTCATCCGGTTGATATCGGTGCAGTCCAGTTCGGGGTCGAGGCCCTGCGTGTACATGTTCAGCGCCAGCGTCACGATATCGACATTGCCGGTGCGCTCGCCATTGCCAAACAGAGTGCCCTCGACGCGATCCGCACCCGCCATCAGGCCGAGCTCGGTGGCGGCGATGCCGGTGCCGCGGTCGTTGTGCGGATGCAGCGACAGGATGATGGACTCGCGCCTGTCGAGGTCGCGGCTCATCCACTCGATCATGTCGGCATAGATGTTGGGCGTCGACATCTCGACGGTCGCCGGCAGGTTGAGGATCAGCTTGTTGTCGGGCGTCGGATTGACGATTTCGGTGACCGCGTTGCAGATCTCCAGCGCCACGTCGAGTTCGGTGCCGGTGAAACTCTCCGGCGAGTATTCGAAGCGGAAGCCGCCGCCCGCCTTGGCCGCCATGTCGGTGATCAACTTGGCGGCGTCTGTAGCGATCTGCTTGATGCCCTTCACGTCCTTTTCGAACACGACGCGGCGCTGCAATTCGCTGGTCGAGTTGTAGAAATGGACGATCGGACGGTGCGCGCCCTTGAGCGCCTCGAAGGTGCGTGTGATCAGTTCCGGCCGGCACTGCACCAGGACCTGCAGCGACACGTCCCGCGGCACGCCGCCCTCCTCGATCGCCCAGCGGGCGAAGTCGAAATCGGTCTGCGAGGCCGACGGGAAACCGATCTCGATCTCCTTGAAGCCCATGTCGAGCAGCAGACGGAACATGCGCGCCTTGCGGTCGTGACCCATCGGGTCGATCAGCGCCTGGTTGCCGTCGCGCAGGTCGACCGAGCACCAGATCGGGGCCTTCTCAATGCGTTTCGACGGCCAGGTGCGGTCGGGAATGTCGATTGCGGGATAGGGCTGGTACTTGCGCGGCGCATCCGGCATGCCGCGCTCATGCGAAAATTGCTGGTTCATCTCGTCGTTCCTCCGGAGCCGCCGGCGCCCGCGGGCCACTGCGGACGGCGTCCTAGCATGCATTGATCGTGAATGGGACTGGCGAGGAGCGCAAACCTGGGCGGCTATCGACCGCCGGGTGCTCCTCTTCAGCGAGCCCGGCGATCGCCGATAAGGCCGAGAAGAAGCAGCGTCGAGGAGAACGCGCGCGCGGTTTCGCCCGCGAAGGCGGCGAAACGGGAAACAGCGATGGGCTGACGCGACGACATGGGCGGCTAGATATCGGAAGCGGCGCGCCGGCGCAAGCCGTCAGGCCGGCTTTGCGGCATTTGCCTGTTCGATGAGCCGCGCGCTGCGGCCGACGAGCTGTCCGGCATAGATCACGCCGGCGCAGCCGATCGGGAACAGAACCTCGTTGATCAGGCTGGCGGCGATCTGCACCGCGCCCGGCTGCAGCCCCTTGGCCAGTCCGGCCTGGTAGGCGAACCATGCGATCAGGCCGCCGAAAACGACGCCGACCAGGGTCCCGGTTCCGAAGTAGCGCGACGCGCGTATCTCGCTCTTTTGCACCAGGCGGGCCAGAAGCCAGCCGAGGATGCCATACTCGATCGCCTTGAGCGACGAGATGGCGCTGAGCGAGAGGACGGCTTCCTGCTCGGCGGCCGACACCAGGCCCGACATCACCTTCTGGCTCGATTTGGCGATCGCCACCGCAAGCGGCGCGACGAGCATGGCGACCAGGCCGGCGACGAACGGCCTCGCCTTCGAAATCGAGGTGACAATGCCGACGCCGACGCACACGAACAGCGACCAGGTGATGCCCTGCGTCAGGTCGGCGACGATGGTCGATGTGGCCGGCATCGCCCCGCCCGAGAGCTTCGCAAAGAGGATGAGCCCCTGGATGGCGAAGCCCAGCAGGATCGAGAGCAGCGCCAGGAAGGCGATGCGCCGCAGGAGCGCGCCGGCGCGGTCCGCGTCCACCGGCTGGTCGGCTGTCAGTTCGTCCTGTGCTTGTGTCATCAGTCCCGGAATCCGTTGCCTGACCCTGGGTAAGCTATTCGGCCTTCTCGGTTCAATTGCCCAGGCCGGCCGGCATTCTGGGCCAGCGGCCGGCTCACTTGCTATCGTACCCTCACCGCAAACCACCGGGCCACGGGCGGGCCCATCAGCAAGACGATCAGGAAACGCATCATCTGCATCGCCATCACGAAGGCCATGTCGACTCTTCCGGATGCCGCCGCGATGATCGCGACCGAATCCATGCCGCCTGGGCTTGTGGCAAGGTAGGCGGTCAGCGGGTCGATGCCGAGCAGATAAACGAGTAGCCATGCCACCCCGCCGCAGAAGCCGATCAGGAGGAGCACAGCCAGCATGACCTGCGGCAGCGAGCGGCCGGCGTGCGCCAGCACCTTGCGGTCGAAGCGCAGGCCGATCGACCAGCCCACGACGACGTAGCTCGCGGCGAGCAGCCAGTGCGGCAGTTGCAGCGGCAGGCCGAAGCCGGCGTGCACGACGATGCCGACCAGCATCGGCCCGAGGAAGATCGCCGCCGGCAGGCGCACCAGGCTGCCGCCCACCGCGCCGGCCGTTGCGACGGTCAGCGTCGTCAGGAACGGCCCCCACTCCAGCGGCGGAAACCACGGCACCGGCGGCGCTTCGATCCCCGACGCGTCGACGAACAGCCGGGCGATGAGTGCCGCGGCGACCGACACCATGATGACGCGCACATATTGCATGAAGGCGACCAGCCGCGCGTCGGCCCCGAAAGCATCGGCCATCAGAACCATGGCCGACGCCGCGCCGGGCGCCGAACCCCAGATCGCGGTCGTTCCAGGCAGGATGCCGAAGCGGGCGATCAGACCGCCCAGCGCCCCGCTGGCAAACAGCGTGGCGAGCGTCGCAGCGAGCAGGATCGGCCAGTCGTCCAGCAAGGCTGTAAACAGCGCCGGCTCGAGCGAGGCTGCGATCAGGCAACCGATGATTGCCTGGGCGCCCCGCGAGGCCATGGGCGGGAGCGCTAGCCGCGCGCCGAAAGCGCCGACCGCGATCGCCGCGATCATCGGTCCGACGAGCAGGCCGGCGGGCAAGGCCGTCCACTCGAACAGAACGGCCAGGACGATCGAAAGCCCCACCAGCAGGACCCACCAGCCCAAGCCCTCAAGACGGGACGTCGGATCGGCCTGCTCTGGTGCCATAGATCTCTTCTAGAGCTTGCGGCCGGACGGCAGGAAACGCGAATCCCGCCGAGCAGCGATCCTCGACATCACGCGAAAGGCACCGCGGCCGTGCCGATCGGCAGCTTCGCCTCGTCGTCCGGTTCGACATGGATCGTCACCCGCACGCTCGGTATCTCCGCCTTCAGCGCCTCCTCGATGCGGTCGCAGATGGCATGCGAATCGCCGACTTTCATGTCGGCGTCGACGATCAGGTGGAACTCGATGAATGTCGCGCGCCCGGCAATGCGCGTCTTCAGGTCGTGCACCTCGAGCGCGCCCTTGGAATTGGCCGAGATGACCTCGCGGATGCGGATGTTCTGGTCGAGCGGAACGGCCTCGTCCATCAGCCCGCTGAGCGACGAGGTGATGACCTTCCACCCCTGGAACAGGATGTTGAGCGCGACGACCAGCGCAAGCAGCGGATCGAGGAAGAGCCAGCCCGTGGCGAGGGCTCCGAGCAGGCCGGCGAGCACCCCGACCGAGGTGACGACGTCGGTCAGGATGTGGCGCCCGTCGGCGACCAGCGCAGGCGACCGTTCCGCGCTGCCGATGCGGATCAGCAGCCACGCCCAGACGGCGTTGATCACCGCGCCCGCGGCGTTGATGCCAAGTCCGAGGCCAGGCTCCTCCAGGGGAGCCGGCGCCTGCCAGGCACGCACGACCTCGGCGAAGATCAGGAGCGCCGCGACGACGATGAGCACGCCTTCGAGCACCGCCGAGAAATATTCTGCCTTGTGGTGGCCAAACTGGTGGGACTGGTCGGCTGGCTTGTGGCTGACCGTGATCGCCCAGAAGGCTGCCGCCGCGGCGATCACGTTGACGATCGATTCCAGCGCGTCCGAATAGAGCGCCACCGAGCCGGTGAGCCACCAGGCGGCAAACTTCAGCCCCATCACCGCGAAGGCGATGATGATGGACCAGAAGGCCAGCCGCGCGACGCGCTGTTTGGAGCTCACGACGATCCCTCCCCCTTGAGGGGAGGGTGGCCGCGCAGCGGACGGGTGGGGTCGCACGCGACAGGCGCGGCGCAGGATTTCGGCGAAGCGGAATGACGTCGTGCACTTCCGAGACGACCCCACCCGGCCAGCCCTTGGCTGACCACCCTCCCCTCAAGGGGGAGGGATCTGTGCCCCGCCTTCATCACGCCGCCTTCACCTTCGCCCGCCGCGGCAGGTGCGCGACGACGTTCTCGATCATCCTCATGCCGGCGTTCTGGCCGAGCGTCATGATCGATTCCGGATGGAACTGCACCGCCGCGATCGGTTCGTTGCGGTGCTCGAAGGCCATGATGACGCCGTCCTCGGTTTCCGCCGTGACGAGGAACTCTTCGGGCAGCCGCACGGGATCGGCGAAGATCGAGTGGTAGCGGCCGACGGTGATCTCCTTCGGCAGGCCCGAAAAGACGATACCCTGCTTGTTGACGCGGATGCGCGACGGCTTGCCGTGCATCGGCACGTGCAGCTGGCGGAGTTCGCCGCCATAGCTTTCGGCCAACGCCTGCAGGCCCAGGCACACGCCGAAGATCGGCAGCCCCCTCGCCCGCGAGCGCTTGATCGTCGACTTGCAGTCGAAATCGGCGGGCGTGCCGGGGCCCGGCGACAGCACCACGAGATCCGGGTTGAAGCGGTCGAACACCTCGTCCGGCACCGGCGTGCGCACGGTTGTCACGGTCGCGCCGGTCTGGCGGAAGTAGTTGGCGAGCGTGTGGACGAAGGAGTCCTCGTGATCGACGAGCAGGATGTTCACCCCCTCGCCCACGTGTGCGGGCAGCCGCTGCGCGGCACTCGAATTGCCGGCCTTGGCCTCTCGGATCGCCGCCAGCATGGCCGACGCCTTGAGTTCGGTCTCGGCCTCTTCCTCGGCCGGATCGGAATCGTAGAGCAGCGTCGCGCCCGCCCGCACCTCGGCGATGCCGTCCTGGATGCGGATGGTGCGCAGCGTCAGACCCGTGTTGAGGTCGCCGTTGAAATGCACCATGCCGATGGCGCCGCCATACCAGGCCCGCTGGCTCTTCTCGTTCTGTTCGATGAAGCGCATCGCCCACAGCTTCGGCGCGCCGGTGACGGTCACCGCCCAGGCATGGCTCAAAAACGCGTCGAACGCGTCCATGCCTTCGCGCAGCCGGCCCTCGATATGGTCGACGGTGTGGATCAGCCGCGAATACATCTCGATCTGACGGCGGCCGATGACCTTGACCGAGCCCGGCTCGCAGACGCGGCTCTTGTCGTTGCGGTCGACGTCCGAGCACATCGTGAGTTCGGACTCATCCTTCTTCGAATTCAACAGCTTGAGGATCTGTTCCGAATCCGAGATCGCGTCGTCGCCGCGGCGGATCGTGCCGGAGATCGGGCAGGTCTCGACGCGGCGGCCGTTGACCCGCACGAACATTTCCGGCGAGGCGCCGATGAGATATTCGTTGTCGCCGAGATTGATGAAGAACGAATAGGGCGACGGGTTGATCGACTTCAGCCGGCGGCAGATTTCCGACGGGGTCGTCTCGCAGCGCTCGTAGAACATCTGGCCGGGCACGACCTCGAAGAGGTCGCCGCGCTTGAACGACAGCTTCGCCTTGTCGACCAGCGTGGCGAACTCGCCAGGCTCGTGGTCGCCACGCGGCGGAATGCGGTCGGACGCCTTGAACGGCTTTTCCTCTCCGCCCCGTGCGAGGCCCTCGGTCGAGTGACCAGCGGCGGCGAAGTCGTAATGGTCGTGCCAGGCCTGGGCCGTGTAGTGGTCGACGACAAGGATCTCGTCCGGCAGGAACAGCACGAGGTCGCGCTGGCCGCGCGAGCGGTCGAGCGTCTGCGTCACCGGATCGAACTGGAAGGCGAGATCGTAGCCGAACGCGCCGTAGAGCCCGAGATTGGCGTCCTCGTTGCTCTTGTAGAGGGCGACGATGGCGCGCAGCACGGTAAAGACGGAGGGAACGCGGCTGCGTTCCTCTTCGGAGAACACCCTGCCCGGCTCGGCGATCCTGAGCGCTATGAGAGACGCCGTCGCCTCCTCGATCGCGACGTCGGCGAGCGTGCCCACCGCCTTGCGGATCGCCGGCAGCATCGCCTCGCCGCGCGCATTCAGCGCCTCGATGCGCATGGCGCGGCCGATCGCGGTGATCGCCACCGGCGGGTCGATGATCGCCGTGTCCCAGCGCGTATAGCGGCCGGGATATTCGTAGTTGGACGAGAAGACGGCGCCTCGGCGCGAGTTCAGCGCGTCGATATAGGTGTCGATCGCGCCCTCGTAGGGCGTCGGGCTGCGCCTGCGCGTCACTTCGACGCCGCCCTCGGTCACGAACCGCTCCGCGCCGTCGCTCATGTGTTCCGTGCTCATCCTGCTCTCCGTTCCCCTTCGAGGTGCCCGGGCCGGAAATGAAAAATGGCCGCCCGGACATTCCGCTGCGGCCACTGTGATTTGTACACGCGTGTAGAGGCCGCTAGAGAGCGGGCCACCACCAGTTCGCGTTGATCGACTTCGAGATCATGATGGAACGCATAGCCGCGAACGCGGCCATGCGCAACTGGAGAATCGCGGCGCCTACGCCGTCGCCGCCCGCGTCCGCACCACCGTGAACAGGAAGGTCAGCATCGACAAGAGCGCCGCGAAGGAGCCGAGGATGGCGAGAAGCTCGGTCTGCTGCTGGATCGCCAGGATGATCCCCGGAAACATCAGCCAGACCGCGGCCGTCGCCAGCAGGAAATGCACCTTTGCCAGCGGGTTTGCCGCGGCCGCGGGCACCAGGTGGTAATAGACGCCGAACAGGCCCATCGTCACCCAGCCGACAAGGTTCAGGTGCCCGTGCGCCGCCGCGAGCGTATGGTCGTGCGACGCCGACATCCAGATGCCGAACAGCATGCCGATGGTCACATAGACCACGGCCGAAGCGAAAAACCAGAAAGCAACCCCGCGCATGATTTCCTCCGTTGCAGATTTTACCCCGGAGGAATGCATAAGACTGAATCGGGCGTGACGCCATCGAGGCTGCGAGTTGTCCCCCGTCCGATTCTTTCGTCAGCCCTGCTCCCGACCGCGCCAGCGCCTCAAAACGGCGACCACGAGCCAGGAGAGGCTCGCCCAGGCGACGCCGAAGGCCCAGCCGGCGGCCACGTCGCTCGGCCAGTGCACGCCGAGATAGACGCGGCTGATGCCGATCGAGACGGTGAGCAGCAGCGCGACCGCAAGCACATAGACCCGGATCGGTGTCGAATCGACCAGCCTGACGATCAGCGAGGCGAGCGTCAGGTAGACGACCGCGCTCATCGCGGCATGGCCGCTCGGGAAACTCGCCGTCTGCACGCTCACCAACTGCTCCACCAGGTCCGGGCGCGGCCGGTCGTAGAGCACCTTGAGAAGCTGGCTCACCGCGGTCCCCGACACGATTGCAAGCAGCGCGAACAGCGCCGGCCCGTACATGCGCGCGATCAGCAGGTAGCCCACGACGAGCGCCACGATGATCGTCAGCAGGGGATATCCGCCGAGCGCCGTCAGCTCCGCCATGAACTCGCGGAACCAGGGCGGGCCGAGCGGTGTCGCGAGATCGTCCGGCCGGCGAAAGGCCAGCAGCAGCGCCCGGTCATAAGCGTCGAACTCCGCTTCCGACACCTCGTCGGCGATCTGCAGGAAGGCATAGACGCCGGCTCCCGCGATCGCGGTGAGGATGAACGGGGCGGAGGTGAAGGGCAGGTCGCGCAGGCCGCGGACGAGGGAGGTGATGGAGGGCATTCCAGTCCTGTCGCTCTAGTATGGGTCGCAGAATGGCCGCGAGGGCTATGCGATTGTGCAGGGTGGCACTTTCGACCCGCCGAGCCAACGCCGTGTTGGTGCCGCCGGGCGGGGAAATTCGGAGAATCACAAACGACCATACGGACTGTGATCTATTTCATAGTCTGCCGGGTCCTTCGGGAATCTAGTCAGATCGCGTTCTTTTCCGAGCATCGTCATGATCTCCTTGGGCCGCCTCCTTTCGCTTCTCGTCGCGCTATCTTTTGTGCTGCTGCCCACGCGTGCGGTGGCGCAGGTACCGCCGCACGTTCCCGGCACGATCTGCTTTACCCAACAATTCTGGTGCTGGGCGCAGCCGCCCGGGCCTCCGGGGCTGCCCTGCTATTGTTACGGCTCGACAGGGCCGGTTGCTGGCGTATTGGGGTAACCGATGCCAATGACCGACAGCGACCAATTCGTCGACGACATTATTAAGGATGCGAGGCTGATCGCGGACTATGGCCGCCTTTCCGGCGCCTTCAAGGACGACGCGTTCTTCTCCGCACTCGCCGACGCTGAACGGGTCGAGACACGGACGATCAGCGAACCGGCCATCGTGAAGCTGCAGAAGCAACTGAACGACGCGGCGAAGCTAGTACCCTTTACGACCTTCGCCGCTCTCCACCGCAACTGGACGCCACGGCGCAGTAGCCGTAAGTCCGCGTGGATGTCGGCCTTTTTGGTCGCGCTGTCGATCATCTTCATGGCCGCGACCGCGCAATTGACGTACATCTACAATCAAGGGACCGACCTGCTGGCGGCCGTCGAGACGCTCCAGGAACAGGACACCGAGCAGCGCTTCGGCCATCTGGTACGCCAAATGTGGTCGGCTCGCGAGGATCCTGACATTCGAAGAAACATCGACGGCAACGCGATCACGAGCGAGTCGATCTACACGCTCGACTACAATCTCAGGAAGTTGGACACGACCATATCCGACACGGCGATGAGGGCCCAGGACTTCGCCTTCAAGTCGACCTTTCCCCTGATCGGGATGCACTTTGCCTATTGTCTCTACAACCGCACCCTCGCCGCCGCCACCGAGGCAGACCGGAATGCCAACCTCGTCGGCTGCGGATATGCCGACAATTCATACGAGAAATTGCCCTATGCGGCGCGCGCGCAGTGCGCGACCTCGGATCCGGGTTCGACGGTTGTCCAGACCGCTTCGACGGGCGAGGACATTACGGATATCCTAGACCAGTACGAGCAGGCGGCTCTCGATCTGTTCTGCGAAGGGTCGATCACCAACGATCCCAAATCGATCCACTGGTCGCTTACCCGCCAGTCCGAATCGATCCGGCAGACGATCTCGCCCTATGCCCTCTGGATACTTCCGGCGATGTATGGGGCGCTCGGCGCGCTGATGTTCCAGATGCGCCGCATCCTGGATCCGTTGTCGCCCAACCCACAGTTCGTCAGCCTGTTGCACCGCGTCGCGCTCGGAGCCCTCGCCGGCATGATCCTCGCATGGTTCCTGGCGCCCGACGCCCGTTTCGGGACCGACGTCGCGGGGATAGGCTTCGGCCTGTTCAGCTTTGCATTCCTGTTCGGGTTCTCGATCGACGTCTTCTTCACCGTGCTTGACGAATTCGTCGCATTCGCAAACATGACGGTGAGACGCTTTGGGGCGGCGAAGACGGACGCCGCGGCTCAGGCGCAATCTGCGGCGGGGCCGCAACGCGCCGCCCCCGCCGCCTAAACAGCCCCTCGATATAGCCCATGTGGTTCAGGTAGATCTTCTCGGACGACGGGGCTCTTCGGCAGGCCGGGCATGGTCATGATCTCGCCGCAGATGGCCACGACGAAGCCGGCGCCGGCGATAAGCCTCATGCTGGCCGCACCGCGTTTCGGTCAGGCGGCCTGCTTCATTTCGCCCGAAACGAGGCGCAGGATCGCCTCGGCGGAGAGCTTCGGTCCGTCGCGTTTCGCGTAGGCGGCTGCCACGCCTTGCGCAGCCTTTCTGTGGCTTGGGTCGCCCAGCATCTGCGATACGAGCCGCGTCAGTTTTCCGCTGCCGACCTCGCGCATCGGCAATAGCCGCGCGGCGCCCAGCTGTTCCACGAAATGGACGTTGCTGTCCTGCTCGGGCTGCAGAGGGATGCCGACCATTGGCGTCCCCGCCGCCATGGCGCATTGGACACTGCCCTGCCCGCCCGCAAGCACGGCGAGGTCGACGCGCGGCATGATCTTGTGGCTCGGCAGAATGCCCGCGACCACTGTCCGGTCGTCTTCGAGGTCGCGCAGGTCGTGGACGGTGCCTGCGATAATCAGGCGCACGCCCGCGGCGGCGATTTCGCGCGCCGCGTCGCGCACCAGCGCGGGATCGGACGAGGTGATTGCGAGATAGACCTTGCGTCCCGGGGCATCCAGTGCGGCCTCCACCGCATCGGGAATCGGCAGATCGAACTCGGCGAAGATGGGCCCCGTGTATTCCAGCCTGGTCGATGCGCGGTATGCGCCACCGGTCGGCCGCCAGGCCCGCATCTGCGCCTCGCTGATGCCCAGCACTTCCGGCGCTTCGGTCACCAAGGTCAGGTCGCCGAGAAGCAGCGCCGGAAAACTCGGAATAGGCTCGACGCCCAGTTCTTTGGCAACCTCGTTGAAGGTCTTGAGATGGAGCTTGAGGCGCGGCGCGCCCTTGTTCTGGAGCCACCGTGCCAGGGGGCGCGGCATGTAGTCGAACACCGGCAGCGGCGAACGAGATGCCGCCGGCAAAAGCCCGCGCTCGAACACCGGCGGCAGGTAGGATCCCGCATGCTCCGCTACCACGGGGATCCCGGCGAGCCGGGAAGAAAGGAGCGCCGTCAGCGTGAAGCCCGTGACCACGGCGCTCACCTTCATGCGCCGGAAGAACTCGGCCTCGGCGCGCGCGTAGGTCCGCATTTCGTCGGCCGAATAGAAGCTCTGACTGGCAGAGCCGATCCCGGGGCCTTCGGCGACGAACCTGCGGCAACGCTCCTCACTCCAGCGCGGCCCGACGATTTCATAGGGAATCTTCTCGGACATCAGCAGCGTCTCGTGGGTGCCGCCGTGGGTGGCAACGACGGCGGGCGCGCCGGCCGCGCGCAGCGCCCTGTAGATCGAGATCATGCGAGAGGTTTCGGACATATAAGCGCAATTCGGCATCAGGCAGATCATGGCTGGCTCCTTGCGAAAGGTGCTAATAGGTAATATATTACATAAATGGATGATTCGATCAAGCCCGGCTATGAACTGGACCCCGAACAGCAAAAAAGGGCGGGAAAGGCTGCGGACGCCGTGAGGTGTTTTCGCCTCATCGCCTTTGTCGGCCAGCGGCTCAGATATCTGATGGACGAACGCCTGCGCACCGACGGTCTCACCAGCCAGCAGGCGGTTCTCCTCACGATCGTCGGCGGCGGATCGCCGACCCTGGGCGAAGTCGCCAGGGCCATGTCGACCACCCACCAGAACGTCAAGCAGATCGCGACTGCGCTAGAACGCAAGGGCATGCTGGCGATCGTGCCCGATCCGGCAGACGCCCGGGTGCGGCGTCTGATGTCGACCGAGGTCGGCAGGAACTATTGGCGGGAGCGCGACGACGAGGATTTCGACGCGCTCGGCGGCTGGTTCTCGGCGCTCGACGCATCCGAGCAGCGGGAACTCGCCGACCTCCTCGCCCGGCTTGCGAGATCTTTCCGGTCGACGCCGGCCGGCTAGAGCCTCCGGCCGACCCGCCTAGAACAGCCCCTCGATATAGCCCATGTCGTTCAGGTAGATCTTCTCGGACGACGGGCTCTTTGGCAGGCCGGGCATGGTCATGATCTCGCCGCAGATCGCCACGACGAAGCCGGCGCCGGCGGACAGCCTGACCTCGCGCACCGGGACGACATGGCCTGTCGGTGCTCCGCGCAGGTTGGGGTCGGTCGAGAACGAATACTGCGTCTTGGCCATGCAGACCGGCAGGTGGCCGTAGCCCTGGTCCTCCCAGGACTTCAGCTGGTCGCGCACAGACTTGTCGGCGATCGCCTCCGAGCCGCGGTAGATGCGCTTCACGATCGTGTCGATCTTGTCGAACAGCTTCATCTCGTCGGGATAGAGCGGCGAGAACTGCGAGGCGCCGCTCTCGGCGAGCTGCACCACCTTGTGCGCCAGTTCCTCGATGCCGGCCGAGCCGTGCGCCCAGTGCTTGCACAGGATCGCCTCGGAGCCCTGGCTCGCGACATAGTCCTTCATCGCCTGGATCTCGGCGTCGGTGTCGGTGGTGAAATGGTTCATCGCCACCACGACCGGCACGCCGAACTGTTTCACGTTCTCGATATGGCGGCCGAGATTGGCGCAGCCCTTCTTCACCGCCTCGACATTCTCCTTGCCGAGGTCTTCCTTCTTCACGCCGCCGTTCATCTTCATCGCGCGGACAGTGGCGACGATCACGGCCGCGGCCGGCTTGAGGCCCGCCTTGCGGCACTTGATGTCGAAGAACTTCTCAGCGCCGAGGTCGGCGCCGAAGCCGGCCTCGGTCACCACGTAGTCGGCGAGCTTGAGAGCCGTCGTGGTGGCGACAACCGAGTTGCAGCCATGCGCGATGTTGGCGAACGGGCCGCCATGCACGAAGGCCGGGTTGTTCTCCAGCGTCTGCACCAGGTTGGGCTGCATGGCGTCCTTCAAGAGCACCGCCATGGCGCCGTCGGCCTTGAGGTCGCGGGCATAGACGGGGCTCTTGTCGCGGCGGTAGGCCACGATGATGTCGCCGATGCGCTTCTGCAGATCCTTGAGATCCGTCGCCAGGCACAGGATGGCCATGACTTCGGACGCCACCGTGATGTCGAAGCCCGCCTCGCGCGGATAGCCGTTGGCGACGCCGCCGAGCGAGCAGATGATCTCGCGCAGCGCCCGGTCGTTCATGTCCATGACGCGCCGCCAGGCGACGCGGCGCGTGTCGATGCCGAGTTCGTTCCCCCAGTAGATGTGGTTGTCGATCAGGGCCGAGAGGAGGTTGTGCGCGGTGGTGATGGCGTGGAAGTCGCCGGTGAAGTGGAGGTTCATGTCCTCCATCGGCACGACCTGGGCATAGCCGCCGCCGGCTGCACCGCCCTTGACGCCGAAGTTCGGGCCGAGCGAGGCCTCGCGTATGCAGGTGATCGCGCGCTTGCCGATCCGGTTCAGCCCGTCGCCGAGGCCTACGGTCGTCGTCGTCTTGCCCTCGCCCGCGGGCGTCGGGTTGATCGCGGTGACGAGGATCAGGTGGCCGTTCCTGTCGCCCCGCTTGGAGGCGATGAACTCGGCCGAGATCTTCGCCTTGTCGTGGCCGTAGGGCAGCAGGTGCTCCTCGGGGATCCCGAGCTTGGCGCCGATCTTCATGATCTGCTGCTTTTTCGCCGCGCGTGCGATCTCGATGTCGCTCTTGAATTCGGCCATTGCGGTCTCCCCCGTGGTGGCGGTGTGCAGGCGACGGACGATCCCGTCGGTCGGGCCGCATAGAGCCCGAGCGGCGATTTCCGCGCCGTTCCAAAACAGCCGCCGAATACGCGAAAAGCGACAGGCTGCAAAGCGCTTGTCCGCGACGTGTCAGTACCCGGCAGGAGACGGCCGGCGCGCCGTTACGATCCGCATTCCCGTGCGTTATCCTGTTGCCAGCATTTGCAGGAGGTTCTCATGAGCTATGTCGACGGTTTCATCCTTGCCATCCCGAAGAACAACATGGACGCGTATCGCAAGATGGCCGAGCTCGGCTGCCAGGTCTGGATGGACCACGGCGCGCTGTCCTATCTCGAATCGGTGGCTGACGACGTGCCCTATGGCGAGTTGACCTCGTTTCCCCGCGCGGTCATGGCCAAGGACGACGAGACGGTGGTCTTCGCCTGGATCACCTATCGCGATCGCGCCCACCGCGACGAGGTCAACGCCAAGGTGATGGCCGACGATCGGATGAAGTTCGATCCGGCCGATTCTCCCTTCGACATGAAGCGGATGATCTACGGCGGCTTTTCCGCCATGGTCGAGAGCTAGACCCGGACGCGGCAACGCAGCTACACTCCGGGAGACTCGAAGGCTCGCGGAACCCGCGGGCCGAGCGCGCGTTATGTCCGCTCTCGTCATCATAGGGGTGCGATGCTCGACCGCCGCCACACGCTTCCGAAGACCCTGGCCGCGGCCTTGCGCAAGCAGGCGCCTCGTTTCGTCAAGGTCGGCGGGGACGATCCCTGCACGACCATCGCTTCCTACAACGTCCACAAATGCGTCGGTACCGACGGCCGCTTCGACCCCGGCCGCACCGCGGCAGTCGTCGCCGAACTCGACGCCGACATCGTGGCGCTGCAGGAGGCCGACGAGCGGCTGGGCGAACGCGTCGGCCTGCTCGACCTCGAGGCGCTGGCGAGATCGACCGAGCTGGTGCCGCTTCACATGCCGCAGGGTACCCGCAGCCACGGCTGGCACGGCAATCTCCTGCTTGCCCGCGCCGGCGTCGTGCAGGAGGTCAAGACGATCCACCTTCCCGGCCTCGAGCCGCGCGGCGCGATGATCGTCGATCTCGAGATCAAGGGCGTGCACCTGCGCGTCATCGGCGCGCATTTCGGCCTGTTCCGGCATTCGCGCAAGCGCCAGGCCAATGCGGTGCTGGAGGCAGCGCAGGGCGTGATCCGCCCCACCATCATCCTCGGCGACCTGAACGAATGGCGCGTCAACACGCGCTCCTCGCTCCTGTCGCTCCTGCCGCATTTCGGCCCGCTCAACGCCGTGCTGCCGAGCTTTCCGTCGCGCTTCCCGCTGCTCGCGCTCGACCGCATCCTCGCCAGGCCGCAGTCGATGATCTCGTCGATCGAGGTGCACCATTCGCCGCTGGCGCGCGTCGCCTCCGATCATCTGCCGATCAAGGCCAGGCTGAAGCTGGAGGGCCTCGCGGAGGCTGTTCGCGATGCGGCCTGAGGCGTATCATGCATGCGGGCTCTGCGGGGGCTCCGAAGGACGCCGCGATGGACACCTCCATCACCAGGGCGAGTGACGACCAGATCGCGGCAGGCAAGAGCGGCCTGCTGATGGTCGCGGACAACAGCGACGCGCTGGCGATCCGGGTGCTGGCAGCGCGCAGCGCGACCGAGACGCTCGATCTCATGTATTACATCCTGCGCAACGACGGCTCGGGCGGGCTCCTGCTCAAGGAGATCGTCGCCGCCGCCGATCGCGGCGTGAAGGTCCGCCTGCTGATCGACGACATCAACCCGCAGTCGAGCGACGAGACCTATCTGGCGCTGAACAGCCACGACAACATCCAGCTGCGCCTGTTCAACCCCGCCGGCATGCGCAACGGCTCGATCTTCCGCTGGCTGGAGCTGGTATCCCGCGCGTTCGCCATGACCCGGCGCATGCATGCAAAAGCATTCATCGTCGACCGCCGCATCGCGATCGTCGGCGGGCGCAACATCGGCGACGAGTATTTCGACCAGGCGCAGACCAATTTCCGCGACCTCGACATGCTGATGCTGGGCGGCGCGGTGGACGACACGGTGGCGATCTTCGAGCGCTACTGGGGTTGCGACGACTCACGTCCGCTGCAGCTTCTTCATCCCAAATACATGCGCCGGTCGGTGCACGTCCTGCGGTCCGCCGAGCGGGACGCCGCCGACGTGATCGGCGCGTTCCGGACGATCGACGAGTTCATCGCCGCGCGCGGCGGGCTGCACTGGGCTGACGGCACACGCGTACTGGCCGACCCGCCGGAGAAGGTGCGCGGGCGCGGCTACCGCTCCTGGCTCATGCGAGAGCTTATGCCGCTGATCCGCTCGGCCGAGCGCCGGCTGGAGATCGTCTCGCCCTATTTCATTCCGGGCCGCAAGGGCACGTCGATCCTTGCAGACATGGCGCGCCGCGGCGTCAGCGTCAGCGTGCTCACCAATTCGCTCGCCGCAACGGATGTCGCCGCCGTGCACGGCGCCTATGCCAACTATCGCAAGCAGCTGCTGCGCGCCGGCGTGGCGCTCTACGAGTTCCACCCCTCGTCGCGGCCGAAGCGCATCTCCGTCTTCGGCTCCAAGGGCGGCAGCCTGCACACCAAGGCCTTCGTCGTCGATGAGCGCCTCGGCTTCATCGGCTCGCTCAATTTCGACCCGCGCTCCGTCTCGCTCAACGCCGAGATGGGGGTGATCTTCGAGGATCCCGATCTGGTCGCGGCCCTGCTTGCGCATTTCGAGGCCGAGCGGGACCCCGACGTCAGCTACCGGCTGACGCTGGAGGGCAGCCGGCTGCGCTGGAACAGGTCGAAGGGCGAGAAGAAGCTGCGCTACGGCGAGCCGAAGGCGAGCGTCGGCCGCCGACTGCTCGCGTCCATCGTGCGCTGGCTGCCGATCGAATCTCAGCTCTAGGGGCGGAAGAAGCTCAGGTCTGCGCGAGCAGCGCCCCGACAAGGCGACGCACCGCCTCTTTGGCCTGCTCCGGCGTCCTGTGCTGATCGACGCGCAGCCGGCGCCAGATGTCGAAGCTGATCGCCGCGGCGAGCGCCTGGAACAGCGCGTCGTCGGCGCGGACCTCTTCGGGAACCACCGCTTCAAGCCGTGCGATGTCGCTTTCGACGGCGCAGCGGTGCTTTTCCTGGAGAAAGTCGGACTGCAGCAGGCGCGCGTTGGCCTGCACCTTGAAGGGCATGATGAACTCGAACGCCTTGGCGCGGCGCTCGATCATCTCGAGGATCTGCTCGCGCCAGTCGCTCGACGTGAACGGCGCCTGGACCAGCGGCTGAATCTCCGCGTCGATCTTGTCGGCGACCTCCTGGTAGAGGCTGTCCATGTCCTCGAAGTGGCGGAAGACGGTGCGCAGGCCCACATTCGCCTCTTCCGAGACGCGTTCGGCGCTGGGCAGGATCTCGCTCTTGCGGATCAGGTTGATGAGCGCGTCGACGATGCATCTGCGGCTGCGCTCGGAGCGCAGGCGGCGTCCGTCCGGGGTGCAATCTGCCTCGAGCATGCGCTCGAGCGTCGCTGATGTGGACTGGGCCATGATCATCTCCTTTGCACGATAGGCAAAGCTAACGCGGACTCCTCGTCTTTTGTTCTTGCATGACGGGCCCCGCGCAACAAGCGCGGGGGGACGGCCGGTTTGATGCCGGCCGTCCCTCGCGATCCGGCTTACTTGCCGGAGTAGTTTTCGTTCTGGTTGATGTTGAAGCCGTCGGTGCCGGTGACGGTGGCGCTGGCCTGGCCCGAGACGACGTGCTGGGCGCCGGCCTGCGAGCCGTCGACGGTCGTCGCATAGGGGTTCTGGCCGTAGAAGGCCGGAACTTCCTGGGCGGCGGCAACGCCGGAGAGACCGAGAACGGCGACGGAAGCGAGGAGGAACTTGCTCATGATATTCACCTTTCGATCGTGTTGGGGCTGTCAGGACCGGGGGGCGGCGGATCGACCGCCGGAGCCCGGTTCGTCAGACAGGCTTACTTGCCCGAGTAGTTCTGGTTGCGGTTGATGTCGAAGCCGTCGGTGGCGGGCACCGTGGCGTTGGCCTGGCCCGAGACGATGTGCGAGGTGCGGGCCTCGGAGCCGTCGACGGTCGTCGCATAGGGGTTGACGCCGTAGAAGGCGGGGACTTCCTGGGCGACGGCAGAACCTGCCAGACCGAGGACAGCGACGGAAGCGAGGAGGAACTTGTTCATGATCGTAACCTTTTCAATGTGTTGCGGCTCGGCGGGGTCGTCTGGGAGGATGTCTCCGCTTGCCTGACGCTGAAATAGGCACGCCTAATGCCAATAACAAGTGGCATTATTGATGTCATTTTATCACGAGATCGTGAGCCGGCTCGTGATGAGGCTTTCGCAATCGGAATCCCGCGAACGATCGGGAGGACAGCGTTCATCCCTGTTGAGCGGACGGCTTTCGATATGCGATGACGCTGCCGGGCGGAGGACGCGATCATGCCGCGGAGGCTGGACAATTTGACGGCCCTGCGGTTCGTCGCCGCCCTGTCCGTCTTCCTGCATCATCTGAAGGCCTTCGGGCTGAACCTGTCCGAGAGCGTCTGGAACGTGAACCTCGGCTTCACGGTCAGCTTCTTCTTCGTGCTGAGCGGCTTCGTGCTGAGCTATTCCTACGAAGGCCGGATCGGCACGCCGGGCGACGCCGGCCGCTTCATCGTCGTGCGCTTCCTGCGGCTCTGGCCGCTGCACATGGTCTGCGGCGCGCTGGCGCTGGTGCTCGTCGGCATCCCGCCGGACACCACCCTCGCACAGGTCTCGCTCTTCGTGACGCTGCTGCACGCCTGGGTGCCGTCCAACGACACCGCTTTCTTCCTCAATCCGGTGTCCTGGTCGATTTCGGTTGAGTTCTTCTTCTACGTCACGTTCGCCCTTCTGCTCGCACAAGGCGCGCGGCTGCGCCTGGCGGTGATGGCGGGCTGGGTTCTGGCGGTCGTTGCCCTGGTCCTGTTCGTCTCGTGGGCGCCCGCCGCCTTCCCCTTCAGTCGGGAGACCGGCGCCAACGGCCTGCCGGTGGGCGTGGCCTCGCGCTCCTTCTTCCACCTGTTTCCGCCGGTTCGCATCGTCGAGTTTTTCGCCGGCATGGCGACGTATTCCCTCTATGCCCGCGTGCGCATTCCCGAGCGCTTCGTCGCCGCCGCGCAACTCGCCTGTATCGTCCTGGTCCTGCTCTACCTGCCGCAACACATGCAGATCAGGGATTTCCTGCGCGACCATGGCCCGTCGGTCCTTGCCCAGAACTACCCGCGCAATGGTCCGTTCCCGCTCTTTGCACTGCTGGTCTTTGTCTTCGCGCACCAGCACGGCCTGGTCACGAAGGCGCTGTCGACGTCCGTGCTGGTCCTTCTCGGCAATGTCAGTTTCGCCTTCTACATGATCCACCAGATCGTGATCACAGTCCTGGCGCGACAGGGAGTGCCGGCGGCCTGGGGCGCGACCGCCGCTGCGGCCCTCGCCTTCGTCCTTAGCATCGCGGCCGCCTGGGTGCTCTACCGCGCGGTGGAACTGCCGGCGCTGGCCTGGGCGAAGCGCACCTTTGCTCGGGCGAGCTGACAGGCAACGACAGGTCGCACGCCCCCCGCCAAGGCAGCGTGCCGTGGACGCCCCCGCTTGGAAGCCGCCTTCCGGGCCATTGCTGCAAACCGCGCGCAGGTATCCGGGATGTTGCAAGGACGGAAGACCGATCCTTCCGGCAGGCATGACCCGGCTACGCGGGGCGGCCATATCGGCGCCAACCGTTTCCCGATCGAGGAGGACCGCATGACCATGACCGGCGCTCTGCGCACCTTCACCCTCGCCGCCTGCGCGGCCGGGTTCTCGTTCTGGGTCTATACGTTCTGGTACATCGCCCAGCTGCCCGTCGGCGACGGTTCCGGCTTCCAGTGGATGGCCGAGGTGCCGCTGACCGGCATCACGCTGATCTGCATGCTGCCGGCGCTGCTGATGTCGATCTCCAACCGCGCCCTGCCGGTCGCCGCACCGCTGGCCGGCGCCGGCCTCGTGATGTACGCGCTTTTGTGGATGCAGCTTCTGACCGAATTCCAGCCGGGGTGACGCGGCCGCCTTTTCGGGCTTGACCCGGGCGGGCGGTGCCCGGACGATGTGCCGCCCTGTCGGCACCATGCGGGCCGATGAGGGTGGAACCGCCCCGACAGCCCCGCATTCATCCGGAAGCCATGGACGAGCGCGCCGCCGAGACGACCCCGCCCCTTTCCGGACTGGAAGCGCTGCGCGAGCGGCTGCGCCTGCTCTATCACGGCCACGCGCCCGGTGCCGTCCGCTTCCAGTATGCGATGATGGCGATCGACATCCTGATCGTCGCCTTCTTCATCGTCACCCCTGTGCTGCGCGAGCGGCCGTCCTTCCTCTGGATCGACTATTCGATCGCCGCGCTCCTGACGGCCGACATCGGCGCCCGCGCGCTCGCCTCGAGCGACATCCCGCGCTGGCTGCGGCAGCCGGCGAACATCCTCGACCTGTTCATCCTGTTGACGCTGCTGTTCCCGCTCTCGCTTTCCAATCTCGGCTTCCTGCGCGTCCTGCGGCTGTGGACGCTGTCGCGCAGCGGCGTGCTGTGGCGCCCGCTCGTGCGGCGCGGCTACGGCCCCTGGCGCGAGGTGGTGGAATCGGTGGCCAACCTGATCACCTTCCTCTTCGTCGTGACGGGCTTCATCTACACCTTCTTCTTCAGCGAAGGCTCGGGCTTCGCCGGCTATGTCGACGCGCTCTATTTCACCGTCACCAGCATGACCACCACCGGCTACGGCGACATCCTGCTGACCGGTCCGTGGGGCAAGATCACGTCGGTGGTCATCATGCTGGCCGGCGTCACCCTCTTCATCCGGCTCGGCCAAGCCATCTTCCGCCCGCACAAGGTGTTCTACCCGTGCGAGAAATGCGGCCTGCAGCGCCACGATCCGGACGCCGTGCACTGCAAGGCCTGCGGCAACCTGCTGAAGATCCCGGATCCCGGCGACTGAGCTCTATCCGCGCCGCGCCGCGTCGATCTTTGCGACGTCGATCTTGCTCATCTCCAGCATCGCCTCGAAGGCGCGCTTCGCCTCCTCGCCGCCGGCGGCCATCGCCTCGGTCAGCGTCCGCGGCGTGATCTGCCACGACACGCCCCATTTGTCCTTGCACCAGCCGCAGGCGCTCTCCTGCCCGCCATTGCCGACGATGGCGTTCCAGTAGCGGTCCGTCTCTTCCTGGTCGTCGGTGGCGATCTGGAACGAGAACGCCTCCGTCTGCTTGAAGATCGGCCCGCCGTTCAAGCCCATGCAGGGAATGCCGGCGACGGTGAAATCCACCGTCAGCACGTCGCCCTTCTTCCCCGACGGATAATCCGCCGGCGCGCGATTGACCGCATCGACCCGGCTGTCGGGAAAGACCGAGGCATAGAAGCGGGCGGCGGCCTCGGCCTCGGAGTCGAACCAGATGCAGATCGTGTTCTTGGGGATGGGCATGGGGTGGTTCCTTTCGCTTGGCCGGGCGTTCGCACCTGCGCGCACCTCCCGGCCGCCGCCCCGCTCATGGTGGACCAAAGGGTAGCCCGCCATGGGCGCGAGGCAAGACGCCGGTGCCAATCTGCTGACGGCTCCGGACAGAGTGAGGTCGGCGCGGCTTACGCTGCCTCGCCGGGCGCGATGCTGCGCAGCACAAAGCGCTGGCCGAGCCGCGCGGCGATTTGAAGCAAACGGTCGAGCGAAAAGCGCCCGAGATCGGCATTGCGGATGCGCTGGATGTCGCCCGGGTCGCAATGGCCCTCGGTAGCGGCGGGCCGCACTGTCAGGCGGCGGTGGTTGAGTTGCCGACGATCTCGGCGGCGACCTAGGCCTTCATCTCCTTGGCCTCGGCGTCGGCATCGCCCAGGTCGTCGAAGACATTGCCGAACCCACGCACTAGTTCGAATTCTTCGCTCATCTCAATACCAACCACTGAATTAGATCAATCATACCATTCACCTCCCACGCTTCTTCGGTACATGATATTTCATTGCCTCATCGATTGTCTTGTGCCCGTACTTTTCCCTCATTCTTCCAACAAATTCTGGTTCGCACGCGACACAGAATCCCAGCAACCCCTTTAGGTGTCCCCTTTCCTCCGTCACCAGCTGATTAAGCGACGACCGATGTAATAACGCGGATATCTCCCTCTTTCTCTCCCTACCTATAGATATCGACCCAACCGGTGTTATCACGAGGCCAGTTACCATCCTCCGGACTGCTCTGCTGTATATGCCTCTCTTGTCCCGATTGAATTCCAACTTTGGAAAACGCGATTTACGAACGACTTGAACAACTTTATCCTCGGCAGCGCGAACTACTTCCAATCCCTTCCCAGACAATGTGATGTCATCCGCGTACCGTGTATACATAACGTCAAATTTTTGGACTTCCGAACAAATGCGTTCATCTATATCAAACATCAGGATATTTGAGATGCGTGGAGATGAAGGAGACCCGATAGATAGACACTGCGGAATGGTTGATTTATCAAGACCACCCCAGAATAATATCTTGAGATAAATTGGAATATCAGAAACTGCTATTTCCTCTCTTTTCGACCTTCGAATGAGGTTTTCTAAATCCCTTGGCTTTATTGAAGGAAAAAACTCTTTGAAGTCGAGCTTTAATATATAATTACCGTTCTTATGCCGATATGCGTTCTTCCGTATACTAGTACCGGCTTCGTAAGCCATCGCAGAATCATGCACAGGAAATCCCGTCAACTTCTGGTCCAGTAGATATCTCTGAAGTTCTTTCACTTCGCGCGAAGGTTGAGCAATGATGCGCTCGGTCCCATTGCGCTTAGAAATTGGGAACGCTCGGTATCGCTTAGGAGCAGTCTGGATTATTCGACGAAGTTCCGCCGCACTTAATCCTGTATGCTGGACGAGTTCGAGCAGCAAACTCATGCTGCAACCCTCGCCTTGGCTGCGACCTTCGTTACGTAACTCGGAACAGAGATTATCTTCTTAAGTTCAGCTTGAATCTGAATTTTCCTACGCACGGCCGAAGTCTCGATTACACCGGCTTTGTAGCTATAGTCAAACGGATCATCGTCGAATACAGCATAGAAATAGTCGTCCCCGGAGTAAGACTCTCGCTTTATCCAATTTGCGATCTGCATGCAGTATATCTTATTGCGAACATCCCCCGCCGTCGCCGATGGCTCAATAGAAGATACAACCTGGCTTAGTAAACTAGGAGTTATTACCAGGCACTGGTTTACTATCCAATAGATAATATAAAACAGTTTATCCTCAGAAAGTTTGGAAAACTGGTAACTCTTAGGAACAGCCTCAAGATGGCTATTGATGAACTTCACTATTTCTTTATAGTGAGGCTTGACGGAGCTTACGTTTAGACCTCCGCTCTGGTGCATCTTCCAGGGATAAATCCCTAGATTTGTTCGGCCTTCGTTTTTGAGACGTTGAACCGGCCCGTATCTAACAAATGATTCAGCCGTTTCGTGATGGCTCGGCAATACAACCCTTAGGGCTTTTCGAATAGTATCATTTGTTGTAAAAGAGCCCAACTCCGCCAGAGACCCCGCACTCTCTGCAATAACTAACACTACGGAAGCAATTCTAGCAATGTCTTCCTCGAATGTAATTAAATCTGAATACGCGGTATCTCGATAGATTTGCGTTGCCTCTTCCGCCAGAACTATATCGTACTTAGTCCGAATTGGGCGGACCCTTAGCAGGTAGTCACGAAGATTTGCGGCTCGCGCTTCCGCCCTAGTCTCGCGAGCTCCCCCACATAAAAATAAGAACTTTGAGGGGCGTTTAACGCGCAACCTCTCCAAATCGAGATCGTTGTACAAAGTAGCTATTTCGGGAATCAAAACTCTTTACCTAGAAGGTATGAACGGGGTTGAGAAGGGCATCGGCCCGAAGGGGAGGAGCATAGGCGACGAGAGATGGCCTTCTCAACCCCGTTCATACCGACAAACGCCCACAGTAACAGAATGTCTGGCGAAACGCCCGACAAGAGCTGATCCAAACGAGGACCGACTCCATTCGCGTAAAGAGCGATAGTATTTAATGGCTATTTGCAATGTCCGTCAACGTTGATCTAGCTACTCGACAAAGCCCTCAACACATCCTTATCCCGATCGCGCTGACAAACCGGCTCTAGTCGTCGAACAGCGCCACCGGCGAGGTATGGCTGCGGTGTATCGCCAGCATCACTGTCTTCAGGCTCGTGCCCGGCCGTTGGCGTCGCCGGCCGGGCTTTCCGCGTCGTTTAAGGAGGCAAACTCACCCACTCACGTCGCACGACACCACCCCCGCCCCCCCTACTCGCTCGCCACCATTCCCGCCGCGGCGGTCGCCCCCGTCCCCACCGCGAAATGCGCGACAAGGCTGGTGTTCGCGTTGAGCACGAAGCTGTAGGCGCGGGCGGTTGATACCTGCACGCCGCCCTTGGTCCACCGGACGAAGGTGAAGCCTGTCTTCGGCGTCGCCGTCACCGTGCGCAGCGTGCCGAGCGGGAAGCTGCCGCCGCCGGCGACGGTGCCCTGCGCCGCGACCGGCGTGCTGACGCTCACCGTGCGCAGCGCCGGCTGCGGCACCCTGCCGGAGATGAAATACTGGCCGAGGCTGCCGTAGTCGGAATAGCCGGTCGCCACCGTGCCGGCGCCGACCCCCTCGATGCGCAGCAGATAGCGCCCGGGCGACACGTTTGCCTGGACCCGGGCGAATGTGTCGGCCGCCGGATTGCTCTGCGCGACGAGTACACCGGCCGGCGTTCCGTTGTCCCGGAACAGCGAGGCGCGGATGTCGAGATTGGCGCTGCGCAGGCTCGTCGCAAGGAAACTGTCGCGCCAGGCCGGCAGTACGTTGAGGTTGACGAGGCCGGCATTGGAGACGGTAAAGGCGAACACGTCGACGTCGGCGCGGGTGCCGAGGACGCCGCGGTTCACCTTCGAGTTAGGCGCGCCCGGCGCCGTGACGGGCGTCGCGGACGTCACCACGCCGGCATTGGTCATCGACAGCGGCGTGGCCGTGGTGCGGGTCTGGCCGTGATCGTCCGGCCGCAGCATCAGCTTGCCTATGATGATCGCGATGTCGTCCTGCTTCTGGTTGGCGCCCGGATACTCGCCCTTGCTCCATTGCGAGACGTTGACGGAGTAGCCGACGCCCATGATCGGCGCCCACGAGACGTTGCCCGTGCCGTGGCCGGCGTAGTAGGAGGTTCCGCCCTGCCCGTCGTGCAGGAGGCCGAGATTGTGGCCGAGCTCGTGGCTGGCCGCCTCGGCGAGGTTCTTCGCCCCCGGCACGCCTTCCGGGAAGACGAGGGCCGGCTGGTAGGTCCTGAAGTTCGGCTGTCCCCAGACGTCGATGAAGGCGACGCCCCCCACCGCGTTCGAATAGATCGGAAATCCGTTTCGGTCGATCCGGTTGGAAAACAGGATATGCCCGACATTGGCGCCGAAGGCGGCCGGTCGCTGCGTCGTCACGTCGATGTTGAACGGCGCGAAATCCTCCGCGATGCGCTTCCAGACCTCCGCGATCGTGTTGAGTTCGGCCTGCGTGAAGGTGGCCGGGTTGCCGTCCTCCGAATAGGGCTTCATCGGGTGGTTCGTTCGGCCCGACATGGCATTCCACTGCGTGCCGGACACGTTCTCGCCGCGGAAGTTGAGATAGACCACGCGGGGCGCGCCCGGCCTGCTGTGCAGCGCGAATGCGATGGCCGGATTGATGTTGACGGTCGCCATGGGCGAGACGCGCGGCGCCTCCTCCAGCTTGGGCGCCGGCGGCGCGACAGGATCGACGTAGAAGAGAGCGCCGTCCGGGCTCGCCCTCAGATAGTTGAGGTCGGCCTGCGGAGGAGAGAGCCGGTTCAGCCGGCTCAGCGTCTCGGCCTGCGTCGGTCCGTCCTGCCGTTCGATGCTCTTGCGCAGTTCGCCCGGGGGCAGGTCCTGCACGCTGTCGAAACGCAGCCCGGCTTGTGCAATGGCCTGCGGCGCATGAAGAGCGGCGATGAACAGCGCCGCCGCGGCGAGAATTGTGTTTCTCAGCATGAGTCTCCCCCGGTCATTGCGATCGGCGATACTTCTATCGAGACCTGCATAACTCGAATTCTACCCGGGGATCAATGAACAGTCTGCCTGCCGGCCAGTCTTTTCCCGACAGCCTTCAGTGTTCGCAGCCTGTGCGCCGAATGCATCGGAGGCCGACGTCCGGACGCCTCACCGCCTCAGCACGGCGCTCAGCACGTCCCTGATCCCGATCGCGCCGACGAACCGGCTCTGGTCGTCGAACAGCGCCACCGGCGAGGTCTGGCTGCGGTGCATCGCCAGCATCACTGTCTTCAGGCTCGTGCCGGGCCGCGCCCAGAACACGTGCGGGGCGTCGTCGGGGAGCGATTCCACGTCGTCGCAGGAAACCCAGACCGCCGGCTTGCCGTCGCGCTCTGCAGCGGCCACCAGCCCGTCCGTGTCGATCTTGAAGCGCGTCGTCTTGCGCCGGTCGAGCCAGAGCCAGCCCTCGCCCGCGCTCTCCAGGTCGCGCCGGTCGCGCATCACGTTCCAGGCGGTTAGCACCGACAGCGGGTTCACGTTGGCGATGAAGTCGCGCACATAGGCGTTGGCCGGCTTCAGCACGATGTCCTCCGGCGGGCCGGACTGGACGATGCGCCCGCCCTCCATGATGGTGATCCGATTGCCGATCTTCAGCGCCTCTTCCAGGTCGTGGGAGACGAAGATGATCGTCTTCTTCAGGCTCTTCTGCAGCTGCAAGAGCTCGTCCTGAAGCTTGGTGCGGATCAGCGGGTCGAGCGCGGAGAACGGCTCGTCCATCAGGAGGATCGGCGCCTCGGTGGCGAAGGCCCGCGCAAGGCCGACGCGCTGCTGCATGCCGCCCGACAGTTCGTGGGCATATTTATTGGCCCACTGGTCGAGGTTGACGAGTTTCAGCTGGCGCGCGACGCGCTCCTTGCGCTCCGCCTCCGGCACGCCGGCGAGCTCCAGCCCGAAGCCGACATTCTCCGCGACCGTCCTCCAGGGCAAGAGCGCGAACTGCTGGAACACCATGGCCACGTTCTTCTGGCGCATGTGGCGCAGCGTCGCCTCGTCGCAGGAGACGATGTCGACCATGCGGTCGCCGTCCTTGACCAGAACCTGGCCGCGGGTCACGACGTTGAGCCGGTTGACGGCGCGCAGCAGCGTCGACTTGCCCGAGCCCGACAGGCCCATCAGGACCGAGATCTCGCCCTCCTCGACGACGAGGCTGGCGCCCGCCGCGCCCAGCACCTGCCCCGTCTTGTCCAGGATCTCGGCGCGGTCGGCGCCGGCGTCGAGCATGGCGAGCGCCGCCTTCTGGTTCTCGCCGAAGACGATGTCGACGTTCTTGAAATCGACGGCGACGCTCATTTGACGCCTCCCATGCGCACGCGGGAGATGCGGTCGAGGATGATGGCGAGCACGACGATGGCAAGCCCGGCCTCGAGGCCGAGCGGGATGTTGACCGAGTTCAGCGCCCTGACAACGGGCTTGCCGAGCCCGTTGGCGCCGATGAGCGCGGCGATGACGACCATCGACAGGCACAGCATGATGCACTGCGTCAGCCCCGCCATGATGGTGGGCAGTGCGGCCGGCAGCTCGACCTTGTAGAGCAGCTGGCGCTTCGTCGCGCCGAAGGCCTGTCCGGCCTCCAGCATCGGCTTGGGCACGGCGGTGATGCCGAGATAGGTGAGCCGGATCGGCGCGGGTGCTGCGAAGATGACGGTGACGATGAGGCCGGGCGCGACGCCCAGGCCGAACAGGATCAGCACCGGGATCAGGTAGACGAAGGTCGGCATCGTCTGCATCAGGTCGAGCACCGGGTTGAGCCAGGCCCAGGCGCGCGGATTGTGCGCGGCCCAGATGCCGACCGGCACGCCGATCGCCATCGATGCCGTGGCGGCGCCCACGACCAGGATGATGGTCTCCACCGTCTCCTTCCAGAGCCCCTGGTTGATGATGAACAGGAGACCCAGCGCCACGAACAGCGCGATCTTCCACGACCGCTGCAGATAGAAGGCGAGAGCGGTGATCGCCGCGACGACGATCACCGGCGGGAACCACAGGACGAGGTCGATCAGCCCGTCGAGGACGAAGGTCGCGGCATTGGCGATGGAGGAGAAGAACCACTCGAAGTTCTGCGTCAGGAAATCGAAGAAGGACTTCCCCCATCGCCCGACGGGGATCTTCATGCTGCGGATGAGTTCGCTGAGCGGATCCATGTTTGTCCCCCTTGGGTCCCTCCCCTTCGAGGGGAGGGTGCCGAGCGAAGCGAGGCGGGTGGGGTCGGTCGATGCCGCGCGTTGCCGCAACGACCCCACCCGGCCAATCGCCTTCGGCGATTGTCCACCCTCCCCTCAAGGGGGAGGGATCAGCTTTCCGCCGTTACAGCGCGGCCTTGACCGCTTCCAGCCCGTCCTTGCCGTCGAGCGTGGTGACGCCCGCGAGCCAGGGGGTGATCGCGTCGGGATTGGCCTTCAGCCATTCGGTGGCGGCGACGTTCGCGTCCTTGCCGTCGTTGAGGATGGCGCCCATGATCTCGTTCTCCATCTTGAGCGAGAAGACCATGTTCTTGAGCAGCGTGCCGACATTCGGGCACTCGGTGGCGTAGCCGGCGCGCACGTTCGTCGCCACGATGGCGCCGCCGTAGTTCGGGCCGAACACGTCGTCGCCGCCGGAGAGGTACGCCATCTCGATATTGGCGTTCATCGGATGCGGCTCCCAGCCGAGGAAGACGACGTCCTGCTTGGCGCCGGCCGCCTTCTGCACCGCCGACAGCATGCCGGCCTCCGAGCTCTCGACCAGCTCGAAATCCTTCAGGCCGAACTTGTCGGCCGCGATCATGTCGAGGATCAGCCGGTTGCCGTCATTGCCGGCCTCGATGCCGTAGATCTTTCCGTCGAGCTTGTCCTTGAACTTGGCGATGTCGGCGAAGTCCTTCAGGCCGGCGTCGAACGTGTATTTCGGCACGGCGAGCGTGTATTTGGCACCCTCGAGATTGGTCACCAGCGTCTCGACCGTCTTGGCCTCGAGATAGGGCTTGATGTCGGCTTCCATCGTCGGCATCCAGTTGCCGAGGAAGACGTCGATGTCCTTGTTGGCAAGCGACGTGTAGGTGACCGGCACCGAGAGCAGCTGCGTCGACGGCTCGTAGCCGAGCGCGGTGAGCACGACCGACGCGGTCGCGGTCGTCGCGGTGATGTCCGTCCAGCCGACGTCCGCGAAGCGCACTGCCTTGCAGGTCTCCGGATCGGCTGCGAGCGCCTGCGCGGCGACAAGGCTTGCGCCCAGCGCCAGAAGCACTGATTTGGTTTTCATAGGTAGTCTCCCATTGTTGCGCGGATCGAGGGGAATATCTTTCTTGTGCCCCGAACGAACCACCATTCTTCGGTTCTTTCAAGCCGCGCGCCTGTTCTGAGGCCGTCACATCGCTGCTTGTCCGCGACGCGCGGCGCAGGCTTCGGGCAATTTTCGGTGGAACCGCCGGGCGCCCCCTCCCCGTTTGGACGCCGAGGCGGTAAAGGCGGGCGATGGCCAAGCTCTATTTCCACTATGCGACGATGAACGCGGGCAAGTCGACGATGCTGCTGCAGGCGTCGTACAATTACCGCGAGAGCGGCATGCACACGCTGCTCCTCGTGGCCGGCCACTACCGCAAGGAAGACGGCGGCTACATCTCCTCGCGCATCGGGCTCGAATCCGACGCCGACATGTTCCGCGACGGCGACGACCTGTTCGACCTGGTGGCCGAACACCATCGCCACAGGACGATCCACTGCGTCTTCGTCGACGAGGCGCAGTTCCTGGAGGACGCGCAGGTCTGGCAGCTCGCCCGGGTCGTCGACCGGCTCGACGTTCCGGTCATGTGCTACGGGCTGAGGACCGACTTCCAGGGCAACCTCTTCTCCGGCTCGAAGGCGCTTCTGGCCGTCGCCGACGAGCTGCGCGAAGTGCGCACGATCTGCCCGTGCGGCCGCAAGGCGACTATGGTCGTGCGGCTCGGCCCCGACGGCAAGGTGGCGAAAGAGGGCGACCAGGTGGCGATCGGCAAGGACGTCTACCGATCTTTGTGCCGCCGGCACTGGGAGGAGGAAATGGGCCGCATCGCGCCCGAGGACTTCATCGGCTTTGCCGGCGGGTGAGCGGCCCACCGCCGGAATATCCAGACATTGCCGATATTTAATGCAACCCGATCGCCTCTGCCTCGTTTGCGAAACGAGGGACTTTTCAAGGACGAGGCAGATCATGATGAAGTTAAGACACACTCTCTGCGCAGCTCTCGCGCTCACCTTCGCGGCGGGCTCGGCCCTGCCGGTCGCCGCGGCTCCCGTGTTCGTACCGAAGGCGCAGTCGCTTGCCGCGGAAGGCAACGTCGTCGATGTCCAAATGAGACTGGACAAGCGCGAACGTCGCTTCGAGCGTCGGCAGGACCGCCGCGAACGTCGCTTCGAGCGCCGCCAGGAACGTCGCGAGGCACGGTTCGAGCGCCGCAACGGCCGCTACTACTACAACGGTCACCGCGGCTACAGCTACAAGCGTCCCGGCTACCGCTACTACAACGGCTACTGGTTCCCGGCCGGCGCGTTCATAGCGGGTGCCATCATCGGCAACGCCATCAGCGGCTCCGCATCGGCATCCAGCTATGGCTCCGCCCATGTCCAGTGGTGCTACGACCGATACCGCTCGTACCGGGCATCGGACAACACGTTCCAGCCCTACAACGGCCCGCGCCAGCAGTGCTATTCGCCGTATAGCTGATCGCTTGCGACGTCAGCCAGAACCCGCTCCGGGCGACCGGGGCGGGTTTTGCATGCGGATGCAGGCGCGGCGGGAGCTACAATCATTCGTTCCCGCGACTTTCAATCGAAACATACGCCACATATATTCGCCCGCGTGACCGAACGTCGGCCCCGGAGGGAATTCATGGCGACACTGCAGAACTTCGATTCCGAGATCGAGAAGACCAAGCGCACCGTCGAGGAGATGCGCTCCAAGATCGAACAGTCCGGAATCCTGCTGGAAAAGTTCGCCAAGACTGACGCCAAGATCGGCCAGGCCGATTTCGACATCGAGAACGCCCGCATCGAGGACGTGCTCAAGCAGCAGAAAACGATGGAGGCGAACATCGCCGACCTCATCATCGGGCTGGAGGACGCGACGAACGTGTTCGGCGCCGAATTCGAGACAATGAAGAGCTATACCGGCTGGGAGAACTTCGTCGGCATCTTCTCGCAGCAGCGCCGCCAGCGCATGCGCACCGAGCGCGTGCGCAACATGTCGCTCGCCGGCAACCTGCAGGAACTGCTCGCCAAGTCGGACACGATCGTCGGCATCCTGCGTGAGCAGAAGAACGTGCTCGACCAGCGCTACAAGACCTCCGAGGCGAGCCTTTCCCAGGTGATCGAGCGGCGCAAGGCGACGATGGAGAGCCTGACGGCGACGCAGAAACGCATCGAGGAACTGAACCCGCTGCTGCTCGACATCGAGAACAAGATCGCCGCCTCGACCAGCCAGCAGGAGCGCACGCAGCTGGAAGGCGAGCGCTCCAAGCTCGCCACCGAATACAACGAGAAGCAGGCGAAGGAGCAGGAGCTGCTGGCCGAGAGCCAGACGCTTGAACGCTACACCTCGATGTTCCAGACCTTCGTCGATTCGCTCAACAACCAGATCGCGGCGCAGTCGACGCTGATCAACAAGCTGACCATCGACACCGAGCAGCGCATCGTCCTCTACAAGGCGCTGGAAGACTCGCTGAAGACGGCCGCCCAGCAGGACGTGGCGCACAAGATCAACACGCTGGGCAGCCAGGTGGACAACACGGCCGAGGAAACCATGGCCGGCATAGGTGCCGCCGCCCAGAAGCACATCGGCGACCTGCTCGAGATGCACGAGAAGAACATGGTCACCACCGCCGACATCCAGCGCCGCAAGAAGCTCGCCGACGACGCCTTCGCCCGCCGCTTCGACGAGGTCATGCGCAAGCACAATTCGGCGGATTACGTGAAGGCTTAGGGCTGTTAAGGGTCAGACGTTGCGCTCCATGGCGCCTCCATCCTCTCCACGGCGTGACTCCATGACCCCCGACAACCCCGCCGCCCGCTACTTCGACGCGATCGCCGCCGCGCTCGCCGGCCTCGACATCTTCCTGCGCGACGATTCCTCGCCGCTCTACCGCCACGACGTGATCGCGCAGGTGGTGGCGGAATACATCGTGCGGCTGGAGAATTCCTTTGGCGCGTGGCGCAATCGCCTCGGCTTCATGGAGAGCTTCCGCATCTCCCGCGCCGAGAGCGGCTTCCCCGTGTTCCAGAACGTGCTGGAACTGGAGAACGACCGCCGTAGCGCCGAGAAGCGGCTGGCCGCCATCCCCGCCCCTGACGCGATCCGCGCCGAGATGGCCGACTTCATCCTGCGCCACAAGGCGATGCCGTCCGACCTGCAGCGCCTGATGGCCGAGCGGCTCTATCTGCAGGACGTGGGCACCGGCCTGATCTTCGCCCCCTTCGTGCTGCCCAAGACGGTCAAGGTGTCGGCCAACCCGAAGACCATGCGGCCCTATTACTTCGTCCACTGGGGCGCCTTCGACGGGCTCGCCAACCTGCCGCTGGTCTACATGGCAGCGGTGGAGGACTCCTCCGAGCGGATGGTCGAGACGCTGGTGACGCGCGACGGCCAGCTGAACGGCAAGGTCGAAATCCCGCTGCCGGTCGAAGGCCTGCTCAACCCCGACCTGGCCCACCGCTTCGACGACTTCGCCGCCAAGAACTCGGCCTATACGCTGTCGCCGTCGACGATCGCCGGCAATCTCGACAAGGATTTCGAGACGCTGCACCCCAAGCAGCTGCGCCGCTTCGTGCTGGGCCCGTTCTATTCGGCCGGCATCACCGAGCACAATTCTACTGTCCAGCAGGTGCTGGAAAAGGTGCGCAAGGCCGAGAACGCCTGGCTGCTGACCTGGACCGTCCAGGAAGTCTATTCGAAGAACGAGCGGCCGGGGCGGAAAGGCCTGTTCTCCAGCGAGAAGGCGACGCAGGAGTTCTACATCAACACCGACGACCTCGAAGCCGCTCGCATGGGCGTGTCGGCCTATGAGAAGCATGCGCTGATCCCGCACGAGGCCTATCAGGCGCTCTACGCCGCCGGCGAGGCGCAGAAGATCTTCTCCGGTTACAAGGTGCACATCCTGTCCGGCGGGCGGGTGATTTCAGATGTCTGAGGAGGCACAATGGACACCGGCCTGACGACCATCGACGAGAAGGACATCGACAAGCACCGCTCGACCGCGCAGTCGATGGTGACGCGCGTGATCGTGCTGGAAGCTTCCACCGGCCTGTCGAACACCGCGCTCGCCGGCACCGGGCGCCGCTTCGTTTCGACGGTCGCGACCGGCTCGGTACAGCGGACCAAGGAGGTCGAGCTATCGAAGACCGTGGCGGCGGTGCGCCCCGACGACCAGATGCTGTCGATCCTGCAGCACACGCTGCTCTACCGCGCCCGGCGCGGGCTCTCGATTTCGCTGGCGGTCGCCGATGTGTTCGCGCGCAGCAACGAGCTCGAGGCGTTGCAGGCGAAGAACGCGCGCGCGCCGCTGGAGGGCGAGGATGCGTCGAATTTCAAGAAGCTGATCCATGCCTCGGCCTACGTCTCGGCCTTCTCCTTCGCTTCCTATCTGGCCCAGACGATCGAGGCCGACGGCGAGCCGCCCAACGACATCGCCGAGCCGAATTTGCTCTTCGACACCGCGCAGGACGCGCTGAAGTCGCTGGTGGCGGGTCTCGACGCGGCGATTGCCGGCTCCAGGGACGACCATGACATGATGGCGCGGGCCAAGCAGTTCGCGCGCGTGGCGATCGAGGGGCTTCTGACGCGCAAGGGCCGCTTCGACGGGCTCGGCGCCTTCGAGGACGCGCATATCCGCATCGAGGCCGACGATTTCACTCTCAACGGCTTCGATGTGGCGCCGGGCCAGAAGGCCAAACCGCTGGTGATGACCTTCAAGAAGCCGGAGGAGGTCGTCGGCAACCACATCGCCAAATACCAGGCGGTGAAGCTGGCCAAGATGCTGGTCGCCTACGACTTCGACAAGCAGTTGAACCCGTTCGTCGAACTGGGCGGCTTTCTCTTCACCTTCATCGGCGACGGCGCGCCCGGCACCGGCAAGACGACGCTGATCCAGATGATCGCCGGCCTCGTCCACGGTCACTGCCAGGTGGCGGGCTATCCGTTCCACTACCAGAATTTCGGCGTCGACCAGATCTCGTCCTACCAGGGCAAGTCCGGGCAGAACTGCCGGGCTTTCGTGGAAAACGTGCTGAACCCGAAGGCGATCGGCTTCGGCACGATCGACGACATCGACCAGGTCGCGGCCAAACGCTCCGACGACCGCGCCTCGGCCGGACAGCACGAGATCACCGGCGTCCTCATGGACGCGTTTTCAGGTGCGATGACGGTCATTCGCGGCAACTGCTCCTTCGGCATGTTCTCCAACTATCCGGAAAACGTCGACGACGCGCTCAGGCAGCGCGCCGGCGCCCGCTGGCTGGTCGACGGGCCGCAGACCCGCGAAGACTATATCGACATCTTCGTGCTGCTCGCCGGCAAGAACCACAAGATCCCGCTCGGCGAGCACGACCTCTACGCCGCGCAGGAGATCCAGCGCGCGGTGGACGACGCCTATGAGAGCCATTCGAAGCCGCACGAGGACGGGCTGATGCGCGTCTACGAGCGCTTCATGAAGGAGAAGGGCCAGCCGAAGTCGATGGCCGACATCGGCACCTATCTCCACCTGATCAAGGAAGCCGAGCCGCGCTTCACCGGCCGCGCCATCAAGAACGTCACCGACGCGATCAAGATGCGCGCCATGGACATCGAACTGCCCGACGACTGGTTCGCGACGCCGGACGTCTTCATGCGCAAGCCCTACGACGAGAAGAAGGCGATGATCGAGGAACTGCGCGGACCCTTCGACATGGAGATGGTCATGCAGGAGGTGAACCGCTACGCCGACAGCGAGTTCCGCTACTCCGACCGCTCAGACGACGCGGCGGTGTCGAAGCTGGTCCGCGACGCCAAGTTGCGCGAGCGGGCGGTGAAGGAAATCGAGGAGATGAAGGCGAAGGGGTTGTGGGGGTAGGAGCGTGGAGACGGCCTCGGAAATCTACATGTCCTATGTGCGCCCGAACGTGTGGATGGTATTTCTTGCGGGGCTTGCCGTAGTTGCCTTTCGCAGTGGCGATCGCTGGAAAGCATATGATCAAGCCCAGCGAATTCCACGTCACAAGAATGGATTGCCTAGCCTCGAATACTTCCGGGAAGCAGGTTATGCTTCGCTTCGTCTAATTGTCCCTTTCTGGATATGGATGTTAGTGTTTGGCGTTCCCATGATAATTATTGATGTTATCTTTGGGCCACCCGCCAATTGAAATTCTCGACTCAAGACGATAAATTGTGGCGTGGCTGGCTAGAAATGATGTCGACATGAGCGAAGCAGGCATTCTGGAAGCACGCAACTCGTTCAGTGCGCTGATCGAACGCGTCGAGAAGGGCGAGGAAATCACGATCACCCGCCACGGCAAGGCTGTCGCTCGGCTGGTGCCCGCCTTATCGCACGACCAGCGCAGAGCGAAGGCCCTCGAAGCGGCCGAATGGTTACGGAAGAACCGCCAGAACAACCGGCTCGACGGAATGAGCCTGCGGGACCTGATCGAGGAAGGCCGCCGCTATTGATCGTCCTTGACGCCTCGATGACCCTCTCCTGGCATTTCGCGGATGAGATAACGCCGCGCACGGAAGCCGTGCATGCCGATGTGATTGCGGAAGGGGCGGTGGTCCCGATCCATTGGCGGATCGAGATCGCGAATGCCTTTGCGACCGCGGTCAGATATGGACGCCTTACGCCGCAGTTTCGATCCGAAGCGCTGGCAAGGCTTGAATTTCTTCCTGTCGAGATCGACGAGGAGGGCGCACGCGCCGCCTGGGGCTCCGTTCAGGATCTCTGCGACCGCCATCGCCTGACGGCATATGACGCCGTCTATCTTGAACTCGCGACCCGTCGTAACCTGAAGCTCGCGACACTCGACCGCCGTCTCACCGATGCAGCCAAAGCGGTGGGAGTCCCCTTGTACCGCCAGGATTCCTGATGGACCTCCTCCGCGACAACGACCTCATCTACGGCCGCCTGCTCACCGTCGACGAGCCGCATCTGATCGAGCGCTACAACAAGGCGCTGAAGGCGTTCGGGCTGAAGCCGACCAAGCTGAAGAGCTTCGAGATCGACCGCACCGGCTTCTCGCCCCAGATCGCCGAAGAACTGGACGATCCGCTCTATCTCGACCCGAACGAGGTCAACCGCCGCTTCATCATCCTGACGCCGGCGCAGGCCGAGCTTCCGGTCGTTCATACTGCATTCTCAAACACATCCCAGCTCATGTTCGAATTCTATTCCAGCAACCGGCGGGTCATCGACGCGCTGACGATCAAGGACGTGATCTACGGCGAGATCGAGGATTCCGTCGCGAAGGTCGAGGACATCGAGGACCTGCTGTCGATCAACCAGGTCGAGTTCCGCGTGCTCTCGGCCGAGGACGTGTTGGGCAAGGCGGGCGAGCTCGGCGCGCTGGTCGACCGGCTGAAGCTGGAGCCCGACGCCTGGCGCGATACGGCCATGCTGGAACGGATGGTGGAGCTTGCCAAGGTCACCGGCGACATCCGCGAGAACAAGCTGGTGCCCGACCGCGTGATCTTTCGCCACGAGGCGTTCTGGACGACGCATTTCGGCGGCATCTACGTCTTCATCGACAAGGACATGACGACCGTCATCTCCGATCCGGCGGCGCCCGGCTTCCGCCGCTCGCGGCCGTGGCAGGTGAGCTATCTCGGCATCCGGGACGCCGAGCGCGTGTTCCGCTTCCTCGCCTCGACCGGCCGCCTCGACCTGCCCCGCGCGTCGTGGATCGAGACGTCGAACTATCTCGAGCACCGGGCCGAGATGGCGATCCGGTCGCTCATCCACCGCCAGCAGCCGAACCTCGACTTCGACAAGGTCGACAAGGTCTGGCTGCAGACCTGGATCCATTCCAATGCCGACCTGATCAACAGGGACGGCACCTTCCCCTTCCTCAACGCGGCCAAGCGCGAGCTGGCGCAGACCGGCAAGCTGAGGCTGGAGGATATGGAGCCGGAGCGGCGCTTCCTCGTCGTGCGCGCCAGGCCCGACCACCCGGACGCGTGGCTGACCAACCGGCTGATCTCGGATTTCGTGCCGGACGATTTCGTCTCGCTCTACGTTTTCTCGAAGCAGACCTTCTACAGGCAATACGAGGCCTGGCCGGCGCGCTGGCGCGCGCATGTTGTCGAGACGCTCAAAACCACATATCTCAAGGACAAGGCGGCGTTCCGCGAACGGCTCTACGGGCTGAAGGACTGAACGACAGCTGCTGCGCCAGACTGGGGGACTCATGCTCGATCCGATCGTCTCGTTCTTCACCATGGTCTTCCAGTGGATCGGCCGCGGCATCGGCCTCTTGATCGGCATCCTGATGTGGCCGTTCCTGTGGTTCGGCCGGTGGTACATGCACAAGGGCTGGATCCTGAAATCCGTGCTCGGCGCCGCGATCGCGGTGCTCGCCGCGATGTATATCTACTTCCTCTATGCGACGCAGTTCTGGAACGGGTTCGACCCGGACTATGTCGCGAAATACGATTTCGAGCAGCGCCGCCGCTCCGCCGGCGAGCAGGCGATGGGTGCGCCTCCGCCCGCGCCGCGAACGCTGTTCGCCCAGGCGGAGGCGGACTCGAAGCCCCCCGCGCCGGCGACCGCACCCGCCGCGACCACGACCACGACAACTCCCGCTCCGACGCCCCCGCAGACCGCCACGACCCCCACGGACCGCAGTTGCGGACGCTCGGCCATCGCCGAGGTGGCGGCCGACCTGACCGACGTCAACGTCAACCAGAACGCCTGGATCTCGTCGATGATCCTCTACAAGGTCGGCCTGTTCGGCCTGTCCTGGGACAAGACGCCTTTCCTCGACAACAAGGCATCGTTCCAGCGCGGCATCCACGAGGCGATCCGGCGCACGACGATCGAGCTCGCCGACAATCTCGGCCGGGTGCGCGGCACCTCGCAGATCGACTCCAACCTGCAGAGCGCACGCGGCAACGCGCAGTTCGACGAATACACCTGGTATATCGGCCTGAACCCGCCCGGCCCGAAAACGCCGACCCCCTCCTACTATCGCCAGATCGTGCGCGACCTGCACGCCTTCGACGACCGGCTGGCGCGCTGCGATGCGGTGTTCGACGCTCGCGCCGACAATCTGATCCAGTATCTCGACCGCGTCGCCAGCGCGCTGGGCGACACTTCTGCCATCCTGCGCGAGCGCTCCGAGAACTACAATCGCGGCTTCTTCGACGTGCGCGCCGACGACCGGTTCTGGTTCTCCTACGGCCAGCTCTACGCCTATTACGGGCTGATGAGCGCCGCGCACGCCGACTTCGAGGACGTGGTCCGCGAGCGTAATCTCGACACGCTGTGGAACGCGATGGAAGGTCAGTTCAGATCGGCCCTGAAGATCCGCCCCTGGATCATCGCCAACAGCGCCGAAGACGGCCTGTTCGCGACCCATCTGGCGACCATGGGCTTCTACGTGCTGCGCGTCCGCTCCAACATGACCGAAATCCAGGCCGTCCTGCAGCGCTGAGCCGCCGGACGGATGGACATTCGCAGGCAACGGACTATGTGAGCGCGATCGCAATCCGTGGAGGAAAGCGCCATGCCTCCCCAAACCGTCACGACGCCCAGGACCAGGGTCAAGCCCAAGACCGAGCGGCCGAAGCTGCACAAGGTCATCCTCGTCAACGACGACTTCACGCCGCGCGAATTCGTCGTGATGGTGCTACGCGGCGAGTTCAGGCTCACCGACGACCAAGCCTACCGAGTGATGATCACCGCCCACCAGAAGGGCGTCTGTGTCGTCTCGGTCTATCCGAAGGACGTGGCCGAGACGAAAGCCACCCGCGCCACGGACGCCGGCAAGGCCGCCGGCTTCCCGCTGATGTTCACGACCGAACCGGAGACGTGAGGAAGCCCTACAGCTTTTCCTCGAAGACCTTGCGGTAATCTGCGATCGGGCGGTACAGCCTCATCGGTTGCCCGGAGAATGGTATGAAGCTCTCGCGTTCGTAGAAGCGCCGAGCGTTGTCATCCTTAGCTTCGACGACGACAGCGAACGACGCGATCTCGCTGCGCATGGCACGAAAGAGTGCATCAGCCAGCATGTATCGGCCGTGGCCTTTACCCCGATGACGATAGTCGACGGCGAGCCGTCCAACGAGCGTCGCCGGCACAAGCGGATATCGCGGCAGCTTCTTCGCAATCGGCTCCGGAAACTCGCCTATTCTCACAGCTGTGGCGGACAAGGTGTAGTATCCAACGATTGTGCCGTCCGGCAGAACCAGGACGAATGGCGCGGCCATCCCCTTACGGGCATCCGGCCCGATCTGTGCCCGAAAATAGCGGTCCAGCGGCTCGACGCCGCTTTCGAACGTCGATCGATCATGCGACGCGTCGAGCGATACTACGTTCGCTCGCTCGTCGGATTCTTCAAACATCGGTCGCCCGACGATAGCGCCTAATGGTCTCGCGCAACCGGTCATTCACCGGTTTCGGATTGAGTAGCGCCTCCACGAAGGCCTCGGCATCCTTCACGGACAGGTCGATCCGCTGATAGTCGTCGATTGCGCGCTGCGCCGCCTCTTGCACGCTGGACAATACGAAATCCGTGACGCTGCGACCCTGCAGCGCGGCGGCGCGCTCGATCAGCCCCTTCTGATATGGAGTTACCCGCGCCTCAAGGCGTTCGCTGCGCACCCGCGCGCTAGGCTTCTTTGTCGCTGTCTGTGCCATGATCACCTACCTAGCGATTGTGTACGGCCAACGGCCGGAAAAAGTCAATCAAACCGGGAATCCGCTCTGTCGTCTGGCTTTCACGTCCGCACGCGATAGATTGGCTGGACAGGGATGGCAGCTTCAAGGAGAAGAAGAATGAACAAGGTCCTCGCCGCGGCGCTCGCCGCTGGTCTTTCCACGCAAGTTGCGCTCGTCGGAGTCTCGATGGCACAGGAAAACCGCATCGACCAGGTGCGTCCCGATGCGCCTGAACTGGCGCCCTACGGCGACGCGGCGATCGGCGTTCGTACCATCGACCTCGTCAACAAGGACCAGATCGACATCGTCAAGGTCGAAGCCGGCAAGGATCTGCCGCGCTATGACCGTCCGCTCAAGGTCGAGGTCTGGTATCCGGCGGCATCGGGCGGCGCACCGACGCCCTACGAGGGCGTGTTCCTGCGCGACGGCGAGACCAGGGTGACGCTGCACGGCAAGGCGGCGCGGGACGCGGCACCGGCCGAGGCGGAGACCCCCTACCCGCTCGTCATCATCTCGCACGGCTATCCCGGAAACCGATTCTTGCTCAGCCACTTGGCCGAGAACCTTGCCTCGAAGGGTTATGTCGTCGCCTCGATCGACCACAAGGACTCGACCTATGACGATCAGGGCAAGTTCGGTTCGACGCTGGTCAACCGCCCGCTCGACCAGAAGTTCGTGCTCAACGAGATCGAGCGCCTGGGCGGCGAGGCCGACAGCTTCCTGAACGGGCTCGTCGACACGCAGAAAGCGGCGATCGTCGGCTATTCGATGGGCGGTTACGGCGCGGTGATCTCCGCAGGCGCCGGCGTCACCGAAGCCTCCGTCGGCTACGAATGGGGAGCGCCGGAAAAGACGCTCGCCGTCCACCAGGCAGGCTCGGAGAGCCACAACGCGCTGCCCGACGAGCGGGTGAAAGCTGTGGTCGCCTTCGCGCCCTGGGGCATGGAGCGCGGCTTCTGGGACGAGGACGCGCTGGCCAAGATCCAGAAGCCGATCTTCTACATCGCCGGCAGTGTCGACGACGTCTCAGGCTACGACAAGGGCGTGAAGGCGATCTACGAGGGCACGATCAACGCCGACGCATATTTGCTCACCTTCGAGAACGCCAACCACAACGCCGCCGCGCCGATGCCGGCCCCCGCGGAATCGTGGAAGAAGTCCGAAAAGCTCGGCTGGGCGCCGTTCGACCACTATGCCGACCCGGTCTGGGACACGGTGAGGATGAACAACATCGCGCAGCACTTCGTCACCGCCTTCCTCGGCAAATATTTGAAGGAAGACGAGGCGATGGACGCCTATCTGAATGTGATCCCCAACGCCGCCGACGGCGTCTTCGCGAAGAACGAGGACGGCACGTTCAAGCCCGAGCACACCTACTGGAAGGGCTTCGCCGAGCGAACCGCCAAGGGCTTGACGCTCAGCGGCCGGATGGCGGGGAGCAACTGACGGCCGTCCACCTCATTCCACGATCTTCCAGTAGGAATCCTTGCGGATCACCTTTCCGTCGCGAAACGTGTAGAAGTCGCAGCCGCGGACATTCTTCTTCGACCCGTCCCGAGCGGTTCCCGTAAGGGTCCATTTCGAGATGCCGGTCTCGGCTGCGGCGTCAACGAAATGTTCGGCGTCGCCATAGTGAACGTCCGGCAGGCCTTCGAAGCGGCCTGCCAGGGCTTTCCGCACATTAGCCTTCCCCACGAAGCGAGCCCCCCAGGGCTCGTTTCCCCGCGGCATTTCCAGGACGCAGTCGTCCGCGAACGAAGCCATGATGCGATCGAGATCATGCGCGTTGAAGGCGTCGCACAGTTCGGTCAATGCCATTCGAATGTCCATCGTCGGCCTCCCGGGTCTTTGTTCTGTTTATCCGAATAGGCTCATCGCGGATGAGGCGGGTCAAGCCATTCACGTTTGCCGGCGATCGAGGTGGCAGACGGCATGGTGCCGGATCCGCGACCGGATCCTGCGACAACCCTTATCCGTCTAAGCCCTTGCCCTCGCCCCCTATCGGTGGTTCGATACGTTCATGGCCCTCACCGGCCGCACGGCCGGACAGGCCTTGCGACGGCCGGACGGGCCGGCCGCCGCTCATGGGAAAACATGAGAGGAGGAAAGCATGGGCAAGCGCGCCGGAGAGAGGCGTCGGGGACCGAAATGCATCGCCATCATCGGTCCCTTCGCAAGCGGCAAGACCACTCTTTTTGAAGCCATCCTCGCCCGCACGGGCACAATTGCGAAGCAGGGCAGCGTAGCTGCCGGCACCACGGTGGGCGACAACACGCCCGAGGCCCGCGCCCACCAGATGAGCACCGAGGCGACCTTCGCCACGGTCAATTTCATGGGCGAAACGATCACCTTCGCCGACTGCCCCGGCTCGATCGAATTCTCCTACGAGGCAATCCCGATCCTCGCCGCCTGCGACGCGGCGATCGTCGTCGCCGAGGCCGACGACAAGAAGATCCCGGCCCTGCAGCTCATTCTGCGCCAGCTCGACGATCTCGGCCTGCCGCGCATGCTCTTCCTCAACAAGGTCGACAAGATCAGCGCCGGCGTTCGCGACGTTCTCAAGCTTCTCCAGCCGGCCAGTTCGACGCCACTCCTCCTGCGCCAGATCCCGCTGCGCAAGAACGGCATCGTCGTCGGCTCGATCGATCTGGCGCTCGAGCGCGCCTATGTCTGGCGCGAACACGCCGAGAGCGAGGTGACCGCCATTCCCGACGACGAGAAGGCGCGCGAGGTGGAAGCCCGCTTCGCCATGCTCGAACGCCTGGCCGACCACGACGATACGCTGATGGAACAATTGCTCGAGGAGATCGAGCCGCCCAGCGACGAAGTGTTCGACGATCTCGCCGCCGACCTGCGCGACGGCTCGCTGACGCCGGTGCTGATCGGCTCGGCCGAACACGGCAACGGCATCCTGCGCCTCCTCAAGATGATCCGCCACGACGCACCCGACGCCTCCGACACGCGCAAGCGGCTCAAAGTCTCCGGCTCCAGCCACGTGCGGATCATGAAGACCTTCCACACTCCTCATGGCGGCAAGCTGTCCGTCGCGCGCGTCCTGAGCGGGACGGTGGCCGACGGCGCCGAACTCGCCGCGGACGGCGGCCGCATCGGCAAGGTCTCTGGCATCTACCGCCTCACCGGCCGCGACCAGGCCAAGCTCGGCGCCGCGGCCGTCGGCGATACGGTCGCGCTGGGCAAGCTCGACGATCTGCGCACCGGCGACGCGCTGGCGATCGGCAAGGTCGCGCCGGAAAAGGCGGATCTGCCGCCGCCGCCCGATCCGGTCTATGCGCTGGCACTGAGGCCGCGCGAGCGCAAGGACGACGTAAAACTGTCGGCCACGTTGCAGAAGATGGCCGAGGAGGATCCCTCGCTCTTCGTTTCCCAGAACCAGGATACCGGCGAGACGGTGCTGGCCGGCCAGGGCGAGATGCATCTGCGCGTCGCAACGGAGAAGCTGGAGGGCCGCCACCAGATTCCGCTAATCTCGCGCGCGCCGCAGGTCCCCTATCGCGAGACGATCCGCAAGAGCACCCAGCAGCGCGGGCGGCACAAGAAGCAGTCGGGCGGCCATGGCCAGTTCGGCGACGTCCAGATCGAGATAAAGCCGCTGCCGCGCGGTTCGGGCTTCGAGTTCACCGACACGATCACCGGCGGCGTGGTTCCCAAGACCTACATCCCCTCGGTCGAGGCCGGCGTGCGCGACTTCCTCAAGACCGGACCGTTCGGATTCCCCGTGGTCGACATCGCGGTCAACCTCTCCGACGGCTCGTACCATACGGTCGATTCGTCCGACATGGCGTTCCAGATGGCGGCGAAGCTCGCGATGAAGGAAGGCATGCCGGCCTGCAGCCCGGTGCTGCTCGAACCGGTGATGAAGGTGGAGATCGCGACGCCGTCCGATGCCACCGCCAGGATCACCGCGCTCATCCCGCAGCGGCGCGGCCAGATCCTCGGCTACGACGCGCGCGACGGATGGCCGGGCTGGGATGTCGTCGAGGCGACGATGCCGCAGGCGGAGATCGGCGACCTGATCGTGGAACTCCGTTCGGCCTCCTCGGGCGTCGCCTCGTTCAAGGCGACCTTCGACCACATGGCCGAACTGACCGGGCGCCTGGCCGACGATGTGATGAACGCCAACGGCAAGGCCGCCTGATGGACGGAGGGCGCGGCCCCGCCGCGCCCGCCAGGCGATCAGGAACCCGTATCCCGGAAAGAAAAAAGGCCGGATCGCAAGATCCGGCCGAGTCGATTGGAGTTGCCGTCGCCGGCGAGCCTCCAGAGGGGAACACTCGCGAGCGCTAATGGGAGGAGAACGCGCTCAGGAGATGATCGTGATATGTGCGCGTCGTGCCGAAATAACAAGCAGTCCGACTGCAAACCTGCCATGCAAATACGCATGGATTACCGGAATTGCTTGATTTTTCGTCTTCCTGGACCAAGCCCCAACGTAAGCTTGCCTAATCAATAGGCCCAGCTTCTCGCCTTCGAGATCAGGAAATCACGGAAGACTTGCAGTTTCACCTGGTTCTTCATGGCGTCCGGATAGCAGAAATAGGTGTCGAAGGAGGGCACCTCGGTGTCCGGCAGTATCTGCACCAGTCCGGAGTCCTTGCCGACGAGATAGTCGGGCAGCATGGCGACGCCCGCGCCGCGCTGCACGGCGCGCTTGATCGACAGGATGTCGTTGATCTGCAGGAGGTTCGTGCGCTTCGAACCGTCGGTGCGTCCGGCGGTCTCCAGCCAGTTGACGTCGCTGATGTGAACCGGGATCGGGTCGCCGAACGAGACGATCCGGTGGTTGTCGAGATCGGCGATCGAGGATGGCTTGCCGTGCTTCTCGATGTAGGAGGGCGCGGCGTAGATATGGAAATGCACCGTGAAGATGCGGCGCTGGATCAGGTCCGGCTGCTGCGGCTGGCGCAGGCGGATGGCGCAATCGGCCTGGCGCATGGTGAGGTCGAGTTCCTCGTTGGCGAGGATCAGCTGCAGCTGGATGTCGGGATAGAGTTCGAGAAACTCCGGCACGCGGTCGGTGAGCCAGCCGGCGCCGAGCCCCACCGTCGTCGTCACCCTGAGCGGACCGGACGGCCGGTCTTTTGCATCGGTCAGGCGCGACTTGACGTTTTCGAGTTTCATCAGCACGTCGTGCGCCGTGCGGTAGAGGATCTCGCCCTGCTCGGTCATCACCAGGCCGCGGGCGTGGCGGTGGAACAGCGGCACGCCGACGTCGTGCTCCAGCGCGCTGACCTGGCGCGAGATCGCCGATTGCGACAATCTCAGCTTCTCCGCGGCATGCGTGAACGACCCTGCCTCGGCGGCGGCGTGAAAGACGCGCAGCTTGTCCCAGTCGAGCGGCATGTCTTTCCCCCGTGAGTGAGCCGGCATCGGCCAGTGCCCTATTCCGCCGCTTCGCGGTGCGATTCCATCTCCGCGATGTATTTCTCCGCTTCCAGCGCGGCCATACAGCCCATGCCCGCGGCGGTCACCGCCTGGCGGTAGGTGTCGTCGGTGACGTCGCCGGCGGCGAACACGCCCGGCACGTCGGTGCGGGTGGAATCAGGCGCGGTCCACAGATAGCCGTTCGGCTTCTGCTTCAGCTTGCCGGCAAAGAGGTCGACCGCCGGGGCATGGCCGATGGCGACGAAGACGCCGTCGATTGGCATCTCGCTGATGGCGCCGGTCTTGACGTTGCGCAGCCGGATGCCGGTGACCGACGGCGGCAGCGGCTTCTTGCCCTCGGTGCCGACGATCTCCTCCACCACATGGTCCCACATCACCTTGACGTTGTCCTTGCGGAACAGGCGCTCCTGCAGGATCCGCTCTGAGCGGAACTCGTCGCGGCGATGGATGACGGTGACGGATTTGGCGAGGTTCGAAAGGTACAGCGCCTCCTCGACCGCCGAATTGCCGCCGCCGATCACCACCACGTCCTTGCCGCGGTAGAAGAAGCCGTCGCAGGTGGCGCAGGCCGAAACGCCGAAGCCCTTGAAGGTCTCCTCGGTCGGAATGCCCAGCCACTTCGCCTGCGCGCCGGTGGCGACGATCAGCGCGTCGCAGGTGTACTGGTCGCCGGAATCGCCCTTGAGCAGGAAGGGCCGGCGCGAAATGTCGACCTCGACGATCACGTCCGAGATCATCTCGGTGCCGACATGCTCGGCCTGCTTGCGCATCTCCTCCATCAGCCAGGGCCCCTGGATCGGATCGGCGAATCCCGGATAGTTTTCCACGTCGGTGGTGATCATCAGTTGGCCGCCCTGCTGCATCCCGGCGATCAGCATCGGCTTCAGCATGGCGCGCGCGGCATAGATCGCAGCCGTGTAGCCGGCCGGTCCCGAGCCGATGATGGCGACCGGTGCGTGGCGTGTGGTCATGACGAAGCCCTCGATCGAACCGAGCAGGCCAAGCAAAAGCCCGCGCCGCGCGCAAAGAAGCGGCGGCATGGCAGATGTAAGGAGTCTGCCACCCCTTGTGCAAGTCCGCGCGCCCGTTGCGCACAAGTAGCGATCCGTGCGACTGCGGCCTTTCCGTCGCGCGACAGTTCGCGTAACTTTGTTGCGTACGAGTGCAGGATTCTGTCAGAAGGAGACCTCCTATGGCGGCGAAGGCCGACCTCGACGCCATCGACTGGAAGATCCTGAAGGAACTGCAGGACGACGGCCGCATGACCAATGTGGAACTGTCGAAACGCGTCGGCATCTCCGCTCCGCCCTGCCTGCGCCGCGTCAAGCGGCTGGAGGACAGCGGCATCATCCGCGGCTACCGCGCGCTGATCAATGCGCCCGCGCTCGGCCAGCAGGTCGTCGCCTTCTGCCTGATCGGCCTGCACCACCAGTCGGACGCCGAGCTGAAGCAGTTTTCCGAGCGCACGCGCAACTGGCCGATCGTCCGCCAGGCGTGGATGGTGTCGGGCGAATCCGACTTCATGCTGCAATGCGTGGCCCCCGACCTTGCCACCTTTCAGGGCTTCGTCATCGAGGAGCTGACCTCGACGCCCAACGTCGACACCGTGCGCACGGCGCTGACCATCCGCCAGGTCAAGGACGAGGGCCTAGTGGATATGAGCCTTTCCGCCGTTCCGGATCACCGCGCTTGAACACGGGTCCGGCGGACGAAAACCGCGATGATCGACTGCGCACGTCGCCGGAAGACCAGGTCGTGTTTTCGGTCGTGCTCGTCGCCTACAACAGCGCCGACGTCATTCGCGATGCGATCGAGTCCGTGCCGGCCCCGCACGAGGTCATTGTCGTCGACAATGCCAGCACCGACGCCTCCCGCGAAATCGCGGCCGCCGCCGGCGCCCGCGTCCTGGCGCTCGCCGAGAACCTCGGTTTCGGAACCGCCTGCAATCGGGGAGCCGCCCTGGCACGCAACGACACGTTGCTGTTCCTCAATCCGGACGCCCGTCTCATGCCGGGCGCGCTCGATGCCCTGGCGGCATGAATGGCGCGCTATCCCGCCAGCGCGGCGTTCAGTCCACGCGTAGTCAAGAGCAACGGGCAGCAGTACTACAGGGCGCGCAACCGGCTGATCGGAGATCGATTTCGGCTCGACGGGCCACCGCGGGCGGATATGTTGATCCCGATGGCGGTGGGTGCCGCCGTTGTGTTCAGGAAGCCGGTATTCGATGCCCTGTCCGGTTTCGACGAGAACATCTTCCTCTATTTCGAGGACGTCGACCTCAGCGCCCGCACCATCCTCGCCGGGCACGGCATTCATCACATTCACGATGCGGTCGTCGTGCACAGCGAAGGGGCGTCGACGCCAAGCAGCCCGAGGATCATCGATTTCAAGGCCTATCATTTCATGAAGGCGAACCTCTATGTCTGCCGCAAATTCGGCATCTCCTACAACCGTCCGTGGCATATCGTCAGCAACTGGGGGAAGTTGATCGCCGCGCGGCTGAGAGGCGATACGGACGCGGAGATCACGGCCCGCGCACGGCTCAGGGCACTCATGGAGCGCTAATCGCGCGCTCCGTCCTGGGTGCGGAGACGTCCAGCCTTGCGAAACGCAGGATTCTCCCCTAGTCGGCTTGCCGCAGGAGAGGCGGCGGGCATGACCGAGCCGATGCAAACAGGGATCGGCCTTTGAAGAATCTGTCACGCAGACTGCGGCTTGCCCTCTATCACTGGCGCCATGGACCCGGATTCACCTATCACGGGATACCGATCGCCATACCCGACGAGATGCCGTTCAGCATCAAGCGCCATCTCATGCAGGGCAGCTACGAGGAGCCGGAGCGGCGGCTGGTGGAGCGTTTCCTCGATCCCTCCCTGCCCCTCATCGAGGTCGGAGGGTCGCTGGGCGTGTTGAGCGCCTATATCGGCCGGCGGCTTTCGCCGGAGGCGCCCTATCTCGTGGTCGAGGCCAATAGCCGCATCATCGAGACCTGCCGCGCGAATGCGCGCATCGGGCGAGGCCCCGACGGCCGCCTGACCGTCATGAACTGCGCTCTCGCCTACGGCGCCAGCGAAGTCTCCTTCCCGGTCAGCGACAACATTCACGGCAATCGCCTCGGCTCCGCTTCCGGCGCGGGACCGAAAATGATCACGGTTCCGGCCCATTCACTGGCGGACCTGCGGCGTCTGCTCGACCAGCGCCCCGGCCCGTTCACGCTGGTGATGGATATCGAGGGATACGAATACGACGTGTTCGCCAACGACAGCGCGACGCTGAAGGACTGCGCGCTGGCGATCGTCGAGACGCATCCGCCGCTCTTCGCAGAGCGAGGCAAGACGCTCGAGGATTTCCTCGACCTGGCGCGCGGCAATGGCTTCGAGATCCTGGCCCGGGACGGCGCATCGTTCGCGTTCGGCCGGACCTGAGGCGAAGCCGCTTTTGACCTGCCAGACGCGCGCGGCTATTGCGTAGTCTCGCTCAGGATCTGCCGATGACCGACATCCCCATCTCCGCCTACATCATCTGCAAGAACGAGCGCAGGTTCCTTGGCAAATGCCTGGACAGCCTCGAAGGTGTTCGCGAAATCGTCGTGGTGGATTCGGGCTCGACCGACGGGACGCTGGACCTGATCCGCGACTACCAGCAGCGGGGCTTTCCCATCCGCCTGTTCGAGCGCGAATGGCAAGGCTATGCGAGGCAGAAGCAGTTCGCGCTCGAGCAGTGTCGCCATGACTGGCGGCTCAATCTCGACGCCGACGAGCGCCTCGATCCCGAATTGCGCACAGCCTTGGCCGCGCTGCGCCCTGATGATCCAGGCGTCGCAGCCTACAAGCTGTACCGCATCGACTGGCTGCCCGGCTTCGGATGGCCATCGAAATTCGTGCACAAGCGCACCGTTCCAAGACTGATGCACGCAGGCCGCGTCCGGTACGACGTTGCCACCGCCGTTCATGAGGGCGTGATCTTCGACGGCAGGATAGAACACATCCGCGCGGGGTGTATCCTGCACGAGCGTTTGCTTTCAATCTCGGAGGAGATCCCCAAGATCACCAATTATTCCCGGCTGAAGGCAAGGGCGCTCAAGGAGAAGGGCCGGAAGGCCAGCCTGTTTTCCCTCTTCTTCAATCCGATCGGCCGCTTTGTGAAAAGCTACCTGTTGCAGCGCTATTTTCTCTGCGGAAGAGCCGGCCTGATCTACGCGACAATTCTCGCGATATACGTGTTCCTGACCGAGGCCATGCTCTATCGGCTCCACGACGTGCCGGACCTGCCGGAAGTGTAAGCGCCGTCCCGCCAGCCATCCGTCCGTCAGCCGCGACCGCCGCCTGCTGGCGCGCGGCGGAGAAGCACCACGTCTGCCCGCCGTTCGACCACCGCGAAACCGGCCCTTTCGATCAGGTCGAGCATCGCTTTCTCGGAACGGCCGCGCCGGAGGTATTCGCGCGGGTGCAGCTCGACGATCGCCATCTCGACGCTCTGCAGCGCCGCGCGCTCCTGGCTGAACAGGTCGAACTCGGCGCCCTCGATGTCGGCGACAAGGGCGACCCGGGGCGGATTGCCGATTTGCCGCCGCAGCTCGGCAAGGCTGACGGCCGGAACCTCGACCACCTTCCCCTCGCCCGCGCCCGTGTCGAGCGAATTGGCGTGCGGCTCCTGCCCGATGCGAAAGCGAGCGACCGGACCGCCGTAAAACAGCGCGGCATTCACGACCTCGGTCGACCCCGGGGCCGAACCGACCGTTGCGTTCCTCCGGCAGGTCCCGACCAGCTCGGCATTCGCCTCGACGATCAGATGCTTCACGCCCGGCGCCAGCCGCGAGCGGATCAGCCGGGAGACCACGCCCAGCGAGCCTCCGAGCTCGATGACCGGCAGATCCGCCGGCAGATGTTCGAGGATCAGTCCGGCTTCTTCACGCTCGTACTTGCCGCGGATCAGGGCATTGGCGGTCGACAGTTCCACGTCGCCTTCGAGGGAGACGGAGAGCCCGTGATAGTGGAAGTTCGCTCCGTGCCGCGACAGGTGCCGCTTCACCCGGATCCGCCGGAAGAAATCTCGAAACAGGTGGCGCGCGCTCATTGGCGATCCATATGCGTGATTTCGGCCTGCGCCAGCGGCGTGCGATAGGCGCCGCCGTCCCTGATTGCCGACCACGCCCCAAGCAGCTGACCGATGTGCTTCGCCCGGCGTCGCGCCGAGAAGAGGTTGTGCGGCAGCAACGCCTCGACCAACGCACGAAGGATGGTGCGTGTGACGGCGAACGGCCTTCCGTGCTTCGCCATCACATGTGCCCGCGCGCGCGCCATGTGATAGCCCTTGAGGCGTGCGACGGCGTGGGACCTGCCGGACGATTGCCCACCCTGGTGCTTCACCGTCGCCTGGGGGACGAAGAAGAGCCGGCCGCCCGCCTGCGCGATGCGGACGGCGAGATCGTCGTCCTCATGATAAAGGAAGATCTCCGGATCGAACCCTCCGACGGCCTCGAAAGCTGTCCGGCGACAGAAGAACGCGCTTCCCAGCAGTGTCGGAACCTCCGTCGCAACCACCGGCGCGCGCTTGCCGACGCTCGCCGCCGGCTGCGACAGCAGCGACCGGCCGCGAAAGCGCGGCCTGGCCCTGCCGTCCAGGATCCGCGGATTGGCCGCGGCGGCGGTCGGTTCGGCATCGAAGAACGAGACCAGCGCTTCGATCGCGCCTTCGACGACGATCGCGTCCGGATTGACGAAGAAGATGAATTCGCTGTCGCTGAGCGCGGCGCCCGCGTTGCAGCCGCGGCCGAAGCCGGCATTGGTTTCGAGACGCACCAGCCGCGCGCCGAAACGCTGCGCGACGCCGGCGACCGCGTCGGTGCCGCCATTGTCGACGACGATCGTCGGGACCGATGGCGGCAGGGATGACAGCATGCGCTCGAGAACATCCGCGCTGTTATAGGAAACGGTCACGACCGTTACCCGTGCGGCCTCGTTTCCGGCGCTCATCGGCCTGCGTCCCACAGGTCGCGGTAGACCTCGCCGATCTCCCTTGCCTCCCGCTCCAGCGCGAAACGCTCGCGCACATGCGCAAGACCGGCCCGTCCCGCCGCTTCGCGCCGGGCATCGTCGTCCATCAGCCGCGCGGTCGCGGCCGTCATCGCATCGATGTCGTCCCGTGGCACGATCTGGCCCGTCACGCCGTCGACCAGAAGTTCCGGAAAGGCGCCGACATCGCTGGCCACCACCGGAACGCCGCTGGCCATGGCTTCGAGGGGCGTGAGTCCGAAACCCTCCCAGCGCTGCGACGCCACGAACAGCTCGAGCGCACGGTACCATGCGTCGATGTCGCGATGCTCGCCGACGAAGCGGATCCGGTCGGTGAGCCCCGCCGCCTCGACCCTCGCGCGCAATCCCGACTCGAACCCTCGGTGCTCGGCGGTGGCACGCCCCGCCACGATGGCCGCCCAGCGCGGCCGCGACGGCAGGAGGCGGATCATCGCGTCGACGAAGAGGTCCGTCCCCTTCTGGTGTCTCACCCGGCCGAAACAGCCGACATAGCGAAACGCCGGATCGAGGCCGCGCGCGGAAATCGCCTCGGCCCGGTCGGCCGCCGGCGAAAACCGCCGCGTGTCTATCCCGTGCAGGATGACGCGGTTGGGAACGGCCAGATAGGCAGCCGTCTTCGCGCTGGTGGCGATCACCTTGTCCATCCGACCGATCAGGAAGCGCGTCCAGCTTGTGTGGCGGCGCTGCGAGGCCGACGTGAAGACGATCCGGAGCGGCGCTGAAAACACATCGCGAAGGATCACGCCGGCGAGCATCTCGACATTGCGCCGCGCATGCCAGATGCGGAAGGGCCGTCCCGTCGGACGCCGCAGCAGCGCCGGCACCTTCCACCAGCGCAGCCTGGGCAGGCCGGAGGGGAGGCCGGGCCCGAGCGTCGCGATACGAAGCGATTGGGCTTGGAGCGGCACCAGCTGCACGATCGTGCTCGTCACGCCCGACAACCTCCGCTTGAAGTTCGGAGCGATGACCTCGAGTTCGCGGGGATCGACGGTGACTTCATGTCCAGGGGGCACCGTCATCGCACCAGTCCGGCTGCCTGGAGGAATGCCGGCGCCAGAGACCGAAGCCGGCCTCGGCAACCGCACAACCGCCGCCTCCGGCTCCCCAATCCGGTCAGCCGAAGCGCAGGTCGACGATCTCGTAGCCGCGCGCGCCGCCGGGCGCGTTGACCTCGATCGTGTCGCCGACCTCCTTGCCGATCAGCGCGCGCGCGATCGGCGAGGAGATCGAGATGCGGCCGGACTTCACGTCCGCCTCCTGGTCGCCGACGATCTGGTAAGTCTTCTTCTCCTCGGTGTCCTCGTCGACAACCTCGACGGTCGCGCCGAACTTCACCTTGTCGCCGGAGAGCTTCGACACGTCGATCACGTCGGCCCGCGCGATGAAATCCTCGAGTTCGGCGATGCGTCCCTCGTTGAGGCTCTGCGACTCCTTGGCCGCGTGATACTCGGCATTCTCGGAGAGGTCGCCATGCGACCGGGCCTCGGCAATCGCCTCGATGATACGCGGACGCTCCTCCTGTTGACGCCAGCGCAGCTCTTCCTTGATCGCTGCGAAGCCGGAGGCGGTCATCGGGACCTTGATCATTTTCCTGCCCTTCCTTTCATTCCCCGGCGGCGTCGCACATCTGCGCCTCGCCCCGCCCGGACAAAAAGAAAACGGTCCGCGAGCCTTGGCTAACGGGACCGCTGAACCTCTTTTGCCGTCAATATAGCGGCTTCGCGGCGATTATCACGCAAAAAATGCTGACGCAGGGGCGTCTATCTCATCAGGATGCGCGGAATTTCCGGCAGTTCCGCCGGTATTTCGGCCATCGGCGCCGGCTTTCGCAGCTCCAGGCGGGCGAGGATCGCCGCGCGCGCGCCCTCCGCGTCGGCAAGGTCGGAGACCTCGAAAGGCGCCCCGCCCGCGAGATCGATGACCAGCGTCGACGTTCCCGACAGTCGCCCCCCGACACCGCGCCGGATCCTGATCCCGCGGATGACGGAATAGGGCACCACGAACTGCCCTGTGCGGGGAAAGCCCGGATGCAGGAGAAGCGTGTGCGGCATCACGTCGACCCGCGCCGTCGCGCGCCTCAGAGCCGCATAGGCGATCAGGAAGGGCAGAGACAGGCAAAGCGCGAGAATGCAGAGCCTGGCCAGCGCTCCCTCGCCCTGTCCGGCGATCAGCAGGCCGGCGAGCGGCAGGCCGTAGAGCGCCGCGACTATGAAAACCGGTAGCGCCAGTCCGCGGGCGGACGCCGTGAACGGGCCATCGCCGGCAGTCTCGGCATTGTCGTTCGCGCCCCGCATGATCCCCGAATCACGATCACCCGCTTGTGACCGCAACTATAGGCACTTTTCCGTTTTGCCGAAGAGGATGTGCTTGCCCAGGCACCGCAACGCCCCATGTCAGGGCAACAACCAACAAGAAAATTGTCAGGAGATGTGCCGATGCGGCGGACTTCGACTTTTGCCATCGCCCTTTTCGCCCCCGTGGCACTCGCGGCAGGACCTGCGGCCGGCGAAGAATACTCGACCGAGAAGGTCGATGTCGTCACCTCGATCGTCGCCGACGGCCTCGACCATCCCTGGGGCCTGGACTTCCTGCCAGATGGCATGGCGCTCGTCACCGAACGGTCCGGCACCATGCGGCTCGTCGGCGCCGACGGCACTCTTTCGGAGCCGATCGAAGGCGTGCCTGATGTCTCTGCCCGTGGGCAGGGCGGGCTGCTCGACGTCGCGGTGGCGAAGGACTTCGCGCAGTCGGGACGCATCTTCTTCACCTTCTCCGAGCCCGGTCCCGGCGGCGCGGGCACGGCGATCGCCGGCGCCCGGCTGGTGCGCGACGGTGCGGCCGCCCGGCTGGAAGACATGCAGGTTTTGTTCTCGATGCCGAAGAAGACGGGAAAAGGCCAGCACTTCGGCTCGCGCATCGTGCTGCATCCCGACGGGACGGTGTTCTTCACCACCGGCGACCGCGGCGAGGGTCCGCGCGCGCAGGACATGGCGGACGCGGCGGGCGCGGTGCTGCGCATCAATGCCGACGGGTCGGTGCCGGCCGACAACCCCTATGCCGACGGACGCGGCGGCGCGCTGCCGCAGATCTGGTCGAAAGGCCACCGCAATCCGCAGGGTTTCACGATCGATCGCGATGGCAAGCTCTGGACCGTCGAGCACGGCGCGCAGGGCGGCGACGAGGTCAACACGCCCGAAGCGGGGAAGAACTACGGCTGGCCGGAGATCAGCTATGGCCAGGACTATGGCGGCGGGCAGATCGGCGTCGGCACCGAGGCACCCGGCTTCGAGCAGCCCGTCCATTACTGGGATCCGTCGATCGCGCCGTCGGGCCTGGTCGTCTACGAGGGAGACATGTTCCCCGAATGGCGAGGCGACCTGATCGCCGGCGCGCTGAAGTTCCAGCTTCTGTCCAGGCTCGACCGCGACGAGAGCGGCGCGATCACCGGCGAGGAGCGGATGTTCGAAGGCGAGTTCGGCCGCATCCGCGACGTCAACCTCGCCCCCGACGGTTCGCTCTGGCTGCTGACGGACGAGGACGACGGCAGGATCGTGCGGGTGGGGAGGGGCGAGTAGCCGTCAGCGGGGTGCTGCGGGTGCAGTCATGCGTGTCCGGGAGACGACCAAACCCACCGACGTCATCCCGGAAGCCGGCAGGCTTTCCGGGATCTATTGGCCTCGGCGGGTTTGCGCCGATCGTCTTTCCTGGCGATCACGAGGAGCTATCAGAGTGTAGCTGGAGAGAAGAATGGATCCCGGGCCGCCTCCGGCGCCCGGGATGACGCCCCACATATACGGTCGACCTTGCCGCGAAACTCCCTCACCCGCCAACAGCGGCGATCTGCTTCTCCAGCTCCGCATATTCCGCGCAGCCCTTGCCGCAGCGCTTTTCGATCTCGGAGAGCTGGTTCTTCGCAGAGGCGAGATCGCCGAGCGTCAGATAGGCTTCGCCCAGGTATTCCCGCGCAAGGACGAAGTCCGGATTGATGGTCAGCGCTTCCTGGTAATAGCCGAGGCCCACCTCGATGCGCCCGGACTTGCGGTGCGAGAAGCCGAGCATGTTGAGCACGCGCGGGTCGTTCTTGTCGGACACGAGGCCCAGCATCTGGATCGCCTCGCCGTAGCGGCCGGCATAGGCGAGCGCGCGTCCCGTCTCGAACAGGTCGTCGTCGTCTATCGCGCCCTGGTTGGACGGAACGCACTTCTTTTCCTTCTGCGAATAGACCTCGCCGGACTTGCAGGTCGGAGTCTGGTCGGAACCACCGCTGCCGCTATCGCCGCCGGCGGCATATGCCAGCGTCGCGACCGGCAGGGTCAGCGAAATCAGTGCCGCGGAAAGCGTCATACGGATCGACATGGGGACCTCCTCTGTCCGTTCTGGGCTCGTATGATCGATCAACGACCGCGGCAGCCCGAATATTCCCGGCGATCATACCGCAAGGGGACATCGACGCGAGGGGATGGCAATCACTTTTCGCGGCAGTGCGACGTCAAGTTTCGTGAACGCTTTCCGGCGTCGGCCGGCCGGCCATCCGCGCGGCCGAACGCAGCAGCGCGAGTTCGCCGACGATGACCTCGGCCCGGTCGGGCGGAAGTGCCTGCACCAGCGCCTCCTGAGCCTGGCGCCACAGCGGAATGGCGGCCGCCAGCCGCTCCTGCCCTTCGGCGGTGAGTTCGTGCAAGAGGCGCCGCCCCTCCCCCTGTCTCGCCGCGATCAGGCCGAGCTTCTCCAGCCGCTCCAGGTTGCGCGCTAGCGTCGAGCGCTCGACGCCGACGATCTCGGCGAGTTCGGAGGCCGAGCCGGCGCGGCCGGCCTCGATCTTGCGCAGGATGGAATACTGCGTCACCTCGAGCCCCGACGGCGCGAGATAGGCGTTGTAGATGCGCGTGACGAGGTTCGCCGTGCGCCGCAGCGCCGCCCCGATGCAGGCGATGTCGCCCGGGATCGGAGCATCGATGCGCGGGGCGGTCTCGTCGGGATCCGGCATGCCGTGTAGATACAACATAGCCCGGCGTTTGCCAAATCCTCCGTCAGGCGCGGAAGATGAATGTCGCGCCGATGGCGATCAGCGCGAAGCCGATGGCGTGGTTCCAGGTAATCGCCTCCTTCAGCCAGAGCACCGAGAAGCCGGCGAAGACGACCAGCGTGATCACCTCCTGCATCGTCTTCAGCTCCGCCGCCGAATAGACATGGTGGCCGATCCGGTTGGCCGGCACGGCGAGCCAGTATTCGAAGAAGGCAATCCCCCACGACACCGTCACCGCGGCCCAGAGCGGAGACCCGGTGAACTTCAGATGCCCGTACCAGGCAAAGGTCATGAACACGTTGGAGGCGATGAGGAGAACGACCGGCAGGACGTAGGGCGACACGATCAGCGACATGGGAGGACCTTGCGGAGAGGAGTGCGTGATTTCGGGCCGCGCCTTGCTCCTGTCAATCGCATGGGGTCTTGCATCCGCGCAAAATCGGCTATGGTCGCGGCAGGAGAGCAGGCATGCGGCGCATTCGCGACAAGGAATGGGATCTGACGATCTCGCCGGACACGATCCGGGAACTGATTCTGAAGGCACGCGCGGTGAGCGCGGGCATGAATGCCGACTACGAGGACGGCGCCGAGCACGACGTGGAGGTCGACGACCGCGGCCACGAGACCCATCATCATGACGGTCTCGCGGAGGAAGAGGAGGAGGACCTTACCGCCCGCGAGCTGCGCGCCCACATCCGCGAGCTGAACGAGGACGAGGCTGCCGAACTCGTCGCGCTGATGTGGATCGGCCGCGGCGATTTCGACGCCAGCGAGTTCAAGGCCGCCGTCCAGGAGGCGAAGAGCCGCTCCGACATCAAGCCCTGGCGCTACCTGCTCGAACGGCCGATGCTCGGCGAATGGCTGGAGGACGGCCTGCAGGCGATCGGGGCTTAGAGCCCCCTCACCCCGCCTCCGCTTTGCTCGGCGGACCTCTCCACGAGGGGAGAGGAAGCATCGGACGCCGCGCTCGTCCTCTTCTCCCCGCCGGGGAGAAGGTGGCCGCGAAGCGGCCGGATGAGGGGGACGACCGTCGCTTTTCTCATACAGCATGCCGGAAGGGCCTCCTGCGCGGCGCGGGAGTCGGCGGTAGTCTGCCTCGATCGAGGGGCGGCATGCGAGACTACGACTTCATCATCGTCGGTTCGGGATCGGCAGGTTCGGTCCTCGCCGAGCGCCTGTCGGCGAGCGGACGGTTCTCCGTCCTGGTGCTCGAGGCCGGCGGTTCGGACCGGCGCTTCTACATCCAGATGCCGCTCGGCTACGGCAAGACCTTCTTCGATCCGGCGGTGAACTGGAACTACAGGGCCGAGCCCGATCCGGGGTTGGCCGGCACCGCCGACCACTGGCCGCGCGGCAAGGTGCTGGGTGGGTCGAGTTCGATCAACGCGATGGTCTGGATCCGCGGCGCGCGCGAGGACTTCGACGACTGGCGCAACGCCGGCAATCCCGGCTGGGGCTATGACGACCTTCTGCCCGCCTTCAAGGCGATCGAGGACAACCAGGCCGGCGCCGACGCCTGGCGCGGCATCGGCGGCCCGGTGCATGTCACCGACATGTCGCCCGCCGTCCACCCGTTGACGCACCGCTATCTCGAAGCCGGTCAGCAGGCCGGCCTGCCTTTCAACCCGGACTTCAACGGCGCGGCCCAGGAAGGCGTCGGCATCTACCAGATCACCACCAAAGGCGGCCGGCGTATGTCGGCCGCGCGCGCCTTCCTTCGCCCGGCGATGAAGCGCAGGAACGTTCGCGTCGAGACGAATGCGCTCGCCACCCGCATCCTGTTCGAGGGATCGCGGGCCGTCGGCATCGAATACGAGCAGGACGGCCAGACGAAACAGGCCCGCGCCAACCGCGAGGTCATCCTCTCCGCCGGCTCCGTCGCCTCGCCGCAGCTCTTGCAGCTCTCCGGCATCGGCCCCGGCCCGCTGCTCCAGTCGCTCGGCATCAAGGTGACGCTCGCCAACGCCAATGTCGGCGCCAACCTGCAAGACCATGTCGGCATCAACTACACATTCAAGGCGAAGGTCCCGACGCTCAACTCGATCCTGCGCCCGTGGTGGGGCAAGGCGCTGGTCGGCGCACGCTATCTGCTCTCCGGCACCGGCCCGCTGTCGCTGTCGATCAACAATGGCGGCGGCTTCTTCCGCACCGACCCGTCGCGTAAGCGGCCGAACATGCAGCTCTACTTCCAGGCGTTCTCGACCGTCATCCCGCGCGCCGGCGAGCGGCCGATCCTGGCGCCTGATCCGTGGCCGGGCTTCTCCATCGGCCTCTCTAACGCGCGGCCCTCCTCGCGCGGCGAGATCATGATCCGCTCGGCCAACCCGCGCGACTATCCGAAGATCGTCGCCAACGCCTATTCGACCAATCACGACGTCGAAGAGATGCTGGCCGCCGTGAAGTTCGTACGCACCATCGCCGCGCAGCCGGCGATGAACGAAGTGATCGCCGAGGAAGTCCTGCCCGGGCCCTCCGTCCAGTCCGATGCCGACCTGATCGACGACTTCCGCCGCCGCTCCGGCACGGTCTACCATCCCGTTTCCACCTGCCGCATGGGACCGGACCCGGCCTCGTCGGTGGTAGACCCGCGCCTGCGCGTCCACGGCATCTCGGGTCTGCGCGTCATCGACGCCTCGATCTTCCCCGGCAACATCACCGGCAACACCAACGCCGCTGCCATCATGACGGGGTGGAAGGGGGCGGGGATGGTGCTGGAGGATCAGGGGTGAAGGCGATTACAAAATCTTCGCCCCCTCCACCGCCTTCGGCGGTCCCCCTCCCCCGCTCCGCAGGGGAGGATCGGCGGCGCCGTTCACGCGACCTGTATCCTCCCCCGTTCACGGGGGAGGGGGACCGCCGAAGGCGGTGGAGGGGGCGCAGAAATTCGCGAGATCGAGGAGAACCCGCATGAAACTCACCGACGTCAAGACCTGGGTGGTCGGCAACCCTCCCCCCGGCATCGGCGGCAAGTATTTCATCTTCGTCCGGCTCACCACCGACGGCGGCGTCGTCGGCTATGGCGAGGCCTACAACGCCACCTTTTCCGCCCATGTCACTGCGAAAATGATCGAGGACATGGCCGAACGCTACTTCATCGGCCAGGACCCGCACGACATCGAGCTGTTCTTCCGTCGCTGCTATTCGTCGGGCTTCACCCAGCGCCCCGACGTCTCCGGCATGGGCTGCTTCTCGGCGCTCGAGATGGCCTGCTGGGACATCATCGGCAAGGAAGCAAACAAGCCGGTCTACAAGCTCCTCGGCGGCCAGGTGCACGAGACGCTGCGCTCGTACACCTATCTCTATCCCCACACCGGTAGCGTCCACACCGAGGACGCCCCGCCGAAGAACGTCTACAACGACCCCGACATGGCCGCCGCCTGCGCGGCCGAATATGTCGAGCAGGGTTTCAACGCGATCAAGTTCGACCCGGCCGGCCCCTACACCGCCTTCGACGGCCACCAGCCGCGGCTTACCGACATCGACCTGTCGGCGCGCATGATGAGGGCGGTGCGCGAGGCGGTCGGCACCCGCGCCGACATCCTGTTCGGCACCCACGGCCAGTTCACCGCGTCCGGCGCGCTGCGGCTCGCCAAGGCGATTGAGCCCTACGACCCGCTCTGGTTCGAGGAGCCAGTGCCGCCCGACATGCCCGAGGTCATGGCGCAGGTGGCGCGGGGCACGTCGATCCCGATCGCCACCGGCGAGCGCCTGACGACGCGCTTCGAGTTCGCCCGCGTCATCGAGAATCGTGCCGCGACCATCCTCCAGCCCGACCTCGGCCGCTCCGGTGGCATCCTGGAGACGAAGAAGATCGCCGCCATGGCCGAGGCGTACCACATCCAGGTCGCGCCGCACTGCTATTGCGGCCCGATCGTCGGCGCGGCCAACATCCAGCTCGCCGTCACGCTGCCCAACTTCCTGATCCTTGAATCGCTCAAGCAGTGGGACGGCTTCCACGCGACGCTGCTGAAGAAGAAGATCGAATGGCAGGACGGCAACGTCATTCCCTCTAAAGAGCCCGGCCTCGGCGTCGAACTGAACGAAGCCGTCTGCGAGGCGCATCCCTATGACGGACCGCATCTGCACCTGCAGATGATGCAGACGCCGTTGATGCCATGACGCGAACCACGCCCCCTCCACCGCCTTCGGCGGTCCCCCTCCCCCGCTACGCAGGGGAGGATAGGATTTCGCCGCAGCCGGCACGCTGGATCTTCCCCGGTTTACGGGGGAAGGGGACCACGCGCAGCGTGGTGAGGGGGGCGCGCGGGGTTGCGGAAGCAAGGACTGCTCAATGACCCAAACCCAATCCTACGCCTTCATCGGCCTCGGCCATCTTGGCGGCCACCTCGCCGCCAGCCTCCTGCGCAACGGCTTCGCCGTCACGGTCTACGACCGCGACCCGGAGGCGGTGGCGCGGCTGGTGGCGCTCGGCGCCACGGCAGCGGCAAGTCCTGCCGACGCCGCGCGCCAGGCCGGCAACGCCATCACATGCCTGCCCTCGCCCAAGGTCAGCGAGGCGGTGCTTGCAGGTCCCGGCGGCCTGCTCGAAGGCCTGCCGGAGGGCGGCACCTGGATCGAGATGTCGACCAACGGCCGCGACGAAATCATCCGGCTCGCCGGCATCGCCGCGGCAAGGGGCGTGCGGACGCTGGAATGTCCGGTGACGGGCGGCGTCCATCTCGCCGCCGCCGGCAAGATCACCGCGCTGGTGGGCGGCGACGCGGACCTCTACGAAGAGCACCGCGCGGCGATCGAGGCGATGTGTTCGCGCTCCTTCCTGATGGGGCCGGTGGGCTCGGCGGCGGTAATCAAGGTCATCACCAACATGCTGGCCTTCATCCATCTGGTCGCGGCCGGCGAGGCGCTGATGCTGGCGAAGCAGGGAGGCCTCGACCTCGCCCAAGCCTATCACGCCATCTGCGCCTCGTCGGGCACCAGCTTCGTGCACGAGACGGAGAGCCAGCTGGTGCTGAACGGCAGCTACGACATCGCCTTCACCATGGATCTGGCGCTGAAGGACCTCGGCTTCGCCACCGGCATGGGCAAGGAGTTCGGCGTGCCACTGGCGCTCGCCTCGAAGGTCGAGGAGATCTTCCGCGAGGGCAAGGCCGCCTACGGCGGCGACGCCTGGTCGACCAAGATCGTCAAGCTGCTGGAGGACGAGGTCGGCACAGACCTGCGCGCACCGGGGTTCCCGGCCAAGCTTCTCTGACTTCAAAGACTTCGCCGCATCGGCCAAATCTGTCTGAAAGGCATTTGAATCAGCACGCGAGCCGAGCGCTCTGCTCTTGGCCGGCGCTCACCCCTCCAGCGCCGTTATGCTCGGGCCTGTCCCGAGCATCTACCTACGTGCGCGATTGAGGCCCGATATCGTACCGCAGACCTGTCCACGTCGGCAGATCCTTGGGACAAGCCCAAGGATGACGTCCCGTCCAGGAGCACGGCTTCCACTTCGTTTCATCCACCGCGCCGTGCGGCACAGCCACGTTACGTGCGTCGGTGAATCGTCTATCCTGCATCTCTCCGCAGCAGGAAGCCCTCCATGACCCTCATCCAGAAGCTCGGCATCGCCTACGCCGTGATGTTCTTCGCCGTCGTCGGCCTGAACTACCTCCCCTTCATCCACGACGAGAACGGCATGATGTTCGGCCTGTTCTCGCTGCAATGGTATGACGACCTGCTGCACGGCTTCTCCGGGCTATGGGTGCTGATCGCCGCCTTCGTCTCGCATCGCGCGGCGGTGCTGTTCTTCAGGATCTTCGGCTCGATCTACCTGTTCGACGGCGTGCTCGGCCTCGTCACCGGCTCCGGCTGCCTCGACGGCGGCATCTTCATCGACGGCTTCCGCTCCTTCTCCGACGTCGAGTTCCCGGCGCGCTTCTTCGCCAACCTGCCGCACCTGCTGATCGGAGGCATCGCGGTCTATATCGGCTTCGTGCTGGCCAGGCGCGTCTCGCAGAAGCTGCTGGCGGCCTGATCCGGATGCTGCGCTTTCTCCGGAGGTTTTTCCGCACGATCCTGATCGTGCTGGCGGTGATCGTGGCGATCCCCGTTCTGGGGCTCGCCTATGGCTGGCTGACGACCGCCCCTGCCGAACAGGCATCGATCGTGTCGCGCTCGCCCGAGGTTGCCGCCATCTCGCAGCGCCTCGCCACCGAGATCGCCGGCTACAAGCGGCCGGAGGAATCGACCTTCCTCACCTATCCCGAGTGGTCCATCGTCTATTCGGCGCGCGAATATGCCGACTTCGTGCAGGACAAGAACCCGGCGAACTTCCCCTACCTCGCCCATGTCGGCCGGTTCTGGAAGGACTACGCGGCGATGATCCGCGCCAGCGCCGACTACCCGTTCAACTTCCAGAACCATCTGATGCTGACGGTCATCGGCACGAGCCACACGATCGAGCACGTGATCCAGAGCGTCTACGAGAACACGATCGGGCGGCTCACCTGGATGATGAGTCATGGGGTCGGCGAGGATAGGGTACTCGCAGGCATCGCCGCCGACTACGCCGCATTTCTCGACCAGACCCCGTGGTATCGTTTTCCATATGCTCAACGCCGCGCCGAACTATGGAACTTTCCGTCCAGTCGAAGCTGGGCGGCGATCCGCTCCTGGGAGCGCAAGCTCGTCTACGGCGCAGCCCTCACCATCAAGCAGGTCTATGCCGACCTGATCGCATCCGGCCTTTCCGCCACGTCGGACGCCGCCTTCCTCGACATCCATGTCTGGGCGCAGGGACCGGTGGCAGACGCGATCGCCGGCGAGCCCGACACGGCTCTCGAGCGCGACCTCGGCACCGACGGCGCGGTCTTCGTCACGAAACGCTATCAGGTCTTCACAGAGATGATCCCGCGGCTCATCGAGCGCGGCGTCAGCTTCGTCGAGATCGGCGGCAACGACGACATCCTCGTCACCGTCGTGTCGAACGAGGAGATCGAGGCGCCGGACGGGGCGATGAAACTGTTCTCCTACCCTCTGCCGACCGACAACGCGACGATCCGCACGGGCCTGACCGTCCCGGTCCCGATGCTGCACGAGACGCTCCCGGACCTCGTCAACGCCGGCGCGCATCTGGAGCATGTGTACGACTACTGACGCGGCGCTGAGCTTGGTGCGTATCGACGCGCCCAAACACCCCCTCTGCGGCGCGCGCCGACAAGGGCTCTACAATGAGGGCGACCATCCGTTGCCCTTGGTGCCGAATGGCGGCCATGCTAAGCTTTTTCAATGAACAAGCCCGAGCGAGATTTCCCGAAGGCGATCCTGACCGCGCCGATGACGCGGCAGGAAGCGGAGCAGGTGTGCGCCGTCGAAGGCCTGCACCTCTCCCCTGAGATCAGGCAGGTCTTCGAGCAGGCAGAGCGGGACGGTGTAAGTCACGACGAACTGCAGCGTCGCCTGGACGCCGCTTTCGGCCTCTAGGCAGCTCGTGCCTTACGGCTCCTCCAAGGATCCGTATTGCTATCCAGAAACGACCGTTCTCAGGAACAAACGCGACCTTCGCGACCCTGTACGGCTCGAACAGTTCGAACTCGCGAAATACATCGCGCGAAGCCAGTCGCCCTGGCCACCGGGCAAGCTCGACAAGTCCCATTATTACGCCCTTCACCGCCATTTCTTCCAGGACGTCTATGACTGGGCCGGCAAGCCGCGCACGATCCGCATCGGCAAGGCCGGCAACTGGTTCTGCTTCCCCCATTTCATCGACAGCGAACTCGACCGCCTGTTCGGCGACCTGAAGGCGAAGCGGCACCTCGTAGGACTGCCGCTGGACGATTTTGCGCGCGAGGCGGCCCATTTCATCGCCGAGGTCAACGCCGTTCATCCTTTTCGCGAGGGCAATGGCCGAACCCAGCTTGCCTTCCTGCGCCTGCTTTGCCTCAATGCCGGCTGGCGCTTCGATGCGTCGATGCTCGACCGCGAGCGCGTCATCGGCGCGATGATCGCGAGCTTCGACGGCAAGTCCGACGCGCTGACAGACCTCATCCGCGACATCGCGTCGCCAAAATCATAAGCCCGGGAGGCACCATGTTCGAGACCACCATCGCCGGCAGCCTGCCGAAGCCCTCATGGCTGGCGGAGCCGGAAAAGCTGTGGGCGCCGTGGAAGCTCGCGGGCGCCGAGCTCGAACAGGGCAAGCGCGACGCGGCGCTGATCTGGCTCAAGGAACAGGAGGACGCCGGCATCGACATCGTCACAGAGGGCGAGCAGTTCCGCATCCATTTCGTCCACGGCTTCGTCGAACATGTCGGCGGCATCGACTGGCAGAAGAAGACCAAGATGGGCATCCGGAACAACCGCTACGTCGTCGACGTGCCGACGGTGACGGGGCCGCTGACGCGCAAGCGCGCCGTCCACAGGGCCGAGGCCGAATTCGCCCGCGCGCATACGAAGCGCAAGCTGAAGTTCACCCTGCCCGGCCCGATGACGATCTGCGACACGGTGGCGGACGATCACTACGGCCGTCGCGCGGACATGGCGATGGCGTTTGCCGACCTGCTGAACGCCGAGGCGAAGGAGCTGGAGGCGGCGGGCTGCGACGTCATCCAGTTCGACGAGCCGGCCTTCAACGCCTTTACCGAAGAGGCCGTCGAATGGGGAATCGCGGCGCTGGAACGCGCCGCGGCGGGGCTGAAATGCAAGACCGCCGTCCACATCTGCTACGGCTACGGCATCAAGGCCAATATCGACTGGAAGGCGACGCTGGGCGGCGAGTGGCGGCAGTACGAAGCCTTCTTCCCCTCGCTCAACAAAAGCCGCATCGACCAGGTCTCGCTCGAATGCGCCAATTCCCGCGTCCCGCCGGACCTGATGGCGCTGTTGAAGGACAAGACGATCCTCGTCGGCGTCATCGACGTCGCCACCAACGAGGTCGAGACGCCGGAACAGGTGGCGGGAACGATTGCCACCGCGCTGAAATTCGTCGACGCGGAGCGCCTGCAGCCCTGCACCAATTGCGGCCTCGCGCCGCTCCCCCGCGACGTGGCCGTCGGCAAGCTCAAGGCGCTTGGCGCCGGCGCGGAACTGGCGCGGAAGAGGCTGGGCTAGTTCCCCAGCACTCCTTCCCTCAGCGCGATCGACACCGCGTCGGTGCGGTTGCGGGCGTGCAGCTTGGTGCAGACGGCGGCGACGTGGAATTTTGCCGTGTGGACCGAAATGTCGAGCCTGCGCGCGATCACCTTGTTCGACGCGCCCTCGGCGAGCAGCGCCAGCACTTCGCGCTCGCGCTGGCTGATCGGCGCTTGCGGTTCGAAGGCCGGCGACGTGTCGGCGCGGCGCTCTGCGCTGCCAGCCTTCCTGATAGTGTAGCCGGCCGCCGCCAGCCGGGTCGCGGCAGCCACGAGGTCGGGCGACGCGTCGTTGGCAAGCACCGCGCGGGCGGATGAGGCCGCGTCGCGCGCCGGGTCCTCGCTCAGCATGACCAGCGCCAGTCCGCTCTCGGATCGGCGCACGATTCGGCCGGGCGCCGGCGCGCGGAAATAGCGGGAAGTGTCGACCGCGGTGACGGTCTGTTCGGCGAAATCGGGCGGCGCATAGTCGAGAAGCATGGGATGTCCTTCTTCGCGGAGGGCGACCGCGGCGGCGGACGCGAGAGGATCGTAGGCTCCAATGTAGGTCGGATAACGGGTTATGAAAGGGCGGGGAAGAGGCGGCGCGACGGGCAAGGGAGCGAAGCGGCAGTCTTGCGCAGCCGGAACAGATGCGAAACTGCCCGATCGGGCAGGTCACCCGGGCGTCAAAGCATCGCCCGCACCGCGCGCTCGAGCAGGTCGAAACCGCCCGGACGCCAGCCGAGCGAGCGCAGCAGGGCGCAGTCCATCGCGTTGACCGGCTCGGCGGAGCGCGGCGGCAGCGGATGCGGCGAGCCGGTCGCGGCCTTGACGATTCCCAGCAGGTCGTGCCGGTCGAGCAATATGTCCGACACGTTGAGCACAGGCGGCGGCTCCGGCGGATCAAGCGCCAGCAATACCGCTGCCGCCGCGTCGTCGCCATGCACTTCCGTTGCACGGCGCGGCTCCACCGGCCGGCCGGAGAGATAGTCGTCGAAGAGATCGGCCCATTTGTGTGGCCGCCCTGCCGCGCCCGGCCCGTAGACGCCGGTGACACGCAGGCTGGTCCCGCGAAAGCCGTCGTCCGACATCGCCGTCAGCGCCCGTTCCGCCGCGAGCTTCACCTCGCCGTAGAGCGTGTCCGGGTGCGGCTCGCTCGCTTCGGAAAGTTCCACACCCGCCGGCTGCTCGCCATAGACTGCGCGGCTCGACAGGAACGCGACCCGCCCCACCCCTGCCCGCTTCGCTGCCTCGAACAGCGCGACCGACCCGTCCAGATTGCGCCGGCGGAAGCTCGCCGGATCGCTCCCCTCCCCGCCCCGGTAGCGGCCCGGCACATGGTCGAAGGCGGCGTGGACGAAGGCGGACACGCCCTCGAAGGCGGCAGACTGGTCGCGCGCGGGGTCTAGATCGCCCTCGACGAATTCGACCGGCCAGGAGAAGAAGCCGTCCGCCGGCCTCGTCCTCCCCATCACCCGCACCCTACGGCCCTCGCCCAGCAGCGCCTCGACGATGAAGCGCCCGACGAAGCCGGATCCGCCGGTGACGAGGATAGTCATTGATCCGCACGGCGCCGAAGCACCCCCTCACCGACCGGCTTCGCCGGCCACCTCGCCCCCATTTCATGGGGGCGAGGAGACGCAGCTTCAGCGATTGGCGTCTCCTCTCCCCCGGCCAGGGGGGGCCGAAGGACGGGCGAAACAAATGGCTCGCCCCGGAAGGGTGGCACGCGAAGCGTGTCGGTGAGGGTATGCTTCATGTAGCGGTTCCGGCGGGCCTCGGCAGCGCCGCCAGATCCGGCACGTCCCTGCCCTCTAAATAGGCCCGCCACAGCTCGATCAGCGGCTTGAGCTTCTCCACCTTGGCGTGGTCCTCCCACGGCTTCTCGTACTGGTAGTGGATGACGCGCACCGAGTTCCAGTCCCACAGGTCCGGCAGGTTGAACCAGACATATTGCAGCATGTTGTCGATCACCGGCAGGCCGTGCCAGTCGGGGAAGAAGCTCTCCAGAAACGTCTGGTCGGTGCGCCGCCAGAAGGCGTCCAGCGCATCGAGTCTTGCCAGCATCGCCTCGAACGTCGCCTTCGCCGGCTTAGCCACGAACACGCCCGAGTTCAGCCGGTGGAAGTCCCCAAGGCTCTCATAGACGTTCGGCGCGGCCGAGAACTCCGGATAGCCGAAGAGCCGGTCGATGTTACGCACCACCAGCGTGTCGGCGTCGAGGAAGACGATCCGCTCGTAGTCCTCCATCTGCCATAGCCTCAGCTTGGCGAAATTGTCGAGCGGCGTGTGGAAGGCCGGCTTCGTCCCCTTGGTGAAGGGTGCCGCGCCGTGCAGCTTCGCCCGCGCATGGCGTTCGTTGAAGGCCTCGGACGTCGGCAGCAGCTCGACCGGCGCCAGCCGCGCGCCAAGGTCCGCCACAGGCGCCAGCGCATCCTGCGACACCCCGCCCGTGTGCAGCACGAGGATGTCGGCCTCGGTACACGTGAGCTTCAGCGAGCGCACGAGCGCGGTCGCGCCCATCGCGTAGTCGGCATTGGTGACGAGGGTGGCATAGGCGTGGCGGATCATGAGGCGTTACGCCCCCTCCACCACTACGTGGTCCCCCTCCCCCGTAAACGGGGGAGGATTAAGGTCGCGCCGGCGGCGCCGTTTATCCTCCCCTGCGAAGCGGGGGAGGGGGACCATGCGAAGCATGGTGGAGGGGGCGCATATTGGAGATTTCACCCCACGCTCCTCAGCCGTTTCCCTTCCGGGTCCCGCTCCAGCGTCGGCGCGATGTCCTTGGTCCAGGCCGACACGGCCGGGATGCGGCTGCGGTCGACGCGGTAGGCGAATTTCTTCGCCACATCGACCACCTCCGACAGCAGCCCCTCTTCCAGCGTGATCGGATCGAGCCCCAGCGCCAGGAACTGGTCGTTCTTCACCACGAGGTCGTTCTCGGCCGCCTCCTTGCGCGGGTTGGGCAGGTAGGCCACCCGCCCGCCGCCGATCCGCGCCACCATCTCGGCCAGGTCGCGCACCCGGTGCGTCTCCGTCATCTGGTTGAAGATCTTCACCTTGTCGCCGCGCTTCGGCGCGTTCTTCAGCGCCAGTTCGATGCAGCGCACCGAATCCTGGATGTGGATGAACGCCCGCGTCTGCCCGCCCGTGCCGTGCACTGTCAGCGGATAGCCGATCGCCGCCTGGATCAGGAAGCGGTTAAGTACCGTGCCGTAGTCACCGTCATAGTCGAACCGGTTGACCAGCTGGGCGTGGCGCCGCGTCTGATCGGTATGCGTTCCCCAGACGATGCCCTGGTGCAGGTCAGTGATCCGCACCCCGTCGTTCTTGGCGTAGAACTGGAACAGCAGCTGATCCAGGCACTTGGTCATGTGGTAGATCGAGCCGGGATTGGACGGATAGAGGATCTCCTGGTTCACCGTCTCGCCCGCCATCGTCTCGATGCCCACCGGCAGGTAGCCTTCGGGGATCGCCGCGCCCACCGTCGAATAGCCATAGACGCCCATGGTGCCCAGATGCACCAGATGCGCGTCGAGCCCGGTCTCCACCAGCGCGTTGAGCAGGTTGTGCGTCGCGTTGACGTTGTTGTTGACGGTGTAATTCTTGTGCCGGTCGCTCTTCATCGAATAGGGCGCGGCGCGCTGTTCGGCGAAGTGGATCACCGCGTCCGGCTTCTGCTCGGAGAGCCAGCGCTTCAGGATCTCGTAGTCGCGCGCCAGGTCGATCAGGTGGAAGTGGATGCGGCGGCCCGTCTCCTGGTGCCAGATGCGCGTACGCTCCTGGATCGAATCCATCGGGGTGAGCGATTGCACGCCCAGTTCCGTGTCGATCCATCGCCGCGAGAGATTGTCGAGGATGTGGATCTCGTGCCCGGCATCGGACAGGTGAAGCGAGGTGGGCCAGCCGACGAAACCGTCGCCGCCGAGAACTGCAATCTTCATCGAATCGGTCCCTCTCTCAACGATCCCCGCCGCTTAGACGAAGAGTGTGACAGCATGAATGTGGTGGAGAAAAGGTGGCGGTGCGGCCGGGGTTCGGATTATCCGAGCCTGAGCGCCACCACCCCCGCCACGATCAGCAGCGCGGCGGCGATGCGCCAGCCCGTCACCGCCTCGCGCAGCACCGCGACCGAGATCAGCATGGCGAACAGGATAGAGGATTCGCGCAGTGCCGCCACCGCGGCGATCGGCGCCTGGGTGAAGGCCCAGGCCGCGACCCAATACGAGCCGGCCGCCAGCGCCCCGGTCAGCGCGCCTGTCTTCCATTCCGGCGCCATGACGGCGACGATATGCCGGCCCCGCAGCATCAGCGCCAGCGCGACGCACCAGATCGCGTCGAGCACGTAGAGCCAGGCGATGTAGCTCGTCGCCGACGCCGCACTCCGCGCGCCCGCGCCGTCGGAGAGCGTATAGGAGGCGACGAACAGCGAGGTGATCAGCGCATAGGCGACGGCGCGGCCGCCGATCGCCGTCGGATCGCCGCCCTTGAACGACATCGACAGCGTGCCGAGCGACAGGAGCGCGATGCCGGCGATCGTCAGCGGCGTCGGCAGTTCGGCGAGCAGCGCCACCGCCCCGAGCGTGGTGAGCAGCGGCGCGGTGCCGCGCGCCAGCGGATAGGCCTGCGCCAGGTCGCCCGCCTCGTAGGCCTTGACCAGAAACCAGCGATAGCCTGTGTGGAAAGCCATCGAGGCGAGGATGTAGAGCCAGGTCACGCCCTGCGGCACCGGCACGAGAAACAGCACCGGCAGCGCGAACACGCCCATGCCGACGAACATCAGCGTCATCGAGGCGAAGCGGTCGAGCCTGACCTTCACCATCGCGTTCCACGACGCATGCGCGAGGGCTGCGGCAAGCACGGCGAGGAAGACGGTGAGGGACATGCGCTTATCCGGCCGCGCCGACCTGTCCGGCGCGCGCGCTGTTTAGCAGCCGACTAGGGAAATGGGTATGCGCCAGAGGGCGTGGCGATGGGGGCAGCCGAAGGCGACGGACGCGACGCCTCCACCAAACGCGCCGTCATCCTCGGGCTTGTCCCGAGGATCTGTTGCGGCTGAAGGAAAGGCACTCGGCCAACGCGCATCGCCCCCACCGTAGGCAGATTCTCGGGACAAGCCCGAGAATGACGGCGGAGAAAGGGTGTCATGCGCAACGGCACGGCGTCGCTGCCCTCACCTCATCTCCACCCTGACCGGAAAATGATCCGACGCCCGGTTCGTAACATCCACCGACACCGCCTGCACCCTCCCCGCCAGACCCTCAGTCAAGAAGCAGTAGTCCAGCCGCCGGAACTGCATCGCCTCCTCGAACATCCGCTCATGCGTGTGGAACGCATCCGGCGCGTGTCCAGCCGCCACGGCCGCATCCACAAACCCCGCATCGACCACCCGTCGATACTCCTCACTTCCGGGCAGCATGTTGAAGTCGCCCATCCAGATCGCGTCCTCCGGCGCATCCGGCTCCGGCTCGCCGTTCGACCACGCCCGCTCCGGCTCGTCGTCGCGCCCGCTCCACGGCCCACCTTCCTGCGGCACGCGGCGGTGGCGCGCGACCAGCCAGTCGATCTGCTCCAGCCGCTCGGCGGCATCGATATGCGCCAGATGCAGGGAAAAGACGCGCAGCGGCCCGGCGGGCGTGCGGATCAGCCCTTCCAGCGCCGGGTTCTGCGTGTTCAGTCGCTGCGTCATCCGCCGCATCGGCAGGAGATGCAGCCGCGACCAGGCGATCGGCCAGCGCGAGATCAGCATCGTGCCGAACTGCCGGCGGCGGTTGACGACGCGCCCGGCCTCCATCGTGCTCGCATCCATGTCGAAGGCCGGGCCGTAGACGAGATAGCGCTCGGGCAGCATCCGCGCGATCAGTTCGGGCTGGTCGTCGAACCCGGTGCGCGGCCAGTTCCGCTCCACCTCCTGCAGGGCGATGATGTCGCAATCCGCCACGGACGGGACCGCGCGCGACAGGTCGTAGCGCCCGTCGAGGCCGAAGCCGTACTGGATATTGTAGGAAACGAGCTTCAAAGCGAGCCTGCATTGCTGGGGCGCGATCACTATCCCGCTCCCATCGCCCCGCACAAGGGCGCGGTGATCCCTACGTCCGCAAAGAACAGTGGCTGCCACTCTGCCACGCCCCGCCCGACCCTTGCCAGGGCCAGCGACCGACAGCACCCCCTCCACCGCGTTCCACCTAAGACCTCCGTCATCCCGCAGGCCGAAGGCCATGCGGGATCTATTCTTCTCTCCGGCTACACGCCGAAACACCTGCCTCCAAAGCCTGACCGGCAACGCCCATTTGCCAGCGATCAATGGTTCCCGGCTGGCCTCCGGCCGCCGGGAAGACGACGCGCGAGGGTGTCCGGCGGCCAGGACACCGCCGGAGGCGTAAGACCATCCGCCCGTCTTGCACACCCACACCTCCGTCATGCCGGCGGCCGAAGGCCAGCCGGTATCCATTCTTCTCTCCGGTTACACACTGAAAACGCCCGCCTCCGGCAGCCTGACCGACGGTAGTCCATTGCCAGCGATCAATGGTTCCCGGCTGGCCTCCGGCCGCCGGGAAGACGCCGCGCGAGGGGGTTCGCTGGCTTGAACAGTCGGACCTGAGCGCCTGCCCCGTGCATCGATCGCGACGGATGAAAAAAAATCATCGCCGCCAACCCCTTGTTCCCATTCACCATTCACCATTCACCATTCACTTTTCCATCCACCTCCTTTCCGGCATGAATGACACTGTCGGCAACGCAAAGGAGCCGGCAGTGGGTTGGAAGGCGAAAGCAGAGAGGCGACAGCAGGTGCTGATGAGCATCGTCTCGACCCTGCTTGCGCTCGCCGTTCTCGCCGAAAAGTCTGCCGGCGATTCCCCCTGGGTCCGCTTCTGCGTGCTGTGGGCTGCCCGGCAGGCCGACCTGATCGCGCGGGATTACGTCGCCGGCTCGACATGGAACACGGCCGGCCGGCTCTGGTCGCCCGCTCTGCCCGATGTCCGCTACGGCACCGAGCCGGCCGATGCGATCGACATCGCCGCCTCGCTCCGGGCGCTGGCGCTGGTCATAAGCGGCATGGCGGCGTTTCTCCGCCGTGTTTCGGTGTGGCAGCAGGGCCAGGCCTCCGGCGAAGAAGGCCATTTCACGTTCCTACGCCACGGCCTCGTGAAACGACTGCCCGACACCGTTCTCGCGAAGCTCGCACGCGTCGACGCTTCACGGCGTGCACGCCCGCCCCCTCCTCGGGCAGACGCCAGTCTCCGAAACGACGCTACTTCGTCCGCAAAACTTGCCGTGCGGTCGACGACCTCGCACGGCCAAACATCGACACGTCCCGACGCCGCCCCCCCTCCTCACTCATTCCGGGCCCCGCTACGCGGTCCTGGAATGACGGAGGAGCGGGAACCAACACCCACTCCCCTACTCTCCCATTTGACCTGTCGCCCCCGTCCCTCTATACGCCGCCCACTCGCGCGCATTGCCCGCGCCAAGCGAAAGCCTCGACATGACCGACTCCCCCGACATCGCCCCGGCGCTGGGCGCAGCACTTTCCGCACGCGGCTACGAGACGCTCACCGCCGTCCAGTCCGCCATGCTTCAGGACCGCGCCCGCGGCCGCGACCTCCTCGTCTCCGCCCAGACCGGCTCCGGCAAGACCGTCGCCTTCGGCATTGCGATTGCCCCGGCGCTGATGGGCGAGGCCGACCGCCTTCCTTCCGCCGGCCGCCCGCTCGGCCTCGTCATCGCGCCGACGCGCGAACTCGCCATCCAGGTCCGCCGCGAGCTCGAATGGCTTTATGCCGAGGCCGGCGCGAAGATCGCTTCCTGCGTCGGCGGCATGGACATGCGCACCGAGCGCCGGGCGCTCGACCAGGGCGCCCACATCGTCGTCGGCACGCCGGGGAGGCTCCGCGACCACATCACCCGCGGCGGCCTCGACATGTCGGACCTGCGCGCAGTGGTGCTCGACGAGGCCGACGAGATGCTCGACCTCGGCTTCCGCGAGGACCTCGAATTCATCCTCTCCGAGGCTCCGGCCGAACGCCGCACGCTGATGTTCTCCGCCACCGTGCCGCCCCAGATCGAGCAGCTGGCGCGCAAGTTCCAGAAAAGGGCCGAGCGCATCGAGGTCGTGAGCGAGGGCGCGCAGCATGACGACATCGAATACCGCACCATCCTCGTCTCGCCCTCCGAGCGCGACGGCGCGGTGATCAATTCGCTGCTCTATTTCGACGCCACCAACACGCTGGTGTTCTGCGCAACGCGCGAGGCGGTGAAGCGGCTGACCAGCCGGCTGGCCAACCGCGGCTTCCGGGTCGTGTCGCTGTCGGGCGAACTCTCCCAGGCCGAGCGCACCAATGCGCTGCAGGCCATGCGCGACGGCCGGGCGCGGGTCTGCGTCGCCACCGACGTCGCCGCGCGCGGCCTCGACCTGCCCAATCTCGACCTCGTCATCCATGCCGACCTGCCGTCGAATCCGGAAACCCTGCTGCACCGCTCGGGCCGCACCGGCCGGGCGGGGCGCAAGGGCGTCTGCGCCATCATCGTGCCGCATCACCGCCGCGGCAGCGCCAACCGGCTGCTGAAGCTCGCCAACCTCAAGTCGCAGCAGATGAACGCGCCGTCGGCCGCCGACATCGACCAGAAGGTCCGCGAGCGCATCGTCGCCGACCCGGCCCTGTCGGAGCCGCTCACCGAGGACGAGGCGTCCTTCGCCGCCGAGCTGCTTGCGAGCCACGGCCCGGAGAAACTGGCCGCCGCGTATATCCGCCAGCAATTGTCCATGCAGCCGGCGCCAGAGGACCTGTCGGACGGTCCCGTCGCGCCGCACGATCCGTCCAAGGGCGAGCGCCCGGACACCCGTTTCCAGAACGGCGACTGGTTCGTCATTTCCCTCGGCCGCAACAAGCGCGCCGAGCCGCGCTGGCTCCTGCCGCTGATTTGCAAGGCCGGCGGCGTCACCAAGTCCGCGATCGGCTCGATCCGCATCCTCGACACGGAGACCCGCTTCGAGGTGGCGCCCGACCAGGCCGAGGCCTATGCGAAGGCTATCGCCAAACCCGGCGCGGTCGAGAAGGGCGTGTCGATCGCCAGGCTCGCGGCGGACGCGCCCCCCGCGCCAGCGCGGTCCCGGCGCGAGTTCACGTCCGAAACCGACCGGCCGCGTCCGAAGAAGAAACACTTCGACAAGAAGCCCCCGGCCTCCGCGCCGGGAGCCGCCCGCGCGGAAAAGCGCAAGCTGAAGAAAGCGCGCAAGAAGCTCAAGGCCGAGTGAGGCGTGCCCCAGGGCCACAGCAACATAGCTTTACACTCCGCCGCGAGTTCGCCCAGATTGGATCGAATTTGCGCCGCCATCGACCGTCATCCCTTCCGTGAGAGAAGGGAACCAGGACCATGATCAAGGAAGGTCTGGTCGCAATGGCGCTGATCGGCTGCGATTGCGACGCCAAGATGTGCGAATACATCCGCACCGCCGACCAGCAATGGACGAGCGTCGCGGAGTGCGAGGCCGACATCCAGAAGCGGGTCGTGCGACAGCAGGACAGCTATCCGCTGGTGATCGCAATCTGCCGCGACACGTCCGAGACGCCGGTGATGGCGTCGGCGGGCCCATCCGCCCAGCCTTCCCCGACGCAACAGGTCCAGCTCGCCGCTAGCTCGATCGTGACCGAGGGCAAGGAGGGCCAAGTCTCGACCGACCGGCTCGGCCGCATCACGACGGTCTTCAAGACGCTCAACGGCTACGTCTCGGTGCGCGACACGGTCGGCAGCACCTGGTCCAGCGCCTCGCAGCATGCGCTCGACACGATGTCCTGGCTGAAGACGGCCGTGACGCCGGAGTGGTTCTGATTGCGCGTCAGCGCGTGAAGCGCTGCGCGCCGTCCGGCACGACTGAGCCGCAGAGCAGCGTGGCGTCGACCGTCGGCCCGCAGGCCTCGACCATCCGGCGCGAGGTTTCGTTCGACGGCGACACGAGTTCGTAGACCCGCTCCGCGCCGAACTCCTCCACCATCCGCCGGATCGCCAGCGCGTTGACGATTTTCCCGAGCCCGAGCCCCCGCGCCTTCGGTTCGACCGCGACCAATCCGACCCAGGCGCTCCTGTGATGCGGGCTGAAGCGATTGTGCGGGAAGCAGCCATTCGCGAAGGCAACCGGATTGCCGTCCCGGTCCGCGACGGTCACGCTCGCCTGCCCCGGCGCTTCGACCAGCAGCGCCCCGGGAAAGGGCACGATACCGGCATCCGAAACGAACTGCTGGACGCGCCGGGTAGAAGCGCCCTCTGCCTCCGTCAGCGCCGGCGCGAGGGCAAGGCCATCGGGCAGCCCGCCTTCCAGGATCGCTTCGATTCTCGGACGCACCGTCTCCCGGTCCGCGATCATCGTGTCCCAGGTGTCGAAGCGGTATCCTCGTTCGGCAAGGCCCGGAGAATAGGCGCTGCGCTGCGCGGGCGAGACCATCCTGAGCCCGAGCATCCCCTGCTCGCGCAGGATCGCATCGATGCCGTCCGATGCGATCCGGATCATCCGTCCCGTAGAAGCGACCTGCATTGTAAAGGCCGGGGGTCGCCTCGATCAGCGCACTCTTCTCCAGCGTCAGGCGCTGGAGCGCGATCTGCGCGTCCGTTCCGAAAAAGCCCGACATACGGGCACCTCGCAGGGTTGTCGCGGCGACTATGCCACGCCTGCCGCCGCCTTCAATCCCCGATAGAAGGTCGACGTGAACAGTTCGCGCGGGTCATACTCGCGCTTCTTCGCCAGGAAGGCCGGCAGTTCCGGATAGGACGCCATCAGCTGCGCACGGGTGTAGTGCAGCTGGTAGGGCAGGAAGAAGCGGCCGCGATGCTTCAGCGTCAGGTCGACCAGCTCGCGCGTCAGCGCCCGCATCTTCGCAGTGCCGTCCTCGTCGGTCTTCTGGTTGATGTAGAGCACCAGCGAGAACGCGTCTTCCTTGGCGTAGGTGAGCGCCGTGTCCTCCGCATGCACGACGCGGATCGAGGCGTTGAGCAGCGGCAGCTCGCTCTTGCGCAGAATCTCCCGCGCCCCGGCGATGAAGGCGTTGTATTCGCCGCGCGGGAAGAAATACTCGTGCAGGATGTCGGTCTCTTCCGGCAGGTCGTTGAAGAGATAGGGCACGGAATCGTGCATCGGGTTGTTGCGCGAGACAAGGCAGGCCTCGCCCTCGCCCATCGCCGCGGTGCGCGGCACGGTGCAGCTCTCGAACTCCGGCTCGAGCTCCTTTTCCATGTACCACTTGAACGACTGGAAAATCTCGCCGCGCTTGGCGAGGTTCATGATCAGCCGCTTGACGCCGACCATGCCCGGCGCGCCGAGCGGTCCCATGTCGGCTGGCGCTGTCTCCGCCACCTTGTCGTAGCGGTAGACGATCATGTCCTCGAGGAAGTTCGACCGGGCAGTCGAAAGATGGCCGTAGAACAGGCCGAGGTTCGGGTCGCCGGCCATCTCCGTCTCGAACAGCGCGGGGAAATCGTCCGAACGGATGATCGCGCGCGACGTGTGGTAGACGGCGTTCGGCACGATCTCTAGGACCGCCTTCAGCACCACGCCGAACAGGCCGTAGCCGCCGACGACATGCCGGAACAGATCGGCGTTCTCCGTTCGCGAGCAGGTGAGCTTCGTCCCGTCGGCGAGCATCACCTCCAGCGACTTGACCGAGCCGACGATCGAGCCCGCCTGGTGGTCCATGCCGTGGGCGTTGACCGAGATCGAGCCGCCGACGGAGAAGATGTCGGTCGACTGCATCGCCTTCACCGCGAAGCGCGGGTGCAGCACGTTCTGGATGTCATGCCAGGTGGCGCCCGGGCCGACCGTCACGGTCATCGCAGCCTCGTCAACCGCGATCGAATACAGTCCCATCATGTCGAGAACGATGGCGTGGTCGTCGAACGCCTGCCCGCCCATCGAGTGCCGCACGGCTGAAAGCGAGATCGACAGATTGTTGGCGCGGGCGAAGGCGAGCGCGTCCGCGACGTGCTTCTCCTCCCTGACCTTGACGACACCGTAGACCGGCGTGCGCGACAGCGCGCTGACGTCGTTGATCGTGCCGCCCTCGGAAGCCCAAGGCAGCGAGGGGTCGTAGTAGGGATTGTCGAAGTCCGGCTCCTGCGCCAGCGCGACGCCGTCGAGGTCGGCGATGCGTCCCGCGTCCTTGGCGCCCGACGGCGCCCGCATCAGCCGCGCCGTGGTCGCGCCCGCCCAGGCCACGCCGCCGCCGACGATCGCGAGGCCCAGAAGCGCCCGCCTGGACATCCGGAAACGTTTCGCTGGCTGCGCCATGCATTCCCCCATTCAGAATCGACGCCGGTGTCGCAGCGCGATGTAACCGGGAAATGGCGGCACGCAAAGCCGGCGCAACCGCAGGGGGCGTTTGAAGGAGATCCCGCCATCGCGTCGTTTGGACATGTTGCGCCGGGCAGCGCGGATCGATAGGCATGGCGCGGACATTGAAGCTCACGGAGGAGAACAGGCATGAACCCATCAGGACAGGTCGCGATCGTCACCGGCGGCGGCTCGGGGCTCGGCGAGGCGACAGCGCGCGCGCTCGCGGCCAAGGGCGCGAAGGTCGCGATCTTCGACGTCGGCATGGAACGCGCCCAGAAGGTGGCGGCCGACATCGGCGGCATCGCGGTGAGGTGCGACGTGTCGAGCGCCGAGGGCGGCGAGAAGGCGTTTGCCGAGGTCGATGAGAAGCTCGGCAAGCCGCGCATCCTGGTCAACTGCGCCGGCATAGGCATCGCTGCCAAGACCACCTCGAAGGACGGCGCCCATTCGCTCGACGTCTACCGCAAGGTGATCGAGGTCAACCTGATCGGCTCGTTCAACATGATCCGCCTGATGGCGGTGCGCGCCGAGACCCTCGACCCGCTGGAAGGCGGCGAGCGCGGCGTGATCATCAACACGGCCTCCGTCGCCGCCTATGACGGCCAGATCGGCCAGGCGGCCTATTCGTCGTCCAAGGGCGGCATCGTCGGCATGACGCTGCCCGTCGCCCGAGACCTCGCCCGCGCCGGCATCCGCGTCATGACCATCGCGCCCGGTATCTTCAAGACGCCGATGCTCGCCGGCCTGCCGCAGGACGCGCAGGATTCGCTCGGCAAGCAGGTGCCCTTCCCGCCCCGCCTCGGCGAACCGTCCGAATACGGCGCGCTCGCCGTTCACATCGTCGAGAACCAGATGCTGAACGGCGAGGTCATCCGCCTGGACGGCGCAATCCGCATGGCGCCGAAATAGGCTTCTTGCGAACCCGTCCGGTTGTGAAATAAGAGGAGTGTAGCGGTCAGGATTGCGAGGCGCGATGAACGACAAGCCGAAGGACGTGATCCGGCAAACGGACGCCGACGCCATCCGCCTCGCCAAGACCCTGCTGCGTGCCTCGCGCTACGGCGCACTGGCGGCGATCGACCCGGAGAGCGGCGCGCCGCTGGCGAGCCGGGTCGGCGTCGCGACCGACACGGACGGCTGCCCGCTGATCCTCGTCTCCGGTCTCTCCGCCCATACCGCCGCCATCGTCGCCGATCCGCGCTGCTCGCTGCTGTTGGGGGAAGTCGGCAAAGGCGATCCGCTGGCGCATCCGCGCATTTCCCTCGCCTGCCGGGCGCAACGCTTCCAGCGCGATACGCCCGATTGGGCGCGCGCCGAACGGCGCTATCTGAACAGGAACCCGAAGGCGAAGCTCTATGTCGGCCTCGGCGACTTCGCCTTTTTCCGGCTCGAGATCGACAAGGCGAGCCTGAACGGCGGCTTCGGCAAGGCCTACCTCCTGACGCGCGAGGATCTCCTGTCGCCCGGCCCGATCGGCGACTTCGCGCAGTCGGAGCAGTCCGCGCTCGACCACATGAACCAGGACCACGCGGACGCCATCGGCCGCTATGCGATACACTTCGCCGGCGCCGTGAAGGGCGATTGGCGCATGACCGGCCTCGATCCGGAAGGGATCGACCTGGCGGACGGCGACAAGGTGCTTCGCATCTTCTTCGAGCAGCCTCTCGCCGCGCCGCGCGACGCGCATCTGAAGCTCGTCGAGATGGCGAAGCAGGCACGCGCCGCGCTCGGCTGAAGCGCAGTTTCGAATTTCTTTCCATGCGCCCTTGACCTTCCATCGACTGGAACCCCTATCTCCAATCCAACTGGAGATATGACCATGCAATTCACATTGAAGATCGAAGGCATGACCTGCGGCGGCTGTGTCCGCTCGGTCGAAAAGGCCCTGGCTGGGGTCACCGGGCTGAAGTCGGCGAAGGTCGACCTCGCCAAGGCCGAGGCGCTGATCGAGACGGAAGCCGGCGCGGACCCGGCCCGCTTCCTCACCGCCGTCGAAGACGCCGGCTACGACGCCCGCCTCGCGGGCTGACCCTCCCCGCCACGCGAGGAATTCCATGACCAAGGTAGCGCTCGATATCACGGGCATGACCTGTGCCGCCTGCTCGTCACGCGTCGAGAAGGTTCTGTCGCGCGTCGACGGCGTGACGCGCGCGGACGTCAATCTTCCGCTGGAACGCGCCAGCCTCGAGATCGACGGCGACATCGACGCGGCGAAACTGATCGCGGCGGTCGAACGCGCCGGCTACGGCGCGACGCTCAGGCCGGACGATCGCGCAGCGCAGCGAAAAGCCGACGAGGCGCGCGAGGCGGCGCGGCGTGCCGAGGAACGCCAGACGCTGCTGCGCTTCGCCGTGTCCGCCCTGCTGTCCGTTCCGCTCGTCGTCGGCATGCTGCCGATGATGCTGGGCACTGGCCATGCGTGGATCGGCCCATGGACGCAGGCATCGCTTGCCACCGGCGTGATGATCATCTCTGGAAGCCGCTTCTACCGCGAAGCCTGGGCGGCGCTTCGCGGGGGCGGCGCCAACATGGCCGTTCTCGTCTCCCTCGGCACCTCGGCAGCCTATTTCTATTCGCTGTGGATGGTCTGGTCCGGCAATGTCCACGGCCACCTCTATTTCGAGGCGGCCGCGGTCGTCCTGACGCTGATTATGCTCGGCAAATACCTGGAGGCTCGCGCCAAGCAGGGCGCGTCGGCGGCTCTGGCCGCGCTCGGCAGGCTCCAGCCGCCGCAGGCGGAGCGGAAGACCTCGTCTGGAGCGGAGATCGTCGCCTCGGGCGACCTCTCGCCGGGCGACGTGGTGATCGTCCGGCCGGGGACCCGCGTCCCCGCCGACGGTCTTATAGTTGCGGGCGCCTCAAGCCTCGACGAATCGCTGGTGACGGGAGAAAGCCTGCCGGTGGACAAGGCCGAAGGCGCGGCCGTCATCACCGGCACCGTCAACGGCGACGGCGTGCTGGAGGTGCGGGTCTCGGCGGTGGGCGCGGATACGCGGCTTGCGCGCATGGCGCGTCTGGTCGAGGACGCGCAGCTCTCCGAAGCTCCGGTGCAGCGCCTCGTCGACCGCGTCTCGGCGGTGTTCGTTCCGGTCATCATCGCGGTCGCGGCCCTGACTTTCCTCGGCTGGTGGTGGATCGCCGGCGACCTCGCCGCCGGCTTCGATGCGGCGATCGCGGTGCTGGTCATCGCCTGTCCCTGTGCGCTTGGTCTCGCCACGCCGACGGCGCTGGTCGCCGGGACGGGTGCGGCGGCAAAGGCAGGCATCCTGATCCGCGACGTCGCGACGCTGGAAAAGGCCGAGGCGATCAAGGTCGTCGCCTTCGACAAGACCGGCACGCTGACGCAAGGCCATCCCGAAGTGGTCGAGGTGGTCGCAACGGACGGCAACACGGCCGCGCTGCTGCGCAGGGCCGCCGCCATCGAAGCGCGCAGCGAGCACCCCCTCGCCCGAGCCCTCGTCGCACGTGCGTCGTCGGAACCCGGAGAAGATCTCCCGGCAACAGGTATCTCCGCCACGCGCGGCAAGGGCATGAGCGGCACCGTCGTCGGCACCTCGGTCGCCGTCGGCAACGCCCGGATGATGACGGAACTCGGCATTCCGCGCGACACCATCGACGCGCTTACGGCGCGGTTCGCCAAGGCGGGCACCCTCTCCTTCGTCGCGGTGGACGGCGTGCTTATGGGCGGGATCCTGTTCGCGGACCGGCCGCGTACGGAAGCTGCGACCGCTTTGCGTGCCCTGACGTCGGAAAATGTCCGCACGGTCATGCTCACCGGCGATAACGAGGACGCCGCGCGGGCGATCGCCGCCGACATTGGGCTCTCCGACTATCGCGCTTCGCTGCTGCCGGAGGACAAGACCGAGGCGCTGGGTGGCCTCGCCGACGATCCGAGATCCATCGCCTTCGTCGGCGACGGGCTGAACGACGCACCGGCTCTTGCCGCAGCCGGTCTCGGCATCGCCATGTCCTCGGGAACCGACGTCGCCCGCGAGGCGGCGGCGATCACGCTGATGCGGCCCGACCTGCGGCTCGTGCCCGCCGCGCTCGATATCGCGCGGCGCACGCGGCGGACGATCACGCACAACCTCGCCTGGGCTTTCCTCTACAATGTGATCGGCATCCCGCTCGCGGCCTTCGGCATGCTCTCGCCGATCCTGGCCGGCGCGGCGATGGCCTTCTCGTCCGTCTCCGTGGTAACGAACTCCGCGCTTCTCGCGCGCTGGAAGCCTCGCCACCTCGACTGAAACGCAGTGCAACGCCTGATTCGCATTTCCGATCCGGAAGATCCCCGCATCGCCGCCTTCCGTGACATCCGCGAGCGCGACCTCGTCGGCCGCGAGGGCCGCTTCGTGGCGGAAGGGCGCGTCGTGCTCAACGTGCTGCTTGCCGCCGCCCGCTACGAGACCGAGGCGGTACTGCTCTTGGAAAACAGGGTGGGCGGGCTCGACGAGCTGCTGGCGATGATTCCCGACCACGTGCCCGTCTACGTTGCCGACGCCGCGACGATGGACGCTATCGCCGGCTTCCACATCCATCGCGGCATCCTGGCGATCGGCAGGCGCCCGACGCCGCAACCGCTTGGCGACCTTCTCGCTGACCTGCCCGAGAACGCGCTGGTTGTGGCGCTTGCCGGGATCGCCAATCACGACAATATGGGATCGATCTTCCGCAACGCCGCCGCCTTCGGCGCCGACGCGGTGGTCATGGATGCAGCCAGCTGCGACCCGTTTTACCGCAAGGCGATCCGCGTCTCGGTGGGCGCGATCCTCAAGACGCCTTTCGCCCGGGCCGGCAGCGTCGACGACATGATCGCTGGCTTGAGCGCTGCGGGCTTCAGCATCCTGGCGCTGTCGCCGCGCGGCGGGATGGAGATCGGCGAGGTCCCTGCAACGGGGCGCACCGCCCTGCTTCTCGGCAGCGAGGGACACGGCCTTCCAGAGGCGCTCATGTCACGACTGACGACGGTGCGGATCCCGATCGCGGAAGACTTCGACAGCCTGAACGTGGCGGCCGCCTCAGCGGTTGCCCTGCACCGGCTCTGGCGCGGCTGACTTCGCCGACGCGGCCTTCTGCAAGGCCTTCACGCGGTCGGCAAGGCTGACGATCCGATCCGCGCCCTCGGCACCCGGACTCTCCTGCGCCGAGGCGAGGATTTGCGTGATCGGCGAGTTGGCGCCGTCGATCATCGCGGTGAGATGCACCATCTCGGCGGCGAGGTCGTTGATCTGTTCGCGCAACAGCGCGCTGTCGCGGCGCTCGACATTCCAGTCGTCGGCCTTCGACCTCTCGACCGCCTCGAGCTCCGAGCGCAGCTTCTTGTTCTCGCGCACCAGCGTGGCGAGCCGCTCCGCCTGGCGATCGCGTTCCTGCTGCAGGCTGGCCACCGCCTTTTCGACATCGCCGCCGGTGCCGCCGGACAGAAGCGTCGAGAGCCGGAGCTGCAGTTCGGCGACCTCCGCCTCCAGCTTGACCCTTTCGGCCTGCGCCTGCGTCAGCTTCGAATCGAGATCGTTCGCTCCGAACGAAGCCGTCTTCATCTCGTCGCGGATGCGCGCCAGTTCCTTTTCGCGACGTGCGAGCTTGTCCTCCCGGTCTGATACGGTCGCCGTCATCCGTTCCAGCTTGCGGTCGAGCTCGGCGGCCCGCTTGCGTTCGTCCTTGAGCGCCTGCTGGGCCGCCCGGCTCTCGGCCGCCATCTCGCGCAGGCGCCTCTCGGCTTCCTTGCGCTCGTTCTGGAGTGTGCCGATATTGCCGGCCATGCGGTCGAACTCGCTTTCGCGCGCGACCAGTTCGATCTGCCGATTGCTGGCCGACAGCGTCGCTTCGTCATACATCTGGCCGAGCCGCTCGACTTCCCGAGCGCGGTCCTCCAGCACCTTCTCGGTCTCCGCCAGCCGGCCGCCGAGGCGCTGCAACTGCTCTTCGCGGTTCTTCAGCTCCGCCCGCAGGTCGTTCGCGCGGGCTTCGAGTTCGGTGATCGTCTTGTCGCGCTGAGCGCGCTCATCGGCTAGCCGCCGCAGCTCCTCGCGGCTCCGGTTGATTTCGATGATCTGCGCCGAGGCCTTGTCGCGAAAGCTCTTGATGCTCATCTCCAGCCGGCGCGTCGACATCGCGAACTCGGCCCGCAGTCGGTCCTTGTCGGCCTGGATCTCGTTGACGGATAGCGGGAGTGACGCTTCCAGCCGCCTGCGGGTCAGGCTCACGGCCCTGCGCCAGATTGCCGGCGCGACCATCAACGCAAGAAACCCAGCGGTCAGAAAGCCCAGCGAAAAGAACAGGATGGACTGAATCAACTGGGTTGTTCCGGACGGTTCGGCCGTGTCGCCAAGTGTGCGATACGGCGAGGACGCAACATCTCGCCGTCCGGCGGGACGGCCTGCCAGATGTGCCACATCGGGACCGGATGAATCCAGCCCCGATGCGATTTACTTTCGCTTAACCCTAATGCCGGTGCCGCGACTGCGGCTCAGAAGGGGTTCCAGGTCGGACGCTCGGTGACCTTCAGGTAGCCGACATTCACGCCGAGACGGGCGCCGACGCCGGTGCGCACCGGCACGAGCAGCACGCGGCCGTTCTTCATGACGTTGAAGCCGAGGCCGGCCACCATGTAGGCCGAGCCCGCGACGCCGCCGAAGCGGCCGTAGACCGCTTCGATCGTGTCGAGGTTGTAGACCAGGATCATGGTGCGCGAGCCCTGGCCGCCGAAATCCCAGCCGAGCGACGGACCCTGCCAGAACACGCGGTGATCGCCGGCGTTCTTGGTATAGAGCGTGCCTTCGCCATAGGTCAGGCCACCGACGATGGCCCCGGACCCTTCCTCGCCAAGCACATAGCCGTTCGGCAGCCCGTAGGAGGCGAAGATCTTCTCGACGACGGTCGCGAGGCCACCCGACGTGGCGCCGAAGAACCTGTGTCCGGAATCGACGATTTCCTGCGCCGTGTACTCGTTCGCACGCGCGCCCGAGGCGAGCACCAGCGAAAGAGCCACGAACGCGGCGACCGCCGCCAAGGCGCGGAAGCTCCGCGCGAAGACATTGAGAAACATTGTACATTCTCCCTTCTTGGGAGCACCCTATTCGACGCCTGACCGCTGCGGCTCTGCGGCCGCTCGCAATCATTCGGCAACCCTAGGCGCTAATCCTTTTTCAACAATTAATCCGTCAAATGATCGTGTTTCTTTGATGGCTGACGTGGCGTTGCACGCAGCCGTTTGTTGCCCGGTTTCAGGTCGGCGTATATCGCGAAGTCGCGGGTCCTGCGGTTGATTCGCAGTCCGCGGCGGGTGTCGGTTCCGGTTGCTTAGTACATTTCACGAATCAGGGGATTTCACGGGAATGGCGGACCTTTTCACGCTTTCGGCTCCGGAACTGGCGGCACTGCTGTGCAGCCGCGTGTGTCACGACATCATTTCGCCGGTCGGCGCCATCAACAACGGCCTCGAACTGCTGGACGAAGGCGGCGCCGACGAGGACGCCATGAACCTCATCCGCACCAGCGCCCGCAATGCGTCGGCGCGGCTGCAGTTCGCCCGCATCGCCTTCGGCGCAGCCGGCTCGGCCGGGATGCAGATCGATACCGGTGACGCGGAAGCCGTCGCCGTCGCCTATGTCAGGAACGAGAAGCCGGACCTCGAATGGCTCGGGAAAAGGGTCCTGCTGCCCAAGAACAAGGTCAAGCTGATCCTCAATCTGATCCTCGTCGGCATCGGCGCGATCCCGCGCGGCGGCAAGATCAGGGTCAACCTCGACGATCTCGACACCGCGCCCGTCTTCACGATCACGGCCACCGGGCCGATGGTGCGCGTGCCGCCGAAGTTCCTCGAACTGCACTCCGGCAACAAGCCCTCGGAGCCGATCGACGCGCACTCGGTGCAGCCCTACTACACGCTGCTGCTCGCGCGTGAATCGGGCATGGAGATTTCGATCCGCGCCGGCGCGGAGGAGATCGTGTTCGCCGCGCGCTGAATGCGCGCGTGATGCTGACAGTATATCGGCGTCGAATTGAAGTTATCCCGGCCGGGCATTTAATGTGTCGATGAATACATTTTTAAGCATCGGTTTTGACGGTTTTTTACTGTCCTGCGGGTAGTGTCCGCCTAGATGGACCCGAAGCACTTCGCCTCGGGGACGCCGAGCCAAGGGCATACCGATGAAGCGCTGCATGATCGTGGACGACTCCAGTGTGATCCGTAAGGTCGCCAAGCGCATCCTGACGGGTCCGGATATGATGGTCGTCGAGGCTTCGACCGGAGCGCAGGCGCTGGACATGTGCCTGGCGCAGATGCCCGACATCATCGTCGTCGACGGCGGTCTGACGGACATGACGACGGTCGAGTTCATCCGCCAGGCCGTGACCATTCCGGCCGTCATCCGCCCCCGTATCATGATCTGCCTGCCGCAGTTCGACCTTGGCGCGATCATGCGTGCCAAGCGCGCGGGCGCCGCCGGCTTCGTGCTGAAGCCGTTCAACAGGCCGCAGCTGCTCGAGCGCTTCCGCCAGTTCCAGGCCGCGGCCTGAGCCCGGTCGGCGGCAAAGGCAAGAGCTCGATCAAACAGAAAAAGGCCCGCGGCTGACCCGCCGGGCCCTTTCTTAAATACCGGTAGAGAATGTCAGGCGCTGACGCGCAGGTCTTCCGGCTCGCGCAGCACATAGCCGCGGCCCCAGACCGTCTCGATATAGTTCTGGCCGCCCGACGCGGCGTCGAGCTTCTTGCGCAGCTTGCAGATGAAGACGTCGATGATCTTCAGTTCCGGCTCGTCCATGCCGCCGTAGAGGTGGTTGAGGAACATTTCCTTGGTGAGCGTGGTGCCCTTGCGGAGCGAAAGCAGCTCCAGCATCTGGTATTCCTTGCCCGTCAGGTGCACCCGCTGGCCGCCGACCTCGACGGTCTTGGCGTCCAGGTTCACGATCAGGTCGCCGGTACTGATGACGGACTGGGCGTGACCCTTCGAGCGGCGGACGATGGCGTGGATGCGCGCCACGAGCTCGTCCTTGTGGAAAGGCTTGGTCATGTAGTCGTCCGCGCCGAAGCCCAGGCCGCGAACCTTGTCCTCGATACCGGCCATGCCCGAAAGGATCAGGATCGGGGTCTTCACCTTGGAAAGACGCAGCGTCCGAAGCACCTCGTAACCGGACATGTCCGGGAGGTTCAGATCGAGCAGGATGATGTCGTAGTCGTAAAGCTTGCCGAGATCGACGCCTTCCTCACCGAGGTCGGTCGTATAGACGTTGAAGCTCTCGGATTTGAGCATCAGCTCAATGCTCTGGGCCGTTGCACTGTCATCTTCAATCAGCAGGACGCGCATTTCATTCCCCTTCTCCGCCGCCGGACCGGAGCATCAATCCGGCCAAGGACAGTGATTGCCTGATTCAGAAGCTGCCACCGAATGGTTAACAAAATCTGATTCCACAACGCAAGGACAATCAGCTTTTGCCAACTCTTCGCAACACGCATTTGAATCCAAACGCGAATCACCCACCGAGCTTCTTAAACCACCGAATTAGGAAATCAGCGTAAGCTGGTGTTCCGGATTCGCTGTCTCCGAATATCGGTCCCCACCGATCGATTTTTACCGGCCCTTAAGCCATGACCCGTATGATTAACAATGCGCGTAAACGAAAGGTTACCAAGTCCGTCTCGCCTTAAGATTTTATTCGGCACGATGGACGACACTGTCGGATGTAGCGCACGGCCCGCCCGACCCGGCGGATCCGATGTTTTGTCGAGTTGGGTTCGTGTTCTGGAGTTTGTCGTCATGAAGTCACGCGGGAATCTCGTCAGACTGAAGAAATTCCAGGTCAGCGAGAAGCGTCGTCAGCTTCTTCAGATCGAGATGATGGTGGCCGAATTCGAACGTATGGCCAACGAACTCGACGCGCAGATCGCCTCGGAAGAGCGCAAGTCCGGCATCACCGACATCAATCACTTCGCATATCCCACCTTCGCGAAGGCGGCGCGCCTGCGCCGCGACAACCTCAAGACCTCGCAGCACGATCTCCTGCAGCAGAAGGCCGGCGCCGAAGCCGCCCTCGCCGAGGCCGAGGCTGAACTCTCCAAGGCCGAAATGCTGGAAAACCGCGATACCCGGCAACGCGAACTCGAGACCGACGCCCGTCGCGCCGTCGGCTGAACGACGCCCCGCCTCGACGTATCGCGTGAACCGCTTGCGCGAAGCTTACGCCCGGGGCTTTCCTTCGCTATAGGAACCCGATGCGGTTCCTGCTCCCGGCCGTGCTGTGCGGCGCCACCTTCTCCTTTGCGCTCGGCATCACCTTGCCGCTGGTCCGGATCGAACGCTTCCTGATCCTGTCGGACGAGCCGTCCCTGATCGCCATGATCTCGAGCCTCTGGAACGCCGGCGACTGGCCGATCGCGGCTCTCATCCTGGTCTTCTCGATCATCTTTCCGGCAATGAAGCTCTATCTGCTTCACGCCGCCGCCTTCGCGCAGTCGGCCGGCGACCGGATGCTGCCGGCCTGGTTCCGCGCGCTGTCGAACTGGTCGATGCTGGATGTGCTGCTGGTGGCGCTGGTGATCTTCGCGGCGAAGACAAGCGGCCTCGCAACCGCCTTCACGCAGCCGGGGCTGTGGTTCTTCGCCGGATCGGTGGTGCTGACGGTGGCGGCCGCGTCGCTGGTGAAATCGCGACAGGCGGGCGCGAAATAGGGAAGCTTAGTGCCTGTACTGCTGGATGCGGGTGGTGCGCAGGCCGGCCAGGCCGTACTCGTCGATCGACGCCTGCCACGACAGGAATTCCTCGGTGGTCAGCTTATAGCGCTGGCATGCCTCTTCGAGGCTGAGAAGCCCGCCACGAACGGCGGCGACGACCTCGGCCTTGCGGCGGATGACCCAGCGGCGCGTATTCGACGGCGGCAGGTCGGCAATGGTAAGGGGGCTGCCGTCCGGCCCGATGACATACTTGACGCGAGGTCTGATCAGATCGGTCATCATACTCTCTAAACTACGCACTCACACTCGATCCAGAACACAATACCGCCACAGGTTTAAAAATTGCCTAAGCGGAACAATCGAATTCGAAGGCTTTCAACACTCTGTTTTGATTGGATATTTTGTCCCGCCCGCCGGTCCGTTCGCCCGACGCGTGGCACATGGAAGGGGCTTGACCTATATTGCCATCAGCCTCAAGACCCACTTTCCGCACGGCCATGCAGCGATGACGACGAACAGCCTCGACCTTCCCGGACGTCCAGAAGACACGCGCGTCGTCGTCGCGATGTCGGGCGGCGTGGATTCCTCGGTCGTTGCCGGTCTGCTCAAGCGGCAGGGCTATGATGTCGTCGGCGTCACGCTTCAGCTCTATGATCACGGCGCCGCCACCCACCGGCCCGGCTCCTGCTGCGCCGGACGCGATATCGACGACGCCCGCCGCGTCGCCGAGACGATCGGCATTCCGCACTACGTGCTCAACTACGAGCAGCGCTTTCGCGAAGCGGTGATCGACCCGTTCACGGCAAGCTATGCCGCCGGTGAAACGCCCATTCCCTGTGTCGTCTGCAACCAGACGGTCAAGTTCGCCGACCTCCTGGCCACCGCGCGGGACCTCGGAGCGGATGCGCTCGCCACCGGCCACTATATCCGTTCCCGCGCCAACGGCGCCCATCGCGCGCTTTTCCGGCCGGTCGACGCCGACCGCGACCAGAGCTACTTCCTTTTCGCCACGACGCAGGAGCAGATCGACTTCCTGCGCTTCCCGCTCGGCGACCTGCCGAAGCCGCGCGTGCGCGAGCTCGCAGCGGAGATGGGCCTTACCGTCGCCCAGAAGCAGGACAGCCAGGACATCTGCTTCGTGCCCCAGGGCAAGTATTCCGACATCATCGCCAAGCTCAGGCCCGAGGCGGCGTCACCGGGCGAGATCGTCCATCTCGACGGCCGCGTGCTCGGCCGCCACGACGGCATTCTCCACTACACGATCGGCCAGCGCCGCGGCATCGGCGTCGCGACCGGAGATCCGCTCTACGTGGTGCACATCGACGCCGCCCACGCGCGCGTTGTCGTCGGGCCGCGCGAGGCACTGGAGACCCGAAAGGTCGTGCTGCGCGACATGAACTGGCTGGGCGACATGCCGATCGAGGCGCTTCCCGCGTCGGGTCTCGAACTCTTCGCAAGGGTGCGCTCGACCCGCCGTCCCGCTCCCGCCGTACTGCGCTGGACGGACGGCCGGGCGGAGGTGGAACTCGCGGCAGGCGAACAGGGCGTAGCCGCCGGCCAGGCCTGCGTGCTCTATGACGGCGAGGGAGACGGCGCGCGCGTCTTCGGCGGCGGCTTCATCGCACGCTCCGAGCGCGCTCCCGAGGCGGAAGCCATGCTGCGGAAGATGGAAGCCGAGGGAACCCGGCTGCCGGCCTGAACCTACTCGGCCGCGATCGCGGCGTTGTGCCCGACATAGCCGGCGATCGCGTCGCAGATCTGATCCTGATCGGCTTCGCTCAGATAGGGATGCATCGGCAGGCAGAGGATCCGCTCAGGCAGGGACTCCGACACCGGCAGACCGCCGGGCGTGCGCGGGAAGCGCTCATAAGCCACCTGCTGGTGCAGCGGCTTGACGTAGTAGATGACCGATGGAATGCCCTGGGCTTGCAGGTGTGCCTTCAGCCCGTCGCGCACCGGCGTCTCGATCGCATACTGCGCCCAGGCCGAGCGGTTGCCCGCTGGCATATGCGCCGGCTTGACGATGCCCGTGAGACGCTCGGCATAGCGCTTCGCGACGACCTGGCGCGCCTCCATCTCGTCTTCGAGGATGGCGAGTTTCTCGATCAGGATCGCCGCCTGGATCGTGTCGAGGCGGGAGTTCAGCCCGACATGCACGTTGTCGTACTGGGTCTCGCCCTTGCCGTGGAAGGCGAAGGAGCGCAGCCGTTCGGCCATCGCATCATCATTGGTGAACATGGCGCCGCCGTCGCCGTAGCAGCCGAGCGGCTTGGCCGGGTAGAAGCTCGTCGACGCGACGTCGCCGAAGGCGCCGCACTTGACGCCCTTGCGCACGCCGCCGATCGCCTGCGCCGCGTCCTCGATGACCATCAGGCCTTCCCGCGCCGCAATGGCACCGATCGCGTCATAGTCGGCGGCAAGACCGAACAGGTCGACGGGGATGATCGCGCGGGGTGTGAGACGTCCTTCCGCCTTGACCATCGCGATCGCCGCCTCGAGGCTCTCGATGTCGATGTTGTACGTATCCGGATCGATGTCGACGAAGACCGGTTCGGCCTTGGCCAGCGCCACGACTTCAGCCGTCGCCGCGAAGGTGAAGCTCGGCACGAACACCGCGTCGCCGGGGCCGATTCCGCAAGCATAGAGCGGCAAGAGCAGCGCATCGGTGCCGTTGGCGCAGGCGACCACGTTCTTCACGCCGACATAATCGGCAAGCTGCTTCTCGAATGTCGCGACTTCGGGGCCGAGGATGTAGCGGCCGTCGTTCACCACCTTGTCGATCGCGGCTTTCAGGCGGTCGTTGATGCGTGCGCGCTGGGCCGCGAGGTCGATGAACTGCATGGGTCGCCCTTGTCAGGTCTTGTGGCTGGGCGGCCAGAAGCCGCCGGCGGACATGCCGTCTTAATTCGATCCGCAGGCCCGCGCCAGTGCGTCGGTTTCACACACATGCCGCCCCTGTAAGGCGGGGTGATCGCAATACTCAGTCGTGCGTGACGGTTCCGGCGGTGAGGATGCGCAGCACGCCGATCGCCTCCTCGCCGCTGGTGCGCGGCTCGGAACGCGTCTCGATGCACGCGATGAAATGCTGCAGTTCGCGCGTCAGGGGCATGCCCTCGGCGACGGGAACGTAAGTCGGCTCGTTGGCAGTAAACGCCCAGTGGCCGCTGTCCTGCCAAACCGCATGGCGGTAGACGGCGAGCTTGCGCTCCCAGGGTTCGACATCGTCGAACACCGCCATCGACTTGGTGCCGACCACCGTCAGCCGCCGCTCGCGGTAGGGATTGAGCCGCGAGGTGAACAGATGGCTGCGCAACCCGTTGGGAAAGCGCATGTGCAGGTGGGCGAAATCCGACAGGTGGTCGAGCAGCGCCGCCCCCTCCCCGCGCACCTCGATCGGTGCGGCGCCGGTGATCGCCAGGATCATCGACAGATCGTGCGGGGCGAGATCCCACAGCGCGTCGTTTTCGGTGTGGAATTTGCCGAGGCCGAGCCTGTGGGAGTGGATGTACTTGATCTCGCCGAGATCGCCGCGGTCGATCAGATCCTTCAGCGTCTCGAAGGCGGGGTGGAAGCGCAGCACATGGCCGGTCATGAAGATGCGCCCGGCCGCCTTCGCTGCCGCCACCGCGCGCTCGGCGTCCGCCACCGTGAGCGCGATCGGCTTCTCGACCAGCACGTCCTTGCCGGACTCGACCGCGCGGATCGCCATCTCGGCGTGGAACTGCGGCGGCAGAGCCATGACGATGGCGTCGATGTCGTCGCGCGAAAACAGGTCATCGGGTGCGATCGCCAACACGTCCTGCTCGACGGCGAAGCCTTCGGCGCGGGCCAGGTTGGCATCGGAGACCGCGTGCAGGGCGCCGAGAGACTTCAGCGTGCGGATATGGTTGCTGCCCCAGTATCCGCAGCCGAGAACTGCAATGCGCGGCGCCATGAATGTCGTTCCAGGAGAAAAGGTGGCAGACACATAGCCAGCGAACAGGGCGAACTCAACCCCGGCGCGCCAGGGACGCAGCGTCAGCCGTTGTGCTGCGGGCAGCGCCAGCCGGCGGCGCCCAAACCATAATTGCCGGCTCCCTCCACTGCTTGACAGGCCCCGCCGGCGCACACTATATCGCGCGCATCCTTGCGGAGGCCTCGCCTGACCAGCGTGGCCGGGTATCGGCTTGTCCGGACGCCCTGTGGCGGAGTAGCTCAGTTGGTTAGAGCACGGGAATCATAATCCTGGGGTCGGTGGTTCGAGTCCACTCTCCGCTACCATCAATTCTCGGAAATCATTGGTATTTTCGGCATGCGGCGAACGCCGACCGCGCCGCATGCCGCGCGTGCCCCTGCCGTCACTCCGAGAGCCGCGCGCCAATCGTCATCATCGATCACACGATTTCACGTCCCGCCAGACGAGCTTGCCAGCGCTCACAGCGTCCAGTGGCCGATCGACGTGCCGTCGGTCCTGTCAGGACTCGGGGATGCCGCCGAGTTCGAGCAGGCGGTTGCGGTCGTCGAGGTCGATGTTGATGTCGAAGACGACGCCGTCGGTGCGATAGACGAGTTGCGCCAGGCAGATGACCTCGCCGGCGGCGTTGAGGAAGATGCGCCGCACGCGCATGACCGGCTCGTTCACCTGGATGTCGAGCTCCGCCGCCTCCTGCGGCATGGCCGACACGACGCGCAAGGTCTGCCGTACCCGCGAAAGCCCGATGTCCTTGGCGTCGTAGAGCAGGTTGCTGATGAGCTCGGTGGCCCAGAGACGCTTGGGAATCAGTTCGTATACGCGGTCGGACACGAGGTATTCCCCGACGATGAACGGCCGGCCCGCCCGTTCGAAAACCCGCTTCATGTAGCGATAGGGGGCGGCCGATGTGCCCTCCTCCGGCAGGATGCGCAGCTCGGTCGCAGCCGGGCGCGTCGCGAGCACCCGGAAGCTCAGGGACGACCCCCGGTTCAAGGGCGAACGGATCAGGCCGTATGGCACCGCGACCGCAGTCTCGGGCTTCGCGGTGACGAACGTGCCCCGGCCGCGTTCCGCGCTGATCAGCCCTTCCTTCTCCAGTCCCGAGAGGGCGTGGCGGACCGTCATCGGCGACACGCCGAAGGTCGCGACGAGATGTTTCAGGGTCGGCAGGCGGTCGCCCACGCTCCAGGTTTCATCCGCGATACGGCGGCGGATGATCGCGGCGAGCTGGACGTAGTAGGGCGTCCCGTCTTCTCGGAGCAGCTGCTTCTCTGCGGTTTCGGTCGGCAAATGGCCCCTCCCATACGCTTTCAATACTTCGTTACGGCATCGGAGCTGTGCAAAACAATCGCTCGAAAGGCGCGGAACCGACGAAAAACCGGTTGAGCCCGTTTCCAAAGTGATATAGTGCTATTCTTATATCACTTTCGAGACAAGAGCTCGATTTTGGAATCGGCGTCGCCAAAGGTCGGCGCTGCACTGGCTGGGAGGGCCGAGATGAAGACGTGGATCACTAGATCAGCATTCCTCGCCGCGATGGCGCTGGGGCTTGGCGGAACGCCGGCATGGGCCGAAGGCAGCGGCACGTTCAGATACGCCGAACAGGTCAAGCTCATCACCATGGATCCGCAAAAGCAAAGCGGCAGCGGGGTCCCTTTCCTCCGGCCTGCATACGAGTCCCTGTTCGAGAAGGGCCCCAAGGGTGATTACGTGCCGTTGCTTGCGACAGGTTACAAGGTCGACGGCCTCGACGTTACTATTACGCTGCGCCAGGGCGTTACCTTCTCGAACGGCGAGCCATTCAACGCCGAAGCGGCCGCGAAGAATATCAACCGCGGCGTCGAACTCGGCATCGTGGAGGGACTGAAGACTGTCGCCTCGGCATCCGCCGCCGACGAATACACGCTCAAGATCAAGCTGAAGGAACCAGACCCGGCAATCATCGACAGCCTGTGCCTCACGGGCGGCATGATGATAGCGCCGGGGGCGATGGACGATCCCGCGCTCGATCGCAACCCGGTCGGCACCGGACCCTACATCCATAGCAAGACGGAATCCCGCGAGGGCGAGGTTCAGGTCTACACCCCGAATCCTACCTATTGGGACAAGGACAAGATCGGTCTCGCCCGATATGAAGTGCTGGAGATCCCTGACGACACCGCCCGCCTCAACGCGCTGAAGACCGGCCAGATCGACGGCGGCAACTGGCTTGCCAATCCACAGTCGGCGATCATCGACCGCACCCCCGGTCTCAAGCTCATCCGCGGCACCGGGGGGCTGAACTACCATATCATCATCTCGGATCGCGAGGGCACCGTGATCCCGGCCTTCGCCGACGTCAACGTGCGCAAGGCGATGGCTTACGCCATCGACCGGACGGCCTTCGGCAAGGCGGTCCAGTTCGGTCTCGCCGTCGATTCCTACCAGCCGTACGGCGAGGGCCACTGGGCCTACGATCCCGCCCTGGAGGGTGTTTACGCCTACGATGTCGACAAGGCGCGTGAATACATGGCCAAGTCCAAGTTCCCGGACGGGTTCAGCTTCGACATGCCGTCGATCCCGCTCTACCAGTCTCGGCTCGAGGCGCTTGCCGGCTTCTTCAAGGAGATCGGCATCACAATGAACATTGCTCCACAGGAGCCCGGAACGCTGGCACGCGTCAGCCGCACCACGGCCTATCCGGCGACCAACCTGGTCTGGCAGACCAATACGGATCCGAAGTTCCTGGCCCTGCGCTACATCTACGAGAACGCGAACTACAATCCCTTCAAGGCCAAGCCGAGCGAGGAACTGCTGGCCCTTGCGAAGGCCGGCCTCGAATCGGTCGAGACCGACGTTCGAGCGCCGATCTACAAGAAGATGGCCGCCAGGCTGGCCGACGAGGCCTTCCTGATCTTCGTCGCAAGCTCGCCGATCCTCATCGGCGTGAGCGAGAAGACTGCCAGCAACCCGACAGTGGTCTATCGTTACGGCGAGGATTCGATCAATCTGCGCGGCCTGAAGGCCAACTGAGCAGAGGATCCGTGCTCAAGCTCGTATCAAGGCGGCTGCTCGCGCTGGTGCCGCTCCTGTTTATCGTCTCGGTGCTGACGTTCTCTTTCACGTCTCTGCTGCCGAGCGACCCGGTCGACCTGATCATCGGCGACACGGGCACGCAGGAGCAGTACGAGGTCGTGCGCGAGCGGCTCGGGCTCAACCAGCCCGTCATCCTGCGCTATATCCAGTGGCTCGGCCGGGCCGTGCAGGGCGACCTCGGAACCTCCTTCTTCAACAGCGTCAGCGTCGCCGACGCAGTCATGCAGCGACTGCCGGTAACGCTGTCGCTGACCCTGGTCTCGGCGCTGATCGCGGTCGCGGTCGGCACCGCTGCCGGCATCGCCGCCGCGCTCCGCCCCCGCTCATGGGTCGACCGGCTCGCCACCGTCGGCGCCACGATCGGCCAGGCGATCCCCAATTTCTGGTTCGGCCTCCTGCTCGTCGCCGTCTTCGCTGTGAACATGCGCTGGTTTCCGGCCACCGGCTTCACGCCGATATCGGCCTCGCCTTGGGAGTGGCTGCGCAGCGTGACCCTGCCGGCGATTGCGCTCGGGCTGTCTTCGAGCGCGGCAATCGCCCGCCAGGTGCGCTCGGCAATGGTCGGCGTGCTGCAGCAAGACTATATCCGCGCCGCCCGCGCGCAGGGCCTGTCGTCGCGCCGGGTGATCCTGAAACACGCGCTGACCAACGCGATGGTGCCGGTCGTCGCGGTTCTCTCGTTCCAGATCACCGTGCTGCTCGGCGGATCGCTGATCGTCGAGCAGGTCTTCTCCATCAACGGCCTCGGCACGCTGGCGATCACGGCGGTGCGCCAGCAGGACATCCCGATGATCCAGGGGCTCGTCCTCGTCATGGTCGGGCTTGTCGTGATGGTCCAGCTCGCCACCGACATCGTCTACGGCTTTCTCAATCCCAAGGCCCGCCCATCTTGACCGCTCTGCCCACCGAAAATTCGGCGACGCGTCTGCGCCGGCCGCGATGGCTTGGGGGAGGCTCCTTCGCCATCGTCGCCTTCGCCGCGGCGGCCCTTGCGCTGCTGCTCTTGCTCGCGATCTTCGCCGACGCGGTTTCGCCTTACGACCCCTTGAGGCAGAACCTGATGGAATCCCTTCAGGGACCGTCGGCGGCGCATTGGCTGGGCACCGACGACCTCGGCCGAGATGTGCTGTCGCGGCTGATCTACGGCTGCCGCATCGCCGTCATCGCCGCCGCCGAGGCGACGACCATCGCGCTGCTCATCGGCGTGCCGATCGGCCTCTTCATCGGCTACCGCGGCGGCTGGTGGGACTGGGTCGTCATGCGCATCGTCGAGGCGATCGTCTCCATCCCCGGCATCATGGTGGCGATCGTCATCCTCGCGCTGCTGGGCACGGGGCTGCACAAGGCGATGATCGCGCTCGGCATCCTGTTCTCGACGTCGTTCCTGCGGCTGGCGCGCGGCGTGGTGCTGGCCGAGCGCGAGGAGGTCTATGTGCGTTCGGCACGCGTCATCGGCGCCTCCGACCGCCGCATCCTCCTGCGCCACATCCTGCCCAACATCGCTCCGCCGCTGATCGTGCAAACGACGCTCACCGTCGGCGCAGTGCTGCTGGCCGAGGCGGGACTGAGCTTCATCGGCCTCGGCGTGCAGCCGCCGGATGCGAGCTGGGGCACGATGCTCTCCACCGCCGCGGCCTTCATGGACCTGCACTGGTTCCTCGCCATCCCGCCGGGCATCGCGATCATCCTCACGGTCCTCTCGGTCAACCTTATCGGCGACGTGATCCGCGACGGCATCGGACGCGGCATCGCGGTCGCGGCCCGGCAGGATGCGCCCGCCGCTCGGTTCAAGGCGATCGGCACCGCCGTATCCTCGTCCCTCGCCCTGCCCCCTCCCCGCCCGGACGAAGTGCTTCGCGTCGAGGGACTGCAGGTCACCGTCGCCTCGCCGGGCGGCCCGGGCGTGCCTCTCATCACCGATCTCTCGCTCTCCATCGGCAAGGGCGAGACGCTGGGTCTCGTCGGCGAATCCGGCAGCGGCAAGACGCTCACGGGCCTCGCCATCCTCGGCCTGACCAGCGTCGCCTTGCGCACCACGCACGGCTCGATCGTGCTCAACGGCCGCGATCTCCGCTCGCTGTCGCAGGCGCAGATCGAGGAGGTGCGCGGCAACGAGGTCGCGATGGTGTTCCAGGATCCGACGACAAGCCTCAATCCGGCATTCACCGTCGGAAGCCAGATCGCCGAGGTGCTGCGCACCAAGAAGGGGCTGTCCAAGAAGGAGGCCTGGGAGCGGACCGTCGCCCTGATCGATCGCGTCGGCATTCCCCGTCCGGCGGAGCGGGCGCGCGCTTTTCCGCACGAATTGTCGGGTGGCATGGCGCAGCGCATCGCGATCGCCCGCGCACTGAGCTGCAATCCTTCGCTCCTGATCGCCGACGAACCGACGACCGCGCTCGACGTCACGGTGCAGCAGGAGATCCTCGACCTCTTCCGCGACCTCCAGGCCGAGTTCGGCATGGCCATCCTGTTCGTCACGCACGACCTCGCCGTCGCCGCCGACATCTGCGACCGCATCAGCGTCATGTATGCCGGCGAGATGGTCGAGATGGCAGAGGTCGGGCAGCTCTTCGCCCGGCCGCGCCACCCCTATACGCGCGGCCTGCTGACGGCGATGCCGCACGCCTCGGACCGCAACCCGCCGCTGCCGACGATCCGGGGCAGCGTCCCGCGTCCCGGCTCATGGCCAGTGGGATGCCGCTTCTCCAACCGCTGCGACTTCGCGGTTCCCGCCTGCGCGACGCGCATTCCGCTCACGGGGACGGATCGTCTCGTCCGCTGCATCCGCGCCGACGAACTCGTTCTGGAGGCCGCGCAATGAGCACAGACGCGCTGCTGGAGATCAGAAACCTCGACGTGACCTACTGGGACCGCTCGCTGCTGGGCCTCAAGGGAAAAGGCTTCCAGGCCGTCAAGGGTGCGAACCTGTCGATCCGGCCGGGCGAGACGCTCGGGCTGGTGGGGGAATCCGGTTCCGGCAAGTCCTCGATCGCCAACACCGTGCTCGGCCTCGTGCCGGCGACGGGCGGCGAGATCCGCTTTGGCGACGTCGACCTGGCATCGATGCGGACGAACTATCCCTCAAGCGTGCGCAAGGAAATCCAGGCCGTATTCCAGGATCCCTATTCGTCCCTCAACCCGTCGATGACGGTCGAGGACATCGTCACCGAACCGCTGCGCGTCCACACGACGATGACCAGGGACGAGCGGCGCACCCGCGCTCTTGAACTGCTGAAGCTGGTGTCGTTGTCGGAAGAGCACCTGGCCCGCCACCCGCACCAGTTCTCCGGCGGCCAGCGCCAGCGCATCGCCATCGCCTCGGCCCTTGCACTGACGCCCAAGCTCATCGTCCTCGACGAGCCGGTGAGCGCCCTCGACGTCTCGACCCAGAACCAGATCATCAACCTGCTCTACGAGCGCCGCGATGCGCTCGGCATCGCCTATCTGCTGATCGCCCACGACCTCGCCCTCGTCCATCACATCTCGGACCGGATCGCGGTCATGTATCTCGGCCATATCGTCGAGGAGGGACCGTCGGACCGGGTCTACAAATCGCCGGCGCACCCCTATACCCGGGCGCTTCTCGATGCCGTGCCCCTTCTCGATCCGGAAGCGCAACGCCGCCGCCGCGCCACCCGCAAGGCCCTGCCTGCCCGGGAGGCGCCGCGCGTGGCCGCGCAGGGCTGCCCGTACCGCAACCGCTGTCCCTATGTCATGCCGCGGTGCGAGACCGAGATGCCGTCCGACTTTCCGGTCGACGGCGGCGGAACGGCCGCCTGTTTCCTGTTTGACCGAGCGACAGCGATCCCGGGACCTGCAATCGGCCAGGGAGCACCGGCGTGACGGACCTTCCCTATGCGAGCGATATCGAGGCGAGCGACGTGCGGGAAGCGCACGACGTGCTCGCCAGCGAGCCTGGCATCGGTCCCGGCCTGACCTGCCGCTGGCCGGCGGACCGTGCACCCTCGGGCTTCGTCCTGTTCTGCCACGGCCTCGGCTCGAATGGACGCGAATACGCCGATCTTGCCCGCCACTGGGCGCGCCACGGCTATCTCGTGATCCAGCCCACCTTTGCCGACGCGATCGGCCGGGTGGCGCGGAACGAGCCTGAACTCGGCCTCGATCCCGACGCCGATCTTTCCGGATGGACGCTGATGCCGGCCGTGCGGGCGCGGATGCACGAGATCCTTCATGCACCGGAGCACTGGCTCGAACGGATCGCCACCGCCAACTGCATCATGGATCGGCTCGATAAGGTGCTCGAGGCGACGGCTGGACGGCCGGACCGGCGGCTACCCTGCGCAATCGCCGGCTATTCCTTCGGCGCGTACACCGCCCAGCTTCTCGCCGGCGCGGAGATCGACCTGCCAGGTTCGCCGGCCCGGCGTTTCCGCGACGGCCGCTTCGGCGCGGCAATGCTGCTCAGCCCCCAGGGCCGCGACCAGCAGGGCCTGCGCGACGGCTCGTGGGAGGCGATGGACGGGCCGGTGCTCACCGTGACCGGGACGCTCGACCGCGGCGCGAAGGGCGGCGACTGGCGCTGGAAGTCCGAACCCTACGATCTTGCGCCCGCGGGCGGCAAAAATCTCGCCGTGATCGAAGACGGCGACCACCATCTCGGCGGCTTCGCGGACAACGGGATCCAGAGGCAGGTTCCCGGTCAACGCGAAGCGGTGAAGCAGATCACGCTCGCCTTCCTCGACGCGCACCTGCGGGGAAGCCCCGCGGCCCGTGACTGGCTCGCTGCGATCGGCGACCGCGTCGGCGATTGCCGCCTCCTGTTCAAGCGCAAGTAGCCGCCATGGCGTCTTCCAGGCAACGCCGTGTCGCGCGGCCGGTCGAGGAGACCGGCACGGAAGCCCGCGAAGGGCAGGCTGCGAAATTCATTCCTTCTGGTGGAGCAACCTGATGTTTCAGCCCCTCGCCGGCGTGCGCGTCATCGATCTGACCCAGGTGCTCGCCGGCCCGTACGCCGCCTATCAGCTCGGCCTGATGGGCGCAGAGGTGCTGAAGATCGAGGCGCCCGGCGTGGGCGACTGGTCGCGCGACAAGGGGCTCCTGCCGGAGCTGAATGCGCGGGCTATGGGGCTTGCCTACCTGACCCAGAACGCCAACAAGAAATCGGTCGCGCTGAACCTCAAATCGAGCGAAGGCGTGGAGATTCTGAAGCGCCTGATCGCGGACGCGGACGTCTTCATCGAGAACTTCCGGCCGGGCACGATCGACCGGCTCGGCCTCTCGTTCGACGTCGTGCGCGTGATCAATCCCCGCATCGTCTATTGCTCGATCTCGGCCTTCGGACAGGACGGCGAAATGAGCCGCCGCCCCGCCTACGATCATGTCGTCCAGGGCATGAGCGGCATCATGAAGACCACGGGCACCGTCGAGACCGGTCCGCAGAAGGTTGGAGCGCCGTACGTCGACTATGCGACAGGCCTCAATGCGGCCTTCGCCATCGTATCCGCGCTGCACGAGACGAAGCGCACCGGCGAGGCGGTCTATCTCGATGTCGCGATGCTCGACACGTCCATGCTGCTGATGGCGTCGCTCGTCACCAGCCACCTGACCGGCGGCTGGATGCCGAAGCCGTCGGGCAACGAGGCCTGGAGCCAGAGCCCTTCGTCCGGCGCCTTCGAGACGGAGGACGGACTGCTGATGGTTGCCGCCAACAATGACAAGCAGTTCAGGGCTCTCTGCGCCGGACTGGGACGGCGCGATCTCCTGGACGACGATCGTTTCAGCAGTCCGGACGCTCGCCAGGCCAATGCCGCCGAACTTCGCGCCGAACTGGTGCGGATCTTTCGCGCGGGCCGCGCGCTCGACTGGGAAAAGGCGCTCGACGCGGCAGGCGTCCCCGCCGCGAAAGTCCGCTCGCTCGACGAAATGCTGGCGGAAAGCCACGCACAGACCCGCGAATTCGTCCGCGCCATGCCGTGGGACGGCGTGCCGCGGGAGGTCCACCTGCCGACGCTGGGCTTCAAGGTGAACCGTGAAGTGATCGCGGCGACGGTCGCCCCGCCTGAGCTCGGCGGCGATACCCATGCCGTGCTGCGGGATCTCGGCTACAGCGAGGCGGACCTTCGCCGTCTCGCAGCCGAAGCTGTCATCTGATCCTCACGGCCGGCTGTCTCGCAGCCGCCCTTCCCTATCGATCGACCTACGGTGAGGACAGTTGGTCGCGGCCGGGGAAGCGGTCCGGGCTGCCGACGACCTTGACGTCCCTGGGCGAAAGGCGGGTATAGGCGTCCGACGCGGCGATGCCGCCGCCGCGAACGGAAACCTGGAGAGCATGCAATGAGCAAGTCCGTCGACGTGAAGCAGGAAACCGCCGCCATTCTGGACAGGCTGGGCGTTCCCCGCGCGGCCTGGACGGGCGGCAGCATGGCTTCTTTCAGCCCGGTCACCGGCGAGGAGATCGCTCGGCTCAAGCCGGTATCGTCCGCCGAGGCGGCTGCCGCGATCGAGGCGGCGCACGAGGCCTTCAAGGAGTGGCGTCTGGTGCCGGCGCCGAAGCGCGGCGAACTGGTGCGGCTGCTCGGCGAGGAACTGCGGGCCGCCAAGTCGGATCTCGGCCGCCTTGTGTCGATCGAGGCCGGCAAGATCACCTCCGAGGGCCTGGGCGAGGTTCAGGAGATGATCGATATCTGCGACTTCGCCGTCGGCCTGTCGCGCCAGCTTTACGGCCTCACGATCGCGACCGAGCGTCCCGGCCACCGCATGATGGAGACCTGGCATCCGCTCGGTGTCGTCGGCATCATCTCGGCCTTCAACTTCCCCGTCGCCGTCTGGTCGTGGAACGCCGCGCTGGCGCTGGTCTGCGGCAATTCGGTCGTCTGGAAGCCGTCGGAAAAGACGCCGCTGACCGCGCTCGCGAGCCAGGCGATCCTGGAGCGCGCGATTGCCCGCTTCGGCGCGGCGCCGAAGAACCTGTCGACCGTGCTGATCGGCGATCGTGCGGCCGGCGAGGCGCTCGTCGACCATCCGAAGGTGGCGCTGGTCTCGGCGACGGGCTCGACCCGCATGGGCAAGGAGGTCGGCCCGCGGCTCGCCAGGCGGTTCGCCCGCTCGATCCTCGAGCTCGGCGGCAACAATGCCGGCATCGTCTGCCCGTCGGCCGATCTCGACATGGCTCTGCGAGCGATTGCCTTCGGCGCCATGGGCACGGCGGGCCAGCGCTGCACGACGCTGCGCCGCCTCTTCGTGCACGAGAGCGTCTACGATCAGCTCGTTCCGCGCCTGAAGAAGGCCTACGAGAGCGTCTCCGTCGGCAACCCGCTCGAAACCTCCGCTCTCGTCGGACCGCTGATCGACAAGGCGGCCTATGACGGCATGCAGAGGGCGCTGGGCGCGGCGAAGGCCGAAGGCGGCGTGGTCACGGGCGGCGAGCGCGTTGCGGATGCCGGCAAGGACACGGCCTATTACGTTAAGCCCGCAATCGTGGAAATGCCGAAGCAGGCCGGCCCGGTTCTGGAAGAAACCTTCGCGCCGATCCTCTACGTGATGAAGTATTCCGACTTCGACGCAGCCCTTGAGGACCACAATGCGGTCGCCGCCGGCCTGTCGTCCTCGATCTTCACGCTGAACATGCAGGAGGCCGAGCGCTTCCTTGCGGTCGACGGCTCGGATTGCGGCATCGCCAACGTCAACATCGGCACGTCGGGCGCCGAGATCGGCGGCGCGTTCGGCGGCGAGAAAGAGACCGGCGGTGGCCGCGAGAGCGGTTCGGACGCCTGGAAGGCCTATATGCGCCGCGCCACGAACACCGTGAACTACTCCAAGGCGCTGCCGCTGGCGCAGGGCGTGTCGTTCGACATCGACTGAGGGTAGGAATCGACCGGTTCTACCGAACCGGTTTCCCAGACGACGAGGCGGGCTTCCGGCCCGCCTCTCGCATGGAGGTATCCGGGATCACCGAGATCCCGCACATCTCTTGCCCTGCCCCCAATCACTCCTTGATGTAAGGTTTTCCGTCGGCGGCCGGTGCGCGGGCAACGCCGATCAGGCCGGCGACGACGACGATCGTGGCCAGATAGGGCGCCATCGCCAGGAATTCCGCCGGGATCGGGGTCTGCAGCAGCGCGAGCTTCTGTTGCAGGGAGTCGGCAAAGCCGAAGATCAGTGCCGCCATCAGCGCGCCGACCGGGTGCCAGCGGCCGAAGATCATTGCTGCGAGCGCGATGAAACCGCGGCCGCCGGTCATGTTCTCGTCGAAGCGCCCGACCAGGCCCAGCGTCAGCCAGGCGCCGCCGAAACCGGCGACCATGCCCGCGATCGTCACGTTTATGTATCGGATCCGGTAGACGTCGATGCCCAGCGTATCCGCCGCGCGAGGATGCTCGCCCACGGCGCGCGCCCGCAGTCCGCTGCGCGTATAGAAGAGGTAGTAGGTGGCCACCGCCACCATGATCAGCGCCCCGTAGACGAATATGTTCTGCTGGAACAGTACTGGCCCGATAACCGGGATGTCCGAAAGAAGGGGAATGCTGATCACCCGGAATACCGGCGCATTGTTGAGGAAGCGGTATTCCTGGAACACCTGGCTGCTGACATAGGACGTGACGCCGAGGACGAAGAGGTTGATCACGACGCCAGCGATGATCTGGTCGACCCGGTAGGTGACGACAAGCGCGGCAAGCAGCAGGCCGAACAGGCCGCCGACCAGAACCGCGGCCGCGATGCCGCCCCAGCCGCCGAGCAGAGACCCTGCCAGCGCGCCGGTGAAGGCGCCAGCCAGCAACATTCCCTCGATGGCGATGTTGGTCACCGCCACCCTTTCGGACAGCACGCCCGCGAGCGCTCCAAGCGCGATCGGCACCGCCCGCACCACGGTCGCCTGCAGCATGCCGGTCAGCGAGAACGCCTTGCCGACCGTTGCCCAGACGAGGAAGGCCGCGACCGCGAGCAGCAGCCCGAAGCCGAGCGACAGCGAGATGCGTCCCGAACCGCCCCGGATCCACAGGCGGACGCCCAGGAAGGCGAGCACGCCGGCCGCGATGTAGTTGAACTCCATGGCCGGCACGGCGAGGTCCGGCAGGACGATCGCGTCGCTGGCGCGCGACAGCCTGAACACCGCGTCGCCGTCGCCGACCTGGGCAAAGACCATCGCGGTCAACGCGGAGAGACCGACCAGGAGAACGGCCGCGATCCTGCTCTGGCGGCCGGCCTGCGTGTCCAGCTTGCGATTGGCCTGCACTGTTTCGATCGCCATGGCGGTCTACTCCTTGCTTGCCGGGGCCCCCTTGCGGAACCCCCACGGGAACAGCGCGCGCACCACCAGAGGTGCGGCGATGAACAGGATGATGAGCGACTGGATGATGCCGATCAGGTCGATGCTGACGCCGGCGTCCACCTGCATCTGGCGTCCACCTGCTTCCAGCGCACCGAATAGGAGCCCGGCGATCACCACCCCGAAAGGATGGGAACGACCGAGCAGGGCGACGGCCAGGGCGTCGAAGCCGATGCCGGCGGAGAAGCCCGAAGACGCACGGCCGAGCACGCCGAGCACCTGGTTCGCTCCGGCAAGACCGGCGAAAGCCCCGCCGAGCGCCATCACCAGCACGATGATCAGGCCGGAGCGCATGCCCGCGAAACGGGCGGCCTCTGGGCTCTCGCCGCTGGCGCGGAATTCGAATCCGATCGTGCTCCTGAACAGCAGCCAGTAGACGAACAGCACCGCGGCAAGCATGAGGAAGACTCCGGAATGCAGGCGCAGGTTCGGTCCGAGCCATTCCAGCAACCGGGGCAACTCGGCGGTTGGCAGCACAGAACTGGAGATCGGATCAGATCGCCCGGGCCGCTGGATCGCGGGCATTCTCAGCATGTAGTCGACGAGACGGTAGGAGATCATGTTGAGCATGATCGTCAGGATCACCTCGTGCGCGCCCGTCGCCGCCCGGATCCATCCCGCGATTGCCGCGTAGAGAGCACCCGCAACGATGCCCGCCAGAAGGGCCAGCGGCAGGTGCACGAGCATCGGCAGCCCGGTGAAGCTGAAACCGACGACGACCGCCGCCATGCCGCCCATCAGGATCTGGCCTTCGGCGCCGATATTGAACAGACCCGCGCGGAAGCCGAGCGCCACGCCCAGTCCCGCCAGAATGAGCGGCGTCGCGGCCGTAATCGTCTCCGACAGCGCATTGATCGATCCGATCGAGCCGTAGGCGAGCGCCACGTAGGAACGCCCGATCGTTTCGAGATCGACATTGGTCGCGAGCATCGCCACGCCGCCGAGGATAAGGGCCACCACCACCGCAAACACTGGCACGATCACCAGATCCTCGAAGTCGGCCCGTTTCGGCGCAGCGCGCTCGAGAAGACGCGCGGTGAGAGTGGCCGTTTCGCCCTGTTCGCTCATGCCGCTACCCCCGCCATTGCAAGGCCGATGTCGTTCTTGTTTGCCGGGCGTCCCGCAGCGCCGAACTCGGCCACGATGCGGCCCTTGAACATCACCAGGATCCGGTCGCAGAGCGACATGATCTCGTCGAGCTCCGACGAGACGATCAGGATGCCGTCGCCTTCCTCCCGCGCATCGACGATGCGCTTGTGGATGTATTCGATCGAGCCGACATCGAGCCCGCGGGTGGGCTGCGAGGCGATGAGCAGCTTGGTATCGCGATTGAGCTCGCGCGCGACGACCAGCTTCTGCTGGTTGCCGCCGGAAAGATGCCCGGCTTTTTCGAAGATGGACGGGGTGCGCACGTCGAAGGCGGCGGCGGCGGCGGCCGAGTTCTGGTTCACCGCCTGCCAGTCCATCGCCAGGCCGCGCGAGAAGCGGCTGTCGTAGTAAGTGTCGAGAACCATGTTCTCGGCGACGGTGAAGGCGGCGATGATCCCGGTGCGCTGACGGTCCTCCGGAATGTGCGCCATGCCCAGGCGATGCCGGTCGCGCGCGCTGGCCCCGGTGATATCCTTGCCCTGGAACATCACGCTGCCGCCCGCGACGCGCCTGACCCCCGCCAGCGCCTCGACAAGTTCGGACTGGCCGTTGCCCTGGACGCCGGCAATGCCGACGATTTCGCCGGCGCGCACGTTGAGGGTCAGGTCGTTCACCGCGACCGCATCGTTCTCGCGCAGCACCGTCAGGTGCTGGACGTCGAGCAGGACGGGGCCGGGGGAGAACGGTGTCTTGTCTACCTTGAAGCTGACCGGCCGGCCCACCATCATCTCGGCGAGCTCCAGGTCGGTCGTCTTGCCGGGAACGCCTTCGCCGACGATCCGCCCCTCGCGCAGAACGCTGATGCGGTCGGCGACCTCGAGGATCTCGTGCAGCTTGTGGGTGATGAAGACGATCGCCTTGCCGGCACTGCGCAGCGACTTCACGATCGCGAAGAACTCGGTGACCTCCTGCGGCGTGAGCACCGCCGTCGGTTCGTCGAAGATGATCGCGTTGGCTGACCTGAAAAGTACCTTGATTATCTCGACGCGCTGTTGGACGCCGACCGGCAGGTTCTCGATGTATTCGTCGGGATCGACCTCGAGGCCATAGGTTTCGTTGATTTCCCGCACCTGGGCGCGCGCCTTCTTCAGGTCGAGGAAATCGACCGGGCCGGTCGGCTCGACCCCGAGGACGACGTTTTCCGCGACGGTGAACACCGGCACGAGCATGAAGTGCTGATGGACCATGCCGATGCCCGCACGGATCGCATCGCCTGGACCGCGGAACTGAACCGGCTTTCCGTCGATCAGGATCTCGCCTCCATCCGGGCGATAGAGGCCTGAAAGGACATTCATCAAGGTCGACTTGCCGGCCCCGTTCTCGCCCAGGAGGCCGAGCACCTCGCCGGCGCGGATCGTCAGGTTGACGTCGGAATTGGCGACGACCTCGCCGAAGCGTTTCGTTATGCCGCGCAGCTCGATTTCCACGAGGCTCCTCCCTGTTTCCGGCGGAACCCGCTGCCGCCGAGGGCGGCAGCGGGGTAGGCTGCGAAGCTCAGTTCCCGACCTTGATCGTGCCGTCGATGATCTGCTGGCGGATCGTCGCGAGTTCCTTCTTCAGCTCGTCCGGAACCATCGTTTCCATGTCGTGAAGCGGTGCGAGATCGACACCTCCGTTTGAGAGCGAGCCGACGACCACGCCGCCCTTGAAGGTGCCCTTCATGGCGGAGTCGATCACTTCCATGACAGTGGCATCCATCCGCTTCATGATCGACGTCAGGTAGACGTGCTTCCTCTCCGGGTCGGTCAGGTAGAGATCCGCGTCCACGCCGATGATCTTGAGCTTGTCGACGCCGAGTTCGTTGGCGAGCGCGGCGGAGCCCAGTCCGACCGGTCCGGCGACCGGGAGCACGATATCTGCGCCTTCGTCGTAGAGGTTCTGCGCGAAGGCACGGCCGTCGTCGAGGGAGTCGAAGTTGTTGGTGAAGAGACCTTCACGCTTGGCCGGATCCCAGCCGAGCACCTTGACCTTGGTTCCCTTCTGCTTGTTGTAATATTCGGCACCCTGGTGGAAGCCGTCCATGAAGATGGTCACCGGCGGGATGTTGATGCCGCCGAAAACGCCGAGGCTGCCCGATTTGGTCATGCCCGCGGCAAGATACCCGGCGAGGAACGCCGCCTGGTCGGTCGCGTAGACCTGCCCCGCGACGTTGGGCAGCACAGGATCGTAGGCGTAGTCGACGATCGAGAACTTCTGGTTCGGATTGGCCTCCGCCGCCGCCTTGGTCGCGTCGCCCAGGAGGAATCCGACGGTGATGATCAGGTCGCACTGGCCGAGAAGGGAATTGATGTTGGCCGTGTAATCCGTCTCGGCCTGCGATTCGAGATAGCGTCCCTTGATGCCGAGCTTGGCTTGCGCGTCCTGGACGCCTTTCCAGGCGGTCTGGTTGAAGCTGTTGTCATCGATGCCGCCCGTGTCGGTCACTTCGCAGGCGGTAAAGTCGGCGGCCGCCGCTCCGAACCCGGTCAGCGTACTCGTGGCAAGCAGGGTCGCGGCCAGCCACGTCTTCAGAGAGCGTTTCATATGCATGTCTCCTGTTCCCTGGGACGAACCCACGGTCCTTTCTCTCCCAGGACCTGTGAACTCGGTTTCCTATCCTCGGCGAACGAGCTGAGGTATTGGACAGGTTGCGCGTAAGCAGGTCGGCTCGCTTTGACGGAAATCAACTTCCGCGATCGCGCCCGCGAAAATCGCGACTGCCGAAATCCCCGGGCAATCCCTGCTCTCGGCGCGAAAATTGCGGCACTCTTCGCCGACGCGAGAGCGCCCTCCTGTTTGTGTCACTGCCCTGTCGCCTATGACCGGCATTCGTTGGCTGCCGCACGACTGGAATGGCGGCGAAGCGCCGGCATCCGAGCCGGACAGGTTTGTCGGCGCAGAGCTTTGCTCTATCCTCCGCACGATCGCACGGCAAAGGGACACGATGGCACTGGCGGGCAGAACCCTCGAACTCATGGATCGCTATTGGCGCGCGGCAAACTACGTGTCCGTCGGCCAGATCTACCTGCTCGACAATCCGCTGCTGAAGGAACCGCTCGCCGCGGAGCACGTGAAGCCGAGACTCCTCGGCCACTGGGGCACCACGCCCGGCCTGAATTTCCTCTACGTCCACCTCAACCGGATCATCAGGGAGCGAGGCCAGGACGTGCTCTATGTCTGCGGCCCCGGCCACGGCGGTCCGGCGATGGTCGCGAACACCTGGCTGGAAGGCTCCTACAGCGAGGTCTATCCCGAAATCGGCCAGGACGAGCAAGGGCTGCGCAAACTCTTCAAGCAGTTCTCGTTTCCCGGCGGTGTTCCCAGTCACGTTGCTCCGGAAACGCCGGGATCGATCCATGAAGGCGGCGAACTCGGCTATGCGCTGGTGCATGCATATGGCGCCGCGTTCGACAATCCCGACCTGATCGTCGCCTGCGTCGTCGGCGACGGCGAGGCGGAGACCGGCCCGCTGGCCGCGGCCTGGCATTCCAACAAGTTCCTCAACCCGAAGGTCGACGGGGCAGTGCTGCCGATCCTGCACCTCAACGGCTACAAGATCGCCAACCCGACGCTGCTCGCGCGGATGGATGACGCGGAACTGCGCGACCTCTTTTCCGGCTACGGCTACGCGCCGTTTTTCGTCGAGGGGCACGAGCCGTTCCCGATGCATGAAGCGATGGCGGCGACCTTCGACGCGGTCTTCGACCGGATCGGGGAGATCCAGCGGGCGGCGCGTGTGCCGGGCGCAACGGTGACGCGGCCGCGCTGGCCGATGATCGTGCTGCGCAGCCCCAAGGGCTGGACCGGCCCGAAGAAGGTCGACGGCAAGAAGGTCGAGGATTTCTGGCGCTCGCATCAGGTTCCGGTGGCCAATGCGCGCGGCGACGCGGCGCACCGCAAGATCCTCGAGGACTGGATGCGAAGCTACCGTCCGGACGAGCTGTTCGACGCATCCGGCCGGCTGTTGCCGGAGCTAGCGGCACTCGCCCCGGCAGGCGACAAGCGCATGGGCGCCCTGCCCCACTCCAACGGCGGACTGCTGAAGCAGGATCTCGTCCTGCCCGAATGGAAGAGCCTCGCGATCGACGTGCCGCGCCCGGGCGAGCGGACCGCCGAGACGACCCGCCACATGGGTGCCTATCTACGCGAGGTAATCCGCCTTAACGAGGAAGCGAGGAACTTCCGCCTCATGGGTCCCGACGAGACGTCGTCGAACCGGCTCGACGCCGTGTTCGAGGTCACGAACCGGATCTGGATGGAACGCATCGAGCCCTATGACGTGCAGCTCGCGCCGGAAGGCCGTGTCATGGAGGTGCTGTCGGAGCATCTGTGCCAGGGCTGGCTCGAGGGCTACCTGCTGACAGGCCGCCACGGCCTGTTCTCCTGCTACGAGGCCTTCATCCACATCGTCGATTCGATGGTGAACCAGCACGCGAAATGGCTGAAGACCTCGTCGGAACTTCCGTGGCGAAAGCCGATCGCCTCGCTCAACTACCTGCTCACCTCGCATGTCTGGCGCCAGGACCACAACGGCTTCAGCCATCAGGACCCGGGCTTCGTCGACCTCGTCGCCAACAAGAAGGCCGACACGGTGCGGCTCTATTTCCCGCCAGACGCCAATACGCTTCTATGGGTGACCGACCACTGCCTGCGGACCTGGAACCGCATCAACGTCATCACCGCCGGCAAGCAGCCGCAGCCGCAATGGCTGAGCGCCGAGGCGGCTGAGGCGCATTGCGAGGCGGGTGCCGGCGTATGGGACTGGGCCTGCACCTGTCCGGCCGGCGAGGAGCCGGACGTCGTGATGGCCTGCGCCGGCGACGTTCCCACGCTGGAGACGCTGGCTGCCGTTACCCTCCTGCGTTCCGCCCTGCCCGAGCTGAAGATCCGCGTCGTCAACGTCGTCGATCTCATGACGCTGCAATCGCACACCGAGCACCCGCACGGCTTCACCGACGAGGAGTTCGATGCCCTGTTCACAAAGGACCGCCCGATCATATTCGCCTATCACGGCTATCCCTACCTCATCCATCGCCTCACCTACCGGCGAACCAACCACCACAATCTCCATGTCCACGGCTTCAGGGAGGAAGGCACCACCACGACGCCCTTCGACATGGCGGTGATGAACGAGCTCGACCGTTACCATCTGGCGCTCGCGGTGATCCGCCGCGTGCCGGTTCCGGCGGCACGTGCAGAAGAGCTGACCGCCGAAATCCAGGGCAAACTGGCTGCCCATCGCGTCTATGTCCGCGAGCACGGCGAGGACATGCCGGAGATCCTGGACTGGCAGTGGTATGCCGTCTGATGTTGCCAGAGAAAACGCCGCGCCTCCTCCTGACTTGACGCGAACTGCCGCGTCGGTGACATCGACGTCGCCGATATCCGAATCCTGCGCGGAGCCTTCATGCACATCCTCGTCTTCAACGCCGGAAGCTCCAGCCTCAAGTTCGGCGTGTTCCGTCTGGATGCGGAGGACGGCGCGGTGGAAGTCTTCAAGGGCTCCTACGAGCGCTTCCGCGACGGCCGCAGCGAATTCCGCTTCCGTCAGGGCGACACGGACGAACGCGGCACCGGCGAGATCGGCGACATCGACCGGGCGATCGAGGCGATTCCGGCCGTCCTCGGCCGCTTCGGCCTGACTGAAATCGGCGCCATCGGCCACCGCGTCGTGCATGGTGGCGCCAGGTTCTCGGCCGCCACGATCCTGGACGACGTGACGGTCGCCGAGATCGACGCGCTGACGCCGCTGGCGCCGCTGCACAATCCGGCCAATCTGCGGGCGGTGCGGCTGTGCCGGAGGCTCTGGCCCGATCTGCCGCAGGTGGCGGTGTTCGACACTGCCTTCCATGCCACCAACCCGCCCTTCGCCACCACTTACGCCGTGCCCCGCCAGTGGCGCGAAGCGGGCTTGCGCCGCTACGGCTTCCACGGCACCTCGCACAGATATGTGGCGCAGCGTACGGCGCAGGAGATCGGCAGGCCGCTGTCCGACCTGCAGATCGTCTCGGTCCATCTCGGCAACGGGGCCAGCGTCTGCGCGATCAACCGCGGCCAGAGCATGGACAGTTCCATGGGCATGACACCGCTGGAGGGCCTCGTCATGGGCACCCGTTCCGGCGACGTCGATCCCGGCGCTTTCGGCTTCCTCAGCCGCCAGTTCGGCCTCTCGGTCGAGGCCATCGAGACGGCCCTCAACAACGACAGCGGCCTCAAGGGTCTCACGGGCTCCTCCGATATGCGCGATCTGGAAGACCGCGCGGCCAAGGGCGATCCCGACGCCCAGCTCGCCATCGAGATCTTCGCCTACCGTGCGCGCAAGTATGTCGGCGCCTATGCGGCGGCGATGGGCGGCATCGACGCGGTCGTGTTCACGGGCGGCATCGGCGAGAACTCGCCCTCGATGCGCCGGCGCATCTGCGACGGGCTGGACTTCATGGGGCTGAGGCTCGACCACGATCGCAACCAGGCAGTCGATCTGTCCGGACACGCGGCGCCGCAGATCCAGGCCTATGGCTCGCGCGTCCGTATCTTCGTCACCGAAACGGCCGAGCAGCTGATGATCGCGCGCGAGACGGCGGCCGCCCTCGCTCGCCCGGAGCCGGTCGCCGAGCCTATCCCGGTCGCCGTCTCCGCCCGCCACGTTCATCTGACGGGCGACGCGGTGGAAGCGCTGTTCGGTCCCGGCTATCGGCTTACCCCTGACAAGCCGCTGCGGCAGCCCGGCCAGTGGTCGGCGCGGGAGCGCGTCGCCCTCGAAGGACCGAAGGGGCGGCTGGAGAGGGTGGCGATCCTGGGCCCGCTGCGCTCCCGCACGCAGATCGAGGTCTCTCGCACCGACAGTTTCGCGCTCGGCATCAAGGCTCCCGTGCGTGACAGCGGCAAGCTTGAGGGCACGCCGACGGTGACCATCGTCGGCCCGGCAGGCAGCCTCGTCACCGACGGGCTGATCATCGCGGCGCGCCATATCCACACGAACCCGGCGGATGCCGCGCGGCTGGGCCTGGAGGACGGCGAATATGTCGACGTGCGCATCGGCGACCACGACCGCGGCCTGACCTTCGCCCGCACGCTGATCCGGGTCGGCGCCGACTCCTTCACCGAGATGCATATCGACACCGACGAGGGCAACGCCGCCGGTATCGGCGTCGGCGATGGCGAGGAGGGTGAGATCGTCCAGGGTCAGGCGGCCACGGTTCATCGCCGCGCAGTCGTCTGATCTGGCCTGAGACCGCCGACCTCAAGTTACCGCATTGCACAATTCGCGCCGCTGGTCAGAATGCCGCCATGAGTCCGGCTCCTCTCAAGATCCTGGTCATCGACGAGAACCGCATCCGTTCGGCCATCATCGAGGCCGGGCTGCGGGAGGCCGGCTACGATCAGGTGACGATCGTCCATGATGTCGGCGGGATCGCCAGGCGGATCGCCGAGATCGAGCCCGACGTCATCGTCATCGACCTCGAAAACCCCAACCGGGACATGCTGGAAAACATGTTCCAGCTGTCGCGCGCGGTGAAGCGGCCGATCGCAATGTTCGTCGACCGTTCAGACACGGCCTCGATCGAGGCGGCGGTCGACGCCGGGGTGTCGGCCTACATCATCGACGGGCTGCGCAAGGAGCGCGTCAAGCCGATCCTGCAGATGGCGATCAGCCGCTTCAACGCCTTCTCCCGCATGGCGCGCGAACTGGAGGAGGCGCGCGGCGAACTCGAGGGCCGCAAGCTGATCGAGCGCGCGAAAGGAATCCTGATGAAGTCGCGCGGCATGAGCGAGGAAGACGCCTACGCCCTGCTGCGCAAGACGGCGATGAACCAGAACCGGAAGCTGGCTGACGTGGCCCAGAGCCTCGTGACGGCGGCGGACCTACTCGGGCCCGGAGGCTTGTGATCATGGCGCAATTCCAGGTCAACGCCGGCTTCATGCCGCTCTTCGACAGCGCGGTTCTGGTGACCGCCCGCGAAATCGGCTTTGCCGAGCGCGAGGGCATCGACCTGCGCCTGTCGCGCGAAACCTCCTGGGCGAACATCCGCGACCGCATCGCGATCGGCCATTTCGACGTCGCTCATATGCTGGGGCCAATGCCGCTCGCCTGCAATCTCGGCCTGACGCCGCTTGCCTCCGATACGATCGTTCCCTTCTCGCTCGGACTCGGCGGCAATTGCGTCACCGTGTCGAATGCCGTCTGGGACGGCATGGCCGCGCACGGTGCGCTCGCCGATCTCGATCCGACACGGAGCGGCGCGGCGCTGCGCCGGCTGATCCGCGCCCGTGCGGCGGCCAGCGAGAGCCCCCTGCGCTTCGCCGTCACGCATCCCCACTCGGGACATAATTACGAACTGCGCTACTGGCTGGCCGGCTGCGGCATCGACCCCTCGAACGAGGTCGAGATCGTCATCGTGCCGCCGCCCTTCATGGCCGACGCGCTGGCGGCCGGACGCATCGACGGCTACTGCGTCGGCGAGCCCTGGAACAGCGTCTCGGTTGTCGCCGGAAAGGGCCATATCGCCACGGTCAAGGCCGCGATCTGGCGCGCCAGCCCCGAGAAGGTGCTCGGCGTGCGCAAATCATGGGCGCGCGACCATCCGGACGCATTGTCGGCGCTCTTGCGCGCGCTTCACCACGCGGCACGCTGGTGCCAGGATTCGCAGAACCACGCCGAACTCACCGATCTGATGAGCAGACCCGCATTTCTCGGCCAGCCTGCCGAGATCGAGATGCGGGCTCTCACCGGCCGCCTCGACGTGGGCGGCGGCGTCTTGCGCAAGGTCGACGACTTCTTCCTACCCTTCGACAAGGCGGCGAACTTTCCCTGGAAGAGCCACTCGCTTTGGTTCTACACTCAGATGGTGCGCTGGGGCGATGTCAGGCACTCGCCGGCGAATACGTCGATTGCTCTCGACTGCTACCGGCCCGACCTTTACCGCGCGGCGTTGAAGCCGCTTGGCGTCGCACTGCCGGGCGCCAACGCCAAGGTCGAGGGTGCGCTGACCACCGCGACCCCCGTCGGCTCGGCCGGCGCCAGCCTGATCCTTGGTCCGGACGGCTTCTTCGACAGCCGCATCTTCGATCCCGACATGCTCGACGGCTACATCGCAACGCAGGCGACTGGCCTGCAGGCGGACGCCTGACGACATGTTGCTTGCGGTGCGATGCACATAGTTTGTGCAGTGCAAAATAACTGAGTGCCGATCAGGCAGTCATTTCCTAGGCGGCCGCGTCTAGCCCGTTTTCGGTCAAGTTCCTGAAATTCCACCACGAACGCCCCGGCGACCGAACTGGCACGGTTCGTGCTTCTCTATTTACGAGGCCTAAAGGCCACGAAATCGGCGTCCAAGGACGGGCGCCCCACAGGCAAAGCTGCCGCTCAGGAAATCGCGCTCCCGGATGGACGGACGCGAGGTTCTGAACGGCAGCTTTTTTATTTTGACCATCTGCAACAGACGGACGCTCCCAGCCGTCAAGCCCGGAGATCGAGATGACCGAAAGCCAGACCTCAAGAAAGACCTACGCCCCCAGCCGACGCCGGTTCCTCAAGGATGTGGGGGCGACGACCGCGCTGCTTCTGGCCGGCCGCCAGTTGCTGCCGTCCGGCACCTATGCGGCCTCGACCGGGCCGGAGGTCACCGGAACCAAGCTCGGCTTCATTGCCCTGACCGACTCCGCTCCGTTGATCGTCGCCAAGGAGAAGGGAATCTTCGAAAAATACGGCCTGCCCGACATGGAGATTCTGAAGCAGGCCTCCTGGGGTGCCACGCGCGACAACATGGCGCTCGGCACCGCCAATGGCGGCATCGACGGCGGCCACATCCTGCGTCCGAAGGTGCACCTCTACTCATCGGGAGCGGTGATGCAGAACAAGCAGCCGCTGCCGATGTACACGCTGATCAACCTGAACGAGGACTGCCAGGGCATCTCGGTCGCGCAGGAATATGCCGAGACCGGCGTGCAGAAGGATTCCGGGGCGCTCAAGGAGGCTTTCGAGAAGAAGAAGGCGAGCGGAAAGAAGGTCACCGCCGCGATGACCTTCCCGGGTGGTACGCACGATCTGTGGATGCGCTACTGGCTCGCCGCGGGCGGCATCGATCCCGACAAGGACGTCGAGCTGATCGTCGTTCCCCCTCCGCAGATGGTCGCCAACATGAAGGTGGGCAACATGGACACGTTCTGCGTCGGCGAGCCGTGGAATGAGCAGCTCGTCCACCAGAAGATCGGCTTCACCGCGCTGACCACCGGCGAACTCTGGTTCCGCCACCCCGAGAAGGTGCTCGGCATGCGCGCTGACTTCGTCGACAAGAACCCCAAGGCCGCCCTCGCCATCATGATGGCCACCATGGAAGCACAGCAATGGTGCGACAAGATGGAGAACAAGCAGGAGATGGCCGAGATCGTCGGCAAGCGCCAATGGTACAACGTGCCCGTGAAGGACATTATCGGCCGCATCAAGGGCGACATCAATTACGGCAACGGCCGCACCGCGGAAGGCACGAACCTCTTGATGAAGTTCTGGGGCGAGAAGGGGGAGACGTCCTATCCCTGGAAGAGCCTCGACACCTGGTTCATGACCGAGAACATCCGCTGGGGCAAGTTCCCGGGCACCACCGACGTCAAGAAGATGGTCGACGCGACCAACCGCTCGGATCTCTGGCTCGAAGCGGCGAAGGGTCTCGGCCTCACCGACCTTCCGTCGGGCGACAGCCGCGGCGTGGAGACCCTCTTCGACGGCAAGGTCTTCGATCCGGCCAATCCGACCGCCTACCTCGAAAGCCTCGCCATCAAGGCGATGGTCTGACCGCCGCCGCCACCGGCCGGCGGCTCGTCCGCCGGCCCGTCCCCGACCCCGGACAAAGGTAAGCCCATGTCACTGCCAGTCATCAAGAGCGATGTCGTCGTCGCCGGTCCTTTCAAGCCGCGTCCCGCGACTGTCGTCCCGCTTGCCGCGCAGCCGAGGCGGTTCGATCTGCGCGGCCTCGCCATCAAGGTCGCCCAGTCCGTCCTGCCGCCGATCGTGGTGCTCGCCATCCTCCTCGGCCTCTGGCAGATCGCTTTTTCGGACCCCAACTCGTCCCTGCCGCCGCCCTCGGAGGTCTGGGCGCAGAGCCGGGACCTGATCGTCAGCCCGTTCTTCGAAAACGGCGACCAGGACATCGGGCTCGGCTGGCGCGTCCTGGTCTCGCTCGAAAGGGTCGCCTACGGCTTCGGCCTCGCCGCCATCGTGGGAGTTCTCGTCGGTGCGCTGATCGGCCAGTCGGTCTGGGCGATGCGTGGGCTCGATCCGATCTTCCAGGTGCTGCGCACCGTGCCCCCGCTCGCCTGGCTGCCGCTGTCGCTCGCGGCGTTCCTCGATTCGCGGCCCTCTGCGATCTTCGTCATCTTCATCACCTCGATCTGGCCGGTGATCATCAACACGGCGGTCGGCATCCGCAACATCCCGCAGGACTATCGCAACGTGGCCCAGGTGCTGCGGCTCAACCACATCGAGTTCTTCTACAAGATCATGGTGCCGGCCGCCGCACCTTACATCTTCTCCGGCCTTAAGATCGGCGTCGGCCTGTCCTGGCTCGCCATCGTCGCGGCCGAGATGCTGACCGGCGGCGTCGGCATCGGCTTCTTCATCTGGGACGCGTGGAATTCGTCCCGCCTCACCGACATCATCGTGGCGCTCGTCTACATCGGCCTCGTCGGCTTCATGCTCGACAAGCTGGTGTCCTTCCTCGGCGCGCTCGTCACCCGCGGCACGGCCTCGAACTGAGAAGGAACAGACCCATGAGCGCCTATCTCAAGCTCGACCATATCGGCAAGACCTTCACCCGCGGCTCCGCCTCGACCGAGGTTCTGCGCGACATCCGCCTAACTATCGACAAGGGCGAATACGTCTCCATCATCGGCCATTCCGGCTGCGGCAAGTCCACGCTGCTCAACCTCGTCGCGGGCCTGACGCAGGTCTCGCAGGGCGCAGTGCTCCTGGAAAATCAGGAGGTCAACTCGCCGGGCCCCGACCGCGCCGTGGTGTTCCAGAACCACTCGCTGCTGCCGTGGCTCACCGTCTACGAGAACGTCAATCTTGCCGTGTCCAAGGTGTTCGCCGGCCGCAAGACGAAGGCCGAACGCCACGACTGGATCATGGAGAACCTCACCCTCGTCCAGATGGCGCATGCGACGGACAAGCGCCCGTCGGAAATCTCCGGCGGCATGAAACAACGCGTCGGCATTGCCCGCGCGCTGGCGATGGAGCCGAAGATCCTGCTGCTCGACGAGCCGTTCGGCGCGCTCGATGCACTCACCCGCGCCCATCTTCAGGACCAGATGATGGAGATCCACGCCCGGCTCGGCAACACGATCATCATGATCACGCACGACGTCGACGAAGCCGTGCTTCTCTCCGATCGCATCGTGATGATGACCAACGGTCCCGCCGCAAGGATCGGCGAAGTGCTCGACGTGCCCCTGCCGCGCCCGCGCCACCGGATCGCGCTCGCCTCAGACCGGACCTACCTCAAATGCCGCGAGGCGGTGCTGAAATTCCTCTACGAGCGCCATCGCTTCGTCGAGGCAGCGGAATGAGACCCATGACCGAAAAGCTTGTCATCGTCGGCAATGGCATGGCCCCCGGGCGCATGCTGGAGCATCTGTTTGAAGAAGCGCCCGGCCGTTACGAGGTCACCATCTTCAACGCCGAGCCGCGCGTGAACTACGACCGCATCATGCTGTCGCCGGTTCTCGCGGGTGAGAAGAGCTACGACGACATCGTCATCCACGGCGACGGCTGGTACATCCAGAACGGCGTGACGCTCTACAAGGGCCACAAGATCGTCGCCATCGATCGGGGCGCCAAGACCGTGACCTCGGACCACGGCGTGACCGAGAGCTACGACAGGCTGGTCATCGCCACCGGCTCGGTACCGTTCATCATCCCCGTCCCCGGCAAGGACCTGCCGGGCGTCATCACCTATCGCGATCTCGACGACGTCAACGCCATGCTGCTGGCGGCGCAGTCGCGCGACAAGGCCGTCGTCATCGGTGGCGGGCTACTCGGGCTCGAGGCCGCTGCCGGGCTCAAGGAACGCGGCATGGACGTCACCGTGCTGCACGTCATGCCGACGCTGATGGAGCGGCAGCTCGATCCCGCCGCCGGCTATCTGCTGCAGAAAGCGGTCGAGGCGCGAGGCATCAAGGTCATGACCAAGGCCAATACCAAGGCAATCGTCGGCAACGGCAAGGTCGAGGGCGTCGAGCTTGCCGACGGCACGGTCATCCCGGCGACGCTGGTGGTCATGGCCGTAGGCATCCGTCCGAACGTGGCTTTGGCCAAGGAAGCGGGGCTGGCGGTCAACCGCGGCATCGTCACCGACGATCGCATGGCGACCTCCGATCCCGACATCCTGTCCGTCGGCGAATGCGCCGAGGTCGGCGGCAATGTCTACGGCCTCGTCGCGCCGCTCTACGAAATGGCGCGCGTCGCCGCGGCAAACCTGGCCGAAAGCGCGGACAAGCGCTTCGTCCACTCCGACACGCCGACCAAACTCAAGGTCACCGGCATCGACCTCTATTCGCTGGGCGATTTCGCCGATGGCGACGACCGCGAGGAGATCATCCTGCGCGACGCCTCGGCGGGCGTCTACAAGCGCGTCGTTCTCAGGGAAAACCGGATCATCGGCACCGTGCTTTTCGGCGAGACCGCCGACGGCGCCTGGTTCAACGATCTCAAGAAGAAGGAGACCGACATTTCCGAGATGCGCGACACGCTCATCTTCGGGCAAGCTTTCCAGGGAGGCGCCTCCGCGGACCCTCTGGCGGCCGTTGCGGCCTTGGCGGATGACGCCGAGATCTGCGGCTGCAACGGCGTCTGCAAGGGCAAGATCACCGGCACGATCACGTCGAAGGGCCTGACATCGCTGGACGACGTGCGCGCCCACACCAAGGCCTCGGCCTCGTGCGGCACCTGCACGCCGCTGGTCGAGAAGCTGATGGTGCTGACGCTGGGCGACAGCTACAACCCGGCCGCAATCCAGCCGATGTGTAGCTGCACCACGCTCGGCCACGACGAGGTGCGCCGCCTGATCAAGGCGAAACGGCTGAAAACTATCCCCGCCGTCATGCAGGAACTCGAGTGGAAGACGTCCTGCGGCTGCGCCAGGTGCCGGCCCGCGCTGAACTACTATCTCGTGGCCGACTGGCCGGACGAATATGCCGACGACTACCAGTCCCGCTTCATCAACGAGCGCGTCCACGCCAACATCCAGAAGGACGGCACCTATTCGGTCGTGCCGCGCATGTGGGGCGGCGTCACCTCGGCCAAGGAACTGCGGGCGATCGCCGACGTGGTCGACAAGTTCGCCATTCCCACGGTCAAGGTCACCGGCGGCCAGCGCATCGACATGCTGGGCGTCAGGAAGGAGGACCTGCCCGCGGTCTGGTCCGATCTCGGCAAGGCCGGCTTCGTCTCCGGCCATGCCTACGCCAAGGGCCTGCGCACCGTGAAGACCTGCGTCGGTTCCGACTGGTGCCGCTTCGGCACGCAGGATTCGACCGGCCTCGGCATCCGCATCGAGAAGTTCATGTGGGGTTCGTGGACGCCCGCCAAGGTCAAGATGGCGGTCTCGGGTTGCCCGCGCAACTGCGCCGAGGCGACCTGCAAGGACGTTGGCGTGGTCTGCGTCGACTCCGGCTTCGAGATCCACTTCGCGGGCGCCGCCGGCCTAGACATCAAGGGCACGGAGGTGCTCGGCCAGGTCAAGACCGAGGACGAGGCACTCGAGGTGATCGTCGCGCTGACGCAGATGTATCGCGAGCAGGCCCGCTATCTCGAGCGCATCTACAAATGGGCCAAGCGCGTCGGCTACGACGAGATCCGGCGCCAGGTACTGGACGATCTTCCGCGCCGCCGGGAGTTCTACGACCGCTTCGTCTTCAGCCAGAAATTCGCGCAGGTCGACCCCTGGTCCGAGCGCGTCTCGGGCAAGGACAAGCACGAGTTCCGCCCGCTGGCGGCGGTCCGCTATCAACTCGCGGCGGAGTGATCGCATGACCTGGCTTCCCATCGGAACGATCGACGACATCCCGCAACGCGGTGCCCGCTGCGTGGTGACCCCGCAGGGCAAGATCGGCGTGTTCCGCACCCATGACGACCGCATCTTCGCCATCGAGGACCACTGCCCGCACAAGGGTGGGCCGCTGACACAGGGCATCGTGCACGGCGCCTCCGTCACCTGCCCGCTGCACAACTGGGTGATCTCGCTCGAGACCGGCCTGGCGCAGGGCGCCGACGAGGGTTCCGTGCGCACCATTCCGCTCAAAGTCGAGGAGGGCCGCATCCTGATCGCGCTCGATCGCCAGCTGATGGCGGCTGAGTAGACGCGATGGACGACCGCCCGGCAGCCGAGGTGAGGACCACCTGCCCCTATTGCGGGGTGGGTTGCGGCGTGCTGGCCAAGGTCGCCGCGGACGGAGCCGTATCCGTCCGCGGCGATCCCGATCATCCCGCAAACTTCGGCAAGCTGTGCTCGAAGGGCTCGGCGCTCGGCGAAACGACGGGGCTCGATGGACGCGTGCTGGCGCCCGAGACCGCCGGCCGTCAGGCAACCTGGGACGAAGCGCTCGACCTCGTCGCGAGGCGCTTCGCCGACACGATCGCCGCGCACGGGCCGGATTCCGTGGCCTTCTATGTCTCGGGCCAGTTGCTGACGGAGGACTACTACGTCGCCAACAAGCTGATGAAGGGCTTCATCGGCTCCGGCAACATCGACACCAATTCGCGGCTCTGCATGGCCTCGTCCGTCGCCGGCCACCGCCGCGCCTTCGGCGAAGACATCGTGCCGGGAACCTATGCGGATTTCGAGGAGGCCGACCTCGTCGTGCTGACCGGCTCGAACACGGCCTGGTGCCACCCGATCCTCTATCAGCGCCTGCTTGCCGCCCGGCGCGAGCGCGGCACGAAGATCGTCGTCATTGACCCGCGCCGCACCGCCACCGCCGACGAATGCGATCTTCACCTCGCGATCGACCCGGGCACGGACGTGCTGCTCTTCAACGGCGTGCTGGCTCACCTCGCCCGGGCGAACGCGGTCGACCAGAACTATGTCGCGGCCTCGACCTCCGGCTTCGCCGAAGCCCTGTCCGCGGCCATGGCCGATGCGCCGTCGCCGGCGAGCGTCGCGGCCGGCTGCGGCCTCGCCGAGGCCGACGTGCGGCTGTTCTTCCAGCTCTTCGCGGCGACCGAGCGCACCGTCACCGTCTACAGCCAGGGCGTCAACCAGTCCTGGCACGGCACAGACAAGGTCAACGCCATCATCAACTGCCACCTCGCCACCGGACGGATCGGCAAGCCAGGCATGGGGCCGTTCTCGGTCACCGGACAGCCCAATGCCATGGGCGGACGCGAGGTCGGCGGCCTCGCCAACCAGCTCGCCGCGCATATGAGCTTCGACCGGTCGGAAGACGCCGATCGGGTCGCGCGCTTCTGGAGTGCGCCCGCCATCGCCCGCCGGCCCGGCCTGAAGGCGGTCGACATGTTCCGCGCCGTCGGCGACGGCCGCATCAAGGCGCTGTGGATCATGGGCACAAACCCTGCGGTCTCGATGCCCGACGCGACGCGGGTGCGCGCCGCGCTCAAGACCTGCGACTTCGTCGTCGTGTCGGACGTGACCCGCACCGACACCACCCGGTATGCCGACATGCTGCTGCCGGCCGCCGCCTGGGGCGAGAAGAGCGGCACGGTCACCAATTCGGAGCGGCGCATGTCGCGCCAGCGCCCCTTCCTGCCGCTTCCCGGCACCGCCCGGCCCGACTGGGACATCATCTGCGACGTCGCCCGCCGGATGGGTTTCGGCGAGGGTTTCGCCTTCGAAGGGCCCGCCGCGATCTTCCGCGAACACGCCGCCCTCTCGGCCTTCGAGAACGGTGGCGCCCGGCTGTTCGACCTCGGCGGGCTGGCCGCGATCGCCGACGCCGACTACGAGCGCTTTGCTCCGCGCCACTGGCCGGCGAAGCAGGGCAGTCCGCACGCTGAACGATTGCTCGGCGACGGGCACTTTCCGACCGGCGACGGCCGGGCGCGCTTCGTCGCCGTGCGCCATCGCGGCGTCGCCCACGCCGTCGACGCCGAGCGCCCGATTGCGCTCAACACCGGCCGGCTACGCGACCAGTGGCACACGATGACGCGGACCGGCAGCGTGCCGCGCCTGATGTCCAATGCGCCCGAGCCCGTGATCGAGATCAACGCCGCGGATGCGGCGCGCAATGGCCTGGCCGATGGCGATCTGGCGCAGATATCGAGCCGATACGGCTCGTCGCGCGCCCGCGTCTCGATCAGCGACGGCCAGAAGCCCGGCGCGGCGTTTCTCTCGATGCACTGGAGCGGGCAGTTCGCCGCCAATGCCGGCGCAGGCCCACTCGCCAACCCGACGACGGACGCCCATTCCGGCCAGCCCGAACTGAAGCACGTTCCGGTTCGCCTGCACCGCGAGGCGGTCGCCTGGACCGGCATTCTGATCACCCGGCGGGACCTGCGTCCGACCGGCTTCGTGCACTGGAGCCGCCGCCCGGTCGAGGGTGGCTGGGTTTACGACCTCTGCGGCACGGAGACGCCCGACCAAGGCATCCTCCTGTCGCGCCAGCTTCTCGGCACCTTCGCGCGCGACCAGCTGGTCGAATACACCGACAGGCGCGGCCTCAATTATCGGGCCGCCGCGCTCGACGGCGACGGTGCGCTGGCCGAGGCGCTGCTCGTGGCGCCGCCGGGGCAGATGCCGCCGCGCGACTGGCTGGTCTCGCTGCTGGCGTCGCGACAGGCGCTGACTCCCGCCGACCGCATGGCCCTGCTGTCGGGCCGCTCGCCGGTTCCGATGCCGTCGATCGGGCGCATCGTCTGCTCCTGCTTCAACGTCGGCGTCAACCAGATCGCCGCGGCCGTCGCCGCCGGTTGCACCAGCGTGGACCAGGTCGGCGCGCGGCTCAGCGCCGGAACCAACTGCGGCTCGTGCCGCTCCGAGATAAGGACCATCATCGATGCAGGTCGTCTCCAGGCAGCCGAGTGACGAAGCGCCGGCGCGCATCAGGCCGCTGTCGGTCCTGCCGGTTTTCCTCGACCTCGCCGGCAAGCGCGCTGTGGTCGCCGGCGGCACGGAAGGGGCCGCGTGGAAGGCCGAACTTCTCGTGGCCGCCGGTGCATTGGTGGAGGTGTTTGCCTGCGAAGACGAGGTTTCCGACGAGATGCAACGCATCGCGGATCGCGAGCCGAGCCTGAGGGTCCACCGGCGGAGCTGGGATGCCGCCTGCCTCACGGGGGCGGTGGTCGCCTTGGCCGATGCCGAAGACGAGCTTGAGGCGGCCGCTTTCCAGGCTGCCGCTCGCAGCGCGGGTGCCGCCTGCAACGTCATCGACAGGCCGGCCTTCTGCGACTTCCAGTTCGGCACGATCGTCAACCGTTCGCCGGTGGTCGTCGGCATCTCGACCTCGGGCGCCGCCCCGATCCTCGGCCAGGCGGTGCGACGCCGGATCGAGACACTTCTGCCGCCCCCGCTCGCCGACTGGGCTTCCCTTGCCCGCGCGATCCGCGAGCGGGTGGCCGAGGCGCTGGCGCCGGGACCAGCCCGCCGCGCCTTCTGGGAACGCTTCGTCGACCGCTCCTTCGGACCGTCCCCTTCGGACGACGCCGACGGCCATATGCGGGAAATGCTCCGCGGCACGGGCGGCGGCGCAAATTCCGGTAGGGTGACCTTTGTCGGCGCCGGACCTGGCGACGCTGAACTGCTGACGCTCAAGGCGGTGCGCGCGCTGCAGGCCGCCGATGTGATCCTGTTCGACGACCTCGTCTCCGACGATGTGCTCGAACTCGCCCGCCGCGAGGCGCGGCGCATCCTGGTCGGCAAGCGGGCCGGCCGCCCGAGCTGCAAGCAGGACGAGATCAACGCGCTGATGGTCAAGCTCGCCCGCGCCGGACGGCACGTCGTGCGGCTGAAGTCCGGCGATCCGATGGTCTTTGGCCGCGCCGGCGAGGAGATCGCCGAGCTGGACGCCGCCGGCATCGCCTACGACGTCGTGCCCGGCATCACCGCGGGCCTGGCGCTCGCCGCCGCTCTCGGCGTGTCGCTGACGCACCGGGACATGGCGAAATCGGTTCGCTTCGTCACCGGTCACTCGAAATCCGGAGGCTTGCCGCAGGATGTCGACTGGCGCGCGGTTGCGGACCTGTCGGCGACGACCATCTTCTACATGGGCGCCCGCACCGCCTGCCTCATCGCCGAGCGGCTGATCGCCGAGGGTCTGCCGCCCGAGACGCCCGCCTGCATCGCCGCCAATGTCGGCCGCCCCGGCATGCGCACCGCGCGCACCTCGCTCGGCGACCTGGCCGCCGCCACCGCGGACTTCGACCGCTCGGCGCCGATCCTGATCGGCGTGGGTTCGGTGTTTGCCGAGAGGTATCAGGTCGCGCAAGTGGAACCCGTCGCCATCGGCGCATGAGACGAGCCGGCTATGGCACTAGGACCGCCGCACCGCTGAACCGCCCCTGCCGAAGGTCGTCGAGCGCTTCGTTGGCGCGCTCCAGCGGATAGATCGTCGTGTGCGTCCGCACCCCGGCCGCGCGCGCCACCGGGAAGAACTCCTCGGCATCCCTGCGCGTCAGATTGGCGACGGAGACGAGTTCGCGCTCCTCCCACAGGATGGAATAGGGCATCGCCGGTATGTCGCTCATGTGGATGCCGCCGCAGACGACGCGCCCGCCCTTGCGGACGGCCCTGAGCGCGGCGGGAACGAGCGCGCCGACCGGCGCGAAGATGATCGCCGCGTCCAGCGGCATCGGCGGCACCTCGTCCGATCCGCCCACCCAGTTCACGCCAAGGCTGCGCGCGAAGCGCTGCGCCTCGGCGTCGCCCGTTCGTGTGAAGGCATAGACCTGACGTCCCTGCCAGGCGCAGACCTGCGCGATGATGTGGGCGGCAGCGCCGAAGCCGTAGAGGCCGATGCGCTTGCCTTCCCCTGCCCGCTTCAGCGACCGCCAGCCGATCAGACCGGCGCACAACAGAGGCGCCGATGCGACGGGATCTGCATCCGGGTCCAGGTCGAAGGCGAAATCGGAGTCCGCCACGACATGCGTCGCGAAGCCACCATCGCGCGTATAACCGGTGAACAGCGGCGCATCGCAGAGGTTTTCGGAACCCGACCGGCAGTAGGTGCATGAGCCGCAGGTGTGGCCGAGCCAGGGCACGCCGACCCGGCGCCCGAGCCTTCCCGGATAGACGCCCGGCCCTACCGCATCGACGATGCCGACGATCTCATGCCCGGGAATGAGCGGCAGCTTCGGATGTTGGAGTTCGCCGTCGACGACGTGCAGATCCGTGCGGCAGACGGCGCAGGCTTCGATCCTCAGCCTTATCTCCCCCGCACCCGGCGTCGGATCCGGCCGCTCCATGAAGACGAGCGCCATTCCCGGCCTTTCCAGAACCATCGCTTTCATCGGCTGCCTCCAGGGGACAGAATGCGCCGTTCGATTTCTATGTTGAAATCTGAGCCTCGGCTTTCGTCAGGTCCTTGATCCCGCTCAAAGGACGCACCGCTCGCCGCTGCTAGATTGAAAACTATGATCACGACAATAGCGAGTGACCTCCAATGAAGACCATCCTTACCGTCACAAGCCCCGACCTCGGCGACGCGGATCTCAAGCTCGCCGCAACCCTTTGCGAGGAGATCGAGGCGCATCTTGCCGTCCTGGTTCTCAACATGGCCGCCCCGCCCCCGATCGGCGGCTATGCGGCGATCATGTCCGACGCGTGGCTGCAGGAAAGGCAGGCCGACGTGAACCGATTGCAAGAGAGGATGGCCGCGGTTTCCGATCTGCTCGCGGCCAGCCAGATCTCGTCCGATGTGTCGAGCGAGTATCCCGAAGAGGCATGGGCGCACGAGGTCATCGGCCGGCGCGCCCGCTACGCCGACCTGACAGTCATCGGCCCGGAGCTGCTGTCCCGGGGTGCCTTGAAGAACAAGGTCGTGACCGGAACGCTGTTTTCATCCGGCAAGCCGCTTCTGCTGGTGCCTCAGGGATCGTTCCCGACGCTCAGCCCGAAACGGGTTCTGATCGCGTGGGATTCCCGCATCGAAGCCTCCAACGCCGTAGCACGGTCCCTCGACCTGCTGCGCACCGCTGATGACGTCCGTCTCGTGCTCGTCGACCCTGTCGAAGGCGAGTTCGGACAGGGCGAGGAGCCGGGAGCCGACGCAGCAACCTATCTGGCGCGCCACGGCATCAAGGTGACGGTCGATCGCCGGCCAAGCCAGGGCCGGTCTATCGCGGCAGTCCTGCGCCAGCATGCGATCGACACGTCGGCCCAGCTCCTGATCATGGGTGCCTACGGTCATTCCCGGCTGAGCGAGCGGATTCTGGGTGGTGTCACCAAGACGATGATCGACGAACCGCCGCTGCCGATCCTGATGGCCAGGTAGCGGGACTCACCGGATCTCGAACGACATCTGATCTGCGCCGCCTTGGCGTCGTCGGGTTGTCGGATGTCCGCGCCAGACTCAAAGGGTTGGCCAGTGCGCCGCGAGAAACACTGGCCGCTCGCCCTGCCGGGCACCGGAAATGACCGAGTATCCGCACCAGGAAGGAGCCACCACCCTTGATCACCGAGAACCAGACCGACGTGATCGCATTTCTCGCCAACCCGGCGTCGCATGGCCTGTCGGCTCCCGTCGAGACGATGGAGACGCATATCTCGCACATCTTCCTGGCGGGCGACCGCGCCTTCAAGGCGAAGCGCGCCGTGAAGCTCCCCTATGTCGACTTCTCCACGCCCGCCTTGCGGCTCGACGCCTGCCGAAAGGAAGTCGAGCTCAATTCGCCGACGGCGCCCGACCTCTATCTTGGAGTCCGGCGCATCACGCGTGACACTGGAGGCAGGCTCGCCTTCGACGGTCCCGGCGACATGATCGATGCGGTCGTCGAAATGCGGCGTTTCGAGCAATCGGCCTTGCTCGACCAGATGGCCGCGGCCGGAACCCTGACACCCGCCCTGTTGACCGAGACCGCGAGGACGGTCGTCCGCTTTCACCGCGCAGCACCCGTGGTGCACGCGGGGGGAGGAGCGGCGAACATGGCCGGCGTGCTCGACATCAATCGCGCCGGCTTCGCCACGAGCGGGGTATTCCCGGCCGACGAGGTCGAACGCTTCGACACCGCATTCCGTGCCGCCCTCGCGCACCATGCGGCATTGCTCGACCGCCGCGAGCAGGCAGGCAAAGTCAGGCGCTGCCATGGCGACCTGCACCTGCGCAACATCTGCCTGCTCGACGGCGTGCCGCGCCTGTTCGACTGCATTGAGTTCAACGACCAGATCGCGACGGTGGACGTCCTCTACGATCTCGCCTTCCTGCTGATGGACCTGTGGCACCGAAACCTCCGCGAACTCGCCAATCTGGTGATGAACCGCTATCTCGACGAGGCGGACGACGAGGATGGCTTCGCGCTCCTCCCCTTCTTCATGGCGGTCCGCGCCGCCGTTCGCGCGCATGTCCTGGCAACACAGGTCGAGGAGAGCGCCAACGCCTCCGGCTCGCTTCACGCGGAGGCGAGTTCCTATTTCGACCTCGCACTGAGACTGCTCGCGCCGCGCCCGCCTCGTCTGATTGCCATCGGCGGGTTGAGCGGTTCAGGCAAGACCACGATCGCCGAGGCGCTGGCCGCCGACATCGGTCCTCCGCCCGGCGCGCGCATCGTCGAAAGCGACCGGATCCGCAAGGCCTTGCACGGGGTTCCGGCCGAAACGCACCTGCCCGACAAGGCCTACCGCCCCGAGGTTTCCGAGCGGGTCTATCAGGAAATAGCCTGGCGCGCCGGGCTCATCCTCTCGCAAGGCGGGTCGGTCGTCGCCGATGCCGTCTTCGACCGCCCAGCGGACCGGTCGCGGATCAGTCGATCCGCGCTGGATCGCGAGGTTCCATTCCAGGGCATATGGCTTGAGGCCGCGCCCGAGGTGCTCTGGCAACGGGTCGAGCAGCGGTCGGGTAGCGCTTCCGACGCAACCGTCGACATCCTCACGGGCCAGCTGCAGAGGGACGCCGGCGACATCGACTGGCTGAAGCTCGACGCGGCAGCCGGTCCGGCTCAAATCGTCGGCGAGATCAGAACTCTCGCGAAGGCAGCCGAGCCTTCGACCGCCTGACCGCAATCTGCGCTGCCTGGGGCTCGACCGATTATCGGATTTAGACAGGCCCTAGGCGATTGTCTCGGCTTCCTTGCGTGCCTGCTTCGCCGCTTCGGAGGCGAGCTTCGAGCTGAGGGAAGCGAGCCGGCCGGCTTCGGCCGCATAGTCCGACGCGGCATTCTGGGCGAAGACGCTGACGAGATCGAGCGCGTCCTTCATCTCCTCGCTGGCGGCGAGCTCCTCGATCAGCTTCGCATCCTGCTCGTAGCGCCGCTTCAGGAAGGCAAGGCCTTCGATCTGGTAGCGCAACAGCGCCCCGAAGGCCTGCGCCTGGATCTGCATGCCCGCATTGAAGGCATTCCGCCCTTCGGCGAAGAATGGGATGGAAGGCAGTTCGGCGGTGGACGTCGCTTTCTTCGTCGGCATGGCTCGATCTCCGATTGCGTTCTGGAACATGATCAAAAAGCTACCGGCACGGGCCGTCCGCGCATTGACCTCGATCAAGCAGCGCGCGCCGCGCCTAATGCTGCAGCACATAGGTGCCCGGCGCATCGGCCAGGGGCGCGAAGCCTCGATCCGGCGCGCCCATCGACGGCGGCGGCACCCTGACCTCCTGCGAATGGGCCGCGAGCCACTCCGCCCACGCTTCCCACCACGTGCCGGACCGACCCTCGGCGGCGGCAGTCCATTCGTCGGGGCCGATCGACACGCCGTCGGCGTGCTTCGTGGCAATACGGTAGTGGCGGTTCGGACGTCCGGGCTCGCTGACGATGCCGGCATTGTGCCCGCCGCTGGTGAGCACGAAGGTGACTTCGGTGTCGCTCAGATCATGGATCTTGTAGACGGACCTCCACGGCGCGACGTGGTCGCGCTCGGTTCCGACGACGAACATCGGCTCCCTTATGTTCTGGATCGAAGCGGGCCGGCCGTCGACCATCAGGCGGCTCGTCGCGAGTTCGTTGTCGAGATAGAGCCGGCGCAGGTATTCGGCGTGCATCCTGTAGGGCATCCGGGTCGTGTCGGCGTTCCACGCCATCAGGTCGAACATCGGCTGGCGCTCGCCCATCAGATAGTCGTGGACCATGCGCGACCAGATCAGGTCGTTGGTGCGCAGAAGCTGGAAGGCTCCCGCCATCTGGTCGGCGGAGAGATAGCCGCGATCCCACATCATGCTCTCCAGGAGATGCATCTGGTCGTGGTCGATGAAGAGCGCGAGTTCGCCAGGCTCCGAGAAATCCGTCTGCGCCGCGAGCAGCGTCACGGAAGCCAGCCGGTCGTCATGCGACCGCGCCATCGCGGCGGCGGCGATGGACAGCAGGGTTCCGCCGAGGCAGTAGCCGGTCGCATGGATGCGCCTGTCCGGCACGATCGCGCTGACCGCGTCGATCGCCGCCATCACGCCGAGGCGCCGATAGTCGTCCAGGCCGAGATCGCGGTCGTCGGCCGTCGGATTGCGCCACGATATGCAGAAGACCGTATGCCCCTTGTCCACGAGGTAGCGGATGAGCGAGTTGGCCGGCGACAGATCGAGGATGTAGTATTTCATGATCCACGCCGGCACGATCAACACCGGCTCGGCGAAGACGTCCGAGGTCGACGGCGCATACTGGATCAGTTCGATCAGATGGTTGCGATAGACGACCTTTCCGGGCGTGACGGCAACGTCCTTCCCGACCACGAAATTCTCCGCGCCCACCGGAGGCCGGCCACTCAACGTCCGGGTTTGATCCTCCAGCCAGTTAGAGAAGCCGGTGACGAAATTCATGCCGCCGGTCTCGAAGGTGCGCTTGAGCACTTCGGGGTTCATGAACGGCACGTTCGACGGCGAAAACACGTCGAGCATCTGGCGCGTGCCGAAGGACACGACATCCTCGTGATGCGGCGTCATCCCCGGCACCTCGTGCGTGACGTTGTGCCACCATTGCTGGTTGAGCAGGAACGCCTGCGCCCAAAGACTGAATGGCGGCTTCTTCCATTCTTCCGCCGAGAAGCGATAGTCGCCGGGCAGCGGCTCAATCGCGGGCGGTGCATCCGGGTCGGCCGCGAGCGCGGCGATGTGTGAGAGGAGGCGCGCCGACTTGCGGCCCGCCTTGTCCGCGAGTTCCAGGCGCTTGCCTGGCGCGGCCGCCAGATGCGCCCACCAGTCGTACAAGGCGAGCGATAGAGCGGTCGGCGAAAGACCGGCGCTCATGCGCGCCGTCAGCGCCTCGCGCATCCGGTCGATCGCGCGATATGCTTCGCTCCCGAGTTCCTCGGGCACCGGGACCGGGGGTATGGCGACGGACGCGCGGCGTATCTTCTTTGCTTCCTTCATCGTTAGATCCTAGCGAACCGGAAATCAGTCCGACTTGATCTCACGCAATCGGCCGCCCGAGATAGCCGCCCTGCCAGCCTAGGTCAGCAATGAGGCCGCCGCGCGGTAGTCGGCCTCCAGGCGATCGACCAGCTCCGACGCCTTCGGCAGATCGTCGATCGCGCCTACTCCCTGCCCCGCCGCCCAAAGGTCGCGCCAGGCTTTGGCGTCGCCTTTCTGCGTGCCGAAGTTCAGCGCGTCGGGCGGTGTGAGATCGTCCGGATCCTTGCCGGCGGCGGCAAGGCTCGCGCGAAGGAAGTTGCCAGGTATGCCGCTGACGGCGGGCGTGTAGACGATATCCGCGGCTTTCGCGTCGAGGATCATCTGGCGCTGCCGTTCCACCGCCATGCTCTCGGCCGTCGCCATGAAGCGCGTGCCCATATAGACCATGTCGGCGCCCATCAGTCGCGCGGCGGCAATCTGCCGCCCGGTCGAGATCGCGCCTCCCAGCAGCAGCGTGCCGTCGAAGATTTGGCGGATTTCGTGCAGCGCCGCGAACGGGCTGATCAGGCCGGCATGGCCGCCGGCGCCGTAGGAAACCGCGATGAGCCCGTCGACGCCCGCCTCGGCGGCCTTGGCCGCGAACTTGAGACTGGTGACATCGTGAAAGACCATCCCGCCATAGGAATGCACGGCCGCGATCAGGTCGCGGTTGAGCCCGAGCGAGGTGATGACCAGCGGCACCTTGCGATCGATGGTGATGGCGAGATCCGCCTCCAGCCGCGGATTGCTCCTGTGAACGACCAGATTGACGCCGAACGGCGCCGCATTGGACTTTAGCCGCCCGGCAATCTCGTCGAGCCAGTCGCGATAGCCGTCGCTGGTGCGCTGGTTGAGCGCAGGGAAGCTGCCGACCACGCCGGCATTGGACGTCTCGACCACGAGATCGGGTCCCGAAATGAGGAACATCGGTGCTGCGACGACCGGCAGGCGCAGGCGCCCGGTCCAGCTGGCGGGAAGCGGCATCGCAGAAACCCTCTGAAAAGAAAGAGGCCCGCCGCGTGAGCGACGGGCCGAGGCGGGGTGTAACTCAGTACTGGGTAAAGTCCTGCAGCGTCTTGAAGGTCTTGTCCTTCGAGTTCAGCTGGTAGATCTTCAGCGCCGTTCCGGAGAGCTGCTTCTCGTTGTCGAAGCTGATCGGAGCCGATACGCCCTGAGTGTCGAAATCCTTCAGCCCGCGCAGCTGCTCGATCGTGCAGGCGCGCGTCAGCTCTTTGCCGCAGCGCTTCATCCCCTCCGCCAGCGCATGCAGGCCGACATAGGTGAGGTAGGTATAGCGGTTGATCGCGGCCACCTCGTCCTCCGAGGCGTATTTCCTCGCCTTCTCCATGAACGCGTCGATCGCCGGACCATCGAGAGCGACATAGTCGGCGACGAGGTAGTCGTAGCCGGCCGGAGCCGACAGATTGACCGACGGCGGCATGTCCTCGGACCAGACGCTGGCTATCTGGAGGTCCATGTCCAGCTTGCGGGCCTCGCCGAGGATGTTGGCCGCGCCGGCGATGATGCCGCCATTGGCGAGCACGTTGACGCCGGCCTGCTTCATCTGCGCCATTTCAGCCGCGTAGTTCGCGGTCCCCTTCTTGAAGCGGATGCGCGGACCTTCCTTGACGCCGAACTCCTTGATCGCACGATCATATCCGTGCTCGATCGAGGCTCCGAAATCGTCGTCCTGACGGATCAACCCGTAGACCGGGTTCTCCACCTTCATGTTCTCGTGGATGTATTTGAGCTGGCCGTAGAACGCGTCGGAATAGCTCGCGCCGACGGTGAAGACCGACGGGCGCACGGGGTTGTAGACGAGCTCGTTCGGCGCGGTGGTGACCACGGTCGGCAGGTTGTTCTCTTCGATCAGCGGCATCATGGCGAGCACGTTTGCCGTGCCCGACGTGCCGTTGAGCGCGAAGATGCCGTCGACCTCGATCAGCTTGGTCAGCGCCTGGAACGAGCGCGCCGGCACGTAGCCGTCGTCCTCGGTGACGACCGTGATCTTGCGGCCGTTGACGCCGCCTGCCTCGTTGATCTCGGCGGCCGCGATCTTGGACCCGACCGACACGGCCTTGCCGATGAACGAGGCCGGTCCGGTCATGATGTTGACGTCGCCGATCTTGATCTCGGTGTCCGACACGCCCGGATCCTGGGCGTAGGCGGCCGTCGAGGCGAGCAGTGCGGCGGCCAATGCAAACAATGTCTTCTTCATGCTGTTTCCTCCACTCTTGTCGTTGCGGACGCGCGTCAGTAGGCGAGCGGCCAGTTGCTCCAGTATTTCCGGATGTCACGCCAAAGCCCGATCAGTCCTTCCGGCTTCAGCCGCAGGAAGGCGATGATCACGACGCCGTAGGTGATGCCGCGGATCTCGTAGACATAGGTCGTGTAGAAGCTCGAATTCGTGTCCGAGAAGGTTTCGAAGAAGAGCCGGATCGCCTCGGGAAGGAGCGACAGGAAGATCGCCCCGAGGATGGCGCCGGCGATCGAGCCGAGCCCGCCGAGGATGACGATGGCGAGCGCCTCGATCGACAGGATGAGCGCGAAGACGTCGATGTTGACGAAGCGGATCTGCAGCGAGATCAGGGCGCCCGCGATGCCGACGATGAAGGACGAGACCATGAAGGCGAGCAGTTTATAGCGCACCAGGTCGACGCCCATGACGCGGGCGGCGATGTCGTGGTCGCGGATGGCCATCCAGGCACGGCCGATGCGCGAGCGCTGGATGTTGAGCGCGGCAAAGACCACGATCGCGGCGACGCCAAGCGCCGTGTAGTAGAGCGGCTTGCCCTTCTGGATATCGAAGCCGAACAGCTTGGCGCCCGAGACGAAGATACCGTTCGGCCCGTGCGTCAGCCATTCGGCATAAAGGATCACGTGGTTGATGATGAAGGCGAAGGCGAGCGTCGTGATCGCCAGATAGAGACCCTTCAGCCGCAGGGAGGGGACGCCGACGAGGATGCTGATTAGCGCGGCGACGACACCCGCCGCCGGCAGCGACAGCCAGAACGGCCAGCCGAAATCCATCATCAGGATCGCGTTGGTGTAGGCGCCGACCGCGAGGAACCCGGCCTGCCCGAGCGAGATCAGCCCGGTCGTCCCGGTCAGCATGTTGAGCCCGACCGCGCCGACGATGGCGATCAGCGTCGAGACCAGCAGGGTGACCTGATAATTGCCGAGCACGAAGGGCGCGACGAGCGCGAGCGCGAAAAGCAGCGCGACGAAGGACCAGACCACCTTGCTGTCGCTCAGCGCGACCAGCTGGCCGGTGCGTTCCTTGAAATGACCGGTTCTCATCAGACGCGCTCGATATCCTTGGAGCCGAACAGGCCGTAGGGACGGACCATCAGCACGATGACGATGACGATGAAGCCCGAGATTTCCCGCAGCCCCTGGCCGACATAGCCCTGGAACAGGTTCTCGATCAGGCCGATGATGAGACCGGCCGCGGCCGAGCCAATGACCGAATCCAGCCCTCCGAGGATGACGGCCGGGAACGACTTCAGCCCCTGGAACCAGAGGTCCGGCGCGAGCTTGAAGTTCGCCGCGAAGAGAACGCCGGCCACCGAGGCGATCGCCGCCGACAGCATCCAGGCCACGGCATGGATGCGGCTGACGCTGATGCCGACGAGCAGCGCCGCCGTCTCGTTGGCCGCCACCGCCCGCATGGCGATGCCCATCCGGCTGAAGCGCAGGAAGGCCCAGCCCGCGAATGTCATCACGGCGAGCGCACCGATCAGGTAGAGCTGCGCCGGATAGAAGGGAACCGAGCCGACATAGACCACCTCGGTCGGGATGCCGGCATTGAAGTTGAACGGATCCGGCCCCCAGATCATGATCGTCACGCCGCGCAGGATGACGGCGAGCCCCACCGTCACCATGACGATCGCGAAGATCGGCTCGCCGAGCATCGGCCGGATGAACAACCGCTCGAGCACCAGCCCGATCAGCATCGAGATCGGGATCGTCACCAGCATCAGCGGGAAGAAGGAAAGGTCGAACGTCGTGTAGAGCGAGAACGAGATGTAGGCAGTGAGCATCACCAGTTCGCCCTGGGCGAAGTTCACCACCCCCGTGGACTTGAAGATGAGCGCGAAGCCCATCGCGATGAGCCCGTAGGCGGCACCGGAGACCAGGCCCGTGGCGACCAGGAGAAGGAAGAAATCCATCAGGCCGCGCTCCCGTAGATGGTCTCGATTTCGCTGCGGAACTTGTCCTCGATGATCCGCCGGCGGACCTTCATCGTCGCGGTCAGCTCGCCGTCGTCATGGTCGAGCTCCTTGGCGAGGATCAGGAATTTGCGCACGTTCTCGACCCGGGCGAAGCGGTCGTTCACCCGCTTGACCTCACCGGAGATCAGCTCGCGGACTTTCTCGTTCTGCGCCAGCGTCCGGTAGGTCGTGTATTGGATGTTCTGCTGCTGCGCCCATTTGCCCGTCGTCTCCAGGTCGATCTGGATGAGTGCGGCGAGGAAGTTTCGCCCGTCGCCGAGCAGGATCGCCTCGCGGATATAGGGCGAGTCCTTCAACGCGTTCTCGATCAGCGAGGGCGTGATGTTCTTGCCCCCGGATGTGATCAGGATATCCTTCTTGCGGTCGAGCACATGGACTTCGCCGCTCTTCTCGATCTCGACGATGTCGCCGGTGTGCAGCCACCCGTCGCTGAAGGCGCGCGACGTGGCCGTGTCGTCGAAGAGATAGCCCTTGAAGACGCTCGCTCCCTTGAGCAGCAGCTCGCCGTCGTCATCGACCTTCTGCTCGAGGCCCGCGATCAGCGGACCGGACCGGCCGAGCGTCGTTGCGCCGGGGCGCTGGGTGTGCGAGACGCCGGCGCTCTCCGTCATGCCGTAGATCTGGTAGACCGGCACGCCGAGGATCCAGAAGAACAGAAGAACTTCGGGAGAGACGGTCGCGCCGCCGCAGAAGCCGTTCGTGACACGGTTGATGCCCAGGAAGGTCCGCAGGCTGCGGAAGCAGATCAGCGAGAGCAGCGAAAACATCAACCGGTCAGTGACGCTCGCAAACGTGCCGCCATTGGCGAGCCGCCGTTCGGCGATCGGACGACCGCGCTTCATGCAGGCCTCGTAGACGCGGCGCTGGAAGGGCGTCGTGTCCTTGACGCGGTAGAGCACGCTCTGCTGCATCTTTTCCCAGATGCGCGGCACGCCGAGAAAGCCCTTCGGCGCGATCTCGCGCAGGTTGACGACCACCGTGTCGACCGACTCGGCAAAGGAGACCGTGCAGCCGGTGACGAGCTGCATCACGGTCGAGAAGCTGCGTTCCGCCACATGGCAGAGCGGCAGGTAGCAGAGCACCGAGTAGGTCTCGCGGCTCAGCCCGTGGATCTGCACCACCTGCGAGGCCGAATGGAGCATGTTGCGATGCGTCAGCATCGCGCCTTTCGGCATGCCGGTCGTGCCCGAGGTGTAGACGATGATGGCGACATCGTCCGGCTTGCCGCCGGCAAGCTGCGCGTCGACCGCGGGACCGAGCTTCGCCTCGTTCGTCCGGCCAAGCTCGAGAAGGTCCTCGAACGAGATCAATCCGGGCTCGCGGTAGTGGCGCATGCCCTTCATGTCGACGCAGACGATGTGCTCCAGGTCCGGTAGGCCGCCGTCCTTCGAGCGCGCGTCCAGCACCTTGTCGGTCTGCTCCTGGTCGCCGCATACGACGATCCGCGCCTTCGAATGGCGCACGATATACTGCAGCTCCGGCCACGGATTGGTGGGATAGATGCCGAGGCAAGCGCCGCCCGCCATCTGCACCCCGAGGTCGGAGAACAGCCATTCCGGGCTGTCGTCGCCCGCGACCGCGATCCGGTCGCCGGCCTCCAGGCCGAGCGCGCGCATTCCGATCGCCACCAGGCGGGCACGGTCGAAGTAGTCCTGCCAGGTGAAGCGGCGCCAGAGCCCCTTCTCCTTCACCCGCAAGGCGAGTTCGTTCCCCTGGGTCCGCGCATGATGCTGCAGCACCTGCGGCATCGTCACACGCGAGAAGTCGATCGCGCCGCTCATGCCGCGCTCCTCTTGGCGCCGAGATAGGCGTCGATGACGGCCGGGTTGGCAGCGACTTCGGCTGGCGTGCCCTCCGCGATCTTGCGGCCGTAATTGACCACGCAGACATGGTCGGAAATATCCATCACGATCCCCATGTCGTGCTCGACCATGAACACGGTCATGCCGAGCTCGTCCTTGAGGTCCAGGATGAAGCGGGCGATGTCTTCGCGCTCTTCCTGGTTCATGCCGGACACCATCTCGTCGAGCAGCAGGAGCTTGGGCGACACCGCGAGCGCGCGGCCGAGTTCGACGCGCTTCTGCTGGCCGTAGGACAGCGTGCCCACCGGATGGTCGCGGATGTCCTCGATTTCGAGGAAGTCGATGATCTCCTCGACACGGTCGCGTGCCTGCATTTCCTCGCGCCGGGTGCGGCCCCAGAAGATCGCAGCCGAGATCGGATCGGACCTGAGATGCGTGTGCATGCCGACGAGCAGGTTGTTCACCACCGTCTCGTGCTTGAAGACGGCGAGGTTCTGGAACGTCCGCGCGATGCCGAGGCGTGCCAGCGCATGCGTTGGCATCCGCGTCAGGTCCTCGCCCTGGAACAGGATACTGCCCGAAGTCGGCCGGAACACCGCGCTGATCAGGTTGAAGACCGTCGTCTTGCCGGCGCCGTTCGGGCCGATCAGCGAATAGATCTGCCCCTGCTCGACGGTGAGCCCGACATCGTTCACCGCGACGAGGCCGCCGAACCGTTTCGTCACTCCGTCGAGTTCGAGAAAGGCGGTCACGACAGCCACCTCTTGCGCCGCTTGTAGTGCTTCACGTCGCGCATGCTCTTGCGCTCGCCTCCCGAGAAGCCGAGGTAGAATTCCTGCACGTCGTCATTCGCCCGCAGCTTCTCGGCCGCGCCGTCGAGCACGATGCGCCCGTTCTCGATGATGTAGCCGTAGGAGGCCGTCTGCAGCGCGAGCTGCGCGTTCTGTTCGACCAGGAGCACGGTCAGCCCGCTGTCGCGATTGAGCGATATCACCGCGTCGAAGATCGTATCGACGATCTGCGGCGCCAGACCGAGCGATGGCTCGTCGAGCATCAGGAGCCGCGGCCTTCCCATCAGCGCGCGGCCGATCGCTACCATCTGCTGCTCGCCGCCGGAGAGATAGCCGGAAATCTGCGTCCGCCGTTCCTTGACCCGCGGGAACATCTGGTAGACGCGCTCCAGCCCTTCCGACGTCTCGGCGCGGCTGCGCGTGAAGCCGCCCATCAGAAGGTTCTCTTCGACCGTCAGCGTCGCGAACAGCGCCCTGCCCTCCGGCACCTGCAGCACGCCCTTCTCGACGATGTCGCGGGGCGTGCGTCCGGAGATCTGCTCGCCTTCGAGCTGGATCGAGCCGCTCATGATCTCCCCGTCCTCCTGGTAGAGGACGCCCGATATCGCTTTCAGGATCGTCGACTTGCCCGCACCGTTCGAGCCGAGCAGCGCCACGATCTGGCCGGTCGGCACGTCCAGCGAGACGTCGCGGACGGCCTCGATGGCCCGATCGTAGAGGATCTGGATGTTCTTCAGAGCCAGCATGCGTCAGAACCGCGCCACAAATGAATAACGCTTATCAATTCGACAGACAGTCATCTTGAATGGGTTCCGGTCGAGCAAGGGAGGCGGGTGCCGGCCATCACGAGCAGGCGACTTCCGCAGCGCGGGATAGAGAATTCCAACCGGTGCAGCTCATCTTTTCCCTCCCCGGAACCGCCGCCCGCGCCGACAAGTCCTCTTGCGCATGACCACGAAATGATGAATTGTGTTCATTAAGAGGTTGATCGGCGCGGTTTGTCAACTGGCCATCGTTGGAATTGTGGAGGAACGGATGGGGCAGGCAGAAGCGGCGGAACTGACATGGCCGGTCGAGGGCATCGCCCGGATCACGCTGGCGCGGGGCGACACGCACAACACTCTCACCACGGAGCTGCTCGCAGCCCTCGACCGTCTCCTGGATGAGGCGTCGGCCGGCGGGGCGCGCGTGCTGATCGTCACCGGTTCGGGCAAGACGTTCTGCGGCGGCGCCCATATCAAGCTGTTCACCGACCCCGCCTCGCCGCTCTACCTCAATGCCCGTGCGATCCGCGACGATTACGTGCTCCCCATCATCCGCGTCTTCCGCCGCCTCCGCGAGGCTCCCTTCGCGACGGTTGCCGCGATCAACGGCTTTGCGCTGGGCGGCGGCTGTGAGCTGGCGCTCTCCTGTGACTTCCGCCTGATGGCGGACAATACCCGCATCGGCCTGACCGAGACGCGGCTCGGCGCGCTCGCCGCCGCCGGCGGTGTGCAGTCCCTGGCTCACGTCGTCGGCCGCGCCAAAGCTTTGGAAATAGCCCTTCTCGGCGACCAGCTAACGGCGGTCGACGCGAAAGCCGCGGGCCTCGTCACCGCGGTCCATCCCGGCTCCGAACTCGCCGATTCGGCCCTCGCCTTCTCCAAAAGGCTGTTGCTGTGCAGCCCCATTTCCGTTGCAGAGACCAAACGCGCATTGTACCGCTGCGAAACGGCAGCGCCGGACGAGGCCGATCGAATCGCCCTGGACGCGGTTCTTGCCGCATCCGCCGGCGCGGAGTGGTGGGAGGGCATGGCAGCCTTCGCCGAACGGCGGCCTGCGAGCTTCCGGATGGAGGACGGATGAAGAACGGACCAGCACGCCGCCAGGTTTTCAGGCTTTCGCGCGAACGCCGCGTCGCCGACATCATGGCCGCCGCCCGCGACGTCTTCCGCGAGAAGGGCTACGAAGACGCGCCGATGTCGGACATCGCCGAGCGCGCCAACGTCGTCGAAGGTTCGATCTACCGCTACTTCGAAAACAAGCGCGACCTGCTCGTCAAGGTGATCGAGGATTGGTACGAGGCTATGCTGGCCGACTACGACCAGCAGCTCTCGGGCATCCGCGGCACGCGCAACCGGCTGCGCTTCATGATCTGGCGCCACCTCATGACCATCCACGAGGAGCCGGCGCTCTGCGATCTCATGTTCCAGTTCCTGCGCACGGGCCGGGACTACAGCCACACCACCGTCTACGAACTCAACAAGCAGTACACCCGTCGCACGCTCGATATTATCAAGGAAGGCATCGCGGCCGGCGAACTGCGCAATGACGTCACGCTGCGGCTCGTCCGCGACATGATCTACGGCTGCATCGAACATCACACCTGGGCCTATCTGCGCGGTGAGGGACAGTTCGATCCCGATACGACGGCCGATTCCATCGTCGACCTCGTCCTGAGCGGCCTTCAGATCCGCCGAACGGCCCAGGGACTCGACCTTGCCGACCGGTTGGAGAAGGCCGTCGAAAGGCTCGAAAGCCTGGCTGGCAAGCCGGCCTTCTAGCGCCCCGGACATTCCGAGTCGCACGCAGGGAGGAGACCCGATGCAATCAACCACAGGCAATTGGCGCGACGGAGTCGCGGCTGCGGGCAGGCTGACCGTCCACGGCCTTTTCCGAGCCTGCGTGCGGCGGGATCCCGATGCCATCGCGCTGAACACCGCCTCCGCGCGCCTCACTTACCGCGAACTCGACGAGCGGGTGCTTCGCCTTGCATCGGCGCTTGCCGCAATGGGCGTCGTCCGCGGCGAGCGCATCGCGCTTCTCTCCGAGAACCGCCAGGAATATGCCGAGATCGAGCTTGCCGCCGCCTGCCTCGGCGCCATCGTCGCCTGCCAGAACTGGCGCCTGGCGCCGGCCGAGCTGCAGCACTGCATCTCTCTCGTCGAGCCGTGCCTCGTCATCGCGTCCGAGCGCTATGCTTCGACGGCCCGAAGCCTCGATCTGCGCGGACGCAGGCTGCTCGTTCTCGAAGCCGAGTATGAGCAGCTCCTGTCGGACGCAGAGCCGCTGGCCGAGCTCCCCGATGTCGACCCGGAAGACGGGCTCGTCATCCTCTACACCTCCGGCACGACCGGCCTGCCGAAGGGCGCGCTGATCAGCCACCGCGCCGAAATGGCGCGCAACATGGTCCTGCGGATCGACATGCATGCCCGCGAAAGCGACGGCTTCATCGCCTGGGCGCCCATGTTCCACATGGGCTCGACCGACCAGGTGCTGGGCGCCCTGATGTCGGGCGCGACCGTCCACATCGTCGACGGCTTCGACGCCGGGCGGATCGTCGACCTGATGGAGCACAACGACCTCGGCTGGATGCTGCTGATGCCGGGCTCGATCGAACCGGTCGTCGAGCTGCTGCAGAAGACCGGGCGGCGACCGAAGAGCATCCGGGCCGTCGGCGCCATGGCCGACCTGGTGCCTCATCATCTGATCGCCGAGCTTTCGCGGCTGGCGGGCGCCCCCTATCTCAACTCGTTCGGCTCCACCGAGACCGGCCTGCCGCCGGCCTCCTCCTGCCTGCTGACGCCGGGCGAGATCCCCACGAGCCTGTCCAAGCGCAAGAGCGCGTTCTGCGACCTCAAGCTCGTCGATCCCGACGGCAACGAGGTGCCGGACGGGGAGCCCGGCGAAGCCGCCGTGCGCGGCCCGACCGTCTTCTCCGGCTACTGGAACGCGCCCGAGACCAACGCGCGCGACTTCAAGGGCGGCTGGTTCCGCATGGGGGATCTCTTCCGCCGCAACGCAGACGGCAGCTACGACTTCGTCGACCGCGCCAAATACATGATCAAGTCCGGCGGCGAGAACATCTATCCGGCCGAGATCGAGCGCGTGCTCCTGTCCGATCCGCGCGTTAGCGACGCGATCGTCGTGCGCCAGAAGGACGACCGCTGGGGCGAGGTGCCGGTGGCCTTCGTCTCGCGCACCGACGACAGCCTGTCCGAAGGCGACGTGGAGAAACTCTGCCGCCAGGAACTGGCCGGCTACAAGCGCCCCAAGGCGGTTCACTTCATCCGCTTCGAGGATTTTCCGCGCTCGACGACGGGGAAGATCCTGCGCCACGAGATGGAAGACCGGCTCAAATCCTGAGCCGGCGTCACCGGTCGTTGATCAAAGGGGCTTTACTGGCCGGCGTCGGTCTGGCCGTCCAAGCGGACGATGACCTTCATGCGTCCGCGCTGGATCTGCTCGCCCCGCTGGTTGAGGACCTCGAACCCATAGGTGGCCAGGCCTCGCCCGGGCTTCGACGTGGGTCGCACCTCCTCCACGGTGACACGTGAGCGGATCGTGTCGCCGATCTTCACCGCGCCGGCGAAATCCCAGTTGATGTTGACGAGGCCGATCACCCGCTCGCCGAACAGGCCCGTATGCGTCGCCATGCCGATGGCGGTTGCCATCGAATGCGGCCCGTGCGCGATGCGCGTGCCGTGCGGCGTGGTCTGGGCGAAGGTCTCGTCGATGTGGACGGGCGTGAAATCGCCGACGAGGCCGGCGAAGAGGTTGATGTCGCCCTCGCCTATGGTCCGGCCGGCCGTTTCTGCGGTTTCTCCGACGACAAGTGGTCTCATCTCATGCCCCCTCAGTTCAGCTTGCCAAGTTCGACGCGTGCGAGCGCCTCCCGGTGCACCTCGTCGGGCCCGTCGCCGATGCGCAGGAAGCGCGTCTCGGCAAACACCTCGGCGAGGTAGAAATCCTGCGACAGGCCGGCGCCGCCCTGGACCTACTCGATATCGCAGCGCGATTGCCCGATTATTCATGCACTTCCTGCGGCCGGCGTAGGCCGGATCGTCAGACCTTGAAATAATCCGGCTTGCCGGTCGTCCAGGTCTCGCCCCAGAGCTGAGCGCCGCCCGCGACATTCAGGACCTCGCCCGTGACATACTCGGCGCCCGGCCCCGCCAGATAGCCGCACGCCTCGGCGACGTCCCAGGTGCTGCCGTTGCGCATCATCGGGTTGGATTTCGGATAGGCCTCCAGCGCCTTCGGATCATAGACCCGCCAACCGGGCGTTTCGATAACGCCGGGAGCGATGCAGTTGAGGCGAATCCTGAGCGGCGCCCATTCGACCGCGAGCGCCTGCGTCAGCCCGACCACGCCCGACCGCGCCGCGATGGTGTGCGCGACGCCGTGCAGGCCCTGGCGGGTCACCACGACGATCGTGGTGATGCTGCCCGGCCGGTTCTGATCCCGCCAGGCGCGCGCGGCGCCCTGCATCATGTACCATGTGCCGTTGAGGTTGGTGTTGACGACCGTGTTCCAGCCCTTGACCGAGAAGTCGATCGCCGCCTGGGGGAACTGGCCGCCGGCGCTGTTGATGAGAATGTCGAAGCCGCCCTCATCGCTCGTCCGGCGGTAGAGTTCGGCGACGCTGTCCGGTTCACGGATGTCGACCGTATGCGACGTGACGTCGAGCCCCTTTGCCCGCATCGTCTCGACGGCCGAACCCAGCTTGGTCTCGCTGCGCCCCGCCAGGATGAGCTTCGCGCCGCAGCGGCCGAAAAGCCAGGCGGTCGCCCGGCCGATGCCGCCCGCGCCGCCGGAGATCAGCACCGTCTTGCCGGCAAAGGCGGCCGGTCCGTAGATCGTCGAATGCGCCCAGAGCGCGTCGTCGTCGAGCCCGAACTGTGGCGCCTCGCTCTCAGCCATTGCGATCCATTCCCTTGAGCAGTTCGCCCGAGATGATCATCTTGCGCACCTCGGTCGTGCCGGCGCCGATCTCCATCAGCTTGGTCGAGCGGAAAAGGCGGTTGATCTCCGATTCCCAGATATAGCCCGTCCCGCCATGCACCTGCACGGCGAGGTCGAGCACCTTGTGGGTCGCTTCCGCCGCATACATCACCGAGGCTGCCGTCAGCATATGGATGTCGCCGCGCCCGCCCTCGCCGATCTCGAGCGGCGCTGCCGCCGCCAGAACGCGGTAGGTGAAGCTGCGGATCGTCTCGACCTGCACATACATGTCGGCCAGCATCGACTGCACCATCTGGAACGAACCGATCGCCTTGCCGAACTGCTTGCGGGTCCTGGCGTAGTCGATGGACAGTTCCAGCGCACGCTCCGCGATACCGAGGCAGAGCGGCGAGATCATTGCCCTCTCGAGGTCGAGCCCGCTCATCACGACGGCGACGCCGCGGTTTTCCCCGCCGACGAGGTTTTCCGCCGGCACCCTGCAGTCCTCGAACAGCAGTTCGCCCGTCTGGCTGCCGCGATAGCCCATCTTCTTGAGCTTCTGCGCGACCTTGAAGCCCTTCATGTCCTTCTCGACGATGAACGCCGAAATGCCGTGCGCCCCCTTGTCGCGGTCGGTCTTGGCATAGACGAGCAGCACGTCGGCCACCGGTCCGTTGGTGATGTAGATCTTGGAGCCGTTGAGGACGTAGTGATCTCCGTCGCGCCGCGCCGTCGTGCGCATGGAGCCCAGCGCATCCGAGCCCGCGCCGGGCTCCGTCAGGCCGAGCGCGCCGATCTTGCGGCCCGAACAGAGGTCCGGGAGATACTTGCGCCGCTGCGCGTCATTGCCGTTGCGATAGATGTTGTTGGCGCAGAGATTGTCGTGGGCCACCCAGGCCAGCGCCATCGCATGGTTCCAGCGCGCCAGGCCCTGCAGCACCAGGCCGGCCGCCACGAGATCGAGCCCCGCCCCGCCAAATTCCTCCGGCACCGTGATGCCGAACAGGCCGTTGTCGCCGATCTTCGGGAACGCCTCCTCGGGCCACCACTCCTCATTGTCCATCCTTTCGGACAACGAATAGAGCTCGTTGCGGGCGAAACGGTCCGCATTGTCGAGGATCATCTGCTGATCGGCGTCGAGATCGAACAGGCTCCGCTTCTCGTTCAGCCCCGTGAAGTTCTGCATGTCGTCTCATCCCTCCCGCGCAAGCCGTGCCGGACGGCCATCGTTCATCGTTAATGAGATCATTTCATCATTTGCGCAAGAGGCCAATGTGCAGATTTGACGCGGAAACGAAAGGGTTCCCTTCTTTACAATGACATGTGTGCGGAAAAGCACCGCATTCCGGTTGACAAGCTTGATGAACTGAAATCATTTAGGCTCATGGAGCGAGCCATGCCGGGGGAAACCGTGACGGAACCAGTGCTGATCGAACGCCGCGGCGCGGTCCAATGGATCACGATCAATCGCGAGGAGCGCCGCAACGCGCTGAACGAGAAGGTCGCGCTCGGCATCCAGGCGGGTCTCGACGCCGCCGAAGCCGACAGGAGCGTCCGCGCGGTGGTGCTGACTGGAGGGGGCGACAAGGCCTTTTGCGCCGGCGGCGACCTGCAGCTCCAGGCCGACGGAACCCCGTTCACCATCGAGGCCGCGGATCCCCGGCACTATGTTGCGCGCCTGCTCCGCCGCATGGACGCCTGCCGCCTGCCGATCGTCGCCCGTGTCAATGGCCCGGCGCTTGCCGGCGGCTTCGGCATCATGTGCGCCTGCGACCTCGTCGTGGCGCGCGAAGACGCCAGGCTCGGCGTCACCGAAGTGAAGGTCGGCATCTTCCCGATGATGATCCTGCCTTATCTGCTGCGCGTCCTGTCCTACCGGCGGCTGATGGAACTCTGCATCACCGGCGAGCTGATCACCGCACGCGAAGCGATGGCCGAGAACATCGTCAACTACGCGGTTCCGTACGACGAACTCGACGAGAAGCTCGACTGGCTGCTCGCACGCGTCACCGACAAGTCGCCGACCGGCATACGCCTCGGCAAGCAGGCGCTGGCGAAGATCCGCGAGATGTCGACCGACGCCGCGCTCGAATACGCCCAGTTCATGCTCGCCAACATGACCCGCACCAAGGATGCCCGCGAGGGCATGCTCGCCTTCAACGAGAAGCGGGCGCCCAACTGGACGGCGGAATGAGCGAGATGGGCAAGATCGTTCGCATCGGCTGCGGCGCGGGTTTCTGGGGCGACAGCCCCGAAGGCCCTGCCCAGCTCGTCCGCAAGGGCGACATCGACTATCTCGTCATGGACTATCTGGCCGAGATCACCATGTCGATCCTCGCCCGGATGAAGGCGAAGAAGCCGGAGCTCGGCTACGCCACCGACTTCGTGACGATGGTGATGAAGCCGCTGGCGAGGGAGATCGCGGACAAGAAGATCCGCGTCGTCACCAATGCCGGCGGCGTCAACCCCGACGCCTGCCGCGACGCGCTACTGGCTGCCTTCAAGGAAGCCGGTGTCGACCTCAAGGTCGCAGTCGTGCGCGGCGACGATCTTTCGGCCTCGGCCGGTGCCTATCGCGCGGCGGGGACGACGGAAATGTTCTCGGGCGCGGCGATGCCCGAGAAACTCGCCAGCGTAAACGCCTATCTCGGCGCCTTCCCGATCGCGGCGGCGCTGGACGACGGCGCCGATGTGGTCATCACCGGCCGCGTGGTGGATTCGGCCGTGGTGCTCGGACCGCTGATCCACGAGTTCGGCTGGAAGCCGGGCGACTACGACCTGCTCTCCGCCGGCAGCCTCGCCGGCCACGTCATCGAATGCGGCACCCAGGCGACGGGCGGCGTGTTCACCGATTGGCGCGAGGTCGCCGACGACTGGGACGACATGGGCTTCCCGATCGCCGAATGCGCGGCGGACGGCTCGTTCGTGATCTCGAAGCCCGAGGGCACCGGCGGCTTCGTCTCGACCGCCACCATCGCCGAGCAGGTCGTTTACGAAGTCGGGGATCCAAGGCGCTACATCCTCCCAGATGTGACCGCGGACTGGAGCGCGGTCCGGCTCGAACAGGTCGGGCCGGACCGCGTCAAGGTCAGCGGCGCGAGGGGCGCGGCACCCACCGACAGTTACAAGGTCAGCGCCACCTATGCCGACGGCTACCGCGCCCAGGTAACGATGATGATCGCCGGCCGCGAGGCGAAGGAACGCGCCGAGGCGACCGCGAAGGCGATCCTCGCCCGCTCGGAGCGGCTGATGCGCGCCGCCGGCTTCGACGGCTTCGCCGACAGCTCGGTCGAAATCCTCGGCAGCGAAGCGAACTTCGGCGCGCAATCGCGGGCGGACAGGTCGCGCGAGGTCGTGCTCAAGATCGCCGTGCGCCACGCCAGCAAGGACGCGCTCGGCATCTTCGCCCGCGAGATCTTCCCCTCGGCGACCTCGATGGCGCAGTCGATCACCGGCTTTGCCGGCGGGCGGCCCGAGCCGCAGCCGATCGTGCGGCTGTTCTCCTTCCTCGCGCCCAAGGCCGACATCCGCGTCGCCTACGAACTGGACGGAAAGACCCGCGAGATCGTGCCGCATCTGCCGAACGACGTTTCGCCCGAGCTGACGCCCGAAGTCGTCGGCGAAATCCCTGTCGCCGCGGGAAAGCTCGCGACCGTCCCGCTGGTGGCGCTGGCGCACGGACGCAGCGGCGACAAGGGCGACATCGGCAATATCGGCCTGCTGGCGCGGAAGGCGGACTACCTGCCCTGGATTCGCCGCAGCGCCACGCCCGAGGCGGTCGGCCGCTATTTCGCGCATTTCGTCAAAGGCAAGGTCGAGCGCTTCGAGTGGCCGGGGCTGAACGGACTGAACTTCATGCTGCATGAGGGGCTCGCCGGCGGTGGCATTGCCTCGCTGCGCCACGACCCTCAGGGCAAGGCGCTGGCGCAGATCTTCATGGACTTCCCCGTCGAGGTGCCCGCCGCCTGGCTCGAACCAGGCGGACCGCTGCAGGGCTGGCCGAAGGAAGACAGCGCATGACCTCTCCCCTGTTCAAGAAGGTGCTCGTCGCCAACCGCGGCGAGATCGCCTGCCGCGTCATGCGCACGCTGGTCGAGATGGGCATCGCCTCCGTCGCGATCCACCACCGCGTCGAAGCCCGCGCCAAGCATGTCCGCCTGGCGGATGAAGCGGTCGAGATCGCCGGCGACACCCCCGTCGCCGCTCATCTCGACATCGACCGGATCATTGAGGCTGCCCGCTCGACTGGCGCGGACGCGATCCATCCCGGCTACGGCTTCCTGTCGGAGAACGCGCGCTTCGCACAGGCGGTGGCGGATGCCGGACTGACCTTCATCGGTCCCGATGCCGAGACCATCTCACTGATGGGCGACAAGATTTCCGCACGCAACTTTGCCGAGGCGCATGGCGTCCCGGTCGCTCCGTCCGTCATGCCGACCGGCGACCTCGACGCCTTCATCGCGCAGGCCGAAGGGATCGGCTTTCCGCTCCTGATCAAGGCTGCGGCCGGCGGCGGCGGCAAGGGCATGTCGATCGTTCGCTCGGCCTCCCAGCTGCGCGAGGCAGCGCGCCTCGCCTCCAGCGAAGCGCAGCGCTATTTCGGCGACGGCCGCGTCTATGCCGAGACCTATGTCGAGCGTCCCCGCCACATCGAGGTGCAGGTGCTGGGCGACGGCAAGGGCGGCGCGATCCACCTGTTCGAGCGCGAATGCTCGGTGCAGCGCCGCTTCCAGAAAATCATCGAGGAGGCGCCGTCCGCGAACCTGCCGGCGAAGCTCGCCGCCGACATCTGCGAGTCCGCCGTCCGGCTCGCCGCCGCCGCCAACTACAAGAACGCTGGCACGGTGGAATACATCCTCGGCGCGGACGGCCGCTACTTCTTCCTCGAGATGAATACCCGGCTTCAGGTCGAGCATCCGGTGACCGAGATGATCACCGGCCTCGATCTCGTCCGCTGCCAGATCGAGATCGCCGCCGGCAGTGGGCTTCCCTTGACCCAGGCGCAGGTCACCGCCACCGGCCACGCGATCGAATGCCGCGTCTGCGCCGAGAATCCCGACAACGACTTCATGCCCGAGACGGGCGTCGTTAAGTATCTCGGCGTGCCCGAGGAGCCCTGGCTGCGTTTCGAGAATGCGCTCGACCAGGGGCAGAAAGTGACGGCCGACTTCGACCCGATGCTGGCGAAGCTGGTGGTGCATGGCGCCGATCGCGCCGAGGCCGTCGACCGCTCGATCGCCGCGCTGGATGGGCTGGCGCTGCTCGGCGTCAAGACGAACATCGACTATCTGGCGCGCGTGCTCGACCACGATGCCTTCCGCGACGGCGACCTGCACACCGGCTTCGTCGCCGAGCACAAGTCCGATCTCGGCCCGCTACCCCTCGACGAAACGGAGCTTGTGCAGCTCCTGGCGGCGGCGGCGCTTGGCTTCCGCGACTTCCAGAACCTCGCGCTCGGGACGCCCGAGCCCTATTCCGCCATCGGCGGCTGGAGGAACTGAGCATGGCGATCAAGCTCACCCTCGACGGCAAGATTCACGGCGTCACCATCGCCCGGCGCCATCCCCATCTCGTCCTCGTCATCGACGGCGTCGAGCACGAGGTCTCCAGCCTCCCCGCCCTCGGCGACGGCCGCAAGTCGATCACGGTCGGCGGTCACGAGGTCTCCTTCTCCCGGGCGTCGCTGCGCGACCGCCAGATCGTCCGCATGGGCGGACGCACCTTCGACGTGGGCGTGGTCGATCCGTTCTCGCAAGGCGGTGCCGGCGGCAGCGGCCAGGATGCGCTCAAGGCGCCGATGCCCGGCGCCGTGGTCTCGGTGCAGAAGCGGGCGGGCGACAAGGTCGCGCGCGGCGAGGCGGTCGTCACCATCGAAAGCATGAAACTGCAGACGGCCCTGCCCGCGCCGCGCGACGGCGTCATCGCGAAGATCCTGAAGGGCGAAGGCGAAACGTTCGAGAAGGACGAGATCATCGTCACGCTCGAGCCCGAAACCGAGAAGGCCTGACGAGAATGCGCAAGATCCAGTCCATGATCAGCACCTCGTCGGCGGACTTCCGCCGCTATGACGTGCACAACCGCCGCGTCGTCTCGGAATTCCGGGCCAAGCAGGAGGCTGCGCGCCACCAGCGCCCTGCCCGCGACCTCGACCGGCTCGCCAAGCAGGGCAAGATGCGGCCTCGCGAGCGGATCGAGAAACTGCTCGATCCCGGCACGCCCTTCCTCGAGCTCTCCTCGCTCGCGGCCAACATGGCCTATGACGGCGATTCGCCGTCCGCGAGCTCGATCGTCGGCATCGGCGTGGTGTCGGGCCGCGAGGTGGTGATCCGCGCCGACGACCCGACGGTGAAGGGCGGCGCCTGGTATCCGCTGACCGCGAAGAAGATCGTCCGGGCGCTGGACATCGCCATGGAGAACCGGCTGCCGGTGATTCATCTGTGCGATTCCGCAGGCGGCTTCCTGCAGCTCCAGTCGGAGGTGTTTCCGGATAAATACATGGCCGGGCGGATCTTTCGGAACCAGTCGATCCTGTCGAAGATGGGCGTGAAGCAGCTCTCGCTGGTGTTCGGCCACTGCACGGCGGGCGGCGCCTATATTCCGGGCCTATCGGACTACTCGGTCATCGTGCGCGGCACCGGCGCCGTGTTCCTCGGCGGCCCGCCGCTGGTGAAAGCCGCCACCGGCGAGGAAGTGAGCGTGGAAGAGCTCGGCGGCGCCGACATGCACACCTCCGTCTCCGGCACGGCGGATTATCCGGCCGCGACCGAAGACGAGGCGATCCACATCGGCCGCGAGATCGTGGCGCAGTGGGACCGCCCGAAGAAGTGGGACTGCCAGCAGGAAACGCCGGAAGATCCAGCCTACGATCCCGAGGAGATCTACGGCATCGTTCCCGACGACATCAAGAAGTCGTTCGACATGTGCGAGATCATCGCGCGCATGGTCGACGGCAGCCGTTTCCACGAATACCAGCCCAACTACGGCACGACGCTGATCTGCGGCTATGCCAACATCTGGGGCTACAAGGTCGGCATCCTCGCCAACAACGGCGTGCTGTTCAACGACTCCTCGCTCAAGGGCGGCCACTTCATCGAACTGTGCAACCAGAACAACACGCCGCTGGTCTTCCTGCAGAACATCACCGGCTACATGATCGGCCGCGAATACGAACGCCGCGGCATCACCAAGGACGGCGCCAAGATGATCATGGCGCAGAGCTGTTCGCGGGTGCCGAAGTTCACCGTCATGTGCAACGGATCCTTCGGCGCCGGCAACTACGGCATGTGCGGCCGCGCCTTCGACGGCCGCTTCCTGTTCACCTGGCCGAACCACCAGATCGGCGTGATGGGCGGCGACCAGGCGGCGAACACGCTGGCCGAGGTCAAGCTCAACCAGATGAAGCGTGCCGGACAGGTCGACCAATCGGAGGTCGATCGGGTGTGGGAGGAGACGCGGAAAGCCTACCAGGAGCAGCTGTCGGCCTACTATTCGACCTCGCAGCTCTGGGACGACGGCATCATCGACCCGGTGGATACCCGCAACGCACTGGGCATCGCGATCTCGGCCTCCCTCAACGCGCCGCTCGGCGACCCCGGCTACGGCGTGTTCAGGTTCTAGAGATGAGCGCTCCCTATCCACATCGTCATTCTCGGGCTTGTCCCGAGAATCTACTGCCATCTCGGCTCAGAAGCCGTGACGGCTATCCGCCAGCGCCGGTTGGGATGACGACCTTGATATGAAACCGCCAAGACGAGACGCGCTTTAGCCATGCCCGATCCGATCCGCTTCTATTTCGACTTCGCCTCGCCCTACGCCTATTTCGCGGCCGGGCAGATCGACGGGATCGGAGCGGAGTTCGGGCGGGCGGTCGAGTGGCGGCCGATACTCATGTGGGCGGTGCTGAAGGCGCACGGCATCGCGGCCCCGATGGATGCGCCGGTGAAACGCGCCTACATGCTGAACGACATGCAGCGCTCCGCGGCGTTCTTCGGCATGCCCTACAGGACGCCGGCCAGGCTCCCGCTCTCCTCGCATCTGGCGGGCCGCCTGTTCTATGCGGTGCGCGAGCAGGACCCGGACAAAGCGCTGGCGCTCGCCCGCCGCCTGCTGCCGGCCTTCTTCGCCGAGCAGCGGGACATCTCGGATGCGGCGACCCTGACGGAACTGGCGGCGGAGGTCGGGATCGCACCCGAGACGACCGCCGAAGCGATCCAAGGGCCTGTCGGCCGCGCCGGCCTTGAGGCGGCGGTAGCGGAAGCGGTCACATCGGGTGTCGTCGGCTCGCCGCATTTCCTGGTCGACGGCGAAGGTCTTTTCGGTGCAGACAGGCTGCCGCAATTGCGCTGGTTCCTGTCGGGAGGAAGGACATGACCGCCTACGAGGACATTACCTACTCGGTAGAGGACGGTCGGGCTCGCATCGCGGTCAACCGGCCCGACAAGCTCAACGCCTATCGCAACGAGACCGCCGACCAGCTGCGCGATGCGATCCAGACAGCCGGACAGGATGCTTCGGTCCGCGCCATCCTGCTGACGGGCGAAGGCCGTGCCTTCGGCGCCGGCTATGACCTCGCCACGGTAAACCCCGACGAGGTTCCCGCACTGGACGACGTGCTGCAGCGCCATTTCAATCCTCTGGTGCTGGCGATGCGCCAGTCGCGCCTGCCGATCGTCTCGGCCGTCAACGGCCCCTGCGCGGGCGCCGCCGTCGGCATCGCGCTCGCCGCCGACATCGTCATCGCCGCCCGCTCCGCCTATTTCTACGAACCCTTCGTCGGCATCGCGCTGGTGCCGGACGCCGGCAACACGCTGTTCCTGTCGCGCATGCTGGGCCGCGTGCGCGCGTCCGGCATGATGCTGCTCGGCGATCGCATCTCCGCCGAGAAGGCGCTCGCATGGGGCCTGCTGTGGGACGTCGTGGACGACGCCGAGCTCAATTCCACCGCCGAATCGATCTGCGCCCGCCTGTCGAAGCTCGACACCGCTGCGCTCGCCGGCACCAAGCGTCTGATCGACCGGGCCGCCGATTTCGACGCGGACGGGCAACTGGCGCTCGAGCGCGACCTGCAGGGCGAGGCCGGACGGGCTCCCGCGATGAAGGCGCAGATCGCCGCCTTCTTCGCGAAGCGAAAGGGATGAGCGCTTGACGACGAATGCGGAGCTTGAGCCGGATTTGCTCGCCGACGGCTGGAAGCCCATCCGGCCGGGCGCATTCATCACCCTGATCGGGCCGTTCTACATCCGACTTCAGGACGACAGGCCGCAATACTGTTTCCGTGTCGCGCCCAAGCACGACAACACGCAGGGCCGGCCGCACGGCGGGATGATCATGGCGTTCCTCGACGAGGCGCTTGGCTGGTCGACGCACATCGCGCGCCCGCACGACAGCTTCTTCACGGTCGGATTCGACTGTCAGTTCATCGGCGGCAGCCTGGTCGGAGATCTGGTCGTCGCCGAAACCGAGGTCGTCAGCGCGACGAAATCGATGATGTTCATGCGCGGCGACTGCAAGGTGGGCGACCGGATCATCGCCTCGGCCAGCGGCATCTGGAAGCGGGTGGGATCGAGGCCACCCGCGGGAGAGCGGACATGGACGATACCCTGAGGCCGACCCGGTTCGTCGACGCCGACAGTCCGGTCGTGCGCGCCTATGCCGAGGCTCACGCGGGCTCCGGCGACGATGTCTCGAAGGCCGTGAACCTCTATTATGCGCTGCGCGACGCCGTCTCCTACGACATGCGCGCCTTCGCGCTGGACGAGGACCGCTTTGTCGCCTCGAATGTCCTGCAGTCGAAATCGGCCTTCTGCGTGCCGAAGGCGGTGGCGCTGGCAGCTCTCGCCCGCGCAGTCGGCATCCCCTCGCGCATCGGCTTCGCCGACGTCCGCAACCACCTCGCCTCGCCGAAGCTGCTGGCGCTGATGGACGACGACATTTTCCATTGGCACGCCTACACGTCGCTCTTCGTCGACGGGAAATGGGTGAAGGCGACGCCCGCGTTCGACATCGGGCTGTGCGAGCGTCATGGCGTCAAACCGCTCGATTTCGACGGGCGCGAGGATTCGATCTTCCAGCCGCACGACCAGGCCGGTCGCCCTCACATGGAATATGTCGCCTTCATCGGCGAATTCGACGACATGCCCTTTGACGGCTTCGCCGACGCCATGCTCACCCACCACCGGCGCATGCTGGAAGGTCTGGATGAAGACCGCCGGGCCGCCGCCACCACGAATTGACCGCATCAGACACGATTGGCAGGAACATGACCGAGACCACCTACATCCTCTCCGGCGCGCGCACCGCGATCGGCACTTTCGGCGGTTCATTGTCGGGCGAGGAACCCGCGACGCTCGGCGCGGCCGTCGCTGTCGAGGCGATGAAACGTGCCGGCATCGAGCCGTCCGAGATCGGCCACGTCGTCTACGGCAACGTCATCCCGACAGGCCCGAAGGACGCCTATCTGGCCCGCGTCGCGGCGATCAATGCCGGCATCCCGAAGGAAACCCCGGCCATGACGCTGAACCGTCTGTGCGGTTCCGGCGCTCAGGCGATCATCTCGGCGGCGCAGAACGTCATGCTGGGCGACGCCGAGGTGGCGCTCGCCGGCGGCGCCGAGGTGATGAGCCGCGCGCCGCACTACGTCCAGTCCGCCCGCTTCGGCCACAAGATGGGCGACGTCAGGATGATCGATGGTCTCACCGGCATCCTGATGGACCCGTTCGGCAACGGTATCATGGGCGTCACCGCGGAAAACGTCGCGGAAAGATACCAGATCTCCCGCGCCGACCAGGACGCTTTCGCCGTCGAAAGCCAGCGCCGCGCAGCCGCCGCGATTTCGGCTGGCCATTTCAAGTCGCAGATCCTGCCGATGGAGGTTCAGGCCGGCCGCAAGACGATGGTCTTCGACACCGACGAGCATCCGAAGCCGGAAACGACGGCCGAGACGCTTGCCGGCCTGAAGCCGGCTTTCAAGAAGGACGGCGTCGTCACGGCCGGCAATGCGTCGGGCATCAACGACGGCGCCGGCGCGGTCGTCCTCGCCTCCGAAACCTACGTCAAGCGCACGGGAGCTGCGCCGCTCGGCCGCATCGTCGCCTATGCGCATTCCGGTGTTGAACCCGGCCTGATGGGCATCGGTCCGGTTCCTGCGGTGCGCGCGCTCCTCGACCGCGCCGGCATGAAGCTCACCGATTTCGACGTGATCGAATCGAACGAAGCCTTCGCCTCGCAGGCCCTAGCGGTCAATCGCGAGCTCGGCCTCGACCCGGCCAAGGTCAACCCCGACGGCGGCGCCATCGCGCTCGGCCATCCGGTCGGCGCCACCGGCGTAATCCTCACCGTCAAGGCCCTCTACTACCTGCAGCGCACCGGCGGCCGCTATGGCCTGATCACCATGTGCATCGGCGGCGGCCAGGGCATCGCGCTGGCGGTGGAGAGGGTGTGAGGCAGGCCCCCTTCCCTTCCTGACCCTCTGGCGTCTCCCCCTCGCTTCGTGCCAAAAGCCGGCGAGGAGGATCTTGATGCCCAACCCGCTCTATGACGCCCTGGTCCGGCCGCATCGCGGCGGCACGAAAACCTTTCTCGACCTCGACGGCAAGGGGCGCCTCACCTTCGGCGACTTCGCCGACCTCGTCGCCCGCATCGCGGCGGTTCTGGTCACTCACGGGGTTAAGCCCGGCGACCGGGTCGCGGTCCAGGCACCCAAGACGCCGGAGACGCTGGCCGTCTATCTCGCCTGCCAGCAGGCGGGCGCGGTGTTCCTGCCGCTCAACACGGCCTACACGCCCTCCGAAATCGAATTCTTCCTGACCGACGCCGCCCCGCGCCTCTTCGTCTGCGACGAGGCTGCGAAGGACGGCCACGTAGGCCTCGTGACGAAGCTCAACGTCGGCCTGCTGACGATCTCCGCCGAGCGCGGCGGCAGCCTGCCGGAGGCAGCGGCGAAGGCGCAGCCGATGGCGGAGGTGGTCGAGCGCGGCCCCGACGACCTCGCCGCAATCCTCTACACCTCGGGCACCACCGGCCGCTCCAAGGGCGCGATGCTCAGCCACGACAACCTTCTGTCGAACACGCTGGCGCTGGTCGACATCTGGCGCTTCACCGGCGACGACGTGCTGGTGCACGCGCTGCCGATCTACCACACCCACGGGCTCTTCGTGGCCTGCAACATCATGTTGAAGGTCGGCGGCACGATGATCTTCCACGCCGCCTTCAATCCCGACGCCGTGCTCGACGCGATCCCGCGCGCCACGACGCTGATGGGCGTGCCGACCTTCTATACGCGTCTTCTCGCCTCTCCCCGGCTGACGAAGGACCACGTCGCCAACATGCGCTTCTTCATCTCCGGCAGCGCGCCGCTGCTCGCCGAAACCCATGTCGAGTTCGAGCAGCGCACCGGCCACCGCATCCTCGAGCGCTACGGCATGACCGAGACCTCGATGACCACCTCCAACCCCTATGACGGCGAGCGGCGCGCCGGTGCCGTCGGCTTCCCTCTGCCCGGCGTCGAGGTGCGGGTCGCGAGCACGGAAGGCAAGGTCTTGCCGCAGGGCGAGATCGGCATACTGGAAGTCAGGGGACCGAACGTCTTCAAGGGCTACTGGAACCTGCCCGAGAAGACGGCCGCCGAGTTCCGCCCCGGCGGCTGGTTCATCACCGGCGACATGTCGATGATCGACGCCGACGGCTACGTCCACATCGTCGGCCGCCAGAAGGACCTGATCATCGCCGGCGGGCTGAATATCTACCCGAAGGAGATCGAGGAGGTGATCGACGCGGTGCCTGGCGTCATCGAGACCGCCGTCGTCGGTGTGCCGCACCCCGACATGGGCGAGGCGGCCGTCGCGGTGATCGCGGCGAAGCCCGGCCTCGACCTGGAGGCGGTGAGAGCAACCGTCGGCGAGAAGCTCGCCCGCTTCAAGCACCCGCGCCGCTACGAGATTGTCGCGGAACTGCCACGCAACACGATGGGCAAGGTGCAGAAGGCGCAGCTGCGGGAGACCTACAAGGATTCGTTTTCGAGCTGACGTATACGAGCAAGGGTGCGCGCGACTTTCGGCGGTCTGCGCCCGCCCCTCACCGTACCCTCTCCCCGCACGCGGGAGAGGGGTGTCGCGGAAGTTGTGCTTGGCATCGAGGTCGAAAGAACTGGCTCCACGTCGGTGCCCCCCTCTCCCCGTCCTTCACGGGGAGAGGGTACGGGTGAGGGGCAGCACCAGCAGCGATGAGGGGCAGCACTAGCAACGGCGAGGGCAGCACCAACGGGTCGGGCGTCGATGGCCCCATGATAAAGCTTGCCCGGCCGTTCTCGGGCGTGGTGATGTCCGATCGAGGGGAGTATACATCCATGCGCGCGCAGAGCGGCACTTTTCCGGATTTCGGCCTGACAGAGGAGCAGCGGCGCGAGGCCGTTCTGGGGCATTATTACGAGTGGCCGGGCATGGACGGCGCGCGCGGCGAAATCTGGGCCTATACGAGCCGCTACGCCTATTTCCCGGGCGAGGAGGTCGACCTGCGGGTGAGTTCGACCGCGCCGACGTTCCGCCTCGACATCGTCCGCGACGGCGGCGAGGAACGCCACGTGCTCACACGGGACAACATCCCCGCGCGCTGGCAGGATACGCCCGACCAGTGTTCGGTCGAAGGCTGCGGCTGGGACACCACTTTCGCCTTCCGCATACCTCTGGAATGGCCGTCCGGCGCCTACCGCATCACCCTGACGACCGAGGGCCGCGACGGGTCGCCGATCACCTCGCACCACCTCTTCATCGTCAAGCCGAGGCCGGGCAAGCGGCCGGGTCGCGTTCTGCACGTCGCCGCCACCGGCACCTGGCACGCCTACAACACCTGGGGCGGCTCGAACCACTACCAGGGCATCACCGGCCCGAACCGGGACCAGTTTGCCACCACCGTGTCCAACCAGCGTCCGTGGTGCCGCGGCTTCGTCGTGCTGCCGCCGGATGCGCCGCGCGTGCCGCTCGACTTCGCAACTCCGATCGCCACCGTGCCGCGTTATCCGCACATGGAATGGGCCTACGCCACCGGCCATTCCAAGAAATACGCCTCCTCCGGCTGGGCGAGTTACGACAGCCACTTCTTCCGCTGGGCCGAGCGCGCAGGATACGAGGTCGACCTCATCGGCCAGCACGAACTCCACTATGAGCCCGAGATCCTCGACGGCTACGACTGCGCCGCCTTTGTCGGCCACGACGAATACTGGACCTGGGAGATGCGCGACACGGTGGACGCCTGGGTCGCACGCGGCGGGGGCGCGGCCCGCTTCGCCGGCAATTTCATGTGGCAGACGCGCTTCGAGGACGAGGGCCGCAAGCAGGTCTGCTACAAATACAAGGCGCGTACGGACGATCCCGCCTACCAGCCGGGCGGCGACGTCACCCGCGCGACGAATTCCTGGGAAGCCCCCGAAATCGGCCGACCGGGCGTCACCACCTTCGGGCTTAACGCTGCCAAGGGCGTCTACACCGGCTGGGGCGGTTGCGCTCCGCGTGGGGTCCGCGGCTTCCCGATCTACCGGCCGGAACATTGGGCGTTCAAGGGCACCGGCATCTACTACGGCGACCTTCTCGGCGCCGAGGGCGGCGTCTACGGCTACGAGGTCGACGGGCTCGACCACGAAATCCGCAACGGTCTGCCCTGGCCGACGCCGGAGAGCGGCGCGCCCGACGGGCTCTCGATCCTCGCCGTCGGCCTGGCGAGCCAGGTCGAGGAGAGTGCCGACCTTCCCGCCAGCGCCCGCTTCCTCGCCGACGAGGACGGCCGCTTCATCGCCGAGACGCTCTACGGTTCGCCGACCGACGAAAACCTCGACAAGGTCAAGCGCTCCAATGGCATGATCGTCAACTTCCCCAAGGGCGACGGCGAGGTTTTCCACGCCGGCAGCTGCGAATGGGTCGCCGGACTGCTGCGCAAGGACGCAATGGTCGAGAAGGTGACGGCCAACGTGCTCGACAGATATCTCGGAAAGACATGACCATGAACCAGACCGTTGCCGTCGGCGCGAACCGCGCGCCCTCCCACCTCTTCTATGTCACGCGCCTGCGCCGGCCTCTGGTCGACCGCGCCGAGGGCATTTACCTGTGGACGCAGGACGGCCGCCGTTTCATCGACGGCTCCTCCGGCCCGGTCGCGGTCAACCTCGGCTATTCCAACCGGCACGTGCTCGACGCCATGAAGGCGCAGATGGAGAAGACCACCTTCGCCTACCGCCTCCACTTCGAGAACGAGCCGGCCGAGGACCTCGCCCGCGACATCGCTGGGCGCATGCCGAACCAGCTCGACCGCATCTTCTTCGTCTCGGGCGGTTCCGAAGCGGTCGAAGCCTGCATCAAGCTCGCCCGCCAATGGGCGGTCGCGATCGGCCAGCCCAAGCGCTGGAAGGTCATCGGCCGCATGCCCTCCTACCATGGCGGCACGCTGGGCGCCCTGACGGTCACCCATGACGCGATGCTCACCGGCCACTTCGAGGAGCAGATGAAGGCCATGCCCTCCATCCCTGCGCCCACCGCTTACCGCGACCGCGACAACCTCACCCTCGAGCAGCGCGGCGTGAAATATGCCGACATGCTGGAGGAGAAAATCCTGGCCGAGGGACCGGAGAGCGTCGTCGCCTTCATCATGGAGCCGATCGGAGGCGCGGCCACCAATGCGCTCGTCGCCCCGGACAGCTACTATCCGCGCATCCGCGAGATCTGCGACAAGTATGGCATCCTGCTCATCCACGACGAGGTGATGAGCGGCGTCGCGCGCACCGGAAAGTTCCTCGGCGGCGACCACTGGAACTGCACGCCCGACATCGTCTCGCTGTCGAAGGGCATCGGTTCGGGCTACATGCCGCTCGGCGCCATGTGCGCGCCGATGCGCATCGTCAAGCCGGTGCTCGACATGGGCGGCTTTGCGCACGGCCACACCTATGCCGGCAATCCGCTCGCCTGCGCCGCGGGCCTCGCCGTCATGCAGGAGATCGACCGCCTGAAGCTGATCGACAACGCCGCCGCGCGCGGGGACGACCTGATCGCCGGCCTGCAGTCGCTCGCCGACCGCTTCCCGTTCATCGGCGACGTGCGGGGCAAGGGCCTGATGACGGCGATCGAGTTCGTCGCCGACACGGCGACGATGCAGAACCTGCCGCCCGAGGTGAACATCGGCCAGCGCGTCCTCGACCTCGCCTACGAGCGCGGCCTCATCGTCTACTTCCGCCGCGTCAAGGGCGGCGTCCAGGGCGACTGCATCATGGTCGCCCCGCCGCTCATCGTGACGAAGGACGAGATCGGCGAGATCGTGTCGATCCTCGGCGACGCGATCGCGCAGGCGGCGCGGGAGTTCGGGCTGCCGGTGAACGGGTGAGCGTGGTCTTGCGCGGTCGCATCACCCCCACCCCTAACCCCTCCCCACAAGGGGGAGGGGAATCCTGGCGCCGAGATATCGACGTCACACGACCGGCCTGTCGCCGGCGTAAGCGGTCCCCCTCCCCCTTGTGGGGAGGGGCTGGGGGTGGGGGTGACCTCGGCGCGGGCCTTGGCAGGCCAAGCCAATGATCCTCCTCATCCGCGACGCTACTCCCGCCGACGCCGAGGCCATCCATACCGCGATCGTCGGCATGGGAAAGCTCCTGGGCACCGCCCACAAGATCGTGAGCACGCCCGAAGATCTCGCCCGCGAAGGCCTCGCGCCCGGCCGCGCCTTCGAGGGCTTGGTGGCCGAGGTCGACGGCCAGTTCGCCGGCATGTGCCTCTATCTGCCCGTCTTCTCGACCTGGCTGGGGAGGCCCGGCGTGTACGTCCAGGACCTGTTCGTCGACGAGCGCTTCCGCGGCATGAAGATCGGCGAGGCGCTGATCCGGCGCGTCGCCCGCATCGGCCGCGCGCGCGGGGCCAATCATCTGCGGCTTGCAGTCGACCTCGACAACACCAGGGCGCAGGCTTTCTATGAACGCCTCGGCGTGGCCCACTATGCCGACGACCGCATCCACGCCGCCTATGGCGAGGCGTTCGACAGACTGAGCGAAGGGGACGAGTGATGAAAGCCTTCTACGCGGCCGAGCAGAAGAAGCACGATCCGAAGGCGTTTCTCTCCTCCGGCGCGCCGCAGCCGAACCCCGAACAGCCCGAGCGTGTTGAGCGCCTGCTCGCCGGCGCGAGAGCCGCCGGCTGCGAGATCGTCCGTCCGAAGGATCATGGCCTCGGCCCGATCGCCGCTGTGCACACGCCGGAATATCTCGACTTCCTCGCCAACATCTATCCGCGCTGGCGCCGCATCGAAGGCGCGTCGGAAGAGGTGATACCCAACATCCACCCGATTGCGCGCGACGGCGCCTATCCGGCCTCCGCCGTCGGCCAGGCCGGCTATCACATGGCCGATACCGCCTGCCCCATCTCGGCCGAGACCTGGGAGAGCGTGCAGTGGAGCGCCTGGAGCGCGGTGGAGGCGGCCGAGGCGGTGACGGCCGGCGCACCATCCGCCTATGCCCTCTGCCGTCCACCGGGACACCACGCCTTCGCCGACGTCGCCGGCGGCTTCTGCTTCGTCAACAACTCCGCCGTCGCCGCGCAGCACCTGCGCAAGACCGCGTCCCGCGTCGCGATCCTCGACGTCGATCTGCACCATGGCAACGGCACCCAAGGCATTTTCTACAACCGCGCCGACGTGCTGACCGTCTCGCTCCACGCCGATCCGGTGCGCTTCTACCCGTTCTTCTGGGGACATGCCGACGAGCGCGGCGAAGGTCCGGGCCTTGGCTACAATTTCAACCTGCCGCTCCCCCGCAAGACGGCCGACGCCGGCTTTCTCGAGGCGCTGGGCGCCGGCCTGAAGCGCATCCGCGCCTTCGCGCCCGAGGCGCTGGTCGTCGCGCTCGGCCTCGACGCCTTCGAGGGCGACCCGTTCGGCGGCCTGTCGGTCTCGACACCCGGCTTCGCCCGCATCGCGGAGAGGATTGCGGCGCTGAAACTGCCCACCGTCATCGTCCAGGAAGGCGGCTATCTCTGCGACGAGCTCGGCGACAATCTGACGTCGTTCCTGACGGGGTTCGGAGGATAAGGAGCGAGGGGGGCCTTTCGAGGCTTGCGGGTTGGTTTCCCGGCCACACACCTTCTGCCGTCATACCGGGCGCCGGAGGCGACCCGGTATCCATTCTTCTTCGCGATTGAGTTCGCCCTCTGCGAGGCAGGCCGGCTGCCTGGGCATCCAAGGCCTAAGCGGCCAGTATCGCCTCCAGCGCCGCACGCAGTGCTGCGTTCAGCGGCTTTGGCCGCCGCGTCTGCCGGTCGACATAGACGTGGATGAAGAATCCTTCGGCAGCCGCGACTTCCTCATCGTTGCGGAACAGCCCGACCTCGTAGCGCACCGACGACGAGCCGATCTGCGCCACGCGAATTCCCGCCGTCACCACGTCGGGAAAGGCGAGCTCGCCGAAATAGCGGCAGCCGGTCTCGACGACGAGGCCGATTTGGTCGCCGCCGTGGATGTCGAGCACCTTCTGCTCGATCAGCCAGCCGTTCACGGCGGTGTCGAACAGCGAATAATGGACCACGTTGTTCATGTGGCCGTAGATGTCGTTGTCCATCCAGCGGGTGGTGATCGTCCGGAAGGCGCGATACGCGCTGCGCTCGGCGGGAACGGGGCGCGCCGCCATCACCAGGCCGCCTTGTAGATCGTCAGGGCGTCGGCCTCGCGAACCTCGCGCGGATTGTTGACCAGGAGGCGCTGCTGCTTCATCGCGTCGGACGCCATCTTGGCGAGATGCTCCTCGCCGATGCCGACCTCGCGCAGTCTCGTCTGCATGCCGAGCTTCTTCGACAGCGCGGCGAGTTCCTCGATGAAGGCCGCGCACCGGCCCTGCGCGCCCTCCTCGGCGGCCAGCCGGGGGAAGGCGTCGGCCGCGATCTCGGCATAGAGATGCGCAGCATCCGGCGCGTTGTAGCGCAGCACATGCGGCAGGACGAGCGCGTTGGACAGGCCGTGCGGCACATGGAACGTCCCGCCGATCGGATAGGCCAGCGCATGAACCGCCGCGACCGGCGAGTTGGCGAAAGCCTGGCCCGCCAGCATCGAGCCCAGCAGCATCGCGCCCCGCGCCTCGACGTCCCTACAGTTGAACACGGCCGTCTCGATGTTGGCGCCCAGCAGCCGCAGCGCCTGCCTGGCCAGCATCTTCGACAGAGGGTTATTGTTGGCGTTCTTGGACGCATAGGCCTCGATGGCGTGCACCATCGCGTCGACACCGGTCGCAGCGGTGATCGCCGCCGGCAGGCCGAGCGTCAGTTCGGCGTCGAGCACCGCGACGTCCGGCAGGATCACCGGCGACGAGACGCCGCGTTTTTCTTCCTCGCCGACGGTGATGATCGACACCGGCGTGACCTCCGATCCGGTTCCGGCCGTGGTCGGCACCAGCGCCAAGGGCAGGCGCGGCCCCTTGGCCTGCGCCACGCCCCAGGCCTCGTCGAGATCTTCGCCGGAGCCGAGAAGCAGGGCGGCGAGCTTTGCCACGTCGAGCGACGATCCCCCGCCGAAACCGGCGACGCCGGTTACCCCGGCCGCCCTGCCCGCTTCGACCGCTCTCATCAGCGTCGCGCGCGACGGGTCGGCCTCCACTTCGTCGAAGACCGTGACGGCGACGCCGGCCTGTTCGAGCGAGGCGATCGCCGGGTCGCACAGGCCGAGCCTGCGCAGGCCCGGATCCGTGACGACCAGGACCTTGGCGCCAAGCCTCTTGCCCGCGATCGCCCCGAATCGCCGCGACGAACCCGCCTCGAACACGATCGACGGCGTTGTGTTGAAGACGAACGGGGTCATGCTGTTTCCTCCACGGTCCCGCGATGCAGGGGCCGCGCATGGCTCGCACATGACTGCGAAGGTTTTCAAGTCCGTCACGGTCGGATACAAGGGGTCAGGGGACGGCCCCTTGCGAAATTCACATGGATGGGACGACCCGTCCGGCAAGGAGTATCCCATGCATTGGACCTATCTGTTTCTCGCCGGCCTGTTCGAAATCGGCTGGGCAATCGGCCTCAAATACACAGACGGGTTCACGCGCCCGCTGCCGACAATCCTTACCGTCGCCTCGATGGTGGTCAGCCTGGGCCTCCTCGGTCTCGCGCTGAAATCGCTTCCCGTCGGAACCGCTTATGCGGTCTGGACCGGCATCGGCACGATCGGCACCGCGATCCTCGGCATCGCGCTGTTTTCGGAGCCCGCGACCTTCGCGCGCCTCGCCTGCATCGGCCTGATCGCCGCCGGAATTATCGGCTTGAAAACGGTCGCCTGAGATTGACTCTTGGACTTTTTGGAGTCCGTCGCTTGACGCGAGTCGCCAGTCGTGGAATTTCTGCAAATCAGCGAAGCAACAGACTGCTTCGCTACCAGTAGGCAAAAAGCGGACCTGGGTCCGCTCTGCCGCAACAGCGTGTGTTCGTGGAGTTGAGCCACGCGCCGGTCAACCGGCGCGAACGGGAAGTCGTGCATGGCGGGGCACGGCATCCATCTGTCCTGAGGCTTCGGGAGCGTCAGGGGGGAGCAGTTCTTGATACGCGCCGGGAACGGCCGGGGGTATGACGATAGCAATTCTGGATGGCGCGATCCGTCATCCGCAAGGAGTGAATCCGGGAACGAATGCGGATTGGTCGACACCATGTCTCGACCATCTGAACGGCCCTCTCACACGAAGCGCGCTCTCGCGCGCGATGCGCGAACTGTGCGCCAGTGTCGGGGCCGAGCAGTTCTGCTTCGCCGACCTGTCCCGCAGTCACGCCGAAGAGCCGCCGAAGGTCCTTTCGTCCAACTGGACCTTCGACGCGATCGAGATCATCGGCACTTCATCCATCGAACTCCTGCATCAGAGTCCGTTCGCGGTTCCGCTCGGCGAAAGCCCTCTCGCCTTCGAGACCGCCAGTCCGGACCGCACGCCCCGGGTCGTGGACGAGACGATCGCGCTGCGCCTGCTCGAATTCGGCCATGCCGAGATCTTCCTGCTCAAGCTCCGCTCGGGTCTGCGCCGCAGCGTCTGCATGTTCTCCGCTTCGGTGGTCGGCAGGATCCGGCGCGAAATGCTGCCGAAGGCGCATGTCGCAACCAACTACCTGATGGCGCACTACTGCCAGAACGCCGGCGACGCCACCAGCGATCCGCTCTCGGAGCGCGAGCGCGAATGCCTGTTCTGGGTGTCGGAAGGCAAGACCACCGAGGACATCGCGCTGATCCTCGGCGTGTCGGCGAACACTGTGAACAAATACATCGTCAGCTCCATCCAGAAGCTCTCGGCCGGCAACCGGACGATGGCGGTGGCGATCGCCATGCGCTGCGGGGTCATCTGATGACCGTCGAGCCGATCGACATCGCAAGGCATGCGATCGGCATCGACGACCCGCGTCCTCTCTCCGAGATATCTCGCCTCGCGAGGATGGCCTCGGCAGGCGTGATTCCGGAGGCCATACGCAAGTGCCGGCGGCTGGCCCCTGCGATCGGCGCTTCCGGCTTCGCGCTGTTCTTCGCCGGTGGAAGTGTCGGGAAGGCACGGCTGCTGCCCTGTTTCGACGAGGGCTTTCCGAGCCGGTCGCCTGTCTCGGCGAGGTTGATCGCCAACGGCGCGGACAGTCTCAGCCAACATGCGATGGGTTCGTGCCTGCCCGGATTCTGGACCAGGTCCGACTCCGCGGCTCCCGATCATTCCTTTTTCGTCCGGCTTCCGGACATCCTGGACGACAGGCGCGGCATCGCGCTGCCGGTCTCCGCGGATCCCGTCTACACCGGTGTGTTCGTCTTCACCGGTCCCGACCTGCGCTTCGCGCAGGAGACGATCTACGATCTCCACCGGGACTGTTTCGAGATGTTCCTTGCCATCGCGCAGCTCAAGTCGACCAGCGCCTCCAGTGCGTCGTCGATCTCGAAGCGTGAACTCGAATGCCTGAGACTGACGGCTGCCGGCCGCACCAGCGAGGACATCGCGCGCATCCTCGGTCTCTCGATCCACACCGCGAACCAGTACCTGACGACGGCGGCCACAAAGCTCGATGCGGTCAACCGCACGCACGCCGTCGCCAAGGCGATCCGGCTCGGCCTGATCGAATAGCGCGTCTCAGGCGACGCGGTTCTCCGGATTCGCGGTCACGGTCTTGCGGATGCGCGCATATTCGAGCGAATCCTCAAGACGGCGCGTATTGACCAACGGATCGGAATCGGGCGCATCGAACGATACGTAGTTCACCTCGATCCCCGCGTGCTCGTCGGTCATCGTCAGCGAGAAGTAGACCGTCGCGCCCTGCGAGCGTAGCTCGAGATCGAGCACGATCCTCGGCGGCGACGACCAGGCCACATGTGCCTCCCCGCCGTGGCCGAGCCTCAGCGTGCCCGGCATGAAATACAGCTCGGCCGCCGAGTCCACGATGTCCGAGATGTTGCCGAAACGCTCCATGCGGATGAACGCGATGTAGTCGACCACGTCGACCATGCGCAGCTCGCTCACCACCTCCTGGATGGCGCTGGCGACCAGGGCTTCCCGCGACAATGTGTGAGGCTGACGGATCATGCTGGCCTTGGGCTGGGCGATTTCTTCGCCGCGTTTGCGTAGATGATGCGGATCAGTTCGGCCACAGCCTGGTAGAACTGCGACGGGATCACACTATCCACCGAAACTTGACTGTACATGGAGCGGGCGAGCGCCACTTCCTCGAAGACCGGAATGTTGTGCTCCTTGGCGATCTCGCGGATCTTCAGCGCCACTAGGTCTTGGCCCTTCGCCACCACGACCGGGGCGCTGTCCCTGCTGCGGTCGTAGCGCAGGGCGATCGAGAAGTGGGTCGGATTGGCGATAACGAGCGTCGCCTGCGGGACGTTCGCCATCATCCGGTTGCGTGCGCGGTCGCGCTGCAGCGAGCGGATGCGCGCCTTGACGATCGGGTCGCCTTCCTGCTGCTTGTGCTCGTCCTTCACCTCCTGCTTGGTCATGCGCAGGTTCGAGCGCCACTGGAACCGGGACCAGATCAGGTCGGCCGTCGCGATCAGCGCCATGATCATGGTGACGGTGACCAGCATCTCCGAGGCAATATCGAGCATCACGGGCGCGAAGGTCGTCGGGTTCGTCGCCATTCCGTCGAGCAGTCGGGTCGGCGAGTCGCGCAGGACGAAGACGACGAAGGCCGTGGCGAACACGACCTTGGCCACCGACTTGACGAATTCCGACAGGCCTTGCGCGCCGAACATCCGCTTCCAGCCGGCCATCGGCGAGATGCGCGAGAACTTCGGCGTGATGCGGTCGACGGCGAACTGCGGCGGCGTCTGCAGCATCGCGCCGGCCAGGCCGAACACCATCATCATCCCGAAGATGACGACCAGCGCGCGCGCGATCTCCATGAAGACCAGCTGCGACAGCCCGATCGCATCGGCATTGTTGCCGAGCAGCCAGTCGTCCGGCTTTTCCAGGAACGTGGCGAGGAACTCGCCCAGCCGGACGGCGGTGCCATAGGCGAAGAAGAACACGAAGAGCAGGATCGCGACGAAGGAGGCGAACAGCGGCGTCTCGCGTGAGAACGGCGTCTGGCCCTTGTCGAGACTGTCACGGATCTTCTTCTCCGTGGCCTCTTCTGTCTTGCTGTCCTTGTCCTCTGAATCCGCCATGGGAAAGTTGTCCGATCAGGCCGGGCCGTTCCGGCCTCAGGCGGCTTCCTGTGCTTGAGGCAGCTGCAGGGAACCTTCGCCGGACAGCCGGATCGCGGTCGACGCGATCAGCTTGCGCGCCTTGTTGATGTCGGTCGCTGAAACGTTGCCCGGATCAGCCTTCAGCTCCGCCTCGATCATGCGGCGCGCGCGCGCGCCCTGCGCCGACAGGATGGCTTCGGTCAGTTCCTCCGACGCGCCGCGCAGGGCGAGCGTCACGACGTCCGCCGCGAAACCGTCGAAGAGCGTCACGCGCGCCTTCTGGTCGAGCAGGACGATGTCCTCGAAGGCGAAGAGCTGCGCGCGGATCGCGTCGAGGTTCGACGCTCCGGCGGAGGCGAGATCCTCCAGCACGTCGTCGAGCTGCGACTTGTCCAGCTCGTTGAGGACGCTTGCGACCCGGATCTGGCTGCCGGAGGCGGATTTGCCGGAATCGTCCTCGATGAGCGCGGTGCGCAGCTGCGCTTCCATGAGCGCGACTGCGGCCGGCGTCGCGGGGTTGAGCGCGAGCATCCGCTTCACGATCTCGCCGCGGACGGCCTTGTCGAGGACGATCATCACCTGGGCGGCGAAGGATGGCGCGAAATTGGAAAGCGCAAAGGCGGCTGCCTGCGGATGCTCGTTCATCAGGAATGCGCCCACCCGCGCCGGCTCGATCTTCTCGAGCTGCGGCCAGACCGGCTGCTCCTCTTCGACCTCGGCCTGCGCGGGTGCATTGCCCATCAGCGCCGTCATTTCCTCGGGCGTCAGCGTTTCGCTGAAGATCGTGTCCATCGTGGCGGCGGAATCGAGCAGGCCGGCACCTTCGGCGAACTCGGCCTCGAATTCGGCGACGATCTTCTCGAGCTCGGACTGGGGGATCGTCCGCAATTCGCGTGCGCCTTCCATCAGCGCCCGCAGCTCGTCCTGCTTGAAGAACTTGAGCAGGCGGCCGGCGGCCGGCTTGCCCAGCGCCACGAGGATCGCGGCGGCCTTCTGGGTTCGCGTCAGGTTGACGATTTCCGACGAGCCGGTCATTCGGCGTCCCTAGGACTTCGCCGCTGCGATGATCTCGGTCAGCTTCACGCCGAACCGCGACGGATCGCTTTCCAGCACGGTGATCTCGCCGCGTGCGATCTTCTTCCCGTTGACGACCACGTCCACCGGCTCGCCGATCCTGCGGTTCAGGCTGACGGTCGATCCCTTCTGCAGCGCCAGCAGTTCGGACACAGGCATCTCCGCCGCGCCGAGGACGATCTGGAGTTCCACCGGGATGTTCATGATGATGTTCGCATTCGCCGGAGCCGCACCTCCCTGAGCGGCGGCGGGGGCCGAAGCACGAGCGCCCGCGGGAGCGGACGCCGGCTTGTCGTCTTCCTTGAGCACGCCGCGAAGCTCCTCGATCGCCTTGCTCAGCTCGTCCTCGCCGTCCGCCATTGTCTTGGCCGCTGCTTCGCTCATCGTCTCTCTCCGTCGCCTCCCCGCCGTTCAGTGCGGCAGGAGGTTTTTCATCAGATCCGCTTCGGGATCGAAGGGCTGCTTGACCCGCACCGTATAATGCCCGCCGAGCCTGCCGAACTCGCAGATGAACAGGGTCTTGTCCTTCGACGAGAGCCGGGTCTCTCCCGGCGCCTCGACGGGCATCTCGAGCACCTGTCCCTCGAACAGCGATGCGACTTCGCCGAGCGTCAGCGTTCCCATCGGGATCGACGCCTGCACCGCCACCTTGGACCGCATGATCTCGCCGCCGAAATGCGCCTGCCATTCCCCCGACCCCTGCTGCTGCGTATCTTCGGCGCCGCGCGGGGAAAGCACGATGCGCTGGGGCATGGTCACGCAGAGCCGGCCCGAACCGCCCTCGTTGAAGATGCGGTAGATGAGCCGGGCCGCCGGTCCGTCGCGATGCACCTGCTTGCGCCGATCCTCGCCGGCGATGGGGCGCGAAAGCGGGAAGCGGACATTGAGCGCCCGCGTGCCCGATCCGTTGAGCGACTGCGCGATGCACTGGAACACCATGCCGCTGATCTCGAGTTCCATCGCCGAGAGCGCGCGATCGAGCGCCACCACGGGAGCGTCGGACCCGGCGCCGAAGAAGAGCGCGGTGAACAGTGACACCGCCGCCGCGTCCATCGACATCGCCAGCGCATCGGGCGAATTCGCCGACGACGCCACGGTCAGCGGCTCGTTGTCGCTCTCGTTGAGGAAGACCTGCGAGATCCGCCCGAGCTCGACGCTCTCGAGCTCGATCTGAAGCAGGGACGGCACGAGTTCCGCGAGCGCCTTGGCCATCGGCGGCAGGGCGCGCTCGCCAAGCGCCCTGGCGGATGCCGTCACCCGGTCGGGTTCCGCGGTTTCGCCGACGAGCCGCTCGACGAGCAGGTTGCGCAGCGCGGCGGGCGATCCTGGAGTGACGCCGAGCGAAGTCATCGGATCACGCCGCCTTCTTCTCGGCGCCGCCGTTCAGCGTGCTCTGCTCGACCGCATCGATCGACGGACGGTCATGAGAGGAGATCGTCTTGCGGCCGAACTCGATGGCGACCTGCGGCAGCGAGCCGTTCATGTAGGCCAGAAGCGTCTGCTTGACGATCACATAGAGGCGCAGGTTCTTCTCGCGGACGGTCTTGATCTTGGTCGCGATCGGGCCGGCGACGCAGTAGGACATGAAGATGCCGAGGAAAGTGCCGACGAGTGCGGCGCCGATCAGCCCGCCGAGGATCTCCGGCGACTGGTCCAACGCGCCCATCGCCTTGACCACGCCCAGCACCGCCGCGCAGATGCCGATGGCCGGGAAACCGTCGCTCATCTGGTTGAGCGCCTGGTAGGCCTTCAGCCTGTCGTGCTTGATGGTCTGGATTTCCTCGTCCATCAGCGCCTCGATCTCGTGGCTCTTGGCGTTGCCGATAATGATCAGGCGGCAGTAGTCGCAGATGAAATACAACAGGCCCTTGTTCTTGAGGATCGACGGATAGGCCTGGAACAGGGCCGACTCCTCCGGATTGTCGATGTGGGCTTCCACCTCGTTGCGCGACTTGGTGCGCAGCTCGCGCATCAGGCTGTGCAGCACGCCGAGGACCTCGAGATAGTCCTGCTCCTTCGGCACCGCCTGCTTGAAGGCCTCGAGAACGCCCTTGCCGGTATCCTTCACGGTTTTCATCGGGTTGGCGACGAGGAACGTGCCGAAGGCTGCGCCGCAAATGATCACGACTTCCCAAGGCTGGATGAGCACCTCGATGTGGCCGCCCATGGCCATGAAGCCACCGAGCACGCACCCGAGCGTGACGATCAATCCGATGATGATACCCACCGCAACCTGCCTTCGCTGTTTCAGCAAGGATGCGTAGCCCTTCTGCCTTGTGTGAGGCTTGAATGGATGTGTGGAGGCGGGCCGGCTTCATTCAGCTTCACGCAAGGAAGTTGCGCTATTCTTGGAAGCTGGCAAGCCACGCGAAGGATCCGCGCTTGATCAACACCTATGTGAGCTATCAGCTGATCGCGAAGGACATCGGCAAGTCGCTGGACCGTGTCCAGGACCAGCCGCTCGTCGCGCGAGAGACCGAATACTATCTCGAGAACATCACCAAGGTGAAATCGGTCAAGGAGTTCGTCGCGGACGACCGGCTCTTCAAATACGCGATGAAGGCGCATGGTTTGGACAACATGGCTTATGCCAAGGCGTTCATGGTCAAGGCGCTCGAAGGCGGCATCGACGACAGCGAATCCTTCGCCAACTCGCTCACCGACAAGCGCTACAAGGAGTTCGTCGATACGTTCAACTTCGCCCGATACGGCGAAACCGCGACGATCTTCACCAAGGCGCAGCAGGGGACGGTCGACAAGTATCTGCGCCAGACCCTCGAGCAGGACGCCGGCACCCAGAACGAGGGCGTGCGCCTTGCTCTCTATTTCGAACGCAAGGCCTCTACGATCACCAATGCCTACCAGATCCTCGCCGATCCCGCCCTCAAGGAGGTCGTTTACACCGCGCTCGCCCTGCCCGACGCGTTCGGCAATGCCGACATCGACAAGCAGGCCAAGCTGATCGAGGACCGCATCGACTTCGCGGATTTCAAGGATCCGGACAAGCTGGGCGAGTTCATCAACCGCTTCACGACGCTGTGGGAGATCGACAATCCCACCACGACGGCGGCCTCGCTCGTCACCACCCTCTTCACCCAGCCCGAATACGGCGTCTCGACCGACCTCCTGCTGACCATGCAGAAGCTGAGGGTCTACTGACATGCAGGATTCGCTCTACGTCGCCCTGTCGTCGCAGATCGCGCTCGAGCGGCGCCTTAACACCATCGCCGACAACGTCGCCAACGCCGGCACGGTCGGTTTCCGCGCAACGCAGATCAAGTTCGAGGACGTGCTGAGCGGCACCGGCCCGGACGCAACCGCCTTCGTGTCCACCGGCGGCACCTATCTCTCGCAGGCCAAGGGTGGCTTCCGCGCCACCGAGAACCCCTTCGACTTCGCCGTGCGGGGCGACGCCTGGTTCGCTCTGGACACCCCGGCCGGTCAGGTCATGACCAGGGACGGCCGCTTTTCCATGCTCCAGACCGGCCAGATCGTCTCGGTCGAAGGCTATCCGGTGCTCGACGCCGCCGGAACCGCGCTGCAGCTCGATCCGGCCGCCGGCGCGCCCGTGGTCAGCTCCGACGGCTTCATCCGCCAGAATGGCCAGCAGGTCGGCGCATTCGGCCTGTTCAGCTTCGATCCGGGGGAGAACTTCACCCGCTTCTCCAATTCCGGCGTGCTGGCTAACGGGACGCAGCAGCCGGTGGTCGACCGCGCCGACACCGGCGTGCTGCAGGGCTTCGTCGAGGATTCCAACGTCAATCCGGTCCTTGAGATGACGCGGCTCATCATGGTCCAGCGCGCCTTCGAGAGCGCCGGGTCTGCGATGAGGCAGACCGAGCAGACGTTCGCCGATGCGGTGAAGACGCTCGGCAGCCGCTGAGATCTGAACCGCGATGACCGAGAATTCCCCGCAAGCCGCCGTCGAGCCCAACCGGCTCCTGGCGCTCGAGCAGGCGATGGCCCGCTTCGCAGCGCCCGACGCGCTCGTGCGCATGGGCGGGCGCGTGGTCGAGGTGTCGGCGACGCACTACCGGGTGCGCGGCCTGTCCCGCAAAGCCTGCATCGGCGATGTCGTCGAGCACGACGGGCCGAAGGGGCGACGCGCCGGCGAAATCGTGCGCGTGACGCCGGACGATGTGCTGGTTTCGCCCTTCGAGACCACCGCCGATCTCGCCATCGACACACCGGTGTTCAATTGCGGGCCGCTGAGCGTGCGTCCGGACAGTTCCTGGCGCGGCCGCGTCGTCAACGCGCTCGGCCGTCCGATCGACGGCGGGCCGCCGCTCGTCCACGGCGAGAGACACGCGTCCGGCCATGCCGCCAATGCGATGACCCGCCAGCGGGTCGACGCTCCCTTCAAGACGGGCGTGCGCGTGATCGACATCTTCACCCCGCTCTGTTTCGGCCAGCGCATGGGCGTGTTCGCCGGCTCCGGCGTCGGCAAGTCGACGCTGCTGGCGATGTTGGCGGCGGCCGATGCCTTCGACACAGCCGTCGTCTCGCTGGTCGGCGAGCGCGGCCGCGAGGTGCGCGAATTCCTGGAAGACACCGTCGGCCCGAAGAACATGGCAAAGACGGTGGCCGTCGTCTCGACCAGCGACGAGAGCGCGATGATGCGCCGACGCGCGCCGGCGACCGCCATGAGCGTCGCCGAGTATTTCCGCGACCGGGGCGACCGTGTCCTGCTGATCGTCGATTCCGTCACCCGCTTTGCGCACGCGCTGCGAGAGGTGGCGACATCGGCCGGAGAGCCTCCGATCGCCCGCGGCTATCCTGCCTCGGTGTTTACCGAGCTGCCCAAACTGCTGGAGCGGGCCGGCCCCGGCACGGCAGGCGAGACGGGCTCGATCACGGCGATCATTTCCGTCCTCGTCGACGGCGACGACCACAACGATCCGATCGCCGACAGCGTTCGAGGCATCCTCGACGGCCATGTCGTGCTCGACCGCTCGATCGCCGAACAGGGGCGCTTCCCCGCCGTCAATCCCCTCGCGTCGATCTCCAGGCTGTCCGGACGCGCCTGGACCGACGACGAGAAGACGCTGGTGACCCGGCTCAAGGCGATGATCTCGCGCTTCGAGGAAACCCGCGATATCCGGCTGCTCGGAGCCTATTCGGCGGGAGCCGACATCGATCTCGACGTCGCGGTCAAGCAGGTTCCGCTGATCTACGAAGCGCTTGGACAATCCCCGGCCGATCCGCGCACAAGGGATCCGTTCGGGGATCTCGCACGTCATTTGAAGGCAAGGGAGGCGCCGAATGGCCAGCAAGCAGCCTGACCGGACGGAGACCCGCATGGCCGGCCTGGCCGGCGCGCTTCGCCGGTTTTCCTGGAAACGCGCGCCCGCTGCAAAGGCGGCTGCCGGGCGCAGCCGCTTCGGCTTTTCCCGCAGCTATTCGCGTGGCGACCTCATCCTCTTTGCCTCCGGCATCGTTCTCAGCGGCTTCTGTGCCTTCTTCCCCTGGTACGTCTTCTTCAACCAGGACCAGTTCGGCATCCGCGCTGTGACGCTGGAGAACATTCCCTCGAGCGGACGGACGCCGACAGGCGCGATCCCGGCCGACCGTGCCGCGTCCGAACAGGCGGCGCGCGACAACCGCGAGACCGACCTCGACACGTTCACCACCGGCACCACGCCCCCGACCAGCAGCGAGGACGACGATCCCCGGACCGTCGAACAGCCTTTCCCGGCCCCCGTGCCGGAATACGAACTCGTCCACGTCGCCAACGGGCGCGCCATGATCCAGGACGACCAGGGCCTCTACGTCGTCCAGCGCGGCTCGCTTCTGCCCGACAACAGCCGGGTCGCGAAGATCGAGAAGCGCAACGGCAGCTGGGTGCTCGTCACCACGGCCGACCGGGTGCTGGAGATCTCCAACTAGCCTCGGTACCACCGGACCCCCTCGCAAGGTCCGCGCAAGTCACGTTTCCTATCGTCGTCTTCACTCGCCAGAGAAACGTCGCAGGGAACCGTTGATGGTTCAGTCAGTGCAACTGTTCCAGCTTGCCTCCTTCCAGGCGGATTGGCTGTCTGCGCGCCAGTCGGCGCTCACGAGCAACATCGCCAATGCCAACACGCCCGGCTACCGCGCTGTCGACGTCACGCCGTTCGAGAAGGTCCTGAAGACCAGCACCTCCGCCGTCTCGGTCACCAATCCGGGACACATTGCGATCGGGGGCACGGATACGGGTTTCGGCACGCAGGCGCGCACCCAGGCCTCTGCCCTCCCCTCCGGCAACAGCGTGCAGGTCGAGGACGAGCTGATCAAGTCGAACGAGGTCCGGCAGGCGTTCGAACTGAATACCGCGATCGTCAAATCCTTCCATCGCATGTTCCTGATGACGGCGAAGTGAGGCGGCCATGGATCCACTGACAACCTCGCTGCGCATCGCCGCCTCCGGCCTCACCGCCCAGTCCGAGCGGCTGCGCGTCGTCGCGGAAAACCTGGCCAACGCGCAGTCGACCGCGAACTCCGCGCAGGAAGACCCCTACGTCCGCAAGACCATCAGCTTCGGCTCGCTGATCGACCGCCAGAGCGGCGCGTCCTTCGTCGCCGTCGCCTCGCGCTCGACCGATCCGGCTGAATTCCCGATGGAATACATGCCCGGCCATCAGGCGGCCGACGAGAAGGGCTACGTCAAGATGCCGAACGTCAACATGCTGGTCGAGATGGCCGACATGCGCGAGGCGAATCGGTCCTACGAGGCCAATCTCCAGACCATCAAGCAGGCGCGCGAGCTTATCTCGATGACCATCGACCTCTTGAGGACCCAGTCATGATCAGCGGCATATCCCCGATCGGCGGCGCCGGCGCGAGCAGCCTCTTCGAAAGCCCGGCAAAGGTCGGTGAAGCCGGGCCGACGCTGGATTTCGGAGCCTCGCTCGCCAAGGCGCTCTCCAACGCCGCCAGCAGCGCCATCGGCACCCTCCAGAATGCCGATCAGGTGTCGATGAAGGCGCTGCAGGGCGGCGACGTCACCACCCGCGAGGTCGTCGATGCCGTTATGAGCGCCGAGCGATCGCTCCAGACCGCCATCGCCATCCGCGACAAGATCGTGACCGCCTATCTCGAAGTCAGCCGTATGGCGATCTGAGGAGTAAAGAGTATGAGAGCACTCGCCATAGCCGCCACGGGCATGAACGCCCAGCAGACCAATCTCGAGGTCATCGCCAACAACATCGCCAACATCAACACGACGGGCTTCAAGCGCGCGCGGGCGGAATTCTCCGACCTGCTCTACCAGGTCGAGCGGCTGGCGGGCGTACCGAACCAGGCCAACGCCTCGGTCGTTCCCGAAGGCGCCCATATCGGCCTCGGCGTCAAGACGGCCGCGATCCGCAACCTGCACATCCAGGGATCGCTCACCAGCACCGGCAACAAATACGATCTCGCGCTCGTCGGCGCCGGCATGTTCCAGATCGAAGGACCGAACGGCGAAACGCTCTATACGCGCGCCGGCGCCTTCAACACCAACGCCACGGGCCAGCTCGTCACGATCGACGGCAATCCGGTCATGCCCTCGATCACCGTCCCGTCCGATGCGGTGGAAGTCATCGTCAACAAGTCGGGACAGGTCTTCGCCAGGATCGACGGTCAGGCCGCCGTCCAGGAGCTCGGCCAGCTCACGCTCGCCACCTTCGCCAACGAGGCGGGTCTTGCCCCTCTCGGCGACAATCTGTTCGGCGAGACGGAGGCCTCCGGCCCGGCCATCGTCGGCGTCGCCGGAGATCCCGGGTTCGGCACGATCGAGCAGGGCTACCTCGAAAATTCCAACGTCGATCCCGTCAAGGAGATCACCGACATGATCTCGGCCCAGCGCGCCTACGAAATGAACTCGAAGGTCATCAAGGCCGCCGACGAGATGGCGGCGACGATTTCGCAGGCGAGATGATGGCAATGCGGCGGATCGCGACAATCCTGGCAGGCGCGGCGGCGGCCATCCTCTGGCTGCCGGCGGTGGCGCCTGCCGCGGATATGGCGGTCGTCGCCACCCGCATCGTCTACCCCGGCGAAACGGTCAGCGCCGATGCGCTGAACCAGGTGGCGCTGCGGCCCAATGCGCGCGTCACGTCGCCCTTCGTCCAGGAGATCGGGGAAGCCGACGGCAAGGTGGCGAAGCGCACCATCCTTCCCGGCAAGCTCATTCCCCTCAGCTCCCTGCGCGAGCCCTATCTCGTCGAGGCAGGCCAGGCGGTGACCGTCATCTTCCAACAGGACGGGCTGACGATCCAGGCGACCGCCGTTCCGCTGCAGCCCGGCAGCCTCGGCGACGTTCTGCGCCTGCGCAACGCCGACAGCGGCAAGGTCTTCACCGGCATCGTCATGGCCAACGGCACGATCAGGGTCGGCGGATGAGACGGCTCCTGCTCGCCATCGCCCTCGCCGCCCACCTGGCGGCGCCGGCCGCCGCCGCGGATCTCTCCGAGCCGATCGTCATCGCCCCCGGTGGCGATGGCTATATCCACGACACACCGCCGCAGAAGTCCGTCCGCTTCGCGTCGAACGGCGGACCCTCGGCGCTGCCTTCCCTTGGCGCTCCCTCGCGTATCAAGGACATCGCTACCCTGCAAAGTTCGCGCGACAACCAGTTGATCGGCTACGGCCTCGTCATCGGCCTGCAGGGGTCCGGCGACAATCTGCGCAGCGCTCCCTTCACCGATCAGTCCATCCGCGCCATGCTGCAGAACCTCGGCATTTCTCTGCAGGGCGGCCAGGCCCGCGCCAAGAACGTCGCCGCCGTCATCGTCACCGCCAACATGCCTGCCTTCGTCCAGTCCGGCGCCCGCATCGACGTGACGGTGTCCTCGCTCGGCGACGCGACGTCGCTGACGGGCGGCACCCTCGTGATGACGCCGCTGCGCGCGCCCGACGGCGAGATCTATGCCGTCGCCCAGGGGCCCGTGATCGTCTCGGGCTTTGCCGCACAGGGAGAGGCCGAGACCGTCTCGAAAGGCGTGCCGACGTCCGGGCGCGTGCCAGGCGGCGCCATCGTCGAGCGCGAAGTCCCGACCCAGTTCGGCCAGGATACCGTTCTGACGCTGCAGCTCCGCAACCCCGACTTCTCGACCGCGGTGCGCATCACCGACGCCATCAACGAATACGGCTCGAACCGCTTCGGCAAGCGCGTCGCCAGCGAACAGGACTCCAGGACGATCATGGTCAAGCGGCCGGAGGGCATCTCCTCCGCCCGCTTCATCGCCGAACTGGAAAACCTGCTCGTCGAAACCGATTCCCCCGCAAAGGTCGTCATCGACGAGCGCACCGGCACCATCGTCATCGGCCAGGCGGTCAGGATCTCCAAGGTGGCGATCAGCTACGGCGCGCTCACGGTCCGCATCACCGAGATGCCCAAGGTCGTGCAGCCGGAGCCGTTCTCGAACGGCGAGACGGCGGTGGAACCCTCGACCGTCGTCGACGCGATGCAGGACGGCGGCGAGGTCGCGATGATCGACGGCCCCGACCTCGAGACCCTCGTCGCCGGCCTCAACCGCATCGGCGTGAAGCCCGACGGCATCATCGCCATCCTCCAGGGAATCAAGTCTGCCGGCGCACTGCAGGCGGATCTGGTGCTGCAATAGGAATGCCGCAATGAAAGCGCGAACCATCGAGATCAGAATTCCGCGACTGGCCGCGACGATCCTGGCCTGCGCGGCCACCGCCGTGATTGTCTCGGGCGTTCCCGGCGCGACGCAGTCGCAACCTCCCCAGGCGATCAACTCCGCCGACGAGATCGAAAAGTTCTGCGGCAATATCGCCGACGCGGCCCGCGACCGGCGCTACGCCATCCAGGCCCGCGAGCTGGAAGTGCTCAAGGGCGATATCGACCGGCGCGTCAAGCAGCTCGAAGAGAAGCGCGCCGAATACGAGAAGTGGATGAAGCTCCGCCAGGATTTCATGGACAAGGCGACGGAGAACGTCGTCTCGATCTATGCCCGCATGCGCCCCGACGCGGCCGCCGAGCGTCTGTCCGAGATGGATCCGGCGCTTGCCGCCGCCATCATGCTCAAGCTTCGGGTCAAGCAGTCGGGTCTCATCATGAACGAAATGGAACGTGCGATTGCAGCCAAGCTCACGGGCATCATGGCGAGTGCGGCGCGAAAGGAAGACCCGACGTGAAGCGCATTCTCCTGATGACTGGCCTTTCCCTCGGGTTGGCCGGCTGCGGAACGAACCTGGCGGAAGTGAACGTTCCGCCGACGATGTCGGCCGTCGGCACTGGGCTCGATGCCAATCCGCGCTCCAACTACTACTATCCCAAGGCGCCGGCGAAACCGGTCGCCGGCAATTCCCTGTGGGACGACCGGCAAAGCAGTCTCTTCACCGATGCCCGCGCGCTCTCCGTCGGCGACGTCATGACCGTGTTCATCTCGATCAACGACAAGGCCAAGTTCTCCAACGAGTCCGAGCGCAGCCGGAAGGCATCGCGCAATTTCGGCATCTCCGGCGACTACGACATCAATGGCCTCCAGACGGGGACTGCGCAGGCCGGCTTCGACATCGGCTCCAACTCGACCAGCACCGGCAACGGACAGACCGCGCGCTCGGAGGCCTTGAGTCTGTCCGTCGCGGCTGTGGTCACCGACGTCCTGCCCAACGGCAACCTGATCATCAGCGGCACGCAGGAGGTGCGCGTCAACGCCGAACTGCGCGTGCTGACGATCGCGGGCATTGTCAGGCCGACCGACATCGGCGCCAACAACACGATCTCCTACGAGCGGATCGCCGAAGCCCGCATCTCCTACGGCGGGCGGGGTCGGCTGACCGAAGTGCAGCAACCGCCCTACGGGCACCAGATCCTCGATCAGGTTATGCCTTTCTAGGGGCGATCGATCATGGCTAAGGCCGTCGCAACCGTTGAGAAGCAGGAAGGCGCCCCGGCCAAGGGGCCGTCTTTCGTTGTCCAGATCGCGGTTCTCCTCGTCCTGACCCTGGTGGCGGCCGGCGTGGGCTATCTCTCCGGCGGCATGCTCAAGGGAGAGACGGCCGGCACCGAGACCGCGGCCGCGGCGCCCGCCGCCGGCCACGGCGAGAAGAAGGAAGGCGGCCACGGCGAGGCGAGCGAGCCTGAGGATCCTGCCGCCGCCGACCTTGCGCGCGGCGTCATGAACCTGCCCGCGATCACCACCAACCTCGCCGCACCCAGCGACACCTGGATACGCGTCGAACTGGCGGCGGTCTTCGAAGGCGAGACCGATCCGACGATCGCCGACACGATACACCAGGACATCCTGGCCTATCTGCGCACGGTCAAGCTGCACCAGGTCGAAGGCGCGAGCGGCTTCCTGCATCTCAAGGACGATATCCGCGAGCGTTCGCGCATCCGCGGCGAAGGCAAGGTGAAGGACGTTCTCATCCGGACGATCGTCTTCGAATGAAACGCCTCGCTCTTACGCTTGCCGCTCTCGCCGCGCTGACGTTCGGCGCCGCCGCCCAGACCATCGACCTCGGTCAGATCACGCGCGGCGCCGACGGCCAGACGGTCGGCACGATCATCCAGCTCTTCGGTCTCCTGACAGTGCTCTCGGTCGCGCCCGGCATCCTGATCATGGTGACGAGCTTCACCCGCTTCGTCATCGCGTTTTCGATCCTGAGAACGGGCATCGGCCTGCAGACCACGCCGGCGAACTTCATCCTGATCAGCCTGGCGCTGTTCATGACCTTCTACGTAATGGCGCCGACCTTCGACCGCGCCTGGCAGGAGGGCGTGCAGCCGCTGATGAACAACCAGATCAACGAGCAGCAGGCCTTCGAGCGCATCTCCGAGCCGTTCCGCGCCTTCATGCTCGACAATGTCAGGGAGAAGGATTTCGACCTCTTCGCCGATCTCGCCCGCGAGCGCGGCCAGAACGTCGTCGAGGGCCAGGCGGTCGACCTGCGCATCCTCGTCCCCGCCTTCATGATCTCGGAGATCAGGCGCGGCTTCGAGATCGGCTTCCTGATCGTGCTGCCCTTCCTCGTCATCGACCTGATCGTGGCCACCATCACCATGTCGATGGGCATGATGATGCTGCCGCCTACGGTCATCTCGCTGCCCTTCAAGATCCTGTTCTTCGTCCTGATCGACGGATGGAACCTGCTCGTCGGCAGCCTCGTGCGCTCCTTTTCCTGATTATTAACCACGCTCCTTACGGGTTTGGTAGAATTACAGGTTGTATGACAGTCCCAAGCATGACGGACTGATCATCTCCAAGAGTGATCCCAGGCATGAAGCCGCCCCGTCATACCGGATAGCCCGGTATGTCCCTGTATCCTGTATAAAGTTAGGGGCGTTTTCCCATGTCGAGCATCAACACCAATTCGTCCGCCATGACCGCGCTGCAGTCGCTGGCTGCAACCAACAAGGCTCTTTCGACGACCCAGTCGCGCATCTCCACCGGCTTCCGCGTCGGCCAGGCCTCCGACAACGCCGCTTACTGGTCGATCGCGACCACGATGCGCTCGGACAACAAGGCTCTTTCTTCCGTTCAGGACTCCCTCGGTCTCGGCGCGTCCAAGGTCGACACCGCCTACACCGGCATGAACAAGGCCATCGAGACGGTCAACGAGATCAAGACGAAGATCGTCTCGGCCGTCGGCGCGACCGCCAACGACAAGGCGAAGATCCAGACCGAAATCACCGCGCTGCAGTCGCAGTTGAAGGCCTATGCCGACGCGGCGACGTTCTCGGGTTCGAACTACCTCTCGGTCGACTCGACCTCCGCCACCGTCGCCGGCACCGCCGACAACGCCAAGGTCGTGTCGGCGTTCAATCGTTCGGCCGCCGGCGTCGCCTCGGTCTCGACGATCGACATCAGCGTCGACAGCGTCAAGCTCTACGAAGCCTATGCAACCGCGACCAACGTTCAGGACGGTATCCTCGACGGTCGCCGCCTCGGCACCTCCGGCCTGCGTGACAACACCGCGGTGGCCGCGACCGGCGGCACCGTTGCCGCCACGGACGGCTACGCCGTCTCGTCGCTGACGGTTGTCGGCTTCAACGACGCTCAGCTCGGCCAGATGCTGACCGCCGTCGAAGGCGCGCTGAAGGAAATGACGGACGCGGCGACCACGCTCGGTGCGACGAAGCAGCGTATCGACCTCCAGAAGGAGTTCACCACGAGCCTGATGGACTCGATCGATCGCGGCGTCGGCCAGCTCGTCGATGCGGACATGAACAAGGAATCGGCCCGTCTGTCGGCCCTCCAGGTTCAGCAGCAGCTCGGCATCCAGGCGCTGTCGATCGCCAACTCCAACTCGCAGAACATCCTGTCGCTCTTCCGCTAAGCCGCGACCGACAGTTCTCGACCTGGGCCGCGCTCCGCAAGGAGCGCGGCCTTCGCGTTTCCGGCCCCTGCTGATTCGCGGCCGCAAGCTTCGCGCAAGCCCCAGCCCCCTTTTCCCCCTCGCGGTCCATATTGGTTAGCGCGGGTTTTCGCATTTAACCGTGCGTTAACCCTATCCGACTACCAATGATTAACCGTAGCCAACAGCGTAGTGCATTCTTAAGGGGGCTGTAGAGGTGACATCGATTCTGACCAATGCGTCGGCAATGACGGCGCTCCAGTCGCTGCAGGCCACCAACAAGGCGATGCAGTCCACCCAGTCCCGTATCTCGACGGGGTTGCGGGTCGCGGAAGCCGCCGACAACGCGGCTTACTGGTCGATCGCGACCACGATGAAATCCGACAACAAGGCGCTCTCTTCGATCCAGGACTCGCTGGGCCTCGGCGCAAGCCGCATCGACACCGCCTATACCGCGATCAACAGCGTCGTCGGCCTTGTTGACGACATCAAGCAGAAGTTGGTGTCCGCGATCGGCGCCTCCGAAAACGACAAGGCGAAGATCCAGTCTGAAATCTCCGAACTGCAGAAGCAGCTGAAGTTCGCGGCCGATGCAGCGACCTTCTCCGGCGCGAATTGGCTCTCGGTCGATTCCAGCGTGGCGAACGGCAATCCGTCCGCTGGCGTTCATGCGGATGCCAAGATCGTCTCCGCCTTCAACCGCAGCTCCGCCGGCGATGTGACGCTCGGCACCATCGACATCGACGTCCAGAGCATCAAGCTGTTCGACGCCGCCGCCCTCACCAACGAGAACCAGGGCATCGTCGAGGGCCTCCGCCTCGGGACGACCGGCGTCCGGGAAGACACGGCGACCGTCGCCGTGGCGGGCACGCTCGCGGCCACCGACGGTTACTCGGTCTACACGCTCACCGTCGAAGGCTTCCTCGACACCCAGATCGAGCAGATGCTGACGGTCGCGGACAACACGCTCGCCGAGCTGACCGACGCCGCGACGGCCATCGGCGCGGCCAAGAAGCGCATCGACATGCAGAAGAGCTTCACGACCAGCCTCATGGACTCCATCGAGCGCGGCGTCGGCCAGCTTGTCGATGCGGACATGAACAAGGAGTCGACCCGGCTGCAGGCTCTTCAGGTCCAGCAGCAGCTCGGCATCCAGGCGCTGTCGATCGCCAACAGCAGCGCGCAGAACGTTCTCGCGCTCTTCAAGTGATGAATTAGCAGCTTAAATTAGAGAGCTGATTTGAAAGGGCCGCGCTAACATCGCGGCCCTTTCAATTTTCGCACAAGCTTCGCCCTCTAGGCTGCCTGCAAGACGGTGTTCCCAGGAGCTGACATTCCGTGCCCGAACAGATCCAGCGAATCCTAGACAACCTCCAGGCCATGGGCGCGCGCCGGCTTTCCATCATGGGCGCGGTCGCCGCCCTGGTCGTCTCGGTGGTCGTGATCGGATCGGTCTGGCTCAACCGTCCTGCCTACGAAACGCTCTATGTCGGCCTCGACCGGTCCGACGTAAACCAGATCGGCATCGTGCTCGGCGACGTCGGCATCGACTTCGACGTTTCCTCCGACGGCACGTCTGTGATGGTTCCCGTCGGCAAGACCGGGCAGGCGCGCATGCTGCTCGCCGAAAAGGGCCTGCCGACCAGCACCAATGCCGGCTACGAACTGTTCGACAATGTCGGCTCGCTCGGCCTTACCTCCTTCATGCAGGAGGTCACCAAGGTCCGCGCGCTGGAAGGCGAGATCGCGCGCACCATCCAGTCGATCGCCGGCATCAAGGCCGCGCGCGTCCACATCGTCATGGGTGAACAGGGCAATTTCCGCCAGGCGCAGCGCCAGCCGTCGGCTTCCGTCGTCATCCGCACCGCCGGGCTCGACGCTGCCCGCAGCGCCGCCTCGATCCGCTACCTCGTCGCCGCCGCGGTGCCTGGCCTCGCCGCGGAGAACGTGACGATCCTCGATTCCGACGGCACCCTGCTCGCCGCCGGCGACGATCCGGCGAACAACACCGCGACCCGCTCGATCGGCGTGGAGCGCACTGTCGAGAACCAGATCCAGGACTCGATCCACCGCGCCCTGTCGCCCTATCTCGGACCGGACAATTTCCGCACCAGCGTCAGCGCTGTCGTGAACACCGACACGCGGCAGACCGAGGAGACCATCTTCGACCCGGAATCGCGCGTCGAGCGCTCGATCCAGGTCGTCAAGGAAGCGAACCAGAACAACCAGAGCCAGTCGACCGCCCCGACCTCGGTCGATCAGAACCTTCCGAACGAAGGCGCCCCGGGCGCCAGCGGCCCCTCCTCCACCGAAAAGAACGACCGCAAGGAGGAAGTCACCAACTACGAGATCAATTCGAAGCGCATTGCGACCGTCAGCAACGGCTATTCCGTCACCCGCCTGTCGATCGCCATTGTGGTCAACGAAGCGCGCCTCAAGGCCGTGCTGGGCGAGAACGCGGCGCCGGAGAAGATACAGGAACGTCTGGCCGCGATCCGCGAGATGGTCGCGACCGCAGCAGGCTTCTCAGAGACGCGCGGCGACGCCATCAGCGTCAACGCCGTCGAGTTCATCGACGGCATTGACGGCGAGGCGATCGAGGGGCCAGGCTTCCTCGAGGCGGCGAGCCAGCACACCGGTTCGCTCATCAATTCGGCCGCCTTCGTCCTCGTCGTGTTCCTGGTCGTCTGGTTCGGCCTGCGTCCCCTCGCCGCGGCACTCCAGGCGGGCCCGCCCGCCGCGCCGACCTTCGAAGAGATGCAGCGCGCGCTCCCCGGCACTCCGGAAAATCTCCAGATCGCCGGCGGCGCCGTGCAGCCCGACGGCGCGGCGCCCGGCGTTTCCGCCGCCGCCCGGCCCAATGTCAACCCGATCGACGAGCTCCGCAACAAGCTCAAGCCCGCCCCGCAGGACCGCCTCGCGCGGATGCTCGAGCTGAATGAGGAGCGCACGGCGCATATCTTGCGCAAATGGGCCCATCAGGAGGCAAGCTGATGGCGCTGGCGATCGCCGACTTCCTGCCCGACTTCGCTCCGTCGCCGCGTCCTGCCCCGGCGGCGGTCATCCTGCCGATGCGCAGCGAACCACCCGCGCCGGTATTTCCGCCGCAGCCCGCCCCGGTCGACGTCGACGCGATCGTGGCGGACGCCGTCTCGAAGGCGGAAGCCGATCTCGGCCGCCACCTGGAAGCGCTCTACGAGGAGCGCGCGGCGGAAGACCGGGCGCGTCACGAGGAGGAGATGGCGGCGCTGCGCGCCACGCTCGCGGTGGAACTCGCGGGCAAGACCGCTGCCGCCTTGTCTTCCCTCGAACGCAAGGCGATCGAGGAGGCGACATCCGTCTGCGCGCGCATTCTCAGCCAGATCGTCGATGAGGACGTGCGCTCGCGCGCGGTGGCGGCGCTCGCCCGCAGCGTCCGCGGCGCAATCGGCGACGCCGATACGATCCGCATCCGGGTGAGCGGGCCCCAGTCCCTTTTCATGCCCTTCGCGGCGGCGATGGGCGACCACGCGCGCCACCTCGAATTCACCGAGTCCGAATCGTATGATCTGACGGTGTCGCTCGACGAGACGCTGTTTGAAACGCGGCTCGCCGAATGGTCGTCCGCCCTGACGGGAGCAGTCGGTTGAGCACGGCCGAGCACGCGGACGCCAAGCACGAGATATTAATCATCCGCCACGGCGGGCATGACGACCATGACGACCATCATGGCGGCGCCTGGAAGATCGCTTTCGCCGATTTCATGACGGCGATGATGTGCTTCTTCCTGGTCATGTGGCTGATCAACGCCGCCAACGAAGAGACCAAGGCGGCGGTCGCCAGCTATTTCAACCCGATCAAGCTGACCGACAAGAACGCCAGCCGGCGGGGCCTCGACGAGGAGGGACAGGGCTCTACCTCCGCCCAGACGCAGGCGCAGAGCGAGACCGATCCGGCCGCCTCGATCGCCGGCGTCGGCGCCGCCGAAACCGGCAACATGAAGCAGAACGAGGCGAGCCAGTCGGCCGACGCCGAGAAATACACAGACGAGCACCTGTTCTCCAATCCCTACGCCGTGCTCGCCGAAATCGCTGCGGAAACCGGCAACCTCCAGAACCTGAGCGAGAAAGGCGACGGCGGCGCCCAGCTCTCCGGCCCGGCGACCGGGGCTTCCGGCGGCGAATCCTTCCGCGACCCCTTCGCCCCGGACTTCTGGTCGCAGCAGATCATCCCCGGGGTGGATTCTCCTCCGACCGACGAAGAGACCGTCCTTTCCGAACCTGGCGACGCCAAGAAGCCCTCCGGCGCGGCCGATACGGCGGGGCAGAAGGTGGCGGCTGCCGAGGCGGCGCCCTTGCCGGAGCAGGCGGCGGAGAAAGCCGAGGCCAAGGCAGAGAAGCAGCCCGAAGCACCCGTCGACCCTGCCAAGCCCTCGAAGGCGGTCCTGGCGGAGGCGGCGAAGATCCGCGACGAGATCGCCCAGGCGCTCGGCGCGAACGACAAGCTGGCGGAGGGCCTGACCGTCGAGGCGACGGCCGAGGGCGTGATCATCTCCGTGACGGACCAGCTCGATTTCGGCATGTTCGAGATCGGCTCGGCGGTTCCCCGGCGCGACCTGGTCGTCGCGATGGAGAAGATCGGCAACATCCTCTCGGAGAGGAAGGGGAACATCCACGTCAACGGCCATACCGACGGCCGTCCTTTCGCCGGCGGCAAATATGACAACTGGCGGCTGTCGACCGCGCGCGCCCACTCCGCCTACTACATGCTGGTGCGCTCCGGCCTCGAGGAGAAGCGGCTGACCGAGGTGGCAGGCTTCGCCGACCGCAAGCTGAAGGAGCCTTCCGACCCGCTCGCCGCATCCAACCGCCGCATCGAGATCCTGCTGGAGACCGCCGGATGAAACGGCTCTGCCGGGCCATAGCGGTCGGCGCATCGCTCTCGGCCACGCCGTTCGCGGCCGGGCAGGCGCATGCAGCGCTGGACACGTTCCAGATGGTCCGTTCGCTGCAGCTGGTCCAGGACCGGATCGCGGGCGGCGATCATGCGGCCCTGCCGATGCAGCAGAAGATCCTGCAGATGATCGACAGGAAGCTGCGCGAGTCCGGGCCGGAGGACTTCGCGGACCGCAAGAACATCGAGGCCCTTCTGATCTACGCCATGAGCGGCGGCAATCCGATAACGGTCGAGGTTGCGATCTCCCGCCTCCAGCAGGACGAGTCGACTAAGCCGCTCACCGACGGCGTCCGCTCCTATATCCGTGGCGACCACAAGACGGCGGCGGCCGTATTGCATTCGATCGACCCGCGCACGCTCGCCGGCGATCTCGGCTCGTTTCTCGCCCTCATCAAGGGCTCGATGGCCGGGGCGGACGAACCGAAGCTGGCGCTGACCTACCTCGACACCGCGCGTCTTCTGGCCCCGGGAACCCTCGTCGAAGAAGCGGCGCTGCGGCGTTCGCTTCCGCTTGCCGCCCGGCTTGGCGATACCGATCGCTTCCTGCGCGCCTCGAACCAGTATGTGCGCCGGTTCCTCCGCTCCCCCTATGCGACCCAGTACGCCGACGAACTCGTCGAGGGGATCGTCGCGCTCTACGCCTCGCTCGATCTCCATGTCATCGAGGACACGATCGCCGAGATGAGCCGGGAGCATCAGAGGGTGATCTATCTGCGGCTCGCCCGAACCGCCGCGATCGAGGGTCTGCGCGAACTCTCCGATTTCGCCGCGAAGAAGGCCGCCGAATTCGAGAATGTCGCCACCGGCGACACCGATCCGCGCGCCATTCTCTATTCCAATCTCTCGGAGATCACCTCGGAGAACGGGGCCGAAATCCTCGCGCGGCTGAGGAAGATCGATCGTGCGAAGCTGGCCGGACCCGACAGGCAATTGCTGGATGCGGCGATCTCGGTCGCGACCGGGATCATGTCTCCGAACGATCAGAAGCCGCCGCGGCCCGTCGAGGTGTCGGCCCCGGCGCCAAAGCCTGACGTTCCGGCCCCGGCTGCCGCCGCGGCCGAGCCTGAACCGCCCATGGCGACCGACATCGCCGCCGCGCATCCCGCGCCGGTATCCGGCGCAACATCGCAACCGGACGCGCCTGCCCGCGCCGCGCAGTCAGACGCAAGGCCGACCATGGCCGCCTTGCCGGTCGAAGCGGCGGCTTCGCCGGAAGATTCCTTGCCCCTCGTCGACGAGACGCGGCGCAAGCTGGAGGAAATCGACAAGATGCTCGCAGGGGCCAAATGACCAATACCGTGTCCGCGTCCAGGTTGGCGATCGCCGACCCGCGTCACCAGGCCAGCAAGGATGGACCGAAGGGACAGTCCGACTTTCAGGACGCCTTTCGTTCCACCGCAGAGCGGCGAGGCGGCAGGGCCGTCGCCGTGCAGGCCGTGGCCGGCCCGTCCACGGGTCTCTCCCGCCAGTTGGAGGGTCTTGCGCAGGTGGGCCTCCGTCTCTCCGGCACCGCAGCCATCGCGCCGCAAGTGAATCGCTCTGCCGAGGCGACCGTTTCGCGGGGCCGTCCGGTGGCGGAACTGCCAAACCCGGTCGAAGGCGACCTTGACCGGACAGGCAGGTCCGGGGCGACGAAGCAGGTCCGGGCGGAAGCTTCCCCCCGCGTTCCCGCGGCCGATCTGCCTGCGGGCGGCATCGCCGCGCCGACCGCCGAGACCAAGCCGGGGGAACCGAAGGCCGCTGGCGGCGACGCGGGGGAGGTCGAGACGCAGCCCGCCCCCGCCGACGACACATCGGAATCGAAGCCTCATGCCACCAGGACGGCCGCCGAGGATGTCGTCCCCGCCTTCGCCCTGCTGCAGGACGCGCTGCGGATCCCACGTCGGCAGACACAGGCGGCTGGGGCGGACGCATCGGCATCCGCGCCATCACCGGCGCTCGACACTTCGCGCGCCGATGCCGAGGCAACTTCAACATCCAGCGCTCCGAAAAGCGCCGCCGCCTCTCCCGCAGCGGTATCGCCTCCGCCGCCCGAGGCTGCGACTGAAACGAAGGCTAAGAACGAGGCCATGGCCGCCCAGAGCGCCGCTCCGCGGGAAGTGCCAGTCGCCTCCACGCCGACGCCGTCCATCGAACGAACCGCCGTGGGAACCATTGCCGTCCCGACGGCCCAGCCGAACCCGCGCAGTCAAGTCGCGGACAGGACCGGCACCCGCGCGAACGACAGCATCCCCCGCGCCGCATCGGCGGACCGCACCATGGCTTCGGCCACAGATGCACGGTCGCCGGCCGACGCGGCGGCGGCCGCTCCTCGGGCCGAGACAGCGGACAGGACACCGCCGCCGCGCGAGCCGGTCGAACGCGAAGCGAAGGACGACGGCGGGAAACCCGGCGTATCGGATTTCCGGTCCGGCGAGACGGCCCGTCCCGCGCCCAACGGCGTGACGGCCGTTTCCGCGCAATCCGCCCAGGCCGCTGCGCCCACGACCCCTGCCGCCGCGATCATCGCCACGGTTCGCGCGGAAGGCTCCTGGGCCGCCTACTTCCGCGAGACCCAGCCGAGCGCGTCCGCGCAACTGAAGTCGCTGAAGATCCAGCTCAATCCCGTGGAACTGGGAGCCGTGACCGCGCACCTGCGGATCGAGGACGAAACCGTCACCGTCGAGCTCTCCGCCGAGACGGCCGACGCACAGCGGCAGCTCACCACCGACGCTGACACGATCGCGAAATCGCTGCGCGCGCTCGGGCTCGATGTCGATCGCGTGACGGTTCAGGTCGCCGGCCGGTCGGATGCCCAGCCTCAGCCGGAGCCGAACGGGCAGTCGCGTCAACAGGGCTTTGCCGCGGACGGCGGCGCCGGCGGGGCGCGCGAGCAGGGCAGCGGTTCGCGGCGGGAGCAGCAGCAATCCGGCGCACAGAACACGCACGCGGCAGGCCCGCCGGGTGCCGGTCCGAACCGGAGTTCATCGGCACGCTACATCTAGCCGTTAGACGCGTCCCATCGCCTCGAATGGCCTTTTGGCCGGCCGTTCGAATCAATCGGCGATTGCTACGGAAAATATGGTTAACGACTGGTTAACGACCGCTCCGGAAACGGCGGCGGCGATACCCTAATTATGGTTAACAAGAATTCGCGGATGTCCGCGATTCCCACCCCCGGTTACCTCTTGTTGCAGAAGTGGGGCTTCTGATTCGTGGGGCGGGCAATGATCGTTATCGTGGACGAGCGCGAGCTTGTAAAAGGCGGATTCAGTTCGCTTTTCAGCCGCGAGGGAGTGGCCAGCGCGGGATTCCTCCCGAATGAGTTCAACGACTGGGTCGACACCGCCGCGCAGAGCGATCTGAAGTCGGTTTCGGCGGTGCTTATCGGCGAGTGCGGGTCGCACGATCTCTCGCCCCGCCGCATCCGCGACCGGACCTCCGCTCCCGTCATCGCACTCAGCGAACAGCACTCGCTGGAGAACACGCTCAGGTTGTTCGAGGCCGGCGTCGACGACGTCATCCGCAAGCCGGTCCACATCCGCGAGATCCTCGCCCGCGTCTGCGCCATCCGGCGCCGCGGCGCCGAAGACGCGAACTTCGCCGAAGTCGGGCCGATGCGCATCTACATGGACGGGCGCGATCCGGAGATCGACGGCGCTCCCTTGCCCCTGCCGCGCCGCGAGCGCCGCATCCTCGAATATCTGGCGAGCAATTCCGGCCGCCGGGTCACCAAGGCCCAGGTCTTCAATGCGATCTACGGCGTGTTCGACGAGGACGTCGAGGAGAACGTGGTCGAGAGCCACATTTCGAAACTGCGCAAGAAGCTGCGCGAGAAGATGGGCTTCGACCCGATCGAGTCGAAGCGCTTCCTGGGATACCGCCTCGCCACCCAAGCCGCCTGACCGGCCCGGACAGCTTCGCGCAAGTCGCGGACTGTAGGCTCATCCTCAGCGGCACTATATCCGAGGAGTAACGGAATGAGCCTTTACGGAATGATGCGGACCGGCGTCTCGGGCATGGCTGCCCAGTCGAACCGCCTGTCGACGACAGCCGACAACATCGCCAATTCCAGCACCAATGGCTACAAGCGCGCCAAGGCGGAATTCTCGAGCCTGGTCCTGCCCAGCACCCCCGGCATGTACAATTCCGGCGGCGTCACGACTTCGATCCGCTACGCCATCACCGACCAGGGCGCGCTCCAGTACACGACCTCGATCTCCGATCTCGCGGTCAGCGGCAACGGCATGTTCGTCGTCCAGGATGCCTCCGGCAATTCCTTCATGACCCGCGCGGGCTCGTTCGTGCCCAACGGCAACGGAGAACTCGTCAACGCGGCCGGCTTCATCCTGATGGGCTACGACGCCTCGAACGGCATTCCGACGGCCACCACGAACGGGTTCGAAGGCCTGGTGCCTGTCAGCCTGGCGCAGAACGAACTGAACGCGACACCCTCGACCCAGGGCTCCATGTCGCTCAACCTGCCCGCCGACGCAGCCATTGTCGCCGCAGCCGACCTCCCCTCGGCGAACGCGGCGACCGCCACGTACACGGCGAAATCCTCGATGCAGGTCTACGACGATCTGGGCGGCCAGATCGTGCTCGACGTCTACTACACCAAGACCGCCGCCGACACCTGGGAAGTGGCCGTCTACAACAAGGCGGACGCCAGCGCGACCGGCGGATTCCCCTACAGCTCGGCGGCCCTGGCGACCCAGACGCTGACCTTCGACCCGACCACGGGCGACTATACCGGCGCGAGCGCGACGTCGGTCACGCTCACCGTGCCGGACGGTCAGTCCTTCACCCTCGATCTGGAGAACGTGACGCAGCTCAAGGCCGACTACACCCTCTTCGACTCCTGGGCCAACGGCAATGCGCCGAGCTCGATCGAGCAGGTCAACATCGACGGCGACGGCATTCTCTACGCGCAGTACGGCGACGGCACCACGAAGGCGCTCTACCGCATCCCGCTGGCGACCACGCGAAGCGACGACATGCTCACGGTTCTGCCCGGCAACGTCTACCGGCCCAGCAACGAATCCGGCTCGGTGCTCGTCGGCTTCCCCGAGGACGGAACCTTCGGCTCGGTCGTATCGGGAGCTCTCGAGAACTCCAACGTCGATATCGCCGAAGAACTCACCAGCATGATCGAGGCCCAGCGCAGCTACACCGCCAATTCCAAGGTATTCCAGACAGGCGCCGACCTGATGGACATCCTTGTGAACCTCAAGCGATAGCGGAACGTCTGCCGGGGGGCAGGACTAGGGGATGTCGCTTACCACCGCACTCAATATTGCGAAGCAGTCGCTGCTGGCGACCTCGCGGCAGACTGCGGTCGTCTCGCAGAACGTCACCAACGCCGGCAATTCGGACTACGTCCGGCGCAACGCCGTCGTCTCCAGCGAGGCGCCGGGAGCCCGCGTCGTCGTCATCCAGCGCGCTGCCAACGAGGCGTTGTTCCGCGCCAATCTCTCGGCGGTCTCCTCCTATGAAGGCCAGGGCACCATCCGCTCGAGCATCGATACGCTCGCCCAGGCGGTGAACGGCGTCGACAACGCCAACTCCCCCGCCAAGGCACTCGGGTCGCTCTATGAAGCGATCCAGCTCTACTCCAACAACCCGGCCAATGCCTCGCTCGGCGAAAGCGCGATCGAGGCGGCCAGGCAGGTGGTGCGCTCGCTCAACGACGGCACCGCCGCCGTCAACGCGCAGCGCACCAACGCCGACATGCAGATCTCGGTCGCGGTCGACGAGCTGAACGGCCTCCTCAAGGACTTCGAGACCGCCAACAGCGCCATCGTTTTCGGTACGCAGACCGGCCGCGACGTGTCCGACCAGCTCGACCGTCGCGACTCGATCCTCAAGCAGATTGCGCAATATGTGCCGGTGTCGACGATCACGCGCGAAAACAACGACATGGTGCTCACCACCGCGTCGGGCGCGATCCTGTTCGAGACATCGCCCAGGACGGTGACGTTCCAGCCGAAGCCCGGCTACGATGCGACCACCGTCGGCAATTCGGTCTACATCGACGGCGTCCCGCTCCAGGCCGGCGCCGGCGGCGACACCGATGCGGCCGGCAGGATCGCCGCCCATCTGCAGCTGCGCGACACCATCGCGCCGAACGTCCAGGCGCAGCTCGACGAGGTTGCCCGCGGCCTGGTCATGGCCTTCGCGGAAACCGATCAGACCGGCGGCGCGGCCCCTGCCCTCGCCGGGCTGTTCACCTGGAGCGGCGGCCCGGCGCTGCCTGCGGGCGGCATCATTTCCCCGGGCCTGGCCGGATCGCTCTCGGTCAACGCCGCGATGGACTCGCAGCAGGGCGGCAATCCGACCGTGCTGCGCGACGGCGGCGCCAACGGCGCGGTCTATGTCGGCAACACCGGCGGCAACGCCTCCTATGCCGATCTGCTGATCCAGTATTCCGCCAATCTCGACGTCTCGACGACCTTCGACCCGGCCGTCGGCGCCGGAACGAATGCCAGCGTGATGGACTATTCGTCCGACATCATCAGCTGGCTGGAAAACCTCCGCCAGCAGTCGACCAAGGCCGAGGAGAACAAGCAGGCGCTGGTCGTTCGCACCGCCGAGGCGCTGTCGAACGACACCGGCGTCAACATGGACGAGGAACTGTCGCTCCTGCTCGAACTCGAGCACTCGTACGACGCGTCCGCCCGCCTCATCAAGGCGGTCGACGAGATGCTGGCAAACCTCATTGCGATGGTGAGGTAACCGATGATGAAAACCTCCTACGTCTCCTCGACCGCGATCAGCCAGGCGCTGCGCTACTCGATGATGAAGATGCAGACCGATCTCGTCACGGCGCAGAAGGAAAGCACGACCCTGCGCGTGGCCGATGTCGGCCTTGCGCTGGGCGCCCGCACCGGCGAGACCGTCTCGCTCGCCCGCGACGTCTCGCGGCTCAACGGCATCATCGATTCCAATTCGCTGGTTTCCTCGCGGCTGTCGTCGACCCAGACCATCCTCTCCCAGCTGACCGATCGCGCCGAGACGCTGCGCTCGACGCTCTCGGCCGCGGTGTCGGGCAGTTCGGACCACAGCGTCCTTCAGGCCGACGGCGCCGCCATGCTCGGGCTGCTCACCTCGACGCTCAATACCAGCATCAACGGGCAGTTCCTGTTCGCCGGCATCAACACCGACGTGAAGCCGGTCGCCGATTTCAGCGATCCGGCATCGCCGAGCAAGGTGGCGTTCGACACCGCCTTCCAGGCCTATTTCGGCTTCGCCCAGACCGACGCCGCCGCCGCGACGATCACGTCGACGCAGATGGACGATTTCCTCACCAACGTCGTCGAGCCGCAATTCCTCGGCGCCGGCTGGAACGCCAACTGGTCGAGCGCGACGGACGAGGCCATCGTCTCGCGCATCACGCTCAACGAGACCACGGAAACCTCCGTCAGCGCCAACATCTCCGGCATCCGCAAGCTCGCCATGGTGGCCGCGATCACCAGCGAGCTGATGAAGGGTCCGCTCAACGCGGGCGCAGCGGCCGCGCTCAGCGAGCGCGCGCTCACCCTCGTCAACGAGGGCATCGCGGAAGTCACCGCCCAGCAGACCATGACCGGCGTCGCCCAGCAGCGCGTCAACAACGCGTCCGAACGCCTCGAGACGCAGGTCAACCTCTTCGAAAAGACGATCAGCGACATGGAAGGCGTCGACCCCTACGAGGCCGCCACCAAGGTCTCTGCGCTCGTCTCGCAGATCGAAACCGCCTACGCGCTCACTTCGCGCATCCAGCAACTGAGCCTGCTCAAGTTCATGGGCTGAAACTGAACTCGGGGATCATTTCGGGAAACGACCAAGCATGTATCAATTCTCCTACGCCGACATCCAGACCGACTCCATCGCCGAGGCGAAGGACCGTGAGCGGCAAGTGCTTGATCGCTCGATCGAACTGCTGATCGAAGCGCAGCAGGCCGGGGTCGACTCGTTCAAGTCGATCGAGGCCATCCACTTCGTCCACAAGGTCTGGACGGCGCTCCTCGACGACCTCGGCAATCCTGAGAACGAGCTGCCCAAGGAACTCAGGGCAAATCTCATCTCCATCGGACTGTGGGTCCTGCGCGAGGCCGAGAGCGTCCGCCAGGGCAGCTCCAACAATTTCGACGGGTTGATCGAGATTTCGCAGATCATAAGAGACGGACTGCAATGAAAAACACGCTGAGGATCTCCCTGAAACCGAACGAGAAGATCTACATCAACGGCGCCGTCGTCAGGGTCGACCGCAAGGTTTCGATCGAGTTCCTCAACGACGTCCAGTTCCTGCTCGAGAACCACGTCATGCAGCCCGAGGATGCCTCGACGCCGCTGCGCCAGCTCTACTTCATCGCCCAGATCATCGTCATGACGCCGGGTGCGGCCGACGAGGCGCGCGCCATGTTCCGGAAATCTCTCTCGCTGCTTCTCGCCAGCTTCGAGGATGGCGGAATCCTCGCGGAACTGAAGGAGATCGACCGCCTCGTCGGCGAGGGGCAGATCTACGAGGCCTTGCGGACGATCAGGTCGCTCTATCCGCTCGAGGCCGAGATCCTCGCAGCCGGCACCCCGCGCCGGCCGACGTGGCAGAACGAACTCGCGGCGGCAGGAGCAGGCTGATGTATGTCTCCAATACCACGCACAACTCGCAGACGGCATCGGCCACCCCGACCGCTCAGACCGTCGACTATCAGTCGTTTCTGAAGCTTCTCGTCGCCGAGATGAAGAACCAGGATCCGACCAGCCCGATGGAATCGACGGACTACGTCGCCCAGCTCGCCACCTTCAGCCAGGTGGAGCAGTCGGTGCAGGTGAATTCGAAGCTCGAGCAGCTTCTCCAGTCGTCGCAGCTCTCCCAGGCGAGCTCGATCATCGGCCGCACCGTGACCTCGGCAGACGGCACGATCTCCGGCAAGGTTTCGGAAGTCCGCCTCTACTCCGACGGCATCATCGCCGTTCTGGAGAACGGCAAGGAAGTTCCGATGCTTCCCGGCGTAAAGATCAGCTAGCTCCGATGAACGAGGCCGATGCGCTCGATATCGTCCAGGCCGCGATCTGGACCGTGCTTGTGGCGTCCGGTCCCGCCGTCGCCGCGGCCATGCTCGTCGGCATCGGTATCGCGCTGCTCCAGGCGCTCACCCAGATCCAGGAAATCACGCTGACCTTCGTCCCGAAGATCGTGGCGATCCTCCTCGCCCTGCTCCTGACCGGCCCGTTCATCGGCGCGCAGATCTACGCCTTCTCCGAAGTCGTGTTCCAGCGGATCCAGACCGGCTTCTGAGGCAATCGGCAAAGCCAAGTTCGCGCAAGTTTGGACCCTTAGTCTGACCGGCGCGCCATTCGTCGGCGCGCGCGAGGACTGCCTTTGGCCCTGATCGAGACAATCCCCCGGCTCGCCAACGCCCGCAACGGCCGCGACGTGGGATTCGCGATCGGCATCGTCGCGATCCTGTGCATCCTGTTCCTGCCGATCCCGCCCTTCCTGATCGACATCGGCCTCGCCTTCTCGATCGCGCTGTCGGTGCTCATCCTGATGGTCGCGCTGTGGATCCAGCGGCCGCTCGACTTCTCGTCCTTCCCGACGGTCCTGCTGATCGCGACCATGCTGCGCCTGTCGCTCAACATCGCCACGACCCGCGTGATCCTGTCGCACGGCAACGAGGGCACCAACGCGGCCGGCTACGTCATCGGCGGCTTCTCCTCGCTGGTGATGAGCGGCGACTTCGTCATCGGCATCATCGTCTTTTCGATCCTGCTGATCGTCAACTTCATCGTCATCACCAAGGGCTCGACCCGTATCGCCGAAGTGGGCGCCCGCTTCACCCTCGACGCCATTCCCGGCAAGCAGATGTCGATCGACGCCGATCTTTCCGCCGGCCTGATCAACGAGAAGGAAGCCCAGTCGCGCCGGCGCGAACTCGAGGAGGAATCCTCCTTCTTCGGCTCGATGGACGGTGCGTCCAAATTCGTCCGCGGCGACGCGATCGCCGGCCTGATCATCACCGGCGTCAACATCGTCGGCGGCATCATCATCGGCTACGCGCGCCACAACATGGATCTCGGCGAGGCGGCCGAGGTCTTCGTCAAGCTCTCGGTCGGCGACGGCCTTGTCACGCAGATCCCTGCGCTGATCGTCTCGCTCGCCGCCGGCCTGCTCGTGTCGAAGGGCGGCACCCGCGGCTCTGCCGACCAGGCCGTGATGGGCCAGCTCTCGGCCTATCCGCGCGCGCTCTACGTCGCCGCGCTGCTGCTGACGATCCTGTCGCTGCTGCCCGGGCTGCCGATGCTGCCCTTCCTGTCGCTGGCGCTTCTTCTCGGCCTTGTCGGCTATGTCATCCCCATGCGCCAGAACAGACGCGACGCCCACGCCGCCTCGCTCGAGAAGCAGAAGCAGGCTGAGAAGGAGGAGGAAGAGCGCAACTCGGTCAAGGAATCGCTCAAGACGTCCGAGATCGAGCTTTTGATCGGCAAGCAGCTCTCCACCAAGCTCGTCACCAGCCACCAGGAACTTGCGTTCCGGATGGGCAAGATGCGCAAGAAGTTCGCCCAGCAATACGGGTTCGTCGTCCCCGAGGTGAAGCTCACCGACGATTTCTCCATCCCCGGCAAGGCCTACCAGATCCGCATGCACGGCACCGTGGTCGCCGAGAACCAGATGCGGGTCGGCGAGCTGATGGTTCTCCTCGGCGCCAAGGAAGCGCCCGAGATGCCGGGCGAGGAAGTGCGGGAGCCTGCCTTCGGCATGCGCGCCTATTCCGTCCACGAGATGTTCGCCGACGACCTGAAACGCGACGGCTACACCTACGCCGACAACATGTCGGTTCTGCTCACGCACCTGTCCGAAGTGATCCGCAACAACCTGCCGCAGCTTCTGTCCTACAAGGACATGAAGGCGCTCATCGACCGCCAGGACCCGGAATACAAGAAGCTCGCCGACGACATCTGCACCACCCACATCTCCTATCCCGGGCTGCAGGCGGTGCTGAAGCTCCTGCTCGCCGAGCGCGTCTCGATCCGCAACCTCCACCTCATCATCGAGGCGATCGCCGAGATCGCGCCGCATGTGCGCCGCACCGAGCAGATCGTCGAGCATGTCCGCATCCGCATGTCGCAGCAGATCTGCGGCGACCTCTCCGACGCCGGCGTGCTCAAGGTGCTGCGCCTCGGGAATCGCTGGGACCTCGTCCTCCACCAGAGCCTGAAGCGCGACGGCAAGGGCGAGATCCGCGAGTTCGACATCGACCCGCGCCTCTTGGAGGAATTCGGCCAGGAGGCAGGCAAGGCGATCCGCAAGCTGATCGACACCGGCGAGCGCTTCGCCATCGTCACCGCCCCGGACGCACGGCCCTACGTGCGCATGATCATCGAGCGGCTCTATCCTACGCTCCCCGTGCTGAGCCACGTCGAGATCGCCAAGGGCGTCGAGATACGGGTGCTGGGCTCGGTCTCGTGACCGCGACGCTTCCCGACTTCGTCATCGCGGCCTTCGTCACGTTCTGCCGCGTCGGCGGCTGCTTCATGGTCATGCCCGGCCTTTCGAGCGCCCGCGTTCCGCTGCAGATCAGGCTGTTCGTCGCCGTCGCCGCGACCTTTGCTCTGCTCATCAACATGTCGGACGAGGTGATCCCGCACACCCGGCAGAAGCCGGCGGGTCTCGTCCTCCTCGTCATCTCCGAAACGCTGATCGGCGGCCTCATCGGCCTGATGGCGCGGTTCTACGTGCTGGCGCTGCAGTTCACCGCCAGCTCGATCTCGATGATGATCGGCTTCAACGGCGGCATGGGCCACGCCATCGAGGAATCGGAGCCGCAGGCGACGCTCGCCTCGCTGATCTCCTTCTCGGCCCTGCTGGTCCTGTTCGTCCTCAATTTCCACCACGAGATCATCAAGGCGATCGTGCTGTCCTACCGGTTGGCCCCGCTCGACGCGTTCTACAATCCGCAGTCCGGCCTGGTCGACCTGACCGACACGCTGTCGGAGGCATTCATGGTGATGCTGCGGCTCGGCAGCCCGTTCCTCGCCTACTCGCTGCTGGTCAACCTCGCCATCGGCTTCATCAACAAGCTGACGCCGCAGATCCCGGTCTACTTCATCTCGCTGCCCTTCGTGATCGCCGGCGGCATGATCCTCCTCTATCTCGGCGCGCCGGTCCTCCTGTCCCTCTTCGCCGACGGCTTCGTCAGCGTCACGGTGGGGCGCTGACCATGGTCGGCAAGAGCGACCGCCTCAGGCACCTCGTCGAGCTCCAGAAGAAGGTGACGGAGATCCACGAGATGCGCCGGGCGAACTTTCTTGCCAAGGCCGCTGCCGCCGACCGCGAGGCGAAGGAAATCCTGGAAGCCCGCAGCGAGGGCTCGATGTCGGACATGTTCCCGGAAGTCTATTCGCGTTTCGTCGAGCGTGCGATCGCACGGAGCCGCGAGAACGAAGCGCTGGCCAGGGCAGAAGGGCTGAAGGTCGCGGCCGAGACCGCCCGCACCAACATCATCGAACGTTCGTGGCGAGAGGCCCTGCGCGAGGAAGAGCGAAAAGCCGAGGAGCGCGCGGCGCTCGACGGCGTCGAACAGCGGCTCACGCTCGGACCGGGATGAGGTCCAAATAGCGGCACAAGCCTGCCACAAGTTTTCTGGTTCACATTCCCCACCGACGAAGCAGCAAGGAGCGGAGGCTTGACCAACGCCGTCATCGACGCCCTGGGCGCCGCAGCAGGCGCGCAGCCACAGGCATCCGTGGACGCGACAGAGACCCGCGTCGCACGCCTGGCACGTCTCCATGCAGCGGCTGACGCGCGCAGCGCAGCCGCGCTCGCCTCCGGCCGCGCCGCCGCCAACGCGGTTCCGGAATCGTTTCGCAAGTTCGAAGGCATGGTCCTGCAGACCTTCATCCAGTCGATGCTGCCGCAGGACGCAGAGGCGGTCTACGGCAGCGGCCTGGCCGGCGACATGTGGAAATCCTTCATGGCGACCGAGATCGCCAACCAGATGGCCAAGGCCGGCGGCATCGGCATCGCCGAGAAGGTTCTGGGCGCCCACTACATGGCCGGCGAGAAGAAGGTGCCGGTCACGGGCCTTCCCGGCGCAGGCGAAAAATCGGGCCTTGCCGAGCAGCAGCTGCTGTCCGCCGGGCTGGTGCAGGAAATGCAGCGGAGCATGATGAAGTCGCTCGGCGAGGATCTGGCGGCCACCGGCCGTTCGAGTGCCGATTGACCTTGAAGACCGGGTAGGACGATGAGCGATACGACCTTCTACAGCCCCAACCTGCCCCAGCTCGCCTCGAACGGCCCCGACCGGCCGGTCCAGGCAAGCGCCGGCTCGATCTCGGCCATCATCGGGCGCATCGAGGAGGCGATCGAAAGCGAGACCGCCTCGATCAAGTCGGACCCGAAATTCGACATCCGCTCGTCGAACGCACGGAAGAGCCGCTACCTCTACGAGCTCAACCGCGCCATCAAGGGCATCTCCGTCCGTGACTTCGCCGAAATCCATCGCGATGCGATCGTGCGGTTGAAGGCCAAGCTGGTCGCCAACGAAGCCGTGATCCTCGCGCATCTGAGCGCGGTGACGGAGGTCGCCGGGCTGATCCAGTCGGCGATCGAGCGCGCCGAGACCGACGGAACCTACTCGACCAACGCCTTCCAGCGGGCCTGACCGGGATGATCAAGTTCATCGTCGCCGCCGTCTGGGTCGTGGCCGTCACCGTAGGGTCGATCTTCTTTGCCTTCTCCTCGACCGGCGACAAGGCAGGCGAGTCCGAGAAGCCTGCCGCCTTCTTTGGCGGGCTCGACTATGTGAAGACCGACGTGATCTCGGTTCCGGTCGTCAAGCAGGGCGAAGTCGCCGGCTATTTCATCGCCAGGTTCGTCTACACCGCCGAGCCGGCGCGCATCGCCCAGCTCAGCGTGCCGATGCAGGCGATCATCACCGACGAGTTCTTCACCTACCTCTATTCCAACCCGCTGATGGACTTCACCCGCGGCGACCGCATCGACATCGACGCCTTCCGAAGCGGCCTGCGCGACAGCCTCAACAAGCGGATCGGCGAGGAATTCGTTCACGAGGTCATGCTGGAGCAGGTGGACTACCTGTCCAAGCAGGAGATCCGCGACAACGCCATGAAGCGGCGGGCGCCGCCCAAGGCCAAACAGCTGCCGGAAGCGCCCAAGCCCTCGAGCCACTGACCTCGCCCGTCGGAAACGCTCTAGCTGAAGTTCGGCTTGCGCTTCTCCAGGAACGCATTCAGCCCTTCCAGCGCATCCGGCCCGCTCTGCGACAGCGCCGCACTCAGGCTCTCGGCATAGAGCCCGTCTCCGCGGCTCATGTCGTCGATCCGCGCGATCGAATGGATGACCAGGTAGTTGACCAGCGATGCATTGGACGCGATGTCGCGCGCCAGCGCGACGGCCCTTTCGAGCCCCTCGCCCTCACCCACCAGGTAATGCGCGAGCCCGAGCCGATAGCCTTCCTCGGCCTCGTAGATCCGCCCCGTCAGCATCATTTCCGTCATCCGGTCGGGACCGAGAATGCGGCCGATACGCACCGTGGCGCCGCCGCCGACGAAGATGCCGCGCTTGCCTTCCGGCAGCTGGAATCGCACGCTGGGCTCGGCCACCCGCACATGGCAGGACGCCGCGATCTCCAGGCCGCCGCCGATCACGGAGCCCGACATCGCCGCCACCACCGGCAGCCCGCCGAACTGGATCATGTCCATCAGCTGATGCCAGCGGCGCGAGTGCTTCAGCACCTCGGTCGGCTCGCGCCGGGACTGTTCGCCGAGATCGAGACCGGCCGAGAAATGGCCGCCCGCCCCCGTGATGACCACCGCGCGCACGCCCTTCGGCGGATCCGTGAAGAAGGCGCGCAGCCCGTCGGCCACTGCATCGCTGATCGCATTGCGCTTCTCCGCCCGGTCGAAGGTCAGCACGGCGATGTCGCCCTTGACCTCGACCTTCACCGGCTCCGCGCGGTCATCGGAGACTTTCATATTGACGGCAGACATGGCAGCTTCCCCCGACGCAGGCGCAGAATTCGCTTGAAATAATTGTTTTGCATCATAACATTCGAGTGTCGTCCAAGCAATGCGGATGAAAGCCGTATCGACTTGGCCGGCAACAGGGAGGAGAAAACAATGAACAAACTTTGGACGGCGGCGGTTGCCGCTGCGTGTCTTTCGCTATCGTCGATGGCCGGAGCCGCCGAGGTCGAGCTACGGCTCGCCCACTGGCTGCCGCCGACCCATCCGGTCCAGACGCTTGGCCTCGATCCGTGGATCGAATCGATCAAGCAGGCTTCCGGCGGCAGGATCAACATCACCGTCTTCCCGGCCAGCCAGCTCGGCGCGCCGGCCGACCACTACGACATGACCCGCGACGGCATTGCCGAGATCGGCTACGTCAATCCCGGCTACCAGGCCGGCCGTTTCCCGATCTACAGCCTGGCCGAGATCCCGTTCCACGTTTCGAATGCCAAGCAGGGCGCCAAGGCGCTGCACGAATGGTATGCGCCGATCGCCGAGACCGAGATGGCGGACGTGAAATACTGCCTGATCAACCCGCACGACCCGGGCACCATCCACTCCAAGGTCGAGATCAAGGTGCCCGCCGACATCAAGGGCAAGAACATTCGTCCGGCCCACGCCACCATGGCCCGCTTCGTCGCCTCGCTCGGCGGCGCCAGCGTCCAGGTTCCGGCGCCGGAAGCGCGCGAGGCGATCACCAAGGGCACGGCCGACGCCATGACCTTCCCCTGGAACTCGATCTACATCTTCGGCATCGACCAGGCGACCAAGTACCATCTCGACATGCCCTTCTACATCTCCTCGCAGATGTTGCTGATCAACAAGGCGGCCTACGAGGGCATGAGCGAGGAAAACCGCAAGGTCATCGACGACCATTGCACGGCCGACTGGTCCGAGAGGTTCTCCACCGGCTGGGCCGACAACGAGGCATCGGGTCGCGACAAGATGGTCGCCGATTCCAGCCACACGATTTACAAGCCGACCGACGACGAGGTGAAGCTCTGGCGCGACGCCGCGGCTCCTCTGGTCGACGCGTGGCGGGCGGACGTGAAGGCCAAGGGCGCCGACCCGGAGGCGATCTACCAGAGCTACATCGAGGCCCTGAAGCGCAACGGCTCGCTCTATCAGTAGCGGTCCCTCGGCATCGCGCGGCGGGCCGAACCGCCGCGCGCATCCGCCAGGAGGCTCCATGCGCCTGTCCCCGGTCTTCGAACGCGCGGTCGCCGTCATCGAGACGATCGCCGCCGCGATGCTCGGCTTCATCACGCTCCTGATCGTCGCCTCGGCGATCGGGCGCTATGCAATGGCCGTACCGATTCCCGACGCCTTCGACGTCTCGCGGCTCCTGATCGGCGCGGCCATCGTCTGGGGGTTGGCGAGCGTCGGCTACCGCGGCTCGCACATCAAGGTCGACCTTCTGGCCGAACTCCTCTCGCCACGCACCAGACGCGTGATCGACATCGTCGCCTGGACCGTGCTGCTCAGCTTCACCGTCGTGCTCAGTTTCAAGATGTTCTCACGCCTGATGAGCGCGGCTGCGAGCGGCGAGGCGACATTCGACCTGAGGCTGCCGGTGTGGCCCTTCCTCGCCCTCATTCTCGCCGGCGCCGTGGCCAGCATCCTCACCGTCGCCGCGCGCATCGTCCTGATGGCCCGCGGCCAGGGCACGCTCGACAGTTTCGAGCCCGTCGATACAGGTCGGAAGGCGGACGATGTCGAAGGGTGATCTCGTCGCATTTGCCGGCTTCGTCGCGCTGTTCGCGATGATGGCGATCCGCGTGCCGATCGGCGTCGCGATGGGCATCGTCGGCGTCGGGGGCTTCGCCGCGATCACCGGCTGGGGCCCGGCGCTCAACCTGCTCGCCCAGTCGCCGTTGCGCACGGTGACGGATTTCAACCTGACGCTCATCCCCTTCTTCATCCTGATGGGCGTGCTCGCCACGCAGTCGGGCATGTCGCGCGAGCTGTTCCGCGCCGGCCATGCCTGGCTCGGCCACCTGCGCGGCGGGCTGGCGCTGTCGACCATCGCCGCCTGCGGCGGTTTCGCGGCCATTTCCGGTTCCTCCGTCGCGACGGCCGCCACCATGTCCAAGGTCGCGCTTCCCGAGATGCGCGGCGCCGGTTATCCCGACACGGTGGCGACGGGCGTCGTCGCGGCCGGCGGCACCCTCGGCATCCTGATCCCGCCCTCCGTCGTGCTGGCGGTCTACGGCTACATGACGGAACAGGACGTCGGCCGCCTGTTCATCGCCGGCATCCTGCCGGGCCTGCTGGCGATCGCGATGTACATGGCGACGGTGCGTATCGCCTACCGCAGGTCGCTGCCTGCCGGCACGCCCTTCGACAGGCGGGAGGCGATCGCGTCGCTGCGGGATGTCTGGGCGGTGCTGCTTCTGTTCGTCGCCGTCATCGGCTCCATGTATCTCGGCATCGTGACGGCCACCGAGGCCGCTGCCACGGGTTCGTTGCTGACCGCGCTCATCGGCTTCGCGCGCCGCAGGCTGAACCTTTCCACCTTGCTCGGCGCGCTCATCGAGGCGCTGCGCACCTCCGTCGCCATCTACACGATCCTGATCGGGGCGATCCTGTTCGGCTATTTCCTGACCATCACCCAGACACCGCAGAAGATCACCGCCTTCCTCGTCGCACTGGACTTCGGCGCCTACGGCACGCTCGCGGTGATCCTCGCCTTCTTCCTGGTCATGGGCTGCATCCTCGACGCGATGGCGATGATCATCCTCCTCGTCCCGATCGTCTATCCCGTCATCGTCCAGCTCGGCTTCGACCCGATCTGGTTCGGCATCATCGTCGTGATGACCGTCGAACTCGGCCTGATCACGCCGCCGGTCGGCATGAACGTATTCGTCATCAACTCCATCGCGCGCGACGTGAACCTCGTCACCATCTTCCGCGGCGTGTTCCCCTTCGTGCTGGCCGACGTCCTGCGCCTGATCATCCTCGTCGCCTTCCCCGCGATCGTCCTGTTCCTTCCCACCACGATGAACTGACATGAACCAGCAGATACTTCAGCCGCAGCTGCGCCACCTTTGCGACCTCGACGTCGAGCTCGGCACGCCGATCGAACTCGGCGACGGGCCGCGCGGCCGCCGTCGCATCATCCCGATCGTCGGCGGCAGGGTGACCGGCGAGCGACTCAGCGGGCGCATCCTCGATCTCGGCGCCGACTGGCAGACGATCTTCGCCGACGGAACGGCCGAACTCGACACGCGCTACTCGATGGAGACCGGCGACGGCGCCGTCATCGACATCCGCAACTATGGCTACCGGCATGGACCAAAGGAGGTACTCGAGAGACTCGCCCGTGGCGACGCGGTCGATCCGGCATTGTATTACATGAGGACGCAGCCGCGATTCGAGACCGGCGACGCACGCTATCTGTGGCTGAACCGGATCGTTTGCATCGGCAGCGGCGCACGACTGAAAGACGGCGTTCGGATCACCTTTTTCGAGGTCCTATGACAAAGACAGCGAAGCCGGCAAACTTCAACCTGCCCGAGCGGGAAACGATCATCGGCTACAAACTGCGCCGCGCCCAGCTACTGGTGTTCCAGGATTTCCTGCACACGTTTGCGAGGATGAAGCTGCGGCCGGCGGAGTTCTCGGTGCTGGCGATGATCGCGCGCACGCCCGGCCTCAAGCAGACGGAGATCGCCGAGGCGCTGGGCATCAAGCGCGCCAACTTCGTCGCCCTGATGGATGGGCTGGAAGCGCGCGGCCTCGCCGACCGCCGCAAGGGCGACATCGACCGCCGCTCACATTCGCTCCATCTCACGCCCGAGGGCGAGCGCTTCGTCAGGAAGATGGTCGCAACCTGGAACGAGCACGAGAAACGCATGATCGAACGCCTCGGCGGACCTGAGGACCGCGACAGGCTGATCGAACTGCTCGACAGGCTGCTGGCGGGCGAGCCGTCCGCGGACGAGTGAAACCTACCCTTTCAACCCGGCAATCACCTCATCGGGGATCGCGTAGCCCTTGATCCGCTCGGCATTGTCCGGATCCTGGCCCGCCCACACCCGCGTCTCGCGCGCCTCGATCGCCAGCGCCTCGCCCTTGTAGACGCGGTGCTGGATGTCGAAGGACGAGCGCCGGATCTCGGTCGCCTGCGTCTCGATGCGGATCACGTCGCCGTAGCGCGACGGAATGATGAACTTCGCGCCGGTGTCCACCATCGGAATGCCGACGATGCCGAAATGCTTCGTCCAGGCGATCTTCTTCATGCCGATCGCCTTCTCGAGCAGGTAGGCGGTCGACGCGTCGAACATGGCGAAATAGCGCGGATAGAAGACGATGCCTGCCGCATCGCAGTCGCCCCACTCGATCTCGACCTCGCGGCTGTTGACGAGCATGGCCTACGCGGCCTCCGTATTCTCGACTAGGATGGCGATCCCCTGGCCGCCGCCGATGCAGGCGGACGCGATGCCGTAGCGCAGTCCCGAGCGTTTCAGTTCGCGCGCCACCGTCGTCGTGATGCGCACGCCGGTGGCGCCGAGCGGATGGCCGATGGCGATCGCGCCGCCATTGACGTTGGTCTTGTCCTCGTCGAGCCCGAGTTCGCGGATGCAGGCCAGGATCTGCGCGCCGAAGGCCTCGTTGATCTCGATCCGGTCGATCTCGTCGAGCGTAAGCCCCGTCTCGTCGAGCAGCGCGCGGATCGCCGGCACCGGCCCGATGCCCATGATGTGCGGCGGCACGCCGACGGTCGCCGCCGCCACGATCCGGGCCAATGGCGCCTTGCCGGTCTTCGCGGCCGCCTCGCGCGAGCCGACGATCGCAGCCGCCGCGCCGTCGACCACGGCCGATGAGTTGCCGCCTGTCTGCACGCCGCCGAAGGCCGGCCTGATCTTCGCCAGCGCCTCGTAGGGCGACGGGCGCACATGACTGTCCTTCGTCACGCTCTCCACGCCGCGCGGCAGTTTTATCCCACGCGCGTTATAGCCCTCCTGTTCGAACGTCTCGCTCTTCACCGCTACGATCTCGCCGTCGATGAATCCGTCGGCCTGCGCCTTCAGCGCACGGTTGAAGGAGCGTTCCGCGAATCGGTCCACCTCCTCGCGTGTGATCTGGTAGTCCCGCGCGAGGTTCTCCGCGGTATCGCCCATGGTGCAGGACACCGCCGGGTCGAGCAGCGCCTCCCACAGGAAGTCCTTGAACGCCACCTGCCCCATCTTGAAGCCGTTGCGGTGCGTATAGGCCGCGACCGGGTTGCGGCTCATCGATTCGGCGCCGACGCAGAGAGCGAGATCCACCCGGTCCTGCGTCACCATGTCGGCCGCCTGCACCAGAACTTCGATGCCGGTGCCGCAGATGCGCTGCACCAGGTGCGCCGGCCGCTCCAGCGGCACGCCGGCATAGAGGCCGATATGGCGCGGCGTCATGTAGGCGTCGAACGAAGCCTGCGCCATCGAGCCCGCGATGGTCGTGCCGATCGCCTTGGGATCGATGCCGCTCTTCTCCACCACCGCCCGCGCGGCCTTGATGCCGAGATCGATCGGCGAGATGTCGGCGAAGGCGCCCGTATAGTCCACGAACGGCGTGCGCACGCCCTCGATCAGCCAGGCGTCATCGAACCGGTAGCGGAGGCCTCTTTCGGCGGTGGCGGTCATTTGCTCTTCCTTGCGACGAGAACGTGGGGCGGCGGCGGATCGGTATAGAGATCTTCGACCAGGCTGGCGCGCGCGGCCATGACGGCGCGCTGGTTGATCGATCCCTTGTCGGTGATCTCGCCCTTGTCGATCGCCGGCGGCGTGTCGAGGATCAGGGCGCGCGCGACGAAGGAGGCGCTGCCTGTCGACGTCTTCGCCAGCGCGTCGAGCCGTTCCTGGAACAGCGCTCTCAGAACCGGACTATCCGCCAGGTCGGGCTCGAGCGCCACGGCCAGATCCGGCGCGAGCTTGCGCGCGGCATCCACGTCGAGGAACAGCATCGCGCCGATATGGTTGCGGTTGAGCCCCGTCAGCACCGCCTCGCGCACATAGGGCGCAAACGCCTTGATGATCGCGCCCTTGACCGAGGCGAGGTTCACCCAGGTTCCGGTGTTGAGCTTGAAGTCCTCCGATACGCGCCCGTCGAACAGGAGCCCGCGGTTGACGTCATCCGGATCGACGAACTTCAGCGCGTCGCCGATCATGTAATAGCCTTCGTCGTCGAAGCACTCGGCCGTCTTGTCCGGCTGGCGCCAGTAGCCCGGCGTCACGTTCGGCCCGCGCAGGCGCACCTCCATCTTGTCACCGTTCGGCACCAGCTTCAGCTCCAGCCCCGGCGCCGGCAGGCCCACCTCGCCCGCGCGCTCGACCGCCCAGGTCGTGGTGAAGGCAAAAGGTGCGGTCTCGGTCGCGCCATAGCCGGTGATGATCATGATCCGTCCGCCCGTGGCCGTCCGCGCGATGCGGTCGAGGCCGTCCCAAACGTGCTGCGACAGCCCCGCGCCCGCATATTGCATCAGGTTCAGCCGCGAGAAGAAGGTCTTGCGCAGCCGCTCGTTCTTTTCGAAATGGTCGAGCAGCATCTCGTAGCCCTTCGGCACGTTGAAGTAGAGCGTCGGCGCGATCTCCTCCAGATTGCGCACGGTCTTCAGGATGCCGCCCGGCGTCGGCGAGCCGTCGTCGATATAGAGCGTGCCGCCATTGTGGAGCGTGATGCCGAAATTGTGGTTGCCGCCGGCCGTATGGTTCCACGGCAGCCAGTCCACCATTACCGGCGGCTCGTCTTTCAGGAAGGCGAGCGCGGAGGCGATCATGACCTGGTTGCAGGTCATCATCCTCTGCGTGTTGATCACCGCCTTGGGCATGCCGGTCGAGCCGGAGGTGAACAGGAATTTCGAGACCGTGTCGGGAGTGACCGCCGCATCGGCCGCGTCGACCGCGGGTGTGGCGGCCGTCGCCGCGGCGCATTCGAACATCACCGTCGGCAGGTCGTCCACGGGGTCGCGGGCCGTCAGGAGCGTCATGTCGGGCGCCAGGATCGCCCGCAGCGCCGCATCGTAGGGGTGCCCTTCGGCGACGAAGATCATGCCCGGCGTCAGCAGGCCGACGAGATAGCGCAGCTTCTGGTGGTCGGTCGAGACCAGCGAATAGGCCGGCGAAACCGGCGCGATCGGAATTCCGGCCATCATGGCGGCGAGCGCCAGCAGCCCGTGCTCCATCGAATTGCCCGAGAGCACCATCAGCGGCCGCTCCGCCGAGAGGCCGTGGTCGATGAGGAACTGTGCCAGCGACCGGGTCTTGTCCAGCGCCTGCGCATAGGTGATCCGGCGCCATTCGCCGTCCGGCCCGCGGTCGGCCAGGAACACGGTGCCCGGCCGTTCGCGCGCCCAGCGCACGAGGCTGTCGGTCATCGAGCGCGGATAGTCGCCCAGCGCCGCGCGCGGCCGCACGAGGAGCGACCCGTCGTCCCTCGCCTCCAGATCGGCGGCCAGGTCGCCCATCATAACCGGCCTCATGCCCGGCACGTCAACCAGCGGCATTCTGCTCCTCCCGGATACTGTTATTCTTCATAACAATTTCGGCAGCATCGTTCAAGCGCCATCGAGACGCTGCGCACCGTCTCGATATATGGTTCCCAACGATCCGGAAGAAGACGGACTACGGCCGCAGGCCCAGCGTCGCCCGCGCCTCGGCCGGCGAGGCGATCTCGCGCCCGGCGCTTCTCGCGCAATCCGCCAGCGCCTCGATCAGCTGGCCGTTTCCGGTCGCGCGGGTTCCGTCGGGCAGGTAGAACGTGTCCTCCAGCCCGGTCCGCAGCATGCCGCCCAGTTCCGCCGCCCGCTGGTGCACCGGCCAGATCTCGGCCCGCCCGATCAACGTCGCCTGCCAGCGCGCGCCCTCGATCCGGTAGTTCTGCAGCAGTCCCAGCAGCGCCGCATCGACCGGCATGCCCGAGGCGACGCCCATCACGAAATTGTACTGCGCTGTCCGCGCCATGCCGTTCGCCACATACATGCCGACCGAGCGCACGATGCCCGTGTCGAAGCATTCGAACTCCGGCAGCGCGCCGGCCTGCGCCATCCCATCGAGAAAGGCCTTCACCTTTTCCACCGGATTGTCGAACAGCATCGGCGGCCAGGCCCACGACCCGTCGGACTTGATCTTCAGGTAGTTCAGGCTGCCCGCGTTGCACGCCGCGATCTCCGGCCGGACCGCCCGGATGCAGGCAAGCGGGCCCGATATGTCCTTGCCCACCGTCCCCGTCGTCTGGTTGATGATGATGCCGGGACAGGCCTGCCGGATCGCCTCGCAGACGGCCACCGCCACCTCCGGCTCCCAGCTCGGCAGATGCCCCCTGCCCGCGCCCTGCTGGCGGAAATGCACGTGGATGATCGAAGCACCCGCGTCATAGGCCTCGCGTGCCGAGGCCGCGCATTCGTCCGGCGTCACCGGAATCGCGTTCTGCGACGGGTCGGTCAGCACGCCGTTCAGCGCGCAGGTGAGGATCGCCCTATCCATGGTCCGGCTCGATCTCCGCGATCATCTGGCCCGCCGCCACCTGCCCCCCCGAGGCGACATGGATCGCCGTGACCACACCGTCGATCGCCGCGTGCAGTGCGTTCTCCATCTTCATCGCCTCCACCATCGCCAGCATGTCGCCGGCCTTGACCTGCTGGCCTGCGACAACACCCACCGCGCGCACCACGCCCGAGACCGGCGCCACGATTCGGCGAGGGTCCTTCGGCGCCGGCGGGCGCACCAGCGGGTCGGGCTCGTGGAAGGCGAACAGCCTCCCGTCGCGGTCGAGATGAACGTCGCGGCCGGTAAATAGAACCCCCGCCCTCCTCGTCACGCCGTCGACGGAGAACTCCAGCCGATCCTCCCGCAACGAGGCCTGAGCGACCGCGATGGCCTCTCCACCCATGCTCACCCCGGCCAGCCGCCCGCGCTCGACATGCACGACCGTCTCGCGCCGCTCCTCGCCGTGGACCAGCGTGATCGGGCAATGCGCCCTGCCGCTCGAGCGGAACCAGCCGCCGCCATCGCGCATCGCCAGCGCGACCGCGGCAAGCGCGAAATCGAGCGACCCGGGCCGGGGCGCCACCAGAATGCCGTCGCCCTCCGCAATCCAGCGGTCGATCAGTCCGGTCGTCATCGCGCCGGCGCCGAACGCCTCGCTCGACAGCAGGTCGATCAGGAACTCCCTGTTGGTGACGAGGCCGACCACAGCCGTCACGCGCAGCGCCGCCACGAGCCGCGCAATCGCCTCCGCCCGGTCCGCGCCGCGCGCGACCACCTTGGCGATCATCGGGTCGTAGAACGGCGTCACCACGCCGCCTTCCGCCACGCCGCTGTCGATGCCGATGCCGTCTCCCTCCGCCGGCCGCCAGCGCAGGATCCGCCCGCTCTGCGGCCGGAATCCGTCATACGGATCCTCCGCATAGAACCGAGCCTCGATCGCGTGGCCGGTGAGGATCACCTCGTCCTGGCCGGCCGGCAGCCGCTCGCCCGCCGCCACGCGCAACTGCCATTCGACCAGGTCGAAGCCAGTCACCATCTCCGTCACCGGATGCTCGACCTGCAGCCGCGTGTTCATCTCGAGGAAATGGTAGGTCCCATCCTGCGCGACGATGAACTCCACCGTGCCGGCGCCCTCGTATCCCACCGCCTTGGCCGCGCGCACGGCATCCGCGCCCATCGCCAGCCTCAGCGCCGGCGTGACGAAGGGCGACGGCGCCTCCTCGACGATCTTCTGATGCCGCCGCTGTGCCGAGCAGTCGCGCTCGCCGAGATGGATCGTGTTGCCGTGGCGGTCGGCGAAGACCTGGATCTCGATATGCCGCGCATCGGTGATCAGCTTCTCGATCAGCACCGACGGATCGCCGAAGGCATTCTCCGCCTCGCGCGCAGCGCTCTCCAGCGCCGCGGCGAGATCGCCTGCCCGCTCCACCTTGCGCATGCCGCGTCCGCCGCCACCCGCCGCCGCCTTGATCAGCACCGGATAGCCGATCCGTTCCGCCGCCCGTGCCAGCGTCTCCGCCGACTGGTCCTCGCCCTCATAGCCCGGCACCACCGGCACGCCGGCTTGCGACATCAGCCGCTTGGCCCGCGCCTTGTCTCCCATCGCGTGGATCGCCGCTGCCGGCGGCCCGACGAAGGTGAGCCCAGCCGCAGCACAAGCTTCCGCGAAGGCAGCATTCTCCGAGAGAAACCCGTAACCTGGATGCAGCGCATCCGCGCCCGCCTTGTGCGCCGCCTCGATGACGGCCGCTGCATTCAGATAGGACTCCGCCGGCAGCGCCCCGCCGATCCGCACCGCCCGGTCCGCCATTTTGACATGCGGCGCGTCCGCATCGGCATCGCTATGGACCGCCACCGTCGCGATCCCCATGCGATTCGCCGTGCGCATGATCCGGCACGCGATCTCGCCGCGATTGGCGATGAGGAGGGAGCGGATGGCGGTCATGGCTTCGCCGCCCAAGCCGGCTTGCGCTTCTCCAGGAACGCCGCTGTCCCCTCCGCGCCTTCCGCGCTCGTCAGCGCTGCCGAGAACACCTCCGCCGCGCGGCCGATCATCGCCCCGGTCGGCGCCAGCCGCGCCTCGGCGAGCAGCGCCTTCGTCGCCGCCAGCGCTCCCGGCGCACAGCGCAAAATCTTGCCCACGCACGCGTCCACCGCAGCGTCGATATCGTCCGTCACCTCATGCACCAGCCCGAGCGACAGCGCCTCTTCCGCCTCGACGAACCCGCCGACCACCGCCAGCCGCTTGGTCTGGCCATAGCCGATCCGCTCGATCAGGAACGGCAGGATCTGCGCCGGCACCACGCCGAGGCTAGTCTCCGGCAGGCCGAACCGCGCCCCGCGCGCCACGATCGTCACGTCCGACACGCAGGCGAGCCCGAACCCTCCGCCAAGCGCCACCCCTTCCACCGCCGCGATCACCGCGAGGCCGGTTCCGGCATAGGCCGCACACATCTCACCGAACTCCCGGTTGACCGCAGCGAACGGATCGCGCCCCGCGGCTTTCGGTTCTCCGCGCGCCTTCGCCATGTCGGCAATGTCGCCGCCGGCGCAGAACGTCCCGCCCGCCCCGCGCAGCACGATCGCGCGCACGCGCCCGCCCGCTTCCGCCTCCGCCAAGGCCGCGCGCAGCTCCCGCGCCATGCCGATCGACATCGCGTTCTTCACCGCCGGCCGGTTGAGCGTGAGCGACAGTACGCCGCCCCGCTCCTCGGCGAGGATGGTCTCGTATCCCGCCATCAGTGCGACTTCGCCGCCTTGTTGCTGGTTGAGGGCAGCGTGCCCTCCAGCTTGCAGATGATCGACAGCATCACCTCGTCCGCGCCGCCGCCGATCGACACCAGCCGCGTGTCGCGATAGGCCCGGCTCACCGGATTGTCGAACGTGTAGCCCATGCCGCCCCAGTATTGCAGGCAGGAATCCGTCACCTCGCGCGCCAGCCGCCCGCATTTCAGCTTCGCCATCGAGGCCAGCTTGGTGACGTCCTTGCCGGAAATGTAGAGCTCGACGGCACTCCAGGTCAGCGCCCTGAGCGCCTCGACCTCGGTGCGCAGTTCGGCCAGCCGGTAGTGAACGGTCTGGTTGTCGAGGATCGACTTGCCGAAGGCCTGGCGGTCGCGGGCATAATCGATGGTGAGGTCGATGATCCGGTCGAGCCCCTTGAGCGAACTCGCCGCGCCCCACAGCCGCTCCTCCTGGAACTGCAGCATCTGGTAGGTAAAGCCGAAGCCCTCCTGGCCGATCACGTTGGCCTGCGGCACGCGCACCTCGTCGAAGAACAGCTGCGCAGTGTCGGACGAGTTCATGCCGATCTTGGTGATCTTCTGTCGCGAAATGCCCTTGGCATCCATCGGCACGGCGATCAGCGACTTGTTCTTGTGCACCGGTCCGTCCGACGTATTGGCAAGCAGGCAGCACCAGTCGGCCTTCATGCCGTTGGTGATCCACATCTTGGTTCCGGAGATCACGTAATCCGAGCCATCCTTGCGCGCCGTGGTCTTCACCGCCGCCACGTCCGAGCCGCCGCCGGGCTCCGACACGCCGAGGCAGCCGACCACGTCGCCGGTGATCGCCGGCGCCAGAAAATTGCGCTTCACGTGGTCGGAGCCGAACCGGTTCATCGCCGGCGTGCACATGTCGGTATGCACCCCGATCGCCATCGGCACTCCGCCGCAGTTCACCAGCCCGAGCTCCTCCGCCATCACCATCGAATAGGAGAAGTCGAGCCCGAGGCCGCCATACTCCGTATCGTATTTGATGCCGAGCAGTCCGAGATCGCCGAGCTTCTTGAACACATCGTGCGACGGAAACTCCTCCGCCGCCTCCCAGGCGTCGACATGCGGGTTGATCTCGTTCTCCACGAACTTCGCCACCGTGCGGCGGAGCGATTCGTGTTCGGGGGTGAATTTCATGTGGTTTCTCCCAGTCAATTTCCCGCAATCAGCGCGCCCCCTCCACCACTTCGTGGTCCCCCTCCCCCGCTTCGCAGGGGAGGATCGCGCACCGTCGCCGCGGCTTATCCTCCCCCGTTTACGGGGGAGGGGGACCACGCGAAGCGTGGTGGAGGGGGCGTCGCGTCGCTACATCCTCGCGACCCCAAAGCTGTTAGGCCGCAACACCCGTCTTTCCCCCTCCGCCGCCACCGCCAGGCACAGCGCCAGCACCGCCCGCGTGTCGCGCGGGTCGATGATGCCGTCGTCCCATAGCCGTGCCGTCGCAAACAGCGCGTCCGACTGCGCGTCGACGCCGCCGCGGATCATCGCGCCCTGCTTGGCAAGCGCCTCCTCGTCGACGGCGCCTCCCTCCCGCGCGGCCTTGCCACGCGCCACGATCTCCATCACCCGCGCCGCCTGCTCGCCGCCCATCACCGCGGTGCGCGCCGACGGCCAGGAGAAGATGAAGCGCGGCGAGAAACCCCGGCCGCACATGCCGTAATTGCCGGCGCCATACGACCCGCCGATGACGAAGGTGAACTTCGCCACCCGCGCGTTCGCCACCGCCTGGATCATCTTCGACCCGTGCTTGATCGCCCCGTCGGCTTCTGCCTGTTTGCCCACCATGTAGCCGGTCGTGTTCTGCAGGAAGACGAGCGGCGTGCCCGACTGGTCGCAGAGCTGGATGAACTGCGCCGCCTTGGTCGAACCGTCGGGCATGATGGGACCGTTATTGCCGATGATCCCGACCCGGTGCCCGTCGACGGCGGCGTGGCCGCACACCGTCTCGGACCCGTAGGCCGCCTTGAATTCGAGGAAATCCGAACGATCGACGATCCGCGCGATCACCTCGCGCATGTCGAACGGCACCTTGTCGTCCGCCGGCACGATGCCCAGCAGCTCGTCCGCTTCGAACAGCGGAGCGTGCGACCCCCGCGTAGCTCCGGCCTCATCCCAGTTCAGGTTGCGCAGGATCTCCCGCCCGATCGCCAGCGCCTGCACGTCGTCGTCGGCGACATATTCGCCGAGCCCCGTCACGCGCCCGTGCAGGTCGGCGCCGCCGAGCTCCTCGTCGCTCGCATCCTCGCCGATCGCCGCCTTCACCAGCGGCGGTCCGGCGAGGAAGATCTTCGAGCGCCCCTTTACCAGCACGACATAGTCCGACAGGCCGGGCAGATAGGCCCCGCCCGCCGTGGACGAGCCATGCACGATGGCGATCTGCGGGATGCCGGCGGCCGACAGCCGCGCCTGGTTGGCGAAGGAGCGGCCGCCCTCGACGAACATTTCGGCCTGGTAGAGCAGGTTCGCCCCGCCGCTCTCGACCAGCGAGACGATCGGCAGCCTGTTCTCCAGCGCGATCTCCTGGATGCGCAGCGCCTTCCTCAGCCCCATAGGCGGGATCGTCCCGCCCTTGATGCCGCTGTCGTTGGCCGTGATCATCACGCGCCTGCCGGAGACGACGCCGATGCCGGCGATCGAGCCGCCGCCCATGATGTTCTTGCCACCGTCGTCGTCATGCATGCGGTAGCCGGCAAGCGACGAGATCTCGAGAAACGGCGCGCCCCGGTCCAGCAGCCGCTCCACCCGCTCCCGCGGCAGGATCTGCCCACGTTTCTCGAACGTCTCGCGCCGCGCGGCCGAGTTCTGTCGCACCCGCTCCTCCAGCTCGCGCACCCTGGCGAGCTTGCCCGCCATCGCCTCGGCATTGGCCTTGAAGGCGGGCGAGGCGGCGTCGATTGCGGACGAAAGCACCGGCATCAGCGGGAACCTCTGCCTGTCGGCAAACGCATGCCAGCCCTTGGATAAACTGCGAGGTCGTAACCCCCGCCCCTTACCCCTCCCCACAAGGGGGAGGAGAATCCGGGTGCATGCGGCAAGCCGCACATTTTTGAAAAGGCAGCCACGTCCGGAACGCCCCCTCCCGCTTGCGGGGAGGGGTACGGGGTGGGGGTATGCGACACCTCCCCGAACATCAACCTTCGCCCCTCAGCACCTCGGGCACGACCGCACGGTGGAACCCGTCGAACGGCTCGGTGCCCCTGCCCTTGGCCGTGGGAAACAGCGCCGAGCCGAGTGGCGAGCCGCCGTCGATCGGCACGGTCACCCCGGTGACGAAGGACGCGGCCGGCGACAGCAGGAAGCAGATCACCGACGACACCTCGGCCTCCACCGCGATGCGTCCCAGCGGCACGTGCTTCTTCAGCGTCGGGATCAGCGCCTTGGTCATCCCGTCATAGGTGTCCATGCCCGACGAGGCGACCCAGCCCGGCGCCACGCAGTTGACCCGCACGCCGGCCGGTCCCCATTCATAGGCAGCCGTCTTGGTGAGGTTCACCATGCCCGCCCGCGCCGCGCCCGAATGCGCCATGCCGGGCATGCCGCGCCACATGTCCGCGGCCATGTTCACCACCGCGCCGCCATGCGCCTGCATCGACTGCGAAAACACCTCGCGCATGACCAGGAACCCGCCGGTCAGGTTGTTCGCGACGACCGCGTCGAAGCCCTTCTTGGAGATCGTCTCCATGGGCGCGGGAAACTGCCCGCCGGCATTGTTGACCAGCCCGTCGATTCGTCCCCGCGCCGAGACGATCGATTCGACCGCCGCCTTCACCGCCTCCTCGTCGCGGATATCGAACGCGCGCGCCTCCGCCGAACCGCCATCCTCGGCGATCTCGGCCAGCACGCGGTCCAGCTTGTCCTGCTTGCGCCCGGTGATCACGACATGCGCGCCGAGGCTCGCAAGCTCGTGCGCGACGCAGCGGCCGATGCCCGATCCGCCGCCCGTCACCACGATTGTCTGTCCGCTGAAACAGTCCTGTCGCAGTATGCTGCGATATCCCATTGGCCTCCTCCCGAGGTGGCCGAAACGCTAGACTACGTTGACGTAAACGTCAAACGACTGGTATGCACCAGACAGCCCCGAAACGAACCGGGCGACCGATCAACCAACCGCAGGCCGGCGCGCCATGCGAACCGAGGAGGACGCCATGAGCGTTGAAGACATCGCCGCGAAGATGAAGGACAAGGTCGCCGCCAGCGGCTTCGACCGTTCGGTCAAGTTCGACCTCAAGGGCGAGGGCGTGATCGTCATCGACGGCACCAGCGTGTCGACCACCGATGCCCCCGCCGACTGCACGATCACCATCTCCATGGACGACTTCAAGGACCTGATCGCGGGCGAACTGAACCCCACCGCCGCCTTCATGACCGGCAAGATCAAGGTCGCCGGCGACATGTCGGTGGCGATGGCGCTCAGCCAGATCGTGTGATTCCCATGGCGGTCATCCCTCCCTGCGGATGATCGCCATGTTCATCGTCTCGCGCAGCCGGAACCCGATCGATTCGTAGAGCCTGATCGCCGGTGCGTTCGTCGCATAGGCGTGCAGGTAGGCGGTGTCGCCCGCCTCCTGGATTTGCCGCGCGCCGTAGAGCGACATCAGCCGGCCGAGCCCGCGGCCCTGCGTGTCCGGGTGCGTGCACACGCCGCTCAGTTCGCGAAAGCCCTCCTGCCCCATCCGCTGGCCGGCCATCGCGATCAGCCTTCCGTTCTCGCGGATGCCCCAGAACGGGCCGAAATCCTGGGCCCGTAGCGAGAACGGCCCCGGCTTCGTCAATGTCGCAAGCTCCAGCATGTCGGCCGCGTCCCCGCGCCCAAGCGGGCGGATGCGCCCGTCGTCGGCGAACTTGACAGGCCCATCGGCTACCATTTGGACGAGCGTCGCCCGCACCTCCGCCGCGAAGCCGGCGGGCAGGACCGGCGCGTCCTTCTGCACCAGAAGCAGCGTCCCGCCCGGTCGCGCGAGTTCGCCGAGCGCGGCGATACTCTCCGCTGTCTCGTCGCCCGTCGCCGCGAAGGCGGACATGTCGGCCGGGTAGCGCTTGGCAAGCCGCCCGCCCTCGGCCAGTGCCGCATGGCGTGACAGGAGCGAGGTCCAGATCGGCCTGTCGAGAAGATGCGCCATCGTCATTCCCCCTCCGGCCGCCGCGCGAGCGGGCGGTCGGCGAGCCGGTCCTCGATCGCGGCCAGTTGCGCCAGGAGCCCGTCCGGCAGGTCGCGGCAGAGGTCCGCCACCGCCGCCTCGATGCGCGGCCAGATCGCCGTCTTGGCCTGCTCCACCGCCGCGCGGCCGGCCTCCGTCAGCGTGATCACGCGCCGGCGCTGGTCGTCGGGCGGCTGTTCCGCGACGACCAGCCCCATCTTGGCCAGTTCCGACACCGAACGCGTCGCCCCTGGCTGCGTGATCCCCAGCGCCTCGGCGATCTCGCCGATTCCGAGCGGACCCAGCCGGTGGAGCGCGGCAAGCAGCGGATGCAGCGCCGGCTGCACCGGCCCTTCATACGCGTCGATGATCTTCTGCGTCTCCGCCTGCAGCCGCTCGCCGATCCGGCGAAAGCGCGTGCCGAGGCACAGATAGCCCAGCGATCGCACCACGTCCTCGGTCATAGAAGCTCCATAGGCTGTTATATAACTCGTAATATAAATGCCCGCGTCCGGCCAGTGTCAAGCTCACATCACAGCGGCGTCATTCTCGGGCTTGTCCCGAGAATCTGCTGCGCTTGGCGGGCGAAGCTCAATCGAGGGACTATTTCGCCGGCGCCGGTAGAGTCTCGGGACAAGCCCGAGAATGACGGTTTGGGAACGGCCATTCCATCGGCGTGGGTCGTTACCGGCTTCCCCTCCCCCTTGTGGGGAGGGGTCAGGGGTGGGGGTGGTTCCTAAAGATCGCCATGTCCGACGAGCGGAACCTACGCCGCGACCGCCAGCTTCGCCGCCTCAACCTTGCGCCCGGCCGCGCGAATCACACCATGTGCGCCGTCGAGCGCGCCGGCCTTCAGTTCCAGCGCCAGGAACCGGTGCTTCTCGTAGGGTCCGGGCATGGCGATTCCATCGGTTTTCTCCGCCGAGAAGCCGAAGCGCGCGTAGTACGGCGCGTCGCCGACGAGCAGGATCGCGCCATGGCCGAGGCGCGCGGCTTCCGCGATCGCATGCCGCATCAGCGCCGAGCCGACCCCGGCCGACTTCAGCGACGGATCGACCGCCAGCGGCCCGAGCAGAAGGGCGCGCCTCTCCCTCCCCCTTGCGGGGAGGGTGGCAGGCGAAGCCTGACGGGTGGGGTACCCGGAGGAAGCGCACGAAATCTCGACATCCCACAGCCTGACCGTCCCGACCACGCGCCCGCCTTCGTCCTTCGCGACGAACGCCAGCCCCTGCGCCGGCAGGCGGCCGCGGCGGATCTTCTCCGACGACTTGCGCCGGCGCCCCGGCCCCATGGCGCGGTCGAGCAGCGCCTCCCGGGCGGGAATGTCGCGGGCGGTCTCGGAATCGATGGAGAAGGCGAAGGCGGGGGCAGGCACTGCGTTCATTTTTCTGTCCTTAGGTGTGCGTCAACGCACCCCCAAAGCGGGAGTTGCATGCGGGTGGTGATCCCTCCCCCTTGAGGGGAGGGTGGCGAGCGAAGCGAGCCGGGTGGGGTCGGTCGACGACGGGCACGGCCGCAACGACCACACCCGTCCAATCGCCTTCGGCGCTTGTCCACCCTCCCCTCGAGGGGGAGGGAGACACTCAGATCACGTAGGACCTGAGCGGCTCGAAGCCGTTGAACGCCACCGCCGAATAGGTGGTGGTGTAGGCGCCCGTGCCCTCGATCAGCACCTCGTCGCCGATCGTCAGCGACAGCGGCATCGGATAGGGCGTCTTCTCGTACATCACGTCGGCCGAATCGCAGGTCGGGCCGGCGAGCACGCAAGGCGCCGTCTCGTCGCCGTCATGCACGGTCGAGATCGGGTAGCGGATCGCCTCGTCCATCGTCTCGGCCAGACCGCCGAACTTGCCGATGTCGAGATAGACCCAGCGCACGTTGTCGTTGGCCGACTTCTTCGAGATCAGCACGACCTCCGACTTGATGACGCCCGCATTGCCCACCATGCCGCGGCCCGGCTCGATGATCGTCTCCGGGATCTGGTTGCCGAAGTGCTTCGACAGCGCCTCGAAGATCGCCTGGCCGTAGGCCTGCGCCGCCGGCACGTCCTTGAGATAGCGCGTCGGGAAACCGCCGCCCATGTTGACCATCTTGAGCACGATGCCCTCGTTGGCCAGCGTCGAAAACACGGCCTTGGCGTCGCCCAGCGCCTTGTCCCAGGCGTCGAGGTTCGTCTGCTGCGAGCCGACGTGGAACGACACGCCATAGGCGTCGAGCCCGAGTGACTTCGCATGCCGAAGCACGTCGACCGCCATCTCCGGCACGCAGCCGAACTTGCGCGACAGCGGCCATTCGGCGCCCTCGCCGTCGGTGAGCACGCGGCAGAACACCTTGGCCTGCGGCGCGACGCGGGCGATCTTCTCCACTTCCTCGACGCAGTCGACCGCGAACAGGCGGATGCCAAGCTCGTAGGCACGCGCGATGTCCCGCTCCTTCTTGATCGTGTTGCCGTAGGAAATGCGCTCCGCCGGCGCGCCGGCGTCCATCGCCATCTCGACCTCGGCGACCGACGCCGTGTCGAAGGACGAGCCCATGGAGGCCAGCAGGCGCAGGATCTCCGGCGCCGGGTTCGCCTTCACCGCGTAGTAGATCTTGCTCTCCGGCAGCGCCTTCTCGAAGGCGCGGAAATTGTCGGCCACGACGTCGAGGTCGACCACCAGGCAGGGGCCGGACGGACGTCGGGTGGCGAGGAAATCGAGGATGCGCTGGGTGGCCATCGGTCTCTCCGTCGCGCAAATGCGCGCCATTGCTGCGAGCGAGCGGGCACGCAGCCTCGCTGTCGCGGTCAAACAAAGGCGGGACGCGTATCCGATGGAACCAGCCGGTGGAGACCCCGGAACCATCGAAAGCCGTCTCGCGGCGATGAACCTTGGTCAGCCCGACCTCGGTTCGCTTTGTCTGCCTTGGCTTGGAGGGGAGACCCGTCCGCACTGCCGGCAATGAGGGTGTGCCTCAGAGGAGACCGGCATGTGGACAACCGGCTTCCAACAAGGCCCGCACCGTCGTTGCTTCAAGGCGTCCTCGGATCGGCGGTTGGCCGCTGAACCGACCGGGTTCGTTACTCCCCGGTTACCTGCCCTCGCCTCGCCATTCCGAGGTTCGGGGGACGCCCACAGGCACGTGCGACTTTGGGCAAGCGCGCATATAGGGGCAGCGGGATTCACAATCAATCAAAATCGGACCCCGGCGCAAAAAACTTCTCGGCCGGGCGCGTGGAGATTTTCCATGCGCCCGGCCGTAGCGATTTCAGACGGCTTTCAGGCCGCGACGGCCAGCCAGGTCGGGGCGATCGCGGTGCCGCGGCCGAGCCCGTAGCCGAAGCGGATGTTGAGCATGCCGAGCGGCTCGAGCAGGCGGGCTGCTTCGAGGCCGCCGGCCTTCTCCGTGGCGAAGCCAGCCTTGGCGGCAAGCGATTCGACCGCCGCGACGGCGCCTTCGTCATTGCCCGCGAGGAACACCGGCACGGATCTGGTCGCGGCCACGGGCGTATCGAACAGGCCGGCGAAGATCGTGTTGAACGCCTTGACGACGCGCGCCTGACCGGCCGCCGCCTGGATGCGTTCGCCTGCCGACGTCTCGTGCCCGATCGACAGCCCGGAGAAGTCGGGCTTCACCGGGTTGCTCAGGTCGACGACGACCTTGCCGGCCAGCGCCGGATTGGCGGCAAATTCGAGCGCCGCTGCATAGGGCAGCGCCAGCACGACGATCTCGGCGGAAGCGACCGCATCGGCGATCGAAGTGCTCGTCGCGCCGACGCTGCTGGCGAAATCGCGGGCTGCTGCCTCATTGCGACCGGCAACGACGAGGTCGGTCTTGCCGGCGAGACGGCGGGCAAGGCCCTTGCCCATATTGCCGAGGCCGATGATTGCGGTTTTCACGGTGAAATCTCCTTGGGTTGGAATTCGATGCCCGGAAACTAGGCTTTCGCCATTCGCCCGTGAATTGCATTGATCCGCATTTCATACACGCATAAAAGTATCGAATGGTCGATCTGCGGAATCTCGAGACGTTCATCGCTGCCGCCATGACCGGCAGCTTCGCCGCCACCGCACGTCGGCTCTCCATCTCGCCGGCGATGGTCGGACGGCGCATCCAGGCATTGGAAGAAAGCTACGGCGCCAAGCTGATCGAGCGCACGACGCGGAAACAGCGCCTGACCGACACCGGTGCGCAGTTTCTGGAGCAGGCCAGGCGTGTGATGGAAAGCCTCGATGGCCTCCATGAGATCGCACAGCCTGATTCCGGCCTGTCCGGACGTGTTCGCATGTCGGGCCCGACAACGCTTGGCATCAAGCGGCTGGCGCCGCTGATTGCGCGGCTGTCAGCCGAGCATCCGGCGCTGGCGATCGAATTGAACCTCAGCGACCGCGCCGTCGACCTGATCGGCGAAGGCTACGACCTCGCCATCCGCATCGGCAATCTGAAGCCCTCGTCGATGATCGCCCGTCATATCGGCGACTACAGCTTCGCCTGCTGCGCCTCGCCCGATTTCGTGCGGCGGCACGGCACGCCACGCCGGCCGCAGGATCTGCAGGACTTCCGCTGCGTGCTCAACCTGAACATCGTCCCGCGCAACCGCTGGCCGTTCCAGACAAGACGCGGCGAGACCTTCACCGTCGAGGTGCAGGGCAATGTCGAGATCGACAATGGCGAGGCCCTGCGCATGGCCGCCTTGCAGGGCGCGGGCGTCGCCTATGCCCCGCTGGAGCTGGTCAAGGACGATCTTGCCTCCGGAGCGCTGGTCGAGGTGCTGAAGGACTGGCGCCGGCTGAGCCTGCCGATCCACGCCGTCTATCCGTCGCGGCGTTTCGTGCCGAAGCGCGTCACCGTGGTCATCGAGGCCTGCGCCCGCGAATTGCGTCGGCCTTGACCCGGAGCAGGATCGGTGAACGATGGTGGCCACGACGTCTCCGAAATCTGAACGGCCGGAGGTTTCTGCTTGGACACCCTCACCCGCATGCGCGCCTTCATCGACGTGGTCGAGGCGGAAGGCTTTTCCGCCGCCGCGCGCAAGATC
>JAHBYX010000007.1 GCA_019635735.1 Mesorhizobium sp.
GGGGCAAGGGGTTGGCGCGGGAGGGGGGGCGGGAATCGATCAACGGGGTGCAACTTGGCATGGCGTCGTGCATGGCACGTGCGCTCATACGGCGGTCCAGCTTGGCACGCGCCCCCCCCCCACCCCCTTCGGCGGTTCCTTGCCGGGGCGAGCCACCTGTCTCGCCCGTCCTGCGGACCCCCCGTGAACGGGGGAGGATAGGGCGCGACGGCGGTGCGCTATCCTCCCCTGCGAAGCGGGGGAGGGGGACCACGCGAAGCGTGGTGGAGGGGGTGTTGGGGAAGTGTGAGAGGCGTTCGCGAGCCGAGCAGCGCACCGGCCCGGCAGGCTTACGCAACGTCATGCCCAACGCTATAGTCTTGCCGGCGGGGCGGGAGGAGGCGCCTGATGTGGCTCGGGATCGGATTTGGCGTGGCGCTGGCGCTGGGGCTCGCCGTGGCCTTGCTGGTGGCGCGGCGCGGCGAGGCGGTTGAGGAGCCGCTGCCCTGGTCGGTCGGCGACATGGCGCGCATGCAGGCCTCGATCATGGGGACGCTGGGCGCGGTGTCCATCACCGGCATCGTCATCCTGCTGGGCTTCCTGACGCGCGGCGGGACGGACGCGGTGGCGGTCGACCTCAACACGGTGACGGTGATGTTCGCCATTGCCTTCGGCTACCTGTTCAACACGGCCTATCTCTTGACCTACCTGCCGGATCGGGCGGCGGTGGGCGAGCGGCTCTACCGCTTCTACTATGCGCTGTGCTCGACGCTGCAGTTCCGTACGGTCAACCTTTTGGTGCTGGCGCTGACCACGTTCACCGGGTTCTACGGGCTGACGCTGACGGTCGACATCCTGGCCTTCTTCGTGCCGCTCGGGGTGGCGGGCGTGTTTCTGGTGATCGCCGGCGTGTCGGATGCGCTCGGCCTCGTGCGCTTCGGCGAATGCCATGTCCAGGCGGCGGCCGGCGTCGCGCTGGCGCTTGGGTTCTGGGCGGCGATGCGCTTCCTCGCCGTCGACGCGGCCTATGCGCAGCTGTGGATGGCGCTGGTCTTCGCCGGGGTCAACGGGCTCTCCTATGTCGTGGCCGGCCTGGTGCCGCTGGCGCCGCGCCGGCCGCGGCTCGCCGCCTTCCTCGAACGCCACGCGCGAAAGCTCGCGGCCATCGACATGCAGGTGACGATCGTGTCGCTGGCGCTGCTGTGGATGGCGGTGGCGGGGCTGGTCTAGGGGAGGGGGCAGTAGGGGAGTAGGCAGTTGGGTCTCACTCAGCGCTCCGCGCCGAACCTCACGAGTTGCCGCTCGGGGTGATCCGCAGGTTCGCCGGCAGGGGCGCGCTGGAGCAGGCGAGGTGGACGTCGCGGGCATGGAGCTTGCGCTGCTTGGCCTGGTGGTCGCGCGAGGCGGCGGCGAGCGCCAGCCCGTAGGGACCCATCAATACGCCGACGGCGAGGTTCATCGGCGGCTTCCTGTTCGCCTCCCAGTCCGCCGCGGCCGCGCGCGCCTGCCGGCATTCGGGCGAGCCGGCCTTCGGGTCGGAGGGTGCGAATGCGGTGGGCGCCGGCGCGGAGGCGCAGGCGGCGAGCGCCAGCAGGCAGGCGAGGCTGAGGAATCGGGCGAGGGGCATCGATGCTCCATGTTCTCCCACCCGGACCGGGGATTAGCCGAGGCGGGGGCGGGGGGCAAGGGGGGTGAGCGACGCCGTTCAGGGGAGCGGGTGCCTCCGCGCGATCGTCATTCGCGGTCAACAACCTTGTTCGGTTCTTCCAGCCTCCTTGCCGCACCGGTAGAGGTGACGTCTTCATCGCCTCTAGGCGAAGGCGAGATTAGGCTGGCCCAATCCGGGCCGTCGCGTAGTCTCTAATATAGTCGAGGCTATAATGATTCCAGGGAAGTTCGGCAAGCCAGTGCTTAGGCGAGTTAAATTCACCTTGCATCGCATTTCCTAATCGGCGAATACTGAGATGAACAAATCTCCTCAATATTGAGAAAAGAAACTTTCCTTGGCTTGTAGCAAAAAGGCTCGTGTTAGAATAGTATTGAATTCTCTCGAAAATTTCCGCTTTCTTAGCCCCGTGACCGATAGCTAGCCCGACCGCCGAAGAAAACCAACTGTCGGGGTCGTCATCTGCAGGAGCTAGAACTATCCCCGATAGGGTAGCGTTCCTCGCGCCCACAACCTCCGACACGCCCAGCGATCTATTTAATAAGAACGCTGTTCTACACAAAGCTGTATGCGCCGCTAAGACATCATGAAATGCGGCAACCGTCCCGTTCCAGCCTGTTACAATTTCCTCACGTTCCTGTGACGTCAGGTTAGGATTAGTCCTCCTCTGGAGGAACCAGCCAACAAAGTCGGGTTGACAGACATAGGATTCCCACGAGTAAAGAGACGTTCGCAATACTTCTTGTTGGAAGTCAAACGGCTCGAGCTCGGTGTCGCGATCAATAAAAAACAATGCCCTTTGAGACTTACCTTCTTCTTCGAGCTTTTTGTATATAGATAATACAGCATTCCTGCCACCGCATCCTAAATAGCGAATATCTTCGTATTTAGTCAAAGCGAGCTGGTAGAAGACTTTGTCGTCTTCGTCTTCCACGAATGCATAGGCGCGGTATTGCTCACGGAGATAACCGGTTTCAAAAGCAATGTATGCCGCCGACCATGTATTAGTTGAGGCTCGAAGCCTCTCCGCATAGCCCGTCATAGCTCACCGAGCGATTCGACATTATCGAGTGAGAAATTTTCAAATATAAAGGGGGAATGAGTCGCTGCGACTAGGAAGGTGGACGGGCTTACCGCCATAATATCCTGTATAAGCGTTTTTTGCCAGCTTACGCTAAGGGAAAGCTCGGGTTCATCGACAATGACAAACCGAGGATTTATGCTTGCCTTAAGGAGTAAGAATGCAAAGAAAGCAACTATCTGCTTCTCAGCAGAAGAAAGTTGATCAAGTTCTATTTCGTTCTCGCTCCTGTCTGTGATTATGACCTTATTGTCACTGTCTCTGAGATTTACCCTTTTGACCGGCTTCATATACTTATCTATTATCTCAGCGAATCTAATAAGAGGACTTGATAAAACATCTATCCTGTCGATGAGATTGATCATCTCGCTTACATAAAAAAGTAACATATCCTGCTGCTGTGTCAGGCGGCCAGGATTTGCTTTTGAGAGCTTAGAACGAAGTGTATCTATGCTCGCTCGAATAGCAGCCAAGTCTAAGCTTGAAGGGCTGAAATTCGATAGCCTCTGTAGAAGACGCTCAGTGCGGTCTCCGGATCTAATTAGAGCTCTCGCTTTTTTTGTTTCTTCAGTCTTTCTTGTTGCCAATGCCTCGAGGAATCTAACCGAGTGTTCGTTTAGCGCTTGCCGCGCCTTGACCTCAATACTGGCCGCGGTTTGCAGAAGCAGTTGGCGGATATCCTGCCCGCCAAACCCGATTACTTCTCCTGCGCTCTGGAATCTATCGGCCACAGCAGGCGCTATCGATGGCTCCTCGTCGAATGGAATTGAATCGTCATGGTCTAACAACTCGCCGAGATCTCTTTCAACTCTCCTATAAGTGGGAAAATACAGAACCCGTCCTAAGCTTTCAGTGTCTACCGCATTGCTTACATTCGCCAGAATCTCATAATCCTCCTCCAATTTCTCGATCTCAGAAGAGGGGAGCTGCCTTATATTGCGGCTAGGGCCAGAGCGATTGTCGAGAATCCGACGGGCTGAGGCCCAATCTCGAGGGAGTAATGGACTTCCCCGTTTAGGAACGCGCCGCACCGTCCTCGTCAAAAGGGTTCTTAATCGTGCGATTCTCGAAAAATCGGTTCGCTCGATAAAATAAGTCTCAGCTTCGATTGTAATTTCGACAGCGCTAAATGGCATATCAGACAGACGATTCCACTGCCCGGTAAGGATAAAATGGAGTATCTTTAACGCCGTGCTTTTCCCTGTGCCGTTTGGGCCTACAAGAAACAGAGGAGAGCGGGAGAAATTAAAGCGTATGTCTTGGCGGTCGAATATACCAATAACATTGATTGAATTAATACTCATTTCGGCCTCCGCCGTCAGGTGTGGTCTGTAAGCCGTCACTACGCATTAGCTAAAGACGTGTCGCCTGTGGTGCAACAGCTTGCAAGGGGCCCACGAGCACACTCAGCAGAAGTCAGGGAGCAACTGCACGCTAGGGTAGAGGGGGTGTTGAACGGAGTGGGGCGCCGGAAGCTGCGGTGCTGACAGCGTCTTGCTTGAAGCGTCGCGTTTCTTCCCGCACCCCTCATCCGTCTCGGCCTTCGGCCGATCCACCTTCTCCCACAAGGGGAGAAGGACGAGCGGGCGCTCCATGCACGGCGACCCCACCCGGCGCGCTGCGCGCGCCATCTGGCCGGGGCCCGCTGCCTGCGGCACCTCGTTCAGTCCTTTGAAAGGTCCACTGGACCTTCCAATCGCCTCCGGCGACCGGACCTCACCGTTCGAGCCCTTTCATCGTGCCGCCGGAACGATGAATTCGCCTGCGGCGAACCGGGCTCTCACCCCACAAGGACATGAAGAACAAGCCGGCGCTCCATGCGCGGCGACCCCACCCGGCCGGCCTTTGGCCGGCCACCCTCCCCTCAAGGGGGAGGGGCGGGGCGCGCGCGGTCGCTCAGGCGAAGTAGCTCTGCAGCGGCCGCACTTCCAAACTCCCCGCCTTCAGTGCCGCGATCGCCTGCGCCGCGGCGTCCATGCCGGCGAGCGTCGTGTAGTAGGGCACCTTGTTCATCAGCGTGGCGCGGCGGAGCGATTTTGAGTCGGAGACCGCCTTCTGGCCGTCGGTGGTGTTGAAGACCAGCTGGACCTGGCGGTTGCGGATGGCGTCTTCGATGTGGGGGCGGCCTTCCAGCACCTTGTTGACCTTTTCGGCGGCGATGCCGTGGCCGGCGAGGAAGCGGGCGGTGCCGGAGGTGGCGAGCACGCGGAAGCCGAGGCCGGCGAGCTTGCGGACCGAGGGGAGGACGGCGTCCTTGTCCTCGTCGCGCACCGAGACGAAGAGCGCGCCGGAGCGCGGCAGGTCGACGCCCGCGCCCAGCTGGCTCTTGGCGAAGGCGAGCGCGAAGTCGGTGTCGAGGCCCATGACCTCGCCGGTCGACTTCATCTCGGGGCCAAGGAGGGTGTCGACGCCGGGGAAGCGGGCGAAGGGGAAGACGGCTTCCTTGACCGCGATGTGGGGAATCGCGTTGGGGTCGATCTTTTTGCCGTAATGCGCGAAGGCGCCGTCGAGGCTTTCGCCGGCCATGATGCGCGCGGCGATCTTGGCTACCGGCCGGCCGATGGTCTTGGCCACGAAGGGCACGGTGCGCGAGGCGCGGGGGTTGACCTCCAGGATGTAGATGTCGCCGTCCTGAATGGCGAACTGGACGTTCATCAACCCGCCGACCTTGAGCGCCAGCGCCATCGCGGCGGTCTGGCGCTCGAGCTCGTCGATGGTGGCGCGGTCGAGCGTGTAGGCCGGCAGCGAGCAGGCGCTGTCGCCCGAATGGATGCCGGCCTCCTCGATGTGCTGCATGACGCCGGCGACATAAGTGGTCCTGCCGTCGGAGAGGCAGTCGACGTCGACCTCGATGGCGCCCGCCAGATAGGTGTCGAACAGAAGCGGGTTCTTGCCGAGCAGCGTGTTGATCTGGCCGGTCTTGTCGTTGGGGTATTTCTGCTTGATGTCCTCCGGCACGAGGCCGGGCACCGTGTCGAGCAGGTAGGTCTGCAGCATCCCCTCGTCGTGGATGATCTGCATGGCGCGGCCGCCGAGCACATAGGAGGGGCGCACGACCAGCGGGAAGCCGAGCTCGCCAGCCACGGTGCGCGCCTGCTCGACCGACCAGGCGATGCCGTTCCTGGGCTGGCGCAGGTCGAGCCGGTCGAGCAGCTTCTTGAAGCGGTCGCGGTCTTCCGCGAGGTCGATCGCGTCGGGCGAGGTGCCGAGGATCGGGATGCCGGCCTTTTCGAGCGCTTCCGCAAGCTTCAGCGGCGTCTGGCCGCCGAACTGGACGATGACGCCGTGCAAGGTGCCGGCTTCCTGCTCGGCATGCAGGATCTCCAGCACGTCCTCGGGCGTCAGCGGCTCGAAATAGAGCCGGTCGGACGTGTCGTAGTCGGTGGAGACGGTCTCGGGATTGCAGTTGACCATGATGGACTCGTAGCCCGCCTCGCGCAGCGCATAGGCCGCGTGGCAGCAGCAATAGTCGAACTCGATGCCCTGGCCGATGCGGTTCGGCCCGCCGCCGAGGATGACGACCTTCTTGGCGCCTGAGACCTGGGCTTCGGAGCGCGGCGCGCCGTCGAAGGGCACCTCGTAGGTCGAATACATGTAGGGCGTCGGCGAGGCGAATTCGGCCGCGCAGGTGTCGATGCGCTTGTAGACCGGGCGGACGCCGAGTTTTCTGCGAAGTGCTGCCACCTCGTCGGCCTCGCGGCGGACGAGCGAGGCCAGCCGCTGGTCGGAGAAGCCCAAGGATTTGAGCATGCGCAGATTGTCGGCGTCGTCGGGCAGGCCGTGCTCGCGGATGCGGGCCTCCATCGCCACGATGCCCTCGATCTGCTCGAGGAACCACGGATCGATGGCGCACATGGCATGCACCTCTTCCGTCGAGGTGCCCATGCGCAGCGCCTGCGCCACCATGCGCAGCCGGTCGGGCGTGGGGGTGCCGAGGGCGGCGCGGATGGCGTTGCGGTTCTCGGACGCGTCGCCGGTGGGCGACCAGCCGGGGATCTCGATCTCGTCGAGGCCGGTGAGGCCCGTCTCCAGGCCGCGCAGCGCCTTCTGCAGCGATTCCTGGAAGGTGCGGCCGATGGCCATGACCTCGCCGACCGACTTCATGGCGGTGGTGAGCACCGGCGAGGCGCCGGGGAATTTTTCGAAGGCGAAGCGCGGGATCTTCGTCACGACATAGTCGATCGACGGCTCGAAGGAGGCAGGCGTCGCGCCGCCGGTGATGTCGTTGTCGAGCTCGTCCATCGTGTAGCCGACGGCGAGCTTGGCCGCGACCTTGGCGATCGGGAAGCCGGTGGCCTTGGAGGCGAGCGCGGAGGAGCGCGAGACGCGCGGGTTCATCTCGATGACGACGAGGCGGCCGTCCCTGGGGTTGACGGCGAACTGCACGTTGGAGCCGCCGGTCTCCACCCCGATCTCGCGCAGCACGCGAATAGAGGCGTTGCGCATGATCTGGTATTCCTTGTCGGTCAAGGTCAGCGCAGGCGCGACGGTGATCGAATCGCCGGTGTGGACGCCCATCGGGTCGAGGTTCTCGATCGAGCAGACGATGATGCAATTGTCGGCGCGGTCGCGCACGACCTCCATCTCGTATTCCTTCCAGCCGAGCACGGACTCTTCGATCAGCACCTCGGTGGTGGGGGAGGCGTCGAGGCCGGAGCCGATGATCTCGAAGAATTCGGCGCGGTTGTAGGCGATGCCGCCGCCGGTGCCGCCCATGGTGAAGGAGGGGCGGATGATGGCCGGCAGGCCGACATGGTCGAGCGCCTGGGCGGCGACGCCCATGGCATGCGACACGTAGCGCTGCTTGCGGTCGCCCTCGCCGAGGTTCCACTCGGTCTCGAGCGCATCGAGCGCGGCGTCGAGATCGGGCGGGTTGGCGGCCTTGAGCTCGGCGCGGCGGGCCTCGTGCATGCGTTTGTCGGCATCCTTCACGTCGGACGCGTTGGCGAGCATGGAGCGCGGGGTCTCCAGCCCGATGCGGGCCATCGCCTCGCGGAAGAGCGAACGGTCCTCGGCCATGTCGATGGCCTCGGCGTTCGCGCCGATCATCTCGACGCCGTAGCGCTCGAGCACGCCCATGCGGCGCAGCGAGAGCGCCGTGTTGAGCGCGGTCTGGCCGCCCATCGTGGGCAGGATCGCGTCCGGCCGCTCCTTGGCGATGATTTTCGCCACCACTTCCGGCGTGATCGGCTCGATATAGGTGGCGTCGGCCAGCTCCGGGTCGGTCATGATCGTGGCCGGGTTGGAATTGACCAGGATGACGCGAAAGCCTTCCTCCTTCAGCGCCTTGCAGGCCTGGGTGCCGGAATAGTCGAACTCGCAGGCCTGGCCGATGATGATCGGCCCGGCGCCGACGATGAGGATCGACTTGATGTCTGTGCGTTTGGGCATCTTGTTCCCGGCGTGTGCGCAAGCCGCCGAAGCGGGCGGTCCCGCCGGCGGCATTCGATTCCGATGTAAGGCTAGGCGGGCTCTATAGGGGAGAAGCGGGAGCGATGTAACCCCCTATCGGAAAGGGAGAGGTGGATTGCGGGCGGGGGCCTCCCGCTCCGGCGGGCGTGAATTGACTTCGCTACCTCCATTTGCGATCTGCGACGGCGACAGCGACTCCGGGCGGCGGGTTTAGATGGTATTTTCGGACCAGGCCTTTCTCTACCTCTACCTGCCGGTGACGCTGCTTTTGGGAGTGATCCTGAACGGCACGCGGTTGTTCCCGCCGTTCATTCTCCTGTCGAGCCTGATCTTCTTCTACTGGTCGTCGGGCCTCTACGTCTTGCTGCTGCTGGTCAGCATCGCGCTGAACTACACGGGCGCGCTGGCGGTCGAACGGTTGCATCGGAAGAGCGTGGTCGCGGCGGTCATAGGGCTCAACGTCCTCATTCTCTGCTACTACAAATACACCGCCTTCCTGCTCGGCTCGGTCGGCTTCTTCGGTTCGGAGCCGCTGAAGGCCTTCGCCAGCTCCATCATCCTGCCGATCGGCATCTCGTTCTTCACCTTCCAGGGCATTTCCTACGTCATCGACGTGTGGCGCGGAGAGGTGAAGGCCGAGCGCAGCCTGGTCCTGTTCGCCGCCTACAAGGCCTTCTTCCCGCAACTGATCGCCGGGCCGATCGTGCGCTACAAGGATGTCGAGAAGGATTTCCATCATCCGCAGCTGGACACCGACATCTTCGCCGCAGGCGCGGCGCGGTTCATGGTCGGCTTGTGCAAGAAGGTGCTGATCGCCGACAGCGTCGCGGGGGTGGCGGATGCGTCGTTCGCGCTTTCGCGCGCCGACCAGACCTTCGCGTCGGCCTGGCTCGGCGCAATCGCCTACTCGATCCAGATCTACTTCGACTTCTCCGGCTATTCCGACATGGCGATCGGGCTGGCCATGATGTTCGGCATCCGCTTCAGGGAGAACTTCAATCACCCCTATGCGGCGGCGACGATCACCGAGTTCTGGCGGCGCTGGCACATGTCGCTGTCGACCTGGTTCCGCGACTATCTCTATATTCCGCTCGGCGGCAACCGCGCCGGGCCGGTGCGCACCTATGTCAATCTGATGATCGTCTTCCTCGCCACCGGCGTCTGGCACGGGGCGGCGTGGACCTTCGTGCTGTGGGGCATCTACCACGGTGCGTTCCTGATCGCGGAGCGCCTGCTGCTGGGAGGCAAGGCAGTCTTTTCGCAGGCTCTCAGGCTCGTCTACTTCTTCCCCGTCGTGATCGTCGGCTGGGTGCTGTTCAGGGCGAACGACATGTCCGCCTTTGCCGCCCATGTGCGGGCGATGGTTTCGCCTCTCGCCGACGGAGCATGGACCTTGCCGGGCACGGTGACGCTCGCGCTTTCGCCCCAGGCGACGACCGCGATGCTCTTCGCCAGCCTGCTGATCCTCATGCAGGGGCAGTTCCGACCGGCGGGCGTGGTCGCCGCCGGCGTGAGCGGCGAGATCGGCCGGTATGCCCGGCTGGCTTTCGTCGCCGCCGCGGTGACCGTGTGCACGATCTACGTCGTTCCGCAGTCCTTCTCGCCCTTCCTCTATTTCAGGTTCTGAGGATGAAGCTCGCCAATCTCGCCACCGCCGCCGTGTTCGCCGCGTTCCTCGCGGCGCCGATCGGCAGCCTTGCGCTGTTCGGGCCGCACGAGATGGCCGAAAAGGTCGTGACCAAGAAGGAACTCACCTCGGCAGGCCTCTTCGTGGCGGATGATGAGTTCAGGAACGATGTCGCGCGGCGTCTGGTCAGCAATTCTCCGGTTGGCATGGACGCCATCAGCGCCAAGAACAGCCTCGATTTCAAGGTTCGGGTTCATCAACACGCCCCAGGTGATTTCCGGCGAGCGCGGGTGGCTGTTCTACAAGCCCGGTTTCCAGGACGGCCGATGCATGACGGATCGTGAAGCGGGGGTGATACTTGGGCGGATCGAGGCACTACGGGTCATTGCGCTGGGCGCCGGTATCGATTTCCGAATGTCGGTCGCGCCCGACAAGGAGGTCGTTTATCCGGAAAGGCTAGGCCCGGCCGCGGAAGCCGCCGCGGGCTGCAAGATCGTGTCCTCCCGCAAGTGGCGCAAGCTCGCTGACGTCAGCGGATCGAGCGTGATCGACCATATGGAAGTAATGGGCCACGACTTCACGGATGATCTCTTATACTTCAGAACCGATACTCACTGGAACGAGCTTGGGAAGATCAGAGCTTTCCGGCAACTCGTCCGTGAACTGACCGGGCGGGAAATTTCCGGAACGATACGCCCGAACAGAACCGTTGCTCATCGCACCGATATGCCGAAAGGCATACTGCGCATTCCCTATGCGGAATCTACTTATTTATATGATGAATATATAGATAAGGAATTGCCAGTATCGTATCCAAAAAAGATACCGAATACATTAATCGTCCACGACTCTTTCTATGGCGTAAGCTTGGACATAATTAAAAGAATGTTTGTAGATCCGGATCTGATAAATTTCGGCAATCCGGATCTGGATCGAAAAGTGGAAGAATTTTTTCAAAAGAGACCCAAGCGCATCGTTGCCAATACAGTAGAGCGGTATCTGCCCCAGCGCATCGGGGGGGATTTGTCCTGGTCGGGCGCGGTAGGCAAGGCGATCGTCCATGCCAACGAGGAAGCCGCTCTCGAGTGTGTCTTGACCGATACTGCTAGAGACAGACTGACCTTCACCAATCTGGACGAGGTGGCCGCCGGCGATTTCGCAGCGAGGGCGGATCCGCAGATCTATATCAAGCTGGCTGAGCGAGGCAGGCCGTGTGTCCGGATCTCGTTCGATACATCGGTGACACAAGGCACATTCGTCCACCTTCCCATCCGTGACCAAATCAATCGGAACGGGCCATATTTCGAAGGCTTCTCGCTGGCAGTCACCAACGCAGCCGGTCCCCGTGAGATCCGGCTCCTGCTCCCCGAGGAATTCGCGGGAACAACCTTGCGGATCGATCCGATCGCCGCCAATGGGCCGGTGTCCAAGTTGAAGATCGAGAGCGGATTTCTTCCGCCGATCGAGACCAGCTTGGCCAACTGAACCGCGGCATCGCTACTCGGCGATCTTCTCCAGCGCCAGCTTCGCCGCGTCGATCCGTTTGCGGTAGTAATCGTCATACCCCGTCTCGCCTGTCTCCTTGTCGTAGGCCCAGGCGGCTTCGATGTCGGCGATGCCGGTGCGGAGGGTGTTGGCGTCGGCGGTAAGGATGCCGAGGCCGACGCGGGCGCCGCCGCGGTTGTTGGTGGCGACGGCCCAGTCGTAGGGGACGCGGTCGCGGGTCCATTCGGACAAAGCGAGGTCGAAGGCGTCGATGGCGGCGCTCAGCAGCGCGGGATCCTTGCGCTTCGTGCCGAGGATCGCGAGCGCGTCGCCCATGTTGTTCTGGGCGGAAGCCCAGGAGAGCGGCTCGTCCGGGCGTGTCCACACCTCGATGCAGGCGCGATAGGCGGCGATGGCTTCCTCCAGCTTCGCCTCGTCGCCGGTCGAGGCGCCGAGCTTCTTCAGGACATTGGCGAGGTTGTTGGTAGCCTTGGCCCAATCGTCGGGCACGCGGTCGCGACGCCATTCCTCCAGCGCGTCGCGGTATTCGTATTCGGCGGCGCGGTAGAAGGTGTCATCCATCATGCCGAAGCCGAGCGCCTGGTAGGCGTTGCCGATATTGTTGTGCACGGACGCCCAGTAGAGCGGGAAGGCGTCGCGGGTCCAGATCTTCAGCACCTCTTCACCGGCCTTGCTGGAGTCTGCCAGCATCTTTGGATTGCCCTCGCGCTCGCCGACGAAGAGCATCGTGCCGGCGAGGTTGAACTGCGCCAGCGCCCACGGGATCGGGTCGGCGTCGGGGCCGACGCGCGTCACGATCTCGGAGAGGATGGCTAGCGCCTCGCGCGTCGTGGCGGTGGAGCCGGAACGCTCGCCGAGCCGCGATAGCGCCGAGGCCAGGTTGAGGCGGGCGGTCATCCATTCGAGCGTGCCGGCCTCGAAGGGGGCGTCGGCCACAAGCTGGCGGTGGATGGCGACGGCCTCGTCGAGGCGCGCTGTTCCGGCGTCGTTGGCGCCGAGCGAGACGAGCGCACTGGCGAGATTGTTGCGGACGCGGGCGAGGCCGGTGCGGTCGCCGGCCGCTTCGAAGACCGGAATCGCCTGTCGGTAGGCGGTGACGGCCTCAAGTAGGGTCGCTGCATCCGAGCGTTGCTTGCCCAGCACATTGAGCGCGTTGCCGACCTGGAGCAGGGCTTCGGCGCGCGGCAGGTCCGAGGGCAGGCGGGCGGCGAGGCGCATGATCTCGTCGCGCTGCGCGACGATGCGCTCGAGCGAGGCCGCGTCGCCCTTGTATTCGCCGTGGCGGTAGCCGGCGACGATGGCGCGGCGGCGGTAGTCGAAGGCGAGCTGGTCGTCCCAGCGCTCGACCTCGGCGAAGGCGCGGTCGTAATCGGCGGCGGCGGCGGCGAAGTCGAAGGCGAGCTCGTAAGCCGCGCCGCTTTCGGCGTAGACGCGGGCGAACTCGATGCGGCGGTCGCGCAGGTCGGACTCGACCGCGTCGAGATCGCGCGACAGCTTGGCGACGCGGGCCTTGGCGCGCTCGTAGATCGAGGTGGCGGCCGTCAGCGCGCCTTCGCCGATCGCCTCGTCGGCGAGCGAGGCGAGGCGAACGATCTCGGGATCGCGCTGGGTGAGACGGGAGCGCTCGGCCATGATCTCGGACAGGCGTCGGCTCTGCTCGCGCAACAGCGTGTCGAGGCGGGACGGGTCGGCCGGAGCGTCCGCGCCCAGCACGCGCAGCATGCCGTAGAGTGCGTCCATCGGCACGCCGGCATCGGCGGCGACATGTTCGACCTGGCGGCGGCCGATGGCGGGCAGGTCGGCGATGGCGAGGAGGAGCTGGCGGCGTTCGCTGAGGATCGCGCCTTCTTCGCCTTCGACCGGCGGGGGTGCGGCCCCGAGATAGAGCAGGCGGCGCAGGCTCTCGTTGACCCAGGGCCGCTGGCGGCCGCCGGTCTTCAAATAGACCTCCTCGGCGACCATGCGCATGACGGTGCCGAATTCCTCGCCGGCCATGGCCGCGATATGGCGCAGGAGTGCCGCGGCATAGGGGCTGTGGGCGCCCGGCTCGCCGTCGAGCGCGACCTTGCCGGGCTCGGCGGCGAAGGCGAGCACGATGCCGTAGCCGCCGGGGCTGGCCGCGCTCGCCGGGGCGAAGCGCTGGACGCTGCGGGCGGCGGCGCCCGAGACGGCGACCGGTTCGGGCGCGGCGGCATCGGGCAGGCGCACGGCCGTGCCGGGCGGAAAGGGATTGTCGCGGCAGGCGTCGAGCAGGACGACGACGATCTTCGCGGAGGCCTGCAGGCGGGCGATGAAGCCGGAGACCGGCACGAGGCTGTCGGCCAGCCTGGCGGGATCTGTCTCCGCGTCGGTGGGGACGAGGTAGTTCTCGCCGGCGATCTCGACCGCGTGGCCGGCATAGTAGACCACGGCGAGGTCGGCGCCTTGTGCGTCTTCGACGAAGAGGTCGAGGTCGCGCTTCAGGCGGCGGGCGTCGCGGTCGGCGGAGGCGGTGGTCTCGAAGCCCATGCGGTCGAGCAGTCCGTCGATCGCGTCGGCATCGTTGGCGGTGTTGGGAAGCTTCGCCAGATGCTCGTAGTCCGACTGGCCGATGACGAGGGAAACGCCGCGGAGCGGCGGCTGCTGCTGCGCGAGGGAGGGGACAGCAAGGAACAGGGCGAGGACGGCGGCAAGGAGAGCGCGAAGCGGCAGACCCCGCACTGCGCCCGCCGCGCGCACTAGTTGACCCCGGCGATGAAGCGATCGAGGTCTTGCGATCGGACGATGACGTAGGTAGCCGAGCGCCTCACGATGCCTCTCCTACTGCGCCAGCTCGGCGCGAAGCGCAGCGGCGCGGGCGCGGCTTTCCTCGCCGTAGCGGACAAGGACCGCGAGCTCGCGCTCGCGGAACACGGCGAGCGCGGCGTCGCAGGCGGCAAGCGCCTCCTCGACCAGCGCGGAGTCTCGACGTTTGCGGGCGAGTTCGGTCATTGCGCCGCAGAGCGTGTCCTGCGCCTGGGCGGCCTCGAGCGGGGAGCTCTCGGCGCGAAACGCCTCGAGCGCGTCGCGCGCGTAGGCCGTGGCCTCGGCCGGATCGGCCGCGCCGTCGCCGAGGCGCGCCAGCTGGGTGACGCCCCAGGCGAGGCCGTTGGCGAAGCCCGCCCATGCCGCCGCCTCGCCCTCGCGCGCGGTCGCGGCAAGCAGGGAGCGGTAGATGCCGGCGGCCTCGGAGAGGGCCGCGGCGTCGGCGGCCTTGGTGCCGAGGGTGAGCAGCGCGTTGGCGAGCGCGCCGCGGGACTGGCGCCAATGGTCCGGGAAGGCCTCGGGCGTATAGAAGGCGTCGCCCTCGCGGTAGGCTGCGACCGCGCGGCGGAGCTTGTCGGTGTCGCCGGTGAGGTCGCCCAGCGCCAGCAGCGTGTCGCCCTCGTTGAAGCGCACGAAGGCGCGGTTCTGCGCCTCGAGCGCGTCCGGCGGCAACTGCGCCACTACCGCAAGAACAGAGGCCGATTCCTGGAGGGGTGCCGCCTCCGCGGTCGTCTGGCCGAGCGAGCGGAGGGCCTGCGCGAAGGTGACGGCCGAACGCCAGTCCTGACTGAGGGACGCGGCGGGATCCGGGCCGTAGACACCGCGATAGATCGCGATCGACTCCTTCAGCAGGGGCATATCGCCGGAAATGGCGGCGCGGGCCGAGAGCGCCGAGGCGAGGTTGACGCGAATGCGTTGCGCCTCCGGTGTCTCTCCCCGCTCGGCCGGGCCGGCAAGCGCGCGATAGAGGTCGGCGGCCTCCGCGAGCGCTTCCGTATCGTTGCGCGCCATGCCGACATTCAGCCGCAGGTCGGCGAGATTGCCCGCGACCCGCCGCCAGTCCTCGCGGCTCTTGGCCCGGTCGTAGCCGGAGAGTGCAGAGCGGTAAGCGTCCATGGCGGCGCCGAGGGCGGCCTCGTCGCCGCCGGGCGCATAGTAGGCCGCGTTCTGCAGCGCGATGCCGCGGCTCTCGACGGCCGCTGCGCGGCCCGTCGCGTCGGTCTCCGGCAGCCGCTCCGCCAGCGCGCCCCAGGCGTCGGCCGCCTCGCGCAGGCGGGCGACGTCGCCGGACGCGCCGAGCTCGTCGAGCAGGGTGGCGAGGTTGCGCTGGTTGCCGATCCAGAGCGCGTCGCCGGTCTCCTCCGCCTGCGCCGCGCGCCAGGCGTCTACGGCCTCGGCGCGCAAATGCTCGCGGCCGGGCAGGCGGGCGAGTTCGCGCAGGGCCAGCGCCAGGTTGGATTGCGTGTTGGCCCATGTGCGGTGAGGCTCGTCGCGGGCTTCGGGGACGAGAGCCTTGCGATAGGCCTCGATGCTCTTCTCGAACAGGGCGGGATCGGAGGCGGAAACGGCCTGCGCATAGAGGACGCGGCCGATGGCGGTGTCGACGGAGGCAAGGGCGCCGCGCGATGCGTCGTCTGAAAGAAGCGAGGCGGCTTTCTCGAGTGCGCTCATGCGAGCGTGGCCGTCCGCACCCTCCATGCGCTCGATCGAGAGCGCTGCATCGACGATCCCGGTCCGGGCGCTTTCGGCCCGGGAGGTCTCCCCGGAGGCGACAGCCGCCGAGAGGGCGTCGGCCTGTATCTCCATGGATTCGGCGAGGCGGGGAAGCGAGGCCTCGATCTCGCCGATGACACGGATGCCGTCGCCGATGAAGGACTGGATGCGCGACCACTCGCCGGGAACGGACTGGCGCGTCATGATTTCGGCTGCTTCGCGGTGGGCGGCGATGCCCTCCTCGAGGAGGCGCACGTCCTTGCGCATCCGGCCGAGATCGCAGAGCGCGCCGCCGAGCGAGGTCCTCGTGTCGGCCCAGAGGTCGGGAAGCGCGTCGCGGGTGCGCACCTCCAGCGCCTGCCGGAATAATCCGACCGCGCGTTCGATCTCCTTCCCCTCGCCGGCCGTCACCCCGAGGGAATGGGCGTTGAGGCCGGCATTCTGCAGCGCGTCGGACCAGTTGACGGGGCTGCGGCCGCGGTCGATCGCCGGGATCACCGACATGAAGACCGCATCGGCCTCGCGCATGAGGCCGACGTCCTTGCGGAAGAGGCCGAGGTCGGACAGCGCGACCGCCAGGCGGTGCGTGGTTTCCGCCCACTCGTCCGGCGAGACCTCCTGCCGGCGCACCTCCAGCGCCTGGCGGTACAGCGAGACCGCGTTCTCCAGCAGCTTTTCGTCGCGCCGCATGCGGGCGAGGTCGGTCATTGCGGAGGCCTGAACCGAGATGGTGCGCGCCCAGACCTCGGCGTCCTGCGCGCGGGGCACCATTTTCGCGAGGTCGCCGAAGCGGTCGATTGCGCTCTGCAGCACCGCCTGATCGTTCTGCTTGGCGCCGACCTGGAACAGGGCGCCGGCCAGATTGTGCAGCACGTCGATGCGCATGGCGTCATGGCCGGCGTTCTCGGCGTAGACCGTCAGAGCGGCCTCGTAGGCGGCGGCGGCTTCCCTCAGCATGGCGACGTCGTTCTCGCGCTGGCCGAGCGTGACGAGCGTATTGCCGAGGAATGTCTGGCTGGTGGCCCAATCCGCCCGTTCGAGCTTTTCGGCCCGCTGGACGATCTCGCGCGCGAGTACGGCGGCCTGGCGCAGGTGCTCGGTCCTGCCGCCGCGCCAGCCGGAAGCCTGCAGCGCGACGGCCTGATTGCCGCGATGCGACCAGGCCGCCCAGTCGTCCCAGCGCTCGACCTGCTCGAAGGCCTTTTCGTAGTCCTTCGCCGACTGTTCGTAATCGAAGGTCATGAAACTGGTCTCGCCGCTGCGGGCATAGACGTCGGCGAACTCCATACGGCGGGCCTTGATGCCGGCCTCCACCGTCTCGACGGTCTTCTCGACCTCGACGACGCGGGCCTTGGCCTGTTCGTGAAGGCCGATGGCGGTCTCCAGCGCACCTTCGGAGATGGCCTTCGCAGCGAGTTCGGAGAGCCGGAGAATCTCCGGGTCACTGCTCGTGATCGCGGCGCGCTCCGTGCGCATCTCGGCGATCTTGGCCGTCTGCTCGCGCAGCAGGCGATCGAGCTCCGCCGGGTCCTTCGGCGCTTCCTTGCCGAGCGCGCGCAGCATGCCGTAGACCGCATCCATCGGCACGCCGCCGTCGCGGGCAACGGCTTCGACCTGCCTGCGCTCGGCATCGGGCAGGGCGGCGATCGTCAGCAGAAGCTGCCGGCGTTCGGACAGGATGTCGCCTTCCTCGCCTTCGACCGGGTCCGGGGCCGAGCCGAAATAGAGCAGTCGGCGCAGGCTCTCGTTGACCCAAGGCCGCTGGCGGCCGCCGGTCTTCAGATAGACCTCCTCGGCGACCATGCGCATGACCGTGCCGAATTCCTCGCCGGTCATCGCCGAGACATGGCGCAGGACGGCGGAGGCGTAGGGGCTGTTGGCGCCGGCATCGCCGTCGAGCGCGACCTTGCCGGGCTCCGCGGCAAAGCCGATCAGCGAGCCGACACCCTCCCGGGACGGGACTTCGCCCGAAGCCTTCGCACCGAAACGGGCGACGGACCGCGTCTCGCCGAGGCCGGCGGCGGCGACGGCCAGCGGTTCGGCGTCGGGCGCCGTGCGGATCATCGTGCCGGGCGGGAAGGGATTGTCGCGGCAGGCGTCGAGCAGGACGATGGTGAGCGGCGCGACCTTGCCGAGATCCTGCATGAGCTTGGACAGCGGCACCATCGTCTCACCGGCGTCGTCCAGGGAGGCGAGGTCGGCGTCGACGGGGATCAGCCAGTTCTCGCCGCCCGCCTCGATGCCGTGGCCGGCATAGTAGACGACGGCGGCGTCGGCGCCCTCGGCATCCTCGACGAAGCGCTCGACGGCACGTCTCAGTTTCCTGGCATCGGCGTCGCGGACGGAAGACGTCTCGAAGCCGAGATCATCGAAAAGATCCTCGACCGCGCGGGCATCGTCGGGCGGATTGGCGAGCGGTGCGAGATGCTCGTAGGCGCCGTTGCCGATGATCAGGGCAACCCCGCGCAGGGGCTTGTCGTCCGCGGCGTGGGAGATCGCAGCGTACACAAGCACGATCGCGCCGACGAGGCACGCGTAAACGCCAGCGATGAAACCCCTTCGAACGCCCACCTGCATTACCCTGACCCGCGCGGGAGTGTGGACAGACATATGGCGTCAAGATGGCGCGAAATGACAAGGCCGAACGTGAGGCGGGAAGCCGCGGAACTCCCGCAGGCCCGGCGCGTTTCGATCACGGCCGGACAGGGCCCCGAAGGGAGAAACGACCATGGCAATCGAGAATGCACCTACCGCCAAGGGCAAGCAGGCTGCGAGCGGCCTCAAGCAGGCGGCCAAGCAGGAGGAGCGGAAAACCGAGGCCAAGACCGGGCGCGACCTGAAGAAGGGCGAGGAGCGGTTCGAGGAGCGATCGAAAAGTTCGGACGGCAAGAGCGCGGGCTCGAAACAAAAGTAAAAAAGCATTAATACTTCGACCAACAGGTTCGTGGTCGCTTTCGGCAATTATCACTTTTGCGCGAGGCGAAAGCTTGCCTTAAGCTCTTCAGCCTATGACTGGCCGATCTGGTCTAACCCAGGAAAGGTCCGGACGCTTGGCCGCAACAGGTTCGATGGTCGTCCGTATGCTGCGCAGAGCCTTCGCCGTGGCGTACGTCCCGGCAGGCCTCGCGTTCATCGTCATCGTTTGCGCCGGCGTCTACGCCGGCTACCTGAACCGCACCCTGCATGCGCAGTCGATGCGGGCCGAGGTGCAGACCAAGATCAACCTGATCCGCGCGAAGCTCGAAGGCCATATCAGCGCCAACATACAGCTCGTGCGCGGACTGGCGGCAACCATCGAGACCGAGCCGGACATGAGCCAAGAGCGCTTCGCCGCGCTGGCAGGAAACCTGTTCCGCGAAGAGACGCAGCTTCGCAACATCGCCGGTGCGCCCGATCTCGTCGTTTCCCTGATGTATCCGATGGCGGGAAACGAGAGGGCGATAGGCCTCGACTACCGGACCAACCCGGACCAGCGCGAAGCCGCCCTGCGCGCACGCGACAGCCGACGCCTCGTTCTGGCCGGGCCGGTCGAACTCAGACAGGGCGGCGTGGGTATCATCGGCCGCTTCCCGATCTTCATCCGAAATGGCGACGGATCAGAACGATTCTGGGGCATCCTTTCCGCTGTCATCGACGTGAACGAGGTGTACCGGGACAGCGGTCTGCTCGATCCTGATCTCGGTCTGGAGATCACACTGACCGGGAAGGACGCCAAAGGCGTGACGGGCGCCCGCTTCCTGGGGGAAAGGGATCTTACGGCGGACCACCCGGTCACGGCCGACGTGACGTTGCCGTCGGGCTCGTGGCAGATCGCGGCGATCCCGGCCGGCGGGTGGGTCTATACGCCGGACAATGCGCTTCTGCTGCGCAGCATCCTGGGACTAGCGATCCTGGCGGTGGTCGGCCCGATCTTCTATGCCGGGCGGCTCTACGGCGAGCGCGCGAACAGCTACGCGAAACTGGCACAGCGCGAGCAGGAACTCGCCCGGCTGTCGCAGCGCCTGAGCCTCGCGCTCGATGCGTCGAAGATCGGCGTCTGGGAGCACAAGGTCGACACCAATGAAATGGTCTGGGACGACCGCGTCAACGAACTGTACGGGCTTCCGCAGGACGGAAAGATGCGGGTCTACGAAGACTGGGTGGGGGCGATTCACCCCGACGACCTCGACCGTGCCCAGCGGGATTTCGAGATCGCGGTCGTGAGCCGCAGCGACTACGGTTCGGAATACCGCCTGCTGACCGCCGACGGCACCGTGCGCCACGTGCGGACGAAGGGCAAATTCGTCGAGGCCAACGGCGACGAGGCGCGGCTGATCGGTGCCGAATGGGACGTCACCGAGGACGTGCGGCTGCGCGAGGATCTCGAGCGGGCCCGCTTCCTGGCGGAAATGCGCAATGCCGAGCTCGAGGCGGCGAAGGTCCGTATCGAGCACAATTCGCTGCACGACCCGCTGACCGGCCTGCCCAACCGGCGCTACCTCGACCAGCTGCTGGAGAACATCTCCACGGCGGGCGCGGTGGAGGACACGGCACTGCTGCATATCGACCTCGACCGCTTCAAGCAGATCAACGATACGCTCGGCCATGCCGCGGGTGACGCGATGCTGATCCACGCGGCCAAGGTGCTGAAAGAAAACGTTCGCAGGACCGATTTCGTCGCCCGCATCGGCGGCGACGAATTCGTCGTGCTGTGCCTCTCCCCCGGCATCGAGTCCGGCCTGTCGGACCTGGCGGACAGGATCATCGAGGAGATGCGCAAGCCCGTTCCGTACCACGGGCACCAGTGCCGTTTCGGCGTGAGCATCGGCATCGCGGTCGAGAGCGGCAAGGATGCCGATCCGAAGCGGCTGCTCGTCAATGCGGACATCGCGCTCTACCGCGCCAAGAGCCGCGGCCGCAGCCGGCACGAGTTCTTCACTCCGGCGCTGCAGGCGGAGATCGTCGGGACGAAGCGTATGGCCGACGAGATCCTGAGCGGCCTCGAACGGCAGGAATTCATCACCTACTACCAGCCCCAGGTGGACGGCAGCACCTTCGACATCGCCGGGGTGGAGGCGCTGGTGCGCTGGAACCACCCGCGCCGCGGCCTGCTCGCGCCGGGCTACTTCCTCAAGACGGCCGAGGAGCTCAATGTCGTCGCGAACATCGACCGGATGATTCTCGAGCAGTCGCTGGCGGACTTCCGCGGCTGGGAGGCCAAAGACCTCAATGTGCCCCGGCTCTCGGTCAATGTGTCGGCGCGGCGGCTTCAGGACGGAGAACTGATCGCCTCGCTGCAGGATCTCGACATCCCGCGCAACCGGCTGGCGTTCGAACTGGTGGAATCGATCTTCCTCGACGACAACGACGACCTGATGATCTGGAACGTCAACCAGGTCAAGGAACTGGGGATCGACGTCGAGATCGACGATTTCGGGACGGGCTATGCCTCGATCGTCAGCCTGCAGAAGCTCAAGCCGCGCCGGCTGAAGATCGACCGTCAACTCATCATGCCGATCGTGGCCTCGGTGAAGCAGAGACGGCTGGTCGAATCGATCATCGAGATCGGCAAGTCGCTCGACATCGAGATCGTCGCCGAAGGCGTGGAGACCATGCGGCATGCAGAGCTTCTCAGGGAGATCGGGTGCGACTACCTGCAGGGGTTCGCCTTCGCCAAGCCGATGAGCGCGCAGGATATCGAGCGCTTCGTCCTGTCCCACAGGCCCCGCAAGCCTAAGGCAGCTCGCGGCTGAAAAAATCCCCAATGACGCGCTGCAACCCTTAGGCTAATTGTGGGTTGTCTGGCACCTGACGCGCATCGCGTCGGGTGGAATCAACATCCGGGGAGCCACATGCGCTGGAGAGGCCGTCGTCAGAGCAGCAATATCGAGGACCAGCGCGGGGCCGGAGGCGGCCTTGGCGGAGGTCTGGGTCGCGGCGGATTCCGCATCCCCGTCGGCGGAACGCGCAGCGGCGGGTTCAGCCTGTCGACGATCGTCATCCTCGTCGTGCTGTTCTTTGCGCTGCGCGCCTGCGGCATCGACCCGCTGGCGATGCTGGAGGAGGGCGGGGTTCCCGGCCAAACCCAGGTGCAGCCGTCGCAGCCCGGCGGCCAGACGGTGCAGCCGAGCGACGAGATGGGGCAGTTCGTGGCGACCGTTCTGGCCGAAACGGAGGATGTCTGGAAGGGTATCTTCCAGGCCGAGGGCCAGACCTACCAGGAGCCGACGCTGGTGATGTTCTCCGACCAGGTGCGCTCCGCCTGCGGCTTTGCGTCTGCGGCATCGGGTCCGTTCTACTGCCCGGGCGACCGCAAGGTCTATATCGACCTCGCATTCTACGACCAGCTCGCCCGCCAGTTCGGCGCAGCCGGCGACTTCGCCCAGGCTTACGTGCTGGCCCACGAGGTCGGCCATCACGTCCAGAACCTGATCGGCGTGCTGCCGCGCTTCAACCAGATGCGGCAGTCGATGAGCCAGGCGGAGGCGAACGAGATGTCGATGCGCGTCGAGCTGCAGGCGGACTGCTTCGCCGGCGTCTGGGGCCACTTCACGGCGCAGAAAGGCCTGCTCGAAGAGGGCGACATCGAAGAGGCTCTCAACGCGGCCCAGCAGATCGGCGACGATACGCTGCAGCGCAAGACGCAGGGATATGTCGTGCCGGAGAGCTTCAACCACGGCACGTCGCAGCAGCGGCAGACCTGGTTCGCGCGCGGCTTCAAGTCGGGCAAGCTGTCGGATTGCGACACGTTCAACAGCCAGATCTGAGGAACCAGGCCGGTTAACGCCAAGTTAGCCCGCGCGTGCAAACTGCGCGGGCCGACTTAAACGCGGATTCAATTGCTTGCGGTATGAATATCCCCTCACTTGTCCGAGGGGCAATCCATGCATCCGCACAAGACTTCGTTTGGGAAAGACAGATCAGGCAATTTCGCGATGTTCGCCGCGATCGGCATGCTGCCATTGTTGATGGCGGGCGGTGTCGCCGTCGACTTCACCGCGCTGTCCAAGACCAAATCGCAGCTTCAGCAGGCCCTGGATACGGCGTCGCTGGCAGTCGCGCGTGAAGGAACCGAGATCAGCGACGCGCGTGCGACGCAGATCGCCATCGATCTGCTGTCCGGGAATTTCGGGCTCAGCCATTCCGACCTCAAGATCAAGCGCGATGGAACACGCGTTACGGTGGATGCCGTTTCGATGACGCCGCTCGCATTCGGGAGCCTGTTCGGCTACGAGACCTGGCCGATCGTGGCGCAGTCGAGCGCGGACATCGCCACGGTGAAATACGAACTCGCGCTCGTGCTCGATACGACGGGCTCGATGAAGGGCGGCAAGCTCGCCGCGATGAAGGACGCGGTCAACGGCATGGTCGAATCCATGTCGTCGCAGGTGAGCGATCCCGCCTATCTGAAATTCGCGGTCGTTCCGTTCGCCAACTTCGTCAATGTCGGGCCGCAATACGCGCCGAAGTTCAACGAGAAGGGCAAGCGGATCAAGGGGACGGGCGCCGAGTGGCTCGATCTCGACGGCAAGAGCCCGATCCCGCAGCACGAACTGCAGGCAGGCCTCAGCCGTTTCCAGCTGTTCGAGCATCTTGGCCAGGAGTGGGCCGGATGCGTCGAGACGCGGATGCCGAGCAAGAAGGGGACCCACGACGTCGCCGACACGCCGGCGGTGAAATCCGACAAGTCCAGCTTTTTCGTGCCGGCGTTCAGCATCGACGAGCCCGACAGCTGGGGATATGCGAATAATTACATCACTTCTCCGGCCGACCCGCTCGACATGAGCGCGGCCGGCAAGACGAAGAAGCTTCTCAAATATGGCCTGCCGCTTACGTTGGCGGGCGAACTGGTATCCGGCCTATTGCCGGTGGACGGCGGCACGGGCGAGTGGACCGATCCGGCCGTGAACGCTTCGGGAGGACGCGGCCCCAACAATGCCTGCGTCACCCAGCCGCTGATGCCGCTCAACTCGGACTACAAGGCGATCCTCGACAAGGTGAACAGCCTGGAGGCCAACGGGACGACCAACATCATGGAAGGCGTCGCCTGGGGCCAGCGCGTGCTGTCGCCTGCCGCGCCGTTCAGCGAGGGGGACGACAAGGCCAAGACCGGCACGGAAAAGATCATGATCGTGCTCACCGACGGCGCGAACGTGTTCGGCAATCGCCCCGTGTCTCTCGGCTCGTCCTATGCGAGCCACGGCTACCTGGTCGACGGCCGCCTCGGCATCTCGGCCGGCACGGCGAGCGCGACCAACAACCTGATGAACAAGAAGACGCTCGCCGCCTGCGAGGAAGCGAAGGCCGACGGGACGACGATCTACACGATCCGGCTCGAGGAGCCGGACGTCGCGACGGGAACGATGCTGCAGGAATGCGCGACGAGCCCCGCGCACTATTTCGATGCCCCGTCGCGCTCGCAGCTCGACGAGGTGTTCCGCGCGATCAACAGCCGGGTGGTGAAGGTGCGGATCTCGTCCTGACCGGCGCCCGGAGCGCCGGCGTCAGCGCTCCGCCAGCGCCGGCTCGCCCTGCCGTTCGCGAATGAGATTGACGAAGCGGCGGAAGAGGTAGTGCGAGTCCTGCGGGCCAGGCGAGGCCTCGGGGTGATGCTGGACCGAGAAGACCGGCCTGCCGACCAGAGAGATGCCGCAGTTCGAGCCATCGAAAAGGGAAACGTGAGTCTCCTCAACGCCTTCCGGCAGGGACTTCGAATCCACCGCGAAGCCGTGGTTCATCGAGACGATCTCGACCTTGCCGGTGGTGTGGTCCTTGACCGGATGGTTCGCCCCGTGATGGCCCTGGTGCATCTTCACGGTCCTGCCGCCGAGCGCCAGCGCCAGCATCTGGTGACCGAGGCAGATGCCGAAGACCGGGATGCCGGTCTTCAGCAGGTCCTTGATGACCGGGACCGCATATTCGCCGGTCGCGGCCGGATCGCCCGGGCCGTTCGACAGGAAGATGCCGTCGGGCTTCATCGCCAGGATCTCGTCGGCGCCGGTCCTGGCCGGCACGACGGTAACCTTGGCACCGAGGCCGGCGAGCAGGCGCAGGATGTTGCGCTTCACGCCGTAGTCGATCGCGACGACGTGCATCGTCGGGGAACCCTGCGCGGAGTAGCCCTCGTTCCAGACCCAAGGGGTCTCGGTCCAGACCGAGGACTGGCCGGAGGTGACTTCCTTTGCGAGATCGAGGCCGACGAGGCCCGACCACTCGCGGGCCTGCCGCTTCAGATCCTCGATGTCGAATTTTCCGTCCGGTGCGTGGGCGATGACGGCATTGGGCGCGCCCTTCTCGCGGATCAGGGCAGTCAGCGCGCGGGTGTCGATTCCGCTCATGGCGATCACGCCGCGCCGCTTCAGCCATTGGTCGAGGTGCTCGACGGAGCGATAGCTCGACGGGTTGGTGACGTCGGCCTTGAAGATCGCACCGACGGCGCCGGCGCGCATGGCCGGCGTCAGGTCCTCGATGTCCTCGGCATTGGTGCCGATGTTGCCGATGTGCGGGAAGGTGAAGGTGACGATCTGGCCGGCATAGGAGGGGTCGGTGAGGATCTCCTCATAGCCGGTGAGGGCGGTGTTGAAGACCACTTCGGCAACCGCGGACCTCGTCGCGCCGAGGCCTCGGCCGCGGATCACCGTGCCGTCTGCAAGCACGAGGCAGGCGGTCGGAACCTCTCTGCTCCAGGGGGCGGTCTTCTCGGCCATGGGGTCTCCTTCGCCGGCGGCACCGGCCTTGCACACGACCCGGATAAGGGCCATATGGCGCATGACAAAACACAAGGGCGGCGAAAGCCATCCTTGTGGGCAACACAACGTCCGTGTCTTGAGGCGCGGACAATATGCGAACGGCGAGGAGCGGTCAACAACCGCCCGAGTTTCGCACCGCGATATGCTTCCCTCGACAAATCAAGGGCTTATGCGGTCGGAAACGAATTGCGCGGCCTTGCGGCTGCCGCTATCCTCGCGCGTCGCCACAGGAGTGACATCATGCGCGAGATTTTCTCGGCACAGTTGAAAGACGCGATGAGGGGCGGCGACAAGCGCCGCATTTCCACGATCCGGCTGATCCAGGCCGCGATCAAGGATCGCGACATTGCCGCCCGCACCGCCGGCAAGGGCGCGGTGAACGACGAGGAGATCATGCAGATCCTCGCAAAGATGGTGAAGCAGCGCGACGAATCAGCCCGCATCTACGAGGAGGCGAACCGCCTTGAACTCGCAGCGCAGGAGCGCGAGGAGATCGAGGTGATCAAGTCTTTCCTGCCCAAGCAGCTGGGCGAGGACGAGGTCAGGCAGCTCTGCGCCAAGGTGATCACCGACGTCGGCGCGGACGGTCTGCGCGACATGGGCAAATGCATGGCTGCGCTCAAGGAGCGCTATCCCGGCCAGATGGACTTCGGCAAGGCAAGCGGCGTGGTGAAGACGCTGCTGCAGTAGGGGTCCCGGCGCCGCGGACGCTTTCGAGGCTCAGCGCCCGGAAGTCCAGGTCTGAGGCGCGTCGGGAAGAGAGGGGATTGCTTCCGGTTCCGGAGTTGCCCTCCGGAACAGCACTGTCCCCGCCTCGGTCGAGCGTGCTTCGACCGGGGTGCCGTATGCGTCGCACGCCAGCACCCCGACCAGTTCGACAGGCGCCGTCATGACGTAAGATTCCCCCTGGTCCAGAGCAGCGATGAGTTTTTCCCGGACCGCAGCGGCATCGAGACCTGGCGGCAGCCCTTTGACCGCCTCGTATTCCGCAGTAGGGACGGAGAGTCCGCGGCGCCTGATCTCTTCGATCATCCGCGACGGCGAAAAGTGCGGCGGCTTGCCAGCCGCCGCCAGCAGCAGCGGTCCGAGTGGGCACATGTTTTCGGAGATTGCGACCAGGTCGACAAAATCCCTCGCCTTGGTCCGGCTGGAAGCGGCGATGACCTTGTTGACGGCGAGATCGGTCTGATGAAGACGAGCGCCCCACGCATCGTCCTTCACGAGAGGGAAGAACCTCGTCCGGGATTCGCTCATCCACTGCACTATCGTCGATTGGGCACCTTGCGAGACCACCGCCTCGACGATTCCGTAAATCTCCAGTTCGATACGGACCAAAAAACCCGCCTGTCGCAGTGTCTCGATGTCCGCCGAGGCAGCGGCGCCGATTTCCTCGTCAGTGTCGTGAAACACGTCGATGTCGTCCGAGACTCTCGGCCAGTCGCGATTGAGCGCAACGCCGCCGGCGATATAGCTGGTGTCGGACCTGTTGGCCGCGATGCAGCGCAATACGTTCCGTTGCAGCGCCGAGAGGGCCATTCCTAACCCTCTGCCTCGGAAAGGATTTTCCGGGCGAGAACGAAGGCGCCCGCATCGCCACGCTCCATCAGCGCGCCGGCGATGACGCGGGCCTGCTCCTGAGAGTCGGGCACGCGGGCAAGGTCTACGTTGTCGAAGACCCTGACAGCATACCGTTCTGCGGCCTTGTCACAGAGGTCCTTGAGACGCTTTTTGCGGCTGCGGTGTTCGGTCCGCATACGCGCAGCCTCGGAGACGATCGCGTTTCTGCTGGATGCGGGAACGAGGACTTCGACCCGGACCAGATCGGAAGCGCCGCCGTTTTCCCTGTATCTACGGACCCGGTCGCGGGCGGACATAACCAGTTCCTCTTCGAGCCATGATCTCAACATAGCTCCTCGCACTAGATATGCGTATCCCGGTTACGGATGTCAAACGGGACGACCCAGGTGACTACGACGCCCTGAGACGCGAGCCGCGGAGGAGACCCTGTTCCTCCAGCACCGGATAGGCGATCGAGGCGAGGAGCGAGTTGATCTGCTTCAGGTCTCGGATCGTGTCGAGATGGATCGAGCTGGTCTCGACGCTTTTCGCCGTGCCGTCGCGCAGGCGTTCGAAATGGCCCTGGGTCGAGAGTTTCTCGCGGTCGCGCAGCCGGTCCTTCTCCTGGACGAGCTGCAGCGCGGTCTCGCGGTCGCGGCTGATCAGCACGTTGAAGGCGAGGCGGGCGTTGCCGAGCACCGAGGCGTGGAAGGCGGTGAGCTCGCGCCAGCCGTCGTCGGTGAATTCCAGCTTGCGGTCCATCTTCTTCTGCACGTGGACCAGCATGTTGCGCACGATGATGTCGCCGACCTGCTCGAGCTTGATGCAGGCGCCGATCAGTTCCTGGCAGCGCAGCGCTTCCGCTTCGGACAAGGTGCGGGCGGTGACGCGGGCGAGGTAGAGCTTGATAGCCGCGTGCCAGCGGTCGACGCGGTCGTCTAGCGCCGACAGCCGGTCGATGCGCGCCTGGGACGGGTGGCGGTAGAGTTCGATCACCTCGGACAACATGATCTCGACCGTCTCGCAGATGCGGACCACTTCGCGGGTGGCGTTGGCGAGCGCTTGCCCCGGCGTGTCGAGCGCAGCCTCGTCGAGGGCGCTGAGCTCGACGGGCGCGCTTTCGGGGCTCTGGGCAGGAGGAGCGGACAGGTTGGCGAGCCGCTCGGCGGCGCGGGCGGCGAGCGGGGCAAGGGCGAAGCCCGACAGGGCAAGCAGGGCATTGAAGGCGATGTGGGCATGGACGACCTGGGTTGCCGGCGAGGTGCCGAACCAGGTCAGGTCCGGAGCGCCAAGCTGCAAGGCGGTGAGTGCAAGGACCGCGCCGATGCCGCGCATCAGAAGATTGCCGATCGGAACCACGCGGGCGGCGGGAACCGCGCCGCGCGACAGGAGCACGGCGATCGCGCCGGCACCGAGATTGGCGCCGAGAACCAGCACGATGCCGAGTTCGGCCGGGACGAGATTGCGGGCTGCCAGTGTTGCGATGAGCAGGATGGCGGCGACGCTCGAATGGAAGAGCCAGGTCATGATGGCGGCGAGAAGGAAGGCGGTGGCCGGATCGCCTGAGAGATAGTTGACGACGACCGGCAGAAGGCGGCTCTCGCGCAGCGGCTCGGACGCCTCGCCGATCAGCCTGAGCGACATGATCAGCAGGCCGACGCCGACGAGGATGCGTCCGAACTGGCGCCAGGCGCGCCGCTCGGTCGACAGGAACATCGTGGTGCCCGCGAGGATGGTCAGCGGCACGAGGATGGAGAGGTCGAAGGACAAGAGCTTGACGACCAGGGCCGATCCGAGATCGGCGCCTAGGACGGCGAGCAGGCCAGCGGTCCCGCCCACCACGCCAGCGCCGGAGAAGGAGGCGACGAGCAGGCTGACGGCCGTGGCGCTTTGCAGGGCGATGGCGAGAAGCGCGCCGCCGAGGACGGCCAGGAGCGGGTTTTTCAGCGCCGGCGCCAGCCGGTTGCGCAGCACGTCGCCATAGGCGCGCTCGACGCCGGTGCGCACCATGCGGGTCGCCCACAAGAGCAGGGCGACGGCGCCGGCCAGGTTGAGGAGGACGACGATCCCGCTCATGACGACGCCCTATAGTCTGACCACCAGCGCATGCAGCACGTCTCGTCGGAAATGGGGTTGTGACAGCGATTCGGCAGCATAATTGAAGTCCGGCAGATTAGCCGGATAATATTTTTACACCCTCTGAAGCGTTCCTCCGGCAGCGACCCGCGATGTCGGGTACGGACCGGTCGGGCCGGCGGAGACGGCCCGCCGCGCGGGCGTCGCTCCCGGCAAACGCCCGGACACGGGATTCGTTCATCCGGTCGAGCGAAAGAACTGACGATATTCGACTTCAGGCGATTTCGGGCGTGGCGGAAACGGGCACGGGAGGCCGCATTCCACTGCGCCGTTCCGCCCACCAGGACAGGATCGCGACGGCCGTGGCGATGGTCAACGCGGCGACGCCGAACAGCGGCAGCGCGCGGTAGGGCACGCCGGCGTTGAGGACGATCGCGCCGAAGGAAGCGGCGATCGCGATGCCGAGATTGAAGCCGGAGGGGATGAGCGCCGAGGCAAGGTTGGGCGCATCGGCCGTCCAGCCGAGGATGCGCGACTGGATAGGCGTGCCGATGGCGAAGTTCAGGCCGCCCCAGACGAAGAGCGCGATCACCATCGGAACCGGGTAGGGGCCGACGAAATAGATCACGAGGAGGAGGACGGCCTGGATGGCGAGCAGGGAGATCAGGCTCGGCATCAGCCGCCAGTCGGCGAGGCGGCCGCCCGCCAGCACGCCCACCGTCGAGCCGATGCCGATGGCAAGCAGCACCCAAGGGATCGTGCGTTCGTCCAGCCCGGTGACGCTCTGGAGGAGCGGCGAGATGTAGGTGAAGGGCAGCATCTGGCCGATCATCAGCATCAGCATGATGATCAGGCAGGTCCAGACCTGCTGTCGGCCGAGTGCGCGCACTTCCCGGGCCAGGTTGCCGGGCCTGTGGGCAGGGCCGACGCGACGGGGCAGCGCCAGAGCGAGCGCGGCGAGGCTCAGGATGCCGAGCGCGAACATCGACCAGAAGGTGGCGCGCCAGCCAAGCCAGCCGCCGATGGCCGCGCCGAGCGGCACACCGACGATGTTGGAGACGGTCAAGCCGGCAAGGATGATGGCGATGGCCTGGCCACGCTTTCCCTCCGGCACCAGGTTGACCGCCACAACCATCGCCACGCCGAAGAACGTGCCGTGGGTGACGGCAATCGCCGCTCGAAACGCGAGCATGGTCGGGAAATCGGGCGCCACGGCGCAGGCCATCTGGCCGAGCGTGAAGACGAAGAGAAGCCCGAGAAGCAGCGTCTTGCGGGACACTCTGGCCGTCGCGACGGTCAGGAAAGGACCGCCCAGTGCGACGCCGAGCGCGTAACCGGAGACGAGATAGCCGGCGCTCGGCACTGACACGTCGAGGCCGGCGGCCACCTGCGGCAGGACGCCGGCGATGACGAACTCGGTCGTGCCGAAGGCGAAAGCGGCGAGGAAGAGGGCAATCAAGGGGAGGGGCATCGAAACGACCGGGCTGAATTGGCAAAGAATGGGAAGGGCAAAAGCGCTCGCGGAACGGTTGCTAGCACCACGAATCCGGGTGCGCGGCAATGCAGATCTGCGGGAGCGGGGTGTAGTTTTTCTGGACTGCCCAAACGCGGGGCAGCAGCGACGAGAAGGACAGAGCGGAACGGGCGCGCGGCGTTAGCCTGCCTTGTCGGTCTTCCGCTTCTCCTGCATGTAGTGGCGCAGGACGGCATTGATGCGCGTCTGGTAGCCCTTGCCGGTCGCCTTGAAGAAGTCGAGCACGTCCTTGTCGAGACGAATCGAGATCGGATCCTTCGGCACCGGAATGACGAGGGTGGCCTTCGACCAGTCGATGTCCATGAAGTCAGCCCAGTCGGGATCGTCACGCATCTGCGCTTCGATTTCCTCGTCGGTCATGGCGTCGACGCGTGCCCAGTCGGTGCGACTGCCGTGGAGCCGGACGCGCTCGAGCGCTTCATCCAGGGTAGTGGAGACGATATTCTCTTTTTTCATTTTTCCGTGCCGGCCTCGCCGATATAATCCAACATGTGTCACCGCGAGGCGCATAGACAACCGCGATTACACGATCCGAGTGAGGACATATCGCTAGAATCCGGACTTCTCCGTTTCTGTCGGACCGGGCTTCGAGATGGGGCCGGGATAGTGCAATAAGGGCCTCGTCGAAGTCTATCCCATGCTTTGCGAGGTTGGTCTGTTCTTTAGGCCCATGCCAGTCGAACCGGGTGAACCGAACCTTTTCGACAATGCGCATGCCGGCCTCCTGTCAATTGAGACTAACAGCACGTCATGCGCTTGTTTTGTATATACACGCGTATTTGCTGTCTTGCAAGCCTGTGGATGGCGGTGAAACGCGACCAAGGCTCTCGCGCGCCGGGGCGGAGCGGCCTACATACGGACCATGCGCTTTCCGCCAAGCTTCCTCGACGAGATCCGCGACCGGGTGCCGATTTCCTCGGTGATCGGCAGCCGCGTCTCGTGGGACCGCAAGAAGACCAATGCTTCGCGCGGCGACTACTGGGCCTGCTGCCCGTTCCATGGCGAGAAGTCGCCGTCGTTCCACTGCGAGGACAAGAAGGGGCGCTACCACTGCTTCGGCTGCGGCGTGTCGGGCGACCATTTCCGCTTCCTGACCGACCTCGAGGGCCTGTCGTTCCCCGAAGCCGTCGAGCGGATCGCCGGCATGGCGGGCGTGGCGATGCCCGCGCGCGACGAAGCGCAGGAACGCAGGGAACAGCAGCGGGCCAGCCTGACCGACGTGATGGAAATGGCGGCGCGCTGGTTCCAGGATCGCCTGCAGGGGCCGGAAGGGGCGAAGGCCCGCGCCTATCTGCGCGACCGGGGGCTCACCTCGGTGACGCAGCAGACGTTCCGGCTGGGCTATGCGCCCGAAAGCCGAAACGCGCTGAAGGAATACCTCGCGTCGAAGGGGATCACCAAGGACCAGATCGAGGCCTGCGGGCTGGTGCGGCACGGCGACGACATCGCCGTTTCCTACGACTATTTCCGCGACCGGATCATGTTCCCGATCGAGGACCGCCAGGGCAAGGTGATCGCCTTCGGCGGGCGGGCGCTGAGTTCGGATGCGCTGGCCAAATACATGAACTCGCCGGATACCGAGCTCTTCCACAAGGGCAACGTGCTCTACAATTTCGCCCGCGCCCGCAAAGCGCAGGGCAAGGACGGGACGATCATCGCGGTCGAGGGCTACATGGACGCGATCGCGCTGTCTCAGGCGGGCTTCGGCAATGTCGTGGCGCCGCTCGGCACGGCGCTGACGGAAAACCAGCTCGAACTGCTGTGGCGGATGACCGGCGAGCCAGTGCTCTGCTTCGACGGCGACAAGGCGGGACTGAAGGCGGCGTGGCGCGCGGCGGATCTTGCCCTGCCGCTGGTGCAGCCGGGCAAGACGGTGCGCTTCGCGCTGCTGGCCGAGGGCAAGGATCCGGACGATCTGGTGCGGACGGAAGGGCCGGACGCGTTTGCGAAAGTGCTGGGAGAGGCGCGGCCGCTCGTCGACCTGATCTGGATGCGCGAAACGTCGGGCGGGGTGTTCGACACCCCGGAGAAACGGGCGGAGCTGGAAAAGACGCTGCGGGAGATAACCTCGCGTATCCGGGACGAAACCGTGCGTTTCCACTACAGCCAGGAAATGCGCGAGCGCGTGCAGGTGTTCTTCGGCTCGAGGCGCCCGCCGCGCAACCAGGGCGGCAATTTCCGCAAGGACGACTGGCAGCGGAAAGGGCCGATCGCCGAGGGACGCATGCCGGTGAGCGAAAGCCTGACGCGGTCGGCGCTGGTCAAGGGCGGGGCGATGCCGCTGCGCGAGGCGACGATCATGGTGGCGCTGATCAGCCATCCGGCGCTGATCGAGGAGAACTACGAACAGATCGAGATGCTCGACCTGTCGCATCCGGGACTGGCGCAACTGCACGCGGCGATGCTCGACGCGCTGGCGCATGACGCCGCCGGCGACCGGGGATCGCTGCTGGAGGTGGTGCGCGCGGCCGGACTGGAGCCGGTGTGGGACCAGGCGACCACGATGGTGCGCCGGGTGCGGGAATGGTCGGCGCTGGAGGATGCGGCACTGGACGACGCCCGCGACGCCTTCGCGCAGGCGCTCCACTTGCACCGCAGCCAGCGCACTCTACATAAGGAACTGAAGGCGGCGGAGATTGCGCTCGCGTCGGAATCGACGGAAGAGAACTTCCTCCGCCTTCTCGACATACAGTCACAGTTCCGCGACATCCAGGCAACCGAAGCGCTGATCGAGGGCTTCGGCGTGCAGTCGGGGCGCGCGGGACGAAACTGAATGTCGTGCAAAGCGTCCGAAAACCGGGCGAAACACCCCAATTGATTCGCTTTTTTGCCGCGAATCAGGTTTGAGCCGCTTGACGTTCGGTACAATTGTCGGAATCACGACGGTTCGAGACAGGCAAATCTGCGGAAAACCGCGAGATCATGAACTGGCCGAAAGGCCGAGGAACAGGACGGAGCGCTGGCCGCTGCAGGGAAACGGATCCCGCAACCGGTAACAGGGTTAATCGGACATTAAGCGGATCGCCGGATAGCTGCTCCCGCAGGGGCGGAAATCGAATCGTATCCGCACCTTATCCTCGGCAGACGAATCCTGTGCCCTATCTATAGGGACGGACTCAGACGGCCCACGCGTTTGGAGATGCATAGAATGGCGACAAAGGAAAAGGAAGAGGCGGAGACCGAACGCGAAGGTGCGCCCGACGGGCCTCTGCTCGACCTGTCCGACGACGCCGTCAAGAAGATGATCAAGCTCGCCAAGAAGCGCGGCTATGTGACCATCGACGAACTGAATGCGGTGCTGCCGTCGGAAGAAACCGATCCGGACCGGATCGAGGACGTCAACGCGATGCTGTCCGACATGGGCATCAACGTCGTCGAGGACGGCGAGAGCGAGGAAGGCGAGGCCGACGCCCAGGCGGACGGCGAGGAAGAGGCCAACGAACTCGCCGAGCAGACGGGCACCGCCGTCGCGGCCGTTGCCAAGAAAGAGCCGACCGACCGCACCGACGACCCGGTGCGGATGTATCTGCGCGAGATGGGTTCGGTCGAGCTTCTCTCCCGCGAAGGCGAGATCGCGATCGCCAAGCGCATCGAGGCCGGCCGCGAGACGATGATCGCGGGGCTGTGCGAGAGCCCGCTGACCTTCCAGGCGATCATCATCTGGCGCGACGAGCTGAACGAAGGCAAGATCCTGCTGCGCGAGATCATCGATCTCGAGGCGACCTATGCCGGCCCCGAGGCCAAGCAGGCGCCCGTGGTCGAGCGCGTCGAAGAGGACGCCAAGCCGAAGGAAGACCCGCGCGCGCGTCGCCCGTCGGGTCCGCGCGACGACGACGACATCACCAATGTCGGCGGCGAAAGCCGGGTCGAGGAGGATGAGGACGACGAGGACGAGCAGAGCCTGTCGCTGGCCGCCATGGAAGCGGAACTGCGGCCGCAGGTGATGGCCACGCTCGACGTGATCGCCGACACCTACAAGAAGCTCAGGAAGCTGCAGGACCAGGCCGTCGAGGCGCGCCTCGCCGCCATGGGCGCGCTGTCGTCCAGCCAGGAGCGCCGCTACAAGCAGCTGAAGGACGAACTGATCACCGCGGTGAAGTCGCTGTCGCTCAACCAGGCCCGCATCGAGGCGCTGGTCGAACAGCTCTACGACATCAACAAGCGGCTGGTTCAGAACGAGGGCAAGCTGCTCAGGCTCGCCGAAAGCTACGGCGTCCGCCGCGAGGAGTTCCTGCGCGAATACCACGGCTCCGAGCTCGATCCGAACTGGATCAAGTCGATCGCCAACCTCACCTCGCGCGGCTGGAAGGAATTCACCAAGAACGAGAAGGACGGCATCCGCGACCTGCGCGCGGAGATCCAGAATCTTGCCCAGGAGACGGCGATTTCGATCTCCGAGTTCCGCAAGATCGTCAACCAGGTCCAGAAGGGCGAGCGGGAAGCCGCGATCGCCAAGAAGGAAATGGTCGAGGCGAACCTGCGCCTGGTGATCTCGATTGCCAAGAAATACACCAACCGCGGCCTGCAGTTCCTGGACCTGATCCAGGAAGGCAATATCGGCCTGATGAAGGCGGTGGACAAGTTCGAGTATCGCCGCGGCTACAAGTTCTCGACCTATGCGACGTGGTGGATCCGGCAGGCTATCACCCGCTCGATCGCCGACCAGGCGCGCACCATCCGCATCCCGGTGCACATGATCGAGACGATCAACAAGATCGTGCGGACGTCGCGCCAGATGCTGCACGAGATCGGCCGCGAGCCGACGCCGGAGGAACTCGCCGAAAAGCTCGCCATGCCGCTGGAAAAGGTGCGCAAAGTGCTGAAGATCGCCAAGGAGCCGATCTCGCTCGAAACGCCGGTCGGCGACGAGGAGGATTCGCATCTCGGCGACTTCATCGAGGACAAGATGGCGATCCTGCCGATCGACGCGGCGATTCAGGCCAATCTGCGCGAGACGACGACGCGGGTGCTGGCTTCGCTCACGCCGCGCGAGGAGCGCGTGCTGCGCATGCGCTTCGGCATCGGCATGAACACGGACCACACCCTTGAGGAGGTGGGCCAGCAGTTCTCGGTCACGCGCGAGCGCATCCGCCAGATCGAGGCCAAGGCGCTGAGGAAGCTGAAGCATCCGTCGCGGTCGAGGAAGCTGAGGAGCTTCCTGGACAGTTAGGAGCGCAGGCATGCCGACCATTTCCATCTTCTTTGGAGTGGTCGTGCAGATGTACTGGAACGATCACAATCCGCCCCACTTCCATGCGTTCTATCAGGGAAGCAGGGCGCTGATTGCTATCGGGACCGGCGAGATCATCGCCGGTTCTCTTCCTCCCGGCGTGAGGAGAATCTTGCGGGACTGGACGCTGCTTCACCACGCCGAATTGATGGCGAACTGGGAACGCGGTATGCTGCAAGAGCCGTTCCAATCCGTCCCGGGAGCTGACGAAGCATGATCGAGATGGTCGAAACCACCGAGGCGAAAGCACTACCGGGCCATCGGCTTTGGCTCCGATTTTCCGATGGAAGCGAAGGGGTATATGACCTTGCGCCGATCCTGGCGAAGGGCGGCTCTATGGTATCCGCGCTCAATGATCCGGCGATGTTCGAGAGGGTGTACATCTCGTTCGGCGTGCCGACATGGCCGAATGGTTTCGACCTCGATGCGATCAATCTCCATCGCCAGTTGCGCGAGCAGGGGCTGCTGAAGCGGCCGGCCGCGTAGATTCTTCGACCTCCGCACTTCGCTGCGGATAGACCTGGATCGGATATTATCCTGAAGAAGCCGCGGCATCGTCCGCGGCTTTTTGTTGTGGTAAGCACAGGGCCATTCAAGGGGGGACTGGACGATGAGACCTGTTGCACGAGTATTGCTGAGCGGCGCGTTTGCGGTCGGCCTGAGCCTGGCCGGCGCCGGCGTGGCGCTGGCGGATTTCGGGGCGATCGCGTTTTCCCCGCAATCCGGCGCCTACGGATATTCCTACGGCGCCGGAACGCGGGCGCAGGCCGAGCGGATCGCGATGAGCAATTGCCGGGCCAACGGTGCCGGCTGCCGCCTGCTGGTCTATTTCCGCAACGCCTGCGGCGCGCTCGCGGTGGGCAACGGCAACGGATACGGATATGCCTGGGCCGGGACCCGCGGCCAGGCCGAGGGGCGGGCGATGCAGGAATGCCGCAACCAGACGTCATCCTGCCGGCTCGTGGCGTGGAGCTGCAGCGGCTGACCTGCCAGCGTCTGCACGATCGCGGCTTTCGCCCCGGCGACGCGGAGCGGACGGCCGCGAGCACGGATCGCGGCCTCGCACCTTGACCCTGATCAAAACGCGCGTGCGGGCGCCGGGCTAACTGGAGCCATGCAAGATCTCGCCCGCCGCCGGAGCGTCTCCTCGCCGCCGGATCTCTCCCGTTTCCTGCCGCCGCCGCTGTTCGTGCTGCAGCCGCTGCTCGGCTTCGTGGTCAGGCGGGTCGCGCAGAAGCATCCGGCGCTGTTCGACCGGCTGGGCCCGCATCGCAGGACCCGGTTCGTGATCGATCCGCGCGGACTGCCCTTCGCGCTGCTGCTGGTGCCGGATCCGGAGGCGCTGGAGTTCCGGGCGGTGGCGCGCGGCCGCGAGCCGGCGAGCGACGCGCGCATCGCCGGGCGTTTCCTCGACCTGCTCAGTCTGGTGGACGGGGCGGCCGACGGCGACGCGCTGTTCTTTTCGCGCGATCTCGAGATCAGCGGCGACACGGAAGCGGTGGTCTGCCTGAGGAATGCTCTGGACGATGTCGAGCACTCGATTGCCGAGGACGTGGCGGGTCTTTTCGGAGCGCCGGGGCGGCTCGCTCTCGACATGCTGCGCCGCGCCAGGCGGGATAACGGAGACAGGTCATGAAGCGACCGGAACTCGTCTGCCCGGCGGGCACGCCGGCGTCGCTGCGCACCGCGGTCGACGCCGGGGCCGACGCCGTCTATTGCGGCTTCCAGAACGCCACGAATGCACGCAACTTTCCCGGCCTCAACTTCACGCAGCGCGAACTCTCCGTCGCGGTCGAATATGCGCACAATGCCGGCGCCAAGGTGCTGCTTGCCGTCAACACATTTCCGACGGCCGGCCGGTTCGACCTCTGGCGGGAGGCGATCGACCTGGGAGCCGCGCTGGAGGTCGACGCTTTCATCGTCGCCGACATCGGCGTCGCGGCCTACGCCGCCGAGAAGTGGCCTGAACGGCGGCTGCATCTGTCGGTGCAGGCGGCGGCGTCGAGCCCGGAGGCGATCGGCTATTACGCGCGCGAGTTTGGCGTGAAGCGCGTCGTGCTGCCGCGCATCCTGACGGTGCCGGAGATCAGGGCCCTGGCAGACGCCATTCCCTGCGAGATCGAGACCTTCGTGTTCGGCAATCACGGGCTGATGGTGGAGGGCCGGTGCAGCCTGACCAATTATGCCACGGGCATTTCCACCAATATGGACGGCGTGTGCTCGCCGGCAGCGGATGTGCATTACGATCGCGCCGACGACGGCTCAATCACGACGCGGCTCGGAACCCACACGATCGACCGCTTCGCTGCCGGCGAACTGGCGGGATATCCCACCATCTGCAAGGGGCGCTATCTGACGCCCGCGAGGGGCGAGCCCTACTACGCGTTCGAGGAGCCGGTGAGCCTGAACCTCGCGGCGCTTTTGCCGGACCTGATCGCAGTGGGCGTTGACGCCTTCAAGATCGAGGGACGCCAGCGCTCCCGCGCCTATGTGAAGAGCGTCGTGGAGGCTTTCCGCACGGCCATCGACAGCGTGCTCGCAGGCGAGCCGCCGCAGCTTGCGGATCTGGTCTCGCTGACGGAAGGCCAGAAGCAGACCGAAGGCGCGTTCAAGACCAAGAAGTGGCGGTAGGGGCGGGACATGAGACAGGAATTGACGCTGGGACCGGTGCTCTATCACTGGAGCCCCGAGGAGCTTCTCGACTTCTACGCCCGCATCGCCGACGAGGCGCCGGTCGGGACTGTCTATCTCGGCGAGGTCATCTGCTCGAAGCGGAGCCCCTTCTTCGACCGGCATGTTCCGGCGGTGATCGAGCGGCTGCAGCGTGCGGGCAAGACGGTGGTTCTGTCGTCGCTCGCTGAAGTCGTGCTCAAGCGCGAGCGCGAGATGATGCGGGACTTGTGCGCGATGACCGAGCCCGAGATCGAGATCAACAACGCGGCGGGCCTGTTCAGCATCGGCGGACGGGCGCACCGCGTCGGGCCGATGATGAACGTCTACAACGAGCAGACGATGGCCAGGCTCGCGGCCGGCGGCGCCACGCATTTTTCCCTGCCGGTGGAAATGCCGGGGCCGGTGGTCGGCAGGATGGCCGAGGCGGCCGACAGGCTCGGCAAGGCGGTGGAGGTGCAGGTGTTCGGCCGCGCCTCGCTGGCTGTGTCGGCGCGCTGCTACCATGCGCGTGCGCACCGCCGCACCAAGGACAGCTGCCAGTTCGTCTGCGCCGACGACCCCGACGGCATGCCGCTGACCACTGTGACGGGCCAGCCCTTCCTGACGGTGAACGGAATCCAGACCCAGTCGCACAGCTACGTCAATCTCGCCGACGAGATGGACGAGATGCGGGGGATGAAGGTGACGCATTTCCGCCTGTCGCCGCAGCGGGTCGACATGGTCGCGGTCGCGGATATCTTCGCCGAGCGCCTCGCGGGGCGGATCACTGGAGACGAGGCCGCCGCCCAACTCGACGCCCTGAAGCTGCCGGCGCCGTTCTCCAACGGCTTCTGGCACGGGCGCGAGGGTGGGCGCCAGTTCGGCCCGCGGGCAGCGTAGCCTCTTGCTGCCCGGCCCGATCAGCCCGCCGCGCGCCCAGCCTCCGGCCCGACATAGCGGGCGCGGGGGCGGATGAGGATGCCGGACTGGAGCTGCTCGATCGCGTGCGCGATCCAGCCGGAGGTGCGGGCGATGGCGAAGAGCGCCATTTCGTGGCCGACGGGCAGGCCCAGCGTACGCATGAGCACGGCCAGCGCGTAGTCGATGTTCGGATAGAGGCCCGTCGCTTCGGTGACGAGGCGCGGGACGTGGACGACCAGGCGCGGGTGGGCACCGGCGGCGGAGAGGGCGCGCAAGAGAACGTCGGCACGGGGATCCCCATCGACGTAGACGGTGTGGCCGAAGCCGGGAATCTGCTCGCCCAGCGCCACGCGATCGGCGATTGACGCTGCCACGTCGCCATCGCCGAGTTCGGCAACCATGCGGGCGGCGAGCGGCCCGGCGCCGCCATGGCGCGGACCTTTGAGCGCCGCAAGGCCGGCGATGACGGCGTCGTAGAGGCTGACGCCGGTGGAGGCGGCGCAGCGCGCCGTCCAGGTCGAGGCGTTGAGCTCGTGATCGGCGAGGAGAACCAGCGCGCGGCGCAACAGATCCTCCGCCGCAGGGTGATCCTTCGCCCAGGCGGATGCGACCTGCCGATGGATCGGCAGGGGCGAGGGGGCCGTGCCAAGGATCGCGGCGGTGACGAGGCGCATGACGCGGGCGCCGGTTGCGGCGCGGCCTTCGGCCGAGCGGTTGTGGGCGCGCGGATCGGCGTCGGTGGCGAGCGCGAGGACGGCGATGGCGCGGGGCAGGGGCTTGGCCTCGTTGGCCGCGGCGAAGATCGCCCGCATCGCGTCGTCGAGCACCGGCATGTTGGTGGCGTCGAAGGGATCGGCGCGGCGAGCGTCCCAGAGGAGGGTGGCGGCCTGTTCGACGGTCGCGGCCTCGGCCAGCGCAACGACGGGCACGCCGCGATAGATCGGGCCAGCCTCGGTGATGGTGGCGACCGTCGTGTCGAGGACGGGGATGGCCGCTTCCGCCGAGGGCTGAACGGCGCCGGACGACCGGCGGCGGGCGCGCAGCGCGCGGATGTCGTCGGCGCGGTAGCGCCGGGCACGGCCGTCGCCCACCGGCTCGGAGCGGACGAGGCCACGGCTGACATAGGCATAGAGGGTGGCCGGCGAGACGGAGAGCTCGGCAGCGGCTTCGCGCGCGGTGAGGAAGGCGGGGGACGAGACGGTTTTCATATTGATCAAGATAATCAAGATTGATCAATGATGGAAGAGGCCTCATCTTGCTGCAGTGCAGCAGGAGATTTGACCATGACGATCCATTCCAATCCGGCCGCCGGCCTGGACGGCGTCGCCGCAGCGGTGACGGCGCTGTCGCATGTCGACGGAGAAAAGGGCGAACTGATCGTCGCCGGATCGAGGATCGGCGAGCTTGCCGATCGCACCGATTTCGAGGGGCTGGTGGCGCGGCTGTGGGCTGCCGCGACGGGGCGGGAGGTCGACGCGGCGGAGGCGAGGCGACGGCTGGCGCGGGGGCGTTTGGCGGCCTTCGAGCGGCTGCCGGCCATCCTGCCCGCCACGGCAGGGATGCCGATGGTCGACGCCTTCCGGGTCGCGGTAGCGGCGGTCGCGCCGGTGGAAGGACTGGAGGCGGAGGCGGCAATCGTCGGAGCGATGCCGGTGCTGGCGGCGGCTTTGGTGCGCCAGGCGGAAGGTCGGGCGCCGGTCGCTCCCGATCCGGACCGCGGGCACGCGGCCGACCTGCTGAGGATGATGCGCGGGGATGTCGCGAACGCGGAGGAGGCGAAGGCGCTCGACGCCTATCTCGTCACCGTCGCCGACCACGGCATGAACGCCTCGACCTTCGCCGCGCGCGTGGTCGCCTCGACGCAGGCGAACCTGTTCATGGCGGTAACGGCGGGCTACTGCGCCCTGACCGGGCCGCTGCATGGCGGAGCGCCGGAGCCGGTGCTCGACATGCTCGACTCGATCGCCAGCAAGGACCGCATCGCCGGCTGGATCGACGAGGCGCTGAAGCGCGGCGAGCGGCTGATGGGCTTCGGCCACCGCATCTACAAGGTGCGCGACCCGCGCGCCGACGTCCTGAAGCGCGCCGTCGAACGGCTGGGCGGGCGTGGCACCGACCTCGGCTTCGCGGCGGAGGTGGAGGCCTATGCGCGGCGCGCGCTGGAAGCGGCAAAGCCCGACCGCCGGCTCGACACCAATGTCGAGTTCTACACGGCGATCCTGCTCGACGCGCTGAAGATCCCGCGCCGCGCCTTCACGCCCGTGTTCGCAGCCGGGCGGAGCGCCGGATGGACGGCGCACGCGCTGGAACAGCAGCGGACGGGGCGGCTCTTGAGGCCGAGTTCGATCTACGCTGGCGCCAAGCCGGAGTGAGGCCGGAGAGCCCGGCGGGACCGGAACGCCCGTGGACCGCCCGACCACGGACGGACGCCCGGCGGGAGCCGCTGGCCCCCGTCAAATGTTCCCGCCCAAGGCTATCGTCAGCGAATTGTCGATGTGGCGGGTCAGGCCGGCGGCCATCGCCTGTGCGTCGCGCCGCGCGAGCGGTTCGAGGATCGCCAGGTGCTCGTCGATCACGCGCAGCGCATTGTAGGACGTGACCTGGATGCGCGACTGGACCGCCATGCGGATCTTGATCGCCGTCACCCTGAAGATGTTGCTCATGAGGCGGTTGCCGGTCATCGCGACGAAGCCTTCGTGCATGGACCAGTCCCGCTTCTGAAGGGCCTCTGCCGCCAAGGCGGCTTCGGCGCTACCGCCCTTCTCGATCCGGGCGCGCAGGCCGCGGTGCCATTCGATCAGTTCCTCGATGGCGGCATCGGGCATCCGCTGAACGGCGGCCGGGATCGCGGACATTTCGAGAACCCGGCGCAACTCGTAGGCATCGCGGACGAAGGCGATGTCGAGACTGGGCACCATCAGCCCGCGCTGGGGCACGGTCTGCAGCAGCCCTTCGGCCTCGAGCCGAGGCACGGCCTCGCGCACCGCGCCGAGCGTCAGCCCGGTGCGCTTCACCAGTTCGCGCTGCGAGACGATCTGGCCGGGCCGCAGTTCGCCGCTCTTCAACAGGTTTTCGATGCTCTCGTAGGCCGCCTGCCGCAGCGGGATATCGACCCGTCGAGCATCGCCTGCATCATCCAACATCGGGGCCGGTTCCGTCATCCGCCGAGGCGTCTCCATCTGATCTCAAGCTAACATCAAATTGACATGTCAGCAACGAAAGGGTAATCGGAAACGGCACCCCTCGTGGAAAAAAACCGCATCCGGGGTCGGTCGCAGCCGGGAGGACTCACGTCGGATGCGGCCAGGGGCATGCCCAACGAACGATTCCGTCACCAGGGAGGAAACAACATGACGATCACCACCACCCGCCGCGGCCTGCTGGCCGGCACAGCCGCCCTTGTCGCCTTGGGGCTTTCGTTCGGCGCGTCCAACGCTGCTGACAAGGTCACCATCCGCATGTCCACGCCGGCGACCGAGACCGACCAGCGCGCCGTCGCGCTCGCCACCGTCTTCGGGCCGGCCATCGCCGACTTCGCCACCTACGAGCCGCACTACAATGCCGCGCTGTTCAAGCAGGGCACCGAGCTCGAAGCGATCGCCCGCGGCAACCTCGAAATGTCGATCGCCTCGGCGCAGGAACTGGCGACGATCTTCCCGGAATTCTCGATCTTCACCGCGGGCTACCTGCATCGCGACGCCGAGCACCAGAAGAAGGTCTTCGCCGCCGATTTCATGGATCCGATGAAGAAGAAGGTCGAGGACGAGCTCGGCGTGAAGCTGCTCGCGGTCATGTATCTCGGCCGCCGCCAACTCAACCTGCGCACCGACAAGGAGATCAAGACCCCGGCCGACCTCGCCGGCGTCAAGCTGCGCATGCCCGGATCCGATGCCTGGCAATTCCTCGGCAAGGCGCTGGGCGCGAGCCCGGTGCCGGTCGCGTTCACCGAGATCTACACCGCGCTGCAGACCGGCGCGATCGACGGCCAGGACAATCCGCTGCCGACCAACCGCGATTCCAAGTTCTACGAGGTGACGAAGCAGATCGTTCTGACCAGCCATCTCGTCGACCTCAACTACATCGCCTTCTCGAAGAAGGTGTGGGACGGGCTGACCCCGGAACAGCAGGCGACGGTGCAGAAGGCGGCCGACGACGCGGCCGAGGCCGGCCGGCAGAAGCAGCTGGCGCTGGAGGTCGAACTCGAGCAGTTCTTCAAGGACAAGGGCCTGAAGGTCTATACGCCGGACATCGAGGCGTTCCGCACGCAGGTGCAGAAGGCCTATCTCGAATCCGACTTCGCCAAGACCTGGCCGGAAGGCATGGTCGACAAGATCAACGCCCTCTAGGCCGGATCGATGACGGCGCGCGGCACGATGGGCTGGCTGCGGGCGCGGGCGGATGACGTGGCGGCGGCACTGCTCGCCGCCATGTTCGTCGCGTTCCTGCTGCAGATCGTGACGCGCTACGTCTTCAACAATCCACTCGGCTGGACCCAGGAAGTGTGCGTCACGACCTGGCTCTGGCTGGTCTTCTGGGGCTCCGCTTTCGTCGTGCGGCCGAGCGACGAAGTGCGCCTCGACCTGCTCTATCATGCGGTCTCGGCGAGCATGCAGCGGAAGTTCGCGCTGGTGTCGGCGGCGGCGCTCGCCGCCGGCTTCGCCGCGTCCTTCCCCGCCTCGATCGACTACATCACCTTCTACAAGATCAAGAAGAGCGCGGTGCTCGGCATCCGGCTCGACATCGTGTTCAGCGTCTACGCGATCTTCGCGCTGACCGTCATCCTGCGCGGGGTCTGGCAGGTCGTCCACATCCTGCGCGGCGGACCTATCGAAGAAGCGGCAGAGGCGAGCGACGCATGAGCCTCGCCTTTTCCGCCTGCCTCATGGTGCTGTTCCTGCTGGCCGCCATCGGCACGCCGATTGCGCACTCGATGATCGTTTCAGCCGTCGTTTACCTGGCGATCGCCGGACAGGACCTGGGGCTTGCCGCCGAACAGATCATCCAGGGCATCTACGACAGCTTCATCATCCTCGCGGTGCCGCTGTTCATCGTCGCGGCCAACATCATGAACGAGGGCTCGATCAGCGACAGGCTGCTCGACTTCTGCAAAGCGGTGGTCGGTCGCTTCCGGGGCGGGCTGGCGCAGGTCGACATTCTCGTGAGCCTGATCTTCTCGGGCATGTCGGGTTCGGCCGTCGCGGATGCCGCGGGCGTCGGCAAGGTGACGATCAACATGATGCTGAAGAGCGGGCACTACACGCCCGGTTTCGCCGGTGCGGTGGTGGCGGCCTCGGCCACCATCGGCCCGATCATCCCGCCGTCGATCCCGATGGTGATGTATGCGCTCGTCTCCGACGCCTCGATCGGCTACCTGTTCCTCGGCGGCGTCGTGCCGGGCCTGATCATGACGGCAGGGCTGATGGTGATGACGAGCTGGATCGCGAACAAGCGGCATATCCCGCCGGAGGACGTGCCGCCGCTGAGAGAACTGCCGCGGATCACCTACCGCGCATTGCCGGCGCTGCTGATGCCGGTGATCCTGCTCGCCGGCATCTATGGCGGCGCGACGACCCCCACCGAAGCGGCCGCCGTCGCGGCGGCCTATGCGCTGCTGATCGCGGCGCTGCTCTATCGTTCCGTGTCGCTGTCGTCGCTGCGGTCGATCTTTTCGGAGAGCGCTCGCTCGTCCGCCTCGGTCGGCCTCGTCATCGGCAGCGCGCTGATCTTCAACTACATCGTCGCCTCGGAGAACGTGCCGAACAAGATGGCGGCGCTGATGGCCAGCTTCGACCTGTCGCCGCTCGGTTTCCTGATGCTGGCGAACATCATCTTCCTGCTGCTCGGTTGCGTGCTGGACGCCACGACCATCATCCTGGTCATCGTGCCGCTGTTCGTGCCGGTGTGCCGGGCGCTCGGCGTCGACCTGGTGCATTTCGGGGTGGTCACGGTCGTCAATTGCATGATCGGGCTGATCACGCCGCCCTACGGCATGCTGCTCTTCGTCATCAGCGGCGCCACGGGCATCCGCATCAGCGCGATGGTGCGGGAAGGCATGCCGTTCTTCCTCGCGCTGCTTGCGTCGCTGATTGCGCTGATCCTGTTCCCGGAACTCGTGCTCTGGCTGCCGCGGCAGTTTGGCTACCAGGGCTGACCCCAAACACGACTGGACTGGACCACGGACCATGAAAAAGAAGATCGACGGCATCGTCCCGGTGATGATCACGCCCTTCACGCGGGACAACGTGATCGACTGGGACGGCTACGAGCGGCTGATCGAATGGTATCTCGACAATGGCGCCGAGGCGCTGTTCGCCGTCTGCCAGTCGTCCGAGATGCAACACCTGTCGCTCGACGAAAGACGGGACCTGGCGCGATTCACCGTCGAGCGGGTCAAGGGACGGGTGCCGGTGGTGGCGTCAGGACATATCTCCGACACGCCGGCCGCCCAGCGCGAGGAACTCGCGGCGGTTGCGGCCACCGGCATCGACGGGATCGTGCTGGTGACGAACCGGCTCGCCGCTCTCGACGACGGCGCGGATGTGTTTCGCGCACGGGTGGAAGACCTGCTCTCCGTCCTGCCATCCGACATGCCGATAGGCCTCTATGAGTGCCCGGCGCCGTTCCGCCGCCTGCTGAGCGACGAGGAGGTGTCCTACTGCGCCCAGTCGGGCCGCTTCACCTTCCTGAAAGACGTCTCCTGCGATCTCGCCGTCGTCAAGCGGCGCCTGGAGCTGACGCGCGGCACGCCGCTCGGGATCAACAACGCCAATGCCGCGATCGCCTGGCCGGCGATCCAGGCCGGCGCCAGCGGCTTCTGCGGCGTGATGCTCAACTTCCACCCGGATCTCTACCGCTGGATCGAGGACCACGGCGCCGAGCATCCGGACCTTGCCGAGGAACTCGCCGTGTTCCTGGTGCTTGCGGCCATGTCCGAAGCCTTCGGCTATCCCAAGCTCGCGAAGCACTACCACGTGCGGCGCGGCACCTTCGGCTGCGATCACAGCCGAACGGTTTCGTTTGACATCCATGAGCGGTTCTGGGCGCTGGACGTCATTCTCGACCGCATGGAGCAAGGCGCCGCGCGGTTCCGCGCCCGCATTGCGCAGGCGGAGCTTGCGGCCGCTTCGAAGCAAAGGCGGCACAGCGCCTGAGGCTTGCCGTCCGCGGGGCGCCGCAGTACCTTTGCCTTGACTCGGCGAGCGGTGAGCAGGATGGCCGACAAGGTCGACTTCAAGAAGAGCATGAAAGCGCTCTATGCGCCGCCGGTTGGCCGCTTCGTCGAGGTGGAGGTGCCGCCGCTCACCTATCTGATGATCGACGGCGCAGGCGATCCCAACACCGCCGCATCCTACAGATCCGCGCTCGAATGGCTCTATTCGGTCAGCTATCCGCTCAAGTTCATGTCCAAGAAGGAACTCGGCCGCGATTACGCGGTCATGCCGCTCGAAGGGCTGTGGTGGGCCGACGACATGTCGACCTTCCTGTCGCGCAAGAAAGACGAATGGTCCTGGACGATGATGATCCTGCAGCCGGACTGGATCACGCAGACCATGATCGATGCGGCCATTGCCAAGGCGCGCGGCAAGCTGAGCGAGCCGCCGGGAAGCCTGAGGCTGGAACGGCTGGAGGAGGGGCTGTGCGTGCAGACCATGCATATCGGCTCCTACGATGAGGAGGGGCCGGTGCTGGCGAAGCTGCACGACGAATACCTGCCGCAGCATGGGCTGAAGGAGACCGGACGCCACCACGAGATCTATCTTGGCGACCCGCGCAAGACCGCGCCGGAGAAGCTGAGGACCATTCTGCGCCAGCCGGTCCAGCGCCGGCGATGAGGCAGCGGACGATCACCGTCGCGACGCGCGGGCAGGGGCTTTACGAATTCACGGGGGAGGTGGCGGCGTTCGTCCGGGAGGCGGGTGTCGCCGTCGGACTGCTGACGCTCTTCGTGCGGCACACGTCGTGCTCGCTGCTGATCCAGGAGAATGCAGATCCGGACGTGCGGCACGACCTCGACGCGTTCTTCCGGCGCCTGATGCCGCCGTCGGACGATCCGTCGATGCGCTGGATCGTCCACACGACGGAGGGGCCGGACGACATGCCCGCGCATATCAAGGCGGCGCTGACGGCGGTGTCGATCTCGATCCCTGTGACGGACGGACGGCTGGCGCTCGGCACCTGGCAGGGCATCTACCTGTTCGAGCACAGGGATCATCCGCACCGGCGCGAGATCGTGCTGCATCTGTCCGCGTGAGGCGCGGCGGCGGGGCCTTTCCAAGCCGCGCCGGCTATGGCTCACTGCGCACGGAAAAGGAGACGAAGATGCTCACCGGACCTCTGTCGCGCGCGGCGCGCGCGCTCGTGGAACTGACACGCGAGCAGTTGGCGGGCCAATGCCGGCTCGATGCGGATGCAATCCGCGCCTTCGAGCGCGGTCTGGGCGATCTCGACGCGTCCCAGAAGACCGCGCTGAAGGCGGCGCTGGAGGCGGCGGGCGCGGTGTTCATACCGGAGAACGGCGGCGGCGCGGGCGTGCGGCTGAAGTTCACGCGCTCCGAAGCCCGGCGGATCGCGACACTCGAAAGCGAAGGCGGAATCGCGGCGGACGACGACGTGCCCTAGGCGCGCGGCGCATCAGGTGCCGAGGCCGGCGAACAGCGCCTCGACGACCAGTCTCGCTTCCGCTTCTCCACCGCCGGTCTCGCAGTCGAGCGCCGCGCGGTCGAGCATGGCTCCCAGCATCGAGGTGAGGGGGCCAAGCGGCAACCTGCGGATCGCCCCGGCACGCATGGCGGCCGCAAGGCCCTCGCGCAGCGTGCGGTTGCCGTGGCGCGCGTCGATTTCGTCCATCGCGCTGCGTCCCAGCACCGCCGGCCCATCGAGCAGGAGAAGGCGGGTGCGGCCGGGCGCGGCCATCGCCCTGAGATAGGCCATCGAGCCCTCCACCAGAGCCGCGACCGGTTCGAGCGAGGCGGGGGCCGCAATTTCTATCTCGGCGGCTACGGCGGCGCTCTCGCTCTCAACGACCGCGGCGAACAAGGCCTGCTTGTCGGCGAAGTGATGGTAGAGCGCACCGCGGGTGACGCCGGCAGCCTCGACCAGTTCTGGCGTGCCGGTGGCCGCGTAGCCCTTTTCCGTGAAGAGTCTGCGGGCGGCAGCGATCAGCGTCGCCCGCATCGCCTCGCTGCGCTCGACATTCGAGCGACGTCGGCTTTCCTGTTGCATACATGCAGCCTGTATGTTAATTGACTGTTACATGCAGACTGTATGTTTGTTCAAACGGAAAGGGAAGCGCGATGAAAACGACGAGCTATTATCCAGTGCTGATGACCGAAGACGTGGCGGGAACGGCCGCGTTCTATGTCGAGCATTTCGAGTTCCGGCCGCTGTTCGAGAGCGACTGGTACGTGCACCTGCAATCGGCGCGCGACAAGCGGGTGAATCTCGGCATCGTTGCCGGCGACCATGAAACCGTGCCGCCGGAGGGCAGGGGCAAGGCGTCGGGCCTGCTGATCAATTTCGAGGTCAAAGACCCGGATGCAGTCTATGAGCGCGTGGTCGCGGCCGGCCTGCCGATCCTGCGCTCGCTGCGCGACGAGCCGTTCGGCCAGCGCCATTTCATCACAAGCGATCCGAACGGTGTGCTGATCGACGTGATCAAGCCGATCCCGCCCAGCGCGGAATTCGCGGCGCAGTATGCGGGCGAGGCGCTGCCCGGCTGATGGCGCGGAGCCGGCTCCTCTGCTAGGCTGACACCATGAACGAGCGCTTCAAGCTTGATCCGCCTTGGCCCGCCACGACGCAGGCGGCCGAAGGCATGCGCCGCCGGCCGTGGACCGTCGCCGAAATCGAGGCGATGGTGCGCGCGGGCATCATCGACGAGGAAGAGCGCTTCGAACTGATCGGCGGGGAGGTGGTGCCGATGTCGCCCAAGGGCGCCCGTCACGAGATGGTGAAGATCGATCTCAACGAACATCTCCAGCGTATCAAGCCCGACGACCTGCGGATCGCGCCGGAGACGACGCTGCGGCTGGACGAGAACAGCTTCGTCGAGCCGGACTTCTGCGTCTTCCCGAAGACGATCTCGCCCGGCGACATGCGCGGCTACGACGTGCTCCTGGCGATAGAGGTGGCCGACACCAGCCTGCGCTACGATCTCGGCCGCAAGATCTCGACTTATGCCGCCTATGGCATTCCGGAGGTGTGGGTGATCAACGCCAACACGCTGGTGACGCGCGTGCATCGCGCCTTGGGTGTCGCGGGCTATCGGGACATCGCTGAATTCGGACCGGAGATCGAGCTCGAAGCGGTTCGCGTGCCGTCGATCCGCGTCTCGCTTTCAGCGCTTGGGCTGACGCCGGTCAAGGACGAAGAAGGTTCGACCGAATGAGCATCGAATTCCTGCTGACCACGCTGATCATCGTCGCCTCGCCGGGCACCGGCGCGGTCTATACGATCGCCGCGGGGCTGACGCGGGGGGCGCGGACGAGCGTGTGGGCGGCGTTCGCCTGTACGTTGGGCATCGTGCCGCACCTTGTCGCGGCGCTGTCGGGCGTCGCGGCGCTGCTGCACACCTCGGCGCTGTTGTTCGAACTCGTGAAATATGCGGGCGTCGCCTACCTGCTCTACATGGCATGGGCGACGCTGAAGGAGCGGGGCGCGATGCGCATCGATCCGAAGGCGGATGTCCGCAGCGCCTGGCAGATCATCGTCGACGGCATCCTGCTCAACCTGCTCAATCCGAAGCTGTCGATCTTCTTCGTTGCCTTCCTGCCGCAGTTCATCGCGGCGGACGAGCCGTATGTGCTGGCGCGGATGCTGGAGCTGTCGGGCGTGTTCATGGCGGCGACCTTCGTCATCTTCGCGATCTACGGGCTGTTCGCGGCGGCGATGCGCGACAGGGTTCTGGGAAGTGCTTCGGCCATGGCCTGGATGCGGCGGACCTTCGCGGCGGCCTTCGTCGCGCTCGGTGCACGGCTGGCACTGACGGAGCGCTGAACTCCTAAGGTCCTGAAACGTCAAAGCCCCCGGGCGCATGCGCCTCGGGGGCTTGGCGGCAGTCCTGCCCGACGACTACCGCCGGGGCATTACTGCCAGTACTTGATCGGGCAGTTGGGCGCGCTGCCGAAGGCGATGACCTTCTTCTGGCCGAACTTCTTGCCTTTCACCGTCACGCCCTTCCAGTTGGCCTTGGAAACGTAGGCCTTCTTCAGGCCCATCGACTTGGCCTTGTAGAGCGCCTTGCCGGGCGTGCAGTGCTTGTAGCCGTAGCCGTAGCCCGGACCCCAGCCGAACCCGGGGCCGAAGCCGCCGCCGAAATGAACGTCGATCTTGATGTCGCCCGCGTTGGCCGCGGACGGAGCGGCCGCGATGGCCGAGAAGGCGATGAGAGCGGAGAAGACGAGGGTCTTGGTCTTGGTGAGCATGGTAGTCCTCCTTTGGTTGGCTGCTTCGCCGAACCATTCGTCGAGCAGTGATGACGGTATGGAGGATCGAGCCTGAACCGGTTTCGAACCGCGCGTTCATCGGAAGTTCACGTAACGGCAGCCGGAACCTGCGGCTCGTCAGGCCGTTTCCGCTACCGACAAGGAGGCCCCGGACATGACGACCGCCGAGATGAAGAAGACCGATACGTCGCCCGCCGTGAAATCGCTGCGGAAGGAACAGGAAGCGCAGCGCCGCGACGACAAGCTGAGCGCGGAAGAAAAGCTCGAGCGCGGCCTGAAGGACAGTTTTCCGGCCAGCGACCCGATCGCGGTCGCTAGCCCGACGATCAAGAGCGGCGAACCTGACAAGGTGAAGAAGAAGCCCGTCGCCTCACGGTAGGGTGTCACGTCGGCACTCGCGCAGGCGGCCGTTCGGTCCTATGGTGCGGCGAGATCGAGCCGCGCGAGGAGCTTTGCATGTCGTTTCTGAGGAGACTGTTCGGCGGGGGTGCGGCCTCAGACGCGCCGGCGAAACCGGCGCGGGTGGCCGAACACGAGGGCTATGTCATCCGCGCGACGCCGTTCCAGGAGAACGGGCAGTGGCAGACCTGCGGACTGATCTCGAAGGATGTCGGCGGTGAACTCAGGGAGCACCGGTTCATCCGCGCCGACCGGTTTCCCTCGCAGGAGATGGCCGCCGACCATGCGATCGTGAAGGCCAAGCAGATCATTGACCAGCAGGGCGACCGGTTGTTCGACTGAGCCGGAGGGAACATCTCATGAAGATCACGCCATGTGGCGCCTCGGCTTCGAAAAAGCCGCCTGCCGACTATTTCACCGGGACCGTCTGGCAGGAGCCGATCGTCGAGGCGCCGGAGCCGGCGCGCGTGCGCGCCGCGATGGTGACCTTCGAGCCCGGCGCGCGGACCAACTGGCACACGCATCCGCTCGGCCAGACGTTGCATATTCTCTCGGGCGCGGGTCTGGCGCAGGTGTGGGGCGAGCCGGTGCAGGCGATCAAGGCCGGTGACACGGTGTGGATCCCGCCGGGCGAGAAGCACTGGCACGGCGCCGCGCCGACGACGCGCATGGCGCACATCGCGATCCACGAGGCATTGGACGGCGTGCATGTGGACTGGCTGGAGCCGGTGAGCGACGCGCAGTATTCGGGCTGACGCCTGCCTCAGAGAATGATTCAAGGCGTTCACGGACAGATTCCAGGGAGTGCACCATGTCGCTGAAAGGCAAGACGATCTTCATTTCGGGCGGGTCGCGCGGGATCGGGCTGGCGATCGCGATGCGGGCGGCGCGGGACGGCGCCAATGTGACGATCGCGGCGAAGACGGCCGAGCCGCACCCGAAGCTGCCCGGCACGATCTACACGGCGGCCGAGGAGATCGAGGCGGCGGGCGGCAAGGCGCTGGCGGTGCTGTGCGACATCCGCGAGGAGGCGCAGGTGGCCGAGGCGGTCGACAAGACGGTCGAGCGATTCGGCGGCATCGACATCTGCATCAACAATGCGAGCGCGATCCAGCTCACCGGCACGCTCGCCACCGACATGAAGCGCTACGACCTGATGAACGGGATCAACGCGCGCGGCACGTTCCTCGTCTCCAAAACCTGTATTCCGCACCTGAAGAAGGCGGAAAACCCGCATATCCTCAACCTGTCGCCGCCGCTCGACATGGCGGCGAAATGGTTCAAGAACCACGTTGCCTACACGATGGCGAAGTTCGGCATGTCGATGTGCACGCTGGGCATGAGCGCGGAGTTCGCGAAGGACGGGATCGCGGTGAATTCGCTCTGGCCGCTGACGGCGATCGACACCGCGGCCGTGCGCAACCTCTTGGGCGGTGAGGCGGTGGCCTCGATGAGCCGGCTGCCGACGATCATGGCGGATGCCGCGCATGCGATCCTGACCCGGCCCTCGCGCGAGTGCACCGGCAACTTCTTCATCGACGAGTTGTTGCTGAGGGAAGAAGGCGTGACCGACTTCTCGGTCTATGCGCCCGGCGCCAAGGGGCCTCTGGCGGGGGATTTCTTCGTGCCGGACGAGGCGTTTGCGAAAAGCCCGACCAAGGTGATGATGGGATTGGGGTAGGTCAGAGGTGGCGCCCGGCGTCCATGCGGCCGTGAAGAACGCGAACCAGCCGCAGGAACCTGTCGCCCAGGCGCACGTACAGCACGTGCGAACCCACGGTGAACTTTCGAAGCCCGGGCCGGACATCTTCGGCGGGCCGGGCAAGTCCGGGATTGGTCCGTAGCAGTTCGAGGGCGGCGCGCACCTGGGCGACGTATTGAACGGCCTGGTCCTCGCCCCAATTCTCGACGGAATAGGCCCAGATCTCCTCCAGATCGCGCTGTGCCTGCGCCGAGATCCGGAGTGTGAGCGTCATTTGCCCTTCATCCGTTTCACAAAGGCATCGAAGTCGAAGTCGGGAACGTCAGGCGAGGCATCGCCTTCGTCGATCGCGGCGCGGAGTTTCTCCAGCGCGATCTCCTGCTCTTCGAGAAGTCTCAGGCCGGCGCGTACGGCTTCGCTGGCGGTGGCGAAGCGGCCCTTGGCGATTTGCCGGTCGATGAAATCGGTATAGGGCGCGCCGAGGGAGATGGAGGTGTTCTTGGTCATGGCTGACTCCGCATTACCAATAGATGGTATCCGGACGTCGGCCGAAGTCAAGAATGGCGGTCGCTGAACATCAGATCGCGGACCATCGCCGGGACGGACTGGATACGCTTCAGGGCCGCCTTGAGAGCGGTGGACTCCTCGCGCGACAGGCGGGCGAGTTCCACCCGGTTGGAGACGGGGATGCCGGAATGGAGATCGCGACTCTGCTGGGCGAGCATCAGCCGCAGCAGCAGGCCATGGGCGTCTATCAGTGCGCGCAGATCCGCTTCCGCGCCGACGCCGCGGGCGATCAGGCCCTCCAGGCGTTCGCGCGTGCTGCGGCCGCGGACGTCGTGGCGGATCGCGAGCGTCCGGGCGCCCGAGACGATCGGGAACAGGCCGAACTTCTTGAGATCGATACGGCCCTCCTCCGACTGCAGGTTGCCGAGAAACGTGAACGGCGAGCCGAGCGCGTCGAGCTGTTCGCCGAGCAGCTTCGCGAAGGCCGTCGCCCGGTGGCCCTCGGTGTAGGCGAAGTCGACCATCTCGTTGGCGAGGGCGACATCGCCCGCGACGGCCTTCAGATCGTAGAAAATGTCGACGTTGAGGAGGTCTTCCGGGCGCGAGCGGGACACCCAATCGCCGACGCGCTCGCGCCAGGTAGAGAGCGATCCGCGCCACTGTTGGTTCCTGGCCATCACGCCGCCCTTGCAGAGCGGTATTCCGGCCTGGTCGAGCAGCGCGGCCATGCGCGCGCCGAGCTCGGCGAACCAGCGGTCCTCGGGCCCGTCCGGCTCGCCTTCGGCGAAGATGATCGCATTGTCCTGGTCGGCGGCGAGAAGACTTTCGCTGCGGCCGCCGGAACCGAGGACGAGGACGGTGTGCGGGCAGGGCGGCGGGCCTAGCCCATCCGCGGTCATCGAGGCCTCGGCGATGACCGCCGCGCGCCGTGTCATGCCGCGCAGTTCCTCGCTCACGACGCCGGCGATCTGGCGGGCATCGATGTCCTCGCCGATGAGCGCTTCGGCGACCGCCGGCAGCATCGCCCAGGCGGCCGCCAACTGCTTCGAGGTCTTCGCGTCCTCGATCGCGTCGTCCAGATTGACGGCGGCGCTGGCCCGCAGCTTGAGCAGGTCTCGCGCCGAGACGATGCCGGCGAGGTGCCCCTCTTCGGTGCGGACGGCGAGATGGCGGATCTTGAGCCGCGACATGCGACCGATGGCGCGATAGACGAACGCGCCTTCGCGAATGGAGACCAGCGGCCGCGTGGCGATGTCTCCGGCCTTGTGATCGAGCGCGGCGGCGCCGTCGCGGGCGATGCGGCGCATCACGTCGCGCTCGGTTACGATGCCGTAGTCCCCGATCGCCGCGTCGCTGCGGAGATGCTCCGCCACGAAGATCGAGCTGATGCGCCGCTCCGACATGATCGCGATGGCGTCGCGCACCGTAGCGACGGACGCCATGACGATCGGCGGCGAGGACATGATGTCGGCCATGCGGTGACGGTAGGCGTAGGGGTCCACGGCGCGCAGAGAAGTCGATGCCTCCCCGGGGCGGGTGACGGGCTCGGCCCAGCCGGCGCGGTGATGCGTCTCGAGTTCCGCCGTCAGCGACAGGCAGGCGCGCTCGGCTTCGGCGAGGGTGCGGATGCCGCGATCTGCGAGCCTGGGGAGAAGAGCTGCGAAGACCGCCGCCGCGGCCTTCGCGTCGCCCAGCGCACGATGTCGGCCCTCGATGGCCACGCCGAGCCATGTCGCGATCATATCCAGCGAGTAATCGGGAAGTGACGGGTTTGCGAGGGCGGATAAAAGCCGCACGCACAGTGACCGCGGCTTCTTCCAGGACAGGCCGGCGCGGGCAGCTTCGCGTTCGAGTATCGCGAGATCGTAGCCGATCGAATAGCCGATCATGACGCGGTGGCGCGCGAAGGCGCTGAAAGCCGCGTAGGCCTCGGCGAAGGAGGGTGCATCGGCAACCGTCTCGGCGGTGATGCCGTGCACGGCGCTCGCCGTCGCCGGAATGGGCGCGCGCGGGTTGACGAGCGTGGCGAACTCCTGCTCGCCATGCAGCGATACTCCTGCGATCTCGATGATGCGGGCGGCGGAGGTGTCGAGGCTGGTCGTCTCGGTGTCGACGGCGACAGCGTCGAGCACGGCTAGCGGCGTTGCCCCCGATGTCGGCTTCATGTGCCTTTCCTCCCCGCGCCACAGGCTAGCCGATGCCGGGGGCGGAAAGAAGAGAGCGGAGACAAGACCTTCGTCGGCCCTGACACTGCCAGCTCCAAAGAAAAACCCGGCCGGTGGAGGGCGCCGGCCGGGCTTTCGTCCAGTCCTCCGTGGAGGACGGGGCAGGGAAGGTTACTCTGCGCTCGCCACCGGGGCAACCAGCGGCGTGATGCGGCGGATCGCAACGCGACGGTTCTCGCGCTCCGGGCCATCCGTGTCGATCTTCAGATACTGCTCGCCGTAACCCTGCGTCGTCAGGTTCTCGGCGGGGATCTCGAAGACCTGGGTGAGCGCGGATGCCACGGCTTCCGCCCGCTCGTCCGAGAGCGCGAGGTTCGACAGATCGGAGCCGACCGCGTCGGTGTGACCTTCGATCAGGAAGGTCTCCGCGGGGTTCTTCTCCAGGATCCGCAGCATGGCGTTGGCGAGGCCGTCGAGCTTCTCGACCTGCGCCTCGTCGATCATCGCCGAGCCGGTCTCGAACGTGATCGTGTCGAGATCGATACGGCGGACGCTGTCGCGAACACGCGCCGACCGCTTGACCTCGTCGACCGAATAGAGGCGCTCGACCTTCTCGACGGGAGGCTGCTCGAGGAACTCGTAATAGGCCTCGTCGTCATTGTAGTCGACACGCTCGGCGTCGAAGACATATTCCTCGTACGGCATCGAGATGACGAGCGGCGGCAGGTCTTCGCCCGGATCGCGCCATTCGCCGCGTCCGCGACGCTCGAGCCGGTCCTCGTCGACATAGACGAGAATGTATTCACGGCCGTCGGGCATGATGCGCGAGCGGCGGATGATCTCGCCGTAGCGGTCGCGGATGGTGATGATGGTGACGCCGTTCGGACGCACGATCGTCTCGCGGGTGCGGCCGCGCGGCAGTTCCTCGTAATAGACCTCGCGGGCGTTGCGGGTCAGGCGCGAGCGGTCGGTGTTTTCGATGAGGACCTGATTGCCGAGCTCGAGAATGACGCGGCTGCCGATCTCGCGCAGCACGTCGGCGCCTTCCGGCCTTTCGTAACGGCGCGGACGGTTCTCGACGCGGCGACCCTCTTCCTCGCGGGCCGACGGAAGCTCGTTGGCGCGCGGCGTGTTGGCCTGCGCATCCTCGTCAGACTCCGGCGGGGGGGTGGGAGAACGGGCGATCGGCGGGGCGACGGTGCCGTTGCCTTCGCCGATCTCGCGCTTGCCGTCCTTGCCGCGGCGCGGCTTCTGGCTGTCGAGGACCGGAGCGGCGTTTTCGGGCGCACCCTCTATGGTGCCCGGCTGGCCCGCCTGCTGCGGCGGGGGCTCGGTGGCGCCGGGCTGGGCAACGGGGCCGCCATCGACGGCTGCGCCGCCTTCGGTCGTCTCGCCCTGCTGCAGCTTGCGCAGCGCCTCGCGGCGCTCCCGCAGGCGCTTCTCGCGAGCCGTTTCGTTGGGCTGCGCCTGCTCGGTCCCGTCGACGCCCGGCTGAGCCGGCTGAGCCGGTTCGGCGGGCTGCGCCTGACGCGGCGGTTGTGCCGGCTGAGCGGGCTGTGCGGGCTGGGCCGGTTGGGCCTGCTTGGGTTCGGCCGGAACGGCGGGCGTTGCGGGTTGAGCCGGCTGCGCCTGCTTCGGCGCTTCGGGCTCGGCGGTCGACTCGCCTTCGGCGGCATCGCCTTCCTGCTGCTGGAGCTTGCGCAGCGCTTCCCGGCGCTGGCGCAGACGCTCCTCGCGCGAGGCCTGCCCGTTGCCTTCCTTGACGGCCGGTTCGGCCGGCTGGGCCCGCTTGACGGCGGGCTCTTCAGGCTGCTGCGCCTTGCGATTGGTGGGCGCCGCGTCCTCGGCCGGTTGAGCACGCTTGACCGCCGGCTTCTCGGCCGGCTGTTCGGGCTGCGCCTTGCGGATCGCCGGCTCTTCCGGCTGTTCAGCGGGCTGCTCTGCCTTGCGATTGGTGGGCGGAGCCTGGTCGGCCGGTTGGGCGCGCTTCACGGGGGGCTTTTCGGCCGGCTCCTCGGCCGCTCCGCCCGGAGCCGCCTGCTCTGCGGCCTGGTTCTTCTTTTCCTGCTGCTGGGCCTTGCGCTTCTCCTGGCGTTCGCGACGCAGGCGCTGCTGTTCGGTCTCCTCCGCGCCGCCGGCAGCGGCGCCGTCGGCCTGGGCGAGACGAATGACCCCATGGGGCACGGGCCCGGTCACGATCCTGTCGATGGCGGTGTGATCGCCGGCAGCCTGGGCCGCATAGGCCAGGGGTGCCGCTTCGGCCATCACAAGGCCAAGCGCGGTCGCCGCGGCGATTCGGGTTTTCAGCTTATTCAAGACAGACTCCTATTTCCGTATTCGACGGACCCTTCGGCACCCAAACCCGTGTCCCCGGATTTGGTTCCTTGGATCATTCAACCCGGGCGAATTGTGGGTGAGAGCAAGGCGCCGGACGGCGCAAATGCGGCAGGCATCTTGACCCTGACCGGGGCCGGGCGCACATGCGGGCCATGGCCGAACCGTTCTGGAAGACCGTTCCTCTGGAGGAAATGACCGCCGCGCAGTGGGAATCGCTGTGCGACGGCTGCGGCAAATGCTGCCTGGCCAAGCTCGAGGACGAGGATACGGGGGATATCTACTTCACCTCGGTCGGCTGCCGCCTGTTCGACGCCGGCACGTGCCGCTGCACCGACTACGCGCACCGGCTGGAGAAGGTGGAAGACTGCGTGCGATTAACGCCCCAGAACGTGCGCACGATCCCGTGGCTGCCGTCGACCTGCGCCTATCGTCTCGTGGCCGAGGGGCAGGATCTCGCCTGGTGGCATCCGCTCGTTTCCGGCAGGACCGAGAGCGTCCACGAGGCCGGAATTTCGATGCGCGGCCGGGTGACGGCGAACGAGCGCGATCTTGCCGAGGCTGAGGACTATTTCGACCATCTGGTCGCCGACGAGCCCTGACCTCCTGCCGCCAGTTACAAGAAAATACTCTTTCCTATCAATCGGTTGTTTCATGAACGGCGGATGAACGGGAGGTTCCGCTCCCGTTCAGCCCGGCTGGCGCATCTTCGCCCCATCGCTTCGGCGACCGAGTTTGAGACGAAGCCCACAGCAACGGAGAGCCCCCATGGCAAACTTCCTCAAGACCGCAGCCCTTTCCGCCCTCATCGGCCTCGGCGTCCTGAGCGCCGCGCCGGCCTCTGCCCAGTCGGGCGTCTATCTTGGCCTGGGCGGCGGCCATCACGGCCCGAATGTCGGCGTCTGGTTCGGCGACAGCGGCCATTCCTACCGCCGCCACGACCGCCGCTGGGACGACCGCCGCTACGACCGCCGCTGGGAACACCGCCGCGGCTGCTCGGCCGAGCGGGCCCTGAACAAGGCCGAACGTATGGGCATCCGCCGCGCCCGCATCGTCGACATCGACCGCCATTCGATCGACATCCGCGGCCGCAAGTATGGCGAGCGCGTGCGCGTGTCCTTCGCCCGGGCGCCCGGCTGCCCGCTGATCTACTGACCGGCGGACGATCGAAAAGAAAGTGGCCGGAGGGGCGACCCTCCGGCCTTTCTCGTTCTGCTTGTCGCGAAGGCCTACTGCTTCAGCTCGAAGGTGACGTTGACGTCGACGCGGTAGGTGTTCTCGCCGGCTTCGACCGGAACGCTGGCGGCGGCGGCATCACGAGCCTTCATCGCGTAGGGCATGGGCTGCGGCATGTAGCTCTGTTCCGAAATCTCGATCACCGCGCCGAGGCCGACGCCGGCCGCTTCGGCAAGCGTCTTCGCCTTCGCGGTCGCATCCTTGACCGCCTTGATGCGCGCCTCGGTCAACGCGGCCGACGGGTCGTCATTGGTGAAGGAGATGCCGCCGCCCTGGTTGACGCCGAGCGTGACGGCCTTGTCGAGGACCGCGCCGACCTTGGCGATGTCGCGCAGGCGCACGGTCAGCGTGTTGTTGACCTCGTAGCCGGTGATCTTCGGCGGCTGGCCGGGACTGTCCGAGGAGGGATAGGCATAGACCGGCGAGATCGAGAAATTGGAGGTCTGCAGGTCGCGCTCGGCCACGCCTTCCGCCTTCATCGCCGCGGTCACCTCGGCCATCGCGGCATTCGCCGCATCAAGGGCGGCGCGCGCCGTGTCGGCCTGGCGCATGACGCCGAGCGTCAGCACCGCCATATCGGGCCGCATGGCCGATTCGCCCTGGCCGGTGACGACGATGCGGGGCGTGCGCGGCGCCTCCTGCGCCAGCGCCGCCGTGTGGGCGAAGGCCGGCAGGGCAAGTGCCGCAAGCGCGGCCTTGAGGGTGGATTTCTTCATCGATGGCTCCGTGATCGTTTCTGCCCCTTCGGCAATCCGCTCTTCGCGCTGCTCTGAGGCGAATATGCGGCGCCTCATTGCCCGCGCTTGTGCGAAGCGGCAAAAGCCACTAATCCAGCCGCCGTGGGGCCTGTAGCTCAATGGTTAGAGCCGGCGGCTCATAACCGCTTGGTTGGGGGTTCGAGTCCCTCCGGGCCCACCATCCCGTCTCCGTACGCACGCCTGTTCTCGGCGGCTTCTATCCTTCGCCCGTTAGCTGAATCCCGCACAAGCGGGTCGGAAGGTGACGTTCCAAATGCCTGGCGCTCACCGCGTGGGTCGTGGAGCCGTCAGCCCTGCGCGGAGACGAATCTCAGGACCATCTCGACCGTATTCTTCCGCAACCTGCTCTGTTGCTCGGCGCTGCCCATGTCGCGGCTGAAGATTTTCGAGAAGGTGGCGCGATTGGAGACGTTGAAGAAGCAGAGCGCGCTGATTTGCCAGTGAAGCTCGAGCGGGTCGAGGCCTGCCCGGAAATCGCCGGATTCGACGCCGCGGCTGTAGATCGACGCGATGTTGTCGATGGCGGTCACGTTGAGGCGACGGATCACGTCGGAGCCTTCGAGGTATTGTCCATGGTGGATGTTCTCGATCATCACCATGCGGATGAAGTCCTCGTGCTCGTGGTGGTGGTCGAACGTGAACTCGACCAGCTTGCGCAGCGCCTGCGGCGGGGACAGCCCGTCGGTCTCCAGCTTCGCCTCGCCGTCGCGCACGGTGCGATAGGCGTTCTCCAGCGCCGCCAGGTAGAGGCCCTCCTTGTCGCCGAAATAATAGTAGATCATGCGCTTGGACGATTTCGTCCGGGCGGCGATCTCGTCGATCCGCGCCCCTGACAGCCCGTTCATCGCGAACTCGCGCGACGCCGTCTCGAGAATGTCCCGGCGGGTCCCGTCGGGATCCTGCGGCCGCTTCGGCGCCGGCCTGTCCTTTCGCATCAGCTTCGCACCAGACATCGAAATTCCCATCGGCCGCGGCGCGGCGTTGACAAACTAACTATTTCGTACATAGTGCCATACGTGGCTGCGGACCATTTACCGGTTCGGGCCGAACGAAGACAAGCCGTCGCTCACGTACGGCTCGGGAGGATGGATGCCGAAGACCGCCGCGACGATCGCGCACGCGATCGACGGACTGGTGCAGCGCCGCACGCAAGTGCCTGGACGGCGTCTGGACGTGAAGGTCGGTCTGCTTGGCCGCGGCATCCAGATGTCGCGAACTCCTGCCATGCACGAGCGCGAGGCGGCGCGGATGGGCCTCACCTGCTCCTACGTGCTGATCGATTTCGACGCGCTCGGCCTTTCCGATTCCGACCTGCCCGCCGCCATCGAGGCAGCGGTCTCGCTCGGATTTCACGGCGTCAACGTGACCTACCCGTTCAAGCAGAGCGTGATGCCGCTGCTCGACGAGATATCGGTCGACGCGACCGCGATCGGGGCGGTCAACACGGTCGTGTTCGGGTCGCGCAGCACGGGACACAACACGGATTGCTGGGGCTATGCCGAGAGCTTCCGGACCGCGATGCCCGGTGCGCCGCTCGGACATGTCGTGCTGTTCGGCGCCGGCGGCGCCGGATCGGCCGTCGCCTATGCGCTGATCGGGCTTGGCGCGCGCCGGCTGTCGATCGTCGACGCCGACCTGTCCCGGGCCCGGTCGCTCGCCGCCCGCCTCGTCGGCATCGACACGAGCGTCGTGTCCCCGCAGGACATCGCGGCGGCGCTCGGCGACGCGGACGGCGTGGTCAACACCACGCCCGTGGGCATGGCGAAGCATCCCGGAACGCCGTTCGACACCCGCCTGCTGCGGCCGTCGCAGTGGGTCTCGGACGTGATCTATTTCCCGCAGGAGACCGAACTGCTGCGCGCCGCGCGGGCGATCGGCTGCCGCACGCTGCCCGGCATCGGCATGGCGATCGGCCAGGCCGCGGGGGCGTTCGAGCTGTTCACCGGCCGTACCGCCGACATGACGGCGATGGCCGGCCATTTCGAGGCGGCGGCATGACCGCGCACATGGCCGCCCTGTCCATCGACGCCGTCGTGCAGGGCGCGGGGCCCGACGTCTACGAGCCCGACGTTGCGGCGTTCCGCGCGTATTCCGACAAGACGTATCTCGAATCTCCGCTGTCGCAGGACTGGCCGGAGGGAATGCTCGACAAGATCAACAAGCTCTGACGCATATCCAAGGGAGGAAGACATGACGATGATTTCGACGCGCAGACAGTTCCTGGCCGGCGCCGCCGCGCTCGGTGCGGCCTCGGCCGTTCCGGCTTTCGCGCAGGACAAGCCGAAGCTCCGCTTTTCGGCGGTGTTCTCGGAGCAGGATATCCGCGCCGAGATGATGAAGATGTTCGCCGACGCGATCGCGAACGACTTCGCCTTCGAGGGCTATTACGGCGGCAACCTGTTCAAGCAGGGCACCGAACTCGTCGCTCTGCAGCGGGGCAATCTCGAGATGGGCAACATCGCCCCGCAGGACATCTCCAAGCAGATCCCGGCCTGGTCGATCCTGACGGCCGGCTACCTGTTCCGCGACGCGGCCCACCTCAAGGCCTTCTTCGCTTCGGACGCAGGCGCCGAGATGAAGAAGATGACCGAGGACCAGCTCGGCGTGAAGGTGCTCGGACCTACCTATTTCGGCGTCCGCCAGGTCGGTCTCAAGATCGACAAGGAGATCAAGACGCCCGCCGATATGGCCGGCATCAAGCTGCGCATGCCGGGTGGCGACGCGTGGCAGTTCCTGGGCTCGGCGCTCGGCGCCAACCCGACCCCGATGGCCTATGCCGAGGTCTATACCGGTCTCCAGACCGGCGCGATAGACGGCCAGGACAATCCGCTGCCGAACGTCGAGAACATGAAGTTCTACGAGGTGATGAGCCAGATCGTGCTGACCTCGCACCTGGTCGGCTACGACCTTCTGACCGTCTCCAAGAAGGTCTGGGACGAGATGGGCGCGGAGAAGCAGACAAGTTTCCAGGCAGCGGCCGACAAGGCGATCGACTTCTCGACCGAAAAGCACCTCGCCCGCGAGAAGGAATTGGCCGAGAGCTTCAAGGCAAAGGGCCTGAAGATCTACGAGCCCGACGTCGCCGCCTTCCGCAAGCATGTGCAGGACCAGTATCTCGCCTCGGAACAGGCGAAGGCATGGCCGGCGGGCATGGTCGAGAAGATCAACGCGCTGTAATGGCCGCGGCCGCCGGGCGGGCAACCGCCCGGCGTTCGCGTCTACACCCGGCGGGCGGACGCCGTGTGCCTGCGGGTTGTGCTGCGCCTGGACGTGCCAATCTGGAAATCTGCAAGTCCGTGCCGGGAGGGAACCGTGGATCCGAGACTGAAACAGGCGGCTGGCTGGCTCTACCGACGCGGTGAAAATCTCATCGCACTGATGATCGGCGTGATGTTCGTCGGCTTTCTGCTGCAGGTCGTGTTCAGGTATCTGCTCAACTGGCCGACCGGATGGAGCAGCGAACTCACCGTCGTGCTCTGGATCTGGGTCGTCCTGTTCGGCGCGGCCTTCGTCGTGCGCGAGGAGGAGGAGATCAGGTTCGATCTGATCTACGGCGCGGTGGGTCCCCGGGCGCGGCGGATCATGACGCTCGTCTCCGCCGCCGTACTGATCGCCGCTTACGGATATTCGTTTCCGGCCGTCGCCGACTACGTCACGTTCATGAAGGTCGAGAGCACTGCCTATCTCAAGATCCGCTTCGACTGGCTGTTTTCGATCTACCTCGTCTTCGTCCCGGCCGTGATCGCGCGCTATCTCTGGCTCGGCTTCCACGCGCTGAGGGGCGATGCGCCCGACGAGTTCGATCCCACCAAGGCGAGCTCCGGCGTATGAATCTTACCAGTCCCTTTTCGCTGTCGCTCGTGGCGATCACCGCGCTCGCCTTTCTCGGCCTGCCGATCGGCCACGCGATGATCGCCGGCTCGATCTTCTACCTGTGGCTGGCCGGCCTCGACATGGGCACGGCGGCCGAACAGCTGCTCAACGGCCTATACACCAGCTATCTTCTGCTGGCGGTGCCGATGTTCATCCTCGCCGCCGAGATCATGAACGCAGGCTCCATGACCGATCGCCTGCTGCAGTTCTGCAACGCCGTCGTCGGACGGTTTCGCGGCGGCCTCGCGCAGGTCAACGTGCTGCAGTCGATCATCTTCGCGGGCATGTCCGGATCGGCCATCGCCGACGCGGCCGGCACCGGCAAGATGATGCAGCAGTTGATGACGAAGGACGGCAGATATCCCGCGAGCTACGCAGCCGCGCTGACGGCGGTCACCTCGGTCGTCGGCCCGATCATTCCGCCATCTATCCCGCTCGTCATCTACGCGCTGATCTCCGACGCCTCGATCGGCTTCCTGTTCATCGCCGGCATCGTTCCCGGGCTGCTGCTCGCCGCCGCGCAGATGGCGATCGTCGCCGTCGATGCCCGCCGCAAGAACTTCCCGGTCGAGGAACCGGTGCCGCTGCGCGAGATCCCGGGGATCACGCTTCGAGCCTTTCCGGCGCTTCTGCTGCCGGTCGTCCTGCTCGTCGGCATACGCGGCGGCGTGATGACGCCGACCGAGGCCGCGGGCGTCGCGGCGGGCTATGCGCTGCTCATCTCGGTCGCGATCTATCGCAGCGTCTCTGTGCACGAACTCTATCGCGCGCTGCTGAGCAGCGCCCGCACCACCGCGTCGATCGGCATGCTGCTCGCCGGCGCGATGGTGTTCAACTACGTCGTCACCGTGGAGAACATTCCGCAATCCCTTTCGACGCTGCTGCTCTCCTGGGACCTGTCGCCGACCGGTTTCCTGCTCCTCGTCAACGTCCTGCTCCTGCTGCTCGGCTGCGTGCTCGAAGGCACGACGATCCTGCTGGTGATCGTTCCCGTACTCATCCCGACGGCCCAGGCGCTGGGAATAGACATGGTCCATTTCGGCGTGATGGTCGTCGTTAACATCATGCTCGGGTTGATAACCCCGCCCTACGGGCTGCTGTTGTTCATCATGACGCGCATCGCCGAGGTTCCGCTTCGCGACATCGTGCGCGACACGATGCCCTTCCTGTGGGCGATGATCGCGGTTCTCGCGGTCATCACCCTTGTGCCGGATGCCGTGCTCTGGCTGCCTCGACTGCTCGGATACCAGGGATGATCATGAAGCCGATCTATGTCCTCAACGGCCCCAACCTCAACCGTCTCGGCAAGCGCGAACCGGAGATCTACGGCTCGACGACGATTGCAGAGATCGAGGCCTGGTGCCACGAGGCGGCCGGGGGCCGTGCGGTCCGCTTTCACCAGACGAACGCCGAGCACCAGCTCGTCGACTGGGTCCACGAGGCGATCGACGAGGGCGCAGGGATCGTCATCAATCCGGCCGGCCTCTCGTTCCGCTCGATCCCGCTGCTCGACGCGCTGAAGATGTTCCCGGCCCCCATCATCGAGCTGCACATCTCGAACATCCACCGGCGCGAGGAGATCTACCACCATTCGCTCGTCTCGAAGGTCGCAACCGCCGTCATCGCCGGGCTCGGGCCGAAAGGCTACCCTATCGCGGTGCGTGCCCTGATCGACATGGTCGACAAAGTCGACCGGGTCGAGGGCGGCTGACGATGAAGACCTCGATCGCCACCGTCTCGATCAGCGGCGACCTGCGCGAGAAGCTGGCGGCGATCGCGGCGGCCGGCTTCGACGGGGTGGAGATCTTCGAGAACGACTTTCTCGCCTTTGACGGCACTCCGGCGGAGGTCGGCCGGATGGTCCGCGACCACGGGCTCGAGATCACGCTGTTCCAGCCGTTCCGCGATTTCGAGGGCATGCCCGAGCCGCAGCGCGCACGCGCCTTCGACCGGGCAGAGCGGAAATTCGACTTGATGGCCGAGCTCGGCACCGACCTGATGCTGGTCTGCTCCAACGTCTCGCCGGTCTCTCTCGGCGGCATCGACCGCGCCGCGGCCGATTTCCGCGAGCTGGGCGTGCGGGCGGCCAAGCGCGGCCTGCGCGTCGGCTACGAGGCGCTCGCCTGGGGGCGCCATGTCAGCGATCATCGCGACGCCTGGGAGATCGTGCGGCGCGCCGACCATCCGAACATCGGCGTGATCCTCGATTCTTTCCACACCCTGGCGCGCCGGATCGATCCGGACACGATCCGCGCCATCCCCGGCGACAGGATCTTCATCGTCCAGCTCGCCGACGCGCCCCGGATCGACATGGACCTGCTCTACTGGTCGCGCCACTTCCGCAATATGCCGGGCCAGGGCGATCTTCCCGTCGTCGATTTCATGCGCGCGGTGGCCGCCACCGGCTATGACGGGCCGCTGTCGCTCGAGATCTTCAACGACCAGTTCCGCGGCGGCTCGCCGAAATCGATCTCGATCGATGGCCGGCGCTCGCTGGTCTATCTGATGGACCAGGTGGCCAGGCACGAACCGGCGATCGCCATCGACGTGCCGTCGATTCCCGACCGGATCCAGGTGGAAGGCATCGAGTTCGTCGAGTTCGCCGCCGACGAACAGGAGGCGGAGGAGCTCGGGGGACTGTTCGAGACGATGGGCTTCGCCGCCACCGCCCGCCATCGCAACAAGGACGTCACGCTCTACCGGCAGGGCGGCATCAATCTCGTCGTCAACACCGAGCGCGACGGGTTTGCGCACTCCTCCTACATCGTGCACGGCACCTCGGCCTACGCGATCGGGCTGCGCGTGGCGGATGCGGCGGCGACCGTCGAGCGCGCGCGGGCGCTCGGAGCCGAGATCTTCGAGCAGCGCCGCGGGCCGGGCGAACTGGCCATTCCCGCCATACGCGGTGTTGGCGGCGGCGTGATCTACTTCATCGACCGGCTCACCGCCCGGGTCTGGGATGTCGAGTTCGAGGCCCTGCCGTCCTCACCCGACGCTGACGCCGGACTGATCGGCATCGACCATATCGCCCAGACGATGAACTACGAGGAGATGCTGACCTGGATCCTCTTCTATACATCGATCTTCCGGACACGGAAGTCGCCGATGGTGGACGTGGTCGACCCGTCCGGGCTCGTCCGCAGCCAGGTGATCGAGAGCGCCGACGGCGCGCTGCGGCTGACACTCAACGGCGCCGAGAACCGCAGGACGCTGGCCGGCCATTTCATCGCCGAGACCTTCGGCTCGAGCGTCCAGCACCTTGCCTTTTCGACCGGCGACATCTTCGAGACGGCCGCGCGGTTCCGCGAGCGCGGCTTCGTGCCGCTCAAGATCCCGCCCAACTATTTCGATGATGTCGAGGCCCGGTTCGGCCTTGATCCCGCGCTGACGGAGCGTCTGCGCGCGTTCGATATCTTCTACGACCGCGACGAGGCGGGCGAGTTCTTCCAGTTCTACAGCGAGAATTTCAACGAAGGCTTCTTCTTCGAGATCGTCGAGCGCCGCGGCCCCTATGCCGGCTACGGCGCCCCCAACGCCCCCTTCCGTATCGCCGCCCAGAAACGCTCGACCCGGCCCAGCGGCCTGCCGAAGGGTTGATCCCCGACGAGTGGCGGCCATGGCCGACACTTGGCCTCCAGTTCCGGGTGGGAACGTGTCTGACGATTTTCGGCTTGCCCGTATTGAATACCCTGCCGATGGGATATAAGCCTCCCTGATATAGGCCGTGCTGCCAGGAGGAGAACGGCGGCCGTCCGGTGCCTGCGCACCGGGGCCGGCGACGCTCGAAGGGAGACGATCGGATGAAAGGGATCGGCGAGGGGATCCGGCGCACGGAGGACGATTGTCTGGTGCGAGGGGTCGGCAGTTTCGCCGACGACCTGGCATTCGAAAACGCCGCCTACGCCGTGTTCGCCCGCTCGCCGCATGCCCATGCCCGCATCGCCAAGCTGGATGTCAGCGCCGCAAGGGCGCATCCCGGCGTTCTGGCCGTGCTCACGGGAGACGACCTCGCGGCGGTCGGCATAGCGCCGATACCGCACAGCATCGGCTCGTCCCAGGCAGGTGCGGACGTGCCATTGGCCAATGCGGACGGGTCGGAGCGGGCGCGGACGCCCCACCATGCACTGCCGACTGACAAGGTGCGCTTCGTCGGCGAGGCCTTCGCGGCGGTAATCGCCGAAAGCACCGATATCGCCAAGGACGCGATCGACCTGATCGCCGTCGAGTGGGACGAACTTGATCCGGTCGTTCGCGCCGCGGAGGCGACCCGGCCGGGCGCACCGCTGCTGTGGAGCCATGTGACCGACAACCTCGCTCTCGAAGCCGTCATCGGCGATCCCGCCGCAACGGACGCCGCATTTGAGAACGCGGCCCACCGCGTGGCCTTCAGGAGCCGGGTGCAGCGCGTGACCGGGGTGCATATGGAGCCGCGCAGCGCCGCCGCCCGGTACGATCCCGCCACCGGTCAGTTCACGCTCCACGCGTCCTCTGGCGTCGGCGTTGTGACCATGCGCGACCAGCTGGCGGCAACGCTCGGCGTGGAGCCGGGGCTGGTGCGCGTCGTGGCGCCTCCGAACGTCGGCGGCAATTTCGGCACGCGCAACGCGCTCTATCCGGAGTTTGTCGTGCTGGCGTTCGCCGCGCGGCAGATCGGGCGGCCGGTGAAGCACGTCGCCGAACGCACCGAAGCCTTCCTCTCGGACTACCAGGGGCGCGACCTCGAGATCGAGGCGGAGCTGGCGCTGGACGCCGAGGGAAACTTCCTTGCATTCCGCTCGACCAACACGGCCAATGTCGGCGCCCACACCGTCTCCTACGTGCCGCTCAACAAGGGCGTGCAACTGATGACCAGCCTCTACCGGGTGCCGGCGGCAGCCGTTGTGGCGCGGGCGGCGATGACCAACACGCCGCCGACAATTCCCTACCGCAGTGCCGGCCGGCCCGAGGCGATGTACGCCATCGAGCGCATGATCGACCTGGCGGCGCGCGAGCATGGCTTCGACCGGATCGAACTGCGCCGCCGCAACATGATCCCGGCAAGGGACCAGCCCTATCGCAATCCGTTCGGCGTGCCCTACGACAACGGCGCCTACGAGACGGTCATGCAGCGGGCCCTGGACCTTGCCGACTGGGCCGGGTTCGAGGAACGCCGCGCCGAGGCGCGGACACGCGGACGCTGCCGCGGCATCGGCTTCGGCAACTACATCGAGGGGACCAGCGGCATTCCGCGCGAACGCGCCGAGGTCGCCATCGACGGCAGCGCGGAAACGGTCGACGTGATCGTCGGAACGCAGGACACGGGGCAGGGGCATGAAACCGCCTTCTCGCAGCTGATCGGCACCCTGCTTGCAGTGCCGCCCGAGGCCGTGCGCGTCAGGACCGGCGACACCGATTTCGTGACGGCGGGCGGCGGCTCGCATTCCGGCCGGTCCCTGCGATTCGCCTCGATCGTGTTCCAGCAGGCTTCCGAAGCGATCGTGTTGCGCGGGCGGTCGGTGCTCGCGGCGATGTCGGGGCGGCCGCTGGAGGACATCGTTTTCGCGGATGGCCTCTTTCGTGTGACCGGCACGAACCGGGTAGCGACCCTGTTCGAGCTGGCCCGCCATGGCGAAGACGGCAGCGGGTTGCCCGAGGAACTCCGCGGGCCGTTTCGTGCCGTCGCCGACGCCGTCACGCCGGGCCTCGCCTTTCCCTACGGCGCGGCGGTGTGCGAGATCGAGATCGATCCTGACACCGGCGAATGGGCAATCGTGCGCTACACCTCGGTCGACGATGTCGGCCGTGCGCTCAACCCGATGATCGTGCACGGCCAGACGCATGGCGGCATCGTCCAGGGGGCGGGCCAGGCGCTGCTCGAATGGTCGCGCTTCGACGACGAGACCGGGCAGGCCCTGTCGGCGACGATGATGGACTATGCCCTGGCGCGCGCCAGCGATTTCCCGAGCTTCACCACCGACCTGAGCGAAGTGCCTTCCGCGAACCATCCGATGGGGTTCCGGCCGGGCGGCGAAGGCGGCACCACGCCGGCGCTCGGCGTCACCATCAACGCCGTCGTCGATGCGCTGGCGCATCTCGGCGTTCGCCATGTCGAGATGCCGGCGACGCCGATGCGGATCTGGCAGGCGATCCAGGACGCGAAGGCGGAGGGGACACAGGACGAAGGAGAGGACCATTGACCAACGAAGTCATCATCATCCGGCGCGACGACCATGTCCTCGAGATCACGCTCAACCGGCCCGAGCAGGGCAACGCGCTGACGCCGGCGATGGCCGACGCGATCTCGGCGGCTCTCCGCGCGCTCGATGCCGAGACGCGCGCGGTGCTGGTCAAGGCGGCGGGCGCGGACTTCTGCACCGGGCGGGATGGCGCGAAACTCGCCCCCGGCACGCGGGCGACGGCGCTCGACCTGCGGCGGCTGATCTCGGATCCGGTGCTCGATTTCTACCAGGTCCTGCGCGACGTACCGGTGCCCGTCGTGACACGGGTGCAGGGACGCGCAAACGGCGTGGGCTGCGCCATCGCGGCGCTGGCCGACGTCGCGGTCGCGGCCGACACGGCGCGCTTCCAGGTGCCCGAGATGAACCACGACATCGCGCCGACGCTGGTAATGAACGCGCTTGCCGACCGCATCCCGCGCGCAGCGTTGGCGCGGCTCGTTCTGACACGCGACGCGGTGGAGGCAACGGAGGCCAAGGCGCTCGGCCTGATCGGTGTCGTCACCGGGGCCGATACGCTGGAGGCGGAAGCGGAGCGGATCGTCGGCCAGCTGGCGAAGAATTCGGTGGCCACCGTGCGGGCCGTGAAGGCCTTCCTGTCGACCGCGCCGGAGACCTCCTTCGCCGCCCGCAAGGAACTGGCGGCCCTGATCAACAGCGTCGCATTCGCCGAGCGGTTCCGCTGAAGCGGGGGGCGGGGGAGGAAGTCCGCGAGTTCGGAGACCTTCGCGATGATTCAGGCCAGCATCAAGGGTCGCAACGCGGCCATTGCGGCCTCGGTGATGCCGACGATCTTGCGGCGGTCGAGATCGAAGACGATCGCGATCGACTCCATGTAGCCCCAGACCTCTCCGCCGACAGGGTCGACCATCCAGTGTTCGAGCGAGAACGTCCTGGCGTCGGCGCCGGTGAAAGCCGAGCGAACCTCGAAGCAGTCGCCGGCGCGGGGCCGGCCGACATGGACGATGCGGAACTCGAGCACCGCCCCGCCGATCCGGTCGGGCACCGTCTCGGCATGGCGCGCGACGATCTCGCGCAGCGGCGCGGTGAGACCGCGGATGCCGTCGGCGACGGCGCCCATGAACTTCTGCGGGAGCATGCGCCCGAAGGCGTCGCAGTCGGACGCTGCAACCGAGCCGAGCGCGATACGCCTGTGGGTATCGAGTGCGGAACGTCCACCGAGGGACGGCGCGGGACCGGATTTAACGCTCCGCGGCTGCGCCTCGGGCGGCACTTCCATCGCAAGGGTCGCGGCCCGTTCGGCGAACGGCGCCGGCCAGACGATGCTGTCGCCTGCCGGGGTGCATGCATGGAGCGCTACGCGGAACGTGGCGGCGAGCGCGCCGTCGGGGTGGTGCCGCAACAGCGCAACGATTTCCGCATTGCTCTCGCCCAAGGCAGAGAAGCCGGCAGTCATGTAGAGAGGCGTTGCCGAGCGGGCCTCGCGATGGAAGCGGATGTGCATCTCCTGCACCTGTGCCGTGGCGGTGGCGCCCGGGGCGAAGAGACCGGGCAGTCCGGCGAAGGCGAAGAGCACGGACAAGCCCTCCATGCAGCGCGCAACGTAGAAACGCGTGTTCATGTGGCCCATCTCGTCGCATTCCCAGGCGTTGACGCCGCCGCGCCAGACTTCCACTCCGTCGCCCATGTCAGGTTCACGCTCGCTCATGAGTTGCCGTTCCTTTCCGGTAATTATCAGGCGTCCTGATATGTTTCAATTGCGCGATCTGGGGACGTAGCAGGGGAGGGGGAATCCGACGACGGGGCGACGGCGGTTTGGTCTTGACAATTATCAGGGACCCTGATGATAGGTTGGAGCCATCGGATCGAGGAGGACGAGCGATGAACGCCGTGACCGGGACCCCCACCACGCCGAGCGGCTACGTCTCGCCTGAACTCCTCATCGACGGCGAATGGATAGATGCGTCGGCGCGCGAGACGCAGCCGGTCGTCAATCCCGCCACCGGACGCGCCATCGGTGTCGTGCCGCATGCGACCGCCGCCGATCTCGACCGGGCGCTGGCGGCGGCGGAGCGGACTTTTGCGTCGTGGCGGCACGTCAACCCGCGCGAGCGCGGCAAGATCCTGAAGAAGGCCGCCGACCTGATGCGCGAGCGGCAGGAGGACATCGCCCGCCTCGCCACGCTCGAGATGGGCAAGCCGCTCGCCGAGGCGCGGCTGGAGACGCATTTCGCCTCCGAGGAGATGGAATGGTTCGCCGAGGAGGGCCGCCGCAGCTATGGCCGCGTCATCCCCGGCCGCCTGCACGACACGCGCTTCACCGTCGTGCGCGAGCCGGTCGGCCCGGCCGCCGGCTTCTCCGCCTGGAACTTCCCGATCGGCAATGCCGCGCGCAAGATGGGCGCGGCGCTCGCGGCCGGCTGCACGATGGTCTACAAGCCGGGTGAAGAGGCGCCGGCCTCTGCGCTCGCGGTGGCGCGGTGCCTGGTGGACGCCGGCGTGCCGGCGGGGGCTATCGCGGTGGTGTTCGGTGTGCCGGACACGATCTCGCGCCATCTGCTCGCCTCGTCGGTCATCCGCAAGATCTCGTTCACCGGCTCGATTCCGGTCGGCAAGCACCTGATCAAGCTCGCCGCCGACAGCCTGACGCGCACCACGATGGAACTCGGCGGCCACGCGCCGGTGCTGGTCTTCGACGATGCCGACATGACGGCCGCGCTCGACATGGGCGTGCAGCGCAAATACCGCAACTCGGGCCAGGTCTGCGTCTCGCCGACGCGCTTCTACGTGCAGGACGCGTCCTACCGGAGCTTCTGCGCGGGCTTTGCCGAGCGGGCGAAGAAGATCCAGGTCGGCGACGGGATGGACGCCGCCACGCAGATGGGGCCGCTCGTGCACACCCGACGTCGCGACGCCGTCGAGGCGCTGGTGCAGGACGCGGTCGCCAAGGGCGCGAAGCTGCTCGCCGGCGGCCGGCGCGTCGGCAACGAGGGCAGCTTCTTCGAACCGACCGTGCTCGCCGACGTGCCGGGCGACGCCCGGATCATGCGCGAGGAGCCGTTCGGACCGGTCGCCGTGCTCAACCCGTTCAGCGATCTCGACGATGCCGTGCGCAAGGCCAACAGCCTGCCCTACGGGCTCGCGGCCTATGCCTTCACCTCGTCGGCTGCGAACATCGCCAGGCTGGGCGACGCGATCGAGGCGGGGATGGTGGGCATCAACTCGTTCAACATCTCGATGCCCGAGACGCCGTTCGGCGGCGTCAAGGAAAGCGGCCACGGATCCGAGGTCGGCATGGAGGGCATCGACGCCTTTCTCGTCACCAAGACGCTGAGCGTCACCGTCTGAGCCGCCGTCAAACAGGGAGCAGATGCGATGAAGCACACCCGTCCGGAAGGCGCGTTCGCCGCGGAGGCGGTGCTCGGCCGCATGAAGGCTGCCGGCATCGACGTGCTGTTCGCCAATGGCGGCACGGACTTCCCCTCGATCATCGAGGCCTATGCCCGTGCGCCGGAGAGCGGCATCGCGATGCCCGAGCCGCTGGTTATCCCGCACGAGGGCGTCGCGGTCGGCATGGCGCACGGCTATTACCTGGCAACCGGCAAGCCGGCGGCCGTGATGGTGCATGTCAATGTCGGTCTCGCCAATTCCGTCATGGGGCTGATCAACGCGGCCTCGGAGAACGTGCCGATCCTGATGTGCTCCGGCCGCACGCCGCTGACCGAGAGCGGCCGATTCGGCAGCCGGTCGAGCCCGATCCACTGGGGACAGGAGATGCGCGACCAGGCGGGCATGGTCCGCGAGATCGTCAAGTGGGACTACGAACTGCGCTATGCCGACCAGGCGGGCCCGGCGATCGACCGCGCCGTCAGCATCGCCATGAGCGAGCCGCGCGGTCCGGTCTATGTCAGCCTGCCGCGTGAGGCGCTGGCAGAGGCGGCCATCGCGCCGACCTCCCGCCCGAACCTCGCGCCGACGACCTACGGATCGCCCTCGGCCGACCTCGTGGCGCGCGCGGCCGACGTGCTTTCGTGGGCGAAGAACCCCGTCATCATCGCGCAGAGCGGCGAGACCGGCGGCGGCTTCGAGCCGCTGGCGGGCTTTGCCGAACGGTTCGCCCTGCCGGTGGTCGAATTCTGGGCGACGCGCCAGTCGTTGCCCACCAGCCATCCGATGCATGTCGGCCGGGAGCCGACCGAGTGGGTCCGCGACGCCGACGCGATCGTCGTCGCCGGGGCGATGGTCCCGTGGATCGCCGACCATGTCCAGCCTCCGGAAGCCTGCACGATCATCGCGCTCGGCCCCGAGCCGCTCTACCGCGGCCTACCAATGCGCAGCTTCCGCATCGACATCTCGCTGGCGGGCGGGCTGAATGCCGGCATCGCGGCGCTGGACGCGGCCATGCGCGACTGCGTGCCCGCGGTCGAGGATTTCGCCGACCGGCGCGCGCGCGTCGCCGCGGCGCGCGCCGCGGTTGACGCCGCGTTGCAGAAGCGGCTCTCGGCCGGCAACGGATCGCCGATGTCGCCCGCCTTCGTCAGCAAGTGCCTGTCGGATGCTGCCGACGGGAACACGGTGTTCTTCAACGAGTTGGGGATCGATCCGAGCGCGATGCGGTTCGAGGCGCCGGGCAGCTTTTTCTCGACGCCGCTGTCGGGCGGTCTGGGCTGGGGCCTGACGGCGGCGCTCGGCGCGCAACTGGGCGACAGTACCAAGCAGGTGATCGCGACGATCGGCGACGGGTCCTACATGTTCGCCAATCCGGTGGCCTGCCACCAGACCGCGGCGGCGCTGAAACTACCGCTGCTGACCGTCGTCTTCAACAACGGCATCTGGAACGCGGTGCGCCGCTCGACGCTGTATATGTATCCGGACGGAAGTGCGGCGGCGGCCAACGTGATGCCGATCACCGCGCTCGATCCGTCGCCGGACTATGCCGCGATCGCGCGGGCGCACGGCGCACATGCCGAGCGGGTCGACGACGGCGCGGCTCTGCCAGCCGCCATCCAGCGCGCGCTGGAGGCGACACGGTCGGGCCGCCAGGCGTTGCTGGAAGTCATCGTGGGATATTAGTGGGCGGGCCACGCAACCAGGAGCTGGACGAGACGCGGCTTGCGCTGCGGCTGCCGGTGCTGCGGCGTAGGTTTCCCACGATCGAGGACCTGGAGAGGCGGGCCGCCCGGCGGATCCCGCGTTTCGCCTTCGAGTTCCTGCAGGGCGGGGCGGGCGACGAGAGCGGGCTCTCCCGCAACCGCGCGGCGCTGAGGAGCATCGAGATCGTGCCGCGCTACGGGATCGAGACGCAGGGCGTCGATCCGTCGGTCGAGCTGTTCGGCCGCCGCTACGCCGCTCCGATCGGCATCTCGCCGATCGGCATGGACGGGCTGATGTGGCCAGGCGCGACCGAGCTGTTCGCGCGGGCGGCGCAGCGGATGAACATTCCCTATCTCGTCGGCACGCTGGCGACCGCCCGCATCGAGGACGTCGCGCGCTGGGCGCCCGACGTGACCTGGTTCCAGCTCTATCCGCTGGCTGCAGACGATCACCGCATCAGCTTCGACCTCGCCCGTCGCGCACAGGAGGCGGGCGCCAAGGTGCTGGTGGCAACGCTCGACGTGCCGGTTCGCTCGAGGCGGCCGCGCGACCTGCGCAACGGGTTCGTGATGCCGTTCAGGCTGAGCTGGCGCAACACGCTCCAGGTCGCCGCGTCGCCGCCCTGGCTGCGAGCGCTGGCGCGGCGAGGCATGCCGCGCTTCGCCAATATCGAAGCCTATGCCAGGGGCGGCGACCCGGCCGCCTTCGTTGGCGCCCATGTCGGCGGCGGCTTTGCCTGGGACGTGCTGGCGCGGCTGCGCGAGACATGGCGCGGGCCGATGCTGGTGAAAGGTGTGCTGCACCCGGCGGATGCGGAGAAAGCGCGCGCGATCGGCATGGGCGGGGTGATCGTCTCCAACCATGGCGGGCGCCAGTTCGACGCGGCGCCGGCCTCGGTCGACATGCTGCCGGCGATTGCCGCCGCCGTCGGGCGCGACATGACCGTGATCCTCGACAGCGGCGTCACCTCCGGCGTCGACGCGATGCGCGCGCTCGCCTGCGGCGCGCATTCGACCTTCTCGGCCCGGGCCTTCATGCTGGCGCTGGCGGCCATCGGCGACGACGGCGCGCGCCACATGGCGGCGAGCCTGATCGAGGAGTTCACCCTCGCGCTCGGCCAGTCCGGGCTGCGATCCGCCGCGCAGGCGCGCCATGCGTTGGTGCGGCATGCGACGGCATGGGCATGGCCGGTGCGGACAGGAGACGCAGGATGAAGCTCGGCGAAGCGATTGCGGAGATCCTCAAGCGGGAGGGCGTCGATCTGATCTGCGGCTACCCGGTCAACCACGTGCTGGAACGGGCGGCGGAGGCCGACATCCGCCCCGTCATCGTGCGGCAGGAGCGCACCGGCATCCACATGGCCGACGCGATCTCGCGGCTGTCGTCCGGCCGCAGGATAGGGGTCTTTGCCATGCAGCTCGGGCCGGGGACCGAGAATTCCTACGGCGGCATCGCGCAGGCCTATTCGGAATCGGTGCCGCTGCTGGTGCTGCCGATGGGCTACGAGCGGCGGCTCGCCCATGTCGACCCGAACTACAACGCCACGATCTCGATGAAGGGCATCACCAAGTCGGCCGAGCCGATCACCTCTGCCGCCGAGCTGACCAACGTGTTCCGCCGCGCCTTCAGCCGGCTGCGCAACGGGCGCGGCGGGCCGGTGCTGATCGAGATCCCCAACGACATGTGGCAGCACGAGGTGCCGGAGCCGCTCGACTACCGGCCGGTGCTCGCCACCCGCTACGGTCCGGACCCGGCGGCGGTGAGGGAGGCGGTCGACCTGCTGCTGGCCGCCAGGCGCCCGGTGCTCTACGCCGGCCAGGGCGTGCACTACGCTCGCGCCTGGCCGCAACTCAAGGCGCTGGCGGAGCGGCTGGCGATCCCGGTATCCACCAGCCTCGAAGGCAAGGGCGCGTTCCCCGAGACGCATGAACTGTCGATCGGCGCGGGCGGGGCCGCGATCTCGAAGACGCTGCGCCACTTCCTCGATGCGTCGGATGTCATCTTCGGCATCGGCTGCTCCTTCACCGAGACCGCGTTCGGCGTGCAGATGCCGCTCGGCAAGACGATGATCCACGCCACGCTCGACCCCGACCATGTCAACAAGGACATCGAGGCGACGGTGGCGCTGGTGGGCGACGCCGCGCTGACACTGGACGCGGTGATCGCCGAGCTGGATAGACGCCGGACGCCCTCGCGGGATGCGACGGAGACTGCGGCCGAGATCGCCTCGGTGCAGGCGGCCTGGCTCGCCGAGTGGATGCCGAAGCTCACCTCGAACGACGCGCCGCTGTCGCCCTACCGGGTGCTGTGGGACCTGCAGCAGACGGTCGACGTCGCCAACACGATCATCACGCACGATGCCGGCAGCCCGCGCGACCAGCTGTCGCCGTTCTGGAAGACGGTGGCGCCGCTGACCTATATCGGCTGGGGCAAGTCGACCCAGCTCGGCTACGGGCTGGGGCTCGCGATGGGCGCCAAGCTCGCGCATCCCGACAAGCTCTGCATCAATGTCTGGGGCGACGCCGCGATCGGCTTCACCGGCATGGATTTCGAGACCGCGGTGCGCGAGCGCATTCCGATCCTGTCGATCCTGCTCAACAATTTCTCCATGGCGATGGAACTGCCGATCATGCCCGTGTCGACGGAGAAGTACCGGTCGACCGACATTTCCGGCGACTACGCCGCCTTCGCGCGCGCGATGGGGGCATATGGCGAGCGGGTGACGACGCCGGAGGAGATCGTGCCGGCGATCCTGCGCGGGATCGAGAAGACGAAGGCCGGCATTCCGGTGCTGCTGGAGTTCATCACCGCCAAGGAAATCCAGCGCTCGCGCTACCACCGCGCGGCGGCGGGAGCGTGACATGACCAGTCCGCTCCAGCAGACCATTGGCCGTCTGAAGCCGCATTTCGGCGAGCGGCTGTCGGTGTCGGACGCGGTGCGCGAGCACCATGGTCACGACATGTCGCGCCAGCCGACGCGGCTTCCGGACGCGGTGATCTTCGCCGAGAGCGAGGACGAGGTGCAGCGCGTGGTGGCGGCGTGCTTCGAGTTTGGCATCGCCGTCACGCCCTTCGCCGCCGGCTCCTCGATGGAAGGCCACACGATCCCGCTGAAGGGCGGTATCTCGCTCGATGTGAGCCGGATGAACCGGATCGTGGCGGTCAACGGCGAGGATTTCGACGCGGTGGTCGAGGCCGGCGTGACGCGCAAGCAACTCAATTCGCACCTGCGCGACATGGGCCTGTTCTTCCCGATCGATCCCGGCGCGGACGCGACGCTCGGCGGGATGGCCTCGACGCGGGCGAGCGGCACGACGGCGGTGCGCTACGGCACTATGCGGGAAAACGTGCTGGCGCTGCGCGTCGTTACGCCGACGGGCAGGATCATCACCACCGGCCGGCGGGTGAAGAAGTCCTCCACGGGCTACGACCTGACCAAGCTCTTCGTCGGCGCGGAGGGCACGCTCGGTGTGATCACCGAGGTCACCGTGCGGCTGCAGCCGATCCCCGAGACGATCGCCTCGGCGATCTGCACATTCGGGACGATGCGCGGGGCGGTGGAGGCGGTGGTCGCGACAATGCAGAGCGGCGTTCCCGTCGCCCGCATCGAGTTCTTGGACGAGGTGGCGGTGGATGCGGCAAACGCACATTCCAAGCTGGGGCTGAAGCGGGCGCCGACGTTGTTCCTCGAATTCCACGGCAGCCCGCGCTGGGTGGAGGAACAGTCGCAGACGGTAGCCGCGATCACCGCCGAGTCCGGCGGCTCGGACTTCGCCTGGTCGACCCTCCCGGAAGACCGCGAGCGGCTGTGGAAGGCGCGGCACGAGACGATCTACGCCAACCAGTCGCTGCGGCCGGGCTGCAAGACCTACACGACCGACGTCTGCGTGCCGATCTCGCGGCTCGCAGAGGCGGTGCTGGCGGCCCGCGCCGACATCGACCGGTCGTTCCTTACGGCCAAGATCATCGGCCATGTCGGCGACGGCAATTTCCACGTCGGTTACCTGATCAAGCCGGAGATCCCGGAGGAACTCGCGGAGGCGGAACGTCTGGCGGATCGGCTCTACGCGCGGGCGATGGAGATGGGCGGCACGTTCAGCGGCGAACACGGCATCGGCATCTCGAAGCTCGGCTACCTGCGCCGCGAGCACGGCGAGGCGGTGGACGTGATGAATGCCATCAAGGCGGCGCTCGACCCGGCCGGCATCATGAACCCCGGCAAGCTGGGCCAGGCCGGCTGAATCGCCTCGCCACCAGTTGACCCGTCCCCACCACCCGCTACAGTATCAGGCGACCTGACATATTGGAGGAGCGCATGCGCAGGATCGACATCTTCAACCATATCTGGCCGAAGCCGTTCTTCGACCGCCTGGTCAAGGAGCTGGGCACGATGACCCAGATGACCAAGCGGTCGGGCGACGTGCCGATGATGACCGATCTCGACCGGCGCTTCGAGGTGATGGACATGTTCGGGTCCGACTACCAGCAGGTCCTGTCGCTGGCCTCGCCGCCGCTCGAGAAGTTCGCGGGCCCGGAGGTGGCGCTCGAACTGTCGCAGATCGGCTCGGACGCCATGGCCGAGCTGGTCCAGAAGTATCCGGATCGTTTCCCCACCTTCATCGCCACGGCGCCGATGAACAATCCGGACGCCGCCGTCGAGGAAAGCCGTCGCGCGATCGAGGATCTCGGCGCCGGCGGGGTGCAGATCTTCACCAACATCAACGGCAAGCCGGTCGACCTGCCGGAGTTCGAGCCGTTCTTCGACTACATGGCGAAGTCGGGCAGGCCGATCTTCCTGCATCCTGCCCGAACGCAGGAGTTCGCGGACTACGAGACCGAGACACGCTCCGAATACGAGATCTTCTGGACGCTCGGCTGGCCCTACGAAACGTCCGCCACGATGGCGCGGATGGTGTTCTCGCGCATGTTCGACAAGTTCCCGGGGCTCAAGGTCATCACCCACCACGCCGGCGGCATGATCCCCTATTTCGAAGGCCGTGTCGGACCCGGCTGGGACCAGATGGGCAAGCGCACCAGCGACCGCGACCTGAAGCCCGTGCTCAAGGCGCTGAAACGGCCGCATCTGGAGTATTTCAAGGAGTTCTACGCCGATACCGCCTCGTTCGGCTCACGCAAGGCGATCGAGCATGCGATCGAGTTCTTCGGCGAGGACCGCGTCGTGTTCGCCTCGGACGCGCCGTTCGATCCGGAAGGAGGGCCGATGTATATCCGCGAAACGCTGCGGATCCTCGACGCCCTCGACGTTACCGAAGAGGTTCGTCACAAGATCTACCACGGCAATGCCGAGAAGCTGCTGGGGCTGAGCGGCTAGGCCTGGAGCGGGAAGCACGGGGCCGCCTCGGCGGCTCCGCCGTTCCATCGATCTCAGCCGGCGGTCTCGTCGCGGGTGCGCAGATGGTGCGCGAGATCGCGGGTGAGTTCGGCCAGCCTGCGATAGTCCTCGTCCGGCATCGCGCCGAAGACGTCCCGCTCGACAGCGTCGGCGAGCGCGTCGCATTTCGTCAGCATCTCGCGGCCGGCGACGGTGACGTCCATGCGCAGGATCCGGCGGTTCGCCGGATCGGCCTTGCGGATAATGAAGCCTCGGCGCTCGAGCGCAGCAATCAGCTCGTTCATCGTCTGCGGCGTGACGAAGAAGCGCCGCGACAGCTCGGCCGACGACAGTCCCGCACGGGCGCCGATGACGCTCAGCACCGTATACTGGATCGCCGTCATCTCGATGACGCCCAGCGCCGCGTCCAGCCGGCTGCGCACGGCGTGGTTCGCCTGGTTGAGGAAGAACATGGCGCGCGGCCGCAGGATCTCGCGGTCGGCGCCGGTTGAATTCTTGCTCCTGGACACTTCGGTTACGGCCCCCCTTATTGCCTGTTTTGGCCTAACCGAGATAGTCCGGCACTGCAAGCAAACCTGACCGGACCTGAAACGCAAGGCGCCGGCATTGCTGCCGGCGCCTGCGTGCTGATCGTCTCCGCGCTTTACTGCGCCGGGATCTTGGCGACCTCGACGAGGCGCTTCCATTCGGTGATCGTTTCTTCCATCAGCTTCTGCGATTCTTCGGGCGTCGAGATGTAAGGGTCGCCGCCCTGCTTCATCAGGAACTCCTTCGTCGCATCTTCGGCAAGCACCTTGTTGAACCAGCCGTTGATCGTGGTGACGATATCGGCAGGAACACCCGCCGGCACCATAGCGCCCCACCAGCCGAGCTGGTCGATGTCGTAGCCCTGTTCCTTGAAGGTCGGGATGTCGGGAATGCCCTGCAGCCGTTCCGCCGCGCCCAGCGCCAGGACCCGGAAGCGGCCGGAGCGCACCTGCGCCAGCGAGAAAACCGGATCGTGGCACCCGAAATCGACCTGGCCGCTCAGCATGTCGTTGACGGAATCCGAAGCCGTTCCGTAGGAGACGGGCAGCGTCTGGAGACCGGCGATCTGCTTGAACTCCTCGGCCAGAACCCGGCCCGAGGTCGCGTTGACCGCATAGGAGCCCTTGTCGCCCTTGGCCTTCTGGTCGGCAACGAGATCGGCCAGCGTCTTGTAGGGACTGTCGGCACGGACGGTGATCATGAAGGCTTGCTTGTTGACCGTGGCGATGGTCTGCAGGTCCTTGGCGGCATCGACCGGAGGCTTCTTCATGAGCCACATGTTGCCGGCGATCGAGTTGCCCGAATGGACGAAGATCGTGTGGCCGTCGGCCGGTGCGCGGGCGGTGAATTCGGTCGCGATGCTGCCCGCTGCGCCGGGCTTGTTCTCGACGATGACGGTGTGACCGGCAACGGCCGCAACCTTCTCGGCGAAGAAGCGGACGAGGACGTCGGCGCCGCTGCCTGCCGGGAACGCGCAGATGAAGCTGATGTTCTTGCTGGGGTAGGCGGTCTGGGCGAAAGCGAATCTCGGCGCGAGCATTGCGGCTGCGCCGGCTGCGAGTGCGAGTGCCCCGCGGCGCGTTATCATGATCTGGTCTTTGGACATTCTCTTCTCCTCCTGAGTGAGTCCGGCGTGATGCACGGGTGAATGCGAACGAAAGTCAGTCCTCCTGGAAAGCCACCTCCCGGGTCTTGCGGAACTGCGGAAAGACGATGAGGGCGATCACCAGCAGCGTGGCGATCAGCAGTCCGGCCGAAATCGGGCGGTCGAGGAAGATCATCGGATCGCCGCGCGACAGCGTCAGCGAACGCCGCAGATTGGTCTCCATCAGCGGGCCGAGGATGAAGCCGAGGACCAGCGGCGCGGGCTCGCAGCCGAACTTCATCAGCACGTAGCCGAAGATCGAGAAGACGATCATCAGGACCATCATGAACGGTTCGGTGCTGGTCGAGTAGACGCCGACGGCGCAGAACAGGAGGATCGCCGGATAGAGGAACCGGTAGGGCACCGAGAGCAGCTTCACCCAGACGCCGAGCATCGGCAGGTTGATGACGACCAGCATCAGATTGCCGATCCACATCGACGCGACCATCCCCCAGAACAGTTCCGGGCGCGCGGTCATGACGGCGGCACCCGGCTGGATGCCCTGGATGATCATCGCACCCATCATGATCGCCATGACCGGGTTGGACGGAATGCCGAGCGTGAGCAGGGGGATGAATGAGGTCTGCGCGGCGGCGTTGTTGGCGGCTTCAGGACCCGCCACGCCCTCGATCGCACCGTTGCCGAAGCGCTCGGGCTGGCGCGTGATCTTCTTTTCGACGGTGTAGCTGGCGAAGGAGGCCAGCACCGCACCTCCGCCGGGCAGGATGCCGAGGAGGGAGCCCAGACCGGTCCCGCGTATCGCGGCCGGCCAGGCCAGGCGGAATTCGGAGCGGGTGGGCCACAGATCGCTCAGGCGCGTCGAGATCGGCGTGCGCTGGCCGGGCGGGTTCTCGAGATTGCGGATGATCTCGACGATGCCGAAGAGGCCGAGCACCAGCGGCAGGAAGTCGATGCCCTCCCACAGGCCGTCGATGCCGAACGTATAGCGAGTCAGGCCGCTGTTGATGTCGGTGCCGACGAGGCCGAGCAGCAGGCCGATGAGCACCATCGCCACCGCCTTGAGGAGCGAGCCGTGCGCCAGCACGACCGCCATCACCAGGCCGAGCACCATCAGCGAGAAGTAGTCCGGCGAGGTGAATTGCTGCGCGATCTTCGCCAGCAGCGGCCCGAAGGCCGCCAGGAACACCGTGCCGACGCAGCCGGCGAAGAAGGAGGCAAGTGCCGCCGTGGCGAGCGCCGAACCGGCGCGGCCGCGTTTGGCCATCTGGTGGCCCTCGATGCAGGTGACGACCGAGGACGCTTCGCCGGGCATGTTGACCAGGATGGAGGTGGTCGAGCCGCCGTACTGGGCGCCGTAGTAGATGCCGGCCATCATGATCAGCGCCGAGAGCGGGTCGAGCCCGAAGGTGATCGGCAGCAGGATCGCGAGCGTCGGGATGGGGCCTATGCCGGGGAGGACGCCGATCAGCGTGCCGAGCAGCACGCCGATCAGGCAGAACAGCAGGTTCTGCAGGGAGGCGGCGGCGACGAAGCCTGTCGCCAGATGTTCGAACATCTCCATCTAGCCGTTCCACCAGAGCGGCATCGGCTGGTTGAGGCCGAAGACGAAGACGAGGGCAACGAAGGCTGCGACGCAGGCGGCGAAGATGACAGTCTCGACGATGGCCACGTTTGGCCGCGCGTAGGCGGCGACGACCATCATGAGGATCGAGGTGAGGACGACGCCGATTTCCTTGATGAGAAAGCTGAACACGGCGAGCGCGACGAGCAGCATCAGGATCGGGCGAAGCTGCAGGCGTTCGATGGCCGGGCCTTCGACCGTGAACGAACGGCCCGCGACGATTGCGCCGATCAGAACGATGAAGCCGGAAATGAGAATCGGGAAGTATCCCGGCCCCATGTTCCGCGCACTTCCGAAATCGAGATCGCGGCCAAGAACGATGCCTGCGAGACCGATCAGCAGGAACATTATCCCAGCGCCGAGGTCCTGCGGGCTTTTCACCTTCAGCATCAATGCTCCTCCCGGGCCTTCAACGCTCCGGCGCTCCCTGACGCCGGAGTCACGACCGGTCGGCACATCGAAACGGCGGAGACCTCCTCCCGAGGTCGTTCACCGTGGGCCAACTCGGTTTGATCATTTCAAAAAGGGCAACCAGGCCCTTTGCACGCTTCACATTCGGCAGATCGTATGGCATCCTTATATCAGGCAACCATACATCGATTGTCAATGACCATCTCGGTCTCGTGCGTCTGCGCCGGTGACCATGTGACCGGAGCCGACTGTTGGATTTAAGCAAATGAAATTATACCCTGTCAAAACCAAATTGACATCGATATGGCCGCGTTTCATGCTTTCAGGCAATTCGGAGTGAGCCACGGATGAAGATATCTGTCGTCGGAGGCGGCATCGGCGGATTGACCGCGGCGCTCGGGTTGCTGCGGCGCGGCTTCGACGTGCAGGTGTTCGAGCAGGCGCAGGAACTGCGCGAGGTCGGCGCGGGCGTCCAGATCAGCGCCAACGGCACGCGCATCCTGTTCGAGCTCGGTCTCGAAAAAGAGATCATGAGCGTTGCCAGCGAACCGGGCGGCAAGCAGATCCGGCTGTGGAACACGGGCAAGACCTGGAAGCTGTTCGACCTCGGCCCGCTTTCCGTGGCGCAATACGGTTTCCCCTACATCACGATCCATCGCAACGACCTGCACCAGGCGCTGGCGGTCGGCATCCGGCGCATCGCACCGGACGCGATCAAGCTTGGCATGAAATGCGTCGGCATCGACCAGACGTCCCGCGACGTGAAGCTGCATTTCGCCGATGGCGCGAAGGCGACGTCGGACATAGCGATCGGCGCCGACGGGGTGCATTCGGTCGTCCGCGAAGTGCTGTTCGGCGCCGACAAACCGACATTCACCGGCATCGTCGCCTGGCGCGGGGTCATTGACACAAAGCGGCTGCCGGAGCGCTTCCATCGCCCCGTCGGCACCAACTGGATCGGGCCGGGCGGCCACGTCATCCACTACCTGCTGCGGCGGGGCGAATTGATGAACTACGTGTCGGTGGTGGAGCGGACGGACTGGCAGGTCGAATCCTGGTCGGTTGCCGGCACGGTCGAGGAGTGCCTCGCCGACTATCAGGGCTGGCACGAGGACGTGCACACGCTGATCAAGAGCATCGATACGCCCTACAAGTGGGCGCTGATGCTGCGCCAGCCGATGAAAGAATGGACGCAGGGCCGCGCGACGCTCCTGGGCGATGCCTGCCACCCGACGCTGCCCTTCCTGGCGCAGGGCGCCGTGATGGCGATCGAAGACGGGCTCGTGCTGGCGCGGGCGCTCGCCGCCAACCCAGGCGATCACGACGCGGCGTTCCATTCCTACGAGGCGGAACGCAAGGAGCGAACCACCAAAATCGTCAAGGGCGCGGAAGCGAACCTCGGCCGGTTTCACAACCCGGCGCTGTCCGATCCCGCGCTTGCGGAGACCTATGTCAATTCCGAGTGGGAGGAGTCCAAGGTGCGGCAGCGCTACGAATGGCTGTTCACCTACGACGCCACGAGCGTGCCCGTGTCCCCGGACCGCTCCAGACCCCTGATGAGCACGGCATGACAGCGAAGGTTCGAAACCAGCGCCGTATCCAGTCGATCGACGTGGGCTTCCGTCTGATCAGAGTGCTCGAGGCGGCGAGCGGCAAGCTGCCGTTGAGCAAGATCGCCGAACTCGCCGACATGCCGGCCAGCAAGGTGCATCTCTACATGGCGAGCTTCACCCACGCTGGTCTCGTGGAACAGGACCCGGTGACGATGCGCTACGGGCTCGGACCCTACGCCCTGCAACTCGGCGCCGCTGCGATGCGCCAGCTCGACGTGGCGCAGGTCTCGCGGGAGGCTCTCGACAGGCTGCAGTCGGCGACGGGGCTGCTGGTCTTCCTCACGGTCTGGGGCAATCGCGGTCCGGTCATCATCGCCAAGGTCGACGCCACGGTCGAGGTGCTGGTCTCCGTGCGCGTCGGCCATGTGCTGCCGCTCTACCAGGCGGCGACCGGGCGGGTCTTTCTCGCCTACAAGGCGCGCTCGGCGATCCAGCATGTCGAGACGCGCGAACGACCGGTGGATGCAACGCTGAAGCGACGGGCCGAGGAGAGCCTGCCGCTGATCAGGCAGCGGCAGCTGGCGTTCTCGGACAGCCAGCTCAATGCCGGCTTCGCGTCGATTTCGGCGCCGATCTTCGACTATGCCGGCGAGATCGCCGCCGCCGTTACCGCGCTCGGCATGAAGAACGACATCGACATCGATCCGCAGGGTCGGACTGCGCGGCGCGTGCATGCCGCCGCGGCCGAGGTGTCGCGCAAGCTCGGCTGCCCTCCCGACGTGCTGCGCGACGACTTCGCCGACCCACCCGCCGACGACCGCAGATCAGCCTGAAGGATTTCGACATGGGAGAACTATTGCGGCTTCGCGCCGCCGACGGTCATGAACTCGGTGCCTATCGCGCCGCGCCGGCGGAGGCGCCGACCGGCGGCATCGTCGTGCTGCAAGAGATTTTCGGCGTCAACAGCCACATTCGCGGCGTCTGCGACGCTCTCGCCAGTCAAGGCTACGTCGCCATCGCGCCGGCGCTGTTCGACCGGTTCGTGCGGGATTTCGAGTCGGGATACTCGCCCGAGGAAATCGCGGTGGCGCTCGGCTACCTGAAAACGCTCGACTGGGGCGCGCTCATGCTCGACACCCAGGCGGCGATCGGGCGCGTGCGGGAGGAGACGGAGGCCGTGTCGCTGGTGGGGTTCTGCCTTGGCGGATCGCTGGCCTTCCTGGCGGCGACCCAGGTCGACGGTCTCGACGCGGCCGTCTGCTACTACGGAGGCATGATCGCGAAGATCGCCGACGCCAAGCCGCTCTGCCCGGTGATGATGCACTATGGCGAGACGGACAGTTCGATCCCACTGAGCAATGTGGAGACCGTGCGGACTAAGTGTCCCGAGGCGGAGATCCATCTCTATGCGGCAGGGCACGGGTTCAACCGGGGTGCGCCGGGTACGGCCGACGCCGCGCAGGCGGCGATCGCGTGGGAACGCACCTTGCGCTTCCTGGCGGACGCCCGAGCCGGACGGACGTGAGAGAGCGCATGACCGCCGCCGATAGCGCCTGGACGCGGGTGCCGCTGATCGTCTCCTTCCCGGATACGGCGCGCTTCACCGAGACCTACGGCTTTGCAGGCAATTCGGGCCGCGTGAACCTCGAGGGGCAGCTGCTGCGCCCGGCGCAGTCGTCGTCGACGGTCTATGTCTTCATGCATCCGACCTCGACGCTGCACCTGCTGCCGATGCCGACGGCGCTTGCCGACCGCGGCCTGCACGTGCTCTGCGCCGCGAGCCGCTACCCGAAGAACGACAGCGCCCTGATCATGGAGAAGGTGGCGATCGATCTCGGCCGCTGGCTCGACCATGCGCGCAATGAACTCGGCTATCGAAAGGTCGTGCTGGTCGGCTGGTCGGGCGGCGGCCCGCTGTCGCTGTTCTACCAGGCGCAGGCGGAGACCCCGACCATCACCCACACGCCGGCCGGCGACGAGGTGAACCTGGTCGAGGCGGGGCTGAAGCCGGCCGACGGCGTGATCTTCATCGCAGCCCACCTGTCGCGGGCGGAGACGCTGACGGAATGGCTCGACCCCTCGGTGATCGACGAGCTCGATCCCGACAGGCGCGATCCCTCGCTGGATATCTATGCGCCGGATTGTCCCGCCCAGCCGCCCTACACGCAGGAGTTCGTCACGCGGTTTCGAGCGGCACAGGTGGCGCGCAACCGCAAGATCACCGACTGGTGCCTCGAAATGCTGGAGCGGCTGCAGAGGCGGGGCGGGCCGGAGCAGGAGCGCGCCTTCGTCGTCCACCGCACCATGTGCGACGTGCGCTGGTTCGACACTTCGATCGATCCGAACGACCGCAAGCCGGGCTGGAGCTACATGGGCGATCCGCGCACCGTTAATGTCGGGCCGGTGGGGCTGGCGCGCTACACCACACTGCGCTCGTGGCTCAGCCAATGGAGCTACGATTTATCGAACGCCAAAGGGCCGATGAACGCGCGGCTGATCCGTCGCACGCCGGTGCTGCAGATTGAGAACAATGCCGACGAGGTGGTGCCCGCGACGCACAACCCGACGATCGCTGCCGCGCTCGCCACGCCGGACAAGGAATATCTGCGGATTCCGCACGCGACGCATTACTATCTCGGCCAGCCGGAGCAGCTGAAGCTGTGTCTGGACACACTGACCGACTGGAGCCGGCGGCACGGTCTGCTGGAGGCATGAGACGTTTTTCTTGCGGCAGGACGCCGCGCGACTGCCAGAAGGAGGATACGCCATGGTTCCCGCCCCCAAGATCAAGGGACTCTACCACTATTCGTTTCCGTGCCGCGACGGCGAGGAGACCCGCAGGTTCTACGAGGATCTGCTCGGCCTGCCGCTGGTCAACTGCATGACAGCCGATAAGGTCCCCAGTACCGGCGAGGAAAAGCCCTACGCGCATTTCTTCTTCGAGATGGCCGACGGCTCCTACATGGCCTTCTTCGATCTCGGCGAAAACGAGATGCCGCTGCCTTCGCCGAATACGCCCGCATGGGTGATGCATTTCGCCATGGAAGTGGAATCGGTCGAGAAGGTAATGCAGATGAAGGAACGGCTTCAGGCCGCCGGTGTGAAGACGACGGATGTCGTCGACCACGACTTCATCAACTCGATCTACTTCTTCGACCCGAATGGCCTGCGCCTTGAGATCACTGCGCGTACCGAAGAGCCGGGCTATCTTCAGAAGGCCGCCGACGAGGCTCACGCGGCGATGAAGGCGTGGACGGAAAAGAAGGCGAAGATAATTGCGGCCAAGGCAGGCCGAACCGCCTGATGCAACGTCACGAGGAGGGGCGCATGAGGCTTGACGGCAAGGTCGCGATCGTCACCGGAGCGAGCTCCGGCATCGGCCGGGAAATCGCCAAGGCCTATGCGGCTGCGGGTGCGAAGACGGTGGCGGCGGCGCGGACCGCGGCGAAGCTGGATGAGCTTGCGGGCGAGATAACCCGGGCCGGCGGCGCGGCGCTCGCGGTTGCCTGCGACGTGACCGACGAAGGGCAGGTCGAGGGGCTGTTTTCCCGCTGCCGCGAGGCCTATGGCGACCCGGAGATCTTGGTCAACAATGCCGGGATCGCCGACCACACGCCGACAGTCGACATGACATTGGCGCGGTGGGACGAGATCCTGCGGATCAACCTCACGTCGGTCTTCCTGTGCAGCCGAGCGGCACTACGGAGCATGATTCCACGGAAGGCCGGGCGGATCATCAATATCGGCAGCATCTCGGCCAAGGTTCCGCGCCAGCACACCGCCGGCTATACCGCCAGCAAGTTCGCGCTCGAAGGGTTGACCCGCTCGCTCGCGCTGGACGGGCGCGAGCACGGCATCGCGGTGTCGATGCTGCATCCGGGCTCGACCCAGAGCATGCTGGTGCCCGGCATCACCGACCGCCCGCGGCCGAACTCGATGAACCCGGCGGACGTCGCCCGCGTGGCGCTGGTCATGGCGGCGCTGCCGGACGACGTGAACCTGTTCGAGTCGACGATGCTGCCGGTCAGAATGCCGTTCCTGGGGCGCGGCTGAGCGGGAGCACTCGGCCGACAGCCGGCATGTCAGGTTGACGGATATATGGCTACCTGATATCCAACCGCGACAGTCACGGAGTGATCCCATGCAGACCGCCGAAACCGCGTCCGGTGCACCGAAACAGAACGGGGCATGGGGCGACAACGTCACCGTCGAGTTCGAGGACGGTATCGCCTGGGTGACGCTCAACCGTCCAGCCCGGCGCAACGCGATCAATCCCGGCATCGTCTGGGAAATGAACGCGATCATGGACGCGCTGGAAGCGGACGATCGCTGCAAAGTGATGGTGGTGACCGGCGCGGGCGATTCCTTCTCGTCCGGCATGGACCTGAAGGAGTATTTCCGCGCCACCGACAAGGTGCCACCGATCGAACGCGAGCGGCTGTTCCGCGCCAACGCGGCCTGGCAGTGGCGGCGGATGATGCAGTATCCGAAGCCGACCATCTCGATGGTCAACGGCTGGTGCTTCGGCGGCGCGTTCCAGTTCCTCATCGGCTCCGATCTGGCCATCGCCTCCGAGGATGCCGTGTTCGGCCTGTCGGAGATCAACTGGGGCATTATCCCGGCCGGTATCGTCACCAAGGCCGTGGTCGAGGTGATGAGCTTCCGCGATGCTATGTACTACATCATGACCGGCGAGACCTTCACCGGCCGCGAGGCGGCCGAGATGAAGCTCGTCAACAAGGCGGTCCCGGCGGCCGAGCTCAAGGACAAGACGCGCGAGCTCGCCCGGACGCTGATGAGCAAGAACCCCTACGTGCTGCGCCAGGCGAAGACGGCCGCCCGTTTCGTCAAGGACCTGACCTGGGACCAGGCCGGCGACTACCTGATGGCGAAGTCGGACCAGACCGAGTTCCGCGACCCCGAGAACGGCCGCAACACGGGCATGAAGCAGTTCCTCGACGACAAGTCGTTCAAGCCGGGTCTTGAAGCCTATGACCGTGGCTGATGCCGCGCCGAGGGCTGCCTCCTCAGAGATGACCGTCGATCTCGACCGGCTGCTAAAGCCGCGCTCGATCGCGATCGTCGGCGCCCAGCCGGAGCCGACCTCGATCGGCGGCGGCGTGCTCGCCAATCTGGAGGCGTTCGGCTATTCCGGCCGGATCCACCTCGTCAGCCGCTCGCGCGACGAGATCCGCGGCCGGCCCTGCGTCAAGGCGATCGCCGACCTGCAGAAAGGCATCGACGTCGCCGTGCTCATCGTGCCGCAGGCGGCGATCCTCGACTCCGTGCGTGCCTGCGCGGAGCGCGGCATGGGGGGCGTGGTCGTGTTCGCGTCCGGGTTCGCCGAGGCGGGGGACGAGGGCCGCCAGCAGCAGGACGAACTCGCGCGGCTTTGCCGCGACAGCGGCATCGCGCTGCTCGGCCCCAACTGCATGGGCTACACGAACTATCCCGACGGTATCCCGCTGACCTTCGAGCCCGTGGACGTCCGCCCGCTCGCGGCCGGCGGCCGGCGGGTCGCCGTGGTTGCCCAGAGCGGCGCCACGGCCGCCAACATCCGCTTCGCCATGCACGCGCGGGGCATCGACGTGTCCTACGTGATCGCCACCGGCAACGAGGCGACCCTGGGCGCGGAGCACTTCATCGACGTGCTGATCGGCGATCCGCAGAACGCCGCGATCGGCGTCTATGTGGAGCAGATCCGCAATCCGGGCCTTTTCCTCGCCGCGGCCCGGGGCGCGCGCGCCAAGGGGATACCGATCGTCCTGCTGCATCCCGGATCAAGCGCCCGCGGGCGCGCCGCAGCCCAGTCGCATACCGGCGCGCTGGCGGGCGATCACGAGGTGATGCAGACCATCCTGCGCAACGAGGCGATCGCGCTGGTCGAGACGACCGACGAACTGTTCGACGTGCTCGCGATCCTGTCGCGTTTCCCGACGCCGAAGCCGGGCAAGGCGGGCGTGGTGACCAATTCCGGCGCCATTCGGGGCCTCTGCTTCGACTTCTGCGAACGCATCGGACTCGAACTCGCGACGCTGTCGCCCGAGATCGAGGCGGAGATGCAGACGCTGGTGCCCCCCTACGTGCATGTCGACAACCCGTTCGACATCGGCACGGTCGGCTTCGCCAACCCCGCCATCTACGGCACCTCGGCGGCGGTGCTGCTGAAGCAGCCGGACGTCGGCATGGCGCTTCTCTCCTATGCCGGCGGCTCGCCGAAGATGCAGATCGCCAAGTCCGACGCGATCATCCCGGTCTACGCCTCGGCGACGAAGCCGGTCATCCTGAACATCGTGGGCGACGACTATCCGCTGGACGACAAGTTCATGGCCGACGTGCGCGCGAGCGGTATCCCGTTCTTCCGCTCACCGGAGCGGGCACTGCGCGCGATGGCGGCGGTCGCGGCCTATGCCGACGCGCTGGCCGCGGCCAGTGACGCCGCGCCGGCCGAGGGCGTGTCCGCGACAGTGCCGGGCACCGGCGTCATCGCGGAACATGCCGGCAAGCGCGTGCTGGCCGATCTCGGCATCGCCGTGCCGCGCGGCGAGATGGCGACGCGCGTCGAGGAGGCCGTCGCCGCCGCCGCCCGCATCGGCTATCCGGTCGTCGTCAAGGCGCAGGCGGCCGCGCTCGCGCACAAGAGCGACGTCGGCGGCGTCATCGTCAACATCGCCGACGAGGCAGCCCTGCGCGCCGCCTGGGACCGGCTGCACGCCAGCGTCGCCGCGGCGAAGCCCGGGCTCGCACTCGACGGCGTGCTGGTCGAGGAGATGGCCAAGCCCGGCCTCGAGATGGTGGTCGGCGCCCGCCGCGACGCGCAGTGGGGGCCGGTCGTGCTGGTCGGCCTCGGCGGCGTCTGGATCGAGGCGCTGAAGGATGCGCGGCTGCTGCCGGCGGGCACCACCCGCGCGCGCGTCATCGCCGAGCTCGGCAGGCTCAAGGCGGCGTCGCTGCTGGGGCCGTTCCGGGGGCAGCCGGCGCGCGACGCCGGCGCGATCGCCGACGTCGTCGTCACGCTCGGCCGGCTGATGCTGTCGGACCCGTCGATCGCGGAGGTCGACATCAATCCGCTGATGGTCGGCGCCGAGGGCGCTGTGGCGCTCGACGCGCTGTTCGTGAAGGACTGACGCGGCGATCCTCGCCGCAGGGGAGGAACCATGACCCAGGATGCGCGCTACGGAGCGCTTCAGCTCTTCGTCGACGGGCACTGGCTCGACGCCGGCGACCGCGTCACCGAGGACGTGGTCAATCCGGCGACCGGTGAGGCCATCGCCGCCCTGCCGCATGCCAGCCGCGCCGACATCGACGCGGCGGCCGAGGCGGCCGGCCGGGCGTTCAGGCTGTGGAAGGCGCTGCCGGCCTACGACCGCGCGAAAATCATCCGCAAGGCGGCCGACCTGCTGCGCGAGCGGGTGGAGCACATCGCCACGCGGGTGGTGCTGGAACAGGGCAAGCCGATGCTGGAGGCGCGGCAGGAGGTGCTCGCCGCCGCCGACATCTTCGACTGGACGGCCGACGAGGGCCGGCGCACCTATGGCCGCATCGTGCCGTCGCGCGTGCCCGGCGCCCGCTGGCTGGTGACCAAGGAGCCGGTCGGCCCGGTCGCTGCGTTCACGCCCTGGAACATCCCGATCGTCATCCCGGCGCGGAAAATCTCGGCGGCGCTGGCGGTGGGCTGCACGATGGTGATCAAGCCCTCCGAAGAGACGCCCGCCTCGGTGCTCGAGTTGGCGCGGGCGCTCGACGATGCCGGCCTGCCGAAGGGCGTGCTCAATGTCGTCTACGGGGTTCCGTCAAAAGTATCGGAACAGCTGATCGCGCATCCGGCGATCCGCAAGATCACCTTCACCGGCTCGACCGTTGTCGGCCAGCACCTGGCGAAGCTGGCGGCCGAGGCCGGCGTCAAGCGCGCGACGATGGAACTCGGCGGCCATGCGCCGGTGCTGGTGTTCGAGGATGCCGATCTCGACCATGCGGTGCGCTCGATGGTCGCCGCGAAGTATCGGAATGCCGGCCAGGTCTGCGTCTCGCCGACGCGCTTCTACGTGCACGAGAGCCTGCACGACCGTTTCGTCGACCGCTTCGCCAATGCGGCGAAGGCGATCGTCGTCGGCGACGGTCTCGACTCCGCCACCGGCATGGGCCCGCTCGCCAATCCGCGCCGCATCGCGGCGATGGAGCGGCTGGTGGCGGATGCGGTCGGGCACGGCGCGACACTCGCTGCCGGCGGCGAACGTGGCGCCAACCGCGGCTATTACTTCCAGCCGACGGTGCTCGCCAATGTGCCGGTCGAAGCGCAGGCGATGAACGAGGAGCCGTTCGGGCCGATGGCGATTACAGCGCCGTTCTCCTCCTTCGACGAGGTGATCGAACAGGCGAACCGGCTGCCCTTCGGCCTCGCCTCCTACGCCTTCACCACTTCGTCGAAGACGGCCGCGATGGTTGCGGACGCGCTGGAGGCCGGCATGGTCGGCGTCAACAACAATTTCATCAACATGCCCGAGACGCCGTTCGGCGGCGTAAAGCAGAGCGGCTACGGCAGCGAAGGCGGCACCGAGGGCATGGACGCCTACCTCACCACCAAGTTCGTCAGCCAGACGTGAGTATCGCGATGACAGAAACAGAGAAGGCTCGCCCGGAACCGTGGGGCAAGGACGTGCTCGTCGAGTTCGAGGAGGGCATCGCCTGGGTGAAGCTCAACCGCCCGGAGAAGCGCAACGCGATGAGCGTCGGTCTGGCGGAGGAGATGAACAGGGTGCTCGACGCGCTCGAGATCGACGACCGCTGCGGCGTCATCGTGCTGACCGGCATGGGCGAAGCGTTTTCCGCCGGCATGGACCTGAAGGACTTCTTCCGCGCCACCGACGGCGTCAGCGACATCGAGCGCATGCGCGCCTACCGCTCCACCCGCGCCTGGCAGTGGCGCACGCTGATGCACTATTCCAAGCCCACCATCGCCATGGTCAACGGCTGGTGCTTCGGCGGCGCGTTCACGCCGCTGATCTGCTGCGACCTGGCGATCGCGTCGGACGAGGCAGTGTTCGGCCTGTCGGAGATCAACTGGGGCGTCATCCCCGGCGGCGTCGTTTCCAAGGCGATCTCGACGCTGATGAACGACCGCAAGGCGCTCTACTACGTGATGACCGGCGAGCAGTTCGGCGGCAAGGTGGCTGAGCAGCTCGGCCTGGTCAACGAATCGGTGCCGGCCGACCGGCTGCGCGCGCGCACGGTCGAGCTGTGCAAGGTGCTGCTGGCGAAGAACCCGACGGTGCTGCGCCAGGCTCGGATGGCTTATAAATACGTGCGCGAGATGACCTGGGAGGAATCGGCGGAATACCTGACCGCCAAGGCCGACCAGACGACTTTCGTCGACCCCGAGCGCGGCCGTGCCAAGGGCCTGTCGCAGTTCCTCGACGAGAAAACTTTCCAGCCCGGCCACGGCAACTACAAGCGCGACGGCTGAACACTCAAGCTTCAAACGCCAAAGCCATGCGTCCGCCCGCGTAGGGAACCGGACGCGCGAGAGCTTGCGAGGCCCGCCTTGGTCGCACGCGGCAAGGTGGCCCGGTTCCGCAAGCATTTTTTTGGTGATGCGGGTCGCCGAATAGCGGCGTGGGCCTTGCCCAGCGTTACATCATACGTATGATGTATCGATGTTGATGCGCACCCGCCATCAGGACACGGTGGACAGGATCGCCGGTTGGATCGTCGAAGGACGGTTCGCGGGACGTCCCGCATTGCCGACCGAGGAGGAGATCGGCGGCGAACTGGGCGTCAGCCGCACGGTGGTGCGTGAAGCGATGCGCACGCTGGTCGCCAAGGGAATGGTCGAGGTCCGCAGGCGCCATGGCACGAGGATCAGGCCGGTCGACGCCTGGAGCCTGTTCGACCCGCAGGTCGTCGCCTGGCGGGTCACGGGTGGGCTGACGCGCGAGTTCGTCGACGACTTGATCCATTTCCGCCTCGGCATCGAACCGCACGCCGCAGCGCTCGCGGCGAGCAACCCCCGGTTCAGCCCCGACGCCCTTGAGGACGCGTACCGTCGCATGGCCGCCGCCGTGGACGGAAACGGCGACTATCACTCGGCCGACCTCGATTTTCACGAGGCGATCATCGTCGGGTCGAACAACCAGTTCCTGCGCCAGCTCGTGCCGCTGATCGCCAACACGCTGAGCGTCTCGTTCAAGCTGTCGGTGATCAGCATGGACACCGCGCGGGGCTCTCTGCCCATGCACCGCGACGTCGCCGACGCGATCATCGCGCGCGAGCCCGAGCGGGCGCACGCGGCACTCACGAAACTCATCGAAGCGGCACGCGAGGACATCCTCGGCGCCCTGCCGGACATGCTCTGGGAGGAGCGAACAGATGGCGAGAGGGATAGAGTACCTGTTCAAGGGCCTTGAAGGCCTGCTGGTGCTGCTGCTTGCCGGAATGGCCATCATGGTCTTCGGCAATGTCGTGCTGCGTTACGGTTTCAACTCCGGCATCCTCGTGTCCGAGGAGATGGCGCGCTATTTCTTCGTCTGGCTGACCTTCATCGGCGCCGTCGTCACCTTCCGCGAGAACGCCCATCTCGGCGTCGAGACGCTGGTCCAACGCTTCGGTCGCGGCGGCCGGCTGCTGTGCATGGTGCTCAGCGACCTGATCATCCTCGCCTGCATGGCGGCGTTGTTCTGGGGGACCTGGAAACAATATCCGATCAACGCGTCGATGACTGCGCCGGTGATCGGCATCCGCATGAACTGGATCTACGGCATCGGCTTCTTCACCAGCGCTGGCATCGGATTGATGGTTGCGATTCGCCTCTTCCGTGCGCTGACCGGAGCTGTCACCGAGGAGGAGATCAAGGCTTTCGCGGGCGAGGGCGCCGAGGCGGCCGCCATTCGGGAGCGCGCGGAATGACCATCGTCGTCTTCCTGGCCTCGCTCCTCGGCGCGATGGCGATCGGCGTGCCGGTGGCCTTCGCGCTGATCTTCTGCGGCATCGCGCTGATGACCTATGGCGGCATCTTCGACACGCAGATCGTGTCGCAGCGCCTGATCTCGGGCGCCGATACGTTCACGCTCCTGGCCATCCCCTTCTTCCTGCTCGCCGGCGAGATCATGAACAAGGGCGGACTGTCGCGGCGTATCGTCGAATTCGCCATCGCCTGCGTGGGGCATATCCGCGGCGGCCTCGGCGTCGTGGCGATCGTCGCGGCGGTCATCATGGCCTCGATCTCCGGGTCGGCCGCGGCCGACACCGCCGCACTTGCTTCGATCCTGATCCCGATGATGCGCGACGCCGGCTACAACGTCCCGCGCGCCGCGGGCCTGATGGCGGCCGGCGGCGTGATCGCGCCGGTGATCCCGCCGTCCGTGGCCTTCATCATCTTCGGCGTCGCCGCCAACGTCTCGATCACGCAACTGTTCATCGGCGGCATCGTGCCCGGGCTGATGATGGCGCTTGCGCTGTTCGGGACGTGGATGGTGCTCGCCCACAGGGAGAGCGTCGCGATCCTGCCGCGCCAGCCAATGGCGGTGAAGATGCGGGCGACGGCTCGCGCCGGATGGGCGCTGTTCATGCCGGTGATCGTGCTGGGCGGCATCCGTTTCGGCATCTTCACGCCGACGGAGGCCGCCGTCGTCGCCGCCGTCTACGCCCTTTTCGTCGGAATGGTGATCTATCGCGAGCTCAAGTTCTCGGATCTCTACGGCGTCTTCCTCACCGCCGCCAAGACGACCGCGGTGGTGATGTTCCTCGTCGCCTCCGCCCTGGTCTCGGCCTGGCTGATCACCTCGGCCAACATCCCGGCGGAGATCGGCGAGATGATCCAGCCGCTGATCGACCGGCCGACGCTGCTGCTCGCAGCCATCATGGTTCTCGTGCTCGTCGTCGGCACCGCGCTCGACCTTGCGCCGACGATCCTGATCCTGACGCCGGTGCTGATGCCGATCATCCGCGAGGCGGGGATCGATCCGGTCTACTTCGGCGTTCTGTTCGTCATGAACAACTGCATCGGACTGCTGACGCCGCCGGTGGGGATCGTCCTCAATGTGGTCAGCGGCGTGGCGAAAGTGCCGCTCGGCCAGGTCATCTCCGGGGTCTGGCCTTTCCTTCTGGCCCAGATCTCCGTGCTTTTCCTGCTCGTCCTGTTTCCAGAGCTCGTCCTCGTGCCGCTCCACTGGCTGCGCTAGCCGTGTCGTGTCGCAGGGTCATCGAGAAAGTCAGTTCGTAAGTGTCAACAAGGGAGGAATGAAATGAAGTCCACACTACTCAAGGTCGCGGCGCTCGCGCTCGGCGCATCGGTCTTCGCCGGTTCGGCGTCGGCCGAATTCCAGGATCGCACCATCCGGGTGTCGAACGGTGTCGCCGAGACGCATCCGGTCGGCAGCGGCGTCAAGGCGATGGCCGAATGCCTGACCGAGAAATCGGGCGGCAAGTTCAAGCTCAACGCATTCTGGAGCGGGGCGCTTGGCGGCGACCTCGACGCCACGCAGGCACTGCGTTCAGGCACCCAGGAGATGGTGGTCACCTCCAGCTCGCCGCTGGTCGGCATCCTGCCGGCGCTCGGCGTGTTCGACCTGCCGTTCCTGTTCGCCAACGAGAAGGAGGCCGACACCATTCTCGACGGCGACTTCGGCAAATACATCTCCGACATGATGCCGGGGGTCGGCCTCGTCAATCTCGCCTACTGGGAGAACGGCTTCCGCAACCTCACCAACTCGCAGCGCCCCGTCGCCAGCGTCGACGACATCAAGGGGCTGAAGGTGCGGGTGATGCAGAACAACATCTTCCTCGATTCCTTCGTCAATCTCGGCGCCAACGCGGTGCCGATGGCCTTCGGAGAAGTGTTCACGGCCCTCGAGACCGGCGCGATCGACGGCCAGGAGAATCCGGTTGTGACGATCGACACGTCCAAGTTCTCCGAAGTGCAGAAGCATCTGACGCTGTCGCGACACGCCTATACGCCGTTCATGGTGCTCTACTCCAAGCCGCTTTGGGACCAGCTCGCGGCGGACGAACAGGCGGCACTGCAGGAATGTGCAATCGTCGGCCGTGACGTGCAGCGCAAGGGGAGCCGCGACCTCGGCGCCAAGTCGCTCGAGAACGTCAAGGCCGCAGGGATGGAAGTCGTCGAACTGACGCCGGAAGCCCAGGCGGCGATGCGCGAGGCGGTCAAGCCGGTCTACGAGAAGCACGCCGCGACGATCGGCCAGGAGGTCGTCGACAAGATGATGGCGGAACTCAAGAAGATGCGCGGCGAATAGTATCCGCCGAACATCCGAATCGCGGGCGGCGGTGTGGCCGCCGCCCGCTCCCTGCCCACTCCGAAGCGAATGCAACCCCCGTGAAAATCACATCGATCGAAACCATTCGGCTCGCCGAATTCGCGAACCTTGTCTGGGTGCGGCTGCATACCGACGAAGGGCTGGTCGGGCTCGGCGAGACGTTCATGGGAGCGGCGGCCGTCGAGGCCTACCTGCACGAGACCGTCGCGCCGAAGCTGATCGGCCGCGACCCGATGCAGATCGAGGCCATCAACCGCGATCTCCTCGGCTATCTCGGCTGGCGCGGCGCCGGCGTCGAGACGCGCGGCAATTCGGCGGTCGACATCGCGCTGTGGGACCTGTTCGGCAAGGCGCTCGGCGTTCCGGTCAGCGTGGCGCTGGGCGGGCGCAGCCGCGATACGGTTCGCACCTACAATACCTGCGCCGGCTACCGCTATGTGCGCGACGCGCGTGCCCAGGCCGTGGCCAACTGGGGGGTGGGCAAGGCAGAAGGGCCATACGAGGACCTCGACGCCTTCCTGAACGATGCCGGGGAGCTGGCGCTGTCGCTGCTGGAGCAGGGCGTCACCGGCATGAAGATCTGGCCGTTCGACATCGCCGCCGAGCGCACCGGCGGTCTCGACATCTCGGCCGACGAGCTACGCACGGCGCTCAAACCCTTCGAGAAGATCCGGAAGGCCGTCGGCGACCGGATGGACATCATGGTCGAGTTCCATTCGCTGTGGAAGCTGCCGGCCGCCCAGCGCATCGCGCGTGCGCTGGCCGACTACGACACATACTGGCACGAAGATCCGGTGCGGATGGATTCGCTGGAGACGCTGAAGGCCTACGCGCCGCATTCGCGCGCCATGATCTGCGCGTCGGAGACGCTCGCCTACCCGCACGCCTTCCGCGACTACCTGGCGACGGGCGTGGCGGGGGTCGCCATGCTCGACCTGTCATGGTGCGGCGGGCTGTCCGAGGCGCGCAAGATCGCCGGCATGGCGGAAGCCTGCCAGATCCCGGTCGCGCCGCACGACTGCACCGGTCCGGTCGTGTTCATGGCATCGTGCCATTTCTCGCTGCACGCGCGCAACACGCTGATCCAGGAGTCGGTGCGCGCCTTCTACACGGGCTGGTACAGGGAACTCGTGACCGAACTGCCCACCGTGTCTCATGGCACCATCAGCCTCGGCGAGGCGCCCGGTCTGGGCCTCGAACTCCTGCCCGACGTCGCGAAGCGGCCCGACGCGACGGTGCGGGTGAGCGAGGCAGAATGACGGAAGCATCGGCAGTCGTCGTCGCACGACAGGGCGATCAGGCCCGAGGAATGGGGACGGCCCGCCTCGGCATTCTCATCATGCTGCTCGGCATGCTGCTGTTCTCGTTGAACGACGTCATGGGCAAGTGGCTGGTCGCCACCTATTCGGTCGGCCAGGTGCTCCTGATCCGCAGCGCGGCTGCGATGATCGTGCTCCTGCCCTTCCTCTGGCGTGACGGGATGAAGCCGCTCATTGCCGTCGAGAGGCCGGGGATGCAGGCCCTGCGCGTGGTGCTGTCCTCGGCGGAAGTCTATTGCTTCTACTTTGCGGTGATCACGCTGCCCTTGGCCGACGTGATGACCTACTGGCTCGCGGCGCCGATCTATGTCGCGGCGATGTCGCCTTTCCTGCTCGGCGAGCGGGTGGGCTGGCGGCGCTGGCTGGCCATCCTCGCCGGCTTCGGCGGCGTCGTCATCGCGCTGGAGCCGTCGGCCGCGACGCTGACCGCGCCGGCGCTCGTCTCCATCCTCGGCTCGTTCTGCTTCGCCTTCATGATGCTGTCGGGGCGCGCGCTGCGCGGCACGCCGGACCGCACGCTGGTGTTCTGGCAGATCGCCGGGGCCGGCCTATTCGGCATCGCGACCGCTCCGTTCGGCTGGGTGACGCCGGGCGTGTTCGACCTGTCGTTGCTGGCGCTGCTCGGCGTCGTCGCCATGCTCGCCCATGTCTGCGTCAACCGCGCGCTGAAGCTCGCCGATGCGTCGGTCGTGGCTCCATTCCAGTACACGCTGCTGTTCTGGGCAGTGGTCTTCGGCTTCGCCGTGTTCGGCGACGTTCCGCGCCCGGCCATGCTCGTCGGAGCGGCAATCATCATGGCGGCGGGTCTGTTCATCCTGTGGCGACGTCGCGATTGACCGGCCCGGGACGGCGAGGGAGGTTCAGGCCTGGTAGACGCCTGCCTTTAGGAGAGCCGCGGAGGCGAGATCCGCGCCCTGGCGGTTGGTGTAGAAGCCTGCGCAGAGGCCGCCGTCCACCGGCAGAGTGGCGCCGGTGACATAGGACGCGGCGTCGGACAGGAGGAACAGAACGACGGAGGCGACCTCGGCCGGCTCTGCCATGCGGCCGAGCGGCGTGCGGTTCTCGAGAACCTCCGTGACGAAGGAGGGCGGAATGCCGTTACGCACCAGCGGCGTGTCGACGCCGTTCGGCGCAACCGCGTTGACGCGGATGCCACGCCTGCCCCACTCGATGGCGAGCACGTCGGTGAGGCCCGTAACGCCGAACTTGGCCGAGCAATAGTTGGAGCGGCCGGCGAAGCCGCCCAGCGCGTTGACCGAACTGATGTTCACGATCGCGCCACGGCCATGCGCCAGCATCCGCCGCCCGACCGCCTGGCATGACAGGAACATGCCTTTGAGATTGGTGTCGACGACGAGATCCCAGCTCGCCTCGTCCATGCTTTCCGCCGGCGCCGGGCGCGACAGGCCGGCGGCCGTCACGAGACCGCCGACGGGGCCGAACCGTGCCTCGAGTTCGGCGACGGCCGCTTCGGTCGCTGCCGCGTCGCGCACGTCGAGGGGCAGGGCGATCGCCTGGCCGCCCGAGCGGGAAATCGCCTCGACGACATCGCGGGCGGCGTGCGACTGGAGGTCGGCGACCCCGACACTTGCTCCCGCTGCGGCAAGAGCCTCCGCCGTCGCCAGGCCGATGCCGGAAGCCCCGCCGGTGACCATGACCACGTGGCCGGAAAAGTCGAAGGACGGGTTCATGGGATCTCCTGCCAATTGCCGTTCGTCACACCGCGAGGTAGCGCGCGCTTAGTTCAGGCTGCGCGTCGAACTCGGGCCAACTGCCCGCGAAGACGACGCGACCGCTGTCGAGCAGATAGAGCCGCGTCGTGCAGGCGCGCGCGAACCAGACGTTCTGCTCGGCAAGGATGAGCGTCAGTCCGCTCGCGCGGCGCATCTCGATCAGCCGCTCGGCGATCTCCTCGACGATGACCGGCGCGATGCCTTCCGTCGGCTCGTCGAGCAGCAGGCAGCCCGGCCGCGCATAGACCGCGCGCGCGATGGCAAGAACCTGCTGCTGGCCGCCGCTGAGCTCGAAGCCGAGACGGTTCGACAGACCGCGCAGCATGGGGAAGAAGCCGTAGATCTCGTCCAGGGTATGCGGGGCGGCGCCGGCGCGAACGGCATGACCGCTCATCGCGATGTTTTCGGCGACGGTGAGGTGCGGATAGATACGGCGATCCTCCGGCACGAAGCCGAAGCCGCGGCGGGCGCGCTCGAAGTTCGAAAGCCGGCCGATTTCCGCACCTTCGTGACGGATAGGCCCGCGCACCAGCGGTCCACCCGCCATCAGGCCCTTGAGCAGCGTCGACTTGCCGACACCGTTGCGGCCGAGGATGGCGATGCCTTCGCCCTCGCGCACGGCAATCGAGACGCCCTGGATGATGTGGCTGTCGCCGTAGAACATGTCGAGCGGGCCGGCTTCAAGCATGACCGGCTCCCGATCCGAGGTAGATCTTGCGCACGAGGGGGTTCTCGCGCACCTCCGCCGGGCTGCCGGTGGCGATCATCTCGCCATGGTGCAGGACCGCGACATGCGAGGCGAGGTCGAAGACGACGCCCATGTCGTGCTCCGTCAGCACGACTGTCATGCCGTGACGCGTCTTGACGGCGGCGATCAGGTCGACGGACGACTTGCGGTCGGCCGGAGACATGCCAGCCGTCGGCTCGTCGAGCAGCAGGATCGTAGGACGGAGCACTAGGCTCATGGCGAGTTCCAGGCGCTTCTTGTCGCCGTGCGACAGGAGTTTCGCCTCGACGCGGGACCTGGCGGAGAGTCCGACCTCGTCCAGCGCCTCGTCGACGCGTTCCAGCGCGGCTCGGGCGGGATCGCAGGCGAGCAGTTTGCGGGGACCGGGCGGCATGTTGCGGAACGCGGCTTCGACGGCCACGAGGACGTTTGCCGCTGCGCTCAGGTCCTTGAACACGCGCGCAACCTGAAACGACCGGCCGAAGCCGGCCCGGACGCGCTTCCACTCGGGCATGCGCGTGACGTCGGCGCCGCGGAACAGGACCGAACCGGAATCGGCGAACACCTCTCCCGACAAGACCTTGAACAGGGTCGTCTTGCCGGCGCCGTTCGGGCCGATCACGGCCAGCGTGTCGCCCTCGGCGACGGAGAGGTCGACGTCCTTCAACACCTTGACGGACGGATAGTCCTTGACTACCCGGCGCGCTTCCAGAAGCGGAACTGTCGGGGTTCCGGCGCCGCTCATCGCACTGTTTCCTTCGCAGTGCGGGCCGGCGCGGCGGAGCGGCGCCGCAGCGCATCCAGTCCGCCCAGAATGCCGCCGGGGAAGAGCAGCACGACAGCGAGCAGGATGGAGCCGATGATGATCTCGGAAAAGCCGTGCAGCGTGCGGGTTCCGTATTCGAGGATCGCGAAGCCGGCGGCGCCGACGACGGGACCCCAGAAACTGCTGACGCCGCCGAGCAGCGAATAGAGGATGGGCCGGGCCGACAGCGTCCAGTGCGCCACGTCGGGCGTCAAAAGCTGCAGCCAGGGACCGTAGAGTGCGCCCGCAACCGCGGTCACGCCCGAGGCGATAGCGAAGGCAAGCAGACGATTGCCCGCGACATTGATGCCGAGGAAGGCCGCCCGTTCCGGATCCTGCTGGATCGCCCGAAGAGCGCGCCCGGTCTGGCTGTGCCGGACCCACCAGACGACGGCGCAGAGCAGGGTGCTGAACAGGACGATGAACAGGTAGTAGTTGTCGCCCCTGGCGAGGTCGATCTCGAACAGTCCCATGTCGAGAACCGGCCTGCGTATGCCGGTGAAGCCGTCCTCGCGCCCGAGCGGCGTGAAGGAGGACAGGAAAAGATAGACGATCTGGCTCAGGGCCAGCGTCAGGATCGCGAAATAGACGCCGAGCGACCGCCGCAGCGCGATCAGACCGATCACTATCGCGAGCACCACGCCGAAGGCGCCGGCGCCGGCGAAGCCGAGGAGGGGATGCAGGTCCGGAAAGCTGCGCGCCACGAGTGCATAGAAATATCCGCCGATGGCGAAGAACGATGCGTGACCGAACGAGACGAGGCCCGTCTGGCCGAACATCAGGTTCCACGACAGGCCGAAGACGATGTGCAGCGCCAGCGTGCCCACCACGAAGACCAGACCCTTGGGTGCTACGAGCGGCATCGCAAGCAGCACGGCGACGATGACCAGGGCGATCGCGGCATCGCGTGCGATCGGAGCGGAGAGCGGCGATCTCACAGGCGGGCTCCGGCGATGAGGCCCTGCGGCCGCAGCAACAGTGCGGCCGTCATGGCGATGTAGAAGAAGAGGCCGGGCACCTCGGAAAACAGCAGCGAGCCGAACGAGTCGATGACGCAGAGCATGATCGCAGCCAGGAACGTGCCACGGATGTTGCCCATCCCGCCAACGACCAGGGCACCGAATGCCTGGATAACGAACGTGCTAGCGAGATTGGGTGACAGCGTCTGGTTCGGCAATAGCAGCCCGCCAGCGATGCCGGCGAGGAAGAAGCCGAGCACCACGATGAAGGTGTAGAAGCGCGGCACGTTGACGCCCAGCATGCCGGCCATCCAGGGATCGGACGCGACCGACTTCATCAGCTTGCCGGTGTCGGTATGCTGCAGCACCCATTCGAGCAGCGCGTAGCTGGCGAAGCCGACGAGGATGATGAAGATCGCATAGGTGGGCATGAACAGGTCGCCGGCAAAGACCGCGCCGCCCAGCAGGTCGGGCGTGGCGACGCTGTGGAAGGAAACGCCCCAGACCGCCTTGACCGCGCCCTCGGTGATGAGGAGGAGCGCGTAGGTGGCTATCAGCGAGTAGGCCTCGTCGACTTTCTGCAGCGGCCGGAAGATGATCCGTTCGACGACAAGTCCGAGCAGACCGACAACGATGCCCGCTACGGTGCTGATCGCCAGGTAGGCGAGCATGGACGTTTCGCCGCCGACCAGGCGCACGACCGAGAACGCGACGTAGGCGCCGATCATGAAGAAGCCGCCATGCGCGAAGTTGAGCACGCGCAGGATGCCGAAGATGAGGGTCAGGCCGGTGGTAAAAAGAAACACCACCATCGCCATGAACAGGCCGTTGAACAGCGGACTGAGAACGTAGTCGACCACGACGAGATGCCTCCCTGTTGCCCGCCGGCACGGAGCCGGCGGGCCTGTCGATGCGGATCGAGTGGGGAGGCGATCAGGCCTTCTTGTTCTTGAACACGATCGGGACGCCCGGCGTCGGCGCCTCGGAGACACCTTCGTCCTTGATGATGCGGTGGCCGGTGACTTTCCAGCCCTTGTCGCTGCCCTCGTCGGGTCCGAACTGGACGAAGTTCAGATCGCAGATCGCCTGGTGGTCTTCCTTGCGGATTTTGCGCATGCCCTTGCAGGAATCGAACTCCAGATCCTCGAGCGCGGCGATGACGGCGTCCGTCTCGGTGCTGCCGGCCTTCTGGATCGCGCTGGCGTATGCGAGCACGGACGTATGCGTCTCGCCGACATAGCCGGCCGGATGCGGATCGTTCGTCTCCTTCACGTAGGCGTTGTAGAGGTCGTCGTTGATCTTATGGCCCTCGTAGGCGCCGTGGTACCAGTGGAAGCCGGACCACAGACCGGGAGGCGTGTTCTTGCCCATCGCGTTGGCGATGATGAACTCGCTGCCGGGGTCGACGATGACCTTGAACTTCTTGGTCAGGCCGTAGGCGGCCGCCTGGCCGAACATGGTCACCGCGTCGCCGCCGTAGACACCGCAGTAGAGCCCCTCGGACTTGCTGCGCATCAGCTGGGAAATCTCGTTCTTGTAGTCGGTCGCGCCGAACTTGGACCACAGCGCCTCAGTGATCTCGGCGGGCTTGCCGGCCTCCTGCGAATACTGGGCGATGCCGTCGACGAACGAATCCCAGTTGGACGCCCCGATCGCGGTCTGCGGATTGATCGCAGTCCAGTTGAGCGTGTCGGGGAAATCGGTCAGCACCAGCTTCGCCAGCGCGCGCTGGCGGGCATAGGCATGGTCGGCCGAGCGGAAGACGTTGCGGGTGTACTGTTCGTGGGTCAGTTCGTTTGCGGCTGCCGCTGACACGACCAGCACCGACTTGTCGTCGGCTAGGGTCGGCGCCACGGCGAGCGCCACGCCAGACGACAGAATGCCGAACATGAGGTTCACGCCGCTGCCTGCCAAATCCTTCGACGCGGCGACGCCGGCGGCAGGATTGGCCTTGTCGTCGCGCGTCACGAGTTCGACCTGGCGGCCGAGAATGCCGCCTGCCTGGTTGATCTGGTTGACCGCGATCGTGGCGCCGGCGAGCTGATAGCGGCCGACGATTTCCTGCGAACCGCTGAGCGGTGCGATGAGCCCGAGACGGATCGAGCCGCCCTGCGCGCGGCTCGGCGCCGCCAGCGAGCCAATGGCGGCGGCGCCGCCGAACGCGCCCAGTGCCTTAACGAGTTCGCGCCTGTTGATATCAAACGTCATCCGTTCCTCCCTCAATGACGTTTCAAACAAGCGTTAGATTTTATGTCCTGTCAATATCGAAACCGGCCCGCAGGACGTCGGGAGTGAAAAAATCTATCAATCGTTCGAATTTTCTGACGGAGATGCCGGTGAGGCGGCCTGTGACCTATCGAGCTTCATCGATGCTGGGCATCGCGCTGGACGAGTCGGACCAGGCCGACGCTCCCGCGCGATCAGTTCGCTGGCGCTCGTCTCAATGCCATCGACGAGCTGGTTGCCGTGACAACCAGAGCGATCATTGCCCAATCAGTTGTGATGTCTTGTGCATCAGGAATGGACAAAATGCCGTTGATATGCAGAATCAGTACTACATAGTTCATGTCTCAGCATTGAGGTCAGGGGTGGGACGGTGATAACCGCTACTCAGCTTCGGGCGGCGAGGGCGCTCCTCGGCGTCGACCAGCGACGGCTGGCCGAACTGTCGGGGCTCTCGGTGCCGACGATCCAGCGCATGGAAGCCAGTGAGGGAACGATCCGGGGCAATGTCGATTCGCTGATGAAGCTGATCGCCGCGCTCGACGCGGCCGGGGTCGAGGTCATCGGCGAGGGGGCGGTCAGCCGGGCGGGCGGACGTGGCGTGCGGCTGAAGGCCGGTCTGGAAGACGGGGCGGGCCGCTCCGGCGAGCAGGCCGCCGCGGACACGGACAGGCGCGGCTGATGCAGGCGCTGATGATCCATCTGCCTCTCGTCGGCGTCCTGTTGGCGGCCGCGGTGCTCGCAACCGCTATCGCCCGTTCGGCGTCGGCGACGCCGGTCGTGTATGCAATCTGCGCTGTGGCATCCGCAGCCGGTCTTGCCGCCGCGCTCCTTTCGCTCACCGGCGGCCTGTCCGCGGCGCCGCTGGTTCTGCCTCTCGGACTGCCCTGGGTGGGCGCCCATTTCCGCATCGACGCGCTCGCCGCCTTCTTCCTCGTCGTCGTCAACCTGGGCGGCACGGCGGCCAGCATCTACGGGCTCGGTTACGGCCATCACGAAGATGCGCCGCACCGCGTGCTGCCGTTCTTTCCGGCGTTCCTCGCCGGGATGAACCTGGTGGTGATGGCCGACGATGCCTTCACATTCCTCCTGTCCTGGGAATTCATGTCGCTGGCGTCATGGGCGCTGGTGCTTGCGCACCACCGCGAAGCGGCGAATGCGCGGGCGGCCTATATCTACCTGCTGATGGCCTCATTCGGCACGATGGCGCTGCTGCTCGCCTTCGGCCTTCTGGCGGGGCCGGGCGGCGAATATGCCTTCGCGTCGATCCGGGAGGCGGACCGTGCTCCGGCGATCGCGGCGCTAGCGCTCGTGCTGATGCTGGTGGGCGCCGGCTCGAAGGCGGGCCTGGCGCCGCTGCATGTCTGGCTGCCGCTGGCCCACCCGGCCGCGCCCAGTCATGTCTCGGCGCTGATGAGCGGCGTGATGACGAAGGTCGCGATCTACGGCTTCATCCGCGTGGTCTTCGATCTGCTCGGCGAACCGGCCTGGTGGTCGAGCGTGCTGCTCTTGGCCCTGGGCGGCGCCACCGCCGTGCTCGGCATCCTGCATGCGATGATGGAGACCGACCTCAAGCGGCTGCTCGCCTATTCGACGATCGAAAACATCGGCGTGATCTTCGCCGGCCTCGGCCTTTCGCTTGCCTTCGAGGCGAACGGGATGGGCTGGGCTGCGGCGCTCGCGCTTGTCGCCGCGCTGTTCCATGTCTTCAACCACAGCCTGTTCAAGAGCCTCCTGTTCTTCGGCGCCGGCGCGGTGCTGACCGCGACCGGCCAGCGCGACATGGACAGGCTGGGCGGGCTCATCCATCGCATGCCGGCGACCAGCCTCGCGTTCCTGGTCGGCTGCGTCGCGATCTCGGCCCTGCCGCCGTTCAACGGGTTCGTCTCGGAATGGATGATCTTCCAGGCCATCCTGCAGAGCCCGAACCTGCCCGGATGGGGTCTGAAGATCATGGTACCGGCGGTGGGCGGCCTGCTCGCTCTCGCCGCGGCGCTTGCCGCAGCCTGTTTCGTCAGGGCGTTCGGCGTGGTGTTCCTTGGCCGGCCCCGCTCGACGGTGGCCGAGCAGGCGCAGGAGGTCGACCACTTCTCGATCGCGGCGATGGCGTTTCTCGCCGCGTTGTGCCTGCTCGCCGGCATCCTTCCGGGCTTCGTCATCGACAGCCTCGCTCCGATAACGCAGGCGCTCGTCGGCGGATCGATGCCCGACCAGACGGGCGATGCCTGGCTGTCGATCGTGCCGATCGCCGAGGGCCGCAGTTCCTACAACGGACTCCTGGTCTTCGTGTTCATCGCGGTGTCCGCCTGGCTGGCGGCCTATCTCGTGCACCGTTTCGCGTCGCGCGAGCTGCGTCGCGGACCGGCCTGGGACTGCGGTTTTCCGGAGCCGAGCCCGGCGACGCAATATACCGGCGGCAGTTTCGCGCAGCCGATTCGGCGCGTCTTCGGGACCATGGTCTTCCGGGCGCGCGAAACGGTGGACATGCCGCCGCCCGGCAGCACCGCGCCGGCGCGCCACAGGGTCGAGATGCGCGACCTCGTCTGGGACTGGCTGTTCGCGCCGATCGCCGGCGCCGTCGACTTCGCGGCGGGACATCTCAACCGGCTGCAGTTCCTGACGATCCGGCGCTATCTCAGCTTCGTCTTCCTGGCGCTGATCACCTTGCTCCTGGTGCTGGCGCTATGGACCTGATCCTCTCCTTCCTGATCCAGGCGGCGCAGATGGCCATCGTGCTCGCGCTTGCGCCGCTGCTGACCGGCTTCGTGCGCAAGGTCAAGGCGCGGCTGCTGCGGCGGCAGGGGGCGTCGGTGTTCCAGCCATACCGCGATATCGCGCGCCTGTTGCGCAAGGAGGTGGTGCTGGCAGAGAGCGCCTCGTGGCTGTTCCGGGTCATTCCCTACCTGATCTTCGCTGCCACCTGGGTCGCCGCCGCGCTCGTGCCGACCTTCGCGGGCGGGCTGCTGTTTTCGTGGACGGCGGACCTGATCGCCATCATCGCGCTGCTGGGCAGCGCGCGCTTCTTCCTGGCGCTGGCCGGGATGGATGTCGGCACGAGCTTCGGCGGGATCGGCGCCTCGCGCGAAGTGATGATCGCCTCGCTGGCCGAACCGGCGATGCTGCTCACGGTGTTCGCGCTGGCGCTGGTCGCAGGATCGACCCAGCTCTCGACCGTGGCGGCGGTGCTGGCGACGCCGGAAGTCGGCCTGCGCGTCTCGCTCGCCATGGCGCTGATCGCGCTGGTGATGGTGGCGCTGGCCGAGAACGCCCGCATCCCGGTGGACAATCCGGCGACGCATCTCGAACTGACGATGGTGCACGAGGCGATGGTGCTGGAATATTCGGGCCGGCACCTTGCCATGATCGAGTTCGCGGCGTCGCTGAAGCTCTTGCTCTACATTTCGCTGATCGCCTGCGTCTTCGTGCCCTGGGGTATCGCGGCGCCCGGGTCGGGACTGGCGGGCTTCGCGCTCGGTGCCGGCGCCTACCTTGCCAAGCTCGCCGTGGGCGGCTTCCTGCTCGCCTTCTTCGAGACGTCGATCGCCAAGATGCGCGTCTTCCGCGTGCCCGACTTCCTCGGCGTCGCGCTGATGCTGAGCCTGCTCGGCACGCTGCTCCTGTTCGCCTCGCGGAGCCTGTAGATGAACGGCCTCACCTTCGACATCGCGCATATGCTGGCCGGCGGACTGGTGCTGGTGTCGTTCATGCTGCTCTACCAGGATCGGCTCTACGCGCTGCTCAACGTCTACGCGCTGCACGCACTGGTACTCTCTCTGTCGGTCGCGTGGCAGGCCTATGTCCAGGATGCGCCTCACCTCTACGTCACGGCGGCGATCGCGCTGGTCTTCAAGGCCGGCGTCATTCCGATCGCGCTGCATCGAATCATCCTGAGGCTCGGCATCCATCGCGACATCGAGACGGTGGTGGGCATCGGCATGACCATGCTTGCCGGCATGGGCCTGGTGGCGCTGTCGATGGTGGTGATGCTGCGGGTGACGCCGGAGGCGGATCCGCTGGCGCGCGAAGACCTCGCCTTCGCGCTCTCGGTGCTGCTGCTCGGCCTGCTCGTCATGGTCACCCGCCGCAACGCCATCGGCCAGGTTGTCGGCTTCATGGCGCTCGAGAACGGTCTGGTTCTGGCCGCGACCGGCGCCAAGGGCATGCCGCTGGTGGTAGAGATCAGCGTGGCCTTCTCGATCGTCATAGCCTTCGTCGTGATCGGCATCTTCCTGTTCCGCATCCGCGAGAGGTTCGACACGGTCGACATCGGCGCGCTCGACGATTTCAGGGGAGAGCGGCGATGATCGCTGCGGGCTTCCAGGCGGAGACGGCCGTTCTCGTTATCCCGATCATCGCCGCGGTCGTACTTGCGCTTCTGCCCAGCTACCGGCTGACCGCGCAACTGAACGTGGCGGCGAGCCTGTTGACCTTTGTCGCGGCGCTGTCGCTGTTCGTCGTCGAGCGGCCGGTGCCGGGCGAGTATCTCTTCGTCGACGATCTCAACATCGTCTTCATCGTGCTCAACGCCTTCGTCGGCCTCACAGCCAGCATCTTCAGCGCGAGCTATGTCGGGCATGAACTGGAGACCGGCCGGCTGACCGCCGCCAATCTGCGTTTCTACCACGCCATGTACCAGATCATGATGTTCGGCATGAACCTGGCGTTCGTGTCGAACAATATCGGACTGATGTGGGTGGCGGTGGAACTTGCGACGCTGAGCACGGTCGTTATGGTCGGCATCTACCGCACGCACGAGGCGCTCGAGGCGGCGTGGAAATATTTCATCCTCGGCAGCGTCGGCATCGCGCTGGCGCTGTTCGGCACCATCCTCGTCTACATGGCGGCGCGGCCGGTGGTGGGAGAGGGCAACGATGCCATGGTGTGGACCATCCTGGTCGAAAAGGCGGCCGACTTCGACGCGGCGCTGCTCAACGTCGCCTTCGTCTTCCTGCTGCTCGGCTACGGCACCAAGGTCGGCCTGGCGCCGCTGCATGCCTGGCTGCCGGATGCACATGCGGAGGGCCCGACGCCGATTTCGGCCGTGCTGTCCGGCCTGCTGCTCAACGTCGCGCTCTATGTCGTGCTGCGGTTCAAGATCCTGCTCGCCGCCAGCCCGGAGGCGATCGCGCCGGGGCCGCTGATGATCACGATGGGGCTGGTCTCGCTGATCTTCGCCGCCTTCATGCTCTACCGCCGGCGCGACATCAAACGCATGTTCGCCTATTCCTCCATCGAGCACATGGGCATCATCGTCTTCGCCTTCGGCATGGGCGGGCCGCTCGCGAATTTCGCCGGCCTGCTGCACATGGTGATGCACAGCCTGACCAAGTCGGCGATCTTCTATTGCGTCGGGCATATCGCGCAGATCAAGGGAACGCAGAAGATCGCCGACATCAAAGGGCTGACGGAAACCCATCCGGGGCTGGGCTGGGCCTTCCTCGTCGGCGTCGTGGCGATTGCCGGCCTGCCGCCGCTCGGCGTCTTCATGAGCGAGTTCCTGATCGTGTCCTCGACTTTCGCAACCCAGCCGCTGCTGGCGATCCCGCTGGTCTTCGGCCTCATGGTTGCCTTCGGCGCGCTGATCCTGCGCGGCACCGGCATCGCCTTCGGCGAGCCGACCGGCAGCACGGCGCCGTCGAACGCGTCCTATCTGCCGATCTACGCGCACCTCATCCTGGTCCTGGGGGCAGGCCTCTATCTGCCGCCGCCGCTGGTCGGCTGGTTCCAGCATGTCGCCCGGCTTCTCGGCTGAGCGGAGAGACGCGATGACGGACATCCGGGAAGGGATCTTCGAGGGAAAGAGGGTGGAGCGCCACCATGGCTGGCCGCGCTTCGAGGTCGACCGCGACGGCTGGATTCGTGCGGCCGAAGCGCTCGCGCACGGACGGCTCGCCCTTGCCGGCCTGTGGGGCGAGAAGGCCGCCATCCACATGGCGGTGTTGGCGGAGGAGGGCGGCAGCGCGGCGGTGCTGACGCTCGCCTGTCCGGACCTGACCTTCCCGTCGGTCGGGCGCGTACATCCACCGGCGATCCGACTGGAGCGCGCCGCGCACGATCTGTTCGGCCTGGTGCCTGAAGACGCGCCCGACCTGCGGCCCTGGCTCGACCACGGGCGCTGGGGCGTGCGCTTTCCGCTCGGCGCCCGCGAGCCGGCTCCGGCCAGTGGCGTGCCCTACACGTTCCTTCCCGTCGAAGGCGAGAGCCTGCACCAGATTCCGGTGGGTCCGGTGCATGCCGGCATCATCGAACCCGGCCATTTCCGCTTCACCGCCAACGGCGAAACGGTGGTCCGGCTGGAGGCGCGGCTGGGATACGTCCACAAGGGGATCGAGGGGCTGATGCAGGGCGCGACGCTTGCGCGCGCCGCGGAACTCGCCGGACGGGTGTCCGGCGACAGCACGGTGGCCTACGCCTTTGCCTTTGCACGGGCGGCGGAGGCAGCTCTCGGCATCGAGGCGCCGCCGCGCGCCGTTTTCCTTCGTGCCCTGATGGCGGAACTCGAACGCCTTGCCAACCATCTCGGCGACATCGGCGCGATCTGCAACGACGCCGCCTTCGCGCTGATGCTCGCCCATTGCGCAGTCCTGCGCGAACAGGTGCTGCGGACGGCCGAGGCAAGCTTCGGCCACCGGATGATGCGTGACCGCATCGTTCCGGGAGGGGTCGCCTGCGACCTGGAACCGGCCGGTGCAGCGGCTGTCGCGTCGCTCGTCAAGGAGATCCGGGCGAGGCTGCCGGCGCTGATCGAGCTCTACGACAATACGGCTTCGCTGCAGGACCGGACGGTGGGCACCGGTATGCTGAAGCCCGAACTCGCCCGGGAATTCGGCGCGGGCGGCTATATCGGCCGGGCTTCGGGCCGATCCTTCGACGCACGGCGGGATCTGACCTATGCGCCCTACGACCGGCTGGCCTTCGAGGTGCCGGTCATGCAGGAAGGCGACGTCAACGCACGGGTCTGGGTGCGGATCAGGGAAGTCGAACAGAGCCTGTCGCTGATCGACCAAATCCTCGAACTGATGCCGCAGGGTCCGCTGCGGGTCCAGACCCGTACGCCTGGAACGCCTGTCGAGGCGGCGGCGATGGTCGAGGGCTTCCGTGGCGACGTGCTGGTGTGGCTGAGGATCGGGGCCGACGGGCTGGTGGAGCGCTGTCATCCACGCGACCCGTCCTGGTTCCAGTGGCCGCTGCTCGAGTCGGTGATCGAGGGCAACATCGTCGCCGACTTCCCGCTCTGCAACAAATCCTTCAACTGCTCCTATTCGGGCCACGATCTCTGATGCGCAAGCTGCTCTTCGAAGCCCTGCTCAAGCCCATCCTGACCGAGACGCGGCCAACCGCGGATGATGCCGCGGTTGCCCAGCTCGCCGACGCGGTCGCCCGCACGGCGCGAAAGCGGCTTGGCCGCAGCCTGTCGATCCGCGAGGTCGACGCCGGGTCGAGCAACGACAGCGAGCTGGAGATCCATGCGCTCAACAACGCCTTCTACGACGTCGAGCGCTTCGGCATACACTTCGTTGCCTCGCCCAGGCATGCGGACGTGCTGCTGGTGACGGGTCCGGTCACGAAGAACATGCGCCAGGCGCTGGAGCGCACCTTCGCCGCGACACCCAGCCCGAAATGGGTCGTGGCGGTCGGTGACGAGGCTCTCGACGGCGGCTGCTTCGCCGGCAGTTATGCGGTCGCGGGCGGTGTCGCCGACGTGGTGCCGGTCGATCTCCGCATCCCTGGAAACCCGCCTTCTCCGACCGCGCTGCTCAAGGGACTGCTGGCACTGCTCGATCAGGCCGACGCCCGCTGAAGCGGCGCGGCCGAGCGACGGGACGTCAGCCGTCGATGACCCTGTAACCTGCTGCCGAGGTGAACGCGCGGGCATGCTTCTGCCGGACGCCGGCCATGCCATCGCACGGCGCTCACCGCGACGGAAGCGTTGCCGAAACGGCAGCGGCCAAGCCGAATCATTCTTCTTTATTCGAACGATGGTTGGGATCATCCTATCACTCGGGCCTCGATAAAAGTGGACGCAGGGGAACGCGCCAAGGCCCGCCAACGGGAGACCCGGACATGCCTCATCCATTGCAAACGCGTCGTCAATTCCTCCAGGCAGCGGCAGCCATCGGCGGAGTCGCGGCCACCCACAGCCTGATCAGCGTCACCCAGGCCGGCGCCCAGTCGCCCGCCAAGGTGGTGATGCAGCTCGGCTGGCTCGCCTCGAACGGCATCCTCGGTGAAGTGGTCGCCCAGAAGAAGGGCTTCTACGCGGAGGAAGGCGTCGAGCTCCAGATCACGCCCGGCGGCCCGAACGTCGATGGCGTCGGCGGCGTGGCGTCAGGCCAGTCGACGCTCGGCCAGACCTCGTCCAGCCCATCGGTCATGCTGGCCCGCTCGGCCGGCATTCCGATCAAGGCCTTCGCCGCCGGCTACCAGAAGCATCCTTTCACCTATTTCTCGCTGAAGAGCGCGGCGATCCGCGAGCCGAAGGACATGATCGGCAAGACGATCGCGACGCAGCCGACGGCATACATCCTGGCGCGCGCGCTCCTCGCCAAGAATGGTATCGCCGAGGACCAGGTGACGCTGGTCAACATGGGTTCGGACATGAACCAGCTGATCACCGGCCAGGCACAGGCCGTCACCGGCTGGCTGACCAACACCAACGCGTTGAAGGTGCTCGGCGACGACCGCGTCGACATGATGCTTTGGGACACCGGCATCCAGCTCTATGCGAACGTCTATTTCGCCACCGACAAGACGATCAACGAGACGCCGAAAGTGCTGGAAAGCTTCGTGCGCGGCACGGCCCGCGGCTGGGGCTATGCCAAGGAGCATCCGGAGGAAGCCGTTGCCATGCTGGTCGAGGCCTATCCGAACCTCGACAAGGCAAGCGAACTCGAGGCCGTCAAGCCGGTGCTGGAGTTCAGCTTCGGCGAGACCACGAAGGAACACGGCTGGGGCGCGATGAATCGAGACAATTGGACGGCCCAGGTGGAAACTTATGCCTCGCTCGGCCAGTTCAAAGAAACCGTGCCGACCGTCGACGACGTCATGACGCTGGCGATCCTCGACGCGACCGCCGACATCCGCAAGAAGGTCGGCTGAGGCGATGGCCGCGACCGCTTTGGCCAAGGCGCCCGCCTCGCCGGCGGCCGCCGGCGCCCCGGCAGGCAACGCCCTGTCGGTGAGGAATCTCGACGTCGTCTTCGGCAAGGGCGACGGCGCGATCACCGCGCTCTCGAATGTTTCGGTCGACATTCCCGCCGGCTCGCTGGTGACGATGCTCGGTCCATCCGGCTGCGGCAAGTCCACGCTGCTGCGGGCAGTCGCCGACCTGGTCCCGGCGAGCGCGGGCTCGATCACCGTTCTCGGCCGGACGCCCGAACAGGCGCGGCGGGAGCGCAACTTTTCCTTCGTGTTCCAGGACGCGACGCTGCTGCCCTGGCGCAGCGCCATCGACAACGTGCGCCTGCCGCTGGAAGTGGGAGGAGGGAGCGGGACGCACGACGATCCGATGGATCTGCTCGACCTCGTCGGGCTGAAGGGGCGCGAGAAGGCGCTGCCGTCCGAACTTTCGGGCGGCATGCGGCAGCGGGTGGCGATCGCCCGCGCGCTGGTGACGCGGCCGAAGATCCTCCTGATGGACGAGCCGTTCGGCGCGCTCGACGAGATCACGCGCGACAAGCTCAACGAGGAACTGCTGCGCATCTGGCAGGAAACCGGGACGACGATCATGTTCGTCACCCACTCGATTCCGGAGGCGGCCTTCCTCGGGCAGCATGTGCTGGTTCTCGCGGCCCATCCCGGCCGCGTGAAGGAGTTCGTGACCGTCGATCTTCCCTTCCCGCGGCGATTGCCGGTTCGCGACACCATGGAATTCATTCAGATCACGGCGCGGTTGCGCAAGCTGCTGGAGGAATGCTGATGGCCGACATCGCTCACCGCAGTCTTCCCGCCCCACGGGAGGGGATGCTTCACTATGCCGATCGCCTCGGTGAGAAATGGCCTGCCATCGCAGCGGTCGTCGGCCTCGTGGCGCTCTGGCAGTTCGTCGTCTGGGCGCTGTCGGTGCCGACCTACATGGTGCCTAGTCCAGGCGCCGTCCTGAACGCCTTCCGGCAGGAAGGGTGGCTGCTCCTGACCAACTTCTGGCCGACGCTCGGCGAAGCGCTGCTCGGCTTCTTCTTCGGCAATCTCAGCGCCATTCTCCTGGCGGTCTGGTTCGTGCACAATCGCACGGCCGAGCGCGCCTTCTACCCGATCGCCGTGTTCATGCACACGATTCCGATCATCGCGGTGGCGCCGATTCTGGTGCTGATCTTCGGCAACGGGCTCGCCCCCAAGATCATAATCGCGGCGCTGATCTGCTTCTTCCCGACGCTGGTCAACATGGTGCGGGGTCTGAAAGCCGTGACACCGGCGACGCTCGACCTGATGCGCGTGCTGTCGGCTTCGAAATCGGAGATCTTCTGGAAGGTCCGCATCCAGAGTTCGCTGCCTTTCCTGTTCGCCGCGCTCAAGATCGCCAGCACGACCTGCGTCATCGGCGCCATCGTCGCGGAATGGATCGGCTCGAATTTCGGACTCGGCGCCCTGATCATCGAGGCGACGTTCAATTTCCGCGCGCCGCTTCTCTACGCCACGGTGTTCGTCGCGGCCATGCTCGCAGTGGCGCTGTTTTCCATCGTCTCGGTCGCCGAGGCGCGTCTGATCAAATGGAAGGCGTCGGACGTCCACTGACGGCGACGAAGTCCACACTGTTCCGGAGGGAGATCATGGTTACCCAGACCATCAGAGAAGCCGCGCGTTCAGCGCAGGTGGCAGACAGGTCGGACGTCGTCGTCGTCGGCGGAGGACCGGCGGGCATCTCGGCGGCGGTGTCGGCGGCGCGCAACGGCGCGAGCGTCACGCTGCTCGAGCGCTATCCCTATCTCGGCGGACTCGCCTCGGGCGGCATGGTGCTGGTGCTCGACGACATGCACAACGGATCGGAGATCACCGTGCAGGGCATCTGCATGGAGATGATCGAGCGCATGAGCGCGTGGGGCCTTTGTGTCACCCCGCCTGACGCCGACCGCGCGCCCGGCGTGCGGGAGACGGATGCGATGTGGCGCAAATGGGCGCGGTGGGGGCTGTTCGACTTCCACACCCATTCGATGCCGCACCCGATCTGCTTTTCCGCCGCCTTCGACCCCGACGCCTTCAAGCGCGCCTCTTACGCGGTGATCGGCGATGCAGGCGTCAAGCTCAGGCTGCATAGCTGGTTCTCGTCGGCGATCGTCGAGGACGGAGCCATAAAGGGCGTCGTCTGCGAGACCAAGGAGGGGCGCCAGGCGATCCTCGGCGACGTGGTGATCGACGCCACGGGCGACCTCGACGTCGCGGCGAGCGCCGGGGCGAAGTCGCAGGAAAGCTCCTTCATCCTGACGACCGTGTCGCGCTGGGGCGGCGTCGACACGGATCGCGCCGAGCAGTTCCAGTTCGAGAAGCCGGAGGAGTTCGCCAAGCTCGACCATGAGGCCAAGCGCATCATCGGCGGCTGCTGGAATTTCTGGTGGCTGAAGACGCCGCTGCCCGGCGTGGTCTGGCTCAACTGCCCGCACGTGCCCAAGCTGCATGGCCTCAAGGTCGCCGACCTGACGGCGGTGGAGATCGAGGGCAGGGCGCGCATGGAGCGGCTGCTGACGTTTGCCCACGAGAACTTCCCCGGCTTCGAGAAAGCCTATGTCGTCGATTTCGCGCCGCAGACCGGCGTGCGCCAGACGCGGATGCTCGAAGGCGAATACGTCGTGACCAAGGAAGACGTCATGTCGCGCCGGCATTTCCACGACACGGTGTGCCGCGGCCGCGATTATTATACCCCCTACCGCGCCATGCTGCCGCGCGAGGTCGACCAGCTGATCGTTGCCGGACGGCACTATTCGGCGACCCCGCAGGCGCAGAAGTCGAGCCGCGAGATCCCGCCCTGCATGGCGATGGGCGAGGCGGCGGGCGTCGCCGCTGCGGTCGCACTCAACGCCGGCGTCAAGGTGCGCCACGCGGACGTCGCGGCGATCCAGAAACAGATGCGCGCGCAGGGCGCCGATCCGGGCGACGTGCCGTCCGAAAACGCCACGCTGCTGGAGGCCGCGGAATGACCATTCTTCCCCTGGACGGCGTGCGGGTGATCGACTTCACGCAGGTCATGCTCGGCCCGTGCTGCACGCAGGTGCTGGCCGACTACGGCGCCGAGGTGATCAAGATCGAGAAGGAGAAAATCGGCGACCTTTCGCGCTGGTCGCTGGGTTCCGATCCGGACGGCCTCAACAATCCGGTCTTCTGCTCGCTCAACCGCAACAAGAAGAGCGTCGCGCTCGACCTCAAGTCCGACGAGGCGCGGGCGCAGGTGCTCGAGCTGATCGACGGTGCGGACGTGGTGGTCAGCAATTTCCGTCCCGGCGTGATGGAGCGCATGGGCTTCGGCTACGAGGACCTGAAGAAGCGGAACCCCGGCATCATCTTCGCGCTCGGCACGGGTTTCGGACTGGAGGGTCCCAACCGCCACAAGGGCGGACAGGACATCCTGGCGCAGGCGCTGACGGGCCTGATGATGCGCAAGCCAGATCCGGCGCTGCCGACGTCGATCTACTCGACGCCGCTGTGCGACTATTCCGCCGGCATGCACCTCGTGCAGGGCATCCTGCTCGCGCTGCTGCAGCGGCAGAAGACGGGCGAGGGGCAAGTGGTGGCGGTGAGCCTCTACAATTCCATGCTCGCACTGCAGATGCAGGAAGGCGCGGCGTACATGATGCGCGGTAAGGATCTCAACTGGGGCGCCTTCGCGCTGACGGGCGTGTTCGACACGACCGACCGGCCTATCGTCATGGTCGGGGCCTTCAAGCAGAACCCGCTGCGCGACATCTGCCAGGCGCTGGAGATCGAGGACCTGTCGAAGCAGGACCGCTTTGCCGATTTCGACCGGCAGATGGAGAACCGGCCCGAACTCCAGGCGATCTTCCGTGCGCGGTTCGCCGAGAACTCGTCGGCGCACTGGCTGAAGCGGCTGGAGGATGTGGACATCCTCTGCGCGCCGGTGCGCACGCTCGCGGAGGCGCTGGAGGACGAGCAGACGCTGGTCAACCGCATGATCGTCGAGGCGGGGAGAACGGCGGCAGGCCCGGTCAAGCTGATCGGCAGCCCGATCGACATGTCCGCCGCTCCGCTGACGGTCCGGCAGGCGCCGCCACGGCTCGGCGAGCACAATGACGAGATCCTCGGATCCGTGGGCGAGCTTCGCAGGGCAGGTGCGGCGTGAGCGTCAGACTCGACATCGCCGACAGGGTGGCGCGCATCGTCATCGACCGGCCGGATCGGCTCAACGCGATCGACGCCGCGGCCGAAGCCGAGCTCGAGGCGATCTGGCAGGAACTGGAGCGGCGCACGGACGTCAGTTGCGCGGTCCTGACCGGCGCCGGCGAGAAGGCGTTCTGCGCCGGCGCCGACATGAAGGGGGACGGCGCGTCCGGCCTCGACTATTGGGCGCAGGCACGACCGAACGGGTTCGGCGGCATCGCGTTCAGGCGAACGCTCGACATCCCGCTGATCGCCCGCGTCAACGGCTATGCGCTCGGCGGCGGCTTCGAGATGGTGCTGGGCTGCGATATCGTCGTCGCGTCGGACAAGGCGCAGTTCGGGCTGCCCGAGGGCCGGGTCGGACGCATGCCGCTCGACGGCGGCATGGTGCTCCTGCAGCGCAAGATCCCGCACAATCTGGCGATGGGCGTGATGCTGTCGGGCCGGCGCTTTTCGGCTGCCGAGATGGCGGCCTATGGCATCGTCAACGAGGTCGCCGCGCCCGACCAGCTGGATGCGGCGGTGGAACGCTGGGTGCGCGACATCGTCGCCTGCGCGCCGCTGTCGCTGCGGGCAATCAAGCAGACGGTCAACCGGACCGGACACCTTGCCCCGGCCGAAGCGCAGGCGCTGCGCACGCCGGCTCTCGTCGCCGCCCTGCAGAGCGAGGATGCAAAGGAAGGCGTGCTCGCCTTCAACGAAAAGCGTGCGCCGGTCTGGAAGGGCAGGTAGGATTGCCCGGACGGGAGGTCTGCGCCGGCCAATGACGCGCGGCGCCAGGGGGCAGGGGGTCTGAATGCATGCAGCGGTGTTGCGCTATTTCGTGGCCGTCGCGCGCGCCGGCTCGATCCGCAAGGCCTCCGAGGAACTGCATGTCGCGAGCTCGGCGGTCAGCCGGCAGATCCAGAAGATCGAGGACGAACTGGGCACGCCACTGTTCGAGCGGCTGCCGAACGGGCTGCGGCTGACGCAGGCCGGCAAGGCGACTCTGAGGCACGCGAAGGCGACGCTGCACGATTTCGAGCTGCTGACCGGCGAACTCGGCGCGCTGAAGGGCAAGAAGACCGGTCTCGTCAGCATCGCGGCGCTCGACAGCCTGTTCGTCCGCTTCCTGCCGGACCAGATCAGGGAGTTCCACAAGCTGCATCCGGCAGTGAACTTCCGGGTCCACAGCGGGGTGCAGAGCCGGATCGCCACGATGGTCGCCGAAGGCGAGATCGACATCGGCATCACGTTCAACCTGCCGCATCCGGACGACACGCGCTTCATCGCAGAGATCCCGATGCCGCTGATGGCCATGGTTTCGGCCGATCATCCGCTGGCCAAGCGGACGTCGGTCTCTCTCAGCGAATGCGCCCAGTACAACCTTCTCCTGCAGGTCGACACCGAGCCGTTGCGCTCGATGATCGAGGTGGAACTGTCCTCGCTGGAGCGGACCGGCCGCGCGCTGGTGACGTCGAACAACCTGATGCTGCTGCGTCCGCTGATCGAGGCGGGCGTCGGCGTGGCGTTCTATACGCCGCTCGGCATGGCGGACCAGATCAAGGCCGGCACGATCGTCGGTGTGCCGCTCGAGGGATCTCGGCTCGGCGGCATGCGGCTCGGACTGCTGGTGCCGCGCCGCCGGCAATTGTCGCAGGCGGCCGAGGCGATGGCGGCGCAACTCGGCAAGGCGCTTAGCCAGCTGAGCGAGGCATGGAAGGGGTCATAATAGCCGCGTGACGTCGATCGTCCCGGCGAGCGCCGCCTTCTGTGATTCGGTCAGCGCCAGATGCGGCGGCAGGACGCGTTCGAAGGACGGGTCGCCGTGGATCACCGCCGTCAGGTGCTTGACCGACGAGACGAGCGGATAGGCGGCGATGGCGGTGCGCGCTTCGGCGACCTTGGCCGCCAGGGCGCCGTTCTGCGGGTCGGCCCAGAACCGGCCGACCAGAGGCGCGGTGACGCTGACGGATGCCGAAATGCATCCTGCGTAGCGCTCGGAAGCGGCCTTCGCAATCGACGTCTCGCTGCTCGGGAAAACGTCGAAATCAGGGATTTCGGCAAGCCGCGACGCATAGGCCAGATCGCCGGAACTGTCCTTGGCGCCGGCGATGCGGTCCGGGAAGGCGGTCTTCAGCCGCCGGGCGAATTCGACAGAGAACGGGACGCCGGTCAGCTGGGGGAAATTGTAGAGGTAGATCGGGCCTGACCGGGCGCGCGTCGCCAGGATGAGGCGCTCGAACCAGGCGAACAGCCCGTCGTCCGAGATGCCCTTGTAATAGTAGGGCGGCAGCACCAGGGCTGCGGCGAAGCCCAGTTCGTAGGCATATCCGGTGAGCGCGATGGTGGTCGCGATGTCGGGCGTGCCGGTGCCGACCATCAAACGGCTCGTATCCAGCCCGGCCGCGGCCGCGGACATCACCTCCTTGCGCTGATCGGCGGAGAAGGAATTGGCTTCGCCCGTGGTTCCCAGCACGTTGAGCGCATCGCAGCCATTGGCGAGCGCCCAGCTGGCGTGCTGCATGAACCGGGCGATGTCCGGCTCGCCCTCGGGCGTGACCGGGGTGGGGACCGCGGCAATGACGCCGCGAAGACTGGAAAGGGCCAACGAATTCCTCCGGTAGAATGTTCAGTCTGGTCGAATATTGCCTTCATCGGCGGGCTTGCGAGGCGGCCAGACGGCTACGGCCGGATGATCCAGACGCGTGGTGTGGGCAGCATCCCAGCCGCCGGGCGAGCCCCAGCCGGTGACCGCATCGCCGAAGAAATCGGCGTTGATCGCTTCGAAATGCTTCATGGATTCAGGCAGTTCGCCGTCCCAGAAGATCGCGTCGACCGGACAGATCGACAGGCAGAGCCCGCAGTTTATGCACTCGTCGGGGTGGATGTAGAACATCCGCCCGCCCTCGTAGATGCAGTCGACGGGGCAGGCTGCGGTGCAGTCGCCGTCCTTCACGTCTATGCAGGGTTCGGTGATGATGTAGGCCATCGTCCGGGCCGCCTGGAGCAGTTCCTTTGGTGGACCATCGCAGGTCGGAGCGTTCGAAAGAAGCACCGTTTTTCGCTTGATGCGTTGCCGAAGCGGCATCAGGGAACGAAGGACTGGACGCGCTTGAGGCATCTCAGGGCGAAGCTCGACCGCGTGTGCCTTATCCCCGGCACCTTGTAGAGCTTGTGGCGGAGGAACTCCTCGTATCCCGCCGTGCCGGCGACCGCGACCTTGATCAGGTAATCGTATTCGCCGGTGGTCAGGTAGATCTCCAGCACTTCCGGCAGGGCGGCCAGCCTGCGCCCGAAAGCGTCGAGCACGTCGTCGTCGTGGCGCTCCATCATCACCTCGACGAAGACGGTTTCCGTGATCCCGAGACGGCTGGAGTCGACGACCGCCGTGTAGCCGGAAATGATGCCGGCCTCCTCGAGCTTGCGCACGCGCTGCCAGCAAGGGGAAGGGGACAGGCCCACCTTCTCGGCAAGCTGAGCGTTCGACATGCGGCCGTCGGCCAGCAGCGCCGCGACGATCGCCCGATCGGTGCGATCCAGCTTCAGTTGGGCCATTCGGACATTCCTTTCGCATCGGGTCAGTATTTCGAAACGTTCTGCTGCAAATCAGCGGCATTATCAACAAAACAGCAGCATATTTCTTTGATCGCAAGGCATGATCTCTCGAGCTCGGAGGTTGGGTCATGCGCGTCTTCATCGAATGCGATGATCTCGTGGGGGTGCTTTCGCGAACGCTGGACCGGACCCGCAGGATGGGGATCAAGGTCGGCGCGGTCATTGCCGATACCGGCAAGGCCAGGGCCGGTCTCGAACTCGTCGTTGTCGACCCGGACCGAAGCGCCTCCGACACACTCAGGAAGAGGATTTCCTTGATCGAGGGTGTAAGCTCCGTCTCGATGCGAGATAGACCCGCGCCGCATCTTCCTCGCCGCGAGCGCGTTGCCCCTACTGCCGAGGCAGGCGACGCCCGAAAGGACTGACGAGCATGGAAACCTACGGACCGCTTTCCCTCCATGTGCCCGAGCCGGAGGTCAGGCCGGGCGACACGCCCGATTTCTCCAGCGTGAAGATCCCCAAGGCCGGGTCGGTGCCTCGGCCAGAGATCGATGCCGATCCGCGCGACATCCGCGACCTCGCGTATTCGATCATCCGCGTCCTCAACCGGGAGGGCGAGGCGGTTGGCCCGTGGGCGGGCTCGCTTTCGTCCGACGAATTGATGGCCGGCCTTCGCCACATGATGACGCTGCGCGCCTTCGACGCGCGCATGGTGACGGCGCAGCGCCAGGGCAAGACGTCGTTCTACATGCAGCACATGGGCGAGGAGGCGGTGTCCTGCGCCTTCCGGCGGGCCATGGAGCCCGGCGACATGAACTTTCCGACCTATCGCCAGGCCGGTCTGCTGATCGCGGACGACTATCCGATGGTCGACATGATGAACCAGATCTTTTCCAACGAGGCCGATCCGATCAAGGGACGCCAGCTGCCGGTGATGTATTCGTCGAAGGAGCACGGCTTCTTCTCGATCTCGGGCAATCTCGGCACGCAGTTCATCCAGGCCGTGGGCTGGGCGATGGCGTCGGCCATCAGCCGCGACACGAAGATCGCGGCGGGCTGGATTGGCGACGGTTCGACCGCCGAGAGCGACTTCCACGCGGCCCTCGTCTTCGCCTCGACCTACAGGGCGCCGGTCGTCCTCAACATCGTCAACAACCAGTGGGCGATCTCGACCTTCCAGGGCATCGCGCGGGGCGGGTCGGGAACCTTCGCCGCGCGCGGGCTGGGCTTCGGCATTCCGGCTTTGCGCGTCGACGGCAACGACTATCTCGCGGTGCACGCGGTGGCCAAATGGGCGGTGGAGCGGGCGCGGCGCGGTCTCGGGCCGACGCTGATCGAACACGTGACCTACCGGGTGGGCGCGCATTCGACCTCCGACGATCCTTCTGCCTACCGGCCTAAGACGGAATCCGACGCCTGGCCGCTCGGCGATCCGATCCTCAGGCTGAAGAACCATTTGATCCGTCTCGGCACCTGGTCGGTCGAGCGACACAAGCAGATGGAGGCGGAGATCCTGGACACGGTGATCGCGGCGCAGAAGCAGGCGGAAAAGAACGGCACGCTGCACTCGGGCGGCAAGCCCTCGGTGCGCGACATGTTCGAGGGCGTCTATGCCGAGATGCCGCCGCACCTGCGGCGCCAGCGCCAGAAGGCGGGAGTCTGAACCATGCCGCGCATGACGATGATCGAGGCCATACGCTCGGCGATGGACGTGTCGATGGGACGCGACGAGAAGGTGGTCGTGTTCGGCGAGGATGTCGGTTATTTCGGCGGCGTGTTCCGCTGCACGGCGGGGCTGCAGCAGAAATACGGCACGTCGCGCTGCTTCGACACGCCGATCTCGGAACTGGGCATCGTGGGCGCCGCCATCGGCATGGCAGCTTACGGGCTCAAGCCCTGCGTGGAAGTGCAGTTCGCGGACTACGTCTACCCGGCCTACGACCAGATCGTCTCGGAGGCGGCGCGGCTGCGCTACCGCTCGGCCGGCCAGTTCACCTGCCCGATCGTGATCCGCATGCCGACCGGCGGCGGTATCTTCGGCGGGCAGACGCACAGCCAGAGCCCCGAGGCGTTGTTCACGCATGTATCGGGCCTCAAGGTCGTGGTGCCGTCCAATCCGGCCGATGCCAAGGGCCTGCTGATCGCGGCGATCGAGGACCCGGATCCGGTGATCTTCCTGGAGCCGAAGCGGCTATACAACGGCCCGTTCGACGGCCATCACGACCGGCCGATTATGGCCTGGTCGAAACATCCGCTGAGCGAGGTGCCCGATGGCCATTTCTCGGTCGAACTCGGCAAGGCGGCGGTGCGGCGCGAAGGCACCGCGGTAACAGTGCTCGCCTACGGGACAATGGTCTATGTGGCGCAGGCTGCGGCCGAGGAGACAGGCATCGACGCCGAGATCATCGATCTTAGGACGCTGCTGCCGCTCGACCTCGACGCGATCGTGGCGTCGGTCAAGAAGACGGGACGTTGCGTCATCGTCCACGAGGCGACGTTGACGTCGGGGTTCGGCGCGGAACTTGCGGCGCTGGTGCAGGAGCACTGCTTCTACCATCTGGAGGCACCGATCCAGCGGGTCACCGGCTGGGACACGCCTTATCCGCACGCCCAGGAATGGGACTATTTCCCCGGCCCGAAACGGGTCGGCGAAGCGCTCGTCGCCGCGATGGAGGCATGACCATGGCCGAACATGTCATCAAGCTGCCGGATGTGGGTGAAGGGATCGCCGAGGCCGAACTGGTCGAATGGAGCGTCAAGGTCGGCGACATCGTGCGCGAGGACGCGGTGCTGGGCGCGGTGATGACCGACAAGGCGACGGTGGAAATCCCGTCGCCGGTAGAGGGCAAGGTCACCTGGCTCGGCGCGGAGATCGGCGACACGGTCGCGATCGGCTCGCCGATCGTGAAGATCGAGGTGGCGGGCGAGGGTGTCTTCGCGGAGCGAGCCGAAAGTGGCGGACTGGAGACCCCCACCCCTGACCCCTCCCCACAAGGGGGAGGGGAACTTGGTTCCTCGCCAACAGCTGAGATTCCGGCCCAGATGGCGCCGAAGCGGGCAGATTCAGGGTCTCCCTCCCCCTTGTGGGGAGGGGTCAGGGGTGGGGGTTCAGGTTCCACGGCCCCGTTCTCGCCCGGCCCGCCGCGTCCGGAAGGCGAGAGGCCGCTGGCTTCGCCCGCCGTGCGCTTGCGCGCGAAGGAGGCGGGCATCGACCTTCGGCAGGTTGCAGGAACGGGCCCCGCCGGACGGATCACGCATGAGGATGTCGACGCGTTTCTCGCGCGCGGCCCCCAGGTCCCGGCCGGCACAGGGCTGCGGCGCAGGGAAGGCGTCGAGCAGGTCAAGGTGGTCGGCCTTCGCCGCAAGATCGCCGAGAAGATGGCGCTGGCGAAATCGCGCATCGCCCATATCACCTATGTCGAGGAGATCGACGTTACCGCGGTCGAGGACCTGCGGGCGAAGCTGAACGGCGAGAAGAAGCCGGACCGGCCGAAAGTGACGCTGCTGCCCTTCCTGATGCGGGCGATGGTCAAGGCGCTCGGCGAGCAGCCCGCCATGAACGCCACGTTCGACGACGAGGCGGGCGTGATCAACCGCCACGCCGCGATCCATATCGGCATCGCGACGCAGACGCCGTCGGGTCTGGTCGTGCCGGTGGTGCGGCATGCCGAGGCACGCGACTTGTTCGACTGTGCAACGGAAATGCTTCGCCTGGCGGAGGCGGCGCGGAACGGCACCGCGACGCGCGAGGAAATGGGCGGATCGACCATCACCATCACGTCGCTGGGCGCGATGGGCGGGGTGTCGACGACGCCGGTGGTCAACTATCCCGAGGTGGCGATCGTCGGCGTCAACAAGATGATGGTCCGGCCGGTCTGGGACGGAAGCCAGTTCATTCCCCGCAAGATGATGAACCTGTCATCATCCTTCGACCATCGCGTCATCGACGGATGGGACGCGGCGGTCTTCGTGCAGCGGCTGAAGACGCTCCTCGAAACGCCGGCGCTGATCTTCCTGGAGGGATGAGATGAAGGACATCGTCTGCAAGCTGCTCGTCATCGGCGCGGGGCCGGGGGGATACGTCTGCGCGATCCGCGCCGGCCAGCTCGGCGTCGACACGGTGATCGTCGAGAAGGCCAGGGCCGGCGGCACCTGCCTCACCATCGGCTGCATCCCGTCCAAGGCGCTGATCCACGCAGCCGACGAGTTCCTGAAGGCAAGGCACTTCGCCGACGGGACCGATCCGCTCGGCATTTCGCTCGCGTCGCCTGCGATCGACCTGAAGAAGACCGTCGCCTGGAAGGATCGCATCGTCGGCCGCCTGACCATGGGCGTCTCTGGCCTCTTGAAGAAGGCGGGGGTGAAGACGGTCCAGGGCACCGCGCGGTTCCGCGACGGGAAGACGGTGGTGGTCGAGACGGAGACCGGCGAGCAGATCATCCGGGCCGAGACCATCGTCATCGCCACCGGGTCCGCACCCGTCGAACTGCCGTTCCTGCCCTTCGGCGGTCCGGTGATCTCGTCGACCGAGGCACTGTCGCTCCCGACCGTGCCGGAAACTCTTGCCGTCGTCGGCGGCGGCTATATCGGCCTTGAGTTGGGCACCGCCTTTGCCAAGCTTGGCAGCAAGGTAACCGTCGTCGAGGCGATGCCGCGCGTCCTGCCGCAGTGGGATGCCGAGTTGACGCGGCCGGTGGTCAAGCGGCTCGAAGCCCTTGGGGTGACCGTCCTTGCCGGGACCAAGGCGCGCGGCCTCGTCGCTAGCGCAGGAGCCCTGGCGATCGAACGCGCCAACGGCACGGAAGAAAGGATCGATGCGGAGAAGGTGCTGGTGACCGTCGGCCGCCGGCCGGTGGTCGAGGACTGGGGCCTGGAGGAGATCGACCTCGACCGCGACGGCCGCTTCATCCGCATCGACGACCAGTGCCGAACCTCGATGCGCGGCATTTACGCCATCGGCGACGTCACCGGCGAGCCGATGCTGGCGCACCGGGCAATGGCGCAGGGCGAGATGGTGGCGGAGATCGTCGCCGGGAAGACGCGGGGCTGGGACAAGCGCGCCATCCCGGCGGTCTGCTTCACCGATCCCGAAATCGTCTCCGTCGGGCTCTCACCCGACGAGGCGCGAAAGTCCGGGCGCGAGATCAGGATCGGACAGTTTCCCTTCACCGCCAGCGGCCGTGCCATGACCGTGCGGGGCGAAGACGGTTTCGTACGCGTGGTGGCGAGAGCAGACGACAACGTGGTGCTCGGCATCCAGGCGGTGGGCACCGGTGTCTCGGAGCTTTCGTCGGCATTTTCGCTGGCGATTGAGATGGGCGCGCGGCTGGAGGACATCTCCGGCACGATCCATGCCCACCCGACGATGAGCGAGGGATTCGCCGAGGCGGCGCTCAAGGCGCTGGGCCACGCGATTCACATCTGAGCGTTATCCGGCAGACGGACGCTCAAGCCTGAAGAACATCGCCAGCTTGAGGCTGCGCGCGATTCTCTCGGCGCGGTCGATGAAGATCTCCGCGACGCCCGGCGGGCAGCGCGCCTCGGCGGTCTGCCGGAACAGGCCGAGCCAGATATCGAAGTCCGACTCCTGGACCTGCTTGAGGCGGACGTGAGCGGGCACCGGACGGCCGCTGTAGGCGCCGTTCTTCAAGATCACCGAGCACCAGAAGTCCGTCATCTTCTCCAGATGCGGGTTCCAGTCGCCCTGGATCTCGGCCGCGAAGATCGGGCCGAGGCGGGCATCGGCGCGGACGCGGCCGTAGAAATCCCTAACGAGCGCGCCAATGAAAGCGCGGTCGACGTCGGGATGGACGAGAGCACGCTCTTCGGGAGGTGGAACCGGAGTTGGGCGGGGGAACATGGTCCTGACGTAATAGACTGAATGTCGATTGGTAAGCCCGCAGCCCCATTCGACGGCGAACCTATTGTCGCATAGCTCATAAAAAGACGCTTGGCTCTTTGATCCAGAACAACGTTCGACCCGTGTCGAAGGTTTTTTATGTGAACTCGTGGAGCCAGACGATGAAGCCGACCAGAATCGACCCCGACATGACCGTCGACGAAATCATGCGTCGCTGGCCGTCGACCATTGGGGTTGCGATCCGGCATGGGATGCTCTGCGTCGGCTGCCCGATCGGCATTTTTCACACAGTCACCGATGCGTGCGCCGCGCACGGACTGGACGAGGATGCGTTCAGCGCCGAACTACTGGACGCGATGCGGCGCGATCCCCAGGCATATGCACCTTCGGCGTTCGTTCGCGGACGCGTGTTGACAGACGAACTCGGGACAGGAGTGTAGGACATGCGACTGCTGGATAGACTGGGAGCGAGACTGGATCAGTCCGTCAAGATCATGGACAAGGCGGGCATGCAGCTCGGCGGAGCGGAGCTCTCGTCCGAACACGAGATCCGCAGCACGATATGGCGATGCCTGACATGCCGTCACGGAGAGGAATGCAGGGAGTGGATCGCTGCCGACAGCGCGGGCGTTCCCGACTTCTGTCCGAACAAGGCCATCTACAGGCGCGCCGAGGCGAGCCGTACGGGAGGTCCGCAGCTCGCATATTGAGCGGGATCACTTCCGTCGACGGTTCTCGGCCACGAGCATCAGGGTGTGAGGGTCGGTGACGGTGACCTTCTGCCGGCCACTCTTGACGATGCCTTCGTCTTCCCAGGAGCTGAGCAGCCGGCTGACGGTGTGAAGCGTGGTACCGGTCATCTCGGCGATGTCCTGACGCGTGATCGGAAAATCGATCTCGATGCCCTCGGATGTTTTGCGCCCGGACTGGCTGACCAGCCGCAACACCGCGCTCGCGATCCGCTGCTCGACCTGTTGGGTCGACATTTCGATGACCCGCGACTGGGTTTCCTGAAGGCGCGCGCCGATCGTCTGGTACGCGGTGGCGCCGAAGGCGGGAACGCGCGACTGGAGATCCGGCCAGGCGCTGTTCGGCCAGGACAGGACCACGCAGTCGACCGCGGCGACCGCGCTCGCCGGATAAGTCGTCCGGCCCATCGCCACCGCAATCCCAAAGAGCTCGCCCTCATTGATGTAACGCGCGATGACCTGGTCTCCGGCCGGCGTGGTCCTGACGACGCGGATGTGGCCGGAGAGAAGCAGGAAGAACGAGGTCGCTTCCGCGTCCTGCGAGAAAACCTCCGAATCTTTTGGAAAGCGGGCAGACCGGGCAGGCGTAAGGATGTGGTCCAGAGCCTCTCCCGGCAGTCCGGCGAAGCCCGGCAGGCCTGCGATCAGGGACCGGTCGAGGGTCGGCATGGGCTTCGATCGTCTCCGCTCGGGCTGGTTCGCCGTCTCGACCTTTCTACCCGGAGTTTGCTTCAGCGCAAATACGGCCGGGTCGTCGCAGCCTATACGCACACCCAACGGCAACGAGCCGCAGGCAAGAAAAGAGGAAAAGTCATGAACAGGATCATCGCGGCGCTGGCTCTCGGAGCAGCTGTCATTTTCACCGGCGCGGCGAGTGCGGCCGAGTTCGAGGTCAAGATGCTGAACAAGGGCGCCAAGGGCGTGATGGTGTTCGAGCCCGACCTGATCGTCGCGGCCCCCGGCGACACCATCCGCTTCGTGCCGACGGACAAGGGGCACAATGTCGAGACCATCAAGGGCATGTTCCCGGAGGGTGCGGAAGCCTTCAAGAGCAAGTTCAACGAGGAGTTCTCGGTGACGCTCGACAAGGAAGGTGTCTACGGCGTGAAATGCGCGCCGCACTACGCGATGGGCATGGTGGCTCTCATCCGCGTCGGAGAGGCAGTCAATCTCGACCAGGCAAGCGCCGTAAAGCAGTCGGGCAAGGCCAAGGCGGCCTTCCAGGATCTGTTCACCCAGGTTGTCGCCGCTAAGTAGTCAGCCAAACCGAGGTCCCGCCGCCGGGCGCGGCGGGGCGCTCTGGTCGATTGCATCACTCGATAGGGATCAGTCGACGAAGGCGTGGACGGCGGTGAACCGCTCGAGCTCGTCGAAAACGGAGGCTTGCGGCAGCGAGCCTCCTTGCGTTTCCGGGGGCACCTTCCAGCCCGGATCGACGCCTCTCATGTCCGGAAGCTCATGCGCGATTCCCTTATGGCAGTCGATGCAGGTCGCCTCGCCGGAGAGCAGATAGCGCGTGTGGATCTCGGCGGCGCGCGGCGCCTGCCTCGACAGGTCCATTGCAACGGAAGAATGGCAGTTGCGGCATTCGAGGCTGTCATTGGCCTTGAGCCGCGCCCATTCGTGTTGGGCTAGCTCGAGACGCTTGTCGAGGAACTTCTCGCGCGTGTTGATCGTGCCGAAGATCTTGCCCCAGACCTCCTTCGACGCCTGCATCTTGCGCGCGATCTTGTCCGTCCATTCGTGGGGCACGTGGCAGTCGGGACAGGAGGCGCGCACGCCCGAGCGGTTGGAAAAGTGCACCGTGCGGCTGAGCTCCTCGTAGACGTTGTTTTCCATCTCGTGGCACGAGATGCAGAATGCCTCGGTGTTGGTGATTTCAAGCGCCGTGTTGAACGCGCCCCAGAAGATCACGCCGCCGAGGAAGCCGCCAAGGGTGAGAAACCCGAGGCTCATCGTGCCCGCGGGCGTCGAGACGATATTCCAGGCCCAGAGTGCCGCCCGCTTGAGCCTCGCCCACATTCTATTGATCCCCGGCGTGGCCGACGCCGAGCTCGCTCATGTCGACGAACGTGTTGCCGATCAGGGGAGGCGTGTCCGCCTGCGGCACGTGGCAGGCCGTGCAGAAATAGCGGCGCGGCGACACGTCGGCCAGCATCTGGCCGTCGCGGGTCTGGTAGTGGGTGACGCTGATCATCGGCGCGCCGGACCCTTGAGTGAATTCGCGCTTGTGGCAGGACATGCAGCGATTGGTGTTGACCGACAGCTGGTAGCCTTCGATCGAATGGGGGATGACCGGCGGCTGCTCCGGATAGGCGCGCATCTGCCGGACATCGTCGACCGTCCAGCGCGGGATTGGATTGGCCGGTTCCACACTCATCGGCGGGCTGGCGCCGGTCAGCGGCGGCACGATCTCGACCGACATCTGCGCAAAGGCCACGGTTGCGGCGGCCGCGAGCAATCCGGCGGCGAGGGCGACGCGCATGCGGCGCGTCAGGCGGGGACGAGCTTGACCGCGCATTTCTTGAAATCCGTCTGCTTGGAGATTGGATCTGTGGCGTCGAGCGTGACCTTGTTGATGAGCTTGCTGGCGTCGAACCAGGGAACGAACACCACGCCGCGCGGCATGCGGTTGCGTCCGCGGGTCTCGACCCGGACCCTGATCTCGCCGCGGCGGGAGACGACACGCACCTCGGCGCCCTGGTTGATGCCGCGCCGGCGCGCATCGTCGGCGTTCATGAAGCACACCGCGCCCGGAAACGCCTTGTAGAGCTCCGGAACACGCATCGTCATCGATCCCGAGTGCCAGTGCTCGAGCACGCGGCCGGTGACCAGCCAGACGTCGTACTCGTCGTCGGGCGATTCGGCCGGGGGCTCGTAGGGGACGGCGAGGATCACCGCCTTGCCGTCGGGCCGGCCATAGAACTTCACGCCTTCACCGGGCTTGACGTAGGGGTCGAGGCCCTCGCGGTAGCGCCACTTGGTCTCCTTGCCGTCGACCACCGGCCAGCGCAGGCCGCGAACCTCGTGGTAAACATGGTAAGGCGCGAGGTCATGGCCGTGGCCGCGGCCGAACTCGGCATATTCCTCGAACAGGCCCTTGTGGAGGTAGAAGCCGAGTTCCTTCGATTCCTGGTTCTCGTATTCGGCGTTGACCTCCGACAGCGGGTAGCGGTCGACCTTGCCGTTTCGGAACAGGACATCGAACAGCGTCTTGCCCTTGTAGCCCGGATTGGCGGCGAGGATCTCGGCCGGCCAGACCTCGTCGGTGGTGAAGCGTTTCGAGAACTCGACGAGCTGCCAGACGTCCGAGCGGGCTTCGCCGGGCGCGTTGACGAGCTGGTGCCAGACATGGGTGCGGCGTTCCGCGTTGCCGTAGGCGCCTTCCTTCTCCACCCACATCGCGGCGGGAAGGATGACGTCGGCCGACAGCGCGGTGACGGTCGGATAGGCGTCCGAGACGACGATGAAATTGTCCGGATTGCGGTAGCCCGGATAGGTCTCGTTCGAACTGTTGGGCGCCGCCTGGACGTTGTTGTTGACCTGCACCCAGTAGAAATTGAGCTTGCCGTCCTTAAGCATCCGGTCCTGCTGCACTGCATGGAAGCCCGGCTTGTCGGGCAAGAGGCCTTCCGGCACCCGCCAGATCTCCTCGGTATGGCGGCGGTGCTCGGGGTTCGTGACCACCATGTCGGCGGGAAGGCGGTGGGCGAAGGTGCCCACTTCGCGCGCTGTGCCGCAGGCCGATGGTTGGCCGGTCAGCGAGAACGGGCTGTTGCCGGGCTCGGAGATTTTTCCGGTGAGCAGATGGATGTTGTAGACCATCTGGTTGGCCCAGACGCCGCGGACGTGCTGGTTGAAGCCCATGGTCCAGAGCGACATGACCTTGATGCCGGGGTCGGCATAGAGCTCGGCCAGCTGCTCGAGGAAGCCGGGTTCCACGCCCGAGAGTTCGGACACCATCTCGAGCGTGTATTCCGACACCAGCGCCTTGAACGCCTCGAAATCGATGGGTTCCATCTTGCCGGGGTCGGCAGCACCTTTCGCCGCCACCTCCACCGGGTTGTCGGGCCGCAGGCCATAGCCGATGTCGGTCGCGCCGCTCATGAAGACGGTATGGTCGCGCACGAAGGCCTCGTTGACGCGGCCGGTCTGGATGATGTGATTGGCGATGTAGTTGAGGATCGCCAGATCCGTGCCGGGCTTGAAGACGATCGGGATGTCGGCCAGATCCATCGAGCGGTGGGTGAAGGTCGACAGCACCGCGCAGCGGACGTGGGGGTGGCCGAGCCGGCGGTCGGCAAGCCGGGTCCACAGGATCGGATGCATCTCCGCCATATTCGAGCCCCACAGCACGAAGGCGTCGGCATGCTCGAAATCGTCATAGCAGCCCATCGGCTCGTCCATGCCGAAGCTGCGCATGAAGGCGACGGCGGCCGAGGCCATGCAGTGACGGGCGTTGGGGTCGAGATTGTTGGAACGGAAGCCGGCGCGCATGAGCTTGGTGGCGGCGTAGCCCTCGAAGATCGTCCACTGGCCGGAGCCGAACATGCCGATGGCGGTCGGGCCCTTCTCGCGCAAGACGCGCTTGCACTGTTCGGCCATGACATCGAAAGCCTCGTCCCAGGAGACAGGCTCGAATTCCCCCTCCTTGCTGAAGACCCCGTCGCGCTTGCGCATCAACGGGGTCGTCAGGCGGTCCTCGCCGTACATGATCTTGGAGAGGAAATAGCCTTTGACGCAGTTCAGGCCGCGATTGACCTCGGCCTGGGTGTCGCCGTGGGTGGCGACGACCTTGCCTTCCTTGACGCCTACCATGACGCCGCATCCGGTGCCGCAGAAGCGGCAGGGGGCCTTGGACCATTTAATCTCAAGTGCCTCGACGCCGCCGGGCACCGGCTGGGCCGCTGCGGGGAGAGAAATGCCCGCGGACGCGGCGGCAAGGGCCGCGGCATGTGCCTTCAGGAGATCGCGGCGGGTGAGTTCCGTCATGATCCGGTCTCCTCATGCGCTTCGATATGTTCGAACACCATGTTCGCCGCGATCACACCGTCGAGGAGGGCGATGCGGGTCAGCGTTTCACCCAGCATGCCGGTGGTCGGGCCCTCGATCGTGACGACGAGACGGGTGCCTTCGGCGGCGTGGACCTCGACGCCCGGCATCTCCGCAAGACGCGCGTGTACGTCTTCCCGGCGGGCCGGGAGTGCGACGACGACGGCGCTCGAGATGTGATGAGGCTGCGCTGCGCTGCCGGTCAGCAGGGCGCGGCGGGTGAGGGTGGGCGTCTGACGCATCCGCTATCCTCCCGGAGGTCCGGGCGGACCGAAGACGATCTGCCACATCCAGACGAGGAAGCCGTATCCACCCACCACGCCGACGGCGACGATCGGCCAGATGCCGAAGGCGAGCACGAGAAAGGCCAGGAACTCCCGGCGTCTCGCCTTCCTCGGGGAAGGGTCGGGGTATGCGACTGCCTCTCGGCTGTCCTGGGTCATGACCTCCCTCATTGGCCTGGGACAGAATGATCCGCCGAACGATGGACCATATGCACAGCCTATAGGCAGATGCCGCTTTGGCAAGCCCTCATCGTGTCTTCTCCCAGCGGCATGTCAGGCGCCGACACGGCGGCCCCACAGGATTGGGGCGTAGCGGATGGCAAACAGCAGGAAGCCGGCGCTCCAGAGACTGCCACCGGCGGCAAGGGTCGCGATGTACCAGCTGTCGGCGAAGGGCGCGGCGACTCGCAACACCGCGCCGGCGGTGACAAGCACATACATCGCGACGACGGACCGGTCGGCGACGATCGCCCGCCCGGTGTGGCCGAGGCTCGCCCGCGTCATCACGGCGAGCGTCATCGTTCCGACCGCGCCTGCGGTCAGCGCGTGCAGCGCCGCGCTCGGCGGCACGGCAGGCATCAGGATCGACAGGCCGAGCAGGAGAAGCGCGGCGGCGAGCCAGAAGTAGCCGAGATGCAGCACGAAGAGGATGGGCTCCGAAAGCGTGCGCAGTCCCCGCCAGCGCATCAGGCGGAGGCCGAGCAGGCCCCCCGCCGCGACAAGCAGTGCGCCGGTGAGCGGCGCGTCGGCGGCCAGGACCCAGGCTGTCATTGCCACGGTCGTTGCGACGAGAGCTGCCTTGTCGACGGAACCGAAGCTCGCGGGCAGGGTTGCTGCCTTTTCCCGTGCCAGCCAGTTGCGGGTGAAGCTGGGCACGATGCGTCCGCCGATAAGGGCGATCAGGACGGCGGCCACGGCGAGTGCTACTTGGTGCCCGAGATCATGCGGCACGAAGTGAAGGTTGGCCGCATGGTCCGTCCCGTTGGCCAGTCCGAACAGCGAGATCATCACGGCCACCGGCGCGTTCTTCCAGTTGCGGCCCGCGACGACCTCGCGCCAGACGGCGAGTGCCAGCATCGCGGGGAAGGCGAGGTCGACGGCGAGCGCCAGATAGGGATCGGGCGACAGGAGATTGGCCAGCCGGCCGAGGAGCCAGAGAGCGACGAGTAGAGCCAGCGGCCGGCCGCTGATCGGCAGCCGCCCGGTCCAGTTGGGGATGGCGGTGAGGACAAAACCGGCAATGACCGCGCCGAGGTAGCCGAACAGCATTTCGTGCGCGTGCCAGTGCAGGCCTTCGAAAGGCCCGGGCAATTCGACGCCGCCGAGATAGACTGCAAGCCAGAGCGGAATCGCAAGCCCGGCATGGAGGGCGGCGAGAAAGAAGAAGGGGCGAAAGCCGTAATGCAGGATCGGCGGCGTCGCATTGAGGCGGCCACGGCTATCGCGCGACATGTCCCCGGCCTTGCGGGCAGCCCGTGGCACGGAGCGGTCGGCGGGGGCTGAAACAGACATCAGGCATGCCCTCCGGCGGCACGGCGCGCGGCGGCTGCCCCGAAGGCGGCGAAATCGGCGATGTCCTGGAACAGGCCGGAGATCTCGTCGAAAGCCGACCGGTCCGGTTCGTCCGGCATCAGATCGTCCAGTTCGCCCAGGAGGGCGAGCACGAGGACGATCGCATCGCGCATCTTGCGGGCATCGACCAGGGCGTCGGCACACCGAACCAACTCGGCCTCCGCGCCTACCTGGTCGAGCATCTCGTTCGCAGCCTCGCGGCAGCCGCAGTCGAGGTTCGCTTCGGAGAGGCCACGTCTCAACCGATCGACGACGCTCTCGCGACCGTCCGGGAATGATTCCACCGATACCGCACCACGGCCGAATTCTGCTCTTATCGTCATTGAAGCATCTCTCAGAAGGGGGTCGAATGCTGACCCAACAGGCCGCGCAGCCGCGCGTCGGCCCACGCGATCAAGGGGAAGTCGTTGTCGCGGACGAGCCGGAAGCCGAGGTTCTCGGGAGGCGTGCCGACGGCGCAGCCGCCGCTCCTGCCGTCGCGGACGAAGTTGGACATGTAGGCGCGGTGGCGGCCTTCAAGCACGTGGACGCCGCAGTTTTCCGTCTTGCTGAGGACCGTCTTGCGGTCGCTTGCGAGCGTCACGCGCTCGTAGCAGGTCGAGGTCCACTCCCAGACGTTGCCGCCGAAATCCTCGATGCCCATGGAATTCGGTCCGTAGTGGCCGAACGGCTTCGGCTCGGGGTCGGGCGGACGCTTGGCCGCCGCCTCCTCGCGGTAGCGCCTGAGCCAGCGAACCGCCGGATTGGCGGGGTCGTCGGCCTGCGCCGTGAAGCTCTCGCCGCCGAACCGCTCGCCGGCGGCGACCGCCGCCTCGAGCGCAGTCGGCAGGCGCCAGGTGACGCCGGTGCCGCGCGAATACCAGCTGGCATAGGCTTCTGCGTCGAGCCAGTTCACGCCGGTGACCGGGACGTCGAGGGGATTGGGCCGCGCATCGGCCGGACGGCAGGCACCATCGGCGACGCAAAGCTCGTAATCGGCAAGGCTGACCTGACGCTTCATGATGCGGAAGGCCGGGGTTTCGATCTTCATGGAAGCCGCGGTTGCCGGCCGCGCATCGAGGAGGAATTCGCCGGGAAGGGGATAGTCGATGGCCGTCGCGGCTATTTCCACCGTCTCGGCGAGGGGGAGACGGGGAGTGTCGACCGGCTTGCCCGCCACACCCATCGCGGCGAACGGCACCGCGAGTGAGGCGACCGCGCCCATTGCGACTTCGAACAGGTTGACGTGCATGACAGCCCCCGATGAGTGGCGCGGCCGGACGAGCCGGCCGCGCCCTGGACGATCAGTTGGTGGTGATCGGGCTCGGAGCCACGACCTGCTTCATCAGGTCGTCGTTCCATTCGCCCTCGACCACGAAGTGCGCCGTGGCGCCGAGTTCCACCGCCTCGATCAGGTTGTGGTTGACGTAGGCGTAGACGCCCGGCTGGAGGAAGGTGTAGAGCGCCGCGCCGGCCGATCCGCCACGGATGAACCAGGTTTCCAGATCCTTGGCAGGCGGGTTGGCGAACTTGCCTTCTTCCCAGACATAGTCGCCATGGCCGCCGATCAGGTGCGGGCGGGTGTCGCGGTTGGCCTGCGAGTGGACGATGAGCACCGTCTCGCCGACCTTCGACTTCATGGCGTTGTCGCCCGTCAGCGCGCCCTTGGCGCCGTTGAAGACGACGTGAGTGGGGATAAGGCCGCGCATGACCTGGACCGTGTCGGCGTAGGATTCGCCGTGCGATTCGTAGGTCTTGTAGTTGCCCTCCTCGTCGCGCGGAACGTAGAAGTCGTTCTCGCCGATGTAGAAGACCTTGTCGTAGCGCAGCGCCTCGCCCTTCTCGTTCTTCAGGCCTTCGCGGGGCAGGACCATGATCGTGCCGCTCATGCCGGACACGACGTGCCAGGGGATCATCGCCCCTTCAGGCGCGCAGTGGTAGACGAAGGTCCCCGAACGGGTGGCCTTGAAGCGCAGCTTGACCTGTTCGCCGGGATTGATGAGCGTGAGTGCCCCACCGCCGAGCGCGCCAGTCGCCGCGTGGAAGTCGATGTTGTGCGGCATGGAGTTGGTGTCGGGGTTGATGAGCGTCAGCTCGACATAGTCGCCCTCGTGGACGACCATCATCGGGCCGGGCATAGAGCCGTTGAAGGTCATGGCCTGGAACTCGGTGCCTTCGTCGTCGATGACGACCTTCTTCTCCTCGATCGGCATGGTGAACTCGACGACCTTCGGTCCGCTCGTGGCAACCTGGTCGTGCGCATGGACGAAGGGCGGGGCGACCAGGGTGATCTTCTGGCGCGGGAGGGCCGCAATCTCGGCCTCGGTGACCGGAGCGGCGGAAGCCAGCTTGGGCAATGCCCCCGCCACCATGGTTGCGGCCGCAGCTCCGAGAAGGGCTTGGCGACGCGTGAACATATCGGTTCTCCTTGTGATCCATCTATTGCGACGGGGAGAAACTACGCGCGCTTCGGGCGGCGTTCTTTGCGCTGCAACAAATTCTGTGCGGGAGATCGCGAAACAAGGTCGAAGCGTGGAAGGCGGGAAGGATCGCTCCTAAGCGGCCGTCGTGGCCAGGGCGTCCAGGAAGGCATCGCACCAATTGGAGATGTCGTGGCGGCGCAGGTGGCGCAGCATGGCAGCATGCCGCTCGATACGTGCGGCAAGCGGCAGGGACAGAGCCTGCGCGATCGCCTGCGAGACCGCCTCCGTGTCGTAGGGATTGACGAGAATCGCAGACTGCAGTTCGCGCGCGGCGCCGGCGAAGCGCGAGAGAACGAGAACGCCGGGATCGGCCGGATCCTGGGCGGCGATGTATTCCTTCGCGACGAGGTTCATGCCGTCGCGCATCGGCGTGACCAGGCCGACCTTGGCCAGCCGGTAGAGGCCAGCCAGTATGCTGTGGTTGATCGACGAGTTGACGTAGCGGATCGGGGTCCAGTCGAGGGTGGCAAGCTCCCCGTTGACGCGGCCCGCGAGTTCGGCCACCTCGCGCTGCATGTCGAGGTAATGCGGGACGTCCGAGCGGGATTTCGGCGTCACCTGCAGCAGCGTCGCCCGACCCTTGTAGGCCGGGTTGTCGCGCAGGAAGCGCTCGAACGCCTGCATGCGCTGCGGGATGCCCTTCGAATAGTCGAGCCTGTCGACGCCGACGACCACCTCGCGATCGCGCAGCGAACGGGCGATCTTGCGCACGGCCGGGTTGTCGACGGCGTCAGCGGCCATCTTCTCGAAGCCGCGGGTGTCGATCCCGATCGGGAAGACGCCGGCCTTGACGCGGCCGCCGCCCCGCGTCTCGATCGTGTCTCGCTCCTTGAGGCTGCCGATGCCTTCGCGCTCGATGCAGGCGGCGAAATTGTCGGCGTCGTGACGCGTCTGGAATCCGACCACGTCGTAGTCGGCCAGCCCCTCGAGGATCGTCGCGTAGACCGGGAGAGCGAAGAACACGTCCGGCGGCGGGAATGGGATGTGCAGGAAGAAGCCGATGCGGTTCTTCACACCCATCCGGCGCAGCTCGGCGGCAAGCGGAATGAGGTGATAGTCGTGGATCCAGACGACGTCGTCGGCGGCGAGCTGCGGCCCGAGCTGGCGGGCGAAGAATCGGTTGACCCGGAAATAGCCGGCCATGTCCTTGCGGGCATAGTCGGTGATGTCGAGCCGATAGTGGCACAGCGGCCAGAGCGTCGAGTTGGCGAAACCGGCGTAGTATTCGTCGATATCCTTCCTGCTGAGGTCCGTCAGCGCGTAGGTGATCGGACCTTCCTGCCGAATCGTCATGGCGCCCGGCTCGCGCGCGCCGCTCGAAACTCCGGACCAGCCCATCCACAACCCGCCGCGGGCGTTGAGCGCGGCCTGAAGCGCCACTGCCAGGCCGCCGGCATGCACCTTGCCCTTGGCCGGCGCGGGAACGCGGTTGGAGACGACGACGAGGCGACTCACAGCACGTCCTCCCAGCGTCGCGACAGACGCATGGCCGCGTTGATGAGACCGACCATGGAATATGTCTGCGGGTAGTTGCCCCATAGCTCGCCGCTGTCGACGTGGATACCTTCCGACAGCAGGCCCAGATGGTTGCGATGCTTCAGCACGTCCTCGAAGATCTCGCGCGCGTCGTCGGCCCGGCCGACGCGGGCGAGCGCGTCGATCAGCCAGAAAGTGCAGGCGGTGAAGGCGGTTTCCGGTTCGCCGAAATCGTCGGGCGTGCGGTAGCGGTAGAGATGGTGGCCGAAGCGGAGATGTTTCTCGATCGCCGCCAGCGTCGACAGGAAACGCGGGTCATCTGCCGGCAGCAGGCCGATCTCGGGGATGAGGAGAAGGCTGGCGTCGAGATCCGCGCCCTCGAAGGAGGAGACGAAGGAGCCGAGCTTGTCGTTCCATGCGCGCATGAGAATGCCGTCCCGGATCGTGTCGGCACGTTCGCGCCAGAAGATTTCCCGGTCGGCGAGGCCGAGCTTTCGGGCGATGCGCGCGAGGCGGTCGCAAGCCGCCCAGCACATCAGGCTGGAATGGGTGTGGACCGAGTTGCGGGTGCGGAATTCCCACAGGCCGGCATCCGGCACGTTCCAGCGGGCGAAGGCCTGGTCGCCGAGCGGCTCCAGCCGGCGGAACAGCGAATCTTCGCCCATGCCGGGCAAGCGCTCGTCGAAGAAATACTGGATGACGGAGAGGATGACCGAGCCGTAGCCGTCGTTCTGGACCTGGGTGTAGGCGGCGTTACCGCGTCGCACGGGCCCGAGGCCGCGATAGCCGCCGAGGGAAGGCGCGACTTCCTCATCGACACGACGCTCCAGGCCGATGCCGAAGAGCGGCTGGAGGTAGCCGTCGGGCGAGGCGGCTGCGATGTTGGAAACGTAGGATAGATAATCTTCCATGGTCCGCGTGGCGCCCAGCGCGTTCAGCGCTTTCACGGTGAAGAAGGAATCGCGCAGCCAGCAGAAGCGATAGTCCCAGGTGCGGCCGGTCGCGCCGTATTCCGGGATCGAGGTGGTGAGCGCGGCGACGATGCCCCCGGTCTCCTCGTGCGAGCACAGCTTGAGGGTGATGGCGGAGCGGATGACGACGTCCTGCCAGTCGGCCGGAAGGTGCAGGCTGCGGGCCCAGTCGATCCAGTAGTCGCGCGTGTCCTGAAAAAGCGAGCGGGCGGTGTCGAGCGGGTGGGCGGAGAGGCGTTCGTCCGGCCCGAAGACGAAGGCATAGGGACGGTCGACCAGGAAGGGTGTGCCGCGCTGGACGAATTCGACGGGGGCATTCGTCGTCAGGCGCAGCACCTGGTCGCCGAGGATGAAGCGGATGTTGTTCGAGCCGCGTGTCGTCTCGGGGGCCTGGGCGCCGTAGTCCCAACGCGGTCGCATCTGGACCGACATGCGCGGCGTGCCCGTCAGCGGTTCGACGATGCGGATGATGGTGAGCGGCCGGAAAAGCCGGCCTCCGGATTTGAACCGGGGCGCGAAGTCGGTGATCCGCAATGCGTTGCCGTTCTCGTCGCGGAGAATGGTTTCGAGGATGGCGGTATTGCGGAGATAGGACTGGCGGCTGTCCGCATGGTTCTCAATGGCGAAGGTCCAGTCGCCGCGTTCTTCCGCGAACGGGACGTTGTCGCCGCCGAGCAGCCGGCAGAAGACCGGGTCGCCGTCCATGCGCGGCGCGCACATCCATACCAGGCGGGCGTCGCGGTCGATGAGGGCGGCGGCGGCCGCATTCCCGATGACGCCGAGGTCGAGAGACATGTCGGGCATCAGCGGACGAGGCTCCGGATCCAGGAGCGGACATCGGCGGGGGTCGACACAGCCAGACGGGCCAGCGTCGCGCGAGGCTCGCCCACCCTCACGGACAGCCCGTCGAGGCCGTTTGCTGCCTCGAACATCGCTTCGTCGGTCAGGTCGTCGCCGATGGCGAGCGGCTGGCGACCGGCAAAGGGTGGGCTCGTCATCAGTGCCTTCAGCGCGGTTCCCTTGTCGTGGCCGGACGGTCGGATCTCGACGACACTCTTTCCCCTCTGCACGATTGCCTTGTCCCCCAGCTTCTCCGCGATCTTCACCATCCGCGCCTCGACGGCGGAAGCAAAGTCCGGGGCGAGGCGGTAGTGGGCTGCGAACGCCGCCCCCTTGTCCTCGACGACCACGCCCGGCCATTGCGCCGCAGCGAGGACCAGATCCCGGACGGCTGCATCGAGTTCGTCCGAACGCGGAATGGCGAAGGAGGTTCCGTCCGGAAACTCGATCTCGACACCGTGAAGGCCGGCCAGGCTGCAGGGCAGATCGGGAAAAAGGCGCTTGAGCAGAGCCAGGTTGCGGCCGGACACCAGGGCGAGCGCTCCGCCCGTGCGGGCCGCGAGCAGGCGCAGGTCTTCCAGCAGGCGGTCGGGCACGACGATCGCGTCGGGACGAGGCGCGATGTCCAGCAAAGTTCCGTCGACGTCGAGGAAGATTGCCAGGCCGTCCGGTGCAGAGGGCAGGCCGGCATATCCCGGTAACCGTACCGGTGCGCCGGGTACCAGTTCGGTTTCCTGGATATCCGTCATCGCATCGAACATAGGCGGACGGCGGGGGATGGCAACCGTTTCTGCAGCGGAATGGAATTTCGTGGAGACCCTGATTGCGGGATCGCTTTTTCGCCCGTATGCAAACAACCCAATACCGTCGACAGTTCGCCGTCGCGGCTGATCCGCAATTCGAGGGCATTCGGTGACAGATAGCTCCAGACCAGACGTGGCCGGGTTCTTCGACAAGCGGACCTTCTCGATCCAGTACGTCGTGTCCGACCCGGCCACGAAACGCTGCGCGATCATCGACCCGGTGCTCGACTATGACGAGAAGTCGGGTCAGACCGCGACGCGGAACGCCGACCGGATGCTTGACTTCATTGCCGGGAAGGGGCTGTCGGTGGAGTGGATCCTCGACACGCATCCGCATGCCGACCATTTCTCGGCCGCGCCCTATCTCAAGGACAAGACCGGGGCGCCGACGGCGATCGGCGACCATGTCGTCGAGGTGCAGAAGCTGTGGAAGGATATCTACAACTGGCCGGATTTTCCGGCCGACGGGTCGCAGTGGGACAAGCTGTTCGCCGAAGGGGAGGAGTTCTCCATCGGCGGTCTGCGGGGGCGGATCCTGTTTTCGCCCGGTCATACGCTCGCCTCGATCACCTACGTGATCGGCGATGCGGCCTTCGTGCACGACACGCTGTTCATGCCGGATTCCGGCACCGCGCGGGCGGATTTTCCCGGCGGCAGTTCGAAGCGGCTGTGGCGCTCGATCCAGGAGATTCTGTCCTTGCCGGACGAGACGCGGCTGTTCACTGGACACGATTACCAGCCGGGTGGCCGCGAACCGCAATGGGAATCCACGGTGGCCGAGCAAAAGGCAAAAAACATCCACGTCTCGAAGGTGTCGACCGAGGCAGAATATTGTGCGCTGCGCGATGCACGCGACCGGACCCTGCCGATGCCGAAACTGATCCTGCATGCGCTGCAGGTGAACATCAATGGCGGCCGATTGCCGGAGCCGGAAGCGAACGGGACGCGCTATCTCAAGATCCCGCTCGACCGGCTGACCGGCGCGCCCTGGGACTGAGACGATCGGCCGGCATTCGGCAGGACGAAGAGGAGAATGGCTTGACCGAATTCACCCCCCTGGCGTCGCTGATCGGCGGTATGCTGATCGGCCTCTCGTCGGTGCTGTTGATGGCCTATGAAGGTCGGATCGCGGGCATCAGCGGAATTTCCGGACGGCTGCTTCCGCCCTATCGCGACGGCGCGTTCCTGTCTCGCTTCGGCTTCGTTGTCGGCCTCGTCGCCGCGCCGTTGGTGATGCAGCTCGTTACCGGGCAGCCGGTCATGCAGACCGTGTCCGGCAACCTGCCGCTGATGGCCGCGGCGGGCCTGATCGTCGGCTTCGGTTCGGTTTGGGGCTATGGCTGCACGAGCGGCCACGGGGTGTGCGGTCTGTCGCGGCTGTCGACGCGCTCCTTTGTCGCCACCGGAGTGTTCATGGCGGTGGCGTTTGCGACCGTCTTCGTCACCCGCCACGTGATCGGAGGCTGAGCCATGACCTTCGTCGTCAATCTCGCGCTCGGTCTCCTCTTCGGCATCGGACTGGTGATCTCCGGCATGTCCGACCCGGCCAAGGTTTTGAACTTCCTCGACCTCGCCGGCACTTGGGACCCGTCGCTCGCCTTCGTCATGGGCGGAGCGGTGGCCGTCGCCTTCCTCGGCTACCGGCTCGTGCTGAGACGCGACAGGCCTGTCGTCGGAACGAAGTTCCGCATCCCGACCCGGACGGAACTGGAGCCGCGCATCTTCGTCGGCCCGGCGATCTTCGGCTTCGGCTGGGGCCTCGCCGGCTTCTGCCCGGGGCCGGCGCTGACGGCGCTTGGCCTTGCGGCCCCGGGGACGCTCATCTTCGTGCCGGCGATGTTTGCCGGCATGTGGCTCGCCAGGCTCGCCGGAGAACGTTCGGCCGAACCGGCGATGGGCTGATCACTGGCCCTTTCTGGCCAGCCAGTCCTTGAGGAAGGCGATCTCCTTTTCCTGGGCGGCGATGATCTCTTCGGAGAGCTTGGTCAGTTCGGGGTCCTTCTCGTCGCTGGCGAGATAGGCCTTGGCCATGTCGATGGCGCTCTGGTGATGCGGGATCATCATCATCGCGAAATCGGCGCCGGGCTTGCCGGTCATCTGCATCGCATCCATGTCGGCGTCCATTTTCGTCATCGCGTCCATATAGGCGGTCGACGCCGCGCTCATCTCGCCCATCTTCGAATGGTCCATCTGGGCGAAGGCGGATGACTGGAACAGCGCGAACGAAGCGATGATCGCGGAGGCGATGATCCGGGTCCTGGTGGTCGACATGTTTGGTCTCCTCTGTTGTCGATGAGAACCGCGTAGGCCTTCCAGCAAGTGGAAGGTCAATACACCAAAACGTGTTGGCGGCGAGTTCCGTCCCGGCCCGAGCATCGAGACGCAGATGCGCCATAAGGTGACGCACCCGCCGCTGGCGGACAGGCAGCGCGGAAGGCTAGGCTGGCGTAAAGCCTGGGAGGGTCGCGATGGACGTTCGTGAACAGACGGCGCCGAAACGCGAGCGGGCCGGGCGCGGGGCGCGGCGGGAGCAGCGCAGCCACGGATCGCGTGACCTCGGGCGTCCCTACATCATCCGCAACATCCCGACCTACGATATCCTGGGCGAGGAGAGCCTGGTCCGCATCGAGGAGACCGCCGACCGGATCCTGGCCGAGATCGGCATCGAGTTCCGCGACGACCCGGTATCGCTCGACCACTGGAGAAGGGCGGGCGCCAAGGTCGAGGGCGTGCTGGTGAAGTTCGAGCCGGGCATGCTGCGCGGGATCCTGAAGGACGCGCCGGCGAGCTTCACACAGCATGCGCGCAACCCGGCACGCTCGGTCGAGATCGGCGGCAAGTCGGTGGTGTTCTCGCCTGCCTACGGCTCGCCCTTCGTGATGGATCTGGACAGAGGCCGCCGCTACGGCACGATCGAGGATTTCCGCAACTTCGTGAAGCTGGCGCAGGCCTCGCCCTGGCTGCATCATTCGGGCGGGACGATCTGCGAGCCGGTCGACGTGCCGGTGAACAAGCGCCATCTCGACATGGTCTACAGCCATATCAGGTATTCCGACCGCGCCTTCATGGGCTCGGTGACCGCAGAGAGCCGGGCGGAAGACTCCATCGAGATGGCGCGGATCGTCTTCGGCCGCGACTTCGTCGACAACAACTGCGTCATCCTCGGCAATGTCAACGTCAACTCGCCGCTGGTCTGGGACGCGACGATGACGACGGCGCTGCGCGCCTATGCGCGGGCCAACCAGGCGGCGGTGGTGGTGCCGTTCATCCTCGGCGGCGCGATGGGGCCGGTGACCAATGCCGGCGCGATCGCGCAGTCGCTGGCCGAGACGGTGGCGGGCTGCGCGCTGACGCAGCTCGAGCGCAAGGGCTGCCCGGTGATCTTCGGCAATTTCCTGTCGTCGATGTCGCTGCGCTCGGGCTCGCCGACCTTCGGCACGCCGGAGCCGGCAATCGGCTCGATGGTGGTGGGGCAGCTCGCGCGCAGGCTGAACCTGCCGCTGCGGTGCTCGGGCAATTTCACCACCTCGAAACTGCCCGACGCGCACGCCATGAACGAAGGCACGATGTCGATGCTGGCGGCGGTGCATTGCGGCGCGAACTTCATTTTGCACTCGGCCGGCTTCCTCGACGGGCTTCTGTCCATGTCCTACGAGAAGTTCGTGATGGACGCCGACTTCTGCGGCGCGCTGCACACCTATCTCGACGGGGTGAAGATCGACGACAACCAGCTCGCGCTCGACGCCTTCCGCGAGGTCGGGCCGGGCAGCCATTTCTTCGGCTCGCAGCACACGCTGGCCAACTACGAGACGGCGTTTTGGGATTCGGAACTCGCCGACAACGAGCCGTTCGAGAAATGGGAGGCGGCGGGGAGCGTGGACGCGGCCACGCGCGCCAACGCCAAGTGGAAGAAGATGCTGGCCGAATACGAAGCGCCGCCGCTCGACGAGGGCATCGACGAGGCGCTTCAGGATTTCATTGCCAGACGGAAGGCATCGATGGACGACGCGTGGTATTGAGGGCCGACGAATCCGGAGAACGCCCCATGAAACGCCATCTCGCTCTTGCCGCCTTCCTCTCGCTCGCCTGCGTCCCCGCGTTCGCGGGACCGGCATCCGACCTGGTGCGATTTTTCTACGTGCCGGTCAAATGGGAGGCCGATCCGCAGTTCCGCGACCGGTTCACCGGGCCGGCCAAGAAGCTGTTCGACCTCAACGACAAGATGCCCGAAGGCGAGATCGGCTGCATCGACTTCGGCCCGGGCATCGACGGGCAGGACTATGACGACGAGACGATCAGGAAGACGCTGAAGCTGGCGGAGGAGGTGAGCGGGGACGAGGCCACCGTGACCGCGAGATTCACCCTCTTCCCCGATCACTCGGAAGAAGCCAAGCGCGAGATCGAGTGGCTGTTGGCGAAGGAAGGCGGCAAATGGAAGATCGCCGACATCGTGTCCGTCACCAGCGGCTGGAAGCTCTCCGAGCTGGAGTGCCTGCCGGAAGGGTGAGGAAATCCCAGGTAGGCGATGGCGTCGCGCCCGCAATCCGCGCTCGATACCGGCGCGGCGCTGCTGAACATGACGCTCTGATCCAACGAATTGGCGTTCCAAGCGCTTGTATTGGAATTGGCAGCCCGCGACGTTAGCTGCATCCTCACGGGGCAAGCCATGACCGCCAGCGACGACCCGCTCCTGCAGCCGTTTCAGCTCAAGCATCTCACGCTCAAGAACCGCGTGATGTCGACCAGCCATGAGCCGGCCTATTCGGACGACGGGATGCCGAAGGAACGCTACCGGCTCTACCATGCCGAGAAGGCGAAGGGCGGGATGGCGATGACGATGACGGCGGGCTCGGCGATCGTCAGCAGAGACAGCCCGGCTGCCTTCGGCAACCTCCAGGCCTATCGCGACGAGATCGTGCGCTGGATGCGCGAGCTGGTGGATGCCTGCCACGAGCACGACTGCAAGGTGATGATCCAGCTCACCCATCTCGGCCGGCGGACGGGCTGGAACAAGGCCGACTGGCTGCCGGTGCTGGCACCCTCGCCGGTGCGCGAGCCGGCGCACCGGGCGTTTCCCAAAACGGCGGAGGACTGGGATATCGATCGGATCGTGGCCGACTATGCGTCGGCTGCGCAAAGGATGCAGGCCGCCGGGCTCGACGGGATCGAGTTCGAGGCCTACGGGCACCTGATGGACCAGTTCTGGTCGCCGGCGACGAACACGCGCGACGACGAGTATGGCGGGTCGCTCGACAACCGGCTGCGCTTCACCCACCGGGTCGTGGATGCGGTGCGGGCGGCGGTCGGGCCGGACTTCATCGTCGGCATTCGCATGGTCGCGGACGAGGAACTCGCGGCGGGCCTTTCCAGAGACGAAGGCGTGGAGATCGCGCGGCGGCTGGCGGGGGGCGGCAAGGTCGACTTCCTGAACATCATCCGCGGCTCGATCGAGACGGATGCCGCCCTGACCAACGTCATCCCGATCACCGGCATGCGCTCCGCGCCGCATCTCGACTTCGCCGGCGAGGTGCGGGCGGCGACGAAGTTCCCGGTCTTCCATGCCGCGCGCATCCAGGACGTGGCGACGGCACGGCACGCCATCGCCACCGGCAAGCTCGACATGGTGGGCATGACGCGGGCGCATCTGGCCGAACCGCACATTCTGAGGAAGGTGATGGCGGGAGAGGAGCATCGCATCCGCCCCTGCGTCGGCGCGACCTACTGCCTCGACCGGATCTACGAGGGCGGCGAGGCGCTGTGCATCCACAACGCGGCGACGGGGCGGGAGGCTTCGATCCCGCATGTGATCGCGCGGACGGAGGGACCGCTGAAACATGTCGTGGTCGTCGGCGCCGGGCCGGCCGGGCTGGAGGCGGCGCGGGTGACGGCCGAGCGGGGGCACCGCGTGACGGTGCTCGAGGCGGCCGGCCAGGCGGGCGGGCAAGTCCGGCTCGCGGCGCAGAACCCGCGCCGGAAGGAACTGATCGGCATCGTCGACTGGCGCGTCGGGGAGCTGGAACGGCTCGGCGTCGAAGTGAGATACGATACATGGGCGGAAGCAGAGGACGTCCTGGCGCTCGGGCCCGAGATGGTGATCGTCGCGACCGGCGGCCTGCCGCAGAACCCGCCGCTGGAGGCGGGCGGCGACCTGGTTACCTCGAGCTGGGACATCGCGTCGGGGTCGACGAAGCCGGCGGAAACGGTGCTCGTCTACGACGACAACGGTTCGCATGCCGGGATGACGGCGGCGGAGATGGCCGCGCGGGCCGGGGCGGCGGTGGAGCTCGTCTCGCCGGAACGCTTCTTCGCGCCCGAGATGGGGGGCATGAACCATGTGCCCTACATGAAGGCTTTCCACGAGACGGGCGTGCGGATCACCATCAACACGCGGCTGAAGGCCGTGCGGCGCGAGGGCAACACGCTGGTGGCCGTGCTGGGCTCGGACTTCGCGGCCGGCTGGCGCGAGGAGCGGCGGGTCGACCAGGTGGTGGTCGAACATGGCACGCTGCCGCTGGACGAGCTCTACCTGGCGCTGAAGCCCAAGTCCAAGAACCGCGGCGCGGTGGATTACGAGAAGCTGGTCGGCGGCGGGGAGGTGTTTCCGGTCAGGGATGCGGCGGCGGCCTTCACACTGCTGAGGATCGGCGACGCGGTGGCGAGCCGCAACATCCACGCCGCGGTCTATGACGGGATCAGGTTCGGGATAAGGATCTGAGGGCAGTCAGGAAAAGCGACGTATATTTTAGGAAAAGCGACATTGTGTGCGCGCGCGATGCCGCAATGTCTAAATCGACGGCGACATGTGCCGCTTTTCCGACAACGAAGTGCAGCCGAAGGGCCAATGCTCGCGGCCATGTCAGAACCCCGCCAGCGCCGCAGAGAGCGCGTTCCCAAGGGCCAGTCGGCCATTCCGCAACTGCCCCACCAGCGCGTGCGCAATCCCTATCCGCCGATGCAGATGCTCTCGGCCGACCAGGTCGAGACGATCCATGACGCCTCGATGCATATCCTGGAGAGTTTCGGCATCGAGGTGATGAGTCCGCGGGCGCTGTCGCTGTTCGAAGCGGCGGGTGCGGAGGTCGACCACGCGACGCAGACTGTGCGGCTCGACCGCGGGCTGGTGGCTGAGAGGATCGCGACCGCGCCGTCGCACTACACGCTGACGCCGCGCAATCCGGACAACGCGGTCCATCTCGGCGGCGACGGCATCAACTTCACGCTGGTCGCCGGGCCGCCGAACGTGCACGACATGGAGCGGGGCAGGCGGGCGGGCAATCTGGCCGACTACCGCGACTTCATCCGGCTGGCGCAGCATTTCAACGCGATCACGATGATCGGCAACCAGGTCTGCGCGCCGGTGGAGCTGCCGGCCAACAACCGCCATCTCGACACCTATCTCGCCAATCTCACGCTGTCGGACAAATCGTTCCACGTCTCGGCGATCGGGCGGGGCAGGGCGCTGGATGGCGTGCGCATGATGGCGATCTCGCGCGGGCTGACGCTCGATGAGATGCGGGACGATCCGGGCGTGACGACCATCATCTCGGTCAACTCGCCGCGGCGCTTCGACGGCGAGATGGCCGAGGGGCTGATGGCGATGGCCGAACACGGCCAGTCGGTGGCGGTGACGCCGTTCACGCTGATGGGCGCGATGAGCCCGGTGACGCTGGCGGGCGCGCTGGCGCAGCAGAACGCCGAGGCGCTGTTCGGCGTGGTGCTGACGCAGCTGGTGCGGCCGGGTGCGCCGGCGATGTACGGGGCGTTCACGTCGAACGTCGATATGAAGTCGGGCGCGCCGGCCTTCGGCACGCCGGAGAACACCAAGGCGAACGTCGCGTCGGGGCAGTTGGCGCGGCGATACGGGCTGCCCTATCGCACGACGCCCGGTTCGGCCTCGAATGCGGCGGATGCTCAAGGCGCCTGGGAGACGATGATGGCGCTGTGGGGCGCGGTGCTCGGCCACGGCAATTTGATCTACCACGCCGCCGGCTGGCAGGAGGGCGGGCTGACGGCGTCGTTCGAGAAGTTCGTCATGGACGTGGAGATGATCCAGCACATGATGGAGTTTTTGAAGCCGATCGCGGTCGACGCAGGCGAACTGGCGCTCGACGCGCTCGGGCGCGTGCCGACCGGCGGGCACTTCTTCGGCGACGAGCACACGCTGGCGCGCTACGCGACCGCGTTCTACCAGCCGATGCTGTCGAACTGGCAGAACTACGAGGCGTGGGCCGAGGCGGGGTCGCTGGATGCCACGGCGCGGGCGACGCGGGTCTGGAAGAAGGCGCTGGAGGAGTATGAGCAGCCGGCGATGGAGCCCGACCGGCTGGAGGCGCTGGAGGCCTACGTGGCGCGGCGGAAAGAGGAGATCGGGGGAGGCGAACCGTGAGGGCGGCTCTTGCCCCTCACCCTTACCCTCTCCCCGCAAGCGGGGAGAGGGGGGCAAAGGCGTTGGCGCGCCTCTGTTTCCGAAGTGCCCCATGTCTGGAGCCGGCGCTGAGGACAGCGTGCCTCTCCCCGCCTGCGGGGAGAGGATGCCGGCAGGCAGGTGAGGGGCCGTCAGCGCCCGACGATGCTCGCCGCTCCCGCCATCAGCTTCAACGTCGCAGCTCTGGATTCCGGGTTCCGCTGCGCGGCCCCGGAATGACGGAGAGGGCGGCCAGCTTCCTCCCCATCATCCGGCCGCTTCGCGGCCACCTTCTCCCCGCTGAGGAGAAGAGGAAAGGTGCGGACTTCGGCGACCTCCTCTCCCCTCGGGGAGAGGGTGGCCGAGCGAAGCGGAGGCCGGGTGAGGGGGCTTGTGTGCCGTGCCGGGTGGACAGAGGACAATCAGCGTCCGACGATCCTCGCCGCCACCGTGCCGACGCCCTCGATCGATCCTTGCATCGTCTCGCCAACCGTCACCGCGCCGACGCCTTCCGGCGTGCCGGTGAAGATCAGGTCGCCGGGTTCGAGGCGGACCAAGCGGGAGAGATAGGCGACGATTTCGGGGACGGACCAGATCATCAGGGAGATATCGGACGACTGGCGCGGGGCACCATCGACGGTGAGCGCGATCGTGCCTTTCGCCGGATGGCCGATGCGGGCAGCCGGCGCGATGGCGCCGATGGGGGCGGAGTGGTCGAAGCCCTTCGACATGTCCCAGGGACGGCGGGTGGCCTTGGCCTCGTCCTGCAGGTCGCGGCGGGTCAAATCGATGCCGGCGGCGTAGCCGAAGACGTGGGTCAGCGCGTCGGTCTCGGCAATGTCGGAGCCACCGCTGTCGATGGCGATCACCAGTTCCATCTCGTGGTGCAGGTTCGTCGTGGCGGCCGGGTAGGGCACGTCGTCGCCGCCGGTGACGACCGCGTCGGCCGGCTTGGTGAAGAAGAAGGGCGGCTCGCGGTCGGGCGATCCGCCCATTTCGAGCGCATGCGCGGCGTAGTTGCGTCCGACGCAGAAGATGCGCCGCACCGGGAACAGCCGCCCGTCGTCGACGGGGACGCTAGCGATCGGGGCGGGCGGGAACACGAAGTCGGGCATTCATTTCTCCTGCGGCGCGGCGCTGCCTTGCCCGGCGATACGCCAGCGGGTCGCCAAGCTCAACATCTGAATCAAACCCTTTGCGCGCCGAATCGATTTCGGCCCGCAAGCCACTGAACGAAGAGACATTTCATGAAATCGCATGCACGGGTCGTGGTCATCGGCGGAGGCGTGGTCGGCGCCTCGGTGCTCTATCATCTGGCGCGGTTCGGCTGGACCGACGTGGTGCTGCTAGAGCGCGACGAGCTGACGAGCGGCTCGACCTGGCATGCGGCGGGGGGCATGCACACGATCAACGGCGACCCCAACGTCGCCAAGCTGCAGAAATACACGATCGAGCTCTACAAGGAGATCGAGGAGCTGTCGGGCCAGGCGACCGGCGTGCACATCACCGGCGGCGTGCTGCTGGCCGCCACCGAGGCGCGGATGGACTGGCTGCGCGGCGTGGTGGCGAAGGGGCGCTATCTCGGGCTCGACCTCGAGGAGATCTCGGCCGAGGAGGCGCATCGTTTGATGCCGCTGCTTGACCCGAGCCAGTTCGTCGGCGCGGTGCGCAATTCCGAGGACGGGCATCTCGACCCGTCCGGCGTGACGCATGCCTATGCGAAATCGGCCCGCAAGCTCGGCGCCGAGGTGGAGCGCTTCACCAAGGTCGAGGATATCCAGCGCCGCGCCGACGGGATGTGGCGCGTCATCACCAACAAGGGCGAGGTGGTGGCCGAGCACGTGGTCAACTGCGGCGGGCTGTGGGCGCGCGAGGTGGGGCGCATGGTCGGGCTCGAACTGCCGGTGCTCGCCATGGAGCACATGTATCTGATCACCGAGGACATGCCGGAGGTGGCGGAGGTGAACGCCAAGACCGGCAAGGAGGTGATCCACGCGGTCGACTTCGACGGTGAGCTTTACTTGCGCCAGGAGCGCGGCGGCATGCTGATGGGCACTTACGAGAAGGCCAACAAGCCGTGGTCGGAGTTTTCGACCCCGTGGAATTTCGGCCACGAGCTGCTGGAGCCGGACATCGACCGCATCGCGCCGTCGCTGGAGGTGGGATTCCGGCATTTCCCGGCCTTCCAGAAGACAGGCATCAAGCAGATCATCAACGGGCCCTTCACCTTCGCGCCGGACGGCAACCCGCTGGTCGGGCCGGTGCGCGGACTGCCGGGGATGTGGGTCGCGTGCGGGGTGATGGCAGGCTTTTCGCAGGGCGGCGGCGTCGGGCTGTCGCTTGCGCAGTGGATGATCAACGGCGATCCGGGCGCCGACATCTGGGCGATGGACGTGGCGCGCTACGGCGACTGGGCGTCGATGGCCTATACAAACGCCAAGGTGCGCGAGAACTATTCGCGGCGTTTTTCAATCCGATTCCCGAACGAGGAACTGCCGGCGGGACGTCCGCTGAAGACGGTGCCGATCCACGACCTGCTGGCGGCGAAAGGCGCGCAGTTCGGCGCGAGTTACGGGCTGGAGATGCCGCTCTGGTATGCGCCGGAGGGCGTCAGGGACGAGTTCTCCTGGCGCCGGTCGAGCGATTTCGAGCATGTGGGGCGCGAGGCGAAACGGGTGCGCGAGGCGGTGGGCCTGTCGGACATCTCGGTCTTCGCCAAATACAAGGTGACGGGCGCGGGCGCGGAGGCGTGGCTGGACCGGATGCTCGCCTGCCGGCTGCCGAAGGCAGGTCGCATGACGCTGGCGCCGATGCTGAAGGAGGACGGCAGGATCATCGGCGACTTCACGCTGGCAAGGCTGCCGGCGGCCGGCGTGTCGCCACCCCCACCCCGTACCCCTCCCCACAAGGGGGAGGGGGGCGTCGACGTCGGCGACTTAAGGCCAGCGGGCATAAGCAGTGCAGAATCCCCCTCCCCCTTGTGGGGAGGGGTACGGGGTGGGGGTAGTTCCGAATGGATGATCTTCGGCTCGGGCGTGGCCGAGGAATACCACATGCGCTGGTTCGAGCGACATCTTCCGACCGACCGGTCGGTGATGGTCGAGGCGCAGGCAATGAAGCTGGTGGGGCTGGGCCTGGCCGGACCGAAGGCGCGCGAGGTGCTGCAAAAGGTCACCGGCGCGGACCTGTCGAACGCGGCGTTTCCGTTCATGGCGATCGGGAAGATCGACATCGGCATGGCGCCGTGCCTAGTCGGGCGTGTCAGCTATACCGGCGATCTCGGCTACGAGATCTGGATGGCGCCGGAATACCAGCGCCACGTGTTCCAGACGCTGATGGCCGCGGGCGAGGAGTTCGGCATCGGGCTGTTCGGGTCGCGGGCGCTGAATGCGCTGAGGCTCGAGAAGGGCTACGGGTCATGGGCGCGCGAATACCGGCCGATCTATTCGCCCGTCGAGGCGGGGCTCGACCGGTTCGTCGCCTGGAACAAGGAGGCCGACTTCATCGGCAAGGCGGCGGCCGCAGCCGCGAAAGCCAACGGCGGGAAACATCGCCTCAGGACGTTCATCATGGAGGCGGCCGATGCCGACGTGATCGGCGACGAGGCGATCTGGCACGACGGCAAGGTCGTCGGCTGGGTGACGTCGGGCGGATATGCCCATGCGTCTGGCAAATCGGTGGCGCTGGGCTATGTGCCGCGGGAGGTCGCGGATGCGGCGGCGGGGTTCGAGATCGAACTGCTGGGCCGGCGACACAAGGCGAGCGTGCAGGCAGCGCCGCTGTTCGATGCGGATCAGCGGCGGATGCGGGGGTAGGGCATTGCATCGCCTCGATGCGGGATCTACGGCAGACATTGGGACCAGGGAGACGGGCCCGCATTCGTTGCGAGCCGAGTTTGTACATGGTAGGCTGGTTAATGTACAAGATGTCGAGCGGTAATGATGGCACTGCACATACAGGATAGGGAAGCCGATCGCATGCTGCGTGAGTTCGCGCGCAAGCGGGGCATCGGGTTGACGGCAGCGGTGAAGGTGGCGGTGACGGAAGCAAACGCGATCGCCGAGGCGAAGAAGCCGCCTCGTGCCGGGTCGTTGGCAGAAAGGATCAGGCCGCTCGTTGAGGAGGTGCGGGCGCGACGGATCGGCGTCGAGCCTGTGGACCACAAGGCATTGATGGACGATCTGTGGGGTGAAAACGACTGATGTTCATCGAGACGTCGGCCATCGTTGCCATCCTCCTGGAAGAGCCCGACGCTCCGCACCTTCTGGAACAGATCGAAATCGATCATGCGCCAAAGACAAGTGTCGTCAATGCTGTCGAGGCTACGATCAGCGTCGGAAAGCAGATCCGCAACTATGAGCGGGCATGGGTGCTTGTCCGATCCTTCATGGAGGAAGCTCGGCTGCATATGGAAGGCATACCGGCGGACGCGCTCGATGGGATCGTCGATGCTTATCTGCGCTACGGGAAGGGCACCGGCCACCCGGCCAGACTGAATTTCGGAGATTGTTTCTCCTACGCGTTGGCGAAGCGAGCCGATCTCCAGCTTCTGTACAAGGGCGGCGATTTTTCGCAGACCGATCTGGCCTGACGGCTGAAATGGCAGTTTGTGCCGCAATCGGACTCCCCGAAAGCAATTCGATGAAATCGCCTCTTTCCCTTCCCCTCGACCGCACGGCCGCGATCTTCGTCGACCTGCAGGAGGAGCACCGGCGCGATCCGGGGTTTCTGGCGGAGGGGTTCGACCGGGTGATCGCGAATGCCGCGGCGCTGCAGGCGGCGGCGCGGGCGTCGGGTGTGCCGCTGTTCCATTATGCGTATGCAGTCGACGGCAAGGCCGAGACCGGGGGCTTTCGTCCAATCAAAGCCGACGGGCGTCCCGCCTTCTCCGACACGGAGGATCCCAATTCGGCCATCTGCCCGGAGGTGGAGCCCCGGCCGGGCGAGCGGCTGGCGGTCAAGGACCGGGCGAGTTCGTTCCGGGACGATTTCGGGCCGGAGCTGAAGTCGCGCGGCATCGAGTGGATCGTCGTCTGCGGCGTCTGGACGGAGGCCTGCGTCTACGAGACGGTCAAGGATGCGCAGGCGCTGGGGTTTCGGGTTCTGGTGGTCAAGGACGCTTGCGCCAGCGGCACGCGGACGATGCACGAAACGGCCATCCTCAACCTCGCCAACCGGCTCTATGGCGGCGGGGTAGCCACGACCGCGGCGGCGGTCAGGCTGCTTTCGGGCGAGGAGGTCGAGGTGTGGCTGGCGACGGAGGCGGTGCCATTCCGCTATACGGGGGAGACGGCAGCGCGACTCTACGCGAACCTCTGATCGGCTTTGGTCGCAAAGCCTGACGCATTGCGGCGCATGCGCAACAGTTGCCAGGCAAAAACGGTGCATCTTCGCACAGGGCTGTTGCGATCTCCGACAAATCCTTCAGCATCCGTGAAAACGGCTCAAAAAGGGCAGGGACATGGTGGGGACTGTGCTGGCGGCGCTGGGCGTCGCCGCGACGATGAAACTGGCCGGCGTGGATCTCCCGCCGCTCGACGCAGTGGGCAAGCTGGCGGACGCGATCGCGCTGTCGAAATCGTGCCCGAGCCTGCAACTGGACAAGGAGATTGTATCGCGCACGCTGGCAAAGGCCGGGATCAATATCGCGCCAATCATCGGCGAGGTGACCCAGCGCAGCCAGTCGATGGCGCTGCACTACGTTCTCCTCGACTACAAGGGTGCCTGCGCGCTGGCCCGCGACCGCTACGGCAAAGACGGGAAGAGCGCGGCGGGTTTCCTGGCGGAGCGATAGGCGCTCAGCCGGCCGCCGCACGCGACAGGGCAGGCGCGAGGTCGCCCGCACCGGCGATTTCGATCTTTTCCAGCCCCAGCCAGTCCGCCATGAGGCGCAGCTCGGCCAGCAGTTGTTCGGCGGTTTCGGCGGGCGCATGCGGCTCGGAGTGGGCCGACTGGACGCGCAGGACCGATGCCGCGCGGTCGGCCTTGAGGTCGACGCGGGCGACGACGCGCTCGCCGAGCAGGAAGGGCAGGACGTAGTAGCCGAAGGCGCGCTTCTCGGCCGGCGTGTAGATCTCGATCCGGTAGCGAAAGTCGAACAGGCGCTCGGCGCGCGAACGCTCCCAGACTAGCGGGTCGAAGGGAGCGAGGAGCGCGCGGGCCTCGATCTTGCGCGGGAACCGCGCATCCGGTGAGAGCCAGGCCTGCTGGCTCCAGCCTTCGACGGACACGGGCAGGAGCGAGCCTTCCTCGACCAGTTCGGCGATGCGGTCCTTGTAGCCTTCGGCCGGCAGGCGGAAATAGTCGCGCAGATCGGACGCGGTGGCGACGCCCAGCGCGCGGGATGCAATGCGGGTGAGTTCACGGTGCGCCTCCGCCTCGTCGGGCACCGGCAAGTCGCGGATGGCTTGCGGGATGACGCGCTGCGGCAGGTCGTAGACGCGCTCGAAGCTCGGCCGGCGGGTGGAGGCGGTGATCTGCCCGGCCCAGAACAGCCATTCGAGCGCGTGTTTGGTGTCGCTCCAGCCCCACCAGCCGCCCTGGCCCTTGTCGCCCTCGATATCGGAGGCGGCAAGCCCGCCTTCGCTCTCGATGCGGCGGTGGATGTCGGCGATAAGGTCGCGCCGCTCGCGGCCGAATTCGGCGAGGCGGCCGTAGATGTTTTCGTGACGCTCGGCGCGGCGCATGCGCCATTGCCACAGCGGCCAGGCCTCCAGCGGCAGCAGCGAGGCCTCGTGCGCCCAGTATTCGAATAGGACGCGGCGCTTCGACCAGGCATTGTCCTCGAGAAGTGACTGCGGATAGGGGCCGAGCCGCGAGAAGAGCGGCATATAGTGGGCGCGCACGATCACCGAGACGGAATCGATCTGGAACAGGCCGAGGCGGGCGAGAACCTTGTTCAGATGACGCCGTGTCGGCGGCCCGTCCGGGCGGGGCTCGGCGAAGCCTTGCGCGGCGAGCGCGACGCGGCGGGCGGCGGCAATGGACAGTTTTTCGCGCAAGGGATTCTCCTGTTGGCGGAGATTCCAGGAAAGGACGGCGGGCGGCAACCCGAAAACGGCGGGAATGAATGGCTGCTGACAATGGGTTGGCAGGAGGTGAGGCGAAGTCCTTGGACCGCCGTGAAAATGAGCGTGACGTCATCCCGGCGGCCGAAGGCCAGCCGGCAACCATTGGCCGCCGGGAGGAAGACGCCGTCAGACAGGCGGAGGACGATGATTTGGCGTGTAATCGGAGAAAGGAATAGATCCCGGCTGGCCTCCGGCCGCCGGGATGACGGCAAGACAGGCGAATTCCGGCCCTCCTACACCTTCGCCAGCCGTCTCCTCACCCGTGCGAGAAAGCGCTCGCGGCTTTGCGGTGTGGAGACGTCCATGAGGTAGTGGGCGATGTAGATGGTGCGGCATTTCCAGCCGCAGAGCGCGCGGATGCCGCGCAGGATCGTCTTGCGGCCGGGATGGCCGATGAGGACGGAGATCCAGAACGGCGCGCCGCAGGTGGTGATCACGGCGACGAGGCGCATGTGGGTGAGCGTGGGCACGATGCCGCCCTTCGGCGCCAACTGGAAAGCGACCTCAAGGCCCCAGACGCGGTCGAACCAGCCTTTCAGCATCGCCGGCAGGCCGTACCACCAGGTCGGATAGACGAAAACCAGGCCCTCCGCCCAGCGCAGCGCCTCGATATGCGGCTGCAGGTTCGGGTCCGAGGGGGCGCGGTCGTTGTAGTGGCGCCGCTCGTCGGCGGTCATCACCGGGTCGAACCCTTCGCCGTAAAGGTCGATCAGCCGGGTTTCGTGACCGAGCCTGCCCAGTGTCGCCAGAACCTCGTCCCGCACCGCGGCGGTGAAGCTCTCCGGCACGGGGTGGCAGTAGACGACGAGAATCTTCACGGTCAGAAGCGGTCCATCGCCGCCGAAACCTTGCGCATGAAGGCGGACCGGCTTTCCGGCGTCGACCGGTTCATGTCGTAATGGGCCATGTAGGGAAAGGGCGCGCCAGGTTTGACGGTCGCGCGCAGCAGCCGCTTGACCAGTTTGCGGGGCGGATCGCCCATCACGATAGCGCGCCAGCGCGCCCCGCCATAGGTGGTCACCGTGGCAACCTTCCCGATGTTGTGCAGGCAGGAGCGGGGCTTGCCGTCGACCATCTCGAAGGACACGCCCGGCAGAAAGACCCGATCGAAGAACCCCTTGAGGATCGCCGGGTAGCCGAAGTTCCACACCGGGTAGGACAGAACCAGCGCTTCGGCGGCCCGGACACGATCCACGTAGGAGGCGACGGGGGCGAGGTTGGGCCCGACCTCGTGATAGTTCAGCCGCTCCTCGCGTGTCAGGCACGGATCGAAGCCTTCGGCGTAGAGGTCGCAATCGTCGATGTCGTGGCCGCGGGCGGCGAGGCGCTCGAGGATCAGGCGATGCAGCGCGGCATTGTAGCTCGTCTCGACGGGATGGGCGTGAAGGACGAGGACTTTCATGTCTTGATTCAACCTGCCTGTTGCAAGCCTTTGAAAAGAAACAGCTTGCCCGATTTGTAGTCGTAGTCCGGGTTTTCCCAGGCGATCATCTTGCCGGGGTTGAGCAGGCCCTTCGGATCGGCTTCGCGCTTGAAGGCGAGCTGGACCTCGTCGGTCTGCTTCATGCCGCCTTCTTCCAGCGTGTAGCGGTGCGCATTGAAGATCGGGCAGCCGTTCTCCTCGTGCAGGCGCATGATCTCGTCGAGGCGCTCCTCGGTGGTGAAACGGATCATCGGCAGGCCGAAGCAGGTGACATTGCCGTCGAAGCGGACGAATTCGAGATGGCCGATCATCTCGTCTCCGATCAAGGCGTGGATCTTTTCGACATGCTCAAGCTGGTTCGGGAAGGGATAGAGCACCTGGAGGTAGGTGATCGACGGATCGACGCGCAGCGCGCGCAGCGTGGTGTGGTTCCAGGACAGTTCGAAGTTGGGCGGCAGGCCCTTGAGGTCGGACTCCGTCGCGGCGTTGAAAACGATCTCGGTGCCCCAACGGCGGGTGAAAGCGAGGAACGCGTCGAGCGATTGCGCGGCCACGGTGATGAGGCAGATGCTCTGGCCTTCGCGGAAGAATCTCTGATGCCGCTTGAACCAGGCGAAGGGAGCCGGAGCGGCGATCGGCGAAATCAGCTTGGTCAGCAGCCCGTCCTGAAGGCCGACGGCATTGCCGTAGCGCGCCGCGTCCATGAAGGAGTCGAAACCGACGATGACGTCGACCCAGTCATAGGCGGCCGTCAGCGGCATCTCGACCTCGGAGATGATGCCGTTGGTGCCGTAGGCATGCGTCACCTTGTGCAGGTCTTCCCCCGTCAATTCCAAAATGCGCGGTACTTCTTCCATCGTCACCACGCGTAACCGGATGATGTTGCCGAAGTCGCGAAGCCCGCCCCATTTGATCGAGCCGACGCCGCCGGAGCCGCCGGCGACGAAGCCGCCGATGGAGGCGGTGTGGTAAGTGGAGGGATGGATGCGCAGTTCCTGCGCCGAATGCGCCCGTGTCGCCTTGTCGATGTCGGCGATGACCGCGCCGGGGCCGGTGACTACGCGGCCGGGCGCGATCAATCTGATCTCGTTCATCTCGGCAAGCGAGAGCACCACGCCGCCCGAGAGTGGCATGGCCTGGCCATAATTGCCGGTGCCGGTGCCGCGCGGGGTGACTGGAATGCCGCGGCGGTAGCAGGCCTTCAGCACGCGGATCAGCTCGGCTTCCGTCTTCGGCGAGACGACGATGTCGCCGGTGACCGCTTCGAGCTGCTTCTTCAGGACGGGGCTGTACCAGTAGAAATCGCGGCTCTTCTGCTGGACGATGGCTGGATTGTCCTCGACCTTGATGCCGGCGATGTCCGCCTTGAGCGCCGCGATGTCCATCAGGGTTGTCCCACCGTTTCGTCGAGTTCTGAATAGTCGGGGATGACGCGCTCGATCGCGGCACCGGCGCGGATGACCGTGCGGTCGCTCTCCGGCCGCGACAGGAGCTCGGTCCATGACCGGCCCTTGAAGATCACCAGATCGGCGGCGCCGCCGGGCTTCAGCGTGCCGGCATCGCTCAGGCCCATCGCCATGGCCGGGAAGGCGCCGACCGTCTTCGGCCAGTCGGCGACCGGATGGTCGAACTGGGCGATGCGGGTCGCCATGCGGTAGACTTCAAGCATGTCGAGGTCGCCATAGGCGTAGAACGGATCGCGGGTATTGTCGGAGGCAACCGCGACGTTGATGCCGCGCGCCTTCATCTCGTGCAGAAGCGTGATGCCGCGCCAGCGCGGCGTGGTGCGGTCGTGGCGGCGGTCCTGCAGATACATGTTGCACATCGGCAGCGAGACGACCGACAGGCCGGCCTGGGCGACCGTGTCGAGCGTGCGCAGCACGTCGGCATCGGGTTGTCGGGCGAGCGAGCAGCAATGGCCGACGAGGATCTTGCCGGTGAAGCCGTGGCGGATGGCGGCCTCGGCGATCAGGCGCAGCGAAACGGCTTCCACGTCGTCGGTCTCGTCGGCGTGGAAGTCGAGGTCGAGGCCCCGCTGCATGGCCTCCTCGAAGACGCGGTCGATCATCTCGACCACGTCGGGAACCATGTAGGTGACGGCGCCGAGCACGCCGCCGGCACGTGCGACCCGGTCGGCGAGACGGGAGAACCATTCGCCGTCGCGGATCGTTTCGACACCGGCGAGCGAAGCGGCCTGCAGCTCGATGCGTCCCGCCCAGCGCTCGCGCATCGCGGTGAAGACGTCCCAGGAGATGGTTTCCTGCGGGAAGACCGAATCGAGATGGGTGCGGATCGCCTTGGTGCCGTGCGCATAGGCGGTGCGTAGCGAGAACTCCATGCGCCGCTCGACGTCGCTCGCGTTCCAGAACGCCATGCGGTCGGTGCCGACGGCGGTCAGCGCGCCCATGAAGGAGCCGTCGGGATTGGGCATGCGCGGCCAGATATGACCCTTGTCGAGATGGGTATGGCAGTCGACGAAGGCGGGCAGCACGATGCGGCCGGCGAGGTTGACCGAGCGCGGCGGCAGGGGCTTGTCGCCGCGCGGGGCGATCGCCTTGATCCTGCCCTCGGCGATCGAGATGTCGGCGCGCACAAAGCCGTCGCGGTCGGGCTTGCCGGCGAGGCCCTCGGCCGTGGAGGCGTGAAGCCTGGCGTCGGCTAGGACATACCAGCCGCTGGTCGGGATGGAGAGGGCGGTCATGTCGGTCTCACCGCTCCTGCTTCAGCGCACTCTCGTGCCAGCGGCGCAGCATCATGTGCGAGATCCAGGTGAGCGTCATGAAGATGACGATGCCGGTGAGCGAGATCAGCATCAAAGCGGCGAAGAGCCGCGCCGTGCGGAGCCGGTAGCCGCTCTCGATGATGCGCGAGGCGAGGCCCGAGGACTGGCCGGCGGAGCCAGCGACGAACTCGGCCACCACCGCGCCGATCAGCGCCAGGCCGCCGGCGATCTTCAGGCCGCCGAGGAAATAGGGCATCGCGGCGGGAACGCGCAGGTGCCACAACTCCTGCCAGCGCGTCGCGCCATTGAGCTTGAACAGGTCGCGCAGGTTGCGGTCGACCGAGTTGAGGCCGAGCGTCGTGTTGGACAGGATCGGGAAGAAGGCGACGATCCAGGCGCAGAGGAGGAGTTTTGCCGTCTGGTTGTCGACGTAGATGTTGATGAGCGGGAAGATCGCCACGATCGGCGTCACCTGCAGCACGATGGCGAAGGGGAAGAACGACATCTCGACCCATTTCGACTGTGCGAAGAGGACGGCGAGGCCGACGCCGCCGACGACGGCGAGAAGCAGGCTGAGGCCGGTGATGCGCAGTGTGGTGAGCAGCGACGTGAACAGGAGTTCGCGGTCATCGATGAGAGCCCGCAGCACGTCGACCGGGCGTGGCAGGATATAGTGCGGGATCTCGTTCCAGACGACGATGCGGTCCCACAGGAAGATCGCCAGGCACATGATGGCGAGCGGCAGAACCCACTTGCCGATCCGCTCCAGCCGCGCGGCGCGCAGCCGGCGCATCTCCTCGGCGTCGAGCGGCACGGGCGCGGACTGGTCAATGGATGCCATCGAACGCTCCCGCCTTGGTGAGGGCCGGCGCGTCCATCGCCCGGCCGAGAACGTCGGATGTCTTGCGGCAGAGCGCGGCATAGTCCGCCGAGGTGCGGAAGACCTCGTCGCGCGGGTAGGGCGCGTCGACCTCGACCTCCTCGAACACGCGGCCCGGACGCGCCGCCATGACGACGATGCGGTTGGACAGGAAAACGCTCTCGAAGACGCTGTGCGTGACGAAGACGACGGTGAAGCGCTCGTCCTGCCAGAGTTCCAGGAGATCGTTGTTGAGCTTGAAGCGGGTGATCTCGTCGAGCGCGGCGAAGGGCTCGTCCATCAAAAGCACGCGCGGCTTGGTGACGAGGCCGCGGGCAATCGAGACGCGCATCTTCATGCCGCCAGAGAGTTCGCGCGGGACCGCGTTCTCGAAGCCCGTCAGGTGGACGCGCTCCAAGAGTTCGGCGATGGCCGGCGTGGCTTCGCGGCGCGACACCCCCTTGAGCCGGAGCGGCAGCCAGACATTGTCGAAGACGCTCGCCCAGGGCATAAGCGTCGGCTCCTGGAAGACGAAGCCGATGTCGGTCTGCGCGAGAGGCGGGCCGCGCCAGTCGAGAACGCCGGTGGTCGGCGAGGAGAGGCCGGCGATGATGCGCAGCGCTGTCGACTTGCCGCAGCCGGACGGCCCGAGCAGGCTCAGGAAATCGCCCTCGCGCAGCGTCAGGTCGACGCGATCGAGAGCGGTCACGCCGTTGGAAAAGGTCTTCCCGACGGCGCGCATGATGAGGAGCGGCGCGCCGCCGGCAGGTTTCATTTCAGGCAAGATGGTTCACTTCTTGAGGTCGAGGCCGACGCCCTTGTTGACGAAGTCGAGTGTGTAGGCCTTCTTTATGTCGATGCCTTCCGGCAGGACCTTGGCCGCGACCATCTTGTCGTAGAAGCTCTTCATCCGCTCGTCGGTCATGGCGCCGATGCCGAGCTTCTCGGTGTCGCCCGAATCGACGATGCCGAACTTCTTCATCTGCTCGATCGAGAAGGCGATCTGCTCGTCGGTGATCTCGGGATTGTCCTTCTTGATCATCTCGTTGGCGGCCTTGTTGTCGCCGTAGAGGTAATTGTACCAGCCCTTGGCCGAGCCATCGACGAAGCACTTCACGACTTCGGGACGCTTTTCGATGGTCTCGCGCATGGTCTCGATGGTCGTGGCATACGTGTCGAAGCCGTAGTCGGCGAGCAGGAACTGGTTCGGCACGAAGCCGCCTTCCTTCTCGACCGCGTAGGGTTCGGAGGTGACGTAGCCCTGCTGCACCGACTTCTTGTTGGCGATGAAGGGCGCCGGGTTGAAGGTGTAGGGAATGCGCTTGGCAGGATCGAAGCCGAACTCGGTGATCATCCACTGGAAGTAGGACTGGAAGCCCTCGTCGCCGAGGATGTACTGCTCGGCGCCCTTCAGGCTCTCCCAGGTGTCGAGGCCTTCGCCCGGATGGCTCATCAGCACCTGCGGCTCCTTCTGGAAGGAGGCCGCGACGATGACGACCGGGATGTTCTCCTGCACGGCCGAGAAGGCCTGCAGCATGTTGCCGCCCATGTAGAAGTCGATCTTGCCGGCGAGCAGCAGCGGACGACCCGTCACCTGCGGTCCGCCCATGGCGATCGTCACGTCGAGGCCGCAGGCCTTGTAGGTGCCGTCGGCCACCGACTGGTAGTAGCCGCCATGCTCGGCCTGGGCGAACCAGTTGGTCTGGAAGGTCACCTTCTCCTGAGCCGAGGCGAGGCTCGAAGCCCCCAGCAGCGACAGCGCCGCAACCGACATCAACAGTTTCGTCTTCATTACACCACCCCTTGTTGAGCCGGTCGGCGGACGCGCCGGCTTCTGGAATCCAGAGGAACAAAATGCAAAGCCCGTGCCAAGATCCGGTCGCGACGAAAGCAGTCGCGGACTGGGGAATTGCCCCCGGCGTCCGGTCTAGGCTGGTGCCACAGCGGGCACGGTGCCCAAATTTTGAGCGGCTGTCCATCGCCGTCGGCATAAGCCAACAATTGATTGTTGAATGTGCATCCGCGGAGGGGCATAGGGTGCCGCGAATACAGGACTCGCCGATGCACCGCCCGCTCAATCCCCCCTCGATCAGACCGCCCTTCGCCCGCTACAGCCACGGCCTGGAGGTCGAAGCCGGCAAGCGGATCGTCGCGGTGTCGGGGCAGCTTGGCGTCAACGCCGACGACACCGTGCCGGAGAGCGTCGCGGAGCAGGCGGAGCTATGCTTCGCCAATATCGCGGCGATCCTGGGCGAGGCGGGCATGACGCTGGCCGACATCGTGCGCATCAACGCCTATGTCACACACCGCGCCTACATGAAGCACTATATGGAGGTGCGGGACCGGATCGTGTCCGATCCGCCGCCGGCTTCGACGCTGATGATCGTCGGCGGGTTCACGCGGCCGGAGTTCAAGGTCGAGATCGAAGTGATCGCGGCCGGCTGACCGTCGATCGCGGGCTAGCGCAGGCAAGGAGAGCGAGATGGCGCGACGCGTCTGGTGGGGCGATTTCCCGACGACGGACTATGCCTCGATTGACCCGGAGGCGACGATCGCGGTGCTGCCGGTGGCGGCGATCGAGCAGCACGGGCCGCATCTGCCGGTGTCGACCGACACGTCGATCATGAACGGCATGCTTTCGACCGTGATCGACCGGCTGCCGGCGGCGCTCGACGTGCGCATCCTGCCGGTGCAGGCGGTCGGCAAGTCGAACGAACACCTGCATGCGCCCGGCACGCTGACGCTGCCGGCGACGACGCTGATCGAGGCGTGGACGGAGCTCGGCGCGTCGGTGGCGCGGGCGGGGGTGAGGAAACTCGTTATCGTCAACTCGCACGGCGGCAACGAGGAGATCATGGGAATCGTGTCGCGCGAACTGCGGGTGCGGTTCGCCATGATGTCGGTGAAGACGAGCTGGATGCGCTTCGGCAAGCCGGACGGGCTCTATTCCGACATCGAGGGCCGCTACGGCATCCATGGCGGTGACGTCGAGACGTCGCTGATGCTGCATTTCCGGCCCGATCTCGTCGACATGCGCAAGGCGCAGGATTTCGTCTCGCGGGTGCAGGCGGCGGAAGAGGCCTTCGGCCTGTTGCGCCACACCGGCACGCACGCGTTTGCCTGGATCGCCAGCGACCTGAACCCGAACGGTGTGGTGGGGGAGGCCTCGAAGGCAACCGCGGAGAAGGGCAGGCTGACCGCCGAGCACCAGGCGGCCGGCTTCGTGCGGCTGCTGGAAGACGTGCGGCAGGCGGCGCTCGGCGAGTGGATCAGCGATCCCTACCGGGAGTAGAGGCGGGCGGTATCAGGAGATGTCAGCATGGTTGGGCGGCCAGCTTTCCATTGCATGATATGTTGATATCAACGGAAACGGGCAGAAGTCCCTGTGCCGTTTCCAGGAGGGTGTGTTGGAATTCCTGTTCATCATCAGCCACGACAGCGCGTTTCGTCCCGATCCGAAGCTCTTGTCCGACATAAGGAGGTGGAACGAAGCCGCTGAGGCAAAAGGGGTTCGCGTCGACGGCAAGCCTCTTGAGCCGGCAAGCGCGGCGGTGACCGTCAGGTTGCGCGACGGCAAGGAGAAGATCGACTTCGCGCCGTTCTCGTCATCTGAGGAACAGATGTGCGCCTACGAACTGGTGCGCTGCAGCGGCATGGACGAGGCCGTCGCCCTTGCCAAGACCCATCCGATGGCCCGTGCCGCGACCATCGAGGTGCGGCCGGTCTGGGGGGCGATGCAGGTGTGAGGCCCGGCATCGGCGCGGCCGTTGTCTTCGACGGCCCTGGTGCGAGCGCGTGCCTGCCGAAGGTTGGAGATGAGGGCGGCTTCGATGATATGCATTGTTTCGCTCCTGCTGTGGGAGCACGTGCTCCCGACAAGCAGTCGAGGCGGTCGAGCGAATTTCGACAGGGTGCCAAAAAAAGATTCTCGAAGGGTGTCGAAATCCGGCCTCGGGGAGCGACCATTCGTATAGTTTCCCAGAGGAGGACTTCGGATGGACTTCGCGCTGCTGTTCTACATCGACGAGAGCCGTTTCGCCGGCATGTCGGCCGAGGAGGACCAGGAACTCCAGAAAGCGTGCCGCGACGAGGATTCGGCTCTCGAAAGGGCCGGCAAGCTGATCGCGGCAAGGGCGCTAAAACGTCCGGATACGGCCAAGACCGTCACCGTCCGGGAATCGAGGATCGTGCGGACGGACGGACCCTTCGCCGAGACCAAGGAACATCTGGGCGGGCTGATCCTGCTTCGCGCCGAAAGCATGGAGGAGGCGCTCGCCATTGCGGAAAAAGCGCCGCTCGCGCGCTACGCCCGCGTCGAGGTGAGGCCGGCCTATGACATCCGTGCCTGAAAGGGCCGGCCGCCGCCCCACCGCAGCATGAGCCGCGCCGCCGTCGAAGAGGCCTACCGGACCCAATCGCGCCGCGTGCTGGCGACCCTGATCAGGCTCGTCGGCGGTTTCGACCGCGCCGAGGAGGCGATGGCCGACGCCTTTGCCGCCGCCGCGGAGCGGTGGCCGAGCGAAGGCGTGCCGCGCAATCCGTTCGCCTGGCTGGTCTCCGCCGGGCGTTTCAAGGCGATCGACCGGATTCGCAAATCGGCGCGGCAGGATGGATTGGCGGACGAACTCGCGCTGATAGCGGAGTGGGACGTCGAAGGACCCGACGCCATGGACGAGCAGGCGATCGCCGACGACCAGCTGAGGCTGATCTTCACCTGCTGCCACCCGGCGCTGAGCCCGGAGGCGCAGGTGGCGCTGACATTGCGCGAGGTCGGCGGCCTCACGACGGAGGAAGTGGCGTCAGCCTTCCTCATGCCGGTGCCGACGATGGCGCAGCGCATCGTGCGCGCCAAAGCAAAGATCCGCGACGAGAACATTCCGTACCGGACGCCCGATAGCGACGAACTGCCCGAGCGGCTCGAGTACGTCCTGGCCGTCCTCTATCTGATCTTCAACGAGGGCTACGCGGCTTCGTCGGGCGATGGCCTGACGCGAGCCGGCCTTTCCGGCGAGGCCATCCGGCTGACGCGGCTGCTCGTCTCGCTCCTGCCCGATCCGGAGACGTTCGGGTTGCTCGCGCTCATGCTGTTGCAGGATTCGCGGCGCGCCGCGCGCAGCGCGCCAGATGGATCACCGGTGCTGTTCGAAGAGCAGGATCGCGGGCTGTGGGACCAGGCGCAGGTGGAGGAGGGCAAGAGGCTCGCAACGAGAGCCTTTGAAAGCGGCGAGGTCGGTTCGTATGCGATCCAGGCGGCAATCGCCGCGGAGCATGCATCAGCGGTCACGCGCGATGTCGACTGGCAGCGCATCGTTGTTCTCTACGACATGCTGCGTGAGGCACAGCCGTCCGCCGTGGTGGACCTCAACCGCGCCGCCGCCGTGGGCATGCGCGACGGACCTGAAGCGGGCGTCGCGCTGATCGACGCGCTGCTGGCCGCCGGCGAACTGAGGACCTACCAGCCCGCTCATGTGGCGCGCGCGGAATTGCTGCGCCGCGCCGGACGCGCGGCCGATGCAAGGGCTGCGTTTAAAGACGCGCTCGGGCTGGGGGGACCAGAGGCGGTCCGCCGTTTCATCAAGCGGCGGCTCGACGAAATCGGCTGATCCTACTCGACAAACACTCTGACGCTCGCCGCACGGCCGGCGGCGTCGATGACGGTGAGCGTCTGCTGGCCGGCGCCGTCGGGCTGCCAGCGGGCGGTGCGGCGGCGCTCGGCCTCTGGCCACGGCTTGCCGTTGGCGAGCCAGCGGAACGGCGCGCGGCCGCCCTGCAGTTTCAGCACCAGAGGCGAGAAGCCGTCGGCGCCGTCGGCGAGCTCGATGCGGGCGCCCTGCGGCGGGAAGACGATCTGCGGCGCGGCCTCGGCCACGCCCCTCGGCTTTGTTTCCGAGGCAGTGCTCTCGAAGCGGCGCAAGGTGACTGGCAGGTCGGCGAAGGCCTGGCGCAGCGCGCCGGCCGGGGCGCGGGGCAGGGGCGTGACCGCAAGGCCGGATTTCGCAAAGGCGTCGAAGAGGAGAGGGGCCGCGGTGCCGAAGCCGGAGATGCCGGGAACGGCGCTGCCGTCGGCGCGGCCGACCCAGACGCCCAAGACATGCCGGCCGTCGAAGCCGACGGCCCAGGCGTCGCGGTAGCCGTAGCTGGTGCCGGTCTTGTAGGCGAGGCCGTTGCGCATGGCGCCCTTGGGCGGCGTCACGCCGGAAAGTATGTCACCAATCTGCCAGGCCGAAGCGGCGGGCAGGAGCTGCGCCCGGCGCGGCGTATCGCCTTCGGCGCGCGGGCGGTTGACGAGCCTGACCGCCTGGCCGCCATTGGCGAGACCGGTGTAGAGCTGGACGAGGTCGCGCAGCGTGAGCCCGATGCCGCCCAGGCCGATCGCCAGCCCCTCTGCCTTGCCGTTCGGCATCTTGGCATCGACGCCGGCTTCGCGGAAACGCGCCATCAGCCGATGCGGCCCGACCGCGTCGAGCAGGCGGATCGCCGGCACGTTGACCGACTTCTGCAATGCGGTCCGGATCGAGATGTCGCCCTGGTATTCCATGTCGAAATTGCGCGGACGGTAGCCGGCGAAATTGGCCGGCCGGTCCTCGATGATCGTCTCCTGGGCGATGCGGCCATCCTCGAAGGCGAGGCCGTAGATGAAGGGCTTCAGCGTCGAACCGGGCGAGCGGACGGCGCGGGTCATGTCGACATAGCCCTGGCGGGCGCGGTCGAGATAGGAGGCGGAGCCGACCTCGCCGAGGATCTCGCCGGTCTCGGCGTCGGCCAGGACCATTGCGACGGAGAGTTTTGGGCCGAGGGAACGGGCCGCGGCGTCGGCGGCCGCCTCCAGACCGTGCTGTACCGGGCGCGAGAGCGTCACGACGTGGCGCAGGTCATCTGGCTGACTGCGCCTGACCGTTTCGGCAAGATGCGGCGCGAGCGAGGGCAGGGCGACACGGGAAGTGGGCAAGGGTTCGAGTTCGGCCAGACGCGCCTCGGCCTCGCCGAGGATGCCGGATTCGACCGCGCGGGCCAGCACGCGCGAGCGCGCGGCCCTCGCCGCTTTGAGATTACGGTCGGGACGGCGCAGCTCGGGAAGCTGGGGGATGGCCACCAGCAGCGCGGATTCGGCGAGCGTCAGGCGACGCGGCTCCTTTCCGAACCAGGCGAGCGAGGCAGCGCGGATACCCTCCAGATTGCCGCCATAGGGGGCGAGCGTCAGGTAGAGACGCAGGATCTCGTCCTTGGACAGCCGCCGCTCGATCTGAATCGCGCGTGCGATCTGCATGATCTTGGCGGTGATCGAGCGGCGCTCGCGCGGCTCGATCAGGCGGGCGAGCTGCATCGACAGTGTCGAGCCGCCGGAGATGATGCGGCCGTTGGACGCGAACTGGATCGCGGCGCGGGCAAGAGCCTTTAGATCGACGCCGGAATGCTCGCGAAAACGCCTGTCCTCGAAGGCGATGAGCATCTCGACGAAGCGGCGGTCGACATCCGCCATGTCGGGCTCGAGCCGCCAGCGGCCCTCCTTCGTGGCGAAGGCGCGCAGAAGCAGGCCGTCGCGGTCGACCACTTCGCCCGAACGCTCCATCGCCGTCTCGAGCGGTGGCGGGTAGGCCTGGTCTAGTTTCTGGAGGCCGAACACGGCGCCCACCGCCAGGGCGCAGACCCCGGCGGCGGCGAGAAGCGTCCGGCGCAGCCATGTCATTGCGCGGCCAGCACCTGCATGCGGCCGGTCGAGGTGCGGGCCGAGAACTGCGGCCGGTACATGTCCTCCACGGTCGCGGCCGGGTGCGCGTAGTCGCCGGGCGTGACGGCGCGGACGACATAGGCGAGGTTGAACTCGCGGTCGGACGAGCCGTCGCGGTTGAAGGCGGCGATGAAGCGGTCGTCGCGGAACTCGACATGGACCGGCTCGATGTCGCCCAGCCAGTCGAAGTTCACGAGGCTGGCGCTGCCGACGATCGACGGATTGTCGATCTGGAAGCCGGCCGGCAACAGGTCGCTCACCAGCACGCGCGACGGCCAGGCGTTGCGCTCGGTCACCTTCAGCACCACCACGTAGCGCTCGTTCTGCGCGGCCTCGGTGATGTTCGCCTCCTCGCCGTCGAGCGTGTAGTAGGTGCGCTCGATGGCGAAGCCGTCGCCGCCCGCCGGAAGCGGGTCGAGGGGGGCTGCGACCGTCGTCAGAACCGCTTCCAGCGGCTCGTTCGAGGTATTCGAGATGACCACGGGGGCGGCGTCGAGGTCGTCTGCCGTCTTGCGCACCGAGAAGTTGCCGGTGTGCGGCTGGCCGTTGACGTTGAGCTTGATGTCGTTGCTGCCGGCCTTGATGGCGCGGGCGGCAAGCAGCATCCAGGCCTCTTCCTGCGTCGAGGTCCAGCGCGACATGTTGCGCTCCTGCGAGACGAGCTGGACCATCGACGGGATCAGGGCGGGTGCCGGGCGGGATTCGGCCGCGAGCGCCAGCATCGCCGCGCCGTCGCGCAGCGCCGAGCCGTAGTCGGAGCGGTCGAGCGTCCTGCCTTCGGTGGCGCGGGCCAGCTGGAAGGCCGAGCCGAAGGCGGCTTCCGAGCGGACATTGTCGCCGTAGAGCGCGAGGCCAGCGGCGAGGTGGGCGCGCGCCAGCGGCGTGCGGAACTGGCCGATCTGCGTATCGGAATAATAGCGCAGGTCGCCGACCGAGGCCTTCTTGTTGCGGGCGAGCACGTAGAGCGCATAGGCGATCTCGTTGCCCTTCTCCTCGATGTTGACGTCGTAGGAGAGCGAGTTCTGCAGGTTGCGCAGCGCCTGGTCGAAGCCTTCGGCCGGCACGTCGTATTTCTGCTCGCGGGCGCGGGTCAGGAAGTCGGTGACGTAGGCGTCGAGCCAGAGGTCGCCGTAGCCAGGTCCCCACAGGCCGAACGAGCCCGACGAGGACTGGTAGGAGAGCACGCGGACGATCGCATCCTGGACGCGCTTGCGCACGTCGGGATCGTCGGCCATGCCGGCCTCGGCCGAAAGCTCCGAGAGATAGAGCAGGGGCAGGGCGCGGCTGGTGGTCTGCTCGGCGCAGCCATAGGGATAGCGGTCGAGCGTCATCAGCATGGCCGGGATGTCGAGCGCGGCCGAGCGGGAGACGCCGACCGAGACCGTGGCACCCTGCCGGACGCTTTCGGCCAACAGGCCGCTATCGACCTTCACGCTGCCGGTGTTGGCGGCGAGCGTGACCACCTGCCGGGTGGTGACCGGCAGGACGGCCGGGCGGATCGGCGCGGTGAGCGTCTGCGCGACGCTGACGCCGCTGGCGTGCGTGAGCGAGACGTCGATCGTGGCGAAGGCGGAGTCGCCCGCCGCGAGCGGCACGGTGACGGTTTCAGTCTTGCCGGCCGCCAGGTTCAGCGTCTCGTCGCCGCCGTCTAGGATCAGGCCGGTGCCCTTGAGTGCCAGCTTGTAGTCGCCGGCGGGTCCGTCGGTATTGGCGATGTCGAGCCTCAGTTCCGCCCGGTCGCCGGGCGTCAGGAATTTCGGCATCGAGGCCGTGACGACGACCGGATCGCGGATGATGACGTCGGCCTGGGCGCGGCCGAGTGCCGAGCCCGACCAGGCGACGGCCATGACGCGGGCGGTGCCGTTGAACTGCGGGATGTCGAAGCTGACCGTGGCTCGGCCGTCGGCGCCGACCTCGACGATGCCGGAGAAGAAGGCGACCAGCTTCTCCGTCGGCGGGCTGCCGGTGGTCTGCATGCCGCCGTCGCCGCCGGTGCGCAGGCGACCCATGGCGCCGAGCGAGCCGTCGATCAGCCGGCCATAGATGTCACGCATCTCGATGCCGAGCTTGCGCTGGCCGTAATACCACTTGCCGGCGTCCGGCGGGGTGTAGGAGGTCAGGTTGAGGATGCCGACGTCGACGGCCGCGACCATGATATAGGCCTTCTCGCCGGCCGGCACGTTGGACAGCGCCACGGGGATGACCAGAGGACGGCGCGGCTCCATCTTCTGCGGCGTTTCGAGCGAGACGCCGATGGTGCGGGACGCCGGGTCGACCTGCAGCCATTTCAGGCCGATGGCGCGCATGGGCATGCGCGATTCCTGGGCTTCGCCCGGCCGGTAGAGCGCGGCCGTGACATAGGCGCCGGCGCCCCAGTCGGCGGAGACCGGGATGTCGATCGTCGCGCCGCCTTCGGGGACGGTCGCCGTGTAGGTGGCGAGCAGCCGGTCGGCGCCGACGGTGACGAGGACCTCGCCGGCGAAGCGCGGCGAGATGTTGAGCTTGGCCGTCTCGCCCGGCGCATAGGCCGGCTTGTCGAGCGCGACTTCGAGCCCGTCGGGCGTCTCGGTCGAGGTGGCGGAGACATACCAGCCGGCATCGAACTCGACGCTGGTGGCGGGACCCGACGCGTCCGGCGCGGTGATCTCGAGACGGTAGCGGCCCCAGGTGACGGGCAGCGAGAGCGAAGCCTCCTCGCCGGCTTTCGCGTCGAGCTTGCCGTCGGCGATCTTGGTGGTGAAGGTCACCGGCTCGTAGGCCCAGGCGTCGTTGGAGCGGTACCACTGGTAGTTGCGCTCGACGCGCACCAGCGACCAGTCCATGTTGGCCAGGTCCTGGCGCTCGCCGTCGGGATCGACGGCGATGACCTTGAAGTTTGCGCTGGTGCCTTCGCGGACGGTGTCGCCCTCGAATTCCGGCTTGATGCCGATCACCGGGCCTTCCGTCCTGATGCCGAGGTCGAGCGAGCGCTCGACCGCGCGGCCGCCGCCTTCGCGCATGCGCACGACCACTTCGCCCACGAGCAGGCGGGTTGTGGAGGGGACTTCGTCGATCGTGACATCGAAGGTCGCCTTGCCGTCCTCGTCGGTGAGGGGCATCTCGTCGATTTCGGTGCGGGTCGACTGGCCGTCGTCGCCGCCTTCCTCGTCGGCGAGGCCGAACTGGTAGCCGTCGAAGCCGTCCCATTCACGCGTGGTCGAGACGTTGACCTCGCCTTCCATCGACAGGCCGGCGGCGGGCGCGCCGTAGAGATAGCGGCCGTCGACATTGATCGTCGCCGGTTCGCCGACAGCCACCTCGTCCTGTTCGCTGGTCATGTCGAACTCGATCCGGTCGGGGGTGAAATCCTCGACCAGGAAGGAGATTTCCGACAGCGGCGAGGCCTTCGGGTCGGTATAGACCCGCGCCGTCCAGGTGCCGCGCATGGCGTTGTCGGTGAGCGCGAGCTCGGCGTGATGGCCGCCGAGTTCGGCGCCGGTCGTCACCTCGCGCGTGTTCTCGACGCCGTCGGGGCGCGAGAAGACGATCGTCAGCGGCAGGTTGGCGATCGCCTTGGCACGGTCGTCGCGGGCGAGCGCCTGCAGGTGAACCGTCTCGCCGGCACGATAGATGCCGCGCTCGGTCCAGGCGTAGATGTCGATGGCGCCGGGAGTTTCACGGCCCTCGACGCCGCGGTCGGAGAGGTCGAAACCGGCGCGCGTCATGTCGAGGAAGACGAAGTCGCCGGAGGCCTGGGCGGTGACGAGCGCGGGCGTCAAGCCGCCTTCGCCGCGCACGAGGCCGGGCGTGAAGGTGGCGCGGCCGGAGGCGTCGGTCGTGGCCTTGCCGAGGACTTCGTTGTTGCGGGCGAGAAGCTGCAGCTCGACATTGGCGAGCGGTTTCGCGTTCGACAGCGAGCGGGCGAAGACGGTCAGCCCGTCCTCGGCGGTGTACGTGGCAAGCCCGATGTCGGAGACGACGAACCACTGCGTCGCCTTGGTGTCCCATTCGTCGGCATTGCCGTCGGCGGGCTCGGCGACCAGCACGTAGACGCCGGGCTTGCGCTCGGGCAGGGCCTCGTCGACCGGGAAGGAGGTGGTAACCTCCTCGTTCAGCTTCGGCTCGATATCGATCGTGCCGGACCAGACCGGCTCGCCCGACTCGGCGCCGATGCGGCCGGCGTCGTAGCCGTCGAGCTGGCGCAGGAAGCGCTCGTTAGCGATGGCGTCGGCCAGCCCGCGGTCGCCGATGCGGTAGAGCGACAGCTTCGCCGACGACGCATTGACGGTGACGAGCGGGATGCCCCGGCGCGCCGTGGAGGGCAGGATGAAGTTTTCGCCGGTGAAGCGGGCGGACGCGGCGCGGTCGCGGATGTAGATGTTGAGCGTGACCGGGCGTTCGATGACCTCGCCGATGGCGGCGGGCAGGCCCTGACGGACACTAATCGTGTAGTTCTTGCCGTGCTCCAGGCCTTCCGCGCAGATCTCGCGGTCGCCCGGTACAATGGCCGGCTTGTCCTGGCCGTCGACGGTGACGAAACTGGCGTAGTCGACACCCGACTTCACCAAGGCTTCCGAGAACTGGACGCAGACTCGGGGCGTGCGGTTGTCGGAATCGATGGTGTGGTCGACGACGCGGAAGCCGTGCTTCTCGTAGAGGCTGTCGAAGGCGGACTGGACGCCGGCATCAGGCACGAGCGCGAGGCTCGCCTTGTAGGCTTCGAGCGCCGGGCGCGGGTTGCTGCGCGTGTCGAGCGCCTGGGCGAGCAGCGCAAGAGACTCGGCGCGGCTGTTGGTCGTGCGGGTAAGCTGGTAGGCGGCGATCGCCGCCGAGGTCGCGTTCTGGCGCCAGCTCCAGGAATCGTTCTGGTTGAGCGCAACGACACCCATCGCGGCGCGGGCAAGGCCCATCCACAGCGCCGGGTCGGTCTTCGAGATCGAGATCGCGGCCGACCAGGCGCCCGCGGCACCGCGCGGATCGCCGCCGGCCGCCATGTTGGTGGCGCTCTCGACGAGGCCGGCGAGGCCCAGTTCGGCCGACGCCGCCGCGTTCTCGATGCCCTGGCGGTAGCGCACCGTCTCGTCGAGCATGTAGGCGGGGACGAATGAGAGCGCCTCAGGCGCGCCGATGTCGGGATCGGAAGAGCGGGTGACGACCCTGCCCGCGACGGCGCCGGCGAAGGTGTTGAGCTTGTTGTAGTCGGACTTGAGGAAGCACCACTTCACCTTGGTGTTGTAGGTGAAGGCGCGGCAGGCCGAATCGCCGAGGCAGGCGGCCTCGCACTGGACGAGGGGGACGTTCTGGACGGTGCGCAGATCGAAGCCGAAATAGTCGGAATTCTGGCTCCGCTCGATGGTTCTCGTGTCCATCTGGGCCGCCGCGCCGCCCGCGAGCCCGACGATCAGACCGAATGCCGCGAAGGCGCGCGCCAGATATCTCTTCGCCATTTGGTTTTCCCCCAATGTGGAATGCGGTCGGTGCATCCGGCGCATGCCAGTGCGCCCGGGCCGATCCCCAGATTATCAGTTCCAGCTGCGTAAGCTTTTCCAGAATCGTGGCGGGATTCTGTTTGCGGATAACAATATCTTAATGAACGTGTCCAAGGCGTGAGCCTCCGCGGGCGCATTGAGTTTGCCGCTGCTTCGGACCGCGTGTTAAGCACCGATTGTATCCGCCCCATGCCGTGGGGGGAGGGTATGGATAACGAAAGCTCTCGAAGTTCACTGCAATTTTAACGATTGGAGCTAGTGTCCGGCCATGTTGTATTGCGTAGCGAATGTGCGGAGGGCCGGCGCGGTTGCGCGCGCGTCCCTGCGTCTTTCGCTGGCGGCGGGCGTCCTGGGAATGGCGGCGGTAACGACGATCGTGCCGACGCAGGCCTTCGAGCTGTTCGGCATCAACCTGTTCGGCGGCAAGGACGAGGATGCCGACATCGCCGATCCGGTGCGCTACACGGTCAGCCTCGACCTCAGCCGGACCGACGACGCCCTTCACGGCAAGCTCAGAAAAGCCTCGACGCTGGTCGCCGACGAGGACCGGCCGGTTTCCGGCTCGCTCGGCATCCTCGCCAAGGCGCGCAACGAGCGCGAACTGCTCGTCGCCGCGCTCTACGAGGAGGCGCGCTATGACGGCACGGTCGAGGTCACGATCGACGGACGCTCGATCGATGAACTTGAGCCGGACGCCCAGTTCGACACGTCGCGGCCGGTGCCGATCACGGTAACGGTCGACGCCGGCGAACGGTTCACGCTCGGCGACGTCGTCGTCAGCGGCGACGTGGGCGGCGTCCAGCCGGAGCAGTTTGGACTGGTGACGGGGGGCGATGCCAGTTCGACGGCGATCCTGCGGGCCGAGAACCAGATCCTGCGCGCGTTGAAGCAGGAGGGCAGGCCGCTCGCGGCCGTGGCCGAGCGCGAGGTGATCGCCGACCACGCCACCAAGACGCTCGACCTTATGATGGCCTTCGCCTCGGGGCCGATCGCGCCCTTTGGAGACACGTCGGTCGAGGGCACGGAGGCGGTCGACGCCGAGTTCACCGCCTACATGGCCGACATCGACCGCGGAAAGACCTATTCGCCGGAGGACATCGATGACGCGCGCGAGCGGCTTCTGGCGCTTGGCGTGTTCGATTCCGTGACGGTCAAGGAGCGGGACAAGCTCGATCCCGACGGCTCGATTCCCGTCGACGTGCAGGTGAGCGAGCGCAAGTTCCGCTATTTCGGCGTCGGCGCGACGGTGTCGAGCACGGATGGCGCCGGCATCGAGGGCTATTGGGGCCACCGCAACCTGTTCGGGCGGGCGGAGAAGCTGAGGATCGAAGGCTCGGTCAGCCGCATCGGCGAGACCGGCGACTACAAGGATCTCGACTACAAGGCCGCACTTCTGTTCGAGAAGCCGGGGCTGGTGGGTCCGGCCTCCAAGTTCACCTACGACATCAAGCTCGTGTCGGAACATCCAGATGCGTATGATCGCCTGTCCTTCAGTACCGGCGCCGGAATCTCTTACGAGATCACCAAGCAGCAGACGCTGTCGGGCCAACTGCGGGTCGAATACACCGACCTCACGGACGTCTTCTTTCCGCTTGGCCGGAAATATCTGCTCGTCTCGACGCCGATCGAATATGTGTACGATACGCGCGATAACAAGCTGAACCCGAAGAAGGGCTGGCGCGCGCTCGCCTTCGTCGAGCCGACCATCGACGCCTATTCCGGTGCGAGCTTCGTCAAGCTCAGGGGAGAGGGGTCGGTCTACCGGGCCATCGACGGCGACGGCCGGATCGTGGCGGCCGGGCGCGTCGCGGCGGGCAGCATCGTCGGGGCTAGCCTCGACGACATTCCGGCCGACAGGCGATTCTACTCCGGCGGGGGCGGCTCGGTGCGCGGCTATGCCTACCAGGCGATCGGACCGCGGGTGCCCGATCCGCTCAATCCCGGCGAGTTCATCCCGACCGGCGGCCGCTCCTATGCCGAGGCCTCGGCCGAGCTGCGCGTGCAGGTCACCGACAGTTTCGGCGTCGTGCCTTTCATCGATGCCGGCACGGTGTCGACGGACCAGTTCCCCGACTTCAGCGACGCGCGCGTCGGCGCGGGCGTCGGCGTGCGCTATATCACGCCGTTCGGGCCGCTCAGGGTGGACGCGGCCGTGCCGCTGAACAGGCGTCCCGGTGACGCCTCATTCGGTATATATGCGGGCATCGGTCAGGCGTTCTGATCTGATTCCCGGAGAAGCCCATTGCCGCGCGGCTTGCGGATCATTCGAAATGTCGTCCTGACCGTCGTCGCCATCGCTCTCGTGGCGGCGGGCGCGCTGACGCTGACGCCGCCCGGTCGGGGCCTGCTGGCCTCGATCGCGTCGGGCCTGGCGTCGGGCGAAGGCAGGACCGTGAAGATCAGCGGTATAAGCGGAATCTGGAGCGGGCCGCTGACGGTCGATGCGGTGATCGTTGAGGATAGCGATGGGCCCTGGCTGGCTCTGCGCGAGATCAGCACGGATATTTCGTACCTCGACCTGATCTCGAAGAAGGTCAGCGCCGAGACGCTGCGCGTCGGCCGCATCGAGGTGGCGCGGCGGCCGCTCGCCGCGCCCGACGACGGCTCGACCGGCTCCTTCCAGCTCCCGGTCGACATCGACATCGGGAAGATCGACCTTCCCGAGATCGCGCTCGGCGCGGAGCTGGCCGGCGAGGTAGCGACGCTGAGCGCCACGTCGAAGCTCGTCGCGACGGCCTCGCCGCTGAAAATCGAGACCGAAGCGCAGGTTTCGCGCAGCGACCAGCGCCAGGGCGACCTCGATCTCACGTTGGTCTTTGCGCCCGACGAGAACCGGCTAGACCTGAAGGTGGAAGGGCATGAGCCGCAGGGCGGCGTGATCGCCAACCTGCTCAAGCTGCCCGGCGCGCCGCCTGTGTCGATCGCCGTCGAGGGCAGCGGGCCGGCGTCGGATTGGCGCGGCCAGGGTGCGGTTGCCGTCAACGAGGCGGTCGCGGCGAAGTTCAACGGACGCCACCAGTTCGTCGAGGGCGGAAGCCGCGTCGAACTGAACGCGGAGGGAGAGTTCGCGCAGTTCGTTCCGCCGCAATTCCAGGCGCTTGCGGCCGGTCAGACGCAGGTCGCTTTCGCGGGCACGTTCCGTACCGACGGCGGGATTGCGATCGAGGCGGCGTCGATCGCCTCCGCCTCGCTGACGGGAAAGGCCTCGGGCAGCGTCGATCCGCGAGGCGTGAGCGACCTGACATTCGACATACGCGCGGCCGGGGAGCCGGTGGCGCTGTCATTTGCCGAGGGGGAGAACCGGATCTCGCTGGCGATCCGCAGCGCCGAGGGCAGCATCGCGGGAACCGGCGCCAAGCCCAGCCTCGACGCGACCGTCTCGCTCGCCTCGCTCGTCCATCCGCAAGCGACGCTGCGCGACGTCGGCGTCGACCTGTCGTCGCCGGGCTTCGACGTGGCGACGCGCACCGGGCCGGTCACGGTGCGCGGCCGGATCGGCGCCGCCGAGACGCTGATCGCGCCGCTGGTTCCCTTCCTGGTTGGTCAGATTGCGGTCGCGGCGGACGCGGAGATCAGCGACGGCGCCATCGAGGTGCGCGCGGCGTCGATCGAGAACGACGCGATCTTGGCGTCGGCGGCCGGCACGCTTTCGCGCCTGGACGGCCAGGCGAATTTCGACGTGAAGGCGGACGTGGCGCGGTCGGCTCTGCCTGCCGGCACGCATGCCGTGCTGGGCGAACGCGTCGTGCTGGCCGCCCGCGTGACGCGCGACGCCGAGCGGAACATCGACGCCTCCGGCGTGCAGGTGGCGTCCGGGCCGCTGACGACGGGCGGGTCGATCCGCATCGCCGACGGCAAGGTGACGGCAGATCTCGAAGGCGCGTTGGCCGACCTGTCGCGGCTCGCCGCCAACGTGTCGGGCGCGGCGTCGTTCGATCTGTCGGCGAGCGGGGCGCTGTTTGCCCCCGACCTCTCTGTCACCCTGTCGAGCGAGCGGATCGAGAGCGGCGGCTACGCCGTCACCGGGCTCTCGCTCAAGGCAACCGGCAAGGCCGATGCGGCCAATCCGGCGGCGGACGTGAGCCTTACGGGCAAGGTGGGCGATCAGGCGCTCGAGGGCAAAGCCAGGCTGTCGAGCGAAGGGGGAAGGCGGGTGCTGTCGGGGCTGAACGTCTCGCTCGGCCAGAACCGCATCAGCGGCGATCTCCAGCTCGACGACGCGTTCCTGCCCAAAGGCAGCATCGCTTTCGAACTGCCTGACATCGCGCCGCTGGCCGCACTTGCCCTGCAGCAGGTGTCAGGCAGCGCGACGGGCAGCATCTCGTTCGACACGGGTGCTGCCGGTCCCTCGGCGCGCATCGACGCCAAGGTGCCCGCCTTTGCGCGCGACACGCTCAGCGGCAAGGACATTTCGATCGAAGCGCAGGTCGCCAACTACCTGGCCGCACCGGCCGTGTCGGGCCGCATCCGTGCAGGCGCGGTCAATGCCGGGGCCGCGATCATCGCGGTCGACGTGACGCTGTCGCGCGACGGCGCCTGGACGGGTTTCGACGGCGGCGCGACCGTGAACGGCATCCCGGCCAAGGCGGCCGGCCGCGCGAAATTCGAGGACGGGCAGGCGACGGTGGAACTTTCGCGCGGCGGCGCCACCGTGCAGGGCGTGGCGGCGACGATCGCGGCGCCATCGACCATCGTGAATGCCGGCGGCGTGACGCGGATCGACAAGCTCGTGCTTGGCCTGTCCGGCGGGACGGCGACGGTCAGCGGCACGGCGGGCGATACGCTGGCGCTGACGGCCCAGCTCGCCAAGGTTCCGGCCTCGATCGCGAACGGATTCGCTCCGGGCCTGGGTGCGGCCGGGACGGTGTCGGGCACGGTGCGTGTCAGCGGCGCGCCGTCGGCGCCGACGATCGGTTATGACGTGCGGCTGGCGGGCGCGGAGACGAGCCAGACCCGTTCGGCGGGATTCGGCGCGATGACCATAGCCTCGACCGGCACGTTCGCCGGCGGCGCGCTGCGTTTCCAGGCCGATGTCGGCGAGGGCGGCGGCCTGTCGATGAAGGGCGGCGGCACGGTCCAGACGGGGGGCTCGCGCGCGCTCGACGTCAAGTTTGCCGGCCGTGTGCCGTTCAGCTTCCTGACACGGCGGCTCGCCGCGCAGGGGCTGGCGCTCGACGGGGCGGCCGACATATCGCTCACCGTCGGGGGCTCGACCAATTCGCCGGTGATCGGGGGAACCGTCAGGGCATCCGGCGCGCGCTTCGTCGATGCCGGGTCGGGCATCGCCATCAACGGCATCAACGCGGACATCGCATTGGGTTCTGGACGCGCGACGCTGCGCAGTTTCACGGGCACGATCTCGACCGGCGGGACGGTCTCGGCCGGCGGCACGGTCGGCCTCGATGCGGGCGCAGGCTTTCCCGCCGATCTGACGATCAAGGTGGCGGACGGACGCTATACCGACGGGCGCGTCGTGACGGCCAATTTCGGTGGCGATATCGCGGTCAAGGGACCGCTCGCCTCGGCGCCGACGCTCGGCGGCACGATCAATCTCGGGCGTACCGTCATCACCATCCCCGAAAAACTCTCGCCGGCGCTGTCGCGGCTCAACGTACAGCACCGCAATGCGAGCGGGGCGGTGAAGACGCAGGCCGAGGCGCTGAAGCCGGCGAGCGCCGGCAGCGGGGGCGGCGGGCTGATGCTCGACCTCACGGTCAATGCGCCGAACCAGCTGTTCGTGCAGGGGCGGGGGTTGAATGCCGAGCTCGGCGGGAGCATCAAGCTCACCGGCCCGGCCTCGGCGCCGTCGGCAACGGGGCTGTTCAAGCTGCGGCGCGGACGGCTCGGCATCCTCGGGCGACGGCTGGATTTCTCCGAGGGTTCGATCGGCTTCTCGGGTTCGCTGGTGCCGACGCTCGATTTCGCCGCGACGTCGAGCGTCAACAGTTCGACGGTGACCGTGACCATCACGGGAGAGGCGACGAACCCGAAATTCTCCTTCTCCTCCAGCCCGGCGGCGCCGGAAGACGAGGTGCTGGCGCAGCTCGTCTTCGGCCGCGCGATGGGGAGCTTGTCGGCGGTGCAGATCGCACAGCTGGCGCAGGCCGCCGCAGTGCTCGCGGGCGTCGGGGGCTCGACCTCCCTGCTCGACAACCTGCAGGGCAAGCTCGGTGTCGACGACATCGACGTGAAGACGGACGAGGAGACCGGCGACACGTCGGTTTCGGTCGGCAAGTATCTCAACGACCGCACCTATCTGTCGATCGAGAAAGGCTCGCAGCCGGGATCGGGCAAGGCGGCGATCGACCTGAATGTGGGCAAGGGCGTGAAGCTGCGCGGCGAAGCGACGGACAGCGGCGAGACGAAGGGCGGCATCTTCTTCGAGCGGGAATACTGACAGCTGCCCGCTGCCGAATACCCAAGCGGGCGATTGATAAAAAAGTCTGATTTTCACGACGATTGCGACATTTGCGTCAAGTTTGTCGCAATCGCGCCTTCTCTCCCTCACGCAGCGTTGCAGACTGTCATCCAATTTCCGAACGTGCCTGCTTTTTTGACAAAGCCGGCCGGATACGGAATGTTCTCAGGCAGAACGCCACCGACGTGCAAATGGGAGAGTCAAGATGACAATGTACAAGAGCAATGGTGACCGGGTTCCCGATCACATTGTAAAGATGGCGAAATCCGTTCGCGAAGGCGGGATGGATCGGCGCGAGTTCCTGGCTCTCGCCAGCGCTTTCGGCGCGTCGACCGCGCTGGCCTACAGCATGATCGGCCTCGCCGCGCCGACGCCCGCCGTCGCGCAGGAGCCCAAGAAGGGCGGCGTCCTCAAGGTCGCGATGTCGATCAAGGATCCCAAGGATCCGCGCACCGCCGACTGGTCCGAGATCGCGAATGCCCAGCGCCAGACGCTGGAGCCGCTGGTGAAATACACCCGCGACTTCACCTTCGAGCCCTATCTGCTCGAAAGCTGGGACGTGAACGACGACGCGACGGAATATGTCTTCCACTGCCGTCCGAACGTCGCCTGGACCAATGGCGACACGTTCAATGCCGACGACGTCGTCTTCAACCTGACCCGTTGGGCCGACAAGAGCGCCGAAGGCAATTCGATGCCCGGCCGTCTCGGCACGATCGTCGATGAGGCGACCGGCAAGCTGCGCGAAGGCGCGGTGACGAAGGTCGACGACATGACCGTCAAGATCACGCTGACCAAGCCGGACATCGCGCTCATCCCGAGCCTTTGCGACTATCCGGCGCTGGTCGTGCACCGCTCGTTCGACGAGACCGGCGCGAACTTCGCCAAGGATCCGATCGGCACCGGTCCGTTCGAGCTCGTCTCGTACGACGTCGGCCAGAAGGTGGTCTACAAGCGCCGCGAGAACGGCGCCTGGTGGGGCGGCGAGGTGATGCTCGACGGCGTCGAGTTCATCGACTACGGCACCGATCCGTCGGCGATGGTCTCGGCCTTCGAGGCAGGCGAAGTCCACACCAACCACGAGACGACCGCCGACTACGTGAAGATCCTCGAGGGCGTCGGTGCGATCACGTCTGAAGTCGTCACCGCGTCCACGATCGTGGCGCGCACCAACGTCGCCAACAAGCCCTACGACGACCAGAAGGTCCGCACGGCGCTGCAGCTCGCCGTCGACAACGCGGTCGTCCTGCAGCTCGGATACGGCAATGCGGGGGAGCCGGCGGAAAACCACCACGTCTGCCCAATCCACCCGGAATATGTCGCGCTGCCCAAGGTGGCCCGCGACCCGGCCAAGGCGAAGGCGCTGATGGCGGAGGCCGGCCAGGCCGATTTCGAGCACGACCTTATCACGGTCGACGAGGACTGGCACAAGAACACCGGCGACGCGATCGCCGCGCAGCTGCGCGAGGCCGGCATCAAGGTCAAGCGCACGGTGCTGCCGGGTTCGACCTTCTGGAACGACTGGACCAAGTATCCGTATTCGATGACGAACTGGAACATGCGTCCGCTCGGCGTGCAGGTGATCGCAATCGCCTACCGCACGGGGGAGGCCTGGAACGAGGCCGCCTATTCGAACCCGGATCTCGACGCCGCGGTCGGCGAGGCGCTTTCGATCGCCGACGCCGAAAAGCGCAAGGTGGTGATGGAGAAGATCGAAAAGATCCTCCAGGATTCCGGCATCATCATCCAGCCCTACTGGCGCAAGCTCTACAACAGCTCGGTCGCAGCGGTGAAGAACCACGGCATGCACCCGACCTTCGAACACGATTTCGGCAAGGTCTGGCTCGACGCCTGATTGCACTGGACTTTGAGAGGGGCCTCGCGCCCCTCTCGTTTCAGCGGGTGACTTCGTGACCCCCAACCTCGACGGCAGGGGATAGCATGCTTGCATTCATCATCAGGCGGCTTGGCACCATGGTCATCACCATGCTCTGCCTGACCATGGTCGTCTTCTACATGGTCAATCTCGAGCCGAACCTGAAGAAGCTGTCGATCAGCCAACTCGACATGCGCTCGTCGGACGAGCACATCGAACAGTGGCTGGTGAAGAACGGCTTCCGCGAGAATTTTTTCGTTCGCTACGGCCAGTGGCTCGGCGTTATCAAGCGCACACCCGACGTCGACCCGGCGACCGGCAAGGCGGCGCTGCGCTACAAGGCCTGCCCGCAGCCGAACGAACCCTATTACGGCGGCATCCTGCAAGGCGATTTCGGCTGCTCGACCAAATTCAAGACCACAGTCGAGGCGAAGCTCTGGCCGGCGCTCAGCGCCACCGGCGTGCTGATGTTCTGGGTCATGGTGACGATGGTGCCGATCTCGTTGCTGATCGGCATCCTTGCCGGCATGCGCGAGGGATCGCGGACGGACCGCAGCCTCTCGGTCGCGTCGATCGCGACGACGGCGACGCCCGAATATGTCTCCGGCGTCATCTTCACCGTCATTTTCGCCTCCTGGCTCGGCTGGCTGAACGGCTCGGCCGCGTCGGCGACGGCCCAGGGCGTCAATTTCTACAATTTCACGCTGCCGGTGATGACGATGGCGATCTACGGCATCGGCTACATCGCGCGCATGACTCGCGCCTCGATGGTCGAGGTGATGACGCAGCAATATATACGCACGGCGCGGCTGAAGGGGCTGAGCTTCTCCTCGGTCGTCATCAAGCACGCGCTGCGCAACGCGCTGATCGCGCCGTTCACCGTGATCATGCTGCAGTTTCCGTGGCTTTTGACCGGCGTCGTGATCGTCGAGACGATGTTCCGCTACCAGGGCTTCGGCTTCACGCTGGTGGAGGCGGCCGGCAACAACGACATCGACCTCTTGCTCGGCTGTTCGCTCGTATCCGTGTTCGTCGTGCTGTTCACGCAGCTGATTTCCGACATCGGCTACGCATATCTCAATCCGCGCATCCGCGTGCAGTAGGCGAGGGGAACGGATGCAGTTCGAGACCATCGGCGGGTTCCAAATCCTCTTCGGCGTGATCGTGCGGTTCTGGCCCGTGTGGCTGGCCCTTGCGATCGTGCTGAGCGCCAGCTTCGTCTACCGCAAGCGGCTCGGTCTTTACGGAGAGCTGTTCACCAATTCGGTCGGCGTCGCCGGCGTCACGATCTGCCTGTTCTGGCTGTTCACGGCCATCTTCGCGCCGCTGATCGCCCCGTTCGACCCGCTGAGCCAGGTTGCGGTGATGAAGGATGCATTGCCCGGGACGGTGGTGCCGGACACGAACGGCGTCTACTACTTCGGCGGCGACAAGCTGGCGCGGGACGTCTTCTCGCGCATGGTCTATGGCAGCCAGATCGTGCTCGTGATCGCGCCCTTCGCGACGATGTTCGCGCTGATGGTGGGGATCACGCTCGGCCTGCCGGCCGGCTACTACGGCGGCAGAATCGACTCTTTCCTGTCGTTCCTGGCCAACCTGGTTCTGGCATTCCCGGTGATCCTTCTGTTCTACCTGCTGGTGACGCCCGAGATCCGGCAACTCACCTTCGACAGCTGGTTCAGCCGGGTGACCGGCATCGGCGTGTCCATTCCGCGCGGGCTGGCGGCATTCTTCTTCCTGTTCCCGGTGATCTTCTTCATCGTTTTGTTCTGGACGCGGTTCAAGAACCGGCCTGACCGGCTGTGGATCCAACTTGCCCTGACGGTGCTCATCGGCGGCTGGATCTATCTCGGTCTCGTCTTCGCGATCGATCCGTTCGGCCTGATCTCGATCGAGCCGTCGACGCTTAACATCTTCGTCGCGGTGGTGTTCGCCTCGTCGCCCGGCGTCTTCCGCATCGTGCGCGGGCTGGTGATGGACATCAAGACGCGCGACTACGTGGCGGCGGCGCAGACGCGCGGCGAGAGCCCCTGGTACATCATGATCTGGGAGATCCTTCCGAACGCCCGGGGGCCGCTGATCGTCGATGCGTGCCTGCGCATCGGCTACACGACGATCCTGCTCGGCACGCTCGGCTATTTCGGGCTTGGGCTGGCGCCGGAGAGCCCGGACTGGGGCACCGCGATCAAGGACGCCTCGCGGCTTCTGCGTTCGTTCGTCCACCCCGCGCTGCCGCCGACGATCGCGCTGATGAGTTTCGTCCTTGGACTGAACCTTTTGGCGGATGCGCTGCGCGAACAGTCGCTGAAGGATTGAGAGGCAGACGATGAACGAAGCCGTCAAAGCCACGACCATCGCCGGCGCCCAGCCGATCATCGAGATCGAGAACCTGTCGATCTCCTTCTTCACCAAGCGTGGCGAGATTCCCGCCGTGATGGATTTCTCCTGCACGGTGATGCCGGGGGAGGCGATGGGGATCGTGGGCGAGAGCGGCTGCGGCAAGTCGACCGTCTCGCTCGGCATCATGCGCGACCTGTCGAATGTCGGGAAGATCGTCGGCGGACGGATCAAGTTCCAGGGCCGCGACATGGGCGACATGTCGGAGGAGGAACTGCGCCAGATCCGCGGCAACAAGATCGCGATGATCTACCAGGAGCCGATGGCGTCGCTCAATCCGGCGATGAAGGTCGGCCAGCAGCTGATGGAAGTGCCGATCATCCACGAGAAGGTGTCGAAGGAGGAAGCCTACGAGCGATCTCTGGCGATGCTGAAGGCGGTGCGCCTGCCCGACCCGCCGCGGATGATGAACTCCTACCCGCACCAGCTTTCCGGCGGACAGCAGCAGCGTATCGTCATCGCCATGGCGCTACTCTCGAAGCCGGCGCTGCTCTTGCTCGACGAGCCGACCACCGCGCTCGACGTGACTGTCGAGGCCGGCATCGTCGAACTGGTGAAGGGGCTCGGCAAGGAATTCGGCACGTCGATGATCTTCGTGTCGCACAATCTCGGGCTGATCCTCGAGACCTGCGATCGGATCACGGTGATGTATTCCGGCGAGGCGGTTGAGACCGGCAAGATCAAGGACGTGTTCGACCGGATGCGGCATCCTTACACGCAGGGGCTGTTCCGTTCGATCCCGCTGCCGGGCGCCGACAAGAATTCGCGGCCGCTGGTGGCGATCCCCGGCCAGCTGCCTTTGCCGCACGAGCGGCCGAAGGGCTGCAACTTCGGTCCGCGCTGCCACCACTTCGTAGAGGGCCTGTGCAACGCCGCCGAGATCCCGATGATCGCGGTCGAGGGCCACGAGAACCATTTCAGCCGCTGCGTGCGCTTCAACGAGATCGACTGGAGCGCGCTGCCGCCCAATGCGACGACGGCCAAGGAACCGGTGAAGCCCGGCGCGCCGATGCTGAAGATAGAGGAGCTGAAGAAATACTACAAGGTCTCCGCCAACGAGATCTTCGGCGGCGCCGAATCCCGCACCGTCAAGGCCAACGAGACGATCTCCTTCGTCGCGCGCGAGAGCGAGACGGTGGCGATCGTGGGCGAATCCGGCTGCGGAAAGTCGACCCTTGCCAAGATCCTTCTCGGGCTGGAGACGGCGACCGAGGGCGGCGTGACGCTGGGCAACCGCCAGATCGCCGACACGTCCATCGAGAAGCGCGACGTCGAGACCATCTCGTCGATCCAGATGGTGTTCCAGAACCCGTTCGACACGCTGAACCCCAGCCATTCGGTCGGCTCGCAGATCATCCGCACGCTGGAGAAGTTCGGCGTCGGCAAGACGGTGGCGGAGCGTCGGTCGCGGATGCTGGAGCTTCTCGACCTGGTGAAACTGCCCCGCGCGTTCGAGACGCGCATGCCGCGCCAGCTTTCGGGCGGGCAGAAGCAGCGCATTGGCGTGGCGCGCGCCTTTGCCGGCATGGCCAAGGTCGTGGTGGCGGACGAGCCGGTGTCGGCGCTCGACGTGTCGGTGCAGGCGGCGGTGACCGAACTGCTGATGGACATCCAGCGCAAGAACAAGACGACGATGCTGTTCATCAGCCACGACCTGTCGGTGGTGCGCTACATCGCCGACCGGGTAGTGGTCATGTATCTCGGCCACATCGTGGAGCAGGGGACGACAGACCAGATCTTCCAGCCGCCGTACCACCCCTACACGGAGGCTCTGCTGTCGGCGATCCCGATCGCCGATACGAGCGTGGTGAAGAAGCACGTGGTGCTGGAAGGCGACATCCCGTCTGCCATGAACCCGCCCCCCGGATGCCCGTTCCAGACGCGCTGCAACTACAAGAGGCTGGTGCCCGGCGACTTGTGCGAGCGCGAGGTGCCGCCGGTGCGCGACCTCGGTAACGGCCACCAGGTGAAGTGCCATCTGTCGCAGGAGGTCTTCGCCCGGATGGAAAATGTGATCTCGTTCGCGCCGGAGGACGAGGCGAACTGAGGCTCAGCGGCAGGACTGGAGCTGGCGCTCGTATCTGATCGCCATTTCCGCGGTTTCGCGCGCGGTGCGCTGGAGCCCCGCGTTCGAGCGCCAGGTACCTTTGCCGAAGGCGGACCAGCCGGAATAATAGGCAAGGTAGAGGCTGTAGGCATCGTTGGGGGCGACGCCGTAGGTCCTGGCCGTCGTCCCGTGATACCAGCCGACGAAATCGACCGCGTCGTCGAAGTCGTCGCGGCTCGAGGAGAAGCCGCCGCGTTCCTTCTTATACTGCGCCCAGGTTCCGTCGAGTGCCTGCGCATAGCCATAGGCGCTCGATTGACGCTTCCAGGGGATGAACCCCAGAAGCTGCGTGCGCGGCGGACGGGCATTGGACTTGAAGCCGGACTCCTTGCGGATCGTCGCAAGCAGGATCGCCATCGGTATGCCGTGGCGGCGCTCGGCCTTCTTCGCCGACCGCTGCCAGCTGGAGATCCAGCCATCCTGCTGCTCGAGCACGGCGCAGACGTCGTTGATGTTGCTCGGCTGCGTGGCGCAGCCGGCGAGGCCGACCGCGAGGGCGACGAAGACAACTTTAATCAAATGCCGGCGAGCCATGGCGCATTAATGCCGCGGATTGGTGAATCGCCGGTTTGCAGGCATCCTTAACGGAAACCTAACGGCCTCCGCCAATAAATATGAGCATGTTTGTCAAGTTTATATGTAATGAAATCAAAGCGCTGATCTATTTTTTGACCGATTGATAAAATTTTTCCCTGTGCTAGCATTTGCCAAACAAACAACAATGGGGAACTGCCGAGATGGCCACAGGCCAGTTGAAGGACGGGATCGTCGCGGGCCGGCTCGCGCCCGCCCAATACGCCGACAATTTTTCCGACCTGCATCCGCCGCTCGACCACCACGAGGCGCTGGTCGAGTCGGATCGCTGCTATTTCTGCTACGATGCGCCCTGCATGCAGGCGTGTCCGACCTCGATCGACATCCCGCTGTTCATCCGCCAGATCTCGACCGGGAATCCTTTGGGGTCGGCCAAGACGATCTTCGACCAGAACATCCTCGGCGGCATGTGCGCGCGGGTCTGCCCGACCGAAACGCTGTGCGAAGAGGTCTGCGTGCGAGAGACGGCAGAGGGCAAGCCGGTGCAGATCGGCAGGTTGCAGCGCTACGCGACCGACGTGGCGATGGGGCAGGGCAAGCAGTTCTACACGCGCGCGCCATCGACCGGGAAGAAGGTCGCGGTCGTCGGCGCGGGACCGGCCGGACTCGCGGCTGCGCACCGGCTGGCCACGAAGGGCCACGACGTGACGATCTTCGAGGCGAAGCCGAAGTCCGGCGGCCTCAACGAATACGGCATCGCCGCCTACAAGAGCGTCGACGGCTTCGCCCAGGCGGAGGTTGACTACGTCACGGCCATCGGCGGCATCACGATCGAGCATGGCCGCGCTCTCGGACGCGACGTTCATCTCGCCGATCTGACTTCGATGTATGACGCAGTCTTTCTCGGCATGGGCCTGCCTGGCGTCAACGCGCTCAGGGCCGAGGGCGAGGATGCGGCTGGCGTGGACAACGCGGTGGAGTTCATCGCCGACCTGCGGCAGGCCGAGGATCTCGCGGGCGTGCCGGTCGGGCGGCGCGTCGTCGTCATCGGCGGCGGCATGACGGCGATCGACGCGGCGGTGCAGTCGAAGCTGCTGGGCGCGGAGGAGGTGACGATCGCCTATCGCCGCGGCAAGGAGCAGATGAACGCCTCCGAATTCGAGCAGGACCTGGCTGCCTCCAAGGGAGTTACCATCCGCCACTGGGTGCAGCCGAAGCGGGTCGTGGCCCAGTTCGGCAAGGTCACCGGCATCGAGCTCGAATATACGGCCGAGACCGACGGCAAGCTCACCGGCACCGGCGAGACGATCGTGCTCGCCGCCGACCAGGTGTTCAAGGCGATCGGGCAGAGCTTCGAGGCGGCGGCCTTGAACGGATCGGGCGCGACGATCGCCCTAGAGAAGGGGCGCATCAAGGTAGACGCCGAGGGCCGCACGTCGAACCCGAAGGTCTGGGCCGGCGGCGACTGCGTCGCCGACGCGCGAGAGGACCTTACCGTAGCCGCGGTCGCGGCGGGTAGGGACGCGGCGGAGAGCATTCACCGGGCACTCACCTCGAACGGGAGGGCATGAGCATGGCTGACATCCGCAACAACTTCGTGGGCATCAAGAGCCCGAACCCGTTCTGGCTGGCGTCTGCGCCGCCGACCGACAAGGCCTACAATGTCGAGCGCGCCTTCAAGGCGGGCTGGGGCGGCGTGGTGTGGAAGACGCTGGGCGAGGAGGGGCCGCCGGTCGTCAACGTCAACGGTCCGCGGTACGGCGCGATCTGGGGCGCGGACCGGCGCCTGCTCGGCTTGAACAATATCGAGCTGATCACCGACCGCGACCTGCAGACCAACCTGCGCGAGATCAAGCAGGTCAAGATGAACTGGCCGGACCGGGCGATGGTCGTGTCGATCATGGTGCCCTGCGTCGAGGACGCCTGGAAGGCGATCCTGCCCGTGGTCGAGGAGACGGGCGCTGATGGCATCGAGCTAAACTTCGGTTGCCCGCACGGCATGTCGGAACGCGGCATGGGTGCAGCGGTCGGGCAGGTGCCGGAATATATCGAGATGGTGGTGCGCTGGTGCAAGGCGAACACCCGCATGCCGGTGATCACCAAGCTGACGCCTAATATCACCGACATCCGCAAGCCGGCGCGCGCGGCACTTGCCGGCGGCACCGATGCGGTATCGCTGATCAACACGATCAACTCGATCACCGGCGTCAATCTCGACACGTTCTCGCCCGAGCCGATGATCGACGGCAAGGGCACGCATGGCGGCTATTGCGGCCCGGCGGTGAAGCCGATCGCGATGAACATGGTGGCCGAGATCGCGCGCGATAGTGAAACCCGCGGCCTGCCCATTTCGGGCATCGGAGGCATCACCACGTGGCGCGACGCCGCCGAGTTCATGGCGCTCGGCGCCGGCAACGTGCAGGTCTGCACAGCGGCGATGACCTACGGTTTCAAGATCGTGCAGGAGATGATCGCCGGCCTGGAAAACTGGATGGACGAGAAGGGGCATCGCTCGCTCGACGACATCATCGGCCGCGCGACGCCCAACGTCACCGACTGGCAGTTCCTCAACCTCAACTACATCGCCAAGGCGCGGATCGATCAGGATCTGTGCATCAAGTGCGGCCGCTGCCACATCGCCTGCGAGGACACCTCGCACCAGGCCATCACCTCGGTGGTCGACGGCAAGCGGCACTTCGAGGTGATGGAAGACGAGTGCGTCGGCTGCAATCTCTGCGTCAACGTCTGCCCCGTTGAAGGATGCATCGACATGGTGCCGCTGGCGGCGGGCGTGCTCGACCAGCGCACCGGCAAGACCGTCCAGCCGACCTACGCCAACTGGACGACGCATCCGAACAATCCGATGGCGAAGGTCGCGGCGGAGTAGGCGGCCCGCTAGTGTCGCCGCGATCTCCTCCTCGCGGCGACAGTCTTCTTTCGAGGCGTAATAGTCAGGCCGCCGCAAGCTGGCGGATCAAAAGGCCGCTCTTTTTGTTGAGGAACCTGCGCAGGCGGGCATCGTAATCCGGCACGACCGCATTGCGCACCGACGGACGGCGGGAGAGCGCCTCGCGCCACTTTCTCACCTTCGGGAGTGCGTCGAAGCTGCCGAGATCGGTGAGCTGGTCAAAGGTGTCGAAGTATCGGAAAGCCGGCGCGAACACGGCGTCGACAATGGTGAATGCCTCGCCGGCGAAATAGGGCCCATCACCCAGTTCGGATTCGATCCGCGTGAACTTGTCCTTCAGGCCGGCCATGGCTGCGGCGAACGCCTTCTCCTCGGCCGTCGTTTCGATCGTCCAGATGTCGCCCAGGATTGTCGATCCGAACTCCATCCACGCGCGATGGCGCGCCCGTGTCGCCGGATGCTGCGGATGAAGCCGCGGCTCGTGCACTTCGTCGAGATACTCGACGATGGCCGAGCTTTCGAACAGCACGTCCTCACCCACCTTCAACAGGGGCACCTTGCCGCGCGGCGAGATTGCCAGGAACCATTCAGGCTTGTTTTCCAGGTCGATGTCGACCCGTTCGAACGGCACGCCTTTCTCGGCAAGCACGATTGCGGCGCGTTGGACATAGGGGCAGAGATCGAACGATACGAGGGTGAGCTTGTCGGACACGGTCGTCTTTCCTTTCTGGGAAATTTGATGCAGTTGCATCGAAATAGAGGGGGAGTGTCCGTACGTCAAGCTTGATGCAATTGCATGAAATCAACTATCAGTGAGGCATGACAAGAGAGCCTGACGAAGCGACGGTTGCCGCGTGGATCGGTCTGTCGCGCGCCCAGCGCGTGGCGATGGATCGCATCGAGGCTCGTCTCAAGGCGAAGAAGCTGCCGCCGCTGTCCTGGTACGACGCGCTTTGGGAGCTGGACAAGGCAGGGGAGGCAGGTTTGCGGCCCTATGAGCTAGAACGCGCCATGCTGTTCGAGCAGTACAACCTTTCACGGCTCGCGCAGCGACTCCAAAAAGCCGGCCTGATCAGCAGGGAGACGTGCCAGGCCGATGCACGTGGACAGACACTGAAGATCACGGATGCCGGCCGCGAGATGCGCCGTCGTATGTGGGAGACGTATTCGCGCGCGATCGGGGAGGCTGTCGGAACAAAGCTGTCTGTCACGGAGGCGAGATCATTGGCCGGATTGCTGCGGAAGCTCGAATAGCCGCGCCGAGGCCTGGCAAGGTGCCGCGCCGGACCAGTCGCGGCTGGGCGCCTGCTGCGAGAATGGCCGTCTCGATCGGGTGACGCTTCCCAACTTGGCGCCACCGGCCAATTGCGATATTGCAGATAATTCATATCCAGGATATACCTTATCCACGATATGGAGTCCTATTATGAAGCTCGGCGACGGCGTGGAAGCCGCGATACATTGCGCGACGGTGCTTGCGAGCCTCGGCCCGGGCAAGACCTTGACGGCGAGCGCTCTGGCCGAGTTGCACGCCCTTTCCTCGAGCTATCTGCTCAAGCACCTGCAGCAGCTTGCCGCCGCCGGCGTGCTCGAGTCCGTTACCGGCCCGAATGGCGGATACCGCCTGGCGAGGCCGGCGGAGGAGATCACCCTGCTGGACATCGTTCTCGCGGTCGAAGGGCGCCAGCCGGCGTTTCGTTGCGCGGAAATCCGGCAACGCGGGCCGGGAGCGCTCGAGCCGGCGAGCTATGTCAAACCATGCGGCATAAACGTCGCGATGCTGAAAGCCGAGCGCGCCTACCGGGCGGTCCTCGCCGAAACCACGCTCGCGTCGGTGGTCGAGGGGTATCTGGCAGATGCCGATCCCCGCGCCGTCGCCTTCAATTGCGCCTTTACGGCCCAGCATCAGCGGCCGCGGGCCTGAACCCACTCAAGATCAACGAAAGGAACCGTCCGATGCAACCACGTCTCGATTTCTGGAAAGCCGACCCGAAGCTGCTCAACGCCGTCGCGGCTTTGAACAAGGCGGCTACAGAATCAGGTCTCGAACACAGCCTCGGCCATCTCGTGAAGATTCGGGCATCCCAGATCAACGGCTGTTCCTTCTGTGTCGACATGCATACGAAGGAAGCCCGCAAGGACGGCGAGAGCGAACAGCGGCTCTACCTGGTGTCTGCATGGCGCGAATCGCCCTTGTTCACCGCGCGCGAGCGGACAGCTCTCGCCTGGACCGAGAAACTGACGCTTCTCGCCTCCGGCCCGGTGGACGATGCACTCTATGCGCAGGCGCTCGAACAATTCACCGAAGCGGAGCTCGTCAAACTCTCGGTCCTCGTCGGCGTGATCAATGTCTGGAACCGGCTTTGCGTGTCGTTCCATGCAATCCATCCGCTTGCCGAAGGCGCAAGCGCGGCGGCCTGAGGACCTACAGAGCAGGCGCGATCAACGCCGCGACGCATCCGGCGTCGCGCGCCGACATCTCGCACGACGATTCATGTTTCGAGCATAAGTTACGGAGCCAGTTCATGTTCTTCGCCAGCCAATCTCCACTGTCCTTCATCGCCCATCTGCTCATTGGCGGCGTCTTCGTGTTTGCCGGTCTCCGCAATGTCGCAAACCGCGGTAGCCTGACGGGAATCCTTGCAGGGCGGGGCGTCGCCTTTCCGGGACTGATGCTTGCAGCCGGGATCGTATTGCAGATCACGGCAGGCGCGCTGCTGATCGCGGGTCTGTGGACCGACGCGGCGGCGTTGGGCCTGCTTGCCTTCCTGGCGGCCGCGACGTTGATCTTCCATAATTTCTGGGACCACCAGGGGCCCGATCGGATCAGCCGAATCAACGGGCTGGCAAGCAATGTCGCACTGGCCGGCGCCTTTCTGCTGATCCTCGCGCAGGGGCAGTGAAAGGCTGGCCCCATCATTGATGCTTTGCCGTCGCTCCGAAGCGCGATAGGACTTCGCCGAACCGGAGCGGCTACTTCTTGCCCGATACGTTCGACATCGTCTCGCCGGGATTCCACGCGGATCCCTTTCCGACACTGGCGCGGATGCGTCAGGCCGGGCCCGTGGTGAGGATGCGACTGCCGATCCTCGGCCGGATCTGGCTCACGACGACCCATGGCGCCACGGCGGAGTTGCTGAAGGACGGCGAGCACTTCGTCCGTGACCCGGGCAATGCCGGCAGCCGCACGCAGGAGCGCGTGCTGAAGGTGCTGCCGGCGACGCTCGGCCTGCTGGCGAAGAACATGCTCGGCCTCGACGATCCCGACCACCGCCGCCTGCGCTCGCTCGTCGACCAGGCCTTCGCGCGCCAGGGTGTCGCCGAGTTGAAGCCAATGATCGAACAGGTCGCGGACCGTCTGCTGGAGCGGATCGAGGGCAAGCCCGAAGCCGAGCTGATGCAGGCCTATTGCCGCGACCTGCCGCTTTCGGTCATCTGCGTGATGCTCGGCCTGCCCGAAAAGGATCACGACTGGTTCAAGGGGTGGCTAGGTAATCTGACCGACACGGCCAATATCTGGGCGGTCCTGCGGGCGGTGCCCGGTGTCTGGCGCATGGTGAACTATCTGCGAGCGGTTTCGCGGCCGGGCGGTGGAGCGTATCCCGACGGACTGATTTCGGCGCTGCGGGAGGCGCGGACCGAACATGGCGACCTGTCGGAAGACGAACTCGTGGCGATGATCTTCCTGCTGTTCGGTGCGGGGCAGGAGACGACGACGCATCTCATCGCGGGCGGCATCTGGGCGTTGCTCGTACATCCCGACGAAAGAGACAGGTTGAGCGCCGACGCCTCGCTGATGCCCGGAGCTGTGGAGGAGTGCCTGCGCTGGGTCTGTCCCGTGCAGATGACGAAGCCGCGCTTTGCCCGGGCCGACATGGAATGGCAGGGCAGGCGGTTCCGCCGCGGCGACATGTTCGCGGCATTTCTGACGGCCGCGAACGCCGATCCGGCCAAGTTCGAGGAGCCGCAGCGTTTCGACATAGGCCGGCATCCCAACCCGCACCTGTCGTTCGGGACAGGCGTGCATTTCTGCCTTGGTTTCCAGCTCGCGCGGGCCGAGACCAGGATCGCGCTCGAACGACTCTTCGCGCGCTTCCCGGATATCCGACTGGCGGTGCCGCCGCAGGATATCGCCTGGCGCAAACGCGTCGGAATCCGCGCCCTGGCGCATCTTCGCGTCAGGTTGTCCCAGTGAACGCGCCCGCGCCGCATTCGACGTTTGCCACCGGGCGCGGCAAGCTCTACGGCCATCTGGCAATGGTCGGGTTTGCCGCCTTCGTCGCCGGCTCGTTCTCGTTCGGCGCGATCGCGGCACCCTACCTCGCCCCGGCGGCGCTCAATGCCGCGCGGTTTGCCATCGGGACGGGCGTGATGGCAGGGGTCGCGCTGGCGCTGGCCGGCGGCCGGATCGAGCGCCCGAGTGCGATGTGGCGCTACGGCGTGCTCGGCGCGCTGATGGCGGTGTTCTTCATCACCATGTTCGTCGCGTTGCGCTTGACCGACCCGGTGTCGACGGGGGCCGTCTTCACGCTGATGCCGATTGCCAGCGCCGGCTTCGGCTGGCTGTTCCTTGGCCAGATGCCCCGCGGCGTGGTGGTCGCGAGCCTGGTGCTTGCGGCGCTCGGCTCGCTCTGGGTGATCTTCCGCGGCGACCTGTCGGCGGCGGCGAATTTCCAGGTCGGCAAGGGCGAACTCATTTTCTTCGTCGGCGTGCTGTGCCATGCCGCCTATGGCCCGCTGCTGCGTCGCTTCAACCGGGGCGAGACGGGGGTCGTCTTCACGCTCTGGACGGTGGCGGCGACAGGCCTGTGCATCGCTGCCTGGGGCTGGCGCCACATCGTGGCGACCGACTGGGCGAGCCTGCCACCGACCGTCTCGCTGACGATCCTCTATCTCGGCACGTTCACGAGCGCCGGCACGTTCTTTCTCACACAATACGCCTCGATGCGGCTGCCCGCCGCGAAAGTGCTGGCTTACACCTATCTGACGCCCGGCTTCATCATCCTCTACGAGGGGCTGCTCGGGCACGGCTGGGCGAGCGTCGGGGTTGCGATAGGCGCAGGGATCACCGTGCTCGGTCTCGCCGTCATGGCGCTGGCGCGGGACTGAACTCCAGTCACACTGGCGCTGCAATCGGGGTGGATGCTGACGGTCGTCGAACGCACGGAGGCCGTCATGTTACGGACAGGCTGGATTATCGCGGGGCTTCTCGCCCTTGCTCCCTTGGGCGCTGCCTTTGCCGACGAACCGGAGACCCCAATTATGACAAGCGCCGCGACTGCAAGTCCGGAGTGGACCGGCAACTGGACGCGGATGGAACTCGCCGGCAAGGATGGCGCGCTTGGGCCGCTGCCGGCGGCGGCGAAGCTGCTCTTCGAAGTGGACAGGAATCTCTACGTCTCCCTCTCCGTCGGTTGCAACCGGATCGGCACCCAAATCGTGCCGGGGGAGGGCAACACGGTGACCTTCGCGCCGGGCATGGCGACGGAGATGGCCTGTCCGGGTGAGATCGGCGAGGCCGAACAGAAGCTCACCGATGCGATCGGGAAGGCCGCGGCCTACGAGCTTCGTGGAACGGACGTTGTGTTCCTCGACTCGGCCGGCAAGCCGCTGATGCTGATCGGCCGCTGAGACATTCCGGCGCCGCCGCGGGCACAGCGGGGCGGCTATCCGGCCAGCGCAGGTGTCTCCCTGAATGACGTGAACTGGCGGAAAAGCACGGGCAGGACGAGGACTGCTCCTATCGCCGTCGAGTATCCTTCGGGCGCGATCATCAGCATGGCGGCGATGACGAGCAAGGCGTTCTCCCAGGCTCTGGTCGGAACCAGCATGTAGCGCGACAGCGCGGCGCTGAGGCAGACGATACCGAGAGCACAGCCGCCGAAGGCAAGCGCGAAGCTTGACCAGGTGAAGTCCTTCGTCACCAGCAGCAGCGAGGGCGAGAAGACGAAGACGAAGGGCACCAGAACCTTGCCGAGCCCGAGGCGGAAGGCGAGGTTGCCGGTCTTGAACGGATCGGCGCCCGCCATGCCGGCAGCCGCATAGGCGGCGAGCGCCACCGGAGGCGTGATGTCGGCCAGGACGCCGTAGTAGAAGACGAAGAAGTGGGCCACGATCGGCTCGACCCCCAGCATCACCAGAGCGGGTGCGGCGATCGTCACCATGATGATGTAGTTGGCGGTCGTCGGTATGCCGCAGCCCATCAGGATGCAGACCACGCCCGTCATCAGCAGGGTGAAGAGAAGCGTCAGCGTCGCCGGGGCGAACCAGTCGACCGGCAGGATCGCGCCGACGAACGTCGCCATTTCGGCGGCCGTGGATGTGACGATGTAGGACACCTTGAAGCCGACCCCGGTGAGCGTGACGACGCCGACGACGATGCCGACGGTGGCAGCGGCGGCGCCGACGGCGAGGGCGTATTTCGCCCCGTCGCGCAGGCCTTCGAACACTTCGAGGAAACTCATGCGGCGGCGCGGATTGAGCAGGCCGACGGCTATGCAGAGCGTGATGCCCCAGAAGGCGGCGAGATAGGGCGTATAGCCCGCGAGCAGGACGCCGATCAGCGCGACGAGCGGGATGATCGTCGGCCAGTCGCGTTTCAGCGCCGCCGACACGTCCGGCATTTCCTCCGGCCGCAAACCGCGCAGACCGCTGCGCTTGGCTTCGAAATGGACCTGCATGAGCACGCCGAAGAAGTGCATGAAGGCCGGCACGATCGCGGCCAGGATGATCGTCGTGTAGGGCAGTTCGAGGAACTCGATCATCAGGAAGGCGGCGGCGCCCATGATGGGCGGCGTGATCTGACCGCCGGTGGAGGAGGCGGCTTCCACCGCCGCGGCGAAGGGGCGCCGATAGCCGAGACGGATCATCGCCGGGATTGTGAGCGAGCCGACGGTGACGGTGTTGGCGACCGAGGATCCGGAGATCATGCCGAACAGCGCCGAGCCGAAGATCGAGACCTTCGCTGGGCCGCCGGCGAAGCGCCCGGCCACCCAGGCGGCGCAGTCGAGGAAGAGCTGACCGAGGCCGATGCGTGTGGCGAACACGCCGAACAGGACGAAGTGGAAAACGTAGGTCGCGACGACCCCGAGGGCGATGCCGTAGATGCCCTGTGTCGTCAGATAGAGATGGTCGACGAGCTGTGCGACGGTGTTGCCCGGGTGGACGAGGATGCTCGGCATCCAGGGGCCGAAGAGCGCGTAGGCCATGAACAGAAGCGCGATGATCGGGAGAGGCCAGCCGACCGACCGGCGGGTCGCCTCGAGCAGCACGACGATCAGCGTCAGGCCGAGCGCCACGTCCGTCCGGGTCGGGTTGCCGACGCGAAACGCCAGTTCGTCGAGCGGGATGAGAGGGACATGCGCCACCGCGACGACCGCGGCGATGGCCAGAATCCAGTCGTAGAGGGGGATTCCCAGCGGCGTGAGAAGCGTCGATGTCGCGGGACGGTCGTAACCGCTCTTCCAGAAGGGGAAGACGAGGAAGACGAGCGCGAGGACGAAAGAGAGATGGATGCCGCGGTGGACCATCTCGTGCAGCAGGCCGAAGCCGGCGGTGTAGTAGTGGAACAGCGACAGCGTCACCAGTGCCGAGCCGACCAGCCAGGCGGTTGCCGGCGACAGCTTGCGGAAGCGCATCTCGGAATCGAACTTTTCCTCAAGCTCGCGCGCTTCCTCCTCGTTCAGTTCCATCGGCGCGAGCCGAACGTCCTCGAGTTTGCCGTCGGTGCCGTCTGGTCGCGTCATGTGTCCCGTCCGCTCGCCGTGCTTTCGTTACCGCTGCTTGGAAATGAACGGAGGCGGGAAGCAAGCTTCCCGCCTCCGGCATGGTCTGAGGAGCACGGCCCTACTTCAGTACGCCTGCTTCCTTGTAGAACTTCTCGGCGCCGGGGTGGAACGGGATACCGGCGCTGCTCACGGCGTTCTCAAGCGTGATCTGCTTGCCCTTGGCGTGGCCGGCGTCGAGCGCCTTGCGGGTGCCGTCGCTCCAGAGCGCCTTGGTGATGTTGTAGACCAGATCGTCGGGCTGCTTGGCGCTGGTTACCCATTGGGCGGCGACCGAGATTGTCTGCATTTCGCCGACGCCCTTGTAGGTCTCGGCCGGCACGGTGTTGACGGCGAAGAACTGGTTGTCGGCGATCAGCTTCTCGGCCTCCGGGCCCGAGACCGGGACGAGGGTGATGGCCGTCGAGGCGGCGAGTTCGGTGATCGCGCCGGCCGGGAAGCCGCCGACGAAGAAGAACGCGTCGAGCGCGCCGTCTCGCATCTTCTCGCCGGACGGGCCGGGCTTCAGATATTCGGGCGTGATGTCCTTTTCCGACAGGCCATAGGCGGCAAGGACGAGGCGGGCGTCGACGATCGTTCCCGAGCCGGGCTCGTCGATCGAGACGCGCTTGCCCTTGAGGTCGGCCACAGACTTGATGCCGGCATCGGCGCGGGCAACGATGTGCAGCGTCTCAGGATAAAGCGTCGCGATCAGGCGCAGGTCTTCCACCTTCGGCTTGCCATCGTAGAGGCCGGTGCCCGAATGCGCCCAATAGGCGACGTCGGACTGCGAGAAGCCGGATTCGCTGGCGCCGCTCTGGATGGCATTGATGTTGGCGACCGAACCGTTCGAAGAAACGGCGGTGGCAACCAGGCCCTGCACGCCGTTCTCGCCGGTGGCGGAGATGGCGTTGGCGATCAAGCCGCCGATCGGATAGTAGGTGCCCGACGTGCCGCCGGTTCCGATCCGAAAGAAGGATTGCTGCGCAAAGGCGGTTCCTCCCGCGATGAGCAGAGCCGCGCCGATGGCGAGGCCGCGTCGGGTAATGGTTAGGTTCATTTTGTTTTTCTCCCGGTTAGAATGGCGAGATTGAGAAGCGGTGGGCGGCTTGTCAACCTCGCGTCGCACTCATCCCTTCGGCCGCAGCCCTTCGACGAACAATTGCTCGAGGAAGCGGGCGGCGTCCTCGAAGCGGCCTTCGCCGCCGCGGTCGGGGCCAAGCACAGCGCGCACCTGGACGTCGAAATCGGCGTAGTGCTGGGTCGTCGCCCAGATTGAGAAGATCAAGTGGTAGGGGTCGGTGCGGGCGATGCGGCCCGAGCGCATCCAGCCGCGGATGATGACCGCCTTCTCGTCGACCAGCTGCTTCAGTTCGCCCTCCAGCATCGGCAGGATGCGCGGTGCGCCCTGCAGGATCTCGTTGGCGAAGATGCGGCTTTCGCGCGGATAGTCCCGGGCCATCTCGATCTTGCGGCGGATGTAGCTGCGCAGCTCCGTCAGCGGGTCGCCCTCGTCGTCGAGCTCACGCAGCGGGGCCAGCCAGGTGTCGAGCAGACGCTGGATCAGCGTCGTGAAGATGTCTTCCTTGCGCCGGAAATAATAGAGCAGGTTGGGCTTCGACATGCCGGCGGCCGCGGCGATCTGGTCGATGGTGGAGCCGCGGAAGCCATGCGTGGAGAAGACCTCCAGAGCCGCCTCGAGAATGGTGTCGCGCTTCTCCGTCTGGATGCGCGTGCGGGGGCGGGCGGCCGAACCTTCCATGTCAGCGGACCGCCGAGACTTGCTTCGGTCGCGGGATAATCTGGACCAACAGACTGGACCAGTTACTGGAGCGCCGTGGAGCGCGCATCGACCCTGCCTTTTCGTCTATCAATCGCTTGACCGCCCGTCTGGCGGTGCTAACCTTTGTCCATTCGGTCAAAAAATGCGTAGCACAGCTTCGCCCGAATAACCAAGCGTTGGCGCAGTCTCACCGGCGACAGAACAAGGGGAAGCTTGGTCATGTATCACACGCGAGTCGTTCCGAACGATCTCAACGCCTTCTGGATGCCGTTCACGGCGAACCGGCAGTTCAAGCAGGCGCCGCGCATGTTCGTTTCGGCGAAGGACATGCATTTCACAACGACGGACGGCCGCAAGGTGCTGGACGGCACGGCGGGCCTTTGGTGCGTGAACGCCGGGCACTGCCGCCCGAAGATCACCGAAGCGATCCAGAGCCAGGCGGCCGAACTGGACTACGCGCCGGCCTTCCAGATGGGCCATCCGCTGGCGTTCGAATTCGCCAACCGGCTGATCGACATCGCGCCGAAGGGCATGGACCACGTCTTCTTCACCAATTCGGGCTCCGAATCCGTTGAGACCGCGCTGAAGATGGCGATCGCCTATCACCGCGCGAAGGGCGACGGTTCGCGCTTCCGCCTGATCGGCCGCGAGCGCGGCTATCACGGCGTCAATTTCGGCGGCATCTCGGTCGGCGGCATCGTCACCAACCGCAAGATGTTCGGCACGCTTCTGACGGGCGTCGACCATATGCCGCATACGCACCTGCCAGCGCAGAACAGCTTCACCAAGGGCGAGCCCGAGCATGGCGCGAACCTCGCAGACGAACTGGAGCGCATCGTCACGCTGCATGACGCCTCGACCATCGCAGCGGTGATCGTGGAGCCGGTGGCGGGTTCGACCGGCGTGCTGATCCCGCCGAAGGGCTATCTGAAGAAGCTGCGCGACATCTGCACCAAGCACGGCATCCTGCTGATCTTCGACGAGGTCATCACCGGCTTCGGCCGCCTCGGCGCGCCCTTCGGGGCCGACTATTTCGGTGTGGTGCCGGACATCATCACCACCGCCAAGGGCATCACCAACGGCGTGATCCCGATGGGCGCGGTGTTTGTGAGGAAGGAGATCCACGACGCCTTCATGACCGGGCCGGAGCACCTGATCGAGTTCTTCCACGGCTACACCTATTCCGGCAATCCGATCGCCTGCGCCGCGGGCATCGGCACGCTCGACACCTACAAGGAAGAAGGACTTCTCACCCGCGGCGAGGAACTCGCGCCGTACTGGGAAGACGCGCTGCATTCGCTCAAGGGCGAGCCGCACGTGATCGACATCCGCAACATCGGCCTTGTCGGCGCGATCGAACTCGAATCCATTCCCGGACATCCGACCAAGCGCGCCTTCCAGGCTTTCGTGAAGGCGTTCGAGCGCGGGGCGCTGATCCGCACCACCGGCGACATCATCGCGCTGTCGCCGCCGCTGATCATCACCAAGGGCCAGATCAACGAGCTGATCGACCATGTGCGCGAAGTCCTGAGGATGGTGGATTGACATTCCGCGCCCGCGAAGTCGCCACTTCCACGGTGATGGTCGATGACGACCGGGTGCGCGTGACGCGCTGGGACTTCGCGCCCGGAGCGGAAACCGGGTGGCACCGTCACGGCATGGACTATGTCGTGACGACGCTCACGCCCTGCGTGTTTGTTCTCGAGGAGCCCGGCGGCGGCTCGCGGCGCGTCGAGATGGACGCCGGCCTGTCCTACCGGCGCGGCGAGGGTGTCGAGCACAATGTCGTCAATGGCGGGACGGAGCCGATGGCCTTCGTCGAAGTGGAACTGAAATAGGAGCATCTCATGGCAGCCCCCGGCGAGAATCTGCGAATCAATCCAGACCGTTTGTGGGACAGCCTGATGGAGATGGCGAAGATCGGACCCGGGGTCGCCGGCGGCAACAACCGCCAGACGCTGACCGATGAGGACGGCGAGGGGCGGCACCTGTTCAAGCGCTGGTGCGACGCGGCGGGCCTGACGATGGGTGTCGACCGGATGGGCACCATGTTCGCGCGGCGCGAGGGGACGGATCCGGACGCGCTGCCGGTCTATGTCGGCTCGCATCTCGACACGCAGCCGACGGGAGGCAAGTTCGACGGCGTGCTGGGCGTGCTCGGCGGACTGGAAGTCGTCCGCACGCTGAATGATCTCGGCATCAAGACCAAACACCCGATCGTCGTGACCAACTGGACCAACGAGGAGGGCACGCGCTTCGCGCCGGCCATGCTCGCCTCCGGCGTCTTCGCCGGCGTGCACGAGCAGGACTGGGCCTACGACCGCAAGGACGCCAAGGGCAAGCGCTTCGGCGACGAGCTGGAGCGCATCGGCTGGAAGGGCGACGAGCAGGTCGGCGCGCGCAAGATGAAGGCCTTCTTCGAGCTGCATATCGAGCAGGGGCCGATCCTCGAGGACGAGGGCATCGACATCGGCGTCGTCACCCACGGCCAGGGGCTGAAATGGCTGCAGGTGACGCTAACCGGCAAGGAGGCGCATACCGGCTCGACCCCGATGCCGAAGCGGCGCAATGCCGGGCTCGGCATGGCGCGGGTGACCGAGATGGTCCACGAGGTGGCGATGGACTACCAGCCGGACGCGGTCGGCGCGATCGGCCACATGGAGGTCTATCCGAACTCGCGCAACATCATCGCCGGGCGCTGCGTCTTCACCATCGACATCCGCTCTCCGGACAAGGCGGTGCTTGACGAGATGGACGATCGGATCAGGGCGGGGGTCGACCTGATCTGCGAGGCGCTCGACATCAAGTACGAGATCGAGCAGGTCGGCCATTTCGATCCTGTCACCTTCGACGAGGGCTGCGTGAAGGCGATCCGCGACGCGGCGACACGCCTCGGTTACACGCACCGCAATATCGTTTCCGGGGCGGGGCACGACGCCTGCTGGATCAACCGTGTGGCGCCTACGGCGATGGTGATGTGCCCCTGCGTCGACGGCCTGTCGCACAACGAGGCCGAGGACATTTCGAAGGAATGGGCTGCCGCGGGGGCGGACGTGCTGTTCCATGCGGTGGTGGAAACGGCGGAGATCGTGGGGTGAGAATTTGACAGTCGCCACGGTTCTGGCCTTCGCCGCCATGGCGGCGCTGCTGATCATGTCGCCCGGTCCGAATGGGGTGCTGATCGCCAAGACCGTGCCGACGTCCGGCAAGGCGGCAGGGTTCGCCAACATCGCCGGTTTCGCGGTTGCATTCTTCGTCCACGGGGCCTTCGCGATCTTCGGCCTGTCGATGCTTCTGCTTCAATCGGCCAACCTGTTCCTGCTCGTGAAACTGGCCGGCGCGGCCTATCTGATCTGGATCGGTGTCAAGGCGCTGATCGAGGCGCTGCGCGGCGCGCCCGCAAGGCTGCTTGACGTCGCGCCGGCGCGGAACAGGCGATCGCTGGCGAAGGCATTCGGCGAGGGGTTCCTCACCAATGCGCTGAATCCCAAGGTGGCGATGTTCTACATCGCAGCCTTTCCCCAGTTCATTTCGCACGACAGCGCCACACCGGCGGCGGCCTTCGTGCTCGTCGCAGTGCATGCGCTGCTGAATATGGCCTGGTTCGGACCGATGGTGCTGCTGTTCGACCGTCTCTCGCGGGTAGCGAGGAGCGGCCGGGTACAGCGCGTCGTCAAGGGATTGACCGGCGCGGTGTTCGTCGGCTTCGGGATCAAGCTCGCGACGCTGAGGGCGTAGATGGACGTCGAAGGCCTTCTCCAGAGCGTCATCCGCTTCTCGAACTTCATGACCTCGCGCCTGCTGGTGGCGGGCGTCGTGTTCTACGTCGCGTCGGGTTTCACCGACGTCGGTTCGGCCAGCGAAGGATTCCTGCCCAATGCCGATCTGCTGAACGAGATCGTGCAGAACTACCAGAACATCTTCGATGTGCTCGGCGTCTCGGACTTCGCGCTGCTGTTGATCCTGTTCGTGTTCCTGACGACCATCCACATCATCTACGTGCTGTTCGACCGGGTCGGTGCCTATCTGCCCCCGGCAATCATCCCGCTGTCGGGCTGGGAGGCGAACGACGACGTGACGCTGACGGCCTTCGACCTCCTGCGCGAGGCGCGCGGCGAGGAACATACCGACGAGGAGAACCAGCGGCTCTACGAGTTCAAGAAAAAGCTGCGCGAGATCGAGGAGACGATCGAGCAGAAGTATGCCGAGGAGACGGAAGGGATGGCGACCGCCTACCGAATCGCCAAGACCTTCGTGCTGTTCTCCGTCGGCGTGCTCGTCGTGGCTCTCGTGTCCGGCAAGTATGCCGGCGACCTCAACATACTGATGGCCATCATCGGCCTGTCGATCCTCACCGCGCTCTACACCGCATTCGGGCTGTTCCGGGCTAATTTCGAGCGGATCACGGCGATCCGGCACGACGTGATCGTGCAGTTCCTGGAATTCTCGCGCATCTGGGCGCCGCAGGACTACCAGCGGCGCATCGCCGAGGCCTGCAAGCCCTCGCGCGACCTCAAGCCGGCGCATTTCGCGGTGCTGGTGCCGATCTTCGGCACGCTGGACGAGATGGTCGAAGAGATACGGCGCTGGCGCGAGCGCCGGGCGCGCCGCTCAGCCTGACAGACGTTTGAATACAAGGGGAACATCATGTCCAAAGTCATCAAGAACGGAACCATCGTCACCGCCGACCGCTCGTGGAAGGCGGACGTGCTGATCAGGCACGGGAAGATCGAGGCGATCGGGCCGGACCTGCACGGCGACCACGAGTTCGACGCGACCGGCTGCTATGTCATGCCGGGCGGCATCGATCCGCATACGCATCTCGAGATGCCGTTCATGGGCACCTATTCGGCCGACGATTTCGAGAGCGGGACGCGGGCGGCGCTGTCGGGCGGCACGACCATGGTCGTCGACTTCTGCCTGCCGTCCCCCAACCAGTCGCTGCTCGAAGCGCTGCAGATGTGGGACAACAAGACGTCGCGGGCGGCGTGTGATTACTCGTTCCACATGGCGATCACCTGGTGGGGCAAGCAGGTGTTCGACGAGATGAAAACCGTCGTCGACAAGGGCATCACCTCGTTCAAGCACTTCATGGCCTACAAGGGCGCGCTGATGGTGAACGACGACGAGATGTACGCCTCGTTCCAGCGCTGTGCCGAACTCGGTGCGCTGCCGCTGGTTCATGCGGAGAACGGCGACGTGGTGGCGGCGCTTTCGCAGAAGCTCTTGGCCGACGGCAACAACGGACCGGAGGCGCATGCCTATTCACGGCCGCCCGAGGTCGAGGGCGAGGCGACCAACCGTGCGATCATGATCGCCGACATGGCCGGCGTGCCGCTCTATGTCGTGCATACCTCCTGCGAGCAGAGCCACGAGGCGATCCGGCGCGCAAGGCAGAAGGGCATGCGCGTCTATGGCGAGCCGCTGATCCAGCACCTCGTTCTCGATGAGAGCGAATATTTCAACAAGGACTGGGACCATGCGGCGCGGCGCGTGATGAGCCCGCCCTTCCGCAACAAGAGCCACCAGGATTCGCTCTGGGCGGGCCTGCAGGCCGGCTCGCTGCAGGTGGTAGCGACCGACCACTGCGCCTTCACCACCAAGCAGAAGCGGTTCGGCGTCGGCGACTTCACCAAGATCCCGAACGGCACGGGCGGGCTGGAGGACCGGCTGCCGGTTCTGTGGACGGCCGGCGTCAACACCGGCCGGCTGACGCCGAACGAGTTCGTGGCGGTCACGTCGACCAACATCGCCAAGATCCTCAACATGTATCCGAAGAAGGGCGCGATCGTCGAAGGCGCCGACGCCGACGTGATCGTGTGGGATCCGAAGAAGAAGAAGACGATCTCGGCGGGCAAGCAGCAGTCGGTCATCGACTACAACGTCTTCGAAGGCTTCGAGGTAACCGGCCTGCCGCGCTACGTGTTCACGCGCGGCGAAGTGGCCGTCGACGACGGAAAGGTGCAGGCGAAACCGGGCCACGGCCAGTTCGTCGGCCGTGAACCGAAAGGCGCCGTCAACCGCGCGCTGTCGACCTGGAAGGAACTCGTCGCGCCTCGGAAGGTGGAGCGGACGGGCATTCCGGCGAGCGGAGTGTGAGCTTGCGTCCACTAGCGCTCTTCGCCGTGATCCTCGTGGGGCTCGCGCCGGTTGCGGCCAGAGCGGAGGCGACGCTCACGCTCGAAGGCACCTGGGGCAATGCGACCGGGTGCAAGTATGCCAAGGACGGGCTCTACGAAAACGACGACATGATTCTGCTCAAGCCCGGCGGCATCGAAAGCTACGTCACGCTGTGCGAATGGGTGCAGGTGTCGACCGCGTCGAACGGCACCCAGGTGGTCACCGGCCTGTGCGGCCACGAAGGGGAGGGCTATCAGACCGTCGAGACCTACATCATCGAGAAGGACCACACCGATCCCACGCTGGTGCGCATCAGCCAATCGACGGGCGACCTCTGGGGCGAGGTGCGCAAATGCCCGTGAGGCGTCAGCGCGCCAGTTCGTCGAGGTCCGGCAAGAGCACGACGCTCTCCTGCTCGTTCGGGTCGGTGCGGGCGATGATCGCCGTGCAGGGCTCGGTGCCGAGATTGGCCGGCAGATGAGGAACGCCGGCAGGAATGTACATCATCTCGCCCGGACCCATGTCGGCATAGTCCTCCAGACGCTCGCCGAACCAGGTGCGCGCCGTGCCGGACAGAACGTAGACGGCCGATTCATGCGCCTCGTGCAGATGTGCCCTGGCGCGCGCACCCGGCGGGATGGTCACCACATGCATGCACAGGCCTTTCGAGCCGACCGTTTCGGCCGCGATGCCAGCGAAGTAGCTCAGCCCCTGCTTGCCGCCGTAGCTGTCGGTGGGGCGCACGACATGGCAGGTCGGCTTGGTGTCGTCGGTCATGCGGAGGCTTCCCGGTGCGGTCGGCTGGTTCTTCTTTCCTCGTGGATTGAACACAGCCGGCGCCCGTTCCGCAAGGTGAGCGGGCCGCGACGTCGCGACCGCTGGATTGCCGACAAGGCCCCCTTGTGTTTGCGGCGCGGCAACGTATCGTCGTTCTTTCGGCACCCAGCAATCCGGCCCGGCACCTGAATGCAATCAATCATTTCCGCCCGTAACCTCGATCTCGTCTTCCAGACCGCGGACGGTCCGGTCCACGCGCTCAACAATGTCACGCTCGACATCGGCAAGGGCGAGTTCGTCTCCTTCATCGGGCCGTCCGGTTGCGGCAAGACGACCTTCCTGCGCGTCATCGCCGATCTCGAAAAGCCGACCGGCGGGTCGATCAGCGTCAACGGGATGACGCCGGAGAAGGCGCGCGAGGCGCGGGCCTACGGCTACGTCTTCCAGGCGGCGGCGCTTTATCCGTGGCGGACGATCGAGAAGAACATTGCGCTGCCTCTGGAGATCATGGGGATCGCCAAGACTGAACAGTCGGAACGGATCAAGCGGACGCTGGCGCTGGTCAACCTCACCGGCTTCGAGAAGAAGTTCCCGTGGCAGCTTTCGGGCGGCATGCAGCAGCGCGCCTCGATCGCGCGTGCGCTCGCCTTCGACGCCGACCTTCTGCTGATGGACGAGCCGTTCGGCGCACTGGACGAGATCGTGCGGGACCATCTGAACGAGCAGTTGCTGGAACTGTGGGCGCGGACCAACAAGACGATCTGCTTCGTCACGCATTCGATCCCCGAGGCCGTGTATCTCTCGACCAAGATCGTGGTGATGTCGCCGCGCCCGGGGCGCGTCACCGACATCATCGAATCGACGCTGCCCAAGGAGCGGCCGCTCGATATCCGCGAGTCGCCGGAGTTTCTCGCCATCGCCGCCCGGGTGCGCGACGGGTTGAGGGCAGGGCACAGCTATGAGGATTAAGTCCGCTGCACGTCCCTATCGCAGGGTATCGGCCCTTTTGGTCGCGTTCTTGGTCGCACTATGCAGCCCAGCTCAGTCGAGTCCTCATGCTCGCCCGGCCGCTAACGGTGAAGACGGCAATCTCCGGGTCTTCGCGCTGCTGACGACCGACAAGGATTATTGGGAAAAGTGGGACACTCCACCTGACAACATTCCAAAGTTCGTCACCCCGGGAAAGTTAAGCCCACACGAGCAGACCCGCCTGCTGATCCTGATAGCGGGGCTTGAGGCGAAGGATGGCAAGATCGACGCCATGTGTTGGGCGAATGCCCGGGTGATCTCCAGGAAAGTCTACGAGGAAGGTCCGAGGAAGCCGTGCTTCCCCAACAATGGCGCATCCGAGATGGGCCAAGGGTACTATATGGCCAATTACAGCCTCACGCTGTCCGCATACGGCGGGACCCCATACTTTATGGAGGTGAACGTCGAGGTCAGCGACCAGAACAGTGGCCGGCGGGTCCAAATCCGCCTTTCGGTAGAGATATCCGAGACTTGAATTCAGCCTTGCGTCATACGCTTCCTGTCCTGACGATCCTCGCCCTGATCGTGGCGGCGTGGTATGTCGGCGCCTATGCGCTCAACGCGCCGTTCCAGCGGGACCTCGACCGGCGGGCGGGCGTGACGTCGACGCCTTGGGAATTCGTCGTCAAGACAATGACGCAGCCGAAGCCGACGCTGCCCGCGCCCCACCAGGTGGCGCAGAATTTCTTCGAAAACACATTCCTCAGGAAGGTCACGTCGAACCGCAGCCTCGTCTATCACGCCTGGGTGACGCTGTCGGCGACGCTGCTGGGCTTCGCCTTCGGGACAGTGCTCGGGATCGCGATCGCCGTCGGCATCGTGCATGTGACGACGCTCGACCGCTCGCTGATGCCCTGGATCATCGCCTCGCAGACGATCCCGATCCTGGCGCTGGCGCCGATGATCATCGTGGTGCTGGCGGCCATCGGCATTACCGGGCTGATCCCGAAATCGCTGATTTCTACCTATCTGTCGTTCTTCCCCGTCGCGGTCGGCATGGTGAAGGGGCTCAGATCGCCCGAATTCACCCATCTCGACCTGATGCACACCTACAATGCCTCGAAGGCGCAGGTGTTCTGGAAGCTGCGCGTGCCGGCCTCGGTGCCGTTCCTGTTCACCTCTATGAAGGTGGCGGTGGCGGCGAGCCTCGTCGGCGCGATCGTGGGCGAACTGCCGACGGGTGCCGTCGCCGGCATCGGCGCGAAGCTGCTCAACGGCTCCTACTACAGCCAGACCATCGACATGTTCGCGGCGCTCGTCGCCGGCTCTGTCGTGGCGGTGATCCTGGTGCTGCTGGTCGGGCTGGCAGGCCGGGTCACGGAGCGGCTGATGGGAGCGCGGCCGGCATGATCGCGAAGCTACCCTGGCAATCCTGGCTTGCCCTGGCGTTGAGCGTGATCGCTGCAATTTCGTTGCCGATCATGTCGACAGCACCGGGATATGGTGCGCCCGTCACCTTGAGCCTTTTCGGGCTCATTCTGGTCGGCGCTGCGACGCCCGTTCTGGCCCGATCCGCCGTAGTCGAGGCCATCGTTATGTTCGTCGCGGCGCATGGTGCCGCCTGGCTGCTCATCTCCGGGATCACCGGTCACGAGGGGGAGGCGACGCGAGCGTTCTTCCTGCTCGTCGCGACTGCGTGGCTTCTAGCCTGGCGGTTGGCGACGGTGCTGTCGGCGATGAAGCCGCGCTCGCGTGAGGCTGGCTGGGCGCTGAAACTGATCGTGCCGGCGATTTTCGGCGTCTGGATCCTGATCATCTGGGAAGCGGTGACGCGGGGCGCGGGCATACCGTTCATTCTTCTGCCGCCGCCATCCGCCATCGGCGCCAAGTTCGCGGCGAACCTGCCGATCCTCGCGGCAGACGTCAGGCAGACGATCTTCAAAGCGGTGATCGCGGGTTACGCGATCGGCTGCGTCAGCGGCTTCGCCGTCGCCATCCTCGCCGACAGGTTCCTGTTCCTGCGGCGCGGGCTGATGCCGATCGGAAACATGGTCTCGGCGCTGCCGATCATCGGCGTCGCGCCGATCATGGTCATGTGGTTTGGCTTCGACTGGCAGTCGAAGGCCGCGGTCGTGGTGATCATGACCTTCTTCCCCATGCTGGTGAACACGGTCGCGGGGCTTTCGGCGGCGGGTCACATGGAGCGCGACCTGATGCGCACCTATGCCGCGGACTACTGGCAGACGCTGGTCAAGCTCCGGCTGCCGGCGGCCATGCCGTTCATTTTCAACGCATTGAAAATCAACTCCACACTGGCCCTGATTGGCGCTATCGTCGCCGAATTCTTCGGTACGCCGGTGGTGGGCATGGGGTTCCGGATTTCGACCGAGGTCGGCAGAATGAATGTCGACATGGTCTGGGCGGAAATCGCCGTGGCCGCGCTTGCTGGTTCGATCTTCTACGGTGTCCTGGCCCTTATCGAACGGGCCGTGACGTTCTGGCATCCGTCTGTCCGTGGTGGATAGACTTACTTCAGAGGGAAAAAAATGAAAAAACTCATCTTCGCAATGCTTGCCGGCGGGATGTCGCTGGCGACCGTCCAGGCCTTCGCCGCAGACGCGGTCACGCTGCAGCTCAAATGGGTGACGCAGGCGCAGTTCGCCGGCTATTACGTGGCCAAGGACAAGGGTTTCTATGAAGAGGAAGGCCTCGACGTCACCATCAAGCCGGGCGGCCCGGACATCGCGCCCGAGCAGGTGATCGCAGGCGGCGGCGCCGACGTGATCGTCGACTGGATGGGTGGCGCGCTCGCCGCCCGCGAGAAGGGCGTCGGCCTCGTCAACATCGCCCAGCCGTTCAAGAAGGCCGGCATGCAGCTGGTTTGCCCGAAGGACGGTCCGGTCAAGACGGAAGCCGATTTCAAGGGCAAGACGCTCGGCGTCTGGTTTTTCGGTAACGAGTATCCGTTCTATGCCTGGATGAACAAGCTCGGCCTGTCGACCGAGGGCGGCCCGGATGGCGTCACCGTTCTCAAGCAGTCGTTCGACGTTCAGCCGCTGATCCAGAAGCAGGCCGACTGCATCTCGGTGATGACCTACAACGAATACTGGCAGCTGATCGACGCCGGCTACAAGCCGGAAGACCTCGTCGTGTTCAACTACACCGCCATGGGCGTCGACCTGCTGGAGGACGGCCTCTATGCGATGGAGGACAAGCTCGCCGATCCGGCCTTCAAGGAGAAGATGGTCAAGTTCGTGCGCGCCTCGATGAAGGGCTGGGACTATGCGGTGAAGAACCCCGACGAGGCGGCCGACATCGTGGTCGAGAACGGCGGCCAGGACGAGAACCACCAGAAGCGCATGATGGGCGAGGTGGCCAAGCTGATCGACAATGCCGACGGCAAGCTGATCGAGGCCGCCTATGACCGCACCGCAAAGGCTTTGCTCGACCAGAAGATCCTGACCAAGGAGCCGTCCGGCGCCTGGACCAAGGAAATCACCGACGCTGCGATCAAGTAGTTCGGTTCAAGATTCGAGGGGGAAGGGGCGGGCGACCGCCCCTTTCTGCTTTTGGGGCCGGATTATTTGCCCGCGGCGGGAAACAAGCCGGCAGGAATTCGTTTGCTCCCGTGACGACCGCTGCAGTGTCGTCGCCGCGCTTCGACCGAAGCGCGCCAACGTGGAGGAACAGATCCATGACATCCCCGACATTCACGATGAAACTGGCCGGCCTCGCCGTGTCAGCGCTGCTCTTGTCCGGAACTGCCTCGCTTGCCGAAATGGTGAAGATGGCGGCGACGCTCGACGGCGCGCAGCAATCGCCTCCGGTTGCGACCGACGGCAAGGGCACCGCGCAACTCACCTTCGATACCGAGACCAAGAAGCTCGACTGGACGATCGAGTATTCCGGCCTCAGCGGGGCACCTGCCGCCGGCCATTTCCACGGCCCGGCCGATGCCGGCGCAAATGCCGGGGTCGCGGTGCCCCTGGAGGGCAATCTCGCCAGCCCGATCAAGGGATCGGCCACGCTGACCGACGCGCAAGCGGCCGACCTGATGGCCGGCAAATACTACCTCAACCTGCACACGGCGGCGAACAAGGGCGGCGAGATCCGCGGCCAGGTGACGAAGGCGATGTAGTCCGGCGAACCGCCGGGGAACCAAGGGGCGGGGGACCGCCCCTTTTTCGCGCCGCCCAGCAGCCGTCATTTTCGCGCAAGGCATTAGGGCGTAGGGTCCCGGCCTGAACCGGGGTCTTGCAATGCGCATCGTCATCGCCGTGGTCGTCGTGACCGCCTTCGTGATTTACGAACAGCTCTACAACAACTGGGCAATCACGAACGCGGTCGTCAAGGAGGTCAGCCGCCTCCTCAGCATGGCCGGGCTATAGAGCGGGTCGCGCCCGCCCGCTTTCAGGATTTTCGCACGAAGCTCAGCGCGCCGACGAGCGTCTCGGCAGTGCGTAGTGCCGCGCCCGTCGCCACGGTCATCTGCGGCAAGAGCAGCCATTCGAGCGTCCATGCCGAGCCGGAACGCTCATTCTCGTGGATGAGCGTTTGGTGCATTCCGCCGACCAGGGTAGCGTTGAAGCGCGCCAGCGCGACGAGAATCTCCGCGCCGACCGGATTGACCTTGTGCGGCATGGCAGACGAACCGCCGCCCGAGGCGAGCTTCACCTCCGCGATTTCGCTTTGCGCCATCAGAGCGATGTCCTCGCCCATCTTGCCGAGGCTGCCCGTCACCAGCGACAGCCAGGAGGCGAGAGCCGCGACGCCGTCGCGTTCGCTGTGGCGCGGACGAGCAACCCAGGCCAGGCCGAGCGAGCCCGCGACGCGGCGGCCGACTGCCTCTCCTTTGCCGCCCAGCTTCTCCAACGTGCCAGCGGCGCCGCCGAAATGCAGGATCCCGACGTCTGCGCGCACGGCCGCGAGGCGTTCTCGGTGGCGCAGCAGCGGGTCGTGCCAGCTCAGGATCTTGCGCGAAGCGGGAACCGGGATGGCGGCCTGCATGCGGGTGTGGCCCATCGTCTCGATGGCCCCGTCACGGGCGTCGAGCGCGTCGAGGGCGGCGGCGAGGGACGCCAGCCTGCCGTCCAGGATGGGCAGGATGCCGGCGAGCCGGATCGCGAGGCCCGTGTCGATCACATCCTGGCTGGTGGCGCCGAAATGGACATAGGCGTCATGCGGAGTGCCGACGGCCGCGCGCAGCTGGCGGACGAGTTCGGGCACGATGACGCCATCGCGCAGTGTCGCCTCGCGCAGGGCGGCGTGGTGGAGCGGCACCGACGGGAGAGCAGCTGCGATGGCCTTCGCCGCATCGGCCGGAATAACGCCCTCCGCGCCTTCTGCCTCGGCGAGCGCTGCCTCGAAGCGGAGCATCGCGTCGAGTTCGGCTTCCGAGGAGAAAAACGCGGCCAACTCGGCGTCGCCGAGCAGGCCGGTGAGGATCGGGTGGTCGAAGGGCGATACGGTCATGCGGCCTTATCGCACGACCTCAGATGTCGAAGAAGATCGTTTCTTTGTCGCCCTGCAGCCGGATGTCGAACGTGTAAGCATTGTCCTGCCGCGGCGCGATCAGGGTCGGCACTCTGACCTTGTGCTCTATGCGCTGCAGGATCGGGTCCTCGGCGTTGGCCTTCTCCTCGTCGCCGAAATACATGCGCGTCTGCAGGCCGAGATTGATGCCGCGGGCGACGATCCAGAAGGTGATGTGCGGCGCCTGCGGACGACCGTCGCGGAAGGGCACCCGGCCGGGCTTGATCGTCTCGAAGATGCATTCACCGGTCGACATGTCGGTCGCCTTGCGGCCCCAGCCCTGGAAGTTCGGGTCGGCCGCGCCGCGCATCTCGGACGGGGAATTGTAGAGCCCGTCGGCGTCGGCCTGCCAGATCTCCACCAGCGCGTCCTTCAGCGTCGTGTCGGCGCCGTCGATGACGCGCACCTTGATGGTGACGCGCTCGCCCCTGGTCTTGTCGTTGACCATCGAAAAGCCGAGGTCCTCGGGATAGACGCCCGGGATTTCCGCGAAGTTGGGCGTGAGGCCGATATGGACGTAAGGACCCGCGGTCTGCGAGGCCGATTCCTTGAGGCGGTTGAGCGATTGGGTCATGTCAGTTTCCCTCCCGGCGGTTCTCGAACATGGTCGAACGGCGGCCGCGCAGCACGATGTCGAACTTGTAGGCGCGCGCGTCCATCGGGATGGTCGCCTCCATGTCGAGCGTGGCGACCAGTTGTTCGATTGCCGATTTGTCGGGGATGGTGCGCACGATCGGGCATTTCCAGATCAGCGGATCGCCCTCGAAATACATCTGGGTGATCAGCCGCTGGGCGAAGCCGTGGCCGAAGATCGAGAAGTGGATGTGGGACGGCCGCCAGTCGTTTGGACCGTTCGGCCAGGGATAGGGACCGGGCTTGATGGTGCGGAAGGCATAGGCGCCGTTTTCGTCCGTGATCGTGCGGCCGCAGCCGCCGAAATTCGGATCGAGGGGGGCCATGTAGCCCTCCTTCTTGTGGCGGTAGCGGCCGCCGGCATTAGCCTGCCAGAACTCGAGCAGGGCGCCCGGCACGCCTCGGCCGCGCTCGTCCAGCACCCGGCCGTAGACGATGGTGCGTTCGCCGATGGCGCTCTCGCCGGGCTTCGCGAAATTGTGGATCAGGTCGTCGTCGAGTGCGCCGAGCATGTTGTGGCCGAACACCGGGCCGGTGATCTCGGAGATCGTATTGTCGAGCGAGATCAGCGCCTTCTGCGGCGAGCGCAGGACCGACGTCTTGTACCAGGGAGTGAACGCCGGCGGGTGCCACTCGCGGTCGCGGGCGAAGAACGAGCCGGTTTCGGGACTGTTGTTTGACATCTTGCTTCCTCCCTCAGGTTTTCGCGTCGATTTCGGCGAAGACCTGCTTCATCACCTTGATGGCGTGGTTGGCGGCCGGCACTCCGGCATAGACGGCGACGTGGAACATCACCTCGCGCAAGTCGTCGCGGCTGGCGCCGGTGTTGAGCGTCGCACGGGTGTGCATCGCGACCTCGTCCCACTGGCCGAGGCCGGCCAGGAGCGCGATCGTGATCATCGACCGTTCGCGCTTGGTCAGCCCAGGGCGCGACCAGACGTCGTTCCAGGCCATTCCGGTGATGTAGTCTTGGAAGTCGCTGTCGAACTCGGTGCGCTTCGCGTTCGCCGCGTCGACCCAGGCGTCGCCCAGCACGCCGCGGCGGGTCTTCATGCCTCGCGCGATACGCTCGTCCTCTTTGCTCATCGTGTCGCCCCCTCGATCGATCGTCGCATCAATAAGGCAGGCCGACATAGTTTTCCGCAAGGGCGGTCGAGGCAGCGCGGGAGCCGACGAGATACTCCAGTTCCGCCTCCTGCATGCGCTGGCCGAACGGGCCGCCGTAGCCGCCGATCTCCGGGAACAGGTGCATGAGAGACGTCATCCACCAGGAGAAGCGCTCGGCCTTCCAGACACGGGCGAGCGCGCGTTCGGAATAGGCGTCGACACCCGCCGAACTGCCATCGGCATAGAATTCGCGAAGACCTTCAAACAGATAGTGGACGTCGCTCGCAGCCAGATTCAAGCCCTTGGCGCCGGTGGGCGGCACGATATGCGCCGCATCGCCGACAAGGAACATACTGCCGAACCGCATCGGCTCGGCGACGAAGGAGCGCAGCGGCGCGATCGACTTCTCGATCGACGGCCCGATGGTCATCGCCTCCGCGGTCGACGCGGGCAGCCGGCGGCGGATCTCGTCCCAGAAGCGGTCGTCCGACCAGTCCTCGACCTTCTCGTCGAGCGAGACCTGGACATAGTAGCGCGAGCGCGTGTGCGAGCGCATCGAGCAGAGCGCGAAGCCGCGCGGATGGTTTGCGTAAATCAGTTCGTGATTGACCGGTGGCACCTCGGCGATGAGGCCCAGCCAGCCGAACGGATAGACGCGCTCGAAGAGCTTCATCGCGTCGGCGGGCACGGCCTTGCGGGAGGCACCATGATAGCCGTCGCAGCCGGCGATAAAATCGCAGTCGAGGCGATGTTCAGCCCCGCCGTGGCTGAACGTGACGTAGGGCTTGCCGCTGCCGAAATCGTGCGGCCGGACATCCGCCGCCTCGAAGAAGGTCTTGCCGCCCGTCGCGTCGCGGCGATCCATCAGGTCCTTCGTGACCTCGGTCTGGCCGTAGACCATGACCCGCTTGCCGCCGGTGAGGCCGAAGAGGTCGATCCTATGGCGCTTACCGTCGAAGGTGAGGTCGAAGCCGTCATGCGGCAGGCCTTCCTGATGCATGCGTTCGCCTGCCCCGGCGCGGTCGAGCAGGTCGCAGGCGCCTTCCTCCAGCACGCCGGCGCGGATGCGTTCGAGGACATGGGCTTTGGAGGAGCGCTCCAGGATGATGTTGTCGATGCCGGCGTCCGTGAGCAGCTGGCCGAGCAGCAGCCCCGACGGACCCGAGCCAATGATGGCGACCTGGGTGCGCAAGCAATCCTCCCTTGTATGCTTGGACGTTGAACGCATCGCGCGACCATCTCAATGGACATTCCGGGCATTTGATTGCACTATTCGCGCATGACAGCGCACATGTCTCCCGTCAACGTTCCCGAATACAGGCTCTATCGCGAAGCGCGCGGCGAGGCCGGCGACTTCTGGATCCATTGCGAACCCCTGCCGGAGCGGTCGCGGCTGCACCGGTTCGAGATCGCCGCTCACCGCCATCCGTCACTGTTCCAGATCTTCCTGGTGTCCGACGGCGAAGGAGAGATCGTGGATGGGCGCACCGCCACCCGGTTCGCGGCGCCGGCGATCCTGTTCATTCCTTCGGGCGAGGTGCACGGCTTCCGCTTCGCCGCGTCGGTCGATGGCATCGTGCTCACCGCGCTCGCCGACCGGCTCGTCTCGCTTGCCTCGACGGACCGGCAGGTCGCGGCGTTCGCGGCGGCCGTGCGGGTGCTGCCGGCGCGCGACGGACTGGACGCCACTCTCCTGCGCATCGACCGCGAGATGCAGGACCGCTCGGCGGGGCGGTCCACCGCGCTGGAGGCGCTGGTGGCGCTCGCCGTCATTGATCTGGCGCGGGCGTGGCTGTCGGCCCAGGCCGGCGGCGAGGTCAGGCCGGGCGGCCAGGACACGCGGGCGCAGGCCCTCGAGGCGCTGGTGGGCATCCATTACCGCCACAACCTGCCAGCCGCCTTCTATGCCGAGCGGCTGGGCGTCTCGGTGTCGCAGCTGAACCGCATCGCGCGCGCGGTGACCGGCCAGACGCTGCAGGGGCTGATCGCGCGGCGGATCACGGAGGCCGCCTGCCGCGATCTCGTCTTCACGCCGACCCCAGTGAGCGGCATTGCCGAATCGCTCGGCTTCGCCGACCCGGCCTACTTCAACCGCTTCTTCCGCAAGCAGGTCGGTATCGCGCCGGGAGCCTATCGCTCACGGGAGCGCGGACGGCTGGTCATGAGCTGAAACGGAACGGGAAGCGTTACGTCTTCTCGCGGATCTGGGTCAGCGTACGCGTGGGCGTTATCGCTTCCGGGTCGAGCTTGACCTCGATGATCGACGGCTTGCCACTCGCCCTTGCGCGCTCGAAGGCGGGGGCGAACTCGGCGGTGGTTTCCACCGTCTCGCCATGACCGCCATAGGCACGGGCAAGCGCCGCGAAGTCGGGGTTCTTCAGCGTCGTGCCCGAGACGCGGCCCGGATATTCGCGCTCCTGGTGCATGCGGATCGTGCCGTAGATGCCGTTGTTGAGGATGACGACGATGACGTTGGCGCCGTATTGGATCGCGGTCGCGAACTCTTGGCCGTTCATCAGGAAATCGCCGTCGCCGGCCCAGACGATCACCTCGCGGTCGGGGTTCATCAGCTTGGCGGCCACGCCGCCGGGCACGCCGTAGCCCATCGAGCCGGAAGTCGGCGCCGCCTGCGAATTGAAGCGGCGGAAGCGGTGGTAGCGGTGGACCCAGGTGGCGAAGTTGCCGGCGCCGTTGGCGATGATCACATCCTCAGGCAGGTTCTCCTCCAGCCAGGCCATGATCGGTCCCATCTTCACCGCGCCGGGGCCTTCGGCCGGGGGCGTCGACCAGGAGAGGTAGTCCTCATGCATCTGAGCGGTGCGGTTCGCCCAGGCGGGCGTGGCCTTGGGCGCCGTCGCCGCGAAGGCGTGCGCGAAGGCGGCGGGCGTGGCGTTGATCGCCACCGTGGGCCGGTAGACGCGCCCAAGCTCGTTCGGATCGGGATAGACGTGGACCAGCTTCTGGTCGGGGTAGGGGCTCTTCAGGAGCGTGTAGTCCGACGAGGGCATCTCGCCGAAGCGGCAGCCGACCAGCAGGATCAGGTCGGACTTCTTGATATAGTCGCCGACCTTCGGATTGACGCCGATGCCGATGTCGCCCGCATAGGAGGAATGAAGCTGATCGCAAAGCGCCTGGCGGCGGAACGAGCAGCCGACCGGCAGATTCCAGCGTTCCAGCGCGCCGCACATTGCCTTGACGGCCTCCGGTGTCCAGCGCGTGCCCCCGAGGATGACGAAGGGACGTTCTGCCTTTTCCAGGAGGGCGATGGTAGCGGCGATTTCTGCTTCGCCGGGTGCGCTTTCGACGGGCACGAAGGGAAGCGGTGAGGGGGCCTCGACCTCGTCGGTCAGCATATCTTCCGGCAGGGCGACAACGACCGGGCCGGGGCGGCCGGAGGTCGCGACCGCGAAGGCGCGCGTGACGAGTTCGGGAATCCGGCGGGCGTCGTCGATCTCGACCACCCACTTCGCCATCGAGCCGAAGAAGGCGCGGTAGTCGACCTCCTGGAACGCCTCGCGCTCCATATTGCCGCGCGCGACCTGTCCGACGAACATGATGACCGGGTTCGAGTCCTGCCGGGCGATGTGTATGCCGGCCGATGCGTTGGTGGCGCCGGGTCCGCGGGTGACGAAGCAGATGCCGGGCCGGCCGGTGAGGCGGCCCTCGCAATCGGCCATCATCGCGGCGCCGCCTTCCTGGCGGCAGACGATGTTCGCGATCTTCGAATCGTGCAGCGCGTCGAGTACGGCGAGGTAGCTTTCGCCCGGCACCGAATAAATGCGCTCGACGCCGTTGGCCTCGAGACAGTCGACGATGAGCTGTCCGCCGGTTCTCATGATTTCGTCTCCAGTTCGGCGAGGATTTCGGCCGTATGTTCGCCAAGCCGCGGCGAGGGGTGGTCGTAGAGGATCGGCGTTGCCGAGAAGATCATCGGCGCGCGCACGGAGGGCAGCGTCTCGCCGTGGCCGTCGGCGAGGTCCATACGCATGCCGCGTGCGATCGTCTGCGGGTCCGCAAAGCTTTCCGCGATGTTGTTGATCGGACTCGCCGGCACCGCCGCCGCGTCGAGCTTCGGCAGCAGGTCGGCGCGCGTCCAGGAGGCGAGCGCAGCGATCAGCTTTTCGCGCAGGCGGGCGCGGTTGACGACGCGCGCCGGGTTGGTGGCGAAGTCCGGGTCGGCAGGGAGGTCGACGAGGCCGACGACCTTGCAGAAACGCTGGAACTGGCCGTCATTGCCGGCGGCGAGGATGAAATGGCCGTCGGCGACGGGCAGAACCTCGTAGGGCGCGATGTTCATATGGGCGTTGCCCATCTGGACCGGCGCGGTGCCGGAGACGAGATAGTTGAGGTTCTGGTTGCCGAGCACCGAGATCTGCGTGTCGTAGAGCGCCATGTCGATGTGCTGGCCTTCGCCGGTGGCCTCGGCATGGCGAAGTGCGGCCTGAATGGCGATCACCGAATAGAGGCCGGTGAAGATGTCGGAGATGGCGACGCCGGCCTTCTGCGGCTCGCGGCCCGGCTCGCCGGTGATCGACATCATGCCGGACATTCCTTGGATGATGAAGTCGTAGCCCGCGCGCGGCGCATAGGGGCCGGTCTGGCCGAAGCCGGTGATCGAGCAATAGACGAGGCGCGGGTTGAGCGCCTTCACGCTGTCGTAGTCGAAGCCGTATTTCTTCAGGCCGCCGACCTTGAAGTTCTCGATCAGAACGTCGGCGCCGGCGATCAGCTTGCGCAGCGTCTCGGCGCCGTCAGCCGTGGTGAAGTCGATGGCGATGGAGCGCTTGCCGCGATTTGTCGAGTGGTAGTAGGCCGCCGAGAGATTGGTGCCGTCCTTCGCCATGACGAAAGGAGGTCCCCATTTGCGCGTGTCGTCGCCCCCGTCGGGATTCTCCACCTTGATCACGTCGGCGCCGAGATCGGCCAGCACCTGACCCGCCCACGGGCCGGCGAGGATGCGGGCGAGTTCGATGACGCGGATGCCGGCAAGGGGAGGGTTCGACATGGAGGGACTCCGGTTGCCCGGTGACTAGCAGAGGTGGCGAAGCCTTGTCACGAGCTTGCCTTGGGCCAGAACCAAGCGTCGTCCGGTGCTGCCCAGCAGTCGACCTAGGTGAGACGGTCGAGCCACGCTCCGAAATCCGCCATCACCGTATCGCGATTGACCTCGTTCAGGCTCTCGTGGCGGGTGTCGGTCAGGTGGCTCGCCTGGATGTCCCGGAAACCCATGCGCTGGAGGCGCTCGGCGAGGTGCATGACGGCCTTGCCGCCATCGGTGGCCGGGTCTTTCTCGCCGCCGACCAGGTTGAATGGCAGATCGCGGCGTATGGCGGCGAGGTTGCGGTCGTCGGCGCCGGCGAAGATGAGGTCGAAAACGTCGCGCCACATCGACACCGACGCGTCCCAGCCGCAGAGCGGGTCGGCGACATATCTGTCGACCTCGCCGGGGTCGCGCGACAGCCAGTCGAATTCGGTGCGGCGGTCGGCAACCTGCTTCGCCCAGGCCTGGAAGGTGAGCTTGGGCAGGATGCGCGAGGGCACGTCCGAGCCGAGGCGGAAGCGCTCGAAGGCGAGGATGCCCTGGGCCACGCGACCGAGCGCGCCGGCGGAGAAGTTGGCATTCCAGATCGCGGCGGCGCGGATCCGATCCGAGTGCTTCAGCACATAATTCAAACCCGAGAGGCCGCCCATGGAATGGCCGAAGAGGACGACCGGCAAGTCCGGATGATCGGCGGCGATGCGGTCATGGACGGCGTCGATGTCGGCGACGACCTTGGCCGCGCCGGCCTGCTTCGCGAAGACGCGCGGCGGGGCATCGGGAGCGGTGGTGCTGCCATGACCGCGATGGTCATGCGCGTAGACGTGGAAGCCGCGGGCCGACAGGAAGTCGGCGAAGCGGGCATAGCGGGCGGCGTGCTCCGCCAGGCCGTGATTGATCTGGACCACGCCGCGCGGCGCGCCCTCGGCGTTGCGGACATAGGTATTGAGGCTCGCTCCCGTGGGCGAGGCAATCCTGATCTGGCTGTCGAATGGCAAGCTGTCCTCCCCCTGGCCTCAGGCGGCGAGTTCGCTCTTCGCGACGATGTTCGTCAAGGGCCACATGCCGCGGGTTCCGTTGTGTGCCGCTGATTTAGTCAGAATGCCGCACTGCCAAATGTCTGTGCAGATTCGGCCTTGCCAACAGCCAGGGACGCCTGTTTGATGATGTCCTGACCATCACAGGGAGTGCTGAAACATGATCACACGCAGAGCGTTTTCGCTCGCAGCCGGCGCTCTTGCCGGTGCGGTGGCGTTTGCCGCGCCGGTCCGGGCCGAGACCGACATCAAGTTCACGCTGGATTGGAAGTTCGAAGGTCCGGCGGCCGGCTTCTTCCTTGCGATGGACAAGGGCTACTTCAAGGAAGCGGGGCTGAACGTCACCATCGACACCGGCAACGGCTCTGTCGAGGCGATCCCGCGCGTGGCGACGGGCGCCTACCAGATGGGCTTCGGCGACATCAATTCGCTGATCAAGTTCCTCGATACCGACCCGACACAGAAGATCAAGGCGGTCATGGTCGTCTATGAACGCCCGCCGTTCTCGATCATCGGCCGCAAGAGCCTCGGCATCACCGAGGATCCGAAGTCGGTCGAGGGCCATAAGCTCGGTGCTCCGCCGCCGGACGGCGCTTTCGCCCAGTGGCCGGCCTTCGTGCAGGCGGCCGGCATCGATGCGTCCAAGGTGACGATCGAGAGCGTCGGCTTCCCGGTGCGCGAGCCGATGCTGGCGCAGGGCCAGGTCGACGGCATATTCGGCTTCGCCTTCTCCTCGGTGCTGAACCTGAAGGCGCAGGGCGTGGCGGCGGACGACATCTCGATGATCCTGATGGCCGAACACGGGCTCGACCTCTACGGCAACTCGATCCTGGTCAACACCGACTTCGCGGCGGCGAATCCGGACGCGGTGAAGGGCTTCCTCAAGGCGCTCGCCAAGGGCTTCGCCGACGCGGTCGCCGATCCGGAAGCCGGCGTCGCCGCCGTCATGGCGCGCAACGAGGTGCTGAAGAAGGACATCGAGATAGAGCGGCTCAAGATGGCCAACGACCTGAACATCAAGACGCCCTACGTGGTCGAGAACGGCTTTGGCGGGCTGGACATGGCGAAGCTCACCAAGTCGATCGAATACCTGACCGTGTCGATGAAGCTCGCCGGCAACGTCAAGGCGGAGCAGATCTTCGACGCCTCGTACCTGCCGCCGAAGGAAGAGCGGATGCTGCCGTAAGGCAGTTGGTCGTTATGCGCCGGTCGATGGTCGAACGGACCTCGACCGGCGCGTTCCAGCTCACGAACCACGGCCGACCGGATACATGGCATACCCTCTCGTGACCATTTCGAACGTCGACATGCGCTACGGCGGCGCGGAGGGCATACTTGCCGTCAAGGACCTGACGCTCTCCGTCGCCAAGGGCGAGTTCGCCGCGGTGGTCGGACCGTCGGGCTGCGGCAAGTCCACGCTGATGAAGCTTGTGACCGGGCTGCACATTCCGCAGTCCGGCGTGGTCATGGTCGCCGGCGAGCGGGTTACCAGGCCCGTTTCGATCGTCGGCATGGCGTTCCAGAACCCGACGATGCTGCCGTGGCGGACCACGCTCGACAACATCCTCCTGCCGTTGGAGATCGTCGAGAGGCACCGCAAGCGATTGCGTGCCAACAAGGCCGAATATGTCGCCAAGGCGGAGAAGCTGCTGGAGACCGTCGGACTCAAAGGTTTCGGTTCGAAGTTCCCCTGGCAGCTGTCCGGCGGCATGCAACAGCGCGCCAATCTCTGCCGCGCGCTGATCCACGAGCCGGACCTGCTGATGCTGGACGAGCCGTTCGGCGCCCTCGATTCGTTCACCCGCGAGGAATTGTGGTGCGTGATCCGCGACCTGCACGCTGCCCAGGGCGTGACGATCGTGCTCGTGACGCACGATCTGCGCGAAGCGGCGTTCCTCGCCGACAAGGTCTTCGTCATGAGCTCGCGTCCCGGCCGCATCCTGCAGGAGCGGCGGGTGCCGTTCGAGCGGCCGCGCGATCTCGACATCCTCTACAAGCCGGAGTTCAACGACCTCGTGCACGAGTTGCGCGGGGCGATCGCCGAAGCGAGGATCGCCGTATGAGCGCGGGAACGGGAAGGGGCTTCAACTGGCTCAACGCGGCGCCATGGGTCTACACGATCGGCCTCTTCGTGATCTGGGAGGTTTCGGTCCGCGCCTTCGGCATCGCGCAATACATACTGCCGGCGCCGAGTGTCATCCTCAACGCCATCGTCGAATTCTGGCCGGCGATCTGGAAGAATTCGCTGCAAACGCTCTACACCACGACGGTCGGCTTCCTGCTCGCCGTCGTCGGCGGACTGGCGCTGGGCCTTCTCGTCGGCTGGTCGAAAACGATCTATGCCGGGCTCTATCCGATCATGGTCGGGTTCAACGCGATCCCGAAGGTCGCGATCGTGCCGATCCTCGTCATCTGGTTCGGCATCGGCACGATCCCGGCGGTGCTGACCGCCTTCCTGATCTCCTTCTTTCCGATCGTGGTGAACGTTGCGACCGGCCTCGCCACGATCGAGCCGGAGACGGAAGACGTGCTGAGGGCGCTGGGGGCGAAGAAGATGGACATCATGCTGAAAGTCGGCATCCCGCGCTCGATGCCCTATTTCTTCGGCTCGCTGAAGGTGGCGATCACGCTCGCCTTCGTCGGCTCGGTCGTGTCGGAGACGGTGGCGTCCAACACCGGACTAGGTCAGATGATGTCGGCGGCGCAGTCGCAGTTCAACGTGCCGCTGGTCTTTGCCGGCCTCATCATGCTCGCGGTCGAGGGCATCGCCATGTATGCGCTGATGGCGTGGATCGAGCGGCGCACCACCGGCTGGGCGCATCGCGGCCAGATGGCGCAGTAGCCTCGATTCACACGGCGATCCCGGCATCTGCCGGCCAAGAGTCGGCGGCGCTTTCGCCGACCACACGGTTGCGGCCGCCGTCCTTCGCCAGATAGAGCCGCTTGTCCGCCAGCGCGAAGAGCTGTTCGAGACTTCTCACCGAGGGGCCGGTCGTCGCGACACCGACGCTGACGGTGCAGCGGGGCGCGTCTCCGCCGTCGCCGAGGCCGATCACCTGCCGGATCGTCTCGCCGAGCAGCCGACCGAGAGCATGCGGATGCGAACAGAGGACGGCGAATTCCTCGCCGCCGATGCGGAAGACTGTATCTGTCGGGCCGACCTCGCCCAAAAGCCGCGCGGCGATCGACACCAGTACCCTGTCGCCTTCGGCATGGCCGTATCGATCGTTGATCGATTTGAAATGGTCGACGTCGATGATGAGCAGGGTCAGCGGCCGGCCCGTGCGCAGGCTCGCCGCCACGCCTCGCTCGCCGATCTCGTTGAAGCGGCCCCGATGCATCAACCCGGTGAGCGCGTCGCGGCCGGCCTGTTCGACCAACTCGTGGTAGCGCTCGCGGTAGGTCAGCGCCTCGAAGACGTCGGAAATGCCGCGCGGCACCGGCAATGCGCTGCGCTCGAACCAGCGCAGATAGGCCACGAGCATGGTGCTGAAGACGAGCGCCGCGGCCATCTTCCCCGCCCAGCCGCCCACGAAGGCCGACAGCGGCGCGCCGGTGACGATATGCAGGACCGTGAAGAAGCCGATCTGGTCGAAGGTCAGGATCGTCGCCACCGAGACGAGGATCCTCAAGTACAGGCTTGTGCGCAGGACACGGCCCAGAGCCTCGTAGAGAAGGATGATCAGGATCGCGTCGACGAACAGCAGCGCGGTGCCCCAGGCCATCAGCCAGCCCATGTCGTCGATGAACGACATGTCGGGCAAGGCTCCGCTCGGCAGCGGCTCGACGTCGTGGAAGCGGAGCACGCCGACCAGCGCAAGCGTCAGCAGATTGCCGACGAGCAGGCCGTAGATCGGCTGGCGCACGGTGGCCGCGTCTTCCTTGACGTAGAGGAGAAGGAGCATGACCAGCTTGCCGGAAAACAGCACCGTCGAGCCAGGCGAGAGAATGCCGAGGGGTGCCGCGACATAAAAGACGCTGGCGAGATAGGTCTCCAGAAAATGCAGGCCCGCAAGCGCGGTCATGAACACGCCGATGCCGATACGGTGACGCAGCGCGAACAGGGTGGCCATCAGCCCAAAATAGCCGACAGCCTCGACAAGGAGCAGGAATGCGTTGGTCAAGCCCTCAATCCGACTGCGCGATAATCACGGCCAATTGCCGATCCTCTATAGTGGCCAACCGGTTAATCCGGCCTTTCGATCGGCGCTCTCGGCGAAGAATCAGGATCCGGCCTTTGGAGGGAGCGGAACCAGGCCGGGGAGGCGCGCCACGAGTGCGCGGTCGCCCTCCACGGCGAGAAGGTCGATCGGCGCGCCGCCATAGACAAAGGCGCCGAGAGCAGCCGGCTCGGCTGAGATATACGCATCGGCGCGAGCGTCGGGTTCCGCCTTTTCGACACCGATGGCGCCGCCGGCGATCTCCAAACGGAACGAGTATTCCCCCAGGCGGATGACGAAGGTCGCGGTCAAGTCGCCGGCGCGGTCGGCCGAGTACATGGATTTGAACGACAACATCAAGGCGGTCGGACTGATCGGCAACGTCGGATCGTGGAGGGGAGAGCGCGTCGCCCAGCGGCCAAGCGCCAGGAGCATCGGCTCGAGTTCATAGCCCCAGGATGTCAGCTCGTATACCTGCGCGGAGGCCGGCGGGGGGAGTCTTCGCCGCTGCAGGATACCCGATTCCTCGAGCCCTTCGAGTCGCTGGGTGAGCACGTTGGCGCTGAGACCCGGCAGATCGGCGCGCAGTTCGCCGAATCTTTTCGGCCCGAAAAGAAGCTCGCGGACCACGAGCGCCGCCCACCGTTCGCCGATCAGGTCCATGGCATGCGCGGTGCCGCAGGCGTCGTCGTAGTGGCGTTTTCGCTGTTCAGTTACTTTTTCTAACTTCATGGTTGCTATTTGTAACTCAATTCGCTAGACAGCGCAAGATCGCCAACGAGAGGAGCATCCAATGCAGCGCATGATCTTCGTCAACCTGCCTGTCACCGACATCGAGGCGTCCACCGCGTTCTACGAGAGGATCGGGGCCACGAAGAATCCCCAGTTCTCCAGTGAGGACACCTCCTGCATGGTCGTGTCGGAGACGATCTTCGTCATGATCATGACCCACCAGCGGTTCAGGGATTTCAGCCCGAAGGCGATCCCAGATGCGCATAGAAGCGCGCAGGTGCTGCTTTGTCTTTCGGCGGAGAGCCGCGAGGCGGTGGACGCGACGGTCGCAAGCGCTGAAACCGGCGGCAAGGCCGATCCGTGCCCGAAGCAAGACTACGGCTTCATGTACGGCCGGAGCTTCGAGGATCCGGACGGCCATATCTGGGAAGTGATGTGGATGGATCCCGCAGCGTTGACAGGCAGCGCAACGGCCGAAGCGGCCTGACGCGGGGCGGTCCCCGGGGCACTCGACACAGCCGGCTCACAGCGTCGGCGTGTTCGGCACAAAGAATGAATGCAGCATCCGACGGGGAACGGTCGCGGGATGTCCCGCGCCCTCGCGACCCGTCATGTCCTAAACGGAGGAATGACAATGGGTAGATTTGCCACTATCGCCACCGCCGCGATCCTGTCCGCCTCGGCCGCCTGGGCCGAAGACAGAACAGGATACGTCTCTGCCAACGGGGTAGACTATCACTACGATATCAGCGGGGAGGGCGAACCTCTGCTGCTGCTGCATGGCGGGCTTGGCTCCTCCGACATGTTCAAGCCGGTGATGCCGGAACTCACCGCCAATCGCCAGGTCATTGCGGTCGATCTTCATGGCCATGGCCGCACCGAACTGCGCGACCGCAAGATCGACCTCGTTGACATCGGCGACGACATGGCGACGGTCCTGAAGTCGCTCGGCTATGAGCAGGTCGATGTCCTCGGCTACTCGTTCGGCGGCGGTGTCGGTTTCCGTCTCGCCGTACAGCATCCGCAGATGGTGCGTCGGCTCGCGATGGTCTCCGCCGGATTTTCCGCTGATGGCTTCTATCCCGAAATCCGCGCCCAGCAGGTGCAAATGACGGGCGCGATGGCGGAGTTCATGACGGACACGCCGATGTACAAATCCTACGTGGAAGTCGCGCCCAAGCCGGAAGACTTTCCGCGTCTCCTGCAGGGGATGGGCGATCTGATGCGCGAGAATTACGACTGGTCCGCGGATGCGCGATCGCTCGCGATGCCGACCATGATCGTGTTCGGGGACAGCGACATGTATCTGCCCGAACACGTGGTCAGGTTCTATCAGCTGCTCGGCGGCGGGCTGAAGGATGGCGGCTGGATGCGCGAGAACGTGTCGCGGAACCGGCTGGCGATCATCCCGAACGCCACCCACTACGATATCTTCTATTCGCCACTGCTGGCGGGCACGGTGCTGCCTTTCCTCGACGGCACCGAGCGCCACAAGCGCTGGGACGAAGTGGTCGCAGGCAAGTAGTTGCTTCGCGGCGGCGAGAGGGGCGATGCGGTCCCGCATTGCCCTTTGCCGCCCGTTCGCCTACATAGCGCGCGACTTCCAACACTCCTCGATCAGGAATCGCGCGCGTGGCACGCCAGTTCATCTATCACATGTCGGGTCTTTCCAAGGCCTACGGCGCCAAGAAGGTGCTCGACAACGTCCATCTGTCCTTCTACCCGGACGCCAAGATCGGCATCCTGGGCCCCAACGGCTCGGGCAAGTCGACGATCCTGCGCATCATGGCCGGGCTCGACAAGGAGTACCAGGGCGAGGCCTGGCTCGCGGAGGGCGCGACCGTCGGCTACCTGGCGCAGGAGCCGCAGCTCAACCCGGCCAAGAACGTGTTCGACAACGTCATGGAAGGCGTGGCCAAGAAGACGGCCATCATCGAGCGCTACAACGAACTGATGATGAACTACTCGGACGAGACCGCGGACGAGGGCGCCCGGCTGCAGGATGAGATGGACCGTCTCAACCTGTGGGATCTGGAACAGCAGGTCGAGATGGCGATGGAGGCGCTGCAGTGCCCGCCGCCGGATGCCGACGTCAACAACCTCTCCGGCGGCGAGCGCCGCCGTGTGGCGCTGTGCCGGCTGCTGCTCGAACAGCCCGACCTTCTGCTGCTCGACGAACCGACCAACCATCTCGACGCCGAGACGACGGCGTGGCTCGAAAAGCACCTGCGCGACTATCCGGGCTCGGTGCTTATCATCACCCACGACCGCTACTTCCTCGACAACGTCACCGGCTGGATCCTCGAACTCGACCGCGGCCGCGGCATTCCCTACGAGGGCAACTACACCAAGTATCTCGACGCCAAGGCCAAGCGACTGATCCAGGAAGGCCGCGAGGACGACGCCCGCCAGAAGGCGATCTGGCGCGAGCGCGAGTGGATCGCGTCGAGCCCGAAGGCCCGCCAGACCAAGTCGAAGGCGCGTATCAAGGCCTATGAAGACCTGGTGGAGCAGGCGCAGAACCGCAAGCCGACCGACACGCAGATCGTCATTCCGGCGGGCGAGCGGCTCGGCAATGTGGTGATCGAGGTCGACGGCCTGACCAAGGGTTTCTCCGACGAGGTGCTGATCGAGAACCTGTCGTTCCGCCTGCCGCCGGGCGGTATCGTCGGCGTGATCGGCCCCAACGGCGCGGGCAAGACCACGCTCTTCCGCATGTTCACGGGGCAGGAAAAGCCAGATGCCGGCACGATCCGCATCGGCGAGACGGTGAAGATGGGCTATGTCGACCAGAGCCGCGACGCGCTCGACCCGAACAAGAACGTCTGGGAGGAAATCTCCGGCGGCGCCGAGGTGATCAAGCTCGGCAAGCACGAAGTGAATTCGCGGGCTTACTGCTCGTCGTTCAACTTCCGAGGCGCCGACCAGCAGCAGAAGGTCGGCAACCTGTCAGGCGGCCAGCGCAACCGCGTGCACCTGGCCAAGATGCTGAAGAACGGCGGCAACGTGCTTTTGCTCGACGAACCGACCAACGATCTCGACACCGAGACGCTGGGCGCGCTGGAAGACGCACTCGAAGCCTATGCCGGCTGCGCCGTCATCATCTCGCACGACCGCATGTTCCTCGACCGTATGGCGACCCACATGCTGGCCTTCGAGGGCAATGCGCATGTCGAATGGTTCGAGGGCAACTTCGAGGAATACGAGAAGGACAAGGTGCGCCGTCTCGGCCCGGAGGCGGCCAATCCGCACCGCATGACGCACAAGCGGCTGACAAGGTAGGTTCGGGCGGCAAGGAAGGCAGCATGACCGGGTCGGGTTCAAGGAAGTCCGTCGCAGCCTGCGGCCTGGCCGTGGCGGCGTTGCTTCTCGCCACGTCGGCGGAGGCGAAGCGTGCGCGATGCTTTACGACCGACGACGGCTACTTTCCCTGCAACTTCGTCGCGACCGACCGGCAGGGCAGCTTTGAAATCAGCGCGCGCGGCAAGCCGACCTACAGCCTGATCGTCGATCAGCCTGGCTTTGCCAGCGCCTTCGTCAATATCGGCGGTCGCAACGTATCCTTGCCCGGCATGTATGTTCGGTCGAGCGACGACGGCGCCTGCTGGAACAATCCCGAGACATCGACGCGGATCTGCGCCTGGTAGGGGCCGTCCGGCCTCGATGACGTGGACGAGTGAGGCCGGCGTACCGTCAGCCTTTGCTTTGCCTCAATTATTGGCGTATTCGCGGAATGCGCGATGGCCCGCGACGGATCCCTCCCATGCCGTCGTCGCGCATGAGACAAGGGTCCGGACGGGACAGTTCCTAGCATGCAGCGTGTCATCATCAGCGGTATCGGCGTCGAGATACCGGAATCAACGATCACGAACGAAGAGCTGGTCGCCAGCTTCAACGAGTGGATCGATCTCCAGAACGTGGAACGCGCGGCAAAGGGCGAGCCGCCGCTGGCGAAGTCCGACACCGACTTCATCGTCTACGCGTCGGGCGTCAAGAACCGGCACGTCCACACCCGCGACGGCATCCTCGATGTGACGCGCATGGCGCCGCGCATCCCGCCGCGCGGCGACGACGAGCTTTCGGTCATGGCCGAGTTCGGCGTCGTCTCGGCGAGGCGGGCGCTGGACCATGCGGGCGTGTCGGATCCGTCGTCCGTCGACATGGTGATCTGCGCGGCGTCGCACCAGCAGCGGCCCTATCCGGCCGTCGCGGTCGAGATCCAGAAGGCGCTGGGTGCTTCGGGCGCCGCCTTCGACATGAGCCTCGGCTGCTCGTCGGCCGCCGCCGGATTGCATATCGCGACCAATCTGGTGCGCAGCGGCGCGCAGAAGCGCGTGCTGGTGGTCTCGCCCGAGATCATCACCGCCCACCTCAATTTCCGCGACCGGCAGACGCATTTCATCTTCGGCGATGCCTCGACGACGATGGTGGTGGAAGCGATCGGCGAAAGCGAGGTCCGGCCGGGACGCTTCGAGGTGATGGATACGCGCAGCTGGACGCAGTTCTCGAACAATATCCGCTCGAATTTCGGCTTCCTGATCCGCTCGGGCCAAGAGGACACTTCCGTGGTGAACATGGAAGGCAACATGATCAAGCAGGTGGGCAACAAGGTCTTCAAGGAAGTCACCGTCGCCGCGCACAAGTTCATCGAGAAATTCCTCGCCGATCATGACATGACCGTCGAAGACGTGCGTCGCTACTGGCTGCACCAGGCGAACGGCCGGATGAACGCCATGATCATGAAACTGACGCTCGGCCACGAGGCCGACGCCGACCGCGCGCCGATGGTGCTGGAAAAGCTCGGCAACACGGCCGCCGCCGGCGCCGTCGTTGCGCTGAAGCAGTATCATGAGGACATGCTGCCGGGCGAATTCGGCATGCTGTGCGCCTTCGGGGCCGGATACTCGATCGGCGGGGCGATCCTGAGGAAGATGTGACCCATCGCCTGGCGTTCGGTTCGCATCACGCGAATTGACTGGACTGCCCGACCGCGCGACCGCAAAAAGGCGGGAAACGCGGGAGCCTCCATGCGCGACTTGACACTGCCGTTCGACCGACCGCTCGATGCCGATCCGGAAATCGTCCCGGCCCGCAAGCTGAGTGCACGCGTGGCCGGCGTCTTCGTCGCGGCGGGCAGTCACTTCGAAACCAGGGCGGTCGACGCGCTCGATCTCGGCTTCAACGGCATCGCCGGCGATTTCCACACAGGCGCGACGCGGCGTTCCGGCGGGCGCGAGCCGTGGTATCCGCGCGGTACGGAAATCAGGAACGAGCGGCAGATCTCGATCGTGGCGCCCGACGAACTGGAGCGGATCGCCCGCAACATGGGGATCCGCGAGATACGGCCGGAATGGCTCGGCGCGAACCTCCTGCTCGACGGAGTGCCGCTGCTTTCGTTCCTCCCGGCTGGAACCATGCTGTTCTTTCGGGGCGGGGTGACGCTGAAGGTGGATGCGCAGAACGGGCCGTGCCGGGTCGCCGGCGCGCTGGTGGCGGAACGCGCCCGCCTGGACGACCGCGAGGCCGGCGCGCTGATGTTTCCCAAGGCCGCCAAGCGGCTGCGAGGCCTCGTCGCCTGGGTCGAAAAGCCGGGACGGATCGCTTCGGGCGAGGATGTGTCGGTGCGCGTCCCAGAGCAGTGGATCTACCGGGCCTGATCAGCCCGACAGGAGCTCGATGAAGCGCTCGGCGACCGGCCGCATGAAATCGTCCGGCTTGGCGAGTTCGAGATATTTGCGATACGCGGCGACGGCGTCGGCGTTGCGGCCTGTGTCGCGATAGCTGTCGCCCATCGACATCCAGACGTCCGCGTTTTCGGGCGCGAGCCGTTGCGCCTCGCGCAGCTGGGTCATGGCCTCGTCGTGCCGGGAAAGCCGCTGCAGGACGCGGCCGTATTCGAGCCGGTAGGCAGCGTCTTCCGGCGCAAGCCTCACCGCGCGGGCATAGCGCTGCTCGGCGCCGGTGAAATCGTCGACGACGGCGAGTATGCGCCCGTGCGAGGCCTGGGCGTCGGCGTCTTCGGGCGCATAGTCGGCGGCGTTGCGGTAGATGCGCTCCGCGGCCGCGTTGTCGCCCTTGGCGAGATGCATTGCCGCCAGTTCGGCGAAGGCCGGCAGATAGCCGGGGTCGAGTTCCAGCGCGCGGGTGAGCAGGGCGACGCCCTCGTCGGTTTTGCCGACATTGAGAAGAATGCGCCCGGCCTTTGTCGGATAGCGCGGATCCACCGGAGAATCGTCCGCGGCCTGGAGATAGATCGCGACCGCCTCGTCCGTCTTGCCTTCGGCGAGCGCGATCTCGGCAAAACCCTCCGAGGCGAAGACGTTCTTCGGATCGAGCCTGCGCACCTCGGAATATTCGGTGCGGGCGGCGGTGAGATCGCCGGCCTTGAGCAGTGCGTTGCCAAGATTGACGCGGGCGGGGATGAAGGCCGGGTCGAGTCCCAGCGCCGCCCGAAACTCCTCCGTCGCCGCCTTGGCGTCGCCCTCATCCGCACGGATCAGGCCAATCAGGTTGTGCGCCCATTTCGCGTCCTTGTGGTGTGAGCGGATCATCCGGCGCGCGAGGATCGTGGCGGAGAGCGGCTGCTCCTCCGACGCCGCCGAGATCGCCACGAACGGGTCGAGGATCGCCAGGATGCCCGACGCGCCCTCGGCAAAGTAGTCGCGGTCGGAAGAGGCGCCGATCGGCGGCAGGTCGACGAGGTCGACCGCGTCGCGCACGACGCGCAGGCGAAGCCGCAGCCCTTCCGGTGCGCAATCGGCGGTCTCGCAGATGAACTCGCCGGCAATGCGCGTCTCATAGGCGTTGAACAGACGCCTGACGTGGAAGACGAGCGATTCGATAGAGAGGCCGGAATCGGGAAAGGAGAACTCGACGCGTCGCGAATCCGGCAGGGCGGAGATGCTCTCCTTCGACGTCTTCGCGGCGCGCCTGACGTCCGACAGCCCGTCCCAGATCCGGCTGGCGACGACCTCGGCCGTCATTCCCCGCGCCGCGAGCGCCTCGGGAACGGCGATCGGCTCGATGATGACCTGATCGCGGCGGAACTGGCCGATCAGCAACGGCACAAGCACGACGACGATGACAAGGAAGAAGACGTTGAGAAGGACGGTGCGGACGTTGGTGGACCAGCTTTCCAGACCCGGCAGCGACAACCGCTCGCGCAGCCTAGCCCAACGGGATTGTATCGGCGTCGATGCCGTCTCCTCCGCCCTTTGCCTGACCCGCGCCATTTCGCCCCACCTGATTGCCCAAGCCGCACAGCGGATGGCCGCAAGCTACCAGAATATCTGGGAAAATTAAGACGCTTCCTCTTCGTCCCCTCCCGGCTCCAGCAGACGTGTCGCGCGCCAGTTGGTCAGGACGTCGTTGATCTCGTCGACGACGAAGAAGCGGGCAGAGTCGCGGTCGTATCCTTCGGCCAGAAGCGAATCGTAGGACGTGTGCTGGTGGCGGATGTGGGCGACCGTCGCGAGCCACAGGGCAACGGAAGGCGGCAGGGTCTTCAGGTGCTTCTGGCCGGCGGCCTGCCGGATCGCCTCGGCGTCGGCCCAGGGTGCGAGCGGGATCAGCAGGGTGAGGCCCTTTGCGATCTCCTTCTGCCGGTGCGTTCCCGCCATCAAGCGCCGTCCCGGGGAGGGCGTGCGGCATCGGGAATCGAGTCGGTCGAGGCGAAGTAGGGCTTGATGTCGACGACGGGGGTACCGTCGAGCACGTCGACGGCCTCGATGTCGATGACGCCGCGCACGATGTCGATGCCGAAGATGCGGACGATATGCATGCCGATCGGGTTGGGCCGCACGGGGGAGCGCAGGGCGAAGGTGCCCTTGGCGGTTTCCGCGTGGCGCGGCTTCTGGACGATCAGGTCGCGCGGGGAACGATCGAGCCAGGTCAAGAGGACGGCGTGGCTGTAGCGGTCGAGCCCCTGCAGGCCGGGTGCGTAGACCGGGTCGAGCGTAATGCGCGCTGCGCCGCCCTTCTCGCCAGCCTCGCGCATGTTCTTCGGGCATTGCGCCCGCTCGGTCCAGGGCGAGGAGACGCGGCCGATGAAGACGACGCCGGCATCCGGAGGCGCCGCTGCCGGATCGGCGTCGAGCCGCCTTTCGCCTTCGCGGATCTCGAACTCCGGCTTGGCCTTGGATGAAAACGCCATTTTCTTTTCCATGTGCGACATTCCGCTTGCATGCCGCCCTCTCCTCACATAAACATATCTTTATGTCTTATCGAGGTCGGTCGCGGTGCACCCAAAAACCAATCTGAACCGGATGGTCGATACGCTCAAGGCGGCGGGGGAATCCAGCCGATTCCGTATCCTCGTGCTCCTGTCGCGGGGCGATCTGACGGTGTCGGATCTGACCTCGATCCTAAACCAGTCGCAGCCGCGGGTGTCGCGGCACCTCAAGCTCCTGCTCGAAGCGGGGCTGATCGGCCGTTACCAGGAAGGATCCTGGGCCTTTTTCCGGCTCTCGGACAACGATGTGGCGCGGGAGTTCGCGCTCGGCCTCGTCGGTCGCGTCGACCCCGCCGATCCGCTGGTGCTGCGCGACATGGAGCGCCTCGAGGCGGTGAAGCGCAAGAATCGCGAGCGCGCGGCGGAGTATTTCAGTGCCAATGCGGCGCAGTGGGACCAGCTGCGCGCGTTGCATGTACCCGACGACGCCGTGGAAGCGGCATTGGTCAAACTGGTCGGCAAGGCGCCGCTCAACGCGATGCTCGACCTCGGCACCGGCACGGGGCGGCTGCTTGAGATTTTCGCGCCGCTCTACCGGCGCGGCGTCGGACTCGACATGTCGCGCGAGATGCTCTCGGTGGCGCGTGCCAATCTCGACAAGGCCGGCGTCCAGCATGCGCAGGTGAGGCAAGGCGACATCTATGCGCCGCCGGTCGATCGCGACGCCTTCGACCTCGTCGCGATCCACCAGGTGCTGCACTATCTCGACAATCCCGGCCTTGCCATCGCCGAGGCGGCGAAGGCGCTGCGGCCGGCCGGACGGCTGGTGATCGTCGACTTCGCTCCCCACGATTTCGAGTTCCTGCGCGAGGAGCAGGCGCATGTGCGACTCGGCTTCACCGACCGCCAGATCGCGGACTGGATGAAGGAAGCGGGCCTGGAGCAGGAGGAAACCGTGACCTTTGAGCCCGCGGATTCCGGCGGCCTGACCGTCAAGCTCTGGTCCGGACGCGACCGCCGCATCCTTCTCGCCCACCCGTCGCAAGAACGACGCCTCGCCACGGAGACCGCGTGATGTCCCATTTCCGGCTTTCCCGACGTCCCGACATCGGCGACAAGATCCGCGTCTCGTTCGAGTTCTTTCCGCCGAAGACCGACGACATGGAGGCGCGGCTTTGGGAGACCGTCAAGCGGCTGGAGCCGCTGAAGCCGAGCTTTGTTTCGGTCACCTACGGGGCAGGGGGATCGACCAGGGAGCGCACGGCGCGTACAGTGCGCCGCATCCTCGGCGAGACCATGCTCACGCCTGCCGCGCATCTCACCTGCGTCGACGCCAGCCGCGAGCAGTCCGACGCGGTGATCGCGGATTTCCTGGCGATGGGCGTGAAGCGCTTCGTGGCGCTGCGCGGCGACCCGGCCGAGGGCGTCGGCTCGCGCTACCGGCCGCATCCGCAGGGCTATTCCAACGGGGCAGACCTCGTCGGAGCGCTCGCCGCCCAGGGGGCGCAGGACATTTCGGTGTCGGCCTATCCGGAAAAGCACCCCGAAAGCCCGGATTTCGCCACCGACATCGAGATGCTGAAGCGCAAGGTGGACAACGGCGCCACCCGCGCGATCACCCAGTTCTTCTTCGACAACGACGTCTACGAGCGCTATGTCGAGCGCGCCCGCCGGGCGGGCATCTACATTCCGATCGTGCCGGGAATCCTGCCGGTTCACAGCTTCTCGGCCGTGGCGAATTTCGCCGGCCGCTGCGGCGCGCATGTGCCGGCATGGCTTGCCGAGCGTTTCGACGGGCTTGCCCGCGATCCGCAGACGCATGCGCTGGTGGCGGCGGCCGTCGCCGCCGAACAGGTGCTCGACCTGGTCGAGCGCGGCGTCGGCGATTTCCATTTCTACACGATGAATCGCGCCGACCTGGCGTTTGCGATCTGCCACATGATCGGGATCAGGGCGGTCGAAGAAGTGCCGTTCGTCAGCGCGTCCGCGGCTTGACGGCGCCGTCCATGCAATGAAAAAGGCCGGGTCTGACCCGGCCTTTTTGCACTTGTTGCCTCAGTGTGGAGGAAAGCCCCGGGCCCCTAATCTGCCTACGGCAGCACTCCCAGGATCATGGCGCCGATAAAGGCGAACGCAGCACAAATCATTATCGTATTGATCGGCCGTGTCAGTCCCATTGGTGAACCTCCTCTGCGGACTATGGCGGAAGTGTAGGCGGATTGAGCGCCGAAACAAGCGGTTTTGTTGCTGCGCCGCAACAGCTTGTGCAAAAACGGTGTCGCGATATGGTCCAAACACAGGAAATCGCTTCCGGTTTCGCCATTGCCTTCAACTCGACATTTTTTCGACGGGTGAGCCGCTTCAGGCTTCTCGGATGACCCGCTCCAGCCAGTGCGCCGCGGAAAGGGCGGTGCGGTCCGCGCCGAAGCGGGCCACGACCTGCACGCCGATCGGCATTCCGGCGGAGTTGGAGAGGCCCGTCACGTTCACGCAGGGGTTGCCGGTCAGCGTCCAGACCTTGTTGAAGACCGGGCTGCCGGTGGATGCCAGCCCGGCGGGCGCCGCGCCCGTCGCGGAAGGCGTCAGCACCACGTCGACGGCCTGGAACAGCGCCGTCGCAGCCTTGCGGGCGCGTCGGGCGGTGGCCCTCGCCTTGTCGTAGTCGGCGGGCGGGATCGCGCGGCCGGAGGCGATGGTCTCGCGGAGAATCTTGCTCATGCGATCGCCGAAGCGCAGGAAATCGTCGGCCATGGCGAGGCCCACCTCGTAGTTCTGGATCGTCGAATGGCAGTCCCGCCCGGCGGCGAGCGTATCGGGCTCGTCGATCTCGACGAACTCGGCGCCGGCATCGGTGGCGATCTGTGCCGTCCGGGCGAGTGCAAGGTGCATATCGGCGTTCGCCTCGTTCCAGATCCGGCTTTTGTAGAGGCCGATCCGCAACGGTGAAGCGGGTTCCTCGACGTCCAGCGGACGACGCGTGACGCAGGACGCGAAGCGGGCCACGTCGGCGGCGCTGGCGGCGAAAAAGCCGACCGTGTCGAGCGACCAGGAGAAGGCCTTGGCGCCGACGGCGGGGACGAGGCGGAAGCTCGGCTTGTAGCCGCTGACGCCGCAATAGGCGGCCGGGCGGATGACCGAGCCGCCGGTCTGCGTGCCCGTGGCGGCCGCTACCATGCCGGCAGCAACCGCCGCAGCCGAACCCGAAGACGAGCCGCCAGGCGTGTGCGCCGGGTCGAGCGGGTTCCTGGTGCGCGAAGGATTGAGGAAGGCGAACTCGGTTGTGACCGTCTTGCCGACGATCGAAGCGCCGGCCTGGCGGATCATCGAGACGACGGCCGCGTCGGTGCGCGGCCGGTAACCCTCGTAGAGCGGCGTGCCGTAGGTAGTCGGCAGGTCGGCGGTGTCGAAGATGTCCTTGATGCCCACGGAAACGCCCGCGAGCGGGCCGGACGCGGAGCCTGCCGCGGCGATGGCCGTATCGCGGTCGGCCAGCGTCTCGAACGCGCCGATGGCGGCGTCGAGTTCCGCTATGCGATCGAGGCTCCTTGCGATCTCGGCGGCGGGCGTGCTCCGTCCCGCGGCGATGTCGTCCTGAATCGCGATGACCGACAGCATGCTTTTCCTCCGTCAAAGACCTATCGGCGACGGAAGAGCCTGCCGTCAATCGTCACGAGGCCGAGCCCGATCAGCGCCATGCCGGCAAGTTCGAACAGTTCCAGCCTCTGGCCGAGGAAGATCGCTCCGAGAAGTACTGCGCTGACAGGGGTGATCATCGTGACGAGCGAGGTGTTCGACTGGCCGGCCGTCCGGATCAGTTCGAAGAAGATCAGATAGGCGAAGGCGGTGGCGACGAGCGCCAGCGCCAGCGCCGCCGTCCACGAGCCGGCGCCGGCGTGGAGGAAGCCGTCGAAGCCGTCGGCATAGAGCGCGATCGGGATCATCATCAGCGTCGAGGCCGTCAACTGGCCAGTCGCGACCAGGACCGGCGGCAGGCCGGTGAACCGGCGCGAGACGACGAAGGCAAACGCATAGGACAGCGCCGTGCCGATCAATGCGAACTTTGCCCAGACGGGGCCGCCGATATCGGCTGCCAGTCCAGGCCCGATCATCACCGCCGTGCCGGCGATGCCGATCACGACGCCGATCAGCTTGTTCAGGGTCGGTGTTTCGAAGCGGAACACGAAACCGACGACGAGAAGCGTCCAGAACGGCGTGGTGGCGTTGAGCACGGAGGCGAGGCCGGCACCGATCGCCGTCTGGCCGATGAACATCAGCGAGAAAGGCACGACATTGTTGAGCAGGCCCATCAGAAGGAACCAGCCCGAATAGGGACGCGCCAGCGCGAAGGACGGGCCGCGGGCCAGCAAGTAGAGATGCAGCGCCGTTGCGGCGACCGCGACGCGGATCAGCACCAGCGTCAGAGGCGGGATTTCCTTCACGGCGATCGAGACGCTGAAGAAGGAACCGCCCCATATGACGCCCAGCAGCAGGAGCAGCGCCCACATGCGGGCGGTCATCGGCGGATTCTGGGGGGAAGCGGAGGAGGGGAGACTCATGCGGGGTATCCGTTGAGGGCGCATCGTTAGAATGACTCGCCCGCCTTCGCCACCCGTTTCCGGAACCTTCGGCCCGGACACCGCTTTCGCGCGTCATGCGCGGCTGATAGTTTCGCGTCGAAACGGGAACTGCCCATGCAAAGATTCGAGACCGCGAAGGCCGCCGCGCTGGAGCTTCGCCCTGACGAGCCGGTCTACTGCTTCCATCCGGACGTGCTGAAAGCCGACGCCCAAAGCTTCATGGCGATGTTTCCGGGCAAGACGGCCTATGCGGTGAAGACGAATGGCGAGCCGATGGTTCTGAAGACCTTGTCGGAGGCGGGCGTAAAGGCCTTCGACGTGGCCTCACCCGGCGAGTTCGCCGCGGTCCGCGCCGTCGCGCCAGAGGCGGAGATGCTCTACATGCACCCCGTCAAGGCCCAGTCGGACATAAGGCTGGCGCTCGAGACCTACGGTATACGGGTGATCGCGGTCGACCACGAGGACGAGATCGTCAAGCTGACGCGCATCGTGCGAGCGCTCGACATCGATCCGGGCTCGGTCGAGGTCTATGTCCGCATCCAGACCAAGGGCCACGCCGCCTACGAACTGTCGAAGAAATTCGGCGCAGGCCCGGCGCAGGCGGTGGAACTGCTGCAGCGACTGGCGCGCACCGGCTACAAGGTCGGCATCTGCTTCCATGTCGGCAGCCAGATCGAGGATCCGGACACCTACGACCGGGCGCTGAAGACGGCCGACTGGGTGCGCAACCGGGCGGGTGTCGATCTCGTCGGCCTGGATGTCGGCGGCGGCTTCCCGGCGGAATACGGCCACGACCCGAACCGCAAGGTTCCCGAGATGCCGTCGCTGTCGCAGCTGATGTCGCGCTTTCGCGGCGATCTGCGCGAATGGGGTTTTGGAGACCTGCCGCTCGTTGCCGAACCGGGCCGTGTCATCGTCGCGCGGGCGTTTTCGCTGATCGTGCGGGTGCTGCTGCGCAAGGGCAGACGGCTCTACATCAATGACGGCATCTGGGCGTCGCTGTCCGATTCGTGGACGGGCAAGATCACGCTGCCGGCGCGGTTCATCCCCGACCCCGCGATCCGCAGCCGCAACGGCGACGTGTCGAACATCGTGCCGTTCAAGGTCTGCGGGGCGACCTGCGATTCGGTCGACATCCTGTCGCGGCCGTTCTGGCTGCCGGAGACCGTCGATACGGGCGACTGGATCGAGATCGGCCACATCGGCGCTTATTCGCTGTCGCTCAGGACCCGGTTCAACGGCTTCTATCCGGACAAGTTCGTCGAAGTGGCGACGCCGTTCGACGAGGGCGACAAGCCGGAAGGCTTCGCCAGCCTGGAGACGATGGCGGCGAGCTGATTTCGCGATCCGCCTTTTTGCGGCCACTCGCGCGAACTAGTCATCGGCCCGCGTCAACATCGGGACACTTCATGCGCCTTCTGCTCGCCGCCTTCCTTGTCCTTTCCGCCGCGCCGGCGCTTGGCGCTACCTGCGCGCCCGTGTCGACGGATGCGCGCATTCTTTCCTCCCCGGACTACGACGACATCCATCCTGACTGGAACGACGGCAGCCGCATCGGCCTTTCCTGGTCGCTCGACCTTCTCGGCGAGGAGGAGGGCGAGGACGGCGAGTACTATCTGCTCGGCGACCTCATCGATCCGCGCGGCGGCGTCGCGGGCGAGAGCGTGTTCGTCTCGGCCATGGAATGGGAATGCGACAGCGAGTGACTCAGCCGGCGAAAGCCAGCCAGATCAGTACCAGGAGGCTGGTCAGCGCGCCGTTGAGGCCCATGGCGATGCCGGCGAAGGTGCCGGCGATCTCGGAGACCTGAAAGGCGCGCGCCGTGCCGATGCCGTGCGAGGCGACGCCAACGGCGAAGCCGCGCGCCGCAAAATTCCGTATCCTCAGCGCGTTCATCAGGGGCGTCACCACCACCGCCCCGATGATGCCGGTCATCACCACCAGGACGGCCGTGAGCGCCGGAATGCCGCCAAGGCTCTTCGACAGTTCCATCGCGATCGGCGCGGTGGTCGACTTCGGCGCCAGCGAGGCGAGCACGTCGGCGGGAGCGCCGAGCGCCCAGGCGATGGCGACGGCGCTGACCGCCGCGGTCACCGATCCCGCGACGAGGGCGGCTGCCATCGGCAGGAGCGCGCGGCGGACGGTCGCGAGATTGCGCCACAGCGGGACCGCCAGCGCCACGGTCGCCGGGCCGAGCAGGAAATGCACGAACTGCGCGCCTTCGAAATAGGTGCCGTAGTCCGTGCCGGTTGCGATCAGAATGGCTGCAAGTATCCCCGCTGCGATGACCACCGGATTGGCGAGCGGATGACGGCCGAGCCGCGCTGCGATCCAGTCGGCGGAGACATAGGCGGCGAGCGTCGCCGTCAGCCAGGTGAGCGGCGAGGCCGACAGATAGACCCAGATCGAGACGATGTCGGGGGTCATTCTCTGTCCTCTCCCTGAAGGCGCGCGACGAGGAGGAAGACGCCGACCGTGACCAGCAGCGTCAGCACCGTCGACGCGATCAGCGCGAGCGCGAGCGTGACGCCGAATTCGCGCAGCACCGGGCCGTATTGCACGATGCCGACGGCGGCGGGCACGAACAGGAGCGAGAGATTGCGGAGAATTGCGCCGGAGGTCGCGTCGAGGCCCGCATCGGGACCCCTGAGCCAGACCAGCAGGACGAACATCAGCGCCATGCCGACGACCGGGCCGGGGAACGCGATCTCCGGGTAGTACGCGCGGATAGCCAAGATCGTCGTCTCGCCGGTCAGCTGGCACAGGAGCAGCGCGAGGATCGCGCGCGGAAGATTGAGCGGCGTGACCGGTGGGGCGGAAGATTCGCCGTCCCCGCTCATCGCCGCCTCAGAGAATCACGAGGAGTTGCTGCGTCGGCCATCCGTCGGCGGGAAGGCCGAGTTCGGCCTGCACTTTCTGCAGGGCCGTGCGGGTGCCGGTACCGAGCACGCCGTCGATCTTGCCGACGTCGTGGCCGCGCGCCTGCAACTTCTCCTGCAGCTGCTTCATCTCCTCGATGGTGAGGCCGCGGTCGGGATTGCGCTTGTCGTAGGCCGGCTCACCGGCAAAGCGCGCCGCCAAATGGCCGGCGGTGAGCGTATAGACGAAGGACTGGTTCCATTCGAGATAGACGTCAAAATTCGGGTAGATCAGGAAGGCGGGACCCTTGCGACCCATCGGCAGGACGAGGCTCGACGGCTGGTCGTCGGAAGGGAGGGCCGACCCGTCGCGCGCGGTAACGCCGGCCGCTGCCCAATGCGAGCGCGGGTGCTGGTTCTCGCGGCCGCTGTCGGCCCAGTCCATCTCGGCGGGAACGCGGACCTCCTGCATCCAGGGCTCGCCGGCGCGCCAGCCCATCGACCTGAGGAAGTTGGCGGTGGTCATGATCACGTCGGCCGGATCGTTGCGCAGGTCGACGAGCCCATCGCCGTCGCCGTCGCGACCCTTTTCGAGGTAGTCGGACGGCAGGATCTGGGTCTGGCCGATCTCGCCGGCCCAGGCGCCCTTCACGTCGGCCGGCAGCACGCCCTGGTCGATAAGCGTCAGAAGCGGCACGATCTGCGGCCGGAAGAGTTCCGGGCGCCGGCAGTCATAGGCGAGCGTCGCGAGTGCGCTCAACGTATCGAAATCGCCCTGGACCGCGCCGAAATCCGTTTCCAACGCCCAGAAGGCGGTGATGACCGGGCCCGGGACGCCATACTCGGCCTCGGCGCGCGCGAACACGTCGGCATGTTTCTTCAGGGTGGCAGCGCCCTGCTTGAGGCGGTAACCCGAGACCATTCGGCTGGAGAACTCGATGAAGGTCTGCGCGAATACGCCCTGCGCACGGTCGCGGGAGAGCACCCTTGTGTCGAGCCGTGCCTGGGAAAGCGCTTCGAGGCCGCGCTCGCCGATGCCGGCGGCCTGGGCTTCGGCGCGCATTCCCTCCAGCCAGGCGTTGAAATCGCCGCCGCAGGACTGGGCAACGGCAGGTGTGCCGAAAAGGGTTGCAGCGAAGGCAGCGGCGAGGGCGAATTTCATCGTCGGTGATCTCCGATAGTCGTCCGGGGGACAGCACGCCGTCCGGGCATAAATGCGGCGTTGACGCCAATCAATGCGCATTGGCCTTCAGCCAGGCGCGCCAGCCGCTGGCCGTGCCGTTGAAGACGTTGATGTCGGCGTCTCCGTCGATGCCGGGCACCGTGCCCGTGCCGGTGTATTGCCAGAAGACGAAGGGATGGTCGCCGTATTTTTCCGTCGGATGCCCGGCGGTCGAGCGCAGCCAGAAATGATAGCCGCGAAACGCGTTCAGGCCGTTGCGGTCGAAGAAGGCGGGATCGGTGTAAATGATCGGCCGCTTGCCGTAGTGCTTCTGCACCATGTTGAGGAAGATGCGCATTTCCGAGCGTACCGTCTCCGGCGGCGGGCGCAGCGTGCAGGTGGGCGACAGAGGGTTCCATTCCATGTCGAGGACCGGGGGCAGAGAGCCCCTCTCGCGCGGCACGTTGCGGATGAACCACTCGGCCTGCTCGGCGGCCGGCCGGCAGAAATAGAAGAAATGATAGGCGCCGCGCGGGATGCCCGCGGCGCGTGCGCCGCGCCAGTGTTCGTGAAAGTTGTCGTCGACACGGTCGCCGCCTTCGGTCGCCTTGATGAAAGCGAAGGAAATGCCCTTGGCGCGCGCGGCCGCCCAGTCGACCGCGGACTGGTATTTTGACACGTCGGTGCCATGGATTGAGTAGTCCCAAGGTTTACGCGTCTGCCAGTCATGCGGATCCCGGTCGGCGAAGCGCGGTCCGGAGGCGATGGGCGCGTCGGACGATGTCGGCGCGAGTTCCTGCAGACCGCCGCTGCCGGTGCAGGCAGCCAGCGAAGCGATCAGCAACAGAACCGCGAGACGGTGCATCGACACTCCCTTGGTGGACCGCTCCGAGCCGGACCAGCAAACCTCATCCTGCCTGTTCCCGGTTGTGCGAAGCTGGTCGTCCCGACATTCGCGTCGCCGATTGCGCATTCCCTGCGGCATTGATTTTTCCCCGCGCCGCGCCCAAGACTTCGCACCGACGGATCGGGCGCAAGTTCGGCGAATCCAAGGCGGGGGGCGGCAATGAGACTGATCGGCAAAGCGCTCAAGTGGCTTGCGCTGCTTGCGGCGGCAATCGTCGTGGCCTTCGCGGCCTGGCTCTACATCGCACCGCCGGCGCTGATACAGGTCGCGGCCGGCTACTCCGCCAAGATCGTCTGCTCGAACGTGTTCATCGCCGGACGGGACTCGCACGAGGTGCTGAAGGTCGACGTGCAGGCCCCCGGACACCCGATCCTTGGCCTGATCTCGATGTCGGTCGACCGCGAGGCGAAGACCACCTACGCGAAGCTTCTCGGCATGTTCGGCGGCGGTCTTGCCGTGGCGCGCGAGGGCGCCGGATGCGCCTCTGTGCCGGACGGCGACGTCGAGGCGGCGAAGCTGGCGCCTGTGCCGGCCGCGGCAGGCGCCGTATCGCAGGCGCTTTGGCCGGAAGGCGAGACTGTGGAGCCTTCGCAGGATCCGGCGGTCAAGGCGATCCTCGACGATCCCGGCATGACGGGGCCCGGCATGCGCGCCGTGGTCGTGGTCAAGAACGGGCGGATTGTCGGCGAGCGCTACGGCGAGGGCTTTGCCGAAACGACGCCTTTGCTCGGCTGGTCGATGACAAAGACGGTGACCGCGGCGATCATCGGTACGCTGGTGCGCGACGGCAAGATGGGCCTCGACGATACGGACCTGTTCGAGGCGTGGAAGGCGGACGGACGCGGCGCGATCAGGGTCCGCGACCTGCTTTCGATGTCGAGCGGACTGGAGTTCAACGAGGATTACGGCGACGTGACCGACGTCACGCGCATGCTCTATCTCGAGCCGGACATGGCCGCCTTCGCCGCCGCCAAGCCGCTGGCGCACGAGGTAGGCAAGGTGTTCTCCTATTCGAGCGGCACGAGCGTGATGCTGTCGCGGATCTGGCAGAATGTGGCCGGCGCCGACGCGCTCGCCTGGCCGCGGCGCGAGCTGTTCGATCCGCTCGGCATGCGCAGCGCCGTGCTCGAGGCCGACGCGCGCGGCACCTTCGTCGGCTCGTCCTATCTCTACGCAACGGCGCGGGACTGGGCTCGGTTCGGGCAATTCCTGCTGCAGGACGGCGTCTGGAACGGGAAAGCGATCCTGCCGGACGGCTATGCGGCGATGTTGCGCACGCCGTCGACGGCGGCACCGGAAGAATACACGCAGGGCCACATGTGGCTGAACGGGCCTTCCGCCGGGACACCCGACGGCGAAGATCCCGACAAGGGCTTCGACCTGCCGGCGGATGCGGTCTGGGCGCTCGGGCACGACGGCCAGTCGATGGCGGTCGTGCCATCGAAGCAGTTGGTCGTCGTGCGCCTCGGGCTCACACCCTCCAAGCTCGGCTACAAGTCCCAGGCGATGGTGGCTGCACTCGCCAAGGCGCTGCCTTAGAAGCCGCTCGGACTCAGCGCTTCCGTAAGATTGCGTGGACCGCGTAGCCGCGGAAAAGCGATTCGAATTCGAGGCTTGCGCCGGCTTTCTGTGCTTCCGATTCAAGCAGGTCGCGCAGATCGTCGCGCGGGGCGACGTGGAATTTCGCGAGCCAGGCGCGAAGCGCTACCTTGAACCAGCCGGGCAGGCGTTCCTGGCTGCCGAAATCGACGATGTGCAGCGATCCGCCCGGCGAAAGAACGTCGACAGCCTGGCGGATGCACCCTTGCCAGTCCGGGATCATCGACAGCGAATAGGAGATGTAGACGCGGTCGAAGGCGGCGCGGCCGAACAGCGCCGGCGGGTCGAAATCAGTCGCATCGCCCCGTGCGAGCCGCACCTTGTCGCCGAGGCCGGCGCGGGCGAGCGAAGCTCCAGCCGTCGCCAGCATCTGCTCGGAAATGTCGAGGCCGAAGAACCGCGCTTCGGGAAAACGGCGCGCGGCGAGCGCGATATTGCGGCCGGTGCCGCAGCCGAGTTCGAGGACCGCCAAGCCCGGTCGCGCGTCGAGGCGGTCGATCATCCGGTCGCGGCCGAGGAGATAGTATTTGCGGGTCGCGTCGTAGACGTGCCGCTGCCAGCGGTAGACGTCGTCCATCAATTCGGCGTGGTTGCCGGTGTCGGTCACGGCCATGGTCAACGCTTCACATAGAGGTGGAAGCCGCCATAGATCGCCGAGCGGTCGCGGGCGGAGAGGTCGCGCGACTGCTCGTCGCGGTAGTCCCACTGATCGAGGAGTGCGGGCGAGACGCGGCCGGGCAGGAGACTCGGAGCGGCGGCGGTGCGGAAGATGACGCGGGCGCCGGGAGCTGCGGTGCGGGTGATCTCGCTCCACAGGCCGTTCAGCTGCGCGTCGGTCATCCAGTCCTGGGCATCGAGCAGGATGTAGCGGTCGACGCTGGCGGCGGGCTTGCCGGCGAGCAGCTCGATGTAGTTGGCGTGATGGACCGTGACGCGGTTCGCATTGGCGCGGATCGCGGGGAAATGCGCGCGAGCCAGATAGCGGGGCAGGGCGGCCTCGCCGGACGAGGGATAGCGGCGGGCGAAAGCCTGCCAGGCGAAGTAGTTGTCGCCGAGCGGGAAATGGCAGGCGAGCTTTTCAAGACGGTCGCGCAGAACGCCGGCCATGCCGTCATCGCCCGCAGTGACGAGCGCATCGTACTGCGCCGGCGGAATGCCGAGGCCGAACAGCGAGGCCTTTCGTGCGGTCGCCATGCGGATGAAGCGGCGGTCGAACAGCGGTGCGAGTTGCTCGCGGAAGAAGCGGCGCTGGTCGCCGATGGTCCTGGCCTGCATGATCTCAGCCGGATCGACGCCGTGCAGCTTCGCCACGCGATGGCCGAGTGCGATGCAGAAGCCGAGCAGGCCGGTCTGGTAGAAGTTGCGGTCGAAGACGGAGATGCGGCGGCGACCGAGGAGATCGCGCTTTTCCCAATAGGCGCGGCTCGCCGCGTCGAGATGGGGCGCGATGAAGCGGTCGTAGGCCAGCGCATTGTGGCCGACGCCGGAGGAACCGAAGAAGCGGGCGAAGTCCTGCTGGCCGGGCAAATGGCGCGCGGCGGCGAGCTTCAGCCAGTTGAGCGCGACATGGGCGGCGTTGAGGTCGACCACGTCGATGTGGGCGGGCGAGGCGGTGAGATAGGCCAGCATGTTGCAGCCGCCCGAAGCGATCGTGACGACGCGGTGGCCGGCGCCGAGCTCCATCGCCTCCATGTCGATCTCGGGGTCTTCCCATATCTGCGGATAGACCAGTCCGGAGAAGAGCAGCGCGAACAGGCGCTCGGACAGGCCGTCCCTGCTCAGTGCCTTGTGCTGGTAGACGGCGCGGCCGACATGGCGGCGCGTCGCGATGCCGGAACCTGCGGAAATGTCGGTCATGGCGCGAATCCCCCGTGAGCGGTGGAACCTGCCTATGACCGGCGGGTGACAGGCGCTTGAAGGTCCGGTGACGGGAGGATGAGAGGAGAGGGCGACGTCCAGGCGGAATCGAGTTGCGCGTACAGCGCTACGTCGACATGGTCGCCCGTGAAGGAGGAAGCCCATGACCAGACGCGATTTCGACCCGGCCACCGCCACGCCCGACGGCCGTCCGCCCGCCAAGGCGCGACTGTTCGACGGCGCGCAGGTGGGACCTTATCGCGGGTCGGTCAACGGCGAGGTTCTGGGGGCGCAGGTTACGATCCTCACCTACGGAAACGACGAGCCGGGGGTGGGACCGGTCCTGCACGTGCACCCCTATGACGAGGTGTTTGTGGTGACTCAGGGCCGGGCACGCTTCTTCGTCGGCGATCAGGTGATCGATGCCGACGCGGGCGAGACGGTGCTGGGGCCTGCCGGCGTTCCGCACCGCTTCGTCAATCTCGGCCCCGGACGGCTGCAGACGATCGACATCCACCACTCGCCGAAGTGGATCCAGACGAATCTGTAGTAGGGGCGATCACTGGGCTCCAAATCCTCCCGGCGTCGGCGTGGTGACGATCACGGCCTCGCCGGCTTTCAACACCGTCTGGTCGCAGGCGCGCAAGGTCTCGATACGCCCGTCCAGGCGGCGGACCTCCGTCCTGCCGACCTCACCGTCGCCGCCGCCCGCCACGCCGCGTGGCGGGGCGGCGCGGTGGGAGGAGAGGATCGCGCATTCCATCTCCTCGAGGAAGCGGATCGTGCGCCTGGTGCCGTCGCCGGCGTTCCACTTGCCCTTGCCGCCGGAGCCTTCGCGGATGTGGAAGTCCTCCAGCAGGACGGGGAAGCGCAGTTCGAGGATTTCCGGATCGGTCAGGCGCGAATTGGTCATGTGGGTGTGGACGCCCGACGTTCCGTCGAAGCCGGTGCCGTCGTTGAAGCGGCCGGCCGGCGAACCGGAGCAGATCGTCTCGTAGTACTGATACGTCTCATTGCCGTAGGTCAGGTTGTTCATCGTGCCCTGCGCATTCGCCAACGCGCCCATGGCGCCGAACATCGCGTTGGTGACGTGTTGCGAGGTCTCGACATTGCCGGCGACCACGGCGGCCGGATAGGCCGGCCGCAGCATGCAGCCGTCGGGAATGATGATGTTGATCGGCCGCAGGCACCCGGCATTCATCGGGATGTTGGCCTCCACCATCACGCGGAAGGCGTAGAGCACCGCCGCGCGGGCGACCGGTTCCGGCGCATTGAAGTTGTTCTTCATCACCGGCGAGGTGCCGGCGAAGTCGACCGTCGCCTCGCGCTTGTCGCGGTCGACGGTGATTTTGACCTTGATCGTCTGTCCGGTGTCGGTCGGATACTCATAGACGGACTCGTCCGGCAAGGAGAGCAGGACGCGGCGCACGCTCTCGGCCGCATTGTCCTGCACGTGGCCCATATAGGCCTCGACGACGTCGAGCCCGAAATGGTCCACCATCTTCCGCAGCTCGGCCACCCCCTTCTCGTTGGCGGCGATCTGGGCCTTGAGATCGGCGATGTTCTGGTGCGGGTTGCGCGCCGGCCAGGGATGGTCGGTCAGGAGCGCGTGCAGCTCCTTTTCCATGAAGCGCCCACGCTCGACGATTCGGAAATTGTCGAACAGAACGCCTTCCTCGTCGACGGTCGTCGCGAGCGGCGTCATCGAGCCCGGCGCCGTGCCGCCGACATCGGCATGGTGACCGCGCGAGGCGGCGTAGAACAGGATCTCGCTTTCGTCGTCGCTGAAGACCGGCGTCACGACGGTAATGTCCGGCAGATGCGTGCCGCCATTGTAGGGCGCATTCAGCGCAAAGACGTCGCCCGGATGGATGTCGCCCTGGTTGAGCCGGATGATCGTCTCGACCGAACGATCCATGGAGCCCAGGTGCACCGGCATGTGCGGCGCGTTGGCGACGAGCGCGCCGGTGCGGTCGAAGACTGCACAGGAAAAGTCCAGGCGCTCCTTGATGTTGACCGAATAGGCGGTGTTCTGCAGCGTCACGCCCATCTGCTCGGCGATCGCCATGAACAGGTTGTTGAAGACCTCGAGCATCACCGGATCGGCTTCGGTGCCGAGGGCCGCCAAGCGACGTTTCTTCTCCACACGGCGCAGCAGTACATGGTCGCGCGCGGTGATCTCGGCCTGCCAGCCGGGCTCGACGACGATCGTCTGGTGGCTTTCGATGACCAGGGCCGGCCCGAGGACGCGATTGCCGGGTCGAAGTTCTTCGCGGCGGAAGACGCCTGCGTCGCGCCATTCGCCCTCGCAGAACATCCTGCGCGTTTCGGATGCGGCGACGGCTTCGTCAACGGTCTGTCGGCTGGTCTCGTCGCGGCCGGCGGTGCGGCCGTCATTCCCCTGGAGGTCGATCGATTCCACGATCATCGGCTTGTGGTCGTAGACGAAGCCGAACTGCGCCTTGTGCGCGGTCTCGAATTCACGACGGGCGATGTCGAGGGAGCGCCCGGTAAAATCGACCGGCAAGGCCGTATCGGTGCCGTCGTAACGGATCATCAGAACGGGGCGCCAGCGAATCGCGTCCTCCGGCACGCCCTGCGCCGCCAGTTCCTCGAACACCTTTTCGCGCAATGCCTCGATGAGCGCGTCGATCTCCGGGACAGAGGATTCGGCGAGTGGCTTGATCAGTGCCTGCTGGCGGGATGCCGAGACCGAGGCGAGGCCGATGCCGTAGGCGGAGAGAAGGCCGGAGAAGGGATGCACAAGCACCGCCTCCATGCCGAGCGCGTCAGCGACCAGGCAGGCGTGCTGGCCGCCGGCGCCGCCGAAGCAGTTGAGCAGATACTCGGTGACGTCGTAGCCGCGCTGCACCGAGATCTTCTTGATGGCGTTGGCCATGTTCTCGACGGCGATGGTGACGAAGCCTTCGGCCACGGCTTCGGGGGTTCGGCCGTCGCCGATCTGCGCGGCAAGGCCGGCGAAGCGGGCGCGCACTATTTCGGCGTCCAGCGGCTGGTCCTGGCCGGGGCCGAAGATGGCGGGAAAGAAATCCGGCTGCAGCTTGCCCAGCATGACATTGGCGTCGGTGACGGCCAGCGGACCGCCGCGGCGGTAGCAGGCGGGGCCGGGGTTGGCGCCGGCCGAATCCGGCCCGGCCTGGAAGCGGCCGTCTGCATAATGCAGGATCGAGCCGCCGCCGGCCGCGACCGTGTGGATGCGCATCATCGGCGCGCGCACGCGGACGCCGGCCACCTCGGTGTCGAAGGCGCGCTCGTATTCGCCGTCATAATGCGCCACGTCGGTCGACGTGCCGCCCATGTCGAAGCCGATGACCTTGTCGAAGCCGGCGAGCCTGGCGGTCTCGACCATGCCGACGACGCCGCCGGCAGGGCCGGACAGCAGCGCGTCCTTGCCCTGGAACATGTCGGCGGCGGTGAGACCGCCCGACGACATCATGAACATGAGGCGGGGACCGTTCTCGGCGCCCTTCGCCCCCAGTTCTCCCGCCACCCGCTGCACGTAGCGCGACAGGATCGGCGACAGGTAGGCGTCGACGACCGTCGTGTCGCCGCGCCCGACCAGCTTGATCAGCGGCGAAACCTTGTGGCTGACGGAGATCTGGCTGAAGCCGATCTCGCGGCAAAGATCCTCTGCGCGGCCTTCGTGATCCGGGTGTTTCCAGGCGTGCATGAAGACGATCGCGACCGCTTCGATGCCGTCGGCTTTCGCGGCGGCGATCTCGTCGCGCACCGCCTCGAGGTCGAGCAAGGTTTCCAGCGTTCCGTCGACGCGCACTCGCTCCGGCACCTCGATGACGCGCTCATAGAGCTGCTCGGGCAGGAGGATCTGCTTGGCGAAGATGTCCGGCCGGGCCTGGTAAGCGATGCGCAGCGCGTCGCGAAAGCCTTTCGTGATCAACAGCAGCACGCGGTCGCCCTTGCGCTCGAGCAGGGCGTTGGTGGCCACGGTGGTGCCCATCTTCACGTCGCCGACGCGGCCGGCCGGGATCGGCTCGCCCGCTTTCAGGCCGAGCAGGTCGCGGATGCCCTGAACGGCGGCGTCGCGATAGGCCTCGGGATTTTCGGAGAGAAGCTTGCGGGGGTGCAGCGAGCCGTCGGGCGCGCGGCCGATGACGTCGGTGAACGTGCCGCCGCGATCGATCCAGAAATCCCAGATGGTGGAGGTCATGGCGAGGTCCTCGTTACGTTGCGGAAAAGTTATTGACGATTTATCGATAAACTGTCAACGTCGCTTTCAGCCGGGGTCGACAAGGCTGGCTCCGGATGATGAACTCCACGCTTCATCGCCTTCAAAAAGGGGAACGACATGAAACATTTCGTACCGCTCGCTTTCGGTGCCCTCGCCGCAGGTCTTTTCGCCACCGGCGCATCCTTCGCGCAGACTGCCTGGGACATGCCCACACCCTATCCGGACGGCAATTTCCACACCAAGAACATCGCTGAATTCGCCGCCGAGGTGGACGCCAAGACCGGTGGCAGCCTCAAGATCACCGTCCATTCCAACCAGTCCCTGATCAAGCATCCCGACATCAAGACCGCGGTGCGCGACGGGATCGCCCCGATCGGCGAACTGCTGGTGTCGCGCCTCGAGAACGAGAGCCCGATATACGGCGTCGATTCCGTTCCGTTCCTCGCTTCCAGCTACGACCTGTCGAAGAAGCTCTACGACGCGCAGAAGCCATACCTGGAGAAGCTGCTCGGCGAGCAGGGCCTGCAGCTGCTGTTCTCGGTGCCGTGGCCGCCGCAGGGCATCTACGCCAAGAAGGAGATCAAGGCGGTCGCGGATCTCGAGGGCCTGAAGTTCCGCGCCTACAATCTCGGAACCGAGCGCGTGGCGGCGCTGGCTAAGATGGTGCCGACCCAGATCGAGGCCTCCGACATCCCGACGGCATTCGCGACCGGCCGCGTGGAGGCGATGATCACGTCGCCTTCCACCGGCTCGGATTCCAAGGCCTGGGACTTCGTCTCACACTATCACGACACGCAGGCCTGGCTGCCGCGCAACATGGTCATCGTCAACAAGACGGCGTTCGACGCGCTGTCGGATGCCGAGAAGACCGCCGTCACGGAAGCCGCCGCGGCGGCGGAGACACGCGGCTGGGCAGCCTCGGTCGAGGAGACCGCGGCCAAGACCAAGGTGCTCCAGGACAACGGCATGACGATCGTCACGCCGAGCGACGAGCTGAAGTCGGGCTTCGCCGAGATCGGCAAGACGATCGCCGGCGAGTGGAAGGAGCGGGCAGGCGCCGACGGCGAGGCGCTGCTGAACGCGTTCGGGCAGTAGCCTCCTCGCACGTGCCTGCCGGGCGGCGTTCGCGCCGCCCGGTTTCCGCAACTGTGCCGGGGGCATCCATGCGCCGATTTCTCGACCTGACCTACCGCGTCGCGGGCTATGCGGCCGCGTTCGCGTTGCTCACCATCTTCTCGCTCGTCTGCGTCCAGGTACTCGCCCGCCTGCTCGACGGTGGCATGAGGGCCCTCGGACTGGTGCCTTTCGGCTTCATCGTGCCGTCGATCGCGGAGATCTGCGGCTATCTCCTTGCAATCGCGAGCTTTCTGGCGCTTGCCCATACCTTCGCCGCCGGCGGCCATATCCGCGTGAACCTGTTGATCGAGCAGCTTGCGCCCGGACCGCGTCGCTGGATCGAGACGGCAGTCGGCTTCGCCGCGGCCGCGCTCGCCGCCTACGCGACCGTCGCGGTCGCACGTCTCGCTCTCAAGAGCTGGACCTTCAACGACGTCTCGTTCGGTTTCGTGGCGGTGCCGCTGTGGCTGCCGCAGGCGCTGATGGCGCTGGGGCTGGGGCTTCTGACCGTCGCGCTCGTCGACACGAGCTGGCAGGTCGCGAAACGCGGTGCCGTTCAGCCAGGCCGCTCGGAGGTCTGAGCGATGGGTCTGTTCGAGATTTCCGCGCTTCTCGTCGTCGTCATGCTCGGCGCTTTGGCGCTCGGGCTTTGGGTGGCGTTCTCGCTGTCGGCCGTCGCGCTCGTGGCGCTCGCCACCAAACCCGCCATCCCCGCCGCCCAGGTGCTTGCGACGTCGTTCTGGAGCGCCTCGACCTCATGGGACCTGACCGCGCTGCCGATGTTCATCTGGATGGGCGAAATCCTGTTCAGGTCGCGTCTGTCGGAAGACATGTTCGCCGGCATATCGCCGTTCGTGCGGCGCCTGCCGGGCAGGCTTGCGCACGTCAACGTGCTGGGCTGCGCCGTCTTCGCCGCCGTCTCGGGATCCTCGGCGGCGACCACCGCGACGGTCGGCAAGATCTCGCTGCCGGAACTCAAGAGGCGTGGCTATGACGACCGGCTGGCGATCGGCAGCCTGGCAGGCTCGGGGACCCTGGGACTGTTGATACCCCCCTCGATCATCCTGATCGTCTACGGCGCGGCCGTGGAGGAGTCCATCGCGCGCCTGTTCGTCGCCGGCGTCGTTCCCGGCATCGTCCTGGCGATCCTGTTCATGGGGTATGTCGCCGTCTGGGCAATGCTCAATCCTGCGAAGATGCCGCCTCGGGAGGAGCGTGTCCCCTGGGCGGGGAAGCTGCGTTCGGCACGCGGCCTCTTGCCGGTTGCCCTGCTCATCGCCGGCGTCATCGGGTCGATCTATGGCGGGCTCGCGTCGCCGACGGAGGCAGCCGTCATCGGCGTTGCGCTGAGCCTGTTGCTCGCATGGGCGCAGGGCGCGCTGAACCGGGCGAGCTTTGGCGAGGGCCTGATGGCGGCGACCGTGACCTCCTGCATGATCGCCTTCATTCTCGCCGGTGCCGCGGTGCTCACGACGGCAATGGGCTTCACCGGACTTCCCCGCGAACTGGCTGCGTGGATCGGCACGCTCGGCCTGTCGCCGATGGCGTTGCTGTTGGCGTTGACGGTTCTGTTCGTCGCGCTGGGCTGCTTCCTGGACGGCATTTCCATGGTCGTCCTGACCACGGCGGTGATCATGCCGCTGGTGACGCAGGCCGGCTTCGACCTCGTTTGGTTCGGCATCTATCTCGTCATCGTGGTCGAGATGGCGCAGATCACGCCGCCGGTCGGCTTCAACCTGTTCGTCATCCAGGGTCTGACCGGCCGCAACCTGTTCGATATCGCTCGCGCAACGGTGCCGTTCTTTCTGCTGATGTGCGTGATGGTGGTGCTACTTGCGGTATTCCCGGATCTCGCACTCTGGCTGCCGCGCACGATGTTTGCGGCGCCATGACGACCGCGGAGGAACATTCGATGGGCGATACTTCGAAATTCGGACCGATCGTCTCCTCCGCGCACCTGGCAGATGGCGCGTTGCCAGCCCTGTCGGAGCTCGAGTTCGGCATGACGCTGGCCGGCAATGCCTTCGAACGGTGGATGGTCCGCTGCATGACGGCCGCGGGCGAGCCCGGCCTCGCAGCGACCGACGTGCAGGTCCTGCATTCGTCCAATCACCGGGGCAGGCCGAAGCGGCTGTCAGACCTGTGCATCATGCTCGGCATCGAGGACACGCATGTCGTGATCTACGCGATCAAGAAGCTGGAGAAGCGCGGACTGGTGAAGAGCAGCCGCTCGGGCAAGGAAAAGTTGATCGGCGCCACTCCGAAAGGGGTCGAGACCTGCCTGCGTTACCGTGCGGTGCGCGAAGCGCTGCTGGTCGAGTCGGTCAAGAGCCTGGGACTCGATCCGAATGCGATATCTGCGGTCGCCGCGACGCTAAGGGCGCTCTCCGGCCATTACGATCAGGCTGCGCGCACAGCGGCGTCCCTGTAATGACCATCGGCCCCAAGGCATTGTTGGCGCTTGCCGCGCGCCACGCGCGCCTCGTGCTGATCCTGGGGCTCGTCGCCGGCGCGGCATTCCCAAGTCTTGCCCTGGCGATGCGTCCCTGGATCGGAGAGATGGTGGCCGGCCTGCTGTTCCTGGCGGCCCTTCGCGTCGGCCCGCGGGAAACGATCGGCGCTCTTGGCGACATCGGGGCCTCGCTCGCCCTGGCAGGGGTGCTGCAGGTGGGCATGCCGCTGGCGGTAATAGCCGTATTTGCCCTGCTGGGCTGGAGCGGGTCGGCGCTTGCCACATTCTTCGTGCTCCTGTTCGCCGCGGCACCGGTCACCGGCAGCCCGCATTTCGCAGCCATGACCGGCAACGATCCGGCGCCTGCGCTCAGGCAACTCGTGCTCGGCACCGCACTGTTGCCGCTGACCGTCGTTCCGGTGTTCTGGCTGACCCCGGCTTTCGGCGACCCGCGTCATGTGCTGACCGCCGCGGGCGGCCTGATGCTGCTCATCGGACTGGCGGCAGGCCTGGCATTCCTCATCCGCTCGACAGTAATGAAGGAGCCCTCCGCCGACGCGATTCGCTCCATCGACGGCGTGTCGGCGATTGCAATGGCGATCGTCGTGATCGGCTTGATGTCGGCGGTCGGCCCGGCATTGCGCCAGACGCCTCTGCGCTTCCTGTCCATCTTGGGGCTGGTCTGCGTGGTAAACTTTGTCATTCAGGCTGCCGTCGCCGGTATCGTGCGATTGGCGGGCTGGAACGCATGGTCCGCAGCGCTCGGAGTGGTCGCGGCAAACAGAAATGCTGCCTTGTTCCTAACGGTCCTCCCGCAGCAGACGATAGATCCGATCCTTCTCTATATCGGCTGCTACCAGATTCCGATGTATCTCACTCCGGCCGTCATGGGGCGCTTCTACAGATCGAGGTAGCCCTCCCAGATGCCCTAGATTACCAGGCGTCACACAACGTTACGAAACCTGGACGCGGTCCGCGCATTTCCTCCCCGACCCCTCACGGGTGTCCGCCGAAAGAAAGTGAATTTCTTAAGGAGATGAATGATGAAGAAACTGATCCTCGCTTCCGCCGCCGCCGTCGCCCTGTTCGGGGCGGCCGCCTGCAGCGACACCGACACGAGCACCACGCAGAGCGTCGAGCCGCCGGCCCAGACGACTCCGGCTCCGTCGGATCCCGCCGTGACCCCGGCGCCCCAGGCTCCCGCCACGGATGACGGCGCTGCCGAAGAGATGAAGCCGGCGACGCCTGCTCCGAGCGAGTAACATCGCGGCAGACAGACAGAGAAAGGCCGGTCTTCCGGCCTCTTTCTTTGGGCGTTTGCGGCTGCGGCAGCTTGCCGCCGGAGTGTCCGAAAAGTTGGACCGGCCTCTCGCACCCCGCGCGGTTTCGTCGTATTGCAGCGCAATGTCGATGTGGTCGCGCCTTGGCGATTTCGTTTCGCGGGTTACAAACACTGCCTTTTCGGGGGTGATCGAGGCCTTGCGCACCGTGTTCGAGGGCGATCCCGCGCTGCGGCGCAAGGTCGCCTTCTCCATTGCCCTCATCGCGCTGTCGGCCAAGATGGCGAAGGCGGACGGTATCGTCACGCAGGACGAGGTCAGGGCTTTCCAGCAGATCTTCTCGGTCCCGACCGAACAGGTCCGCAACGTCGCGCGGCTCTACGACCTCGCCAAGGGCGACATCGCGGGGTTCGAATCCTACGCCGGGAGAATGGCATCGCTGTTCGACGAGGATCCGGATCGAGCGTCGCTGCTGGAGGACATCCTCGACGGCTTGTTCCATATCGCCAAGGCCGACGGTCTCGTGCACGAACGCGAGATCGGCTTTCTGAGGCGGACGGCGGAGATATTCGCTTTCGAAGAGCGCGAGTTCGATCGGATCCTGGCGCGGCATACGCTTTCGGAGGGCGCCAACCCCTACCGGGTGCTGGGCGTATCGACGTCGGCTACCCTCGACGAGGTCAAGCGGCGCTACCGCAGCCTGGTCTCGCAGAACCATCCGGACCGGCTGATTGCGCGCGGAATGCCGGAAGAGTTCATCGCCATCGCAACGCGGCGGCTTGCCGCGATCAATATCGCCTTCGAGGCGATCGAACAGACGCTTCTGCGGGTATGAGCGGGTTCACCGCTGACTTTGCCGGCGCCGAGGTCAGGGTTTCCCCTAATTTCGGCCCCCGTCGCGACGTGTCGCGCGCCGACATGATCGTTCTCCACTATACGGGCATGGAAACGGGCGACGCAGCCGAGCGGTGGCTGTGCGACCCGACGAGCGAGGTCTCGTGCCACTATCTGGTCCACGAGGACGGCCGGATCGTGCAGATGGTGCGCGAGGCGGACAGAGCCTGGCACGCCGGCCGCAGTTCCTGGCATGGCGCGACGGACATCAACTCGCGCTCGATCGGGATAGAGATCGTCAATCCCGGCCCCATGGCGGGCCATCCGCCGTTTCCCGAGACCCAGATCGAGGCGGTCGCGGCGCTGTGCCTCGATATTTCCTCTCGCCTGGAGATTCCGAAAGAGCGAGTTCTGGCGCATTCGGATGTCGCGCCCGGCCGCAAGGTCGATCCAGGACCGGCCTTTCCCTGGGAGCAGCTTCATGCTCGCGGGATCGGGAATCTGCCCGCACGGGTGCAACTCGCAGCCATCGATCCGATCAGGTCTGGCGAAGAGGGTGCGCGGGTCGAATGTGTCCAGTCCATGCTCAATCTCTATGGCTACGGCATTGAAATAACTGGACGTTTCGATACGCGGACACAGACCGTGGTGGAGGCGTTCCAACTGCATTTCCGGCGCCGGAAGGTGGACGGTGTGGTCGATGCCGAAACCCATGCGCTGCTGACTGCGCTCGTCTCCGACCTGCCAGGCCTACCGTTACGGTAGTAATATCCGGTTTGCGCTAATATTACAGCCTGAATTGAATCGTTATTTGGTGGGTCTAACTCGCAGCACAATGACTTGCGAGATCGGCGTTCGTTCAGCCGCCGAAAAGGGTCAGTTGACCTATCGGCAAGTCCCACGAAATCGAAGCCGAAAATCCCTTCGATACTGGTAAAGAGAACAATAACTACATGATGAAAGTTGCAGTTGCGGCAGCATTTGCTGCCGGAATGATGAGTTTTGCTGTAAACGCACAGGAAGCGCCTGGAAGTGTCTATGCTTCGGCCCGTGCGAAGGCGCCTTCCTCCAAGGTCGAGGAGGCGTCCGGAAAGGCACCGCGCGACAGGATGACCTCCACCCACAAGGGCAGCGCATCCATGACCGTTGCCAGCGAAGGCGGGGCCGGCAAGAAGACACTCGCGAAGGATAAGAAGGGCCGTACGAAGATCATCCTCGACGGGCCGGGCTCGGCCGCGCTGCCCGGTGTCGATCCCGAGACGACGGCCTCGATTTCTTCGGACAAGCGGCCGGACCTCGTTGCCAAGGCGCGCAAGTCCAAGGTCTCGACGGGCGATGGTTCCTCGGGGGGCTATGGCGATATCATCGCCCGCTACGCGTCGACCTACGGTGTGCCGGTGTCGCTCGCTCATGCCGTGATCCGCGTGGAGAGCAATTACCGCGTCAATGCCCGCGGCAGCGCCGGCGAAGTCGGGCTGATGCAGATCAAGCCGTCGACGGCACGCGGCCTCGGCTATTCCGGCTCGTTGAAGGGGCTCTACAATCCCGAGACCAACATCAAATACGGGATGAAATACCTCGGTATGGCGCACAAGCTCGGCGGTGGGACCACCTGCGGAACGATCCTGAAATACAACGCCGGCCACGGTGCCAAGCGCATGAACCCTGTGTCCGCCGCCTATTGCTCGAAAGTGAAGCGTCATCTGAGCAGTTGATGACGCGCCGCCGGCCGGCGGAAATCCCGCGCGCAGCCTTGCAATTCGCGCGGGGAACGCCTTTATGCGCAACGCCAGCCGGCCGGGTGGCCGCGACCGCGAGAGCCGAAAGGCTGCGGTCGAGGAAAGTCCGGGCTCCACGGAAATACGGTGCCGGCTAATTGCCGGCGGGGGCGACCCCAGGGAAAGTGCCACAGAGAGCAGACCGCCCCGCCTGCCAGACGGCCCCATGTCGGGCCGTCTCGCCGGCGGGGTAAGGGTGAAAGGGTGGGGTAAGAGCCCACCGCGCGACCGGCAACGGGAGCGGCACGGCAAACCCCACCGGGAGCAAGACCGAATAGGGACGACGCGCGGGGAAACCCGCAGGCTTTTCCGGCCCAGTCGTCCGGGTGGGTTGCGTCAGGCGTCCAGCAATGGCCGCCGAAGATGAATGGCCACCGCGTTCCGCCGTCCGCAAGGGTGGCGGGGCCATACAGAACCCGGCTTACAGGCCGGCTGGCACCTCGGCCCGCGCGGCCTATTGCGGCTGCAGGGTTCCGGTGAGGGCGCAGTTAGAATTGCCGCTGCCCGGATTTGACGTTTCGAGATAGTAGAATGGGAACTTGTTCGGCCCGATCCGGAATTCGACCTCCTCGTTGAACGTATAGTAGTACAGGCCATCGCCCGTCGTATTGACGAGAAATGGGATCGGGATCTTGCGTGAGGCGGAGCCTCCCGCTGTCTGCGATACGCCGAGATAAGCGAATTCGATCGGCTGCGTCCTTCTGTGGAAGCACGCGATGCGCTTGACGATCAGGACCTTGCCCGCCGGCGTCTTGGTGAAATTGATACGGCAGAGATAAGAGCCGACTGGGCAGGATACGGCGACGGTTTCTTCGTAGAAATCGTCCCCGATCGCCACGCCGGCTTGAGCCGGAGCGGTAACAAGAGATAGCGCCAAAGAGCTGAGCGACAGCAAGCGCATCGTGAAGTTCATGATTATCCCCTCCAGCCGTGGATGTGCAGGAATCTAGGCATGCAGCCGCGCCCGCAGAATGCGTGTGGACAGAATACCAGTGACGGTCCGGCTGCTGCCGACTTCGACGGCATGACTAGAGGCGGGATGTTTCCGCCAGATGTCGGGGGGCACCACAAGATTCGCGGAGCGGCGAGGGGCGACAGCGAGGGCGTCACCGTGCCGAACATGGTCAGGCCCGGCCGAGGCTCACAGCCGGCGCCTGTCCTTCAGAAGCTATAATGCCCCATCGAGTGCCTTCCACAACTCCTCCACCGGTTCGCATCCCACCGACAGCCGCACGAAGCCCGGCGCGACCGCGTCGCCCCAGCGCGCCCTGCGCTCCGCAGAGGTATGGGTGCCGCCGAAGGAGGTGGCGGGCTGGATAAGCGGACATGAGTTGATGAAAGCCTCGGCGGCCTCGGCGCTCGGCAGGGTGAGGCCGATCAGGAAGCCGAAGCGCCGCATCTGGCGCCGGGCCAGATTGTGTGAAGGATGGTCCTCGAGGCCCGGATAGACGGTGGCTATGCCGCGTCCGGCAAGGCGCTCGGCAACCACCTGCGCCGAGGCGCACATCCGCTCGAAGCGGACGTCGAGCGTCTCGAGACCCCGATGCACCTGCCAGGCCTCGAACGGCCCGGGGATCGCGCCGGATAGTTTCCGCCATTCCTTCAGCGCCGTCAGCACGCCTTCGTCGCGCGTGGCGACATGGCCGAACAGCGCGTCCGAATGGCCGTTGACGGCCTTCGTGTCGGCGGAAACGACTACGTCGGCGCCGAGGTCGAGCGGGCGCTGACCGAGCGGGGTCATCGTGGTGTTGTCGGCCACGACGAGCGCGCCGGCGGCTTTGGTCGCCGCCGAGATGCCGGCGATGTCGCAGATGTCGAGGCCGGGGTTGGAAGGCGTTTCGATGAATACAAGCCGATAGCCGTCAAAGCCGCCGTCGGAGAAGCTCCGCGTCGGCCGGGTGTCCATTTCGACGCCGAAAGCCTTGAGAAACCGGTCGGCGAACAGCCGCGTCGTATAATAGCCGTCCGACGGCGCGAGGATCCGGTCGCCGGCCTTGAGCGTCGCCATGAAGACCGCGGAGATCGCGCCCATGCCTGAGGGAAAGGCGACGCATGGCGCATCCTCGAGATGGCCGAGCGCTTCTTCGGTCGCTTCCCAGGTCGGGTTGTCGTAGCGCCCGTACTGGCGGAAGCCCACCGGATCGCCGGGCAGGTGGAACATCGATGCCAGCGTGATGGGCAGCGGCACGGCATCGCCCTTGTCGAGGTGCGCGCGGCGCAAGTGCGAAAGGCCGGCAATGCGCTGGTCGGTATCGTCGGTCATGAATCGTCCCCCGGGCGGCGTGAGGCCGCGACGCTATCGGCCCGTCGCCTCGCTCGCAAGGGCGAGACAAGGCCAAGAATCCCAACACTAACGGTTCGTTAGCCTTAATCGCTCATAAACGTTTGGAGGCTTGGCCGAAGCTGTCGTCGGACAGGTGGAGCCCGGTCGAAACGGCCTTTTCCCTTTGACGCCCATCTTGTCCCATGCTATCCCATGAACGCAATCAAGACTTCGTTTCGGTGACGGGTTCCATGTGTCCCGAACGCGCGGTGACCAGGTCCGCGCGGACCGGAGCGCATGCCCTGATTTCGAGCGGCGGCGGGGCTCTCGAGGACTGCGCGCAAGCGCGGACGACGCGATGAAAGGAAGTGGGGCGATACCGGCGCATGGATCGTTTTCTGTCGAGCGCGGTGAACCGGATCGATGCCAAGGGACGCGTCTCCGTCCCCGGCGCGTTCCGCGCGCTCGCGGCCAAGCGCGGCTATCACGAGCTCTATGCACTGCGCGCGCTGGAGGAGCCGGCGCTGGACGTGGGCGGAATGGATCTGCTGGAGCGCTACGAGCGGCAGCTGGAGCAGGCGAATCCGTTCCTGCGCACCGCGGACGACATGTCGGCCTACGTGCATGGGGAGGGGACCTTCCTGAAGCTCGACGCGGACGGCCGTATCACGATGAGCGATTTCATCCGCGAGCACACGGGCATCACATCGGAGGTGGGTTTCCTGGGGCGAGGGCAATTCTTCCAGATCTGGGAACCGGAACGCATGCGCCAGCATTTGGCAGACGTGCGCGCGCGGCTCACAACCCTTCGGCAGGCCGCCGCACAGGCGCGCCCGTCCGGAGCCTCGGAATGATGGCGGACCCCGGCGATACAGACGCCGGTGGCGGACCGGTCCGCCATATTCCGGTGCTTCTCCACGAAGTGCTGGCGGCCCTTCAGGTCAGCCCCGGCATGTTGGTGGTCGACGGAACCTTCGGCGCCGGCGGCTATACGAAGGCGATCCTGGCTGCCGGCGCGAGTGTCGTCGCCATCGACCGTGATCCGAATGCCATCGCCGACGGCCGCGCCCTCGAGGCGGCGTCCGGCGGACGGCTCCGGCTGGTGCATGGGCCTTTTTCCCGCCTCGACGAATATGCCGGCCAGCCGGTCGACGGAGTGGTGCTCGATATCGGCGTGTCGTCGATGCAGATCGATGAAGCGGATCGTGGCTTCTCGTTCCGGCAGGACGGCCCGCTCGACATGCGGATGGCACAGACAGGCGTCACTGCCGCCGATGTGGTCAACACCTACAAGGCGGGCGATCTCGCCCGTGTCTTCGGCTTCCTCGGCGAGGAGAAGCAGGCCGGTCGCATCGCGCGCATGATCGAGAAGCGGCGGGCAACGAAGCCGTTCGCGACGACGCTGGACCTCGCCAATGCGATCGAGGGCCTTGTCGGGCGCAATCCCAAGGATCGCATCCATCCGGCCACGCGGGTCTTCCAGGCACTGCGCATCCACGTCAACGACGAGCTCGGCGAGCTCGCCAAGTCGCTGATGGCGGCGGAGCGGGCGCTGAAGCCTGGCGGAAGGCTGGTCGTGGTGACCTTCCACTCGCTCGAAGACCGGATCGTCAAGCGCTTCCTGTCGGACCGTTCCTCGCAGGGCGGCGGCTCGCGCCACCTGCCTCAGGTGCATGCGCAGGCCGCCACGTTCGAGAAGCCGGCCCAGGTCATCGCTGCCTCGGACGAGGAGGCTGAGCGGAACCCCCGCGCGCGCTCGGCCAAGCTCAGAAGCGCGGTACGCACCGCGAATCTCGCCCGGCGGGAAGATCTCTCGATCTTCGCGCTTCCCGATCTCCCAGACGTTCGCCAGCCGGACCGGAGGTAATCGTCGTGTTTCGTACCACCGACATCGTTCTGATTGCCGTGATGGTGGCAGGTGCCGCCTTCACCTACAACACCAAGCATCAGGTCGAGGCGCAGCTCGCCGAGGTCCGCAAGATCGAGGCGATGATCCGCTTCGAACAGGACTCCCTGACCATCCTCAAAGCCGACTGGAGCCTGCTGACGCAGCCGTCGCGGCTGCAGAAGCTGACCGAGATCTATCAGGAAGAACTGCAGCTCGCGCCACTCGACGCCCGGCAGGTGGTCGGCATCGACGAGTTGCCGGCCAAGCCAGTCGAGATGGAGATCCTGCCCACGCCGCGAGTCGGCGGCATGGCGCAAGACAGGACCGACAAGGTGACCACGGGCGGAGTCGTACAGTGATGATCAAGCGCCTTCTCGCCAAGAAATCAGCCCCGGCGGCCGCCCAACAAGCCGGAGCCATCGTCGTCGATTCCCGCCGCAAGGCATCCGGCGGGCGCACGAGGAACCGGGTCGTGATGACCATGGCGATCTTCTTCGGCATCTACGGCGTGATCGCGGGCCGCCTCGTCTATCTGGGCCTGCAGGATCCGAGCGAAGCCGCGCCGACGGCGGTGCGCGGGCTCGCGTCGCGTCCGGACATCGTCGATCGCAATGGCGAAGTGCTGGCGACGGACATCAAGACGGCGTCGCTCTATGCCGAGCCGAAGAACATCATCGATCCGGACGAGACCCTGGAGCTCCTTTCGACCGTGCTGCCGGACCTCGAACCGGAGCAAACCTACAACAAGCTCAAGAGCGGGGCCGGCTTCGTCTGGCTCAAGCGCCAGCTGTCGCCGAAACAGCGGGCGGACATCATGGCGCTCGGCCTGCCCGGCATCGGCTTCCGCACGGAGACGAAGCGGTTCTATCCCGGCGGCGCGACGGCCGCGCACATCCTCGGCCTCGTCAACGTCGACAACCAGGGCATCGCGGGGCTCGAGAAATACATCGACAGCCAGGGTCTCGCCGATCTGCGCGAGCTAGGCCTCGCCTCGGCCGGCAATCTGGCGCCCTTCCGCACGACGCTCGACATCCGCGTCCAGCACATCGTGCACGACGAACTGGCCAACGCGATGGAGCGCTACCACGCGATCGCCGCCGGCGCCGTGGTGCTCAACGCCAAGACCGGCGAGATCGTGGCGATGGCATCGCTGCCCGACTTCAATCCGAACAATCCCGTCGGTGCGCACGACAAGGACAAGTTCAACCGCATGACGGCGGGAACGTTCGAGATGGGCTCGACCATCAAGAGCTTCACCACCGCGATGGCGCTCGATTCGGGCAAGGTGACGCTGGAGAGCCGGTTCGATGCGACGCGCCCGATCACCATCGGCCGGCAGACGATCCGCGATTTCCACGGCAAGGGCAGGGTGCTGACCGTGCCGGAAGTGTTCATCTACTCGTCCAACATCGGCTCGGCGCGCGAGGCCGACGTCGTCGGCATCGAAGGTCACCGCGAGTTCCTGCACCGGATGGGCCTTCTCGACCGGGTGAAGATCGAACTGCCCGAGGTCGCGACGCCGTCCGAGCCGAAGGTCTGGAAGAAGGTCCATTCGATCACGATCGCCTTCGGCCACGGCATGACCACCACCCCGCTGCAGACGGCTGTCGGCGCAGCGGCGCTGATGAACGGCGGCAAGCTGCTGGTTCCGACGCTGCTGCCTCGGACCGAGGAGGAAGCGATGGCTTCCGCCAAGCAGGTCATAAGCGAGAAGACCAGCGCCGAAATGCGCTATCTCTATCGGTTGAACGCGGAGAAAGGCTCGGGCAAGCGCGCGGAAGTGCCCGGATACCGGGTCGGCGGCAAGACCGGCACGGCCGAAAAGGTCGTCAACGGCCGCTATTCGAGCGACAAGCGCTTCAATGCCTTCCTGGCCTCGTTCCCGATGGACGATCCGCAATACATCGTTCTCTCGATCATCGACGAGCCGAAGCCCGAGAAACCGGGCATGGGCGCGACGTCCGGCCTCAATGCGGCGCCAATCGTGGCCAATATCATCCGCCGCTCGGCGTCGCTGCTTGGCGTGAAGCCAGAATTCGGCCAAACAAATGAGGCGTTGCTTGTCTCCTACCAGTGATTCCCGGGGGGTCGGGGGCAGCGCTTCTTGAACGGGCATTTGATGCAGCTGAAGGATTTTGCAGGAATTCTGCCGATGGGCGACGGGTCGACCGCGTCCGTCGAAGTGCTTGGGCTGACCGCGGATTCGCGGGCGGCCAGGCCCGGCTACCTGTTTGCCGCTCTTCATGGAACCAAGGCCGACGGCGCAGCCTATGCCGCGGACGCGGTGGCGAAGGGGGCTTCGGCCATCATCGCCGCGAAGGACGCCGCCCTGGGTGATCTCCCGGTTCCGATCCTGCGGGTAGACGACCCCCGGCAAGCGCTCGCCCTCGCGGCGGCACGCTTCTACGGCGCGCAGCCCGCGACGATGGCGGCGGTCACCGGAACCAGCGGCAAGACGTCGGTCGTTTCGTTCCTTCGCCAGATCTGGGCTCATACCGGGCTCCAGGCCGCGAGCATCGGCACCACGGGCGTCGTGGCACCCGGCCGCGACGATTACGGCACGCTGACGACGCCCGATCCGGTGGCGCTGCACCTTTTGCTCAAGGAGCTGGCCGAGTCTGGCGTCACCCATGCCGCCATGGAGGCATCGAGCCACGGGCTCGACCAGCGCCGCCTCGACGGCGTGAAGCTGTCTGCCGCCGGCTTCACCAATCTCGGCCGCGACCATATGGACTACCATCCGACGGTCGAGGAGTATCACCGCGCCAAGCTGCGCCTGTTCGACACGCTGCTGCCGAAGGGCGCGCCGGCCATCATCTTCGCCGACGATGCCTGGTCGGCCCCCACGATCGCGGCGGCGAACAAGGCCGGGCGTATCGTGCTCACCGTCGGCCGCAAGGGCGATTTCCTGAAGCTGAAGCGGCTTGAACTCGAGCGCTATCGCCAGCGCGCCGAGGTCGAGTTCTCGGGAGCGCTTTACGAGATCGACCTGCCGCTTGCCGGCGACTTCCAGATGTCGAATGCGCTCGTTGCCGCCGGCCTCGCGCTGGCGACCGGCGTCAAGGTGGACGCGGCGTTCGCCGCTCTCGAGCACCTCAAGGGTGCGCCGGGCAGGCTCGACCTCGTCGGCACGACCGCCGCCGGCGCGCCGGTCTATGTCGACTACGCGCACAAGCCCGAGGCGCTGGAGAACGTGCTCCTGTCGGTCAGGCCGTTCACGACCGGCAAGGTCGTCGTCGTGTTCGGCTGCGGCGGCGATCGCGACAAGGGCAAGCGTCCGATCATGGGTGGGATCGCCACCCGTCTCGCCGACATCGCCATCGTTACCGACGACAATCCGCGCTCCGAGGTTCCCGCCACGATCCGCGCCCAAATTCTGGCCAATGCGCCCGGTGCGATCGAAATCGGCGACCGCCACGAGGCGATCCGGCACGCCATAAGCCTCCTGTCGGCCGGCGATACGCTGATCGTGGCGGGCAAGGGCCATGAGGAAGGCCAGACGATCGGCTCCGTGACCCATCCTTTCTCCGATCATCATGAAGTGCGATTGGCGCTTGCGGGGAAGGCGGCATGAGCCTGCTCTGGACAGCCAAGGCCATGGTGGAGGCGATGGGCGGCCGGCCGATCGGCACGCTGCCGCAGGGCATCACCGGTATTTCGATCGACAGCCGGACGCTGAAGCCCGGCGAAGCTTTCTTCGCCATCAAAGGCGACGCGCTAGACGGGCACGATTTCGCCACGTCCGCCATCAAGGCCGGCGCGGTGCTGCTTGTCGTCGCGGAAAGCAAGCTCGCCGGACTTGGCCGCATCACCACGCCGATGATCGTGGTCGACGACGTGCTGGCAGGGCTGGTGAAGCTCTCCATCGCGGCCCGCGCGCGTGCCAAGGGCAAGATCATCGCCGTCACCGGTTCGGCCGGCAAGACGACGACCAAGGAAGCGCTGCGCCATGTGCTGTCCGCCGTCGGCTCCGTGCATGCCTCGGAAAAGTCGTTCAACAATCACTGGGGCGTGCCGCTGATGCTGGCGCGGCTGCCCGAGGAGACGGATTTCGCCGTCTTCGAGATCGGCATGAACCATCCAAACGAGATTCGTCCGCTGGTCAAGCTGGTTCGTCCACACATCGCCATCATCACGCTGATCGCCGCCGCCCATCTCGGCCACTTCCGCAAGATCGAGGAGATCGCGCGCGCCAAGGCAGAAATCTTCGAGGGCATCGAGCCGGACGGCTACGCACTACTCAACCGGGACGATGCGCAGTTCAAACTCCTGGAGAAACTCGCGAAGGCCGCCGGGGTCGCGCATATCGTCAGCTTCGGCGAGCACGAGCGCGCGCAGGTGCGCCTGCTGGCCTGCGAGCTTGCCAGCGATCATTCGGAGATCGACGTCGCCGTCCAGGGCGGGAGGGTCACCGCGCGGGTCGGCGCGCCGGGCCGGCATATGGTGCAGAACGCACTGGCGGTTCTCGGTGCCGCCAAGCTCGCCGGCGCCGATCTGACGAGGGTGGCGGAAGCGCTGGGCGATCTGCAGGCGGAGGCCGGGCGCGGCCGCCGGCATCGTCTCGGGGGCGGCATCACGCTGATCGACGAGAGCTACAACGCCAATCCTGCCTCGATGAAGGCCGCGATCGATCTGCTCGACCGGACCGAGCCGACCGGAGGCGGACGCCGCATCGCCGTGCTCGGCGATATGCTCGAACTCGGCGAACACGCCGAGCGGCTGCATGCGGGTCTCGCCGACCTCATCGCGCCGACGAAGACGGATCTCGTCTATCTCGGCGGTCCCGAAATGACCGCGCTCGCCGCCAGACTGCCGTCCGGGCGGCTTGGGGCCTACGCCGCCAATGTCGACGAACTCAAGCCGATCGTGCTCGCCGCGCTGCGGCCCGGGGATGTCGTCGTCGTCAAATCATCCAAGGGCATCGGCTTTTCCAAGCTGGTCGATGCCCTGATCAAGAATTTTCCTGTCGAAGGCGAGAGCCAGAGGCGCGCCTGAATTCCGTCCGTGGGGGGCGAACCGCATGCTGACCCTTCTCGTTGATTTCGCCGACCAGGTTTCGGCGTTCAACGTCTTCCGCTACATCACCTTCCGCGTCGGGGGGGCGCTGATCACGTCGGCGCTGATCGTGTTCATGTTCGGCCCGGCGATCATCAATTCGCTGCGAATCCGGCAGGGCAAGGGCCAGCCGATCCGCGCCGACGGACCCCAGACCCATTTCAAGAAGGCGGGCACGCCGACCATGGGCGGCTTGATGATCATGACCGGCATCATCGGCTCGTCGCTGCTGTGGGCCAATCTCGGCAGCGTCTATGTCTGGGTCGTGCTGTTTGTCACAATGTCCTTCGGGGCGATCGGCTTCTACGACGACTACATGAAGGTGACGAAGCAGTCTCATCTGGGTGTTTCGGGCCGGGTGCGCCTCGGCATCGAGTTCGCCGTGGCCGGGATCGCAGCCTATGTGATCATGCGGGCCGGGACGGCGCCGTTTTCCTCGTCGCTGACGTTCCCCTTCGTGAAGGGATTCCTGGTCAATCTCGGCTGGTTCTTCATTCCCTTCGCTGCCGTCGTCATGGTCGGCGCGGGCAATGCCGTGAACCTGACCGACGGCCTCGACGGTCTCGCCATCGTTCCGGTGATGATCGCAGCCGCCTCGTTCGGCGTGATCGCCTACCTCTCCGGCAACGCGGTCTTCGCCGACTACCTGCAGATCCATTTCACCCCCGGCACCGGCGAACTCGCCGTCGTGCTCGGCGCGGTGATCGGGGCGGGATTGGGATTCCTCTGGTTCAATGCGCCACCGGCGGCGATCTTCATGGGCGACACGGGTTCGCTGGCGCTCGGCGGGCTGATCGGTTCGATCGCGGTCGCCACCAAGCATGAAATCGTGCTCGCCATCATCGGCGGACTTTTCGTGATGGAGGCGATGTCGGTCATCATCCAGGTCGGCTACTTCAAGATGACCGGCCGGCGCGTCTTCCTGATGGCGCCGATCCATCATCACTTCGAGAAGCTCGGCTGGACCGAGAGCCAGATCGTGATCCGCTTCTGGATCATCGCAGTCATTCTGGCCCTTATCGGCCTCTCCACCCTGAAGCTGCGCTGAGATGATCGCCGCCGAAACCCTCTCCGGCAAGAAGGTCGCGCTGTTCGGACTCGGCGGATCGGGCATCGCGACGGCCCGCGCCCTGATCGAAGGCGGTGCCGATGTCACGGCGTGGGACGACAATCCGGAGAGCGTGACGAAGGCCGGCACGCAGGGCATTTCCACGCTCGACCTCCGGCAGGCCGACTGGTCGGGCTTCGCCTCATTCGTACTGTCGCCAGGCGTCCCGCTGACGCACCCCAAGCCGCACTGGACCGTAGACCTGGCGCGGGGCGCCGGGGTGGAGATCATCGGCGACGTCGAACTCTTCGCGCGCGAGCGCCGCCGTGCCGCGCCCGACGCGCCGTTCATCGCCATCACCGGCACCAACGGTAAGTCGACCACCACGGCGCTGACGGCGCACATGCTCTCCTCGGCGGGGCGGGACACGCAGATGGGCGGCAATATCGGTCGCGCGGTGATGACGCTCGATCCGCCAGCTTCGGACCGCCACTACGTGGTCGAGTGCTCGTCTTACCAGATCGACCTCGCGCCGTCGGTGAACCCGACCGCCGGGGTGCTGCTCAATCTCACGCCGGATCATCTCGACCGCCACGGCACGATGCAGCACTACGCCGCGATCAAGGAGCGTCTGGTCGCGGGCAGCGAGACGGCGATCATCGGCGTCGATGACATTCATTGCGCCCAAATCGCCGACCGGCTGGAACGGGCCGGGCACGACGTGGTCCGCATTTCCAAGCGGCTCGCCGTGACGGATGGCTATTTCGCGGATGGCCTCGCACTGCTGAAAGCGGAAGGCGGGCGCATCACGCAGGTCGCGACACTGGAAGACATCGGCTCGCTGCGGGGCCAGCACAATGCGCAGAACGCTCTTGCCGCCGTCGCCGCCTGCCTTCGTGTGGGGCTCGACCTCAAGGACATCCAGCCAGGTCTCGACAGTTTCCCCGGCCTCGCGCACCGCATGGAACAGATCGGCCGCAAGGGCAACGTGCTCTTCGTCAACGATTCCAAGGCCACCAATGCCGATGCGGCGGCGCCTGCGCTGTCGAGCTTCCCCCGCATCTACTGGATCGCCGGCGGTCTGCCCAAGGAAGGCGGTATCGAGCCGCTGCGCTCGTTCTTCCCGCGCATCGCCCGCGCCTATCTGATCGGCGAGGCCGCTCCGGGCTTCTCAGCCACGCTCGGCGAGGCTGTGCCCTACGAGATCTCGGACACGCTCGCGGCGGCCGTGGAACATGCGGCGGCGGATGCCGCAAAGGACGAGGCCGGCGACGTGGTGGTGCTCCTGTCGCCCGCCTGCGCCAGCTTCGACCAGTTCAAGAATTTCGAGGTCAGGGGCGACGCGTTCCGCGCCGCCGTGCTGGCTCTCGACGGCATAGAGCCCATCGGAGGGACACGCTGATGACCAGCCGCACCGATCGCGGACTTGTTTCCAACTGGTGGTGGACCGTCGACCGCTGGTTCCTTGCCGCCTTCCTGTCGCTGATGGTGCTGGGTATCGTGCTCTCGTTCGCCGCGAGCCCTGCCGTGGCCGAGCGCATCGGGCTCGAGGAATATCACTTCGTGACCCGCCAGATCATCTTCATGTTGCCGGCGCTGGTGGTGATGCTGGGCGTTTCCTTCCTCGAACCAAGGCAGATCCGGCGGCTGGCGATCCTGCTTTTGGTCGTCTCGATCGTGCTGATGGTGCTGGCGCTGTTCATCGGCGTCGAGATCAAGGGCTCGCGGCGCTGGGTGTCGCTCGCCGGCGTCTCGCTGCAGCCGTCCGAGTTCCTGAAGCCCGCCTTCGTCGTCATCTGCGCCTGGCTGTTCGCCGAGCATGCGCGCCAGCCCGACATTCCGGGCAACCTGTTCGCGATGATCCTGCTTGGCCTCGTCGTGACGCTGCTCGTCGCCCAGCCGGACCTCGGCCAGACCATGCTTGTCGTCGGCACATGGGGCGTCATGTTCTTCATGGCGGGCATGGCCTGGTTCTGGATCATCCTGCTCGGGGCACTCGGCATCGGCGGAGCCTTCGCTGCCTACACCGCGTTCCCGCACGTCGCCGCCCGCATCGACAAGTTCCTGACCGGCGAGGGCGATACGTTCCAGACCGACATGGCGCGCGAGGCGATGATCAACGGCGGCTGGTTCGGCCGCGGACCCGGCGAGGGCGACGTGAAGAACGTGCTGCCCGACAGCCACACCGACTTCATCTTCTCGGTGGCAGCCGAGGAGTTCGGGTTGGCGCTGTGCTTCCTGCTGGTCGCACTTTTCGCCTTCATCGTGCTGCGGGGCCTGAAGAACGCGCTGCGCGAATATGATGACTTCACCCGCTTCGCGGTCGCCGGTCTCGTCATCCAGTTCGGTCTGCAGTCGATCATCAACATGAGCGTGAACCTGCACCTGATGCCGGCCAAGGGCATGACGCTGCCCTTCATCTCCTATGGCGGCTCCTCGCTCGTCGCCATGGCGCTGTCGATGGGTATGGTGCTGGCACTCACCCGCAAGCGTCCGGAAACCCGTCGGTCGGGCTTTGGCGCATTCGGCGACACGCGCGTCGTTCCGGCCGAGTAGCCGATGGCGAAGGGCGTCATTCTTCTCTGCGCCGGGGGCACCGGCGGGCATCTGTTCCCGGCCGAGGCGCTGGCGCACGAACTGACGGCGCGCGGCTGGGAGGTGCATCTGGCGACCGACGACCGGGCAGGGCGCTTTGCCGGGACGTTCCCGTCGTCGGCGATCCATCCGATCCGCTCGGCGACGATCGGCGGGAAGAACCCGATCGCGCTGGCGCGTACTTTCTGGTGCATATGGCAGGGCGTGCGGCAGGCCTCGGCCGTGATTGCCGAGATCAAGCCGAAGGCCGTCGTCGGCTTCGGCGGCTATCCGACGCTGCCGCCGCTCTACGCGGCCACGCGGCGCGGCGTGCCGACGCTGATCCACGAACAGAACGCGGTCATGGGCCGTGCCAACAAGGCGCTGGCAGTGCGGGTGTCGGCCGTGGCGGGCGGGTTCCTGTCGCCATCCGGCCAGCATGAGGGCAAGACGGTCGTCACCGGAAACCCTGTGCGACCGGCGGTGATCGCAGCGTCCGAGGTAGATTACACTCCGTCGGCGCCGGGCGAACCGTTCAATCTGCTCGTCTTCGGCGGCAGCCAGGGTGCGCAGTATTTCTCCGAGGCCATTCCGGCAGCCATTGCCGAACTCGCGCCCGAACTGCGGCAGCGGCTGCGGATCGTGCAACAGGCGCGCCAGGAGGACGAGGCGACCGCCCGCGCGGCGTATGAGAAGCTTGGCGTCGCGGCGGAGCTCTCGCCGTTCTTCACCGACATGGCCGACCGCATGGCGAAGGCGCATCTCATCATTTCGCGCTCCGGCGCTTCCACGGTGGCCGAAGTGGCGGCGATCGGACGTCCGGCCATGCTGGTTCCGTATCCCTATGCGCTCGACCACGACCAGGCTGCGAATGCGGCGGCACTAGCGGCCGCCGGGGGTGCGCAGGTCTGCCCGCAGGCGGCGCTGACGCCGCAGGTCATCGCGGCGAAGCTCGCGGAATTCATGAGCGATCCCGAGCTCTGTTCGACCATGGCCGCCGCCTCCCGCTCCGTCGGCAAGCCGGAGGCCACGATGTTGCTCGCGGACCTGACAGAGGCTATTGCCTCTGGAATGACCGTTCAGGCGTTCAAGGGAGGTGCCGGCGCATGAAGATGCCGCAGACAATCGGGCTGGTCCATTTCATCGGCATCGGCGGCATCGGCATGAGCGGCATCGCCGAGGTGTTGCACAATCTCGGCTATCAGGTGCAGGGTTCCGACCAGGCAGACAGCGCTAATGTGCAGCGCCTGCGCGACAAGGGCATCGCCTGCTTCGTCGGCCACAAGGCCGAGAACCTCGGCAAGGCCGAGGTCGTCGTCGTGTCGACCGCGATCAAGAAATCCAACCCCGAGCTCATCGCCGCGCGCGAGAAGCTGTTGCCGATCGTGCGTCGCGCCGAGATGCTGGCCGAGCTGATGCGCTTCCGCCAGGCAATCGCCATCGGCGGCACGCATGGCAAGACCACGACGACCTCGATGGTGGCGACATTGCTGGAGGCCGGCGGGCTCGACCCGACCGTCGTCAATGGCGGCATCATCAACGCCTACGGCACCAATGCGCGCATGGGCGAGGGCGACTGGATGGTCGTCGAGGCCGACGAGAGCGACGGCACGTTCCTGAAGCTTCCGGCGGACATCGCCGTCGTCACCAACATCGACCCCGAGCATCTCGACCACTACGGAACGTTCGACAAGGTCAAGGAGGCGTTCAGCCAGTTCGTGGAGAACGTGCCGTTCTACGGCTTCGGCGTGATGTGCATCGACCATCCGGAAGTGCAGGCGCTGGTCAGCCGCATCGAGGACCGGCGCGTCGTCACCTATGGCGAAAACCCGCAGGCCGACGTGCGCTTCCGCAATCACCGGATGGACGGCGCGGCGTCGCTGTTCGACGTGACCATTCGCAACCGCAAGACCGGCGAGATCGTCTCGATCGACGGACTGCGCCTGCCGATGCCCGGCCGCCACAACGTCTCCAACGCCACCGCCGCGATCGCGGTGGCGCATGAACTCGGCATTTCCGAACGTGCCATCAAGGCCGGCATCAGCGCCTTCGGCGGCGTCAAGCGACGCTTCACGCATACCGGTTCGTGGCACGGCGTCGAGATATTCGACGACTACGGTCATCATCCGGTCGAGATCCGCGCCGTACTCAGGGCGGCCCGGGATTCGACCAAGGGCCGGGTCATCGCGATTGCCCAGCCTCACCGCTATACGCGCCTGCACGACCTGTTCGACGAATTCGCCTCCTGCTTCAACGATGCCGACACGGTGCTGCTGGCGCCCGTCTATCCGGCAGGCGAGGATCCGATCGAGGGCGCGAGCTCCGACGCATTGACCGCCCGCATTCGCTCGGGCGGTCATCGGGACGCGCGCTACATCGACGGCGCGGCCGCCGTCGCGCCGATCGTGCGCGAGATCGCCCGCCCTGGCGACTATGTCGTGTTCCTGGGAGCCGGCAATATCACGCAATGGGCTTATGCCCTGCCGAGGGAACTGGCGGCTGGCGGTGACGGGGTATCCTGATGGGCGGCGCCGATCTCCTCAAGCGTCTGGAAGGGCGGCTCGACGGACTGCGCGGTCGCGTCACGCCCAATGCCGAGATGGACAAGATCACCTGGTTCCGGGCCGGCGGGCTGGCCGAGGTTCTGTTCCAGCCGGCCGACGAGGAGGACCTGGCCACCTTCCTCAAGGCGGTTCCGGCCGAGATACCGGTCATGGTCGTCGGTGTCGGCTCCAACCTGCTCGTGCGCGATGGAGGCATTCCGGGCTTCGTGGTGCGACTGTCGGCAAAGGGTTTCGGTGAGGCGGAGGCGATTTCGGAAACCCGTATCCGGGCGGGAGCGGCATGTCCCGACAAGCGCGTCGCCGCGCTGGCGCTGGAGGCCGGCATAGGCGGCTTCCATTTCTATCATGGCATTCCCGGTGCGATCGGCGGGGCGCTGCGGATGAATGCCGGCGCCAATGGGGTCGAGACGCGCGAGCGGGTCGTCGAGGTGAGGGCGTTCGACCGCAAGGGCGACCTGCATGTGTTGACCAACGAGCAGATTGGTTACGCCTACCGGCACTCCTCCGCGCCCAAGGATCTGATCTTCACGTCGGCGGTCCTGGAAGGCGTTCCGGACGACCGCGACGCCATCAAGGCCGCGATGGACGCCGTGCAGCACCATCGCGAAACCGTGCAGCCCATCCGCGAGAAGACGGGCGGCTCGACCTTCAAGAATCCGCCCGGCACTTCGGCGTGGAAGGAGATCGACAAGGCCGGCTGCCGCGGCCTCATCATTGGCGGCGCGCAGATGTCGCCGATGCACTGCAATTTCATGATCAACACCGGAACCGCGACCGGTTACGACCTCGAATATCTAGGCGAGACCGTTCGCGCCAAAGTCCTCGAGAATTCCGGGATCCGCCTGGAATGGGAAATCAAGAGGCTCGGAAACTTCAAGAAAGGCAAGGAAGTAGACGAGTTTCTGGGACAATTGCTGTAGGTTTCGACTCGGCCGGGAGGATTTGCCATGGACCGTCCGACCCGCCCACCATCCTCTATAGAGCCGGGCTTCGCGGAGGCGATCGTCCTTGACGGCTGGCTGCAGCGCGAGATCGTCGTCCGAGCGGGCACGAATATCTCGCCCGCTCTGGCGCATCCCGGCGAGCGCGCTGCACTCGAAACCCTCGCGGCGGCACTGGCCGCGAATGACCAGATCGTCGAGGCCCGCGCCTGCGTGGGCTGGGCGCGCGCACTGCTCGATCCGCCGGACACGGAAATCCCCATCGACGCACGGGGAAGCGAGCCCAAGAACCTGATGCCGTCCAAGGACATTCCGCCGCCCGGATCCGACGCAGCCCCGGTAAGCGTCGTCATGGCCGCGGCGGACACGCTGGTCCTGTTCGAATTCCTGTGCCGGGAGATCGAGGAAGGCCACGGTGCCAACCTCCTTGCAGCCTTTGTCAGTCCCGCCGAATTCTGGGCGCTGAACAATCTTCAATGCGTGCTCGAGACCGGTGACTTCTACTCGACTTCGGAAGATTACGGCCAGCAGCTGGAGGCTGCGCGCACCTTTCTCGTTGCATCGAAATCTCCGTGATTTCCACGGCTTGACCAGCTGAATTCGCCAGCCTCAAGCAAGCTTCGCGATGCCTCCCGCAATCTTGGCTTGCCAGCGAATCCCAGTTCTGATTCCTTGGGTTAAAGCGTTTCCTGATTTGAGTCGTTCGACGCGTAGCCGCGTTTTCCGTCTGGCGGGGGAATCCACCGGAAGACTCGGACTCTGAATCCTAGAGACGTCATCGCCAACCCGACCGGAGAGGGGAGCATGACAGGTAAACACGTCGCTGTTCTGATGGGCGGATTCTCGTCCGAGCGGCCCGTGTCGCTGTCCTCCGGCAATTCCTGCGCGGATGCTCTCGAGAAGGTCGGCTACCGCGTCACGCGCGTGGACGTGGGGCGCGATATTGCGCGGGTGCTCGCGGACCTGTCTCCCGAGGTTGCCTTCAACGCTCTGCATGGTCCTTACGGCGAGGACGGCACGATCCAAGGCGTCCTTGAATACCTGCAGATCCCCTACACCCACTCCGGCGTGCTGGCTTCGGCGCTGGCGATGCACAAGGAGCAGGCGAAGCGCGTCGCGAAGTCGGTCGGCATCCCCGTGGCGGAAGCCAAGGTGATGAACCGGCACGACATCGGCGGCAAGCATCCGATGAAGCCGCCCTATGTCGTCAAGCCGGTCTGCGAAGGGTCGAGCTTCGGGGTCGTGATCGTCAAGGAGGATCAGTCGCATCCGCCGCAGATCCTCGGATCCAGCGAGTGGCGCTACGGCGACACGGTCATGGTCGAACGCTACATCCATGGCCGCGAGTTGACCTGCGCCGTCATGGGCAATGTCGCGCTCGGCGTTTGCGAGATCATTCCGGTCGGTCACTCGTTCTACGACTATGACTCGAAATATGTGAAGGGCGGGTCGAAACACGAAATCCCTGCAAAAATTTCACCGAATATTTACCAAAAAATACAGACACTGACCCTCAAGGCTCATCAAGCAATCGGCTGCCGGGGCGTTTCCCGTTCCGACTTTCGCTATGACGACCGCCATTCCGAAAATGGCGAGCTCGTCTGGCTCGAAGTCAACACCCAGCCAGGCATGACGCCGACGTCGCTTGTGCCCGAGATCGCCCAGCATGCCGGGCACGATTTCGGCGAGCTTTTGAGTTGGATGGTGGAGGACGCGTCGTGTTCGCGTTGAAGTCGGCCCAGGTTGCGCGGAAGGATGTGGATGGATCCGCAGTCTCCCGCGCGGCTAACGTTTGGGACGGTCTCGTCCTGCCGCGCTGGCTACGCAGGCCCGCGCGGGTGCTCGGCCGTCTGCTCGGCGGCGAGGTCGCGGTGCCGCGCTATGCGGCCACCACCATGACGGCCGTCTTTCTCTCCGCGACCGGCGTCTATGGCGCGATCCTCGGCGGACACGGTCCCTCGATCGTGCAGGCAGTGACGGCGCGCAGCGGCTTCGCGGTCGAGGACGTGCGCATGGCCGGCAACCGCGAGACGTCCGAGATCGACGTGCTCCAGGAGCTCGGGCTCGACGGCTGGACGTCGCTGATCGGCTTCGATGCCGATGCCGCGCGCGAGCGCATCGCGAAGATGCCTTGGGTGACAGGTGCGTCCGTCCGGAAGATCTACCCGAACGTGATCGAGGTCGAGATCGCGGAAAAGAAGCCCCTGGCGATCTGGCAGCACGGCCAGCAGCTGTCGCTGATCGATGGAGCGGGTCGCATCATCGTGCCGTTCAATCATCAGCGCTACGCAACCTTGCCGGTCTTCATCGGCCCCGGCGCGAACGAGCGGGCAGGCGAGTTCATGGCCCGGGTCGAAAGGACGCCGGAGCTTTCGGCCCGGGTGAAGGCCTACATCCGCGTGGCTGACCGCCGCTGGGATCTGCGGCTCGAAAATGGCGTGACCATCCGGCTTCCGGAGCATGGCGAAGACGCGGCGATTGCCGAGATCGCCCGCATGGACCGCGAGCAGGGCATCCTGTCGCGCGACGTCGCCGCCGTCGACATGCGGCTGGAGGATCGCATCGTGGTGAAGCTCACGCCCGACGCGGCGACGCGTCGCGAGGCAGCCCTGACCGAGCAGGCGAAGAAAGCCGGCAAGCCGGGGAAGAAGATATGAGCTGGCTCGTCTCCAACAAGTCCGCCGGTGCTCCCAAGTCGGGCATCGTCACCGTTCTCGACGTCGGCTCGAGCAAGGTGTGCTGCATCATCGCGCGCCTCAAGCCGCGCGAAGAGAGTGCGCGCCTTCCCGGCCGGACGCACAAGATGCAGGTCATCGGCATCGGCCACCAGAAGTCGCAGGGTGTGAAGGCCGGCGTGATCGTCGATCTCGACAAGGCCGAGCAGGCGATCCGGCTGGCGGTCGACGCTGCGGAACGGATGGCAGGACTCACCGTCGAGTCGCTGATCATCAACCTCTCGGCCGGTCGGCTGAAGAGCGAGGCGTTCCAGGCCTCCATCAATCTCGGCGGCCACGAGGTCGACGCCAACGACATCAAGCAGGTGCTGGCCGCCGGCTCGCGCCAGGCGCTGCGCGCCGAACGCGAGATCGTGCATTCGCTTGCGGTCGGCTTCTCGCTCGACGGCGAACGCGGCGTGCGCGATCCGCGCGGCATGGTGGGCGAAACGCTCGGCGTCGACATGCATGTGCTGACCGGCGACGCCGCGCCGCAGCGCAATCTGGAACTCTGCATCAACCGCGCTCACCTGTCGGTCGAGCGCATGGTCGCCACGCCCTATGCGAGCGCGCTCGCAGCCCTCGTCGACGACGAGGCGGAGATGGGTGCTGCCTGCATCGACATGGGCGGCGGCACGACGACGCTCTCTGTCTTTTCGGAAGGCAAGTTCGTCTACGCCGACGCCATTCCCGTCGGCGGCGGTCACGTCACGCATGATCTGGCGCGCGGGCTCTCGACCCGGCTTGAAGATGCCGAGCGGCTGAAGGTCATGCACGGTTCGGCGCTGCAGACCGGTGCGGACGACCGCGACATCGTCAGCGTCCCGCCGATGGGCGGCGACGACAGCGACGTGCCGCTGCAGGTGCCGCGCGCTGTGCTGACCCGCATCGTGCGGGCCCGGATCGACGAGACGCTGGAACTGGTGCGCGACCGGCTGAACCGGTCAGGCTTCGGCAATACCGTGGGCAAGCGCGTGGTGCTGACCGGCGGGGCAAGCCAGCTTTCCGGCCTGCCGGACGCGGCGCGGCGCATCCTCGGACGCAATGTGCGCATCGGCCGGCCGCTCGGCATCCACGGCCTGCCTGAGGCGGCGAAGGGACCTGCCTTCTCGGCGGTCGTCGGCCTGATGATCTATCCGCAGGTCGCCGGCTTCGAGACGAGGCGTGTTGGCGGAATGCGTATGAAGAGTACCGGCACCGGAGGGCGGCTCCATCGGGTCGGCCAGTGGATCAGGGACAGTTTCTAGTTTGGGTGGGGCTGCGGCCCATAAATTGGCAGCCGCGCGGCGAGGCGGCAGGAAAGGCAAAGGACGAGGACAATGACGATCAATCTCAAGAAGCCGGACATCACAGAGCTGAAGCCGCGCATCACCGTGTTCGGCGTCGGCGGGGGCGGCGGCAACGCCGTCAACAACATGATCACCGCCGGGCTGCGCGGCGTCGAGTTCGTTGTGGCCAACACCGACGCCCAGGCGCTGGCCATGTCCAAGTCGGAGCGGATCATCCAGCTCGGTGCCAATGTCACCGAGGGGCTCGGCGCGGGTTCGCAGCCCGAGGTCGGGCGCGCCGCGGCGGAAGAATGCATCGACGAGATCGTCGACCACCTCGCGGGCACCCACATGTGCTTCGTCACGGCGGGCATGGGCGGCGGCACCGGCTCAGGTGCTGCTCCGGTCGTTGCCCGCGCCGCGCGTGAGAAGGGCATCCTGACCGTCGGCGTCGTCACCAAGCCGTTCCACTTCGAGGGCCAGCGCCGGATGAAGACGGCGGAATCGGCTATCGAGGAACTGATGAAGAGCGTCGATACGCTGATCGTCATCCCGAACCAGAACCTGTTCCGCATCGCCAACGACAAGACCACCTTCGCCGACGCCTTCGCGATGGCCGACCAGGTGCTCTATTCGGGCGTTGCCTGCATCACCGACCTGATGGTCAAGGAAGGTCTGATCAATCTGGACTTCGCCGACGTCCGTTCGGTCATGCGCGAGATGGGCAAGGCGATGATGGGCACGGGCGAAGCCTCCGGCGAGGGCCGCGCGATGGCTGCCGCCGAGGCCGCGATCGCCAATCCGCTGCTCGACGAGACCTCGATGAAGGGTGCCAAGGGCCTGCTGATCTCGATCACGGGTGGCCGCGACCTAACCCTGTTCGAGGTCGATGAGGCGGCGACCCGCATCCGCGAGGAGGTCGACCAGGATGCCAACATCATCCTCGGCGCCACCTTCGACGAGGAACTCGAAGGCGTGATCCGCGTATCGGTGGTCGCCACGGGCATCGACAAGTCCGGCCTGGAAATGTCGGCTCCGCCGCTGCGCCAGATGCCGAAGCCGGCCGCCAAGCCGCAGCAGCCCGCGGCCGACGTCCGTCCGGCAGCCGCTCCGATCGCACAGCAGCCCGTCGCCCGCGTCGCCGAAGCGCCGAGGATGGAGGAGCGTGCGTTCGATCCGATCGCCGAGGCTATCCGTGCGGCGGAGGTGCATGCCGGCCCGGCGCACGCCGAGCAGGATTTCCGCCCCAAGAGCACGATCTTCCAACAGCCGGCAGCCGAGCAGCAGCTGCGTCCGGTCCAGCAGCCGGTGGCGCAGTCCGCCCCGATCGCCCAGGCTCCCGCCGCTCCGCGCATGCCGCGGGTCGAGGACTTCCCGCCGGTCGTGCATGCCGCCCTTGAGGCACAGCAGGCTGCGCGCGCAGCCGAACCCGACGAGCGCGGGCCAATGGGGCTTCTCAAGCGCCTGACGTCGAGCCTCGGCCGCAAGGAGGAGGAGCCTGCGCGTCTTCAGCCGGCCCAGCCGCGCGAGCCGAAACTGCAGCCGGCGCCGGAAGCCCGCCGCCTGCCGAGCCAGGATCCCTCGCTCTATGCTCCGCGCCGCGGCCAGCTTGACGATCACGGCCGTGTCGTCGCCCAGCCGAGGGCGGTGCAGGAGGACGATCAGCTGGAGATTCCGGCCTTCCTGCGCAGGCAGGCGAACTGACGCTCGACAGCGTCTGTTGCAAACGACGTGAGGGAGGGGTTCAAGCCCCTCCCTTGTCGTTTGAAAAAGCTATGATTAACAGATGGTTGCCGAAGCATCTTAAGATACGACTGTCGTAACACGGAGTAATCAACCGTGATTTGGCGACTCCCGGCGCAGCAACTATCTTCGCCGCAGGATTTGGCTGGATCGGGCCTGTTTGGGGATGGTGACCCGATCGTCGCTGGCAACGCGAGAATAGGACTCCGCGAGACGGAGGCATGCCAGCCGAGGCGGGTGTATGGGGCTTAGTTTGCAAGAATATCAGACGACTTTGAAATCGCGTGTGACGCTGTCCGGTATCGGCGTGCATAGCGGCAAGGCGGTTTCGATCCATTTGAACCCCGCCGATCCGGATACGGGCGTCGTCTTCAGCAGAATCGACCTCGACGGCAATGCGCGCGAGATTCGCGCGCTGGTGTCGGAGATCGGCGCCACCGATCTCAGCACGGTCCTCGGTGATCCCGCCGGCGCGCATGTCGCGACGGTCGAGCATCTCATGGCCGCGCTCCTGGGGCTCGGCATCGACAACGTGGCCATCGAGATCGACGGTCCCGAGGTTCCGATACTCGACGGAAGTGCAGCGATGTTTGTCGACGCGTTCGACCAGGCGGGCATCGAGGAGCAGGATGCGCGCCGTCGCTACATCCGCATCGTCAAGCCTGTCCGCATCGAAAGTGGCTCGTCCTGGGCGGAGTTCCGTCCGCATAACGGCACCCGATTCGAGATCGACATCGAGTTCGACAGCCCGGCGATCGGTCGTCAGGCGTTTGCGGCGGAGGTCGATCCGGCGCGGTTCCGCAAGGACGTTTCGCGTGCGCGGACCTTCGGGTTCATGCGCGACGTGGAGCGGCTGTGGGCGGCGGGCTATGCGCTGGGCTCTTCGCTCGAAAATTCAGTCGTCATCGGCGACGATCACCGGGTCATCAATGTCGAGGGGCTGCGCTTCAGCGACGAGTTCGCGCGGCACAAGACGCTGGACGCCATGGGCGATCTGGCGCTGGCGGGCGCCCGTTTCATCGGCTGCTTCCGCTCCTGGCGCGGTGGCCACAAGCTCAATGCCGCTGCACTTCGCCGGCTGCTGTCGGATCGCAGCGCCTTCGAGATCGTCGAGACGGTTCGGCAGGGCCGGGGACGGGTCGGCGAAATGGTCGCCGTCAACGCTCCCGTCTATGCGCCCTGGATGATCTGAACATCCGCCTCTTCCGCCACAAAAATGCGCCATTGAATGGGCACAGCGTTGCCCAATTCCGGCGGTTATGATTTATGAACCGTTCCGGGCCAAAGTCATTTCGCCCATAGGTTTCGGGTGTACCGGAGAGGCAAGTCCATGTCGAAGCTGCCGCAAAAAGCGAGCCTGATCTCGCGCCTGCCGATGCTGGCCCTCCCGGTTGTCCTTGCGCCGCTCGTTCTGTCCGGCTGCATGGGGTTCGGCGAAAAGGACCTCGACCTCTCGACCTATGTCGAGGAGACCGATCCGGCCGACAAGCTCTACAACGAGGGCCTCGCCAACATGAATGCGGGGCGGATGAACGAGGCGATCAGGAAGTTCGAGTCCGTCGATCGCCAGCATCCCTATTCCGAGTTCGCCAGAAAATCGATGGTTATGGGCGCCTTCGCCAACTATCGGCAGGGCAATTACGAGGAAGCGATCGGCAGCGCCAAGCGCTACATCGGCCTCTATCCGACGTCGCCCGATGCCGCTTATGCGCAGTATATCATCGGACTCAGCTACTATCGCCAGATCCGCGACGTGACACAGGACCAGAAGGAGGCCCGCCGGACCGTCGAAGCGATGGACGAACTCGTCCAGCGCTGGCCCGAATCGGAATATGTCGAAGACGCCAAGACCAAGATCCGCTTCGCCCGCGACCAGCTCGCCGGCAAGGAGATGCAGATCGGCCGCTATTATCTCGAGCGGCGCGAGTATATCGCTTCGATGAAGCGGTTCCGCGTGGTCGTCGAGAACTATTCGAACACGCGCCATATCGAGGAGGCGCTGGCACGCCTGGTCGAAGGCTACTACGCGATGGGGCTTGCCTCGGAGGCGCAGACGGCTGCCGCGGTGCTCGGCCACAACTATCCCGACAGCCAGTGGTACAAGGATTCCTACGCGCTCCTGCAGAAGGGCGGGCTGGAGCCGCGCGAAAACACCGGGTCCTGGATCTCCAAGGCCAGCCGCGCCATCCTCGGGACCTGATCCGCATTTCATGCTTTCGCGCCTGTCGATCCGCGATATCGTCCTGATCGAGCGGCTCGACCTCGACTTCGGCTCAGGCCTCTCGGTCCTGACCGGCGAGACGGGCGCGGGAAAGTCAATTCTCCTCGATGCGCTTTCGCTTGCGCTCGGCGCGCGCGGCGATGCCTCGCTCGTGCGTCACGGCGCGGCGCAGGGCCAGGTGTCGGCGGTATTCGACGTGCCGGGCAATCATCCCGCGCGCGACCTTCTCGAATCCAATGCGTTCGAAACCGACGGCGACATCATCCTGCGCCGGGTGCAGACTGCGGACGGACGCACCAGGGTGTTCGTCAACGACCAGCCGGCGAGCGTCGGACTGATGCGCGATATCGGCCGGCTGCTGGTCGAACTGCACGGCCAGCACGACGAGCGCGCGCTCGTCGATCCCGCCGCCCACCGCGAGCTGCTCGATGCGTTCGGTGGACATCTGGGCGAAGTCGCCGCGACCGCTGCGGCCTTCCGCCTGTGGCGCTCCACCGAACAGGAGCTCTCGCGGCACCGGGCCAAGGTAGAAGCTGCCGCGCGCGAGGCGGATTATCTCCGTGCGTCGGTCGCCGAGCTTTCCAAGCTCGATCCCCAGCCGGGCGAGGAAGAGGAGCTTGCCGAGAGGCGCGCGCGCATGATGCGCGCCGAGAAGACGGCGGCGGAGGTAGGCGACGCGGTGGAAACGCTGTCGGGCTCGACGTCGCCGGTGCCGGCACTTTCCAGCCTGCTGCGCCGCTTGCAGCGCAAGGAGGCCGAGGCGCCGGAACTGCTCGGCGAGATCGTCAGGACACTCGACGAGGCGCTGATCGCGCTCGATGGTGCGCAGGAGGCGGCGGCCGCGGCCGAGCGTGCACTCGATTTCGATCCGCGCGTGCTCGAACAGACCGAGGAGCGCCTGTTCGCGCTCAGAGGTGCCGCACGCAAGTATGCGGTGACGGTGGAGAACCTGCCTGCACTGCGCGATTCGATGGTGGCCGACCTTGCCGATCTCGATGCAGGGGAGGGAAGGCTCGTCCAGCTTGAGAAGACGGCCGCCGAGCTGCGCGGCGCCTACGACCGCCAGGCCGAGCACCTGTCGGCGCTGCGTCGGGCCGCCGCCGAGGGGCTCGCTGCCGCGGTCATGGCCGAACTGCCGGCGCTCAAGCTCGAGCGCGCCGAGTTCATCGTCCAGATCTCCACCGAAGCCGCCGACCGGGCGGAGGAGGGGATCGACCACGTCGAGTTCCAGGTGCGGACAAATCCCGGCACCCGGCCCGGCCCGATGATGAAAGTGGCGTCCGGGGGCGAGCTGTCCCGCTTCCTGCTGGCGCTGAAGGTGGCGCTCGCCGACCGCGGCTCGGCGCCGACGCTGGTCTTCGACGAGATCGACACGGGTGTCGGCGGCGCCGTGGCCGACGCGATCGGCAAGCGGCTTGCGCGGCTTGCGACGCGGGTGCAGGTGCTTTCGGTCACGCATGCGCCGCAGGTCGCGGCGCGCGCCGCGACGCACTACCTGATTTCCAAGTCGGGCGACGAGCGTGTCACGACTGCGGTGGCCGAACTCGGGCAGTCGGACCGGGGCGAGGAGATTGCGCGGATGCTGGCGGGCGCCACGATCACCGAGGAGGCACGCGCGGCCGCGCACCGCCTGCTCTCGGAAAGCACCGGCTGAAGCAGCCTTCTGTCAGGAGCAGGCAACTGGCGGCACGGACCGATTTACAAAGCCGGCCGTTTGACCGAAATCTGTTCGCTCCAATCGCCCAAACGGATGCGCCATGACGCTGGACAAGACGCCCGTCGAGAAACTCACTGAAGAACAGGCTGCCGAGGAACTGGCTCGGCTGGCGACCGAAATCGCGGGGCATGATCGGCGCTATCACGCCGAGGACGCGCCGACGATCTCGGACGCCGACTACGACGCGCTCAAGCTGCGCAACGCGGCGATCGAGGCGCGCTTTCCCGAGCTGATCCGCGAGGATTCGCCGTCGAAGTCGGTGGGTGCTGCGCCGTCCTCCGCCTTTGCGCAGGTCCAGCACGCCAGGCCCATGCTGTCGCTCGACAACGTTTTTTCCGATGAAGACGTGGTCGATTTCGTCGGCTCGGTCAGGCGCTTCCTCAACCTGCCGGCGGATGCTGAACTCGTCTTCACCGCCGAGCCCAAGATCGACGGGTTGTCCATGTCGCTTCGCTACGAGAACCGGCGCCTCGTCACCGCGGCGACGCGCGGCGACGGCACGACGGGCGAGAACGTCACGGCCAATATCCGCACCATTTCCGACATCCCGGAGTGGTTGCCGGCCGACGCGCCTGATGTCGTCGACGTGCGCGGCGAGATTTACATGCGCCGCGACGATTTCCTCGACCTGCAGAAGCGCATGGCCGAAAGCGGCCAGACCTTCGCCAATCCGCGCAATTCGGCCGCCGGCAGCCTACGTCAGAAGAACCCGGAGGTGACTAAGTCGCGACCGCTGAAGTTCTTCGCCTATGCGTGGGGCGAGACGTCCGAGCCGCTGGCCGAGACCCAGTTCGACGCCGTGCGGCGCTTCCGAGACTGGGGCTTTCCAATCAACGAGCGCATGAAGCGCTGCGCGTCGCTGGACGAGATGCTGGCGCAGTATCGCGCCATCGAGGCGGATCGCGCCTCGCTGCCCTATGACATCGACGGCGTCGTCTACAAGGTCGACCGGCTCGACCTGCAGGAGCGTCTCGGCTTCCGCTCGCGCTCGCCGCGCTGGGCGACCGCGCACAAGTTCCCGGCGGAGAAGGCGACGACCGTGCTGAAGGCGATCGACATCCAGGTCGGCCGCACCGGAGCGCTGACGCCCGTGGCGCGGCTCGAGCCGGTGACCGTCGGCGGCGTGGTCGTGGTCAACGCGACGCTGCACAACGAAGACTACATCCGCGGCATCGGCAATGACGGCCAGCCGATCCGCGGCGGCCGCGACATCCGCGTCGGCGACACGGTGCTGATCCAGCGCGCCGGCGACGTCATCCCGCAGATCCTCGACATAGTGCCGGAGAAGCGGCCGGCGGACGCGAAGCCCTACGAATTCCCGCATGTCTGCCCGGCCTGCGGCAGCCACGCGGTGCGCGAGGAAGGCGAGGCGGTGCGCCGCTGCACCGGCGGGCTGATCTGCCCGGCGCAGGCGGTCGAGCGGCTGCGCCACTTCGTTTCGCGCAACGCCATGGACATCGAGGGGCTCGGCGAGAAGCAGATCGAGTTCTTCTTCAACGCCGAGGATGAGGCGCTGCGGATCCGCGAGCCGGCCGACATCTTCACCCTGAAGGCGCGCCAGCAGGCATCCCTCACCAAGCTCGAGAATATCGAGGGTTTCGGCGCGGTTTCGGTGAAAAAGCTGCTGGACGCCATCGATGCGCGCCGGACGGTGGAGACGTCGCGCTTCCTCTTCGCACTCGGCATCCGCCATATCGGCGAGACCAACGCCAAGCGGATCGCCCGTCATTTCACCAGCTTCGACGCGATCCGCGCCGTCGCCACCGAGGCCGAGATCCCCGCCGGCAAGGGCGACAGGGGCAATTCCGCCTGGCAGGAGCTGAACGCGGTCAACGGCGTCGGCGAGGTCGTGGCCGAGGCGATGGTCGAGTTCTTCAACGAGGCGCACAACCGCGACGCGGTCGATGCGCTCCTGCGGGAAGTCCAGCCCGCCGACGAGGAGAAGGTCGGGCAGGTCGAGACGCAGTTCAGCGGCAAGACGATCGTGTTTACCGGTTCGCTCGAGCGCATGTCGCGCGACGAGGCGAAGGCGATGGCCGAGCGGCTCGGCGCCAAGACAGCAGGCTCCGTATCGAAGAAGACTGATCTCGTCGTGGCCGGCCCGGGCGCCGGCTCCAAGCTCAAGGCCGCGACCGATCTCGGCATCGAGGTCATCGACGAGGACGAGTGGTTCAGGCGCGTTGAAGGGTGAGTGCCGCGCTGAACGCTGGCTCAACCGAATTCAACTGACAGCTCAGCGGGGCGCCCCTACAAGGCCCGCTCGACACCGGGCGCACCATGGCCGCAGAAACGATCTCTCCCTCCCGCACGACCAGTCAGTTCTGGTCCGGAGTCCGACTCGCCGTTCCGGCGACGGTCGCGGCGGGGCCGTTCGCGATCCTCTACGGGGCGCTTGCCGCGAAGCAGGGGCTGTCGTTCTTCGAAATCGTGCTGATGAGCGTGACGATCTTCGGCGGCGCGTCGCAGATGGTCGGCATCGAGTTGTTCGGCCAGCGCCTGCCGGGCTGGATCGTGGTCCTGTCGATCTTCGCCGTCAATTTCCGCCACGTGCTCTATTCCGCTGCGGTCGGCCGGCGGATCGCGCATTGGCCCGCCTGGCAGCAGGCCGTCGGCTTCTTCTTCCTGGTCGATCCCGTCTATGCGGAAAGCGAACGAAGGATAGAGGCCGGCGAGAAGATCGGGTTCGTGTGGTACATGGGCATAGGGCTGACGATCTATGTCGCCTGGGTCGTGATATCTGCTGTCGGGGCGGGGTTCGGCGCGCTTATCCCCGATACGCATGCGATCGGGCTCGATTTCCTGCTGCCGATCTATTTCCTCGGGCTTGTCATGGGTTTCCGCAAGCGGCCGCTCTGGCTCCCCGTCGTCATCGCCTCCGGGGTAGTCGCGGCGATCGCCTACCGCTATGTCGGCTCGCCCTGGCACGTCTCTATCGGTGCGGCGGCCGGCGTCGCGCTCGCGGCCGCTCTGGCGAAGCCTCACCCGCCCGCCGATCCGGAGCCCGACGAGGCGGGGGCCGCGCCATGAGCGAGACATTGTGGATCATCCTGGCAGGGGCTGCGATGACCTATCTCGCCCGTGCGGGCGGCCATCTCGTCCTGTCACGCTTCGAACGCATCCATCCGCGCGTGGAGGCGGGGCTCAACGCTGTGCCCGCCGCGGTTCTGACCACCCTCTTCGCGCCGGCACTCCTCACCGGCGGTCCGGCGGAAATCTCGGCCATGGTCGTGGCCGGGCTGGTTGCGCTGCGCTTCAGCTTCATGCCGATGTTCATCGCCGGCGCGGCCGTGCTGATCGCGCTGCGCTACCTCACCGGATGATGGCGATCCTCGAAAGGTGAGGTCGCAGCCTCCAGCCAGGCCCGCTCCTCCGCGGAGAGCAGGGCAGCGACCTCATTGCGGACACGCGCGTGATAGGCGTTCAGCCAGTCGAATTCCTCGCGCGTCAGCATGGCGGTGACGATCATGCGCTTGTCGAACGGCACCAGCGTCAGCGTCTCGAACCGGTGCATCGGGATGTCGCCGCCTTCGACCGGCTCCGGCTCGGTGACGACGATCAGGTTCTCCAGCCGGATGCCGTAGGCGCCCTCCTTGTAGTAGCCGGGCTCGTTGGAGAGAATCATTCCGGGCAGGAGCTTTTCCATGCCGGTCTTGGCGATGCGCTGGGGTCCCTCGTGAACCGAGAGGAAAGAGCCGACGCCGTGGCCCGTGCCATGCGCATAGTCGAGGCCGGCCTTCCAGAGCGCGGCGCGGGCGAAAGCGTCGATGTCGGCGCCGCGCGTGCCCACCGGAAAGCGAAGCATCGAGATCTGGATCATGCCCTTCAGCACCAGCGTGTAGCGCTCGCGCATTTCCGTATCGGGTTCGCCGACCGGGAAGGTGCGTGTGATGTCAGTGGTGCCGTCCTGGTACTGCGCGCCGGAATCGAGCAGGAACAGCTCGCCCGGCCCGAGCGTCCGGTTGGTCGCGGTCGTCACCCGGTAATGGATGATCGCGCCGTTCGGGCCGGCACCCGAGATCGTGTCGAAGGAGATGTCGCGCAGCGGCATCTGCAGTTCGTCGCCTGTCCGGATGCGGAGATTCTCCAGCGCGCTCACCGCGGCGATCTCGTCCACGGATCCCGCCGGCTGCGCTTCGAGCCAGCGAACAAAGCGGGAGACAGCTGCGCCGTCGCGGCGATGCGCGTTGCGGGCGCCGGCGAGTTCGGCCGCGTTCTTGGTGGCGCGGGGCAGGCGGGCCGGATCGGCGAACGACAGGACCGTCCCGCCGCTCTCCTCGATGATCAGCCTCAGCTTTTCCGCAGCCAGGCTGAAGTCGAGGCCAATCCTGGCTTCGGCCTCGGCCAGCGCCCGCAATTGGTCCTCGAGTGCGGATGGCGCGAAGAGATCGGCTAGCTGGGTCAGATAGGCCTCCGTCTGGCGGGGCAATTTGCGCTTGTCCATGAACAGGAGGGGGGATCCCTCCGCCGCCACGATCGCGAAGCCGAGCGCCAGCGGCGTGTGTGGCACGTCGCGCCCACGGATGTTGAAGGCCCAGGCGAGCGAGGACGGATCGGTCAGCACGGTATGGGTCACGCCTTCCTTGCGCAGGCTTTCGGCCATGCGGGAGAGCTTGTCCTTCGCCAGTTCGCCGGCATAGTCGAACGGCTGGATATCGACCGTCTCCAGCGGCGGCCCCGGCTGGTCGTCCCAGATCTCATCGACCGGATTGTGCCGCAGGGCGACCAGTTCCGCGCCGCGCTTCTCCAGGGCGGCAATCAACGCCTTCGCTTCCGCGACCGTGTGCAGCCAGGGATCGAAGCCGATCCGGGAGCCGTTCGAGGCGTTCTCGCCCAGCCACTTCGCTGGCGGCATATCAATGAGGTTCTGGACCGTGAATACCGAGAGGTCGACCTGATGGCGAACCTGCAAAGTGTAGCGGCCGTCGACGAAGATCTGTGCGCTGTCGGAGAGGATGACCGCAGCGCCCGCCGACCCGGTGAAGCCGGTCAGCCACTGCAGTCTCTCTGCGCGGGCCGTCACATACTCCCCCTGATGCTCGTCGGATCTCGGCACGATGAAACCGTCGAGACTGTTCCTGCGCAGCCACTCCCGCAAGCGCGCCACGCGCGCCGGCCCTTGCGCGGGATTCGAGGAGACGTCGAACATCTGAAACATGCTGCTTCGTACCGGTTTGCGGGGAGGCGCGACGGTAGCTGCCGGAGACAGAGCTGGCAATGCGGACGGTGCGCTGGGCGTTGGTGAATATTGCGTTGCACAATATCTTATTCGCACATGCAAAAAACGCATATCGCACATGCGAGATCGTCGGTGGTTAAACGGGCCGCTGCTGCTTACCTTAAGTGACGTGGAGGACGACGAGTCCTACCAAAGGAGACCATCATGACCGAGACCGCAAAGCCCGGCCTCTTCCGCAGTGCGCTGAACTCGCTGATCGAGGCGCGCGCGCGTCAGGCCAACTACTACGTCAACGGCGCGCTTCTGATGCTGGACGACGAGACGCTGGCGAAGAACGGCTACAGCCGCGACGCGCTGCGCAAGAATGCGCGCGCGCCCTACATGTTCTGATTTCTGATTAGTCCGGCAAGAGTCGGACGGGTCGAGTTGCGAAAGGCGGCCGGAGACGGTCGCCTTTTCTGCGTCGAAGGCCTGGCTACCGCTTGAGGTGGATCGCGACCCAGCCTTCCCGGTGGAGCGTGCGGACATGGCGGAACCTCTGTCCGGCATAGGCGGCAACGACGGCGTTGCGCTGGCTGTCCAGGATGCCTGACAGCACCAGGGACCCTCCGGGCGCGAGGTATCTCGCCATATCCGGCGCCAGCCGCATCAGCGGACGGGCAAGGATATTTGCCACGATGAGATCGAACGGTCCGGCTGCGGCAAATGCCGGGTGGTGAAAGCCGACCGCGGTCACGCAGGCCAGATACGAGGCCACGCCGTTGATGCGGGCGTTCTCGTTGGCGACTTCCGTCGCGACCGGATCGATGTCGGTCGCAAGCACGGGAATGTGCGCCATCTTCGCCAGGGCGATGGCAAGCACCGCGCTGCCAGTGCCGAGGTCCAGCGCGTTGCGCGGATGTTCGCGCCGCACCACTTCCGACAGGACCTGGAGACAGCCCGCCGTCGTACCGTGATGGCCGGTGCCGAAGGCGAGCCCGGCCTCGATCTCGATGGTGATGTCGCCGATGCGTCGCTTGTCGCGGTCGTGGGAACCATGCACGAGGAACCGGCCTGCGCGGACGGGCTTCAGGCCCTCGAGCGACTTGGTCACCCAGTCGATGTCGGGAACGGCTTCGACGTCGAAAGTCCGCACCGAGGCGCCGTCCGGAACCAATGCGGCCAGGCGCTCGGCGACGCCGTCCTCGCTCTCGTCGACATAGGCCGAAATTTCGAAGATCGCCGCCTTCTCGTCGACCTCGAAGATGGAAAGAGGCCAGGCCTCGTCCTCCAGGGCGGCCTCGAGGACAGCGAACGTATGCTCCGCCTCGGCCTTCGGGGCGCGCAGATGATAGCGAAGCTGAGCCACGGTCAGGATCCGGCCGCCAGCCGCTTCAGCTTGGCAATGGCCGTCTGGGCGTTCTCGCCATAGGCGATCGTCCCGGCAAAGGCTCCGCCCTTGTCGAGCAGCAGAACCGAAGCGGTGTGGTCCATCGTGTATTCGCCGTCGCCGGTCTCGACCTTGCGCGAATAGATGTTGAAGGACTTCGCCATCGCCGCGACCTTGGCGGGATCGCCGGTCACGCCGGTGATACGCTTGGAGACGTTGCTCACATACTGGTCCATGATCTCCGGCGTGTCGCGCTCCGGGTCGACCGACACGAAGAAAGCCCGGATGCTCTCGCCTTCCGGACCGAGTTGGTTCAGCCAGCCATCGAGTTCGAACAGCGTCGTCGGGCAGATTTCGGGGCAGTGCGTGAAGCCGAAGAACACGGCCGACGGCTGCGCCCGGAATTCCTTTTCGGTGATCGTCTGGCCCTTCTGGTCGACGAGGGCGAAGGCATCGCCGTAGACCGCGCCCGAACTCATCTTCGCATACCAGCCGAAGGCGACGTAGCCGATGCCCACGGCAACCAGAAAGAGGAGCCCGTAGAGGATCGCGCGCATGGAATTCACCTGAGCCCGGGAAGGATGTGCGGTGTCAGAAACACCAGGAGAAGCCGGATGCGGCAAGCGACATCAGCATGACCGAGCCATTCTCGATCCACGCCGCGAATGCGACGCCGGAAAACGCGCCGACAGCAACCGCGGCAATCGCCGCGCGCAGGAGAAACGCCTTTCCGGATCCTGAAAATCTCGCCATCCGCGACATATAGCGATCCGCCGATGTCCGCGCAAATGGCATGATGCCGCGTTGGCACCGGGGTGGGGATCGGCGTAGCTTCGCCAAACGAAACCCAGGAGGTCGTCATGGCAGTCCCAGTTCGCAAAGGCTATTCCACGCTGCAGATCGGGCTGCACTGGGTGATCGCGCTCCTGATCGTGGTGCAGATCCTGTACCATGAACCCATGGTGGCCGCGTGGGAGGCGGTGCGCGACGGGCTTGCCATTCCCGCGGACCTGAACGTGGGCGTCACCGTCCATACGGTCGTCGGCGTGTCGGTCCTGCTGCTTGCACTGCTTCGGCTTGGCGTGCGTATCACCCGCGGCGCGCCCCGCGTTCCGGAAAACGAGCCCGCGCCGCTGAAGTTCGTCGCCAATGCGACCCACATCCTGCTCTACGCGCTCATGATCGCCATTCCCCTCGGCGGGCTCGCCGCGTGGGCCGGCGGCATCAAGCAGGCGGCGCCGATCCATGGGCTGGCGGCCAATCTCCTCTTCGTTCTCGTCCTCATTCACATCGCCGGCGCACTCTACCAGCGCTTCGTGCTGAAGACCGACGTGATGTCGCGCATGGCAATCCCCGAGAAGTAGGCGCTTCGGCAAACGCGACATTGCATATGCGGGCCTGCCTCCCCACCTGTTGCGCGGTCGTCCAAGGAGATTTCCCATGAACCGTCTCGCCGCTGCAGCGCTTTTCTTCGGCCTTGCCGCATCGCCAGTGTTGGCGCAGGAAGTGGGCGAGGTCGGAGTCGACTGGCTGGGCAACGACATCATCGTCGAGGCGTTCAAAGACCCGCAGGTCGACGGCGTCACCTGCCACGTCTCCTATTTCGAGCGCGGGGTGATCGACCGGTTGCAGAAGGGCAACTGGTTCGAAGACCCGTCGGACTCCTCCATCGCCTGCCGCCAGACGGGACCGATCACCATCCGCGACATCGACCTCGGGAAGGGCGGCGAGGAGGTCTTCAACCAGGGCATCTCGCTGATCTGGAAGCAGCGGGTCGTCAACCGCATCTACGACAAGGCCAACGACACGCTCATCTACCTGTCGCACTCGCGGCAGGTGCAGGACGGTTCGGCCAAGATGTCCCTTTCCAGCGTTCCGCTTTACGGCCAGACGGTGACCTGGACGAACGGCAAGCCGCAGTAAGCTTGCCGGCGGCGGAACGGGCGCGTATTGGCGGGTCATGTCCGACGAGCGCTTCCTCTCCGACGAGCCGCGCATCCATCCGACCGCCGAACTCAAGGGCTGTCGGCTGGGGCGTCACGCCGTGGTGGGCGAGCGGGTCATCCTGCGCGACGTCGTCGTCGGCGACTATTCCTACTTCGAGCGGCACGCCGAGGCGATCTACGCCGACATCGGCAAGTTCTGCTCGATCGCGGCCAACACCCGCATCAACGCGCTGGAACATCCGATCGAACGGGTGACGCAGCACAAGATCAGCTACCGGCCGAACGAGTATTTCCGTTTCCTCGGCGTCGACCAGGAGTTTCGCGCGCGCCGGGCGGGCAAGCGGGTCGCGATCGGCCACGATGTCTGGATCGGCCACGGGGCGGTGATCATGCCGGGCGTGTCGGTCGGCAACGGCGCGGTGGTCGGGGCCAACGCCGTGGTGACGCGCGACGTCGCGGCCTACGCGATCGTCGCCGGATCGCCGGCGAGAACGATCCGCCAGCGCTTCCCCGACGAGATCGCGGCACGCCTGGAAAAGCTCGCCTGGTGGGATTCTTCGCGAGAAAAACTGTTCGAAGCGGTGCCGGACATGCAGCGGCTCTCGGTCGAGGAGTTCTTGGAGAAATGGGAAGGTTGAGCCGCAACCACCTCCGGTCCCCGCAGACAGGAGACTTGTCATGCCCAATGTTCCAACCAGAAGGCTGAACTCGGGCGCCGAGATGCCTGTCTTCGGGCTTGGCGTCTGGCAGGTGGCGGACGAGGAGGCCGCCGATGTGGTGGCGACGGCGATAGAGGCCGGCTACACGAGCATCGACACGGCGGCGATCTACGGCAACGAGCGGGGCGTCGGAGAAGGAATCCGCCGCTCGGGCGCGGCGCGGGACAGCCTGTTCGTCACCACCAAGGTGTGGAACGACCGGCAGGGCTATGACGCGACGCTGAAGGCGTTCGACAAGAGTCTCTCGCGGCTCGGCGTCGACCACGTCGACCTCTATCTGATCCACTGGCCGGCACCGCGGCAGGGTTTGTACCTCGACACCTGGAAGGCCCTCGAAAAGCTGAACGCCGAGGGCCGGGCGCGTTCGATCGGCGTGTCGAACTTCCATATCCCCCACCTCAAGCGGCTGTCCACGGCGAGCACGGCATCGCGACCGAAGCCTGGAGCCCGCTGCAGCGCGGTGCGGTGAACAATCCCGAGATCGTGGCGATCGCGGCCAAGCACGGCTGCACGCCGGCGCAGGTAATCCTGCGCTGGCACGTGCAGCTCGGCAACATCGCCATTCCGAAATCGGTGACACCGTCGCGCATCCGCGAGAACATCGCCGTCTTCGACTTCGAACTCGACGCCGAGGACATGGCGGCCATCGAAAGGCTCGACGCGGGTCTGCGCACCGGGCCCGATCCCGACGTCTTCAGCTGAGACGGGGAACCGCCTGCGTCCGGCCGCGTTCCTGCGCACGGTCCAGCGCAGGAGGGGTTCATGCAGGACGAGATCATCCGCATCCTGTTCGGCGAGGCGGAGACGGCCGATCCGTGGTTCTACGCCGAGATCGTCTTCCGCACGCTTGTCATGTATCTCTACACGATCTTCCTCGCCCGCATGGTCGGCCATGACGCCATAGGGCAGATTGGCCCGTTCGAATTCGTGCTGGTCATCGCCGTCGGCTCGGCTGCCGGCGACCCGATGTTCTATCCCGAGGTCGGGCTGTTCCAGGGCATCCTCGTCATCACCGTCGTTGTCCTGCTGCACCGGGCGACCGGGGCGCTGCTTGCGCGGTCCGCCCGCGTCGAAAGCATGGTCGAAGGCGATCCGGTGCTTGTGGTGGAGGAGGGCAAGATCCGCGAAGAGGCGCTCGGCTCCGGCTCGCTCAGCCTGCGCGAACTGCTGGCGCTGCTCAGGGTCGAAGGCGTGCGGGACGTCGGCGAGGTCGAGGCAGCCTATTTCGAGAACAACGGCAAGCTCAGCGTCTTCCGCTATCCGGCCGGCGAGGCGCGGCAGTCGCGCTCGACCGCGCCGCTCAGGACCGCGAACTAGAGACTCCGACGCACAGCGGTTTCCTCTGGTCGATCGCTCCGGCGAAGATGCGGTGCTCCGCCTTGTTCCTGCCGATTTCGGAATCTGTTATCGCAACGTAAGGCGACCGGCGCGAAGCCGGATGGGCACTTTGCATAGAGGGGGTTTGATGTCCGATTTTCCTGCAGGGCGGATGAGCCGTCGCGTTTTCCTGGGCGCGGCAGGTGCGGCTCTTGTTTCGCGCGAGGCGGGGGCGCAGATGGAGCGCAAGCCGAACACCACGGTGCCCACTCTCGCCAGCCCCTCCGTCATGTATGCCGCGCTGGTCGACGGCGGCCACCGCCTGCCGGCGATCCCGGTCGACAAGCTCAACAAGCGCCTGGTGCGCCAGGTCGTCATCGATCCGACCTTCGAGAAGCCCGGCACGATCGTGGTCGACACCTCGACGCACTACCTCTATTTCGTGCTGGAGGGGCGCAAGGCGCTCCGCTACGGCGTCTCGCTCGGCAAGGCCGGGTTCGAATGGACCGGCAGCGCCACAATCCAGTTCAAGAAGGCCTGGCCGGTGTGGACGCCGCCGCCCGAGATGATCAACCGCAAGCCGGAACTGGCGAAATATGCCGACGGCATGCCGCCCGGCCCGCAGAGCCCGCTCGGCGCGCGCGCGCTCTATCTCTTCAAGAACGGCAAGGACACGATGTACCGGCTGCACGGCACGCCGGAATGGAGCTCGATCGGCAAGAACGCCTCGTCGGGCTGCGTGCGCATGCTGAACCAGGACGTGATAGACCTGCACGCCCGCGTCAGCGGGCCGACGACGGTGCATGTGCGGCACTCGATGTATCTCGGCGCGAACGCCGGCAGCGCGGGTTCGTCGAAACCCACGACCGAGGCGATCGATTCCGGCGTGCCGGAAGGCGCGGAGGAATTGTAGGGCGCTAGGACGTATCGCGGAGTTCGACCGCTCGGAGTGCCGCCCTCCCAAGCCTTTGGATGACCGCCTCGAGGCCATGGGGCGCATTGCCGTCGTGGGCAGACTCATCCCGTGCCTCGCCGGATAACGACAGGCGTCGCTGCGCGGCCATGTTCATGACGACGAACGCGAGCGCGCGCAACGAGGCGGCGAGGTCCAGCGCGTCGGCCGGAAGGGTGCCGTAGCGAACCGTCGGCAGGGCGGGCGACCAGAGCCGGCCCGCCGGATTCCAGGTGGAGCCGGCGACGAACTCTCTCGCGATCAGGTCGGCCTGCCGGGCGGCCCACAGCACGCGCCAGCGGACCCAAGGCGTATCGCCGGCGGCCTGTTCGGCGAGGACGGCGAGCGCCAGCAGCGTCGCAACGATGCTGTCCAAAACCTTCGCCCCTCCTTTCGCCTGCCTGCGCATCGCCGTGCCCTTTCCGCTTCTCCGAGGCCATGTTGCATGAGGCCGGGAGGGGTGTGGATAGATTTTTTTCCTAACCCTGCCGGCCGGGGCGGAAGATGCGCAACGGCAGCGGCGCAGCGGCCGGCTCCAATCGACGACATCGGCCTTCTTCATCATCGTGGCGAGGGGCTCGCGCATCCGCATGCAATCTTAAGTTAATTCAGTTGCAATATACACGCATTAAGAGTATCAGCATTCGTTACGCGCGGACGTTGCGGAGGGCGGGCGAATGGCGATCAACCGGCAGTTCTTCTTCGACCAGACACGGGCGACCCTGTTCGACGGGGCATTCAAGCAAGCCCAGGTCGACGGCCTGACCGCGATCCTGGACAAATGGGAGAAAGAAAGCCCCAATGCGGACGATCGCTGGCTGGCCTACATGCTGGGCACGGCGCACCACGAGACGGGGCGGACGATGCAGCCGGTGCGCGAGACCTTCGCGAACTCCGACGCAAAGGCGATCTCGATCCTCAACAAGGCCTTCGGCGCGGGAAAGCTCACATCGGTGAAGAATCCCTATTGGGGGCCGGACGCGGAAGGGAAATCGTGGCTAGGGCGCGGGCTTGTCCAGCTGACGCACAAGACAAACTACGAGAAGCTGGGCAAGGCCATCGGCGTGGACCTGGTCAAGGATCCGACGCTTGCGATGGACATGGATGTCGCGCTGAAGATCATGTTCGTGGGCATGCGCGACGGGCTTTTCACGAATATCGGCCTGCCGGACCGCTTCTCCAAGACCGTCGAGAAGTGGCGGGAGGCGCGCCAGATCATCAACGGCCTCGAGCGCGCCGATCTCGTCGCCTCATACGGCAAGGCCTACTATGCCGCGATCAGCTATACGGTGGGGCCGTGAGGCTTGGGATCGTCATGGCCGCCATTGCCGTGGCCGCCGGTGGGGCCGCGGCTGCGCGCGATCTTCCCGATGGGCTTTCCTGCCGCGCGCAGGTTGTCTTCAACTGCGGGGCAGGCTGCGAGGACAACACCATGCCGGCCGACCTGTCGCTCCACCTCAAGGGCGGGACGGGCAGCTTCCGCCGCGGCAGCGGCTGCGTCGAGGGCGCACTGTCGGTTCTGCCCCTGGAGGGACAGCACGACCGGGAAGGCTACATCGTATTCAAGCTCGCCGGCTCGGCGCCGACGGTGTTCTCGGTGTCGGGCATCGTGCTGCCCGATGGAAAGAGCTTCGCCGCGACTTCGGACGAGATCGGAGACATGGCGGGGAGCTGCGAATAGGGCCGGACGCCGCGCCGTGGCGGTCGCGCAGAATATTCCCCGGCGATCCATTGACCGTCGGAATCCCGGCGCGAGAAGGGCCAATCGCCAACAGGAATGGATACCGGGTCGCCTCCGGCGCCCGGTATGACGGAAGGAGGGTGGAGGCGCCGGCCTCAAAGTCGCCTGACCGGAGAGACGGTGGATAGACTGTGCGGCTATTCCTTCATGAAGCGGTCGAAGGCGTCCTTGAAGTCCGGGTGCCAGCGCGACAGGGCAGGGCGGTTCTCGATGATGTCGCCCATCGCCCAGGCCATGCGCCGCTCGTCCATCGCGCGGGTGACGTCGTTGTCGGGGCACAGGATGTAGAAATCGCCGCGCGCGAGGCTTTCCAGCATGAAGTCGACCACCTGCTCGCCCGTCCAGGCGCCGGGCGGCTTCGTCGCGAAACCCTCGGTGATGCCGGTGAAGGTGAAGCCCGGGATCAGGAGATGGGCGCTGAGGCGGTCGCCCACCGCCTCGCGCAGCGCATGCTGCAGGCCCTCGGTGTAGCTCTTCAGCGCCGACTTCGAGACATTGTAGGCGAGATTGCCGGGCGGCGTGGTGATGCCCTGCTTCGAGCCGGTGTTGACGATCATGCCGGGTTTTGCCGAGGCGATCATGCGCGGCGCAAAGGCCTGGACGCCGTGGACGACGCCCCAGAAGTTGACGTCGATCAGATCGCGCCACGCCGCGAGGTTTTCCCAGGGTTTTCCGGGATTGGCGCCGATGCCGGCATTGTTCATCAGCAGGGAAACCTCGCCGAAGGCACCAAAGGCGAGGTCGGACAGGGCGACGAGGTCGGCGGGACTGGCGACATCGACCGTCGCGCCGCGGATGGCAGCGGCCCCGCGCGGGGCGAGCGCTGATACGGCCTCCACCGCCGCGTCGACGCTCGCGCGGTCGGCCAGAACGACATTCATGCCGCGCGCGGCGAATGCTTTCGCCGCGGCCAGCCCGATGCCGCTCGCGGCACCGGTGATGACGGCGGTTCGGCTGGCGGCGAAGATGTCGGATGTGGCGGGCATGGGGAGGTTCCTTGGCGAGGGGGCAGGGGAGCATATTGCTCCGCCGCAGGACGGTCCCGCAACCCTGCGGCTTTCGGGTCTGGCACCGGGGAAGACCGCGCGCGTCAGTCGATGATCTCGCCGCCGCCCTCGGCCTTCATGCGGGCGAGGCCTTCCTTCATCTCGCGCAGCCGCTCGGGCGGGTGGCCCTGCCACTTCGTCACTTCGCCCACGACGCGCAGCGGGTCGCGCGAGCGGTAGGATAGGGTCGGATTGCCGGGGAATTTCTTGTCCGTCAGGTTGGGATCGTCCTCGACCGGGCCGGTCGGCTCCACGACATAGATCCGCTCCGGCCGGTCCCCCGCCGCGAGCTCGGCGCCCCATACCGCGGCGTCGAGCGTGGCGGAGAAATACACCCATGACAGAGGCCCGGCTTCGGTGAAGTTCGACCCGTGGCCGACCACGATCAGCCCTCCCGGTTCCAGATCCGCCCTGGTCCCGTGGAAGAACGACTGGGCAAACATGCTTGGCTTGGCTGACATCGGTGCTCCGCTCGTGGGGATGAATGGTGCCGGGAGGCCGGCGTGACGCTTGGGGAGGTGGGGAAGTAGGCGGGGTGGGGGAGAAGTCAAGTGGGGCGGTGGGGAAGCGCGCGCAATCTCTCCCCTCGAGGGAGAGAAAGCAATTTCAACATCTTAGCCGAAGGGTAAGTGTTAGAAATTGCAAGTGAGGGGAGTTCCCGGCGCAACGGCGCAGCCCCCTCTCTTGCAAATTCTAAGGACTTGGCTTCGCCAAGCCCAAGAATTTGCTTTCTCCCCCTCCAGGGGGGAGATAGACGCGCTCCACCGCCTTGGCTAATTTTCCATTCAGGGGAGTGGGAGATGGGGCAGCGGGTTCCCAGGCGACATCTGGAGTTCGCGCGGCAGATGCGCGCCGAGCCGACCAAGGCCGAGAACATCCTGTGGCAGGCGCTACGCAACCGCCAGCTCGAAGGGCTCAAGTTCAAGCGGCAGCAGCCCGTGGACGGTGTCATCGTCGATTTCGTCTGCTTCGAGACCAGGCTGATCGTCGAGGTGGACGGCGGCCAGCATTCCGGCTCGACGCGCGACACGGTGCGGGACGATCGATTTGCGGCAGCCGGCTATCTCACACTGCGGTTCTGGAACGACGAGGTCGAGCGCAACATCGACGGCGTGTGCACCACGATCCTTGCGGAGGCGCTGCCAAGGCGGCGCGACGTCTGAGCGCCTATCTCCCCCTTGGAGGGGGAGAAAGCGAAATCAGCATCTTAGCGAAGCTAAGTGCTAGATTTCGCAAGAGAGGGGGCCTCTGGCACCGCCATCCTCCCAGCGTCGCGCCCCCTCTCTTGGATTTTCTACGACTTAGCTTCCGCACCCCTGCGGGCTGCTCCAGCTAAGACCGTGAAAATCCATTCTCCCCCTCCAGGGGGGAGATCGCGCGCGACCGCCCGCGTTCGCCCTGCAACCGCAGCGCCTCTATGTGGAAAGAAAGTAGACTGCCCCCGGAGGTGCCGCCTGTACCGTCGCGCCGCGTCGCCGTTCGGATGGA
>JAHBYX010000008.1 GCA_019635735.1 Mesorhizobium sp.
TGCTGGTCATCGGCGTCACGAAATCGAGCGCCGGCCCGGCCAATACGAAAAGGGCGGCAGGGACGATCAGCCAGCCTCCCGCCCGCTCCGCTACCTCCCCGGAGCCCTCGGCGGCGCGGGCTGCCGTAGCCTGGCTTCCCACAAGATCGCGTGGCGAAACGTGTCCCGCGTAGCGGGCTTCGGATTGCGCGATGGCCCGTTCCAGCGAGGACGACGAGCGCGCATACGCCGTTTCGTCGACATTGGCTGGATGGCGTCGCACGGCGGCGCGCAGCTTGTCATAGACGATGTTCCGGATTGCCGGATCGCTGGCGTTCACCCTGGCCAGAAGGTCCGGCAATAGGAATTCTATCTTGCTTTCCGCCACCAACCACTCCCAAGCAGGCGCCGCTCGCCAGACGAAACGCTACACTCGCGGCGGATGCAAGGCACTGCGCGCCGCGGGCGCTAAACCACCGGCTTGATGCGGATGCGCGCGATGCGGTTCTTGTCGCGCTTCAGCACCACGAAACGCTTGCCGTGAAAGGTGAAGGCCTGCTTCTCCTCCGGGATCGACTGCGTCTCGTGGATGACCAGGCCCGCAATGGTGGTCGCCTCCTCGTCGGGCAGTGTCCAGTCCAGCGCCCGGTTGAGATCGCGGATCGGCACCGTCCCGTCGACGATCACCGATCCGTCGGCCTGCTGGCGCACGCCCTGCATGTCGATGTCGTGCTCGTCGGCGATCTCGCCGACGATCTCCTCGATGATGTCCTCCAGCGTGACGAGGCCTTCGACCTCGCCATACTCGTCGACCACGATCGCGATATGCGCCTTGCGGCGCAGGAAGGCGTTGAGCTGGTCCCGCAGCGAGGTCGTGTCGGGCACGAACCAGGGCTTCGTCGCGACCTTCATGATGTCGATGCGGGAGAAATCGTGCTGGACCTCGTGCAGCGCCCGCAGCAGGTCCTTGGCATGGATGACGCCGACGATGTTGTCGATCGATCCGCGCCAGACCGGGATCCGCGTATAGGGGCTCTGCAACACATCGGCCACGACCGTCGCCGGCGGCGCGTCGCCGTCGACCGCGCGGATCGACGTGCGGTGCACCATGATGTCGGAGACTTCGAGCTCCGCCAGGTCGAGGAGGCCGCCGACGCGGTCGCGGTCGGCCTTGACTAGATTGCCTTCGCGCCGCAGCGCCTCGAACGTCTTGCGCAGCTCTTCCTCGGCGCTCCCGTGCGGGACGATCCGCGAGATGGCGAAGCCGAACAGCGCGAGGATCCTGCGGCCGAGAAGTGCCGCGACCGCGACCGCGACGAGCAGCGTCAGGACGACGACCAGGGGCCAGGGCGCGCCCGTCATCCGGGATGGTTCTCGCGCAGGAACGCAAGCACTTCCGAGGCGGGCACATCCTTGGCGATGAAGGATTGGCCGACGCCGCGGGTCAGGATGAAGGTGAGCGCGCCGCGCGTGACTTTCTTGTCCTGCGAAATGTATTCCAGGAGCCGCTCGGCCCCCGGCAGATCACCGGGAATATCGGACATGCGCCACGGCAGGCCGACATCGCGCAGGTGACGCTCGACGCGCGCCGCATCGTCGGGGCTGCAAAGGTTCATGCGTGACGAAAAACGATGCGCCAGCGCCATGCCGATCGCGACGCCTTCGCCGTGGACCAGCCGTGCGGAATCGTAGGCTGTCGCCGCCTCCAGCGCATGGCCGAAGGTGTGGCCGAGATTGAGCAGCGCCCGGTCGCCGGTCTCGAACTCGTCGCGCGCGACGACGTCGGCCTTGGCCTGGCAGGACACCGCGATCGCCCTGGTGCGCGCCGGGCCGCCGGAAAACACCTCGCGCCAGTTGGCTTCCAGCCAAGCGAAGAAGTCCGCGCGGTCGATCAGCCCGTATTTCGCCACCTCGGCGTAGCCGGCGCGGAATTCGCGTTCGGAGAGCGTGTCAAGCGCGGCCGTGTCGGCGATGACAAGGCGCGGCTGCATGAACACGCCGACGAGGTTCTTGCCGTGGGCCGTGTTGATGCCGGTCTTGCCGCCGACCGAGGAATCGACCTGGGCGAGCAGCGATGTCGGCACCTGGACGAAGTTCATGCCGCGGCGGACGATGCCGGCGGCGAACCCGGTGAGATCGCCGATGACCCCGCCTCCAAGGGCGATGACGGCATCGCGGCGCTCCAGCCGGGCAGCGAGGATTCCGTCGACGACCTCCTGCAGACGCTCGAAACTCTTGGTCTTCTCGCCGGGCGGAAGCGTGATCGCGACCGACCCGATGCCGGCGGAGGCAAGGCTTTCCGTCAGCGCGGGAAGCCAGGCGGCAGCGACGTTCTCGTCGGTGACGATCGCCGCCCTCACGCCGGGCAGGCGGGCGGCGATCTCGGTGCCGGCGCGGCCGATCAGGTCCTTGCCGATGAGGATATGGTAGCTGCGGTCGCCGAGACCGACGGTGACGACTTCGGGAGTGTCGGTTGCGTTCATGCCGCGCCTTCCTTGCCGATCCCCTCGCGACCGAGCCAGGCGGAGAGCGCATCGATGACTTCGGCCAGTATCTCCTCGCGCCTGACGTCGCGGGTGGTGACGACGATGTCAGCGAGGCCATAGACCGGATAGCGCTCGGCCATCAGCCGCTCCATCACCGCGCGCGGGTCGGGCGCCTTGAGCAGCGGCCGGTTGGGCTTCTTGGCCACGCGCGACATCAGCGTATCGAGATCGGCCTTGAGCCAGATGGAGATGCCGTCATGCGCGATCGCTTCCCTCGTGTGGGCGTTCATGAACGCGCCGCCGCCCGTCGAGACGACCTGCGGACCGTCCTTGACCAGCCGGCCGACCACGCGTTCTTCCAGCGCCCGGAACTCCGGCTCGCCATAGCGCTCGAACAGTTCGGGGATGGTCATGCGCGATACCGTCTCGATCTCGTGGTCGCTGTCGACGAAGTTGAGGCCGAGCGCCTGCGCCAGCTTGCGGCCGATCGCCGTCTTTCCGGCGCCCATCAGCCCGACGAAGACGATCGAACGCCGGCCGAGCCTGTCCTTCAGCCCGGCATGGGCGGTATCCGCCGCCTCCATCTCTTGAACCATCGGAAAATCCGGCCAGTCGCCACTATCGGCCGCGTATCGACATGAAAAGGCCAATCGCGTCAAGCATGGCACAACGCGGACCGGTGTCTTGAATTGACACGGCCGCCGCCGCATAACCGCGTGGGCGGACGACAGGACATGCAAGGCAGATCGGGGCAATGCCGACACTCTTCAGGCTTCTGACGATCGTGGCGGTCATCGTGGGGATCGTCTACGGCACGATGCATGCGCTGGTGTTCTTCGTGAAGCCGAACAAGGGCGAGATGATCGAGCGCGTCCCCGTCGAACGCCTGATGCGGGACAAGTGATGGACATCCGCCGATGAACAGCGCGGCGATGGTCGAGGCCTTTCTCGAGATGATGAGTGCGGAGCGCGGAGCGGCGGACAACACGCTCGCCTCCTACCGGCGCGACCTCGACGACGCGGGCGAGCATCTGGGAGGAGAGCCCGGCGGCCTGGCCGGCGCATCGTCGGCGGCGATCCGCGACTATCTCGACGGTATCGCGCAGCGCGGTTTCGCGGCGTCGAGCCAGGCACGCAAGTTGTCGACGCTGCGCCAGTTCTACAAGTTCCTCTATTCCGAAGGCCTGCGCGCCGACGATCCGTCCGGCCCGGTCGACGCGCCGCGCAAGGCGCGCCCCCTGCCGAAGGTGCTGAGCGAGGCGGAAACCGGACGCCTGCTCGACCGCGCTTCAGAGGCTGCAAGGAGCGGCGAAACCGCCGCGGTGCGCATGCTGGCGCTGGTCGAAGTGCTCTATGCGACTGGCCTGCGCGTGTCGGAACTCGTCTCGCTGCCGGTCGGTGTCGCCACGCGCGACGAGCGCTTTTTCGTCATAAGGGGCAAGGGCAACAAGGACCGCATGGTGCCGCTGTCGCCCAAGGCGCGCGCGGCGATGCGCGACTGGCTCAAGTTGCGCAACGCCGACCCGAAGATGGCGGAGAGCCCGTTTCTGTTCCCCTCGCATGCCGAGCAGGGCTACCTGCCCCGGCAGGTCTTCGCCCGCGACCTGAAGACGCTCGCGGCAAGTGCGGGCATATCAGCCAACCGCGTCTCGCCGCACGTGATACGCCATGCCTTCGCCAGCCATCTCCTTCAGAACGGCGCCGACCTCAGGGCCGTGCAGGAACTGCTGGGCCATTCGGACATATCCACGACGCAAATCTATACCCATGTGCTCGAGGAAAGGCTCGTGCGGCTGGTGCACGACCACCACCCGCTTGCCGATTAGGATGCGTGACGGTATGTGGAGGCTCGATTTCGCGTGCCGCAGATCCCAATTGAGGGCGATGCGCCGCCCATCCCACCTGTTTCCGGCGTCTGGTTCGCGAACGCATGTTTAACTACCTGGATTTCGAAAAGCAGCTGGCGGACATCGACGCCAAGATCGCCGAGCTGAGGAAGCTGTCGGCCGACGGCAGCGTCGACTTCACCGACGAGATCGCAAGACTGGAGAAGCGGTCGCAGGACCAGCTGCGCGATCTCTACAAGGCGCTGACGCCCTGGCAGAAGGCGCAGGTCGCCCGCCATCCCGACCGTCCGCACTGCCTCGACTACGTGCGGGAACTGTTCACGGATTTCACGCCGCTCGCCGGCGACAGGAGCTTCGGCGACGACCATGCCATCGTCGGCGGCTTCGCGCGCTTCCGCGGCGAGCCGGTGGCGATCCTCGGCCAGGAGAAGGGCGCCGACACCAAGTCGCGGCTCAAGCACAATTTCGGCATGGCCCGGCCAGAGGGCTACCGCAAGGCCGTGCGCATCATGGAACTCGCCGACCGGTTCAAGGTGCCGCTGGTGACGCTGGTCGACACCGCCGGCGCCTATCCCGGCATCGGCGCCGAGGAGCGCGGCCAGGCCGAGGCGATCGCGCGCTCGACCGCCGCCTGCCTCAATCTGCGCAGTCCGAGCGTCTCCGTCATCATCGGCGAAGGCGGTTCGGGCGGGGCGATCGCGATCGCCACCGCCAACCGCGTCTTTATGCTCGAGCATTCGATCTACTCGGTCATCTCGCCGGAAGGTGCGGCCTCGATCCTGTGGCACGATTCGACCAGGGCGAAGGATGCCGCCACCAACATGAAGATCACCGCCCAGGACCTGCTGGACATGAAGGTGATCGACGGGATCATCGCCGAACCGCTCGGCGGCGCGCATCGGGCTCCCGAGACGGTGATCGCCGCGACCGGCGACCGGATCGAGACCGCGCTCACCGAACTGCGGCAATCCAACGCGGATTGCCGCGAGCAGCGCCGGGAGAAGTTCCTGGCGATCGGCCGCAGCCTCTAATCCCGCGTTTCGCCACAAATTCGCCGCCGGGTTGCGATGAATGAACTCTGCGTGACTTGAGGGTCCAGGGGACACGTAGAACTTGCGGTAATGAATTCTCAAGGTTAACCCGACTACCGTCGGGGTGATCCGAGGAGCGATATGCGCGAGAGCCGGTCGTCGTCGGGGACGTTCAGCAGGACGAGAGATAAGCGCCCAGTGATGAGTTCAAGCCTTTTTCGCGCCGGTGTGCTGGTGGCCTTGCTCGCAGCTGCGGGCTGCAACGCTTCGCTCGAGGAGATCGCGCCGAAATCCGAGCGCGCCCTGTCGTCCAAGATGACGGAACTCGTCGTTGCCAAGGGCATGCAGAAGACCTCGCCGATCATGCTGCGGGTGTTCAAGGAGGAGAACGTCCTCGAAGTCTGGAAGCAGAAGTCGAACGGCCGCTACGATCTCGTCACCAGCTACAACATCTGCAAATGGTCGGGGAAGCTCGGGCCGAAGTTCACCGAGGGCGACCGCCAGGCGCCGGAGGGCTTCTATTCGGTCACCCCGGCGCAGATGAATCCGAACTCGAACTACTATCTCGCCTTCAACACCGGCTATCCGAACGCCTATGACCGGGCGCACGGCCGCACCGGCTCGCACCTGATGGTGCACGGCGCATGCTCGTCGTCGGGCTGCTATTCGCTGACCGACGCCCAGATCCAGGAGGTCTATGCCTTCGCCCGCGACGCCTTCGCCGGCGGCCAGCAGGCCTTCCAGTTCCAGGCGTTCCCCTTCCGCATGACGGCGGCCAACATGGCCCGCTACAAGGACGACCCGAACTTCGAATTCTGGAAGATGCTGAAGGAAGGCTACGACCACTTCGAAATCACGAAGATGCCGCCGAAGGTCGACGTCTGCGAGAAGCGCTACGTCTTCAACCGCTTCCCCGAGGGAGAGGCGTCTTTCGCCTCGACCGCCGCCTGCCCGCCGGCGACCATGCCCGACACGCTCGCCACGGCCTACCAATCGCACCAGTCCAAGGAGACCGAGGCGTTCTCGGCGGCGCTGGGCAAGGCCTCGCCGCCGCCGAAGGCGTCGATCCTCGGCATCAAGGAGGCGAGCCTCGTCGCCGACTGGAGCAAGAAACGCTCGCGCGGCGAGCGCGTGCCGCTCGAGCCGCCGTCCATGCAGAAGGACGGCCGCGTGGTGGCATCTCCGACGATGGGCCGCATCGATTCGCCGCTAGGCCGCAAGATGGCCGCGCTGGAAGCCGCGGAGGCCGCCAAGAAGCGCGCCGCCGAGGAAAAGAAGCGCGCCGCCGAACGCGCCAAGGCGGAGGCCGAGGCCAAGCGTATCGCCCTGGAAGAGGCCAAGAAGGCGCCGAAGCCGGAAGAACAGGCCGACGCAAAGGTCGAGCAGGCCGCGGCCGAGCCCGCGATCACCGTCACGGCGGTGCGCAAGCGCATCCGGAACCTGTTCGGCGGCTGATGAGCCGGCCGATTGCCGTATACGATCTGAGGGGGCTGAATTGCCCCCTGCCCGTGCTCAAGGCGCGCAAGCGGCTGGCGAAGATGCGTCCCGGCGCGCGCATCTGGCTGGAGACGACGGACCCGCTGGCGGCGATCGACATCCCCGCCTTCTGCTCCGAAACCGGTCACGTATTGGTGGAAACCCAGCCGGCGGAGTTCGGGCACCGGTTTCTGGTCAGCCGGCGGCCGGCCCGTTCCGTCAGCCCCTGAATCCGGCGATCGCCAGCGGATTGTCCTCGATCGCCGCGCGGTCCGGAACGCCGACACCGACCTGTCCGGTGATCGCCGCAAACAGCCGCCGCACGTAGTCTTCCGGCAGGCCGTCGCCGATGACGACGAGGCGCACCCCGCGCGGCCCCGGCGGCCATGACGGCAGCCGCGCCGGCGGATGCAGCATCGACTGGACGCCGTGGATGACCAGCGGCCGCGACGGATCCTCGGCGAGCTCGATGACACCCTTCATCCGCAGCAGGCGCTCGCCCTGCGTCGAGCGCAGCAGATCGAGGAAGGTCTCGATCGCGGAATAGGGCACCGGCCGGTCGTCGACCAGCGAGAAGCTGCGGATCCGGTCGTGCCGGTGATGATCGTGGTCATGATGATCATGATCATCATGATGACCGTGATCGTCATGGTGGTGCTCGGCCTGGTGGATCGCCTCGTCGCGCAGCCAGCGGCCGACATCGGCGGTCTTCGTGGCGGGATCGTAGAGGCCGCAGTCGAACAGGTCCGCGACGCTCGCGGTCGCCGACGACGGAACGATCGGCGCCCCGGGATTGAGGCGCCTGATGGTCGCGACGAGGTCCGGCGACGCCGCGGCGATATCGGTCTTGGTGAGGACGATCCGGTCGGCCACCGCGATCTGTCGGGCGGCCTCGGCATGGCGGTCGATCGTGGTGAGGCCGTTGATCGAATCGACCGTCGCGATCACGCCGTCCAGCCGGAACGCCTGCATCAGCGCCGGATGCGCCATCAGCGACAAGAGCACCGGAACCGGATCGGCGAGCCCTGTCGTTTCGATGATCACCCGCTTGAGCGAGGGCGTTCGCCCCGTCTGGATGCTGTCGACGATGCCGGCCAGCGTGTCGACCAGATCGCCGCGAACCGTGCAGCAGATGCAGCCGCCCGAAAGCTCGATCACGCCGTCGCTGGAGCTCTCGACCAGAAGGTGGTCGATCGCCACCTCGCCGAATTCGTTGACGACGACGGCGGTGTCGGTGAGCGACGGATCCTTGAGGAGACGGTTGAGCAGGGTCGTCTTGCCGGATCCGAGGAAACCGGTGAGCACCGAAACGGGGAGCGGCAGGTTCATCCGCGGCTACTGCGTCACGCCGTCGGAGGGTGCCTTGGCGCTCGCCTCGACGGGCGGCGTATAGTCGGGGCGCGGCAGCGGCACCGGAATGTTGCCGATCATCGCCGGGCGCTCGACTTCAGGCATGAAGGGCGAGGCCGGACCGGTCGCGTTGCCGATCAGGATGGGCGTCACGCGCGGCGTCGGCAGTTCGCCGCCGGTCAGATGAGCCGATCGGAACACCAGCCGCCCCTTCTCGTCCAGCGCCTCGCGACGCTCCTTGGCGGCCGTCTTGGTGCAGACCGTCTCGCGCATGTTGACGGGCGGGGCGGCCTCCTCGGCGGCTGCGGCCTTGACCTCCCAGAGCTTGGGGCCCTGGGCGGGAGGCAGCGAGAAGCCCCTGGCGAGCAGATCCGCCGCCTTGTCGGCGCGGGTGGCGACCGAGGTCGCGCCGATCACCACGGCCAGCATGGTGCGTCCGTCGCGGGTCGCGGAGGCGACGAGATTGTAGCCGGCCGGGCAGGTGTAGCCGGTCTTCATGCCGTCCGCTCCGGTGAAGCGGCCGATCAGCGTATTGTGATTCTCGATCACGTCCTTGCCCGAGCCCAGCGCCTCGATGCTGAAATAGGAGGCGTATTGCGGGAACTGCGCGCGCAGGGCGAGCGCAAGCACGGCGAGGTCGTGGGCGGTCGTATATTGTCGGTCATCATGCAGGCCGTGCGGATTGACGAAGTTCGAATTCGTCATGCCGAGCCGCTTGGCCTCGCTGTTCATGCGTGCGGCGAAAGCCTCCTGCGAACCGCCGAGGCTTTCGGCGATGGCCGTGGCGACGTCGTTGGCGGACTTGACCATGATGATCTTGAGCGCGGCGTCGAGCGTCAGCACGGTGCCGGCGGGATAGCCCATCTTGCTGGGCGGCTCGTTCGTCGCCTTGGCGCTGATTCGCACCGGCGATTCGAGGGTCACCTCGCCCTGCTGGACCGCCCGGAAGGCGACATAGGCGGTCATGAGCTTGGTCAGCGATGCGGGAAACCAGCGCTGGAATGCCTGCTCGCTGTCGAGGACAGCGCCAGTGTTCGCGTCGACCAGCATCGATGGAGCCGCGCCGGCCGACAGCGCCGAGGCGAACAGGATCGACGCGGCCGCCGCTGCCCTGAGGAATCCGGTCGGTCTGATCATTCTGTCGAACTCGCCCCTTGCAGGTTCGGACACGCTGTCCTTAAGGTCCGGAGGGCTGAACGAAGCGCCGCCCGATAAGGTTGCGGACTATTTAGCCTATGTGACGTCAAAATGGCAAAGGACCATCTGGGCCCAGCAAAGCCAAGCGCTTGCACCAGAATCCGAACCGCCGCGGAGAACACCCCGACAATGCCGATTCTCAATCGTGCCGCCGAACTGCAGAACGAGGTCGCCGCCTGGCGGCAGGATCTCCACCGAAACCCGGAGCTGAATTTCGATGTGTTCAGGACCGCGGCGTTCGTGAAGGCGAAGCTGGAGGAATTCGGCTGCGACGAGATCGTGACCGGTCTCGGCAAGACCGGCGTGGTGGGCATCATCGAGGGGCGGCTCGGCGCCGGCGAGACGATCGGCCTTCGCGCCGACATGGACGCCCTGCCGCTCAACGAGATCAGCGGCAAGCCCTATGCGTCGGCGACGCCGGGCAAGATGCACGCCTGCGGCCATGACGGCCACACCGCCATGCTGCTGGGAGCTGCGAAATATCTCGCCGAGACGCGCAATTTCGCCGGCCGTGTGGCGGTCATCTTCCAGCCCGCGGAGGAAGGCGGCGGCGGCGGCAACGAGATGGTCAAGGACGGCATGATGGAGCGCTTCTCGATCTCGCGCGTCTACGGCATGCACAACATGCCGGGACTGCCGGTTGGCAGATTCGCCATCCGCCCGGGCCCGATCATGGCGGCGACCGCCGAGTTCACGATCACCATCTCGGGCCGCGGAGGGCACGCCGCGATGCCGCATGTCTCGGTCGATCCGATCGTCGCCGGGGCGGCGATCGTCGGCGCGCTGCAGACGATCGTCTCGCGCACCGCCGACCCGATCGAGGCACTGGTCGTCTCGGTGACCAAGTTCCACGCCGGCGATGCCTACAACATCATTCCCGAGACGGCGGAGATTGCCGGCACCGTGCGCACACTGAAGAAGGAGATGGCCGCGATCGCCGAGAAGCGCATCCGCGAGATCTGCGCGGGCGTGGCCGCCGCTCACGGGGCGCGCGTCGAGATCGACTACGATTCGAACTACCCCGTGACGGTCAACGACCCGGGCGAGACGACGTTTGCCACCGGCGTGGCGCGCGAGATCGCCGGCGAGCCGAACGTCGAGCCGGCGACGCCGCCGGTCATGGGCGGCGAGGACTTCTCCTACATGCTGGAAGCCCGGCCCGGCGCCTTCATCTTCATCGGCAACGGCAATTCGGCCGGTCTTCATCACCCGGCCTACGACTTCAACGACGAAGTCATTCCGCATGGCATCAGCTACTGGGTCCGCCTCGCCGAGCAGGCGCTGGCGGCCCGCTGATTGCGCAGCGGCGCGGCCCGGCCGAGACTGCGCGGAGTTGGGGAACCAGGGCGGCCCACACCGTAGCCTTGCGGTTCGGCAAGTGCCGCCCTGTCCCGCCCCCGCCACTGGGCATGTCCGCGATAGCAAGCCGGCGCATATTGCGTCTTTGCGCGGAATCAAACGCTGTGCGATTGCCGGCGGGCCGATCCGCAATGATCTTGGCGGATCGGGCCGAAGCGGCTATGTGTCTCTGCGCGTGGTCCCGTAGCTCAGTAGGATAGAGCATCAGATTCCTAATCTGAGGGTCACTGGTTCGAATCCAGTCGGGATCACCATTGTTCTACCGGCCCGGAATGGCCGGATGGGGGGACGGATTCGATGCCGCGCTGTCTGGTCGGTGCCCTCGCCCTTGTGGTCGTGGCAATTCTGCCCACCGCGTCCGGAGCCCAGACGGGACCTGGGGAGACGAAGCCCGACCTTCCGGCCAAGGTGGTGAAGTCTGCTCCCGTCAATCTCGTCTTCGACCGCCAGGCCGGCGCCTACGACCTTTCCTACAGCATGGTGCCGCGCCAGCAGGTGTTCGGCCGCGTTTTTACCGAGGCCGGCGTTTCCGTAGAGTGGCGCGACCGTGCGGCCGCGATCGAGATCATCTCGGGCAAACACAGGGGATCGCTCGACGCGATCGCGAGCGAACTGCTCGCAGGCCGGAATTTCGTCGCCACCTACCAGCCGATCAACGCGATACCGCGGATGTCGCACCTCGCGGTGTTCGGACGCTCCGGCGGCGACGGCGGGGCGGTCGAGGTGGGCGTCGGTTCGGCTCCGCCGCCTGGGCAAGTTGAACCAACCGGCCAGCCGGACAAGCCGGGGGCGACAGCGCCGCAGGGTGCCTGCACCGCCGCGGCGAGCAGGCCGGAAGCGAAGCCGGAACCGTTCATCTCGGCAGCGGTGTCGTCTTCCGGCGATGGTCCGCCCTTGCGCGACCGGGGCCAGATCCTGCTGGACAGCAACACGATCCTGCTTGCCGGCGGCGTGGACGACTGCTCGGGCCGGCCGAGCGACGCGGCGGAACTGCTCGACCAGGCGACCGGCAGGATCACTCCGACCGGACGGATGCGGACCGCGCGTTCGGGATTCTCGATGCAGAAACTGCCGTCTGGAGATGTTCTGGCAATCGGCGGCGACACCGGAAGTGGCATGGCCGGCGCGACGGAGAAGGTCGAACTCTACGACGTCGCGGCCGGCCAGTGGAAGGCAGCCGGCCTCTTGTCGATGCGCAAGAGCGGGATCGTCACCTGCGGGCTGAAAGACGGTTCCGTCCTCGTCGTCGGCGGGCTATCGGGCGCGGGCAAATCGGAACTTTCGCGCCAGGCGGAGATCTTCGATCCGGCAGCGCAGCGCTCGCAGCCTGTCGCCGCCAAGGCGACCTTCGCGCATGGAGCGGGCGCCAAGACACTGCCCCTCGGCGACGGCAGATGCCTGATCGCCAGCGACGGGCCCGGCGCCAACCTGGAGATCTTCGACCCGGGCAGCGAGATGTTTGCCCCCGTCGATGTGCCGGAAGATATGAGGAAAACCCTGCCGGGCGCCGTTCAGCTTGGCCTGCTGCCGGACGCGACGGTGCTTATCGTCTCGGAACGCTCCTACGTCTTCAACCCGAAGACCGGGAGCTTCCGCTCGATCCCCTGACGGCGATCAAGGCTGCTGCGGGAAGACACCGGCAGTCGCGACGCAGATCCGCATCGCCAGATACGGGTCCTGGATGTCGACGGGCAGGTTGTTGCCCGTTGTCCCGAGCATCGTCGGGTCCATCTGCCTGTTCGACGGTCCCTCGAAGTAGAGGCTGATACTGTTGCTGGCGAGCGCCAGGAACTTGCCGCCGGGGCCGGTCTTGTCGGACGTGCTGTTCGTCGCCTGAACGTTGTGGCTGTGGGAAGGAAGATTGGTCACGTTCAAAGTGATACTCTCGAGCCCGCCGCTCTGGCCGAGAACGTAGTTCGAAAGCCCGGGACCGGTGCCGGCATGTATCGGCAACCTGCCGCGAAGGTCGGGCAATGCAAAGGTTACCTGCCCGTCGCCGCCAAAGGTAGTGCCGTAGAGAGCAAAGAGGACGTCGTACTGACTGATCGGCAACAATGCGCCGTTGGCTTCCAAGAAATTCACCGGACAGAAATTGTACGGGACGATCATCACCTCGCCGACGTAAGGCTCCGGATCGGCGATGGCAGGTTCGATCGGCCACGCGGCCGCGAAGGCAGCGAGTGCGATAGCCGCGGCGCGCGACGATGAGTAACGAAATCCAGACATTCCCAATGTTCTCCGATCCGGACCAGATCGCCAGAGGCGATCGATCGAACGAGCGATCCGCGCTCAGGGTCGCGACGGGAAAATCCCGTTAGTCGCGATGCACCATCTCATCGCGAGATAGGGACCGCGGTGGCCCACGGGCTGGCTGCCACCGGTGGGGGTGATCATCGCAGGGTCCATCACCTTGTTTGCCGGACCTTCGTGATAGATGCTGATGCCACCGCTGGCGAGCGCGAGGAACTTGCCGCCGGGGCCGGTCTTGTCGGCCGTGGTGTTTGTCGCGTTGACCAGGTGGTTGTGCGCCGGCATCTGGGAAACAAGAAGCGTGAAGCTCTCCTGTCCGCCGATCTGACCCAGCACGTAGTTTGAAAGTCCGGGCCCCTGGCCCTGGTTGATCGGCGCACGGCCCCTGAGATCAGGCAGCGCGAACGTGGTTTGGCCGTTGCCGCCGAAGGTGGTGCCGAGCAGGGAGAAGAGCGCCGTGTTCTGCGCGATCGGAAGGAGCAGCCCGTTTGCCTCGGCGAAATTGCGCGGGCAGAACGTGTAGCCGACCATCATCATCTCGCCAAGGAATGGCTCGATGCCGGCATTGGCCGGTGCCGGGACCGCCAGAGCCGCGCCAACGATTGCCGAAGCGGCGACGGCGCGCTTCAGATGCGATGAAACAGACATCGAGAACCCTTCCCCATGTATCCCGGGCGAGACAACTACGCCTTCCGCTACGTTAGATTGGAATTCTCATGTAGAGAAGCGGATTCTTTTCCGGCGACGAAGATTCAGTGCGTGCGGACGCACAATTCACGAACCCGTGTCAGTAAAACCGAGTTCGCGCACCGCTTCGAATTGATCCGGCGTGAAACCGTGGTCCGGGTGGTTCCTGAAGCGACCGAGAGAGACGGGCGCGATGATCTCCTTCAACGGGGCGGGATCGGGATTGTGCCCGTCCAGGCGAAGAAATCGCAGGAGGCCGCGGATCTCCTCGTCCGGATTGGCGCACAGGCGATCGTAGTTCAGGAGATGGAACATGTCGGGCCCGAGCACATTGCCGATATCGGTGGCACGCCGGTTGGCGGCGATCCAGAAATCGAGCGCCATTTTCGGAGTGAGCCTTGATCGGTCGACATCGAACCTGCCGATGAGAGCGCCCCAGTTGGCCAGCTGTTGCTGATTTGAACTGAAGGCCATGTCGAGGCCGTTGCGGATGACGTGGACGTATTTCAGATTCGGGATGGCGGCGGCGATCTGTGGCAGGAACACGTGGGTGTTCGGCTCTTTCCACCCCCAGCCGTGGTATCGCTGCCGATCGTATCGCCGCGAGTGGAGGAATTCCTCGAGAGTCGTCGCCGTGAGGCCGAGGCTCGTGCCGGCCCGGACCGCCTCGACCTTGATGGTCCGCAGCCGCTCTTCCGCGCTCGTGGGTAGATTGCCCGCAAGACCATCCTCCATCGCGCGTCGGAACATGCCCAGGGCGAAGAAGAACTCATCCGGTTCCGGCATTGCGCGAAACCAGGACTGCCGCTTGAACAGGAGCGTGAACCAGAGGTTGTCCAGCTTGCTGTTGAGCGAGGATCCGACATAGATGTCGAGCATCTGCAGCATACGCGCGATGACCCGCGTGCCGCTGCCACCCAGCCCTCCGACCGCAATGATGTGCGGATAGGGGATCACCCCACTGCCCGCGCGCCGAGCGGTTGAATCGTCCCGATGCCGTCACTCACGCCAAGCACCACCCATTCGCCGAGCTGCGACCTGACGATCGCCCAGCACGCCCGATATCCCCAACGCGCCTATACCCCGTGTCAGGAGCGGGATACAACCTCTCCAGTCGACGCGAACGGGCTCGTCGACCCATGAATCCGGGGCAGCCGTCCAAGAAATGCTATCCATAGTTGCAGTGGTCTACAATATGCGCCGCGAAGCCGCCCGGACGCTGGCGACGCTGAGCCCGGCGGCACAGCGCGATGTCGAGGCCGCCGACTACGAGGTGATCGTCGTCGACAACGGCTCGCGCGAGCCGCTCGATCCGGCGGCCGTGGAAGCTCACGGGCAGAACTTCTTCCACTTCATCCGCGATACTGCTTCACCGTCACCTGCCGGGGCGGTCAATCTCGGGGTCTCGCGCGCCAGGGGCGAGCATGTCGCCGTGATCGTCGACGGCGCGCGAATGGTATCCCCGGGCATCGTCGCCGAGACGCTGGCGGCACTGCGGGCCTTCGAGAACGGCGTGGTGTGCGCGCTCGCCTTCCATCTCGGACCGGACGCACAGAAGCACTCCATGCTGAAGGGATACGGTCGGGAGCGCGAGGACGAATTGCTGGCGGCGACGCCGTGGCAGGAGGACGGCTACAGCCTGTTCGACATTTCCAGCCTCGCGCCGTCGTCGGCGAACGGCTTCCTCAACGGACTGCCGACGGAGGCGAGCTGGATCGCCATGCGGCGCCAGCTGTTCCTCGACCTCGGCGGGTTCGACGAGCGCTTCACCTCGCCCGGCGGCGGCCTGGTGAACCAGCACTTCCTGAACAAGGCGCTGTCGCACCCCGTAGCAAGACCGGTGATGCTTCTCGGCGAGGCGACGTTCCACCAGTTCCACGGCGGCGTGGCGACCAATGCGCCGCCGGACCGCCGGCCACACCGGATGTATGACGAGGAATATGCGGCCATTACCGGCCAGGACTACTCCAAACCCAAGCCGCGATCCCTGCACTATTTCGGCACGATGCCCCACCAGGCCAGGCGCTTCGTCCTCGACGGCGCAGACGAAACCGCGCCGGCGTAAGGACTTGTTGCCGCGCGCGAGGTAGGACCCTCAAAGCGTCCGCAGCGCCGCGATCAGTTCGGTCATGTCGGCCGGCAGCGGAGCCGTGAACTCCATCACCTCGCCGCTGGCGGGATGGGCGAAGGCGAGCAGGCCGGCGTGCAGCGCCTGGCGCGGGAAGGCATCGACGACCTTGCGCACGTCGTCAGGCAGCCTGTTGGACTTGGTGCGGAAGCCGCCGCCATAGTCGCGGTCGCCGATCAGCGGATGGCCGATATGCGCCATGTGCACCCTGATCTGGTGCGTCCGCCCGGTTTCGAGCCGGCATTCGACGAGGCTGGCCACCGGGCCGTCGGGATATTTCGCGCCGAAGGTTTCGAGCACTTCGAAATGGGTGACCGCGTGGCGCGCGTCGGGGCGCGTTTCGGGCACCACGGCCTGGCGCGTGCGATCCCTGGTCGAACGGCCGAGATGCGCGTCGATCATTCCGGCCTTGCGCGAGGGCGTACCCCAGACGAGGGCGAGATAGGCGCGCTCGAGCTCGCCTTCCTGCCCATGGTCGGCGAAGGCCTCCGATAGCACCCGGTGCGCCAGGTCGGTCTTGGCCGCGACCATGACGCCGCTCGTGTCCTTGTCGAGCCGGTGGACGATGCCGGGCCGCGCCACGCCGCCGATGCCCGACAGCGACGCGCCGCAATGGTGGATCAGCGCGTTGACCAGCGTGCCGGTCCAGTTGCCGGCGCCCTGGTGGACGACGAGGCCGGCGGGCTTGTCGATGACAATGACCTGGTCGTCCTCGTAGAGTATGTCGAGCGCGATGTCCTCGCCCTCCGGCTCGGCCGGCGCGGGAGCCGGCACGTCGAGCACGACCTCCTCGCCGCCCGCGAGCTTGTGTTTGGCCTCGCCGACGACCTTGCCGCTGACGGTCACGGCCCCCGCCTTGATCAATGCCTGGATCCGGCTGCGCGACAGGTCGGGACCCGCAACGCCGGCCAGCCATTGGTCGAGCCTCTGCCCGGCCGCGTCCGCCCCGGCGTGATACGCTTTCCTTGGCAGGCCGGCTTCGCTATCAGGGACGTTCATCAAAGGGACCGGGCAAGGCTGGACATGGCGGGACGCAATACGGATCTGGAACAGGACGAGAAGCCGCTCGACCCCGCCGCCGAGCGCGTGCGGCAGAAGATGGTGCGCTTCATGGCGATCAATCTGGGCATCCTGTTCTTCGCGGTTATGGTTGTGATCCTGGCCGTTGTCTACAGGAACTGGAACAGCGCCGAAGTGCCGGCCGACGCGGCGAGCCCGCCGATCGGCGAGACGGCCAAGGCTGCGCTCGTGATTCCGAGGGGTGCGCGCGTCATTTCCCAGAGCCTTTCGGCCGGGCGTCTCTCGCTACATGTCGGCCTCGATCCGCAGGGCGAGGCGATCCTCGTCTACGAACTGCCCTCCGGCCGGCTGATCGGCCAGTACGACATCGTGCGGCCATGACGGACAGGCGCATCGGCGCGGTCACCTTCCTCGTAAACGACTATGACGAGGCGATCGCCTGGTTCCGCGACGCGCTGGGCTTCGCGCTTGTCGAGGACACGCCGCTGGGCGGCGGCAGGCGCTGGGTGCTGGTATCGCCCGGGGACCGCGGGACGCCGCTGCTGCTGGCCGAGGCTTCGACCGACGAGCAACGGGCCCGGATCGGCGACCAGACCGGCGGGCGGGTCGGCTTCTTCCTGCACACGGACGACTTCGCCCGCGACCATGCGCGGATGAGAGCGGCAGGCGTGCGCTTCAACGAAGAGCCGCGCCACGAAGCCTATGGCACCGTCGCGGTGTTCGAGGATTTATGCGGCAATCTCTGGGACCTGATCGAGCCGAAGCTCGCCTGAGCGGCAGACGCTTGGGACGGGTAGCCGGGGCCTGTCGGCTTTTGTCGCCGACAAACTTGACGCTTTTGCCAAATGCCACTATGGAACGCCGACTTTCCGAGAGGCCGCCTGACATCGACCGCGCGCCGCCCACGATCTGGTGCGCTCATGTCGATATGGCCTGGATGACGAACAAGGGTAAGAACAATGTCCCGCGAATGCGAACTCACCGGCAAGGGCGTGCAGTACGGCAATAACGTCAGCCATGCCAACAACAAGACCAAGCGCCGCTTCCTGCCGAACCTGGTGCGCGTGACGCTGATCTCGGAAGCGCTGAACCAGAACGTGCGCCTGCGCGTCTCGGCCAACGCGCTGCGTTCGGTCGAGCATCGCGGCGGCCTGGACGCCTTCCTGATGAAGTCGGGCGCCGAGGACCTGTCGCAGCGCGCGCGCCTGTTGAAGAAGCAGATCGCGAAGAAGCTTGCAGAGCAGACCGCCGAAGCGGCCTGATCCGCGTTTCCCCGGGCCGCACTGGAGCGCCGTGCGTCCGGTAGGACGCACAAAGGACGCTCCAGAGTTTCAAGTTGCGGCCTTTCCGCTGGTGCCATCACCCAGGATAAAAAAATGGTTTCCTACTCGCGTTACGTACCTTTTGTGCTCGCCATGGCCGTCGTCGTCGTGGCGTCGAACGTGCTCGTCCAGTTCCCCGTCCAGGGTCAGCTCGGCGTCGTGTCGCTTGCAGACATTCTGACCTGGGGCGCATTCACCTATCCCTTCGCCTTCCTCGTTACCGACCTCGCCAACCGCCGCTACGGCCCGGCAATGGCGCGGCGCGTGGTGTTCTTCGGCTTCGCGCTGGCGGTGACCTGTTCGATCGTGCTGCCGCCGCTGCTGTTCCGCTGGGGCCTGATCGAGTTCGAGACGGCGGCCGACCGGCTGGTGCGGATCGCGACCGCCTCCGGCCTCGCCTTCCTCACCGCGCAGCTTCTGGATGTCACCGTCTTCAACTGGCTGCGGCGCCAGTCGTGGTGGCGCGCGCCGATCATCGGCACGCTCGCCGGCTCGATCGTCGATACAGTCGTGTTCTTCTCGGTTGCGTTTGCGACTACGTTCGCCTTCATCGGGCCGGACGACAGCTTCGCGCTCGAGGCGGCTCCGTTGCTTGGCGTCGGCTCGATAGAAGTCGCGCGGTGGATCTCCTGGGCGCTGGGCGACTTGACGGTCAAGCTGCTGATCGCCGTCTTCGCGCTGATCCCCTACCGGCTGATCGCCTGGCGCTGGGCCCAGCCCGCCGTCGCCTGAGGCTTCCTTTTTCCCTCCCCCAAGGAACCGAACGATGGGTGCATCGTTGGGTCCCATCACGCCTGCGTGATCCCAATGAAGGGATGGCGGCGGAGCAGGAGGCTGACATGAACGACAACGGTGATCCGAGCCGCAAATTGCAGGCCCGGCAGGACGCGGATACGCAGGACGAGTTCTCCCAGGAGGCTGCCGAGAACCGGCCGCCGAAGAACGGAATGGGGCTGACGCCCTCTGCGGACGAGCAGGCGAAACGCCACCCGACGCCGAGTCCGGCGCCCCAGAAGACGTCGGGGCTGGGCCCCTCGATTGCCGAGCATTCGAAGGATGCGAAGGCTCCCAAGGGAGGGCGGTTGCCCGGCGCCTATGTCAAGGACTGAAAAGGTCAGCGACCGCGCCAGCGCCCCACGCAGGCGCGGCGCCCTGGACCGCCTGCTCTTCAAGAGTGCCGAGTACCTCTCGACGCCGCCGGGATTCTATGCGGTCCTGGCGGTGATGGCGCTCTGCACCGCTTTGGTGCCGTTGGGCCTGACCGACGTGGTGACCTACGCCCTCTCCGTGGCCGCCATCATCATCACAGGCGTCGTTCTGATCCAGGGATTCCGCGATACGGCAGCGATACATGCCAAGCTGGACGAGATCGTTCTCGCGCTGCGCGAAACGCGCAACGATGTCATCGGCCTAGAACACGCCGATCCGCGGGAGATCACCGAAAAGATCCGTGCGATCGAGGAGGACGCGGAACGTGGCGGTGATCGCCGCGGTGCCGACCGGAAGTCGATCTCGCTCACGTCGTAACGCCGAAATTGCCGGCGGCCGCACGGAAGCGGAATCGCGGCCTTGTACAGCGCTGCCGGGATAGTGGGATCGTCCGCATCCGTGACCAGCAGGACGTCGATCCGTCCCTCCGCCACCGTTGCGGCAACGCCCTCGACCTTGAGGGGCGTGGCGAACTCGTGCATCGCGAGAAGCCCGCCGTCAGCGCCGAGCAGCGCGACGGCGCTGCCGATACAGGCGCCGTCATTGTAAGCATCGGCGGTATTCTCCGCGACGGCGGTGGCCACGAGGCGTCCGTCCGGAAGTGCTGCTGCGTCGGTGACGGTGAAGGGCACTCCCTGCGCCCTGCCGAGCGCTAAGGGACAGGTCCGCACGGAGGCGTCGAACGCCACGCCGTCGATGCAGGATGCCAGCGCCTTCCGCAGATCGACGCGGATCATCGCATTTTCCGGATGGCTGCGGTTGCCGCGATTGAACAGAAGCAGGTCGCCGCCGGTGGCGACCGCGCCTTCGATGTTGAGTTCCGGCACGAGGCAGTCGAGATGCGCGTAGAGCGGAGAAAGATCGATCGGCCGAGCAGCGCCGGCCACCCTTCCCTCACTGTCCATGACCAGGATCGCGCCGCGCCGCCGCAGCGTAGTGGATCCGGAACCGAGCGCCATAAGCGCGCCGTTTGGGAAGCGTGTGTCGGGCTCGAGCCAGACGAGCGCCTCGACATCGGGTTTCAGGCGTTTGCGGCGGGCTTTCTCCGCAGGCAAGACGCCCGGGAACAGCCTGATCCGGCGTCCAGGGGCCTGGCCGTCGATGTCGAACGCGGCGAGTTCCAGCGCATCGTCGGCGATGACATAGAGATGGGATCCGACCCGGACCAGACCACTGGCGGCGCTGACGAAACCGGCTGTTCCGGCCGCGGGCACGAGGGCGAGGTCGCGCAGACGCGTCGGCTCGATGCGGGATCCCACGCCCACCGCCGTCAGTCCCCCAGCAGCCTGAATTCCAGGTAGATGTTGCGCTGCAGGATCGAATGGTTGTCGTCTGAAATGAGCGACACGATCAGCGCGCCGTCGTCGCGCTCCCAGACGTCGAGCCCTTCCATATTGTCGATCTGGTAGCTCATGTCGGCTTCCAGCAGCACCGGCCCGTCGGCCAATGCGCCCTTGCGGACCGACTCGCCGTAGATCCGCCGCAGCCGCATCGCGACGCCGCGGCCGATGGAGAAGGAACGTTCGAGGAGCAGCAGGTCGCCGTTGGGCAGGAATGCCCCGTCGGTGATATCGAACTCGCCGTTGCGCTTGACCGAGAACACGCCCTTGTCGGGTCCTTCGATGATCGCACCGAAGATGTTGCCGTTCTTGTCGAGGCTCTTTTCCGTGACGACGACGCGCCCGCCGGCATGGATGCCGTGCGGATGAGCGTGCGCGATGGTCTCCATACCGCGGTTCTGGCGCAGCTCGTAGGAGGGAACGACATAGTCAAGGTCGCGCAGCGGCCCGCCCATGCCGTCGGGATCGATGCGGAACTCGGACACGCGATGGCCGCGCTCGAAGCTGACGGTGGCGATATCGCCCTTGACCGCGAGGCCTTCGGCGTCGGTGTCCCATTTCTCGCCGATCGGCTTGCCGGAGCCGTCGACCATTTCCATCATGCGGAACCCGGAGACGCCGGACGGGCGGCCGCGCTCGTCGTGTTCCATCGTGCCGAGGAACCAGAAGCCGGTGTCGGCGACGCCGATGAAGTCGCCGCCCGGCTTGCGGAATCGGAACGCCGATAGCGAGCCGAAATCGCGCCCCGGGGAGGTCAGTTCCAGACCGCCCACGAACTCCAGTTCGCCGAACTTCGTCTCGCTCGACCCGATGCGGAACTGCGTGATCGGCCGCGCGCGGATCTCCATCTGCTCCACCACCGCGCCGGCACCGAGCATGGACGGCACGAGGGCAGCCGCAAGCGTCAACGCCAGCGTCGACGCGAGCCGCGCAAGAGGACACATGCGGCTCACGCGGCGCGACCGCGACGGCGCGGCACGCTCGAGGAGCGGCGGATATCCTTCGCCGTCTCCTCGGAGAAGAGCGAGGCGAGCTGCTCGGTCATCGCTCCGGCCAGCTCCTCCGCATCGACGATCGTCACGGCGCGGCGGTAGTAGCGCGTCACGTCGTGGCCGATGCCGATGGCGAGCAGCTCGACCGGCGAACGGGTCTCGATCAGGTCAATCACCGCGCGCAAATGCCGCTCGAGATAATTGCCCGGATTGACCGAGAGCGTCGAGTCGTCGACCGGGGCGCCGTCCGAGATCATCATCAGGATCTTGCGCTGCTCGGGCCGCGCGATCAGCCTGTTGTGCGCCCACAACAGCGCCTCACCGTCTATGTTCTCCTTCAGCAGGCCTTCCCGCATCATCAGGCCGAGATTGCGTCGGGCCCGCCGCCAGGGCGCGTCGGCCGACTTGTAGATGATGTGGCGCAGATCGTTGAGCCGGCCGGGCGTGGGCGGCTTGCCGTCCTTCAGCCATTTCTCGCGCGCCTGGCCGCCCTTCCACGCCTTGGTGGTGAAGCCGAGGATCTCGACCGAGACGCCGCAGCGCTCCAGCGTGCGCGCCAGGATGTCGGCGCAGGTGGCGGCCACGGTGATGGGGCGGCCCCGCATCGAGCCGGAATTGTCGAGAACCAGCGTCACGACGGTATCGCGGAACTTGGTGTCGCGCTCCTGCTTGAAGGAGAGCGGCTGCATCGGATCGATCACGACGCGCACCAGGCGCGCCGGATCGAGGTAACCCTCTTCCAGATCGAAGTCCCAGGAGCGGTTCTGCTGCGCCATCAGCCGGCGCTGGAGGCGGTTGGCGAGGCGGCCCACCACGCCCTGCAGATTGGCGAGCTGCTTGTCGAGGAAGGCGCGCAGGCGGTCGAGTTCCTCCTCGTCACAGAGTTCCTCGGCGCCGACCGTCTCGTCGAACTGGGTGGTGAAGACCTTGTAGTCGAAGTCGGGCGGAAGATTGGTCAGCGACGGCTCCGGCCGTCGCGATTCGCCGGGAGTCTCCGAATCGGTGTCGTCGTCGGACATGTCCTCGGAGGTGGCGTCCGCTGCCTCCATCTCGCCGGCTTCCTGCTCCTCGCCGGAGGATTCGCTCTCCTCCGACTGCGACTGCTCGCCGCCCGAATCGTCCTCGCCGCCTTCCTCGCTCTGGTCCTCGCCTTCCGGCTGGTCGTCGTCGTCCTGGGCATCTTCCGGCTGCTGGTCGTCACCAAGCTCGTCGGCCATCTCCATCGACACGAGCATGTCGCGCACGACGCGGGCAAAGGCGTTCTGGTCCTGCAGCGCGCCTTCCAGCTCCGCCAGATCCTCGCCCGCCTTCTCCTCGATCCAGTCGCGCCATAGCGACACGACCTTTTCGCCGCTGCGCGGAACCGGCCGTCCGGTGAGACGCTCGCGCACCATGAGCGCGATCGCATCCTCCAGCGGCGCGTCCGCGCGCTCGGTCACTCCGCCCAGGTTGGCCTTGAGGAACCGGTCTTCGAGCATCGAGGCGAGGTTGTCGCCGACGCCGGTCATGGCACGCGCGCCGATCGCCTCCACCCGCGCCTGTTCGACGGCGTCGAACACGGCGCGCGCCTGCTTGCCCTCGGGCGCCAGCCGCGAATGCACGGCCGCGTCGTGGCAGGCCCGCCGGAGCGCCATCGAATCGCCGAGACCGCGGGTGACCGCGACGTCGGTAGGTGTCGGCTTCTTTGGGATTTCCGGCAGGCGCGCACGGTTGGCGGCCAGCGCCGGCTTGTCCTTGGCGAAGCTGACCTCCAGCGTCGGATCACCCGAGATGGCGCGCATGCACACCGAGATGGCGCGCTTCATCACCTCGCCGTCATTGGCGGCCTTGGGTTTGCCCCTGGTGTTGTCGCCGGGTCCGGCCATCGCTCTCTCGATCGTCAGCTATTCGGCGGCAATGGCATTGCGCGCCGGCGGCGGCACAGGATCGCCGTCACGCGAGGCGGCATCCGCCCATTCGAGCGCGGCACGACGGACATCTTCAATCGCCTCGATCTCCGTTTCCCCATCGCCGGTGCATCCGGGAAGATCCGGCAACGTGGCAAGCCAGCCGCCGCCCTCGTCGACGGAAAGCGGCCGCAGATACACCCGGTACTGCGTCGGATCGAATTCTTGCCCGTCAGAGGTCAGGATGCTGCTCTGAATGGTCATCTCACGCCCTCCTCGTCAAGGAAGCGCACCAGAAGGGAAATATACACCGGCTTGATGGGCCGTCGTGCGGGAATCGTCAACCTCCGGCCGCCACCCGCATTGCCTATCTTGAAGTGCGAGCCACCGGACGGCTTCATACAGGCAACCCCGGCTTCCCTGCAGGCCTTCTCCACATCGACGATCTGCCAATCCGCTTTCGGATTGGCGCGCATGCGCTCGATCGTCTTGCCCAAGCCAGGCTCCCAAGCTTTGCCCCGAAGACTACCCCAGCACCACGTTGATCGCGCTTTCCTTCAGTTCCTCGCCGAAGGCGCGCTGGTAGAACTCGGCGACGACCGTGCGTTCGAGCTCGTCGCACTTGTTGAGGAAGGTCAAGCGGAAGGCCATGCCGATATTGCCGAAGATCTCGGCGTTTTCGGCCCAGGTGATCACCGTGCGCGGGCTCATCACGGTCGACAGGTCGCCATTGATGAAGGCCTGACGGGTCATGTCGGCGACGCGCACCATCTTGTTGACGATGTCGCGGCCCTTGTCGGTGCGGAAATGCTTGGCCTTGGCCAGCACGATCGCGACCTCGTTGTCGTGCGGCAGATAGTTGAGCGTGGTGATGATCGACCAGCGGTCCATCTGCGCCTGGTTGATCTGCTGCGTTCCGTGGTAGAGGCCGGTCGTGTCGCCGAGGCCGACCGTGTTGGCGGTGGCGAACAGGCGGAAGGCAGGGTGCGGGCGGATGACCCTCGACTGGTCGAGCAGCGTCAGGCGGCCGGAAGCTTCCAGCACGCGCTGGATGACGAACATCACGTCCGGTCGGCCGGCGTCGTATTCGTCGAAGACGAGCGCGACATTGTGCTGGTAGGCCCAGGGCAGGATGCCATCGCGGAACTCGGTGACCTGCATGCCGTCCTTGACCACGATCGCGTCCTTGCCGACGAGATCGATGCGGCTGACATGGCTGTCGAGATTGACGCGCACGCAGGGCCAGTTGAGGCGCGCGGCGACCTGCTCGATATGGGTCGACTTGCCGGTGCCGTGATAGCCGGACACGATGACGCGGCGGTTGAAGGCAAACCCGGCGAGGATCGCGAGCGTCGTCGCCTCGTCGAAGATGTAGTCGGGATCGACGTCCGGCACGTGCTCGGTGGCGATCGAATAGGCCGGCACGACCATCTTGGAATCGAAGCCGAACGTCTGTTGGACCGGCACCGTCGTGTCCGGCAGGTTGGCAATGTCGCGATCGACCCTGTTCATCATGCCTCCAGCGCGGGCGGCAATCCGCTCCACGCAGTATTCAGTTCATTTTCGGGCTGTCTTTAGACCAAATCCGGTCCGGGTGGAAACACCCGGGCCAAGAAACTTGCCCGGCTTCGGAACGGCGATCCGGCGTCAGCAGAAACCGGACTGCTTCAGCAGCCGGTACGCCTGGATCACGTCCCGAAAGCGATCCTCAGACCCTCGGTTGCCGCCATTGGCATCCGGGTGGTGCTGTTTCACCAGTTGCTTATAGCGCGCCTTGATCGCTTCGCCAGTCGCATTCGCGGCAAGGCCAAGCGTTTCGAGCGCCTTGGCCTCAAGCGGGCGTGCTTTGCGCGAGCGCTCCGGCGGCTGGTAGCCGCCGGTGCCGCCGAACAGGTTGAAGGGATCGCGCACGCGGTTGTAGTAGCCTGCCCTGCCGGACCGCTTCGACGAGAACTCGGGCATCGAGCGCGAGGCGGCGTTGACGCCCATCGTCCAGGTCGGCCGGTGCCCGGTCAGCGCCTCCTTCTGGAAGCGCGCGATGTCGGTATCGCGCAGGCCGGAGAAGTAGTTGTAACCCTTGTTGTATTCGCGCACGTGGTTGATGCAGAAGCGGAAATATTCGCCTTCGCGCATGCGGCCGACCGGCGCCTTGTGCGTGCCGGCCTCGTCGCAGCCGTCCCACTGGCAGGCAGGCGAGTGCGAGGCCGCCTCGGCCTTGGCGTCGGGTCGGACCTTGATCCGATCGAAGATTTTCGAATAGGCGGTCATCGGCGGATTATGGGTGCTTCGCGGATGGATACAAGAATTGACTTTCACGCGACAATGAACCTATCGCGTGAATCGGACCTCAATGTCGGGGCTTCTTCCCCCATATGGTCGCGGAGAGCCGAAATGTCCATTCAGCAGTCGATCGAAACGAAGCTGCGCGCCGCCTTCGCGCCGGAGCGGCTGCTCGTCCTCAACGAAAGCCACCTGCACGCCGGCCATCATCATTCCGAATCCGGCCACCACGCCACGTTCGACGGCGAAGGCGAGACTCACTTCCGCGTCAGGATCGTGGCGCCGGTCTTCGCGACAATGAGCCGCGTCGAGCGCCACCGGGCCATCAACAGGCTCCTGGCCGACGAGCTTGACGCCGGCGTCCACGCTCTCGCCATCGAGCCCGCCGCGCCGGGAGAGAAGACGCGCTGGTGATCCCAGCGCGATTGTTCACTTGTGCGTGACAGTGAGTAAGTTTCCAAAGGTGACCATGTTATTGCCGTGATTGTTCCTATATAAGGGAGTGGTCCGCGGGTGCGAGTCCGGCCCGTGGAGGGAGCGCCCGCCGTGTCCGGGGGCGCGATATTCATGAGAGGGAGGGCGCTATCATGGCCCAGTCACTACCCAGCATCGTTTCCGGCGAAGGCGGTCTTTCGCGGTATCTCGAGGAGATCCGCCGCTTTCCGATGCTTCAGCCGGAAGAAGAATATATGCTCGCGAAGCGCTATGCCGAGCATGAAGACACCAAGGCCGCGCACAAGCTCGTCACCAGCCACCTGCGGCTCGTCGCCAAGATCGCGATGGGCTATCGCGGCTATGGCCTGCCGATCGGCGAGGTGATTTCCGAAGGCAATGTCGGCCTGATGCAGGCCGTCAAGAAATTCGAGCCGGAACGCGGGTTCCGCCTGGCGACCTATGCCATGTGGTGGATCAAGGCGTCGATCCAGGAATACATCCTGCGCTCGTGGAGCCTCGTGAAGATGGGGACCACCGCCAACCAGAAGCGGCTGTTCTTCAACCTGCGCAAGGTAAAGAGCAAGATCCAGGCGCTGGACGACGGCGACCTCAATCCCGAGCAGGTCGAGGAGATCGCGACCCGGCTCAACGTGTCCAAGGAAGAGGTGGTGTCGATGAACCGCCGCCTCTCCGGCGACGCCTCGCTCAACGCGCCGATCCGCGCGTCGGAAGGCGAGTCGGGCGAGTGGCAGGACTGGCTGGTCGACGACCACGCCAACCAGGAAGAGATGCTCGTAGAGCAGGACGAACTGGATAGCCGCCGGTCGATGCTGGCGGGCGCCCTGTCGGTCCTCAACGACCGCGAGCGGCGCATCTTCGAGGCGCGCCGCCTGGCCGACGACCCGATGACGCTCGAGGAACTGTCGGCCGAGTTCGACATCTCGCGCGAGCGCGTGCGTCAGATCGAGGTGCGCGCGTTCGAGAAGGTGCAGGACGCGGTCAAGGCCGCGGCCAAGCGCCAGATGCAGGCGTTGCGCACCGTCGAGGCCGCACCGGCCCACTGACAGGCATCGCATTCACAAAAACGGCGCGGGGCTCCCACCCCGCGCCGTTTTGCTTTGACTGACAGATGGATCAGCCGTTCGGCTGGCTCCAGGCCCGCAAGGCGTCCTCGAAGATCTTGTCGCCGGGAAGTCCGCGCTCGAGCGTCATGAGCGCGCGGCGGCCGGACCGGTAGACGATCGGGATGTCGATCCACTTCATGCGCCGGAAGAGCTGCATGTTGGCGTCCGTTTCCGCCTTCCCGTCCGACAGGGCGATGAGGAAGAACCCGTCGCCGATCTTGGCCGGAACGCCGAGCACCGGATTGCCGGTCGCCTCCTCGGTCTCCTTCATCGTCATGCGCAGGAGATTGTCGATGACTCCGCCCTCGAAATTGTCGGGCGTGAGGAAGATGAGCTCGACGATATGGCTGGCGGGCAGCGTCGGATCCCCGTTACGCCGGATCGTCATGCGAAGCTGGATGTCCTTGCCCGGTATCCTCGCGTCGGCCCGGATCGCGGGCTCGGGCGGCCGGTCGCCGCCGGGCGACTCCTGCACCAGCGACCACACGGTGCTGCCGGATTCGGCGGATCCGCCGCTCGAACTTGTGCGCTCTTCATAGAAGATCGCGCGCTGGCCGACGGGCACGGCGGCGGGCTGCTCGGCCTGCGGTTCCGCGGGGGCGGCAGGCGCCTGAGCCGTCTCGGCGCCGGCCGGCGTCTCGGGCGCGGCGGGCGTCTGGGGAGCCGTCGCTTCCGTTCCGGGCGGCACCGTCGCCGGGGTTGCCGGCGTTTCGGGAGCCGTGCCCGGCGGCTGGACCGTCAGCGCGGCCACCGAAGTGCCCTCGCCCACGCCGGGCGTTCCGCCTGCCGGCCCTTGATCCGTCTCGGTGCCGTCGACGTTGAGCTTCTGCGTGAATTTCTGGACCGCGGCGTCGTTGGCGGGCGCGGCCGCCACCGGCGGCGCTTCCGGCTCCGGCTTGGCCGCTTCCGGTTCGGGCTTGGCGGGCGCCGCTGCCTCTTCCTGCGGTGCAGGCTCCCCGAGACCGAGCATGGCAAAGACTTCGACGCGATTGAGCCAGACCGCATATCCGGCGGCGCCGGCAAAGACGAGCACGATCAGGGCGACGGCCGCCAGACCAAGCCGGCCGCGCGAAGGCGCGCGCGGCGCGCCGGCGAGAGGTTTGGACGCTAGGCGGTCGGCCGCGAGATCGTTCGAGACGGCGTCGGATGGAGTGCCATCTGACGTCGGGGCCGGCTCGGTCGCAGGCTCGGACCTCTTCTGGTCCTTCGATGCCGCAGGCGGGGCACCCGGCCGCGTCGCCGCCGGAGCAGCGGCCTTGGCCGGCGACTCGAGGCTCTTCATCACCGCGTCGAAGTCATCAGCCGGAGGCGGAGGGGACGAGGCTGAATACTCGGCCTCGATGGTCTTGATGGCCTGCTCGAGCGCCGCCTTCTGTCTGTCGATGACGGCAGGAGCCGGCGGCGGGGTGATGGCGGCGAGCTTCGCCGAAATCGTCGTGCGGGCCTTGTCATAGACGCGCGCGCGTATCTCCGGGGTCGTTTCCCCCAGTCCGTCGAGCGTCTTCTTCAGAACCGCGACGAAATCTGCCATTCAGGATGCTTCCACTTTGCCGTGCGGTGCCCGTCTGGCCCCTCTTTTTGTCCAGATAATGGTGCGCAGGGCGATGATTGTCACATTTGCTCTAATCTTCAAACGGATCCGTCACAAGAATTGTGTCGTCACGTTCCGGACTTGTCGACAACAAGGCGACCGGCGCACCGATCAGTTCCTCGACTCGGCGGACATATTTGATCGCCTGAGCCGGAAGTTCGGACCAGCTGCGGGCGCCGGCCGTCGTCTGCGACCAGCCCTCGAACGTCTCGTAGATCGGCGTGACCGCCGCCTGGGCGCGCATCGACGCCGGGAGATAGTCGACCCTGCGTCCGTCGAGTTCGTAGGCGACGCAAATCTTGATCTCCTTCAGCCCATCCAGCACGTCGAGCTTGGTCAGCGCGATGCCGGTGATGCCCGACGTCTTGACCGTCTGGCGCACCAGCACGGCGTCGAACCAGCCGCAGCGGCGGGGGCGGCCCGTATTGACGCCGACCTCGCGGCCGACAGTCGCCAGGTGGCGGCCCACCTCGTCGTCGAGCTCGCAGGGGAACGGTCCCTCGCCGACGCGCGTCGTGTAGGCCTTGGTGATGCCGAGCACGTAGCCGATGGCCGTCGGCCCCAGGCCCGAACCGGCGGCGGCCTGGCCCGCAACCGTGTTGGATGAGGTGACAAACGGATAGGTGCCGTGGTCGTTGTCGAGCAGGGCGCCCTGCGCGCCTTCGAACAGAATACGGGCGCCAGCGCGGCGCTTCTCGTCGAGCACGCGCCAGACCTGGTCCATGTAGGGCAGGATCTCGCCGGCGATCGAAGTCAGTTCCTCGTGAATGGCCGCGGCGGAAATCTCCTCCAGCCCCATGCCGCGACGCAAGGCGTTGTGGTGGGTGAGCAGGCGCTCGATCTTGAGCATGAGGGTATCGGGATCGGCCAGATCGACGACCCGGATCGCGCGCCGTCCGACCTTGTCCTCATAGGCAGGGCCGATGCCGCGCCGGGTCGTGCCGATCTTGAGCGCGGAGGACGCATCCTCGCGGATGCCGTCGAGTTCGCGATGCAGCGACAGGATCAGCGGGGCATTGTCGGCGATGCGCAGGATGTCGGGCGTGATGGCCACGCCCTGGGCCCGAAGCTTCTGGACTTCCTGGACGAAATGATGCGGATCGACCACGACGCCGTTGCCGATCACCGACAGCTTGCCCTGGACGAGGCCGGACGGCAGGAGCGCGAGCTTGTAGCTGACGCCGTTGATGACCAGCGTGTGTCCGGCATTGTGGCCGCCGTGAAAGCGCACGACCACGTCGGCGCGATCGGCCAGCCAGTCGACGATCTTGCCCTTGCCCTCGTCGCCCCACTGCGAGCCGACGACCACCACGTTTGCCATGTTGCCTTCCCCGGATGCGCGTGTCCGACGCGCCGTTTTTCGTGGCCTCTATAGCGTCAAGTATCCGCACGCGCGACCCTTCTTTGGGTGCGGGGCGAAGTTTCCCGGCTGGCGCAACGCATGCGGCGGGTGGATCGGTTGCCAAGCCGTGCCGATGCGCATAGGCCTTGCCGCCCATGTACCGGCTCGCCTACGTCCTCCTGGCCCTGACCACGCTGTTCTGGGGCGGCAATGCCGTCGCGGGCAAGCTCGCGGTCGGCCACATCTCGCCGATGCTGCTCACCGGTGCGCGGTGGGCGCTGGCCTGCGCCTGCCTGCTCCCCTTCGCATGGCCACGGCTGAGACAGGATTGGGCCGTCGCGCGGAAATCGCTTCTCTTTCTGTTCGTGCTGGGCGGTGTCGGCTTCTCGGCCTACAACCTCGCCTTCTACACCGCGCTGCTCCACACGACGGCCGTGAATGGCTCGATCGAGCACGCGGCGATGCCGCTGGTCGTGTTCGTCCTGAACTTCCTGATCTTCGGCACGCGCGTCACCGGGTTGCAGGTGGTCGGCTTTCTTCTTTCGGTCGTCGGCGTCGGCGTGGCGGCAAGCCACGGCGATCCGCATCGTCTGCTCGCGCTCGATCTCAACCGCGGCGATGCGCTGATGATGCTAGCGGTCCTGTTCTACGGCGGCTACACGGTCATGCTCCGCTACAAGCCGGCGATTCACTGGCAGACGATGATGGTCGCCCTGACCTTTTCCGCCTCCGTCACATCGATCCCTTTCATCGCCTATGAGTTCGCGAGTGGTTCTGGAATCTGGCCTGATACCCAAGGGTGGCTGATCGTGGTCTATACGGTCGTCTTCCCCTCGCTCCTCGCGCAGTCGTTCTATATCCGCGGCGTCGAGCTGATCGGCGCCAACCGCGCCGGCCTGTTCATCAATCTCGTCCCGATCTTCGGCACGCTGCTCGCCATCCTGATCATCGGCGAGGCGTTCGAGCCCTATCATGCGCTGGCGATCGTGCTGGTGCTGGGCGGCATCGGCCTTGCCGAATGGAGCGGGAGACGAGCTGCGTCCGGCAGCGAAGCCTAGCTTTTGAACCTCCCGACCCCACGCGCGTTCTGCATGCCGGAGATATGCGCGGAGGGAGATCTGCTTGGCAGGCCGCAAGAAAACCGGGGCGAAGACGCCGACGTCGAAGGTCGTCCACGGCTCAGATGAGCTGCCGACGGTCAAGGTCGACAAGATCAATCTCAAGATCCGCGACGGCCACGGCTTTCTCGGCGATCGCGCCAACAGCCGTGCCTTCATCGACATCCTCGACGATGTCCGGAAGCAGTTGCGAAAGCACGGCGGGGATCCGCTCGGCAAGCGCAAGACGCAGAAGATCAAGCGGAGGGAACTCGACCGCATGCCGATCGAGGGCGACGTCGCGACCGTCGGCCTGATCTTCACCGCGGTGGAGGAGTTCGCCCAGCAACTGGCCCTGGTGACTCGGCGGTTCTTGAAGGACAAGGGCTGGCGAGGAACGCAACGGATCGCCGTCGGCGGCGGCATGCGCGACAGCCGGGTCGGCGAGTGGGCGATCGGCCGCGCGTCCGCGTTGCTCAAGCTGGACGGCATTTCCGTCGACCTGATCCCGATCGACAGGGACCCGGACGAAGCCGGATTGATCGGCTCGGCCTACCTGTGGCCTCCCGAAGCGCTTGCCGGGCATGAAGCGATGCTCGCCGTCGACATCGGCGGATCCAACGTCCGCGCCGGCATCCTGCGCATGTCGCGCAAGCGCGAGCCCTACCCGAAGAAGATCAAGGTGTCGCGCATGGAGCTCTGGCGCCACGCCGACCAGCCGGACATCGGCCGCGACCAGCTGGTCTCGAAGCTTGTGCGCATGCTGCGCCGCCTGATCGATCACGCAGAGGACGCCGACCTCGATCTCGCCCCCTTCATCGGCGTCGGCTGTCCGGGGGCGATCGATCCGGATGGCCATATCAGCGACGGCGCCCAGAACCTGCCCGGGTCCTGGGAGAGCAAATCCTTCAACCTGCCGGAACGGCTCGCAGCGGAAATCCCCGACATACGCGGCTACGACACCGAAGTGCGCATGCACAACGATGCGGTCGTGCAGGGCCTCAGTCAGCTACCGCGGATGCGCGGTGTGAGGCATTGGGCGGTGCTGACCATCGGCACCGGCCTCGGCAACGCCCATTTTACCAATCGCGAGATTTGAGACGCGCCCCCGTGCGGTTCATCGATGACGAAGCCATGGTTAGAATGCCTTCGGTAGTCCGGCCTTCTTGAGAATCTCATTCGCCGTATGGCGAGAGGTCATGTTCGCGTCGACGGTCACCTTCGCGCCGGTCGCCGCGTTTGTCCAAATCTCATGATCACCCTTGGCTTGCCTCAGGAAGGTCCAACCAGCGGCCGAGAGCAGTTCTCGCGTCTCTTTGGCAAGCTTGCCCATAGACACTCAGGTTCGCGTCATTCGGCAGCAATGACCTGGGAGGAGCGACTGATCAGCTCGACCTCGTAGGAACCCGGATGACCGTCGAGCAGGTCGGGTAGAAGGTCGGCGATACGCGCCTGCAAATCCTCGATCGTCCGAGCTTCGGTCACGAGGCCTAGTTCGCCGCGAGAGGACGCAACCCAGACCCGGGCTTCGTCGTCCCAGAAGGCATCCACCACGATCTTGTCGGTTGGCTTCATGTTTGCAGTGTAGCGCATCCATCTCCGACAAAAAAGGCGCGGCATCGGCCGCGCCTTGAGATCGGGGATTACCGGCTCTCACGCCGCCGCGACGTCGAAGCTGAGCGGCTTGGCCGAGGCGATCTTCGGGTTGGCGCGCAGTTCGGCGAGCACGCTCTCGGGGAACGGCGCGTCGAGATAGAGCAGCGCGATCGCGTCGCCGCCCGGCTTGTTGCGGCCGAGCTGGAAGTTGGCGATGTTGACGCCATGCTCGCCGCAGATCGTGCCGAGCAGGCCGATGATGCCGGGCGCATCCGGATTGGTCGTGTAGAGCATGTGCTGCCCGACCTCGGCGTCGAGATTGATGCCCTTGATCTGGATGAAGCGCGGCTTGTGGTCGGAGAAGCAGGTGCCGGCGATCGAGCGGGTCTGCTTCTCGGTCGTCACCGTCAGCTTGATGTAGCCGTCGAAGACGCCCGACTTGTCGCGCTTGACCTCCGAGACGATGATGCCGCGTTCCTTCACCATGATCGGCGCCGACACCATGTTGACGTCGGAGACTTGCGGCCGGATGAGGCCGGCAAGTGCCGCCGAAATCAGCGCGCGCGTGTTCATCGCGGCCGTCGATCCGTCGAACAGGATCTCGACCTCCTTGATCGGCTCTTCCGTGACCTGGCCGACAAAGGCGCCGAGCACTTCGGCCAGCTTGACGAAGGGCTTCAGCTTCGGCGCTTCCTCGGCCGTGATCGAGGGCATGTTGATCGCGTTGGTGACGGCGCCCTTGATCAGATAGTCCGCCATCTGCTCGGCCACCTGCAGCGCGACATTCTCCTGAGCCTCGCTGGTGGACGCGCCGAGATGCGGCGTCGCGATGACGTTTTCCAGGCCGAAGAACGGGCTTTCGGTCGCGGGTTCGACCTCGAACACGTCGAGTGCCGCGCCCGCCACCTTGCCGCTCTTCAGGGCCTCGAGGAGATCGGGCTCGACGATCAGTCCGCCGCGCGCGCAGTTGATGATGCGCACACCCTTCTTCATCTTCGCGATCGCGTCGGCGTTGATCATGCCCCTCGTTCGGTCGGTCATCGGCGTGTGCAGCGTGATGAAGTCCGCCCGCGCGTAGAGCTCGTCCAGTTCCACCTTCGCCACGCCGAGTTCCTGGGCGCGGTCCTCGGACAGGAACGGATCGAACGCGACGACGTGCATTTTCAGTCCAACCGCGCGGGTGGCGACGATGGAGCCGATATTGCCGCAACCGACGATGCCGAGCGTCTTGCCGGTGATCTCGACGCCCATGAAGCGGTTCTTCTCCCACTTGCCCGCCTTGGTGGAGGCGCTCGCCTCCGGCAGTTCGCGGGCGAGCGCGAACATCATCGCAATGGCGTGCTCGGCGGTCGTGATCGAGTTGCCGAAGGGCGTGTTCATCACGATGATGCCGCGGCGCGACGCGGCCGGGATGTCGACATTGTCGACGCCGATGCCGGCGCGGCCAATGACCTTGAGATTGGTCGCGGCGTTGATCAGCTTCTCGGTGACCTTGGTCGCCGAGCGGATGGCGAGGCCATCGTATTGGCCGATCACTTCGAGCAGCTTGTCCTTGTCCTTGCCGAGATCCGGCAGGTAGTCGACCTCGACGCCGCGATCCTTGAAGATCTGCACGGCCGTGGGGGAGAGTTTGTCGGAAACGAGAACGCGGGGCATTGGAGTATCCTCTTGGCTCCCTCCCCCTTGAGGGGAGGGTGGCCGCGAAGCGGCCGGGTGGGGTCGGTTCGGCTGGTAGAGCCTGTTGATTTGAGGGAGGAGCAGGTGGAGGCGACCCCACCCGGCTCACTTCGTTCGCCACCCTCCCCTCAAGGGGGAGGGAACTTACGCCGCGGCCTTCAACGCCGCCTTCTGCTGCACGAACGCCCAGTCGAGCCAGGGCATCAGCGCTTCGAGGTCGGAGGTCTCGACGGTGGCGCCGCACCAGATGCGGAAGCCAACCGGCGCGTCGCGGTAGTGGCCGATGTCGTAGGCGACGCTCGCCTTGTCGAGCGCGGAGACGATCGCCTTCGCAAAGGCTTCCTGCGCCTTGGCGTCGAGTGCCGTGACCTCGGGATCGACGATCGTCAGGCAGACGGAAGTGTTGGAGCGGCTCGCCGGGTCGGTCGCGAGATGGCCGAGCCAGGACGAGGACTGCACGAAGCGGTCGATCACCGCCGCGTTGGCGTCGGCTCGGGCAACCAGCGCGTCGAGCCCGCCGATGCGCTTCGCCCACTGGAGCGCGTCGAGATAGTCCTCGACACAGAGCATGGACGGCGTGTTGATCGTCTCGCCCTTGAAGATACCTTCGATCAGCTTGCCGCCCGAGGTGAGGCGGAAGATCTTCGGCAGCGGCCAGTCGGGCTTGTAGCTTTCGAGCCGTTCCACGGCACGCGGGCTGAGGATGAGCATACCGTGCGCGCCCTCGCCGCCCAGCACCTTCTGCCAGGAGAAGGTGACGACGTCGAGCTTGGCGAAGTCGAGGCGCTGCGCGAAGGCGGCGCTGGTGGCGTCGCAGATGGTCAGGCCACCGCGCGCGGCCGGGATGAAGTCGCCGTTCGGCACCCGCACGCCCGAGGTCGTGCCGTTCCAGGTGAAGACCACGTCGCGGTCGAAATCGATCTGGGAAAGATCGGGCAGCTTGCCGTATCCGGCCTCGATGGTGCGCACGTCGGCGAGCTTGAGCTGCTTGACCACGTCGGTCACCCAGCCGGCGCCGAACGATTCCCAGGCGACCATGTCGACGCCCCGCTGGCCGAGCAGCGACCAGAGCGCCATCTCGACCGCGCCGGTGTCGGAGGCGGGAACGATGCCGATGCGGTAGTCGGCGGGAACCTGCAGGACCTCGCGGGTGAGCTCGATTGCGAGAGCCAGCTTGTCCTTGCCGATCTTGGCGCGGTGCGAGCGGCCAAGCGCGGCGTTCACAAGCGCGTCGAGCGACCAGCCGGGTCGTTTCGCGCAAGGTCCGGAGGAGAAATTGGGGTGTGCCGGGCGCATTGCCGGCGCGGAGACGGTCGTCGTCATCGTGGTCTATCCTTCCAGATAGTAAGCCCGCTCGTTGGGGAGGGGTGGCCCACGGACGGCGATATTGGCTCGGCGCCTCGCCGTCAAGAAAAATATCGTCGCGACGACTTTCGCTGTTCCCGATGCGTCAAGCGGGCACTCCGCCGGCACCGCAAACGCAAGAGGCGGGCCCAAGCCCGCCTCGTTCGCAACAGATGGGGAACCGGCGCCTACCAGAGAGCGTAGCGCAGTCCGACGCGAACGTCGTGCTTGGACAGTCCGGGGTCGCGACCCTGCACGCCGGTGGCTCCGACCGCGGCAGTTCCCGCATCCCAGCCGAACATGTCGCCTCCGGCAATGCGGGTATACTTGTAGCCGACGTCGAGTTTCAGGTTGCGGCTGATGTCGAACGCCACGCCGCCCATGAATGCGTAGGTGAAGCGCCAGCTGTTCTCGCCAGAATGGACCGTCGTCGTGACCACGCCGCCGGGCGGCGGACAGGCAACGCCACCGACGCAGTAGGTGCGATCGGTGAGATCGCGCCACGACATGTGGGTCACGCCGGCGCCGGCGCCGACATAGGGTGTGAAGCCGGCATAGGTGCCGAGGTCGACATAGCCGTTGGCCATCGCCGTGACCGCGGTGAAGCCGGCGCTGTCCTCCGAGCGGCAGGTCGTTCCGGCATAGGCGGGATCGCCGATGACGCAGGGACTGGCGCTGACGGTCGTCCCGGCGAAGCGGCCGGAGAAGGCGTCGACGGTCAGGTCGCCGCGAATGTATTCGTTGTACTGGTAGCCGACGCCGAAACCGTAGGAGAGATCCATGTCCAGCGCTGCGGTGTCGAACATGGACTGGCCGTAGGTCGCCGTGATCGGATCGAACGTGCGGTATTCGAAATTTCCGTTCGCGCGGCTGCTGAAGGCGTAGCCGATGTCGCCGCGCAGGTACCAGCCATTGCCGACCTCGACCGGCACATACTCTTCCGGCGTATCGATGACCATCGGCGGCTCGTAGTCCGCCGCGAGGGCTGCCGTCGAAGGAGCCAGTCCGAGGAGTATGATCGGCAGGGCGGTGCACAGGGACAGTCGCATTGGGTCCAACTCCGGGCTCATGGCCAGACCGATTCGAGGCTGGCTACGTCTTGGCTCACTGTTAACCATCTTGGTTAAGCGCCGGTTAACCATGACGATTTTGCCCGAACCCATGCCCGTGCCGAAACGAAAACCGCCCGGATTTCTCCGGGCGGTTCGATGATCGGGTCGGAAGTATCTATTTGTAGATCGGCGGATCGACCGGCGGTTCGTAGGCGACCGGCTCCGGCTCGTAGCAGGCGCTGCGACCACCGAACTGATACCGCAGGCCAACGCGGCCTTCATGGATATCGAAGCCCCTGTCGAAGCCGGGAGCGACGCCGCCGGCATATTCGAACATGCGGCCGCCCGCGATGTTGGAGTAGCGATAGCCGGCATCCAACTGCAGGTCGTTGGTCAGGCAGTAGGACGCGCCGGCCATGAGCGCCCAGGCGAAGCGCCAGTTCGCCGAACCGTCATGATCGGTGGTGATGCCGCCCGCCGTGTTGCGCAGCGTATCCCACTTCACGTAAGCGCCGCCGATACCGGCGCCGACATAGGGCGTGATGCCGTGCCAGGTGCCGAATTCGGCATAGGCGTTGGCGAGCAGCAGCAGCGCGCTCATCGCCGAGGTGTCGACCGACACGCAGGGGATGCCGCCGCAGGTGCCGGACGTCTGGCCATTGAAGCCGGCCTTGCCCATCCAGTCGATCGTGAGGTCGGTGCGCAGATACTTGCTGACCTGATAGCCCACGCCGCCGCCGATCGACCACGACGGATCGATGTCGCCGAAATCGAACGTGCCGGTGCCGGGAGGCGGGCCGTAGGTGATGTAGTCGGCGCCACGGAACCTGGTCGCGTGGTAGTCGAGGTCGCCGCGGATATACCAGCCGCCGTAATCGACAGGCTCGGGTTGCGGTTCGACGTAGACCGGTTCCGGCGCATAGACCGGCGGCTCGTACGGATCGGCTGCCAGTCCCGGCACGACGCCAGCCGCCATGACGGCGGCGCCGAAGAGCGTCTTTTTCAGTTGTGTGAGCATATCCTTCACCCTCTCGATCCAAAAGGCGCGACGCCAGCGGATAGACCTAGTCCCGGGTTTGGATAATGAAGTGGAAAGGTTAAGCGGCGATTAACCCTGCAACTTAACCATGACTCTTCGAATAATGCTTGGGAATCAATGCAAAGCGCTCCCGCGCGAGCTGCGCGGGAGCGCGTTTGAAATGGTCTTGGAAAAGGCTCAGGCGGCCGTGCGGATCGCCGAAATCGCGCCGACGATGTCGTTGACGACGGTCTCGACGAGACCGCGGTCGTCGGCTTCCGCCATCACGCGGATGAGCGGTTCGGTGCCGGACGGGCGGATGACGAGGCGGCCGGACTTGCCGAGGCGCGTGCGCGCTTCCTCGATCATCGCCTTGACCGGATCGCTCTCGAGCGGCTTGCCGCCGGTGAAGCGGACGTTCTTGAGGACTTGCGGCACCGGTTCGAACTTGCGGCAGACTTCGCTCGCGGGTTTCCCGGCACGCTTGATGCAGGCGAGCACCTGCAGCGCGGAGACGAGGCCGTCGCCGGTGGTGGCGAAATCGGACAGGACGATATGGCCGGACTGCTCGCCGCCGACGTTGAAGCCGTGTGCGCGCATGTATTCGACGACGTAACGGTCGCCGACCTTGGTGCGATGGAGCGACAGGCCGAGATCGCCGAGAAAGCGCTCGAGGCCGAGATTGGACATGACGGTGGCGACCACGCCGCCGCCGGCGAGCCGGCCGCTCTCGTGCCAGGCTTCGGCAATCAGCGCCATGATCTGGTCGCCGTCGATCAGCGTCCCGTTCTCGTCGACGATGACCATGCGGTCGGCGTCGCCGTCGAGCGCGATGCCGATGTCGGCGCGCACCTCGTGCACCTTCTTCGAAAGCGCCATCGGATGGGTCGAGCCGCATTCGAGGTTGATGTTCATGCCGTTGGGCTCGGCATTGATCGTCACCACCTCCGCGCCGAGTTCCCACAGCGCCGCCGGCGCGACCTTGTAGGCGGCGCCATTGGCGCAGTCGATCACGACGCGCATGCCGGCGAGCGACATCGAGCGCGGCAGCGTGCGCTTCGCGAATTCGATGTAGCGGTCATGTACGCCGTCGATGCGCTTGGCGCGCCCGATCGTCTCCGAATCGGCGAGCGAGGGCGAAAGGTCCGTCTCGATGAGCGATTCAATCCGGAGTTCGATCTCGTCCGACAGCTTGTAGCCGTCGGGTCCGAACAGCTTGATGCCATTGTCCTGGTAGGGATTGTGCGAGGCGGAGATCATCACTCCGAGATCGGCGCGCAGCGACCGGGAGAGCATCGCCACCGCCGGTGTCGGAACCGGTCCGAGAAGAAAGACGTCCATGCCGGCCGCGCAGAAGCCCGCCACCATCGCGTTCTCGAGCATGTAGCCGGAAAGGCGCGTATCCTTGCCGATGACCACTCGGTGACGATGCGAGCCGCGCTGGAACGACGTTCCCGCCGCCATGCCCACCTTCATGGCGACTTCCGCCGTCATCGGAAAACTGTTCGCCCGCCCCCGGATCCCGTCCGTGCCGAAATAACGCCTGGTCATGCTCGTCGACTACCCCGCCGCGATTCCCGCTTTTGACAAACTAGTGCCATATCTGGGTCTGTCCCTGGCATCACTTTGTGTGAGCCAGTGTTACGCTCTCCTTGGGAAGACGTGTAACCGCGATAGTCTAGCAGTCGAGAGTTAACGCATCTCTTCGACCCATTTGTGCAGCAGCGCCACCGCCTCCGGATCCGTTTGCGTGCGTCCGATCTCCGGCATCATCACGCCGGCTTCGGTACTTTCGACCCGGTAGAGAAGGATCGAGTTGTCGGGGTTCCCCGGGTCGATGTCGAAGGCGCGGTCGCCGCTGCCGCGACCCGCCGCCACCGGCCGCTTGCCGACGCCGAGCGCGACCCGGTCCTTCTCGCCCCACGTGAGGTATAGGCCGGAATTCGACGCGGGGCCTTCGCGGCGGTGGCAATGCGCGCAGTTGGTGTCGAGCCATGCACGGGCGCGCGCGTCCGTCGGCGCAGACGTGTCGCCCCAGACGGGCACCGACGGCGCATCGGCGGGGGCCGGCGAACCGGACAGGATGCCGGCAGCGGCCCAGTGGGCGAGCTGGTTTTCCGCCCCCGATGCATAGTCGTGCGAGACGTTGAGGTTGCGGGCCTTGGGACCGAGCGGCGCGACCTCGCCATTGAGCGCGTGGCAGCCCTTGCACTGGTTCTTGTTGGGGACGGCATAGGTGAAGGCGAGCGGCGCGCCGTCCCTCCCGGTAACGGCGATGTCCACCTTCGCCCCGGCGATCTTCAGCTCGGCCTCGGTCTGCTCGGCGTTCCAGACATAGGCCCAGGCCTGCCAGCCGGCTTCCTGCCTGACCAGCACGCGTGTCTCGATCAGCCGGACATTCTTGTCGGGCGCGCGCAGGTCTGCCGGGAAGGCGAAGGTCTTGATCAGCGCCGTGCCGACCGGGAAGTCGAACGCCTCGTCGGGGTTGTAGGTCGCCGACTGCCCCGCGGGCACGTGGACGAAGCGGAACTTCTCGGCGAAATCGGTGAAGAGCGGCGTCGCAAGGTGATAGGGCACCACGCCTTCGGCCGGCACCTGCCTGGCGCCGTCGGCGAAGAAGCCGAATTCGGACAAAAGCTTCGGCGGCTTGGCGGCAAGGATCGCTTCGGCGGAGACCGCACCTGCCGAGCCGCCGCCACCGAACATGGCGGCGGCCGCGAGAAGGCCGGCCGCCAGGAGCCTGCGCATGATCAAGCCCCGTTGTCCTGCGGCAGCTTCACCGGCGCCGGCTCGGGGAGCGATCCCTTGTAGCCGGAAATGTCGGTGTCGGGCGACGTGCTCCAGGGAAGCAGCATCTGCGAGATCATCTTGAGATTGGCGAATGTCGTGCCTTCGGCCTCGTCGATATAGATCTGGTCTTCCGCGTTCACCCAGGAGAAATATTCCGGGATGCGGGTGACGCCGTCCCAGACGATGTCCGGGACCGGCGTGCCGGACACGTCGGTGATGATCTTGCCGACCTCGCCGTCCGGCGCGAAGCCGCCCTCGCCATATGTATTGCCGTGGACGAAGACGCCGCGCGGCACGAACATGTAATTGTCGTCGTCATACTCGTTCGGATAGGCGGCGATCAGCACATGCGCCGTGCCGTTCTTGTCGAAGCGGTTGCCGAAGACGTGCACGTTGCGATTGGCCATGACCATCACGCCCATGCCCTTGGGCACGATGCCGACGATGTTGCCCTTGGGCGCGAAGTTCGGTGTGTCGTTCTCGACCACGTCGTTGTCGAAGACCCGCACATCCTGCCCGCCCTGAACGGGAAGGTTCGGCAGATCGAAGACGAGGATGCCGCCGGTGTTGTGGGTGACGGTGTTCTTGGTGACATCCGCGCGCTTCGAATTCTCGATCTCGATGCCGGCGACATTGTATTCGGCGCGGCTGTTGCGCACGATGATGTCCTCGCTCTGGCCGACATAGATGCCAGCGTCCGACGCGCCCGAGACGAACACGCCGTCGATCAGCACGTTCTTCGACGAGACCGGATAGACGCCGTAGGCGCCGTTTTCCGCCTTCGGACCGCCGGTCCACACGACGGAGAGATTGCGGAAGGTGATCTGGTCGGATCCCTTGGACTTGACGCCGTCGCCCTTGGTGTCCTCGACGGCGAAGTCTTCCAGCACGACACGGTCGGAGGTGACGAGCAGACCCTCGCCCGTGCCGGTCTGGCCCTTGAAGGACAGCACCGTCTGGCCGGCGCCCGCGCCCTGCACCTTCACGTCGTCGACGTCGAGGGACAGGCCCTCGGTGAATTCGAAGCGTCCGGGACCGATCTTCACGGTGTCGCCGGGCTGCGCCGAGATCAGCGCTTCGATCAGGCGCTCGTTGGCGCCCTCACCCGCCTCGACGGCGATGTCGGCGGCGAGCGCGGTCGAGGTGGCAAGTGAAAGGGTCACAGCGGCAATGGGTAGAAGGCGATGCATCTTATATGGCTCCCGGGCAATGAACGAACGATGCGCCAACCCCGCGCCGGGTGTCAATCGATGCGCTGGCCCTCCGAAAAGCGTGCGCTTGCCTTGACTTGGGACATGCCTTCGGGTAACCGACCCACCGCATCCGGCGTGGGGGCTTCCCGCGCCGGTTGGCTTTTGGACCCCGCAGACTGACAAAAAGACGGACCGGGCGTTTGCGCTCGAGAGCCGACCGAACAAGCGAAAGGCTTAGAAATGTTCGCAGTCATCAAAACGGGCGGCAAGCAGTATCGCGTCGCCGCCAATGATGTGTTGAAGATCGAGAAGGTCGCCGGCGAAGTCGGCGACATCGTGGAAATCGGCTTCGTGCTCGCGCATGGCGAAGGCGACAACGTGACGATCGGCGCTCCCTTCGTGGACGGCGCGGTCGTGGCGGCGGAGGTCCTGGAACAGGGCCGCGCCAACACCGTCATCGCATTCAAGAAGCGCCGCCGGCAGAATTCGCGCCGCAAGCGCGGCCATCGCCAACTGCTGACCACCGTCAAGATCACCGAGATCCTGACGGGCGGCGCAAAGCCCGCGAAGAAGACCACCGCGAAGGCCGAGGCCAAGACGGAAGCCGCTCCGGCCGCAACGCTGTTCACCGCGCCGAAGGGCAAGGGGGACGACCTGACCGTGATCGTCGGCATCGGCCCCGTGGCCGCCGGCCAGCTCAACGAGCAGGGCATCACCACCTTCAAGCAGATCGCCAAGCTGTCGGACGCCGACATCGAGAAGATCGACGCGAACATGCCGTTTTCGGCCGATCAGATTCGTGATTGGCGCGATCAGGCGAAGGAACTGGCGAAGTAGGCCAAATCGATGTATGAGGGGCGCAACTACGCCCCTCCAAGGGTTTGAGTCGTCCTTCGGGACGCAAAGGAGATCAAGATGGCACACAAGAAAGCTGGCGGTTCGTCGCGCAACGGTCGCGATTCCGAATCGAAGCGTCTCGGCGTGAAGAAGTTCGGCGGCGAAGCAGTGCTCGCCGGCAACATCATCGTTCGTCAGCGCGGCACCAAGATGCATCCCGGCGTCAACGTCGGCATGGGCACGGACCATACCCTGTTTGCTACGCAAGCCGGCGCCGTCGCCTTCCAGAAAAAAGCCAATGGCCGAACCTACGTATCGGTCAACCCGATTCAGGACGCAGCGGAGTAGCCGGTTCCGCGACACACCACACCGGCGCCCCCTCCCGGGGACCGGTGTCTGGATAGTCCAGAAGCGAGAACAGGGGAGATGGGTCGCCATCTCCCCTTTTTCTTTGCCTGGAGGTCCAACATGCACGTCCTCGTCACCAAGCGCCTGACGCTCCGCCAGCCGACCATGCTCGACGCCGAGCAGATCGCCGCCGGCCTGTCGAACTGGAACGTGGCGCGCATGCTGACCCAGGTGCCCTACCCCTACTTCGTGAAAGACGCGGAGGAGTGGATCGAGCATGTGTCGGCCGATCCCGGGGCGCTCGTCTACACGATTCACCGCGAGCAGCTGATCGGTGTCGTCGCCATCGAGGGCGGCGGTCCGCAGCCGCATCTCGGCTACTGGCTCGCCGAATCCGCGCACGGCCACGGCTACATGACCGAGGCGGCCGGCGCGCTGATCGCTCATGCCTTCGACACGACCCCGATCTGGGCGATCGAGTCGGCAGCCATCGCCGACAACCCCGCCTCGCTCAGGGTCCAGGAGAAGCTCGGCTTCGCCGTCACCGGCCTGAAGGAGGTATATGCGCGTCCGCGCGGCGGGCCCGCCCAGCTTCTCACCACCCGCCTGTCGGCCGCCTCCTGGCGCGCCGGCCTCGGCCGGATCGAACAGAGCGCAGCGTGAGCCGGAATCGGACGGAGAGGGAACGATGGTCATGGAACGTATCGGAGACGAACCCGAAAAGCCGATAGACTGTCCGGTGCTCGTCACGGAGCGGCTGGTCATGCGCCCGCCGCACGTCGACGATGTGCCGGACCTGGCGCGCCTCGCTAACAACCGCCGCATCGCGGAGATGCTCGCCCGCATGCCGCATCCGTACGGCGAGGCGGAGGCCCGCGCTTTCGTCAGCGCCTCCGCCGAACGCCGTCGCGGCTGCGTCTATGCGCTGACGATCGCCGAGACCGGCGCCTTCATCGGCTGCGCCGGTCTCAACGCGACCGATCGCGGCCTGGAGCTCGGCTACTGGATCGGCGAGCCGCATTGGGGCCAGGGCTATGCGACGGAGGCCGCGCACGCGCTGGTCGATCTCGCTTTCAGGGCGACGATTATCGACGCGCTCAACGTCTCCTGCCGCGTGATCAATCCGGCCTCGCGCCGGGTGATCCACAAATGCGGCTTCCAGTATGCCGGCCAGGGCATGCTGAACTCGATCGTCGCCGGCCAGGTGCCGGTCGAGCGCTACCGTCTCGACCGGCGCACCTGGATCGGCCTGCGCGCCTGGAGCCCGGGCGAGCCGCGCCTGATGAGCGCGTGACGGTTCCAATTGTCCCTGAAACGCACTAGGAGAGGCGCGATTGCGCCTCGCCCGACAGATTGAAAAGCCATGAAGTTCCTCGACCAGGCGAAAGTCTACATCAAATCCGGCGACGGCGGCGCCGGCTCGGTGTCGTTTCGCCGCGAGAAGTTCATCGAGTTCGGCGGACCTGACGGCGGAGACGGGGGCCGCGGCGGAGACGTCTGGATCGAGGCGGTGGACGGCCTCAACACGCTGATCGACTACCGCTACCAGCAGCATTTCCGTGCCAAGACCGGCATGCATGGCATGGGCCGCAACATGGCCGGCGGCAAGGGCGCCGACGTCATCCTTAAGGTGCCCGCCGGAACGCAGGTCTACGAGGAGGACAACGAGACGCTGATCGCTGATCTCACCGAGGTCGGCCAGCGCTTCAAGGTCGCCGAAGGCGGTAATGGCGGCTTCGGCAACGCGCATTTCAAGACCTCGACCAACCAGGCGCCGCGACGCGCCAACCCCGGCCTGCCCGGCCAGGAAATGACGATCTGGCTGAGGCTCAAGCTGATCGCCGACGCCGGCATCGTCGGCCTGCCCAATGCCGGCAAGTCGACCTTCCTTGCCTCGGTGTCGGCGGCCAAACCCAAGATCGCCGACTACCCGTTCACGACGCTGCATCCCGGCCTCGGCGTCGCCCGCGTCGACGGGCGCGAACTCGTCATCGCCGACATCCCGGGCCTGATCGAAGGCGCGCATGAGGGCGTCGGCATCGGGGACCGCTTCCTCGGCCATGTCGAACGCACCCGCGTGCTGCTCCATCTCGTCTCCGCGCAGGAAGAGAACGTCGGCAAGGCCTACAAGACCGTGCGGGCCGAACTCGAGGCCTACGGCCATGGGCTCGACGAAAAGCCGGAGGTCGTGGTGCTTTCGCAGGTCGACACGCTCGATGCCGACACGCGCAAGAAGAAGGTGGCGAGCCTCAAGCGCGCTGCCGGCCATGCGCCGTTCCTCATGTCGGCGGTCACGCGCGATGGCGTCGAAGAGGTGCTGCGGGCGCTGATGGCGCATGTCGAGGAAGCAAGACGGGCCGAAGAGCCACCGGCGCCGGATGACCGCTGGTCAGCCTGACCGCTCCGCCCTTCCGACTTTCTTCCGTTTCCGGCCGCTTCCATGATCCGCCCCCTCGCCTCGCACCGCCGCATCACCGTCAAGATCGGTTCCGCGCTCCTCGTCGACCGTTCTAAAGGCCTCAAGGCCGAGTGGCTCGCCTCGCTCGTCTCGGACATCGCCGGTCTTTGGTCGCAGGGCACCGAGGTGCTGGTCGTCTCGTCCGGCGCCATCGCGCTCGGCCGCACCATTCTCGGGCTCGGCAAGCGCGTGCTGAAGCTGGAGGAGAGCCAGGCGGCCGCCGCCGTCGGCCAGATCGCATTGTCACGTGCCTGGTCGGAGGAACTCGCCCGACACGGCATGAAGTCCGGTCAGGTCCTGCTGACGCTCGGCGATACGGAAGAGCGCCGCCGCTACCTCAATGCGCGGGCGACGATCGGCACGCTGCTGAAGCTGAAGGCCGTGCCGGTGATCAACGAGAACGACACGGTGGCGACGAGCGAGATTCGTTACGGCGATAACGACCGGCTGGCGGCGCGCGTCGCGACGATGATGGGCGGCGACCTGCTTGTGCTGCTCTCCGACATCGACGGGCTCTACACGGCGCCGCCCGCCTTCAATCCGGATGCGAAGCATATCCCCCTCGTGGAGCGGATAACGCCGGAGATCGACGCGATGGCCGGGGGTGCAGCCTCGGAATTGTCGCGCGGAGGCATGCGCACGAAGATCGACGCCGGCAAGATCGCGACCGGCGCCGGCACCGCGATGATCATCACGCAGGGCGATCGCATGAACCCGCTTTCGGCGATCGATCGCGGCGAGACCTGCACCTGGTTCGCACCGGCCGCTAACCCGGTGCGGGGTTACAAAAGCTGGATCGCCGGCCAGCTCGAGCCGGCCGGCCGACTGACGGTCGACGCCGGCGCGATCGCGGCGCTTCTGTCGGGCAAGTCGCTGCTGCCGGCGGGCGTGCGGCTCGTCTCGGGCGATTTCTCGCGCGGCGACACGGTGGCGATCCTCGATCCCGACGGGCGTGAGGTGGCGCGCGGACTTGTTGCCTATGACGCCGCGGATGCCGTAAGGATCGCAGGGTTGAAGACCGCCGAGATCGCCGATGCGCTCGGCTACGAACCGCGCTCGGCGATGGTGCACCGGGACGACCTCGTCGTCGCCCGCACGGTGGCAGAGCGGACGGAGGGCTGAATGCTCACGAAATCGGAGACGTCCGGACAGGACATCGCAAAGCTCATGGAACGCATCGGGCGCGACGCGCGCGCCGCGGCCAGGCCGCTCGCGATTGCCTCGACCGAGCGGAAGAACGCCGCGCTTTTCGCCATGGCCGACGCGATCGTTGCGAACGAGGGCAATATCCTCGAGGCGAATGCGATCGACATCGCCAACGGCGTTGAGGCGAAGCTGACGCCTGCGATGATGGACCGCCTCAAACTCGATCCGCCGCGCATTGCCGGCATCGTCGCCGGCATCCGCGAGATCGCCGAACTCAGGGACCCCGTCGGCGAGGTCATCGCGGCCTGGGATCGTCCCAACGGGCTCAAGATCGAGCGCGTGCGCACGCCGCTCGGCGTGATCGGCGTCATCTTCGAGAGCCGGCCCAATGTGACCGCCGACGCCGGCGCGCTCTGCTTCAAGGCGGGCAACCCGGTCATCCTGCGCGCCGGCTCGGATTCGGCGAATTCGTCCGCGGCGATCCACGCCTGCCTGGTCGAGGGACTGAAAAGCCAGGGCCTGCCCCTGGCCGCGATCCAGCTCGTGCCGGTGACGGATCGCGCCGCGGTCGGCGAGATGCTGAAGGGCCTCGGCGGCAATCTCGACGTGATCGTGCCGCGCGGCGGCAAGAGCCTGGTCGCACGCGTCCAGAGCGAGGCGCGCGTGCCGGTCTTCGCGCATCTCGAAGGCATCTGTCATCTCTACATCGACAGCTCCGCGGATCTCGACATGGCGGTGAGGATCGCCGTCAACGCCAAGATGCGCCGCACCGGCATCTGCGGCGCTGCCGAGACGCTGCTGGTCGACCGCGCGGTCGCCGCGACCCATGTCGCGCCGATCCTCGACGCGCTCGCGAAGGCCGGCTGCGAGATCCGCGCCAGCGCCGAGGTTCGCTCGCTATACCCTCAGGCGAAGGCCGCGACGGACGCCGACTGGACGACTGAATATCTCGACGCGATCATCTCGGTCGCGCTGGTCGACGGTGTCGGCGGCGCGATCGAGCATATCGAGACCCATTCCTCGCACCACACCGAGGCGATCGTCGGCGAGGACGCAGCGGCGGTGGAGCGATTCTTCAACGAGATCGATTCCGCCATCCTGCTGCACAACGCCTCGACGCAGTTCGCCGACGGCGGCGAGTTCGGCATGGGCGCCGAGATCGGCATAGCCACCGGCAAGATGCACGCACGCGGTCCCGTCGGCGTCGAGCAGCTCACCTCGTTCAAGTATCGCGTCCGCGGCTCGGGCCAGGTGCGGGCGTGACACCAGACGGGCAGCTTTCCGCCCGCTATCTCCGCATGCCGCATGTCGAGAAGGGCATGGCGGTCGGCCTGTTCGGCGGCTCGTTCAACCCGCCGCATGCCGGCCACGTGCTGGTGGCCGAGATCGCGATGCGGCGGCTGGAGCTGGACCAGCTCTGGTGGATGGTGACGCCCGGCAATCCGCTGAAGAACGGACATGAACTGAAGCCGCTCGCCGAGCGTATCGCGCTCTCCGAAAGGATTACCGCGGATCCGAAGATCAAGGTGACCGCCTTCGAGGCGAGCCACAATGTGCGCTACACGGCCGATACGCTGGCTCTGGTCAAGGCGCACAATCCCGGCGTGAACTTCGTCTGGATCATGGGCGCGGATTCGCTGCGAGACTTCCACCGCTGGCAGCGCTGGCAGGCGATCGCGATGACCTTTCCGATCGCGGTGATCGACAGGCCGGGCGCCACGCTCGCCTTCCTGTCGTCGAAGATGGCGAAGACCTTCGACTATGCGCGCTGCGACGAAGACGATGCACCGCTGCTCGCACGCACCCACGCGCCGGCCTGGACCTTCATCCACGGCCCGCGCTCGACGCTCTCCTCCACCGCCATCCGCGCCGGACACGCGAAGGCTTGAACCAGCCGGAAATATCGCCGGTCCAGAAACCCTTCGCCGGGTGATGTCGCTTTTGGCGCGGCGAAACCGCTTCGCCGGCGGCACAGTCGGACCATGACCGCAAGCGCTTCCTCGAGCGACGAAACCGAGACGCCGATCATCGGCGTCGCCGGCGTCATCCTCGCGATGGCGCTGACCGCAATCGGCAACGGCCTCATGTTCGCCTATATCCCCGTCAGCCTCGGCGCCGGCGGCTATGCGCCGACCTGGGCCGGGATGATCCTGACCGGACTGTCGGCCGGGGGCATTGCAGGCTGCCTGCTGACCGCCTGGTTGGTGCGCCGCGTCGGCCATGCGCGGGCCTATATGGTGTTTTCGGCGCTGATCGTGCTTTCGAATGCGGCAGTCGGTATCGGCGTCGATCCGATCGTGTGGATCGTCGCCCGCGCGCTCTACGGCTTCGCCATCTGCGGCATGTTCGTCGTCGCGCAGAGCTGGCTGAACGACGCCGTCGGCAACACGATCCGCGGCCGCGTCATGGCGATCTTCTACGTCTGCTACATCGTCGGCCTCGGCGTCGGATCCTACCTGATGGGATTCCTGGACATTTCCACCGCCATCGCGCCGCTCCTCGGGGTCGCATTCACCGCGATTTCCATCCTCCCCGTCGGCTTGACCCGCCTGCGCCAGCCGCCGCCGCCCGAAGGCGCGTCGGTTGCCCTCGGCGAGGCCTGGCGCATCTCGCCGGTTGGCGTCGCGGGGATGCTCGCGGTTGGCGGACTGTCGATGATGATCGCCGGCTTCGCCCCGATCCATGCCACCGCCAGCGGTTACAGCCAGAAGGACGTCGCCACGCTGATGTTCGCCATGCCGCTCGGCACGCTGGTCTTCCAGATCCCGTTCGGTTGGATCTCGGACCGCACAGACCGCCGCTACGTCCTGATCGCCGCGGCGACCCTCGTCGTCATTGCGGGTGCGGCCGCGAGCCGGTTCGACGGCGGGCCGCTTCTGCTCATGATCGCGATCTACCTCGTCTGGAGCGGCGCCTCGGAGTCGATCTATTCCCTGTCCTCGGCGCATGCCAACGACCGTGCCTCCAAGGAGGAACTGGTGCGACTGTCCGGCACGATGCTGTTCCTCTGGTCGGTCTCCGGCTTCCTGGTTCCCGGCATCGGCACTGCCTTGACGGCGGTGTTCGGCACGGCGTCCTTCATCCTGGTCGCCATCGTCATCGCCGCGCTGTTCTGCGCCTTCACGATCTGGCGCGTCATGCGTTCCCCGCGCGTGCCGGCGGAGGCGGCAGGCCCGTTCACGCCGTTGTCGGCACAGGCACCGTTGCCCGTTCCCAGCGCCGAGGAATAGCCCTTCAGCTCGAACGCGCCGGCAAGTCTTGAAACTGTAAAGGGACTCTGCCTATCTATACTGTGTTCGCGCGGGACGAACGCTGATTTGCAATCCCGCTGGGAAAGGAACGAAACTGAGAACAGAACTGCGGAAGAAGGCTGAGACACTGCCTTCGCCGGTCGGGAACAGCGGCTCCGTCGCCTCCCCGGCCTTGCGCACAATCCTTGACAGTCTCGACGACTCCAAGGCCGAAAACATCATCCCCATCGACATTCAGGGCAAGTCCAGCCTCGGCGATTACATGGTGATCGCGTCGGGCCGGTCGAACCGTCATGTCGCGGCTGTGGCCGACCACCTCCTGAAAGCCTTGAAGGATGCGGGTCTCGGCACGGCCAAGGTCGAGGGATTGCCTGGCGCCGACTGGGTGCTGATCGATGCGGGCGACGTCATCGTCCACGTCTTCCGGCCCGAGGTGCGGGAATTCTACAACCTCGAGAAGATGTGGATGACCCCGGACCTGGAGGAAGAGACGGTTCACTGAGCCGTTTCTTCGACCGTCCATGCGGATCGGAGTTCATGCCGTCGGCCGCATGAAGGCGGGCCCGGAAAGGGAACTCGCGGCGCGCTATTTCGACCGCTTCGCCAAGGCTGGCCCGGCGATCGGCCTGGAATGGGCCGGTGTGACCGAGATCGCTGAGAGCCGCGCCCAGAGTGTTGCCCTGCGCAAACAGGAAGAAGCCCGCGCGCTCGCCGCGGCATTGCAGGGTTCGGCCCTGATCCTCCTCGATGAGACCGGAAAATCGATCGGCTCCGAAGCCTTCGCCGCCCGCATCGGCGAGATGCGCGACGCAGGCGCGCGCTCCGCTGTCTTCGCCATCGGCGGGGCCGACGGCCACGATCCCGAACTCAGGAAAAACGCGGCATTGGTCCTCTCCTTCGGCGCGATGACCTGGCCGCACCAGATCGTGCGCGTGATGCTGGCTGAACAGCTCTACCGCGCCGCGACCATTCTCTCGGGACATCCATACCACCGCGCCTAAGCGCGTCAGGCCTTGCGCAGCCGCGCGGCGAAGAAGCCGTCGAGGCCGGACATTTGCGGAGTCTCCATCCGAAGGCCGGCGGGCGTGGTGCGCAGGAAACCTTCGGGCGTGACGAATTCGGCAATGCCTGGGATTTCCTCCGCACCGATCGCGTCGAGCGAAAAGCCTGACGTCCCGGAGAGAAACGCGCGGACCAGGTCCTCGCCCTCCAGCGGGTCGAGCGAGCAGTTGGAGAAGACGAGGGTGCCTCCGGGCTTCAGCATCCGGGCGGCATGGCCAAGCAGAGTGCGCTGCACGTCGGCCAGCTTGGCGATGTCGGCCTCGCTCTTGGTCCAGAGCACGTCCGGATGGCGTCGCACCGTCCCGGTCGACGAGCATGGCGCGTCGAGCAGGATCGCGTCGAAGGGCTCGGCCGGCTCGTAGGTCGCGAGATCGGCCGTCACCAGTTCGGCATCGAGTTTCAGCCGCGCAAGGTTGCCGGCCAGCCGCTTCAGCCGGTTGGCCGATATTTCGACGGCGGTGACTTTCGCGCCGGCCAGGACCAGTTGCGCCGTCTTGCCGCCGGGGGCGGCGCAAAGGTCGGCGACGCGTTTGCCCGAGACCTTTCCCATCAACCGAGCAGGCAGGGCTGCGGCGGCATCCTGCACCCACCATTCCCCTTCGGCGTAGCCGGGCAGTTCCGTCACAGAACGGTCGAGCGCGGCAAGCCGCACGGAGCCGGTCGGCAGGACGATTCCGCCAAGCTTCTGCGTCCAGCCGGCGGGATCTTCCTTCACGGTGAAGTCGATCGCCGGCTCGAGCCGGTGCGCGGCCAGGATCGCAGCGGTCGCCTCGGCTCCGTATGCTTTCTCCATCCTGCGCACGAACCAGTCGGGCGCGTCGCGCGTGGCGGCGAGCAGCCGCGGCAGCGCTTCGTCCTTGGCGCGGCCCACGCCGCGCAGGACCGCGTTGACCAGCGACGCGAAACGCTGCGTGCGCGGATCGGCCTTTGCCTGCTCGACCGCGAGGTCGACCGCCGCGCTGTCCGGCACGTCGAGGAACAGCATCTGCGCCAGCGCGACGTGGAGGATGTGCGACAGCGTGTGCGCATTGCCCGGCAGCGGCCGGTCCAGCCGCTCGGAAATCATCGCCGCGATCGTGTTGCGGTGACGCAGCGCCGAGACGAGGATGGCGCGGACGAGGCCACGGTCGCGCTCGTCCAGCGCGCGGTATTGCGGATGACCGTGCTGCGCGTCGGTCATCCCGTCGAGCGGCGTCTTCGCTTCCACGACGGCGGCAAGCAGACGCGTCGCCGCCTGGCGCGCGGCGAGGCCCGGCACCGAACGGGCCGGGGCTCCTGCATGTCTCGGAGGGCTGGTGCGGTTCGCCCGGGCGGGCCCGGTCACGACCAGTTGCCTTTGCGCGGCCCTGTCGGATTGCGGCCCCACGGATTGGGCTTAGGCGCCTCGGGTGTCCGAGGCGTATCCGCAGGCGGCGCACCCCACGGCCCGGCCGACGGCTCGGGACGGCTCGGCTCCGGCTCCTCCCGTGCGGGAGACGGCCGCGAAGAGGAGCGTGCCTGCGGCTGCGGCACGGGCTGTGCCCGGAACTCGGCTGCCATCTGGCGCAGCGCCGCGATACGGTTTTCGGTCGCCGGATGCGTCGAGAACAGATTGTCCATGCGCTCCCCCGACAGCGGGTTGATGATGAACATATGCGCGGTGGCGGGCGCGCGTTCGGCGTCCGGATTGTGGATGCGGTGAGCCGCGGCCGCGATCTTGCCCAGCGCCGAGGCGAGCCAGTCCGGATTGCCGCAGATCTCGGCGCCGCGCCGGTCGGCCGAATATTCGCGCGTGCGGCTCACAGCCATCTGCACCAGGGCGGCGGCCAGCGGCGCGACGATCATCGCCACCAGCACGCCGACGATGCCGAGCGGATTGTTGTTGTCGCGATTGCCGCCGAAGAAGAAGGCGAAATTGCCGAGCATCGAGATCGCACCCGCAAGCGTCGCGGTGATCGTCATGGTCAGCGTATCGCGGTTCTGGATATGGGCCAGCTCATGCGCCATCACGCCGGCGACTTCTTCGTAGCTCAAGCGTTCGAGCAGGCCGGTCGTGGCGGCGACGGCGGCGTTCTGCGGGTTGCGGCCGGTGGCAAACGCGTTGGGCTGATCGTTCTGGATAAGATAGACCTTCGGCATCGGCAGGCCCGCGTTCTGCGACAGGCCGCGCACGATCTCGAACAGTTCGGGCGCGTTGCGCTCGTCGATCTCGACCGCGTGGTGCATCCTGAGCACCATCTTGTCCGAGTTCCAGTAGCTGAACAGGTTCATGCCCGCCGCGATCAGGAACGCGATCATCATTCCGCCCGAGCCGCCGATCAGATAGCCGACGCCCATGAAGAGCGCGGTCATCGCGGCGAGCAGCATTGCGGTGCGCATAAGGTTCATCAATGTCTCCAACAGCGGGCCGGTCCAGGCATATGCCCTGTTTCCGGCACGAAAGTCCCTATATGATGGGGAACTTCAAAACTCACTTCAATATTCGGACGGTTCGAATGGCCGAAGAAGCCGACTCCCCTTCCCCGCCGCGCGTTCTGTCACCCGCAGCGCAGCGCGCTCTCGCGGAAGCCGAGGCGCGACGCAAGGCGGCGCGCCGCAAGCCGGCGCCGCCGAAGGAAATCGGCGGGCGCGGCGGCGAGGAGCCGGTCCGCTACGGCGACTGGGAAGTGAAGGGTATCGCCACCGATTTCTGAGACCGGGGGCGCCGGAACCGAAGCGCGGATCGGACGTTCTAGCCTCGTCCTTTCTCTAACGTTTCCGGTGCAGACCATGCTCATCCGCCTTGGCTATGAACTCGCGCTCGACCTGCAGCAGGAAACGCCGGTCGTCACCGCGCTGGAGATCCACTCGGATCGCCGGCAGGATATCCGCTGGGAGTCGGGCTTTCTGCCGTCGCCGATGGTGCAGACCGAGACCTATGCGGACGCCTACGGCAACCGCTGCCGCCGCTTCGTCGCGCCGGCCGGCCGTTTCGTGATGCGCTATGACGCAATCGTCGAGGATTCGGGCAAGGCCGATCCCGTCGTGCCCGATGCCCAGGAGACGCCGGTCGCTCAACTGCCGACCGAATGCATCGGATACCTTCTCGGCAGCCGCTACTGCGAGACCGACCATCTGTCCGGCCTGGCCTGGGATCTCTTCGGCCAGACGAAGCCGGGGTGGGAGCGGGTGCAGACCATCGTCGACTACGTGCACGACAGGCTGTCCTTCGGCTACGGCTATGCGCGCCCTACCCGCACGGCCGCCCAGGCGCACGAGGAACGTGTCGGCGTCTGCCGCGACTTCGCGCATCTCGCCATCACCTTCTGCCGCGCGATGAACATCCCGGCGCGCTACGTGAACGGCTACCTGGGCGACATCAACGTGCCGGCCGACCCGGCGCCGATGGATTTCAGCGCCTGGATGGAAGCTTTCATCGGCGGCCGCTGGTACACGTTCGATCCCCGCCACAACAGGCCCCGCACGGGACGCGTCGTCATCGCCCGCGGCCGCGACGCGACGGACGTCCCGCTCGTCCATTCGTTCGGCCCTCACGGCCTCGGCAAGTTCGAGGTGTGGACATACGAGAATACCCAGGAAGCCGGGCAGGATGCGGCAGATCCCGTGAGCGTGGCCGCGTAGCAGACCTTCCAGCGAGAAACGAGAAAGGCCTCCCGCGAGGGAGGCCTTTCCGTGTTTCGTCCGCGGGCGCGACCCTGGCGGCGACATCGTCGCCGGCCGCGCGTCATGCTCTTGTCAGGAAGGCTGCTTCCCGAAAAGGCAATCCACCGAGGCCACGCGCTTGGAAACGACAACACTCGACATCGGATCACCTCCTTCCAGTTGGTTGAACACGAGCCGAATGTGGTACGGTTCGCGCGACGGCGCAAGCCGCAAATCACCCGCCTATTTGGTCAGGTGGCTGAACGCCTCGACGACCTGCTCGTAAATCTTGCGCTTGAAGGGCACGATGAGGTCAGGAAGCTCGTGCATCGGCTTCCACTCCCAGCGGTCGAATTCGGCCGTGTGATCGCCCGGCGGCGGATCGATCTCGATCTCGCTCTCGTCGCCCTCGAAGCGGAACGCGAACCATTTCTGCGTCTGGCCGCGATACTTGCCCTTGAGCGCGATGCCCATCACCTCTTTCGGCAGGTCGTAGTTGAACCAGCCCGGCGCCTCGGCCAGCAGCGACACCGACTTCATGCCGGTCTCCTCGTAGAGCTCGCGGATTGCGGCGGGGAGCGGATCCTCGCCCTTATCGATGCCGCCCTGCGGCATCTGCCACAGGTTCGTCGCGCCCGACATCTCGCTGTCGGGCTCGGCGATGCGCCGTCCGGCCCACACCAGTCCGTCGCGGTTCAGCACCATGATCCCGACGCAGGGGCGGTAGGGCAATGTCTCGAGATCGACCGACTTCGTCTTCGTCTTCGTCTTCGTCTTCGCCATCTACCGTCCACCCTCGGGGTCACTCGCAAGCGCCGAAACCGGCACGATCTCTATGCCGCGCTTCTTCGCTTCCGCAACCCAGGAGGTGACGGTCTCCACCGTCAGGTCGAAGGCGGAGCCGATGCCGATGGCCGAGCCCTTTGCCCGCGCGGTCGCCTCGAGCTGGTCGAGCTTCTTCAAAATGTCACCGCGCTCGCGCACGCCATCAATCAGGGCGTCGGCCGCGGCGAACGGCACCCCGCTTGCGAGCGCGAGTTCGGACGCCACGCTGCGGGCACTGGTGCCATCGTCGAGATACATCAGTCCCCGCGTGCCGAGGTCCTGCATCACCGGCGCCATCGCCTCGCGCTCGGTGACGAAACGTCCGCCCATGTAGTTCATGATGCCGGTGTAGTTCGTCGTGCGCGACAGCGCCCAGTGGAGATCGTCGATGTTCTCTTCCGGAGCGGCGTCGACCGTCAAGGGATTGCGTCCCGGATCGACCGCAGGATAGTCGAACGGCTCCATCGGCACCTGCATGACGATCTCGTGGCCTTTCTGCCGCGCCGTCTGCATCCAGCGCGACAGGCTGTTGCCGGCCGAGGCAAAGCCCAGCGTCACCTCGGGCGGCAGCGCGTTGATCGCGGCCTGCGTGCCGGTCTGCGACAGGCCCATCCCGCCGATGACCAGCGCGACCTTCGCCCCCCGCGAGCCCGACCAGGCTCCCGAATAGACGTCGAAGGGCCGCCGTCCGTCGGCGGCGCGGATCGGCAGCGGCCCTGTCGGACTGTCCTCGATCAGGTCGCGGTCGGGCAGATGCGCTGTGCGCGGATTGCGCTCCAGCGCCGACGGATCGCGAATGACGATGGTCCCTCCGGGCGCGGCAGGTTCCGGTTGCACCTTGATGATCGCAGGACCGTCCGTCTTCGGCTTCGGCGGCGGAACGACTTTGGTCGGCTGGCTCTCCACCGGGGCGACGGCGACCTGCGGCACCGATACCGTCTCGTGCGCTGGCATCCTCAGCCCGCTGTCCTGCATCGCGATGAAGGTCGAGGCGGCCAAAGCGGCGGCGCCGAATGCGAGCGGCCCGAGCGGAAACCTGCCCGCACGCTGGCCGCGGCCGCCCGAACGGTTCGGCGCCGACTGGCCAAGCGGTTGCTCGATGCTGCTGTTCAGGGGAGGCTCCAGCGGCTGTCTCGAAGAAATGCCGAGAAACGCCGGCCTTACGCACGAAATGGGGCGGCCGGCGGAACCTGTCCGCCGGCCGCGCCGATCACTGGTTCATGACCGACTTGGTCGGGTCGGCCGGGAAGGCCGCGTCAGTCTTCACGCCGCGGATCAGGTCGAACGCGTAGTTGAGCTGGATGTCGTCCTTCGGATCCGGGGGCACGTAGGCGGCCGAGCCCGACCCTTCCTCGCTCTCCTGGTTGCCCTTGATGTGACCCTTCAGGTCGGATTCGCCACGGGTGATGTCCTTGCCCTTGAGATCGTCCGGCAGCGGCTGCTCGACCTTGACGTCTGGCGTGATGCCCTTGCCCTGGATCGAGGCGCCCGACGGCGTGTAGTAGAGCGCGGTGGTGAGCTTCAGCGCACCGTTTTCCGGCAGCGGGATGACGCTCTGGACGGATCCCTTGCCGAAGGACTGGGTGCCCAGCACCGTGGCACGGCGGTGATCCTGCAATGCGCCGGCAACGATTTCCGAGGCCGAGGCCGAACCGCCGTTGACGAGAACGATCAGCGGCTTTCCGTCGATCAGGTCGCCGGGCCGGCTGTCGTAGCGCTCCGTCTTCTCGGGATCGCGGCCGCGCGTCGAGACGATCTCGCCCTTGTCGAGGAAAGCGTCGGACACGCTGATCGCCTGGTCGAGCAGGCCGCCCGGGTTCAGGCGCAGGTCGAGCACGTAGCCCTTGACGCCCGCGGCCGGAGCCTTGTCGCGGATCGACTGGATAGCGGCCTGCAGATCGCCGAAGGTCTTCTCCGTGAAGGAGTTGATCTTGACGTAGCCGACATCGTTCTCGACACGGAAGCGCACGGCGCGCACCTTGATGGTTTCGCGGATGATGGTGATCTTGATCGGCTCCGGCGCGCCTTCGCGCAGGATCGTCAGGTCGATCGGCGTGTTGACCTGGCCGCGCATCTTGTCGACCGCTTCCTCGAGCGTGAGGCCACGGACTTCCTGGCCGTCGATCTGCGCGATCAGGTCGCCCGAGAGCACGCCGGCCCGGGCGGCTGGCGTATCCTCGATCGGCGAGATGACCTTGACCAGTTCGTTCTCCATCGTGACCTCGATGCCGAGGCCGCCGAACTCGCCACGGGTCTGGACGCGCATGTCCTTAGCGGCATCGGGATTGAGATAGGAGGAATGCGGATCGAGCGACGTGAGCATGCCGTTGATGGCGCTCTCCACCAGCTTCTTCTCTTCCGGCGGCGTCACATACTGTGCCCGAACACGCTCGAAAATGTCGCCGAAGATGGCCAGTTGGCGATAGGTTTCGGACGAGCCTGCGGCGTTCGCGCTCGAGCCCGGCGCACCATAGACCAGGCTCATGGCGGAGGCGCCCATGAGCGCACCCGCAAACAGAAGCGAGACCTTACGAATCATTGCCTGCCCTTCCAGATCTGCGAGCCTGCCACCACGGGGCCGGATCGACGGGTTTTTGGTCCTTGCGGAACTCTATATAGAGTTCCGGCTGCGCATTCACACTGCCTGTCGCGGACGCACTTGCGATCCGCGTCTCTGCCATCGCGCCCACAGGCTCTCCCGCCAATACCGGCTGACCCTGCGAAACGCTGATTCTGCCCAGCCCCGCCAGGACGACATGATAGCCGCCGCCGGCATCCAGGATCAAGAGTTGGCCATAGGAGCGGAATGGACCTGCATACAAAACCGTGGCGTCGGACGGCGCAGTGACGATTGCGCCCGATTGTGTCCTTACCGTGTCTCCGAAGGCCGTGACCCCGGCCTCGTCGACATGGCCGAACGCCCTGATCTTCCTGCCCGAGACCGGCAGCGCGAGTGTCCCGAGGAGCCTTGGGAACGGTGCAGATTCCACCAGCCGGTTGTGCTCGGGAACCGCGCGTTCCGCGGCACTTGCCTCGCGCCGGGCGCGTTCCTCCTCGGCAAGGCGGGCGGCTTCGGCGGCTTTGCGGGCAGCCTCGATGCCGGAGTCGAGCGAGGCGATCAGGTCCTTCAGATTGCCGGCCTTCGCCGCGAGATCGGCCGCGCGCAACTGCTCGTCCTTCAACGTTTGCTCCGAACCCGCCTGAAGCTTCCGTTTCTCCTCAAGCAAAAGTGAAAGCTTCGTGCGCCCCTCCGCCTGTTCGGTGATGGTCGCGACCAGGCGCTTTCGCTCCGATGCAATAGTCTCGCCGAGTCGGGACAATTCCTTGAGATCGGCCAGAAGCACGACCGTCTGCTCGCGCAGTTCCGGAACGACGGCGCCGAGGAGGATCGAACTCCGGACCGACGACAGCGCATCCTCGGGGCGGACCAGGATGGCCGGCGGCGGGTTGAGTCCCATCCGCTGCAGCGCGCCCAGCACTTCGGCCAGCACCTCGCGACGCTCGGACAGCGAGTGGCGGATGGCCTCCTGCTGCGCCTTCAGCCCGTCGAGCCGCTCCTCCATCGCCTCGACGTCTTCCGACAGCTTCTTCTCGGTCTTCGCCGCCTGGATCAGCGCGGAGGTGATGGAGACGTTGTCCTTCCTCAATCTCGCGATTTCGTCCGTCAGCGTCTTCTGCCGGGCGTCGGACAGGCTGAGCTCGCCGGTGATGCGTTCATATTCGCTGCGCGTCTGCGCCTGACGCGCTTCAAGTTCTGCCGAGGCCTCGGCGCGCGCCGCGACAGGCGCGGCAAGCGCGAGCATCAGGGCAAGGGCGGCAATGAGAATCGGGCGTTTCACACTAAACTCGCACCGGCGAAGCAATGGGATCGGGAAAGCCTATCGCTGCGATCCTTAAGGAACCATCAACCATAGTCCCGGCCGCCGCAGCCGCGGCCGCAATGGATGGAATGCTCCCCGCCGCGCCTTGTCCATCGCTTTTTGCGCCTTGCACATCGCGCAAAAAACTGAATCAGGTATTTTCGCGCCGGGGGACGGCGAGGAAGGCAGGAATTCAGTTGGAGTTCGGACGGGGACAGGGGCCGGCCCTATGGGCTTACATGGCCCGCGCCTACTGGCGGCGCTTCGGGCGCAGGCTGGCCGCCGGGCCGGCCTATCGCTGGCGTTTTTCAGGCCGCACGCCCGAGCGCATCCTCGTCGCGCCGCCGGACCTGCGCCTGCCCGACCCGCAGATCGCCGACGACATCTATCACGGCCGCTATCCGTTCGCCGGGCAGCTGATCGAGACCGGCGGCGCCTCTCCCTTCCAGGTGACCGGCGCCTCGCTCGAGTGGCAGCATGCCCTGCATGGCTTCCGCTGGCTGCGCCACATGCGCGAGGCCGGCACCGAACTCGCCTTTGCAAATGCGCGGGCGCTGGTCGCCGACTGGATCGCCATCCACGGCGGCCGCATCGCCGCGCCCGCCTGGGACCCGACCGTCACCGCCGTCCGTATCATCGCCTGGCTGCAGCATTCGACCGTCGTGCTCCAGGGCGCGGAATTTCCATTCTATCGCTCCTACCTCAAATCGCTCGCCGCGCAGGTGCGCTACCTGCGGTTTGCCGCGCGCGACATGGCCGATGGCGAGGACCTGCTGCGTGCCCGCATCGCGCTTACCTTCGCCGCGCTGTCGCTGCCGGTGCCGGGTTCGGTCGTCCGCAACGCGACAAAGAACCTCGCAACGGAGCTCGACCGGCAGATATTACCGGACGGCGGCCACATCTCGCGCAATCCGATGGTGCTGCTGGAACTCCTGGCCGACCTCCTGCCGCTGCGCCAGACCTATGCCAACCAGGCCGAAGCCCCGCCGCCCGCCCTGATGGGGGCGATCGACCGCATGCTGCCGGCCTTGCGCTTCTTCCGTCACTCGGACGGCGGTCTCGCCCGCTTCAACGGCATGGGACCGACGATCGCAGACCGGCTGGCGGCGATCCTTCGTCACGACGACACCGCCGGCGCGCCGCTTCTGCACGCGCCTTACTCCGGCTATGAGCGGCTCTCGATGGGCGGAACGACGGTGATCGCCGACACCGGCACGCCCCCGCCCTTCGATGTCTCCCATATGGCGCATGCCGGCTGCCTGTCGTTCGAGCTGTCCTCGGCGCGCCAGCAGTACATCGTCAATTCCGGTATCGATCGCTTCGGCCCCGACGAATACCGTCCGCTCGCCCGCGCCACGGCGGCGCATTCGACCGCGACGCTCAACGACACCTCGTCGGCGCGCTTCAGCTTCTCTCCCAACGTCCACCGGCTGCTCGGCACGCCGCTCTACGGCGGTCCGGGCAAGGTGCCGTGCGAGCGGCGCGACACGTCCGACACCCAGGGGTTCGTCGCCAGCCACGACGGCTACGTCGCGCGCTTCGGCATCTTTCACGAGCGCGAACTGGTGCTGTCGCGCAGCGGTTCCGTCCTCGACGGCGTCGACCGTTTCTTCAGGCAGGGCGGCGCGCCCGTTCGCCCAGGCAAGGACGTCGTGACGATCCGCTTCCATATCCACCCGGACACGGAACTCTACCGCGACTCGTCCGACCGCTTCGTGCTCGGTTCGGAGGGATCGGACTACTGGGTCTTCTCCTGCGACGACATCCTGCCGACGGTCGAGGAGTCCCTCTTCTTCGCAGGCATCGCCGGCCCACGCCGGTCGCGCCAGCTCGTCCTCACCTTCGCCCCGGCCGAGTTCGGCCTCGTCCGCTGGCGGTTCACCCGGACCCAGCTCGCGACGCGGACCTGATGATCTCTAACGCTCGGTGAGCTTCAGTTCGATGCGACGGTTGCGGTCGCGGGCTTCCTGCGTGTCGGCCGCGTCGAGCGGCTGGAACTCGCCGAACCCGGCCGCGACCAGCCGGTTCGCCGGAACGCCGTTGGCGATCAGGTATTTGACGACCGAGGTCGCGCGGGCGCTCGACAGCTCCCAGTTGTCGCGAAACCGGCCGGTTCCGGAGAGTTGGATATTGTCGGTGTGTCCGTCGACGCGCAGCACCCAGTTGATCTCCGGCGGTATCTCGCGCTGCAGCTCGATGATCGCGTCCGCCAGCTTCTTCATCTCCGTCTGCCCGGCCGGGTTGATCACGTCGGAGCCCGACGGGAACAGCACCTCGGACTGGAAGACGAAGCGATCGCCGACGATGCGGATGTTCTCGCGGTCGGACAGGATCTCGCGCAGGCGGCCGAAGAAATCGGACCGGTAGCGGTTGAGCTCCTGCACGCGCTGGGCCAGCGCCACGTTGAGGCGGCGGCCGAGATCGGCGATCTTGGTGTTGGACTCGCGATCGCGCTGCTCGGAAACCTCGAGCGCCGCCTCCAGCGCGCCGATCTGCTTGCGCAGCGCCGCGATCTGCTGGTTGAGCAGTTCGACCTGCGACAGCGCCCGCTGGCTCATCTGCTTTTCCGAATCGAGCTGGCTCGACAGTTCCCCGATCTTCTGATCGGCGGCCGCTCCGGCGCCGGCGCCACGATCGAGAAGCTGTTGCAGGCGGTCTCGCTCGGTTTCAGCACTCTCCAGGGACGCGCGCATTCCCTCCAGCGAGTCCTCGGCGTCCTGGACGTTCGATCGCTCCAGCGCCAGGAGCTGGGTCAGCTCGTTGATCTGGGAGTTGAGCCGGTCGAGCACCTCGTCCTTGCCGGTGATCTCGCGGCTGAGCAGGAACTGCGCCAGGACGAAGACCGAGAGCAGGAACATGATGGCCAGAAGCAGTGTCGACAGCGCGTCGACGAAGCCCGGCCAGTAGTCGATCGTCCGCCGCTCGCGACGGCCGCGCGCCAGGGCCATGTCAGTCGACCTTCTGCTTGTTCAGCGCCCGCGACAGTTGCTCCAGCGTTTCGCGCAGCCGCTTCTGCTCGTCGGACTGGGCTTCGACCCAGTCGCGCATCATCTGCTGCTCGTTGCGCATGTTCTTGACGAGGCCGGAGATGCCCTCCGCAAGGCTGGCCATCGCCGTGGCGACCCGCTGGTTGGATCCGCCGGATTCCTGGATCGTGCGAAGACGCTCGGAAAGGGCGCGGATCTCGTCGGAAGAGCCTGCCTTCGACGGATCGACCGCGAAGTCCGAGCCGAGGTCGGTCACGGTGGAGAGCCAGTTCTCGAGCTCGGTGTAGAAGCGGGTCTGCGCGCGGCCCGCCTGCAGGTCGAGGAAGCCGAGCACCAGCGACCCGGCCAGTCCGAACAGCGATGACGAGAACGCGGTGCCCATGCCCGCCAGCGGCGCGGCCAGGCCGGACTTCAAGGAGTTCAGCACGTCGTTGGCGTCGCCGGAGCCGGGATCCAGCGACTGGATCGTCTGCCCGATCGAGCCGATCGTGCCGAGCAGGCCCCAGAACGTGCCCAGCAGCCCTAGGAACACCAAGAGCCCGATCAGGTAGCGCGAGATGTCGCGGCTCTCGTCGAGTCGCGTCGCGATCGATTCGAGGATCGAGCGCATCGAATTGGTGGAGAGCGCCATCGCCGACGAACGGCCGAGCAGCGCCTTCATCGGCGCGAGCAGTACCGGCTCGGTGGCTTCGCTGCCCATCCTGAAGGAGTTCACCCAGCGGACCTCGCGGAACAGGCGGCCGACCTGGATGAAGGCGAGCAGGATGCCGACGGCGAGGACGCCGAGGATCAGCCCGTTGAGCCCCGGATTGGTGGTGAAGGCAGACGAGATCTGCCGGTAGAGGATCGCCGCCACGAAGCCGGCGATCGCCAGGAACACCAGCATCGAGAGGAGAAAGACCTGGGGAGACGAAAGCTTCTGGGGATCGTATCCGGCTGCACTGCCCAATCCGTCAAACTCGGCAGATTTGAACAATGCCATCGCCACGCCTCTGCGTTTCCGTGAACCCCATCATGTTCACGAATCTAACCGGAATTGTGACAAAATTGAAAGGCGCGTGACGGTCGACAGGCGCCGATAAGGGGATTTCCCGGTCTCAGACGCGCGCGATGACCATGAAATCCGTCATGGCGACCAGGTGCAGCGTCGCGCCGGTGACGACGAAGGCGTGCCACAGCGCGCTCTGGAAGCGCAGGTTGCGCCACACGAAGAACACCACGCCGCAGGAATAGGCCGCCCCGCCGGCTGCAATCAGCCACATCGTCGAGGCCGGCAGGACCTCTGCGAGCGAGCGCACCATGATCGCACCACTCCAGCCCATCGCGAGGTAGAAGACGATCGCGAGACCGTCGAAACGTCCAGGCAGGAAGAGCTTCACCGCCATGCCGACGACGGCGCCGCCCCAGACTATTCCCATCATCGAACCGGCGACCAGCGGGTCGGCAACGGCGATGAGAAACGGCGTGTAGGTTCCGGCGATCAGCAGGTAGATCGCCGCGTGGTCGGCCCGTCTCAGCGCCCACTTCACCGGCGAGTGCGGCCACAGATTGTAGGCGCAGGAGACGCCGAGCACGGTCAGCAGGGACGACAGATAGAAGATCAGCGAGGCATATTCGCCGGTGCCGGTCTTGCCGGCCGCGAACGCCAGAAGCGCCGTGCCCACCGCGATCGCGATCAGGATTCCGACCGCGTGGACGACGCCGTCGGCGATCAGTTCTGCCTTCGAAGGAACCCGGAAATGGACGAAATGCGGATGCGCAGCCTTGCTCATGCAGGCATTATTGCATGCCGACATGACGGATTGGTTTCACTTTCTGGCTGCTGCGCCGATGTGAAGCAGTTCAGCTGGCCCGCGGCAGCGGCTTGCGGATCGTCTGCAGCAGGGTCTTCTGAATGATCTCGTTGCCGGCGACGATCGAGCCCTTCTCGAGCATGTCGGTGCCGCCCTCCGCGTCGGAGACGAACCCGCCGGCCTCGCGGATCATCAGGATGCCGGCCGCCATGTCCCACGGCGAAAGGCCGCTCTCCCAGAAGCCGTCGAGCCGGCCGGCCGCGACATAGGCGAGATCGAGGGCCGCTGCCCCCATGCGCCGCACGCCGGCGACCTCAGCCATCACATGGCGCATCTCGATCAGGAAATTGCCGTGATGGCCCCGCCCGAGATGCGGCACGCCGGTGCCGATCACGCAGTCGGAAAGCTTGCGCCGCGCGCCGACGCGCAAACGACGGTCGTTGAGGAACGCGCCGCCGCCGCGCTCGGCGGTGTAGAGCTCATCCATGGCTGGATTGTAGATGACCCCGGCGACGATCTGGCCCTGCCGCTCGAGCCCGATCGACACGGCGAAGATCGGGATGCCGTGCAGGAAGTTGGTCGTGCCGTCGAGCGGATCGATGATGAAGCGGTGCTGGCTGTCCGACCCGGCGATCGCGCCGCTCTCCTCCATCAGGAAGGAATAGTCCGGACGAGAGCGCGAGAGTTCCGTGTGGACGATCTCTTCTGCGCGCTTGTCGGCCTGGCTGACGAAATCGCCTGGCCCTTTCAGCGAGACCTGCAGGTTCTGCACCTCGCCGAAATCGCGCGACAGCGAGCGGCCGGCCTTCGTGGCGGCCTGGACCATGACGTTGATGATGGCTGAGCGTGGCATTCAGTCGGCCCTGCGCATGTAGCTGATTTCGTTGGTGTCGACGAGAATCCGCTCGCCGGCTTCGATGAACGGCGGCACCAGCACGCGAATGCCGTTCTCAAGCACCGCCGGCTTGTAGGACGAAGCCGCCGTCTGGCCCCTGACGACCGGATCGGCTTCGGAGACGGTGAGCGTCACATGGTCAGGTAGCGCGATGCCGATCGGCTTTTCGTCGTAGAGCTGGACCGTGACCATCATGCCGTCCTGCAGGAAGGCGGCGCGGTCGCCGACGAAGTCCTTCGCCAGTTCGAGCTGCTCGTAGGACTCGGTGTCCATGAACACGAGGGCTTCGCCCTGCTCGTAGAGGAAGGAGAAATCCTTGAGCTCGAGCTGCACGCGCTCGACGGTCTCGGCCGAGCGGAAGCGCTCGTTGAGCTTGGTGCCGTTGATGAGGTTCTTCAGCTCGACCTGGTTGTAGGCGCCGCCCTTGCCGGGTTTCACGGAGTTGGTCCGCACCGCGGCCCAGAGCCCGCCTTGATGCTCGATCACGGTGCCTGGACGGATTTCGTTGCCATTGATCTTGGCCATGAAGATGTTCCGGAATGTTCGGGAAGGGCGAAGGCCGCCTGTTTCGGCGCCCCAAGACCACAAATCGGGCAAACAGGCAAGCCGGGGCCTAGCGCAGGCGATTGGCGCGCTCGATCGCCTGCTTCTTTTCCTCGTCGGTCAGGCCGTTCATCACGTCTTCCATGTAGTAGTCGACGAGTCCGGCCCGGCGCGCACGGATATACCAGGCCGCCCCCTCGATCATGTCGGGGTCGACGCCGAGTCCCTCGACATAGAGCTTGGCCAACCTGTTCTGGGCGGCGACGTTGCCGCCCAGTGCCGCGCGCCGCATCCAGCCGAAGCCGGCCTTCAGATCGCGCGGTCCGCCCTTTCCCTCGACCAGCCATGACGCGAGGTCGACCTGGGCGGTATCGAAATTCTGCCGCGCCGCCATGAGCAGCCACTTGCGCGCTTCGGGCAGGTCCTCGGTGACGCCGCCCATGCCGTTGGCGTAGATCTGGGCGACGGCATATTGCGCGTCGGCCAGCCCCGACTCGGCAGCCTTCATGTAATATTCCACCGCCTTGAGCTGGCCGGCGGGGCCGGGTTCGCGGTCGATGATGATCTGAGCCAGGTTGAACTGCGCGAGCCGGTTGCCGGCATCGGCAGCCGCCTGCATCAGTTCCCGCGCACGCTTGTCGTCGCGCTTGACCAGCCGCCCGTCGATCAGCAGGAGCGCATACTGGAACTGGGCTTCGGAGACGCCCGCATCCGACGCCTTCTGATACCAGGCCGCGGCTTCCTCCTCGTTCTTGGGCACGCCCAGTCCGCGGGCATAGATCTCTGCGACCAGGGTCATGGCGGCCGGATCGCCTGCCTGGGCTCGCGGCAGGGCGAGCCTGTAGGCTGTCAGGTATTCGCCACGCTGGTAGGCCCCGAAGACATTGTCGGGAAGGCGTTCGCCGAAGCGGTTCGGATCGATGCCCGACGAGGAAGGGTCCGGCGGCGCGGCCGCGGCGGGGGGTGCGGCGGCGGCGGGCGGGTTGTCGACGGCCGCCGGCGCGGTGCCGGACGACGGCGGCGAAGCGTCGGGCTTCGCCGGCTCGGGGGTCGCATCGACGGACGGTCTCAGTTCCTGCGCAGGCTTCGGCTCCTCGACGGCACCGGCCGGGCAAGACGCGACCGCGAGGATCGCGCCGAGCAGCGAAACGACGATTGATTGCCTCATTCCTCGAACCTCGGTGCCGTTCGGTCCAGCAGTTCGTTCGCAGTCCTGACCGCTTCGCCCGGAGGCAGGGCGCCGCCGAACACGGCGGAGGACAGCGCGACGAACTCGGCGCCGGTCGCCGCGACCGCCTCGACCGAGGCGATGTCCGACCCGCCCTGCGCGATGCAGGGCACGTTGACGATCTCGGCCCACCATTGCGCCAGATCGAGATTGCGCGGATGCGCCGCCGGATCGGTGTCATAGCCGAAGCGGCCGAAGAAGATGTAATCGGGCTGCGCCTCGCCGAGTTCGAGCGCGTCGTGCCGCGTCTTCGCTCCGCCCGCGCCGACGATCAGGCGCCCGTCGTGCTTGCGCACGGCGGCGTCGATCTCGGCCTTGCCGGTCTCCAGATGGATGCCATCGGCGCCGACACGGCCTACCACCCGGCTGTCACCCGAAATCACCACGGCCACGCCGCGCGCCTGGGCGGTGGGCACGATCGCCTCGCAGTATTTCTGGAACTCGGCATCCTCGACCCGGCCGCCGACGAGGATCAGCGAGGCGACGTCGCCCCCCGACAGCGCCTCGAGCACACGCGCTGCCTCCATGCCGCCCTTCTTCGGATCGGCGATCAGCACGAGGCGGCAGCGGTTGGGCAGAACGTCGTCAGACATGCGGGCTCCGGATTTTCGCCCGCTATGGGCGGCGATCGTGTTTGGAATTTGGCATAGACCGAAAGGGCGACGGAAGGACAGAGCATCTCGCCAAAGCCGCGTCGCATGGTTATTGCGGGAAACCTCACCCGGACCGGACGATGATTCCCCTGATCTCGGACCCCACCTTCTACGCGGTCGCCATTCCGGCCGTCATTCTCGTTGGCCTGTCCAAGGGCGGGCTCGGCGGCGCGGCAGGGTTCATCGGCGTGCCCTTGATGGCGCTCGCAACGTCGCCTGTCCAGGCGGCCGCCATCCTCCTTCCGATCCTCATCCTGATGGATGTCGTGTCGCTCTGGACCTGGCGCGGCAATTACGACCGCAGGATCCTCGCCCAGACCATCCCCGGCTCGCTGGTGGGCATCGGGCTCGGCTGGCTTACCGCGGCCATCGTCTCCCCGGCGATCGTCCGTCTCATGCTCGGCCTCGTTGCGATCGTCTTCGTCGGCCGCTGGCTCTATACGCTGGTGCGCCGCACCGGCCATATCGGCCAGAAGCCGAACGCCGCGAAGGGCGCCTTCTGGGGGCTGGTTTCGGGATATACGAGCTTCGTCGCGCACGCCGGCGGACCGCCCTTCCAGGTCTACACGCTTCCGCTCAAGCTCGACCCGCGCGTCTTCACCAGCACCGGCGTCTATTTCTTCGCCTTCATGAATGTCGTGAAGCTGGTGCCCTATTTCGCGCTCGGCCAGTTCGACCGGACCAACCTGTCCACCTCTCTGATCCTGATGCCGCTGGCGCCGCTGGCGACGCTGGCCGGCGCGTGGGTCGTGCGGCGCATGCGGGCGGAGGTATTCTACCCGTTCACCTATGGCGTCATGGCCCTGATCGCCGCCAAGCTCGTCTGGGACGGGATATCGGCAATTCTACCATGATGACCGTTCGGCGGCTTTGTGCTTAACCCGTACCGAGGAACTCGGGAGGACTGCATGTCGAACGCCTATGAACAGGGTCTGGACCGCAACCAGGCGAACCATCAGCCGCTGACGCCGCTGACCTATCTCGAGCGCGCGGCGAGGACCTACCCCGACCATGTCGCGATCATCCACGGCGACTATCGCGCGACCTATCGCGACTTCTGGCGCCGCTCGCTGAAGCTCGCCGACGCACTTTCCAGGCGCGGCATCGGCAAGGGCGACACCGTCACGGTCATGCTCTCCAACACGCCGCCGATGCTGGAATGCCATTTCGGCGTGCCGATGGTGAAGGCGGTTTTGCATTCGCTCAACACGCGGCTCGACGCGGCAATCATCGCATTCCAGCTCGACCACGCCGAGACGAAGATCCTGATCGTCGACCGCGAGTTTTCCGGCGTCGTCGCCGAAGCGCTGAAGCTCGCCACGGTCAAGCCTCTGGTGATCGACTACGACGATCCTGAGTACTCATCCGACGCGCCTTATCCGAAGGGCGAGCGGATCGGGACGCTCGACTACGAGGCTCTCGTCGCCGAAGGCTCGGAGGACTTCGCCTGGTCGATGCCCGACGACGAGTGGGACGCGATCTCGCTCAACTACACGTCGGGAACGACGGGCAATCCGAAGGGCGTCGTCTACCATCACCGCGGCGCCGCGCTGATGGCCTATGCCAACACGATCCACGCCTCGATGGCCAAGCACTGCGTCTATCTCTGGACGCTGCCGATGTTCCATTGCAACGGCTGGTGCTTTCCGTGGACGCTGGCGGTCCAGGCGGGCACCCATGTCTGTCTGCGCTGGGTGCGGGCGAAGGCGATGTTCGATGCGATCGCCGACCATGGCGTGACGCATCTGTGCGGCGCGCCGATCGTCATGTCGACGCTGATCAACGCGCCGGACGACCAGAAGCGCGACTTCCCTCAGACGGTCACCTTCAACACCGCCGCGGCCCCGCCACCGGAGGCGGTGCTCTCGGGAATGGCCGATGCGGGTTTCGCGGTCACGCACCTCTACGGTCTCACGGAGACCTACGGCCCGGCGGTGGTCAACGAGTGGCATTCCGACTGGGACGGTCTCGACAAGGGTTCGCGCGCGGCGAAGAAGGCGCGTCAGGGCGTGCGCTATGCCGCGCTCGAGGGGCTGACCGTGCTCGACCCCGAGAGCATGAAGCCGACGCCGGCCGACGGCGAGACCATCGGCGAGGTCATGTTCCGCGGCAACATCGTCATGAAGGGCTACCTGAAGAACAAGGCGGCAACCGACGAGGCCTTCGCCGGCGGCTGGTTCCACTCGGGCGACCTCGGCGTGATGCATCCCGACGGCTACATCCAGCTCAAGGACCGCTCCAAGGACATCATCATCTCCGGCGGCGAGAACATCTCCTCGATCGAGGTCGAGGACGCTCTCTACAAGCACCCCGCCGTCGCCTCCTGCGGCGTCGTCGCGCGGCAGGACGATAAATGGGGCGAGGTGCCGGTCGCCTATGTCGAGCTGAAGCCCGGCAGGACGGCGAGCGAGGCCGAGATCATCGAGCACTGCCGGTCGCTTCTGGCGCGGTTCAAGGTGCCGAAGGCGATCGTTTTCGCCGAGATTCCCAAGACCTCGACCGGCAAGATCCAGAAGTTCCGCCTCCGCGATATGGCGAAGGCGGGCTGACGCCGGCCCCGGGGAGCCGGCGTCCTGGCATCCGTCAGGCTTCCGACGGAGCGGTCTGGCCCCACGAGCCGAAGGCGGTGGCCGCTCCTGCAAGGAGCACGATGGCCATGGCCGTAAGCAGGGCCGTGTCGGCGAAGGTCGGCTTGAACACCATGTCGGCGACCACGATCAGCATCACGGCATAGTCGAATCGCGCGACCTTGAGCATCGCCCTGCCATCCTGGAGCGCCGCGGGCGTGATGCCGTCGCGCGCGACCATCGCCGCCACCCGCTCAGATGTCGGCTTGAAATAGAGCAGCCCGATCAGGAACGTTGCCGCGTAGCCGGTCAGGCCGATGATGATCCATAAATCCGTGAACCCGACCCAGAACCAGCACATGACCAGGCCGAAAACGAGCGTCAGCATCGAGGCCGGCACCATGAGACGTCCGCCGAGGTCGGAGGACAGGTTGATGGCGCGCATCGTGGCCTCCTCATCCCCGGCCCTGACCGCCAGGACTCCGTTGAGCATCATCGCGAAGCCGCCGCCGACCCAGATCAGCGCGCAGATCACATGTCCGAACTTGACGATCGAATACCAGTCCATTTCTACACCTTGCAAAACATTGCGTGGTCCGTCGTCGGCCCTGGCCGGCGATCCGGAGAGGCGGCGACCTATCACCGGGCCGGTATCGACTGATTGCCGCGGAGGCGGTGGGAGCGGTTACGCGCCTGATACATCGTGAGGCCGGCGCGGAATTCCTGCGCATTTCGGGCGGGCCGTTAACCGTCCGTTAGCCTTTACGGATGTTTACTGTGGGCATCCAGTCTTCTGGATTCTTGCCGGGTGGTTGGAGCCACCCTGTTTGACGCCTCCCTGTTAAACTCCTGAGAGCCGCTTTCCCGCGGCTCTTTTTTTTCAGGGATCGGGCGGCGTCCCGTTAACCCTTCATTAAACATGCGCTTGCGTTCGCAACGCGGCGGGAGCATCTTCGCCTCCTTGCCGCAAAGGGGTCGGCAGGCGGAGCCAATCGTCGAATCGAAGGCTTCGGTGGGGAGTGTTCAGGGGTGCGTGACATGATCGACGCGGGTGTCGGCGGGGCAAAGACCATCAAGCTCGCGGAGCGCCGGATCTTCTCACCATCGTTCAAGCCGCTCTACAACGAAGGCATGGGGCTGGTCGAACAGACCGCCGAATATCTCGACGGCCAGGGGCGGGTTGAGGCCAAGCGCCTGTCGCGTGTCGCAGCCACCCTCTACGCAGCCGAATCGATGCGCCTCACCACGCGGCTGATGCAGATCGCGTCCTGGCTGCTCCTGCAGCGCGCGGCCAATTCCGGCGAGATGACCCGCGATCAGGTCGCCTCGGAGAAATCGAAAGTGCGGCTCGACACCGCGTCGGCCCAGGACAATGCCCCCGGCTGGCAGGAGCTTCCCGAAGCCTTCTCCGCGCTGGTCCACCGGTCACTCAAGCTGCAGGCGCTCATCCGCCGAATGGACGAGGAAATCTACGGCGGCGCCGAGGCGGCGATCGCGCAGCCGCCGCGGATGTCGAACCCCGTCTCCGACCAGATCGTGCTCCTGAACACCGCTTTCGCGCGCAGCTGAGCCGTCAGAGGCCCGAAGCAGCGGCGATATCTCCCCACGGCAGCGCCAGGAACGCCGACAGCACGACCAGCGACAGCGTGATCTGCCGGTAGTGCGCATCGCTCGTGCGCCCGTGAGCGGCCCATCCGGTGAGCAGTCCGCCGAAATAGACCGGCGTGACGCCGAGAGCGATGGCGACGACCGGCGCCTCGAACAGTCCCGACGTCCAGGCGGTCGTGAAGGACATCAGTTCCGAGATGAAGAACAGCGACAGGAGATTGGCGCGGATGATCGCCGCCGGCAGCGGCGACGCGAGCCAGTAGACGAGGACAGGCGGGCCCGGGATCTGGGCCACGCCAGATAGCACACCTGCGACGGCGCCGACCGCGAACGATTTCGGCGGCGTGCGCTCGCCCCGGTAGCGCCAGCCGCGCCACAGCGCGGCCGCGCACAGAAGGATCGCGACGCAGATGAACCAGCGCAGGACGACCGGGTCCGCGACGGTCAGGATATAGACGCCGGCGGGGATGAACAGCATGAGCCCCGCAACCGCCGGCAGCACGTCGCGCCAGACGGCGATGCGCAGCGCCGGGATCGTGACCGGGATCGTCGGCAGGGAATCGATGATGACGAGAATGACGAATGCGGCCTTCGGCCCGTAGAGCGCACCCGCTACCGGCGCGACGATGAGCCCGGTGCCGAAGCCGGACAGGCCGCGCGCGATGCCGGCGACGAGCACCGTCACGGCGAGGATGAGAAACGGGCCGTCGAATGATGGCAGCTGCATGAGAATCCCTTCGAGGACCCCACCTGTAGACGGCCCTACGCGGGGTTGCACGCGCCACGTTCGCGCGGTTCCTTGACACAGGTTGTTTCTCTTTTGTTCACTTTCCGCTGGCATGACGGCCGCGCAGCGGTAAGGTCCACACCATGGCAGACGCGATTCGCATCATCGGCCTCGACCCGGGCCTTAGGCGCACCGGATGGGGCGTCGTCGAGAGCCAGGGCAACGCGCTGCGCTTCGTTGCCTCCGGCACGGTCACCTCGGACGAGAAGGACGAGCTCGCCGCGCGGCTGTGCCAATTGCATGACGGCATCAGCGCGGTCATCGCGCGGTTCAGTCCCGAAGAGGCCGCGGTTGAGCAGACCTTCGTCAACGCCAATCCGTCGTCGACGCTGAAGCTCGGCCAGGCCCGCGGCATCGCCATGCTGGTGCCTGCCCGCGCCGGCCTGCGGGTGGCGGAATACGCGCCCAACGCGGTCAAGAAATCGGTGATCGGCGTCGGCCACGGCGACAAGGCGCAGATCCGGATGATGGTGCGCGTGCTCCTGCCCAAGGCAAGTTTCGAGGGCGACGACGCGGCTGACGCGCTGGCCATCGCGATCTGCCACGCGCATCACCGGCAGAGCGCCGGCTACCGCGTGGCGCTGGCAGGATGACACTTCGGGATGTTCTTGACTTGTTCCTGTCGAGACAGTAGGTAATACTAAAGAGGTATTACCATGCGCGTGACATCGAAGGGACAGGTGACGATCCCCAAGGAGATTCGGGACCGTCTCGGGATCGGGGCAGGGTCCGAGGTCGACTTCATCGCGACCCAAGACGGCGTTCAGCTGGTCGCGGTCAATCAGAACGTTTCGCCGGAGGAATCCGAACGGACGTTTCGGGAGCATGTGCGTCGGTTGGCGGGCACACTGGATCTCGGCGGGATGACCACTGACGAATACATGGAGTGGCTAAGGGGTCCACGTGAAGATCTCGACCTTGGTTGACACGAATGTGCTCGTTGATGTCTGGGGTCCGCCCGGCGCGGGAACCGAGTGGTCGACATCCGCCCTCGCCTCCTGCCGCCGAGACGGCCCGCTTGTGACCAGCCCGATCGTATGGGCGGAACTTGCCCCCCTCGCTCCGGACCAGTCGGCCCTGGATGTCGCCGCGAGGCGAATGGGTCTGGAGCGCGAGGACCTGCCATGGGATGCCGCTTTCCCCGCCGGACAGGCTCATGCCCGATATCGCCGCGCCGGCGGAACCCGCGAACGGACCCTGCCGGATTTCCTGATCGGCGCGCATGCACTCGTCGGCGGGCACAGGCTTCTGACCCGCGACCCGAGGGGCTACCGCTCCTATTTCCCGGATCTGCAGATCGTGTCCCCGGAGACTCTGCGATGATCGGCAAGCTCAAGGGCGTGGTTGATGAGATCGGCGAGGACCATGCGATCGTCGACGTCCATGGCGTCGGCTATGTCGCCTATTGCTCCTCGCGGACGCTCGCCGCGCTCCCTTCCCCGGGCGAAGCCGTCACGCTGCACATCGAGACCTATGTGCGCGAGGACATGATCCGCCTCTACGGCTTCGGCTCGGCGCTCGAGCGCGAGTGGTTCCTGCTTCTCCTCAACAATGTCCAGGGCGTCGGCGCGAAGGTGGCCCTGGCGATCCTGTCGACGCTCTCGCCCTCCGACCTCGCCAATGCCATCGCGCTCAAGGACATCGCGATGGTCTCGCGCGCGCCCGGCGTCGGCAAGAAGGTGGCCGAGCGCATCGTCATCGAGCTGAAGAACAAGGCGCCCGCTTTCTCCGGCGCGCCGACCGGCACGATCGGCCTGATGCAGGAACTCGGCGAAGGCGTCGCGCCGGCCCCGGTCGCGGATGCCGTCTCGGCGCTGGTCAATCTCGGCTATTCGCGCGACGTGGCAGCGACCGCCGTGGCACACGCGGTGAAGTCGGCCGGCGAGGGAGCGGACTCGGCCAAGCTGATCCGGCTCGGGCTGAAGGAACTGGCGCGGTGAATCAATCGACGGAAGATCGCATGATCGCCATGGACCTCCTCGCATGAGCCTCTCCCCACGCCTCGTCTCGGGCGATAAGCGCGGCGAGGACGCCGACGGGACGCTGCGGCCGCAGACGCTCGACGAGTTCGTCGGCCAGGCGGCGGCGCGCGCCAACCTCAAGGTCTTCGTCGAGGCCGCCAGGGGACGCGGCGAGGCGCTGGACCATGTCCTCTTCGTCGGCCCGCCGGGACTGGGCAAGACGACGCTGGCGCAGATCATGGCGCGCGAGATGGGCGTCAACTTCCGCTCGACCTCCGGCCCGGTGATCGCCAAGGCGGGCGACCTCGCGGCGCTGCTCACCAATCTCGAGGACCGCGACGTCCTCTTCATCGACGAGATCCATAGGCTGAACCCGGCGGTGGAGGAAATCCTCTATCCGGCGATGGAGGACTACCAGCTCGACCTGATCATCGGCGAGGGCCCGGCGGCGCGGTCGGTGAAGATCGACCTGGCGAAGTTCACGCTGGTGGCCGCCACCACGCGGCTCGGGCTGATCACCAACCCGCTGCGCGACCGCTTCGGCATTCCGGTCCGGCTCAATTTCTACACCGTCGAGGAGCTGGAGCTGATCGTGCGGCGCGGCGCGCGCATCCTCGGCCTGCCGATGAGCGACGACGGCGCGCTGGAGATTGCGAGACGCGCCCGCGGCACGCCGCGCATCGCCGGGCGGCTCCTGCGCCGCGTGCGCGACTTCGCGACGGTGGCGGGCTCGGGCGAGGTGACGCGGCGGATCGCCGACGAGGCGCTGACCCGTCTCGAGGTCGACGCGCTGGGGCTCGACGCGCTCGACCGGCGCTATCTCTCGATGATCGCCCGCAATTTCGGCGGCGGGCCGGTGGGCGTCGAGACCATCGCGGCCGGCTTGTCCGAGCCGCGCGACGCGATCGAGGACATCATCGAGCCCTATCTGATCCAGCAGGGCTTTCTCCAGCGCACGCCGCGCGGGAGGGTACTGACCGGCATCGCATGGAAGCACCTGGGCCTGGAAGCCCCGCGCGAGACCTTCGTCCAGTCGACGCTGTTCGAGGAGGAGTGATCCTCAGCGGCCAAGCCCGCGGATCATCTCCATCACCTCCGGCTCGGCCTTGCGGCTCTCGAACTCCTCGACGATGCCGAAGGCGCCGCCGTAGCCCCACATCGACCAAGCGTAGCCGCGCTTCTCGGCGAGCGCGATCATGTCGCGGTAGTAGGCCGCGCGGTAGGGCGCGGGCATGACGAAGCTGGTGCCGTATTCCTGGCGGATCATGCCGAACTCGCCGAGGAGGATCTCGGAGGACGGAACCCCGTTCTTCGACGCCCAGGCCGCGACCGCCTCGAACGGCTCCGACATGGCGGCAGAGAGCTTTTCCGGCGTGTCGAGCGCGGCGACCTGCTCGTCGAGATAGGAGAGCAGCCCCGCCCGCCGGGTGAAGGGCGCGTCGCGGCGGATCGTCTCGCGCACCCGCTCGATCGCGGCGTCGAGCTCCGCCCTCGGCACGGCGTCGAGCGGATAGGGAAGCCCGGTGACGTGGGGGATGAAATCGCCCGCCCAGGTCGCGCCCTGATGGGTGAGCAGGAAGGGCGCGTAGGAGTGGAAGCTCCAGATGACGTTGGCGTCGGGCACCATGTTCGGGTCGAGCGCGGCGAGTCCCTCGGCCGTGCCCCAGCAGCTGCCGGACAGGATCAGCGTCAGCCGCGTCGCCGAGGCGCGGGCGGCGGAGAAGAGGCGCATCAGCCGGTCCTCCCAGCCGCGCTGCGCCGCCCCCTCGCAGCCGACGGTCGGTTCGTTCATCAGCTCGAACGCCACCTGCTCCGGGTCTTCCTTCGACAGGAGGCGGCCCATCTTCCGGACGAGCTCGACATAGCGATCGAACAGCGCCGGATCCTCCATCACCTGGCCCATGCCGATGGAGCGGTTGGAGCCGGCGTTCATCAGGTGCAGGTCGACGATGACCTTGAGCCCGGCGGCGTTGGCCATGCGGGCAGACGAGAGCACGGAGGCGAAGAGGTCGTCGCGCAGCGCCGCGGTCTTGTCCGACAGGAAGGGCGACGGGTCGACCGGCATGCGCACGAAGTCGAGGCCGGCGGCCTTCAGCGCCGCGAGGTCCGCCCCGGTCACGCTCCTGCGCCATTCCGGGAAAGGCAGCAGCGCCTCGCGCTCGTCCCAGCGGCTCTCGTCGGGCCAGGTCGTCCAGATGTCGAGATTGATGCCGCGCCGGACCTCGAAGGTTGCGGCGTGCGCCGGCAGCGTGAGACAGATCGCAAGCGCGGCGATCTTGATCGCTCGGGCGAGAAATGGCATCCGGTCGGCCTCGGTTCGATCCGTCTTTGTCAGGCGCCGCCCGGAAAGGAAAGTCGAATGGGGGATCATGGTGAATCGGGGAACGCGGACGAGGCGATCCCGCTGGCGGGCGTGCTGACGCCGACCGGCCACCGCCACATGGCGCGCGTCTATTTCGCCGACACGGATTTTTCCGGCGTCGTCTACCATGCCCGCTATCTCGAATTCTTCGAGCGCGGCCGCTCCGACTTCCTGCGGCTGGCGGGCGTCCATCACACCGAACTCGCCGACGGCAAGCATGGCGAGAAGCTGGTCTGGGTGGTGCGCCGCATGGAGATCGACTTCAAAGGCTCGGCCAGGATCGATGACGTGCTGACCATCGACACGGTGACCGAGAACGTCTCCGGCGCGCGCATCTTCATGGCGCAGAAGATCTCGCGCGACGGCCAGGTGCTGGTCGAGGCGAAGATCGAGGCGGCGATCGTCTCGGAAAACGGCCGGCCGCGGCGGTTTCCCAAGGAATGGGTCGAAGCCTTCATGCCGCAGGGGTGAGCGGCGGGGGGTTTTGTCCGCGCGGAGGCGTCGCCCGTGCAGGATTTGCGCGGGCGGAAACGAAACTCCTTGGCCATGGCGCGACGCGCGCGGCGTCATCCCGGGCGCCGGAGGCGACCCGGGACCCATTTTTGGTCGCGGTTAGCCGCTCGTGCCAGGATCGCGAAGGCCAATGGATCCCGGCTGGCCTTCGGCCGCCGGGATGACGCCGCGTGTGGGTGGGCGTGCGGGTCCTTTCACGATGTGTCGAAGAGCGTCACCGCCGGGGCCGCCCGGTCCGGCGGCAACAGAAGCGCGGCGATCCGCCGATCCGGCGTGCCGGCGCTGCCCTCGGCATGCAGCAGCGCCAGCCGGCCGATCTGCGCGGCCATCGCCTGCACGACGAGCGCCAGCGCGCGCAGCGAGGCGGCGAGCGCGTAGGCGTCGGCGGGTTCGGTGCCGTAGCGGACCATCGGCACGGCGGGCGACCAGAGCCGGCCCGCCGGGTTCCATGTCGAGCCGGCGACGAACTCCCTGACGACGGCGTCGGCCTGGCAGAGGCTCCACAGCACGCAGAAGCGCACCCAGGGCGAGCAATTGGCGGCATCCTCGCCGAGATCGGCCAGCGCAAGCAGGCGGGCAACGATGCTGTTAAGCACCCGCTGTCGCCTCCCTGTCTTCGCCGTCCAAGCCATTGCCGTCTCCATTCGACCGCCGACAGTGTGGTGCAGGCTGGAAAGGAGGTGGATGGAAAAAGTTGGCGAGCCAACGGGGACAAGGGGTTGGCGCGAAGAGGGGCGGAATCGGTGCACGGCGCGTCGGCATGACGCCCCCTATTGCGGGGATAGGCGTGCCGCAGATTGGCAGGATAGGGTGGGAGCGGACGGTCCGATAGTCGGTTATTGACCGCAACTGCGCATGAAGCAGCCGTTCGGCCTTCAACCCGCCTTCGGTCGCGTGCTCAGCGGCCTGTCAGTGAGCAACCGCGCCAACCAAATCTAAGGGAATTTGGCCGGGGGGTTCGATGAATGCTTCGGCATCCACTCCCGCTGCCTTCAGGAAAGGCGCGTCCTTCAGCTTCTCGCGAAGTCCTAGCATCCGTGCGGATGCCCGACTGATGAACGTATCGTATGACATAGGGCGGATCTTGACACGACCTTCCCACTCGATGCGTTCAGAAGCCTGAGTTGGGCTGACCCTTGAGCCGAGGACGAAGCAAGTCGCCTGCGTACGCTCATCTATGAGCCCGCGTTCGATAAGTTCGGTGACATACTTCCATGCTTGGTTTTTTTGCTCGTCGCCAATTACCACGCCTACTCGCTTAATTTCAGCAACTACCAAGCGGGCGATCCCCGCCACCTCGTGATCAGTGTCGTAGTGGTCGCGGCTATAGAAGCCCACTGAACCATTCGGCAGTATGACATAGTCGGGACGTAGGAGACTTGCTTTTTCTTTGGCGCCAAAGAGACTCTGTATAACAGTTGTCATCCCTCTGTTGCTGGTAAAGTCTATCGCTTCAAACTCTGGTCCGAACACCCAGAGACTTCGGTCAAAGAGCGGCTGCAAGTCCGCAACCTCTTCCAGCCTCGGGTCACGGAGCTTGGTATCCAGTTCTTGGATTAGCCTCAGTCGCGATTGAATCTCGTCTAAGGCAAGCTTAGCCGTACGAACGTTCCAGTCGATGAGTATCTGATGCAACTCATCCAAATCGCCCGGCTTCATTTGGTGTAGTCGGCTTACGAGGCCATACTTGGAGTTAGCAATTTCGAGGTTAGCCAGGATGCCCGCTACCTGCTCGACTTCGCTGGCCGAGATCGTCGGGCAAGAGTCGACCACCTGGTCTACAAACTGATTCCATACATCGCGGCTGGCAGGCGGCATCTGCCGGACGGTGCTTGATAGCTGATTATAAACTGCTGCCTTTGTCTCCTGCCGCCGACCTGCGGTCACCGACGAGATATAGTTATGTACGGCCGAGTGCACTGCATCCTGAGTCTTCTGCCACGCAGCGTCGCTCACATTGAAGCTGGACCAGTCCGGAAGCACGCAATCCTCAAGGAAGTCCGCTTCGACAATGAACTGAAAACGCCTAGCTTCCTTCGTCCTACCGTCCAGAATGCGTGAGTGGTCAAACGATACCCAGCCGGGCGAACCAACAAGTCGATTATTCACCCGCCAAGCGATGCCGTGTTGCAGCATTGTGCGGTCGGATTTCTCGGCGTCAACGACCGTCATATGGGCTTTGCCATGAGGAGGGACTTCGACATCCAGTTCGTGAAGACTCAAGGCCGGAAGGTCTGCGAAGCTCACAAGCGAGCCATCGATCGCGACCTTGAAATTCGGGTCGGCCAGGAAGCGCATACCCAACGCCTGCTTCGCTTCCTCGCTGCTCATCATGAGGCGCGTCGGAGCGGTGGCCGTGATGATAGTTCCGTGACCGGTAACGTCATTACGCGTTTGGAGGAGCTTTATGTCAAAAGGCTGCACTGCCCCGCGACGAACTTCGTATGTTGCTTCCGTCCCATCACGCCAAGTTCGCACAACATAAGGGTCTGAGAAGCGAAAAGCAGCGTGTCGCCCACGTCCGTTGCGTCCGTAAGCCTTGCGGGGACTAGAGTTTTCGAGCTCTCCGGGTGGCTCGACTACCTTTCCGTCATTCGCGATGCGGTCGTAATCGAGCTTTCGCCAGCATCGATCGAACATCTCTTGGGTCATGCCTTTGCCATTATCGGCAATCTGGAATGCGATACCTGCACTCGCATCGGGCCAACTGATGTTCACTTCGGTGGCGTACGCGTCCCAGCAGTTCGCCACGAGTTCCACGATGGCCACTTCAGTATCTGAGATAATCTGACCAGCGTGCTTATCGAGAAACCGTTCCTCGAACAGAATCCCCCCTTCGCTCACCATTCCGCGATTCCCCCGCTAGAGACGTCCATTCGTATTTATCTCTAGTTGTGACTAGGTTCCAACTGCGTATTATCTTAGTCCCTCTTGAAAGCGGGAGTTCAGAGCTAAGCCGCCACGCTATTGACGGACCCGAAAGGTCTACAGACCTCTCGTTTCGCCTTTCGCGAACCGCCGCACCCCGAAACGACGGGTCCGGTGGAATGAGATCCGCGCCTCGCCCCGGCACGCTCAGCCCATGGTCTCGTGCTGGCACGCGCCCCCTCCACCACGCTTCGCGTGGTCCTTTGGGGCGAGCCGCTTGTCTCGCCCGTCCTTCGGACCCCCCGCTTCGCAGGGGAGGATATGCCGGCCGCGCGGTCGCGCCTGATCCTCCTCCGTAAAACGGGGGAGGGGGACCGCCGGAGGCGGTGGAGGGGGCGTGGCAAGGCTTGTATCGCTTGCGCTCTGGGTTCCGGGTTCCGCTGCGCGGCCCCGGAATGACGGAGGGCGTGTGCGCTGCTTGTCCAGGCGCCCACCGCCTTCCGGGGCGGGGCCCGCTGCTTCGCAGCTCCCGCCCGTGAACAGCCTGCCGATGAACCACCGGATCATCGGCTCGCCGCTTCGCGACGACCGGCTGTTCACCCGTCCTTAACCATAACGGCTCATTAACATCCCAAAGGAAATCGTAGCGAATGGGCTGCGCCTTCCTTTGACCAAAATTGCTCCCGACAAGGCGCTTTCTGGCGCATTCGGGGTCATATCCAGCGGTCGCGGGTGAAATCCCGGCGATCGGCACGAGACGATTGATGCGCGTGGGCTAGCCGCTGCGAGGCCCGTCTTTCTGGGACACTGAACTTCATGGAAACATTGCCTCTCGCAACCACAGGCGGCGAACTGTCGATCTGGGAACTGTTCTGGCAGGCCGGATGGGTGGTCAAGCTGGTGATGATCGGGCTTCTGGGCGCCTCGATCTGGACCTGGGCGATCATCATCGACAAGACCATCGCCTATGGCCGCATGCGCTCAGCGCTGAACCGCTTCGAACAGGTGTTCTGGTCGGGACAGTCGCTGGAAGAGCTCTACCGGACGCTCGCCGACCGCAAGACGACCGGCATGAGCGCGATCTTCGTCGCCGCCATGCGCGAATGGAAGAAGAGCTTCGAGAAGGGCGCGCGCACGCCGATGGGCCTGCAGATGCGCATCGACAAGGCGATGGACCTGGCGCTGTCGCGCGAGATGGAGCGGCTGGAAAGCCGCCTCGGCTTCCTCGCCTCGGTGGGCTCGGCCGGACCCTTCATCGGCCTGTTCGGCACCGTCATCGGCATCATGACCTCGTTCCAGGCGATCGCCGGCTCGAAATCGACCTCGCTGGCGGTCGTGGCGCCCGGCATCGCGGAGGCGCTGCTGGCGACCGCGATCGGCCTGCTGGCGGCCATTCCCGCCGTGCTCGCCTACAACAAGCTGTCGGCCGACGCAGGCAAGATCTCGGCGCGCATGGAAGGGTTCGCGGACGAGTTCTCCGCCATACTCTCGCGCCAGATCGATGAGAAGGTCGGCCAGAAGGCGGCTTGAACCGGCGGACAGGAGAGCAGCATGGCAATGTCGGTCGGATCGGCGGGCGGGCACCGGAGCCGGAGAAACGGGCGGCGCGGTCGCTCGCGCGCGCTGATGTCGGAGATCAACGTCACGCCGATGGTCGACGTGATGCTGGTGCTTTTGATCATCTTCATGGTCGCCGCGCCGCTGATGACGGTCGGCGTGCCGATCGACCTGCCGGAGACACAGGCGAAGCCGCTGAACGCCGAGACCCAGCCGATCACCGTGTCGGTCAACGAGGAGGGCCGGATCTTCCTGCAGGAGACCGAGATCCCGATCGAGGAAGTGGTGCCGAAGCTCGAGGCGATCTCGAAGACCGGCTACGAGGAGCGCATCTACGTGCGCGCCGACAAGGCCTCGCAATACGGCACGGTGATGCAGGTGATGGCCCGCATCTCGGCCGCCGGGTTCAAGAACCTCGGCCTGATCACGCTCCAGGAACAGGAGCAGTAATTTCGACATGAAGGCTGGCCTGTCCACATCGCTGGTCCTGCATGCGGCGCTGCTCGCCTTCGGCCTGTTCACGCTGAAGGCGCCGTCGGCGCACGACGTGGGCGACGTGCAGGCGATCCCGATCGACATGGTGTCGATCGAGGAACTGACGCAGCTGCAGCAGGGCGACAAGAAGGCGCCGAAGGCCGAGAAGCCGGCGCCTACGAAGACGGAACGCCCGCACACGGTGCCGGACGCCAAGACCATCGGCAACAACGACGTCGACCTCGACGACGTGCCGAAGCCGGAAGCCTCGCCGCGCAAGATCGACACGGCGTCGGCGCCGAAGCCGGAGCCCGCGCCCAAGCCCGAACCGAAGCCGGTCGAGGCCAAGCCCGAGCCGAAGCCGGAACCGAAGCCCGTCGAGGCGAAGCCAGAGCCCGCGCCCCAGCCGCCGAAGGTGGCCGAGGCGCCGCGGCCCACGCCCGAGCCGGCGCCGGCGCCCGATCCGGTCGCCGAGACGATCGCGTCGGCCGAGGAGACGCCGGCGATGGAGTTCCCCGACGAGCTGCCGAAGCCGGTTTCGCGGCCCGAGCCGCCGAAGCGCGAGGTGGCAAAAGCGGAAGAGAAGAAGCCGCAGAAGCCGACCCAGGACAAGACCGCCTCGACCGACCAGGACCTGGAATCGATCCTCGACCAGGCAAAGGCGCTGGTCACCAAGGAAAAGCCCGCCGGCGGCGGCGCCAAGCGCTCCGAGCAGACCGCCTCGCTCGGCACCGACCGTCCGAGCAGCGCGCAGAAGCTGTCGGCCAGCGAAATGGACGCGCTGCGCCAGCGGCTCGCGCAATGCTGGTCGATCCCGGCCGGCGTCGACGACGCGGAACTCCTGAAAGTGTCGGTGCGCTTCCGGCTCGACCGTTCGGGCGAGCTCGAGGCGCGGCCCGAGATCATACGTGGCGGCGCAAGCTCCGGCCCCGGCCGGACCGCCGCGGAATCCGCGGTGCGTGCGGTGTCGAAGTGCGCGCCTTTCAACCTCCCCGCCGACAAATACGAGACCTGGGCCGAAGTCGTCGTGAACTTCGACCCCAGCGACATGTTCTGATCGGACAGAAGAAGCGAGAGATGATGAAATCGATCCTCAAGTCCCTGATCGTTGCGCTGGCGATTGCCGGCGCCGCCCTTCCGGCCATGATGACCAGCGCCCGCGCGCAGCTCGAGATCGACGTCAACAAGGGCACGATCGAGCCGCTGCCGATCGCGGTGACGGACTTCCTGTCGGGCAATGCGCTGGGCGCCGAGATCACCGGCATCATCACCGCCGACCTTAAGCGCTCCGGCCTGTTCGCGCCGATCGACAGGGCGGCCTTCATCGAGAAGATCTCCAATCCGGACGCAGCCCCCCGCTTCGAGGACTGGAAGGTGATCAACGCCCAGGCGCTGGTGACCGGACGCGTGACCGAGGAGGCCGACGGGCGCCTGCGCGCCGAGTTCCGCCTGTGGGACACGTTCGGCGGCCAGCAGCTCGCCGGCGAGCAGTTCTTCGCCACCAAGAGCAATTCGCGCCGGGTCGCCCACATAATCGCCGACTCGATCTACGAGCGGCTGACCGGCGAGAAGGGCTATTTCGACACCCGCATCGTCTTCGTGGACGAGAGCGGCCCGCGCAACGCGCGCAAGAAGCGGCTGGCGATCATGGACCAGGACGGCGCCAACCTGCGCTACCTGTCCGACGGGCGCGAGATCGAGCTGACGCCGCGCTTCTCGCCGATCCGCCAGGAAATCACCTACATGTCCTATCCGACGAGCGGCGCGCAGCCGAGCGTCTACCTGCTGCAGATCGAGACCGGCCAGCGCGAGGCGCTCGGCGGCTCGTCCGGCATGAGTTTCTCCCCGCGCTTCTCGCCCGACGGCCAGAGGGTGATCCTCTCGCTCGAGAACAGCGGCGTGTCGAACCTGTTCACGATGGACCTGCGAAACCGGCAGATGACGCGGCTGACCACCGGCAACGCGATCGACACGTCGCCCTCCTATTCGCCCGACGGCTCGCAGATCGTCTTCACCTCCGACCGTGCCGGCTCGGAGCAGATCTACGTGATGGGCGCGGACGGCTCCAACCCCAACCGCATCTCCTTCGGCGGCGGCAAGTATTCGACGCCGGTCTGGTCGCCGCGCGGCGACCTGGTGGCCTTCACCAAGCAGACCGGCGGCGAGTTCCAGATCGGCGTGATGCGTCCGGACGGCTCGGGCGAGCGGATCCTGTCGACCGGCAACCTGCAGGAAGGCCCGACCTGGGCGCCGAACGGCCGCGTCATCATGTTCTTCCGCCAGGAGCCAGGCTCGGGCGGACCGAAGCTGTTCTCGATCGACCTGACGGGCCGCAACGAGCAGCAGATCCCGACGCCCAACTTCGCCTCGGATCCTGCCTGGTCGCCGCTGCGGGAGTAGGAAACGGGCGAAAGCCGCGCTTTTGCCGCATTGCCGCCACCGCGGCGCGGCAATCTCGTCATAGCAGCAGCCAGCGGCTCGATGGGGGCGAGTGACGTTTCATTAACCAAGTTCGTTGAACGGCGGTTAACCCACACGTGGTTACTGAGGGATCAACGAAAACACTAAAATTGCGAAGGAGCCGCGCTCATGCGCCGTATCGCAGCATTCACCACCAACCCGATCGCCATCGCGATGATCGCGATGCTGGCCATCAGCGGCTGCGCCTCCAAGAAGGCTCCGAACTCCGCCGCGGATCTCGGCCTCAACGCCAACAACGCGACGCCCGGCTCCTCGCAGGACTTCACCCTGAACGTCGGCGACCGCATCTTCTTCGACACGGACTCCTCGGTGATCCGAGCCGACGCGCAGCAGACGCTGGCCAAGCAGGCGCAGTGGCTGAACCGCTACCCGAACTACAAGATCACCGTCGAAGGCCATGCCGACGAGCGCGGCACGCGCGAATACAACATCGCGCTCGGCGCCCGCCGTGCTGCCGCCACCCGCGACTACCTCGCCGCGCAGGGCGTGCCGGCGAGCCGCATGCGCACGATCTCCTACGGCAAGGAAAAGCCGGTGGCGCTGTGCGACGACATCTCCTGCCAGACGCAGAACCGCCGCGCCGTGACCGTGCTGGGCGGCCAGGGAAGCTGAGACCGTCCGGAAACTTACTCTGACGGCCATCTGATGGCGTTTTCTGCGCTTCCGGTGCTCACGGACCCGAATGTCCGCTCCGGTTCTCGAAACCACCACCAGCTGACTCGTCAGAGCGAGTTTCGGGACAGTCTCCGACACTGGCATCCGCGCAACACTGTTGCAGAAATGTCGAGAAGCGGCCCTGTGGCCGCTTTTCGCGCTTTTGGCCGGGCGCTAAACAAAATTTGGCCGAACTCTCCCGGCCAATGTCCCCCGCGAGAGGCCGCAACCGACAGGTCCGGCAGTGCAGCAAGTCCCATCCAGGTCGAACCGCCCATGAAATTCCTATCCCTTCTCCTTGGCATGCTCGCCCTGCCGCTCGCGGCGGCGCCGGCGGATGCCGTCGAAGACACCGCGCAGGTTCCGCAGATCGTCGACGATTCGCCCTTCGAGGTGTTTCCGCTCGGCTTCAGCACGCTCTCCTCCGGGGTGGCCGGCAGCGGCAGCGAGGAGCCGGTCTATGAAGTCGCCCAGGCAGCCGACCCCCGGATCGTCGGCCTCGAGGAGCAGATCCGCCAGCTCAACGGCCGCGTCGAAGAAATGAACTTCCAGATCCTCCAGATGCAGGAGCAGATGCGCAAGATGCAGGAAGACGTCGACTTCCGCCTGCAGGAGCTGGAGCAGAAGAGGACGGACGCGGGCGGTGCCGCACCTTCCGCCGAGCCGCGCACGAACGTCGCCGAAGCGCCCGCTACCGCGCTGCCGCCGCCTTCGACGCCTGCGCCTTCGATCGCGCAGGCCCCGGCCCAGGGACCCGGCGAACCCGAAAAGCCGCTCGGCTCGATCGTCTTCGACAAGGATGGCAACGTGGTGGGCGGAACGCTCGACCCGGCCGCCGTGAAGGAGGCGGGCGCGGCCGACGAGGCGCATTCGGACACGGACGAGGAGACCGTCGCCGCGGTCTCCCCTTCGGCCAGCGATCCGCAGGAGCTCTACAGGAACTCCTATGAGGCGATCCTCTCCGGCGACTACGGCACGGCGGAAGCCGGCTTCCGCGAGCACATCGCCAACTTCCCCGACGACCCGCAGACCGCGGACGCCCGCTACTGGCTGGGCGAAGCCCTGCTCGGCCAGAGCCGCTACCGCGACGCGGCGGAAGTGTTCGTCGACGCCAACCGCTCCTTCCCGAACACCCGCAAGTCGCCCGACATGCTCTTGAAGCTCGGCGTCTCGCTGTCGGCGCTGAACCAGCGCGAGGTCGCCTGCGCGACCTTCACCAAGATCAACCAGCGCTATCCGAACAGCTCCGAGTCCTTCAAGGGTCGGGTGAAGCAGGAACGCGCGCTCGCGGGGTGCTGACCGCCCTTCCCGCGCTTGATCCGGCACGCCTGTTCGCGGGCATCGACTTCGCGTCGTCGCCGACCGTCCTCGTCGCCGTCTCCGGCGGCGGCGATTCCATCGCGCTTTTGAGCCTGCTCGCGCGCCACCTTCCCCCATCCCGCCTTGCCGCCGTGACGATCGACCACGCGCTGAGGCCGGGTTCGACAGCCGAGGCCGAGGATGTCGGCCGGTTCTGCCGGAACCTCGGCATCCGCCACTCGATCTCGACATGGGAGGGGCCGAAGCCCGCCACCGGCCTTTCCGCCACCGCGCGCGAGGCGCGCTACCGCCTGCTGGCGCAGGCGGCGCGGGACCTCGGCGCGACGATGCTGTTTGCCGGCCATACCGAGGACGACCAGGCCGAGACGGTGGCGATGCGCGCCGAGCGCGGCGAGGGCCGCGGGCTCGCCGGCATGGCGCCGGCGACGCTGCTCGACGGCCGGCTGTGGCTGATGCGTCCGTTGCTCGGCGTCCGCCGCGAGGCATTGCGGGACTATCTGCGCATGAGCGGGATCGGCTGGGCGGATGACCCGACCAACGAGGACGAGGCCTATGAGCGGGTGCGCATCAGGCGCCGGCTCGCCGATCCGGCGGCGTTCGCGGATGCGATCCGCATCTCCGAGCAGGCCGGGCAGGAGCGCGCGCGGCTGGGCCAGGCGGCAGCGGACTTGATCGCGGCGGCCGCGAGCCCCGTTCCCGGGTTGATCCAGGTCGATCCGGCCGCGTTTCTCGCGGCCGACAGAGCGGCCGCCGTCTATGCACTGCGCCTGCTGCTCGCGACCGCCGGCGGCACCGGCCAGCCGCCAGACGAAGGCCGCGCGGCAGCGCTTCTCGAAAAGTTCGGCGATCCCGCACTGCGCGCTTCGCTGTCGCGCAGCACGGTCGAGCGGCGGAGGGACGTGGTTTACCTGAGGCGTGAGGCGCGGGGCCTGCCGGAGCCGCATGTCGCCGTCGACGGCGAGATCTGGGATGGCAGGTTCAGGCTCGGCAATGTCGAGGGCAGAACGGTCGCGCCGGTCGGGCACGCGGGCCGGGGCGCGGACGAAGCAGCGGATGTACCGCCGGCTCTGGCACGCGCGGCAACGGCGACCCGTCCAGCCCTGTTCAACGGCGAAGAATGTCTCGGCCTGCTTCCCGGCCGAGCGGACACGGATCAACCCCCACCCCGTACCCCTCCCCACAAGGGGGAGGGGGAATCCGAGGCGTCGGCGCCCCCCTCCCCCTTGTGGGGAGGGGTACGGGGTGGGGGTATCGACACCGGTGAAGGTGACGGAACGGCTGAAATCTCAGAGCGCCCGCCTGCTTCTGTTATCGGCCCGCCCGGCATGTCTCCCTCGCCCGGCCGGCCTTTCGCCACGCCTGTCGCGGCCCCCTTCGCACGTATCCTGCCGTCGTTCGACCTCGCCCCGGCGCGGGCGCTGGCGCGCTTGATCGGCGGCGAATTGCCGCCCCCCTCGCCTTATGCCGGCCATAGTGCGCCACGACCTTAACCCAATGGTAGCGGCGTGCTTGGCAAGGTGTGCGGGTCTACCTATGTTAGGCGTTCAAAACCCACTCTGACAGGCGTCGGTCTCCGCGACGCCAGCGGGACACGAGATGAATCCGAATTATCGCAACCTCGCGCTCTGGGCGATCATCGCCGTTCTGCTGATCGCGTTGTTCAACCTGTTCCAGCAGAACCCGCAGCAGCGCGGCGTTTCGCGCGACGTGGCCTATTCCGAATTCCTGCAGGATGTGAACGGCGGCCGGGTCAAGTCCGTGACGATCGCCGGCGACCGCATCACCGGCACCTATTCGGACAGCTCGACCGGATTCCAGACCTATTCGCCCGGCGACCCGACGCTCGTGCAGCGGCTCGAGGAGAAGAACGTCACCATCAATGCCCGGCCCGAGAACGACGGCTCCGGCTCCATCTTCTCCATGCTGATCGGCTGGCTGCCGATGCTGCTCATCCTCGGCGTCTGGATCTTCTTCATGCGCCAGATGCAGTCCGGCTCCGGCCGCGCCATGGGCTTTGGCAAGTCCAAGGCAAAGCTGCTCACCGAGGCGCACGGCCGCGTCACGTTCCAGGACGTGGCGGGCGTCGACGAGGCCAAGCAGGACCTGGAGGAGATCGTCGAGTTCCTGCGTGATCCGCAGAAGTTCCAGCGCCTCGGCGGCAAGATCCCGCGGGGCGTGCTGCTGGTCGGCCCTCCTGGCACCGGCAAGACGCTTCTGGCGCGCTCGGTGGCCGGTGAGGCCAACGTGCCCTTCTTCACCATTTCCGGCTCCGACTTCGTCGAGATGTTCGTCGGCGTCGGCGCGTCCCGCGTCCGCGACATGTTCGAGCAGGCCAAGAAGAACGCCCCCTGCATCATCTTCATCGACGAAATCGACGCGGTCGGCCGCCATCGCGGCGCCGGCCTCGGCGGCGGCAACGACGAGCGCGAGCAGACGCTGAACCAGCTGCTGGTCGAGATGGACGGGTTCGAGGCGAACGAGGGCGTGATCCTGATCGCCGCGACCAACCGTCCCGACGTGCTGGACCCTGCCCTGCTGCGCCCGGGCCGCTTCGACCGCCAGGTGGTGGTGCCGAACCCCGACATCATCGGCCGCGAGAAGATCCTCAAGGTGCACGTGCGCAACGTGCCGCTGGCGCCGAACGTCGACCTCAAGGTGCTGGCCCGCGGCACGCCGGGCTTCTCCGGCGCCGACCTGATGAACCTCGTCAACGAGGCGGCGCTGATGGCGGCGCGGCGCAACAAGCGGCTCGTCACCATGGCGGAGTTCGAGGACGCCAAGGACAAGATCATGATGGGCGCGGAGCGCCGCTCGACCGCGATGACGCAGGAAGAGAAGACCAAGACCGCCTATCACGAGGCCGGCCACGCCATCACCGCGCTCAAGGTCGCCAAGGCCGATCCGCTGCACAAGGCGACGATCATCCCGCGCGGCCGGGCGCTCGGCATGGTCATGCAGCTGCCGGAAGGCGACCGCTACTCCATCAGCTACACCTGGATGGTGTCGCGCCTGGTCATCATGATGGGCGGCCGCGTCGCCGAGGAACTGAAGTTCGGCAAGGAGAACATCACCTCGGGCGCCTCGTCCGACATCCAGCAGGCGACGAAGCTCGCCCGCTCGATGGTCACGCAGTGGGGCTTCTCCGACAAGCTCGGCCGTGTCGCCTATGGCGAGAACCAGGAAGAGGTGTTCCTCGGCCATTCGGTGGCGCGCACGCAGAACGTCTCGGAGGAGACCGCCCAGATCATCGACGCCGAGGTGCGCCGCCTGATCGACGAGGCCTACGAGGAAGCGCGCGCGATCCTGACCAAGCACAAGAAGCAGTGGATCGCCATTGCCGAGGGCCTGCTCGAATACGAGACGCTGTCGGGCGACGAGATTGCCCAGATCATGAAGGGCGAGAAGCCCTCGCGCGACCTCGGCGACGACACCCCGCCCTCGCGCGGCTCGGCCGTGCCGAAGGCTGGCGCGACCGGCGGCAAGCGCAAGAAGGGCCCCGAGCCCGAAGGCGGGATGGAACCGCAGCCGCAATAGCGGCACCGGCAAGGAAATCGGAAGGGCGCCTTTGCGGGCGCCCTTTTTGCATGGCGGCGGTGCCGGCCGGAGACGCACTGCCGTCTGTGGCGAAAATGCGTGATTTGCGTCTTGTTTCGGCAGCCATGCTTGGCTATGTGTCTGCCGCGCCTTCTGGCGCGACCACGCGATCCGGAGAGGTGGCAGAGTGGTCGAATGCACCGCACTCGAAATGCGGCATGGGTGGAAGCCCATCGGGGGTTCGAATCCCCCCCTCTCCGCCAGTTCCCTTGTCTCCCGCCAGTTCGCTTCGCTCACGGTTCCGACGGGGCGGGCGAAAGGCCGGGGCGCAGTCGCGGCCTGAGGCACCGGGTTCGGACTTCATCCCTCACCCTCCGCCATCTGAACGGCATCGCTCCCGCGCCGGCGCCAGTTCGGCAGGGGCCATTTCGGCAGCCTCAGACCTCAAGCCATTCGCGGCGGATGGCTTCATCCGCCAGGAGTTCGGCGGGCGTCCCCTCGAAGACGATGCGGCCGTGTCCCATCACGTAGACGCGGTGCGAGATGCGCATGGCGATCACCAGCCGCTGCTCGACCAGGAGGATCGAGATCCCGCATGGGAAGTGGGCGGACCGCGGGACGGTCGAGAGTTCGCCGGTGTCACTTCGCCATACGATTGACCGGACGATATACGATCCATATACGATCCGTTTATCCGCTGATTCCGGGAGACGCCGATGGGCATCGTGAAGATAGATGACGACCTGCATGAGGAGGTCCGCCGGGCCAGTTCGGTGATGTGCCGCTCGATCAATGCTCAGGCCGAGTTCTGGATGAAGATCGGCATGCTGGCCGAAGCCAACCCGACGCTCTCCTTCAACGACATCGTCAGGAGGCAGTTCGCAGCGGCGCATGTGCGTCCCGCGGACCTCGCGGTCGCCTGACGTGGTAAAGACCCCGGACGAACTGGCGCTCATGCGCCTGTCGGGCAGGATGCTGGCATCCGTCTTCGAGATGCTCGACGGCCAGGAACTCGCCGGCATGTCGACATTGCAGGTCGCCGACCTGGTCGACCGCTTCATCACCGTGGACCTAGCGGCGCGTCCGGCCAGCAAGGGGCAGTACGGCTTCAGGCACGTGCTGAACTGCTCGATCAACCACGTCGTCTGCCACGGCGTGCCCGACCGGCAAGAGATCATCCGTGACGGCGACATCGTCAACTTCGACATCACGCTGGAGAAGAACGGCTTCATCGCCGATTCGAGCAAGACCTATGTGGTCGGCAATGCCCCGCCCGCCGCGAGGCGGCTCGTCCGGGTCGCCCAGGAGGCGATGTGGAAAGGCATAAGACAGGTCCGGCCCGGAGCGCACCTCGGCGACATCGGCTTCGCGATCGAGCGGCATGCCAAGAAGAACGGCTACTCGGTCGTGCGGGAATATTGCGGGCACGGCATCGGCCGCGAGATGCACGAGGAACCGCAGGTGCTCAATTTCGGACGGCCGGGGACGGGCCTGAAGCTGCGCGAGGGCATGGTCTTCACCATCGAGCCGATGGTCAACCAGGGCACCCGCAAGGTCTCGACCGCGAGCGACGGCTGGACGGTCGTGACCAATGACCGGAAGCTCTCCGCCCAGTTCGAGCACACGGTCGCGGTCACCGGGAACGGCGTCGACGTCCTGACCCTGCGCCGCGACGAAATGCCGATGCTTGAGAGCAGAGCGTAGTCGCCCAGCCGCGCCGGCGCCGAGTGGGCTGGCGTGCCGTCAGGCGCCGGCAAGACTCCCGCGGCGAGTGAATTGCTTCACGGACCAGCCGCCCTGAAATGCCTACCTATGAGAGCGCAGCCTCGACGGCCGAAGGCGGCCTCGGGCTGTCGCGGCCGTCGATCTGTCCTCGCGGCGTGTCTTGGGCGAAGCGGGGAAGGCGGGGATGACGTTGCGGCCCGCCGCCGGCAGCTACGATTCGTAAAGTCCGCTCGGATGTGGCAATCTGCTTCCGTTGCGGCAGCAGGAACATGTTCATGGATGCCAACGTGACACGCAGGTCGTCCCCGGGCGTCAAGCGCAAGGAACTGGTCGGCAAGCTCAATCAGACGTGCATGCTGGCGTTCAGGGCCGCGGCCGATACGGCCAAGATGCGCGGCAACCCCTATGTCGAGCTCGTGCACTTCATCCAGCAGGTCGTGCTGTCGGACCGTTCCGACGTGCAGATGATCCTCGCCGAGGCGGGCGTGGACGCCGCCCGCATCGCCGCCGACATCACGCGGGCGCTCGACAGGCTGCCGCGCGGCGCAACCTCGATCGAGGAGTTTTCCGACCACATCTTCCACGCCATCCAGGAGGCCTGGAACCTGGCGCAGCTCGAGTTCGGCGTCGACGAGGTGCGCAGCGCCCATATCCTGCTCGCCGGGCTGAGGACGGCGACGCTCGAAGGCCTGTTGTCGAAGATCAGCGGCGAATTCGACAAGATCGACGCCGATGCGATGATCGGCCGGCTCGACAGCGTGCTCGACGGATCTCTCGAAGGCCCGGCCGCCGCCGAGGCGCCGGAAGTCCAGGCTCCCAGGCGCGGGCCGGGCGCGGATTCGGCGCTGGCGAAATACGCCCAGGACCTGACCCAGAGCGCACGTGACGGCAAGATGGACCCGGTCGTCGGCCGCGATCCGGAGATCCGCCAGATCATCGACATCCTGATGCGCCGCCGGCAGAACAATCCGATCCTCACCGGCGAGGCGGGCGTCGGCAAGACGGCGGTCGTCGAGGGCTTCGCCATGCGCGTCGCCCGCGGCGACGTGCCGCCGGCCATGCGCAACGTCAGCGTGCGGGCGCTGGACATCGGGCTGATGCAGGCCGGCGCGAGCGTCAAGGGCGAGTTCGAGAAACGGCTGAAGGCGGTGATCGACGAGGTGCAGGCGTCGGACACGCCGATCATCCTGTTCATCGACGAGGCGCATACGCTGATCGGCGCCGGCGGGGCGGCAGGCACGGGCGACGCGGCCAACCTGCTCAAGCCCGCGCTGGCGCGCGGCGAGCTCAGGACCATCGCGGCGACCACCTGGGCCGAATACAAGCAGCATATCGAGAACGATCCGGCGCTGACGCGGCGTTTCCAGGTCGTCAAGGTCGAGGAGCCGTCGGAGGCGACGGCCATCCTGATGCTCCGGGGCGTGGTGAGCAATCTCGAGAAGCATCACAGGGTGCAGGTGCTCGACGAGGCGCTGGTGGCCGCGGTTACGCTGTCCCAACGCTACATCCCGGCCCGCCAGCTGCCGGACAAGGCCGTCAGCCTTCTCGACACCGCCTGCGCCCGGGTGGCGGTGTCGCAGCACGCCACGCCGGCGGAGGTGGAAGACATAGAGCGGCGCCGGCAGGCGCTGGCCGTCGAGCAGGAGATCATCGGCCGCGAGGCGGCCATCGGCATCGATGTCGGCGAGCGGCGTGCGCGCGTCGAGGCCGCGCTGGCCGAAACCGAGACGGCTCTCGCGGCGGCGACCGACCGCTGGGACCGCGAGCGCGCGCTGGTGACGGAGATCCTCGACCTTCGCGCCAAGCTGCGCGGCGAGGCCGTCGCGCTGGATGACGTGACCGCGCCGCAGGACGGCAACGCGGTGGCGCCGGATGAAGCATCGCAATCCGCCCCGCCGGACGACATCGCGCCGGACACGGCGGCCGACCTCGCCCGCCTGCGCGAGCTGATGGCGGAGCTCGCGGACGCGCAGGGAGAGGCGCCGCTGGTGCTGCCCTCCGTCGACCGGAACGCGATCGCCTCGGTCGTGCAGGACTGGACCGGCATACCGACCGGCCGCATGCTGTCGAGCCAGACGGAAAAGGCGCTGAAGCTCGCCGAGACATTGTCGACGCGCGTCGTCGGTCAGGACCACGCGATGGAGATGATCGCCAGGCGCGTCCAGACCAGCCGCGCCGGGCTCGGCGCACCGGAAAAGCCGGTCGGCGTCTTCCTGCTCTGCGGCCCCTCCGGCGTGGGCAAAACGGAGACCGCGCTGGCACTCGCCGAGACGCTCTATGGCGGCGAACAGAACCTGATTTCCATCAACATGTCCGAGTTCCAGGAGGCGCACACCGTCTCGACGCTGAAGGGCGCGCCGCCCGGCTATGTCGGCTACGGCAAGGGCGGCATCCTGACCGAGGCGGTGCGGCGCAGGCCCTATTCCGTCATCCTGCTCGACGAGGTGGAAAAGGCCCATCCGGACGTGCACGAGATCTTCTTCCAGGTGTTCGACAAGGGCATGATGGATGACAGCGAGGGCCGTCGCATCGACTTCAAGAACTCGCTGATCCTGCTGACCTCCAATGTCGGCTCGGACGTCATCATGGCGAAGACCGACAGCGGCCGCATCCGCACGGGCGTCGAGAATCTGGACAGCGCGCTGCGAGGACCGCTCTTGAAGGTCTTCCCCGCAGCCTTCCTCGGGCGCGTGGTGACGATCCCCTACTATCCGCTGTCGGACGCGATGATCGAGTCGATCACGCGGCACCAGTTCGGCAAGATCGCGCGCCGGCTGCGGGCCAACAACGATGCCGAACTGGTCATTGGCGAGGGAGTGCTCGACCTGATCAAGGCGCGCTGCACCGAGATCGAGTCGGGCGGGCGGATGATCGACGCGATCCTCACGAATACAGTGCTTCCGGAGCTCAGCCGCGGCGTGCTGAACCGCTCGCTGGAAGGCAGCCCCTTCTCCAAGGTGATGATCGAGGCGTCAGACGCCGGATTCACTTACACGTTTGTTTGAGCACGACTGTTTCCGGGGCACTGGGATCGACACAGATGCAGGTGAAAACTTCAATCTATAACAACCGGTTACTCGTCCGTTGACCACTTTGATTGAAACGCGGCCTCCTACTTCCCTTGGGGCAGGTGCAGGAGGTATGATCGCCCGGTTCTTCTCTGATGCTGCAACTCGCCGGCAACGGAGGTTGTGTTGATCGAACTGGCTCAGTGGCTGGCTCCGTTGGACGGTGAGAACCCGTCGGGGGAAGATTTGCGCAACGACGCCCGGTTCCATGACCTCGAGCGGATCCTGGAACCCCAGGTGAAGGTCGTCTACGACGACCGCAACAAGCCGACGACGCAGGTCTCCACGCCGATCGACTGGAACACGGTTCTCGCGAGGGCCGCGGAGCTGCGGACGCATGGTCGCGACCTGCGCCTGCTGGTCGTCGTAACGCGCGCGCTCGCCAACGAGGAAGGCCTCGCCGGCCTGGCGGAGGGGTTGACCCTCATTGCCCGGAGCTTCGACGCCTATTGGGACAACATGCATCCGATGTTGCGCGCCGGCCCGCCGCGCGACGCAGCACTTCGCCGCATCAACGCGTTGCTCGATCTGCAGAACAGCCAGTCCGGCGTATTAGGCGACCTCCGGCAACGGACCATGTTCATGTCTCCCGGCATCGGCGCGATAAGCGGGCGCGACCTGGAACAAGCCTGTCTCGACGATCGGGCAATGCTCCAGGAAGCGGCATCCGGCCTGAACGCGGCCGAGAAGGCGGTCCTTTCGAAGGCGCACGAGCAGCTGATCGGCCGCGTGCGGACGGCGATGGCGGCGTTGGCCGACAGGTCGGCCGCGGATCTCGCGGCCCTGGTCGAGGCGGCCCGCACGGCGCGCTCGGCAATGGACCAGCTCGACGTCGTCGTGAACGCCCGGCTCGAGACCGTCGGCCCGGCGATCCCGGAGCTCAGCCGTTTCATCGACAGGGTGCTGGCGAGTCTGGAGCGGGTGCAGCCGGCAAAGGTCAATGCCGAGCAGGCAGTGCACCAGGCGGCGGCGCCGGCGGCGGCACCCCTCCCCAATGGTCACGCGGCGGACTTTCCCTCGTCGATTTCCGCGACGGCTCTGCCCGACCGGATCACGTCGCGGGACGACGTCGTGAAATGTCTCGATCTCGTGGTCGCGTTCTACGACCGGACGGAACCGTCGAGCCCCATCCCGCACCTGGCACGCCGGGTCCGGCGGATGGTCCACATGGATTTCGTCGAGTTGATGGAAGACCTCGCGCCGTCGGGACTGAAGGAATTCCGGCTACTCGCCGGCATGCAGGACAAAGACAAGAAAGCCGCTCAGAAGGACGAAAGGTAGCAGTACATGGCCGAAAGCAAAGCCAAAGTCATAGAGCGAAACCGGGCACCCCGCGTGCAGATCGCCTATGACGTCGAGCATTATGGTAGCCCGACGACGATCGAACTGCCCTTTGTGATGGGCGTCATGGCCGACCTGGCCGGAGCCTCCCAGACGAAGGAAGCGCAGAAGACCCTGCTCGAGCGCGGCTTCGTCGAGACCGACGCGGGGCGTTTCCCGAAATTCATGGAAGCGCTCGGGCCGCGCGTGAAGGCGCGGGTCAAGAACGTGCTCCCGCAGGCCGAGGGCAAGGAACGCGACGAGGAACTCGCCGTCGATCTCACCTTCAGCAGCATGGGCGACTTCGCTCCGGACCGCATCGCCGAGCAGGTGCCGCAGCTCGCCGAGATCCTGAAGATGCGGCGGCAGCTGGAAGAGCTCCTGGGCTTCATGGACGGACGCGTCGACGCCGAGAAGCGGATCGCCCAGATGCTGAACAACGAGCCGCTGCTCGCACAGATCGCCGACCAGGCAATGAGCGAAGACAAGGGCGGAGAATAAGCCATGGCCGAGAAACAGAAGCGCACAGCCGCGGCAGCCGAAGCCGAAGCCGTCGACCTCGGCGAGTTCAGCGAACTCCTCGAGAAGGACTTCAAGGTCAAGAAGGACGACAGTGAAAGGCTGCAGCAGCTCGTCCGCAACCTGGCGCTTGCGGCGCAGTCGCGCTCCGAGACGACGACGATCTCCTCGAATGCGATCCGTTCCATCAAGTCGCTGATCGCCGGCATCGACAAGATGCTGTCGGCCCAGATGAACGAGATCCTGCACGCGCCGGAAGTGCGCGAGATGGAAGGGACGTGGCGCGGCCTCTGGTACCTGGTCAACAACACCGAGACGGACCAGAAGCTCAAAATCCGCGTGATGAACATCTCGAAGACCGAACTGGCGGACACGCTGGAGGACTTCGAGGGCCAGATGTGGGACCAGAGCCCCATCTTCAAGAAGACCTACACGGACGAATATTCCATGTTCGGCGGCGAGCCGTTCGGCGTCATGATCGGCGCCTACGAGTTCTCGAACCATCCGCGCGATGTCGGCCTGCTCCGCAACATGTCCGGCATCTGCGCCTCAGCCCACATGCCGTTCATCGCGGCGGCCTCTCCCCGGCTCTTCAGGATGGACAGCTGGCAGGAGCTCCCCAACCCGCAGGATCTGCAGCAGATCGTCTCGAACCCGGCCTACGCGTCGTGGCAATCGCTGCGCGAAAGCGAGGACGCCCGCTACATCGGGCTGACCATGCCGCGCGTTCTCGCACGCCTTCCCTACGGCGCCGAGACCGTCCCTGTGAAAGGTTTCGCATTCGAAGAGGAAGTTCAGGGCGATCATAACAAATATGTCTGGATGAACGCGGCCTTTCCGATGGGTGTGAATATCAACAGGAGCCACAAGTTGTACGGCTGGGGCACGCAGATCCGGGGCGTCGAGAACGGCGGAACGGTCCTGAACCTGCCGGTTCATTCGTTCCCGACCGACGACGGCTCGATCGCGATGAAATGCCCGACGGAGGTCGCGATCGACGACCGCCGCGAAGCCGAACTGGCCAAGCTGGGGCTGATGCCGATCCTGCACCGCAAGAACACCGATCTTGCGGCCTTCATCGGCGCGCATTCGCTCCAGGACGACGAGACGCGGGCCGGCCGCCTGGTCGATCCGGACGCGCAGTCGAACGAGCGGCTGAGCGCCAACCTGCCCTACCTGTTCCCGGTGTCGCGCTTCGCGCACTACCTCAAGGCGATCGCCCGCGACAAGGTCGGCTCGTTCAAGGAACGCGCCGACATGCAGATCTGGCTGACGGAGTGGATCAACCGCTACGTGCTCGCCAATCCGGCGTTTGCCGACGACAAGGCGCGGGCGAAGCGACCGCTGGCCGCGGCCGAGGTCCAGGTCGACAGCGTCGAAGGGCGCCCCGGCTACTACAACGCCCGCTTCTATCTGCGGCCGCACTACCAGCTCGAGGGCATCAACGCGTCGTTGCGCCTCGTATCCGAACTGCCTTCCGTGAAGTCGTGACTGTTCGTTTGAGAAATGGAGCGCGAAATGCCTGATACGAGAACGAAGATCGACGGATTCCTAAAGGTTCCGGACATTCCGGGCCCGAGCGAGCGTGACGGCCATGAGGAAGAAATCGAGGTCTACGGCGTCGACTTCTCGATGGTCGCGCCGCACGATCCGAACTCGCTGTCCCGTCGCGGCCGCGTCGCGCTCGGCGCGGTACAGTTCACCAAGCACTACGACAAGTCGTCGCCCTATCTGAAGCAGGCTCTCTACGAAAACACCAAGCTCGACGAGGTGGTATTCACCTGCCGCCGCACGATCGAGGGCGAAACCAGCGACTACCTGGTGGTGACGATGACCGATGCCTCAGTGATTTCCTACGAGATGCATCACAGCCCCGACGAACCCGACGTGATCGAGGACAAGGTCGGCTTCGCCTACAAGAAGATCAAGTTCGTCTACGACGACGACCACGAGACAGAGATGAATGTCGCGACCGGAGTCTGAGCGACAGGGCCGACGACCGGACAGGGGTCTCGCGTCAGCGGCGGGCGGAAGCTCGGCAATGCGCGAGACCCTGCAGCCGTCGCTCTGGGATCGCCTGGTCGACGACATGCCGGGACTGGAGACGGAGATCGACGCGATGCGCCGCTCCGCAGATGCCGAGATCGGCGCCGAGCGCGTGCAGACGCTGCTCGGCGGAGGCGTGCGTGCAATCGAGGCCGCCCCCGATCTCAGCGCCGAACAGAAGCAGAAGCTGCAGCGTCTCGCCTTCCAGACGCGGCGACGCGATGAGCTTCAGACGCTGAACGTCGTCGTGTCGAACAGGGTCCTGCGCGAGGCGGTGCGCCGCGACATCGAGGCGCTGTTCAACACCGAGCGATACGAGGCCACCCCCGTTCGTTCGGAATGGGAGGGGGAACATTTCGACGACGGCATCCTCGACCTTGCCGACTTTCCGGAGGTGCGGAGGAGCGTCGTCAACTACGGCGTGCCGCCTTTTTCCGGCCGTTCGTCGCGCGATTTCGACCGCGACGAGCTGGCCCGCGAGATCCGCGCGGTGCTCGCAACCTTCGAGCCGAGGCTGAAGCAGGGGGCAACCAAGGTCGACGTGACGCTCGGCGACAAGACGAGCGGCGTGAGGATCGAGATCGACGCGGTGCTGATCACGACGCCGAGCCCGGAGCGCATGCGCCTGCGCACCACCATCAACCTCGAGAACGGCAAGGCTCGAACCGAATTCAGGGACGGCTGACGATGGATCGGGCTTTCCTGGAATATTACGAGGAAGAGCTGACCCACATCCGCGCGCTCGCCGCGGAATTCGCGGACATGCATCCGACGATCGCGCGCAACCTTTCGCTCGATACCGTGCCCTGCCCCGACCCCTATGTGGAACGGCTGCTCGACGGCGTCGCCTTCCTCGCGGCACGCACCCGGCTGAAGGTCGACGCGGAGCGCTCACGCTTCTCCCGCAGCGTGCTGGACCTCCTCTATCCCGACCTTGTCTCGCCCACCCCGGCGACCGGCATGGCGGTGCTCAAACCGGGTCAGCAGGTCCATACGATGGACGCCGGGCATGTGATCGCCCGCGGCACCAAGCTCATTTCGGGATTGCTGCCCGGCCTATCGACCCGAGCGACCTATTGCACCGCCCAGGACGTCCATCTCTGGCCGCTGGAAGTGGCGTCGGTCCGCTACCTTCAGGACAAGAGTTCGATTGCGAATGCAGGTATCGCGCCGGCCAAGGGACAAGGCGCTGAGTCCGCACTCTGTCTCACGCTGGCGCGCATCGGCAAAGGCAATCTGAGCGACCTCGCCGTCGATCAGCTTCGCTTCTGCTTCGCCGGACGCACCAAGGCGCCACTCATCTTCGACGCCATTTTCGGCGCGTGTTCCAGCGTCGGCGCCCGGCCGGAAGCGCGAACCGGCCAGCTGTCGCCGCTTCCGATGCCCGCCATGGTCGGCATTTCGGATGCCGAAGCCCTTATGCCGCGCACCCGCTCGAGCTTCGAGGGTTACCGGCTGCTGCGCGAATATTTCATGATGCCGGAGCGCTTCCACTACGCCCGGATAGAAGGCCTGCAGCCGACGCTTCGGGTCTGTTCGGGACGGCTGGACATCGTGTTTCTGTTCAAGCGGCCCGCGCCCGAACTGGCGGACCTGACACCGGCCGATTTCGAACTCTTCGCCACGCCGATCATCAATCTGTTCGAGCGCGAGTGCAACATCGTCGAACTGGACGCGCGCAGGACGCGCCAGCCGGTCTATGCCGACCGCACGCGGCCGCGCGACTTCGAGATCTTCCGCATCACCCGCGTTGCGGACGCCGACCACGCCGGTCCGGAGGCGGCGATACCCGAGCTCTTCAGCCTCGGGCAGAACCGCGGCAGCGGCTGGGTCTATTCGACCGAACGGCGGCCGCGGCGGGCGACGGAGGACGAGCGGCGCCAGGGCGTCACGCGCGCCTCCTACGTGGGCGACGACGTGTTCCTATCGGTGTCGCGGCGCCCGGACGGAGCCAGGGCAGACCGGCCGAAGCGGATCGACATCGTCGCGCTGTGCACCAATCGCGACCTTCCGATCCTCGACGATACGCCGACGCTGACGCTCGACGGCGGCGACCCGGTCGAGTCCATCCGGCTGATGGGTGCGCTCCGCCAGCCGCAGAGATCGATCGCGGCGTCGCTGCCTGCCGGGGCGGAGGGCGAGTCGCGCGCGGACGAGCTGGCCTGGCGCCTGGTTTCGCAACTGTCCCTCAATTTCCTGAGCCTCGCGGCGGACGGGCGCGGCGCCGACCCGCTGCACGCGCTGATCGATCTCTATGCCGAAAGGGGCGATCCCGGTCTCGCCAGGCACGTGCGCTCGATCGCGCGCGTCTCGTCGCGGCCGGTGGTCGAACGGCTGGCGATCGAAGGGCCGATGTGTTTCGGGCGCGGGGTCGAGGTGACGCTGGACATCGACCAGTCGGTGCTGACCGGCCACAGCGCGCTGCTGCTGTCCGCCCTCTTGTCGCGACTCTTCGCGCGCTATGCCGGCATCAACGGGTTCGTGCGGACGCGCTCGCGGCTGCTGCAGAAACAGGAGGATGTGCTGTGGCCGATGTCGCCAGGCAATCGCCACCTGATCTAGGGCAGCGGAGCGCGGATGAAGCCGGGCTGTCGGAGGCGTTCGACTTCTTCGAACTGCTGCGTCGCCTCGAGCAGGATGGCCGGACGTTCGGGCAGGCAGGCGGGCCGGAGTTCGAGCCGGCACGCATCGGCCAGCAGATCCGCCTCGGATTCGCGACCGACGACGTCGCCGGCTTCGAGGGAGCGACCGCAAACCGGCCGGCCCAGGTGACGGTCGCCAATATCGGCCTCCTCGGTCCCGAAGGGCCGATGCCGCTCCACATCACTCGCTGGGTCCTCGACCGCCTGTCGCAGCGCTGGTTCGCCGGCGCCGATGCGAGGCAGACGAGCGACACGACCTTCGTCGACTTCGTCAACATGCTGCAGCACAGGCTGATCGCCCTGTTCTACCGGGCGTGGGCGGACCAGACCCCCGCGGTCCAGGTGGAGCGCCGGGGCGGCGGGAGGGTCGAGGCCATGCTGGCCGCGCTGGCGGGAATCGGCATGCCGGGGACGCGTGATGCGGCAGACCCGGAACTCGATACGGTCAAGCTTCGCCAGGCCACCGCACTGGCAAACCAGGTCGACGGGGCCGAGCGCCTCACTCTGTTCGTCGCCGAAGCCTTCGACGTTCCGGTCGCACTCAAGGAGTTCATCGCGGTCTGGATGCCCATCCCCAAGTCCCTCCAGACAAGGCTCGGCGGCGCCTACTCAGCGCTGGGCGCCGGGGCGACCATCGGACCGCGCACGTTCACCCGGCAGAGCCGCGTGGAGCTTCGGATCGGTCCCGTGGGCATCGCCGACTACCTGTCTTTCCTGCCAGGCGGGGCGCGTCTCAAATCGCTCAAGCGCGCATTGAGGGACCTCACCGGAGACAATGTGGATGTCGACGTGCGGCTCGTCCTGGCGAAGGCGGAAATCCCTCCCCCGAAGCTCGGAAGCGCCCGGCTGGGGCGGACAACATGGCTTGCGCCCCCTCCTGAAAGGGGAGATGCTGAAGACATGCGGCTGCGGGCAGTCGTTGGATGGCGGCCGGAAATCGCAGAGGTCGGCACATGAGCTTGGTGCTCACCCTTGAGCATGGACCACGCGCCCAGGCCGTGCGCGAGGCGAGGCTCGAAACGGGCGAGTTGGTGATCGGACGCAGCCCCGAAGCGGATTGGCAGATCGACGACCCGGAGATGTTCGTCTCCCGCGCCCACTGCAGGATCTCGGGAGGACCGGACGACTACGTCGTCACCGACATATCGAGCAGCGGGCTCTACATAGACGACTCGGCCAGTCCGCTCGGCTCCGGGAATTCCACGCGGCTGCGCCACGGGATGCGGCTGCGCCTTGGCGATTACGTGCTGTGGGTCGCCGTGAGGGCGGATCGCGCGGCCACGCCCGAGCAGCCGCCGCCCCTGGGCCACGTGTCGCGGCCCCCCGTCAGCCTCGACAAGGACGATTTCTTCCTGGTCAAGTCGGTGGAAGAGCCGCCCCGCCCGCGCCCGGCGGAATTGCCGAAATCGTTCGAGCAGCCGAAGCCGGGACAGGACCAGCCATTCCGGGAGCGCAATTCCCAGGCCTTCGACGACCCGTTCAGCCTCGACCCCGTGTCCGGCAGGAGAGCGCCGGCCGAGAGCCGTCCGCGCACGTCGATCGATCCGCTGGGCTTCGGCAATCCGCCCGTCGAGCCGCCTCGACAGCCGGACCCCGCTCCTCGTCCTGCCTTCAACGCCGACTTCTCCTTCGGCCCCGCGCCAGTCCGCGAGGCTATGCCGGAACCGCCGGCGCGGGCGGTGCCGCAGCAGCCGGCGGCGCCATGGGAGATTGCACCGCGGCGCCCGCCCGAACGCGCACCCGCGCCGGACGTCGCGCGCGCAGCAACGGCGGGCGAGACCTTTCGCGGCCCGCGGCCCGACGAGTTGCGCGCGGCCTTCCTGCGCGGCCTTGGCATTGGCGACGATGCCGCGGCGTCGCGCGATCCGGTTGCCGAGATGGAGAAATTCGGCCGCGAATACCGCCTGATGCTGGACGGGCTGATGCAGCTCCTGCGCAAGCGCGCCGAGGAAAAGGGCAATGCACGCGTCGCCCAGACGGTGATCGGCTCGTCGGAGGTAAACCCCCTGAAATTCCTGCCGACGGTCGAAGACGTGCTTGCGACGATCATGGCCGAACGCAGCCCGGGCTTTCTCGGCGGCGAAGCGGCGATCGGCGACAGCGTGCGCGATCTTGCGCAGCACCATGTCCGCGCCTGGCGCGGCGTCCAGGGCGCGCTGAGGCGCATGATCGACCGCTTCGATCCCGAGGCGATCGAGGAGGAGCTGAAATCGAATTCGACCCTGGGAACCCTCCTGTCCGGCGGTCGCAGCGCGAGACTTTGGGAACTCTACCGGAAGCGTCACCGCGAGATCGCCCAGAGCGCGGAGACGCGGTTTCTCGGCGAGATCGGTGCGGATTTCCGCGACGCCTATGAGGAGGAGTGAGAGATGACCAGCCGCCGCGCCGTCCTCGCCGTCCTTGGCTCCCTTGCCTCCGTGGTCTTCACCACGGGTTTCCTGTTCGCGCCGAAGCCGTCGAAGATCAACGTCAAGGTGTCGGGAGGCGCCGGCATGAACCCCGGACCGAACGGCGGCGACCGGCCGGTCGTCGTCATGATCTACCGGCTGCGCAGCACCGGCACCTTCGACCAGGCGGACTACTTCGCGCTCGAAGCCGACGCCGCGGCGACCCTCGGAGGAGACCTGATGGGGTCCGACACGCTCGCCGTGGCGCCGGGCAAGCTGGCGTCGAAGATGATCACCGTCGAGCCCGAGGCGGCGGCGCTCGGCTTCGTCGCGTTCGTGCGCGAACCGACCGGCCGCCAGTGGAAGGTCACGAAGGCGATGTCTCCGGGATCGAAGCTGACGATCGGCATAGCATTGGGTCGCGGCGGCATGTCCGTCAGCAGCCGCAAGGACGGGCTCTTCTCATCTCAGGACAACAGGTGATGACCGACGCGAACAGAGTGCTCTGGTCCGAAGGCCTGTTCCTCAGGACGCAGCATTTCCAGCAGCAGGACCGCTTCATCGACGCCTCGATGCGCGGCGCGCTGCAGGCGGGTCGCCTCCAGACGTTCGGCTTCCGCGCCCTGACGCTCGACTCCGCCCTCCTGGAAGCGGGACAGATCTCGATCCTCTCGGCACGCGGCATCTTCCCCGACGGAACGCCCTTTTCCATTCCCGAAACTATGGACGCGCCGCAGCCGCTGTCGGTCACGGCAGACACGTCGGCCGGCGCCGTCCTCGTCGCCCTTCCGCTCGAACCGGCCGGCGGGGTTGCCTTCGATCCCGCTCATGCGAGCCTCAGCGGCGCGCGCTATCGCGGCAGGATCGTCACCATCAACGACGCCGTGCAGGGCGGCGCCGATCCGGAGGAGGTCGAGATCGCCCGGCCGCAGGCGCGCATTCTCGCGCCTGGCAAGTCGGTGGGCGGCTACACCACGCTGCCGATCACGGAGATCAAGGGCCTGCGCGCCGATGGCGGCGTTGCGGTGGCCGAGACCTTCCTGCCGCCCGCGCTCGTGACCGGGGCGGTGCCGTGGTATGCGCAGTTGCTGCAGGAGATCATCACCGGTCTCGATCACATCGCCGACGCGCATGGCAAGGTCGTGCTGGGCGGTCCGGGCCGAAGCGTCGAAGACCTTCTGATGCTCAACCTGGCCAACGCGGCAAGGCCGCGTCTGGCGCACATGCTGGCGCAGGAGGTCTATCATCCGGCCGACCTGTTCCAGGAACTGTCAGGGCTGGCCGGCTCGATGGCGACCTACGGTTCGAGTTCGCGCAGGCTCGGCGAACTGCCGGCCTATGACCACGTGACGCCGGCGCCTTCGTTCACGGCGCTTGCCGACACGCTCCGCTCGCTGATCCTCAGCCTCCGCTACGTCGAGCCGAAGTCGCGGGCGCTGCCGGTGATGCGCCATTCGACCAACGTCTGGAAGGTTCGCATCGACAATCCGAAGCTCCTGACGGCAAGCCGCATCGTCATCCGTGTCGGTTCGGAACTCTCTGAAGACGCCTTGCGCAAGATCTTCGTCAACCAGGCGACGGTCGGTTCGTCGGACGAGTTCGAGGGCCTGTGGAAGTCCCGCCTGCCGGGCATACCGCTGAAGCCCCTGCACTCGCAGCCGCGCGAGATTCCCTATGACGGCGACCGGCTGTGCCTGGAACTCGACCAGCGCAGCGAGCACTGGGCATCGCTGCTCGACGCGCCCGGCTTCGTCATCGGCGTGTCGGGCGTGCTGCCCAGCGAACCGCAGGTCGACTGCTACTCGGTGAACCGGTGATGAGCAGGGACGATCCATTCGGACTGTCGGGAGATCGCGAGAAGACACGCATCCGTCTGGTCAACGTCGCGCCGCGCCAGCCGGCGCCGGGCCAGCCGAGACGCGAGCAGCCTTCCTATTCACTCGAGCCCCAGGCCGCCTCCGTCAAGAGCAGCCGCGCGCACCCGAACTCGCTGGTCGCGGCCTTCGCGTCGCTGCTCGAGTTCGCGCCCGAGCTCGAGAGCGCGGTTGCTCCGGAGAACCCCGAGGCGCTGCGCACGCGCCTGCTCGGCGCACTGGTCGCGGCGCGCGACACCGCCATCGCCTCGGGCTCGTCGCTCGAGCGTGCGGACCGGGCCGCCTGGGCGGTCGCCGCCCTTCTCGACGACCTTGCGCTCAACACGCCCTGGGGCGGCGCGGGCGCCTGGCCGCGCCAGCCGCTGGTTGTCATGCTGCGCGGCGATGTCGATGCCGGCACGCAATTCTTCGAGCGGCTCGAGGAACTCGAACGCCATCCGACCCGCGACCCGGAGATGATGGAGCTCATGTACCACTGCCTCGCGCTCGGGTTCCGCGGCAAGTACCGGGTTCCGGGGCGCGCAGGCGATCGATCGCTGAACGCCGTCCGGGTCGCCGCGGCGCGCTTCCTGCGCAACAAGGAGGCCGAGGACGCTCCGCTGTCGCCCAACTGGCGCGGCGTGATCGCTTCGGACGAGCCGCAGCGCTTCATCGTGCCGATCTGGGTCATGGCCGCGACCGCCATCGTCGTGTCGACGCTGATCTATCTCGGCCTGTCGATGGCCCTCTCGACGCATGCCACCAAACTGACGACGCTGGTTCGCGCGCTGCCGCCGGCCGACCGCACCGCCATCACCCGCGCCGTGCCCAAGGCGGAGCCGCCTCCGCCGCCGCCGGTAGTCGTCGACTTCGCCCTCCTGCCCGAATTCGAAGCGGCCGCTCCGGAGAACCTGCGGCGCGCACTCAAGGGCAGCGAGAGCATTTCGCTTGCACGGCTGGTCATCCAGGCGACCGCGCCGGAGCTCTTCCAGTCGTCGCGCGCCAACCTGACGGACGGGTTCGAGCCGCTCATCGATTCCGTGGCGAAGGTGATCCTCGACAACGCGGACCTGATCGGCAACATCACGATCATCGGCCACACCGACAGCGTGCCGCTGCAGAGCAGCAACCCGCTGTCCACCAACCAGCGCCTCTCGGAAGCGCGCGCGGCGACGATCGCCGAACTATTGATACAGCGGGGGGTGCCGGCGGACCGGGTGAAGTCCGAAGGCCGCGCCGCAACGGATCCCGTGGCGGACAACGGCACGCGGGAAGGACGCGCGGCGAACCGGCGCGTCGAGGTTCTGGTCGAGAAGAGATTGTAAGATGTTCATCTTGCGATTCATCTGGGCCGTCATCACGTCACGCATCCTGTGGACACTCATCGGGCTGACGCTGCTGTCGCTCCTGATCTGGGTCTTCGGGCCGATCGTCAGCGTCGGACGCAGCCAGCCTTTCGAATCCGAGACGGTGCGCATTGGCATCATCGCCGGGCTGGTCATCCTGTGGCTGATCTGGCTGATCGTTGCCCAGAGGCGGGCGATGCGCGCCAACCGCGTATTCGTCGCCGAGATCGCCCCTACGGTCGAGGAGAAGCCGCCGAGCCCGGGCGAGGAGAGCGTGGCGGCGGTCGGCGCCAAGTTCCAGGAGGTCCTGGGCGAGCTGCGCCGGCGCAAGCTGGGCAACAGGAAGTTCCTGCGCGAGATGCCGTGGTACGTCATCGTCGGGCCGCCGGCGACCGGAAAGACGACGGCGCTGCGCCAGTCCGGGCTCAACTTCCCCATCGACCTGACCAACGATCTCCAGGGCGTCGGCGGCACGCGCAACTGCGACTGGTTCTTCACCGACAATGCTGTGCTGATCGACACGGCCGGGCGCTACGTGGAGCAGGAAAGCCAGCCGGACGTCGATTCCACCGAGTGGTTCGGCTTCCTCGACCTCCTGAAGCGGCATCGGGGCCGCAGGGCGCTCAACGGCGTCATCGTGGCGATATCGATCGACGTTCTGTCCGAGGGCGACGAGGCGATCAAGGCGCACGGCCGCAAGATCAGGCGCCGCCTGGCCGAACTCAACGAGCGGCTGGAAATCAACCTGCCCGTCTACCTGATGCTGACGAAGGCCGACCTGATCAAGGGCTTCGAGCCGTTCTTCGACGATCTGTCGACCGCGGATCGCGAGCAGGTCTGGGGTGCGACGTTCCCGCTGGACGCGCGTGTCGATGCGGCCGCCGTGGGCGAGGAGATATCGGCGCTGGCGCGCGAGCTCGAATTGCGGATGATCCCGCGGCTCGAAGGCGAGGACAAGCTCACCGGACGCGCCGAGATCTTTCGCTTTCCGGCGCAGGTCGCGAGCCTCTCGGAGCCGATACAGGTGCTCGTCGAGGCGATGGCCGGCGAGAGCAAATACGAGGAAAGCGCCTGGCTGCGCGGCGTGTACCTGACGTCTGCGACACAGGAAGGCGCGCCGATCGACCGGCTGACGGCGGCGCTGTCGTCGTCGTTCGGGCTGCCGCCGCACCGCACCATGCTGGCTCAGCGCGTCGAGCGGCGGAGCTTCTTCCTGAAGTCGCTGATGACGGACGTCATCTTCAAGGAGGCGGGGCTGGGGACCTTCGATCCGCTGGCCCAGCGCCGCCGCGCCTGGATCTGGCGCGGCGCGGCGGCTGCGTGCACGCTCGCCGCGCTGGGAGCTGGTGCCGTCTTCGCATCTTCCTACTTCGACAACCGCGACGCCGTGGACCTCCAGTCCACCCAGCTGGAGGCGCTGCAGCGCCCGCTCGCCGTCGCGGCCGCCCAGCCGGCGCTCGTCGAGGCCCCGGACATGGAGACGGCACTTGCCGCGATGGACGCCGTCGTTGAGGCGCAGACGCCGCCGCCTGGCGCCCTGCGCGACGCGGTCGGGCCCACGGCAGCGCCCGAACTGCTGCAGGCGCAGAAGGAAGCCTACGAACACGCGCTCCGCAACGTGCTGGAACCGCGCATGGTCGCCTTGCTCGAAGCGACGATGTGGCGCCAGATCCGCGAGCCGGAGTTCCTGCTCGGGGCGCTGAAGACCTATCGCATGATGACCGGCCTGTCGCAGATGGATCCGGAGTTCGCGCAATCCTGGTGGGTGGACGAGCTGCCGGAATTTGCGCCCGCCGCCCCGTTCCCGACCGAGGACGCAGAGCAGCATCAGCTCGCCGCGATCCGCCGCATGGCCACGGACGACCAATATGTCGCCCCGGACAGCAAGCTGGTGGCGGAGGCACTCGCGAGCGTGTGCACGATCTCGCTGCCGGTCCGCGCCTACAAGCAACTCCTGAACGACCCGGCCGTGGCCGCGCTGCCGGAGTGGATTCCGGCGAACTTCGCCGGTCCGAACGGGGCCAAGATCTTCGTCCGGTCCTCGGAAAAGACGCTGCGCAACGGACTGCCGGGAGCCTTCACCTATGACGGCTTCCATGAGGTGATCCTCGATCGCGTCGAGGACGTGGCCGCGCAGGCCGCGCTGGACCGCGCGGTCTTCGCCGGCGGATGTTCCGAAAATGCGGAGACGTCGGTTGCCGCGCTGTCGAAGGACGTGCTGAAGCTCTACTACGAAGACTTCATCGCGCAGTGGGACAGCTTCCTGCGCGACGTGAAGCTGGCGCCGCTGACCGACCTGGCGACGGCGAGCGACAATCTGAAGGATCTGTCGAGCGCCGACTCGGCGTTGCGCCGGCTGGTAACGGCCGTCGTGCGCGAGACCGAGTTGACGCGGTCCGACGAGGAAGAGGGAGCGACCGGCGAGAACAAGGCGGTCAAGAAGGGCGGTTCCAAGCTACTCGGCAAGCTCGGCAAGCTGGGCAAGCTCGCCAAGCAGGGCGTGAAGCTTCTGCCGAAGGCAGGTTCCGCGGAGGAAGTCGACCTTACCGGGACGCTCGTCGCCGACCATTTCAAGGCGCTGAAGGCGACCATCGCCGAGGTCGATGGGCAACCGCCTGCGCTCGACGCAGCGGTGGTGACGCTGACCAATCTCTCCAACATGCTGCAGACGGTCAACGCGACGCCGGATCCGGAGGAGTCGATCAAGAAGCAGGGGGGTCTCGCCGAGCTGACCGGTGCGGTGGCGCGCCAGGCGCAGATCCTGCCCGACCCGATCGACGACTGGCTGAGCGGAATTGCCGGCGACACCAGCGGCCTGACCCAGCGGGCGGTCACCTCCGAGCTCAATTCCATCTGGCGAGCGGAGATCCTGCCGTTCTGCAACGCCGCCCTCGACAACCGCTATCCCTTCGATGCGGGCAGCGCCGTCGACGTCAACGTCCGCGACTTCGCACGCCTGTTCGGACCCGGCGGAATGATCGATGCCTTCATCAACGACCATCTCCTCGCCTATGTCGACACGACCTCGCAGCCATGGAAGTGGCGGGCGGATTTCGGCCTCGACTCGACCGCCCTCGCCGCCTTCGAGCAGGCCCGCCGCATCCGCGACGACCTGTTCCCCGGCGGCGCCGGCCCGGTCATGAGCTTCACCCTGGAGCCGATCGACCTGTCGCCGAGCGTGACCCGCGTGACGCTCAACCTCGACGGCCAGAAGCTCGTCTACTACAACAACGCGACCCGGCCGCAGGCGATGACCTGGCCGGGCAAGGACGGGACGGGCGCCATCTCGCTCAGCTTCCAGCCGATCGACGGGTCGCCCGAGGTCATCGTCAGCGAGACGGGCAGCTGGGCCTGGCTGCGCCTGCTGCGGACCGCGCGCTTCACCGCGACGTCGCTCGCGGACGTCTACAATGTGCGGCTCGGCGCCGGGGGCTTCTTCGCGGACCTGCGGCTGAAGGCGTCGAGCGTGGACAACCCCTACAATCTGCAGATGTTCAAGAAGTTCACCTGTCCGGTGCAGATATGACGACGGGCTTCTTCGGCAAGATTCCGGCGACCGGTGACTTCGTCAGCTGGAACCTGCCGCGTGTCTTCGTCGAGCGCTGGGACCGCTGGATGTCGATGGAGCTACGCGATCGGCCGGAGACGGGTGAGCTCAATCCCCGCATATGGCGCTTCGTGGCCCCCGCGGGCATCTTCGGCGACCAGCCTTGCGCCGGCGCGTGGCGGATGAGCGAGGACAGGGTCGGACGGCGCTATCCGTTCGCGATCGTGCGGATCGGCCGGCCGCCGGATGCCGCCGACCCATGGTTCGATGAAGTCGACAGCATGTTGAAACGGTGCGTCGAGGACGGTTGGTCGACCACCCGGATCCAGGAGAGGCTCGAGGAGCTTCCGCCCGCAAGGGAACTCATGTCGGAAGACCGGATAGCGTTCTGGACCGACGACCGGGAAGCCAACGAACTGGTCTTCGCCGACATCTACGATCTCGCCGACAATGGCCTGCCCGCCATGCGGCAGGTTCCGGCGGTCGAGGAATCCTGACCATGACAGTGTTCGCCGGGACTATAGAGGGTCGCATGGCTGATGTTTCGGTGAGTGGATAGATCCACGATGTTCGTCAGCCAGAACACCACACCCTTTCTCGCCGAGACCTTTCCCTACGCGGACAAGCATGCGGTGAAATGGTGCGTGGCGGTCGTTCGCGCGACCTTCGAGGTCGACGGGGAAGGCAATTGCACGCCGGCGAAGGAACAGCTGCCGTTCGTCTTCGCCGACACGCACTACGGCGATCCCGAGACGACCTCGATCAGGGTCGAGTCCGACTTCGTGCCGGTGAAACCGCATTGCGAGGTGGTGCTCGATGCGATGGCGGTTGCTCCCGGCGGACGTCCGGCGCAAGCGGTCGAAGTCGGCCTGTTCGGGCCGAATCTGCAGAAGCGGGCGATCGTCACCGGGCAGCGCCGGTGGTTTCGAGGCGGCCTCGGTATCCAGTCCTCTAGTCCGGTGCCGTTCACGTCGATGCCGCTCGCCTGGCATCTGACCTTCGGCGGCTGGGACCGCACCGATCCCGATCCGGCCAGGCACCGCAGCGACGCGATCAATCCGATCGGCAGCGGTTTCCTCGTCGGCCAGGGCAATGTCGACGGCACGCTGCTGCCGTCGATCGAGGACCCGCAGTCGCGGGTGCGGATCTGGAACGATCGCCCCAAGCCGATCGGGTTCGGCCCCGTGCCCCGTTTCGCCAGGGAGCGCGCCCGCTATGCCGGGACATACGACAAGCACTGGATGGAGAACGTCCTGCCCTTCCTGCCGCAGGATTTCGACGACCGGTATTTTCAGGCCGCGCCGCAGGACCAGTGGGTCGAGAAGCTCGGCGAGGGAACGGTTTTCGGATGCGTGAACATGAACGTGTCGGGCCGGTTCAAGGTCAAGCTGCCGCCGTTCAAGGTGCCGCTGAGATTCATGTTCGACGATCACACGGAGCACAAGTTCGCGCAGCCCGATACGCTCAATCTCATCCCGCATGAAGGCAGGATCGTGCTGGTCGGGCGCGCGTCGGTGAAGCTGCCGCGCAAATTCGTGAGGCTGCAGCAGGTGCAGGTGGGACCGCCCGAAGAGCCCAAGGCCAAGCCGCACTATGCCGGCCTTGGCGAGGCGGTGGCGGCGCTCTCGAAGCTGCGAGGCCGACGCCGATGACGGTCGTCAGCTGCGTCAGCCTCGTTTCGCCGGTCGGCTACAGCGCCGCAGCGACCTGCGCTGCGCTGCGGGCAGGTATCGCCGCCTTCGAGGAACTCGACTATCGCGACCGCATGGCGATGCCGATCCGCGGCGCGCGCGTCGACGCCATCGCGCCCTCCAGACGCGGGCGCGAGCGGCTGCGCTTGCTTGCGCGGCTGGTGCTGGAACATATCGAACCCGACATCGGCGCGGCGCTGCCCTGGGCGCAGATGCCGCTGATCCTGTGCACCCGCGAGAAGGAAACGCCAGGCGCGCGGCTGAACGGTATGTTCGCGGACCTGCGCTTTCCCGATGGCTCGGCGGTGAACGAACGGCGCACGGCGCATATCGCGGCCGGCCAGCCCGCCGCCTTCGCGGCGCTTATGCTGGCGCGGAAGATGCTTGGAGAAGGTGCGCCGGCCTGCCTGATCCTCGCGATCGACAGCCTGATCGACGCCCGCACCATGGCCTGGCTCGACGGTGCCATGCGACTGAAGACGAGCGAGACGACCGACGGGCTGATCCCCGGCGAGGCGGCATGCCTGGCGGTCGTCAGCCACCGTCCGATGACGCCGCGCCATGTCGTCGTTCGCGGCCTGGGGCTCGGCGAGGAGACGGCGACGGCGATCAGCGAGGAGCCTTTCCGCGCCAACGGACTGACGGGCGCCTTGAAGGCGGCGCTCGCCGAGGCGCGCACCGAGATGCACGAGGTGGCCTTCCGCCTCAGCGACGTGGCGGGCGAATCCTATGCCTTCGAAGAACTGGTGCTGGCGCAGATTCGCAACATGCGCCAGACGCGGCCGGAACAGCCCGTGTGGCACGCCGCCGACTGTATCGGCGACACCGGGGCGGCGGCGGGACTGATCCAGCTTGCCTGGGCCGAGCAGGCCTTCAGCCGCGGTTACGCGCCCGGAGACTTGGCCGCGCTGCATGGCAGCTCGATGGCCTTCGGCGGGCGCGCCGCGGCGATCGTCTCGGCTTGAGGAGGGCGGGATGACCAAGAACGTCTTCGCCGGGATGTGGGAAATCGCCGCCGAGAACGGCATGAACAAGTCCATCGCACGGTTTCCGGACGTGTGCATGTCGCCGCCTTCGCCGCCGGCCGGCCCGATTCCGATCCCTTATCCGGATACGTCGTTCTCGAACAACCTGAAGTCTGCCTCCACCACGGTCTTGATCGGCGGCAAGGGCGCGGCGCTGGCCCAGAAGTCCTACTACAAGGAGCCGGTGCTGGGCGACGAGGCGGCGACGCGCACCTTCGGCGCCAATGTCGTGACGCATCAGATCACCGGCAAGACCTATTTCCAGGCCTGGTGCATGGACGTGAAGTTCGAAGGCAAGAATGTCTGCCGGCATTTCGATATCACGACCAGCAATCATGCCTCGAGTGGGACGACGACGGCCCCGCTTCCGCCCATCGAGTTTCAGAACCTGGCCGACGCGCAGGACGTTATCGACGCTGGAATATGCCCGTGTTGCGGGGAGGCACTGCACGAGTGGCAGAAAGACCCCGCAACGGGGAGACCATTCAGAGCTGTGACGGCCACTCAATTCTGGCAATCGCGCATAGACCGGCTCCCGCCGGGTCCCAATCAGACAGCGTTATACCAAACGCTGGGAAGGTTTACGCTTGCCAAGCAGCAGGCCAGGGCCGCACGCAATGCCGGCGGTGCCGGATGCAACAACGTGCACCCGTCGAATACCTCCGGATGCGCCATTCATTTCGAGATCCCAACTGGGGTACGTTACCCACCCCGAGGAGCCTCGGGGCCTAGAACAGTAGCGCAGGTATGCGACGATTCGTTTGGTAGACGGGCCAAGGCTAAAGTCGACACCCAGTGGGCTTCCACGCCCACTACGCGTCCGGCGATGGCAAGCCGAAATCACATGACACCGAAACAGGCTGGCGGATGCAACGATCCAGACAATGTCGTGCCGGACAACAAGATGGGCGGGCCGGAGTGCGACGAAATCGAGGCGCTTCAGACGCAGCTTGAGCAGGGAACAAGAAGCCTAATCTAGCCGCTTCGTGACCGAGATTGGAATTGGCGATGCCCTCTGAAAGCGACCTTCACGCCCTCGCACTGGGATTCTTCTTGCCCCGCGAACATACTGCCGAACAAGACAATCTCCTCACCCCAAGCGGTAGCGATGCCTGGGACAGTTTGTACAGTACGAACCTGAGGTGCAGGCGCGGCGATTTTTCGAGGCTGGGCAGCGTGAAGGACATACTCCTGCGCAGCGATGACGCACTGATCTGGTACGCCGGCGTCAATTTGCTCGCCTGCGCGGGCGGATGGAATGAGGTGACAGACGCCCTGAGATATCTGCGCGTACTGCAAGACGAGCAGCGTGTTCGCTATCACCTGGCGGCGCTCCTCGGTCTGTCATGCGACATTCGCGCCGTTCCGTTGCTCGTCGATCTTTATGCCATTAGTACAAATCCGCATGAGGATCGCGACCAGACGCTCCGCGAACTTTCCTACCTGCTGGAGCCCGATGATGGGGTGATCTTCTACTCGCGCCACGATGAGCCGACTCCGGACGCCGTGGCCGCGCAGGCAGACTCCATCCGGATGTCGGTTGCCGACGGTCTCGTCGGCATGAAGGTGTATGAAGGTCGGATCTTCGACGCGATCTCGCTGGCAAGGCGCCTGCTGGCCGCACTGGCAGCCGAAGATGCACAGAGTGAGCGATTCCATCGAGGCTTGCTCGTTTTCGAGGCCGCGACCGGTGTCAACTGCACGGGGCTCTTTGACGAGAAGGGTCGCGATCGACGGCTCGACGCGGTCGCCGCTCTGGAACAGTTCCTGGAGGATGATGGGGCCCGCCGGTTCGTCCCGGGGCAACGCTATTTTTTCGGGCACCCGATCCGGGACTGAACAGGCGACACGCTAGCTCATCTTGCGTGTTTCGCTCGCCCGCCACTCCTCCACCTTCTCCGGCAGCGCCACGCGAACCACATCATCCTCGAAATGCTTGGCAAACGCCGGCCCCAGTTCTGTTGGATCGACCGTAAACAGCTTCGTCTCCTCCCGCGCTTCCGGGAAGAGCTCCAGAAAGGCCGCGCAGGCGGCGACGGCGACGTGGGGCTCCTTCATCCGCTCGACCAGCCACGGCAGGATCGACCGGTCGCCCAGCATGCCGATGCCGCGCACCGCGAGCGGCGCGGTGGCGGCCGATTGCATCTGCCCGCCCATCCAGGCGCGCACGTCCTTCTCGGGGCCGACCCTGATTGCGGCGCGAAGGGCCATCAGCGCGTCAGCCCCGCCGGCGACAGCGGCCCTGCGCAACTCGACCCGCGCCAGGTCGCCGGAGGCAATTTCCGTCAGCGCCCAGCCCGCCCACAGGCGCACGATGTCATCCTCCGCCTCCAGCGCCGACGCCATCTCGCGCGCCAGGTCCGCCCGCTTCAGCCGGCCAGCCAGGCGCAGGGCAAATGCGCGCGTCGGCGCGTCCGGGTCATTGACCAGACGCGCGAGCGACTGTCTTGGATCGACGCGATGCTCGAGGCAGGCGCCGACCGCCAGGTAGCGCTTGAACGGGTCCGGCGCGACCAGCCAGTCGCGCACGAGATGACCGATCTTCGGCGGCCGGTGCCAAGCAAGCGCCCCGACAAGACCACGCCGCTCGTCCACCTCCTTTGCCGCCGCCACAACCTGGTCCACGCGCGTGGCGTCGCCCTGCTCGATCGCCATCCAGCCGGCGACGAAGAACTCGCCCTTGTCGGGAAAATCGTCGAGCTGTCGTTCGGTGACCGGCCACGCAGCCGCGCCGGCGATCCGCAGGCCGTCGAGATTGACCTCGACGCGTTGTCCGATCTCGCCGATCACCGTCTCGTCCGGCGGATCCTCCTGGCTCCAGCTGTCGCGCTGGGCCCACAGGAAAGCCGCCTGCTCGACGTGCTGGCGCACCGCCTCGGCCGCGATGCGGCGGGGCGGCACAAAGAGCTGTTCGACCGCCGATGCCATCAGCGCGGAGCCGTCAGTTCAGGTTGATGGAGCCGCCGCGAATGCGCTGCGCGCCGCTGGCATGGCTGGTGATGTGACCGCCGCGGATGGTGATGCGGCCATCGCTGTCCATGATGATCGTCGCCTTGCCGCAGCGCAGTTCCAGCCTGTCCTCCGCGCTGATGCGGACATGGTTGCCGTCCCGCACCACATGATGCGTGGCTGTGGCGGGCCGCACGGGATCGACGATGCGTCCGACGATCAGCGGCTTTCGCGGATTGCCCCCCTCGAAGAGCAGCGCGACCTCCTGACCGATCATGTCCGACGAGAGCTCACAGAGGCTTCGCGCCGGCAAGGCCGTCTCCTCCGGGCTCCCGGGAAAGACCACCAGCGGCGCAGACTCCTCGCCGAAACCGAGGAAGGCTCCGATCACCACCCCTTCGATGCGATGCAGGACGTCTTCCATGTCAGCCTCTAATTCTCGTTGATCTTCGAGCCCTTGATGATCACGTCGCTCGACGCCTTGATGTTGATCTTGCCGGAGCCTTTGACCGTAATGTCCTTGCCTTCGATGATGATCGTGCCGTCCTTTTTCATGACGATCTGCGCGCTGCCGGTCTTCAGGGTGATCGCGTCCTTCGCCGTGATCGTCATCGTCTTGCCGACGTCGATGACGCCGGTCTCGCCGATGTCGATCTTGCTGCCCTTGGCGATCTTCAGGATATGGCCGCCGCCGACATCGGTCATGTCGTTGGAGCCGATCTTTGCGTTGCGGCTTGCGCCGATGTCGAAGCCCTGAGACACTGCCACCTTGACGGACTGCGAGGCGCCGATGTTGACCGACTGATTGGCGCCGATATTCCAGCTGTCGTCCGTGCCTATGCCATGGCTCTGGCTGATTCCGACGGTCACCGAGCGCGTGGCGCCGACCGTTCGCGTCTCGGCCGCCCCGACGGTGACGGTCTGCATGATCGCCACCGTCTGCGTATGGTTGGCACCGATCGTTTCGGTCGAGTTGCTGCCGATGCTGATCGTCTCGTTGGCGCCGACGGTGAGCGAACGGTTGACGCCCACCGTCTCGGTGTCGTTGGAGCCGATATTCGTGGTCTGGTCGACCCCGACCTTGACCGTCTTGTTGTTGCCGACGTCCTCGTCGAGGTTGTGGCCGACGGAGTGCTTGGCGTCGTGGTCGATGCGGTCCGACTGATCGTGCTGGACGAGCTTGGTGCGGTCGTTCTTGATCAGCAGGTTGTGGTCCTTCTGCGCCTGGAAGTTGACCAGTTCCGAGCCCGCCTTGTCCTCGAACATCAGCTCGTTGTAGCCGCCGCCGCCCTTCGAGGAATTGGACTTCCAGCCTGACTGCGTGGCGTTGCCGGGAAGCCCGTAGGGCGGCATCTGGGAGGCGTTGTAGACGCGGCCGGTGATGATCGGACGGTCAGGATCTCCCTCGACGAAATCGATGATCACCTCCTGGCCGATGCGCGGGATCTGGATGAAGCCCCAGCCGCTGCCGGCCCATGTCTGCGAGACGCGCACGAAGCAGGAGCTGTTCTGGTCCTTCTTGCCTTCGCGATCCCAGTGGAACTGAACTTTCACCCGCGCATACTTGTCGGTGTAGATCTCCTCGCCGGAGGGTCCGACCACGGTCGCCGTCTGGGGACCGCGCATGATCGGCCGCGGCGTGATCCGCGGAGGCCGGTAGACGATGGACGTCGGCGCGACGCCGAGCAGCACGGTGTAGGTTTCGCCCTCCGCCTCGATGCCGGACTCGAAACTCGGGTCGAAGATCCGGTATTCGGCGCTGACCACCAGATATTCGCGGTTCTGGTCCTCGCGCGGAAAAAGGTCGAGCTTGAACGTGCATCCCGGCGCCAGACCACGCGCATGGCCAACGGCCGCGATGCGCTGGTGGACCGCCTGCAGTTCCTCGCGCCGGATCGCGGCGACGGCATCACCCCGGCCGGTGTCTAGATGTGCGCCCGGCTGGCGGTAGTTCTCGCCGCTCGCCTCCTTATGCCCGAACGGCTGGGCGGATTGCGACATGAGATCGGCGCCCGGCTTCTGGAAATCGAAATCCGTGTGCACATAGGCGCCGGGGCGCACCGTCGAAATGAACGCCCACTCGGTGATGTATTCCTTGTCGCGGCGGCTGCCGATCGCGCCGTAGTTGAACTCCACGGTCTCGTAGTTCGGCACCGGCTTGAGCTTGCTCATGGCATCGGCGAGGATCAGCGTGTGCTCGCCGTCGTCGTGCTCGAAGAAGTAGAAGATGCCTTCGTGTTCGAGCAGCCGCTGCACGAAGTCGAGATCGCTCTCGTCATACTGGACGCAGTACTCGCGCGGCGGATAGGAGCCCTGCAGCCGCTTCTCGAATTTCGCGATGCCGTATTTCGAGAAGATGTCCTCGACGATGTCGATGACGCTCATGTTCTGGAAGATGCGGCAGTCGGTCGTGTTCGAGAGGAACCAGAGCCACGGCCTGACGACGGCTTCATAGCGCGCCAGCCCGTCTTCGATGCGGATCAGCCGGAAATCGGAGACCAGCCCGCTGAACCACCGCTTCGGCTCGTCCTCCGCCTCGATCGAAACCACCTGGCCGAGCATCTGCAGCGGATCGACGTTTGCGTCCCGGCTGACCAGGACGACCGTGTAGGCAAAGCAGCGGCTGATCTCGTCGCGGCCGTCGAGGCGCGTGAAGGTGAACGTATCACCGAGCGGCGTGCGGGCGACCGCCTTGGCGTTTGTAGGCATTCCGCTGCACTCCGGGCGCCGTCCAACGTTGCGTCTATAGCATAGGTCTACCCGCGAACGAAGCATGGCCGGCGGGCCGGCGTAAGTGCCGATTTCACACTGTCGCCGCGTCGGGCGATGCTGCTACTATTACCCGGACGCCGCAGTGAGGTGAGCGGGACGCACGCGCGATGGACATTCGTCTGACGATCCGGAACGTCGAGCGGTTGCCGGATGGCGGCCCGACGAGCTATTCGGCAAGAGACCGCGGCTTCGAGATCGGCCGCGATGGCGGCGACTGGAGCCTGCCCGACCCGGACCTGATCATCTCGGGCCGCCACTGCGAAATACGCTTCGAGAAGGGCGGCTTCTGGCTCCGCGACCTGTCCCGCAACGGCACCTTCGTCAACGGATCGAACCAGCGGCTGGACGGCGCCTACCTGCTCAGCGCGGGAGACACGATCCGCATCGGCCGATACGTGATCGACGTGTCGATCGAACAGGGCCGGGAGGCCTTCGCGGGCGCGGCTGACCCGGCCCGGAATGGCCGGCAGCCACGCCGCCTTGAAGATCCCGCAAGGAATGCGCCATTCTTTCCGCCCGACGAGACGCGGGCCGCCGGACATTCGAGAGCGTCCCTCCAGCTGCAATCCGGGCGGCAGCTGCTGTCCGGCAATTCGGCTCCGGCGGCCGATCCGGCCGGGCTTCTGCGCGATATCGCCGTTGGCGCCGGCATCTCGCCCGACACCTTCATGCAGCGCGATCCGAAGGAGGTGGCCGAGGAGATCGGCGCCGTGCTGAGGATCGTGGTCGACGAGCTCGCTTCCATGCTGAAGGCCCGCGCGGCCGCGAAGGCGATGGCCAAGAGCAGCCAGCAGACGATGATCAGCAGCACGGGCAACAACCCGCTCAAGTTCGTTCCCGGCGCCGAGGAGATGCTGGAAAAGATGTTCGGGCGCCGCAGCTCCGGATACCTCGATGCGCGGCAGAGCCTAGAGGAAGCGTTCCGGGATCTGAAGACGCACGAGATCGCGACCTATTCGGCGATGCAGGCAGCGCTGGCGCGGCTTCTCGAGGACATCTCGCCCATGACCATCGAAAGCCGCCTCGCATCGTCGTCCTTCACCTCGAGGAAGAGCCGCGCCTGGGACGCCTTCGTGGCCGCCTGGGAGGCAAAGGAACAGCGGCATGAAAACGGCATGCTCGACGCGTTCCTCGACTATTTCAGCGAGAGCTATTCGAAGGCGGCGAAAGTGAAATAGTGCGCTTTTGCCTGCCGCGAATTTGCTATCTTCGCTTTGTTCTTATTATCTTCGTCCCGGTGGTTGGCCATGAGGCCACGCACAGCCGAACCCGAGCGGCCGATTCGATGCAGGCGCAGCGATGAGTTCGAAGGATGATCCCTTCGGCCCCGATGGGAAGACAGTCGTAAAGCCGGCCCACGCGCCCGGCCGGCGCGGTGGCGCCGACCCGGTTCGTGCGTCGCCACTTAATCGCAAGTCGGATCCCACGATCATGGACCGCAAAGCGGTGCGTCAGCCGGCCAAAGGCGCGGCAACCCCGCGAACGGTAATCCTCGCGCAGGACACGCCGGAGGGTCCGTCCGCCGGCGACCGCCGCGCGCCGACGCTCGACCGGCTGTTCCAGGCGAGTGACCACGTCGACTACGCAACAGCCAACCCGATACTGGCCGGCGCGGCGCCGGTTCTGATGCTGCTCGGCCATCTCCGCCAGTTCCCCGTGGAAGTCCGGCCTGACGGGCTCGCCGACCACCTCGCGATCATGCTGCAGGATTTCGACCGCAAGATCGCCCATGCCGGCGTCGGCGAGGCCGATGGGCGCATCGCGCTCTACGTCCTGTGCGAGACCGTCGACGACATCGCCCAGAACCTGCCGGGCTTCAGCTCGTCGGAATGGCTCAAGCAGGGGATGCTGTCGCGCTTCTTCCATGCCGACGCGGCGGGTGTCGGCTTCTTCGACGCCCTGAACAGGATCCTCGCCGACCCCGAAGACCAGCTCGATCTGCTGGAGCTCATGCATGCATGCCTGTCGCTAGGGTTTGAAGGTCAGTACCGCCGGGTGCCGGAAGGGGCCGCCGGCCTCGACCGGGTGAGGCGCGACGTCTACGAGACGCTTCGCTATTTCCGGCCGCCGACCGGCGACGACATTTCCCCCCAATGGCAGGGCGTGCCGATCGGCCTGGCGAAGCGGCGCGCCCGCATCCCCATGTGGGCTGCCGCCGCGGCGGCCTGCGCACTTGTCGCAGGCGGGTTCTTCGAGATGCGCCGGCTGGTGACCGACGAAGGCGAGGCTATGGCAGCCGCAATCCTGGAGCTCGATCCGCCGCGGCCGGTTGCCATTCAGCATGTGAGCCTGATGCCGGCGGTGGAAGTGGCGCCCGCGCCCGTCGCCGTGCCTGCGCCGGTTGCCGTGCCTCCCCGCGACGAGCAGCTCGAACGGGTCAGGACAGCCCTGTCGGCGGAGATCGCGGCCGGCAAGCTGACGGTCGACGCCAAAGGCCAGTTCATCGTCGTCGAGATCAACAACCTCCAGCTCTTCCAGCCTGGCCGGGCGACGCTGAAGCCGGCCTTCGAGGAATTGGTCGGCCCGGTCGCGGCCGCATTGTCCGCCGAACCCGGCCCGATCAGGATCGTTGGGCATACCGACAGCGAGAAGCCGGGGCGCGGCAGCGCGTTCAAATCGAATTTCGACCTGTCCGTGGCGCGCGCCAGGGCGGTCGAGAAACTGCTGTCCCCGCGGGTCGCGGATGCCGGCCGTATCGAGGTTGAAGGCAAGGGCGAGGATGAGCCGATCGCCGACAACACGACGCCGGAAGGCCGCGCGAAGAACCGGCGCGTCGACCTGATGATCGCGCGAGAGGACGCTCGATGAGCTGCGCGCGGATCGGCGGCAGGCGCCCATGATATGGCTCGCCCGCCTCTTCGGCGTTGCCGCCCTGGCGGGCTTCGCGGCAGCTGTCTGGTATGCAGGCCCGCTGATCAGCTTCAACGATGAGCGGATTCTGGAAGGCTACGCAATCCGCATCTCCATCATCGCGGCCGCCGTGGCGCTGGTCGCGGTCTACTATGCCTTTCGCTACGTCCGCGACCGCAGAGCGCAGAAGGCGCTCGAAGCCGCGATTGCCGGCGGTAGCGAGGCCGAAACCGACTCGCAGGTGCTCGAGGAGCGGATGGCCCAGGCCATCGACATCCTGAAAACGTCCTACGGCAGGCGGAACTTCCTCTATGAGCTGCCCTGGTATCTGATCATCGGGCCGCCCGGTGCCGGCAAGACCACCGCGCTGGTCAATTCGGGGCTGAGCTTCCCGCTGGCCGGCTCGGGTACGGCGCAACCGGTCGCCGGCGTCGGCGGCACGCGATACTGCGACTGGTGGTTCACCGAGGACGCGGTGCTGATCGACACGGCAGGCCGCTACACGACGCAGGACTCCGACGCGCGCAGGGACAAGTCGAGCTGGCTCGCCTTTCTCGGCAGCCTCAAGCGACACCGACCGACCCAGCCACTCAACGGCATCATCCTGGCGATCAGCCTGCACGATCTGATGACCCTGGACGGCCATGAACTGGGCGCACATGTCACCGAGATCCGGAACCGCCTGCAGGAAATCCACGATGTCCTGAAGATCGAATTCCCGGTCTACGTGGTGTTCACCAAGGCCGACCTCATCAGCGGCTTCATGGAGTATTTCGCGGCCTTCGACGAAGCGCGCCGCAGGCAGGTCTGGGGGACCACGTTCCAGACCGGCGATCGCACGCGCAACATGGTCGACGAGGCTCCGGCGGGGTTCGATTCCCTGGTCGCGCGCCTTTCCGAGGACCTGCCGGATCGCCTGAACGAGGAGCCCGATCCGCGGGCGCGCATCGCGATCTTCGGGTTTCCGATCCAGTTCGCCAGTCTGAAAGACCAGGTCACGAAATTCCTGAAAGGCGTGTTCGACCCGGCGCGCCGGCAAGTCGACGCTTCCCTGCGCGGTTTCTACTTCTCGTCGGGGACACAGCAGGGCACGCCGATCGACCAGCTCCTGGGCTCCATGGAACGGAATTTCGATACGCGCGGTCAGGCACAGATGTCCGGCAGCGGCAGGAGCTTCTTCCTGCACGATCTCCTGCAGAAGGTCGTCTTTTCCGAGGCCGGCTGGGTGTCGTCGGACAGGCAGGCCCAGCGCCGCATCGCCTTCGCCCGCTTTGCCGGATTTGCGATGATAGGACTTGTGGCCGCAGCGGCGCTTGGTGCGATCGGCTGGAGTTTTCTCGCCAACCAGACGCTCGTCGCCTCGACTGGGCGGTCCGTCGATCAGTACCGCTCCCTGGCTGCTCCCCATCTGGCAGCCGCGACGGTAGCCGACACCGAACTGGAGAACGTCATCGGGGCGCTCGATGCGATACGGGAACTTCCCGCCGGATATGGCGCCCGTGATGTGGACACGCCGGTAACCGAAACGCTCGGTCTGAGCCAGCGCGATCGGCTGCAATCGGCGTCTGAGACGGCATACAGGCGGGCCCTGGAGCGCATGCTGAGATCGCGCCTGCTCCTGCAGCTGGAGCAGGTCATTGACCAGGCGAAGGGGAACGCCGGCCTGGTCTACGAACCGCTGAAGGTCTACCTCATGCTTGGCGGAAAGGCGCCGAAGGCCGACAACGGGCTGGTGGTTTCCTGGTTCGTCCGCGACTGGGAGCAGAACCGCTATCCCGGTGCGCCGAACAGGTCGGGACGGGAACAGCTGGAGAAGCACCTGCGGGCCATGCTGGAGCTCGACGATCCATACGAGCCGGTCTATCCGCTGAACAAGCCGCTGATCGAAGCCGCGCAACGCTCCCTGGGTCAATTGTCACTTGTTGAGCGGGCGGGCGCGATCGTGAGGTCGGCCTACCATTCGGCCGCCCGGTTCGATTTCCATATCGCGCAGAACGCCGGCGGCGAAGCGCAGCTTGTCCTGGCGACGACGGACGGGAGCAGCCTCTCGGCACTCCGGGTGCCCGGCATCTACACGCCCGACGGCTTCGACACGGTGTTCGTGGAGGAACTATCGAAGGTTGCGCAGAACCTCGTGGAGGACCGGTGGGTTTTCGGAGCGGGCGGCGCACAGGCGGACAACGAGGCCGAACTGCAGCGCGTCGGTCCCGAACTCGTGGACAGGTACGCAAAGGAATATGTCGCGGCCTGGCAGGCCGTGCTGGACAAGCTGAAGCTCAAGGATATGGCGGCCGGCAAACCGGAATACCTCGCCTTGTCGGCGGCGGCGGCGCCCGGCTCTCCCCTCATGCGCCTGTTCGAGGCGGCCGCGGGCGAAATGGTGCCGACGCGCGAGCGGACAGCGGATGGGGACGACGCGGCCGGCACGCCGGGCGAACCGGCGTCGCAGGCGGCGGACCGCGCGCGCGGGCTGGCGCGGATCGGACTGAAGTTCGCCGCCCTGAAATCGCAGAGCCGCGCCGGATCCGGATCGGGCACCACGGCCGAGGCCAACCCCGTCGCAGCGATCGAGGCCCAGCTGAGGCCCTTCGTTGCACTGGTCAGCGGGCCGGCCGGCCAGCGGCCGATCGACGTTCTGACCCAAAACTTCCGGGACATTCTTCAAACCCTGCGGCTGGCGGATTCGATCGCCAGCCAGAACGACCGGGCCAGCGCCAACCTGCGGCTGCAGATCTCGAACCTGCGCGCCAATGCGTCCCGGTTTCCAGGGCCGTTGTCGCGAATGGTCAGAGCGGCCGCCGACGAACTCGAGGGACAGTCGTTCCGAGCCTCGATCTCCCAACTCAACCAATCGTTCGGTCAACTGGCGGCCGCCTGCAGCGAAACGATCGCCAGCCGCTACCCATTTTCCCCTGAGAGCGCCGAGGACCTGTCGCTGCAGGATTTCGCCAAGGTGTTTGCGCCGGGCGGTCTGATCGATCTGTTCTTCGCCCGCGAACTCTCGTCGATGGTGGACATGGGCGGTCCTTCGTGGCGGTGGAAAAAGGATACGCAGCTTGCGCGGGAATTTTCCGACGCCTCGCTCAAGCCGTTTCAGCTGGCCTCGGAGATCCGCGACGCCTATTTCCCGACCCGGCAGCCACTGCCCTCGGTCCAATTGACCCTGACGCCGTTCTCCCTCCACGGCGGAGCGGACATGGCGCGGCTGGAGGTGGACGGGCAGACCGTCGAGAGTCTGCAGGCCGGCAGTTCGCCGGCGCAGATCACCTGGCCCGGCGATCTGCGAGGCGGCTCGGCGCGGCTCAGCCTGATCCCTGAGCTTCCGGGGAGAGAGTCTGCGCTCGGTTTCGAGGGCCCATGGGCCTTGAAGCGGCTGCTGGATCGCGCGACCGTGTCGCAGAACGGCGCCAGCCAGGAGCTTCGCTTCCTGATCGGGGGGCGCGATGTCGCCTATGTTCTCGATGGCGGAACGGGTGCAAATCCGTTCGCCCTGCCGGCGCTTTCGTCGTTCAGCTGTCCGCAGTCGCTGTGATGGCCGATCGGGGTGGCGGGGTCCTTCCCAACCTGTCGCACAGCGCCCCGGAGGCGGCATCGAGCCGAACATCCGATTCCAGTGTTCTCTTGCGGAATGATGTGGCACACTCCCCGGCGCATCGGTGTGAAACCCCGTCGAAGAGGGGCGCTTTCGTCGGCGCTGACAAGTCGATGGACGACGTTGCCTTGCCGTTCGAGAGCTACGGGCTCAGCCATCGTGGCCGCGTGCGCGAGCACAACGAAGACAATTACCTCATCCTGCCGCGCAGCGGCCTGTGGCTGGTTGCCGACGGCATGGGCGGGCATGAAGCGGGCGAATTCGCCTCGGCGACGATCGTGGAGCATCTCTCGACGATCGGGATCGCCGCGTCGGCGCCCGATCTGCGGGCGCGCTTCGAAGACCGGCTGGTCGGGGCCCATGACGAGATACGTGACACCTCCCGGCAGCATGGCGTGACGATCGGGTCGACGGTTGCCGCCCTGCTCGTCATGGACGGGCGTTTCGCGTGCCTCTGGTCCGGCGACAGCAGGGTCTACCTCGTGCGCGACGGGGTGATCTCGCAGATCTCGCGCGATCACACAGAAGTGCAGGAATTGCTGGACCGGGGTGTGATCAACGCCACAGAAGCGCGGGACTGGCCGCGCAAGAACGTCATCACGCGGGCGGTCGGTGTCGGCGAGGACATCGTCATCGACTACCAGCACGGCGAATTGCAGGCAGGGGATATTTTCGTTCTCGGCACCGACGGACTGACCGCGCATGTGTCGGACGAGGAAATCGAGAGGGTGGTGAATTCGACCGGCGCCCAGGCCGCTTGCGAGGCTTTGCTATCGATGGTTCTCGACCGGGGCGGAACCGACAACGTGACCGTGGTGATCGTGCGGATCCGCGACGACCCGGCACGCTTCAACACCGCAAGCCCGATCGATCCGGACAGAGACACGCGGAGCTGACGCATGGACGACAGGACCCGCATCTCACCCGATCCAGGCGCCGCGGTTGTAGGCCCCGGCACACAGCTCAGCGGCATCTTCGAGCTCGACGAGCACATTGCCACCGGGGGAATGGGCGAGGTCTATCGCGGCCACAACATCGAGACCGGCGACAAGGTGGCGGTCAAGATCGTTCTCCCCGAGTTCGCACGCGACCCGACGATCCTGGCGCTCTTCCGCAAGGAAGCATCGATCCTCAACCATCTGTCGCATGACGCGATCGTCCGCTACCACGTCTTCACGGTGGATCCGCGTCTCGGCCGGCCGTACATGGCCATGGAATTCGTCGACGGCGACTCCCTGTTCGACGTGATGCAGCGCGGTCCGATGTCGAAACAGGATGTCTGGCAGCTCTGCCACCGCCTGTCGCAGGGCCTGGCGGCGGTGCATGACGCGGGGGCGGTACATCGCGACCTGTCGCCCGACAATGTGATCCTCCCCGGCGGCCGCGTCGACCGGGCCAAGATCATCGACTTCGGCATCGCGCGATCCGCTCATGTCGGCGGCGAGACGCTCATCGGCGGCAAGTTCGCGGGCAAATACAACTTCGTCTCGCCCGAGCAGCTGGGCCTCAACGGCGGCCAGGTCAGCGACAAGTCGGACATCTACAGCCTGGGGCTCGTCCTGGCAGCGGCACTGCGCGGCAAGCCTTTGGAGATGAGCGGCTCGCAACTCGAGATCATCGAGAAGCGCCGTGCGGTTCCGGATTTGGCCGAAATCGACGAGGATTTCCGTGCCATCATCGGGGCCATGCTGCAGCCCGATCCGAAAGATCGACCCAGCAGCGCGGAACTGGCGATGCTGATCGGCGTCGGCTCGTTCAAGGCCGATGTCGCCGCAAGCGCCAAGGGCGGCGATCGTGAACGGCATCCGTCAGCCGCAGATGCGTCGAAGGACGGCGGCGGCCAGCCAGGCTTCGTTCCGCACCAGCCGCCTGCCCGATTGCCGAAACCGCGCAATGCCGCGGCCCCGGCAGCGCGGACACCTGCCCCGGCGAAGCCCGCGGGGGGAGGAAGGACGGGGCTGTACGCAGCCATCGCCGCGGTCCTGGTTCTGGGCGCGGCAGGCGCATACATGACCGGCCTGGTTTCGTTCGGAACGCCGCAGGATGGCGACAGCGAACAGGAGACTCCGATCGCAGTACTCACTCCCGCGCCCGCGGATCCGTCTCCGGCCGATCCGGGCGAGCCGAGCGGCGCCGCTGCGCCAACCGCGCAACCGGTTCCTCCGGCGACGGCCGAGCCGACGGCACCGGCCCCGGAGCCGGCGACGTCGACTCCTGTATCCGAACCGGAAACGCCCGCCCCGGCCGAGCCGTCGGCGACTGCCGTTCAGACACCCTCCGAAACTCCTCCTGCGCCCCAGCCGGAGCCGGTCGTGAAGGAAGAGATCGCGGCGCTGCCCAAGCCGCCGGAGCCGGCTCCGCCTCCGACTGTCGATCCGGCCGAGGCGATCGCCTGGATCAGGGACCACCAGGACGGAAGCTGCTTCCACGCCGAAGCCGCCGTCGCGGAGCCCGGCGCGGTGACCATCGCGGGCCTCGGCACCGCGGCCGCTCCGCTCGACCGGATGGGCGCAGCATTCGAGGAGACGTTCAAGCTCCGGCCGACGCTGCGCATGCAGACGATCGCGCCGACGCAATGTACCGTGATCGATTTCCTCAAGGCGGTACCTGCCGGCGACGGCAACCAGCCTCAACTGACGCTCGAGCAGGCGGCCCTTACGAACGGTACGCCCCTGGCCGGCGTGCTTCGCACCGGCGGCGGGCCCGGCGCGGTGCTCTATCTCGTCGACCACAAGGGTATGGTCTTCAATCTCACCGAGCGGATCGACGCGCTTTCGCCCGAGGCCGGCTTCAACATTCCGATTGCGCTGAGCGCCGCGGACAAGGCCGCCGGGCGCGTCACGCCGCAATTGCTGGTGGCGATCACCGGCACCGGCGGTATCGACGCGGCGTCGTTCACGCGTCCCACCGCGGCCGCGGACCTGTTCCCGCGGCTCCGCGGCGAGATCGAAGCGAAGGGCAAGACGCTGGCGGCAAGCGCGCAGTATTTTACCCTCGGCCAGTAGGCTGGTCGGCGATGAGGTGGGGACGTGACGTTTCGCCCTTCGCGTCGGCGGGCACAACGCGCAGGCCAACAGGATCCCTTCCCCACCGTGTCACGCGGTTCTGGATCAGGGCCTGCCTGATGCTGACTGTCGGCACGCTCGCGGCAATGTTGACGACCGGCAGCGCGCGCGCGGAATTCACCGTCTGCAACCAGACCCTGGACGTGGTGAACCTTTCCGTCGGCCAGGATGTCGGCGGCACGTTCCAGACCGATGGCTGGTGGACGATCGGCGCCAACCAGTGCGTCGACGTCATCCGCGAGGAACTGTCGAACCGCTACGTCTATGTCTACGCGACAGACGTCTTCGGGCACGCGATCCTCGAGGGATCGACCGGCATGTGCGTCGAGAAGCGGCGCTTCACGATCCGCGGCATCGACAAGTGCTGGCAGCGCGGCCATATCCTTGCCCGCTTCCTCGAAGTCGACACGCTCGAGCAGATCCGCTGGACGTTCTTCCTGACCGGACGCGATCCGTGAAACACGAGATCGACGCGAGCTTCAGGCAGAGGAAGCAGTCCTTCGCAGCATGGCGGCGCCAGAAGCGCCTGCGCCGGATCTATACGGCCGTTGCCGGCCTCGCGCTGTGCGCGGTGGCGGCGACCGCATATCTTGCGCGCGACGCCTGGCTTCCGCGCGACGACCTCGAGGAAGAACTCCAGGTCACCGAGGGGATCGAGGATCTGCCGTCCGACGCGCAGGTCTACGTGCCGGCCATCGTCGACCTGCCCGGCGATCCGATGTGGATCACGCTGTCCCACGACCCGACGGCGGTCGCACGAAACAGGGTGATCGATCGGCCCGATGCCCTCGCCGAGAGCGGCGTTCCCGCAAAACTCGAAGCTCTGACCGACGAAATGCTGAGTTCGAGCGAACAGTTCATGACGACGATCCCTTCCAATCAGGAGGATTTCGCCTTCTTCCAGGCGCAGCGCTCGGGCGCGGCCGTGTCGGTGCAGGAGCAGCAGGACCAGCCGGCCATACCCGCCGGCGAGATGGAGGAAGACGCCGGGACTTCGCCTGACGCCGATCTCGACGCAGGCTGGGACGACTTGCAGGAGGGCGACGGCGAAGCCCTTCCGACCTTCAAGAAGACCGAGATCGAGAACAACACGACGGTCGCAACCGTCGTCCAGGAGGCGCAGCGCTTCGAGGCCACCGAGGACACGTTCGTGCGCATCCTCGGCAACCGCAGCCTCGAGAGCGTTGCGCTCGACGCGCGCTTCAGCCGGGAAGACGCCAGCCTCGCCTCGGCGGCGCTCAAGTCGGTCTTCGGTCGCGAACAGCTCGAACAGGGCTTCGTGGTCGCGATGCGCGGCTACCGCCCGCGCCGAGACGCGCCGAACCTCTCGCTGATGCAGGTTTCGGTTTACGCCAGGAACACTTACGTCGGAACATTGGTGCGCGGGGACTCGGGCGGCTTCGAGGCAGGCGTCGACCCCTGGGTGTCCAACGACCTCTTCAACTATTCCGGGCTCCCCGACCAGGATACGCTGAAACGCCAGTACCGCCTGCTCGACGCCATCTACTCGACGGCCGTGCGCAACAACGTGCCGCCCCGCATCATCGGCGAGGCGATCATGCATCTGTCGCGCGGCAACGACCTCAACCTGTTCGCCGACGAGAGCGATCGGCTTGTGCTGATCTATTCGCAGGAGCCGCGTTCGAAGGACAGGATGACCGGACGGGTGATCTACGTCGCCGTCCATGGCACCAACAGGAATCTCGACTGCTACGTCTACCAGCAGCCGGACGGCGAGTTCACCTGCGCGACCGGTGCCGACCAGGTCCAGACCGTGGCCGTCGCCAGCGGCATGGCGACGCCGGTCAACGGAGTTCTCACGTCGACGTTCGGGCCGCGCAAGCACCCCATCCTCAAGACGGTGCGGCTGCACAAGGGCGTCGACTGGAAGGCCCCCGTCGGGTCACCGATCTTCGCGGCTTTCGACGGGCAGATCATCTACCGCGCCGACAGCGGCGGATACGGCAATCTGGTCAAGATCTCCCACGCCGGCGGGCGCGAGACCCGCTATGCGCACATGCAGCGCTTTGCCGACAACGTCGGTGTCGGGACCACCGTCAAGGCGGGCACCGTGATTGGCTATGTCGGCACCACCGGGTTGTCGACCGGCCCTCATCTGCACTTCGAAGTCTACCAGGACGGGGCAGCTATCGACCCGCTCGGCAATATGATGGTTGCCGCGAGGCCTCAGCCAGACGTGGTCGTTGCGCAGACGACCACGTCCGACGCCGAAGCCGTTCAGATCCTGACCAACCGCATCATCCATGTCGAAAGCGGCGGCAGCGCCACAGCCAAGAATCCGAATTCCTCGGCGACCGGCCTCGGCCAGTTCATCTCGAAGACCTGGATCCGGATGATGAACACCTACCGGCCCGACCTGGCGCGCTCGCTGTCGACGACGGAACTGCTGGCGCTCAGGTTCGATCCGACGATCTCGCGCGAGATGGTCGCGAACCTGGCGCGGGAGGGCGAGGCCTACCTGAAGCAGCGCGGGCATGCGATCACGGCCGGGCGGCTCTATCTGTGCCACTTCCTGGGCATGGAAGGCGCGCATCTGGTCCTCTCGGCGGCCAAGAACGAGCCGCTGATCAACGTCATCGGCGCGCAGGCGATCAACGCCAACCGCTTCCTGACGGGGAAGGATGCTGCCTACGTTATAGACTGGGCGGAGCGAAAAATGAGGGGAGCGAAGAAGACGGCACCGATATCGTCGCCCCAGTCGCCCCCCGCCATAATTGCGGATCGGCCGTTGTCGCCCGAATTCGAGAGGTTCAGGACGGCCGTCGGCGAGATCGTCAAAGCCCTGGACGACAGCATCTGACGCCGCCTACTGGCAGTCGTTCTTCGCCCATCTACCGAGCGCGACCTTGAAGCGGGTGCCGAGCGGATGCTCGAGCCGCAGCACCGACGTGTCGGCCGTGACATAGGTCTTGGCCTGTTCGCAGAGCCGCTCCTTGGTCCACTGGTGGCACGCGCTGCAATGATTGTCCCAGACCTTCTTGTCGAGGCCCTCGACCGGGCTGAAGCGCGGCTTGCCCTGTATGAGCATGGCGAAGCTCTTCCCGTCGATGGCCGGATCGCCGAACTGCACTGGGATGTCGAAGAAGATGGCGCTGTCGGTGGCGAGGTCGGGGATCTTGGCCCGCAGCGCCTCGATGGCCGCCTGATCCTGGGACGGCGCTGGCGCTGGGGTCTGCGCCGCGGCTGGCGGCGCGGGCGCTTCTTCGCCCAGGACCAGCGGCGCCTGGAGGTCGACGGCACGAAGCACGACATCGCCTTCGAGCGAACTGACGACCAAAGGCTTATGTTTGGTCGCCGCCTCGGTGTCGGCGGCTGCCTTCTTGACCGCATCGGCAATCGAGATGTTCGCCGTCCCGATCGCGGCCAGAAGCGCGCCGGAGAACGGCGAGTGGTCGCCGACGACCTCCTCCACGACCTGGTTGGGCCCGCTGGCCGATGCGATCAGCGTGCCCCGGCCGCCGGCCGGCGCCTCGACCTCGGCAAGCCCGAGCGCCGAGTTGCCGCCCGCCTGGGACAGGCGGTCGGCAAGCGGATTGGCGAGACTCGCATCCAGGAACACCAGCCGGGCGCCTGTCTCGCGCGACATCTGGCGCAGGATGAAATCCAGCTGGACCGCCTCGAAATCGAGCGATGTGTCGTCCTTGAGTTCGGCGTTTACCGGGATTAGGTAATTGGCGCCGGAGAGTTGGAGGGCGTGCCCGGCGTAGTAGAACGCCGCTATGTCGGCACCGCGAACCTGTCGTGCGAACTGGGCAATCCGCGCCTCCGTCTCGGAGGTCGTGAGATCGAGGCCGACGATCACCTCGAAGTCCAGTTCCCGCAGCTTGTTGGCGATCGACTCGGCGTCGCGGACCGGATTCAGCAGCCTCGGCGTATGATGGTAGGCGGCGTTGCCCAGCACCAGGGCTACGCGCCGCTCGGCGCTCGCGACCGACACGGTTGCGAGACACGCCGCGACGGAAACGAGAAGCCAGCAGATCAGACGTGTCATCGAATGCTGGCAAGTCACCGGCCGCGTCTCCTTCCTCAGTTGATGCTTTTGACCACCTGGAACTCGATGCGTCGGTTGAGCGCCTTGTTCTTTCCGGTATCGTTGGGCGCCACCGGCCTGGCCTCGCCGTAACCGGCAACAGTCAGCTGGGCATCCGGGATACCGCCTGCGACGATGGCCTCCGCGACGGCCCTGGCCCGGCGTTCCGACAGGCGCTGATTGGACTCGTCCGCGCCGTCGGAATCGGTGTGCCCTGAAATCTCGATCTTGAGGTCGGGGCACTTGCCGACGACATCGACGACGGCATCGAGCAGGGGCTTGCTCGCGGCGTTGAGCTGCGCGCTCGCGGTCCGGAAGTAGATGGCCCCGGTGCGCGAGATGACCTCGAAGCGGTTCACGCACTCGTCGTTGCTGAACGATACCTTCGAGGCGTCGGTGACGACCGGTCCGACATCGGCGGCCGGCGCCACAGCAGCGACCGCGACGGGCGCGACCGTGCCTTCGGCATTGAACACGAAGTCGAAGGAGACGGATGCCGTCGGGACGATATTGGTGACGTTGGCGGCAGTCTGCAGCTTCTCGATGTTCGGCAGCAGGCCGAAGTCCGCGACGTTCACGGCCACCGGGCTCTCCGAAGCGACCGACACCATGTCGTCGGTGATCATCGTCACCACGACATTGGCTTCGAGGCTCTTGTCGACGCCGTGCAGATTGAGGACGAAAGGCAGCTTGGATGTCATGCGCCGCTTGGACGGCAGATCGGCGAAGGCGGCCGGATCGACCTTCGCCGTGACCTCGGCCTTCGGGAACTTGAAGGTCTCGAAGAACAGGAATCGCATGCGCACGTTGCGCAGGTCGATGCCGGTGTCGACCGAGTCGAGGTCGAAGACGACTTTCGCCTGTCCGTCCTCCGTAAGCGTCCCGGAAATGTTGCGGATGCTGTTGGTTTCGACGACTGTGTTCTTCTTCACCGACTGGTAGGTCAGTTTGGACGCCGCGGCGTTGAGGATCCAGTCCTGCGCATGGGCCGCGCCGGCACTTGCGACGAAGGCCACCGCGGCCGCGATGCGCAGCACGCAATGAACGGCGCGCGACGAGGGGTTGGGATGAATGCGCGAGGCTTGCGGCATGTTGACCTCCGACGACCAAATCCGATGCCGGTCCCGCCGGCATTGCAAACAGCAGGGACCGTCCGGAAGATAGCTCATTCGAGCTTGACTGGCGAGCCTTACGTTACGGCAATCGCAATTGCGGCGGCGATAGATTAATGGCCGATTATCTCGCCCTGCCGCCGGGCGGTCTGTTAACTGCCTCTCAGATCCCTACCGGCTGGAGTTCCCGAACACCTGCCCGATGCCGCGGGCGCGGATGTCATCTCCCTCGCCTCGGAGCAGGAACAGCGCGTCGATCCCGACCTTGCGCGCCAGTTCTCCGCCTTTGTCGGGGCCGAGCACCATCAGGGCCGTCGCCCAGGCGTCGGCGGCGGCGCAGGTGGGGGCGAGTACGGTGACGGAAGCGGGCGCATCGAGAAGCGGAGCGCCCCTGCGCGGATCCATCGTATGCGACAGTCGCCGTCCCTGCACCTCGACCCAATGCCGGTAGTCGCCCGAGGTTGCCACGGCGCAGTCCCGCAGGGACAGGATCGAGTGCGGCGCGCGGCGCGCCGGATCGGGCTGCTCTACCGCAACCGTCCAGGCCTCGCCGTCGGGCCTAGACCCTATTGCGCGCATTTCGCCGTCGATGCCTACAAGCGCATGGCGGATGCCGAGCCGGGCGAGCGTCTCGGCCAGCCGATCAACACCGTATCCCTTGGCTATGCCGTTCAGGTCGAGTGCGAGCGGGGCATGCTTGCGCACCCGCCCCTCGCCCATCTCGATCGCCACATGCGCGGGAACGCGCCTCGCCGCCATGGCGACGCGGATGAGATCGGGCGCGGCGGCGGACGAGCCGAAGCCCCAGGCCGTCACCGCATCGCCCAGGCCGACATCGAACGCGCCGTCCGACGCCTTGCCGACTGCGACGGCGAGCCGCAGGACGTCCATCAGCGATGCGGGAACGGCCACCCACTCTCCTGCCGGGGCGGCGTTGAGGCGCATCAGGTCGCTGCCGGGTTTCCATGTCGACATCTCCGCGTCGACCTCGTCGACCGCGGCCTGGAGGGCGTCTCGGGCGGCGTGCGCATCCAGGCCGCGCGGCGCATGGAACAGGGCCGACCAGCGCGTGCCCATCGTCGGGCCGTTGAGCGCGTAGCGTACGAGGTCAGTAGACGTCCTCGACATAGCGTCCCTCCGCCCTGAGTATCGAGGGCGACATGCCGAGGGGTTCCAGAATCCCCGCCATCGTCTCGGCAACCCCAGCCGCCATCTCCCGGCCGCCACAGACCATCACGCGCGCTCCGTCGCGTATCGCGCGGACGATCTCTGCCTGGCGGGAAGCGAGCGCATCCTGGACATAGCGCGGCCGCGCCCCGCGCGACGATGCGGTCGTCAGGCTCGCGACCTTTCCCTCGGCCGCCCAGACCTGGAGATCTTCGCGATAGAGGAAGTCGCTGTCCGGATGGCGCATGCCGAAGAACAGGTGGATCGGCCTGTGCGCGCCATTGGCCCGGATGAAGCCTGCCAGCGGCCCGAGGCCGGTGCCTGCCCCGACGAGGATCAACGGAGCGCGGCCAGTTCCCTGGTGGAAGCCGCGGTTGCGGCGGACAAAGGCGGCAACCGTCCCTCCCAGCTCGAGCGCCATCAACGCGCCCGAGCACAGGCCGCCGACGTGCCTGCGCACCACGATCTCGACGAAACCGTCGCCGCTGCCCGATGCCAGCGAATAGAAGCGCGGCAGGGTCGAACCCTCCGGCACGATGCCGAGCAGATCTCCGGCCTCGAACCTGGCGAATCCCTTCCGCGTCAGGCGCTGCCAAAGGGACAGGCGCGGGACGGCGAAGCGCAGGATCGCGGTCGGAGCCTGAACCTCCTCGCCGTAGTCGCGCCGCGAGACGAGCGCAAGCGGAGTCGTCTCGGGACGGACGGGCTGATGGTCGAGTTCGAGGTCGATGCCGAGCACGTTGCCGAGCTCGCGGCCCCAGCGGGCGAACTCCTGCGGCGACTGGCGGTCCACCGTGTCGAAGGGCAGGAGCGTCGGCCATCCCTGCGCCTTCGCGGCCGCCTCGACGGCCTCGGCGTAAGCACAGTAGGCCGGGAAACTGCGGTCGCCAAACCCCAGCACAGCCATCGGCACGGCGCGCGCGCCGGAGCGACGGGCAAGTCGGTCGAGGAACCCCTTCGCGGATGAAGGCGCGTCGCCGTCTCCATAGGTTGCCGCGAGGACGATATAGCGCTGCGACGCGGCGGACCTGGCCGGGTCGAGCGCCGACATGGGCGCGAGGTGCACCTGCTGGCCCGCCCGGGTCAAGGCGGCGTGCAGCGTCGCGGCGAAGCCCCACGTGCTGCCGCCCTCGCTTCCGACGAGAATGACCGTCTCGGCGCGCGACGGCGGGACGTTGCCGCGGATGCGCGGCCGCCCGCGGCGTCCTGCCAGCCACAGGACGGCGCCGGTGACACCCATCGCCGGAACCGCGAGCGCCATCAGGCCGAGCACCAGACCAAGCAGCGCGGCACCCTTTCCGGTATGCAGCATGTAGATCGTTTCGGACGCGCGCTCCCAGCCGCTCAGATCGGACCAGCCCAGCGTCGCTCCGGTGCCCTGGTCGAGGTAGCCCGTGCCGAGATCGGTCTTGAGCGTGAACACGTCGGTCGCATCGCCGGGATAGGGAAAGCTCAATTCGCGCAGGGCCTCGACCGGAGTTGCGGCCAGAAGCGGCATCGAGGCCAGCGGCAGACCGGTCTCACCGCTCACCTTCGCCGGCAAGTCCGGGACAACGGCTTGGTCCGGAAGGACGCCGAAGGTCGACGCCGTCATCCAGATCGCGGTCGCCGACGATAGAAAGAGGCCGAAAACGGCGCCGCGCGCGAGCTCGACATGGATGCGTCCCGTCAGCGGTCCGCGCAGCGGGGCAAACCACCGCCTCCAGCCGCCGGCGCGCCGGGCCACGAGCACCGTTCCGGAGACGGCGAGGATGAGCATGGCCGCCGCCCCGGCAGCCGAGACCAAACGGCCGGCATCGTCCATGAACAGCGATCGGTGCAGCGTCGTCAGCCAGCGCTCGACCGGATTCGGGTCGGCGGAGGCGACGCCCGACCCCGTGGCGGGATCGACGGCCGCCGAACCCGGCGTGCCGTTGTCGAACCAGTATGCGGTGATGCGTCCCGAGGGGGAGCGCTTGATCTGCTCCACCCCCGGATAGGCGACCTGGATGCGGGTCGCGAGATCGGCAACGCTCATCGTGACTTCAGCCTGAGGCGCGCCCAGCCGCTCCGCCGCCGGGAAGACCGAGAGGACGGCCCCGCTGAGCGCGAGCAGGGAGACCAGGGCCAGGGCCAGAAGCCCCGGCCAGCGGTGAAGTGCCCGGATCATGCGTCCGCCCTCACATGCCGTAGCCGAAGCTGGCGACGTAGCGCCGGCCCTTGACGGACTGGCCGGCGCCCTTGGACGTCAGCGGCACGGCGACTTCGTTGGGGCTGTCGCGCATGTCCTCGACGGCGGCATCGACGTGGAGCGTGTAGCCGGCATCGAACAGCGCGTCGGCCAGGTCGAGAGTGATCTCGAGCTTGCGTCCGGCCCCTACGCTCGCCCCCGTTATGCCGTTGATCTCGGCGATGTTGCCGCGTGTCGCGCGGTACCAGTCGGTGAGATGCTCGTAGTATTTGGACTTGCCTCCCGCCATCCAGAGGGTGCCCGCATAGGCGCCCTTTGGATCGGTGACATAGATGGCGAGATAGGCTCCGTCGCCGCCATAGTTGTTCAGGGTGGTCGTCAGCGTCACCGGCCGCGCCAACGCCATACCGGGAAGCGTGAGTGCGGTGGTGAGCGCCAGGGCGGCGAATATCGTTCTCATGACGGAGTCTCCAGGTTTCGCGGGGAAGGTGGCGGGTGGCTCAGTTCACCTGGACCTTCGGCGCCGCGCCGCTGCCGAACAGGCCGTTGTTCGGAGGAGCGACCGTGCCAGCGGGAGCAGGTCCGGCCGCGGCACCGCTCCTGTAGCCGTCGTCATCATCATCGTCGTCGTTGTCGTCGTCATCGTCATGATCGTCGTCGTCATGATCGTCGTTGTCGCCACGGCCGAGGCGGCGCCCATGATCCCGGTCGCGGCGGCCGTAATCGCTGGCGAACAACAGGTTCGCGCTCTCGTCGGAAGCGTCATCGACGGCCTCCCGCGAAGCCTGCGGCCGCGGCGCGTCATGCATCGCGCTCCACGCTGGAAGGCCGACGCCGACGGTCAGCGCGGTCGATGCGAACAGAATTGCGAATGTTCTTTTCATGGCAGTATCTCCTTTTCTGCAGGAGTGTTCTGGACGGCGCGGCTGATCCCTTCCTGACAGAAACGAACTTTCTGCTTCAGCTTGCCGTCAGGAATCGAAAGGCCCCGCCGCAATGGCGAGGCCTGGTAGGCACCGGCGTGTCAGGATGAGCGGTCAGGCGATATCGCCGCGGCTGGCAGGTCTCTTGCGGCCCGTGACCATGGCGCGGACGAGATTCTCCCGATGACGGAACGAGGCGAGAGCCACGCCTCCCAGATGGAGGGCAATCAGGAGCAGCATCGCGTTCGCAAGCGTCTCGTGAACTTCCTTGAGCGGACTCTCCGCTTCGTCGTCATCGTCGTCGGCAAAGGCCGGCGCGACGAGCTGCAGCTGGCGGGCTGCCGTCTCCGCGCGACCGGGCTCTTCCATGAGCCAGCCCGTGAAGGCCGTTCCCGACAGCGTCACCAGCAAGGCCACCACCATGGCCGCTCCAGCGGGGTTATGGCCAAGGAAACGCCGCTCGCGCCCCCTGGCGACGATAGGAGAGCGTGGCGGCCGGACCGCGAACGAACTGCGAGAAGCGGGCGTAGCGGCTGCCGACGAAGCCCCAGATCAGGCGGAACCCGACCAGCGCCGCGACCGCATAGCCCGCGAACTCGTGCACCGGCTGCAACTCTTCGGCGGTGAGCCAGGTGGTTGCGAAGGCAATGACGAGCGTCCAGTGGAAGATGCGGACGAACGGATCCCAGACCGGAACTCAGTTGGCAGGGTTCGTCCCGGCTGCGGAGGGGGTGTTGGCAGGAATATCCTCAGTCATGGCGGTTCTTTCCCTCGCGACGCCGATGGTCGTCGTCATCCCTTTGTTCGATCTCCAGTATCTCGAGGGTGGCCGGATGAACGGTCGCCTCGATCCTCTGGCCCTGGGCATCAGTGCCGTCGATCTCGTAGCAGCCGTCGTCGATCTTGATCCTTCGCACCGTCCAGCCTTTCTGCGCCGCCAGGGCGGCAACCGCCTCCCTCGGCTTCCAGTCGGCCATCGGCACGAAGCACTCGTCGTCGGCAAGAGCGCTGCCGACCGGGAAGACCGCGACGAATGCGAGAATTGTCAGGACAAGGCGCATGGGCCATGACTCCATTCACTTGGATCTGTGGGATCCCTGCACTGCCAAGCTGACGGCATCCTGAAGTTCGTTCGGGATCCTCTTCAGCGGGGCGTCAGGTTGAACCACCAGAAAAGCCCCAATTGCCGCGGAAGGCGCCTGGATATGCGAATCCTGCTCATAGAGGACGACGCCGTGCTGGGCGCCGCTGTGCGCGACCAGATCGCCGGAGACGGCCACTCGGTCGACTGGGTCACGCGGATCGACGCGGCGCGGGACGCGATGGCGGGCGCGGGCTACGACCTGATCCTGCTCGACCTGATGCTGCCCGATGGCAGGGGCATCGTCTTCCTCAAGGCCCTGAGAACCGGGAGAGACGTGACGCCCGTGATCATCCTCACCGCCCTCGATCAGGTGTCCGACCGCATCGAGGGCTTGAAGGCCGGAGCGGACGACTACCTCGTGAAGCCCTTCGATCTCGACGAACTGTCGGCGCGCATCGGCTCCGTCGCCCGGCGTTACTCCGGCAACCCCAATCCCATCATCCGGGTCCGAGGGCTCGAGATCGACATCGCCCGCAGGAGCGTCGGCCGGGACGGCAAGCCAGTGCAGCTGACAGCGCGGGAGTGGGCGCTGCTCGAAGCCTTCCTGACTCGGCCTGGCCAGCTCCTGTCCAAGGCGCAACTGGAGGAGAAGCTCTATGACTTCGCTGCCGAGGTGGAGAGCAACACGATCGAGGTCCACGTGAGCCGCCTGCGAAAGAAGCTCGGCACGGAACTGATCGAAACCGAGCGCGGCCTCGGCTACAGGCTCGCTCAGGCATGAGAGCTCCCAAGAGCCTCCAGGGCAGGCTGCTCCTGTCGCTTGGAGCGATCCTGCTCGTGTTCTGGATCGGCGCGGCCTGGGCCACCGCCGTCCTGCTGAGGCACGAGATCGAGGAGGTCTTCGATTCCTCCTTGCAGGAGACCGCGCAGCGCCTGCTGCCGCTGGCAGTCCTCGACATCGTCGGACGGGAGGAGGGAGACGTCGCCAGCCAGAGGCTCGGGGCTATCCGGAACCACGACGAACTCTTCACCTACGTGGTCCGCGACGACAAGGGCAAGGTCCTGCTCCAGTCGCACGCGGCCGACCTCGCCACGTTCCCGCCCTATGGAGGATCGGGCTTCGGCCGGACGGCGACGCACCGCCTCTATAGCGAAGAGGCTCTGCAGGGGACGATCCGCATCACGATGGCGCAGCCGCTGGCCCATCAGGACGCGGTCGTTCGCGAAATGCAGATGGGCCTCGGCCTGCCCATCCTTCTGGTGATTCCGGCCGCGTTCGCGGCGATCGCTTTCGCGCTGAGACAGAGCACCAGGCCCCTTCGGGCGTTCCGGGAACAGCTGGAGACCCGGAGCGAGAAAGACCTGGCCCCGGTCGCCTCCGGCGATCTGCCGAGCGAGGTCGCGCCGCTGGCCGCCACCATGAATGCGCTGCTCGAGAGGCTTCGGGCGGCGTTCGAGGCGGAGCGCGGCCTTGCAGCGAATACAGCCCACGAACTCAGGACGCCGCTCGCCGGAGCGATCGCCCAGGCCCAGCGCATCCAGAAGGAAACCGCCGAACCTCAAACCGCGCAACGCGGCGCCGACATCGAAGCTACGCTCAAGCGGCTGACGGCGCGTGCTGAGCGGCTGATGCAGCTCGCGCGCGCGGAAGGCGGATGGCTGAACCTCGACCGGGAGGCCGACCTGCGCGATACGCTGGATGTCGTGATCGCAGACATGCGGCGGAACGAGCCGGCCGGCCGGATAGCGCTCAGCCGGCCCGACACGCCCGTCATGTCCGCAGCCGATCCCGATGCGGTCGGAATCCTCTGCCGCAACCTGGTCGAGAACGCGCTGCGCCACGGAGACCAGTCCTCCCCCGTCGAGGTGGCCCTTTCCCCCGACGGCCTCCTGACGGTGTCCAACGACGGCCCCGTCGTGCCTGCCGACACGCTGGCGAGGCTGACCGACCGCTTCGAACGCAGCGGCGGCGCGGGCCGCGGAAGCGGTATCGGCCTGTCCATCGTCTCGACCATCGCCGACCGGATGGGCAGCAGGCTCACGCTCAGGTCGCCACGGCCGGGCAGCGGGACCGGGTTCGAGGCAAGTGTCCGTCTGCCGAGCGCAGGAAGCGCCGCGACGAAGCCATGAACGGGACCTCGATCTGCCGGCAAAGGCACCGGCTCGTCGCGGCAGGTCTGACCGGAGCCTAGACAGCCGCCGGATTGTCGTCCTCGATCGATATGCTGCGGGACAGCCGTTCCAGGTCGTCCGCGATCGCCGAGGCCGCCGATTGCAGGACCGGCGCATAGCGGGCGCACGCTTCCTGTTCGGAGGAGAAGGCGGAGGTGAAATAGGTCAGGCCGAGGCTTGCCAGCACCTTGCCCGACTTGGCAATGATCGGCACCGCGATCGTGTTGGAGTTGCGCGGTTCCACCAGCGAGGACCGCGTGGCGTAGCCGTTAGCGCGCACCTTGCGCACCAGCCGCGCGAGTTCCGCGGGATGATGGCTGAGCGCGTTCTCGGGATCGTCGGACCGCCTGAGCACATCCGTGATGAGTTCGGCTTCCTCACCTTCGAGGAAGGCGAAATAGGCCAGTCCCATGCCCCGGGTGAGCAGGTTCAGGCGCCTGTTGACGGTGCTGTGGAACGGAGACACCGGGCTGTCGGGCACCGTGCTGAAGCGGATGATGACGCCGTCATAGTCCGGCAGGGCGATGGCCGTCGGCCATTTGTGCTTGCGCGTGATGGCGACGGCCCAGGCGCGGCCGGCTTCGACCACCAGCGGCCCCTTGTGGAAGCCGGAGCTGAGCGAGGTGACCAGGGCGCTGACCCTGTAGCCGCCCTCCCTCACGTCGTTTTCGACATAGCCCGCATCCTCCAGCGTCTTGAGGATGCGCACCAGCGTCGGTTTCGGGAGCTTGGTGCGCGCATGCAGCTGCGCGATCGTGTTGATCGGCTGGAGGTTCAGCTCCTGCAGCACGTTCATTGCGCGTTCGATGGCCCGGATGCCCACGGCGTCTCCTCCCGACTGATCCATTCCGTCCTACGGAACGGCAGGGACTACCGGTTGAGGCGGTGGACCGTCAATCACTATGCCCTTCGCAGCAGAGAAAAGGACGAACGGCATGGCTGCGGATGATCAGGCGAAACGCAATCGCGAGGAGGCCCGGACGCTGGTCGCGACGATCGACGACGCGCGTGCCGATCGACTGCTGAAGGGCGCGCTCGACCTTCACGTCCATTCCGGCCCATCGACCATGCCGCGCCAGGTCGACCATCTGGAGGCGGCGCAGGAGGCCGCCGATTCCGGCATGCGGGGCGTTCTCTTCAAGGATCACCACTATTCGGTGGCGCCCTTCATCCCCCTGCTCGACCGCGTCCTCGCCCGGCCGGATTTCGCCATGTTCAGCGGACTGGTGCTGAACAATTCCACCGGGGGCTTCAATCCCTACGTGGTCGACGCGCAGCTGAAGATGGGTGCCAGGCTGATCTGGATGCCGACCGCGCAGGCGGCCAACCATGTGCGCAGCGCGCATCGCAAGACCCGCCTCGCCTCCAACGTCCAGCTGAAGCCCTCGCCCCTGCTCAGCCCGCTCGATCCGCTCGGCAACGTGCTCGACCCGGTCAAGCAGATCCTCGATTCCATCGCCGAGTTCGACGCGATCCTGTCGTCCGGCCATCTGCATGTTTGGGAGATCTGGAAGCTGTTCGACGAGGCCCGCGCGCGCGGCGTCAAGCGCCTGCTGATCAACCACCCGATGTACGGGCTGCATTTCAGCTATGACGACATCCGCGACCTCGCCCGACTCGGGGCGGTGGTTGAGCAGTCGGCCGGTCTCTACATCGATTCCCGCTTCAACACCTATTCGCCGCAGGAGCTGAAGGAACATATCGAGGCAGCCGGCGTCGAGCACTCGTCCATCGGCTCCGACCTCGGCCAGGTCGACAATCCGACGCCGGTCGAAGGCATGCGCCAGGCGATCAAGCTGTGCCTGGCGCTGGGGTTCAGCGACGACGACGTGCGCACCATGGTGGCCACCAATCCGGCCAGGCTGGTCGGGCTCGGCGGCTGAGCCGCCGTGCGGGTCGTCGAAATCGCCCGGCCGGGAGGCCCGGAGGTCCTGCGCATCGTCGAGTGCGCCGTGCCGCAGCCGGGCGAAGGCGAGGTGCTCGTCAAGGTCGCCGCCGCCGGCGTCAACCGCCCCGACATCCAGCAGCGGCGCGGTCTCTATCCCCCGCCGCCCGGCGCCACCGACATCCCCGGGCTCGACGTGGCCGGCATCGTCCATGCGGCGGGCCCGGGCGTGCGGAACCTTGCGGTCGGCGCCGCCGTCTGCGCACTGGCCAATGGCGGCGGCTACGCGGACTACTGCCTGGTGCCGGCGGTGCAGTGCATGCCCGTTCCGCGCGGGCTGAGCTTCATCGAGGCGGCATCCCTGCCGGAGGTGTTCTTCACCGCCTGGAACAACATCGTCTGGCTTGCCCGGCTCGCATCCGGCGAGACGCTGCTGGTTCACGGCGGCACCAGCGGCGTCGGCATGGCGGCCATCCAGATCGCGCGGCAGCTGTTCGGCGCGCGCGTGCTGGCGAGCGCCGGCAGCGAGGAAAAGCGCGCCGTTTGCCTGGGCGCGGGCGCCGAAGCCGCCTTCGACTACAGGGGCGACTGGGACGCCCGGATCCGCCAGCACCTGTCCGGGTCGGGCGTCGACATCATCCTGGACGGGCAGGCGGGCCCGGCCACGCAGCGGCAGCTCGATCTCCTCAATGAGTACGGCCGGCTGGTCTTCATCGCCAGCCACCAGGGCGAGTTCGCCGAGATCAACATGCGCCAGCTCGTTCGCCGGCGGCTGACCGTCACCGGCTCGACGCTGAGGCCGCGATCCGCCGACTACAAGGGCCGTCTCGCGCGCGAACTGGTCGAGCGCGTCTGGCCGCTGCTGGATGACGGGCGCATCGCGACCCGCATCCACGCCGCACTCCCCTTCGATGAGGTGCAGGCGGCCCATGCGATCCTCGACGAGAACCGGCAGATCGGCAAGGTCGTGCTGATCGTCGATCCCGAACTCGGCGCCAGCATTCCGCACCCTCGGACCTGACGCGACCGCCCGACGAGTGGGCAGCTGCGCTGCCCATCCGTCGCGTCGCCGGGTTCAGTTTCCGGGCATCGGGTAGTCCGCCTCGTTCAGCACCCATCCGGGCTTCATCGAGAAGTCGATGCGCGGCGGGGCAAAGATGTCGACGAGCTGGTTGATGCCTTGGCCCTCCGCGGTCGTCGTGTGGATCGAGGGTGGCGGGATGACGCAGATCGAGGGCGACTCGCAGTAAAGATGCTCGTCCTCGCGCCAGACGTTCATGTTGGTCGTCCAGGGCCAGCGCAGGTGATGCGTGAACGCGCCGGTCAGCGCCAGCGAGCACTGCTCGAAATCGTCGTGGTGGTGCGGCGAAACCTTGTCGCGCGCGCGGGGTCCGACCCGGGGCGTCAGATAGTTGATCATGAAGGTCGTGCAGCGGTAGATGCGACCGAAGCGGGACGGATCCTCCGGCACGTCGAGCGTGTACCACCGCACCTTGAACCCGCCGGGCGGATCCGGCCAGGGCTGGAACGGCGGCACATTCGGATGCGGGCCGCTGAAGGCTTCCGCGTTGGAAGCCGCTTCAGCCATGTCCTGCGATTTCGGGGTGAAGAGCCTGACCAGCGTGCCAGGCGTCAGCATGCGGATCGAACTTTTTCCCGGCGGCACGAAAGCAACCGAGTAGCCCGGCACCACGGTCGTGCCTTCGTCCGTCGTGATCTCCACACGGGTCTCCGCATCCGGCACGATGATGGCATATTCGTCCGGCTGGTCCGACCGGGAAAAGACGCCGCCTTCCCGCGCGTCGCTGTAGGCGACGACGAAGTTCTGACCGCGGCTGATCCACGTCCTGCCATTCGCGTCGTCCTGCTGCGGGGGCGTCTCGTAGAAGAGCGCGAGCTCGGACCCGAAGAAGCTCTCGTGCACTCGTGCGGGCGCGGCTTTCGGACTGCCCGCCAATGTGGATCGCGGATCGCTCTGGTCGTACATGGTCTGCCTCCTTCTGATATCTGTTCGGGTTCCGCGGGCTGAAGCGGTCAGGCGGGCAGGGGCGCCTGCTTCCTGAGGCCGAGGATCGCGCGGGCCTCGTCCGGCGTAGCAATCTCGCCGCCGAGGTCGCGCACGATGCGGGCGGCCTTGGCGACAAGCGCCGCGTTGCTTTCGGCGAGCACGCCCTTCTCGAGATAGATGTTGTCCTCGAGCCCGACTCGGACATGGCCTCCGAGCAGCCAGCTCTGCGCCAGCATCGGGAATTCCCAACGGCCGACGCCGAATGCGCTCCACGGCGCGGTCGGCGGCAGCAGCGATTTCATGTACATCAGCGTTTCCGGGGTCGCGATCGCGCCGTAGCGGACGCCGAGCACGATCTGGAACAGGGTCGATGCGGGGAGCCGGCCCTGCTCGATGAAATGGTTGCCGAGCTGGATGTCGCCTGAATCGAACACTTCCAGTTCCGGCTTCACGCCCGCCTCGGCGATCAGTTCGGCCATGATCGCGAGGTTGGCGGGCGTGTTGATGACGACGGAGGAGCCCGAATACATCGTGTTGAGGTCAAGGCTGCAGAGTTCCGGCCGCAGGGCCTGGATATGCGTGACGCGGGGTTCCGGGCGCATCAGCGTCGTCCCCGGTGCTGCCACGCTCGGGTCGGCCTCGCTCGGCACGAAGCGCTGGCCGGGGCCTGTCGTCAGATTGATGACGACATCTTCCTCCGCGGCGCGCAGGCGCTCCACCACTTCGCGGTAGTGCGCCAGCTCCATGCTCGGGCGCCCGTCCGGGTGGCGCACATGGATATGAACGATAGCCGCGCCCGCGCGCGCCGCCTCGATGCAGGACTGCGCGATCTGCTCCGGCGTGACCGGCAGATGAGGCGTCTGCCGGAGCGTGGTGATGTTTCCGGTGACGGCGCAGCTGATGATGGTCGGATTGGCCAAGGGGGAGGCTTTCTCTGCGGGGCAGTGCTGAAGATCGCTTGTGTCGCGCCTTGCTCGCACCGGGCTCGCGGCGAGGGCAACGCCGATGCGCGGCCGTTTCGCGGCGGGAAACGCCGGCCGATGCGTTCCGGTCTGCGAAATAGACCCTATTCGCCGACCCTCGATGCGCTCTCAGGCGATAGAAGGGGCCATTCAGTTGGACACGCCATGACCGAAACCCGCCCCGCCTTCGCTGCCTTCCGTCAACGACTCCTGGCCAGGGAACGGCTGATCGGGACGTTCCTCAAGCTGCCGACGACGCAGGTCATCGAGATCCTCGGGCCGATCGGCTACGATTTCGTCATCATCGACCAGGAGCACGCCGCGCTCGACCGCAGCATCACCGACCTGATGATCTTCGCCGCGCGCGCCGCCAACATCGCCCCGATCGTGCGGATTCCGGAATTCACCGAATCCTACGTCCTGAGCGCGCTGGATTGCGGCGCCATGGGCATCATGGTTCCGCACGTGACGTCGGTTGAGAAGGCGCAGACCATCGCGCGCAGCGCCCGCTACAAGGGCGGCAGCCGCGGCTTTGCCGGGCTTACCCGCGCCGGCCACTGGGGCAGCGTCGGCGCCGTCGCCCACATGGCCGCGCAGGATTCGCAGGTGGCGGTGATCGCGATGATCGAGGATCGGGAGGCGGTGGACCTCGCCTGCGACATCGCTCGGGTCGACGGCATCGACGCGCTCTTCATCGGGCGTGGCGATCTCACGGCGTCTTTCGGCGACGATCCCGACGCCGGGCCGAAGGTGGCGGACATCAGCCGGCGCGTCGCCACGGCGGCGCGGGAGGCGGACGTTCCCCTGATGATGCTGCCGACCGGACGAGCCGATTTCGAGTTTGCGACGAGCCTGGGCGCGACGGCTCTGGCCTTTTCGAGCGATCATGGCTTTATCCGTTCGGCGGCCTCAGCCGTCATCAAGGACTATTCCAGCTGACGCCGGGATCGCGGCGCCGATAGAACGCGAGCCGTCATGACAAGGCGGCCGGAACATGATCATCCGGCAGACCGCCGGGAGGAAGGAACGCAATCGATGGCAGCGATCGAAGTGCCCGCGCTCGCCGTGCCGCGTACGGCTCTGGTGACAGGCGGCAGCGGGGGCATCGGCCGCGCCGTCGCCGCGCGACTCGCCGAACTCGGATCCCGGGTGGCGGTCGGCTACAACAGCCGGCGCGACGCCGCCGAGGAGGTCGTCTCCGGACTGCGCGGAGAGGGTCACTACGCGATCCCCATCGCCATCGACGACGCCGCGTCGATCGAAGCGGCAAGGGCCGCGCTCGAAGAGCGCTTCGGCTATCTGGACGCGCTGGTGAACTCGGGCGGCGCGACGACGCCGGTTCCGGCCAACGATCTCGACGCGCTGACCGACGAGATCTTCGACAGGGCAGTGCTGCTCAACCTGCGCGGCCCTTTCGCGGTGATCCGGGCGATGCGCCCGCTCATGGAGCGCGGCGAGAACGCGGCGATCGTCAATGTGTCTTCGATCGCAGCGCGCACCGGCGTCGGCAGCAGCCTCGCCTATCTCGCCGCCAAGGGCGGGCTGGATTCGCTGACGATCGCGCTGGCCAAGGTGCTGGCGCCGAAGGTTCGGGTCTTTTCGGTCTCGCCGGCCGGGGTCGACACCGATTTCGTGCCCAATCGCACACGCGAACAGCTCGAACGTACGGCGGAAAAGTTCCCGCTCCGCCGGGTCACCGTTCCGGACGATGTCGCGCGGGCGGTCGTAGCGTGTATCGTCAGCCTCACCAGTTCGACAGGCATCGTCGTTCCGGTCGACGAGGGACGCCACCTGTAAGGGAGGTGTCGTGTTGCCAGAAAGGGAGAGGATCGGATGAAAGCCACCCAGGACGTCGCGCTCGGGGTCTTCTTCGCGGCGATCGGCATCGTCGCCGGCGCGATCGCGCTCACCTATCCGTTCGGCACGCCGAGCCGCATGGGGCCGGGCTTCTTCCCCGTGATCATCTCCGTGCTGATGACGGTGACGGGTATGGCGGTGCTGCTGCGTGCCTACCGAGCGGGCTCGCCCGCCATCGAGCCGATCACATGGCGTTCGGTCGTCATCATACCGCTCATGATCACCGCCTTCGGCCTGACGATCGACCGACTCGGTCTGCCGCTGGCAGTGTTGCTGCTCGTCGTCGGCACGGCGGCGGCCAGCGTCAAATTCGAACTCAGCTGGAAAGCCGCCGCCGGTGCTGCCATATTCTCGGCGATCTGCGCGCTTCTCTTCGTCAAGGTGCTGGGCCTGCCCATACCGCTCGCCGGCAGCTGGCTGCCGTTCTCAGGCTGAACCGAGCAACGCCGGGAGGGCGCAGATGGACATCTTCAACGGGCTGATGCTGGGGCTTTCGACGGCCACCACGCTGTCGAACTTCACCTACTGCTTCTTCGGCGTCTTCCTCGGTACGGCGGTGGGCGTATTGCCGGGGCTCGGGCCCATCGCGACGATCTCGATGCTGCTGCCGTTCACGTTCGGCCTGCCGGTCGACACGGCGCTGATCATGCTGGCCGGCATCTTCTACGGCTCGCAATATGGCGGGTCCACCACCGCTATCCTGATGAACCTGCCGGGCGAAGCCTCCTCGGTAGTCACCACGCTCGACGGCCACGAGATGGCCAAGCAGGGCAAGGCGGGGCGGGCGCTGGCGGCCGCCGCCATCGGCAGCTTCTTCGCCGGCACGGTCGGCACGCTTTTCATCGCGGTCGCCGCGCCCGTTCTGGCAGGGCTGGCGCTGACCTTCGGCCCGGCCGAATACTTTTCGCTCATCGTGCTCGGCCTCGTCACGTCCATGGTGCTCACCAGCGGGTCGCTGTTGACGGCGTTCGGCATGGCGCTGCTCGGCATGATCTTCGGGATGGTCGGCACGGATATCAATTCCGGCTTCTCGCGCTACACGTTCGGCTCCGCGAACCTGCTCGACGGGCTCGATTTCGTGGTCATCGCGACCGGCGTGTTCGGCCTGGGCGACGTGCTCGCCAACCTCCAGAACGAGCATGCCCGCGCCGCCAGCGTGGCGCCCGTGAGCCGGCTCTACCCGACCCGGGAGGACTGGCGGCGGATGACCGCGCCGATCCTGCGCGGAACCGGCATAGGCGTGGCGCTCGGCATCCTGCCGGGCGCCGGCGTCCTGCTTGCGTCGTTCTCGGCCTATGCGATGGAGAAGAAGATATCCCGCCGGCCCGAGGAGTTCGGCAAGGGCGCTATCGAAGGCGTGGCGGCGCCGGAAGCCGCCAACAACGCCGCGGCGCAGACCTGTTTCATCCCGATGCTGACGCTCGGCCTGCCCGGCACGGCGACGATGGCGCTGATGATCGGCGCGCTCGTCGTCCAGGGCGTCCAGCCCGGCCCGGAAATGCTGACGCAGCAGCCGGCGCTGTTCTGGGGGCTGGTCGTGTCCATGTGGATCGGCAACCTGCTGCTGCTGCTGCTCAACCTGCCGCTGGTCGGCATGTGGGCCAAGCTGATCGCAGTGCCCTATCGCTATCTCTTCCCGCTGATCTGCGTGTTCACCGCGATCGGCGTCTACTCGATCAACAACAACGTCTTCGACGTCTACCTGATGGCGCTGTTCGGGCTGCTCGGCTTCTTCTTCCGCAAGGTCGGCGCGGAACCGGCGCCGCTCATCCTCGCGCTGATCCTGGGACCGATGGCGGAGGAATACCTGCGCCGCACGCTGCTCATCTCGCACGGCGACGCGACGGTGTTCTTCACCAGCCCGGTCAGCCTGGGCATCCTCGCCATAACCGTGCTGCTGCTGATGTCGATCCTCTCGCCCCACTTCCGCAAGGTCCGGGAAGAGGGGCTGCAGGAAGCGGACTGAGCGACGCCCAGGCCGGCACGCGCCGGGCCACCGACCCAGCGAGGAACAGCCATGTCGCACGACGCCGCAAGCCGCCTGCAGGCTTTCATGGACCGGGAGGAGTTGTTCGATCTCGTCCGGCGCGAGCGCTTCGCCCGCGACCAGCGGCGCTTCGACGTGATGCGCGACTGCTTCCACGCTGACGCCTACATTCGCACGAGCTGGTACGACGGCCGCGGCGGCGAAGCCTATGTCGAGGCGACGCGCGAATTCATGGGCAGGGTCGGCAACGGCAAGCACTGGATCTTTCCGGCCTTTGCCCGGATCGCCGGCGACCGCGCCACGGTCGAGAGCCCGGCGATGATCTTCAGCCGCACGCGGCTCGACGGCGTGGAGGTCGATTTCCACGTCGTCTGCCGCTTCTTCTCGCGCGCCGTCCGCGTCGGCGGGGTATGGAAGCTGATGAGCTTCGAGGTCCTGTTCGAGCGCGACGTCATGAAGCCGGTCAACCCGTCGCAGAGCCTGCCTGTCGACTGGTCGCGCCTCGAGACCCTTCGTCCGTCCTACAAGTTCCTCGCCTGGATCCAGCAGTCGCGCGGGATCGTCGTCAATCCGCACCTGCTGGGTGACGACCGGCCGGAGGAACTCGCCGCCTTTCATGCCGGGGAGGACCGCTGGCTGGCCGGAGCCGACTGAGGCCGAACCTACCGGCCATTCCGCGAGGCGAAATGACCGAAGCCCTTCATACGATGGTCGTCCCAGGCGGGCTACAGTGAGCCATACCCGACGACAAGTTGCATCCACGGGAGGGAGGAAAGACCCCATGATCAACAGACGTGAACTTATTCTGCTCGGAGGCTCGGCCGCGGTTCTGGCTTCGGCCGGCTTCGCCCGCGCCGCGGACTGGCCGACCAAGCAGGTCACGGTCATCTCCGCCTATCCGCCCGGCGGCACCAGCGACATCATCACCCGTCTCGTGGCCGATCTGCTGACCGCCAAATACGGGCAGCAGTTCGTGGTCGAGAACGTGGCCGGCGCGGCCGGCGCGCTGGCCGGCGGCAAGCTCGCCCGCTCCGCTCCCGACGGCTACACGATCATGGTCTCCGGCAGCGCCCCCATCGCCGCCAACAAGGTGGTGCAGAAGAGCCTCGCCTACGACCCGCAGGTCGACTTCACGCCGATCACCGTCGTCGCCGAGAGCTGTGCGCTGCTCACCGCAAGCGCGACCGCGCCGGCCAAGACCCTGCAGGAACTGATCGCCTATGCCAAGGCGAACCCCGGCAAGGTCAACATCGGCAATCCGGGCGCCGGGACCAAGGGGCATATCTGCGCCGCGATGATCGGCATGCAGGCCGGCGTCGAGATCAATCATATTCCCTACAAGGGCTCGCCGCCGCTTCTGGCGGACCTGCTGGGCGGACACATCGACTTCGCGCTCGACGCGCCCTCGAACTATCTGCCGCACATCAAGGACGGGAAGATCGTGGGCGTCGCCGTCACGACGGCCGAAAGGGTCAGCGAGATGCCCGAGGTCAAGACCGTCGCCGAGCAGGGTTTCGACGGCTTCGAGCAGACCTTGTGGTTCGGCGCGGTCGGCCCGAAGGACATGCCCGCCGACATCGTCGACAAGATCCACACGGCAATCAAGGAGTGGACGGATACGCCCGCCGCGAAGGAAAAGCTGAAGTCGCTGGGTCTCGCCGCCGTCGTCAACACGCCGGACGAGATGCGCGGTTCGATCGAGCGCGAGATCGCCGGCATCCGCCCGCTCGTCGACGCCGGACTGGTGCAGCCGAGCTGAGCCATCGCTGCCCGCGGCGGACCAATGTCGTCCGCCGCGGTCTATCTTCCTCCCTTCAGGGCCAAGCGCAGCCATATCCGCACTTTCGGCTGTGCAAGAGCGCGCCGGACCGGCCATATCCAGTCGATGAACGAACATCTCACCCTGACCGTCAACGGCCACGTCCACGAGATCGATGCGGCCGGCACGACACCGTTGCTCGACGTGCTGCGCAACCATCTGGGGCTGAAGGGCTCCCGCTACGGCTGCGGGCTCGAGCAGTGCGGCGCCTGCATGGTGCTGGTCGATGGCGAGACGGTCTATTCGTGCAGTCGCGAGGCCGGCACACTGGAGGAACGATCGATCCTCACGGTCGAGGGGCTGGCCGCTGACGGCGCGCTGCATCCCCTGCAGCAGGCCTTCCTCGACGAACAGGCCGGCCAGTGCGGCTACTGCCTGTCGGGCATGCTGATGGCGGCCAAGGCGCTGCTCGACCGCAATCCGTCGCCGACGCGCGCGGACATCGTCGAGGCGCTCGACCCCAACCTCTGCCGCTGCGGCTCGCATCCGCGCATCCTGCGCGCCGTGGCGCGCGCCGCGGCGGTGCTGCGCGGCGAGGCTGGCGATGGCCATTAGCCAGAGCCTGCGGGACAATCCCCGCCTCGAGCGCTGGCTGCGCTTCGAGCCCGACCGGACCGTGCGCGTCGCCACCGGCAAGGTGGAGCTCGGCCAGGGCATCCTGACTGCTCTCGCCCAGATCGCCGCCGAGGAGCTCGACCTGCGCATCGACCAGGTTCGGATACTCTCGGGCGACAGCATCGAAGGACCGGGCGAAGGCTACACCGCGTCGAGCTGGTCGGTGGAGCATTCCGGCAGTGCCATCCGCGCCGTATCGGCCGAGGTCAGGGCGCTTGCCTTTGCGCGGGCGGCACTTCGCCTCAACGCCGCGCCGGAGGAGCTCTCGGTTCGCGAGGGAGAGTTCCTCAGGGGCGGCACCGCGACTGGCCTGGACTATTGGCACATTGCGCCCGAGATCGACCTATCGGCCGAGGCAACCGGCGCCGTCGCGCCGAAGCCGATCGCGGAGCACCGGATCGTCGGCCGCGACATTCCGCGCCTCGACCTGATGGCAAAGCTCACCGGTTCCGGCTTCATCCAGGACATCGACATGCCCGGCATGCTGCACGCGCGCACGCTGCGTCAGCCCGGACGAGGCGCGACTTTGCTGCGGCTCGACGAGGACGCGATCCGGCGCGCGGGCGGAGGCGTGCAGATCGTGCGGCGGGCGAATTTCGTCGCCTTCGCGGGCGGCGACGAAACGGCCGTGCGCAAGGCCGCGGCGAAGGCCACCGAGACAGCCGTATGGGCCACGCCGCGGCACCTGCGTCCGGAGCAGGCAAGCGCCGGATGGATCGCAGCCCAGCCTTCGCACGACCGTCGAATCGGCGATGCGATGCCCGAGAATGCCGTCGACCGCCTGTCCATACGCTTTTCGCGGCCCTTCCTGTCGCACGGGTCGATTGCACCGTCCTGCGCGCTGGCGCTGTGGAAGGACGGGGTTCTCTCCGTCTGGTCGCATGCGCAGGGGATGCATCCCTTGCGCACCAATATCTCCGCGACGCTCGGCCTGCCGGTCGACAAGGTCGCATGTCATCACGCGCAAGGCGCCGGCTGCTACGGCCATAACGGCGCGGACGACGCCGCGCTCGATGCGGCGCTGGTGGCGATGGAACTGCCGGGCCAGCCGATCCGCCTCTGCTGGAGCCGCGAGGAGGAATTCGGCTACGAGCCCCTGTCCTCGGCGATGGCGGTCGAGGTCCATGCATCGGTAGGGACGGATGGGCGGCCAGTCGGCTGGACGACCGAGATATGGAGCGCGGCGCATGGGCAGCGGCCCGGCGTCGGCGGCGCCTATCTGCTGGCGGCCGAGGCGCTGGAGACACCTCCGCCGGAGCGAAAGCCCTTCGATATTCCCGAGGAGCGCGGCGGCGGCGCGACGCGCAACGCGATCCCGCTCTACGACATCGTAGCCAGGGGAATCGACTTTCATCTCGTCCATGACGTGCCCGTCCGCACCTCGTCGCTGCGCGGCCTCGGCGCGACGCTGAACGTCTTCGCCATCGAGGGACTGATGGACGAACTGTCCGCACGCGCCGGTGAGGATCCCCTCGCCTATCGTCTGTCGCTGTTGGCCGATCCCCGAGCCCGCGCGGTGCTGGAGAAGGTCGGCGGCATGGCGCGGTGGTCTAAGCGAGGGCCAGGGGGCACGGGGCGCGGCATGGGCATCGGTCTCGCAAGATACAAGAACTCATCGGCCTATGCGGCGGTGGTCGCAGCCGTCGAGGTGGACGATGCGGTGCGCGTCACCGACATCTGGTGCGCGGTCGATGCGGGCCTCGTCATCAACCCCGACGGTCTCGTGAACCAGGTCGAGGGAAACATCGTCCAGGCGATCAGCTGGACCTTAATCGAAGAAGCGAGGTTCGGCGAGGACGGCGTGGCGAGTCTCGACTGGCAGTCCTATCCGGTAATCCGGTTCCGCGACATTCCCGAGATTCGCGTCGAGCTGGTCGACGCGTCCGGACAGGATCCGCTCGGCGTCGGCGAATGTGCGGGCGGACCGGCGGCGGCCGCGATCGGCAACGCGGTGGCGCACGCGCTCGGCACGCGGATCAGGGACATGCCGATGACGCGCGAGCGGATTATCGAGGCACTGATGCGCGGCGGCTGACCGCCTCCGATTCAACGACCCGGCGCTGCGGCGCGAGACTGAAGGATCGATCCAATGACCAACGCGGCTCCGACCTCCGGCGGACACTCCGCCGATGTCCCCTTCCTCTTCTACAGCCCCGGCGCCTGTTCGCTCGCCTCGCATATCGCGCTGGAGGAGACCGGGCGTCCCTATCGCGCCGTCGAGACGCTATTGTCGAAGAACCAGCACCAGACGCCGGAATACCTGGCGATCAATCCGCGCGGACGCGTGCCGGCGCTGGCGGTGGACGGCAAGGTGATCACCGAGAATACCGCCATCCTCACCTGGATCGCGACGGCCTTTCCAGAGGCGGAGCTGCTTCCCGAAGACCTGATCGAACGGATGCGATGCATTGCGCAGATGGCATGGTTCTCGAACACGCCGCACATCTTCCAGCGGGCGAAGTTCCGGCCCTACCGCTTCGTCGAGCGCGAGGACGTGTATGACGACATCCGCGCCAAGGCCGTGTCGAGCTACTGGGAATGCATGCAGGAGATCGACGCGCTGATCGGGGGCAACCGATGGATGATGGGCGACGCCTACACGGTCGTCGATCCCTATGCGCTGGTGTTCTACGGCTGGGGGACCAGCAACGGCCTGCCGATGCGCGACCTCGCCAGCTACTCGCGGCACAAGGAACAGATGATGGAGCGTCCCGCGGTGCGCGCGGTGATCGAGCGGGAGAACAACCCGCATTTCCGGTGACGCCGCCTAGGTGGGATGGCGCGGCGCGGGGTAGACTCGACCGTCGAATAGCTTTCTCGCCGTGCGGATCGTGCCCGCGGAGGTGACGGCTCCCGCCTCGTCGCGCCGGATCGCCACTTCGGCCGCACCCGTCGGATGCTCGATCCGGAAGATGCTGTCCGCCGGGATCGCGGCCAGCCGCGCTGCCGGCCCGTCCGGCAGGACGCACGCGGTGGCGACGCTGACCGCGGCGAAGACGCCGATGGAGGCGTGGCAGCGATGCGGGATGAAGCTGCGGGTGGCGATCGCCCCGCCGTTCAGCGGCCGCGAAACCAGCGTCATCTTCGGCACGGACTTGTCTGTCACGTCGCCCAGATTCATCATCGGGCCGACCTTGAGACGGATCGCTTCGAGCCGCGCCTTGAGTCCAGCATCGCCATCGAGCGCCTCGCGCGTCTCCTGCCCGCTCAGGCCGAACGCTGCGGCATCCATCACCACGATCGGCATGCCGTTGTCGATCAGGGTGCATTCGACGCCGTCGACGATGTCGACGGCATTGCCGGTCGGCAGCAGCGCGCCGCACATCGAGCCGGCGATGTTCTCGAACATCAGCGGCACTGCCGCATGGCTTCCCGGAACGCCGTCGATGCGGGCATCGCCGCGATAGGAGACGCGGCCGCCCGGGGTGGCGACATGCGCGACGGCGACCTCGCCGGTGTTGACCATGTGGATGCGGACGCGCGTCTCGCCTTCGGACGCGGCAACCAGTCCGCGCTCGATCGCGGCGGGACCGACGCCGGCCAGGATGTTGCCGCAGCCCTGCGCATCCGACACCAGGGCCTGGTCGACATAGACCTGGAGGAAGAGATAGTCGACATCCGCATTCGGCCGGCTGGCCGGCGAGAGGATCGCGACCTTGGAGGTGAGCGGGTCGGCGCCGCCGATGCCGTCGATCTGGCGCGCATCGGGCGAGCCCATGACGCGCAGTAGGAGATCGTCGAGCGCGGCGCGGCCGGACGGCAGGTCGGAGGCAAGGAAATAGGCTCCCTTCGACGTGCCGCCGCGCATCCACATGCAGGGGATCCCGTCGGTCTCGGGATCAGACATATTTCAACCCCTTCTCGGCGAGGCGACTGCGCATGTCGTAGATGTCGAGCCCCAGCTCGCCGGCGGCCAGGCGCTTTCGCTTCGCCTCCTCGACCGCGAGCCGCTTCTCCGCCGCCGCCGCAACGGCTTCGGCCTCGGTGCGCCTGACGACCACGACGCCGTCGTCGTCGGCCACGATCACGTCGCCTGCCTCGACCAGCTGACCGGCGCAGACCACCGGCACGTTGACGGAGCCCAGCGTCTCCTTGACCGTCCCTTGAGCGCTGACCGCCTTCGACCAGACCGGGAAACCCATCGCGGTCAGGTCGCGTATATCGCGGACGCCAGCGTCGATGACCAGCCCGCGGCAGCCGCGCGCCATGGCCGAGGTGGCGAGGAGATCGCCAAAATAGCCGTTGTCGCAGGGCGAGGTGGGGGCCAGGACGAGCACGTCGCCGTCGCGAAGCTGCTCGATGGCGACATGCACCATCCAGTTGTCGCCCGGCGGCGCGCTGATCGTCACCGCGCTTCCGGCAATCTGGGCGCCGGCATAGATCGGCCGCATGTGGCTGGCGAGACAGCCCGTGCGCCCCTGCGCCTCGTGCACGGTCGCCACACCCGCCTTGCCCAGCCGTTCGATCACCTGCGGGTCGGCGCGCGGAATATCCCTGACGACGATGTTCATCATCCGTGCTCCCTGCCCGGGACGGGAGGCGTTCCGTGGGTGTGGAAGGTCTCGATCGTCTTCAACCCCCAGGCTTGGCCCTTCCTGCGGTCGCTTTCCGTCCACATCACCGGCTGCCAGTCGGGCGCGAGAATCAGCCGCGCGCCTGCATTGGCGAGTTCGACGCGATTGCCGGCCGGTTCCCAGACGTAGAGGAAGAACGTGCCCTGGATCGCGTGCTTGTGCGGGCCGGTTTCGATATGGACGCCGTTCTGCAGGAAGACGTCGGCGGCGCGCAGAATATCCTCGCGCTGGTCGGTCGCATAGGTCACGTGGTGCAGACGGCCGCTGCCGCCGCCATGCTCCTCGGTGCAGGCGAGATCGTAGGTCTTGTTGTTGACGGTGAACCAGCATCCGCCGATGCGGCCGTTGTCCAGCTGGATGTATTCGGTGACCCGCGATCCGAGGCATGTCTGCATGAAGCGGCGGAACTCCGTCACGTCGCCGCTCAGCAGATTGAGGTGGTCGATGCGCCGAGGTGCTGCACCGGTGAAGGCCGACGCCGTGTTCTTGAGCGCCGCCCGCTCGGCCGCGTCCCGGGGCTCGTACCAATTGGTGTCGTAGTAGATCTCGAACACATGGCCGAACGGATCCTCGAAGCGGAAGGCGGCGCCGTGGCTCATGTCGCCGTCGGTCCAGCCGTGCACCTTGTAACCGGACGCCTCGATCAGCCCGACGCGCCGTGCCAGCGCCTCGGGAGAGGCGGCGCGATAGCCGATGTGGCCCACGCCGGTGGTCGCGGCGCGCGTCAGCTTCAGCGAACAGAATTCGTAGTCGTCCCACGCCCGCAGATAGGCGCTGGTCTCGTCGCGGCCGGAGAGTTTCAGCCCGAAGACGCGGACGAAGAAGTCCAGGCTGTCGTCGAACCTGTCCGTCAGCATCTCGACATGGCCGAGATGGGCGATGTCGCCCGACGGATTGGTGGGTGTCGTCATGAATTCCTCCGCAAATGTCGCCCGCCGCGAGAGTCTGCAGTCTCGATCCCGGCCTCAAAGGTCCCGGCGCGGCAGGCTGCCTCCCCCGGGAGAACCTAAAGCTCGTCCACCGTCCGAGGGAACATCGACTGGAACGCCTCCGCGTATTTCGCCGCGCGCCCTCCCGCCTGGCCGCCGGAATTGCGCTGGAAATGGTTGGCTCGGTTTTCCGCGACGTTGGTGTAGAAGTCCCAGAGATGCTCCTGGCCGACCATGCATTCGATCGCCGCGCGCTTCTTGTCCCAGACATCCGTGATGTCCAGAAAGACGTCCGGCTTCCACGCCATCTGCTCTGTCTGATGCGGCTCGAACAGATAGAGCTGCGGCGCGCCGAGCACCTTCTGGCCGGGATTGTGACCCCAGGCCTGCGCGATCATGCGGCATTCGAGCACGAACTTGGTCGTGTTCATGTGGTCCGTATTGTAGGGGTCCCAGAGCGAGTGGCTCATCATGAAAGCGGGCTGCACGGCGCGGATGAGATCCACCATCCGGTCGCGGGTGTCGGGCCCGAAATCGAGTGGATAGTCGCCCAGGTCAAGAAACTGGATATCGTGCACGTCCAGCACCTTGGCCGCCGCCTCGGCCTCCTTGCGCCGTTCGGCCTTGACGCGCTCCAGCGTCATGCCCTGCTGCTTCCACAGCTTGGCGCTTTCGCCGCGTTCGCCGAACGACAGGCAGGCGACGGTGACATCGTAGCCGAGCTTCTGGTGCAGCGCGATCGCGCCGCCGCAGCGCCAGACGAAATCGGCGGCGTGCGCGCTGACGACGAGTGCGGTCTTCTGTCCGGCCAAGGCTGTTTCCTCCCAGTGTGTCGTGAACGTTTAGCAGAAATCCGCGGGTTTCGTTCAATGGGTCGCAAGTCGTATGGGGCGAGGTTCGGCGTTCGCCGAATCCTGGTTCCGAGTCTGCGCCTCCAGGGTCGTCGGACCGCGATAATTCGTTGCAAAAAGCGTGGCTTGCCCCTAGCCTTTTGTCGTCCACGCTCCATGTTCAGAGTAGTTTTACCGTATTGAACGGACAGGTGGTCCAAATAGTCTGACGAAGCCGGTCAACGGCCAAAGGCGAATGCCGCGGGAGGAGACATGTCGGAGCTTAGGGGCGCATGGCGCCCGCTATCGCTATTGGATCGGCCTTCGACAACGGACATTCCGTATCGATGAGCGGGGACACGATCCTCGAGGCGTCGGGCCTGACCAAGGAATTCAAGGGCTTCGTCGCCGTCAGCAATGTCGATCTGAAAGTGCGGCGCGGCTCGATCCATGCGCTGATCGGCCCGAACGGCGCCGGCAAGACGACCTGCTTCAACCTCCTGACAAAGTTCCTGCAGCCGACCCGAGGCTCGATCCACTACAACGGCCAGGACATCACCGCCATGCAGCCGGCCGACATCGCGCGGCTGGGGCTCGTCCGCTCCTTCCAGATCTCGGCGGTCTTTCCGAAGATGACGGCATTGGAGAACGTGCGCATAGCCCTGCAGCGGCGGCGCGGCGACAGCTTCGATTTCTGGCGCTCGGAGAGGGCGCTGACGGAATTCGACGACGAGGCGCTCGCGCTGCTCGCCGACGTCGGCCTGACGGAATTCTCGGCGACGCTCGCCGGCGAACTGCCCTACGGACGCAAGCGGGCGCTCGAGATCGCAACGACGCTGGCGCTGAACCCGGAAATGCTTCTGCTCGACGAGCCGATGGCCGGCATGACGCAGCAGGACATCGACCGGATTTCCGCGCTCATCCGCCGCATCGCGGCGAACCGGACCATCTTCATGGTCGAGCACAATCTCTCGGTGGTGGCATCGCTGTCCGACCGTATCACCGTGCTGGCCCGCGGCGAGGTGCTGGCCGAAGGCGACTACGCCACCGTGTCTAAGGATCCGCGCGTCGTCGAGGCCTATATCGGAGCGGGACATGCCTGAAGCAGCCCTCGCACAACAGTCGTCTGAGGCGCCGTTGGTAAAGCCCCTCCTGAAGGTCGATGGACTGCAGGGCTGGTATGCCGAGAGCCACGTGCTTCACGGCGTCGACTTCGAGGTCGGCGAAGGCGAGGTGGTGACCCTGCTCGGGCGCAACGGCGCCGGCAAGACGACCACGCTCAAGGCCATCATGGGCATTCTCGCCAAGCGGTCAGGCTCGGTGATGTTCGATGGCCACGAGACGATCAAGCTGCCGGCACGCGCCATCGCGCGGCTCGGCATCGCGCTCTGCCCGGAGGAGCGCGCGATCTTCTCCTCGCTCTCGGTGGAGGAGAACCTGATGCTGCCGCCGCAGGTGCGGCCGGGCGGACTGACCGTTGAGCAGGTCTTCGAACTGTTCCCCAACATCAAGGCGCGCCTGTCGAGTCAGGGGACGAAACTGTCGGGCGGCGAGCAGCAGATGCTGGCGATCGGCCGCATCCTGCGCACCGGCGCCAAGCTTCTGCTGCTCGATGAGCCGACCGAAGGCCTGGCGCCCGTCATCGTCCAGCAGATCGGGCACACGATCGCCCGTCTGAAGCAGGAGGGCTTCACGATCGTGCTGGTCGAGCAGAATTTTCACTTCGCCGCATCGGTTGCCGACCGGCACTACGTGGTGGAACAGGGGCGCGTGATCGACACGATCCCCAACGACGAACTCGACGCCAACATCGACAAGCTTCATCGCTATCTCGGCGTCTGAGGGACTAACGGCGCGACACGCCGAAACAGGAGGAGAAGACGAATGAGGAAGACTGGCTTCATACTGGCAACGCTCGCAGGACTGCTCATGGCCGGCACGGCCTATGCGCAGACCAAGGTCAAGATCGGCGTGATGAACGACCGGTCCGGCCTCTACTCGGACATCACCGGCGAGGGTTCGGTCGTTGCTGCCCAGCTCGCCGTCGAGGATTTCGGCGCCGACAAAGGCATTACGGTCGAGATCGTTTCGGCGGACCACCAGAACAAGCCCGACATCGGCTCGAACATTGCCCGCCAGTGGTATGACACCGAGGAGGTGGATGCCATCGCCGACGTGCCGACCTCGTCCGTGGCGCTGGCCATCAACGACATCACCCGCGAGAAGAACAAGGTCTTCCTCAATTCGGGCGCGGCGACATCGGATCTCACCGGCGCGAAATGCTCGCCCAACACGATCCACTGGACCTATGACACCTGGCAGCTCGCCCACGGGACGGGCGGGGCGATGGTGGCCGCGGGCGGCAAGACCTGGTTCTTCCTCACCGCCGACTATGCCTTCGGCCATGCGCTCGAGCGCGACACGGCGGCTGTCGTCAAGGCGGCCGGCGGAGAGGTCGTGGGCAGCGTCAAGACCCCCTTCCCCGGTACCGACTTCTCGTCCTTCCTGCTCCAGGCTCAGTCCTCCGGCGCGCAGGTGATCGGGCTGGCCAATGCCGGCGGCGACACGATCAACTCGATCAAGCAGGCGTCGGAGTTCGGCATCACCCAGGGCGGCCAGGCGATCGCCGGCCTTCTGGTCTTCGCCAACGACGTCCATGCCCTCGGCCTCGACGTCGCACAGGGCCTCGTGCTGACCGAAACCTTCTACTGGGATCTCAACGACGATACCCGCAAGTGGTCGGCGCGGTTCGAGGAAAAGACGGGCAAGAAGCCGTCGATGGTGCAGGCCGGGGTCTACGGCGCGGTCCTCCACTACCTCAAGGCCGTCGAGGCGGCCGGCACCAAGGATGCGCAGGCGGTGGTCGCCAAGATGAAGGAGATGCCGACCGACGACGTTCTGTTCGGCAAGGGCCAGGTCCGCATCGACGGACGCAAGATCCACGATGCCTATCTGTTCCGCGTCAAGAAGCCGGACCAGTCCAAAGGCGAGTGGGATCTCTACGAGACCGTCGCCACGATCCCGGCGGACAAGGCGTTCCGGCCGCTGAACGAAGGCGGCTGCGAACTGGTGAAGTAAGCCGTTTCGACGAGCCGGGGCGCGCCCGCGCGGCGCGCCCCTCCGCCCGACTTCCATCGCGGGATTCCAGATGTTCGAGCTCCTTGGCATTCCACCCCAGGCCCTGTTCGGCCAGCTGCTGCTCGGCCTGATCAACGGGTCGTTCTACGCGATCCTGTCGCTGGGACTGGCGATCATCTTCGGGCTGCTGAACATCATCAACTTCACCCACGGCGCCCAGTACATGATGGGGGCCTTCGTCGCCTGGATGCTGCTCAACTACCTCGGCATTCCATACTGGGGCGCGCTGATCGTCGTGCCGATCATCGTCGGCGCGACGGGCATCGTGCTCGAGCGCCTGCTGATCTCACGGCTCTACCACCTCGACCATCTCTACGGGCTGCTGCTGACCTTCGGCCTGGCGCTCATCATCACCGGCATCTTCCGCAACCAGTACGGCATTTCCGGCCTGCCCTACGCCATTCCGAAGCAGCTCGCCGGCGGACAGAACCTCGGCTTCATGTTCCTTCCCAACTATCGCGGGTGGGTCGTCGTCGTTTCGCTGGTCGTGTGCCTCGCAACCTGGTTCGCGATCGAGAAGACGCGCCTCGGCGGCTATCTGAGGGCGGCCACCGAAAACCCCACCATGGTTGGCGCCTTCGGCATCAACGTGCCGCGCCTGATCACCCTGACATACGGTTTCGGCGTCGCGCTTGCCGCCTTCGCCGGGGTGCTCGCCGCACCGATCTATTCGGTCAATCCCAACATGGGCGCCGACGTCATCATCGTCGTCTTCGCGGTGGTCGTCATCGGCGGAATGGGGTCGATTCTCGGCTCGATCCTTACCGGCTTCGGGCTCGGCCTCGTGGAAGGGCTGACGCGAGTCTTCTACCCGGAAGGATCCGCCGTTGTGATCTTCGTCATCATGGCCATCGTGCTGCTGGTCAAACCCGCGGGCCTGTTCGGGAGGGAAGCCTGATGGCAACGGACAGCGAAATGATCGATGTCGTCCAGGTCGACCGGCCGGGCGCGATCGGCATGCCGATGCTGCACAAGGCGATCTTCATCGGGCTTCTGCTTCTCGGCCTCGTCGCCCCTTTCATGCTCTACCCGATCTTCCTGATGAAGGTGATGTGCTTCGCGCTGTTTGCCTGCGCCTTCAACCTGCTGCTCGGCTTCGGCGGATTGCTGTCCTTCGGGCATGCGGCCTATTTCGGCAGCGCCAGCTACATCTCCGCCTACACCGCCAAGGCCTGGGGGTTCACGCCGGAACTGGCCATCCTCTGCGGCACTGGCGCCGCGGCCATTCTCGGGCTGGCGATCGGCTCGCTCGCCATCCGTCGGCAGGGCATCTATTTCGCAATGGTGACTCTGGCCTTCGCGCAGATGGTGTTCTTCTTCTCGCTGCAGGCGCCGTTCACCGGCGGCGAGGACGGCATCCAGTCTGTGCCGCGCGGCTATCTCCTCGGGCTGATCTCCATGGCACCCGACCGCAACCTCTACTATTTCGTCCTGGGCGTCGTCTTCGTCGGGCTGCTCGTCATCTATCGCATCATCCATTCGCCGTTCGGCCAGGTGCTCAAAGGCATACGGGACAACGAGGCGCGCATGGTCTCGCTGGGCTACCGGACCTCCCGCTACAAGCTGGCCGTGTTCGTCCTGTCCGCGGCGCTCGCGGGCCTCGCCGGCGCCACCAAGGCGATCGTGTTCCAGCTCGCCTCGCTGACCGACGTCTACTGGACGATGTCGGGCGAGGTCGTGCTGATGACGCTGCTCGGCGGCATGGGAACGGTGTTCGGCCCGATCCTCGGCGCGGCGGTCATCGTCACCATGCAGAACTACCTGGCCACCTTCGGCGACTGGGTGACGATCGGCCAGGGCATCATCTTCGTCGTCGCCGTCATGCTCTTCCGTGAAGGCATCGTCGGCGTGATCGCCAGGATCATCCGCCGTCCTCTGTAGGCAGCGCCTCGCGATTCCGTCTTGGCGGCGGGGCGTTGAGGCGCGAGTATCGGTGGATGGAGATTTATCCATGACGAGATACACGGTCGGCCTGGCGCTGGGTGGCGGAGCGGCCCGCGGCTGGTCGCATATCGGCGTTCTCGAAACCCTTTTGAAAGCGGGCATCGAGCCGAAGGTGATGGCAGGCACCTCGATCGGCGCGCTGGTGGGCGCGGCCCATGCGTGCGGACGCCTCGCCGACCTGAAGGCCTGGGCGCAGGCGATCGACTGGCGCATCATCGCCTCGATGCTCGACGTGAAGGTCGCCAACGGCGGACTGATCGACGGCGCACGCGTCCAGCGGGTGTTGCGCGACCTGGGCATGGACAAGCCCATCGAGGACCTGCCGATGAAATATGCGGCGGTCGCGACCGATCTCGCCGACGGGCGCGAGATCTGGCTGCAGAGCGGCTCCGTCGACGCCGCCATCCGTGCCTCGATCGCCCTTCCCGGAATCTTCAGCCCGTCGCTCGTGGACGGCAAATGGCTGGCGGATGGCGGCCTCGTCAACCAGATTCCGGTTTCGACCTGCCGGGCGCTTGGAGCCGATTTCGTCATCGCGGTCGGACTGGGGGACGGAATGCTCGCCAAGCGCGCCGCCGGACTGGGCCCGGTCGCGGCGGAGGCGGCCGCCGCCTCTCAGCGCGGCAGGCTGATGGAGATGGTCGCGCAGATGCCTGGCCCCTTCCGGGACCAGGCGGCACGGATACTGCCGCAACTGCTGTCGAGCGGTCCGAGATCGCCCGGGTATTTTGACGTCCTGGCGAACGCGCTGAACATCATGCAGGACCGGATCACCCGTTCGCGGCTGGCGGGCGAGCCGCCGCATGCGATGATCTCGCCACAGGTCGCGCACATCAAGCTGATGGATTTCCACCGCGCCGACGAGGCGATCGCCGCGGGACGCGCCGCGGCGGAGAAGGCGCTCGACGCCCTCAAGGCACAACTGGAGGCCTGACGCTAATGACCCGGCCTCGCTCGTGGACCGCGGCGATCAGCTCTCCTCGATGGCCGCCCGCACCAGGGCCGACGCCGCCCAGCGGACGACGCCTTCGGTGTCCTCCGCATCCAGCTTCCACATGTCCTTGAGCACGACCAGCGCCTCGACGCCGAAGATCAGCGACAGCGCCTGCGCCAGACGCTCGACCTTCTTCGCCGAAACATTCTCCCGCAGCGGCTGCAATGCCTCGCGCAGCAGGTCGACGCGATGACCGCGCCGGAACGGCGTCTCGCTCGCGGGCGCACCCGCCTTGCGCTGGGCCCACTCTTCGAGCGACAGCCTGAGGGCTGCTCTGAACGTCGCCTCGAACGTATCGATGCGCGGCAGCGAGGTGTCGAGCAGGTCCGCGACGCGCGTCTGGGGATCGCGGGAGTCGGATCGCCACGCCAGGATCGGGCCGAGCGCCTCGTCGACCACGGCCTCCACGAGCGCGGCCTGACTCGGGAAGTAGCGGTAGGCGGTGGCGCGCGACACCTCGGCCGCCTCGGCCACCTCGCTGACCGACGGCGTGACGCCCGCCTGCATGAGGCGGGTGGCCGTTTCCAGCATGAGCCGGCGGGTGCGCGCGCGCGGCCCGCGTTCGGCTTCCTCGGCGAGTTCGGTCGATGGACGTGAGACGCTCATGTCAATACGATACTGACGTCTCACAAAGGTGCAATGGCGGCGTCGGAAGAATAGGCAGGACAGGCGGGAAATTCAAACGCGTCCTGTGTCGGATAGCGCGCATCCACGACTGAGTCGACACCGATCGGTCTCCGACCCGGGGTGCGGGTCATTTCTTGCCGGCGAATTGCGCAAGATCAAGGCTTTGGGCCTGCCCCGGCCACAAGGAACTGCAGACAGCGGCAGCCTTTCGCGCCTGCTTGGTGTGCATATGATGGTTCGAATTGCCTTGCTCGTGTTTCTTCTGTCGGCTGGCGAGGCATATGCCGCGCAGGGCGACGACTTCTTCGAGAAAGTCCAGGCTCGCCTCACGTCCATGGAGCAATTGGCTCATGGAAAGCGTCCGTCGGCTTGCCGGGACTTCGTTCGTCAGGTGCTGGATACGTCCGGCGTGGCGAAGGCCGTCGCATCCACGCACTGGAGCGCGCTTGGAAGCGAGTTGAGGGGGAGCCTGATTTCGACGATCGTGGGCCGTCTGGCGCGGGAGTGTGTCGACCTCCTGGCGCGGGAGGGGTCGGCCTCCGCGTCGATCCTGCGCGTGCGGGAGATTTCAGGGGGGCTGCGCATGACGGTGGCGCTTCGCGAGAAGGACGGACGGGAGACGCTCGTCGTCTGGACGATAAGGCCCGGCGGCGCGTTCGCCTGGACGGCGTCCGACCTGTCCGTCGACGGCCGGGGAATGCGGGCTACTTTCAAGTCGGATTTCGAAAGCGCGCTGATCGCAACCGGCGGCAACCTGGAGCGGGCGATCGAGCAATTCGCGCGGATCAGCCTGAAATGACGGGTCGTCAGACACTTCTCGGGCTTGAGAACATTTCCCGCAGTTTCGACCGCGGCCGGATACGCGCGCTGAGCGGCGTGAACCTGGCATTGCGCATCGGCGAGAGCGTCGCGCTGGTCGGCCGCAGCGGCAGCGGGAAATCGTGTCTGCTCAATATCGCCTCCGGGTTGGACCGGCCGGATGAGGGCCGCGTCCTCTGGAAGGGCCTCGAGGTGACGGGACGCCGTCGATGGGCGGCGCTCAGGCATTCGTCGATCGGCATCGTGTTCCAGGAATTCCATCTCCTGCCCACGCTGACCGGACGGCAGAACGTGGAACTCGCCCTGGTCGGCCAGTCCGGAAAAGACATCAAAGGTCGCGTCGACCGGATCCTCGGGCAGGTGGGCCTGACGGAAATGGCGGATCGGCTGCCGGGAGAGCTTTCCGGCGGTGAGCGCCAGCGCGTGGCATTGGCAAGGGCGCTCGTTCGGGAGCCCGAGCTGCTGTTTGCCGACGAACCGACAGGCAATCTCGACAGCGTCAACGCCGATGCCGTTGCTTCGCTCACGTTCGACCTGCATCGGCAACGCCGCATGGCACTTGTGATTGTCACGCACGATCCGTCGCTTGCCCGGCTGTGCGAGCGCATAGTGACAATCGTGGACGGGCGCGTGAGCGACGACCGGCCCGGGGGCGGAATCGCATGACGCTTACGAAGTTCGCATACAGCAATCTGCTGCGCCGGCCGGCAAGGACACTCCTCACGGTGCTCGGCATCGCCCTGGCGATCGGAACGGCGGTTGCGCTGCTGGCGCTCGGACGCGGGATCTATGACAGCCTCGGCGAGGGCTTCACCGAGCGCAGTTCCGAACTGCTGGTCACGCCGCGAAATGTCGTCGACATCACGGCGATGAGGTTGCCCGAAACGCTCGGGGCGGGACTGGCCGCGATCGAAGGCGTCGCCGACGTCTCCAGCGAGCTCTATGTGTTCACAAGCACATCGGAGGGTGACCATGTCGCCGTGGCCGGCGTATCGGACAGTCCGTCCAAATGGGCCACCGTGCCGATTGCCTCGGGCCGGCGGCCGGATGCCGGCCGGGCGGAGGTCTTGCTGGGGGACGTGATCGCGCAGACGCTGGGAGCCGAGATCGGCGACCGGATCGAGCTCTTGGACGAGGAATTCGAAGTCGTCGGAATAACGGCCTACGGGACGGCGTTGAACCGCGGCGTGGCGGTGATGCCGCTGAAGGTTCTCCAGGAAGCCTCGCTGCGGCTGAACCAGGTGAGTACGTATTCGATCACGCTCGACCGGGGCCTCAGCAGGGATCAGCAACGGGACGTTCGCACGAGGATCGAGCAGGAGTTTTCCGTCGTCGTGTCGGACATGCAGGAGATCGCCGACCGTCTGAGCAGCGACCGCAACATCACCATCCTCAAGGCGATTTCGAAGGCGATCTCGATCGTGGCCGTCGTCATGGGCGGCTTGAACCTGCTGGCAACCCTGCTTCTCTCGGTGCAGGAGCGCACCCGCGAGATCGGCATGCTCTGTGCGATCGGATGGAACGACCGGCTCGTGGTCGCCCTGATCATGATCGAGGGGCTGTTTATCGGCGTGCTTGGTTGCGCAGGCGGTGTTCTGGTCGGGATCGGCGCCTCGTCGCTGTTCAGTTCCATCCCTGCCATCGGCGACATCATCGCGTTCACGCCGCGCCTTTCCGACCTCGTGCTACCGCTCGCCTTCGCGGTGCCGCTGTGCATCGTCGGCGCCGCCTATCCGGCCTGGCGTGCCGTTTCCATGCTGCCGGCCGAGGCGCTTCGCCATGTCTGATTCGGGAATTTCAGTCCGGCCCGACGGCGCCGCAGGGCCGAAACCGGCGATCGAAGTCCCCTTCAGCCCGATGAGGTGGAAATTCGCCTTCTCGTCCCTGACGGTTCATTTCGTCGCGGCATGCAGGCGCCCGGTCTCGCGCGAAGCCTTCCTGGCCTTGGTCGGGAACTTCGTCCGGCTGGCTCCACGACTGCGGCTCTCCGTCAGCGGCGACCGCAACGGCCATCGCGACCCCGGCTGCATCTCGATCGACGCCGACGGCAGGGCGAGCGGCTTCGATCAGGTCTGCGAGTATTCCGAGGTCCCGGAGTTCAGGCCGGGGCTGGCCGGGCATCTGGAGAGCATGCCTGATATCTATGAAGACGCCAGCCTGCCCGGATTCCGCGCGCGGGGGGAGACGTGCGAGAGTCCTGATGCAAGCGGCACGCACAGCCTGCTGTCCATGACCCTGGCGCATACGCTCTTCGACGGCGCGGACCTGGCACGCACGCTGAGCGGGCAGCCAGCCGCCTATCCGGGCGAAGACGACGTCACCGGCGCCCAACCCATGTCGTTTGCCCGCAACGCCGCGCTGTGGCTGGCTGCCGTACCGATGGCGCTCGGCTATCTGCTTATCGCCAGCCGCGAGACGCGGAGCACCGGGGACTTCCGCTTCGCCGCGTTGTCGATCGACACGCCTGCGGTCGAGGCCGCCGCGCGTCGTCACCAGGTCGGCGCACCGGCGCTTCTCCTGGCTCTTGTCCTGCGGGGGTTGCTCCTCGGGCCGAAGGGAGAGGGCAGCGCAAAGGCGATCTACATGCGCATACCCCGCCAGCGTTTTCGGGGACAGGAAGACCGCTTCCTGCACGCGCGAACCGAACTCCTGAAGTTCGGCGGCACACCCGACCTCGCACGCTTCATCGCCTCCGTTGCGGGTCTCCTCAGACGGCGCGGTTTCGGGGCGACGTCGATGCCGTTCCTAACGTCCCGAATGCTTGCCGTCGTCCGGAAGCTCCACCAGGCCGCGCCCTGGCTGGTCCCCCGGCCGTTCAAGGGCTATGCGCCGGCCGATATCATCTTCTCCTATGTGCCGCCTCTGGACCCGAGCGGACCATTCTCCGAGTTCAGCGACGCCGTCATGTTCGGAGGAACCTGCACCGGAACAACGCCAAGCTGCATCGTCATGCCCGGACCGCGGGCGACGACGCTCACGTTCTGGATCGAGAAGGAGCAACTGGACGAGCGGCTCGAAAGGCTGACGGGCCTCTTCGAACAGGAAGGTATGGCGGTGACGCGCTGGTCGTGACCACGCCTCGCGGATCCCCGCGTTCGATATCCTCGTTGAGCCCGGTGAATTGACGTGAGACGATCATATCAATATGATACGCGCGTCTCACAAGCGTGATGCTTCGGGCGCGTGACAGCGGCCGGACGGGCGGAACGAAGAAGTCCGCGAGGAGGATATGTGAAGCGCGTCTACGTCGTCGGCACGTACGACACCAAGGGCGAGGAACTTGCCTATCTCGCGGGTCTGATCCGCGCGCAGGGCCTCGCCGTGGCCCAAATCGACGTCGGCACGAAAGCGCCGGCCGCCGGCGTCGACGTGACGGCCACAGAGGTCGCGGCCTGTCATCCCAGGGGGGCGCCGGCCGCCCTAGGTCAGACCGACCGCGGCACAGCGGTGGCCGCTATGGGCGAAGCCTTCGCACGCTTCCTGTCGGCGCGGAGCGATGTCGCTGCCGTGGTCGGGCTGGGCGGCGGAGGCGGCACGTCGATCGTCACGGCCGGCATGCGCGCCCTGCCCTACGGCGTGCCGAAACTGATGGTCTCGACGCTCGCCTCGGGCGATGTGTCGCCCTACGTCGACGTGTCGGACATCGCTTTCATGCCGTCCGTCACCGACATGGCAGGGCTGAACGGGCTTTCCCGCGTCATCCTGCATAATGCCGCCCAGGCGATCGCCGGCATGGCGCGCAACCCTGCCAATGTGGGCGAAGGCAAGCCGTCGCTCGGGCTCACCATGTTCGGCGTCACCACGACCTGCGTGATGGCGGTCGTCGACCGGCTCAAGGCCGACTACGACTGCATGGTCTTCCACGCCACCGGCACCGGCGGGCGGACGATGGAGAAGCTGGCTGACAGCGGACTTCTGACCGGCGTCATCGACATCACCACCACCGAAGTCTGCGACCTCCTGTTCGGCGGGGTGCTGCCCGCCACGGAGGACAGGTTCGGCGCCATCGCGCGTACGCGCCTTCCCTATGTCGGCTCGGTCGGGGCACTCGACATGGTCAATTTCTGGGCGCCGGAGACGGTGCCGCCACGGTTCCGGGACCGGAATCTCTACAAGCACAATCCGAACGTCACGCTCATGCGCACGACCGCCGAGGAGTGCCGCCAGATCGGCGAATGGATCGGCCGGAAGCTCAACGGCTGCGACGGGGAAGTGCGTTTCCTGATCCCCGAAAAGGGCGTGTCGGCGCTCGATATCGAGGGCGGCGCCTTCTTCGACCCGGTGGCGGACGCCGCCCTGTTCGAGGCGATCGAACAGACGGTCCAGCAGACCGAGCGGCGCCGGATCATCCGCCTGCCGCTGCACATCAACGATCCAGAATTCGCGAAGGCCGCGGTGGCGGCCTTCCTCTCCATTTCGAACCGATGAGGCCCTGATGCCGGCGATCTCCCGCAAGACCATACTCGACAAGTTCCGGGCGATGATCGCCGAAGGCCGCCCGATCGTCGGCGGGGGCGCGGGCACCGGCCTGTCCGCCAAGTCGGAGGAGGCCGGCGGCATCGACCTGATCATCATCTACAATTCCGGCCGCTATCGCATGGCAGGCCGCGGCTCGGCCGCGGGGCTGCTCGCCTACGGCAATGCCAACGAGATCGTCAAGGAAATGGCCGTCGAGGTGCTACCGGTGGTGAAGCACACGCCGGTGCTGGCCGGCGTCAACGGCACCGATCCCTTCATCCTGATGCCGCAGTTCCTGGCGGAGCTGAAAGGCCTCGGCTTCTCCGGCGTGCAGAACTTCCCGACCATCGGCCTCTTCGACGGCGTCATGCGCCAGAGCTTCGAGGAGACCGGCATGGGCTACGGGCTGGAAGTCGACATGATCGCCGCCGCGCATGGGCTCGATCTCCTGACGACGCCCTATGTCTTCAACCCGGACGAGGCTGTCGCCATGACCAGGGCCGGTGCCGACATCGTCGTCGCGCATATGGGCGTGACCACGGGCGGCACGATCGGCGCATCGTCGGCCAAGTCGCTGGCCCAGTGCGCGGTCGAGATCGACGCGATAGCCGCTGCCGCGCGGAGCGTGCGCGAGGACGTGATCGTGCTCTGCCACGGCGGACCGATCTCGATGCCGGACGATGCGCGCTACATCCTCGAGACCTGCGACGGCATTCACGGCTTCTACGGGGCAAGCTCGATGGAACGGCTGCCGGCCGAGGCCGCCATCCGCGACCAGACCGCCAGCTTCAAGGCGCTGCCGCTGAAGCGTCGTCCATAACTTTTCACCAAAGGGAGGATTTTCCATGCTGAACGGAGCTGACGGCTATTTCGTCTATCCGAAGGACGTCGACGCTTTCGGCTTCGACTGGGGACGGCTGGCGCTGACGGTGGCGCCGGAGGTCAACGGCGCGGCGCGCTTCTCCGGCGGGGTCGTCGACCTGCCGAGCGGCCAGGGCCATTCGCGCCACAACCATCCGGGCGCCGAGGAGATCATCTTCGTCATCTCCGGCCATGGCGAACAGATGGTCGAGGATGAGAACGGCACCCCGATCACGCGCAAGGTCGGCCCCGGCTGCACCGTCTATGTGCCCGAAAGCCGCTTCCACTCGACGCTGAATACAGGCGACGGGCCGATGCAGCTCTTCGTGGTCTACTCGCCGGCGGGACCGGAGCTCGTCCTGAGAGACCTGCCCGATTTCAGGCTGATCAAGGCCGCAGGATAGTCACCGCCACCCCAGCTCCGGCGCGACGTATTTCAGGATCGCGTCGATGACGTGGGCGTTGTAGTCGACGCCGAACTGGTTCGGAACCGTCAGCAGCAGCGTGTCGGCTTCGGCGATCGCCTCGTCCTCCGCGAGCAGCTTCACCAGTTTCTCGGGCTCGCCCGTGTAGCCGCGGCCGAACACGGCGCGCGTATCGGCCTCGATATAGCCGAACTGGTCCTGCTCGGGCCGGCCGCTGCCGAAATAGGCGCGGTCCTGGTCATTGACCAGCGCGAAGATCGAGCGGCTGACGGAGACGCGCGGCTCGCGCGCGTGGCCGGCCTGCTTCCATGCCTCGCGGTATGCACGGATCTGCGCCGCCTGCTGGACGTGGAACGGCTCGCCCGTCTCGTCGAACTTCAGCGTCGAACTCTGCAGGTTCATGCCGAGCTTCGCCGCCCAGACGGCGGTGGCGTTGGTCGCCGCACCCCACCAGATCCGGTCGAGAAGCCCCTCGGAATGCGGTTCGAGGCGCAGCAGGCCGGGAGGGTTGGGGAACATGGGGCTCGGATTGGGCTGCGCGAAACCGTGGCCGCGCAGCACGTTGAGCAGCACCTCGGTGTGCTGGCGGGCCATGTCGGCATCGCTCTGGCCCTCGGCCGGCGCATAGCCGAAATAGCGCCAGCCATCGATCACCTGTTCCGGCGAGCCGCGGCTGATGCCGAGCTGCAGGCGACCGCCCGCGATGAGGTCGGCGGCCCCGGCATCCTCGGCCATGTAGAGCGGGTTCTCGTAGCGCATGTCGATAACGGCCGTGCCGAGCTCGATCCGGCTCGTCTTGGCGCCGGCGGCGGCGAGCAGCGGAAACGGCGAGCCGAGCTGGCGGGCGAAATGGTGGACGCGGAAATAGGCGCCGTCGGCGCCGATCTCTTCGGCCGCGACGGCCAGGTCGATCGACTGCAGCAGCGCGTCGGACGCCGAGCGGGTTCCGGAATGAGGGGACGGCGACCAGTGGCCGAAGGATAGGAAGCCGATCTTCTTCACGTGAATCTCCTGCTGGGCTCGTGCAGGCCGCTTCGATGGAGAAGGCTAACCCGGCTGGCGAGGATGTCTGTTTCGCCCGCCCATGTCGGTGGTATCGCCGCCGCGCGCAAGAGGGCGCATGTCCACCATGCAAGGACGGTGTGTCGCTCAGCCGGCCTCGTCCATCATGCTGACATGGGCGGCCGCGACCCGCCAGCCGTCCGGCGTGCGGATCCAGGTCTGCATCTGTCGGCCGACCTGGCCCGGAAAGTCGGGACGGTGGAACAGCGTCGATGCGACCGCCGTGTCGCGGCCATAGGTGGTGATCAGCGTGCGCGAGAGCGTGCGCTCGAAGGGCTGCTGGACCGAGCGGAAGGCGCGCACTTCGTCGATGCCGTACTGAACCTCGGCGACGCCGTAGCGAACCGTCGTGCAGGTATGCAGGAACATCGCGTCCAATGTGGCGCTGTCGTTCTCGAGCAGCGCCTTTTCGTAGGCGATGAAGATCGCGCTGATCTCCGCCAGCGTGTCGGGATCGTCCGTTATCATGCTCAGAAGGCCCGTCTCCGGCGTGTGCCGTTCCGCCGTCGCATCGCGCGCCGCTCCTGCTCAGCCATCGGCCAGCGCGTCGTGAAACGCGGCCTCGAGCGCCGACAATGGCGTCACCCAGCCGACGATGCCGCCCTGCGCCACGATCATCTCGATCGCGCTCGCCTTGAACTCGGGGAAATAGCTCTCCGGTCGGCTCCGCCCGTTTCGCGATGCAGCTCGCCTCGGCGCTGAAGGATTATGGCAACGAGACCGCCGGCTGATCAGCGCGCCCGGTCGGGAAAGAGTGCTGCCAGCCCCTCAGCAGACGCCTTGGCGACGCCTCGCTCGGTGATGAGCCCGGTGACAAGCCTGGCCGGCGTCACGTCGAAGGCCGGATTGGCCGCGGGCGTCGCCTCCGGCGAAATTCGCACCTGGCGCATGGCCCCCTCGGCATCCATGCCAGCCACCAGCGACACCTCGTCGCCGGAACGTTCCTCGATCGGGATCTCGGCGATTCCGTCGCTGACGGTCCAGTCGATCGTCGGCGACGGCAGCGCCACATAGAACGGCACGCCGTTGTCGTGCGCCGCCAGCGCCTTGAGATAGGTGCCGATCTTGTTGCAGACGTCGCCCCGGGCCGTCGTGCGGTCGGTGCCGACGATGACCATGTCGACCGCGCCGCGCTGCATCAGGTGGCCGCCGGCATTGTCGACGATCAGCGTATGCGGCACGCCGTGGCCGGCGAGTTCCCATGCTGTGAGGAAGGCGCCCTGGTTGCGTGGCCGCGTCTCGTCCACATAGACGTGGACCGGAATGCCGGCCTCCGCCGCGAGATAGATCGGCGCGGTCGCCGTGCCATAGTCGACGGTGGCGAGCCAGCCGGCATTGCAATGCGTGAGGATGTTGACCGGCTCGCCGGGCTTCTTGCGCGCCGCGATCTCGCGGATGATTTCCAGCCCGTTGCGGCCGATGGAGCGGTTGAGCTCGACGTCCTCGTCGGCGATCTCGGCTGCCCTGGCGAAGGCGGCGGCGGCGCGCTCGCTTTCCGGCAGCGGCTTCAGATGCGCCCGCATCGCGTCGAGCGCCCAGCGCAGGTTGATCGCCGTCGGGCGCGTCTCGTGCAGCTTCTCCCATGCCTCGTCGAGCGAGGCGTCGGACGGATCGGCGCGCATCTGAAGTGCCATGCCATAGGCCGCCGCGACACCGATCAACGGCGCGCCCCGCACCCACATGTCGCGGATCGCGGTCGCGATTTCCGTCGTGTCGCGCACCGTCTCGACCCGGAACTCGTGCGGCAGCCTGCGCTGGTCGATGATATCGACCGACCAGCCGTCCTCGTTCAGCCAGATGGTTCGGTAATGGCGGTCGCCGACGTTCAAACCAGTGCTCCTTCGTCGAGCCGCACCGCCAGATCGTTCACCTCGGCGAGCGAGCGGATATGGCGGCGGTTGACCGCAAGATGGCGGCCGAGCTTGAGCGCCCGCGTCTCGCACTGCGCCCTCATCCCCTGGTCGGCGATCTCCTCGAAGTCGGCATTGTGCGCCAGCCCGAGGATGCGCCTGTGCATCTCGATGCCGGCAAAGCCGAGCATATCGGTGAAGACGTCGCCCAGTATGCGCTGCAGCGCCTGCTCCGCGCCGAGATGGTCGCCCTGATCTTCGAACAGAGTCGAGGCATAGAGCATGCCCTTGCGCTCGGTGCGCCACAGCCGCGCGAACTCGTCATGGAAGACGGTCCAGGTGTCGGTGATCACGGCGAGCAGCCAGGCCCGCATCTGGTCGCGCGGCCTGCCGCCCTCGTGGCCGCGTGCCGCGAAGAAGGCCATCCAGTAATTGGCGAGCAGCATGCCCACGTCGAAGGCCATCGGCCCGTAGAAGGCGAATTCGGGATCGATGACGCGGGTATCGGTGTCCGTCACCATGACCGAGCCGGAATGCAGGTCGCCGTGCAGCAAGGTCTCGGCCCTGGCGGCGAACAGGTGCTTCAGCGCCTGCGCTTCGACCTTGAGGTCGCGGTCGGCGCGCAGTTCGGCGACGATGCCGTCGAGCTCGGGGCTGGTGTGACGGTTGAGCGGTGCTTCGAAGTAAGGATCGGTGAAGACCAGGTTCTCGGTGATATCGCACAGCTCGACATTGTCGGCGAAGAGCGCGAGGTCAGCCTTTCGCTCGCGAGCGGTCATCGCGAGGTCCGACCCGCGGAACAGCGTTCGCGCCATGAACAGGCCGAGGTCCTCGGCGATGCGCGGCGGCATGCGCCCCTCGATCAAAGCGCGGCGCAGGATGATGTGCGGCGTCAGGAACTCCATGACGATCAGCGCCTGCGTCTCGTCGTAGTGGAAGACGTTCGGCACCGTGCCCTTGCCGGCGCGCGCTTCCTGTCGCGTCAGCGCATGGTATTCGAAGAAGCTGCGCTTGAGCGGCAGCGGCCAGCTTTCGCCGACCAGGCGGACATAGGGCAGCGCCTGCTTGACGATGATCGAGCCGCGCTCGCCCTCGACGATGAAGACCAGATTGAGGTTGCCGTCGCCGACCTCGCGCGAACGCCAGGATGATGGCGGGCCGATGCGGCTGGTCAAGGCGTCGATGCCGCCGAGGCGGGCCGGCAGCGTTTCGATCGTCAACGCCTGATAGGGCGCGTCCGTCATGATCCGTCTCCCCTGATCCTCCCAAATGGAGGAGAGCAAGGATGACGCTAGGAGCCAGACTGGCAATTGTCAATCCGGTTGACATTTGACGGCACCCCTCCTAGCGTGGTTGCCAGGAGGAGAAATTGCAGGGCACGCCGGTCTTTGTCGTCAAAGGCTTGATGAAGTCGTTCGGCCCCAACCGGGTGCTGAAGGGCGTCGACCTCGATTTGCATCCTGGCCAGGTGACCGTGCTGATGGGCGCCAACGGTGCCGGCAAGTCGACCCTCGTGAAGATCGTCAGCGGCATCCATTCGGCCGATGGTGGGACCGTCGAACTGTCGGGTCAGGCTTTCGCGCCATCGACGCCCGCGGAGGCGATGCGCGCAGGCGTCGTCACCGTGCACCAGGCGATTAACGACGGGGTCGTGCCCGCGCTCGACGTCGCCTCCAACCTCACCCTCGACCGGATGAGCGGCAAGGGCGCTCCGCTGCTCCTGAACCCGCGCCGCATCCGCCGCGAGGCGCGGGAGGTCGCGGACCGCATGGGCCTGTCGCTCGACCTTTCGAAGGAGGTCGCGGACCTGACGCTTGCCGACCGCCAGCTGGTCGCCATTGCGAGGGCCATGGCGCACCGTCCGAAGGTGCTGATCCTCGACGAGCCGACCTCGTCGCTGTCGTCGAGCGAGGCCGACCGGCTGTTCGCGCTCATCGACCGGCTGCGCGCCGAAGGCGTCGCCATCCTCTACATCTCGCACCGCATGTCCGACATCCGCCGCCTCGCCGACCGCATCGTAAGCCTGCGCGACGGCGCGATCGCGGGCCGCTTCGAAGACAAACCGCTCGACTATTCCGGCGCGGTCGACGCCATGCTGGGACGCAAATCCGGCCATGACGCGGTCGACGCGCGAAGCGCCCACGCACCGGTCTTCAGCGCCGAGGGCTTGCGCCTTCACGCAGGTGCCGAGCCCTTCCATCTCGACCTCGGCAAGGGCGAGATCGTCGCCATCACCGGCCTCGTCGGCGTCGGCAAGACTGCACTCGCCGAAACGCTGTTCGGCCTGCGCCGGCCGTTCGGCGGAAGCATGCGGCTCGACGGTCGGCCGTATCTGCCCACAAATCCCGCCGACGCGATCGGACAAGGTGTCTTCCTGGTGGCCAAGGACCGCGCCGACAACGGAATCGTCCCCGAGTTCAACCTCGCCCGCAATGTCAGCCTGCCCTTCGTGCACCGCCTTTCCCGCTTTGGCGTCGTGCGACGCGGCGCCGAGCGCCAGCGCGCGCGCGAGCAGATCGCCGAACTCGGAATTGTCTGCCGCACCGAGCGCGACGAGATGTATGCGCTCTCCGGCGGCAACCAGCAGAAGGCGATGGTCGCGCGCTGGCTGGCCGAGCCGTCCCGCCTGCTGATCCTGGACGAGCCGTTCCAGGGCGTAGACATCGCCGCCCGCCACGACATCGCCTCGAAGCTGCGAGCCACCGCCGACAGCCGCGCCACCGTGCTCTTCGTCACCGAGCTCGACGAAGCGCTGGAGACGGCGGACCGCATTCTGGTCATGTCCGAACACACGCTGGTCGGCGAGCACGTCAACCGCGGCGTCGACATGGAACGGCTGCTCGCCGAAGTGGCCGGGCGCGGCCTGCGCGGAGCGGCGTGATGATATTGTCGGAGTGCATGATTTGAACCTGCGCGAATTCGCCATCCGCTACGGCTTCCTGGCGCTGCTGGCCGGGCTGGTGGTCTTCTTCTCGCTTGCGACAAGCGGCTTCACCTCGCCGCAGGCCGCGGTGTTCATCCTGCAATCCGTCTCGCTGACCGGCATCCTGGCGCTTGGAGTGACGGCCACGCTGGTCGTCGGCGGTTTCGATCTTTCGATCGGCTCGATCGCCACCAGCGCGATGATGGCGGCAGCCTATGTCATGGTGGTGCTGGAGCAGAACGCGCTGGTGGCCGTGCTCGCCTGCCTCGCCATCGGCGCGCTGGTCGGCCTGATCAACGGGATCATCATCTGCTACCTGCGCGTGCCCGACCTCCTGGCGACCCTCGGCATGATGTTCCTGCTGATCGGCCTGCAGAGGATCCCGACCGAAGGCCGTTCCATCGCCGCCGGAATGACCATGCCCGACGGCTCGACCGCGGCCGGCCAGTTCGATCCGGCCTTCCTGGCGCTCGGCAGACACCGATTCGACTTCATCCTGCCGGATCTCGTGCCGGCCTCGGTGGTGGTGCTGATCGTGCTGGCGGTGCTGATCTGGTTCTTCCTCGAATACACGCGCTTCGGCCGCCTGATGTATGCCGTGGGCTCGAATGCCCGGGCCGCCGAGTTCGCCGGCGCTCCTGTCCGCGCCTACAAGATCTGGGCCTACATCATCTCCGGCGTCTTCGCTTCGATCGGCGGGATCCTGCTCGCGGCGCGCCTTGGACGCGGCGACATCGCCTCGGGGAACAATCTTCTGCTCGACGCCGTGGCGGCTGCACTGATCGGCTACGCGGTGCTCGGAGCTTCGAAGCCGAATGCTTTTGGCACCGCCATCGGCGCGCTATTCGTTGGCGTCCTTCTGCAGGGCCTGACGATGATGAACGTCCCCTATTACACGCAGGATTTCGTCAAGGGCGCGGTGCTGGTCGTCGCGCTCGTGTTCACCTTCTCGCTGTCGGGTCGGACCGCCCGATAGCCATCGTTCAAACCAGGTCTCAGGTGGAGGAAAGCAGATGATCACCCGCAGGACATTCTCAAAGCTCGGCCTTGCGCTCGCCGCCGGCTCGGCCCTTCTCGGCATGCCGGCCCTTGCGCAGGACAAGCCCGCTCCCTTCGACAAGCCCGGCGACGTCAAGATCGCGCTGGTGCGCTATCTCTCGACCGGCGACTTCTTCCAGGCTTATCTCGCCGGCGTGGAATCGCAGGCCAAGGCGCTGGGCGTGCAGCTGCAGGTGTTCGACAGCCGCCAGGACGCCGCGCTCCAGGCAGACATGGTCGACCAGGCGATCGCGCTGGGCGTCCAGGGCATCATCATCCAGCACGGCCTGACGGAATCGATGAAGGAAGCGGCCCAGCGCGCGGTCGACGCCGGCATCAAGGTGGTCGCCTTCGACGTCAACGTCGAGAACGAGAAGATCCCGCAGATCGAGCAGTCCGACCGCGACCTCGCCCGCCTGGCGCTCGAGCAGGCGATCAAGGACAATGGCGAGAGCTGGAAGGCGGGCTATGTCTACGTCGCCGGCATCGCGCCGCTCGACCGGCGCAACGAGACCTGGGTCGAGTTCAAGAAGAAGTATCCGGGCATCAACGAGGTCGCCATGTTCGGCACGCTCGACAACCCGATCGCCAATTCGGTCGCCAACCAGGCGCGCTCGGTCGTCTCGGCCAATCCGGACATCACGGTCATGTTCGCGCCATATGACGAGTTCGCCAAGGGCGTGAAGATCGCCGTCGACGAGGCCGGACTGTCGTCCTCGGTGAAGATCTACTCGGCCGATATCTCGACCGCCGACATCTCGGCGATGCGCGAGCCGGGCAGCGCCTGGGCCGCAACCGCGGCCACCAACCCGGCCGTTGTCGGCCAGGTGTCTGTGCGCGCGCTCGCCATGCTTCTGGCCGGCGAGGACCCGGGCAAGCAGGTCATCGTTCCCCCGACGCTGATCACCCAGAAGGACCTGAACGACAACGACATCAAGAACATGGAAGAACTGTCGGCCAAGCTTCCCCAGTTCGCCCATGCCGACGTCGCCATGCCGGCCTGGATGCCCAACCCGAACGCGAAGTGATTTCGGCCACAAGGCTGGAATGCGGAAGGGCGGCCGCGCGGCCGCCCTTCCTGCTTGCCGAGGCTGCTATTTGCGCTTCGCCCTGGCACCAGGCTGCGCTTCTGTCGGCGCGTGCGAGTAGGGCGCCAGACTCAGCAGCCGGCGGAATTTCGGACACTCCATATGCGAGGGCGCGGAGCATTCGGCGACGTGCCTCAGGGCGTTCCGCAGCGTGATCAGCCCGCGTATCTGAACATCTATGTCGTCGGCGCGTTGATGAAGTGCCTGGCGCGGCAGCGTACTGACCCCGCGCTTACCGAAGGCGTTCTTGATCTCCTCCAGGGAGAAACCTGCCGTCTTGCCCATGGATATCAGGGCGAGTTGGGTCAATGCCTCCGGACCGAACTGTCGTCGCAGCCCGCGCCGCCCGAGCGATTCGATCAGCCCGATCTCCTCGTAATAGCGCAGTGTCGAAGCGGGCACGCCGCTCCTTTCCGAGAGAACACCGATATCGAGCAGATTCACTCTTGACCTCAAGTTGACTTGAAGTGGCAAAGGTAGCGGCCTCGAACAACAACGACAAGAGGTGCTGCCATGACAATGACAGCCAACGACCACTCCGCGGATATCAAGACCCGACCTGCATGGCCGGCTCTGACCGCCCTTGCCGGAGCAACGTTGCTTGCTTCGCTCGGCATCAGCATCGCTTCCGTCGCGCTGCCCACGCTGGCCGCCGTCTTTTCCGCATCCATCCAGGACGTCCAGTGGGTCGTGCTCGCCTATCTGATCTCCGTGACGGTGACGATCGTCACCGCCGGATGGCTAGGCGATCTCTACGGGCATCACCGCGTGCTGATCGCCGGCCTTGGCGTCTTCGCGCTCTCTTCGGTGTTGTGCGCGGCCGCTCCCACGCTCGGAACACTGATCGCCGGTCGCGCGGTCCAGGGCATCGGCGGCGCGATCCTTATGGCGCTGCCACTTTCGATCGCGCGGGACACGGTCGCGAAGGACCGCCTGGGAACGGCAATGGGTCTCTTCGGCACCATGTCGGCCATCGGAACCGCGCTCGGACCTTCCCTGGGTGGCCTGTTGATTGCGGTCTTCGGCTGGCGATCCGCTTTCATCCTGCTCGCCGGCGTGGCCGTGTTGCTGATTGGCGTCGGCCTCGCAACGATACCTGCCTCGCCGACCCGAGCGGATCGCCGCAAGACCCGCCTCGATTGGCCTGGCGCTGCCCTGCTCGGCGCCGCCCTGGTTGCCTATGCAGCCGCCATGGCCGGGTGGAACGCCGGTCTCCTGCTGCCCCTGGCGATCTTTGCTTTTGCGGTCTTCTTCCTTGTCGAGCGTCGCGCGGAAACCCCGCTCGTGCCTTTGGAGACCCTGCATGATCGCGGCACCTGGACGGCGCTCGCGATGAACGTGATCGTGGCGACCGTCATGATGTCGACCCTTGTCGTCGGCCCGTTCTTTCTGTCGTTCGCACTGCGACTCGACGTGGCGCTGGTTGGCATTGTCATGGCGGTCGGCCCGGTGATCGCGGCGCTGTCCGGCGTACCAGCCGGCCGCGCCACCGACCGGTTCGGCGCCCAACGCGTTCTGGTGGCCGGCCTGTTCACGATCCTTGTCGGACTGATCGGTCTGGCAGTGCTCCCCCGCTTGTTCGGCATCGCGGGATACGTCACGGCACTTGCTCTCCTGACGCCCGGCTTCCAACTGTTCCTTGCGGCGAACAACACGGCCGTGATGATGACGTCACCGGAAAACAGGCGCGGCACGATGTCGGCACTGCTCGGCCTGTCACGCAATCTCGGGTTCATGACAGGCGCGTCGGCGATGGCCGCAGTGTTTGCCGCGGCGGCGGGATCCGGCGAGGTCGGTGACCTTTCCGCCGCCGCGACCGGGGATGCTTTCACGACGACTTTCCTGGTCGCCGCAGGCTTGATGCCGGCTGCCCTCGTCCTCGCCTTTCTGGGGCGTAGCGCATCGAAGACTCGAACCCATTGACCGGAACGGCGCGAACCACCGTTCCGGCTCTGGCGGTTAGCGCAGCGCCGCCGCGATATTCCCCCCGTCGACCGTCGTCACGTCGGCCGTCGTCCGTTCCGCCAGCGCGTGGTGCAGGAAGGCCTGCGCGACGTGGTCGGCGGTCACTTCCTGACCGAGCAGGTTGCCGGACATGTAGTCCTTCTCCGACAGGCCGCGCGCCGTCGAGCGGCTGGCTATCATCGCGTCGGTGAGCAGGCCCGAGCGGATGCGGTCGGCGTTGACGGCGTTGGAGCGCACGCCGATCGAGCCGTAGTCGAGCGCATACTGGCGCGACAGGAACAGCGTCGCCGCCTTCGGAAGCCCGTAGGCGCCGAACTTCGGACCGGGATTGATCGCCTGTTTCGACGTGTTGAAAAGCAGGCAGCCACCGGTGCCCTGCTGCTTGAAGATACGAACCGCGTTCTGCGCCACGCTCTGGTGGGCGAAGAAGTTGAGCTCGAAGCTCCTGCGCAGCAACGCGTCGTCGATCTCGCCGATCGCGCCCTCGAAGGCCGCCCCGGCGTTCGACACGACGATGTCGACGCCGCCATAGGTGGCGACCGCCGCGTCGAACGCCGCGCGCACGTCGGCCGGCTTCGTCACGTCGGCACCGACGCCGATCGAGGCGTTGCCGGCCGCCTTGGCGACTTCTTTCGCCTTGGCCATGTCCAGATCGACGACCACGACATGCGCCCCGTTGGCGGCGAACATCTTCGCGGTGGCAGCACCGATCGCCCCCGCGCCGCCAGTGACCAGCATCACCTGCCCGGTCAGCGGCTTCGGCTTGTTGCCGGCGAGCTTGGCCTGCTCCAGCGACCAGTATTCGAGCTCGAACAGGTCGGACTTGGCGAGCGGACGGAAGTCGCCGATGGCCTCCGCGCCGCGCACTGCGTCCATCCACGCCTCGGCGACATCGGAAGCGATCTTGGCGTCCTTCAGCGTGCGGCCGTGACCGAAGATGCCGACGCCCGGCACGAGGCTGAGGCGCGGCATCGGATCGAGCATGGTGCGCCTGACGTCGTCGCGGGCGTCGTTCGAGCGGAAGTAGTCGGTGTATTCGGCGACGTAGGCCGCAACCTTCTCGCGGATCGTCTTCGGATAGGTCGCGTCTCCCGCCGCCGGCGGCGGCAGGACCATTGGCCCGGTCTTGATGCGGATCGAGAGATCCGGCGTGGAGACGCCGCGGTCGGCCAGCCGCTGCAGGTCGGCATTGGCGAGGAAGTCGAGGATCGCCGGCGAGGTACGGAAGTCCGAGATCATCCGGTCGAACCGGCCTTCGCCGAGATCGACGGCGACCGCGCCGCGCAACGAGGAGGCGATGTCCGCCGGGGAGGCGAGCAAGGCCGGCAGTGCCGCGGTCTTCGCCGGCGGCTTGCCGTTCTTGGCGACATAATCCTCGGCGACCGTGACCCAGTGGATCATCCGGTCATAGGCCTCCTTCGCGCTTTCAGCGAAAGTGAAGATGCCGTGCTTGTCGAGTATCAGGCCTTCGACGGTAGTGTCCTTCTCGAACACCTCGGCCGCCGCCTTGGCGAGGTCGAAGCCCGGCTTGATGTAGGGCACGTAGCCCATCTTCGGTCCGAACACATTATCGCACAGCGCCTTCGAGTCCTCGCCCTGGTCGACGATGGCGAGCACGGCTGTCGAGTGCGTGTGGTCGACGAACCTGTGCGGCAGGAAGGCGTGCAGCAGCGTCTCGACAGAGGGATTGGGCGAGGACGGGTCGATCAGGTTGGCGCGCTGCAGCGCCACCATGTCCTCGTCCGACAGGGCATCCTTCGCCCGCGCCTTCAAGAGCGGCGCCATCTTCACCGCCGGCAGCCCGGCCGGCTCGATGACGGCCATGTCCCAGCCCGATCCCTTGACGTGGAGTACCTCGTAGGTGTCGCCGACGAGGTCCGTCGCCTGTCCCTTGACCGAGGTGTTGCCCCCGCCATGCAGCACCAGCCGCGGCTCGCCGCCGAGCAGCCGCGTCGTGTAGACGCGAAGCGCGAGGTCGCGCCCGACGCCCTTGGCGGCGTAGTCGGCAACGAGGCGCTCGGCCTCCTGGTCGTTCCAGAGATTCTTCATGTCGGTCTTCCGTATCGAGTGGGTGACTGGCTCCGCTCAGTCGCCCGCGAGCAGGTCGCGGGCGATCGTGGCGGTGGCAACGAGATGGGTGCAGAAGCCGCCGGCAAGGGCGGCGCGCAGGGGTTCGAGCTTGCTCTCTTCCTGCGCCACCAGCAGCCGGCGCGGGATCGCCTTCAGGCTTTCAAGGTCCGCCGAGATGACCCGGCGGTTGTAGTCGCAGTCGAGCAGGATGCCGCTGCTGTCTATGACCTGGCCGGCGATGACGCCCGCCGCACCCTGCGTCTTCAACTGTGCGAGTTCGGATATTGTCAGCGCGCCGCACTTCACCACGTGGCTGTCCTCGTCGAGGGTGCCGACCGAATAGAGCGACAGGTCGCAGCCGGACACGCTCTCGAGCTGTTCGCGGATCACCGGCTCCTCTCTCAGCGCATCGGCGAGATCGGACGTGGAGAGAACGAGCGGCGCATAGAAATTGAGGCCGCGCGCGTTGAGCCGGCGGGCGATCTCCATCGTGCATTGGTCGGGCCGGTAGGAATAGGGCGCGCCCAGATTGCCGCAGAGCTGGACGACCGTGACGCCCTCGAGGTCGGCGAAGGACATGACGTCGGCGATGGCATAGACGGTCCGACCCCAGGCGATGCCGACACGCTGGCCGCGGCCAACCATTTCGAGGAAAACGCTTGCCGCGAGCGGCGGAATCTCCGCCTCCTCGTCATCGGCCGCGAGGTCCTCTCCCGCGATCCAGACCGCTTCCAGTCCGAACCTGTCCTCGACCTGTCGCGACAGCTGCTCGCCGCGAAACAGATAGGTCGCGGTGGAGATGGTCACGATGCCGCTCTCGCGGGCGCGGCGCAGATAGAGTGCGACCGACGCGCGCGAAATGTTCAGCCGCTGCGCCACTTCGTCCTGGCGCAGGCCATGCGTATAATAAAGCCATGCGGCTTTGTGGACGATCCGGTCCGCTTGCGCCTTCGCCATTGCTCCTCACCGCTCAAAGGCAATGGCGACATATTTCACATCGATTGGCAAATGTCAAAGAACGGTGAAGCGACCGAGCTTGGCGCATGCGTCAGAGATTGAGCGATGCCAGCATCAGGCCCGGTTCTTCCGGGTGATGCGCGACATCGAAGCCGAACTCCCGGCACATCGACAGCATGCGCGTGTTTTCCGCCAGGATCAGGCCTTCGATCTGCCTGATGCCGTCGGCGCGCGCGTAGTCGATCAGATGGCGCAGCATCGCCCAGCCCAGCCCCTGTCCCTGCATGTCGGTACGGACCAGAAGCGCGTATTCGGCCTTCATATGGTCGGGGTCCGCGGACAGGCGGCCGATCGCGGCGAGTTCGCCTGTTCCCGCCCGCAAGGCCACGAAGGCGATTTCCCGGTCGTAGTCGAGCTGCGTCAGCCGCTTCAGCATCTCGTCCGGGAACTCGCGGCGCTGCGCCAGGAAACGCAGTCTGATATCGTCGGGCGACACCTTGGCGAGGAAGTCGGGATAGAGCCCGACATCGGCCGGCTTGATCGGCCGGATGTGGAATTCGCCCTTGCCGCCGGACAAGGTCGTGTCCCACCCTGTCGGATAGGGCCGGATGACAAGCGCCTTGTCCGGCCCCCGCTCCTCCACGCGGGCGGGATCGATCTCTATGCGGGCATCGAGCGCGATCGCGCCTCCTGCGTCCGCCAGCAGCGGATTCACGTCGATCCCATCGATGCACGGAAAATCGATGACGAGCTGCGACAGCCCGTTGAGCGCCGAGACGATCGCCGCGCGGTTTGCCGGCTCGCGGTCCCGGAAGCCGGCGAGCAGGCGGCCGATCCTAGTGCGGTCGATCAGGTCGCCGGCCAGCACGTCGTCCATCGGCGGCAGCGCCACCGCCGTATCGTCCGTCACCTCGACGGCGACCCCGCCGGCCCCGAACAGGATGACCGGACCGAAGATCGGGTCCCGGCTCATGCCGAGGATGAGTTCATGCGCCTGCTTGCGCACCACCATCGGCTGCACCGCGAACCCGTCGATCGCCGCGTCCGGCCGCAGCTTCGCGACGCGCTTCTCGATCGTCCGCGCCGCCTCGGCCGCCGCCTTCGCGGTATCCAGCCCGAGCACCACGCCGCCGACATCGGATTTGTGCGAGATCGATTTCGAAAGCAGCTTCACCGCGACCTGCCCACCCTTGCCGAGCAGCTTGCGCGCGGCAGCGGAAACGTCCTTGACCGATCGGGCGACGAGCACTTCAGGCGCGTCGATACCGTAGGCCCTGATCGCGCTCTTGGCCTCCGGCTCGGTCAGCATACGCCTGCCCTCTCCCGCGGCCTCGCGGAAGATGTCGAGCACCAGGTCCCGGTAGCCGCTCACGTCTTCGCTGCGGGCGGAAGGCACCCGGGCGAGTGCGATCTGCGCCTTCGACCAGTCGGCGAGATAGGCGGCCGCGCGGGCCGTATCGGCCGGCATCTCGAAACTGGCCAGTCCTGCCTCCTGGAGGACGTGGCGGCCGATTCTCGCGGTATGTTCCCCCAGCCAGCAGGTCAGCACCGGTTTGCCGGATATATGCCCTTTGCTCGCGAGATCGGCGACGGACTTCGCGGCCTCGATCGGCGAAGCGAGGCCTGTCGGGCAGTTGAACACCATCACCGCATCGACGCCGGCATCCGCCGCCACGGCCGATACCGCGGCGCGATACCGTTCCGGCGGAGCGTCGCCGATGATGTCGACGGGATTTCCTTTCGACCATGTCGCGGGGAGCGCCCGATCGAGCTCGGCCAGCGTGTCGGCGGAAAGCTCCGCGAGCTCTCCCCCGCCGGCCATCAGTTCGTCCACGGCGAGAACGCCGGCCCCGCCGCCATTCGTCACAATGCCGATACGGGCGCGATGCAGCGGCGGAAACCTCGCGGTGATCTCGGCCGCGTCGATCAGTTCGGCAAGTCCCCCGACCCGCAGGATGCCGGCTCGCCTCAACGCCGCGTCGACGACACGGTCGGCTCCGGACAGCGCTCCGGTATGCGTGGCGGCCGCCTTCGCCGCCTGGGCATGACGGCCGGACTTGATCGCGATGACCGGCTTGATGCGCGCCGCGGCCCGGGCAGCCGACATGAATTTGCGCGGGCTGGTCACCGATTCCAGATACATAACGATCGCCTTCGTCGCCGCATCTCCGGCGAGCAGGTCCAGCCAGTCGCCCACGTCGACATCGGCCATGTCACCGAGCGAGACGATGTGGGAAAAGCCGACATTGTTGTCGGCGGCCCAGTCGATGAGCGAGGTGGCGATCGCACCCGACTGCGACAGAAGCGCGATCTTGCCCGGCTTTGCCGCCATATGGGCGAAGCCCGCATTCAGCTTGAACGGCGGTATCATCAGTCCCACCGTATTCGGCCCGATGATGCGCAACAGATGCGGCTTCGCTGAGTCGAGCATCGCCTGCCGCAGCCCGTTCTCGCGCGTCAGGCCCGCCGTGATCACGACCGCCGCCCGGCAGCCCTTTTCGCCCAGGTCGGAGATGATCCCCGGCACGGTCTCGGCCGGCGTGACGATCACGGCTACGTCCGGAACCGCCGGCAGATCGGCTGCGTGCGCGAAGCAGGCAAGCCCGCGAAGTTCGCGGTATTTCGGATTGATCGGCCAGACCGGGCCCTCGAACCCGCCGTCGAGGATGTTGTCGAGGACGACGCGCCCGACCGACCCTTCGCGCTGCGAAGCGCCGACGACGGCGACCGAGCGCGGCCGGGCGGCGAATTCGAGGTTCCTGATGGTCATGCGTCACCCTCTTCCTGCCGACGAGCTATCGCGCAGGAGAGTGCATCGTCATTGTCACGGATCAAAGACCCACGACCCCGATCGGCCGGGACGAGACGCTACAATTTCCGGAAGGCCGCCGACATCCAGTCGGTGGAGCGATAGCCTCCCTCGGCTTCCTCTTCCGGACGAACGAGGGTCAGCGCGGGGATGCGCTGCATCAGGCTCGGATCGCGGTAGAGCACATATTCCAGATTGCGCCTTGCCAGCCTCGCATGCTCGCGGGCGATCGCCTCGGCGCGAGCGCCTTCGCGTTTCTCGATCGCCTCGACGATGGCGCGATGCTGTTCCTGCGCCCCGACCAGCGACTGGCGGAAGACGGGGACATCCTCCTGCTTCTCCAGGAAAGCACCGGGCGAGGCGAAGGGCAGCCGCACCGTGCGTTCGATCTCGCGCCGGATCGTCTCGCTGCCCGCGAGGCCGGCCAGCAGCCGGTGGAATTCGTCATTGCGCTGGACATAGGCCTCGAAGTCCATGTCGAGCGGTCCGGGCGCCAACGTCTCGCCGATGGCATCCACGACGCGCGCGATGTCCGAAAGCTTGCGCGGGTCGGCCCCGCGCTCCGCGGCGAGACGCGCGGCGGTGCCTTCCAGCACGCCGCGAAGCTCGATCGCGTCCATCACCTCGTCGATCGTGAAGGCGCGGGCGAAATAGCTGCCGGACGGGCTCTTCTCCAGCAGGCCTTCCTGCTCGAGCCTGGCGAGCGCAGCCCTGACCGGCGTGCGGGAAATCCCCAACTGCTCGGCGAGCGGAATTTCGGACAGCCGCTCGCCGGCCGCAAGCCGACCGCCAAGGATCAGGTCGCGAATGCCCAGCAGCGCCTTCAGCGACTGCGAGGCTTCCTTGTCACTCATGGCGTCCTCCCCCGGCGAACCGATCGGTCCGACTGGACCGACCGGAACGTCCCTCGCGGACTACTGTGCCTCAGGCCGCGCGGGTGCGCCAGCTTTCGACATAGTTCTCCCGGGCTTCCCGCGCATAGGGCGCCGCCGACACGCGCACGCGGATTTCGGCCTGACGATGCTTCTCCGTGGCGGTCTTGTCGGTCCCGCCGTCGGGCTCTCCCCAGACGAGTGTCAGGATGTCGCCGATCTGGATATCGTCGTCGACGACGCCCAGCGACAGCATGCAGCGCTCGTTGAAGCTGTAGCCCGAGAACATCGAGAGCCCGGCCACCCGGTTGCCGTGCATGATCCGGTCGAAGGATGACGAGGCATAGTTGGCGACCGGGAAGTCGATCCACTTGTAGGGGAGTTCGTCGCGCTGGAAGCCGGACGCGAGGACCTTCTGCACGTCCTCGCTGTTCCATTCGAACGTCACCTTCTTGCGGTGCTTGCGGCCCTGCATCTTCTCCAGCGCGGCACGCCCGACGAAGTCGTGGTCGTTCTTGATGTAGAAGCCGTATCCGAGTTCCCACGGCGTGGAATAATAATCGCGGATGTCGTCCGAGACGAAGGACCCGCCGATCGATCCGGTCGCCTCGTAGCCTTCGGCCGGCAGCCATTCGCGATAGGCCTTCATCTCGTCGCCGGTATAGACGGCGGGCAGCGGCGACGGGATCCAGCCCGATTCCAGCGTGTTCGTCGAATAGGCGCGGCTGCCGACCTGGTAGAGGTCGAATTCCTTGCCGGCCTCCAGGATCGCGGCGCGGATTTCGTCCTTTTCGGCGTAGGGGCCGAAGACCTCCAGGCCGGGCGCGCCGGCCATGCCGTGACGCAGTGCCCTGACCTTGCGGCCGGCAATGTTGATGCGGTCCATGTGGAAGAACTTGATGTCCGGCACCGGCCCGCCATTGAGCTTCTCGAGGATCTGCGGCGCGTTCGGCCCCTGGATCTGGAACCGGTAGTGGCGCCGCTTGACCTCCTTGCCGTCCGGACGCGAGGGCGAACGGTCGTCGCGGATGGTTTTGAGCGAGTGTCCGCCCTTCTGCGCGTTGTATTCGATCCAGTTGACGGTCGGGGCGCGGCCGACCAGCACGTACTGGTCCTCTTCGAGGTGGAACAGGATCACGTCGCCGATGACGTAGCCTTCCGGGCTCACCGGCACGTAGTGCTTGGCGCGGTCGACCGGGAAGTTCTTGAAACTGTTGATCCCAAGGCTCTCCAGGAACCGGCCCGCGTCCGGCCCCTCGACGGTCAGCTCTGCCATGTGGTGCGACTGGTCGAACAGCACTGCGGAGTCGCGCCAGGCGCGCTGTTCGTCACGCCAGTTGGCGAATTCAGCGGCGACTACTGGATACACATAGCTGCCAATACGCGAGTTTCTCAGAGCGTCGACGATATTTCGACCCGAGTTTATGACGGTTTCCAGGCTATTCGATGCCATTTTTCGATCCTCCCTGATCGAGCGTTCGATATGCGAAATGGAGCTGTATACAAGCAGAAGTTCGCATCGAGTTCAATCGTCATCGCAAGAACATGGAGAGCGCGGCTTGGCACACCCGCGCTTCGCCCCTCGGCCCCCATGTGATTCATCTCACAGACGATCGCCGCGAATTCGAAGACCTTCCCTAACGGCAAGGCCGAATCGGGCCTTGAGCCCAATGAAAAGGAGCGGTCTCGCGGCCCGCATCGTTCACTCATGTCGAAGCACTTTTCATTGTTGTCGTCTGCGCGGGCGGTCCCTCCCGCCGTCCGTGCAGACGGCCCGCCGCGTTCCGCCACACCTTTCCTGCCGCCCCGGCCGACACCGAGATTGCTCGGCGCGCACACGCCGAACGGCCCGCCGCCTTCGCATTCCTAGAGTGAGTCACAAGCCATGCTTCCCACGCTCATCGACCTGTCGTACATAGATGCAAGTCGCCGCGAGCGGAGCGTCCCGATGACCCACGCCGCAAACGAAGCGGGCAATGGCGCGCCGGTTCGCATCGGCCCGGATCTCTTCGATCTGCTGTTCAAGGGTTGCCGCGTGGAGCGCTGCGCCGCCGGCCAGCATCTCTTCATGCAGGAAGATACCTCCGACCGGATCTATGGGGTCATCTCGGGAACCGTCGAGATCTCGCTATACTCTCCGGGCGGGCAGAAGCTCGTCGCGAACATAGAGCTTCATCACAGCCTCGTCGGCGAGATCGGCGCGCTGGACGGCGGCACCCGCACCGCCACCGCGATATGCCTCACGCCCTGCGAACTCGTTTCGCTCAGCCGCGCCCAGCTCTTCGAGCGCATGGAGCGTCATCCGGCGCTCGCCCGTGTGATGATCGAGCTCCTCTGCGCCCGCCTGCGCTGGGTGAGCGGCGAAATGGGAGACCTTGCCTTCTTCGCCATCGAGGCGCGCCTGGCCAAGCGCCTCGCGCTTCTGTCGGCCATCAATGCCGACAAGGACGGCTGGATCGAGATTTCTCAGGCCGAACTCGCCGAATTCCTCGGCGCCACCCGCGAATCCGTCAACAAGACGCTGAACGACTGGCGGTCGAGGGGTGTCATCGAGCTGCGCCGCGGCGGCGTGCGCGTGCTGAGCGCGCCCCGCCTGCGCCACATCGCGGCCGCGGGCGAGGACGACTGACCCGTCTCAGGTCAATTCCGCCGCGAAACCGCAGCGCGATCCTGCTTCAGCTCCGCTCTATAGCCGCGAGATCATGTAGCGTAGCGCCGACCGGCCCGGCATGAAGAAGTAGCCGCCGCCCCGCGTCGTCACGAAACTCGGCATGTCCTTGAGGACGACGCTGCCTTCCCACCTGGGGATCGTGAACCGCCCCTTCCCCTCGTTCGCACCGATCGCCGGATCCTTCTCGCGCGGCAGGCCGTGGAACGAAGGGGCCGATACCCAGGTCTGCTGCATGAACTCGTACTGGCGTTCGATGTCGGCGTTGAGGCACATGAACAGCAGGCCTTTTTCGCCCTTCTTCGCCTTGCCGGCGGGCATCTCGTAGGTGCGCCCGACGCGCAGGATCCGGTGCCGCTTGCCGATCCTGACCTGCGTCGCATGGTCGTCGCCGAGCGAGTCCCGCGGGTTGGAGCGTCGGATATGCGCCCCGAACGGACAGCGCAGCCCCTGCGGATCCTCCACCCCGTAGGAGAAGGAGTTGTCGGTTGGCCGGTCGGGCCGGTGCTCAGGATTGCGCACCAGCGATGAGCCGTCCTGCCAGCGACCCATCATCTTGGCGGCAATCCACTCCGGCGTGATCGAGGGATCGTCGTGCTCTTCGGCCTTCGTCCGCGCAGCGAAGGAACAGTATGCCGCGAAGTCGTCGACATGCTGCTCGAACTGGCGCACCACCAGGAACGAACCGTTGCGGCCGAAATCACGCAAGGCGTCGTTCGTGCCGTCCGCGCCGCGCCGGAAGCGAAGGATAGGCAGGATACCCGATGGGTCGTGGCCGGCCTTAACTGCCGGCGACACCGGATAGAATCCATGCTCGTCGCGGTAGCCGAAGAGAAACTCGCCCGCCGCGACGACATTTGCGTCCGGTGCCCCAGCGTTGACGCGCGCCGTTCCGCGCACGGCCGGCTGCGAAATGCCGTCGGCAAACCCGAAATGTTCGATCGCCTGGGGTCGCCGGGATCCGCGTATCGCGTCTCCGTCCTGTCCGGCTTTCGGTTGCTCCCGGCGCTTGGTCTCGAGCGGAAGCTCGAACACCGGCGGCGACAACCCCGCGCCCTTCGCCCGCTTTTTCACCTCGGCGACGTTCGTGGCGAGCAGCTTCCTATCCTTGGCATAGCAGGCCACAATCATATCGGCCGGATTCTGCGACGCCCCCCACCGCCACTTCGCAGGCTGGCTCTCGCCGACGTCGTCGAGGATGCGGCTGCGTTCGGGATGGCCCATGCCCTGCAGGAAGGCGTTGGGGAAGCGCCTCAGTGCCTCCTCGCCCGCGCCCGCATCCAGCCCAAGGCGCCGCAGACCGTCCGGGCCGAAGCCGATCGTCATCGCGCTGACGCGCGGGATCGGATCGCCGAAGCTGGTCTGCGCCGTCAGGAATTCCAGCCATCGCCGCCGCGCGTCGCGCCGCAGTCCGTCCGGCACGGCGAACGCCATCAGGTGACCGTAGTCGAGCGCTCCGAAGGCGTTGAAGAAGATCGACTGAATCTCACCGCTCTCCAGCGGCTCGGGCGGCGGCGGCAGCACCGGCTTGGCGTCAGCGTTGACCAGTTCCTGCGAAATGCGCGGGCGCGGCTTCGATCCGAACAGGCTCAGCCAGTCGCGCGCCTCGCCGTCGGACGCGCGGCAGATGCCGCGACGGATGCGCGAGTTGATGCGGATGCGCTGTGTGTTGAGGTCGGGATAGGCCGAATACCAGAACAGCGTGGGCACCTGCTGGCGCCGCGCCCAGCGCTTGAAGCGGTCGCCGTCCCTGGCGCCGTCGAAGAACAGCCATTTCGCCCGAGGGAAACCCTCGGTATTGCTCCAGACGCCGGTCAGGCCTTCCGACGCCTTGGTGATGAAGTCCTCGAGATAGCTCTCCCAGCTTCCCCCGTAGTTCGAAAAGAACATCAGCCGGTCGGTTCCCGGAAGCAGGATCCAGCGGGCGAAATGGATGGTGTTGATCGTGCCGAGATAGCCCGGCCGGAACACTTTCTGCGCGGCGATGGATATGACGTAGAAGGCGAGCCGGAGCGCCAGCCGCCGCAGCCTGCCGGCCTTCATCACCGAGATCGCCGTCAGATGGTTTTGCGCGCGGTGGTCTTCCCGCTCCTGGATTGGCACAAGATCCGCCAGTTCGATCGATTCGATGCTCCTCTTGTCCCGGTTTTCCCAGCGCTGCAGCAGCCAGGCGACACCGCCGATCAGCGCGGCGCCGATGATCAGCAGACCGATAAGTGCGAGAATGAGCGAGGCGCCCGTGACGAAGATGTTGCGCAGCGGATCGTCGAACGGACCGGCCGCATAGGCCCAGACGAGCACGCCGCCGGCCAGGACCAGGGCCACGGCGAGCAGAACGGCGGGACCTCTGCCCAATGGCGAGGCGTCGGCCGCGTCCCCGCCCCCCTTGCCCTGCAGGAGCAGGACCAGGCCGCCGCCCACGACACCGGCCGCCACGGCCAACCCGAGAATGCCGAGGAGGAAGGAGAAGACGGAATAGCTGAGGCTGCCCGGCCCGCCGAACGAGCCGAAGACGTTCAGATAGGTGAGCCAGCCGCCGATCAGGAGGAGTCCCGCGGCGAGAACTGCCACATAGGGCGCCGCCAGCGTCGTCCGAATCGCTTGCCACGCCGAGCCCGGCGGACGCTCCAGGAGGCTGTCGGCCGAGCGGAAGGCCCAGTCGTACTCGCCCTCCTCCTTGAGCCTCTCCCGAGCCTCGGCGAGAGCTCCAGCCGCCCCCTTCGGATCCGCCGGGCGCGGCGTTTCGACGATGCCGTGGACGAGGTCGGCGAGCCGCGCTTCCGCCTTGATCCGCTGCACCGAATGGCCGGGCGTCCCGGCGAACACCAGACCCGCCGTGCTGCCGAAGGCCGGCGAGATTTCGATGCTCTTCTTGAGGAAGAGCCCTTCGAGGTCGCCGCCTGACGGGATATCGCAGGCATCTTCCAGCACCGGCCGGAGGATCGGCCCCGCATGGTGCGCGAGGGCGCTGATGACCTGGCGGTTGTCACCGTCGCCGGAGAATTCCAGCACGACCATGCCTTTCGCCGCGCCCGTGGCCGGATCGGCCTTTCCGGTCTCGACGACGGCGATGCTGGAGAAGTGGATGATCCCCGTCGCGTCGAGCGCCGCCTGCATCGCCTCGCCGGCCGGATTGCCGAGTTTTTCGACCGCGTCGCGGACGGCGGAGAGGTCGACGCCGCTCTTCGTCGGAAGGACCACCGTGACGAGCGATTGCGGCTCAATCCGTTCCAGTTGCTCGCGCTCGAAGTCGATCCTCAGATGCTCGGGAAAGGCGCCGAGACGCGTCATCTTGCCGGCTCGCCCGGGCATGCGGCGCACATCCTTCTTGGCGAAGATCGCGCGCAGGCATTCGCCGATCTGCACGCGCGCCACCTCCGCCCCGATGCACACATGAATGCCGTGGCCGTAGACCATGTAGGTCTTGCGCGGCCGCTCGGGATCGAACTCGTCCGGCCGTTCCACGGCGTCGGGATCGAACATGGCCGAGAGCGTCGCCGGCATCACCGTCGTGCCTTGCGGGATCAGCTTCTCGCGCTTGGTCCCCGCGGCGATGCGCAGATCGGCCGAGGCATAGCGCCACGGTCCGATCCAGATCGGCTTGAAGCGCATCGCCTCCATCACCGCCTTGTCCAGCGCTTCCGTATCGCCGGCCCCGATCGCGACCCTGACCGCCTGCTGGGCTTCGGGCTTCGACAGGATGACGTCCAGGCAGTTGCCGCCCGCCAGGAGGTTGGTCGGCGCGAAGCCGGAGATCATCCCCAGCATCACGGAATGGACCTCGGTCAAGGTCAGCACGCCCTTGTCCATCATCGCGACCATCCGCGCGAGCGGCGTGTCGGGCAGCGCCGAGCCTTCGCGGATGGCGGCGATCGAGCGGTCGACGGCCTTGACCATGCGGTCGGCGGCGACGATTGCGAGTTGACGCGTCGCCTTGTCCGCGGTGGGGTCGGAGAAGAAGATCGAGCTGAGCGCGATCGACCAGTCCGTGAACTCGGTCTCGTCGTCGACGATCATGCCGAAATATTCGCGGCAGATCCTGGCCGGCACGACCTTCATCAGCCCGGCGATGGCGTCGAATCCGGGCGATGCCCGGTCCATGATCTCGCGCGCATGGCGCGCCGCGATCGGCCGGACGCGCGCTTCCACCTCGTCCGGCGGAAAGGCGCTCAAGAGCGGCTTCTTCAGCTTGCGGTAGTCCGGCCCGTCCTGCATGCCGAGAACGAAGTTGGCGCCGCCCGCCATCTCGGTCATCTCGAGTCCGTAGGGCGTGATGAACTCGCTCTCGCGCTCGAGCACCTCGCGCACATCCGCGTCGCGGGTCACCAGCACGAACTTGCCGATGCGCGGGGTGGGCCACCAGCGGCGCACGATCTTCAGCCACCAGCGCGCGTCCTCGAAGAACAGGCTCTTGACCCATTCCTTTATGCCGCCCTTCGATCGCAGCCGGCCGATATCGAACGGCGGCATGGCGGAGACAGGCCCCTGTTCGGCCTGCGCCTTGCGCACGCCGTCGAAATACTTGGTCTTGATCATTGTCGAAGGAGCCCCCGCCCCAAAAACTGAAAGCCTAGAAGAAACGGAACCGCATCGAACCATGAGACGCATGGAGCAGGCGCGGCCGGCAGCCGGGAGCGGGATCAACGAGGTTGGATGCGAAATCATCCTCAGGCGGTCCCGGAGCCCGGCTCACGGCTCGATTTCGATATGGATCGGCGCCACTGTCTAGGGCCGCGCCCGCGGAGTCTGTGACCAAGTTCATACATCCTGTGGGTAAGCTGTCCGTCGAGCATATCATTGCGGTTGCGCCAGTTCGAAGTTGGCGATCAGGACATCGTTTGCCGTCCTGTCGACGAAGGGTATCCAGCGCACCCGCTGCACGGTGAAGTCGGGATGCCGCGTGTCGAAGATCCGGCGCTCCCGCAAAGCCTCGTCCATACGCCCGATGCGCGCCAGCGCACCGATCTTGAGGAACCGTGCATAGAAATATCCCGGGGACAGCGCCAGCGACCGCTGCGCCGTTTCGATTGCCGCCGGCCAGTCCTCCAGCAAGCTGTAGGCGGCGGCCATCTCGCCGAGATTGTGGAAGCTGTAGATGTCGAACGGACTGAGCCGCTCGGTATCCTTGAACAGCGGGACAGCCGCCGCCGGATCGTTCAGCAGCAACCGGGCGCTGCCCATCGCGGAACGCGCGAAGGCGAAGCTGGGGTTAATATGGAGCGCCGTCTCGAGATGCTCCACCGCCCGCGCAGGCCGCCCGCGCATGATCTCGACCGCGCCGAGATTGGCGTGCGGCCGCGAATCCTGGCTGTCCATCAAAAGCGCCTTGTGCGCGAACTGCGCCACCCGGTCGAGATCCTCGTTGTCGCCGAAGCGCAGCCAGGCCCGCCAGAACCACCACCAGGCCAGTTCGTTAAGGACGGCACTGGAGTTCGGATCCTGGCTGTAGGCCTTGCTGAAAAGCTCGTATGCGAGTTCGGTGTCCTCGCTGGTGCGCCGCGCCATGTGCCATCGGCCGCGCAGCACCAGTTGCCATGTTTCCAGGCTCTCCCACGGCACCTGGAAAGTCCGTGCCTGCTCGACGCGGTCGACCTCCTTTTCCAGGATCGAGACGATCTCGCTGCCGATCTCGTTCTGCAGCGCGAAGACATCCGCCAAATGCCGGTCGAAGCGGCGAGACCAGACCAGCCGTCCGTTGGAGGCATCGACGAGGGCGACCGAGAGCCGGATTTCGGGGCCGCTGCGCGCGATCGTGCCGCGAACCACGTAGCGCGCGCCCAGCGCATTGCCGACGAGCCTGATGTCGAGCGCGTCGTCGCGAAACTGCGAGGACGAGCCCATCGCGATGACCGACAGCCAGCGCACGTTGGAGAGGCCGCGACCGATCTCCTCTGCGAAGCCGTCGGCGAGGTAGGCGAGTTCGCTCTCGCCGCCGTTGCGGAACGGCAAAACGGCGATCGCGGGCGGGCCCTGCGACGTCGACAGATGCTTGAGCAATCCGAGCGGCAAACTGGCCGGCGCCGCACCCTCCGGGGAACCCGACCGCCGGCCGGCGGCAAAGACGCGCACCGGCAGCGCGATGTTCTTGAGCGACAGCACGCCGAGGTCGGTGAACTCGGCCGCCGTCTTGTCCTTGACGTGGTGCCAGGTCGTCTCCGAGATCGTCAGCCCGCCATGCGGTGCGAACTCCTGGATCCGCGCCGCGATGTTGACGTCGTCGCCGTAGAGCCGCCCTTCGTGGGCAATCACGTCGCCGGTATTGATGCCGGCTCGGAAGGGCATCCGCCGGTTGGGCGGCATGGCCTCGTTGAGTGTCGAGATCCGCTCCTGGAAATCGAACGCCGCCAGAAGCGCTTCCGCCGGATTGCCGAACTCGGCCATGATGGAATCGCCGGCGTCGCCAAAGGTCCGTCCCCCATGCGCGCCGCAGCGCTCGACGATGATGTCGCGCCGCTCTTCGAAGGCCGACAGGGCCGCCTCGTCATCCATGCCCATCAGGCGCGAGAAGCCCGCCGCGTCGATCGAAACGATCGTCGCGAGCTGTCGGATGTACCGCCGAGCAGCCATGCCGCGGGTCTGCCCTTCCTGCCGGCGCAGGTCGCCCGTCCGGTCGACCCGACGATGTTCGCTTGCCTCTCCGACGCAACACCCCGCGTTGCGTCGGCCCCTTTGTCAGACTAACGCTAGCAGGACGTTAGGGAAACCTCCACCACCACATAGCCGGCGGATACTTTCGGCAACGGGAAATCGCCGCGCCTCAGGACCGGGATGAGGATGGCTTGCCGCCGGCGGGAACGGCGATCGTCTGCAGCTCGGACGCGCTCTTGCCGGCGATCGCGCCCATCACGGCCAGGGCGAGCTGCCGTCCCGCCAGACGAAAGTCTTCCCCGACCAGCCGCAGGTCCGCGCGGAACCAGCGCAGCAGCTTGGACGATTGCTTCGTCACGACGTCGACCTCCCGGCCAAGCACGAGCCCCGCCGCTTCGAGCCCGGCCACCAGGGCAAACGCCGCGCCGCCGCTGGCGCAGACATAGCCGTCGGGCGCGCCGGATCGAGCAGCCACCGCCGCGATCCGGTCGCGCACGGCGTCGATGGATTCATCGATCGACAGGTCGCCGAGGGAGTATTCCTGCAGTCCGGCCTCGGCGAGTGCGTCAGCGAAACCCTTGCGCATGTGGCGATGATAGGTGAGAGCCGGCGGCGGCGGCAGCAGCGCCATGCGGCGGCGCCCCCTGGCCGCCAGCGCCTCGACGGCCATCCGGCCGAAAGCCTCGTTGTCGAAATCGTGGAACGGGTGGGCCAGGCCCATGTTCGTGCGCCCATGCGCCGCGAACGGAAAGCCATGCTCGAGGAGATAGAGAACCCGCGGATCGTTCGGCGTGGTGCGGGAAATGATGATTCCGTCCGCCGACCCGGTCTCGACCACGTAGCGGATGGGATCCATCGGATCCTTGCGCCGCGAATAGGGCGTCACCACGAGATGATAGGAGGTGTCCGCGATACCGTCCGAAATACCGTAGATGATGTCCGACACGAAGCCGGTGACATCGTCTTCGGTGTCGAGGACGAGGCTGATTACGTTGGTCTTGCCGGTGCGTAGCCTGACGCCGGCGCGGTTGGGCCGGTAGCCGACCTGCCGCGCCACGAGCTGGACGCGGCGCCGCGTCTCCTCCCCGATCTCGGGCGCATCCTTCAGCGCCCGCGACACGGTGGTGACGCCGAGCCCGGTCATGAAGGCGATGGATTTCAGCGTCGGACGGATTGCCTCGCTCCGCCGCACATCGTCGTTTTCGCCCTGTCCATGCATCCCCGTCACCTTCCGACGACGTGATATAGGCGATTCCGCATGGAAAAGCCCAACTTCAAGTTTCATACTGTAACGTTACAGATTGCATTTGTCACCTGCGCGAGTTCCAGCCTCCCCCGGCCCGCCAATCGACCGGCGCTTCCGGGACTCGCTGCAGCGCACTGTTTAGCGGAATCAGTAACTTGCACTCATTTCCCTGCTCATTTTCCGCATTGCGAGGCGGTTCTTCGGCGGTGCAACGAAGGCGAGACGACAGGGCGGCATAATTTCGGGACCCGAAAAAAGTGCGATTGGGGCATTGCCTCCTGCCAGCGCATGACATATCGTGCTGCCTGTAACGTTACAGATCAAGGGAGGAGATGTAATGCGTTTACGGTTTCTCGCCGCGGCCCTCGCCTCGGTATCTTTCACCTCACTAGCAAGCGCCACCGACCTCGAAGTCACGCACTGGTGGACATCCGGCGGCGAGGCCGCGGCTGTCGCCGAGTTCGCCAAGGCCTTCGACGCCACCGGCAACAAATGGGTCGACGGCGCCATCGCCGGCGGCGGCAACACCGCGCGTCCGGTCTTCATCAGCCGCATCACCGGCGGCGACCCGATGGGCGCCACCCAGTTCAACCACGGCCGCCAGGCCGAGGAACTGGTCGAAGCCGGGCTGATGCGCGACTTCACCGAACTGGCCGAGAAGGAAGGTTGGAAGAACTTCATCCGCCCGGTCAGCCTGCTCGACGGCTGCACGAAGGATGGCAAGATCTACTGCGTGCCGATCAACATCCACTCCTGGCAGTGGCTGTGGCTCTCGCACAAGGCATTCGAGGATGCCGGTGTGCCGGTTCCGAAGAACTGGGACGAGTTCGTGGCCGCCGCGCCGGCGCTCGAGAAGGCGGGCAAGACCCCGCTAGCCATCGGCGGCCAGCCCTGGCAGCGCACCGGCGTCTTCAACGTTCTCATCCCGGCGATCGCCGGCAAGGACGTGTTCCTCAAGGTCTATCAGGACAAGGACGAGACGGTCGCGGCCGGACCGGAGATTGCCAAGGTGTTCAAGGCTGCCGACGACGCCCGCCGGATGGCCGCCAAGTCGAACGTCCAGGACTGGAACCAGGCGACCAACCTCGTCATCACCGGCCAGGCCGGCGGCCAGATCATGGGCGACTGGGCGCAGGGCGAGTTCCAGGTCGCGGGCCAGGTTGCCGGTAAGGACTATTCCTGCCTGCCGGGTCTGGGCGTGAACGAGCTGATCTCGGTCGGCGGCGACGCGTTCTACTTCCCGATCATGAAGGACGAGGCGAAGGCCAAGGCCCAGGAAGCGCTGGCTTCCGTGATGCTCAGCCCCGCCACCCAGGTCGCCTTCAACCTCAAGAAGGGATCCGTGCCGGTGCGCGGCGACGTCGACCTCGCAGCCGCCAACGACTGCATGAAGAAGGGCCTCGACATCCTCGCCAAGGACAACACGATCCCGGATCCGCCGCGGCTGAACACCGAAGACACCAACAACCAGCTCAACGATCTGTTCGTTGCATTCTTCGCCACGCCGTCGATGACGCCGGAGGAAGCGCAGAAGCGCTACGCCGAGATCATCGCCAACGCCGACTGAGCTCCCAAGGCTGACCGCTCCCGCCGCCGCGCCATCCATGCGCGGCGGCGGGGCCCTCTTGCTCCAGAAGCTGGACGACGACAATGGCGACAGACGCCTCCAGGCGCCCGAACTCCCTTTTCCGCAATCTGAACGCCAAGATTGCGTCGATTCCGATGATCTTCACGGCGCTGGTCGTGTTCGTCGGAGGGACCATCTGGACCGTCGTCTACTCCTTCACCAATTCCAGGCTGCTTCCGCGGCTCAACTTCGTCGGCCTCGACCAGTATGAACGCCTGTGGACGACGCCGCGCTGGATCGCCTCGATCCAGAACCTTCTGATCTACGGCACCCTCTCGCTCATTTTTTCGCTGCTGATCGGCTTCCTGCTCGCGGCGCTGCTCGATCAGAAGATCCGCTTCGAGAACACGTTCCGGACGATCATCCTCTATCCTTTCGCGCTCTCCTTCATCGTCACCGGACTGGTCTGGCAGTGGCTGCTCAATCCCGACTTCGGCGTGCAGCACTTCGTGCGCAGCCTGGGCTGGGAGACCTTCACCTTCAATCCGCTCTACGACCAGTCGATCGTCATCTATGGCATCCTGATCGCGGGCCTGTGGCAGGGAACTGGCCTCGTCATGTGCCTCATGCTGGCTGGATTGCGCGGCATCGACGAGGATATCTGGAAGGCTGCGCGGGTCGACGGCATTCCGATGTGGAAGACCTATCTGTTCATCGTCATCCCGATGATGCGGCCGGTCTTCGTCACCACGCTCGTGATCATCGCGTCGGGCATCGTGCGCATCTACGACCTGGTGGTGGCGCAGACTTCGGGCGGGCCGGGCTTCGCCTCGGAAGTGCCGGCGAAATACGTCTACGACTACATGTTCTCGGCGCAGAACCTCGGCCAGGGCTTCGCCGCCTCGACGATGATGCTGCTGACCGTGATGATCGTCGTCGTGCCGTGGGCCTATCTCGAGTTCGGCGGGAGGAACAAGCGTGGCTGACGTTCGCGCCGCCGCCGTGGGACAGGCCGACCCCGTGGTCGCCGGCCTCGTGGAGCCGTCCGGCCCGCGGCCGCGCCGCGCCCTGTCGCGGCGCAACATCGTCATATACGGGACGCTGCTCCTCTTTTCCGTCTACTACCTGATGCCGCTCTACGTGATGATCGTCACGTCGCTGAAGGGAATGCCGGAAATCCGCTTCGGCAACGTCTTCGCGCCCCCGGTTGAGATCACCTTCGAGCCCTGGGTCAAGGCCTGGTCGACGGCTTGCACCGGCCTCAACTGCGACGGGCTCTCGCGCGGTTTCTGGAACTCGGTGCGCATCACCGTGCCGAGCGTCATCATCTCGATCCTGATCGCCTCGGTGAACGGCTACGCGCTCGCCAACTGGCGTTTCAAGGGCGCCAACATCTTCTTCACCATCCTCATCGTCGGCGCCTTCATCCCCTACCAGGTGATGATCTATCCGATCGTCATCATCCTGCGCGAGATGGGCGTCTACGGCACGCTGACCGGCTTGGTCATCGTCCACACCATCTTCGGCATGCCGATCAACACGCTGCTGTTCCGCAACTACTTCGCCTCGGTGCCGGAGGAACTGTTCAAGGCCGCGCGCGTCGACGGCGCCGGCTTCTGGGCGATCTACTTCCGCATCATGCTACCCATGTCGCTGCCGATCTTCGTCGTGTCGATGATCATCCAGGTGACCGGCATCTGGAACGACTTCCTGTTCGGCGTCGTCTACACCCGCCCCGAGACCTACCCGATGACCGTCCAGCTCAACAACATCGTCAACTCGGTGCAAGGCGTGAAGGAGTACAACGTCAACATGGCCGCAACGCTGCTCACCGGCCTCGTGCCGCTCGTCATCTACTTCATCTCGGGCAAGCTGTTCGTGCGCGGCATCGCCGCTGGCGCCGTGAAGGGGTGAGCCGATGACCAGCGTTCTCGTCAAGGACGTCTCGCTCAACTTCGGCACAGTCGAGGTGCTGAAGAAGATGAATCTCGAGGTCCAGCAGGGCGAGTTCATCGTGCTGCTCGGCCCCTCCGGTTGCGGCAAGTCCACGCTTCTGAACTGCATCGCCGGCCTGCTGGACGTCTCGGCCGGGCAGATCTTCATCAACGGCAAGAACGTCACCTGGGAGGAGCCCAAGGACCGCGGCATCGGCATGGTGTTCCAGTCCTACGCGCTCTACCCGCAGATGACGGTCGAAGGGAACCTGTCCTTCGGCCTGAAGAATGCCCGCCTGCCGCGGGATGAAATTGCCAAGCGCATCGCCCGGGCCGCGGAGATCCTGCAGATCCAGCCGCTGCTCCAGCGCAAGCCGGCCGCACTCTCCGGCGGCCAGCGCCAGCGCGTCGCGATCGGCCGCGCCCTGGTGCGCGACGTCGACGTCTTCCTATTCGACGAACCGCTCTCCAACCTCGATGCCAAGCTGCGCGCCGAACTGCGTGTCGAGATCAAGCGGCTGCACAACCAGCTCGCCAATACCATGATCTACGTGACCCACGACCAGATCGAGGCGATGACGCTTGCGGACCGGATCGCCGTCATGCGCGGCGGCGTGATCCAGCAGTTCGCCTCCCCGAAGGAGATCTACAATCGCCCGGTGAACCTCTTCGTCGCCGGCTTCATCGGCTCGCCCGGCATGAATTTCCTCGACGGCGAGATTGCCGATGGGAGCTTCGCCACGGACGGCGTGCGCATCCCGCTGTCGCGCTATGAAACCGCGGCTCCGCCGGCTTCGGGCACGAAAGTCACATTCGGCATCCGCCCCGAACACGTCGCCCTGAACAGCGGCGCGGACTGGCCCTTCTCGGCAAGGGTTAAGGTCGATGTCGTCGAGCCGATGGGCTCGGATTCGCTCGTCTGGACAAAGCTCGGACGGCACAATCTCGCCGTTCGCGTGCCGACCGAGCGCATGCCGTCGACCGGCGACATGGTCGAGATCGGCTTCGATCCGATGCGGGCCTCCCTCTTCGATGCCGCCGAAGGCCTGCGGCTCTGACACAGCGACTGCCAACTCACAGGAACACCGACATGAACTGGTCTTTCCAGCTTTACAGCGCCCGCAATTTCAAGCCCTGGGCCGACGTGCTGAAAATGCTCGCGCGCAACGGCTATGCGCAGGTGGAGGGCTTCGGCGGCGTCTACGACGATGTCGCCGGCCTGCGCGCCGAGATGGACCGCAACGGACTGACGATGCCCTCGGCCCATTTCTCGATCGACATGCTGGAAGGCGACTTCGACGGCGTGCGCCGCACCGCCGACACTCTTGGCGTGACGCTGCTCGTCTGCCCCTATCTGATGCCCGACAAGCGACCGTCAGACGCCGCCGGCTGGCGCGCCTTCGGCGCACGGCTCGCCGCGGTGGGCGACAAGGCGACGAAGGCGGGCTACGGCTTCGCCTGGCACAACCACGATTTCGAGTTCAAGGCCCTGCCCGACGGTTCGGTGCCGCAGAAACTCATCCTCGACGCCGCGCCGTCGATCGGACTCGAGCTCGACGTCGCCTGGGTGGTGCGCGGCGGCGCCGATCCGGCCAAATGGATCGCCGACTATGCGAGCCGCATTCTCGCCGTCCACGTCAAGGACATCGCGCCCGCCGGCCAGAACGCCAGCGAGGACGGCTGGGCCGACGTCGGCCACGGCACGGTGCCGTGGAAATCGCTGATGGCCGAGCTTCGCGCCAAGACGCCGGCGAAGGTCTACATCATGGAACACGACAACCCGTCCGACGTCGAGCGCTTCGCGCGCCGATCCATCGAATCGGTCAAATCCTACTGAGGGGCCGCCAGATGGCTGGAAAAAAGAAACTGCGCGTCGGCGTCGTCGGCTGCGGCAACATCTCGACCGCCTATTTCCGTTTGGCGCCGCTGTTCAAGGGCGTGCGCATGGTCGCCTGCGCCGACCTCAAGCCCGAACTCGCCGAGACGCAGGCCAAGGCCTTCGGCCTCAAGGCGATGACGGTGGACGAACTCCTCGCTGACAAGGACATCGACATCGTCGTCAACCTGACGATCCCGGCGGCGCACTATCCGATCTCCAAGGCCGCGCTCGACGCCGGCAAGCACGTCTATTCGGAAAAGCCCTTCGTCCTGTCGCTGAAGGAAGGGCTCGACCTCAAGAAGCGGGCGGAGAAGAAGGGTCTTCGCATCGGCTCGGCGCCCGACACCTTCCTCGGCGGCGCGCACCAGCAGGCCCGCGCCCTCATCGACGCCGGCAAGATCGGTCAGGTGACGTCCGGCGTCTGCCACGTGATGAACCACGGCATGGAGCATTGGCATCCGAACCCGGACTTCTTCTACGCACCCGGCGGCGGACCGATCCTCGACCTCGGGCCCTACTATGTTTCGAGCCTCGTCCAGCTGATCGGACCGGTGACGAAGGTCGCGGCGCTGACCTCGATCCCGCAGGCCGAGCGCACGATATCCAACGGCCCCCGCACAGGCGAGACGGTGCCCGTCGGCACGCCGACGACGATCCACGCGCTCCTGCATTTCGCCAATGGCGCGGTCGTCACGCTCAACGCGTCATGGGATGTCTGGTCGCATGGCCACGCGCCGATCGAGCTTTACGGCGAGGACGGCACCATGCTGGTGCCCGATCCGAACTTCTTCGGCGGCACGGTCGGCCTCACCCGGCGGGACAAGCCGCTGGCGAAGCTGCCGGCATGGAAGCATCCGCTCGGCGTGCCCAACCAGCAGTCGCCGCGCGGCCCGCTCGCAAACTACCGCACCGTTGGCCTGGCCGACATGGCGCTGGGCATCCTGGAAGATCGGCCGCACCGCTGCTCGCTCGATTTCGCGCTGCACGCGATCGACATCATGACCGCCATCCTGCAGTCGGGCGAGACGGGCAAGTTCGTCACGCTGACGACGAGTTGCGAGCGTCCCGCCGCACTCGACCCGGCGACCGCCCGCAAAATGATAGCCTGAGACAATTCAGGCGGCCTTTCGGGCCGCCTGTACACGCATCGCCGATGCTCGTGCGTCCGGACGCCGCCTCAGGCGTCGCTCAGTGTTTCTTGGCCTGCTCCGCGTCGTCGCGGATGGCGTCCTCGTGATACCAGCCGTGCACATCGACGACGGGCACCTGCTCCGCCGGCGCGAGGGGCTCGTGGCGCGCGAGAAAGCCGGCGCGACCGCCGAGGGGAAACTGAAGGATCTGGGCGCTTTGGCCGTGCTGCGTGTTGGTCATCATTTCTGCTCCGCCTAATGCCGAACATCAGTATAACTCAGGTGGGTGCTGCACTCAATTTAATCAAGATGCCTTTTTTATAGTCATTTTTTGTGCAGGTCTCCCGACGAGCGGCTTTCTGCACCCTAATGCGGCAATCGCAGGCCAGTTCCCGCCCCTCCCGGAAGCCTTTGTCGAAACCGCAGGCAAACGCGGAAAATGCTGCATTTTTCGCCGCTTGCGCGATGGCCGCTCTGATTCGGTCTATTGCGGGTCGCGAAGTGCCCTTTCGTAAGCGAAGCATTAACCCCAACTGGCACGCCTGTTGCATTGCACCATCCGGCATGCGCACGGCCTCCCGGCTGGGCGATCAGAGTTCGACGCAACTTCGTAAGAGAGGCGAAATGACCAAGTACAAGTTGGAGTATATCTGGCTCGACGGCTATACCCCGGTTCCGAACCTCCGCGGCAAGACGCAGATCAAGGAATACGAGAGATTCCCCTCGCTCGAGGAGCTTCCGCTGTGGGGCTTCGACGGCTCGTCGACGATGCAGGCGGAAGGCCGCTCGTCCGACTGCGTACTGAAGCCGGTCGCCCTCTACCCGGATCCGGCGCGCAAGAACGGCGTGCTGGTCATGTGCGAAGTCATGATGCCCGATGGCGTCACCCCGCATCCGTCGAACACGCGCGCGACCATCCTCGACGACGATGGCGCGTGGTTCGGCTTCGAGCAGGAATACTTCTTCTACAAGGACGGCCGCCCGCTCGGCTTTCCCGAGCACGGCTACCCCGCCCCGCAGGGTCCCTACTACACCGGCGTCGGCTACAGGAACGTCGGCGACATCGCCCGCACGATCGTCGAGGAACACCTCGAGCTCTGCCTCGAGGCCGGCATCAACCATGAAGGCATCAACGCCGAAGTGGCGAAGGGCCAGTGGGAATTCCAGATCTTCGGCAAGGGCTCCAGGAAGGCCGCAGACCAGATCTGGATGGCGCGCTACCTGCTGTTGCGCCTGTGCGAGAAGTATTGCATCGACGTCGAATTCCACTGCAAGCCGCTGGGCGACACCGACTGGAACGGCTCGGGCATGCACTGCAACTTCTCGACCGCCTTCATGCGCGAAGTCGGCGGCAAGGCCTATTTCGAGGCCCTGATGGCTGCCTTCGAAAAGAACCTGATGGATCACATCGGCGTCTACGGTCCGGACAACGACAAGCGCCTGACCGGCAAGCACGAGACCGCTCCGTGGAACAAGTTCTCCTACGGCGTGGCCGACCGCGGCGCCTCGATCCGCGTGCCGCACTCCTTCATCAAGAACGACTACAAGGGTTATCTCGAGGATCGCCGCCCGAACTCGCAGGGCGACCCCTACCAGATCGCCTCGGTCGTGCTGAAGACGATCGCGGAAGTCCCGACCGAGGCTTACGCCAAGGCGGCCTGATTTCCTCGCCCGGCCCAATGCCGGCCTGGTTCTGACCCGAAAGCGGCCCGGCTGATCCCAGCCGGGCCGTTCGTCGTTTCGGCCGGTCTGCCCGGCTGGCACGCGCTTGGGCGCTCTGATAGCCTGTGGCAGATCGGAGATCGCTTCATGCTTCAGACCAGCCGGGACTTCCTGACGGCCGCATTCGAGACCCAGAAGGCGGCTTTCTCGCGCGACCCCTTCCCGGATCTCGACGCGCGGCGCGCAAGCCTGAAGCAGCTCCTGGCTCTCACGGAAAAGCACGAGGCCGAATTCTGCGCGGCGATCGACGCCGATTTCGGCGGACGCTCCGCGCATGAGACGCGGCTCGCCGAGATCGTCGTGGTCCGCGCCGGCATCCGCCACGCGCTGTCGCACCTGTCGTCGTGGATGGCCGAGAAACGCATGCCGACGGCGATGCCGTTCTGGCCGGCGAAGAACCGCCTCCTGCCGCAGCCGCTCGGCGTGGTCGGCATCGTCTCGCCCTGGAACTACCCGTTCCAGCTGGCGCTGGCGCCGGCGACGGCCGCACTTGCCGCCGGCAACCGCGTGCTGATCAAGCCGTCCGAGCTGACGCCGCGGTTTTCCGAACTGCTCGCCTCGCTGGCGGCGAAACATTTCGCGGCCGACCAGCTCAACATAGTCCTCGGCGACGCCGAAGTCGGCAAGGCGTTCGTCTCGATGCCGTTCGACCATCTGCTCTTCACCGGCTCGACCTCGGTCGGACGCCAGGTCGCGGTCGCGGCCGCCGCCAACCTGACGCCGGTCACGCTCGAACTCGGCGGCAAGTCGCCGGCGATCCTCGATCCCTCCTGCGACCTCGACAAGGCCATTGCCAGCGTCGCCTACGGCAAGCTGCTCAACGCCGGCCAGACCTGCATCGCGCCCGACTATCTGATGGTGCCGGTCGGCAAGGGCCGGGACGTCGCCGGCAAGATGGCGCAGGCGATGACCAGGCTCTATCCGAGCTTTGCCGGCAATCCCGATTACACGGCGATTGTCTCGGACCGCCATCACGCGCGGCTGAAGGGCTTGGTCGATGAGGTGCGCGCCGGCGGCGCCGAGGTGATCGAGGTCAACCCGGCCGGCGAGAACTTCGGCAATACGCGCAAGCTTGCACCCGCGATCGTCCTCAACGCCGATCCGGACGCCGGGCTGATGCAGGAGGAAATCTTCGGCCCGATCCTTCCGATCGTCGAGTATGGCGACGTCCGCGAGGCAATATCCTACGTCAATGAGCGCGACCGGCCGCTGGCGCTCTACTGGTTCGGCAAGGACGCTGCTGCCCGGCGCCGGGTGCTGCGCGAGACGGTGGCCGGCGGCGTGACGATCAACGACTGCCTGATGCACATCGCCCAGGAGGACCAACCCTTCGGCGGCGTCGGCGCTTCGGGCATGGGCGCCTATCACGGCGAATGGGGCTTCCGCACTTTCAGCAAGGAAAAGCCGATCTTCGTCCAGTCGCCGCTCTCGGCCGGCGGCATGCTGCGCCCGCCCTACGGGCCGGCGTTCGAACGGGTGCTGCGCCTGTTCAGGTTGATGACCTGACGAAGGGTTCCTGAGAACCTGCCCGCGCTTCAGCCGAGTTCCAGGCTCGTCACCCCGTAGACGCCGCCAAGCCGGATGGCTGGTGCCGGGCCTCGATACATCCGCGCCGTCTCGAATCCGCGCGCCAGGCCAGCCGCCTCGAGCGCGGCGGAGAATTCCCTCTGCGTATCGGGCACGTCGATGTGGATCTCGCCACCGCAGGCGCTTGCCAGCGCGGCAAGCAGGGCGAGGGCGACATCCATATCGTCGGCAAACAGCGGGCCCACCTTGAAGCCCTCGCGACAGGCCCGGGCGACGCCATAGCCGCGCATTCTACCGCGATCCATGCGGACGAGCGCCATATGCGGAGGGAGGATCCAGCGCTCGAGAAAGGCGGTTCGCGGCGCTGGAAAATGCAGCCGGTCGAAGCTCACGACGGGACCCAGGAGGTTAGGTGTCAGCGGCCGGACCGGAACGGACGGTGCGGCTCCGCCAAAGCGCCCCGACCAGCGGAACGTCCGGTAATCGTCGACGAAGCCCATGCTCCGGTAGTTCGCCTGCTGAGCGGGTACGCCGTCGAGCCCGACCGTCCGGCCCGCGAGACGCGCCATGCCGGCATCCCATACAGCCTTGCCGTAACCCCTGCCGCGCATGTCCGGCCGGCAGACGTAGAGGCCGATGAAGGCGAAATCCGCGCCATAGGCGACCGCCGCGATGCCCGCGACCATTTCGTTTCCGACGAAGGCACCGAGAAAGCCCTTCGGATCGGCCGTGTGGAACGCGGCTGCGTCGTGGCGGCCGGGATTCCAGCCTTCGCCGGCGGCCCAATCGACGAGCGTTTCGATTTCGGCGAGCGAGAGTGTCCTGATAATGGGTGTCATTGTGCGGCCGGTGGTCAGGCAGGCTCGGTCTCTGGCGCAAACGCGGCGCGCGCGCCCGAAAGCTCCTGCCCGCCGGACAGGCATAGGCGCCGCGCATCGACGTCGCAAGTGCGAGAACGCCCCGCACTCAACCACGCGCTGAGCCTAAGACTGCACCGCGCTTAGCCCTTGCGGATGTTGCGCATCATCAGACGCGCATAAAGGCCGGGCGACAGCCGGTTGACCAGCGCTGCGAGCCGGGCGACCCGCCCGACCGGGATAAAAGGCCGCCGCGATTCCACCCCTTCAAGGATGATCGTCGCCGCGACGGCGGGATCCATGTAGTCGATCCCATCGGGGGCGGAACCGGGCCGTGCGATGCCGCTCTCGCCCTGCTGCGGCACCCCGACATTCGTCGCGACGAAGGACGGCGCGGCGATCAGCACGTCGACGCCGAATTCGCGTTCCTCCTCGCGAAGGGTCCGGAAGAACCCCTCGAGTGCATGCTTGCTCGCCGAATAGGCGGAGCGCCGGTGGAGCGGCGCAAAGCCCGCAACGGAGGAGATCGCCAGATGCACGCCCCCGGATCGGCGCACCGGCCCCAGCAGTTCCGCCGCGACGTGGATCGCGCCGAAATAGTTGACCTCGAACACCCGCCTGTGCGCGGCGAGCGGCGTCTCGGCGAAGAGGCCGATCTGGGTAATGCCGGCATTGTAGACGACGAGGTCGATCGAGGCGCACTCATTGCGCAGACGCCGGCAGACCGCGGCGACCGCGTCCGGATCCGTCAGGTCGCAGTCATGGATGGACACCGATGCAGATGCGGCAGCGTCGAGTTCCCGGCCGGGGAGATCGAGCACGACTACATGCCAGCCTTTGGCGACGAGGGCCTGTGTCAGCGCCCGGCCGAGCCCGCCCGCGCCGCCGGTGATGACCGCCGTCTTCACAGCCCGACGCTCCGGCGCCAGGCATCGAACGCCTCGGCGCTGGACTTCTCGGGCACGTAGCCGAACACGGTCTTCAGTCGGCTGTTATCGAGCACCGGACGATATTGCAGGAAGCGCACCTGCTCCGGCCCGTAGCGCGACACACCCAGCGGCTTCGCGACCGCCAGCGCCGATTTAAGGAACCAAGCCGGAAGGCGCAGGACGGTCTTGCCCAGCCGCGCGGCGATGTCGTCGACGCCGAGCGCCCGGTCGCCGGCGACATTGTAGATGCCCGCCGGACCGTCGGTCGCGGCGCGCAGCAGGATGCGCGCCAGATCGTCAACCCAGATGAACACGAACGGGCTCGGCGAGCCGGCGATCGCCAGCAAGCGCTTGCGGCGGAACAAGGCTGTGATCTGGTTGTCGAGCCCGGGACCGAGCACCGTGCCGACGCGCAGCACCACCTGTTCGATCTCCGGATGGTCCACCCTCGCCGCCGCCAGCATTTCCTCGACCAGGCGCTTGTGGTGCGAATAGGCGAATTCCTGGTTGCCCCGCACCGCGCAGTCCTCGGTGAGCGGAACCGGATTGTCGGCATGATAGCCATAGGCCGCGCCGCTGCTGGTCACGACGAGACGCCTCACCCCGTGCGCAACGCAGGCGCCCAGCACGTTGCGCGTGCCGGTCACGTCGACCTCGTATTCAAGATCGCGGGTCGAGCCCTTCGGCGGCGTGACGATCGATGCGAGATGCACGACCGCGTCGGGGCGGACCTCGCCGATGATGCGCTCCGCATCGCCGCCGCGCACGTCGAGGCGATGGAACGTAGCCCCTTCGGGCAGGCGCGCCGGTTCGCGGATGTCGCCCGCGACGATGTCGTGTCCGGCGCGCCCGGCTATGTCGAGCAGCGCCTGGCCGACCAGTCCGGCCGCGCCGGTGATGAGGATGCGGCTCATGCGCGCGCCGGCTCGGTGCGCCCGACCCAGCTCGCAAAGGCGAGGCCGGATACGGCGTGCCAGATGCCCCAGAAGGCGGCCGCGACGGTCATGCCGCCGAGCCCGCCGAAGAAGGCGAAGATCAGGATCAGGCCAAGGCCCGAATTCTGGATGCCGGTCTCGATCGTGATCGAGCGCCGGTCGTAATCGCTCAGTCGCGCCAGCGTCGCCAGCGTGAATCCTGTGCCGAGCGCGATTCCGTTGTGCAGTACGATAAGCACCGCGACCTGGCCGACATAGCCGAGGAAGAAGCTCCAGTTGGCGGCCAGCGCTGCCGCGACGAAACCGATGAAGATGACCATCGACACGATCTGCAGCGGTCGGCGCAGACGCGCCGCGATGTCCGGCCGGCGCGCATTGAGCAGCATTCCGAGCGCCATCGGCAGGATGAGCAGCAGAAGCACGGTGTAGAGCACCGAGACCGGATCGATCTCGGTCGCCCGCAGGATCTCGCGGGTCGGCGGATAGAGACTGCCCCAGAAGGCGATGTTGAGCGGCGTGGCGATCGGGCAGATCACGGTCGACACCGCCGTCATCGACACCGACAGCGCCAGGTTGCCCTTTGCCCGATGGGTGAGGAAGTTGGAGATGTTGCCGCCCGGGCAGGCCGCGACGAGGATCAGCCCGAGCGCGATGCTGGGCCGCGGCTCGATGAGCACGACCAGGACGTAGGTCAGCGCCGGCAGCGCGATGAACTGCGAGATCATGCCGACGACGAACGCCTTCGGGTTCCTCGAGATCGCCCTGAAGTCGTCCACGCGCAGGTCGAGCGCGATGGCGAACATCACCAGGCACAGGATCGCGTTCAGCAGCGTCAGCGATGCCGGGCTGAAATTGAGGACGATGTCATCGATGTCCGTCATGCCTTCTCCCCCTTCAACGCATCGATGCGCGCGTTGACCGCCCGGCGGAAGGCCGTCTTCTCGACATAATAGGCCATGCGCGGCAGCTTCATGTAGTCGACGCCGCCGGTGAGGCGCTCGAACCCCTTCGCCTTTTCCTCCCGGATCGCCAGCGCTGCGGCATTTCCGTCCCTCAGTCCGCGCAGGTAGCGGGCGACCATCTCCGCCTGCTCGTGCCTGCCCTGCCAGCCGAGGCCCGAGGCCTCGACCATGCCGAGCACGAACAGGTCGTCGCGCTGCGGGTGCATGGCGTTGAGAAAGAGATGCGGCGCGTCGCCCCGCCAGTTCATAAGCTCGCGCTCGATGAACGGATAGTGCAGCTTGTAGCCCGTCGCCGCGAGTATCATGTCGTAGTCCGCGAAGCTGCCGTCCCTGAAATGGACGGTCGACCCATCGAACCGGGCGATGTCGGGCCGCACCTTGATGTCCCCGTGACCGGCATGAAACAGCACCAGCGAATTGACGATCGGATGCGATTCGTAGAGCGCGTGATCGGGCTTCGGAAAGCCGTAGCGCTGCGGGTCGCCGGTGAACCATTTGAGGATCGTGCCGTCGATCCTGCGCTTCAGCCACATCGGCAGCCGGATTGCGCCGCCCACCGTGTCGGCCGGCCTGCCGAAGATGTATTTCGGCACGAAATGATAGCCGCGCCTTACCGATATGTCGCAGCTCGCGGCGTGGTGCACCGCGTCGATGGCGATGTCGCAGCCCGAATTTCCCGCGCCGACGATCAGGACCCGCTTGCCGGCGAACTGTCGCGGCGACCGGTAGGACGCCGAATGGATCAGCTCTCCGGAAAACGTGCCCTCGAAGCGCGGCATGTTCGGCTCCGACAGCGTGCCGTTGGCGATTATCAGGCCGGCGAAATTCTCCTCATGCATCACGCCGCTCGCGTCGCGCCAGGTGATACACCAACCCTCACCCGCCCCGCCCAGCGGCTTGGCCTTCACGACCTCGGCGTTGAACCGGAAATGCCGGCGCAGATCGAACCGGTCGGCGAAGGCGCGGAAATAACGCTTCAGCTCGCGATGCGAGGGATAGTCCGCCACGTCGTCGGCCATTGGGAAATCGGTGAACTCGGTCATGCGCTTGGACGAGATGAGATGCGCCGTCTCGTACATAGTCGAGTGGGCGCCTTCGATGTCCCACAGGCCGCCGACATCGGAATGACGTTCGAAACCCTGGAATGGGATGCCCTGCTCGATGAGCGTCTTGGCCGCCGCCAGACCTGTCGGGCCCGCGCCGATCAGCGCGAAAGGCCTGGGATCGTCGGAATTCATGGAGAGCATCGTTCGTTTATTGGCAGGCTGGCGTGCAGGATGCGGTGGACGCAGTACAAAAGCAAATGGCCGCGGCGGCTTCCCACAGGCGGGGCGATCGCCGAAGCCGTCTCGCACTCAATGCGCATTGCAGATTATCGCCGCGACGCGAACCGCTCCCTCAACGTCCGGCGCAGCACCTTGCCGTAGGCGTTCTTCGGCAGTTCCTCGAGGAAGAAGACATGCTTCGGCTTCTTGAAGCGCGCCAGCTGGTCGCGGCAGAAGTCGAGCACGGCATCTTCGGTCATGCCCGCCTCGGCGACCAGGGCAACGGCGACGGACTCGCCCCATTCGCTATCGGGCAGGCCGAAGGCGATGACTTCGCGAACCTGCGGATGCGCCGCCAGAACGTCCTCGATCTCCTTCGGATAGATGTTGGTACCGCCGGAGATGATCGTGTCGTGCCGCCGGTCGAGCACGCGCAGCCGTCCGCCCGAGTCGAAATGGCCGATGTCGCCGGTGTGCAGCCAGCCGCCCTTGAGCGCCTTTGCGGTGGCGTCCGGATTGCGCCAGTAGCCCTTCATCACGACGTCGCCGCGCACGCAGATCTCGCCGTCGCCGCCGGGCGGCACGTCAAGGTCGTCCTCGTCGACGAGGCGCACCTCGACCCCGCTGCGGATGTAGCCGGCCGACACCAGAGTCTCGTCATCGGCGCCGAGATGAGCCTCGCCCGGCAGGTAGGAGATTGTCATCGGCGCTTCACCCTGCCCGTAGAGCTGGTGGAAGATCGGACCGAAGCGCGCGACGGCGGCGCGGATATGCTCGAGATGGATCGTTGCCCCGCCATAGATGACGCCGCGCAATGTTGCGATGTCGTCGCGCGGCGCGGCTTCTAGGAAGCGCACGATCATCGTCGGCGCGACGAAGGCGATGACCGTGATGCCCTCGCGGGCGATCGTGTCGAACACCTCGTCCGGGCGGAAATTCGCACGGTCGTAGATGAGATTGCCGGCGCCGCGGGCAAGCGAGGGGATGAGATAAAGCCCGCTGCCATGCGACAGCGGCGCGACATGCAGCACGCGATCGCTTTCCTGGAAGGCGAACACGTCGGCGAGGCAGTTGACCGAGGCGGCGATCAGGTTGCGGTGCGACAGAGTCGCGCCCTTGGGCTTGCCCGTCGTGCCGGACGTATAGAAGATCCACGCCGGATCGTCGGGATCGACCTTGGTAGCCGCCGGCGGATGGGAAAGCGGCTGCGGCAGTGCGAAATCCTCGATCGCGATGATCCGCGGCTTCTCATTCCCCTCCAGCGCTGCCTCCAGGGCGTCGACATGCTCGCCGTGGGTGAAGATGAGTTTCGGTCCGGCGTCGCCGGCGATCCAGGCGACCTCGCGCGGATGCAGCTTGGCATTGGTGGGAACCACGACCAGCCCCGCGCGCATGATCGCCATCAGCAGGACCGGGAACTCGAAACCGTTCTTGAGGAAGAGCAGCACCCGGTCGCCGCGCGCGCAGTCTTGTCGGCCCAGCCATTCGGCCAACGCCGCGCAGGTTCCGTCGAACTCCGCATAAGTAAGCTGATGCTTACTATAAGAAATGGCAACCTCGCCCTTGCGTCGACGGATAGCGTCGGTGAGCATCGAATAGACGTTCATGGGACTCCTGTCCGCCTGGATGAGACTTGTTCGAATGGACGGACCGTCCCGCGCGGCTTTTGCGCGGGACGGTCCAGTATCCCGCGCCCGCGCGGGACGCGCAATGTCCGCCCTAGGGCGCGGGGTGCGCGTCCACGAGCACCGCGGCGAGCAGGCAGGGCTTGTCGCTCGTGTTCTTCCAGGCGTGATTGGTGCCGCGCTGGACGATGCAGTCGCCCGCCTTCAAGAGCACTTCACCTTCCTCCATGATCATCCACATCTCGCCGGATATGACGACGAGATAGTCGACCGAATTGGTCTTGTGCATGGTCGGGTGCTTGGCCTTGTCCTGGTCGGAGGGCTTGTTGCCGGAGCCGAGCTGCGCGAAGGTCGCCTCGGTGTCGATGGCCGACTTGCTCTCCGGCGGGATCTCCACCACGCGAAAGATCGTGCCGTTGGGCGTCGGGTCGTGCTGCAGCGGACGCAGAGACTGGTCGCTCTCGCCATGTTGTTGACCGGCATCTCGCCGGTCAACCAGATCTCGGTGACGCCCGCGCCCGGCCAGCCCTTCAGCGGCACGGCGTTCGGCGCAAAGTCGTCATAGGTCACGATCGCCTTGCCGTCCTTGTTATGGCCGGTGACGTAGCGCTTGATCCTGCTGATCGACATCGTCTCCTCCCCTCAGTTCGCCCGGGTCAACACGCGGTTGCGCAGGATGCCGATGCCCTCGACCTCCAGTTCGACCACGTCGCCGTGTTTCAGGAACTTCATGTGCTCGAGCCCGCATCCGTTGCCGACCGTGCCGGAGCCGAAGAACTCGCCTGGGTGGATCGTCTCCGACTGCGAGACATGCGCGATCAGGTCCTCGAATTTCCAGTGCATAGACGACGAGTTGCCGCGGCCCCATTCCTCACCGTTGACGCGCGCGATCATGGTGAGGTTGTAGGGATCCTTCATCTCGTCGGCGGTGACGAGGCATGGGCCCATCGCATTGCCGAAGTCGAAGTCCTTGCCCTTGGCCGGACCGAGTTGCCCGCCCATCTCCGCCGTCTGGGCGTCGCGGGCCGAGAAGTCGTTGAAGATCGTGTAGCCGTAGATGTAGTCGCGCGCCTTGTCGCGGGCGATGTCGACCCCCTTCTTGCGCACGTAGAAGCCGAACTCCAGTTCGAAATCCATCAGCTTCGAGTAGCTCGGCCACAGCACGTCCTGGTCGGTACCAATCACCGAAAAGCGGTTGGCCTTGTAGTAGATCGGCTGCTCGTAGAAGATCTTGGGGATCGACAGCACGCCGGTGCGCTCGAACTCCTTCATCGCGGCCTCGGGGTCGGGCGACGCATTGGCGCGAACGCGCCGGGCGGCGGCGAAGGACTGCTTGAGATGCGTCTCGAAGCAGAGGCAGTCGCGCATCTGGATCGGCACCGGCACCGGCGCGAGCAGCCGCACGTCCTTCCGTGCAAATGCGCCCTTGCGCCCCTTCTTCACGGTTTCGTAGGCGCGGTCGAGCGCGGCGTCGCCGGCCTCGATCATCGCCTGCACGGACGCGAATGCCGGGTAGCTCTTGCCGAACGCCTCCTTGTGCGCCTCCGCCAGGTCGACGATCTTGCGGTCGCCGTCGACGAATGCGCCGGCGCGCGGCTTTCCCTTCCGTTCATAGGTTACGAGCTTCATTGGTTTCCTCCCGTTGAGCCTTGCCGCGGCAGTCGCCGCCGGTCAGTCCTTCTTCGGCACGCGGCCGTAGAGCAGCGCCGCCTTCATCAGCGCCACCAGATGGGTCGACGTCGTCATCTCGTCTTCCGGGTCGCATCGCCCGGCGGAAAGGCGGCTGATGCGTCCGGTGTCGGCCATCGTGTAGACCATGACGCCCAGCATCGCCTGATAGCCCCAGTGAATCTCCTCGATCGTGCGGTCGGGCATCGCCTTGTGCAGCGCCTCCGTGACCCTGTAGGCGACCGGATCGAAGAACTCTCCGATCACCTTGCGGTGGTGCGATTTCGGGTCCGCCACCTCGCGCGCCAGAATCCGGGCATAGCTGGAGTTCTTCTCCGTGCTGCGCATGTGCAGGTTGGGAACCAGCACAGCCTTGACGATCATCTCGACCTTGCGCTCCTGGTCGGGCTCCATCTCCGCCAGGCGAAGGCCGGCCATGCGCTGGTCGATGATCATCGGCGCGCGCATCTCGAAGATGGCGCGATAGAGACCTTCCTTGCTGCCGTAATGGTAGTTGATCAGCGCGACTGGGACGTCCGCCCTGAGCGCGATCTGGCGAACCGAAACGCCGTCGAAACCGTGATCGGCGAATTCCGCCTCGGCCGCCATGAGGATCCGGCTCCGCGTTGCCGCGGCGTTGCGATGGCCCGTCTCCGCCCCGCCAACCCTATGATCCGGCTCGGTTTTATCTGTTCGTGCCATCTTCGTCATCGGCCATGGCGGACCCAACGTCTCCCCCCGCCGTCGTTGAATTGAACGGCATATCAAAGTTCTTGTCAACTTGTTCAAATATGCTACCGTTCATTCAACGACGGGATCGGCAGGGAGCGAGCCGCCGTCTGAACAGGGAGGAATTGAATGTATCGCAACGCATTGCTGGGCGGCGCTGCCGCCATTGCACTGGCCTTCGGCGCCGCGCCGGCGCTGTCGCAGGAAACGCTGAACCTGACCGTCGCGGCGGGTCATCCCGAGGTGTTCCTCTGGGTGAAGCACCTGAAGGAAACCTTCGTGCCGACGGTCGACGCCGAACTCGCCAAGACCGGCAAGGTCAAGATCAACTGGACGCAAGGCTACGGCGGCACCATCGTCAAGCTTGGCTCGGAAGTCGACGCCTTCCAGCAGGGCATCATCGACGTCGGCCAGATGAGCGGCGTCTTCAATCCGGCCACCATGGGCCTGCTCAACCTGACCTATGCCATGCCCTTCGGCCCGCCTGACGCGCGCGGCGTCACCGCAGCCGTCGAGAAGGCGCTGACGGAGACCGAAGGCGCGCTGGCGAAGCTCGAGGAGGCGACCGGCGTCGTCTACATCGGCGGCGGCATCGCCATCGACGACTACAACATCGCCTCGACCAAGGAACTGTCGAAGATCGCCGACATGAACGGCGTCAAGATCGGCGGCGCGGGCCCCAACCTCGCATGGCTCGCCGGCACCGGCGCGGTCGGCGTGCAGGGCAGCTACGTCTCGTTCTACAACGACATCAAGACCGGCGTGTACGACGGCAATATCGGCTGGATGACCGCCAATGTGCCGGCGAAGCTCTACGAGGTCGCGCCCAACTGGAACCAGACCCATTTCGGCGCGATGTATATCGGCGGCATGGGCGTCTCCAAGCAGATCTGGGACACCTTCTCCGACGAGACGAAGGCGGCGTTCAAGACGGCGGCAGCCACCTACACCAAGGCCTATTTCGACGAGCAGGAGGCCCGCTACGAGGCGGCCAAGAAGACGCTGGTCGAGTCAGGCGGCAAGATCGTCGAGTTCGACCCCGCCGAACGCAGCGCCTGGATCAAGGCTCTCCCGAACCCGACCGCGGCCTGGGCAAAGGCGGCCGAAGCTCGCGGCGAGCCGGCCAAGAAGGTGCTGGAGGCCTATCGCGACAATCTGAAGGCGTCCGGTTTCACCTTCGAGCGCGACTACCTGGCGGAGTAATCCTCCCGCCCGGCGGCGTCAGCCGGGCAACCGGATCCCCTCCCCGGTCGGAGGGGATCCGGCAAGACACACAATTGCATCGGAGGCATCGCAATGGCGGGCGAGACCGCAATTCCGCGCGACGACGCGCCACCGCCGGCCGCGCCGGGCGGCCCGTTCGCCCGGCTCATCGGCGTCATGAACGCGGCGGGAACGGTGTGGATCATCCTTTTGATGCTGCTCATCAACGCCGACATCTTCGGCCGCAGCTTCCTGTCCAGCCCGATCGCCGGCGTGCCTGAACTCGTCTCCTTCTCGATCGTCGGCATCGTCTTCCTGCAGCTCGCTCATACGCTGCGGTCCGGCGCGATGACGCGCTCGGACGTCCTCCTGGGCGTCCTCGAGCGCCGCGCGCCGCGCGCCCGCTTCGCGCTGCTCGCGGCCTTTCACCTCGCCGGTGGGGTGCTGATGCTGATGATCGCCTGGAAATACTGGCCGAGCGTGGCCGGGGCCTGGCAGCACCCGGAACGCAACTTCATGGGCAATCCCGGCTTCTTCACCATCCCGCAATGGCCGCTGTTCATCCTCGTCTTCCTCGGCATCGGCGCGACCGCGATCCAGTTCCTGCTGATGTCGTGGAGCGACCTGCGCTCCATTCAGGAGCCTGCGCGATGAGCGGCGTCGGCATAGCCTTCCTCTCCGTCGCGGCCATGCTGGTCCTGATCTATTCCGGCATGCATGTCGCCATCGCTCTGATCCTGCTGTCCTTCTGCGGCGTCTGGCTGCTCAAGGGCAATTTCGACATCGCCTCGAACATGCTGGTCATAGCCTTCAAGGATTCGATCAGCGACTATCTGTTCGGCGTCGTGCCGCTCTTCGTGCTGATGGGCCTTTTGGTCGCCGTCGCCGGCATCGGGCGCGACACCTTCGAGGTGGCGGCGCAGCTGTTCCGGCGCATCCTCGGCGGTCTCGGCATCGCAACGGTTGCCGCCAACGCCGTCTTCGCGGCGATCACAGGCATCTCCATCGCCTCGGCCGCGGTCTTCACCAAGGTCGCCGTGCCGGAAATGATCCGCCACGGCTACACGCCGCGCTTCGCCGTCGGCGTAGTCGCAGGCTCGTCCGTGCTCGGCATGCTGATCCCGCCTAGCCTGCTCTTCATCCTCTACGGCGTGCTCACCGAGCAGTCCGTCGGCTCGCTGTTCATCGCAGGCGTCATCCCCGGCATTCTGCTGTCGCTCGTCTACTGCATCGGCATCTTCGCCATGGGCCGGTGGTGGCCCTCCTTCATCGGCGGGCGCAGGGCCGACAGCTACGATGCGGCCAACGACATGAGCCTCGCCGAGATGGCCAACAAGCTGGCGCCGATCGTCATCCTGATCGGTCTCGTGCTCGGCGGCATCTATGGCGGCTATTTCACGCCCACCGAGGCAGGCGCGGCCGGCGCGCTCGGCGCCCTTGTCATTTCGCTCGCCAAGCGGCGGCTGACCTGGGCGAGCTTCTGGCAGGTTCTGGTGCAGACCGGGCACACCACCTCGTCGATCTGCTTCCTCATCGTCGGCGCGAGCCTCTATTCGCGGATGCTCGCCATGTCCGGCATGCCCGGCTGGCTTGGCTCCGGCGTCGTCGAATCCGGCCTCGGGGTGACCGGTGTCGTGGTGGCCCTGATGCTCGTCGTCATTGCCCTCGGGACCATCCTCGACTCGGCCTCCATCATGCTTCTGACCCTGCCGATCGCGATCCCCATCCTCACCGGCATGAACGTCGACCTGATCTGGCTCGGCGTGCTGATGGTTCTGGCCGTCGAGATCGGCCTCCTGACGCCGCCCTTCGGCATCGCCGTCTTCGTGGTCAAGGCGACGCTCGGACCCGACAGCAAGATCACGCTCGGCGAGATCTTCGCCGGCGCAGCCCCCTTCGCGGCGATGATGCTCCTCGTCCTCATCCTCGTGTTTCTGTTCCCGTGGCTCGCCACGGCGCTCGTCTAGTTTGCAGGGAAGTCAGCATGTCCAAATGGCAATTCACCAAAGGTATCCATGACCTCGGCAACGGCTGCTACGCCTATCTGCTGCCCGACGGCAGCTGGGGCTGGTCGAACGCCGGGCTGATCGTCGACGGCGACGCGACGCTGATGGTCGACACGCTGTTCGACCTCAAGCTGACCGCCGAGATGCTGGCCACCTACCGCGACGCCGTTCCGGCCGCGAAGCAGATCGGCACGCTGGTCAACACCCATGCCGACGGCGACCACACCTTCGGCAACCAGCTGGTCGAAGGCGCGCGCATCATCGGCACGCAGGGCACGGTCGACGACTTCATGCGCTTCGACCCCGCGATCCTGCAGAAGGTCAACCTCAATGCCGAGCAGTTCGGCAGTGCCGGCGTCTTCATGCAGGAGTGCTTCCGGCCCTTCGACTTCTCCGGCATCGTGCTCACCCCGCCGACGGAAGTCTTCTCCGGCACGTTCGACATCATGGTCGGTGACAAGAAGGTCCAGCTGATCGAGGTCGGCCCTTCGCATTCGCTCGGCGACGCGCTGGTCTATGTGCCGGACGACAAGGTCCTCTTCACCGGCGACATCCTTTTCACCGAGGGAACGCCGATCGCCTGGTACGGACCGGTCCACCGCTGGATCAGGGTCTGCGACATGGTCCTCGACATGGACGTCGAGACCATCGTCGCCGGCCACGGTCCGATCTCGACCAAGGACGACGTGCGCCGCATGCGCGACTATCTGCAATATGTCACCGACAAGTCCCGCCCGCTCTGGGAGCAGGGCATGGATTACCTGGAAGCCTCGTACAAGATCGACCTCGGCGAATACCGCGACTGGAACGACGCCGAGCGCGTCGTCGTCACCATCCAGACGCTGTTCGACGACTTCGCCGATGCGCCGGAACGCCCCGTTCGCGCGCCGATCCCCTATTTCACCGAGATGAAGGGGTTCCGCCACCATCTCGGCCGCGGCCCCGTCCACGATGCCTACTGCAAGGCCTGCGGCATCGAGCGCGGCTTCCGCGCCTCCTGAGGGTCTTCGGAGCTCACGGCGCACGTGCTGGAAACGAAAATAGGGCCTTGACCTTCCAGTTGCTGGAAGCGCCAGTTGTGGCGGATACTTGCGAAAGGATCCGCCGCCATGAGCACGCACGATCACGATCACCGGCATCACGACCACGGCCATCGTCCCGCGGCCCCCGCCGCCGGAGGCAAGGAATCGACGGTTCGCGATCCGGTCTGCGGCATGACCGTCGATCCGTCGGCGGGAAAGCCGACCGCCGAGCATCGCGGCCACATCTACCACTTCTGCTCCGAGCGCTGCCGTACGAAGTTCCTCGCCGACCCGGACGCCTACCTGACGGCCGAGGATCCGGTCTGCGGCATGGAGGTGGACAGGGCATCGGCCAAGCACTTCGTGCGCCATGAAGGCTCCGGCTACTATTTCTGCTCGAATACCTGCGAGACGAAATTCAAGGCCGAACCGGCGAAATACCTCGCGGGACGGACTGCTCCCGAGCCGATGCCGAAAGGCGTCAAATACACCTGCCCCATGCATCCCGAGATCGTGCGCGACGGGCCGGGCTCCTGCCCGATCTGCGGCATGGCGCTCGAGCCGATGGGGGTGCCGACCGGCGACGAGGGGCCGAATCCGGAGCTCATCGATTTCACGCGCCGCTTCTGGGTAAGCGCGGTCCTCTCCCTGCCGCTGCTCGTGATCACCATGGGCCCGATGCTCGGCCTGCCGTTCCGCGACTGGATCGGCGACCGCGTCGCCGCCTGGCTCGAATTCGCGCTGGCGACGCCTGTCGTGCTCTGGGCGGCGATCCCCTTCTTCCGGCGCGGCTACGAGTCCTTCGTCAACCGCAGCCCGAACATGTGGACGCTGATCTCGATCGGCGTCGGCACGGCCTATGCCTACAGCGTCGTCGCCACGCTCTTCCCGGACCTCTTTCCGCACCAGTTCCGCGGTCACGGCGGTTCCGTCCCCGTCTATTTCGAGGCGGCCGCCGTCATCGTCGCGCTGGTCTTCCTCGGCCAGGTGCTCGAACTCAGGGCGCGCGAGCGCACCGGCTCGGCAATCCGCGCGCTGCTCGATCTCGCACCGAAGACGGCACGTCGCATCTCGGACGACGGCGCCGAGCAGGACGTCTCGCTCGACCAGGTCCGCCAGGGCGACCGCCTGCGCGTCAGGCCGGGCGACAGCGTTCCCGTCGACGGCATCGTCGAGGAGGGACGCACCTCCATCGACGAGTCCATGATCACCGGCGAGCCGGTTCCCGTCGAGAAGACCGAAGGCGACCCCGTCACCGGGGGCACGCTCAACCGAAACGGCACGCTGATCATCCGCGCCGAGCGCGTCGGCGCCGAGACCATGCTGTCGCAGATCGTCGAGATGGTCGCCAGGGCGCAACGCTCCCGCGCGCCGATCCAGGGCCTGGCCGACCGTGTGTCCTTCTTCTTCGTGCCGACTGTCGTGCTGGTCGCCATCGTCGCCTTCTTCGTCTGGGCGATGGTCGGGCCCGACCCCAGCATGGTCTTCGCCATCGTCTCCGCCGTCTCGGTGCTGATCATCGCCTGCCCATGCGCGCTCGGACTGGCGACGCCGATGTCGATCATGACGGCGACGGGGCGCGGCGCGCAGGCGGGCGTGCTGATCAAGGATGCCGAGGCGCTGGAGCGCTTCGCCAAGGTCGACACGCTGATCGTCGACAAGACCGGAACGCTGACCGAAGGTAAGCCGAAGCTGACCGATGTAGTCGCCACGGCAGGTTTCGACGAGAACGGACTTCTCTCGCTCGCCGCAAGCCTCGAGCGTGGGTCGGAACATCCGCTCGCCGAGGCGATCGTCGACGGCGCGCAGGAGCGGGGCGCAAGCCTCTCCGATACGTCCGAGTTCGAGGCGGTGACGGGCAAGGGTGTCGTCGGCGTCGTAAACGGCCGCAAGGTCGCGCTCGGCAATGCCGCGATGATGGCCGATCTCGGTGCCGACATATCGGCGCTCGCGCAGCGGGCCGACGCCCTGCGCGGCGAAGGCAAGACAGCCATGTTCGTCGCAGCCGACGGCCGGGCCGCCGGCATCGTCGCGGTCGCCGATCCGGTCAAGGCAACCACCGTCGAGGCGATAAGGGCCCTGCATGACCGCGGTCTGCGGATCATCATGGCGACGGGCGACAACGAACGGACGGCGCAGGCGGTCGCCGGCCGGCTCGGCATCGACGAGGTCCGCGCCGACATGCTGCCGGAGAGCAAGCAGAAGCTGATCGAGGAACTGCGCGCCGGCGGCGCGAAGGTCGCGATGGCGGGGGACGGCGTCAACGACGCGCCGGCCCTTGCCGCCGCCGATGTCGGCATTGCGATGGGCACCGGCGCCGATGTCGCTGTCGAGAGCGCCGGCATCACGCTGGTGAAAGGCGACCTCAACGGCATCGTGCGCGCCCGCACGCTGGCCCAGGCGACGATCCGCAACATCAAGGAGAACCTGTTCTTCGCCTTCGTCTACAACGCGCTCGGCGTTCCCGTCGCGGCGGGCGTGCTCTATCCGGTGTTCGGCACGCTCCTGTCGCCTATGATCGCGGCAGCCGCCATGAGCCTGTCCTCGGTCTCCGTCATCGGCAACGCGCTGCGGCTGAGGACGGTGAAGCTCGGCTGAGCGCCGAGCGTCGGGCGGGCAGCGAAGCGGCCCTCCCGCGCGCTACTTGGACGCGGGAGCGCCCCACCCTCCGCCGTTCGCCGCGGTGATGACGATCTCGTCGCCGGGGCCGAGCGACACACCACTGGCGAAGGTGAGCGCCTCGCTCCGTCCGTCGGGCCGGCGCAGGGACACGCCGTTGACCCCGCCGGCCCATCCGCCCGCCGAACCCCAGACCGGTTGGCGGGCGCGGCTGTAGCCGACCGACAGCACCGCCGGCGCGCGCAGCCGGTAGCCGATCTCCAGCCCCTTTCCGCCCGAATGCAGGCCGCGGCCGGCATCGGATTCGCCCAAGCGCCGGTAGCCGACATCGAGCCCATAGCGGGTCTCGCAGATCTCGACCGGGCAGTTGAATGTCTCGCCGTGGCTGGCCGAATACATCGCGTCCAGCCCGTCGCGGGCGGCCGTCGCCCCCCATCCGCCCATCTGCGGCTCGACCATGGTGAAGCGCCGTCCGGTGTCGGGGTGATCTCCAGCGATCACCGTGCCGCAGATCGAGGCGAAATGACCGGCCGGCAGCCGTTCGGGCAGCGCCTGCGCCATGCAGCGCCACATCATGTCGTAGAGCCTGATCCGCGTCTCGAAATAGTAGCCGTGCGGCGCATTGCCCTCGGCATGGAAGATGGTGCCTGGCTCGGTCACCACCTCCAGCGGTCGGAACGAGCCTTCGCTAGCAAACAGCGCCGGATCGGTCAGCGCCTTGAAGATCATCTGGCAGGAGATCACCGCTCCGTCGCGGCTGGTGTTGTAGGGGGCCGCACGCTGCTTCGGATTGCCCCTCAGGTCGACCACGAACCGGTCGCGCGACACGGTGATTGCGACGCGCCAGATCGCTCCGTCGTCCTGCTCTTCCTCGATCGCATAGGTGCCCTCGGGCAGGGTCGCGAGGCCGGCGAGCGCGCGCCTCTCGCCTTCCTCGAAGATCGCCTCCACCGCCGCGTCGTAGGCGTCCGGCCCGTAGGCCTCCGCAAGTTCGCGGATGCGGGCCGCGGCCTTGCGGCTCGCCGCAACCTGCGCCCAGAGGTCGCCTCTGACGAAATCAGGCAGGCGCGAATTGGCCATGATGATATCGAACACCGCGCCGATCGGCCTGCCGTCCTGTATCAGCCGCACGGCCGGCAGCCTGAGCCCTTCCTGGAAGATTTCCGAGACGTCGACCGCCATCGAGCCCGGCGTCTTGCCGCCGATGTCGTTCCAGTGCGCGATCGAGGCCGCCCAGGCGACGCAGCGCCCGCCGGCAAAGACCGGCATCGCCACCACCACGTCATTGAGATGGGTGACGCCGCCATAGGACGGGTCGTTGCTGATGAAACAGTCGCCGTCGCGGATGGTCGCCAGCCCGTGGATCTCGACGATCCGCTTCACCGCCTTGTCGAGCACGCCGACGAAGGTCGGGATACCTGCGCCGGAACTGACCAGCCGCCCCTGCGCATCCGTCACGCCTGTGCCGACATCCAGCACCTCGTAGATGATCGGGCTCATCGCGGTCTTCTTCAGCACCGCGAACATCTCGTCGGCGGCGGCCGTCAGCGACGACTGGATGACGGAGAGCGTGAACGGGTCGGCGGAGTTGCCCATCTGGCGCGCCTTCACACCTGCACGACGTGAAGGTCGCGCGGCAGGTCGGACAGGATCTCCGGCCCGTCCGCGCGCAGGATGACGATCTCCTCGAGCCTTATGCCGAAGCGGCCGGGGAGATAAATGCCGGGCTCGATGGAGAACACCATGCCTTCCTCAAGCACCGCCTCGGAAGTCGCGGTGATGTAGGGTGGCTCGTGGCCGTCGATACCGAGCCCATGGCCGGTGCGATGGACGAAGAACTCGCCGTAGCCGGCATCCGCGATGACGTTGCGCGCCGCCGCGTCGACCTCCTTGGCGAGCACGCCGGGCTTCGCCGCCTTCAACGCCGCCTGCACGGCCTTCTCGACGATGCCGTGAATCTGGCCATAGCCTTCCGGCGGCTGGCCGATGACCGCCATTCGGGTAATGTCGCTCGGGAAGCCGCCCTTTCGCCCGCCGATGTCGATGACGATCGCGTCGCCTTCCGCGAGTTTTCGCTCGCCCGTCTGGTGATGCGGGAAGGCGCCGTTCGATCCTGCGCCGACGATCCAGAAGGCCGGCGTCGCGCCCTCCGAGGCGAAGTGCTCGCGGATGGTGGCGGCCAGTTCCTTCTCCGTCATACCCGGTTTGATCGAGGCGAATGCCTTCTGCATCGCGCGGTCGGCGATCGAGGCGTTCATCTTCAGCGCCTTGAACTCGGCGGCGTCCTTGCGCATGCGCAGCGCCCCGACCGTTTCGGGCGTGAAGGCATGCGTCGCATCGGGCAGCGCATCGAGCAGCAGCAGCGCGAAATCGGCGCGCATCGTTTCGTCGAGCGCGACCTTCTTCGCCGACGCAGCACCGATGTCGGCAAGCGCGGCGGCGAGTGCAGCATCGGGGCCTTCCGCGTCGGCCCAGGTGTGGAAAGCGATGTCGGTCGATTCGCGCGTTCCCTCGGCATTCAGCACCGGCATCAGGAACGCCTCGCGCTCCGGCCCGATCAGAAGCAGGCAGGGCCGCTCGTCCGGATGCGGATGGAAGCCGAGCAGCCAGTCCATGTGCGAGCCGGGCGCAACCGCGACGAGGTCTGTGCCGGTCGCCTTCATCCGCCCGCGCAATGCGGCAAGCCTTCCTTTGGTGTCCACGGTCATGGTTGAATTCGTCCTTCCTTCTTTGTTCTCATTTCTCGCGCCCCCTCCGCCACCTTCGGTGGTCCCCCTCCCCCGTAAACGGGGGAGGATCAGGGCGTGCAAGCGGCACCGCCAAATCCTCCCCTGCGAAGCGGGGGGTCCGAAGGACGGGCGAGACAAGCGGCTCGCCCCGGCAGGGGACCATGCGAAGCATGGTGGAGAGGGCGTTACGCAACCTACGCCGCCCTGCGCACCGGCTGCGGCGGCTCGGCCGGGACGACGATGCGGTTGCCGAAGATCTCGCCATCGTCGAAGCCGCCGAAGCGCGCGATCTCCTCCTCGGGCGGGGCCTCGGACGACCAGCGCCGGCTCGGCTTCCAGCCGCAATCGTGCTTCAGCACGGCGGCATATTCCGCCCGCTTGAGGGCGGCGATGGACGGATCGATCACCGGCACGCCGAGCGCCTTCTCGACGTCGCGGTAGAAGCCGACCTCGAGCGTGCAACCGAGGATGAGCGCCTCGGCGAACTCCTCCTCCACCGCTTTGCGTCCTGCCGCGATCAGCCGGCGCTCCGTCTCGGCGTGGTCCTTCTGGAAGTCGTTGACGCCGAGCTCGACATGATAGAAGCCGGACAGGCGGTGCTCGTGGCCATGATCGCGCACGGTCGAATGCATCTGGTTCACCCATTTGCGCCGCCCGACGATGACGCCGAACCGGTTCGACAGGCTTGCCGCGATCTCGCAGGAGGCGACGCAGGGCGCGGTGACGACCATGTCTCCCGAGACTTCACGCGCATCGTGCAGCGCCGTGTCGTAGAAGCAACCGATCGCGAAGGCGTCGAAGCCCTCCTTCGCCGCCGCGCGGGCGGCACGGACGATGCCACGCGCGACGATCGCCTCGTAGGAACGGAACTCGATATGGGTGAAGCCGCCGGTCGATGGCGGCAGCGAGGCGATGTGTACCTCGGTCTGCGGCAGCTTGTGCTGCCGCGCCATGTCGGCGAACACTTGGTCGTAGCCGGACGTTCCGACCGGGTTGAGATACATGATTTTGAGCGGCCTGTCGGTCATGATGAAGTCTCCTCTCCTTCGAAACGCTGCAAACGCCCCTCGTCTGCCCGGACTCCCCGCCCGGGCAGCAGACATGTCTCGCTCAGGCTCCGTAGCCGTAGACCTCGCGTGCGCGCTCGGGCGTGATCAGTCCGTTCTTCAGATCGTCCTCGATCAGCTTGCGGTCGCGCTCCTTCGGATTGCCGATGCCGCCGCCATTGCCGGTGACGACGCGGATCACGTCGCCCGTATGCGTCGTCAGGCCCGAGACGAAGGCGTAGCGCTGGTCGGTGCCGTCCTTGCCGAGGTAGCGCACATAATTGGGCGTGCCCTCGTTGCCGCCGTCGAGCGCCCAGGCGGGGAACTTGGACCGCGTATAGCCGGCGGTGAGGAAGCCGTTGTCGCCGCGGATGCGGTAGTCCATCACGATGCCGCGCCCGCCGCGATACTTGCCCTCGCCGCCCGGCTCCATGTTGAGCTCCATGCGGTCGACATAGAGCCCGTTGCGCGCCTCGTTGATCTCGGCCGGACAGTTGTAGGTCTCGCCGTGGAAGCCGCAGAAGATGGCGCTGTTGCCGTCGCCGGTGCGGCTGCCGCCCCAGCCGCCGATCTGCGGCTCGATGATGGTGTACTGCCGCCCGGTATCCGGATGGATGCCGCCGATGAACGTGCCGCAGACGGAGGCGAAGTGGCCGGCCGCGAGGCGGTCGGGCATGTGCTGCGCCAGGCAGCGCCACATGATGTCGTACACGCGCAGCTCGATCTCGTAGTAGAAGCCGAGCGGCGCGGGCTCGGCCGCTTCGAAGACGGAGCCGGGCCGGGTGAGCAGCCTGATCGGCCGGAAAGAGCCCTCGTTCGCCGGCGAATACGGGTCGGTCATCGACTTGAAGATCATCTGCGCGCAGACCATCACGCCGTCGCGGCTGGTGTTGACCGGGTTCTTCGACTGATCCGGATTGTCGCGCAGGTCGACCAGGAACTCGGTATCGGAGATCGTGATCTTGACGTTGAAGATGCGGCCGTCGTCCTGTTCCTCGGAGAGTTCGAACGTGCCCTTGGGCAGCTTCGACAGTTCCTTGAGCGACACCTGCTCGCCGAAATCCATGAACGAGGTCATGGCGTTCTCGAAGGTCTCGACGCCGTATTTCTCGGCAATCTCGACCAGTCGTTTCGCCCCGATGCGCACCGAGGCGATCGCCGCCCAGACGTCGCCCTCCAGCACGTCGGGCATGCGCGAATTGACCTTGATGATGTCCATCACCGACCGGATCGGCTCGCCCTTCGAGATGATCTTGATCGCCGGCAGTCGCAGCCCTTCCTGGAAGATCTCGGTCGCCTCGCCTGTCAGCGAGCCGGGCGCCATGCCGCCGACGTCGGAATTGTGCGCGATATTGGCGGTCCAGGCGATGATGCGCCCGCCCGCGAAGACCGGCATCATCACGATGATGTCGTTGAGATGCGTGACGCCGCCGTAATAGGGATCGTTGGTCGCGAACACGTCGCCCGGCTCGACGTCGCCCGGCTTGTCGAACTTCGCGACGACGACCTTCACCGCCTTGTCGAGCACGCCGACGAAGGCCGGGATGCCCGCGCCCGAGGAGGCGAGCGCGCCCCTGGCGTCGGTGATGCCGGTGCCCATGTCGAGCACCTCGTAGATGATCGAGCTCATCGCCGTCTTCTTCATCACGGCGAACATCTCGTCGGCGGTCGCCTGCAGCGAGTTCTGGATGATCTCCAGCGTGATCGGGTCGTTGACCTTGGTCGTCATGTTCGCCTCCTCACGCCAGCTTGATGTGGATGTTGCCGTAGCCGTCGATCTCGACGGCATTGCCGGGATGGATGACGACGGTGGTGCCAGGATCCTCCACGATCGCCGGGCCGGCGAAACTCATGCCCGGTTCCAGCTTCGTGCCGTCGTAGATCGCGGCCCTCTTGACGCCCTCTAACGCGTAGTCGACATCGCGGTAGCCCTTCAGCGCGACCTCCGCCTTGGCGCCGGTCGGCTCGCGCTTCTTCATGGTCAGCTTGCCGACTTCGGCCGAGGCGACCAGGTGGATGCCGACCATCTCGACCGGCGCGTCGAGACGATAGGTGTATTCGCGCTCGTAGGTCTCGTGGAACGCCTTCTCGATCTCCGACAGCCGTGCATCGGTGATCCTGCCGCCTTCGATCAGCACCTCGGTCGTGTGTTCCTGGTTCTGGTAGCGGAACTTGCCGTAGCGCAGGAACCGGATCTTCGACGCATCGACGCCCTCGGCCGCGAACTGGGCGCGCGCCCGGTCCTCGCTCTCGGCGAACACCGCCTCGATGCTCTCAGCAGCACCTTTCTTCAGATCGGCGAGCTTGGTGACGAAATAGTCGCGGCGGAGGTCGGACATCATCATGCCCCAGGCCGAGAAGACAGACGCGCCGGCCGGCACCACGACCTTCTTGACGCCCAGTTCCATTCCGAGCGCCACGCCGTGCATCGCCCCGCCGCCGCCGAAGACGACAAGGGTGAAGTCGCGCGGGTCGTGGCCACGGTTGAGCGAGACGAGCTTCAGCGCGTTGACCATGTTGTTGTTGGCGATGCGGATGATGCCGCGCGCCGCCTCGTCGACCGACACGCCGAGCTTGCCGGCAACCTCCCCCAGCGCCGCTTCCGTCGCCTTCATGTCGGCGATCACCTCGCCGCCGCAGAAATAGTCGCGGTTGATGCGGCCGAGCCAGAGATTGGCGTCGGTGGTCGTCGCCTTCGTACCGCCGCGCCCGTAGGCAGCCGGTCCGGGCATCGCGCCGGCCGATTGCGGGCCGACATGCAGCTTGCCGAAATCGTCGACCCAGGCGATCGAGCCGCCGCCATTGCCGATCTCCACCAGGTCGACAACGGGCACCATGATCGGATAGCCCGCCGACGTGCGGTCGCGCTCGATCCAGTAGTCGGTCTTGATTTTCACCTCGCCGTCCTCGATCAGAGAGCACTTGGCCGTGGTGCCGCCGATGTCGAGCGCCAGCACGTTCGGCTCGCCGATCAGCTTGCCGAGTTCCGCCGCCCCCCAGAAGCCGGAGGCGGGGCCGGACTCGACCATAGTGATCGGGATCTTCGACACCGATTCCAGCGAATCGACGCCGCAGTTCGACTGCATGATATAGGGGCTGCCCTTCAGCCCCTTCTCCTTCAGACCGCCGGCCAGCCGCGACAGGTAGCGCTCGGCCGTCGGCTGCACATAGGCCGACAGCACGGCGGTGTTGGTGCGCTCGTATTCGCGCCATTCGCGCGTGATCTGGTGCGAGGCGACGACCGAGACTTCCGGCCAGAGCTTCTTCACCGCCTCGATCGCCGCCTGCTCGTGCGCCGTGTTGGCGTAGGAGTGCAGGAAGCAGATCGCGACCGCCTGGACACCTTCGGCCCTGAATCCGTCGAGGATCGCCGGCAGGCCGGACAGGTCGAGCGACTTCAGCTCCTCGCCCTTGTAGGTCATGCGGCCCGGCAGTTCCTTGCGCAGGTAGCGCGGCACGAAGGGCTTCGGCTTCTCGTAGTGAAGGTTGAAGAAGTCGGGGCGGTTGCCGCGCGCGATCTCCAGCGTGTCGCGGAAGCCCTCGGTGGTGATCAGCCCGACCCTGACGCCCTTGCGCTCGGTGAGCGCATTGATGACGACGGTCGTGCCATGCGCCAGGAAGTCGACCTCCCTCGGATCGACGCCGCCCTTGGCCAGCACGTTGAGCACGCCCTGCTCGAAATTCGGCGGCGTCGTGTCGGACTTGGCGGTGACGATGCGCGACTCGCCGGTCTTGTGGTTGGTCTCGAAGCAGACCAGGTCGGTGAACGTGCCGCCGACGTCGGTCGCGACGCGGATCGTTGTGTCGGCCATCAGAGCTCTCCCTTGGCGTCGAGTTCGTTGAGCAGCAGGCAGACCGCGCCGGGCAGCTTCAGCGCCTCGGCCGCCTCGACCCGCTCGGGCGTGTAGTATCCTGCCTCGTGGAGGCAGTTGATCGTGCCTTTGAACTGCCCGGCGACGATGATCGGCACGTTGATGACGCTCTCGCAGCCCAGCGATTTGATCAGTTCGTGGTCGTAGAAGACCTCGGCGATGTCCTCGATCGTGTTGGCGACGAATGTCCGCTTTTCCTTGATCACCTGGCGCGACCAGTCGGTTTCGTTGGCCGGCTTGGTGCCGGAGACCGGATAGGCGTCGGGCATGTTGGAATAGATGCGGCCCGCCATACCGGTGCGAGCATCGTGCGTCATCACCGTGAAGAGCTTGACGCCCACCACGTCGCGCGTCAGCGCACAAAGCGCGTCGAACGCGTCCCGCGGCCCGTGCCCCGCAGCCAGGGCCGCGGTGAAGGCCGAATAGTCAGGCATGTGCATCTGCATCCTCCGTAAGGCGTTTGCGCAGCGCCGCCTCGGCGGCCGTGACGACGGGCACCGCGGAGATCAGCCTGCGCGTATAGGCATGGGTTGGGGCCTCGAAAACCGAGGCGGTCGGACCGATCTCGACGAGCCGGCCCTTCTCGAAGACCGCGACACGGTCGGCGATGTTGCGCACCACCGACAGGTCGTGGGTGATGAACAGATAGGTCAAGCCCCGGCTCTTCCTCAGTTCCGCCAGGAGCTTCAGCACGCGCGCCTGCACCAGCACGTCGAGCGCCGAGGTCGGCTCGTCGAGCACGACGAGCTCCGACTGGCAGGCAAGCGCCCGCGCGATCGCCACGCGCTGGCGCTGGCCGCCGGAAAGTGCTGCGGGCGAGCGGGTGCGGAAATCGGCGGGCAGGCCGACCTCCTCCAGCAATTGCCCGGTGCGCTCGGCGCGGCCCGCCTTCTCGCCGATGCCGTGCACGTCGAGCGCGAGCCTGAGCGAAGCGCCGATCGTGCGGCGCGGGTTGAGCGAGGAGAGCGGATTCTGCTGCACCAGCTGGATGGCGCGGCGATGCGCGAGATCGCGCCGGGCGGGCAAGGCTGCGCCCTTGAAGGCGATCTCGCCCAGCGTCTGCGGGTAGATGCCGAGGATCATGTTGGCGATGGTCGACTTGCCCGACCCGCTCTCGCCGACCACGGCGAGGCATTCGCCCTCGGCTACGTCGAAGGAGACGCTGTCGACGGCTTTCACCTCGCGTCCGCCGGTGTGGAAGGTCTTTGAGACGGCGCGCAGGGAGAGGAGGGGATGGGTCATGGCTGCAACCCGCCCTTCTGGCACGGCAGGATACCCCCACCCCTTACCCCTCCCCACAAGGGGGAGGGGGACTCCGAATCCCCGCCGCCCAGATTGACGACCGTGATTCCCTGGGAGCGCAGGCGTCGGCTCCCCCCTCCCCCTTGTGGGGAGGGGTAAGGGGTGGGGGTAATCTGATGCGCCGCGAAACGAACCATCATGCCACGCCCTCCGGCTCGCCATAGCCCTCATGCACCACGGTCGGCGCGAAATAGGCCTCGGACGCGTCCTCGATCTCGGGGATGCCCTCGCCGGTGATGCGCGGCACGGCATCGAGCAAGGCCCGCGTGTAGGGGTGGCGGGGGTTCCCGAACAGCGCTGCCGTCGGGCCCTGCTCGGCGATGCGGCCCTTGTAGATGACGTAGACGCGGTCGGCGAATTCGCGCACCACGCCGAGATTGTGCGAGATGAACAGCACCGACGTGCCGTGCCGCTCCACCTGCTCGCGCATCAACCTCAGCGTCTGCGCCTGCACAGTGACGTCGAGCGCCGTGCCCGGCTCGTCGGCGATCAGCAGCGACGGCTCGTTGGCGAGCGCCATCGCGATCATGACGCGCTGGTTCATCCCGCCCGAGAGCTGGAACGGGTAGGACTCTAGCGCCCGGGCCGGATCCGTGATCGAAACGTCGGCCAGCGCCTTCTCCGCCCGCGCCCTCGCCTCGGCAACGGCGATCGCAGGGTTCGCCCGCCTCAGCACTTCGTGGAACTGTGTCAGGATCGGATAGACCGGATTGAGCGACGAAGTCGGGTCCTGGAAGATCATCGACATCTTCGTGCCGCGCAGCGCATGGCGCTCGCGCTCCGACAGCTTCGACAGGTCGCGTCCGTCGAACTCGACCAGGCCGGAGAGGCGCGTCGAGCGCAGCGATTGCAAAAGCCCGAGCACGATGCGCGCCGTCACCGACTTGCCGGACCCGCTCTCCCCGACGAGGGCCACCCGTTCGCCCTTGGCGATGTGCAGCGAGATGCCGTGCAGCACCTCCACCGCGCCGGACCAGCCCTTGAAGCCCAGCCTGAGATCGCGGATGCGCAGCGTGTTCATTGCTCCGCCCCCAGGATCTCGCGCAGCGCGTCGCCGATCAGGTTGAAGCCGAACACCGCGACCAAGATGGCGAGACCCGGGAACACGGTCAGCCACCAGGAATCCGGCAGGTATTTCGCCCCCTCCGCAACCATCGAGCCGAGATCCGGCGTCGGCGGCTGCACGCCAAGGCCGAGGAAGGAGAGCGAGGAGGCGATCAGAATGACGAAACCGAGGTCGAGCGTCATCTTGGTGAGGATCGAGGGCACGCAGTTCGGCAGGATTTCGCGGAACATGACGTGCAGCTTCGACGCGCCGATCACCTCGGCGGCGAGCACGTAGCCCTCTTCCTTCTCGGAGCGGGCGAGGTTGTAGACGAGCCGCGTGTACCAGGGCCACCACATGGCGGTGACCGCGATCATGCCGTTGGTCAGCGTCGGCTCGAGCAGCCCCATCATCGACATGGCCAGCACCAGCGGCGGGATCGACAGGAAGACGTCGGTGATGCGCATCAGGATGTATTCAGCCCAGCCGCCGAGATAGCCGGCGAACAGGCCGATCGCGACGCCGATCGGCACCGCGATCGCCAGCACCACCACGCCGAGGATCAGCGAGATGCGATAGGCGTAGAGGATGCGCGAGAACAGATCGCGGCCGACGAGATCGGTGCCGAAGATGTAGGGCCATTCCGGCGCTTTGTTGAAGTTCGCGAAATCCACCACTGCGCCGCGATGCAGCGGAAACGGCGCGATGAAATCGGCGAAGACCGCCGACAGGACGACGGCCGCGACCAGGATCAGGCCGAGCAACGACAGCGGGTTGCGCAACAGGATGGCGAGCGTGCGCTTCATGACGCCCTCTGCGAATGGCGGATGCGCGGGTTGATGAAGGCGATCAGGAGGTCGACGATCACGTTGACGATCAGGAACATCGCCGAGATGATCAGCACCGTGCCGACGATGGCGTTGAGATCCTTGCGCAGGATCACCGCCACGCCGTAGCGCGACAGGCCGGGCCAGGCGAACACCGCCTCGACCAGGAAGGCATTGCCGAGCATCGCCGCGAAGTCGAGACCGATGATGGTCATCGACGGGATCAGCGACGGCTTGAACGCATAGCGCCAGGCGATGCGCTTTTCCGGGAAGCCATAGGACTTGGCCATCTCGATATAGGGCCGCTCGTAGGTCTCGACCATGTTCGAGCGCGTCAGCCGCGCCGCCTGCGCAATGCCCGACAGCGCCAGCGCGAAGGCCGGCAGCACGATGTGCCAGGCGGCGTTGCCGAAGGCCCTGACATTGCCGGCAATCAGCGTGTCGACCAGCAGGAAACCCGTGACCGGCGATATCGCGTAGCTGTCCGAGATGCGGCCGGCGATCGGGAACAGCGGCAGGTAGAAGGCGAAGAGCAGCATCAGGATCACCGCCCAGACGAAGCTCGGCGCCGAGACGCCGAGCAGCATCACCATGCGCACCGAATGGTCGATCCACGATCCGCGATATCGTGCCGACAGCACGCCGAGCGGCAGGCCGAGCGCGACCATCATCAGGCCCGCGACCAACACCAGTTCCAGCGTCGCCGGAAGGTAGTCGGCGATGTCCTGCGTCACGGGTCGGTTGGTGTAGAGCGAGATGCCGAGGTCGCCGCGGGCGAGGTCGGCGAGAAAGTAGCCGTATTGGAGGACGAATGGATCGTCGAGATGCAGCCGCTCGCGCAGCGCCGCGATCGCCTCCGCCGTCGCATTCGGCCCGAGCGCGATGCGTGCCGGATCGCCGGGGATCACCCGGGCGATGGCGAAGATCAGCAGGGAGACGCCGATCAGGACGATCAGCGAGGTTCCCAGCCGCTTCGCGAGAAGGCGGAGGACAGGCGGCATGGCGCGCTCGGTTCGAGGTGACGGCCGGCCGGCGACAATGCCGCCGGCCGGAGGCGAAGCGGTCGGGCCGCTACTCGTTCATTTCCATCAGCCGGAAGGTGAAGCCGAAGCCCGACAGGTTGAACGCCTTGGCGGGATCGGTCAGCGCCGGCACCGAGACGCGCTTCGACGCCGCGAACACGGCCACCTGGTCATAGGCGTAGATCGACGGCGCGATCGCCACCAGCCGCTTGTTCAGCGCCGAATAGGCAGCGGCCCGGCCGGCATCGTCGGTGGCGGTGCGGCCCTCGTCGAGGTGCTTGTCGACCTCGGCGTCCTGCAGATATTCCGGCGACTGCCAGGTGCCCTTGGCCGACGAGTGATACATGCCGTAGAGCAGCGTGTCGGGATCGCCCGTCACCGAGGACACGAACAGCTGCGAGATATTAGGCGTGTTCTCGGGCTTCGACACCTGCTCGGAGAACAGCGCCCAGGGCAGCTTCTTGATCTCGGACTTGATGCCGATCTCGGCGAAGTTCGCCTGCATCAAGAGCGCGAAGCGTTCCTCCAGCGGCACTTCGCCAATCCAGGACAGTTCGAGATTGATGTCCTCGGGCTTGTATTTGCACTTGGCGAGATGCGCCTTGGCGGCCTCGAGGTCGCGCTTGTTCGCCATCTCGGCCGGGTTGGCGCCGAGCATGCCGACCAGGATCGCACCGGTCGACGGCTTGCCCTGCGAGACGCTGTCGTTGATCGCCACCATCTTGATGCCGGCGTCGTAGTCGAAGGCGTTGGCCAGCGCCAGACGGCATTCGACGTCGTCGAGCGGCGCCTTCGTCGTGTTCATCTTGATGTAGAAGCCCGACGTGCCCGACTCGGTCAGCAGTTGCGCACCGTCGCCGGCGAGCGATTTCAAGACTTCCGGCGGCAGCCACTGCGAGGAGATGTCGTGCTCGCCCTGGGCGATCAGCGTGCGCACCGTCGCCGCCTCCAGCCCGTAGCGCAGCCGCACCGTGTCCGGCGCCTTGGCGCCGGCGCCAAGGAAATAGTCGGCGTTCTTCGCCATCACCGTTTCCTGCTGCGGATTGTGCGACGTCACCTTGTAGGCGCCGGAGCCCGCGTCGTTGGCCGACAGGAAGGCCTGGCCCCAGTCCTTCATCTCGCCGTCGCCGGCGCCGAGATTGGCCATGACCAGCTTCTTGTCGACGATCGGCAGGCGGACCAACGAAGCGACGAAGGGCGAATAGGCGCTCTTCAGCGTAATCTTGACCGTGCCCTCGTCGACGGCCTCCGCCTTGTCGACGATCTCGAACAGGTAGGACAGGCCCTGGCCCAGCGCCTTCATGCGGTCGAGCGAGAAGACGACGTCCTCGGCGGTCAGCGTATTGCCGCTGTGGAACTTCACCCCGGGCCGCAGCTTGAAGGTGAAGGCGTTGCCGTCGACGGTCCAGCTCTCGGCGAGATGACCCTGGTGTCCCGGCGCACCCTGGTTCGGGATGACCAGCGTGTCGTAGACGTTGAACATCAGGATGGAGTCGGCATAGTCAGATGCCTTGCCGGGATCGAGCTCGCCGACGGCGACCTCGTCCAGCCTCAGCACGGTTTCGGCCGATGCGATGGTGACGGTGGCTGCCGTCACCGCGGTCAGTGCGCTCGCGGCGACGAGAGCCGCGGCGAATGTCTTCAGAATGCTCTTCATCATGACTTCCCCTTTTTTGCTTTGCTTGTGGTCTTAGGCTTCGGAGCCGGCGCTTTGAGCGCGTCCGGCCGGAACGAGCCGTCCCTTTCGCGGTCGCCGAACACGTCCATCGTGCAGGTGTGCAGGATGGTCGAAGGCGTCGTCATGTGGTTCCAGGACGAATGCACCTTGGTCGACGGGAAATGCAGCGAGTCGCCGGCGCCAAGCACATGGATCTCGCCCTCGACCTCGACGGTGATGCCCCCCTCCAGCACGTAGAAGATCTCCTCCCCCTCATGCGCGATCGGTTCCGACCGGTAGCCCGGCGGCTCGTGGATGATGACGGTGTTGAGCACATTGCCCGGGAATGAGGCCGACAGCCGCTCGTAGACGAGCGAGTTGGAGCCGACGGCATAATGCGGCCGCTGGTCGTGCCGCGTCGTCGGCGCCAGGCCCCTCGGCTGCGACAGGAATTCGGAGACGTGCAGCCCCAGAACGCGCGACACGTTGGTGAGCGAGGACAGCGACGGCGTGGTGATGCCGCGCTCGATCTGCGAGATGAAGCCGACCGACAGGCCCGCGCCGTCGGCGACTTCCTTCAGCGTCAGCCCGAGCTCTCGCCGGCGCGTGCGGAGTCGTTCCCCGAACGCGTCGTGGTCCAAGCCGCGGACGCCGTCTTCGACAGACTGGTCGTCCAAGGATCCGTTCCCTGTTTTAGTATTGCTAAAAATCTAGGGGCAGGATCGGCAGGACGTCAAGCGGAATTTTAGCGCGGCTAAAAAAGAGCCGGCTGATCGCTCGACCAGGCGAATTGGCCCCGCGGAAAAGCCCACGAGTCTATTCGCATGTTGACATAAACATGTCTTTATGTGACTTAGAACTCGTCGCATTAAGGACAGGTCATGTCGCAAAACAATGTCTCCGATGCGCTGTTCGGCGCGACGGCCCCTCGGCCCGACGGCGCGGAGATCGCCGCCGCCTTGCGGGCGGCGGCGCGCGAACGAATTCTCGTCCTCGACGGCGCCATGGGCACCCAGATCCAGGGGCTCGGCTTCGGCGAGGATCATTTTCGCGGCGACCGCTTCGGCGGTTGCGCCTGCCACCAGCAGGGCAACAACGACCTCCTGATCCTCACCCAGCCCAAGGCGATCGAGGAAATCCACTACCGATACGCCATCTCCGGCGCCGACATCGTCGAGACCAACACCTTCTCCTCCACCACGATCGCCCAGGCCGACTATGGGATGGAGGAGATGGTCTACGAATTGAACCGCGACGGCGCACGGCTGGCCAAGCGCGCTATCCGCCGCGCCGAACAGGAAGATGGCCGCCGCCGCTTCGTCGCCGGCGCGCTCGGTCCGACCAACCGCACCGCGTCGATCTCGCCGGACGTCAACAACCCCGGCTACCGCGCCGTGACCTTCGACGATCTGCGCATCGCCTATGCGGAGCAGTTGCGCGGTCTGATCGACGGCGGCGCCGACATCGTGCTGATCGAGACCATCTTCGACACGCTCAACGCCAAGGCGGCGATCTTCGCGGCCGAGGAAGTGTTCGCCGAAAAGGCCAACCGCCTCCCGGTCATGATCTCCGGCACGATCACCGATCTCTCCGGCCGCACCCTATCAGGCCAGACACCGACGGCCTTCTGGCATTCGATCCGCCACGCGGCGCCCTTCAGCGTGGGCCTCAACTGCGCGCTCGGCGCCGCCGCCATGCGCCCGCACCTCGCCGAGCTGTCCTCGGCGGCCGATACGTTCACCTGCGCCTATCCCAATGCCGGCCTGCCCAACGCCTTCGGCCAGTATGACGAAAGCCCGGACTTCATGGCGAGCCAGGTCGAGGCGTTCGCCCGCGAAGGCCTGGTCAACATCGTCGGCGGCTGCTGCGGCTCGACGCCGGAGCACATCCGCGCCATCGCCGACGCGGTCGCGCGCCACGCGCCACGCGCAGTGCCCGAGCACAGGCCGCTGATGATGCTGTCGGGCCTCGAGCCTTTCACGCTCACCAAGGACATCCCCTTCGTCAATGTCGGCGAGCGTACCAACGTCACCGGCTCTGCCAAGTTCAGGAAGCTGATCACCGCCGGCGACTACGCGGCTGCCCTCGACGTGGCGCGCGACCAGGTCGCCAATGGTGCACAGATCGTCGACGTCAACATGGACGAGGGCCTGATCGATTCGAAAAAGGCGATGGTCGAGTATCTGAACCTGATCGCCGCCGAGCCTGACATCGCCCGCGTGCCGGTGATGATCGACTCGTCCAAATGGGAGGTGATCGAGGCCGGCCTGAAATGCGTGCAGGGCAAGCCGATCGTCAATTCGATCTCGATGAAGGAGGGCGAGGAAGCCTTTCTGAAATACGCGCGCCTCTGCCGGATGTATGGCGCGGCGGTGGTCGTGATGGCCTTCGACGAGCAGGGACAGGCCGACACAAGAGAGCGCAAGGTCGAGATCTGCACCCGCGCCTACCGGCTCCTGACCGAAAAGGCCGGCTTCGCGCCCGAGGACATCATCTTCGACCCGAACGTCTTCGCGGTCGCCACCGGCATCGAGGAACACGACAATTACGGCCTCGACTTCATCGAGGCGGCGGGCGAGATCACCTCGTCGCTCCCCCATGTCCATATCTCGGGCGGCGTCTCGAACCTGTCCTTTTCGTTCCGCGGCAACGAGCCGGTGCGTGAGGCCATGCACGCCGTCTTCCTCTACCACGCGATCCAGCGCGGCATGGACATGGGCATCGTCAATGCCGGCCAGCTCGCCGTCTACGACACGATCGACCCGGAGCTGCGCGAGGCCTGCGAGGACGTCGTGCTCAACCGCGCGCCCAAGGCCGGCGGCACCGCCACCGAGCGGCTGCTCGAGATCGCCGAGCGCTACAAGGGCGCGGCCGGCAAGGAGGCGAAGGAGAAGGACCTCGCCTGGCGCGACTGGCCGGTCGAAGAGCGGATCAGCCATGCGCTCGTCAACGGCGTTACCGAGTTCATCGATGCCGACACCGACGAGGCGCGGCTGAAGGCCGAGCGGCCGCTGCACGTCATCGAGGGTCCGCTGATGGCGGGCATGAACGTCGTCGGCGACCTGTTCGGCGCCGGCAAGATGTTCCTGCCGCAGGTGGTGAAGTCCGCCCGCGTGATGAAGCAGGCGGTCGCCGGCCTCCTGCCGCACATGGAGGCGGAGAAGCTCGCCAATGCCGCCGCCGGCATCGAGAACGGCGAGCGCAAGACCGCCGGCAAGATCCTGATGGCGACCGTCAAGGGCGACGTCCACGACATCGGCAAGAACATCGTCGGCGTCGTGCTCGCCTGCAACAATTACGAGATCATCGACCTCGGCGTGATGGTGCCCGCGACGAAGATCCTGCAGACGGCCAAGGACGAGAAGGTCGACATCATCGGCCTGAGCGGCCTGATCACGCCCTCGCTCGACGAGATGGTTCATGTCGCCTCCGAAATGGAGCGCGAAGGCTTCGACATCCCGCTCCTGATCGGCGGTGCGACGACGAGCCGCGTGCATACGGCGGTGAAGATCCACCCGCGCTACCAGCGCAGCCAGGCTGTCTACGTCACCGATGCCAGCCGGGCGGTCGGCGTCGTCTCCAGCCTGCTCTCTCACGAGACCCGTCCCGGCTATATCGAGACGGTCCGCGCCGAATACCGCAAGGTGACGGACGCCCACGAGCGCTCCGAGCGCGACAAGCTCAGGCTGCCCCTGGCGAAGGCCCGCGCCAACGCGCCCCGGATCGACTGGACGAGCTATGAGCCGCCGGCGCCGTCGTTTCTAGGCACGAAAGTCTTCGAGACCTGGGATCTCGCCGAACTCGCCCGCTACATCGACTGGACACCGTTCTTCCAGACCTGGGAGCTGAAGGGGCGCTATCCGAAGATCCTGGAGGACGAGAACCAGGGCGCCGCCGCGCGCCAGCTGTTCGAGGACGCGCAGGAAATGCTGTCGAAGATCATCGTCGAGAAATGGTTCGCGCCGAAGGCCGTCATCGGGTTCTGGCCGGCCAATGCGGACGGCGACGACATCCGCCTCTTCACCGACGAGACGCGGTCCGATCAAGCCGCGACTTTCTTCACCCTGCGCCAGCAATTGGCGAAGCGCGACGGCAGGCCCAATGTCGCTTTGTCCGACTTCGTCGCACCCATGGACAGCGGCAAACCGGATTATATCGGCGGTTTCGTCGTCACCGCGGGCATCGAAGAGGTCGCCATTGCCGAACGCTTCGAGCGCGCGAACGACGATTACTCCTCGATACTGGTCAAGGCCCTCGCCGACCGGTTCGCGGAGGCCTTCGCCGAGCGCATGCACGAGAAGGTCCGCACCGAGTTCTGGGGCTATGCTCCCTACGAAAGCCTGTCACCGGACGACCTGATCGGCGAAACCTACCGCGGCATCCGCCCCGCCCCCGGCTATCCCGCGCAGCCGGACCACACCGAAAAGGTGACGCTCTTCCGGCTGCTGGACGCCGAGAAGAACGCAGGCGTCGCGCTGACGGAGAGCATGGCGATGTGGCCGGGCTCCTCCGTCTCCGGCCTCTATCTGTCGCATCCGGACAGCTACTATTTCGGCGTCGCCAAGGTCGAGCGCGACCAGGTCGAGGACTATGCCGCGCGCAAGGGCATGGCGTTAGCCGAGGTCGAACGCTGGCTCGGCCCGATCCTCAACTATGTCCCGGTGCCGTTCGCCGAGGCGGCGGAATAGCCTCGCCATCTACGGTGTTGGGAGGCTTTTCCGTCTGAAACGGCACGCGCGGAATGGCGTTCGCCGCCAGGGGAGATCGCCCGCCTAGGCGCAGCCCCGCGCGTTGACGTAGACGGACCGCAGCGTCGTGGTGGCGCAGATGAACAGGCGATTGCGCTTCGGTCCGCCGAAGCAGACATTGGCGACGACCTCGTCGATGAGGATCTTGCCGAGCAAGGTGCCGTCGGGCGCGAAGCAGTGCACCCCGTCGCCCGCCGACGACCAGATGCGGCCCTCCGTATCGACCCGGAACCCGTCGAACATGCCGGCGTCGCAGGCGGCGAAATCGACACCGTCAGCGAGCGACGCGCCGTCCGGCGACACGGCATAGCGGCGTATCTTCGGGATGCAGTCCGGGAAATGCGACCTGCCGGTATCCGCGACGTAGAGAAAGGCCTCGTCAGGCGAGAAGGCGAGCCCGTTCGGCTGCTTCATGTCGGCGACCACCCGTGTGACGCCGCCCCCGGCATCGATCCTGTAGACATGGCGGCCGTCCTGCTCCATGGGCGCCGCGTCTCCCTCATAGTCGCTGTCGATCCCGTAGGACGGATCGGTGAACCAGACCGACCCGTCGGACTTGACCACCACGTCGTTGGGCGAGTTGAGGCGCTTGCCCTCGAAACTGTCCGCCAGCACGGTGCGGCTGCCGTCGATCTCGTATCGGCTCACGCAGCGCCCGCGGTGCTCGCAGGCGATGAGACGGCCCATCCGGTCGACCGTATGGCCGTTCTGGTTGCGGCATGGCTGCTCGAAGATCGCAACCTGGCCGTTCATCTCGTCCCAGCGCAGGATGCGGTCGTTGGGGATGTCCGACCAGATCAGGTAGCGGCCGGCCGGGAAGTAGGCGGGGCCTTCGCACCATCGGCCTCCCTGCCAGAGGATCTCGGGGCCTGCATTCTCGTGGATCAGGCGGCCGAAACGTTCGTCGTGAATTTCGTAGTCGATCGCGGGCAATCTTCGCTCCCTCCCTGAGGGCTGACCTCGAAGCCGCAAAGATGTGCAGCTTCCGAACTCTCGACGATCAGCCGATTTCCACGATCGCCTTGATCAGTCCGGCTTTTTCGTTTGTCCAGTGGGGAATGTCCCCCACCGCCCCGTTCAGGTCGGTTCGATGCGTTATCAGGCGGTCCACCGGCACCGAACCTTGCCGCATCGCCTCGATGACACGGCCGAAATCCTCCGCCGTGGCGTTGCGGCTGCCCAGCAGCGTCAGTTCCTTCCTGTGGAAGTCGGGATCCATGAACCGGATCTGCTCCTTCACCACGCTGACCAGCACATAGCGGCCTCCATGCGCGGTGTAGTCGAAACCCCTCTCCATCGCGCTCGGACTGCCGGTCGCGTCGAAGACGACGTCGAACCCTTCGCCCGAGGTGAACCCGTACAGCGCCGGCGATCCGTCGGCATCGGCGGCGACCGGCGTGACGCCGAGGATGGCCGCCGTGGCGCATGCGCGATCCGTGTCGCGATCGAGCACCGCGACAGCGCCGCCGGAGAGCCGTGAGAACAGCGCGACTCCAAGGCCGATCGGGCCGGTCCCGACGACGAGCACCCGGTCCTGTTCCGTCACCGCGGCACGCCGCACCGCATGCGCGCCGATCGCGAGGAACTCGACGCTCGCCGCCTGGTCGAGCGACAGGCCGTCGATCGGGATCAGGTTTCCCGGCGGAACCGCCAGAAGGCCCGCCATGCCGCCGTCCTGGTGCACCCCAAGGACCGACACGCGCACGCAGCAATTCGGTTTGCCGCGCCGGCAGGCGATGCAGCCGCCGCAGGATAGGTACGGATTGACCGCGAAACTCTGCCCGGGCTCGATCCCGGAGCCGGCCGGCGCATGCACCACCTCGACGGCGAGTTCGTGGCCCATGATCCGCGGATACTGCAGGAACGGATGCTTGCCCTCGAAGATATGATAGTCGGTGCCGCATATGCCGACGCGGCGGGGTCGCACCAGCGCATAAGACGGGTCCGGTGTCGGGGCCGGGCGCTTCTCGACGATCAGCTTGCCCGGCTCGACGCAGACGAGAGCTTCCATGGACTGCACGTAGGTGTCTTTCGATGTCCGTGTGGCGGCCGCACTCTTCAGGGAAAACGGGGGCCGGCTGCGCGCCGGCCCCCCGCATGCATTACTTGAACTCGGCCATGTTGGCCTTGGTGACGAGGGCTGCGCCGGAATCGATCAGCGACTCGACCTTCTCGCCCCGGATCGCCTTGACCAGGGCCTCGACGCCAAGCGACGCCATCTTGGTCGGGAACTGCGCGACCGTGGCATTCTCGATACCGGCCTCGAGCGCTTCGGCCTCGCCGCAGCAGAAGTCGAAGCCAACCAGGATCACCTTGCCCGCCAGATTGGCGTTCTTGATCGCCTGGGCGGCGCCGGCCGCCGGGGGGCCGCAGGCCGCATAGATGGACTTCAGGTCCGGATTGGCGGTGAGGATATCCTGCGCCACGTTGATGCCCTTCTCCTCGGTGCAGTCGGTCGCGCCGCTGCCGACGATCTTGACGTCCAGTCCGCCGAGCCCTTCCTTCATGCCCTTGACGCGATCGTCGAGCGAAGGAACGCCGGGCACGCCCTCGAGGATGCCCATCGTATCGCCCGGCTTCAGCACCGACTTCAGATACTCGCCCGCGATCTTGCCGGCGTTGTAGTTGTCGGTGGTGGCCAGCGCCGTTCGTCCGGTCCAGCCGGGGATGTCGTTGTCCATCAGCACGACCTTGACGCCGGCGCCGATGGCCTTGTCGAGCGCCGTGGCGACGGTCGGGTCGACCGGCGTGATGGCGATGCCCTTGACGCCCTGCGTCACCATCGATTCGATCTGCGCGATCTGGCCTTCGATGTCGGTTGCCGAGGCACCCTGCCCGAAGACGATCTCGATGCCGGGATTGGCCGCCGCGTATTCCTTCGCCGCGTTCTCCATCGTGGCGAAGAACGGAACCGGGAACTTGGTGATGAAGCCGATCTTGACGGTATCGGCTGCTGTTGCAGGGGCGACGACGCTGAACGCGACGACCGCTCCCTTCAGTATTGATCGGAACCTCACAGTGCTCCTCCCTCTTCTATGGACCGCTCCCCTTGAGCGATCTCTGGATCGCCTCCCTCTCCCGGAGGCGAATTCGCTCACGCCTCCGCGCCGACGATCAGCGACACCAGCTCCTGCTGGTTGGCGCGCTCCGGCTTCAGTTCGCCCACCTTGCGGCCCTGCCGCAGCACCACGGCGCGATCCGCGAGGTCGATGACGTGTTCCATGTTGTGAGTGATCAGGATCACCGCGTTGCCTTCGTCGCGGAGCTGCCTGACCAGATCGAGAACCTTGCGCGACTCGCGCACGCCGAGCGCGGCGGTCGGTTCGTCGAGGATGACGACCTTGCGGGCAAAGACCGTCGCCCGCGCCACGGCGATCGCCTGCCGCTGGCCGCCCGACATCAGCGCCACCGGAGCGTCGAACCGGGGCAGCCTGACCTTCAGCCGGTCGATGACCGAAGCCGCCTCCCGGTCCATCTCGCGGGCGCGCAGGAAGCGCAGGCCGCGCGGCAGCCACTTCGGAAACGCAAGCTCGCGGCCGCAGTAGAAGTTCTGCGCCGGCGTCAGATTGTCGAACAGCGCGAGGTCCTGGTAGACCGTCTCGATGCCCGCGCCTCGCGCCAGCGCCGGCGTCGACAGCGACGCCACGTCGCCGTCGAGGCGGATCTCGCCTTCGTCCAGCGCATGCACGCCGCTGATGCAGCGAACGAGCGTCGACTTGCCAGCACCGTTGTCGCCCAGCAGCGCCAAGACCTCACCGCGATAGGCATCCAGGCTGACGCCCTTCAAGGCGTGCACCGCGCCGAAGCGCTTGTGGCCGTCGCGGACCGAGAGAACCGGAGCGGCGCTCATTGCGCCCTCGCCTGGTTGGTCCGCGCCCGTCCCTCGAGATGGTTGCGCAGCACATCGGCCTCGACGGCGAGCACGATGATCAGCCCGATGGCGATCATCTGGTAGAAGACGTCGACGTTGAGCAGGTTCAGCGCGTTGCGGATGACGCCGATCATCAGAGCGCCGACCAGCGCATGACCGAGATGGCCGCGCCCGCCGAGGAAGGAGGCGCCTCCTATGATGACGGCTGCGATCGTGTCGAGCTCGAGCAGATTGCCGTAGAGGGGCGAACTGGCGCCCGTCCGGCCGGACAGGACGACCGCGCCGATGCCGGCACACAGGCCGGCAAAGGCATAGGTCGAGACCAGCACCCACTTGACCGGAATGCCCATCTCCACGGCCGCCTTCGGATTGCCTCCCACCGCATAGGTCCAGCGGCCCCAGACCATCGACTTCATCATAACCAGCACGAGAAGCGCGACGCCGAACACGACGAAGAAGGAGTTGGGCACGCCGAGAGACGATGTCTCGCCAAGGTAGTTCACGCCTGCGGGCATGCCGCGCATGGTCGTGTGGTTGATCGAGAGCTCCAGCGCCAGGCCCCTGCAGATGCTGAGCGTTGCGAGCGTGATGATGAAGGGATGCGGCAGGCGGCCAAACACATAGACCGCACCGTTGACGAAGCCGACCAGCGTGCCTGTCGCAAGCATCGCCAGAATGACCAGAAAGGCCGAATCCGAGACGCGGAAGACCAGTCCGCCGATGACGGTCGCCAGCGCGAGATTGGCTCCGACTGAGAGGTCGATGCCGCGCGTCAGGATGACGAGTTGCTGTCCCATCGCCACGATGGCGATGACCGCCGTCTGGGCGAGTATGTTTCCGATGTTGACCGGCTTGAGGAAGTTGGGCGTCAGGAGGCTGATGGCCAGCACGAGCAGCGCGAGGATCACGATCGGACCGAAGCTCAGCAGCCTCAGGCCGAGCGCAACCGCCGCGGTTCCGGCACGATCCTCACTTGCGCGGGTCCCGGACATAGCGTCCGGATCCCTCGTTGCCTCGGCCAACACGGCCTCCTCCCCTCATGGTTTCTTATAGAGAAAAAGCCATTCAAAAGCGCTCGTCAAATTGTTTTTTATCGATTAAAAGTCATCTGTCGGTCGTTACGGAGGAGACGGATTTGAAGACGGACACCGTGTTCAAGCGCGCGTTCAACGACGCCATCGACCTGATGTCGCGCCTGGAAGACGGAGAACCGCTGCCGTCGGAGAACACGCTGAGCATCCGGCTTGGGGTCAGCCGCACGACCGTGCGCAAGGTCATCGCGTCGCTTAAGGCCAGCGGGGTGATCTCGGGCGCCGGACGGGAGCGCAACGTGCATCCCGCGAGCGAGGCGATGCACAGGTTTCCGCAGGACGAGACCGTGCCGATGGCGGCGCAGGTCGAGGAGCGCTTCATGGAATGGCTGCTGCGCGACAATGCGCGGCCGGGGACCGCCATCAACGAGCTCGATCTCGCCCGCAAGTTCGGCGTCGCGACGACCGGCATTCGCGAGTTCCTGAACCGCTTCCAGCGCTTCGGGCTGATCGAGAAGCGCCCGAACGCCGGATGGGTTTTCAAGGGTTTCACGACGAGCTTCGCCCTGGAGCTTTTCGAGATCCGCGAGATGTTCGAGCTGCGCTCGGCGCGCGCGCTGGCGGCGCTGCCCGACAGTTCCCAGCACTGGCGCCAGCTCGAGGCGCTGCGGCAGGAGCACCTGGCGCTGCTGGCCGAGATCGAGACGCGCTACCACGACTTTTCCGATCTCGACAGCCGGTTTCACCGGCTTATCAGCACCGCCGCGCCGAACCGTTTCATAGACTCCTTCTACGACATCATCACGGTGATCTTTCACTACCACTACCAGTGGAACAAGCATGACGAGCGGCAGCGCAACGAGGTCGCGATCCGGGAGCACCTGACCTATTTCGAAGCGCTGTTCAGCCGGAACATCAGCATGGTCGAACTGGCATGCAGGGCGCATCTGTCGTCTGCGCGCGACACATTGCTGCGCTCGACATCCGGCCAGTAATCGCTCAGCCACGCCTCGCCGCGATCGCAAGGGCCGCGACGATGATCGCCCCCTTGGCGATGAGTTGTATGTCGATCGGCACGTTGAGGATGTTCATCCCGTTGTTCAGGATGCCGAGGAAGAAGACGCCGAGCAGCGTGCGCGCGATCGAGCCGTTGCCGCCCATGATGCTGGTACCGCCGAGCACGACGGCGGCGATGACGTCGAGCTCAGTTCCGAAAGGCCCATATGTCGCCAGCGCGGTGTGAACCTGGGACGACTGGATGATGCCGGCCAGCGCCGCACCCAGCCCGCAGATGACATAGACGAGCGTCTTGGTGAGCCGCGTCCGGTGGCCGCTCAGCCGGGCCGCGCGCTCGTTGTCGCCGATGGCCGCGACCAGCAGGCCGAGCGGCGTGCGCCGTTGTACCAGGATCATGAACACGGCCACCGCCGCGAAGATGTAGACCGAGACAGGCAGGCCCATCATGCTGCCGGTGCCGATGAAGCTGTAGCCTGGCTCGTTGCGGATCAGGTGCTGTTCCGGCCCTCCGACGATCAACGCCGTGCCGCGCACCATGCTCAGCATCGCGAGCGTCACGATGATAGGGGGAAGCTGGAGGAAGGCGACGATCAGTCCGTTGGCGAGCCCCACCACGGCCCCGACGGAGAGGCCGGCGAGAATGACGACCGGCAGGGGAAAGCCCGCGTCGAGGCTATAGAACGCTGCCAGTCCCGCCAGCGCGAGGACGGGACCCACCGAGAGGTCCACTCCGCCCGTCATGATGACGAAGGTCATGCAGACGGCCATGATGCCGATGATCGCGACCTGCCGGGCGATGCCGACGAGATTGTCGGTGCTGAGGAATGCCGGCTCGGTGAGCGCAAAGATCGCGATGATGACCGCGACGGCCACAGGAAGCGCGTTCTGCACGACATGGCCGGAGAGCGCCGCCGGCAAGGAAAGACCCCGCTCGCTCATGCCGAACCTCCGCCGATCTCGCGCACGATGTCTGCCATAGCCGCGGTGCCCGCGTCGTGCACCGCGGCCAGCCGGCCCGACACCATCACGCCGATCCGGTCGGCCACGGTCATCACCTCCTCGAGGTCGGACGAGACGATAAGGATCGCCGCGCCCTGCTCGCGCTCGCGCCGCAGGATCGCGTAGATCTCCGCCTTGGCGCCGACATCGACGCCAACTGTCGGCTCGTCGAGTATGAGGATGCGGGGACTTCGGCTCAGCCATTTGCCGACCAGCACCTTCTGCTGGTTGCCGCCCGACAGGAGCCGCACCACCTTGCTGCCGTCGCGGGGCTGCACCGACAGATCCTCGATCGCCTTGCGGCCGGCCCGCACCATTCCGCTGCGGCTCAGGAACGGCCCGCGGCAATGTCGCCCCAGGGTGGCCATTGCGAGGTTTTCCGTCACGTTCATGTCGAGCATCAGGCCTTCGCGGTGCCGGTCCTCGGGCACGAAACCGATGCCGAGCGACATCCCGTCCAGCGGAGTGCGCGGCGCAACCCGGCGACCGTCGATCTCCAGCATTCCGCTGTCGAAACGGTCCGAGCCGAACAAGGTGCGGACCAGTTCCGTGCGCCTCGATCCGATCAGCCCTGTCAGGCAGAAGATCTCGCCGGCATGAAGGTCGAACGACACGTCCGCGAAGACGCCGCTCTTTCCGAGCCCGCGGGCGCTGAGCCGCACCGCACCCGTGCCGCGCGGGCGCCGCTGGTGGAGGGCCGCGTCGGCGGATTCGCGCGCGAGCTTCTCGCCGACCATCAGGTGGACGAGGCGCGGCCGGTCGATCTCCGCCACCGCGCTCTCGGCGACGACCCGTCCGTCACGCATGATCGTCACTGTGTCGCAGACCGCGAAAATCTCGTCGAGGACATGGCTGATGTAGACGATGCCGACGCCACGCGCCTTCAGCATCCGGATCGTATCGTGCAGGCGAACCACGTCGGCGCCGGCGAGCCAGCCTGTCGGCTCGTCCATCAGGATCACGCGCGCGTCCAGCGCCAGCGCCTTCAGGATCTCGACTTCCTTCTGCTTTACCGTCGGCAGCGTGCCCACACGCGCGTCGAGATCGATGTCGATGCCATGATGCGCGAGCAGTTCCTCTGCCTTGAGGCGCTGGCGGCGGGTGTCGACGAAGCCGAAGCGGCGTGTCGGCTGGCGACCGAGATAGATGTTGTCCAGCGCCGACATGGCCGGCGCCAGGTTCGAATGCTGGTAGATGCAGGCGACTCCGCGCCGGATCATCTCCGAGGGGTCGCCGAGCGGCGCAATTTCCCCGGAGATTTCCACGCTGCCGCGCGTCGGCATCACCGCCCCGGTCAGGATCTTGATCAGCGTCGACTTTCCGGCGCCGTTCGATCCGATGAGGGCGCGGACCTCGCCCGGATCGACGGAGAAATCCGTATCGTCGAGCGCAACGAGGTTGCCGTAGATCTTGGCGAGCCCGGTGCCGCGCAGAAGGGGAGGGCCGCCCGTCGTCATGTCGCGGCCGTCGAAGGGGCGCTGAGCCGGCGCTGGCGTCGTACGGAGAGAAGTCGGTCGTATCCCACCGCGGCCAGCAGGATGGCTCCGGTGATGATCTGCTGCACGAATTGCGGCACGCCCTGGAGGGTCAGGCCGATCAGGATCGCACCCAGGAGGAAGGCCCCCAGCGCCGGCCCGAACATGGCACCGACGCCGCCGGCGAGGCTGACGCCGCCGATGACGGCCGCGGCGATGGCGGTCAGTTCCATGCCCGCGCCGAGCGCCTCGGTGGCCGTCGTGAAGCGTGCGACCATGATCAGCGCGGCGATGGCCGCGCACAGGCCCGCGAGGGCGTAGGCGGTTATGATCACGCCGTTGACCCGTATCCCGGCAAGCCTCGCCGCTTCATGGTTGCCTCCCGTCGCGTAGATGTCGCGGCCGAACCGCGTCGACGTCAGCAGAACCTGCAGCACCGCGAACACGGCGAGCATGATGACGAAGGACAGCGGTACCCAGGGCATGTTCACGAGCCGCGAGAGGCCGAGCCAACGTCCGACGTCGAAGTAGGTCTCGATGCCCGTCAGCCACGGATCGCGGATCGGCGTGGTCGTGAGGCCTGGCACCAACTGCCTGCCGGAGATCGCGTAGGTGAGCCCGCGATAGGCGGCGAGCGTCGCCAGCGTGGCGATGAAGGGCTGCAGCCTCAGATGTACGACCAGGACGCCGTTGAGCGCGCCCGCCAATGCGCCGGCAAACAGTGCCAGCGGCAGGATGAGATATCCCGGCACATGCAGGATCAGCGACAGGTCGAAGACGATCATCCCCACCAGCCCGACGATCGCGCCGATCGACAGATCGATGCCGCGCACCAGGATCGGGAAGGCTTGTCCCATCGCCAGGATCGCGACGAACGAGAACCCGGACATCAGGTTCTCGACGGTCGACGCCGACGCGAAACGCGGCGCGCTCAGGCTGAAGAGGAGGATGGTGGCGGCGAAGAAGAGCGCGAGCGCCGCGGACGCAGATCGCATGTTCACAATGGCGCTTGTCCGGAAAAAGCGGGCCGCGGCAGGCTTTGCCTCGGCCCCGAGTCAGGGAGTGTTCACCAGCGCTGCGACGGCTGGATCGAACCGACATTTGCCTTCGTCGCGATCACGTAGGGCATCAGCAGGCGCGACTGCTGGGCGAAGGCTCCCGCCTCCACGCCGCCGGTCGCAAGCACGGTCGCCGCGGCCGCGGCGAGCCTGCCCTGCTGATACACGTCGGTATATTGCGTCCCGGTCAGTTCGCCGGCCTCGATCGATTCCAGCGCCGCGGTTTCCCCGTCATTGCCGAAGATGGCAATCTTGCCGAGCAGGCCCTTCTCCTTGGCCACGTCCACCGCGCCCAGCGCCATCGAGTCGTTGACTCCGTAGACGCCGCCGAGATCGGGGTTGGCCGCGAGGATCGTGTTGAGCACGTCCTGCGCCTTCTTGCGGTCCCAGTCGGCGACCTGATCGGCAACGACCTGGATGTCGGGATGGTGCTTCTTCAGCCCGTCGACGAAGCCGTTGGTGCGCTGGTCGCGGATGATGATTCCGGGAGGCGCGTTGAGGATCGCCACCTTGCCCTTGCCGCCCATCGCATCGCCCATCGCCTTGGCGATGTCCATCGCGCCGTAATAGTGGTTCATCTCCACATGCGAGGCATGCGGTTCGGTCGCGTCGATATTGAGGGTGATGACGGAGATTCCGGCGCGCTTCGCCTTGGCGATCGATGGCGCCAGCGCCACCGAGTCGATCGGCTGCAGGAAGATCACCGAGGCGCCCTGGCTGATCAGCGTCTCGACGAGGCTGACCTGCACTTCGACCTTGTTCTGGCCGTCGAGCAGTTCGTAGTCGACGATCTGCTGCGGACCCAGAACCTCCTCGATTCCCTTCGACCAGGCCGCCGGCACGGTATGCGGCTGCCACTGGATGAAGGCCGTCTTGTAGCGGGTGCCCTCTGCGCGCGCCCGCGGCATTCCGACCGCGATTGGCCTGTCGCCCGGGGCCGAGAACATGCCCGCTCCGGCACCCGCCACCGCGGCCGAACCGAGCGCGATCGTCTTCAGGAAATTGCGTCTGTCGTTCGTCTTCTCTTCCTGCACTTCTTCCTCCCCAGATGGATGACACCCCTTGGCCGCTGCGAGCCCTGACGCTCTTTTCGCGAACACGATGGTTCTCGCCGCCATTATTCTTTTATCCATAGAAGCCCAAAGAAATCGGCCTTTCAAATTGTTTTTTATGGATAAATAAATACCGATATGACGGCTGCTTCGTCATCGCGCCACTCGCGACCACAGCGCCTACGGTCGGGTCTATCCGGCCTTTCGCTTCGAGAACTGCTGGTCCGCCAGCACCCCGATCAGGATCACCGAGCCCATCACCGCGAAGTTGAGCGAGCTCGGGATGCCGAGCAGGTTGACGAGGTTCTGCAGCACCTGCAGCAGCACGGTGCCCAGCACCACACCGAGGATCGACCCCTCGCCGCCCCTCAGCGAACAGCCGCCAAGCACGGCCGCCGCGATCGCGTAGAGCTCGTAGAAATTGCCGTGCGACGAGGGCGAGATCGAGCGCGTATACATCGCGATGAACACCGCCGCGACGGCCGTGAGCGCGCAGCAGATCACATAGGCCGTGATCACGACGCGCGTGGTGTTGATCCCGCTGTAGCGTGCCGCTTCCTCGCTCTTGCCGACCGCGAACAGATGCCGCCCGTAGACCGAGCGGTGCAGCACCACGCCCATCACGGCGGTGATCAGCAGGAAGGCGATCAGGCTGTGAGGGATGCCGTAGAGCCGCCCCGCGACCAGCCATTCGAGTGTCGGGAAGCTGGCGCCGAACGGGAAGCCGGCCGTCGCGTCCTCGGTGTAGTAGCGCGCGATGCCGCGGTAGATCAGAAGTCCGCACAGCGTCACGACGAAGGGCTGAAGCCCGACCCGGGCGACGAGAAAGCCGTGCAGCAGGCCGATCAGGCAGCCAAGGCCCAGGACGACGAGGAAGGCGAGACCCGGCGAAAGCGAACCCGCCGCCACCAGGTCGATGAACAGCACGCCGAGCAGCGCGATGATCGACCCGACCGAAAGTTCGATGCCGCCGGAGATGATCACGAAGGCCTGCGCCACGGCGAATATCCCGAAAAGGCCGATCAGGTTGGCCGTGTTCGACAGGTTGATCGGCGACAGGAAGCGCGGATTGATGATTGCCACCACCGTCCCCACGACGATGATGAGGATCAACAGCGACAGGTCTTTCCGGCTGATCATCGCCCCGTTCCCCCAGCAGTCCCCTTCATGCCGCCAAACGCCCCACGGCCAGTGACAGGATGGCGCTTTCGCTCAGTTCGTCGCGTCCGAGAAAGCCGGCGATGCGGCCCTCGTGCATCACCGCCACCCGGTCGCTGATGCCGATGACCTCCTCCATGTCCGACGAGATCATCAGGATGCCGACGCCGCGGTCGGACAGTGCACGCATCAGACCGTAGATCTCGTTCTTGGCGCCGACGTCGACCCCGCGGGTCGGCTCGTCGAACACCAGGATCTTCGGCGCCATCGACAGCCATTTCGCCAGCACCACCTTCTGCTGATTGCCGCCCGACAGCGCCCCGGCCTTCACCGCAACCGTCGGTGTGCGGATGTCGAGGCTGCGGCGCTGTTCCTCGGCGCTCACCTCCTCGGCGCGGCGGTCCACGAGTCCGTAGCGCGAATGCGCGTCCATGCTGGCAAGCGTCACATTGCTGCGGATCGGAAAGTCGAGCAATAGGCCGGAGCGCTTGCGGTCCTCCGGGATGAGATAGAGGCCGTGGCCGATCGCAACGCGCGGCGAGGTGATCGCAGCCGGCGCGCCGGCGATGCGGATCTCCCCGCCCTTCAGCGGATCGAGCCCGAAGATGGCGCGGGCGAGTTCGGTGCGGCCCGAGCCGACGAGGCCGGCGAGGCCGAGGATCTCGCCCTGCCGCACGTCGAGGCTCACCGGCTGCTCAGGCCGGTATGAGGTGCGCACGCCATCGAGCTGCAGCACCGTATCGCCCGGCGGTTGCGCGGGCACGCGATAGAGCGTCTTCAGGTCGCGCCCGATCATCATCCGGATCATCGTCTCGGCATGGATCGCCGCCTTGTCCAGCTCGCCGACGCATTTGCCGTCGCGCAGGACAACCACCCTGTCCGCGGCCCGCTCGATCTCGGCCAGCCGATGCGAAATGAGCACGACCGACACGCCCTCGGACTTGAGCCGCGCAATCACGGCGATCAGGCGTTCCGTCTCCGACGCCGTCAGGCTGGATGTGGGTTCGTCCATGATGATGAGGCGCGCGTTGAGCGACAGCGCCTTGGCGATCTCGACCAGCTGCATCTGTGCCAGCGAAAGGACGGCGACCGGTGTGTCGGCGGAAAAATCTGCCCCGAGCTGGCGCAGCAAAGGCTGCGCGCGACGGTTCAGTTCGCCGTCGTCGACGAGGCGCAGCGGCCCTCCCCGCCGGGGCTCGCGGCCGATGAAGATGTTGGCCGCCACGGTGAGATTCTCGAACAGGTTTAATTCTTGGTGGACGAAGGCGATGCCGCCGCGCATCGATTCCGCCACCGTCAGGCGTGCGAGATCACGGCCGTCGAGCCTGATCGTCCCCGAACTCGGCTCGGTGACGCCGCCGAGGATTTTCATCAGGGTCGACTTGCCGGCGCCGTTCTCGCCGACGAGCCCGACCACCTCCCCCTTGCGCACCGAGAAGTTGACATTGCTGAGCGCCCTCACTCCGGGATAGCTCTTCGAGATGCCGACCACCTCCAGGTAAGGCTGTTGCATGTGGGTACGCAGTCTCCATTCTGTCGCCAAACAGGCCGGCCGGGAGGCCGCACCGGCCTGTTCGCTCCAAGGCGTCAGCCGCCGATGCGCGACTTCAGCTCCGCCTCGAACGCGTCGACATTGCCCTTGTCGATCATCTTGGTCGGCACGATGATCAGCTTGTTCTCCGGAACGACCGACTTGTCGCCTTCGAGATACTTCGCCATCAGCTTCATGCCCTGATAGCCCCACTCATACGGATCCTGTACGACCGTGCCCGCGATGGTGCCTTCCCTGACGCCGCCGAGCGTGATCGGATCCTCGTCGAAGGCGACGACCGTGACCTGGCCGAGCTTGCCGGATTCCTTCAGCACTTCATAGATGCGCGGCGGATTGTACGAGTAGAACCCGACCATGCAGTCGATGTCGGGGTTGGCGGCGAGCGCATCCTCGACATTGCGCTTGGCGCGGGTCATGTCGATGTCGTCGCCGCGCACGTCGATCAGTTCGACCTTCGAGCCGGCGATCGTCGCCTTCATGCCCTCGATGCGCTCGCGGGCGTTGTCGGCGCCGGGCAGGCCGACGAAGCCGATGCACTTGCCCCCGTTCGGCAGCGCCTTGAGCGCGATCTCGCCCGCCTGCTTGCCGGCATCGACGTTGGACGAGCCGATATAGGCGATGCGGTTGGTGTCGGGCGCATCGGAGTCGGTGGTGAACAGCGGCACCTGGCCGCCGATGCGGTTGAGCGCGTCGGTCGAGGACTTCGGATCGACCGCGCTGACCATGATCGCCGACACGCCGGCGGCCACGAGGTCGTCCATCAGGCGCTGCTGCACGGCGGCGGCGGCCTGTTCGGGATATTTGAACTGCAGGTCGTAGTTGGGCAGTTCGCCCTGCGCCTTCTTCACGCCCGCTTCGGCGAGCTTCCAGAAGTCGGACGCACCGTTGACGACAAAAGCCATCGCCTTCTTGTCCTGGGCAAGGCTGGTCGATGCCGTCAGCGCGGCGGCGAACGCTAAAGCGACGGTTGAGTATCGCAGTTTCATGTCACTCTCCTTCGGTTTCGAATGGTCAAAGACAACCGCTCCGCGCAGCGCATGCGGCGCGGCAGGCCGGTCGATGGATGCCGCCAGGCGCGAAGCCTGGCGGCTGGGCTGCAATCAGCCGGCGATGCAGGTGGCGGCGGTCTCCTGCGTGCATTCGTCGAGGCCGGTGTAGATCGGATCCTCGACCTTCTCGCCCTTGATGAGCTGGATCAGCACGTCGGGCGCGCGCAGGCCCATCTCGAACGGCCGCTGGCCGACCTGCACATGGCTGTGCCCTGCCTTGAGCGCGTCCATCTGCGGCGGCAGCGTGTCGCCGGCGATGATGACGAGCTCCTTGCTCTTCAGGCGCGGCTCCAGCGCGGTCGTGGTCGCCGCGTAGGCTTCAGGCCCGAACTGGGCCCAGCCGCCGACCAGGATGAAGGCGTCGAGATCGGCATTGGCGCCGGTCACGTCGGCGAGCTGCTGGTTGGCTGTCGGGATATCGTCATTGGTATAGAGCGGGCAGCCGTCGATTTCCGTCCATCCGCCCTCGCCCTTCAGCCGCTCGATGCCCTTGGAGCCGCTGATCGTGTCGCGGAAGCCCGCCGCACGCTCGTTGATGTTGGCGGCCGCGACGTTGCCGAGCTGCAGGCACACCGAGCCGCCGTCCGGCTTCAGCGTCTTCAGGTGCCCGGCCATCTTGACGCCCATGTCGTAATTGTAGGTGCCGAGATAGGTCTTGCGCAGTCCGTGGTCCTCGGGAAGCAGGTCGGCGTCGATCGTCATGATCGGGATCGACGGCGCCTTCTCCTTCAGCATCGCCGCCATCGCCGGCGCGTTGGACGGCGAGATCGCGATACCGGCCACGTCCGGCCGGGCGATCAGGTCGGCGACGAGCTGCACCTCGCCCGCTTCGTCCGACGACAGCGCCGGGCCGGTGTAGAGGCAGGTGTATTCAGACGTCGGGTTGTTCTCGTTCCACTTGGCGCAGCCGTTGCCGAGCACGGTGAAGAACGGATTGTCGAGACCCTTGACCACCACGGCCAGCGTCTTCTTCTCCTGTGTGATCGCCTGACCGGTGGTCAGGGCAAGGACCGCGACCGCGGCCAAAAGCATTACCTTCCTCATCTCATTCCTCCCTTGGCTTGATGTGACTTCACGGGAACAGCCCCGCCTCGCTTCCTCACCCCGGATACCAGACCCGCCTCGGCTCTTCGGCCGGCCGGACATAGTCCCAGGCTGAATCGATCAATCGTCGAAGGTCGTATGCCGGCCGCCAGCCGAGTTCCGCCTTGGCGCGGCTGTTGTCCAACCAGTTGCTGACATAGGACGCGCGGACGGGCGTCGCCGGCAGGCCGCGGGTGCGGGCGAGGTGCGCCGCCACCGCGCCGTAGTCCACCGGCTCGTCCATCGCGATGTTGTAGAGACGCTGGCGCGCGACCGGTGCCGTCAGCGCCAGCACGATCGCCTCGACCAGGTCGTCGACATGCACGAAATTGCGCTTCAGCGGAGTTCCGTCCGCCTCCTGCAGCAGCGGCACGGCGCCCTCGCGGCGGGAGCGCTCGGCGACGTCTTCCGCCACCATCGTCTTCCAGTCCGGTCCGCCGAAGACGTCGTCGCCGAAGGACAGGCTGTAGCGGAAGTCGTCCTTCTCCATGATCCAGGGAGCGCGCAGGCAGCACCAGTCGATCCCGTACTGGATGCCGTACTGCTCGACCATGACCTCCTCGAGCACCTTGGACAGGGCATAGCAGCCCGGATAGGCCATATGAGGCGCGTCTTCGGTGATCGGTGCGGGATGGCGATGGAAGAAATGGCCCACGGCGGCGTCCCCGCCCATCAGAACGAAGCGCTTCGCGTCCGGGTTCTGCCGAAACTCCTCGAGCAGCCAGAACAGGCCCTTGACCGTCACGTCCATGACCTCGTCGGGCGTCTCCTTGCAGGTGGCGAGATGGACAACGTGGGTCACCCCGCGCATCGCCTCGCGGCACACTTCCCGGTCGGAGATCGAGCCTGAGACGACGGACAGCCCGTCCTCCTCCGGCAGCCTGCGGTTGTGGCAGAGCGCGCGGATGGCGGGCGTCGGCGTCTCGCGCCTCAGCCGCGCGATGAAGGCGCGCCCAACCTTTCCGGTGGCTCCCGTGACCAGGATCAGCATGCGTTTCCTCCCGCCCCCATAAAAGCGTAGCGCCTGCCCATACGTCAATATATTGTCTGATAAATCGGATAAATCTTTTTTCGGCCTATTGACCGGGATATGTTTTGGCTTGCAAATGAGCGGGCGACGACGGCGGGTGAGGGCATGACGGCGCTGACACTGACGAACATCTCCAAGCACTTCGGGGCGATCCACGCGCTCAACGACGTGTCGCTGTCGCTCGAGCCGGCGGAGGTGCTGGGCCTCATGGGCGACAACGGCGCGGGCAAGTCGACCCTGGTCAAGATCATCGCCGGCAACTTTCCGCCGACCTCGGGGACGATCCGCATCGAGGATCGCGAGGTCCACTTTTCCGAGCCTGTGGACGCGCGCCGCAACGGCATCGAGATCGTCTACCAGGACCTGGCGCTGTGCAACAATCTGACGGCCGGCGCGAACGTCTTCCTCGGCCGGGAGTTGCGGAAAGGCTGGGGGCCGTTCAAGATCCTCGATTACAAGCAGATGTATGCGCGAGCGGGCGAACTCTTCGCCGAGCTCAAATCCGAGACGCGGGCGCGCGACCTCGTCCGCCAGATGTCCGGCGGCCAGCGCCAGGCGGTGGCCATCGCGCGCACGCGCCTGTCGCAGCCCAACATCGTGCTGATGGACGAGCCGACCGCGGCGATCAGCGTGCGCCAGGTGGCGGAGGTGCTGAACCTGATCCGCCGGCTGCGCGACCACGGCATCGCGGTCGTCCTGATCAGCCACCGCATGCCCGACGTCTTCGCGGTGGCCGACCGGGTCGCGGTGCTGCGGCGCGGCCGCAAGGTCGCCGACAAACCCATATCCGCCTCGTCGCCCGAAGAGGTCACGGGCCTCATCACCGGCGCGATCGAGACCGCCTGATCATCGCGAGGAGATGTCCCGACCCATGGCCGTCACGCTTCAGGACACGATCGACAAGCAGCAGCACGGCGCGTTCGGCCACGTGCTGGCGAGCCAGACCTTCTGGGTCTTCCTCGCGGCGGGGCTCGCCTTCGCCTACCTGTCCTTTGCCACGACGTCCTTCGACACGCCGCAGAACCTGTTCAACGTGGCGCGCAACTGCGCCTTCGTCGGCATCATCGGTCTCGGCATGACCGCGGTCATCATCACCGGCGGCATCGACCTGTCGGTCGGCGCGGTGCTGTGCCTGGCCGGCATGGTCGCGGGCATGATGATGAGCTGGAACTACCCGATCTGGATCGCCGTGCCCTGCGCGCTCGCCGCCGCGCTCGCCTGCGGCTTCGTCAACGGTTTCCTGATCGCCCATGTCGGCATGCCGCCCTTCGTCGTCACGCTGGCGATGATGTCGTTTGCGCGAAGCGTCGCGATGGTGCTTTCGGGCAACCAGATGGTCTACCAGTTCGGCGTCGACCACGCGAAGATGGTGGCGATCGGCGGCGGCTCGACGCGCGGCTGGTTCAACACGATGGCCGCGGCCGCGGGGCCGGACACGGCTCTCGGCGGTTTCTTCACCTGGCTCGGCCAGAACATATTCGTCCCCAACCCGGCGATCTTCCTCATAGTCTTCGCGCTCGCCTTCGGCTTCACCTTCCGCTGGACGCGCTGGGGTCGGCACATCTTCGCCATCGGCGGCAACGAGAAGGCCGCCACCCTGACCGGCGTCCCCGTCAAGCGTATCAAGGTCAGCGTCTACATGCTCTCGGCGCTGATGGCGGGCATCGCCGGCATCCTGCAGGTCGGCTGGCTGGGCACGATCACCACTGGCATGGGCACCGGCATGGAGCTCGTCGTCATCGCGGCGGTGGTCATCGGCGGAGCCAATCTCGCCGGCGGCGGCGGCACCGCCTTCGGGGCGGTCGTCGGCGCGGTGCTGATCGAGATGATCCGCAACTCTTTGACCCTTCTCGGAATCAATCCTTTCTGGCAGGGAGTGTTCGTGGGGTCCTTCATCATCACAGCCGTCGCGTTCGACCGCATCCGGGCGAGCCGCAACCCGGAGAGCTGACGTCGCCATGTCGAAAACGGAGCATTGAATGGCGACGAAGCCGCGAAGCGTCGGACGGGAGGCCCCGCGCATCGGCGGAACCTTCGTGCATTTCTCGGTCGCCAACGAGATCGGCCAGCGCATCGTGCGGGGCGACTATCCGCCCGGCACGATCCTGCCCAACGAAGCCGAGTGGTCGGCGATGTTCGGCGTCGGCCGCTCGGTCGTGCGCGAGGCGATCAAGATGCTGATGGCCAAGAACCTGCTCGCCTCACGGCCGAAGATCGGCAGCTGGGTCGAGCCGCGGGAGCGCTGGAACCTGCTCGACCGCGAAGTGCTCACCTGGTACGCGGCCTCGCCTGAGCGCCGCACCTTCCTCAAGACCGTGCAGGAGTTCCGCTACATCATCGAGCCGGAGGCCGCCGCTCTCGCCTCCCAGCGGCGCAGCGAGACCCAGATGGAAGCGATCAGCAAGGCCTGCCACGAGATGGGCACGGCCCGGACGCTGAGCGAGCGCACCGCCGCGGATACACGCTTTCATCTGGCGATCCTGCGCGCGGCCGGCAACGAGTTGCTGCTGCCGCTGGGCGCCCTGATCGACTCGGCTCTGGAAGGCCTGTTCGTCTTCGTCACGCGCGAGGTCAACGATCTGCGCCATGCACAGGACCTGCATGAGGAGATCGAACGCTGCATCCGCCTGCAGCGCCCGGAAGCGGCGCGCAAGGCTGTGAGGCGGCTGCTTGCCAATACGGACGCCGTGATCGCCACCCAGGATTCCGGAGGATCGGGCGTCCGCAGCGCCGTCGGTGCATCATGACTGCGGCAGCTGCGTGCAACAGCGTCGGTGGCAAGCCGGCATGAAGGCTTCCGACACCGTCGCCCTGCGCGCCGCGCGCCCCGTCCCCCTGACAAGGATGGGGTTCGGCGGCGCGCCGCTCGGCAACCTCTATCGCAGGATTTCGGAAGACGACGCACAGGGTGCCCTGCAGGCGGCGTGGGCCGCCGGCATCCGCTACTTCGACACCGCGCCTCAATACGGCCTCGGCCGCTCCGAACAGCGGTTCGGCACGGCGCTTCGGAATTGGGACCGCCGGGCGCTGACGCTGTCCACCAAGATCGGGCGTCTGCTGCTCGATTGCGCGCCGCACGAGGTGACGCCGGAGGCCTTCGTCGACGTGCCGCAGAAGCGCATCGTGTTCGACTATTCCTATGACGGCGTGATGCGCAGCCACGAGGCGAGCCTGCAAAGGCTGGGTGTAGATGCCGTCGACATTCTCCTGGTCCACGACGTCGACACGTTCTCGCAGGGCAGCCGGGAGGCGGCCGATGCCCGCGTGCGCGAACTCTTCGACGACGGCGGCTATCGCGCGCTGACCGAGCTCCGCGACGCGGGCGTGATCAGGGCGATCGGCGCCGGCGTCAATGAATGGCAGGTCTGCGAGCGGCTGCTCGGCCTCGGCGACTTCGACTGCTTCCTGCTCGCCGGCCGCTACACGCTGCTCGAGCAGGAGGCGCTGGAGAGCTTCCTGCCGCTCTGCGGGCAGCGGGACGTCGGCATCATTCTGGGCGGCCCCTACAATTCCGGCATCCTCGCCACCGGAGCCGTGGATGGCGCGCGCTACAACTATGCGCCCGCGCCGCCGGAGATCATGGAGCGCGTCCGGCGCATCGAGGCGGTGTGCGCCGCGCATGGCGTCAGGCTCATCGAGGCGGCGCTGCAGTTCGTCATGGGTCACCCGGCCGTCCGCACCGTCATCCCCGGCGCCGTCAGCGCAGCCGAGGTCGAAGCCAACGTCCAAATCTTCTCGCGTCCCTTGCCGGCCGCGCTCTGGTCCGACCTGAAGGGCGCCGGCCTTCTCCGCGGCGACGCGCCGGTGCCGGAGGGGCATTGATGCGGCGCAGGCTCACTCCGGCAGCGCCGGCGATCACGCGGATGCGGGCCGGATGATGAGACGGATCGACGCGCACCAGCATTTCTGGCTTCTGTCGCGCGGCGACTACGGCTGGCTGACGCCCGCCCTCGGCCCCATCCATCGCGACTTCCTGCCCGAGGATCTCGAGCCTCTCATCCGGAGCGCCGGGGTATCCGGCACCGTTCTGTTGCAGGCCGCGCCGACCGAGGCGGAAACGCATTTCATGCTGTCGCTCGCCCGCGATCACGCCTTCATCGAGGCCGTGGTCGGCTGGGTGGATTTCGAGGCGGCCGACGCGCCGGCCCGTATCGCCAGCCTCGCCGCCGATCCGAAGCTCAGGGGCCTGCGCCCGATGATCCAGGACCTGCCCGACGACGACTGGATGCTGCGGCCGGACCTTGATGCCGCCTTTCGCGCTCTGATCCGGCATGGGCTCGTCTTCGACGCGCTCGTCCTGCCGCGCCATCTCGCCAATATGTCCGCCCTGCTCGCCCGCTATCCCGACATGCGCACGGTCATCGACCATTGCGCCAAACCGCCGATCGCGGCCGGCGACATCGCCGGCTGGGCCCGCGACATGCGGCGGCTGGCGGCCGAGACCGATGCCTTCTGCAAGCTCTCGGGCCTCGTGACGGAAGCCGGCGCCGGATGGTCGACCGAGACGCTGCGCCCGTACGTCGATCTCGTGCTCGAGCATTTCGGACCCGACCGGCTGATCTGGGGCAGCGACTGGCCGGTCTGCCTGCTCGCCGCCGACTACGCGTCATGGTGGGAGTCGACCGATGTCTTGCTGCGGGGCTGCACGGACGGCGAACGCGACGCGATCCTCGGCGGCAACGCGATCCGCGCCTACGGGCTCGCGAAGTAGCACCTTGGCATGAACCGGTCCGCCCCGGTTTTCCCGGGATGCAGGCGCGTCGCAGCCACGGTCAAAATCAGGCGAGCCGCCCTCAGATAAGCCCGCGGGCCGCGAGGTTGCGCATCAGGGCGCGGGTGCCGAAGTTCCACTCCGCGCATTCCGTCGATAGCCGCACCGTGTTGCGCAAGTGTCCGAGCCCGCGCGAGGAGATGGTGACGACGTCGCCGACCTTGTGGGTGAAACCTTCACCCGGCACGTCGCGATCCTGCACGGGGGCAAACAGCGTGCCCAGGAACAGCATCAGCCCATCCGGATATTGGTGGTGCCTTCCGATGGTCTGGGCGACGAGGTCCTCCGGATCGCGGCTGATCTCCTTCATCGAGGAATGGCCCTTGAGCGTGAAGCCGTCCTCGCCCGTCACCGTCAATTCGAGTTCGGCGGCGCGCACCGTATCGAGCGTGAAGGTGCCGTCGAACAGGCGGATCATCGGCCCGATGGCGCAGCTCGCATTGTTGTCCTTCGCCTTGGACAAAAGCAGCGCCGAGCGCCCCTCGACGTCGCGCAGGTTGACGTCGTTGCCGAGCGTTGCGCCGACGATGCGGCCGCGCGACGATACCGCCAGCACGATCTCGGGCTCGGGATTGTTCCACCTGGAGATCGGGTGCAGCCCGACCTCCGCGCCAGGTCCGACCGAGGACAGCACCTGCGCCTTGGAGAACACCTCGGCGTCGGGGCCGATGCCCACTTCGAGATACTGGCTCCACAGCCCCTCGGCGATCAGCGCCTGCTTGACCCGCGCGGCCTCCTGCGAGCCGGCCCTGACATTGCGCAACGACCCGCCGATCGCCGCGCCGACGCGCTCGCGCACCGCGCGCGCCTTGAGCGGATCGCCGGCCGCCTTCTCCTCGATCACCCGCTCGACCATTGACGAGGCAAAGGTGACGCCGCAGGCCTTCACCGCCTGCAGGTCGCAGGGCGCCAGGAAATGCGGCCGCGTGGCGTCGCCGGGTCGATTGGCAGCGATCTCCGCCAGCGGCCCGACCGGCCGGCCGGGCGCCTGCCGGACATAGTCGTCCGGAGCCGTCATGTCGCAGATGTCCGACACCGTCGGCGCCGAGGCCGAGGTGATGTCGACCACCGTCCCGTCTCGCAACGTGACAACCGACGGCCCTCCGGCCTCCGGCGACCACAGCCGTCCCAGGAAGACTCCACCCCGATCTTCCCCATCCGCAAAGAAGCTCATCGCAATCCTTCAGCCTTGGACAATCCGCGACCTGCTATCGCGCCGGTGCACGAAACGAGCCGTTCTGGTTGGACAAATAGCGTTGCAACCGATGGCCAGTCAATGCGGTCCGTGCGGCCGCCGGCCTGTTTCCGACGTTCGCGCAGGGAGTCGGGAGACGTCCCCGATCCTACGACAGCCGTAGACGGAAGAGTTCGATGTTGACACGCATTTTCTACATCTTTACCAGTTCTGGTCCGACAAATAGGCGGGATTGACATGCTTGGGATGGGGCTTGGCGGATGACGGCAGCGGCGGCAACGGCGCAACCGCGGTCGGATGCCGTGCCGGCCGCGGGGTCGGCCGTGGACATCGTGGTCCGACAGATCCGCGAGCTGATCGCCGACGAAGGATTGAAGGTCGGCGACAGCCTGCCGACCGAGCGCGAGCTCTGCGCCCGCTTCAGCGCCAGCCGCAATACGGTGCGGGAAGCGATGCGCATCCTCAAGGCTTACGGCATGGTCGAGGTCAGGCCGAAGGTCGGTGCAACCATCACCGACAACCGCATGTCGCGCGCCTTCGAGCTGTTCTCGTTCAACACGATGGAGGTGTCGCGCAAAACCTTCGCCGACGTGCAGGCCTTTCGCGATCTGATCGAGGTCGGCGCTGCCGACCGCATCATCGACCGGCTCGGTGAGCGGGATATCGCCGAACTGCACCGCATCAACGTGCGCCTGTCCGGCATCCAGGACCTGCAGGAGGCGTCCGAGGTGGACTTCTCCTTTCACCTGCGGCTGGTCTCCATTCTCGGCAACGACACGATCCTGGACGTCTATTCGGTGATGAAGCCGATCGTCCTGCGCATCATGCAGAAAGGTAAGACGAGACGCACCTTCAAGACTGAGACCTATGCCGAGCATGAAGGCGTGGTCGAGGCGCTGGCCGCGCGCGACCTGCTCTCGTTCCAGTATCGGCTGCGCAACCACCTGATGACCGGCTTCAAGTTCTTCAACGAGGAGATGGAAGCATCGGCCTGACGAATCCCGGGCGGAGGAGGCCCGGGCGAGATCTGAGGCGAGCGGCGCCAGCCCGCCCAGTCGATCCGCCACCTGGCGCGAACCATGGGAGGAACAGGTATGAGAAGACTTCTACAGTTCACCACCGCCATCGGGGCGCTCGCCCTGTCGGCGCAACTCGCCCTCGCCGGACCCAACATCGTCTCCGGCCCCGGGGCCGATCCGGAATGCTTCGCGCCGTGGTCGGCGGACACCAAATACATGCAGTGGGAGGCCAAGCCCGGCCCCTACCGGATCGCGATCGTCAACGGCTTCGTCGGCAACACCTGGCGCATCCAGATGATCAAGACGGCAAAGGCCTATGCCGAGGATCCGGCCATCAAGGACAAGATCAAGGAGTTCAAGGTCGTCTCGACCGGCACCGACGCGCCGGCGCAGCTCGGCGCCATCGAGGACTTCATCAACCAGGGCTTCGACGCCATCGTCACCATCGCCGTCTCGCCCGACGGCTTCGACCGCGTCATCCGGCTCGCCGACAAGAACAACGTGGTCATCGTGCCCTTCGACAACGTGCTCGACACAGATGCCGTCATGCAGGTCAACGAGGACCAGCTGAAGATGGGCCGCATGTGGGCCGAGTTCGTCATCAACGAGTTGAAGGCCAAGGGCGTGACGTCCGGCAAGATCCTCGAGGTGCGCGGCCTGCCGGGCAACTCCGTCGACCGCGACCGCTCGATCGGCATCAACGAGGTCTTCAAGGCCAATGGCGGCCCCTGGGACATCGTCCAGGTGGTCGGCAACTGGGACGACGGCACCACCCAGAAGGTCGTGGCCGACGCCATCGCCGTGCACGGCAAGTTCGAGGCGGTCGTCGGCCAGGGCGGGTCGAACGGCGTGATCCAGGCGCTCAAGGACGCGGGCCACGCCTGGGTGCCGGTCGCCGGCGAGTCCGAGAACGGCTTCCGCAAGGCGATTGCCAAGCATTCGGCTGAAGGGCTGAAGGGCATTTCCATCGGCCAGTCGCCGGGCCTCGTCGCCATCGCCATGAAGGCGGCGGTTGCGGCGCTGGAGGGTCAGGTCATGCCGCAGCTCATCTCCGTGCCGCTGCCGGTCGCCACCTACGACCAGCTGAAGGACGGCGAGAACTTCTGGAGCGACCTGCCCGACAACTTCTTCACGGTGAACGAGTTTCCGCCCTGCGGCGTGAACATCTCCGGCCCGGCGATCATGTCGAAGTCCGAAGAAGACGTGAAGTAGACGAACGCGTCATCCCCGGCCCCGCCCTCGCGGCGGGGCCGATCCTTCCTCGCAGACCGTGACGCCCGCATGTCCCAGCCAATCGTCGAATACCGCGGAATCTCGAAATACTTCGCCGGGGTGAGGGCGCTGGAGAAGGTCGATTTCTCCTGCCGCGCAGGCTCCATCCACGGCGTGCTCGGCGAGAACGGCGCGGGCAAGTCGACCCTCATCAAGATCATGGCGGGCGTGCTGCGCCCCGATGCCGGCGAGATGCTTTTGGACGGGCGTCCTGTCTCGTTTGCCGAACCGCAGGCGGCGGCCGATGCCGGCATCGTCTGCATGTTCCAGGAACTGTCGCTGGTGCCGGACCTCTCCGTCGCCGACAATATCTCGATCGCGCGCCCGCCGCGCCGCTTCGGGCTGATCGACCGCCGCGCCCAGGTGGCGCGGGCGGAAGCGCTGCTGGCGCGGGTCCGCTGCGAGGACATCGATCCGAATGCGCTGGTGCGCGAACTGTCGCTGTCGCGGCGCCAGATGGTGGAGATCGCCAAGGCGCTCGGCCGCGACCCGAAAGTGCTGATCCTCGACGAGGCGACCTCGGCGCTGACCGCGCGCGACGTGCAGACCGTCTACGACCTGCTCGCCGAACTGAAGGCGCAGGGCGTCGCGAGCCTGTTCATCTCGCACCGCATGCACGAGGTCGATCAGCTCTGCGACACGCTGTCGGTGTTCCGCAACGGCCGGCACATCGAGACCTTCGCCAAGGGCGACAAGAGCGAGCGCGACATCGTCCGGCTGATGATCGGCCGCGACGTGGAGGCCCAGTTCCCCCCGAAGCCGGCTCCGGTTCCGGCGGCGGAGCGCGGCGCGCCGCTCCTCTCCGTCCAGGGGCTCGCGTGGCAGAACCGGCTGAACGGCATCGACCTCGCCGTCCACCCCGGCGAGATCGTCGGCCTCGGCGGCCTCGACGGCCAGGGCCAGAAGGAACTCCTGCTGGCGCTGTTCGGCGTGTTGCGCGACGTCGAGGGCGCGGTCGTGATCGGCGGCAGGAAGGGAATCCCCGGTTCGCCGGCAGCCGCCAGGTCCGGCCGCACCCGCATCGCCCTCGTGCCCGAGGACCGCAAGACCGAGGGCCTGATGCTCGCCATGCCGATTGCCGACAACCTGCTGGCCGCGTCCTTCGCCCGCATCTCGCGCGGGCCTTTCATCGATCCCGCGCGCGCCCGCAAGGCGGTCGACGATGGTATCGAGCGGCTGCGCATCAAGACCGGCTCGGCGTCCGACCCGGTCATGACTCTCTCGGGCGGCAACCAGCAGAAGGTCGTCATCGCCAAGTGGCTGATGATCGATCCCGACATCGTCCTGCTCAACGACCCGACGCGCGGCATCGACGTCGGCACCAAGCAGGAGATCTACCGGCTGATGCGCGAGCTCGCCAATGCCGGCAAGGCGATCCTGTTCTATTCGTCCGACTATGCAGAGCTGATCGGCTGCTGCGATCGCGTCTCGGTGCTCTATGGCGGCCGCGTCGTCAGCGAGAAGGAAGGCGACCAGCTGACCGAGGAGGGGTTGATCGCCGCCTCGCTCAATATCGATGTCGAGGCCGCCTGATGCACCAGCCTGCTTGGAAGAGGTGGCTGCAGCAGAACCTCGGCTTCGCCTCCGCGCTCCTGCTGCTTTTGACGATCTACCTCGTCTACAACATGCTGCATCCGCGCGGCTTCTCCTCCGCCGTCGCGGTGCAGAACGCCAACGAGACCGCGGCGATCGCCTTCGTCGCCATGGCGCAGACGATCCCCGTGCTGATGGGCGGACTCGACCTGTCGGTCGGGGCGGTAATGACGCTGACCAATTGCATTGCATCCGAATTCGTCAACGGCTCGCCTGCCGAGATCGTCTTCGGCATGATCGCAACGCTGCTGGCGGGCACGGCCTTCGGCCTGGCCAACGGGCTGATCGTCGTCTACGGGCGCATCCAGCCGATCATCGCGACGCTGGCCACCGGCGCCATCGCCATCGGCCTGGCGCTCATCGTGCGGCCGAAGCCCGGCGGCGATGTCGACGGCGACCTCGGCTGGGCGCTCACCAATTCGGTCTGGGATTTCGCCGACACCTACGGCCTTGCCGATGGCGGCGACGCCTGGTGGCTCAGGCCCTTCGCCGACATTCCCATGCCTCTGATCATCGTTATCCTGGTGACCGTTCTCGTCTGGGTGCCGTTCCGCCGCTCCGTCACCGGACGCACCGTCTATGCGATCGGCTCGGCGGAGGGGGCCGCCTTCATGTCGGGCCTGCCCATCGCGCGTGCCAAGATCGCGGCCTTCACGCTTGCCGGTTTCTTCGCCGCCTGCGGCGGGCTCTACCTCGCGATCCAGACCTCGTCGGGCAATGCCGATCTCCAGCAGGCCGGCGCCTACACGCTCAACTCCATCGCCGCCGTCGTGCTCGGCGGCACGTCCCTGCTCGGCGGCATCGGCGGAGCGGTCGCGAGCCTCGTCGGTGCGGCCATCCTGCGCGTCATCTCCTTCTATTTCCGCATCCTCGACATCGACCCGCTGCTGCAGCCGCTGATCGAAGGCCTGGTCCTGTTGATTGCCGTGTCCTTCGGCGCGATCCGCACCTTGCGGGTCAAGAACAAGCTCGATCTGTTCAGGTAGCCCGCCATGCGCCTCGCCGTCTCGCCGGAAAACAAGCCGATCCTCATCGCCTCCCTTTTCGTGGTGGCGATCCTCTTCGCCGGCACCGCCTACACGCTGTCGACCACCGGCACCGCGCCGCTGCTGTCGCCCGGCTATCTCCTGCAGCAGCTGCAGACCGGCTCCTTCCTCGGCATCTGTGCGGCCGGCATGATGATGGTCATCCTGCTCGGCCACATCGACCTGTCGGTACCGTGGACGCTGACCGCGGCGGCGATGACGGCGACGGCGGTCGGCGGCGAATGGGCGCTGCCCACCGCGCTCGCCGTCGGGCTCTCGGTCGGCCTTCTCAACGGCTTCGGCGTCGCCTTCCTGCGCATCCCCTCGATGATCTTCACGCTCGGCGTCGACACCGTGCTGCGCGGCCTGATGGTCGCCCAGACCGGCGGTTTCGCGCCGCAAGATTCGGCGACGCCGCTGATGCTCTACCTCGCCAAGGAGCGCATCCTCGGCATCCCCGTGGCGATCTTCGTCTGGGCCGCGACCTCGATCGTCATCGCCGTGATCCTGACCCGCACCGGCTTCGGCCGCTCGATCTACGCCACCGGCTCGCGCGAGGCGGCGGCCTTCCTGTCCGGCATACGCACCCGCCTCGTGATCGTCGGCGCCTTCGTCGTCTCCGGCCTGTGCGCGGCGACCGCCGGCATCCTGCTCGCCGGCTATTCCGCCAAGGCCTACCAGGGCATGGGCAACAGCTTCCTCCTGCCGGCCATCGCTGCGGTCGTGCTCGGCGGCACCCACATTCTCGGCGGCCGTGGACGCTATGCCGGCACGGTCGTCGGCGTCGTCCTCATCGTCCTGCTCAACTCGGTCCTGTCGATCATGCAGATGCCCGAAGCCGGCCGGCAGATCATCTATGGCGCCGTCATCATCGGCATGCTGCTGGTCTACGGCCGGAACCAGCGCGTGACCTCGTAAGCCGACATCGTCGCGTCATTGGGAGATCGCGATGATCGTCGATCCAGCCCCATAATCCCTGACCAGGCCGAACAGGACGCGGGCATTGTCGGGGTGGAGCCGGACGCATCCGTGCGATACCGGGCGACCAAGGGACCTGATCTCCGTCGTGCCGTGAATGGCGTAGCCGCCATGAAAGAAGATCGAGTGCGGCATGGGCGCGTTGTCGTATTTGCGCGAATACCACACCCGCTCCAGCCGGATCGGACGGAAGCGGCCGATCGGTGTGCGATAGCCCCGACGGGCGGTCGACACCGGCCATGTGTAGGCGGGAATGCCGTCGACCTCGACGGTCATGATCTGTTCGGAAAGGTCGATCCGCACACCGAGTTCGGCGGCCTCGCCTGCGAGCGGCCGCAACAATGCAGACGCAAGGCCAATCGCAACGACCAGAAAACGTACGATTTCCATCTCCTCCCCAAACGAGCCGGTATGACTTCTCTTTTTGATGGAGATCGCGGCGGCGTGCCGCCTTGATTCAGATCAGTTTTCCATCCTCGCCGCCCCGAAAGCCGTGCCCCACGCTCGCCACCGCTCGCAAGTCCGCGGCGTCCATCCGCCAAACGCAGGAAGGTTCGGGCGCCGGCGCCTCCCGCATTCCTTGACGCGGATCAATGCGCCGCGAGGCTGCGGCTGAATGAATGGTGCAAGGTTGAGCAGACGGGATTCCCAATGGTCGGCGCGGATTCCCCGACGCGCGACCCTCGGAGCCCTAACCCGATCTCGACCGGCAGTGGCTGTGCACCATGAGCAAAAGTGACACCCGCCAACACGCAGACCGGCCGGACACCCCGACCCGGACCGTCGACGTATCTATGCCTCCCGTCGGGCTGCCGGGCTCGCTGTGCCTTCCCCCCGCGCCGCGCGCCGTTGTGGTCTTCGCCCATGGCAGCGGCTCCAGCCGGTTGAGCCCCCGCAACGTCTATGTCGCCGAGGCGCTCAATCGCCGCGGAATCGCCACCCTGCTGTTCGACCTCCTGACGTCGGACGAGGAGGCGGATCGCGCCAATGTCTTCGACATCCCCTTGCTTGCCGACCGCCTGATCTCGGCCCTGTCCTGGATATCCGATGCGCCGGAGACGGCGGGGCTGAAGATCGGACTGTTCGGCGCCAGCACGGGCGCTGCCGCCGCCCTCGTTGCCGCCGCGTCGCTCGGCGACCAGATCGGCGCCGTGGTATCGCGCGGCGGGCGGCCGGACCTGGCCGACGCGGCGCTCGAGGAGGTCCACGCGCCGACCCTCCTGATCGTCGGCGGAAACGATCGCGAAGTTCTCGCGCTCAACCGGCAAGCGCTGGCGCGCCTTCCGGCTGCGAGCGAACTGCGGATCATCCCCGGCGCCAGCCACCTCTTTCCGGAACCCGGCGCGCTCGACGCGGTCGTGGCCGAAGCGTGCGCCTGGTTCCAGCAGCACCTGATTGCACCGTCAGGCTCTCGACCGGGAGATTGACCCATGCCCTTCGACGACCGTTCCGAAGCCGGTTTGCGTCTTGCGGAAGCGCTCGAGCGCTATCGCGGCAAGAATGCGGTGGTTCTGGCCCTGCCGCGCGGCGGCGTCCCGGTCGCGGCGGAGGTAGCGGCGTTTCTCGATGCGCCTCTCGACCTGCTCCTCGTGCGCAAGATCGGAGTGCCCTCCCAACCCGAACTCGCCATGGGCGCGGTCATCGACGGCAACAGTCCCCTCGTGGTCCGCAATGAGGACATCATCCGCCACGCCCTCGTCTCGGAGAAAGAATTCGACGCGGCCTGCCGGGCGGAACTCGCCGAGATCGAGCGTCGGCGCCGCGCCTATGTCGGCGATCGGCCGCCGGTCGATGTCGAAGGAAAGGTCGCGATCGTCGTTGATGACGGCATCGCGACGGGCGCGACCATCCGGGCCGCGATCGGCGGCCTCCGGCGCCGCAAGCCGTCAAGCATCGTCCTGGCGGTCCCTGTCGCGCCGCCGGATACGATCGAGGCGCTGAGGAACGAGGCCGACGACGTGGTCTGCCTCGAGGAGCCGGCCTACTTTCACGCGATCGGCCTCTATTATCACGACTTCCGGCAGCTGAAGGACCAGGACGTGGTCGCTCTCATGGAGGCCGCGCGGGCGAGGGTGACTGGCGGACAAACGGCGGGCACCCCTCCACGTCCCTCTTGACGCGGATCAACCGATCCATGGCGGAACATGCTAGTGAAAGACATGCGCTTCTTCGCGTTGAACGATACGGCGGAATTGGGCGCCGCAACGGCGCAGGCCCTGCGGGTGCCCCTCGACCCGCATGAGGAGCGGGATTTCGAAGACGGCGAGCACAAGGCGCGTCCGCTCGTCAGCGTGCGCGGCAAGGATGTCTACGTGCTGCAGAGCCTCGCCGGCGGCGGCGGCGCGTCCGTCAACGACAAGCTGTGCAAGCTCTTGTTCTTCCTGGCGACATGCCGCGAAAACGGCGCGGCGCGCGTGACGGCGGTCGTTCCCTACCTCGCCTATGCGCGCAAGGAACGGCAGACCAAGGCGCGCGATCCCGTCACCACGCGCTATGTCGCGCAACTGTTCGAGGCGGTCGGCACCAGCCGCATCGTCACGCTCGACGTTCACAATTTCGCGGCGTTCCAGAACGCCTTCCGGTGCGAGAGCATCCATCTCGACACCCGCAGGCTCTTCGTGCCGGCCATGCGCCGGTTGGGCGGCCCGCGCGTGACCGTCTTCTCCCCGGATGGCGGCGGCGTGAAACGCGCACAACTGCTCAAGGAAATGTACGAAAGCGAGTCCGGAACGGAGGCAGGGTTCGGCTTCATGGAGAAACGCCGAAGCCGGGGCGTCGTGTCGGGTGACCTTTTCGCCGGCGACGTGGCCGGTTCCACCGTGTTCATCGTCGACGACATGATCAGCTCGGGCGGGACCATGCTTCGGGCCGCGCTCGCCTGCCGCGAACGCGGGGCCAGTTCCGTCTATGCCATCGCTGCGCACGGGCTGTTCGGCAAGGGCGCCGCTGCCCTGTTCGACAGCCCCGCCATCGACCGCATCATCGTCACCGACAGCGCCGCTTCGGCGGCGCGGGCCAAGGCCGACCATCCTGCGGCGCGGCTGGACATCGTTTCGGTCGGCCCGCTGATCGGCGAGGCCATCCGACGCCTCCATTCGAACGCTTCAATGTCCGAGCTGCTCGGAATCGAGGATTAGACCAAGATGAGGCCGGATTGAACCGGTTCTGCCGGAGGGAATTCGGGCCAAGGTCGAGGTCTTCGGTGAAGGCCGTGCTGGTGGCACGGCCAAGTCCGAAGACCGGTGGATTTGGCCCGAATTCACCCGGCAGAACCGGGTCAATCCGGCCCCATCTTGGTCTATTCATTCCTTGTGCGCCTGGCGGATGTAGCGGATCGCAAGCGGCCGCCACTTCTCCGCGTGGCGTATAGGCGTGTCGAGCAGATGCGCAATGCAGAGACGCGCCCTGAGTAGAGCGCGAAATCCGCCATAGAGCGCCATAAGCGGCGCGACCGGGCGCGTCGGCAGCCGGCCGTCGAGCGCGCGATTGAGCAGCGGCCGGATCCAGGCTGCGCCCAGCATGTCGCACTCCATGCCGAGATAGTTGATCTCGTCATAGGGGTCCATGATGCGCATCGACCGGTTGAACTCCAGGCAGTCGATGATCTGGGGAGGCTGGACCAGGCAGACATGCTCGGGCCGCAGGTCGCCATGGCATTCGAGAATGGCGCCGTCGGCGAGCCTGGCCGCGATCCACGGCTGCGCCCGCTGCAGAAGGCTGTCCACCTTGGCAAGCTCGTCGGCGGCGATGTCCGCCAGGCCGAACTCCGGCCGCAGCAGGATCTCGCGGTTGATGCGCTGCTCGTTGACGAGATGGCGCAGGTAGGCGCCGCCGTCCGCCGTCTCCGGCGCCAGCCTGGCGTAGAAATCCGCCAGCAGGCCGCCGATCCGCTCGATCTCGGGCACGGCAACCCGACCGCTCCGGATCCGCTCGTCCAGCATGTCGGCCTGGGGCAGCCGGCTCATCTCGACCAGCCAATCGACCGCGCGCCCCTCGCCGCCGAGGGTGAGGCCGCCCGAACCGTCGCGGCAGAGCGGGACCACCCGCCGGTAGGTCGCCGCCGCGAGCCGCCGGTTCAGCCGCAGCTCCTCCTCGCAGAAGAAGCGGCGCCTGGACACGGTGCTGAAGTCGAGAAACGCGTGCCGCACCGGCTTCTTCAGCTTGTAGACCCGGTCGTCGGTCAGGAAGACCCACGACATATGCGTCTCGCGAGCCTCGACCTGACGCGTCGCATGGCCATACGCGGCCGGCTCGGCGAGGAAGCTCACCTTCTCCGCCAGCTCCGCGCCATCCTCCGGATGTGTCATCGTCGGCACCATGAGTGGCAGGATGCGACCTTCACGCGCGCCAGGGAAGCGGGAACCGGCGGTCATCCGTCCGCCCCGCAGGTCTACATCGCCAGCTCGGGTTCGGCGGCGCGCTCCCTCGCCGGCTCCGGAAGCTCGGTCATCGTCGCCTCGGTCAGGAGCAATACGCTCGCCACCGAGACCGCGTTTTCGAGCGCGATGCGCACCACCTTCGTCGGGTCGATGATGCCGACCTCGACCAGGTCGACATATTGCTTGCGTCCGGCGTCGAAGCCGAAATTCCCGGTTCCCTCGAGCATCTTGGAGATGACGACGCCGCCGTCGACCGCGGAGTTCTCCGCGATCTGCCGGACCGGCATCTCAAGCGCACGTTTCAGGATCTGGACGCCGGTGCGCTCGTCCCCCTCGCAGGACTTCTCCTCGTCCGCCACCGCCTCGATGCAGCGGAGCAGCGCGAGCCCGCCTCCGGGGACGATGCCTTCGGCGACCGCTGCCTTGGTCGCGCTGATCGCGTCGTCGAGCGCTTCCTTCTTCGACTTCATCTCGGCCTCGGTCGGTGCGCCGACCTTGATGACGGCGACGCCGCCGGACAGTTTCGCCAGTCTCTCCTGCAGCTTCTCGCGATCGTAGTCGCTGGTGGTGTTGTCGATCTCCCGCCTGATCTGCTCGACTCTGCCCTTGATCGCCTTCGCGTCGCCCGCCCCGCCGATGATCGTCGTCGCGTCCTTGTCGACGACCACCCGCTTCGCCCGGCCGAGCTGCTCTAACGCGACGTTTTCGAGCTTCAGACCGAGATCCTCGGAAATGACCTGGCCTCCGGTCAGGATGGCGATGTCCTGCAGGATCGCCTTGCGCCGGTCTCCGAAGCCGGGTGCCTTGACGGCGCAGTTCTTGAATGTGCCGCGGATCTGATTGACGATCAGCGTGGCGAGCGCTTCGCCTTCGACGTCCTCGGCGATCACCAGCAGCGGCGAGCCCGATTTCGCCACCGCCTCGAGCAGCTTGATGAGGTCGTTCAGCGACGCGATCTTCCGGTCGACGATCAGCACGACCGCATCTTCCAGCACCGCCTCCATCTTCTCCGGATCGGTGACGAAATAGGGCGAGACGAAGCCGCGGTCGAACTGCATGCCTTCGACGACGTCGAGGACGGTTTCTGTGGTCTTCGATTCCTCGACGGTGATCACGCCCTCTCCGCCGACCTTTTCCATCGCTTCGCCGACGAGCTCGCCGATCACCGGATCGTTGTGCGCCGAGATCGTCGCCACCTGCTCCTTCTCGCGCCTCGTCGCGACCGGACGCGACAGCCGCTTCAGCGCCTCGACCGCCCGTTTCGTGCCGCGATCGAGCCCCCGTTTGATATCGATCGCGCTGGCGCCGGCGACCACGTTCCGCACGCCGTCGGCAAACATCGCATGCGCCAGGATCGTCGACGTGCTCGTGCCGTCGCCGACCATCTCTCCGGTCTTCTCGGCCGCCTGCCGCAGCATGCGGGCGCCGAGGTTCTCTTCCGGGTCCTTGAGGTCGAATTCCTTGGCGATTGTGACCCCGTCGTTGCAGACGATCGGAGCGCCCCATTTCCGTTCGATCAGGACCGACTTCGAACGCGGCCCGAGTGTCACCCGCACCGCATCGGCAAGCTGCGTCGCTCCCCGCAGGATCTTCTCGCGTGCCTCCGAACGAAACAACACCCGCTTCTGTGCCATGGCCGCCTCCGAAATCTTGGAATTTTCAGGCTAGCAGGCTCCATCCCGGCGGCTTTGATGCGCATCAATCGACGAAACGGGACCGGCACTGACGAAGCTCAACGACTGCCGGCCGACAGCCTGTCGGAGGCCTTAATCGCGGTGGATGGAACCGCTCGATCGCCAAGCCCCGGGTTACGCGGAGCTTCTGCGAGCGCGACATGTGGGCGTGTGTTCGAAAAAATCCGCTGGTGGTGTGTGCAGTGTGGAAAGCACCCGTCTCTGGCACCACATTCGCTGATCGTGGGGCGAAAGCAGCGACTTTGCGCTGATTTGGTCAATATTGACCTGTCGCGGCCATGAGATTACCCGGCAATTTCATTGGGCTAGAGCAAGAATTCCCTAGCTGAGAGTGCAGGGAGGTCGGTTCTGATTGCAGGGAGCCAATTTTAGGGCAGCAATGAAATTCTGCGAGCACGGACGATGCGGTGGTCCCGCCCGATCGCTTGAAACCGGCTGTGGCTGCGGTGATTTGGCTAATTCGCCATCAAGCCCGTGATCTTGTTAGCGACCGACGGCGCGCGGTCTGTTCATTCGTGCCAATTTTCAGGCAATCGGCATCCGAAATGTGAAGCGCGTTTCCGCGGCGTCCGAGGCGACCTCGATGCGTCCACCATGCGCTTCAGCTATCTGGCTTGCGATATAGAGACCAAGGCCAAGTCCTTGCATGCTCGGACGAACCTCGCCGCGATAGAATGGCTGAAAAAGGCGGTCTAGGACGGCCTGCGAGATCGGCTCGCCGCCATTGGCAACGGAAAGCAGGAAGGTCTCGTCCGCGACCGTTGCCTCGACCATGATAGGGAGGTCTGCAGACCCATGGGAGATTGCATTGCCTAAAAGGTTCGAGAACATCTGCTCAATGCGTCCGTGGTCGACGTCAACGGGACGAGGGATGTCGAAACGCATCTCGATAGCCCGGTCTGGATGCCCGGTTCTCATTTCATTCACGACCTGAGTGAGCGTCGGCTCGATCCTTTCTCCGGACGAACGCTCGAGACCAATCCCGCTGCCAAGTCGCCCACGCGCGAAATCCATCAAGTTTTCGATAAGGCCTTCCATCCGCTTGATGCTCCCGTTCATCAATCGAAGAACGCGAAGCGACTTAGGATCGTCATGCGTCTTCATCAGGATGTTCGTGCCGCCCGTAAGCCCGGCGAGAGGGTTGCGGAGATCGTGACCTAACACCGCAATGAACTGTTCTCGCAATTTCGCTTCCTGAACGGCCAACGAGCGCAGCGCGTCAGCATCCATGATGCGGGTCTCCAAGCCCTCGTTGATGGCTTCGAGTTTACGCCTTGCTGCCTGTTCGGCTGCGCGGGCTTCAACCAGTTCTCGCTCATGTCTTCGTCGCTGCGGCGCGCGAAACAAGGTGACACGAGTGAAGGACAACTCGTCCGATATCCGACGTTCTGCCGCGTTGGCTAGGACCGGCATGGTAGAGCCATCCGAAGTCACCAGATCGAGTGCGACTTCCTCAAAAAAGCCCTGCATGCGCAGCAGAGGTGCGAAGTGGGTTTCGTAGAAGATGCTGCCTGCGACGTTCAGGAGGTCACGAAGACGCTTCCCGATGAGGTCACTGGGCATCCTGCCCAGCCAGTCGCAAAGGGTGGTGTTGACGCGGACAATCCTGCCATCCGGCCCTAGCGAAAGATAGCCGCACGGAGCGTGCTGATACAGGTCTTGGAGATCGGAATCGGAGTGGTCAGAGGAACTCATTCATTGCTGCTATGACTGCGCCCGGGGCGCTCAGGTTGGGACAGTGACCGCTTGCATTTAAGTAGACGATCTGGCTGCCTTTGATCTCACGATTAACGTATTCGCCGACCTTCTCTGAAGCGATGATGTCGTCGCGGGTGAACCGCACTGGGTTTGCCGGAGGGCGATTGGTTTGAGTCCTACGCGGCCATTTTGAGGTTCTCAAGGTCCGCGTAGTAGTTGGCTTCCGCCTCGGCGGGCGGGATGTTGCCGATCGGCTCCAGCAGGCGCTGGTGGTTGAACCAATCGACCCATTCGAGGGTCTTATACTCCACCGCCTCGAAGGATTTCCACGGCCCTAGCCGATGGATCACCTCGGTCTTGAACTGCCCGATCACGCTCTCGGCGAGCGCATTGTCGTAGCTGTCGCCGACGCTGCCGACCGAGGGTTCGATGCCGGCTTCGGACAGCCGCTCAGTGTAGCGGATGCTGACGTATTGCACCCCTCTATCGCTATGATGGACGAGGCTCTCGGTCGGGCGGCGGGCGTGCAGGGCCTGCTCCAAGGCATCGAGAACGAACGCCGCCGTCGGGTTGCGGCTGACGCGCCAGCCCACGATCCGCCTGGCGAAGACGTCGATCACGAAGGCCACATAGACGAAGCCGGCCCAGGTCGAGACGTAGGTAAAGTCGGAGACCCAGAGCATGTTCGGCGCCGGGGCATGGAACTGCCGGTTGACCAGATCGAACGGGCAAGCGGCCCCCTTGTCCGGCACGGTCGTCCTTATCGCCTTGCCGCGCACGACGCCTTCCAGCCCAAGCCGCGTCATCAGCCGGGCAACGCGGTCGCGCCCGACCTTGAAGCCTTCGCGGTTGAGCTGCAGCCAGACCTTCCTTGCGCCGTAGACGCCGAAGTTCTGCCTGTGGACGCGGAGGATCTCCTCCGACAGCCGCTCATCCACCTTCGCCCGCTTGGAGCGAAGGTCGGGATCGGCCTTGCGGCGGGCGTGCTCGTGCCAGGTGGAGGGGGCGATCCGCAGAACCCTGCACATCGGCTCGATCCCGTAGCTTCCCACATGGGCCTCCATGAAGGAGGTCACTTCCGATACAGGCGGTCGAGCTCCGCCTGGGCAAAATAAGCGGACGCCTTGCGCAGGATCTCATTGGCCTGCCGGAGTTCACGCACCTCGCGTTCCAGCGCCTTCATCCGCTCGGCCATCTCGGTCGGCACGCCGGCCCGTTTGCCCGCATCGACCTCGGCCTTCTTGACCCATTCGTTGAGCGTCTGCGCCGTGCATCCGATCTTGGCGGCGATCGACGTGATCGCGGCCCATCGGGATGAATGCTCATGCTCGTGATCCAGCACCAGCCGGATCGCCCGCTCGCGCACTTCAGGGGAGAACTTGTTTGTTGTCTTGCTCATGACGGCTCATCCTTCTCAGGAGTTGAGCCCTCCGGCAAACCCAGTGCGGTTCACGGGTTTGCAGAATCAGGGTGTCTGCCTCTACCTTCCTCAGGTCTGCACGATTGTCGGATGTGAATGTCGTGCGTGCGAAATGTCTGGCAATCTCCGGGTCTGTCCGACAGAACGAGTTGGTCAGTTCATCTCCGAGTTCAGGTCGATCTGAATTGCCCATGATTACCGGAGCCATAGCCGCGGACCAACCGAGGTGATTGTCGGCAAGCGAGGAAAGGAGCTCCTCGATTTGGGTCGCGCTGAAGCCACCGAGGTAATCGCCGTCGTCGATGTAACGTGGCGACGGTCCTACCATGATCAGCTTGTCGAACATTCCGGGAGCTTCGATTGAAGCCAGGGCTCCGATCATCGCGCTGACAGAATGTCCCACAAAGACAGCGCTTTCGAAGCCTAACTCCTGTCCGATTTCGACAACATCCGCGGCGTATCCACGGAGATCTGAGTATTTTGCTTCTTCAAACGCACTTAGGTCAGACCGACCAGCACCTACGTGGTCAAATAGAACGGTTCGATAGCCGTCACGAAAGGCGGGCTCAACAAATCGCCACATATTCTGGTCGCAGCCGAAGCCGTGAGCAAACATCATTGCGCGAGCACCTTGGCCCGCTAAGATCATGTTGTTCCGCTTTAAGACCGACATTCACCACCTTCCGGCTGGCGAGGCTTCACCGCCTAGGCGTCGTCGATACGCCATCTCAGTATTTTTGGTTGATATAGGAACAAATCGCCTCTGTCATCGCTTATGGCCTCGCCGACATTCCCTCGGCGGCTTCTCCTCTCCAGCGGCGCGTGTCTTTGGTCTGAGATTGGTCAGATCCGTTGCCGTGGAAAAAATGATGTCGGAAAAAATTGTAGTGCTGGTCGTGGAGGATGAACCGCTCATCCGCATGGACGTCGTCTGCCAGTTGGAAGACGAGGGATACTACGTTCTAGAGGCAGCAACGGCCGATCAAGCTGTCGCCATCCTCGAAGCCGAATCTTCAATCAGAGTGCTTTTCACCGATATCGACATGCCGGGAAGCATGGACGGGTTAGAACTTGCGGCGATGGTCTACGATCGTTGGCCACCCATGAAAATCCTCGTAACGTCAGGTCACCGTAAAATACAAGCAGCGGACCTTCCTGCAGGAAGCGTGTTTTTCTCCAAACCTTACCGGCATAGCGCGGTCATGGCTTCTTTTCACGAACTTTTGCCAAACGCGTGACGGAATCAACGGGAGCTCATTATAAGAGGGCGTGCCGCTCTTTCGTCTCGTTTGCGCGTCTGCGAGTCCCGTTTGTATCGTTGCGCGCGTAGCGTTCAGCCGATGCTTGAACAGCTAAATATTCAAGCGTCCTGCGGCGGTTACTAAGTCGTGATCTGGCAGTTCCAAGTGTGCTGCACCCATCAACAGCTCCTGCCAGCAGAGCTCGGTGTGCCGACCTTGAGGCCGCCGAGTGATCATTCGCTCCCTCAAATATTTGATCGAGCAACTGATCGATTATCTTGCTTGCTGCAGGCGTGATGTCATCTTGCATATCGACTCCTAATGGCGGGACGAGGCCCGACGAGCTACAGCAAAAGGCCGGGACTTAGCCCGGCCTTCCAAACGCACGTCAATCATCGATGCCAGTACATCCGTGGTCAAAGACCTGACGCGTCATCTCTCTACGCCGCCTGAAGGTTCTCGGCAGCGAACTTGCCGTTGCGCTGATCCTTTACGACCTCGAACGAGAGCTTTTGACCTTCGACGATAGAGGCCATTCCAGCGCGCTCAACGGCTGAGACGTGAACGAACACATCACTATTGCCGTCGTCAGGCGTGATGAAGCCAAAGCCCTTGGTGGAATTGAAGAACTTTACGGTTCCAGATGTCATGACGATTTCCTTTCAAATCGACAGGGATCGCCCGCACGACAGCATGTCGGACGATGCAAAAGCTCGATGTTGAAGGGAGAAGGTCGCTATGGCGCGAAGCGCCGGAACAAATTTCATCAGACAAGACCGATTGCACTTAGATAGTGCGCGATTGTGTTCCCAACAAGGTGCCAGTTCGGATCTTCGTGGCACACGTTGACCAGCCGCGACAAAAGCGTTGGCGATCGTCCTTCTCATAGCGACTACCAGTACCGCCATCGACTTCTGTCCCATCGCTCCCAGCACGCCGACGCAGAAGGAACGCACCGAATAGACAAACTGCTCCAAAGGCTTGCCAAGTTGTCGGAGCGAACTAAGGGCTCAAGCTCAAGGTCGGTCCCTTTGCGACCAAACCGAAGCCCAAATGAGCGTCCCAGCAACAATTGCAAATCACAGGCGTTGCAACGGGAGGGAACGACGTTTCCGAGAAACTTGGCAACTATCAAGGACGCGGCCTTTCGGCGGTAAAGATGAGACTGGCGATCCATCACAGGACGACCTATCACTACGCACGTCCTGTCGTGCTCCAGCCGCACCGCATGATCCTGCGGCCGCGCGGCAACCACGACATTACCCTCTTGTTGAGTTCGCTATCCTGCACGCCCGTCGCGGAACTCGAATGGACGCAGGACGTCTTCGGCAATCTGATCGCCACCGCTATCTTTTCGCAGCTAGCCAGCGAACTGGTCATCACAAGCGAGTTCACGGTCGAGCAGTCGGCGGTGGCCTGGCCGGTATTCCGGATCGCGCCCGAGGCTCATTCCTTCCCGTTCACGTATTCCTCCGACGATATAGCCGATCTGGGCGCGCTTCGCATTCCGGAACATGGTGACCCGGAAGGACGGATGGGTGCATGGGCGCGCGCGTTTGTCAGCGGCGCATCGACCGACACGCTTTCACTGCTGAAAGACCTCAATGCCGGCATCCTCGGCTCGGTGGCCTATCGCGTGCGTGATGAGGAAGGGACGCAGGCGCCGCTGGAAACGCTAGCGCTGGCTAGCGGCTCGTGCCGGGACATCGCCGCGCTGTTCATCGAGGCGGTCCGTCATCTCGGCGTCGGCGCCCGGGCTGTCTCGGGCTATCTGTTCGATGCGCAGCAAAGCGCCGACGACCCCGGATCGACCCACGCGTGGGCGGAGGTCTATCTTCCCGGCGCGGGATGGATCGCCTTCGATCCGACGCATCGCCGCCTCGGCGGCGCCAACCTCATCCCGGTCGCCGTCGCCCGCAGCAATCGCCAGATCATGCCGATCGTCGGCGGCTATATCGGCACGCCAGGGGATTTCCTCGCCATGGATGTCGATGTGAGGGTCAGGCTGGGCTCATAGCGTTTGCCGCAACGCTGCCTTGGCACAGATGCGGGCTTGCGAAGCCTAGCGTGGTTAGTCCTTCCCGTACTTCCGGCGCGCTCATGAAGAGGTTCCAGAGCAGGCCGCTGCGAAAATTCTCGATCATGATGACGATCGGTCCCTGATTGATCGCCAGGTAGGTGCGCGCATACCAGTCGCGGCTTTCGCAGAACGCATCCACGAAGCCGAACCGACCCTGGATGCGATGCTTCGGCCTCGTCAGGAAATAGCGCAGCGCGCGCAGTGCCTCATCCGGCGCGTAGGGAAAGCTTGAAAGCGCAGCGCTTGGCGTGATCACTCCGAAATCCCTGGCTGGCGCATGCGCGACATACCCCTTCGGGCCGTGGCTGGACGTCAGCCCCCAGCAATCAGGCCCGTATCCCGCATGGCCGTGTGGATTGGCGACGCAGTGCGCATAGTTGATGCGTGTGTGGCGAACATTCTGCTGCCAGTAGTCGGCATGGCGATCCGTGAGCCCTCGCGGGTCGAGACCGCAGAAGGAATAGTGCGCGATGAACAGCGGGCCGCCATGATCCATACCGAGCGGCAGCTCGATGCCATGGTAGCTTCGCCCATTGCGAAAACCCGGCCCTGACGCGAATCCCTCATGATAGACGTCGGCGTCGATCTTATGTTCGGGCGCGCCGGCGGCAAGCACAAAGGCCAGCAGACCCTCGTTCCAGCCGGCGATTTTCCGATTCATCGCCCAGCCGTGCCTTGGGCTCCAGTGCCAGTAGAGATGGTTTCCTCCGTCCCGCCTGTACCAGTCCCACTCGGCTTCGAGCCAGAGCCGGTCTATCCGATGACGAAGGTCTCGTTCGGCGGTGCTGTCCCTATCGAAATACTGGCGGGCGCAGAGAAGCCCCTGGAACAGGAGCGCGCTTTCCACCACGTCGCCGCCGTCGTCCTTGCGGCTGAAGGGAATGGTCGCTCCGATCAGCCCGTTGATGAAATGCGGAAACAGGCCGTGGTATCGTGGTGTCCGTTCTAGGCATGACAGCATCGTGCCGAGCCGGCTCACGGCATCGTCGCGCGATATCCAGCCGCGCTCGACGCCCACGACGACCGCCATGATACCGAAACCCGAGCCGCCTATGGCAACGAGGTCGTTGTCCGGATCGCCGGTCGTCTTCTGACGATCGCGGGCAAGCCCGCTTATGGGATGCGCGCCCTCCCAGAAGAAGCGAAGTGTCTGACTCTGGACCAGATCGAGGATCTCGTCATCGGCTTCAGAAAACTGCGGGGCAAAGTCATCCACTTGCGGGCTCATGAAAGATCATCAGGCGACACGGCTCCATTCGGCCAGAACGCGGATCGCAGCTACGTTATAGCCCGCACTGTCGCTCAATACGCACCGAACGAATAACTCTTCATTGGGCGACCGGACCTTTCTGGGCTTAGATCTCATGGCTGCTAGAGCGGGAAGACCCGTTCCATTCCTCTCGGCATCTTCAGGACTACAGGAACCGGATGCCGGCTGTTTCATTGACAGAGACGCGCAATGCGCAACTCTCCTCTCAAAGGAATTTCCATGGCCAAGAGCGCTAAACAGTCGCCGGGCACGCCCGCGACGATCCATGACCAGAAGCTTGAGCGCGGCAATGGCGGGGAGTTGCACCAGATCGCGGAAGGCGATTCTCCTGTCTTGACGACGGCCCAAGGCGTTCCGGTTGCCGACGACCAGAACACCTTGAAGATAGGCGAGCGCGGGTCGTCACTGATCGAAGATTTTCATTTTCGCGAAAAGATCTTCCATTTCGACCACGAACGTATTCCCGAACGCGTTGTACATGCGCGCGGCTACGGGGCGCACGGTTATTTCGAGACCTACGAATCGCTGGCGAAGTACACGCGCGCCGACATCTTCCAACGCGCCGGTGAGAAAACCCCGGCGTTCGTGCGGTTCTCAACAGTGGCCGGCAGTCAAGGATCTGCCGACCTGGCCCGCGACGTGCGCGGCTTCGCTGTCAAGCTCTACACGCATGAAGGCAACTGGGATATCGTCGGCAACAACATCCCAGTTTTCTTTATCCAGGATGCCATCAAGTTTCCCGACATCATTCATTCGGTAAAGCCGGAGCCCGACCGGGGCTTTCCGCAGGCCGCCTCGGCCCACGACACGTTCTGGGACTTCATCTCGCTGACGCCGGAATCCATGCACATGATCATGTGGGTGATGTCGGACCGCGCGATCCCGCGCTCCTTCCGCTTTATGGAGGGTTTCGGTGTGCACACGTTCCGCTTTCTCAATGCAAAGGATGAGTCCACCTTCGTCAAGTTCCACTGGAAGCCCAAACTCGGCCTGCAGTCGGTGGTGTGGAACGAGGCCGTCAAGATCAATGGGGCCGATCCTGATTTCCATCGCCGCGATCTCTGGGATGCGATCCAGTCTGGCAACTTTCCGGAATGGGAATTGCGGGTCCAGCTCTTCGATCAGGACTTCGCCGACAGTTTCGACTTCGACGTGCTCGATCCGACCAAGCTCATTCCCGAGGAGGTGATCGTGCCCATCGCGGTGGGCCGCTTGGTTCTCGACCGCATGCCGGATAACTTCTTTGCCGAGACAGAGCAGGTCGCGTTCATGACGCAAAACGTGCCGCCCGGCGTCGACTTCTCCAACGATCCTCTGCTTCAAGGTCGCAACTTCTCCTATCTCGACACGCAAATCAAACGGCTCGGCTCGACCAATTTCACGCACCTTCCGATCAACGCGCCGAAATGCCCGTTCCACCATTTCCAGCAGGACGGACATATGGCGATGCGCAATCCGGTTGGGCGGGTGAACTACCAGCCGAACTCGTTCGGCGAAGGTCCAAGGGAATCGCCACAGCGCGGGTTCCGATCGTTTTCCGAAGCGGTTGATGGCCAGAAGGTCCGGCTGCGCGCGACGAGCTTTGCCGATCACTACAGCCAGGCGCGCCAGTTCTTCAACAGCCAGACTGCGCCAGAGCAGAAACACATCGGCATGGCGCTGACCTTCGAATTGAGCAAGGTCGAGACGCCTGTCATTCGCGAACGGATGATTTCGCATCTCCTCAATATCGACGAAGGACTGGCCGAAACGGTCGCCGACAAGCTCGGCATCACGGAACTGCCCAGGCCGGCGGACGCGGCAGTTGCGCCCCGCGACGATCTTGAACCGTCACCCGCGCTCAGCATACTCGCGAACGGACCGGATAGTTTCGCGGGCCGAAAGGTCGGCGTGCTGGTTAGCCCTGGCGCTGACGCGTCGCTCTTGAATAAGCTCCGAACCGCAATTGAGAAGGAAGGCGCGACGATGGAGGTCATCGCCCCCAAGGTCGGCGGCGTCCAAGCGGCGGACGGAACAATGATCGCCGCCAAGCACATGATCGACGGTGGTCCGTCGGTCCTGTTCGACGCGGTGGCGTTGGTCCTTTCCGAGGAAGGTGCGGAGCGCCTCGCTGGCGAAGCCGCGGCACGCGACTTCGTTGCTGACGCCTTTGCCCATTGTAAGTTCATCGCGTTTACGCCGGGCGCCGCGCCCCTGCTGCGGAAGGCCGGCGTGGATCCGGACGCCGATGAAGGGCTGATCGGTCTCGGCGATGAGAAGGCGATCGCCGGGTTCATCGAGTCCTGCCGAAAGCTCCGTCTCTGGTCTCGAGAGACCGCGGTTAAGCTGTAGTACGGTTTGGCCGGCACGACGAAAGGAGCCAGCCACGGCTGGCTCTTCGTCAGGACGCACATTCCGATACGGGCGAGGCTATCAGCGCATCAGCCCGGCGGTCCTCAGGGCGTCCTCGATAATCCTCTGCACACCTGACGCTGGTGACACCTCCCGCTTCTTGGCCGTCGACACCTCGGAAGATCGCGCCGGTATCCTTGGTCCGGCATTGGGACGGGAACCGATGGACGGCGGGGTATATCCGACTATGTCCCGCCGCTTCGACCCTGTAGAAGGCCGTGCGTCCCCGTCCGCAATTCCCCAGAACCGCGCGATCTCCTGCGTCGAGGAGATCCCGACATCGAGCATGTAGGGTCCCGGCGTTCCGTAGCGGCTCTTGTCGATTGGCGTGCCGTGGCCCATCCCGGCAATCATGTTGACCTCTAGTACGACCTCCCCACTGGCATTGCACCAGGACTGCCGTGTGCTTTTGCCCTCAATGCGGGCATGTGTCGGTGCGCTGTCCAGTTGGTGGACGCCGCGCCACTGGCTGGCGATCGCCTCGGCATTGGAAGCCGCGACAGTCTGGTCGCTCATCCCTTGCCAGATCGACACTCTGGGCCATGCTCCTCGATGAGATGACGCGTCACGCAGCATGCGCCGTAACTCGGCGTCCGACGGCCCGCCATGGCCTCGCATGCGGTCAAAGGCTTCCGGAACCGTCGCCGCGCTGCCATAGGCAAGCCCCGCGATGATTGCGCCAGCGGCGAAGACATCAGGATAAGATGCAAGCATCGCCGCGGCCATGGCGCCACCGGCCGAGAGGCCGGTGATGAAGATTCGTTTCCGGTCAAGCCCATGCGCCTCGACCATCGCCTCTATCATCTGTCGTATCGACAGCGCCTCGCCGGCATCCCGTTTCACATAGGCAAGCTGGAACCAGTTGAAGCAAAGATTTGGATTGTTGGCTCGCTGCTGCTCCGGATAGAGCAGCGCGAAGCCGGCATCATCGGCAAGCTGGGACCAGCCTGAATTACGGTCGTATGCGGCCGCGTTCTGTGTGCAGCCATGGAGGACGACTACAAGCGGTGCACCATCCGACAGGTCGTCAGGAAGATAGAATTTCGCTGCCAAAGCGCCCGGATTGGAGCCGAACCGGGCTAGCGCCGACAGACGGTCGGGCGCGCCGAGGCTCCCGGGAGAGGTACCATGGTGTGCCTTAAGCGCGGCAAGCCGCGCGATCGTGTCAGAGATTTTTCGCAATTGGGCCGTCCTTGTTGTGACGCCCGGAATTGGACGGCAATGCGTGCAACGCACTTACAGCAATATCGTTGCTGCACTGCACAATAACAAGAGAGGGGCTCGGACGGGATCGGCTTCTGACGTCAAGCTACACGTTGTCGGCTGCATCACAGCTTCATCAATTGTCGCCCGTCGGACAGATAGGGCTGAAAAAATCCAGCCACCGCGGCGGCGCCGAGTGGCTGGATGCGGGGGTCAGGCAGCCTTGGCCATCTCGTTGGCGGATGCGTCCGCAAGGCCGGTCAACGCTTTGTCGGTCACCGTTTCCTCGCCGAGCGTCTGGTCGAGCAGCTTGGAGGCCTCTGCCATACCGAGGACCTCGGCCCAGCGTTTGAGTGTGCCGTAACGCGTGATCTCGTAATGCTCGACCGCCTGGGCCGATGAGATGAGACCGGCATCGATAGCTGCCGTGCCCTTGAAGGTTTCGATGATTTCCTCGCCCTCGGAGATGATGCCTTCGATGGCGTCGCAGGTTTTGCCCTGCGGCCGCTTGCCCATCAGTTCGAAGACCTGCTGCAGACGATCGACGTGGCCCTCGGTCTCGTCCTTGTGCTTCTCGAACGCTGCCTTGAGTTCCGGCGATGATGCCGCGCGCGCCATCTTGGGAAGAGCCTTCAGGATCTTCCGTTCTGCGTAATAGATATCCTTGAGCGTATCGTGGAAGAGATCTTCCAGCGTTTTTTCTTTTGCCATGGGAGTTTTCCTTCGGTGCGCCTTGTGTGGGCGCTGGCATTCACGGGGTCGTGAGCTGCATCACATACAGCGTTCCGCAGACCGAAAGGTTCCAAATGCTCCGCTCCGGAAGCTTTGTAGTTCGGGACGCGTGACCACCTCGTTGCCTCACCATATGTGAAGCGCATTACGTGCACGGAGAGCCTGGATTTGTGTAACGCTCGTACTATGGGACGAGGACGCAAAGAACTGGTGTGACCCCCGCACCTGACAGGAACACGCTGTTGGTTGGTGGCTACTTTTGGGTCGCCGCACGCAAGGTTGCAAGATCATTTCCGTGCTTTGCGATCAGCTCGAGGACTCGACCTACAGAGACGCCAGCCTCCTTCGAGAAATGCTCGATCTCGAAACCATCATAGATTGCTGGTTTGCTGCGATCGCGATCCCGTATGATCCCTGGCGCGCGGGTCAATGAACCGTTCCCGACATCCCCTCTCGGAAGTTGTGCATCTGCTTTTCGATGGTGAGCCGCATTTCGGACGATGCCAAGGCGGCGCGCAATGTGGCCTCTTCAGTCTCTCCTGCAAGAAACAGGGATAGAAGAAATTTGGCGGCGGCCGTTTCTCTTTCCTCGTCGCGCGGATGCTGTCTGGCAGAACCCAGGAGTCGGCCAAGCATGTTCAAATCGCTTGAAGTCAAGTGGCGCGAAGACATTGCTGCCTCCTTTGATCGGGGCTAGGGCACGATGGCCACCCTCAATCGATGGCGCCCTTGAAAAAGCCATCGACGATCTACTGATATACCGGGAAGCTGAGACTAGCCAGGTAATTCGCTAGCAGCCAAGCTGCACCCGAAGCTGTAGGCGATCCCTCGCAGCTTTGGCGGCTCTCTCAATGTGGAAACAGGCAAAGGGAGCGCTGTCGCCCGACTCGCCCGTCCGTCGACGCTCGCGCAGGATTGGGCATATTGCTGACATAAAGCCCGAAAAGTGAACCGAGAAGCTCCGGTCCGGAAGTTGGGTGACCGAGGCTTCGAGGCCGCAACGGGCGCAGTTCGTGATCATACACGTCGTCCTTTACGCCACCGACCGCAGTTGCAGGGCAAGACACGAACATAGGCAAATTAAGATCAGAGCGGAGTCAGTCTGACTACGCATGCGGGATCAGCCTCGTCGCTTACGAAGGGTATGAGCGGCACGGGAGCTCCGACCATTGCCATCCTGAACTCCCTATCATCTGTAGGCAGCCTGTCGCCGCGAACGGCGGTGGGATGCGCCACTGCAACTGTGGTTCGCATGGGCTGCCGAAGCCAAGGACCAACGTCAACCTAAGGCCTTGACTAATTCCTGTTCAGTGACCGGTTCAGTCCCTTATGCGATAGCTGCGCCTGAGCCAACATCACAGTGGACTGTCAGCAATCGTAGGCAATCTTGCTCAATAGGTGATGCTGGTCAGAGCCATGTATAGAATCGGGACGGTCAGGCCGCACACCATTATTATCAAGAGCCAGAAAGCCGGCTCCGTCTTTATTCGATCGAGATATCTCATGCTTGCCGCCCTTCCGAGCTCCATATCCGCACGTCAGACTATCCTGTTGTCCTCGGCAGCCTGACGGGCGCGGCGGCGGCTTCCGTCGGTGTCGGTTTTGCGATGCATTTCCGCCGCAGCCTTGCGAATCTGCTCGAAGCGGTTCTCTTCGGTTCCGTCGGCCACGGGGTCGGGACCGGTTTTACTGACGAACGTGATCATCGGGCGCATTCCTTGCTGAGGTTGATGAGGGATAGCCCGGCCATGCGGCGGCCGGGCGGGAACCATGATGGCTTTGGCGGAAAGCCTCAGGCGGCGAGAGCGGTGGCGCATGCCTGCGCACCCACCCTGTCTGGCGAAGTCTGCCCCGGCATCGTCGCCCAGCCGCCCGCTTCGACGAACTGACGCTTCTTATAGCTGTCAGATATTGCCTTGAACTCGGCAAGTTTCGCCGCAGCATCCGGCGCCGCGTTGAACCGTTCAACGCATATGGCGGATGCCAGCTCCCCGCGCGCCGTGTCGCCAGCCGCTTTCGCCATATTTTGCGAAGTGCCGCCGGTGACCCAGCCGCCCCAGCTGAAGCCGACGACGATCGTGGCGATCACCGCCGCGATGCATGCCCAGACCAGCATGGTCTTCGAAGGCTGATAGTCTTCCCACCGATGGGAGAAAGATGGTTTCGTCGTGCTCTGTGTAGCCATGGTGGTTTTCCTTCCAGATTGTGGTGAGAATTGCTCCATCCGGCCGCGCTGGCCGAACGGTTCAGGCATTGCTTTCAGTATCCCATTCCTCCCATCCCGCCGTTGCCAGCCGCAGGCGTGGAGTCTTTCGCGGGAATGTCGGCGATCATCGCCTCGGCGGTGATCAGGAGGGCGGCGATAGAGCCGGCGTCCTGCAGGGCGGTTCTGACGACCTTTGCAGGATCAACGATACCGGCCTTGATCATGTCGACATAGGTTTCGGTCTGGGCGTCAAAGCCCTGGTTGGGATCCTTGCTGTCGGTCAGCTTGCCGACGACGATGGATCCCTCGACGCCGGCATTTTCTGCGATCTGCCGAATCGGAGCTTCGAGCGCTCGCCGCACGATGGAAATGCCCGCGGTCACGTCGGCGTTGACGCCCGTCAGCGGGGCCAGAACCGCCCTGGCGCGCAGCAGCGCTACGCCGCCGCCCGGCACGATGCCTTCCTCGACCGCCGCTCTCGTGGCGTTGAGCGCATCGTCGATGCGGTCCTTCCTTTCCTTGACCTCGGTCTCGGTCGCACCGCCAACACGGATCACCGCGACACCGCCAGCGAGCTTCGCCAGACGCTCCTGCAGCTTCTCCTTGTCGTAGTCCGAAGTGGTCTCCTCGATCTGCGCCTTGATCTGGCTGATACGCGCGGAGATACCAGGTTTGTCCCCGGAGCCATCGATGATGGTCGTCGTATCCTTTTCGATCACGACGCGTTTCGCCAAGCCGAGCATGTCCAGCGTGACGTTCTCGAGCTTGATGCCAAGGTCTTCGGAAATCATCTGGCCGGCAGTCAGCACGGCGATGTCTTCCAGCATGGCCTTGCGGCGATCGCCGAAGCCCGGAGCCTTCACCGCAGCAACCTTCAGGCCGCCGCGCAGCTTGTTGACAACGAGCGTGGCCAGCGCCTCGCCCTCGACATCCTCGGAGATAATCAGCAACGGCTTGCCGCTTTGCACGACGGCCTCGAGGATCGGCAGCATGGCCTGCAGATTGCCGAGCTTCTTCTCGTGAATGAGGATGTAAGGGTCATCCAGTTCCACGCGCATCTTCTCGGTATTGGTGACGAAGTAGGGAGAGAGATAGCCGCGATCGAACTGCATGCCCTCGACCACGTCGAGTTCCGTCTCTGCGGTCTTGGCCTCCTCGACCGTGATGACGCCCTCATTGCCGACCTTGTCCATCGCTTTGGCGATCATCTCGCCGACAGTCACGTCGCCATTCGCGGCAATGGTTCCGACTTGGGCCACCTCAGCCGAGGATTTTACCTTCCTGGCCCGCGCCTGGATTTCCTTGACGACGGCCGCAACACCGAGGTCGATGCCGCGCTTCAGATCCATCGGGTTCATACCGGCGGCGACCAGCTTGGCGCCTTCGCGCAGAATAGAGGCGGCGAGCACAGTCGCAGTGGTGGTGCCGTCACCAGCCAGGTCGTTGGTCTTGGAAGCGACCTCGCGCACCATCTGTGCGCCCATGTTCTCGAACTTGTCGGCGAGCTCGATCTCCTTGGCGACGGTGACGCCGTCCTTGGTGATGCGCGGGGCGCCATAGGCCTTGTCGATCACGACGTTGCGTCCCTTCGGGCCGAGCGTCACCTTGACGGCGTTGTTCAGCAGTTCGACGCCGCGCAGCATGCGGTCACGCGCATCGGTGGAGAATTTGATTTCCTTGGCAGACATGTGTTCGGTCCAGTTCGGTTCTGAGAGGCGGGATCGGAGATCAGGCGGCCTTGTTGGCGGCCGTTACGGTCTTCTCGACGATGCCCAAGATATCGCTCTCCTTCATGATCAGGAGATCCTCGCCGTCGATCTTCACCTCGGTACCGGACCATTTGCCGAACAGGATCGCATCGCCGTCCTTGACATCGAGGGGGATCAGCTTGCCACTTTCGTCGCGGGAGCCGGGTCCGACTGCGATCACCTCTCCTTCCTGCGGCTTCTCCTTCGCCGTGTCGGGGATGATGATGCCGCCTTTGGACTTGAGATCGCCTTCCGCACGTCGAATGACGACGCGGTCATGGAGGGGCCGAAATTTCATGGGGTTCTTTCTGAGGCCGGCGCATAGGGCGGCCACCTCAGATACATAGCGACTTTGGCACTCGATTGATAGGAGTGCTAAATGTATTTCTTTGAATATGTCGGCACAAGGATAGTTATTTCGCTTCTGGCGGCCTATTTCTTGTTGTTTTCAATACGTATTTCCTGATTATTCAATGGTTTTTATTTTCATGGAAGGGGAATTTTTCAGTTCCATATAAAATAAGATCGGCCTGCTCCTTGCTTTGTCATGGGGCAAATCCCATATGTAAATCTCGTTGATTTGGCCGACTTGGCTTTTAGCGGTGTCAGAGACCCGCCATTCACCACCGAATTCTCGATAGCGGATGCATCAAATGCCGACCCCGGCGCGCATATCGCTCTGTTCGAACCCAGGAATGAACCCGCCGCTGACCACGGATGTACTGGCAGCACGGAAATTCATTCCGGTTCGAATGGGAATATGCAGGAAGCGCCGTCGCGTGCTTCCGCGGAGGTATCGACCATGACAACGCGCACCACACACAAGATCGTCCGGTTCTCCGCACCCTTCACGCTGCCCGGCTTCGACGCCGCGCAGCCTGCCGGTGACTATCGCGTAGACCAGGATGAGGAGCTTCTGGAGGTATCCTCCCGCCTCGCCTGGAGACGGGTCAGCGCCTTCGTTCACCTGCCCGCCATCGGCATTGATGGCCAGACACATCAGATGGCGCCGATCGATCCTGCGGATCTCGACGCCGCTCTGGAAAAGGATCACCAACAGTCATGATATCGACAAGTCCCATCCGGCGCGCGAGCCGACCCGCCCGGCAAGAAGCTCCTACACATCTCTTCACGATCGGGCAGGCTGTACGGCTCAAGGGCGGTTTCGTCAGGCCAGCATTGCCCGCCGATATCTACCACATCACCGGCACGCTGCCGCCACGGGGAGATTCGCTGCAATATCGCATCCGCAACGATGACGAACGTCATGAGCGGGTAACAACGCAGGACAGCCTCGAGCTGGTCGACATGTCGCAATCCAGCAGTGGCGCAACTCTCATCGAAAGGACGTTCGGACATGGCTAAGGGCCAGAAACGAAGCAATCGCGAAATCCGAAAGCCGAAGCAGGAGAAGGCTCCACCAAAGCCTGAAAGCACCTTCGGCAACCAGATCAAGGTTGCCGCCAATACCAATGCTTACCAAGGTAAAAGCAAACATTGATTCAGTTCTACTGCGGTTGTGCGAGCAAGGCGCCATGAAATGCGTCGTCGAGTTCTACCGCACGCGGCAGGCAGACGACGCCCATGCCGTGGTCGGCCGGGAGACGATAGACGCCGGCGATCTCGCTATCGCCATTGAGATGGCGCATCTGCTTTCGCAGACGCTCGACATGCCTCAACAGCCCGACGCCATCGCGATCACCGACTTATCCGGCGCCGCGCTGTTTTCCGGCATCATCGATGCCGACGTGACCACTGGAGAAAGGCCACGATCATGATCCGATATGTAAAAGAAATAAAACGGCAGCGGCACGACAGCGCGATCAGCGTTGGGGACAATGAAGGCGGTGCATCCGCTCGCGCGCCAGGCGACGGACAATATGGCCGTCGCATCGAAGCAGACCGATCCTGGACCATCTACAATGTCTTCACCGGCGTACCGGCCCACAGCGAAGGACTGGAGATGACCGGCCTTAGCCGCTCGGTGGCAACCGACGGCATGCTTTCCCTCAATCAGCGGAATGATGTGCGACGCAGAGAACACGCCAACGCACTCTTACGTGCGCCGCTGCCAGTTCTGACGGCAGAGGCAGATCAACGATGACCCTTGAATTCCTGAACCCCAGCCGCAGCTTCGACGAAGTGCGCAACGCCATTCGCTTTATCGGGCACGACGGCATGTTCGAAGTGCCCTTCTTTGTCGAAGTGGAGGCACTCGCCAAGTCCTCTGCCGGATTGCGCCGAATGGAGCTATCGGAGGAGATGTATCTCTCGACCTTCGATGCGGCGCGCAGTTCGATCCACGATGTCGCCCGCGAGGTTTACTCCCATCGCCGCCAAACCTCCTATACGCTGACCGCTGCCGATTTCCGGTAGAGGCCATCGCTGGATGCTGATCCGCTACGGGTACGAGATCACATTGACCTGCCAGCAGCCGACCGCGCTGGTGTGTCTGCTGTCGGTGCACGAAGACCGTGCGGCCGACATAAGGGCGTCGGAGACGACGTTCACCACACCCGACGTGCCCATATCGAACTACCGCGATCTGTTTGGCAACCGCTGCCGGAGGCTGGTTGCGCCGGCTGGCGACCTGACCATGTGCGGCGACGCAACAATCTGGGATGACGGAAAGCTGGACCGTGTGCTGCCAGACGCGCGTGAACTCGCGGTCGCGGATTTACCCGACGATTGCCTCGTCTACCTCATGGGAAGTCGCTACTGCGAGACCGACCGTCTCAGCCAGATCGCATGGGACCTGTTCGGCACGATCCCGCCTGGGTGGGGTCGCGTGCAGGCGATCTGCGACTTCGTCCACGACCACATACGCTTCGACTACATGCAGGCGCGTTCGACGCGGACGGCTTTCGAGACCTTCAATGAACGCGTGGGCGTCTGTCGCGACTTCGCGCATCTGGCAGTCGCGTTCTGCCGATGTCTCAATATCCCCGCGCGCTATGTCAACGGTCATCTTGGCGATATCGGCGTGCCCGTGGTCGACCCGATGGATTTCAGCGCATGGATGGAGGTTTTCCTCGATTGCGAATGGCACACCTTTGATCCTCGCAACAACGTCCCTCGGATCGGCAGGATCGTGGTGGCGCGCGGCCGCGACGCGACCGACATACCGCTCGTCAACTCATTCGGCCCGCACATCCTGAAGGGCTTTCGAGTCTGGACTTATGAGGTGGCGTCTTGATAAACCTTACCCAGCCGGATCATCGTAAGCCGCTACTCCGAGCGCCGCTTACGAGCTAAACGAACCTGCAGTGTATTGCGGACAATTGCTGTCGCCTATGTTCGGGGTCTTAGAGCATCAATTACCGCAATGGCTCGGATGAGTGCTGCTTTAGCTGCACTCAGCTCGATAGTTAGCCCATAAGCATCTCGCTCCGCCATTTTGAGCATTGAATGCAGCACCGTGTCCGAGTTTTTGACAAGTAGGATCAGGTTCCGTCCATCGGGGCCGCGGCTTCCCGACAGCCAATATTTCGCCGCTCGGTCGCTGGCCCCGGTCCAATGCATCACTGTCTTCGCAGCTTGAGCACTCGTGCCAAGTTCCTCGCGCAGCGCTTTGGCGATTGTGATCGCATAGTCGCCGCCCGACTCGCTTCGCGATGTCGGAACAGTTGTGCCCTTCTTCGGAAACATAGTTCGGCCTCCTTCGGCTAAACTCCCGGTCCCGAGGCTATTGTAATGCGTGTCTCGACTGATGGTGATCGATTGGAGTCAGACCGGCGCAGGCGACGCGAAGGCAGGTGAACGAGACCGAACTCGTGCCGCCGCCTATGTTCGGATGTCGACCGAGCATCAGAAGTATTCCACTGACAACCAGATGACGGTGATCCAGCGGTACGCTGACCATCGCCATTACGAGATCGTTCGCACCTACACCGACGCGGGCAAGAGCGGTCTCAGTTTGGTCGGGCGCGACGCGCTGAAGGCGCTCTTGCAGGACGTAGAGACGGGCCGGTCAGACTACACCGCGATCCTTGTTTACGACGTCAGCCGATGGGGTCGCTTTCAGGATCCTGACGAGGCAGCCGCGATAGAGCTGCGCTGCAAGCGTGCAGGGATTGTCGTTCATTACTGTGCTGAGCAGTTTGAAAACGACGGCAGCATTGGGTCGTCAATCGTCAAGACGGTAAAGCGGGCGATGGCCGGCGAGTACAGTCGCGAGCTGTCGGTCAAAGTCTTTGCCGGTCAGGCCAATCTGATCCGACTTGGGTTCAGGCAGGGCGGGGCGCCTGGCTTCGGCTTGCGCCGCGTGCTGGTCGATCAAGTCGGAAATCGGAAGGCGGAACTCACTCGCGGTGAACATAAGAGCATCGCAACCGATCGGGTGGTGCTGGTGCCTGGGCCTTCAGAGGAAGTCGCTATCGTTCGGCAGATCTACAAATGGTTTCTCAATGACGAGCTGGTTGAACGTCAAATCGCTGAGCGCCTCAACGAGCGTGGGGTGTTGTCCGATTTCGGCAGGCCTTGGACACGCGGGACCGTGCACCAGATCCTGATCAACGAGAAATACATCGGCAACAATGTCTGGGGCCGGACCTCTTTCAAACTTAAACAGACGCACAAGAGAAACCCGCCTGAGGCCTGGATACGCCTCGACGGCGCGTTCGAGCCACTGATCTCGACGGAAACATTCGCTGCGGCCCAGACAATCATCGAGGCTCGCACGTTCCGCATGTCCGATGAGACTATGCTCGCCAAGCTGGAGCAGCTGCTGCGTAACAAAGGCATGCTGTCGGGCCTGATCATTGACGAGATGGAGGATCTGCCGTCGAGCAGTTCCTATGCATCCCGGTTTGGCAGCCTGCTGCGCGCCTATGCTCTGGTCGGCTTCGTTCCCGACCGGGACTATCGCTACCTCGAGATCAATCGGAGGCTGAGACACCTTCATCCCGATATCGTGGGGAACGTGCTGCGGGGGATCAATGAGGCTGGTGGCAGCGCCGTTCAAGATTCGAGCACTGACCTCCTGCATGTGAACCAAGAGTTCACAACCTCGATCGTCATCGTTCGCTGCATCGAGACCGGCGCTGGCGCACTGCGTTGGAAGGTCAGGCTCGACACCGCGCTCAATCCCGACCTGACCATCGTCGTCAGGATGGGTCGCGGCAACGAGCGGCCACTCGACTATTACCTTCTTCCCCGCCTCGACATGCATGAGGCGGTGTTTCGCCTTTGCGAGTTCAACGGCCTGTCGCTGGATTGCTACCGGTTTGACGACCTCAGCCATTTCTACGCCATGGCAACACGCAAGCAGATATCGGAGGCTGCCTGATGAGTGCTGTTCCCGCCCAACGCGTCGAAATGATCCCCATCAACCGGATCACCGTCGTCAACCCGCGTCTCCGAAACAAGAAGGCATTTAAGGAGATAGTCGGCAACATCGCCGAGATTGGTTTGAAGCGACCGATCACGGTGACACGGAGGGCCGAAGCCGGCGGCCCCTACTATGATCTTGTCTGCGGCCAAGGTCGATTGGAGGCGTTCAAGGCGCTTGGACAGAAGGAGGTGCCTGCTCTCGTCGTCAGCGCCAACCAGGAAGATTGCCTCGTTGCGAGCCTGGTCGAGAATTGCGCGCGGCGCCAACACCGCGCTATCGACCTTCTTCAGGATATCGGTGGGCTGAAGCAGCGCGGATATCCTGTTCCCGAGATCGCTCGGAAGACCGGCCTCACTGCCGAATACGTTTATGCGGTCGTCCGCCTGTTGGAAAAGGGGGAGCAACGGCTGCTGAGGGCGGTGGAATCAGGTCAGATTCCCTTCAGTGTCGCACTGGAGATCGCGGATTCTGATGGCGCTGGCGTGCAGGCTGCGCTTCAGAACGCCTATGAGGCTAACCTCTTGCGCGGTAGGAAGCTGCTGATGGCGAAGCGGCTCATTGAGGCACGCCGGCATCTCGGCAAGGGTCTTAAGGTTCACCAGAATTCGAGGCGCGCAGCGCCGCTCTCGTCGGAAGCCTTGGTTCGAGCCTATCAGGAGGATGCCGACCGGAAGCGTGTACTGATCCGTCGCGCAGAGGCCGCAAAGGGGCGGCTTGTGTTTGTCGCGGAGGCTTTGCGGCGTCTCATCAATGACCAGGCGTTCGTCCGCATGCTTAGCGAAGAAGGGCTGAACGACCTTCCGGCGCCGATCGCATCCCGGGTTAAGAGGGAAGCGCGGTTGTCATGAGGACATCGCATAACACCATCGAAGTCGAGCGAGCGTTCGAAGAAGCGAGTCTGCGGATCCCGATTGCAGACATCATGCCGCTAAAGGTGCTGACCCCGGCAATCCTCAAGTCGGTCAAATATGCCCAGATCGCGGCCTCAATTAACGAAGTCGGCATCATCGAGCCACCTGTGGTCGTGCGGGACAAAACGGACCACGATCGTTTCCACCTGCTTGATGGACATATACGTGTCGATATCCTCGCCAAGCGCGGGGATGGCGAGGTGGTTTGCCTGGTTGCGACCGACGATGAGGCGTTCACCTGCAATAAGCGAGTCAGCCGGATCGCCATCATTCAGGAGCACAAAATGATCCTGAAGGCGATCGAGAAAGGCGTGCCGGAAGAACGACTAGCGCGAGCGCTGAACGTCAACATTTCCAACATTCGGCACAAGAAGGCGCTACTGGACGGAATATGTCCTGAAGCCGCGGAGCTTGTGAAAGAAAAGCATGTGCCGATCAACACGTTCGGGCTGCTCAAGCAGATGAAGCCCGTTCGTCAGATTGAAGCCGTCGAGCTGATGATCGCAATGAACAAGTTCACCATCAGCTATGCACGCTCGCTCGTCGCCGCCACACCGGAATCACAACTGGTCCGCGGCAAGAAATCGGTGAAGGGACTGAGCGACGAGCAGCTCGCGTTGATGGAAAACGAGTCTGCTCAGCTCGAACGCGAGTTTCGGACTATCGAACAGGACTATGGGACAGACCACTTGGATCTGGTGTTGGCGATTGGGTATGTCACGCGGCTTCTGAGCAATGCGCGCGTCGTGAGATATCTGGCCACCAACCACGCCGATGTGCTGTCAGAATTCCAGAAGATCGCCGAATTCCAGAAGGCTGCTTGAGGACCGCGGAAGGGCAGGTATCGCAATCACCTACACCTTGGAACGCCGCCACCCAGCGCTTCGGGCTTCGGCCTCTGAGCAGAACCAGCGCTCGCCGGCCATCTTGTTGATTTTGGTGCGATCATAATACTTCTGCCCGGGAACGTGGTAGATGCGCGTGCCATCGGCGCTGATGTTGCCTTTGATGCGACAGTCGCCACCAACGCTCCGGATCAGACCTAACGGTTGGGATGCAGGATCAGACTGGCGTACATCCTTGCTGACCGTGAGTTCGGGCTCGGCTTGCTGCTTTCGCCAGACCCAGGGCTCGTCAAATCTGCCCGCCCATAGCCCGGTCCGCTCACCCTTTGCTGCTTGCTGGTAGACCTGATAGCGACCGCCGCTATGTCGCGGCCAGTCGAGCGCGTGGCCGTTGCGGACCAACCATTCGGAGACGTCGCGGCCATCCTGTCGCTTGCACGTGCCGATCAGTCGGCCGTACTGATCGGTGCCAACGATGCTACAGCGGGTCGGTTGCGACTGCGCTAGATAAGTCGCTAGGGCATTGGCTGAGCGGGCGCCGCATCGAACAGACTTGCTCTTCTTATCGCTGCAGAGCTGCGCGGTTTCTGGCGCGTCGATGCCGTCAAGGCGAATGCGCTTGCCGTGAATCTCGATCGTGTCACCATCGATAACTGACGCGCGACCAGTGATCAGCTCGCCGGTGTTGGTCGCGGGAATGTAGATTCCAGTTGCCGCAAAAGGTGCTGACGCATCGAACTCCCGCAAAAGACCGATTCCAGCAATCACCACCAGCGGTCCCAGCAGCTTGAAAAGCCAATAGCGTCGCGCTCGGCCTCCATGACGGGGTGGCCGATATCGTCTTTTCGTTTGAGTGTTGTTTCCGTGGCTCTGCAACGCCCCGCTTGTCGCCTCTTATGTCCTGACGCGTCGATTGTAATTGGGCACCGTTGCAAAGCAGCGAATTAGGCCCATCGCTTTTTATCGATGTGATCCGCTTCTCGCGCAATGTGTTTTCGCCAATTGCAGCGACCACCCATCTTCGCCAACCAGCTTCGCCAACCAGCTTCGCTAATTAAATCCACGAAAAATCCGCTAATGTTGGCGCTAATATGATCGCGTTCCGGCTGGCCAGTCGATCTCGTCATAATACAAATGATATATAGTTCTTTTATTTCTGCTATCGTTCGCTTGCTGAAAGAACCAATAACTTGCGATAATTATGTGCATCTTAGTGCATCTGGCATTCTATACGTAAATTTATGTAAAGTTCTGAATTTTTTACTTGACAGATAAGATTGCGAGCGAGCAGATGTGTGTCGACAGACGATGGAGTGAACCATGTCAGAAATTCAGTTCGAGACAGCCCAGGTCGTGGCGCTGCAGCGGTATCCCCGCAACGCAAGACGCCGGGCGCGCAACCAGATCCTCAAGATTGCAGCCAGCATCGACGAGTTCGGCTTCACCAATCCGATCTTGGTCGACGAGAAGGACGAGATCATTGCGGGTCACGGCCGGCTCGAAGCGGCGATCCATCTGAAGCTGACGACCGTCCCGGTGCTTCGCGTCTCAGGTCTGTCGGATGTTCAGAAGAAGGGACTGCGACTTGCAGACAATAAGTTGGGAGAAGGCAGCTCATGGGATCCTGAGCTGTTGAAGCTTGAGCTTGCGGATCTGACTCTCACAGACTTCGACGTAACGCTGACGGCCTTCGAGACAATCGAGATCGACAAATGGCTGACGCCAGACCTTGGTTTAGATAGTCAGGATCGGGAATTGCCTCCTGTTCCAGCGCACCCAGTCTCGCGTCTTGGCGACCTCTGGGCACTGGGCGAAAGTCGGTTGGTCGTCGGAGACGCGCGCAATCG
>JAHBYX010000009.1:0-90000 GCA_019635735.1 Mesorhizobium sp.
TCAGCGCGGCCGACAGGGCCTTCGAGGTCTGGTCGGAGAGCGAGGCGTTGTCGTGTTCGGCGACGAGGAGAACTGCCATTGGTCTGATCCTTTCCTGATCGCCTCAGATGACGCCGGCGCCCTTGAGGGCCGACACGAGTTCCTGAACCGTCTTCACCTTGACGCCCGCCTTGCGGCCGCCGGGCTCCTCGGTCTTCAGGACCTTCAGCCGCGCCTTGACCTCGACCCCGAAGTCTCCCGGGCTCTTCTCGTCCAGCGGCTTCTTCTTCGCTTTCATGATGTTCGGCAGCGAAGCATAGCGCGGCTGGTTGAGCCGCAGGTCCGTCGTCACGATCGCCGGCAGCTTGACCTCGATCACCTGCAGGCCGCCGTCGACCTCGCGGGTCACCTTGGCCTTGCCGTCGCCAAGCTCGATCTTCGAGGCGAACGTCGCCTGCGACCAGCCGAGGAGGGCTGCCAGCATCTGGCCGGTCTGGTTGGCGTCGTCGTCGATCGCCTGCTTGCCGAGGATGACCAGGCCAGGCTGTTCGGCGTCCACCACGCCCTTGAGGATCTTGGCCACCGACAGCGGCTCGACCAGATCGTCGACCTTGACCAGGATGCCGCGGTCCGCGCCCATCGCCAGCGCCGTGCGGATCGTTTCCTGCGCCTGCGCCGGGCCGATCGACACGACCACGATCTCCTCGACCTTGCCGGCCTCCTTCAGGCGGATCGCCTCTTCGACGCTGATCTCGTCGAAGGGATTCATCGCCATCTTGACGTTTGCAAGCTCGACCCCAGACCCGTCGCCCTTGACGCGGATCTTCACGTTGGCGTCCACAACCCGCTTCACCGGGACAAGAACTTTCATGCGTCGATTTCCTCTCTGATCGCGTCTCCCGGCGCTGCTATCACGAAGATGGCTTGCCGGTTTGCCAATTGCCGACGTGGCGGCACTAGAAAACGGACATCCGGTCCCGAAGGACCCGAAAAACGCCTGTTGCTCTAGTCGTGGGTGGCAGTCGCGTCAATAAGCAAACGACTGCGACGAAACCGCTGTGTCAGGACTGCCGCCCAGAGATCGGCAGGAGGACCCGGCGCGGGCGCGCCGAACCTAGCGGAGGTCGAGCGCGGGCAGGTCCAGATGCTGCTCGACACGACGCATGCGCGCCTCGAGCTCGCTGATGAGGATGCCGTGGCCGATGACGGACGTGTGGTATTCGACAACTGCCCGCCGCAGACCGGCGATCTGATCGCTCGTCTCCTTGCGCATGACCAGCAAGTCGGAGGCGACGTCGGCGCGGAGAGAGTGCATATCCGAGCGGACTCCAGCGAGCTCCTTCTTGAGATCGTCCTTGGTCGTCATGACCGACCGCATGTCGGTCACATCAGTGCGCATGTCGCCAATCTCCGCGCGCATCTGGCGGAGCATCTGCAGGATCAAGCTTTCCGGCTCGTCGCTCATGTGGCGCTAATACCACACCCAGTCACGCGGCGCTACTGGCGCCCCCAGGGGCCGGTCGGGGTGACGGGCGTAGTGACCGGCACCGCGACCTCCGCGCCGCGCGGCGTGACGATGTCCTTGTCGAAGAGCGGAACGCCCTTGCGCCGCATGATCACGACGAGCGCCGCGCCGGCAACGATACCTCCCACATGGGCTGCCCAGGACACCTGGTCCTCGCCGCCCGCCGCGAACATCAGGAACTGGAAGGCGATCCACAGCACGATCGGGATCCAGGCGGGAATCCGCAGCGGCAGTCGCATCAGCACCAGCACCCACACCTTCACGCGCGGATGAAGCATGAGATATGCGGTCACCACGCCGGCGATGGCACCGGATGCACCGATCAGCGGCACCTGCGAGTTCACGTCGATGATCCCGTGCAGCCACGCTCCTGCGACGGCGCACAGAAGGTAGAAGATCAGGAAGCGGACATGGCCGAGCGCGTCCTCGACATTGTCGCCGAATACCCACAGGAACAGCATGTTGCCGGCAAGGTGCATGAAATCGCCATGCAGGAAAGCATAGGTGATGTAGGTAACGATGTCCGGAACGATGATCTGGTCCGGACCGCGCTCGGCGAGATCGTAGATGGTGGAGGGAATGTAGCCCAGACCGATGGCCGTCGCCTGGGCGAAGCTTTCGCTCGAAAAGGTGGTCATCAGCCACACGACGACATTGGCGACGATCAGGCCGATCGTCACGTACTGCATCCTGATGTGCTTCAGGCTGTTGGCATCATGCAGCGGAATGAACATTCAGTGCGCCCCCACGGCCCCCGCCGTCACCTGTTCTTCCCGGGCACCCATAGCACGTCCGCCGCGCCGTTGTCATTGACCACGCGGGCGGCGACGAACAGGAAGTCCGAGGCGCGGTTCAGGTATTTCACGACCTCCGGATTGACCTTCTCCTCCGGCATCCGGGCAAGCTCGACCGTGATCCGTTCCGCCCGGCGGACGACCGTGCGGGCAAGATGCAGGTAGGCGGACGCGGCCGACCCGCCCGGCAGGACGAAGGAACGCAGCGGCTGCAGACCGGCATTGAGCGCGTCGATATCCGCCTCGATCCGGGCGACCTGGCCGGCCACGATACGCAGCGGCTCGTAGGGAAGCGGTTCGCCCGTTTCCGGCGTGGCGAGGTCCGCGCCGAGGTCGAAGAGGTCATTCTGCATGCGCAGCAGCATCGCATCGATCTCGGGGTGAAGAGTCGACGTGTGCAGCCGCGCCAGCCCGATCGTCGAGTTCGCCTCGTCCACCGTGCCGTAGGCCTCGACACGGCGGTCGTGCTTGAGCCGCCGCGCGCCGGTGGCGAGACCGGTCGTGCCGTCGTCGCCTTTGCGGGTGTAGATCTTGTTCAGCTTGACCATGATGTCCCCGAACCGCTCAGCCGCGCGTGAAATAGACGGCGAGCAGAATGAGGCAGAGCGCGATGAACTGCAGGAAGACGCGCGCCTGCATCAGCTTGTTGGAGGTGTTGGCGTCGCCTCCCTTCATCATGTTCCAGAGTCCGCGCAGAAGCACGATGACGACCGCGACCATGGCGACGATCGCGAAGATGTTGAAGACGGTGGACATTCTCTCTTCCCTCTTGCCCGGCGCGGGTTCTTGTGTGGCTCACATAGCGCCCATTGCACCGGATGGCAGCATCTTTCGAATGCAAGGGAAGCGATCTGCGGGCCGGGCGCGGGTTGTTTCCTCAGAACCCTTCCCATATTCAAACATGGCGCACAATCGGCGGAGAGGGCATGCGAAACATCGTCGCCGCGAAACGGATCCTGTCGGACGCGATGGGTCACTTCAACACCGACGACGGCTGGTCGATGTCCAGCCATCTCGCGATTTCCGCGCTGATGGCGCTGTTTCCGTTCCTGATCTTCGCCACCGCGCTGGCGAGCTTCCTCGGCGCCGACGCCTTTGCCGACACCGCCGTGCATCTCGTCTTCGACACCTGGCCGCCGCAGATCGCCGAACCGATCGCCAAGGAAGTGCGCAACGTGCTGACCGTGCAGCGCGGCGATTTCCTCACCGTGTCGGTGATCGCCGCCGCCTTCTTCGCCTCCAACGGGATCGAGGCGCTGAGGACCTCGCTCAACCGCGCCTACCGCGTCGCGGACACGCGCTCGCTCATCTTCCGCCGCGTACAGAGTTTCGCTTTCGTCTTCGTCGCGACGCTCGGCTTCCTCGCCATCAGCGTGCTGCTCGTCCTGGCGCCGCTGATCGCAGACATTGCGGAACGGAACCTGTCGTGGATCGGGCCCTACATGGGAACCATAACCTTGTGGCGCTACGTGATCGCCTCGGGTGTGATCGTGTTCGGCCTCTTCGCGGTGCATCTGTGGCTGCCCGCCGGTCACCGCTCCTTCGGCGACGTCATTCCGGGCATCGTCTTCACGCTGATCGCGTGGCTTGCCGGCTCGAGCATCTTCGCGGCCTATCTTCGCCAGTTCTCCACTTATGTCTCGACCTATGCCGGACTTGCCTCGGTGATGATCGCGGTGATCTTCCTCTACATCATCTCGGCGCTGTTCATCCTGGGTGGCGAGTTCAACGCGGCGATCAAGCGCTACCTCGACGCCCGGTCACGCATTGCGGGTTGATGTGGCGAGCGCCACGCCCGCCGACGCGATGGCCATTCCCGCGATCTGGACGAGGGTGAGCGTTTCGCCGAACAGGGGCCAGGCCATCAGCGCGGTGACCGCGGGGACCAGGTAGAACAACGACGACACTTTCGCGACGGATCCCTCGCGGATCAGATACATCAGCAGAAAGATCGCGCCGATCGACAGCACGAAGACCAGCCAGACCAGGGCGAAGACCAGTTCACCGGTCAGCGCGAACTCCCGCGTCTCCAGCAAGAACGACATCGCCGCCATGAGGACTGTCGCGCCGACATATTGCCAGAAGCTGCCGGTGACGAGGTCGAGGCCGCCGACGAAGCGCTTCTGCCAGATGGTGCCTGCGCTCATCGCGACGACCCCTAGCACCATCGCGCTCAGCGCGGCCGGCGTCAGCGCGTCCGCCGCCGCGCCGAGCTTCGGCCAGATGACGACCACGACGCCGGCAAACCCAAGCCCCAGGCCCAGCCAGTTACGCGGATCGATGTGTTCGCGCAGCGCCACACCCGCGACCAGCGCGGTGATCAGCGGCTGCAGGCCGACGATCAATGCGGAGAAACCTGCCGTCATGCCGTGCCGTATCGCCCAGAATGTGCCGCCGAGATAGACGCCGTGCATAAGCGCACCGGCGAGTGCCGCATGCGCCCCGCCCCGCGCATCGGCCCGCCTGGCGCCCATTGCCAGCCCGATCGCACCGATAATGAGCATAGTCAGGCCGAACCGCACGGCAAGGAAGGAGAACGGCTCCGCCCATGGCATGGCATAGCGCGCGCCGATGAAGCCGGTTGCCCAGAGCACGACGAACAGCGCGGGAACGTAGGCGGCTCGGGAAATCATGGAAAGTCGCGTCCGGTGGGCCGGATCGCTCTAATTGAACCGATCCGGGCAAGCAAAGCGAAACGAATGGTCCACATTCTGCGCGCCGGGCGCATGGGGAGGGCAAAGCTGCGGGGTGCAGCGCATGCTTTCGAGTCTCGATACCAGTTCGCTGATGTTCGCGATCACGATCGTCGCGATCTTGTCGCTTCTGCTCGGGATGGCTCTCGACGGGGTAATGCAGGACGACGGCTTCGGCCCGTTCGGCAACATGGTCATCATCACGGCGGGCTTCTTTCTCGGCATCCTCGCGGCAAACCGGTGGGGTTTCCGGTTCAGCGAGCTCGAGATCGCCGTTGCCACCGGTCTGGGCGGCGCTTTCGTCGCGCTGTTCACTCTCTCGCTGGCGAAGGCCGGGATAGGGTGGGCGCTGCGCTCCTAGAGCCCTTCCAGCGCAAGCGCACGAACCTCCTCTGGGCTCAGGCCGCTTTCTCGCAGCGCCCTGAGCCCCGTGTCGCGCCGGCTCTTGGCGAGCTTGCGGCCGTCCTCGCCGACGATCAGGGTGTGGTGCCGGTAGCGCGGTGCCGACAGGCCCAGCAGCGCCTGCAGCAGGCGATGGATCGCCGTGGCGTGGAAGAGATCCTGGCCTCGCACGACGTCGGTGACGCCCTGGATCGCGTCGTCGACGGTGACCGAGAGATGATAGCTCGCCGGCGCGTCCGAGCGCGACAGGATCACGTCGCCCCAGATCTCGGGTCGGGCCGCGACCTTTCCGGTTTCGCCCAGCGGTCCTGCGCCGAGTTCGGTCCAGGCGAGTTTCTCCCCGGCCTTCGCCAACGCCGCTTCCACGTCGAGGCGCCAGGCGTGCGGGGCGCCCGAGGCAATGCGCTTCTGCCGCTCGCGGCGCGTCAGGAAACGGTCGACATCGGGATAGAGCGGCGCCCCGTCCGGGTCGCGCGGCCAGCGGCGCGCCGGTGTCTCGCTCTCCGCGATATGGTCGCGGATCTGCCCGCGGCTCATGAACGAGGGGTAGACGACACCCATCGCCTTCAATCGGTCGAGTGCGTCCGCGTAGTCGGCGAAATGCTCCGACTGGCGGCGCACCGGCTTTTCCCATTCGATGCCGAGCCATTCCAGGTCGCGATAGATGCCGGCCTCGAATTCCGGCATGCAGCGCTTGAGGTCGATGTCCTCGATACGCAGCAGGAAGCGGCCGCCCGCCTCGCTGGCCAGACGCTGGTTCAGAAGCGCAGAGCGGGCATGGCCGAGATGAAGCTCGCCATTGGGGCTCGGGGCAAATCGGAAAACGGGTGGACTCGCCAAGTCTGTCCTGCTGGGTGGAGTGGGCGCGAGAGCGTTGCCGCCCTGGCAGTTTCATTGCTACGGCTTTTTGGGCGCAAGGAAAAGGAAGTGCATGCGGCGGATTTCCAGTGATCGCGACATTGACGACGCGCTCGACGCGCTTGTCGCGGCAGATCGGAGGCTGGCTGCTGTCCGCGCCGCCGCCGGCGAGGTGCCGCTGCGCCTGTCGTCGCCGGGCTTTTCCAGCCTGGTCTCGATCGTCGTTTCGCAGCAGGTGTCGCGCACCAGCGCCGATGCGATTCTCGGCCGGCTGGTCTCGCTGGTCGAGCCGCTGACGCCAGGTGCGGTGCTCGCCGCCGATCCGCACCTCTTCCGCCAGGCCGGCCTGTCGCGCCCCAAGCAGGCGACCATGCTGGCATTGTCGCGAGCCGTGAGCGACGGGCTCGACCTCGACGGCCTCTGCGACCGCGACGCGGAGGCCGCGATCACCGAGCTGACCGTCGTTCCGGGCATCGGCCGCTGGACCGCGGAAGTCTACCTTCTTGCCTGCGCCGGCCACCCGGATGTCTTTCCGGCGCGTGACGTCGCGCTGCAGAGCGCGGTCGGTGCCGCGCTCTGCATCGACCCCCGCCCGGGCGAGAAAGCGCTGATCTCGATCGCCGAATCATGGGCACCCTGGCGCGCCGTGGCCGCGCGCCTGTTCTGGGCCTACTACCGCCACCTCAAGGGCCGGGAGGCCGCGCCGGCCTCCCAGAGCCCGCTAAACCTAGAAAAAAACTGAATAAATGGGGCATTGCGGCAACAGTCCGGCCGTTTTCACCGCTTCACAATCCTGTCACGTCTCGCTTACAGTATCCGCGCCGATTGCTTCGGGCCGCAGGAGAAACGCGACGTGACTGTTCATGTCTCGCCAGATGGTTTGCCGGCACTGGTGCTGAACGCGGACTACCGTCCGCTCAGCTATTATCCGCTGTCGCTCTGGTCCTGGCAGGACGCGATCAAGGCCGTCTTCCTCGACCGGGTGAACATCGTCGCCGAATACGAGCACGAAGTATCGTCGCCGAGCTTCTCGATGCGGTTGCCCTCGGTCGTTTGCCTGAAGAGCTACGTCAAGCCGTCGCGCAACCCGGCGTTCACGCGCTTCAACGTGTTCCTGCGCGACCGCTTCCAGTGCCAGTATTGCAGTTCGACCGAGGATCTGACCTTCGATCACGTCATCCCGCGCCGCTGCGGCGGGGCGACGACGTGGGAAAACGTCGTTGCCGCCTGCTCGCCCTGCAATCTCAGGAAGGGCGGCATGCTGCCGGCGCAGGCAAAGATGTGGCCGATGCAGAAGCCCTATCATCCGACCGTGCATGATCTGCACAACAATGGCCGGCTGTTCCCGCCCAACCATCTGCACGAAAGCTGGATGGACTATCTCTACTGGGATGTGGAGCTGGAGCCGTAGCTCTCCTCTCCCCGTTCACGGGGAGAGGGAATCACTTTCCGAGCGCCGCGCGATACCCGACCGCCGCCCAGAACGCGCTGGCGAGCACGTTCCAGCCTGCGAAGGAAAGTCCTAGGAATCGGCCGGCGGCTTCGTCGCAGGACGGCGGGATCAGCGTGTTCAGCTGGTCGAGCACGCCGTTGCCCGACCCTTGGGGTGCGACAACTGCGCCGCAGCTCGCCGGTCCCGGCCACCAGTGCCACTCGACGCCGGAATGGTAGATCGCGAGGCCCAGCCCGTAGGTCATCAGGAGCGCGCCGGCGAGCAGGAGCAGGCGGGCGACGATGGGCGGCCAGCGCAGCCAGATCGCGACCAGCGCCAGCGCCATCAGCGGCACGCCGACATAGTAGGGCGTGCGCTGCTCGAGGCAGAGCATGCAGGGGATATATCCGCCGATATGTTCGAAACCGAGCGCGGTGCCGACAGTCGCCGCCATGCCGAGAAGCAGGGCAAGCGCGGCCCATTTCTGGGTTTCGCCGATCGGTGAGGCAAGGGACATGGGCATGGTCGCTCCGGCAGGGTATCGGGCGCGAGCAACGCCATGTTCGCGACAAATGCAAGGCCGGTAAGCTTCACAAGCCCGCGACTTCGGCGCGCAGTGTGAAGACAGGTTGACGGGCAGGGGCGCGAAAGTATAGTCCGCAGCCGTCGCCCCGGATCGCTGTCCGGCCTGGCGCGCCCCCTTGGCGGAATTGGTAGACGCGCCTGACTCAAAATCAGGTTCCGAGAGGAGTGCTGGTTCGATCCCGGCAGGGGGCACCATGAATTGCATATTAGTGTTGATTCTATTGATCTATTTCGATTGGCTACACTCTGTAGCCACCTTTTCGTCCGCCTTTCATACGTTTCGATAGAGGCCCCGATCAGCTCCACACTTGCGGACCGGAGGCGGACTGGCAGGTCCTGCAAAAACTGTGGTGTGGGCGGACATAGATACGTTGTCCGGCAGGGCTCCACCGTCGGCCTGCGAACGCGAAGAAGACTCCCTGAAAGCGAGACTATCGCGGGCGTCGCAATCCCTTGAGGACCTGGGTCACGAGCGCGCTTGGGTCGGGATCGCTGATGAACCCTGCGGCCTTCGCTCCGGGAGCCGAGAGGACCGGGAACCGGCCGAACAGGCTTTCGACGGCCATGTCGGGCACGAAGCGGAATCCCGAGATGCTCTCGGGGCCCAGGCGGTCCGCGAGCGTCGCCACGATGTCTCCAACGCTGGCGTGCAGGACCGGCAATTGCCAGAGGCGGGACGGCGGCATCGTGGCGGAGTCGAGTTTGGCAGCCCAGACCAGATTCGCGACGCAGGTCGTGAGTGACATCCACCAGGCGGTCGCATCCCGAGACACCGGGCAGACATAACCTTCGCGAGCAACTGCTTTGTGGAACAGTAAGCTCATGAAGGCCGACCCGTGCCCGCTTGCCGAGACGGGCCGCCCGACTATGCCGGGAAGGCGCAAGCTGCGCGCATCGATCTCGCCACGACGGGAAAGATCGGCAAGCAGGATCTCGGTCATCAATTTGTGCGCGCCGTAGCTGATTGTCGGACGCGGAACACAGTCTTCATTCACCACGCCCGGTCCGAGCACACCATAAACGGCGATCGAACTGGCGAAGACGACGCGAGGCGGTCGGACCCCTTCGCTTCCCTGATGCGCAAGCCTCTCAATCAGTGCCATCGACCCCGACAGATTGACCGACCAGCCGAGGTCGGGCTTTCTTTCCGCTGCCAAGCCCGGCACGCTCGCGAGGTGAAAGAGGCAATCAACGGGCTCTTTCAGGAGTGAATCCAGGTAGGCTGCGTCGGTCAGGTCACCACAGTGCCATTCGGTACCTTCGAAGCCCTGAAGCCCCTGGTCTGCATCGCGCGGGGTGAGATCGGCAAGCACGAGTTTTGACACCGGCTTGCCGAGCGCATCCGGATTGCTGCAAAGGAATTTCGCAAGACCGTGTCCGACGAAGCCCGATGCGCCTGTTATGACGACGCGCATCCGCTAGCCTCGGACTGCCTTCTGGTCGATCGCGCCGAATAGCGGCGTGCCCTCAGGCAGCATGGCTTCCATGCGTACCCTGTCTCCGAACTTCATGAAGCCGGTCTTCGGTTCGCCCATATCGATCAGCTCGATCCCTCTGCGCTCGGCGATGCAGGAGGAGCCGACCTCGCGATAGTTCTCGTTCGAGACCGTTCCAGAGCCGATCACCGTTCCCGCGACTAGATCGCGCGAGTAGGCGGCATGGGCCACCAGTTCGTCGAAGCCGACGCTCATCGCATATCCGTTGGCGCTGCCGAAGCGCTTGCCGTTCCATTCCACCTGCAGCGGAAGATCAACGCGCGCGTCGCGCCAATACGAGCCCAGTTCGTCGGGCGTGACGGCCACCGGCGCCATCGAACTTGCCGGCTTGGCGTGTATCCACCCGAAGCCGGTCTTCATTTCCAAGGGTGCAAGCTTGCGCAGGCTCCAGTCATTGATCTGGACGACCAGTCGGATGTGCTTTCTAGCTTCGGCGGCATCGGTGCCCATCGGCACCGCATCGATGATGATGCCGAACTCGCCCTCGAAATCGATCCCGTCTTCTTCGGAGGGGAATTTCACGTCCGCCGTCGGCGCATAAAATCGGTCGCTCACGCCCTGGTACATCAGAGGCCGTCCCGCTGTATCGACCGGCGGCAGTTTGAAAACCTTCTGCATCAGTTGCCCATGGCTGTCATAGGCGGAACCATCGAGCCACTGCCAGGCGCGCGGCAATGGGGCTGCGGCACGTGCGGGATCGAATGCTTCGCCGCCGCGGGCGTTGAGGGATTCGTATTCGGCCCGGAGCGAAGGTTCCACGCTTTCCCACTGTTCCAGCGCCGTTTGCAGCGTTGGCGCCGCCTTGGCGGGTGCGCAGCGCGAATGATCCCGGCTGACGAGGTGCAGTCGGCCATCGGGGGTGCCGTCCTTCAACGTTGCGAGTTTCACCTACGGATTCCTTCCTACATAAAAAACGCCGTCGGACTGGCCGGCAGAGATTCAGCTGACGTGCCGCATCAGACCGCCCCAGCCTGGCTGACTGCAAGTCCAGCAGGGCGATCAAAGGCAGGCCGGCTCATCGGGACGCCAGCGCCTTGGCGATGTCCGGCGCATATTGCGCATCGACTAATATGAACAGCATTCGGCAAGGCTTGCCCGACCTGTTGGCCCAGGCGTGGTTGGTCCCGCGCTGGATGACGACACTGCCCGGCTTCAGTTCCACTTCGCTGTCGTCGAGGACCAGCGTCATCTCGCCTTCGATGACGATGCCGTAGTCTATCGTCTCGGTGCGGTGCATCAGCGGGTGCGGGGAACCGGCCTTCACCGTGGAAGCCGAGGCGTCTCCGATCTCGCTGAATGCGGCGTGCATGCGGGCCGCGCCCTCGGCAAGGAATTCCTCGCCGTCCGGCGGGATATCGACGAAACGCAGACGCGTGCCGTTGGCGGGCGGGGGCAGGACGAGATCGCCGATTGTCGGGTCGGCGTCATTGTCGATTACCGGTCGGCACGTGCTCGTATTCCAGACTTCGTGGAATACCGTCCCCGGAATGCTTGCCAGTTCCTTTACCAGCGGCAGCGGGCCGCTGGAAACGACGATCGCCTTGCCAGCTTCGTCATGACCGGTTACGACGCGATGAATCGGCGGCAATCTCATTCGACGTCTCACAGGTCGACAATGGCGACGGCACGGGTGGATCCTGCCGAGCCCCCGCGGACCTTTTGCGGGAAGCAGGCGATGGTGAACCCGGTCGGCGGCAGGACCTCCAGGTTGTGCAGCTTCTCCAGGTGGCAGTAGCCGATATCGCGGCCGGCCTTGTGGCCTTCCCAGATAAGCGACTTGTCGCCGGTCTCCCGGAGACGCTGGGCTACGAATTTCATCGGCGGATCCCAGCTCCACCCGTCGGTGCCCGTCACGCGAACCCCGCGCTCCAGCAGATACATGGTGGCTTCATACCCCATGCCGCACCCGGTATTCACGTAGTCATCATGTCCGTAGCGCGAGCCAGCCCGGGTGTTCACAACGACAATTTCCAAAGGCGCGAGTTCGTGTCCGATGCGCTTCAGCTCGGCGCCGACATCGGCCGCCGTGACGAGGTAGCCATCGTCGAAGTGCCGGAAATCGAGCTTAACGCCCGGCTGAAAGCACCACTCCAGCGGAACCTCGTCAATCGTCATCGAGCGCCTCGGGCCGCCTAGCCTGGCATCCATCGTCGAGTGGTAATGCCAGGGAGCGTCGAGATGCGTTCCGCTATGAGTGGTGATCTGCAGGCGCTCGGCGGCGGCTGCCTCGCCGTCCGGATAGTCCTCGGGTGTCGTGCCTGGATAGAGGTGCATGAACTCGTGGATCGTCTCCTTGTGACCTTGATAGAAGATCCTGGGTGCGAGCGGCGGCGGATCGGACAACACGTCATTCTCCAGATAGATGGAGAGGTCGACGATCCGCCGCGATGCAGGATGGATCGTCATCGTCACGTGGCGGCCTGAAGGACGGCACCCTCGCGCGGCCGCGCCTGGCTGAACAGGCCGACGGCTACCAGCGCGAAGAGGCAGGCTGTGATGCCTATTGCCGGATACCCGAAGAACTTTACCAGCGTTCCGCCGAGGATCGGGCCGATGGCCGAGCCGACCATCAGCATGGCCGGCGTGGCAGCCAGCGCCCGCCCGGTGCCTTCCAGCCGCGAGAGGAGGCCGAATGCGAATGTATGCGTGAAGATCATCACCGCCGTGAACAGCAGCGCGCCGGCCGCGTAGGGGACGAAGCTCGCGCTCAGCATGATGAGCAGCCCGAGCGCAGCCTGGGCCACCGGTCCCGCCAGGACCACCTTTTCCGCTTTGAGGCGGTTCTGCAAAATCGCCGCCAGCGGCGCGGGGAACAGATTGACGAAACCGAGCGCGATCAGCACGCCGGTGATCGCCTGCATGCCGAAGCCCCGATCCGTTCCAAGCTGCTGCACGAAGCTGAACACCATCGCCTGGATCAGCGCCATCGTACTGACGCCGAGGATGCCGGCCCAGACAGCTCGCCCGATCTTCTGCGGCACCGAGGAAGTTCCGGCGATTTCGACGTTCGCCGGTTTCGGGAAAAGCAGTGCCGTGACGATGGCCGCCAATGCCATGACGCCGGCAAAGACCTGAAACAGTGCGGCTCCGCCCACGGCTGCGACGATGTTCGGTGTTGCACCGAGGAAGATGATCGCGAAGACGCCCAGCGCGGTGCCAACGATCGCAAAAAGGCGATGCGGATTGGTGCTTCGTCCGATCGTCCCGTGCGTGAAGGAGAGCGCGGTGCCGGCGGAGAGGCCCGCCAGAGCATGCGCCGCCGCGAGCGGCCCGAAGGCGGTCTGAGTCGACGCGAGAGCGAAGGCGAGTGCCGCGACGGCGAACCCGCCCGTTGCCGCGAGCCGGCCGTTGATGCGGTTGAACTGCGGTGCGAAGAACACGCTGGCGACAACCGCGCCCGCCAGGAAGAGTGTCGCAAGCGCACCCGCCTGTTGCGGATCGAAACCGTAGTTCGTGATCAGCGTGCCGATCCAGACCGGCAGCGCGACCAGATCCACCATGCCGGCGCAATGCGCCACCATCAGCGCAATGCGCCCCGGCCATTTTTCTGTCGTCGTCATGTCTCGTCCTCCCTTTCGATTCAGATCGGCGCGGCGAGCGCCATGATCGAATTGCGCATGATTGCCGCATGCTCCTGCTTGTCGCCGTTGCTGATCTCGATCTCCCCGAGGCGTAGCGAGTTCTCGACAACCATGCGGCAGCGTTCCCAGCGCCGCTCCTCGAATGCGCTGAGACCGGCCTCAACCTCGCTGGCTCGTTCCAACTCCTCGGCCAGCACGATGGCGTCTTCGATGCCGATGCACGCGCCCGAGGCGAGATGCGGTGTGGTCGCGTGCACGGCATCCCCGATGAGGACCACGCGGCCCCTGTGCCAGGGCCTGGGCAGCAGCAACGCTTCGAGCGGCCGATAGACGATCGAACTGGCTTCGGTCAGCTCCTCGCGAAGCCGGACCACCAGCGGTGCCGAAAAAGGCTCGAGCAGTTCCTTCAAGACGCGAAGATAGTCGCCCGGTGCAAGACGTTGCTTGGTCGGCTGATCCACCGTGACGAAGATGTAGGCCTGATTGTCCGAGACGGGATTGATCCCGACCTTGACCTTCGGCCCCAGCCACATGACGGCCGTTTCGATTTCCGCCGGCCGGTCCACGACCGCGCGCCAGACGCACTGCCCGGTATAGGTGGGACGTGGCGCATCAGGGAACACCGCCTCGCGGACCTTCGAAAAGAGCCCGTCCGCGCCAATGACGAGGTCGTAGCGACGCGTGTTGCCGTTCGTCAGTGCTACCGTCACGCCGCCAGCATCCGCAGTGATCCTCTCGAAGCTGGTTGCGAGGAATACCTGGGTGCCGGCCGCCTTCGTCGCTTCCGCAAGGATCGCCGCCAGGGCAGGCCGCATGATGCCGCCGCTTCCGGGCACGTCCGGACCCGCCAGCCGCGGCGTTGGCACCTTGGCCACCAGCGTTCCATCGAGCGCGCAGATGTCGAGGCCGTCGGTCGCACTGCCGCGCCGCAGGAACGCGTCGAGGACGCCCAGTTGCCGGAACGCGCGGAACGTCGCGCCGCCGAGCGTGATCCCGGCGCCGTAGGACCGCCAGCCCGGATCGATCTCGACAAGGTCGACTTCGATCCCGCGCTTTCTCATCTCGATGGCAGCGGACATTCCGGAGAAGCCGCCGCCGATTACCAGTGCATTGCGCACGGCCTGTGTCATCCCAGTTCCTCCTCAGCCGGCTCCCGCACCATCTCGATATCTCCGGAAGGCGAGATGCGGACCGGCACCTTCGTCAGTCGTTGTCCGAGACAGGGGCCGAGCACGCACTCGCCGGTCTCGATCTCGAAGAGCGCACCATGCGAGTGGCAGGCCAGATGAGTCCCCTCGCCGTTGAGATAGCGGTCGGCCTTCCATGCCATCGGCGTTCCGCCTTCGTAGTGAGGGCAGGAATCGCGATAGGCGAAAACGCTGACGCCTCTGCGGACCAGGATGACCTTCCGCTGCAAGCCGGGCACGGAGAAACCACGGGCTTGCCCGTCCAGCACCTCGTCCAACCGACACAGTCTCAAGACCGCTCCTCCACCGCAACGACCTCATTCCTTGGGCGCCGGCCCGGGTCCCGGCACCCATTTCTCCCGATGCTGAAGCAGGAACATCTGAGAGGCTTCCGGCCCGAACGGCGCTTCGCGCGCGATCCACTCGTCGTCGTGCTTGTCCATGTCGGCGTCGTATTCGAAATGCGTGCCGAGCGGGCTGTTGAAGTACCAGAACCAGTTGGAACCGAACTTGTGGCGGCCTGGCCCCCAGAAGCTCTCGTATCCTGACTTCACGAAGCGGGATCCGGCGACCATCAGTTCCGTCGGCCCGCCCATATGGAACGCCAGGTGCTCGATGCCCTTCATGTATTCCGGCGTGCGGATGAAGAAGAGCGTGTGGTGGTCGTCATTGTCCTTCGGCCGCAGGAACGGGCCGGCGCCCTTGAGGACGTCGGTGATGACGAAGCCCAGGCGCTGGCAATAGAAGCCCGTGGCCACCTCGATATCCGGCACGAACAATACAGTGTGGCTGAGCATCCGCGGCTTGGCCGGCATGCCGTCCCAGACGCCGAGCACGTTCGGGCCACGCTGTGCGGGTGCACCGGGGGCGTTGATCTTCTCGGCCGGCATTTCCAGCTTTCTCCGCTTCGTCACCTGGAACTTCAACGCGAAGCCGAAATCGTCCGTTGTCTCGATCGTGCCGTCGGCGAGCCTGTGTACCTTTCGGTCCTTGCCCAGCTCCGCCGCTATTGCCTCGATGTCGGCGTCGCCGCGAACGCCGTAGACTTGCTGGCGCAGCATGGTGGCCGTCGGCAGTGGTGCCGGCAGGTCAGGGTCGCTCTTGTGCCGGATGATGACCCCGGTGCCGTCCAGCGCCTCGAACAGCCCGCCTTTGTCGTCCACGCCCGCGGGCGTCAAGCCGAATGCCGTCAGGAATTCCGAGCAGGCGACGAGATCGTCGACGCCGAAGACCAGGTAGTCGGGTCCGATGATGTTCATGATCTGGCTCCTTCGGAATCTGTTCTTAGACGGCGGTCCGGCCGCCAAGCGTCTCGGCGACCCAGTCGGCGATGTAGGCGCCGGCGTTCGCCGAATTGTCGAAACTCGCGTGCTGCACGCCGCCTTCGCGTTCGGTGAAGATCTTCAGCTCGCGCTTCGGGCTGTTGACCAGTTGCTCATAGGTCCGTTCGGCCCATTTCAGCGGGATCTGGCTGTCCTTCTGGCCGTGCGTGACGAGGAACGGCACCCGGATGCGGTCGAGAATGCCGTCGAGATGAACGTCCTCGGCAATCCGCATGAATTCATCGATGTCCTCGGCGCCCCAGACCCAGCAGACATGGTTCCAGTAGTGCGGGACCGGAAAATCGCCCTCGCGCTCCAGTCGCTTTCGCTGCACGTCGCGCCAGTCGTGGTTGGCGCCCCAGGCGACCCCGCAGGCGAAACGCGGCTCGAAGGCGACGGCGCGCGGGCAGTAGTAGCCGCCGAGCGACACGCCCTCGAGCCCGATGCGTCTGGCGTCGACTTGCGGCTGTGCTTCCAGCCAGTCGACGACGCGCGACGCCCAATGCTCGCTGTCGTAACGCGCGGTCAGATCCTGAAGCCGCAGCGCCTCGCCCGTGCCCGGCTGGTCGACGATGAGGGAGGCGACGCCGCGACGGGCCAGCCATTCGGGCAGGCCGACGAGATATTTCATCTCCTTCGTCGAATCGAGACCGTTGACCTGCACCAGCAGCGGCTGCGGCCCCTCGACGCCTCTCGCGGGGACGTAGAGCGCCGCCAGATGGCTACCCTCGTACGGGATTTCGATCCGGCGTGCCGGCGCGCCGGACTGGGCGAGGCCGTTGGCGAACGTTTCGAGGAAGCGCCTGTAGAGCGCCAGGCGGCCTTCCGATCCGTGCGCCTGCAGGCGTTCGGCAGTGACCATGTAGTTGGCGGCGCGCAGCAGCTTGTCGCCCGAGGAGATCAGGCGGCCTTGTGCCTCGTCCTCAGACGCAAGCCCGACGAGCTTGTCGGCCATCTTCACCCAGGTTTCGCGGAACGCCTGCGTACCGGCTGTGTCCGGTGCTTTTGCAGCTTCCTGCAGCGGGGCGCACATCTCCTCGATCTCGCCGATGCGCGCGCCCATCTCGATCGAAAGGTCGACCGACAGGTTCCAGACGTAATTGGTCGGAAAATATCTGAACAAAACCACTTTCCCCTGATGCCTGCGGGAAGGTGGCCGCGAAATGTCGCGCCCGACGGACATGCATTGCTGCACCTTTGTCCGTCGCCTCCTCCCTTGAAAGGGCATAGGCGAGGACCGTGTATTTGGGAAATTGAATGATTCGATATAAGGTATTCAGGCTCTGAATACCTCTGGAAAGAACCTTCGGAATGCGTTTCAAGAACCTCGACCTTAACCTGCTCGTCGCGATGGATCTGCTTCTAGCCGAGCGGAACGTCAGCCGCGCCGCCGACAAGATGAACATCACCCAGTCCGCGATGAGCAATGCACTGGCGCGCCTGCGAAGCTATTTCGACGATCCCCTTCTGACGCCCGTCGGCCGCGGCCTGGAGCTTACGCCGCGGGCGGAGTCCATGCGGCATTCCGTTCGCGACATCATCGTCCGCGTCGAGGCAGCGGTCTCCACGGATGTGCACTTCGATCCGTCCCAGACCGCCAGGCAGTTCAGTATACTGCTGTCGGATTACTCCATGACCGTGCTGATGCCCAAGGTACTCGCGCTTGCCGAACTGGAGCGTTCCCGTGCCCAGTTCCAGCTGCTTCCGCAGATGGAGCGCCCGGAAAAGGCCATCGAGCGCGGCGAGGCCGATCTGGTCATAGCTCCCAAAGCGTTCATCTCGGACGAACATCCCAGTGAGACACTCTTCGAGGACGGGTTCGTGTGTGCGGCGTGGAAGGATGGGCGCTACGGAAAGGCGCCGCTGACGAAGGAGCAGTATCTCGAGGCCGGCCATATCCGCATGATGCCGCCCGAGAGGGGAGTAAGCTATGACATGAAGTCGCTCGAGGAGCGCGGGATCGCACGGCGCATCGAGGTTACATGCTACAGCTTTGCCGCGATGCCTCACCTTATTGTCGGCACCGATCGTCTGGCGACCATCCACGGCTTGCTCGCCGCGCAGATTGCGCCATCGCTTCCTATCGTATGCCACGAGGTGCCGCTTCCCATGGTCCCGTTGCAGCAGTGCCTCCAGTGGCATCAGTACAAAAGCCAGGATCCCGGCATACTCTGGCTCCGACGGCTCATCCAGAAGGCTGCGCGGATGATCGACTTATGAGCGCTGCCCCCTGATTCGAGGCTAGAGCGCATCGTGCCCCGATCGGTGTCTTCGCTTACGGGCAGGCTTTCGACCACGTCCGAAGAGAGCGTTGACGGACTGCCGTCGGATCGGCGCTCGATCAGGTCCTGCCGGCGCGTGATGTCCTCCGGGCTCCAGACCGTGCCGTTGGAAACGTGGTGCAGCGCCGAGACGATGCCCGCCGCGCCCGTCTGCGCGATATCTTCGAGCTTTGCCGTGTCGTTCGGTCCGAACCGGCGACATGTGTGCCTCACGGCCGCTCCTCCAGGCGTCGGGCCGAGACCTGCGCCTCGATCGCGAGCCGGGTGACCGTCAGTGCATGGTGCCGTGGCATCGCGGTGGCGGTGCGCAGCCGCACGTCGTTCTGAAAATTGGCGAAGTAGGTCAGTGGTTCGGACGAGCAGTCGATGTGGCGGGATTCCCTAGCATCGACCAGGAACAGGTGATCCGCGCCCGGACGCCCGTCGAGATCGACATACTTCCTGAGTTCTATCGTACCTTCGGTGCCGAGGAGGAACAGCCGCCCGTCGCCCCAGGCCGGCAGTCCATTCTGGGTATACCAGTCGACCCGGATGAACCCAGTCGCCGCGTGCGCGCGCAGCAGGATCTCGCCGAAATCCTCGAACTGCGGCACGTCCGGCAGCGAGTGGTTTGCGACCGAGCTTGCGACAACTTCCGCATCAGCGTTGCCGGTGAAATGGAGAAACTGGTCGATCTGGTGCGAACCGATGTCGGTGAGAATGCCGCCAAATGTCTCGGGTTCGAAGAACCATGGCGGGCGAATGGCCCGGTTGAGACGGTGCGGTCCGAGCCCGGTCGTCTGCACCACGCGGCCGATCGCGCCATCCGCCACGAGCCGCGACGCAACCTCGCAGGCGCGGACGACGTAGCGCTCGGAAAAGCAGATTGAGAAGATGCGCCGGGTCTCGCGTTCCACGCATTCCAGTTCGGTGACCTGGTCGAACCTGGTTGCGCCCGGCTTGTCGACCATCACGTCCTTGCCGGCCCGCATGGCGCGGATTGCGATCGCCGGGCGATCACGGGGAATGGCTGCAGTCACGATGAAGTCTATCGTCGGATCGTCGAACAGGCGCTCGCGGTCGACCGGCCGGAGGTCGGGAAAGCGCTCGCGAAAACCCGCGAGGACACGCGGGTCGCTGGTCATGGGGCAATAGCCCACGCATTCTGCGCCGGCGGCGATGTTTTCGCCGACGAGGTGGAAGATGTGGCGATGGTCGAGCCCGATCGCCCCGAAACGCAAGGGCTGGTTCATGGCGTGACCGTTACGGGTCGGCCCGTCCTGCCGGTTTCGATCAGTGCATCGATCAGGTGGTGCACCTTGAGCGCCTCCTCTCCCGTCACCCGAGGCGCGCGCCCGGTCTGGATCGCCGCGACAAAGTCGGCCATGACCGAGCGGTGGTAGTCGTGTGGAAAGGCCATGGGGTCGGCCCCGGTGCCGCCTGCGCTCATATCGGCCGCGATGGACTCGCGGCGCCCGTCCTGGAACTGCACGAGCATCTCGGTGCTGGCGAGCCTGGCGGTCCCTCTCTCGCAGGTCAACACAATCTCCTCGGCGAAGCCGGGGAAGGCGGCGGTGGTGGCGTCCACGGTTCCGAGGGCGCCGTTCTCGAAGCGCAGGGCTGCGCAGACCATGTCCTCCGTCTCCATGCGATGGACAGGCGTCGTGGTGGCAAAGCCGGTGACGGTCTCGACCTGTCCCGCCAGGCTCAGCATCAGGTCGAGCGTGTGGATGCCTTGCGAGATGAGGACGCCGCCCCCGTCGCGTGCGAATGACCCGCGTCCCGGTTCGTCATAGTATGTCTGCGGCCGCCATAGGCGAATGGCGGTCGAGCAGCCGAGCACAGCTCCGAGATCGCCCGATGCGAGAATCTGCGCCAGTCGCATGCCGGCCGGCCGAAACCGGTGCTGCAGCACGACGCCCATGGTCACGCCGGCAGCGCGGCAGCCTTCCACGAGTTCGACGGCGCGCGCGGTGCTGATGTCGAGAGGTTTCTCCATCAGGACGTGCTTGCCGGCGGCGGCACAGGCGAGCCCGATGTCGCGATGTGTGTTCGCGGGGGTGTAGACGGCTACCGCCTCGACGCTCCCGTCGTCCAGAATCACGTCGAGGCTGTCGCAGGTGGGAAACGGGAACTTCTCTCCGAAGGCCGCCCGTCGTTCCGCGCTGGGGCTGAAGGCATGGACCACCTCGACCTCGTCAGCCAGATCGACCAGGCCCCTCGCGTGGGGCGTCACTGCCATGCCGAGGCCGACGATCGCTATTCGCGTCTTCTTCACGTTAAGTCCCTCTGGATGTTGGTCCGCTCAGGGACCGAGCAGTGCGACCGGTAGCATGGTGAAAGCGGGCACGAAGGTCACCAGCATCAATACCGCCAGCAGCGCAAGGACGAAGGGCAGTACGGCCTTGAACGTCTCGGTCTGGTTGGCGCCGCCGACGCGGGCGGTCGTGAAGACCAGCACGCCGAGCGGCGGCGTAAGCGCCCCGATGACAAGGTTCATGACGATGACCACTCCGAACTGGATCGGGTCCATCCCTCCGGCGATCACCAACGGCACCAGGATCGGCACCAGAATGACCAGCGAGGCGATCATCTCCATGAACAGACCGACGACAATCAGGAACAGGTTGATGGCCAGGATCAGCAGGACCGGCTGCGAGACGAGGCCCGACAACCCTTGGGCGATCTTCTGCGGCACCTGCTCGAAAGCCAGCACCCATGCGAACGGCGCGGCCGCTGCTATGATGATGACGATCACGACGGTGTCGAGTGCAGATTCCCGGATCGCGGCGACGAAATTCGTCACCGTCAGCTTGCGGTAGAGCAACGCTCCGCACAGGATGGCGTAGATAAAGGCGATGGCTCCGGCCTCGGTGGCCGTGAAGATGCCGAACCGCACGCCGCCCACGATGATGACCGGCAGGATCAGGGCCGGTATGGCAAGGCCGAGCGAGGATATGCGCTGGCGCCCCGACGCCTTAGGCATGTCGCCCCCATAACCGCGCAGGCGCGACAGGAGATAGACGACGATCATGAGGGCAACGGCCACCAAGAGTCCCGGGACGATCGTCGCCACGAACAGGGCGCCCACCGACACCGATGCGAGCGCGGCATAGATGATCAATCCAAGACTTGGCGGGATGAGATTGGCGAGCGTCGCCGCCGAGGCTGTAAGTGCGGCGCCGAAGGGACGCGAGTATCCTCTCCTGGCCATCTCCGGGACGAGCAGCTTTGCGATCGTCGAGGCGTCTGCGGTCGAGGATCCGGAGACACCGGCGAGCATGGTGTTGGTGACCACGTTCGCCTGGCCCAGTCCCCCGCGCAGATGCCCGACGAGCTGCATGGCGAGGTCGACCAGGCGGGGCGTGATACCGCCGGCGTTCATGACCGCGGCAGCGAGAATGAAGAAGGGGATGGCGAGCAGCGTAAAGGAGTTCAACGACGCGCCCATGTTCTGCGAGATCGTGACCAGAAGAATCGGATTGAACGCTGCGAAGGCGGCAAAGGCGCCGAAGGCCAGCGCGAACGCGACGGGAACGCCGATGACGATGGAGACGATGCCGACCGCGACAAGGACGATGGCGCTGCCGCTTTGGCCGTAGACGCTCGACGCGCCGTACCGGACAGCCAGGTAGATCAATAGGCCAGCGGCCAGAACTCCCAGCCCCTCCAGAATGCCGCGTCCGGGCCGCGGCCAGCCGAGGAAGAACAGGTTGAGCGCGCCGCCGACCGGGACAGCCACGAAAAAGTACTGCATCGACCATTGCAGCGCCGGCGAGGCCGAAATGACGCGGGTGGTGTAGTCCCAGCCGTGGACAGTCATCATGATGCTCGCCGCGGCCATTACGGCGCGGTTAAACAAGAGCAGGTATTCGCGTGGCCGCTCAGGCAGGGCCCGCGTCACGACGTCAATCGAGATATGGGAATCGCGACCCGTGGCGACCGCCATGCCGATGAAGACCGACCATGCGAAAACCCAGGTCGCCAGCTCCTCCGGCCAAGGCAGACCGTAGTTGAAGCCGTAGCGCAAGACGACCTGCAGCGAGGCGACCGCAACCGCAACCAGCATCAGGCCGATGCAGACGGTCTCCAGCACTCGATCGACCACGGCTGCCAGACCATTGGGCACATTCCGAGACAACGCGCCTTCCGGCGCGGCATCGGTGTCGGCTTCATTCCTCATGATGACGGACGGCGCCCGATATCAGCCCAGCGCCCGGATGGCCTTGATCATCTCGGCCGTCTCCGCGCTCTTGGAACCGAACTCGTCGAACAGCTTCGATGTCTGTGATTCCATTTTGGCCAGTTCCTCGGCAGGTAACGCCTGGACGTTGACACCGAGGCCCTTCAGGTCTTCCAGTGTCTTGGCGGCGTTGGCGCGGTTGATGCGGCGCTGCTCTGCGAAAGCCTCCCTGGCAGTCTCGCGTACCATGGTGCGAAGATCGTCCGGCAGGCTGTCGAGCCAGGCGGCATTCACGCGGACCGCCTTGGGCAGGAACCAGTGGCCGGTCAGCGTCAGGTCCTTGGCCTGTTCATGGAACTTGAATCCGACGATCGAGAACACGTCCGAATCGATGGCGTCGATGATGCCGGTCGACAGCGCCGAATACTGCTCCGAATATGGCAGCGGCGTGGGGGCGGCGCCGAGCAGCGACCAGAAATCGACCCAGATCCGCAACTGCGGAACACGGATCTTCAAACCCGAGAGATCCGCAAGCGAGCCGACCGGACGCTTGGCGAGAATATGACGGAAGCCGGTCTCGCCATAGGCGACGAATTCGACGCCAGTCTTCGCGCGCGCGATGTCGGAGCACTTCTGGCCGAGTTCGCCCTGCAGCACCCGGTCGACATGCTCCTCGCTCTTGTAAATGAATCCGGGCGCTCCGCCGAAGGCCGCGATTTCCGGCGCGATCGCCTCCTCCGAATCGGGACCGGCCGTGGTCACCTGGATCGTGCCGATCCGGCTGCCTTCGAGCGCCTCGGCGAGGCCGCCGAGCTGCGCTGCTGGAAAATGCTGGGCTTCGATGCGGCCGCCGCTCTTCTCGTTCATCGCCGCGGCCCAGGCATCGAAAGCATTGGTGATCGGCGTGCCGATGCCTTCTGTATGGGCGATCTTGCAGACGTATTTCTCCTGCGCCCGGGCGTTGCGGACGAATGCTGGCGCGGCGAGCGCGACAGTGCCGCCGGCAATGAAGCTGCGGCGCGAAATCCAGATGCCCTTTGAGGTCATCATTTCCTCCCTCGAATTGTCGTTCGGCGCCAGAATGCCCGGCAAAGGATCCGACGATCGATTGCGGTATGGCACCATACTGGTATGATACATAGTGAAACGAGACGCGCAAGCCAAAATGAGATTGGCGTCTCATCATAATTGCCATGTGAGCATCCGTGCTCGTCGGCTATGGAGACTGTCGGTAGGCCATGGACATTGCACTGCGTATGAGAGAGCCGATCGCGCCGCAGATCGTCGCGGCGCTCAGGCAGGGTATCGTCGAACTGCGGCTGCGTCCGGGCGAGGCGCTGTCCGAGTCAGAGATAGCCGCGCGATTTGGCGTCAGTCGCCAGCCGGTGCGCGAGGCCTTCATCAAGCTCTCGGAGGCCGGTCTGGTCGAGATCAGGCCAAGCCGGGGGACTTACGTCATGAAGATTTCCGCCCGCGAATTGGCGAATGCCCGGTTCGTCCGCGAGGCGATCGAGTGTGACATCGCCAACAACGCCGGGCGACTGGCCGGTCCGCACCATGTCGCCGAACTGGAGGACCTCCTCGCCCGCCAGCGCGCCGCCGACGCCCGCAACGACTATCGTTGCTTCAACGATCTTGACGAGGCCTTCCACCGCGCGATCGCAAGCATCGTCGACTGCGAGTACGCCTGGCGCATCGTCGAGGCCGCGCGGGTACAGACAGACCGCGTTCGTTTCCTCAGCCTGCCGAATGCCTCGCCCATGCCCCTGCTGATCCGTCAGCACGAGACGATCGTCGATCGTCTGGCTGCTAACGACCCAGAGGGAACCGAGGCCGCGATGCGGCGCCACCTGCGCGAGATCCTGGTGGCGCTGCCGCAGATCGCTGCATCGAACCCCGACCTGTTCGCGGATACGGAATTGCCGGCGCATACCCGTGGCCTGACACCGGCGGACTGACCGCATGTCCGGCTTCTTGCTCGAATCGGACGCCATCGCACTTCCTCGGGGCCCTTGGGCGCGCGCACGCGGTGCGACTTTGGGCGTATCTCAGTTTCGCGTTGCCGGTGGCGGGTGGGAAAGGTGCAGAACCGGACTGCGGCCTTTCGGAGAAGGGAATCCGCGCGAGACGAACTCTCGCGCGGCGCCGCTGTGTCAGCCGAGCACCTCCGCCACCGCCTCGGCGGTCTTGTGCACCACCTCGTCGGCTTCCGCCGCGGTGAGGCAGAGGGGTGGGGCAAAGCCGAGTATGTCGCCCTGCGGCATGGCGCGGGCGATGACGCCCCGCTTCAGCAGCGCGGCGGCGACCGCGGGGCCGACCTTGCGCGCCGGATCGAAGAAGCGCCGCGTGTCGCGGTCCTCGACGAACTCGACGGCGCAGAGCATGCCTTCGCCGCGCACGTCGCCGACATGGGCGTGGCCGCCGACCGCCGCCCGCATCTGCGCATTCAGGTGGGCGCCGGTCTCGCCGGCATTCTTCATCAGGCCGAGCGCGTCGATCAGCTTCAGATTGGCGACGCCTGCGGCGGCGCCGATCGGATGGGCCGAATAGGTCCAGCCGTGGCCGATCGGCCCGTTCTCGTCGGTGCCGCGCTCGAGCACCTGCCACACCCTGTCGCCGACGATCGAGCCGGAGAGCGGCGCATAGGCGGAAGTGAGCCCCTTGGCGATGGTGATGATGTCGGGTGTCATACCGTAGTGGTCGGAGCCCATCATGGAACCCAACCGGCCGAAGCCCGTCACCACCTCGTCGGCGATGAGCAGGATGTCGTGCTTTGTCAGCACGGCCTGGATCGCGGGCCAGTAGCCGGCCGGCGGCGGCACGATGCCGCCGGTGCCGAGCACGGGCTCGCCGATGAAGGCCGCGATCGTGTCGGCGCCCTCGCGCGCGATCAGCTTCTCGAGTTCATCGACGCAATGGGCGACGAAGTCGGCCTCGCTCATCGACAGGTCGGGACGGCGGAAGTAGTAGGGCGCCTCGGTGTGGACGATCCGGTCGAGCGGCAGGTCGAACTTGTCGTGGAACAGCTTGAGGCCGGTCAGCGAGCCGGTGACGAGGCCGGAGCCATGGTAGCCGCGCCAGCGCGAGATGATCTTCTTCTTGGCCGGGCGGCCGAGGATGTTGTTGTAGTACCAGACGAGCTTGACGTTGGTCTCGTTGGCGTCGGAGCCGCCTAGGCCGAAATAGACCTTGGACATGCCTTTCGGCGCTCGCTCCAGGACCATCTTGGCCAGCGTGATCGAGGCCTCGGTGCCGTGTCCGACATAGGCGTGGTAGTAGGCGAGCTCCTTCGCCTGCGCCGCGATCGCCTCGGCGATCTCTGGCCGGCCGTAGCCGACATTGACGCAGTAGAGCCCGGCGAAGGCGTCGAGCAGGCGGTTGCCGTCGCGATCCTCGATGAAGATGCCCTTGCCGCCGGTGACGATGCGGTTCGGCGCCTCGCCGCGGGCGAACTGTGCGAGATGGGTCGAGGGATGGAAGAAGTTCTCCCGGTCCCACTTGTCGAGAATGTCGTTGGTCAGCATCGGCTGTCTCCGTGTGGTGCTGCCGTCACGCGATGTCGCGGCAGACATATTTGAGGTCGGTGTAGGCTTCCATGCCGTGGCGCGAGCCCTCGCGGCCGAGGCCGGCCTGCTTGACGCCGCCGAAAGGGATCGGCGCACCGGTGATCTTGGTGCGGTTGACCGCCAGCATGCCGAATTCCAGCACCGCGCTCATGCGCGAGATGCGGGCGGCGTCGGACGTGTGCAGATAGGCGACGAGGCCGGTTTCGGTCGCGTTCGCCTTGCCGATTACTTCGTCCTCGCCGTCGAACGGGGCGAAGGCGGCGACAGGTCCGAAGGTTTCTTCGCGGAAAACGGCGGCATCGTCGGTTACGTCGGCCAACACCGTCGGCTGGAAGAACAGCGGCCCGGCCGGATGAATGTCGCCGCCGCAGATCAGACGGGCGCCGCGCGCGAGCGCGTCCGCGACGTGCATGTTCTGCTTGGCGACGGCGCCTGCGTTCATCAGCGGGCCGATGTCGGAATCGGACAGGCCGGGTCCCACGCGCAGCCGCTTCACCTTCGCGGCGAAGGCGGCGACGAAACGGTCGTAGATCGGGCGCTCGATGTAGAAGCGATTGGCGGCAAGGCAGTCCTGGCCCGAAGTGGCGAATTTCGCCGAGATTGCCCGTTCGACCGCGCGGTCGAGGTCGCAATCGGCGAAGGCGATGAAAGGGGCGTGACCGCCCAGTTCCATGATCAGCCGTTTGATGGTCGGCGCGCACTGGCCGTAGAGCAGGCGCCCGATCTCCGTCGAGCCGGTGAAGGACAGGGCGCGCACCAGGGGCGAGGCGGTGAGGGCGCCGACGATCTCGGGCGCGTGGCCGGTGACGACGTTGAACACGCCGGCCGGGAAGCCGGCCCGCTCGGCGAGCTCGGCGAGCGCCAGCGCGGAAAAAGGCGTCTCCGACGAGGGATGTGCGACGAGAGTGCAGCCTGCGGCAAGCGCGGCGGCGGCCTTCCGTGTCAGCATGGCCGAGGGAAAATTCCACGGCGTCACCAGTGCCGCGACACCGACTGGCTGGCGCGTCACGCGCATCTCGGCATCGGGGAGGTGCGACGTGACGCTCTCCACGTTCAGCCGCTTCGCCTCTTCGGCATAGAACTCGACGAAGGAGGCCGCGTAGTCGATCTCGCCCAGTGCCTCCGAGATCGGCTTACCCTGCTCCTCGACCATCAGTCGCGCGAGATCGTCGCGCGCGGCGACGATCAGGTCGAACCAGCGCCGCAGAAGTCCGGCGCGGACAGACGCGGGCATGGCGGACCAGGACCGGAACGCCCGGTGCGCGACCTCCACTGCCCGGGCCGCATCCGCCGCCGCAAGCGCGGGCACTGACCCGACGCGAGAGCCGTCGGCCGGGTTGGTGACATCGATCGCACGCGACGAGGAGCCGGCAGTCCACGCGCCGCCGAAATAGGCGAACTCGCGGAACAACCGCGGGTCGGCGAGCGACGACACGCGAGTCTTCTGAAGATAGGCGAGAGAAGTCATGGCCGACCGTCCTCCGGATGGATCGGGGCTATTCTGGGCCGAGGGGTCAAGGCGATTGTTCGCGAATGCGCTATGACAGCCGAAGCTTCTTCGGAAAGAGGCCCGACGGGCCCTCATTCCTTCGCCGACAGGGCGAGCAGCCGTTCGAACGGCAGGGGTCCCTGCTTCACCGGCTTGGTGACGACGTAGGTGAAGTAGCGCGCTAGGCCGACCCTTGCCTCCAGCAGGTGATCGACCAGACGTTGGTAGCTGTCGATGTCGCGAGTGACGATCTGAAGAATGTAATCGAAACCGCCTCCTACCGCCCAACATGCCACGACTTCGTCCAGCGGCGCGAGCACACGCTCGAAGACCTGGAAATCCTGGGCGCGATGGCTTTCCAGCTCGGCTGCCATGAACACGATCACATGCGGCGCGAGCTTCTTCAGTGCGACCGATGCATGATAGCCGGTGATGATCCCGGCCTCCTCCAGCCGCTTCATCCGCTCCCAGGCCGGCGCGGCGGAGAGGTTCACGCGCCTGGCGAGCTCCGACTTGGAGATTCGTCCCTCGCGGCCGAGGATCGACAGGATCTTCACGTCGCGGTCGTCGAGCTTCAGCATTCCGGCGAGACCTGTTCCTACGTCGAGATGATGGATCCGACGCCAGTCCGGCGCGCGGCATCGACGGCAAAGGTTGCGATAGCCGTGTCCTGAGCGCCGGTGCCGGTGAGGTCGCAGATGGTGATCTGGTCGTCGGAGGTGCGGCCCGGTCTGGCGCCGGTGACGATCTGTCCGAGTTCGGGCGGCGTGCCGCGCGTCCAGAGGCCAGCGGCGACGGCGCTGCGCAGTTCTCCCAGTGCCTCGCACTGGCTGACCCGGTCGCAGACATAGATATCCGCGGCCGCAAGCGCCGCGGCCTCGATTTCGTTCTTGCCGGCCTGGTCGGAGCCCATCGCGGTGACGTGGAGGCCTGGATGCAGCCAGTCCGCCCTAAGGACGGGATGTTCGGCGGGCGTCGTGGTGACGACAAGCTGGCTTCGAGCGACGAGACGCGCAGGATCTGCCTCGCTGCGCGCGGGAATGCCGAGGGCGGCGGCGATGTCGGCCGCGCAGGCCTCGGCCTTGCCGCGGTCGCGACCCCAGACCAGCGCCTCGCGGAACGGCCGCACGAGGTGCGCCGCTTGGAGCTGCAGCCGGCCCTGCACGCCGGTGCCGATGACCCCCGCCGTCTCGACCCGCGACGGCGCCAGGTGCCGCGCGGCCACGGCCCCGGCCGCCGCCGTGCGCACGTCCGTCAGGTAGCCGTTGTCGAGCAGCAGCGCGTCGACCAGCCCCGTCTTCGCCGAGAACAGAATCATCAGTCCGTTCAGGCTGGGCAGGCCGATCTTCGGATTGTCGAAGAAGCCCGGGCTGACCTTGATGGCGAAGCCGTCGAATCCGGGGATGTAGGCCGTCTTCACATCGACCTCGCCATTCGCGTCCGGGATCGCCATGGACAGGATCGGCGGCATCACCACCTTGCCGGAAGCCAGCGCCGCGAAGGCGCGCTCGACGATGTCGACCGCGGCAAGGTCAAGCGCCACCAGCCCGCGCAGATTAGCCTCGGTCAGGATCGCGACGTCATGCGCCATAGGCTCTGCCCTCTATTTCGATGTCGCCGAGGCTGACCGCGCCTCCGTTCACGATCGTGGTGAAGCTCGTCATGTCGACATTGCGCCCGGTCAGGACGGTGGCGACCGGACCGGCGAAGGCCGGCAACCGGCCCGACTTGATCGCCGCGATGCCGACGACACTGGCGCCCTCGGCCACCATCCGGTCTTCGAAATAGAGCGTCTGCATCGCGTCGTAGATCTCGTCCTCCGTGACCAGCACGCAATCGTCGAGGAGGTCGCGGCAGAGCGGGAAGGAGAGCCGGTTGCCCATGCCTATGCCGCCGCCGAGCGAGTCGGCGAGGCTCGGCACCTCCTCGATCTCGACGGGCCGGCCAGCGCGGATCGACTGATGCATCGCGGCACCTCGTTCCATGGAGACGCCGATGACCCTGATCGACGGCTTGATCGCCCTCGCGGCCAAGGCGACGCCGGCGGCGAGCCCCCCGCCCGACAGCGGGACGAGGATCGCCGCGAGGTCCGGCCGGTCCTCCAGCAGCTCCAGGCCGATGGTGCCCTGGCCGGCGATGACCAGAGGATCGTCGAAGGGCGAAATCTCGACCAGCCCGTCTTCGCGCGCCAACCTCCCGCTCTCCGCCAGCGCATCGTCCTGGCTGCGTCCGACGATGCGCACCTCGGCGCCGAGCGTCCGGATGGCGTCGACCTTCGTCTTCGGCACGAGCGCGGACATGCACACCACGGCCCGCAATCCCCGCGCCCGCGCCGCGAAGGCGACCGCGCGGCCGTGATTACCGGTCGAGCAGCAGGTCACCCCCCTGACGTCTCCGTCGATCCCCGCGACGGCGTTGACCGCTCCGCGCAGCTTGAAGGCACCCACCGGCTGCGTCGTCTCCAGCTTGAGCAGGAAGTCCTGCCCGAGACGCGCGCTCATAAAAGGCGACGGGACCAGCGGCGTGCGCACGACGACGCCGGCGATCGCCCTGCGCGCGGCCAAGACGTCTGCGAGCGAAAGGCTCAAACCGCCTCCTTCACCGCACTCAGGAATTGCTGGGTACGCTCGCGCTTGGGGTTGGCGAACAGTTGCTCGGGCGGCCCCTGCTCCTCAATGCGGCCGCCGTAAAAGAAACAGACGCGGTCGGAAATGTCCTTGGCGAAGCCCATCTGGTGCGTGACCATCAGCATGGTCAGGTGGTGCTCGGCGACGAGCTTGCGGATCACGTTGGTAACCTCGCCGATGACTTCGGGATCGAGCGCCGAGGTGACCTCGTCGAAGAGCATGACCTTGGGTCGCATCGCCATCGCTCGCGCTATGGCGACGCGTTGCTGCTGGCCACCGGAGAGGCGCGAAGGGTGCTGGTCGCGCTTCTCGGCCATTCCGACCATCTTGAGGAGCTCTTCGGACCGTTCCCGCGCCTCCTTCTTCGGCAGGCCGAGGACATGGACCGGACCTTCCATGCAGTTCTCGAGCGCGGTCATGTGCGGGAACAGGTTGAACTGCTGGAAGCACATGCCGATCTTGGCGCGGATACGGCGCATGTGGCGGCTGTCGGCGGGAACGAGGCGGTCGCCGCGGGGCATGTGCGTCAGCGGCTCGCCGTCGACATAGATGACGCCGCCGTTGATGGTCTCCAGCGTCATCAGCATCCTCAGCACCGTGGTCTTTCCCGAGCCGGACGGCCCGATGACCGACACCATCTCGCCCTCGTCGATGTCGAGATCGAGCGAGTCGAGGACCACCAGCGCACCGTAGCTCTTGGTGACCTTTCGGAAGCTCACCATCGGCACGGTGTCGCCCTCGAGCCTCAGGGGGAAACCGGAGAGATCCTGCGCGTCCATCAGACCATCCCGAGCTTGCGGCGCACCCATGCCTCGAAGAGGCGGATGCCGGCGGCGGTGGGCAGTGACAAGGCCAGGAAGATGATCCCGACCAGCGTATACGGTTCGAGGAAACGATAGGTTTCCGAGCCGATCGCGTTGGCGGTGTGCATCAGTTCGGCGACGCCGATGACCGACAGCATCGGCGTGTCCTTGAAGATGCCGACGAGGTAGTTGCCCATGCCGGCGAGAGACGGCGGCAGCGCCTGCGGCAGGATCACGCGGAAATAGGTGCGCGACGTTGACAGGTTCAGCGAGGTGGCCGCTTCCCATTGTCCCTTCGGCACGCTCTCCAGCCCGCCGCGATAGACCTCCGAGAGGTAGGCGGCATAGTGGAGCCCGATGGCGATCATGCCCGCCGTCCACGGCGAGAGCCTGAGCCCGAACTGCGGCCCCACATAGAAGACGAAGAAGATCTGCAGCACCAGCGGCGTCGAGCGGACGAATTCGATCGCCTCGCGCACGACCAGCGTCAGGGCCCGCGACGGAGTGCGTTGCGCCAGCGCCAGCACGAGGCCCAGAACGACGGCAATGGCATAGCCCAGCCCCGCGGCGAGCAGCGTATTGCCCGTCGCCACGATCAGGCGAGGCAGGATGTCCCAGGTGAAGTCCCAGCGCCAGTCGAACATGGCTCAGGCCCTCCCCAGCTTGCGCTGCATGGCGCGCTCGAGCCACCGCATGAACGGGGTGATCATGAACCGGGCGATGACATAGTAGATGATCAGCGCCGTCCCGAACGCCTCGGCCGACAGGAACGTCGTGCCGTTGATCTGCTTGACCTGGAACATAAGGTCGGCGACGGCGATCAGCGCGACGAGCGCCGTGCCCTTGAGGAGTTCGATCAGGAGGTTGCCCCAGCCGGGCAGCATGATCAGCACGGCCTGCGGCAGGATCACGCGAACCATCCGTTTCGCGGGCGTCATGTTGAGCGCCAGCGCGGCTTCCCACTGGCCCTTCGGCACCGACAGGATCGCCCCCCGCACCAGTTCGGCGCCGTAGGCCCCGAGGTTCATGCCGACGGCGACGAAACCGGCGGTGAATTTTTCGAGCGTGATGCCGAAGAGCGGCAGGACGAAGAAGATCCAGTAGAGCTGGACGAGCAGCGACGTGCCGCGAAAGATTTCGATATAGACGGTGGCGATACCACGCAGGAACACGTTGGGGGAAAGCCGCATCAGGCCGGCGGCCAGCGCGATCGCGACGGCCAGTGCGGAAGCCAGCACGGTCAGCAGCACCGTTACCAGTGTGCCGGAGAGGATGCGGTCGCCGTACTGGCCGAGAAATTCGAGATAAGACATGCTGCGCGGACCTTCCCGTCAAGGCTGCTCGGGCGGCAGGCAAGCGCCGCCGCAAAGGCGCCCAGGAAGAACGGCGGGCCGGACTTGCCTCAAGAAGAGGGGGCCGGCCCTCATCTCACATCAGCGGTTGGCGCAGACCCATTCAGTGGTCTTGTCGCCCGGCAGCGAGCCCTTGCCATAGCCGTATTCGGCAACCGCCGCCAGCATCTCGTCGGAACCGATATATTCCTTCATGGCCGCGTTGAACTTGTCGAGGAAAGCCTGGTCCGCCTTGCGGAAGCCGATCCCGGCCCAGTTGAACGAGGACTCGGGCATTGCGTTCGGGTCGGTCGCTTCGACCGCTCCGCCCGATGAGTCGGCCAGCTGCTTCATGGTGAAGTAGGTTCCCGCGCCCGCGTCGGCGCGGCCGGCCTTCACCGCGGCCAGGATTTCCGTCGGGCCCGGAACCTGCATGATGCTTGCCTCGGGAACACCGGCGGCCTTCGCCGCCTCGATGTTGGAGTATCCCGCGCCCGTCACCATGACGGCATTGTTGTCGACGAGGCTCTTGTAGTCGCCGATCTTCTTCGGATTGCCGGGCGCGACGATGAAGCCGTCGCCGACGGTCGCCATCGGCTCGGAGAAGGCGATGTTCTCGCAGCGGCTGGCCAGGATGTTCATACCGCCGGTGACGATGTCGAAGCGGTTCGCGTTGAGCCCCGGAATGAGACCGCCCCACTCGGTCTGGACCGGTTCGATCTTCTCGTAGCCCATCTTCTTTAGCACCGCGATCGTGAAGACATTGACGAAGCCTTTGGGGCTGCCGTCATCGCCCGGATAGGCGAAGGGGATCTCGTTGGCGAAGCCGATGCGGATGGCCTCGCCCTTGTCGGCCTTCTCGAGCAGCGACTGGGCACTCGCCGAGCCGGCCGCCGAGGCAAGCGTCAGGGCAGCGAGGCCGAGGGCGGCAACGCTCTTCAGAAGGATGGATTTCATAGGGTCTCTCCTGTGTTCCACGGTTGTCATTCTTCTTATGTTGTGCACAACATCATGGGCAGAACATTTGGTCAACGGAAAAATTCGCTGAGAATGCGCGATTATTGGCTTGTGGGCGCCGCCGTGCTGGCCATAGATGTGCACATATTAGCAAGTGCACTTGCGCCCGAGGAGGACTCCATGCCGGCTGTCGACCTACCCTTCACGCCCAGCGAATACGCGCGCCGGCTGGCCAAGGTGCGTCGGGCCATGGCGGAGCGCGGCTTGGACGTGCTCTTCGTCGAGGATCCCTCGAACATGGCCTGGATCACCGGCTATGACGGCTGGTCCTTCTACGTCCACCAGGGTGTGATCGTGTTCCACGACGCCGACCCGGTGTGGTGGGGCCGCGGGCAGGACGCCAACGGCGCGGTCCGCACGGTCTGGATGGAGCGCTCGAACATCGCCGGCTATGCCGACAACTACGTGCAGTCGACGGTGCGCCATCCGATGCAGGACCTCGCCGCGATCCTGCGCGACCGCGGCTATGCCGGCAAGCGGATCGGGCTCGAGCTCGAGAACTACTACTTCTCCGCCAAGGCCTACCTGGTGCTGAGGCAGGAGCTGCCGAACGCCGAACTGGTCGACGCCACGGCGCTGGTCAACTGGCAGCGCGGCGTCAAGTCCGAGGAGGAGATCGCCTTCATGCGCAGGGCGGCGCGGATCTCCGAGAAGATCGTCGACGGCATCGTCGAGCGCGTCGAGCCGGGCCGCCCCAAGAACGAGGTCGTGGCCGAGATCTACACCGACGCCATCCGCGGCGTCGGCGACGCGTGGGGCGATTATGCGGCGATCGTTCCGCTGCTGCCATCGGGCACCGATGCCGCCGCGCCCCACCTGACCTGGGACGACCGGCCGTTCCGAACGGGCGAGGCGACCTTCTTCGAGATCGCGGGCTGCTACCGGCGCTATCACACGCCGTTCTGCCGGACCGTCTTCCTCGGCAAGCCGCCGCAGCACATCCTGGACGCGGAAAAGGCCCTGGTGGAGGGGCTGGAGGCCGGGCTCGACGCCGCCCGGCCGGGCCGCCCCGCGGGCGACGTGGCGCGCGCGCTGTTCGGCGCGCTGGAGCGGGCCGGCATCCACAAGGACAGCCGGTGCGGCTATCCGATCGGCATCTCCTATCCGCCGGACTGGGGCGAGCGGACGATCTCGTTCCGCAAGGAGGAGGAGACCATCCTCGAGGCCGGCATGACCTTCCATTTCATGCCGGGCCTGTGGATGGAGGACTGGGGCCTGGAGATCACCGAGAGCATCCTGATCCGGGAGACGGGAGCGGCCGAGTGCTTCTGCGACCGGCCGCGCAAGCTCGTCGTGAAGGACTGAGGCGGCACGATGGACATGCTCGCCCGAACCCAGGAGATCCTCGGCAAGCTCGTCGCCTTCCCGACGGTGTCGTCGGACAGCAATCTCGCGCTGATCGCCTATGCCGCCGACCTCCTGTCGGATGCCGGCGCGACGCTGTCGCTGTCGCGCGACGCGACGGGGACGAAGGCCAACCTCTTCGCCACGATCGGTCCTGCGGGCGACGGCGGCATCGTCCTCTCCGGGCACACCGACGTCGTGCCGGCGGATCCGGCCGAGTGGACGAACGACCCGTTCGTGCTGGCCGAGCGCGGCGGGCGGCTCTACGGGCGGGGCACCTGCGACATGAAGGGCTTCATCGCGGCGGCCCTGGCGATGGCGCCGCGCTTCGCCGCGGCCGGCCTGACGCGGCCGCTGCATGTCGCGCTGACCTATGACGAGGAGATCGGCTGCTTCGGCGCCCGCGCGCTGGTCGACGAACTCGCCAGGGCCGGCGTGCGTCCGGCCGTCGCGATCGTCGGCGAGCCGACCATGATGGGCGTGATCGAGGGCCACAAGGGGTGCTTCGAATACACGACCGAGTTCACCGGCCTCGAGGGCCACGGCTCCCAGCCCGACAAGGGCGTCAACGCCGTGGAATACGCCACGCGCTACGTCCTGCGCCTGCTCGAGATCGGGGAGAAGCTGAAGATGCGCGCGCCCGCCGGCAGCCGCTTCGACCCGCCGTGGACCACCGTCCAGGTGGGCCGCATGAGTGGAGGCACGGCCCGCAACGTCATCGCCGGGGCTTGCGCCGTCGAGTGGGAGATGCGGCCGGTCAGCCAGGGGGATGCCGCCTACGTGAAGAACGGTCTGGCCGACTATGTCGACACCGTCCTGCTGCCCGCTATGCGGGCGGTCGCGCCGCAGAGCGGCATCGTCACCCATGTCATCGGCGAGGTGGAAGGGCTGCAGGTGGTCGGCGAGTCGGAGGCGCGCGACATCGTCTGCGAGCTGACGGGCTGCGACCACGCCGACGTCGTTCCCTTCGGCACCGAGGCCGGCCTGTTCCAGTCGGCCGGCATCTCCTCCGTCATCTGCGGCCCCGGCTCGATCGCGCAGGCGCACAAGCCGGACGAATTCATCGCCATCGACCAGCTTGCCGCCTGCCTCGAAATGCTCGACAAGCTGAAGCCGAAGCTCGGGGGCGCTTGATGCTGGACAGGACCGACGCGGCCGTCAGGGCCGCAGGGCGAGGGCCGGAGGACGAGGGCGCGCGCGGGCGCTTCGACCGCATCTACCAGGCGCTGCGCATGCGCATCTGCCTGCTCGACTATGCGCCGGGCGAACGCCTGCGCGAGGAGGATCTTGCCGAGGAGTTCGGCGTCTCGCGCACGCCGATCCGCCGGGTCCTCGTCAAGCTCGAGGCGGAAGGTCTGCTGCGGTCGGTCCATGGCGTCGGAACGATCGTAACCGACATCGACGTCGGCGAACTCGCCCAGGTCTACGAGCTTCGCGTCGAACTGGCCGAACTGGTCGGGAAACTCTCTCCTGCGGTCGTCGATGCGCCGATGGTCGAGCGGTTCCGGCAGATCCGCGAGAGCTGCGACCAGATGGTGCGCAAGGCCGACCCGCGCGAGTTCGCGCGCATCAACATGGAATTCTTCCACCTCTTCAACAGCCTGACGACGAACCAGCCGCTGCGGGAACTGAGCGAGCGGCTCTACTACCAGACCACGCGGATCTGGCTGAAGACGGCGTCCCGGCTCAAGGACTACGAGGAGCTTCTCGTCGACGAGTTCATCATCTTCCAGCGCGAGGTCGCCGACATCACCGAGGCGGTCGAGCAGCGCGATCCGGCCGCCGCCGGCCACATCCGGCGCGCCCACATCGCCATGAGCTTCGCCAGGATCCGGCGCGCCGCCGACGCGTCTGCCGCGATCGCCGCGCCCACGGGTCTGTAGCAAAAGGCACACGTCCCGAATCGTGCGCGGCAGAACGGCGCCCCTGCTCAACTCAGCGAAGGATGGCCGATGGCTTGTCGAAACAGCCTGCAGCCCAGAGCCGGCTGGCCACAACTGCGGGCATCACGCCGCTCCCCAACAGAAGTGCCGACCGATGCGCCGATCGTTTCCATGGACTTTGGATGGCAAGCAGGTTCGTGGGGCCAGCACGGACAGCCGGGACTGGCAAAACAGATCCCATCCGCACGCGCGACAGTTTGCTGCACGCGCTAACAGTTATGCTGCATTGCAAAAATGTCGGGTCTGCCATGCAGAATTGATGCTTGTTTGAAACGGGGTCGAATCCTATCTTCGGGATGTTGGTGATCTACCTCCTCCCAGAGAGCCAACAAAGTTGCGGTGCACCTCCTCCCGCGCCGCAATCAAATCAAGCCCGCCGCTCCTCCTCCCGCGGCGGGCTTTTTTTGTGCGCTGCGAAAGAAACGTTGACTCCGGCCTTTGCCGGGTTTTTGTTTGCGCGGTTCCCGAGCGGGCCATCGGCGGAGGCTTTCCACGACATTGCTCCAGCGCAGCGACAATTATGCCGACCTCGTCAGCCGTTTTCGTTGGCAAGTTCCCGATCGTTTCAACATCGGCGTCGCCGTTTCGGACGCCTGGGCGCAAAAAGATCCGAACCGGACCGCCCTGATCGAGTATCGCGGCGCCGACGCGCCTAAGACGCTCAGCTTCGGCGCGCTGGCGAAACGGTCCAACGCCCTCGCTAATGCGTTGCGTGCACGTGGCGTGCGGCGCGGCGACCGGGTGGCGCTCCTGCTGCCCCAAAGCTTCGAGACCGCGATCGCGCATGTCGCTATCTACAAGCTCGGCGCTGTGGCCTTGCCGCTGGCGCTGCTGTTCGGCGTCGAGGCGCTGGAATACCGGCTGCAGACGGCGGGCGTGCGAGCCATCATCACCAACTCGGCCGGTCTCGCCAAGGTGTCGCGCATCGGCGCCCGCCTGCCGGAGCTCGAGCTGATCGTCTCCGTCGACGGCCAGGAAGGGGCGGCCGTCGGGTTCGAACCGCTCGTGGCCGGCGCGTCGGTCGATTTCGAGGCGGTGGATACGACGCCGGACGATCCGGCGATGATGATCTTCACGTCCGGGACGACCGGCCCGCCCAAGGGTGCGCTGCACGGGCACCGCGTGCTGCTCGGCCATCTGCCGGGCCTGCAGATGGCCTACGAATTCCTGCCTCAGGACGGCGATCTGATGTGGACGCCGGCCGACTGGGCCTGGGCGGGCGGGCTCCTCAACGCCTTGCTGTCGTCGCTCTACCTCGGGATTCCGGTCGTCTGCGCGCGCTTCGAGAAGTTCGATCCGGAAGCCGCCCTTCTGCTGGTCGAGCGGATGAAGGTGCGCAATGCATTCATCCCGCCCACGGCCCTGCGGATGTTGAAGTCCGTCCCCGACGTCCCGGCGCGCTTCAGCCATGTGCTGCGCAGCGTCGGTTCCGCCGGCGAATCGCTCGGCCGCGAGACCTGGGAATGGGCGGAAGGCGCGCTCGGCCTCCCGGTCAACGAGTTCTACGGCCAGACCGAATGCAACGCCGTCATCGCCTCGTCGGCGATCATCGGCGTCAGCCGCCCGGGCACGATCGGCAAGGCGGTGCCCGGCCACACGGTGGCGATCATCGACGCCGACGGGCGTTCGGTGCCGGCGGGGGAGCCAGGCCAGATCGCGGTGCTGCGCCCGGATCCGGTGATGTTCCTCGAATACTGGGACAGTCCCGAGGCGACGGCGAAGAAGTTCATCGGCGACTGGATGACCACGGGCGACCAGGGCATCATGGACGGCGACGGCTATATCCAGTTCTTCGGCCGCGACGACGATGTCATCACATCGGCCGGCTACCGCATCGGTCCCGGCGAGATCGAGGATTGCCTCGTCGGCCATCCGTCGGTGGCTCTCGCGGCCGCGGTCGGCAAGCCCGACCCGCTGCGCACCGAGATCGTCAAGGCCTATGTGGTGCTGAAAGACGGCGTCGAGCCGAGCGAGGCGCTGAAGGGCGAGATCGGCGCCTTCGTGCGCGAGCGGCTGTCGGCGCACGAATATCCGCGCGAGGTGGAATTCGTCGATTCCATGCCGCTCACCACATCCGGCAAGGTGATCCGCCGCATCTTCCGCGACCGGGCGCGGCGCGAGGCGGGGCTCGCCTGATCAGTCGCGTCCCAGAAGCGACCGCAGCCGGTTGCGGATGATCCGCGCCATGTTGCGCGTCTCGTGGCGCAGGTGGAGCTGCTTGGTCGCCTGGCGGGCGGCGCGGTCCGATTCCGGCGTCAGGCCGATCACGAGCGACCCCAGCGGCCGGCGTTCGGTCCAGATACGGCTCATCACCGGATGGTCGGGTGCCGCGCAGCTGTCGGTCATCATGATGTTCGGATCGTCGAGATGGGTCTTCGTCACCTCGATCATCAGGAGAGTTCCGGGCGAGAAGGCCGCGTAGTTCTCGTCATAGGCCGTCTTCCAGGTATAGGCGCAACCGTTCTCGATGAAGACGATCAGGCAGGCGATGACCTTGCCGTCGAGGGTGAGCGTATGGACGCGGCACATGTCGCGCTCGGCCAGCCCGTGCACCGCCTCGCGGGCAAAGGCGGCGCGATAGCGGTCGATCGCCATGGCGGTGCGCTCGCGCCCCTTCCAGCCCGATGCCTCGAGTGTGAGAAAGGATTCGACCCCGCGGCGGATCTCGTCCGGCTGGCGGGCGATGGTGTATTCCACCCTTCCATGATCGCCGAGGCGCCGTTTCAGGCGGCGGAGTTCGCGGAAATGATGCGGACGCAGCGAGTTCTTGAGGTAAGTGTCTCCGTCGAGCGTGCTTTCGAGGAAGGGGCGTTCGATCCTGAGCGTCTCGTGGAACGACAGATTGCGCCCGAGCGCCACCGTCCGCAGCACGTTGGCGACGGGTCCGTCGAGGCGCATATCGGGCAGAACGAGGACCTTCGGCAGCTTGAGATGCGGCCGCGACAGCATGTCGAGGAAGTCCTCGACGACCGCGACCGGATCGTCGTGATCGATCAGCGGCGTGCCCAGCGGGCCGAACGGGCTCGACCAGGCGCGGATGACGGAGACTCCCAGCGGGACTGGCGGCTTCTCGATCGAATAGGGCACCAGGAGCCGTAGCCGGCTCTTCTCCCCGTCGCCCTCGCGGATGACGGCGAGCCTGACCTCGCGATCCTCGAGGCGCGGCATAGCCGGCGCCAGGAAGCGCGGATTGAAGAAGACGTTCGGCTCGATCGTGCGGACGCACAGATGATCCAGCTCTTCGACAAGGTCGAAGCCGGCGGAAGCCGCATAGATTGCCAGGCGGCGGGGGCGCCGTCCCTGACCGACGATCTCGTGAAAGGCAATGCTCTGCGGCTCCTGCGTGAGGCCTGCGAACCCTGCGATCATCGGGCCGGCGGCGCTGCCGCTCATTTCCTCGAGGAGTGGTGTCGCGGCCATCAGCTGGGCTCCCGGACAAGGCGCGGCGCGAAGATGAACATCAGGATCCCCAGCCTCCGCCAGTTTATGAAGGCGAGCGTGGCGGCCTCGAACACCATCGACAGCGAGGTCGCGAGAGCAGCGCCCCACAGACCGAGCGGCGGGATCAGGAGGACGTTGAGACCGACGTTGAAGGCCAGCGTCAGCCCGTAGATCGCGGCGCAGACATTCTGGTTGCCGCTCATCGTCAGGAGGCTTTCGGCGGGCCCGACGGTCGAGCGCGCGACGACGCCGGCGACGAGCAGGAAGAGGTAGGGATAGCCCGCCTCGAAGCCGGGGCCGAACAGGGCGAGGATCGGCTGGCCGATCGCCAGCACGAAAAGCCCCATGGCAAGCGAAGGCCAGAAGGTCCAGGCCACGGTCTCGCGTGCGAACTCCCCGAGCTTTTCGCTTTCGCCGCCATGCGTGAACTGCGCGTAGCGGGCCGCTGCTCCCGCCTTCACGGCGAAGGAAACGAAGTGCACCAGCGCCAGCGTCTTCGCCATCGCATAGTAGATCGCGACGTCATGCGGCGACAGGAACACGCCGACCATCAGCACGTCGGCATTGGTCAGCATGAAGGCGAAGCCCTCGATCAGGAAGATCGGCAGCGACACCATGATCCAGCCGCGCAGGTCGATCGCGCGCGGACCCTTGGCGATCCCGCGGTCCGCCCGGGTCGTCACCGTCGCCAGCTGCCACAGCGTCGTCGCGTAGGTCGCCGCGACCGCGGCGATCAGAGCGGTTCGCGCCGAAGGCTCGTAGCCGAGCGCAAGAGCACCCGCCATGAAGGAGATGATGAGAACGGGTCGGACGATATAGGTCGGCGAAAGCGCCGAGATAGCCCAGGCATTCGCCCGCGAGATGCCCTGCACGACGTCGGACAGCGCGATCATGGGCAGGCAGAAGATGCCGATCAGGAAGGGGACGATGTAGTAGCTTTCGATCCGATCGGCGAAGAGCAGGATGATCCCGGCGCTGACCGCGGCGATCACCGTGGAGGCGACGAGCACGATGAGTCGGCTTGCCAGCATGACGCCGCGCAGTTCTTCAAGCTCACCGCGCTCGCGATACTCCGGGATGAAGCGGATCACCGAGGTGTGGAAGCCGAGGCAGGACAGATTGCCGAGGATGATCATCGTCACCCATACCAGCACGAAGATGCCGTATTCGAAGGCGCCCATCCATCGCGCCAGCAGAACCTGGCTGACGAAGGCGATGAATGCGCTGAACATGCGGATGGCAAAGGCGATGATCGAGACGCGGCCGGCCTCGGCCTTGTCGTCGCTGGAGAAAAGCAGCTCGTCCACCTTCCCCATCAGGGGGCGGGCGCGATCCGCCAGGCCTCGCGGCAATAGGCGATCGGCGGTGGCGGCCGCTGAAAAACGCAACGCTATAGACTCCCTACGACGGATCAGCGGTAGCAGACAGTGCTTAAGAAACGGTGGGAGAGCGCGGCGGAGCCGGACCTCTTTTCGGCGATCTTCCGGGGAGGATTGACCGGACGGCTCTCGCGCCCTTTCATGGAGCGGAAACGGCAGTCGGAGAATGCGAGCAATGGACGAACCCGATCACTGGCGGCACATGTCGACGGCACCCAAGGACGGCACGCGGATCCTCGTGACCGTGCGGCCTGTGGAGCAGGGCCCCGCGGATGTCGACGTCGCCTACTGGGCGCAGGCCGACAGCCAGGGAATCGAAGGCTGGCGGGCGGCCGATTCGGCGCCCGGAGCCGTCATCGGCTATGCCGACCCGGAGCTCAAATGCTGGATGCCGCTGCCGGATGCAGCCGACGGAGGGTTGGAAGGCTCCAGGCCGGCGCCGTATGAGGGCGACGACATGGAGCTGGATGGATCTGGAATCTGACGAAGGAGCCGGCCTAGCCCAAGGGGTTAGTCTGGCGGATAGATCTCGAGGCAGACCGCTTTCTCGTCATCGACAAGGTCCGATATCGCATGGCGGTGACTGCGAAGTAGGTCGGCAATATAGTTCGTTGGACGGTTGCCGCAGCGCAACCATATCACTTTGGGCGGCGCGCCGCGAAGCAGCGCCAGCTCGGCGAAGTCGGCATCCTGAGACACAAGCAGGAAGCCACCAGCGCGCGCCTGTTCCCAGATTGTCTGGTCATCGGCTCGGCCAAGACCGATTCGGCCGACATGCCGCGAACCGGGAAAGATATCGGAGAGAGTATCGCAGAGCCTGAAACTCAGGTTCTGGTCGAGCAGCAGCCTCATTCAGCCGCAGACAGAAACCGGCGTTCACGATCCGCCGCGTAGGCAAGACACGCCCTGATGTCCTGCTCGGTCAGTTCGGGGAAGTCGTGGATGATCTCCTCGTGGGACATACCCGCCGCGAGCCAGCCAAGGACATCCGAGACCGCAATGCGCATCCCGCGCACGACGGGCCGCCCGCCGCGCTTGCCGGCTTCACGCGTGATAAGCTCTCGATAATCGGTGCCCATTTTGAAAGAATAGCACACCCGCCCGCCTTCAGCGAGAGGAGGCGTCGGTCACGGACGCTTGCGGCGTCCCCCTATGTGCTGGACGACTGTTCCGCTCACACGAACGCGCCGTGGCAGTGCTTGAACTTCTTGCCGGAGCCGCAGGGGCAGGGTTCGTTGCGGCCGACGCGGCCCCAGGTGGTGGGGTCGTTCGGGTTGCGATCCTCGGCCGAGACGGCGACTTCCTGCGCCAGCATCACCGAGCCTGAACCCTCGCCGAAATCGTCCTGGCCGGTCGTGCCGTCGATATGGTGACCGAACATGTCCGGCACCTGCGGCGGCGGGGCTTCGGCCGCCTCGCGCACCAGCTCGACGCGCATCAGTTGCGCGGTCACGGCCTGGCGGAGGTTCGCCAGCATCGCCTGGAAGAGCTCGAAACCCTCCTGCTTGTATTCCTGCAGCGGGTCGCGCTGGGCGTAGCCGCGGAAGCCGACGACCGAGCGCAGATGGTCGAGATTGACCAGGTGCTCGCGCCAGAGATGGTCGAGCGTCTGAAGCACGACCGTCTTCTCGACATAGGCCATGATTTCCGGCCCGAAGCGCTCGGCGCGGTCGGCGGCGGCCTTGTCGGCGGCGGCGGTGATGCGCTCGCGCATCGCCTCGTCCTCGATGCCTTCCTCGGCAGCCCATTCCTCGACGGGGAGGTCGAGATTGAGGTTGGTGCGCACGGCCTCCGCGAGGCCCTTGACGTCCCACTGCTCGGCATAGGCCGTCTCGGGGATGTGCTTGGTCACCATCTCGTCGATGACTTCCTGGCGCATCTCGGCGACGGTTTCGGTGACGCTCTCCGCGTCCATCAGCTCGAGCCGCTGCTCGAACACGACCTTGCGCTGGTCGTTCTGGACGTCGTCGAACTTGAGCAGGTTCTTGCGGATGTCGAAGTTGCGCGCCTCGACCTTCTTCTGCGCCTTCTCCAGCGCCTTGTTGATCCAGGGGTGGATGATCGCCTCGTCTTCCTTGAGGCCGAGCTTCTGCAGCATGCCGTCCATGCGGTCGGAGCCGAAGATGCGCATCAGGTCGTCCTGCAGGGACAGGAAGAATTTCGAGCGGCCCGGGTCGCCCTGGCGGCCCGAGCGGCCGCGCAGCTGGTTGTCGATGCGGCGCGACTCGTGGCGTTCGGTGGCCAGCACGTAGAGGCCGCCGGCCGCCAGCGCCTTTTCCTTCAGCGCCTGCACGTCGGCCCTGATCGCGGCTTCCTTCGCCTCACGCTCCGGACCCGCCGGCATGTCGGCCAGTTCCTCGGCGACGCGCATGTCGGCATTGCCGCCGAGCTGGATGTCGGTGCCGCGGCCGGCCATGTTGGTGGCGATGGTGATCGCACCCGGCTTGCCGGCCTGCGCCACGATCTGCGCCTCGCTCTCGTGGTGGCGGGCGTTCAGAACCTGGAAGTCGCTGAAGCCCTCCTTGCGCAGGCGCTCGGCCAGCTGTTCGGACTTCTCGATCGAGACGGTGCCGACCAGCACCGGCTGGCCGCGCGAATATGCGTCGCGGATCTCGCGGACGATGGCGCGGTATTTCTCCTCGACCGTGCGGTAGACCTCGTCGTCCTCGTCGATGCGCTTGACCGGCAGGTTGGTCGGAATCTCGACGACGTTGAGGTTGTAGATGTTGCCGAACTCCTCGGCCTCGGTCGCTGCCGTGCCGGTCATGCCGGCGAGCTTGGAATACATCCGGAAATAGTTCTGGAAGGTGATCGAGGCGAGCGTCTGGTTCTCCGGCTGGATCGCCACATGCTCCTTGGCCTCGAGCGCCTGGTGCAGGCCCTCGGAATAGCGGCGGCCGGGCATCATGCGGCCGGTGAACTCGTCGATGATGACGATCTCGCCGTTGCGGACGATGTAGTCCTTGTCGCGCTGGAACAGCTTGTGCGCCTTCAGCGCATTGTTGACGTGGTGGACGATAGCGACGTTCTCGACGTCGTAGAGCGACTCGCCCTTCAGGTGGCCGGCCGCACGCAGCAGGTTTTCCAGCTTCTCGGTGCCGACCTCGGTGAAGATCGAGGTGCGCTGCTTCTCGTCGATCTCGTAGTCGTCCGCGTTCAACTGCAGCATGAACGCGTCGACCGTGTTGTACATCTCCGAGCGGTCCTCGAGCGGACCCGAGATGATCAGCGGCGTGCGCGCCTCGTCGACCAGGATCGAATCGACCTCGTCGACGATCGCGTAATTGTGGCCGCGCTGGACCATCTCGGCGCGGTTATACTTCATGTTGTCGCGCAGGTAGTCGAAGCCGAGCTCGTTGTTGGTGGCGTAGGTGATGTCGCAGTTGTACGCCGCCTTGCGCTGCTCGTCGGTCAGGCCGTGGACGATGACGCCGGTGGTGAGGCCGAGGAAACCGTAGACGCGGGCCATCCACTGGGAGTCGCGGCGGGCGAGGTAGTCGTTGACGGTGACGACGTGGACGCCCTTGCCTTCGAGCGCGTTGAGGTAGACCGGCAGCGTCGCCACCAGGGTCTTGCCCTCGCCGGTGCGCATCTCGGCGATCGAGCCCTCGTGCAGGACCATGCCGCCGATCAACTGCACGTCGAAGGGACGCATGCCGAGCGCCCGGCGGGCCGCCTCGCGAACGGTCGCGAAGGCCGGCACCAGCAGCTGGTCGAGCGTCGCGCCGTCGGCGATCTGCTGCCTGAATTCGGCGGTCCGGGCGCGCAGCTGCTCGTCGGTGAGCGCCCGCATCTGCTCCTCGAGAGCGTTGATCTGCTCGACCCTTGGCCGGGTGGACTTCACACGGCGGTCGTTCGAGGAGCCGAAGATCTTGCGGGCGATGCCGCCGAGGCTGACCATGAACTGGTCCTTTCAATCAGGAATAACCCGGCGGGTCCGCCGGATCGAGGCCGCGGTGGGCTTCTTGGGGCTACGGGCCTTCCGACAATCAAAAAATGCGTCCGGAAAACGGTTCTGGACGCAAAGTCGCTGGACAGATAAGAGGGGGCAACCACGATGTCAACGTTGCGCCACGGCGCGCGACGCACCGAAAATCCGCCATAAATCGGGCCTGTCTCGACGGCGCCTCGGAGCTCTACAGGAGAACAATTGTATGAACACCACCCTCAAAAGGCGGCCGATCGCTGGCGTTGCTTTGGTCCTCGGGCTGCTTGCGTCCACGGCATTGGGCGCGCGTGCCCAGTCCGACACGGTCGTGGCGACGGTGAGCGGCCAGTCGATCACCGAGGCCGACGTGCAGATGGCGGTCAGCGAGCTTGACCAGCAGTTCGCGCAGCTGACGCCCGAACAGAAGCGGGCGGCAGCGCTCTCCGCCATCATCGAGATCCGGCTGATGTCGGAAAAGGCCAAGGCCTCCAAGCTCGACCAGGACGAGAATTTCAAGCGCAAGATGGCCTTCCTCAACGAGCGCGCGCTGCACGCGCAGGTGATCGAGAAGGAGATCTCGCCGAAGGTCACCGACGAGATGCTGAAGGCGCGCTACGACAAGGAAGTCGCAGCCCGTCCGCCGACGGAGGAGATCCGCGCCCGGCACATCCTGGTGAAGACCGAGGAAGAGGCCAAGGAGATCATCGCCAAGCTCGACGGCGGCGCCGATTTCGAGGCGCTCGCCAAGGAGAAGTCGAGCGATCCGGGTTCCGGCGCCAATGGCGGCGATCTCGGCTTCTTCTCGAAGGGCCAGATGGTGCCCGAGTTCGAGGCCGCGGCCTTCGCGCTGGAGCCGGGCGCCTACACCAAGACGCCGGTGAAGAGCGATTTCGGCTTCCATGTGATCAAGCTGGAAGAGAAGCGGACCCAGCCGCCGGTGGCATTCGACGAGGTCAAGGACCAGATCCGGCAGTTCGTCTTCCGCGACGTCTATTTCGCGGCGGTCAAAGAGCTGCGCGCCGGCGCGCAGGTCGAGATCAAGGACGAGACGCTCAAGAAGGGCGTCGAGGAGATCGAAAAGCAGGCCGGCGCGTCGGAGTAGCGGGCTGATTTGGAGGTTTTCCGTCGTCCCTTTACAGGGTCCGCTGGACCCTGTAATTCGCCCGGTGGGCGAACCGCCACCTCACCCCGAGGTTCTGCGGCGCCGGCGAGTTGTTGTCACCTTCGAGGCGCGCAAGCGAAGGCAGATCCTCGGGACAAGCCCGAGGATGACGGCGCAGACTTTTTTCCGCGCGGGGGCGTCGACCGCACGGCGTGTTTTGCGGAAGCAAGTGAAACGTTTCGGATAGCTGGCCTTCCCGCGTAGGGGAGGGAGGCTTTCTAGGACGTGTCGCGGATTTCGACCGGTCGCGCCGCTGCTTCCCGAAGCCTCCGCATCACTGCGTCGAGCCGGTGGAGCGGGTTAGCGCCGTCGGCGGCCTCGCCGGAACCTTGGCCGGTCTGCCACACTGAGACTTGGCGGAGGTAGGCGGCCATGCCGCTGATGACAATTGCCAGCGCGCGCAGCGAAGCGGCGATGTCGAGGGCGTCGGCTGGGTCGGTGCCGTAGCGGACATCGGGCAGGGCGGGCGACCAGAGCCGGCCGGCCGTGTTCCATGCCGAGCCGGCGACGTAGTCCCGGGCGATCAGGTCGGCCTGCCGGGCAGCCCACAGGACGCAGAAGCGGATCCAGGGGGTGTCGCCGACGGACTTCTCGGCGAGAGCGGCAATGGCAAGCAGGGTCGAGACGATGCTTGCCAGCACATCCTGTCGCCTCCCTGTCTTCGCCTTCCAACTCACCGCCTGCTCCTTCCGTTGCACCGGTGTCCATGGTCTGTCAGGTCGGAAGGGAGGTGGACAAGTATTTTTGCAGGTCGAACGGAAAGAAGGGGTTGGCGGAATAAGAGCGGGATTCGATCCACCAGGCAGGCGGTGTCTTGGCCGCCCCCGCGCGGCGTCTTCCCGGCGGCCGGAGGCCAGCCGGGAACCATTGATCGCGGGCAAGTCGGCCGCTGTCGGCCATGCTTCGGGGGCAGGTGTTTTCGGCGTGTAACAGGGGAGAAGAATGGATACCGGCTGGCCTTCGGCCGCCGGCATGACGGAGGTCGGGTGTTCGGGACGGACGGATGGCCTTCCGCCTCCAGTCGTGTTCAGCCTTCGCCTTTAGCCTAGCGCGGACGTCTTCCCGGCGGCCGGAGGCCAGCCGGGAACCATTGATCGCTGGCAAATGGGACGCCGTCGGTCATGCCGCGGAGGCAGGCGTTTTCGGCGTGTAGCCGGAGAGAAGAATGGATACCGGCTGGCCTTCGGCCGCCGGCATGACGGAGGTCGGGTGTTCGGGACGGACGGATGGCCTTCCGCCTCGAGTCGTGTTCAGCCTTCGCCTTTAGCCTATCGCGGTCGTCTTCCCGCCGGCCGGAGGCCAGCCGGGAACCATTGATCGCCGGCCATCGGAGTGCCGTGGGTGAGGTCTCGGAGGCAGGCGTTTTCGGCGTGTAACCGGAGAGAAGAATGGATACCGGCTGACCTCCGGTCGCCGGTATGACGGAGGTGTAAGGCGCGGGATTCGCGCCTCCTCCACCACGCTTCGTGTGGTCCCCCTCCCCCGTGAACGGGGGAGGATTCGCGCGCTCAGCCGTCGCGTTCTTCCAACTCTCGACAAGATTGCTTGCGGGAGGGCGGCGAGGCACCCAATCCTCCCCTGCGAAGCGGGGGAGGGGGACCGCCGGAGGCGGGGGAGGGGGCAGGGGCGGGGAGCGGCGGGAGTGTTCGCGGCGTGCTTAGGCCAGCACGCCCCTGACGATGGTGCGGATGGCGGCGCGGAGGGTGTCGTCGTCTTCGTCGAGGCGGCCGGTGAGCAGGTGGGTCCAGGCGTAGGACGACAGCAGGTCGGCGACCACCTTGGGGTTCGCGTCCGGACGCGCCTCGCCGCGGGCGATGGCGCGCTCGGTCATCCGACCGGAATGGCGCCGCCGCTCGGCGCCGTATTCCGCCAGGGCCTCCGCCGCCTTCGCATCGGACTGGGCCTCGGCGATGATCGACCTGAAGATCGTGCCGGCCGGCGTATCGCGCCAGAGCGTGAACAGGCTTCGCGCCAGCTGGAACAGGTCTTCCTCCAGCGATCCCGTATCCGGCTGACCGACATCGCGTTTCTGGCGGCGGTAGACATCGAGCAGCAGTGCAGCCTTGCTCGGCCACCAGCGGTAGATGGTCGGCTTTCCTGCCCGGGCGCGGCGCGCTACCGCCTCGATGGAGAAGCCGGCATAGCCGGATTCGAGCAGCACCGCCTCGGCCGCCTCAAGGATCGCCTCGGCGCTGTCGGGATTGCGCCTGGCGCCGATCGAACGCCGGCCCTCCGGGTCCGACGGCTGGTCCGTGTCGGGTGTCTTCATGAAAAACGCATAGCACGCCCCTTGACGAAACGAAACGGCCCGTTTTATATAACGGAACGTATCGTATCGATGGAGTTTCCCATGTCCCACACCGCTGCCACCCCCGCCTCCGCCGCACGCTTCTCGCGCCCGCGCTTCGCCCTCCTCATCCTGCTCGGCGTCTATCCGCTGATCACCGGCCTGCTCTACCTGATCTTTCCGCTCACCGAAGGCTGGACGATCTGGCAGCGGACCCTGATCCTGGTGCCGATCATGGTCGCCTCGATGGTGTGGGGGCTGATCCCCACGGTCCAGCGCCGCTTCCATGCCTTCATCAACCCGGCGGTCCGGCTCTCGGACCGCTGATTTGGCTTGCGCGGGCTTGATCGGTCGGGCAAACGAGCGCGACCGATCAAGCCACCGGAACACGCCATGTCGACCGCCGTTTCGCCGCTCGCACCGAAATCCCAGCCGAAGATGCCGCCGATCGAGGGCGTGCGCATCGCCACCGCCGAGGCGGGGATCAAATACAAGGGCCGAACCGATCTCCTGGCGATGGTGTTCGACGAGGGCACGACCGTCGCGGGCGTCTTCACCCGCTCGAAATGTCCCTCGGCCCCGGTCGATCTCTGCCGGGCGAACCTGCCGGGCGGCAAGGCGCGGATGCTGGTGGTGAACTCCGGCAACGCCAACGCCTTCACCGGCAAGAAGGGCAGGGCTTCCACGGATGCAACGGCGAAGGCGGCTTCGTCCGCTGCCGGCTGCTCGGCGGGCGAGGTGTTCCTGGCCTCCACCGGCGTCATCGGCGAACCGCTCGACCCGGCCAAGTTCACCCATCTCCTGGCGGATCTCGCCAAGCGCGCCCAGCCGGAAATGTGGCCCGAGGCGGGCAAGGCCATCATGACCACCGACACCTATCCCAAATACGCCACCCAGACCGTGCTGCTCGGCGACGTGCTGGTCACCATCAACGGTATCGCCAAGGGCGCCGGCATGATCGCCCCCGACATGGCCACCATGCTCTCCTTCGTCGCCACCGACGCGCCGATTGCCGCGCCCGTGCTGCAGGAACTGCTGTCGAAGGGCACGGCGAAGACGTTCAACGCGGTCACCGTCGACAGCGACACCTCGACCAGCGACACGCTGCTTCTGTTTGCCACCGGCGCCGCGGCCAAGCGCGGTGCGCCGCGCATCGACGACGTCAAGGATCCCCGGCTGGCGGCCTTCCGCCGCGCGCTCAACAAGATACTCAAGAACCTCGCGCTGCAGGTGGTGCGCGACGGCGAGGGTGCGCGCAAGGAGGTCGAGGTGACGGTGACGGGCGCGAAATCCGCGCGCTCGGCGAAGAAGATCGCGCTCTCCATCGCCAATTCGCCGCTGGTCAAGACCGCGGTCGCGGGCGAGGACGCCAACTGGGGCCGCGTGGTGATGGCCGTGGGCAAGGCCGGCGAACCGGCCGACCGCGACCGCCTCTCCGTCTTCTTCGGCGACATCCGAGTCGCGCATGAGGGCGAGCGCGATCCCGACTATTCGGAAGCGGCGACCTCCGCCTACATGAAGCGGGACCGCATCAGGATCCGCGCCGACATCGGCATCGGCCGCGGCAAGGCCACCGTCTGGACCTGCGATCTCACCAAGGAATATGTCGCCATCAACGGCGACTACAGAAGCTGAGCGGCTTGCCGGGCGTGCCCCACTTCGATTCCAGCCGGCTGCCGGTCGTCCGCCGCTTCGAAGCGGCCGGCTTTCGCGCCTGGCCGGCATCGTCCGTCCACTATGATGGGACATGGGTGATCCGGCTCACTGCCGGGCATCCGGCGAAGCGGCTGAATTCGGTCAATCCTCTCGACCCGAGCGATTGCGACAGCCTGACCGAGCGGATCGCGCGTGCGTCGCGGCAGTTCGCGGCCTACGGGCGGCCAACGACGTTCAGGATGTCGCCGCTCGGCGGGTCGTTCATCTCGGCCTATCTCGACCAGGAGGGATGGACCCGGTTCTCCGACTCGATGGTGATGTCGATCGATCTCGTTTCGATCAATCTCGAACGGGTGATGAGCCAGATCCCGATGAAGGACATGGCTCGCTTCATCAACTCGGCGATGGTGGTGCACGATTTCGAGCCGTGGATCCAACCCGGCCTGTCGGAGATCGTCAGTTCGATCGAGCCGGAAAGCGGTCTGTTCCTGCTCGAGGATGGCGACCGTCCGGTCGCGAGCGCGATCTGCGTCCACGACGGCGATCTCGCCGGCCTGTTCGAGGTTGCCACCGCGAGCAGCGAGCGCGGCAAGGGGCATGGGCGCCGCGTGGTGCTGTCTGCTCTCAAGTGGGCGCGGCTCAGGGGCGCCAGGATCGGCTGGCTGCAGGTCGAGGCGAGCAACGCGGCCGCCATCGCCCTCTACAATTCGCTCGGCTTCCGCCGGGTTTACGACTACCACTACCGCCAGCCGCCGAAGTGACCGGACGCAGGATCGATGACCGAGGCAATCCCCGACACGCACGCCAAGCCGCTTCTGCTGGTTGCCGCCTGTGCGCTGGTCGACGCCGACGGACGCGTGCTGATCACCGAGCGTCCGCCCGGCAAGAAGCTCGCCGGAATGTGGGAATTCCCCGGCGGAAAGATCGAGCCCGGCGAGACGCCGGAGGAAACGGTCGTGCGCGAATTGCGCGAGGAACTGGCGATCGAAACGAAGGTCGCGTGCCTCGCGCCGCTGACCTTCGCCAGCCATGCCTATGACGAGTTCAACCTGCTGATGCCCCTGTTCGTCTGCCGCCGGTTCTGGGGGACGCCCGTCGGCCAGGAAGGGCAGCGCCTGAAGTGGGTGCGCCCGCGCGACATGCGCAACTACGAGATGCCACCGGCCGATGCGCCGCTGATCCCGTTCCTGATCGACCTTTTGTAACGTCGTTAATCGATCCTTTAGCCAAAGGTGAAAATACTGCCTTTCGAAACCGGGCGCCGCCATGCCCGGGATGCGAGCGCAGGGGCATTCATGAATCCGGAAGCTGACTGGCAGTCCATCCGTGGCGACCGCGGTTCGGTCCTCGGCATAGCCGGCATCGGCATCCTGCGGATAACCCTGCTTTTCGGTTCGGCCGCCGTCGCGCTGGCGCTGATCCTGGCGCCGATCGCCGACAACCAGACACGACAGTTCGTGCAGGGCGGAGGCGACGGGCTCGACCGCATGTCGACCGGATCGATCAGCCGGAAAGGGAATTCCGGCGGCTACACGATCCGGCGCAGCGTGCTGCAGGAGTCGCCCGCCGCGATCTGCATCATCCGCGACAACGGCACGCGCAGCGGCGATTGCGGCTGATTTTCAGCTTTGGTTAATGCTGTCGCGTTAACCTTTCTTAATTCCGCGCCGCTATGGTGCTCGCAAAGGATCGACAAGGATGTCGGGCATGTTCAGCCGTTTTCTGAAGGATCGCAGCGGGGCCACCGCCATCGAATACGGCATGATCGTCGTGTGCCTGTCGCTGGTGATCATCGGCGGAATCTCGCAGACGGGCAATTCGGTCCAGGACATGTTCATGAATCCCGCGCGCGCCTTGCAGAACACGCTCGGCCACTGATTTCCGGCTACTCGTCGGCAAGGTCGCCGAGCGCCTTCGCCAGCGAGACTTTCGCCGATCCGGGCCTGAGCGGCTTCTGCTGCGATGCGTCCGGCGCCCAGCCCGACAGCCAGATCGTCGAGAAGCTGGCGCGGACGCGCCCGTCCGGATCAGAGAAGCGTTCGGCATAGAGTTCCGCCGCGCGCAGGAAGAGGGCGCGTCCGGTCGGCTTCCTGATGCGCGCCAGAAGCGGGTTCGTCGCGCCCATCGCCCTCAGGTCGCGCATCAGCGCGAACATGGATTCGTAGCGCACGGTTACGGTTTCGATGTCGGCGACGGGAAGCGCGAAGCCGGCGCGCTGGAGCAGCGCGCCGGCGTCCCTGACATCGGCGAAGGGCAGGATACGCGGGCTCGCGCCACCGGTGATCTCGGTCTCGGCGCCGAGCAGGCTCGCGCGCAGTTCCGCCAAGGTGCCGACACCCGGGAATGCGGCGAGGAAAAGGCCGTCCGGCTTCAGCGCGCGGCGCGCCTGTACCAGCAGGCCCGGCAGGTCGTTCACCTCGTGAAGGGCCATCAGCGACACGATCAGATCGAGCGAGGCCGGCTCGAGCGGGACCGTCTCGGCCGCCGCCAGCCGCGAACCGGAGGAGCCGGCAAGCGCGGCATGGGCAGCAATCTGCTCGACTTCGTCGACCTTGCCAGTCGACAGCAATGCCTGCGCGGCGGCATCGCCGTGCGAGAACAGCGTGGCGGCGCGGGGAAAGCGCCGCGCCACGGTTGCGACGCGGTCGGCGAGATCCTCCGCGGCGCGGTTGAGCAGGAAGTCCGCACCCGGGGCGGGATTGGCCATCGCGCGGAGCTTGCGACGCGTCGCGAGTTCGGTGTCGATGATGGGTTCCAAGGGCGCGATCCGGGCTTGCGGCGAGGCACGCCGCGCCTGCCCTTGCGGCAACGCCGTCGCGTGCTAGCCTGTGTCCTTCCTCAGGTGGCGGATCGGATGCCGGAGATCAAGAGCCTCGCCGCAGCCGCCGCGTCGATGTCGGCGCGGCTTCTGTTTCCGCCCGTCTGCGCGGGATGCCGGAGGATCGTCAGCGAGCCGGGGTCGCTGTGCGGCGAATGCTGGCGGGGCCTGCGCTTTCTCGAGCAGCCCTGGTGCGAGGTCATGGGCACCCCGTTCAGCCACGAGATGGGGCCGGGAATGCTCTCGGCGGATGCCATCGCCAATCCGCCGCCCTTCGACCGGGCGCGGGCGGCGGTGGCGCATGGCGGCATCGCGCGGCGCATGGTGCACGGGTTGAAATATGGCGACCGCACCGATCTTGCGCCCTGGATGGCCCGCTGGATGATCCGGGCGGGGCGCGAGCTTTTGCCGGGCGCCGACCTGATCGTGCCGGTGCCGCTGCACCGCATGCGCTTCCTCTATCGCCGGTTCAATCAGTCGGCGGAGCTGGCGCGGGCGATCTCGCGCCTGTCGGGCGTCCCCTTCTCGCCCGACGTGGTCCACCGCGTGAAGCCGACGCGGCAGCAGGTCGGGCTCGGGCTCAGGCAGCGCGAGGACAATGTGCGTGGCGCGTTCAAGGTGGCGGCGGAAGCGGAGATCGAGGTGGCGGGCCGGCGCATCGTCGTTGTCGACGACGTCTATACGACGGGCGCCACCGTTTCGGCGGTGGCGAAAGCCCTGCGCAGGGCGGGTGCTGCGCGCATCGACGTGCTCACCTTCGCCCGCGTCCTGCCGGGGGACTTTCGACCCGAGGAAGACGGCCCTATATAGCGGTGCAGGCGGTCAAGGCTGGACAGGACATGGCACAGGTTACGATCTACACGCGCGATTTCTGCGGCTACTGCGCGGCGGCGAAACGGCTGCTCAGCGAAAAGGGCGTCGATTTCGTAGAGCACGATGCAAGCTTCTCGCCGGAATTGCGCAAGGAGATGATCCAGCGCGCCAACGGCCGTTCGACCTTCCCGCAGATCTTCGTCGGCGAGACGCATGTCGGCGGCTGCGACGACCTCTACGAGCTCGACCGCACCGGCAAGCTCGACCCGCTCCTGGCCGCCTGAGGAACCGCTACATGACCATATTCAGGGCCGCCGCCGTCCAGATGCGTTCCGGCATCTCGGTCGAGAGGAATGCCGAGACGTTCGAGAAAATGGTGCGCGAAGCCGCGGGCAACGGCGCAACTTACATCCAGACGCCAGAAATGACCGGCGCGCTGATGCGCGACCGCGCCTCGCTCAAGGCATCGCTGAAGGACGATACGGGCGACCTGATCGCATCCGCCGCACGGCGCCTGGCGCGGGAACTCGGCGTCCACATCCATGTCGGCTCCACGGCGATCGCGGCGGGAGAGAAGATCGCCAACCGCGGCTTCATGGTCGGCCCGGACGGGGCCGGCATCGCCACCTACGACAAGATCCACATGTTCGACGTCGATCTCGACAATGGCGAGAGCTGGCGCGAGTCCGCCACCTATCAGCCGGGCGGGCGCAGCGTCGTCGCCGTACTGCCTTTCGCCAGTATCGGCATGGCGGTCTGCTACGACCTGCGCTTTCCGCAGCTGTTTCGCGCGCAGGCGATGGCCGGGGCCGAGGTGCTGACCGTGCCCGCCGCCTTCACCCGCCAGACGGGCGAGGCGCACTGGCACGTGCTCCTGCGCGCCCGCGCCATCGAGAACGGCGCCTGGGTGATCGCCGCCGCGCAAGGGGGAACCCATGAGGACGGGCGCGAGACCTTCGGCCATTCCATGGTCGTCGACCCGTGGGGTCGCATCGTCGCCGAGGCGGACCACGCCGAACCCGGCATCGTCTATGCCGAGATCGACGCGGCCGCGTCGGCCGAGGCGCGCAAGAAGATCCCCAATCTCAAGAATGCGCGCGAATTCTCCGTCGAGGTCGCGCGCCCCGCGCCCGCCCTGAAGGCCGCGTCGTGATCCGGTTCTCGCTCCATTGCGACCAGGCCCACGAGTTCGAGGGCTGGTTCCGCGACAATGGCGACTTCGACACGCAGTCGAAGCGCGGCTTCGTCGAATGCCCTGCGTGCGGCTCCAACAAGGTGTCGAAGTCGCTGATGGCGCCGGCCGTCTCCACCGGCCGCAAGAAGGAGAAGATGGCGCTCGCAGCCACCGCCGAACAGAAGAAGCTGATGGCGGCCCTGAAGGAGATGTCGAAGCAGGTGCGCGAGAACGCCGAGAACGTCGGCGACAAGTTCGCCGACGAGGCGCGCAAGATCCATTTCGGCGAAACGGAAGCGCGCGGCATCTATGGCGAGGCGACCGCCGAGGAGGCCCGCGGCCTGATCGAGGACGGGGTCGAGTTCATGCCGCTGCCGGTGTTTCCGGACGACAGGAATTGATTCCGCGCTTTGGCAAAGCAGCGATTTGGTCTTCGCTCCGCAATCTCGGACACGCGTTTCAATGCCGGTTTGATGGCTGGATGGCAGATGCCATCTTGATGGCAAGTTCCAGGTGCGCTATTTTCACCAGACGATTGGAGCGATCCGAATGGCCGAGCCTCAACTTTCCGTCCGCAGCGCCAAGGCAATCGAAATCGCGCATCGCCTGTCGCGGCGCGAAAGGCGGACTATTGCGGATGTGGTTGAGCGCGCACTCGAAGAGTATGAGGCGCGAGGTGGAGATCGGGAGCCGATCGAACTATTCCTGGCACGATTGGCCGAGAACGCAGTGGACATCGACCTACTGGAGGTGATCGGGCAGCGACACGGTCCGTACCTCGGCCCGGATTTTAGTGGACCGGAATATGATTTTCCTTGATACGAATGTTATCTCGGAAACGTTCAAGCAAAAGCCGTCTGAAGCCGTGATATCTTGGATCACCCGCTTCGAAAGCGAACTGGCTAGCTCAACTGTGGTGATTGGGGAGATACTTCACGGTATTCGTAAGATCTACCCGGATCCGCGCGCCGCTCGTTGGGAGGCGAACCTTAAACTCTGGCAACGCCGGCTCGCGGGCAATATCTACTCATACGACCAGAATGGAGCCGACGCGTACGGGAGTCTGATGGCAGACGCTTCAAAGTCCGGAAGACCGATTTCCGCACCGGACGGCATGATCGCCGCAATCGCCAAAGCCCATCGTGGTAAGCTTGCCACCCGCAACACGCGGCACTTCGAGCATACCGGCATCGAGCTGATCAACCCTTGGGATCATTGACCGGCTTCAAGCCTTCTCCGCCAGCACCATGTAGTTGACGTCCATGTCCTTCGAGCGCTGCCAGCGGTCGGCGAGCGGGTTGTAGGTCACGCCTGAGCGGTCGATGATCGACAGCCCCGCCTTGCCGAGGCCGGCTTCGAGTTCATCCGGGCGCACCAGCTTGCCGAACTGGTGGGTGCCGCGCGGCAGCCAGCGCAGCACGTATTCGGCGCCGATGATGGCGAGGCCCAGCGCCTTCAGCGTGCGGTTTATGGTGGCGACGAACATCAGGCCGCCGGGCTTCACCATCTGCCCGCATTTGGCGAGGAAGAGGTCCACGTCGGCGACGTGTTCGACCACTTCCATGTTGAGGATCACGTCGAACTGCTCGCCCTCGTCGGCAAGCGCCTCGGCGGTCGTGGCGCGATAGTCGATGGTCAGCCCGCTCGCCACGCCGTGCAGCTTCGCCACCTCGATATTGGTGGCGGAGGCATCCGCGCCGACAACCTCGGCGCCCAGACGCGCCATCGGCTCGCACAGAAGCCCGCCACCGCAGCCGATGTCGAGGATGCGAAGGCCTTCGAACGGATGCGGCGCGCGGGTGTCGCGGCCGAATCGCGCCGCCACCTGGTCGCGGATATAGGCGAGGCGCACCGGGTTGAACTTGTGCAGCGGCCGGAACTTGCCGTTCGGGTCCCACCACTCGGCGGCCATGCGGGAAAAGCGCTCAACTTCGTCGGTGTCGATGGTCGTGCGTCTGGCTTCGGCCATGTCGTTCGTCTCCCTCTGCGGCCCAAACAAGTCGGGCGAGAGGACGCCGATGTCAAGGCGCCCCTATCGCTCGACAGGTGCTCCGGGCAGGGCGGGTGCGATCCGCGCGGCGGGCGGACCAACGCATGTCAGGGCCTGTCAGCTACCGATCAGGGCAGGTTGGGGTGGGCGGCGATACGACCTATATCGGGCACACCTTTCGCGGAAGTCATTGCCGATGCAGCCGATCATTTCGATCTCGAACCTGTCGAAAACCTATGCCAACGGCTTCGAAGCGCTGAAGAACGTCAGCCTCGACGTGCGCAAGGGCGAGATCTTCGCCCTGCTCGGGCCGAACGGAGCCGGCAAGACGACGCTGATCAACATCGTCTGCGGGCTGGTCAATCCGGGCACGGGCAGCGTCCGGGTCGGCGGCCACGATATCGTCGCCGACTACCGCAAGACGCGCTCCATGATCGGGCTCGTGCCGCAGGAACTGTCGATGGACGCGTTCGAGACCGTCTTCGCCACGGTGTCGTTCAGCCGCGGTCTGTTCGGCAAGCCATCCGATCCCGCGCACATCGAGAAGGTGCTGAGGTCGTTGTCCTTGTGGGACAAGCGCAAGGACAAGGTGATGACGCTGTCGGGCGGCATGAAGCGGCGCGTGCTGATCGCCAAGGCGCTGGCGCACGAGCCGGAGATTCTCTTCCTCGACGAGCCGACGGCGGGCGTCGACGTCGAGCTGCGCCGCGAGATGTGGGCGATGGTGCGCGGCCTGCGCGATACCGGCGTCACGATCATCCTGACCACACACTACATCGAGGAGGCGCAGGAGATGGCCGACCGCGTCGGCATCATCTCGAAGGGCGAAATCATCCTCGTCGAGGACAAGGACGTGCTGATGCGCACGCTTGGCAAGAAGCAGTTGCGGATCGAACTGCGCGAACCGCTGGCAGCCGTCCCGACCTCGCTGACGTCCCACGGGCTGGACCTCGCCGAGAGCGGAGGCATGCTCGTCTCGACCTACGACGCCTCCGCCGACCGCACGGGGATCACCGCGCTGTTCCGGGATCTTGCCCGCGAGGGCATCGCCATCCGCGACGTCGAGACGCGGCAGAGTACGCTGGAGGAAATCTTCGTCGGACTGCTGGAGGAGCGGGCATGAACATTCACGCCGTCCGCGCGATTTACAGGTTCGAGATGGCGCGCACGTTCCGCACCATCCTCCAGTCCATCGTCTCGCCGGTCATCTCGACCGCGCTCTATTTCGTCGTGTTCGGCGCCGCCATCGGCTCGCGCATTCCGGAGATCGGCGGCGTGAGCTACGGCGCCTTCATCGTGCCGGGACTGATCATGATGTCGATCCTGACGCTGTCGATCTCGAATGCATCCTTCGGCATCTATTTCCCGAGGTTCACAGGCACCATCTACGAGCTGCTGTCGGCCCCGGTCTCGCACCTCGAGATCGTCGCGGCCTATGTCGGCGCGGCGGCCACGAAATCGGTGATGATCGGCCTGGTCATCCTGGCGACCGCCGCGCTCTTCGTGCCGCTCCAGATCGAGCACCCGCTGGTCATGCTGCTTTTCCTGGTGCTGACCTCGCTGTCGTTCAGCCTGTTCGGCTTCATCATCGGCATCTGGGCGGACGGATTCGAGAAGCTGCAGATCATCCCGCTCCTCGTCGTCATGCCGCTCGCCTTCCTCGGCGGCACCTTCTATTCGATCGAGATGCTGCCGCCGTTCTGGCACGTCGTGTCGCTGTTCAACCCGGTCGTCTACCTCGTCAGCGGCTTCCGCTGGAGCTTCATCGGCGCGGCCGACGTGAGCGTCTGGACAAGCCTCGGGATGACCGTGGTCTTTCTCCTCGGCTGCCTTGCCGTCACCGGCTGGATGTTCCGAACCGGCTACAAGCTCAAGAACTGACGGGCGCGGCGCGTTCGAGCCGCTCCGCGACCATTTCCTGCAGGCGCCACAGATGCCGGTCGCGGATGCCCAGCATGTCGAGGTGGCTGACCGTGGCGTGGAGATATTCGGCCATCGAGCCGCGAAAGCCGCAAGCGGTCGCCAGCATGTCGGCGGTCGCCTCGTCGTCGAGTTCGCCGACATAGCGGCCGCTCTTGCGGTTCATCGCGAAGGTCAGCGCCTTGAGCGGTCCTTCCTGCGTGGTCACCGAGATCCAGCGCGGCGGAAAGGCCGACGGCACCATGCTCATCTCGCGGCGGATCAGCCGGTGCATGTTCGCCTTAATCGCCTCGTCGGGCAGGCGGAAGACGACGCCGTTGCACTGGCCGCCGCGATCGAGCGCCAGCATCAGGCCGGGCTGCTCGCGGTTGCCGCGGTAGCGATAGTCCCAGCCGAGGCAGAAGCGCCGGTGCCATCCCCGGGCTACGGCGGTGCGGCGGTCGACGAAATCGAAGTCGGGGTTCCAGATCAGCGAACCGTAGGCGAAGACCCAGAACCCGCCGTCGGGCGCGTCGGCGATGATTTCTGCGACCACGCGATCGTAGTCGGCGTCGGTCGCGGCGACGAAGCCCGGCAGGAGCTGGATGCCCGGATCGGGGATCTTGCGCGCAACCCGGCCCACATGCGCCTCGGTCAGGCGCATCGCGCCGTTTCCAGTTTTCCTCGCCATAGAGATGTCCCGCACAGTCGAGCGCAAATCCTAACATCGTCCGGCGAAAGCGCGCCAGATGCTGCCCCTCCGCTCGCCTTGCGGATCGGGGGCGATTTGGCTAAGGAAGCCGCGCCGCGATCCGGGGAGGAGTGCGGCGCCCGACCCCAGACAGCCGCGCGAACTTCCGGCAGCGCGGCCCGCATCAGGACCTTTCGACCGCAATGGCGCGCATCGTGATGAAGTTCGGCGGAACATCCGTCGCCGACCTCGACCGCATCCACAATGTGGCGCGGCACGTCAAACGCGAGGTCGATGCTGGTCACGAGGTCGCGGTCGTCGTCTCGGCGATGTCCGGCAAGACCAACGAGCTCGTCGGCTGGGTGCAGAACATGCCCAAGGTCGCCGGTTCCAACGCTCCCTTCTACGACGCGCGCGAATACGACGCCGTGGTCGCCTCGGGCGAGCAGGTGACGGCGGGGCTTCTCGCCATCGCGCTGCAGTCCATGGGCGTGCACGCGCGCTCGTGGCTCGGCTGGCAGATCCCGATCAAGACCGACACCGCCCACGGCGCGGCGCGGATCACCGAGATCGACGGCTCGTTCCTGATCAAGCGCTTCGGCGAGGGCCAGGTCGCCGTCGTCGCCGGCTTCCAGGGCATCGCGCCGGACGGCCGCATCTCGACTCTCGGGCGCGGCGGGTCCGACACCAGCGCTGTCGCCATAGCGGCCGCTGTCAAGGCCGACCGCTGCGACATCTATACCGATGTCGACGGTGTCTATACGACCGATCCCCGCATCGAGCCGAAGGCGCGGCGGCTTGCCAAGATCTCCTTCGAGGAGATGCTGGAAATGGCCTCGCTCGGCGCCAAGGTGCTGCAGGTGCGCTCCGTCGAGCTCGCCATGGTGCACAAGGTGCGCACCTTCGTGCGCTCCTCCTTCGAAGACCCGGATGCGCCGGGCATGGGGGATCTTCTCAACCCGCCCGGAACGCTCATTTGCGACGAGGATGAAATCGTGGAACAGCAGGTCGTCACCGGTATCGCCTATGCCAAGGACGAGGCGCAGATTTCGCTCCGCCGCGTCGCCGATCGCCCCGGGGTGGCCGCCGGCATCTTCCTGCCGCTGGCCGAGGGCGGCATCAATGTCGACATGATCGTCCAGAACATTTCCGAGGACGGCTCGCGCACGGACATGACGTTCACCGTGCCGCAGGGCGACGTCGTCAAGGCGCTGGCCATCCTCGACAAGGTGCGCGAAACGGTCGGCTTCGACGTCGTCCAGCACGACGACGGCATGTCCAAGGTCTCGGTGATCGGCATCGGCATGAGGAGCCATGCCGGCGTCGCGGCCACCGCCTTCAAGGCGCTGGCCGACAAGGGCATCAACATCCGCGCCATCACGACGTCCGAGATCAAGATCTCCATCCTGATCGACGGGCCCTATACGGAGCTGGCGGTACGCACTTTGCATTCCGTCTACGGTCTGGATAAGCAGTAGCTGGAATCATCGACACGGGAATGGTCGCGTCGGCGCGGGAGGCGCCCGGCGCGATTGCCCGTTGGAGTTTTGACATGCCCGATCACGTGCCCGGCCCGCGCGCACTACTGAGACGGCTCCGCGAGCTGATGGCGGAGGCGCTCGATCCGCAGGCGCGCCTCGACCGCATCGTGCGCGAGATCGCGAAGAACATGGTCGCGGAAGTGTGCTCGCTCTACGTGCTGCGGGCCGATTCGGTGCTCGAGCTCTATGCCACCGAAGGCCTCAATCCGGGGTCGGTCCACCTGGCGCAGCTGCGCCTCGGCCAGGGTCTTGTCGGCACGATCGCCGCAAGCGCCCGCGCGCTCAACCTGTCCGACGCGCAGAATCACCCGGCCTTCGCCTACCTGCCGGAGACGGGCGAAGAGATCTACAACTCTTTCCTCGGCGTGCCGGTGCTGCGCGCCGGGCGCACGCTCGGCGTCCTCGTCGTCCAGAACAAGACCAAGCGCACCTATCGCGACGACGAGGTCGAGGCGCTCGAGACGATCGCCATGGTCATCGCCGAGATGATTGCCGCCGGCGATCTGGCGCGGCTGATCCGGCCCGGCATGGAGCTCGACCTCACCCGGCCGGCGAGCTTCAGGGGGCTGGCCTTCAACGAAGGCGTCGGTCTCGGCCATGTCGTGCTGCACGAGCCGCGCATCGTCGTCACCAACCTGTTCAACGAGGATATCGAGGAAGAGCTGAAGCGCCTCGACGAGGCGTTGGGTTCGCTCAGGCTCTCCATCGACGACATGATGTCCCGCCGCGAGGTCGCCTTCGAGGGCGAGCACCGCGCCGTGCTCGAAGCCTATCGCATGTTCGCGCACGACCGCGGCTGGGTGCGGCGGCTGGAGGAGGCGATCCACAACGGCCTGTCGTCCGAGGCGGCGGTCGAGAAGGTGCAGAGCGACATGCGGGCGCGCATGACGCACATGACCGATCCCTACCTGCGCGAGCGGATGAGCGATTTCGACGATCTCGCCAACCGCCTGCTTCGCCAGCTGATGGGGCGGGGACCCGAGACGGTCGCCGCCAGCCTGCCGAAGGACGCCATCGTCGTCGCCCGCCAGATGGGCGCGGCGGAACTCCTCGACTACCCGCGCGAGAAGCTGCGCGGCCTGGTGCTGGAGGAAGGCTCCGTCACCAGCCATGTGGTGATCGTCGCGCGCGCCATGGGCATCCCGGTCGCCGGCCAGCTCAAGGGCGTGGTGTCGATGTCGGAAAACGGCGATGCGATCATCGTCGACGGCGAGGACGGTACGGTGCAGCTCAGGCCGCAGCCCGACGTCGAGGCGGCCTATGCAGAGAAGGTGCGCTTCCGCGCCCGCCGGCAGGAGCTCTACCGCGAACTGCGCGACAAGCCGTCGGTGTCGAAGGACGGCGTCCATGTCGACCTTATGATGAATGCCGGGCTGGCCGTCGACCTGCCGCAGCTCGCCGAGGCGGGCGCGGCCGGAATCGGCCTGTTCCGCACCGAGCTGCAGTTCATGGTCGCCGCCACCTTCCCCCGCGCCGAGGCGCAGGAGCGGCTCTATCGCGAGGTTCTCGACGCGGCCAAGGGCAAGCCCGTCACCTTCCGCACCATCGACATCGGCGGCGACAAGGTGCTGCCCTATTTCCGCGGTGCGGCGCAGGAGGAGAATCCGGCGCTCGGCTGGCGCGCGATCCGGCTGACGCTCGATCGTCCGGGCCTGCTGCGCACCCAGGTGCGGGCGCTGTTGCGCGCCGCCGGCGGCGGCGAGTTGCGAATCATGCTGCCGATGGTGACGCAGCTCGACGAGATTCTGCAGGCGCGCGAGATCATCGACCGCGAAGTGCGCCACCTGTCGCGCCACGCCTATTTGCTTCCCACGACGCTGAAGATGGGCGCAATGGTCGAGGTGCCGGCGCTGTTGTGGCAGCTCGATGAACTGATGGAGGCGGTCGACTTCGTCTCGGTCGGCTCGAACGACCTGTTCCAGTTCGTCATGGCCACCGACCGAGGCAATGCGCTCCTGTCCGACCGGTTCGATCCGCTGTCGGTGCCGTTCCTGCGCGTCCTGAAGCAGATCGCCGACGCCGGAGCGCGCGCGAACACGCCGGTGACGCTGTGCGGCGAACTTGCCGGCCGCCCGATCTCGGCGATGACGCTGGTCGGCCTCGGCTACCGCTCGATCTCGATGTCGCCCGCGGCGATCGGCCCGGTGAAGGCGATGCTCACCGAACTCCAGGTCGGCCGCCTCGAGGACATGCTCTCGGCCGCGCTCGCCGCCGGCGGCGCTTTCCGAAACCTTCGCCGCGACCTGCAGGCCTTCGCCGCGGAAAACGGCATCCCGCTCTGAGGCTGCAAGATCAGGTCCGCTTGTCCGATCGGAGGTCGGTTCGGCTTCATTGTCCTGTAACAGCCTCGTTCAAGTGTGCTCCGGCCCGGATTCGTGATATGTTTCGGCTGTCTTAGAACGCAGCCTGTCGGACAAGCAGGTGGGCAGCAAGCCAATCAATGCTGCGACGACGCAGCGTTTCGAAGTCCGGTCGCATGACGGGACCCCGCTGGCCGTGTGGGTGGCAGGCGACGGCCCGGCCCTGGTGATGGTGCATGGCTCGATCGCGGATCACACGACCTTCGATTCTTTCGTCGAGGTGCTGAAGAGCGGTTTCACCATATATGCGATGGACCGCCGCGGCTTCGGCGCGAGCGGGGATGCCCCCGGCTATTCGATCGAGACCGAATTCGCCGATGTGGCGGCGGTGGTCGACGCGGTTGCCTCGCGGACCGGCGAACAGGTGGCTCTCTGGGGGCATTCCTACGGAGCGAATTGTGCGCTGGGCGGCGCGGCGTCGAGCCGCCATGTCAGCCACCTCATCCTTTACGAGCCTCGGTCTGAAATATCCGCCCGGGTCCATCGAAGGTATTGAGGCGGCCCTTGAGCGTGGCGACAATGAGGGGGCGATCGTCGCGGTGCTTCGCGATGCTCTGGAACTGGCCGACGATGAGATCGAGGCTTTTCGATCGAGTCCGCTTTGGCCGCTGCGGGTGGCTGCGGCACCGACGGTTGCGAGGGAATGTCATGCCGAGGAAGACTGGGTCTATGTCGACGGCCGTTTCGATTCCGTAACGGCTAGGACGCTCTTCCTGACAGGAGCCGAGAGCGTAGCGACTATCGTGGAGGCGACCCGCCACGCAGCAGGAGCAGTGCCGGGAGCGCGGATCGAGGTGCTGCCGGGACATGCTCATTTCGCTCACCGCACCGACCCGCAAATGGTGCGAGACATCATCTCGGGCTTCTTGGCCTCATAGGGCATCTTCCCGCCGTGCCATGTCGGTGACCGGCAATACCGCCCCGCGAAGCCCACATGTCGGGATCGAATTCGACGACTTCCGGCCGGGCAGGCTTCTCGTTTGCAGTCGCGCGCGCATTCGGTCCGTTGAGCTTTCGCCGGTTCTTCGGTATTGCCCGTCGCCAATTCAGGAACTCTGCATGACCGCACTCCCCAACGATCGCCTAGACCAGGTCGTCAAGCGCTACGAGATGCTGGAAGCCCAGATGGCGGCCGGGGTCGATCCCGACGCCTATGTCAAGCTCTCCTCGGAATATGCCGAGATCCAGGATATGGCGGTGAAGGTGCGCGAACTGCGCAAGGCCGAGGCCGAGAAGGCCGGCATCGAGGCGATGCTCGCCGACGCGGGCACCGACAGGGAGATGCGCGAACTCGCCGAGGCAGAAATCGACGAGGTGAACGAACGGATCGGGGGGCTGGAGAAGGCGATCCAGATCCTGCTCCTGCCGCGCGACACAGCGGACGAGCGCAGCGCCATCCTGGAAATCCGCGCCGGCACAGGCGGCGACGAGGCGGCTTTGTTCGCGGGCGACCTGTTCCGCATGTACGAGCGCTATGCCGCGTCCAAAGGCTGGAAAGTCGAGCTGGATTCCGCCAGCGAGGGCGAGAAGGGCGGCTACAAGGAAATCATCGCCTCCATCACCGGCAAGGGCGTCTTCGCCGCGCTGAAGTTCGAATCGGGCGTCCATCGTGTCCAGCGCGTGCCCGACACCGAAACGCAGGGCCGCATCCACACGTCGGCGGCCACGGTCGCGGTGCTGCCGGAAGCGGAAGAGGTCGACGTCGAGATCAGGCCGGAGGACGTCCGGCTGGAAACGCTGCGCGCATCGAGCGCCGGCGGCCAGCACGCCAACACCACCGACTCGTCGGTACGCATCACCCATATCCCGACCGGGATCGTGTTGCTGCAGGCGGGCCGCTCGCAGCATCAGAACCGCGCCAAGGCCTTCCAGATCTTGCGCGCCAAGCTCTACGATCTGCAGCGCAGCAAGGCGGACTCGGACCGATCGGAATCGCGCAAGGCGCAGGTCGGGTCCGGCGACCGGTCCGAGCGCATCCGCACCTACAATTTCCCGCAGGGTCGGCTCACCGACCACCGCATCAACCTGACGCTCTACAAGCTCGACCGGGTGATGGAAGGCGACCTCGACGAAGTGATCGACGCGCTGACGGCGGACCACCAGTCGAAGCTGCTGGCCGAGTTCGGGACGAATTGAGCGGGGTGGGACGTTCCCGGATCGTGAGCGGCTCTCCAGAAATGCGTGCGGTTGGCTTGATACCCCCACCCCTAGCCCCTCCCCACAAGGGGGAGGGGGACGATGTCGCGGCGGCCGCAGTCGGCGTTGACTGCTTTTCGGACCGTGACAGGATCGTAGTCCCCTCCCCCTTGTGGGGAGGGGTTAGGGGTGGGGGTAACGCCATATGCGACCGCCCTGCACTTAAGGGGGAGTTAGTCAGCAGGCCAGAGGGGGGTATTCGGTTGCGCGGATGCCGGCCGGCCGACGCTGACTGGCGAAGCTCATGACCACCCTCTCCGAACTCCACGACATCGCCCGCGCGCGTCTTTCCGACGCCGGGATCGCCGATGCGGCACTCGACGCGCGTATTCTGGTCGAGGAACTGACCGGCACGAGCCGCACCGATCTCTTGGCGCGGCCGGAGATGGAAGTCGCGGCGGAGATCGCGGAAAAGCTGTCCGCCGCACTGGCGCGCCGCGCCGCCGGCGAACCGGTGCATCGCATCCTCGGCGCGCGGGAGTTCTATGGCCTGCGTCTCGCGCTTTCGCCCGACACGCTGGAACCGCGCCCGGACACCGAGGCGCTGGTGGAGCTGGCTCTGCCCTTCGCGACATCCGCCTGCGACGAGCGAGGGACCTGCCGCATCCTCGACCTCGGCACCGGCACGGGCGCCATCGCGCTCGCGCTCCTGTCGGCGGAACCCCGCGCCAGCGCGGTCGCGACCGACATCGCGCCCGGCGCGCTTGCCACGGCGAAGGCCAATGCCGAGGCGCTGGGTCTGGCGGACCGCGCGACGTTCGTCCTCTCGGACTGGTTCGCGAATGTGGACGGGCAGTTCGACCTGATCGTTTCCAATCCGCCCTACATCCCCTCGACCGACATAGGCGGCCTGTCGCGCGAGGTGCGCGGCTTCGATCCGTTGCGGGCTCTGGATGGCGGGGCGGACGGGCTCGATCCCTACCGGATCATCGCCCGCGACGGCGCCGCGCATCTCGCGCCCGGTGGCGCGATCATGGTGGAAATCGGGGCAGGGCAGGCGAGCGACGTCGCGGGCATATTCGCCCGACGCGGCTTCCGGCATTCCGACACGCGCAGCGATCTCGGCGGACACGAGCGGGCGCAGGCTTTCCTGCGACAATGACCCGCGCAAGAAAAGGCTTGCATCCCAAAGGAATGTCGCTACGTTTCAGTCACCGGACAAGACGTAGCAGGCAGTGCCGTTGTCGATTCGGTCCCCGTTGAAAACAAACTGCCTTCATGCGTGAGCGATGCCTGGTGCGTCGCATGGGGAACGTCCGGGCAGGATTTGAACCGGAAACAGAACGGATGACGGCGGCGCCGCAACGAGGCGCCCGACCGTCGCAAGAACAGCGACAGACCGGGGTTCTCCCAATCCGGCGTGCCGCTTGTCGCAACCTCTCCAGCAAGAGTGTCGAATGAGGCCACAACAGCAGAACAGGCGCATGCGCGGCCGTAACAACAATAACCAGAACCAGAACCGCAAGGGGCCGAACCCGCTTACGCGCAGCTATGAATCGAACGGCCCGGATGTGAAGATCCGCGGCTCCGCGCAGCAGATCGCCGAAAAATACATGCAGCTCGCCCGCGACGCCCAGAGTTCCGGCGATCGCGTCATGGCCGAGAACTATCTCCAGCACGCCGAGCACTACAACCGCATCATCGCGGCCGCGCAGGCGCAGATGCCGCAGCAGTTCAACCGCGATTCGCGCGACGACCAGGACGACGACGAGGAGCAGGACAATCCCGCTCCGCAGCAGTCCTTCGAGGCGCAGCCGCAGGTCAGCGACGGCACCGGTCCGCAGCCCGAGATCAGCGGCATTCCCGCCGAGGTCGCGCTCAATCCGGAAGCGTCCGGCGAAGAGCAGCCGCGCGAGATGCGCCCGCAATCGAACGGCAACGGTCACGCGGCAGAAGGCGAAGACGGCGCGCCGCGCCGTTCGCGCCGCCCGCGCCGCCGCGGCCGGGGCGGCGACTTCGGCAATCGCGAAGCCGGCGCCGAGGAAGGTTCCGGATCGCCCGAGGGCGAGGTGGCCGCGCCGGAACCGGCGATGGCATCCGAGCCGTCCGACGAGGCGGCCTGACGACTTCCCGATCGGGTATCGGCCCCGACGAACATCCGCCGGCGGGCAGGGGAAACCCTTCCCGCCGGTTTTTGTTTGACCTTCGTCAAGGCGTCTTGAGACGATAGGAAGGCATACCCATATCCAGCCCAACAGAGCCTGCCGCACACGGGGGCTCGTCATCAGGCCGATCCGGCGCCTTAGAGGGCTGGTGAGGGAAGGAGACACATAATGAACATCGAGAAATACTCCGAGCGCGTCCGGGGGTTCATTCAGTCCGCGCAGACCATGGCGCTGTCGCGCAATCACCAGCAGTTCACGCCCGAGCACCTGCTCAAGGTTCTCGTCGAGGATCCGGAAGGCCTCGCCGCCTCGCTGATCTCGCGCTCCGGCGGCGACGCGAAGGCGGTGCTGCTCGCGGTCGAAGGCGCGCTCAACCAGCTGCCCAGGGTCGAGGGCGGCAACGGCCAGCTCTATCTCTCCCAGCCGATCGCCAAGGTCTTCTCCACCGCCGAGGAGATGGCGACCAAGGCGGGCGATTCCTTCGTCACGGTCGAGCGGCTGCTCACTGCGCTCGCGGTCGAGAAATCGGCCAAGACCGCCGACATCCTGGCGAAGGCCGGCGTGACCGCGCAGGCGCTGAACGCCGCGATCAACGACATCCGCAAGGGCCGCACCGCCGATTCGGCCTCGGCCGAGCAGGGCTACGACGCGCTGAAGAAATACGCGCGCGACCTCACCGCCGATGCACGCTCGGGCAAGCTCGATCCGGTGATCGGCCGCGACGACGAGATCCGCCGCACGATCCAGGTGCTGTCGCGGCGCACCAAGAACAATCCCGTACTCATCGGCGAGCCGGGCGTCGGCAAGACGGCGATCGCCGAGGGCCTGGCGCTCAGGATCGTCAACGGCGACGTGCCGGAGACGCTGAAGGACAAGAAGCTGATGGCGCTCGACATGGGCGCGCTGATTGCCGGCGCCAAGTATCGCGGCGAGTTCGAGGAGCGGCTGAAAGCCGTGCTCAACGAGGTGACCTCCGCCGACGGCGGCATCATCCTGTTCATCGACGAGATGCACACGCTGGTGGGTGCGGGCAAGGCCGACGGCGCGATGGACGCGTCCAACCTGTTGAAGCCGGCGCTCGCGCGCGGCGAACTGCACTGTGTCGGCGCGACCACGCTCGACGAATACCGCAAACATGTCGAGAAGGACGCCGCACTTGCCCGCCGCTTCCAGCCGGTCTTCGTCAACGAGCCGACGGTCGAGGACACGATCTCGATCCTGCGCGGGCTGAAGGAGAAATACGAGCAGCACCACAAGGTGCGCATCGCCGACTCCGCGCTGGTTGCCGCCGCGACGCTGTCCAACCGCTACATCTCCGACCGCTTCCTGCCCGACAAGGCGATCGACCTGGTCGACGAGGCCTCCTCGCGGCTCAGGATGCAGGTCGATTCGAAGCCCGAGGCGCTGGACGAGATCGACCGCCGCATCATGCAGCTGAAGATCGAGCGCGAAGCGCTGAAGCTGGAGAAGGACGAGGCCTCGAAGGACCGGCTGTCGAAGCTGGAGAAGGAACTCGCCGGCCTGGAGGAGGAGTCCGACGGGCTGACCTCCAAGTGGCAGGCCGAGAAGCAGAAACTCGGCCTCGCGGCGGATCTCAAGAAGCAGCTCGACGAGGCGCGCAACGAGCTCGCGATCGCCCAGCGCAAGGGCGAGTTCCAGCGCGCCGGTGAGCTCGCCTATGGCAGGATCCCCGACCTGGAGAAGAAGCTGGTCGAGGCGGAAGCCCAGGATGGCAAGGCCGGCATGGTCGAGGAGACCGTGACGCCGGACCACGTCGCCCACATCGTCTCGCGCTGGACCGGCATTCCGGTCGACAAGATGCTGGAGGGCGAGCGCGACAAGCTCTTGCGCATGGAAGACGAGATCGCCAGGCGCGTCGTCGGCCAGGGCGAGGCGGTGCAGGCCGTCTCCAAGGCGGTGCGGCGCGCCCGCGCCGGGCTGCAGGACCCGAACCGGCCGATCGGCTCGTTCATGTTCCTCGGGCCCACCGGCGTCGGCAAGACCGAACTCACCAAGGCGCTCGCCTCGTTCCTGTTCGACGACGAGGGCGCGATGGTGCGCATCGACATGTCGGAGTTCATGGAGAAGCACTCCGTCGCCCGGCTGATCGGCGCCCCTCCCGGCTATGTCGGCTATGACGAGGGCGGCGCGCTGACGGAAGCCGTGCGGCGCCGGCCCTACCAGGTCGTGCTGTTCGACGAGATCGAGAAGGCGCATCCGGACGTGTTCAACGTGCTCTTGCAGGTGCTCGACGACGGACGCCTGACCGACGGCCAGGGCCGCACGGTCGACTTCCGCAACACGCTGATCGTCATGACCTCCAACCTCGGCGCCGAATATCTGGTGGCGCTGGGCGAGGACCAGGACGCGGATGCCGCGCGCGACGACGTGATGGCCATGGTCAAGGCGTCGTTCCGGCCGGAGTTCCTGAACCGCATCGACGAGGTGATCCTGTTCCACCGCCTGCGCCGCAAGGACATGGGCCAGATCGTCAGGATCCAGCTTGGCCGGCTCGAAAAGCTGCTCGAAGACCGCAAGATCACGCTCGACCTCGATGACGAGGCCGTCGAGTGGCTCGCCAACAAGGGCTACGACCCCGCCTACGGCGCGCGACCGCTCAAGCGCGTGATGCAGAAGGAACTGCAGGACCCGCTGGCCGAGAAGATCCTGCTCGGCGACATCCGCGACGGGGCAAGGGTGGTGGTGACGAACGGTTCCGACCGGCTGAATTTCCGCACCGGGCTGGCGACGGTCGACGCCGAAGCGGCGTAATCGAGGGCATCATCCAGAACGAGGCGCCCCAGCGGAAACGCGGGGGCGTTTTCTGGCCGAGGTGCGCAAGAAGCGGCGGCGCCTACAGAACGTTTGACAAGAGCCGCCTATAGCGACACCTGCTTCGACGCCCTCGGCACCCATCTCCCCAGTCAAGACATCGACACCTGGCGTCGCGCCAGCGTCTCCTCAAATGGATGATACTCTTGCCGGTCTGGATCAACATCCCCTGATATCACGAACCAGCGTGAAGGTAGAACGGATACAGGAAGCGGGGACGCATATTCTTTCCCGTTTCCTCTCTTCTCCGAACTATTCCATCGTCCGGAAACATTCCGGACAGGTCCGCAAAACACCTTGGCGGATCAGACATCCGCCGCAGATTGATCATGTCTACGAAAGTCTGGACTCCAATTGCAGTCGAGTTAAGATCAATACCAAGATCCATCTCTATTTGTAGTTGACGGGAAGTAGTCCTCGACAACGACCCCTCGCATACGGATCGGTCGCTGTGCAACGTGTGTCTGGGGGGACGCGCGTCTTGAAGTGGAAATTGAGAAACGTTCTCTCGAAGCCTTTAACGCGCCAGCTCGTCTCCTGGTGCGGCAAAATCTACATCGATTTCGTCTATTATTCGATCATGGGGCAATTCTCAGATGCCACCGATCATTCACTTGAACAATTGGCCAGGAAATCGCCGATCATCTTCTGCGTATGGCACGGCAGACAGTTGATGATGCCGAAGTTCTGGCCCCCGACCGCGCAGCTTTGGGTCGTGGGCTCGACCAGCCGCGACGGACAACTGGCGCTGGCTACCGCGGACAGATTCAGGATCAATGTCATACAACGGTCGCGCAGCCGCGCCTCGTCGAATGCCGCGCGAAGAATTCTCCAGGTCCTCGGCTCCGGGCACTCCGTCGGCCTTACTCCGGACGGCTCGCGGGGACCAAGAATGAGGGTGTCGAAAGGCGTCGTCGAACTGGCCGGGCTTTCGGGTTGCCCATTGGTGCCGGCCACCTATTCCTGTTCGAATGCGATCATCCTGTCGAGCTGGGACCGCTTCATGTTGCCGCTTCCCTTGGGCCGCGGCGTCTTCAGCGTGGGCACCCCCATCGACATCGGTCGGGCAGCGTCTCCCGCCCAGATCGAGGATGCCCGGTTCGCTCTCGAACGTCAGCTGAACGCAATGACCGCCGCAGCCGACGCAGCGGTCGGCCGCGCGCCCGTCACGCCCACCGACAGTCCAGCAATCGCCGACCTGGCGCTGAAACTGGAGTAGCAGGAACCGAGATGCCGAGCGCCAGCATATTGACGGGATTTCGAGCCTACCAAACGATCGCGCAACTTCTGCTCGACCCGCTCTCGACCTCCCGTGACATCACGAACAGATACGGGAATTTCACGGGGATCTCGCTGTCTGCCCTTAAGCAGCGCCCGCCCACTTTTCACGTGGTCGGTTCGATCTACGCCGAGGCGGTTCTCAAGAACTACGATACATTTCGAAATGGCGGCATCATCGTCAAAGGCTACCGGAATTCGACCCACAATCACCTCCGGCAAGGCTATTTCAGCGCAAATGGCGCTGAATATGAACACTACATCAAGCTGTTCGGACCCTTGTTCCGGAAGAAGCTTGTCGAAGAGGTATACCCCGTCATCGCCGAGATCGTCACAGACCAGATGGATCGATGGCCGACAGGGGAAGTCATCAACATCATCCCGCGCGTGAACACGCTGATGAAGCATCTGGCTTCGCAAGGTATGTTCAAGGATCCGGACATCATCCGAGGTATCCGGGCAGCTGACATGGTCGAGCAACACGGAAGGTTGAGCGGAGCTTCCATCGCCGGCCTGATTGCGGCGAAGTACGGGAGGCCGCCGTTTTCGAGGCTGCATCGTCAGGCCAAAGCGACTTACGACGCCATCATCGAATGGGGCAAAACACGTGACGGGCTAGAACCTCGCTCGGACGTGCTGTCGACTATCGCAAACGCAACGGACGAATTCGGGCGACCTGCATCGGCGGACCGTATCGCCGGCTATGGCTGGACGATGCTGGGAGCGTCATACGACACGTCCACGTCGATACTGACATGGCTGCTCGTATTCATTTCCACCCATCCGGAGGTCGCCAGAAAGCTTCACGAAGAGGTACGCGATTACCAACGCATATCTCCATCCGATATCAGCGCCATCATGAATCTCCCCTATCTGGATGGGGTTATCAAGGAGGCGCTTCGGCTGGTTCCCCCGGCGCCTATCCAGCGTCGGAAAACCCACGCGGATGCGGAGCTCGTTGGTCGTCCTATCCCGGTCGGGTCGCAGATCCTCATTAGCGCCTGGATGACCAATCGAGACCCGGATCTCTATCCGGATCCGGACCGGTTCATTCCCGAGCGCTGGGGGAGCATTTCGCGATCGCCCTACCAGTGGCTGACCTTCAGCGCGGGACCGCGGAGGTGCCTGGGAATCTGGTTCGCGCTCGCCTTCCTCAAGACGATCATCGCAAGCGTCATGGCCCGCTGGCGTCCGGAAATCCCGGATGGATCGAAGGTGTCGATGAAAGTCGCGGTTACGGTGCGCCCAGGGCGCGAGGTCCCGATCATTCTCAACAAGCCGGATGGCAATTACCGAGCCTCTCGACTTACGGGAAACGTCCACAGATATCTGCGGATTTCCGAGCTGTATCGGAGTTAGCTCCGACCGCCTTCAAGTCCATTTCCAGTAGCTCACGCTCCAGCCGGGTTCAAGAAGTCCGCCGACGGCGAGGCGCGGTGCCGGCAGCCGCGGGTCAATGCAAGCCTTGCCGGCGGCACGGTCAACCCGCCTGCGCTGTGCGCCCTTCTCCCCTGTTCCCTCCCGCGCCGCGATCCGCTAGGAGACGCGGGCGGAGGGATAGGGATACATGACGGATCATCCGGTTCTGATCGCCGGCGCCGGCATCGGCGGGCTTGCCATGGCGCTGACGCTGCACCAGCTCGGCGTGCGCTGCATCGTGTTCGAATCGGTGCGCGAGCTGAAGCCGCTCGGCGTCGGCATCAACCTGCAGCCCAATGCGGTGCGCGAACTGGGCGACCTCGGCATCGGCACCGAGGCGCTCGACCGGATCGGGCTCGCCGCGCGCGAATGGGCGCTGGTGGGCTTGAACGGCAACGACATCTATTCCGAGCCGCGCGGGTTGCTGGCCGGCTACCGCTGGCCGCAATATGCCGTCCACCGCGGCGAGTTGCAGATGCTGCTCTATCGCACCGTGGTCGAACGGCTGGGGAAGGATTCCGTGCGTCCCGGCCACCGAGTCGCCGGCTACCGCAACGAGGCGGACGGCACGGTGACGGCGCTGGTCGAGACCGCCGACGGGAGGCGCGAGGTGCGCGGGTCGCTGCTTGTCGGCGCCGACGGCATGCATTCGGCGGTGCGCGCGCAGATGCATCCCGACCAGCCGCCGATTCACTGGGGTGGGGCGATCATGTGGCGCGGCGTTTCCCCCGGCGTGCCGATCCGCTCCGGCGCCTCCTTCGTCGGGCTCGGTACCCACCGCCACCGCTTCGTCTTCTACCCGATCTCGCCGCCGGATCCCGAGACCGGGCTCGCCACCATCAACTGGATCGCCGAGGTCACGGTCGACGCGTCCGAGGGGCGGAAGAATTCGGGCTGGTTCAAGCCGGTCGAAATCGCCGACTTCATCCACAATTTCGAGGGCTGGACCTGGGACTGGCTCGACGTGCCGGCGCTGCTGTCGCGCGCCGACGGCGCCTACGAGAACCCGATGATCGACCGCGACCCGGTGCCCACGTGGCGCGACGGGCGGGTCATCCTCATCGGCGACGCGGCGCATCCGATGTATCCGACAGGTTCCAACGGCGCGAGCCAGGCGATCATGGACGGCCGCGCGCTGGGCGCGGCATTGGTCGAGCACGGGCTGGGCGAGGCGGCGTTCGCAGCCTACGATGAGAAGTTCTGCGGGCCGATCTCACAGCTCGTGCTGCGCAACCGCGGCGCGGGGCCGTTCGGCCTGCTCAACCTGGTCGACGAACGCTGCGGCGGCACGTTCGACAACATCGACGACGTCATCCCGGCGGCGGAGCGGTCCGCCTTCATGGCCGGCTACAAGAAGGCCGCCGGCTTTGCCATCGACACGCTCAACGCCGCGCCGCCCACCATCGCGGCGGGCGCCAGGGTGGGCGGCAAGGTCGACGCGTAGGCACGGGTACCGAGCATTTAAGGGTCCTTGCGGGTGAACGTCATGTGCGTGACCCCGCTCGGAGAGGAGACGGACTCGACGGCGTATTCCTTCTCTATTCCCTCCAACCCGTCCCAGAGGCGCACGCCCCGGCCGAGCAGGATCGGGACCACGGCGACATGCATGTGGTCGACCAGACCGGCGGCGAGGAAGTCGCGGATAATGGTGGCACCGCCGCCGACGCGCACGTCCTGGCCGGACGCCGCCGCGCGGGCAGCCGCGAGCGCTTCGGCGGGCGGGACGTCGAGGAAATGGAACGTGGTTCTGCCTTCCATCTCGACCGGCGCGCGCGGGCGGTGGGTGAGGACGAAGACCGGCGTGTGGAACGGCGGGTTGGGACCCCACCATCCTTTCCAGTCAGGATCCTCCTGCCATCCGGGAGGGCCGAACTTGCCGGCGCCCATGATCTCGGCGCCGATGCCCGGCTCGAACAGCCGCAGGAAGGCGTCGTCGATGCCTCCGGACCCGCCCGGTTCACCCGTACTCTGGCGCCACCAGCGGGTTGCGAGCATCCACTCGTGCAGCCGTTCGCCAGCGTGGCCGAAGGGTTCTTCGCGGCTCAGGCCTTCGCCGGTGGCGAAACCGTCGAGCGATACGGAAAAGTGCTGGACGCGGCAGAGTGACATGACGGGACTCCTTTCCTGCAGTTATCGAGAACGGGCCAGGGCTCCGTCAGCGAATTGCGGCCTGCCGCGGGTATTCGAGCTGCATGGCGACCACGTCGCCGGTCGGCGCTCCATAGCGCGCCACGATTGCGTCGAGGGCGTGGTCGAGGGCGTCGGCGGGGCGCCGGCCGGCGAAGGTCGGGAGGCGCCGGGCTTCGGGCCAGTCCGCCGCAGATATGTCGGGGACGATGCGGATGCCGTTGCGGGTTTTCACCGGGTCCGCCGAGGCGGCATAGGTTGTGGCCCTTGACCGGTAGGTTCGCGACCAGGCATCGGCGACCAGGGCGAGCGACACCTCGTCCATTCCCGGCTCGAGACGGATGCCGAATTCTTCCCGGTTCCAGAAGGCCAGCCGGTTGGCGAGCACGGTGGTCGCAAACGGCCGCGTGATCCTGAAGGCCGCGCTGGCGTGGCGCGCATCCCACCGGTCGACGCCGAGGTCGCGCGCCACCGCTTCCGCCTTGGCGCGGCCGGCGATCGCCTCGATCAGCGTCAGCATCATCGGCATGGAGGCGGATATGCCGGTCGTCGTCGCCACGCTTCCGTCCACGACCATGCGCCGGTCGGCGACATAGCGAGCCGTCGGGCTGCGCTGCAGCAGCTCGCCGAGATAGTACCAATGCGTCGTCGCGCGCTTGCCGTCGAGCAGGCCGGCGGCGCCCACGACCTTGGCGCCGGCGCAGACGCTGACGATCGTCGCGCCTTTCTCCGCCTGGCTCCTGATCCAGGCGAGCGCCGCCGGATCGTCGTCGCGGCTCATGGCGGGCACGATGACATAATCCGCTCCTTGCGGGTGCTTCGCATCGAAGGCCGCGATGGTCGCGTCGGGCTCCACCTTGAGCGCGGGATAGAGCTGCACCGGACCCTCGCCGGTCGCCAGCATCATCACGTCGGCCACGTCGGCGCGGCGCAGGATGCCGGTCGGCATCAGATAGTCGGTGGTTTCGGTGGCGTCGTTGATGCCGATGACGGCGACCAGCGGCCGCTCCCGTTTCGGCTTCAGGGAGGCAAGCATCGCGTCGGCCTCCTGCCGCGGCACCGGCGGCGCCTCTGCCGCCGCGGTTCCCGCCGGAAGGGTCATGAGCCAGCCGCCGAAGCCTGCCAGCGACAGGACGACGAGAGCGACCGCGCCCCAGATGAAGAAGGATTTCGACATGATCGCCTCCAGACCAAGGACCCGAATTCAGGGGAACGCCCGTCCGTGCCGGACGCCCCAACGCCGCGGAAGCTAGCATCACGGGCGACTGGCAGAAATGACATAGACATGGTAATTCCTGCCAATGCATCATGTAGCCTTCGTCGTCTATCCGGGGTTCGAGCTGCTCGATGTGTCGGGGCCGGCGTCCGTGTTCAACGGCGCCAATCGGGCGCTGCGCCAGCGCGAAAAGCTCGATTTCTACAAGGTAGTGCTCGCATCGGCCCGGGGCGGCGGGGTGGAGAGCAGCAGCGGCGTCACGCTGGAGACCCGGCCGATCGGAGACCTTAAGCCCGCGGAAGCCCGGACGATCCTGATCGCCGGGGCCGAGCGCGAGCACGTGCTGCCGGCAGTCGCGGATGCGGCGCTGCGGGCGGCTCTTTCGAACCTCGCTAGAAAGGCGGAGCGGTTCGGCTCTGTCTGCACCGGGGGCTTCGTGCTCGCTGCGCTCGGCCTGCTCGACGGCCGCCGTGTCGCCACGCACTGGGATTCGTGCAAACCCTTCGCGGCCACCTTTCCCAGGGTCGAGGTCGACCCCGACGCGCTCTACGTGATCGACGGCCGGCTGTGGACATCGGCAGGCGTGACGACGGGGATCGACATGGCGCTGGCGATGATCGCGCGCGATCTTGATGCGTCGATCGCCGGCGAGGTCGCCAAGCGGCTGGTGCTCTATGCACGCAGGCCCGGCTACCAGTCCCAGTTCAGCCCGGTCCTCAAGGCGCAGGTGAAGGGCGGCAGCCCGTTCGCCGACCTGATCGGGTGGATACAGTCGAACCTCGACGCGCCGCTGGACGTGCCGTCGCTCGCCGAACGTGCCGGCCTCACCGAACGCACCTTTCATCGCAGGTTCGCGGCCGCGACCGGCCAGACGCCCGCCCGCTTCGTCGAGACCGCGCGGCTCGATGCGGCGCGCATGCTTCTGTCGCGCGGGCTGTCGCTGAAGTCGGTCGCGGCGCAGGTGGGGCTCTTCCCGCCCGCGCGTCTGGCCGAGGCGTTCGAGCGCCGCTTCGGCATCGCGCCGCGGCTGTTCCGGGACATGCACCCCGAACTGTGAGATCGGGGCGCGACTTCGATAACCGGCCGCCGAGATTTATTCGGCGACAGCGGAACCTCTCCGACCTGATGGCGTTCTCAAGTATCCATCACGTGCGCGTGATGAATATTTAATATTTCTCATTCAGGACGGAAGGAATCGCAGCAATGGCGAAGGAAAAGACGTTGGAAGATCTCTTCCACGATACGCTCAAGGACATCTACTACGCCGAACGCAAGATCCTCAAGGCGTTGCCGAAGATGAAGCGCGCCGCCCAGTCGGAAGAGCTGAAGGCAGCCTTTGACAAGCATCAGAAGGAGACCGAGGGACAGATCGAACGTCTGCAGCAGGTCTTCGAGCTGATGGGGAAGCGCGCCCAGGGCAAGACCTGCGATGCGATCGAAGGCATCATCTCCGAGGGCGAGGAGATCATGGACGAGTTCAAGGATACGGTGGCGCTCGACGCCGGCCTCATCTCGGCGGCCCAGGCGGTCGAGCACTACGAGATCACCCGCTACGGCACCCTGAAGCGCTGGGCGAGCGAGCTTGGCATGGCCGACGCGGCCAAGCTGCTCGATGCCAACCTTCAAGAGGAATCGAAGACCGACGGCGACCTGACCAAGCTGGCCGACATGTCGGCGAACGACCGGGCCAAGGCCAGGAAGGCCGCGTAACCGGCAGTCGACCCGGGGCATGAGTCCCGGGTCGACCTGCCTCCGCGAAAGTCAGCCAGATGAACCTGCTTGCGTTTCATGGCATTGCGCGCGGCCGCGACGGACTGGCGCCGGAACTGCTTGCGCTGATGTCGCGACAGGCGGCGATCGCCAAGGATCCGAAGATCGTTCCGCTGCGGAGCTTCAATCCAGCGATGCATGACGTGGCGGGCGAACTGCGGCCGGCTGGTCCGGGCGCATCCGGCCCCATCGAGCCGTCATTGGCGATCCGCCGGCGGCCCTCCCGCGCCCCTTGATACTCGACCGGATGGACCGGTCACAACAGCCACGAGGAACCCCGATGGCCCGCACCCCAGCGAAAGCCGCCTCCAACCAGGCGGCCACGATTCATGACCAGAAGCTCGCCCGAGGGAACGGTGGCGAACTCCACCAGACAGCGGACGACGAAGCCGAGGTTCTCACCACCGCCCAGGGAGGCCCTGTCGCCGACGACCAGAACACGCTGAAGATCGGCGAGCGCGGGCCGACGCTGATCGAGGACTTCCATTTCCGCGAGAAGATCTTCCACTTCGACCATGAGCGCATTCCCGAACGGGTCGTTCATGCTCGCGGCTACGGGGCCCACGGCTACTTCGAAACCTATGAGTCCCTGGCAAAGTACACCCGGGCCGATATCTTCCAGCGCGCCGGAGAGAGAACGCCGGCCTTCGTCCGGTTTTCGACGGTGGCGGGGTCGAAGGGATCCTTCGACCTTGCCCGCGACGTCCGCGGCTTCGCGGTCAAGCTCTATACCCAGGAAGGCAACTGGGACATCGTCGGCAACAACATCCCGGTCTTCTTCATCCAGGACGCGATCAGGTTCCCGGATCTGGTCCATGCCGTGAAGGAGGAGCCGGACCGGGCCTTTCCGCAGGCCCAGTCGGCGCACGACAATTTCTGGGACTTCATCTCGCTGACGCCCGAGAGCATGCACATGATCATGTGGATCATGTCGGACCGTGCCATTCCGCGGTCCTTCCGTTTCATGGAGGGATTTGGCGTCCACACCTTCCGCTTCGTGAATGCCAGGGACGAATCGACCTTCGTCAAGTTCCATTGGAAGCCGAAGCTGGGCCTGCAGTCGGTGGTGTGGAACGAGGCCGTCAAGATCAACGGCGCCGATCCGGATTTCCACCGCCGCGATCTGTGGGACTCAATCAACGCCGGCGATTTTCCGGAATGGGAGTTGTGCGTGCAGCTCTTCGACCAGGAGTTCGCCGACTCCTTCGATTTCGACATCCTCGACCCGACGAAGATCATTCCCGAGGAAATCATCGAGCCGATGCCGGTCGGGCGCCTCGTGCTCGACCGCATGCCGGACAACTTCTTCGCCGAGACCGAACAGGTCGCTTTCATGACGCAGAACGTGCCGCCCGGTGTCGACTTCTCGAACGATCCGCTGCTGCAGGGGCGCAACTTCTCCTATCTCGATACGCAGCTGAAGCGGCTGGGCAGCCCCAACTTCACGCATATCCCGATCAACGCGCCGAAATGCCCGATGCATCATTTCCAGCAGGACGGGCACATGGCGATGCGCAATCCCGTGGGTCGCGCCAACTACCAGCCGAACTCGTGGGGCATGGGGCCGCGCGAGCATCCGCAGAAGGGTTTCCGCTCCTTCGCCGACGCAGAGGCAGGCCAGAAGGTGCGGCTGCGTGCCGAAAGCTTTGCCGACCATTACAGCCAGGCGCGCCAGTTCTTCATCAGCCAGACGGTGACCGAGCAGAAGCACATCGCCATGGCGCTGACCTTCGAACTGTCGAAGGTCGAAACCCCGGTCATCCGCGAGCGCATGGTCTCGCATCTCCTCAACATCGACGATGGGTTGGGGGAAACCGTGGCGGAGAAACTCGGCATCAAGAAACTGCCGCGGAAAGCCGATGCGGCCGTCGAGCCGCGCGACGATCTGCCGGCATCGGACGCGCTGTCGATCGTGAAGAACGGGCCGGACAGCTTCAAAGGCCGCAAGGTCGGAGTTCTGGTCAGCGACGGCTGTGACGCCGGGCTGCTGAAGAAGCTTGAGGCAGCCTTGAAGAAGGAAGGCGCGACGATGGAAATTGTGGCCCCGAAGGTCGGCGGCGTCGAAGCGTCCGACGGCAGCCTGATCGCGGCGAAGCAGATGATCGACGGCGGGCCGTCGGTTCTCTACGACGCCGTCGCGCTGATGCTCAGCCCGGAGGGCGCGGAACAGTTGAGCAAGGAAGCGGCCGCGCGGGATTTCGTCGCCGACGCCTTTGCGCACTGCAAGTTCATCGCCCACAGCGAGGCGGCGCAGCCGCTGCTGGACAAGGCCGGCGTCGAAGCGGACGAAGGTGTCATTCCGCTCGGCTCGGCGAACGACATCCGTACCTTCCTCGAAAGCTGCCGTAAACTGCGTCTGTGGGCGCGCGAGCCGAAGGTGAAACTCTAGGTTCCACTGGCGCCTGGACCGGGGCCTGATCGAACGACATCGGAGACGAATTCAACGAGAAGGGGCGGCATCTGCCGCCCCTTTCGGCCGGCGACAATTCGCGTGCGCCGCGCTTCCAGACTTTGTGTCGATATCGTGTTTTCAAGGGAACCGAACGCCGTCGATTTTCATTTGCCGCTCAGGTGATTGAGAGGATCGAGGGATGAAACCTTTTCTGGCACTCGTTGGTGGCTTCGTGCTGTCGCTGGCGATCTTCGTGAGCGGAATCGTGATGGCGGTTACCTATTTCCACGCCGAACCGGTGAAGCTGCAGAAGGCGGGCCAGGCGGTGGCGGGGCTGTGGACCGCCGAACCGCAGAAGGTCGATCCCTCCGAACAGCCCTTCGAGCGCGTTGCCGCCGTGCAAGCCGAAGAGAAGCAGTCGCGCACGGTCGTGCAGGCCGAGCCCGCCGTCGCAGACGCCGACGCCCCGGCTCAGGACGTGGACGCGATGACGACGGCCGCGCTGACGCCGGAGAACGATCCCGCCCTTCGCTCGCCGGAGGCCGAGGCATTGGCAGCCGCGCATGCCGACTGGTGCAGCAGCCGCTACCGCTCGTATCGCCCGCGCGACGACAGCTACACGCCCTACAGCGGCGGGCGCCGCCGTTGCGTCTCGCCTTACTCGGAGGCATCGCAGGGCGTCATGCCGACCCCGGTGTCGGCGGAGCCCGAGGCCGAAGGCTACATCCAGGCAGAGAGCGACGCGCCCGCCGTCTATGTCGAATACGCTTCGGACGATACGCAGATCGACGGCGACCATATCGACTACTGCTTCAGCCGTTACCGGTCTTACCGCCCCGAAGACAATACGTACCAGCCCTTCGGGGGCGGACCGCGCCGTCAGTGCGAATAGTCCCAGGCGCAATGCGGGCCGCGAACAAGCGCGGCTCGCCACTGCTTTCCGGGATGGCCACGCCGTTCCCGCGCTTCAAGCGCACGCCTTTCCCCTACCGCCCGTAGATCGCAAAGCGCCGTCGCGAAACGCCCGTCGTCTTGACCTGTGTCAACGATACGGTCGCGGTGCTCGGCGATAACATCCTCGCGGTCCTTGGCCGAGGTTTCGCCCCTTTGTCAGGACGGGCCGCGATGCGGGTAGTCATTCTGTCGGACATTCACGCCAACCGCGAGGCCTTCGACGCGGTGCTGGACGCCGCGCGGGCGCTCTCTGCCGACGAAACCGTCCTGCTCGGCGACCTCGTCGGCTACGGGCCGGACCCGGAATACATCACCGAGCGGTGCGCGCGGATGGTCGAGGATGGGGCGCTGTGCGTCCTCGGAAATCACGACCAGGCCGTCGTGCACGATCGCCGCGACATGTCGGAAAATGCCCGCGAAGCGGTGCGATGGACGCGGCAGCGCCTGTCGGACGCGCATGTCGCCTTCCTCGGCAGCCTGCCGCTTGCCGCGATGTCGGAAGACCGGCTGTATGTCCATGCCAGCGCCGATCTGCCGGCGAAATGGCGATATGTGCGCGACACCGACGCCGCGGCGGCCAGTCTGGCGGCCAGCGACGCGCCGATGATCGTCTGCGGCCACACCCACGTTCCGGCGCTCTACTACCAGCTGCCCGGCCGCCGTCCGCTCCGCTTCACCCCCATCGACAATGTGCCGGCGCCGCTGTCGCCGCTGCGCCGCCATCTGCTGGTCTGCGGCGCGGTCGGGCAGCCGCGGGACGGCAATCCGGCCGCCTGTCTCGGCCTGATCGACACGGACAAGCGAAGCACCACCATGGTGCGGGTTCCCTACGATTACGACGAGACCGCGCGAAAGATCGTCGCGGGCGGGCTGCCACCCTGGCTCGGCATGCGTCTCAAGATCGGGCGGTAGAAGGCAAGAAGCGAGGTGTCAGGCGAATGAATCAGCAATCCGGATCCGATCTCAAGCCCGGCGACCTGCTCGACGGCATCGAACTGATCGAGCGCCGGCCCGGCGCCAGCATGGCGGCGCTCTGGAATGCGCGCAGCCCGGCGCACGACTTTCCGCTGATCGTCAAGATCCCGTTCGTCGAACCGGGACAGGACGTGTCGATGCTGGTGAGTTTCGAGGTGGAGGAACTGATCGCCAAGCGGCTGTCGGGTCCGCACGTGCCGCGGTTCGTTGCGTCGGGAGACATCGGCAAGATTCCCTATCTCGCGATGGAGTTCGTGACGGGGCGGGGTCTTGCCGAGGTGGCGGCGGGCGCGCCGTTGCCGGCCGCCGAGGTGGGCGAGATCGGCGCGCTCGTCGCCGCGGCCCTGGTGTCGCTCCACCGGCAGAAGGTCGCCCATCTCGACCTGAAGCCGGAAAACGTGATCCTGTCGCCGCGCGGCGCCGTGCTGATCGACTTCGGGCTGGCGCGACATGCCGAGTTGCCCGACCTGCTCGGCGAGGAGAGTTCGCTGCCGATCGGCACAGCCGCCTACATGGCGCCCGAACAGGTGCTCGGCGAGCGCACCGACACCGCAAGCGACATCTTCGCGCTCGGCTGCATTCTCTACCAGCTCGCCACCGGGATCGAGCCCTTCGGCCGGCCGCAGACCTTCGCCGGGATGAAGCGCCGGCTCTATCATTCGCCCCGGCGCCCGCGCGATGTCGTGGGCGCCATTCCGCGCTGGCTCGAGGCGGTCATCCTGCGGTGCATGGAGGTCGACCGGGCCAGACGCTACGCCGATGCGGCGCATGTGCTGTCGGACCTGCGACATCCCGAACAGGTTCCCCTTCGCGAGGACGGGAGGGCGCGCCGCGGCGTCCTCGCGGCGATGCGCGACCTATTTCGCAAGCCGGACGACAAGGCCCTGGTCGGCAATCCGGTCGTGCGCCGCCACGGACCGTCGACGATCCTCGCGGCCGTCGATCTCTCCAGCGCCGACGATCCGCTCATTCCCGAGGTGCTCGCCGAGACGGCCCGGCTCATCGCGACGCGGGGGGATTCCCGGCTCGCGTGCATCACGGTGCTGAAGACCGAGATCCTCGGCAGCACGCCGGAGAGCGACGAGAACGGCGCGTCGATCTATCTCAAGAGACTGGTGGCGCTGAAAGACTGGGCGAGGCCGCTCCACCTGCCGGATACGCGCATCAGTTTCCACGTGCTGGAGGCGGTGGCGCCCGCGGATGCGATCCTCAACTACGCACGGCACAACGACGTGAGCCATATCGTGGTCGGCGCCCGGGCATCGTCGGCAATGCGCCGGCACCTCGGCAGCGTCTCGACCAAGATCGTGGCCGAGGCGCTGTGCTCGGTGTCGGTGGTCAGGATCAAAGCGGTGGAGGAGCCGGCACACGCCTAGGTGCCGGCGCTTCTAGGGGGCATGGCGGCGGGCCGCCTCTTCATCGCCGGTTCATCTTCGAGAAACCATAATCTGCGCATTGAAAGGGGGCGCGGGAGAAAGTGCGAGCCTCCTGCAACCCGATCCGATCAAACGAGTTTTCGCCGCATGAAGCTCAAGACCATCCTGCTGCCCGTCCTCGCGGCCGCGATCTCCACCACCTCGCTGACCGTCGTTCCGGCCTTTGCGCAGGACGACTATCGTCTCGCCCAGGCGCGCGAGATCGAGGTCTATTACGACCAGTACGGCCGGCGCGTGATCCGCGACGCCTATACGGGAGAAATCCTGCGCATCGAGCGGCCGCGCAATCTCGACCGCCGCGCCACCGGCTCGGTGCCGCGCAACCTGCCGCGCTACCAGGACCCTTATGCGGCGCAGGGCGACCGCTACTATCTCGACGATCCAGACGACATGCGCCGGCTGGAGCGCGACCGCAACCGCCGCTACGGCGCGGCGGTGGACGAGTTCGATCCGGCCTATGCCGACCCCTATGAAGATCCCTACGACGATCAGGATTATCCGGGCGACGAGGCGTCGATCGACGAGGGCGGCACCTATTTTCCGCCGGCGCCCGGCGGCATCGTCCGCAACGAGCCGGTCGAGCGCCGCGCGCTGCCGGCGCCGTCGGACGAGCCCACCCTGTCGCCCTCCGTGCCGACCGACCAGCCGACGATCTCGAAGAAATCAGACCTGAACGTCGCCAAGCTGCAGGTCCTGCTCGACCGCGCGGGCGTGTCGCCCGGCGTCATCGACGGTCACATGGGCGGAAACGTCGACAAGGCGCTCGCCGCATACAAGGACCTCACCGGCATCAAGCTGACGCTGATCGACTTCCCGGCGATCGAGGCGGAGCTTGCCGCGCGCGGCGGCGAGGCTTTCATGGACTACACGATCACGCCGGAGGATGTCGCCGGACCCTACGTGGCGTCGATCCCGGCCGACTACGGCCAGAAGGCGCAGCTCGAGGCGATGAGCTACACCTCGACGGTTGAGATGCTCGCCGAGCGCTTCCACATGAGCGAGGCCTATCTGAAGGAGCTGAACAAGGGCGTCGAGTTCCGCCCGGGCGCGGTCATCCGCGTTGCAAACACCGGCGCCAACGTCACCCGCCAGGTGGCGAAGATCATCGCCGACAAGGGTCGCGAGCAGGTGCGCGCCTATGATGCGATGGGCCGCCTGGTCGTCGCTTATCCGGCGACGATCGGCTCGACGGACACGCCGTCGCCGTCCGGGACGGTCTCGGTCGAACGGATCGCGCTCAATCCGGAATACACCTACAACCCGAAGATCAACTTCAAGCAGGGGGAGAACGACAAGGTTCTGCGCATCCCGCCCGGTCCGAACGGGCCGGTGGGTTCGGTGTGGATCGCGCTGTCGAAGCCGACCTACGGCATCCACGGCACCCCCGAGCCGTCCAAGATCGGCAAGACCAACAGCCATGGCTGCGTGCGGCTGACCAACTGGGACGCGCAGGAACTCGCCAAGCTGGTGACGAAGGGCGTGACGGTCGAGTTCGTCGAATAAAACGACAGCTGTTAGTGCTTGGGGGTATTCTTACTCCCAATCACTAACGCGTTGAGCGTTAGCTCCGTCAAAAAAGTTATAGACATCGCCCCATTGGAACCCGTGCAAGCGGTTGCGGTCTCCCCCAATTTGCTCCCACTCATCGAGCAGTAGGGAATATGCTGAAGCGTTCAAATTGACACGTCCCAGCATCCAAGCCAGCTTGCGTCTATCAATGCGAGCCGATCCTAGATCCCGAACATCGAGGAGAAATGCCTGAAGAACCTCATGTTTCATTATCAAAACCCATATTTAAGGTAGAGCTTATATGTTTCACATATAAAGCTTAAGTTTGCAATAGCAAATATGAGATTCAGGCGTGAAATGTTGACCTAAGGGTTGATTTCCGATGACCGCCTCATCCGCATTGACCTTCTGCCCCTCGCAAAGCCGGCCCTATGTTCTGGCTTCCGCGATCCTCGCGTCGAGCATGGGGTTTATTGACGGATCGGTGGTTTCCATCGCCATGCCGGCCATTCGCGCCGATCTGGGCGCTTCGCTCGCCGACGCGCAATGGATCTCCAACGCCTATGCGCTGACATTGTCGGCGCTGATCCTGACCGGAGGAGCGGCCGGCGACCGATTCGGCCTGAGGCTCACCTTCATCGCCGGCATCGTCTTCTTTGCCGCCGCCTCGGTCGCCTGCGCGCTCGCGCCGAATGCCGTGCTGCTCATCGCGTTTCGCGCCGTGCAGGGCATCGGCGCGGCGATCATGGTGCCGTGCAGCCTGGCGATCATCGCCAAGGCCTATCCGAAGGCGCAGCGGGGCAGGGCGATCGGCATCTGGGCGGCGGCGTCCGCGATGACCACGGCTCTCGGCCCGGTGCTTGGCGGCTTCGCGCTCGCGGCCTTCGACGATTCGATCTGGCGGGCGATATTCGCCATCAACCTGCCGCTGGGCGCCGTGGCGGTCTGGCTGCTGGCGACCCAGGTTCCGGCCGACCCGCCCGGCGGCCAGAAAGCGCTCGACATCAACGGCGCGGTACTCGCCGCGATCGGTTTCGGCCTGCTCGCCTATGGCCTGACGGTCCTGACGGAAAGGGGAAACGGCACTTCGCTGAGCTGGTCGCTCATGGCGATCGTGGCGGGCCTGGCGATCATCGCGGCATTCATCGCCTGGGAGAGACGCGCGTCCGAGCCGATGGTGGACCTTGGCCTGTTTGGCAATCGCGCCTTCAGCGGCGCGAACGTGTCGACCTTCTTCCTCTATTTCGCGCTGTCGGCGATCCTGTTCTATCTGCCGATGCTGCTGATCGCCGGCTGGGGCGTCAGCCCGGCCCAGACGGGATTTCTCTTTCTTCCGCTCTCGGTCTTCATCGCGCTCCTGTCGGGCAGCGTCGGAAGACTGTCCGACAGGATCGGTCCGAAGCTGCCCATCGCCGTCGGCAGTCTCATCGTCGGCGCGGCGTTCGCGGCGCTCGGCTTCGTCGCGCTGGCACAGTATCACGCGTTCTGGGCCGGCGTTTTCCCGATGATGGTCGTCATGGGGCTCGGCATGGCGCTGGTCGTCTCGCCGTTGTCGACCGCGGTCATGACGGTCGTCGAGGACAACCAGACCGGGGCCGCGTCGGGAATCAACAACGCGGTTTCGCGTATCGCCGGCCTGGTCGCAGTGGCAGCGATGGGCGTCGTCACCGCGTTCGGCTACGCGTCCGCCCTCGGAGAGCGGGCGGGGAGGGTGCCGGAGTTCGGCGTCGCGCCGCAGACCGCACTCGACGCGGCGAGCGAGGCTGCGCGAATCGCGGCCGGCGACAGCGCCTTCGCCACGGTCGCGTTCCTAAATGCGGGATTCTGCGTTCTGTCGGCGCTCGTCGCGCTTGCGACGGTGCCCGGTACTGCGAAGGCGGAGAAGCAGGGAGAAGTATTGAAGTAGCCGGCCGATCCGGTCGGGGGAAGCGCGGCGGTCTACTTCGCCTGCGCGGCGGCGGCCTGGGCAACCTTCAGCGGATCGTCGCCTTCCTCGCGAAGCAGCGTGTCGACCCGCTCCTTCTCTTTCTTGAACGCGGCGAGTTCCTCGCCCTTCAGCACCTTGCCGACCGGCAGGCGCACGCGCATCGGGTCGACCTTGTTGCCGTTGACGATCAGCTCGTAATGGAGGTGGTTGCCGGTCGACAGACCGGTCGATCCGACATAGCCGATCACCTGGCCCTGGCGGACACGAGCACCCGGCACGACGTCCTTGGCAATGCCGCTCTGGTGGTTGTACGAGGTCTCGTAGCCGTTGGCGTGACGGATGATGGTCTGCCGGCCATACCCGCCGGACCAGCCCGCCTTCTCGACGACCCCGTTGCCGGCGGCGATGATCGGCGTTCCGCGCGGCGCGGACCAGTCGACGCCCGTATGCATGCGCACATAGCCGAGAATCGGGTGCCGCCGTCCGCCGAAGCCTGAGCGGAACTTGCCGTTCGGCACCGGGTTGCGCAGCAGGAACTGGCGCGCGGAGCGGCCGTCCTCGTCGAAATAGTCGACCGTGCCGTCCTCCATCTGGAAACGGTAGAGCGTGCGCGTGTTCCCGTTGAACGTCGCATTCACATAGAGAAGCTCGGAGTCCACGGATGCCGTATCGTCCTCCTCGGGCTGCGAGAAGAAGGCCACGATGCGGTCGGAGGGTTTGAGGCGGGACTGGAAATCGACGTCGGAGGCGAGCAGCCTGACGAGTTGCTGTGTCATCGGGCGCGACATGCCGTAGGAATAGGCGGCGCGGTAGATGCCGTCATAGACGCTCGGCAGGTCGCTTCGGGCCGTTCGTGGAGCCGGCGAATCATCGAACGCCGCCGCCAGTTCGGGAGTGGATTCCGGCTCGTCGGCCGCGACGAACCTGTCGCGATCGTCGATCGCGATCGAAAGACGGTGCTGCGTCCCCTCGTACAGGCTGCAGCGGACGATCCGGTTCTGCGTGCCGGTCGATTCAACACCGATACGGAGCACCCAACCTTCCTTGATCGCCGGGCCGCCGAGATGGGCTTCAAGCGATTGCGCCATGCCGGCGGACATCGCCTCGTCGTATCCAGCCTCCTTGAACACGTCGCGCAGGCTCTTCTCGCTGCGGACCGGCACATAGTCCTCGGAGAAGCCGACGGTGACCTCGTCCATGGGCGCGCGGATGGCGGTCGAGACGTTCTCGGGAATGATGCGGGCATAGGACTGGCCGATGCCGGCTCCGCCGATCGACTGGCCGAAGCGCTCCGGATCGACATAATGAAGTGCGGCAACCTGGACGGCGCCGTCGGAGAGCGCGAGGCCGGTCTCGCGCACCACTTCCTCGATCTCGTCGGCGTTCAACGCGCTCTTCTCGTCGAAGGCCGCGGTCGCGACCGGGAAATCGAGGGTGCGCAAACTCACCTCGCTCTCGACCTTGGCGCCGTAGATCACTCCGGGCGCTTCGGCCGCGGCCACGCCGGGCGCGTCGTCGTCCGAAAAGACATCGAGCGGGTTGAAGGGCGGGTAACTGCGCGACGTGGCGTGGCCCGCGGCCAGATCCATCTTCACCTGCACGAAGGGCATGGTGCGGACGACGTTGCGGTCGCCGATCTTGGTCATCATGGAGACTTCCATGCGGCGGCGGTCGCGCGCCTTTGGCGCACTGCGGGCGACCACCAGCCGGGTCGTCTTGGCGGCTTCGCCGGACTGGCCGTTGCTGGCGGTCCTGTTGACGGTCGCGATCTCGGGCGGTGTCGCCAGCTGTTCGCGGCCGTCGAGGGCGGCAAGCAGCGCGACGCCCATCAGCACGGTCGAGGTGAGGCCCGTCAGAAAGGTGCCCGACAGCCATCGGGCGGAGACTTCACGCCGGTCGGGCGGCCCCCCGCGGCCATCCGCGATCAGGGGCGGCTCGTTGCCGAGCGCTTCGATCGTGTCCTCTACATAGGGCATGAAGGACGGCGTATTCCCCTCTGGATTCCGCTTCGGTCTTTTATGGCCGAGACAATTGCCTGTCCTGCCGGCCCAAGTCAACGAACCGCCCCGGTTGCGCCCGCCATTCACACGCTCTCTAAAAGCATATGCGGCAGACGACGGCGCCCGCTGGCTCCTTCTTGCCCGCAGGAGTGCCGGGCAAATGCGGCCTCAGTGCGGCTCCTTTGTGACCGGTGCTGCTGCCGACCGGGCGCTCCTGATGGCCGGCTCACCGGGGCTCGATGCACCTTCCCTTACGTGTCGCAAAAAATTCAAAAAACCTCATTTTCGTTGTTGACACTTTGGAGGG
>JAHBYX010000009.1:92500-289609 GCA_019635735.1 Mesorhizobium sp.
GAGCCCAGGTCCCGCACAGGATCTGGCTCGTGCATCAACTCCTCTGGAGTTGTGCGATGGGCATTGGCAATGAGAATGATCAAGTGTCTTAAGGGCAATTGGTGGATGCCTTGGCATGCACAGGCGATGAAGGACGTGATACGCTGCGATAAGCTACGGGGAGGTGCGAATACCCTTTGATCCGTAGATTTCCGAATGGGGAAACCCACCTAAGATACTTGGAAAATCAGAGCAGCAGGGCAACTTGCTGCTGTGGTTTCCAAGTATCGCTAATAGGTATCTTATCTTCGAATACATAGGGATAAGAAGCGAACGCGGGGAACTGAAACATCTAAGTACCCGTAGGAAAGGACATCAACCGAGACTCCGCAAGTAGTGGCGAGCGAACGCGGACCAGGCCAGCGATCTTAGTGAGACAAGCGGAACCTTCTGGAAAGTAGGGCCATAGTGGGTGATAGCCCCGTATGCGTAATGCGAACTAAGATCCTCGAGTAAGGCGGGACACGTGAAATCCTGTCTGAACATGGGGAGACCACTCTCCAAGCCTAAGTACTCGTGCATGACCGATAGCGAACTAGTACCGTGAGGGAAAGGTGAAAAGCACCCCGACAAGGGGAGTGAAAGAGTACCTGAAACCGATTGCCTACAAACAGTGGGAGCCTGAAATGGTGACCACGTACCTTTTGTATAATGGGTCAGCGACTTAGTGTGACGAGCAAGCTTAAGCCGGTAGGTGTAGGCGCAGCGAAAGCGAGTCTGAATAGGGCGTTCAGTTCGTCGCATTAGACCCGAAACCAAGTGATCTAGCCATGAGCAGGCTGAAGGTAAGGTAACACTTACTGGAGGGCCGAACCCGCATCTGTTGCAATAGATTGGGATGACTTGTGGCTAGGGGTGAAAGGCCAATCAAACTTGGAAATAGCTGGTTCTCCGCGAAATCTATTTAGGTAGAGCGTCGACCGAATACCCCGGGGGGTAAAGCACTGCATGGGCTAGGGGGACTCACCGTCTTACCAAACCTAAGCAAACTCTGAATACCCGGGAGTACTAGTCGGCAGACACACGGCGGGTGCTAACGTCCGTCGTGAAGAGGGAAACAACCCTGACCAGCAGCTAAGGTCCCCAAGTCATGGCTAAGTGGGAAAGGATGTGAGACTCCCAAAACAACCAGGATGTTGGCTTAGAAGCAGCCATCATTTAAAGAAAGCGTAACAGCTCACTGGTCTAAGTAAGGGGTTTTGCGCCGAAAATGTAACGGGGCTAAAGCCATGCACCGAAGCTCTGGGTTCGTAGCAATACGAGCGGTAGCGGAGCGTTCCGTAAGCCTGCGAAGCGGCATCTGTGAGGAGCCGTGGAGGTATCGGAAGTGCGAATGCTGACATGAGTAACGATAAAGAGGGTGAGAGACCCTCTCGCCGTAAGTCCAAGGGTTCCTGCTTAAAGTTAATCTGAGCAGGGTTAGCCGGCCCCTAAGGCGAGGCCGAAAGGCGTAGTCGATGGGAATCACGTTAATATTCGTGAGCCTGGAGGTAGTGACGGATCGTGTGTGTTGTTCGACCTTATCGGATTGGTCGGGCAGCGAAGCGGTCCCAGGAAATAGCTCCTCCTTATAGCCCGTACCCTAAACCGACACAGGTGGACTGGTAGAGAATACCAAGGCGCTTGAGAGAACTCTGCTGAAGGAACTCGGCAAATTGCACGCGTAACTTCGGAAGAAGCGTGACCCATGTCTACGCAAGTGGATGTGGGTGGCACAGACCAGGGGGTAGCGACTGTTTATCAAAAACACAGGGCTCTGCGAAGTCGCAAGACGACGTATAGGGTCTGACGCCTGCCCGGTGCTGGAAGGTTAAGAGGAGAGGTGCAAGCTTTGAATCGAAGCCCCAGTAAACGGCGGCCGTAACTATAACGGTCCTAAGGTAGCGAAATTCCTTGTCGGGTAAGTTCCGACCTGCACGAATGGCGTAACGACTTCCCCGCTGTCTCCAGCAGAGACTCAGTGAAATTGAATTCCCCGTGAAGATGCGGGGTTCCTGCGGTTAGACGGAAAGACCCCGTGCACCTTTACTATAGCTTTACACTGGCATTCGTGTCGGCATGTGTAGGATAGGTGGTAGACTTTGAAGCCTGGGCGCCAGCTCGGGTGGAGTCATCCTTGAAATACCACCCTTATCTACATGGATGTCTAACCGCGACCCGTTATCCGGGCCCGGGACAGTGTATGGTGGGTAGTTTGACTGGGGCGGTCGCCTCCCAAAGAGTAACGGAGGCGCGCGATGGTGGGCTCAGAACGGTCGGAAATCGTTCGCTGAGTGCAATGGCATAAGCCTGCCTGACTGCGAGACTGACAAGTCGAGCAGAGACGAAAGTCGGTCATAGTGATCCGGTGGTCCCGTGTGGAAGGGCCATCGCTCAACGGATAAAAGGTACGCCGGGGATAACAGGCTGATGACCCCCAAGAGTCCATATCGACGGGGTTGTTTGGCACCTCGATGTCGACTCATCGCATCCTGGGGCTGGAGCAGGTCCCAAGGGTATGGCTGTTCGCCATTTAAAGCGGTACGTGAGTTGGGTTCAGAACGTCGTGAGACAGTTCGGTCCCTATCTGCCGTGGGTGTAGGAATATTGAGAGGATCTGTCCCTAGTACGAGAGGACCGGGATGGACGTATCTCTGGTGGACCTGTTGTGGCGCCAGCCGCATAGCAGGGTAGCTATATACGGACGGGATAACCGCTGAAGGCATCTAAGCGGGAAACCCACCTCAAAACGAGTATTCCCTGAGAGCCGTGGAAGACGACCACGTTGATAGGCCGGGTGTGGAAGCGCAGCAATGTGTGAAGCTTACCGGTACTAATAGCTCGATTGGCTTGATCATTCTCATTACTCATGCCCATCTTATGGGTAGGCGCAAAAAAACAGCTTCTTGAAAACAACATGCACTTCGCTGACCTGGTGGTTATGGCGGAGCGGCTGCACCCGATCCCATTCCGAACTCGGCCGTGAAACGTTCCAGCGCTGATGGTACTTCGTCTCAAGACGCGGGAGAGTAAGTCGCTGCCAGGTCTGCAAAGCGCATGTTGTCAATCTTCTCCTTACGAATGCCCGCCTCACGGCGGCGACCGGGCCGCGCGAGCGGCCCTTGTCATTCGGAGCATCTGGTTTCGTGTGGGCGCCATGCCTATATGAGGAAAGTGACGCGGGGTGGAGCAGCCCGGTAGCTCGTCAGGCTCATAACCTGAAGGCCGCAGGTTCAAATCCTGCCCCCGCAACCAAATTCGAAACGCCCGCCGGTTCCTCCGGCGGGCGTTTTTGCGTTTGGGGTGGAGCAGCCCGTTCGGCCTACGATTGACCCACTGGGTCGATCGCTTCACGGCCTCACCTCGTCAGGCTCATAACCTGAAGGCCGCAGGTTCAAATCCTGCCCCCGCAACCAAATTCGAAACAGCCCGCCCTCGTGCGGGCTGTTTGCTTTTGGGGATCCGCTCGCTCAGGCGCTTCGGCGGGAAGCGTCAGATCGTCCAGGCGGCGCCCGCCTTTGCGCGTTCGCAGAAGGCGCGGGCGCTTTCGCGGGCCTGGTCGGCCACGAGCTGGATGATCTTCTGGTGGGTCGAGGACTGGTAGGTCGCGACGATCGGCATCGGCGGAAACCACTTCGACACGTTCATCGGCACGAGCAGCCCGGTCTTGAGCTCGCGGTCGATGGTCACGGTGGGCAGCGCAGCGACGCCGAAACCGTCGATGACCAGATTGATGATCGCGAAGAGCGAATTCGAGCTCGTCATCTTCGACGCCAGCACCCGCTCGTCCTGGAAATAGGGCGCGATCTGGCGGTAGGGCGGCGTGTCGCGCGGGAAGGTGATGATCGGCATGCGGGCCAGGTCGTCGACGCTGTAGGTCGCATGTTCGTCGACAAGCTTCGGCGCTCCGGCCCAGATCATCTGCCAAACGCAGGCGACGAAGCTGCGAAACCCGTCGCCGATCGCCGGATCTAGGCAAAAGATCAGGTCGAACTTGCCCTTGCCCATGTCGTGGACGAGATCCTTGGTGCCGTCGACGGTCAGCTCGATGCGCAGATTTGGCGCGATGTCGCGCAACGTCTCGATCAGATGCGGCATCCAGGTCGAGGCGACCGAATCGATGGCGCCGATGCGCACATTGGCCACCTGGCCGGCATAGCCCGCCTTCAGTTCGGCCTCGAGATCCTGCAGGCTTTCGACGACCTGCTGGAACACCTCCAGCACGCGCTCGCCTTCGGGCGTCAGGCGGAACTCGCGGTCGCCGCGGTGAACGAGCTTGCAGCCATATTCGGACTCGAGCTGCGACAGGCGCGAGGAAATCGCCGGCTGGGTCGTGTTGAGTTCCTGCGCGGTGCGGCCGAAATGCCGGTTCCGGGCAAGCACGAGAAAGGTCGTCATGTCGAGCGTGCGCATGAGGGACGCTCTACCAGCAACTCTCGTCCGGCGCAGTACCTTGCCGGTCATGGGAGCGCTCCCCGACCTCATCCCGGTCTAGCGGGCGAGAACCCGGATCCTCTCCGGCGCGATCGCCAGTGACACCCGCTGCCCCGGCTCGAAGACCGTGTCGTTCGGCGCGAGGACGCGAACCGGCTGGCCGGCGAGCGAGACCACATAGCGGCTGCGCGCGCCGAGATAGACGCGCGTGCGGACCAGCGCCTCCGGTCCATCCCCGCGAACGGCCAGGTGTATGTCCTCCTGGCGCAGGGCAAGGCGGACATCGCCGCGTACCGGCTCGTCCGTCGCGAGTGGCAGGCGCTGTCCGTCGGCGAGGACGGCGACCGGCGTTCCGCCCAAACCCTCGATCGTCGCCGGCAGGATGTTCGCCGAACCGAGGAAGTTCGAGGCGAATTCCGTTGCCGGCCTGTCATAGATCGCCGCCGGCGCGCCTTCCTGCTCGATGCGGCCGTTGTTGAGCAGCACGATGCGGTCGGAAAGGCTCAGCGCCTCCTCCTGGTCGTGGGTGACGAAGATCGTCGTCAGCCCCAGCCGCTTGTGGATCTCGATCAGTTCCACCTGCATGTCCTCGCGCAGCCGCGCGTCGAGATTGGACAGCGGCTCGTCGAGGAGCAGCACTTTCGGGTTCGAGACGATGGCGCGCGCCAGCGCCACGCGCTGCTGCTGGCCGCCCGAGAGCTGGCGCGGCCTGCGCTCGGCAAGGTGGCCGAGCTGGACGGTTTCCAGCACCTTTTTGACACGCTCGTCCTGTTCCTCGCGGGAGCCGATGCGGCGCATGCGCAAGGGGAAGCGGACGTTCTCCGAGACGGACAGATGCGGCAGCAGCGCATAGGACTGGAACATCATGGCGATGTCCCGGTCTTCCGGCGGTAGTCCGGTCACATCTTGGCCGTCGATGTGGACGCTGCCGGACGTGGTGCTCTCCAGTCCGGCGACGATGCGCAGCAAGGTGGTCTTGCCGCAGCCCGACGCGCCGAGCAGGCTGACGAACTCGCCCTGCTCGACATCAAGCGAGATGCCGTGCAGCACGGCCACCTTGCCGAACGACTTGCGGATCGCGTCGAGTTTTACTGCAGGCAAGGTCAAGTCTCCGCGAAATTCCTGATGCCGAGCAGCCGGTCGATGCAGAAAATCAGAATGACGGTGATGGCGATCATGATCGTCGAAACGGCCGCCACCGAGGGATCGGGGCTGAATTCGAGCTGGCCGTAGATTTGGACGGGAAGGGTCGTCAGCCCCGGCTTGCGCAGGAACAGCGACAGGACGGCTTCGTCGAACGACACGTTGAAGGCGAAGAAGGCACCGGCGGCGAGACCGGGCGCGCATTGCGGCACGACGACGAGCCAGAGCCGCTGCAGGCGCCTGGCGCCCATCGTGCGCGCCGCCTCCTCGAGGAAGGGGTCGGATTCGGACAGGACGGCCAGCGTGGTGCGAATGACATAGGGGATGGCGACGACGGTGTGGCCGATCCAGAGCGTCAGGAACGTCACCGGGCCGAAGAGCGAGCTCCACAGCATCAGCATGCCGATCGCGTAGATGATGGTCGGCAGCACCAGCGGCGACAGGAACAGCGCCGACAAGGACTGCGAACCCGGCAGCTGGTTGCGGTGGAGGGCAATCGCGGCCGCCCCGCCGATCAGCGTCGCGCTGGCGGTGACCAGGAGTGCGATCTGCAGGCTGGTCCAGCCGGCGGAGAGGTAGTCGCGCGAGGACAGCACCTTGCGGTACCACTCGAGCGACAGTCCGTCGGGCGGGAACTGGACGAACTGGCTGGCGCTGAAGGATGCGCCTGCGACCACGACGAGCGGCGCCAGGAGGATCAGCGCCGTCAGGATCAGGAAGACGACGCTCGCCGCCCGCAGCCAGGTGGGAACGGACCTAACCATGGCTGCGCCCGGTGACCTTGATGTAGGGGATCAGCACCAGGATCACGCCGACGAAGAGGATGACGGCCTGCGCCGCCGCGAAGGGCCAGTCGAGCGTCTGCGTCACGGAACCGTAGATCGATGCGGCGAGCACCTCGATGCGCGATCCGCCGAGCAGACCCGGCGTCACGAAGGAACTGGCCGACAGTGTGAAGGCGAGCAGGGAGCCGGCGACGATGCCCGGCAGCGCCAGCGGCAGGATCACTGTCCGCAATGTCTGGAGGAACGAGCAGCCCATGGTGCGCGCCGCCTCCTCAAGCCGCGGGTCGATGCGCGTGATCACGCCGAGGATCGACAGCGCCATGAACGGCAGCAACACCTGGACCATGCCGATGACGATCGCCGTCTCGGTCTGCATCAGCGCAAAGTTGCGCTTCACGAGGCCCAGATCGCGCAGCAGTTCGGGGATCAGGCCGGAGCGCGACAGGAGCACCATCCAGCCGAAGGTGCGCACGACGACGCTGGTCATCAGCGGCAGGATGACGATGACGATGAGCCATAGCCTCAGCCGCGGCCCGACGCGCGCCATGATGTAGGCGAGGGGGAAGCCGATAAGCGCGCAGATTGCGGTTATGATCAGCGACAGGCGCACCGTGCGCCACAGGATGCCGAGATAGTAGGGATCGCCCAGGAAGCGGGCGAAGTGCTGCAGCGTCGGGCCGTCCGGGCCCGAGACGCTGAGCGCGAGCATCTGGAAGATCGGCAGGAAGAACGCCAATGCCAGAAGCAGAAGCCCGGGCAGGATGAGCAGCAGGTTTTCGGTGCGGTCGCTCACCCGTCCGGGCTCCTTGTCGTTCGCTTACTGCGCGATGGTTTTCTTCCAGGCCTCGACCCAGGCGGCGCGGTTCGCCTCGATCGTCTTGGGGTCGAAGCGGATCAGACCCTTGACGCTGTCGGCACCGTAGGCAACGTCGGCGGCGACTTCCGGCGACAGCTGCGTCTTCGAGTTCGTCGGCGTATAGCGCAGCGCATCGGCGAAACAGGTCTGTGCGGCCGGCGAGATCGACATGTCAATGAACTTCAACGCGAGGTCGGTGTTGGGACGGTTCGCGACGAGGCTCGCGGTGATGTAGCTCGCGGGCGTGCCTTCCGATCCCTGGACGAACTTGGCCGGCAGGCCGGCGGCACGCAGGGTGAAGGCGTAGTCGGACGCATAGGGCGCGACCCAGGCGTCGTTCTGGGCGAATTCCTGCTGGATCTCTGGCGACTTGGACACGACGACCGCGCCGCCGTCGATCAGCTTCTTCACCGTGTCGAGGCCGGGCTGGATGTTGTTGAGATCACCGCCCTGGACCTGGTTGAGCATCAGGAAGCCCAGCATGCCGTAGCCGTTGGAGATGTCGGTCAGCACCAGATGCTCGCCGATGGCGGGGTCGAGCAGATCCTTCCAGCTCGTCGGCGCCTTGGGGGATTTCTCCGAGTTGTAGAGCAGGCCGATGGCCGCGATCGAGTAGGCCGGGCCTTCGCCCTTGGCGAGGTTTGCCTTGGCGAAGTCGTAGAGATCAGCGGCATTGGAGAGCTTGGCCGCATCGATCGGCGCGAGCAGGCCTTCGGCAGCGCCGACGATCTCCTGGCCGCCGGAGAAGTGGATGACGTCGAACTGCGGCGCGTCCTTCTGGGCGCGCAGCTGGGCGAAGGCGTCAGCCGAATAGGCCGTGACGATCTGGACCTTGGCGCCGGTCTCCTGCTCGAACGGCGTGATGATGCACTTCTTGTGCGCTTCCTCGTAGGCGCCGCCGAACGAGTTGATCGTCAGCGTCTTGTCCTGCGCCATTGCGGTGCCGGCGGCCAGGGCGAGGAGGGACGCCGCGAGGATGGAGGTCTTGAATGCGGATTTCATGGAATTCCCCTTTTTTGCTTCTATCGTACTAGGACAGGCGGCCGATTTCGACGACCTTGGCACCTTCGGTGCGGATCAGGCGGCACTGTGCGGCAATGCCGTCGAGGTTTTCGGTCATGCGGCCGAAATAGGTGCAGGGAATCCAGCCGGTCGGACCGAAGGTGCGCCCACCCGCGGCGTAGAACAGGCCGATCTCCCAGAACTCGGTCGGGTCGATCTTGAAGAAGTTCTTCGGCTGATAGAACCACAGCAGTTCGCCGGGATCGGGAAGAACCGTCTGGTTCTCCGGCGGCAGGCTGGTCGGGTCGAAATTGCGGTTCTCTTCCGGCAGGCCCATCATGATTTCGGGACCGGAAAACATGGCGTGGGTCGCGGGCCAGCGGACCGGCTTCTCCAGGGCACCCCAAAGCGCCTTGCAGGTCTCGGGGGCATTGTCCCAATAAAGAGATATGATGCCCGTGACACCGCTGTCCACGAACTTGAGATAGAGCTTCCGATCTTCCATTGGCCTTCCCATGCGCTTCAGATGGCGATATTTCCGGGCACTGTCAGGAAATTGTCCAATTCCAAATCGGAATTCCGGCGATCAAATGTTTTTATCGAACAGGTCATGAGTTCGCCCGCGACCGGAAGAATCCGCCTTGCCGAAGGCAGATTTTCTTAACCGGTCGCTCATAGATTGCCGGGCGTATTGCCATCGGCCGCGTGATCAGCGCGCCCGGCGGCCGAAGCGATTTCGGGGCGGCAATGGCGCCAGGAACGAACATAAGGCCCTCGCGCCGCGCCCTGATCGGGGGAGCTGCCGCGTTCTTCATCACCTCGCCGGTCCTCGCACAGACCGGCTTCCTCAGCGACCTGTCGCAGCCGCGGGGCGCGCGGATCCTGCGCGTGGCGATGCCGCGCTTCCTGTCGCGGCCGTTCTTCGAGAAGGCGGGCGATGCCGATGCGGGGATCGACGTGGAGCTGAGCCGCGACATCGCCAGGGCGCTGGAGCTCGAACTGTCGTTCGACAGGTCGGCCGCGACGTTCGACGACGCCGTCGGCCTGATCGCGCGCGGCGAGGCCGACCTCGCGATCTGCAAGCTCAGCCGCACCGTGCGGCGCGGGCGCCTCATCCTCTATTCCCGTCCCTATGCCGCGCTCAACCACGGCCTGATCACGAACCGCGTCCGCTTCGCCCGATTGGCCGCCGGCCAACTGGCCGACAATGTCGTGCGGGGCTTTCGCGGCGATCTCGGCGTCATCGCGCATTCGTCCTTCGCGGAATTCGCCGCCACCAGCTTTCCCGATGCCCATATCCGCGAGTTCGAGGATTGGGGATCGATGATCGACGCGGTTCGCCGCGAGGAGATCGACATGGCCTATCGCGACGATTTCGAGATCAAGAAGCTGATGGTCGACGATCCCTCGCTGACGGTCGTCGCGCGGTCGATCACGCTGACCGACAGAACCGATACGCTGGCGATCGGAATACGGCCGGACATGCCGCATCTCGCCGCGTTTGCCGACCTCTTTCTCGACCTGACGAGAGGGGGCGAGGTGATGAAGACCGACGCCATCATCGCGCGCTATCGCGCCGCGCAGGGCGCCTAGAGATGGCTGCCTCGCAGACCGCAGCCGGACGGGATTTCAACCTGCTGGCTCTCGTCAAGCGCGTGCTGCGCTCTCCGTTCACCACGCTGGCACTGATCGGAGCGGGCGTCCTCTGCGGCATGTACGCGCCGGCCGTCGCGCATGCTCTCAGCCCGATCGCGCATGCCTATCTCAACCTGCTGAAGATGGTGGTGCTGCCGTTCCTCATCTCGGCGGTGATCTTCTCGATCACCTCGATGGTGCAGGACCCGAACTCGGTGCGCTATCTGCCGCGCATCGCGCTGGCCGTGCTCGTCGTTTCTGTGCTCGGCGTGGCGCTGAGCGGCACGCTGTCGCTGATCCTGCAGCCAGGGGAAATCTCCGATCCGCAGTCGCGCATCGAACTCGGCAAGTTCATCAATTCGCAGGGCGCAGTCTCCACTGACCTGCAACTGCCCCTGACCCCTCCCGTGGACGCCGGCGAGGCGACGGGGCCGCTGACCATCTTCCTCAACCTGGTGCCGAGCAACGTGTTCGGATCGCTCGCCAATGGCGACGCGATCCAAGTGCTGCTCTTCTGCCTGCTGTTCGGCCTTGCGGTCGGGCAGGTGCCGCTGCAATCCTCGTTGAGCTTCGCCCGGGTCCTCGACACGGTCTACCGGTCCTGCATCATCCTCACCAACTGGTTCATATGGGCGCTTCCCTTCGCCACGTTCATCCTCATCGCCGACCAGACCGCAACGATGGGGCCGGAGCCTCTCAAGCTGATGGGCGGGTTCCTGCTGGTGATGGGCCTGTCCGCCCTGACGGTGATGGTCGTCTCGTTCGGCCTGGTCGCGATGCGCTCCGGCCACAGCTACTGGGCGACGATCAAGGCCTTCCAGCCGCTGCTGATGGTGGTCATCACGACCCGATCGACGGTCGCCTCCATCCCCTGGATCATCAACCTCCTGGTGGAGCGACTGAAGTTCGACCAGGTCGTGGTCGAACTGCTCGCGCCGCTGCAGGCGGCACTGCTGCGCACCGGCGCGATCTTCCTCTATGTCGGCGGCGTGATCTTCATCGCCCAACTCTACGGGCGGACGTTGTCGATCGCCGATCTGACCCTGATCGGCGTTTCGTCGGCGCTCCTCGCGCTGACCACCACCGGCATGGCCGGGCTCGTGATCCTGTCGCAGATGTCGATCCTCTGCGGTTACCTCAAGCTGCCCTTCGAAGCCGCGTTCGTGCTGTTCGTCGCGGTCGACGCGGTGTCGGATACGTTCATGACGATCTCCAGCGTCAGTACCGTCACGGCCGCCACCGCGGCGATCGCGCCGCATTCGCGGGAAGCCGCCCAGCCGGAGGCGGATGAGTTGCCGGACGAGGCGCAGACCGCGCAGGAATCGCCGGCATGACGGGCGATGCGCTGGGGCTCCGTCTCGGCATCATCGGCGGGCTCGGGCCGCTCGCCTCGGCCGATTTCTATCGCAAGCTCACCGAGCTGACCCCGGCCCGCGCCGACACCGACCACCTGCCGCTCGTGCTCCTCAGCATTCCGCAGCTGCCCGATCGGACGCAGGCGATCCTGAGCGGCTCGGACGAGGTGCTGACGCAACTGCTCGCCGCGGTGCGAACGCTCGACGCGCTCGGCGTCGAGAGCATCGCCATCCCCTGCAACACGGCGCACCACTGGTTCGACCGGCTGACCGCCGAGACCAGCGCCGATATCGTGCACATCGTCGACAGCGTGGTCGAGGACATGGCGCGGTCTTTCGCGGGGCGGCGGGTCGCAGTGCTCGCGACGCCGGGCACACTGTCGTCCGGCTTCTACCAGCACAGGCTGCTGTCGGCCGGATACGAGTTCTGCGTACCCTCGTCGGCGAGTTTCCAGCGCGAGGTCGACCGCGCTATTGCCGACGTCAAGGCGGGCGATATCCAGAGCGCTTCGGTGGCGCTGGGCGAGGCGTTCAGGCACTGCCGCGAGGAGGGCATCGAGGCGGCGATCCTCGCCTGCACGGAACTCTCGGTCATGTCGCGGGAGGTGGACGGCGCGGGGCTCACGATCATGGACAGCAACTCGGCGCTCGCGACGGCGTGCCTGCGCCGGCTCGGGCTGTTGGCTGGTAGCGTCCAACCAGCGCTGCACCGTCGAATCGGATGAGCGAGAGGCTGTCTCCGCGGCTGGCGGAAATCCTCGATGCGCTTCCGCTCGGACCGGGCATGAGGGTGCTCGAGATCGGATGCGGACCGGGCGCGCTCGCACGCGCCATGGCAGAGCGCATCGGCAACGGCCATGTGCTCGCCATCGACCGGTCGCGCACCGCGATCGCGCAGGTGACGGCGGGGTCGGCAAGGGAGATCGGTTCTGGCCGTCTCACGGCGAGATGCGTTGCGGCGGAGGATTTCGCCCTGATGCCCGGCGAAGCGCCCTTCGATCTGGCGGTGGCGATCCGGGTCGGCGCGCTCGACGGACGGCATCCGGAGATCGAGGAGCGGGCGCTGCGGAGAATCGCGGCCGCGCTGACGCCGGTCGGACGATTGCTGATCGACGGCGGCGCGCCGCTGCGCGAGATCACCTTGCCGCGATAGGGCTTGCGCCGGGTGTCCGCCGGGCTACCTTGAGGTCAGGAGACCGTCCATGACCGAGCCGACCGACGAGACGAAACTCACCCGCACCAAGCGCAAATGGGCGGCCGAAGGGAAGTTCCTGACGGGCAAGGTGGTGCGCGGCGAGCACGAGCGGCTGCCGCCCGGCCAGCACCTGGTGCGCGACTGGCCGATCCTCGACCTCGGCACCACGCCGCGGGTGTCAGAGGACAATTTCCGGCTGGACGTCACCGGCTCCGTCGAACATCCGGCGAGCTGGAACTTCTCCCAGTTCAAGGCGCAGCCGCAGTCCGACTTCGTCACCGACATCCACTGCGTGACGACCTGGTCGCGCTACGACAACCGCTGGCAGGGCGTATCGACGCGAGACCTCCTCGACATCGTCATGCCGAGGCCGGAAGCGCGCTTCGTCGAGCTCTGTTCCAGCGACGGCTACACGACCAACCTGACGATCGAGGACTTCGCGGCCGAAGACGCGATCATCGCCCACAGCTGGGAGGGTAAGCCCCTGACGCGCGACCATGGCGGACCGGTGCGCCTCGTCGTGCCGCATCTCTATTTCTGGAAGAGCGCGAAGTGGCTCAACCGCATCCATTTCCTCGACCGCAACAAGCCCGGCTTCTGGGAACGCAACGGCTATCACGACCGCGGCGACCCATGGGAAGAGGAGCGCTATTCGTGACGCCGGCCGACTGGTACCGCCTGTCGGATGCCGGCCACGGCGTGACCCGCATCACCGAGCCCTTCGTCGACGCCTACTACAGCGCCAATCTTTATTTCGTGCGCGGCCGCGAGCGCGACCTCCTGGTCGACGCGGGGATGGGCATCATGCCGCTCAAGCCCGTCCTGCCGCTGACCGGCGGCAAGCCGGTTATTGCGCTGGCCACCCATATCCACGTCGATCATGTCGGTGCGCTGCACGAGTTCGATGAGCGGGCGGGGCTCGCGGCCGAAGCCGCGCTCTACGAGACGATGCCGGATGAGGCGACCTATGCGGAGGAATACCGCCACCGCCCCATGCCGGTGACGCAACTGCCCTGGCCCGGCTGGGACATCGCGCGCTACCGCCTGGAACCGGCGCCCTTGACGCTGCTGCTGAAAGACGGCGATCGCGTCGATCTGGGCGACCGGTCTTTCGCGGTGCTCGAACTGCCTGGCCACTCGCCTTGCATCGCGCTGTTCGACGAGACGAACGGCGTGCTGTTCGCGGGCGACGCGATCTACGATGATCTGCTGCTCGACGACATGTCGTGCAGCGACAAGGCCGCCTATCGCGCGACCATGCGGCGGCTGATCGACGAGATCGATGCGCGGATCGTGTTCGGAGGGCACGGCGAGCCGTTTGGCGGCGACCGGATGCGCGAGATCGCGCGGGGGTATCTGGAGAATGGCAGCGGGGTCTGACTCGCTCCTAATCCGGAAACGTCTCTTCTTCATGCGCGATGGCGTCGGAGACGATGCTGTCGAATGAGGTATGAGCGAGCAGTTCGGGCATGACGGCCCAGAGATCGCGCATGCGGTCGGTATCTTCGTGCCGCCTGTGGGCGTCCTCATCGATGAATGCTTCGGCCAGCAGCATCCGCTCGGGATGGTCCGGAAGTGGCACCAGTTCGAAATAGAGGCAGCCCGGCTCCTTGCGGCTCTCCTCGGCGTGATGTCTCGCCGCTTCGAGGAACGCCTCCCGCTTGCCCGGCCTGGCAGTCAGGAATCCGACGATCAGCTTCATGCGCCCTCCGCCTCGAGATGATCGTGTCAGGCTGCACCGGATCAGAATGTCGTGCAAGCCATCGAAAACCCCTCGACGACACCGCCAGCTCTGTCTCGAGAATGCTTCCAATGCGGCGGTCAGTCCCGTCGGCGCGGCTTGCGTCTGGGCTTCCGGCGGATCACCTCGATCGCGGCGGCGGTTCGTTCGGATTCGTCCTGGTCCGGCCATTTCGCCACGCGTGCCAACGAACGCTCCGCCCACTCGTCGACGAGATCGGCGAAGGACGAGAGGAAATCGTGCATGATCGAACGGTGAATGACGTGGCGTTGAAACGGTGCGCGGCCATCGAGATACTCGTCACGGATACGGTTGGCCGTCTCCAGCATTCCGGAGATGTCGTCGCGGGCGCGCTCAAGGGTCGACGCCAGATCCTCGGGGCGGCCGAAAGGCGCGAGCATCACCCTCAACATGGTCTCGTATTCGAGGACAGGCCCCTTGGACGTCGGCTCGGCCAGCCAGCGCGCAAGCTCCTCGCGCCCCTTGCCGGTTATCCGGTATACCGTGCGGCTGCGTTTTCCCGTCGCCTCGGAATCCGCCTCTGCGAGGCCCAGTTCGACCAGTTTCTTCGGCTCCGCATAGACCTGGCTTTCCGCCCTGGGGAAGAAATAGGTGACGTTGCGCCGCATCTGAGCGGCGAGATCGTACATGGTCCACGGCTGCAATGCGAGCTGGCCGAGGATGGCATAGGAGGTCGTGGTCAGGTTCATAAGAATTTCCATTTACTCCGGAAAGGAGTAGTGACATGCTCTGTTTTGGAGTATATTAATGCTCCTGTTCGGACTATTATAGGGGAGAATGAGCATGCGTGAAGTGCCTACTTTCCTGCTCGTGCACGGGTCTTGGCATGGACCCTGGTGCTGGGATCTGCTGCGACCGGCGCTGGAGCGCCGCGGATATCAGTCCGTCACGGTCGACCTGCCAAGCTGCAGTACGGATCCCGCAAGGCTTGGCACGCTCGCCGACGACGCCCGCATCGTTTCGGAGGCGGCCGCCGCGATATCGGGAGACGTCGTCATCGTGGGCCATTCCTACGGCGGCGCCGTCATCAGCGAGGCATCATACGGACCGAAGGCAAAACGGCTCGTCTATCTCGGCGCATTCATGCCCGATACGGGCCGCACCTTCGTCTCCTATCTGCCCCCAGGAGATCTGCCACCCTATGTCGGCTTGCGCGACGACGGCAGTTCGGCCGTTCCCGATGGGCAGAGCGTGCCCGCCTTCTACGCAGATTGCGATCCCGCTCTGGCCGCATGGGCGACAGGGCAGCTTCGATACCAGTCGCAGAGCATCTTCGGGCACCCGATCACGCAGGCGGCGTGGCGCAGCATCCCGTCGACCTATCTCTTGTTGACCCAGGACAATGCACTGCCGCCGGACTTCCAGCGCATGTTTGCCGTGCAGGCCGACGAAGTGCGCGAGTTTGCATCGTCACATTCGCCGTTCCTGTCGCGGCCCGACGACCTCGCAGAGCTCCTGATCTCTGTTGCCCACGGCCGCAACGGCCTCCTCCAACGCGCAAGTTGACCGTCGCGAACCGGCGGCGTTCCGGCGCCGCCGATTCCGCTTTACATCGAGGGCCACCGCTGGATTTATCCTCGCTTTCAACGCGAGGAATTCTCCCATGACGATCGAAACCTGGCTCGCCTTCGCCGCCGCTTCCGCCGTGCTCCTGGTCATCCCCGGCCCGACAATCCTGCTCGTCGTGTCCTATGCGCTTGGGCAGGGCTGGCGCACGGCGCTGCCGATGGCGGTGGGCGTGGCGCTCGGCGACTTCACCGCCATGACGCTGTCCATGCTGGGCATCGGCGCTTTGCTGATGGCCTCGGCGACGCTGTTCACCGTGCTGAAATGGATCGGCGCCGCCTATCTTGTCTATCTCGGGATCAAGCTGTTTCGGGCAGGCGGGACGCTGGGCGCCGAACCGCGCCGCGATGCCGCGAGTGCCGCGAAGATGCTGGCCCATGCCTGGCTTGTGACCGCGCTCAACCCGAAGAGCATCACCTTCTTCGTCGCCTTCCTGCCGCAGTTCCTCGACCGGCATACCGATTTCTGGACCCAGATGGCGATCTTCGAGGCGACCTTCCTGATCCTCGCCTTCTCGAATGCCTTCGGCTACGCGCTGATCGCCGCCCGCGCGCGTAGCGTGTTTGCCAGCGAGCGCGCTATCCGCATCTTCAACCGCACCGGCGGCTCGCTGCTGATCGGCGCAGGCCTGGCGACGGTGGCGATGCGCTCGGGAAACTGAGGAGGCGGTCGTGTCGCAACTTTTCCCGCATACGCGCACCGGGCAATTCGAGGTCGGAGACGCGACGATACATGCCCGGATCGGGGGCGAAGGTCCGCCGCTGCTCCTCTTGCACGGATTTCCGCAGACGCATCTCATGTGGCACTCGATCGCGCCGGAGCTCTTGCAGCGCTTCACCTGCGTCATGCCGGACCTGCGCGGCTACGGCGGATCGTCCTGTCCGCCTAATACCGCGGACAATTCCGCCTATTCCAAGCGGGAGATGGCCAAGGACATGGTTGCCGTCATGGCGAAGCTCGGCTTCGCGCGCTTCGCCGTGGTCGGCCACGATCGCGGCGGGCGCGTCGCCTACCGGATGGCACTCGACCGGCCGGAGGTCGTGAAATGCCTGGCGGTGCTCGACATCGTGCCGACGCATGCGATGTGGTCCGGCATGGATGCGAAGCTCGCGATGAAAGCCTACCACTGGCTCTTCCTCGCGCAGCCCTATCCGCTGCCGGAAATGCTGCTGGAAAAGGCCGCGCGCGACTATGTCGACTACACGCTCGCGGCGTGGACGGCCTCGAAGGACCTGTCGGCCTTCCATCCGGAAGCGCTGGCCGAATACCGCGAAATGGCAGCGCAGAAGGACCGCATCCACGCGCTGTGCAACGACTATCGCGCCGGCGCGACGTACGACTTCGAAGCTGACGCCGTCGATCTCGCCGCCGGCCGCAGGATCGCCGCGCCGACCCTTGCGCTCTGGGGTCAGTCAGGCTTTCCCAGCCAGACGACCGGGCCGCTGGCGGCGTGGGAAAAGTGGTGCGAGACGGTCGAGGGGCAAAGCATTTCGGCCGGACACTTCATCGTGGAGGAGAATCCCCGCGACACATTGGCCGCGCTGATGCCGTTCCTCGAACGACACGGACGCTGAGACTATAGTCCGTCGGACAGGCGAAACCGTCAAACGACCGGAATTTTGCAGGTAGCTGGAATGCTCGAATATCGCGTCGAGGCACGGCGGGTCGATGCGCACGGCAGTGCTGCGACGACCAAGAATGCGCAAATCGTCATGGATACCGACGTCAAGGGTCGACCGGATGCGTTCAACCCGGCCGAACTGCTTCTTGCAGCCGTCGCGGCCTGCATGATCAAGGGCGTCGAGCGCGTCGCCCCGATGATCCATTTCGCATTCTCCGGCGTCGACATCCGGCTTCACGCGGTGCGGCAGGATGCGCCGCCGAAGATCGTTTCGATCGACTACGAGATCGTCGTCGAGACGGACGAGGACGATCGCCGGCTCGAACTCCTGCACACCAACATCCGCAAATACGGCACGATCTCGAACACGGTGGCGGCGGCGACGAAGCTCGAAGGCACTATCCGGCGCAAAGCGTAGAGGCTGGCCGCGACCCCGCGTCGCTGGCGCGGGCCGAGGTGCGAGTCTACACTTTTCAAAGATGAGCGTGAGGCGATTGCGATGAAGGACAGGCTCGGCCTGGAATTGACGGGCGCGAACGAGGCGTCGCTCGAATATTACGAGCGCGGGCTGCGCCAGCTGCAGACCTTCGCCGGCGATCCGGTGGCTTCTGCCAATGCGGCGATCGAGGAGGCGCCCGGCTTCGTCATGGCGCAGATGCTGAAGGCCTGGCTCTACGGCCTGTCGACCGACAGGGCGGCGATGGATGTCGCGCGCGGAATCCACGCCTCGATCAAGGACCTCGAGATGACGCCCCGCGAGGCCGGCCATGTCGCCGCGCTCGGGCGTCTGGTCGGCGGCGAATGGAACGGCGCCGGCGAGACGCTCGCCGCGGTCGCGCGTGATTTTCCGCGCGATGCGCTGGCGCTGCAGGCCGGACACCAGATCGACTTCTTCACCGGCAACGCACCGATGCTGCGCGACCGGATCGCCACGGCCTTGCCGCACTGGGACGCCTCGATGCCGGGCTTTCACGCCATGCTCGCCGCGCACGCGTTCGGGCTGGAGGAGACCGGCGACTATGCCGCGGCGGAGGCGGCTGGTCGCCGCGCGGTCGAGCTCGAGCCGCATGACGGCTGGGGCCAGCACGCGGTGGCCCATGTGATGGAGATGCAGTGCCGCCAGGCCGACGGTATCGGCTGGATGCGGGCGGCCTTTGTCAACGGCGCCGAAGACAGCTTCATGAAGGTGCACAACTGGTGGCACCTGGCGCTGTTCCACTACGATCTCGGCCTGCACGACGAGGTGTTCTCGCTCTATGACGGTCCGATCTACGGCGACCGGTCGACGCTGGCGCTCAATATGGTCGACGCGTCCGCTCTTTTGTGGCGGCTGCATCTCGGCGGGGTGGAGGCGGGCGAGCGCTGGCAGGTGCTGGCCGACAACTGGCTGCCGCTCGCGCAGGACGGCACCTATGCCTTCAACGACATGCACGCGATGATGGCCTTTGCCGCCGCCGGACGGGCAGGGGCGATCCGGACCCTGCTCGCCGCACAGGAGGCTGCTGTCGAGGCCGGCGGCGACAATGCCGGATTCACGCGCGACATCGGCCTGCCGGCGACGCGCGGCATCCTCGCCTTCGAGGACGGCGACTACAAGACCGCGGCCGAACTGCTCGGACCAATCCGCGCCATCGCCCACCGCTTCGGCGGCAGCCATGCGCAGCGCGACGTGATCGACCTGACGCTGATCGAGGCGTCTATCCGCTCCGGCGACGCGGCGCGGGCGCGCCAGCTCGCCGAGGAACGCATGATCGCGCGGCCGCACAGCCCGCTGTCGGCGATCTTCAGGGAGAGGGCGCAGAAGCTCGCGGCGAACTGACACCTCGGCGGGTGGAGATTATCTGGCCGGACCAGAATTATTCCGAGTCACGAAAAAAATCGGTTCAAATTCTCTCCGCTTCTGGTATGGAAGAACCCGACGCAAGAGCGTCGGCCGGAACCAAGAGACGTGCACAGCACGCGCGCCGGCCGGGAGGATAAGGACACATGTATCTCGGACTGGATCTCGGCACGTCCGGCGTCAAGGCGCTGCTGATCGATGGCGACCAGCGGATCGTCGCCTCGGCGACGGGTCATCTCGACGTGTCGCGGCCGCATCACGGCTGGTCCGAGCAGGATCCGGCGCAATGGGTGCGCGCGACCGAGGATGCGATGCTTTCGCTGAAAGCCAGCCATCCGAAAGAGGTCGCAGCGGTCAAGGGCATCGGCCTGTCGGGGCAGATGCATGGCGCGACGCTGCTCGGGTCGGCCGACGAGGTGCTGCGGCCATGCATCTTGTGGAACGACACGCGCAGCTTCAAGGAGGCGGCGGCGCTCGACGCCGATCCGAGATTCCGCAGGATCTCCGGCAACATCGTCTTTCCTGGTTTCACCGCGCCGAAACTCGCCTGGGTGAAGGCGAACGAACCGAAGCTCTTCGCGCAGGTGCGCAAGGTGCTGCTGCCCAAGGATTATCTGAGGCTCTGGCTGACCGGCGAGCATATTTCGGAAATGTCGGATTCGGCCGGCACGTCCTGGCTCGAGACGGGCGGGCGGAAATGGTCGGGCGAATTGCTGGCGGCCACCGATCTCGATGAGAGCCACATGCCGGCGCTGGTGGAAGGCACGGCACCCGGCGGCACCTTGCGCGGCGCCGTCGCGGCGCGCTGGGGCATGGGCGGACACGTCGTCGTCGCCGGCGGGGCAGGAGACAATGCTGCCTCCGCCATCGGCATGGGCACGGTGGCGGAAGGCCGCGCCTTCGTCTCGCTCGGCACGTCCGGCGTGCTGTTCGCGGCCAATTCAGCCTATCTGCCGAACCCGCAGAGCGCGGTGCATACGTTCTGCCACGCGCTGCCCAACACCTGGCACCAGATGGGCGTCATCTTGTCGGCGACGGATTCGCTCAACTGGCTGTGCGAGATCACCGGTCGCGACGCGCAGCATCTGACGGATGAACTCGGCGACGCGCCGCGTGGGCCAGGCGAGGTCGCCTTCCTGCCCTATCTCTCCGGCGAACGCACTCCGCATAACGATGCCGCGATCCGCGGCGCCTTTGCCGGACTCGGCCACGAGAGCGGTCGCGCCGCGCTCACCCAGGCGGTGCTTGAAGGCGTCGCCTTCGCCCTGCGCGACAATCTCGAAGCCTTGCACGCCGCCGGAACGGAACTGTCCCGCGTCACGGCGATCGGCGGCGGCTCGCGTTCGCGCTACTGGCTGGGTGTCATCGCCAACACGCTCGGCATCGCGGTCGACATTCCCGCCGACGGCGATTTCGGCGCGGCGTTCGGGGCAGCCCGCCTCGGCCTGATTGCCGCGACCTCGACCGATCCGCTGGCCGTCTGCACGCCTCCGGCGACCTCCGCGAGCATCGAACCCGACACCGCGCTTTCCGCCGCCTATCAGGACGCCTGGCGGCACTGGCGCGATCTCTATCCAGCCATCAAGGGAGCAACCACGTGAGCACGGGATTTTTCGGCGACATCAAGCCGGTCAAGTATGAAGGGCCGGACTCCACCAATCCTCTCGCCTACCGCTTCTACAATCCCGACGAGGTGGTGGCCGGCAAGCGGATGGAGGACCATCTGCGCTTCGCCGTTGCCTATTGGCACTCCTTCGCCTGGGAGGGCGGCGATCCGTTTGGCGGACGCACCTTCGCCCGCCCCTGGTTCAACGAGACGATGGAAGGGGCAAAGCTCAAGGCCGACGTCGCCTTCGAGATGTTCACGCTGCTCGGTACGCCCTACTACTGTTTCCACGACGCCGATGTGCGCCCCGAGGGCAAGACCTTCTCCGAAAGCCTCGGCCGCTTCGAGGAAATGGTGGAGATCTTCGCGGCCAAGCAGAAACAGACCGGCGTCAAGCTGCTCTGGGGCACCGCGAACCTGTTTTCGAACCGCCGCTATATGGCGGGCGCGGCGACCAATCCCGATCCGGACGTGTTCGCCTATGCGGCGGCGACCGTGAAGGCGTGCATCGACGCGACGAAGAAGCTCAAGGGCGAAAATTATGTGCTCTGGGGCGGGCGCGAAGGCTACGAGACGCTGCTCAACACCGACATGAAGCGCGAGCGCGAGCAGGCGGGGCGCTTCCTGTCGATGGTCGTCGACTACAAGCACCGCATCGGCTTCAAGGGCACGATCCTGATCGAGCCGAAGCCGCAGGAGCCGACCAAGCACCAGTACGACTACGACGTAGCCACGGTCTACGGCTTCCTCAAGGATTTCGGGCTGGAGAAGGAGGTCAAGGTCAATATCGAGCAGGGCCACGCGATCCTCGCCGGCCACACGTTCGAGCACGAACTGGCGACAGCTGCCGCACTCGGCATCTTCGGCTCGATCGACATGAACCGCAACGACTACCAGTCGGGCTGGGACACCGACCAGTTCCCCAACAACGTGCCGGAAATGGCGCTCGCCTTCTACGAAATCCTCAAGGCCGGCGGCTTCAAGACCGGTGGCACGAATTTCGACGCCAAGCTGCGCCGCCAGTCGCTCGACCCGCAGGACCTGCTCATCGCGCATATCGGCGGCATGGACTGCTGCGCGCGGGGCCTGAAAGCTGCGGCGAAGATGATCGAGGACAAGGCGCTCTCCGGCCCGCTGGAGGAGCGCTATGCCGGCTGGAAGTCTGCCGAAGGCAAGGCAATCCTCGCCGGCAAGCGCACGCTGGAGGACCTGTCGGAGCGGGTGATCAAGAAGAAGATCGAGCCGCAGCCGAAGTCGGGACGGCAGGAATGGCTGGAGAACGTGGTCAATCGCTACGTGTGAGCACTCATCTCAGCGTAATGTGGCGATCAACGCGCCTAGCAAGCAGATCGCCACAGCCACGAACCATGCATCCCCTCGCCCCAAACGCGGCGCGGCGGTGATCGTGCGGGTCCGGCCGTCGAGACCGCGCACCTCCAGGGCGATCGCGGCGCGGCTGGCGCGGCGGATGGCGTAGGCGAGCAGCGGCACGGCGAGGGACGCCGTCTCGACCGGGCCGGGGATGCGGCGCGGCGGGCGGCCGCTGCGCATGGACCGCGCAAGGCGGATCTGCTGTGCTTGCGCCGCAAGGTCGGGCACGAGGTGCAGCGCGATGAACAGCGCGTAGCCGATGCGCGGCGACAGCCGCCAGTTCGCCATCAGCGCCTTGATGAAGCCGCCCGGGTCGGTGGTCAGCGCGAACAGCACCGACACCATGCCGCAGGCCACCGCGCGCAGGAAGAGCACGATCCCCGCCGAGAACGCCGCCGTGCCGAAGGGCGTCTCGCCCGCCATGCGGAGGGCGAAGTCGCTTTCCTGCCGGAACAGCACACTGGTGGTGAGGAAGCCGAAGCCGAACAGGGCGAAGGGAATCATCAACGCCGCCACGACGAGCGGCGATTTCCGCTCCAGCGCGATCAGCGCCGCGGCCGCGATCAGGATCGTGGCGGCCTGGAAGCGGGCGTCGAAAACCAGAATCGAGGCCGTGACCCAGGCGAGGCAGACGACGAGCTTTGGCAGCGGATGGAGCCGGCTCAGCATGGCGCATGCTTCTCCAGCCAGCGCAGGGCCGGCATCGCCGCCGGTTCCTCCAGCCCGGCCTGCCCAAGCAGGGCGCCGTCGCGGGCGACCTCGATCATCGGCCGGTCGGCAAGGATGCCTCCATCGCCGACAACCACGGCGCGCGAGCACGTTCTCAACGCGAAATCCATGTCGTGGGTGACGATCGCCAGTGCCCGCCCGCCTTGCGTCAGCGCTTGCAGGCGGCGGGACAGAGCCTCCACGCCAGCTGCGTCGAGGCCGGCGGTCGGCTCGTCGAGCACGATCAGCGGCCAACGGTCTGCGGCCACCAGTGCGAGCAAGGCAAGGCGTCGCTTCTGGCCCTGCGACAGCTCGAACGGGTGGCGCAGTTCGAGACCGGCGAGGCCCCAGTCGGCAAGCAGCCGGTCGGCCGTCTGGAGGCGTTCCTGCTTCGCGACCGTCCGGCCGAGCGCCTCCGCAATCTCCTCGCGCACGGAGCCGGCCATCAGCTGGCTTTCGGGGTTCTGGAAGGCCATGCCACCCGGAGGGCCTTCGCGGCGGCCGCCGCGCAGTCGCAGCAGGCCGGCGAGCGTCGCGCCCAGCGTCGATTTGCCCGCGCCATTGCGCCCGAGAATGGCGACACTGTCGCCGTCTCTCACGTCCAGCGTGACGTTGCGCAACACGACCGGGCCGAACAATGGTGCGCAGGCCGCGTCTGTCAGACGCACGAGCGATTCCCTATCCAGCAGGGGGGACGGAGCAGGGCAACGACCGGCGACGAAGGATTGCACGCCAGCGACCGCCGCTTCCCGGCACATCCCGCCCAGCGCGTCGAGCGCGCGCAACGCTTCCTCGACCGACAGCGGCGGCAGGTCGAGCGCGATCCTGGCCCGGCAGAGTTCTTCATCCAGTTCCGACGCCGCCGGCCGCCAGATGCCGCGGGCGGCGAGATCCGCGCCATGGGTGCGGAACAGCCGGCGCGGCTCGCCCTCAGCGAACAACCGTCCGTCGGCGTCAAGCACGGCGACGCGGTCGATGTCGCGGATCAGACCGTCGAGCCGGTGGTCGACGATCAGGACGCCGCGGTCGCCGCGGGCCTCCAGCAGCAGCGTCCGCAGCCGCGCGGCGGCTTCCGGTGCGAGGTGGGCGGTCGGTTCGTCGGCGATGAACAGCGGCGCATCCTGCGCAAGAGCTGCCGCCTGCGCGACGAGCTGCCGTTCGCCGCCCGACAGGGTGGCGGTGCGGCGGTCGCGCCACGCGACGGGGATGCCGATGCGCTGCATCGCATCGTTGACCCGGCGGAGGATTTCGGCCTCCGGCAGGCGGCGGTTTTCCAGCGCGAAGGCGATCTCGTCTGCGACGCTCATGCCGCAGAGCGTCTGCTCGGCGTCCTGGTGCAGCCAGGCGACGGTGTCCGACCATTCGGCCGGCGGGCGCGAGGTCGCGTCTCGGCCCGCGAGTTCTGCCTTGCCGCCGACTGCCGCCGGGATGGCGCCCGGCACGAGACCGTTGACCGTGGCGAGCAGCGTCGACTTGCCCGCGCCGGACGGGCCGAGCAGCAAGAGCCTCTCGCCGCGCCGCAGCGACAGCGTGACCGGCCCGACGGCGTCGCGCTCTTGGTAGGGGTAGCGGACCGACAGGTCGTGCCACGCGACGAGATCGTCAGGCATATCCGGACCGGCGGTCGTGGTCGATCGCAAGTCCGGAGAGCACGCCGGTCCTGTAGAGAGCCTCGGTGATGAGGTGGCCGGCCAGACCGCCGAGCAGGGCGCCGCTCAGGCAGCGCAGCACGAACATCGCCGCCAGCAGGCCGGGCGCCAGTGCGCCGTAGTCGAAGCGGATTCAGGTGTAGATGAAGGAGAAGATCGCCGCCCCGACGCCTGCCGCCATCAGCACCGGCAGACGGTAGTTCCTCCAACGGGTCGCCGCGAACACGGCCTCCGCGCCAGCGCCCTGCACGAGGCCGGTGACGAGCAGAAGCAGGCCGGCCGGACTGCCGAGCAGAACCTGCACGAGCGCAGCGAGCAGTTCCGACAGAAGCGCCGCGCCGGGCTTGCGGATTATCGCGGCGGCGATGATGGAGACGATGAACCAGAAGCCCATCACCACGTCCATCGTCACCGGGCCGAAGATCGCCTGCGCGATCAGCCACACCTGCACCCAGGCAAGGTAGAGCACGCCGAACACCGCGCCGAGCACGGCGATGATCAGGATTTCACGCAGGGTCCAGCCGTACTGGTTCATCTCGGTATCTCCGGACAGGGAAGGGTGCCGGCGCAGCCCGCCGGCGGGGAAAGGCCGTCAGACCTTGGACGGGCTGTTGGCCGAGACCGTCAGGTCCATGGCCACATGTCCTTCCGGTACGCCGAAGCGCAGGAAGGCTTCGCCCAATGTGGCGAAGAGGGGGCCGGCGTCGCCCCTCAGCTTGGTGCAGAAGTTCTTCGACCGGTCGAAGACGCCGGATGCCTTGAGGAAGTCGATGCAGCCGTAGATCTCGTCCATGTGCTGGACGGCGCCGAGCGGGTAGAGCGAGAACTGCGCGGCGACGGTCTGCCCGGTCAGTTCGGCGGCTGCGACCGCGTCGCGGGCGAGCAGGATCCGTTCGGCCAGATCGCCGCGGACGCCGTCCCCGGAGAGCGGCGTGCAGATCGGGTCGTCCGTCTCGCCGGGGCAGCCGCGCGAGACGGTGGCGTGGAGGACGCAATGCGCTCCTGTGCGGGCCGCGGCGACGAAGAGGTCGCGCATGGCGGGGAAGAGCCGGTTGGGCGGGCCGACGATGAGGGTCGAGACGTCGTCGGTCTCGATGCGGAAGTCGGATCGGTAGGGATCGAGCGCATGAAGCGCGCCGAGGATGATGCCGACGAAACCGTCGGACATGGGATACAGGGAAATCTGCGCGCCGGAAAACATGTGTCGCCTCGCTCCGCTGGCATTAACCAGATCAGCTTGAGGGTCCACGGACATGTCGCCCGCATCTCAGCCCCGGCACTACGGAGCACCCCTGTCGAATGGACACCGGATAACATCGCGAAGCGCCTCGGCGCAAGCCGTGAAACCAGTTCCTTACGGGAATACGCAGCCGCCTTGACCCGCTCTCGCAAAACTACCATACAAGTTTGCGCGAGGAGGACGGCGATGCGGCAGACGTGGCGATGGTTCGGACCGAAGGACAAGGTTTCGGTCGAGGATGCGCGCCAGGCGGGCGTCGAGGGTATTGTCACGGCTCTGCATCATGTGCCGACCGGCGAGGTCTGGCGGCCCGAGGAGATCGAGAAGCGGCAGCGCGAGGTTGCTTTCCTGCCCGACGGGTCGTTGAGCGGACTGAAATGGGAGGTGGTCGAGAGCCTGCCGGTGTCGGAGGCGATCAAGACCCAGACCGGGCATTTCAAGGCGCATGTCGAGCACTACAGGCGCAGCCTCGCAAACCTCGCCGCCGCCGGCATCGAAGTGGTCTGCTACAATTTCATGCCGGTGCTGGACTGGACGCGGACGGACCTCGCCTGGCGCGTGGCGCATGGCGGTCGCGCCATGCGGTTCGACCTGCCCGACTTCGCCGCCTTCGACATCCACATCCTGAAGCGCAAGGGTGCCGCCGAGAGCTTTCCGCCACATGTCGTCGAGGAGGCGGCGAGGCGCTTCGCCGGGATGAGCGAGGCACGCAGGAAGCAACTCGCGTCGAACGTGACTGCGGGCCTTCCGGGTGCTGTGGAAAGCTGGTCGCTGCCGGAACTCTCCGAGCACTTGGCCACCTATGACGGCATCTCGCCGGAGCGGCTGCGGCAGAACCTGATCGACTTCCTCGCCGAGGTCGTTCCTACAGCGCAGGAACTGGGCGTTCGCCTCTGCTGCCATCCCGACGACCCCCCGTTCCCGCTGCTCGGCCTGCCGCGCATCATGTCGACCGAAGCGGATTATCGCGCGGTGCTCGACGCGGTCGACGTGCCCGCGAACGGCGTCACCTTCTGCACAGGCTCGCTTGGCGCGCGGCCGGACAACGACCTGCCGGCGATGGTGCGGGCGCTGGCGGACCGGATCCACTTCGTCCACTTGCGCAACGTGCGGCGCGACAGCGAGGAAGTGCCGTGCTCCTTCTTCGAGGACGAGCATCTCGCCGGCCAGACCGACATGGTCGCGGTGATCGCGGAGTTGCTGGCGGAGGAGAAGCGGCGGAGGGCCGCGGGACGCGAGGATGCTGAGATCCCCATGCGGCCGGACCACGGCCAGGACATCCTCGACGACCTGAAGCGCGGCGCACAGCCCGGCTATCCGGCGATCGGCCGGCTGAAGGGACTGGCGGAACTGCGCGGCGTCATTGCGGCGCTGAGCCATCCGGTGGCGGGGAGGGCGTGATGCGTCTCTCCTCCGCCTCATCGCTCCCCGCCACAGTCCACACTCCCGCCTATGACCGCGTCTCCCGCGCATCCGGCATCGTGCATCTCGGCACCGGCGCGTTCCACAAGGCGCATCAGGCGGTCTACACCGACGACGCGCTGGCGGAAGGCGGCGACTGGATGATCACCGGCGTCTCGCTGCGTTCCGGCGACGTCGCCGACCAGCTCAACCCGCAGGACGGGCTCTACACGCTGGTCGTGCGCGGGCAGGAGGGCACGTCGGCGCGGGTGATCGGCTCTATCGGACGCGTGCTTGTGGCGCCGCGCGAGCCGGAGGCGGTGCTTGCAGCGCTGACCGCGCCGCAGACGAAGGTCGTCAGCCTGACGATCACCGAGAAGGGCTACGGCGTCGATCCGAAGACCGGCGGGCTCGACCGGGCGCACCCCTCGATCGCGCCCGACCTGGCGAACCCGCGTGAGCCGACGGGCGCGGTGGGCTTTCTCGTCGAGGCGCTGCGGCTCAGGCGAGAGCGGGGTACAGACCCCTTCACCGCGCTCTGCTGCGACAACCTCCCGCACAACGGCAAGGTGCTGAGGCGGCTGGTGAGCGAATACGCCGCCATTGTCGATCCAGACCTCGGCTCGTGGATTTTAGCCAACGTCACCTTCCCCTCCACAATGGTCGACCGGATCACGCCGGCCAGCACCGAAACGACTTTCGCGGATGCCCTCAGGCTGACCGGCTTCGACGACTGCGCGGCGGTGGAGACCGAACCGTTCACGCAGTGGGTGATCGAGGACGATTTCGTCGCCGGCCGGCCGCACTGGGAGGCCGGTGGGGCGATCTTCGCCACGGATGTCGCGCCCTACGAGAAGATGAAGCTGAGAATGCTCAACGGCGCGCATTCGATGCTCGCCTACTCCGGCTACATCGCCGGTCACGCCTATGTCCGCGACGTGATGAAGGACGAGGCCCTGGCGCGCCTGGTGGCGCGCCAGATGGATGCGGCCTCGCGCACGCTCGATCCGGTGCCCGGCGTCGACCTCGCGGTCTACAAGGCCGACCTGCTTGCGCGATTCGCCAATCCCGCGATCGCGCACCAGACCTACCAGATCGCCATGGACGGGACGCAAAAACTGCCCCAGCGGCTCATCGAACCGGCAATGGCCACGCTGCGCGCGGGCGGTTCGATGGATGCCTATGCCTTCGCCGTGGCGGCCTGGATGCGGTACTGTCTGGGCATGGACGAACAGGGTCGGACATATGCGCTGAGAGACCCGCGCGAGGCGGAGATCGCCACGCTGCTGGGCGAGGCGGGAAACGACTCCGCGTCGATCGTCGACCGCCTGCTCGGCCTTCCGGGCCTGTTCCCGGACGACCTCGCCACCGCGCCGGAGTGGCGCCGCGCCGTGCAGTCGCGGCTGGAGACGATGCTGGCGGAAGGCATGCGCAAGGCGATCGAGCGCGAGGTGCGGGCGGCTTAGCCGAGCCTCGTCCTTCTCCCTCGGGGAGAAGGACATGGCGCCGCTACTGCACCACGAAATACCCCTCGATCCGCTCCGCCGCCTGCCGCAGCACCGGCAGCATGTCGCGGCGCATTTCCTCGACCGAGTGCCGGGCGGCCTGGGTCGAGACGTTGATCGCCGCGACGGTGCGGCCCGCGCGGTCGCGGATCGGGACGGCGATGGAGCGCAGGCCAAGCTCGAGCTCCTCGTCGACGAGGGCATAGCCGTCGGAGCGCGCCGCACGGATCGCGGCGGCGAGCGCGGTTGGGTCGGTCAGCGAGCGGGGTGTCAACGGTTTCGGAGCAGAGCGGCGGGCGAAGCCGTCGATCTCCGCGTCCGGCAGTCCGGCGGCAAGCACCCGGCCCATCGATGTGCACCAGGCGGGCAGGCGCGTGCCGACGTGGAGCGCGACCGAGAGGATGCGGGTCGAGCCGACGCGGGCGACGTAGACCACGTCGAGATCGGAGAGGACGGCGGCCGAGCAGGACTCGTTGAGCGCCTGCGAGACCTCCCGCATGAAGGGCTCGGCGAAGGTCCAGAGCGAGGCGCCGCCGATCCAGCTTCGAGCAACGGAGAGGAGGCGGGGCGACAGGCGGAAGGTTCTTCCGTCCTGCAACGCATAGCCGGACGCGACCAGGGTCAGCAGGAACCGGCGCGCGCCGGCGCGGGTCAGCCCGGCCGCCTCGGCCATTTCGGTCAGCGTCATGCCGTCGGGATGGGCGGCGAGGATCTCCATCACGCCGAGGCCCTTTTCGAGCGAGCCGACATGGTCGCGGTCGTGAGGGGAGATTGACGTGGTCCGGTTGCTCATGTAGAAAGTATCGCATATCAAACAAAAGTTCGCAATACGAACTTCGCGCGCAAGGTCGGCCGAACGCGATAGAGTCTGGAGTGAGGATGAGCAGGGTCTATTCCAGTATCGAGGATGCGCTCGACTGCATCCGGGACGGCATGTCCGTCATGATCGGCGGGTTCGGCGGCGCGGGCGCTCCGATCGAGCTGATCCACGCATTGGTCGACCGCTACAAGGCGACCGGATCGCCGGGCAATCTCACCGTCATCAACAACAATGCCGGCAATGGCGCCGTCGGCATCGCGGCGATGATCTATGCCGGCATGGTCGCCAAGATGGTCTGCTCCTTCCCGCGGTCGACCGACCCGAAAGCCTTCACCGACGCCTATCTCGCCGGCAAGATCGGGCTGGAACTGGTGCCGCAGGGCACGCTCGCCGAGCGCATCCGCGCCGGTGGCGCGGGCATTCCGGCTTTCTACACGCCGACGAGCTACGGAACGCAAATCGCCGAAGGCAAGCCGCAGGCCGAGTTCGACGGGCGGATGTACGTGCAGGAGCGCTGGCTGAAGGCGGACGTCGCCCTGATCAAGGCCGACCTCGCCGACCGCAAGGGCAATCTCACCTTCCGCAAGGCGGCGCGCAATTTCTCGCCGCTGATGGCGATGGCGGCGAAGACGACGATCGTGCAGGCGAGCAGGGTCGTGGAGCCGGGCGACATCGATCCTGAGCATGTCGTGACGCCGGGTATCTTCGTGAACCGGATCGTCGAAGTGGCGAACCCGCAACAGGAAGAGGCGCTGCTGCGCGGAGGGGCAAAGTGATGAAGAAGCTCTCCAACGCCCAGATCGCCTGGCGCGCGGCGCAGGACCTGCCCGACGGGGCCTATGTCAATCTCGGCATCGGCTTTCCCGAGATGATCGCCAAGTTCAAGCCTGAGGGCCGCGAGGTGGTCTATCACACCGAAAACGGCATCCTCGACTTCGGCGAGGCGCCGCCCGCCGGCGAGGAAGACTGGGACCTGATCAATGCCGGCAAGAAGGCCGTGACGCTGAACCCCGGCGCCTCGTTCTTCCACCATGCCGACAGTTTCGCGATGGTGCGCGGCGGCCATCTGGACGTCGCGGTGCTCGGCGCCTACGAGGTGGCCGAGAACGGCGATCTCGCCAACTGGAGCACGGGGCCCGGTTCGGTGCCGGCCGTCGGCGGTGCGATGGACCTTGTGCATGGCGCCAAGCAGGTCTGGGTCGTTACCGACCACGTGACCAAGGACGGCAAGCCGAAGCTGCTCAGGCAGTGCCGCCTGCCGCTGACGGGTGTCGGCTGCGTGACGACCGTCTTCACCAGCCTTGCCGTCATCGACATCGTCGACGGGCATTTTCTGCTGCGTGAAAAACTGCCGGGAATGAGCCTGGACGAGTTGCAGGCCTTGACCGAGGCGACGCTGAGGGTCAATGGCACGCCGAAAGACCTGATCGTACCGGAGCTCTGAGACCATGCGCGACGCCTATATCTGCGACTACATCCGCACGCCGATCGGCCGCTTCGGGGGCTCGCTGTCGCAAGTGCGGGCCGACGATCTGGCGGCGGTGCCGCTGAGGGCGCTGGTCGCGCGCAATCCGGGTATGGACTGGGGCGCGGTGGACGATGCGATCTACGGCTGCGCCAATCAGGCGGGCGAGGACAACCGCAATGTCGCGAGGATGGCCGTGCTTTTGGCTGGCCTGCCGAAGGAGATCCCCGGCTCGACGGTCAATCGTCTCTGCGGCTCGGGCATGGATGCGGTGGGGATCGCGGCGCGTGCGATCAAGGCCGGCGAGGCCGAACTGATGATCGCCGGCGGCGTGGAATCGATGAGCCGCGCGCCCTTCGTGATGCCGAAGGCTTCGGAAGCCTTCTCGCGCAATGCCGAGATCTACGACACCACCATCGGCTGGCGCTTCGTCAACCCGCTGATGAAGAAGCAGTATGGCGTCGATTCGATGCCGGAGACAGGCGAGAACGTGGCGGAAGAGTTCGGCGTCACCCGCGAGGCGCAGGATGCGTTCGCCATGCGCAGCCAGGACAAGGCGGTGGCGGCGCAGTCGTCGGGGCGTCTCGGCCTGGAGATCACGCCGGTGACGATCCCGCAGAGGAAGGGCGACCCGGTGGTCGTCTCGAAGGACGAGCATCCCCGCGCCGGAACCACGATGGAACAGTTGGCCAAGCTCGGCACGCCGTTCAAGAAGGAAGGCGGCACGGTGACGGCGGGCAATGCGTCCGGCGTCAACGACGGCGCGGCCGCGCTGATCGTCGCCTCGGCCGAGGCGGCGAAGAAGTATGACCTGACCCCGATCGCGCGGATTCTGGGCGTGGCGACCGCGGGCGTGGCGCCGCGCATCATGGGCATCGGGCCGGCACCTGCGACGCAGAAGCTGTGCGCGCGGCTCGGCTTGAAGCCCACCGACTTCGACGTGATCGAACTGAACGAAGCCTTTGCCTCCCAGGGCATCGCCGTGCTCCGCGAACTCGGCATTGCCGAGGACGCGGGGCACGTCAACCCGAACGGCGGCGCCATCGCGCTCGGCCACCCGCTCGGCATGTCCGGCGCCCGCATCGCCGGCACCGCGGCGCTGCAGCTGCGCGAGACCGGCGGCAGGCTGGCGCTGGCGACGATGTGCATCGGCGTCGGCCAGGGCATCGCGATCGCGATCGAGAGGGTGTGAGCCCTATACGTTCTCGCTAGGCACCCCCTCACCCGGCCTCCGCTTCGCTCGGCCACCCTCTCCCCTTGGGGAGAGGAGGTTTGCCGCCGGTTTCGCCATCTGGAACGGAGATTGGCCGAGAAGGTTGGATCATTTCCTCTCCCCTTGGGGAGAGGGTGGCCGAGCGAAGCGGAGGCCGGGTGAGGGGGCGGCGGATGGTAAGGGCAGGCGGATGAAGTTCGCCGCGCTTCACAGCTCCCTTACGAAATACCGCACCGTCCGCTCGCCGCCGTAGATCGCGGCGGTGCCGACCTCGCGAAATCCCATCGCCGCGTGAAACGCGTCGGAGCCCGGATTAGGCGGATCGGAATTGACTTCGCAGGTGACGATCGTGTGCCCGGCGTCACGGGCCTTCGCGAACAATGTCTCGTAGAAGGCGCGGGCAAGGCCTCGTCCGCGCGCGTGGGATGCGACGGCGACACGGTCGACATAGGCGAAGCGCGGGTAGCGGGCCTTGAACCAGAGGAAGTTCTCGGAATCGTAGTCGGCGTCCTGATCGAAGGCGAGGAGGAAGGCGTCGGCGTCGCCGGCCCGCAGCGCCAGGAAGGCCTCGCCGGCGAGGTGCCTAAGCTTCGGCATCTCCAGCCACGAAAGTTCGCGCGCATGCTCGTTGTTGAGCGCGAGGATGGCGGGCAGCGCCTCCTCGTCGAGCGGTGTCAGTTCAGCCATTCGCCAGGATCTCGTCGCGCCGCTTGCGCCATTCTCCGGAGGTCTGCGGTTTTATGAATACGCCGGTGATCTCGGGGATCGCCTCGCGCAGGCTCGCCTCGATGCGCTCGACGCAGGCCTCGATCTCGGGCGTGGTCAGCGTGTCCTCGAAGTCGGCGCTGAGACCGATGACGATCTGGTGCGGACCGAGATGGACGGTGAGCACGCCGTTCGCCTTGTGCACGGCGGGATCCGCCTGGACGATCTCCAGCACGCGCGCCTGGATTTCGGGCGAGGCTGGCTCGCCCATCAGGAGGCCCTTCGTCTCGCGGGCGAGGAAGATCGCCGTGCCGGCGAGCACGAGCGAAATGCCGATGGAGGCGAGGCCGTCAAGCTCGGGCATGCGTAGCAGGTACGCGCCGGTGACGCCGGCCAGTGCGATGATCAGGCCGAGCAGGGCGGCCGAGTCCTCGAACAGGACCGTGAAGACGCTTGGGTCCTTCGATATCCGGACGGCTTCGAAGTAGCCGAGATCGCCCTTGGTCTTGCGGAACTCGCGCAGCGCCACATACCAGGACGAGCCCTCAAAGACGATCGACAGGCCGAGCACGACGAAGTTGATGGTCGGATTGCTGATCTCTTCGGGATCCATGATGTGGATCACGCCCTCGTAGAAGGACACGCCCGCGCCGAGCGCGAAGACCAGCAGCGCGACGACGAAGCTCCAGAAATAGATCTCGCGGCCGTGGCCAAACGGGTGACTACGGTCGGCCGGACGGGCGGCGCGATGCATGCCGTAGAGCAGCAGGCCGCCATTGCCGGTGTCGACCAGCGAGTGCACGCCTTCCGACAGCATGGCCGAGCTGCCGGTGAACCACGCGGCGATGAACTTGGTCGCGGCGATCAGCAGATTGCCGGCGAGGGCCGCGTAGATGACCGTCTTCGAACCGCCCTGGCTGGCCATCGATCCTCACTCCGGCGGCGGCAGCGCCTCGTCGGATTCGCAGCGCGACAGCGGCAATGTCTTGCCGCCGTAGACGTTCACGATCCGCTCGCCCGCGACGTCGAGATCGACCGAGAGACAGGCGCAGCCATAGCCGTAATTGCCGTTGGACGCGACATATTCGTTCTCGTCGAACTCGGGCAGGTTGAGCATCACGTCGTCGGACGCCTCCATGCCCTGCGTCGCAAGCGTCCAGGTTCCGTCGCGGTCCGTCAGCCACCAGTTGCCCGGCGTCGGGTTGACCAGCCAGCCGCAGCGGTTCTCCGACGCCCGGGCGGGAAGCATCGCCAGTGCGAGGAAGGCGACGGCCACGGCCAGTTTCATGCGAGCAGGTCCTCGTCCCATTGTCGGAGGCCAAGCATTCGCACGGCCGAGACGATCCGCGCAAAGCTTTTTCGCGCCCGCGCGACACTGTGGCGGGCACGCAGATAGCCGTGCACGAGACCCCTCTCCTCGAAAGAGATGGCCTTGCCGCCGGCGGCGCGGATGGCGTCGCGATAGGCGGGGCCGTCGGAGGCGAGCGGATCGCATTCGGCCATGACGCAGACGGTGGGCGGCAGGCCGGAGAAATCGGTGTCGCGCAGCGGGGCGAAGCCGGCGTCCCTGGACACATTCGCGCCGCCGGTGCGGATCTTCTGGTAGTAGGCCATGTCGCGCGTCGACAGCATCGGCGCGTCGGCGTGAGTGATGTAGGAACCTTTCGTGTGGTCGCCGCCGAGGCCGGGATAGATCAGCACCTGACCGGCCGGGGCGTGGGAATGGCGGCGATAGCGGCCGGCGATCGCGGCGGCGATGTTGCCGCCGGCGGAATCGCCCGCCAGCACGATGGCTCGGTCCGGGTAGGCCTTCGCCGCCCATTCGAAGGCGGCATAGCCGTCGTCGCGATAGGCCGGGTAGATGTGCTCGGGGCAGAGACGATAGTCGACGGAGACGACCTCGAAGCCGGTCCCCTGGCAGAGTTCGGCGCAGACGTCGTCATGGCTTTCCAAGCCGCCCAGCATGAAGCCGCCGCCGTGGAAATAGAGCACCATCGCCGTCGGGTCGGGCTTCGCGGCGCGGTAGGTGCGGATCGGGATGGCGTGCGTCGGGGTGGAAATCGCCGTCGTCTCGGTGGCCAGCCCGGCTGGATAGCCGGCATGGAACTCGCGGCACATCCGGTCGTAGATCCCGCGCTGCTCGACGATCGTGTAGTCGATCGTGTCGGGCGGATAGAACGAGTTGGTCCGCTCGACGAAGGCCCAGGTCTCGGCGTCGAGCAGGTTGGTGTAGTCGGTCATCACTTCCCCTTCCACACCGGGTCCCGCTTCTCGGCGAAGGCCTTGAAGCCTTCGAGATTGTCCTCCGAGCCGTAGAGCGCGTCGACGGTGCGGAACTTGCGCTTGGTGATCCAGTTCATCGCCTCCTGGAAGCCCATGGATTCGGCCTCGCGGGCGACTTCCTTGATGGCGGCGAAGACGAGCGGCGGGCCGGACGCGAGCAGGCGGGCGATCTCCCAGACGCGGGCCTCGAGCTTGTGCCTCGGAAGCACCTCGTTGACCAGGCCCCAGCGATGCGCTTCCTGAACGTCCATCCAGCGGCCGGTGAGAAGCAGGTCCATGGCGACGTGGTAGGGGATGCGCTTCGGCAGCTTGACGGTAGCGGCGTCGGCCAGCGTGCCGGCGCGGATCTCCGGCAGGGCGAAGGAGGACTGGTCCGAGGCGTAGATCAGGTCGCAGGACAGCGCCAGCTCGAAACCGCCGCCGACCGCCATGCCGTCGACGCAGGCGATCACCGGCTTGTTCATGTCGATCAGTTCCTGCAGTCCGCCGAACCCGCCGACGCCGTAATCGCCATCGACCGCATCGCCCCCCGCGGCTGCCTTCAGGTCCCAGCCGGCGGAGAAGAACTTTTCGCCCGCCGTCCTGACGATCGCCACGCGCAGGTAGGGATCATCGCGGAACGCCTTGAACGTGTCGCCCATCAGGCGCGAGGTGGCGAGGTCGATGGCATTGGCCTTCGGACGGTCGAGCGTGACCTCCAGAACCGGGCCATCGCTGCGCAAGGTGATGACGGACATGATTTCCTCCGGCGTTTGTCCTTGCCTCCAGGCTGAAAGTCCACCGGCGGGGCCGGTCGAGGTAGAGGCTGACCTAGACAAGGTCTGATCCAGCAATACCCTCGCCTGTAGCTTCGGCGCGACCAAGCAAAAAGTCTGAGGCCGGTGCGAAAACCATCAACGCATCCGCAACCCAGGCGCCCTGGCCCTCGGCACAGACGATCAGCGGGTTGATGTCCAACTCCACCACATCGGTGACCAGGGCGAAATCCGCGATTCTCTCGATGGCGTCGATTGCCGCCTCGAGATCTCCCTTGGGGCGACCACGGTAGCCGTCGAGCAGAGGGAACATCTGCAGCGAGCGCAAGGCATCCTCGACACGTGCCGGCGTGAGCGGCGGCATCAGCGTCACGGAGTCTTTCAGCAGCTCGACAAGTACGCCGCCGGTGCCGACGGTCATGACCGGGCCGAACAGCGGGTCGCGCGTGATGCCGACGATCAGTTCGGCGACCGCGCCTGTGACCATACGCTCGACAAAGAGGCCGGTGCCGAGGCCGGCCATGGCGTCGGCGGCCGCGCGGACGCTTTCTGCGTCGCGCAGGTTGAGCTTGACCGCGCCGGCCTCCGACTTGTGCGCGACGCCGAGCGCCTTCACGGCGACGGGGTAGCCGAGCGTGTCAGCGGCGGCAACGGCCTCACCGGCGGTCGCGGCGCGCATGCCGGCGGGGACGGGCAGGCCGCGTTCGCGCAGCGCCTGCTTGGCCTCGGCCTCGTCAGGGGTTCCCTCCCCCTTGAGGGGAGGGTGGCCGGACGTAGTCCGGTCGGGTGGGGTCGCCTGTGACGAACGCGGCGTGGATTTCGGCAGGGGCGTGCCGGTTGAGGTGGCCCCACCCGGCCCTTCGGGCCACCCTCCCCTCAAGGGGGAGGGGAGCGGTGCGCGCCAAGCCTCTCCGACGAACACCGCCGCCTCGGCCGCGTCCATCGCCTCTGCGATGCCGAGGATCGGCACGATCCCGCGGCGCAGCAGTTCCTCGGCGTGGGCTTCGGGGATGTTCTCACCCATCGAGGCGACGATGGCGCCCCTGGCGCCGTTGGCTTTCAGCGCCTTCTCGAAGGCATTGACCGTCGGCCACCAGTCGGCGTCCGAGCAGCGGTCGGTGCGCGGGAAGTCGAGTACCAGGATGTTCAAGTCGAAGCCGCCGGAGACCATCGCTGAGAAGGCGGCGGTCATCGCCGGCTCGTTGTTCCAGATGTAGGTGTTGTAGTCGAGCGGGTTGGCGACGGCGACCAGCGGTCCGAGCGCCTGCGAGACGCGTGCCTTGTGCTCCGGCGTCAGCGCGGGGAAGTACACGCGCCGGCCCTCGGCGGTGTCGGCCATGACCGAGGCCTCGCCGCCGGAACAGCTCATCGACGACAGCCTGCTGCCATCGAGAGGGCCGATCGCGTGGAAGAACTTGAGCGTCTCGAGAAAGGACGGGATCGTGTCCACGCGCGGGATGCCGAGCCGCCGCAGGAACGCGTCCGAAGCCGCGTCGGAGCCGGCCAGCGAGGCCGTGTGGGAGACGGTCGCGGCGCGGGCCTGCTCCGAGCGGCCGACCTTCATGGCGACGATCGGCTTCCTCAGTTCCCGCGCCCGCGCTGCAAGCCTCTCGAAGCCGGCGACGGAGTCAAAACCTTCGATGTGCAGGCCAAGGGATGAGACCCGCTCGTCCTCGATCAGGCCCAGCGCCATTTCCGACAGGCCCGTCTGCGCCTGGTTGCCTGCCGTCATCAGATAGGCGACCGGCAGGCCGCGCGTCTGCATGGTGAGGTTGCAGGCGATGTTGGAGGACTGCGTGATGATGGCGGCCCCACGCTCGCCCGGTTTCAGCCTCCGGCCGCCATGCTGGTCGGGCCACAGAAGCGCGCCGTCGGCATAGTTGATCAGGCCGTAGCAGTTGGGGCCGATGACCGGCATGTCGCCCGCCGCCTCGATCAGGTCGCGCTGCAGGCGTTCGCCCTCGGCGTCGTAGTCGCCGGTCTCGCGGAAGCCCGCGGCGAAGCAGACCGCTCCCCCCGCGCCCTTGGCGCGCAACTGGCGGATCACGTCGATGGTCAGGTTGCGGTTGACGCCGATGAAGACGGCGTCCGGCGCGCCGGGAAGGTCTGCGATGGTCTTGTAGGCCCTTACCCCCTCGACCATGTCCCTGGTCGGGTGCACGACCCACAGATCGCCGGGGAACTTCATCTTCAGCGTCTGCTTGACGACGTTGGTGCCGAACCCGCCGCCGCCGACGACGCAGATGGAGTTCGGGCGCAGCAGGCGTTCCAGGCGGGTCATGGAGCGGACGCCCTGTCGAGAGAGGTATCGGAGATTCGGCTCACGGCCAGTTTTTCCAGCTCCGCGGCATAGTCCTGGATCGCGGCAACGCCCTTGGGCGACAGGGCATAGATTCCCGTCGAAACGCGCTCGAACCAGCCGTAGTGGTTGTCTGCCATCAGGCGGCGCGCATGCGCGATGCGGGTGGCGCGAGCGACCTCGGCCGCCTTGCTCGGCCCGGCATCGCCGAGCATGCGCAGACAGACGAGCACCTCCTGGCGATAGGCGGTGACGAGGTTGCGACGGGTCGAGCCGCCGCTGTTGGGGTCGCCCACGAGCCTGACGAACTCGCGCAGCAGTCGCGTCCTGCGCGGCTTGGACTGGCGCGGCTTGTAGGGAGCGGGATCGCAGTGGATTTCGACGAACCCGTCGCCCAGGCGCACCGAGATGAGGCCGAGCCCGAGCCGGCGGCAGAGCGCCTGGTTGTCGGCCAGCGCCTTGTAGGAGGCGCGCCCGGTGCCGCGCGGCACCGCCACATAGACCGCGTCGCAGATCGACTGGCGCTGGATCGCCTGGTGAAAGAGCGACAGCGAGAACCCCGCCTTCAGCTCGACGATCACGGGCTCGTCGCCGTCGCGCACCGCGACGACATCGACCGCGCCGACCTCGCCCTTGACCGTGTAGCCCTGCCCCTCGAGCATGCGCTTGACGGGGAGATAGAGGTCGGTTTCGCGGATGCCGGTCGCCATGAACGGCTCTAGCCCCCGACCGCCCGCAGCAGAGCCCGGCTGATGATGTGCCGCTGGATCTCGCTGGTGCCTTCCCAGATGCGCTCGACGCGGGCGTCGCGCCAGATGCGTTCCAGCGGCAGGTCGTCCATCAGGCCCATGCCACCGTGGATCTGGATCGCCTCGTCGGCGATGAAGGCGAGCACCTCGGTGGCCTTGAGCTTGGCCATCGCCATGTCCTCGTCGGTGACGGTGCCGGCGTCGTATTTCCAGCCGGCCTCGCGGGTCAGGAGCTCGGCGGCCTTCAGTTCCATCGCCATGTCGGCGAGTTTGAACGACACGCCCTGGAACTTGCCGATCTGCTGGCCGAACTGTTCGCGCGAGGCTGCGTATTCGATCGAATGCTGCAGCGCGCGCTCGGCGCGGCCGAGGCAGGTGGAGGCAACCTGCAGGCGCGTGGCGCCGAGCCAGGAATTGGCGACCTCGAAGCCGCGATGCACCTCGCCGAGGATCTGTTCCTTGGGCAGGCGGCAGTCGTCGAATTCGAGGATGGCGTTGGTGTATCCGCGATGCGAGACGTTGCGGTAGCCCTCGCGCACGGTGAAACCCGGCGTGCCCTTGTCGACGAAGAAGGCGGTGATCTTCTTGCGCTTGCCGCGCGAGGTCTCCTCCTCGCCCGACGCCATGAAGACGATCGCGAACCCGGCGATGTCGGCGTGGCTGATGAAATGTTTGGTGCCGTTGAGCACCCAGTCGTCGCCTTCGGGCCGGGCGGTGGCCTTCATGCCGCGCAGGTCGGAGCCGGCGCCAGGCTCGGTCATGGCGAGGCAATCCCAGGTCTCGCCGCGGATGCAGGGATAGAGATATTTCTGCCGCTGCTCCTCGGTGCCGGCGAGCAGGATGTTGGAGGGGCGCGCGACGCAGGTCCAATGCAGCGCGTAGTTGGCGCGGCCGAGTTCCTTTTCGTAGAGCAGCCAGGACAGCGTATCGAGCCCCGCGCCGCCGACCTCTTCGGGCATGTTGGCCGCGTAGAGACCGGCGGCCATCGCCTTGCCCTGCAGCTCCTTGATGAGTTCCATCGGCAGGTGGCCGGTGCGCTCGACCAGTGCCTCGTGCGGATAGAGCTCCGTCTCGACGAAGCTGCGCGTGGTCTCGACGATCAGCTTCTGCTCGTCGGTGAGGCCGAAGTTCATGGGTGTGGCTCCGTTCCTGGGGAATGCGACTGCGCCCCCTCCACCGCCTTCGGCGGTCCCCCTCCCCCGTAAACGGGGGAGGATTGAGGCTGCGGGCGGCCGCGGCGCCGGATCCTCCCCTGCGAAGCGGGGGAGGGGGACCATGCGAAGCATGGTGGAGGGGGCACGACAATCACACCCATCACCCCTTCTTGTTCGACTTCGCAACCTTCTTCGGCTTCGCCGCCTTCGCTTTTGCGGCCGCCTTCGACACCCTCGCCTTCGCCGCCTGGCCGAGCTGCTTCACATAGGTCTTGTGCAGCTCGCCCGCGCCCCAGCCCTTGCCCTTGTTCTCCTTCGACAGCGCTTCCATGATCGCGACGAGATTGTCGTCGCGGATCTTTTCGAGTTCGCGGATCGACCATCTGCACGACTGCTCGTCGGACTGGCCGGCGATCAGGTCGACCAGCTCGTCGTTGAACTCCGGCACGTCCATCAGCTTGGTCCAGGGCCAGGAGAGGCAAGGTCCGAACTGCGCCATGAAGTGGCGCATGCCGGCTTCGCCGCCGGCGACGCGGTAGATCTGGAACATGCCCATCTGCGCCCAGCGCAGGCCGAAGCCGTAGCGCATGATGTCGTCGAGCTCCTCGACGGTGCAGATGCCGTCCTTGATCAGCCACAGAGCCTCGCGCCACATGGCTTCCAGCAGGCGGTCGCCGACGAAAGCCTCGATCTCCTTTCGGATGACGACCGGCTTCATGCCGATTTCGGCATAGTATTCGCGGGCGAGTTCGATCGCCTCCGGCCAGGTCTGCTCGCCGCCGACGATCTCGACGATCGGCAAGAGGTAGACCGGGTTGAACGGATGGCCGACGACCAGCCGCTCCGGATGCTTCTTCATCGCCACCTGCATGTCGGTCGGCTTGATGCCGGAGGTCGATGAGCCGACGAGCGCCGAGGATGGGGCGTGAGCATCGATCTCGGCCAGCACCTTGTGCTTGAGCTCCAGCCGCTCCGGCACGCTTTCCTGAATAAAGTCGGCGTCGGCGACCGCCTCGGCGATCGTCTTTGCGTAGGTGATTTTGCCTTCCTTCGGCAGCCCTGCCGTCGCCAGGCGCTTGTAGGCGCGCCGCGCGCCCTTCATCACCTCGTCGACCTTGCGCTTGGCTTCGGGATCGGGATCGAACACCGCGACGTCGATGCCGTTCAGCACCAGCCGCGCCACCCATCCCGCCCCGATGACGCCGCCGCCGATGCAGGCTGCTTTGTTGATGGTCATGCGATGTCTCCCATAATCATGCCGCCCCCTCCACCATGCTTCGCATGGTCCCCCTCCCCCGCTTCGCAGGGGAGGATCGGCGGTCGCAATGATCGCGCCTTACATCCTCCCCCGTTTACGGGGGAGGGGGACCGCCGAAGGCGGTGGAGGGGGCGCAGGCTCCGCAAAGCTAAGCCGCCTTCGCCGAAACCGGCGCGCGCTTGGTCAGATTGAGCTTCTGGCGCACCTCGGCCGGGCCGGTCACGCGGGCGCCGAGGTTCTCGATGACCGTCACCGCCTTCTCGACCAGCTGCGCGTTCGTTGCCAGCACGCCCCTGTCGAGCCAGAGATTGTCCTCCAGCCCGACGCGGACATTGCCGCCGGCGAGCACCGACGCCGCCACATAGGCCATCTGGTTGCGGCCGAGCGCGAAGGCGGAGAAGGTCCATTCCTTCGGCACGTTGTTGACCATCGCCATGAAGGTGTTCAGGTCGTCCGGCGCTCCCCACGGCACGCCCATGCAGAGCTGCACCAGCGCGTCGGGCGCCAGCACGCCTTCGGTGACGAGCTGCCTGGCGAACCAGAGGTGGCCGGTGTCGAAGGCCTCGATCTCGGGCTTCACACCCATCTTGGTCATCATCGAGCCCATCGCGCGCAGCATGCCGGGCGTGTTGGTCATCACGTAGTCGGCTTCGGCGAAGTTCATCGTGCCGCAGTCGAGCGTGCAGATCTCGGGCAGGCACTGACGGACATGCTCCACGCGGTTCGACGCACCGCCCATGTCGGTGCCCTTTTCCTTCAGCGGCAGCGGGTTCTCGACGTCGCCGAACACCATGTCGCCGCCCATGCCGGCGGTGAGGTTCAGCACCACGTCGACCTCGGCGTCGCGGATGCGCTCGGTGACCTCGCGGTAGAGCGCCACGTCGCGGCGGGGCGCGCCGGTCTCGGGGTCGCGGACGTGGCAGTGGACGACCGCGGCGCCGGCCTTGGCGGCGGCGATCGCGCTCTCGGCGATCTGCTTCGGCGAGCGCGGCACATGCGGCGAGCGGTCCTGCGTGCCGCCCGAGCCTGTGACGGCACAGGTGATGAAGACCTCGCGGTTCATTTCGAGCGGCATGCATTCCTCCATCTGCGTCGTGCTGCCCGTCACCCGTACCCTCTCCCCGTGAACGAGGGGGAGAGGGTACGGGTGAGGGGCAATTCCTGGCCGCAGCTTCCCCCGGCTTGCGCGCGAAGGCTTGACGATTTACGAAATCGATATGGCGAAAAGCGAAGCATCCCCTATCTTTACCCCCGACCCGTCGCCGCTCAGGCTGACGATGCTCGTGTTCTCGGGCTGCTCGATCATGTGCGTCGCATCGGCCATCGATCCGCTGCGGGCAGCGAACCGCATCGCGGGCCGAACCGTGTTCGACTGGTCGCTGGGCTCCTCGGATGGAGAGTCGCCGATCACGACGTCGGGCCTGCCGGTGGCAGTGTCCGGACGGTTCGACCCGGCGGCGAAGACCGACGTCCTGCTGGCGATCGGCGGCTTCGGAACGCGTTACGAAACATCTCCGGCGCTGGTGTCCGGCTTTCGCCGGGCGGCGCGGCAGGCGCGCGCGGTCGGCGGTATCGAGGCCGGAGGCTGGCTGCTCGCCCGTGCCGGGCTGCTGGAAGGGCGCGCGGCGACGACGCACTGGGAGGACCTCGAGGATTTTGCCGCGGGCTTTCCCGGCGCCGACGTGCGGCCGGACCGCTACGTCATAGACGGGCCGGTGTTCACCACCGGCGGCGCGTCGCCCACCTTCGACCTGATGCTGCACCTGGTGCGGGCGCGACTCGGCATGGCGGTGGCGCTCGATGTGGCGAGCGTGTTCATCTACGATCAGGCGCGCGCGGCGACCGACGCGCAGCCGCTGGTCTCGCTCGGCCGGCTCGACGGATACGACCCGCGACTCGCGCAGGCGATCCGCCTGATGGAAGCGCATGTCGACCGGCCGCTGACGGTGGCCGCGATCGCGCGCCGCGTCGGCCTGTCGGTGCGGGCGCTGGAATTGATGTTCGCGCGCTCGATCGGCGAAACGCCCGGCGCCTATTCGCTCAGGCTCAGGCTCGCCGCCGCCCGCCGGCTGGTGCTCGACACGGCCGAGCCGATGGCCGACATCGCGGCACGGACCGGCTTCTCGTCCGCCTCGGCCTTCAGCCGGGCGTTCAAGGCCGGGTTCGGCAAAGCGCCGGCGCTGATTAGAAGGGCGTGAGCGTTGAAGCACGTGGCGGGCTGGTATATATCATTGGTATATACCAACTTGGAGGTGAGGCTATGGGAGCTGTTGGAAAGCTGTTCATGAACGGCCGCAGCCAAGCCGTGCGCATTCCTGCCGAATACCGGTTCCCGGGAACCGAGGTCGAGTTTCGGCCGGGCCCGAACCCCGGAGAGGCGATTATTTCGCCCAGATACCAGCGGACCGGCAACTGGGATCGGTTCCGGCAAGCGGTGTCGGAACTGCGGCCAGAGGACATTCCGGAAGGCTTCCCCTGGCGGGACACGCGACCGCATGATCGCATCCCGTTCGCCGATGAGCCTGACGAATGAGTGTGCTGTATCTTCTCGATACAAACACGATCAGCTACGCGGCGTCGGGGCGCTCGATGACCGCTCTCCGGAGAATTACGGAACAGCCGGTTGGCAGCATTCTGATTTCGTGCACCTCGCTGGCTGAGTCGCGTTACGGGCTCAGACGCAAACCAGGCGCGACCCGGCTGGAGCGGGCGACTGAAGCCCTTTTCGCGGAAGCGGTCCTGTTGCCTTGGACTGTCTCGACCGCAGATGTCTACGCGGACCTTCGCGCCGCGACGGAACAGGCAGGCAGGTCACTCTCGCCCCTCGATATGCTGATCGCTGCACACGCGCTGGAAGCCGGGGCGGTGCTCGTTTCTTCCGATACAGCCTTCCGGTATGTCCCCGGTCTCACCGTCGAGGACTGGACGGCGGCGTGACCGTCGCCAGCCCTGGAAAGTCACGCCGCTGCGGTCGAGAGGTCAGCCGTCTGGATGATAGAAATCAACAGGCAGGATTTTCCCGTTCGCACAAATGCCGGAGAAAACCGCGCGTCCGTCACCAGATTCCGTCGACGAACACTGCCTCGTCGGCGCCCGGCCAGGGCGGCATGGTGATCGCGACGGCCGTCAGCGGTTCCTCGCCGGTGTTGCGGAACTGGAATAGCGTGCCGAGCGGAATTGTCAGCGACAGGCCGGGCGCGAGATCGGTGATCTGATGGGCGAACCCCTGCCGGCGCCACATCTGTCCGCGGCCGGAGAGGATGAACCAGATCTCCTCCACGGTCCGATGCTCCACAGCCTTCGACACGGCGCCCGGAGGCAGCGCGAAATGCGCCATCGTGCCGCCGGCGAGAGCTGCCAGCACCCTGACTTCCGATCCGTCGGGCGCAAGGTGGTTCGCAACTTCCGGCAGCATGACATCAAGGAAGCCTGTGTTCGTCATGCAGCGGCTCTCCGTGTCTCAGCCGAAGAAGGGCTTTGCCTTCATCGTCGCGGGGATCTTCACCCCGAGCCGCTTGAGGATGGTTGGCGCAAGCGCCAGCTGGTCGAGTAGCACGTCGGGCTTCGGCCCCTTCGCCGGGCCGAAATAGTAGAACGCCGCGTCCTGCTGCAGGTCCTCGTGGCCGCCATGGGTGCCGCGGTCGGTCTGGCCGTGGTCGGCGGTGACGATCACCTCGTAGCCGTTCTTCAGCCACCGCGGCAGGAAGGCGGCGAGCATGCCGTCCATGTGCAGGCAGGCATTGTCCATCTCGACGCAATCGTGGCCGAAGCGGTGGCCCATCGAATCGAGCGTGCAGGTATGCAGGATGCCGTAGTCGATGCCGAAGCGCTCGGTCAGCATCGTGAGCGTCGCGAACAGGTCGACATCGGACGGCGTCATCTGGTTGTCGCGGCCGTAGCCGGTCATGGTGTGGAACCGGCCATGCGTGATCGGGCTGTCCGGCTCGTCATATTCGAGGTCACGGACGTAGTCGAACGGGTAGCGGTTGAAGAATTCCGACCAGTAGGAATGGGTCACGGCGCCCGTCTTGCCGCCGGCCTTCGAGACTTCCGAGAAGATGTCGGGCTGCGAGATACGGAAACGGATCTCGTTGGCCAGCACCCCATGCTCCTGCGGCGGCACGCCGGTATGGATCGAGGCGTAGCAGGGGCCCGAGATCGACGGGAGCACGCTGCGCATCGTCCAGACGCGGGCGTCGCCGTTCTTCACCCAGCCTTCGAGATTGCCGAAGTAGCGGCGGAAATTCCGAACCGGAACACCGTCGATGATGATGAGGAGGAGTTTGGAGGAGAGGGGCATGTGTGGGCTATTCCTCGAGATGCGGAGCGATGACTTTGCGCTGATGGAATCGGACAGAACCCGCGCCGCCAACGTGCCGCCGGATCAGTTCCCCGCGCTCTCCATGCGCCGGCCTTTGATCGCCTTCTCCAGCCAGCCGATCTCCATTTCCGGAACAGAGGAGAGCAGCAGGTCGGTATAGGCGTCGAAGGGCGGCGTGAGCACCCTGCTTTTCGGGCCGTAGCGCACCACCTCGCCGCGATACATGACGGCGATGGAATCGGCGATCGACTTCACCGTGGCGAGGTCGTGGGTAATGAAGAGATAGGCGACGTTCTCGTCCTTCTGCAGGCCGAGAAGAAGTTCGAGGATGCCGTGCGCCACCAGCGGATCGAGCGCCGAGGTCACCTCGTCGCAGATGATCAGCTTGGGCTTGGCGGCGAGCGCACGCGCGATGCAGACGCGCTGCTTCTGACCGCCGGAAAGTTCGGCCGGATACCGGTCGACGAAGCCCTTTCCCATCTCGATCTTGTCGAGCAGCTCGGCGACGCGCTGGTCGCGCTCGCGGCCCTTTATGCCGAAGTAGAACTCGAGCGGCCGGCCGATGATCGTGCCCACCGTCTGGCGCGGGTTCATGGCGACATCGGCCATCTGGTAGATCATCTGCAGTTCGCGGAGGTCGTCGCGGCTGCGGTCCTTCAACGCGTTGGACAACGTGCGACCGGCAAAGGTGATCGATCCCTGTTCCGGCGGCAGAAGGCCGGTGATGGCGCGTGCAAGCGTCGACTTGCCGGAGCCCGACTCGCCGACGACGGCGAGCGTTTGGCCGGGAAAGATGTCGACGCTGACGTTCTTCAGCACCTTGATGGGGCCGCCGCCATAGGCGGCGGTGATGTTCCTGGCCGACAGGATCGGGTTGGCGGTGGGCGCATGTTCCTCGTGCTCGATGTGATGCACGGAAACCAGCGCGTTGGTATATTCTTGCCGCGGTTCCTTGATGATCTGGCGCGTGCCGCCCCATTCGACGAGTTTGCCGTGGCGCAGCACCATGATCTCGTCGGATACCTGCGCGACGACGGCAAGGTCGTGGGTGATGTAGAGCGCGGCGACGCCGGTGTCGCGGATCGCATCCTTGATCGCGGCCAGAACGTCGATCTGCGTCGTCACGTCGAGCGCGGTCGTCGGCTCGTCGAAGACGATCAGGTCCGGCTCAGAGCACAGGGCCATGGCCGTCATCACGCGCTGCAGCTGTCCGCCCGACACCTGGTGCGGATAGCGGTCGCCGATCGTGTCCGGGTTCGGCAGGCTGAGCTTGCGGAAGAGATGCTTGGCGCGCTGCTCGGCCTCGGCGCGGGTGGCCGAGCCGTGCAGGATCGCCGCCTCGACGACCTGGTCCATCAGCCGATGTGCCGGATTGAACGCTGCCGCGGCCGACTGAGCGACATAGCAGACCTCGGCGCCGCGCAGCTTGCGCACGCCGTCCTTGCCGGTCTTGAGGATGTCGCGGCCGTTGAGGATGACCTCGCCGCCGGTAATGCGCACGCCGCCGCGCCCGTAAGCCATGGCCGACAGGCCGATCGTGGATTTGCCCGCGCCCGACTCGCCGATGAGGCCGAGCACCTTGCCGCGCGCCAGCGTCAGCGAGACGCCGTCGACGATGGTGACGTCGCGCGGGGTCTCGCCGGGCGGATAGACGCGCGCTTCGATCTTGAGGTTGCGGATGTCGAGCAGCAGGTCTTCCGGCTTCGGGCGTGGAGGCGTGTCGACGTGGTGAACAGCGCTTGCCATCAGCCGCGTCCTCCCTTGAGGCTCGAGGTGCGGTTCAGGATCCAGTCGGCGACGAGGTTGACCGAGATCGCCAGTGCCGCGATTGCCGCCGCCGGTATCAGTGCCGCCGGGATGCCGAAGACGATGCCCTCCTTATTCTCCTTGACCATGCCGCCCCAGTCGGCGTCCGGCGGCTGGACGCCGAGGCCCAGGAACGAGAGCGCGGAGAGGAACAGCACCGCATAGATGAAGCGCAGGCCCAGTTCGGAGACCAGCGGCGAGAGTGCGTTGGGCAGGATCTCGCGGAAGATGATCCAGCCGGTGCCTTCGCCGCGCAGCTTTGCCGCCTCGACGAAATCCATGACGTTGATATCTGCCGCGACGGCGCGCGACAGGCGATAGACGCGGGTGGAGTCGAGGATGCCCATGACCATGATCAGGACCGGGATGGTCGTCGGCAGGACGGACAGGATGACGAGGCCGAAGATCAGCGTCGGGATGGCCATCAGGAGATCGACCAGGCGTGACATCAGCGTCTCGAACCAGCCGCCGATGACCGCGGCGGCGAAGCCCAGCACCGAACCCATGGTGAAGGAAAGCGCCGTCGCCGCCACCGAGATGAAGATCGTGATCCGGGCGCCGTAGATCATGCGCGACAGCAGGTCGCGGCCGAGATTGTCGGTGCCGAGCCAGTACTGCGCCGACATCGGCTCCCAGACGCCGCCGACGATCTGGCCGTTGCCGTAGGGGGCGAGGAACGGCGCGAACACGGCGACGATCAGGAACAGCGCCGTGAAAATGAGGCCGATCAGCGAGCTGACGGGGATGCGTTTCAGCATGGCCGTCACCTCGGATGCCGCAGGCGCGGATTGGCCAGGATCGAGGCTATGTCCGCGACGATGTTGAGCGAGATGTAGACGGCGGCGAAGATGAGGCCCACGGCCTGGACGACCGGCACGTCGCGCTTGGCCACGTGATCGACCAGATACTGGCCCATGCCCGGATAGACGAAGATGACCTCGACGACCACGACGCCGACGACGAGGAAGGCGAGGTTGAGCATCACCACGTTGACGATCGGCGCGATCGCGTTCGGAAAGGCGTGCTTGCGGATGATGGCGAGCTGCGACAGGCCCTTGAGCTCGGCCGTCTCGACATAGGCCGACTGCATGACGTTGAGGATCGCGGCGCGGGTCATGCGCATCATGTGGGCAAGCACGACGAGCAGCAGCGCGGTGCCCGGAAGCACGATGGCGCGTAGCTTTTCGAGGAACGGCATGCCGTCATAGACGGTGGAGATCGACGGGAACCACTGCATCTTCACGGCGAAGAAGAAGATCAGCAGATAGCCAATGAAGAATTCCGGCAGCGAGGTCGATGCCAGCGCGAAACCGGAAATCGTCTTGTCGATCGGTCCATTGCGGTAGCGGACGGCGAGCAGGCCGAGCAGGATCGCCAGCGGGATCGCCACGACGGCGGTCCAGAAGGCGAGGAACAGCGTGTTCCACAACCGCGGTCCGAGCGTCGTCGCAATGTCCTGCCGGGTGGTCAAGGCAGTGCCGAGATCGCCCGTCAGGATGCCGCCCAGCCAGCGGAAATAGCGGATATAGGCCGGGTCGTTGAGGCCCAGTTCCTCGCGCAGGTTCGCGAGCGACTGCGGCGTCGCCGACTGCCCGAGGATCGAGGCGGCGACGTCGCCGGGAAGGATCTGGGTGCCGGCGAAGATGAGCGCCGACACCGCGAAGAGGAGGAGGATGCCCATCGCCACGCGCTGGGCGATGAGCCTCACGATCGGAGAGCCTCCCACGGCCCTGATCCGGTTACGCCGCGACCCAGCATTCGGCCAGTGCGTAGCCGTCCATCATCTCGCCGGCCGGGTGGACGTTGAAGCCGCCCGCCTTGGCACCCGACGCGTCGATGAAGTCGTTGAACATCGGCAGGATCAGCCCGCCTTCGTCGCGCACGATCATCGCCATGTCGGCATACATCTGCTTGCGCTTTGCCTCGTCGAGCTCGCTGCGTGCCGCCAGCAGCATCTGGTCGAACTTCTCGTTGAAGAAGCGCGTGTCGTTCCAGTCGGCCTTCGAGTAGTAGGCTGTCGTGTACATCTGGTCCTGGGTGGAGCGGCCGCCCCAGTAGGACGTGGAGAAGGGCTGCTTGTTCCACACTTCCGACCAGTAGCCGTCGCCGGGCTCGCGCTTGACCTCGATGGTGATGCCGGCCGCCGCGCAGGACTGCTGGTAGAGCTGGGCGGCGTCGACCGCGCCGGTGAAGGCGACGTCCGAGGTGCGCAGGAGGACCGGACCCGAATGGCCCGACTTCTGGTAGTGGAACTTCGCCTTGTCCGGGTCATACGTGCGCTGCTCGAGCTCGGTGAAGAGCGGGTAGGCGGCGTTGATCGGGAAATCGTTGCCGACCGAACCGTAGCCGAACAGGATCTTCTCCAGCATCTCCTCGCGGTTCATCGCGTATTTCAGCGCCAGTCGCAGGTCGTTGTTGTCGAACGGCGCGGTATTGCAGTGCATGATGAAGACGTAGTGGCCGCGGCCGGAGACGTTCTGGATCGTCACGCCGGGCACCCGCTTGATGAGTTCGACGATCTTCGGCTCGACGCGGTTGATCATCTGCACCTGGCCGCCCTGCAGCGCGGACGTTCGTGCCGTTGCGTCGTTGATGACGATGATCTCGATCTGGTCGGCATGGCCCATCGCGTCGCCGCCGTGGTAGTTGGCGAACTTCTCGCCGCCCTGGCGCACGCCCGGCTCGTTGACCGTGACCTTGTACGGGCCGGCGGAGATGCCTTCGGTCGGGTTGTCCTTGCCGCCGTTCGGCTGGATGATCAGGTGGTAGTCGGCCATCAGGTAGGGGAAGTCGGCGTCGGCGTTGGCCAGCGTCACGATGACCTCGTTGCCGCTTGCCTTGACGCCGGTGATGTTGGTCAGGATGCCGAGCGCGCCGGACTTGGAGTTGGCGTCGGCGTGGCGGGTGATGGTGGCCGCAACGTCCTCGGCGGTGACGGTCTTGCCGTTGTGGAACTCCACCCCCTGCTTGATCTTCATCGTCCAGGTCTTGGCGTCGTCGGAGGCGCCGATCTCTTCGGCCAGCTGGTTCTTCAGCGAACCGTCACGGTTCAGCCGAACAAGGTATTCGCCCCAGCACTTGCCGAAGGAGAAGGGGACCTGGCTGAGGAAGGAGGCCGGGTCGAGGCTGTTGGTCGCCTCGCCGCCCTGCAGGCCGGCTTTCAGGATGCCGCCCTTGACCGGCCCTTGAGCGCGCGCCGCGCTGCCGAGGAGGGAGTTGGCAAATGCGGCCGACGCGCCGAGCGCCGCGGCCCGGCCGAGGAAGTCGCGGCGGCTCAAGCGGCCCGCGACGACATAGCGGCTCAGGAATTCCAATTCATTGGACATGATTATCTCCTCACTCGGATTGTGTTGCCCCAGGGCCAATTAGAAGGCCTCTTTGTGACACGGATATTGGGACTGAATGGTTTTCCCCCGCAAGGCCGAAAGCGACATTCCGTGACGTAAATAAATGTAGGCAGACAAACGCCCCGCCCGGGGGCAATTGCTAGACATACCGACGTGCGACCGTGCTGGCGAAATCCCGCTCGAATACGCGGTCCGAGCCTTCCCATGCCTCCAGCCGGGCCGAAAGGTGGAAACTGCCGGCATCCGAGCGCATCGACGACCGGGCTTCGGTGCGGACCGACCAGTCGCCGCGGGCTAGCGTCTGCTCCCACAAGATCTCCGCTCCCGCCGACAGCGGGTCGTCCGGCCGGATCGTCCACCGTTCGGACATGCGCGAACCGGTGACGAGCCCGTGGTCGAGGTCGCGCGCCTCGCCGAAATCGTTGGCGACGATCACGGTGACGAGGCCGGTTTCGAGGTCGCGCTCGATCCGGCGCTCCGACGATGCCTTTCGCATCTCCTCGATCTTCCAAGGGGACGCAGCTTCCGGCTCCTCGAACCTCCATTCGTCGCCGTCGGCCGACGGGCGTTCGGGAAAGGACAGCGTTCCGGATTGGAGAATCACTGCGACAGGTTCGGGCGAGGGCCAGATCGCCGGCCAATACGCCGTCGAAATCGCGATGCGGAGGCGGTGGCCGGCGGGGAGGCGATAGGCGCACTGGTCGAGGACGACCGTGGCGGCGGTCGGCTCGCCCGGAGCGAGCGGTTCGGGGAATTCGTGCGACGTGCGGTGCGTCAGGTTCAGCAGTCCGTAGCTGATCAGTTCCGAGGCGCCATCGGGATGCACGTCGCAGAGGCGTATGCACAGGTTTGCCTGCGGCCGGTCAGAGACGAAGCTCAGATCGATGTGCGGCGCACCGACGATATCGAGCGGTTTGGACAGGACATCGCCGTCGAAACAGGCGGAGAGCGCGTCGTCCGGCCGCTGGTCGCCAGGCAGTTCCGGACCGAAATTGAACGGGAAATATTCGCCCGTCGCGAGACCGCAATCCTGCGGCGAGGCGACGATGCGCTCGAACGGCGTGGCTTCGGCGGAAAGCCCGGACGCGGCAAGATGCAGGGTCCGGGTTTCGATCTTCGGCGACGGCCACTCGGCCTCGGCGATCCAGCGGCCGGGGCGCTCAGGATGCCAGTAGGCGGGGCGCACGCTGTCCATCAGCCAGAGCCGCATCGCCGGATCGTTCTCGACGCCCGTGTCGATATGCTTCAGCCAATGGTCCCACCAGCGCAGCGCCTCCTGCAGGAAGCCGATCGCGGGTCCGGGCGCCGCGAAATGCGGATATTTATGGATCCACGGACCGACAATGCCCTTCACCGGCGCGGAGACGTTTTCGACAAGGTGCGAGATCGTGTTGCGGTAGCCGTCGTGCCAGCCGCCGATCGACAGTACCGCCGCTTCGATGGCTGAATAGTCCTCGCAGACCGAGCCATGCTTCCAGTAGGCGTCGCGCGTCTGATGCGCGAACCAGGTTTCGGCAAGGAAAGGCATCGCCTCCAGCCGCTCCAGCCACATCTCGCGCCAGCGGTCGCCGACGAGGGCCGGGTCGGGCGGACGCGACGAATAGGACAGCATGTTCGCCGCCCAGCCGAGGTTTTCGTTGAGCAGGCAGCCGCCCTTGTAGTGGATGTCGTCGGCATAGCGGTCGACGGTCGAGCAGAGCGTGATGATGGCTTTCAACGCCGGCGGGCGGAGCGCCGCGACCTGGAGCGCGTTGAAGCCGCCCCACGAAATGCCCATCATGCCGACCCTGCCGTTGCACCAGGGCTGGGCGGCGGCCCAGGCGATGACGTCGCAGGCGTCCTGCAGCTCCTGCGCGGTGTATTCATCCTCCATCAGCCCGTCCGAATCGCCGTTGCCGCGCATGTCGACGCGGATCGAGGCATAGCCGTGGCCGGCGAAGTAGGGGTGCGTGAGCTGGTCGCGCGCGATGGTGCCGTCCCGCTTGCGATAGGGCAGGTGCTCGAGGATCGCGGGAACGGGGTTTTCCGCCGCGTCGACCGGCATCCAGACCCGCGCCGACAGCCGGCAGCCATCGGGCATGACGATGCCGATATCGGGGTATTCGACAATCTCGCGCGGGAAGGATGTCACGGTCTTCATCGCCGCATCGGACTATTTGGCGCGCCCCGGGGCAAGACCTGGATGCGACATCGACCGCCGCTCAGTTCAGCGGAATGTCGTTGTCCTGCTTCTGCTCCTGATAGGTGGCCGAAAGCGCGTCGTAGGTCGCGGCCAGCGCGTCGGCGCGGGCGGAGAGGCGGGTGCGGTTGGGCTCGGGCAGGGCCGCGATCATGCGGCGCAGCGACCGGCCGGTCCAGAAGGCGTTTTCCTTGTTGTAGCCGCCGGGGTCGAGGGTGAAGACTTCCTTCAGGATCCTCAGATCGTGCGGAATGGCGAAGGCATCGCGCGAATCCTCATGGCTGAAGAAGTAGTAGAAATTGTCGAAGCCGGTCCAGGTGATGGCGGAGAGGCAGAGCGAGCAGGGCTCGTGCGTGGCGAGGAAGATGCAGTCCTTCGTCGCCGGCCGCGCCTCCTTCGGCAGTTCGTAGAAGCGCTTCAGCGCGTGGACCTCACCGTGCCAGAGCGGGTTTTCCATTTCGTTGTTGGTCTCGGCGATCACGACCGAGCGGTCGGATTTCTTCAGGATCGCCGCGCCGAACAGCTTGTTGCCGGCGGCGACGCCCGCAGCCGTCTTCGGCACGATGTCCTTCTCCATCACCTCGAGCAGGCGCTCGATCAGGGCGGCGTCGGTCATGGGAATCCTTCCGCCAGATGGATCGTCCACGGCTCGGCGAAATGGTGTTCTTCGAGGTTCTTCTCCAGGCCCGCGCGGTCGACGACGAGAAAATCCTGCGGCTCGCCGATGGGGGTCAGCACCGCGTGCCAGAGATTGCGCTTGTAGTTCACGCCCTGTCCGGGTGCCGTGACGAAGGCATGCGGCTCGCCGGGCACGCCGTCCGCGTCGTGCGCGACGACGACCAGGAAGGGCCGTGGCGACAGAGGCATGAAGGCCTGGCTGCCGAACGGATGGCGCTCCATCATCGCGAGCGTCAGGGGGAAAGCGTAGGGCGTGCCGCGGAAGATCGATAGGATCACGCGCGCGTCCGTTCCGGTGGCTTCGGCCGTGGCGAGGTCGTGGTAGCGTTCGCACTTGCCGGCGTTGATCGGATAATGGTTCTGCCAGTCTGTATCGAGCACGTCGCCGAAGGGGGCGAAGGCATCGCGGGTGAGGGGGCGAGCGGTGAGGGTGCGGGTCATGAGCAAGTGCCTCCTCCACCGAAAATAGACGCGCCCCCTCCACCATGCTTCGCATGGTCCCCCTCCCCCGTGAACGGGGGAGGATCTAGGTTGAGGCCGGCCGCAACGCTGGATCCTACCCTGCGAAGCGGGGGAGGGGGACCGCCGAAGGCGGTGGAGGGGGCGCCAACCGCCTTTTTCATCATCAACGCCGCCACAGCTTCGGATGGCGGTTGACGTCCTTGTAGAGCAGGTAGCGGAATTTTCCGGGACCGCCGGCGTAGCAGGCCTGCGGGCAGAAGGCGCGCAGCCACATGAAGTCGCCCGCCTCGACCTCGACCCAGTCCTGGTTGAGCTTGTAGACCGCCTTGCCCTCCAGCACGTAGAGCCCGTGCTCCATGACGTGGGTTTCCATGAAGGGAATGACCGCGCCGGGCTCGAACGTGACGATGTTGACATGCATGTCGTAGCGCAGGTCCTCGGGATCGACGAAGCGGGTCGTCGCCCATTTGCCGGCAGTACCTGGCATGGACAGCGGCACCACGTCCTGGTCGTTGGAGAAGAGCGGGCCGGGGATGTCGATGCCGTCGACCTGTTCGTAGAGCTTGCGGATCCAGTGGAAGCGCGCCGGCACGGTACCGGTGTTGCGGACGGTCCAGCCGCTGCCGGGCGGCAGGAAGGCCCAGCCGCCCTTGAGCATGCGATGCGCGGCGCCATCGACAGTAACCGTCAGTTCGCCGTCCATCAGGAAAATCACGCCTTCGGCGTCCGCGTCCGGCTCCGGCCGGTCCGAGCCGCCGCCGGGCGAGACGTCCATGACGTATTGCGTGAAGGTTTCGGAGAAGCCGGACAGGGGCCGCGCGATGATCCAGGCGATCGTCCGCTGCCAGTGCGGCAGGTAGGACGTGACGATGTCGCGCATCACGCCGCGCGGGATGAAGGCGTAGGCCTCGGTGAAGACGGCGCGGCCCGTCAGCAGGTCCGTCTGCGGCGGATGGCCTCCGGGCGGGGCGACATATTGGGGTCCGGCCATCGTGATTGTCCTTCCTAGGCCGGCAGCATGTCGCGCAGCCGGTACCAGGCGATGCGCTCGACCTGGCGGCAGGCAGTCGCAAATTCGTCTTCGCGACTGTTGGCGATGCGCGTCGTGAAGGCCTCGAGGATCGAGGCCCTGGTATTGTCGCGCACCGCGATGATGAAGGGGAAGCCGAACTTCGCGACATAATCGGCGTTCAGCTGGGTGAAGGTCTCGCGCTCGGCATCGGTCAGCGCGTCGAGCCCGGCCGAGGCCTGCTCGGCAGTCGATTCCGCCGTCAGCCGCTTGGCGGCGGCCAGCTTGCCGGCAAGGTCGGGGTGGGCCTTGAGAACGCCCAGTCGCTCTTCCTCGCTCGCCGAGCGGAAGGCGCGGCAGAGCGCGTTGTGCAGGCCGCCGGCGGAATCGTGCGCCGGGCCGAGCTCCAGTTCGAAGGCGCGCTCTGCCACCCAGGGCGAGTGTTCGAAGATCGAGCCGAAGCGGGTGACGAAATCCTCCAGTCCCATCCGCGAGGGACGCAGTGCCGGCAGGCGATAGGGATGATGCTCGCGCCAGTGACGGGCGATGTCGATACGGCGGGCGAACCAGACTTTGTCGTGCGACTTGGCATAATCTATGAACTTCTTCAGTGCCGCTGCGCGGCCGGGGCGGCCGACGAGGCGGCAGTGCAGTCCGATGTTCATCATCGACGGCCGGCCGGCGCGGCCCTCGGCGTAGTGCGTGTCGAAGGCGTCGCGCAGGTAGGTGAAGAACTGCTCGCCCTCGGTGAAACCCGCCTGGATCGCGAAGCGCATGTCGTTTGCGTCGAGCGTGTAGGGCAGGATCAGCTGCGGCGGGATCGGATTGCCGTGCCCGTCGTGATCGAGCCAGTAAGGTAGGTCGTCGTCGTAGGTGTCCGAAACGTAGTCGAAGCCGCCCTCGGCGCAGGCCAGGCGGACCGAATTGACCGAGGTGCGCCCCAGATACAGTCCGGACGGCCGTTCGCCGACGACCTCCGTGTGCAATCGGACCGCTTCCACAAGGTCGGCGCGTTCGCTCGCTTCGTCGTGGTTGCGATAGTCGATCCAGCGAAGGCCGTGCGTGGCGATCTCCCAGCCGGCGGACTGCATGGCGGCCACTTGGTCCGGCGAGCGGGCGAGGGCGGTGGCGACGCCGTAGACGGTGACCGGAACCTGGGCGTTGGTGAACAGGCGGTGGAGGCGCCAGAAGCCGGCGCGGGCACCGTACTCGTAGATCGATTCCATGTTCCAGTGGCGCATGCCGGGCCAGGGCTGGGCGCCGGTGATCTCGGACAGGAAGGCCTCGGAGGCGGCGTCGCCGTGCAAAATGGAGTTCTCGCCGCCTTCCTCGTAGTTGACGACGAACTGGACGCAGACATGGGCACCGCCCGGCCATTCGGGATCCGGCGGATTGGCTCCGTAGCCGCGCATGTCGCGGACATATCGTTTCGGCTGTGTCATCGGGCCCACGATCCGCGGCATTCGCGCCGCGCTTGCCAGAGTATCAAAGGCATTGCCGCCGATTCCCACCTAAAATCTTGAAAGTCTTTGCGTCCAGCCATCCGACGCAGGCCTTACGAATCCCGGCATATTGCCGCACAATCACAAGGCATGCATCATGCTTGCCGACCAAAAAGGCAGAACCCCATGGCAGGCGGCGGAAAGCTGACGACCCACGTTCTCGACACAGCGACGGGAAGACCGGCCGCGGGCCTCGGAATTCTGCTCTACCGGGTCAGCGGGAATTCGCACAAAAAGATCAAGTCGGTGACGACCAATGCGGACGGCCGCTGCGACGCGCCGCTGCTTGCTGGGGCCGAATTCAGGACCGGGCAGTATGAGCTGGTCTTCCTGGCCGGCGACTACCTTCGCGCGCAGGGAACCGACCTGCCGGATCCGCTGTTCCTCGACCAGGTGCCGATCCGTTTCGGCATGGCCGAGGAAGCGCATTACCATGTGCCATTGCTGATCTCGCCCTACGGCTACTCGACCTACAGGGGAAGCTGAGGCCATGACCGCGATCCGCTCCACCCTCCGCTTCCTGCTCAACGACGAGACGGTCGAATTGTCGGACGTCCGTCCCGACGAGACGGTGCTCGACTGGCTGCGCCTGCGCCGGTCGCTGCGCGGCACCAAGGAAGGATGCGCCGAAGGCGACTGCGGCGCCTGCACGGTGCTGGTCGGACGCCTGGGCGGTGAGGGGCTGGTCTATGAGAGCGTCAATGCCTGCATCCGCTTCCTCGGCTCGCTCGACGGCTGCCATGTCGTAACCGTCGAGCATCTGAGAGGCCAGAACGGCCGGCTGCATCCTGTCCAGCAGGCAATGGTCGACTTTCACGGCTCGCAATGCGGCTTCTGCACGCCGGGCTTCGTCATGTCGCTCTACGGGCTGTGGATGCGCGAGCCGTGGCCGTCGGAGGCTGCGATCGAGAAGGCGCTGCAGGGCAATCTCTGCCGCTGCACCGGCTACGACTCGATTGTGAAGGCGGCAAAGGCGATCTCCGAATATGGCGTCGCGGCCGACAGCGAACTCTGTGCCGAGCGCGCCCGCGTCACCGAAGCGCTGGCCGAAATGCGCGACGGCTCGCGCGTCGAGATCGGGTCCGGCAAGGACCGGCTGATCATCCCGGTCTCGGTGGACGACCTCGCCGAGGTGCTGGACGCCGAGCCTGGCGCGCGGATCGTCGCGGGTGCGACGGATGTGGGGCTCTGGGTCACCAAGTTCATGCGCGACATCGCGCCCGTCGTCTTCGTCGGCCATCTCGAAGATCTGAAAGGCATCGAGGAGACGGACGGCGTTCTGACCATCGGCGCCGGCGTGACCTACACCGAGGCACGCGCTGCCCTTGCCGCGCGCATCCCCGCCTTCGGCCCGCTGATCGACCGGATCGGCGGCGAGCAGGTGCGCAACATGGGCACGATCGGCGGCAACATCGCCAACGGCTCGCCCATCGGCGACATGCCGCCGCCGCTGATCGCGCTCGGCGCGACGCTGACGCTCCGCAAGGGCGCGGCGCGCCGCACGATCCCGCTCGAAACCTTCTTCGTCGCCTACGGCAAGCAGGACCGCCAGGCGGGCGAGTTTGTCGAGGCGGTGCAGGTGCCGCTGCCGAAGGCGGGTGCACATTTCGGCGTGCACAAGGTTACCAAGCGCCGCGACGAGGACATCACCGCGACGCTCGGCGCATTCCATGTCGAGGTCGAGGGCGGGCGCGTGACCTCCGCGCGCATCGCCTATGGCGGCATGGCGGCGACGCCGAAGCGGGCAAGCGCGGTCGAGGGGGCGCTGGTAGGTCAGGAATGGACCGTCGCGACCGTCGAGGCGGCGATGGATGAGTATTCGAGGGATTTCACGCCGCTCACCGACATGCGCGCCTCGGCGGAGTATCGCATGACCGTGGCGAAGAACCTCTTGCTGCGCTTCTATTTCGAGACGACCGGGACGAAGAAGCCGATCACCGTGAGCCGGGAGCGCGCGGCATGACCCATCACGCTCCAAATGTCCGCGCCGAAAAAATCTCCGGCGGCGTCGCCACCGACCGGCGGCATGATTCCGCGCACAAGCACGTCACCGGCACGGCGGTCTATATCGACGACATGCCGGAGCCGGCGGGGCTGCTGCATGCGTGTCTCGGCCTCAGCACGGTGCCGCATGGCAAGGTCCTGTCGATGGACCTCGACGCGGTGCGCATGGCGCCGGGCGTGAAGCTGGTGCTGACCGGCAAGGACATGCCGGCCTCCAACGACATCAGCCCGACAGGGCGCCACGACGAGCCGGTTCTCGCCGACGGGCTGGTCCAGTTCCACGGCCAGCCGATCTTCGCCGTAATCGCCGAGACCCGCGAGCAGGCGCGGCGGGCCTGCCGGCTGGCGAAGGTGGAATACGAGGAACTGCCGTTCATTACGGACGTGGCGCAGACCGACCTGCGCAACGGCAAGATGGTGACGCCGCCGCTGAAGCTGGAACGCGGCGATGCGTCGAGCGCGATCGCTTCGGCTCCACGCCGTATCTCCGGCCAGATGCGCGTCGGCGGTCAGGACCATTTCTACCTCGAAGGCCAGATCGCGCTCGCCGTGCCGGGCGAGGACCAGGACGTGACGGTCTATTCGTCGACGCAGCATCCGAGCGAGGTGCAGCACATGGTGGCGCACGTGCTGGGCGTGCCGAGCCATGCGGTGACTGTGGAGATCCGGCGCATGGGCGGCGGCTTCGGCGGCAAGGAGACGCAGGGCAACCAGTTCGCGGCGATCGCCGCGGTGGCGGCGAAGAAGCTCGGTCGCGCGGTAAAAATCCGGCCCGACCGCGACGACGACATGACCGCGACCGGCAAGCGGCACGATTTCCTGATCGACTACGAGGTCGGCTTCGACGACGAGGGCCGGATCCTCGGCGCCGACTTTCACTATGCGGCGCGCTGCGGCTTCTCCTCCGACCTCTCGGGCCCGGTGACGGACCGGGCGCTGTTCCATTGCGACAACGCCTATTTCTATCCCGCGGTGAAGGCGACCTCGGCGCCGCTCTACACCAACACGGTGTCCAACACCGCCTTTCGCGGCTTCGGCGGGCCGCAGGGCATGGTCGGCGCGGAACGCGTCATCGACGAAGTGGCGTTCGCGCTTGGCAAGGATCCGCTCGACATCCGCAAGCTCAACTTCTACGGCGACGGCGGGCGGGACGTGACGCCCTATCACCAGACGGTCGAGGACAACGTCCTCGAGCGGATCGTCGGCGAGCTGGAGGCGAGTTCAAACTATGAGCGGCGGCGGCGCGAGATCGCTGCGTTCAACGCCAACAGCCCGATCGTCAAGCGCGGCATTGCGCTGACACCGGTGAAGTTCGGCATCTCCTTCACGGCGACCTTCTACAACCAGGCGGGCGCGCTGGTGCATGTCTATACCGACGGCTCGGTCCACCTGAACCACGGCGGCACAGAGATGGGGCAGGGGCTCTACGTCAAGGTCGCGCAGGTGGTGGCGGAAGAATTCCAGATCGACATCGAGCAGGTGAAGATCACCGCGACGACCACGGGCAAGGTGCCGAACACCTCGGCGACCGCCGCGTCCTCCGGCACGGACCTCAACGGCATGGCGGCGCAGAACGCGGCGCGGCAGATCAAGGACCGCATGATCGACTTCGCCGCCGAGAAATACGGCGTGCCGAAGGAGCAGGTCGTGTTCCTGCCCAACCGGGTGCGCATCGGCAACCAGGAGATCGCCTTCGCCGACCTGGTCAAGCAGGCCTACATGGCGCGGGTGCAGCTGTCAGCCGCCGGCTTCTACAAGACGCCGAAGATCCACTGGGACCGCGACAAAGGCCAGGGCCATCCCTTCTACTACTTCGCCTATGGTGCGTCCTGCTCGGAAGTCTCGATCGACACGCTGACCGGCGAATATGTCGTCGAGCGCACCGACATCCTGCACGAGACCGGCCGCTCGCTGAACCGCGCCATCGACCTCGGCCAGATCGAGGGCGGCTTCATCCAGGGCATGGGCTGGCTGACGACCGAGGAACTGGTGTGGGACGAGAAGGGCCGGCTGCGTACCCACGCCCCCTCGACCTACAAGATCCCGCTCGCCTCCGATCGACCCAAAATCTTCAATGTGGCACTGGCCGACTGGTCGGAGAACGTCGAGCCGACGGTGCACAAGTCGAAGGCCGTCGGCGAGCCACCCTTCATGCTGGCCATGTCGGTGCTGCATGCGCTGTCCGACGCGGTCGCCAGCGTCGCCGACCACCGTGTCTGCCCCCGCCTCGACGCGCCCGCCACGCCCGAGCGCGTGCTGATGGCGGTCGAGTGGGTCCGGCGCCAGGCGGGGGTGTAGCTCTCGCACCGAAGGCGTATCATCCGGCCATGACCGCCTCCCGCGCCAATCTCGCCCGCTTCCTCGACACGCATCCTCAGGTCGCGCTGGTGGAAGTCGTCGAGGCGCTGGGCTCCACCCCGCGCGAGAAGGGCGCCTGGATGCTGGTGTCGCCGACGGCGATCTTCGAGACGATCGGCGGCGGCACGCTGGAATTCATGGCGATCGACCGCGCGCGCGAGGCCCTGGCGGGACAGGACGTTGACAGCACGCTGGATGTCCCGCTCGGTCCGGAGATCGGCCAGTGCTGCGGCGGGCGGGTCGAGCTGTCGATCCGGCTGCTCGATGGGCCGGCGAGTGAGGCGCTGACGGAGAAGGTGGCCCGCGCGGAGGCGGAGCTGCCGCAGGTTCTCCTCTTCGGCGGTGGACATGTCGGGCACGCGCTTGCCGCCGCCTTCGCGCTCCTGCCGGTCAAGGCAAGTGTCGTCGAGACACGCGCCGAAGCCCTTGACGGGATGCCGCCCGCCGTCGACACGCGGCTGACACCCGTGCCGGAAGAAGCGGTGCGCGAGGCGCGGGCCGGCAGCGCCTTCGTGGTGCTGACCCACGACCATGCGCTGGACTTCCTGATCGTCGCCGAAGCTTTGAAGCGCACTGATGCGGCCTATGTCGGCATGATCGGCTCGAAGACGAAGCGTGCGACGTTCAGGAGCTGGTTTCTGAGGGAGGCCGGCGGAGACGAGGCGGCCCTATTGCGTCTCGTCTGCCCGATCGGCGGCAACGCTTTGCGCGACAAGCGCCCGGCGGTGATCGCAGCACTTGCCGCGGCAGAGATCATGACGGCGCTCAGCCGCACCTGACCCTGCGCTCTGCTCGATTTCCGCCTTTGTGGCGGAACCATGTCATCACGACGGTGTTACATTCTCATTCAATCGGAGGACGCAACATGCACGGCATCATCTACCTCGTCGGTCTCGTGGTGGTCATCCTGTTCATCCTCTCGCTGCTCGGCCTTCGCTGAGCCGCGGCGTCAGAAACGGAGAGACTGCCATGACCATGACCGATATCGCCCCCGGCGGAACGACGATCATCACGGAAGAGACGCTCGCCGGGGAAACCGGCGTATCCTATATCGACTGGCCCGCGATCCTGGCAGGCGTCGTTCTCGCAACCGCCATCTCGTTCGTCCTGCTCACCTTCGGCTCCGCCATCGGCCTGTCGATGACGTCGGCGCGCGAGGGCGAGTCAGCATCCATGTTCTGGATCGCGGTCGTCGGCGGACTGTGGGTCCTTTGGGTGCAGGTGATCGCATCCTTCGCGGGCGCCTACTTGACCGGCCGGATGCGCCGCCGCACGGGCAGCGCCAGCGAATATGAATCCGACATTCGCGACGGCTCGAACGGACTGGTGATGTGGGGCCTCGCCACGATCGTCGCCGCGATGATCGCCTATTCCGGGGTGATGGGCGTAGCCAATGTCGCCGGCCAGGCGGCCAGCGCCGTCGGGGCGACCGCGGGTGCCGCGGCCGGCGAGGTGGCGGACGATTTGAATCCGTCCGAACTGCTCGTCGACCGGACTCTTCGCGGCGGGCCAGACGCCCCGGCCCTCACCGAAGCCGATCGTGCTTCCGTCGGCCGCATCCTGCTCTCTTCCGCGACCGGTGACGGGATCGATGCGGCGGACCGCGACTATCTTGCCTCGGTAATCGCCGCCCGCGCAGGCATCCCGCCCGAGGAGGCGGCGCAGCGGGTCGATCAGGCCGTGGCGCAGGCCCAGCAGATCGAGGCGCAGGCGCGCGAGGCGGCCGAACGCGCCAGGCGTGCATCGCTCGTCGCGGCCTTTCTGACGGCTGCGGCGCTGATGGTGGGAGCCGCGGTCGCCTATTGGGCAGCGACGATGGGCGGAAACCATCGCGACAGGCAGACCGTGGTCGAAGGCTGGTATCGCCCCTGGTGAGGCCGGGAACTGCCCTCGAACGATCGGAGGCCGCCGCGAGGCGGCCTCTTCATTTCATCCGCCCTTCAGGATCTCCCGGATCAGGCGCTGGCAGCGCTCCGCCATGAAGTCGAGCAGCAGGCGAACCTTCTGGTCCTGGTAGTTGCGGTGGGGATAGATGGCGGCGAGCTGCACCGGCGGCGGCGCGTTGTCCGGCAGGATGATCTTCAGCCGACGGTCGCGGATGAACGGCTCCACCTCGAAGCGCGGCTTGTTGATGATGCCGTGGCCGGCGAGCGCCCAGCCGGTGAGCACGTCGCCGTCGTCGGAATCGTAAGGCCCGCGCACATCGAACTTGCGATAGCCGTCGGCGGTCTTCAGCGTCCAGAAATGCTCGCGGATGCCGGGATAGCGCAGCATCAGGCAGTCGTGGGCAGCGTCCACCAGGTCGTCCGGCGTCGTCGGCTCGCCGCGCGCCGCGAGATAGGCGGGGGCTGCGACCAGCACCCGCTCGCATTCCATGATGCCGCGCATCTTCAGGCTCGAATCCTCCAGCGTGCCGAGCTTGAAGGCGACGTCGATGCCCTCCTTCATGATGTCGACATCATGGTCCGAGAGCCTGAGTCTAACCTCGATCTCGGGATAGCGGCCGCGGAATTCCGGAATGCCGGACGCGATCAGGCGGCGTCCCAGCCCGAGGGGGGCGGTGACTCGGATCGTGCCGCGCGGCTTGCCGGACAACGCGCTCACCGCCGCCTCGGCCTCGGTCACCGCTTCCAGCACCTTCTTGGCGCCTTCGTAGAAGACCCGCCCGTGCTCCGTCGGCGTGAGCTGGCGGGTGGTGCGGTTGAACAGGCGAACGCCGAGATATTTCTCCAGTTCCTTGATGCGGTTCGAGGCTACGGCGGGCGAAATGCGCATGTCGCGGCCGGCCGCGGATAGGTTCTCCAGTTCGACGACGCGAACGAATACGGCGATATTGTCGAAATAGGCCATTGCAGGCGCCCCGCTTTACGCCATTCCTATGCAATCGAAAGGTTATTATCCAGATTTTTTTGAAAGTCATGGGCACCTGCGGCCCTTCCGCTTCGCAGCGCAGCAATTACAGTGAACCGGCTGACGAAAAGGGACACGGATGCAGGACCTCGCGCTTTTCTGGGACTGGCTCTCGTTCGGCGTGCGCTGGCTGCACGTCATCACCGCCATCGCCTGGATCGGCTCGTCCTTCTACTTCATCGCGCTCGACCTCGGGCTGCGCCAGCGTCCAGGCCTTCCGGCGGGGGCGCATGGCGAGGAATGGCAGGTCCACGGCGGCGGCTTCTACCACATCCAGAAATACCTGGTCGCCCCGGCCGAGATGCCGGAGCATCTGACCTGGTTCAAGTGGGAGAGCTACGCCACCTGGCTGTCCGGCTTCGCGCTGCTCTGCGTCGTCTATTACACCGGCGCGGACTTGTTCCTGATCGACCGCAACGTGCTCGACGTGTCGCCCACCGTGGCGATCCTGATCTCGGTCGCCTCGCTGGTACTCGCCTGGCTGTTCTACGACCAGCTCTGCAAGTCGCCGCTCGGCAACAACGACACGGCCCTGATGCTGGTGCTCTACGTCTTCCTGGTGGCGATGGCCTGGGGCTATACGCAGCTCTTCACCGGCCGCGCCGCCTTCCTGCATCTCGGCGCCATCACAGCGACGGTCATGTCGGCCAACGTGGCGCTCGTCATCATCCCCAACCAGAAGATCGTCGTGGCCGACCTGATCGCGGGGCGCAAGCCAGACCCGAAATACGGCAAGATCGCCAAGACCCGGTCGCTGCACAACAACTACCTGACGCTGCCCGTCATCTTCCTGATGCTCTCCAACCACTACCCGCTCGCCTTCGCGACGGAGTTCAACTGGATCATCGCCTCCATCATCTTCATCATCGGCGTGCTGATCCGGCACTATTTCAACACGGTGCATGCGCGGAAGGGCAATCCGCACTGGACCTGGGCGGCGTCCGCCATCCTGTTCATCGTCATCATGTGGCTGTCGACCGTGCCGGCGGTGCTCACCGGCGAGAAGAAGGTGTCGGCGGCGGCCGAAACCTTCATCGCCTCGGCGCATTTCCCGGCGGTGAAGGACACGGTGATCAGCCGCTGCTCGATGTGCCATATGGTGGAACCCGTATGGGAAGGCCTCTACCGCGCGCCGAAGGGCGTCATCCTCGACAACGACGCCGACATCGCCGAGCACGCGCGCGAGATCTATCTCCAGGCCGGCCGCAGCCACGCCATGCCGCCCGGCAACGTGACCGAGGTGACGCCAGAGGAGCGGGCGCTGCTGGTGGCATGGTTCGAGGGGGCGGGGGAGTGAGGGGCACGACACCGATATCCCTGCCCCTTGCGGGGAGGGTGGCCGGGCAACGCCCGGCCGGGTGGGGTACCCTCCACCGACACGACGTTCAATTTGGCGGAGCCTGTCGCCGGCTACCCCACCCGATCGGCCTTCGGCCGACCACCCTCCCCGCAAGGGGGAGGGGAAGGACGGCGCAATGACCTCCCTCCTCATCCGCGGCCGAACCCTTTCCTTCTCGCGGGCGCCCGAGGCCGCCGACGACCATGCGTCCTACGCCTATGACGAGGACGGCGCGGTGCTCGTGCGAGACGGGAAGATCCTCGCGAGCGGCGCCTACGATGTGGTGAAAGCGCAGTCGGGACCGGGCGCGCAGACCGTCGACCACCGGCCGCATCTGATCCTGCCGGGCTTCATCGACGCGCATCTGCATTTCCCGCAGATGCAGGTGATCGCCTCCTACGGGGCGGAACTGCTCGACTGGCTCAACACCTACACCTTCCCCGAGGAAGCGAAGTTCTCCGACGCGCAGCACGGGCGGCGCATCGCGCGGCTGTTTCTCGACGAGATGGTGCGCCAGGGGACCACGACGGTGGCCGCTTACTGCTCGGTCCACAAATCGTCCGCCGAGGCCTTCTTCGAGGAGAGCCACGCGCGCAACATGCTCAACATCGCCGGCAAGGTGATGATGGACCGCAACGCGCCCGCGGGCGTGCTGGACACGCCGCAATCGAGCTATGACGACACCAAGGCGCTGATCGCCGAGTGGCACGGCCGCGGCCGGCAGCTCTATGCGATCACCCCGCGCTTCGCGATCACGTCTTCGCCCGCGCAGCTTGAGATGGCGCAGGCGCTGGCGCGCGAGCATCCCGACTGCCACATCCAGACCCATCTGTCGGAAAACCACGCCGAGATCCGCTGGACGGAGGAGCTCTATCCGGAAGCGAAGGACTACACCGACGTCTACGCGCGCTACGGGCTGATGGGAGAGAAAAGCCTGTTCGGGCATTGCATCCACCTGTCCGAACGCGAGGCGGACGTGATGTCGGAGACGGGTTCCGTCGCCGTGTTCTGCCCGACGTCGAACCTGTTCCTCGGCTCCGGCCTGTTCGATTACCAGCGCTATCGCCGACGCGCGAAGCCGCTCAGGATCGCCACCGCCACCGACGTCGGCGGCGGCACCAACTATTCCATGCTGCGCACCATGGACGAGGCCTACAAGGTGGTCGCGCTCAACGGCGAGAAGCTCGATCCGCTGCGGAGCTTCTGGCAGCTGACGCGCGGCAACGCGGAATCGCTGTCGATCGCCGGCCGCGCCGGCACGCTGGAGGCGGGCACCGACGCCGACCTCGTCGTGCTGGACGCCAGCGCGACGCCCGGTATGGCGCTGAGAATGGAGACTGTGAAGACGCTCGCGGAGGAACTGTTCCTCTTGCAGACGCTCGGCGACGACCGCGCGGTGAAGCAGGTCTATATCGCGGGGCGGGCGGCGAAGGAGGTCTGACGACCAACTTCGTATCCTGCGATGATACGATCTCTTGCGGCACCTTCCGTATCTTGGTATGATACGTTCGTGGAGGGGTGGTATTGATCAGGTCGGCTCGGGACAAACGGATCGAGGCGATCGTTGCCGGAAGGGCGCCGAAGGGATTCCCCGCAGATCTTCTTCAAGTCGCCCGTCGCAAGCTCTTCATGATCGACAATGCGGAAGCGCTGGACGATCTGAGGGTGCCGCCAGGCAACCGACTCGAAACGTTGAAAGGCGACCGGACCGGCCAGCATTCGATCCGGATCAACGACCAGTTCCGCATCTGCTTCCGATGGAGCGATGGCGGCGCGGACGATGTCGAAATCGTGGACTATCACTAGGAGCGCAGACATGGCCCTTTCGTTCACACCCCCCATCCATCCGGGCGAAGTCCTGCGCGAGGAGTTTCTCGTCCCGCTCGGCCTCAAGCCCTATTCGGTCGCCAAGCGGCTGCACGTCCCGCGCACCCGGATCGAACGCCTCGTCGCCGAACGCACGCCGGTCACGCCCGACACTGCGTTGAGGCTCGCAAAGCTTTTTGGCACGACGCCGAATTTCTGGCTGAACATGCAGACGTCCTACGACCTCGCCGTCGAGGCGGCATCGCTGCAAGAGGAGATCGACGCGATCGAGACGCTCGACGCGGCTTGACCGCCCGGGTCATTCGCGCGATGCGGGGTCAGGAGGGAACCCATGCCCGCAGCCGACGACATCGCGAAGATCATCGAGCAGGAAAACGCGCTGGTCTTCGACGCGTTCGACGAGGAGGTGGCATTCGGGCTCGGCAGCCGCCTGCGCGGGAAAGCGCTTGCTGGCAACCTGCCGATCAACATCGACATACGGCTCTGGGACCGCCCACTGTTCTATGCCGCGATGCCCGGTTCGCGGGCGTCGAATGCCGACTGGGCGCGGCGCAAGATCAATGCGGTGCGCCATTTCCTGAAGCCGTCGTACCGGCTGTTTCTCGAGCAGGGCGGAAAGGACCAGGTCATCGCCGCGCATCACGGACTGCCGCCGAGCGAGTACATCTTCGCCGGCGGCGCCTTCCCGATCCGGGTGCGCAATGCGGGCGTGATCGGTGCGGTGGCGATCTCCGGCCTGCCGTCGCGCGAAGATCACAACACGGTCGTGGCTGCGCTGGCGGACCTGCTCGGGGTCGATGGCGCTTCGCTTGCGCTCGGCGCGGAATAGAAGGTGCCGCGTCTCGCCGCCAATCTGTCGACCATGTTCGCGGACGCGCCGTTCCTCCACCGGTTCGAGCGCGCGGCGAAGGCCGGGTTCGACGCGGTGGAGTTCCAGTTCGCCTACGTCTTCGATCCGGCGGAAATCGCGGCGCGGCTCTCCGACACCGGACTGAGGCTGGCGCTGTTCAACATGCCGGCCGGGGACTGGGAACATGGCGACCGCGGGCTCGCGTCGCGGCCCGCCCGGCGCGAGGAATTCCGCACCGGCGTCGGCCAGGCGATCGACCTCGCGCTCGAACTCGGCTGCAAGCGGCTGCACATGCTGGCCGGCGTCGTGACGCCCGACGACGACGAGGATGCGCTGCGCCAGACCTATGTCGACAATCTGCGCTACGCCGCGCAATTCTGCGCAACGGCGGGGATCGAGGTGCTGATCGAGCCGATCAGCCGCGAATCCTTCCCTGCCTACTTCCTCTCCGGGCTCGACATGGCGGCCGACCTGATCGACGAGGCGGGCGAGGAGAATGTCTTCCTGCAATACGATCTCTACCACCGCCGCTTCGTCGGCGAGGATCTCGTCGCCCCCTATCTGAAGCACGCCGACCGCATCCGCCACGTCCAGGTGGCAGGATGGCCGGGGCGGCACGAGCCGGATGTCGGCGTGCTCGACTGGCCAGCCGCCTTCGCGGCGCTCGACGCGGCGAACTATGCCGGCTTCGTCGGCTGCGAATACTGGCCGGCGGGCAGGACCGAGGACGGGCTCGGCTGGGCGCGGCCGTGGCTCGGCGTGGCGACATGAGCGAGTTCGACGCCAGGGCGCTGTTCACCGCCATGTTCGAGGCGGCGGTCGCGGCAGCCGATCCGGAACACGTCATCCGCGACCATCTGCCGAAGAAGCCGAAGGGGCGAACCATCGTGATCGGCGCCGGCAAGGGCTCTGCCCAGATGGCGCGCGCGTTCGAGCGTGCGTGGGACGGGCCGATCTCGGGGCTTGTCGTGACCCGATATGGCTACGCCGTGCCGTGCGAGCGGATCGAGGTGATCGAGGCGGCCCATCCGGTGCCGGATGAGGCAGGACTTACCGGCGCACGGCGGTTGTTCGAGACGGTCAAGGGGTTGAGCGAGGACGACCTCGTGGTTGCGCTCATTTCGGGCGGCGGCTCGGCGCTGCTGCCCTGTCCCGCCGGGAATCTGACGCTCGACGACGAGATCGCGGTCAACCGTGCGCTGCTCGCCTCCGGCGCGCCGATCTCGGCGATGAACACGGTGCGCAAGCACGTCTCGGCGATCAAGGGCGGCCGGCTCGCGGCGGCCGCGTTCCCAGCGCGGGTCGTGTCGCTGATCGTGTCCGACATTCCCGGCGACCAGCCGTCGCTCGTCTCGTCGGGTCCCACCGTGCCGGACGGATCGACGCGCGCCGATGCGCTGTCGATCGTGGAAGCCTATCGGCTCGACCTGCCCGGCGCGGTGATGCGGCACCTGAACTCGCCGGCCGCGGATGCGCCGCTGCCCGACGACCCGGGGTTCGGGCGCAACGAGGTGCGCGTCATCGCTTCCGCGGCGAAGTCTCTCGAAGCCGCGGCCGGGGTTGCGCGGCAGGCGGGACTGGCGGCGGTGATCCTCTCCGACGCGGTCGAGGGCGAGGCGCGGGAGGTGGCCAAGGTCCATGCCGCCATCGCCCGCGAGGTGGCGACCAGGGACCGCCCGTTCCGCAAGCCGGTCGCGATGCTCTCCGGCGGCGAGACGACCGTAACGCTGCGCGGCGCGGGCGGACGCGGCGGACGCAACGGAGAATTCCTGCTGTCGCTGGCTCTCGGCATCGAGGGGATCGACGGCGTGCACGCCTTTTCCGCCGACACCGACGGGATCGATGGGTCCGAACAGAACGCCGGCGCCTTCGCGGATTCCTCCACCGTCGCCCGGCTGCGGGCGAAAGGCCTCGACGCCAAAGCCTTGCTCAACGCCAATGACAGCTGGAGCGCCTTCGATGCGCTGGGCGATCTGTTCCAGCCGGGACCGACGGGGACGAATGTGAATGACCTGAGGGTGGTCGTGGTGGGGCGCTAAGCCATCAGCTTCTTCACCGCCAACATGTCCGCCAGGAACCGTCCCCGCTCCGCAGCCTTCGCATCGTCGGGGAGGCGCAGGAGATAGGACGGGTGGACGGTGAGGAAGACCTCCAGGCCGTCTTCGCGCGTCACCGTCTGCCCGCGCATCTTGGTGATCGGAACGGCCTTGCCGAGCAGCGACTGCGCGGCCGTCGCGCCAAGCGCCACGACGAGGTCGGGCTTGATGAGCTTCAGCTCATGCCCGATCCACCAGCGGCAGGCCTGTATCTCGCCCGCATTCGGCCTGGCGTGGATGCGGCGCTTGCCGCGCGGCTCGAACTTGAAGTGCTTCACCGCATTGGTGACGTAGGTCGTCGCGCGTTCGATGCCCGCATCCTCGATGATCGCGTCGAACAGCCGGCCGGCCGGACCGACGAAAGGCTTTCCCGCGATGTCCTCCTGGTCGCCCGGCTGCTCGCCGACGAAGACGACGCGGGCATTCTCCGGCCCTTCGCCGAACACGGTCTGCGTGGCGTCGCGCCACAGCGGGCAGCGGCGGCAGCCGGCGGCGGCCTGACGCAGTTCGGCGATCGACGCCGCATCTGCCCCGTTGGTCTGAGTCTCCTCCGGGCGGTTCTTCCAGTGTTTCGCCTGGACCGTCTGATGATGGGGCGCGGGCATGGTCGGCATCCTCTCGATCATCTCGCGGGCGGATTTCTCCGCGCCGGCGATCAGGTCTGGAATGAGCGAAGCCTCGGGAAGGTTGCGCCAGTATTTCTTCGGCATCTCCGCCGCCATCGCCTTCACCTTCAGCCGCGCCGGGTTGAAGATCGAGCGGAAATAGGTGCGCCACAGCTCCTCCGCCGCGTCCTCGGCGGGCGCGTCCGCCTTCGAGGCGCCGGGTCCGATGGCGAGATTCGTGCCGTCCCAGTCCGCCGTCGCCTGCGGGGTCAGGATCGTCCAGCGCATGCCAGTGAAACGGCGCACGAAGAAGGGCGCGTTGCGCTCGACGATGAAATGCGCGGGTTCGAACCAGGCGACGAAGCGCTCGCCGGCCTCGTCCGCAATGCGGCGAAACCGGACGAAGGCGCGCATCTTGTGGATGTCGCGGCGGACCGACTTCTCCATCTCTTCGAGCCTTCGCACGTCCGGATCGGTCGCGACCGATAGCAGATGCGGCTCGCGCTGCAGCCGCCACAGGATGCGATAGAGGAAACCGAACCGCGCGGGGTCCGAATGGCAGATCACGGCTTCGGCGAGGTCGACGAAGCGGCGGGGCACGCGCAGTTCGGCAGTCGCCGGCACTGGCGGAAGGTTGGCAATAGCCGTCGGCGAGGCGAAGAGATCGACGGCGTCGTTGCCGTCGATTGTCCAGGATACATCGGACGGGTCGACGCCCTGCAGCGCAAGCGTCCGTGCCGCATCGCGCCAACCGGCGAAATCGGTCTGCGACGCAAGTCTCACCGTGTGCCGGGTGCCCTTGCTGGCCGCGGCGATCGCCATCAGAACAGCTCCAGTTGCTTCGCCTTCGGCGCCACCGTCTCCCGCAAGCGCTCGGAATCGAGCGTTCCGCCCGGCGACCAGCCTTCGGCGACGATGAATGGTCGGACAGCGGCGATCGACTGGCAGACGCGCCCGACATCCTCCAGCCGCAGCCGCCGGTGGACGCGCGAGGCGAGAATACGCTTGACCGCCTTTGTGCCGAGACCGGGCACCCGCAACAGAAGTTCCCGCGGCGCGCGGTTGACGTCGACCGGGAAGGTCGCCCGGTGGTCAAGCGCCCAGGCGAGCTTCGGATCGATGGCGAGGTCGAGCATGCCGTCGGGCCGCCCGGCCAGGATCTCCCGCTGGTCGAAGCCGTAGAAGCGCATCATCCAGTCGGCCTGGTAGAGACGATGCTCACGCATCAGCGGCGGCTTCATCGACGGCAGCGCGGCCGAGGAATCGGGGATCGGGCTGAAGGCGGAGTAGTAGACCCGGCGGAGGCGATAGGAGCCGTAGAGCCGGGCGCTTGTCTTCAGGATCGTCGCGTCCGGGGTGGCGTCGGCCCCGACGATCATCTGCGTCGACTGGCCGCCGGGCGCGAAGCGGGGCCTCTTTTTCGTGCGCAGAGTAGGTTCGGCCGCTGCCTCGAGCTTTTCGCGCAGGCCGGCCATCGAGCGTCGGATGGTCTGTGGCCGCTTCTCCGGCGCGAGCCGCATCACGCCCTCGTCCGTCGGCAGCTCGACATTGATCGACAGCCGGTCGGCATAGAGCCCGGCCTGTTCGATCAGCTCTTGCGAGGCTTCGGGAATGGTCTTGAGATGGATGTAGCCGCCGAAGGAATGTTCCAGCCTCAGCCGCCGTGCGACCTCGACCATCTCGGCCATCGTCTCGTCGGGCGACCGGATGACGCCCGAGGAGAGGAACAGGCCTTCGATGTAGTTGCGCCGGTAGAAGTCGAGCGTGAGCTTGACCACTTCATCGACAGCAAACCTGGCCCGCCGCACGTTGGAGGACGAGCGGTTGATGCAATAGGCGCAGTCGTAGATGCAGAAATTGGTCAGCAGGATTTTCAAGAGCGAGATGCAGCGGCCGTCCGGCGCATAGGCGTGGCAGATCCCGGTCGCTTCCGTCGAACCGATCCCACCGGACTTCAGCGAGTTCCGCTTGTCGGCCCCGGAAGAGGCGCAGGATGCGTCGTATTTTGCGGCGTCGGCGAGAATCGCGAGCTTCTCGCGGATGGTGGGGGCAGGCATTTGTTCATGTTACGTTCTATGCGATCCCTTGGCCATTCACGATTATTTGCTTCCGACGCGGCCCAGGACGGCTTTGTCCCGCGCTTGTCCTGGATCAATGCGCCCGGCTCGGGAGCGGCCTAGTTGAACGGCATTGTCGATAAACGTCCGGGTGCGCTCGAAGCTCGTAGCCGTCCCGGTTGGGCTGGAGGAACTCGAATGGTGCAGGTGGTTGTTCTCGGTGCCGGGCTGGGCGGCACGATCATGGCATACGAGTTGCGCGACGCGCTCGGTAAGCAGCACAAGATCGCCGTCGTCAACAAGGGCAGCCGCTATTCGTTCGTGCCGTCGAACCCGTGGGTCGCCGTCGGCTGGCGCGACCGCGCGGCGACCGAGGTCGATCTCGTTCCGGTGCTCAAGGCCCGCGACATCGCGCTTTATCCGCAGGGCGCGCAGCGTGTGCATCCGGCCGAGAAGCGTATCGAACTCACCGACGGAACGTCCATCGCCTACGACTACCTCGTCATCGCCACCGGTCCGGAACTCGCCTTCGACGAGATCGAGGGGCTGGGGCCGGAGGGTTTCACCCAGTCGGTCTGTCATATCGACCACGCGCTGTCGGCCAAGACGGCCTTCGACAAGCTGGTCGCCAATCCGGGGCCGGTGATCATCGGCGCGGTGCAGGGCGCTTCCTGTTTCGGCCCGGCCTACGAGTTCACCTTCATCCTCGACAAGGCTCTGCGCGACGCCAAGGTGCGCGACCGCGTTCCGATGACCTTCGTGACGTCCGAGCCTTACATCGGCCATCTCGGCCTCGACGGCGTCGGCGACACCAAGGGCCTGCTCGAAAGCGAGATGCGCCAGCATCACATCAAGTGGATCTGCAACGCCAAGGTCGACAAGGTCGAGGCGGGCACGATGCACGTTTCCGAGTTCGCCGAGGACGGCTCGGTCAAGCAGACGCATGCCCTGCCCAAAGTCTATTCGATGATGCTGCCGGCCTTCCGCGGCGTTCCGGCCGTCATAGGCATTGAGGGGCTGACCAATCCGCGCGGCTTCATCGTCGTCGACAAGCACCAGCGCAACCCGAAGTTTCCCGAGGTCTTCGGTATCGGCGTCTGCGTGGCGATCCCGCCGATGGGCAAGACGCCGGTTCCAGTCGGCGTGCCGAAGACCGGCTTCATGATCGAGTCGATGGTCACGGCGACGGCGCACAACATCAAGCGCCTGGTCGATGGCGCCGAGCCGAATGCGGAAGGCACCTGGAACGCCGTCTGCCTCGCCGATTTCGGCGACTCCGGCGTCGCCTTCGTCGCCCAGCCGCAGATCCCGCCGCGCAACGTCAACTGGTCATCGTCCGGCAAGTGGGTGCATGCCGCCAAGGTCGGCTTCGAGAAGTATTTCCTGCACAAGATCCGCAGCGGCAAGTCGGAGCCGTTCTACGAGAAGCTGGCGCTTCAGGTGCTCGGCATCGACAAGCTGAAGAGCATCAAGATCGACGGGCCGAAAACGCCGGCCTGAACGCGGGGCGGCGCCAGTAGCGCAGCATCATCCGGCGGGAGACGACCCAGGCGATCGGTGGCGTCATTGCCAGGCTCGCGAGCACGACGTTCGGCATCAGGACCGAGGCGTGCTCGCTGAGTGCCGGCTCCGACAGAACCGTAACCGCGCCGGCGCCGAAAAGCACGGCGTTGACGGGCAGGGCGGCAAGCGTGGCAACGTAGACGCGGGTATTCATCGGACTCTCCGTCGTGTTGGAGAGACAACTCCGACCGGACCCGACGGTTCCCCGCGTCACACCTCGTGCAGATAGAGCTGGTAGTCGAGCTCGCTCACCGTGCGGGCGACGCGCAGATATTCGGACTGCTTGATTGCGGTGAAGGTTCGGTGCAGTTCCATACCCAGCGCGTCCTGCAGGAAGGCCGACGATTTCGCCAGTTCGATCGCCGCGCGCCAGTCGACCGGCATGTTGGTCGCCGCGTCCGAGGCCTTCTCGTAGCCGTTGCCCTCGGTCATCGGGCCGGGATCGAGCTTCTCGTCCAGTCCCTTGACGATGCCGGCGAGCACAGTGGCGGCGACGAGATAGGGATTGGCGTCGACGCCGGACGGGCGGTGCTCGATGCGGCGGCTCTTGACGTCGCCCGCCGGCACGCGCAGCGCCACCGAGCGGTTGTTGACGCCCCATGTCGGCGCGATCGGCGCGTAGGACTGGGCCACGAAGCGGCGCCACGAATTGGCGTGCGGGGCAAAGACCAGCATCGACTCCGCCATCGTCGCCGACAGGCCGCCGAGCGCGCGCAGCAGGTCGAGTGACCATGTCTCGCCATTGGCCTCGGAGAAGACGTTTCGGCCGTCTCTATCGGTCATCGAGACGTGAAGGTGCATGCCGGAACCGGCATAGTCCTCGATCGGCTTGGCCATGAAGCAGGCGGTGACGCCGTGGCGGCGGGCGGCGGCGCGCACGATGCGCTTCAGCATGACGAGGTCGTCGGCGGCCTGCATGATGTCTGTGCGGTAGTGGAGCGTGAGCTCGTATTGCCCCGGCGCATATTCGGAGATCACGGTCTCGGCGGGAATGTCCTGCGCCTTCGCGGCGGCGTAGATGTCGGAAAAGAGGGGTTCCATCCCGTGCAGATGGTCGACTGAATAGACCTCAGTCTTGCCCGAGCGGCGGCCGTCGACCACCGCGGAGGCCGGGCGGACCCGCCCATCGGCGTCGCGGTCGTTGGCGAGCAGGAAGAACTCGAGCTCGAACGCGGCGGCGGGCTTCAATCCCATCGCGTCCAGCCGCGCCACCTGGCGGGCGAGCGCGTGGCGCGGGTCGGACGTCATCGGCGTGCCGTCGAGCAGATACATCGACATCAGCACCTGGCCGCGGGCCGGCGACGTGCCGTGGAGCGGCTTCAGCGTGCCGGGGATCGGCCAGGCGCGAAGGTCGCCGTCGCCGGAATCCCAGATCAGGCCGGTCTCGTGCACGTCCTCGCCGGTGATGTCGAGGCCGAGCACAGAGATCGGCATGTGCCGCCCGCCCTCGTAGAGCGGCATCAGCTCGTGACGTCGGATGATCTTGCCGCGGCCGACGCCGTTGGAATCGGTCAGCACGATGTCGATCGCCTCGATCTCCGGGTGACCGACGAGAAAGGCCTGGGCTTCGGCGGGGGTGGAGCCGGAGGGGGAGGTCATGTCGTTGTAGCTTTCTGATGCGTATTCGCCCCCTCCACCGCCTTCGGCGGTCCCCCTCCCCCGTAAACGGGGGAGGATGAGAGCGCGGTCGCGGCGCCGCCATATCCTCCCCCGCGAAGCGGGGGAGGGGGACCATGCGAAGCATGGTGGAGGGGGCGTGGATACAACAGCTTCACCCCGCCAGCTCCTCGCAAATCTCGCCGAACGCCTTCACCAGCCGGTCGACCTGCTTCTTTTTCGTCGCCGGCGAGACCAGCATCATGTTGTGGAACGGCGCGATCAGGCAGCAGCGGTTGACGAGGCCGACATGGATCGCGGCTTCCAGCGCCGGCGCATGGGCCGCCTCGGCCTCCGCCCCGTTCCTCAAGGGTCCCGGCGCGCAGATAAACTCGACGCGGGCGCCGACGCGGGCGACATGCCAGGGCAGATTCGCCTTCGCGATCGCCTCCGACAAGCCGTCGGCAAGACGCGCGGCGAGCTTTTCCATGTGGCGGTAATTCTTCTGCGTCATCACCTCGGTCAGCGTCGCCTTCATGCAGGCGAACTGCAGCGGATTGGCCGACAGCGTCGTGCCGATGCCGGAATAGCCCCACGGCTTGGCGCGGGTATAGTCGCCGTAGCGTTCGGCGACGCCCGCCGACAGGCCCCAGACGCTCGCCGGCACGCCGCCGGCGATTGGCTTGCCGAGCACGAAGATGTCCGGGTCGAGATCGTGGACGCGCGTATAGCCGCCGAGTCCGCTGGAAATGGTGTGGGTCTCGTCGATCAGGAGCAGCGTGCCGGTTTCGCGAGTGATGCGCCGCAGTTCGGCATGGTAGCCGGGATCGGGCAGGACCATGCAGGAATTGGTCAGCACCGGCTCGGCGATGACGCAGGCGACGTCGCCCGGCGCCAATGCCGCTTCGAGTCCGGGGACATCGTTGAACTCGACGACCTTCGTGTCCTCGGTCAGGTCGCGGAACTGGCCGGAGAGGCCGGGCTTGTTCACCGGCCTGCCGTCCTTCAGCTTGACGAAGGTCTCCTCGACCGCGCCATGATAGCAGCCGTTGAACACGAGGATCTTTGCCCGACCTGTAACGGCGCGGGCCACGCGCAGCGCGAAACGGTTGGCGTCCGACGCCGTCGTGGCGATCTGCCATTGCGGCAGGCCGAACATCGAGGTCAGCAGATGGCCGAGTTCCATCGCGTCCTGCGACGGCAGCATGTAGGTGAGGCCGCGCCGCGCCTGGCGGCGGATGGCGCGCGCGACCGGCGGCGGCGAATGACCGAACATCGAGCCGGTGTCGCCGAGGCAGAAATCGTCGAGCTCGATGCCGTCGATGTCGGTGATCGTCGCCCCGCTCGCCTTCTCGACGATCATCGGGAAGGGCATCGGCCAGTCCAGCATCCAGTGCATCGGCACGCCGTCGAGGAAGCCGGCGACGCCGTCGCCGAAACGCTTCTTCGATTTCGGCCGCGCCTTCGCATAGGCCCGCGCCTCGCGGTCGCGCAGGGCGGCGATGCGAGAAAGGGCGACGCCGCCCTCGGTCTTTCCAGCTGTGTCACTCACGTTACCCCCACGCCCCCCGGACAACACATCCCTGATACCGGTCCCCTCGATAAGGCGCAACAGCGGCCCGGGACGTGCCCGGGAAACAAGGAGAGAGCCGATGCGCCGGATCACGATCGCCCTGATGTCCTTCCTTGCCCTGGTCACGGGCGCGCAGGCGTCGGGCGGCTTCGGCTGCGACGCCAAGGACAAGAATGTCGAGTTCCTGTTCGAGAGCGGCATGACGCGCGGCATGGGATCGCCCGTCTTCAACTTCCGCGGCACCGTCGAGATCAAGTCGAAGGATGTCGCGGCCGACCTGCGTAAGGTCGAGTTCGACGGCGCGCATCTGGCCCAGTACTGGTCGGAGGACGACCAGCTCAATCTGGTGATCTACCGCGAGCGCGAGGGCGACAAGCCGCACGGCTATGTCCAGATCATCATCCGAACCAAGGGCGACGAGGAAGGGCTGAACGGAGGCTACGAGCTGACGGTCTTCGATGGCGTCGACAATGCGACGCCCGAGGGCAAGACCTACACTGCGGGCGGCGAGGTCGAATGCATCGTGGAGTAGCGCTCAGGCGCTGATGTCCACCACGCCGCAGTCGCCTTCCTCCGAACCGAAGGCGAGACGGATGCCGGCGGCGTCCCACGCCATCGACGTGATGGCGCTCTTGCCGCCCCGCCGGAGCACGACTTCCTTCAGGTCGGCGATGCGGCCGGCGAGGATCATGCCGTCGGCATAGCCGATGGCGACGATCTCGTCGCGCGGGTGGCAGGCGACCGCCGTCACCATCGTGTTGCCGCGCGTGCCGAGTTCCACCGGCGCCTTGCCCATCGGGCCGTCCTTGGCGGAGAACGGCCAGACGATCGCGGCAGGCGCCCCGGACGTGGCAAGCCACTTGCCCTTCGGGCTCCACGACCAGCTCTTCACCTTAGCCGGATAGCCGGTCATGCGCATGTGCTTGCCGTCGGCAAGCTTCCAGCCGTGCAGCGCGTTCTCCTGCATCGTGGTGACGAGGAAATTGCCGTCGGGCGAGAAGGTGATGCCGTTGTGTGCGCCCGCCCATTCCAGGTCCGCGGGCTTGCCCTCGGCTGCCGGGAAATGCAGCGTCGCCCCATTGTAGCGCGCGACCGCGATGCGCATCCCCTTCGGCGCGAAGGCGAGACCTTCCACCGAGCGCGGATGATCGTACGACTTCACCTTGCCGTCGGCGAAGCGGACATAGGCCGTGCGGCCGCTGGCATAGGCGACGGCGCCCTGCGGCCCGGTGGCGACGGAGGTCACCCATTTGCGCGGCACCTCGGCCAGCGTCTGTGTCGAACCGTCCGGGCGGGTGAGCGCGACCTTGCCGTCCTCGCCGCCGGTGACGAGCGCCATACCGTCCCAGGTCGGCGCCGCGCAGAGCAATCCGTCATGCACGGTCACGGATTTCGCGCCGTGGTCGAGTCGGTGGACCGCGCCGTCGGCCAGCGCGAAATGCGGGACACCGTCGAGGAAAGCGGCGGCGACGCAGTGGCCGGCAAGATCGAAGGGGGCAACTGTGGGCATGTGTTCGGAGTGCTCGATGAAACGTTCGACCGCTCATAACGGAGACTGCCGCCCGATGCGATAGGCAGGACGGCAGGATCGCGTTCTTCTCCCGTGAACGGGGGGAAGGGGACTACGCCTGACAGGCCTCGAACGTCCGCTTCAGGCGTTCGGCATCGAGGTTGCGGCCGATGAAGACCAGCCGGCTCTCGCGCTTCTCGCCGTCCTTCCAGGGACGCTGGTGGTCGCCCTCGATGATCATGTGGACGCCCTGCACGACGTAGCGCTCGTCGTCGCCCTTGAGCGCGATGATGCCCTTCAACCGCAGGATGTTCGGCCCTTCGGCCTGGGTGATCTTCTCGATCCAGGGGAAGAACTTCTTCGGGTCCATCTCGCCGGCGCGCAGCGAGATCGAATTGACGGTCACGTCATGGATGTCGGAAGCGTGGTGATGATGGTGGTCGTGGCCATGATCGTGATCATGATCGTCGTCGGCGTCGAGGAAATGCGGGTCGGTCTCCAGCGCCCGCTTGAGATCGAAGGCGCCGCGGTCGAGCACGGCCGACAGGTCGACGGCGGAACGGCTGGTCTTGTGGATGCGCGCGGTCGGATTGATGGCACGGATCAGGCCCTCGACCTTGGAAAGCTCCTCCGGCGTGACGAGGTCGGTCTTGTTCAGCACGATCACGTCGGCGAAGGCGATCTGGTCCTCGGCTTCGCGCGAATCCTTGAGCCTGAGCGGCAGGTGCTTGGCGTCGACGAGCGCGACCACCGCGTCGAGCCGGGTCTTGGCGCGCACGTCGTCATCCATGAAGAAGGTTTGCGCCACCGGCACGGGGTCGGCGAGCCCCGTCGTCTCGACCAGGATCGCGTCGAATCGGCCCGGACGGCGCATCAGGCCCTCGACGGTGCGGATCAGGTCGCCGCGCACCGTGCAGCAGATGCAGCCATTGTTCATCTCGTAGATCTCCTCGTCGGACTCGACGATGAGGTCGTTGTCGATGCCGATCTCGCCGAACTCGTTGACGATCACAGCGTAGCGCTTGCCGTGGTTCTCGGAGAGGATACGGTTCAGGAGCGTCGTCTTGCCCGCGCCGAGGTATCCGGTCAGGACGGTGACGGGAATCTGGGTGCCGTTGCCGGCATTGGTCTGGGTATCTGCCATTGTCTGCTCGCGGGAAGGTGACGGTTGTCGCCCATATAGGATGGGGCAACGCCGATTGCACCTCCCCGCCGACCGCCGACACCCCGTCCGACCATCAGCCGGCTGTCATCCCGCTGCAACATTGCTCTGGCAGATGTTCGCGCGCCGGCCGCGTTGCCGGCAAATAAACGACTTGCGCAACCGCGGCGCCTCGCGACAATCCGCGATCGTGACGCAAGCCGGACAGCGGGGGACGTGATGGCGAAAGCTGCAAAGGGCGCGACCATGGCCAGGCTCCAGTCCACCGCGCGGCTGGCCCGCACGGTTCTTGCCTCCCGGTTGCTGGCGCATGGTTTCTATGCCGGCCAGGACCAGATCATGATGGCGCTCCACGCCGAGGGGGGCCAGACGCCGGGGCAACTCGCCGCCCGGCTCGGTGTGCGGCCGCCGACCATCACCAAGACCATCAACCGGTTGCAGACGCAGGGCTTTCTCGAAAAGCGGGCCTCAGATTCCGATGCGCGGCAGGCGCATATCTTCCTGACCGAGCGCGGCGCCGACGCCATCAAGGCGATCGAGAAATCCGTCCGCAAGACCGAGAAGCAGGCGATGCGCGGCCTCGACAAGAAGGAGATCAAGGCTTTCGCCAAGGTGCTCGGCCGGATCGAAGCGAACCTCTCTCAGGAGCTGGACGTCGTGGCGGACGAGGTCGAGCCCGACGAGGACGAATAGCAGCCACGGCTATTTTGCACTTGCGATATGCCGGCACTTCACGGATGAAGGGCGCTTCCCGCTAACATTTTACCCTGCAGCGCCCTTGTCCAACGCTTCCCCACGAACCGAACAGGCGACGCCCGTCGCGGCGATCCTGCTCCTCCTCGGGTCGGGACTGCTGTTCTCCTTCCTCGATGCGAGCGCAAAGTGGCTGGTGCTGTCCGGCATGTCCGCGCCCTTCGTCGTCTGGGTGCGGTTTGCGGTGCACGTCGTTCTCGTGCTCATCCTGTTCCAGGGTTGGCGAAACCGCGAGATGTACCGGGTCCGGAACCTGCCCCTGCAGCTGCTGCGCGGCATTTTCCTCTTCGGCTCCACCATCTTCAACTTCCTGGCGCTGCTGACCCTGCCTCTGGCCGACGCCATGGCGATCTATTTCCTGGCGCCGATGGTCATCACGGCGATCGCCGGGCCGCTGCTCGGCGAGTGGGCGGGATGGCGGCGCTGGGCGGCGATCGGCGTCGGCTTCGTCGGCATGCTCGTCGTGATCCGACCCGGCTACGGCGCGTTCGGGATCGGCCACGTCTACGCCCTCGCGTCGATGGTCTCCTACTGCCTGTACGTGCTCATGACGCGACGGATGGCGGCGACCGAGACCTCCGCCAGCCTGATCTTCTATTCGGCGCTGGCGCCGGTCCTGTTCATGTCGCCCGCCCTTCCGCTCGCCGGCTCCGTGCCGCCGGACCTGCTGCACTGGATCGTCCTCATCTCGCTCGGCTTTTATGGCGGGCTCGGTCACTGGCTGATCATCCATGCCTACAAGCGGGCTCAGGTCGCGGGACTCGCGCCCTATCCCTACATCCAGATCATCTGGGCAACCCTTCTGGGCTACCTCGTCTTCGGCGACGTTCCCGATCTCTACACGGTGATCGGAGCGGGCATCATCGTGGCGAGTGGTCTCTACATCGTGCACCGCGAGCGCGAACTCCGGCTCGCCAACGTCACCGAGCCGAACTCCGAATCGAGCAGCCTGGCAAAAAAGCTTTGATCGCCGCGCCCCGCTGACATAGTTTCTTTAAACTGTTTAACTCAGCGGCGGTGGAGGGGACGGCTGGCGCAGAAAATCAAGCTTTCCACGATCGCGGATGCGCTGGGGGTGTCGATCGCCACTGTCTCGCTGGCGTTGCGCGACAGCCCGCTCGTCGCCGATACGACCCGGGACCGGATCAAGGACTACGCGCGCACGATCGGCTACATCTACAATCGGCGCGCCGCGAGCCTGCGGACGTCGCGGTCGGGCATCGTCGGCGTGGTCGTCCACGACATCATGAACCCGTTCTTCGCCGAGATCCTGCGTTCGATCGAATCTGAACTCGACCGCAGCGGCCAGACTTTCATCCTTTCCAATCATTACGACCAGCTCGAGAAGCAGCGCCGGTTCATCGACACGCTGCTGCAGCTCGGCGCCGACGGGGTCATCATGTCGCCGGCGATCGGCACGCCGCGCGAAGACATCGAGATGATCGAGGAGAACGGTCTGCCGGTCGTGCTGATCGCCCGCCACGTCGAGGGGGCGACCGTGCCGGTCTTTCGCGGCGACGACGCCTACGGGATCGGCCTGGCCACCAATCATCTCATCTCGCTCGGCCATCGCAGGATCGCCATGATCGGCGGCACCGACCAGACGTCGACCGGACGCGACCGATACCGCGGCTACGTGCTGGCGATGGAGAAGGCGGGTCTGGAGGTCAAGCCCGACTGGCGTATCCCCGGCCCTCGCACCAAGCAGGGCGGGTTCGAGGCGACCGGGCAGTTCCTGGCGCTGAAGGACAAGCCGACGGCCGCGGTGTGCTGGAACGACCTCGTCGCCATCGGCCTGATGAACGGCATTTCGCGGGCGGGTCTGGTCCCGGGCATCGACATCTCGGTCACCGGCTACGACGACCTGGAGGAGGCTGCGATCGCCACCCCGGCGCTCACCACCGTCTGGAACGGCCAGCGCGAGGTCGGCCGGCGCGCGGCGCGGGCACTGCTCGACCGGCTCGGCGGCGATCATTCGCCGGCTACCCCGGACCTGATCCGGCCGGAACTGCACGTGCGGCAATCGACGGGCAAGCCTAGTTCGCGGGGGTAGGGCGGGCAATTCGGCCCGCCCTGATTCCGCCAGATCGCATTAGCGGCCCATCACGTTCGTGCAGATCGCATTCGTCGACTTGCCGTAGGAGTCGGCATCATCCATCGCCTGCTGGCAGGCGGCGCGCAGGCCGGCCTGCTGGCCCTGATCCATGGACGCCCAGCTCTGCTTCATCTCGTCGTCCGAGCGTAGTGTCGTCATCGTGTCGTCGGTGAAGAACGCAGCGAGCGCGTCCTTGTTCTTTTCGTACATCATCTGCTCGTTCTCCGACGCGAAAGGCGGCAGATTGTTGCCCGAGCCGTTCTTGCTGCTGTTGGCTGTCCCCGTCTGAGCCAGCGCGGCGCCAGTCACGAACAGCAGTGCCGCCGAAGCGGTCGCGAGTTTCTTGAAGGTCATGTTTTGCTCCTCTCGTTCAGTTGTGAAGGCGATTGCGCAATCAGACTGCTAATGCGTTGGAGGTGCATACGTTCCCCCCGTAAGCCTTTGAAAAACCGAATCGCCTCTGGCAGGGCTGGCGGGTTGTCGATCGCCGACCTTTCATTCTATTGATGTCTCATGGAGGGACGGTCATGACCGACGAAGAGATAGCGGTTCTCGTTCCGGGCGCGCTTCACCCGCATGCGGTGGCGCGGATCGGCCGGGAATTCAGAATGATCGCGCTTCCTTCGGCGGATGCCGCGCTGGTGACGCCCGAGCTTGCCGGCCGCGTGAGGGGCATGGCGGTGGGAACCACGATAGACGCGTCATTCATCGACGCCTTTCCCAGGCTCGAGATCATTGCCAATTTCGGCGTCGGTTACGACGCGGTCGACGCGAAACATGCCGGGTCGGTCGGCGTGATGGTGACCAACACGCCCGACGTGCTCACCGAGGAGGTGGCGGACACTGCCATCGGCCTGCTGCTGAACACCGTGCGCGAACTGCCCAAGGCGGAAGCCTGGCTACGCGCCGGCAAGTGGGTTTCGCAGGGGAACTATCCGCTGACCCGCGCCACGCTGCGCGGCCGCCGCGTCGGCATTTTCGGAATGGGGCGCATCGGACTGGCGATCGCCCGGCGCATCGAAGCGTTCGGACTGCCGGTCAGCTATTACAATCGCCGCACGGTCGAGGGCGTCGGATACACCTGGTATCCGAGCCTGCTCGGACTTGCCGGCGCGGTGGACACCCTCATTTCGGTGGCGCCGGGCGGAGCATCGACCGAAAAGGCGGTGAACCGTCAGGTGCTGGAAGCCCTCGGCCCCAACGGGGTGTTCGTCAACATCGGTCGCGGTTCGACGGTGGACGAGGAGGCGTTGGCGCAGGCGCTCGCCGACGGGACGATCCTCGCCGCGGGGCTCGACGTATTCCGCAACGAGCCCCATGTTCCCGAAAGCCTGCTCAGTCTGGAGAATGCCAGCCTGTTGCCGCATGTCGGCTCGGCTTCGGTGCAGACGCGCACGGCAATGGCCGACCTCGTCGTGGACAATCTCGCGGCCTGGTTCGCCTCCGGCAAGCCGCTCACGGCGGTTGCCGAGACGGCGCATGTCGTCGTGGGCGCAAGGAGCGCCCGATAGGGACAGCCTGCCTGAAACGTTTGCCGCCGCGTACGGTGCCTATTCGGCAGCCACACGCATTCCGCTGCGCGCGGCGCGATGGGCGCGGGCAGCCTCGCCGAAGGCCCTGAAGATCCTTGCCGACGCGTCGTCGGACTTGACCCAGTATTCAGGATGCCACTGCACGCCGACGGCAAACGACCGGGCGCCGGCGACCGAGACCGCTTCGACCGTGCCGTCGTCGGCCACGGCCTCGACCTGGAGGTTCTTGCCCAGCCGGTCGACCGCCTGGCGGTGGACGGAGTTCACCGGAATCTCGCCCGCGCCGAAGATGCCGGCAAGGCAGGTTCCCGGCTTGATCGCGATGCGCTGGCGGATGGCGAAGCGCTCGTCCTGATCGTCGCTCACCGGCGCGCGGTGATCCATCCGGCCCTCGATCTCCTGCACTTCCGTGTGGAGGGTGCCGCCGAGCGCGACGTTCATCTCCTGGATGCCGCGGCAGATGGCGAGCAGCGGCACTTCGCGCTCGATCGCCTTGCGAATCAGGGGAAGCGTGGTGGCGTCGCGGTCGTGATCGTAGGGACCGTTGGCTTCGCTCGGGTCGCCGCCGTAGAGGCCGGGAAAGACGTTCGACTTGGAACCTGTGATCATCACGCCGTCGACGCGGTCGAGCAGTTCGTCGAGGTCGAGCCTCGGACCGAAGGACGGGACGAGCAGCGGAAAGACACCGGCGCCGGCAATCGCCGCCTCTAGATACTGCCGCGGCGCGGCGTGCCAGGTGTAGTTCTCGAACTGGCGCACGTCTGTCGATACGGCGACGAGGGGCTGCGTCATGAATGCTGAATCCGCTTTGTTCAGGTCACGATGTGGAGTTGCTTCCTACACCCGATCGCGGCGGAAATCCAATGCGGCTCTGGCCCGCCGCCGGTCTGAGCCACCGGAAAGACGAAGGGGACCGACCAGGTACTTAGACCACTGTCTAACGTAGAAATACGCCAAGCGCTGCGTAAGGTCCTGAAATCCTAGACACAAGCGATCGAGCGTGTATGTAACGCCAGCCTTGAACGGAGGTCGCGTACGCGCGTGCGTGCGCAGTGCGAATATCCGACTGCAAGTTTCGAGAGGAGACATCATGGATCGCAGATCATTCATCAAGAAGGCGGGCCTTGCCGGCACCGGTGCCGTCGCCGCGACGACGCTCGCGGCGCCCGCCATCGCCCAGAGCGCGCCGAAGATCACGTGGCGCATGACGTCTTCCTTCCCGAAGTCGCTCGACACGATTTATGGCGGCGCCGAGGTGCTGTCGAAGATGATCTCCGAGGCCACCGACGGCAATTTCCAGATCCAGGTCTTCGCGGCCGGCGAGATCGTCCCCGGCCTGCAGGCGGCCGATGCGACGACGGCGGGCACGGTCGAGTCCTGCCACACGGTTGCCTACTACTACTGGGGCAAGAACCCGACCTGGGCGCTGGGCGCGGCGGTTCCCTTCGCGCTCAACGCGCGCGGCATGAACGCCTGGCATTACCATGGCGGCGGTATCGACCTGTTCAACGAATTCCTCGGCGCGCAGGGCCTGTTCGGCCTGCCGGGCGGCAACACGGGCGTGCAGATGGGCGGCTGGTTCCGCAAGGAGATCAACACGGTCGCCGACCTGCAGGGCCTGAAGATGCGCATCGGCGGTTTCGCCGGCAAGGTCGTCGAGAAGCTCGGCGTGGTGCCGCAGCAGATCGCCGGCGGCGACATCTACCCGGCGCTCGAGAAGGGCACCATCGACGCGGCCGAATGGGTCGGGCCGTATGACGACGAGAAGCTCGGCTTCTACAAGGTCGCCCCCTACTACTACTACCCGGGCTGGTGGGAAGGCGGTCCGACCGTCCACTTCATGTTCAACAAGGCGAAGTACGAAGAGCTGCCGGCAAACTACAAGTCGCTGCTGCGCACCGCCGCGCAGGCCGCCGACGCCGACATGCTGCAGAAATACGACGCCAAGAACCCGGCCGCGATCAAGAACCTCGTCGCCAGCGGCGCGCAGCTGCGTCCGTTCAGCCAGGAAATCCTGTCGGCCTGCTTCGACAAGTCGAACGAGGTCTATGCCGAGATGACGGCGTCGAACCCCGAATTCAAGAAGATCTGGGATTCGATCACCGCCTTCCGCGGCGCCTACTACCTCAACGCGCAGGTGGCAGAGTACAACTACGATACGTTCATGATGATCCAGCAGCGCGGCGGCAAGATCTGACCCGCGCAAGCCTCGAGAAAGCCCCGGAACGGCGACGTTCCGGGGCTTTTTTCGTTTAGCAACCGCGACCTTAGGCGCAGCCTCCGGCGTCGCCGGGTACTTTACTTGATTGGTCCAGCGTGCATCATTGGACCAACGGTCGGAGGGGCGGCCACAAGATTCACACAGAACGTCCAGCCCGAGCCGTTTGGTCCACTTCTGGGAGGATATTCAATGGATCGTCGTACATTCATCACCAAAGCCGGCCTGGCCGGCGCAGGCGCCGCAGCGGCGTCGACGCTCGCCGCGCCGGCCATCGCGCAGAGTTCTCCTAAGATCGCCTGGCGCTGCACGTCCTCGTTCCCGAAGGCGCTCGACACGATCTTTGGCGCCGCTGAGACGATGGCGAAATATGTCAACGAGGCTTCGGACGGCAATTTCCAGATCCAGGTCTTCGCCGCCGCCGAAATCGTCCCCGGCCTGCAGGCGGCCGATGCGACCGCGGCCGGCACGGTCGAGATGTGCCACACCGCGTCCTACTACTACTGGGGCAAGGATCCGTCCTGGGCGCTGGGCACGGCAGTCCCCTTCGGCCTCAACGCGCGCCAGATCAACGCCTGGTTCTACCATGGCGGCGGCAACGATCTGATGAACGAGTTCTACAATTCGGTCGGCATCCATGCGCTGCCCTGCGGCAACACCGGCGCCCAGATGGGCGGCTGGTACCGCAAGGAGATTAACACGGTTGAGGACCTCAAGGGTCTCAAGATGCGCATCGGCGGCTTCGCCGGCAAGATCATGGAGAAGCTGGGCGTCGTGCCGCAGCAAATCGCGGGCGGCGACATCTACCCGGCGCTGGAGAAGGGCACGATCGACGCGGCCGAGTGGGTCGGGCCGTATGACGATGAGAAGCTCGGCTTCTACAAGGTGGCCAAATACTACAACTATCCCGGCTTCTGGGAAGGCGGCCCGGCTTTGCATGCCATGGTCAACCAGGCCAAGTGGAACGAATTGCCGAAGAACTACCAGGCGCTGCTCACCGCGGCCTGCGAGGCGGCGAACTGCGACATGATGGCGAGCTACGACGCCAAGAACCCGGCGGCCCTGCGCCGTCTGGTCGCCGGCGGAGCGGTGCTGAAGCCGTTCAGTCAGGAGGTGCTGTCGGCGGCGTTCGATACGTCCGCCGCGACCTATGCCGAGATCAGCGGGACCAACCCGATGTTCAAGAAGATCTGGGACAGCCAGGCCGAGTTCCGCAAGGACGCCTATCTCTGGGCGCAGATCTCGGAATACACGTTCGATACGTTCATGATGATCCAGCAGCGGTCCGGCAAGCTCGGCTGACCGTCACATCCAGGTCGAAACGAAAACCCCGGGGTGGTGACACCCCGGGGTTTTTTGTCTGCGATGCGATGTGCCGTCAGAACTTCGGCGGCTGCGTCAGGTCGTTGGCCGGCGCCGGCTGGGCGGGCTGGGCCGGCGCACCGAAGTTCGGCGGCTGGCTGAGGTCGTTGCCGGACGGCTGCGCCGGCTGGCTGGGGGCGGGCTCGCCCAAAGGCGGCAGGCCGAGACCCGGAGGTGCGCCGAGACCGCCGCCCGCGGGACCGCCGAAGCCCGGAACCTCGATCTTGATCGTCGCCGGATCGACGCCCGTGCCGCCGCCCTTGTAGTGCATGACCATTCCGGGGAACGCGATAACCAGCGCCACCATCAGCACCTGGATGCCGACGAAGGGCACCGCGCCCCAGTAGATCTGGCCGGTGGTGATCGGCGCGATCTGCTTGCCTGTGACCTTGTCCAGATAGGGCACCCGGGCAGCGACCGAGCGGAGATAGAACAGCGCGAAGCCAAAGGGCGGGTGCATGAAGCTCGTCTGCATGTTCACGCCGAGCAGCACCCCGAACCAGATCAGGTCGATGCCCAGCCGTTCCGCTGCGGGAGCCAGCAGCGGCACGATGATGAAGGCGAGCTCGAAGAAGTCGAGGAAGAACGCCAGCAGGAACACGAGGATGTTGACCGCGATCAGGAAGCCCGTCTCGCCGCCGGGCAGCGACACCAGCAGGTGCTCGACCCAGAGATGGCCGTTGACGCCGTAGAAGGTGAGCGAGAAGACGCGCGCGCCGATGAGGATGAACAGCACGAAGGAAGACAGCCGCGTTGTCGAGGCAAGCGCCTGCCTGATGACGTCGAGGCTCAGCCTTCCCTTCGCCGCCGCCATGATCAGCGCGCCCACCGCGCCCATCGCGCCGCCTTCGGTCGGAGTCGCGATGCCGAGGAAGATGGTGCCGAGGACGAGGAAGATCAGCGCCAGCGGCGGGATCAGGACGATGATCACCTGCTGGGCCAGACGTGACATCAGGCCGAGGTTCATGAAGCGGTCGACGATCGCGACGGCATAGATGACAACGATGCCGACCGTCGCACCCAGGATGTCGGCATTGTCTCCCTGCGTCGGGTAGAGCCAGAGATGCGCGCCATAGGCGATGGCCACGGCACCGGCGAGCGCCACGATCAGAGACATCACGCCGGAGCCCAGTGTGCGCGCCGCCAGCGGCAGCGCCGGCATCGAGGCCGGGCGGATGATGGTCATGATCAGGACGTAGCTCATGTAGAGCCCGGTCAGGATGAGGCCGGGAATGAGCGCACCCTTGTACATGTCGCCGACCGAGCGGCCGAGCTGGTCGGCGAGTACGATGAGCACGAGCGAAGGCGGGATGATCTGCGCCAGCGTGCCCGACGCCGCAATGACGCCGGTGGCGGCACGGCGGTCGTAGCCGTAGCGCAGCATGATCGGCAGCGAGATGAGCCCCATCGCGATGACCGATGCGGCGACGACGCCGGTGGTGGCCGCGAGCAGGGCGCCGACGATGATGACGGCGTAGGCGAGGCCGCCGCGGATCGGGCCGAACAGCTGGCCGATCGTGTCGAGCAGGTCCTCCGCCATGCCCGACCGTTCGAGCACGATGCCCATGAAGGTGAAGAAGGGTATGGCCAGCAGCGTCTCGTTGGCCATGACGCCGCCGTAGAACCGATCAGGCAAGGCATAGAGCAGCGGCCAGGACAGGTTGATCGTGCCGTTGGACAGCGGCGCCAGCTCAACGCCGATGAAGAAGAACGCCAGGCCGTTCGCGGCGAGCGCGAAGGCGACGGGATAGCCGAGGAGTAGGAAGACGACGAGCGAGAAGAACATGATCGGCGCCATGTTCTGGGCGATGAACTCCATCATTGCTTGAGCTCCTCGACCAGCGCCTTGCCTTCGAGTTCGGCCGCCTCATGCGCCGAGACGAATGGGTTCGGATCCTCCATGTCGCCGCGCATGATGGCGATCTTCTTGATGATCTCGGAAATGCCCTGGATGCCGAGCAGGGTGAACCCGACAAGCAGCAGCAGTTTCGCCGGCCAGATGATGAGGCCGCCCGAATTGGTGGAGACTTCGCCGGACCGGTAGGACAGGAGGAAGTAGGGGGTGAAATAGTAGATCATCAGCAGGACGAAGGGCATCAGGAAGAAGACGTGCCCGAACAGGTCGATCCAGTGCTGTACCCGGCGCGAGAACATGCCGTAGACGATGTCGACGCGGATGTGCTCGTTCTGCTTCAACGTATAGGCGGCGGCGAGCAGGAAGGCGGCGCCGAACAGATACCACTGCATTTCCAGCCAGGCGTTCGACGACATGTTGAACGTCTTGCGGATGACCGCATTTGTCGCACTGACCAGAACCGCGGCCAGGATCGCCCAGGAGATCCATTTGCCGATAAATTCGTTAAGCTGGTCGATCAGGCGCGAGAGAGCCAGGAGCCCCGCCATCCACTTTCCTCCCATTTGACGCCGCGTGTCGCTTCGCGATCTCCGCCGCCATACCCTAGTGCAGAAAAGTTACGCACGAAACAAGCGCGATTCACGCCGCCCGCGTGTAGCGGCGCTGCCTACCATCTTTGTGCACTGCAAAACAGTATGGTGGAACTACCAGATTGTCGCGACTTTCGTCTGATGACGCTGCGGAACTAGACGTTCTGGTGCCGCGCGAGGTCCGTCGAGCGGAGGACGAGGAGCAGCACCAGCGCCGAGAATATGCCGGCGTCGCGCCATTCCCCGGGAAAATAGCCTGTCCACAGCGATTCCGCGAGCCCGACGCCCATCGCTCCCAGCGCCGCGCTCAGCGGAGATCCGCCGAGGCCAAGGGCTGCGACGAAGAGCACCTTGAGCCCGAAGACCAGGCCGGTGTCGAAGCTGATATTGCCGAAATGGATCGCCGCGAGCACGCCCGCGAGCGCCGCGAGCATGCCGCTCACGACGACCGTTGCGAGAAAGATGCGGCGCGAATCGATGCCGCACATGGAGGCGGCCAGGGGATCGTCGCAGATCGCGCGCCAGGAGGCGCCGAAGCGGGAGAGGGCGAGCCACGCCGCAGCCAGCGCTACCGCCGCCGCGACGATCGCCATATCTACGATCTGGATGAGCGTGAGCGTGACCGGAAATGCGCCGTCGGTCCAGAAGACGACAGTGCTGGCGAGGATCGGCGGCAGCCAGAGATCGCGGCTGTCCATCGCCAGTCGGCCGAGTTCCATCAGGACGATCGCAACCGCCAGCGTGGCGGCGACGATCGTGTTCGGATTGCCGGCGCGCAACGGTTCGAGGACCGTGCGCGAGACGACGTGAGCCGCCAGCCCGGCATAGGCGAAGGCGAGAAGCATGCCGAACCCGAGCGCGGCCGGCAGGGTGAGCCACAGCACGTTCCACGCGAACACCGTGGCCAGAATGCCCACCTGGCCGCCGAACGCGAAGATCGCGCCGTGGGCGAGATTGGCGCGGCGCAGGATCCCGTAGGTCAGCGCATAGCCGAAGGCGAGCAGCGCGTAGATCGAGCCGATGTGGAGGCCGTTCAGGAACTGCTGGAGAAAATAGGCCATCTCGGATCGGCGGAACACATATCGGGAGACGCCCACGGAACGCGCGTCGCCGAGCAGACATTCGGCACGAATCTAACTTGCAATATGCATTTTGCAAGTTAGTATTTCGACATGGAGACTATCTGGACCCCGCACCGGTTTTCGGGCGACGTGCTGGCGCTGGACGTTGCGAACACGGTCGTGCTGCGCATCGATCCCTCCCGCACCTTCGATCGCTTCGACGATCCCGCGGAGATCGAGCGCTTCGCGGCGGCGGCGACCGCGTTTCGCGCGGAGGAGATCGGCGGCAATACGCTCGTCGTTTCCGAGCCTGGCACGGCAAAGGCGAGGATCGTCGCCTTGCGCGAGGCGACCGACGCGCTGTTCCGCGACGCGGCGACCGACGGCACCATCCGCTCCGGGCGTCTCGCGCCGCTGCTCGACCGCTGCGCCGGCGCGCTCGCAGCGTCACCGGTCGAGATCGCGGCGGATCGGGCGGGTCTGGCGTCCGGGCAGGGCCGCGTCGAGCTCGAAGCGGCGGTCGCCGTCTCCGCGCTCTCGCTGCTTCAGCCCGACATGCGCCGGCGCATCCGCATCTGCGGCAATTGCGGCTGGCTGTTTCTCGACAGGAGCCGCAACGGCAGCCGCCTGTGGTGCGACATGAGCGTCTGCGGCAACCGCCAGAAGGCGCGGCGGCACTATCGCCGCGCGCGGAACGACACAGGGAAGCGGACCGATGCGTAGATCTCTCGGGCTGGTCATGGCTGTCTCGCTGCTCATGCTGGGCGCGTGCAGGGATGAAAGCAGGCCCGGCAAGCTGTTCGAGATTTCCGGCAAGCTCTTCGTCTTCAACTACCGCGTGGCGACAGCGACCTATCTGGTGACGCTGAAGCCGCTCGGCCCCATCGAGGACGGCCAGACAGCCGTCGCGAGCTTCGAGGATCCCGCCGGCGGCGAGGCGATCGTGGTGCGCCAGAAGATCTGGCCGAAGCTCGACAAGACTGTGCTCGGAAGCCCGCCGCTGCGCTGCGTGCGGAAGGACCGCCCCTACTCGGTGACGATCAGGATCGAGGGGCCGGATGCGACCGTCCGGCAGGAGATCACGACGGCGATCACCTCGAACCTCGACCAGGAGGTGCTGCCGGACCGGCCCCTGGTGCTGGGACCGGTCTACACGCCCAATCCCGATCTCGCCGGGCGTCCCGATGGCAAGCTCGACGTCACCAACGAAGCGGGTTGCCCCGGCCGCGCCTGAGCGGGCAGGCCGTTGACCAGGCGGCGAAAAGTTGCGCGACGCACCCGATTGCGGTCATTAAACCAATGCCTTCGCACCGCGTTCTTCACGGCGATTGCTCTTTTGCCGATCGCGTTGATTTCGTTTGACGTTGCCGAGCGGCGCGGAAAACACTAGGTCATACGGAGGGCGGTCTGGCCTACCCAACCGTCCGGCAGGAGGCCGTTGATGACGCTTCACGACGTGACGCTCGACGACAAGTTCGATCTCTCCAAGGAGCGGATCTTCCTGTCGGGAGCCCAGGCGGTCATCCGCATGCTCCTGATGCAGCGCGAGCGCGACCGCCGTATGGGCCTGGATACGGCCGGTTTCGTCTCCGGCTACCGCGGCTCTCCGCTCGGCGGGCTCGACCAGCAGTTCTGGCGCGCCAAACGGCAGCTCGAAGCCTCGAGCATCGTCTTCCAGCCCGGCATCAACGAGGAACTCGCGGCCACCGCCTGCTGGGGTTCGCAGCAGACCGAGCTTCTGGGCGAGGGCAAGCACGACGGCGTCTTCTCGCTCTGGTACGGCAAGGGGCCGGGCGTCGACCGCTCGGGCGACGTCTTCCGCCATGCCAACCTCGCCGGCACGTCGAAGCACGGCGGCGTGCTGGCGCTGATGGGCGACGACCACACGGCCGAATCGTCGACCAATGCGCATGCGACGGAGTTCCTCTTCGTCGACACGATGATCCCGATTCTAAATCCGGCGGGCGTCCAGGAACTGGTCGACTACGGGCTCTACGGCTATGCCATGTCGCGCTTCGCCGGCACGTGGGCGGCGATGAAGTGCGTCAAGGACAACATCGAATCGACCGCCTCGGTCGACGTGTCGCTCGACCGGCTGAACATCGTCCTGCCCGAGATCGAGCTGCCGCCCGGCGGGCTCAACATCCGCCACGAGCTCGACCAGATGGGGCAGGAGGCGCGGCTGCACGAATACAAGCGCGCCGCCGCCGCCGCCTTCATCCGCGCCAACGGGCTGAACCGGATCGTCTATCCTGGCGGGCTGAACGCCAGGATCGGCATCATCACCGTCGGCAAGTCCTATCTCGACGTACGTCAGGCGCTGGACGACCTCGGCATCGACGAGGCGCGCGCCGGGCAGATCGGGCTCAGGCTGTTCAAGGTGGCCGCACCCTGGCCGCTCGACGTCGAACACATCTCCGATTTCGCCCGTGGCCTCGACACGGTGATCGTCGTCGAGGAGAAGCGCTCGCTGATCGAAGTGCAGATGCGCGAGAACCTCTACGGCAGCGCCACGCAGCCGCTGATCGTCGGCAAGAAGGACGAGCGCGGCGAATGGCTGTTCCCGGCCAAGGGCGCGCTCGATCCCAACGATATCGCGATCGCGGTCGGCGAACGGATCCTCAAGACGGTCGGCCATTCGGAGGAGATCGCCGCCCGCGTCGCCCAGCTGAAGCAGTACCAGGCGATGCTCGCCGACACCAAGGACGTCGCCAACCGCACGCCCTATTTCTGCTCGGGTTGCCCGCACAATTCCTCGACCAAGGTGCCGGAAGGCTCGCTCGCGGGCGCCGGCATCGGCTGCCATTTCATGGCGCTGTGGATGGATCGCTCGACCGTCGGCTTCACCGCGATGGGCGGGGAGGGCGCGCAGTGGGTCGGCCAGGCGCCGTTCTCGAAGCGCGAGCACATGTTCCAGAACCTCGGCGACGGGACCTACAACCATTCCGGCTCGCTGGCGATCCGCTTCGCGCACGCGTCCAACGCCAACATCACCTACAAGATCCTCTACAACGACGCGGTCGCCATGACCGGCGGCCAGCCGCACGAGGGCGGGCTCAAGGTGGACCAGATCGCGCGGCAGGTCCGTGCCGAAGGTGTCGAGCGGATCGCGGTCGTCACCGACGAGCCGGGCAAATATGCCGGCAAAGCGGAGTTTCCGCCCGGCACCACGTTCAATCATCGCGACGATCTCGACGCCGTCCAGCGCGAGCTGCGCGAGGTGAAGGGCGTGTCGGTGCTGCTCTACGACCAGACCTGCGCGGCGGAAAAGCGGCGGCGGCGCAAGCGCGGCACGTTCCCCGATCCCGACAAGCGGGTGATCATCAACGAGCTGGTCTGCGAGGGCTGCGGCGACTGTGGCGTCAAGTCGAACTGCGTCTCGGTGCAGCCGGTCGAGACCGAATTCGGCCGCAAGCGGCGCATCGACCAGTCGAGCTGCAACAAGGATTTCTCCTGCGTCAACGGCTTCTGCCCGTCCTTCGTGACGGTGCACGGGGCGAAGCTTCGCAAGGCGGAAGGGATTGCCGGCGCGTCTGATCCGCTCGCCGGCGTGCCGGAGCCGGCTCTCTTCGCCCTCGGCGAGGGCGGCTGGGCCTGCATCGTCGACGGCATCGGCGGCACCGGCGTGGTGACGATCGGCGCGATCCTCGGCATGGCGGCCCATCTCGAGGGCAAGGGCTGCGGCATGATCGACATGGCGGGCCTGGCGCAGAAAGGCGGGGCGGTGTTCTCCCACATCCGCATCGCGCCGACGCCGGACGACATCAATGCGATCCGCGTCTCCGCCGGCAAGGCCGACCTGGTGCTGGGCTGCGACCTCGTCGTGTCGGGCGCCAAGAAGGTCTTGGCCTCCGCGCGCGAGGGGCGCACCATCTTCGTCGCCAACACGGCCGAAGTGATGCCCGGCGACTTCACCCGCCAGACCGATTTCTCGCTGCCGACCGAGCGGCTGAAGAAGGCGATCCGCCAGGCGGTGGGCGAGGAGAACGCGCATTTCTTCGACGCCACGAAAAGCGCTTCGACGCTGTTCGGCAATTCCGTCGGCGCCAACATGTTCATGCTCGGCTTCGCCTACCAGCATGGCGGCCTGCCGGTGTCGGCCGAAGCGGTCGAGAAGGCGATCGAGCTCAACGGCGAGGCGGTGAAGATGAACGTCGCCGCCTTCCGCTGGGGACGGCGCGCGGCGCACGATCCGGAAGCCGTGCGCAGGCTGATTCAGTCCGTGCAGGGTGCCGACAAGCCGGCGCTCGCGCAGACGCTGGACGAGATTGTGTCGCGGCGCGTCGAGTTCCTCACCGCCTACCAGAATGCCGCCTATGCCAGGCGCTATGCCGAGCGCATCGAGCGGCTGCGCCAGGCGGAGGCGCGGGCCGTGCCCGGCTCGACGGCCGTCACCGAGGCGGCGGCGCGCAACCTGTGCAAGCTGATGGCGGTGAAGGACGAATACGAGGTTGCCCGCCTCTACACCGACGGCTCGTTCAGGAAGCAGCTTGCCGCGCAGTTCCAGGGCTTCGACAGTCTCGAATTCCATCTCGCGCCGCCGATCCTCGGCCGCAAGGGGGCGGACGGGCAGCCGCGGAAATCCTCCTTCGGGCCGTGGATGATGAAGGCGTTCGGCGTGCTTGCCGCCTTCAAAGGCCTGCGCGGCACCGCGCTCGACATTTTCGGCTACTCGGCCGAGCGCCGGATGGAGCGCAGGTTGATCGGCGAATTCGAAGCCGATCTAGAGCTCATCGAAAAGCACCTCTCCCCTGCTTCGCTCGACGCGGCGGCGGCGCTGGCTTCCGTTCCGGCGCTGATCCGCGGCTACGGTCACGTCAAGGCCGGCAATGTCGAGAAGGCGAAAGGCGAGCGGACGCGGCTGATCGACCGCCTCGTCGCCTCACCGGCGAAGCCGGCGCTTCAGGCGGCGGAGTAGGCCACCTTCCGACGTCCATATGGACACGCGGCGGCCCGGGCCCGGCGTGCCGCCGACAGCGATACCGCGAGCCGTGCTTTTCAGCGTGTTTCGCCGGATTCGCCGCGATTCATAAGCCTTTCTTAAGGTGGCCGTGACAAAGGTCGGGTTCCGTTCGCAGGCCCATCGGGAAATGGCAAAGACGAAAAGCAAGGCGGTTCCCAGCGAGGTCTACATCCCCTTCGTACAATCGCTGTACGCGGATGCGTATATCTTGTACTGGGGCGGCATCACCCAGGGCGCCACGTCCCTCATCGTCTATCTGCACAACGGCAAGATCGCGTATCTGCTGCTCGCAGTGGCGCTGTTGGGCGCCGGGCTATTCCGCTACTACGGTATCCGCAAGCGCCAGAAGCTGCCGCCGCCTGCGACGAGCGAGATCGCGCGCCAGTGGGAGGTCGACTACCTGCTGCGCGGCGCCCTGCAGGGATCGCTTCTCGGGTTCTACTGCTTCGTCGCGCTCTACCTGCAGCCCGATCCGCTGGCCGAGATCGCGTCCATCGCGGTGACGCTCGCCTGTGCGATCGCCATCGTGGGACGAAACTATGCGTCCAACCAGATGGTTCTCATCCTCTCGACGACGATGACGCTGCCGATCTCGGCCGGCGTGATCCTGCGCGGCGACCCCTACAACATCGCGCTCGGCCTGCTCTTCATCCCGTTCTTCACCGCGATCGTGAACATGTCGACCCGCGTGCGCGAGACCTTCCTGTCGGTGATCTACGAGAAGCTCAAGGCGAGCAGTCTGGCGCTGCGGTTCGACCGGGCCCTCAACACCATGTCGCATGGCCTGATCATGCTCGACAGGAACGGCCTCGTGGCTGTGGCGAATGCCGAGGCCGCCGACCTGCTCGCCTTCTCCTCTCCCGACAAGCTGATGGGGCGCACGCTCAAGGCGCTGCTGATGCGCGGCGTCGCGGGCGGGCTCCTGTCGCTGCGCGATTCGCACTATGTCGAGACGCAGCTGACGCGCGCGCTGCGCGACGGCCGTGACAGGAAGCTGCTTGTGAGCTTCACCAACGGGCGCCACCTCGAGTTCTCGGCCCGCGAAGGCCGCGACGATCTCGGCGTGATCACCTTCGAAGACGTCACGACGCGTGTCGAAGCGGAAGAGAAGATCCGCTACATGGCGCGCTACGACAATCTGACCGGCCTGCCGAACCGCGCCTATTTCCACGAACTCGTCGGCGAGTTCCTGATCAGCGGCGACCCGCAGCGCAACTGCGCGCTCGCGGTCGTCGACCTCGACGATTTCAAGAACATCAATGACACGCTCGGCCACCCGGTCGGAGACGGGCTGATCTACTCGGTGGCGCAGAAGCTCGCAGGGCTCGCGCGCGACAACGTCAAGATCAGCCGCTTCGGCGGCGACGAGTTCATGCTCTATTTCGACAATGTGGAGAGCCCGCAGGCTCTGCAGGCGGAACTCGCCCGCATTTTCGAGGCACTGCAGGGCGAGGTCGATGTCGCAGGACATTCGCTGCGAGTCCAGGCGAGCGCCGGTGCGGTGATGGCGAAAGTGTCCGACACCGATGTCGACTCGATGTTCGTCAAGGCCGACCTCGCGCTCTACAAGGCCAAGGAATATGGCAAGAACGGCTGGCAGGTCTTCGAAGCCACGATGGATGCGGAGTTCCGCAACCGCCAGATCCTGAAGGCGGACCTGCGCACCGCGGTCGAGCAGAAGCTGCTTCGCGTCGTCTATCAGCCGATCGTCGCGATGGACACGATGCGCATCGCCAGCTGCGAGGCGCTCTGCCGCTGGGATCACCCCGAGATCGGCCCCGTGTCGCCGGGCGTCTTCATCCCGCTCGCCGAGGAGATGGGCATCATCTCGGAGATCAGCGATTTCGTGCTGAAGGCCGCCAGCGCGGAATGCGCCAAGTGGCCCGAACATATCCGCGTCTCGATCAATCTGTCGGCCAAGGACTTCCGCAACAGCAACGTCATCGCCGCTGTCAACGAGGCGCTGGCGCAGTCAGGCCTCGCGCCGGACCGCATGGAGATCGAGGTCACGGAGACCGCGCTGCTGGACGACAAGTCCTCGACCCGCAAGCTGCTGGAAGAGCTGAAGGAACTCGGCGTGCGCATTGCGCTCGATGATTTCGGCACCGGGTATTCGAGCCTGAGCTATCTGCACACGCTGCCGCTCGACCGCGTGAAGATCGACCGGTCGTTCATCGAGGACATCACCCGCAGCGAGCGTTCCCTCGATCTTCTGCGCGGCGTTGTAAACCTCTCGCGGCCGCTCGGCCTGTCCGTCACGATCGAGGGCGTCGAGACGTTCGATCAGCTCAAGGTGCTGGCTCTCGACGTCAAGCCGGACCTGGTCCAGGGCTTCCTCTTCGGCTCGGCCCTTTCGGCGTCCGGCATCGAGACCATGTCGACGACCGTCTGGCCCTTCGCCCAGGACCTCAAACCGCTTCGCCGCATCGTCGCGCGCTAGCATTTCTCCGCAGTAGCCAGCACCGCACGAACCGGAACGCCGGGTCCCTGACCGCGTTAACCTCCTGTTAAGGTTAACGTCAGGTAAACGGGCCTCATACAAGTTTCGCCTTTACTCAAAAGGGTGTTCGTCTACCCTTCCTCTGGGGTTGAGGGGCCACTGAACATGATCGGACAACCGGCAGACATGACCGGAGCAGGGGTCCCCCCAGGCGTTTTCGACACGACGCCCGTGCCGTCGAACTTCGCTCGCAGCGTTCTCGACCTGCTCGCCCGCACCGAATATCGGCGCTGCGACAAGGGTGAGGACCTGGAGGCGGTCTATCGGCTGCGCTACAAGTCCTACCTGGCAAGCGGCATGGTCTCGGCCAATCACGAGCGGATCGTCACCGATGCGCTCGACGATCTGCCCAACTCGATGCGTTTCGGAATTCACGTCGACGGCGAACTGGTGTCGACGCTTCGGCTCCATCACGTGACCGCGGAGCATCGCCAGTCGCCGAGCACGACGGTCTATGGCGACCTGCTCCATCCGCGGATCGACGCGGGCGAGACCTTCATCGATCCGAGCCGCTTTGCCGCCGATCCGGACTGGACCGCGCAATATCCGCACCTGCCCTATGTGACGTTGCGGCTCGCGGCCATGGCGTGCGTCTACTTCGCGCCGGACTATTGCCTGTCGACGATCCGCACCGACCACGCCGGCTTCTACCGGCGCGTCTTCGACGCCCAGCAGGTGGGCGGGCTGCGGGCCTATCCGGCGCTCAACTACGAGGTCGTGCTCTACCAGGCGCACTACAAGAGCATCGCGGCCCGCACGGGCCTGCGCTACCCGTTCTTCAAGTCCTCCGCGCTGGAGCAGCGGATGATGTTCGGCAAGCCGGCCGAAGGCGATCTCGAGCCGCTGACCATCCTGCCGACAGCCCGTTTCTTCGCCGAAGCCGCCTGAAGTCATAGACGGCGACCAACCGCCGCGTCGCCTTGTGTCTGACGCGTCGGCGCAGCATATGTCCTCGGACGACGTCTGATCCGCGAGCGCGAAGGACGCATGATCACCAGGGACGAATTCGTTCGCAACGCCATCTGGGCCCGGGAGCTGACACCGGCGGAGCTCGAGCGCGCGCGCCGTGGCGTCGTCGAGAAGCATATTCCAAAGGGCGGATACATCTGCCACCGCGGCGACAAGCTGGATTACTGGACGGGCGTGATCAGCGGTCTCGTGAAGATCAGCGCGATCTCGGCCAGCGGCAAGGCGATGACATTTGCCGGGGCGGGCGCCGGCGGCTGGTTCGGCGAAGGTTCCGTCCTCAAGGACGAGCCGCGAAAATACGACCTGGTGGCTATCGCCGACACGCGTCTGGCCATGATGGCGCGCGCAACCTTCATGTGGCTCTACGAGAATTCGACCGGCTTCAACCGCTTCCTGGTGCGTCAGTTCAACGAGCGCATGGGACAGTTCATCGCCACGATCGAATATGACCGGATCCTGTCGCCGAAGGCCCGGGTGGCGCGCAACATCTCCTGGTTCTTCAATCCTATACTCTATCCCGTCACCAAGCTGGAGATCGACATCGGGCAGGAGGAACTCGGCCTTCTGGCGGGGGTTTCGCGGCCCGTCGTCAGCAAGAGCCTGCAGGCGCTGGAGGCCGAAGGGCTGCTGCGCGTCGAGCATTCGCGCATCGTGGTGTTCGATGTCGATGCGCTCGGAAACTACGAAGACGATTGAGTGACGCGCCCGTCACGGCCCGGTCCGGGGCGCGGAAAACGAATGGCGCACTCCTAATGACAATTCCGCCGCCTGTCTGTCAATGGCGGCGTTGAACCTTGCCGCGCAACGTGGAACTCTACCTATAGAGGAACAAGGTCCGGGTGGGGCCAGCCGGGAAACGCGACCGACTCCAAAGTCAGGGTTGCGTGCACCGCAGGCGGGTCGCAAAATCCGGGCAAACCGCGAATAACGCGGACCGGGAGGAGTTGGCGAGATGAATTCGACGGCGTCTGCCGCCGATAGGCCGCTTGATACGTTTCCGAAGTACCTGGTGTGGAACGCGGAGCGCTTCGCAGGCCGGCCGGCGATGCGACACAAGAACTACGGCATCTGGCAAAGCTGGACGTGGAAGCAGCAGCTCGACGAGGTGCGGGCGCTGTCGCTCGGACTGCAGACTATCGGCCTGGTGCGCGGCGACAAGGTCGCGATCGTAGGGTCCAATCGGCCGCGGCTCTACTGGACCTTCGCGGCGGTGCAGGCGCTGGGCGCCGTCCCCGTGCCGGTCTATGCCGACTCGGTCGCCGAGGAGATGGCCTATGTGCTCGACCATGCGGAGGTCCGCTTCGCCGTCGTCGAGAACCAGGAGCAGGTCGACAAGCTGCTCTCCGTCGCTGACAAGGTGCCGTCGCTCCACGACATCGTCTACGACGAGCCGCGCGGCATGCGCGACTACGACCCGAAGCATCTGCACGACTACGAAAAGGTTCGCGAGGCCGGACTGAAGCGGCTGGAAGCCGGCGGGGTCGCCGAGGGGTGGCTCGCCGAGATCGCCCAGGGCAAGGGCTCGGATCTCGGCATCATCCTTTATACGTCGGGCACCACGGGGCGTCCGAAGGGCGTGATGCTGTCCAACGACAACCTGGTGAAATCGGCGCTGCACGGCAACGCTTTCGATCACCTGACCGAGCACGAGACCACCATTGCCTACCTGCCGCTGGCCTGGGTGGGCGACCACGTGTTCTCCTATTCGCAGTCCTATACGGCCGGCTTCTGCGTCGCCTGTCCCGAAAGCCCCGACACGGTGACCGAGGACCGCCGCGAGATCGCGCCGACCTATTTCTTCGCGCCGCCGCGCGTCTTCGAGGGTCTGCTGACCGCGATGATGGTGCGCATGGAAGATGCCGGGCGAGCCAAGAAGCGTATGTTCGACAGCTTCATGGCGCATGCGCGAAAGGTGGGCGAGAGGATCCTGAACGGCGAGCCGGTCGGCGCCTGGGACCGGCTGAAATATGCCGTCGGCGAGTTCCTGGTCTATGGCCCGGTGAAGAACCGCATGGGGCTCTCCCAGCTGAGGGTGGCTTACACGGCCGGCGAGGCGATCGGGCCGGAACTGTTCCGCTTCTACCGCTCGATCGGGCTCAACCTGAAGCAACTCTACGGACAGACGGAAGCGACGGTCTACATCACCGCCCAGCCCGACGGGCATATCCAGGCCGACACGGTCGGGCTACCCTCGCCCGGCGTCGAGATAAAGATCGCCGACAATGGCGAGGTGCTCTATCGTTCAGATGGCACCTTCATCGGCTACTACAAGAACGAGCAGGCGACGCGCGAGACCAAGACGCCTGACGGCTGGGTGAAGACCGGCGATGCGGGCTTCTTCAACGCCGACGGGCATCTGAAGATCATCGACCGGGCCAAGGACGTGGGCAAGCTCAAGTCCGGCGCGCTGTTCGCACCGAAATACATCGAGAACGCGCTGAAGTTCTTCCCCGACATCAAGGAGGTCGTGGCCTTCGGCGACGGCCGCGACTTCTGCGCCGTGTTCATCAACATCGACCTGCAATCGGTCGGCTCCTGGGCCGAGCGCAACAACATCGCCTACGCCTCCTATCAGGAGCTCGCCAACCATCCCGACGTCTACAGGATCGTCGGTCAGCACGTCGAGGCGGCCAACCGCAAGCTCGCATCAGAGCCGATGATGGCGGCCTCGCAGATCCGCCGCTTCCTGGTGCTGCACAAGGAGCTGGACGCCGACGACGGCGAGCTGACTCGCACGCAGAAGGTGCGCCGCTCCTTCATCGCGGAGCGTTACGGCGACCTGATCGAGGCGCTCTACGACGGCTCGACCAGCAAGCGGACGGAAACGGAGATCACCTACGAGGACGGGCGCAAGTCGAAGGTGGCCGCGACGGTCAGGATCGTCGATGCGCCGACATTCGGCGGCGCGGCCGAACCGATGCGGGAGGCGGCCGAATGAATAGTCCCGTGGATCGCGACAGCTTCACCGCCAAGCCTGACGGCATCGCCGACGGCGAGGTCCTGCTCGACCTGCGAAACGTGTCGCTCGCCTTCGGCGGCGTCAAGGCGATCACCGACATCTCCTTCGATATCCGCAAGGGCGAGATCCGCGCGATCATCGGACCCAACGGCGCCGGCAAGACCTCGATGCTCAACGTCATCAACGGCTTCTACACCCCGCAGCAGGGCAAGATCATCTTCCGCGGCAAGGAGCGCGTCGGCATGAAGCCGCACCAGGCGGTGGGGCAGGGCATCGCCCGCACCTTCCAGAACGTCGCGCTGTTCAAGGGCATGTCGACGCTCGACAACATCATGACCGGGCGCTCGGTGATGATGAAGCGCGGTCTCGGCTGGCAGATGCTCTGGCACGGACCGGCGCTGGCCGAGGAGATCGAGCACCGCAAGAAGGTCGAGGAGATCATCGACTTCCTCGAGATCGAGCATATCCGCCGCACGCCGGTCGGCAAGCTCCCCTACGGCCTGCAGAAGCGGGTGGAACTCGGCCGGGCGTTGGCGATGGAGCCGTCGCTCCTGCTCCTCGACGAGCCGATGGCCGGCATGAATCTCGAGGAGAAAGAAGACATGAGCCGGTTCATCCTCGACGTGAACAGGCAGCGGGGCACCACGATCGCGCTGATCGAGCACGACATGGGGGTCGTCATGGACCTTTCGGACCGGGTGGTCGTTCTCGACTACGGACGCAAGATCGCCGACGGCACGCCCGAAACGGTGAAGTCCAACAAGGACGTCATCGACGCCTATCTCGGCGTCGCGCACTGAAAGGACACGGTCATGGATCTCGGAACGCTTCCTCTCACTCCCCTCGTCTCGCTGATCGCCGGCGTGCTCATCCTCGTGATGCCGCGGCTCCTGAACTACATTGTGGCGATCTACCTCATCGTCGTCGGCCTGCTCGGCCTGTTCCCGCAACTGGCCGGATGAGACCCGCATCTTGAGCGCGCGCCCGCAGCCCACGTCGATGAAGCATTTCCCGCCCGAGGAGCAGACGGGCGTGCGGATGCGCGACGTCACGCTCCTGTCCGACAACTGGTATTTCCTTAGCAAGTACCAGTTCGATCTCCGGCTGCCGGACGGTTCCTGGCAGCCGCAGCAGCGCGAGGCCTACGACCGCGGCAACGGCGCGACGATCCTGCTCTACAACCGGGCGCGCAAGACGGTGGTCCTGACGCGCCAGTTCCGGCTTCCCGCCTTTCTCAACGGCGGCGCCGGCTGGATGATCGAGACCGCCGCCGGCCTGCTCGACGGCGACGATCCGGGCGCCGCGATCCGGCGCGAGGTGGCCGAGGAGACCGGCTACCGCATCGGCGAGGCGAGGGAAGTCCTCGACATCTTCATGAGCCCCGGCTCGGTCACCGAGCGCCTGCATTTCTTCCTTGCCGAGTTCGACCCGGCCGACCGGCCGACCGACGGCGGCGGAGCCGAAGGCGAGACCGAAAACATCGAGGTGCTGGAAATCGGCTTCGACGAGGCGCTGGCGATGGTCGCGCGAGGCGAAATCCGCGACGCCAAGACCATCCTGCTCCTCTACCACGCGCGCATCCACGGGATCCTTTGAGATGCTGAACGACATCCTCATCAAGCCCTTCGCCGACATGTTCGGCGCGCCCGACTTCCTTCTGCAGGTGCTGTGGGAGGGGCTCGTCTCGGGCGTGCTCTATGCGCTCATCGCGCTCGGTTTCGTGCTGATCTACAAGTCCTCGCGCATCTTCAACTTCGCGCAGGGCATCATGGTGGTGTTCGCGGCGCTGACGCTGGTCGGGCTGTACGAGAAGGGCGTGCCCGCCTGGATGGCGCTGCCGCTGACGCTCGGCGTCATGTATCTGCTGGCAATGTCGATCGAGCGCGTCGTGCTGCGGCCCCTGGTCAACCAGCCCGACATCATCCTGTTCATGGCGACCATCGGCATCACGCTGTTCCTGATCGGCTTCGGCGAGATCATCTTCGGCGGCGAGAACAAGGTGATGATCACCGAACAGCTCGGCATCCCGACCGGATCCTGGGAATTCGAGCCGTTCGGCGGCTTCCTGTCGATCGAGCAGCGCGACGTGACGGCGGTCGTGGGCGCCGTCGTGCTGGTGGCGGCGCTGCTTCTCTTCCTCAACAAGTCGAAGATGGGTCGCGCCATCCGCGCGCTCGGCGACGACCATCAGGCCGCTCTCTCCGTTGGCATCTCGCTGTCGACGATCTGGGTCGTGGTCTGGTTCATCGCCGGCGTCATTGCGCTCGCGACCGGCATCGTCTGGGGTTCCCGCGCCGGCGTCTCCTTCGCGCTGGAGGTCATCGCCTACAAGGCGCTGCCGGTGCTGATGCTGGGCGGCCTGGAAAGCGTGCTCGGCGCCATCGTCGGCGGGCTTGCGATCGGCATCCTGGAGAAGCTGTTCGAGATCTACTGGGGCCAGCCGCTGCTCGGCGGCAACACCGAGACCTGGTTCGCCTTCGTTCTGGCGCTGATCGTGCTCCTGTTCCGGCCGCAAGGCCTGTTCGGCGAACGCATCATCGAGCGGGTGTGAGGATCTGATGCTCTACAGAACCGCAGGCCAGTTCAAGACCACCTACGAGGCGGACCACGCGCTGTTCCCGGTCCGGCAGGACGCGATCCTGCTCGGCGTCATCCTCACCCTCGCCTTCGTGATCCTGCCGCTCACCGCCAACGAGTTCGTCTTCAAGGCGCTGCTGATCCCGGTGCTGATCTACACGCTGGCGGCGCTCGGGCTGAACATCCTCACCGGCTATGCCGGACAATTGTCGCTCGGCACCGGCGCCTTCATGGGGGTAGGCGCCTATGCATGCTACAAGATCATCACGATCTTCCCGGAAGTGAATCTCCTCGTGGCGATCGCGCTGTCGGGCTTCTTCTCTGCCGCCGTAGGTGTCGCGTTCGGCGTCCCCTCGCTCAGGATCAAGGGCTTCTACCTTGCGATTGCGACGCTTGCCGCGCAGTTCTTCCTCGTATGGCTGTTCGAGAAGTGGGCGTGGCTCTACAACTACAGCGCCTCCGGCGCGATCCAGGTGCCGACGATCGAGATGTTCGGTGTGGTCGTGGCGGGTCCGAACGCCAAGGCCATCACGCAATACTATTTCGTGCTGGGGGTGGTGACGCTCGTCACCATGCTCGCGATCAACATCACGCGCGGTCGCATCGGGCGGATCTGGAAGTCGGTGCGCGATATGGACATCGCCGCCGAGCTCGTCGGCATCAACCTGATGAAGGCGAAGCTGTCGGCCTTCTTTGTCTCGTCCTACATCGTCGGAATCTCGGGCGCGCTGTTCGTCTTCCTGTGGCGGGGCGCTGCGGAGCCGAACCTGTTCGACATACCGCTGTCGTTCCGCGTGCTGTTCATCGTCATCATCGGCGGGCTGGGCTCGATCCTCGGCAACTACCTGGGCGCCATGCTGATCGTCGCGCTGCCGGTGGTGCTGAGCTATCTGCCCGGCGCGCTCGGCATTCCGATCAGCTCGTCGATGGTGGAGCACCTCAATACCATGACCGTCGGCGCGCTCATCATCTTCTTCCTGATCGCCGAGCCGCACGGGCTGGCACGGTTCTGGGCGGTCCTCAGGGAGAAGCTCATCATCTGGCCGTTCCCTCACTGAGGGAGCGGCGCTGATCGCGGCAGGGGGACTGGTTCCCTGGCCGCAAGAAACGGGGTTGGTTCACCCCACCACATCGGGAAAACGGACTAGTGGAGGAAATGACATGAGGAAAGTACTGAAATCGACGCTTCTGGCGACGAGCATACTCTTCGCCGCGCCGGCATTCGCGCAGGACGTGCTGCACGTGCCGAACCTGTCCTACCGGACCGGGCCGTTCGCCACGAGCGGCACGCCGCTTGCCAACGGCCAGCTCGACTATCTCAACATGCTCAACGAGCGCGACGGCGGCCTCAATGGCGTGAAGCTCGACGGCACCGAGTGCGAGACGGGTTACAACACCGAGAAGGGCGTCGAGTGCTACGAGAAGACCAAGGGCAATGCGGTCCTGACCCAGCCCTGGTCGACCGGCATCACGCTGCAGGTCCTGCCGAAGTCGCATGTCGACAAAATCCCGATCCTGGCGCCCGGCTACGGCTTCTCCGCCATGCAGGACGGCAAGACCTTCGAGTGGGCATTCAACCCGCCGTCGTCCTACTGGGACGGCGCGTCGATCCTGCTCAGCACGATCTCCGACGGCAACCTCGACAATCTCAAGGGCAAGAAGGTCGCGCTGCTGCATCTCGACCATCCCTACGGCAAGGAGCCGATTCCGCTGATGGAACAGCTTGCCGCCAAGCACGGATTCACCCTGCTGCCGATCCCGGTCGGCCTCAAGGAGATGCAGAACCAGTCGGCGCAGTGGCTGCAGATCCGCCGCGAGAAGCCGGACTTCGTGCTGATGTGGGGCTGGGGCGCCATGAACGGCGGCGCGCTGACCGAGGCCGCTAAGACCAAGTATCCTATGAACCAGTTCCTGGGCATCTGGTGGGCGGGCCACGACGCCGACCTGAAGCTCGTGGGCGAGGCCGGCAAGGGCTATCGCGCGGTTTCGTGGAGCTTCCCGAACAACGATGCCAAGGCGATGCAGGACATCAAGAAGCTCGTTATCGATGCCGGCAAGTCGCAGGCGGCACCCGGCGAGTTCGACACGGTGTTCTACCAGCGCGGCGTGCTGATCGCCGCCATGGGGGTCGAAGGCATCAAGGTCGCCCAGGACAAGTTCGGCACGAAGGTCGTCACCGCCGAGCAGGTGCGTTGGGGCCTCGAGAACCTCGACTTCTCAGAGGCACGCATCAAGGAACTCGGGCTCGACGGCATGATCCCGCCCTTCAAGACGACCTGCGCGGACCATACCGGCCATGCGGGTGCATGGATCCTCGAGTGGGACGGCGCGAAGTTCATCAAGGCCTCCGACGTCATGCAGGCCGACCGCGCGGCGATCGATCCGCTGGTCGAGGTCAAGGCGAAGGAATACGCCGAGGCGAACAAGCCTTGGCCGATCTCGACCGAGTGCAAGTAAGCGACATTGGCCGGCCCGGTTTCCGGGCCGGCCTGATCGTGGAGGCGGGCGGATGGACGAGACACTTCTGGCACGTGCGACAGCGCGTCTGCGCCCCATCTGCCTGGCCTTGCCCGAGGCGACGGAAAAGGAAGCTTGGGGCGACGTAACCTTCCGGATCCGTGACAAGATCTTCGCGATGATCAAGAGCGGTGACGGCCGCGTCTCGGTCTGGGCGAAGGCGCCGCCTGGCAGCCAGCAGGTGCTGGTCGGTTCGGATCCGGCAACATTTTTCGTGCCGCCCTATGTCGGGTCGAAAGGGTGGGTCGGCATGCGCCTCGATCGCGACCCGGACTGGACTGAAGTCGCGAACGTGGTCGCGCGGAGCTACCGGCTGGTCGCGCCAAGGCGGATCGGTGTGCAATTGGGGGATGGGAGAGCGAACTGATGTCGAACGCAGCGCCGATGGCCGAGACGGCCGAACCGATCCTGTCGATCAACAATATCGAGGTCATCTACGACCACGTGATCCTCGTCCTCAAGGGCGTGTCGCTCACCGTGCCGCAGGGCGGCATAACCGCGCTGCTCGGCGCCAACGGCGCCGGCAAGACGACGACGCTGAAGGCGATCTCCAATCTGCTCCATGCCGAGCGCGGGGCGGTGACGAAGGGCAACATCCTGTTCGAGGGCAACGAGATCCAGTCGCTGTCGCCGAACGAACTCGTCCGCCGCGGCTGCATCCAGGTCATGGAAGGCCGGCATTGCTTCGGCCACCTCTCGGTCGAGGACAACCTGATGACGGGCGCCTTCACGCGCCGCGACGGGGCTTCCGCGATCCGCCAGGACCTCGAGATGGTCTACGACTACTTCCCGCGGCTGAAGGTGCGCCGCACGAGCCAGGCGGGCTATACGTCCGGCGGCGAGCAGCAGATGACGGCGATCGGCCGCGCGCTGATGAGCCGGCCGAAGATGATCCTGCTCGACGAGCCGTCCATGGGCCTGGCGCCGCAGCTCGTGGAGGAGATCTTCGAGATCGTGCGCAAGCTGAACGAGGAGCAGGGCGTGTCCTTCCTGCTCGCCGAGCAGAACACCAACGTTGCGCTGCGCTACGCCAAATACGGCTACATCCTCGAATCCGGCCGCATCGTGCTCGACGGCGAAGCGCATGCGCTGCGGGAAAACGAGGACGTCAAGGAATTCTACCTCGGCATCGGCGGCGAGGGCCGCCGCTCGTTCAAGGACGTCAAGCACTACAAGCGGCGCAAGAGGTGGCTGGCTTAGACGGCGCGTCCGGGCCGACGTCCTGTTCGGACAGTGTTTGAACGGGACCTGTCGCGGCGATCGTTGCCATTCCGGTCGCCGTACCGCACGATTGCAGACGGTCGCGACGCTGCCGACCGCAGGCAATCGGGACATCCATAAGTATGCTTCTTTCGCTTCTCGGCGGTCTGGCGGGACTGATCATCGGCGCCGATCTGCTCGTGCGAGGCGCCGTCGGTTTGGCGCAGCGGCTCGGCGTCTCGTCGCTGCTGATCGGCCTTACATTGGTCGGTTTTGGAACATCCGTACCCGAGACTGCGACGGCACTTTCGGCCGTCCTGAGCGGCGCGCCGGGCATCGCGGTCGGGAACATTGTCGGCGCGAACATCGCCAACTGTCTTCTGATCGTCGGCGTCGCGGCAGCCGTCGCGCCCATCGCGGTCCCGGCGGATTTCATGAAACGCGAAGGCGCCGCCCTGATGGGCACGACGATATCGTTCGTTGCATGGGGGTCCTTCCTCGCCTTCGATCGGGTCGCCGGCCTTGTCATGCTGGCCTTGCTTTCCCTCTATCTGTGGTCCGTCGCGCAGCGCAGTTCCGTCGCCGACGATGTCGGCGAGGAGACCACGGCGGACCTGGCGCAGCGCGAGGGGTGGCGATACGCGTTCGCCCGGTGGTTCGGCGCCTATCCCGTGGCGAGCGCGGTGAGCCTGATGCTGGGCGGAATCCTCCTCATCGTGTTCAGCGGACACGCCTTCGTCGATGGCGCCGTCTTGCTTGCGCAGTCCCTCGGCGTGTCGGATGCCGTCATCGGCGTCAGCGTGGTCGCGATTGGAACCACGTCGCCTGAACTGATCACCTCGGCCGTCGCCGCCCTGCGGGGGCGGCCGGGACTCGCCCTAGGAAATGCAATCGGCTCCTGTTTCTTCAACATCCTGGGGATCGGCGGGCTGATCGCGCTCGTCGAGCCGATCTCCATCCCGCGTAGCGTGGTGGTTTTCGATTTCCCGGTGCTGGCCGCCGCCACGGCACTGATGCTCTTTCTGGCTTCCACCGGCCGCACGGTCTCGCGACCGGAGGGGATCGCGCTGGTTCTCTTCTATTGCGCCTACATTCTCATGGTCACCCTCTGAAATGTCATCGTAAGGTGCGGCCAAACCCGCCATTGCCCTCCACTCCGCTTTTCGCTATGTCGGCCCACGGTCACTTTTCTGGGGAAACTGACGATGGCTGATCACTCGCCGACGGGCCCGATCGAGATGGGCGCGAAGATGGATTATTCCGAGCACGACAAGACCTATTCGCTGTTCATCCATCTCGTGAAATACGGCTCGCTCGTCTGTGCGGCGCTGCTGGTCGCCATGGCCTTCGGCTTCTTTGCCGGCGGCGGCTTCGTCTCCTCGACGATCCTGTTCGTGCTGATCTGCGCGGTCGGAATCTTCCTGCTTCGCTAGGCTTCCGCCGGGGCGGCTCCTGCCGCCGGGACGGATCGACATATCTGAGGCGGGGTTTCCCGCAGGCTCGACTTCCAGGGAGGATAACCAGGCGTGGGGCAGATCATCTTTGTGCCGGCTGAGGGGGGTGCGGGCGAACCGCGCGTCGCCGCGTCGCCGGAAACCGTCAAGCGTCTCGCCGGCCTAGGCTTCGACGTGATCGTCGAGGCAGGCGCGGGCCAGGGCTCGCGCATTCCCGACGAAGAGTTCGCCAAGGTGGGCGCCTCGATCGGCAAGGCCTCGGACGTATCGAAAGCCGACATCGTGCTGCGCGTGCGCCGGCCGTCGGACCTCAAGGGATACAAGTCCGGTGCGGTCGTCATCGCGACGATGGACCCCTACGGCAACGACGCCGCCGTGCAGGCGATGGCGAAGGCTGGGCTGACGGCCTTCGCGATGGAGTTCATGCCGCGCATCACGCGCGCCCAGGTCATGGACGTGCTGTCGTCTCAGGCCAACCTCGCCGGCTATCAGGCGGTGATCGACGCGGCGGCCGAATATGACCGTGCGCTGCCGATGATGATGACGGCGGCCGGCACCGTACCCGCCGCCAAGGTCTTCGTCATGGGCGTCGGCGTCGCCGGCCTGCAGGCGATCGCCACGGCGCGACGCATGGGCGCGGTGGTCACCGCCACCGACGTCCGCCCCGCCGTGAAGGAGCAGGTCCAGTCGCTCGGTGCGAAATTCCTCGCCGTCGAGGACGAGGAGTTCAAGGCGGCCGAGACCGCCGGCGGCTACGCCAAGGAAATGTCCAAGGAATACCAGGCGAAGCAGGCCGCGCTCACCGCCGAGCATATCGCCAAGCAGGACATCGTCATCACCACCGCGCTGATCCCCGGCCGGCCGGCGCCGAAGCTGGTCTCCGCGGCGATGGTCGCTTCGATGAAGCCGGGCTCGGTGATCGTCGACCTCGCGGTCGAACGCGGTGGCAATGTCGACGGCGCGCAAGCCGGCAAGGTCGTGACGACGGCGAACGGCGTGAAGATCGTCGGCCACCTCAACGTGCCGGGCCGCGTCGCGGCCTCCGCCTCGCTGCTCTATGCCAAGAACCTGTTCGCCTTCCTGGAGACGATGGTCGACAAGGAGACGAAGACGGTTCGGATCAATCCGGAGGACGAGCTGCAGAAGGCGACCATGCTGACCAACGGCGGCCAGCTGGTGCACCCGGCTTTCGCCAAGACCGCCGAGGCCGCGGCCCCCGAGGCGGCACCCGCCGCGAAGCCTGCCGCTGCGAAGGTGCCCGCAAAGCCGAAGGCCGCCGCCAGGCCGAAGAAGGGGGACGCGTGATGGAGAAATCGGCGCTTGAACAGGCGCTCGACCAGCTCGAGCAGGCTGCCGCCTCCGTGCGCATGGCGCTGGAGGACGACAAGATCGCGGATGCCGCCGGAGCCATCGCGCATGGCGTGTCGGGCGGCGCGGTCGATCCCTTCGTCTTCCGCCTCGCCATCTTCGTGCTGGCGATCTTCGTCGGCTATTATGTCGTCTGGTCGGTGACGCCGGCGCTGCACACCCCGCTGATGGCCGTCACCAACGCCATCTCCTCGGTCATCGTGGTCGGCGCGCTGCTCGCCGTCGGCATCTCGGCCTCGGGGCTTGCGACCGGCTTCGGCTTCGTCGCGCTGGTGCTCGCCTCGGTGAACATATTCGGCGGCTTCCTCGTCACCCAGCGCATGCTGGCGATGTACAAGAAGAAAGAGAAGTAAGGCCGATGTCAGCCAATCTCGCCTCTTTCCTCTATCTCGTCTCCGGCGTCCTGTTCATCATGGCGTTGCGCGGTCTGTCGCATCCCACCACCAGCCGCCAGGGCAACATCTACGGCATGGTCGGCATGGGCATTGCGATTGCCACCACGCTGGCGCTCGCCACCCCGTCGCCAAGCGGCTTCGGGCTGATCCTCGCCGGCCTTGCCATCGGCGGCGGCGTCGGCGCGGTCACCGCGCGGCGCATCGCCATGACCTCGATGCCGCAACTCGTCGCGGCCTTCCATTCGCTGGTCGGCATGGCCGCGGTCATGGTCGCCGCCGCCGCCATGTACGCGCCGGAAAGCTTCGGCATCGGCGCGGTCGGCGCCATTCACGGCCAGGCCCTGGTCGAGATGAGCCTCGGCGTCGCCATCGGCGCGATCACCTTCACCGGCTCGGTCATCGCCTTCCTGAAGCTCGACGGGCGCATGTCGGGCAAGCCGATCCTGCTGCCCGCGCGCCACGTCATCAACGCCGCGCTCGGCATCGCGCTGGTCGTGCTGATCGTCATGCTGGTCGTGACGCAGAGCTACACGATCTTCTGGCTGATCGTGATCGTCTCTCTGGTGCTCGGCGTGCTGCTCATCGTGCCGATCGGCGGCGCCGACATGCCGGTCGTGGTGTCGATGCTCAACTCCTATTCCGGCTGGGCGGCGGCCGCACTCGGCTTCACGCTCGGCAATCTGGCGCTGATCATCACCGGCGCGCTGGTCGGTTCGTCGGGCGCGATCCTGTCCTACATCATGTGCAAGGGCATGAACCGCTCCTTCATCTCGGTCATCCTCGGCGGCTTCGGCGGCGAGACTGCGGCGGCCGGCGGCGACGACGGCGTCCAGCGGACGGTCAAGCAGGGCTCGGCCGACGACGCGGCCTACCTGATGGCCAACGCGCAGAAGGTCATCATCGTGCCCGGCTACGGCATGGCGGTCGCCCAGGCGCAGCATGCGCTGCGCGAAATGGCCGACAAGCTGAAGGCCAAGGGCGTCGAGGTGAAATACGCCATCCATCCGGTCGCCGGCCGCATGCCCGGCCACATGAACGTGCTGCTGGCGGAAGCCAACGTGCCCTACGACGAGGTGTTCGAACTCGAAGACATCAACTCCGAGTTCGCGCAGGCCGACGTCGCCTATGTCATCGGCGCCAACGACGTCACCAACCCGTCCGCGCGCGACGACAAGTCCTCGCCGATCTACGGCATGCCGATCCTCGACGTCGACAAGGCGCGCACCTGCCTCTTCGTCAAGCGCTCGCTCGGCTCCGGCTACGCCGGCATCGACAACACGCTGTTCTACAAGGACGGCACCATGATGCTGCTCGGCGACGCCAAGAAGATGACCGAGGAAATCGTGAAGGCGCTCGATCACTGAGGGGCGCGCTGTCGCACTGATCGAAAGGCCTGGCTTTGCGCCGGGCTTTTTCGTTGTTGTTGACTTGGACCATCATCTGGACCATTATTTTCCGATGGAAATCTCCGTCAGCGACGCCAAGGCCCAACTCACCGATCTTGTCCGCCGCGCGGAAGGCGGCGAAGAGGTCGTGCTGACGCGGCACGGCCAGCCCGCCGCGAAACTGGTTGCCGTCAAGGCCAAGCCCACTGTGGCCGAAAAGCACGCGCTGATGACCAGAATCATGAAGGAAGGCAGCAAGAAGGCGCTGCCGGGTCCCAGCGCCGCGCGAAGCCAGGACTTCCTGTATGGCGATGATGGCCTGCCCGGGTGATCGTCGTTGACACATCCGCGTTGATGGCCATCATCCTGAACGAAGCCTATGCAATTCGCTGCCGCGACGTCCTGCGGGATTCCGAAGATAATCTGATTTCGGCCGGCACTTTCGCCGAAGCCATGATCGTGGCGGGCGGCCGTGGAATTCGTGACGAGATGGCGGAACTTGTAAGCGGCAATGGTCTGCAAGTCGTCGACGTTACCGAGGCCAGATCCCGCCTTGTCGCCGACGCCTACCGACGCTGGGGCAAGGGCTATCACCGTGCATCCCTGAATTTCGGTGATTGCTTCGCCTATGCGCTGGCCGAAGAACGCAATTGTCCGCTTCTCTATGTGGGGAACGACTTCGCGCAGACCGACATCGTGTCCGCGATTGCCTCGCCCTGACCTACGGTGAGCCGTCTTGCTAGCCCTCGCCAGATGGCAGAGGGTGGCAGCCGAGCAAGCGGTCAGGGAGGGGCCATCATGACAAGCCGCACCACCCGATGACGTCGCTCGTCTCGCTTCCCTTCTGGCTCCTCGCGCTGCTGTGTCTGTTCGCGGCGATCGGCGTGGTCGACCGCGTCTTCGCGCCCTCGGTCCGGTGGTTCTTCCGCCGCCGCGTCAACCAGGCGATCGACGAGCTCAACCAGCGGCTCGACACGCGCATCCGGCCGTTCCGGCTCACCCAGCGCCAGTCGCAAGTCGAGCGCCTGATCTACGATACGAAGGTCGTCGAAGCGGTCGATGCGGAGGCCCGCGCGACCGGAGAACCCCGCGCGGTGTTGATGAAGCGCGCCGAGCGCTACGCCCACGAGATCGTGCCGTCGCTGTCGCTGACCGCCTATTTCGGCGTAGGCACCCGGCTGGCGCGCTGGATCTCGGAGTTCGTCTACCGCGTGCGGCTCGGCTATTCCGACGACGAGGCGCTGAAGGCGGTGCCGGCCGACGCGACCGTGGTCTTCGTCATGAACCACCGCTCCAACATGGACTATGTTCTCGTCACCTACATGGCCTCGCGCCGCGCCTCGCTCTCCTATGCGGTGGGCGAATGGGCGCGGATCTGGCTGCTCGAGAGCCTGATCCGGTCGATGGGGGCCTACTTCATCCGCCGCAACTCCGGCGACGAGCTCTACCGCAAGGTGCTCGGCCGCTACGTGGCGATGGCAACGCGGGAAGGGGTCACCCAGGCGGTCTTTCCCGAAGGCGGGCTCAGCCGCGACGGGCTGTTCAAGGAGCCGAAGCTCGGCCTGCTCGGCTACATGGTGGCGGAGTTCGACGCGGCGCAGGGCGACATCGTCTTCGTGCCGGTGGGTTTGAACTACGACCGCGTCATCGAGGATCGCATCCTTACCGCCCGCGCCGAGAAGGAGGCGTCCGGCCGGGACTTCCGCACGCGCCCGCTGGCCATCGCCGCCTTCGCCTGGAACCTCGTCTGGCTGCGACTGCGCGGCAAGCTCTACCGCTTCGGCTACGCCTGCGTGTCGTTCGGCAAGCCGATCTCGCTCGGCCAGTGGCAGAAGGATCATGGCATCGAGTTCCGCGCAGTGCCCAGGGATGCGCGCTTCGGTGCCGTGCAGCTGCTCGCCGACGACCTGATGAAGGCCGTCGGCGCCATCGTGCCTGCGCTGCCTGTGGCGCTCGCAGCCCATGTCTTCCTGCAGCGCGGCGAGGAATGGATCCGCGAGGAGGAGCTCAAGTCGGCGATCTTCGCGCTGATGGACCGGCTCGAAGCCGAGGGCGCGCATGTCCACATCCCGCGCGCCGACCGCGACTATGCGGTGTCGGCCGGGCTCAGGATGCTCGCGCTGCGCCACATGATCGACGTCAGCGAACTCGGTCTCTACCGCGCCGACCTGCGCGAGCGGCTGCTGCTGCAGTACTACGCCAATTCGATCGCGCACCTTGTGTGACGCAGGTGACGCTCCGCCAGGTCAGGCCATCGCCGCGCGGCGCGGCTGGACGAGGCAGGTCAATCCGGCGACCACCAGGATCGCGGCCATGGCGGCGAGGAGCCCGATGTCCGCGGCCGTCGGCTTCAACACCATCACCCCGACGACCAGCAGGATCGCCGTGTAGTCGAAGATCGCCGTGCGCAGGATGCGGCGCGAAAGGGTGGCAGCGGTCGAAGAGGCTCCCTCGCTGGCGAAAGTTGCGGCAACCTTTTCTGCCATGGGCTTGATTATAAAGACCCCGGTGACGAAGGTCAGCGCGAAGCCTCCGAGCCCAAGCAGGATCCAGAGTTCGGCGAAGCTGTGCGCCAGCCAGACCATCGTCGCGCCGAAGATCACCGTCAGGATCGAGGAGGGGATGAAGAACCGCTCGGACAGCCAGACCACCTGGAGGACGACGTGCACGAGACGCTGGTCGTCCCGGGCCCGAGAGGCCGCGAGCCCGAGCAGGATCATTGCGACGCCGCCGCCGATCCAGAAGGAAGCGGCGACGATATGCAAGAGTTTGGCAAGGGAATACGCTTCCATCAAAGTCCTCCATCCTCCGGCGGGTTGCGCCTCGTGCGAGATTGAGCCTGACGCGAATACGCTTCAATCAACGATCTTGCGCGGCCGTTCTGCAAGGATGCAGAATGTCCCATGCTCGACTGGAACGATTTCCGCTCCTTCCTGGCGGTCCTGAAGACCGGCAACACGCTTGCCGCGTCGAAGGAGCTGCGGGTCAGTCAGACCACAGTGGCCCGGCGCATCGAGGCACTGGAGGCGGCGGTCGGCCTGGAACTCTTCGACAAGCGCCGCACCGGCTACGCGCCGAACGAGGCGGCCCAGTCGCTCAGGGACGCGGCGCTCGCGGTCGAGACGGCCGCATCGAGCTTCGAGACGCTGGCCGCCCAACTGAAGCGCGGACTGGCCGGTGTAGTCCGACTCACCACCAGCCAGATCATGGCGGACTACCTCCTCTCGCCCGCCTTGCGAGGCTTTCACGAGCGGTATCCGGACCTGCGGCTGGAAGTCGTCGCGGAGGACCGGTTTCTCGACCTCTCGCGCGGCGAGGCCGACGTGGCTTTGCGCGCGGTGATCGGCGCGAAGGCCCAGCCCGGCCTGGTGGGGCGCCGGCTGTCGGCGGATCGGTTTAGCGTCTACTGCAGCCGCACCTATGCGGAGCGCTACGGAGTTCCCCGCAACGGCGCCGAACTGCGCGATCATACTTTGATCTTGGCCGAGCCCGGTCGCTACCGGGTGCCGATCGCCGAGTGGATCTACACCCAGGTGACGCCGGCGGAGGTTGCCCAGTTCCGCAACAATGTCGCCGGCATGTTCTCCGACATAAAGGCCGGCCACGGCGTTTCGGTCATGTCGGACGTGCTGGCCAGGTGCGATCCGGACTTCGTGCTCTGTTTCACGCCGGACATCGATCAGCCCCACGAAATCTGGCTGCTCACCCACGAGCGGCTCCGCGAGGTTCCGCGCGTGCGCGCGGTGCTCGACTTCCTCGCCGCACATTTCGCAGGGCATCCGGCGTTCAGACAGATGCGAGGACGGACCGGTTGAGTGAGAAGCGGCGGCTTCGCGCTTACCTCCCCACCGATTTCGTTGTAGCTTGCCCGCTCTCGGCCAGGAGGTGGTCCAGTGGTCTCTGCAGAGGGGATTGATCCTGAGGAAACCGAGTTTCCGGGTGGGGTCCGCCACAGGCAGGCCGTCGTGGTGGTGCATGGCATGGGCGAGCAATGGCCCATGTCGACCTTGCGCAGCTTCGTCGACTGCGTGTGGATCCGCGATCCGGCGGTGGTCGAGGCCGCCGGCCATCCGAACGGCGCCCGGACGTGGATCAGTCCCGACAAGCGGACGGGGTCGCACGAGCTGCGGCGCATCGTCAGTTCCTATGTCTTCCATCCGCCGAAGGAAGCGAACGTCAGGATCCGCACCGATTTCTACGAGCTCTACTGGGCCGATCTCATGCAGGGGAACACCCGGTCGCGGCTCTTTGCTTGGATCAGCGAACTGCTCTGGCGCGACAGGAGCACGATCCCGGCCAACGCGCTGCCGATCTATCGCGCGACGATGGTCGCGGCTGTTATTTACGGACTGGTGGCGCTGCTCGTCGCCGTTTCAGCTCTCCTCAGTCCACTCTTCGCGATCGTCGTAGCCGCCGCGGCGGCGCTGCTGTCCTGGGCCGTCGACCGCGTGTTCCTGCCCTATCTCGGTGACGTCGCCAGCTATGCGAGGGCCACGCCACAGACCGTGGCGCAGCGCGCCGCGGTGCGCGAACGCGGCCTCGAACTCCTGACGAAGCTCTCTGACGACCCGGAATACGACCGCATCGTCCTCGTCGGCCACAGCCTCGGGTCGATCATCGCCTACGACCTGTTGCAGCTTCTCTGGGACGAACGGCGGCCGCGCGAGATGACCGTGGCGAAAGACGGTGCGCTGATGAAGGCCGTGCGCGAGGCCGGCCGCTTCGCGACGCTCGCCGACGGATCGTCGCCCGCCGGCAGGGACGTTGCCGAATTCCGGGCGGCGCAATGGAACCTCTACCGGACTTTGCGGCTGCGCGGCATGTCGTCGTGGAAGATCAGCGACTTCGTCACGGTCGGGAGTCCTCTCACCCACGCCGAATTCCTCCTCGCCAACGAGCCGAAGGAGCTGCGGCAGGGCATCGTCGAGCGGCTCTTTTCGACATCGCCGCCGCTATCCGATGCGGCGACGAAGGCCGAGATCAGATACAACAGCGACCGGAGGGTCTGGGCGGTGCATCATGCGGCCTGCTTTGCGGCGACGCGCTGGACCAATATCTACGACCTCGGCAATCTGCTGTGGAGCGGCGACCCGATCTCGGGCTCCCTGCGCGAGAATTTCGGCTGGGGCATCAGGGAGTTTCAGGTGGCTATCCGAAGGCGAAAATCGTGGTTCGGCCCACGCCTGTTCACGCACACCTTCTACTGGTCGCCGGACGCCGAGGCCGATGCCGTGGGCTTCGCGTCCGGCGGAAACGGCGAGGCGCACCTCGAGGCGCTGCGGGGAGCGCTGGACCTTCTCCGCGCCGAGGCCGGCCGGCCGTGAGCATCGTCCTGCGTCCGTACCGGCCATCCGATCGCGCCGCCGTCGCCGGGCTCCTGCTCGAGCTCAACCGGCATGAGAACGCCATCTCCGGCGAGTCCCGCACGGACGTCGAGACCGCCCAGATCGGCGCGATCGAGGCCGAGGAGATGCTCGCCGGCGGTGACACCGCCGTGGTGCTTGCCGAGCGCGACGGCGAGGTGGCGGGGCTGCTGATCTGGTATGTCGCCACCGGTGAGAGCTACGTCTTCGAAACGCTGCGGCGCTACGGCAAGGTGGATGCGCTGGTCGTCGCCGCAAGGCACCGCGGCCAGGGCATCGGCAACCTCCTTCTCGCCGAGGCGGAACGGTTGACGCGCGAACGCGGCCTGTCGCGCATGATGCTGCACGTGATCGAGGGCAATGACGGCGCCGCCGAAGCCTATCGCAAGTTCGGCTTCAAGCCGCACTCGCTCAACATGGCAAAACCTCTGGACTGAGGCGCGCTGGGCCGATCATTTCACCCGCGACATCCTGACCGCCGCCGCGCAGCCCACGAGCGCCAGCGGCAGGAAGGCGAGGAACAGCCAGCGGGCGACGTTCGCGGCGCTCTCGCCCGTCAGCCCGTCGGCGAAGCCGGTCGCGTTCGCCACGATTCCGGCCGCGGCCGCCCCGGTCGCATAGCCGATCCGCTGCATCGCCGGCACCGCCGACGAGGCGATCGTGCTCTCCTCCGCCGGCGCCGATGCGACGATGATGCGCGTCGCGAACGGCCAGGCGATACCGAAGCCGCCGCCCTGCAACAGGGCGCAGAACAGGATCGCGGGAATGTTCCCCGCCGGAATGGCGACCGCGAACCCCGCCAGCCCGGCGGCGATCATGAACGCGCCGCCGACGATGATCGGGCGTTCGTGGCGGGGAGGGGCCCCGGCGACCAGGATCGACAGGATCGACCAGGCGATCGATTCGGCGGCGATGATGTAGCCGACGGTCAGGACCGGAATGCCGTGCAGGCTGGTCAGCAGCAGCGGCGCATAGATGGCGAAGGAGACGGTGGAGACGGACAGCGTCGCCACCATCGTCATGCCGGCCCCGAGGCTGGTCGACCAGTCGAACGGCCGGCGCGGAAACAGGCGCGAGCGCGGCATGAGAGCGTCGACCCTGAAGAACAGCGCAAGGCCGATCACGCCCGCGACGAAGAGCGCCGTCGAGCGGTAAGGGCTCACGTCGACACCGGCGAAGGCGATCAGGATCACCGCTCCTGCGAGCGTCGCCAGTGCGGCATAGGGGAAGGGCGGCGGCTCTGCCCCCGTGACGCGACGCGCCTCGGGCATCCGCAGCACGAGGAAGGCGACCGCCGCCATCGCGAAGCCGGCGAGGGTGAATACCCCGAAGGCCCAGCGCCAGCCGAAGGCGGTCGAGATCAGGGCGCCGAGCAGTGGTCCTCCGAAGGCGGCCACGCCCCACACCGCCGACATGATGGCAAACAGCTGCGGCCAGATCGTCCGCGGGAACAGCCGTTCCACCGAGACGAAGGCAAGCGCGACGAGCGCGCCCCCGCCGAGCCCTTCGATCAGCCGGCCGCCCAGAAGGATCGGCATCGTCGGCGCCAGCGCGCAGATAAGCGCTCCGCAGCCGTAGAGCACGGCCGCGCCGACCATGTTGCTGCGCAGCGACACGTAGGAGACCAGGCGCCCGGCCGCGGCGCCCGCGACGATCGCCCCGAGTTCATAGACGGCGAAGGTCCAGCCGACGAGCGTGACGCCGGCGAGATCCTTGACCATGGCCGGCATGATCGTCGCGATCATCGTTTCCATGGTGGCGTGCAGGAGGATGCCGAGGCTGACGAAGCAGAACAGGGCAAGGTCGCCGCTCGCCCACAGCGTACGCCAGTCGGTCTTGAGTGCAGGCTGGTCGGTCACGGGTTTTGGCGCCAGGATGAGACGCCAGCGGCTACACCGCCCCGATCGCCCGCGCAACCGCCACGCCCGGCCGAAGATTTCGGCCAGACGCCTCCGGGATCAGTTCCCGACGCTGCGCAGCTGGAACGAACTCACGCCGACGGCGAGGTTCAGTCCGGTCTGTGCCTCGACGCTCAGCGGCTGGAGCGTGAAGGAAGAGCCGGAGCCGCCGACCAGGAGATTGGCGCCCGCGCCGACCCCGACCGATGCGCCGGCGCTAGGTCCGATGTAGTCGCCAGCCAGCGCCCCCGGCGCGTAGATGTTCGCCGTCGGCGCGAGCACCAGCCACTGCATGAAGGTGGTTCCCGTCGTGCCGACGTCGAGGCCGTATTTGCGCACCACGCCGAAGTAGTTCTCGGGAAGGTTGGCGGTATTCGCCGGGCGGAAGGTGCAGCTCAGATCCTTGGACGAACCGACGATGAAGCCGGTGCCGCCTTCGATGACGCAGTCGAGGACGCCCAGTTCCACGCCTTGCGTCTGTGCCGAGGCAGGAGCGGTGAGGGCGGCGAGAGCGATGACGGCTGGAAGGAACTTTTTCATCGTGAGCACTCCGGTAAAGGCATATGCGCCATGTCTAGCACAATGCTCGGCACCGGACACGGTTCCCCGCAGGATGCGAACCGCGGTTCCCGCGAGTCAGACCTTCTTCGTGCGCGATAGCCCGTCGACCGCCGGCTTGTAGTTCGGGTCGAGCTGCACCGCGCGGGCATAGGATTTGGCCGCCTTGTCCTTTTCGCCGCGGCGTTCGTAGACCAGCGCCTGGTTGGCCCAGCTCTCCGCCACCTCGCCGTTGAGACTGATCGCGGTGTTGAAGTCGGCGAAGGCGTTGTCGTCGTCGCCGCGCGCCAGATAGGACAGGCCGCGGCCGTTGTAGGGCTCGGGCGAACTGTTCGACATCGAGATCGCGGTCGAGAAGTCCTCGATGGCGAATTCGTGCTGGCCGCGGATCTGGTAGAGCAGGCCGCGGCGGTGATAGGCGCGCGGATCCGTCGTGTCGAGCTGGATCGCCCTCTCGAAATCGTTGAAGGCCTCGTTGACGCGGCCGGAGGTGCGGTACACCTCGCCGCGGCCGATATAGGCCGTGTCGTAATTCGAGTTCAGCTGGATCGAACGGTTGTAGTCGGCGATCGCCTCGGCGTTCTTCCCCAGGAAGCGGTAGATCAGCCCGCGATTGGCATAGGCCTGGTAGAAGCCGGGATTGAGCTTGATCGCGGTGTTGAAGTCGTCCAGCGCCTCGTTGTAGCGGCCGCCGCGTCCATAGGCGAAGCCGCGCACGTTGTAGGCTTCCGGATCGCGCGGATTGCGCTCGATCACGGCGGTCAGCGAGGCGATGTTCTCGGTCGAGCCCTGCGCCGTCTCGACGGTCGCGATGCTGCTGATCGGCGTCGTCTCGCAGCCGGCGAGGCCGAGAGCGGCGACCATCAGCAGCGCGGAGGCGGCTGCCTTCGCCCGGAACCGGTTGAGTGGCAATTCATTCATCGCAAGCGAATCCCTTCGACCTCTCGTCGGCTCCCCTGGGCTGCAGGAAGGCCTTTCGCTTGACCGCCTCGATATCCCCCGGCGACGAAACGAAAATGGCGCGGTGTAGACCGCGCCACGTTCCTATGTCCCGAAAAGGACGAAATAGCGGCGAAGATCAGCGCGCCGCGGGGCGGGCCGCAACTGCCGGCTTCGGCGTCGGCGGCAGCAGGCCTTCGCGCTGCAGCTTCTTGCGCGCCATCTTGCGGGCGCGGCGGACGCCTTCCGCCTTCTCGCGCACGCGCTTCTCCGAGGGCTTCTCGTAGTGGTCGCGCATCTTCATTTCGCGGAAGATGCCTTCGCGCTGCATCTTCTTCTTGAGCACGCGGAGCGCCTGGTCAACATTGTTGTCGCGGACGAGTACCTGCACGTTTGATCCTGTGGTTCGAACCAGTTTCCGACGCTTTCGTTCATCCCGAAGAGGCCAAACGAATAGCGTCCGCGATGGGCTCCCCACCGCGAATTGCGCGGCTGTTAGCAGAATCACCGGCCCTTGTCGAGGGGCATTGCGGACCTGCCGTCCTTCGGGGTGGACTTTGCACCGCACCCCCTATATTCCGCACCTCCCCCTCGCTTCCGCCAGAATCCGATCGGAGCCTACCCATGCCCCCCAGCTTCGGCGGGATCGACTTCGGCACGTCGAATTCGACCATCGGCGTCATCCGCGACGGGCGCCCCCGCCTCGTCGCGCTCGAGGGCGATCATGTCACGCTGCCCAGCGCCGTCTTCTTCAATTTCGAGGACGACCGCACCTATTACGGCCGCCGGGCGATCGAGGACTATACGCTCAACTCCGAAGGCCGCCTGCTGCGCGCGCTCAAGAGCGTGCTCGGCAGTTCGCTGATCCACGAGAAGACGCGCATCAAGGCGAGGTCGATGCTTTTCACCGACATCATCGGGCTGTTCCTCAGGCACCTGAAGAAACGGCTCGACGAAGCCGTCGGCGACGATGTCGGCCGCGTCGTGCTCGGCCGGCCGGTGCATTTCGTCGATGGCGACGAGGAAGCTGACCGCGCGGCGCAATCGCAGCTGGAACTGGCTGCCCGCGCGCAGGGCTTCCGCGACATCGAGTTCCAGTTCGAGCCGATCGCGGCGGCGCTCGACTACGAGCAGAGCGTGTCGAAAGAGGAACTGGCGCTGATCGTCGACATCGGCGGCGGCACCTCCGACTTCTCTATCGTCCGGGTGTCCCCCGACGGCGCGCGGCGGGCAGACCGCAAGGGCGACGTGCTGGCCAATTCCGGCGTCCATGTCGGCGGCACGGATTTCGACCGGCTGATCAGCATTGCGACGGTCATGCGGGCGCTGGGTTACGGCACGCCGACGAAGGACGGCAAGCGCAACCTGCCGGTCTCCTATTTCAACGACCTCGCCACCTGGCAGCGGATCAACCAGCTCTATTCGAACCGGGCGATGACCGACCTGCGCCAGATCCGCCAGGAGGCGGCCGAGCCGCATCTGGTCGAGCGGATGATCGACATCGTCCGCCACCGCCAGGGCCATGCGCTCGCAGGCCGCGTCGAGCAGGCCAAGATCGACCTGACCACACGCCCGGCGACGAGCATCCACCTGCCGCTCGCCGGCGAAAAGGTCGACATCGCGCTGACGCAGGAGTGGATGAACGCGGCGATCGCGCCGGCGACCGCTCGCGTCGTCGAGACCGCCTCGGCCACTGTCCGCGATGCCGGCCTCGAGCCGGCCCAGATCGAGACGCTGTTCCTCACCGGCGGCTCGACCGGTATTCCGCAGTTGCGCGACGCCATCCGCGCGCTGTTTCCCGGCGCGCGCGTCGTCGAGGGCGACGCCTTCGGCAGCGTCGGGCTGGGCCTCGCGCTCGACGCGCAGCGGAAGTTCGGGTGATTTACTTAGTAAGCTTCGATGCGCCCAGGGGAGGATGACGCTGCCGTCAGGCGTCCATTGACGGGTGGCAAGGTGAAGCATATGAAATCTTCATCCAACTTTTCGGGCGTAGCAGCCGCCCTCGCACATGACCCCCGACGAAATGTTTGAGCGTCTCATCTCCCCGCATTTTCAGGGGGATGGAGGATTGGCGAATGATTTTCTCACCGCAGTCCAAAGGGGCTACCCCCTATCGTCGGTCGGTCAGCTTCTGAGGTCCAAGAATGTGTACTCAAGAGGCGTAGGAGCGTTCATCGCGACGTTTCTGAGGCGTGATGCAGTCACAGCATTCAAGCCCGTAATCGCAGACCTGCTTGACGACCCGGTCTGGCGCATTCGGATGGATGCTATTGAGGCGCTTACACAGTGCGTTACGATGGGCGATGGGAGAATACTCGGCAAGATTCTGCTCATGCTCGATAGCGAGGATGAGGGCGATCGGCACGCGGTGACTGTGTTTGTGCGAATTGTCGACGATGACATCCTACGCCTGGCAATCGTCAACGCGGTCGCGATCAGACCTGACCCTCCCTTTTCTGAAATCGAATCGTCCTACAGAAGGCGAGAACATCGCACGCGCGCTGGCATCTATCGGTCGCTGCGAAGCGATCACCGGGTCGTTCGACGCTTTGCAGCGGCCATGGCAGGACGGCCATATCTCGTAATCAACGAACATCTACTCGAACTTGCCGAGAATTCAGGAGATGCCGAGATGGCGGAAATGGTTGCCAACGTCAGGACGTTGCCCATTCCAAGGGGATCAGTGCTGTCGTCCAAGCTCTAACCGTTCGCGCCAGAGCGTGCCGACGCCGCCGTTGCAAAGACTACCGCGGCTTCACGCCACGGCGCAAAACGGCAAGCGCCGTCGCAAACAGCGCAATTGCTTCCCGCGCTTTTTCGCTAGTGATACGCTCAGCGTTCCGGGGCGAAACGACGCGCCGCCGCAGACCGTCCAGAGGCCAGTTCCATGCGCAAATACTCAGTGTTCGCCATCGCCCGGGAGGCCATGCGCGCCCACAAGGGCTGGGACGCGCAATGGTCGTCGCCCGAGCCGCGCGCCGAATACGACGTCATCATCGTCGGTGCCGGCGGGCACGGTCTGGCGACGGCCTACTATCTCGCCAAGGAGCACGGCATCACCAACATCGCGGTGCTGGAAAAGGGCTGGCTCGGCGGCGGCAATACCGGCCGCAACACGACCATCATCCGCTCCAACTACCTCTACGACGAGAGCGCCGGCATCTACGACCACGCGGTCAAGCTGTGGGACGGGCTCTCCCAGGACCTCAACTACAACGTCATGTATTCGGCGCGCGGCGTGATGATGCTCGCGCACAATATTCACGACGTGCAGTCGCTGAAGCGCCATGTTCATGCCAACAGGCTGAACGGCATCGACAATGAATGGCTGACGCCGGAGCAGGCGAAGGCCTATTGCCCTCCGCTGAACATTTCCAAGGACGCGCGCTATCCGGTGGTCGGCGCGACGCTGCAGCGGCGCGGCGGCACCGCCCGCCACGACGCGGTCGCGTGGGGCTATGCGCGCGCGGCCTCGGACCGCGGCGTCCACATCATCCAGAACTGCGAGGTGAAAGGGATCCGCCGCTCTGCCAACGGCCATGTCACCGGCGTCGAGACGACGCGCGGCTTCATCGGCGCGAAGAAGGTCGGCGTCGTCGCGGCCGGGCATTCCTCGGTCATCATGCAGATGGCCGACGTGCGCATGCCGCTCGAGAGCTATCCGCTGCAGGCGCTGGTGTCGGAACCGGTCAAGCCCATCTTCCCCTGCGTGGTCATGTCGAACACGGTGCATGCCTACATTTCCCAGTCCGACAAGGGCGAACTGGTGATCGGCGCCGGCACCGACCAGTACATCTCCTATTCGCAGACCGGCGGGCTGCACATCCTGACGCATACGCTCGACGCGATCTGCGAGATGTTCCCGATCTTCGGCCGCATGAAGATGCTGCGCTCCTGGGGCGGCATCGTCGACGTGACGCCGGACCGTTCGCCGATCCTGGCCAAGACGCCGGTGCCTGGGCTCTACGTCAATTGCGGCTGGGGCACGGGCGGCTTCAAGGCGACGCCGGGCTCGGGCCATGTCTTCGCCCACACCATCGCCAACGACAACCCGCACCCGATCAATGCCGGCTTCACGCTGGAGCGCTTCCGCTCCGGCCGGCTGATCGACGAGGCGGCGGCGGCCGCCGTGGCGCACTGAGGTTCCGATGCTCCTGATACACTGCCCCTATTGCGAGGAAGACCGGCCGGAGCTCGAGTTCCGCAATGCCGGCGAGGCGCATATCGCGCGGCCGGAGAACATCGCGGAGATCTCCGACGAGGAGTTCGCGCAGTTCTTCTTCATCCGCTCCAATCCCAAGGGCCTGATCTACGAGCGCTGGCGCCATATTCACGGCTGCGCGCGCTTCTTCAACGCGGTGCGCGACAGCGTCTCCGACAAGTTCCTGATGACCTACAAGGCCGGCGAGAAGAGACCGGCGGTGAAGGCGGGAGAGAAGGCATGACCGCCGCGTTCCGCACCACGGCCGCCGGCCGGCTGAAGGGCGCCAAGCCCGTTTCCTTCTCCTTCGACGGCGCGTCCTATCAGGCGCTGGAGGGCGATACGCTCGCCTCCGCGCTGCTTGCCAACGGCGTCCACCTGATGGGGCGCTCGTTCAAGTATCACCGCCCGCGCGGCGTTCTCTCGGCCGGCGCCGAGGAGCCGAACGCGCTGGTCGGCATCCACCGCGACGCGGCGCGCAAGACCCCCAACGTCCGCGCCACGGTGCAGGAGGTCTATGACGGGCTCACCGCCGTGTCGCAGAACCGCTGGCCCTCGCTCGCCTTCGACGTCGGCGCGGTCAACGATATCGCCTCGCCGATGTTCTCGGCCGGCTTCTACTACAAGACCTTCATGTGGCCGAAGGCGGCGTGGAAGAGCATCTACGAGCCCACCATTCGCGCCTCGGCCGGCCTCGGGGTCGCACCCGACAGGCCCGATCCGGACCACTACGCCTCGCGCTACGCGCATTGCGACGTGCTTGTTCTCGGCGGGGGCGCGGCGGGCCTGTCGGCTGCGCTGGCCGCTGCCGAAACCGGCGTGCGGGTGATCGTCGCCGACGAGCAGCCGGCAGTGGGCGGTGCGCTGCGCTTCGAGACGGGTTCGGCCATCGACGGCGCGGCCGGCTGGGACTGGGCGCAGGCGACGGCCGCCAGGCTCGCGGCGATGGACAATGTCCGCGTTCTGACCCGCACCACCGCCTTCGGCTATTATGCGCAGAACATGGTCGGCCTGGTCGAGCGCGTCAGCGACCACCTCGCCGATCCGGGCCACGACCTGCCGCGCGAGCGGCTTTGGCAGGTGCGGGCGAAGCGGGTGATCCTCGCCACCGGCGCGATCGAGCGGCACATGGTGTTCGACGGCAACGACAAGCCCGGCGTCATGCTGGCGTCTGCTGCGCGCACCTATCTCAACCATTTCGGCGTGCTGGTCGGGAAGACCATCGGCGTCTTCACCGCCAGCGATTCGGCTTACGCGGCGGCGATCGACCTCAAGCAGGCGGGTGCGGCCATCGCCGCGATCGTCGACCTGCGCGACAATCCGGCCGGTGCGCTGATCGACCGGGCGAGGGCTCTGGGTATCGAAATCCTGTCCGGCCGGACGGTCGTGCGCGCATCCGGCAACCTGCGCGTCGCCTCGATGACCGTGCGCGCGACGTCGGGCGGGCCCGAGCGCACCATTCCCGTCGACGCCTTGCTGATGTCGGCGGGCTGGACGCCCTCCGTGCATCTCTTTTCGCAGTCGCGCGGCAAGGTCGCCTTCGACACCGCGACGCGCCGCTTCCTGCCGGGCGACTACGCGCAGGACTGCGTGTCCGTCGGCGCCTGCAACGGCACCGATACGCTCGCCGACACGGTGAAGGAGGCGATTGCGGCCGGTGAGAAGGCGGCCAAGGCTGCCGGCGCCGGAAAGGCGGCTGCCCTGAAGCTGAAGGCCGAGACCAGCGAAAGCTGGGCCGGCGGCATGGTGGGCGCTGCGCCCGGCGCCGGACCGGACACCAGCGGCAAGGCCTTCGTCGACTTCCAGAACGACGTCACCGCCAAGGACATCCGCCTCGCGGTCCGCGAGGGCATGCGCTCGATCGAGCACGTCAAGCGCTTCACCACCAACGGCATGGCGACCGACCAGGGCAAGACGTCCAACATCCACGGGCTGGCCATCGCCGCCGAGGCGCTGGGCAAGGAGATGCCCGAGGTCGGCCTCACCACCTTCCGCGCGCCCTATACCCCCGTCACCTTCGGCGCGCTGATCGGCCACGCCAAGGGCAGGCTGTTCGATCCGACCCGGCGCACCGCGTTCCACGCGCAGGAAGAAAAGCTCGGCGCCGTGTTCGAGGATGTCGGCCAGTGGAAGCGCGCCTGGTACTATCCGCGCGCCGGCGAGGACATGCACGCGGCGGTGAACCGCGAATGCGCCACGGTGCGCAAGGCGGCGGGCATTTTCGACGCGTCGACCCTCGGCAAGATCGAGGTGGTCGGCCCGGACGCGGCAAAGTTCATGGAGCTGATGTACACCAATCCGTGGGAGAAGCTGGAGCCCGGCCGCTGCCGCTACGGCATCATGCTGCGCGAGGACGGCTTCATCTACGACGACGGCGTCGTGGGCCGGCTCGCCGCCGACCGCTTCCACGTCACCACGACGACGGGTGGTGCGGCGCGCGTCATGAACCACATGGAGGATTACCTCCAGACCGAATTCCCGCATCTCGACGTCTGGCTGACGTCGATCTCCGAGCAGTGGGCGGTGATCGCCGTGCAGGGTCCGAAGAGCCGGGACATCATCGCGCCGCTGGTCGAGGGCATCGACATGTCGGACGCCGCCATGCCGCACATGTCGGTGCGCGAGGCGCGGATCTGCGGCGCGCCGACCAGGCTCTTCCGCATGTCCTTCACCGGCGAGCGCGGCTTCGAGATCAACGTGCCGGCGGACTACGCCGCCGCCGTCTGGGACGCGGTCTGGGCGCAGGGCCAGAAGCACGGCGCCTGTGCCTACGGCACCGAGGCGATGCACGTGCTGCGCGCCGAGAAGGGCTACATCATCGTCGGCCAGGACACCGACGGAACGGTCACGCCGCAGGATGCCGGTCTCGACTGGGCGGTCGGCAAGAAGAAGACCGATTTCGTCGGCATCCGCGGGCTGAAACGTCCGGACCTCGTCGCCAAGGGGCGCAAGCAGCTCGTCGGTCTGCGCACCAAGGACCCGAAGGTGGTGCTGGAAGAGGGCGCGCAGATCGTCGCCGATCCAAAGCAGCCGATCCCGATGAAGATGCTCGGCCACGTCACGTCGAGCTATTGGTCGGAGAATTGCGGCCGCGGAATCGCGCTCGGCCTCGTCGCCGGCGGTTTCGAGCGCATGGGCCAGACGCTCTACGTGCCGATGCCGGACAAGGTGATCGAGGTCGAGGTGGTCGGACAGGTGTTCTTCGACGAGAAGGGAGAGCGTCTCCATGGCTGATGCATCGCGTGCCCACCCGCTCGCCGGCCGCAAGGTGGCCAATTCCGCCGTGACGCTCACCCCGGCCGAGCCTGCCGCTCGCCTGTCGCTGCGTGCGCGGCCCGACGGGATCGCGGCGCTGTCCAAGGCGCTCGGCGTGAAATTGCCCGCGGCGCCCAAGACCTCCGCCACGTCGAAGTCCGGCGCGCGAGTCGCCCTCTGGCTCGGTCCCGACGAATGGCTGGTCATCGACACCGGCGGCGGCGATCCCGCCGCCGACTGCGCGAAAGCGACGGCGCTGCATTCGGCGGTCGACATCTCCCACCGCAACACGGCGATCATGGTCGAGGGCAAGGGCGCGGAGGCGACGCTGAGCGCCGGCTGCCCGCAGGACCTGTCGCGGGCGGTGTTCCCGGTTGGCGCCTGCTCGCGCACGATCCTCGGCAAGATCGAGGTCGTGGTCTGGCGGACGGGAGAGACGGCGTTCCGGGTCGAGTGCTGGCGGTCGTTCTCGACCTACGCCTTCGATTTCCTCGAGGAAGCGGCGCGGGACGCGGCGATAGCGGCCTGAAGCCGGCTCAGTGTATCGTCTGCGCGGGTTCGATCGCGAAGCCGCCCGGCGGAACGAAGGTGATCTCGACGCGGTCGCGGCCGGTGTTCTTGGCGGCGTAGAGTCGCTCGTCGGCGATCCGGAACAGTTCGCCGAAACTCATCGAGCGCCCGAAAGCCGCACCGCCGACGCTGACCGACAGGTCGTGCTGTTCGCCGTTGCCGGTGAACTCGAGCGAGTTGACCGTCCTGCGGATGCGTTCGGCGACATGCTCGGCCTCGACGACGCCTGCGCCCGGCAAGAGGACGCCGAACTCTTCTCCGCCGATGCGGCCGATCAGGTCGCCCCGGCGCAGGGAGGTGCGGATCGCGGTCGCGATCAGGGACAGCGCCTCGTCGCCGCGATGATGCCCGAAGCGGTCGTTGATCGTCTTGAAATGGTCCGCGTCGATAACCAGCAGCGCGCCAAGCGGAGGCAGGTTCCCGTTGCCCGTCTCCAGGAAACCGTCCACGACACGCGTGAACGCGCCGCGATTCAGGCAACCCGTCAGGCTGTCGGTCGAGGCGAGGTCGTTCAGCCTGTGGTTGGCGATCGCCAGTTCGCGCAGCTTGGTCGTGAGGTAGAAGAACAGCGGTCCCGCCAGGATGATGGGGATGATCGTCGCGCTGACGAGACCCTGGCCGATGGCGGCGGGAGCAAACAGGCTGAAGAAGACGTAGTTGAACATCACGGCGATCGCGATGCAGCCGAGCGTGCCGAACACGGTCCAGCGCGCGAGCCTTGCCCAACCTCGCCGGGATATGCCTGATAAGCCCTTGAGCGGCATCGTACCCTCCATCCCCGTATGAACGGTAACCGGGAGGCATTAAGATGGCGTCAGGGGGAATAGTTGAAATTGAGTGAATTCGCTACGGCTCAGATCGCCGTGATGCCGCCATCGGCGGCCAGGGTCTGGCCGGTCATGAACGAGTTCCTCGGGTCGCAGGCGAAGAGGATGACCTCGACGATCTCGTCGACTTCCGCCAGCCGCTTCATCGGCACCCCGCGCGTCAGGTCGGCCGCGCTCTCGTCGATGCCCTTGGGAGACATCTTGAGGAAGTCGAGCGCCATCGCCGTGCGCGCGAAGGACGGGCACACCGCGTTCACGCGGATGCCCTTGGTGGCGTACTCGGCGGCGGCCGAGCGGGTCAGGCCGACGACGCCGTGCTTGGCGGCGGAATAGACGGAGAGGCGCGGCGCTCCCGCCAGGCCCGCCACCGAGGCGATGTTGACGATCGCGGCGGTGCGGCCCGAGGCGCGGTTCTCGCGTTCCATCGCCGGCAACTGATGCTTGAGCGCGTAGAAAACACCCATCAGGTCGATGTCGATTATCCTTCGCGCTTCGTCGGAGGGGACCTGCGGCAGCTTGACGAAGCTCTGTGCGATGCCGGCATTGTTGATCGCGATATCGAGCGTGCCGAACCGCTCCAGCGCGAGTGCCACCAGGGCTTCGGAAAGGGTCTCGTCGGAGATGTCGCCGGCGCGGATCGCGGTCTCGGTCGGCAGCGAGGCGGCGAATTCCTTCAGCGGCGCCTCGTTCATGTCGGACAGCACGAGGCGCGCGCCTTCCTCCGCCAGCCTTTCGGCCGTCCGGCGGCCGAAGCCGCCCGTCGCCCCGGTCACGATTGCCGTCAATCCCGCAAAACGCGCCACGTCATTCTCCATCGATGAGTTGGACGGCGAGCGCCGACAACAGCCGCACCGCCTCGCCGTAGCTCTTCGCCTTTTCCGGGTTCGACGCGTTGCCGTCGAGCGCGCGCTTGTAGACGCCCTGGCAGATCGCGGCGAGCCGGAAGAAGGAGAACGCGAGATAGAACACCCAGTTGTCGATGCCGGCGATGCCACGTCGGCGGCAGTAGAGGGCGACATATTCCTCTTCGGTCGGGATGCCGGCCGCCTTGCGATCGACGCCGCCGAGGCCGCGGAAGCCGGACGAATGCGGCAGCCGCCACTGCATGCACTGGTAGGCGATGTCGGAATAGGGATGGCCGAGCGTCGAGAGCTCCCAGTCGAGCACGGCGATGACCTCGGGCCGGCCGTGCGCGAACATCATGTTGTCCAGCCGGTAGTCGCCGTGAACCAGCGAGACGAGGCCGTCGTCGGCGGGAATGCGTTTCTCCAGCCATTCGATCAGGCGGTCCATGTCGGCGATCGTGCCCGTCTCCGAGGCGCGGTACTGGCTGGTCCAGCGGGTCAACTGGCGCTCGAAATAGCTGCCCGGCTTGCCGAAATCGGAGAGGCCGCAGGCGTCGATGTCGACGCCGTGCAGCTTGGCGAGAGTGGCATTCATCGAATCGTAGATGGCGCCGCGCTCGGCATTCGTCGCGATCTCGCCAAGTGCCGGATCCCATAGGATGCGGCCGTCTAGGAATTCCATGACGAAGAACTGGCGGCCGATCGGCGAGTCCTCGCCTGAGAGATGCAGCATCTTCGGCACCGGAACGTCGGTCAACCCGAGCGCCTTCATCACGCGGTATTCGCGATCGACCTGATGGGCGGATTTGAGAAGCGCGCCGGGCGGCTTGGCGCGCAGCACGAAACGGCCGGTGGACGTGTTCAGGAGGTAGGTCGGGTTGGACTGGCCGGCATTGAACTTGACGATCCCGGTGAGCGTGCCGAAGCCGTCGATATGCCGGGCGAGATACGGCCCGAGCACGCTTTCATCGAGGGCGTTCGGGTCGTTCATGCGGGTTCGTCCCTGCGATCCATCACGGCGATCATCTGCCAGCGCGCCGTCAGCGCCGGTTTCAGCGAATTCTCGATTTCCATCGTCACGTCGTAGCCGACCTGCACCATGCCCGAGGGGCGCGCATTCATCTCGGCCAACACGAAGCGCGTGCGCACGCGTGCGCCGCAGCGCACCGGCGCCGAGAAGCGGATGCGGTCGAAGCCGTGGTTGATGGCCATCCCCGCACCCTGCAAGGGTGCCAATGTCTCATAGGCCATCGGCGAGAAAAGCGACAACAGCAGGAAGCCGTGCGCGATGGTGCCGCCATACGGCGTTTCGGCCCTCGCCCGCTCCGGATCGACATGGATGAACTGGTGATCGTCGGTCGCGTCGGCGAACCGGTCGATCATCACCTGGTCGACGGTCCGCCAGGGCGACAGACCGACCTCCTTGCCCACGAGCCGGATCATGTCGTCGATGGTGATCGGCTCTCTCTGTCCCTGCAGCATGGCTGCCTCGCTGCTCATTCCTTGAACAGCGTCATGCCATGCTGGACCGATTGGCCGCCGTCAAGCGGCAGGATCGCGCCGGTGACGTAGCTGCCGCCCTTGCCGCACAGGAAAAGCGTCGCGGCGGCGATGTCCGACGGCGCCCCGATGCGGCCGAGCGGCACCCGCGCGCCAACCTTGTCGGCCTGCTCGTCGGTCGCCGTGGCGAAGGCCGTCATGCGGCTCTGGAAGGGGCCGGGCGCAAAGGCGTTGACGGTGATGCGGCGGCGGGCGAACTCGTTGGCGAGCGTCTTCGTCAGATGGTGAACCGCCGCCTTGGAGGCGGTGTAGGAGTAGGCGTCGTCGGCCAGCGGCTGGGTTCCCATGACCGAGCCCAGATTGATCACCCGAGCGGGGTCCGCGTCCGTGGCCGCGGCCTCGAGCAGGGGCAGAAGCTGCTTCGTCAGGTGGAAGAGGCCGGTGACGTTGACGTCCAGCACCTTGGCCCAGCCCTTGTAGGGGAACTGGTCGAGCGGCGCGCCCCACGACACGCCGGCATTGTTGACCAGGATATGCAGCTTGCCCGTGCGAGCCTTCACTTCGGCTGCAAGCGCGTCGACGCCCTGCTCGGTGCTGACGTCGGCGCCGAACCCCTCGGCACTGCCCGGAGCCCCCATCGCGTTCAGCTCGGCCGCGACCTTCTCGCAGTCGGCCGTCTTGCGCGAGGCGATCAGCACCCGCGCCCCGCCCTGGACGAGCGCCGTGGCGATCATCCGGCCGATGCCCGTGGCGGCGCCGGTGACGAGCGCCGTCTTGCCGGCGACCGAAAACAAATCGTCGAGATAAGCCATTCTTCCTCCCCGCGCGGACTTCTCTTCCGTTCAAGCCAGATGCTGCGTTGACAACATACCGGGTAGTATGTTCATCATTTGCGCATCCGTAAAGACCCGATCGGCGGTGCTGGAGAAAAGGTCGGCGGGAAAGGGAGGTCATGGTTCTGGCGGAACTGGGCACCGGCGAGCCGGTCACCGAAGGGGCGCGCATCGAGATTCTCGACGCGGCCGCCGCCTGCTTCATGGAACGTGGCTACGCGGCGACGTCGATCGACGACGTGGCGCGCCGGCTGCGGGCGACCAAGGGCCGCATCTACCACCATTTCTCCTCCAAGGCCGATCTGTTCGCGCAGATCTTCCGGACCGGGATGGACATGAACTTCGCCGCGATCGAGCCCTTTCGGTCGCTCGACGAACCGGCGGTGGCTGTCTGGACGAAGATGGCGCGCACGCATGTGCGGCAGATGATCGTGACCAGGGCCTACCAGCGCGTTGTCTGGGAAGGCGTCGAGATGCACCTTCGCGGCGCGACCACGCCCGAGCAGCGGAGCCAGTTCAACGAACTGGTCGAATACCGGACGCAGTACAGCAACGTCTTCCGGGCGCAGCTGGCAAGGGCGCGCGACGAAGGCGACATGCATTTCGCGGATCTCAGCATCGCCAACCAGATGATGTTCATGGCGCTCAACTCGCCGATCTTCTGGTACAAGCCCCGTCCGGGCGAGAGCATGCGGGACATCGACAATATCGTGGAACAGGTCGTGGCGTTCGCGCGCGGCGGACTGGGTGGAAAGGAGACGGAAGAACCATGAGCGACATGAACCTCGGGATGACCGAGAAGCTGAAGCCGATCCATGCCCGGGTCGCGGCCATGATCCGCGACGAGGTCATCCCGCTCGACGAGGAGTTCCTGGCCGAAGTGGGCAAGGACGGCGACCGCTGGTCGTTCACCAGGCGCCAGTCGGAGATTCTTGAAGGGCTGAAGGCCAAGGCGAAGGAGCGCGGCCTGTGGAACTTCTGGCTGACCGATTCGGACAGCGGCTACGGCCTCACCACCGTCGAATACGCCTATCTCGCCGAGGAGATGGGCAAGGCCCACATCGGCGGCGAAGTGTTCAACTGCTCGGCTCCCGACACCGGCAACATGGAAGTGCTCGAGCGCTACGGCGCCACCGAGCACAAGGAAAAGTGGCTGAAGCCGCTGCTCGAGGGCAAGATCCGCTCGGCCTTCCTGATGACCGAGCCGGACGTCGCCTCCTCGGACGCCACCAATATCTCGATGCGCTGCGAGCGCGACGGTGACGAATATGTGCTCAACGGCGAGAAGTGGTGGTCGTCGGGCGCCGGCGACCCGCGCTGCGCCATCTACATCGTCATGGTGCGCACGTCGCATGACGGGCCCAGACACTCCCAGCATTCGATGATCCTCGTGCCGGCCGACGCAGCCGGCATCGAGAAGGTCCGCGCCATGACGATCTATGGCGACGACGACGCCCCGCACGGACACCTGCACATGCGCTTCACCAATGTGCGCGTGCCGGCGTCCAACCTGCTGCTCGGCGAGGGCAAGGGCTTCGAGATTGCCCAGGGCCGCCTCGGTCCCGGCCGCATCCACCATTGCATGCGCGCGATCGGTCAGGCCGAGATGGCGCTCGAACTGATGTGCAGGCGCTCGATGCGGCGCGAGGCCTTCGGCCAGCCGCTGGCCAAGCTCGGCGCCAATTACGACATCATCGCCGAGGGCCGCATGGAGATCGAGATGGCCCGCCTTCTCTGCCTCAAGGCGGCATGGATGATGGACCAGGGGGACCCCAAGGCGGCCGCCCCGTGGATCAGCCAGATCAAGGTCGTGGCGCCGCGCGTCGCGTTGAAGATCGCCGACGAGGCGGTGCAGCTGCACGGCGCCGCCGGCGTCAGCCAGGACACGCCGCTGGCGCGAACCTGGAAGAACCTGCGCACCCTGCGCATCGTCGACGGGCCCGATGCGGTCCACCGGCGGCAGATCGCACGTCAGGAACTGAAGAAATACACGCAGGAGAAAGTGTGACGATGAAAGCGATCGTCGCGCGCGAATACGGCCCGATCGAGAATCTGGACTATGCCGACTGGCCGGATCCGGAAGCGACCGGGCGGACCGTTGTCATCGACGCGGAGGCGATCGGCGTGAACTATCCCGACGGCCTGCTCGTCCAGGGCCTGTATCAGGCCAAGCCGCCGACGCCGTTCATCCCAGGCATGGAGATGGCGGGCCGGGTGTCGGCCGTCGGAGAGAAGGTCACCAGGTTCAAGGTCGGCGACCGGGTCGTGTCGTTCACGCCGCTCGGCGCCTATGCCGAGAAGATCGGCGTCGACGAGTCCGCCGTCATCAAGCTGCCCGAGGGGGTGTCGGGGGCGGATGCCTGTGCGCTGGTCTGCGGCTACGGCACCTCGCATCATGCGCTGAAGCAGCGCGCGCAGATCAAGCCGGGCGAGACGCTGGTCGTCCTCGGCGCGGCCGGCACGACCGGCCTCGCGGCCATCCAGATCGGCAAGATCATGGGCGCCAGGGTGATTGCCGTCGCCTCGACGCCGGAGAAGCGCGAGATCGCCAGGACCGCCGGCGCCGACATCGCGCTCGGCTACGAGAATCTCAAGGACACGCTGAAGGAGGCGACGGGAGGCAAGGGCGTCGACGTCGGCTACGACCCCGTCGGCGGCGATGCCTTCGACGTGCTGGCGCGGTCGATGGCGTGGAACGGCCGCCTCCTCGTCATCGGCTTCACCTCCGGCAAGATTCCGCAGTTCCCGGTCAACCTCGCGCTGGTCAAGGGCTTCAGCGTCGTCGGCGTCTTCTGGGGCACCTTCACGCAGAAGGAGCCTGCCGCGCACGAGGAGAACATGCGCGAGCTGATCGGCTGGCTGATGCAAGGCAAGCTCAAGCCGGTAATCGAAGGTACCTATCCGCTCGCCGAGGCCAGGAATGTGCTCCGCCGCATCCACGACCGCGCCGTTGCCGGCAAGCTCATCCTCAAGCCGTAGGGTCACGACATGACGCTTCCCGCCACCATGCGCGCGCTCCTCCTCAACGACGACGGCTACACGGCCCGTCCGTCGGGAAGCGTGCTGGAGGCGATGGAGCCCTATGTGACGCCCGGCACGATCGCCGTACCTGCGCCGAAGGCCAGCCAGGTGCTGGTCAAGGTCGCGCTGGCCTCGATCAACCCGTCGGACGTCATGTTCATCAAGGGCATGTATGGCCAGCCACGAGCAAAGGGGCAGCCGGCGGGATTCGAGGGTGTCGGCGAGGTGGTCGCCGCGGGCGAGGACGCAGGCGCGCAGAGGCTGCTCGGCAAGCGGGTGGCCTTCGCCACGGGCATCTCCAACTGGGGAGCCTGGGCCGAATATGCCGTCGCCGAAGCAGCGGCCTGTCTGCCGCTGATCGAGGGCGTCAAGGATGTCGACGCCGCGGCGATGATAGTCAATCCGCTGACGGCGATCGCCATGTTCGACATTGTCAAGCAGGAGGGCGAGAAGGCCTTCATCCTGACCGCCGCCGCCAGCCAGCTCTGCAAGCTGATCATGGGGATCGCGCGCGACGCAGGCTATCGTCCGATCGCCATCGTGCGCCGCGACGACCAGATCCCGCTCCTGGAAAAGGCAGGGGCGGCCGTCGTTCTGAACGCCGAGGCGCCCGATTTCAGGCAGCGGCTGGCGGAGACCTGCAGGGTCGAGAAGCCGCGCATCTTCCTCGATGCCGTGACCGGGCCGCTCGCGGCGACGATCTTCAACGCGATGCCGCGTCGTGCGCGGTGGATCGTCTACGGACGGCTCGACCAGACCGAGACGCCGATCCAGGAGCCCGGACAGCTCATCTTCATGCACAAGAAGATCGAGGGATTCTGGCTGACGGAGTGGATGCGGTCCACGGATCCGGAGCGCAGGGGCGCGGCCGTGATGGAGGCTCAGAAACGTTTCGCGGACGGGAGGTGGTCGACCGACGTCACCGCCATCGTGCCGCTGTCCGAGGCAATGAAGAGGGTGCCCGAAGAACTGGCCAAACCGAACGGAAAGGTCTTCATCGCGCCATAGATTGCGAGTGAATGTACGCGGCTTGTGCTGAGGGCATGGCCGTCTATAGTCGAACCAAACACGGCATAAGACCGTGACGACATTGGGAGGAGAGCGTCCTTGGACGTATTGCAGCTCTTTGTGAGCGGCCTTGCGAACGGCTGTGTATATGGCCTCATCGCACTTGGTTTCGTGCTCATCTACAAGGCGACAGAGGCGGTTAATTTCGCCCAGGGCGATTTCATGATGCTGGGCGCCTTCATCACGCTCGGGCTCACCAACGACCAGTTCTGGGGTCTTCCGTTCTGGCTCTCGGTCCCGATCGCCATCGCCGCGATGGGCCTGTTCGGCTACCTGATCGAGATGATCGTGCTGCGCCGCATGTTCGGCCAGTCGCAGGTCGCGATCGTCATCCTCACCATCGCCATGGGCTTCGTGCTGCGCTTCGCGGCGGGGCTGATCTGGGGCAACGAGCCGATCGCGCTCGAATCCCCCATCGCCGGCAAGGACGTGCGGTTCGGCGGACTGGTGCTCGGCCTCGACGAGATCGTGGTCATCGCGGTCACGGTGATCTCGACCATCCTGCTCTATTTCTTCTTCAACCTGACCAAGCTCGGCGTCGCCATGCAGGCGGCCTCGCAGAACCAGCTCGCGGCCTACTACATGGGCATCCCGGTCAAGCGGGTGCATTCGCTGATCTGGGCCGTGGCCGGGATGGTGGCGGCGGTCGCCGGCATCCTCTTCGCCTCCAAGGGTTCGATCGATCCGTCGATCGGCCTGCTCGGCATCAAGGCCTTCGCCGCGGCCGTCATCGGCGGGTTCGGCTCGCTGCCGGGCGCGCTGCTCGGCGGCATCATCGTCGGCCTGATCGAGCCCTTCGCCTCCTACTACATCGCCGCCGGCTATTCGCAGATCATGCCCTATCTGCTGCTGTTCCTGATCCTGGTGTTCAGGCCGCACGGCATCCTGGCCCAGATCCACCGGAAGAAGGTGTAACCATGCGCACCGTCTTCAAGACCACCTACGACGCCGACATCAACCTCTTCCGCCACGGCGCGCAGGCCTTCTGGTACCTGTCGCTGCTGGCGCTGATGATCGTCCTGCCGTTCTTCCTCTCCGACTTCGCCATCGGCGAGATGACGAACGTGCTGATCTGGGCGATCGCCGGAATGGGGCTGATGATCCTGGTCGGCCAGACCGGCCAGGCGAGCCTCGGCCATGCCGCCTTCCTCGCGATCGGCTGCTACGCCAACGTGCTGCTGCAGGAGCGGCTCGGCCTGCCCTTCATCCTGTCGCTGCCGCTCGCCGGGATCATCGCCGGGCTTTCGGGCGTGGCGCTCGCAATCCCGACGTCGAAGCTGCACGGCATCTATCTGGCGATCGCGACGCTCGCCGTGTCGATCCTGGTCGACGACCTTATCGTCATCGCCGAGCCGCTCACCGGCGGCATCAACGGGCTGCTGGCGCCGACGATCGACATCTTCGGCATCCAGTTCGACCGCTACGGCACGCCGGTCAGGTTCTACGGCCTGATCCTGTTCGTCACCGTGCTGGTGGTGCTTGCCTACCGCAACATCCAGCGCTCGCCGCTCGGCCGCTCCTTCGCCGCGGTGCGCGACTCCGAAATCTCGGCGCAGGCGATGGGCGTCAACGTGGCGCGCACCAAGGCGGTCGCCTTCGGCATCTCCACCGCGATCACCGGGCTCGCCGGCGCGCTTATGGGCCACTTCGCCGGCATCTTCAACAACGAGACCTTCACCATCATCATCTCGATCCAGATGCTGCTGATGATCGTCATCGGCGGCCTCGGCTCCATCCACGGCGCCTTCTTCGGCGCGGTCGTCATCGCGCTCCTGCCGCAGGCCATCGCCCGGGTGCGCGACGGCATCGGCGCGCTGACCGGCACCTCCATCGCCATCCCCGGCATGGAATCCGCCGTCTTCGGCGCGATCCTGATCCTGTTCATCCTGTTCGAGCCGATGGGCATCTATGGCCGCTGGCTGAAGATCCGCACCTATTTCGAGCTGTTCCCCTTCTACCGCCGCGACATGTTCCGCCGGCAGCGGAGCTACCTCAAGACGGAGCGCATGCGATGAGCCTCCTCGAAGTCGAGAACGTCACGCTCAAGTTCGGCGGCGTCACCGCCGTCAACAACGTCTCCTTCTCGGTCGAGGAGGGCGAGGTCTTCGCGCTCGTCGGCCCCAACGGCGCCGGCAAGTCGACGCTGTTCAACCTCGTCTCGCGCTTCTACGACCCGGTCGCGGGCGACATTCGTTTCGCCGGCGAATCGATCCTGAAGAAGGCGCCGCACGAGATCGCCAGGCTCGGCATCGCCCGCACCTTCCAGAATATCGAGCTGTTCGAGCAGGCGACGGTGCTGCAGAACCTCCTGGTCGGCCGCCATCGCCACAGGCGCGGCAACATGTTCAGCGAGACGCTGTTCACGCCCTTCGTCCGGCGCGAGGAGCGGCGGCACCGCGAGGCGGTGGAGAAGGTCATCGACTTCCTCGACCTGCAGCCCTACCGCGAGAAATACATCGCCGGCCTGCCCTACGGCGTGCGCAAGGTGGTGGAGATGGGCCGGGCTCTCGCGATCGAGCCGCGCCTGCTTTTGCTCGACGAGCCGGCCTCCGGCCTGTCGGTCGAGGAGACGCAGGACGTCGCCTTCTGGGTCGAGGACATCAAGACCCAGATGGGCGTCACCGTACTGATGGTCGAGCACGACATGCATCTGGTCGCCTCCGTGTCGGACCGCGTCATGGCGCTCGCCGACGGCAAGACGCTGGCGATCGGCACCGCGCAGGAGGTGCAGAACCATCCGAAGGTGATCGAGGCCTATATCGGCGTTGCCGACGAGAACGAAAGGGTGGTCGCATGATGCTGCAGCAGGCGATCAATCCGGCTTCGGCCGTGGCGGAAACGGTTCTGTCGATCCGCAACCTCGAGAGCTATTACGGGCCGATCATGGCCATCCGCGGCGTCAGCCTGGAAGTCCGCCAGGGACAGATCGTCACCGTGCTCGGCGCCAACGGCGCCGGCAAGACGACATTGCTCAAGACCATCTCCGGCGTGATGAACCCGGAGAAGGGCGAGATCTGGTACAGCGGCCGCAACATCGCAGGCGAGGAGCCGGACCGGGTCGTCAAGGCCGGCATCGTGCACGTGCCGGAGGGGCGCGAGGTGTTCCCGCTGCTCACCGTCGAGGAGAACCTTCGCATGGGCTCCTTCGTGCGCACCGACAAGGCGGGCATCAAGGCCGACGAGGAGATGGTCTACGGCTATTTCCCGATCCTCCAGGAACGGCGCCGCCAGGCGGCGGGCACGCTGTCGGGCGGCCAGCAGCAGATGCTGGCCATCGCGCGCGGCCTGATGGCGCGGCCGAAGCTGATGCTGCTCGACGAGCCCTCGCTCGGCCTGTCGCCGCTTCTGGTGAAGGAGATCTTCACCATCATCCGCCGCCTCAACCGCGAGCAGGGCGTGACGATGATGCTCGTCGAGCAGAACGCCAAGGTGGCGCTCGAGGTCGCCGACTACGGCTACGTGATGGAGCTCGGCCGCATCGTCATGGCCGACACGTCGGCGCGGCTGCTGGCATCGAAGGACGTGCAGGAATTCTACCTCGGCGTCCAGGGCGAGACGCAGCGCGGCCAGAAGCGCTGGAAGCAGAAGAAGACCTGGCGATGAGGAACGGGTCGATGGGAACAGGGAGGACAGCATGACGATCGTCGGCAAGATCCCGCCGCAGCGGACGCTCAACGGCCATTCCTTCAACGAGGACATGTCGCGCGGCCCGTTTTTCTTCGACGGCTGCGACACGCTGCCGAAGCTGTTCCGCGAAAGCTGCAAGCGAAACGGCCAGAGGATCGCGCACCGGGAGAAGGACTACGGCATCTGGCTGTCCTACTCGTGGGCGGAGTTCTACGACAACGCGCGGCTGATCGGGCTCGGGCTTCTCTCGCTCGGCCTGAAGCGCGGCGAGGTCGTGTCGATCCTGTCGGAAGACAACAAGGAATGGCTCTACACCGACCTCGGCACGCAATGCATCGGCGGCATCGCATCTGGCGTCTACACCACCGATTCCGCCTCGCAGCTCAAATATCTGGTCAACGATTCCGACAGCCGCTTCCTCTTCGTCGAGAACGACGAGCAGCTCGACAAGTATCTCTCCGTGCGCGACGAGATGCCGGGCCTCGCCTGGGTGATCGTCTTCGACCGCGAAGGGCTGCACGGCTTCTCCGACGACCGCGTCATCTTCCTCGACGATCTCTACCGGATCGGCCGCGAGTTCCTGAAGCAGAACCCGAACCGCTTCGAGGAGGAGATCGCCAACTCGTCGGCGAAGGACACCGCGATCCTGGTCTATACGTCCGGCACGACCGGCCCGCCCAAGGGGGCGATGATCAGCCACGAGAACATCATCGTCTCGATCATCGGCGCGGCGACGACGCTGCCGGTGACGGAGGCCGACGAGCAGGTCTGCTTCCTGCCGCTCTGCCACATCCTCGAGCGGCTGATCACCGGCTTCATCCCGATCGGATTCGGCTCGACGGTCAACTTCGCCGAAAGCCCCGAGACGGTCTTCGACAATGTGCGCGAGGTCTCCCCGCACGTCTTCACCGCGGTGCCGCGCGTCTGGGAAAAGGTCTATTCGCGCATCACCATCATGGCCAACGAGGCGACCAGGCTCGGCAAGCTCTCCTACCGCATGGCGGTGGCGACGGGCATGAAGCGCGGACTTCTGATGGAGGAGGGCAGGCCGGTGCCGCTCGGCACCCGTCTCGCCTATGCGTTCTGGGACTTCGCGGTGCTGAAGAACCTGCGCCGGATGATCGGCCTCGACCGGTTGCGTCGCGGCACCACCGGCGCCGCGCCGATCTCGCCCGACCTCCTGCGCTGGTACCGGGCCATCGGCGTGACCGTGCTCGAAGGCTACGGCATGACCGAGAGCTCGGGCGTCATCTCGGTCAACGTCATGGACGACTACAAGACCGGCAGTATCGGCAAGGTGGTGCCGGGCGGCGAGGTCAGGATCGCGCCGGACGGCGAGATCCTCTACCGCGGCGCCAACGTCTTCAAGGGCTACTGGAACAAGCCGGAGAAGACGGCCGAGACCATCACCGAGGACGGCTGGCTCAAGACCGGCGACGTCGGCCGCATCGACAATCAGGGCTTCCTGACGATCACCGGCCGCGCCAAGGACATCATCATCACCGCCGGCGGCAAGAACATCACCCCGGCCGAGATCGAGAACCGGCTGAAGTTTTCGCCTTACATCTCCGACGCGGTGGTGATCGGCGACAAGCGCAAGTTCCTCTCCTGCCTCGTCATGATCGACCAGGAGAACGTCGAAAAATTCGCCCAGGACAACAAGGTGCCGTTCTCCGACTTCCGCTCGCTGTGCGCCACCAGGGAAGTTCGCGACCTGATCGGAGGGGTGATCGAGGAAACGAACCGGGAGTTCGCCCGGGTCGAGCAAATCAAGGATTTCCGCTTGATCGATGTGCTGTTGACCGCAGAAGATGAGGAACTGACAGCCACGATGAAGTTGAAACGCAGCTTCGTTGAGACGAAACACAAGAAGCTGATCGACGAGATGTACGGCAAGGATGCCGGATAGCTCGGGACAAGAAAACCAGGAGGAAACCACATGAAAACGTCACTCAAGGCTTCCATACTTGCCGCCGGCCTAGCGCTCGGCATGAGCTCGGCGTCGTTCGCGACGCAGGGCGTCACCGACACGGAAATCGTGATCGGCTCGAACGGCGATCTCTCGGGCATCTTCGCCGCCTTCAACGTCGGCGCGATCAAGTCCGCACAGCTCATGTTCGACGAGATCAACGAGAAGGGCGGCATCCACGGCCGCAAGATCCGCTTCGTCGTCGAGGATCACGGCTACCAGGTGCCGAAGGCGGTGCAGAACTTCAACAAGCTGATCAACTCGGACAAGGTGTTCGCGATGATCCTCAACCTCGGCACGCCGCACAACATCGCCGGCTTCCCGCTGATGCAGTCCAAGCAGGTCGCCAATGTCGGCCCGCTCACCGCCGCGCGCCAGATGCTGGAAGGCGACATCACCTACAAGTATGCCGGCTTCTCGTCCTACTACGACCAGGTGCGCGCGGGCGTGCGCCATCTCGCCAAGGAGAAGGGCGCCAAGAACGTCTGCGCGATGTACCTTCCGACCGATTTCGGCCTGGAAGTCTACGAAGGCACCAAGGAGGAGACCGAGGCGCTGGGGCTCACCTTCGCCGCCGAGACCACGCACAAGCCGGACGAGCAGGATTTCGTCGGCACGATCTCCAAGCTGCGCGACGCCAAGTGCGACATCGTCGCGACCGCGGTCGGCGTGCGCCAGACGATCGTCGCCTACGGCACTGCCAAGAAGCTCGGCTGGACCAACGTGTCCTTCATCGGCTCGTCGGCCGGCTTCAACACCGCCGTCGCCAAGGTTCCGGAAGGCGTCACCGAAGGCTACTACGCGGCTGCCGGCTGGACCGATCACGAGGCCCGGATGGACAATCCCGAGGTGAAGGCCTGGGCCGAGAACTACCAGGCCAAGACCGGCGAACCGGCGGGCACCGCGGCGATCCTCGGCTATGGCGCGGCCACCGCGCTCATCCGCGGGCTGGAAGCTGCCGGCAAGGACCTCACCGCCGAGAGCTTCCAGAAAGGCATGGAAAGCCTCGAATACACCGACGTCATCTCCGGCGACGTCCCGGTCAAGTATGGCCCCAACGATCACCAGGGCGGCGACCTGATCTTCATCTCGCAGATCCAGGGCGGCAAGTGGGTGGAAATCGGCCGCGTCGACCCGACCAAGTCGCAGTGATCCGACCGAACACGAAAGAGGCCGCGCCGGGCGACCGGCGCGGCTTATTAATTAAGATCTCTAGATGAAGGCGGCCGCCCTTGAAAAGTGTACACTTTTTGTGTATCCTTAAAAGCAGGGCCGATCTTGCTCACTCTTGATGCAGTTCGTCGTTTGAAAGACTTCCATGACGAAAAATTGAGTCAGAGGAATGACTTAGGTGCAATTCGAATGGGATGAAAGGAAGCGGCAGCAGGTCGTCAAAGAGCGTGGCGTCGATATACTCTATGCGGCGCTGATTTTCGAGGGCGAGGTTCTCACACGGATCGACGACCGCGAAGACTACGGCGAGGAAAGGCTGATTTCACTGGGCGAGGTCGAGGGCGAATGTTTCGTCGTCGTTCATACCGAACGACATGGGTCGACCCGTCTGATCACTGCATGGAAAGGAGGCCGCGATGAGCGAGCCGGATATCAGGCGGGCATCGCTCGCCGACATAAGACGGATGAAGGAACGGGGTGAACTGTTCCATCAGCCGGAAGCGCCGGAGGGTGAAAGCCTGGGGGCGGAGTTTTGGGCGAAGGCGGAAATCGAGGGGCCGCGGCGGCCGCGGTCCGTCCACCTGAAGCTCGACCCCGACGTGTTCGAATTCTTCCATCAGCAGACCGGCGGCAAAGGCCATCTGACAAAGATGCAGAACGTCCTGAAAGCATACGTCGTCGCGCACAGGCAACCTTAGCTGGGCGAGGCCTCTGAATAGCGTTGAAATGCAGCGGCAGCGAATCTACTCCGCCGGAGACAGCCGCTCCTCCAGCGCCTCGGCATCTTCCAGCTCGCGCGACAGCCGCTTCACGTTCTCGGCGTTCGGCGTCACGAACCGGCCGAGCAGGAGATAGGCCACCGGCGTCAGGAACAGCGTCGAGACGGTGGCGAGGCCGAGCCCGCCGACGATGACCCAGCCGAGCGAAATGCGCGCTTCCGCGCCCGCGCCGCTGGCCAGGATCAGCGGCAGGCCGCCGAGGATGGTGCAGATCATCGTCATCACCACGGGCCGCAGGCGGATGTTCGCCGCGTTCTCGATCGCCTCGCGCACGCCCTGTCCGCGGTCGCGCAACTGGTTGGCGAACTCGACGATCAGGATTCCGTTCTTGGCCATGATGCCGACCAGCAGCACGAGGCCAATCTGGCTGTAGACGTTGAGGCTGGTGCCGGTCAGAAGCATGGCGAAGATGGCGCAGGCAAGGCCGAGCGGCACCGTCGCCATGATGATGATCGCGCTGACGAAGCTCTCGAATTGCGCCGCCAGCACCAACAGTATGATGACGATGGCAAAGCCGAACGTCGTGAACATCGAACCCGCCGACTCGCCCAGCGTCGCCGTCTCGGCAAGCGGGATGATGCGGGCGCCGGCCGGCAGATGCGGGGCGGCGATCTCCTGCGCGACCTCGTAGGCTTCGCCGAGCGCGAAGTCCGGCTTCAGTCCGGCGGTGATCGCCACCGCGCGCAACTGCTGCTCGCGCGACAGAGAAGGCGGCACCGCGCGCTCGGTCAGCGTGGCGATCGTCGACATCGGCACGAAGCGGCCTTCGCGCGTCTTGAGGAAGATGTTCTCCAGGTCGGTCGGGTCGTTGATCGGATTGGTCGTCGACACGAGCTTCACGTCGTAGGCGCGGTCCTCGATGAAGACGGAACCCACCTCGCGGCCGTCGAGCATGGCCTGCATGGCCTCGGCCAGTCCGGTGATGTCGATGCCGAGGTCGGATGCGCGCTCGCGGTCGATATCGACCGAAAGCTGCGGCTGGGTGGTGTCCTGCGACAGGCGCGGCTGGTTGAAGCGCGGATCCTTCTCCATGTCGGAGACGATCGCCTGCGCGGCTGCGCCGAGTTCGGTGTAGCTATTGCCGGCGATCGCGAACTGCAGTCCGCTGCCTGCCCCGCGAATGCCGAGGCTGTTCGGCTGGTTGGTGAAGGCGCGCACGCCCGGAACCTTGACCAGCAGCTGCTCGACCTCCGAGACGATCTGCTGCTGCGTGCGTTCCCGCTCTTCCCAGGGAGCGAGTGTCAGCACCAGGAACCCGCTGTTGGAGGAGCCTTGCGATCCGGCAATTCCGAAGGTGTTGGTGAGCTCGCCGGAATCGCGAAGCGGCTGCAGCAGCCGCTCGAGTTCGGCGATACGCTGGCCGAGATAGTCGATCGACACGCCCTGCGGTGCGCTGATGCGCAGGAACATCATCGAGCGGTCCTCGGGCGGCGTGAGCTCGGACTTGATGGCGCCGGAAATGCCCCAGGCGGCCGCGCCGAACAGCACCGAGATGAGCAACACCACCAGCGGAGCGTTCAGGCAGGCGCTCAGGATCCGATGATAGAGAGCAGCGAGCCCGCCGCCGATGCGTCCGAGGATGCCGTTGTCCTCCTCGTGCGTGTGGGCGCGCAGCATGCGCGAGGCGAGCATCGGGCAGAGCGACAGGGCAACCACCGCCGACAGCATCACCGAGATCGCCAGCACGAATCCGAACTCGCGGAACAGGCCTCCGGTCTGGCCTGGAAGGAACGACAGCGGCACGAACACGGCGACGAGCGTGGCGGTCGTCGCCAGCACGGCGAAGAACACCTCCTGCGTGCCGAGCACGGCCGCCGCGCGCGGTCCCATCCCCTCGTTGCGGCGGCGCACGATGTTCTCCAGCACCACGATCGCGTCGTCGACGACGAGGCCGGTGGCGAGCACGAGCGCGAGGAGCGTGAGGATGTTGACGGAAAACCCGGCTAGGTAGATCGCGGCCAGCGTGCCGATGAGCGCGACCGGCAGCGACATGCCCGGAATGAGCGTCGCGCGCCAGTCGCGCAGGAACATGTAGATGACCAGCAGCACCAGCGACACCGACAGGCCGAGCGCGATCTCGACCTCGTGGATGGCGCCGTTGACGAAAGTGGCGTCATCGCCGGTGATGCGGATATCGACACCTTCGGGAAGCGAGGTCTTGAGAGTCGCGACCGCTTCGCGCACGCCCTCGGAGATGCGCAGCGTGTTCGACTGCGCCTGGCGGATGATGCCGAGGCCGACACCCGTCCTGCCATTGGCGCGCAGGGCCGACTGGCCGATATCGGCGCCGAGCGTGACGGTGGCGACGTCGCGCAGCTTTATCATGTTGGCCCTGTCGCCGACGGCCAGGTTCTCGAACTCCTCGGGGGTCGAGACGGAGGCGGTGGCGCGCACGACCAGGTCCTGCGAATTGCTGGTGAGCGAACCTGCCGGCGTGTCGAAGGCGACGGAGCCGAGAGCGCTGCGGACGTCGGCGACGGTCAATCCGAGCGCGGAGAGCCGGGCCTGGTTGATGTCGACGCGGAAGATCTTGTCCCGGTCGCCGAAGATCTGGACGTCGGCGACCCCGGGCACGGCCGACAGCGCGTCCACGATCTGGTCCTCGACGAAGACCGTGAGGTCCTGGATCGGCATCGCGTCCGACGTCACGGCGAGCCGCATCACGGCATTGGCATTGGCATCGGCCTTGACGATGCGCGGAACGTCGGCGTCTTCGGGCAGGTCGTTCTGCACCCGGCTGATCGCGTCGCGCATGTCGGAAGCCGCGACATCGAGATTGACGCTGTCGTTGAACTCGACCGTCACGCGGCTGCGGCCGAACGAGGACGAGGACGAGATCGCCTTGACGCCCGAGACGCGCGAGACGGCGCCTTCGAGGGTCGAGGTTAGCTCGCGGTCGATCGTTTCCGCCGACGCGCCTGAGAAGGTCGTGTCGATGGTCACGACCGGCCGGTCGACGTCCGGCAGTTCGCGGATCTCGACCGCCAGGAACGCCGCCATGCCGGCGACGATGATCAGAACGTTGATGACGAAAGCGAAAACCGGACGGCGGATGAAGAGGGCGGTCGAACCGCCGGTGGCCGGGCTATGATCGGACATGCCGACGCCTCCGTCAGGTGCCGCTGGTCGACGTCGCGGCCGTCTCGGCGGGCGCCGTCTGCCGCGGCGCGTCGGTGCGCGCGATGGTGACCGGCGCGCCGTTACGCACCGCATGCACGCCCTCTGTCACGACGATGTCGCCGGGAGAGATGGCCGCCTGCACCAGAACGGTATCGGTGTTGCGCTGGATGATCTTCACGTCGGTGCGCACCGCCTTGCCGTCCTTGACGAGCCAGACATAGGCGCCGCCCGAGCCCCACTGGACGGCGAGCGGATCGACGGCCGGATAGACGTCGCCCGGAAACTCCATCGTCACCTGGAACGACATGCCGGCACGCAGCCGGTCATTGGGGTTTTCCAGCAGCGCCTGGACCTGTAGCGTGCGGCTCTGGTCGTCGATGCGATTGTCGAGCGCGCTTATCTTGCCTTCGTAGACTTCGCCCGGCCGTGCCACCGAGGCAGCTGCCAGCGGCATGCCGACATCGACCATGCCGGCATAGCGTTCCGGTATCCAGAAATCGACGAGGATGCTCGACCGGTCGTCGATGCGCGCGATCTCGGTCGAGGTGGAGACGTAGTTGCCGGCGGCGACCGGCAGGATGCCGACCACGCCCGAGATCGGCGCCGGGATCGAACGGCGCGCGAGCGCCAGTTCGGCGTCCCGCAAGGCCAGGCGCGCATTGTCGACGGCGAGCGCCGCTTCGGTCACCTGCACGCTGGTCGCGGCATTGCTGGTGCGCAGCTGCTGCATGCGCTCCTGTTTGGCGGTCGCGTCGTCCAGCGCGAACCGGGCGCGGTCGACCGCGATCCTCTCCGCCTCGTCGTCCAGCTTCGCGATCAGATCGCCGGCCTTCACCGTCGCGCCCGACGTGACCAGCATCTCGGTCATGCGGCCAGCCGCATAGGGCGTGACGGCGACGGTCTGCTTCGCCCGGCCCGTACCGATCGCCGACAGCCGGTCGTTGATCGTCTCCTCGGTCACGGTGGCTGCCACGACCCCCTGTTGTGCGCCGCGCTGGCGCTGGCCGTTGCCCTGACCCGCCGGCTGGTCCGGCGCGCGCGCCACCGTGGCAAACGGAACCCAGTCCATTCCCCAGCGCGCCAGGATCTCGGAGGAACCCGGAAAGAACCGCACCCAGCCGAAGAAGGCGAGTGCCAGCACGATCAGGGAGATAAGAGCCTGCTTCCAGAACGACATTCACTACTCCGGTCCGGCCGCGTGTCCCGCGTCGCAGGCATGCGGCGCAATGCGGGATCCCCGCGGCAAATCCCTCGGCGTTTCAAGACATGTCGTCGCCACCGCCACCCATGTCATCTTAAAGTTTAGTAATGTGTAGCGCCAGATGGGCGGGGCCACGGCGGTCGCGCATCACGTCTGCGTTATTCGCGCCGCAGCGCGTCCATCTCGCGGATGCGCGCGGCGCTCTGCTCCGGCAGGCGCTCGGTGACGCCGGCGATCAGATGCTCGGCCAGGATGAACAGCGCGGCGGACGAGTCCCATGCCGACGGGACGGACGTTCGCCCGGCAATGACGTGGCTGGCGAAGCGCGCGATCGGCGACAGCCACTGGTCCGTCACGAGCACGATCGTCACGCCGCGCGCGTTCGCCTTTTCCGCCAGGTGCAGGAGACTGTCCTGGTAGCGGCGGATGTCGAACACCACCAGCACGTCGCGCTTGCCCATGTCGATCAGCCGGTCGCGCCACTGGTTCTCCTGTCCGTCGAGGTGGCTCACCCCCGGCCGGATGATGGCGAGATGCGCCGTCGTGTAGCGGGCGATCGGATCGGTGAAGCGGCCGCCGACGAGGTGAACCTTGCGCCTGGGGTCCGACAGCAGCGTCACGATCTCGCCGATCTGCTTTGCGGAAACGACGCGGAAGGTCTCCGAAATGTTCTCCAGCATCGCCGACAACAGGGGCGCCACCCCGCCGTCGCGGCCCGGACGCGCCCGGCCGGTGCGCGACAGCGGCGACTGGAGCCGGGCCGCCAGCTCGTCGTTCAGCGCCGACTGGAACTCGGCATAGTTCTGGTAGCCGAGGCGGGCGACGAGCCGCAGGATGGTCGGAGAACTGACGCCTGCCCGCTGCGCGAACTCGGCCACGGTCTTGAGGCCCAGCATCGGATAGCTGGCGATCAGCGCCTGTGCCGCCCGGCGTTCCCCGGCGGGCATGTCGGTCAGCCGGTCGGTGATCGTCTCGGCAATGCTCGACGCCATCTGATCCCCCGTGAGCCCGGCGCACCGGTTCGTTACTTGGCGTTTGACAACACCCGAATTTCTGTATGAAATCGTTCGTGCCGGCAAGTTCAATCAGAAAACGTATCAAACATTACGTCGGCGAGGGGCATCGTGACGACCAGCGGGCAATCATCGGCCGACATGCGCAGCGCCGTGCGGGTGAGCAATACCGACGGCGGCAGCCGCTACCTCATCGTCTGCGAACACGCGTCGAACTGGCTCCCGGCTCCGCTGGGCACGCTGGGGCTCTCCGCTGGGGACATGACCCGCCACATCGCCTGGGATCCGGGTGCGCTGCCCGTGGCGTCCAGGCTCGCCGAGGCGCTCGACGCGACGCTGGTCGAATCATGCGTCTCCCGCCTCGCCATCGACTGCAACCGCCCGCTCGACGCTCCCGATCTCATCGCGGAGATCAGCGAGACGACGAGGATTCCCGGCAACGAGCGCCTCGACGCCGCCGCGCGCGAAGCCCGCATATCGCTTGCGTACCGGCCGTTCCACGACGCACTTGCGGATGTGGTGGCGAGCCGTGAAGCGGCGGGCCGTGCCACCTGGATCGTGACGATCCACAGCTTCAACCCGGTCTACCGGGGCGTTTCGCGGCCCTGGCACATCGGCATCATCCACGACGAGGACGAGCGCCTGTCGGCGCCGCTGCTCGCCGGTCTGAACGGCGTTCCCGGCATTGCCGTCGGCGCCAACCAGCCCTACAGCCCGGCCGACCGTGTCTACTTCACCCTCGAGAAGCATGCGCGCCCGCGCGGTCTGCCTTGCGCAATGGTCGAAATCCGCAATGATGTGATCGCCGACGCCGTCTCCCAGGATCTTTGGGCGCGGCGCCTGGCGAAAATCCTGTCCGGCATTCAAGAACCGGAACTGAACCTCGGGATGGAGACGGCCAACACGAAAGGAAACCGTCGCAGTGCCTGAGGCCGTCAAGACCTATGTCAGGATCGTCGATTCCATGAGCTGGTACATGGGCCTGTTCGCCATGTATCTCGTCTTCGTCATGATCGGCATCCTCGCCTACGCATCGATCATGAAGATGTTCTTCCATCCCTCGCTCTGGACCGTCGAGATGGCCCAGTTCGTGATGGTCGGCTATTTCGCCCTCGGTGGCGCCTACACTCTGAAGGAGGGGGATCACGTCCGCATGGACCTGCTCTACAGCGGCTTCACCATGCGCGGCAGGATACGCACCGACCTGTTCACGTCGGTCGTCCTCATCGGCTTCCTGGTCGTGCTGCAGATCGGCGGCATCTCCTCGCTGATCTATGCCATCGGCTACGGCGAGAAGAGCTTCTCCGCCTGGGCGCCGCTGATGTGGCCGGTCAAGGTGGCGCTGAACGTCGGCATCTTCCTGACGCTTCTCCAATCGGTCTCGATCTTCTTCAAGGACTGGGCGGCGCTGAAGGGGGAGACCCTTTCATGAGCTACGGCCTGATCGCCACCCTCCTGTTCTCGTCGATGATGATCCTGCTGCTCACCGGGCAGCGCATCTTCGCGGTGATCGGCTTCGTCGGGGCCGCGGCCGCCATCCTTCTCTGGGGCGAGGGCGGCATCGAGATTCCCTTCACGGCCTTCATCAAGGTTATGAAGTGGTACCCGCTGCTCACCCTGCCGCTGTTCGTGTTCATGGGCTACATGCTGGCGGAATCGAAGATCGCCGACGATCTCTACAAGATGTTCCACGTCTGGTTCGGTCCGGTTCGCGGCGGATTGGCGATCGGCACGATCTTCATGATGGTCATCATCTCGGCCATCAACGGCCTGTCGGTCGCCGGCATGGCGGTCGGCTGCACCATCGCGCTGCCGGCGCTCTTGAGCCGCGGCTACGACAAGATCATGGTCACCGGCGTCATCCAGGCCGGCTCCACGCTCGGCATCCTGATACCGCCCAGCGTCGTGCTCGTGCTCTACGGCATGATCGCGCGCCAGCCAGTCGGCAATCTCTGGCTTGCCGGCGTCTTCCCCGGCCTTCTGATGGCGTCGCTCTTCATCCTCTACATCGTGGTGCGCTCGACGCTGCAGCCGAACCTCGGGCCGCCGCTGTCGAAGGAGGAGCGCGAACAATATACCTTCGGCGAGAAGCTCTCGCTCGCCCGCGCCGGCATCGTGCCGCTGGTCATCTTCGTCACCATGACCGGCCTGTTCATGACCGGCGTCACCAGTCTGGTCGAAAGTTCGGCCGTCGGCGCGGTATCGTCGATCCTCGCCGCCTGGTGGCGCGGCGGGCTGAACTGGACGATCATGCACGATACGGTACGGAAGACGCTCGGCATCTCCTGCATGTTCTTCTGGATCATCACCGCGGCGCTCTGCTTCGGCGCGGTGTTCGACGGGTTGGGCGCCGTCAAGTCGATCGAGAAACTGTTCCTGGGCGAGATGGGACTCGAGCCCTGGCAGGTGCTGGTGCTGATGCAGCTTACCTTCCTCGGCCTCGGCATGTTCCTCGACGACACCGCGATGCTGGTCATCGTCGCGCCGCTGTTCATCCCGCTCGCCGGTGCGCTCGGCTTCGATCTCGTCTGGTATGGCGTGCTCTACACGATCACCTGCCAGATCGCCTATCTGACGCCGCCCTTCGGCTACAACCTCTTCCTGATGCGCGCCATGGCGCCGCCGGAAGTCACCCTGCCGGACATCTACCGGTCGGTCTACCCGTTCGTCGGGATCATGCTGCTCACGCTGTTGATCATCGGGTTGTTCCCCGGGATCGCGACGTGGCTGCCTACCTACGTCTACTCGAAGTAAGCAAAGGGGAACGTGATGAAGACCATGCACAGCAGACGCAACTTCCTGAAGCAGGCCGGCCTCGTGACCGCCGGCGCCGCCGGTGCGACGACGCTCGCCGCGCCCGCCGTGATCGCCCAAACGCCGATCAAGTGGCGCCTCCAGACCTATGCCGGGGCGGCCCTCGGCCCGCACGTCACCAAACCGGCCGTCGACATGTTCAACAAGGCGGCCAAGGGCGAGATGGAAATCGAGCTCTACTACGCCGACCAGATCGTGCCGACGGGCGAACTGTTCCGCGCCATGCAGGCCGGCACGATCAACGCCGTGCATTCCGACGACGACTCGATGGCGGCGCCTGTCGACATCTCCGTCTTCGGCGGCTACTTCCCGTTCGCCACCAAGCACATCCTCGACGTGCCGGTGCTGTTCCAGCAGTATGGCCTCGCCGACATCTGGCGCGACGCCTATGCCAAGGCGGGCGGCGTGGTGTGGCTCTCCGCGGCCGGCCAGGACCCCTGCCATTTCAACACCAAGAAGCCGCTGAATTCGCTGGCCGACCTGCAGGGCCTGCGTCTCTACACCTTCCCGACGGCCGGCAAGTTCCTGGCCCAGTTCGGCGTCGTGCCGGTCGTGCTGCCCTACGAGGACGTGCAGGTCGCGGTGCAGACCGGCGAGCTCGATGGCATGAGCTGGTCCGGCATCACCGAGGACTATACCGTCGGCTGGGCCGACGTGACCAACCACTTCACCACCAACAACATTTCGGGCGCCTGGATCGGTTCGTGGTTCGTCAACGAGAAGAGCTGGGCCGACATCCCGGATCATCTGAAGCAGCTCTGGCAGGCCTGCGTCGACGCCGGCCACACCTACCGCAATCAGTGGTACTGGGGCGGCGAAGCGAAGCTTCGCGCCACCGGCGAGAAGCTGAAGCTGACGACGATCCCGGATGCCGAATGGGCAGAGGTCGAAAATGCGGCGCTCAAGTTCTGGGACGAGATCGCCGCCGAGAGCGAAACCAAGGCCAAGGTGGTCTCGATCTTCAAGGAATACAACCAGATCCTGAAGAAGGCCGGCGGCGTCTACACGCAGGGCTGAACGGCTCTGGACAATCATCAGCGGCCGGGCGCACGATGCCCGGCCGCATATCCCTGTGACAGGGTTTTCGTATCGCCGAGAGGGCAATCATGGCGGGCAATGTGACATTCGATCAGTTGAAGAAGATGGTCGCCGCGGGCGATATCGACACGGTGCTCGCCGCCGCCATCGACATGCAGGGCCGGCTGATCGGCAAGCGGTTCCTGGCGAAGTATTTCGTCGAGTCCGCCTATGACGAGACGCATGGCTGTAATTATCTGCTCGCCAACGACATCGATATGGAGCCGGTGCCTGGCTACAAGGCGGCCAGCTGGTCGAAGGGTTATGGCGATTTCACCATGAAGCCCGACCTCGGCACGATCCGCGTCGTGCCATGGCTCGAAAAGACCGCGCTGGTCTTGAACGATATCCAGGACCACCACACCCACGAGGACCTGCCGCATTCGCCGCGCGCGATCCTGAGGAAGCAGGTCGCCCGGCTGAAGGAGAGGGGCTGGATCGGCTATTTCGCCTCCGAACTCGAATTCTACCTGCTCGACGAGAGCTACGATTCCGCCCGCGACAAGCACTGGCAGAACCTGAAGACCGCCTCGCCCTATATCGGCGACTACCTGATCGGCATCACGACCAAGGAAGAAGACGTGATGCGCCGACTGCGCAACGAGATGGAGGCCGCCGGCATCCCGATCGAGAACTCGAAGGGCGAGTGGGGCCCGGGCCAGGAAGAGATCAACGTCCGCTACGCCGAGGCGCTCGAAATGGCCGACCGCCATGTCGTGCTCAAGAACGGCGCCAAGGAGATCGCCGGCCAGATGGGCAAGGCGATCACGTTCATGGCCAAATACAATTTCGGCCTGGCCGGCAATTCCAGCCACATCCACAATTCGCTGTGGAGCGCGGACGGCAAGACGCCGCTCTTCTTCGACAAGAAGGCGCCGTGGACGCTGAGCGAGCTCGGCCGGCAATGGTCGGCCGGGCAGTTGAAATATGCCAAGGAGTTCACCTGGTTCCTGGCGCCCTACATCAACTCCTACAAGCGCTTCCAGTCCGGCACCTTCGCGCCGACCAAGATCATGTGGTCGGAGGACAACCGTACCGCCGGCTTCCGGCTGTGCGGGGAGGGGACCAAGGGCATCCGCATGGAGTGCCGCATCGGCGGCGCCGATCTTAACCCCTACCTCGCCTTCGCCGCCCTGATCGCGGCGGGCCTTGCCGGCATCGACGAGAAGCTGGAGCTGCAGAAGCCGTTCGTCGGCGACGCCTACCAGGCGTCCAAACTGCCGGAGATCCCGAAGACCCTGCGCGAGGCGACCGAGACGCTGGCGAAATCGAAGATGCTGCGCTCCGCCCTCGGCGACGACGTGGTCGAACACTACGTCCACACCGCGCGCTGGGAACAGTTCGAATACGATCGCCGCATCACCGACTGGGAGCTGCATCGCGGCTTCGAGCGCTACTGAACGACAACAAGTACACGAGGAACTACCATGACCGAAACGGTCAAGATCAAATCCCCCGTCGATGGCTCGATCTATGCCGAGCGGCCGGTCGCCTCCGACCAGGCGGTCAACGCCGCCGTCGAGCGCGCCAAGGCGGCGCAGGCGAAATGGGTCGACGTGCCGGTCGCCGAGCGCTGCAGATACATGCTGGCCATGCTCGAGGCGCTTGTCGGCATGTCCGACGAGATCGTGCCGGAGCTGGCCTGGCAGATGGGCCGGCCTGTCCGCTACGGCGGCGAGTTCGGCGGCGTCAAGGAACGCGTCCAGTACATGGTCGAGATCGCCGAGCAGGCGCTGAAGCCGGTCATGGCGTCCAACCCGAAGGAAGGCTTCCGCCGCTACGTCAAGCGCGAGCCGCTCGGCGTCGTCATGGTCATCGCGCCGTGGAACTATCCCTATCTGACGGCGGTCAACACGATCGTCCCGGCACTGATCGCGGGCTCGGCGGTGATCCTGAAGCACGCCGCGCAGACGCTTCTGGTCGGCGAGCGCTTCCAGAAGGCGTTCGACGCGGCCGGCCTGCCCAAGGGCCTGTTCCAGAACCTGGTCATGAACCACGCCCAGACCGAGAAGCTGCTCGCCTCCGGCAAGATCGACCACGTCAACTTCACCGGCTCGGTCGCCGGCGGCCGCGCCATCGAGAAGGCGGGTGCCGGCACTTTCATGACGATGGGGCTGGAGCTCGGCGGCAAGGACCCGGCCTATGTCCTGCCCGACGCCAAGCTCGACCATGCGATTGCCAACCTCGCCGAGGGCGCGTTCTACAATTCCGGCCAGTGCTGCTGCGGCATCGAGCGCATCTACGTGCACGAGAAGATCTACGACGATTTCGTCGACGGCTTCATCGCCGAGAGCAGGAACTGGACGCTCGGCGATCCGACCAAGTCCGACACCGTGATGGGCCCGATGGCGCAGGCCCGCTTCGCCGACTTCATCCGCGAGCAGAAGGCGGAAGCCCTGCGCAAGGGCGCGACGGCTCACCTCAACACGAAGGACGAGCGCGACGTCGCCGGCTCGCCCTACCTGCCGGTCGAGGTGCTGACCAATGTCGACCACCAGATGAGCGTCATGCGCGAGGAGAGCTTCGGCCCCGTCGTCGGCATCATGAAGGTGCGCGGCGACGAGGATGCGATCGCCCTGATGAACGACAGCCCCTACGGCCTCACCGCCTCGATCTGGACCAGGGACATCGAGCGCGCCGCCACGATCGGCGACCGCGTCGAGACCGGCACCGTGTTCATGAACCGCTGCGACTACCTCGACCCGGCCCTCGTCTGGACCGGCGTCAAGGATACCGGCAAGGGCGCAGCACTCTCGGCCATCGGCTACGAGAACCTGACGCGGCCGAAGAGCTTCCATCTGCGCGAAGCCATCTGATTTCGAAAGACCATGCGATGACCAAACTCGTCTCCAAATGGAACTACCCGACCACGATCCGCTTCGGCGCCGGGCGCATCTCGGAACTGCCGGATGCGCTCGCGGCGGCCGGCATCAAGCGCCCGCTCTTCGTCACCGACCCGGGGCTGGTCAAGCTGCCGGTCGTGGCCAAGACGCTGAAGATCCTCGACGAGGCGAACGTGCCTTACGCCGTCTTCTCCGACGTCAAGCCCAACCCGGTCGAGGCAAACCTCACCGCCGGCATCGCCGCCTGGAAAAAGGGCAAGCATGACGGCGCCATCGTCTTCGGCGGCGGCTCGGCCATCGACCTCGGCAAGCTGATCGCCTTCCAGGCGGGCCAGACGCGCCCCGTCTGGGATTTTGAAGACATCGGCGACTGGTGGACGCGGGCGGATGCCTCGAAGATCGCGCCGATAGTCGCGGTGCCCACCACCGCCGGTACCGGCTCGGAGGTCGGCCGCGCCGCGGTGCTGACCCACGAGGAGAGCCACACCAAGAAGATCATCTTCCACCCGAAGATGCTGCCGGCCATCGTCATCGCCGATCCGGAGCTGACGGTCGGCATGCCGGCCTTCATCACGGTCGGCACCGGCATGGACGCACTCGCCCACTGCCTCGAGGCTTACTGCGCGCCGGGCTACCACCCGATGGCCGACGGCATCGCGCTGGAAGGCATGCGGCTGGTGTTCGAGAACCTGCCCAAGGCCGTCGCCACCCCCACCGACCTCACGGCCCGCGCCCACATGATGAGCGCCGCCGCCATGGGCGCCACCGCCTTCCAGAAGGGGCTCGGCGCCATCCATTCGCTGTCGCATCCGATCGGGGCGCTCTACGACACCCATCACGGCATGACCAACGCGGTCTTCATGCCCTACGTCCTCACCTTCAACCGCCCGGCGGTGGAGGAGCGGCTGACGCGCGCCGCCGCCTATCTCGGCATCAAGGGCGGCTACGAGGGCTTCGCCAAGGCGGTGCTCAAGCTGCGCAAGCAGTTGAAGGTGCCGCATACGCTTCCCGAACTGGTCAAGGGACTGGACATGGACAAGAAGCGCAAGGCGATGATCGCCGAGATGGCGGTCGCGGACCCGTCGACGGGTTCGAACTCGGTCAAGTTCACCAAGAAGGCGGCGCTCGAGGTTCTCGAAAACGCGATCGAGGGCAAGCTCTGAGGACCTGGCGGTTCGCGAGGGCGGACCGCCAGTCCTCGAAAAGTCGTTAGCCGGAAAAATTTAGGCACGCCGGCTGATTGCGGGAAAGTGTGGAAAACGCTTTAATTTCGGCAAGGCGCAGTCTTCGCAGGACATTCATCCGTTTGTCATGGGAAGCGGATACCCGCGTTGCCGGTGCCTGTGGGCGTCAGTCTCAAGGAGAAGAACATGTTCAGGACTATGGGGAAGGTTCTCGCCGTCACGGTGGCGACACTGATGGCGTCGTCGGCAATCACGACGGCTCAGGATCTTGCGGCGATCGAAGCCGCGGCGAAGAAGGAAGGCATGCTGACCACGATCGCGCTTCCGCACAGCTGGTGCGGCTATGGCGACGTGATCGCGGGCTTCAAGGCGAAGTATCCGGAGATCAAGGTCAACGAACTCAATCCCGACGCCGGCTCGGCCGACGAGCTGGAAGCCGTTCGCGCCAACAAGGACAACAAGGGACCGCAGGCGCCGGACGTGCTTGACGTCGGCCTGTCGTTCGGCCCCGCCGCGCAGAAGGAAGGCCTGCTCCAGCCCCACAAGGTGGCGACCTGGGAAACGATCCCGGCCGATGCCAAGGATCCTGACGGCCACTGGTACGGCGACTATTACGGCGTCATGTCGTTCATGGTGAACAAGGACCTCGTGCCGAACGTGCCGAAGTCCTTCGCCGACCTGCTGAAGCCCGAATATGCCGGCCAGGTGGCGCTCGCCGGCGATCCGCGTGCGTCGAACCAGGCGATCCTCGGCGTTCTCGCGGCCGGAATGGCCCAGGGCGCCGAGCCCGGCGAGGCGGCCGCCAAGGCCGGTCTCGAGTTCTTCAAGAAGCTCAACGACGCCGGCAACTTCGTTCCGGTCATCGGCAAGGCCGGCACGCTGGCCCAGGGCACCACGCCGATCATCATCGCGTGGGACTACAATGCGCTGTCCTGGCGCGACTCGCTCAACGGCAATCCGCCGGTCGAAGTCGTCGTGCCGTCGGACGCGTCATTGGCGGGCGTCTACGTGCAGGCGATCAGCGCCTACGCGCCGCAGCCGAACGCGGCGAAGCTGTGGATGGAGTATCTCTACAGCGATGAAGGCCAGCTCGGCTGGCTCAAGGGCTACTGCCACCCGATCCGCTTCAACGACCTCGTCGCGAACGGCAAGGTGCCGCAGGACATGCTCGACAAGCTGCCGCCGGCGGAAGGCTACGCCAAGGCCGTGTTCCCGAGCCTCGACGCCGTCAACGCCAATTCCGCCGCCGTCAAGGAAGGCTGGGACAAGGTCGTCGGCGCCGACGTGGTGAAGTAAAGCAGACGAGCGGGCGCGGGCCATCCGGGGCCGCGCCCGCGCTTCTCGGGCGGGACGACCGAACGCATGTCGCAAACATCGACTTTGGGACGCTGGCTATCGCCCCAATGGTTCGGCGTCGCGCCGTTTTTCCTGTTCGCGTTCCTGTTTCTCATCCTGCCGGCTCTGGCGATCGTGATCGGCGCCTTCCGCGGAGCCGATGGCGGCTTCACGTTCGACAACATCGTCGGGCTGAACACTCCGACCATCCGCAACGCCTATTGGGTCTCCATCCGCGTCAGCTTCTGGTCGGCCCTGCTCGGCTGCACGATCGGCTTTGCCATGGCCGCGGCGGCCACGATGGGGGCCATGCCGCGCTTCATCCGGTCGCCGCTGCTGACGTTCTCCGGCGTCGCCTCCAACTTCGCGGGTCTGCCGCTGGCCTTCGCCTTCATCGCCACGATCGGCCCCGCCGGCCTGATCACCGTCTGGCTGAGGACCGAGTTCGGCATCAATCTGCGCGGTGCGACCGGGTTCAACCTGTTCAGCACCACCGGCCTTATCGTCACCTATCTGTTCTTCCAGGTGCCGCTGATGATCCTGATCATCACGCCGGCGCTGGACGGACTTCGCCGCGAATGGCGCGAGGCCGCCGAGATTCTCGGCGCGACCGGCGCGCAATACTGGCGCATGGTTGCTTTCCCGATCCTTCTGCCTTCCCTGATGGGCACGTTCGCGCTCCTCTTCGCCAACGCCTTCGGCGCGGTCGCCACCGCCTTCGCGCTTGCCGGGCCCCAGCTCAACATCGCGCCGATCCTGCTCTTCTCGCAGATCCGCGGCGACGTGCTGGGCAGCCCCGGGCTCGGCTACGCGCTGGCCTTCGGCATGATCGTCATCACCGGTCTCGCCAACGCGCTTTACCTGTGGCTGCGCGCGCGCACCGAGAGGTGGCAGAAATGAAGCGCTTCGCCGCATGGACCGCTTTCCTGCTGGGATCGCTGATCTTCATCCTTCCGCTCTTCGGGATGACCGAGTTCTCGTTGTCGATGCGGCGCGGCGAGTATTCCTTCGACGCCTATGCCTCGGTGCTCGCTGACCCGCAGTTCCGGGAGACGTTCACCTATTCGGTGGTCATGGCACTGTTCACGATCGTCTTCGGCATTCTCCTCGTCGTGCCCACTGCCTACTGGGTGCGGCTCAAGATGCCGGGTCTGAGGCCCGTGGTCGAGTTCATCACCCTCATGCCTCTCGTGATCCCGGCTATCGTCATCGTCTTCGGCTACATCCGCCTCTACAACACGTCGAGCTGGCTTCCCTTGACCGGTTCGGCGATGGGCACCAACATTCTCCTGATGTTCGGCTACACCGCTCTCGCGCTGCCCTACATGTATCGGGCAGTGGACACCGGTCTTCGCAGCATCGACATCGCGACCCTGACCGAGGCCGCGCAGTCGCTCGGGGCGGGGTGGACAACGATCTTCGCCCGGGTGATCCTGCCCAATGTCTTCGTCGCAGTGCTGTCTGGTGCGTTCCTGACGTTCGCGATCGTGATCGGCGAGTTCACGCTCGCCGCGCTCCTCAACCGCCCTGCGTTCGGCCCCTATCTCCAGCTCGTCGGCGCCAACAAGGCCTATGAGCCGTCGGCGCTGGCAGTCATATCCTTCGCCATCACCTGGCTCTGCATGGGCCTCATCCAGATCGTGGCGCGCCTGGCACCGAAGCCGCCCGCACAGCCCCATTGACCGGAAGAACAGAACCCATGTCGGAACCGTTTCTTTCCATCCAGTCCGTGCGCAAATCCTTCGGGGCGACGACCGTCGTGCAGGATTTCAACCTCGACGTCGACAAGGGCGAGTTCATCTCCTTCCTCGGACCTTCCGGCTGCGGCAAGACGACCATGCTGCGCATCGTCGCCGGCTTCGAGCAGCCGAGCGCGGGCCGCATCGTCGTCGACGGCAAGGACGTCACCGGCCTCAAGCCCAACCAGCGCAACATCGGCATGGTGTTCCAGGCCTATGCGCTGTTCCCCAACATGACGGTGGCGCAGAACATCGGCTTCGGCCTCAAGGTGGTCGGCCGGCCGAAGGCGGAGATCGACGCCCGCGTCGCCGAGATGCTGGCGCTGATCAAGCTCGGCGAATTCGGCGCGCGCTATCCCTACCAGCTCTCCGGCGGCCAGCAGCAGCGCGTGGCGCTCGCCCGCGCCATCGCGCCCAAGCCGCGGCTGCTGCTCCTCGACGAGCCGCTGTCGGCCCTCGACGCCAAGGTGCGCGTGTCGCTGCGCGACGAGATCCGCGCCATCCAGCGCGAGCTCGGCATCACCACGATCTTCGTCACCCACGACCAGGAAGAGGCGATGTCGATGTCCGACCGCATCGTGGTGATGAATGCCGGCCGCGCCGACCAGGTCGGCGCGCCGTTCGAGGTCTACAACCGTCCCGCCACGCGCTTCGTCGCCGGCTTCGTCGGCACGCTCAATGTGCTCGACGCGGTGGTCAAGGATCCGGCGTCCGGCGCGGTCGAGATCGGCGGCGTGCCGGTCGCGCTGGCGCGGCCTGTCGCTGATGCGAAGAGCGGCGACAGGATTTCGCTGGCGCTGCGTCCGGAAACCATTTCGATGACGAAGGAGGCCGGCCGCAGCGTCGCCATCCCGTGCACGATCACGGCGGTGAACTTCCTCGGCTCGGTGATCCGCATAAGCGCCGATGCCAACGGCAACAGCCTGTCGTTCGACACGTTCAACAACCCGGCCGCTCCGCCGCCGACGCCTGGCGACAGGACGACCGTGCATTTCTCCCCCGCCGACCTGCTGGTGCTGGACGCATAGGAGGTTTCGCGCGACTCTGGACGCATAGGCGGTTTCGGCGGACACCGGGCCGCCGCGCTCCGCACCCCGCACGCCTCACACACTTCCCCCAAACGCCCCTCCACCACGCTTCGCGTGGTCCTTTGGGGCGAGCCGCTTGTCTCGCCCGTCCTTCGGACCCCCCGCTTCGCAGGGGAGGATGAACGGCGCCGCGCCCCATCCTCCCCCTTTTACGGGGGGTCCGCAGGACGACCGCCGAAGGCGGTGGAGGGGGCGCGTGCCAGGCGGACCGCCGCGTGAGCGCGCACGTGGCGATCAAGACGCAATCCGCCGTCATCTCCCCGTTGACCGATTTCCGCCACCCCCCTCCCGTGTCCCGCTGCCCTCGGAGCCCTCGCAATCCGCCCCTCCTCTCCGGCCGTCATCCCGCAGGCCGAAGGCCATGCGGGATCCATTTTTCTCTCCGGTTACACGCCGAAAACGCCCTCACGGTAAGGCCGTCCGTGCCTCTCATCCGGCGGCCAATGGCTCCCGGCTGACCTCCGGTCGCCGGGATGACGTCGCGCTCGATTTTCCCGCTGCGAAAAAAATCGATCCACCTCCTTGCGCCCCTCCGCGACACTGTCCGCGCTGAAAGGAGGCGCAGGTGAGCAGTTGGGACGAGGTGAGTGACGGAGGGATCGACTGGGATCTGGTGATCGAGCGCAATGTCCGCCTGCTCGGCCCGATCGTCGCAACACTCTGCGTCATGGCGAGGTGCGCCCTATCCTCGCCCCAACGGGGAGAGGATGGTCCGACCCGCCAAGGCGAAGCCGAGGCGCTGGCCGGACCTGGTGAGGGGTGCCTTTCCCCAACCCTCCCCCGCCGCATCCACCGCGCCGTCTATCGCTTGCTGCGCGCGGCGGAAGCTGCCGTGCGGCGGATGATCGTCGTCGTCGGCCGCGATATGGTCGCGGCGGAACCCGTCCTGCCGCCGCTTTCGCAAAACTCCGGTCCGCTGGTGACGCACATTCCCGTCCGCCCCGGCCTCGGCCTCGCCTGCGCCGCCCCGGCCGAAGCGCCCGAGCCGCCCCCCGTGCGAAAACTCTCCTTCCCCCTGCTCGACCCGCTGCGGGACCCGGACCCGCCGCCGTTTCACAGCCGCACCTCGGGCGTGCCGCGCATCTCCTTTCCCGGCTGGATGCCGCTCTTTCCCATCGCGCCGAAGCACGAGCCCTTGCCCAACGATCCGATCGATGCCGGCTATCTCCGCCTGCGCCTCGACGCGCTCAGCCGCGCTCTCTCCGACCTGCCGCGCCAGGCGATGCGCCTTGCCCGCTGGCAGGCCCGCCACCAGGCTCTGCGCAAGGCAGGCCACGCCGGCCGCCTCTCGCCGCTCCGCCCCGGCCCCGCCTACGGGCTGCGCCGACCGGGCTCGCCCCGGCCCGAGCACGAGATCGACGACATTTTGCGAGACCTGCATTACTTCGCCTGGGAGGCGCGGCGCGATACGTCGTGAGAGGCCGACGGCCCGTCCCAAACGCGCCGTCATCCTCCCCACGCGACGTCATCCTCGGGCTTGACCCGAGGATCTACCTTCGCTCGCCCCTATCCGAGCCGCCCGTCACATCGACGCCGGCAGATCCTCGGCTCAAGGCCGAGGATGACGGCCTGCGTGCGCCCGCATGCACCCCGGGCCTCTTCCGCGAGGGAAGAAGGGGCGGCCTCCACCCTCCCTTGTTCCGGCCCGACTTTTCGGCGACCCTTTGCTGGCGCTCGCCGAATCCTGTGCGAAACGCCATCGGGGATCAGATCCGACATGACGCATGCCCGCCTCAATCCGCTCATTGCCGGGCAATCGCCCCCGCCGGTTCCGGCCGTCCAGGCCTGGGCGCGTGCTTATGACGGCAGGCATGGCCCGCTGCTCGACCTGTCGCAGGCTGTGCCCGGCTATCCGCCGCATCCCGATCTGCTGGCCTGGCTCGGGGAGGCGGCGGCCGACCGTGCCTTTGCCGGCTATGGCCCGATCGAGGGAGAGGCGGCGCTGCGCCAGGCCTATGCGGCCCATGTCGGCGCGCTCTACGGCGCCGCCCTCGACGCATCGAACATCCAGATCACATCCGGCTGCAACCAGGCCTTCTTCGCCGCGGCGATGGCGATCGCCGGCGCGGGCGAGAGGATCCTGATGACCAATCCCTGCTATTTCAACCACGAGACCACGCTCGCGATGCTCGGCATCGGCATCGACTATGTCGACCTCGATCCGGCATCGGGTTTCCTGCCCGATCCGGATATGGTCGAGGCGGCGTTCGCACAAGGTGCGAAGGCGCTAGCCCTGGTCACGCCCAACAATCCGACCGGAGCGGTCTATCCGCCGGACCTGTTGCGGCGTCTGTTCGACATCTGCCGGGAGAAGGGCGCCTGGCTGATCCTCGACGAGACCTATCGCGACTTCCTGCCGCCGGGATCGGAGCCGCCCCACGGGTTGATGAGCGTCGCCGGCTGGGAGGACAATCTCGTCCAGCTCTATTCGTTCTCGAAGTCCTTCTGCATCCCCGGGCACCGGCTGGGCGCGGTGACCGCGTCGCCCGCCATGGTCGGCGAGATCGCCAAGATTATGGACAATCTTCAGATCTGCGCGCCGCGTCCGCCCCAGGCGGCGGTGGCGAGGGGGTTGCCGGCGCTAGCCGAATGGCGGGAGACCAACCGTCATGAAATCATGGCGCGGACCCAGGCCTTGCGGGCGGCGATGGCCGCGTTGCCCGGCTGGCAGCTTCAGTCGCTCGGCGCCTATTTCGCTTTCGTCCGGCATCCGTTCGGCGAGACGCCGTCGCGGGTCGTGGCCGAGCGGATGGCCGGCGAGGCCGGCGTGCTCGTCATTCCGGGTGAGTTCTTCGGCAGGCGCCAGGAAGGGTCGCTGCGCTTTGCCTTCGCCAACGCCGACAGCGCGGCGATCCGCACACTGCCGGAACGCCTCGCCGTCCTCGGCTGATCAGGCCGCCTGGAATTCGAAGGGAATCACCACGCCCGCCTGCCTGCGGTCCGCGATCAGGCTGCCGGCCTGCAGCAGCGCTGCGAAGCGGCCGCCGCGCGCGGCGAGCTCGTCGAACGAGCCCTGCTCGACGATCCGGCCCTCGTCCATGAACAGCACGAGATCGGCGTCGCGCACCGTCGACAGCCGGTGGGCGATGATGAAGGTCGTGCGGTTCTGGCGCAGGTCGTCCACGGCGGCGCGGACGCGCTCCTCGGTCTCCACGTCGAGCGCGCTGGTCGCCTCGTCGAGCACGAGGATCGGCGCGTCCTTGAGGATCGCGCGGGCGATCGCGATGCGCTGGCGTTCGCCGCCCGACAGCTGGCCGCCGCGCTCGCCGACGAGCGTGTCGTAGCCGTCGGACTTGTTGAGGATGAAGTCGTGCGCCGCAGCGGCCCGTGCCGCTTCGTGGATGTCGTCGTTCGATGCGTGGGCGCAGCCGACCCGGATGTTCTCCTCGATCGTCCGGTTGAGCAGGGCGGAATCCTGGAACACCGTCGCGATCGAGCCGCGCAGCGACGCGCGGGTGACGCGGCGGGTGTCGACCCCGTCGATGTAGATCGCGCCTTCGACCGGGTCGTAGACCCGCTGCAGCAGGTTGATGAGCGTCGTCTTGCCGGCGCCGGTGGGGCCGACGATCGCCACGGTCTTGCCCGGCTCGACGGCGAAGGAGACGTTGCTGACGCCGCGCGCCGCATTGGCAAAGGCAAAGCTGACATTGTCGAAGCGGACATGGCCGGACACGTGCCCGAGCGCGTCGACGCCGTCGGGCTCCTTGCGCATCTCGGTCGCGTCCTCGAGGCGGTAGAACTCCTCGAGCCGGACCCGGCTCTCGAAGATCTGGTTGACGAAGGACGAGATCTGGTCGAGCCGGCTGATCAGCAGCGATGCGAAGCCGGTGAAGGCGACGATGTCGCCGACCCTCAGCTCTCCCCACGACACCAGCAGCGCGCCGATGATCATCACCACCATCATCGAAATGGTCGAGGCGACGCGGTGCATGGCGCTCGCCAGCGCCCACCAGTCGAGGACTGGGTACTGCGCCTTGATCAAGCGGTCGACGAACACGCGCAGCGACTGCGTTTCCTGCGAGACGCGGTTGTAGCTCTGCAGCAGCGCGACGTTGCTGACGGAATCACTGACATGGGCGAACACCTTGTGATGGTGCGCCTCGACGGCCTTCTGGTTCTGCTCGGTCCGGCGCATCACGAAGCGGCCGATCGCGAAATAGGAGACGCCCAGCACCATCAGCACCAGCGAAAGGCGGTAGTCGACGGCGATCGCCGTCGGGATCAGCAGGATCAGCGACACGGCGGTCGTCAGATGCTGGCGCATGAACTCGAGCCAGAGGCCGAACAGCGTGTCGACGGCGCGGATCAGGGTGTGCAACACGTTCGAGGTGCCGCGCTCGTAGTGCCACGACAGCGGCATCGTCATCACGTTGGAGAAGGAGCGCGTCAGGACTTCGACGCGCATGCGGTGCGCGAGCCGGTCAGCCTGGCGGGCGACGAGAACGAAGGCGATGATGTTGAACAGTCCGAGGCCGGCCCACAGCATCAGCGTCGGCACGACGTCGCCCTTGTCCGCGATGACATCGATGATGCGGCCGAAGAGGATCGGCTCGGCGATCATCACCATGGCCAGGACGATGTTGGAGCAGCATACGACCAGCACGCTCCGGGCTTTGGGGGCAAGGTAGTTCAAAGCCCGCCAATAAACTTCCAGCAGTGTCACTCGCTCACTCCGCCCACTTCTTTGTGCATTGCACCATGTCGAGACGAATGTCGCGAGACAATGTGCCAAACATGGCAGACGTTCCGAATCCGACTACAAATCTCGTGCCGCGCTTGTAACGCTGCGTGATCACAGAGCCGTGAATGCGTGACCCTCGAAACAGGGTTTTCGAGGGCGTCGATCAATGCCTTTGCCGAGTATCGATATTGCTGTCAGCCCTCACCCGATCTGGACAATTCCACGCTTTTGCCTAAACGGGGGCCTACTTGGACGCAGGCCCTGCGAGCGCCTGAACGCGCCGGCATGCAATCGGTTCCCCGGCGGAACTCGCGATTGAAACAAAGACACTTCATTTGTGAGGACCAGTGTATTGCCACGCAACCAATCGCTTTCTAAACGATTTACGCCGCGCCCGGCGGGGACCGCCCTTGCCCGCCGCTGCGACGTTCGCCGTTTGGATCTTCGTCAATGAACGCCCCATTCAAGTCACTCCGGGCCGATCCGGACGTGCGACCGCTCCCGCCGAAAGCCGAACAGCCGATCCGCTACGACTTCTTCCAGGAGGAGAGGCTTCGCAGGCTGGGCGTCGACCTCGCCTCGGGCCGCATCCCGAACCTCCCCGGCCTGGGGGAAGGGGACTTTCACGCGCGCATCAAGGAGAACGCGGCGCGGATCCTCGCCGTCTACAAGGATACGAACGCGGCACAGGCTCGCGGCGAGACGATCACGCCGGCCGCGCAGTGGCTGCTCGACAACAACTACCTTGTCGAGGAGAGCATCGTGCAGATCCGCCGCGATCTGCCGAAACGGTTCTACCGCGAACTGCCGACGGTCAAGCTGCCGAACGGCGCGTCCGTGCCGCGCACTCTGCTGATCGCCTGGGCCTATGTCGGGCACACCGACTCGATGATCTCGAAGGACCTGCTGCAGGTGCTTGTCGAGGGCTATCAGTCCGTCGCGCCGCTGAGGATCGGCGAGATCTGGGCGCTGCCCTCCTTCGTCCGCTTCGTCCTCTCGGAGAACCTTCGCCGGCTCGCGGTGCGCGTCGACCGCGCCCGGCTGATGCGGCGGGCGGCCAACGACGTCGCCGACAAGCTCGGGCAGCAATCCGATCCCGCCGCCCAGGGGGCGATACTCGCCGCCTACGCCGCGCACGCCAGCGACGCTTCCTTCGCGACGCAGCTTCTGCACCGCCTCCGCGACGGGTCGCGCAGCGCCGGCACCGCCCTGCAGTGGCTCGAGCGCGAACTCGAGAAGCACGGATCGGACGCCGAGGAGATCACGCTCACCGAGCATCGCACGCTCGCCAGCGGCAACGTCACCACCGGCAACATCATCCGCGGGTTCCGGACGGTCAACGACGTCGACTGGACCGGCTGGTTCGAGGGCGTCAGCCTCATCGACGTGATGCTGCGGGAGCAATCGAACTTCGCGGACCTCGATTTCGCCTCGCGCGACCAGTACCGCACCGCGATCGAGGACATCGCGCGCCGGTCGCACCTGAGCGAGCACGACGTCGCGGAGCGCGCCCTGCAGCTGGCGGCGGCCGCGAAAGGTTCGGACGAGTCGGACATCGGCTTCTTCCTCGTCGGGCCGCGGCGGGGCGAGCTCGAACACGCCGTCAACTATCGCCCGAAGGCGAGCGAGCGGCTGGTGCGGCTGCTGAGGCGCGGGGGCTGGATATCGATCGCGGCTCCCGTCGCGGTGTTGACCGCGCTGTTCATCCTGACCGCCTGGACCGTGACCAGAGCCGCGGGTCTTCCGACCGGCTGGACCGTCCTGCTGCTGACCCTGTTTGCCTTCCCGGCCATGGAAGGCTCGGTCGCGCTGTTCAACACGCTGATGCTGCTCTTCATGCGGCCGACCCGGCTGATCGGATACGAATACCGCGACGGGGTGCCCACCGAGGCGCGCACGCTGGTCGTCGTGCCGGCGCTGATCGGCTCGCGCGCCGATGTCGAGGAACTGACGCACCGGCTCGAGGTTCACCATCTCGCCAACATGGGCGGAGAGCTCTACTACGCGCTTCTGACCGACTGGCCCGACAGCCGCGAGGAGCAGACGGATCAGGATCTCGAGCTGCTCGCCTATGCGCGCGCGCAGATCGCGCTGCTCAACGAGCGCCATCCGGAAGGCGTGGCGAAACGGTTCCATCTTCTGCACAGGCGCCGCCTCTACAACGAGGCGGAAGGCGTCTGGATGGGGTGGGAGCGCAAGCGCGGCAAGCTGGACGAGCTCAATCTTCTGCTTCGCGGCGATCCGGACACGACCTTCCTCGCTCTCGATACCCCGCTTCCGCCCGACGTCGTCCATGTCCTGACGCTCGATTCGGATACGCGGATGACGCGCGACGCGGCGACGAAGATGGCCGGCAAGATCGCGCATCCGCTCAACCGGCCCGTGATCGACAGAGACGCCCGCCGCGTCGTGCGCGGCTACGGCATCCTCCAGCCGCGGGTCACGCCGTCGCTCACGACGGGGGAGGAGTCCTCGTTCTTCCAGCGGGTGTTCTCGGCCAATCGCGGCCTCGATCCCTATGTGTTCGCGGTGTCGGATCTCTACCAGGACGTCTTCGGCGAAGGCACGTTCACCGGCAAGGGCCTCTACCATATCGATGCGATGGACGCGGCCCTGAAGGATCGGATCGCCGAGAATGCCGTCCTCAGCCACGATCTTCTCGAAGGTGCCTTCGCCCGGGCCGCCCTGGTGACGGATGTCGAGGTGGTCGAGGACTATCCCGCCCACTATCCCGTCGATGCGTCGCGGCATCACCGCTGGGCCCGCGGCGACTGGCAGCTCCTGCCTTATATCTTCGACCTTCGCTCCGGCATGAGCGGCGTGTCGCGCTGGAAGATGATCGACAATCTGCGCCGGTCGCTCACGCCGATCTTCTGGATCCTGGCCGCGGTCGCCGCCTGGACGCTGATGCCCTTCACCTTCGCGTCGCAGTGGATGGCCCTTCTCGTGATCGCGCTGTTCATCGCGCCGACCTTCGACATCATCCACAACCTGACGCCCAAGAGCACCGAGAACACGCTGCGGGGCCATTTCGCCGCCTTCGTGCGCGACTTCGTCTATGCCTCGGCCCAGGTCGCTCTGAAGATCACCTTCATCAGCCACTCCGCATGGATGATGGGCGACGCGATCCTGCGTACGCTCCACCGGGTGTTCGTGTCGCGCCGTCACCTGCTCGAATGGCGCACGGCGTCGCAGGTGCAGAAGTCGCAGTCGGACGGGGTCCTTCCCTACTACCGTCTCATGAGCGGGTCGGTGATCGTGGGGCTGCTTGCGGCCTTGATCGCCTGGTTCGGCGGGACGACAGGATATTATCTCGCCGTCATCTACGGGGTGCTGTGGGCTGCCGCGCCGGCAATTGCGTGGCTGGTGAGCCGTTCAGCCGAAATCGAGGACCAGATCACGGTCACGGAGACCGATCGCGAGAAACTGCGCCGCGTGGCGCGGCGGACCTGGCTCTATTTCGAGACGTTCGTCACCCCGGAACACAATCTTCTCCCGCCGGACAATTTCCAGGAGACGCCTCATCCGGTGGAGGCAGGCCGCACCTCGCCCACCAATATCGGCATGTATCTCCTGTCGACGGTCTCGGCGCGCGACTTCGGCTGGATCTCGCTCGGCGAGGCAGCTGACCGTGTCGCCGGCACGCTCGATACCGTGGATCGGCTCGAGAGGCACAGGGGGCACCTCTACAACTGGTACGACACGCGGTCGCTCAACCCGCTTCTCCCTCGCTACATATCGAGTGTCGACAGCGGCAATCTCGCCGGCCATCTGATCGCGGTCGCGAGCGCTTTCGCAGAGTGGGCTGAGGCGCCCGCCGCCTATCTCCAGGGCGATCTCGACGGGATCCTCGATACGCTCGGCGTTTTCGACATGGCGCTGTCGAGCCTCCCGGACGACCGCCGCCAGATCCGGCCGGTGCGCCAGCGCCTCGTCGAGCGCACGACCGGCATGCGCCGCGCCGTGCTGTCGATCAAGAACGAGCCGGAAACCGCCGCCATCCGCACCCTCAACCTCGCCGTCAATGCCGGGGAAATCCTCAAGCTTGCGCGCTCTCTCCACGAGGAGACGGGTACGACCGGCTCGGAGGTTCTCGTCACCTGGGCCTTGAAGCTGCAGAGCGTGTGCGAGGCGCATATCGCCGACGCGCATTTCGAGGAATCCAGGCTCAAAGCCCTGCGGGAGCGTCTGTCCGAGATTTCGCGCCGGGCCCGGACCATCGCCTTCCAGATGGATTTCTCCTTCCTGCTGCGACAGGACCGCAAGCTGCTGTCCATCGGCTACCGCGCCGACGACCGCCAGCTCGACGAGAGCTGCTACGACCTGCTCGCCTCGGAAGCCCGGCTTGCCAGCCTGTTTGCCATCGCCAAGGGCGACGTGCCGACCGAGCATTGGTTCCGGCTCGGCCGACCCATCGCGGAAATCGGCTTCAAGGGCGCGCTGATCTCGTGGTCGGGTTCGATGTTCGAATACCTGATGCCGCCGTTGGTGATGAACGAGCCGGCCGGCAGCATCCTCGACCAGACGAGCCGCCAGATCATCAGGCGGCAGATCGCCTACGGGCGGTCCAAGGGCATTCCGTGGGGGGTCTCGGAAGCGGCCTACAATGCCCGCGACCGCGAGATGACCTATCAGTACACCAATTTCGGCGTGCCCGGCCTCGGGCTCAAGCGCGGCCTGGCGCAGAATACCGTCATCGCGCCCTACGCGTCCGTCCTCGCGAGCCAGTTCGCGCCCCATGCGGCCGTCGACAATCTCGACCGGCTGGCGTCGGTCGGCGCCGTCGGCCGCTACGGGTTCTACGATGCCGTCGACTACACGCCGACGCGCGTGCCGGAAGGACAGGATTGCGCGGTGGTGCGCAACTACTACGCCCACCATCAGGGCATGTGCATCGTCGCCATCTCGAACGTCATCCACGAAGGCCGCATGCGCGAGCGCTTCCATGCCGACCCGGTTATCGAGGCGGCGGAACTGCTGCTGCAGGAAAAGGCGCCGCGCGACATCCCGGTCACGACGGTCCGCAGCGAAGCGCCGGAACGGAGCAAGCTCGACGCCGTCGACGAAACGCGGGACATCCGCAAGCTGCCCGATCCGATCCGGTTGCCGAAGGCGACCAACGTGCTGTCCAACGGCACCTATTCGCTGATGCTGTCGTCGAGCGGCGCCGGCTACTCGCGCCTCGGCGACCTGTCGATCACCCGCTGGCAGCCGGACCCGGTCGAGGATCGCTCCGGCTCGTTCATCTTCCTGCGCGACCTCGACAGCGGCGACTGGTGGTCGGCGACGGCCGAACCAAAGGCCGCAGCCGGCGAGGCGAGCGAGGTGATCTTCGCCGACGACAAGGCAACCTTCCTCAAGACGGTCGGCTCGCTGCGCAGCGAGGTCGAGTGCATCGTGACGTCGGAAGCAGACGGAGAAGGCCGGCGCGTCACCGTGTTCAACCAGAGCGGCAGCGAACACGTGGTGGAGCTGACCTCCTTCGCCGAGCTGGTGCTGGCGCCGGAAGCGTCCGACAACGCTCATCCGGCCTTCTCGAAGATGTTCGTGAAGACGGAGATCGATCGCGCGCGCGGCGTGATCTTCGCCGAGCGCCGCAAGCGTTCGCCGTCGGACAGGAGCATCGCGGCCGCCCATTTCATGACGATCGGGGCCAGCCATCCGGGAGAGACGGAAGCCGAAACCGACCGGCGCGCCTTTATCGGGCGTGGTCGCGACATCCGCGATCCGGCCGCTTTCGATGCCGGCGCGCACCTGGCCGGCGGGCAGGGTTTCGTGCTCGACCCGATCTTCTCGCTCAGGCGCCGGATCCGCATTCCCGCCCATCGGAAAGTGAGTGTCACCTTCTGGACGATCGCCGCGGCGGATCGCGGGCAACTGGAAGAAGCGATCGTACGGCTCGACCACGCCGAGAGCTTCGCGCGGCAATCCATGCACGCCTGGACCCGTTCGCAGGTACAGACGCGCCATCTCGGCTTCAGCCTCGAAGACGCGGCGAACGTGCAGAAGCTCGCGCGTTACCTGCTCTATCCGCATCCCGCTCTGCGCGCCGCGCCGGAAACGATCGCGTCCGGGATGGGGCCGCAATCGGCGCTGTGGCCGATGAGCATCTCCGGCGACTTCCCCATATTTGCACTGCGCATCGCCGACGTCGCCGACATCGAGATCGTGGCCAAGGCGCTGCGGATGCAGGAATACCTGCGCGCCCGCGGCCTGCTCACCGATCTCGTGGTGATCAACGAGCAGGCCTCGTCCTATGTGCAGGATCTGCAGAACGCTATCGACGCGCTGTGCGAGAACGCCCGCCATCGCGGCAACGAATTCGGTCCCCGCCAGCATATCTTCGCGGTTCGCCGCGATCTCATGGACGACCTCTCCTACCGCACGCTGATCGCCTCTTCGCGCATCGTGCTCCATACCCGCAACGGCAAGATCGAGGACCAGATCGACCGCGCCGAAGCCGAGCAGCTTGCAGCACCTTGGCCGGGAGGAACGAAGCCTGGCGTCCCGGCGAAGGCCGAGACGAAGCATCCGGTCGCGGTGTCTGGCGAGGGGCTTGAATTCTGGAACGGCTTCGGCGGCTTCGCCGATGGCGGTCGCACCTATGTGGTCCGCCTGACCGCCGGAGGGGCGACACCGCAGCCCTGGGTCAACGTCGTTGCCAATTCCGGCTTCGGCTTTCACGTCTCGGCTGAAGGCTCGACCTTCACCTGGAGCCGCAACAGCCGCGACTTCCAGCTCACGCCCTGGACCAACGATCCGGTGACGAACCGGCCGGGCGAGGGGCTCTACGTCCGCGATCTCGACAGCGGCGCGGTGCTTTCGCCTTTCGCCTCGCTCGCGCCGGATGCGGGCGCGCGCTACGAGGCGCGGCACGGGCAGGGGGTGAGCGTGTTTTCGGCGAAGACGGACGAGCTGTCGGTCCGCGCCGAGATGCTGGTCGATCCGACGGAGCCGGCAAAGGTCACGCGTCTTCGGATCACCAACCGGGGAGACAGGGCAAAGCGGCTGCGCGTCTATGCCTATGCCGAATGGGTTCTCGGCAACAATCGCGGCCGCACGGCGCCGATGATCGTGCCGTCCCATGATGCCGAAACCGGCGCGCTGCTCGCGCGCAATGCCTACAGCCTGGACTACGGCGACCGCGTCGCGTTCCTGGCGTCGGACGCGGCGCCGCCTTTTCGCACGTCCGACCGTCTTGAGTTCCTGGGACCGGCCGGCTCGGTGACGCTGCCGGAGGCGGTCGCATCGGGCGCATCGCTCTCGGGCAAGGTCGAGCCGGGACATGACGGCTGCGCGGTGCTCGCCCGCGACATCGACATCGCGCCCGGCATGTCGTTGGATATGCTCTGGCTGATGGGCGACGCAGCCTCGGCGGAGGAGGCGGTAAGCCTGGTGAAACGACACCGCGCGCGCAGCTTCGACGAGCGCCTCGCCGAGAACGAGGCGAACTGGCGCGGCTTCCTCGATACGGTGCAGGTGGAGACGCCCGACCCGGCGCTCGACGCGATGGTCAACCACTGGCTGCCTTATCAGGCGCTCGCCTGCCGCATCCGCGCGCGGGCCGGCTTCTACCAGGCGAGCGGCGCGTTCGGCTTCCGCGACCAGTTGCAGGATACGATGGCGCTGCTCCTGCACGATCCGGAACTGGCCCGGGCGCAGATCCTGAACGCCGCGTCGCGGCAGTTTCCGGAGGGCGACGTGCAGCATTGGTGGCTGCCGCGCACGGGTGCCGGCGTCCGCACCATGATCTCGGACGACGTGGTCTGGCTCGCCTACGGCGTGGCGCACTTCATCGAGGTGACCGGCGACCGTTCCATCCTCGACCGGCAGCTGCCGTTCATCCTCGGCGACGCGCTCAAGCCGGACGAGCACGATTCCTTCTTCACGCCGGAAGTCTCGAAAGACAGGACAAGCGTCTACGAGCACGCGGCGCGGGCGCTGGATCTCGCCATCCGGCGGACGGCCGACACAGGCCTGCCGCTGATCCTCGGCGGCGACTGGAACGACGGCATGAACCGCGTCGGCGAAGGCGGAAAGGGCGACAGCGTCTGGCTCGGCTGGTTCCTGCTCAAGACGCTTAACGACTTCGCCCCGTTCGCGCGCGAAAGGGGCGAAGCGGCCCGGGCCGAAACGTGGCTTGGCCACGCGGCACGGCTGAAGGCGGCGCTGGAAAGCTCGGGCTGGGACGGCGAATGGTATCGCCGCGGCTCGTTCGACGACGGCACTCCGCTCGGCTCGTCGCGCTCCGACGAATGCCAGATCGATTCGATTGCGCAATCGTGGAGCGTGCTTTCCGGCCACGGCGACCCGGAGAAGGCGCGCCTGGCGATGGCCGCTGCGCGCGAACGACTCGTCGAGCGCGACATCGACATCATCCGCCTGTTCAAGCCGCCCTTCGACAGAACGGAGAAGGAGCCAGGCTACATCAAGGCCTATCCGCCGGGAGTGCGCGAGAATGGCGGGCAGTATACGCATGCGGCGGCATGGTTCGTGCTGGCGCTGGCGGAACTCGGCCTCGGCGACGAAGCCTATGAGGGCTTCCGCATGCTCAACCCGATCAACCACGCGCTCGACGCAAAGGCGGCCGAACGCTACCGGGTCGAGCCCTATGTCGTCGCGGCCGACATCTATTCCGAAGGCCCGCTGGCGGGGCGGGGCGGCTGGACCTGGTACACGGGTTCGGCCGGATGGCTCTACCGCACGGCGGTGGAAGGCATTCTCGGGCTGAAGCGCGAGGGCGACAGGCTGACCGTCAAGCCCTCGCTGCCCGCGGCCTGGGACGGCTACTCGGCGACGCTGCAGCTCGACGGTAAGGCGATCCGGCTCCGGGTCGTGGCCGAGGCGGGTGCGCAGGGCATTGCGATCTCGGTCAACGGGCAACCGGCCGATCACGTGCCGCTTGGCGACGATGCCGAGGTGGTCGTGACTGTCGGCCGGAAGGGCTGAGCCCGGATCAGCCGCTCTCGATCGTCAGCTCGATCCGGTCGGCCGAGAAACGCGTCTCGGAATACTGGATCGGCCGGCCGTCCGGATCGACGTTGACGCCGACCGCAGCGAGAACGATCGCGCCGGGCGTGAGCTTCAGCCGGGCGAGATCGTCGTCGCTCGCATGCGTGGCCGTCAGAGTGGTCGCGCGGCGCGTGTAGTCGCCTATGCCCAGCAGGGAAAGCGCCGAGGTGACCGACCCGGTGCGGCGGAAGGCGTCGGCGATACCTGGCAGGCGATCGGCCGGAAACCAGCTCTCGGCGGTCGAGACCGGCTCGCCGTCGGCCAGCCCGATCGTCCGCAGCCAGACGACTGGCGCTCCCGCCTCGAGGTCCAGCCCTTCGGCGACCCGCGCGTCCGCGTCAACCGTGGAGGATTCCACCAGCACCATCTGCAGCGAAGAGGCCTGTCCCTCCAGGCCGGCCGAGAACCTAGTGCGCCGTCCGATGGGATAGGCCAGGCGCGGTCTGCTGCGGAAGAAGGTGCCGCGCCCCTGCTCGGTACGTAGCACGCCTTCCTGGACGAGGTGGGAGATCGCGCTGCGCACGGTGTGGCGGTTCACGCCGAACTCCTCGGCGAGCGCGAATTCCGGCGGCAGGCGACCGTCGGAGTCGAGCTCCCCGCTCGTCTCCAGACGGCGGATCCGATCCGAAATCTGACGCCACAGCGACACGCCGCTGTTGCGGCGGATCGCGGCGTCCCGGGCGGGTTCTGCACCAGTTGCTGTCATCAGATCGTCATGGACCGTGTCTAACGAGATGCTCGTTTATATAGTTGTCTATATCACTATACAAGTGAGGTCGGGCATGCGGAGCGCAGGAGCGGGAGCGAAGGCAGAAAGCGAAATGCGGCGCCAGATGATTGCGGTGCTCGCGCATGCACCGTCCTCCCGCCTGGCAAGGCTCTGGAGTGACGCCGGCTTCGCCGTCGTGGCCGAACCCGTGCGGGGCCCTGAGACGGGGCTGGTGACGGTGCGGGGCCGCATTGGCGGCGGTGGCGCCGCCTTCAATGTCGGCGAAGCGACGGTGACGCGCGCGACTGTGCGGCTGGCGAGCGGCGAGGTCGGCCATTCCTATGCGCTCGGCCGCGACGCAGACAAGGCGCGGATCGCGGCGACGATCGACGCGCTGTGGCAGAAGCCGGAGCTGCGGGCGCGCCTCGAAGACCTGATCCTCGGGCCGCTACGACTTGAGCACGCTGGCCAAGCCGGCCGCCGCGCGGCCGAGGTCGCGGCCACGAAGGTCGACTTCTTCACGATGGTGAGGGGAGAGGACTGATGCAGGCGTCAACTGCAATCCAGGGCGGATTTCGAAGCTCTGTCTTCGACTCCCAGTCCGTATTCCGCGCCGTGATGGACGCGATGGCCCGCCCCGGGAGCCGACGCCGCGTGGCAGCACTTACCGCGCCGCCGCCACCGATGTCGCCGCTCGCGGGCGCGGTCGCACTAGCTCTTTGCGATCATGACACGCCCGTCTGGCTCGACCGGCAGCTGTCGACCCCGCTCGTTCGCGAATGGCTGGGCTTCCACAGCGGCGCGGCGGTGACTCCGATCACGACGGAGGCGCATTTCGCGTTTGCGGCAGCGCCGGACGAACTGGTCGCGCTGGAGAGCTTTGCGCAGGGGTCGCAGGAATACCCGGACCGTTCGACCACGATCGTGCTGCAGGTCGACAGTTTCGACGCCGGGACGCCGCTGACGCTCGCCGGACCGGGGATCGAGCGCACCGCGACCATAGCGCCGTCGCCGATGCCGCGCCATTTCATCGCGCAGTGGCGGCAGAACCACGCCCGGTTTCCCCGCGGCGTCGACCTGATCCTGGTGTCGCGCGACGAGATCGCCTGCCTGCCGCGCACGACCCGCATCGAAGCCGCACAGACGGGAGGCTGAACCATGTATGTCGCGGTGAAGGGTGGCGAAGCCGCCATCGAGAATGCCCATTCGCTTCTGGCGGACCGCAGGCGCGGAGACCGCTCCGTCCCTGCGCTGCGGCTCGACCAGATCGTCGAGCAGCTGGCGCTCGGGGTGGACCGGATCATGGCAGAAGGCTCGCTCTACGATCGCGAACTCGCCGGCCTGGCGCTCAAGCAGTCGCGGGGCGACATGACCGAGGCGATCTTCCTGGTGCGGGCCTACCGCACCACGCTGCCGCGCTTCGGCTACACCCGCCCTCTGGATACGGCGGCATTGGCGATTGAGCGGCGCGTCTCGGCGACCTACAAGGACCTGCCGGGCGGCCAGCTTCTCGGGCCGACCTTCGACTATACGCACCGCCTGCTCGATCCGGCGCTGGCCGGCGACGAGTTGGCCAAAGCCCCGGCGCAGCGCCAGGTCGATCCGGCACCGATGCCCCGTGTCTCGGACCTGCTCGACGACGAGGGGCTGATCGAGGCGGACGGTGCCGTGCCGGCCGGCAAGCCCGTCGCCGACATCACGCGCGAGCCGCTGGAGTTTCCGCTCGAGCGCGATGCCCGCCTGCAAGCGCTGGCGCGCGGCGACGAAGGCTTCCTGCTCGCGCTCGCCTATTCCACCCAGCGCGGCTATGCGCGCACCCACCCCTTCGTCGGCGAGATCAGGATCGGCGAAGCCGAGCTGGGACTCGACGTGCCTGAGCTCGACTTCCCGGTGCCGCTCGGCACGATCCGGGTGACCGAGTGCCAGATGGTCAACCAGTTCAAGGGTTCGTCCAAGGTGCCGCCGCAGTTCACGCGCGGCTACGGCCTCGTCTTCGGCCAGTCGGAGCGCAAGGCGATGGCCATGGCGCTCTGCGACCGGGCGCTGCGCGCCGCCGAGTTCGGCGAGGATATCGTCGCTCCCGCGCAGGACGAGGAATTCGTCATCTCGCACTCCGACAACGTCCAGGCGACCGGCTTCGTCGAGCATCTGAAACTGCCGCATTATGTCGACTTCCAGGCCGAACTCGACCTCGTCAGGCGCATGCGGGCGGAATTCGAGGCAGGGCTGGGCGAGGACGAGCGCCGGGAGGCTGCGGAATGAACGGCTTATGCGGCGTCCCTGACCGAAACGATGATGTCCTTCCCCAGAACGGCAAGCGCCTCCTGCAGGAGGGGCAGCTTCGTCGGATGATCCGGATCGAGAATGCGGCGGGCCTCGGTTTCAACCCGTCCGAGTCGGCGGGCAAGTTCCGACTTCGAGAGGCCGCTTTCGTTGAATGCCTCGACGACCGCAAGCTTGAGAGCAGTCGTCGGGTCGACTGCGATCTCTATCAGCCCAGCCCCTCTCGTGCGGGTCAAAGGCAACGGACGGCCCATGGCCAATACACCGCGCAACGCAAGGCCAAGCGCCTCTACCGCATTGGAACGGGCCCCAGTCGCCGTTTCGCCGCCGGTGATCGCTTCGGGCACGTCAGGAAACGTCACCAGATAGCCGCCATCCGGATCGGATTCGATCAAAGCAGGGAAGACATATTCCATCGCCGCTCATTGCTCCTATTCGTCAATTCCGAGCTGCTTCCTGATCCTTGCGACCATCAGATTGGACAGATCGCCGGATTGGATGGTTGTCAGGCGGTCGCCAAATCGTACGCGGTAGTGCGATCCCTTGCCCTTGTCGGTGAAGACTCCGAAAGCTCTTCCTTGTTTTCGAGCCAGTGCGCGCAATTCTCGAAGAAGCGCATCCCTCTTCATCGACGGATCCCCAATCCATCCGAAGGGTCGCACAATTATGTGCGATCAGCAAGTGCGCTCCGTTCGCCGGGTATCGTGTCATGACCGACATCGCCGCCTACAACTTCGCCTATCTCGACGAGCAGACGAAGCGGATGATCCGCCGCGCTATCCTGAAAGGCATCGCGATCCCCGGCTACCAGGTGCCATTTGCCAGCCGCGAGATGCCGATGCCGTATGGCTGGGGCACGGGTGGCGTGCAGGTCACGGCCTCCATCATCGGGCCGGACGACACGCTGAAAGTCATCGACCAGGGCGCTGACGACACGACCAACGCGGTGTCGATCCGCGCCTTCTTCCGGAAGGTCGCCAATGTGGCAGTGACGACATCGACAGCGGCGGCGACGATCATCCAGACGCGGCACCGCATCCCGGAGCATCCGCTGACGGAAGGCCAGGTGCTGGTCTATCAGGTGCCGATCCCGGAGCCGTTGCGCTTCCTCGAACCGCGCGAGACCGAGACACGCAAGATGCATGCGCTCGAGGAATACGGGCTGATGCACGTCAAGCTCTACGAGGACATCGCCCGGCACGGGCGGATCGCCACCACCTACGCCTATCCGGTCAAGGTCGAGGGGCGCTACGTGATGGACCCGTCGCCGACGCCTAAATTCGACAATCCGAAAATGCACATGTCGCCGGCGCTGCAGCTGTTCGGCGCGGGGCGCGAGAAGCGCATCTATGCCGTGCCGCCCTTCACCGAGGTGGTCAGCCTCGACTTCGAGGACCATCCGTTCGAGGTACAGACCTTCGACAAGCCCTGCGCGCTGTGCGGCGCGGAGCACGTCTATCTCGACGAGGTGATCCTCGACGACCGCGGCGGGCGGATGTTTGTCTGCTCGGACACGGACCATTGCGAAACGCGGCGGGCGGAGGGGCATGTCGGAGAACTGGGAAAGAAGGTGGAGGCCGTATCGTGACCGACGAACCGCTGCTGCGCGTCACATCGCTGTCCAAGTCCTACGGCGCGCGCCGGGGCTGCGAGAACGTGTCGTTCGACCTGTGGCCCGGCGAGGTGCTGGCCGTCGTCGGCGAATCGGGTTCCGGCAAGACGACGCTGCTCAACTGCGTCTCGACGCGGCTGCCGCCGAGTTCGGGCCTCGTCTCCTACCGCATGCGCGACGGGCAGTGGCGCGACCTCTACCGGATGAGCGAGGCGGAGCGCCGCTTCCTGATGCGGACCGACTGGGGCTTCGTCCATCAGAACCCGGCCGACGGGCTGCGCATGTCGGTCTCGGCCGGCGCCAATGTCGGCGAGCGGCTGATGGCGGTCGGCGACCGGCACTACGGCCGTATCCGCGAGACGGCGATCGACTGGCTCGGACGTGTCGAGATCGCCGATGACCGTATCGACGACCGGCCGCGCGCGTTTTCGGGCGGCATGCGCCAGCGGCTGCAGATCGCGCGCAATCTCGTCACCGGGCCGCGCCTCGTCTTCATGGACGAGCCGACGGGCGGTCTCGACGTTTCCGTCCAGGCGCGCCTGCTCGACCTGCTGCGGGGGTTGGTCAGCGACCTCGGCCTGGCGGCGATCGTCGTAACGCACGACCTCGCTGTGGCGCGGCTCCTCTCCCACCGGATGATGGTGATGAAGGACGGCGCCGTGGTCGAGCACGGCCTCACCGACCGCGTGCTCGACGATCCGCGCGCGCCCTATACCCAACTCCTCGTTTCCTCGATCCTTCAGGTGTGACATGACCACTCCGCTCGTCGTCTCGGACGTCGCCAAGAGTTTCGTCATGCATCTGCGCGGCGGCGTGGAACTGCCCGTGGTGCGCAACGTCTCCTTCTCGCTCAGGGCGGGCGAATGCGCCGTCCTCGGCGGGCCGTCGGGAGCCGGCAAGAGCTCGATCCTGAAGATGCTCTACGGCAATTACGGCATTGACGCCGGCCAGGTGATCATCGCGCACAAGGGGCAACTGGTCGATCTGGCGACGGCGAGCCCCCGCACGGTGCTCGCGATCCGTCGCGACACGATAGGCTATGTCAGCCAGTTCCTGCGGGCGGTGCCGCGCGTGTCGGCCGTGGATGTCGTCGCCGACCCGCTCCTGGCGCGCGGCGAGGAAAGGGAGCAGGCGCGGTCGAGGGCGCGCACGCTTCTCCAACGGCTGAATCTGCCGGAGCGGCTGTGGCAGCTGCCGCCGGCGACGTTCTCCGGCGGCGAGCAGCAGCGTGTCAACATCGCGCGCGGCTTCATCACCGACCATCCGATCCTGCTGCTCGACGAGCCGACCGCCTCCCTCGACGCGGCGAACCGCGAAATCGTCATCGGCATGATCGCCGAGAAGAAGCGCGACGGCGTCGCGATGCTCGGTATCTTCCACGACCAGGACGTGCGCGAAGCGGTCGCCGACCGCGTCGTCGACGTCACCACGTTCGCTCCGAGGAAGGCTGCCTGATGCCCAAGGGACTGTCCGAAACGCCGCAGATCCACTTCTCGGCGCAGGTGACTGACACAACGCTCGGCCGCTACACCGAGATCGCGGAAGGCTGCCGCATCGCGGAAGTGGAGATCGGCGACTACTCCTACCTCATGCAGGACTGCCACGTCTGGTGCGCGGCGATCGGCAAGTTCGCCAATATCGCGGCCTCTGTAAGGCTGAACGCGACGAACCATCCGATCGACCGGCCGACGCTGCACCACTTCACCTACCGTGCCTCCGACTACTGGCCGGACGCCGAGCACGAGGCGGATTTCTTCGCCGCGCGGCGGGCGCGCAAGGTGACGATCGGCCACGATACCTGGCTCGGCCACGGCTCGACGGTGTTGCCGGGCGTGACCATCGGCGATGGAGCGGTGGTGGGAGCAGGAGCCGTGGTGTCGAAGGATGTCGCGCCCTACACGATCGTCGCCGGCGTTCCGGCCCGTCCGATCCGCGAGCGTTTCGACCGCGGGATGGCCGGGCGCTATCAGGCGCTCGCCTGGTGGGACTGGGATCACGCTCGCCTGCGCGACGCGCTCGACGACTTCAGGCAATTGAGCGCCGAGGCCTTCCTCGAGAAGCACGGCGGCTGAGGCGCCCGTGCTGCTGCCGCTGCTGTGAATCGTAACAAAACCGTCATCCAACGGACATTCCGGCTTCATGTTGATCCCATAGCGCTTCTCGCATGTGCGAAAGGGAAAAAGCCCGCGCACCGGGGATGTCGCGGATGCTGAAGATCACCAATCTGACACGCCGGTTCGGCAAGAACATTGCCGTCGACAATGTCACGATCGAGATCGAGGAAGGCCAGATGGTCGGCGTGATCGGCCGCTCGGGCGCCGGCAAGTCGACGCTGCTGCGCATGATCAACCGTCTCGTCGACCCCTCCGTGGGGTCGATCCATTTCGACGGCAGGGACGTCTCGACACTCCGCGGCGCACCATTGCGCAACTGGCAGCGCGATTGCGCGATGATCTTCCAGCAGTTCAATCTCGTGCCCCGCCTTGATGTGCTGACCAACGTTCTGCTCGGCCGGCTCAACCACCGGTCCACCGTCCTCAACCTCCTCAGCATCTTCAGCCGCGACGAACGCATCCACGCCATCAACGCGCTGGAGCGGCTCGGAATCGCGCAGACCGCGCTGCAGGCCGCCGGCACGCTGTCGGGCGGCCAGCAGCAGCGCGTTGCGATCGCCCGCGCCCTGATGCAGCAGCCGAAGGTCATCCTGGCGGACGAGCCGATCGCCTCGCTCGATCCGCTCAACGCCAAGATCGTCATGGATGCCCTGCGCGACATCAACCGGCGCGAAGGGCTGACGGTCGTCACCAATCTCCACACGCTGGACACGGCGCGCAGCTATTGCGACCGCATCATCGGCATGTCGGGCGGCAAGGTCGTGTTCGACGGCGAACCTGACGATCTCGACCGCGCAGCGGTCGCCCGGGTCTATGGCGCGGATGCGGACGACATTCCCGAAGAGATCACCTCGACCAGCATCGTTCCGGAGAAGCTCCGGAAGTTCCAATCCGCCGGACCGCTCGAACCCGCATTCGCCGGGCTTTGAACGCCGGGATCGCCCCGCCTCCGTCAAGGGCCAGCATCAGACAGATTCGAGAGCGGCAGTCGCCGGCTCGCAACAGGAGAGACGACATGTTCAGGAAAGCACTTCTGGCCGCCGCCGCGCTCGGCGCGCTGGTCGCCAATTCCGCCCAGGCGGAGGATCTCAAGGAATTCCGCATCGGCATCCTCGGCGGCGAAAACGAAGCCGACCGCCTGCGCAACTTCCAGTGCATGGTCGACAAGCTCCCGGCCGTCCTCGGCGTGGAGAAGGTCTCCCTCTTCCCGGCGGCCGACTATGACGGCGTCGTCCAGGGCCTGCTCGGCGGTACGCTCGACTATGCCGAACTCGGCGCCTCGGCCTTCGCCAAGGTCTATCTCGAGAAGGCCGACGCAGTCGAACCGATCCTGACCACGGTGCAGACCGACGGCTCGACGGGCTACTATTCCATCATGGTCGCCAAGAAGGACTCCGGCATCAAGACGTTGGCCGATCTCAACGGCAAGAAGCTCGGCTTTGCCGATCCGGACTCGACCTCCGGCTACCTGATCCCGTCGGTGACCCTGCCCAAGGATCTCGGCGGCGTGCCGGTGAAGGACTACTTCTCCGAGACCGGTTTCGGTGGCGGCCACGAGAACCTCGTCCTCGAAGTGCTCAAGGGCACCTTCGATGCGGGTACCACCTGGGGCTCGGGCGTCGGCGAGTTCTCCGAAGGCTATTCCTCGGGCAACCTGCGCAAGATGGTCGACAAGGGCGTCCTCGACATGGACGACCTGACCGAGATCTGGAAGTCGCCGCTGATCCCGAACGGCCCGATCGTCGTCCGCACCTCGCTCGACGCCGACATGAAGGCCAAGTTCAAGGACTTCATGGTGAACCTGCCCAAGACCGACGCGGCCTGTTTCTCGGCCATCCAGGGCGGTGATTTCACCGGCTTCACCGAAGTGACTACCGAGTTCTACCAGCCGATCATCGACGCCCGTAAGGCCAAGATCGGTTCCTGATCGCGAAATGAATTGCGACGCCGCGGGGGAAACCTCGCGGCGTTTCTCTTGCGGGATATCTGATGAGCGCGATCACCGAGACTGGCCGACCGGTAAAGCCGTCCCTGTCCGAGACGGGCGGCCTGGTCGAACGCCACTGGCGCGAACTTGCCGTGCGCCGGCGGCTCTACTCCCTTGGCGGCGTCGTCTTTCTCGCCATCGCGATGGCCGGTTCGCTGTGGTTCGCAAACGAGTCCAATGCCGGCAAGTTCTTCGACCGCCTGCCCCACCTCTTCGACTTTCTCGGCCAACTGGTCCCGCGCGACGGGTGGGAGGTGTGGCGCGCGATGTTCGACCTGCCTTCGCCCTATGACGACGGCAGCCTTAAATACAACTATCCGGAGGGACGCGCCTACTTCACGGAGACGCTCTACGTTCCGGAATACCTCTACCTGATGGTCGAGACGCTGAACATCGCGCTGCTCTCGACCCTGATAGGTTTCCTCCTCGGCTTCGGCCTGTGCTTTCTCGCGGCGCGCAATCTCGTCGCGAACCGCTGGCTGCGCTTCTTCGTGCGCCGGTTCATGGAGATCCTGCGCGCCTTTCCCGAGATCGTGATCGCCGGCTTCTTCCTCGCCGTCTTTTCGCTCGGCGCGATCCCCGCGATCCTGGCCGTGTCGATCCACACGATCGGCGCGCTCGGCAAGATGTTCTTCGAAGTGGTCGAGAACGCGGACATGCGCCCCGACGAAGGCCTTCGCGCCGTCGGCGGCAACTGGATCGAGCGCGTCTGGTTCGGCATCGTGCCGCAGGTGATGCCGAACTTCGTCTCCTACGCGCTGCTGCGGTTCGAGATCAACGTGCGTGCCTCGACGATCATCGGAGCGGTCGGCGGCGGCGGCATCGGCGAGGCCTTGCGACTGTCGATCGGCCAGACCCACGAAGCCAAGACGCTTGCGATCGTGCTTCTGCTTTTTCTGACGATCGTGGCTGTCGACCAATTTTCCGCCTGGCTGCGCCGCAAGCTCGTCGGCGATCAGGCGTTCGAGTTCGGGCGAGGGGGCTGATCATGGCGAGTGCGGTCACCACAGAAATGCACGAGGTCGCGGAGCGCTATCCGGCGGTGCTGAAGGGCTCGCTGCGAAAGCGGCGGATCTCCTGGCTGGTCGCCGCAGGGATCGTCGGCTACCTGATGTTTGCCTGGTGGTTCTTCTCCATCGGAACGGTCTTCGCCAATGCCAAATGGGACATCGCTGGCGCCTATCTTGCCGACTGGGTGTCCTACGAGGTGCGTCCGAACATCGATCTGCGTGAAGACCATCTCGAGGTGAAGTTCACCCGTTTCGATCCGCTGGGTCCTAACGGCAATCCCGACTGGCTGGCACGCGAAACGGCGATGATCGTGAAGAGCGCGCCACAGGCCGGCGGCGCGGGGGGAGGCGTTTCGAGCTCATCGGGCAGTTTCCTCGGACCCGCCGGCGGCGCGACCGCTCCTGCCGGATCGGACGGCGCCACGCCTATTCCATCTGCAGCGGCAACACCAATCGAGCCTTCGGAAGAAGTCGTTCGCGCGACCGTCGATTTCAGCGGCGCAGGCACGGTCGATATCCGGCCGGATCGGGTCACCGTCACGCGCGGTGACGAGACGCTGGTGCTGGACATCGTCAGGGATGTCGCCGTCAATGCACAAGGCCCATTGCCGTCCTGGGCGACCCAGCGCTCGCCGGGCGACAAGGTGGTGGTCTATTTCGGCGTTCCCGGCCGTGCCGAGATCGAGAGCGACGAGGTGAAAATCCGCCACCGGTTCCTCGGCTGGGCGAACTTCGTTTTCGACATCAATTCTCCTTTCTGGGGTAAATCCGCCGGCGAAGTGTTCGATCTCGTCGTGTCTGGCGATCGGGTCGAACCGTCGCGCTCCAACCTGTCGCTTGCCTGGAACAACTTCCTCTACAATGCCGAGTGGCAGCACCTCGACGTGTGGACCAAGCTCTTGGAAACGATCGTGATGGCCTTTGCCGGCACGGTGCTTGCCTCGCTGGTGGCGTTCCCGCTGGCTTTCATCGCCGCGCGCAACATCATGCCGAACCGTGTGCTCAACCAGGTGGCCAAGCGCTTCTTCGATCTCCAGCGATCGGTCGACATGCTGATCTGGGCACTGTTCTTCACCCGGGCCTTCGGACCTGGACCGCTCGCCGGCATATCCGCGATCTTCTTCACCGACACCGGTACGTTCGGAAAGCTCTATTCGGAAGCGTTGGAGAACATCGACGACAAGCAGCGCGAGGGCGTCCGCTCGGTCGGCGCGTCGCCCACAGCCGTGCAGCGCTACGGCGTGGTGCCGCAGGTGCTGCCGGTGTTCCTGTCCCAATCGCTCTATTTCTGGGAATCGAACACGCGCTCGGCCACGATCCTCGGCGCCGTCGGAGCGGGCGGCATCGGCCTCAAGTTGTGGGAGGCGATCCGCACCAATTCCGACTGGGAGAACGTCGCCTACATGGTGATCCTGATCCTGATCGTCGTCTTCGTCTTCGACAACATCTCGACTGCACTGAGGCAGCGGCTGATCTCGCCACCGGGCGCGGCATCGTGAGACCGGCGGATTGCCCACGGCGCCTTCGTCAAACTGTCATGCAAATCTCCTAAGCGACCAATTCACGTCCGCCATCTCGAAACCGGCGGCCCGCCCGCCAATGGAAAGTCGTCCGCATGCCTCAGGAAGCCGTGCTCCGCAACGCCACAATCGTTCTTCGCGACGAGGTGAGGACCGGGGCGGCGCTGATTCGCGATGGCCGTATCGCGGACGTGTCGTCGTCCAGCGCGGTCGGCGAGGATCTGGACGGGGACTATCTGATCCCGGGGCTGGTCGAGCTGCACACCGACCATCTCGAAGGCCATTACTCTCCCCGTCCCGGTGTGCGGTGGAACGCGATCGCGGCGGTCCAGGCACATGACGCGCAGATTGCGGCGTCGGGCATCACGACCGTGTTCGACTGCCTGCGCATGGGCTCGGATGAGGACGGCGGCTTCGACCCGCACGAGATGCGGCTGCTCGCCGATGCGATCGAGGCCGCGCAGGGCCACGGCAGGCTTCGCGCCGAACACCTCCTGCACCTGCGCTGCGAGGTCTCGTCGCCCGACGTGCTTGATGCACTGGAGCGGTTCAGGGACGACCGAAACGTGCGGCTGGCCTCGCTGATGGACCACGCGCCCGGCCAGCGGCAGTTCCAGACGATGGAGCAATATACCCTCTACTACAAGACCAAGCGCGGTATGTCCGACGAGGCCTTCGAGCGCTATGTCGCCACCCGCAAGGAGCAGTCGGCCCGCTATTCGAGCGTCCACCGCAAGGCGATCGCGGAGCACTGCCGGAGCGCCGGCGTGACGCTCGCCAGCCATGACGACGCGACGCTGGCCCATGTCGACGAGGCGGTCACCGACGGTGTCCGTCTGGCTGAATTCCCGACCTCTCTGGAGGCGGCACGCGCGTCGCACGAGGCCGGCATGAGCGTGCTGATGGGAGCACCCAACATCGTTCGCGGCGGCTCGCATTCGGGCAATATCGCGGCGCGCGACCTGGCCGATGCGGGCATCCTCGACGTTCTCTCTTCGGACTACATCCCGTCCTCGCTGGTCCACGCGGCGTTTCTGCTGGCGGACGGCGAGGGGGGCATCTCGCTGCCCGACGCGGTCGCGCTCGTTACCGCGACGCCGGCGCGCACTGTCGGGCTAGACGATCGGGGCGAGATTGCGCCCGGCAAGCGCGCTGACCTCGTCCGCGTCCGTCAGCATCACGGGATTCCCACCGTCCGTTCGGTCTGGCGTCGCGGCGAGCGGGTGACCTAGCGGGTCAACGTCACTTTCCGGCCCGGTATCCCAGATTGGCGGAAATCTTGGCGGCGGCGGCGAGAAGGTGGCGCACCTGGTCGGTCGTCGGCGTTTCGGGAATGTACTGCACCGAATCGGTCAGGGCGATCGCCCCGACATAGTTGCCGAGTGCGTCGAAGATCGGCGCGGCGAGTGCATTGAGACCGATCATCGATTCATTGGGTCCGACAGCCCAGCGCTGACGGCGCACCGCCTCGACTTCGAGCCGCAGCCGGTCCGGGTCTGTGATGGTGAAGGGCGTGCGCATCTCCATCGGTTCGGACAGGACGCGCGGCAGAAGCAGCGCATCGCCGAAGGCAAGCGAAATCTTGCCTTGGGCACTGGAATTGAAGGCGAGCAGCGAGCCTGGCTTGACGTGGATCTCGATGTTGGACCGGCTGGGGACGATGAGGAGGATGCGGTTGCCGTCCTGCTCAGGCTGGCTGATGGCCACCGCATGGCCGGTGAGGTCTCGCAATTCGCGGGCAATCTCGCGCGCTGCGGTGGCCAGTTCGAAGCTCTCGCTGACGGCTTGTCCCAGCGCCATCAGGCGTGCGCTGATCGAGTAGCGCTCGGTGTCCTCGTTGCGGATCAGGTAGCCGGCCGACACCAGCGTCTGGAGATGCCGGTGGATGCGGCTCTTGGTGGTGTCGAAAGCGCGCGCCATTTCCGACACGCCGACCGACGTCTGGCAGCGGGCCACGTATTCCAGGATCTCGAGCGCGAACTCGACGGCCTGGATCGATCCGCCGTGCGGCGTGGTGCTCATCGCCGCGTTCTTTCCGGAAAATGCATCACCCCTCCGACCATCGGCGACTGCCGGTGTGATCGCAGACTTACCTTCATTCTCGACTTCGGCAAGCCTGCTGCGTGGGGAGGGGCGACGCATGGCTTCAGCCAAGCGAAGCGGGCATCGGATATTCGTCCGCGTTGAGTACCCAGCCCTGCTTCGAGAAGTCGACGCGCGGCGGCGAGAAGATGTCCACCAGCTGGTTCAGGCCAGCCTCCATGCCCCGCGAGGTATGGATGGCGGGCGGGGGGATTACCGTCAAGGACGGCGAGCGCACCAGCGCATGTTCATCGTCGCGCCACACGTTGAGATTCGTCGTCCACGGCCAGCGCAGGTGATGGGTGAAGGCGCCGTCCAGGGCGAGCGAGCCCTGCTCGAAATCGTCGTGGTGATGCGGCGACAGCTTGGTGATGTCGCGCGGCCCGTGCTGTGGGTCGAGATAGTTCACCATCAGCGTGGTGCAGCGGAAGATGCGGCCGAAGCGGCCGGGCGTTGGCGGCACATCCAGACTGTAGGCACGGATGCGGAAGCCTCCCACCGGATCCGGCCAGGGCTCCAGCAAGGTCACGTTCGGATGAGGCGCGGCGTAGGAGTCCGCGTTCGAGCACGCCGAGTTGAGATCTTCGGAGCGCGTCGAGAAGATGCGCGTGGCCCTGCCGCCCTTCGGCAGCGTGATGCGGCTTTCGCCCGGCGGAACGATCACCAGCGAGTATCCGCCGACCTCCACCCGCTCGCCATTGGCCTCGACCACGGCAGGCGTGTCCCGGTCGGGGAGCAGCAGTACATATTCATCCGGCTGGTTGGGACGCGACAGCGATCCACCGGCGTCGACTTCGCTCTGGCCGACGAGGAAGTTCTGGCCACGCGTCAACCAGGTTCGTGCCCCATCGGCGACGATCTGCGGACCGGTCTCGTAGAACAGCCCGTAGTCGGCACCAGCGAACGCCTGCGCCCCGGCAGGTTTCGAAGCCGGCGCCGTAGCAGCCATGCGCGAGCGCGGATCACTCGGATCGTACATCGTTCTCTCTCCCAATCAGTCGTTCTGTATTGCAGAACACATGATGCGAAATTAGATCGCCGGATGCCGGACGCTTGTCAAGCCCGACATGCATCGACAGGCTCACAGCAAAATTCGCCGAGACGGCTTGACAGCCTGTTGCGATCAATGAACTATCTATCGGAACAGCGTTCTGCATAGCGAAACGGAGGAAACGTTCATGCTGACCCGCCGCCAACTCATCGTGTCGTCAGGCGCGATGGCTGCCACTCTTGCAATGCCCCATGTCTCACGCGCCGCACCGATCAAGATGCGGCTCGCGCATGCGGCCAATGAGATCCATCCCGGCCACATCGCCGCCGTCGAGTTCAAGAAGGCGCTCGAAGCGCTCGTTCCCGGCGCGATCGACATCACCATCTTCCCCAACCGCCAGCTGGGCGAGGACAAGCAGAACCTCGAGTCGGCGATGGCCGGCACCAACGAGTTGTGCGGCTGTTCGGGCGTGCTGTTCCCGCTCGTTACAGGGCGACAGGCGCTCGACGCCTACCAGCTTCCGTTCCTGATCAAGGACTACGACCACTTCACCAAGGTGGCGATGAGCGACATCGGGCAGAAGGTGCTCGACGACCTCGCGCCCGCGGGTCTCGTCGGCCTTCAGACGACGGATATCGGCCAGCGCCATTTCCTGTCGGCGACGAAGGTCGTCAAGACTGTGCCGGATTTCGCCGGCCTCAAGACGCGTATCCTCCCCGTGCCGCTGCACAAGGCGATTTGGGAAGGCGTTGGCGTCTCGCCGGTTGGGATGCCGTACGGCGAGGTCTATGGCGCACTCGAAACCAAGGTAATCGACGCGGTCGAGATCAACGTCTCATCGATGCTGGGCGAGAATCTCTGGGAGGTCGGCAAGAACTTCACTCTGACGGGACACTACCCGTGGCACAACGTCATCGCCATGAACAAGGCGGTGTTCGACGGCCTGCCCGCCGAGCTGCAGAAGGCCGTGCGCGAGGCCGGCCGTGTCTCCGTCGCGCCGACGCTGGCTTACACCAAGAACCAGGATCTCACCGGCCGCGACGAACTCAAGGCCAAGGGCGTGGAGATCCATGATCTCGAGGACCTCGCAGAGATGCAGAAGAAGGTCGCTCCGATCGTCGAGACCTGGAGCGCCAAGGATCCGTTGATCGCGGAGTTCGTCGCAACAGCGCGCGGCATGGCCTGAGGCTGTCTCAGGGCGGCGGACGAGTTATCGTCCGCCCTCACCATGTAGCGAGGCGGATGACGAGCGGACAGATGCCAAATCAAGACACAGCAGGCGGACCCGGCCGGGCCGCGATCGGCTGGTATGTCGCCGCCATGCGGTTCCTCGCGGGCGCGACGATGCTGACGATCGTCGCGATCATGACCGCCCAGGTCATCGCCCGCTACGTCTTCGGCGCGTCGCTGATCTGGGCCGAGGAACTGTGCCGCTACATCCTGATCTGGCAGACTTTCCTGTTCATAGGGCTTGCCTACACCAAGGGCGAACTGGTCGCGGTCGACATCGTGCCCCTGATGCTTGAGCCGAAATGGCGGCTTGCGCTGAAGGTGCTGGTGTCGATCCCGATCCTCGCCTTCCTCTGGCTGATGATGGTCAACGGCTTCGACTATTCGACCCGCTTCAGCCATCAGATCGTTCCGGCGGTCGACTTCATCTTCATGTCGCTCATCGGGCGCGGCGTCGGACTTTCGATCTTCTGGGTTTACGTGTCGGTGGCGATCGGCTCGGCCCTTCTCGGTCTTCACATCATCGCCTCGCTGGTGCTCGATTGGCGGGAGCTTCCCAACGCGCCTGAGCGGCCGGCGCCGACCGAGGCGGAGGGCTGACCGATGGGCGCATTCTTCGGATCCTTCGTCCTCCTCCTCGCCACCGGTGTGCCGATCGCGCTGGCGCTTGGTGTCGGCGGCATGTTCTACCTGTTCCTGTCGGGAAATGGCGCGGTGATCCTCGCCCTGCCGCAGCGGATGATGGCGGGCGTCGACCAGTTCATCCTGCTCACGATTCCGCTTTTCCTGCTCGCCGGCATGCTGATGAATGTCGGCGGCATCACCGACCGCATCGTCACCTTCGCCCGCGCAATGGTTGGCCACCGCCGAGGCGGCATGTCGTCGGTAACCGTGCTCTCCTCGGGCTTTTTTGCCGGGATCTCGGGCAGCGCCACGGCCGAGGCCTCCGCGCTCGGGTCCATCCTCATCCCGGCGATGCAGAAACAGGGCATTCCCCCGGCTTATGCCGCCGCGCTGGTCGGCGTCAGCTCGATCATGGGCCCGATCATCCCGCCCTCGATCACGATGATCGTCTACGGCGTTCTATCCGGCACCTCGATCGGGCAGCTCTTCCTCGCCGGCGTCGGACCAGGGCTGTTGCTGGCGGCCGGACTTCTGGCCTACGCGTCGTGGCGCGCGCGGCGAGACGGGTTTCCCGTCACGCCGAAGATGGGCTGGGATGCGCGGCGAGCGGCGACCATCCGCACGCTTCCCGCGCTGATCCTTCCGCTCATCATCGTGGTGGGCATAAAGGCCGGCATTTTCACGCCCACCGAAGCCGCCGCTGTCGCGGTCATCTACGCCCTTATCGTCGGCTTCGCCTATCGCGACCTCACCGTCAGCCGCGTCTGGGAGGCGATGATCGCCACGACTATCGTGAGTTCGTCGATCCTGTTCATCACGGCGATGGCCAATATCGTGGCCTTCGTCTTCACCCTCGAACAGGTGCCGACGACGATCGCGTCTGCGGTGCTGACCATCAGCGACAATCCGATCGTCGTGCTGATCATGCTCAACATCGTGCTGCTGATCCTGGGCATGTTCCTGGAACCGATCTCGATCCTGATCCTGACCATGCCGATCCTGATGCAGTTCCTGAAGATCATCGGCATGGACCCGGTCCAGTTCGGCACGATGGTCGTGCTCAACGTGGTGATCGGTATGGCGACCCCGCCGGTCGGCATCCTTCTGTTCATCGTCTGCGCCGCTTCAGGGCAGTCGCTGACGGCGGTCTCGAGGGAAGCCGCACCGCTGCTCGCCGTATGTCTCCTGGTGCTGATCCTCGTGGCCGCGATCCCGGCCGTCACGCTGCTGCTGCCGCACGCAATGCTTCCGGTCAACTGAACTCACCCATCGCGTCGGAACCCTGAACATGACCGCATCCACCTTCCCTTCCGCGTTCCGCCAGCGCTTCATCGCCGGAGAGACGCTCGTCGGCACCTTCGTTAAGACGCCGGCCAGCCATCCGGTCGAGATCCTCGGCCAGGCCGGGTTCGAGTTCGTCGTCATCGACGAGGAGCATGCGCCGTGGGACCGGGTGACGATCGACCACGCGCTTCTGGCCGCCCGCGCGTCCGGCACCGCCGGCATCGTGCGTGTCGCGGAGCCGAGCGCAGCGAAGATGCTCGCGGTGCTGGACGACGGTGCGACCGGCGTGCTGGTGCCGCATGTCAGTTCCGCCGCCAAGGCGCAGGAAATTGCCAAAGCCTGCCGGTTCCGCGGCGGGAGACGGGGCTTTTCCAACACCACCCGTGCCGGCCAGTTCGGCGCAGTCGGCGTCTGGCCGCATGTCGACGCGCAGGACCAGACCGTGACGTTCATCGCGATGATCGAGGACCCGGAGGCGCTGGACGAGATCGACGCCATCGTCGCGACCGAGGGGCTGGACGGGGTATTCATCGGCCGCGGCGACCTGACCGTGGCGCTCGGCGCCACGGCGATGGATGCGCCCGAGATCATGGCGGCCTGCGAGACGATCATCGCCGCCGCGAAGAAGGCGGGCAAGCCGGTGGCGATGATGGTCGCCAATGCCGACGATGCGCGCCGCTTCCACGCAATGGGCGCGACGACGTTCATCGTCGCGTCCGACCAGGGCTTCATGCGCCAGGCAGCGCTGAAGGCCTATGCCGACATTTCCGCTGTGGGCGCCAAGAGCGCCTGAAGCGAGCCAGTAAGGAGACAGACCATGGCAGACACAACGACGAACTATCCCCTGATCGTCCCGCTTCCGGAGATGGAGCCGAAGCGCGCGGAGGAGGTGGCCGAGCTTCTGGTCGGCGCGGTCGATCTGCACTGCCATTCCGGCCCGGCGGCGATGCCACGCATCCTCGGGCACACGGAAGCCTTCCGGATGGCTGAAGAGGCGGGCTTCAAGGCACTGCTCTACAAGGACCATTACTATGTCGGCATGCCGCACTGCGCGGTGCTGAAGGATATCTATCCGGACTCGAAGGTCGAGCTCTTCTCCGGCGTGGCCTTGAACAATGCTTCCGGCGGCGTCAATCCGCACGCCGTCGACCACGCCATCAAGCTCGGCGGCAAGATCGTCTGGTTCCCGACCTTCGCGGCGAAGAACCATATCGAGGCCTATGCATCGAAGTCCTTCCCGAAGACGGCGAAGCCCATGCTGCCGCCGATCCCGCTGACCGTACTCGACGCCAATGGCAGGCTGACTGACGAGGCCAAGCAGATCTGCGACCTGATCGCCGAAGCCAACATCATCCTGGCAGGCGGGCATCTGCATGTATCGGAGCTTTTCATTCTCTTCGAGGAGGCGAGGAAGCGCGGGGTGAAGAAGATGCTCGTCAACCATCCGAGCTATATCATCGGCTGCTCCGACGAGGACATCCGCGGCCTCGTCGCGTTGGGCGCCTACATGGAACATTCGATCTGCATGTTCATCCCGGGCCGCGCCAAGCAGCACGAGACCGAGGATCTGATCCACATGATGGAAGTTGCGGGCGTCGACCGCACCGTGCTCGGTTCGGATCTCGGCCTGACCCAGGCGCCGAAGCCGGTCGACGGCTATCGGATGATCGTATCGGACCTGCTCGACCACCAGGTCCCTAAGTCCGACATCACCAAGATCATCTCGACCAATGCCGCCGGCCTGCTGGCCGAGGCAGCGTGATTGAGCGAAGAGCAAGGACGCCTGCGCATGGCCAGTCGCAAAGTGATCATCACCTGTGCGGTGACGGGGTCGATCCACACGCCGTCGATGTCGCCGCACCTGCCGGTGACGGGGCAGGAGATCGCGGATGCGGCGATCGGGGCGGCCGAGGCGGGGGCGGCGATCGTCCACCTGCATGCGCGCAATCCGGTCAACGGCCTGCCCGACCAGTCGCTCGAAGCCTTCGAACCCTTCCTCAAGGTGATCAAGCAGCGCTCCGACTGCGTGGTCAACATCACCACCGGCGGCGCCTCGACCATGACCATCGACGAGCGGCTGAAGCCGGTGGCGAACTTCAAGCCGGAGGTCGCCTCGCTCAACATGGGCTCGATGAACTTCGGCCTCTATCCGATGCTGGAGCGCTTCAGGGACCTGAAGCACGACTGGGAGCGGCCCTATCTCGAAGGTTCGCGCGACCGGGTGTTCAAG